>JAAVVA010000008.1 GCA_018449715.1 Acidobacteriaceae bacterium dw_441 | reverse complement strand
CAGGCAATGGCGAAGGAGAAATTTGATCGTTCCAAACCGCATGTGAACATTGGAACGATTGGCCACATCGATCACGGCAAGACGACTTTGACGGCAGCGATCACGAAGGTGTTGTCGAAGCACAACCCGAAGAACTCGTTCCGTTCGTTCGACACGATCGATAACGCTCCTGAGGAGCGCGAGCGCGGTATCACGATTGCGACGTCGCACGTGGAGTACGAGACGGCGAACCGTCATTATGCTCACGTGGACTGCCCTGGCCACGCCGATTACATCAAGAACATGATCACGGGAGCTGCGCAGATGGACGGCGCGATCCTGGTGGTCGCGGCGACCGACGGCCCGATGCCCCAGACGAAGGAGCACGTTCTGCTCGCCCGTCAGGTTGGCGTGCCGTACATCGTCGTGTTCCTGAACAAGTGCGATGCGGTTGAGGATGCGGAGCTGATCGACCTAGTCGAGATGGAAGTTCGCGAGCTTCTTTCGAAGTACGACTTCCCCGGCGACGACGTCCCTGTGATCCGCGGTTCGGCTCTTGGAGCCCTGAACGGCGAGAAGCAGTGGGAAGACAAGATCGACGAGCTGATGGAGGCGGTGGATAAGAACGTGCCGCAGCCTGACCGCATGGTCGACCTTCCGTTCCTGATGCCGATCGAGGACATCTTCTCGATCTCGGGCCGTGGAACTGTTGTAACGGGCCGTATCGAGCGTGGCAAGATCAAGGTTGGCGATGCGGCACAGATCGTCGGCTTCCGCGACACGCAGGCGACGACGGTGACCGGCGTCGAGATGTTCAAGAAGCAGCTGGACGAGGGTCTTGCGGGCGACAACGCTGGACTTCTGCTTCGCGGCACGGCGAAGGAAGACGTGGAGCGCGGCATGGTTCTGGCGAAGCCGGGATCGATCACGCCGCACACGGTTTTCAAGGGCGAGGTTTACGTGTTGTCGAAGGAAGAGGGCGGACGTCACACTCCGTTCTTCAACGGCTACCGTCCTCAGTTCTACTTCCGCACGACGGACGTGACTGGCTCGGCGAAGCTTCCTGAGGGCACCGAGATGGTGATGCCGGGCGACAACATCCAGCTGGAGATCACGCTGCACACGCCGGTTGCGATGGAGAAGGGTCTTCGCTTCGCCATCCGCGAGGGCGGACGCACCGTCGGTGCAGGCACCATCTCCGAGATCATCAAGTA
>JAAVVA010000007.1:257500-305252 GCA_018449715.1 Acidobacteriaceae bacterium dw_441 | reverse complement strand
TTGGAGGAGGTGGAGGCCGAGGAAACCTGGGTGGAAGCGATGGCGCCAGTGAGGACGAGGGCTGCGACGGAGAGACGGACGACAAATTTCATTATGGTCACCTTGATTCCTTCAAAATATTTCTTCGAAAAAATTGCTGGACAGATCAACTGAAACAACCATATGATCTACCATGGACTAAGTCCAATAGAATGAGATATATATAGGCATATTTACTTATTCGGGTTACTGACGTAACAAAGTTGTCCCGAGGACGTATAAAGTCCTGATGTCTTGGGTTGGGACACAGGATTGCTTATCGACGGAGACGGCTGGGGCTCCGTCTTACTTACGACAGAACGCTACCCTGCTTTTCTCGTTCGACAAGGCTTAAATGACTAAAACCCGCGTCGTCTGAGAGCAGGTGTTTGGAACGTCAAGGCAGGAAGTAAAAGAGGGAATATGGCGTAACCCCTTTTTGAGAGGCTACGCCGAATAGATCAGGCTTCGACGGCTGTCGGGGCAGGAGCCTCGGGTTTGACGGGAGCTGCCGTCGATTTCTTGGGAGCAACCTCGGCCTTCTTCGAAGGAGCAAGGATAGCGTGCAGGGTGGTGCCTTCCATGCGGGGCATGAACTCGACAACGCCTGCTTCGCCTATGTCAGTGATAAGGCGGTTGATGATTTTGTAGCCAAGATCGCGGTGAGCCATCTGGCGGCCCTTGAAGCGGAGCGAAGCCTTGACCTTGTCGCCTTCGTTCAGGAAGCGGACAGCTTGGTTCTTCTTCGTCTGGTAGTCGTGCTCATCCACCGTGACGGAGAACTTCACCTCTTTGATGGTGATGATCTTCTGCTTCTTGCGGGCGGCGCGCTCGCTCTTGTCCTTCTCGTAGAGGAACTTGCCGTAGTCCTGAATCTTGCAGACGGGCGGAACGGCATTGGGGGAGATCTCGACCAGGTCGAGCGAACGCTCACGGGCCATCTTCAAGGCCTCGAAGGGGGCCATCACTCCGAGCTGTTCGCCGTTCTCGTCGATGACGCGAACTTCACGGGCACGGATACGTTCGTTGGTACGGATGAAAGACTTGGCGGAGCGTTTATCGATCGGTGGAATAGGACGCCTCCACAGCGGGCCACGCGGCCTGCCATGCGTTTCTGTGATGAATTTTGCGGTGCACGGAAATGAAGTGCCGCACACCGAAGTATAGCATTCCTTAAGATGCATTCAGAAGGTGCGGTGATGCGCGGGGGAGAAGAGTTCCCGGAGAAGAACTGAATTTTTATGTTGCGTAATAGCTTCGAGCAGCTTTTGATATTGACCGGAGGAAGAGGGGGAGATGAAGAGGCGCATTCTGTTGGTGGATGATGAGGTGGCGGTTCTGTTGACTCTGAAGGCGGTCCTGGAGATTGCTGGCTTCGAGGTGGAGACGGCGGCTTCGGGGAAAGAGGGACGGCTGAAGCTCCGCTCACACGAGTACGACATGGTCATCAGTGATATGCGGATGGAGAGCGATGAGGCCGGAGCAGAGATGATTCGGGCGGCGAGGGAGGCTGCGTGCCAACCGGCAGTGGCTCTGCTGACGGCCTTTCCCCTGGCGGAAGAGGACTGGCAGGAGCTGGGGGCCGATCACATGCTGGTGAAGCCCATGCAGACGCGGGTTTTGTTGCAGCAGATCGACCGCCTCATGGAGAAGCACATTGCCAGGCGAGGCGATGGGCTGGCTCTGGCGGCTCCTGCGAAGGGGAAGAAGGCGGTCTCTGTGAAGAAGGATGTGAAGAGCGGAGCGAAGAAAGCGCCCAAGAAGGTGGTTCGGGCCTGAGCCTTCGAGAATTTCGGTTGATTATGGCTGGGTGTGGGTCTTGATGTAGTCGCGGAGCGAGACGTTGATGTCCATTGCTTTGTTGACGCCTCCATCCAGCATGCGGAGCCAGTCGGCCCCGGGCTCCTTGAGGCCGAGGGTTCCCAGCAGATAGCTGGTCTGGACGATGATCTCGAGGGCATTGCCCAGCTCATGGGCGAGCTTGCGGATCTCGACGGCTAGGTCGGCGGGGATCGTTTCGGGGGGAAGCGATGGGGACTGTGGGGTTTGCTCCATGCAAAGTACTCTACACTGTGGAACCCCGGTCGGATGGCCTGTCCGCGCATTGACAGGGAGGCCGGGCTTTGCGAAACTAAAGACTCGGGGTTACGGTGTTTGGTCTGCCATAGGCATGGCCGCTACGACCGTCGCCGAAGTGGCGGAATTGGCAGACGCGCATGGTTCAGGTCCATGTACTCGCAAGGGTGTGGGGGTTCGAGTCCCCCCTTCGGCACCAAAAGATTTGGTTCTGATAAAGATAGTGAGAGAGGGGCGCATATGGCGCTCCTTTTTTCGTTGGTCGAAGGGGGATGCTGCCTTCGCTAGAATTGAAGAGATATGCCGACCCGACTCGATGAGATTGTTGCCAATACCGCAAAGCAGGTAGAAGAACGCAAGGCATCTACGGACCTTGCCGCGCTGGAGAAGAAGGCGCTGGAGCATGCTCCTCGCGGGTTTGCCGCCCGGCTGCGTGCGGTTGCGGAGAGCCGTCCGGCGATCATCTCAGAGATCAAGAAGGCCTCGCCTTCGAAGGGGCTGATCCGTCCGGACTTCGATCCGCCTGCGCTGGCGAAGGGGTTTGAAGCAGGGGGAGCGGCCGCGCTCTCGGTGCTGACCGATGAGACGTACTTCCAGGGATCGCTTGCGTATCTTGAGGCGGCGTCTTCGAGGGTGAAGATTCCCTGCCTGCGGAAGGACTTCACAGTCGATCCCTTCCAGATCGTGGAGGCGCGCGCGGCGGGGGCGGATGCGATTCTGCTGATCGTCGCGGCCCATACGGACGAGGCGCTGGATCGGCTTCGCAACGAGGCGCGGCGGTGGGAGCTGGATGTGTTGTGCGAGGTCCACTCGGCTGAGGAGCTGAAGCGGGCTGTCGGGTTGGGCTTCGATGTGATCGGAGTGAACAGCCGCGACCTTCGCACCTTCGAGATGCACCCGGAGCTGCTGTTTGAGCTGGTGAAGTCGATTCCTGCAGAGACCGTAAAGGTAGCGGAGAGCGGTCTGCGGGATGCTGCGGAGATTGCAAAGCTGCGCGATGCGGGGTACGACGCCTTCCTGATGGGCGAGACGCTGATGCGGCAGCCTGATCCGGGAGCGGCGCTGGCGGAACTGCTCTCTTACGGCTATGCGGAACGAGCTGCGCGATGGCTGTGACTGGATCTGCGACCTGGGCGAAGATCTGCGGCAATACCAACCTTGAGGATGCTCTGCTGGCGATTGAGCTGGGGGCGGATGCGCTGGGATTTATCTTTGCCGCAAGCAAGCGTCAGGTGAATGCCGCGCAGGTGGCCACGATTACGCAGCATCTTCCGAAGCAGGTGGAGCGCGTGGGCGTGGTCGAGAGCCATGACGCGGAGGAGATTGCGGGAATTGTCCGTGAAGCCGGGCTGAATGCGGTGCAGCTTCATGGGGGATTCGATTCTGCTTTGGTGATGCGGCTTCGCGAGGTGCTCGGTGGCGAGGTTGGAATCATCCAGAGCCTGCACTGGGTGGTTGGAGCGGATAGTAGCGTGAAGCTGCGCGAGGAGCTGCGCGAGATCGCGGCGACGAAGCTGGTGGATCGTGTGCTGATCGATTCTCGCGTGGGGAACACGGGCGGCGGGACCGGCGTCGCGTTCGACTGGAAGGCTGCGCGGCCGGTGTTTGAAGAGGCTTCCGCTTCGCTCAAGGTGATTCTGGCTGGAGGCCTGGGTCCGGAGAATGTGGGCGAGGCGATCTGTGAGCTTCATCCGTGGGGTGTGGATGTAGCGAGTGGAGTCGAGGCTGCCCCGGGGCGCAAGGATGCTGCGCGGCTTGCGGAGTTTCTGCGGATTGCAAAGGCCACGCGGTAGGTTTCCACAAATGATCAGGTGCCCCATCCTTTGCGGTTTCATCGCAAAGGATGGGATGTAGGATTCAGGGACTGGGAGTTTTACGACGGCGCTGGTGCGAAAGGGATTCATCCCACCCTTCACTTTGTGAAGGATGGGGCACCCGGTCATCGGTGGCCGTTCTGAGCGTGGCCAGCTATAGCTCGGGCTGCATTCCGAGCTGCTGCGCGAGGAAAGAGAACTGGTCCACGACCAGCTCAACACGCTTGGTGAGGGGCATTCCGCTGCCGTGTCCGGCGCGGGTTTCTACGCGGATCAGGATAGGGTTCGGCCCGGCCTGCGCGGCCTGCAGGGCGGCGGCGTACTTGAAGCTGTGCGCGGGGTAGACGCGGTCGTCGTGGTCGCCCGTGGTGATGAGCGTCGCAGGATACGCCGTGCCTGGCTGGATATTGTGCAGGGGAGAGTAGCGGTAGATGGCGCGGAACTCCTCTTCGTTCTCGCTGGGAGCACCGTAGTCGGTCTTCCAGGCCCAGCCGATGGTGAACTGGTCGAAGCGCAGCATGTCCATCACGCCGACAGAGGGAAGCACGGCTCCGAAGAGGTCGGGGCGCTGCAGCTCGCAGGCCGCGGTCAGAAGGCCGCCGTTGCTGGCGCCCGCAATGCCGAGCTTCTGTGGTGAGGTGTAGCGGTTGGCGATGAGCCACTCGGCGGCGGCGATGAAGTCGTCGAAGACGTTCTGCTTCTGGAGCTTCGTTCCGGCCTCATGCCATACCTCGCCGTACTCGCCGCCGCCGCGCAGGCTGGGCTGCGCGTAGACGCCTCCCATCTCCATCCAGAAGAGGTTGGAGGAGGAGAACTCGGGCCGCAGGGAGATGTTGAAACCGCCGTAGCCGTAGAGCAGCGTCGGGTTGTTGCCGTCGAGCGCGAGACCTTTTTTGTGGCTCACGAACATGGGGACGCGGGTGCCGTCCTTGCTGGTGTAGAAGACCTGCGTGGTCTCGTACTGCGCGGGGTCGAACTTCAGGCTGGGCTGGCGGTAGAGGGTGGAGCGGCGCGTCTTCAGGTCGAGCCGGTAGATGGTCGCGGGCGTGGTGATGTTCGAGAACTGGTAGAAGGTCTCGGTGTCGGTGCGCCTGCCCGCGAAGCCGTAGGCCGAGCCGATGGCGGGCAGCGTGAGCTGTTCGATCAGCTCGCCCTCGCGAGAGCGCAGCTCGATCAGGCTCTGGGCGTGCGCCAAGTAGTTCACGATCAGCGTGTCGTCGATCATGCTGACGTGATCGAGGTGATGTGCGCTCTCGGGAAGGATCGTCGTCCAGTGCTCGCGCTGCGGCTGGGCAAGATCGAACGAGACGACGCGGCCATTCGGAGCGTCGAGCGTGGTGTGCATCCAGAAGAGAGTGCCGTCGTTGTCGATGGGCGAATAGATCGCGTCGGCTGCTTCTGCAATCTTCACGACCGGCGCGTCGGGAGCTTCGAGGCTCTTGATCGAAAGCTGATTGTTTGGGCTGGCTCCCTGTGTCTGGTAGATGAGCAGGTAGCGGCCATCGTCGGTGACGGAGGCCGCTACGTTGATCTCGCCGTCGTCGGGGCGGTCGAAGATAAGCGTGTCTTCGCTCTGCGGTGTGCCGAGTCTGTGCAGGAAAATCTTATGGAAGTAATTCGTCTCCTTGAGCGCGTCCTCTGCGGGGGCGTCGTACCCCTCGTAGAAAAAGCCGGAGCCATCTTTGAGCCACGATGCGGAGCTGAACTTCGACCACTCGACGAGGTCGGGCAGGTCTTCGCCGGTGGTGACGTCGCGGACGTGCCACTTCACCCAGTCGGAGCCCGCGTCGGCAATGGAGTAAGCTGCGAAGCGTCCGTCTTGCGAGATGCTGAGGCTGTTGATCGCGACCGTTCCGTCGGAGGAAAGCGTGTTGGGGTCGATCAGCAGCTTAGGCTCACCCTCAAGGCCTTCGGTCCAGTGCCAGACGTTCTGGTTTTGCAGGCCCGTATTGTGCGAGTAGAAGTAGCGCGTGCCCTTGCGCACGGGCGGCGAGTAGCGCTCGAAGTTGATGAGGTCCATCAGGCGCCGGTGCATGGCCTCGCGACCGGGAATGGCGTCGAGAAGGCTGCGCGTGAGCGCGTTCTCTTCTGCGATCCACTCCTGTACCTCGGGGGAGTTGAGGTCTTCCATCCAGCGGTAGGGATCGGGAACCTTCGTCCCGAAGTAGTCATCGACCTGGTCGACGGTGCGGGCGCTGGGATACGAGAGAGGAGCGGCTTCGGAGAGCTTCATCGGGACTCATTCTTTGCAACAGCCTCGACACAGGCCGAGGCGCGCAGGTTAGTCTGGAACCGCACGGGCTCCACGGACCATTTTAGGGGAAGGTTCGGAGGCTCTGGTGCGATGGTGGCTCGACGGGGGCTCATGGCGGGTAGATCTTATATGAGACGTATGCGGACGCTTCTGCTTCTTCTGATGGCTGTACCTGCGATGGCGCAGCAGCAGCCTGCACCCGCGCCGAACGATGAGGCCTACACGCTGCGGACGCAGGCGAACGTGGTGCTGGTTCCAGCGACAGTGCGGACGAAGCAGGGCGAGGTGATCTATGCCCTGAAGGCCGACCAGTTCGTGGTGGAGGACAATGGAGTCGCGCAGAAGATTCGTCTCGATGACGACACCGACGCGCTGGGCCTGACGCTGGTGGTGCTGGTGCAGTGCAGCCGCTCAGCCGTGATGGAGTATGCGCGGATCGCCGGGCTTGCGAGCATGATCGACGACATTGCCGGAGGAGCGCCGCGGCAGGTGGCGGTCGCAAGCTACGGCAAGGAGGCGACGCTGCTGGGGGACTTTTCCGCGAAGCACGAAGAGACTGCCGAAGCGCTCGGACAGATTGAGCCTTGTGACGACTCCGAGGCCGCGACCTTCGACGCGGTGGGATGGGCCAGCAGCCTGCTCGACGAGCACAAGGACCACAACCGCCACGCGATTCTGCTGATCAGCGAGACGCGCGACCATGGCAGCCGCAAGAAGCCCGCGGAGGTGATCGCCTCGCTGGGAAAGACGAATACGGTGGTGGATGCTGTCTCGTTTTCGCCGGGGAAGACGGAGATCCTGAACGACCTGCGATATGGCGGTGGAGGCGGTGTGGTTCCGTTGATCGTGATGGCGGTGAATGCTGCAAAGAAGAATGCGTCGAAGACGCTGGCACAGCTTTCGGGCGGCGACTACATCAACTTCACGACGCAGAAGGGGTTCGACAATGGCCTGCACCAGCTCTCGAATCGCATCCACAACTACTATCTGTTGAGCTTCCAGCCGCAGGCGGGGCCGGATGGAAAGCTTGCCGACGGTCTGCACAGCATTCGCGTGCGTGTGCCGGATTATCCTGACGCGAAGATAGGGGCACGCGAGAGCTACTTCAGCGGATCGCTCGACAGTATTCCCGCCGAGGTGCGGTAGCAGAGTAAAGAATGAGAGAGGGACGATCGGGTGCCCCATCCTTTGCGGCTTTATCGCAAAGGGTGGGATGCAAGATTTCAGTGACGGAAGTTTTTAAAGGCTGTGCCGATTGCGAATAGGATTCATCCCACCCTTTCCGACGATGAAGCTGTCGGAAAGGATGGGGCACCCAGACAGCGGAGGTTAGTCGAGAGGCTGGAGGGTCAGCTCCTGGCCCACCTTGATGAGGTCGGGATTGGAGATGCCGTTGGCATGGGCGATCTCGGTGTACTTGTTCGGCGTTCCGTAGAAGAGCTTGCTGATCTTCGACAGGTTGTCGCCGGACTTGACGGTGTAGGCCTGGGTGTCGCCGCCGGTGGTAGCGATCTCGTGCTTCAGGTCGGCGAAGGTGGGATCGACCTTCTTGATCGCGTCCCACACACGGTTGGCGATGACCTTCGAGGGGACGCTTCCCTTCAGGTGGAGCTGCTCTCCGGCCAGATTGATGGCGTCAACCTTGGCTCCGAACTCCGAGAACTCTTCGATGGTGGCGATGACGGGCTGGTACTTCTGCTTCAACTGCTCAAGATCGGCCATGCTGTTTTCTCCTTGAAGAATCTGTGCGTACTGCAAACCATGCGCGCCCGGCGTTTCACATGGCCTTGAGCAGGCAATCCCGTTGGCTTGCTCAAAGCCATGTTTTAGACAGCCTGGGGAGGAGCCTTAGAGAAGCTTTCCGAGAACCATCTGGGCGAGGCTTCCGAAGTTGCTGGACTCGGCTGCCTGTCCGTTGGGAGCGAAGTGCTGGATGACCATGGGAAGAATGACGGCAAGCGCTGAGGTGACAGCCGAGGAGGAGACGCCCGCGCTCTGCGCGGTCTGCTCGATCAGGCCGGTCGATCCGAGTCCCTGCTGAATCTGTTCCGGGGTGGCCTCCTGGGCCTGTCCGTTCGCCCATGCTCCCACATGGTCCGCGAGACCGTTGGACTTCATCGCGTTGAGGATTCCCTCAATGCCTTCCGGGTGCTGCGTGAGAGCTTCGATAAAACCGCCCGCGACCTTTGCCTGATCGCCCTGGGCAGCCAGTCCGGCCTGCCCTGCCAACTGTTGTAGTGAGTCCAGAATTCCCATTGTATTTCTCCAGTTTCCTGAGATAAAAAACGTACAACGCCGCAAATGATAGTCCTCTGCGCAGGCCAAAAGGTTAGGCGCAGAGAAATTCTGCCGTGGGATTGCTCTCATTGAGAAGGCGGATGCCGGAATTAGGTTGGCCGTAAATCTCTCTTAAACCGTGCCTTTGGTTTCGGCGCGGGGTTCGGGATAGACTGGGCCTCTATGAGCGCAAATAAAATTCCGGTCTCCAGCTCCGCAGCCCCGGCCGCCATTGGCCCCTACTCGCAGGCCGTTCGCATCGGCGATACCCTCTACGCCTCCGGCCAGGTCGGACTCGATCCCGCGACGGGGCAGTTGGTCGAGGGTGGAGTCGCCGAGCAGACGGTGCGGGTCTTCGAGAACATCAAGGCTGTGCTGACCGAAGCCGGGCTGACCTTCGCCGACGTCGTCAAGACCACGGTCTTCCTGAAGAGCATGAGCGACTTCGCCGTGATGAACGGGATCTACGAGAAGTACCTGGCACCTGAGGGAGTCGTTCCTCCGGCGCGCTCGACCATCGCCGTCGCCTCGCTGCCCAAGGACGCCCTGGTCGAGGTCGAGGTCATCGCAAAGGCGTAACCGGCACGGCGTCGGAGCATCCAACAAGAGTGAAAGGAATTCACGATGCCTGAGACGAAACCAGAGAAGATTCACAAGACGGAAGCCGAGTGGCGCGAGCTGCTGACTCCCGAACAGTTTGACGTCATGCGGCAGAAGGGCACGGAGCGCCCTTTTACCGGCGCGCTGCTCGACAACCACGAGACGGGTATCTACCACTGCGGGGCGTGTAATGCTCCGCTGTTTACCTCGGATAAGAAGTTTGAATCGGGCAGCGGGTGGCCGAGCTTCTGGCTTCCGGTGTCGCCCGATGCGATCGAGGCGCACGAGGACGACTCGCACGGGATGCGCCGGATCGAGGTGACCTGCGCCCGTTGCGGAGCGCACCTGGGACATCTTTTTCCTGATGGTCCTAAACCAACGGGGATGCGGTACTGCATCAACAGCGCTTCGTTAGCTTTCGAAAAGCAGTAGGGGGCCTGACTTTTGATTGAGAACCGGGGTTTTGCTCCGAAAACCTCGGTTCTCTGCTATACTGAATTACCAGCGTCTTCAGGGGTCGCGTTATACTTGTAGGCGCTTGGTTTGGCATAAGCAGAGACACGTTAGCCCGTGCCTGCCACTCCCGCACCGGAACGAGACAAACGCCCGGATCAACAGGAAAGATTCGACACCCTGATCATGGGTGGGCCGGCTGCCTGTGCGCGGAGACTCTGCGACTCAAGATTGGAGTAAGTCATGGCGCAAAAATGTGATCTTTGCGGTAAGGGACCGCAGTTCGGAAACAATATCTCGCACGCCCACAACACCACGCGGCGGCGCTGGAACGTCAACCTGCAGTCGGTCAAGGCCCTCGTCGATGGAGCCAGCAAGCGCATTCGCGTCTGCACGAGCTGCATCAAGACCGGCAAGATCGTTAAGGCGTAACTAAAAAAATATTTCTTCAGGGAAGACCGCCCCGGCCGCACCTCAGCGTGCCGGGGCTTTTCCTGTTTATCTGCGGGATACCGCAGATTTTTGTTTTGCGGCGCTTTTTTCTGCGCGAATGCGAAGAGGCTCGGTTTCAGGACGAATATTCGTCATAGAAAAACACGGGGGAACTCTGTCGAGTAAAACTCTGAATTTTTGGAAGGGGAGAATCTTTCCGAGGGAAAGATGGTAGGCACGATTGGATTCGAACCAACGACCTCTACCGTGTCAAGGTAGCGCTCTAACCAACTGAGCTACGCGCCTGTGCGTTCCCTTAGTGTAATAGGAACCGGCCTGAAGAGCAACCTTCCGGAACGAGTTAATCCCCGGTATTTGACGGTTGCTTTCATTTACGATGTGTAAATCAAGACCGTGCCGTTTCTAGATCAACTTCGCGCTACTCCGAACCTGCTTACGCTGCTGCGCCTCTTCATTCTTCCTTTTCTGGTCATCGAGATTCTCGATTCCAACTGGCGAGGAGCGTTCGCACTTTTTGCGCTGGCAGGATTGACCGATCTGCTCGACGGTCTTCTGGCGCGCTGGCTGCGGCAGAAGACAACGCTCGGCCAGTATCTCGACCCCATCGCCGACAAGCTTCTGCTGAGCACCCTGTTCATCGTTCTTACGCAGGCCGGGCTGATTCCCCGTTATGTGACGGTGCTGGTCTTCAGCCGCGACCTGGGAATTCTGCTGATCTCGACGCTGCTGTTCGCTACCGGCGCGCTGCGCGACTTCCGGCCGAGCCAACTTGGGAAGCTCAACACGCTGGTGCAGATCGTCGGAGTGGTTTCGGTGTTGCTGTCCAAGCTCTGGCCTGCCGCCTGGATGAGCATGTTTACTGGCGGACTGCTGCGGGTGATCGCGGTGCTGGCTCCCGTCTCGGCGGCGCAGTATGCGTGGATCATCCTCGGCAGGATCGACTCCAACGAGCCGACCGTTTAGCTTTTATCGTCCTTTGCTTCCGCTTCTTCCTGCTCCTCGATAGCAATATCGCTAAACTCGGTGGAATCAAATATCTCTCCGCAGGTTTGGCATTCGACAAACTCGGCGTCCTCGTCTCGGGAGACGACCTTTACGATGGGGTGTTTGCACTGGGTGGTCATGGCTCGAAAGAAAGAGTCAACTACATCGGAAATGAGTTGGTTGGATTCTGCCCGGCCCCATGAAGGTTGTCAACCACGGAGAAATCCTCAGGAAACGCCTATCGCAGGGATAGGAGGTCGCGAAGCAATACGAGGGATTTGCTTGCGGCCCGTAACCATCGGACGTAGACTGTAGAAGACCGTATGAGTCGGAGAATGCCGTCATGGTGCGGAGCTTCGGCGGAACGGCTTTGAAAGCAAAATGCTTCGGCTGACCAAAAAAGCGGATTACGGGCTGATGGCCCTGAAGTATCTGGCGGAGCAGACTGGCGGCTCTGCGCACAGCGCAAAGGATATCGCCGAGGCGTATCACATTCCCCCGCAGCTTTTGGCCAAGATTCTGCAGACGCTCGCCAAGGGCGGCCTGCTGGTTTCGCACGCCGGAACCAATGGTGGCTATGCGCTGGCCAAGCCGGCGAACGAGATAACGGCCTTTGAGGTCATCCGCACAATTGACGGTCCCTTGTTCATTACCAGCTGCATTACGATCCACGGCGCCTGCGACCTTACCAGCACCTGCACGATTAAAGAGCCGTTGCGGAAGGTAAATGACAGCATCAAGGATCTGCTGAGCGGCATCTATATTGCGGACCTCGTCGAGCCGGGCGATGCGGAACGCTCGAAACACGCTGTCGGTGGCGGCCTGGTTTCGATCGCGCTGTAGCGGCTTACGGCAAACAATCAGGATTCAGACAGGAAATTCAGGAGCAGGAACCTTATGAGCACCAATGGAACTGGAGTCGTTATCGCGGAGTCGGCAACGCCCCTGCCGGAGGGAGTGACCCTTCCGATCTACATGGACAACCATGCTACGACGCCGCTCGACCCGCGCGTGCTTGAGGCCATGATGCCCTACCTGACCGGCATCTTCGGCAACGCGGCCAGCCGCAACCACAGCTTCGGCTGGGAGGCGGAGAAGGCTGTAGAGAAGGCCCGCGAGCAGGTTGCGAAGCTGATCGGCGCGACCGCCAAGGAGATCATCTTTACCTCCGGCGCGACCGAGTCGAACAATCTCGCCATCAAGGGCATCGCGGAGATGTACCGCGAGCGCGGCAACCACATCATCACGCAGGTCACCGAGCACAAGGCTGTGCTCGACACCTGTAAGAAGCTCGAGAAGCAGGGCTATCGGGTGACCTATCTGCCGGTACAGGCAGACGGCCTGGTCGACATCGAAGACCTCAAGCGCGCCATCGACGACAAGACGATCCTCGTCTCGATCATGTATGCGAGCAACGAGATCGGCGTGGTTCAGCCCATCCGCGAGATCGGCGCTCTCTGCCACGAGAAGGGAATCCTCTTCCACACCGACGCGGTGCAGGCTGTGGGCAAGATTCCGGTCGACGTGCAGAAGGACAACATCGACGTGCTCAGCCTGAGCGGCCACAAGATCTACGGTCCGAAGGGAGTCGGCGCGCTGTATGTTCGCCGCCGCAACCCGCGCGTCCAGATCTCGGAGCAGATCAACGGCGGCGGCCATGAGCGCGGTATGCGTTCGGGCACGCTGAACGTCCCCGGCATCGTCGGCCTTGGCGCGGCGTGCGAGATCGCGATGAACGAGATGGAAGCCGAGGCGAAGCGCGAAACGGAACTGCGCGACTACCTGAAGGCCAAGTTCGAGAACGCGCTGGACTACGTTCACGTCAACGGCAACATGGACCATCACCTTCCCGGCAACCTTAACATGAGCTTTGTGTATGTCGAGGGTGAGAGCCTGCTGATGGGCATCAACGACGTTGCGGTTTCGTCGGGTTCGGCCTGCACCTCGGCCACACTGGAGCCCAGCTACGTGCTCAAGGCCCTGGGACTGGGCGATGACGTTGCGCACAGCTCGATCCGCTTCGGTCTGGGACGCTTCAACAACAAGGCTGAGGTCGATTACGTCGCCGACAAGATCATCGACGTGGTGAAGAAGCTGCGCGAGCTGAGCCCGCTGTACGAGATGGTCAAGGAAGGTATCGACCTCTCGAAGATCGAGTGGGCTGCTCACTAATTCTTCTTGGAAACCGATGGCCGGGAGACCCCAAAGTCTTCCGGCCATTCTTCTTTTAACCGCCAGATGTTCCGGCTTCGGAGGTCTGCTGGCAGATGCGGAAGAGGACAAACTCGGCTGGCCTGACCGGGGCGACTCCGATCAGGCAGATGAGTCGCCCGTTGTCGAGGTCGTCCTGAGTCATGGTCGTCTGATCGCAACGGACGAAGAAGGAGTCCTCGGGTTTGCTGCCCAGCAGGGCGCCGGTTTGCCACTCGTTCGCCAGAAAACGGGTGATGCTCATGCGCACCTCCTCCCACAGATTCTGATTGTTCGGCTCGAAGACAGCCCACTGGGTTCCCTGGTCGATGGAGCGCTGCAGGTAAAGCAGGTAGCGCCGAACGCTCACGTACTTCCACTCGGAGTCGGAGGAGATCGTTCTGGCTCCCCATACGAGGTTGCCCTTGCCGGGGAACGAGCGGAGGCAGTTGATCCCGAGAGGATTGAGCTGGTTGCTGTCCCGGTCGTTCAGGGTTCGCTCGAAGCCGGTGATTCCGTTGATAGCCTCGTTGGCCGGGGACTTGAAGACGCCACGCGTGGAATCGACGCGGGAGTAGATGCCGCAGACGGCTCCTGATGGAGGAAGAAGAAGCTGTGGCTGCGTGGAGGCGTCGGGGAGCGGATTGGCGACCGTAACCCACGGATAATAAAGGGCTGCGCTCTTCGAGTCGACGCGGGAGCGCAGGGCTTCGATCTCCGTGGGCGAGCAGCCTTCCGGTGGATCGAGCACAACGAATCGGAGGGCCCCGGGGCGGTCCGCGTGCGCGATCAGGGCATTGTGGATGGGGAGCACGGCGTCGATGCCCGTGGCTCCGGCGATCGACGCTCCGGGAGCCGCGACGATGGAGATCTCCGCGATGTTTTCGAGCCGGGCAAGAGCCTGTGCGTATTCCTCGGCGGTTGAGGCGCGGTCGCTGCCGTCGGTGGCTGATGCTCGGGCGATGTAGAGGCGCTGTCCTCCGTTCTCGAAGAAGGCCTGCGTGGCAAAGGCGAGATAGTTGCGGGTGGCGGAGGGGGCGTCCGAAAAATGGAGGTCCGAGGTATCCCCGTAAAGTGTGGTGAAATCACGGAAGCTGGCGAGCGCCTCGGAGAGCGCCGGTCCCTGGGAGGAGGCTCCGACGAAGGCGGTGATACTGGTGGAGACTCCAGAGATTGCGGGAGGAAACGAGGAGACCTCTTCGACATAGACGCCAGGCGTCTTATAGATTGTCGGCCCGGCTGGCTGGACCGGCGAGAGGGAATCGGAGGCGGGATTTTTCGGATCCGGTCCGGGCATGGCAGAAGCTTACGCTTTTGTTATCTGCCTGCCGTGTAAATCTGGTATTTTTCAGAAAAACGGTGTGGGTGGCGCACCTAAATAATAAGAGTTATCATCTACTATAGCGAGGACTCTCCCAATGGCATACAGCGACAAGGTCGTAGACCACTACAACAATCCCCGGAACGTCGGCACGCTGGACAAGGGCTCTGACGAGGTCGGAACCGGACTGGTTGGCGCGCCGGAGTGCGGCGACGTAATGCGGCTTCAAATCAAGGTAAACCCCGAGACGCAGGTCATCGAGGACGCGAAGTTCAAGACCTTCGGCTGCGGTTCCGCCATTGCCTCCAGCTCGCTCGCAACTGAGTGGGTGAAGGGCAAGACGGTCGCCGAGGCCCTGGCGATCTCGAACACGGACATCGTCAAGGAGCTGGCGCTTCCCCCGGTGAAGATTCACTGCTCGGTTCTGGCGGAAGACGCCATCCGCGCAGCGATCGGCGACTGGAAGAAGAAGAATAGCGTTGCCGAAACCGAATCGGCTGCTGTCGCGGCTCACTAAGCCCGGCAGTTTGCGAAGACACACACCCCGCGCCTTGCTGCATCTGCGAGTCGCGGGGTGATTTTGTATCATCAAATAGTTGTCCGGTGGTCTTTTGACTGGGCACAAGCGCCATTCGTGCGGCGTAAAAAGCACGAAGAGGTTTCCCTATGTCCATGGTTTCGATTCAGCCGACGACTTCGCAGGGCGCTACCGCCCCTGCTCCTCAGCAGCCGAAGGACCCGCTTGCGGGGATGACGCTGCTGAACGCCGAAGGCCATGAGCCGCGGGCGAAGGCTGCTGTCGAGATCACGAAGAACGCCCTCAAGCGCATCCGAGTGGCGATGGCCAAAGAAGGTGTTTCTCCCGAGCAGGGCGGCCTGCGCCTTGGCGTGTTGGGTGGTGGATGCTCGGGTCTGAGCTACTCGATCCGGTTCGATTCGCAGCCTCGTGAGCGTGACCGCGTCTTCATCTTCGGCGCGGGAGTCGAGACTCCGGGCGATCCGACGGGAGGAGCGCCGGTGCGGGTCTTCGTCGATCCCAAGAGCTTTCTTTATCTCGCCGGGATGGTGCTGGACTTCGAGGAGACGCTGATGCGTCAGGGGTTCAACTTCATCAATCCGAACTCGACCAAGAGCTGCGGTTGCGGCTCCAGCTTCTCGGCATAACGGAAGATTTCAGACAGGAACAGAAAAGCCCGGCGCAAAGGCCGGGCTTTTTCATTGTGGGGCGAGAGACTAGCTGAGCAGGCTAAGAGCCTTCTCGGCGTCCTTCGCGGTCTGGCTGTTCGGGGCAAGCGCGGCGGCCTTCTTCAGATGCGTTGCGGCATCGGAGTTGTTCGCGAGCTTGTTGTAGGTCAGGCCAAGGTGGTAGTGCATCGCGGCGCTGTTCGGGTTGGCCTTGATGGCCTCTTCGAGCAGGTCGCGGGCCGAGGTGTAGTTGCCCTTGTGATAGTAGGTCCAGGCAAGGGTATCGGCGGTGCTGGGCGAATCGGGCATGGCGCGGCGGGCAATCTGCGCCAGCGAGAGAGCCACGTCGATGTTCTGGTTGGTCTCGACCATCAGGTAGGCGAGGTTGTTGGCGGCGACAGGCTGCTCAGGCTGAATCTGGAGCACCTTCTTGTAGAGAGCCATCGCCTGATCGCGGTTGCCCTGCGCCTCCTGCAGTGTGGCCAGGATGGTGAGGCCCTGCGGATCGGTGGGATGATCGTTGGTCCACTGCTGCCACTTGGAGATGGCCTTGCCGGTGTCTCCACTGCTGACCAGCGCGCGGGTGTAGGAGATAACCGCGACCGGATCGTTGGGGTTGATCTGCATGGCCTTCTCAGAGGATGCGATGGAGCCGGGGATATCGCCCGTCACTCCCTGAAGCTGGGAGAGAAGGTCGTACATCTCGGCGTTCTGCGGAGACTTCGCGATCTGTTGCTGCACGCGGGTTACCGCCTTGGGGATCTGCTTTTCGGCGATGTACGTTGCGGAGAGAACGCGCAGTGCGGGGGCAGAGTTGGGGTTGTGGTCGAGCGACTGCTCCAGAAGGCTGCGGGCCTCGCCGATGTTCTTCTGCGCGAGCTTCAGCTGGGCCAGCTCAAGATATCCGGCCGCGTTGTTAGGCTCCAGCTTGATGGCCTCCTTGAAGTCGGCTTCAGCCTTGTCGAAGAGCTTCTGGCTGCCCTCGGCCATGCCGCGCCAGAGGTAGCCATTGGCGGCCTGCGGAGTGGAGGCGATGGTGGCCTCGCCAATCTGCGAGAGCGTTGTGAAGTCGCGGCGCTGTAGCGAGATCTGTGCCAGTCCTTGCTGCGCGTCGGCGCTGCGCGGGTTGATGCGCAAAGCATCGCGGAAGGCCTGCTGCGCTGTGGGGATGTCGTGCTTGGCGGAGGCGGCGCGTCCCAGCCACAGTTTGACCTGCAGGTTGTCGGGGTTATTCTTGGAGGCCTTCTGCAGCGTGTCGAAGGCGTCGTCCACCTTGCCGTCGTTCAGCATCAGCATGCCGTTGAGAACGGCGACCTGCGGCAGGCCGCTGTCGCTCTTGGCCAGCTCCTGGGCGATTGTGCGGGCCTTGGGAAGATCGTTCTTCGCGATAAGAAGACGGGCATACGACAGCTTGATCGAGGGGCTCTTGGGGTGCTTCGAGAGAAGGTCGGAGTAGACCTGCACGCCGTGGTCCGCCTGATGGTTTCGCAGGTAGTAGGTGGCCAGAAGATCGGCGGCGGTGCTGTCGTCCGGAAGCTCGTCGGCCGCTTTGCGAAGGGTCTCTTCGGCCTGCGCGGGGTTGTTCTGGCGGAGGTAGAGATCGGCCAGGCTGGAGCGGGCGATGATGTTTTTCGGATCGGCAGCGACAGCGGCGTTCATCTGCTCGAGCGCGCCTGCAAGGTCGCCCTTCTTCTGCAGCATGGCTGCGAGCACGATGCGCGAGGGAACGTTCTTGCCGTCGATCGAGACAGCCTTGCGCAGCTGGTCTTCAGCCTGGGGCAGGGTGGCGGTGTTCGCGGCCTGCAACAGGCCGAGCGTGGTGTGGAAGTCGGCCCGGTTGGGCTCGATGGAGAGCGCCTTCTGGATCTGGGTGAGCGCGGTGGCCTGGTCGCCCTTGCGCATGGCGACGGAGGCGAGCAGAGAGTACGCATCGGCGCTGTTGCTGTTGAGCGCCAGCACGGCCTTGGCCTGCTCCTCGGCCTTGTCGGCGGCGTTGCCCGACAGCAGAAGTCCGCCAAGCTGGAGACGGGCCTCCTGATTGTTAGGAGCAAGATCGACGGTGCGCATCAGCTCGGCGTAGCCGGGCATGGGCGAGCCTTGCTTGAGGTAGACCTTGGCCAGCTCAAAGTGCGCGTCGGCGAAGTTGCGATCGACCTTGAGGGCGTTGGAGAACTGGATGGTGGCTTCTTTCAGCTTGCCTTCCTGTTCGTAGCGCTTGCCGCTTTCGAGGTACTTCTGTTTCTGCTTGTTGGGGTCGCGCGAGCATCCTGTTCCAAGGCCAAGGGCAAGAGAGGCTGCGACAACGGCAGCGGAGAGGCGAAGCGTAGGAGAGGTTTGTGTGTGTCTCATGATGTTTGTCCTCAAGTCGGCTTTCGGTAGATCCTTGCGCTGCAAAAATCGCAGCGGGTTGAGCGGTCTCAGTCGGGAATGAACTGGGACAGATAGGGGGTCACATGTGCCGTGAAACGGATAGCCCGTTTGCGCGCGTCGGCAACCTGTTCAGAGCTGGAGATCGGAGTAATGACGCGGACCAGTGCTCCGTCGGTCCGGTTGTAGCGAATGGCGTCGGCCAGCATGTAGGCCTTGGCCTTGTATTCGTTGGCGATGCTGCGTCCGTGCGCCTGGTACCAGTAGATGACGAACTGCCGGGTTTCGCCGTTGTTGATGATGTACTCGCCGACGTTGAAGCGCTTGCCGTTGATGTCGTCAAGGTTGTCGTAGCTCCGGGACTCGAAGGTCCATCCCGCTCCGGGAAGGCAGTGCTGCGGAGAGTGCATGGTCTGTCCGGTGCGCTGCGTCGCGAAGTAGCCGATGAAGAGGCTGACGGGATACGTCGGTGTGCGAGTCTCGATGGCGCGGCTGGCGGGAACGCTGTAGACGCGGTTGAGGAAGTCTCCCTTGCCGAGCACGGAGAGCACGTCGCTGTCGAGGGGGTAGTCTTGCGAGACCATGCCGTCGATGGTGGCAGGCATCAGGCTGAGCGGCTCGCTGGCGGGAACATGGTCGGCATCGCCGCGGTGCAGCAGCAGGGTCAGGGTGACGACCATGAGAGCCAGAACGGTCAGGAAACGGGGCGACTTCATATTTTAGATAGCCTCCTTGGGAGGAGAAATCAGGCGCATGAGGCAATGCACGAGGTAAAGACAGGCGAGGGAGACGACGAACATCACCCACCCTGAGAACTCGTGAAAGAAGCCAAGCGCCTTTTCGGGGTCCCAGTACTGAACGCAGAGGCCGGTTCCCACAATGCGGACGCCATTGGCCGCGACCGCGATGGGGATGCTGGCCAGGGCAAGGATGACGCGGCGGACGGTCGTGCGCTCGAGGAAGTATCCATAAAAGATGGAGAGCGTGAAGAGGCTCATCAGGGAGCGGATTCCGCTACAGGCTTCGGCGACCTCCAGCTTCATGACGGGGAGCTGGATGACGTTGCCCTCCTGCAGAACGGGAACGCCGAGCAGCGGAAGCGCCGCGCTGGCCAGGCGCGAGGCCAGGAGCTGCAGCGGGAAGGTGATCTGGTTAAAGATGATGGCCGGAAAGGGAATCGCCAGAAGAAGAATAAGGATGGGGAATGCGAGCTGGCGAAGCATCGCGCTGCCGAGGAAGGTCCAGACCAGACCAGCCGTCAGCAGAACGAAGGAGAAGCGCGAGGTAAAGAGATCGACTCCATAGATCCCGAAGATCAGGATGACCAGCCCAAGAGCGACCAGGGGAACTCCGGACCAGGTCGGAACGATGGGGGTTGCGGCGATCTGACGGCGTTTGTCCCAAACGAGGAAGAGAGAGAAGAGAGGGACAAGGAAGCCGTGGGAGTAGTCAGGGATGTTGTACCAGTCGATGACGAGCTTGACGCCGGTACGGTAGTAGAGCGCCACTGCCAGCAAAGCAATGATCGAGGCGGGCAGCCAGGCACGGGAAGGAATCCCGAATCGGGAGACTTCCGTGGCCGGATCGTGGTTGGAGAGAGTCTCCGGGGAGAGCCTTTGTGTTTGCAAGCTTCCGGTCACCGTTTCTAAGGCGTTGAACTTCACAATCTGGACTGTAAGCAATTTCCGTGCCGTGCCGGAGGCTGGGAAGGGCGGTATTTTGGAGCCGAAAGAAGGGGTGTAGGAAGAGATTCGGCCACAGGGGAAAGAGGAAAGGGAAAATGTTTTCCCACTTGGTCTGTCATTCTGCACACCGCGAGAGAGCTTTCAGGGCGTGGGATAGGGGCTGGCTCTCTCAAGCGCGAAAAAAAGCCGATTTAGTAGTGGTAGGAAGGGATATACGTCTGGATATTGGTCGCTGTCTCTCCAATCTGCAAAAAAATTCATGCACAGCCGGGTTTGGCATCCTTTGTGCTTGCAGTGCTGGCAGGTGAACTCGTTCAACGCTGCACTTCTACGAGGGACATACCTGAGAACGTGAGGCCTGCCAACCTTGGTTCTTTCCAGCAAGTAACAGAAAAGCAATGTATTTGTTTGGAATTGTATTGAAGGAAATGGGATTGGAAGCGATGAGATCAGGACAGAGAAACCAGAGAGACAGTCGGGACCGGGATTCCAGCAACGCAGGCCGGACAACCGAAGAGCACGGACGGGGCAGAAGCTATTTTGCTCCCTGGATTTATGCTGGCGCACTTGCCCTTGCGCTGCCCGTAGCGGCTTCTGCGCAGGATTCTGCAGCCAAGCCTGCGACTCCAGCGGAGAACACGCAGCCCGTTGCATCCCAGGAAGCCGCTTCGCCTGCTGTCGCCCAGACCACCCCGAAGGGGCTTCCGGGAGTGGACAACGCCCGGTACGTGATCGGGCCTGAGGATTCTCTTTCCATCACAGTGTGGAAGGAACCTACCCTTTCGGGAACGATCCCGGTGCGTCCGGATGGAATGATCTCCATGGCGCTGCTGGGAGATATTCAGGCCTCGGGAAGAACCCCGATGCAGCTTGCCGACGATGTTACGGCGAGGCTGAAGAAGTATGTGCAGGACCCCAATGTCTCGATCGTGGTGATGGGGGTCAACAGCAAGAGGATCTACCTGATCGGAGAGGTAGGACATGCGGGCCCGGTGCCGATGACGCCCGACATGACCGCTCTGCAGGCGGTTGCCACGGGCGGAGGGCTGAGCCCGTATGCCAATGCGAAGAAGATCTACATCCTTCGAATCGAAGGCGGCAAGCAACAGAAGATTCCGTTCAACTACAAACAGGCGCTGAAGGGTGATGAGTCTCAGAATCTGGTGTTGAAGCCCGGAGATACGATCATCGTTCCATGAGCCAACCCATGAAAAGAAGAATCTCCATTTCGATTGTTTTCCTCGTTCTTACGGGGCATGCCCTGGGGCAGGCCGCGCCGACGGCTGCTCTGCCTGGTTTTGACGGCGCCGGCGTGACCCCGGCTGGACAGGCGGGACCGGCTCTCCCGTGGGTCGATGGAACGCTTCACTATGCGTTGAGCGCGTCCGAGATTGTGTCCAAGGGGTATTATCGCGGCGATGTGACGACCTCAGAGGGCATCTCGGGCAACGTCGGGTATTCCTCCATGAGCCAGACGCATCCGACCTCGCTGCTGTTTGCGGGAGGAGTCTTCTTTGGCCGGGGTGGGCAAAGCGGAGCCACCACCTTCCAGAATGTCGCTGTCTCGCAGGGACTGATTAAAGGACTGTGGGCTTTCA
Organism: Acidobacteriaceae bacterium dw_441; assembly: GCA_018449715.1. Classification (GTDB taxonomy): domain Bacteria; phylum Acidobacteriota; class Terriglobia; order Terriglobales; family Acidobacteriaceae; genus Edaphobacter. The sequence goes on along the minus strand of JAAVVA010000007.1, from coordinate 283,977 downwards.
GCGTTACCGATTCCTTCAGCTTTCTCCCCCTGTCTCCTGTGACCGGAGTGGCTGGAGTTCCGGGTGTCAGCACGCCGGGCGATCTCCCGACTCCGGGGCCTGCGGACGGACCGGCGGGTGGAATCCTGACCTACTCGGGCAATCGCATCAGCAATGCGCTTACCGGCAGCGTTCAGCGCAGGCTGACGGGAAGAACCTCGTTCAGCGGCAGCGGCTCGTGGATGCTTCTGCACTTTCTGGACGAGCATGCGGGCATGGATAACTCGATGAAGACGGGGCAGCTTGCGCTGAACCACATCATCGATGCCCGAAACACGGTCAGTCTGGCGGCGACTTATGCGATCAATGACACCTCGAACATCCTGCAGGTGTTGCCCGACAGCTACCCGGCGACTTTGAGCTACCAGACCAAGGGGCTGAGCCTTTCCTATTCTCGGCAGTGGACGCGGTCGCTTTCGACCAGTCTCTCTGCTGGTCCGATGTGGGTCCAGAGCTCTGCGGCTCCCCTGATCCCAAATCGACTCAACTATTCTCTGAATGCGTCGCTTGGCTACAGGCGGCCCATGACCGGTTACAACCTGCGGTTTGCCCACGGAATCAGCGGTGGCTCCGGCGTGCAGCCGGGGGTTATCTCGGACACCCTGAGCGGTTCGGTTTCGCGCACTTTTGCGCGGGAGTGGTCGGGGTCGGCCAGCCTCTCCTACATCAGAACGTCGGGGCTGTTGCAGACTCCTTCAGAAGGTTTTTCGACCAATGGAATCACCAATGGAGAGTATGGAACTGTGCAGGTGACGCACGGTTTCACTCGCACTATCTCCGGCTATGCGAGCTACACGGCGCAGCATCAGTCGGTTCACCAGATCTTTGCGACCAACGCCTTCAACGGCCTTTCGCATACCTTCGGATTCGGTATTTCATGGACGCCGCGGTCAACCCGCCTCGGGGATTTCTAAGGAGCTAGTTATGTTGGGACATCGAATGCTCAATGTGGACGACTATTTCGCAATCCTGAAGCGCAGGGGATGGATGATCGCCGTGCCGGCGATTCTTCTAGCGCTGGTGGGATTCGCGGCAACCTATATGGTGTCGCCGCAGTATGTCTCCCAGACTTTGATCCTGGTTGAGCAGCAGAAGGTTCCGGACGACTATGTGCGTCCGGTGGTGGCAGAGGATATTACCGGACGCCTGGCCACCATGAAGGAGCAGATCCTCAGCCGCTCGCGCCTGCAGCCGATCATCGAGCGCTTCAATCTCTACGGCACGAAGAATATGTCGATGGACGACCGTATCGATCAGACCCGCAAGAATATCGACATCAAGCCGATCCATTCGGAGATGGCGAGGACGGGTGGTCTGCCGGGGTTCTTCATCTCGTACAAGGACTCGGACGCGCACACGGCTCAGCTGGTCTGCGGAGAGATCGCGTCGCTGTTCGTGACGGCGAACCTGAACGCCCGGGCGCAGTCGGTGGAGGGAACGACGGAGTTCCTGAAGAGCCAGCTTGCGGACGCCAAGCGCACGCTCGACGATCAGGACTCCAAGCTGGCCACCTTCCAGTCGAAGTACATGGGACGGCTGCCGGGTGAAGAGCAGACCAACATGAACATGCTGACCAGCCTCAATACGCAGCTGGATGCCGCGACGCAGGGGCTGCTCCGGATGGAGCAGGACAAGAGCTATCTTGAGTCGATGATCGCGTCGCAGCAGGGCCTTGCGTCAGCGGCTTCGGGAGCGGGATCGTCCGCGCCTGTCTCGACCGGGGCTCAGCAGAATGAGCTGCAGGCGTTGCAGAATGAAGAGGCGGATCTTCTGAAGCGGTACACGTCCGACTATCCGGATGTCGTGTCGGTGCGACGGAAGATCAATGATCTGAAGCAGCAGATTGCATCGGCTCCTCCGGTTACGGCCTCTTCCGCGTCTTCGGTCAGCACGGCTCCCAGCCGGTCGGACTCTCCGGCGGTGCAGCAGCTGCGCGCGCAGCTCCGCGCTCTCGAACAGGGAATCCAGTCCAAGCGCCACGAACAGAATGTGCTCTCCAGCCAGGTCAATATGTACCAGTCCCGCATCTCGGCTAGCCCGGGGGTGCTCGAAGAGTACAAGAACATCACCCGCGATCACGAGACGGCACAGGCCTTCTACGACGATCTGCTGAGGAAGATGAATCAGTCGAAGATGGCGACCGACCTCGAGCGGCGGCAGCAGGGCGAGCAGTTCAGCGTGATGGATCAGCCGAACCTGCCGGACAGCCCGACGTTCCCGAAGCGCGGCGTCTTCGTCGGAGCAGGTCTTATGGCTGGACTGATGCTGGGAGCGCTGCTTGTGGCCTGGCTGGAATATCGCGACACCGCGGTGCGCAGCGATCGCGACATCTGGGCCTTCACGAAGCTGCCGACGCTCGGTGTCATCTCGTATTCGGGGTTGGAGATGATGGACGGCCCGAAGCCTTCCCGGTGGCGCTGGGGTGGATGGAAACGCGATAAAGCTGTTTCGACCGATAAACCGCTTGTGAGCGCGGGGCGATAACCATGTACAAAACATTCTTCAAGCTGCATAGCAGCCCATTCGGGACCAGCCCCGATCCGCGCTTCCTGTACATGATGCCGCACACCCGCGAGGTGCTTGCGTGCCTGGAGTACGGCATCTCGGCGAAGAAGGGTTTCACGGTACTGACGGGAGAGGTGGGGACCGGCAAAACGACTATGCTGAAACGCGCCCTGGCCTCTTTCAGCAACCGGCGTATCTCGACGGCGTTCATATTCAATCCAAGGCTCGAGGTTCTGGATTTTCTGGAGTTCCTGTTGGCGGACTTCGGAATTCATTCCGAGAGCCGGACGAAGTCGGGGATGCTGCTGCAGCTGAATCGCTGGCTGATCGAGCGGTACCGCATGAACGAGACCTGCGTGCTCGTCGTGGATGAGGCGCAGAACCTCTCTTGGGAGCTGCTGGAGGAGATTCGCCTGTTGACGAATCTTGAGACCTCCTCGGAGAAGCTGCTGCAGATTGTTCTTTCGGGGCAGCCAGAGCTGGAAGAGAAGCTTCGGCATCCGAGCGTGCGCCAGCTTCGGCAGCGCGTCGCTCTGTGGTGCCGGACACAGCCGCTGACGGAGAACCAGACGCATGCCTATGTCGCGGAGCGTCTGCGGCTGGCGGGGGCGAGCTGGACGATCTTCACTCCGGACGCACTCGACCGGATCGCACGCTACAGCCACGGGATTCCGCGCATCATCAACCTGCTGTGCGAGCACTCGCTGATCGTGGCGTTTGTCGAGCAGATTCAGCAGGTGGATGCGGCGATTGTCGACGGTGTTGCCGAAGAGCTGGAGCTGGAGACACAACCATTTTTGATCTCTCCGATTGCTGTGGGGGGAGGGGCGTACGGACGCGGCGGCAACGCCGGGGAGCCCTCGGGATTGATTACAGCGTTTGAGGGAGAAGCCAAGGGGAGGCAGGATCGATGAGCCGCATCTATGAAGCACTGCAAAAGGCCGAATCCGAACGGAAACAAGACCTCGCAGAGAGTGGTTCTTCCCGGCTCCTGTCCGGACTGGACCGAATGAATGGAGCTGCGGCTGCCGCAGCGGTGGAAGAGGAGACGCTGCCTGTCCCGTCGGAGCTGGTGGAAGAAAAGATTGCCGCCGGTGCCGGAGAGGTTCTCCCGGAGAAGGGCGGCCTGAACGTGGCTGCGATTTCGCGGCTTCCGTGGTCTCCTGAGATTTCACGGCTTCCCGCGCTGCTCGACCGCGGGCCTTCGATCGAGCAGTTCCGCAGCCTGCGCTCGCGTGTTTACGAGGCGAGGGATGTTCGTCCGCTCAAGTCGATCCTGGTGAGCAGCGGTCTGCCGCAGGAGGGGAAGAGCTTTATCTCGACGAACCTGGCTTTCAGCCTGGCGCGCCACAAGAACAGCAAGGTGCTGCTGATCGACGGAGACATGCGCCGCTACACGCTGCACGAGCTGCTGGGGACGGAATCGCATCCCGGTCTTGCCGACTATCTTTCGGGCAAGTCCACGGCGGAAGAGGTGATGCAGCAGCCGCAGGAGATTCCAAACATGAGCCCGTCGGGAGCGCATGCGCTGAGTAACCTGACCTTCATTCCGGGAGGAAACGGGGGAGACAAGGCGGCTGATCTTTCGAGCAATCAACGGTTCGGCGAGCTGCTTCGCCTGGCAGGGGATTATTTCGACTGGATCATCATCGACTCGTCGCCAATTCTGCCGGTCTCGGACGCGGTCAACATGGCACGTTTCTGCGACGCGGTTCTGCTGGTGGCGCGCGCGGGAGTCACAAAATATCCGGTGGCGCAGAAGGCTGCCGCGGAGATGCGGGCCGCCAATGTGCTTGGGTTTGTTCTGAATGCTGTACCGGATAACCCGCAGGTTGGGAACTACTACGGATACAACGCGAACAAAGACTAGGCGGGGGCAGCTTCGGCAATGATTCGACTGTTCAATGTGTACTATCCGACGCGCACCATTGTTTTATTGATGTGCGAGGCCGTGATCGTCAGCGGGTCGTTTCTGCTGGCGACGGTGCTGAGGCTTGGGCCGGATGCATACATCTGCCTGAACTACGAGTACGGCGCGCTGAAGATTCTCGCGCTGACCCTGATGACCCTGTTGTTCTCTTATTACTTCGATCTGTACGAGCCGCAGCGTATCTCCGAAAAGTGGGAGATCTACTTCCGTCTGCTCCTGGTTCTCGGTTTTCTCTCGTTCCTGCTTTCAGCCATCATCTACTTCTTTCCCAAGGCGGACATCGCGCACTACGTGCTTCTGCTCGGCCTGATGTTTTTGACGATAGGGCTGGTGGTATGGAGAAGCGTCTATAGCTGGCTAATTGGCCGCGAGGTCTTTCGCGAGCGCGTGTACGTGCTGGGCGGAGGAGATCGTGCCCGGATGGTGGTGGATACGCTGCGGATGCGGAAAGATGCCGGCATGGAGATCGTCGGGTTCGAAGAGACGCCCGATAACAAAGAGGAGCGGAAAGAGGCGTTCACCGCGGCGCTGGAGTCGTTTCGCGGGAAGGCGCCGGGAGTGGATCGCGTCATCATTGCGCTGGAAGACCGGCGCGGTGCGCTTCCACTGCGCGAGCTTCTGCATCTGCGCTTCGACGGCGTGGTGATTGAAGAGGCCGGTGCGCTGCTGGAGAGGTTGACCGGAAAGCTGTATCTCGACGGTCTGCGGCCCAGCAACTTTATCTATAGCGAAGGTTTCCGCGTGAAGCCCTCGCAGCAGATCGCAAGGCGCATCGTTTCGACCCTGACGGCGGCGATCGGACTCATCCTGTTCCTTCCGCTCTTTCCGTTCGTTGTGCTCGCGGTGAAGCTCTCTTCTTCGGGACCGATCTTCTTCAAGCAGACCCGCGTCGGAATGGGAGGTCGCAACTTCACGGTGTACAAGTTCCGCACGATGCGGACCGACGCTGAGGCTTCGGGTGCGAAGTGGGCCAGCAAGGATGATCCGCGCGCGACGAAGATCGGTAGCTTCATGCGCAAGGTCCGGCTCGACGAGGTTCCGCAGCTTTGGAATGTTCTGCGCGGCGATATGGGCTTCGTCGGACCTCGTCCGGAGCGGCCCGAGTTTGTGCCGTGGCTGGCGGAAAAGATTCCGTACTTCGATCTTCGGCATATGATTCGCCCCGGCCTGACGGGATGGGCGCAGGTGCGCTATGGCTATGGCGCGACGCTGGAAGAAACACGCGAGAAGCTGGAGTACGACCTTTACTACATCAAGCACATGACGCTCGGGCTTGACCTGCTGATCATGTTCGAGACGGTGAAGACGATTCTGCGGCGGAGGGGTGCGCAGTGACGACGCTCTTCTGGCTCTCGTTCGCGGTGATCGCCTATACCTATGTGGGGTATCCGGCGATCATGGCTGTGCTGGCGCGCATCGCTCCCCACGCGTGGAAGAAGGCGGAGTTTGCGGCGCCGGTCAGCATTGTGATGGCGGTGCACAACGGAGCGCAGAAGATTCACGAGCAGGTGGAGCACATGCTCTCCATCGAACCGGAGCTGGTGCGCGAGGTGATCGTCGTCTCCGATGGATCGAACGATGGCACGGCGGAGATTCTCAACGAGCTGCAACAGCCGCGTCTCAAAACGATTCTTCTGTCGGAGCAGGGAGGAAAGGCGGCGGCGCTGAACCACGCGTTTGCCGTGGCGACGGGAGAGATCCTGTTGTTCCTCGATATTCGTCCGAAGGTCGCGCCGGGAGCTTTGAGAAAGCTTCTGAGCAACTTCGCCGACCCTTCGGTGGGATGTGTTGCCGGGGAGCTGGTCCTGAAGACGGAAGGGCATGATGCGGCAGCCTCTGCGGTCAGCGGAGTGTACTGGCGCTACGAGCAGTGGATTCGCAACTGCGAGGCCGCGTGGGATTCTCCTGTGGGTGTCTATGGCGGGTTTTATGCGGCGCGCAGAAGCCTGGTGCAGCCGTATCCGGCGGGCATCATCCTCGACGACATGTTTCAGCCGCTCTCCATCCTGCGCCAGGGATATCGCAGTGTGCTCGAGCGCGAGGCCGTCGTGGTCGATACATGGCCGGGCAAGGTGTCGGGCGAGTTTCAGCGCAAGGTAAGAACGCTGGCGGGAAACTATCAGCTGGTTTCGATGGCTCCGTGGATTCTGAGCCCCCGCAATCGCGTGCTCTTCCAGCTTGTCTCGCACAAGCTGATGCGGCTGGTGGTCCCGTACTTCTTTGTGCTGCTGCTGCTCAGCGCAACCTGGCTGGGAGTGAGCTCGCCGGTGTGGGCCGTCGTCGCAGCAGCACAGTGGGGATTCTGGCTGGCCTCCGCGCTCGCTCTCAAGGTAACGCTGCCTGTGATTCACCGGCTGGCTTCGGCTGCCAGCGCGCTGCTCGTGTTGAATATCGCGGCGGTCATCGGCTTGTACAAGTTTCTCTTCACCCCCGGCCCACTCTGGAAGATATGGTCGCCAGCAGGACGAACGGCGCCCCCCTCCATTCCGCTCAAGGCAGGACGGGAGAGCGCCTGAAGGCCTCTCCGTTGAATGCGCTCTTCGTTTGATTGATCTTCAACAGGCAGCTTGCGAGAAAGATGACTTTGTCTACTTCAGGACCGGCGGCGGTAAAGCTCCATGTACGACGCATCCATGCGTTCGAGCGTGAAGTCTGCACCATAAGCCGCGCGCGCATTTGCGGAGAAGGCGGCTCTCTGGTCCTCGTTGGAAGCAAGCTGCACAATCGCATCGGCCATCGCGGCTGCGTCTCCGACAGGGGCCGTCAGCCCGGTCTGGAAGTTTTTGACGACCTCAGCCATGCCTCCTACGTCAGTCACGACCGCTGGAACTCCGACGGACATGGCCTGCAGAAGCGACATGGGAAGCCCCTCGGAGGTCGAGGACATGCAGTAGAGATCGGCTGCGGAGAAGAAGCCTGCAACATCGTGGCGCTCTCCCCAGAAGGTGACGCTGTCCGCGATTCCCAGCTCATCGACGAGAGCTTCAAGCGTCGGGCGCTCGGCTCCATCGCCGACGATCCACAGGTGCAGACCGGGAATGTGGGGCAGGGCATGGGCCGTGGCGCGGATCAGTGTTTGAAGACTTTTGATCGGGGCCAGTCGTCCGACGAAGAGAAGTGTGAAGCCCTGCTTCTGTGGCTGCTCGCTGATCGCAACCGGCTCGATGGGATCGACTCCGTTGTAGACACGCACGATGCGATTGCGGAGAGCGCCGGGCGTGTGGAGCAGGTTCTCGCAGGTGGCGTCGCAGATGCCGACGATCCAGTCGCAGAAGCGAGCGGCGAAGTTGAAAGCAATCTCCTCGCTGGTGTTGTACGGCGGAGCGACGAGGCTATGACGGGTCGCAATGATCGAGCGCGCTCCGGCGAGTCGTGCGGGAATCGCCGCCTGCAGGGTGGGCGCAGGGTTGTGGCAATGCACGACCTCGGGGCGAAGCCTGCGAAGCTCGCGGATGAAGCGCAGGAAGGTCTTCGGAAGAGGAGCTTCGCCAAGCACGACGACGGAGAATCCCTCTTCGACCAGCTTCTCTCCCAGCGTGCCGAGATTGCTGTAGGCGATGACCGAAACATCGTGGCCGTGCTCGCGTTGCAGGCGGCAGAGCTGCGCTACGAGGATCTCCGCCCCGCCCATCTCAAGACTGTAGACAACGTGAACGATCTTCATGCGAGGCGTTGCGGTCCCGGCTTTCAATCCAGAGTTGATAAGTTGCTGTCGGGATTCAATGATACTCGCCGACGCGGAAATTCTGTTGAGAACGCCTCCCCGAAGTACCGAGAAATCTTTGTTGAAGGAGTCATCCTGTATGGGTAGCGAAGCGGTTATGTTGCCGCCGAAGCCAACGGTGGGGCTGGACGATGTGCGTGCGCTGCTGGCGCAGCGGTCGGAGGAGATATGGCCTGCGCTGCGTGCGGCGACGCGAAGCGCCACGGATTTTTCCGAGGTGCTTGCTCTCGCCACGCAGCGGAAGAAGGCGCAGCGCGCGGGGATTCCGGGAGGCACGGATAAGAAGATTCGACTGGCGATGGTCGGGGGATCGAGCCTGTATCCGCTGCACGAACTGGTGCAGCAGATGGTTGGCGCGCAGTCGCAGAGCGGGTGGTGGGAGACAGAGCTTTGGAAGGGCGATTACGACAACTACATCGCGGAGATTCTCGACCCGGAGAGCGAGCTGTACGCGTTCAAGCCGGATGTGATTTTTCTGGTCCCTTCGAGCCAGCGGTGCGCCTATCACGGGGCGATGACAGATGCGCGGGAGCAGCAGCAGGCCGAGGCCGCGAAGGCTGCCGAGGATTTGCTGGCCCTCTGCCGGACTGCGCATGATCGCTCCGGCGCCGAGGTGATTCTTGCAAACTTCATGCCCGCGGCCGAGTTCGATCCCGGCCCCTTCCGTGTGCGCACGCTCGGCTCCAACTGGAACTTCCGTAAGCTGGTGAACCTTGAGCTTGGGCTGAATGCTCCTTCCTATGTTCATCTCTGCGATGCGGAGTTTCTGGCGACGCGGCGCGGAGTTGCGAACTGCTACGACGCTCGCGCGTGGTTTGAAACGAAGCAGCTTTACTCCTCGGAGTTTGCCGTTGAGATTGCGCGTGAGGTCGCGGGTATCGTCGCCTCGCTGCATCGTTCGTCGAAGAAGGTGCTGGCGCTCGATCTCGACAACACGCTGTGGGGAGGCGTGATCGGCGACGATGGCATGGCCGGCATCGAGATCGGCGGGACGCATCCGCGCGGCGAGGCCTTCCGGCAGTTTCAGCTTGCGATTGCCTCGCTGGCAAAGCGCGGCGTGGTGCTCGCAGTGTGCAGCAAGAACGACTACAAGAACGCCGCCGAGCCGTTCGAGAAGCACCCGGAGATGGTGCTACGGCTGAAGGATATCGCGAGCTTCCAGGCGAACTGGGAGCCGAAGTCGGAGAACCTGCGGAGGATCGCGCAGGACCTGAACCTCGGGTTGGATTCGATTGTCTTCGTGGATGACAACCCGGCGGAGATCGAGATTGTGAACCAGTTCGTGCCGGAGGTTGAGACGATCTGGCTTGGTCCCGATCCTGCGGAGTATGCGGCGCAGCTTTTGAACTGCCGCTTGTTTGAGCCTCGCTCGATCACGTCGGACGACCTGCAGCGTGGCGAGCAGTATCAGCAGCAGGCGGCGCGAGTGCAGGCGATGAACACGGGCACCGATATGGACTCGTACCTCGATTCGCTGGAGATGTACAGCCTCATCAGCGAGTTCACGCCGGTCGATGTTCCGCGCATCTCGCAGCTTATCAACAAGAGCAACCAGTTTAACGTGACGACGCGCCGCCGCAGCGAAGCCGAGGTCGAGGCCCTGATCGGCGACCCGAACTTCTACGGCTTCAGTGTGAGGCTTGCGGATAAGTTCGGGGACAACGGGTTGATCTCGGTCGTGATTGTAAAGGTCGAGGGCGCGACCGCTGTGGTCGATACGTGGCTGATGAGCTGCCGCGTGTTGAAGCGCCAGATGGAGGACGAGGTCGTCAACGAGATGGTGCGGCTGGCGCGGATGCGAGGATGCTCGACCTTGATTGGCCACTATCTTCCGACGGAGAAGAACGGCATGGTGCGCGACCTGTTTCCGCGCATGGGATTCGAGCTGGTGGAGGAGACGCCGGAGCAGGCTACCTATCAGCTATCGACCGAAGAGTTTGTAACGAAAAAAACGCATATTCAGATCGACCGGAGAGCTTATGACGCAAACTGAAATTCTTGCAAAGATGCAGACTGTCTTCGACGACGTGTTTTTGGACGACGTCAAGGTTACGCCCGAACTCAGCGCGAACGATGTGGAGGAGTGGGATTCGCTATTGCAGATCTCGCTGGTGCTCGGGGTGGAGAAGGCCTTCAATGTTCGCTTCCGCGTGGGCGAGGTAGAGGCGACGAAGAACCTCGGTGAGTTTGCGGACCTTATTCAGAAGCGCATGAGCGAGGGCGCGAAAGCGTAATGTTTCCTGCCATCTGGTCGAACCGTCACGCGGTGGCGCTGATCGTCGTTGTTGCCACGCTGCTCTCTCTGCCGGTGCTGATGTCGGTGGCGGGGCTGCCTCCGCGTGACCGCGTCTACAGCGGCATTCGCGTGGAGACGGGCACGGTACCGCTCGACGAACAGCAGGTCTTCGAGGAGAAGGGACCGGTCGACATTCTGTTTGTCGGCAGCTCGCTGCTGGTGCGCGGCCTGGATGTGAACTACGTCGAGCAGCAGCTGAGCGCGCAGCTTGGCCGTCCTGCGAAGGTCAGCCGCCTTGCACTGAAGTGGCAGGGGCTGGACATGCAGTACATGCTGATGCACGACCTGCTGGAGCATCGCAAGGTCGGCATGGTCGTGATGAACATGCCGACGCTCGCGCTGATTGGCGACTCGCCGCACATCCAGGCCTACCGCTGGATGCGCTGGGGAGAGTTTCCTCGGTCTACGACGGCGCTTCCCTTCCGCGACCGCATGGCGATTTACGGAGCGGAGGTGCTGGGAGCGCCGCGTCAGCTCGTCAACTATCTGCGACCGAACCGGCTGGTTGAAAATCCTCAACTGGTGCGGACGCTGGGGTCGCAATCGGAGTACGGTGCGGTCGGTTACTACGGCGGACCGTTCGTAAACGAGCCAAGAACGCCTCCCGCGATTCCTGTGGACAGCATCTTCTCGCATGGTGAGAGCGATCCGAACTTCGACTTCCACGGCCTTGCGCTGGGGCCGTACCACCAGCATTGGGCGCGTGAGATTGGTAATCTTGCGAATCAGTACCACGTTTCCTTTGCGATGATGCACATCCCCGAGGACACGGAGAAAGGCATGACGACCGTGCCCGAGCGCATGTACTGGCCCGAGGCGATTGGGATTCCATCGGCTCCCGTGCTGGGGATTCCTGCGGCGACGCTCTTCCGGGATACGCTTCCCGCAGAGGTGGACAACTACTACTACGATCAACACTTCAACGACAACGGCAGGGAGCTTTTCACGCGCGCCATCACGCCCGCCCTGCTTGCTCTTTATGAAAAGGAGGCCCATGGCGGCTCCCCTCAGTAAACCCAACCCTCTTCTTGTGGGCGTGCTCTTTGTGCTGTGCGTTGCGGCGATTACGCTGACACTGTTCATCACGCCCGACTCGCTCTCGGTCAATCTCGTTTATCAGGCGTTTTAACTGGAGGAACTGTCCGTCGATGCCGCCCGGCCTGACACATTTTTTGTCGAACTCTCTACTGCTGGTTACGCTGGCAGTTCCTTTTCTCTTCTTTCCGCTTGCGGCGTGGGTTGCGCTGAAGCTGCCGGAGGGGAAGATTCGCATGGCCGCGTTCGCCGCGGTGAACCTGGTCTTCGCGCTGGCGGTGTGCATTACGCGTGGCACGTATGGCGTGCGGCTCCATGATGTGAAGCAGTACTTCATCTTCTCGACTGTGATGTTTGCGGTCTACGTGCTGCTGGTCGCGGTGCAGTATCTTCTGTTGGAAAAGAAGCTGGGCTCGTGGCTCCCGCTCTTCTTCCCTTTGATCATCCTCGTGCTGGTGAAGTACGTCCCACGCGAGTGGACGCAGGGACTGGTTCCCGCGCCGTTTTCAAACAAGGTCTTCGGGGACTTCTTCCTCGGGCTTTCGTACATGGCCTTCCGGCTGACCTACATGGTCCACGAGATCCGCAACGGCGTCGTTCCTCTTCCGAGCTTTTCGGAGTATCTCTCCTTCGCCTTCTTTGTTCCGACGCTCTCCATCGGTCCGATCAATCCTTACAGCACCTTTCACAACTCGCTGACGAAGCCCGACCGCACGGTGACACCCGTGGGACGCAGCTGGGGCCGCATCCTGATTGGACTGACGAAGTACGTCTTCCTCGGCAATCTTGCGAACCAGATCTCGTACGACGGTCTGCTGGCCGATGGACTGCCGCACCACTGGATCGACTTCCCCATTGCGGTTGCGGGGTACTGCGCTTATCTCTACCTGAACTTCTCGGGCTTCTGCGATATCGCCATCGGCGTCTCGGGCCTGCTGGGGATTCAGGTGGCGGAGAACTTCGACCGCCCCTTCAGCAAGCGCAACCTGCAGGAGTTCTGGGCCCACTGGCACATGACCCTGACGAACTACATGCGCGACATGGTGTTCGTGCCTCTGTCGAAGGCGCTGGTGCGTCGCTTCGGTCCTGCTGCGGCACCGCACTGCATCGCGCTGGCGATTGCGATTGTTTTCCTCCTGATGGGCATCTGGCATGGAGCGGGCTGGAACTTCGTTCTCTACGGCCTGTGGCACGCGGTTGGAGTTGCGACCGTTCATTACTACACGCTGTTTCTCAAGAAGCGTCTGGGCAAGGCCAGGTATGCGAAGTATCGCGAGAACCGCGTGATCTACCACATTGCAAACGCGGTGACGCTGGCATACTTCGCGCTGGGGCTAATCCTGGTGGCTAACTCGATGCGGGGGCTGAAGCTCATCTTCGCTGCATTTCAGCCCATGTAGGCTGCGCTACTTCGGCATGAGGTGTTGCAGGCGCAGCATGATGTAGACCACGAAGATCAGGAAGACCGAACCGATCGCGGAGTATTGCACGATCTTGAAGGCCTTCATTCGGGGCGGAGCGATCCCCTGGTCAAGTGCCATGCGATAGATCACCTGCACCATGCCTCCGTAGATGAAGAGCGTCATGATGTAGGCGCGGGAGAGAAACCATCCTGCAACGAAGTAGCCGATGATGGAGACCAGCATCAGCTGCGCGATGCGCCGGATTTCTTCCGGAGGAAGGGGCGAAGCCGCCGTCTGCTCCGGGCCGAAGTAAGGATGCATCCCCCGCTCTTCTTCGTGAGGCGCGGCCTCTTCCAGCAGGAGCGCGGAATCGGCCTGAACGTTCATCTCCGAAGGTCTTTGCAGATAGAGGGGAGGAGTTGCTTCCTGTACCTCCTTCCGAGCATATGGATAAGGAAACTCGTCCTCTTTCTTCGTCTCCGATTCGTCGGGAAGAGAGCACACGATTGCGTCCCGCGCAGTAGGCAGAACGAACATCACCCACCAGAAGAGTCCGAACATGCCGAGTTCGGCGGCGCAGACGACGACCGTATTGTGGGCCGTGATGAAGAAATATTCACTGAAGCGCCCCAGGCCTACGCCAAAGAGGGGATGGCTCTTGATGAGGTCAAGCCCGGTAGCCCAGGCTTCCATGCGTCCCGAACCCTCTTCCACGTTGACGTTACGCCCGCCGGACCAGCCGATGGCCATCGTCGCTGCGAAGCCTCCGGCGGCGATGATGGCTGCGGGGATGGTTCCGATCTTGCGTCTCGCTCCAAACAGAAGGACCGCGAGCAGGGCGATAATTCCGCCGCGGGAGTGCGTCAGGAACATCCCAAAGATGAGGATGCCGACCGGCGCCAGGACCAGGGGAATATTGAGGAGGATGTTCCTCTTCTTCCAGAAGAAGAACAGGCATGGAATCAGGCTGACCATGACCTGTGAGAAGTCGTTGGGGTCGTTGATGAAGGCCATGCCGCGCAGACGGTAAAAGCGCGAGGGGGTGCCTTCTTCTCCCTGCGGCATCAGGTAGGGGTTCAGGTAATCCTCGGCTCGCAGTGCGGAGTAGCCCCGGAAGATGGCATGCGCACAGACAATGAAGAAGACCAGCACCACCAGTTGAAGATGCCGTTTTGTTTTGCAATTAACGACGATGAGCAGGAAGGTGAAGGCGTTGGGGATGAAACCCAGCAGGGCCGGGGCGATGGAGCCCATCCATCCCGTCATGACCATCGAGCAGAAGACGGCGACGCACATGCCGATCAGCGCATAGGTCTGGGGAATGCTGAACAGCTTCGACTGCTGCATCTGGGGGAGGGAGGCGATAAAGGCCAGCGCCGCAAGAATGAGTTCTACGTGAAACTCATAAAGCGGTCCCCACAGGGTCTGGGGACCCATGTACGCTGTCATGATGTAGAGAAGCGTTAGAAAGAGTCCCATAGGATCAAAAAAAGTCTCATAGAATGAAGACTGGCACTACGGTTGCATGTACAGATGTCAGCACATCTGGTTTCCAGAAAGATAGAGGCAGATCAGGCCCTCGAAGCGCAAGCGTACTGCTACGATTCTACTCGGGCCGAACCGTTATGAAGCTACCGCGTCATGCAGAGTTATGGTTTCCTGGGTACCTCCGCGACCGAGTCCGTCGCGCAATGGAGAGGCCAACCCCTCGACGGCTGTGGGTTGCCGTCATGGATCACTACGAACCGCTATGCCAGAAGGCCACGGTGGAGACGGGGATCGCCCGTGTCGCTCGCTGGCAGGAGGCCTGGCCCCGGATCGCAGACGCCGCGCCGCGTGACGCTGCCGGTCGTCCTCCCTGCTACAGCTTTTTCTACCCGCAGGAAGAGTACCGGCCCGAGCTGCTTGCTCCGCTCGCAGAGATGACCCGCCAGGGGATCGGCGACGTTGAGGTCCACATTCATCACTACCGCGAGACGGCGGAAAATTTTATTCGGAAGATCACGGAGTTCTGCGGTCGCCTGCGTAACGACCACGGTCTGTTGCACGATCACCGCGGAAAGATGGTCTTCGGATTCATCCACGGCAACTGGGCTCTCGACAACTCGCTTCCGGGAGGCAAGGATTGCGGCCTGACCGGAGAGATCGAGTTGTTGCGCGATCTGGGCTGCTACGCCGATTTCACGATGCCTTCGCTGCCTTCGCCATCGCAGGGCAGCATCGTCAACCAGATTTACTGGTGCACGGGAACTCCAGGGAAGCCGAAGGCCTACGATCGCGGCATCGAGGCCACGGCTGGAGGCGGCTCCCAGGGCGACCTGCTGATGATTACCGGCCCTGTGGGGCTGCGTTTTGCCGGGCGTCTTATTCCGCGGGTCGAGATGGGCGAGATTGCTCATAACGACCTGCCGACGCCGTATCGGGTGCGACGCTGGATCGACGTTGCTCCCATGCTTGGCGAGGATATCTTCCTGAAGCTCCACACGCACGGAGCCCGCGAAGATAACGCCGATGCCTTGTTGGGAACCCAGGGGCGTGCCGGAGGGCTGGAGCAGATGTTCCGCTGGCTCCACGAAGAAACCCAGAGGCAGGGCATCGAGCTGCGATGGGCGAGCGCTTACGATATGTTCTGCGCGGTCGAGGAGTTTACGGGGCCGCTCTATCCCGGTTCCCGTCTTCCGGTGACGATGGAAACGCCTGCCGGAGCGAGCTGATTTTGAACCTTTTGCTCATCACCTTCTCTTTTCCACCTGCTGGAGGCGTTGGGGTGCTGCGTGCCCTCTCGCTGGCGAAGTATCTGCCGGAGAACGGGGTTCGGGTGGATGTGCTGACGGCTCGCAACGCTCCCGCCGTGGGAAGGGATGCGACCCTTCTTCAGCAGGTTCCCGCTAGCGTGACCGTGCACCGTAGCTGGACGCTGGATCTTCCCTTCTGGCTGCGCAAGTCGGTGAAGAAGGCCATTACTGGAGGCAAGGGCAAGCCCACTGCCTCCGCTGCTCCTCAGGCTGCGAAGAGCAGCAAGGGCGGAAATCCGCTGAAGCGCCTGATAGGAAATCTTCTTCTGCCGGACCCGCAGGTTGGCTGGCTTCCGTTTGCGTTTCCGGCGGCGGTTCGCATTATCCGCGAGCGAAAGATCGACGCGGTGGTGATTACCGTACCGCCGTTCTCGAGCGTAAAACTGGTAACTCGGCTGAGAAAAGTTTTTCCCACCCTTCCTATCGTGGTGGACTTTCGCGACGAGTGGATTACGACCACGCTCGACCTCGTCAGCTTCAACAGCAACGAAAAGGCTCGTCGCGTCGCTTACTCGACCGAGGGCGAGGCGGTGCGGGACGCGACTGCGGTCGTTCTGGTGACGGAGGCCGCCCGCCGCGAGCTGCAATCGCGCTACCCGAAGGTGGCCCCGGAGAAGTTTCTCTGCATCCCGAACGGATACGATCTTGCCCCACCCACGTCGGCAAGCGCGCCCCGGCTGGATCTCTCATCTCAGAAGAAGATTGTCCTCACCTATATAGGTACGGTCTACGGTTCCACCGCCCCCGGCAGCTTCGTCGAGGCGGTCTGGAGGCTTCCAGAAGAGGTACGGTCGCGCCTGCATGTCCGCTTCATCGGCCACATCGAGGCCCCCGCCTACCGGGAGCAGTTGCTCTCGCTGGGTGACACGATCGAGCTGAAGGGCTTTGTGCCGCAGTCCGAGGCCCTGGCCGCTATTCAGGACACCGACTATCTCCTGCTGATTACGCATGACCGCATCAACGTTGCGGCCAAGTTCTACGACTATCTCGGCGGAGGCAAGCCGATCCTCGGGGCGGTTCACCCCAACGGGGACGTCCGGAGCCTGCTCGAAGAGACCGGAGCCGGGCGCTGGGCCGACGTCGATGATCCGCAGGCGATTGCTGCGATGCTGACCGAGGTGGTGGATGCCTCCGCGCCCATGCCGCAACCGAACTACGAGCGGATCGCCGCTTACCATCGCCGTCCCATCGCGGCACGTTACGCCGCTCTGCTGAAGGAAATGACGGCGTCCGCTAACCCCAACCCGCAGGAGAAGGTCCGTTCATGAGAGTTGCGGTCATCACGCGTTACTTTCCAACCTCGCATGAGCCGTGGGCGGGCCACTCCGCCTATCAGACGTTGCGGATTCTCGCCAAGCGGCTGGAGATGAAGGTCTTTTACCCGGAGTCGCAGTATCCTCCTCTGCTCACGCCGAAGAGCCGCGCCGGGCGGAAGATCGACTTCAGCCACCGCGTCGCCGAGGTCGAGGTAGAGTACATCCCGTACCTCGCCTTCCCGGCGGTCTCGCGCCCGATGAACGGTTTTTCCGCGGCGCGCAGTATCCTCTCGCGGGTCCGGGCGTACCGCCCCGACATCATCCTGAACTACATCATCTACCCGGATGGCGATGCCGCTCTGCGCGTCGCCCATGCTCTCCGGATACCGTTTGTCGTGACCGCTATCGGTTCGGACCTGAACGTGATTCCTCCGCTTTGCAGATCCCTGACCTGCCGCGTGCTTCGAGATGCCGACTTCACCATCACGGTCAGCGGCGATCTTCTGCGCACGGCGCATGCGCTGGGAGCGCCGGTTGAGCGCAGTGGAGCGATCCTGAACGGATGCGATACCTCTATCTTTCATCCCCGCGACCGTGCCCAGGCCCGCGAGGCCCTTGGGGTTCCCTCCGATGCTGAGGCGGTGGTCTACGTTGGCAGGCTCGATATGGCCAAGGGATTGTCCGAGCTGGTCGCGGCGGTCGCAAGCCTGCGGGAGAAGCGTCCTCGGATGCATGTGTGGATCGTCGGAGACGGCCCCGCCCGGCAGGAGCTTGTGGACGCGATTGAAGCGAACGGAGTAACAGGGCAGATTACCCTCGTACCTTCGCGCCCCACCGGCGAGATTGCCCAGTGGATGGCCGCCTCGGACCTGATTACCTTACCGAGCTACCGTGAGGGATGCCCGAACGTCGTCATCGAGGCGCTCGCATCGGGCAGGCCGGTTGTGGCGACCAGGGTCGGAGGCATTCCCGAGTTGATGGATGACAGCTGCGGGCGACTGGTCACAGCACGCGATGCTGCCGCGCTCGCCCAGGCTTTCGACGAGGTTCTGGCCCAAAGCTGGGATGCCGAGGCGATCTCTACTCATCACAGTCGCGGCTGGGAGGACGTCAGCCGTGATGTCGAGGCCATCCTCACCAGGACGCTTGCGGCGAGCAGGTCACGCTCCTGCTAGTAAACCCTTGTTCTTGAAGATGATGCAGCCTGAACTGTTTCGAGGGTCGCATCATTTTTTTTTACTCCGGGGTTACGCAGAGGCCGAGGTGGAACCTCCGGCATTCCCGCCTCGCTGAGCTTGTACAGCAGCGAACGGTAGCTGATCTGTAGCCAGCGAGCGGTCTTCTGGCGGTTCCAGCTATTGGCCTGCAAGACTTTAAGGATGATCTGACGCTCAAGGTCGTGGGTGGCCTTGCGGGTGATGTCCTTGAGGGAGACCGGTTCGCTGAGGTCGATCTCGGCGGTGACTCCGTTGCGACCGCCCTGCTCCGGAATCAACTCGGCCACGAGGGCGTCCTCGCTTCCGATCAGGACGTAGCTGCGGATCAGGTTCTCAAGCTGCCGGATGTTTCCCGGCCAGTGGTAGCTCTGCATCAGCCGCATCGCGCTCTTCGAAAGGAGCTCCGGCGTATGGCGGAAGACCTTCGAGTAGTGCTCGATGAAGTAGTCGATCAGAATCGGGAGGTCCGCGATCCTCTGGCGCAGCGGCGGCAGGTTGATGGTTACCGCATTGATTCTAAAGAGGAAATCGAGCCGGAAGGTTCCATTTTCGACCTGCGTTCTCAGGTCGCCGTTGGCCGCCGAAACCAGCCGCGTCGCAATGGAGCGGGACTCATGGCCGCCGACACGGACGAAGGTTCCGTCCTGCAACACCTGCAGCAGTTTGGACTGCACGTTCAGGTCGAGGCTGCCGACCTCGTCGAGAAAGAGGGTTCCGTTGTGCGCCTGCTCCACCCGCCCCAGCTTCGTGTTCATAGCCCCGGTGAAAGCTCCCTTTTCATAGCCGAAGAGCTCTGTTTCCAGCAGGGAGTGAGGGATCGCCGGACAGCTGACCTTGACCAGGCCGCCGCGGGAGCGCTGCGAGAGGGCATGAAGCAACTGAACACACAGCTCTTTGCCCGTTCCGCTTTCTCCTTGGATCAGGACCGGGACGTCAGTCTCTGCCACTCGTTCTATTTTGTTACGCACAGCCTGCATCGCCGGAGTTTTGCCGAAGATGATATCCATCGGCGGCAGACTGAAGGAGGTGGCGGACTCAGAATTATGAACCAAAGTCATCTTCCCGTCTTGGGTGTCGAACGTGTGTTGCAAGGCAAGAGATTGCAATGCCATAACGTAAGCACGTAAGGAGCCAATCCTTGGTGAGAGGAAAAGTTTTGCAAGATTGATCTCGATGAGATGGGTGAAGAAGACGAAGGAATTATTGAACTACGGGGACAGTAAAATGGTGTTTTACTGGCTAATTCATGGGGTAATCGGAGCGCCACTTACTCTGGTAATGTGACCCATTTTGGGACACCGGGTTTGTACCAGGTTGGGTCGGAAGAGGAACGTTCGTTCTCTTTGAAGGGGAGAGTGGTAAACCTTTTTCTCTTTGTGGGCAAAATTATTAACATTTTTGTGTCGCGTATGCGGGTTCCGAACTAGAATTTTGTATAGTAGCTCTCCGGAAGTCTCCCCACTTCACGGGTGGTAGGGGTTACAGGCTGGGAAACCCGCTTTTTTGTTCACGACCAGCCAGGCTCGCACGGTTCAGGCGAACGACCGGAACCGGCAATCATAGGGGTGTTGGTATGTCGGCTTTTCAGTCATATAGCATGTCTGCTTTGAAATCTGATGCTAAGCTTCGTCCCCAGGTCCTTATTCTGGAACCCGATCTGGCTGTTCTGGATTATCTTCGGCTTACCTTGGGGGATCGTTACGCGCTCAGCCTCTTCTCCGAGGAGAGGTCGCTTCTGGACCGCCTGGAGCAGGGGAGCACCCCTGACATTCTCCTGCTGGCTCCTCACCCGGAGCGCGATCCTCTTCCGTTGCTGACACAGGTTCGCTGCTCTTCTCCGAATCTTCCCATTATCGTGATCTCCTGCTCGGCCGAGGTGCGCGACCTCGAGAAGGTCATCCGGCTGGGCGTGCGAGCCATCGTGATGAAGCCCTTCGTCGGAACCGACGTCGAAGAGGCGATCGAGGAGCACCTGATCTCGCCTGACCGCAAGGGAGCAGCTGCGGACGCTCCTCGCGAGATTCCTCTCAACGAGACGCATTCTTTCGTGCGCTCGAGCAAGCGCATGCGCGATCTCGAGTCGCAGGCCGCGCTGGTTGCTCGCGCCGATATCCCGATCCTGATCCTGGGCGAGAGCGGAACCGGCAAGGAGATTCTCGCCCTTTACACGCACAAGATGTCCTCGCGGAGCCAGAACACCTTCCTCAAGGTGAACTGCGCGGCGGTTCCTGCGGATCTGCTGGAAAGTGAGCTGTTCGGTTACGAGCAGGGAGCGTTTACCGGCGCGGTCAAGACCAAGCCGGGCAAGTTCGAAATCTGCACGGGAGGAACGATCTTCCTCGACGAGATTGGCGAGATGCCCGCGATTCTGCAGGCGAAGCTTCTGCAGGTGCTGCAGGACGGAACCTTCTCGCGGCTGGGAAGCCGTTCGCCGATGAAGGTAGACGTCCGCGTGATCGCGGCCACGAACATCAATATGAAAGAGGCGATGGCGAACAAGAGTTTCCGCGAGGATCTCTACTATCGTCTCAACGGATTTACCCTGAGCATTCCTCCGCTGCGCGAGCGCCGGGAAGAGATTCCTGTGCTTGCGGAATACTTCATGCGCAAAGGGTCGCGGCGCTATGAGCGCGAGCCGTTGCCGTTCTCTCCCCGATTGATGGAGGCGTTTGGCGTGCATCCGTGGCCCGGCAATCTGCGTGAGCTGGAGAATGTCGTCAATCGCTATCTTGTTCTTGGTGATGAGCGTACGATTCTTGAGGAACTGACTCCTTCGCAATCCCTGTCTGTGGCGTCTGCTCCTTCGGAGCCGACGAGCGCAGCGGGCCTGAAGGCGATGGTGAAGAATCTTAAGGGCGGCGCCGAGGCGGCTGCGATTGCACAGGTTTTGGAGGAGACTGGATGGAACCGCAAGGCGGCGGCAAACGATCTGCAGATCAGTTACAAGGCACTGCTCTACAAGATCAAACAGTACGATCTATCTCCGCAAGATCGCGCGTAGCCGCCAAGATTGCCGCGATGGCCGCTGCTGCGGCTGAGGGCATCTATCGTGTGGTCGTGCGGTTTGAGGATCGCACGGTTCGCGGGACGGTTCCCATCAGCGAGCTGGGCTCGATCGAGCACCTGCTCCAGAATGAGGCTCGCGCTCCGCTCGACACCATTCGGCTGAACCTGGTGGATACGGGAACCATCGAAGAGATTCCCACGGAGAAGGCAAAGGCGGTCTTCTTTGTAAAGACCTTCGAGGGAGACGTCCGCCACAAGGCGCTTCACTTCCATGAGCATGCTCCGGTCGTTCCCGGCCTGTGGGTCCGGGTGTACTTTTACGACGGGGAGATGATCGAGGGGATCATCAGCAACACGCGGGACTTCGTCCTCGAAGACGGGTTCTTCCTGATCCCGACCGATCCGAATGGCAATAACCGGCTGGCCTACGTCAATAAGGCGGGGCTGAAGGACTTCCATGTGCTTGGTATGAGAAGTATGCCGAAGAACCTGCACAAGCTGTAGCTCGCACCAACGAATCTGGACTAGACAAGGCATCCCCATCCCTCTCTCCTTATTGCGAAGGGTGAGGATGCGGTCGTTTGGGGCAGATCAGGCGGTGGCCAACGAGGACTTTGCCCAGGCGATGGTGTGTTCGAGGCCGTAGGCGAGGTCCGCCACGACCTTGTAGTCGAAAGCGGACTGCGCTGCCGAGATGTCGGCGAGCGAATGTTTGATGTCGCCTTCGCGCTCCGGGGCGTGGTTGATGCTGCCGGGGTAGCCGGTGATGCGCTTGATCTCTGCGAAGGCTTCGAGCAGGGTGGTGCGGTTGCCGGTGGCTACGTTGAAGACGCGGCCTGCGACCTTTTCAGCAGGAGCTTTTGCCGCAAGAAGGTTCGCGCTGACCACGTTGTCGATGTAGACAAAATCACGGCTGGTCAAACCGTCTCCGTAGATGGTCGGGGTTTGACCGGCCAGCATTAACGAGATGAATCGGGCGAGGACGCCGGAGTACTGCGAGGAGGGGTCCTGCCGGGGGCCGAAGACGTTGAAGTAGCGCAATGAGACGGTCTCAAGCCCGAAGACGCGGTAGTAGCTGCTGAGATAGTGTTCTCCGGCAACCTTCTGCACCGCATACGGAGAGAGCGGGCAGGGAAGCATCGTCTCGGTCTTGGGAAGCTCGGGGGCATCTCCGTAGGCTGCGGAGGAGGCGGCGTAGAGGACGCGCTTCACCCCGGCCTTGCGCGCGGCTTCGAGGACGTAGAGGGTTCCGGTGAGGTTGGGAGCATTGGTTCCGATGGGGTCGTCCACCGATTTGAACACCGAGGGAATGGCTGCCTCGTGGAAGACGTAATCCACTCCGGCGCAGGCCTCAGCGACCGCGGTCTGGTCGAGAATATCCGCGTGGCGGAAGTCGATCTTCGATTTGATCTCTTCGAGATTGGCCAGCGAGCCGGTCGAGAGGTTGTCGAGGCCGCGAACGGTGGCTCCTTCCGCTAAAAGGGCGCGGGCAATGCTTGAGCCGATGAATCCAGCGATACCGGTGATCAGAACGGTCGACATGAGCCTCCAGGGGAGAACGCAAGGATTAAGTAAAGGCTGCTTTGCTTATAAGACTATCGCAGAGGATGCATTGCAATGAACTTGTTGTACTGATGTTTAAACCAGAACAGAGAAGCGTGGACCCTAGAAGAAAAGTGGATTTCTACTGCTTTCGCTGAAAGAATGACTGCGTGAGCATACGACGCCAATTCTTGCTCTCCCTTACAGTTCTCATCGTGTCTACTTTAGGCATTTTGGGATTTTTCTTTTTGTCCTTTGCTTTTTTCGCTTATCAAGGCAATGGGATGGACTGGATTTATCCAGCGGGAGGCTTCTCTGTAATTGCTTGGATTGGTAGTGCAGTGATGACTGCAAAAACAGGTGCTGGATTGCTAGACGGATATCTTCAACGCAGACGTGCGACTGTTTTGAAGATACGAAGAGAAGATTGAATCCCTGTAAAAGAAAATCGCGGCCGCCGAGGCCGCCGCGATTCGATGATTCTGCTGCGTGCGGTTACACTCCGACCGGCTCGGCAACCTTGACGTTGACCGGCGTGAGCCAGTTGTAGCGGTCGGTCTTGAGTCCGTTGACGATGCCGAAGAACTCCTCGTGCAGAGCCTTGGTGATGGGACCCATCGAGCCGTCATTGCCAACGAGAATGCGGTCGACCGAGCGGAGGTGCGTGACCTCGGCGGCGGTTCCGGTGAAGAAGGCCTCGTCGGCGATGTAGAGCATCTCGCGCGGAAGGGCCTGCTCGACGACCTCGATGCCGAGCTGGCGGGCCAGCGTGATGATGGAGGCGCGGGTGATTCCGCTCAGCACAGAGTTGGCCAGAGGCGTGGTGTAGAGGACGCCGCCGCGGACCAGGAAGAGGTTCTCGCCCGAGCCCTCGGAGAGGTAGCCGTTCACGTCGAGCGCGATGCCCTCGGAGTAGCCGTTGACCTGAGCTTCCATGTTGATGAGCTGCGAGTTCATGTAGTTCGCGCCCGCCTTGGCCAGCGAAGGCATGGTGTTGGGAGCGAGGCGCGACCAGCTCGAGACGCAGACGTCGGCGCCGTTGTCTCCGGCGACGTACTTGCCCCACGGGAAGTTGGCAATATAGACGTCGATGGGCGACTTGGTGGGGTTGACGCCGATCTCGCCGTAGCCGCGGAAGGCGATGGGACGGATGTAGCAGGGGGCGACGCCGTTGGCCTCGATCACGTCGATGACGGCAGCGGAGAGCTGGTCGACGGTGTAGGGCAGGGGCATGCGGTAGATCTTGGCCGAGTCAGCGAGGCGCTGCATGTGCTCCTGCAGGCGGAAGACGCCGGCGCCGGAGGGCTGGGTGTAACAGCGGATACCTTCAAAAACGGACGAGCCATAGTGGACGACGTGGCTCATGACGTGAATCTGGGCCTTGTCCCAGGGGATCAGTTGTCCGTTGTGCCAGATATTCGCTGTGGATTGGATGGGCATGTTGGGTCCTCGTAGACCTACCATTATAGCCAGCCTTCGGACGCCGGAGCGAGTGGGAGCGCGTAGTTTGGCGTTGTTCGCACAGGAATGGGCGCGGGCGTGGGAAAATGAGGCGTGCTCTACGAGCCCCATGCGACGGTGAGCCTCTACGGTCTGCAGCACTCGGTCTACGTGCGTTTTTCGCTGCTGGCGCTGAGCTCGATCTTCTTCCTTGTCGATCCGTTTGCTGCGCTGCCGACGTTTCTGGCGGTCACGGCGGGGTCGGACGCGGTGCATCGCCGCAGGACTGCGCGCAAGGCTTCGCTGACGGCGCTGATCTTTCTAAGCGCGTTTGCGCTGGCGGGGCAATACATCTTCAAGATGTTCGGGATTACGCTGCCGGCGTTTGAGATTGCGGGGGGAATCATCCTGCTGTTGATCGGGTTGGACATGCTGGAGGCGAGGCGCTCGCCCACGCAGGAGACCTCAGGCGATACCGAGGCTGCGGGAAGCAAAGAAGACGCGGGGATCGTGCCGCTGGGGATTCCCATGCTGGCGGGGCCGGGTTCGATTGCGAGCGTGATGGTGCTGGTGGGGCAGGCGCAGAACCGCTGGCAGATGATCGCGATTCTGGGGGCCATCTTTGTGACGGCGGCAATTTGTTATCTCGTGCTGGGCAATTCGGACAAGGTCGGGCGCGCTCTTGGGGATACGGGGATTCGTATTCTGGTCCGCATCATGGGCTTGCTGCTTGTCGCCCTGGCGGTGCAGTATTTCGTCAACGGAATGGCCGACCTCGGGGTGATCGCGAAGCCTTCGTGAGGCTTCGGGGCGGCGGGAAGCTCTTGCAGGATTGCAGTAGGGATTGACTCGAGAAGGTGGTGGATCATGTTGCGATATGGACGTGCGGCACGACTTGTTCTGATTGCGGGGATGATGCTGGGGGGAGCAGCAGAGCGCGCGTGGGCGCGGTTCCAGGTGCCTCCTCCGTGCAAGAACAGCTTCAGCATTGAACAGGAGCAGAGCGAAGGGGCGAAGGTCGCGGCTGAGGTCTTCAAGCAGATGCCGGTGCTGCCGGATAACTCTCCTCTCTCGCAGTATGTTCGTCAGCTTGGAGCGAGGCTGGTGGCGGTGACTCCGGGATATCGCTGGCCGTTTAATTTCCACGTCGTCGCAAGCGATGAGATCAATGCTTTTGCGCTACCGGGTGGCGCGATGTTTGTGAACGTTGGGGCGATTCGCGCCGCCGAGACCGAGGCGCAGCTTGCGGGCGTGATGGCGCACGAGCTTTCGCACGTGGTGATGCGGCACTCGACCTGCAATATGACCAAGCAGCAATCCGTCGGGACGTGGGCGGGGCTGGGTCAGATTGGAGCCGCGATTCTGCTGGGGAACGGCGCGCTTGGGTCGATGGCGACGCAGGGAATCGGCATGGCGACCGGACTGGGGTTCCTGCGGATGTCACGCGACTACGAGAAGCAGGCCGATCTGCTGGGCACGGACATTCTGTATGACGCGGGGTACGATCCGCGTGGCCTGCCGCAGTTCTTCGAGACGATCCAGGCGAAGTATGGCGAGGGAGGGGCGCAGCTCCTCAGCGACCACCCGAATCCCGGCAACCGCATGACCTATGTGAACGCCGAGATTGCGACGCTGCCCCGAAGGACGAACCCTCGTGTGACAACGACGGAGTTTACCCAGGCCCGCGATCTGTCCAACAAGGAGAAGGCCTACAACTCAAAGGAAGTCGAGGCTGGAGCGTGGCGCCAGACGGGTAGGTATGCCCTGATTGCGGGCGGCCCGGCGCAGGTGATTCCAGTGGCGGCGACGAAGTCCGGGGGCAGTGGAGGCAGCAGCGCCGGTACGCAGGAAGGCGCGCTTCGTCTGCCGAAGGATGCTCTTGGCCTGAGCGACAAGTTGATCTTCTATAACGGGCGCAGTTTTTCGATCAGCTATCCGTCGAGCTGGCAGAAGGGCGAGGGGAAGGACGGCAGCGTTGCCCTGGTGCCGCAGAACGGAGCCGGGGATACGGGGATCGCTTATGGAGCGATCGTCGATAGCACGCGGCTGCAAAATCCGGTGAGCGATGCGAACTCGCTGGCGCAGGCGACTGCGGCGATTGCGAACCAGATGGTCCAGCAGAATGCAGGGATGCAGCAGGCGGGAGGTGTGAGCCCGATGACGGTCAATGGCAGGCTCGCCAATGCGGTGGAGCTGCGCGGCAAGTCGCCGGTGATGAGCAACGGCGCCCAGGTTGCGGAAAGGGATCTGTTGGTGACGATTGCCAGGCCCGATGGATCGGTCAACTAC
>JAAVVA010000007.1:0-255000 GCA_018449715.1 Acidobacteriaceae bacterium dw_441 | reverse complement strand
AGCTAACCGCAAGGAAGCAGCCGCCCAAGGTGTAATTCATGATTGGGGTGAAGTCGTAACAAGGTAGCCGTAGGAGAACCTGCGGCTGGATCACCTCCTTTCTAAAGAGAAAACGTCATGGCAATCGAATACGCCCTGCGAATGCAGGCGGCCTTGAGTCGAGTATTCGGTGGGACCATGCACCGATTGCAGCTATCAAGATTGCTGTAGTCGAGCCTGAACTAAACCTCTCTTTTTCCTGTATTGATCAACATCGATAGTCAGGAGCAGCGTAGCTGCTCCGCACGTTCAACTGTGTCCTCGAAACCTTTTCGAGAGAGCTCGACTTTGGCTCGTATGAGTCAGCATGGCGTCGTATAATTCGCAATGCTGGGCCTGTAGCTCAGTTGGTTAGAGCGCACCCCTGATAAGGGTGAGGTCGGTAGTTCGAATCTACCCAGGCCCACCACCTTTGTTTGCAAGCTTTCAGGTAGACTGAAAGTGATGGGGCTGTAGCTCAGTTGGGAGAGCACCTGCTTTGCAAGCAGGGGGTCAACGGTTCGATCCCGTTCAGCTCCACCATCAACTCCTCGATAAGGAAATGCGAAGCTGCTTGAGGTTGAGGTTCTGCGATAAGCGGAATTTGAACCTTGAGCAGGAATGCTCGAGCCGCCCTAGGGCGCGATCAGCGATGTAAGTCGCTCGACGATTTTTGACAACTGAATAGATTGGGTAAATATAACTACAAGGCTGAGCAGCATGCCTTCAGGTTGTTACTGGAGGAAGCTGTCAATCAGTGTTGAGTGTCTTTAGAATATTCAGTATCGGCGGTTGTGCCTCATTCATTTGAGGTTGCGATCGTGGCGATACAGGCGAATGGACAATATAGATTGCTTGTAAGAGCGTAGAGGTTGTTTCTCTACTGCGTGCGAGTAAATTCTATGGTCAAGCTACTAAGGGCGCACGGTGGATGCCTTGGCAGAGACAGGCGATGAAGGACGTGGCAAGCTGCGATAAGCTTCGGGAAGCCGCACACAGGCGTTGATCCGGAGATTTCCGAATGGGGAAACCCACATACGCAAACCGTATGTATGTCCTACTGAATTCATAGGTAGGAACAGGCGAACGGAGGGAAGTGAACCATCTCAGTACCTCCAGGAGTAGAAAGAAACCTCGATTCCGAAAGTAGTGGCGAGCGAAATCGGAACAGCCCAAACCCGTTGCATTAAGGTGCGTCGGGGGTTGTAGGGCCTGCAACAGTAGAGTTACCAATCTGGTCGATAGTCGAAGATGCTGGAAAGTATCTCCATAGAGGGTGACAGACCCGTAGACGAAATTGATCCAGACTCGAAGCAGGTACCTGAGTAAGGCGGGGCACGAGAAACCCTGCTTGAATCAACGGGGACCATCCCGTAAGGCTAAATACTAGTCTCTGACCGATAGTGAACCAGTACCGTGAGGGAAAGGCGAAAAGCACCCCTTTGAGGGGAGTGAAAAGTACCTGAAACCGTGTGCCTACAAGCAGTGGGAGGACTATGCCCGTAAGGGAATGTCTGACCGCGTGCCTATTGCATAATGAGCCGGCTAGTTATTCTTGTCAGCAAGGTTAAGCGTGAGCGAGCCGCAGCGAAAGCGAGTCTGAATAGGGCGATAAGTTGGCAGGAATAGACGCGAAGCGGGATGATCTACCCTTGGCCAGGTTGAAGGTGGGGTAACACCTACTGGAGGACCGAACCGGTGTTTGTTGAAAAAAGCTCGGATGAGCTGAGGGTAGGGGTGAAAGGCTAATCAAATTCCGTGATAGCTCGTTCTCTCCGAAATAGCTTTAGGGCTAGCCTCGGGTGATTTGGATTGGTGGTAGAGACATGATTGGACTAGGGGGCTTTCCGGCTTACTGAATCCAGCCAAACTTCGAATGCCAATTACAACCAGCCCGGGAGTCAGACTGTGGGGGCTAAGCTTCACAGTCGAGAGGAAAACAGTCCAGACCGCCAGCTAAGGTCCCAAAATTACAGTTAAGTGGGAAAGGAAGTCGGAACTCTCAGACAGCCAGGAGGTTGGCTTAGAAGCAGCCATCCTTTAAAGAAAGCGTAATAGCTCACTGGTCAAGAGGTCCGGTGCCGACAATACAACGGGGCTAAAACTGTATACCGAAGCTGCGGATGCACACTTTGTGTGCGTGGTAGGAGAGCATTCTCACAGCGATGAAGTCAGACTGAGAAGACTGATGGAGCGTTGAGAAGAGACCCTGCCGGCATAAGTAGCGATAAGGGAGGTGAGAACCCTCCCCGCCGAAAGTCTAAGGTTTCCTGAGGAAGGTTAATCCGCTCAGGGTTAGGCGGTCCCTAAGCCGAGGCCGAGAGGCGTAGGCGATGGACATCCGGTTAATATTCCGGACCTCCCAAATGTCGTTTGACGATGGGGTGACGCAGAAGGATAAGCAGGACCTCCTATGGCTATGGGGTTCGATGCGCGTAAGCTGGTTTCTCTAGGCAAATCCGGAGAGACTTAACAGTGAGGCGCAAAGCAGTAAGCCGTATGGCTGAAAGCTGCTGATTTCACGCTGCCAAGAAAAACCTCTAAGGAGATTATTTGGGAACCGTACCACAAACCGACACAGGTAGACGAGGAGAATATCCAAAGGCGCTCGAGTGAAAGCTTGTTAAGGAACTCGGCAAATTAGACCCGTAACTTCGGGAGAAGGGTCGCCATCGAGGTTCATAGCCTCTGATGGCCGCAGCGAAATGCGAACGGCGACTGTTTAACAAAAACACAGGTCTCTGCAAAGTCTAAAACGACGTATAGGGGCTGACTCCTGCCCGGTGCCGGAAGGTTAAAGGGAGAGGTTAGGGCGCAAGCTCGAAGCTTCGAACTGAAGCCCCGGTGAACGGCGGCCGTAACTATAACGGTCCTAAGGTAGCGAAATTCCTTGTCGGGTAAGTTCCGACCTGCACGAATGGAGTAACGATCGTTCGACTGTCTTAACGAGTTGCTCGGCGAACTTGTAGTACCGGTGAAGATGCCGGTTACCCGCAGCTAGACGAAAAGACCCCGTGCACCTTTACTATACTTTTACAGTGGGTTACGGCAATTGCTGCGCAGGATAGGTGGGAGGCTTTGATCCCGGACTCTCGGGTTCGGAGGAGCCAACGGTGAGATACCACCCTGCGATTGTTGTGATCCTAACCTCCTCCCGTGATCCGGGAGAGGGACATTGTAAGACGGGTAGTTTGACTGGGGCGGTCGCCTCCTAAATTGTAACGGAGGCGCGCGAAGCTACACTCAGGTCGTTTGGAAATCGACCGTCGAGTGCAAAGGCATAAGTGTGGTTAACTGCGAGACCTACAAGTCGAGCAGATGCGAAAGCAGGCCTTAGTGATCCGGTGGTTCTGTATGGAAGGGCCATCGCTCAACGGATAAAAGGTACGCCGGGGATAACAGGCTGATCATTGCCAAGAGTTCATATCGACGCAATGGTTTGGCACCTCGATGTCGGCTCATCACATCCTGGAGCTGTAGAAGGTTCCAAGGGTTAGGCTGTTCGCCTATTAAAGTGGTACGTGAGCTGGGTTCAGAACGTCGCGAGACAGTTCGGTCTCTATCTGCTGTGGGCGTAGGAGATTTGAAGAGGGCTGTCCTTAGTACGAGAGGACCGGGATGGACGAACCTCTTGTGTTCCAGTTGTCTTGCCAAAGGCACGGCTGGGTAGCGAAGTTCGGTTGTGATAACCGCTGAATGCATATAAGCGGGAAGCACGCTCTAAGATGAGATCTCCCAACCCGTAAGGGAAATGAAGGGCCCAGGAAGACCACCTGGTTGATAGGCTGGAGGTTGAAGCGCAGTAATGTGTGTAGCTTACCAGTACTAATCGCCCGTTCGGCTTGTCCATAGAATTTACTCTGCGCAGTGAGTATCATTCGCTGTTCTGGAGTCATTCAACACAAGCTTTGTAGTTATAAAAGACTACGTAATACGCAATTAGGTAAATGTCTGCTCAATCTATTCAGTTGTGAAGTATCGCGCGAGCGAAATTTCTCAAGTTTGCCGGTGAGTTTACCGCGAGGGTCACACCCGTTCCCATCCCGAACACGGAAGTTAAGCCTCGTTGGGCCGATGGTACTGCACGCGTAAGTGTGTGGGAGATTAGGTGATCGCCGGCATTATTTTGTAAAAGCCCCATCTTCGGATGGGGTTTTTCGTTTTTAACACGATCTGAGAGATGCCTTTAGCGTCCTGCAAAGATATACAGGGATTCATCCCTTTGCTTCGTTCGAGGGAGAGAATGACGGGGGTGCGAGCTGTATTCATCCCACCCTTCGCGGTGAAGCTGCGAAGGGTGGGGCACCCGGTCATTTGTGGCGGCTCAGGATTGTGATTGCTCAGGGTTTCGTTGCAGTGGAAGGTTCGGGTGAAGAAGATTCTTCCGCTCCGTACTTCAGGTTCCAGCCGGGCAGCTCCTGCGAGCCGGTGATGAGCCGGGCTCCGTCGCGGAAGGTCAGATAGGTCCAGGCCCACTGGCGGAAGACCGCTAGACGATTGCGGAAGCCGATCAGGAAGAAGACGTGGATGACCAGCCAGACGATCCAGGCGGGAAATCCGCTCCAGCGCCCGTGGAAGGGCCATTTGATGTTGGCGACCGCGGCTTTGCGACCGATGGTGGCCATGTCTCCCTTATCAAAGTAGTGGAATGGCTCGGTGAGCCCGGTGCCGTCGCTCCCCATCTCGCGGGCGACGAGGCGGCTGATGCGCTTGGCTGCGAAGGTTCCCATCTGCATGGCCGGTTGGGCGACGCCAGGAACCTGATGGCCGTTCTCCTCGACGTGGGCCAGGTCGCCGCAGATGAAGATCTCGGGGTGGTCGGGAGGGTTGAGGAACTGGTCGACGATGACGCAGCCTCTGCGGTCGAGCGGAACCCCTAGAAGTTTGCCGAGGGGGGAGGCCTGAACGCCAGCAGCCCAGAGAGTGACGGTGCAGTCGATGCGCTCATCCCCGACCATGACGTAGCCGGGCTGAATCTCGGTGACATGGGAACCGGTGCGGATCTTGACTCCAATGTCGGCGAGTTGCTTTACGGCCTTCTGCTGGAGGTCGGGAGGATATGCCGCAAGGATGCTCGGTGAGCCTTCCAGGATCAGGACCTCGGCAGTCGAGGGATTGATGTGGCGGAAGTCGCGGGCCATGTACAGGCGGGCGATGTCGCTGATGGCTCCGGCGAGCTCGACGCCGGTGGGGCCGCCGCCGATGATGACGAACTTCAGCGGGGGATAGGTTCCGTTCTCCTGCATCTGGCGCTCGGCCAGCTCGAAGGCAAGCAGGACTCGGCGGCGAATTTCGACGGCGTCCTCTAGGTTCTTGAGGCCCGGGGCCAGAAAGGCCCAGTCGTCACGACCGAAGTAGGAGTGGGTGGAGCCAGTGGCGACGATGAGATAGTCGTACTCGATCTGCGAGCCGGTTTTGAGGAGGACGCGCTGCTGCGGGAGGTCGAAGCCGGTGGCCTCGTCCATGAGGACCTCGATGTTCCGGTGGTCGCGAAAGATGGAGCGGATGGGCTGGGCGATCTCGGCCGGGGAGAGCACGGCCAGCGCGACCTGATAGAGCAGCGGCTGGAAGGTGTGGTGGTTCTTGCGGTCGATCAGGGTGATGTCGAGGGGAAGATGCGCCAGCCCGAGGGCGGCGTTGATCCCGGCGAATCCGCCGCCGATGATGACGACCCGCTTGCGTTCGATGCTGCCCATTGCCGCCATGCAGGTTGGCTCCTTTGGACGTCCTTGATCGATCTAACTTCAGCCTATCTCATTTATTTCGATGCGTGGGGAGCGGTTTAGTAGCACCGATTCACGATCAGGGATGACGCTCAAGGGTAAAGGTGAGCAGGCTCTGGGTTCCGGCGGATGCGGCTACGTGGGTGAGCGAGGGGCTTGTCCCCAGGTCCAGTGGCGTTGCGGAGATGGTTCCATCGGGTCCGGTGAGGAAGGTGGCGGTCGAGAAGTTGTAGACGGGTGCGATGGGGCAGCGTCCCTGCGAGGGGCATGGGGGCGACCACGGCGAGACGGTCTGGCGGATCGTGACCTCGGCTCCGGGGATGGGGTGGCCGTCCGGAGTGGTGACTCGGAGAACGATGGGGGCGAAGGTGTCGGAGAGGGCGATGGACTGCTGCGATCCGCTCACGGTGGCGAGGCGGAAATCCTTTTCGGAGATGGCGTGAACGATGAAGTTGACGCAATGGACGGTCCACGCGCAGGCGGTCGCCGTAGCCTGGGTGTCTCCGGGGAGGGGGCCGGTAGTTGCGGAGGTCTGGGCGATGGATTGTGCGTCGGTCAGCGAGGTGGCGGGATCGAAGGTGATGGCTCCGCCGGGATCGGAGGTCCACTGGACTGGAAGTCCGATGGTGGAGTCTCCGTTGTCGAGGAGAGAAACCTGCGGGGTCCAGGTAAGGGTGGCTCCTTCGGCGAGGTAGAGTTGCTGCGCGGTAGCGGCGGTGATGGTCTGGATGCGAACGATGGCGTCAAAGCTGGCGGTGACAGTTCCTAGGGAGCTGGCAGCAGAGAGGGTGATGGCCCCGGTGGTGAGGGGAGTGACGGTGGAGGAGACGACACCATCGGCGTCCGTTGAAAGGGTGCAGGTGGATAGGCCGCAGGCGTTGAAGATGATTCCCCCGACGGTAGCGGAGAGTGTAACCGTGATGTTTGGGAGCGGCGTCAGGCCGTCCGCGTCTACGGCCTTCACGACGAAGGCGGTTGGGGCGGGTACCTGGGTGAAGACGGTGCCGGTGGGGGCGGAGACGAGATCAAGCTCAGGAACGGGGGCCTCGTAGTTAAGCGCGGAGGTCATGCCGGTGGTGCCTCCTGTGACGAGGTCGCGCACGGTGATGTCGGCAGTCATGGCGGTTGCGGAGTGCAGGTTGGGGGTGGTGAAGGTGATGGAGTTCTGGTCCCAGGAAGAGACGGTGGAGGATATGCCATTCACCGTGACGGTGTTTCCGGGACGGAAGCCGAGTCCTGTGATGGTGACGCTTCCTCCTTTGGCTGCGACGGTCGAGGGAGAGACGGTGTCGGCGTAGAGAATGCGGGCTTGGTAGGCATAGTCGGGGCGACCGTCGCCGCGCTGGTCGGAGATGGAGAGACGGAACTGGCTGGCGCTGGAGGTCTGGGTGGTGAGGGCCGTGGTCCCGATCGCGGAGGAGTTGAAGGCGGTGGGCGAGGAGGCGACGGTGGGAAGAGTTCCGGTGGCGTCGGTCGCGTTCCACAGGCCGAGGACGGGCATGGCTTTGTGGGTGCTGGGGAGAGCGTTTTCGTCTAGCGCAGTAACCTCGATGGTGAAGCTGCGGTTGGCCCGGATGGGGAACTTTCTCCATGCGCTGTGGTTGTAGGTGCAGACGTTCGAGGTCCACCAGCCCGTAGAGTCGACTGCGACAGGAGAGGCTTCGGTTCCGTCCTGCATGGTGGTGCAGCCAGAGGCGGCGCCAGTGACGATGATGTTGCGGTACTGGTTGATGTAAGAGCTGAGTACGGTGCCTGTCGTAGTGGCAAGGGGGCCGGAGGGGATGACGGTGTTCGTGTCGTATGCCCCAACGGAGTAGGCTCCGGTATAAAGCGGGTTGATGGGCTGCGTCGTGATGACGAGGTTCGACCAGACAAAGCCATTTTTGAGCGGAACCCGGAAAAGATCGTATGCTCCCTCGGTTGCTGTATTGGAGCCTCCCATGTTGGTGGCGGAGGGGGTGAGCTTGGAGATGGGAGTGGAGTTGCTTCTGCGGAAGAGGGCTCCGCTGACGGAGGAGATGCTCTCCCAGGGGTCGGGGGTGTTCCATGCTCCGTCGAGTCGCTGGCCGACAATGTTGACACCCTGCATTCCCTGGCCGTTGGGAAAGGTGAGGTTTCCGAAGACGCGATTGGCGAGGGCATGGGTATCGGTCTTGCCAGGGGGAGGAGCCGCTCCGGGGGAAAACCCTCCCACGGTGTAGAGCATTCCCAGGGCCGCGATGTCATCGTCGCGAAGGGTGAAAGGCGAGGGCAGGCACTGGTAGGTGTAGAGGCCGCAGATGATATCGATGGGGTGCATGATGGGCCAGTTCTGCGCCTGTGCGGCGGTCGGGCGTGGGTTCTGGGTGAAGACGTTGTCGTTGGTCTGCGACCAGCTGATGCCGAGGATGCGTCCGAAGGCTCGCACGAGCTGGTACTGCATCTGAAGCTGCTGCTCGGGAGCAGGGCCGGTGCAGCGTCCGTTGAGAACGAGGATGGCGTGCAGGATATTACCTGCGGGTGAGAAGGAGTCGACGCTTTCGATGACTCCGCTCTGGCGGCAGCCCGAAGGAGAGCTGGCTCCCGCGCCGAGCATGAGGTCGATGATGGAGCCATCGTAGTCGTAGATAATGGCGATCTGCTTGTTGAGATAGTTGCCGCTCTGCACGTCTGCGGGGAAGACGATTCCGGTGGAGGTGGGGTAGGAGTTGGAGGAGTCAACGTGCTCGTCGAGCGTGCCTCCCTGGGTGAGGTTGAGGCTGGCGGTGGGGATGTTCCAGACGTTCGCGGCGGCGGAGACGATGGCATCGGCGGCGGCGTGGTTGACGTAGGCGCTGAGGTCGCCGGGGTCGGTGAAGTAAAGCGGGCTGGTCGTGTACCAGACGACCGGAATGCCCTCGGTCGTGTAGTAAGGCTTCCCCGTGACCCAGCGCGGCCCGGCGGCGTGCAGGGACAGGCAGAGGCAGAGGACGAGAAGAGGCCAGAACTGGGAGGTGCGACGAATCATCGGGAGCTCGACTGCTCCCATGTGCCGAGCAGGCCGACGACGACGGAGACGGAGGCTTGTTCAGCGGAGATGGAGGTGGTGTTGTCGCGGCTGCTTTGTGGTTCTTCGGTAAGCTTCGTGGCGGTGATGGATTGCGCGGTGACTCCTGCTGGAGCCGACGCGTAGGTCGTGCTGCGAAGAACTCGGGTTCCGATCCAGCGGAGGTCTGCGACCAGAGGGGTGGAAGAGATAGGAGCACCCTCGGAGGGAGACACGGTGGCAGAGGATGTAACCAGCGCGGGGGCGGCTGCCGACCGTATGGGAATGGCCCCGTTGGTTCCTCCCACGGGAGATGAGAGCCCGGCGGCGTTGGGGGTGTGCAGCAGCATCAGCAGGCGCTGGCCCGGACGGTAACGATTGTCCCCCTCCTGCCACAGGCCTGCCCATTCGCGAAGGGTGTAGATGATGCCGGAGGAGCATCCTCGAACAGCCTGCTCGATGTGGAAGTCGATTTCTACGACCCCGGAGGAGCCCTGATCTCCGGCGAGGTGACGGACCGCGAGGACCTGGCCGACGAAGATGATGCCCGCCAGGTCGGACATCTGGTGAAGGGCGTCTTCGAGGGTCGCAGGGGGAGGCGTGCTCTCCTGCGAGAAGAGAGGGTGAGGAAACGCAAGAGCGATAGAAAGCATCCATCCGGCGATGGAGCGAGTGGCCGGACGCCAGGTCATAAATCCCTCCGAGTACCCTTACCTTTTCGGCGGGGTGGCTCGAAACGAGACAGGAAACTTACTTTTTCGGAGAGGAAAAATATTCTAAGAATTCAAAACGGGAGCGGGAGTTTTATCCGATGCTGGCAGAGCGGTGATCCGCGATTAAAATTCCCGGGAGAGGCACCATAAGACAGGGTTTCTAAATTTCTTCGCCGGGCTGTTAGAAATCATCAATTTTTACCCTTACCTTTTTCGATTCCGGGCATCTTACCCCAATACAATAGTGCGAACAGGAGATACGTTCATGGCCATCGAGCCCATCACGACCGACATTATCGATCCGCTTCACGCTCTTACCCCAGTCGCGTTTGCAGAGTTCACCCCGCTTTCCTTCGACTCGTTGTTCGCCGCCCCGTCAGCCGACGAGGATGACGATTTCGAAGAGGACGAAGACGAAGACCTCGACGACGAAGAAGATGAGGACGAAGACGACGAAGAGGAAGAAGACGACGACTTCGAAGACGACGAAGAGGATGAGGACGACGAAGACGACGAGGATGAAGAGGAAGACGAGGAAGAAGGCTACGAAGATTACGACGACGATGACGACGAAGAGGATGAGGAGGAAGGTGATTTCGACGAAGACCTTCCCCGTATGCCTCGCGTTCGCCGCATGTAGCTAGCTCGCTCCGCCGGGTGGGCGGAGAATCGGAAGAGGAAAGGGCCGCACAGGATTTTCTCCTGTGCGGCCCTCTTCTGTTGTGGATGGCTGCTGTTTAGTAGCCCGCGTCGGTGACGATGTTTTCGAGCGGCTCTCCGGCGAGGTAGCGGCGCAGCTGCACGGCTCCGAAGCGGAAGGCGCGGTGGATGAACTCGGGCGTCGAGCCTGCGATATGCGGGGTGATGAAGCAGTTCGGCGCCGACCAGAGAGGATGGTCCGATGGCAGCGGCTCGGGATCGGTGACATCGAGCGCGGCGCGGATCTTCTTCGCGTTGAGGGCGGCGAGCAGGGCGTTGGTATCGACCACGGGGCCGCGCGCGGCGTTCACGAGAAGAGCGCCGGGCTTCATCAGTCCCAGCTCTTTTTCCTTGAACAGACCCTCTGTCTCTGGCGTCAGGGGGACGATGGCGACGACGACATCGGCCTGCGGAAGAAGGCTGTGGAGGTCGGAGATGGGGGAGACCTGCGGAGTGATGCGCGCGCTGCGGGCGACGCGGAGGAACTTCGCTCCAAAGGGAGTGAGGCGGGCCTCGATGGCCGCTCCAATGGAGCCGTAGCCGATGATGAGCACGGTCTTGCCTGCGAGGTCTTCGCTGAGGATTCGGTACTGCCCGGTCTGCGCTCCTCCCTCGTTAAGGAAGCCGTCGCGCACAGCGGCCTGGCCTCCCCACTCGTGGCGGTTCTGCAGGTCGCGATAAAGAGGGAAGCGCTTGAGGGTGGAGATGATGGCAGCGACCACCCACTCGGAGGTGGAGATGTCGTGGATGCCGCGACCGTCGCAGAGGGTGACGCCCTTGGGAAGCCACGGGATGATCCAGTCGACACCCGCCATCATGGACTGGATGACCTTGAGGCCGCGCAGGTGGGCGAACGTCGCCGAAGCGTCGCTGCGGGCGAAGGGAAGGATCCAGAAGTCTACGTCGTAGTCCTGGGTCGGCTTCCCGGGGATGCGAACGATCTCGGCTTCCCGGGGGAAGTCCACTAGTAATTCCGAAGAGAGGTTTTCATCGATTCCTACGCGCACCATGATTCAAGTTTCCCCGAAATAGTTTGAAAAAGCGACCGCACCATATTAACCGCAGGAATGGAGGATCGGCTGGGTGGTCGGCTGCGATGGTGCGAATGATTTACACTTGCCTCGTTCGTTGTGGGATGAGCAACAGCGTTTGTTCCGTGCGCAACGCGTTTGAAACAGCATTAAAACAGGCTGAGCGAAGGAGTTCTTCTATGTCGTTAGTGGCAACCGCGCTTTCGGGTCTCTCCCTTATTGGAGACAAGACCGCCGCATCGGGGCAGGCGAGTTTTTATGGAGTGAATCCGGCGACGGGGCAGAATCTGGAGCCCGCGTTCTACTCGGCCACCGAGGCGCAGATTACCGAGGCGGTGGAGCTGGCGCAGAAGGCGTTTTATGCGTACTCCGGTCTGTCGGGCAAGGAGCGGGCGGCGTTTTTGCGCAGGATCTCTGCTGGAATCGCCGAACAGGGAGCAGCGATCGTCGAGCGCGCGAATCTTGAGACGGGTCTTCCGCTGGGGCGTTTGCAGGGAGAGCTGGGTCGGACGACCGGGCAGCTCAACCTGTTTGCGCAGGTGCTGGAAGAGGGATCGTGGGTGGACGCGAGGATCGACGAGGCCGACCCGGAGCGCAAGCCGTTGCCGAAGCCTGATGTGCGTTCGATGTGGAGGCCGCTGGGGCCGGTTGCGGTCTTCGGTGCGAGCAACTTTCCGCTGGCGTTTTCGGTCGCGGGTGGAGACACGGCTTCGGCGCTGGCCTCGGGATGTCCGGTGGTGGTGAAGGCGCATCCGGCGCATCCGGGGACGAGCGAGCTGGTGGGCAAGGTGGTGCAGAAGGCTGTCGCTGACAGCGGTCTGCCTGCGGGAGTCTTCTCGCTGCTCTTCGATGCGGGCATTGAGGTGGGGGTCTCGCTGGTGAAGCATCCGGGGATCAAGGCTGTGGCGTTCACCGGCTCGCAGCAGGGAGGTAAGGCGCTGATGAAACTGGCGGGAGAGCGGCCGGAGCCGATTCCCTGCTACGCGGAGATGGGAAGCACGAATCCGCTGTTCATTCTGCCGGGGGCGATGAAGGAGCGCGGCGAGGCTCTGGCGCAGGGTTTGCAGGCGTCGTTCACGCTGGGCTCGGGGCAGTTCTGCACGAAGCCGGGGCTGGTGTTTGCTCCCGTAAAGGAAGGGCAGTTTGCCGACCTGTTGCAGAAGGGCGTCAACGCTCTGGGGCAGCAGGGAATGCTGACTCCGGGGATCGCGAGCAAGTACAAGGCCGGGGTCGAAGAGCGGAAGAAGGATGGTTATGCGGAGTTGATCGCGGGTGCGGAGACGCAGGTGAATCCTGAGATTGCGGCGGCTGCGGCGACGGTCTTCAACGTGACGCTGGAGAAGTTTGTCGCGGAGCACTCTCTGGAAGAAGAGATCTTTGGGCCGACGACGCTGCTGGTGGAGTACGGCGAGATCGACGATCTGGTGAAGGTGGCGGAGAAGCTGCACGGGCATCTGACCGCGACGATTCACGGCACCGACGAGGACATTGCGAAGGCGGGCAGACTGATCCGCGTGCTTGAGGACAAGGTGGGGAGGATTCTCTTCAACGGCTATCCGACGGGCGTGGAGGTGTGCCATGCGATGGTGCATGGCGGGCCGTTCCCGGCGACCTCGGACGGTGCGACGACCTCGGTGGGAACGCGTGCGATCTCTCGGTTCGCGAGGCCGGTGTGTTTTCAGGACTGCCCGGACGCGGCGCTGCCGGAGGAGTTGAAGAAGGCGAATCCGCTGGGGATTATGCGGCTGCTGAATGGAAACCTGACGCGCTCGTAATCGAGAGCGTCAGGCTTCATGTTAGTTAGGCGACGGGATTTTCGAGGGTTCCGATGGGCTCGATGCTGATGCGGACGACGTCGCCCGAGGCGAGCGTGAAGTCGTCGCCGGGAACGATGCCGGTTCCGGTCATCAGGAAGGCTCCTTCAGGGAAGCTGTTGTCACGGAAGAGATAGGCCGCGAGGGTTTTGGGGTCGCGCTTCAACTCGGCGAGAGTGGTCGCGCCGGAGAAGGAGACTGCGCCGTTGCGGAGGATCTCGATCTCGATGGGGGTCGTCTTCGGGAGAGGCTCGGGGCTGAGGAGGATGGCCGGGCCGAGAGCGCAGCTTCCGTCGTAGACCTTCGCCTGCGGAAGATAGAGCGGGTTTTCGCCCTCGATGTCGCGCGAGCTCATGTCGTTGCCGATGGTGTAGCCGGTGATGACTCCGGTGGAGGAGATGAGCAGTGTCAGCTCAGGCTCGGGCACGGACCACGTCGCGTCGGTGCGGATGCGGACGGGCTGGCCGGGAGCGATGACGCGGCGGCCGGTGGCCTTGAAGAAAAGCTCCGGGCGTTCGGCGCTGTAGACGCGGTCGTAGAATGTTCCACCGCCTGCGTCCTTCGACTCTTCCATGCGGGCGTCGCGGCTGCGGTAGTAGGTCACTCCCGAGGCCCAGACCTCCTGGCTGACGATGGGCGCGAGGATCTCGTCGGCGGCGAGGGTGGACTTGCCGGCTTCGGACAGCGAGGACTTCACGCGCTCGTAGACATCGGGGCTGGAGATCAGTTCGTCCCAGTCTGCCGCTTCAACGGCAAAGTAGCTTCCGCCCACTTCTGCGAAGAAACCGGACTTCGTGCGATAGAGCTTCATAGTGTTTCCTTCTCCGGGGTTGAGTGTTGCTGCCTGATGGTTTCCTGTCCTATGTGCAGGAGATTGACGATGGCTTCGGTGTCGTAGACGCAGCCGCCCCAGATGCCTCCGCTGGCCTGAACGAGCGCGGCCCAGAGCCTTGTTTCGGTGGGAAGCATGGGGTGCGGTGCGAGGTCTGGGCGCGGGCGGCGGCCCTTGAGGCGTCGCTCGCCCTCTTGGGGAGAAAAACGTTCGTTGCCTTCGCCGATAAGGTTGATGCTGCCGACCAGGTCGTTGCGGTCGAGGGTGATCTCGATGGTGTCGCCGTCGAGGACGCGGCCGATGGGGCCTCCCGCGAGCGCCTCGGGGGAGATGTGACCGATGCAGGCCCCGGTGGAGACGCCGCTGAAACGAGCGTCGGTGAGCACCGCGACGTACTTGCAGTCGGGAAGGTTCTTGAGCGCGGAGGTGATCTGGTAGATCTCCTGCATGCCTGCTCCGGCGGGGCCTCCGCAGATGAGTACGATGACGTCGCCTTTGCCGATGTTGCCCTGCTTGATGGCGGCGATGACGGACTCTTCGGTGATGAAGACCTTCGCGGGGCCGACGTGGTGGTAGCGGTTCGACTCGTCGATGAGCGAAGGGTCGATGGAGGTGCTCTTGATGACGGAGCCTTCGGGCGCGAGGTTGCCGATGGGGAAAGAGACGGTGGCGGTGAGGCCGCGGTGACGTGCGGTGTCGGGCGAGAGAATGACGTCGTCGGGATCGACTCCGTCGAGTGCTTTCAGGCGTTCGCGAAGGGAGCGGCGGCGCTCGCTCTGTTCCCACCAGTTGAGATTTTCGTCGAGCGTGGTGCCGGTGACGGTGCGGACGGAGGTGTCGAGCAGGCCGGCTCGGCGAAGGTGCAGCATCACCTCGGGAACTGCCCCGGCGAGGAAGACCTGCACGGTGGCGAAGTTGTTGGGGCCGTTGGGAAGAGCATCGACCAGGCGCGGGATCTGGCGGTTGACGCTGGCCCAGTCCTCGACCGTGGGGCGCTTCAGCCCTGCGGTGTGGGCGATGGCGGGGATGTGCAGCAGGAGATTGGTCGAGCCTCCAAAGGCGGCGTGGACGACCATCGCGTTGCGGATCGCGGCGTCGGTGAGGACGTCGTTCGTTCCCATGCCGAGGTGGTACATGCGAAGCATGGCGCGGGCGGAGCGAAGGGCGCAGTCGAGCCAGATGTCCTGACCGGAGGGAGCGAGCGCGGAGTGCGGCAGCGAGAGCCCGAGGGCTTCACCGACGACCTGCGAGGTGGCTGCGGTACCGAGGAACTGGCAGCCTCCTCCGGGGGTCGCGCAGGCGCGGCAGCCCATCTCGGCGGCGTACTCGAGGGTGATCTGGTGTTGGGAGTAACGTGCGCCGATGGTCTGGACCTTGCCAGCGTCCTCTCCGCTGTCGGCGAGCAGCGTGACGCCGCCGGGAACGAGGACGCTGGGGTAAGGTCCGCAGGTGGCGAGCGCCATCATCATGGCGGGAAGGCCTTTGTCGCAGGTGGCGATGCCGAGGATGCCCTTGCGCGTGGGCAGCGAGCGGATGAGGCGCGAGAGTACGACGGCGGCGTCGTTGCGGTAGGGCAGCGAGTCCATCATGCCTGCGGTGCCCTGGCTGCGGCCGTCGCAGGGATCGGTGCAGGCTCCGGCGAAGGGGATGGCGTGCAGGTTGCGAAGCTCGCGTGCGGCCTCGGCGACGAG
Organism: Acidobacteriaceae bacterium dw_441; assembly: GCA_018449715.1. Taxonomy (GTDB): domain Bacteria; phylum Acidobacteriota; class Terriglobia; order Terriglobales; family Acidobacteriaceae; genus Edaphobacter. The sequence goes on along the minus strand of JAAVVA010000007.1, from coordinate 239,475 downwards.
CAGGCCGACCTCCCAGTGGCCGGTGTGGAAGCCGAGCGCGATGGGGGTTCCGTCCTGCGCGCGAAGACCGCCGTGCGTGCTGAGGATGAGGAACTCGGGGTCGAGCAGGCGCGAAGGCTCCCACCCCATGCCCGCGTCCTGCGAGAGACCGAAGAGATTTCCCGAGGGCTGGGTGAGAAGCATCTCGGGCGTGATGGGAAGGTTGCCCTCGGGGCCGCGCGCGTGCGTGGTGACGCTCTCAAAGAGAGAGGCGCGGCTTTCGAGGACGCTGCTGGTCGAGATCGTGCTCTCGGGGGAAGGCTTCATGACTTAATCAATTCGTTCCGGTATTGGGGCTGTTTCGGCAAGGCCAGCAGGATCAGGGCGGACAGAATGACCGCAACGGACATGAGGAGGAAGCTGGCGCGAGAGCTTCCGGTGAGCGACTGCAGGAGGCCGACGAGGTAGCTTCCGACGAAGGCTCCGAGTGCGCCGCAGCCGTTGATGACCCCGAGGATCTCCGTGGCGACATTCTTGGGAAGGCGCTCGGGGATGATGGCGAAGAAAGGGCCATAGGGAGCGTACATTCCTCCGCCTGCGATGACGAGGCAGACGAAGGAGGCGGCGAAGCTCTTGTCGGCGAGCAGGAATGATCCCATGAGAGAGAATCCTGCGATGAGAAGGAAGGGCCAGACGAGAGCTTCGCGCTTGAGGCTCTTATCGGAGAGCCAGGAGACGAAGAGCATCGCCACGATTCCGGCGAGATAGGGGAGCGAGGAGAGAAGGCCGGTTTGCCCCATCGAAAGCGAGCTTCCCATGTGGACGATGGTCGGGAGCCAGAGGACGAAGCCGTAGACTCCGAGGCTCCAGCAGAAGTATTGGATCGAAAGCAGGATGACATCGGGACGCAGCATCGCTTGCTTCAGGGACTTGACCGGTTCGAGGGCGACCTGTTCGGCGGCCAATTTTTCTTCAAGGTGCTGCGCGGCATCAGACTCGATCCAGGGGGCTTCAGCGGGCTTGTCGCGCATGAAGAGAATCCAGAGGATAGCCCAGAGGATAGAAGGGATGCCCTCGATGATGAAGGTCTTCTGCCAGCCGACGGCCTGGATGAGATAGCCGGTGATGATCGACATCCAGAGGACGGTAACGGGATTGCCGAGGATGAGGATGGAGTTGGCGCGGGAACGCTCCTCGCGGGTGAACCAGCGCGAAAGAAGCAGAATCATCGAGGGCAGGATGACGCTTTCGGCTGTGCCGAGAAGGAAGCGGTCGATAGCCAGCAGCCAGAAGTGACGAATGATTCCGGTGAGAGCTGCGAGGGAACCCCAGGTGACGAGTGCAGTGAAGACCAGCCAGCGTGCGCTTTGCGTGCGCGCGAGTCTTGCGCCGGGGATCTGGAAGAGGAAGTAGCCGAGGAAGAAAAGAGCGCCGAGCAGAGAGCTTTGCGCTCCCGTGATGTGAAGTGTTTCTGCAAGACCGGCGGCGGCTCCGAAGCCGTAGTTGGCGCGATCGAGATAGGCGAGGCTGTAGGTGATGAAGGCCGCGGGAAGGATGTAGATCCAGCGCTTGCGCAGGGCGGAGGCAAGCTTTCGCTCTGCCTCGGTGGAGGGGATGGCGTTCGGGATGGGCTTCGACATGGAAGAGGAAAGATTCATTCGCTTGTGCTCGGGCCGGGCTGGGCTAACTCATGTACCAGCCGCCGTTCAGGTTGATGGTTTGTCCTGTGATGTAAGCGTTGGAAGCGAGGAGGAGGATCGCGTCGGCGACCTCTTCGGACTGGCCGAAGCGTCCGACGGGAATCAGGTCGGGGCGGACGGCCTTGTTATTGCGGACCATGTCGGTTTCGATCAGGGCCGGTGCGATGGCGTTTGACGTGACGCCATCTTTGGCAAGCAGGCTGGCGTAGCTATGCATCAGGCCGAGCATTCCGGCCTTGCTCGCGGCGTAGTGCGGGCCGACGACTCCTCCGGTCTGCGCGGCGATGGAGGAGAGGAAGATGAGGCGTCCCCAACGCTTCTCAAGCATCTGCGGAAGGACGGCCTGCGAGACGAGGAACGCGGAGGTGAGGTTGGTGGTGAGGGTGCGGTTCCAGTCGTTGAGGTCGAGCTCGAGGAAGGGCTTCTTGAAAAGAATGCCCGCGTTGTTGACGAGGATATCGATGGAGCCGAACTCCTGCTGTGCGGAACGGACCAGGCGGGAGACCTCATCAGGGTTGGAGACGTCGACCTGCACCGCGAGTGCGCGCCCGCCCTTGCCGCGAATCTCTTCTGCGACTGCATTGGCTTCGGCTTCGGCGTTGAGGTAGTTGACGACAACATTACATCCCGCAGCCGCGAGCGAGAGTGCGGCCTCGCGTCCGATGCCGCGCGATCCGCCTGTAATGAGCGCTGTCCTTCCGGAGAGTGATTCCACCGCTGACCCCATGTTTCTGTAAGGCGAAGGCCCGGCCTACGCCATGAATGTTCAAGGGCCGGCGCGGGGATAACCGCTCGACAAGCCTCTGCAACATAGTGCTATCATGGACCACCATCGCGCAAGTGAATTTGCATATTGAGCAACGGTGGCAGGCGGTTTAACTTTTCCGAAGAAACGGTTTTCAGAAGACCACTCAACAGCGATCTCCATGACGGCCTCGAATCGGAAAACCAGTCTGCAACTACGCTCGCCGAAGGTGATGCTCGCGCTGCTTGGCGTGTTGCTGCTGCTTGGCGTTGCCGCGTGGTACGCGACCAGGCCGAAGACGCAGAAAGCATCGACGGACTCTTCTGAAAACAATGGATATGTGGACCCGCAGGTGTGCGCGGGCTGCCATGCGGGCATTGCAGAGACCTATAAGAAGACCGGGATGGGGCGGTCGTTCTATAAGCCGTCTGCGCAAAATGTGATTGAGGATTTTGCGAAGGCGAACACCTTCGTTCATAAACTGTCGGGCCTGCGCTACACCATGACCCAGCGGGACGGAAAGTTCTACGAGCGACGCTTCACGCTGGACGAGAACGGCAAGGAGACGAACGTTCTCGAGGAGCAGATCGACTACGTCGTCGGCTCGGGGAACCAGGCGAGGACGTATCTGCATCGCACGTCGCAGGGCAAGCTGGTTGAGCTGCCGGTGAGCTGGTACTCGGAGAAGTCAGGTTACTGGAATATGTCTCCGGGGTTTGACCGCAACGATCAGCCGGACATGCATGGAGCCATCGGGCCGGAGTGCTTGTTCTGTCACAATGCTTATCCGAATATTGAGGATACGGGGATGACGGAGCAGTCGATCTTTCCGGAGAAGATGCCGGAGGGGATCGATTGCCAGCGGTGTCATGGTCCGGGAGCCGCGCACGTGAAGGCAGTCACCAGCGGCAAGGCTTCGCTTGAAGAGATTCGCTCGAAGATCGTGAACCCGGCGAAGCTTCCCCGCGACCGCCAGATGGAGGTCTGCATGGAGTGCCATCTGGAGACGAGCGCGGCGCATATTCCTGCTGCGGTGATCGCGTATGGGCGGGACATTTACTCCTTCCGTCCGGGGCAGCCGCTGGGGGATTACAAGACTTACTTCGAGCGCCCGAAAGACCCGAAGGCGGATGAGTTCGAGGTAGCTCACGCGGGGTATCAGCTGCGGCGGTCGGCATGCTTCCGCAACTCGCAGATGACCTGCCTGACGTGCCATAACCCACACGATATTCCTCGCGGCGAACCGGCGAAGAAGCAGTACATCGCCGTGTGTGAGGGTTGCCACAAGGGCGTCTCGCACAAGAACGTCGCGATGACCGCGGGAAGCGATTGCCTGAGCTGCCACATGCCGAAGCGCAGGACCGAGGGCTCGGTCCACACGATTCTGACCGACCACTATATTCAGCGCTTCCGTCCGCTGCGCGATCTGCTGGCGCCGATTCAGGAGGCGAAGCTGCCGGAGAACCTGACGCCGGTGGAGATCTATTATCCGAAGCCAGCGCCTGCGAATGCGATGACGGAGCTTGCCTTTGCGGTGGCGCGGGTGAGGGATGAGGGCATCGACGGTATCGGTCAGTTGCAGGGAGTGCTGGCTCGTCAGCAGCCGAAGTGGGCGGAGCCTTATGTTGCGCTGGGCAAGGCGTATGTGCAGAAGGGCAGGCTGGACGATGCGGTGAGGAGCTTTGAGACGGCTCTTCAGAAGAAGCCGGATGATCGTGTGGCGCTGCGCGAACTGGCGGCGGCGCTGATGCGGCAGGGCCAGGTGGATCGCGCCATCGAGCGTTTGCAGCGTGTGACGACGCTGTATCCGAAGGACGATGAGTCGTTCGCCAATCTTGGCAACGCCTATATGCAGCAGGGCAAGCTGCAGGAGGCGAAGGATGCGCTGTCTCATGCGCTGGCGTTGAATCCTGAACGAGCCGAGGCGCAGAATCTCGCGGGCCTGTGCGATGTGCAGAGCGGCGACAAGGCAGGAGCGGAGCAGGCGTTTCTCGAAGCCATACGGTTGCAGCCGAATCTTCCGGACCCGCAGAACAATCTTGCAAACCTGATGACGGGCGAGCAGCGCTTCCATGATGCGGAGGCTCACTTCAAGAGAGCCATCGAGCTGAACCCGGAGTATGGCGATGCGCATCATGGGCTGGGGCTGTTGCTGATCCTGGAGCACAACTATGGTGTTGCGGAGAAGGAGCTACAGACCGCGGCGCGGACCTCGCCGAACAATGTGACGGTCCACACCGATCTTGCCGATCTGTTGAGCGCACAGGGGCGCCTGGGCGATGCTGCTTCGGAGTATCGGCGAGCGCTTGAGGTGAATCACGCATCGCCGGACGCAAACTTCGGCCTTGGCATGTTGCTGCTGCAACAGGGACAGGGCGGTGAGGCACTGCCTTATCTGCAACAGGCTGCACAGGGCTCGAACCCTGAGATCAGCCAGCACGCGCAGGGAATTTTGCAACAGATGATGCGGTAATCCTGCGGCCGTTGTTCAGGAAGTAGAAAAAACACTCGACAATCCTGCTGAATGCGGTGTTATGCTGGCGGGCTATCGCGCAAAGCTTATTGCATAACGCGCAATAAAATCCGAGATTTTTGATTGACGGTTCTCATGAATCTCAAGTAGAACGCTTCTCCATGTCAGAAGCGATTCGTAAGTCGGGTCGTCTGTGGATGGTTGTTGCGGGAGCCTTGATCGCCTGTGCGGGCGCGGTGTTTCTTACGTGGTACTGGAACGGTACGCGTTCGAGTTCGGCGAAGATCAGGAGGGATCAGGCGGCGTATGTGGATGCCAGCGTCTGCGCCACGTGCCACTCCGAGATCGCGAGCACCTTCAAGAAGACCGGGATGGGACGCTCGTTTTACAGGCCCACCAGCTCAAACATCATCGAGGACTACAGCAAGGCGAACACTTACGACCATCAGGCCTCTGGGCTGAGCTACAGGATGGTGGAGCGCGATGGGAAGTTCTATCAGCGCCGCTTTATGCTCGAGGACGGCAAGGAGGTCAACGTCGTCGAGAAGCAGGTGGATTACATCCTTGGCTCGGGGAACCATGCGAGAACGTATCTGCATCGCACGCCGCAGGGAAGGCTCGTCGAGCTTCCGGTGAGCTGGTACGTGGAGCGGTCGGGCTACTGGAATATGAGTCCTGGATTCGATCGCCCCGATCAGCCGGATATGCATGGTCCGATCGGGCCGGAGTGCATGTTCTGCCACAATGCGTATCTGAAGGCGGACGGGGCATCAAGCGCAAAGGGCGATGAGATGGTCTTTCCGGAGAAGATGCCGGAGGGGATCGATTGCCAGCGGTGTCATGGTCCGGGGGCCGCGCATGTGAAGGCCGTCACCAGCGGCAAGGCGACACGCGAGGAGATTCGCTCGAAGATTGTGAACCCGGCGAAGCTTCCACGGGATCGCCAGATGGAGGTCTGCATGGAGTGCCACATGGAGACGAGCGCACGCCACGTTCCCGCTGGGATTCGTTCTTATGAGAGATATCTTGAGTCCTTTCGTCCGGGCGAGGCGCTGGGGGATTACAAGACCTACTTCGAGCGCCCGAAGGACCCGAAGGCGGATGAGTTCGAGATAGCTCATGCGGGATATCAGCTTCTGCGGTCTGCCTGTTATCTGCGAAGCCAGATGACCTGCCTTACATGCCACAACCCGCACGATGTTCCTCACGGTGAAGAGGCGAAGAAGCAGTACATCGCGGTTTGCGAGAGCTGCCACAAGGGCGTTTCGCACAAGAATGTTGCGATGACGACAGGAAACGACTGCCTGAGCTGTCACATGCCGAAGCGCAGGACGGAAGGATCGGTCCACATTGTGTTGACCGATCACTATATTCAGCGCTCACGTCCGCTGCGTGATCTGACCGCTCCGTTTCCGGAGGATCGTTTGCCGGAGGACCACACACCGGTTCAGATATTTTATCCGCGGCCTGCCCCGCAGGATGAACGGACGAAGCTGCTGCTTGCGGTCGCACGCGCGGTGGATGATGGGATTGATGGCGCAGGGCAGCTTCAGGAGGTGCTGAATCGTCAGCATCCCAAGAGCCCGGAGCCGTATGTCGCGCTGGGAAAGGCCTATGCGCACAAGGGGAAAACCGACGAGGCGATCCGTAACTTTGAAGAGGCGCTCAAGCGTAATCGTGATGATCGAACAGCATTGCAGGAGCTTGCGAATGTTCTGTTGAGCGCGGGGCAGCTTGAGCGCTCCGTGGAGATCTTGCAGCGTGCGCTGGTGCGCTACCCCGACGATGATGGTTTTCTGGCGAATCTTGCCAATGCATATTTTCGTCAGGGCAAGCTTGATGAAGCGGAGGAGACCTTGTCCCGTGCGATGGCGGTGGACCCTGATCGAGCGGATGTGCATAATCTGGCGGGACTGTGCGCGGTGAAGCGCAATGAAAAGGCCGCTGCGGAAGAGGCTTTCCGCGAGGCCATCCGGCTACAGCCGAACTCGCCGGAGCCGCAGAATAATCTTGCGAACCTGTTCGTCGGCGAGAGGCGATTTGCGGAGGCGGAGCGGTCCTTCCGTCGAGCGATGGAGCTGAAGCCTGACTACGGTGATGCTCATCATGGACTGGGGTTGATGTTGATTCTGGAGCGGAGATCTGTCGAGGCGTTGCAGGAGTTGGAGACTGCGGCCCGGCTTTCTCCGAAGAGTGCGATCGTTCATGCTGACCTTGCCGATCTTCTGAGCGCGGAGACAATGTTGGCCGATGCTGTTGTGGAGTATCGGCGGGCGCTGGAGATTGATGCGCTTCAGCCGGATGCAAACATGGGGCTCGCCATCGCACTGTTGCAACAGAGCCGAAGAGAGGAAGCTCTGCCGTATCTGCAAAGGGCTGCGCAGGGAACGAATCCTGATATCAGTCAGAGCGCGCAGGGGATTCTGCAACAGATCATGCGATGAGTCTTTGAATCTGCAAGCAACGTCATTCTTCCTTGACGATGCCTGTTTCGCATTGCTAGTATTCGTCTCCGTAATATGCAATCTGTATTGCGAATCGCGCAATACGTGGGGAGAGGAAGAACTCTCTCGCGGAGGGTCTCCGTTGAACGAAAAAAATATGCTTTCTCGCCGTCAGGCTCTGGTTGGGGCCGCGGCTCTTGGTGGGCTTGGAGTGATGCGGGCCTGGGGGCGACCACTCGCGCCGTCCGATAAAGCGAACATAGCGTTTATCGGGATTGGCAACTATGGCGCGGTAAATCTGACGGAGTTGGCCGGGGAGAATATCGTCGCGGTGTGCGATGTGGACTGGCGCACGCGGGAGCAGATGCCGGGGCGCTTCACGCCTGCCTCGGAGGTCGCGGCGAAGCATCCGGGGGCGAAGCGCTTTGATGACTGGCGCGTGATGCTTGACCAGATGGACAAGAGCATCGACGCGGTGGTCGTCTGCACGGCGGACCATGTTCATGCTCGCGCGGCGTTGACCGCGATGAAGATGGGCAAGCATGTTTACTGCGAGAAGCCTCTGGCGGCGACGATTCAGGAGGTGCGGGCGATGGTCGGCTCGGCTCGCCGCCATCCGAAGCAGGCGACGCAGACGGGGATTGTGGGACACGCTTCGGAGGATGTGCGCCTGATCGTGGAGTGGATTCGCGCAGGCGTCATTGGAACCGTGGAGCGGGTCGATGTCTTTCAGACCGACTGGGCCTCGGGGCAGAGATACATCAATCCCTACAGCGATGCCGATCATGTGAGCGACGAGGTTGCCACTCCTTCGGAGGTGAAGTGGGACCTGTTTCTCGGGCCTGCTCCCGAGAGGAACTTCAACTCGATGTATCTTCCGCTGCGGTGGAGGAACTGGCTCGACTTCGGCACGGGCATCCTGGGAGATCATGGCCCGCACTTTCTTGACCCGCTGGTGTGGGCGCTTGATCTGGATTATCCCGAGACGATTGAGGGCGATGCGGATGCGGCGTACACGGGCAAGGCCGCGCAGCAGATGTTCGCGCGCTACTCGCATGTGAACTATCGTTTCGCCGCGAAGGGCAACCGTCCCGCGGTCACGTTGAAGTGGTGGGGGTACGATACGCCTCCCGTCCCTCCAGGCTGGAAGAAGGATGTTCCTCTTCCAACCGGAGGCGGTATCGTCTACGGCTCGAAGGGTGTGCTGGTCTATGGCCCGGTATACAGCAGCAAGCCGGGCGAGCAGAAGCAGATATGGTTGCTACCCGAGGAGCTTGACCGCTCGTTCCAGCGGCCTGCGAAGACGATCGCCCGTCCGACGAGTCACTGGGTGGAATGGATCGAAGCAGCGAAGCAGGGCAAGCAGCCCTCGTGTAACTGGGAGTATGGCGGGCACGTGACGGAGCTTTGCCTGCTGGGAAATATTGCGATTGCGCATCATGGAACGTCGCTGCGTTTCGATGCGAAACAAAAGAGATTTTTGAACTCCGAGAGTGCGAACAAGATGTTCGCAAGACCGAATCGCAAGGGATGGGAGCTACCTGTCTGAAGAAAGCAGGGGCCGTCCCGAGAACAGTTAACAACGAGCAAGAGGCAGGGAAGATGCGACGAGTTTCATGGAAGGTTTCTACAGCGGTCTGGGGTGTTGCCGCCGCTGGTGCACTGGCGGGAATGTCGATGCAGCATTCTGCGCGGGTGGTGGATGCTGCTGGAGCAACACAGAAGACGCCGTATGTATCGTGGACGACTTATGGTGGCTCGAACAGCGATTCGCAGTATTCGGCGTTGAAGCAGATCAATCGCACGAACGCGACGCAGTTGCAGCAGGTGTGGTTCTATCCGTCGGGGAATAATGGTTTCCGGTATGGCTCGAACCCGCTGGTGATTGATGGCGTGATGTACGTTTACGGCAAGGACAACAACGTCGTTGCCCTGGATGCTGTGACCGGCAAAGAGGTCTGGGTCTACGACACGCACAAGCCGAGGCTGATCTCGCACCGTGGCATGACGTACTGGGAGAACAAGGACCGCTCCGATCGCCGCATTATTTTCTCGATGAATAACGAGCTGCACGAAATTGATGCGCGCACGGGCAAGGATGTTGCGACCTTCGGCGACAACGGCATGGTCGATCTGCGGCAGGGGCTTGGGCGCAAGCCTGAGGGGCTGCGGCAGGTGCAGTCGAATACGCCGGGCAGGGTCTTCGAGAATCTCTACATCACCGGCTCCGCGACGGGCGAGGAGTACGAGTCGCCTCCGGGCGATCTTCGCGCCTTCGATGTCGTGACCGGAAAACTGGTGTGGCAGTTCCACACGGTTCCGCATCCCGGTGAGATGGGGTACGACACGTGGCCGAAGGACGCTTACAAGTATGTCGGTGGCACGAATAACTGGGGCGAGTTCTCCATCGACGAGAAGCGCGGCATCGTGTACTTCCCGCTGGGCTCGCCGACGTATGACTTCTACGGCGCGGACCGTCATGGAGCCAACCTGTTTTCGGACTGCCTGCTGGCGCTCGATGCGCGCACCGGCAAGTACATCTGGCACTTCCAGACGACGCACCACGACCTTTGGGACTACGACCTTGAGACAGGGCCCAAGCTGATGACCATTCAGCATGACGGCAAGCCCGTCGATGTGGTGGTGCAGGCGGGCAAGAACGGCTTCGTCTATGTCTTCGACCGAACGAATGGAAAGCCAATCTGGCCCATCGAAGAAAGGCCTGTTCCGAAGTCGGATGTTCCGGGCGAGGAGAGCTGGCCGACGCAGCCGTTCCCGACGCATGTTCCTCCGTTTGCGCGACAGAAGTTCACGACGGATATGGTGAACCCTTACATCACCGACCCGGCGGAGCGCGAGACGATCAAGAAGCAGATCGAGCAGGCGCGGCAGGAGGGAATCTTCACGCCGCCATCGCTCGGGACCACGATGGAGACGCCGGGCAACAACGGTGGCGGCAACTGGGGCTCGGGAGCGATTGATCCTGCGACGAACACCTTTTATGTTGTCTCGAAGGATGCTCCGTCGCTGCTGCATCTGGAGGCGAAGCCTCCGAAGCGGCAGGTGGCCGGGCCTCCGGAGACGCAGGGATACGTCGTCTACATGCAGAACTGCCAGGCGTGCCACGGCGCGCAGAGGCAGGGGCAGCCTCCGGCGATTCCTTCGCTCGATCACATTGTCGAGCGTGTGGGAGAAGATCGTGTGCGCTCGGCGGTCAAGAATGGAATGCCGCCGATGCCTGCGTTTACCGATCTGGACGACTCGGACATCGTTCATCTGCTCGCGTACCTGAAGGCTCCCGAGAAGGCGAACCTTGCTCCTGACATGCTCGCGCGTCTGATGGCTCCTCCAGCGAAGACCGCGGCGCTAGGGCCGGGTGGAACGCGCTATTGGACCGGTTACGGTTACATGAACTCGAAGGACGGGCTTGCTGCGATCTCGCCTCCGTGGTCGTCGCTGACGGCTTATGACATGAACAAGGGCGACATCAAGTGGACGATTCCGCTGGGCGAGGTGAAGGAGCTGGTGGCGAAGGGGATTCGCAATACCGGAAGCTACTGGCCTCGCGGAGGAGCGGTGGTGACAGCGGGAGGACTGATTGTGGTTGGAACGCGGTCCGACTCCAAGCTGCACATCTACGACAAGGACACCGGCAAGCAGATTGCGGAGTACGAATTGCCTGGAGGTCCGGAGGGGATTCCAACCCTCTACGAGGTCAACGGCAGGGAGTACATCGCCATGAGCGCGCGGGCCAGCTCGGACAAGGTGGTCGGCGATACTCCAGTGGTCGGCGCTGCTGCCGATACGAGTGCGACGCAGACGCAGGGGTACTACGTGTTTGCTCTTCCAGAGAAGAAGTAACGCTGTTGCAACCAGCAATAAAAAAGGCCGCCTGATAGGCGGCCTTCTTTATTGCTGTGTGATGCGGATTACTTGCCTACCCATCCGCCATCGACGTACAGAGACTGGCCGGTGACGTAGGCGGCCTCGTCGGAGGCGAGGAAGGCAGCGACCGTGCCGACCTCGGAGGGCTTGCCGGGGCGTCCCAGCGAGATCTGCGCCTCGACCAGCGGAAGGATGTCCGGGCTCTGCAGAACCCAGCTGATCATCGGGGTGTCGATCAGACCGGGGTGGATGCAGTTCACGCGAATGCCATGGCTTCCAACCTCGGCCGAGATGTTGCGGGTGAGCGCCTCGACCGCCAGCTTGCTGGGAGCATAGTGCGTGCGTCCGGGCAGAACGCGAGCCGCCTGAATCGAGCCGATGTTCACGATCGAGCCCTTGCGGCCTTCGGCGATCAGGCGCTTGCAGAAGGTCTGCGAGGCCATCCACTCGCTCTTAAGGTTGGTGTTGGTGACGTCCTCCCACTGCTGGTCGGTGATCTCGGTGAAAGGAATGATCGTCTCGATGCCCGCGTTGTTGACGAGGATATCGGCTGGTCCCATCTCCTTCCATGCGGTGTCGAAGAGATGCTCGATGTCTTCGCGCTTCGTCACGTTTCCTGCGACGACCAGCGCACGGCGTCCCTTGCTCCGGATGTACGTTGCAACTTCTTCTGTCCGGGCATCCGCAGTGAGATCGTTGATCACGACATCGGCTCCTTCGTCTGCGAAGGCCTCCGCGATGCCACGACCAATTCCCTGACCTGCTCCCGTCACGATGGCGATTTTGCCCTTCAGCTTCATGTGTTGTCCTTTTGGCGAATTGTCACTGCGACAAAAAATACAAACTGCAAACGAAAGTCAGCCGCGGAGAATTGTCCGCGGCCTGGAATTAGTGAATGGTCCAGCCTCCATCGACCATGAGGGTGTGCCCCACGATCATGTCGGCGAAGTCACTGGAGAGAAAGAGGACGGCTCCGACAAGGTCGGACGGCTGGTTCCAGCGCCCGCGGGGAATCATCTCCTGCGTCGCCCACTCCCTGTAGCCGGGGCGCTCGAGGATGTTTTTGCGGGACTCCGTCTCGGTGATGCAGGGAGCAACGGTATTAACAAGGACGCCCTCGTGAGCCCACTCGAGCGAGAGAGCCTTGGCCATGTGATGAACGGCTGCCTTTGCCGCCGCGTAAACGGCGCGCTTCTTGAAGGCGATCTCGCCGAAGTTGGAGCCGATGTTGATGATGCGTCCGCCGCCGCCCTGCTTGAGCATGGCCTTGCCTGCCGCCTGTGAGACGAAGAAGACGCTCTTGACGGTGGCGTCGAAGGTCTTGTCGTACTCCTCTTCGGTGACGTCCACCGCGTCGCCGGTTCCGGTCCAGCTCGCGTTGTTGACGACGATATCGACGCGGCCAAACTTCGCGACCGTCTGATCGATCAGAGCCTGGCAATCCTCTACCTTATTAACGTCGGTGATGACGATGAGGGCCTGACGTCCGAGGGCTTCGATCTCGCGCTGCACCTCTTGAATCTCATCCATGCGAGGGCCAGGATATTTGGCCAGCACCAGATGGGCTCCCGCTTCTGCGAGGCCGATGGCGATGGCCCGTCCGATCCCCTGGGATGCTCCGGTCACGACCGCAATTTTGTCTTTAAGGCCAAAGCTGGAATAGTCCGGCAAGGCATCCTCCCCTTATGATGATTCGGTGCTTCTGAGAGCAGTCCGAAATGCTGTTGAAGTTTCGATGGTTACGTTGCATAAAGCGCGAGCTTCATTGCACATAATGCAAGCTCGCGAGAATCTTATCTTTCAAGTGTGAACGCGTCAAGGCGCAAGACCCCTTGTCGGGAAATGATTTTTAAAAAGAAAAAGTGCCCCGAAACCGGCGGTTCTCCTTGACAATGGCAGTTCGTGCAGTGCAGATTGATTGCGTGTTGTGCAATTCTGTTTGCGATTTATGCATGATCGCCCGATGGATGCCGGTCGCATCTCCTGGAGGAAAGACTTGAAGCACATGATGACTCGCCGTAATTTTCTGTCCGCCGCCGCAATGGCATCGGTGGCGATGGCTGCCAGGCCCGGCTTTTCGGCTCCGGTGAAGAAGAGGAACATCCACATCGGTCATACCGGCATTACCTGGCGGAACAGCGATGTGGATCAGGGAATCAAGGACTCGGCCTCGCTGGGATTCTATGGTTTTGAGACCTTCGGTGAGGTTCTTCAGAAGGCGGAGGAGACGGGTGGTCTGCTGCCAGTTCTGAAGCAGAACCATATTCCCCTGATCTCCGGCTATTGCACGATGAACCTGGTGGATTCGACCAAAAAGCAGGACGAGCTGGAGAAGGCCGTTACCTGGTGCAAGCTGATCAAGAAGGCGGGTGGACGCATCTTCGTTCTCGGACCGAACCAGGTTCCTCGCGCTACGTATAACTTCGCGGAGCACAAGGCGAACATCGTCAGCACGCTGAACGAGCTGGCCAAGACCATCACCGACCAGGGGATTACCCCGGTGCTGCACCAGCACACGGGAACCTGCATTGAGTCTCGCGACGAAACCTATGCGGTTCTTGAGGCGGTGGACACTACGCACCTGAAGTTCGGCCCTGATGTGGGCCAGTTGACCAAGGGCGGGCAGGACGCTCTTAAAGTAGTGAAGGACTTTTTGCCGCTGGTCCAGCACATGCACCTCAAGGACTTTGACGGCAAGAGCGACCATCTTCTGGGGTACTGCCCGCTCGGTCAGGGCAAGGTTGACGTTCCCGGGATATTGGACCTGATGGAAGGACGGAAGATTAGTGGTATGGTAATGGTCGAGCTGGATAATGACTTCAAAGACCCGTCCCCCATACCGTCGCTTACATTGGCGCAGCAAAGCCGGGACTACCTTCGGTCGATTGGAGTCAAATTCCGGGCTTGATCGGCGGGGTTCATGCCAAAGAAAGTAGCCCAGGTACCATTCATTCAAAGTCTCGATCGCGGTCTGACCATTCTTCAGGCCGTAGCGAACTCTAAGCAGCCGGTCACTCTCGGCGAGTTGTCCGAGCTGCTTAGAGTCGATCGCAGCAGCGCCTTTCGGCTTGCCCAGACGCTGCGCCGTCGAGGCTTTCTCTCAACCCCGGCAGGACGCAAGGACTATATCCTTGGGTCCGCCATGTGGACGCTCTCCCGTCAGTATGACTGGAGCAACATGCTGGTCCGCGTGGCTCACCAGGAGCTTAAATCTCTTGCGCAGAGCCTGAACGAGACAGCCCACCTGGCGATTCGCGAGGGAAAAAACGCTCTCTTTATCGACTCGGTTCACGCCCGTCACGTGATTGTTGTTGCCGGACAGACTGGCGAGCTGGTGCCTCTTTATGCGACGGCGCACGGCAAGGCTCTGCTGGCCGATCTGACCGAAGACGACCTGCGGACCATCTTCGGCGCGGAGCCGCTGCAAAAATATACGAAGACTACGATTAAGACGCTGCCCGCGTTGGCCAGGGAGTGCATCGGGATTCGCGACCGGGGTTACGCTCTGGATGAAGCCGAGTTCATGGAGGGAATGCGCTGTGTGGCTGCTCCCATTCGCCTGAACAACGGAATGATCGTCGGGTCGATTGGAATCTCTGCCCCGGCCTCGCGCTTCCTGAAGGAGCACTATCCGGCTCACTCGAAGTCGGTAATTCAGTGTGCCCGCACCATCGGGGAGCTTTTGAGCGCCTCGGAAGAGGTGGCTGCGGAGCGGTCGGCCTGAGTCCTGACTCCATGAGTCAGCGTTTGATAAAGGCGTCCGAGGCTCGGGCGCTCTTTATTTTTTGATGGATTCGCTCGGTGGAGTCTCGTCTACTCTCTATTCTTTGTGCTAGTCTTGCAATCTGCGTTGCGTAGTACGCAACGCGCGTGCGCAAGCAAAACGAGAAAGGCGGGAGCTGAAGAGGGATGCGGAATCCAATTCTTGATTTCGAGATTGATAAGTCCAAGCTGCAATACATCGGCCAGGGCCTGCAGAGGCCGGAGTGCATTCTTGCGGAGAAGGACGGCACGTTGTGGTCGGCGGACTCACGCGGCGGCGTAGTGCGGATGCGTCACGATGGCACGCAGGAGATCATCACCCAGAAGATTTCGGATTACTTTGAAGCAGCGGACAGCGAAGCGACGCGTTACCTGACGGGAACGCTTCCCAATGGACTGGCGTTTGCCGCGAACGGCGACATCCTGATCTCGAACTTCGGAACCGACCGTCTGGAGATCATGACGCGCACCGGCGAGTCGAAGGTGCTGGCCGACAGCATCGACGGCGAGGCGATTGGCAAGGTGAACTTCGTGCTGCGCGACTCGAAGGGCCGCATCTGGATCACCGTCTCCACCCGCATCAAGAACTGGATGCATGCCCTGAAGCCCGATCTTCCCGATGGATACATCGCGCGCTACATCGACGGAAAGTTCCATATCGTCGCCGATGGCTTCCACTTCACGAACGAGATTCGCATGGATGCGAAGGAAGAGTACATGTACGTCGTCGAGACGACCGGCGGATGTATCAGCCGTCTGCGCGTCAATGATGACGGAAGCCTGACCGATCGCGAGGTCTTCGGGCCTTCCAGTCTTGGCAAGGGAGCGTGGCCGGACGGCATCGCCTTCGATACCTTCGGCAATCTCTGGGGAACCTGCGTTTACTCCGACAAGCTGTTTGTGCTGACTCCTGAAGGCGATCAGAAGGTTCTGCTCGACGAGGGCGATCCAGCCAAGGTCGAGGCGCTTGAGAAGCAGTTCCTCGCAGGCGCCGTCACGCAGGACGTGCTGTTCGCAACCGGGCAGGGCGTTGCTCCGTGGATGGCGAGCGTGACCTTCGGCGGGCCGGATCTTCAGACTGTCTACATCGGCTCGCTACGCGCGAACAATATTCCATACTTCCGCGCTCCTGTTCCGGGGCTTCCGATGGTGCATTGGAACGAGCGTTTCTAACGCTCGTAGCTTAGGGGTTGTGGTGAAGCGGTGGCCGAAAGAGTGGTCGCACCGCTTCTGGTTTTCGCTTTAGTTTCTTCCAGTGCCGCTATGCAGTCACGACTCCGCTCGACTGCATAGCGGCAACTGCTTCCTGAACAGCTTCGAGCGAGGTGTAGCGCGGGGCATAGCCCAGCAGGGTGCGAGCCTTCGCGATGCTGCAGTTGGGCGAGTGCGCGATGTGGTCCCACGTCGCGTTGGCGTCCTTCTCGCTGACGGTGGTCTTCCACTCCTCCCATGACAAAAATGAGAGATGCGCTGGCTTGCCGAACCACGCGGCCATGCGCTCTGCAAAGCCGCGTAGCGTGATGGCGGCGGGGGAGACGACGTGGAAGCTCTCTCCCAACGCAACGCTTCTGCGTGCCATCGCACACTGAAACGCCTGCGCGACATCGTCGGCGTGAACGTGATGGACTGTCTCCATGCCGAGATTCGGCAGCGTCAAAGTTTTTTCCTGCGCGAGGTCCGAAAACACCGACGGGTTGAAGTTGCCCTGCGGATTGATCGGGTTCCATCCGGTGCCGACAAGGTGGCCCGGATGAAGCAGGGTTACGGGGACGTTGTCGCGCCGAGCCCTGGTCAATAGATATTGTTCAATGGCGAGTTTGCGAATCCCATACTCTCCAAAGGCTGTGCGAGCGGCCTCTTCGGTCGTGGGAACCTCGCTGCTCGGGCCATGAATCCAGATGGTTCCACAGTGCAGCAGATGCTCGACGCGGCCGGTGAGCGCATTGACCAGCTGCTCTGCGCTCTCCGGCTTGTAGCAGGTCAGGTCGATGACGGTCTGGGCATCGAGCGCCGCGATCTTTTCTCCGAAGCTTCCCGCCGCCTCTTCCGCCTCGCGGTCAAGCGCAACCTCCTGAATTTTCTTCCATGCAGAGTGCGCGCGATACGGAGTTTTCATGCCGCGGGTCACGCACAGAACCGTGTGGCCGGCTTCGACCAGCCGAGGCGTCAGGTAGCTTCCAATGTGGCCGGTTCCGCCGATGACTGCAATCCGCATAAAAAGTTCTCCAAAATCTTTTCTTTTGAATGTAATACTTCGTGCGTTTTATGCCTCGTCTTCGCTATAAACGCATTGTTCCATCTTGACGATAGTTTGTCGTGCTCCATATACTTTCGGTCTGATTATGCAATGAGAATTGCGTATTACGCATTACTACTTTCGAAAGAAGGATGAAGCACATGAGTCCCTCCACGCTTGCTGCTACTGAGTCCGCCGTTCCGAACCGTGAGCTTTACGTGCATCGCGACACAATGTTTCGAGCGGGACTGCTTAAGCTGCTCGCCATCAAGGACTCGGACATCCGTCTCCTGACTCTTGGGCAGAGCGGCGATGCCGTGGATAAAGGCCTTCATGCAGGAGGAGCTTTCTCGGCGACCCTCCCCCTGGTGTCGCTTTTTTATGGCGGCTTCCTGCGGCTGGATATCGCGGACCCGACGCGGATCGGGCAGGACATGTTCACGTTGAGCAAGGGACACGCCGTGGCCGCGCTGGCTTCGATCTATGCCGAGCTTGGCTACTTCGAGGAGAAGCTTCTTCGCCACTCGCGCTCACACGAGAGCCTGTTGAACGGCCACCCCGGTCCGGTGCTTCCCGGCGTGCAGATTGCGACCGGCCCGATGGGGCAGGGCATCGGCGTCGCTCAGGGATTCGCGATCGTGGGCAAGGGCAGCCCACGCTTCGATTCGTACTGCATGGTCGGCGACGGCGAGCTGCAGGAAGGCTCCTGCTGGGAGGTCGTGATGTATGCGGCCCAGCATAAGCTCGACAACTTCTGCGTGCTGGTGGACCGCAACAATGGCCAACTCGACATTCATGACCGTATGCTCTACCCGATGCCGCCTCTCGAAGAGGTCTTCCGGTCGTATGGATGGAACACGCATAATGTGGACGCGACGGAGTTCGATGGCGTCGTCTCGGCGCTCAATAGCTTCCGCTTCGGCACGAGGAACGGCAGGCCAACCGCGATCATCTGCAACTCGAAGAAGGGATTCGGCGCGTTCTCCGACTTCTTCAACAAGCACAAGGTTACGGTGAACGACGCCATTCTCGCGCAGGAGCTGGCGCAGCAGCAGCAGCGCAGGGCAGCGCGTGTGGAGGAGTTCATCGCCTTCCTCGACGAGCTTGCCGGAACTTCCGATGGAGACACGCTGCGCGAGCTGCTTCTGAGCGAAGCCGAGCGGATGCATCTCACGGTCGGCAAGCCATCCGACAAGGGCTTCCTCGATCAGGTGATGGGGCCTGTGCTTACCAAGCGCGTGCCTCGTCGCGACAAGAAGATTCAGTATGACCCTGCGGCTCTGCCGAAGCTGGACAAGAGCAAGAGCTACAGCGCCGCGGAGATTGTTACCTCTGCGATGAAGGTCTTCGCCCGCGACAAGCGCGTGACCTCCATCGACTCGGACCTCGGAACGACGAGCGGCCTCGAGGCTGGCGTGGGCAGCGCCGATCAGGCCCGCGCCCTCAACGTCGGCGTTGCCGAAGCCAACATGATGCTGATCGCCGAGGCCTTCGCCGCGCTGGGGTCGAACACCTGGTGCAGCACCTTCTGCCCCTTCTTCAACTGGCAGGTCATGCGGCGCGTCGCCGTCGGCCAGCAGGAGCGGCTGGAGGCGATCGCTTCGAAGGATGGATGGCTCAGCGAAGGACACGGCCTCGATATTACGTACCTCGCCACCGCCGCGAACTTCGAGACACGCACCAACGGCGCAACGCACATGGGTAACGACGATGCCACGACCTTCGACGGGGTCGCACATCTGAAGATCGTCGACGTCTCTTGCCCGCAGCAGATGCTCTCCATTATGAAGTGGTCGATGGAGGGCAACCGCGGGCTCTCTTATGTGCGCGTGATGCGTACCGGCTCGGCTGTGCTTTACGACGCCGATTACCAGTTCGAGTTCGGACGCGGCTATATCCTTCGCCAGAGCGAGAACGATCAGGCGATTCTCGTCAGCAGCGGTCGCGGAGTTCACGAGGCTCTCAGCGCGGCGAAGCTCTGCGCGGAGAAGGGAATCAATGTCTCGGTGGTCGATATGCCTTCCATCGACGACGAGCTTCTGATCAAGCTGTATCGCACGGGGCTGCCCATCCTCTTCGCCGAGCAGAACAACGGATACATCTGGCAGAACTTCCTGAAGGTCCTGTATCGTCATCGTGAAGATGGCGACCTGAAGGGTCTGGGCCAGGTTTCGACCATCAATACGCTGGACGCTCGTGGAGAGAAGCAGTTCATCCACTCGGCGACCTACGAGGAGCTGGTCGAGGCCTTTGGCCTTACCCCCGCGGCCATTGCCGATGCAGTGCAGAAAGCGATCAAGGCTTAGAGAAAGCGAGAGGTTGGAATGGCAATCCCGATTGTGGACGAGACGACGGTAGAGGAACTGGATCTTCCCGGAAGGCACCTGCGCTGGGTGGTGACCGGAGACAACACCGGGGCGAAATACTGCACGATGGCCGTGATTCGCGTGGCTCCGGGGCAGCGGGTTCGTCCCGCGCATTCTCACCCGAATGGCGAAGAGGTGATCTATATTCTCAGCGGTCACGGCCGCGTGCTGGTCGATGGTGAGGTGGAGCCGGTGAAGGCCGGGTGCGCCGTGCTGTTTCCGCAGGGCAAGATTCACATGCTGCACAACCAGTCCGATGAGGAGATGAAGGTGGCGTGTTTCTTCGCTCCTCCCGCGAGCCTTGAGAACTATCGCTTCTTCGACGACATCGACTTCCCCGACGCGGAGTAAAATCCGGCCCTCGGCTCACAACAGAGCCGGGGGCTTTTCTTGTGTAAGGCGATCATCCGCGATAGCCTTTACGGGCTTCCGCATTGCAGCAATTCATTTCCATGAGCAATTGAGGAGGGATCGGTAGATGAACCGGCGAAGGGTACTCCTGGGTGGCATGATGGGGGCGGCAGCGAGCGTGGCCCCGCTGGAGCGTCTGTGGGGAATGCAGGCGCAGCCTGCAAAGCCCGAGCAGAATGGACTGGCTCCGCAGAAGATTACGGCAGTGGAGCTGCTCGAGGTGCGTGGCCACTACGAGTCCGAGGCCGGAGTCAACGGCCAGAAGCAGGTAAACCCGCTCGACATCTATAGCGATCAGAAGCCTGAGGTCTACCAGGACCACCCTTCGGGATCGAGGACCGTCAAGACCTCGGCGATCTATCTTCGGATCAAGACCGACAGCGGACTCGAAGGCCTGTACGGCCCCATCGAAAAAGAGCCCGCGATGGTGATCTACGAAGACCTTCGCCCCTTCCTGATAGGCAAGGATGCGCTGGCCACGGAGCGGCTGTGGGACCAGATGTATCGCTCGAACCGCCACTCGCGCGACGGCTTCTTCCTGATGGCGATCAGCGCCGTCGATAACACGCTGTGGGACCTCAAGGGCCGCTTCTTCGGCGTCCCGGTCTATCGTCTGCTGGGCGGCCCGACGCGGGATTCGGTCGAGGTGTATGCAAGCTGCCTCGGCTTCTCGCTGGAGCCGGAGGCCGTGCGCAAACGTGCGCTCGCGGTGAAGCAGGAAGGGTATCGCTATCAGAAGTGGTTCATCGGCTACGGTCCCGGCTCTGGAGCCGAGGGGCTTGCGAAGAACGTCGAGCTGGTGCGTATTCTGCGCGAGACCGTGGGCGACGACACGGAGCTGATGTTCGACGCCTTCAGCGGATGGGACCAGACCTACGCGCTCGAGTGGGCGCACCAGGTGGAGAAGTATCACCCGCGCTGGATGGAGGAGATCGCGCACCCGGAGAAGATCGGATCGTTCGTTAATCTTCATCGCGGCACCACGGTTCCCATCGCTTCGGGCGAGCACTTCTACGGTCGATGGGAGGTGCAGCGTTACTTGCAAGCCGATGCTCTCTCTGTGGTGCAGGCCGACCCGGAGTGGTGCGGCGGCATCTCCGAGCTGCTGAAGATCGGCACGGTCGCCTCGCTCTACGATGTTCCCGTCATCCCGCACGGCCACAGCATTCATGCTGCGATGCACGTGATCGCCAGCCAGTCGCCGATGACCTTCCCCCTGGGCGAGTACCTCATCAACAAGATGAAGCACTACTACCACTTTGAAAAGAATCCGCCCTTCCCGAACAAGGCGCACCTTGCCCTGCCGACCGGCCCCGGATTCAACATCGAGCTGGACCCGGCGAAGATCGATTCGCAGAAGGTGCTCAACTGGGAGTAGCAGGATGACAGAGAAAGACTCCTGTCCGGCTTGCCTGAGGGTGTGCCGGGCAGGAGTCCTTCTCTATTTAAAGGATAGGGCTGTCTTTTAACTCTCTAGACGGCGAGTGGTATGCTGACCAGCGGCGCTTCCTCGAATTGCAGAGCGATGGTGGACTCCTTTACTATGGCTCAATAAATTCGGGAGCAAAAATAAAGGTCGTCGTATGGCTGCTCTATCCGAGGTGGTTCGTCCCATGAAGTTTGCCTTTCGTCTTCTGTCTGTCGGGCTTGTTCTGTGCTTTGCCGGTCACGCGCAAACGGCTTCGAAGCTGCCCTACCAGGATCCGTCCCTTCCGATGGAGCAGCGCGCCGCCGATCTGGTGGGCCGGATGACGCTCGACGAAAAGGCCGAGCAGCTGATCAACACCGCTCCCGCGATTCCTCGCCTCGGAGTTCCGGCCTACGACTACTGGAACGAGGGGCTGCACGGCGTAGCCCGTTCGGGATACGCGACTCTCTTTCCGCAGGCCGTCGGCATGGCCGCGACCTTCGACGAGCCTCTGCTGGGCAAGATCGGCGAGGTCGTCTCCACCGAGGCGCGCGCGAAGTACAATGAGGCGGTGCGTCACGATGTTCACTCGATCTACTACGGCCTGACGATCTGGTCGCCGAACATCAACATCTTTCGCGATCCCCGCTGGGGGCGCGGGCAGGAGACCTACGGCGAAGATCCTTTCCTGACCGCTCGCCTCGGAACCTCCTTCGTGAAGGGCCTGCAGGGAACCGACCCGACTTACTTCCGCGTCATCGCGACCCCCAAGCACTTCGCCGTACACAGCGGCCCGGAGAACTCTCGTCATCGCTTCAACGTCACCCCCAGCCCCTACGACCTGTGGGATACCTACCTCCCCGCCTTCCAGGCGACCATCGTCGATGGCAAGGCGTACAGCATCATGTGCGCGTACAACGCGATTGATGGCAAGCCCGCCTGCGCCAGTGATCTTCTGCTGAAGGACATTCTGCGCAACGACTGGGCATTCAAGGGCTTCGTCACCTCCGACTGCGGCGCCATCGACGACTTCTTCCGCAGCTACGGTCATCATTATTCGAAGACCGCGGAGGAGGCTTCGGTCGCCGGTATACGCGCAGGCACGGACACGAACTGCGGCACGACGTACAAAACGCTCGCTAATGCCGTTCATCAGGGGCTGATCCGCGAAGACGAGCTGGATGTTTCGCTGCGCCGCCTCTTCCTTGCGCGGTTCAAGCTCGGCCTCTTCGATCCGCCGTCGCAGGTGAAGTATGCTTCGATCCCTTACAGCGAGGATATGTCCCCTGCACACACGGCGCTGGCATTGCAGACGGCGCGTGAGGCGATGGTTCTGCTGAAGAACAACAATCAGACGCTTCCGCTTTCGAACAAGGTGAAGACCATCGCCGTGGTCGGCCCGAACGCGGCTGAGCTTTCCGCGCTTGAAGGAAACTACAACGCGGTCCCGAAGGACCCGGTCATGCCGGTCGATGGAGTCATCCGCGAGTTCCATTCTGCGAAGGTGGTCTACGCGCAGGGCTCGCCGTATGCCGAGAACGCGCCCATCGTGATTCCCCGCACGCAGCTCCGGACGGCAGCTGGTTCTTCTGTCGAAGGTCTGAAGGGCGAGTACTTCGCGAACGACAAGTTTGAGGGCAAGCCCGTTCTGTCGCGTGTCGATAAGCAGATCAACTTCGACTGGAACTCGACCTCGCCTTCACCTGCGATTGATCCCAAGGCCTTCTCGGTGCGCTGGACCGGAATCCTTCAGGCTCCTGCCGCGGGAGACTACGAGATCACCGCGGACCTCGCGCACTGCTACCCCTGCAACAACACTGAAAACTTCACGGTGAAGTTCGACGGCAAAGATCTGACGACCTTCCACGTCGGAGAGGAGCTGGCCGGTCACGAGTCTTCGACGCCGCGCGTCAAGCTGCGCTTCGACGACAACAAGCCGCACACTTTCGAGGTGGACTACTCACATAAGGCGAAGCTCTTCGGCGCGGGCCTCACGATCAAGTGGGTCGCTCCGGTTCAGCCTCTACTCGATCAGGCCCTGGAGACGGTGAAGAGCGCGGACGCAATCGTCGCCTTCGTCGGTCTCTCGCCTGACCTTGAGGGCGAGGAGATGAAGGTGCAGATCCCCGGCTTTGCCGGTGGCGACCGCTCGGATATCTCACTGCCCGCCGCGCAGCAGCAGCTTCTGGAGTCCCTGAAGAAGACCGGCAAGCCGCTGGTCGTCGTCCTGCTCAACGGCTCTGCCGTCGCCGTCAACTGGGCGCAGGAGAACGCGGACGCGATTCTTGAGGCGTGGTATCCCGGTCAGGCCGGAGCTCAGGCCATCGCCGAGACGCTGAGCGGAAAGAACAATCCCGGCGGACGCCTTCCGGTCACCTTCTATCGCAGCGTGGACGACCTGCCGCCGTTCACCGAGTACTCGATGGCGAACCGCACCTATCGCTACTACAAGGGGCAGCCGCTCTATGGCTTCGGCTACGGCCTCAGCTACACGAGCTTCGCCTACTCGAGCGCGAAGCTCAGCGCCGGCACGCTTCCCGCAGGCGAGACGCTTACGGTGGACGTTGACGTGAAGAACACGGGCAAGCTTGCAGGAGATGAGGTGGCGCAGCTCTACCTCACGCCTCCGCAGGACGGCCTGCTTCCGAAGTATTCTCTCGAAGGCTTCCAGCGCGTTCATCTGGCCGCCGGTGAGACGAAGCATCTGCAGTTCACGCTCGCTCCCCGCCAACTCTCGTACGTCGATAAGGAGGGCGTGCGCGCAGTGCGTGCCGGAGCCTACTCCATCTTCGTGGGCGGCTCGCAGCCCGTGGAGGCCAGGGGAGCAGTGGCGACACTCTCCATCACCGGAACGAAGGAGCTGCCGCACTAAGCCTGTGCGGCCATCAGGAGACGCAAGCGCACCATGAAGATCACAGCCGCCAGACTGATCGTATGTTCGCCGGATCGCAACTTCGTCACGCTCAGGATCGAGACGGACGAAGGCATCTACGGACTGGGCGATGGAACGCTCAACGGCAGGGAACTCGCCGTTGCCGCGTACCTTGAAGAACACGTCATCCCATGTCTCATCGGCCGCGATCCCTTTGCGACCGAGGACATCTGGCAGTATCTCTATCGCGGGGCCTACTGGCGGCGCGGTCCGGTCACAATGTCGGCCATCGCCGCGGTCGATATGGCGCTGTGGGACATCAAGGGCAAGGCGCTCAACACGCCCGTCTACAACCTGCTTGGAGGCAAGAGCCGCCAGGGCGTGCTCGTCTACACGCACGCCAACGGAGCGGACATTCCCGCTGCGCTGGACAGCGTGAAGAAGCACATGGACGAGGGATACCTCGCCATTCGCGTGCAGAGCGGCGTCCCCGGAGTCTCCTCGGCGTATGGTGTGCCCAAGGGAGGCAAGTCCTACGAGCCCGCCGAGCGCGGCCTTCCCGGCGAAAGCCTCTGGTCCACGGAGAAGTATCTGAACTTCGCTCCGAAGCTCTTCGAGGCCGCCCGCAAAGAGGTGGGCGAAGACCTGCACCTGCTTCACGACGTGCATCATCGCCTCACGCCTATCGAGGCCGCTCGCCTTGGCAAAGAGCTTGAGCCTTACCACCTCTTCTGGATGGAAGACCCCACGCCTGCGGAGAATCAGGAGGCCTTCCGGCTGATCCGCGAGCACACGGTCACTCCCATCGCGACCGGCGAGGTCTTCAACTCCTTCTGGGACGCGCACGATCTTATCCGCAATCAGTGGATCGACTACATCCGCATGACGATCGTGCATGGCGGCGGAATCACCGCGCTCAAGAAGGCCGCTGACTTCGCCGCGGTCTACCAGGTGAGGACCGGCTTCCACGGGGCCACGGACCTTTCCCCCGTGACCATGGCGGCGGCCCTGCACTTCGGCATCGCCATTCACAACTTCGGTATTCAGGAACACATGCCGCACACGCCGCTGGTCGATGAGGTCTTCCCCCACGCGTACACCTACGACAGCGGATACATGTATCCCGGCGATGCTCCGGGGCTTGGCGTGGAGATCGACGAGGCGAAGGCGGCGAAGTATCCTTACCAGCGCGCCTATCTTCCGGTCGCTCGCAAAATGGACGGCACGCTTACCGACTGGTAGCCGGTGAGCGTGCCGCATGGTTTTTGCTGAGAGATTAAAAAGAGGAATTAACTAAAGAATTACGACTGCAGAACCATCGATATTAAGGACGCTGTCCCTTCGCGTTCAGATGAATGCTCATGATCGTGTCTGTCGACGTGATGTAGAGCGTTTGTCCGTCCTGGCCTCCCCAGGCCATGTTGGCAGTGCTCTTGTCGGTCAGGAGAGTGGCGATATGCTTGCCTTCCGGAGAGATAATCCACACGCCGCCCGGCCCGGAGGAGTAGATGTTGCCCTTGACGTCGAGCTTCATGCCGTCCGGCGAGCCGTTGCGATGATCGCTCGATGCATCCAGAAGAACACTGCCGGGGCCAATCGTGCCATCGCTCTTCAACGGGTAGCGCATCCACTTCTTCGGCGACGTATTCGTGACATAGAGCCACTTGCCATCGGGCGAGATGGCGATGCCGTTCGGCCTCTCCAGGTCGCTTACGAGCAAATGCAGCGCCTTGCGATCGGGCTCCGCGCCGGGCTTTTGCGTTAACGCATGAGGTACCCGGTACACCCCATTCACCTTCAGCTCCTTCTGCGGATCGTTGTCGCTCTGCGTGCGCAGACCGTAAGGCGGATCGGTGAAGTAGACTGAGCCGTCGGGCCCGTAGACGAGATCGTTGGGGCTGTTCAGCTTCTTGCCCTCGTAGCTGTCCGCAAGAATCGTCACCGGCCCGTGAGGGTCCATTGATTCGAAACGCATGATGCTGCGCGCCGCATGGCCCGCGACGGTGAGGCGTCCCTTCGTGTCGAGCGTCATGCCGTTGGTCCCCGGCTCCTTGCCGCCGTAGGGCTCCGCGCCGCGATAACCGCTGGGCTGCAGCCAGGTCGAAAGCTCTCCCGCTGGGGTTACCTTTCGGATACTGTTGCTGGGAATCTCGGCAAACAGCAGGTAGCCGGAGTGAATCCACACCGGGCCTTCGACCCATGTGAATCCTGTCGCAACTCTGTGCCAGGTGGGGTTTTGCGGAAGGATGGCATCCGCCGCAGGGTCGAGCCGTTCGACCCTGGCCGCGAACGTGGTGGAGCTATCTTTCGATACCCCATTTGATGCTTGTCCATTGCCCGTACCGATGGCCGCCAGCAAAACAAGCATGGCTGCCGTTGTCGATGTGATCTCTCGAAACATCAGGAAATTCCCTCCGAAGAAGAAGTATCTACTTTTATCAATTTTTGTGAAAAAGGCTCTCGACAATTGTGCATACGCCGGTGCTATTATGGCTCCGCTTCAAAATCAGTTGTTGCGTAGTACGCAAAATAAATTGCGAAGAACGCTTCAGGCATTAGGTTCGAGGTTTTTTCGATGTTCAGGTCTCTGCGATTGGTCGGTACGGGCATCTTGATGCTGATGCCTCTGGCAGTATCGAAGGCTCAGTCCCCAAGTTTCGCTCCCGACGTGACGTTTCAGGGATCGTCCCTGACAGGGTGGACACAGTACGGAAGCGCGAAGTGGTCGGCTACCTCCGGTGAGATTACCGGATCGGGAAACGGCCTTCTGCTGTTCGATAAGCCCTCTCAGGATACAGGAGTTTATCTCCAGTTCCGCTGTGAGGGAGAGTGCAACGCCGGTGTTTTGTTTCGTGCCACGAAAAAAGGTGACGGCATGACCGGAGTGCTCCTCTCGATTCAGCAGAAGGAGCTGGCGGCCTATCGCGTGACGCTCGATGCCTCCGGCAAGGAAACGGGCCGTGAGAAGCTGCGCAATGCAGGAGGACAGATTCGTTTTGCTCCACCCGCGCCCGCTCCCGGAGCCCCCACACCATCGTTGCGCCGCCCCGATCCCCTCCCCATGCCGGGAGGTATCGAATCGCCGCTTGATCGTCCGGCACGCGGCCTTCGCGCGGGTGATTGGAACGATGTTGAGATTCTGCTCGACGCCGACATTCTTCGCGCCTTCTTCAACGACGGTGGCGATGCGGTCAGCGTAGCGACCGAGGAGATGAGCGGCTTCGGTCCCTTTGCTCTTTACACCAATGGTTCCACCGTTCACTTCCGCGAGATCGCTTACAAGGACATCGCCGTCAAGGAGTGGCCGAAGGAGCAGGTGGGCGCGAACTTCCGGATGCAGCGCGTCAACGAGTTCTACTATGGATGGTCCGCCGCTTCGGCTGACTTCGATCACGACGGCAAGCTCGACATCGTCTCCGGTCCGTTCATCTACTTCGGGCCTGACTTCACGCGCTCGCGCGAGATCTATCCCGCCCAGATCGTAAACGCCTCCACGAACTACTCCGGCGATGACTGGGTGCAGCACGCAGCAGACTTCACCGGAGACGGATGGGCCGACGTTCTGACGACGAGCCACGCCGGCGGCGGTAAAGAGGGCGCTGTGCTGTACGTCAATCCCAAGGGGCAGTCGCGCCGCTGGGAGAAGTTCACGGTCGTCGTTCCGATCGACAGCGAAGAGACAGTTCTCGCCGACGTCGATGGCGACGGCAAGCCGGAGCTGGTCTACATGGGCGGCGGCTATATGTGCTACGCCAAGCCCGATCCCGCGAACCCAACAGCGAAGTGGGTGGTTCACCAGGTCAGCGAACACGGCCCCTGGCCCGCGCACGGCGTCGGCACGGGCGACATCAACGGCGATGGCCGCGTCGATATCGTCGGGGCCTATGGGTGGTGGGAGCAGCCCGCGCAGAATACTGCGGACGTGAAGTGGAAGTATCACCCGGCTCCCTTCGGACGCTGGGGACGCACCTCCGCGGGCGGAGCGAAGATCGGTGTGTATGACATCAACGGCGATGGCCTTCCGGATGTCGTGACCTCCCTGCAGGCTCACGGATGGGGCATCAGCTGGTTCGAGCAGAAGCGTTCGGCCAGCGGAGAGATTACCTTCGTTCCCCACGTCGTCATGGGACGCACGGCGAAGGAGAGTGCCGGCGGCGTTGTCTTCACCGAGCCGCACGCCTCCACCATCGCAGACATCGACGGAGACGGCATTCCCGACTTCGTCGTCGCCAAAAGGTACTGGTCGCATCTGGATGATTTTTACGATCCGGATCCCTACGGCCCCCCGGTTCTCTACGTGTACCGCACGGTTCGGGATAGGTCAGCACCCGGCGGCGCACGTTTTGTCCCTGAGTTGATCCACAACTACTCCGGTGGTGGATCGGATGTTCTCGCTCAGGATTTGAATGGCGACGGAGTCATGGACCTTGTGACCTCAACCCGCAGCGGAACTTACATTCTCTGGGGGACGAGGAAAGGGAAGAAGGGAGGGACGAAATGATGGTCTCTCCTCGCAGGAAGAATCGTTCAGGCATTGAGCTTCGGCTATGGAGCCCAGTCTTACTTCATCGTTTCAAAAACATAGCTTCAACACATCAACTTCGGCAGGAAGGTCTGCCATTCTTGGGAGGTACGAATATGCGAGTTTTCCGACTCGTAACTCTATGCACACTCGTTCTGTGTTTCGCGGCATTTGCCCGGGGCGCGTGGGCACAAAGCTCGGGCTCCATCGTGGGAACGGTTTCTGATTCCACCGGCTCTGTGCTTTCGAGCGTAACGGTCACTCTGACGAGCAACTCCACCGGTGAGAAGCGCACCGCCGTGACTGGAGACTCTGGTGACTATCAGTTTCTTTCTCTCAACCCCGGTGAATACACCCTCATTGTTGAGGCTCAGGGCTTCAAGCGTTACAGCCACAACCCGGTCGAAGTACAAGTCGCTCTCGCTACCCGCGAGAACATTGAGATGAGCGTCGGTACGGCGACCGAAGAGGTCACCGTGACCTCTTCTGCTCCGATTATCCAGTCGGAGAACGCTGCCCTCGGACAGGTCGTGCAGGGTAAGGCCGTTACCGATATCCCGCTGAACGGCCGCAACGTGCTGGCCCTTGTCGGACTGGTTCCCGGCGTCGTTCCCCAGGGAAGCTCCTCGGGCAACCTGACCGGCCAGAACGTCTTTGCCGCCGGTAACTACCAGATCGGTGGCGGCAGCGCCAACCAGAGCTCCACCCTGTACGACGGCGCTCCGGTTAACGTCTCCTATGGCAACGCGACCGTGCTCGTTCCCTCGCAGGACGCCGTGCAGGAGTTCCGTGTACAGACGAACAACAACACCGCCGAGTATGGAAAGTACACCGGCGGCGTCATCAACATCAGCAGTAAGTCCGGTTCCAACGCGATTCACGGAACCATCTACGAGTTCGTCCGCAACACGATGTTCAACTCCACGCCGTACTTTGCGAAGCACAATCCCGCAAACGTTCTGGGCAAGAGCCCCTATCACCAGAACCAGTTCGGTGGAAACGTCGGCTTCCCCATCATCAAGGACAAGCTCTTCGGCTTCTTCGATTACCAGGGATACCGTCAGGCGCAGAAGCGTCTCTACAACTACACCGTTCCGACCATGAAGATGCGTCAGGGAGACTTTTCCGAGCTTTGCACCACCGGCTTCGATGCCAGCGGTCATTGCATCCCGGCTGCGGGGGTCAATACCGCGAATGGTGTCCCCGGACAGATCTATGATCCTTGCGACGGCACCGTCGCTGGTGGTCAGGGATGCCCTAACTATGTCAGCCCCAACAAACTTCGTTCGGCTTACGCTGGGAATATCATTCCAGCGGCACGTTGGAGCTCGGTTGCCCGCAACCTGCTCAACTTCCCTTACTGGGCTCCTCCCACGCAGCCGGGAGTTACCAATAACTTCGTCAGATATGCGGGAACCGGCGGTAAGAACGACCAGTACAACGGTCGTATTGACTGGACGGTCAGCGATAAGCAGCGCGTCTTCGGTCGCTATACCCAGTGGAACTCCGCGAACGCTGCTTCGGAGCCATACGGAAACGGTCTTCTCTCCGGCGATCCGATCTCCCCTGAGTCGTTCAAGACATATCAGGTCGTGGCGGGAGACACCTATGTCTTCAACCCGAGCCTGATCGGCGACCTCCGCGTCAACTGGACCCGCTGGAACTACGTCCGTACTCCCGGAACGCTGGGCTATGACGAGACACAGTTGGGCTTCCCCTCCTACATGGGAACGATCTCCGGCTTGAACCGGGTTCCGAACTCTACCACCGTTCCCACCATTGCCCTGGCGAACCCGACGGTCAATGGAATCGGTACGGGCTATATCTTCTCGATCAACAACAACTACGTCATCGCCCCCAGCATCACGAAGACCTGGAAGGGACACACCTTCAAGGCCGGTGCTGATCTTCGCCGCCTGGAAGAGCTTTACTTCCAGAACAACTCTCCTGGCGGTTCCTTCCAGTTCAGCCCCTACATGTCGTCCGGCGTGAATAACGGCAGCGGTGGTCATCCATTCGCCTCCTTCCTGATGGGCTACATGGTCGATCAGTCCGTTACGGCGAGCGTGGTTCAGATCGCTCCTCCCACCTTCAGCCAGCTTTACTACCAGGGCTACTACTTCCAGGACACCTGGAACGTCACCCCCAAGCTCACCCTCAGCCTCGGTCTCCGTTACGAGATTCCCGGTGTCTATCGTGAGCGCCACAAGCTGATGGCAACCTTCAATCCAAATGCGGTCAACCCTGTTCTAGGAGCAATTTCGGTTGCAGGAAAGCCCGTTCTGGGAGCGTATGACCTGGTCGATAGCGCGAATCATCCAGAGGTCGGACTTCGCAAGGAGCACTTCACGAACTTCTCTCCGCGCCTCGGACTTGCCTACCGTATGGATGACAAGACCGTAATCCGCGCCGGATGGGGTAAGTTTGTCATCCCCGCCGACCTCCAGTTCCCGGAGTCGCCGGTGCAGTCGCCTCTGTCCTACATCACCAACAACCCGGTCTCGTCGATCAACTCCGGAACGACCCCGAACGCCACGCTGGATAACCCGCTACCCAGTGGCATCACTCCTGCTCCTGGCCGCGGCGCCAACTATCAGCAGCTTCTTCTTGGCGGCTCCGCGAACTCACTGGCTTCGGAAGAAGATAACGGCGCCACCTACCAGTGG
The DNA here is from genome assembly GCA_018449715.1 of Acidobacteriaceae bacterium dw_441. GTDB lineage: Bacteria > Acidobacteriota > Terriglobia > Terriglobales > Acidobacteriaceae > Edaphobacter. The sequence goes on along the minus strand of JAAVVA010000007.1, from coordinate 208,006 downwards.
AACTTCGCCATCCAGCGTCAGCTTCCCCTTGGGATCGCTCTTGAAGCGGCCTATTCGGGACTTCACGGTTCGCATCTCCCCGTCAGCCGCTCGATCAACCAGGTGCAGTCAAAGTACTTTGACCAGGCCCTCAACGATTCGAGATGCGTTGGACCGACGGCGAACCTTACCGGTAGCGGCAGCGGTCAGTGCTTCCTCAGCGAGCGCGTGCCTAATCCCTTCAACACCGCACTGTTCAACCAGGGCAATCAGCAGTATGCGAATATCCTGGGAGCGCAGCTCTATCGCCCCTTCCCGCAGTACGGCAACATCTCCAACACCGGAAACTACGTAGGCTTCAGCAACTACAACTCCCTCCAGATGAAGCTCGAAAAGCGCTTCAACAGCGGTGGTGTTCTGCTGGGTTCCTATACCTTCTCCAAGCTGATGACCAACGCGGAGTCTCTGACCTCGTGGCTCGAATCGACCGGCGCTCCCGGTTTCCAGAACACGAACGATCTTAGCCAGGAGTATTCTCTTTCGGGTTACGATTCGCGTCAGCGTCTGACCGTCAGCTACGTCTACTTCCTGCCCTTCGGCAAGAACCAGCACTGGGGCTCGGGAGCTTCAGGCTTCCTCGGCGGCCTGATCTCCGGCTACGGCGTCAACGGAGTCACGACCTTCCAGAAGGGCTTCCCGCTGGGACTTTCGATGGCCTCCAACACGGTCAGCACGTACTCGCTTGCCGGCACCACTCGTCCGAATGTTGCCCAGGGCTGCTCGAAGTACACCTCGGGAGACATTCAGTCTCGACTGGGTGATTCATTCTCGGCCAACAAGTACTTCAACACGGATTGCTTCACGGCTCCGGGGAACTTCCGGTTCGGCAACGAATCGCGAACGGATAACCAGCTGAGAGCGCCGGGAATTGCAAACTTCGATCTTGCTCTGTTCAAGGACACGCACATTACAGAGCAACTCGTCCTGCAACTCCGGATCGAATCCTTCAACCTGTTCAACCGCGTGCAGTTCGGTGCTCCAAACACCTCGCTCGGATCGGCCCAGGTGGGGCAGATCACGACCCAGGTCAACGATCCTCGACTGTTGCAGGTGGCAGGACGCATCAACTTCTAACAGAAGACAAAAACCTGCTGTAACAATAAGGCCGTCGCCAGCAATGGCGGCGGCCTTGTTTATTTTTGAACAGCTTTGTCTTATGGATTTGGCGGAAGACTCTCGCAGGGAGTAGTGGTGTCGTCAATAATGATAATGTATTATCATTATATAAATTGTCGAGGAGTTTCCCCTTACATGAAAAAGCTTCCGGTCACTGTTCTCTCCGGCTTTCTGGGCGCGGGCAAGACAAGCGTTCTTAATCACGTTCTCAACAACCGTCTGGGAATGCGTGTCGCGGTCATCGTGAACGATATGAGCGAGATCAACATCGATGCTCGTCTTGTTGACCGGAACAACTCGGCACTAAGTCGCGTAGACGAAAAATTGGTGGAGATGACGAACGGATGTATTTGCTGCACTCTCCGGGAGGACCTGCTCAAAGAGGTGTCAAGACTTGCACGCGAGAGACGTTTCGACTACCTGCTGATTGAGTCGACCGGCATCTCCGAGCCGCTTCCGGTCGCAATGACCTTTACCTTTGAAGACGAGATGGGCAGGTCCCTCTCGGAGGTCGCGGAGCTGGACACGATGGTGACTGTGATCGACGCGGATCGGTTTCTGGATGACTTTCAATCGCTCGACGACCTGCGAGACCGGCGGCTGGCCTTAGCCTCGGAGGATGAGCGGTCGGTCTCTGACCTCCTCATCGATCAAGTCGAGTTCTCAAATGTCATCGTGATCAACAAGTGTGATCTTGTGACAGAGCAGGAGCGCGAGCGGCTGGCTCAGATTCTCCACCATCTCAATCCAGATGCGGAGATTGAATACGCGGTGCGCGGCAAGGTTTCTCCGCAGGCGATCCTCCATACAAAACTGTTCGACATGGAACGTGCCGAAAGCTCTGCGGGGTGGCTCAGGGAACTGAATGGAACTCACACCCCGGAAACGGAAGAATATGGGATTTCAAGCTTCGTCTACAAAGCTCGCAAACCCTTTCATCCGGTCCGCCTGGGAGCCAGGTTAGAGGATCCCTTCGAAGGCGTACTTCGGGCGAAGGGGTTTCTGTGGCTTGCCAGCCGTCATGACGAATGCGGGATCTTCTCGATCGCGGGGAATACACTCTCGCTTGATCCTGGAGGGCGATGGATGGCATCGAGTCCTGCGGAGGAGGCTCTCGACAGTGAAGATCTGAATGAGTACGTAGGTCAGACCTGGCACCCGGAATGGGGAGATCGTCGTCAGGAGATTGTCTTCATCGGAACCAACATGAAGAAGGAAGAGCTCGAGACGAGCCTTGAGAGCTGCCTGCTGACAGATGCGGAGATGGCGACAGGACCTGGCTCATGGATGGGATTTCACGATCCATTTCCGGGATGGATCTACGTCGACGAACCTGACCAACTGACAGCCTGAGAGTAATTAGAAACGAAGGACGGAGCCAGATATGCCTAAAGTGTGTTTTGTGACTGGGAAAAAGCCTATCAGCGGGAATCGCGTCTCACACGCAAACAATAAGACGCGTCGCCGCTTTGAAGCGAACCTGCAATGGAAGCGGATATGGATTCCTTCAGAGAACCGATTTGTGCGTCTCAGGGTGAGCGCTCGAGGCTTGAAGACCATCGGAAAACTCGGGATTGAGCGAGTGCTCGCCGATAGCGAAAAGCGTTCCCGGAAAGCATAGAGGAGAAGTCATGAGGACTATCATCAAACTTGTTTCTACAGCGGCGACAGGACATTTCTACACCACGACAAAGAACCCGAAGCTCAGTAGTGCAAAACTCGAATTGAAGAAGTACGATCCAAAGATCCGAAAGCATGTCCTCTATCGTGAGGCGAAGGCCTGAGCGAGAGATGGCTTTGGTCCGTGTTACGCATTCCATTCCGAATGCCAGCCGGAGGCATTGTTCTCAATCCACTCCTGGATGCATTGGCCTTATTTGTCTTTGATCGGAGTAGCATGAGCGAGGTCAAGGGCCAGGCGAACTGCTCCCATCAACTGGGCCTCGGCGCCAAGTGCGCTGAGGCTCAGCTTCAGGTGTGAGCGCGAGGCCCATTTTTCCAAGGCTTTCTGGGTGGCTTCGAAAAAGACCGGGTGCGTACCGACGCCACCACCGAGGATAAAAAGCGGGCAGTTCAGCACAAGGGAGAGGTTGTAGATGGCATAGCTCAATATCTGCGCCGATTGATGCAGGATGGCCTTCGCCAGCGGGTCGCCGGTTTGAGCGCCTTCAAAGATCTTCGTCGCGGTCAGCTCCCGTGGCAGGGAGGTCTTCTCCTGTGACCATGTGCGCAGCCATGTTTCGCGGATACCCTCTCCTCCGACCATACTTTCGAGTGCACCCGGAGCCCCATGCTCGGTCGGCTCGCTGGAGACACCGGGAACCAGCATGTAGCCAATTTCTCCAGCGGCCCAGCCCATGCCGCGGAAGGGGCGGCCTTCCAGTACAACACCGGCTCCAACGCCTGTGCCAATGGCAATGAAGACAAAGTCGCGCACGTTCTTGCCGCTGCCCATCCAACTCTCTCCGACGGCGGCCATGTTCACATCGTTATCGACGATTGCGGGAATACCGAGAGCCGACTCCAGCATGCTTTGCAGTGGGACATCGCGCCAGCCCATCAGGTACGATGTGGCAATTACGATACCTTCGTCCACGTTGGTGATGCCGGGAGCTCCTGCTGCAATGCTTCGCAGAGCGCTGCGAGGAACATTAGCCTCACGCATCAACTCTTCCACCCCGCGCTCAATGGCCGCAACTACAGTCGCGGCGTTCCTGCTGTCGGCGGTGGAAGCGGCATGACGGGCAAGGATGCAGCCTGTCGTATCGGCTAGCGCCAGCCGGAGATTCGTGCCTCCAATATCAATGCCAACAACGCAGCCTTCAGAGGATGCTGTGGTGTTTTGACGCGGGGCTCTGGTCTGCTCTTGTTTCGTCATTTGTATGGGCTCGGATAAGTAACTGTTCATGGATCAAATAATCTTTCTGATGGTTCCTTGTCAGGAGGTGATTGTCTCTGGTTTCGCGCTGATGCTTTCAAGCTCTCTGCCTTTGGTTTCTGGGACAACGAAACGCACAAAGAGCAGGACGGCGATACAGGAAGCGCCATAAATGGCGAATATTACTGAATTGCCCGCAGCCTGACTCAGTCGAAGGAAGGTGAACAGGACCACGGAGTTGGATGCTCCGAAGCCGAGAGTCGCTGCAGCTACGCCGCGTCCGCGCACTTGTAACGGGAAAACCTCGGAGACGAGAATCCAGGCAATCGGCCCCATGCTGAAGGCGTAGAACGCGATGTATGCCACCAGGCAGACCGTCGCTATCTTCCCAAGCGATGGCCCCATCGCCTGCGTGTGAAAGGCGTAGGAAAGCACGCCCAGTGAAAGAGCCATGCCGCCGATGCCGCAGTACAAAAGTGGTTTGCGCCCCAGGCGGTCGACCAACACCAGCGCAATCGTTGTTGCCAGCATGTTTGTTGCGGCGACAAGGAAGGTCGCAAAGATCGCGCTCTTATCGGAAGAGATTCCTGCGAGTGCGAAGATTTGCGGACCGTAAGAGAGGATGGCATTAATGCCTGTCAGTGGTTGCAACACGGTAAAGCCTACCGCAATCAGTAGGAACTTTCGTACAGAGGGGCTCCAGAGTGCGCTCCAGCGCCGCTCCGTTTTTGTGCGAACTGCATTATTGATGTCTTCCAGCAGCAGTGCTGCTCCGGCCTCGTCGGTGTAGGATCTCAGAACCTTCTCTGCCTCCGCGATGCGGTTCTGTCCGTATAGCCAGCGCGGGCTTTCAGGAAGAGTAAGGAGCAGAAGGAAGAACAATGCCGCAGGGAGCGCGCCGAGGCCGAACATCGTGCGCCATGCATGATGACCGGCGAGCCAGTAGCCGGAGATATCCGCCAATGCAATGCCTGCTGTCAGCGCGAACTGGTAGAGGCCGATCAGCCGGCCCCGCGATTGCGGCGGTGAGAGCTCGGAGACGAACACCGGCGCTGTGACGGAGGTGAATCCGATGGCCAGCCCCAGCAGTGCGCGCGCTACGAGCAGGGTGTAAACGTCTGGAGCAAGAAGCGCGATGACAGAGCCAAGGATGAACAATGCGCTGCCCCACAACAGGGTGGCGCGCCGCCCGATACGGTCCGCGATACTTCCTCCGGCCACAGCGCCCAGCATCGAGCCGATGGAGACAATGCTCACCACCCATTCCTGCATTCGTGTCGAAAGCTGGAAGGATTCGCGCACGAAGATCAGGGCTGCGGCGATGATGGCGATATCGTATCCATAGAGGACGCCGCCAAGGCCAGCGATAAAAGACACTCTCCACAGGAACCCGCGTTTTACTTGTGTCTGTGCAACGACCGTCGGTTCGGACAAAGTTTCCCTCTTCGATTTGCGAAGATATCGCGCTTACTGTTCCATCACTCCATACTGAAACCGTGGCGGCAGCCTGCAGCCTGTCTTCTCGATCATTGCAAGCGTGAGCGCCTGCGGCACAAGGAGCGATGTAATGCCCTCCCACGGCTCCGGCACTGCGCCAATCTTTACAGGGAAGAGCAGGTCGGTTGCTTCGCGGTCTTCTTCGGAGACGAGTACGACGCGGCCTCCCTTGCGGTTGCACTCAGCAGCAAGCTTGACGCCGAGATTTGCGGCGCGGCCCAGGGCAAAGATGATGGAGACATGCGTGCTGTCCACATCGAGATTCGGCCCGTGCTTGAATCCGGCGCCGGTGTGAGGAGCCGCACGGAAGCCACTCATCTCGCGGATACAGAGCGCGCTCATAATCGCGCCGCCATAAGCTGCTCCGCGTCCGATGATTTCAATGTTGGCTGCTCCTCTTGAGAAGGTTCGCAGATCTTCACGCATGGCGAAGATGGGATCAAGACTCGTTGAAAAAACTTCGAGCGCTTGCTCGGCATCCTGCTGCCATGATCTTCCAAGCATCTCCGAGGCGAGAATGATGGCTGCAGCGGTCGAGTTGGTGTAAGTCTTGGTGGCGTTGCCGTACTCTGGACCGGCAAGGATCGGCAGACGATTCTTCGCAAGATTCCAGCAGGTGCTGGCCGAGTTGTTGCAGATTAATCCGAGCGGCTTGCTATCATCCTGACGGAAGAGTTCGACGAGCTCGGCGCTTTCGCCGGAGGTGGTCAGCAGAACAGAGAGCGCCCCTTCATTCCACACGGGGCGACCATAGTGAAGCCACTCGCCCGCGTCGATGGCAAACGAGAGTTTGCCGTGAGTCTGCAATTGCGTCGATCCACTGATCGCCGAACAGTAAGAGGCACCCATTCCGATAAAAAAGATTGGCCCCCTTTTTTCTGCAAGAAAACGGAAGCGCTGTAGCTGTTGACGAATCTCGGAGTCTTCGCTGTAAGCGGTAATCAGCTCACGAAGCCTTGCAGGCTGCTCGCGACATTCGATCTCGAGAATCTGTGTTCCGTTTGCGCTCAACAACTCCTTTGTTGGCTCGATGCCGTTGATCCAACGAGGAGTTTTCTTCTGTTCTTCCATAAATAAATCCTTTGTGAGTTACAAAATTTTCAAACTGCGCACAGCGCATTACGGCTGATGCGGCAGTGTGAGCACGGGGTTCTTCTCAAAGAAGTTCTGTGGGCGGATGAGGAAATCGTGCCACAGCGTCGGCATGATCGGCCAGTCTTCCAGGCGAACGCCGTGGTGAAAGCCAAGCGTATACCACGCGACGATATCAGTGTTCTCAATGGAGCGGTTGGCCCTGGTCCACTCCGGCAGACCTTCGAGCCCCTTGCTGCTGGTGACGTACGTTCCTGCTGCGTAAAGCTCGTCCGGCTGGTAGGGAGTAACCCAGAGCTGATGCTCTGAAAATGCTCCTACCTTTTGCGCTGGATCGTCCGGAGAGACAAAGGAGATACCCGTTGGTCCCGGCATAATCATGTAGCCCGGAGGATAGCCCACCGCGCCATGCTTCGATGCGTTGATGATGTTCCACATCCCAGGATGACGGACATCGACATCGAGAATGCCGTCCTTCTCCGTCTTTGCGATCGAAGACTGTATCGCCCAGATGTTGTTGCGCGCCTGTCCGGTGAAATGCTCCGGCACCATGCGGTCAAGCATGAAGCTGTTGTTCGGGCCGTCTACATCGAGGTCGATACGGAAGGAAAAGTAGTGATCGTGGTTGACCGCCACGATGTTCGGATCGACCAGCGTGCCGTGGCTGAGCTTCGATGGATCGTCGTCCATCGAAACCATCGTCTCCTTCACAGCCTTGGTTTCAACGATGCCTGTCGCGCCGACGGCTACGCGAATGGTGCCGTCCTGCTGAAAGATCCAGTCGATCAGGTAGTCGTAGTTGCCCGCGACGGCAGCTGTGCGAAGAACCAACTCGCGGCTGGGGCGTCCGGTAAGAATACCGTTTTCGAAGTGCCTCCACGCAGGGCCATCCGTGGCATGTTCGAAGAGGCAGGCAAGCTGCGGTGTCAAAACCGGTGTGCCTTGCTCCGATGGCACAATACCGTTGAAGAACTGGGCGTGCGATGGGCAATCGTCCGCGCCGAGAGGCTTGAAGAGTCCTCCGAGAAGAAACTCTCCCGCGTCGAGGAAGGCGCGCGAGTTCCACCACTCGTCGGTGTCCATGTAGGGCACATACATTTCGGAGAGGCTTCCTTCATACATCACGGAGCGCAACCTGTTGCCGTCCTGGTAGCGAACGAGGTTGAGAACCGGCCCTACCCGTGGATCGACACGGAAGCGAAAGCGCCAGTTCTGCCAGCTCACCTCACCTTTGTTGATGGTGTAGCTTGGGCCCTCGGGCTGTGAAATCAGCAGAGGCTTTGTTCCTTCGACAGGCTTTGCTTCGGCCTCTTCGTAGTCGATGTCGCCTTTGGGCAGAGCCGTCGGACCGCGGTCGATCACATCCAGAATCTTCTGGCTCGTCATGTCGGCCACAATGTACAGGCCCGATATGGCGCGGCCCCATGCATGATAGGCGCCGTGCGAATCGACACAATCGCCATAGCCGATGCGGCGATTCGACTGCTCAGGAAAGACGATAAAGGTTATGGGGATCGGCTCGCAGCGCACGCTGGAGAGATCGGTGATGCCGTGATTCTTCAGCGCGGCAATGACGCGTGGGTCTTGTTTGGCGAGATCACTCAGGGCATCCAGTTCGGACACCATCACGGGAGCCTGACGTCCGGGAACCACTTTCCAATATTCAAGTTTTTTCGCCGCAATATCGACACGCGCTTCGATGGTTTTTCCATCGCCGTCAAGCAGGATCAGGTCGGCCTCGCGAGGAATCGTATCGCCTTCTTTCCACGCCATCACCTTGTCCTTGGCTGGCTCGTGCAGCAGAAGACTTGCGACACGCGTCTTGTCCGTAAAGTGTCTGCTCACAACCAGTGTGTCGTGAATCGACCAGTACTCACTCGTGGTCAATCCATCCAGCGGATGATATACGGTCTTTGTCTGGGCAAGAACCGGCAGGGAAAGCGCGGCAAGCGCGAAGATGCCGCGCGCAAGAGCTTGAATCGACACTATCAAAGATTTTCCTTATAGATTCCACCCAAAGACTGCGGGGCAGGGAATTCAAAGACGTTAACAGGCCAACTTCCTAATGTTTGTTTAGTATTATTCCACCCTCATCTTTAATGCAAAGTATTTTTGTTCGGGAGCTTATCTCCCCGGAATTGCAGGATTGCCGGGGAGAGCTGCCAGTAAGATAGATTCTGAAACCCGGAGTATTCGGCGAGTTTTATTGCCAGATTTGCAGTGAAAAAAAAGCCTATCCCTGTCGGACGTCCTCCCGTGCTGCGCCACACGAATGCACTTGGCATCGTGGCGCTGCTGCGCGAGTACGGTCCTTGCTCGCGTGCGGACCTCGTGCGTGCATCGGGGCTTAGCGCGCCCACGGTTACCAATGTGGTGAACGATCTACTGAAGAGCAACCTGATCGAGCCGCTTGGAGAAGGTGCATCCAGCGGTGGTCGTCGTCCGGATATGTTCCGCTTCAAAGCGGAACGCGGTTGCATCGCAGGGGTCGAGATCACCGCGGATCATCTGGCGTTTCTGCTCACCGACCTGAACGGCAATGAACTCCGGACGATGACGGTTCCGCTAGCGAAGAACAGGACCACGCCAGATGCGATCTGTGACAGTATCCAGAAAACACTGGTAAGCCTGTTGCGTAAAGAGAAGAAGACGCCGGAGCAGTTGTCTCTGCTGGTCGTTGGCGTTCCAGCGATTGCCAACGTGGATGAGGGCACGGTGCTCTCCATCAGCACGCTGGAAGGCTGGCGCGCCGTGCCGCTGCGGGCCATGCTCAACAAGCACGTCGATTGCCTAATCATCATTGAAAACGATACAAATCTTGCCGCGCAAGGAGAGTACTTTTGCGGTGCGGCGCAGGCAGAAAAAGACTTTGTTTACGTCAACATCGGTCGAAACGTAAGCGCAGGAATCCTTCTCAACGGGCACATTCATCACGGCTCGCAGTGGTCGGCAGGTGAGATTGCTTACCTTCGCCTGCCGCATGTTCAGCGGAAGCAGCCTACGATTCACGAGTTCGGAGAGCTGGAATCTGTCCTGACCGATTTCGGCATTCTGAAAAGCTGGCAGGAGCTTGGCAAGAAGAGCAGCCGCACGGTGAACAAGAAACATGGCGAGCCTACCGCCCTCGATGTGCTCGACCTTGCCATGGCAGGAGATCCGGTGGCGCTGAAGATCGTTCACCTGCGCGCCGACATCGTCAGCGACATTATTGTGAACCTGTCGCTGATTCAGAACCCCGGGCTTGTGCTCCTGGGGGGAGAGATCGGAAGTCATCCGGCGTTGCTCAGCGCTGTGCTCAAGCAGTTGAAGGGCAGTGAGTTCGCTGTGACCCGCGTTGGTATCGGAACTCTTAGCACCCGCGCCGCGCTATGGGGAGCCATCTCCCTGGCGCTTGAATCGATCCCTTCGGTACTGCTTCCACAGCCACGGATGTAAACACATTCTTGACACCTCTGTGTCGATATGTTTCAGTTGGATGCACGTAAACTTAATAATTAAACATTAGAAGGAAAGGGAGCCAGGAACAAACTGCGAACCCCCATGAAGAGCCTCCGTTTAGGTTTTTGCCTGCTTCTCTTTGCCGTGATCTGCTCGGCCCAGCCTTCCCCCGCCCAGAAAAAGCACCTCCTCGTGATTGGAGAAGAAAAAGGGTACCGTCACGAATCCGTTTCTCACGCGCTGGCAACTATTGAGCGTCTGGGCAAGCAGACCGGTCTTTGGGATACCACTCTTCGCACGGACACGGAAGCACTGACCAAGGCCAAGCTCGAATACAACGCCAAAAATCTGAACGACTTCGACGCGGTCGTGCTTTTTGCTGGTGGCACGCTCGAGATGACCGATAAGCAGAAGGCTGATTTTCTCTCTTATATCCATGAGGATGGAAAGGGGCTGGTCGCTGTTCACAGCGCTGCGATCACCTGGACAAACTGGCCGGAGTACGTCGACATGGTTGGCGGTACGTTTGACGAACATCCGTGGGGAACCTTCAATGCTCCGATCGTCGTCGAAGATCCGAAGTTCCCTGGAATGGACGCATGGCCGCACGAGTTTGTGCTGCGCGACGAGATCTACCAGATGAAGTCCTTCTCGCGCGATAAGGTGCGCGTGCTGCTGAGTCTCGATCCCACGAAGCTTGACTTCAACAATTCGCGTGTTCACCGCGCCGACCATGATTTTGCCGTGGCCTGGGCCAAGTCGTATGGCAAGGGCCGCGTCTTCTATTCGACGCTCGGACACCCGGAAGAGAACTGGGACGATCCGCGCATGCAGCACATGTACATCGAAGCGATTAAGTGGGCTATGGGGGTGGAGAGCGCGGATGTGACCTCGCTTCCGGCTCCGTCGCATACTGGGGCGACGAAATGACGACACGACGTACCTTCTTGAAGATTGCTGGCGCTGCCTGTGTCGCGGGAGCCTCATCGCCTCTTTATGCGCGGTCAGGTCTGCGGATCGGCATCGGCACCTTCAGCTATCACAACCTGACGCTCGACGCGATGATCGAGCAGTTGAATGCATTGAAGATCACAGAGATCGAGATGTCGCGTGGCGAGTACATGCTGCTGAGCCATCCAAAAGAGGATCTCTTCCGCACGACGAAAGAGAAGCTGGATCGTGCAGGCATCCGTTGCGTGTCCTACTATGCGGCGACCTTCAAGACGGAGCAGGAGATCGACGACGCTGTTCTCTTCGCAAAGGTTCTTGGAGCGGGGAACATCACCGGCGACGGGCAGCTCGACATACTGAAGAAGATCGACCGGCGATTGACGCACGAAGGCCTGACCTTCGGGATTCACAATCACTTCTTCCCGTACAAGTTCGAGTTTGAAAGTCCGGAGGACGTGCTGGGGGCCTTGAATCAGCTCTCGAAGACGGTCGGCGCTACTGCGGATACGGGGCACTTTGCCTCCTGCGGGTACGATCCGGCGGACGCGATTCGCAAGCTCGCGCCTCGCCTGAGAATCGTTCACCTGAAGGATATTCAGGCGAAAGGCGGCGAGGTGAATGTGCTGCTCGGCAATGGGATCTCAAAGATTAGGGAAGTGATGCAAGAACTGCATCGGATCAACTTCGGAGGCCTGGTCGCCGTGGAGTACGAAAAAGAGAGCGACGTCATTCAGGACATGACGCAGCAGATTCATTTCGCAAGAGAGTTAGCCTGAATGCTCGCGTTGTTTCAAGGAGATGGCAGTGAGGAAATCGATAGCTAAGACGTTCTTCGTTTTCGTGGCTGTTGTACTGATGGGGCTGCCGCTTCGAGCGCAGCAGGCACATCCGATTCTTGCTCTCGGCTCCCCTGCGCCGAACTTCTCTCTGCCAGGAGTCGATGGGAAGACACACAAGCTGAGCGACTACGCCAGCAGCCCTGTGCTCGCTGTTATCTTCACCTGCAACCATTGCCCGATTGCAATGATGTACGAGCAGCGTATCGAGCAGCTCTACCAGACCTACGGCAAAAAAGGCGTTGCGGTCGTCGCCATCATGGGGAATGACCCGAAGGCCATCAGCATTGACGAGCTCGACTCTTCGGACACCAGCGATACTCTGCCCGAGATGAAGCTTCGCGTCGCATACAAGCACCTGCACTATCCCTACCTGTATGGCGGAGATGCGCCCGCGGTGACACAGGCCTATGGTCCACAGGCCACGCCGCATGTCTTCATCTTCGACAAGGCCCGTCGCCTTCGCTACGAAGGCCGCTTCGACAATAGCTACCGCATCGAAAAGGTCACGACGCACGACGCGCTGAATGCAATTGACGCGCTGCTTGCCGGTAAAGAGGTAGCTGTGAAGCACAACGGAACCTTTGGCTGCTCGACCAAGTGGCCAGAGAAGTCCGCCCTCCGTGAGGCTGCGGACGCGAAGATCAACGCGACCCCTGTGCAGTTGGAGAAGATCGGTGCTGCTGGCCTGAAGAAGTTGCGTCAGCCGACCGGGCAGGTGAAGATTGTTAATTTCTGGGCGACGTGGTGCGGCTCCTGCATCGTGGAGTTCGCCGACCTGGAAGACACCTTCCGTATGTACAGTGGCCGCGACCTGGAACTGATTACTGTTTCGGCCAACATGCCGGACGAGCAGGCCAGCGTCATGCGCTTTCTGCAAAAGAAACACGCGACCAGTCGTAATTATCTGTTCGCCTCGGACGACACCTCGGCCTTGCAGGCTGCCTTCGATCCGACATGGCAGTCGGCTGTCCCGTACACGGTCGTCTTCGGCCCAAAGGGCGAGGTGATCTACAAGACGCTTGGCTCGATCGACTTTCTGGAGATGCGGCGCAAGATTCTCTCCGTCATGCCTTCGGACTACATCGGTTTCAATAAGTACTGGCAAGCTGGCAACTGAACGTCGTCAGCGCTATTTCAATTGCGGGAGATTATGAAGTGGCGAGGGCCTTCTGTTCCTGCGTTGCGACGAGAGCAAGGTGAGCTCGGAGCAGAGCTACGACTGATGATTCGGACTTTCTCAGCGGTTCTCAATATGAATCTGGAACGGATGAGCGTCCCATCCGCCGCGAGGTGCGCGGGAAAGGAATACGATGGTGCTGAGGAATTAAGGACCAATGTCTACTGTAGAGACCAATTCGCCCAGAAGGCACGCTTACACGGATCCCACAGCACAATCGATACCAGAGCCAACCCATGCGGAGCGAGTGCGTACGATGGTCTCGCTCAATAGCATTGCGACTCTCTCTTCGGTCTCGCGCAAGTGTCCGGGATACCCCTTCGGTTCTCTCATGCCCTATGCAATCGACCGCGCTGGACGACCGATCTTTCTGATCAGCAACATGGCCATGCATACTCAGAACCTTCAGGCGGATCCGAGGGCAAGTCTCTTTATCGGACAGCCGGGTGACGGCGATCCTCTTGGCACGGCGCGAGCTACGCTCGTTGGCGACGTTCTTCCGATATCGGTCGAGGAGGTTGGCGAAGCTCGTGAGTGCTATCTCTCTCGCCATGAGAACAGCCGGTCATGGGTGGACTACACGGACTTTGACTTTTATCGCCTGCAGCCACTCGACATCTATTTTGTCGGCGGCTTCGGTGTGATGGGCTGGGTGACCGCAGAGGATTACAGGACCGCCGCGGTGGATCCCCTTGCAGAATCGGCTTCCGGGATTCTTGGGCACATGAATGCCGATCATGTGCCTGCCATGATTACGCTGGCCAAAGTCCATTCCGGGTTCGATGCCACGGAAGCAACGATGACAGCAGTGGATCGCCTCGGGTTCCATCTTCGCCTGAAGACTGCCGAAGGCATGAAAGGGACTCGCATCAACTTTCTTCGGGAGGTGCAGAGTGTGAATGACGCTCGTACCGTTCTTGTCGAGATGGTGCGCCATGCAGATGCAACCTGACTGGCATTCGTATGCAGATGCGTCTTCGACGTGCGCGGCTCGATCCCTTGTTTGTCTTCTCAGGACAGTCGGAGCAAGATGTTTAAATCGCAAGTACGTGTAAGAGAGGGAGGGGAGAAACCACCTATCTCTCTTACACGTCAAAGGTGACAAACCGACTTTACATCACCATCTTTAACTCTTTGGGATGATGACGAAAGTGGATGCTTCACGTTGTTGTTCATTTTCAAGAAATGCGGGACGACGTATCAAAGGCGATGCAAACGCAAGTTCCCACGCAGGCGACTGTAACTGTGGCATCGGCTTTGCCTGAAATAACTTTCTGCACTGTTTGGCCGTCCATCTAGCCCAGGTCTTGGACTTCTTCCTGCGGGCACTGTCAGTCGAAATTCCAGTTCCTGCGTACATCTGCCGGTAGAGTTTGGAGAGGAACACAAACGCTACCCGAGCGCGTAGCGTTGGAGTGCATGCAGACCTCTGCCAGATGGCTCCCCAGTTGTAAAATCTGTCCCAGACTTTCTGCGTACGCTCTCGAATTTCATCTGAACTCATCGAAGGATGCGGAGTAAACATCTTTGGACGCACTTCGGTCGGAATCAGCCAGTACCGGGTAATCGGCACATCGCCAACCAGGGTAGGATCTTTCGCCTGCTCCTTTTCCCATCGTCCAAAATCTATAGTTCCGGGAAACGGCGTCATCATGACGAATTGGGCAAACGTCACGCCCGCCTTTAGCGCCATCTCAACCGTAGCATCGAACGTTGCAGGCTTATCAGTCGGAAGCCCAAAGATAAACGACCCCAGCACGTGGACGCCATGTTGTTTGAATGTCTGTAGTTGTTTTGCTAACGCATCGCCTGAGTAGTTGAAGTCTTTGAAGACGGTCTTGAGCCCTTCAGGCGTTACGGCTTCGACTCCCACCAGGGCGCCCTTGATATTGGCCTTCCGCATGGCGTCCAGATATTCGCCATCTTCGCCGGCCTCCATCGTGATCTGAGTGAAAAAGACCATGTCCTTTGGAAGCTTTGCCAACTCTTCCATCAACTGAAAGCGTTCGGCACGGATCGCAGTCAGTTCTTCAAGCTTGGCAAGATTGTTCTGTTCCCTGGCTAACCGCAGATCTGTCAGCGTCACCGGATAAAAATTGTCATCGGCCAGGGCGATAAACCGGAAGCCGATCCGTCGCAGATCCACAATCTCGTCAATCACCTTGTGGAATCGACGTTGACGGGGCTTTTGACCGTCTGTTCGCCAAACACTGCAAAAAGAACAGTGCTTCGGGCATCCGCGAATTGTCTGCACGGAGGCCCACATATATTTGTCGCGTGGCATCAGGTCCCATCGTGCTGCCAGGAACTGATCGCCTTCGATCCGTCCGCCTTCGTAAATTTTTTCCGGGCTGCCTGCAAGACAATCGATGACTACTTTACCCCACGCGAGATCGCCATCGCCTTTCACTACAGCATGAGCATTGCCGCGCTCCAGCGCCTCTTCGGGAAATAGTGTGGCGTGAATGCCGCCATAGATGACCCAGGCGCCGCGCTCGCGCGCCATCCTGCCGACTTCATATCCGCGCAGGGCATTGCCTGTATGCACACTGATGCCGACAATATCTCCCGGCATGATCGCTTCCGGCACAATCTGTTCCAGCGACTCATCCACAAGGATGGGATCTCCCGCTGATTCAGGTGTTGCCGCCGCAAGAACAAACAGCCATCGTGGAGTAATGACGGCCGTGCCAAATGAATTGTCGCTGGGATTTACGAGATGAACACTCATTGAATCCAACCTTTCCTCGTGCGAGTACGGTGGCTTCAGAGAGTGTCTTCACATGGGGTAAATCATGGCCAAACTATGTTTGGCGTGATCTCCGATGATGAATCTTCCTGCCGAACAACCATGCCAATCATACAGTGCCAATCGCTGCGAAAGATGAAATGCCTGTCATAACCAACGAAACAGGGTGACTCTCGTAGGGGACGGCCATCAGATTATGAAAGAAATCAAGAAACCCTATTCGCTGAATGGAACGCCGAATGCCAGCTGGGCAGCTTTAGGTGGGCGATGCTGTGCGCCAATCACGTTTGGCTGCTTGCCCATTACTTTCCAGATCCGAAGAGCAACTGCATTCATATAGAGAAGACGCACCTGCTCTCGCACCTCACCACGATCAGCATAGATGCTGATCGTGGTCAAAAGCTGCGTTTGTCCGGAATCGATCAGATAAGGTCCGATGCTGATCGCAGGAGCATTCTGGATATCTCGCACCTCTTCAGCGCTTTGCGCAACAATCCCATAGTTCAGACCTTTCCGGAAGTTTTCTTCTTTCAGGTCGGACAGCAGATCGTTCGAGGTATGAGCGAATGGATATTGTGTGTTGTTCATCATCATTCCATGTGTTTTCAGGCGTTTATGTTTTATCCTCGCCTCTTGCGAACCAATAGTACCGTCGCCAGCAATTAGTACAGCGAACCGGAAGAAGGCTGAGAAGTCCCAGTAGGCGATCGAGTGGTTGCGATTCGGCAGTTTGAAATTCGATCGAAGTACAGAGCGGACATTCTCGACGTATCCAGAGCAATCGCGGAAGATTACCAGGCCAGGTTATTCCTGAGAGATCCATTATTAATATCCTCCCCGTCTTCTAAACAGCGTTTTCATCGTCTGTGCTGGAATGCGTATCCAGCCAAGAGAGAAGAGCACGAATGCTGCCGGTGGCCATGGCCATGCATGAATCGGCTGCTCCGTAATAGAGGTGAATGGTGTCTCCATCCGGCCCGATGGTTTGCCCACAGGGAAAGACGACATCTCGAACATCCCCCGTTCGCTCATAGTCCGCTTCGGGACCAAACATCCAGGAATCCCCTCGTTGCAGGCAGATATCCGGCCTGTCAATGTCGAAGAGAGCAAGTCCAAGACGATAGATGCTGCCCGATGCCGTCTGGCGGACACCGTGATAGAGCACCAGCCAGCCCTTTGCTGTTTCAATCGGTGGCGAGCAAAGACCGATCTTATTTGCGTCCCACCATCCACCGCGCCTCGCCTGGAGTATTACCTTGTGGTTGCCCCAATGTTGCAAATCTGGCGAATACGAAATCCACATGTGAGCGCCAAGCGTTGTCACAGGCCGGTGGATCAGTGCCCAGGAACCCCCGATCCTACGCGGCAGAAGTGCTGCATCCTTGTCTTCCGGTGGCATGATGACGCCATAGCGCTCGAAGCTCTTGAAATCTTTTGTCAGAGCAAGCGAGACACCCGGACCGCCGCGGGCAAAGGACGTGTAAGCGATGGCATATTGCTGAAGCTCGGGGATATAAGTGATTCGCGGATCTTCGATACCCCATATTTCTTCTGGATACTCAAGGGGATTCGGCGTCATGGTTGGCTGAGGATCGATTCGCCATCCATCGATTCCGTTCGCCGAACGAGCAGCGCAGAGATGCGATAACCCGCGTCTGTCTTCCACGCGACAAAGCAGGAGAGTCTCCCCATCCGGCAACAGCGTCGCGCCAGCATTGAATACGCTGTTCACAGGATACGGCCAGTCTTTCCGGCTAAGGATGGGATTGCTGGGATGACGGGTGAACAAAGCGTCATCTGTCCGGCGTTGTGAGTCGAACCGATTCTCGGTGAGAGGTTCAGGCGATGTTGCCGGAAGCATGATGTTGGTCAAAGAGAAACGCTCATTTCGGAGTTCATGTTTTCTGCTGTGGGATATTCCAGGCTTCGCATTTCGAGCAAGGACATCAGGAAGGAAAGAGTTGATTCAGCGCCCTGGTTTTCATTGACACGATCGGGATGGAGGCCGTCTCTGCAGCCTCCAGTCGCTGCATCGTAGAGTGGCACCTGAAGATCGTTCTCACCGAGAAACCAGCGGAACGCACACCATGCTTCCTCAAGCCAATGCTTCTCATTGATCAGATGAAATGCCTGCAAACACGCGGAGATGGTTGCGCAGGCTTCGACAGGTTGTTGATCGAAGCGTGCCTTTTCACCATCCCGGGTGAAAAATCCCCTGGAGCCTATCGGGACAAACAAATCGTCTTCCTGATGATGCTGAACACTCATCAGCCAACGGAGGGATTCGCATCCTACTTCGATCATTCTCTGGTTCTCGCTTCTCCAGCCGGCGATCAGGAGCGCCTGCGATAGCCTGGCATTCGAGTAGGAGAGGCTCGTCTCAAACCAGCGCCACGTCTCGGAGTGGCTACGTTCGTAGATATCAAGTAACTTGTTCGCGAGGAGATTGCGAGCACTCTGAATCACTCTGTCTCCGGGGAACCAGTCCAGATAAGCCTGCATTCCCAGCACAGAAAATGCCCAGGCGCGTGGGCTGGAGAACGTCAGCGTTGCTGGAGCCGCAGCCTGGAAGAGCCTCCCCGCCGCGCCCCTTAAACCAGCATCTTCCGAATGGCCCAGCACGGTTCCAAGCGCCCACAGAGCACGGCCATGACTGTCTTCCGAGCCGATCTCTTCCAACCATTTCCGGTCGTAGCTTAGAAAGTTTCTAAACCTGCCTGTATTTTCATGAAAAGCAAACCAGAGGAAAGCCAGATAACGATGCGACAATGCCGCGTACTCATGGTTTTGAGGCAAAGACGATTTATTCAGGAGAGTTGTCACGACGAGAGCGCGAGCATTGTCGTCGGTCGTATAACCCTCAAGGCAATTGGGTAAAGAGAAGATGGCATGCTGCAACATGCCCGTATCGTCGGTCATGCTCAACAAATGAGACGTGTTGAGTGCTGGCAATGTATCCGTTGCTTTGGGTGCGAAGATATCCTGCAGAGCAGCCCGTGGACGCAGCATCCGTTCGATGCGTGCTCGCTGGAAGCTTGCCATATATGCTTGTGCGGTCTTCTGCCATGTTGTGTTGCGCGAATGAAGATAAGCGCGTTTTCGCATCGCATGACGCTCGGCATTGTTATCCAAAAGCCGTATCGCCGCATTTGCGATGGAATCAAAATCATCGAAGGGGACGAGGATGCCGCGTCCGTCGGCAAGAATCTCTTTGGCGTGCCAATAGGGTGTGGAGATAATCGCTTTTCCCGCGCCGAGTGCAATTGCGAGCGTACCGGAAACCACCTGGGCTTCCTGGCGGTACGGAGTGATGTAGATATCCGCAGCTCCGATGTGCTCGATCATCTCTTCATTGCTTACGAAACGATTGTTGAAGGTCACATGCGAGGAAACGCCACACTCTTTTGCCAGCTCCTGCAACTCTTCTCTATACCGCTCCCCCTCGCGTCGCCTGATATGAGGATGTGTCGCACCAGAGATGATGTACACAAGGTCAGGGTGCTTCTCCAGAATCGCAGGGAGAGCCCGAATCACATTTTCGATTCCCTTGTTTGGGGACAGCAGGCCGAAGGTAAGCAGTACAGATTTTCCCTGCGTGCCAAACAGGTCTTTGAAGTAATTGGGATCCATGAAGGGAAGGTCCGGAACTCCATGAGGAATAACGTCGATTTTTTCGCCCGGAACGCCATACACCTCCAGCAGAAGACTTGCCGCATGCTCGCTCATTACGATCAGGCGATCCGACAGATGGCTGATTTCGTCGAGCACGGCACGCTGATTGGCATCAGGATCGCGCAGAACCGTATGAAGTGTTGTCACCAGGGGCATCTTCAATTTACGGAGCAAGGCCAGGATGTGGCTACCTGCAACTCCTCCAAAGATGCCGTACTCATGCTGCATACAGACAAGATCATTCCCGTTGAAGTTTAGAAATTCAGCAGCTCGCTCATAAGAGGTGCAGTCTTCCTGCTCAAGCTCGATTCGCACTTGTTCGGGGTACTGGTAGCTGGAGTCCGGATCATTGACTGGAATCGCGAAGAAGCGGCTACCATCGAATTCCGCGGACATTGCAGTACACAAGTCTGTCGTGAACGTCGCAATGCCACATTGCCTGGGGAGATAGTTGCCAATGAATGCGATGCGGGTTGGCAAGGGGAATGGCGATGTTTGTAACGCAGGAGAGGTTCTGGAGAGATACATGTTTACCTGCTTTCACAGTCAGAGAAACTGAGCAGTAGAGAGAGACGTGGTGACTTTAACAAATGAAGCCCGGCAACCCTGCTCAGTACGCAATGCCTTCTCGAAGAGTCATCTCGTCAACAAGACCGAGAGAAGGATGCTGTTGTATCTGGCGAGCCTGAAGTATGACTCTGGCAACCTGAAACGCCGGGTATTTTGTGACTTGGATCGAGCTCAATTCAGCAGCATTAAAGCGTTGGGGCACCTTTTTCAAGGCTAGGGCGATCGCGTTGTTACAAGCTGCTTCGGCGGTTCGACCGATACCGAGGCAAGAGTGAGCTTGGGCCAGTCACATAAAGTGCCAGTCCACACTCCGTAGCTTTATATCAAGTGCTGTGGACGTCATGTCTTCGACAGACATCCATCTCTCGCGAAATGGCTCTTGGATAAGCCCTAATCCGTGGGGCAACGAGCATTCTGTGCGCAGGAAAATCTGGTATTGCTTCACGCCGGCAATTTTCTGATTACAGGCGCAGCAACTAAATTTTCAATACGAGGTGAAACTACACTGGACGTGTGTGTGGAATCGGATTCCATTGCTGGCTTGGAAGGAAGTATGTACTTTTTGACACGTCTGGAAAGGTGATTCTTTACATCAGACTTTTTGAGGAAGCTCATAGAGACTCCAGTCGTCCTGTTGCTTACTTGAAAGGTGCTCGTCTGGAGCAAAGCAAGAGACAGCTGAAGGCGAGAAAAATAAATCAACTACTGAATTGATCATACGCCTGAACTAGCCGCCGTGCGGCCAGACACAATTCCAGACGGCCTCGAAGAGACGCAAGCAGCACAGAATGCACTCCCTCCCAGCCAGCACTTCACCCCGGTGTTTCACTGTCCCCTTCTGTATCACGCCAGTCGACTCAGCGATATGCGGCATTCTATAAAGAGTGTCAACGGACGTAAGAGGTCAGAGGTCTTCCTTCTTTTAGCTTTCCTCTCATCGTTCGCTCTCGTTGTGTTCATCCGGAAAACTTATTGTCACCACTGAGGGACCTCATCTACAGGGCATGGCTGCGCTACTGATAGGTCTCGGTCACGGATGATAGATCGTCCATTGCGGCTGAGATCTGCTTGAGGAATGATGGTATGAACTTCGTAGTATCTGAGGAGCAGTAAGTATGCAGACGAGGCGCGATTTTCTCAAAATCATGGCGATGCTATCCGGGGCGGCTGGTGCTGCCGGTGTGCTTCCAGAGTCAATACAGAGGGCCTTTGCCATCGAACCAACTCCGGGATCGACTTATCTGGATGCGGAACACATCGTAATCCTGATGCAGGAGAACCGTTCCTTCGACCACACTCTGGGAACGCTGCAAGGCGTTCGCGGATTCAATGATCCACGTGCGTTGCAGCTGGCCAATGGAAACTCCGTGTTTGTGCAGACCGATGCGGCGGGACAGTCGTATGCTCCATGGCGACTGGATATTCGCGATACACGGATTACGTGGATGGGATCGATTCCTCACTCCCGCAACAGCCAGGTCGATGCCTGGAACGAAGGCCAGCACGACCAGTGGCTTGAGGCCAAGCGCTCCGGCAACCACGAGTATGCGGCGCTTCCGCTCACCATGGGCTATTACACGCGAGAGGATCTGCCGTTCTACTACGCGCTTGCCGATGCGTTTACCGTTTGTGATCAGAACTACTGCTCCGTCATGACGAGCACGACACCTAATAGGTCTTGCTTCTGGACCGGCACCGTTCGAGATGCGCAGAGAACGGACTCTCGGGTCTACATGAGGAACGACCAGATCATCAAAGGGGGCATGACCTGGAAGACTTATCCGGAGCGCCTGCATGATGCCGGAATCTCCTGGAAGCTTTATCAGAACGAGTTGACTCTCTCTGGTGGCCTGAATCCGGAAGAGGACGCATGGCTCTCGAACTTCGGCACCAATCTGTTAGAGAACTTCGCAGCCTACAATGTCGAAGCATATCCGGGAAGTGTGTCGGCGATGCAACACCAGATCGATTCGCTGCAGCATCAGATCGATCAGTTGGAGCAGAAGCTCTCTGCGCAGGGAGCAGACAAAGACCCTGAGCTGGTGGAAAGGCTGGCCAGCCGAAAGCAGCGCGTTGAAGAGGTGAAGAAGGCGCTCTCTAACAGCGGCGAGGATCGCTATCGGAAGCTGGACGAGCGACAGCGGGCGCTCTACCATGCGGCCTTTGTGACGAACGCAGGCGATCCTCACTACAGGAGCTTGGAGGAACTGACCTTCGAGGACGCTGATAAGACGCAGACGATGAAGGTCCCCAAGGGAGATATCCTTTATCAGTTCCGCAAGGATGTCGATGAAGGAAAGCTCCCGACAATCTCCTGGCTGAGCGCACCTGCGCGCTTCTCGGATCATCCATCGTCGCCGTGGTTTGGGGCTTGGTATGTCTCCGAGGTGATGAACATCCTGACCAAAAATCCCGAGGTCTGGAAGAAGACGATCTTCATCCTGACCTATGACGAGAACGATGGTTATTTCGATCACGGCCCATCCTATGTCGCTGCCGATCCGAAGCGTCCGGAGACAGGTGGAGCCTCCTCTGGCATCGACACCGGGCTTGAGTACACGTACATGGAAGACGAAATCGTACAAGGCGTTTCCGGCAAAGAGGCTCGCTCCGGGCCTATTGGTATGGGGTTCCGCGTCCCTATGATTATTGCGTCGCCGTGGACGCGTGGTGGTTGGGTGAACTCGCAGCTCTTCGATCACACCTCGTGCCTGATGTTTCTTGAGGACTTCGTGCAGAAGAAGTACGGCAAAACGGTCCGTGAGGAAAACATCAGCGCATGGCGCCGGGCGATCACCGGGGATCTTACCTCTGTCTTCCGCTCGCATAACGAGACAGCGTCCACGCTCGACTACCTGAAGCGCGATCCGTTTGTGATGAGCATTCAGAAGGCGCGCTATAAAGCGATTCCCTCTGACTACAAGCTCCTGACGGAAGAGCACATTGAGCAGATCAATCGCACTCCGCTGAA
Organism: Acidobacteriaceae bacterium dw_441; assembly: GCA_018449715.1. Lineage (GTDB taxonomy): Bacteria > Acidobacteriota > Terriglobia > Terriglobales > Acidobacteriaceae > Edaphobacter. The sequence continues at coordinate 185,017 of JAAVVA010000007.1, read as the reverse complement.
GTCCGCTCTCATGGCGCACCAGGAACCGGGCATTCGACCCTCCTGCGCGCTGCCGTATGAACTCTACGTGGATGGAGCGCTGACCCCCGATCGCAATGGATTCCAGCTACGGATGACCGCGGGAACTGCGGTTCACGGGAAGCGCTCCTCTGGTGCTCCGTTCAACGTATATCTCCGCAATACGCAGAAGAGCACGAAGAATTCCTCGGGAATGGTAGTTGCTACCTACGTTGTAAAACCGGGAGATACGTTGCAGAAGATCATCCCCTTGTCGGTCTTTGACGAAGGTAAGTATGTGATCGACGTTCATGCTCCGAACGGATTTTATCGGTCCTTTGCCGGTAATTCCCATCAACAGAGGATCGATGCTCAACTCGTCTACGAGGAGCGTGAAAAGGCGTTGACGGGCAACGTTATCGTAAAGCTCCGCAACCACGACAACGAGGCTCACAAGGTGTCGATCACCGATAACTCCTATAAGAAGGGTTCGGTTCCCAGAACCATTGCTCCGGGGCAGGAGTCCACAGTGCTGTTGGACCTGAAGCATAGCCACGGATGGTATGACGTGAGCGTTGTAACCAATGACTCCAAAGAACTGGCTCGCTTTGCCGGACGCGTGGAGACGGGCCATTCGAGTTTCAGCGATCCTCTGATGGGCGCTATCGTCTAGTTCAGATGTTCTGAAGTGTTCGGTGTGGCCAGGCAAGCGCATGGCGCTAAGTCGATCCCTTGGGGATCGTATAGGAATCGTGCGTTCGCAGCACAACTCAACGGCCAGTTTCTTACAAAGAAGTGCGATGCGACTCTGCAGATGAATGTGTCTGGCTAAAACCTGCCTTGCAATATATACATCCGTATAAGAACTCGCCAATCCTGCGTCAGGGCACGAGCACGATTTTGCCGTGAGTATGACGTCGCGCGAGATCTTGATAGGCGTCACGCACAGCGTCCAGGGGATAAACCTTGGCAATTGGAATCTCGAGGCGGCCGGTATCGATCAAGCCTGCAAGTTCTCCAAGTACCGTGGCGTTCGCCGCTGCACTGCTGCCCGCCGTTTTTACACCATACTTGGCGGCAGCTGCGAAATCTATGATTGTATCGATCCGATCAGGAGTGACGCCGAGTTCGAGCGCCAGAACCACATAGCCACCTCCGAAGGTATCGATGAAGGCATCGACCCTGCCTCCCGATGCGGCTCTGATCCGTTCTGCGACACCATCCCCATAGGCGATCGGGACCACGCCGTGGTTGGTGAGCCAGGCATGGTTTGCTGTACCGGCGAGACCGATGACTTTGGCTCCGGCATTCCGGGCCAACTGCACGGCGATTGAACCTACACCGCCTGCTGCACCAGAGACAACGACGGTATCGCCTGCCTTCAGCGAAACCGCTTGTACGGCGGCATAAGCCGTGGTTCCCGCGACGAACAAGGCTCCGGCCTGTTCCCAGGGAACGTGGGCGGGACGGTGCACGAGATGGTCCGCATCGACGATGACCAGCTCCGCCTGACTGGAGCGATCATTCGAAAATCCAAGAACCTCATCGTTGACTCTGACATTCCTGACCGCGCTGCCGACTTCTTCGACGACGCCGGCAAGATCGCTGCCTTGTCCTGAGGGAAATGTCGCGGGCCACTGCTTGTCGAAGGCACCCTCCCGGATCGCGATCTCTCCCGGGTTGATTCCCGCAGCCTTGATTCGGACGATGACCTGCTCCGGCCCTGGGACGGGCCGGTCGACCTCTACAACGTGCAATACATCGATCCCACCGTATTGATCAAACTTCACCGCACGAGGCATAGATGCTCTCCTTGTCGCCGTTCGCAGCACCACTCTACCACTCGTTTATGTTCATGAACAGAAGTGCAAAGTGTAGGGCTCTCCGAAACCTGAAGCGCAATGGGAAAAGTGACGATCCGTTGCAGCTTTCATCGAAAGTCCATCTCCAGCATGTATATATGGGGCGGGTACGGTGCCGATGAAAACGCAGATTCTATCTACGATTGGCGAGAATGTATTGCAGCCTGCGGCGTGCCTCAACGAGGCGTTGGCGGCAAACGACCGGATAAAATATGTTTTCTCTCTGTTGCAAATGGCGCTGTCTCATGCAGAACATCCGGAGATGCCTGCAACTGCTCTGAAGAGAGAGCGCATCGTCTGTGGAATCGACGATCCTGATCTCGACACCGTCGTGGCAGGAGCGCGCATGGTTGGGAAATTCTGCTATGTGGCCGGTGCTGCCAGAATCATCGCGCGCATCGCGGAAGACATGAGTCTGATGGCGGCGCCTGTGCTCGCCACGAAGCCGGAAGAGGTGGCTGAGCGGCTTGACACCTTGCTGCATGCGCTGCCTGTGCCGAACGACGATTTGCTCAGTCCCGATGTCATTTCTGCCATGATGCAAGCCGGGCATGGCGGCCCCGATAGCCTGCACCGTCTGGTTATGGATCTACATAAGCAGCTCAATGCCATGCAGGCAGAACTGGCCGAGGAGATTCTGGATGGAGCTGCCGTCTACGGTCTCGCGGAGACGGATCGCACACTGGTATCGGCCTTCATGGCCGGACTCAATCGCACCGCGAAGCTGAAATTCAACCATCCAGGTCTGGCCACCACCGCTACCCGTTTGGACAGCCGACTCGTCATCCAGAACGACATCGGTACCACCGACGCACATGTGATTGTGATCCATGTGCAGGAACTGGCCGTGAGCGTTACCTATACGGATGTGCATCCCGAGCGGCTCGCATTTTTCCAGAGCATGTTGAAACCCCAAGGCGTCACGTGGGAAAAAGAGAGCACCGCCGTGCTGCCCACCGGAACCCCGTTTTATCTGGCGACCGGACGCGTCGATGCGGTAAATGAGGATGCCTGCCGCACCTATCTTGAATTTCTCGGCTCGCGCCTCGTATTCCTTATTGACTGGAACCACGCGCGCAAGCAATTGCGGGGTTTTCTGCGTGGGCCGGATCGGCTGGCCCTGCTGAGCTGGGCGGCGGAAAACGACATCGGCCACCGTGGCTTTCTGGAACTGGGCAGCGCGCGGCTGGTCAACCAGGCGATTGAAGCAACCGCCGGTTCCTCGATGCACTTTGGCGATCGGCTTTGCGACGTGCTGGACGATGAGGAGGCGCTAAAGTTCATGCGCTTTGTCTTCCAGGCCGCAACGGAAGGTCTTCTCTCCGGCCAGTCGCATGCCCTGATCCATGACCGTATCCGGGTAGCTCTGGCCACACATTTCAGCAATGAGGGGCGGCAGCTCCTTGGCATTGCCACCGACCATGCCGGATTGATTTTCGAGCTTGCCAGCTCCGTGTGCGATAGGTTGCAGGCTGGGGCGGATCATGCAGCAAAACGTGCCCGGCGCTTCGAGCATGATGCTGACGGTCTAGTTCGTGAGACTCGTGAAATCGTGCGCCGCCGCCCGGAGTATGCGATATTCCTGTCTCTGCTGGAAACGGCTGATGATGCAGCGGACGAACTGGAAGATGCGGCCTTCCTTCTCGATCTAAGTACGCTCCAGGGCAAGCCGCAGGAGGCGTTGCGCACGCTGGCCGAACTGCTGGCGGAGGCGTCGCAGGAATGGATCAAGGCTCTGGGCCACGCCCGGCAGATCGGTCTCGCCGCGAACCCTGTCGAGACAGAAGATTTTCTGACTGCGATCGACCGCATCGCAGCCCTTGAGCATCAGGCGGATGATGCAGAGCGCGCACTAACGGTAGCTACCCTCGAACACGCGAAGGATTTTCGACAACTGCACCTCCTCACAACAGTTGGCGGCAAGTTGGAAACAGCGGCAGACGCACTGAAACATGCGAGCCTGATTCTGCGCGAACATGTGCTTGAGGATGTGATCGATGGTTGACTTCTATCCCATTCTGCTTGGAACAGCGCCATCGAAAGGCGGCGCGCCGGAGGTCGGCAACAAGGCATGGAACCTGATGCGGATGGCGCAGATTGGCCTGCCGGTTCCTCCTGCTTTTGTACTGCCCACAGCTTGGTGCCAGCGTACCCAGCCAGAGGACGAAGCAGCGTTGCAGCAGGCACTGTCCCAGGGCATCGCTCGGCTCGAAACCGCAACGGGATTAGTATTTGGAGCTGCTCGCCATTCTCTGCTGGTATCCGTTCGCTCGGGCGCAGCCGTATCCATGCCGGGAATGCTGGAAACTGTATTGAATGTGGGACTGAATACGAAAACAGTCGAGGCTCTGATCCTCCAGACCGGCAACCCGCGCCTGGCTTGGGATAGCTACCGCCGGTTGGTGCAGGGGTACGCGGAGGTAGTGGCAGGTCTTCCAACCGCGCCATTCGACACTCTCGTAGCGGCAACGCTCAAGCAGAATGACGCGGAGAGCGAGCAGCAACTCGATCATCGCAGCCTGCGCACACTAACGAAAGAGATGCTGGATTGCTACTGCACGCTGGCAGGAAGCGCCTTTCCGGAAGACCCGCAGGAACAACTCGCAACAGCTGTGGCAGGAGTATTCCGCTCGTGGCATGCGCCGAAGGCAGTGAGTTATCGCCGATTGAACGGCATCGACGAGCAGGGCGGGACCGCGGTGACAATACAGACCATGGTCTTCGGAAACGCCGGGGGTAAATCGGGCTCTGGTGTAGGTTTTACCCGTAACCCCGCTACCGGGGCACGCGAGTTGTATTTCGACTTCCAGTTCAACGCGCAGGGTGAGGACGTAGTGGCTGGGCGTCACAGCATGCACGACAACGACCGCCTGCGTCTTGCGCTTCCTTCTACCTGGGAACGGCTAAACGATATCTGCCATGAGCTGGAGGCATTGTTCGGCGACGCACAGGACTTCGAATTTACCGTCCAATCTGGAATACTCTTCCTGCTACAGGCTCGGCGCGCCAAGCGTACAAACTGGGCAGCTCTTGAGATCGCGGTAGATATGGTTGAAGAAGGTCTGCTCACTCCTGCGGAGGCTCTCAAACAGCTTAACGACATAGACTTGAATGCTGTCGTTCGAACCAGCTTTGCACCTCCGATGCCCGAGACGTTGGCGGTGGCGCAGGTGGCGGGCATGGGAGTAACAAGTGGTGTCGTGGCGCTGGACTCGGACGCAGTAAAACGCCTATCGAAAGATGGCGCTCCGGTGATTCTCGTGCGGCGAGAGACTGCGACGACGGATATAGAAGGTATGGCGTTGGCTGCGGGGATACTCACCGCTTCGGGTGGACGTACCTCTCACGCAGCGGTGGTGGCGCGCCATCTTGGCAAGGTCTGTCTTGTCGCCTGTCCGGAACTGGAAATTGATCTGGAACGCCGCCAATGCAAAATCGGCGGAACGGTTGTGAATGAAGGCGAGCTCCTGTCGCTGGACGGCAATACTGGTACGGTTTACCCTGGCTCTCTCACTCCGTTGATAGAACGGCCCGAGCGGGCTCTGGCCGCCATCGCGAGATGGCGCCAGGACGAAGCAGCGGTTATCACAAGCTAGAGAGGCGATTACTCTTTCTCTACACGATAAGCCACTACTTCGAGACGGGAACTCTGCCCTCCAAAACTACTGGAGCGCAGCAGCACCTCGAAGTATGGAATCGAGCCGTCCGCTCTTCTAATCTTCTTCAGGAACGAAAGCAGGTAGCCATCATCGACAATAAAGTCGACCGCGGTCTGTGTGCCCGCCATGGTCTGCCCTTCAAGAATCAGGACGCGGCCCGATCTCTGGAGATTGGCCCTGTACGCGACAAGGCCATAGATCGTCGGAGTCTGGTCCTGCGGTGTCGAGTCGTAGTGCTCTGCTTCTCCTGGTAACGGATGACGATTTACCATCCGGGCCTTGTCGTGAAGCAGGTCGTCATCAAAATGAAAGTTCAGCGACGGCTCATAGAGTTGAACCCAGGGATTGGACTCTGCGGAGCCGAGAAGAATTGCATTTCCTTGTTTCAGGTCTTCCATGCGCAGGTCGCGAGCATAGCGAAAAGAGAGGTGGTCCTGTTTGCCTCCGAAGACCCGCGTGATGTGGTCGAGCACGAACAGATCAACGGCGGGAGTATAGCGTCGCGTGCCGAACTTCCGCACAATTCCCTCTGCAACAAGAGGCGAAACCGTATTCTTCAGGTACTCGCCGCTCACGTAAGAGGCCAGAGATACAGGATGACCCGTCAGGTGCTGATACATCACCAGTCCACTGTCCGAACTGACGACAATGGTCTTTGTGTTGTCTTCTGTAAACTCTCGCCATAAAGGATTCTGACTGGCAGGCTCCTGTGGTTGCGTGCGCCGGGCGGAAGAATATTTGACAAACAGCGCCGTCGCAAGGAGAGCGATGATTACGGCGGCGGCGATAATCACAATCCGCTGGCGCACAATAATCTTTCGCTCTATGGACTTCTCTTCGGTCGCTTCAGGTTCTTCAGAAAGGGAGGTTCGTGGTGATTCTGCTTCCGCACGGCCTGTCTCAAGCGGAAGCTCTTCTGCCGGTTCGGTGGCGATACCACTTTGTGAATTTTCTGTAACGGGCTTCCATTGGGAGTGCGGCACGAAGGCCGGGATATAGCTTCCCCGAGGGATCGTGAGGATCAGCGGTTCGTTCCGCCCCTCGTCCTCGAAGTATTCCTTCAGTCGATGGCGCAGACGGCTTGCATGGGAGCGCACAATACTGTCGTCCGCAGGATCGTAGTCGCGCGTTCTTCCAAAGACGGCAGCCCCGATGTTCTGTTCGTGGATGTCGTCGAACCGTCCCTTTTCCGCCAGGGAATATACAAACTTCAAAAACTCCGAGAGCCGGTTCGATCTCGTAAATGCGGAGGACGCAACGATCCGCTTTACCAGATTTCGTCGTGCGTCTGCACCCTCCGGGGGATATCCACGTTCTACGCGCGTGGTCGTTTCAAGCAGCATCTCTGGACTCTTTCGTTCTCTGGATTACACGGAATGCGAATTAATGGCGTGTAAATCCGCCTTGTTGTTCGTGTGAAACGCCATGTTTCTTGATCTCTGTAAATGAAAGATTTAACGACACTTCTCCGCGTTTAACAGTGAAGTCGCAGTAAAAAAGTCCATGCTCGGCCGAATTCTGAGCCACGATGCATCCATAAGCCAATCACCACCTGCCGCCTGCAGAGACTTCCCATTCTTCGCGACGGTTTCTCTGCAGGATGTACGGAATGACAAGCACTTGAACCCGAGAGGCTCGAGCTAAACTCTATGCGATATTCCAAGAACCCCTTCGCAACCCTCATTGTTCGCATCACAACGATCGTTGTCGGTTTGTTCCTGCTCTGTGCCGCTTCTCCAGTCGCACTGGCCCAACTAGATCACGGAAGCTTCGTCGGAACCATCTCTGATGGCTCGGGGGCAGGAGTCCCGCAGGCAAGCATTCAGGTCACGAACATCGACACTGGTATCAGTGTTACGACGAAGAGCGATGCCACCGGTCACTATGAGGTGGCTGCACTGCAACCCGGCAACTATCGTATTGAAGCTACGGCTTCGGGGTTCTCCCGCGCCGTGGCGGACAATATCGCCCTGGCGGTAGGCGGGCGCCAGCGTCTCGACCTCAACCTGAAGGTGGGAAACACCGAGACGACAGTCGAAGTCAGCGACGTAGCTCTTCAGGTGGAAACCGAGAGCAGCCAGCGCGCTCAGGGGGTTACCAACTATCAGAGCGCAGCCCTTCCCCTGGTGACGCGTAACTACGCCGATCTCCTGGGACTCGTCACCGGCGTTCGCGCAACGACCGATGCCGCTCCCCGAGCCAACACCTCAAGCCTTGTACGGGCTGGTTCTTTCAGCGTGAACGGTCAGCGCTCCGTGGTGAACAACTTTCTTCTGGATGGTGTCGATAACAATTCCTATAGCGCCAGTAACCAGGGATTCGACAACCAGATCATTACGCCTCCACCGGACTCTGTCTCGCAGTTCAGTGTCATCACCAACAGCATGAATGCCGAGTATGGCCGTGGCCCTGGAGCCACCGTCAATGTCGCCACCCGTGGAGGCACCAATCGTTTTCACGCTACGGCCTACGAGTTCATTCGCAATACGAAGCTCAACGCGATCGGCTACTTCGCTCCTACGGGCGGAGTGAAGCCGCAGTTCAACCGCAACCAGTTTGGAGTCAACTTCGGCGGTCCGCTCCTGAAAGATCGCCTCTTCTACTTCGTCGATTATGAAGGTTCCCGCCAGGTGGTTCAGCCCGTCGCTTTTGCCAACCTACCTACGGCAAAAGAGCGTCAGGGCATTCTCGCAGTCGATGTGCAGGACCCTTACAACGGCACTCCATATACGCGCGGCACTTCCATCCTGAACTCTCCCAACATCTCGCCCATCGCGCGTCAGGTCGTCGGCTATCTCGATCAACTGGCTCCGATCGATCCCAGCATCACCTCGACCACAAACAGCTACCGTGGCTTCTCACGCTTCACGGATAACTCCGACAAGGGCAGCTTGCGACTCGACTGGCAGGCCAGCAAGCGCGACGCTCTCTTCCTGCGCGTCAGCGACCGCAAAGAAAACGCCGTGAACTTCCCCACGCTGCCGCTGCCTCTCGACGGTGGATCGAACGGCGTCCAGCGCATCCTGGATCAGCAGATTGTGCTGGGATGGACGCATACCATCTCGGGGAACCAGTTGCTCGATGTGCGTTTCGGACTCGACCGCACCAAGGCCAGCAAAGCATCGCTCTCTATCGGGGATACTTCATTCGACATCCCGGGGCGTCCAACCAATCCGATCGTCTTTGGCGGCCTGCCAACGATGTCGATCTCCGGCGGCTTCTCGACTCTTGGCCGCCAGTCCACCAATCCGCAGTGGCAGAATCCCGCGGTGCTGGACCCCAAGATCAATTACTCCATCGTGCGCGGCAGACATTCGCTGAAGTTCGGCTATGAGTTCGAGCGCCTCTGGATGGCTGTGCAGAACACCGACCCTCTTGGCGGAAGCTTCAGCTTCAGCGGAGGTTTCAGCAAATGCGCAACCTCCGTTCCCGGATGCACCAGCACCTCGGCTGCGCAGGACACCTATTGGGCAGACTTCCTCTTCGGAGCCTCCAGCCAGTACGCTCTTTCGAGCTACTTCCTTGCTTACCTGCGGCAGAACATGCACAACATCTATGCGCAGGACGACTGGAAGATCAGCCCGAAACTCACGCTCAACCTCGGTATTCGCTGGGAGTACGGTTCGCCGTACTATGACCGCGACAACCGCGTGACCAACTTCGATCCCGCCACGGCAAGCCTTGTGCACGCCAAGAGCGGAGGAGTCTACGACCGGACGCTTATGGATCCGGATCTGAATGACTGGGCTCCACGCATCGGCTTCGCCTATGCCATCGATCAGAACACCTCGGTACGCGGCGGTTATGGTGTTGGATATGTCCACTACACCCGCGCAGGCCCGGGTGTCCTGATCGCGATCAACGCCCCACAGGCTATCAGCGTCTCCGTGACGCAGGCGCCCGGCAGTGCAGGCTACCGCAGAATACAGGACGGTTTCCCCGCGGGGCTTACCGATACATTCGACCCTCTGAAGACAACCATCATCTATATGCCGCGCAACACACGCGACAGCTACGTCCACAGCTACTACCTCTCGGTACAGCGCCAGTTGATGAAGAACACGCTTCTGGACATCGCTTATGTCGGCAACCACGGCCTGAAGCTTCAGACCATCGGCAACTACAACCAGCGCGATCCTAATAAGAACTTCGCTCGGCCTATTCCGACGTGGAGCGAGATCACCAATCCGCGCAACGAAGGCTACTCCAACTACAACTCGCTGCAGATTCGTTACGAGCAGCGCTTCCTTGCGGGACTTACCCTGCTCAACTCCTTCACCTGGGGCAAGAGCATGGATAACGACAGTGCCTCGCAGGACAGCAACGGCCCCTCTCCGCAGGACGCGAACAACCCGGCGGCAGAGTATTCGCAGTCGGACTACAACCAGCCCATCGTCGATTCGCTCAGCCTTGTGTATGAGCTTCCCTTCGGCTATGGCAAGACCTTCCTCGGCAGCAGCGGACGTATCCTGAACCAGTTCATCGGAGGGTGGCAGTTGAGCGCCATCAACCAGTTCGCCTCGGGTACGCCGTTCAACATAACTTACGGTCCTCCGTCGGCCAATCAGGTCTCTCCCGGATTGACGGCGACCAACCGTGGCGCCAACCAGTACCGCCCCAACCGCGTGAACGGTCAGCCCCTGGTCAAGCGTAGCCAGAAGGGAAGCACGATCCAGTGGGTTAACTTCGATTCGATCGCGATTCCCGACACCAACACGACACCTAGTCCCTTCGGCAGCATGGGACGTAATCCGGGGCTTGGGCCGTCGTACTACAACACCGACCTTGCGCTGAACAAGACCTTCGGAGCACGTGGAGAGGGGTTGAAGGTGCAGTTCCGTACCGAAGCGTATAACCTCTTCAACCACACGAACTTTGTCTCTCCGACCAACAGCTCCATGAGCGGGCCGATTGGAGAAGCACCCACCTCGGGCGGCACGCTTTCGAGCACCTTCCCATCCCGTATCCTTCAGTTCGGCCTCAAGGTGATCTATTGATGCGAACACGAACGATGGCACTGTTGTTCTGTACTGCACTGGTCGCTGTGGCCAGTGCACAAACCCAGGATGTCGCCGCAGCGAAGGAACTGCGGCGCATTCCGGCCGAAGAGGCGCACCAGGGAGTAGCCTCGGATGCGCGCTTCGTTTACGCGATTGCCGACAGCAAAATCGCGAAGTACGACAAGGCTACGGGCAAACGCGTGGCACTCTTCGAGGGCGACCCCTCCGTCTTCACGCACATGAACAGTTGCTCTGTGATGGGGCAGGAGTTGATGTGCGCGCTGTCGAACTTCCCCAATCTTCCGCAGATCAGCTCAATCGAGTGGTTCAGCACGCAGACGCTGAAGCATCTTCGCAGCCACAGCTTCGGCGCCACGCGGGGTTCTATCACGTGGATCGACTGGCACGAAGGCGCATGGTGGGTTTGTTATGCCAACTACGATGGCAAAGGCGGCGACCCCACGCGCGATCACAACGCAACTCTGCTGGTGAAGTACACCCCGCAGTTTGTCGAGCAGGCCTCGTGGGTCTTTCCGAAGAACGTGCTTGAGCACTTCGGACACATGAGCGCCTCCGGTGGACGTTGGGGAAAGGACGGCTTCCTTTATGTCACCGGCCACGATCTGGCGGAGATGTATGTCCTGAAGCTGCCCCCGGCAGGAGCCCGTCTGGAATACGTTCGCACCATTATGCTACCCACCAATGGCCAGGCCTTCGATTGGGATATGGCAAAACCCGGTCATGTTTGGACGATCGAGCGCAAAAGGACAGAGATGGTGGAGAGTCAGCTTCCGTAAACCATAGCCTCGGCAGGGCTTCAGTAGAAGGGCTGTCGGGGCATGTTTATACTGGTTCAACCACTCGGAGAGGGGACCTGGGGAAGCGTTGAAGTCGAGGACAACAGGAGTTGTTCTGGGAGTAGCGGGCCTGCTGTGCCTTTCGGCTGTGACAGCCGGGATCTGGGCTGGTGGAGTGATGGCTGCTCCACAAGAGCCTGAGGCGCAGCAGCAGAAGAAACCGTCGAATGGCTCACACGACTTTCTCGGTTTAGGGCTAGTGCCGGATGCGGCGGCGGCCAAACGCGGCGAACCCTTGTTTAAGCAGAACTGTGCGGCGTGCCACGGAGAAAACGCGCGCGGGGCGCAGGGGCCGAACCTGCTGCGGTCGGTGGTGGTTCTGCACGACGAGAAAGGTGAGGAGATCGGGCAGGTCATTCATGATGGGCGTCCCCAGGGTGGGATGCCGCCATTCCCGAATCTCTCCGAGGCAGAGCGATACGACATTGCCGAGTACCTGCACAATGAGGTGGAGCTTGCAGCGAATCGCGGCCTCTACAAGCACGCTGACACGATGACCTCGGGCGATGTTGCTAAGGGCAAGGAGTTCTTCGCAGCGCACTGCGCGAACTGTCATTCAGTAACAGACGATCTGGCGAAGGTCGGGGCGCGGTATCCGCAGCCCGGTACGATGCTGGCCCGGATTGCATGGCCCGCGAATCCCGGGCCCCGCAGAGCTACGGTGACGACGCCGGAAGGCAAAAATATGGCGGGTGTGCTGATTCACTACGACGACTTTGAGACAACACTGAAGTCGGATGATGGCGCCAGTGCAACCTGGCCCACGAACGCGATCACCGTGGAGATTCCGGACAAGTTGGGCGGCCATCGCGCTCTGCTGCCGAAGTATACGGACGACGATCTGCATAACCTGACGCGGTATCTTTTGACTTTGAAATGAAGCGGTCACTTCTTTCCCATTTCGCACTGTTCTGCGGCTCTTCGATTGCGCTGCTCGGTTGTTCCTTCCTGCTTGCGCAGAAGACCGCAGGCAAGGAAGGGCTTGACCCGAAGTCGCTGACGCTGTTTCAGCAGCCTGCAGATGTGTGGCCAACCTACAACGGGGACTACTCTGGGCGGCGGTTCAGCGAGTTGAAACAGATCAATCAGAAGAACATTGACCATCTGAAGGTTAAGTGGAAGTACAGGATCACCGGGGTTCCTCCTCTGCGCGGAATCGGGAATCCAGTGATCAAATCGACTCCGCTGATGGTGAACGGAGTGATGTACTTCACGATTCCCGACCACGTCTTCGCCGTCGATGCGCGAACAGGCGAAGAGAAGTGGAGATACGACTTTCAGGACAAGGGCGGCCATCTTCTGGGGCAGCGCGGCGTGGGAATGTATGGAAAGTGGATCTACTTCCTGACACCGGACGGGTGGTTCCTCGCGCTGGACTCGGAGACAGGCAAGGAACACTGGCGCAAAAAAGTCGCTGACGAGAAGATGCAGTACTTCACGACGATGGCGGCGGTCATCGTGAAGAACCATGTGCTGATCGGTGTGGGCGGCGACGCGATGGACGTGCGCGGATATCTTGAATCGCGTGATCCGGAGACAGGCGAGCTGCAGTGGCGGTGGTGGTCTGAACCGCAGAAGATGGGCGATCCGGGATCGGAGACATGGCCAAATCAGCAGGCGATGGACCACGGCGGCGGAATGACGTGGCTGCCCGGAACCTATGATCCGCAGCTGAACCTGATCTATTGGGGCACGGGAAATACAAACCCTGTGTTTGCAGGGCAGGGACGAAAGGGAGCCAACCTCTACACGGATTCGATTGTGGCGTTGAACCCCGACACGGGAAAGATGGCATGGTACTTTCAGGCCTCGCCGCATGACACGCACGACTGGGATAACGTGGAGACTCCCGTGCTGTTCGACAGTGTGATCGCCGGCAAGCCGAGAAAGCTGTTGGCGCAGGCGGCACGGTGCGGCTACTTCTTTGTGCTGGATCGAGAGACGGGAAAGAGTCTGGTGTCGAAGCCGTTTACGAAGACGGGGAACTGGTCGAAGGGGCTTGATGAAAAGGGACAGCCGATTCCGGACCCCGACAAGGAACCGAAGGTAGACGGGTCGATGGTAGACGTGGCGGGCAACGGAGCGACGAACTGGCCGCCGCCGAGCTATAGCCCATTGACGGGGTTGTTTTATGTAAATGCCGCGGAGGAGTACAGCGTGGCCTATCTCTACGACACCTCATCGGAACCGCAGGGATATGGTGGAGGCAGCTCGGGGCATTTCGATCCGGCCTCGTCGCTGATCGCGCTGGACACGCGAGACGGCAGCGTACGGTGGAAGCATATTGCCAAAGGCGAAGGTGCGGAGGGCGGCGGAATGTCGGGAGGGATTCTGACGACGGCAGGAAATCTGCTCTTCACCGGCGACTCGAACCGGCTGGCGGCGTTCGATCCGTCGGATGGAAAGATCGTGTGGTCAGAGAAGTTGAGCTCGCATGTAAGCAACGGGCCTTCCACATGGATGCTTGACGGGAAGCAGTATGTGATCGCCGGTGCAGGTGATACGGTGTACGCTCTGACGCTCGACGGAAATTAATCGCTGCAGGTGTAGGACCGCGGTTAAATTGCACATCGGCTTGGCTTTCGATTCTTCTCAATTAAAACAGCGATGGACTTGCGTAGAGAAAAAGCCGTAGAGCCTTTCATCCCGTCTAGAATGTCGGAGTTGATGGTATGGGTCTTCCTCTGCATATCGGGAGTGCAGCAGATGTAAGTACCATGTTTTGCGTCGGGCGACCACTTCATCATCCAGACTTCGTTGAGAGTCGTCGTCAGCTGCAGATGGAGCGTTTCGTCGAAGCGTACCGCTGCAACGCTTCTAATGTCATCGGGGGCAAACGTGAAGACGGCTCAGGAACTGATGAGACACGCCACGGCGGACATCACGCTTGAACTGTACGCTCAGGCTGTCACTGAAGATAAGCGGGTGGCACAGAATGCACTCGCTGTACTCATAGCCGGAACACAAAACCAAAACGTCCAAACAGGCGTTTCCGCTTAGTGTTCCTTTCCGTTCCCACATTGTTCCCGTGAGAGATATTTCGGAAGGCTAAGTAGCTGAAATAAATGGTCGGGACGACTAGATTCGAACTAGCGACCTCACCCACCCCAAGGGTGCGCTCTACCAGGCTGAGCCACGTCCCGACTCTTTGCCTGCCGTTCAGGAGAACGGCAGCGGGGTATTGGTTAAGTGTACACGAGAGAAGCTAGTTCGTGGGGGGAACGTACTCCTTGGGAAGCTCTCCGCCCTCACCAAAGAAGAAGTCGTTCATCTGCTCCACCAGAAACTCCTGCGCCTCGCGCGTCCAGGGCTGCAGGCGATACTCGTTCAGCAGCATCTTCTGCCGTTCGATCCACTCGCCCCACGCCTTCTTCGACACATTCTTGTAGATCTTCTGGCCAAAATCCGAGTCGAACGGAGGCTCGTCCAGCCCTTCCATCTCAGCCTTGTATCGCGTGCAAAATACCATGTGAGCCATGTGTTCCTTGAACTCCTTGTTATCTCTTCAATTCTACGATGTTCCGCGGCTTCTGTTGAGTCGCTAGCGACGCGGCTTGCCTTTTGCCTTCTGGTTGCGCTTCCGTTTCGTCGCCTTCAGCTTCGCTTTCGGCTTGCCGGAGCGATTGGGGCTTGTATGCTCCTCCGGAGTTTGCTTTTGCGAGCGTCGCAGAGAGCGCGGCGCGGAGGCATTCTCATACTCCGTCGGCATCAGGGCAAACTGCAATCTCCGCTGCTGCCGATCGATCCGGTCGAGCAGAACATGAACGCGGTCGCCAATCTTGAAGACTCGACCGTTGCGTCCTCCGACAATCGTGCGGTCCGTGTCGCGGAAGAAGTAGCGGTCATCCACGAGGCTGGCGAGCGGCACCATGCCCTCGATGAACAGTTCGTCCAGCTCGACGAAGAAGCCGTACTTCGTGCACGAAAGGACGATGCCGTTGAAGTCTTCGCCCACACGGTCCTGCATGAAGCGGATCTTCTTCCACTCGATCAGCTCGCGCTCTGCGTCGTCGGCCCTGCGCTCCGCCTGGCTCGATTCCGTCGCCATGGCATCCAGTTCGACATCGGGCAGCGGCCCTTCGTTCTCGATCTTCGGAGCATGAGGCCGAGGAAGAATCTTCTCTCCCCACGGCTGCGGCTCCGTGCTTGGAATGGCGAAGCCCCGCGGATCGGCCCCGGCGCGCAGAAGATAACGCAACAGCCGATGCACAATCAGGTCCGGATAGCGGCGAATCGGCGAGGTGAAGTGCGTGTAGCTGGGCGAGGCCAGCGCGAAGTGGCCTGCGTTTTTCTCCGCGTACCGCGCCTGTTTCAGAGAGCGCAGCATCAGGTACGCGAGGATGCGCTCCTCGGGCTGCCCCTGAATCTTCGCGGTCAGACGCTGGTACATCTGCGGCGTCACCGGGATCGCATCGGGAATCTCATGTGTCTGCGCTGCGCGACCTGAGTGGCGTGCATCGCGACGGTCGCCTCGCGTCTGCACACGCTTCACCGGCAGCGAGCTGAAGCCGAGCGTGTAGCCGAACTGCGCGGCGGTCTCCTCGAACTCGACGATGCGCTTCGGGTCTGGCGTCTCGTGGATGCGGTAGATGCCCGGGATTCCCTGCGACTCGATCCAGTGCGCGACGCACTCGTTGGCCGAGAGCATGAACTCCTCGATCAGACGGTGCGACCACCCGCGCTCCGAGCGAACGATGGCCTGCATGTTGCCGTCGGGGTCGAACTGTACTACCGGTTCCGGCAGGTCGAAGTCGAGCGAGCCGCGCCGTTTGCGCTTGCCGTTCAGCCGCAGGGCCAGGTCGTACATCTGCTCGAACTCCGGCACCAGCTCCGAGAACTCAAGTCGCGTCGCCGCATCGCCGTCGAGAATCGCTTGCACCTGCGTGTAGGTCATGCGCCGCGCGCTGCGGATGATGCCTTCGCAGACCTCGAAGCCAACGATCTCGCCGCGTGCGTCGATCTCCATCAGGCAGCTCTGCACCAGGCGGTCCTCGTCGGGGCGAAGGCTGCACATGCCGCTCGAAAGATCGTTCGGAAGCATCGGCACGGCGCGGTCGGGGAAGTAGACCGAGGTTGCGCGCAACCGGGCTTCAAGATCGAGTGCGGTGCCAGGGCGGACGTAGTGACTGACGTCGGCGATGTGGACCTGGAGCTGCCAGTTTCCATTCGGCAGAGGCTTTACGTAGACGGCGTCGTCGAAGTCGCGAGCAGTCTCGCCGTCGATGGTCACGATGGGAAGCCCGCGAAAATCGCGGCGTTTCTCCAGTTCCTCGGAAGCCAGTGTATCGACCGTCTGCTTCGCGGAGTCTGCGGCTTCGGCGAGAACATTCGCCGGAAAGGTGTGCGGCAGATGATGCTTGCGGATGACGATTTCGACGTCGACCCCGAAGGCCTCCGGCGGTCCCAGCACCTCGATCACGCGGCCACGTGCCGGTCGACCCGGCGAGGGAAAGCCGGTAATCTCAACGTCGACGGCCAGCCCTTCGAGCGGAGTCAGCGGATTCTCTTCGTGCGTCCAGCGGCGCTTCTGCTCCTGCGCCTCTTCGCCAAGCACGCGGTGCGGCGTCGCGTTGGATTCCGGCACAACCTCATCGCCTTCGAGGATGAGGATCGGCTGGTTCATTCTTTCGTCGAAGGGAGTGACGTAATTTCCCTTCGCGACCGGCAGGTCGCCCCACGGGCTGCGGCGGTGCGACCGTGCGTAGTGAAAGATTCCGACGATGGTCGGGTTGCGGCGCGTGAGCACGCGGGCCACGCGCCCGGAGCGGCGTCCTTCGCGGTCGCGCGGAGCTTCGTCCACCAGCACCTCGTCTCCCTGCATCGCTCCGTTCAGCTCGTTCGGAGGGATGAAGAGGTCGTCCTCGCGGTTCGAGCTTCCGTTGGGACGGACGAAGGCATAGCCGTCGCGGTGCAGGTCGATGCGTCCGGCGACCAGGCGATCGCGGGTGGGGTGGCGTTCGAGCGCGGGCTCGACGGCGCGTGAAGCTCGGGCAGTCTTTTCAGGGACAGCGGAGGGAAGGCTCCAATGGTCGTCGTCGATCCTGACCAGTGCGCCGCGGGCGGTGATGCGGGTCAGTTGCTCCAGAAGAAGGCGGCGCTCGCGTCCTCCGCCAAGGCCCAGCTCGCGGACGAGCTGCTTGTAACCGGCGCGCTGTCCCGCCGAGCGTTCAATCCGGTTGATCAGCTCGCGGTCGGTGTACTTGTAGGGATGCCCGGACATTGGTCTAAGGATAGCTTGTTGGGAGATAGCCTGTTGGGCCTTTCCCTCTCCCCGGTCCGGGGACCGAAGTTAATGCAAAATGTTCCACGTGGAACATTTTGCATTGACGTTGCTTTCTGAAGAAGGTATTAGCGCTTCGCGTTCAGCGATGTGGGCTCGTTGCGCAGCAGGTTGGCGGCCTGCTCCAGCGTAGTGGCCGGGGGAGTGGGATTGAACCCCGTCTTCACCTCGTCCTCCTGCTCGGTGATGGTCTTGAAGAGCAGGATGTGGCCGTTGATGTGGACGTGCGACTCGGTGATCTGCCAGACCTTCGGCGCGAGCCTGCGGCGCTCGACGCTGAAGGTTCCCCCCTGCTCCATCTTTCCCAGGATTCCAAAGCCGAACTTCACGTCGCGGATGAGTTTGCCGGAGATGCGCTGGATGCGGCTCTCGGGCTTCGAGACGACGATCTCGCCCGCCATCGCGGCGAAGACGCGGGACTCCATCGTGGGAGGGTTGAAGTCCGGATTCGGAACGAAGGAGAGGGTCGTAGCGTCGGACGCGTCGGAGGTGATCTTCCAGAGGAAGGCGTCAGGCAACATGCGGAGCATGTTTTCGGCGCGGACATCGTCCTGTTGGCTGTCCTTGTGCTGTTTGGCCTGCTGGGCAGGGTCGTGGATGAAGGAGTCGATGCGCTGGGTCTCTTTGGCTAGCTCGTCGGGGCCGAGGGGCTGGCCGTTCTGCTTGATCTTCTTTTTGACGGAGCCGTGGTCGGTCTCGACGACGGTGTAGAGGAACTGGCCCTCGGGGCGGCGAACGTCGGAGAGGTAGCGCCAGCGGGTGTGGTCGTCGCGGTCGGCGACCAGCTCGATGTCGACGGCGCTGCGGACGAGCTGCTGCGCGTGCGGGTCTTGTTGGGTCTGGGCGGAAAGCGATGGCGTAAGCAGACCTGCCAGAAGAAGTGAAACAGCCAGCGTGCGGGGGTTCATTCTTTGCTTTTGACCTCCGGCAATTGGATGCTTCGGAGGGCGCGTTTGTCATCCGTGGCGAAGCCGCAGGGCGCTGTTTTTGAGCGAAGCTTCTGGAGGTGATTGATTTAAAAGGAAAACCCCGGATAGGGCCGGGGTTTCTTTGTTCCTATCTATAGATAGAAAGAGTTCAGACGGTGACCACTTCATGGGCCTTCGGCGGATGGTAAGTTCCGGGGAGGGTGCGGCCAGAGATGGACAGCCGGTTCCATCCGTTGATGGCGACGATGGCAAAGGTCAGGTCGGAAAGCTCCTTTTCGGAGAAGTGGGCGCTAGCCTCGTCGTAGACGGCGTCGGAGGCGTGGCCCTGGGTGATGAGGGTGAGGGCCTCGGCCCAGGCCAGGGCGGCGCGCTCGCGGTCGGTGTACCAGGGGCATTCGCGCCATGCATCAAGCGAGTAGAGGCGCTGCTCGCTTTCGCCGAGAGAGCGCAAGTCCTTCCAGTGCATGTCGAGGCAGAAGGCGCAGCCGTTGATCTGGGAGACGCGCAGCTTGATCAGGTGGAGAAGGTTTTCCTCGATGCCGCACTGGGCAAGGTATTTTTCGAGGGCGAACATGGCCTGGTATCCACCGGAGGAAAGTTTGGCGTAGTTGAAGCGTGGCTGCATGGTGATTCTCCTTTTCGGGTTCAGAGGGAAGGTCACGGACGAACCGGGACGACGAGCGGTGTGGGGTGGTCGCAGAGGAAAGTAGCGAGGAAGGTCGCGGGCTCGGTCTGGCTGGCGTTGGCCGAGACGAGATGGCGTCCGTTGGGAGCCTCGTAGAAGCTGTCCTTGGCGCGATAGACGGTGACCGGCCCCGGCTGCGAGGTTGCAGGGGCCTGAACCTGCATCCGGACAGCTCCTTCGAGGACGTATCCCATGACCGGGCAGGGATGGCTGTGAGCTGGAGTAGACTGCCCCGGAGCGTAGTGCACCCGAACGACCTCGACCGTCATGTGCTCGCCTTTGAAGGATGGGAGGGGCTGCGAGAGGACGGTCTGAACCTGATCTGCGGGAGGCTTCGGCGGGGCTGGAACCTGCGTGACGGCAGGGATCGGGGCGTAGCAGATGAGAGCGAAGATGTAGGTCCAGCGGGTCATGGCTGTCCTCCTTCTAAAGCTAAAAGTAGAGGAAAGATGGACAGTTCCATAGATCCATTTAGGATGGTTTCGCTGTACCACTTTTCGAGGCGACAATGGCGAAACGATCGGGGCTGACGGAGATTCTGCTGGGCCAGAGTGCGGAGGGAGAGTCTGCTTATCGCTGGCTGTACGGCGCGCTGCGGCGGGAGATTCTGGCGGGGCGGCTGAGGCCGGGGACCAGGCTTCCGGCGACGCGGGACCTGGCGGCGGAGTATGGGCTTTCGCGTGGGACGGTGGTGACCGCCTTCGAAGAACTGAAGGCCGAGGGGTACATCGAAGGCAGCGTGGGGTCCGGGACGTATGTGAGCAAGGTTCTTCCCGAGGAGCTGCTGGAGGTGAGGAGCGGGGAGCGGCAGGCTGAGCCGGAACCTCCGAAGCGGAGGCTGGCCGAGTACGGAAGGGCGTTGCGGGCGTTTCCGGGTTTTTCGGGTATGGGCGGCGCTCCGCGGGCGTTTCGGGCGAACCTGCCCGCGATGGATGAGTTTCCCGTGACGCTGTGGGCGCAGATTGCGAACCGCCGGCTGCGGCGGGCCTCGATGACGATGCTGATGGGGTGCGAGGCGGCGGGGTACAGGCCGCTGCGCGAGGCGATTGCGGCGTATCTTTCGCAGTCTCGCGGAGTGGTGTGCACGGCGGCGCAGGTAGTGGTGGTGTCGGGAGTGCAGGAGGCGCTGGACCTTGCCGCGCGGCTGCTGGTTGGGCCGGGGGAGAGGGTTCTGATGGAGGACCCGGGGTATATCGGCGCGGCGAGGGTGTTCGATGCGATGGGGGCGAGGATGGTCTCGCTGGGGATCGACGAGCAGGGCGCGAAGCTGCCGGGGAGTGAGGCGGCGGCGAAGCTGGCGTATATGACCCCGGCGCATCAGGCTCCGCTGGGAGTGACGATGGGGCTGGCGCGGAGGCTGGAGTGGCTGGATTGGGCGAGGCGGACGGGGACGCTGCTCTTCGAGGACGACTATGACGGGGAGTACCGGTACTCGGGCAGGCCGGTGCCGTCGCTGCAAGGGCTGGACCGGCACGGAGTGGTGCTGTTTGCGGGGAGCTTCAGCAAGGTGCTGTTTCCGGCGCTGCGGCTGGGGTATCTCGTGGTGCCGGAGGATCTAGTGGAGCGGTTCGCTGCGGCGAAGTCGATCCTGAACCGGCACGCTCCCGTGCTGGAGCAGACGGTGCTGTGCGAGTTCATCGAGGCCGGTCACTTCGGACGGCATCTGCGGAGGATGCGGGAGGTGTACTCGGAGCGGTTGGGAGTGCTGCTGGAGGAGGGACGGAGGCAGCTGGCGGGGATGCTGGAGGTCTCAGAGATAGAGGCCGGATTGCAGACGGTGGGATGGCTGGCCGAGGGGCTAGCCGGGCGGGTGGTCGCGAAGGCAGCGGCCGAGCGCGGGGTGGAGACGATGGCGCTGGCCCTGTTCTATCGCGAGGAGCGGGAGCGGAGGGATGGGTTACAGCTGGGATTTGCGGCGGTGAATCCGAGGGAGATACGGAGGGGCGTGGAGGAGCTGGCGCGGGTGCTTGAGGGATTGCGAAGAGGCTAAGGAGCCGGGGTGGGGACGGGGCGGAGAACGGACTCGATGCCGGAGTTGACCTCGGCATGGGCGAACTCGGCGGTGACGCGGATGCCGTTCATGATGGCCCGCTCGTTGGACGAGCCGTGGCCGACGATGCAGACGCCGCGAACGCCCAGCAGGGGAGCGCCGCCGTATTCGGAGTAGTCGAGGCGCTTCTTGAAGTCGCCGAAGGCCCGGCGGGAGAGCAGAGCGCCGACCTGCGAGGTGACGGTGGACTTGAGGGCCTCGCGCAGGGAGGTCGTGACCAGCTTGGCGATGCCTTCCGAGGTCTTCAGTGCGACGTTGCCGACGAAGCCGTCGCAAACGATGACGTCGCAGTTGCCGTTATAGATATCGCGGCCTTCGACGTTGCCGATGAAGTTGATCCCGGTGACGGCTCGGAGTAGAGGGAGGGTGTCGCGGGTGAGGGAGTTGCCCTTGGAGTCCTCTTCGCCGATGGAGAGCAGGCCGACGCGCGGGGACGCGATCTTGAGAACGTTGCGGGCGTAGATGTGGCCCATCACGGCGAACTGGACGAGGTTGTCGGGATCGCAGTCGACGTTGGCTCCAACGTCGAGGATGAGTGAGGGGGTTCCCTTGGTGGTGGGGACGATGGCGACAAGGGCGGGGCGCTCGACGCCTGCGAGCATTCCCAGCACCATCTTGGCCGTGGCCATAGCGGCTCCGGTGTTTCCGGCGGTGAAGAAGCCCGCGGCGCGGCCCTCGCGCACCATCTTGAGGCCGACGCGCATGGTGGAGTCGCGCTTGGTTCGGACCGCCTGCGCGGCCTTGTCGTTCATGGTGATCCACTCGGAGGCGGGGTTCACGAAGACAGGGAGGTGCTTCTGATGCCGGAGCTGCTCGCGGAGGAGGGGACGCAGGATATCTTCAGGCCCGACAAGGTGGACGCGCACGTCGTAGTTACGTGCAGCCAGAATGGCCCCGCGGATCTCAGGATCGGGGGCCTTGTCGGAGCCCATTGCGTCAACGACGATGTCGATCGGCATCAGGAAACGATAACAGGGTTGGCTTACCGGGAAAGGCCTTCTGATGAGAAGGCCTCATCAGCGAGCTTAGTTGGCTTCCTTGACCGTGAGAACCTCGCGGCCCTTGTAGGTTCCACACTTACGGCAGGCGCGGTGAGGCAGCTTGCGCTCGTGGCAGGTGGGGCACTCGGAGAGTCCGGCAGGGGTGAGGAAGTCGTGGCTGCGGCGCTTGGCGGTGCGCTGCTTGGAATGACGCCGTTTCGGATTAGGCATTGCAGTATCCCTTTCGATCGCCCGAGGCCGCACAAGTGCGGGCGACGAGGCAGAACTTGTTTTTTAGTGCTTGACCTCGATTTTGTCAGCCAGTCCCGCGAGCGCATTCCAACGCGAGTCAGACGGAGTCTGGTCGCAGGAGCAGGTTGCGAGGTTCAGGTTCTGACCGCAGCGAGGGCAGAGGCCCTTGCAGTCCGGCTTGCAGAGGGTTCGCGTGGGCAGGGATAGCAACACCTGTTCGCGCACGACGTCCTCGAGCAAAAGACCGCTCTCCTCATAATACCCGATTTCGGTCTCGTCGGGGGAAATAGAATGCTCGCCGGATTCGTGATCGGCGTCGGAGGGGCGGAAGATGAGGTCGAACTCGCCGGAGAGGGACTGGGGGACGGGATCGACGCAGCGGGCGCAGAGGATCTCGAAGTCGCCGTGGTAGGAGGCGCGGAGCCGGATGTCGTTGACCTCGGAGTGGGGGCCGCGCTGCTCCGAGCGGTGCTCGACGAGGAGGTCGGCCTGCCCGGTGACCGGGAGAGGCGAGACCTGGCGGACGTCGGGGCTGTAGTCGAGGACGCCGGGAGCGATGGTTTCGGCGATCTCGAGGGGCTCGTCGAAGAGTTGTACAGGGGTGATCAGCACACTTTAAGCGTAGGACTTTGGAGGAGCGGGGTCAAATACGTTTTGCGGGAGGGGACAGGACGATTGGGTGCCCCATCCTTTCCGGCAGTTTCATCGTCGGGAAGGGTGGGATGAAGGGGGATCGTACTGGTGTGGTTCCTGTCTTTAAAGACTTCCACTTCGAACATCCCGCATCCCACTCTTTGCGATAAAGCTGCAAAGGATGGGGCACCCGGTCATCGTACCGGTATTTGTTGATTGGAAATTATTTCTCTTTTGGTACTGACAGCGGTGGGGTTTGTGCTTTAGCTTGGTTCGGAAAACGAATCACTGCGCTATTGGGAGACGGGATGTTGCTGGCGGGACGAAGCTGGGCGAGGCTGCTTGCCTTGATTGCGATGATGCTCTGTCTGCGGGCGGGCGCGGCGACGCTGCTGGTGAATGACTTCGGGGCGAAGGGCGATGGCGTTGTCGTGGATACCGCTGCCGTGCAGAAGGCTCTCGATGCGGGCTCGGGAAAACATGCGACCGTGACGTTTCGTCCGGGGACGTACCGGATCGGCTCGATCTTCGTGAAGAGCGGGGAGACGCTGGAGATTCCCAAAGGCGTGAAGCTGCTGGGGGTGCAGGAGCTTTCGGCGTATCCGCTGATGCCGACGAGGGTGGCGGGCATCGAGATGACGTGGCCTGCGGCGCTGGTGAATGTCTACAGGCAGACGGATGTGAAGATCACGGGCGGCGGCACGATTGACGGCGATGGCTCCTACTGGTGGAAGAGCTACTGGGACCTGCGCAAGGAGTATGAGCCGAAGGGGCTGCGGTGGGCTGCGGACTACGACGCGAAGAGGCCGCGGCTGGTGCAGGTCTTCGACTCGTCGAAGGTGACGCTGGATGGGCTGGAGCTGGAGCGGTCGGGGTTCTGGACGGTGCATATCTGCTACTCGCAGGATGTGACGGTCGATCATGTGACGATACGGAACAACATCGGCGGGCGCGGGCCTTCGACGGACGGCATCGATATTGATAGCTCGCGCAGGGTGCTGGTGCAGCACGCGGATATCGACGTGAACGACGATGCGTTGTGCCTGAAGGCGGGGCGTGATGCCGATGGTCTGCGTGTGAACCGCAGGACCGAGGATGTGGTGATTCGGGACAGCGTGATTCGCAGCGGAGCAGCGGCGGTGACCTTCGGGAGCGAGACCTCGGGAGGGTTTCGCAATATCGAAGCCTACAACCTGACGGCGTACAAGGGCGTTGGGAGCGGCGTGCTGATTAAGAGCGCGAAGGTGCGCGGCGGCGGGGGAGAGAACCTGCGGGTGCATGATCTGCACCTGACGGATGTGCGGATTCCAATTCAGGTGAACCTGAACTGGAACCCGAGCTACAGCTATGCGGAGATGCCGAAGGATGTGCAGAATCCTCCCGCGTACTGGAAGGTGCTGACCGAGAGAGTTCCCGAGGAGAAGGGGCTGCCGCACTTTCACGATGTTCACTTCTGGAACATCGAGGCGACGGGAGCGAAGACGGCGATTGCGATTGCCGCGTATCCCAATGCGTTGCTGAAGGATTTTCGTATCGACCACGTGAAGATTGCGGCGGAGAGCGCGGGAAGTATCGCGGATACGGAGAACCTTGTGCTGGACGCGATCGACCTCACGGTTCCGCAGGGGGAGAAGCTGAAGGCGGACGGCAATGTTGGGCTGAAGGGGATCGACGAGGTTCGTTACCAGCAGGGGGAGAGTCGATGAAGCGTGTTCTGGCTGCGGTGTTGTTGCTGGTTGGGAGTGCGTCGGCGCAGGAGGCTCCACCGAAGACGTGGGTGGATCGTGATACGGGGCATCGCGTGTATCGCGTGACGGATGAGCCGGGATCGTCGGGCTTTTACTTCAATGTGAATGCGTACTCGAAGGACGAGCGGTTCATGGTGTACACGGCCCCGGACGGCATTCATACGATGGAACTGGCCAGCCGGAAGACACGGTTGCTGGTTCCGAATCCTGCGGCTGCGGCGGGGGCTTCGGTGGAGGAGCGGAACCGCACGGGGAATCACGCGATTGTCGTTGGTCGAAAGACGAACAGCGTCTTCTACACGCGCATGGACGAGGCGACGCACCGGCAGGTGGTTTACAAGGCGGACCTTGAGACGGGCGCGGTGACGAAGCTGGCGACGCTGCCGGAGAGGGCGACGATCTCGACCGTGAACGCCGATGAGACGCTGGGCGCGGGCGTTTACACGGAGACGGAGGAGGGCGCTTCGCAGGAGTACGGAAGGCACGCGGCGAGGCCGGGGCCTCTGGTGCAGGCCGAGGACAAGAGCGCGATGATGGAGCGGCGTCTGGCCGCGAGGATTCCGGTGGTGTTGTTCACGGTCGATCTGAAGACGGGGAAGGTGAAGGACCTGCTGCATTCGACCGACTGGATCGGGCATCTGCTGTTTTCGCCGGTGGACCCGACGCTGCTGATGTACTGCCATGAGGGTCCGTGGCACAAGGTGGACCGCATCTGGACGATTCGCACGGACGGCACGCAGAACGAGCTGCGGCACCAGCGCACGATGCTGATGGAGATTGCGGGGCACGAGTTCTGGGGGCAGGACGGCGAGACGGTCTGGTACGACTGGCAGCTTCCCAAGGGCGAGGACTTCTGGCTGGCGGCGTTCGATGTGGCGAGCGGTAGTCGCGTGGCGTATCACATGCAGCGCGACGAGTGGTCGATTCACTTCAACGTGAACAAGGGAGCGACGTTGTTTACGGGCGATGGCGGCGACTCGGGACAGGTGGCGCGCTCGAATGCGGGTGAGTGGATCAACCTGTTTCATCCGGAGTGGAGGAAGGACGAGAACGGCCTGAACGATGCGAAGTTCTGGCGTCCGGGCGTCTTTCACCGGGAGAAGCTGGTGAATATGTCGCACCACAACTATCGGCTGGAGCCGAATGTGCGGTTCTCTCCTGATAGCAGGCTGATATTTTTTACCTCGAACCTGTTCGGGCCGAGCTACATCTTTGCCGTGGAGGTGGAGAAGGCCGTGCCCGGAGCCACGGATGTTCTTTCGACCCCGGAGCTGGGCAGGAGGTTTTCGCCTGATCCGACCCCGACCCCAGCGGATAAATAGGAGAAGAGATGCGTCGTTACTCGCAGGTGATTCGTTTGCGGCCGGAGGTCAGGGAGGAGTACCTCCGTATTCACGAGAGCGTCTGGCCGACGGTGCTGGCGACGATCGAGGCGTGCAATATCCGCAACTACTCGCTCTATCTGTACGAGGACCTGGTGGTGGCTTACTTCGAGTATCACGGAGAGGACTACGAGGCCGACATGCGGAGGATGGCCGCCGACCCCGAGACGCAGCGGTGGTGGACGATCACGGACCCGATGCTGGTTGAGGTGGAGGGAGCCTCCCCGGGCAGGCGATGGCTCGAACTGCCCGAGGTCTTTCACTTCGATGGCGCGCCGGTGAGCCCGAAGGACTAGAGGAGGCGGCCTGCTGCCACGTCAAATCCTGCTGTGGCTCCGTTGGGGATGGTGATCTGAATCTTCCCGTACTGAAGGGTGATGCTCTGAAGCTCGCGCCCGTCGGCGGAGGGGAAGCTGTCCTGCACCTGCGTGAGGACGACATCCGTGAGAAGGACGGAGTGGTCGAGGACGCTGGCTCCGTCGCCGGATTGCAGGAAGTATTCGATCAGGACCGTGCGAAGGTGCAGACCGGCGAAGGCCGTCGAGAAGAACTGCGGCGAGGAGGCTCCCCAGTTCTTGGTGATGACGACGGGTTGCGGCTGGACCTTGCCTGCTCCTGCTCCCGAGCCCGCTGAGGCGGCAGGAGCGCTGACCCCGTAGCTGACCGAGACGGCCTCGAACTTGTTTTCCTGTCCCTTCATGGTGGACTCGCCTTTGAAGGGTTCCTTGCCTCCGGTGACGGTGACGAAGACGTGGTAAGCCATGTGCGTGCTCCTCGGAAAAGATATGGAATTGTGCGATGGATGGTGCGGGGCCTGTCCATGATGGATAACCTAATTGCGCGGAGGCGTCCATGAAAAAGTGGTGCACGGTGGTGGTGGTGATGCTGTGCCTGACGGCGGCGGCGCAGGCGAGGCCCGATCTGAACGGAGTCTGGAATCTGAATGCGAAGGAGAGCGACTTCGGGCAGACGCCTCCACCGCTGAAGCAGAGCGAAGAGGTGACGCAGGCGGGAGAGGAGATGGCGATTGCGGTCCTGATCGAACGACCGGGGACGAAGCAGAGCTACACGCTGCGGTTTCGCGTGGGAAGCGGCGAGACGCCGATGGCGAAGCTGTTTCCGGAGACCGCGCCGTTCCGCATCCTGAGCGTGAAGGGCGAGTGGAAGGGAGCGGCGCTGATCGTGATGGAGAGGGTGCAGTTTCAGGGAGCCGACGGCGCGGTGGAGGCGCGGTATCAGCTGGCTGCTGGAGGAAAGAGGCTGAAGAAGACGACGCATGTGACGATGCCGGGTGGGGCGTTCGACACGACTACGGTTTATGACAAGGGGGAGTAGCTGGGGGAGGACGTCGAGGGAGGATCGAGGAAGAGGCGAATTCCGGCGATGCCCTGGGCTCCTGCGGAGAGGCACTGCGGGGCGTTTGCCAACGTGACGCCTCCCAGGGCGTAGACCGGAACGGAAGAGGCGGCTTCGCAGGCGGCGCGCAGGGCTTCGAGTCCCACGGCGGGGGAGACGAGGCGTCCTGCAACGACCTTTCCGAAGACGGGAGCGAAGAGGATGGCGTCGGGGCTGTGCAGGCGAGCGTGCTCGACCTCGTGGATGGTGTGGCAGGAGAGGGTGACGATGGGGGGCGGCAGGCCCGCCGCGGCGTAGGCGTTGCGAACGTCCTCGGGGGTGGCGGGGGCGGTGGTCGAGAGGTGGACGCCGTGGGCTCGGGTCTTGACGGCGACCTCAACGGGGCCATTGAGGAGCAGGCGGGTGGGAGAGTCCTCCGCGGCGAGCGCGACGAGGACGCTGGTGGCGAGGTAGCCGAGATCGGAGGGGGAGAGGTCTTTTTCTCGGAGCTGGATAAGGTCGATGCCGCGGCGCGCCCAGCGGAGCGCCTGCCGGATGAGCGAGGTCTGTCTGCGGTGTTCGTCTCCGGGAAAGAGGGTGCGGTCGGTGATGGCGCAGCGGATCACGTCGATAAGTGTACTGGCAAGTCTATGTTGGGACAGAGGATGAACGGAGGCAGACCGTGTGATCGTTTATCGGGCGTTGATAGGAGGGGTCTGCCCGTGTGGTAGCTTTGAGGCAGCGATCAAGTGCGGCGAGGCTGAAACCGCCGGGTAAGTTGAGCAGCTTGAGTCGTAAGGGAAAGACCGGGCCTTCTGGCGGAGCCAAGGTGCTCCGTTTCCGGAGACGGGCAGAGAAGGTCATTCGACAACAGGAATCGAAGACGGCCGATGCCGTATAGAGTCTGGGGTTTATGAGCAGTGTGTACGATCTAATCGTTATTGGGTCCGGCCCAGCTGGACAGCGCGCCGCGATCTATGCCGCCAAGCTTGGCAAAAAGGTCGCCCTGGTGGAGATGCGCGAGGTGGTCGGCGGCGTCTCGATCAACACGGGAACGATCCCGTCGAAGACGATGCGCGAGGCGGTGCTGCATCTGTCGGGCTACAACTACAAGTCGATCTACGGTATGAACTACCGGGTGAAGGAACGGATCACGATGGCCGATCTGGCCTTCCGGGTTCAGCACGTCATCAAGACGGAGATCGATGTGACCGAGGCGCAGCTCTCGCGTAATAACGTGGAGATGCTCTCGGGCGTGGCCAGCTTCGAGGATCCGACGCACGTGAAGGTGACGAACTCGCGGGGATCGACGGTCTACGAGACGATGAATACGCTGATCGCCACGGGAACCAAGCCCGCCAGCTCGGACAAGGTTCCGATCAACGGCAAGACGATTATCAACAGCGACATGGTGCTGGACCTGACGAACCTGCCGAAGACGATGATCGTGGTTGGCGGTGGCGTGATCGGCGTGGAGTACACCTGTATGTTCGCGGCGCTTGGCGTGCGCGTGACGCTGATCGAACGCAGGCCGCGCCTGCTGGAGTTTGCCGATCAGGAGATCGTGGAGGCGCTGAGCTATCACCTGCGCGATGCCCGCGTGACAATGCGTCTGAACGAAGAGGTGGAGTCGGTCGAGGAGCATGACGACGGAAGCGTGGTCGCTCTTCTCGAGAGCAAGAAGAAGGTTCAGGGTGATGCGCTGTTGTATGCGGTCGGTCGCCAGGGCAATGTGGATGAGCTGAACCTGCCGTCGGTGGGGGTCGAGGCCGATAAGCGCGGACGCATCCCGGTGGACAAGGATTTTCGCACGAAGAACCCGAACATCTTCGCGGTGGGCGATGTGATCGGATTTCCTTCGCTGGCGTCGGTTTCGATGGAGCAGGGACGGATTGCGGCGGCGCGGGCCTTCGGTGACGAGTCGATGGTCTCGAACCCGAGCTTCTATCCGTACGGCATCTACACGATTCCGGAGATGAGCTTTATCGGCAAGACCGAGGAGCAGTTGACGGAAGAGGATGTTCCCTACGAGGTCGGCGTGGCCTACTATCGCGAGATTGCGCGCGGACAGATTCGCGGCGATACGACGGGACGGCTGAAGCTGATCTTCCACCGGGAGAACCATTCGATCCTTGGGGTTCACATTATCGGCGAGGGAGCCAGCGAGCTTCTGCACATCGGACAGGCCGTGATGGTACTGGGCGGAACCATTGAATATTTCGTGGATACGGTGTTCAACTACCCAACTCTCGCGGAATGTTATAAAGTAGCGGCTTTCAATGGATTGAACCGCGTAAGCAAATACGACTGAGAAAAAAACGCGCGGGTTCGGCAGGGGAGCACATGGCGAAGTCGGTTGGAGTGACGTTATCGGAACAGGTCTTTACGGGCCTGGTGGTGGATCATGCTCTGGTGGGAGAGCTACTGCGGTTCCCGGTAGAGGACGATGTTTACGGCGCTCTCGTGGAGATGCCCACGGAGGAGCTGGTCGAGACGATCTGCGACCAGGTGGTGAAGGCCGCCGGGGATGCGAAGAAGCTTGACGCGGTGGGAGTGGCCGTGCCGGGCGTGGTAAAAGAAGGCGTGGTGGAGGAGGCTCCGAACCTGCCGCAGCTCAAGGGCGCTCGACTGCGCGACCAGATTTCATCGAAGCTGAAGGAGCTGGGGATCGAGGCCCCGGTGACGATCCTGAACGACGCAGATGGAGTGGCGGCAGGACTGGCGGCCAAGCACGGCAAGCTGGATAGCTCGATCCGGGTGTGGACACTGGGAATGGGCATCGGCTTCGGGCGCTATCCCTTCGTGCCGGGTGTGTGGGAGGGCGGACACACGGTTGTGACGCTCGACGACAAGGAGACCTACTGCGGCTGCGGCGGCAGGGGCCACCTTGAAGGTGTGATGGGCCATCGCGCGATGCGGCTGCGCTTTCTGGACATGGAGCCGGAGGAGGTCTTCGAGGCCGCGAAGAAGGGCGACCACCGTTGCGTGGAGTTCAAGAAGCTTTATCACAAGGCGTTGGCCGCGGCGACCTCGACGGTGATCCACATGGCCGGGCCGGGGAAGTTCTTCCTGACCGGGCGGTATGTCGGGTTCGTCGATCTGCCGATCCTGAAGGATTACATCCAGCAGATGGTGAAGATGAGTCCGCTGCAGGGATACTCGATTGAGATTGTGAGCGAGAAGCCGGAGAATCGCGTGATCGGCTCAGCGGTGAGCGCGGAGCAGGCTGCCGGGGTTCCGAACGGTTTCTAAGATTTTGTTTGAGTAAGACAGAAAAAGGCCCCGAGTGGGGCCTTTTCTATTTGCTATGTCAGCTACCGGCGGCGGATGTGGGGCTTGGTGGCCTTGGGAGATTGCTCCGGTGAGATGGCCCATATCTGCTGACCGTGCCAGGTGCGGGTGGCGGTGAGGTCGAGGTGGAAGGGCGCGGTGGTTGGGTAGTCCTGCGGCAGGGCCTTGAGCAGGCCGTCTCCGAGGGGGGGCAGCGCCTGTGCGAGGGACTCCAGGCGGGATGCGGTGGCGTTTCCGCTGAGGCGCAGGATGTAGCCGGTGGAGTCGAAGCGGCCTTCGAGGGTCGCGGGGTCGCGGCCTCCCAGGAGCAGGGGCGTCGGGGGCAGGAGCAGGCCGTGGGCGGCGGGGCTCGGCGCGGCGTTGCGATGGCGCGTGGGAGGCTCGTTGCTCGCGGTGTGCAGGTGGACGTCGGTTGAGAGCAGGGTGGAGGCCTTGTCTCCATCGTTGGAGAGCTTGGCTTCGGCCAGGGTGAACTGTCCCTGCCAGCGGGCGGCGGTGTGTTGCGCGTTCTTTCCGGCTGCGGGGGAGTAGGTGAGGGTTCCGGTGAGGGCTCCTGCCGCGGTGAGGTCGGAGGGGACGCGGGGGCTGGTCGCACGCATCAGGGTGACCAGGCGCGAGGCCGGAAGCTCGGAGGCGCTGAGTTGGAAGGAGGCGGCTTCGAGGCGGTGAACGTCGGGGATAGCTCCGGTGAGCGTGAGAGCGGTGTTGTGCACGGCGGAGGCCGGGGGCCAGGAGCAGCGGATGTCCTCGAAGGCGTGGAAGAGGCCGGAGGCAGTGGCGAAACACTCGGCGTCGGTGGTGAGGGACTGGTCGGGAACGAAGTCGGCGGGGCGGGTGTCTTCGAGATGCAGGCGGGCGGTGACGGCGTTTTCGCCGAAGGTTCCGCGAAGGTTGACCGCGAGGTTCATCACGCCGCGCCAGCCCGCGTCATGACCGAAGAGGACGTGGGTGGCCTCGCCGAGAGGAGCGTCGCGCCACTGTCCCTGCAGGTTGAAGGGAACCTGCGCGAGCGAAGAGGCGGCCCCGAGGGTGGATTCGATCTCGATGGTGCCCGCGTTGTTGACGTTGGCGTCGGTGCGGGTGGGGTGAGCGCTGAGGCGCAGGTGCCACTGGTGCGGGTCGGGGAGCCAGAGGGCGAAGTCGGCATCGACGAGGGAGAAGGAGAGCTTCTCCTGTCCCTGCTTGATGTTGAGGCGGGCTCCGGTGGCCTCGATGTAGGGGAAGCGCGGGGCGGGTCCGGCGTGGGGCTGGGCGGTGGGGGCGGTCTCGACGCGCGAGGCGCTGAGGAGAATGCCTTCGATGTTCCAGCGGCCGTTGGGGGAGTGGACGAGGTTGACGCTGGGGTCGGTGAAACTGATGGAAGAGATCTCGACCTGGCGACGCCAGAGCGAGGCCAGCCGCAGGGTCGCATGGACGGAGTTGGCCCGGATGATGGGCTCGGAGCCGAACTCGGGGGATTCGCCGACGACGAGGTTCTGGATGGTCAGGCCGGGGACGGGAAGCAACATGAGCGAGATGTTATCGAGGTGGACGGGGCGGCCGAGGCTGTCGCTGATGGAGGCGGCGATGCGGCGCTGGTAGCGGCTCAGGTTGATCAGCGGCAGGGCGAGGACCAGCAGAATGGCGGCGATGATTCCGAGGTAGAGGAAGCGGAAGCGCCGCAGGTGCGAGGGCTGCCGGGAGGGCCGTGGGGCCGGGGAGGAGTAAACCGGCTCGACCGCTACGTGCGGTTGGGAGGAAGAGGTCGCGTATTGCTGGGATGAATCGGTCTGCCGCATGAAGTGGTTCGGGAACCCTCGCTACCGAACGATATGGAAGGTACGCTTCCAGCGCGTCTGATCGAAGATGTGAATCAGGATGTGGCCCATGAAGGAGAGGCGGTCGCCGATGGTCTGCTTGTCGATCTGGTCGGCGGGAGTATCAAACGACCAGTAGACGAACATGGGGCGGCCCACGATGTTCTCGCGCGGAACGAAGCCCCAGTAGCGGCTGTCGAGCGAATCGGGGCGGTTGTCGCCCATCGCGAAGACCTTGCCGGGGGGAACGACGAGATCGCCGTCCTTGATGTTCGCGGGAAGATCGTACTGCCAGCTGGCCGTGACCTGGAAGGCGGGGTCGGGCGGGATGGCGGGGAAGTCGTCGCGGTAGGGGTTGTACTCGTGCTGGAAGTTGCCGTCGGAGGCGGGCATCGCGGCGTAAGGCTCGTTCTGGGCGACGCCGTTGAGGTAGACGACCCCGTTGCGCAGGTGGATATGGTCGCCGGGAAGCCCGATGGCGCGCTTGACCAGAAAGAGGTCCGGTTCGCCGGGCTTGAGGAAGACGATGATGTCGCCGTGGCGGACGTCACGGTAGAAGGAGAAGGGGGCCCACTTGGCCGGGGGCGCGAGCGTGACGCGGTCGACGAGGACGTGGTCGCCGATGAGCAGCGTCTTGACCATCGAGGCCGAGGGAATCTCGAAGTTCTGGAAGACGAAGGTCATCACGAAGAGGCCGACGGCGAGCACGGTGGCGATCGAGGCCAGCGATTCGAGCGGTGTCTCGGTCTGCTGCTCGGACGCGGGGACGGTCTCTTCTTTCTCGACGGGTTCCAGGGTCTTCATCGACGGGGCTTCTCCGAAAATGCTCGTTCCAGTGTATCGCTTCCCGTGAAGGATTGCGGGGGATTTGAAGGGGAGGGATTCGCCGGGAGGTTAATGCTAGCGGACGACGTGGAAGACGCGGTTCCAGCGGGCGAAGCGACCGGGGAAGGACTGGTCGGCGCTGCCGAGAGCGATTCCGGCGGCGCGGGGAACGATGTAGCTGGGGGCGTCGTCCTGTCGCAGCGAGAAGTAGACGACGACGGGGCGGCCCACGATGTTTTCACGCGGGACGAAGCCCCAGTAGCGACTGTCCTCGCTGTCGTTGCGGTTGTCGCCGAGGACAAAGTAGTTGCCGTCGGGGACGATCAGCTCGTCGTTGTCGATGAGCTTGCGCATGCGCACCCACCAGCGGGAGTCGATGGCAGGGTCGGCGTTCTGGAGGCGGGGGAAGTTGTCGCGGAAGTTGTCAGGACCGGCGGGGCGGTAGATCGCGTACGGTTCGTCGAGGCGAAGGCCGTTGACCAGAACGTGGCCGCCGCGCAGACGGATGCGGTCGCCGGGGATGCCGACGACGCGCTTGACGAGGTGCGTGTCGGGGTCGAGGGGGAAGTGGAAGACGATGACGTCGCCGCGGTGGATGGTGGGCGAGGGCAGGACGGAGGAGCCGAGGGAGTCGGTCGTGACCTGTTTGTCGACCAGGAGGAAGTCGCCGATCAGCAGGGTCGGCTCCATCGAACCGGAGGGGATGCGGAAGGGCTGGACCGTGAAGGTGACGATGAAGAGAGCCACGACGATGATCGTGATGAGCGACTGGACCGCAGGGAGGATTCCGGGGGAGGGCTCCTGCTGGCGGGGAGCGGAGGGGCGGGCGTCAGAGAGACGAACGGGGATCGGGGAGGCGCTGGCCGGGGACGCGCCTTCGAGGGGGAGACCGGGAGTGGTCGCCGGGGTGCTCATCTCTCTACTTTGATGCCGCCGCGGGCGGCTTCGATGCCGGGCTTGCCCGCTCCATTGCCGGAGTGGGGCGGGGTTTCTGGGGCCGGAGGCGCGGGGTGCTCCCCGGACTGCTCGGCGATGAGCTGCTCGAAGGCGATGCGGGCTGCGCGCTGCTGCGCCTGTTTCTTGGTGGTTCCCTCGGATTCGGCCAGGGCGCGGGAGCCGCCAAGGCCGTCGGGGATGCGGACCTCGACGCGGAAGAGCTTCTGGTGGTCGGGGCCGCTCTGGGCGGTGAGGACGTACTGGGGCTGGCCGCGTCCGGAGGCCTGCAGGTGCTCCTGCAGGGCGGACTTGTGGTCGCCGATGGCGCCGCTGAAGGTGTCCCCGGCGCGAAGGGCCTCGTGGAGGTCAGGAATGGACGGCTCGATAATGTGGCGCTCTATAAAGCTGCGGGAGACCTCGAGGCCTCCGTCGAGATAGAGAGCCGCGATGACGGCTTCGAGCGCGTTGGCCAGCAGCGCGGGTTTCTCGCGTCCGCCGCTCTGCTCTTCGCCGCGTCCGAGGCGCAGCATTGCTCCCAGGCCGATGCGCTGGCCAACGTGGCCGAGGTGGCGGCGGCTGACGAGCGAGGCGCGCAGGCGGGTCAGCTCGCCCTCGCGGGCCTGTGGGAAGCGGCGGTAGAGGCCTTCGGCGACGGCAAGTCCGAGGACGGCGTCGCCGACGAACTCAAGCTGCTCGTTATCGGTGGAGGGGTTGTGCAGAGACTCGGGGCTGGTTTCGTAGGCCAGCGAGCGATGCGTCAGGGCAAGGGTCAGCAACTCCGGACGCTTGAAGCGATGCTCCCAGAGGGGAACGAGGGTATCGTTAAGCGGGACCCGTGCGGTCTTTCTGCGGCGCGTCGGCATGATTCCTCTCCCTATTAACTTTACAGAAATGCGAAGGGCCGCGGGGAGAGGAACGGCCGGATTGCTGCTCTACTTCTGCATCATTTCTGTCTTACTTCTGTTTCACTTCTGCGCAGACGGGCGGTAGGCTTCCTTTTCAGCCTTGCCGCTGGGGTCCAGGGGGGCGTTGTCGTCGTCCTTCCCGTTGTCCCGTTTGGGGAGAAGGAAGGGTTCCTTGAGGCCCTTTTCGGCGGCGGCCCGGGTGTCGGGCTGGGAGTCGCGGACGGCGAGGGCGGCTTTGTACTCGGCGAGGGCCTTTTCGCGCTCGGGATGCTCTTCGCCGGGGCGTTCGGGGTCGCGGGATACGTCGTAAAGGCGACCGAGGTAGATGTGTGCCCAGGCGAGGGTGCGAGGGTCCTTCGCGAGCGAAAGCGTCTTGTTGAGGTGCGTCGTGGCAGCGTCGGGGTCGCCCTGCATCAACTCGATGCGACCGGCGAGGTAGTTGGCCTGCGGGTCGTTGGGATTGGTCTTGAGGGCTTCGTTTGCCATCTGGTCGGCCCCGTCGATGTCGCCCTTCATCAGCTTGACCTCAGCCAGGTCGAGTCCCTTGAGCTGGCGGGGTGAGCGCTTGACGAAATCGCGCGAACCCTCGGGGAGGAAGACGATCTGCTCGGCGGAGTGGCGCTCGCGGTCGACGTCCATGCCGTAGACCATCTCTGCGATGTCCTCTTTCAGACTGCCGCCGTCACGCTCCATCTGCCCGAGCTTCTCGTAGAAATAGCTGGCCAGAACCCATCCCTGGTGCACGTCGAGATCGACCTGCTTGCGGCGGACGGTCTCGGCCTGACGCTCCCATGCGGTCAGCTCCGCCTCGTAGGCGGCTGCTTCGGAGCGCTGCTTGATCTGGCCGGGGCGCTTCGGGCGCGGGGAGCCGGTGTCCATCGTGTGGGCCTCGACCGCCTTGATGATGCACTCGGTGAGGAAGGCGGCGACGTCGGACCTGTAGGTGAACTCGAGCGGGGCGTTTTGCACGGCCTTGAGCAGAGGCTGGAGCCGATCCATCGCGCTGGCGCGGGCGTAGACCATCGGCTCGATCTCGTAGTGCAGGTAGGTGTGGCGGATCTCGTCCATGTGGACCTGGCCGAGAGGCTTGCCGCTGGGCGAGGCGACCACGATGTAGTCGGTTCCGTAGATGCGGGCGTTGGTGGTGGAGGGCGCGAGCATGGGCTCAAGCAGCACGAGGAAGCGGCGGCCGTCGTAGCTCGAGACGGGGAGGCGCAGGTAGACGTTGGTGTCGAGGATGGCCTTGGTGAGAGGGGCGTGCGCGATGTCGACGAGCTGCTCGTACTCGGAGCGGTGCGTCACCCAGAGGGCGTGCAGGTTGATGTCCTCGGCGAAGGTGCGGAGCAGGGGAAGAATGTTGACGACCTGCGTGGAGTCGGGGGGAAGGTCCGGTTCTTCGACCGAGGGGGTGAGCTGCGGTGGAGGATTTAGGTACAGCGAGAGAGAGATGTACTGCGCGAGGTTGAGGCTGGAGTCGCCGAGGTTGTGCTCGCGGATATATCCGCAGAGAGCGTCGCGGTGGTCGCGGGCCTCAGGCGAGGCGGAGGCGAGAGCCTGGTTGACCTCGTCGCGGATCTTGCCGCGGACCGGGGCGGAGCTGTCGAGGCCGGTGTCGTAGCCGCAGGTGTTCAGGGCGACGGCGATGTCGAAGAGCGGCTCGCTGGTTTCGAGGGTGATGGCGGCTCCGCCAGCCTCGGGCTGGGAGACGCGCGGACGCGCCGGAGGGCGGCGCGGAGTATCGGCCGGGGCGTCGGATTCGAGGTTGGAGCTGGACGAACTGGAGGAAGCCGAACCGGAGCTGGAGCTGCCAGAGGAGCGTGGGGTCTGGGCGTTCGCGCCGGGAGTAAGGAACCAGGTTGCCAGGAGGAGAGATGCCGCGGTTTTGTAAGGAAAAAGCACTTTAATTATTCGACTCTTCCTGTGGAGTTTAGGGGAGCAGCGGGGGCAGTGCAAGGGTGCGGGGCCGTTTACGGGGTTCTCCCCCGCGCAGAGCTT
This sequence comes from Acidobacteriaceae bacterium dw_441, assembly GCA_018449715.1. Classification (GTDB taxonomy): domain Bacteria; phylum Acidobacteriota; class Terriglobia; order Terriglobales; family Acidobacteriaceae; genus Edaphobacter. Next base: position 147,620 of record JAAVVA010000007.1, on the reverse strand, counting down.
TGAAATGAGTGATAAATGAGACATCCTGCAAAACCCGTATCTGACGATAAAACCGTCAGATATGGGCACCCGATACCTTGCGATTTATGGCACCGTGGGGGCGTCGGTGTTGACCTCGGCCGTGTGGACGGGGTCGGTGGTCTCGGGGATGGTGCCGTCGTTGACGAGGACCTCCTTCGGAACGCCTTCGAAGACGATGCGGGTGGAGGTGCTGGAGCGCGCATCGATGTGGACGCGCTGGGTGGAGGTGAGGGTTCCCGAGCGCACGGTGACCGGAACATCGACCGCGACCGAACCGGCGTTGCGGATCTCGACCGCGACCAGCCAGCTGACGCCCTTGCCGTTGCGGGCGGGAAGCGATCGCGGGGTGACGTTGACGATGGAGAGGTCCGCGAGGCCACGGTCGTTGTAGACCCAGTCGTCGAAGAGCGCGGAGAGGTCCATGTGAGAAGCGGCTTCGAGGACGCGCTGGAAGGCGTGCGGGTCTTCGGGGGCCTTCGGGTCGGCGTGGCGGACCTCGTCGCGGTAGAGCTGCAGGGCCTTCTTCATGGCGTCGTCGCCGGTGACGGAGCGCAGAAGCCAGAGGACGGCGGCGGACTTGGCGCGGTAGTAGACCTCGTCGTGGGCGGCGATCAGGCTTTGGCCGGGCTGGCCCGGAGGCGGCGTGAGGGTGGACGGCAGCGGCGCGGGTGGGGCGTCGTTGTGGCTGCTGGGGGCGGACGAGCTGCTGGAGGAACTGCTGCTGCCGGATTCTGCGCGCGCGGAGGGGCGAGGCGCGGTGGGAGCCTCTGGCTCGACCAAGGTGAGCGGGTTGATGATCTGGCGAAGCTCGAGGAGGGCCTTGTCGCGGCCGTCGGTGGTCTCGGTGTAGAGGAGCGAGAGGAACTGGGGGACTCCCTCGTTGAGCCACGGAAGTGAGGAGTGGAACCAAGAGTGCGTCAGCGAATGCACCATCGCCGGGGTGATCTGGCGGGCATCGGTGGCGGAGAGTGGAACGGCGAGGAGAGCGTCGTCCTCGAAGGGCTGGCCGGACTGGTCGATCAGGGTGAGCTGCGTGAGCGGAGCGTCGCCGAGCCAGTCGCGCAGGAGGGGGGCGATGTTGTTCGAGGCCGCCGTGTACGGGGGGATAGCCTCGGGGCGGCTGGTGATGACGGAGAGAAGCTGGTTGTCCGAGGGCTTCGCCGCGTACGAGGTCAGGAAGAGGCTGGGGGTGCGGAAGCCGATAGGCGCGGCGGCGAAGTCGGTGGTGGCGACGCCGTGCGATTCGGCGACGGTGGCATTGGGCTCCTCGGTGATGTGGTCGAGGGGCTGGCGGCGACCGTTGAGGAAGGCGTCGACCGGGGGCTCGCCGACGTACTCGACGGCGAGACGGACGCGGAGCGTGGACGCTGCCTGCTGGAGGCGCGAGAGGCCGACGGACTGGAAGAGCTTTGCTCCGTCACCGAGGAAGAGGGCGGGTGAGGAGACGGGGTACCAGAGGACGTTGCCGAAGCCGCGCAGGGCGGTGAGGTCGCCGGCGATGCGGTCCCAGTCGGCGTGGTCGGCCTGCTCGGTGGGGGCGCCGATGCGGGTGAGGCGCTCGGAGGAGGCCGGGATGTCGCCGGAGTAAAAGCCGGTGAGGGTGAGCGAGGTGCCCGGAAGGATGGGCTGCGAAAGGACGACGAGGGCCTCGGTGGCCTGGCCGGTGTGGTCGGCGTCGGTGGGCAGGGGGTGCTCGGTGAAGGTGAGGGGGGTGGGGGAGGTAAGGCTTTCCCAGTGGAGCGTGGAGGAGAGCTGGAGGGTGAGCCGCGTGATGGGGGCGGCGGTGTTGTTGCGGACGGTGAAGCGGGCGCGCGCGGCGAGGTGCGAGGTCGCGGGCTCGAGGTGGAGGTCGAGGTCCCATGCGGTGAAGTCGAGGGAGGAACGCTCGGCGTCGGTGATGGCGGCGACCTCGGCCTCGGGCGTGCGTGCGGGGCGGCTGATGGGCCGGGGCTGCGGTCGGTTTGGGTCGGCCTCGTTGCTTTGGGCGGCAGGGCTCTGCTGGCTGGAGCTGGAAGAGCTCTGGCTGGCGGCTGGGTGGGAGGCGTGGCGGCGGGGATGGGAGGTCTGTGCCGGAGCGAGCGTGGAGGCTGCGAGAAGAGCGGCGAAGAAGGGGGAACGGATCATCAATGGGCTGCTTGTCCTAAATACTGCCGAGGCCCTTGCGCTTTTTGGGTGCGGCGGACGCGGGAGGGGTCTTCGGTTGGACGGAGGAGCCGCGCCGCTGGCGCATGGCCTCGTACATGACGACGGCCCCGGCGACCGAGACGTTGAGCGAGGAGACCTTTCCCGCCATCGGGATGCGGAGCAGGTGGTCGCAGGTCTTCTTGACGAGGTCGTGCAGGCCCGCGCCTTCGCGCCCGAGGACGAGCACGCAGTCGGAGGAGAAGTCGAAGTCGGTGTAGTCGGGGGTTCCGCGCTCGTCGAGTCCGACGACCCAGACGTTGGCCTTCTTCATCTGCTCGAGCGCGCGGACGAGGTTGGTGACGCGGGCGACGCGGACGTGCTCGGAGGCGCCGGCGGAGGTCTTGGCGACGGTCGCGGTGATGGAGGCGCTGCGGCGCTCGGGGAGGATGATTCCATCGACTCCCGCGCCGTCCGCGGTGCGCAGGAGCGCCCCGAGGTTGTGGGGGTCTTCGAGGCCGTCGAGCGCGAGGAAGAAGCGGGGCTGGCCGTCGGGCGCGGGGGCGAGCATGTCCTCGATGGTGAGGAAGGCGCGCTCGCGAAGGTAGGCGACGACGCCCTGGTGGGACTCGGTCTTGGCGATGCGGTTGAGCTGGTCGCGCGATTCCTGCGAGACGCGAACCCCGGCGGAGCGGGCGAGGGAGGCGATGCGCTCCAGCTTGGCATCGCGGCGCTCCCGTGAGATCGAGATGCGGTCGAGGCGTCCGGAGCCGGCGCGGAGGGCTTCTTCGACCGGATGCAGCCCGTAAAGAACTTCCATGAAACAAGTTTACAGGCTCAAAAAACATTGGACGAAGGCGGGCCACTGCACCGTACAATTTAGGGATATCTATTGTTCGTGGCTTTTTCGAGGGAATCGGAAGATGGGCCGTTCAGACGCAAAACGAGGTTTTTCACGCCAGAAGGTCCAAAATGGAGACTTTTTGGAGGGAGATCGCGTCAATTCCTCAGTGAACGGAGCCCTATCCATCACGGCGGCGCAGGTTGCGCTGACTCAGGAAGAGAATGCGGCAATTGCGCGTGGCCTGAAGCGGCAGGATGCCGAGCTTCTGGATCAGCTGATCGAGCAGTATCAGCACCGTTTGCTGCGCTATCTGCTGTTTCTGACCGGACGCCGCGAGACGGCTGAGGATCTCTTTCAGGAGACGTGGATGCGCGTGCTGGTGCGCGGCGCGCAGTACAACGGCAAGGCCAGGTTCGATACCTGGCTGTTCACGATTGCTCGCAACCTGGTAATCGATCTTTCGCGCAAGCGGACGATGGCGAGCCTGGACGAGATGAGCGAGAGCGACGAGGACGACCGTCCGTTCGAGGTAGCAACGACGGGGCCTTCGCCGCTGGAGCAGTTTACGACGCGGGAGGACTCGGCGGAGGTGGCCGCCGTGTTGCTGACGCTGGATACCTCGTATCGCGAGGTGCTGGTGCTGCGCTTCTACGAGGAGATGTCGCTGGAGGAGATCTCCGGGGTGACCCGCGCTCCTCTTTCGACGGTGAAATCGCGGCTGTACCGCGGGCTGGCTTCGTTGAAACCGGAGCTGGAAAAGTTGAGAAGTTATCGCCCTGTGGTGGCGGAGGCGAAGGGATGAAGGAAGTGGTGGAAGAAATCGGGACGGATCGGGAGAGGGTACTGGCGCGGGAAGCGCTGGCGTCGCTCCGGTCCGGGGCGGGAGCATCGCTGGTAAACCGGACGCACAGGGTGGTGCGGGCGCGGGCCGAGCAGATGTCGGCGCGGCGGGATCGCATCCGAAGCCTGTGGGCTCCGCTGGCGGTCTGCTCCTCAATGGTGGTGATCCTGGTGACGGCGGTGTGGACGTTGCTGGACGAGTACGACATTGCCCCGATGGGCGCGCCGGATTCGAGCGACCAGTACCTTGTGCTGTTGTTCTGGTTTCTGCCCGTTTCGACGGTGCTGCTGGGGATGACGTGGTTCCGTCGCGGTAAGCGCTCCAGGGGAGAAGTAGCGTGATGGCGTCGACCGAGTCCAAGGACAGGGTGACGATGGAGGTTCAGCCGGGAAGCGAAGACGAGCTGAGCCTGATTCCAGCGTGGTCGGTTGTGCTGGCGACGGCGGTCTTTGCCGCGGTGCAGTACCTGTTCCACGTCGTAATGCCGCACCATAAGCACGAGATGCTGCCGATGCGGCTGCTGATGGGCTATTCATGGGGGACGGCGTTTGCCAGCTACGTTCTGCTCGTCGGTTATGTGAGCCGCGATGTGAAGCGTCGCAGGATGCCTGCGGGGCTATGGATGCTGATTGTGGTTCTGCTGCCGGGCGGCATTGGAGCGGTGGTTTACTTCTTGCTGCGTCAGCCTTTGCTGCGGCCCTGCCCGCATTGCCGCACGGAGATTGCTTCGACCTGCCACTTCTGCCCGCAGTGCCAGTTCCAGATGGCTCCGGTGTGTGGACGGTGCTTTCGCGGGGTGCAGATTACCGACGTCTACTGCACGCAGTGCGGTCATGATCTGGCCGAGGATCATGCCCCGGCTCGGCTACGGGCGTATAGTGACTAGGGTAGTCGCCTGTTGCGACCGGTCGAAATGTCTCTTACGGCTCTGATCATCGACGATGAACCGCTGGCACGGCAGGAGTTGCAGTATCTGCTGGAGCGTGCGGGCGGTGTGGACGTTCTTGCACAGGGAACCAATGGAATTGAAGCGGTGGAGCTGATCCGCACGCACCGGCCTGACGTGGTCTTTCTGGATGTGCAGATGCCGGGGCTGGATGGATTCGGCGTGCTGAAGAAGCTGCTGGACCGCAGGGTTCCCATGCCGCAGGTGGTCTTTGCCACGGCGTACAACCAGTATGCTGTGAGAGCCTTCGAGGTAAACGCGGTCGATTACCTGCTGAAGCCGTTTGATCGCAAGCGTGTGCTGCAGACGATCGAGAAGGCGCAGGCCCGAATTATGCAGGAGCGGTCGGAGGGGAACCCCGACACCGACTCCAAGCTGGACGCCCTGCTGCGGCTGGTGGGAGAGCAGGCGCATTCCCCGGCGGCGAAATCGAACACGGGCAAGGTGGTGGTGCGGGCGCAGAACCGGCTGCTGCTGGTGGACCAGAAAGAAATCTGCTTCGCCACGATTGAAGAGGGAACGATTACGGTGGTGACTCCGACGGTGGAGGGCCACTCGAACTGCCGGACGATCGAGGAGCTGCAGGACCAGCTCGACCCGGAGGCTTTCTGGAGGGCGCACCGCTCGTACCTGGTGAACATCCAGCACATCCGCGAGGTGGTGCCGTGGTTCAAGTCGAGCTATCAGCTACGGATGGACGACCCGAAGAGGACGGAGATTCCGGTGAGCAGGGCGCAGACGAAGCGGTTGAAGGAGCTGTTCAACCTCTGAGGCGGTTTTGTGCGTGAGGTGAAAAGCGGCGGTCCCTTCCGGGATCGCCGCTTTTGTTTTACAGGACTACTTCGGCTCGTGGCCGGGGCTGGAGCCCTGCACGACAAGCTCGTTGTCGACCCCGAAGGTTCCGGGGGCGGAGTTGGCCTGGATGAAGGCGATGTCGGCGTCGCTCTTGTTGAGGACGACTCCGTAAAGCGTGGTCTTGCCGTTGTTCACGATGATGTGGATGGCATGGTAGCCGATGGGAGGATTGTTGGTGATGCCTCCGGACATCATGGCGAAGCTGCGTCCGCCGGGGCCCATCGCCTGCGCGAGCGAGCCCTGGTTGGCGTTGTACTTGCGCAGGACAGGCTGCGTGTAGATGCGGTTATAGACGGCGGCTCGGATGCGGTCGTCGTTCATCGAATAGGGAAGAACTTTGATCTGGTTATCGACGCCGGAGATTCCGGCGATGTCCTTCACGGCGCGACCGGCGTCGTCCTTGAGGGTGGGGCGCGAGGCGTAGCCGTTCAGGACGAGCGTCTTGCCACGGAAGCCGAAGGTGATCCAGTCGAAGACGGCGTAGTTGCTAAGACCGAGGAGGCGCTTGCGGACCTCGGTGACGATGCGGATGCCGTCCTCCTGCGAGAGCGCGGGGCCGGGCTGTTGGATGCTCTGGGCGGATGCGGCAGGAGCGAACAGGTTGAGCGATAGAAGCAGGGCCGCAAGGCTGAATACGATACGACGGGCCATCGGGGAGTCTCCTTTTAGACGAAGATCGGTCGCGAGATGAGGGTATCTGAGATGGAGCGGTGGGTCTAGTCGTCCTGCAAAGAGAAGCAGATTCCTTCGCTGCGCTGCGGAATGACAAGTTCAAAGCGCTACGGAATGACAAGTTCGAAAAAGGAATAGGCGTGTGAGGAGATGAGGGGCGGGCTTATGCCCGGCCCTCTTTCTTCTGCGCGACCACGAGGCCGCGCGGAGTCGGCAGGAAGATGCAGGAGAGAAGACCTTCGGACTCCATCTTGAAGGCGGCGTCGCGGACTGTCTTCAGGTGCGAGCTGGCGTCGTGCATCAGGATGAGGCCGGTGGGGCGGATCTGCGGGAGGAAGCGCTTGACCTCGGATTCGCGGATGGGAAGGTCGGAGTCGGAGAAGAAGAGGTCGATGGTGCCTTCGATGTGCATCTCGAGCGAGGACTCGTTGCGAAGCTCGATCCACTCGGAGTAGCCCGAGGCGTCGATCTTCTCCTTCGCCTTGGCGAAGACGACGGGGTCGAACTCGCAGGAGATGATTTTGCCGAAGCCGTTGTCCTTCAGAGCCTTGGCGATCCAGAGGGTGGAGACGCCGAGGAAGGAGCCGGTCTCGACGATGAGCTCGGGCTTGGTGGTGGTGACGAGGGTATAGAGGAACTCGAGCACCTCGGCCTCGGCCGTCATGGAGTCGTACATGTGCCAGCGCTCGGGGTGGGGGCACTCGGGGGTGGCGCGGTGGTACTCGGGGAGAAGCGCTCCGGCGGCGCGCTCGGCCTGGAGCATGACCTTATGCTCCTGCTTGATCTTCTTCTTGAACAGACCCATCTCTTGGTGGCTACCTTCCGGTTTTCATTATAGGGACCGAAGGAGGGCTGCTCAGGCGAAAGAGGGCGCGAGGCTCAGCACCTTGGCGATGGCCGCGGCGACGCTGGAGGCGGTGGAGATGTTTTTGGTGATCTGGCTGATCTCTTTCTCGATCTTTTCGAGCGCCTTGTTGCTGTCTTCGATCTTCGACTTCAGTTGGAGAAAGAGCGTGGTGTTGGCGTCGAGCTTGGCGGCGTTGAGGTCGGTGAGGATCTGGTAGATGGCGTCGCGCGCGCCCTGAATCGTGTCCTTGGCGTTGAGGTCGGAGGCCTCCCAGTAGGCTCGGCCGAGGACATCGTAGAGCGCCTTGTAGGTTTCGATAGGGTCGGGGTTCGTCGGCAACGACGGCGGAGCTGCGGCGGGCTGGGGAGCGGTGAGCGCGGCGGCGGCAGGCTTCTTCGACGATGATTTGCTGGGAGGCATGGGGCGTCCTCTTGAGAGTGTTTAGGGGGTCGTGCTGGCGGTGGCAGCGGCAGAGGCCGCGGCGAGGGAGTTGTAGTAGGCGTTCAGCTCTTTGGCTGAGGCGGTGAGCTCGGCGATGCGGGCCCGCAGCGCAGTGGTGTCTTTGCTGGAGGCGGCTGCCGCGAGAGCGTGGTGGGTTTCGGCGAGCTTGCGGATGGAGTCCTGAAGGTCGGCCAGCATGTCGTCGGTCGCCTTTTTGCTGGCGAGGATGCGGGGGATGCGGCGGATCTCGGCGCGGCGCTCGGTGGGAGAAAGTCCGTTCTGCGCGTGGCGGATGAAGCTGTCCTGCCGGGCGAGGATCTCCTCGTAGTCGCGGCCAGCCTGGTCGCGGAGGAGGTCGAGGTCGCTGAGAAGAAGCTTGGTGAGGGCGTCGATACTGGGGTCCATGTCGCGGATGACCCTGGGGACCGAGGACTTGATCTTGTGCGCGATGAGGAACTCGCCGAGCGCTTTGAAGGCGGTGCTGGCTCCGCTGGCTTCGGTAGGGGTGACGTTGATGCCGATGGGGGTGGAGGCGGCGAGAGAGTTGCCGAGGGACTGGAGGTTGGTGCCGCAGGCCGCGGCGGCCTGGTCCAGCTCGGGCGAGGAGACCCCGGCGGAGATATCGGCGATGCTCTGGGCGTAGACGCGCAGGCCTTCGAGGACTTCGGTTCGGGTTTTGATGCCCTTGTCGTCGATGAGTGGACGGATGGAGTGCGGGTCCATTGGCTGGTCGCTGTCGTAACGTGCGACCAGGAGCGAGGCCTGTGCGTCTTCGTTGAGCCGGACGGCGGTGCGATAGGCGTTGCGGGTGCTATCGACGACGAGAGCGGTCGCGCCGGAGAAGTCGGCGGTGTTTTTGGCCAGCGGCGAGACGGAGCATCCGGCCAGGACGAGCAGGCCGAGGCAGACGAGGCCCGGCAGAGTTCTCCTATGTCGCATGGTGCAAGGAAAGCTGCGCGCGGAGGATTTGTCAAGATCGGAGGACTAACCACGCTTCGGCAGGATTTACCTTCAAGGAAGAGCTTGCGGGAGGCGGGTGTGGGACGGATCGTGGCGCGGGCGGTAATGTGGGTCGTGATGGCGGCTGCGGTGATGTGGGCCGCGGACTGGCTGGTGTGGCAGGGAAGGGTGCTGGGAGGAGGAGGCTACGGAACGATCACGGTGGATCGGTTCGTGGTGGCTCCTCTGAAGGGGCACAAGGAGGAGTACTACTCGGATGGCCGGTCGGAGGTGCGATGTACGCGGTCGCTGCTGCCGGAGGGGTTGCCGCAGGTGGGGGGAAGGCCGTGCTGGTGGGTGGAGAGGAATCCTGTGGTCTTTGATCGCTAGCTACGGGGATCGCTAGCGTCTGGAATCGTTCGCTGCGGGACCGATAATCGCAAAGATCGCGGTGAAAAGGCGTTGATTTGGCAAGCGTTGATGTAGGGGCTGACCGCTCTCTACTAAACTGGAAGCAGGCCCAAGGCACGTTGGTGGCAAAGATTCCCAGGGTGAGGAGATTTTGCGATGAGCGATAAGGACAAGAAGCCGAAGAAGGCGAAAAAGGCCGCGGCTTCGGGCGAGGCAGCGGAGAAGAAACCCCGAAAAGCGGATGCCGCAAAGGCTGCCGAGGCTTCTAAGAAGAAGGCTTCTGAGAAGCTTGTCGGCAAGAAGAAGGCTCCCAAGGCTGCCAAGACGGTCGCGGAAGAGACGGCTGTGGTGGCGGCTGTCGAACCGGCGGCGGAAGTTATCTCCGTAGCGGCAGCGGCGAAGAAAGCTGCTCCGACACGCGAGCAGATCGCCGAGCGGGCTCATGCGTTCTTCGCGGCTCGCGGATATGCACACGGGTATCACGAAGAGGACTGGCTGCAGGCGGAGCGGGAGCTTCTGGAGGAGTAGTCTCCAGCTTCAAGCATCGCGTGTGGAAGCAGAACCCTTGCACAGAGGGTTTGTAACTCTTTCTGTGTCTTTTTCCTGTTGATATGTCTAGACAGGCATACTGGCGTGTCTTCGGAAGCGGCTCTTTGCAGGCGGCTCCGAGGGAAAAGTCGCGACCAGTATGCAAGAGATGAATAGGTCAATTGAACTAGATTTCCGTAATCACAATGGCTGATGACGGAAGCTCGTCTATACCACTATCTTCAGTTATTCCGTTTTCAAATCAATAAATTTGCTGGTCCCGTAGACGTACTTTTCCTTGGAGGAATTCAGTATGCGGCGATTAAGGCTTTTTCTATCCATTGCCATTACAGGTCTTGTTCTTTCTCTCTGCACGGGAGAAATGTGGGCACAGACCATTACCGGCGCCGTCAATGGCGTTGTGACGGACACCTCTGGCGCAGTGGTGCCCGGTGCGAAGATTACAGCCACCAACATTCTGACCAACGTCAGCACGACGACGGTGAGCAACTCGGATGGCGCTTATAACATTCGCTTTCTCAACGTCGGTCAGTACAAGGTCACGGTCGAGGCGGAAGGATTCGCTCCTCAGACGCCCGCGCCCTTTACGCTGGAAGCCGGGCAGGAGGTCAGCTTTAACGCCAAGCTTTCGGTGGCCGGAACGATGACCACGCTGGACATTACAGGGGCGATGGTTCCCCTGATCAACACTGAGAACTCGACGCTGGGTTCGACGTTGGATTCGAAGTCGATCGACGCGGTTCCCATGATCGGTCGCAACTTCCTGATGCTTACGGAGTATCTGCCGGGCGCGGTTCAGACCAACCCGGTAGGAAACACAGGAAACTCTGCCATCGGTCGCGGCGGCACGCAGGTTTCGGTCAACGGCCAGCGCCAGCAGGCGAACAACTATCTGCTGGATGGTATCGAGATCAACGAAACCATCAACAACGGTATTGGATATAACCCGAATCCTGACGCGATCGACCAGATGAAGGTCGTCACGGCAAACGCAAACGCGGAGTACGGCAATGTGTCCGGCGGCGACGTGGTTGCGCTGGTCAAGAGCGGTACGAACCAGTGGCACGGCAGCCTGTCGTATTACCTGCAGAACTACCTGATGGACGCGAACAGCTGGGGGAACAAGCACAACACCACGATTACGCCGCGGTCTTCGTACACGCAGAGCATCTTCGGCGGAACGCTGGGCGGCCCCATCATCAAGGACAAGCTCTTCTTCTTTATGGACTACGAGGGTGGACGTTATCACCTTGGCGGTCTTGCCAACAACTCGGTCCTCACGGACAAGATGCGCGGCCTCGATTCCAATGGAAACTATACGGGCATTGCGGACTTCTCCGAGTTGCTCGATGAGAAGATCATGTGCGCCAGCGGCACCTCTCCGAGCAATAATCCTTGTAGCTCGCGCCTGGTACAGCTCTACGATCCGCAGAAGCCTGGCAATCCTGCGATTCCCGGCAATAAGTTCCCCATCACGAGCCCTGTGCTGGCGTACCTCGCTCAGCATCCTGAGCTTTATCCGCGTGCCAATCAGCAGGTTGCTTACGCGGCAAACAACAACCCGGTCAGCAACAACTATCGCGCTCCTTCGAAGAGCAGGAAGTACAACGATCAGGGCGACATCAAGATCGATTACGTGATGTCGCAGAAGGACCGCATCTCGGGCCGCTACAGCCAGAGCAATGCGGGAAGCAGTACGACCAATCCTCTGGCCATCACCTTCCCCTCGCAGCCGGTGACTCCGGTCAAGACCTTTGCGATCAATGAAATTCACACCTTCAACAATGCCATCGTGAACGAGCTTCGTCTGGGCTTCACACGAATCCGCTCGCTGAACGCGTTCCCGGCGGATTCAACGGGAGTCTTTGGCGATAACGGCAATAGCGTGCTGGGAATTACGGCGGCTGCTCCTCTGCCCGGATTTACGGCGCAGGTCTTCAGCCCGACCAGCACGCAGGGACAGGTGACGACGACGAACGGAACCCAGTTCACCACACTGGGCAACGCAGCGACCGGAACGATTTACACGGACAACATCTTCACCTACTCGGATGACCTTTCGATTCTGAAGGGCAAGCATACGATGAAGATGGGCGCGCAGTTCATTCGCTACCACCAGAACAACTACTACCCCGGCAACGATGGAGCGGAGGGAACCCAGGCGTACACGGGACTCTTCACCTCGTCGGGCAGCGGCAACAATGCAGGCTATGCGGCGGCGGATTTCGCGCTGGGTCGTGTAACTTACATCGGCGCGGGAAGCCTTGCCGGTCCCTCCGGACAGAGGCAGTGGCGCGACGCACTCTTCTTCCAGGACGACTATCGCATCAGCCCCAACCTTACCCTCAACCTTGGCATTCGCTATGAGTACGACCAGCCGATCTACGAGGTCAACAACAAGGCCCTGAACATCGACTTTGCGAACAAGAAGCTGCTCTTCGCGGGACAGGACGGCAACAGCCGTGCCCTGTACAAGGGCGTGTGGACGAACTTCATGCCGCGTGTTGGCTTTGCCTACTCGGCAACGCCTCGCCTGGTGGTTCGCGGTGGTTACGGCATCACGACCTACATGGAAGGAACCGGCGCCAACCTTCGCATGACGCTGAATCCTCCTTACGTGACGCAGTACCAGGACTACAAGACGGACCGCAACGGAGCCTTCTTCCCTGTGCAGCAGGGCGCCGTTACGCCGAGCTTCAACTACTACACACTGCGCGCGTGGCAGCAGAACCTGCGGCCCCAGTTCGTGCAGGTGTACTCGTTTACGCTGGAGTATCAGATGTCGAACACGTCGTCGTTCCAGGTGGGTTACCTGGGACAGACGGGCGCTCACCTGATTACGGCGGGCGCTGCAAACCAGTACACCTCTCCCTGCGTGCTGAACGGCGTGGTGCAGAGAGATCCTACGACGGCGAACTGCGCGGCGCATGGCGGACCGAACGGAGGAGCGCTGCACTCTCCGTTCTACGGCATGAGCGTGCCGAACCCGGCTGGGCCCAGCCCGACGATCGGCTTCCCGGACAATGGCACGGTCACGCTGACGGCGTCGAACTCGATGTACAACTACAACGCGCTGCAGGCGATCTATCGGCAGCGTCTTTCGCATGGAGTGACGGTCACGGGCAACTATACGTACTCGAAGGCGATGCAGAACAGCATCGGCTTCTACGGACAGACGAGCGTGACGACATCGAGTGCTTACGCGATCAACTTCTATGACAACCACCGCGAGTACGGTCCTGCGGGAGCGGATACGCGTCACGCTCTCAACGGCATTGTCGGCTACGAGCTTCCGTTCGGTCGTGGCCGCCAGTACTTCGCTGGCGCAAACCGCGTAGTCGACGAGGTGATCGGGGGATGGAAGGTCTCCATCGCAGGCAAGGCCTACACGGGCTTCCCGGTCAATATCTCGGCTACGAATAATGCGTATACGAGAAACAATGCGCAGCGTGCAAACCACTATCGTCCGATGAAGATCACCGGACGCAACCTGCAGAACTGGTTCGGTACGGATCCTTCGGCGTCGCCCTGCACCGGTGTTGGCGCTAACAACGGTGTCTGCGCCTACGGGCAACCGTCGGATGGAACGTATGGCAATGCGTCTCCTCAGTCGGAGCGTGCGCCGGGCTTCCAGCAGTACGATGCCTCGGCCTCGAAGGACTTCCGCATTGTGGGAGAGCATTCGATCGGGTTCCGTGCCGATGCGAGCAATGTCTTCAACCTGACGTCGCTGGGCAATCCGAACAGCGGGGCTAACTCAACCACGTTCGGCCAGATCACTACGGTGCGCTCGATTCCGCGCTCGCTGCAGCTGTCTGTCCGGTATTTGTTCTAAATAACCCTGAAACGGAAATGGCCCCGATCGCTACGATCGGGGCCATTTCCATTTTGTGGGAGATTGGACGGACGTCACTGCTCATCCCATCGGGTACCCCATTCATGCGGTTTCATCGCATGAATGGGAGTTCGTGCGTAGTGCGAAACTGTTTTGCCCATTGGGAATCGATCTGGATTGTCCCAGGCTGGCCCGTGGCGTAATGGTTGAAACTGCTCCAGTGGTAGTCCTCTGGGCAGGCTACGAGACCACGGGTGACGGGATTGCGATGGACGTACTGGACCTTCTCGACGAATTTTCCGGTGGTGAAGGTGTTGAAGTCGTAATAGCGGGTTTGCCAGAATCTGCCACGGGAGCCCTTCAGTGGTTTGGAGGATTCTCCTTTAAGAACGCTGAGGAATGAGGCAAGGGAGCGGTCTCAGGCTCGGTGAGCAGGTGGACATGCTCGGGCATGAGGACATAGGCGTAGAGAGTGAGGCCGTGAGATTGCCGGGCCTTTTCGAGGACTTGCGCAAGAGTGTTCTTCGGTTCCGGGCGCTCGAGAAAGGGAAGACGTCGATAACAACTGAAGGTGATGAAGTGGAGTTGGCCTGTGCCTTGTCTCCGTTCGAGGCCGATGGGCATGGTCTGGATTTTATCGGTGGGGGATGGAAAATGCGGTTGAGCTTCGCTCGAATGCCCACTCATGCGATGAGACCATGAATAGGGCACCAGTTCTGGGTGGATTTGATGTGTGGGCCACCCGTCTACCCCTAACTCGTTGCAAGATAATGTGCTTGTAACTCTCGCAGGAGCATGGGATACTCGCTGGGGCACCCTCTCTTTAAATAAATAAAAATAAGGCTAGTCAATGCGAGGATTACTTCTGGTAGCAGCTCTTATGATGCAATCGGCAAATCATCATACGGTATTTGTCGTCGATAAGGTCACGGAAGTGTCTGAAGCCCATAATACTTTCGGTGGTGCTGCCGGAAGCTCTGGCGAACACCATTCGGCCCCTGTTGTTATGGGTGAGTTCAGCAAGAGGTGCCCAACCGTCTCGTTCACGGAAAGTCAGCCGGCAGCAGAATATATCCTTCGGACTCAGTCGGGGGCGACTACGTTGACTGACTTGAAAGGGAACATTGTGTACGTTTCTCCGGCGAAGACCCTCAAGAACATGGTCAAGGATGTTTGTGTATACATATCTAGCCACTAAGTAGGACATCATATAGAGCAGGCTCGTCTATATAGTCCCGGATTATCACCGGAACCCATCTTCGACCAATTTTCTGTGCTGCAGGAATCTTTAGGAGAAGTTGTCTTACTTTGTCCTATTAGTTTCAGTTTTTAAAACATTCTCTTGCTCGGTATGAGTTGTCATTCCACTGTGACGCTCTTCGCCAGATTCCTTGGCTGGTCTACGTCGCAGCCTCTTCTTACGGCGATGTGGTAGGCGAGGAGTTGCAGAGGGACTACTTCGAGGATCGGCAGGAGTAGCTCGGGGGCGGGGGGGATGTAGATGGTGTGTTCGACAAGATTGCGGATCTCCTCGTCGCCCTGGATGGCGATGGCGATGACGCGACCGGAGCGGGCTGTCACCTCCTGAATGTTGCTGAGGGTCTTTTCGTACTTGAGGACGCTGGCCGGGTCGGCGGGGTCCTTCGTGGCGATGCAGACGACCGGGAGCGACTCGTCGATGAGGGCATTGGGGCCGTGCTTCATCTCGCCCGCAGGGTAGCCCTCGGCGTGGATGTAGGAGATCTCCTTGAGCTTGAGAGCGCCCTCGAGCGCGATGGGGTAGTGGATGCCGCGTCCGAGGAAGAGGAAGTCGTGCGCGGAGTGGAAGAGGCGCGCGAGGTGCTGGCACTGCTCGTCGAGCGAGAGGCGCGGGGCGCGGCGGCGCTCGGTGAAGGGATAAGGGATGTTCGTCGATGACGGCGACGGCGCGGCGACTCCTTCGGACATGCCGGTGTTCGTGGCGGAGCTGAGGGAGAGCAGCGATTCGAGCTTGCCGGGGAGCTTGCCCAGCTCGGTGGCGAGGTGCAGGGAGTGCTCGGGCGTGATGGTGCCGCGGGTCTGCGCGAGGTGCAGTGCGAGAAGGAAGAGAGCCGCGAGCTGTGAGGTGAAGGCCTTGGTGGAGGCCACGCCGATCTCCGGGCCTGCGTTGGTCGTGATGGTGCCGTTGGCGCGGCGCGTGATGGCGGAGCCGACGACGTTGCAGATGGCCAGTGTCTTCGAGCCCTTGTCGGTCAGCTCGTTTTGCGCGGCGATGGTGTCGGCGGTCTCGCCGGACTGGGTGATGAGGAGGCCGATGGCCGAGGGGTTGGGGATGGGGTCGCGGTAGCGGTACTCGCTGGCGTAATCGACATCGACGGGCAGGCGGGCGAGCCGCTCGATCATGAACTTTCCGGCGAGTCCGGCGTGCCAGCTGGTTCCGCAGGCGGCGATGGTGATCTGGGAGGCGAGGCGGATCTCCTCGGGGGAGAGGTCGAGGTTGTCGAGGAAGACCTGCCCGGTGTCGAAGGAGATGCGCCCGAGGGTGGTGTCGCGGATGGCGCGGGGCTGCTCGTTGATCTCCTTGAGCATGAAGTGCTTGTAGCCGGCTTTTTCGGCCTGGATGGGGTCCCAGGAGATGCGCTGGATCTTGAGGGGAAGCGGGTGGCCGTTGAAGTCGGAGAGGGCTACGCCTTCGCGGGTGAGCACGGCGAGCTCGCCGTCGGCGAGGAAGTGGATGTTGCGGGTGTGGTGCAGGATGCCGGGGACGTCGGAGGCGAGGAAGAATTCGCCGTCGCCGAGGCCGATGACGGCGGGTGGTCCCATGCGGGCGGCGACGAGCTTGTCGGGGTCGTTGGCGGAGAGGACGCCGATGGCGAAGGCCCCGGTGAGGCGGTGGACGGCCTCGCGCACGGCCTCTTCGAGGGGAAGGTCGGGGGTGTCGCGCAACTCCTGCTCGATGAGGTGGGCGATGATCTCAGTGTCGGTTTCGGTGACGAATTTGTGCCCGGCTGCGGTCAGCTCTTTTTTGAGGGCGAGGTAGTTTTCGACGATGCCGTTGTGGACGACGACGAGAGAGCCGGTGCAGTCGCGGTGCGGGTGGGCGTTCTCTTCGGTGGGACGGCCGTGGGTGGCCCAGCGGGTGTGGCCGATGCCGAAGGTGCCGTGGAGCGGGGCGTCGGCGATGATGGTCTCGAGGTTGCGAAGCTTGCCGGGGGCGCGGCGAAGCTCGAGCGTGCCGCGGCCATTGGTGGAGGGGCCTCCGGCGACGGCGATACCGGCAGAGTCATAGCCGCGATACTCCAGGCGGCGCAGGCCTTCGATAATGACAGGCACGACAGGTTTGGGACCTATGTAGCCAACGATTCCGCACATGCTCAGAAGTGTAGATGGTGAGTGTGGATTTTGATGAGGGAAAATGAGGTTCGGGCGATTTACGCTCTCAGGCCGAGAGTAAATCCAGTCCAGCCGAGGTCGCGCGGTTGCGGCCTGAGCGTTTACTCAGGTAAAGGGCCCGGTCTGCGGCCTGTATCCACATGCTTGGCTCGGCAAAGAACTCCGGGGTCAGCATGGCGATGCCCATGCTGATCGTTACGATCCCCGGGGGATTGCCCGCGTGCTCAATGCGTAATGCGCGCACGCTTTCCAGAGTATCGTTTGCTACGGCGCTGGCTCCGTGCAGATCGGTGCCGTAGAGCAGAATGGCAAACTCTTCGCCACCCCATCGTGCTACGACATCATACCTGCGTCCCGCATGGTCTTTTAGAACGGCAGAGACTTTGCGCAGGCAATCGTCGCCGGCCTGATGTCCATAACGGTCGTTGTAGAGCTTGAAGTTGTCGATGTCGATCATGAAGAGCGCGGCTTGCAACTCTCCCCGTTGCGCTCTTACGATCACGTCTGCGACTGACTCATCGAAGGTGCGGCGATTGGGGAGTCCGGTGAGCGTATCGGTGTGGGCAAGCGTCGACAGCTCCTGCTTGCTGCGAGAAAGCTCATCGATTTCGCGCAACCACGCATCTTCAGCGGATTTGATCGCCGTGATATCGCGAATTGTACCTACGTATCCGAGCGGCTGGTCCGTAGTGGGGGCAAGATAGGTTCTCGCGTACGCTTCCACCCATCGCCATGCTCCGTCTTTCTGGGCCAGACGATAGCGGAAGGTATGTTCACGCTTACCCGCCATCATGCTTTCGATCACAAGCGTACCCATTGCGCGGTCATCGGGATGGACGGTGCTGAGGGGGGACAGTTTGAGAAACTCTTCCGGTGTCCAGCCTGTAAGATGCAGGCTTGCCGCCGAGACGAAACGCTCTTTCCCGCTGAAGGACGAGAGAACGATCATGTCTTCCGTATTTTCAAGCAGGAGCTGATAGATGCGGCGGGCCTCGGATGTTTCTTTCTCCGCACGCCGCTGCTCATCGAGCAATGCGCCAACGGGCAGAGAGGTTGCAATGCTCATCCACAAAAACAGTTGCAGGAGCAGCAGGCGCTCTTCAGGCAAGGTCGTTTTGGAGAGCCACAGTGGGCCGTGTCCGTGGATGGTTGCGTAGAAGCCGATGATGGTGAGCGCGACCGAACCTAACACTGCTCCTTCCAGTGCCATCGAAAGCACCAGCAGAATCATGGGTGGGAAGATCATGAACAAAAACGGATTGGATGTCTGCCAGAAGGTGGCAATGCTGCACAGGATAAAGAACAGCAGCGCAGGCCCTCCCATCTTGAGGCGCGGGACTAATTTGAGCGGGTTTCGGTATTTGCCTGTCAGGATAAACAACATGGCCGGAAGAACGAGACCGATCCCGAGCGAGTCGCTAAGGCTGGCTACCGTGACGTTCCGGGCATACGAGGTGTGCAGCAACAGGGTGACGGGGATAGCGCCAATAAACCCTCCGCTAACAGGACCGACGGTCGCGCCGAGGGCGAATTGCAGCAGGCTGCGCCGATTTTTGAGGTCTTCGAAGGTGGTGATGTCTTTGCTGAGAATGGCCCCGGCGATCCATACCTCGACCGTAGAGATGAAGGCGATCGCACCCGGAAACCAGAGTGGCTCGTGCAGCAGAAAGCCGCCGGCCATCACCCCGAGCGCTCCTGCAAATTGGGCGAATTTACGTGGGGTGCCGCAGCGCCACTGCGGCAGCAGGATGCCAAGCTGAACTCCAGTGAGAGGCCAGAGAAAGACAAGCTCTTTAACGTGGCCGATCACCCTGTATGTGAGCCAGATGGTGATCGCGCAGGCCAAAAAATTACCTATCACCAGTGGGAGGTGTTTCTGGTCCCATGTAACCTTTGTCTCAGCCAACGTAACGCTCCTTGCGAATGCGTGTTCGTTCCCACTGCGACGTGCTGTCTAAAACTTTACCCCAGGTCGTGCGACTTCAGGCAGATTCCTCGTGCTGCTGTGAAAGTCACTCGTTTGGGCTTCACTGCGGCTGGAAGAGTTGCGATGCGGTTGCGGCGATTCGCTGGAGCGACGATCGGCTCTTTCCTGCTTTTGCGGCAATTCGGATGCCTGCGAGAGTCGCCTCGAAGAAGTCTGCAAGGGCCTCGATTTCGGTGTCGGAGGAAAGTTCTCCCTCCTGCTGGGCCTGTTTCAGCGTGGCCAGCAGTGCGTGTCGTAACGCCATTGCCGCACCGCGAGACGCCTGCAGAACTTCACGATCCTGTAATCCAAACTCGCAGATCGTATTGATTCCCATGCACCCATCCGTGCTGGAAAGGTCTTTTCGCTTTGCAAACTGCGCCAGGGTGTTACGGATATTTGCCAGGGGAGAGCCGGGCTTTCGTAGCTCCGCAATCAGTACCGCGGTGGTTTCCCGCGCGTAGAACTCGAGAGCCTTCAGAAACAGGGCGCGCTTGTCTCCGAAGGTGTCGTACATGCTCTGGCGACCGATCTTCATGGACTGCATCAGATCGTCGGTCGAGGTCGCGGCGAATCCTTTTTGCGAAAAAGTGGCAATCGCAAGGCGTAGCGCGTTCTCTTCATCGAATTCTTTGGGGCGTGCCATACCGAATCCTCTTTCATTATGAGGCCTCGTATCGCAGGGGGAAAAGTTCGCTGGTGTTCTCGCCTCGACACTTTTCATTTTGGATATTATTATCCAAAATGAAAAGGTGAGGGGTGAAGCGATGAAGACGGTTCTTATTACAGGCGTATCCAGCGGTATCGGGGAGGCGGCGGCCCAGTACTTTCTCAGCCGGGGATGGCGCGTGGCAGCTACGGCTCGCAGGCCGGAGGCGCTGGGTTCATGGAGTCGTTCCGAGAACGTCCTTCCACTTTCTCTTGATGTCACACGCGAAGACTCTGTCCGGGCTGCGATCGCAAAGACATTGCAGCATTTCGGTTCGCTGGACGTCCTGGTCAACAATGCGGGGATTGGTTCGGGAGGCCCCCTGGAGGCCATTCCTCTGTCGGAGGTGGAGCAACACTTTCAGACAAACTTTTTCGGTACCGTGCGGATGATTCAGGGAGTTGTTCCTGTCTTCCGCGAACAGAAGCACGGAGTCATCGTGAATGTTTCGTCCATCGTGGGAAGGTTTGGAGTGCCGTTTCTCTCTCCTTATTGTGCGGGAAAGTTTGCGGTGGAGGGTTTGAGCGAGTCGCTCTACTATGAGCTGTACCCGTTCCATATACGGATCAAGCTTGTAGAGCCTGGCGGGATCAAGACAAAATTCAGGCAAGTCCTTGCGCAGCACAGCGCGTATGAGCCGGGTTTGAGCGCCGTGAGCAGACGGATGGATCAGGCGGCGGCGGCAGACTCAAAGTTGCCAGGGCCGGAGAGCGTTGCGGAGACGATCTTCAAGGCAGCTACAGACAGCTCCGAGCGGCTTCGCTATCCCATCGAGACGAAGGGGGCGTCCACGCTTAGCCGCATTCTGCCGGAGGGGGCGTGGAGAGGGATGATTCGAAAATCGTTTGGCCTTGCCTGATCGTTTTGAATGAGAGAGGGTTGGGTGAACACCGGGGCGGGATGGTCTAATGGAAGGGATGATCTCAGTTCTCATCCTTACCAAGAATGAGCAGCGGGACCTCCCCGGGTGCCTGGAGTCAGTAGCGTGGTCGGACGATGTGCATGTCTTCGATTCGTTCTCGAACGATGAGACGGTGAAGATTGCAGAGGCTGCCGGGGCGCATGTCACGCAACGCGTCTTCGATAACTACGCCGCGCACCGCAATGCGGCGATGACCGGAATTAAGTTCAAGTATCCGTGGCTGTTTCTGCTGGACGCCGACGAGCGGCCCACGCCGGAACTTTCTCACGAGATGCAACAGATGGTGCTGGCCGCGGGCGAGGATGTCTCCGGCTTTCGCCTGCGGCGGAGAGACTTCCTCTTCGGGACGTGGCTGAAGCACGCGCAGATATCGCCGTTCTACATACGGCTGGTGCGGCCGGAGAGGTCGAAGTATACGCGGGCGATCAACGAGGTGATCGAGGTAGAGGGAAAGATCGTCGACCTTGGCTATCCGCTGGATCACTACCCCTTCTCGAAGGGGATTGCGCACTGGGTGACGAAGCACAATACCTACTCGACGATGGAAGCGGAGCTGATTCATCGGCAGCAGGGGTTACAGAAGCCATCGTGGAAGAGCGCGTTGCGCGACCCGGACTTCCACACGCGCAGGCTGCATCAGAAGGCGCTGTTCTACAGGATGCCGGCGCGACCGCTGATCAAGTGGGCCTACATGATGTTCTACCGCAGGGCTGTTCTGGATGGCGCGGCGGGGATGTCGTATGCGACGCTTCAGGCGATTTATGAGTATCTGATTGTGCTGAAGACGAAGGAGCTTGAGCGCGGCGGAGCTTGATGTTGCCTCACCGGAATCAGCTGACAGGGGAGTGCTTCAGGCTGCCTTCGTCTGTAGCCATCCGGTGAAGGCGGGCCTGGTTGCGTCCGGCCTGCTTGGCGGCGTACATGGCCTCGTCCGCTTCTTCGATCAGGCTTTGCAACGTGAGATCGTTGCGTCCGTGGGTCGAGGTGATGCCAAAGCTGACTGTGATGCAGACGGAGCGTCCATTCATGGGGATGGTGTGGGCTTCGACGGCGGTCCGCAGGCGTTCCACGAGGGCGGTTGCGGTCTCCACGCTGACGCCGGGAAGGACGAGGGCGAACTCCTCACCTCCGAGTCGGGAGAGAAGGTCGCTCTGCCGCATGATTCTGCGAAAGACATCGGCGGTCTCGCAGAGCACGAGGTCTCCGGTGACGTGGCCGTACTGGTCGTTGAAGAGCTTGAAGTGGTCGATGTCTGCGACGACCAGCGCCAGGGGCGTTCCCATGCGGCGGGCGCGCGATGACTCGCGCTCGAAAGCGTGCTGAAGGCCACGACGGTTCAGTAGGTTTGTCAGGGGATCGATCATGCTCTGCTGCTTGGACTCCGCGAGCAGGCGCTGGTTGAACATCCAGATAAAGGCGACCGGCGTGGCGGAGCTGGCCATGACGTAGACGGTGACGCTCGCCATCTCAAGCCATTCGGCCACCTGCCGCGGATCTTTTCCTGTGGAGAGCACAATCGCGAGCCGCGTAAGCTCCGTCAGGGAGTAGAGCATGAGGAAGCCGCTCATCGCGATGCGCGGCATTCTTGTCTCCACCTCCTCGCTCCTCAGGATGACAATGGCGGAGAGAGCGGTCTGCACGCCGAGCACGAAGTCGAGCAGGGCAAAGTTCTTCGTCGCAAAGGCCGGGTCCTGATAGCCCGTTCCGCTCCAGAGCAGATAGAGCGGCAGCGCAGCGATGGCCATGACAATGCCGACCCACTGCGTTTTCCGCTGGCTGCGGATGAAGCAGAGGATGGCGGCGTGCAGAAGAAGGTAGCGGAGATGTGGAATCTCCATGCCGAGGATGTTGCTGAGCCAAGCAGGAAGGTCTGCCTTGAGAAGAGCCACCAGAAGGCCGAGCAGTCCGAGCAGATAGTCGCAGAAGAGCCAGAGGGTGCTGCGGTCCTTGCGATTAAGAGACAGCATTCCGCCGAACATCAACGCAAAGCATACATACTGAATCCCTTGCATCAACTGAACGGCAAACAGCAACATGATGACCCTTTCCCCTCTCGTGCACAAAGAAATGGGGAGGTAACTATTCTTACAGAGAAAACGTTTAGTTTGGGAATTTCGAGTTTCTCAGGATTGCTGTGAAAGAAAAGCTGTTTCCGTGCAGGAAATACGCGGGTTTGATGTAAGTGTTGGCGATGCTGTGGGATAGAAGTTCTACGTAGAGGTGGATGAGGGAGGGCGTCAGTAAAAAGCCTCCGTAAATATCCATTTACGGAGGCTTTTTACGGTTACGAAAGTTTAGAAGGGCCACTTCCAGCCGGTGATCTCCTCGCGGTCGATCCCGTTTTCGTGGGCGTAGTTGACGCTTTCGATGATCTGGTCCTTCAGCCACTCCTTCAGGTGGGCGGCGGTCGATTGCAGCTTCGGCACGCGGTCGATGACGTCGATGGCGAGGTCGAAGCGGTCGATCTGGTTCAGGATGGCCAGCTCAAGCGGCGTGTTGATGTTGCCCTGCTCCTTGTAGCCGCGGACGTGGATGTTGGCATGGTTGTGGCGGCGATAGGTGAACTTGTGGATGAGCGAGGCGTAGGCGTGGAAGTTGAAGATGACCGGCTTGTTGAGGGTGAAGAGTGAGTCGAACTCGCGGTCGGAGAGGCCGTGCGGGTGCTCGGTCTCGGGCATCAGGCGGAAGAGATCGACCACGTTGACGAAGCGGATCTTCAGATCAGGGCAGCGATCGCGCAGGATGGCGGTCGCGGCCAGAGCCTCAGCGGTAGGGATGTCACCGGCGCAGGCCATCACGACGTCAGGCTCGGCTCCGGCATCGGTCGAGGCCCAGTCCCAGATGCCGATGCCCTTGGTGCAGTGCTTGATCGCGTCGTCCATATTGAGGTATTGGAGATGCGGTGCCTTGTCCGCGACGATGACGTTGACGTAGTTGGTGCTGCGCAGGCAGTGGTCGGCTACGCTGAGCAGGCAGTTGGCGTCCGGCGGAAGATAGGTGCGGGTGACGTGCGGGCTCTTGTTGGAGACGACGTCGACGAAGCCGGGGTCCTGATGGGTGAAGCCGTTGTGGTCCTGCCGCCAGACCAGCGAGGTGATCAGCAGGTTGACCGAGGAGACAGGAGCGCGCCAGCGAAGCTCGAGCTTGCTCTTTTCCAGCCACTTGGCGTGCTGGTTGAACATCGAGTCGATGATGTGGACGAAGGCCTCGTAGCTGGAGAGGAAGCCGTGGCGTCCGGTGAGAACGTAGCCTTCGAACCAGCCTTCGAGGGTGTGCTCGGAGAGCATCTCCATGACGCGGCCGTCGGGGGCGATGTCGGTGCCGTCGGCGTCCTCGGGGAAGATCTCGCCCATCCAGGTTTTGGGGCTGGCCTCGTAGATGGTTTGCAAGCGGTTGGAGGCTGTTTCGTCGGGGCCGAAGACGCGGAAGCTGGTCATGTTCTTCCGGATGACGTCGCGGAGGAAGGCTCCGAGGGTGAAGGTAGAGGAAACCTCTGTCTGACCGGGGTGCTCGATCTCGACGGCGTACTTGCGAAAGTCGGGGAGGTCGAGCGGCTTGCGGAGGAGCCCTCCGTTGCCGTGCGGGTTGCCGCTGATGCGGCTGTTGCCCACGGGGGCAAGCTCGCGCAGCTCTTCGATGAGCTTGCCGCTGGCGTCGAAAAGCTCTTCGGGTTTGTAGCTCTTCAGCCAGTCTTCGACCTGCTTGAGATGCTTGGGGCTGGTCTTGGGGTCGAGGATCGGGATCTGGTGCGCGCGCCATGAGCCTTCGACCTTGTGGCCGTCAACTTCCTTGGGGCCGGTCCAGCCCTTCGGGGTGCGGAGGACGATCATGGGCCAGCGCGGGCGCTCGGGCGATTTGGGGTCGCCGCTGCGGGCCTTCTGCTGAATCTCGCGGATTTCGAGGATGCAGCGCTCGGTGACCTCGGCCATCGTCTGGTGCAGCAGTGCGGGGTCGTCGCCCTCGACGAAGTAGGGGGTCCAGCCGTAACCGCGGAAGAGGGACTCCAACTCATCGTGCGAGATGCGGGCGAGAATGGTGGGGTTCGCGATCTTGTAGCCGTTGAGGTGAAGGATGGGCAGGACAGCTCCGTCGCGGACGGGGTCGAGGAACTTGTTGGAGTGCCAGCTGGTGGCGAGGGGGCCGGTTTCGGCCTCGCCGTCGCCGACGACCACGGTAACGATGAGATCGGGATTGTCGAAGGCCGCGCCGAAGCCGTGCGAGAGGCTGTAGCCCAGCTCGCCGCCCTCGTGGATGGAGCCGGGAGTCTCAGGGGTGCAGTGGCTTCCGATGCCTCCGGGGAAGGAGAACTGCTTGAAGAACCTCTGCATTCCGGCCTCGTCCAGGCTCTTGTCCGGGTAGACCTCGGAATAGACGCCTTCGAGGTAGCAGTTCGACAGCACGGCGGGGGCTCCGTGGCCGGGGCCGGAGAGGTAGATCAGGTCGAGGTTGTACTTCTTGATGAGCCGGTTGAGGTGAACCCAGGTGAAGGTTTGTCCGGGGTCGGAGCCCCAGTGGCCGAGCAGGCGGTTCTTGATGTGTTCGGGCTTGAGGGGCTCGCGGAGAAGGGGGTTCTCCTGCAGGTAGAGCATGCCGACGCAGAGGTAGTTGCAGGCGCGCCAGTAGGCGTCCATCTTGCGAAGTTCTTCGGGGTTGAGGACCTCAGCGGTTGCTGTTTTTGCAGTGGATGTTGCCGGCATTGCGATCTCCTTCAAGGGGGTAAGGTTCGTTTGACCGGTGGGAGAAGGCCAGTCAGGCTGTGCGAAGCATGCGCTGAAGATGTATGGCGATCATCCAGTCTTCTTTGGCTGGGATCACCAGAATCTCAGTCTTTGATTCAGATGTCGAGATGCGATGAATTTCGGGGCTTCCTGCTTTCTTTTCAGCAATATTTAACGCTTCATCGAGTTGGATGCCGAGGGACGCAAGCTGGTTGAGTATCTCGGCGCGAGACTGGGTGTCGTGCTCGCCGATACCACCAGCGAAGACGATGGCGTCGAGACCGCCCATTAGCCAGCAGAAGGCTCCGATGGCCTTGCGAACGCTGCGAGTGAAGACGTCGATGGCGAGCTGAGCCCTCTGGTTGCCCTCGGCGGCGGCCTTGCGCGTGGCCTGCATATCGTTGGGGACTCCCGAGAGTCCGGCAACGCCGCAGTCGTGGTTCAGCAGCTGCTCGACGGCGTTGAGAGCCTGGTCACGGTCGCCCGTCATCTGGCGCAGAAGGTAGAGCAGAAGGCCGGGGTCGAGATCGCCGGGACGGGTTCCCATAACGACGCCGCCGGTCGGGGTGAGGCCCATCGTGGTGTCGAGGGAGCGCCCATCGACGAGGGCGGTGGCGCTGCATCCGCTGCCGAGGTGGCAGATGACCATGCGTTGCGGGATGGGGGTGCCGCTGGCACGAAGCTGCTCGACGACGGACTCGCAGCTGAGGCCGTGCGCACCGTAGCGGCGGACGCCCTGCTCGCGGTAGACCTCGGGGATCGCGTAGGCGGTGGCGGTCTCGGGCATGGTCTGGTGAAAGATGGTGTCGAAGCAGGCGACGTGCGGGATGCCGGGGAAGCGCTTCATGGTTTCGCCGATGATCTTTACCGCGGAGGGGTCGTGGAGCGGGGCGAAGAGGGAGGCGTGGTCGAGGGCGTCGAGAACTTCTGGGGTGATGAGGGCGTGGTGGTCGAGCCGGGGGCCGGGATGCACGACGCGGTATCCAACTGCGTGGATCGGCGGGATGCCGGGCTGCGTGACTGCAGCGACGACCTGCCCGATGGCCTCGGAGGAATCTTCCGCCTTAATTAAGGATGCGGGGGATTTTTCACCGCTCGGGTGAAAGCTGAAGGTGGCGTGGCCGGAGCCGATGCCCAGCGCCTCGCCCACGTAGAGAGCCTGGGGCGAAGCGCTGGAGGCGGCATCGGAGGTATGGAAGACGGAGAACTTGATTGAGGATGATCCGCTGTTGATGACAAGCAGGTTCAAAGTGCCTCCGTGGTCTATGAGATTGATGCTACGCCTGCTTTGCTCCCGTATCGAGAGTCTTCGGCTCATCCTCTTTTTCTTGCATGAGTTGGATTACGGTTTGATAAAGACGGTTGCGAACGTTGAAACGATCGTTTGCGCGAGTGATGTAGCGAAGGGTGACATCCATGCCCGATGCGGCGGGGCGAAGATCGACGGAGGGCTCGGCGCTGAAGTGGCTGAGGTCGGGGGAGCCGGTCGCGCGCCTCCACTCGGCAATGGCGAGGCGGGTGCTCTCCTCGGTCTCCTTGCGGACGGCGTCGTGGATGTTGTCGATGGTCTGATAGGTGTGTGAGCTGGAGGGGATGTTGAGGTGGATCTCGTCCCACAACCACTGGCCTGAGGTGGAGAAGTTGAAGTACTGGCCACGGATGGCGAAGCTGTTGATGAAGGTGACGCGGCGTCCGGTGGGGTGTCCGTTCTCGGTCCAGTTGCCGGTTTCGAGCAGGGTGGTGCGGAAGAGCCCAACCTCGATGACCTCGCCTCCGACGCCGTCGATCTCGACCCAGTCGCCAACGCGGACGCCTTTCTTGCCCATGAGGACGAACCAGCCGAAGAAGGCGAGGATGAAGTCCTGGAAGACGACGGTCAAACCTGCGGTGACCAGACCGAGGATGGTGGGCATCTGGCTGGGAACGCCAAAGATAATAAGCAGCACCAGGATGCCGGTGATGATCTCGATACTGAGGATGGCGATGGTGTCAAGCGTGTGCAGGGTGCGGCGATCGACCTTGATGCGTCTGAGCAGCTTACGGACGATGGCGATGAGCAGCGCAGAGCACAGCAGAAGGAATGCAATGACTGCGATGGATTGCAGAACGAGGTGGACGACGATTCCGCGCTGGCGCTGGACCTGATCGTGCCAGCGGCCATAGACGACGGCGAGCTGCTGCTGGCTCTGGATGCGGTCGGCCAGGATGGAGTGGATCTGCGAGAGCGTGTGCAGTTGAGCCAGCTGAGCCGCCCGGTTCTGGCCGTCGTTTTGTGCGTTGGGGGCGTTGAGTTTGGACTCGACGCCAGCGAGATCCTTCGAGAGAGAGGCGGCGTCGGCATTGGCCTGATTCTGCGCCTGCGCGATGGCGTCCATGCGGGTGCGCTGATCGAACCACGCGGAGATGCGGCCTGCGAGGGTAGCGTATCGCTTGGCGGATTGGAGGGCAGAAGGTCCGGTGGCATCGTTCTGCTCATCGAACTTCTTCATCGCCGCCTGACGGGTCGTCAGCTCCTGCTGAATCTGGCTGCGCTTGTCGCCGCTGACACGGGCCAGATCGTCGCTGGCGTCGTTCAGCTCGTCGGTATCGAGCTGAAGCTGTGCCTTGGCGACGTCGAGGTTATCGGAGGCTGCTGGATTGGTGCTGTCCTTGGCCGCGATGGTGAGTGTGCTTACCTTGCCCTGATCGTCTTTGACGACGGACTGAAGCGTGGTGATCTTTTTCTGCAACGCCAGCGCATCGCCGGTGAGGTTGTGGATGTCGAGCGTGGCCTGACGGAGCGCCTGTGCGAAGGCCTGATCGATCTCGTGATCGGCAAGCCGCTGCGCTTCACGGGCGAAGCGTTTTTCTTCAATGGAGACGGCCATCGGGGTGAGGGCTTCGATGGTCTGCCACGGGCGCTGATCGACAAGGTCGATGTTTCTGCGCGGACCGATGGTGCGGCCATTGGCGCTGAGGAAGGGGAGGTTGGTCATGGCGTCCTGCGTGAGGTAGACACCGATGAGGCTTGCAACTAAGACGAGGGCGGGGAGGGCAATCGCAAGTTTGCGCAGTTCCTTCATGCTTCCACCCTACCGCGTTCGGCGAAGAGCTTCAAAAGGCAGGCAGGAAAGGTGCTGAAAGGGCGAAACTTGAGGGTTTCTGCCTAACGCCACGACCGCAGCGCGATGACAGCGTTCAGGCCGCCGAAGGCGAGCGAGTTCGAGAGCGCGAGCGTGGGGCCGGTCGGGCGAGGCTCGTTGAGGATCAGGTCCAGGTTGAGCGACGTGTCCGGGTTGGCGAGGTCTGCGTTCTGCGGGAGGCGTCCCTCGTGCAGCGCGAGCGTGGTGGCGAGGGCCTCGAGCGCTCCGCTGGCTCCGATGGAGTGGCCGTGCAGCCCCTTGGTCGAGCTGAGGGGGATCTGCGAGGCGCGCTCGCCGAAGACCTGGTGAATCGCCGCAGTCTCTGTGGAATCGTTAGCCTGGGTTCCGGTGCCGTGCGCGTTGATGTAGCCGACCTCGTCGGGCGAGGCCTTGGCGTCGGCCAGAGCCTTGCGCATGGCCATGGCGGCACCATCGGCCTGCGGCTGCGTGATGTGGTTGGCGTCGGCGGACATGCCGAAGCCGACGATCTCGGCGAAGATGGGGGCGTTGCGGGCCTGTGCGGACTCAAGCGTTTCAAGCACGAGCATGGCGGCTCCCTCTCCGAGCGTCATGCCGTCGCGGTCGGCGGCGAAGGGGCGGCAGCGCGTGGGCGAGACGACACGCATGGAATCCCACGCGCGGTAGAAGCCCCAGCTCAAGGGAGCCTCGTGGCCTCCGGCGAGGGCGGCGGTGGTCATGCCCGAGCGAACCATGTGGAAGGCCAGCCCGATGGCGTGGGTCGAAGAGGCGCAGGCGGTGGAGATGTCCAGCGTGGGGCCGGTAATGCGGAGGTCGATGGAGACGTTGCTGGCTCCCGCGGACGACATGGTGCGGACGATGGTCAGCGGGTGCGCGCGGGCGTTGCGGGTATAGAGGTTCTTGACCTCGCTCTCTTCCGAGGAGCGGCCTCCGCAGGCGCAGCCCATGATGATGGCGATGTCGCCGGGCTGGTGGTGCTTCGTCAGCTCGGCCTGCTGCGCGGCCTGTCGGGCGGCGACGATAGCGAAGTGGGTGTTGCGGTTGGTGGCCGCGATGACGCCGGAGTCGAGGTGCTGGGCAGGGTCGAAGTCCAAGACCTGCGCGGCCTGCGTGAAACGGACGCCGGGGTTGCCGTCGGGAGCGTCAGGGACGGCGGCGATGGGAGAGATTCCGGTGGCTCCTGCAAAGAGCGAGCGTCCGAAGTCGCTTACGGTCGATCCGATGGGAGTGATGCAGCCAAGACCTGTGATGACGACTCGGTTCACGTCGAAAGGGGCTCCTCGATCTGGTTAGGACTTGGCCGCGACCAGCTGTTCGACGCCGCGGACGACGTCTCCGACCGTCTTGAGGGTGCCGAGCGCTTCGTCGGGGATGGCGATCTCAAAGGCCTCTTCGACCTCGAAGGAGATGTTGATCTTGTCGAGCGAGTCGATGTTGAGCGCCTCGAAGGTAGTGTCGAGAGCGATGGTATCGGTGGGGATGTTCTTGGCTTTAGCGATGATGGCGATGCAGCGCTGTGCGATGTCGTCCATGTTGGCTCCCCCCTTTCTGTAGTGGGTACGCAAAAGTAGCTTTGCATAGTGTAAAGCAGCCTGAGGAAATGGCTACTCTTTCACCCCGAGGAGCAGCGGCTATCGCGATGGTTCCACTGCTGATTCGATTGCATCGAGCCAGCCCGAGAAGACGGCGTGCGACGCCAGAGCCAGTCGCTCCTGTACCTCCCGAGCATGGTGGCGCAGCGAGCGCGGGTCGATGCCGGTCTGCCCCAGCTCGCAGGCATGGCCGACCAGCCATCGTTCGATCTGGCTGGTGTCGGCTTCCAGGTGAAACTGCAGGCCCAGCACCTGTTCCCCAAGCGAAAAAGCCTGGTTCGCGCCGACGTTCGTGGAAGCCAGCCGTACCGCTCCGGAGGGGATGTCGAACTGATCGCCATGCCAGTGCAGCACGGGAGTCTCTTTTAGCGCGGCCAGTGCGGACAAAGAGCCTTCCTGAGTCAGCGTAAGAGGGCCGAAGCCGATCTCTTTGACGCCCAGGGGATAAACCTTTGCTCCCAGGGCGCGTGCCATCAACTGCGCTCCCAGGCAGATGCCGAGCAACGGACGCTGGCTGGCTAGACGGCGGCGCACCAGGTCCAGCTCGTTCCCTAGAAAGGGGTAGGTTTCGTCGTCGAAGGCGCCGATCGGGCCGCCGAGGACAACCAGCAGATCGGGAGCCTGCGCATCCAGGGCCGTGAGATCGTCAACCGGGGCATCGATGTAACGCACGGTGTAGCCGCGTTCGCGCAACAGAGGTTCCAGCGTGCCCAGATCTTCAAAGTGGATATGGCGGATGGCGAGGACGGTCTTCATAGGTGGCTCTGGATCGATGATAAGGCAGGTATGAAATATGGCTCGAAATCGGTAGTTCTACGGTTTCATGGCGGCCAGAGAAGTTGTTAGATTGGGGCATCCTTCAATCCTTGTGAGTGCAGCCGAATATGCGGATTCTTCCAGCCTCGTTTCTTGCTCTTCTCCTGTTGCCCTCTGTTCTTCCAGCGCAGAGACCTGCTCCAACCGTTGACCTGGACAAATATCTTTACGGTAGGAATGCGCCGGTGAAGGTGTTCGAGCATGTTCGGATTATTGACGGCACAGGCGGGCCTGTTCTCGAGGACCAGACGATTGCGATTGAGGGAAAGAAGATTGTTCGGATCGGCAAGGGAGGCGATGTGCCTGCCGGTGCGGAGGTGCATGACCTGACCGGCTACACGGTGCTTCCCGGACTGGTAGGGATGCATGACCACATCTACTATCTACAGCGTCCGAACAGTACCGCCGCCGGTTCGGAGGGACCGACGCTGCTTCCGCAGATGAGCTTCTCGGCTCCGCGCATGTACCTTGCCAATGGCGTGACGACGATCCGCACGGCGGGCTCGGTCGAGCCATACGCGGACATCAACCTGCGGAGGCTGATCGATGCGGGGCGAATGATTGGGCCTCATGTGGAACCGACGGCCCCCTATCTGCAGGGCGTCAGCGACATCTTCATGCAGATGCACACGCTGAAAGGTCCGGAGGACGCGACAGCCTTTGTGGACTTTTGGGCCGCGCAGGGTTCGACGAACTTCAAGGCGTACATGCACATTACACGCGCTGAGCTGGGCGCGGCGATTAAGGAAGCGCACGCGCATCATCTGAAGGTGACGGGGCATCTCTGCTCGGTGACGTACCCGGAGGCTGCGGAGCTTGGCATCGACAACCTGGAGCATGGCTTCTTTGTGAACACGCAACTTGACCCAGGCAAACAGCCGGATGTCTGCTCGCGTGAGACGGGAAGTGTCACGCTGTCGAAGATGACTCCCGACAGCCCGGAGGCCGCGGCGTTGATCAAGCTGCTGGTGGAGCATCATGTCGCAATTACCAGTACGCTGCCCGTCTTTGAAGCGTCGCTTGCGGGCAAGCCTGAGCTGCGGACGAAGGCGCTGGCTACGCTGACTCCGCAGGCCCTTGAGGCGTATCTCTATAACAGGAATCGCCGGAACACGACTCCGGACTCTCCGCTTACACAGCGCGGCGCGCAGAACTATCGGAATGCTGTGCAGCTGGAGCACAAGTTTGTCGATGCGGGAGGATTTCTGATGGCGGGCCTCGATCCCACGGGCAACGGAGCTACGCTGCCGGGCTTCGGGGATCAGCATGAGGTGGAGCTGCTCGTAATGGACGCGGGTTTCACGCCGGAGCAGGCGGTCAGGGTCGCAACGCTGAACGGCGCGATCTACCTCGGTCTTGATGGTCAGATCGGATCGGTGCAGGTTGGGAAAGAGGCCGACCTGATGGTCGTCAAGGGGAATCCTGCGAAGACGATTACGGATATCGAAAACGTGGAGATCGTTCTGAAGGATGGAGTAGCTTATGACTCCGATAAGCTGCTTGAATCGGTGCGTGGCCGCTATGGGGAGTATTGATCTTCGCTAATGTGCGGAGATCATTCCGTGGCGGATTGCGTAGCGGACCAGGTCTGCGATGGAGCCAAAGCCGAGCTTCCGATTGATATGAATGCGATGCGATTCGACCGTGCGCACGCTGATGTTCAGCTTGGTCGCAACCTGCTTGCTGGAAATGCCGTCGGCTAGCAGACAAAGGATCTCCCGTTCTCTCGGGGTCAGTTTTTCCTTGTCCTCGCGGGAGTGTATGAGTGAGGTGCGGCCGGTCAGATAGCCTTCAAGCACAAGGTCGGTGACGCGCTTGGCGAAGAAATGGCGCTTCTGGGAGACGGCTTCGACGGCGGTGATCAGGTCCTGATCGGCGTCGGTCTTGAGCACGAAGCCGCGTGCCCCGGAGCGTAGAACGTCACGGATGACATGGTCGGAGTCGTGCATGGTCAGCACGACGACTGATGTGTCGGGAGAGATCTGTGTGATCTGCGCGGCTGCGGCGGGGCCATCCAGCTTGGGCATGGAGAAGTCGATGATGGCAACATCGGGCTTCAGGTGGCGCGCCTTTTCAATCGCATCGGATCCATTGCAGGCCTCGCCGACAACCTGCCATCCTTCGCGCAGTGCGATCAGGTTACGCACGCCGCGGCGAATCAGTTCGTGATCATCCGCAATAAGAATTCTGAGGTCAGACATTGGACGCTCCTTTCAGTGGAACCTCTGCAATTACCGTGGTTCCTTCGCCTGTCTGTTCCAGACGAAGATATCCTCCCAGTTGCTCGAGTCGTTCGCGCATCCCGGAGACGCCTACTCCGGAGAGGTCTTTTTTTCTGCCTCCTCTGTTGGCTCTTCGATTGCCCTGGTCGGAGACGATCAGCCGCAGCCAATCAGACTGCTGCCAGAGGGAGAGATGCACCACGGGGCTTCCGGAGTGACGGAGGGCGTTGGCAAGAGACT
The DNA here is from genome assembly GCA_018449715.1 of Acidobacteriaceae bacterium dw_441. Classification (GTDB taxonomy): domain Bacteria; phylum Acidobacteriota; class Terriglobia; order Terriglobales; family Acidobacteriaceae; genus Edaphobacter. Next base: position 114,640 of record JAAVVA010000007.1, on the reverse strand, counting down.
CCTGGATCACGCGGAAGATTGCGATCTCGATTGCATCGGCGAAACGTCCCAGGACATCGGGGATATCGACGGTCACGCGGATTCCGCTGCGCTGTTCGAACTCCTGCGCTAGCCGTGTAACAACGGGCTGCAAGCCCTCCTCCCCGAGAAGCGGAGGATGCAGCAGGTAGGATGCGCTGCGAATCCGCGAAGAGCATTGCGCGGCGATCTCCTTGGTCTGCGCGACCATCTCCTGAAGAGGCTTGTCCTTGTCGCTGACCATCTTTGAAAGCAGGGTCAGGTTCCAGTTGAGGACGGCGAGCTCCTGCGAGGTCGAGTCGTGAAGATCGCGTGCGATGCGTCTGCGCTCGTCCTGCTGGATGTCGTTCAGCATCTGTGAAAGCTGGCGGAATGCGGTCTGCGCACGATTGCGCTCGGTCACATCCTGATAAACGCCATACACTCCGCAGAGCATGCCTTCGACGATCAGTGGGATGCCGTAGATCTCAACATCGACGGTCATTCCATCCTTGCGACGGCGCTGCGTTACGGTGTGAACCTTTTCGCCGCGCAGGACCGCAAGGCTGAGACTTCGCGCCTCTTCGGTTCTATCCGGGGAGGCGATCAGCTGATCCATATCCGTTACCATCAGCTCTTCCGGGGAGAACAGGAAGAGCGAGCGAAATGCCGGATTGCACATGACGAACTTATGCTCAGAGTCCAGCGCGACGATCGCGACAGGGCTGTATTCAAAAAGTGCCTGAAAATGAGCCGTGGTCATAAGCGTATCGGCATAAAGGTAAGGGAGTTCCGGAACTGCCTCGAGCAATCCAAGTTCTCTCATAGATTCCTCTTCTAAAAAGAAGTGATAGCTGAGTCGAACATAATGCCACTACAAGCAAACGCCGCGATGGAATTGCAAAATCCACGACGCTTGAAACCATCGTGCAAGCGCTTCATCATCTCCCTGGCTATCGCTCACGCGATGGCAAGGGAGGCACAGCCTGGCTGCAGATTCCCGCCGCATTGCAGGCCCTGATGCCGAAGAACACATTGTCCTTGGAGATGGGAAGCCGCACCGTGTTGGAATCTGTCCCTGCAAACTGCTTTGCGTCGACGGCGTACTGCCAGTCGTTGACAGCGGTCTCGCGCCATACGATCTGGTAATGCACATCGCCGGAGAAGTTCTTCGGCGCATCCCACTTCAGAATTGTGTCGTTATCAAGATTCGAGGTCGATACGCGAACCTGCTGCGGCATTCCAGGAGTAGAGGCCAGCGTGGCCAGTGTTGCAATGTTGAGACGGGCAACCTGCGCAATGTAGTTGAAGTCGTCGAACTTCAACAGGTCACCGTACTCCTTGCCGTTTTCAGTGCGGACATGCTGGTGTTGATGCGCGAAGTTTTCGCGCCACTCTGTAAATCGCACCGCGGGAAAGCCTTCATCGCTGAACGAGCGATGATCGCCACCGCGAAGAAAGCGGTCGAGGCGAAGCTCCATCACTGCGTGGAAGGGACGAGGGGCGGGGAAGTAAGTCCGGCTTACCTCAAGCACCTCACGCGCCAGTTGGCGCGAAGGAGTCTCGCTTTCTCCGCCGATCGAAAGCGTCTGGCGAATCTGCTCGATGGGAGACGAGGGAAGGATGCCCTGCGAAAAGACGCGGATGTGCTGCTTGCTTTGCAGCGTGTCGCCGGGTGTTGTGTCTCCGCCAACGATATCGTTGTTGAGAACGCCCTCAAGTTCCCAGCCCTCTTTCTTTGCGCGTTGCGCGAGATGGTGAGAACCATTCAGCCCCTGCTCTTCTCCTGCCACTGCTACGAAGACGATGGTTGCGGGGAACTTGTACTTGCTCAACACGCGAGCGGCTTCCATCGAGACGGCTGTGCCGCTGGAATCATCGTTGGCGCCGGGAGCAAAGTCGTGCGTGTTCATCACATCGGTTTCGCGTGTGTCGTAATGGCCGGTGACAAGGTACATTCGCTTTGCTGCGGTGGGATCGGAGCCGCGAAGAATCGCATAGACATTGCGAATCGGTGTCGGTTTGATGATGCGTGGTCGGCTGTTGTTGAAGCCTGGTTGCGGTTGCTCGATAAACTCGTCGAACTGAACCTCAAGGCATCCGCCGCAGTCCTTGCTGTAGCTCTCGAACTGCGACTTGATCCAGTCAGCCGCAGCAAGAACTCCTGTGCCTGGCTTCAGATCAGTTTCGGTTGAAGAGATAGTCGTGCGGTTGTTGAAATCGACGAGACGCGCAATGTTCGCTTGAATGTGCTCCGTCGACACCTGCTTCAATGCTGCGGCGATCTGACGGTCTACAGGCGAAGTTCCCAGGGGAGAGCCGACCGCTTCATAGTCCAGCTTGTGCGTTTGTGCATGGCCTGTCTTCTGCGCGACGGCCCGACCAGAGCATGTGACAACAGAGAACAACGCTACAGCAGCGAAACAAAAGCTCTTCATGATTGAATTTCCTGAAAGAATGCTGATGCGACGGCGCTACATCAAAGCTGCAACATCGACAGATCGATCTGCATGGGCGGGAAGAAAAGAAACTACCGGCGCCATGAAGCTGCCTTGTCGTAAGCCAAATTTGGAGAGGGAACGAAAGTCACAAGATAGTCCAGCAGCAGACATGGCTGATTGGTTTGTAACTTTTCCCTAATATGTCAGATGTCACGGCGACTGTCTACTCTTTCAGAGAGCAATGCAGAAAGAAGAATTATTTCTTGCGATCGAAGTAAATGCATGACTTCTGTCTACAGCATGAGGATGATCCTGTGTGAAGCAGTGTCCCTGTCTTTCGTCATGCCGCATTCTGCGTAGAACTACGTATACATAAATGGCGAGTCGCAGTATTTATGCGAATTTCATAAAAAACAGAATCCATGCACAATCTAGAAACTCAACCCGCAAAGAGGTCTGGATATGCATTGGAAGGTACTACTTTCTAATCGATGCACAGGTGTATTGCGCCTGTTTGTATTTCTGATGATGGTCCATGTCGCATCCGGTCAGACATCAACCACAGGTGCGGTTCGTGGAACCGTCACGGATCCGCAGGGCGCTGTGATTGCCGATGCAACGGTTACGGTGACCTCGTCGGCGACGGCTCAGGCTCGCGTAGTCAAAACCGATCAGAGCGGTCAGTACACGATCGGCCTGCTTCCTCCCGAGGTTTATAAGGTCACCATCTCTGTGACGGGTTTTAAGACGCAGGAGCTTCCTCCGGTAAACATTGTCGTGACGGAGACGATGCGCGCTGATGCGCAGCTTACGCTGGGAAGCGAATCGGAGACAGTCGAAGTCAGTACGCAGGGTGCGGCGCTGCAGGTAGAAAACGCCACGTTGGGAACAGTCGTCGATGGCAACACCATTCGCGAGGTTCCGCTGACGAATCGCAACTACACGCAGGTGCTCACACTGTCGGCAGGCGTTGCGGGCGACGTGAATAACGCGGCCTCGCTGGGCAAGGGAACGCAGGACGTCTACGTCAACGGCGCCAGCAGCATCAGCAACAACTTCCACATGGACGGTGCGGACATCAACAACTTCGGCTCCGGCCGCGCCGGAGACTTCGTGCAGCAGGCGGGTATCGCTATCCCAAATCCTGACGCTCTGCAGGAGTTCAAAATTCAGACGACCAACTATGATGCGGGTTTCGGACGCGATGCCGGAGCAAATGTGGATGTCATCACCAAGAGTGGAACGAACAACTTTCACGGAGCCGTGTGGGAGTTTTTCCGCAACGACGTGTTGAACGCGAACGATACCTTCCTGAAGATCGGTGGTCAGAAGCGCGCCGTTATGAAGCAGAACCAGTTCGGCGGATCGGTCGGAGGCCCGATCATGAAGGACAAGCTCTTCTTCTTCGGCACCTACCAGGGTACGAGGCAGGTGAATGGACTGAGCGCAAGCTCCCTGGCCAGCAACACGCTGTTTCCGTTGACCGACGATCGCAGCGCGGCGGCGATTGGAGCGATCGCATGTCCCAGCGCAAGCACGGCAAGCACACCGGAAGGACGTGCGAAGTGGGCTCCCTTCTATGGTGGAACGAACGTCACCTGTGACGGCGACAACATTAATCCGGTTGCTTTGAACCTGCTGAACCAGAAGATTGCGAATGGCACCTACCTGATCCCGACACCACAGCGTTATGGGGCGGACACGAATGGGAACCGCGTGGGTCTTTCGACCTTCAGCATTCCGTCGCATTACAGCGAAGACCAGTTCATGGTGAATACCGACTACATCCTTTCGATGAAGCACACTCTTTCGCAGAGATACTTCTATTCGAACCAGCCCCAGAATCAGCCCTTCAGCAGCTCCGCCAATACGCCGGGCAATGGAGTGACTCCTACATTCAATAGCCAGGTGGCAGTGATGAAGCTGACCTCGGCGGTTACGCCTCACTTCCTGAATGAGGGATTGATCGGTTATATCCGTAACACCGGAACGCTGAACACGCAGGCGAACCTCACCTTCGATCAGATTGGAATGACGGCGCCGAGCGATCCGACGTATCCGCTGATGCCGATTGTTTCGGTGACGGGATACTTCAACCTTGGCGGCGTGAACAACGACGTCTCCATGTCGGCGGTGAATACCTTCGAGATCAGCGACCAGATCTCGTGGACGCATGGAAAGCAGAGCATCCGCGCAGGGTTTACCGGAGAGAAAAACCAGTTCAACTTCGACGATCCGAACAACAAGCGCGGCAGCGTGAATTTCCTTACCTTTCAGGACTTCCTGCTTGGTCTGAATGCTGCGGGTACAGGTTCGGGATTCAGCAACGTCAACACCAGCGGCAGCCAGCAGGGTTCGTACTACAAGGGCTATCGCGGCACGGCGATGGCAATGTTCGTTCAGGATGACATCAAGCTGACCTCGAACCTGACGATTAACGCCGGTCTTCGCTGGGAACTGAACAGCGGCGTGAGTACGAACAAAGGCGTACTCACTACGTTCTGGCCTTCGCTCGTGACTCCCTTCGAGCCTGTTCCCGCAGGAGGAACCTTCCAAGGATTCGTCGTTCCTAAAAACTACAGCCTTCCTCTTCCGGCCGGAATCACACGGTCGGGCAGCATGAGCCTTGGCAGAAATGATCTGCCGATGCACAACTTTGGTCCGCGCATCGGCTTCGCATATCAGCCCTTTGGATCGTCGAGCACGAGCGTGATTCGTGGTGGTTACGGCGTCTTCTATACGCTGCCGAATGCAAACTCGGTGTTGCAGACGCTGGGCAATCAGCCCTTCGTAAGCTCTTCCAGTTTGAGCGGTGCGGCGAATGCGGCGGCGACCTTCCAGACTCCGTACACGACGGTGCTGACTCCGGGAACGTGGAGGCCGCGTTCGCCGAACTACACCCTGACGGTGACTGGCGTTGCGGAGAACATCGATTCACCGATGGTGCAGCAGTACAACCTCGATGTAGAAAAGCAGCTTCCTGCGAATCTGGTCTTCGAGATCGGATATGTGGGAACGCGTGGAACGCGACTGGCGGAGTCCCGCGCTTTGAACCGTGCGTATCTTGCCAGTCCCGAAAACCCCATCAACGGCGTGACGACGAACACGGTGGCCTCTGCGAACCTGCAGGCCCGTGTTCCGTACCAGGGATTTACTCCTGGCGGCGTGACTCGGATTGAGACCTATGGCTTCTCCAACTACAGCAGCCTGCAGGCTAATCTGCGTCGTCAGATGAGCCACGGCCTCTTCATTCAAGGCTCTTATACGTGGAGCAAGGTTATGACGACGGTGACGGGTGGCGATGGCCAGAACGGCGTCTTCTCCGGTGGAAGCGGCAACAGTAACGACCCGAACGATCGTCACGCGCGTTACGGACTGGCTGCGTATGACAGGACGAATCGCCTTTCGGTCGCCTACACGTGGCAGATTCCGGGCATCAGGAACGGCGCGACGTTTGCTCGTATTGCAACGAGTGGATGGAAGGTTTCTGGCGTGACCACGTTGCAGTCGGGCAAGCCGCTGACCTTTACCGATACGCGGAATGGCACGGCCTACGGCACTGCCAGCCGCGCGCAGTATGCTCAGGGCATGGGGAACAAGGATGTCCTGAATAAGAGCGGTGGCGCGATGCTGGATCGCATCAAGTCGAACACCTTCCTTACTGCTGGTCCGAAACTGTTCACGACGGCCCCGACTGTACCGAACAGCGCAGCCTTCAATGGCGTGCAGGCGATCGATTACGGTAACAGCGGAACTGGAGTGGCTCGCGGCCCGGGTAATAACAACTGGGATATGACTCTCGCGAAGGAGACGCGGGTTGGTGGCATCCATGAAAGTGCGACGCTCACCTTCCGCACGGAATTCTTCAACGTGTGGAACCATGCGCAGTATGCGAACCCCGGAACCGGAGTGGGTACGGCCAGCTATGGCGTGATCAACGCGTCATCCGTGGCTCCGCGACTGATTCAGTTCGCACTGAAGTATCAGTACTAGTGATGAAGATGCGATGGTTCTCACTGGGCCATCGCGTTGTTTCTGGCAGAATGACCGAAGTTCACAGGAGAGTTATGCGTAGATTAATCTTGGCGGCGGGCCTGCTTGCAGGCGTCTCGCTGCATGGAGTCGCCCAGCAGACATATACCGTGAATGCAACCTCGAAGACCGTATCGTGGGGATACTACGGCAGCATGCATCCGGCCCTGACCGTGCACAGCGGGGATACGGTCGTGATGCAGACCCTTTCCACCTGCGGGCCGAACGAAAGACTGATTGCTCGCGGCGTGAAGGCAGAGGACATTCCGCCTTACAACGATGAGGTGTACAAGAACTATCCTGCTGGCGAGAAAGGCCCCGGAGGCCACATCCTGACTGGCCCTGTGGCGATTGCGGAGGCCGAGCCCGGCGATGTGCTTGAGGTGCAGATTCTGAAGGTTGCGATTGACGCTCCGTTTGCGTGCAACGGCTTCGGGCTGCATCACGGTTTTCTGCCGATGGAGTTTCCTTACAGCCGCAACCGCATCATTCCGCTGGACCTGCAGAAGATGGTCGGCCACTTCGCTCCGGGCATTGAGATACCGTTGCGTCCCTTCTTCGGGAGCATGGGGGTTGCTGGTTCGGGCGGGAAGATTGGAAGCACGGAGCCCTTTGCTCACGCGGGCAACATGGATAACAAGGAGTTGGTCGCTGGCACTACGCTCTACATCCCAGTCGCGGCCAAGGGAGCCATGTTTGAAGCTGGTGACGGCCACGCGGGGCAGGGCAATGGCGAGGTCGACATCACCGCGATGGAGACCTTCCTCACTGGAACCTTCAAGTTCATTGTGCACAAGAAGAAGCCTATGAGCTGGCCGCGCGCGGAGACTCCGACGCACTACATTACGATGGGATTCAGTCCTGATCTGAAGGAAGCCACCGAGCACGCTCTGCGCGATATGATCGACTTCCTCGTCGAAGAGAAGCACATGACACGGGACGATGCGTACATGCTTTCAAGCCTCGCCGTCGATCTGGACATTACAGAGTTGGTGGATGGAAACGTCGGGGTTCATGCCATGTGCCCGAAGAACATCTTCACCAATACAGCAGCGAAGTAAAACCTCCGCTCATCTCTTTCGTGGCCCATCCCTGTTTGCTGGCAGGGATGGGCTGCTTTTATTTACGCGAAGACCACGTGTAGGTAGCGAGCGCTCCTGGCAGAACAGAGCCATGCGCGGCGCGTCCTTGCCAGTTGATATCGAAGCTTGCGGCATTCTTTCCGTTGTTGAAGACCAGCAGCGCGATCGAGCCATCGGTGTTCTGGAAGGCTACGCTCTCAAGTCCCTCGCGACCAAAGGACGAAGAGCCGATGCGGGTTGCTCCCACGCGAACGAACTGGCTGGCATGGGCCAGCGCGTAGAAGTCGCCGGTGTAAGAGATAGCCGACGGATTCTTAGCATCGACGGTGACAAGACCGCGGCAGGTTCCGCAGCCGCCTGCGTGCGGGTTGTGGTCGCTGTCGAGCACGATGCCCCAGAGCACAACGGCCTTGCCCCAGTTGCGCGTTGTGTCGATCAGAAGATGTGTTGTGACTGCGAGCGGATTCTCCTTCTGCCAGGTTCCTCCGGAGCACTCCGTCATCCAGATGCCCTTGTCGGGGAACTTCTGGTGAATCTCATTTTGTGCGACGGGATTACCGCCATAACAATGCAGAGCCGAGCCAGCCATGTAAGAAGCGGCTGCAGGGTCGGAGAGGACCTCGATGGGATACTCCGGGTGGTCCCAGTTGTGGTCGTACGCCATCACCTGTGTCTTCAGACCTGCGCTGCGAAGATCGGGGCCGAGGTACTTGCCGATAAGTCGCTTCTGCTGATCGGCGAGCATGAGGGTTCCGGGGAAATCGTTCGGCTCGTGCAGAGGCTCGTTCTGCACCGTGAGGTACTTCACGGTGATCCCCTCTTTCTGGAAGGCCTGCAGTGAGCGCACGAGATATTTGGAGAAGGCGGGCATCGCGTCTTCGCGTAGGGAGCCGCCGTTCATGCTGTCATGCGTCTTCATCCATCCGGGCGGGCTCCACGGCGTGGCCATGACGGTGATCTTCGGGTTGATCTTCAGCATCTCGCGCATCGAGGGAAAGACATACGCCTCGTCCTTCTGCGTGGAGAAGTGCTTCAGCTCCGGGTCCTGCTGTCCGGCGGGCATATCGTCGTAGCTGTAGTGGTTGCGTGAGAGATCGGTCGACGCAATCGGGAGACGCACGAAGCTGAGTCCGATTCCCTTCGAAGTGGAGAAGAGCTTCGTCATCACCTCTTTGCTCTGCGCGGGAGGAATGCGGTCGTGCAGAAGCCACGCGGAGCCTTCGGTCATCGCGGCTCCAAAGCCGTCGATGGTCTGGTAACGCTCCTTGTCGTCCACGCTGATGACGACGGATGCGGTCGCGCTCTGACGTGTGAAGCTGGCGCCGGGCTGGGCCTCGAGGGCATGGGAGAGATCGGGCGTCGTGACGTAAGAGCGCACCGTCTGGGCGAACAGGGACGAGGAGGCAACCAGAAGCAGAGCAGCCGCGCGAGAGTGCAGAGATGAGATCACAGGAGTTCCTCGAAGCAAAAAGAAGGGAGATAGAGGTTTACAGATCGGATGAAGAGAGGCCGGACGATCGTAGGGTAAACGATCGTCCGGCGGTTATGCAGCGTTAGAAGTAGATCTTCGCCGCCAGTTGGATGACACGCGGTCCGCCAGGGCCGGAAGGAGAGTAAGCCGCGGTCGGCTGTCCCCAGTTGCTGTCCTTGGCGATGGAGAGCGGCGTGAAGCTTCCGTTGCCGTTGTAGGTCGGCAGCGTGACGTTCGCACCGTAGTCGCGCGTCTTGATGTTGGGGTGGTTGAGCACGTTGAAGAACTCGCCACGAAGCTGGATGTAGCGTCCCTTCGAGGACTCCCCGATGGGGAAGTTCTTGAAGACCGACGAGTCCCACGTGACCAGACCGCCCTGACGCAGGCTTCCCGGCGATCCCAGGCTGGGCTGGCCGATGGTGGGCAGCAACAGGTTGCCGCGCTCATCGACACCGACCCACATCGGCGGCGTCTTGCTGTACTGCGAGCCTCCGGTCAGCTGGTTGGCGGGCGAGTAGAGCGAGTTCCTGACCGGCGTGCCGGTCATCATGTTGGCAAGGCCGGAGAGCTGGTAGTCGTCGGTGAGGTACGAGAGCCAGCGAGGACCACCGAAGCGGCGGGTCAGGCTGGGCAGGTCGTAGACGTAGTTGATGGCCGCAGTGTGCTTGCGATCATAGTCGGCCACACCGTAGCTGTAACGGCGCGGGTTGAAGGGATCGACGTAGCTCTCGTCGTTGCTCGATGTGGTGAGCGTCTTCGACCACGTATAGACGCCGCCGAAGGTAAGCCCGTGCGAGAAGCGGCGCTGAACAGAGACCTGGAGCGAGTTGTAGTTCGAGGTTCCGTCGAACTTGTAATACTCCATCTGCCCATAACCCTTGTAGGGCGAGAGGAAGTTCTGCGTGTAAGCATAGCGACCGCTGAAGCTGTAACCGGCGTTCGCGTACTCGGCGGGAAGGTTGGGCTCGACGACGGGAACGACGCCACCGGGGAACTGGCTCGGGTCCTGCGCCGCTCGGGTGAAGGTCGTGCCGTAGGGGATGGTGTTGAGGTCGCGTGCCGTCACCAGGTGGCGGCCCATCGTTCCAACGTAAGCGATGTCCAGCGTGACGTCGTGAGCGATCTCACGCTGCACGCCGAGGCTGTAGCTGTAGATGGTGGGAACCTGTCCGTTGATGTCGGCGCCGATGATTCCGCCCAGCACGCCGGAGTTGGACTGTGCCGCGTTTGGAATGTTGGCAATGGTGCTGTTGAAGATCGTCGGTGAGGTCACCAGCGCAGGATTGCTGAAGACGGTGTTGAAGATCAGGTTGCCCTGCTCGCGGTCGTGCGAGATGCCGAAGCCGCCGCGGATGACGCCCTTATGATCTCCGAAGATGTCGTAGGAGAGGCCGAGGCGAGGTTCGTACATGATGCCGCGGCTGTTCCATCCGCCCTTGGGCAGGGTTCCGGTGCTGACGAAGGTCATACCGTTCAGGCGATCGCCGGAGTTGGGGATGATGGCTCCGCTGGTGTCGATAGAGACGGCGGCGCTGGGGTTGTAAGCAGACGGAGTGAAGAGGCCGATCTGGTTGTCCGCATCGTACTGCGGAGGAATGTAGACGAAGCGCACGCCGTAATCGAGCGTCAGGCGAGGCGAGACCTGCCAGGTGTCCTGCGCGTAGAACTCCACCTGGTTATAGCGGAAGTAGCCGGTAGGACGTGCGCTGGACTGGTTGAAGTTCTGGAAGGAACCCACCAGGGCGCTGGCGAAGGGCGAACCGCTGTTGGGCGCGCTCGAGCTGAGGCAGCCCAGCTCGCTCGTCGAGCAGTTGTCGAATTTGAACTGGCTGTTGGCGTTGCCGTAGCTGATCTGGTCCTTGCGGCCGCGCTGGTAGAAGACGCCGAACTTCATCGTGTGGCTGTGCAGGTTCCAGGTCAGGTTGTCGTTGGCGTTGATGGTGGTGGTGGCCTGATGCCACGGGGTCGAACCGAAGTAGGTGGAGGGGTAGGTCTGGCCGTTGCCGTTGAAGCCGAAGTCCGGAATGGAGGTGTCGGCGGTGACCGGGTAGAGCAGCGGAAGGTTGATGTTGTTGGCACCGACGGAGATGTTGCCGTTCACGCCTGCAATCTCAGAGCGGTAGACGCTGGGGCCGACGCTGACCTCGTTGACGATGGTCGGGCTGAGCGTGCTGGTCAGATCGACCGAGAGGTTCCAGCCGGGCTGCTTGTTGGTGCAACCGCCCGCGAACTGAAGCGAGCCGGAGCACTGCAGGCCGAAGGAGCCCATGGGGCCGGTCGCGGTGTCCTGGTTGTTGATGTAACGGGCGAAGACGCGCTCGGACTGCGAGAGCTGGTAGTCCACGCGAGCGATGTACTCCGTACGCGGGTGCGAGTACGAGAGCGGGTCCTGCCGGTTGTAGGTGTTGTTGCCGGTGACGTTCGGCAGCGGGTAGAGGTTGAGAACCTTCTGCACCTCGGCGAAGGTGGCCTGCTGGGCAGCCGTCAGCTGCGACGCGGTGATTCGGTTGCCGGTGAACTGCGTGCCTGTTGCCGGGTTGAAGATCTGGAGAGGGTTGCCGTTGCTGTCCACGCTCTGCGAGAAGTCGCCCTGACGCTCGAGGTCCGTGGGGGTGCGGTACTGGTTGATGTTGCCGGGAACCAGCTGGCGGTAGAACTCGTTCGAGAAGAAGAAGAACAGCTTGTCCTTCACGATGGGTCCGCTGACCTGGTAGCCGACCGTGTTGTAGCGGTAGAGCTGCTTGTCGGTTCCGTTGTGGTTGCTGACCCAGTCGTTGGCGTTCATTCCCTCATTGCGGTGGAAAAAGTGGACGTTTCCGTGGAAATCGTTGCTTCCTCCGCGCGAGGTGACGACGATGGAGCCGCCGCCCGCCTTGCCGAACTCGGCCTGGTAGTTCGAGGTCAGCACCTTGACCTCGGAGATGGCGTCGGTGTTGATGGTGACCTGGGTTCCGCCGTTGTCGCCGGTATCGACGTTCGAAGCGCCGTCGACGGTGAACTCATGCTGGTTGGTGCGGGTACCGTTGATGCTGTAGGTGCTGACGCCGCCGGTTCCCGAGACGCCGAACGATCCGACGCCCGCGACACCCGGAACGACGCGGACGATGTCGAGAACGTTGCGTCCATTAAGAGCGATGTCGTTGAGTTGCTTGCCGGTGATGAGGTCCGACCTCTCGCCCGAGTTCGCCTGGATCTGGAGCTGGCCGCTGTCAGCGCTAACCGTGACGCTGGTGGCCTCGGCTCCGACCTGCAGGGTGAAGGCTCCGGCGTTCAGCTTGTCGGCGGAGCTGAGGATGATGCCGTCCTTCTTCAGTGTCTCGAAGCCGGTGGCTGTGACGGTGATGCTGTAGGTGGCTGCCGGAAGATTGGACAGAGAGAAGGTTCCGTTGCCGCTCGAGACTGCTTTGCGGGTGATACCGAGGCTGGGGGAGGCGGCGACGATCTGAGCGTCGGGGATGACCGCGCCGGTGGAGTCCTGGATGGACCCCAGAATCGTTCCCGAGGTGACCTGCCCCAGGGAGGGGAGGGCTCCTGCGAGGAGTGTTACGACTGCCAGCAGTGCGACTTTCAACAGGTTGCTGACCCGCGAAGAGGAACGCGGTGGTGCAGCGCTCTCTCCGAAATCATTATTATTAAAACTAGGTAATTGATAAGGGTGATTCACTTTGGCCTTCCTTCTTGCTACACAAGAACGTTCCGCACCCTACGTACCTGTGCATACGATGATCCTGTAGAGAGGTTGAGGGTTGTCTGAGGTTTTTCTGATGGTATGTAAGTTGTTTGGAATGAGTGGAATGAAAGGTTGGGTTTGATCGTGACGGATCGCAGGGCTGCCTTTCAGGTCGGCGAATGGATGGTTCGTCCCGAACTGAATTCCCTCACCAAAGAGGGAGCCGAGCGCCATATTGAACCCAAAGTGATGAAGGTTCTGCTGACGCTGGCCGCACACCAGGGGAGAGTTGTCTCCAAGGAGGACCTGATCTCCGAGGTGTGGCCCGATACCTTCGTCGGCGACGACGTGCTGACCCGCTGCATCTCCATCCTGCGCCGGATTACCGAAGACGACCCCCATACTCCGCATTACATCCAGACCATTCCCAAGGTAGGTTACCGTCTGGTTGCCGAGGTCGTGGAGTTTCCGGAGGAGGAAGCTGCGCCGGTCTCTCCCCCTTTAGTCCCCCCTGCTTTAAAGGAGGAGTCCGATGGCGAGCCTTCGACTCCGAAGCCTGCTTCTGTCGATCCGGTTCCTCTTCTGACCGAGCCTCCTCCCGTTTCGCGTTGGAAAGGCTCGTGGACGATCCCGGCGATTCTTGTCGCTCTTGTCGTCGTCGCTGGTGTCATTTGGTCCTACCAATCCCGCAGGGAGCAGCGTGCGCGAGCCGCGTCGGCCTTCCGGATGGTGCAGTTTACCTCCTACGCAGGGGAGCAGACGCAGCCAGCTTTTTCACCGGATGGGACGAGGGTTGCGTTCGTCTGGATCTCCGAGGATCGCCGCTCGCGCCGTATCTATATTAAGAAGGTCGGCAGCGAAGAGGTGAAGCCGCTGACCGAGGACAGGGGCGAGCAGTTCAGCCCGGCCTGGTCTCCGGATGGAAAGCGGGTGGCGTACCTTTCGATCGCGAAGGACGGCCTCGGTCTTTACACGGCAGAGGTCGGAGGGACGGAGGCTCCTCGCAGGGTGTTGATTCCGCAGGAGCCGAGCCACTGGGAGCAGGGCGCGCTCTCGTGGTCGCCGGATGGCCGGTCGTTGATCTACCCCGACCACGCGGGCACGTCTCCCAGCTCCTCCATCTTCCTGCTCGACCTGGCTACGCTGCACGCCCGGCCCATCACGACGCCTCCCGCTGGGTGGGAGGGCGACCTGACCCCGGCTTATTCGCCGGACGGTCGCTGGATCGCATTCACTCGCGCCACGGAGACGGCGGTTCGGGACATCTATTTCATGTCGGTTGCGGACGGGAAGGTACAGCAGCTTACCCGCGACCGCATGAACATCGACAGCCTGGCGTGGTCGCCGGATAGCCTGTCGATCATCTTCTCTTCGAACCGGGGCGGAAAGTACGGCCTGTGGACGGTCAACCTGCGCGACAGGAAGGTGAATCGGCTTCCGGTGGGAACGGAGGACGCCTATCAGCCAGCCACCGGACCCAAGGCCGGGCAGCTTGCCTACACGCAGGGCTCGGCCATCTGGAGCATCGTCCGCGTGCGGGAGTCTGACCTGAAGTACGAGGCGGTGCTGGATTCGACCCAGCAGGATTCGGCTCCCTCGCTTTCGCCCGACGGTCGCTTCTTCGCGTTCCAGTCGCACCGCTCCGGCAACCAGGAGATATGGATCGCCTCCGAGAAGGGCGACGGTTTGCGCCAGCTGACCTTCATGGGAGGCCCGCTGACGGGAAGTCCTTCGTGGTCGCATCAGGGCGACCGCATCCTCTTCGATTCTCGCCCCGACGGACACTCGCACATCTTCTGCGTCCCGGCATCGGGAGGTCAACCGAAGCAGCTGACCTTCGGCAGTGTGAACGACATTACGCCGCGCTGGTCGCACGATGACCGCACGATCTACTTCCGCTCGAACCGAGGTGACCGCTGGCAGCTGTGGAAGGTTTCTGCGGATGGCGGGGAACCGCAGCCGATTACGACCGGCGACGGGATCGTTCCGCAGGAGTCTCCCGACGGCCAGTGGCTTTACTACACGCATGGCGATGGAGATGGGTTGTGGCGGGTCTCTCCCAATGGCGGAGTGGAGACGAAGGTGCTCGATCAGCCCCCGTCGCAGTACTGGGGATACTGGCAGGTGACCTCGCACGGCATCTACTATCTCGACGGCAGTCAGCCTGCGCCTGCCATTCGAGTCTTCGACCCCGCGACGAAGAAAACGACTCTGTTTGCGGAGTTGAAGCAGATGCCTCCGCTGTACGCTGGCATCGCGGTTGAGGGAGAAGGAAAGACCGTGCTTCTGTTGATGACCGACCAGCGCGACGCCGGAAGGCACATCACCATCGTCGAAGCCCAGCCCTAGCGCGTAACGTCGAGAATGTCGTCGGCGAGCTGATCGACGCGGGCGATGGACGAGTTCCACGAGAACATGAAGCGGGCTCCTCCCCCGATGAAGGTGTAGAAGTGCCATCCACGGTCGCGCAGCGCCTGCAATGTAGAGGGCGCTGCCTTCAGGAAGACGGTGTTCGCCTGGACGGGGAAGAGGGTTTCGACGCCTTTGGCTCCTCGCAGGCGTGAGAGAAGATGCTGCGCGCAGGCGTTGGCGTGCGCGGCGTTCCGCAGCCAGGCTCCGCTCTCGAACATGCCGATCCACGGAGCGGCGAGGAAGCGCATCTTCGACGCGAGTTGACCGGCCTGCTTGCAGCGGTATTCGAAGTCGACGGCCAGCTCTTTTTTGAAGAAGACGATGGCCTCGCCGACGGCCATGCCGTTCTTCGTTCCGCCGAAGCACAACACATCGACCCCGGCCTTCCAGGTGATCTCGGCGGGGGAGCAGCGCAGCGAGGCGCAGGCGTTCGAGAAGCGGGCTCCGTCCATGTGCAGGTGCATCCCCAGCTCGCGGATGGTTGCTGAAAGCGCCGATAACTCGTCGGCACTATAGACGCAGCCGGTCTCGGTGCTCTGCGACAGCGTGACGACCTTCGGTTTAGGGAAGTGGATGTCGGTGCGGCGCAGGGCAAGCTCGCGCACGGCCTCGGGGAGAATCTTTCCGTTCTCGCTGGCGATGGTCAGCAGCTTCGAGCCGTTCGAGAAGAACTCGGGCGCGCCGCACTCGTCGGTTTCGACGTGCGAGCTGGCCGCGCAGATGACGCCGTGGTAGCTCTGGCAGAGTGCGCTGAGCGCAAGCGAGTTGGCGGCGGTTCCATTGAAGGCGAAGAAGATCTCGCAGTCGGTCTCGAACAGCTCGCGGAAGAGGCCGGCGGCCTTCGCGGTCCACGGGTCTTCGCCGTAGGAGGGAGCCGAGCCGCGGTTCGCGGCCTCCATCGCGGACATGGCCTCGGGGCAGATACCGGCGTAGTTGTCGCTGGCAAACTGCTCGTCTGGGATTGCGGTGCTGGAGAGGGGAGAGTGCGGTTGGTCCATTTTCGTTTCCTCTGTCGTTTATCCGAAAGGCGGAGCCATCCTTGCCGCTTCCAGTCTATAGGGAGACCTCTGGAAGCAGCGATGCTGCAATTACGGCCTGCCCCAGAGAGAGGCCTCCATCGTTGGCTGGAACCACGCGATGAATCTTCACCTCGAAGCCTTCGTTGTTCAACGCGTCGAGCGTCATGCGGGTCAGCAGTGCGTTCTGAAAGACTCCTCCGGTGAGTCCGGCGACATTAACAGAGGTTCGAGAGCGCGCGAGCGCGCAGCCCTTGGCGATCAGGTGTGCGATGCCTCGGTGGAACTTCGCAGCGATGTCTGTGGGTGCGGTGTTGTTTCCCAGATCGCTGATGATGCCGCGCCATACGGGAGCGGGATCGACGAGAAACATCTCCTGTGGCTCAAGGTCGAAGGCATAAGCGTCCGTCGTGTTGCTCTGCGCGGCAAGCGTCTCCAACTCCATTGCTCCCTGCGCCTCGTAGGTGACTTCATGGCGAACCCCGATCAACGATGCGGCTGCATCGAAGAGGCGTCCCCAGCTTGAGGTGAGTGGGCTGTTCAAGCTCTGTGACAACTGCCGCTGTAGAAGCGCCCGTTCGTTCTGCGGACAGGCGCGAACTGAGGGAAGGTCTTCGTCCCACGACAGCCCCGCCGCATGAAGATGCGCTAGCGCCATGCGGTAGGGCTTCTTCACTGCGCTGTCTCCACCGGGAAGACGAACATACCTCAGGTGTCCTAGTCGCTCGAACGAACGATAGCTGGCCAGCAGAAACTCTCCTCCCCAGATGGCGTCGTCCGTGCCGAGCCCGGTGCCGTCGAAGGCGACTGCGATCATGCGGTCATCCGCGTTCATGCCATGTTCGGCCATCAGCGAAGCCGCGTGCGCGTGATGATGCTGCACGCGCACCAGGGGAAGACGGTTCTCTTCGGCAAATCTCTTCGCCCAGAGGCTCGAAAGATAGCCGGGATGCAGGTCGCAGGCCACGGCCTCGGGGGTGATGCGGAAGAGCCGCCGCATCTGTTCGAGGGCGCGCTCGAAGGCGGCCTGCGTTTCGAGGTTCTCCATGTCGCCGATGTGCTGGCTTATGTATGCGCGTCGTCCGCGGGCTAGGCAGAAGGTGGCCTTCAGTTCTCCTCCCGCGCCGAGCAGTGCGGGGCTTGTGAGAGGCAGCGGCACGGGCAGGGGAGCGTATCCGCGCGAGCGTCGGATGGGCATCTCGCGGCCATCGAAGACGCGGACGACGGAGTCGTCGCAGACGACGTGAATCTCGCGGTCGTGCAGGAGGAAGGCGTCGGCGAGTCCGGCCAGCCGCTCGAAGGCTTCGTTGTTTTCGCGTGCGATGGGTTCGTCCGAGCGATTGCCCGAGGTCATCACCAGCGGCGCTTCGTCGAGCAGCAGAGCATGCAGAGGAGAGTACGGCAGGACGAAGCCGAGCTGTGTCTGTCCGGGTGCGATGTGCTCTGAAAGAGGCTCTGCGTCGGGCTTGCGGTCGAGCAGGACGATTGGTTTTTCGGAGCTGTTGAGGATGCGGACCTCATCTTCGCTGACCTTCGCGTATCGCTGAACATCGGCAAGGCTTCGCGCCATCACCGCGAAGGGTTTTCCGGCGCGGCCTTTCCTTCGGCGCAGTTCGAGAACGGCTTTGTCGCTGGTTGCGTCGCAGGCGAGGTGGAAGCCGCCGATTCCCTTGATCGCGACGATGGCTCCTGTGCGCAGCAGGCGTTTTGCTTCGAGCAGTGCAGGCCTTCCTTCGAGGGCGCCGGGCTTGAGGAAGAGCCGTGGGCCGCAGTCGGGGCAGGAGATGGGCTGGGCATGGAATCTGCGGTTCAGCGGATCGTTGTACTCGGCCTCGCAGGCGGGGCACATGGGAAAGACCGACATCGTGGTCAGGGGGCGGTCGTAGGGAAGCTCCCTGAGGATGGTGAAGCGCGGACCGCAGTTGGTGCAGTTGATGAAGGGATAGAGGTAGCGGCGGTCGGCGGGATCGAACATCTCGCGCAGGCAGTCGGCGCAGATGGCAATATCCGGCGGGACGGGAGTGTTTTCTCCTGCGGTGGCGTGGCTGTGGTGGATCGCAAAGGCGGTATCTTCCACGGGAGCCATTTCGGTGGCTTCGATGGTGTCGATGTGGGCTAGCGGCGGAGGGTCGTTGCGGAGGGCTTCGCGGAGACCTTCGATGGCTTCGGGGGAGCCTTCGGCCTCGATCAGCACTCCCTCTGAGGTGTTGGCCACGAAGCCGCGAACTCCGAGCCGCATCGCCGTTGCATAGACAAAAGGGCGAAACCCGACGCCCTGCACGACGCCCGTGACCTGAATCCTCTGCCGGATGATGGGGTTGCCGCTCGCCATAGGGATGACTTCCGTCATTGTAGCCACCCTTCCGAAACGGCACGAATGGCAACTTCATGCCATAGCGTTCTCTCCGTTGCGCGGTTCATACTTGGGTCAATCTCAGGGAGGTGTCGTCTTATGCCGCTCACCGATTCATCGACCGTCTTGACTCCGCAGGAGCAGCTTGCGGCGCGCCTTGCCGACCCGGCCACGATGGATTCTCTCAACCGACTGATCGACGGGCTGGATGTGATCTCGGTCAGCGTGGAGATGCTGGACGGCTTCTTTCGTCGTGGCGACCAGATAGCCGACAACGTCTCTGACAGCATCGCGGAGTTTCGCGGTAGCCAGAAGGATGACGGCGAGATGCTAGGTTTGGTCGAAAAGCTGCCGCAGCTTGCGCGGGCCGGGACGAAGATGGCTGATGTGGCGAACTCTCCCAGCGTGGACCGGCTGCTTGCCTCGGGTCTGCTGGAGCGGCTCGCCGAGCCGAACACGATTGCGGGGATCACGGCGCTGCTCGACCGTCTCGATCTGCTGGTCTTTACTGTGAAGGCCGCGGACGAGTTTCTGCGGCGCGGCGACGAGATAGCCGACAATGTCGCGGATAGCATGGACGACCTGAAGAAGCTGGCCTCTTCGGTCGATAGCGCGGAGATCAGGAAGGTTGCCGAGAGCCTGCCACAGTTGTCGGAGGCTGCGCATCAGTTCCTCGAAAGCGGAATGCTGAGCCGGGTTTCGGAGCTGACGCAGGCGGGCATGGTGCTCTCGGATGCAGGCTTCTTCGACCCGAACACGGTGAAGCCGCTGGCCGAGATGGGCCGCATCGCTGCCGAGAGCTACGTCGCGGCGAAAAGCGCTCCCACCCGCCAGTACGGTATCTTTGACCTGATGAAGCTGCTGAAGGAGCCTGCGGTGCAGAAGGCCATCAACATCGGGGCTGGCATGGCTCGGCACTTCGGGACGAAGGTTTAGCAAGGAAGGGTTCTCTGAGATGCACGAGCTTTCCATTGTCCAGAGCGTTGTGACCACCGTGACCGAGGCGATGGCGGAGCGCGGTGTTGTGAGGGTTCAGAGTGTTCGCCTGCGCGTTGGAGCGTTGAGCGGTGTGGTCGAAGGTGCGCTGCAGTTCGGCTACGAGATTGCCACCGAGGGGACGATCATGGAGGGCTCGCGGCTGGAGGTCGTCGCCCTGCCGGTCGTCATTTATTGCGGCACGTGCAGCAGCCTTGCCGAGCTTGAAGGCGTGCAGAGCTTTCGCTGCCCCACCTGCGGCACGCCAAGCGGAGATATTCGGCAGGGCAGGGAGCTGGAGATTGAGTCGGTCGAGATCGAGGAGGCAGCATGAGCACGGCGCGAATTGTCGAGTTGAGGAAGGGCGTTCTCAAGAAAAACGATGAGCTTGCGGCCGGGTTGCGGACGCGGTTCGAGGACGCGGGAGTGCTGGCGCTGAATCTTGTCTCAAGCCCAGGCACGGGAAAGACAGCTTTTCTCGAACGCACGCTGCGGCAGTTGCGCATGGTTGGGGAGCGTCCTGCGGCGCTGGTCGGCGACCTTGAGACAGACAACGACGCCCGCCGTCTCGCGGTAAGTGGCGCGCCCGTCCGGCAGATCAACACGCACGGACGCTGCCATCTCGAGGCAGAGATGATTGGCCATCACCTCGAAGGGTGGAGGCTCGACGACTACGACTATCTCTTCATCGAAAACGTCGGAAATCTTGTCTGCCCCTCTTCGTACGATTTGGGGGAGGCGATCCGCATTGCTCTACTCTCGGTGACAGAAGGTGAGGATAAGCCGCTCAAGTATCCTTCCATCTTCAACTCTGCCGACATCGCGATCATCACCAAGATCGACCTTGCCGAAGTCTGTGAGTTCGACCGCGAGCTTGCGTGCAACAACCTGCGCGAGATTCGCCCCGATATCGCGATCTTCGAGACCTCGGCGAAGACCGGCGCGGGCTTTCCGGAGTGGCTCTCGTTCCTGGTGGGAGAGAAGGAGCGGAAGCAGGCGGCGGGTGTTGTTTCGCCATAACGATGGACACGCCTGATACCATCGACGCGATGGAGCTCGAAGGCGTTGCGACCGCGGCTGCCGCGGAAGAGATCGAATGCCTGAGGCGCGAGGTCGCCCGTCTGACCCAGGAAAATCGCGCCTATGCCCGGAGTGCGGACATTCTGCGGGCTGGGGTTCGAACCACCGTCGATGAGCTGGATACACAGTTTCTGGCGCAGGCCTTTGCCCGTCTCGCCGCACAGATTACCTCGGCGGAACGTGCCACCGTCGGAGTGCTGGAGTACGACTCGATCATCGCGCAGGCGCATTATCCTGCGCTCGATTCCGAGGGCGATCCGCTGGGTGTCACGTATGTTTATCCCGTCGATCTGAAGGCGGGGCCGGGCAGCGGACTTGCTCCCCGGGTGGTTGCTTCCGCCCAGACGATGACCTGCCACGATCCGAAGAGAGAGCCTTGCCTTGGGGCAGACTTCGCCATGCGGCACCGCGTCCGCAGCGTCGCCTGTGTGCCTGTGCTCAATCATCAATCGACGGTGCTGGCGTTTATTGAGGTCATCAACCGCAAGGGCGGGGCGCTGTTCACGCATGACGATCTGCGCGCGCTCGAAGCGCTGGCTCTGGCCGCGTCGGTGGGGTTTCAGAGGGCGCGTCTGCTCGACCGTTTGAGCGAGTGGTCGCGCTCGCTGGAGATGCTGCTGGGCTTCAATGCGGCGGTGAATCAGCATCTTGATCCTGTGCATCTCATCCGCCATCTTGTCGAAAATGCGGGGCTGTTTCTGAAGGCCGATGGCGGCATGGCGGGCCTTTCGGTGCAGACTGCGGGCGGCACGGCGGAGATGGTCTGCGATGGCCTGTGGAACCGCGGCGTGTGGCACGACTGGCAGAGGCGGTGGGGATCGCAGGAGGGGCTTGCCGGCTTCGTCATGGAGAACGAGTTCCCCTATCTTTCGAACGAGTACCCCTCGGATATGCTGGCCGATCTTGCGCTGGTGCGCGACTTTGATGTGCGGCAGGCACTCTGCGTTCCGATCAAGGATCAGGACGATGCGGTGATCGGCTTCTTCGAGCTGCATCGTGCCACACCGCAGACGCCGTTCACGTGGCAGGACGCGGCGTTCCTTGAATCACTGGCGAACGTGACTGCGGTTTCGATCCGCAATGCGCAGCTTCTGAAGGCGCTGGAGGTGCGGGGTGAGGAGATTCGCGCTCTCTCGGCCAACCACGTCAATCGGCTGGAGGAGGAACGGCAGCACATCTCGCGGGAGTTGCACGACGAGGCCGGACAGATTTTGATCGGCATCAAGCTGGCGTTGCAGGTGGCGGCGCGGCAGATTCCTTCGGAGCACACGAACCTGCGGCACGATCTGGACGAGCTGCGCGATCAGGTGAATCAGGCGACGCGGCGGCTGAAGGATCTTGCTCGTTGGTTGCGGCCTCCGACGCTCGACCAGCTTGGGCTGGAGGTGGCGTTGCAGCAGCTTGCCTCCGACCTGAAGAACAGGGTCGGATTCGAGGTCGAGGTGCACCTCGACACGCTGGGCGCACGCTTGCCGCAGTCGTGGGAGATCGCTCTTTACCGCGTGGCGCAGGAGGCTCTGACCAATGTGCTGCGCCATGCCGAGGCCGAGCGTGCCCTGCTGGAGTTGAGGTGCGACGACCATAAACTTTGCCTGACCGTGAAGGACAGCGGCCGGGGCTTCGATCCCACGTCGATCGCCGGAGGGCTTGGTCTGCTGGGAATGAAGGAGAGGGCCGGAATGCTGGGTGGAGCGCTTACGGTCGAGTCCATCCCAGGGCGAGGCACCGAGGTAAGGATGGAGGTTCCGCGCCCATGAAGAACATTCGGGTCATCCTGATTGACGACCACGCCATTGTGCGACGCGGTCTTGCGGCGCTGCTGCATGCCGATGATCGTTACCGGGTGGTCGCCGAAGCGAACGATGGGGAGGAGGCGCTCGAACGTTTGGACACGGTCGAGGTCGATATAGCGATTCTCGATCTTTCGATGCCGCGACTCAACGGCCTTGAGACCCTGCGGCGCATCGCGAAGCTGCACCCGAAGACCCGTACCATTGTGCTGTCGATGTATGACGACGAGCAGTTTGTCGCGCAGTCTCTGCGGGATGGAGCGTATGGGTACATCCTGAAGCAGGCGATGGACGACGAGCTGTTCGGAGCGCTGGACCGGGTGATGCAGGGCGGGCGGTTCATCAGCCCTGCCATCGACATGGAGAGAATCGAGCACCGTCATCTGGAACGGATCGACCTGACCGACCGCGAGCGGGAAGTTTTGCAGCTGATCGTCGATGGACACACCACGCAGGCGGTGGCTGAAACGCTCTCGATCAGCCCGCATACGGCCACACGGCACCGCGCCAACCTGATGCAGAAGCTCCGTGTTCACACGCAGATGGAGCTGGTCCGTGCCGCCGCGCAAAGGGGGCTGGTGGTTCTTCCCAAGCCGCCGCTGGATATCTGATTTTTTACCGGATTTTCCCCTTCGGGAGTGTTCCCCGAAAAATACCAAGGTTTTGCTATTGAGCATCTTAGTCGCGGAGCAGAATAATCGGCACTGGGTTGAGAAGCCCGGACATACGGTGTCTCAGGAGAATCCTTTATGGCGTCCCTGCTCTGGTTACAAGGTGGAGCGTGTAGCGGCAACACAATGTCGTTCCTGAATGCGGAGGAGCCGAGCGCGTGCGACCTCGTGACCGACTTCGGGATCGACGTTCTCTGGCACCCCTCGCTTGGCGTGGAGATGGGAGACAACGCCAAGAAGGTCTTCAACGACCTGTCCAGCGGAAAGAAGCCGCTGGATATTTTTGTCTTTGAAGGCACCGTCATCATGGGACCAAACGGTTCCGGCCGCTTCAATATGTTCGCTGATCGCCCGATGAAGGACTGGGTGCAGGAGCTGGCCGCACAGGCCGGAGCGGTCGTGGCGCTTGGAGACTGCGCCTGCTGGGGTGGTATTCCAGCGACCGAGCCGAACCCGGTGGACAACCTCGGGCTGCAGTACCTCAAGCGCAAGCAGGGCGGCTTCCTCGGAGCGGACTTCCGTTCGAAGTGGGGGCTTCCGGTGATCAACATCCCCGGCTGCCCGTCGCACCCCGATTGGGTGACGCAGATTCTTGTGGCCATCGCCTCGGGCCGCGCCGGAGACATCGCGCTCGATGAGCTGCAGCGCCCGCAGACCTTCTTCAAGACCTTCACCCAGACCGGCTGCACCCGCGTCCAGTTCTTCGAGTACAAGCAATCGACGATGGAGTTCGGACAGGGAACCCGCACGGGCTGCCTGTTCTACGAGCTTGGCTGCCGGGGCCCGATGACGCACTCGCCCTGCAACCGCATTCTCTGGAACCGCCAGTCCTCGAAGACGCGCGCGGGAATGCCGTGCACCGGCTGCACCGAGCCGGAGTTCCCCTTCTACGACCTGAAGCCGGGGACGGTCTTCAAGACCCAGAAGATCAGCGGAACGATTCCGAGAGAGGTTCCCAGCGGAACCGATCATGTGACGTACATGGCCCATGCCGCGGCTGCAAGAATCGCCGCTCCCAAGTGGGCAAAAGAAGACATGTTCGTCGTTTAGACAGTGGAAAGCAGATCAGGGGAGATCTAATGTCAGCTACAGTCGTTGCACCATCGGAGATGCGGCGGATCAGTCCGCTCGGGCGTGTGGAAGGCGATCTCGATCTCAAGATCGCCGTCCGGGACAATGTCGTAACCGACGCCTGGACCGAAGCCAGCATGTTCCGCGGCTTCGAGATCATCCTGAAGGGGAAGGACCCCCAGGCAGGCCTGATCGTGACGCCGCGCATCTGCGGCATCTGCGGAGGCAGCCACCTCTACAAGGCGGTCTACGCGATTGACACCGCGTGGAAGACGCATGTTCCGCAGAACGCGACCCTGATCCGCAACATCGCGCAGGCCTGCGAGACGCTGCAATCGATCCCGCGCTGGTTCTATGCCCTGTTCGCTATCGACCTGACCAACAAGAACTACGCCGGAGCGCCGGAGTATGACGAGGTCGTGCGCCGGTTTGCTCCGTTTGTAGGTACGTCTTATGAGCGCGGCGTGACGCTCTCGAACAAGCCGGTCGAGGTCTACGCTATCTTCGGTGGACAGTGGCCGCACTCCAGCTTCATGATTCCGGGCGGCGTCATGTGCGCTCCCACGCTCTCGGATGTAACCCGCGCCATCGCCATCCTCGACTACTGGAAGCGCGAATGGCTCGAAGGCCACTGGCTGGGCTGTTCCATCGAACGCTGGCTGGAGAACAAGACCTGGGACGATGTCTGGAAGTGGGCCGACGAGAACGACAGCCAACGCAATTCTGACTGCGGCCTTTTCCTGCGGTTTGCAAAACAGATCGGCCTCGACAAGTTCGGTCAGGGCTGCGGCGCTTACCTCGCCACGGGAACGTACTTCCAGCCCGATCTTTACGAGAACCCGACGGTCGAGGGCCGCAACGGTGCGTTGATCAACCGCGCCGGAATCTATGACGGCTCGGAGTTCCACGACTTCGATCACCTCAACGTCCGAGAGGATACGGCGCACTCCTTCTATCGCGGCTCCACCTACCTCCATCCGTGGGAGGGCGTGACCGAGCCGATCGATCCGCTCGAAGGACATAAACAGGGCAAGTACAGCTGGGCGAAGTCGCCGCGCTATGAGGTTCATGGCAAGGGCGCGCTTCCGCTTGAAGCCGGTCCTCTCTCCCGCCAGGTCAACGCCGGACGCCCGGGAGCCGCGGCGCATCAGGATTACGATCCGCTCTTTCTCGATGCGATCAAAACCGCAGGCCCCAGCGTCCTGGTGCGTGTGATGGCCCGGATGCACGAGGCCAGCAAGTACTACAACCTCGTCCGCAGGTGGCTCGACCAGGTGGACCTGCACGACAAGTTCTACACCAAGCCGGTGGAGCTGGCGGATGGCAAGGGCTTCGGCTCGACCGAGGCGGCGCGCGGCTCGCTGTCGGACTGGATTGTGATCAAGAACGGCCGCATCGAGAACTACCAGGTGGTTACGCCGACCGCGTGGAACATCGGGCCGCAGGACAGCCAGGAGGTTCACGGGCCGATGGAACAGGCGTTCATCGGGTCGCACATCGCCGATCCGACGGACCCGGTCGAGATGGGGCATGTGGCCCGCTCGTTCGACTCGTGCCTGGTCTGCACGGTTCACACCTACGACGAGAAGACGGGCCGCGAGCTTGCCCGCTTCCGGATTGGTGAAGGTATGTAAGGGGGATGCAGATGGTGACTCCCATTACCGGGCCGGTCGAGACACTCGTCATCGGATGCGGCAATCTTCTGCGCGGCGATGATGCGGCGGGGCCGATCTTCGTGCGCCGGTTGTGGGAGCACGGTCTGCCCCAAGGGGTGCGCTGTGCCGACGGAGGCACCGGAGGGATGGACGTCGCGTTCCAGATGCGCGGTGTTCCCGAGGTCATTCTCGTCGATGCGTGCAGCAGCGGGTCGGAGCCGGGTGCGCTCTTCCGGGTTCCCGGCGCGGAGCTGGAGCATCTTCCTCCGCTTACGGGGATCAACCTTCACTGTTTTCGCTGGGACCATGCGCTGGCCTTTGCGCGGTGGCTCCTGAAGGACGAGTATCCTGACAACATTACGGTGTATCTTGTGGAGGCGGAGCAGCTTGAGTTTGGAGCGCCGCTCTCGCCGCCGGTGGACAAGGCGCTCAGCAGGCTGGAAGAGACGCTCTTCGCGCAATGGAGTCAACCACGTGCAGGAGTCGCTTGAGATCGACTACACCGAACGGGGCTACATCCTGCTGCCGGAGCACGTCGCGCGACGGTACTTTCCCAACGATGTCCTGGTGCTCATGGTGAAGGGCGAGGAGCTCTGGCTGCTGCCCACGCGCGGCGCGGCTGCGGGCGGACTGTTGCTGAAGCAGCGTTCTGCCTCTGGCGAGCGCAGCCTGCTGGCGGCTCCTTATCTTCCGGAAGGTACGCGGGCCGGGCGCTGGCTTGCCTTCTGGGACGAGCGTTCGGGCGCGCTTCGTGCAGCCTTCGGAATGCCGCGCACGGTGGCGCTGACCTCGCCGCACGAGTCTGCCATCGCGGCCAAAGCAATCGTCGAGCAGGAGAAGGGCCGCTGGGTCGTCTATCTCGACCTTGGGTTTTCGCAGCCGGGTTCGGGGGAGATTCGCATCGAACGCCGCAGGATTGCCGACTACTCGACCTCGGAGCGCGCAATTGTCGCGGCTTCGTGGATCGAGCGCACCGCCGACCGCGATCTCAAATCGCAGAATCAGGGGTATTAGATGGCTGTCACGCTTGCCACCTCGTCCATTCAGGTTCGTCCGCAACCGCTCGGGATTTATCCGCTGCCCGTTTCTTTTCTGTTGCTGCCGGAGGCTTCGAGTAGAGATACGGGGGAGGCGTTGGGGGCGCTGCTCGCGGGGGATGCTTCGGTTGCGGTCGATGCTCGCTGGAGTTTTTACACGCTCGCGATTGCGGGTCAGTATGACGAGGCGTATGAAGCTATTGCGGGTGACGGCGTTCTGGATGAGTGGAACCGTTTCGTGTTGCGGCCCGATCCGAAGAGATACGCTGTTCTGCTGCGAGAGATGGCGCAGGATCTGCTCCCTTTCGTTCATGCCGCGGGATACGCCTTCGGCCTGCGAGAGGAAGCTCCGGAGCCGGGTGATCTTGAGGCCGAGCTTCGGGCGCAGGTTCTGCTGACGGCGGCCTCCTGGTATCTGGAGCGGGAGGAGAACGAGGAGGCTCTCAAGCTGCTGGAGGAGGCGCAGGCACATGCCCGCGATGTATCGCCTCTGCTGAGGGCGCAGATTCTTCACCAGATCGCCACAGTTGAGCGGGAGGCATCGCCTGCGATGGCAATCGCGCACTACAAGGAGGCGATTCGGCTTGCGAAGGACACGCCGCTGATCTCGCTGCGGGCGGAGCTTTGGCTGAACCTCGGCACGGTTCTGCAGCAGGCCTCCGGTGGCCGTCGCGAGCCTTTGCTTGAAGCATCACGCGCTTATCAGGAGTCGATCCAGTGCGGCCTGAGTCTCGACTGCTTTCCGGAGCTGTATGGATTTGCCCAGACGAATCTTGCGCTCACCTTCCTGACCATTCCTGCACGCGATGCCAGCGACCAGCTTCGCATGGGCATTGCGGTGCAGGGGCTGCGTGAGGCCCTGAAGGTCTTCCGCCGCGAGACACACCCGGAGATGTGGTCGTCGGTTCAACTGAATCTTGCGAATGCGCTGCAGTACATCCCCTCCTCGCACCCGGAGGAGAACCTGCAGCAGGCGGTCGAGCTTTACGAGGAACTGCTTGAGGTTCGCAGCCGTGCCAAAGACCCGCTCAGCTATGCTCGTCTGCTGGCGAACCAGGCGAACGCTCTTGCGCACCTTGGGATCTTCGGCCCCGCGCTTGAGAAGCTGAATGAAGCCCATAAGCTCTTTCACTGGCACGGCGAGCCGGAGATGGCTGCTTCGGTTTTGGAGACGACAGCGGAGATCAACCAGAGGATCGAGGAGGCGCGCTAACGATGGAACTCTACGAGCGGCAACAGTTCGATTTTCTTCTGCAGGAGGCGGTGGAGCGTTACGTCCAGCGCGTGGAGCAGCGTAATCAGGGCGCGTTGCTCGCTCTCGATCGTCTGCGGCAGGACCGCGAGGGAGAGGGCGTCTGGATGTCGCAGTTTGTCGATGCGATCTTCGAGGACTTCCTGCTGACGAACATTGCGGGCGCGGGCTTTGTGATGCGTGCACTTGCGTCGCGGCGTGTTCCAGAGTTATCGTCAAGGCCCGGACAGACGGTCGAGCAGTTCGTCATCAGCTCCGCCAAGGCGGTGTTTTCGGAGCTCTTCTACCAGAAGACCGAAGAGTGCCTTGAGCAGCACGCGAGCTTTGAGGTGGTGGCGGCAGGAACGGACGAGGTTTAAAGGACAGGCCAATGGCGACCCCGACTCTTACCCCCGCAAGCTCTGACCTCGAACGCCTGGCCCAGCAGGTCGATCGCACCCTCGAAGACGTGCGCTCCCGTCCGCAGGAGGTTCAGGCTCCCGCGCTTGCCTTAAAGGATGCCATCGAGGCTTTCCATAAACTCGGCCTGACGAGGATCATCCAGCGCCTCAAAGACAATCCGCACGGTAAGGAGATTCTCTTCGAGCTGATCGACGAGCCCTCCATCCACGCGCTGTTCACAATGCACGGCCTGGTGCGCGAAGACCTCGGCACGCGCATTACGCGGGTGCTCGATATGGTGCGGCCATACATGCAGTCGCACGGTGGCGATGTCGAGCTGGTGCGCGCTACTCCGGACACGGTTTACGTCCGGCTCTCCGGATCATGCAACGGCTGCTCGATGTCTGCGGTCACGTTGCGCAACACGGTCGAGGAGGCGATCCACGAGCACCTTCCGCAGATCCGTGCCGTCGAGGTTGTTCCCAACGAACCGGAGCCGTCTCCCGCGGGTTTCGTTCCGCTGGATTCGCTCTCCTCCGCGCCTTACGTCGATCATGGATGGGCCATCGGCCCCGCGCCTTCGAGCATCATCCACGCCGTGCCCTTCCGCTGGGACATCGATGGGACCAGCATTCTCGTTCTTCGCTTTCATGAGAAGCTGCAGGCCTTCCGCAACGAGTGCGCCCATCTTGGGATGCCGCTCGATGGAGGTAGCGTCGATCCCGATACAGGCGTGCTCACCTGCCCGTGGCATGGCTTCCGCTACGACTGCGCCAGCGGCGAGTGCCTCACTGTTCCCGAGGCGCAACTGGAAGGGCTTCCACTGCGGATTGAGAAGGGAAGGATTGCCGTGAGGGTTGCGTCATGACGCGCCCGATCTGGCTGGGGGCCTACTCTCCCGGAAGGTTGGCGCTGCCGGACGCGCAGCCTACTCCTTCGCAGCTTTACGCGCCGCGTGGAGTGTACTTCGACGATGAGTGGCTGGTCGTCGCCGACAGCGGCAACCATCGAATCATGTTGTGGAGCGGACTTCCGCAGAAAGACGGGCAGACCGCTGATCTTGTGCTTGGCCAGCCGGACTTCATGAGCGAAGGACCGAAGCTGCTGCACCTGCCAACCGGCGTGCTGGTCCATGAAGGCCGCCTGATCGTCGCTGATGCATGGCATCACCGCCTGCTGGTCTGGAACCGTATGCCGCAGCACAACGATGCTGCGCCCGACTATGCCATCGGGCAGACCGATCTTGCTTCGCTCGAACCGAACCGCGGTCAACCTTCCCCTTCGCTCGATTCGCTCTACTGGCCCTACGGCTTTGGTTTTGCCGGAGGATGGTTCTGGGTGGCGGATACGGGGAACCGCCGCGTGCTCGGATGGCCGGGACTTCCCGGGCCTAACCAACCTGCGCAGGTTGTTCTTGGCCAACAGGACGGGGAGCACGGCGAAGAGAACCGTGGCGCTCCGGTAGGAGCAGCCTCCTTCCGCTGGCCCCATGCCATCGCGGGAGATGAGAACTATCTCTACGTTGCCGACGCGGGCAATCATCGCGTGCTTGGCTGGAACTTCATCCCCGGTGGCGACAGCGACGCCTCGCTGGTGCTGGGCCAGAATGATTTCGTCACCGCTTCGGAGTTCCCCTATGTCCCGCAGGGACCGTCGCGCATGAGGTTCCCCTACAGCCTCGCGCTCGAAGGCTCGCGCCTCGCAGTGGCCGACACCGCGAACAACAGGATTCTCCTCTGGGATGATGCTCCTTCCACGGGCAGCGGATACGCCGCCGATCATGTTCTGGGGCAGGATCACTTCAACGAGCACGGAGAGAACCGCTGGAAGGCGGTCACGCACGAGACGCTCTGCTGGCCTTATGGGATCTGGATGCACGCCAACCGGCTTGCCGTGGCCGATTCGGGCAATAATAGAGTGACCCTGTGGAATCTTGAGGAAGCATTGCAGGCTGCGCCGGAACAGGCCGCGCAACCTGCTGTCGCATAAGGGGGTATTCAATGTGCCTGGCTGTTCCTGGTCGAGTGGAAGCGATCTCTGAGAGAGACGGAGTCCGCATGGGCCGCGTAAATTTTGGTGGCATCGTCAAGGATGTCTGCCTCGCCTACGTCCCCGAGATTGCCGTCGGGGACTACACCATTGTTCATGTTGGCTTCGCTCTTTCGAAGATCGATGAGGAGTCGGCGCAGAAGACGCTGGAGACCTTCCGCGAGATGGGGCTTCTCGATGAGGAGTTCGGGGAGCCGGAAGCTGTCGAGACGGTGAAGGAGACGACCTGAGATGAAGTACCTCACGGAGTTCCGCGACGGCGAGCTGGCCTCGAAGCTGGCCCGCGAGATCAGGCAGATCGTCACGCGCCCCTGGAACATCATGGAGGTTTGCGGCGGCCAGACTCACTCGATCATTCGCAACGGCATCGACCAGCTTCTTCCCGAGGGCGTGCAGATGATTCATGGGCCGGGTTGTCCGGTCTGCGTTACTCCGCTTGAGGTCATCGACCGCGCGCTGGCCATCGCGGCGCAGCCAGGCGTGATCTTCTGCTCCTTCGGCGATATGCTGCGTGTTCCCGGCAGCGCGAAGGACCTCTTCCGTGTGAAGAGCGAGGGGGGCGATGTGCGTATCGTCTACTCGCCGCTCGATGCGGTGAATCTTGCGATTAAAAATCCTGATAAGGAAGTGGTCTTTTTCGGTGTGGGTTTCGAGACAACGGCCCCGGCGAATGCGATGGCGCTTCACATCGCTCGTCGACAGTCGTTACATAACTTCTCCATGCTGATCTCGCATGTGCTGGTGCCGCCCGCCATCGAGGCCATCATGGAGTCGGACGAGAACAAGGTGCAGGCCTTTCTTGCTGCGGGGCACGTTTGCAGCGTGATGGGCTACTGGCAGTATCCGCCGATTGCGGAGAAGTATCGTGTTCCTATCGTTGTCACCGGCTTCGAGCCGCTCGACATCATGGAGGGTCTGCGCCGCGTGCTGCTTCAGCTTGAGCGTGGCGAAAGCCGTGTGGACAATGCTTACGAGCGCGTCGTGACCCACGACGGCAACCGCGAGGCGCAGAGGCTTCTCGCAGAGGTCTTTGATGTCTGCGACCGCGCATGGCGAGGCATTGGCGTGATCCCGCAAAGCGGCTGGCGACTTAGCGAAGCCTACCGCGAGTTCGACGCCGAGCATCGCTTTGCTGTCTCCGACATTCATGCTGTCGAATCGCCGCTGTGCCACAGTGGCGAGGTGTTGCGCGGGGCTTTGAAACCAAACGAATGTCCTGCGTTCGGCAAGGAGTGCACCCCGCGTCATCCGCTTGGAGCTACGATGGTTTCAAGCGAAGGAGCCTGCGCCGCGTACTACAACTACGGTCGCTTCCTCTCGGTAGAAGAGCTGGTTCATGCCTGAAACGAAGAAGCCTGATCTTTCGAACTGGTCCTGCCCTCTGCCCTTGCAGGACTACCCCGCAATCGTCATGGGCCACGGAGGAGGAGGGAAGCTCTCCTCCGAGCTGGTGGAACACCTCTTCCTTCCCGCATTTCGCAACGAGACGCTGGCCAACCTTGGCGATGCAGCGGTCATCGGTCCTCTCTCCGGCCGCATCGCCATGTCCACCGATACCTTCGTCGTGCAGCCGCTCTTCTTTCCCGGAGGCAACATCGGCGACCTCGCGGTCAACGGCACTGTCAACGATCTCGCCATGAGTGGGGCTCGCCCTCGTTACCTGACCGCTGGCTTCGTGCTGGAAGAAGGCTTCCAAATCACTGACCTCGCACGCATCGTAGAGAGCATGGCCGCCAGCGCGAGAGCTGCGGGCGTCGAGATCGTCACCGGCGACACCAAGGTCGTCGAGCGTGGCCACGGAGATGGCTGCTACATCAACACCGCTGGCATCGGGGTGATCCCCGATCATGTGAACGTTGGGCCGTCTCTCGTGCAGCCCGGCGATGCGGTTATTGTCAGCGGCACCATCGCCGATCACGGCATGGCGATCATGAGCGTCCGCGAAGGCCTCGAGTTCGACTCGACCATCGTCAGCGACTGTGCTGCTCTCAACGAACTTGCCGCCATCGTGCTCGAAGCAGGAGGCGCATCGGTTCATGCGATGCGCGATCCCACGCGCGGAGGTCTTGGTGCGACTATGCACGAGATCGCTCACGCCTCAAATGTTGGCATGGTGATTGAGGAGTCGCAGCTTCCGGTTAGGCCCGAGGTGCAGGCCGCCTGCGAGCTGCTCGGCCTCGATCCTCTCTTCGTCGCCAATGAGGGCAAGATAGCGGTCTTCGTCGCTGCCGAAGCTGCCGGTCGTGTGCTGGAGGCCATGCGCTCGCATCCGTTGGGGAGCAACGCGGCCATCATCGGCCAGGCTGTCGCGCAGCATCCGAAGATGCTGGTGGCGCATACGCGCATCGGAGCGAACCGTGTTATCCCTGCACAGATCGGCGAACAACTTCCTCGCATCTGCTGATGCAGCCTTAAACAATCGAGGGGAGCATCTTCGCTCCCCTCGATTGCTGCAATCACTAAGGCTGATGCGGGAGTGTCATCACCGGGTTCTTGTCGAAGAAGTTCATCGGCCGTATCAGGAAGTCGTGCCACATCGTCGGCATGACGGGCCAGTCTTCTGTTCGCACCACGTGGTGGAAGCCGACCGTGTACCACCCGACGATGTCGGTGTTGTCGATCGGACGATTCGCCCTGGTCCACGCGGGCAGACCCTCCAGTCCCTTACTGCTCGTCACGTAGACGCCAGCCGCATAAAGCTCGTCGGGGTTGTAAGGAGTCACCCACATCTGATGCTCCGAAAATGCCCCGACCTTCTGCGCCGGGTCCTCCGGCGAGATGTTCGAGATCGCCGTCATGCCCGGCATAATCTCATATCCCGTCGGATGCCCCACAGCATTGTGCTGGCTCATGTTGATGAAGCTCCACATCCCCGGCCTGCGAAGGTCGATGTCGAGAATCGCGTCCTTCTCGTTCTTTGCAATCGATGACTCCACCGCCCAGATGCTTTTGCGGGTGCGTGCAGAGATCTGTTGCGGCACCAGCTTATCGATCATGAAGCTGTTCTTCTGCCCATCGACATCCATGTCGAGCCGGTACGAGAAGAAGTGATCGTGATTCACCGCGACAAGGTTCGGCGAAACCAGCGTTCCATAAGAAGGCTTGCCGTTGTCCATCGGATGACCGGCCATCTCCTCCTTCACACTCTTCACCTCGACGATCCCCGTCGCTCCCACGGCCACGCGAATCGTTCCGTCCTGCTGGAAGATCCAGTCCATCAGGTAGTCGTAGTTGCCCACGACGGCTGCCGTCCGCAGCACAAGCTCGCGGCTCGGACGTCCGCTGATGAGGTTGTTTTCAAGATGCCGCCATGCCGGGTTGTCGCTGGTGCGCTCGAAGATGCAGGCGAGTTGCGGCTTAAGAATAGGCGCTCCCTTATCTGTCGGAGCGAACCCGGTGAAGTACTGCGCTCGCCCCGGGCAGTCATCCGGGCCGACTGGTTTGATCAAGCCTCCCAACAGAAACTCACCAGCATCGAGAAACGCGCGCGAGTTCCACCCTTCCTCGGGGTCCATATACGGCACGTACATCTCCGAGAGCGAGCCCTCGTACAGAATGGATCGCAGACGATCCCCGTCCTGATAACGAACCATGT
Source organism: Acidobacteriaceae bacterium dw_441 (assembly GCA_018449715.1). Classification (GTDB taxonomy): domain Bacteria; phylum Acidobacteriota; class Terriglobia; order Terriglobales; family Acidobacteriaceae; genus Edaphobacter. The sequence goes on along the minus strand of JAAVVA010000007.1, from coordinate 80,610 downwards.
TGACGACAGGTCCCACGCGCGGATCGAGCCGGAAACGGAAGCGCCAGTTCTGCCAGCTCACCTCGCCCTTGTCGATCTTGTAGCCCGGCCCGATGGGCTGCGTCACCAGCAGCGGAGTCGTGCCGGGAGCGGGCGTCGCATCTGCCTCTTCAAAGTCGGTGTCTCCCTTCGGCATCGGGATCGAGCCATGATCGATCACATCGAGAATCTTCTTGGTCGTCATGTCGGCGAGGATGTAGATGCCTTCGATTGTGCGTCCCCACGAGTGATAGACGCCATGCGAATCCGTGCAGGAACCCCAGCCGATGCGATGTCCCTCCTGCTCTTGAAAGACGATGAAGGAGAGCGGCCCGGCTCCACAGTGAACGCTCGTAAGGTCGGTGATGCCATGCGCCTTCAGAGCTGCGATCACGCGCGGATCCTTCTTCGCGGCCTCTCCAACGGGCCCCATCTCGGCTGCGGTCACCGGGGCATGAACACCGGGCGCTTCCTTCCAGAACTCAAGCTTGTGGCCCACGATATCGACACGCGCCTCGTAGGTCTTGCCCTCGGACTCAAGGATCAGGTCGGCCTCGCGTGGAATCGCATCGCCCTGCTTCCAGCCCAGCACCTTCTCTTTGATGGGTTCGTGCAGCAGCAGGCTGGCGACGTTGGCCTTCTCCGTCAGATGGCCGCTCTGCTGCATCACATCATGCACGGTCCAGTATTCGTCTGTGGTCAGTGCGTCCAGCGGATGCTGCGGAACGCGCGATTGTGCGGACAGCCCAATAGTGAGACTACAAAGAGTTAAGAGACAACAAAGCCGCGGAGCAGTGAACATGGTCACACCCTTTCTGTACAGAGAAGTTGTAAAAGCGTTGAAGCTAAAATCTTCCGGCGTAATCGCGATAGGCCGGCAGGTCGAGATCGGGCAGGCTCGTTGCCTGCATCGCCGCTCGCACAATAGCGCGTGCCATCACGGTTGCGGCGATGGCTCCAATGGCAGTGACGTCGGCCTTCACGTTCGCGGTGCCGGTGGACATCGAAAAGATTGTGTCTCCATCGCCCATCGTGTGGACCGGGTTGATGGCGCGCGCGTAGCCGTCATGGGCCATCTGCGCGATCTTGGTCATCTGCGTCTTGGTGAAAGGAGCGTTCGTGGCCACGACACCAATGGTTGTGTTCGCCCCGTTCTGCACCACCACGCGATAGCCCTTCATGATCGCGTCCATCGAATCGCGATATCCCTTGCCGTCTTCGGTTCGTGCTCCCGCAACCACCTTGCCGGTCTGCGGATTCACCACGTCACCCACGGCATTCACTGCAACCAGCGCGCCCACGACGATGCCGGTATCGCCAACCTTCACGCTCGCTGTTCCCAGGCCGGACTTCATGGAGAATTTAGGGCCGAACATTTTGCCGATGGTGGCTCCAGCGCCAGCACCTACGTTACCTTCTGCCACGGGGCCGGAACTTGCGGCGACGCACGCTTTATAGCCGTCTTCATCGCCGGGACGAATTTTGAAATCGCCTACGCCGAGGTCCATCAGGATAGCCGCGGGAACAATCGGCACGACGCCCTTGCCGATCTTGTAACCGAGGTTGTGCTCTTCCAGCCAGCGCACCACGCCGGTTGCCGCCGCAAGACCATATGCGCTTCCACCTGAAAGCAGAATTGCCTGTACCTGCTGCACTGAGTTGATCGGCGACAACAGATCCGTTTCGCGTGTGCCCGGAGCCGAGCCGCGCACATCCACGCCCGCGGTCGCGCCGTTCTCGCAGATCAGCACGGTGCATCCTGTCGGTCTGGAGGAGAGCGTGTGATGTCCCACCTTCAGGCCTGGCACATCGGTGATCGATCCACCTTCAGGCAAGGGGAGAGGCTCCTTCGGAGCGGCGAAGGCAGCCTCAGAGGGCAGGGCGGCAGCCAGTGGGAGAGCAAGCAGGTTACGAGTAAATTCACGACGCTTCATTGCCAACCTCAAAGAGAAAAATCATCCGGAACATCTACGACACAGCTTCTTTTTTCGACACTGTTTCCGCTACAGCGGAAGGGCTGAGGATACGAAACCCGATCATCACCACTGCGGCGGTTAGAATTCCAATCGCCTGCGGAGATAACACTCCGACGCCCGTACCATGCGTCAGGCGTATCGTCAGCAGCGTTGCAGCCAGCGCGGCGAAGATGCTGGTGATTGCTGCAGTTGCAAGAACACGTCTCGAATAAAGCCCCGCAACTACGGGAACAAACAGCACGACTGCGATCAGTCCATAGAAGATCGAGACCGCCTGAATGATGGACGGAAGAACCGTCGCTAACAGGATTCCCGCGATACCTGCTCCAACTGAGGCGAGACGGCTGACCCATAGAAGTTTTTGCTGCGGGACTCCGGGGTTCAGGAAGGTCTTGTACAGATCGACCGCGAGCGAGGTCGAAAGCATGAACAGGATTGCGTCGGTCGCGCTCAGTTCGGCAGAGAAGATCGAGGCCAGTGTCCACACGCCAAGCCACGGAGGCAGCAGAGCTTTCATCGCTGAGGGAAGCGCAAGTTCCGGGTTGGCGAGGTGCGGCATGGTGGCAAAGGCGCAGAGGCCAAGCACCGCGGGCACAAAGGCGAAGATCGCTTGCCCCAGAGAGTTCAATGCCACTCCCTGCCGCACGGCTTTGATGTCGCGAGCTCCGTAGACCTTTTGCACCAGTCCTGGGGAGACGATGAACGAAGGCACAAGAATCGCGATCCACGCCAGAAGCTGTTTGCTTCCGGCTCCAGTCATGCTGAAGAGAGCGGCGGTCTTCTCTGCGCTTCCCGTGTTCGCCAGCACAAGATCGTGCATGTGTCCCCAGCCGCCCACGGAGTGCAACGCAAATGGCACGGCCAGCAGCAAGCCCGACATCGTTACGGCAAGCTCGAACATATTCACAAACGACGAGGACATCATTCCGCCCGCGGTGCAGTACACGATGGCGACCACGCCGCCGATCAGGCAACCCTCCCACTTGGGAATCGCCGCGACTGTATTCAGAATCCACGAGATGGCGATCAACTGCCCTGCAAGAATCGCAAGCGCCCCAAAGCAGAACAGCACCGCGATGATCGCCTTGACCGCCTTGTTGTAGCGAAACTCGAGGAAGTCCTGCAGGGTGGCCAGCCCATGTTCTTTTGCAATGGTCCACAGCTTTGGACCGAAGAACTGTGACAGCAGGAACGTGCCGATGCAAGCCGACCCGACCCACCACCACGCCGACATCCCCATCCGATACCCGATGCCTGTTGCTCCCACGGTCGAGCCCGCGCCGATGTTGGCCGCAAGAAACGTCGCGAACAGCCTCCCTGTTCCAAGGCTTCGTCCCGCAACCAGAAAGTCCGACGAGTTCTTCACCTTGCGACTCATCACAATGCCGAGCGCCATCAGAAAGATGGAGTAAAGCAACAGTGCAATGAGATAGATATTCATCTTCAATCCGTCCTTGTTATTCGAGTCCTAACAGCTGTACCGCGGTCAGCGCCATGACCTTCGCCGACGTAACAATATCTTCGATCACGCAGTACTCGTCCGGAAGATGCGCCTGCGCCAGAAGACCCGGACCATAGGCGACGCACTGCGCTACATTTGCAATCCTTACCACGTGCTTCTGGTCGTAGGTCCCAGGGCTCGCTGCGTAGACCGCCTCAGTCTTTGTCATCTGCTGGATGGACTCAGCCAGTGTCTGTACCAGGTCGCAGTTCTTATCGGTCTGCACGGGATGCACCACCATCAGGTCTTCCAGCGTGTACTGAAACTCGGGATCTTCTGCCTTGTACTGCTCCAGCATCTCGGCGATCTCACCGCGCACCTGCTCGAACGGTTCCTCTGTAAGAAACCTGCGGTCGAAGATCGCTCCCGAACGATCGGCTACGCACGGAGTTTGTGTCCCTTTCTCCGGCTGTCCTCCGAAGACCGCGTTCACGTTGATGCTTGCATAGCGCGACTTCGGAGGCTCCACCGGAATCTCCGTCTTCCGCGTCGCCAGCCGCGGCTTCAGCTCATGCGTCACGCCATGCAGAAAGTCGGCGAGATGGTCGATCGCGCTCACGCCGAGATACGGCATACTGCCATGCGCGATGCGTCCATGCGTCGTCACCTTGAACCAGTACACGCCGCGATGGCCAAGATAGATGCGGTTCGTATCCGTTGGTTCGGTGATGATGACGTAATCGTTCTTGTCTTTGCCGAGCCATCCCTGCTGCGCGAGATATGCCACTCCAGCAAATCCTCCGCTCTCTTCGTCGACGCTTCCGCTCTGCTCGACCGTGCCCCGCAGCTTCAGCCCTGCGCGTCGTATGGCTTCAATCGCGAAGATCGATGCGGCGATTCCCGCCTTCTGGTCCGAGACTCCCCGGCCATACATCCTGCCGTCTTCAATCGTCGCGGCGAAGGGATCGCGCGTCCATCCATCGCCAACCGGCACCACATCGAAGTGTCCGTTGAAGTGCAGCGACGGCCTGTCGGTGATTCCTTTCATCTGTCCGAACACGTTCACGCGTGGATGCGCGGGGGTATGTTCTTTGAGACCTTCGGCGGTGATGTAACTCGTCTCGTAGCCAAACTCTTTAAGTTGCCTGCCGATCAGCTCGGCTCCTTCTCGATACACCTCTCCTGGAGGATTGACGGTTGGCACGCGAACCAGTTCCTGAAGGAACGAAATCATCTCGTCCTGGATCTGGTCCACGCCTCTACATATCGCGTCGTGTGTCTTTGCCGATACTTCCGATGCAGCCATCTGATACCTCGGGGAGGAAAGACGCTACGGGCCGAAGCCCGGAGTCATCATCGTTTATTAGATCACCCGAGAAAGTCGTGCGAATCCCGGACATGCAGTGTTAGAAGCTATATTTGAAGGCCATCTGTATGACTCTCGAGTCGTTACCGACCGTTGAGGTGATGCGCCCGAAGGTTGCAGTGCCATAGGTCAGGCCCGGTTGCGCGAAGTGGGCTTCGTTGAAGAGGTTGAAGACCTCGAACCGGAAGTCCGCATGCTGTGTCTCCGTGACCCGGAAGATCTTGAACAGCGACATATCCGTCGTGTTGAAGCCTGGTCCGAGAACCACGCCGCGCGGCTCGTTGCCTGACCTGCTGTTATCGACCTTCGCCCCGATCATCGGCAGCGAGAAGCAGGAGGTGTTGATGAACAGGGAACTGCTCCCGGCACTCCTGTTCTGCAGGTTGTTCGGGTTGCAGGTCATGTTCGGACGGAAGGTCAGCGACTGCGCCGTCGTCGCCGAGTTCACTACCGTGAACGGATTGCCCGACTGCACCTGGAAGATGCCGTTGAGCTGCCATCCCCCGATCAGTAGTCTTTCGGCGGCGGGCTTACCCATCAGACGAGGGAGTTCATACGCAAAGCTCAGAACAAATCGGTTGCGCGTGTCGAAGAGCGAGTTGCCGCGTTCCCGCGCCATTGCCGCGTCGATGGACGCATCGTCGCCGATTGTGACCGGAAGGATCGGTCGCGAATCGTTGCCGATGTTCAGACCGGAAACATCATCGATGGCACGGCTCCAGGTATACGCTGCCGTCATCGTCGCGTGATGCCAGTCTCTCAGTGTGGCCTGCGCCTGCAGCGAGTCATACCAGCTGCCCGCTGCCGAGAAGGTTGGACGCGTCAGGGCGAAGGCAGGAAACACTGCGCGGCTGCCTGCGGCGTATGCATTCGCTGAACTGGCCGCAGCAGGCACCACGTTGGTCGGATTCACCTCGATGAAGATCGGAAGCTGCTTGGCTCGCGTTCCCACATACCCCAACTCAAACCCGATGTGCTGCGTGAATTGGTGCTCGATTCCGAGGTTGTAGTGCTGAATGTTCGCGGCCTTATACGAGTGCGGAAGGCTCCAGCCGATGAAGGTCAGGCCGGGAGGAAATCCAACCGCGCCTGCGGAGACCCCCGCATAAGGATTGGAGAACCAGTTCGGGGTGGCCGTCGCTCCAGCGCGCTGGTAGAAATCGATCTCCTGCAGCGGCTGAAAGGGAGGTGCGAGCGTTCCGTTCTGGAAGAAGTCACCCTGTCCCGGCACGGTGTCGAAGTAGATGCCGTAGGCGGCACGGAATACCGTCTTGCCGTCGCCTTCAGGATCGTAGATCAAAGCAAGCCGGGGGGAGACGTTGTTCGTATCGGCGTAGTAGGTTGCGCCTGGAGTATTTGCGTCCCCGGGGTAGACCAGGCCCACTGGAGCATTGGGCTGTACTGTCGACTGCTGGCCGGGGTGCAGAGCCGCGAGGTGTCCCTTGGCTTCGGTATAAGGCTGGTTGACCTCGTACCTTACGCCAATAACCGCGGTGAAGTGTGGGTTGATGCGGAACTGGTCCTGCGCATAACCAGAGTAGGTCCACGACTTTCCGCTCATCGAGGGATCGCCGGAACCCTGCTGGAACATGTAGGGATATCCCAGAAGGAAGTCCGCAAGCGCATAGCCTGTGAAATTCGCGTTGAAGGTAAAGGCTCCGTTCGGACGGTTGATGTACAGCAGCCCGATTCCGTCGCGGCGTACCTCGCCTCCGAACTGGAAGGTGTGCTTGCCCCTGGTCCACGTGAAGTCGTCAGAGATCGTATCCACCGTGTTCGAGCGATAGGCAAACGGCTGCTGCGCATCGCCTGTGGTGAAGTAGCTGGTGATGGTTACGTTCGGAAGACCCGCGGCCTGTGGGTTCGTCGCGTTGAAGCCGTACCCCGCGGCCGAAAGGTCGATGCCGCTGGTTGCATTCGGCTTGCCGGTAATCCATTGCCGTGCGTAGCGAGCAACATTGATCATGTTCGGATTTACGACCCATGTGTCCGAGATCATCGTGTCCTGCATGGTCATAATCTGGCGATTGCCGACGGGAGCGAAGTTCGACGGAGTAATCGGTCCATAGAGATTGGTGTGGTTGTACATGTAGCGGGCAAGCAGAGAATGCCCACCCAGCTTCAGGTCGGCGCGAAGCCCCGCCATGTTTCTGTTGTCGATATTCGGCGGCGACGCGGTGTAGAAGTTGTTCGGTGCGTTGGGCAGCGGGATGTAGTTTGAGAGCAGGTACTGGCTTACCGAGCTGATTCTCGCCGGATCGATCACGTTTGCGCGGCCCTGGTAGGAAAACTGCTGACCGCTCTGCGGATCGATGATCTTCGTGCCGAGGGCCGAGAAGTCTCCACCGCGCATCGCCTGGCTCAGCACCGGCTGGTTCAGCACGTTGCTGGTCGCATCCTTCAGGCGGAAGCCTTCGTAGAAGCCGAAGACGAACAGGCGGTCGCGGATGATCTTTCCACCGGCTGCTCCTCCGAACTGGTTCTGCTGGTAGTTCGGGTTTGTCTTGGAGAAGTAGTTCTTCGCCGCGAGAGCCGCCTCGCGGTTGAACTCCCACACACTTCCGTGCCAGTTATTTGTTCCCGAGCGGGTTACAACATTGACGATGGCTCCCGCACTCCTTCCATACTGCGCGTCGTAGGAGTGCGTCATAATCTTGAACTCCTCGATCGCGTCCGGGGGAGGGCGCATCACGAATCCGCTGTTGAACGAGTCGTTGTTCGGAGCACCGTCCAGAAGAAAGCTGTTCGACTGGTTCCTCATGCCGTTCACGTTGAAGCTTCCGGTCGTGTTACCGAAGCCTCCCGGTGAAGCATTGCCGTTCGCTCCACCCAGTGCGGCAGGGGCCGCGATCACACCAGGAATCAGCGTGCCCAACTGCGCGAAGCTGCGGCCGTTCAGGGGAAGGTCCACGATGGCGTCATGATCGACCACTGTGCCGAGTGTTGCGTTGCCGGTTTCGACCAGCGGCGCTGCTCCGGTTACCGTCACCTCTTCGATCACGCCGCCGATGGTGAGGTGGACGTCCACTCGCGAGGTTCCATTTACCAACACCTCTACCTTGTCCACGATCAGCGTCTTGAAGCCGGTGGAGGTGGCCTTTACCTGGTAGGTTCCCGGATTGACCAGAGGGAACGCATACGCTCCGTCCTGCCCGGACTTCGTCGCACGCGATTGCGAGGTTGCGATGTTGGTCAGCTCAATCCTGGCTCCGGCTACGACCTGTCCGGAAGGGTCGGCCACAACGCCGAGGACCTGGCCGGTCGCCTGGGCGAAGGCACGCTCGCCACAGAAGAGAATCGACAAGAACAACAGAGCGGGAAGAAGGCGACCGGTGGCCGCAAGAGATGTTTTCAGGGTCAGAAAAGGTGATGCCTCACGCATAAACAGCCTCCAGTTCGAATACGGATACAAAGAGGGTGTAGCTTACGCACCAGTGCTGGTGCGAGAACGGCATACTGCGTAACGACGGGGTTGGAGCGACAATATACTGCTCGTTGCAGGTTGTCAACGATCTGTATACTGTTTGTGAAAAATTCGATACCGTATCTGCTATCGCTCCGAATATTCTTACTGCAACCAGTTTCCGCATCTTCACCGCAACTTCTTTGTGGAGCATCAATGGCAATTGAAAGTGTTGTCGAACCTCTTTACCGCAAGGTCCGCCAGGACATTGTTGAATGTGAGCTGACTCCCGGTCGCGCCTTCTCCGAGGCCGAGCTTGGCCGTCTTTACAACGCCAGCCGCACCCCAGTGCGCGAAGCCTGCCGCCGCCTGGAGCACGAAGGCCTCATCCGCATCATGCCCTTCCGTGGTTATATGATCGCTCCTCTGTCTGTGGCAGAGTTCCACGATCTTGAAGAGATGCAACTTATCTTCGAGCCCGAGGCTGCCGCCTTCGCCGCCGAGCGCGCCACCCCCGAAGAACTTGAGGAGATGCGCACGCTTGCCACCTACGAGTATCGCGTGGGCGACCGCACCAGCTACCGCGAGTTCATCCAGACCAACTACCAGCTCCACGCCCTCATCGCGCAGTCCACGCGCAACAAGCGCCTCTTCGACGTGGTCGGCAACATCCACATCCGCCTCATGCGCTTCTTTTATCTTGGCCTCCCCTTTGACTCCTACGGCCCTGCGCTCGTCGCCGAGCACATCCGTCTGGTCGAGGCCATCAGCTCCCGCAACGCCACCGAAGCACGATGTTGTGCCACCGAGCACATCCGCATGGCCATGGAGCGCAGCGCCAGCCTGCTGATGAGTGCTATTCGTTTTGGCGAGGCCGTCTTCGACGCCAACAGCACGCTCGATGGGACCATTCCCAACACGCGTTCCCGAACTCGCCTTCCCTGATTCGCACTCAATCGACAACAACCTTGCATTCTTAACTCAGCAGCCTGGAGCCCCTCAATGTCAGAACAGCTCAGCACGCAGGAAGTCGTTCAGATTACCAAGGACTATAACTACGGTACATGGCGTAAACAGAAGTTGTGGAACCCTCCTCATATTGTCTCCGCCGATGGCTGCTACTTTACCGACGGCAACGGCAAGCGGTTCCTCGATTTTTCCTCACAGCTCGTCTGCTCCAATCTTGGCCATAACAACCAGGCCGTCATCGCTTCTATCAAGAAGCAGGCCGAGACGCTTGCCTACGTCGCGCCGTCCTACACCACCACCGCGCGTGCCGAGCTGACGAAGCTTCTGCTCGAAGTCCTTCCTGAGGGGCTTACAAAATTTTTCTTCACCACCTCGGGCACCGACGCCAACGAGGCCGCTTTCAAGATTGCTCGCCTGTACACCGGCAAGACCAAGATCATCTCGCGCTATCGCAGCTATCATGGCTCGACTGGCATGTCGATCGCGGCAACCGGCGATGCTCGCCGCTGGCCGATGGAGCCTCGTGGCAAGGGGCAGGGATTTATCTTTTCGCCCGAGGTCAACTGCTACAAGTGCCCGCTCAAACACTCGTACCCTGAGTGTGGAATCGCCTGTGTCGATTATCTCGACTACATGCTCACGAACGAGAGCGATGTTGCCGCTGTTCTCGTCGAATCTGTCGTTGGAACCAATGGCGTGCTGATTCCTCCCAAGGGCTACTTCAAGAAGCTGCGCGAGGTCTGCGACAAGCACGGTGTCCTGCTGATCGCCGACGAGGTGATGAGTGGCTGGGGACGCACCGGCAAGTGGTTCGCCATCGACAACTGGGACCTCAAGCCCGACATTCTCACGACGGCCAAGGGCATTACCGCGGCATATGTTCCGCTTGGGCTCTGCGCCACCACGCAGAAGGTCGCTGACTTTTTCGAGGACAACCTCTTCGCCCTTGGCCACACCTACGAGGCGCACCCCATCACGCTCGGCCCCGCCGTCGCCACCATCAAAGAGATGCGACGCCTCAACCTTGTTGATCGCGCGAACGAGATCGGAGCCTATCTCGGCGAGAAGCTTCGCGCCCTCAAGCCGAAGCATCCTTCCATCGGCGATGTCCGCGGCATCGGCCTCTTCTGGGCGGTAGAGTTGGTGAAAGACCAGGTTCTGAAGACGCCCTTCAACACCTGGCAGGAGAAGATGGACAGCAAGCCCATCGTCGTAGAGCAGATCGCTGCGAAGATGCTGCAGGAGGGCGTCGTCGTGATGGCGTGGATGAACCACTTCGTCCTAGCCCCGCCACTCATCGTCGAAAAGGAGGACATCGACAAGGCCGTTACCGCGCTCGACAACGCTCTTTCGATTGCCGACGATCTTCTCATCGAGAAGATCGTCGCTTGATCGTTCTGTAACTGTGCCGGGTTCAGCTGAACCCGGCACAAATTTCTCTCGTCATTCTGAGCGTAGTGAAAATCCCTGTATTTCGTCTGTACCGCCATGAAGTCCGGGTGCCCCATCCTTCGCAAAGCGAAGGGTGGGATGAAAACCGCTCGAACCTTTGATCATCCTGCTTCCACATAATCCTCACGGTGCCGCCATGAAAGCCCTGATCGCCCTTCTCCTCCTCTCCTCTCCCGCACTCGCGCAGATGCAGCACCAGCACGACGCGGCGGACACGCGCCCTGTTCCCCTGGTCGCGGGACTCGGCAACGACCACCATCCCATCCGTATTGCCAGCGCCGAGGCGCAACGTTATTTCGATCAGGGACTCGACTACATCTGGGCCTTCAACCACGACGAGGCGCGCCGCTCCTTCCAGAAGGCCGCCGATCTTGACCCTACCTCCGCGATGCCTCTCTGGGGAGTCTCCCTTGCAGTTGGCCCTAACTACAACGACCTCGACATTGGCCACGCCCGCGCCCAGCAGGCCATTGCGGCGTTAGCGAAGGCTCGCTCCCTCGCTCAGACGCAGCCCGAGCGCGATTACATTAACGCTCTCTCCACGCGCTACAGCGGTACCGGCGACAATATCGTCGTCCACGGGGAGCAGTATGCCGAGGCGATGAAGTCGCTCGCGGTCAGCTACCCCGCCGATCTCGACGCGGCGACTCTCTACGCCGAAGCCCTCATGGACCTCAACCCCTGGAAGCTCTGGAATCCTGATGGCAGCCCCGCGCCTCACACGGAAGAGATCGTCTCCACTCTGCAAGCGGTCCTCAAAAAAGACCCTCGCCACGTCGGTGCGAACCATCTCCTCATCCATGCCACCGAGGCTTCGCCTCATCCCGAACTTGCGCTTGCCTCGGCGAAGTATCTTGAAGATGCCACGCCTGCGGCAGGCCATCTTGTCCACATGCCTGCCCACACTTATCAGCGCACCGGCAACTTCAACGGAGCGCAGCTCGCCAACCAGAACGCCGTCACCGCCGACCGCGCTTACTTTCAGGCGCAGCACATGGGACGGGTGACGAACATGTACTACAGCATGTACTACGTCCATAACATCCACTTTCTCGCTGCCTCCTGCGCGATGGAGGGCAACAACGCCTGCACCCAGAAAGCCGCCGCCGAGCTGGTCGCCGAGGTGCTTCCCGCGACGAAGGAGCACCCGGAAACCGAGTGGTACACCCCCACGCAGCCGTGGATGCTGGTCCGCTTTCAGCAGTGGAAGACCATCCTGTCGTCGCCCATGCCGGAGCCTCGTCTTCAGAACCTCACGGCCTTCTGGCACTACGCCCGAGGTAGCGCCTATGCTGCGCAGCATCAGATCCCCGGGGCGTTGAAGGAACGAGCAGCTCTCGCCCAGAGAATCGACACGCTCCCCGCCGATGCCATCCCCGACTTCCAGAATCCTGCGAAGTCGGCGCTTCAGTTAGCTCTCGATGTTCTTGATGCGCGCATTTTGGAGGCACAAGGCAAACTTCCCGAGGCTATCGAGGCGTGGCGCAAGGCTGTCACCCTGAATGACACCTTCGTCTACAACGAGCCTGCCGACTGGTACTACCCAGTGCGCGAATCGCTCGGCGGGGCTCTGCTTCGTGCGGGAAGAGGAGCCGAGGCTGAGGAGGTCTTCCGGCGCGATTTAGAGATCAACCCCGGTAACGGGCGCTCTCTTTATGGCTTGTGGCAGAGCCAGCTTGTCCAGAAAAAAACCGCCGAAGCGGCCAGCTCCGAAGCAAAGTTCCACGAGGCATGGAAGCACGCGGACACTGACCTGAGTATCGCCACGCTCTGAGGGGATAATCAGCATCCCGCCCTCTATATCTATATATAGATAGGCAAAAAGAAATCCCGGCATCTAAGCCGGGATTTCTTTTTCAGAATGAAGTGCAAAGGCGAGACTACCCGAGGGTCGGCATCGTCGTATCCACTCCGGCGCGGATGCCGGTAGGCCACCGTGCCGTGATCGTCTTGATGCGCGTGTAGAAGCGCACACCCTCCGGTCCGTGCATCGCATGGTCTCCGAACAGCGACCGCTTCCATCCTCCGAAGCTGTGGAAGGCCATCGGGACCGGGATCGGAACATTCACCCCGACCATGCCCGCCTCGACCGAGTGGGAAAACTCACGCGCCGTATCGCCGTCGCGCGTGAAGATCGAGGTGCCGTTGCCGAACTCGTGCTGGTTGATCAGCTCGAGCGCCGTCTTGAAGTTGTTGGCGCGAACCAGGCCGAGCACAGGCCCGAAGATCTCCTCTTTATAGATCAGCATCTCCGGCTTCACATGGTCGAAGAGCGTCGCGCCGAGGAAGAAACCCTCGCCCTTTGGAAGAGCGCTCGCCCGTCCATCAACCACCAGCTCCGCTCCCTCCTCCGTGCCGGTGGAAAGATAGCCGCTGACCTTGTTGAGGTGAATCTTCGTCACCAGCGGACCCATGTCGGAGTCCTTCTCCATGCCCGGAAGAACCTTCAGCTTGCCGATGCGCTCGATGAGCTTCTGGCGCAGCGTGTCCGCGGTCGAGTTGCCCACCGCCACCGCCACCGAGATCGCCATGCAACGCTCGCCCGCAGAGCCATACGCCGCGCCGACCAGAGCATCCGCCGCCTGGTCGAGATCGGCGTCCGGCATCACGATCATGTGGTTCTTCGCTCCTCCCAGCGCCTGGACGCGCTTGCCCTTCGACGTGCCCTTGCTGTAGACATACTCCGCGATCGGGGTGGAACCGACGAAGCTGACCGCCTTGATCCCCGGGTGCTCGAGGATGCCATCGACCGCGTCCTTGTCGCCGTGCAGCACTGTGAAGACTCCGTCTGGAAGTCCGGCCTGCTTCAGCAGCTCGGCGATCAGGATCGAAGCGCTCGGATCACGCTCGCTGGGCTTCAGGATGAAGGCGTTGCCGCAGGCCAGAGCGACGGGGAACATCCACATCGGAACCATCACCGGGAAGTTGAACGGCGTGATTCCGGCGACGACACCCAGCGGCTGACGCATTGACCAGCTGTCGATGCCCGTTCCCACCTGCTCGGAGAACTCACCCTTCAGCAGCTGCGGGATGCCGGTGGCAAACTCGACGACCTCGAGGCCGCGCGTGGCCTCGCCCTTCGCGTCGGAGAAGACCTTGCCGTGCTCGGAGGTGATGATCTCGGCGAGCTTGTCGAGGTTCTGTTCGAACAGCTCGCGGAAGCGGAAGAGAACGCGGGCGCGACGCAGCGGAGGCAGCGCTCCCCAGGCCGGAGCAGCGGCCTGGGCGGAGGCGACGGCTGCGTCCAGCTCGGCGCGGCTCGCCAGCGGAACCTTCGCCTGAACGTGTCCGGTGGCGGGGTTGTAAACGTCGCTGAAGCGCCCGGAGGTCCCGGCGACCTTCTGGCCGCCGATCCAGTGCGTAATCTCACGAAGCTCGGAGTTTCCGGCCGAGCCGACCTCGGGTGCGATTGTCGTTGATGCCATGATCAAAACCTCGATTCCTGATCTCTGCGGGCGTGCCCGCGGAACTTAATGATTCGCCAGTTGTCGTGCATCGCGTCCTTTTGCGTTTGGGATCGTTACCCCCAGCAGCGCTGCCGCCGTTGGGCCGATATCCTCAACCGTTACACCATCCAGCGCGTTGCACTTTGAAACGCCTGCTCCCGAGAGCAGAAATGATGCATGCATCTCGGGTAATTGCGGATTATATCCGTGCGCTCCTACGTTCATCGAGGGGGTTACGGCTGGACCGCTGAGATTGTTGCCAAAACCGAAGCCCTTCACCGGGTCTGCCGCGAGAAATGCCTGCGGGTCGGCCCCCATTGTTTTCAGCTCTTCCGGAGTGTAGAGATGGGCGATTCCATTGGCCGGATCGGCGGCCATCTCCTTGAGAATCTTCGTTGCTTTTTCGATGCTGTCGCGGTCGTTCGGGTCCTTCGCTTCGAAGAAGACCGAGCCGGTGAGGTTGCGCTGGTAGATCTTCCAGCCGGTGATGCGGCCGCTCTTGTCGGTCGTGATCAGGCTCGCCTCGCGCAGTGCGATTAGCGGATGAAACTGCTTCTCGACGCGGAGAAAGCCGTGGTCCGAGACGATGAGCCATGCGGTCTGGCCGGCGTGGCCGGACTGCTCGACGAAGCTGCGGATCTTCCCGATCTGCGCGTCGATCCGTTCGAGTTCCGCGTGCGACTCCGGTGTGTGCGGGCCGTACTTGTGCTGGGCCTCGTCCAGGTCGCTGAGGTGCAGCGCCAGCAGGGCGGGCTCGCGGGTACGGAGGATCGCGATGACCGCGTCGGTGCGCCACTCGTCGGACATGGGCCGGTCGGTCGTGTTCACAGCCTGCATCTCGCGGAAGAGGCCGGGCGTCGAGAGGACGCGCATCAGGGCGATGTCTTCTTCGGTGCGGACGGGGCGGTACTCCGGCAGGAGGAAGTCTACGTCGGCCCCGACGGTGACGGGCCATGAGACAGCTGCGGTTTTCAGGTGCGCTGTGTGTAGTGCCTGCCACAGCGTCGGCGTCTTGATCTTTTCGGTGTAGTAGTACCAGCCGCCGAACTCGAGGTTGAACGGGTCCATCGGGGTGTTGCTGATGACGCCGTGCACAGCCGGGGGCTGGCCGGTGATCATCGCGGTGTGGCTGGGGTAGGTGCTGGCGGGAAAGACGCTGAGAACGCCGGGAGAGGCGCAGCCGGTGCTCATCAGGGCGCGGAGGTTGGGGATTTTTAGCCCGTGGGCGTCGGCCTCTTCGTACTCGGCGGGAGTCATGCCATCGACGGAGATCAGGATGACCTGCTTCGCCCCAGCGGCGGATGCGGCAGAACAACAGCACGCGGCGAGGAACAGCAGCACAGCCGTGAAGCGCACGAATGTGGGCGAAGCCGAGCGGAGCATGATTCTCCAGACAGGGATCTACGGCAATTTCAAGAGGAAACCATCGTAGACAGGATGAATACGCAAGTCAACGGTTTGTATACCGTCTGCGTAACTATTTCCAGTTCAGGTAGATGGGGTTCGTTAATGCGATTGGGTCGCTTCCGGGTTTGCCGTCCACCAGCTCGGCCCGCAGCCAGTGACGCTTGCCGTCGGAGGTCCAGCGATAGCTCGCGGCTCCGTTGGCAAGCGTGGGCGAGTGCTCGATAGATTTGCCGTCGAGGTACAGGAGAAGCTTCGCTCCGGAGTGGTCGTTCGTCGTTACGGTGAAGCTCACTTCGCTTCCCTGGGAGGCGGTGACCTCGTCGCCCATCATCGCCGTGCCTGCGTTCAGCAGAAGCTCCGGGCCGTCGGGGCCGGTGGTGCGGATGTAAACGTGTCCGGCCTTGATGCCTTCGAGGATGGCGGGCTGCGAAAGCTCGCGGGCGTAGACGACCGTGGTCGGGATGCCGACTCCATCGTGCAGGGGGAGTTGTTCGCCACCGCGATGCTCGTCTCCTCCTCCGACCCCGGTGGGCCGCAGACCCCTGGCATGAAGCTGCTCCCACAAGGGAATGCCGTTGCCGGGAGGAGGCGCGAACCATGAGCCGTACTCGTGGTAGCCGTTGATGACCTCGATGGAATCGAGCTTCGAGTAGTCGGTGATGGGAGCCCATCCCCATCCGCAACCGGGGCAGCGCCCGTCCCACGGCCAGTACCAGTGGTTGATGCTGACGAGAGCATGCTGCGCGTGCGCCTGGTCGAAGAGATCGTTGGCGGTGAAGCCGTGGTCGGCGACGCGGTAGTCGAGAAAGCCCATCGTTCCCCACACATTGGCGTGGCCTCGGACGGTGGTGACCTCTTCGCCCGCAATCAGCAGCAGGCGGTCGTAGTAGGGCTGCACCTGCTCCATCTCGTTGAAGGTGGCTTGCGTGTTGTGGTCGGTGACGGCGAGGAAGTCTAGCTTCTGCGAGGCTGCGGCTTCGAGCAGCTTCCATGCGGGGCAGGGAACGTCCTTGCCGGACTGGCTTTTGCAAACGGCGTCGGTGTTGCCGGTGTGCGAGTGAAGATCGCCCGCGTACCAGCCGGGCTTCGAGTTCAGGACCATGTAGTGCGTGGGATCGAGCTGGCGCGAGAGGTGGATGCGCAGTGTGTATTCGCCGTGCGCGGTCGGCGCGACGTAGTTGTATCCGAAGGCGACCTTCCATGTGCCGGGAACGAGCGGGCCGGGAAGATAGGGGCCGGTTGCGGTGAGGGCAGTGATGCTGAAGCGTGCGCGACCCTCGCCTCGATAGCGTTCGGGATCGAAGAGTCCGACGGTGACGTACATGCCCTTCTGGAAGCCGGGCGATTCCAGCTCGACCTCCATACGCTGAATGCCCTTCGGCATCTCGAAGGTCTGGGTTTCGTGCGTACCGACCTTCTCCGGAGTGATGGTTCCGTGCAGCTCGATTTCGAGTGAGGGATCGCTCGCATTCTGCGCGAAGAGAAGCTGGGGAGCCAGCGACAGAAGGGCGAAGGCACAGGCGAGGAAGAGCCGGGGCAGGCGCGCAAAGGCAACGGACATAACAGAGACCTCGGAGGTGGTTTTTCTGTTTGGGAAGACCTTGCGTTGCAGCATATCAGCAGAGTTTTTTCTGCGATGAGAGACGAGCGTCCTCGCGGGACGATTTGCACAAAACACGGTGGAGGGGTTTAGAGTATGGAAAATCGTTCGCCAGCATACGGGCCGGTGATGAAGGATCGCCAGATTCGGCGCGCATTTTTGTTGCGGTAACTCACACTCGAAAGGAAGCAGCCCTTTGTACGACTACAGGAAACTCTTTGATCTGACAGGAAAAAAGGCGCTCGTCGTGGGCGCTGGAAGCGGTATTGGCGAAGCTGCCGCGCATGGATTGGCGGCTTATGGCGCGCATGTTCTGTGCGGCGATATCAATCTCGAAGGAGCGCAGAAGGTGGTCGCCGATATTCAGGTGGCGGGCGGCAGCGCGGAGGCGATTCCGTTCGACCTGCGCGATGGCGAGGCGGTGAAGAGTGCGCTTGAAGGGCTGGATGATCTGGATGTGCTGGTCTCGACGCCTGCGATCAATGTTCGCAAGCAGCTTCTCGATATGTCGGAAGAGGAGTTCGACCGCGTATTGACGCTCAACCTGAAGGGGACGTTTCGCCTGATTACCGCCGCGGGGCGGAACATGAAGAAGCGCGGGAAGGGAAGCATCATTGCCTTTGCCAGCATTCGCGCGCAGGTGGTGGAACCGGGGCAAGGTGTCTATGCTGCGACGAAGGCCGGTGTGTTGCAGATGTGTCGCACGCTGGCGGCAGAGCTGGGACCGCACGGCGTCCGTGTGAATGCAATCGGGCCGGGTGTGGTGGATACTCCGCTGACCGCGCCGATTGCCGCCAACAAGGACTGGTATGACGCCTATGCGAACAAGAGCGCGCTGGGACGCTGGGCGAAGCCGCATGAGATGGCGGGCGCTGTGGTGTATCTTGCTTCGGATGCCGGATCATTTGTAACCGGTACGCTTACGATTGTCGATGGCGGATGGACGGCTATTGACGGACGCTTCACGCCGCCGCTCTAAGGTTGAGGGGCAAGAGGATCGCGGTATGGGGAAGAGCCCTGGGGTTCTTCCCCTGCCACGTTTTGTAGAGCCTCGTCCAGCAGGTCGGCATGCACGATGTCGGTAAGCCGATAGAGCTTGGCGTGGATTCTATGTGCGAGAAATGCATCGCACTCCACAACGATGTGAATGCTTGTGGCGTCTCCTTGTCGCGTCAGGTGAAATTGCTCGGCTTCGAGCATCTGCTGGTCGAAGATCTGGGCAACTCGCATGGCAAGCCTGGGCCGCGAACTTGCCGTGATTCGATAGGTCCACATCATCGTCGTTCTTCCTCTCGTGCTTTTTTGATGTGTTGCGTAAAAGAAAACCCGCCAGAGCATCTGCTGTGGCGGGCTTTGTATTCCAGGTTGATTCGGGGATTACGTAGCGTCGCCACAAAGAATGGACGAAATAATCGGCCGAATCGAAATGCAGGAGACGACGGTCTTCAGACGCAGAGGCGTTGTCTGCAGAAATTTCCGCGTTGAGGAGACCGTGCGAGTCATGGAAAGCAGCATATACCTGATGCAAAGCCGCGGCAAATTCATGCAGGAATAGATAGCCTTTCCATCTGCGCGATCACGGCGTCTCCGACCTGCGAGGTGGAAAGGCTGCCTCCCAGGTCGGGAGTTCTCGCTCCTGCGGAGAGAGCGTTGATGCAGGCCTGTTCTACCAGCTCCGCTTCCTTCGTCATGCCAAGTGAGAGCCGGAGCATCATCGCGACACTCAGGATCTGCGCCATTGGATTGGCGATGCCGCGACCTGCGATGTCCGGAGCAGAGCCGTGGATGGGCTCGTAAACTGCGGGGTTGTAGTGGCCTGATGTGGCTGCGCCGATGGTTGCGGAGGGCAGCATCCCGAGGCTTCCTGTGAGCATGGAGGCGAGGTCGGAGAGGATGTCGCCGAACATATTGCCGGTTACGATGACATCGAACTGCTTCGGTGCGCGAACCAGCTGCATGGCGCAGTTGTCGGCGTACATGTGGCGCAGGATGACGTCGGAGAACTCGCGTCTGTGAAGTTCGGTCATGACCTCGCGCCACACCAGTCCGCTCTCGGTGACGTTGGCCTTCTCCACGCTGCACACTTCGTTTCTGCGAGTGCGAGCAAGGTTGAAAGCTATGCGCCCCACGCGTTCGATCTCTTCGGTGGCGTAAGTCTCGGTGTTGTAGCCGCGTCTTCCTCCGTTGCTCGTGGTCTCGATGCCGCGAGGCTCGCCGAAGTAGAGTCCTCCGGCGCACTCGCGCACGATCATCAGGTCGAGGGAGTGGATGACCTCAGGCTTCAGCGTGCTGGCGTCGATCAGAGGCTCGAAGAGTGTCGCCGGGCGAAGATTTGCGAAGAGATTCAGTTCCTTACGCAGGCGAAGGATTGCGATCTCGGGGCGAAGATCGAAGCCGAGCTTCTCCCACTTTGGTCCGCCGACAGAGCCAAAGAGCACAGCGTGCGATTGCCGCGCGCTCTCCATCGTTTCGTCCTGCAGGGGAGTGCCGTGCGCGTCGATGGCGCAGCCTCCGGCAAGAGCGTACTCCAACTGAAAGCGGACCTCGGAGGTGGCTTCGAGGTGCTTCAGAACTCGAATGGATTGTTCCATCACTTCTGGACCAATTCCATCGCCCGGTAAGACAAGAATGTTGAAAGAAGGTTGGGTCACAACTTTTCCCCGGTCGAATCGTAAGTGTCCTTGTTTTATCAGATATCGGTCGCGACCTCTTGCCTGAAGACGATCTCGGAGGCCTCATTTGACGTGTCATTTTATGGAGTGATGGCCATACCAAAATTTGTTTGCGTCCCGAGAGTTTGTTGTGTTAACGTGTTCGCCGCTGACAAGCATTCAACAGTAAAGACATTGAATTTTCTACGTTGATGGATTTGTTCGAACGTTGAAGGATTACTGTTTCTAACCTGCGATCTTACCCGGGTCATTACGTTGCATTGGAGGGGTTCATGTATCAATCCAAAGCTCGTATGATCTTTCTTGCTCTTGTCTTTGCAGGTATCGTGCTGTCGATATGCAACCGAGCCATTGCGCAGGCTGTCTCCAGTGCATCGATCTCCGGTCGCGTCGTTGATCCCGTATCTGCGGTCGTGGTGGGAGCAAAGATTAAGGTCACCGCTTTAGATACGGGACTCGTTCACGAGACAGAATCAAACTCGGAAGGGCTCTATAACCTGCCTAATCTTCCCGTTGGCCCCTATACGCTGCAGGTTGCTCAACAGGGATTTCAGACATTCGTGCAAAGCGGGATCGTTCTTCGTGTCAATGATAGTGTGCAGATCAATGTTTCCCTGACTGTAGGTCTGGCGACGGAGAGTATCGAGGTGCAGAGCGATATATCGATGGTGCAGACGCAGCAGAACAATATCTCGCAGGTGATTGACCAGCGCAGAATTGTGGAACTGCCTCTGAATGGCAGGGATGTAACGCAGCTCATCACTATCTCTGGAGCGTCGGTCAATCACTCGGACGGAACGAATACAGGAAATAAAAGTTTTCTTACAGCACAATCGATTTCGGTTGCCGGAGGGGCAGGCAATCAGACGAATTATCTTCTCGACGGCGGTGATAACAACGACAGTTTTACCAATGTGAATCTTCCATTTCCATTTCCAGATGCGTTGCAGGAGTTCAGTGTCGAAACGAATACGCTTCCCGCAAGAAATGGTCTTCACCCCGGCGGACTGGTGAATGCTGTCACAAAGTCCGGTTCGAATCAGGTGCATGGTTCGGCGTTTTACTTTGTTCGTAATTATCTTTTGAACGGAATCAACTATTTTTCGACACGCCAGGATAGCTTGAAGCGCAACCAGTTTGGCGGAACGATCGGCGGTCACGTTATTCGTGACAAGCTCTTCTATTTTGGTGGTTATCAAGGTTCTCGTATCCGGCAGGATCCCAGTAGTACGGCAGTTAATATTCCTACGGCAGCCGCATTGGCGGGAGACTTCAGCGTGCTGGATGGAGTCTGCACGAATCGCGCAATTACAAATCCTGTAACGGGAGAGTCGCTTCCTTCAAAGAAAATTGATCCAAGTTATTTTGATCCGGCAGCCCTGAACCTTGTCTCGCACCTGCCTGTATCGAGCGCGGATCAATGCGGTCGGGTCTACTATGGTGTTCCCGTTAAGTCGAATGAGACACAGTACATTACGCGTGTCGATTACAACATGAACGCAAAGCACTCTTTGTTTGGCCGCTATTTCTACGATGACTATCAACTCGCGGCCTACTTCAGCCCGGAGAACATACTTGTTACTACGGGAACGGGTAACTCACAGAGAGTACAGTCACTGACGCTTGGAGATACTTATATCTTTTCGCCGTCTCTGGTTAATTCGCTGCACTTTACTTTTAGCCGCAGACGCATCGATCGCGGACCGGGATCAGAAGGTATCAATGCCGCTTCTCTCGGCGTTCAGAATATCTACCAGGGGACGCCGAATTATCTACAGCTATCTGTGACGAATGGCGGGTTTTCAACTGGAAGCGGATCGGGCGCACTTGGCATCTTCAACGTGAACAGCTTTCAGGAGACGGACGATATTGACTGGACGAAAGGCAAGCATCAGTTCGCTTTCGGTGTCGATATCATCCGCACGCAGGACAACGTAAATAGTCACTACGAGGATAATGGCTGGTTCCAGTTCAGCGGTCAGTACAGCGGTGATTCGCTGCTCGATTTTCTGACTGGGAAGATGTATCGGTATGAGCAGACGATGCCGCAGCAGATCGCCTACCGGCAAACGCTGGTTGAGTTGTATGCGCAGGACACCTTCCATGTAACTCCGAAGCTTGTATTGAATGCAGGGTTGCGATGGGAACCTACACTCTATCCGCAGGATTACTTCAATCGCGGCAGTACTTTTTCTCGCGATGCCTATGATGCTGGGCAAAAAAGCCAAGTGTACGTAAATGCTCCGGCAGGAAGCTTCTTCTATGGAGATTCGGGAGTCTCAAAATCATTTACGCAGAATACCTACACAAATCTTTCACCGCGTGTTGGGCTGGTCTATAACCCCGATGGGGAGGGCAAGACCACGTTCAGAGCCGGCGGAGCAGTCATGTATGACTCGCTGGCAACATATCTTACGTATCGTGTCTCCGCAAATAACCTGCCGTTTGGAGTCACGATTACCAATCAAAGCGGACCGTATCAGTTCAGCAATCCGTGGAGCAGTTATTCGGGAGGAAACCCGTTCCCATTCCCCTCGAAGCCGGATAAAGACTTCAATCGATTTACTGTGGGAGCATCGCAGGTTCTGCTGCCGAACCATATCAAGCCGGTAACGATGTATCAGTGGAATGTTGGCATGCAGCACCAGTTTTCTTCGGACTGGATCTTTACTCTCAGCTATTTGGGGAATCGTTCAATCCACATGATGCTGGGGAATGAGATTAATCCCGCAGTCTATATTCCTGGTACCTGGACGGGGCCGGGGAGCTGCGGTGCGCTGACCGCTTCCCCCGGTGTCGGGAAGCCCTGCTCCAGTACGGGCAACACACAGGCGCGTCGCGTCCTCAATCTTGCTAACCCCACGCAGGGAGCAGCATATGGGACACAAGTGATCGCTTACGATAACGCCTTCAGCAGCTATCATGGGATGCTCGTTGCAGTAGAGCATCGCTTCGCAAAGAACTATTCGGTTCTAGCGAATTACACGTGGTCGAAGTGCATGTTCACTGGAGCGATTATCTCTTTGGGAGTTGAGGGAACGATCATGGACCCCAATAATCCCAGGGCGGATTACGGACCATGCACCTATGACGCCACGAATATTCTGAATGTGACAGGTGTGGTTTCAAGCAATGTGAAATCGGGGAATCGCGTTGTGCGCTCTCTGCTGAATAACTGGCAGGTGGCTCCTATTCTGCGTTATCAGTCGGGTCTACCGTTCAACCCCACGGTTGGGAAAGACAACTCTCTGAATGGCGTCGGTCTTGACCGTCCGAACAGAACAGAAGTGAATCCCTACACGAATGCCGGGCATACGTCGAAGCTCTATCAATACATCGCGGTTGGATCGTACACGGCAAACCCGGCAGGCACGTTTGGAAATGCGGGGAAGAATAGCCTTCGCGCTCCGGGCTACTTCGACATAGATGCTGCGGTGAGTCGCAACTTTGCTCTCTATGAGCGATTGCATCTGCAGCTTCGGTTTGAGGCATTCAATGTGCTGAATCATCCGAACTTCAACGCGCCGGTGACAAGTATCTCGGCGGCAAATTTTGGTCAGGTTACATCTGCTCAGGATCCGCGTATTCTGCAGGCAGCGGCAAAGTTTACATTTTGATCTTAGAGAGAAAGGGTATCTGGAAAGAGTATGAATATGAGGCTTCCTGTGCTTTTGGCTCTGTTGGTTCTTCCTCTAACTGCAATGGCACAGCGTAAGCCGGGAAATCCCCTGGAGCATCTGCCGAGCAATATCGAACTGCTTTCCGGCTATGGAGAGAGGCCTGATTTTTCTCCTGACAACCAGAGTGTTGCGTTTATGACGAAGAGCTTTGGCGATGCCCTGGTGGTCGATCTGAAGACGCGCGTTGTGCATTGTCTTACCTGCAATGTTCCTGGGGCCGCGTTTCTTCGTGTGATGCATCTGCCGAGCGGTGATTATCTTTTGATTGGCGCAGACAAGTTCGTGGACATTCACACCAGCCGTACGCGAGACAACGAGCTCTGGTTCCTGAGCAAGAAGCCGGGATCGAAGCCGGTGCGCATGGGAGTCAAGCTGAGCGAGGGGATTGCCATCTCCAAGATCAGCAACAAGGTCGCTTTCTCCGAGCTGCCGCAGCAGTTTCCGGATATGCCTTCGACGGACTCCCGTCTGGTGACGGCTGAGGTCGATCTGAGTGGGCCCACGCCGAAGTTGATCAATCGCAAGGTCGTGTATGAGAGCCACTCGGAGTCCTGCAAGCTGGAATCACAAGACTTTTATGACAACGACTCCAAGATGACCTTTACCTGCTACGACAATCACGACAGGATCAAGGGCGGCGACCAGTACGCGATTGTGATGGGGATCGATCTGAAGACGAACCAGGTTACGGACTTCACGAAAGCGCCGGACACCTATAACGAGGTCGAGGGAATCTTTCCCGATGGCAAGTACACCTGCGTCGAGGGAGACCGCCACGTGGCGCAGGTGGGAGGGCATCATGGCAACATCAACCTCGATATCTATAAGCTCAGACTCGATGGGACGGGGAAGGATTTCGTCCGTCTGACGCACTTCAACGAGTACCAGGGCTTCAAGGCAGCGAACCCGGTCGTTTCCACGGACGGAAAGCTGATGGCCTTTCAGATCGGGAGAAGCGGAGAAGAGGCTGGGGTCGGTTACGGCATCCTGCTCTATCACTTTTAGCCAGCTGAACCTGTGAAGCGTGAAGAGCCCGGCTTGACAGCGCCTTCGCAGGCTCCATACTATCCGTGCATCATTTCCAAGTTGGTTTGCGTAATATGCAAATCGATTTCGACGATTGCGCATTGTAAGGAGCACGCGGATGTTGCGGATGAAAGCCGTATGGGCCTTGGCCTGTGTCGCACAACTTGCCATGCCTCTGTTACACGCTGAGGCGGGCCCGACCTTCATTCCGGATGGAAGCTTTCAGGGATCAACTCTCTCCGGCTGGCACACTCTTGGCTCTGCCTCATGGAGTGCGGCGAACGGAGAGATTACGGCCAAAGGCGGTGAAGGTTGGCTGATACTCGACAAGCCGTATCAGGACTCCGCGCTTTATACCTCCTTTCGTTGCGCGGGGACCTGTAATGCGGGCATCCTGATGCGCATGGAAAAACGCGATGCTGGTTCTACCGGCGTGATGCTTGCTATCGAAGGTGAGGAGTTGATCCCTTATCGCGTGACGATAGATGCAAGTGGCAAGATCACCGGCAAGACGAAGCTCCGCAATGCCGGTGGACAGGCTCGTTATGCTCCGCCTCCGCCGCCTCCCGGAGCGGCGCGTGCTGTGCGTCCAGCGATCGCTCCTCTTCCTGATCCTCCGCCTGGTGTGACGCTGATGCCGCATCCTCCACGTGGCTTGCAGACTGGGTGGAACCAGGTGGAGGTGTTGCTCGATGCCGAGATCATTCGCGCCTTTCTGAACGATGGCGGAGGGGAGGCGAGCGCCGCCGCGGAAAATATGGATGAGTTCGGTCCGATGGCTCTCTATGTTGGTTCAGGGAGTGAGGTCAGCTTCAAAGACATTGCATGGAAAAACCTCGGTATTAAGTCACGCCCCGATGAGATTGTAGGCGAAGGCTTTCGCATGCAGCGCCTCAACGAGTTTTTCTATGGATGGTCGGCTGCGGCTGCGGACTTCAATCACGATGGCAAGATTGATATCGTCAGCGGCCCCTTTATCTACTACGGTCCCACCTTCCGCGACTCAAGTGAGATTTATCCCAACGAGGCCTATAACACTTCGACACAGTATCCGGCGAAGGATTGGATCGAGCGCGCCGCAGACTTCAACGGAGATGGCTGGACCGATGTGCTCACCTCCGGACGCGGCGTAGGGGCAGATCTTTATATCAACCCCGGAGGGGAACAGCGCCGGTGGAAGCACTACCATGTCGTCGATTCGGTCTTTGGCGAGGAGACGATCATCCGTGACATCGACGGTGATGGCAAGCCGGAGTTCATCTACACCTCGGGCGATGGCTACATCAGCTTTGCGCGTCCGGACCCGAAGGATGTATCGGCAAAGTGGATTATTCATCATGTATCCGAGCGCGGGCCGTGGCCTCCGCATGGCATTGGCGCGGGCGACGTTAATCAGGATGGACGCATCGATATTCTCGATGGAGAGGGCTGGTGGGAGCAGCCTGCTTCCGGCGCGGACAATGTGCCGTGGAAGTTTCATCCTGTCGCTTTTGGGCGTTGGGCGCGCACCTCTGCCGGTGGATGCGACATGGCTGTTTATGACGTCAACGGCGATGGGTTACCCGATGTTGTCACCACGCTGGAGTCGCATGGATGGGGTCTTGCATGGTTTGAGCAGAAGCGTGACCGGGCGAGCGGTGAGATCAGCTTCATCAAGCACGATGTGATGGGGATGCACTTCGACAAGAATGCAGGAGGCGTCTCTTTTTCGCAGCCTCACGGAACCACGATGGCGGATGTCGATGGAGATGGCATTCCGGATTTTCTTGTGGGCAAGCGTGTCTTTTCGCACCTTGACGATTTCTACGATCCCGACCCATATGGTCCTGCGGTTCTTTACTGGTACAAGACTGTGCGCAACCCAAAGGCTCCAGGAGGAGCGGAGCTTGTTCCGCACCTGATTCACAATCGTTCTGGCGCAGGGTCGGATATTCTTGCCACCGATCTCAACGGGGATGGCAGAACCGATGTCGTCGTTGCGACACGCAGCGGCACGTACATCTTCTGGGGTGAACCTGCGGGGTCGCATCCTGCGAAGAAACATCCGTAGCGAGACGGAATGAAGTGGCTGCGAGCTTTGTGAAAGTTCGCAGCCAACGCTTCATGTCCTCGGACCTACCAGCGCAAGTATCACACCTGAAGATCGGTTCCCACCGATAATCCAGAGTGGCCCCGGCACCTTGTGTGGGCCCCATGCCTATCTGTCCGATCTTTTCGAGAATGCGTGTGGCGGCGGCATCGATGCGTCGACAAGGATGTTCATTTTCGGACACCGCGTTCTTCCTGTGAACACACGGAGAGAGAAGGACTTATCTAAGTCATTGATAACAGGCAAAGTCGTTTGGTTAAAAACGTGCTTTATGTAGTTGACGTATGGACATCCAAAGACCCGACATCAGGAAAAAGAAGCGGCAAAGGCAATGGATCGCTGGTGGAGCATTCGTGCTGCTGTTCGCTGCGGCGGTCTTCTTTATCTCGCGATTGAAGCCTGCTGCACCTACCGTGGATCGCGCGACAGTATGGACCGATACCGTGAAACAGGGGCCTTTGCTGCGCCAGGTTCGCGGCCCAGGCTCGCTGGTCCCACGCGAAGACAGGATACGGCTCATCCCTGCAGAGACTGAGGCGACGGTGGTGAGGATCCGGGTTCTCCCCGGTGCGAAGGTTGAGCCCAACACTGTGTTGATGGATCTGGTAGACCCCACGCTGCAGCAGGAGTTGCTGGATGCGCAACTTCAATTAAGAGCGGCGCAGACCGACCTGATGAACGTGAAGGCGAAATTACAGAGCGATCTGATGACGCAGCGAGCGGGCGCGGCGACGGTCAGCGCGGACTACCAGCAGGCGAAGCTTCAGGCACAGACGGATAAGTCGCTCTATGAGCTGGGCGTTATCAGCGGTCTTACCTACAACGCCTCTAAAGGAAAGGCAGACGAGCTTACGACACGGGACGATATCGAGAAGCAGCGTCTGCAGGTAAACGAAAAGGCGATTGCAACCCAGGTGGCGGTGCAGGAGACCAAGGTTTCGCAGGCCCAGGCGTTGCTGGCCCTGAAGCAGAAGCAGCAGGATGCCTTGAGCGTGAAGGCTGGTATCAGCGGTGTACTGGTGGACCTGCCGCACCAGGTGGGCGAGCATGTAGCGCCCGGAACGACACTGGCGAAGGTAGTGCAGCCGGACCAGTTGAAGGCAAGCTTGAAGATCGCCGAGACACAGGCTCGCGATATTCAGATCGGCCAGCCTTCGGAGATTGATACGCATAATGGTCTGATTCAAGGCAAAGTAATACGAATCGATCCAGCGGTTGTGAACGGAACGGTTACGGTTGACGTAGAACTGCAAGGCACATTGCCGCAGGGAGCGCGCCCTGACCTGAGTGTGGATGGGGAGATTGATCTCGATCGCCTGGCGAACGTGTTGTATGTTGGCCGCCCGGCGTTCGGAAATGAGAACAGCACCATCAGTTTGTTCAGGCTGAATCCGGGCGATCAAACGGCGGTCCGGGTTCCAGTCAAAGTTGGTAAGGCATCAGTGAATGCGATCCAGGTTATCGAGGGATTGCACGCAGGGGATACGGTGATTTTGTCGGATATGAGTCGTTGGGATAACACGGACAAGATCCGTCTCGAATAAAAGCAAGGAGAAGATGCACATGGCAGAGATGGTTATTGAGATCGAGCAGCTGACGAAGGTGTTCTATACCGATGAGATCGAGACGCATGCGTTGTCTGGCGTGCACTTGCAGATTAAGCGCGGCGAATATGTCTCGATGTCGGGCCCGTCGGGTTGTGGCAAATCCACGTTGTTGTCGATCATCGGCTTGTTGGATACGCCGACCGGAGGCCGCTATCGCCTGAATGGCAAGGAGGTCGCAAACCTTGATTTCGCGGATCGTTCGCGCATCCGTAACCAGGAGATCGGATTCATCTTCCAGAGCTTCAACCTGATTGGCGATCTGAGCGTTGCGGAGAATGTCGAATTGCCGCTGACCTATCGCACAGGCATGCCTGCGGCAGAGCGGAAGAGACGCGTGCAGGAGTCGCTGGAGCGGGTGAATATGGCGCATCGTATGCGGCATTATCCAGCGCAGCTCTCCGGAGGCCAGCAGCAGCGCGTCGCTGTGGCGAGAGCGTTAGCGGGCTCTCCTTCGATCCTGCTGGCGGATGAGCCTACGGGAAACCTGGACTCAAAGAATGGTGAAGCGGTGATGAAGCTGCTCAAGGAGCTGCATGACGAAGGAGCGACGATCTGCATGGTGACGCATGATCCACGGTTTGCCGCGCACGCAGAACGACAGATCCATCTTTTCGACGGCAAGGTGGTTGCTGAAGGAGAGCTTAGTCAACTGATGACTGAGGCATAGCGATGAGCATGCACAGGAAAGAGATGTGGCAAACATCGCGAGAGGCGTACTGGCTGGTGCCAGCTATCCTGCTAGCTCTGATTTTTAGCATGGGGGACCGCATTTCGATCTTTTGGGACGCTAAAGATATGGCCGCGATGAGGAGTGGCGTTCAGGAGCGTCTGCTACACGTTGAGGCAACGACGGGATGTGAGGAGAGAGAACCTCATTTTACGGTTATGGTCGGTCTGAATGAGTACAGCGTAAAGCTAAGTCTTTCTCTGGCAGGAGTACATGCGATGTTCGAGGACGAGCAGATGCGATGGAGCGATCAGTTAAGCATCTGCAGTCGTAGCGTGACGTAGAAGCGCCTGAAGAAGTACAGAACGAAATTTAGAGGGATACGCAATGAGTCGATTGATGCAAGATATTCGGTTTGCACTGCGTCAGCTGAGAAAGGCGCCAGGCTTTACGATGACAGCTATTCTTACGCTTGCGCTTGGCATTGGCGCCAATGCGTCCATCTTTACGCTGGTCCATGCTGTGTTAATGAAAAATCTCCCCGTGGCAGACCCTAAGATGCT
Organism: Acidobacteriaceae bacterium dw_441; assembly: GCA_018449715.1. Classification (GTDB taxonomy): domain Bacteria; phylum Acidobacteriota; class Terriglobia; order Terriglobales; family Acidobacteriaceae; genus Edaphobacter. The sequence continues at coordinate 51,228 of JAAVVA010000007.1, read as the reverse complement.
TGTGCGAGTTGGGGACCGCGACGATTGCTGTGTTAACGGAGGCACACCGGACGCGAACAAATACTCTCTCTTTGCCTCGGAGTTATATGAGCATTTGCGCGATAACTCACCGGAGTTCGAGCAGTTGGCCGCGATGCAGGCAGGCATAGGCAATGGAGGCATTACGGCGCGGAGCAGCAAGAGTGGTTCTCTGCCGAAGGCGTCGCGAGGCGAGATCGTCACGGGCAACTATTTCCAGGTTCTAGGGATTCAACCTTATGCCGGTCGTCTGCTGGCTCCCTCGGATGATGTGCCCGGCGCTCCGATGGGCGTAGTGATGAGCTACCAAAGCTGGCAACGCGACTATGCTTCCGATCCCTCCATCGTAGGAAGCACCTTCGTGTTAAACACCTATCCAGTAACGGTCCTGGGTATAACCTCTCCAGGCTTTTACGGGGATCGTATGACGGATGCGCCGCCAGACTTTTATATTCCGATGGTTCTCGAATCGCAGTTGGGGCCGGCTCATCCAACCAGCCTGATGCATAACAGGGGGGCGAACTGGCTTTATTTGTTGGGACGGATCAAGCCCGGTACTGATGTTGCTCAGTTGCAGGCCAAGATGAGCGATAAACTCCGCAACTATCTTGCAACGCTGCCTGTTTATCAGAAAAAGGATCAGCAGACGAACCTTTCGCAATCGCATGTTGTTCTGACACCAGGAGGCGCCGGGATTGAAAACATGCAACAGGAAGTGGGGAAAGGGTTGAAGCTGCTGATCTCAGTCTCTGCCCTGGTGCTACTGATCGCTTGCGCCAATATCGCGAATCTCGTGCTGGTTCGCGGTATGGCGAGGCGTACAGAGACATCGATTCGCATGGCTCTGGGAGCGCAACGCAAACGACTGATTCGCCAGATGTTGACCGAGAGCGTTGTGCTCTCCTGCCTGGGTGGACTGGCGGGGTTGGCTGTGGCTTACCTTGGCACAAGGGTGTTGCTTGCGATGGCATTTCCACAAGCCGCAGATCTTCCAATCGAGGCCAGCCCATCTCCTTCAGTTCTTCTCTTTGCTTTCGCTCTTTCGCTGCTGACAGGCCTTCTATTTGGTGTGGCGCCAGCTTGGATAACGTCGCACTCTCAGCCTGCTGAAGCGTTACGAGGTTCCAACCGCACAACGAGCGATCGCTCGGGATGGGTGCAGCGTTCATTGGTGATCTTACAGGCAGCACTCTCGCTGGTATTGCTGGTAGGTGCGGGATTGATGATCAAAAGCCTGAACAAGCTTGAGAGTCAGGATTTCGGGGTAGTTACCGACAATCGGATGGTGGCGCACTTCAATCCGGAAAATGCGGGCTATAAACCGGAGCAATTGCAAGGGGTGTATGAGCGTATTGAGAACGACCTGAAGGCATTGCCCGGTGTTGAGAAGGTTTCACTCTCGCTCTATACGCCGCTGGAAGGGAACAATTGGGGAGAAGGAGTTTTTATACAGGGGCGTCCAGAGCCCGGGGTTAATGATGCAATTGGAGCTTCCTGGCTGCGGGTCGGGCCGGAGTATTTCGACATCGTCGGTCACCATGTTCTGCGAGGACGTGGGATCACTGTTCACGACACGGCCTCCTCGACTCCCGTTGTGGTCGTGAATCAGGCATTCCTCAAAAGGTTCTTTCCCAAAGGAGAGAATCCAATTGGGGTTCACTTCGGTGTCTCCGGGATAGAGAGTTCGGGCGACTTTGAAATTGTGGGCGTCGTCTCTGATGTGAAGTACAACGATATCCGCAACCCGGTACGTGCGATGTATTTTCGTCCCTTGCTTCAGGTTGCACATACCAAGCCTGAGAGCGATATCCGTTCCTTGTACGCCGGTTCCATCATGATTCAAACCAAGGCGCAGGTCGATGGATTGGAGTCTCAGGTACGCCGCACGTTGGCGAATATCAATCCGAACCTTACCTTGGTACGCTATGAAACCTTCTCCTCTCAAATTCGTGGCCAGTTCAATCAGGAGCGATTGATCGCGCGGCTAACGATGTTGTTTGGCCTTTTGGCCCTTGTGTTGGCATCAATCGGTTTATATGGTGTGACGGCATACTCAGTTGCGAAGCGCACGCCAGAGATCGGCGTAAGGATGGCGTTGGGAGCAAATCGCATCAGCGTTGTGAGCATGGTGCTGCGTGAGGCGATGATGCAGGCCGGGATCGGTCTGGTAATTGGAATTCCTGTTGCGTGGATGTGTGCTCGCTTTGTGCAGTCTCAGTTGTACGGTGTGGGCGGACATGACGCTGTGGTGCTTGGTGTCTCTGTACTGGTGCTGGCAGTAGCTGCCTGCATGGCAGGACTGATTCCGGCGCAACGTGCGGCATCGACTGATCCGGTGAAGGCGCTTCGAGCGGAATAGCTGGTGAACGGACGAGAGGGGCATGGACGTTGAGCCCATCGGGAACGTGTGTGCTTTTGAGGAGTGAATGTGATTGAGTTGAAAAACATTGAGCGCAGCTACAAGGCTGGACACAGCGAGACATGGGTGTTGCGTCGGATAACATTGTCGATTCATCCCTGGGAGTTTGTGACGATCATGGGTCCTTCGGGAGCCGGAAAATCTTCAATGCTGAATGTGCTGGGGATGCTGGACGATCAGTGGCAGGGTGAGTTCTATTTTGAAGGAACTGCAGTTCATGGCATGAATCGTAAGCAGCGTGCGCAGTTGGCTCGTCAGAAGATCGGCATGGTGTTCCAAAGCTATCACCTGCTGGATGATCTGAGCGTTGCTGAGAACATCGACCTTCCTCTTTCGTACAAGGACATTCCTCGTTCTGATCGACAGGCTATGGTCGCCGATATACTGGACCGCTTTCAGATCGTGGGTAAGAAGGATCTCTATCCTCATCAGCTTTCTGGTGGTCAGCAGCAGCTTGTTGGTATCGCACGCGCGATGATCCACAAACCAGCGTTATTGCTGGCCGATGAGCCTACAGGGAATCTGCATTCGCAGCAGGCAAAAGAGATTATGGAGATGTTCCGACATTTGAATGAGCAGGGGACGGCGATCGTCCAGGTAACGCACTCGGAAGAGAACGCTTCCTACGGCACGAGAAAGATCGAGCTGCGCGATGGTTGGCTTCACTCCGATACGGCTGCATCCTCATCGGAGGTGCAGCAATGAAGATCAGGAAGATAGCGGGAGGGGCTGTACTGATAGCAATGTGTGGCACTTCTGTGGCCCAGAATGCTGCCTCAACCGCGATGCAGGAGCCCGCTCTGCGACTGGACATTCCGCATTCGAGTAATCCGTTCGATGCTTATCGAGCTACGCTGGTTCCGAAGCCGAACCTGGCGAACACGCCCAGGATTGATGTCCTGGTCCACGATGGTGTGCTGGAGTTGAGCTTGAAGGATGCTATCGCGCTCGCACTCGAAAATAACCTTGATCTCGCGATTGCACGGTATAACATCCCGATTGCGGAGGCGGACATTATCCGTACACGAGCGGGCGGCTCGTTTCGAGGCGTGAATACGGGTGTTGTACAAAATACTCCCGGAGGTGGTGCCGGAGGGTTCGGTTCTTCCGCCTCGGGTGCAGGCGCAGGCGGAACCTCAGGCGGAGCTGGAGGCGCGGGTTCGGGAGCATCGGGATTGGTGCAGTCCACATTGGGCGCGGGAACGACGGTGCAGTCGTATGACCCGGCGATTACCGGAAAGCTGGACAATGAGCATTACACGCAGCCTCTCTCCAACATCTCGATCTATGGTGTGCAGACGTTACAGCAAAATACGACGACAGGCAATATCGGCTACACGCAGTCGTTCCCGACAGGTACTACCTTCTCCGCTGTATTCAATAACGAGCGTTCCGCGACGAATAGTAAATATAGTTATCTGAATCCCACGTTGAATGCTTATTACCAAGTTGCATTGCAACAGCAGCTGCTGGCTGGTTTTGGATTTGGTCCCAATCTGCGTTATTTGAGGATCGCAAAGAATAACCAAAAGATATCGGATGAGGCATTCAAGCTCCAGGTCGTCACAACGATTACTCAGATTGCCAATATGTATTGGGACCTGGTTGCTGCCTACGAGGATGAGCAGGTTAAAGACAGGGCGCTTGATTTTGCGAAACAGACGTTGGATAGCGGTCGCAAGCAACTTGCGCTGCAGGCAATTCCTGCGATGGATGTGATGAAGGACGAAGCGGAGGTGGCGAATCGCGAGCAGGATCTGACGATCGCCAAAACGACGCTGCAGTTTCAGGAGTTGCTGATCAAGAATGCTCTGACGAAGAATCTTGATGACCCGATCCTGGAAGCAATGCCGGTGAAACCAACCGATTCGAGTGCGGAGAATATGTCTCAGGAATCGCGTCCTGCAGACAGCGAGGACGCAATCGGATTGGCTCTAAAGGATCGCATTGAGTTGATCGAGTCTGACATCGATCTCGATAATCGGCGCATCAGCAGAAGCGCAGCGCGAAATGCTCTTCTGCCCACGGTTGCAATGACAGCTTACTACGGCGGCAGTGGACTCGCAGGTTTATCGAATCCGACCGCGGGAATTCCATCGACCTCTCCAACGGACTGGCACGGAGCGGTGGGGAATGCATTCAATAACACGGCTCCTGATTATTATGTAGGTCTGTCTGTGAACATACCCATTCGGAATCGTGTAGCGAAGTCTGACCAGTATCGTTCCGAGTTAGAAGCTCGACAGGCGGAGCTTCGGCTGCAACAACTTAAGAAGCAAATCCGTATTGAAGTGCGCAACGCGGAGTATGCTCTGGAGCAGAACAGGGCACGCGTGGAGTCAGCGCGTAAGGCGTGCGATCTGGCGCAAAAGACCTTCGACATTACGGCGAAAGAGCAGGAGCTGGGAGCAGGCTCGAGCCTGCAGACGCTGACCGCTCGCAGAGACCTCTCCGCAGCCGAGTCGGCACTGGTGGCCGCGATGACGGCCTATCAGAAAGCAAAAATTGAGTTGGACCGCGCATCCGGAACAACGCTGGAATCCCATGATATTTCGATAGAATCAGCTAGAACCGGTGTTGCGGCAAATTGATAAGACAGATGGAGACGGTGATCGCGGAGATGCAGCGGACAGAGAGCAATGCGGCTGGGAGATTGCTGGTAGCAGATGACCAGCCGCATATTCTCGAAGCGATTCGTCTTCTGTTGAAGCCGGAAGGGTATGAGCTGGAACTGGTGAGAACGCCAACTCTTGCGCTTGAGGCCGTTTCAAGAGAGGACTTTGATGGGGTCCTACTTGACCTGAACTACACGCGTGATACGACTTCGGGCAAGGAAGGTCTTGAGCTGGTGGCTCGCATTAAGGAACGGGAGCCTCTTCTTCCGATCATTGTCATGACGGCGTGGGGCAATATCGATCTCGCGGTTGAAGCAATGAGATCAGGCGCGAGCGACTTCATTCAAAAACCCTGGGAGAACGCGCGCCTGCTGAGCGTATTGCGCACGCAGACAGAGCTGTATCGCAGCCAGCGGCGCACACAGTGGCTTGAAGCAGAAAATCGCATCCTGCGCGCGCCGGGAGCGCCAGACTTTATCGCTTCGGCGCCGGCAATGCGTTCTGTGGTGGAGACGATGGCGCGTATCGGCCCTTCAGATGCTAATGTTCTGATTACCGGAGAACATGGGACAGGGAAGGAAGTTGTTGCGCAGACGCTGCATCAACTTTCAACGAGGGCAGATCGTGCTTTGGTCGCTGTGAATACGGGAGCTCTCCCCGAAGGTACCTTCGAGAGTGAGTTATTCGGTCATGTGAAGGGCGCTTTTACCGATGCCCGTGCCGATCGTATCGGAAGGTTTGAGCTGGCTAGTGGCGGCACGCTGTTTCTGGATGAGATCGCGAATATTCCTGTGCGACAACAGGCGAAGCTGCTGCGTGTGCTGGAGACAGGCGAGATGGAACGAGTTGGATCGTCGAAGACGCAGAAGGTCAATGTGCGGATGCTATCGGCTACGAATGCAAATCTGCATGCTGAATGTGAGGCGGGGCGGTTTCGCGAAGACCTGTTATTTCGTTTGAACACAGTGGAGATTGCGCTTCCTCCTCTGCGTGAGCGCCGTGAGGATATTCCTGCGCTTGCAGCTTATTTCCTGGCTCGCTACGCAAGCAAATACAGGCGACAGATTGAGGGCATCAAGCCGGATGCATTGCAGCAGATGCTGCAGTATGGGTGGCCTGGAAATGTTCGGGAGCTTGATCATACGCTTGAGCGTGCTGTACTGATGGCACGAGGAACGCGCATTGAAGTTGCGGATCTTGGTCTGCATGCGAAGCTGCGCGCTTCAGGATCGCAGACTCTCGACGAGATGAATCTTGAATCGGTTGAGGCTATCCTTATTCGCAAAGCTTTGGCGCGTGCTGACGGAAACGTGAGCCAGGCTGCCGATTCCCTGGGACTGAGTCGTGGAGCGCTCTATCGTCGAATCGAAAAATATGGACTCTGAGCGTCAAACGTCTGCGAACAAGCATCCTGTACAGCAGATCTCCCTGCAACGCTCTGGGAAAAAGTTGAATTTTGAGCGACGGTTGAGATTTCTGTTCTGGTTGTTTGGTCTTCCTGGGCTGGTATTGATCTGGTGGCTGCTATGGATACACAGCGTCGACACCATAGAGACAATGATTCTATTGGTTCTCTATGTTTTGGCATGGGCCTTTCTGGTATCCATTCTGCAGGAGCAAATTACGCGTCCGCTGCAAACGCTTACCAATGTTGTAGCTGCATTGCGGGAAGATGATTATTCTTTTCGCGCGCGAGGAGCTCGGAATAACGATGCGATTGGCGATCTTGCGCAGGAGATCAATGCCTTAGCCGATATGCTTCAGATTCAGCGAGCGGGAACGCTGGAGGCAATTGCGTTAGTAGAGCGTGTGGTGGATTCGATGCAGTCGCCAGTGTTGGCCTTCGATCCCGAGGGGCGACTGAAGCTGATGAATATTGCGGCAGAACGCATCTTTGTGATGAAGGCACGCGAAGCGCTCGGGCATACGGCACGCGAACTGGGGCTGGAGCGCATGGCTGCTGCTACTGATGATGAGCTGCTGACAATGGAGTCGGGATCGCAGTCGGGACGCTGGATCGTGAAACGTACGGGCTTCCGATTGCGTGGAGTTCCACATACTCTTCTGGTGCTGGCCGATGTAAGCGCTGCGTTGCGTGAAGAGGAGCGCATCGCATGGAAACGGCTGATCCGAGTGCTAGGACACGAGATCAACAACTCGTTGACGCCGATTAAATCGATTGCAGCCAACCTGCGTGGACAACTTGAACGGAACTCGCTTGGAGAGCTTGAAGACTTCGACCGTGGTCTTGAGGTGATTGAAAACCGAGCGGAGTCTCTGAATCGTTTTCTGCAGGCCTATCGTCGACTGATGGGACTGCCCGCCCCCAAGCTCGCACCGGTGGAGTTGGGAGAATTAGTTAGGCGAGTCGTGAAATTGGAAACGCGGTTGGAGGTCATGGTACGCGGAGGCAAAGAACTAATTATTCAGGCTGATGCCGATCAGTTGCAGCAGGCTCTCATCAATCTGGTACGCAACGGAGTAGAGGCAGCGCTTGGCCCGGAGATGGAACATGCTGATTCAGCCGAAGTGATCGTTGACTGGAAAGAGTCAAGGAACGAGGTAATAATCACGATCATCGACAATGGACCCGGTGTGAGCAACGACAGCAACCTCTTTGTGCCGTTCTATACAACGAAGCTTGAAGGGACGGGGATTGGGCTCGTCCTGGCGCAGCAGATTGCGGAGGGACATGCAGGCCAAGTAACTCTCGCTAACCGCGACGATGAAGAAAGTGGTTGTATCGCCGAGATTCGATTGCCATTGCATCCGAAGCTGTGAATCGGCCAGCAGCTTTGGTCATAGCGGCGGGATCTCACGCTCGGCGCATAGTGAGATCCCGCCAGCGAAATCGCAGGTAGCGATTCCAGTACATGAGCAGTCCTGAAACTGAGAGGCCGGCGAGCGAGATGCCAAAGAGGAACCACAGCGCGCGCACCCATGGCCCCCACAAGCTTCCGAAGTGGAGAGGTTGCATGGCCCAGAGAATCCAGTCTCCGGCACTATGATTCTGGCCGTAATGCCACAGGCTGACCATCGCTCCGGTCTTCGCATCGAAGCGCACGATATCGGCATGACCGAAATTTTCCGGGGTGCGTAGGTTCATGTAGGCGTTGACCTCTTCCTCCGGTGACAGGCTGGGGTTGAAGAGATAAGTCAGCCTTCCCCGGGGCGAGGCCTTCTGAGCTGCATCGAGAATGGCCTTGAGTGTTGGTGGCTCATTGCTATGCGGTGTCTCCTGAGGCTTCGGTTCCTGCATACCCACCAGCGGCGAGACGGTATTCACCGCCTTCGTAAAAGGTCCATACCATGCGAAGTACATCCCGGAGAGAGCCCACCAGGAGACGATGAGCAGCGTCCATAGGCCGAGAGCGTGGTGCAGGTCGTAGTTGATGCGTCGCCAGTTGTGGCGGAATGAGACACCCATGCCGTGCCACCAGGTTTTGAGTCCGCGCCACCAGAGCAGGATGCCGGTGAGCGCGAGAATCAGCAGGCCCGCTGCGCCTGCGCCATTCCACTGCACGCCGTGGGAGGAGCCGAGCAGCAGTTCGATGTGGAAGTCATACACTACGTCTACCCAGGTACGCGGCAGCAGAACGACGTGACCAGTCTGCGGATCGGCGACGGCCGCGAACGGCTTTTTTGATGGATCGAGCATCTGCAACTGGAAGACTGGAAGCCTTGCGGAGGGCATGTGCAGATAGGTTACGGTCGCGCCGGGAAATGCCGACTGGGCCGCAGCCATTACGGTAGGGACAGATGCGGTATGCGCCTGGTCATAGGGCGCTAAACCAGATGGAAGTGTACTCCGGGTGAGCGTGTCGTGATAGACCATGAGTGCGCCCGAGAGTGAGATAAGAACGACGTAGAGTGAGAGCAGGATGCCCAGCCAGAGATGAACCTGAAACACCATCCGGCGCAGGAAGATCCTGCGCGGATGATGGATCAAATTGCTGAAGAAAGTCACGTATGTACCTTATCTCCGTGGTTAGAAGCGCACGCCTGCGGAGGCGCGCACGGCGCGTGGTGCGGCATAGCCGAGACCGAGGAAGCTGGACTCGTAGTAGTTGTTGCCGGTGACGTTGTCTATGTTGACGCGCAGGGAGATGGGTACCTTCGTTTCGAAGTCATAGCGACCTCCAATGTCGAGTCGCGCCCATGCCGGGATGCTCTGCGTGTTGGCCGTATCGACAGACTGCCTTGACGATGCTGTTACGCGGGCGTCGAGGAAGAGGGATTTGAGGTGGGGTACGCTCCACTCAGCATTGACGGTGCTCTGCGTTCCCGGAATGCCCTGTGCGCGCTGGCCGTCGGTGGTAGAGTCACCGGTGCCCATCTGGCGTGCATCAAGGAAGGTGAGGCCGCCATTTACGCGGAGGCTGTGCACGACGTTGCCGGCGATCGTGAACTCGAGGCCGCGGTTGCGTTGCTGACCGGTGATGCCGTAGGTGTTGGTGACGGGGTCGAGGACGCCATTGGGTTCGCCGATCTGGTAGATGGCGAGGGTTGCTTCGAGCGAGCCATGCTCATACTTCGCGCCGACTTCCTTTTGCTTGGCGACGTAGGGCGAGAAGACCTGATTCGCGTTGGTTGCGCCTACTGGAGCCGTTGGGCCTTGCTGCAGATCCTGAATATAGTTGCCGTAGATTGAGAAGCCCTTGGGCAGGTGGTACATGGCAGCGACGGAAGGACTGGGCGTGCCTTGGTTGTAGCTGCAGGCGTCAGTGCAGACTTCAAAGTCCGGCGTGTTACTGGCACCGCGGGCGACCGAGCCGTAATTTTTCACGCCGATCCACTGCCCACGCAGGCCGCCAATGACCGTGAGCTTGCCGTGAAGCGCCGTGGCGACATCGGCGAGCGCGATACTGGAGAGGCGGTTGAGTCCGGTGTCCGGGACGCCTTTGAGTCCGGCAACACGGGTTACCTGCGGGGCGAGCGCAACGGGGTTGTAGATGTTTGTGTCGTGCGTATCGCCGTACTCGTAGAAGTAGGCTGAGCGAATCTGCAGGTAGTCGCCGGCGAGTGTGATGTCGTGATGGATGGGGCCTGTGCTGGTGCTGAGCCGTGTGCCGATGCGCGCGACGTTGGTATGGATGTCAGAGGTGAAGGTCAGATCCTGCGCTGTGACGTCGCCCTGCGCATTGGTGAGATAAGCGGTTCCAGGACCCTGATAGGACTCAAGCTCGTGGGCGTAACCATAGGAGCCGTACATCTGAAAGTGATCGGTGAAGTCATAACCGCCCTGCGTCAGCACCATCTGCTGGTGATGTGTATAGCTTGAGGAATGATCAAAGATGTTGCTGGTCATCTTCGGAGCTTTAGGAACATCAAAGCCCGGATACACGTAGATGGCATCGCGGAAGCCGAGCATGCTGCGTGCCTGGTCGCTGACATCGACGCTGGCACGCAATTTCTGCGCGCGATAGTCGACGGCGAGGCCACCGGCAGCGACGTTCTCTTCCTGGTTGTCGACCGGCGTGTTGCCCATGCGGCCGCCAAGTGTGAGGCGCGCTCCCAGTGCATTCTGAGGCAGGAAGCGCCTGCCCACGTCGAGGTGGCCTTCCTTCTCGGTGGCGGAAGAGTAGCCGCCATCGACGCGGTAGTAGGGAACGTCGCCTGCTCGCTTGGTAACCATGTTCACCGTTCCAGCCACGGCACCGTATGAACTCGCACCGTTAAGGAACGAACTCGGACCCTTGAAGACTTCGATGCGATCGACATTCTCGATGGAAGGACTGCGTTCGTCTACCAGCCCAGGTATGCCATTGATCAGGGATTGGCCTACCGGGAGTACGAAGCCGCGCAGCGTCAGATACTGATTTTCAGAGTAGCGTCCGTTCGACTCCTGGATTCCGGCTTCATTCCGGAGCACATCCGACACTGTCTGCGCCTGTTGATCTAGCACGAGTTGCGAGGTGTAGCTGGAAACGGAGAAGGGAAGATCTTGCTTGCTGAGAGTGCCGAGAATGCCGGCCTGAGCGACGGTACCGATCTCTCCATTGCCTGTCGTTTCAGACGCGGTCACGTTCACTGTCTCTGTGTTGGAGCCCACACTCAGGTGAATGTCATTCACGCGATTTGCGCCGTCGGGCAGCGAAAGGTTCTCTGTCACCGCTGTGCGGAATCCCTGCGCAGCGACTCTCTCGCGATAATGGGCTTCGAGCTGCCCGTCGATCTCGAACCGATAATGTCCGGTTGCGTCTGTTACGGTCGTTGCAACCTTCTGCCCACTCAGCGTCTCAAGGGAGACCGTGGCGTTTGGTACGGCAGCTCCAGAGGAGTCGGTAACCACACCGTTCAATTCAACATGCTGTGAAGCAGGAGCAGAACCGGACGAGGGAAGAGGAGATGCGGGAAATAGGAGAAAAAGAAGCAAACCAGCAAAAGCAGGCATGGAAACCCCGTTCAATGAATTAAGACTATTTTAGTCTTATATTGAGAAGGATGGCCAAATCAAGGTTCTGAGCCATTAAAAGCGGGCTTTGCCGAACTTACAGCCGGGGAGGAAGGTTTTCATTTTGAGCTTCTCATTCTGAACACTCTCAGACACCGAACTGTCTTAGGTGATGGTCGACGTGTTTATACATGAGAATGGCCCATTGTTGCGGTTTGAGCGGACCAAAGAAAGGATGTGGATGCTGGGAGTAGCAAGCTGCGCCCTCAGTGACAAAACTATCGATTGTTGCGATGAGTTGGGTCCGTTCTCGTTCGAAGTTGCACTGTGTAGGATCTGCCGAGAAGAGTTCCGGTGAGGAGGGTGAGTTGCGGCGCATGGGCTTGTCGTCGCCGAAAACAAGCGGCTTGATGACCAGGCCAATGATGTTGGCGGGAAAAGCTGCACGCTTGGGGTTGATGACGCCCGTCGCCATCTGTATGCCAGAAGTACAATGAGCCAGGGTTTGAGCAACGGTCATGTTGCCCCACCGCCGCTCACTCTCAGCATGAAGGCTCCTGATTCGCTGCTTTATGTCTTCTGCCAGAATGGGGTCCAAGAGATCCTTCATCGTAGCTGTTCTCCGTGCTTGGGGGACTATCGTGACCCCCACAACAACCTTCTGCTCTCGTGGGGAGAAGGGGGTGCTATTTGAGACCCCGGGGTGAAAAGTCAGAGACTATTTGATCGTTGCCAGGCTGGCGTATTCGAGCTTTGGGTACCAGGTAGCGCCGCGACCCGCGGGCGTGAGGTCGAGGATCGTCCACAAGGAGTCGAGATCCGGGGCTCCGCGCGGGTCCTGACCGGGGTCGGCCATCGCACCACTCATCTCTCCGCTCCAGAAATGCCGGACCGTGCCGTCGCCGCGAGTGAAGACTGAAAGGCCAGGGACATCGCTATCCTCAGCACTGACATAGGAGCGGGTGTAGTCGCCTTTGATGTCGGAGTAAATCCGCAGGTTCTGCCAGCCGCGTTCTTTTTTGAAGTTGAGGAGGCGTTCGATGGGTGAACGTGCGGTGACGGCGAGAGCGACACGTTCGCGCAGGTTTCTGGCAGTCCCCTCCCATGACGTGAGCATGGCGGTGCACATAGGACATGCTCTCTCGCGTTGGGGTCCGAACATCATGCTGTAGATAACGAGCGTATCCTTGTCGCCGAACAGCTGTGAGAGGCGAACCGCACCGTTGGAGCTTTCAAAAATATAGTTTTCAGGGATTTCACCGCCGGGAGGAAGGGTGCGACGGAGTGCTGCGACGCGCTCGATGTGGCGCCGGAGTTCGATCTCTTCGGAAAGGAGATCATTGCGAGCCTGGCGATATTCCGGGCTCTCATTAGGAAAGTGCGCTTTGTTTTTTGCGGCTAGCTCTGCTGCGGGAATGAGAATGGTGTTGTCGGTCATTCGATTCTCCTTTGGGACGCACCATGCGAGTGTGCGTTCTAATAACGCGGGCGAGCGGCGCTCACGGTTCGCCGCGGCAGGGGCATCGATCCCGCTTTCTTACTGCTTGCCTGCTCGCGCGGCCTCGATAGCGGCGATGTCGATCTTTCGCATCGTCATCATCGCGCTCATTGCACGCTTGGCGGCAGCGCGATCCGGGTCCTGTGTCGCCGCCAGCAACACGCGCGGAGTGATCTGCCATGAAAAGCCCCAACGGTCCTTGCACCAACCGCACGCGCTTTCCTGGCCGCCGTTGCTGACAATGGCATTCCACAGACGATCGGTCTCGGCCTGGTCGTCGGTAAGGATGATGAAGCTGACCGTTTCGTTGGGAACGAACATCGGACCGCCGTTGAGGCCCAGGAAATTGCGCCCGCAGACGGTGAACTCAACGATGAGTTCCTGGCCCTCAGGGCCGGATGGCGTGTCTATGGGGGAGGCACTGATCTTACCGACATGACTGTTGGGGAAGGTGGCCGCGTAAAATTCGGCTGCTTCGCGGGCTTTCCCGTGATCGAACCACAGGCAAGTAATCATCTTCTCGGACATCTTTCTCTCTCCTCTCAGCTTCAGACTTCGTGATAAGTTTTACAGCCGTTCTCCTGCGAGAGAAGGGCAGCTGCGCCGGGCATGACGTACATCGCGGTTACGATTTAGGCCCTTGCATCAGAGCAAAGTGACCATCCTGATCGTCGGTGGCCTGCATGATGCGAGAGCCTCCAGGTACATCATGGGGAGGCATGACAACTTTGCCGCCAGCGTCGATTACACGTTTCTGCGCAGCTTCGATGTCATCGACGGTAAAGTAAAACTGCCAGTGCGGCGGAATACCTTCGGGCATGCCAGGACCTTTGCGGTTCATCATTCCGCCGGTATAGAGGGGCTGGTCGGTGCGGAAGGTCTGGTAGACGCCCGCGGCGCCCATGTCGTGCGCATAGTCTTTCTGCCAGCCGTAGTGTTTGGAGTAATAATCGAAAGCTTTGACTGCGTCGTCGGTGAGCAACTCATGCCAGCCCACGTTGCCCGCTGCCATCTGATCCAGACGCGGCCGAGCTTCTTGTTTGCCGGGTTCGAAGAGCAGGTACTTCACTTTTTGCGGATCCAGCACGACAGAGAAACGCCCGACGCCGGGGATCTCCTGAGCTGGCTTCACAATCGTTCCGCCGTCGGCTGTCACAGCCTTCAACTCTTCGTCGAGCTTTGCGGTGTGGATGTGGCCCATCCACTGAGTGGGAAGCTCAGGTGCACCGGCTCCCGCCCACGTCATTATGCCGCCAACATCTTTGCCATCTTTACCGAAGATCATGTAGGTGAAACCAGGCATACCGGCGTCCCTGACGTCCCACCCGACCACCTTTTTGTAAAAGTTGACTGCCTTATCCATGTCATTGGTGACAAGCTCGTACCAGATGAATCCGTCTGCCATTTCGCACCGTCCGTTTGTGATATATCGCTACTAAGTAAACATCGTCCACATACGCTACCACCGACAAGTGGATGCTGTCTACAATCTCGGTCTCCGCGATACACTCTTCTTGAACAGACAATGAAAAAGAACGTCACTATTGAGAAACGCAAGACCTTTCGTCATGGCGATTTGCGCAACGCGCTCGTAACAGCCGGGCTTGAAATGGCTCGTATTGGAGGGCCCAATGCAGTCATTCTTCGGGAGGCGACCCGGCAGGCGGGGGTGTCTCCCAACGCGGCGTACAGGCACTTTGCGAACCAGGCGGCACTCCTGGCTGCGGTGCGGTCGGCGTGTATTTCACGGGTTGCGGCGGCAATTGAAGAGGAGATGAAGAAGTGTCATCCGGGACGCTATCCGCAAGCCTTTGCGCGAAAAAGCTTGCGTGCGGTGGGAATAGGATATTTGGGATTCGCGATGAGAGAACCGGGGATGTTTCGCACGGCTTTTTCCGTTCCGCCACCGGTTCATTCACCTGACCCGGCGAATACCGCATCAATGGGACTGAATCCGTTTCAGCTGCTTTCGCTGGCGCTGGACCGCATGCATGAGAGCGGCCTGCTCAGCAAGAAGGACCGCAAAGATGCAGAATATCTGGCGTGGTCGACAGTTCACGGGCTGGCACTTCTGGTGCTCGAAGGACCGCTGCACAAGATGCCACATGAGATGGTACTGGCGCTGGGCGAGCGGCTGGTCGTCATGGTGGAACGCGGTCTCAGCTCAGAAATCGCTCATTAGAACTGAACCCACATCTGGCAGTTTTCGTGCCAGATGTGGGTTGTCCAGGGAGGCTAAAGCTTGAGTGTCACTGTAGCGCTATCGACGATCTGGGCCCATTTGGCGTCCTCGTTGCCATAGACGTCGTGCCAACGCCACCACTTGTAGCGTGGCGTTTGTGGGTATCCTTTGGGCGAGTCCTCCCAGTCTTCCTGACGTCCCAGCGGCGTAGCGTCCAGGTAGCTCCACACGCTGCCCATGGCTTCATCGCCGCGAGCGTTGATGAGGTAGGTGCGAAAGATTTTGTCGTTCTCGTCGCGGAAGAAGACATTGTGTCCGTGCCATTCATCGACGCCGAAGTCCTTATCGAAGTCGTCGGTGATGGTGTACCAGGGGATGTGCTGCCAGCCCATACGGTTCTTGAGTGTAGCGAACTGTTCCTGTGTGCCGCGTGAGGCGTAAGCGAGTGTGGTGTCGCGAGCGTGCAGGTGCGAGAGATGCGAAACCTGGTCAGCACCGAGAGAGCAGCCGACGCAGGCGTGTTCGGGGAAACCGTAGACACCGGGATCGAAGAAGGCGCGGTAGAGGACAAGCTGGCGCCGACCTTCGAAAAGATCCAGGAGAGTTTTCTTTCCGCCGACGCTCTCGAAGAGGTACTGTTTTTCGACAGCAAGCCAGGGCATGCGGCGGCGCGCAGCCGCGAGTGCGTCGCGGGCACGCGTGTGTTCCTTCTCTTTGACCAGCATCTCGAGCCACGCTTTGTTCCATTCGTCCCTGGAGACGACTGCGGGCTTTGTCATTGCAGCTATCTGTTCATTGCTCCACATGGCTTTCTCCTTGTTCGCGTGTTTGCGGTTTGTTCTTCCAGAGCTTTGTAACGGCAACCGCGGAGGCACCGCCGGTGGCAAGGACGCCCGCCGTGATCCATACCGCGGTTCCGATGCAGAAGGGGCACATGGTTACTTCCTCGCTCGTTCGATGGCCGCTGTGCGGATGCATTCGATCAAATGGCTCCAACCTCCGTCGACGCCGCGGTCGCTTTCGCCAATCCAGCCCATCGCTCGGTGCACGAAGCGAAGATGGGTGACGCCGTTTTCTTCTGTGAGGCGGTATTGAAGATTGTTGGTCGCCGGGGTCGACATGATGAGCGGCCCTGAAATCTCCAGCAGCGTTGGAGGCTTGATGGCCTGTACCGTGCCCCAGTAGTGGCCGGCATTATTACCCAGGTCGCGAAACCACCGTCCGCCGGGCCAGGCTTCCAGAACCATCGGCATTGGCTTTTTAGGGATAGTGTTCAACGGTCCCATCTGTTCGAGGATGGTCTCGAAGACGATGTCGATGGGAGCCGCGATCTCCTCTTCCTTGATAATCTCAAAGGCTTCCAGTACGCCTTCCTTTACGGTGGCTGCCATTACTCCTCCTTGGTTGGTTTTGAGCCGTCGTCGAGGCGAATCAGCCGTTCCAGGGCCTTGCGCTCGGCGCGTTCCTTAATCTGGCCGATCTGGTGGGTCCAGTACCGCTCGTAGACCTTCACCCAGTCGTACACCGATTTAAGGCTCGCGGGGTTAAGGCGGTACATACGATGTTGCCCACGCTTGACGACCGTCACCACGCCGGCCTTACGCAGCGCGCCGAGATGCTTCGAGACCGCCGGCTGACCTACCCTCATGCGAAGGACGATCTCATTGACCGCATACTCCTCTCCATCGGACAGCACAGCGATGACCTCGCGCCTCCGTGGTTCGGCGATGGCGTTGAAGATGTCCGTAGGATAGGCCGTTCGTGTCATGGATCCAAATATATTCCTAATTAGGAATATATCAAGTGCAATAAGAGATAAGCGCCAGCCCAATCTGGAACACCCTCCGGCGCCCGAACCGATCCGATATCGATCCCGCCAGCATCAAGAAGCTCGCTACGACGAGCGTGTAGGCATCGAGAATCCATTGCAAGCCAGCCAGATGAGCATGGAAGTCTTTCTGGATAGCAGGCAGCGCTACGTTGACAATCGTTACGTCCATCCCGACGATCAACAGGCTCGTGCAGCAGGTCGCCAGAATCAGGTTCGGATGCGTGGCGCGTTTTGCAGGGACAACAGGAGCAGCGCCGCCGGTGCCTACAGCGGGAAAAGATTGATTTTCAGTACTCGACAAGGTGTCTCTACTCTTTGTGTGAAACGGCAGATCTGCAATCTGCGTGCGCAAGTATTCGAGCGCGCTCGAATATGCAGATCGAACCGAACTAAGCACGAGATTCTGGCATATTTATCCCGATACATTCTCCGAGGATTTCTTGAGTGCCGTCAGGGCGAGATGGACGAGTTGGCCTGCCTGCACACTGCTGACAAAGCTCAGGGCGTTTCCGAAGGTAAGCTCCATGACAAGCGCGCCGATCGCCTCCGGGGAAGCAGGGGCCAGCTTCGGATCGGGGAAGATTCTGAGAAGGCTCTCGCCAAGTTCCTTCCACTGCGACAGGAAGATGGCTCCGTACTTTGCGGACAGCTCTTTATTGTGGCGTGCGTGTCGCAGCAGCTCAATCAGCAACGGTATCCACACGTCATTTCCATCACGCTTGGCAGACCATTTGCTGATGGCGTCGATGATCTCGTCCGGGGTTGTCTGATTCTCCAGAGTGGCACGTACTACGGCTCTCTGTCCGCTGATGTGCTCCTGAAGGATCTCAAGGAACATCTCTTCCTTGGTCGAGAAGTTGGCATAGAACGCGCCTTTGCTGTATCCGGCATGCGCTGCAATGCGATCAATCGAGGCGTGTTCGTAGCCCTCTTGAGCAAAGACAATGCGTGCCGACTCCAGGAGCTTCGAGCGCGTCTCGGCGCGGCTTACTTCGCGGCTGCGCCGAGGCTCTTTCTGAACCGATTTTTTCGTAGTCGCCATTTTCTTTGTGCTCATTACTTCAGTTTAGGTGCAGGGATGTACTGCATACAAAGCACATACGGAATCAGCAGCAGGGCCAGCACTCCGAAGACCAGATACGCGTCCGCATAGGAAAGCACCGCAGCCTGACGATGCAGCCCTTCGGCGAACTCCGCCAGGACCCTGCTTTGTGCAGTCCAAGAGGCATTTGTGAATGTTTCGCCATCCGCCAGCGAGTCCAGCCGCATGGACGTCATCGCTCGGACATTGCCGGCGTGATCGACAAGGACGTTGGAATGGACGTGCTCTCGCATCGTAAGGAAGGCTCCAAGCAAAGAACTGCCGATGACCGTTCCCCCTGCACGGGTGGTGTTGAACATGGCCGAGACGAAGGGCCCCTCGGGCGGCTGTACGACGCTTGTACATAAGAACAGAATCGGGATAACAGCCATTGGCTGCCCGACGGCCTGAATAGCCTGAACAAGCAGGAAGTTCTGCCCCATCCACTCCGTCGTGATTCTTGATCCCAGAAAACATGAGACAGCAATCAGCAGAAGGCCAAGCGCAAGAACCTTACGGGCGTCTACCCATTTCTTGTAGAGAAAGAAGGCGACGCCAGGAGCGATCAGCAGCTGCGGAACGCTGATCCAAAGACCAACGGGTGCGATGTATTGGGAGCGAAAGCCCCAGATCTCAGCCAGGTGGTCGGCCGGAAGCGCGCTGCCGGAGAGCAAAATCGACATCAGTACCAGCAACGTGGACATGCCAAAGAGAAGGTTACGCCTGGCCAGAAGTTGGAGCCGGAACAAGGGAAGTGGATGGAACCACTCGTTGACCATGAAGAGCGCAAACGAGACGACCCCACCGATCAGAAGCCTGGTGATCAGAGGCGAGTTGAACCAGTCGAGCCGGTCTCCCTGCGAGAGCCCAAGCGCAAGCATAATCAGACCGCCACAGCCCAGGAGCACACCACGCCAATCGAGCTGGCGAAATCGCTCAAGGCGGAGTGGATCTTGAGGAATTCCCCAGAGTACGGCTGCAATGGCGATTGCAGATAAGATCGGGGATTGCCAGTAAACGAATCTCCAGTTGAAGAGCCGATCCGTCCAGACCGACGCCAGCCAAACCGCGAGGTTCGGCGCGAGGATCGCCGTCATCGAGTAGGTGCTGAGTCCATAGAGCCGCAGAGGAAGAGGGTAATAACGCAGAGCCGCGGTCATCAGCAGCGGCACGAGCAGCCCGGCCGAAAAGCCCTGGCTGATGCGTAGCAAGAAGAAGAGTGGGATCGTGGGGGCAAACGGTACGAGCAGCCCTAGCAGTCCCGTGATGAAGGTGGCTGCCGCATGGAAGCGCCGCATCGAAAAGGTCATTGCCAGCCACGCCGCGACTGGCATCGCAGCCAGTTCCGCTGCGGTATAGGCTCCCTGTAACCAGGCAGCGGAGTCATGCCCGATTCCAAGAGCGCCTTGCGTATCGGCCAAAGAGACAGCCGCAACCCGGTTTGCCAGGCCGGACATAATCGACCCAAGGAAGATACCGGCATTGCCAATCAACAGCCGGGTTCCCCATACGGCATGAGCCGGAGCCGGCGGTGCTGTTGTTGTGGTTGTGGTGGACATCGCAATCCTCCAATCAAGATACTCAATAGTATTTGATACATGCAGAAGAGAAAGGATTCCGGGAACTTTGGCTTGCGGCGGTCCTCTTGCTGTGTGCTTATATATAAGGATATTTGGGTTGAATGACGCGTAAGCACAGCTTTTTATCCATTTGGAGGAATATTCAAAATACGTGAATCTTATAAATACTATTCGGTATCTAAGTATGAGCTTGAAGGTTTGAGGTGAGGTTATGAAACGACTACGGTGGTTTCTGATTGCAACGGGTGGCCTGTTACTGGTCGCAGGAGTGGCTCTGACGGTATATCGCCAGATCGGGAGGCAGCCCGCCACAGAACAGACGAATGATGCCTACACGCAGGCGGACTTCAGTATGCTCGCCGCAAAGGTGCCGGGCCTGGTGGAGCAAGTGCTGGTGGATGATAACCAGAGCGTCAAGAAGGGGCAGCTCCTGGCGAAGCTGGACAGCCGCGACTACCAGACTGCGCTGAATACTGCACGCGCAGAGATGGCCATCGCGCAGGCAACTGCGACAACGCTGAACGCGCAGCTCGGCCAGCAGTCTTCCGTGATTCGGCAGCAGGACGCCTCGCTCCTGTCGGATGAAGCGGCTATCGCTTTCGACAATGCGAACTCGGAGCGTTACCAGAAGCTGTCGCAGGACGGCTCCGGCACGCAACAGGAGCAGCAGGAGACAGCGACCCGCTTGAAGCAGTCCCTTGCGGTGAAGGATCGGGACACGGCCGGAAGCCGCGCTGCCCGGCAGCAGATCGATGTTCTGCAAGGACAGTTGATGCGGGCGCGAGCCGAGCAGCAACGTGCCGCTGTGGCGGTGAAGCAGGCAGAGTTGAACCTCTCCTATACAGAGATCCGGGCGCCCTTTGATGGAGTGGTCGGCTCGCGCACCATTCGCGTGGGCCAGTACATCAACCCAGGGACTACGCTGTTGGCGCTGGTTCCCCTCAACGAGATCTACGTGGTCAGCAACTACCGCGAAGTTCAACTCGAGCACATTCGAGACCACGCCAAGGTTTCGATCCACGTCGATTCGTACCCGAACCTGAGCTTCACCGGATACGTCGAGAGCGTCGCCCCCGCAACTGGAGTCTCGTTTGCTCCTGTCGCACCAGACAACGCGACCGGCAACTTCACCAAGGTCGTACAGCGCATCCCGGTAAAGATTCGGTTTGACCAGCAAAATGCACATCTTGATCTTTTGCGAGTCGGCATGTCCGTGGTCACCACGGTCGAGACCGATAGCACACAAAGGGTAGCCGAGCAGAAGAGCCTCAATGGCGCGGCGGCTTCCCAGAAGGAGCAAATGTAATGAAACGCCAGATACAGCATCGTGCAACGTTGGAATTGCAGCAGCAAGGTTTTTCCAGATTGGCTACGGCTGCTTCAACACTGGCTCTTATGGCTTCTCTGCTCACCGGGTGCAAGGTTATTGGCCCCAACTTCCAGAAGCCGGTTGCGTGGACGGCTCCAACGATTACCGGCGCCACGACAATGGAAACTGCTTCGTCGAAAGCAGCAATCCAAACGGTAGAGGAGCCGATGGACCCCGAGTTCTGGCACACGTTCCAGGACGCAACGCTCGATTCGCTGATCCATCGCGCGATCTCGGCCAACCTTGACATCAAGATTGCCGGAGAGAGGCTTACCGAAGCTCGCGCCCAGGCGAAGATCGTAGGAGCAGATAGGCTGCCGCACTCGGAAGCTGCCGCTACCTATAACCGGCAGGGAGCAAGTGGTACTGGACTGCTGAGCCTCGTGGGAACTGCCGCGGATCAGTCCGCGGGAACCGTTGCAGGCGGTGCCGCTCCGGAAGGTCTTGTGGAAGATCAAACGGCCCGACTCGCCACGCCCTACAACCTTTGGCAGTACGGGTTTGATGCCTCGTGGGAGCCGGATATCTGGGGCCGCATCAAGCGGGAGACGGAATCAGCCTCTGCCAGCTCGCAGGCTATCGCCGACGAGCAGCGGGATATGCTGACGATCGTGATTGCAGACGTTGCCCGTAACTATCTTGAGCTTCGCAGCGTGCAGGAGGTTCACCGACTGACCGTGGAAGATGTCGAGTTGGCCAAACATGGTCTGCAGTTGGTGCAATCGAGGCAGCAGGCTGGTGTTGCGACCAAGCTCGAGGTGGCAGATGCGCAGGCGTACCTGCATGAGATCGAATCGCAGCTTCCTCCCCAGGAACAACAGGAAGAGGCTCTGATCCATCTGTTGAGTCTGCTTCTTGCAGAACCTCCTTCGTCGCTGCACGAGGAGTTGTCCAAGCCTGCGACGATGCCACATCTTCCGGCGAAGCTGCCTACGGGAGTGCCCTCGGAACTGGCGGAGCGCCGCCCGGACATCCTTGCGGCGGAAGCAAGGCTTCATACGGCTACCGCAAATATCGGTGTTGCCAAAGGGAACTTCTATCCTCGGATCAGCATCTCCGGCAGTATGGGACTTCAGTCTCTGAGCGCGAGCGATCTCGGAAGCTGGGCATCGCGCCAGTATGCGATCGGGCCGAGTGTATCTCTGCCGCTGTTTGAAGGTGGACGCCTGCGTGGAGAGTTGCACCTCGCGGAAGCGCAGCAAAAAGAGGCGGCCTTTGCGTACCAGAAAAGCGTGTTGAACGCCTGGTACGAGATTGCGAACGCTCTTGATGGACTGTCGGAACAACAGAGACGGCGCGAATTCTTACAGGCGGCGATTGAGCAGAATCATCTTGCTATATCGGTTTCAGAGAATCGCTATCAGGCTGGAGCTTCCAACTATCTCTATGTCCTGACCTCTCAGAAGGCTCTTCTGCAAACGCAGAAGAACCTGGTGGACAGCGATTTGAATATTTCGCTGTCGGCAATCGCTCTGTATAAGGCTCTTGGCGGTGGATGGCAGACAACGTACCCCAAGTCCTAGTGTGGCGCATTCACTTGGAACGCAAAGAACAAAACATATAAGGAGATCGCAATGAATACGACACAAGCACACAAGAGCAGGAAGTTATCGAAGAGAATGTTCGTGTGGGTAAGCACATTGTCTTTCGGTCTCTTAAACAGTGGACTCATGCCTGTCTGGGGCATGAGTCTTCACCAATCTTCTTACGTGCCGCGTTCGATGCAGCACGCCAACACCATCAAGGAGAATGCAATGAATCTGGATGCTTTGAAGAATCCCACCGTGAAGGCCGCGATCGAGGCTCTGCAAAAAGGTGATAAGGCAGCATGGTCTGCGCTCTTTACGCCGGATGCCACCATGTTGGACGATGGACATCCGAGAAATCTGAAGAAGTTCACACAAGATGCACTCGGGCATGAACGCTTCACTTCGATCGACAAGATCGAGAACGACGGCTTGAACCTCGAGGGAGCATTTCATTCCGATACATGGGGAGACTTTCGGACTTACTTCCGCTTCCATCTCACGGCGGACGGAAAGATCGGCCGTCTCGATGTTGGACAAGCATAGGCGGAACCTACTGCTAATAAAGAGACGAGGTCTATTGCGTCACGGGGGGAGCGGGATTTAGCGCTCCCCGTGGCGCCCCTAAAAGTGATAGTCCGCCCAGACCGTCACATAGTTCACTCCGTATCCGGGGGGCGTCCGTTTGAGGAACTCCCCTGCAAAGAAATGCTGATAAACGACACGAATGAGTGTGTGCGGCTTGACCGCGTAGTTCATGTCCACTTCTCCCTGTTGTCCGATGAACCGTGCTTGTGTGGCATCTCCCGGCTTGTAGAGATTACCGGCGAAGCCGTAAATTCCGTCACGAAGGCTTTCCCTCCAAAACGCTCCGTAGCTCCCACTGACGGAGATCCTCTCGCTGAGTTGAGCGTCAACTTGCGGAAGAAGATCAATGGTGTTGACTGGACCGTTCAGGTCGGCTTCGCCATAGTATTTTCCCCGCGCGTAGAGAGGGTAAAACGTCCCGAGATGTCGATCAGAAGGATCGCTGTCGCCGCTTGTCACGTCTGACCGCAGGCTCAATCTCGGCCGTACTCTTGTATCTCTAAAGGTATAGCCGTTGTTGAATGCGACGGACCATGCGCGGATGTCACCCGAGCCAAGTCTTCCGAGTTGCACGTTGGCTTCTTCATCGAAATCAAAGCTGTCGTGTTTTCCAGCCCACCGTCCCCCGAGGGTGTGAGACTGGAAATATCCAGTTCCTACAGCGAATGTCTGCTGGGCCGCCAAATATCCCAGGTAATAGAACTCCAGGGAGCTGCTCGGTCTTGTTGTGGTGCTATAGACTCCCCAAAAGGCCTTCTTGGAGTCAGGCGTATCGTCAAAGACACCCGGACGTTGGAGTGTGGGGCGGGAAGCAAAGGCGTCGATCTTCGTGGGCCCTGCTTGAACCATTAGCTTCGCACCATCGAAGCTGATGCGAGTGTTCAGCCCAAATCTTGCATCCACCAGACGGCCCGAGCCGTAGTAGAACTCCTGCCGTCCGACTCTGAGTGTCACTCCGTCAGAACTAGCGTGATGGCCGAAATCGATAAAGGCCTGATGGAGATCGAACTTGTCTTCATCGTAGGGGCGCGGACCGCCCGCACGTCCATTCTCAAAGGCCGCCTGAAACTCGCCAAAGAGCCTGAATGACGGATTGAAGTGGAGGTCGCCGTGAACTAGATAGTGTTGAAGGAGCCATCCACCCCGGTCTTGTGGTCCGTCTCCCCAATACTGTTCATCGTAAGACTCGTAAACCCCGCGAACTTCTCCACCAAGGCTCAGATAGGAACCCCTCTTGCCGAGACGCATGTATTTGATCGGATCCCAGAAATCAGCCCGCGGGGTACATTTCCGGAACGACCAATCCTCGTCGTAGCGAAGGAATGGGAATCTATATTCTGGCCGGAGCCGTTGGCTGCAGGACGCTGCTGATGAAGCGTTTGAAGCCGACTGGGCCAGCAATTGGTGGGACGCTAGCCAAGCCACTCCGAGGGGGACTATGCCAAGCACGAACCACCCCATCCCTCTGCGTCGGGTTGAAGGTAGTCGCCGACTTCCTTGCGAGTAGAGCTTGCTTATGAATTTTGTCATCATCCCAGAGTTCCACTCGGTCACAGATGGGAGGGCTTCGTCCACGCCGAAAGCTCACGCTTTCACGGATACATATCAACTTCCATCCGCAAACCGGCCTATTTAAACGCTGGTGCTCAGTCCCCGCGGCGATTCAGAATAGCTTATCCTGCCTCGCCACATTTGCGAATCATTCCGGGTTTGTCAGTGAGATTCCCTCTGCTCAATGAGCTTGCATCTGCGAATCGCGGATGACGGGGGAAGACTTCTGCTGTAGTTGTAGCGAAAAGAACCAATACCTGCAGCCGAAGAGGAATAAACTAACGGATCAGTTGCAGGGATGCGATTACGTTTCGCGGACTTCCCGGATACACCGCGAATCGTCCGCTGGCGCCCGAGAAGTAGCGGCGGTCGAGGAGGTTATTGGCGTTGAGCGCGAAGCGATACTTCCAGTGTCCCTCAGCCGGTCGCTCATAAGAGACGCCTGCATCCACTTTTGCCCAACCGGGAACAAGAAAGAAGGTGTTCGGAGCCGCTTGGGTAATGAGCTGCCCCTGCATATTACTCACGCCATTGATGCCTGCTCCAATCGATGCGCCCGTCAGCCATCCGCGCGTCTGGTTGTAGCGCGTCCAGAGATTCGCCGTGTGCCGTGGTACAGACTGAAGCTGGCTATCGACAAGGTAGGTGTTGTCCTGGCGAACCGTTGCATTCGTCAGGGCGTATCCGGTAATCAAATCCCACTGCCGAGTGAGATGAGTGAGGGCATTGAACTCCACTCCCCGGCTCCTCTGCTGGCCCAGCTGGATAGAGTAGCCCGCATTATTGGGGTCCGCCGTGCTCACGTTCGTCAGGTCGATCTGGTAGACCGAAGCCGTCCCTCTGACCCGGTGGCTCAGAGTATCGAACTTGAAACCTGCCTCCAGCAGCCGTCCATACTCGGGCTTGAAGGGGGTTCCGTTTACATCGGTTCCCGTCTCCGGCTGGAAGGACTTGTTGTATGTCGCGTAAAGCGAAAGCGATTGAAATGGTTCATAGGTAATGCCGACACGCGGCGACCAGGCGGTAGCGCGGCTGGAGGAGCTTACGGTCACAACATAGCCGACATCTTTAATTTTTGCGAGATCGTAGCGTATTCCGCCAGTTATCTTGAGCTTCTGAGTGAGTGCGACCTGATCCTGCAAGTAACCACCACCGTAGCCATTGCGCGATTGGTCAACGCGTGAGGTGGCCGTCAGCGAACGCGGCGGCAGCGCAGCATAGTCCGGATGATAGATATTGAGCGTCTCCGCTGGCGATCCGGAGGCTGGACGCACTGTATTGGTGTCGTAGATCTCATAGTTCAGCTCAGCCCCGGCCAGCAGCGTGTGCTGGATCGTCCCCGTCTTCACTGTGCCCGTTACCTCATTGACCCAGTAGTGCGCCTGAAAGTATTGATCGGTACGCAGATCGTTCAAGGTGACCGTCTGATGGTCTGCCGAAAGCGCGTTGGCGATGCGGGAGTTGTAATTATCCCAGCCCGTAGACGAGCGCTCATAGCTGCGGAACGTCCATCCGTGCCCCAGTGCCTGATCGAGACTCAATCCCGCCTTGCCTTGGCGATACGGATAGATCAGGTTCGGATCCGCAAGATAGCGGCTCACAGGGAGGTCCGCAGGCCTTGTCCCAATAGCGATCAGGCCGCGATCGTTGAGATTGCTGCCGCCAAGGAACTCGGTATAGAGTCGCAGACTTGTCTTAGGCGACGGGGTCCATGTCAGCGTGGGCGACAGGAAGAGGCGACGTGTGAAGTTGAAGTCGCGGAAGCTCTGGCTGTCCTGACCGGAAGCAATGACGCGATACAGCAGGGACTTGTTTGCCGTTATCGGTCCCGAGATATCGATTGTCGGCCTCATGAACTGATAGGAGCCTCCCTGCATCGTCACACTATAGTAGTGCTCCGAAAGGGGCTGCTTAGTCACAAGATTGACGACGCCACCGGGATCGAGGCGACCGAAAACTGTTGATGACGGGCCTTTGAGAATATCCACGCGCTGCACATTCGCAAACTCCGGGAAAGTGGCGTTTGCGCCCGAGGCATTGCGGAAGCCGTCCTGGAATGTTGTGTCCGTGACGAAACCGCGCATGGTGACTCGTTCCTGGCGACCGCCTGCATCCTCTGCGATGGTCACGCCACTTACGTTCCGTACCGCGTCAGCGAGCCTCACTACCTGCTGCTCCTGAAGAATCTGTTCCGGGATAACGTAGACAGCCTGCGGAATATCCCGAATCGCAGTATCGGTTCGGGTTGAGGAACTGCTCTCGGTCACCTCGTAACCTTGAGCCCCGGCGCGAACCTCAATG
Source organism: Acidobacteriaceae bacterium dw_441 (assembly GCA_018449715.1). Lineage (GTDB taxonomy): Bacteria > Acidobacteriota > Terriglobia > Terriglobales > Acidobacteriaceae > Edaphobacter. The sequence goes on along the minus strand of JAAVVA010000007.1, from coordinate 24,275 downwards.
GTGCTGTTCTGCTGAGAGACATTCAGAATCAGATCCTGCTGGTTCACCCTGCCGGGCAAAACCTGGAAGCTCTGCTCCCTGGTGGTGAAGCCGTTGGCCTGCACTAGCAACTGATAGATCCCGGACGGGAGTTGAACTGAGTATCTTCCTGTCGCGTCCGTCGTTCCTCGAATGGAAGACTCTCCACACGAGAGGGTTACCTGCGCATCGCGGAGGACTGCTCCCGTTGGATCGGAGACAATACCGGTCAGCGCAACGGATGGGGCTGTGGGAACTGGACACTGGCTCTGTGCGTAGCTCAAGTGTTGGCCAGATGCGGTAAGGGTAGCAATGAAAATCAGAAACAACAGCGGGCGGGACATAACTTGCCTTTCTTGTTGGGGCCCCCGCTGCGTACCTGTGATGCAGTCGTGAGCCTCGGACGATCTCGCGTTCCCAATGGACCTTCGCCAAAAGACACCATCGGAAACGTCCTATGACAACAGGCAACAACTAAAATATTCAGAACCGCGCAGTCTCCACCGCAGCCCGCGGTGGAGACTGCGCAACCTTTCCATGCGCCTCGCGGCGCTTTCTCCAGGAGGCCAGGCGGCGTAAGAAGAGTGCGACTCCCGTCCACACCAACATAAGAGCGCTCACCATCGCCATGAGAGCAACGAACCTGCCAATCAAGCCGAACATCTCGCCGGTGTGCAGAAACCTTGCGTAGAGCCTCCACCGTCTGCCGCGGAGATTAGCGGTAAAGGGTTCCCACCGTACCACCTGTCCGTTCTTGCGGGCGATCACCAGCTGCGCTCTCTGCTGTGGTTTTCCTCCATCACTCTCATCCAGCGTAAAGGTGACATTTGGGTCCTTTGCAGCCGGCAGACGAAGAGACAGGCTCTTCCACTTGCTGTCCTGAAGAATTGCCTTCTGAATAGCAAGGTCAAGCGAAGGCGTCTTGTCCACCGCGAGAGGCTTCGGTCGTTTTGGCGCCAATTCCGTGCGCACCGGAGGCGGCGGATCGCCGGCGGCGCGATAGAGCAACGCGTTCGCCCACGGGTAGGCCATAATGAGGCCGCTCAGGGAAATTGCAGCAAGAGGCAGAGACATCCAGAAGCCGAAGACGTTGTGCCAGTTCCACTCCCGAGCACGCCCCCGCAGGTTGCCTCGGAAGAGCACGGTCGGCCTGAGGTGTTTCCACGTGAGCTTCCGTGGAAACCAGATCACAAGACCACTCAGAATCAGAAACAGAAAACCGCACACAGCGATGTTTTTGATCGCCCGGAGCGACTCATGTCGAACTCCATTCAATGCTACCCAGCGGTGGAGGTCTCGTGTCGCCTGAAAGAAGGTCCGCAGTCTGTTTGCGCCTGGTCCAATCACCTTGCCGCTACAACCATCGACAAGGACGACAGCAGTTTCCCCGAAGGACACTTCGGTGGGTTCGTGAGGATCAGAGTATAGAGCAAGGCTGGTCGGCGCAGCCTGCCGAAACGCAGCCGCGTTCTTCAGAAGGATTGACGGAGCAACACAGCCCTGTTCCGAGGAAGATGCGATTCGGGAGCCGCGCTCCGCCCAGTTGAGAATCTGAGGCTGAAAGGTCATGATGAAGCCGGTGATTGCGAGAAAGGCGATGACCAGACCGACGGTCAATCCGGTAACAAGGTGCAACCAGAAGAGCAGCTTGCGGAGCGTCATCTGGAAGACCACCCTAGAGCTCGAGCCTTCGCTCGTGGACGTTTCTGTATTATGTGACAGTTTTGCAAGAGCCAGCCTTCCAGAGTTGCCGTCAGGGAGGATCGCGGATCTATACTGTCAGCAATCGTCGGCCTTCAGGTTGTCGATCTCAGGCCTCCCTCGGTGCTTCGCCAAAAAGCCAGCCAGGGGAGGTCATCCTCTCCTTCTCAATTTACGACCTATTAGGTCGCATATCAAGTCGATCGTGTGAATTTACATTTTGGCAGTCTATCTTTTCGGATCAAGCACGCCTTCTTCTCATTTCTGATTCAGCCAGCCCAGTTCTCAGGACCCCTACATAACCAATAGCAACTGCTTCTCTAGCTTGAGTTGATCTTCTATTCGAGGTGCGTGCGAGGCCGGGAATGGGGTGCCAAATCGATTGCGATGAATTTAGGCACTTCTAGCATCTCTATCCTTTAGATAGGGAAACCAGCGCTCTTCCTGAATGACATACGAACGCTCGTCCCTGCGGATGCGAATAAATCCAGGAAAGTTTAGGTGCATACCGCCAACCAGAGTATCTTCTGTTGCGAGCATATCGAGGAGCCTTCTTCTCGTATCCGCTGCTTGTTCTCTATTAATGTCAAAGGTCAACGATACTTCCGGCCTGGGAACCTGAATGTCTGGCCAATGCATAGTGTCTCCCCAGATGAGAACGCTCTCTCGTCCCGATGCGATGACGAAGCCGCTGTGCCCTGGATGTGCCCGAAGAGTGGCTCCAGGGTGATTCCTGAAAGCACCTCTCCGCTACAAATAGTGCGAAGAGACGTTCGGTACGTCTCGAAGGTGTTCAGTGCCAATCTACGAACTGCATGAATTTGTTGCGGGGCATGGCTGAAGTTGTTGTCGTCTCTCGCAAAAGCGAAGCTCATTTTCATAAAGAATCAACTCTGCGTTCGGAAAAAGAGCAACGCCATGCTCTATCAGCCCTCCCAGATGATCTGGATGGGCATGTGTCAGAAGGACGGAATCAATTTTCCGTGGATCGACCTTGGCTACCGCAAGAGCGCCTTGCAATTTGTCTCCACTACCAAGGCAGTTTGCATCGCCTGTATCAATGAGAACCGTTCGCCTTCCATCCTCCACGACATAGCAGTTAACGCTCATACGAGGAATAGTCGGCAGGCCAGCTTCGGCCAATAGCTGTTTCGCTTCCTCCTCAGCTATGTCCGGGCTGAGAACATCGAACGAGAAATCCTCAAAATCCGTCATTGATAAGTGTGACGACGGTATCGCCAACTCTGTGCCGATTGATTCCATAGACCTAATCTGTTGGCACTACTGAACACATGCCCTATATTTCCCTTCGGTCGTTGACCGATCCGAGATATACCTTATCGTCCAGAAAATATGGATACAATTTCATAAGTTTGAATCAAATGGTGAATATTGCTAAACAGATTTGATGAATCTGACCACGTTAGACCGGGACACACTCCGAACCTTAGCCGCCGGCAATGGAGCTAGGGAACTTTCTCCGTGCGGTGGAGCACTTGCGCCGGACCCTTCCGCTGTCAGCCTGCAAATGAAACGACTTCAGGAAGATGTCGGAGCTACGCCCTTTGCTGAAACGCCTGATTTACAGCAGAGGCGCGGAATCCAAGTACCGATGATTCCGGTCATGGAATGCAAGGCACTTGCGGAAGGCTCCGATCAGGAACCGCCCTTCTTCTGTCAATCCCACATGCTTCAATCCAGGATGGAAAAGGTTCAAGCACAACTGCTCTTCCAGCCCTGAGATTGGCTGCAGCAATTCGGCTGGCGAGATATTCAGCTTCATGGCTGTCCTGTCGTAGCTCAACTCCTCTGCAAGAGTAATCGCAGCGATTCTATTTGCTGAAGGGCTCACGCATCCACCAGACCAGAAACGCGGGAAGCGCAGGAAGCAAGAAGACGAAGAGGAAAATCGGAAGCTCCTCGCGGAAGGTATAGCCTGCACGTTTTATCCCAAAGTACATATTGACTCCTGAGACGATGAGCCAGAGCGGAATAAAAAATACCGCTCCTGCAGACATACCTCGACCATTGCCGATGAGTCTTCCGACCAGCAGGGAGGCACCCAACAAAAGGAAACCGAAAGCGAGAATTTTGATCGTATGCATAGGGCTCTCCTTGATAGACCAACAGCATGATGTCATTTATAGCTCGAGCTGTAGGAGATAGCGGAAGTCCTTGCGAAGTCTCCCAATGCCAAGAAAGATCACTGAGAACAGAATTGCAAGCCGTGGAGCTGTAAAAGCAGGAACTACGTCCCTGAAAAGGAACAGCTCCTGCTATCGTTCACGTCGACTACTCTTTCTTTGCAGACAAAGGCTCTCTTCTATGGCCTTTGCTGAGACAGAAATAGTTCGAAGAAGACCTCCCGGAGCAGTTTTGCTCCGGGAGGCTATGCTTACTTTGTCTTGGAGGGTTTCAGCAGATCGGCGAGTCCCATCGCCTTGAGGAACTCTTTCCGAATACGATCTGCGACAGCATTCACAACCTCAGCGCCATCATCCGCCGGGTCGATGTGTACACGGAAGGGACGGGTTCCGAACGGCATGTCCACCACCTTGACGATTGCCTCGGCCACTTCGATCACATCGGCATCCGGCACAGCGGTTGCGGCAAAGCCCTTCATTACATCGTCCGCCAGCGTGGAGGTCGCTCCGCTCTCGTACTCGGCCAACCGCTCCTTGTCCGCAGGAGAACCCGCGTTAGCAAAGTGGTTGGTTCCCGAAGTGTACGCACCTGGAACGATGATCGAGGTTTCGATGTTCCAGCGGGCAAGCTCCGCGGCATAGCTGACAGCCATTGCATCCATGCCCGCTTTCGCCGCGAAGTACGGAGCCAGATACGGAGGCGTGCCGCCACGGGTGCTGGTGCTGCCTACCCAGAGGACAAGTCCCGTGCCCTGCTTGCGCAGAATCGGCAGTGCCGAACGATTGACGCGCTGTGTGCTCAGAACATTGACGTCATACAGAGTCGCCAGTTGCTCGGGAGTAAAAGCCTCTGCCGGTCCATAGACCATGTGACCAGCGTTGTGAATGACCACATCCAGCTTGCCAGCCTCCGCGATGATCTGCTTGATGGCTGCATCGGAGGACTCCTGCGAGGTCACATCCAACTCGACCGTGCGGAGATCTACATTATTCTCCTGCGAGAACTTCTTTGCGGCCTCGACCTGCGAAGCATTGCGACCAGCAATATCACGCATGCTGGCATAAACAATATGCCCCGCCTTGGCCAGTTCACGCGCTGTCAGAGCGCCAAAACCACTCGACGCACCTGTGATTACGATTACCTGCTTCATAAAAATTCTCCTCTCCCGCTGTAGTTTGAATAGGGACAAAAAGAGGGCACGTCGTGTGCCCTCTTTTCTGTTTTCTTAGGCGAAGCCGCCGTTGGTGCGGATCGTCTGGGCATTGACCCAGCCGCCATCCGGTCCGGCGAGGAACGCCACCACGTTGGCGATGTCCTCGGGCTGGCCGAGACGTTCCAGCGGAGCGAGCTTGCTGAGCTGCGCAATCTGCTCCGGCGACTTGCCGGTAAGGAACAGGTCCGTTCCCGTCGGCCCAGGCGCAACAGCATTCACCGTGATATTGCGGCCACGCAACTCATTGGCAAACACAGGGACAAGACCCTCCACGCCAGCCTTCGACGCGATGTACGGGCCATAGGTGGGGAAGGACTTCGCCAGCACGCTGCTCGAGAAGGCGATGATACGGCCGCCTTCCGCGATGTGCTTCGCAGCCTGCGCGAAGATCAGGAACGTGCCACGCAGATTGGTGTTGATGACCTTGTCGAAGGCCTCCAGATCTCCCTGCGCGATGGGAGACAGCGGCATGATGCCCGCATTGTTGACGACGACATCGACGCGGCCATAGGCCTCGACGGTCTTCTCGAAAAGCTGCTTGACCTGCTCGGGATTGGCAACGTCTGCCTGAATCGCCAGGGCCTCTCCATCGGCCTTGCGAATCTCGTCCACAGCTTCCTGCGCTGCCGCGCTGTTTCCTGCGTAATTCACGATGACTGCGAAACCATCCGCAGCCAACCTCTTAGCGATGCTGCGGCCAATTCCGCGAGACGCGCCAGTAACGATTGCTACCTTAGCCATAACCTTCTCCTTTTGCTCGCCGGTCTCGCTGCAGTTCGAAACCGTCTATGCAAGAGAATGCGCCTCCGCAGATCATAATTCCAATACATAGTGATAATATTGCATATGCGTTTGACGCAATTACGCCAAGCCGACCTCAATCTTTTAGTAGTGTTTGCAGTATTCGCGGAAGAACGAAATGTCTCCCGCGCAGCAGAGCGTCTTCTTCTCAGCCAACCGGCTGTGAGCCGCGCCCTGCAACGACTACGCGATACCTTCCATGATGACCTCTTTGTAAGAACCATCTCGGGGTACGAACTCACTCCGCAAGGACAGCGGCTTTTGCAGGAGCTGGAAGTAATGCTCCCCAGACTGGATCGCTTGTTGAGCGGCTCCAGCTTTGACCCATCTTTGGAGCAGGCGGTCTTCCGCATTGCCGCGACCGATAGCGCCGCGTCCATCTTTGCGCCTGTTATCTGTCGTGAGATTCTTCCCTCTGCGACAGAGATACGCTTTGAATTTGTGCAATGGCACAGAGGGCTGTTTGACGAACTGACGCATGGGAGTGTCGACCTCGTATTCAGCGCAAACACCGTCGATGTTCCCACGCCGCTCCAGAGTCAGACAATCTACGAGGAAGACTTTGTGTGCGTTGTTGACGCAGAGAGTAGCTACAAGAAGTCACTCACGATTGCGCAATATCTCAAAGCCGAGCACGTCGTAGTAAGCATCCAGGCCGGTCTTCAGATTGCTCCCGACAAACATCTCGCGGCGCAGGGGTACAAGCGAAAGGAAGCGATTCAAGTTCCTTACCACGAAGCGGCTGTGCGGTGCGTCGCAGGCACGAAGCTCATCGCTACGGTTCCACGAAGGTTTGTAGCGGGGATGGCACAGATGCCGAATATCAAGGTGCTCAAGGCGCCGCCAGAAGTAGGCGGTTTTCGCTACGTGATGGTATGGCATCCCCGCGTGAACACGGATGCGGCGCACGCATGGCTGCGAATGACAATGCGCTCCATCGGGGAGTCCTTTTCTCCCGGAGCAAATAAATAGTTCTGAGAGAATCCGATGAAAGTTATGGCCCGTATGTTTTTCAACGCACGGGCCATGACTCTTTCATCTGTTGTGTCGAGTGCGACCAGCTACATTGAAATGATGACCTTGCCGGATGCGTGACTAGACGCTGTCCGCTTCAAAGCCTCTTGCGATTCTGCCAGAGGGAAGATGGAATCGACTACGATTCTGAGCTTGTTACTTTCGACGAGCGAGCTGATGAGGCCCAGTCGGCTTCCATCGGACGTATGACCGACACGAGAGGCAGATACCTGATATTGCTTTGCCACTTCCTGGTCTGGAGGGGCAGTGATTGCCGCGAGAATGCCATTCTGACGCAAGACTTTATAGGAGCGAAGCTGCGTGTCTCCGCCGATGGTATCGAGAACCAGGTCAACTCCTTGGAGCGAATCGCTGAAATCCTTTTTCTGGTAATCAATCACTTCGTCAGCGCCAAGCCCACGCACCAGCGAATGCTTGTGCTCTGATGCTGTCGCCACCACATGCGCGCCAGCCAGTTTTGCAAGCTGTACGGCAAAATGCCCCACTCCACCTGCCGCTGCATGAATCAGCACGGTTTGATTCGCGCGAAGATTGCCGAACTCAAAGAGCGCCTGCCACGCCGTGCCAGCGGCGGTTGGCAAAGCCGCGCCGTGTATCAGCGGATGTTGTGCTGGTGCGGGAGCCAGTTGTCGGGCAGGGATAGCAACATACTCAGCAATGGCTCCGGTTCGGCTATACTCACGGCCCAGACCAGGAGCCGGTTCAAACCTGCCAATCACCTGATCTCCCTTTTTCCATCCAGAGATGAGGCTTCCTGTTTCTTCAATCGTTCCTGAGAAGTCTATTCCGATGACGTACGGAAGGGTGAGAGGGAAGGGAGTCTGGTATATGCCGCTGAGTAGTTTCACGTCCAGCGGATTCACGCTCGCTGCCGCGACTCGAACCAATGCTTCTGCCGGCGCTGGCGTGGGAACGGGAATCTCTTCGAGAGACGTATTCCCAATATCGCCATATTGATTGAGGAAAAGAGCTTTCATGGAAGTCCTCCTCGCACAGTCTAATAAGAGGGACAACGAGTCTCTTCATGCTTAATGCGAATACTCTTTATGCTGCAAAAGAATACCTGCAAGGCTCGCGCAATTTCTATCATAGAGATAGATCGTTCGGGGAACGTACAGGTTTAATAATCCGCATTTCTACGGGATAAAGGACAACGACAGATGCCCAATGAGGTGGAACCAGTTAGAGACGCAAGTTGGTTAGAGCGCGAGTATAACCCCGGCCTGACGATTCCCAATATCGGGGAGATCTTGGCGTCGAGGCCACGTCGTGCTCAGGAGACCAGAACACGCAGGGAGCATCTTGCGAATCTACAGACAGGGCCGCATCCACGCGAAGTGCTCGATCTATTTCGAGCAGAGAACCCCAAAGGGACCTTCGTTTTTATTCATGGAGGATTCTGGCAGGTGTCCTCAAAGGATGACGTGTCGTGGATCGCAGATGGGTTTGTGGACCAGGGCTATTCTGTGGCCTTTCTGAACTACCCGCTGTGTCCAGAGGCCTCTATCGAGGAGATTGTCCAGAGCGTCCGCAGGTCATTTGTAGAGTTGCACAGGAGCATACTGAACAGGGAAGAGAAGTCATCGATCGTAATCTCTGGTCACTCCGCCGGAGCGTATTTGGCAGCATCTCTTATCACTACGGACTGGAAAGAGCAGGATGTTACTCCACGATCTATTAGGGGTGCAGCGCTGATTTCCGGGCTATACGACCTTGCCCCGCTGATTCCCACGAGTATGAATCGCGCCATTGGCCTGAACCCTGAAAGTGCCGGGCGGCTCAATATGCTTAGATCCTCTCTTCCGGTAAATGTCCCGATCGTGTTTGCCGTGGGCGGAGACGAAACATGCGAGTTCCATCGTCAATCAAAGGCAATGGCACATGCGTGGAAGAGGGAACCGACCTCTGTACAAAGCATTCCTCAGGCGAGTCATCTGACCATCATTGATGGTCTGGCTGATTCGCAGAGCGTATTACACCGAAAGGTGATGGAAATGCTGGTTTGATGATGTGTATCCGCTCTCCGTCTGCGGAAGACCATAGAAGCAACGCATATTGTTTATGCCAATTACACATGAGCCATAGCGTGTCCACGGCACATCTTTAGAGAGTGACGGTCTATGCCGTTCAAGTCTTCTGCAAGAAAGCGCACACCATGAGCCAACATCAAAACGAATCTATTCCATCCCAAAGCGCGAGTTTATTCCTCGCGATCAGTGCCGCGATTGCGGCGACAGCCGCAGTTGCAACCTTCCTGAGCGTAAGTTCGGGATTGCCTCTTTGGGCAATGTTTATTGGATGGGTAGCATTCTTTACTCGTCCGGCAACGGTCCGAGAGATCCTTAGGAGCTTTTCCTGCATTGCATTGGGACTACTGCTGGGCGGTGTCGCAGCGATGGCTCTCGGGCGACTTGGGCCTGTCCTGGGACATGCGAGCATCGTTGTTGTCGTTTTCCTTGTCGCGCTGATCGTCGTTTCACTGCGCAGCGTTCCCTTTGTGAATAACGTGCTCTGCTATTTCATTGGGCTTACGGCATTTTTCGCAGCTCACTCTGCTTCTGAAGCGCCTTCCATTGAGAAACTGGCTGGTGCGAGCGCACTCGGTCTCCTCGCCGGCTGGGGAGCACATACCCTGCAGCACCTTCTGGGATCTTCACAGCGCCAACATGTTTAGTCATATAGCCTGGCGATATACGATGAGCGGGCTGCCTGCCCGTGTAGCGCAGCCCCTCCCCTCGCTCCAATAGCGGACCGGAACTTGTACCTGAGAATCAACAGCGGTTTGTGCTGCTCAGACCGGGGGGAACCCTGTTGAGATGCTCACCGTATCCCCTCTAGGTCAAAAGGCGTTCGAAGAGTCGCGCGGCGAATGGTCTGGAGATCCGTCGAGCGCGGGACTACTGACGCGAAGCGCGTTTCCGAGGACTGTTCCTTGCTGGGCAGATGTTACCGGTACTTATCGAACTCAGACGATAATGCTTGCAGGCTCGCTATTGCAGCATTGCGATCTGTAAACAAAAGTTGCTGCAATGTTAGCTCCTCCAATTTGGCACTTACCTTTTGTGCGTTGATTCTATTTCGGAGGCTTATTGTCAACAATAAGGCACTTTGAACTACGCAGCGCACATCGAGGTAAGTATGAAAAAGGGCAAATCCAAAAAGCCGCTGGACTCGGCCTCAGTCTGCGGTCGTGAAGACCCGGCTGCCGTCCGCGAGTTCCTGACCAAAGTGGGGGATAAATGGAGCATCTTTTTGTACTCAGGGGCTGTGTGCTCAATAAACTGCGCCTGGTCGCCGGATCGCTCCAACGGCATCACAGACACCTCATTTATGAATTCTCCGTTACAAACTTCGGGGCTCAATCAGTAAGTGCAAATTTCCGAAGGATTCGACGGGGTGAGCTAACTGACTCACCTGGAAAAATTCTCGAATCCGAAGTTCATCACCTTTTGCTGACTTCCTTCAGTGATCATGCCGGTCTCACAATCAGAGATACCGGCATAGACTACCAATCTATCTATGTTTGTCGCCTTTCGTTGACATCAACTGAATGAAATCCGTCCGGAGCGGAAGCTTGGTAAATTGGACCGCTTCGGAACGAGCGATTTGAACTACGAGAGTCAAAGGAGAACCGTGAGATCATTTTTCGCTGCAATGATTTGTACTTTCGTCGTTATGTCGGGCTATGCTCAGGATCAACTGCGGCCGAGAAGACATATTCAGTTTCTCTTCGACGAAACAGAAAGACGGCCCGGACTGCAGGTGTTGTTGATCGAGCACGCCTATTTCGCCGACGATCCGCGTTATGTTGCAGCTACTCGCGAGCGATGGACAAAACTCTCAGGGAACGCTCTGATTCCTCTGGACTGGGAGACTCGTTCCGACGCCCGTTGACTCCCGATAGAAATGAGGATGATTCGATTGGTCGCCGATCCATTTGTTGCGCAACCTCCACAGGCCCGTTATCTATGGCAGTCTTAATATTTCTTGCGATGACGCTATGTATATTAACTCGCGCACTAGCAAAGGGGTTCCATTGAAGCGCATTCTGCCCCTGCTCATCCTTTCGACGACGACACTCCTAGCACAGCCCGCCGTACCCGGCGCCTGGACGATCTCTGGCGACGTTCAGGGATATCCGATCAACGAGGCCTGCACCTTCACGCAGACCGGCGATAAAGTTACCGGCTCCTGCGTGGACTCCGACAGCAAGAAGAGAGACACTACCGTCACCATCGACGGCCAGAAGGTCATCTTCGTTCACGATGGTGAATACGAAAGCAAGCCTCTGACCTGACTTACACCGGGACCTGGAATGATAAGGGCGAGCTTAGAGGTGATATCGACGTAAAGCCTCTCGGCTACTCCGGTACGTTTACGGCAAAGAAGACAGACGCAAAGTGACCCCGTATCCCGATGGCCGCGAGGTCGTTGGGATACACGATGGTTACGCCCCCCCCCGCACTGGTCTCCGCAATCTCTCAGCTCAATCGGTAACGATTCAACCCACTCACAGCCGTCCGGCAACACCCGCCGACTTCCCGGAAATCATCGATCGCCGGATAGCCTACTAAAGTGGGGGATGCTCCGGAGACTGCTTGCCGTTACTCTTTTTTTAGGTGCCTACACGCTACACGCCCAAAACCCTGCTGAGCGGGCCGCCAATGAGGGACTATGGGAAGGCTACGACGGCGAATGGCGGTATGTTTCACGCCTGCTAATCTCGATTGCAGAGGAGATTCCGGCCGAAAAGTACGGTTGGCGGCCAGAACCTGGAGTACGCTCGGTGAGCGAAGTGCTGATGCACATCGCTCAATCAAACTACTACCTGCTCAGCGTAACCGGCCCGACGATGCCACGCGAACTTGAGCCGAACGACGTGGAGAAAAAGATCGTCTCCAAGCCGGAAGTGGTGTCCTACCTTCGGCGGTCTCTTGAAGCAGTCAAGACAGCGCGGGCGCAACTTAAGCATGATGATCTACACCGCAAAGTGAAGATATACGGAGAGACCGTGAACGTAGACGGGATGTACCTGCGGATCATCTGCCACGATATCCGCGGCGAGTGTGCGGAGATCACCTCGCTACTAAAGCGCGTGGGAAGTGAGTACACGGATTCACTGTTGACGGCGAATCTTCAAATCGCTCTGCGAACTATCTTGTCTCGCGTAGACCAACCAGCGCTCATCGGGGGAGACTCCGATATCGGGTGCATTGGGCACCAGGACACCGCCGCTTTCGCCAACCGTGGCCGTTCGGCCATCGCGGTAGCGCAGGAAAGAATAGGAGTGGGTGTGTTCATTGAAGTGGCTCAGATAGAGACTTTGCCGTGCGGGAAACCAACTCATGACTGGGTCTGCTCGAAGGCCGTCCATGAGGGGAACGGGGTTTCGCCCATCTGGTCCGCTGGCCCATAGTTCTCCCGTTCGGCTGCTGTAGATTAGTCCCTGGCTTGTGGCGGCGACAGCGAAGATACCGGCTTGGGCGATACGCTGTACCGATCCATCGACGAGCGATCTACGCCATGCTGCGAGCGAGCCATCCCGGTTGGAGTTGAAATAGAGCGACTTCCCGTCGCTTGACCAGCTGGGCATCCGCTCTTCGTAGGCGTTGTCTTCAAGGAGCCTTGGCTCTCCGCCCGAGGCCGCGATCAGGAAGATCGCCGAGTGACCCTGCGGCCGCGCGTCGAAGGCGATCTGGCTCCCTTCGGGAGACCAACTGATGCCCCCCAGCCATGGAACGTTCATGTGGGTTAGCTGCTCTTCGTCCTTACCTTCACTGTCCGCAACCCAAAGTTCCATATTGCCTGAACGATCGCTGACAAAGGCGATCCGGTGACCATCCGGCGAGTAGCGCGGATCGTAGTTTCGCCCCGAAGAAGAGAGAAGTATCTGCGGAGGGAGATGACTGGAGCCGTCTACAGTCTCGCGCCAGATATTCCAGTTCACATGCGATTCCACATACAGGAGCCGTTCGCCCGAGGGCGCCATTGCTGGCTCTGCAGCAGAGCTATCTGTCGGCTCTATCTTGAGGTCGCCTCCATTGGCAGTGATGGACCAGAGCTGAAAGCTTCCGGATCGGTTAGAAGCGAAGATGAGGTGTCTGCTATCCGGTGTCCAGGTCAATCCCTGAATCGCCTTCTTATCGGAGGTGAGCTTGTGCAGACTGGATGGCGTTTGCATCGCCTGAACAAATAACTCGGCTACACCATGGCTTGAGTAGCGAGCATAGGCCAGAAGCTTTCCATCCGGAGACAGGCGCGGATAGAGGTCATGGTCTTCACCCGTTGTGATGGCGAGTGTCATCCGACGACCAGAGAGATCGAAGAGAAATATCCCGCCTGAAGCTTTAGCAGGGTCATAATCAGTAACAATCAAGCCCTTCCCATCCCTGGTCCAGACCGGCCCGGGTGCTCCGATCAGAGGGCTGTTGTCATCGGCCCACTGACCGATCTGTTTGGTGATCCGCGTGATCTTTTGTTCCGACCCATCGCGAAGGTTGTGGACGATCAGCTCGACCTGATCCCCCATGACCTGCAGGAAAGCGATCTGGTTCCCGTCCGGAGACCATGCGGGAAAGAGCCGGACGGAGGGTGTCGCATTCATGAGGTGGGGCGAGCCCTTCTCCATGGCTCGCAGGTAGATGTCCGGACCTCCGTCCTCCTTAATCCATACGTACGCCACGGTGCGCCCATCTGGTGAGATCGCTGGACTGAACTCTCGGCCTAGCTCGGAGGTGAAGGGAAGAATTCTAAAGGATTCGCGAGCGGAGGGAGAGGGGACAGGTGCCCGAAGCCGACTCCAAAGGGCTGCTGTTAGAACGGCCACGACAAGCATAGGAGCCACAGCAACCCAGAGCCATCGCCTCTTCGTTGGGGCAAGAATGGGCACCGGCTCCGTTGGCGTTTGCTCCAAAACCGGAGGGGAAGGTCTCCATTCGAATTCAGGGACATATCTGCCTTTCGGAATTCGAATCCGCAACTCATCCATCTGTCCGGACGTCTCGTAGTAGGTCTCAAGCTTGGCGCGCAGACGGCGGGCCTCCGAGCGAACAATGGTATCGGCACTCGGATCCCAATCCTCTGCCTTCGAGAACACCTCCCGGCCGACCGACCGCTCAGTGAGATTGGCCTGTTGGCCATGGAGCGATGCCGTCACCACATAGCGCAGGAAGCTGTTCATTCGCTCGGAGCGAATGAACTCCGGACTCGTAAGAATCTTTTCCAGATGACGGTTGACCAGCGCAGCCTCAGGCACAATGCTCCCGGCTTTGGAGCTTGGTTCAAGTTCCGGTCGATTCTCGAGAGTCGTCCCCATCGGCCCACTTCAATCCCGAACCCGGGGTGTGTCTCCGGGCCATACAAAACCCGCGCTGCGGGGCTTCTCCTGACTTCGTTATGAGTGTTTGACAGGTTCAGTTTATCGCTCCTGACGTGGTCGCAGCGTTACGTTTGCATGGTCGCAGACCGATTCACATGAAATTAACCCGGAGTTGTCATGGTCGGAAGATTCTGCGCAAGATACTGAAAATAAAGCATAACCTGGCCAGGAGAGGACACTTCCTCACCTGCACAGGGACGTCCTCCTCACCTTTCAACGACTTGTTCCGGTTCGGGGGCGCGCCCATGTTGGAGGAACAGCAACGCGGTCGCAGTTCTGAGTTGACAAGAAATGAGAGACGTCATGATGCGTAACAAAGACTCCGCAAAGACAACCTTCTTCCATCACACAGGTCCCCTATCGAGGCTGCTGGCGACTGCTGCTTTGTCATTCCTGGCACTTTCCACGAGCGCCTGGGCGCAGACAGATCTCGGCAGCGTCACGGGGCGCGTCCACGATTCATCCCAGGCCGTTGTGACCTCGGCGACGATCACCGCGACGAACCTTGCCACGCAAGCGACCAGAGTCACGACGAGCAATCGCGATGGCCTCTATACCCTCCCATCCCTGGCTCCCGGCACCTACGATCTTCGGGTCACGGAACCGGGCTTCGAAACCGTGACGGCCCACGTCACCATTGCAGGTGGCGAGACGGTAACGCAGGAGTTTGCCCTCAAGGTCGGCAGCGCAGAGACCCAGGTCAATGTCACGACTCAGGGCGGTCTTGAATTGGAGCGCGAGAGCCATGAGCTGAAGCTCGATCTGGACTCCAAAGACCTGGTCGAGCTGCCGACCAACGGTCGCAACCCGCTCTCGCTTGCCCTTCTGATGCCGGGTACGGAGTCGGCGTCGGACGCGTCCCAGAATACCTCTTCCGGGCAGTCCTTCGGTACGACTGACAACCAACTCAACATTGGTGGTGCCCTGGATTCTCAGACAGGGTATCTGCAGGACGGTGTACAGAATGTAACGCTGTTCACCCAATCCGCCAACATGCTCGCGGCGGTCGACGCCATCCAGCAGATGACCGTGATCGGCAATGGAGCCAATGCCCGCTATGCCCAGCCAAGCATCGTCAACATCATCACGCGTGGAGGAACGAACAGTTTTCACGGTTCGGCGTTCGACTTTCTGCAAAACGACGACCTGAACGCGCAGAACTACAGCCTCACGGGTGTCGGTCAGGTGAAGACCCCGGTTCGCTATAACCTCTTTGGCGGAACCTTCGGTGGTCCCATCCTGCATAACAAGATCTTCTTCTTCGGAAGCTACATGGGCCTGCGCGATGCCAACACTGCCTTCATCGCTACGCGCGTTCCGACGGACGCCGAACGGACCGGAGACTTCAGCGCCGACACGGTCACCCTCTACGATCCACTTACCTACAACAGCAAGGGAACCAACACGAGCTTCCGCGCCGAAACAGGAAAGAACGCCATTCCCACGTCTCGCATCGATCCGTTCGCGACCAAGTTGCTTACCTACATTCCACACGCGAACCTGGCGTTGAACACGGCGCTGAACGTCAACTACCAGACGCCGATTAGATCTACGATCAACTCCGACCAGTATCTGGGACGGGTGGACCTGACGTTAACTCCGCGCGACCAACTCTATCTCGCGGGTGGGTACAGCAAGAACCCCAAAACTACCCCATCCTTTATCAGCACACTCTACGGCAATGCCTATGACATCAGCGCAACGAATGCGTTCGCCGAAGAGACCCACATCCTCTCGCCGCGGCTGGTTAACACGGCCCGCATCGGCTACAACCGATCTATTCTGCTTTCCACCGTCCTCGGTGTGGGGTCTCAGCCCTATCACCAGGAGTTCGGGCTCAAGAATCTGTCTCCGCAACAGCAACAGTGGGCGCCACCCACGCTTGGCGTCAGTTCGTTTTTCGCTGTCGGGTCGACCACGACGGTCGGCAACCGCTATGCGCCGCAGGGTGCGACCCAGAACCGCTTTCAATATGCCGACGAGGTCAACTATCAGATCGGCCGTCACCACCTTTTCTTCGGCGGCGAGTTCGTCCGTACGCAGTTCGACGGCAATTGGACCATCCAGAACAACGGCTACTACACCTTCAACGCGACCATGACGGGGCAATATGTCTCGGGAAGCCGGAAGGCCGTCGGTAGCGGATTCGCCGATTTGCTTCTGGGCTTTCCCTCTAACGCAGCGGGAGCAACCGGCGTTTCGGTGGGAGCCTTCCGCGAATGGCAGGTGGATGGATACATCCAGGACGACTGGCAGGTCAACCCAAAGCTCACCTTCAATCTTGGTCTGCGCTATGACTTCGATAATCCCCCCAATGACCGCAATGGGCAGTCCAGTATCTACGACCTGCCCAGCAACCAGACCGTTCCTGGAACATGGCGTACGAATTATCGCGATATCTCGCCGCGCGTGGGCTTCGCCTATTCCCCTGAAAAGAACACGGCGATCCACGGAGGCTATGGCATCTACTACGCCGGAAGCCCATACAACTTCCTGCAGTTCCTGCTCGCTCACCCGCCGAACTTCATTACGCAAAGCCTCACCTTCAACCAAAAGAATCCAACCCACGTCGAGGATGTCTTTTCCGCCAATCCATCGGCTGCCGGCATTACGCCGCAGACGCTTGCTCTCCATATGCCGGACGTCTATGCCGAGCAGTTCAACCTCCTCATCGAACATAGCTTCGCCAGCAAGTACACACTCGAGGTCGGCTACGTCGGCGAAGTGGGCAAGCACTCATCCGTGCGTGTCAACGCCAATCAACCTGTCTCTGCGACAGCGGGCAGCACGATCCTGAATGTTCGCCCATACACCTATGCCGGAGATATTTTTGGGCAATACAACATTGGGTCATCTAATAGCAACGCCCTCATCGGCAAGGTTGTTGCCCACATCCCTGGAGGGTCCAGAGTGATCGGGAGCTATACCTGGTCGAAGAGCATGAACATCTCCGACGGAGATCGCAATACGATCGAGAACTACAACCAGCCGCAGGACTACTATGCAGTCGCAGCATGGGATCGCACCCACCACCTTAATATCGCCACGATCTCACAGCTTCCCTTCGGTCGCGGACAGCGCTTCCTCACTCACGCTCCACGAGTTGTCGATCTGGTGGCCGGTGGCTGGCAGATTACCGGCATTTACCGCTATGCGACGGGCCTCCCGGTCTCGGTCACGGCGACGAATACTGCGGACTCAGGGAGTATTGGAACCTTCATGGCACAGAAGGTATGCGATCCCACCCACGGCTTCACCCGAAGCAACAGCGAGTGGTTCAACACCGCATGTTTTGTGCAACCCGGCAACGGGCAGTACGGCATCGGTGGACGCAACAGCGTACGCCAGCCATCCCTAAATCAACTCGATCTCGGGCTCAACAAGACCTTTGCCATTACGGATACCCAGCACCTGCAGATCAGGCTTGAGAGCTTCAATGCCCTTAACCATCCGCAACTTGCCTTGCCTGGGTCAACCAGCGTGACAAGCACCAGCCTCGGAGCTTTGACCGGCACGGCCAAGCCCATGCGCGTCGGTCAGGTTGCCCTTCGTTACTCCTTCTAATCACGCGGTGCGGAGCATGGCGACCCCTGCTCCGCGTCCATCCCCCATCGCAAACCGATGAAAGACTAACTATGCCTCTCGATCCGCTAAGACCAGTCCAACTCTCGCAGCGCCTGGGCATATTGCCTCTTCTTCTCCTGGCGCACCTTGCTTGCTTTGCAACTCTGTTCGCGCAGAACCATACCAGTCTGATGCCTGGTAAGCGCACCACGATCGATGCGCACAACTGCTATCCCTATGGAGGACAGTGGTCCGATCGCATCGATCGCGCTCTGGCCCAAGGACTCCCGGTGGCCATCGAGCAAGATCTCTTCTGGTACACCGATCCAAACACCGGGAAATCACGTTCCGTATTAGCTCATACCAACGTCTTCCATGGTGATGAGCCAAGTCTGGATCAATACTTCTTCCAGCGTATCCGTCCCATCATCGAGGCCGAACTCCGCCATCCCCATCCCGCAAGCTGGCCAATCATCACGCTCAATCTCGACATCAAGACCGAGGAGTTCGAGCATCTTCGCGCTATTTACGCCACCCTTCAGCGCTATCAAGACTGGATGACTACCGCGGTCAATACCGCTAACCCAAGCGAGGTGCAAGCCCTCCATCCAGGTCCCATTCTCGTTCTGGCTGGTCCTTCGGACAGGCTGGAACAGGTGTTTCGGAAAGAAGTTCCCGTGGGTGAGCCTTTGCTTGCCTTCGGCGCCGTGCACACCCTCTCTACGAGCGCCACCGTCGCAGTCGATGACCTCGAAAACGAGTCCGCAAGCAATTACCGCAGGTGGTGGAACAATTCCTGGGCGACAGTTGAGGCCGGCGGACCTTCCATGGCAGGAGAGTGGACTCCAGAAAGCGAAAGCCGTCTTCGAATGATGGTGCAGCATGCTCATGCGCAGGGACTTTGGATTCGCTTCTACACGCTCGATGGAGCCACTCCCGGACAGCAGAAGAAGAACGGATGGTTCAAAACCTACAACTTTGCATCCCTGGCCGCCGCGGAGACGCGTTGGAGGGCAGCGCTCAGAGCGAGGGTCGACTATCTCGCTACCGACCAGTATGAGCAACTCAAACAGATCGAAGAGACACAGCGCATGGGCGCAAACTCCACATCCGGCGCGTCAGCCGCCTTCGATCCCCTCGGCTTTGCTACCGGTGTTGTACTGGGGGACGTCGCCGGAGTTGTAGCGCGCGGCCCAGATGTCTTTTTCCCAGAAGGTGCGGCGAACGGCCGGACGCCGACGCTCCTGCAGCCAAAGCATCCGCTTGGTCCTTCGCACTCAAATGGAAATAGCTCTCAGGCAATCATCGCCTCCCGGCTCAAGGCGCTCGCCATCCACCGCTGGAAGCGGGAAACCTGTCGAGCAACCTGTTGGATGGCGGACGCGAGCACCTTGGCTTTGATCTCGTTCAGAGTGGTTTGCACCCGTTCCGGCCCGGCCCATGCCAGGGACCGGACGATCTCCCCCGCAGGCCCTTTGCAAACGCGAGCTGCCATGACGGTACATGTTCCAACTGGACACTCCGCTTGCCGAGGTTCAACTTGCGGCTCCGGCCCGATGTCCAATAGACCGCGCGAATTGGAACCTGTGTCGTGAGCCCAAGAGAGTTCGCGGACGAGGCACCTGACGGAACGACGGTCTCGCCACGCTGGATCGCAAACTCCTCGACCAGCTTTTCGGCGGACGGGGGATGGGTTCCAAATCTGCTCTTCACCGGGGACACGTACATGCCTCGTCCAGCACGCATGAGCTTGCCGCTGCGAGCAAGTCGAGAGAGGGACTGATCGACCGCCGGGCGGCTTCCAAGTTGCAAAAGCATCTTGGCACTCACGGGAGCGCCTTCGGGCAGTTCGTTCGTCTTCCTCAGAATGGCTTCGGTCAAGCGTTCCACGGTTCACGTTTTGTCAGAAGTATATTCTTTTTCTGACGCTTCAAACCCAAAGCCCGCCAGCTGGGCAATACAAATCCGTGGGACTTAAGGGGCTGATTGCTACGACCTGGCCCGTCATAACATCTTCCAGTTCGAGCATTCCAAACAGGAAGTCGGCGCTACCTCTTCAGATTGGCCGATTGTTTGGCCGATGTTCTCCCCCTGGAGGCCTGATCCCAACCTTTAATAGCGCGGCGCGCTATTAAAGGTTTGCGTCCGAGGAGCCGTCAAACTGCTCCTCTCAATGGCAAATCCCACGACCGTTTTACGGGGATACCCAAGGGTCGAAACGCGCTCCCAACTGATTCCCATTAGGCTGTCCAATGCGTACTTCTCGATACCTTTTAGTAACCATTCGTACCGTAAATTCGACAACATACGCATTCCGGGGGTCTCATAATCCAAGGGTCGAAGGTTCAAAGTTCTACCTTCGGAACGTATCAATTGAGATCAATACAGACCTGCAATCATCTCAATGAAGTCATATCGATAAATACATTAACCAATCGACACCTCTCCCCATTCCTGAAGCATGCGCCCGCCAATATCTGCAAAGTCCGGATGTTCCTTCATGTAGCCTCGTACGTCCGCTGAGGTACTATGGATTGCTTCCGCAATGCGATCCAAAATGTTTCTTATCTGTGCAGGTGTGCCGCCAGCGCGCGTTTCGCCAAGCCGCTGAAGTTCCTTTGCTGTCGGCCATCGGGTGCTTCCGTTGAGCGTCAGCGCCATGCTGTCTTTGGGAAGGTAGACAGAGGTCGTCACAAGGTCATAGACCGGAGCCAGGCGTGCTTCACCGAGCACGTCGTCATAGACGATCCCGAAATTCTTTAGATGGGCATCTCCATTGCGTAGCGCACAGTTGAGAGCGATAAGAGTGAAGAGCTTCTCGAGATCGGCATAGACGTGCGGCGAATTTGCGAACTGCTGAAACCGCTTTAGAAGCGAGGTCTCGTAACTACCGCTGTATTTCTGATCCGTGCGTTTGGCGTTGAGGACACAGAAATCTTCAAACCCGCGATAGGTACCATCAAGGCGAAGGTCGAAACGGTCAATCACCAGTGCGCTCGCATCCTCAGAGAGGGAGAAGCGGGGCACGTCGAGTCCACATTTCTCGGCAACCCTGAGACAGAAATACTCGTTCGCCGCCAATTGCGGAAACTCATTCGGTTCCCAGAACTTCACAATGTGCGTCGCACCTCGATAGCTTTGCGAAAGCCGTGCGTCTTTTCTATAGGCCGAGAAGGCATTCTCATCACGGACCAGCACCTTGGGCTGAACGCCGCTGATGCCTGAGAACGAGGCGAAGCGTTCGATAAGGTAGCGGAACAGATCACCGCCACGTCGGCGTTCCAGAATCTCGTCGACGGACTGAAAGGGGACATCCTCCTCGAGCTTTTCTTTTTGTCCGGTATAACGAATGCGACCGACCTGAGAGCGGCCCACGATTCCCAACAGGTCAAAATCATCGAATGTCCCGGTAGCTTTTGCAAAAGCGAGTCGCAGTCGCTCGCGAAGCACGCCCTCCGGCAGATTCATCTCGAAGATGGGCGCAAGACCAAAACGTGTATCCCAGGATGCGAGGCGCACGGGCATCGTGACTGATACAGCTTGCATACCGATGGTTTCGGGCAGGTACATGAAGGTACTTCCGCGATCACCGGTGCGGTCGAGCAACCCGGCTTCAGCGCTGTCGGTCCAGACCTTGATCATCCTGATCCTCTTCCATGAGATCTTCCAGAGTTGGGCGACGGCCTGATGTTTCCTGAATCTTCAGTTCCATCCCGAGTGCCGACAGGAGCTTAATGATTTTGGAGAGTCCGAGTTCTCCGAGGCGGCCGTTCTCCAACGCATCCAGCGTGGAATGCCCGACTTTTGCCTGCTTGGCCAGCGCAGCTTGGCTGAGGCCCAATGTTTTGCGCCGGACGGCGATTTGTTTACCTATGGAACTGAGCGTTATCATTTACCTAGCATACAAGGTAATCCTGTAATTATCCAGATAATTACAGGATATATGAGGTTATATGCCCATACTATGGCTAGAACGTGCTGTCCTGACTAGAGACGGAGATAAACCCCAATTGTAGACGCACGTATAGAGGCGCAGGTCTGAGGAGGCCCTCCCTGGCCGACGATCCGAGATCATAATGTTAGAGGCAAACTGTTTCAAACAAGATGCGGTCACACCGAAAAAGGAGGTAATACGGTGCGCTTAGTAGTGCTTTCCGATACGCATGGGCTCCACGACAGAATCGAGAGTCTACCCGAAGGTGACATCCTGGTTCATGCCGGAGACTTCATGAATTCCGGATACGAGGTGCAGGAAATCCTGTCGTTCAATCGATGGCTTGGGGAGCACCCCTTCAAGCATCGAGTGGTCTGCGGCGGTAATCACGACAGGTATTTTGAAGCTGCTCCAGAGCAGGTAAGGGCGCTTCTGACCAACGCTCACTATTTAGAGAACACCGGTGTCTCAATCGATAACGTCACGTTTTGGGGCTCGCCGTACACTCCTGAGTTTCTCCATTGGGCTTTCATGTATTCTCGCGGAACCTCCACACAGCGATACTGGAACCTAGTCCCATATAACCTGGACGTTCTCATCACTCACGGGCCCCAGGCGAAGCTCATCTTGGATGCGAGGAATTACTTAATGCGGTTGAAGAGAAGAAGCCTCGGATTCATTTGTTCGGCCATATCCATGGGGGTGCTGGAACATTCGATAACGGAACCACCCGATTTGTGAACGCTGCCTACCTGAATGAGCGCTACAAGCCACTCGAACCCGCAGGGAAAATCCGTATAGTCGATCTCTAGCAGGAATTGCCGAGGGCGACGCCCTTTGCGTCGCTAGTGATCGATGAGGCCGCGCAATGTCTCGAATAGGCCCGGCAACCGATGGATTTCATCAACGACTAGCTTGTCGCCGTGGCAGAGGAAAGGGCCGCCCCCTTACCTTTGATTGGGAAATAGAATATTTCCCAAAGGGGCGGCATGGTTTCTAGAGAAGATTTGTACGAACTCGTTTGGTCAATTCCAATGACAAAAGTGGCTGAGAAGTTCCTGGTCTCTGGAAGTTACATGGCTCGCGTTTGTTCGGTTCTGAATGTTCCGCGTCCAGAGAGAGGATATTGGACCAAACTGGAAGTTGGAAAAGCACCGGAGCGCCCTGCATTGCCCGAAGCTTTACCAACTGTTCTGGTCGCAGGAGGGCGATCCACCGGCACCTCGGGTCCGTGCCGTCACAGCCACATCTGCACCGGCACAACCACGAGTCCACCGTGTAGTTACTGGAATTCACAACCTCATCCACGGTACGAAGCAACATTATGAAAGGGGCTACAAGGTTGAAGAGGGGCAACTACTGCGGCCCTACAAGCGACAGTTGGTTGACATAACCGCATCGGCAACAGGACTCGATAAGGCGCTTGCTTTTGCAAACGCTCTATTCAATGCCTTGGAATCTAACGGTCATCGCGTGCGCTTTGCGCCATCGAATAAACTGTTTCATCGCCCGCACATTGACGAGCACGAGAGAGTTCTGAAAGCCACAATCCAGGAACATCCCTATAACAATAGACATCTGTGGTCGCCTTCCACGCCTACCCTTGTGTATGTCGGGACCGTCTCGTTCGGGCTGGCAATCATTGAAATGATGGAAGCGGTTTTGATGCGTTATGTAAACGGAAAATATATCCGCGAATCGGAATACAAACCTCCTAAAGCCTCCCGAGGCTACGCGGATCATACATGGACGACAACGAATGACATTCCCTGTGGTCGCCCGCGGCTCGTCATTTATTCTCCGCAACGAGGTGTTTCCTGGTCACTGTCGTTTCAAGAAACAACGGAACGGACACTGACACAGGACATCGTGAAGATTGTGAAATCGATAGAAAACTCCACTGAAGTAATGCGCAAAGAGATCATCAAGGCGGAACAAAGAGCCGAGGTGCAACGTCGAGAATGGGAGGAACAGCACACGCAATGGGAGCATGAAAGGGATCAACGCCAGATTGCAGACTCTATCAAGGTAAGCCGTGAACAACTGGCGCAGGTAATTCAATCCTGGGCGACGGTAATAAATATTGAGCAGTTCTTGAAGGGTGTAGAGGAACGGGCGATCGCTCTTCCAGAAGCACAACGAGCGCAGGTATTCAATCGCCTTCAACTCGCTCGGGAGTTCATCGGCACACAAGATCCGCTCGAATTCTTCAACTCCTGGAAGACACCGGGCGAACGATATATCCCTCTCGCCAAAAGAAAACCCTCGAACTGAGCGGACGACGAAAAATCAATAGGAAGGTTTCACGCGGCATTCGGTGCCAGTTCCGCGGAGAATGCAAGCAATAGCAAATTCGGCGCATTGCAGGGCCTATGCAACCATAACCGCTTTGCAATCGGTGCATCCCTGCAACCATTCCTTTCTCGACCAATTTGGATTCGTGTACATTCGGACGCCTTGACCACTGCCACGGAGCGGCGGAGTCG
>JAAVVA010000006.1 GCA_018449715.1 Acidobacteriaceae bacterium dw_441 | reverse complement strand
GCAGCTGAAAAGCTCGGCAATCACGATCAAGTGTCAGCCCGGTTACTAAATACAAATGCGTTTCACAGGACCTATTACTCTTGTCCCGTATTATCAGGACAACGCCTTGTGTCAACACATCGGTGCTCCGCAATTCGTAGGTAACCTCGCACTTGGTCGTGCTCTGCTGATATAAATACCTACTTCTTCACAGCATCTGACATGATATTTCCATGTCAGTGGCGAAGGGGAAGGTGGCAGAAGAAAAGGAGCTGGTCATGCGGGCGACAGGTCCGGCTGGTCCAATCTCTCATCCGGATTACTGCACGCCTCAGTGCTATGAAAAGGGCAAGCGTGAGCGGCGGAGTTCCTGCGAATGCAGAGGATGCGACGGCGATGCACATGGGCGCGGGAAGAAGTATGCTTTCGATCAAGGCTATCTCAAGTATTCGCCGCTCAGTTCTCGTAGTCCAAAGCCCGGCCAAGAATCGCTGTCGTTGGAAGAAGATATCGCTGAGGCAGTGATTAACGATTAACCTTCGACAGAGTAGACTCTGGAACCACAATTATCTTGCTATTCCCTTTGTTTGCTTATACAAAGGGACATTCTTTGCAGAGCGGAGTGGTCAAACTTTGGATATCAGCATTGCTGAACGTGGGATAGCGTTTGACCTGTTACGAAAACACAGCACCCTTCAGATGGTTGGGAAATACCTGAGTGACAAGGCTCTTCCTTCTTCTTCACCTTCTTGGCCTGTTGTATTTGAACGTTTGGTCACACTGCTTGGTGACGGACGTCTGCACCGGTCCGATATTCTGCGGATGCTTAGGGATGCTGAGGAGTTCGGTCGTCAGCACATTTTCTTGCATTCTTGCTCTAGAAAATACGCGATGGAGCTTCTTAATGAAACAGCGCTCTCGGACAACCTCGCGAAACTTGATCTCTCAGAGATTATGACGAAGCCGAGAATCGTTGGGAAGAGCAACGGTCTCCAACTAGTTGAAGCACGTATCGACACCCCAAAGAAAGGCATGATGCGTTCGCTGATCCTTAAGGCAGTCGATGTCAATAGCTATCGCGAGCGTGAAAGTAAGGTAATCGACGGAGATCGCGAAATCGAAACATACCTATGGCAGCATGACCGGGTAGTTGATTTGATCTCGGTGCGCGAAGACGGCCTTCTTGAGGTTCGCATACAGTCTCGCAAGAATGCAGTAAACTACGAAGAACTCGCCGACAACATTTTCACGAAGACAACTGGTCTCATAGAACGAATCAAATTCCAGCCGATTTCACTCGCTAAGGCGCGGCTCACCTTGATTCAGAAGAGAAGTCAGATGGGTCATATAGTGCGGTTTGCTGACAATCAACTCAGGGACAAATACGGCAACTCGATTTCGGTCGCAAGCGGTTCAAAGCAGCAAGAACTCTATACTAAGGGAAGCGCATCTGATAAAGCTATGGATGGGTTCCTTTCAGTCGGAACTCCAACCTGTGATGAGATTGATTGTTTTTGGTTGACTCGAAAAGGCTCATCAGAGCCGTCCGTCGAACTCCACATGCTTATTGCCGGAGCAAACCACGAATACGCTCTTACGGCACAGTGCGACCGAAAGGATTACGAGTATGCCTTGGCTCAAATCCTTAATCTCACCAAATAGCCCAAGCGACGTTCGCCGCAACGTCGAAAGGCTCTTCAGGCGGGCTTCCCCTGCTGAAGTCTACACATTGCCGCAGTTGGCAGAGCAATTGCGCGTCCGTACTATCGGGACGCTAGCCACAGCGCTGGCGGAGCTTACCCGAGATCATGTTATCGACCAAATCTTCAGGGTTGAGTCTCCGAAAAACAGGGGTGGGATCGAAGACTTCAAGAGGATTGAAGACGTCCCGAATACGATTAGGGACTGGCGTCAAGACGCGGAAATCGATGTCGACCCTCGGATGGTGCGAGTTTTATTTAGGAAACACTCAGAAGAAACCTTAGCCGATCAGAAAGAAATTGGCAGAGGTCAAAAGTGAGTGAAGAGAATTGGGACGTTGCTCGTGTCAGTGCTCGGGTTGCGGAGATCAAGGCGTCATTCGCTCAAAATCCGCCATGCCCAGGAACCTCTATGACAGCGTTCATCGAGGCAGTGCGAGATATGCCGGACCAGTGGAAAGGATTAGCTCTTCAATGCGCCACCGCTGGTTTTGAGTTCGGAGTGGATATGAAGCAGATCGAGAAACAGAAATTTCAACGCGAATCAATCCTTTGCGGTGTAGGCGTCCTTCTACTCATGGT
Source organism: Acidobacteriaceae bacterium dw_441 (assembly GCA_018449715.1). Taxonomy (GTDB): domain Bacteria; phylum Acidobacteriota; class Terriglobia; order Terriglobales; family Acidobacteriaceae; genus Edaphobacter. Next base: position 392,963 of record JAAVVA010000006.1, on the reverse strand, counting down.
TGGAGTGTTTTTAGCTTTCAACTTTGAGCATTTCACTCCCCAGCAGAACATGATGTGCTGTGCGCTAACGGCGCTGGGCGCAGCAAGTTTTCTAGTGTTTTTGCCAGGCTTCCTTTCTCTTAGCGGCGCCCTAAAAGCGAACAATTTTTTTGATTCGCTCAAGTTTCGGGCTGGTGGTGGTTCAGCCATCTTCATCTTGGTTTTTTACTTGCTGCATTACAGCCTGACTCACTGACATTGGGGTCGGCGAGGCGCGCCGCAGTTGCATCAGTTACCAGCCACGACTCAGGCCACGTTACCCGTGTGTGCTTTGGCGTAAATTTCCCATTTCCAAATTGGAAATTAGTTAGTTGGTGGACTGATCCGCCACGGTCAGTCCATTTGCCCACTGAAAAGTTGGGGGCATTTTGGGGGCAAATAGCGCCCAGAATGCCGGTTTTTTGCCACCAAACCGGCTGTTAACCATTTTAGAATCAATAGCCGTCTACCCTTCGACCACCTTCACACGGTGGAAGTCGTAGGTTCGAATCCTGCTGTGCCCACCATATAAATCAATGGTTTACGCCATTTTCGTTCCCAAAAAGGGCACATAATGGGCATAGAGAGGGCACAAAACACCACAATATCTTGTGGCGACTCCCTCTCATGCCGCTGCTTCCGCACGCTTCCGCGAGAACAACATGTCGACGACCTGACTTTGAGTCTCACGCTTCCGCTCCATACCTGGATGCGTATAGATCTCCATCGTGGTCGAGAGCTTGGCGTGGCGCATCAGCTCCTGCACGACCTTAACATGAGAGCTGCACCCTTCGCCATGCGGTCACCATCTTCCCATAGCCCTTTGATGTGGTCATAGTCCACTTCGCGGAAGTAGTACCAGACAGAGGCAGATTGAGGAACGACATTTGGTTGATCGCCGCCATTAGAGATGACGTAGTGAGAGCGTTGTTGCTGCCGCAGATGCTCGCGGTGAAAGTTCCATCCTGTGTCCATGAGTTCGACTGCATCAAGTGCCGATTTACCACGCCATGGCGCAGCAGCATGGGCAGACTCGCCGTGGAAGTTATATTGCAGCGACACTAGTCCTGTCTGTCCGCCTTCGCCCCAGTTAGTCCCCAGATTGTTAGCGACATGAGCGAACAGAACGGCATCCACATCTTTGAAGTACCCGTCGCGCACATAAAAAGCCTTGCTTGCTACAAGCTCCTCAGCAACGCCCGGCCATAATTTGATGGTGCCAGACAGGTGATGTTTTTCCATCTCTGCTTTTACGGCCAGCGCGGCCAGGATATTGAGTGGTACTCCGGAATTATGGCCTTCGCCATGGCCGGGAGCACCGGAAACCAATGGTTCATGCCATGCTACTCCAGGTTTTTGCGATGCTTGCGGAATGCAATCTATATCTGACCCCAAAGCAATAACGGGTTTGCCTTATCCCCAAGTCGCCATCCAGGCGGTTGGAATGCCCGCGATATTGCGCTCAACTTTGAACCCATTTTTCTCGAGAACAGAAGTAAGGTAGTTTGATGTCTCTGTCTCCTGAAATCCCAGCTCGCCATAGGAAAATACTGTATCCACCATGACCTGCGCGAGCTTTGCATTCTTGTCGACATGCTGCATAAGATCGGTTTTTTCCGGAGAAAGGCTGCTCTGTGCAAAGACATGAGAGGCTGCGAAAAAGACTAGTGCGAACGGCGATATTCGTTTCACTACTGATGTCTCCAGGCAAGTTTGTATAGGGACGTAAAGATTCGACCTGACAAGAGATCAATTAACTTAATTCCAAGATAAGATTTTCAGTTGATTGGTCTGCGACTCGCCGAGCAGCGTGGGTCAGGGAGTTCGTCTTGCGGGACGAATACACTTAGCTATATCAAAGGTCTACATCTCTGGTAAATCGAAATAAGTGACATATGTAACTTATTTCGAGATTGGTTTACATGTACGCGCTATAGCAAGCGCTGATGTTTTCTCAGGTTGGAGATAGATTGCTGAGCCAGCCCGAGGCGCACAGAATGACGAGCATAACCAACGCCTCCAGCCGTATTCGTTTTATGACGACCGCCTGAGTACTTGTCGTTAGTTCGCCCTGAATGTCACGACGATTTTGAAAACCGATACGCAGAGCAAATAATACAAATGCGATCTTCACAATTAGCAGAGTTCCCCAGGTAGAGGAGCTAAGAGGAGCCAACTGGCCTTCGGTGACTAACCAGGTGTTTGACGCGCCACTAAGAAAGACAAGTGCGAGAAATAGTGTGCATTGAAATGAGAGTCTCCGCAAAAACGTAAGAGGCATGCTGCTCTCACGATCAAGATGGGGAAGTATAAACCAAGCCGCGAGCAGAATACCTCCAGCCCATGAGGCGATTGAGACCAGGTGGAGCCATTGCGCTATCTCACGTAACGAGAAGGTGCCATCGCTGGCAGCGTGCCCCGCCGTGGCCTTGAAGGTTGTCAACGCGAGCAAAAGCGCAGAAGAAAACGATCGTCGCGACCATGGTCCGAGTGGCAACAGGGATGAGAGCGAAGTAAGGAATACACAGATGAACTGCGAGAGGAGAACGCTGCCGGCATGGGTTGCAAGGACATCTGGCAGGATGGGGCGAAGTTCTGACCAATGCATTGTGCCAGCCATGTCGGCTGCAAGTAGAAGAAGCTGAAGAGGTAAGGCCATGCATAGGGTAAGGGCCGCAGCATGGAAGACTTTATAGAGAATAGAGAGAAGTGAGTGAGGCAGTGCGTTCCAGTACAACGCTAGTATGCTGCCCCACATGATGCTGAAAGCGATGTCGGATGTGCTGCTGCACGCAATGTGCAGCGTGAGCAAGAGATTCTCCTGCGACACTGCTACTTCACCGTGAACTTATACTCGCCCTGCATCTTGTGCCCGTCGGGTGCGACACTGGTCCAGTGGACGAGGTAATCGCCTGTGGCGAGGGAAGGTGGAGTCAGAGTGAGTGTCTTAGGATCTGATGGGTCGCCCACCGACTTCTCTTTACTGAGGGGTTCACCCTTTTCAGTTGTGAGAACGATAGAACTGAACTTTGCCTCTACAGGCTCGGAGAAGGTAACGATGATCTTTGCAGGAGCGGGTCCGGCGGAGTCTGCTGCGGGAACCATGATCTTCGGATGAGCGTGCGCCCACGCCGATGGAACCGAAAGCAAGGTGAGGGCAATGGCTAAGAGCGATGATTTACGCATAGATATCTGATATCTCCTGATTAGCTGGCGGACATAGTAAATTCTGCGACGTAAAGTTGGTTGCCGGCGCCCCTGAACTGCAGCCACAATTTGTAGGTTCCAGCCTGTTGAATTGCGACGTGCAGCATCATCTCTCCTGAGGTCGATGCACTATCAGGCAGCTCGGGTATTGGCTTCGACATATCCATGTCGCCATCCATCGCCATAGGATGGACGTGCACGTAGCTCAGATCCTTGTCGTTGAGGAAGACTGCATGGGCAGGAACTCCGAGGTAGGGATGAAGATCCTTCGCGGGTTTTCCGTCTTTGAGTATCTCAACGTCGATCATCTCCATGTGGCCCGCCTTAAGCCGTACCGTGGAGAGATCAACTTCGTAGGGGCCGACTTTGACCCCCATTCCTGTAGGAGGCAATTTGCGGGGAGCTGCGACAACTACGCCTACAGGAAGATCGAACCGGAAGACCTGATGGTTGAGTTTGTTCGGCTCGCCGTCGGCATAGACATGATAGAGCGCGGGCCGGGGTAGTTTCTGATTGATGACAAAGTGGCCTGCGGAGTCGAGCTGAGGATGAATGTGGAGGAAGGTTTTGAAGTCGTCGCTGACGAGAACCACATGCAGCTTCTGAGTCATCTCAACCTGATATTGCTTGATGGGGGTGGTAGATTTGGTCGGAGTCATCCAGAAGTCGAGCCTCTGATCGAGCACCGTAGCCCCTTGCGTCGCTTTCAGGTATCCGTTCGTTTCGGGAGAGTTGCCCTGCAGGGCGAACGAGCCTTTGAGCAGCTCCGGGTGACAGATCCCACTGGAAAACAGAACAACAGCTAGCACAGAAGACAGCAATTTCATTACATGCTCCAAGAGAGAGAACGTATTGCCTCAAGTGATTTCTTGCTGATGTGACTTGTTGAGAGCCAACGCTGAATAAGAGAAATGAGCGTTGGTTGAGTTGAATAGTAGCCGAGACGTTGCATTCTTTCAAATAAGTATTTAGCGGCTGCATGATGAGAGAGACGCAACATTGCGCCGATGTAGGAGCTTGACACGATTTCGTTGTGCTCATACCGTGGCAGTAGTCAATGGCAATTGATCTGGGCCATGTAGCCCCTTTGCGAATGGCCCGACGATGGGCTGAACGAGACCGTGCCTTCCAGCCTCAGAGTGTTTGCGATCTAGGAGATCGACAGTGATTGCCATGCGGAAGCTCGCATCTTCTGGTAAACACTCGACTGGCATGTCTGTTATCAGGTAGTAAAGCCCCTGGCCCATTTGGCCTGCAAACATAGCTGCGATTTCACTTGGACTAACACATGCGATCAAAGTGGTTCTATCTCTGCCTGATCGGCCTGCTGGGCGGCCCGATTGCGTGCAACAGGAAAGACGTTGCGAAGAATACCCACTCAACGGAAAAGGCAAAGCTGAACATCAATCCGAATGGTGTGAATAACAAAGCTCCAGATGAGAGCAAGGCTCCACCAGAGTTGAAGAAGGTGTTTGACTACATCGATGGCCATATTGATGAGCATGTGGGGAACTTGCAGAAGTGGATTCAGCAGCCTTCCATCTCGAACTCGGGCGAGGGGATTCCCGAATCTGCTGAGATGGTAAAGGGCTTCTTCGACAAGCTCGGCTGCCAGGACACTCGAGTGGTCGATGTAGGGATCACAGAGTATGGAAGCCCCGGCAATCCTGTGGTTTACGCCAAGTGCGATGAGGGAGCTCCAAAGACAGTCGCCATCTACTGGCAGTACGACACAATGCCGGTGACACAGCCGGATCTATGGGTCGCACCGCCATTTGAAGGCCGCGTGATTCCGGGTAAAGATGCCGGACTGCCCAATATTCCGCGTGTGATTGTGGGTCGCGGAGCGACGAACTCAAAGGGGCCGGAGATGGCGCAACTGAACGCGCTGATGGCCTACAAGGCCGTGAATGGAAAGCTTCCGGTGAACCTCATCTTTATCGCTGAGGGCGACGAAGAGCGCATGGATATTGGGTTGCGCAAGTTTATTGCGGATCATTCTGACCTGCTGAAGGAGGCCGATGCTCTGTACGCTGGCGGGCCTTCAGAGGGCTGCGTGTACGTGGAACTGACGACGAGCGGAAGCAAGTGGGGCCGCGGGCCGACGGTTTCGGACGTTCATGGCGTGATGAAGAGAACGACGGACAGTCCGGCTTGGCGCCATATACACATGCTGTCCTCGCTAACCTCGGACGATGGCAATACACCGTTGATTGCGGGGTTCTTCGAGAACATGGAGAAGCCAACTGTGGACCAGATGGAAGAGTTGAAGAAGAGGGCAGAGAAGACGAATCTGCAGGAGATGGCGAAGAGCCAGGGCGTTGCGCGGTACATGTCGGACAACCCGGTAGAAGTGTTGAAAGACGGGCGTTTTGGTACCAGCTTCAATCTCGACGGTATTTGGGGAGGAAACATGTATGCCGGAGGTGCGGGTGCAATTTTGCCTAACAAGATTACCTCCAAGCATAACTTCCGCTATGTTCCGAAGATGAATGGACTTGACCTAATCAAGAAGCTGCGTGCACAGCTGGATAAAAATGGCTATAAGGACGTGGACATCAAGCTGATCGGCGACGTTCCTTGGTCGCGTGGATCTTCTCCCAATACGGACATCTCCAACGCGCATCGTAAGGCGGCGGAGTTGCTAGGTTTGAAGGAAGACCGCAATGGCCCCTTCATGATGGCATCGCATTACAACAACCTGGGCACAGAGAAAGAGCTAGGTGTGGCGGAGACGGAGGCCACTGGTGGCTACTGGCCGTCGTATCTCTTTGCTGATGGTGAGGTTGGCCAGAAGGTAGGCAGTGTTTCGATTCCGATGGGTATGGGCGCTCGTGGTGGCCAGGGAGGAAGGGCGCATGCCGCAAACGAATACTATGCCGTGGAGGGAGCACGATGGGACAACGGTATGGCCGGAGCAGAGAAACTTGTAGTGGCAAGCATCTACTATTTCTCGCAGATCACAACTACTCCGCCCAGGCCAAAGACATCGTCGCCCTCAAAATAGTCATGCAAGTCATTGCGTAGCAGTTATTTTGTGCTTCAAAAGAGATGATGTCGGCTGGATATCACTAAAAAAATCCCGGCTGGTAAATAGAAAAATTTTATAAATGGATGAGATATGCATGTTTTGTGCTTACAAGTGCATGATTGTGCGTCATTTTGCAAATTTTAGGCGGTGCGAACTTCTTATGCTTGCGGATAAGGAGACGATTGCCGATGCGCATTGGGGTGCCGAAGGAAGTTAAGAACCTTGAAACGCGGGTGGGAATCACGCCTGCGGGTGTGAGAAATCTGGTCGAGCGAGGACACCGTGTTCTTGTAGAGGTGGGCGCGGGTGTGCTCTCGGCTTTTACAGATGAGGAGTATGTAGAGGCGGGTGCGGGGCTTGCACCGGCTGAGGACATCTGGGGCAAGTCGGAGATGGTGGTCAAAGTGAAAGAACCCACCCCCGCTGAATACGGTTACTTCAGGAGCGGCCTGATTCTATTTACCTATCTCCACCTGGCCCCTCTTCCGGAACTGACGGAGCAACTGCTGGCCTCGAAGGTTACGAGCGTCGCTTATGAGACGCTGCAGGATGCAGCGGGAACGCTTCCTCTGCTGGTACCAATGTCAGAGGTGGCAGGGCGCATTGCGGTACAGATTGGTGCAACGTATCTGCAGAAGGAGAACGAAGGTCGGGGCCTGCTTCTGGGAGGTGTTCCGGGAGTTCTTCCTGCAGAGGTCTGCATCCTGGGAGGCGGAATAGTTGGAACAAATGCGGCGAAGATTGCAGTGGGGATGGGAGCGAACGTCACGATTGTGGATTGGAATCTGAATCGGCTGCGCGAACTGGATGATATCTTTGGCGGAAGGGTGAGAACGGTGGCTTCGAATTCATGGAACATCGAGGCTACTTCGGCGAAGAGCGATCTTCTGATTGGTGGTGTACTTATCCCGGGTGCCTCCGCACCGAAGTTGCTGACGGCGTCGATGGTCAAAGGGATGAAGCAGGGAGCGGTGATTGTGGATGTCGCCATCGATCAGGGAGGATGTGTGGAGACGGCAAGACCGACGACGCACAGCGACCCTTCGTATGTGGTTGCTGGCGTTGTGCATTACTGCGTGACGAATATGCCAGCGGCGGTTCCAAATACATCGACGCTGGCCCTGACGAATGCGACATTCCCTTATGTGATGGAGATCGCGGAACATGGGATAGGTGCGCTAAAGAGATCCACCGGCTTTATGAAAGGGCTGAACACGTTTGGCGGGCAACTAACGTGCGAACCGGTCGCAATTTCGCAAGGCAGGCCGTTTGTGCCCGCCGGTGACGTGTTGGCATAGATTGCGCTTTCTGCTGCACTAACAATGATATACGTGAAAGCACGCATGCCCTGGGCCGAAGAGATGGTTCGGGGCATGATTCTTTAACGCTCGCGAATGGATATTTCGCGTTCGAAGATGTTGCGCACCGCGAAGTTAGATTCGATGCGCCGGATTCCAGGCAGGCGAGACAATTCTTCCTTGTGGAAGCGTTCGTAATCGGTAATTCCCGCAACCTTGACCTGCAGCATGTAGTCATAGTCGCCAGCCATGAGATGGCAGGATGCGACGCCGTGGCAGCGGCGGATGCGAGCATCGAAGGCCTGTAGAACAGCAGCGGTCTGTCGCTCAAGGGTGACACGGATAAAGACAGTGATATCAGCACCTACAGCCTTGTCGTCAATGACGGCCTGATAACCCTTGATGATGCCTCTCTGTTCGAGCGCGTGAATGCGTCGAGAAGCTGCTGAGGCCGAGAGTCCCGCAGCGTCGCCTACCTCTTCGTTTGTCGCACGACCATTGTGTTGCAGCATGTGGATAATGGCGATATCAATTTCGTCAATGCTTCCATTGCCCATTTCATGCGCGGAATTGCTATTCTTTGCATTTTTAGTGCTCATAATTCGGATGCTACCACGTTATTTGCATACTTATTTCTTGAATACACGGTTACAGTATGTTCTGTACCCAACAAAAGCTGTACAGGCAGACCGAGATGGCGAACGCTCTTTTTGGTCGTATGCAATCATCATCTTCATTAGCGATTTTGTTTCGTTCATGATTTTGAGATGTAAATGTTTCAGTTGTGTTTTCTGCGAAGACCAGGTGTCGGCAATAGCAGTGAAGCCTCTGTTTCAAGAAGTCCTGTAGTTTCGCTTCCAGTTGTAACGAATGAGCGAGCGTTAGAAGGCCGGAGATGTCTGAGTCGCCATTTCCTGGCCCAGATGATGAGAATTTTCAGAGAATCAGTGCTGCGCTCTTAGTATGAGAGATTGCTTTATGCACGGAGCCCCATGTGGGTGGTGTGGGTTGGATCTCCGCTGATCCAGCAGGGTGTTTCATAATCTTCGCAATCTGGTCAATGCATCACCGTTTCGGAGCTTGTATTTACAAGCCCGATCTCCGAAACGACGTTTCTTGTACATAAAATGTGCGCTTGCTTTCTGCAGATCTCCGACTGCGTTGTCGGGAAAGTTGTCTGTCAGCAGGGAGCGGCTGTTTATAGACGATGTCGTTGGAGCCGTGTAGCTCGAATACATCGCAGGCGCGCAGCGTTGCGCATGAAGGATTGGTTGTCTTTGGCCAGCTAAGACGTGGTCAGTCACGCGGTGGATTGATGTACTAACCAAAGTATCTGGAGCCTACCCTATGCTTCTCAAGCAAGCAGCTAGACTCATTCTTGTAGCTTCTCTCATGATCATGCCGTTTTCGGCGGCGTATGCGCAGGACACGAACGCCTCTCTTTCCGGTCTCGTCACCGACGTGCAAGGCGCTGCGATTACTACTGCAACGATTACTGTTACCAATACGGCGACAGGCGTGAGCCGCAAACTGCAGGACGATGCAAGTGGCCGTTACGATATCCCAAACCTGGCTCCAGGTCCATACAAGCTGGAGGTCTCCGCTCCAGGATTCAGTAACACCATCCTGAACAATATTGTCCTGACGGTTTCTCAGGCTGCTTCGCAGAACGTAACGCTGAACATTGGTTCGAATATGGAGACGGTGAGCGTTGAAGCAAACATGAATCTGACGCAAACAGAGTCTTCCGAGTCGGGAGCGTTGATCGACAACAAGAAGGTTGTTGAGATGCCACTGTCGAACCGCCAATTTTACTCGCTGGCATTGCTTTCTCCAGGGGCTGCGCCCGCGGGCCAGAGTTCAACGCTGGGATTCCGCGGAGGTTTGAACGTATCGGGCGCCGGCGAGTCGACAAACATGTTCACGTATAACGGCATCTACAACGATGCTATCGGTACGCAGCAGCCATCATATCGTCCCTCGGTTGAGACGATCCAGGAATTCAAGTTGCTGACTGGCGTCTATCCTGCTCAGTACGGAAAATACAGCGGCGCTCAGATTGTTGTGCTGGAAAAATCAGGAACCAATAACTTCCATGGTAGCGTTTATGAGTTCATCCGTAACGAGGTTGCAAACGCAAAGCCTTACTTCCTGCCCCCAACACAGCGTAAGCCTGCATTCCGCCAGAACACTTTTGGTGCTACGGTTGGTGGCCCGATTGTCAAAGACAAGACATTCTTCTTCGCTGGCTATGAAGGCCAGCGGGTAAATAGCCAGACGACGCAGACAGCAACTGTTCCAAGCGCCTCAATGCTTACTGGTGTGTTCCCCGGCACCACAACTCTCTACAACCCATATACGGGGCAGCCGCTGACGCGCAGCGCAGACGGCACCTACGACCTAAAGCAGGTGTCGCAGTGGACGAGCGCGTCGGCGCAACTGGGGCAGCAGATCGCGTCATTCTATCCATCGGGTGCCAACGGTCGTTCCACCGGACTGGCGGCCACTGCGCCAACTGCGTATCCGACCAGCAACTATACCTTTAGCGCTATCCAGGTAGAGAAGATGGATGAGTTCACCGTGAAGATCGATCATACGATCTCTGACAAGGACTCGTTGCATGGGAGCTACAACGAGTTCCATGATCCGACCTATCAGCCTTCAAATATCCTCTGTGGCAATGCAGCGATTCCATATGGTGGGTGCAATTTCAACCAGATCGTACACTTCCTGACTTTGCAAGAAACGCACATTTTCGGCCCCAGTTTTCTGAATACTCTCAATATTGGTTACAACCGCTTCCAGATGCCTCGCTTGCCCGAAGATCGCACACTGTCGAACCTGCCGACTATTCCGGGTGTATTTGCGAATCCGACGCCAGAGAACAAGGGGCTTCCAAATACGGCAGTATCCGGCTATGCAACGCTTGGAGGACCAACCAACATCCCGCAGAATCAGTGGCTGAATCAGTATGAGATTTATGACTCTGCCAACTGGACTAAAGGTAGCCACTCGTTCCAGTTCGGTGTGGATGGCTTCCTTGCGATCACGACGGAGGTCTTTACGCAGAACGGACGTGGAACGCTCACGTTCAATTCCGCCAGCATCCGCAATGTGCAAGGAGCCGGCAATTTTCTCGGAACAACCGGAAACCCGATGGCAGATCTGCTGATGGGCATACCATATACCGCCACGAGAAACCCGATCGCACCAAACATTCATGAAGGCAACTTCGCCATCTATGCCTATGCGATGGATGACTGGAAGATTCGTCCGAACCTGACGCTTAACCTCGGCGTCCGTTATGAGAACGCGTCACCTGAATACGATTCTAAGGACGTTCTCTCGCGCTACAACGCAAGCACGGGTTTGATTGAGTTAGGAAAAGGCGTGACGGTGCCAACAGATCCAACCCTACTGTCTCTGGTTGATCCGAATGCGCCTGAATTCAAGTATTTATATAATTTCGATAACAATAACTTCGCTCCGCGTGTTGGATTCGCATGGCAGCCCTTCGGGAAAGACTCGACCGTGATGAAGGGTGGTTACGGCGTCTTTTATAACGGCCCGATCCAATTCAATCAGTACATTTCGGCGCATACCCAGGTGCCTGTCCGTACGCCGCAAACCTTTACGGCGTCACGAACTGCTGGTGTCTCGCTTCCTCTGGCGACAGTGTTCACTTCCAATAGCGGGACGCCCGGATACTACACAGCGTTTGGCGCCGAACCTGCACAACGCGAGACCTACATCCAGATGTGGAGTCTGGGTGTACAGCAGCAGCTGACGTCAAGCATCGTTTCCGAGATCAATTATGTAGGATCAAAGGGTACTAAGCTGCCATACGGACCTAATATCAATACGGTCCCTCTGTCCGTACCGATAGCGTCACGTGGTCAGGCGACACGCCCCGATCCTAAGTTCGGCAATGTTACGTATGCATTGAACGCGAATAGTTCTAACTACAATTCGCTACAGACAAGCCTACGTAAAAACCTGAAGGATGGAACCTCATTCCTGTTGGCCTACACGTGGAGCAAGTCGATGGACTACTCCGGCGGAACCGGCAGCGGAAGCAATTCCTCGGGTGCCTATCAGAACCCACGCGACAAGACGTTGGAGTACGGCCCATCCGACTTCAATGTGAAGCATCGCGTTGTCTTCAGCCCAGTTGCTGAATTACCTCTGGGTAAAAACAAGCCATGGCTCAATCAGGGATGGAAAGCCGCGGTGTTTGGAGGCTTCCAGGTCTCTGGAGTTATTGCTTACCAGACCGGTCGTCCTTTTACGATCACAAGCAGTAATAGCAACCGCTCATTGACCTTTGGCGGCGCCGACAGGCCAAATACGGTCGGTGATCCAAATGCTGGTCCCAAGACGGTGAAGCAGTGGTTCAACACGGCTGCTTTCGCAGAGCCTGCAACTGGATTTTTTGGCAATACCCGCCGTAACTCAGTGATTGGTCCTGATAATCTGCAACTCGATTTGACGATTGCCCGTCAGATTACCCTCTACGAGGGGGTGGCTGCTCAGTTCCGTGTGGAGAGCTTTAATACGGCAAACCACCCAACCTTCTTCAATCCATTCAGCGCTGCAGCGCAGGTGGGTACTGCCTCGTTCGGTCAAATCACGAATGCGTATGACCCGCGTCAGTTGCAGGCGGCAGTACGAATTCTCTTCTAACTAGTGACAAGCAGGTGGCGTTATTGCTTCGCGGCGAAAACGCCACCCACAAAGTTTCTGAAAGTGGTGACGTTGAAGTTCAACCTGCATCATCGGTTTTCCTGCTTCTTCATGGTGTTTGGAATGGGACTTGTCTTAATCGGATCTACGGGCTGTCATTCCACAAGACGCGATGAACTCAGTCTCAACGACGTTGCGCGCAGCTATGTGCGTCTGTCGGTTGCGTTGGGAGAGCATGACCCTGACTCTCTTGACTATTACTCCGGTGCAAAGGAGAGCGTGGCGGATATTCTCCACAATGCACCTTCGGCCGTAGAGATAAACAGAGAAGCTCTCGGGCTTGTGGCGGTTTTGCAGGCGAAGAAGGAGATGTCGGAACGAAAGACATACCTCATTCAGCAACTGAGGGCCGTAGCCTGTCGCGCGTCCTATCTGGCGGGTGCTAAGACGACCTTCGACGAAGAGATCGAATGTTTGTTTCAGATGAAGCTTCCTCGGAAAATGCCGGAAAAGAAGATGAAGCAAGCTAAGGAGAAGCTTTCGAAGCTGTTACCTGGGAGGGGTGGATTGGCCCAGCGCTATGACGCATTTGAGTTAGAACATGTTGTGCCTCGCACGAAGCTGAAGCAGGTGATGGATGCAGCCATTGTCGCCTGCAGGGAGCAGACGGCAAAATATGTTGCCATCCCAAAAGACGAGCATTTCGATCTGGAGTACACGAGCGACAAGCCATGGGCAGGCTTTAGTCGCTATCGTGGCGGACATAAGAGCGACATCGCGATTAATACAGACTTTCCATTGACAGTGGATCGAGTGCTGGATCTTGCGTGCCATGAGACGTATCCGGGCCACCACATGTTCAACATGCTGGTGGACGATGCGCTGGTGAAGCGTGAAAAGAGAGAAGAGTTCAGCGTGCAGCCAACGTACAGTCCACAGTCGTTTCTATCAGAGGGCGCGGCTGTACTGGCCAGCGAAATCGCTTTTACAGATGCGGAGCGAATAAAGCTGGAGAAGCAGGTTTTGTATCCCATGGCAGGCCTGAATCCTGAAACGGCAGAGCGGTATCTCGCGGTTAAATCGCGGATGGCTGAGCTGGAACCAGCGATTCCAATTATTGCGCGAAGGTATCTCAGCGGCGAGTTGGAGTTTGTCCGCGCAGGTGAACAACTCGAGCGAGAAGTTTTGATGGATCACTACTTTGAAACGCTGAAGTATCTGAACGAATTTCGTAGTTATGTCGTGACGTACACATACGCCCCGGTGATGCTGAGAGAGTCGTATGTGGGCGAAGGGAATGAAGAACGTTGGAAAGCATATGAAACCTGGGTTCAACTACGGCCGGTTTCTAAAGAGTGGATGAACTAGCAACCGATAACAAGATGTTTGTTTAGCGAAGGAGATTCTAACGATGCGTGCAGTACGAGCGATCACATACTTAGTCGGAGCTGGACTGGCCCTTGGAGTATTCGGCTGCAAAGGGAAGGATGCTTCCAAGCCGGTGACACAGACAAAGCCGAAGCTCGGTATCCGTCCTTACGGAGACGAGGCTCAGAAGATCGATGTATCCAAAGAGCCTGAGGACATGAAGAAGGTCTTCAAGTACATCGACGACCATATTGACGAACACGTCGAGGCGTTGCAGAAGATGATTCAGCAGCCCTCTATCTCCAATAGTGGTGAGGGTATTCCTGAAACGGCTGAAATGGTTAAGGGGATGCTCGACAAGCTGGGCTGTCAGGAGACAAAGGTCTACGACATGGGTATGACGGAGTGGGGCCAGCCCGGCAACCCGGTCGTCTATGCTCACTGCGATGAGGGGCAGCCAAAGACCCTGGTTGTTTACTGGATGTATGACACGATGCCGGTGACTCAACCCGATCTCTGGGTTGCTCCTCCCTTCGAAGCTCGCATCGTGGATGGCAAGACTGCGGGTATTGATCCCGCGATCAAGAAGGTACTTATCGGTCGTGGTGCAACAAACACCAAGGGACCAGAGATGACGCAGTACAACGCGATCTACTCGCTGAAGCAGGCGCTGGGCAAGCTGCCCGTGAACCTGATCTTCGTAGCAGAGGGCGACGAAGAGCGCATGTCGATGGGGCTGCGCAAGTTCGTGACGACGCATCCTGAGCTGTTCAAGGATGCAGATGCGATGCTTGGCTTTGGTGGCTCCGAAGGGCTAATGTACGTTGAACTGACGACGAGCGGGGCGAAGTGGGGCCGTGGACCAACGGTTTCAGACATCCACGGTATCTTCAAGCGTTCGGTGGACAGCCCGGCGTGGCGTCATATCCAGATGCTGGCATCGTTGACCTCGAAAGATGGCAATACGCCAGCGATCGCAGGATTTAACGACAATATCGTTCCGTTGAATCCTTCGGAAGAAAAGCTGCTTGCTGCGTCGGCCAAGAAGATGGATCTGAAGAAGATGGCCAAGGATGTGGGAGTGGCCCGGTTCATCGCGGACGATCCAGTCAAGGTAACTATGATGTCGCGTCACGGCACGGCATTCAATATGGACGGCATTTGGGGCGGCAATATGTATGCGAATGGTTCGGGTGCGATTCTTCCGAACAAGATCACCTCGAAGCACAGTATCCGTTACATTCCGAATATGCGTTCTGCGGACATTCTGAAGAAGCTGCGCGCGCAGCTCGATAAGAATGGCTACCCGGATGTTGAGATTCACTACGTCGGTGATCAGCCGTGGTCGAAGATGTCGTATGACAGCGATATCGCTCACTCGGTTGACCAGATGAACGCACACTTCGGTCTTCCTCCTGCAAACCATGCGGATGGTCCTTCAATTCTGATGGATGCTGGCGGCTCCGGTGCATGGCCTGGATATCTGTTCACCAATGCAGAGCAGGGTGATCCTAACATCAAACCGTTGGGACTGCCGATCGCTGGTGCTCGCGTTGGTACAGGAGGCAGAGCACATGCCGCGAATGAGTACTACGTGATCGAGGGCGCGGGCAAGACATATGGAATGGCAGCGGCGGAGAAGTCGATTGCCGAGATTCTGTATAACTTCGCTCACACCACGACGGTACCGACTAAGAGTGGCAAGTAATTCCAGAGTTGCACGGAGGATGTACTCACATCCTCCGTGCAACGTATGTAAAAAATGACTTTCGCTTTCAAGGAGAGGACACGTGATCGGATCCCGCGTTTATCGACTGATATTCTGCACCTCTTTACTTGCAGTTGGTATTGCGGGGTGTAGCAAAGGTGGAAGCACGAAGGAAGCCCCAAAGGTCGCTTCGAAGCCAAAGCTTGGTATCCGGCCACATGGAGACGAGACCCTCAAGATAGATATGAGTCGCGTTCCTCCAGAGCTGCAGAAGGTGTACAGCTACATTGACGATCACATAGACGAGCACGTAGAGAATCTGCAGAAGTGGATTCAGCAGCCATCGGTCTCAAATAGCGGTGAGGGTATTCCTGAGACTGCGGAACTGGTGAAGGGCTACTTCGATAAGCTGGGTTGTCAGGAGTCGAAGGTCTACGACGTGGGCCTGGCCGAGTGGGGCCAGCCGGGTAATCCCGTTGTTTATGCACATTGCGATGAAGGCGCCCCTAAGACGCTCCTGGTGTATTGGATGTATGACACGATGCCCGTGACGCAGCCTGACTTGTGGGTTGCTCCGCCATTCGAGGCACGTATCGTTGATGGCAAGACTGCAGGCCTTGATCCGAGTTGGAAGAAGGTGCTGGTTGGACGTGGCGCGGTGAACTCGAAGGGACCGCAGATGACCGAGTTGAATGCGATCATGTCGCTGAAGGCTTCGATGGGCAAGCTGCCGGTCAACTTGATATTTATTGCGGAAGGCGACGAAGAGCGCATGTCGATGGGGCTGCGAAAGTTTGTTACAACGCATCCTGATCTTCTAAAGTCTGCCGATGCGATGCTGATGTTTGGCGTACCGACCTTTGGAATGATGGGTGGATCCGAGGGGCTGATGTACATCGAGCTGACCACGAGCGGAACAAAGTGGGGGCGTGGGCCAACGGTTTCGGATATTCACGGCAGCTATAAGCGCTCGGTGGACAGTCCAGCATGGAGACACGTCCAGATGCTCGCTTCACTCATATCAAAAGATGGAAACTCGCCAGCAATCCAGGGGTGGAACGAAAATATTGCACCTCTGAATCCGAAAGAACTTGAAGCCCTGAAGACGTCGGCCAAGACAGCGGATCTGAAGAAGGCAGCGCAAAATCTTGGGGTCGCAAGGTTCATCTCCGATGACCCGTACAAGATGACATTAATGTCGCGCTACAGCACGATCCTGAATATGGATGGAATCTGGGGCGGCAATATGTATGCGAACGGTTCGGGCGCTATTCTCCCGAACAGGATTACTTCGAAGCATTCGATTCGCTACATCCCTTACCAGCATTCTGCGGACATATTGAAGAAAATCCGTGCGCAGTTGGACAAGAATGGTTATCCAGACGTAGAGCTCAAACTTATTGGCGATCAACCATGGTCGAAGATGTCGTATGACACCGACATCGCACATGCGATTGAGCAAATGTATGACATCTTTGGTGCACAATACGCGAAGCCCGTAGAAGGTACGAGCATCCTGGAAGGTAGTGGTGGTGCTGGAGCATGGCCTGCGTATCTGTTTACCAACAGTGAGCAGGGGGATCCGAATATCAAGCCGCTTGGTCTACCGATTGCGTCGGGTGGTCTGGGTATGGGCGGTAGAGCGCATGCTGCTAATGAATACTGGGTAATTGAAGGCGCGGGCAAAGTAACAGGCATGGCGACAGCGGAAAAGGCGGTTGCGACGCAAATTTATCTGTACTCCAAGACAACGACTGTAGCGCCGAAGAGCGGGAAGACTCAATAGCGAGTGAAGGGCAGCATCGCAGTTATATCGATACATGACAAGAGTTCCAGAAGGCCGGTAGCAGTACAAGATTAGTTACCGGCTTCACCTCACTAAAGGAAACGCATCTATGGAACCAGTGATCTCTGTACGCAATCTTACGAAGACATATCACGTTGGCGAACACCAGGTGAACGCGCTTCGGTCGATCTCAATGGATGTTCATAAAGGCGAGTTCGTCTCAGTGATTGGGCCTTCGGGTTCAGGCAAATCCACTCTGATGCATATTCTCGGCTGTCTGGATCAACCGACAAGCGGACAATACTTTCTTGATGGACGGGATGTTTCACGGCTTAGTGATGACGATATCTCGCTGGTGAGAAATGAGCAGATAGGCTTCGTGTTTCAGGGATTCAACCTGTTGACGCGTACTTCGGCGTTGGAAAATGTAGAGTTGCCACTGCTGTACGGTAAGAGCAATATCTCCGCGGCAGAACGAAAGAAGCGTGCGATGGCTGCGCTGGATTCAGTTGGTCTTGGCGCGCGATATGACCATCATACGAACCAACTCTCCGGTGGTCAGCAGCAGCGTGTAGCGATTGCGCGTGCACTGCTTAACAACCCATCGATTCTGCTTGCTGACGAGCCTACGGGAAATTTGGATAGCAAGACCTCGATTGAGGTAATGGATATCTTCCAGGCTCTGCAGCGTGACCGTGGCATCACGATTGTCCTGATTACGCATGAGATGGATGTGGCGGCCTACGGGTCACGCATTGTCAGCTTCAAGGATGGCAATATACTCTCCGACGTTTCAAACGAGAGCCGCAGACACGCTGGCGGCGAATTACAGGAATTTCCCGCAGTGGTGAACTAAAGAGGAGGGCCGCGATGCAGCTTCCAAATAGCTTGGTAATTGCAACGAAGGCGCTGCGACGTAACAAGATGCAGACGGCGCTGACCATGATCGGAATGATGATTGGTGTTGCAACCGTGCTGACGATGATTGCGTTGGGAACAGGTGCGCAGAACGCCATTCAGGATCAGGTGAAGGCTGCGGGCATGAATATGCTTGTGGTGACTGCTGGTAACTACCAGGTGAAGAAAGAAAAACCGCCTGATGATGCAATTGAGATGAGTCAGAGGCGAAATCCTGAAAAAGGTATGCGCCCTCATCTTCAGTTCGTGATGTTTCATCCAGAGGATGATCCGTTTGCTGTACACGACCATCCTGTAGCCAAGCAGCGTCTGGGCGATTCGGAGGCAGGGCTGGGTGCGGCTGCGACGCTCTCCTTGGATGATGCTGCGATGATTCGCGCCGTTCCCGGAGTGCAGTACGCCGTTGAGGGCATTCACGAGAACGTGCATGTCGGTTATGGAGACACGCGATGGTTTACGCGGGTGCACGGTGATGGGTCATCTTTACCCGAGGTGCGCCGCTCGTGGAAGTTTGTGCACGGTGGTTTCTACAGTGAAAGGCAGGAGCGTAACAAAGAGCAGGTGATTGTTTTGGGCAGCGTGGTGGCTGAGAAGTTATTTGGCGCGGACAATCCTGTGGGCAGGACCGTAACGCTTTGGAAGCAGCCTTTCAAGGTTGAAGGCGTGGTGACGAGCTCAAGCTGGATGGTAGTGCCGGAGGCAGGCGATGATCAGTTCGATGCGGTCTATATTCCTGTCACGACAATGCAGAGCCTGCTGAATCTTTCAAAGCTGAACGATATTACAGTGACTACGAAGTCAACCGGTGATGTAAGCCGTGTGGCTAAGACGATTACGCCGATGCTGCGTCAACGGCATAACATCGGCGCAAACCAGGCGGACGATTTCACGGTGACAACGCAGGCCAGCAAATCGCTCATGAAGGGAAGTCTGAGGCCGGATGTGGCTCAGGCTGTAATTGGGAATGTCTCTGGTTTGGAGAAAGTGACGCTCGATCAGTTGGGCAAGACGCTGGATCGTTCGAGTAGGACGATGACTGCGCTGCTTGGCGGTATTGCGACAGTCTCTCTGATCGTTGGTGGTATCGGCATCATGAACATCATGATGCTGTCAGTCACAGAGAGAACACGTGAGATCGGAATCCGTCGTTCCGTAGGTGCGCGTGAGCACGAGGTGCTGATGCAGTTTATCTACGAGTCGGTGATCCTGAGCGTAGTTGGCGGTCTCCTTGGGATAGTAATCGGAGTCATTGCATCAAGTGCAATCTCGCACTCGGTACAGTGGTCCACGAGCATCTCTCCAATGGCGATTGCTCTCTCATTCGGAGTGTCGGCGGCTGTCGGCATATTCTTTGGCTACTACCCGGCGCGTGAGGCTTCGCGCGTGGCCCCACTTAAATCTTTGAGGTTCGAGTAATGGTGATCAAAAAAAGCTTCAGTATCGCCGTGAAAGCGTTGAAGGCTAATAAGCTACGAACTGGTCTTGCGATGTTAGGCATGACGATAGGCGTAGGGGCCGTCCTGACGATGTTTGCGCTTGGCACGGGTGCACAACAAAGCGTTTCGAGCGAGGTGAAGTCGGCGGGCACAACATTAATTAATGTGCGCGCTGGAAACTTCACCCGTGGTGGTGAAGATTCCAAGATTGCGACAGGACTTGGATCTGCGACAACGCTGATCCCTGACGATGCAGATGCGATTCGCTCCGGTGTTCAGGGGGTAGCGCACGTGTCTCCTGTCTCGCGCATGCGGGGATGGGTCGCTGGCGACAACGATAAGAGCTATACACAAGTGTTTGGCGTCAACGAAGAGTATCCCGAGATGTTCAGTTGGAACTTTGAGAAGGGGAAATCCTTCAAGAAGGGGGCGGTCGAAGATGGAGAGAATGTTGTCATCATCGGAAGCGCATTACGTGACACGTTGTTTGGAGAGACGAACCCGGTAGGAAAAGAGGTCGACATCCACGGAGAGAAATTTAAGGTGAAGGGCGTCTTCGAGACGAGCGACGAAGAGCAGTCGCAGATGGCTGCGATCCCATACACCAAGATGCAGAAAATGTTAGGCATCAACTACCTTTCGAACATTATGGTTACGGCGGAAGAGGCAGGAAGGTCTTCCGAGGTGTCACAGGGAATTACGGATGTTCTCCGCTCGCGTCATCGCATGGCGACGGCAGCGAAGCCGTCGAATCTTGCGGGGCCAATGAGTAGTTCTTCGGCAGATGATTTCACCGTGAAGACTCAGGCTTCAGAGGCGTTGACGAAAGGCCTCAATACCTCCGTTGCCGCATTCATTCTGGCTAACATGCCGCAGATGGACCAGGTCAATATGCAGGAGATGTCGGGTACGCTGAATCGTGCTGGACAGACGATGACGGCGCTTCTGGCTGCGATCGCAACAATCTCTCTGATTGTAGGCGGTATTGGCATTATGAACATCATGCTGGTCTCGGTGACGGAGAGAACTCGCGAGATTGGTATTCGTCGCGCCGTGGGGGGACGCCAATACGATGTGCTGATGCAGTTCTTGGCAGAAGCCGTAACACTTGGGGTGGCAGGGGGTGTCTTCGGCATCATCCTTGGGTATTTGGCCTCATTTGCCATTACCCAGCTACTGCAGTGGGATGCGACTGTGTCGCTCGGTGCTGTTGCTTTGTCATTCGGGATTGCTGCCGCAACCGGCGTCTTCTTCGGATTTTATCCGGCTCGTAGAGCGTCGAAACTTAATCCGATCGATGCTTTGCGTTTCGAGTAGAAGATATGGCTAACTTCTTTGCAGTCTCCAAAAGTGCGTCGATTGGCTGGCGTTGTCTGAAGCGAAACCGGCTGCGCACGGTGTTGACGATCACGGGCATGACGATCGGTGTGGCGACGGTGCTAACCATGATTGCGCTTGGCAAAGGTGCTCAGTCTGCCATTCAGGATCAGGTCCGTGCAGCCGGTATGAATGTAATTGTGGTTACGGCCGGCAATTTTAAAGCAAAGCAGCAGTGGACGAGTGCGGGTGAGTCTGAAGAGCCAGGTTCGTTAACCGATGGTGAGCCCGCGATGGCGGCATACATACCCAAAGGGCACGGCACACGATTGCAATATGCTGACTGGGATACGCGACGTTCCGCAAAACTGCTGCGTGTCTGGCAGCCGTCGAACAATCCGTTGAATCACCTTGCGGAGAGCGGCGAGAACGCGGCTGGAAGAGGTGCATCGGACAAACTGAGTTTAGAGGATGCCGACGCTATCTCGCATCTAAAGGGAGTCCAGGCAGTCTCTCCCGGTGTCGCGGATAATGTGACCCTTAACGTTGGAGATAAAACGTGGTTTACCCGCCTTCATGGAGAAGGTAGGGACCTGCCTGTAATTCGCCGAGCATGGGTCTTCAAGAAGGGACGGAACTTCAACAAGTCAGAGATTTCGGAGTCTGCCAAAGTTGTGGTGCTTGGCAGCGTAGTCGCACAGAAACTCTTCGGGGAAGCGAACCCGGTAGGCGAACACCTCACGATACGGGGTGATGACTTCAGCATTATTGGCTTGGTGGGGACTGGTAGTTGGATGGTTCCGAGTGCGGAGGGAGACGATCAGTTCGATGCGGTTTATATCCCAGTGACAACCGGAAAGGCGCTACTGCAAAAGCTTGGACTGGGCACGGTAACGATTTCGACTGTCTCCACGGGGGACGTGACCGGTGTTACCAAGACGATAAGGGAGTTGCTGCGGCAACGTCATGGGTTGAGTTATAGAGAACCAGACGATTTTGTAGTTACCAGCCAGGCAAAGAAAACACTGGCCAAAGGGGGAATGCGAACCGACGTAGCTCGCGCTATCTCCAGCAACGTCACGAACCTCGACCAGGTGACACTGGAGCAGCTTGGTAAGACGTTGGACCGTGCGAGTCGCACAATGACCGCTCTGCTGGCGAGCATTGCCTCTGTCTCGCTGATTGTTGGGGGCATCGGCATCATGAATGTGATGCTCTTGTCTGTCACAGAACGAACCAGGGAGATTGGAATTCGTAGAGCCGTTGGCGCACGCTCCGACGAGGTCATGTTGCAGTTTCTGATGGAAGCAGTGACGCTAAGCCTATTTGGTGGAGGACTCGGGATTTTGCTGGGGCTGACTATTTCGGAGCTAATTACAAGAATGGTAGCGTGGTCCACGAATGTTTCATTCTGGGCGATTGCCGTGTCTTTTGGCATATCTGCGGGGATCGGCATCTTGTTCGGCTACTATCCTGCCAGGCAAGCCTCGAGAGTTACCCCAATGACTTCCTTAGGATATGAATAACTAGGGGTGAATGAACTAGAGTCGACACCTTTCTGCTGGGAATAGAGATAGATCAAAGGAAAGAACTCCAACATCAGGCTCTAACGGCCAACCCCTGGTTAAGACGTGTAGTTGACTCAATCATGGGCAACAACAACGCCGATGAGCTTGAAATATTTCGATGGAAATTCTGCTGGTGTCTTGATCTTGTCCAGAACTGTACTTGGCCAGTACGGAGTCTTCCCAACATGAAAGGGACTGGCGAATACCCAGTCTTCCTGTTTGGTGAA
Source organism: Acidobacteriaceae bacterium dw_441 (assembly GCA_018449715.1). GTDB lineage: Bacteria > Acidobacteriota > Terriglobia > Terriglobales > Acidobacteriaceae > Edaphobacter. Next base: position 370,398 of record JAAVVA010000006.1, on the reverse strand, counting down.
CTTGGCCTGTTCCTTCCACTGGCTGAGGCAGTGAGCAAGGGCAGGTTCCATTGGTACAGGTTTCTTTGAACCTTTGGTTTTCGGTTCTCCTGCCACCATGTCCACTAAAGAGCGTCGGATATGGATGAGTCCTTCAGAGAAGTCCACGTCTTCCCATTTCAGCCCCACCATCTCCCCGCGTCTGAGTCCTGTGGCAGCTGCCAGGACTGCCATAGCCTTTGCGTGACCGGGAAGTTCTGACAGTAATTGGACAATCTCTTCATCGGTAAGAACGCCTGAAGCTGGATCCTGTCCATTCCATATACGCTCCACTTAGAAATCATCCCTTCTTCTCAGCCAAAGAAAAGCGCCGACGGCAGGAATCTGCCGTCGGCGCAAGGTTGTTGATGGAATTAGAAGTTGATCTTGCCGGCAAACTGGAAGATACGTTGTCCAGAACCAGTCATCGTTCCAAAAGCGGTGGGAACTGTGAAGCTTGTTGGATCATTAGGATTACTCAACGTATTGTTCGACAGCGTCGTGTTTGGTATCGGGTTGCTCGCAGCACCAGCATTGCCGTGGTTCAGGAAGTTGAAAGCCTCCGCGCGGAACTGGAACGCGACATCCTCCCATATCTTAAAGTTCTTGAAGAGTGAGAGACTGTTCTGCGCAAGCTGGTTAGGACCATGCTGATCGTTACGATGCAGATTGCCATACACGCCTTGAGGGGGCAATGCATAAGCGGTCGTATCGATGCAGCTCCTGGTGCTTCCGTACTTTAGAATGAAGGCCTTGTTGCAGGTATTGCTTCCGGTGTGAACAAAGTTCGGGCGCTGTGCGCTTCCGGGCGTTCCAACATACACGCGATCGCCTGAAGAGGTGACATTGAAGGGGATACCGCTGCGCATATCCCAGATTCCGTTCAGCTGCCAACCACCGAGGCTCTGACGAACCCAGAAGCCACTGTTGCTGAAGGATGGAAGAGCATAGGTTGCTGTAGCAACGAAGCGATGACGGATATCATTGCTCGCATTGCCGTAGTCAAGCCGCAGATGTCCCTGCCACATCGCGCTTCCGCTGGAGTTGGCATCATTTGAAGTATCGAGGTTATGCGACCACGTATAGCTGGCGGTCATCGAGAGACCATGCGACATGCGCTGTCTCAAGATCGCCGTCAGTCCATGATAAGTAGCGAAACCATCATTCTGAATCGTGCGGATTTGTCCCCAGTACTGATTGGGACGGTTGGCATTGATAACGGCAGTCGAAGTAGAGTAGCGGCTCGCCGGAGCATTGGCCCCCGGAGCTTCCGGCTGGTTCGAATACCAGCTTTCGTTCAGGTGGACGCTCCTCGATCCGATGTACTGCAATTCAAAACCCGCGTCGTGCCACATCTCCTGGCCGACATCGACGTTCCACTGGTACATACGCTCTGAAGGAAGATCCCAGTTTTGCGTGATCGCTGTGACATAGCTTCCCAGCGTTCCACCAACAGGAGAAGTGCTCCCAGCTCCTGGAGTCGGTGTCTGGAAGGTTACATCAGGAGGTCCGGATCCGGCCTTTTTTCCTGAGAAACCTGTAGACGAGGAATACGGATAGTTCTGATTTGTAAGTGTGAAGGCATTGAGCTGAACCGCGTTATAGTAGACACCACCACCACCACGAATAACAGTCCTATCAGTCGCGCGATAGGCAAAGCCAAGACGAGGCGCAATATTATCGTGGCTCGGGTTGCTGTACTTGTAACCCGGATAGCTTGTTGCGTTTTGCGCGTTGGTACCACCCTGCTGGGGATAGAGAGCGATCTGATCCTGAGTCAGCTTGCGGCCGACTCCATTCAGGCTGTAGGCCACCTGCGGAAGCTCGTAACGCACACCATACTGCAGTGTAAGTTTCGGAGTAACCTGCCAGTTATCCTGCACAAAGAAACCATCGCGCCACTGTCCTACCCCGACTTTTACCTGGAAGTAAGGAGTGGTGTCGGCCTGAACAGCAGAGAGGAGAAAATCCGCTGCCGCGTCACCAGTGTACTGACCATTGAAGGTGAAGGTTCCGCGAGCGCCATTGGTAGATGCACGTCCCAAGGTAAGCTTGCGGAAACTGATGCCAGCCATCAGGTTATGCTTGCCGTGCGTGTAGCTGATCTGATCATAGATGGTCAAGGTGCGATCATCCTGATACCAGTTGGTTCCGTCGCTGCCTAATCCCTGGTAGTTAGTGATGTTAATTGTCGGAAGACCAGGATTGTTATTGACGACATCTGCATTGAATCCGGGGATCCCAAGAGCCGACCCCGCACCTTGAATGTTGTTGTAAGAGAAGTAATTCAGGTTCTGTGTGGTCAGAATGTTGAAGCCACCACGAAGATCATTCACCAGGTTTGGTGTGATGATGTGCGTGTAGCCTGCAGCCGCATTCCGGTTCATCGTCGGGGTATAGCTATTACTGGTCGGTACGATAGCTCCGCCAATGTTGAAAGTCTTCGTCCATGCGAAGCGTCCAAAAAGACGGATGTTATCGCCAATGGTGTGATCAACGCGGTCGAGCGTGTTGTTCGCGTTGACAACATTCGGAACATTGCCAACAAAATTGTTGACCGTACCAGAGTTGGTGGGCAGGGGAATGTAACTCAGAAGAGCTGCCGAAATAGGATTGATCTGGTAGCCCGCCTGGTCGAATCGATTATTTGGAATAGTCTGCCCTGTTGCAGGATCTTTCAGAAGTATGGATTTCGTTGGATCACTGGTATTAATCAGGTCGCTGAAATCCAGAGAACGCATACGGTTTGTCAGAACCGTTCCTGTCGACAGGGAAGCATTCGATTGCCGCAGTCCTTCATAAGACGCTGTGAAGAAGGTCTTATCAGGTCCGTTGTAGAGATGCGGAATAATAACTGGACCGCTGAGAACCCCACCAAAGAGGTTATAGCGAACCTGACTCTTGGGCTTCGTTCTATCCGAGCCGAAGGTATACGAATTGAAGATGTCGTTCTGCAGGTAATCGTAGGCCGTGCCGTGGAACTTATTGCCACCGGTCTTCGTAACCATGTTGATATGAACGCCGATGTAATCACCATACTGCGCCGTATAGTTTCCGTTCTGCGTCTGCACGGAATCAAGTGCATCAGGATTCGGCGACAGAGTAGCGGTCGTGATCAGATTGTTCACGATCGAGATACCATCGAGCGAAATGCTGTTGTTCACGCCACGCGTTCCCGATCCGCTGGCCGTGTTGCCTGGAGGATTACCGGTCAGTGTGTTTCCTCCGATCGTGATGTTCGAGGTCGTCGCCGCCAGGTTGATCGCATTACGACCGTTTAGCGGAAGATCGTGAACTCGTTGCGATTCGATCGTTTCACCGAGCAGAGCGTCGTCAGTCGAAAGCGGAGGATTCTCTGCTGAGATGCTGACCTCCGAACTGGTCGATCCGACGCGCAGAACAACGTCTGTACGAACAGCCATGTTGATCGGAACAATGACGCCCTTGGTAATGATCTTGCTAAAGCCAGACTGCTCTACAGAGATGTCATACGTCCCTGGGTTGATAAAAGTGATGGAGTAATATCCTTCTTGGTTTGTCGTGGCAGGATATTCAACTTTAGTATCGACGTTTGTTCCGACCACCTTCGCACCGGCTACTACGTTACCGGCCTGATCCGTGACGGTTCCAACGAGCGATGTATTATTTGCGACCTGCGCATACCCGATATGACCCAAAAGAAGTACGGCGAGGACAAGAAGCTTTTTCATGTATGGCACTCCTGTCGACCGAAGCATTTTGTTCAGAGACTTGCCTGCGAATAGTCGAATGCAGTTCCTTCGATTTCGCGTAGGAAGGCTCTGAGTTGGACGGCACCCTTGCTTGGTAGATTGGAGAATTTAACAGGATTTAAAAAAAGAAGTCATGGGTCAGCAAACCTGCATTACCACAGGGCAAATTGCCTATACAAAACACCTGACAACTAGATGTCTATACAAATTATTGTCACCAGTAGGTCGCTTTATAAGCTGACCTCTGGGACTTAAGTATTGCAATAAGCTAACTTAGTGCTGTACAGCCTTATTTTGATGAGTTGGTCTCGCTGTGCCAAACCCACGTTCGCTCGTCAGCGTGGTCCAACGCTTCGCTTGGCGGCTGGCACTGCTTGGAGGACTGTCCCATGCATCTCCTGTAATTCCATCGAGATCGTATACTACCTTTCCACCCTTCACGGTCAGACTGCAAATCATGCGATCATGTCCAACATAGATCGTGTTGTACATATCCTGAAAACCGAAATCACCATGCTGAACGCTAAGTACAGCGACATCGGCCGGAGAACCAACTGAGAGATTTCCCAGTTGCGGACGTTGAATCTCGCGTGCGGGATGCCAGGTCATATCCGCGACGACCTCCCTGAGAGGGATACCGAGAGCAAGAAATTTATCGCCGACGTTCAACAGATCCTTCATGTCGTTATTCATGCTATGAACGTGCAAGTCCGTGGAGATGGAATCAGGCAGAAAACCAGCCTTGACCAGCGGAACAGCGACTGCCCACGAGAAGCTGCCACTTCCATTGCCGACATCGAAGATCACTCCCCGCGCCCGTCCCTCCCGCATTCCCTTGCCCGGACCGCCCGTCTGACTATCCTGCTCGCCACGATGGCCGGAGTACATATGCGTATAGATATCACCGGGGCGCAACACTCGTTCCAGCAACTCAGAAAGCGGACGTTCTATTCTGCGTGCGCCATAGTCGATCATGACCGGAACATGGGCGATAGTTCCTGCCTTGACGGACTGCTCATAGGGTAACCATTCAGGACCATTGAAATGAGCGCTCTTGATGCCGACGATGAGATCCGGATACTTCAGCACCATCGCTGCAGTTGGTTCCGCCTCCATGTCGCTGAGGTTCTGTTCCGCAGTTCCGCCAATCATGCCGGATCCCACAATATTCAGCATCGCCAGTACCCGCGTCTTTGCATGGTCAATAATGTGTTCCTTGAACTCAGGAAAAGTGCGCCATCCGGAAGATCCGGCATCGACAACCGTAGTAATACCGTTCCTGAAGGTGAAATCGTCAGGAAAAACGCCATGCTCAAGCATATGAGGCTGATCGACCCAGCTATGGGTGTGAATATCAATCAATCCTGGAGTGACGTAGTTTCCATTCAAAGAGATCGTCTTGACCGCAGATTCGGCGGAAATATTCGCCGCGACCTTCGCGATAAGACCATCTTTAATCGCCACGTCGAGAACACTATCGATGTTATTTTTGGAATCGATCACGTGTCCTCCCTTGAGAAGCAGGTCATATTCCTGGGCGAAGAGACTAGGAGAAGCTATAAGAACAGCGATAATGAGGGCATTCCTTGCAAAAAAACTTCGGGCCATTCAGTTCACCTGAACTTTCAGTTGTAGTTGGATCAATCTATCTACTGAATTATTAGTTTGGGATGTGCAGAGGATAATAGTTACATTGTCCTAAACGTTCAAAAGAAATCAGGAACCGGTCTATACAACCCTCCATAAATCCTCTCCGCCAGGACTGCGTTTTGCTGATGCGACGTTTTTGGGATTAGCATGTTGGCCTCGCGCCTTTGCAGCGTACGAGTCGAATTACGCACGAAAGCACTGTGCCTGGAGGAGCCTATCTTTTCTCAAAATACCTCGATGCCGCCGCGGACATCGAAACTTGACCTGACGCGCAGACAGTTTCTTGCAGCGGGCGCATCGGTAGCGGTGCTCTCGCATCTACCGGATCTCCTTGCCCAGTCAACTACTGCTGTACCCGAGGAAATATGGGCTCGCAAGACAAGACGCTGGGCTCAACTCACACTCGCCGAAGATGATGCGGCAAACTTCGATCTTGATTTCTGGCTCGATTATTTTCGCAAGACGCAGTCCGATGGCATCTGCTTTTCGGCCGGCGGATGCGTCGCCTACTATCCGACCGAGGTTCCCTTTCATCATCGAAGCGCATGGCTCGGCCAACGAGATATCGTTGGCGAAGTGGTCGAGGGCTGCCGCAGATTAGGCATGTCTGTGCTGCTGCGCACCGACCCTCACGCGACCTACGAGGATGCTGCCCAGGCACATCCAGAATGGATCGCCTGCGCGTCCGACGGCAAGCCACGCCACCACTGGGCCTCGCCGGAGATGTGGGTAACCTGCGCGCTTGGTCCTTACAACTTCGAGTTCATGACGGCCGTGCATCGCGAGGTGATGCAACGCTACAAGCCGGAGGGAATCTTCCTAAATCGCTGGGCAGGCTCAGGCGATTGCTTTTGTTCTCAATGCCGCAAAAACTTCAAAGCTGTCACCGGCTTCGATCTCCCCTCGACCGATAATCTCCAGGACCCCGTATATCGCGCGTTCTTCCATTGGCGCCAGCAGCGGCTCTATGAGTGCATTGACCTTTGGACCGAGACCCTCCGCGCCATTCGTCCAGACTCTTCCATGATTCCCAACAACGCTAGTGGCGCACTGATCGCACAGGATTCCATCGAGCTCAGCAAACGTGCGCCCATGCTCGTAGCCGACCGCCAGGCACGTCACGGAACCACGCCTCCATGGATCGTCGGCAAGACAGCGAAGGAGTACCGCGCCACCCTCGGCAGCAAACCGAATGTCAGTCTCTTCGGAGTCGGGCTGGAAGAACCTTACCGCTGGAAGGACAGCGTGCAGGAACCGGCAGAGATCCGCATCTGGGTTCTGGAAGAGATTGCTCATGGCACGCGTCCCTGGTGGAGCAAGTTTGTCGCAACGCTGAACGACCGCCGCTGGCTCCCGGTCGTGACCGACGTCTATCGCTGGGCTGCAGAAAATCAACGCTACCTGGATTACGACCAACCGATCGCAAGAGTCGCAATCGTCTATTCGCAAACGACGGCGTGGTTTTATGGAGGCAAAGACGCACAAGCCAAGGTAGAGGACTACGCGCTTGGCTGGTGCGGCATGCTCACCGAGTCGCGCATTCCGTTCGAAATGGTACACGAGCGGATGTTGACGCCTGAGAATCTCGACCGCTTCCGCACGCTCATCCTTCCGAACATCGCCTGCCTGAGCGATCGGCAGGCTCAGCAGCTACGAGTCTTCTGCCAGAGCGGAGGCAGCATCATCGCCACGCACGAGACCGGGCTCTTCAATGAAGATGGCTCTCCACGTGCAGACTTCGTTCTTGCGGACCTCTTCGGCGCGCACTTCACCGGCAAACGCGAGCCACATATGCAGAACAGCTATCTGCGGCTTGGACTCAGCCGGACGCCGCACTCCCCCATCCTCGCTGACTTTCAGGACACCGAGCGCATCATCAACGGTACCTCTCGTGTCGTGGTGGAACCGACAGCCCACGACTTCGTCGAAGTACCACTCACACTCATCCCCAGCTATCCCGACCTCCCCATGGAGAAGGTCTATCCGCGCACAAAAGACACGCACGAATCTCAGCTCTATCTTCGTCAGTTGCCAAAGGGTGGACGCGTCGTCTACTTCCCCTTCGACATAGACCGCACCTTCAACGAGACCCTTACGCACGACCACCTTCGCCTGATGCGCAACACCGTAGAGTGGTCACTGCATGAGATAGCCCCCGTCGAGTGCAGCGGGCCGGGCTTTGTGGATATGACAGCCTGGCGCAATACGAATGCCGTCGTGGTTCATATCGTGAATCTCACCAATCCCATGATGATGAAGGGCCCCTTCCGCGACTTTTTCGCCATCGGTGCCCAGACTCTTACGCTGCGGCTTCCGGAGCTGAAGAACGCCAGAGAGGCAAAACTCCTGACCGCAAAAAAGACCGTACCCCTGCGGAGAATCGGAGATGCGGTCACTCTCGAGATAGCCGGTGTCCTGGATCATGAAGTAATCGCCATTGATCTCTAACCCGTTCTAACCTGCGTCCTCATGGCGTGAAACCGGTAAGAGGTTCCGCGCAAGGAACTCCTCCGGACTAGGTTCCGATACTTCCTGGCCCGGGAAGCATGTCGTATGGTTCTCTTGCTGTCCTATGTCGGCATCGCATATTGATCAAGGGACGGCCACCTCTCCGCTACCTTGACATGGTGGAGATCTACGATTCGTAGCTCAAGACTTTAGTCCAGCCCAGATGCAATCATGCTGCCGGACGTATGTCTGTGAGTGTTTGGGCCAATAGTTGATATAGGACTGAATATGTCGTAATTTAAGTGCATTACAGATGCACGGAGATTACCGGTGGTAGGCGCTGGATTCTGGATACTAACTCGACCAACCGGCAAAAAGGCATCCTTTGCCCCAGTAGTCCTGCCTTTCGTGAGCAGGAGCTGATAGTCCGCTTATGGCATCGTCCCCTTCCTTCGTCGCAGCGGAACCCGGCAAACGCCGACTTAACACCGCAATGGATCTTGAGTCGATCTATACCAACAGACGGTACGATATTCTGCGGCTCCTGCTCCACTCCGGTGTGAATGTGACGGAGGCTGAAGATGTTACGCAACAAGCATTCTTGAATGCATACGAACATCCGGCACCCCCCGCTTCCGAAGGCCTGTTCTCCTGGCTTGTGACCTGTGCGAGAAACCTCGCCGTCTCACGGTATCGTCGAAGCCGGAGGGAAGTGCTTGCTCCGGTGGAACGCTGGAAGGGATGGGAAGAGAGCCTTGCTGATCCAGGTAAGAGCATGCTCGCGCACCTCGAAGAACAGCAGGAGTATGCGGTTCTAACCCGTGCACTCCATCAATTGAGCTTGTGCCAGCAGCAATGTATTCTTCTCCGTAGTCAGGGATACACGTTTGAGGAGATGGCTGCGTGCCTCGATATCCCAAGGTCGAACGCTGTTTATGCTGTGAGTGCGGCAATCAAAAAATTGCAGCTAGCGCTAACAGCATCCGACAATCCTGATCGAGCATGACGACGACCTCCGAGCATCCACAATTAGAAGACCTGTTGCTCTGGCAGACTGGCGAGCTGAGTTCTGCCGATGCGGAGGCCATCGAATCGCATTTGAAGCAGTGCTCTATCTGCCAGAACACGCTTGCCAGTGCCGAGTCGATCTTTGGACGGATTGCAAAGGTGGATGCGGAGGCAGAACGTCGCAGGAAACGTGCAGTATCCGAACAGAGATGGAACCGCAGCGTAAAAGTCTTCAAGTCACGCCCCTTCATGGGAGCAATGGCCAGCGTTGTTATTGGTGCTTTGCTCCTTGTTACTTCGACTCAATGGACGCCTGAGGCGCGTGCCGAGTCTCTCCTGACCAAGGCGGTTCAAGAGCAAACGGGAAGAAAGCACTCGCTACATTACCTGAAGGTGCGAAGCGGTGTTCTGGCCTGCTACGTTACGGTTGAAACCGATAGCGCCCATATCAAGTTCGCTTCCATCGGAGCATCTGATTTTTGCGAAAACGTATCGGGTCGTTTAGCTTCTGCAGGTCGGCAGTGGAATAACCTGCTTTCAGCAGAGAGCTTCCAGCTGTGGCGCCATTCTCTTGGAACGAAGCAGGATTCTATTCACAAGACGGATGATGTAATAGAAATCCGCACAGTCACGGACCGGGGACTTGTACGCGAAGCCAGCTTACAGTTGCGTTCCTCTGATTATCATCCGATTGCAGCTCATTTCGAGTTCACGGGGAACGATCCGATGAAGATCGATGTGAATGAAGATCCTGCGGCGGAAGAGTTGGCTGTACACGCTCCTTCCGCCGTCCAAACGGATTCGCATAACCTTGCAAGCTCTCCGAAATCTTCGATCCTTGATCCTCTGGACGAGGCAGAAGCTCGCGTCCGTCTCGCATTGCATGACGTACAGCTCGACAAGAATATTCTTCTCCTCGTTGAGCGTCGCCGCGACATGATTTTCGTTTGGGGAGTTGTGCCCTCCGACGCGGATCGAAGTGCTGCGGCAACAGCCGTTCAAAATCTTCCTCATGTACAGCTTGTTCTTCTCACCGAAGCGGAGCAGCAGGTGGCTCGGAAGCCTTTGCCGTGGGCATCCTTCCAGGGGGATGCTCTCCCGCTTGCCAATGATCAACTGAATCTTATGTTTGCCGCCGGAGGCTCAGGCCGTCAGCAATTTCAAAACGATTTGGATGCGCTTACACGCCGCCTTGTGGGTGAGGCAAAGACAAGGGATGCGCTGCTGGCATTGCATTCGAGGTTGTCTTCCTCCAGATATGATCAGCCTCTCCAGCAGGCGATTACGGATCTGACGGGTGCGATGCGTGTGGATAGCCTTTCACTGGCGGCGCGTCTCGCTCCACTGACCGGTCCGATTACCCACAATGGATCGCCACTCACCTATAAACAGGCGATGAGGCTCTACACGCTGGTGCATGAGATGACCTTTATGGACCAGAGCCAGAGCAATCTCGAGCTTGCTCAAGCAGTCAGCCAGACACGCAGACTGCTCACAGGTCGTTAGAAAACTTCCTCGAAAAAGTTTTCCACAATACTCGAATTTCTGACCTTCTCATTCGTTACCTAAACAGAGGGTAATTGTGCTTCGGCTAGGCCGAAGAGCGATCCACTCTTTTTGATGCACAGTGCTGTCTTTGGCGAAGCAGACCATGTGCATGGAGATCGACTTTAAAAGCTGAAAGGCGACGATACAAATGATGTTTTCTGAGTCCACGTGTTTGCGAAATGCGGTGAAAGCCGCACGGCATAGCGTGCTTCTTTCTCCTATAGTCCTTTGCGTTCTTATTTTCCTTCCCGGATGGTTGCACGCTCAAAGTTCCGCAATGAGCGGCCTTATCACCGATCCTTCCGGAGCTGTTGTGCCACACGCACAAGTGACGCTAACCAATGAGCGCACTCATGCCACCTGGAAGGTAGGCAGTAGCAATAGCGGACTGTATAGCGTGCCACTCGTGCCGCCGGGGAATTACACGATTGAGGTGGATGCGCCTGGATTTAAGCACTATGTGCAAACGGGGATAACGATTGAATCTGCTCAGGCATTGGCGCTGGATGTCCATCTGCAATTGAGCGGCTCGGCGCAATCGGTGACGGTCAACGGTGAAGCAAATGGCTACGTTGCCACCAACAGCCTGGCCGGAACGAAAACCGATACCCCCCTCATCGAGACACCGCAATCACTTTCGGTCGTCACTCGCGAGCAGATGAACGCGCAGCAGGCACAGAGCGTACCGCAGGCGCTTCGCTATAGCGCCGGAGTTCTGGCCGAATGGAGAGGAACTGACACAGACGGTTTGGAATCGGTTAATGCCCGGGGATTCACCATGCAGGAATACCTTGACGGACTTCTCCTTCCGCAAGGGGAATACAACGTTCCGTCCTTCGAGCCTTTTGGATTGGAGCGAGTCGAAATTTTGCATGGCCCCGCCTCTGTGCTTTATGGTCAGGCTTCGCCCGGTGGCCTGGTGGTCCTGGCCAGCAAACAGCCGAAGCGAGAGGCCTATCACGAAGTCCAGTTTGTAGCAGGGAGCTATGGGCGTTATCAAGGTTCCGTCGATTTCAGCGGTCCGTTCTTGAATAACAGACACTTGTTCTATCGTTTGATCGGCCTTGCCCGTGATACGAACACTCAGGTTGATCACATCGAGCAGCAGCGGTACTTTATCGCCCCGGATATTACCTGGCAGCCAAGCGATAATACCGTACTGACGGTTCTGCCGAGCTACCAATATGACCCCAAGGCCGGAATGTATAACTTCGTGCCTGCGTTGGGAACTGTCTTCAATAATCCTGCCGGCCCCATTTCGACGAGTCTCGACGTTGGAGAACCAGACTTCGACAAACACTCGCGCAGGCAGTATGCCATCGGTTATCTCTTCGCGCACCGGTTTAATCCGACATGGTCGTTTCATCAGAACTTTCGCTACACCCATCTGGTCGATAAGCTGGACAATGTCTTCTCGCAAGGACTGGGAGCGGACAATCGCAGCCTGACTCGCTATGGTTTCATCAATCACGAGTATGCGTATCAGACCACCCTGGACAATCAAGCGCTTGCGACGCTGAACTATGGGCCGGTCAAGCAGACGATTATCGCGGGAGTCGACTACCAGAACATTCCTTCCGGCGAAGCGTATGGCTTCAACTTCGCGGTCCCGACTTTAGACGCATATTCTCCTGTCTATAGCCAAACCATTGCGTATCCCTCGTTAACGGGCGACGAAGCTCTGAACCAATACCAGGTGGGAGTCTATGCACAGGATCAGATTCGCTATCGCAAGTGGGCATTCTCACTCGGAGGACGTGAGGATTGGGCGGGCACTCACGATCACGAGAAGATAAGCGGAACTCGGCAGGAGCAAAAGGACCATGCCTTCACGGGCAGGGTTGGAGCCGTGTACCTGTTCGACCACGGCATTGCACCTTACTTTAGCTATTCGACGTCCTTTCAACCGGATCTCGGCGTCGATTTTTCTGGGAGAGCCTTCAAGCCGACGACCGGACAACAATATGAAGCGGGAGTGAAGTATCAACCTGCGAACTTCAACGGCTTCATCACACTTGCGGTCTTCAATCTGACCGAACAGAATGTCGCCACCACCGATCCTGCTCATCCTCAATTCAGTATCCAGACTGGAGAACTTCGTTCACGAGGAATCGAGCTTGAGGGGCATACAAACCTTCCAAATCATTTGAATCTGGTGGCCTCGTATAGCTACCTGCAGAATATTGTCACCAAGAGCAATGACACCGCTGCTGCTTATGGGATCAATGTCGGGAAGACTCCATATGCCACGCCGCGAAACATAGCTTCTCTATGGGCCGACTATACAATTCCCGGCGGTCTTGCTTCGGGATTGAACTTTGCTGTGGGCGGCAGGCTCGTCGGGAGAACCTTCGGGAACGCGTTGAACACATTTAACGTGTCCTCAAATGCGCTGGTCGATGCTGCGGTTCACTATGACCTCAAGAAGTTGAATAGCGACCTTGGCCGTTGGCAGCTCTCTGTAAATGCCAGCAATCTTGCCGATCGCCGGTATGTGGCGTCGTGTTCAAGCGATACCAACTGCATCTTCGGTTTGCGGCGCAATGTACTAGGTGCTGTGAACTTTAAATGGTAGAGAACATCACATATCAACTGGCCTTCATCATGAGCGATGAGACAGGGGGGTAAGGTGACGGCGAAGACAGTTCGGCTCTGGTATCGCATCCATAAATGGACCAGTCTGGTCTGCACCGCATTTCTTCTGATGTCGTGTCTGACAGGATTACCATTGATCTTTCTCGACGAACTCGAACCGTTACTTGAGCACCGGGTTCCTGCCACTGCTGTTCCGGCAGGAACCCCGGACGCCAATCTGGATGCAATGGTGGCTGTGGCAAAAGCGAGGCTGCCAGCGTTGCGCCCGCTCTCCATCTCTTGGGACGACGATGAACCCAAGATCTCGGTGAACATGAGTCCGACTCTCGCACCGAAGCTGGGTGATATTCGGTCTCTGGTATTCGATGAGCATACAGGGAAGATGCTTGAAGAAAGACCGTTGGGTAAGGGTCTTGGCGCAAAGGTCTTTGAACTCCATCGCGAGATATTTCTAGGGTTGCCAGGAGAACTGCTGATGGGACTCATGGCGGTGTTATTTGTGACTGCCTTAGTCTCCGGTGCTCTGGTCTATGGTCCATTTATGCGCCAGCTCGACTTTGGAACAGTTCGCAGATCCGCACAGCCGCGCATGCGCTGGTTCGACTTACATAACCTCGTCGGGATCGTGACCTTGAGCTGGGGACTCGTCGTCGGCGCGACTGGCGTCATGAATGCGCTTTCCACGCCTCTCTTCGGAGTATGGCGTGCACAGACGTTGCCGGCATTGATTGCTCCGTACTATGGAAGACCGATGCCGCAAAGGCTTGCATCGATCGATGCATCCGTAGCAAGAGCTACGAAGGCGCTACCAGGAATGAAGATTGTCTCTGTCGTCTTTCCGAACGATGTGCTCACCAGTCCGAGGCACTATCTGGTGTGGATGAAGGGAGATGCACCGGTCACCTCGCGTCTTCTCACTCCTGCAATCATTGATGCAGAAACAGGAAAGTTAACCGTAGCGAAAGGACTGCCCTGGTATCTCAGGGCTTTAGAGGTTTCACGCCCGCTGCATTTCGGTGACTATGGCGGTATGCCGCTCAAAATCATCTGGGCGCTCTTCGATATCGCACTGATCGTTGTTTTGATCAGCGGTCTCTATCTCTGGCTCTCGCGCCGCAAGAGGCCAGTGGAATCGGAGCTCAATCGCCTGGTGCATATAGAAGAAATCTCCACAGGTACATCCGAAGCAAGGATGCCGGCACGATGAGCCGCACATTTTCATTGCGCAAGGTATACGGCCCGGTAGCTTGGATTGGCATAGTTACTCTCTACGGACTTCTTTCAGCGCTCTTCGGGGATGGTATTTGGGATGAGCTTTCATGGATTGCACTGTCTATCCCACTCTTGGTCATTGCATGGAAGTGCGGCCGGTCCGTATAAAGCGACAATTCATAAAAGCGGAGGGCAAGCCCTTTGGGGCTTGCCCTCTCTTTCCAATTTTTGAAGATCTAGTTCGGACCCCCAGATTGCAACGACTGCCACGCGAGGACCGTATGTAGGGGGTTGAATTTCTTTCGGCCCACCTCATTGTCTAAGTGTCGATGGCGGCCTTTTCTTTCAAGGATATGTACGAGACGCCAAGGGTTGAAATGTAGCTGCATTGCCGTTCAGATACTTGGAGGAGAGCAGTACCTCGAAGTGTTTCAGGCTGCCATCGCGGTTTTTAAACTGCTTCAAAAGCTGTTCCAACTGGTCATGATCGAAGACGAAGTCATAAATCGCTTCAGTCCCGGGAAGTGAGGTTCCTTCCAGAATCAATACATTTTTGGAGGGGTCGATCCCCGGCAGGAACGCCAGGACTCCATAGATTGTGTGAGAGGGGGATTCATCCGAGATGTATTCCGCCTGTTCACTCCCTTGGGGTTCTCGATTTCTGACGATCGTCGTATGCCTTGTATAGTCGCCCGCGATCACAAAGTTCATCTTTGGTTCAAAGAGCTCGAGCCAGGGATTGGCTCCCCTCGAACCGGAGAGGATGACATTCTGGTTCCTGATATCGGCGATGGTTATATCGCGAGGATATCTTGATTTGAGAGTGCCTCGAAATTGGGTCGCTAATTCAGCGAGGGACTGTGCCATCTGTACATCGACCATGGATGTGTATCGACGGCCGGCCAATCCAAACGTGTAGATTCCATTTTTTTCGAGAGATCGGATCTCTGAGAGATAGGCTCCGGAGGTGTAGTCCGCAAGCGATGTATCGTGTTGCAAAAAATGATGCACCAGGACGAGAGAACTGTCTGCGTTCACAAGCAGAGTCGGTTGATTCGGCTCTATAAGCTGGCCCCACAAAAGCCTGTTCGATCTGACGAGTGCATGCGTTCGTATATAGATGTCATAGCCCACAGCAAGCAGAAAGCCCATGAGCAATATATAGAGAGCCCATCCATATCGCCTTGATGGGGTGCTTGTTGGTGGAACGACGACCGAGGGTAACGGAGGAGAAACAAGGGGAAGAGCTATGGAAGGAGGGGCGGGCTCTGGAGCGGGAAGGGCAGTTCGTTCAAAGTCCAGTGCGTATTGGCCCTTGGGAAGACTTATGTCGAACTGGGCACCCTTAATAGATAGCTGAGCTAACCGCTGGCGAAGCCGAAGCATGTGCGACCGCACGATAGTGTCCGACGCGGGATCGAAATCTCCTCCCCGCGAAAAGACTTCTATGGCGATTTCAGCTTCTGTGATCTCCGAAGAACGACCGGCAATCGTCTGGGTTGCCAGATAGAAGAGCAACTGGGCGAGGCGGGGTGAACGGACGAAGGGAGCGGAGGCAACGAGTTGCTCCACGGCCTGCCAACGAGGATCCCCCGAGCCGGGATGCGAAGTCTTTTCGCCGTCGAGCTGGGATGTTGGCATGTTCCGAGTCTAGCCGGATCGCATGAAATTCTCGTGAACGCTCATTTGAAGGCATTTAGCTATCTTTCAGTAAATAAAAAGTTTATGAGAATGTGAAATGTGGTGTGACATTGTTTTTCTCTGTCGAAGGACTGGTGTGGGGCAACAGGAGACAGCAAACCTAGGATTGCATCCGGTCATTCCCAACCTTGATCGTCCCATGCCATTCCCCTCCGTTTGGAGCGGAAGCGATCGGGGTACGACGCGACCAATTGCACCCAGGAGAAGTGAATGCCTTGTGATAAGTGTCTCCCTGAAAACCGTCTCGGTCTGCGCTGGCGCCTGGCGGCTCTAAGCGCAATCGTTGCCATCCCCCTCTTCACAACATCTCTCTCTGCGCAAACCGCCACCGGAGAGATATCCATAACCGTCATGGATCAGTCGCATGCGGTGATACCACATGCTCACGTAAAAGTAGTGGGAGTCGACACGGGCGCTATTGTTCGTGAGACGGAGTCCAACGACGCAGGATTGGCAGATCTTCCGTTGCTTCTCTCTGGGCGCTATAACATTCAGGTTTCCGCGCCGGGTTTTCGAACGCTGAACCGAAATGGAATCTCGCTTTTAGTCGGCAACACGGTTGACCTGCAACTGGCTTTGGAACTGGGCGAGAATGCGCAGAGCATCACGGTGACCGGAGATGCCCCCCTCGTCGAGGACAAGTCCCAGACAATTTCGCAAGTAATGCAAAGCAAAGAGCTTCTCAACCTGCCTCTTAACGGTAGAAGTTACCTGGGGGCCGCCAATCTTATTCCAGGTGCAATTCCCAGCATCATCAGCCGGGACGGTTCTTTTTCCGCCTACGGTAATAATGGTCTGCAGAACGCTTTTCTGCTGGACGGCGTAAGGAACGTGAATTATCTCCGTGGTCTCGATAACGGAGCCCGCGATGCTGTGCGCCCCCCTCTCGACGCCATACAGGAGTTCACGGTCCAGACGAGCAACTTTTCCGCCGAGTTTGGTGCATCGGCTGGTTCGGTTGTCAATGCTGTCACGCGCAGCGGAACAAACAGTATTCACGGCACAGCGTATGACTTTCTTCGGAACAGCTCTCTGAATGCGATTAACTACTTTGCAACAGGCGCTGTTCGTAAACCGTTGCTGGTACAGAATCAGTACGGTGGGTCGTTAGGTGGTCCAATCAAGAAGGATCACATCTTTCTTTTCGGAGCCTACGAGGGGCAACACTCGCATACTGACTCCCTCTCGACATCGCAGGTTCCTACGCTACTTGAGCGCACAGGAGATTTCTCTGACACGGCTACGATCTACGATCCTCTAACGACACAGGGCAGTGGTACGACCGCAACGCGCACAGCCTTCCAGGGAAACAAGCTTCCGGCAGACCGGATCAATCAGACACTGCAGACTCTGGTTAACGAGTATCCCCTTCCGAACGATCCAGCCGATGGGCCGACTTACTATAAGAGACTCGTTCCCTCGCTCGGCGATAACAAGAATGGTGTCGTTCGTGGCGATGTGCAACTCAACGCTCAAAATAGTATCTTTGCGCGCTATTCCCGCCAGCAGTCACGCAGCTCAGGCGAAGCGGCTCTTCCTGCGCCGATTCAGAATCCAGGTGTCACTGCAATCGATTCACAGGGCGTTGGTTTCGGCTACACGCGTGTCCTGAGCCCAACCTTCATCAGCGAGTCGAGATTTGGTTATACAGGGATCTCCATTACGGAGCACGGAACCAATCCTCGTAACGAAGTCGTTCCCGGCTCTTTGGATCTCTCGGTGACCACGGGTATGCCGAACTTCAATATCAGCAACTTCGCAGGCATTGGCGGAGAAGCCATCGGCAACTCTCCTCTTTCCAAGACCTCCGGAGTCTGGGTTTTCTCCGAAAATCTTGCTAAGACCTGGAAAACACATACAACGAAGTTCGGTGGCGAAGCCTTCCTGATTCGGCCATCGACGTTCGCCACCGGCAACGGCCGTAGTTCCTTCACCTTCAATGGCGTCTTCACTCAGAACCCGGGGAAGCGCAGCGCCACCGGCAGCTCGCTGGCCGACTTTCTGCTGGGCTATGCGACCGGACTGACTACCGGCACCGTTTCGGTGAGCGAAGAACGAGGATGGTACGCAGACGGTTACATTGCCGATCAGTGGGCGCTCTCTCACGCACTCACCCTGAGCTACGGTGTGCGCTATGAGTACGCCAGTCCATATATCGACACGCAGAACCGAATGGCCAACTTCATCTACGACTCTACGAGCAAGCTGTTTGGGCAATACATCTTCTCGGGAGATCCTCGCCTTCCTCGCGCGCTGGTCTATGGCAATCATGCGAATGTGGCCCCGCGAGTCGGCTTCGCGTATCGCGTTCCTGAAGTGCAGAACATGACTGTACGAGGGTCCTTTGGAGTCTTCTATGGTCAGGACCAGGGCAACGGGGCCAAGTACGAGCTGGTTGCTAACCCGCCCTTCTATGGTTACGGATCTCAATCCATCAGCAGCGACCAGCTTCATCCCTCGTCGGGCTTCATCATTGATTCTTCTTCTTCAATTGACCGCCCGACGCCAATATCGCCCTCACAATTTACGCTGGTTCCGAGTGCAACGGCTCAGCTTGTAAGCTATTCACCGAAGCTTCGTACGCCTTACGTAGAGCAGTGGAGTCTGAGTGTCCAGAAGGAACTCCCCTACAACACGTTGCTCGAAGTGAACTACGTCGGCAATCATGCAGTCCACCTGCGCAGTCAGGGAGAAGCGAACCAGCCCACGGTTCTCAACTCGACCTCTGTGAACTCTCGCCGTCCGCTTGCAAAGTATACGCAGGCTTCTGTGCGTGCGGTCTCCGATTGGAATTTCAGTAACTATAATGGACTCTCTGCAAAAATTGAGAAGCGCTTGCAGCACGGCATCTCTTTCCTCAATTCATTTACCTACGGACACAACCTTGACCTTCAGAACCCTGCAGAAGATCTAGGCTCGACCGGTGTAGCCTCCGACGTTATTCAGGATAACTACAACCGGAGCGCAAACTACGGCAACTCCGACCAGGACATTCGTTTCCGCTATGCCTTGTCAGGATTTTTGCAGCTGCCCTTCGGTCATGGTGAGCGGTTCTTCACGCATGGCGTTGCCGCAGCTGTTGCTGGAGGATGGGGACTCTCGCCGGTCTATGTCTATCAGACAGGCTCTCACTTCACTCCCGCGCTCTCCGTTGATTACGCGAATGCCGGCACGATCACACGGCCGAATCGAGTATGCAACGGAAATACGGGAGGAGGAACGATTAAGAAGTGGTTTGATACCTCCTGCTTCGTTGCTCCGACGTCGTACACCTTCGGAAACAGTGGCAAGAATATTCTTGTGGGGCCACCAGGCAATCAGCTTGATCTAACCCTGCAGCGTCAGATTCACTTCGAGCATCTTCATGGGTCGTTACTCAATCTGAGGCTCGAAGGATACAACGTTCTCAACCATCCGCAGTTCAACAATCCTGGAGCAACGGTGGGTAATGCTCAATACGGCGTTATCACCTCGGCAGGAGCTACACGGCAACTACAGATCGCTGCGCGGCTTGTTTTCTAGAAATAAAAACAGGGAAACCACGGATTACTGTGGTTTCCCTTACTATCTCGCTTTGGATAATTGGATGAGTCCTGTAAGAGTCGCATGGGCGGCCATCACATTGGTTGCACTTGGAACCTTGAGCCTGAATGCTTCCACCCATCTTCCTGTTGAAGAGGTGGATCCTATCATTGGAACAGCTGGGGATGGGCAAACAACGCCGAACGTCGGTGTTCCATTCGGAATGACACAGTGGACACCTGCCACACGAAATGGTGAAGTACGTCGGCTTGCACCGTACTACTACAACGACAAGGAACTTGTTGGACTTAGAGGAAGCCATTTCCTTAGCGGGTCAGGCACGAAGGATTATGGAAGCTTCCAACTGTTAGCAGGCATGGGAAAGCCGGATGTGTCCAGGGGATATCCTTCGGCGCGCCTCGATCACAGCCTCGAGGTCTCGCACCCGTATCTCTATGAGATCGCGCTGCCGGATTCAGGAGTCAGTGCTTCGATGACCGGCACAACGCGATGTGGGCTGATCCGTTTTCGTTTTAACAAAACTGGTCGCGCGTGGATATCGTTGCAGAACGAAGCGCTCGCCGGGGATGGTCTCCTGACAGTAGATCGTTCCTCTGGCGAGATTACAGGCGAGAACAAGGTCCGTCGTATCTACGCCGGCAATGGCAAACTTGCCGGTTTTAGCGGATATACCGTCGCGCAGTTCGATCACCAGCCGACATCCGCAGGGTCATGGATAGGCAAAGCAATCCAGATGCGCCCAAAGGAGTCGAAGTTCACAACGAGCGAGGAGGGTGTCTTCCTTGAGTTTGAGGTGAAGGCGGGAGAGTCCATCGAAGCTCGTATCGGGACATCCTTCGTCAGCGCCTCAGAGGCTCGGAACAATCTTAGAGCCGAGATTTCCTCCTGGGACTTCAGCCGGGTTGAGTATGAGAGTCGGCGACAGTGGAATCAACAGTTGGGGAAGATCGAGATTGAGGGTAATCGCACTGATCGACAGATCTTCTATACGGCTCTATACCACGCGTCACAGCTTCCGCGGATCGTCAGCGACGTCAGTGGCGCCTACCCACGGTTCGCTTCTCAGGGCCAAGTGGAGAAAGCAGTCGGCTTTGATTATTACGATGACTTTTCTCTGTGGGATACCTTTCGAGCGTTGCATCCTCTATTGACTATCCTTGATCCAAAGCGGGAGAGCGACATGGTACGTTCTCTCATCCTCAAGGGACAACAGGGCGGCTACCTGCCGATGTTTCCGGCATGGAACAGCTATACGCAGGAGATGCTTGGAGATCACGCCGTATCGGTGATCGGCGACGCGTATCTAAAGGGACTTCGCGGCTTCGATATAGAGGCTGGCTATGCGCTTATGCGGCAGAGCGCTATGACGACTCCCGACGATCTGAGCGCATACCGCGACGGACAGGGAAGACGAGGGCTGGACTCCTATCTTCACTATGGCTTCATTCCTCTGGAGGATCAAGTTCCCGATGCTTTTCACCGCAAAGGGCAGGTCTCGCGCACTCTCGAGTATGCCTACGATGATTTTGTTCTGAGCAAGGTCGCGCAAGCTCTCGGCAAACAAAGCGATGCCGCTATGTTTGCGCAACGTGGCCAGAACTTTCGTAACGTCATTGATCCGATCACAGGCTACGCTCGAGGACGTCACCAGAGTGGCGCCTGGGAGGAGCCCTTCGATCCGGAAAAATCCTCTCCTGCTTATATAGAGAGTTCCGCAGCTCATAATGCTTTGTTCGCGCCACAGGACATTTCGGGGTTGATCGACCTTGAAGGCGGCCCACAACACTTCGAGCATCGTCTGGATGATCTCTTTCTGAAGAAGCAATACGATCAAGGCAACGAGCCCAGCCACCACATCGCCTATCTCTATGACTATGTAGGCGCAGCTTCGAAGACGCAGGAACACGTTAGCTCAATCCGGGACACTCTTTTTAGGAGTGGTCCGTCTGGTCTCCCTGGAAATGACGATGCTGGGCAAATGTCGGCCTGGTATATCTTCAGTGTGCTTGGTTTTTATCCCGTTACGCCCGGAACGCCCTTCTACGCGATCGGTTCGCCGAAGTTTCCGAAGGTTGTTCTTCACCTGACAGGCGGAAAGCGATTTACGATACGAGCTCAAAAGGCATCGCAAAAAAATATATTCATTGAGTCTGCAATACTCAACAACAAGCCACTAAAAACATACCTTCTTGCCCATGACACGATCATGTCCGGTGGCATATTGAACTTTTACATGGGAGCGGAGCCTGAGACCAAATGGCCAACGCCTCCTGAGTCGATAGCAGCGAAGGAGAAGAACTGATGAATCGCAGAGACTTTATCTCACGTGCAGCGGCAGGTGCTGCAGCCGCTACACTGCGGTCTACCCCCGCAGAAGCTTCATCCGCGTCTGGCTTAGAAGGAAAGCCCAACTTCCTCTTCATGATCGCCGATGATCTTACCTTCCGCATCTTTGAGTCGCCTCTGAAAGAAGAGGTTAAGACACCGAACCTCGATCGCTTGCGGCTTCAGGGATGCAACTTTACTCATTGCTTCCATCAGGGCGCCTGGTCCGGAGCCATATGCGTTCCCAGTCGTACGATGCTGAACACCGGGTTGACCACCTTCAATGCGGAAAAGGCCATCCCGAACAACCAATCGTTCGAGCATCCAACGTGGGGCCAGACCTTCCGCGAAGCCGGCTACGATACCTTCATCACTGGCAAGTGGCACCTCGATGCGGTGTCGCTGCAGAGATCGTTTGCTGAACAATCCGCTGTCGGTCCGGGCTTTCTTCCATCCACTCCGGAGATGTACAACCGGCCTTCGCCCGGCAATACATGGGACCCTGCCGACCAGAGCCTGAAAGGACATTGGCTCGAAATGGACCTCTGGCGTAAAGACGCAAAGCCTGCGATTCAGCACTCGAGCTCTGTCTACGCCGATTCTGCTGTGAAGTATCTCTCCTCTCGGCGCACGCAACGTACGCCTTTCTTCATGTATGTCGGATTCAACGCGCCGCATGACCCTCGGCAGGCACCGCAATCGTTTCTCGATATGTACCCTGCCGACAGCATAAAGATGCCGCCGAACTTCGTTCCGACGCATCCGTTCGACCAGGGCCTCGCTCTCGATCGCGATGAAACTCTGGCTCCGTTTCCCCGGACAGAAAGTGCAATCAGAACTCATCGCCGCGAATACTACGCGATCATCTCCCATCTGGATGAGCAGGTCGGACATATCCTCGATGCCCTCGATGCGTCGGGCCATGCAAACAATACGTATGTGATCTTCACCGCGGATCATGGTCTCGCGGTCGGCGAGCACGGTCTGATCGGTAAGCAGAACCAATATGAATGCAGTATGCGTATGCCTCTCTTCGTCCGAGGGCCTGGGATAGGAGCAGGGAGGAAGGTCGACGAACTGGTCTATCAACACTGCATGTTTGCGACAACATGCGAGCTGGCAGGTCTTTCCGTGCCGAAGCATGTCGAGTTCCCAAGTTTGAAGCCGATGTTGATGGAAGAGCATCCGGAGCCCCTCTACAACGCCACGTTTGGGTGGTTGATGAAGCTCCAAAGAAGCGTTAGGACCAGGCAATATCGATTGATCTACTATCCACCGATCAATCGCTACCAGCTCTTCGACGTTCAGAAGGATCCCTGGGAGATCAAGGATCTGGCGGGCGACAGTAGCTTCTCTTCCGTCCTGGAGGAGATGAAAGGTCATCTACACGCTCTTCAGCGAGAGCTCCGCGATCCGATGCTCAACGCATAGCTTTGCGAGAGGAGAACATTCAATGTCAGAAATAAACGAACAGAGCCACCACAAGTCTCACACCTCAACGCCAGGTGTAACGACCAGGCGTGAATTTCTGCAGACGTCTGTCGCAATTGCAGGGAGTGCTGCGGTTGCATCCGTAACGCCGAAGGTGGCAGCAGCCCAAACGAAACAAAAGCGCCCGAACCTTGTTTTCTTTTTTGGAGAAGGTCAGCGGGCCGATGCTCTTTCCATTGCGGGGCATCCCATTCTGAAAACCCCGAATCATGATCGCATCGGGCGTGAAGGACTTCGTTTCACAAATGCTTTTTGCACCAATGCACTTTGCGCTCCCGCACGTGCCACCGCACTCACTGGAATGTATTCGCGTTCGACCGGTGCATTAGACAATACAAAGGGCCATACTCCTCTTCCGGAAGATATTCCTCTCTTCACCGAACTCCTGCAGAAAGAGGGCTATGAAGTGGCAATTGTCGGCAAAGTTCATACCCGAAATGGAGTGGAAGAGCGCAATTGGGATTATTACTTTGGCCATAACAATCCCAGTAATGACTACGAGAATCCTCTCTTCAAGGAGGGACGCAAAGGCAAGGTTGGCCCGCAGGTGCAATATCAGAAGGCCTATCCAGACGACCTCGCTACGGATCGAGCCATCTCGTGGATCGAGGAAGATCGTGGGGATAAGCCGTTCTGCCTCCTGCTCTGGTTTGTTGCACCGCATGAACCGTTCTTTCGTCCACGCCGCCATGCAGACCTCTATAACGGCGTACCTATCGCAAAGCCTTCAAGCTTCGATGACGACCTCAAGGGATATCCTGGAAAGCCCAAGAGCTTTATCGATGCTGAGAACAAGTTGGGTACAACCTCCTCCCACGTAGCCTGCGGTTCTCTTGAAGGCGTTGCGAAGGATTATTATGCAGGCCTTGTCGCAGTCGACGAGAATATTGGCCGCGTTATGAATCATCTTGAGAAGAAAGGAATCCTTGATGATACAGCCATCCTGCACACGTCTGATCACGGATACTTCCTCGGGGAGTGGAGACTTTTCGACAAACGATTAATGCACGAGCCGTCTATCCGCGTTCCATTTCAAATCCGCTACCCTCGACGCATTTCGTCCGGAGGAGTACGTGAGGAGATGATTCTGGATACGGATATTGCACCCACGCTTCTCGATCTCGCGGGTGTTCCTATTCCTGCGCACATGCAGGGTAAGAGCGTGCTGACCTTGGCGAAGAAGAAGGACCCAGAGTTTCGTAAAGAGTGGTATTACGAATATTACGAATGGCCTAATCCTGAGAAGGTAGCGCCGCATCGCGGAATTCGTACCGAACGATATAAGTTGATTCAATATGTACTCGACCCATTAGAGGGTGAGCTCTACGACCTTGAAGCCGACCCCGGAGAACACAATAATTTGTATGGAAAAGTTGAGCATGCCGGTCTTCAGGCTCACCTGATGGAGCGGTTAAATCTCTTGCGAGCAAAGGTTCCGGAACGAAAAGAAACGAGCTAGCCCAACTCAGGAGTTGTTGCGGCAGGCATCCAGTTGGGCTTTGTCATGAATCTTGACGTTGTTTGCGAACGACTTTCCGCTGTTTTTAACCTCCAGGCGCTAGTAGTTCGGATATCGTAGTCCGTTGGTCTGCGTCTTCCCAAGAAGAGGATTGCCCACGCCCACATCAACAACACGGACCAGGGACGGTTCACAACCTCATTTAGGTGGAGCTCCTCCCCTGATTCTTGATAGCTGATGCAGCGGTCGTCTTTGTCAGAATAAGTCGAGCAGTAACCCACAATGCGTCATTTTGCATCCTACGTAGCCATAACGTGCTGGTTTTCCGCAAAATCGCCAATGGGCGACTCGGCGATTTAGCAATAGCTAAATGTTCTGGACTGCTCAAGCTGCTGAATAACTGGAATATTTAGGCGACCGATTACTCCACGAATCTTCTACGCGATCCACTCATCCAAGAGAACGATGAGTGGAGTACGTCATTTCGTTCACCAGCCGAGGGGGAACCTCCGCCGCTATGTGCGCGAGATATTGTGGGTGTGCTCGGAACGCTCCCGAGTTCAGGTTTTGTTACCAGAGACCACGCTTACACTTGTGCTGCGGCAGTCCGGTTCGGCATCGTTGTGCAACGAGTCTCTACCACATGCGGTTATCTCCGGTCTGCAGTCGCGGGCACGTCTAGTTGAGCACGGAACGGATTCCTCTCTGGCAATTGTGAGGTTTACCGAGGTCGGCGCGTCTGTTTTTGTGGGCGACCGCGTGGATCAACTTTACAATCGAACGGCGCCGCTCGATTCCGTATTGCGTCGGCAGGAAATTGACGATATCCAGAATGCCCTCACGGATATTCGCGAACTACAACAGCGATTCCTGGCGATGGAATGCTTTCTCACTGACCGTATCCGTACACGATGGTTCCCATCGCAGGCCATTCTTCCTCAGATCGAAGCAGCCACAGAGATGATTCGCCGTTCCGAAGGGCGGTCTTCCATCGCAGCGATTGCACGTCATACAGCTATGAGCCAAAGTGCACTTGAGAGGCACTTCCGTATTGCAGTCGGAGTAACGCCCAAGAAACTAAGTCGTCTGTTCCGCTTGCAGCATGTCTGCCGACTGTGGAACGCCGGAAAGACTCTCACGGATATTGCCTTTGAAGCAGGTTACTGCGATCAACCACACATGGTGCGTGACTTCCGACTTTTTGCCGGTATATCTCCCGAGGAGTTCTTCCGGAACTCCCTCACTCTCAATCTGCCGATTTTTTACAAGTAGTTGTCTCTCAACATTCGCTACCTTTGGTGCATGAGGGATCTTCTTCGCAAGGTTCTCATCTCGATCCAGTGCGGCCATAAGATGCTGTTGCTATTTCATGTCTGCTTTGCCAGCCGACACATGCTCAATCCGCAAACATTCAGGAGATACCAATGAAGCACTATGCTTTGATCTTCCATGTCACACGCTCGCTTAGCCCTGGAGAACAGAAGCAGCGTGCGGTTGATATCGCTGACTGGGTGAAACAGGTTACAGAGATGGGGATCAGGCTCGATCCGCGCAATTTTGGAGAGACAGCGGCAAAGTTCTCCTCAGAAAGAGAGGAAATGGTCTCAAGCAAGGAGTCAAGCAGTTCCGCGCTAACCACGATCGTCTTCTTCGATACTGCGGACAGAGAACAAGCGGTGCACATCGCGCGAATTCATCCGGGACTTCGTTACGGTGTCGCCGTCGAGGTGCGCGAGTGGACTTCTCCTCGAGAGGTACTGGAGCAACAATGATCTAGGTATCCCTTTTGGGATAGCGCGCTCATCAGATGATTGGAACGGCGAACTAAAACGGAAGTGCATCGGGCTGTGGAAGGAAGGATCAATGAAGCTGGTAATTCTTGGGGCCACTGGCGGGATAGGTCTGGAGGTTGTTCGGCAGGCGGTGGAACGCGGTCATTCCGTGACAGCCTTTGTTCGCTCCCCTGGGCGGCTCAGCGCATTCTCCGGAAATATTCGGATCATTCAAGGAGATCTCCTTAATGCTGCGGAACTTGGACGAGGATTGGAGGGCCACGATGGAGTTATATCGGGGTTTGGACCTCGTCTACCGCTATCGAAGAGTGATGCCGACCTTCTGGAACGCTTTGCTAGAGCACTGACGAACGCAGCACAGTATTCGAGGGTGAGGCGCGCAGTCATCGTATCGACCGCATTTTTATTCAGGGATTCGATCTTTCCACCTACTTATTTATTTGGTCGGTTGCTCTTTCCAGGCGTTGTCGCGGATGCTTCGGCAATGGAACAAATTGTGACAAAGAGCAATCTCGATTGGACTCTGGTGCGTCCACCGCAGCTCACGGACAAGCCGCAAAAAGGAAAATATCGGGTCCGCGAATGGCATCTCCCTGCTTTTGGTTTCAAGATCGCGCGTGCTGATGTCGCTGACTTCATGATCCGGTGTATTGAAGACGATGCGTCAAACCGCAAGATCATGGGCGTGAGTAACTAACGCAATTTAATAACGTAGATACCCAGCGCGTTCAGGAGCGAGACCAATCATGAGAATTTACACAGCGGTTCTTTTTGCTCACGCGATTGCAGTGCTTGTGCTGACTGCCGGGCTCACAGTGGAGACGTGGATGTTGTTTCAGTTAAGGAGAGCATCGACCTCAAATGAGCTTCGCGCTTGGACCTTGCCCCTCCCAGGACTCACGGCGGCGAGCATAAGCTCGCTGGTGATCGTATACATCACGGGAGCGTATCTGACTGAGAGTTTGAAAGCGTGGGAGTTAGCCTGGCCGAGATTTGCGGTGCTGGAGACTGTGTTGTTCGCCGCGCTTGGTGCACTGGCCGGAAGACAACTGCGTGCGATCAGGAGGCTCCTGAATAGCCTGTCAGAAAATCAATCGGAATTGAATCGTTGGACAAGAAGTTTCTGGCTGAAGCTCTCACTGAATATCAGGATTTGGATCGTCTTCGGGACGGTTCTGCTCATGGTCGCCAAGCCCGGATTCAGTGAATCGGTGACTATCGTGGTGGCATCTATTCTTTGCGGATGGGGATCTTCTTTGATCACATTTGGACGGAGGAGAGCAGTTTCGATTGCTGGCAAAAGTCCTCATTAGAGCAATTGAGATTAATATGGTTTAGAAATAAATCTCCCAATATAGCCGTGCCTACCATCTGCGGTGCTATCGACATAGGAACGGTCCCTGTGGGCGCGACAACGGTACCGGCGACTTCCACCATCAATGCACCGAATGGCGAGGGGGTGACCGTGTCGGTTTGTCGTCGACTTCCCCGTCAAGCGGTGTGGCTTACATGCTCGTCTGATCTGAGGACCACGAATGTCGAATTACTAAGCGACATGGCCGCGGATTTTTCGACCGACATCAGCAACTGCACTCTGGGAAATATACCTGTCGGAGGAACCTGTACGATTCTGGCATACTTTACGCCTCATGCAACAGGAACTCGCACCGGAACCTTACATCTGATAGACAACGAACAGACACCAGCCACACTCCTGTTGACGGGAGAATCTCCTCTTTAGAGTGGCTCTTACTGAAAATGGTGCGCCTGAGTTTCAGGCACTGAATGTCCTGTTGCCTGCTGGAGCGACGATTTTCATGAGGGTGGTGTGCTGCATTTGTGCCCGGCGCAAGCACTTTACGCGTTTCGCGCCGGACATTTTTGTTGCTAGGGAAGGATGTCGGGCTTGCCGTTTTCGATCCACTCGACCAGCATGTCGATGCCGAGGATATTGGGTTCGACTGCTTCCTGCCGGGTCTTCTGCTCATATCTCTGTAGAAGGCGGATCGCTCCAGCTGGATAGGATGAGAGTTCTTCAACAATCTTCTCTGCGGTATGTTCCAGTTGATCGGCGGGAACGACACGGCTGAGCATGTTCAGGCGGAATGCCTCATCGGCGGAGATGTCACGACCGGTGTAGATCAGATCCGCGGCTACCTTCGGTCCGACGTAGCGGGGAAGATAGTGCATCACCACTAAAGGCGCGAGACCGTGCTTGATCTCGTCGTATCCGAGGATGCAATTCTGCGCTCCGACGGAGATGGAGGAGTGAAGCGCGATGCCGGAGCCGAAGCCCATCGCGCGGCCCTGGATGAGGGAGATACTTACTCCGGGAAAGTTCCTGAGCAGGGAGTTTGCCGTCAGGATAAGCGAGAGATTCGCGGTGCGGCTTACGTCGGTGCGGCGCTCGGACTGGTCGCGGCCCAGGGTGAAATCTTTGCCGGTTGCCTTGATCACCAGGGCGATGGCTCCACTATTGCCAGCAGCCTTGAGAGCGTCGATAAAGTCGTTCATCAGACCGTAGGTGAACTTGTTGGAGGTCTCCGGGGTGTCGAGGGTGATGTAGCTGGCAGGACCGCGTGTTTCGTACCGAATCATGCTCCTAATGGTAGCCTAAAGTTAACGGGCAGCCCTGTTGTCTGCCCCTCAGGAAGGACTGAAAAGTGAGTACTCAGAAGCTGCATCTGCCGAAGCCGTCGATGATTGTTCCTCCGTTTACCCCGTTTACCGAAGACATGAAGGTGGATTGGGCGCTCCTTGAAAAGGGAGTGGACGCGATGATGGAACGTAGCCGCCCGGAACTGGTGGTAGCGGCGGGAGTCGAGATGCAGGAGTACCAGTACCTTCGCTACGAGGAGCGGCTGGAGCTGATCTCGAAGACGCTGGATGCAGTCGATGGCCGGGCCGCGGTTGCGGTTGGCGTCTCGCATCCCTCGTACAAGGTGGCCATCGATCTGGCTCACTATGCGGAGAAGCTGGGAGCACAAGCGATCCAACTGCTTGCTCCGCTGCGCCCAAACGGGAATGCGCCGACGATTGCCGAGCTGGTGCGCTACTTTGAGCTGGTGGGGCGCGAGACCTCGCTTCCGATTGTGCTTTATCTGAACGCGGGACCCGGGGCGGACCCCACGATTCCGGAGACGGTGGAGCTGGCGAAGCTGGACTACATCTGCGCGGTGAAGGAAAGCTCGCGTGATCTTGCGCGCGCTTCGCGGCTGATTACGGAGATCGACCATGCGGGGCTGGCGGGGTACTACACCACGATGCAGCTTCTGTTGATCACGCTGCAGCTTGGAGGGTCGGGAATTACGCTGCCGTCTCCCGCTTCTGAGATTGCGCGCTACGTAATAGACGCGTACAAGGCGGGCGATCTTCAGCATGCGATTGAGCTGCAGCAGGTTTTTGCGACCTGGCCCTCGCGATGGATGTCTTATGGATTGGCGGAGGTGATGAAGGCCTCGTCCGAATATCTCGGAGTCAATGCGGGAGTTCGGCATCTGCCCTATGAGTCGATCAAGGGCGAATCGCTGAAACAGCTTCATCAGTTCCTGGAAACGAACTTCAAAACACAGAAAGAGTTTGTGAATGCTTGAGATTAGAAGACTTTCGCTGGCGGACGCCGACATCCTGATTGCAGGCGCCGTGGAGGCGTCGCACAGGATGGGCGTGCCGATGTGCATTGCCGTGACGGACGAGTCGGGCCACTTGATTGACTTCAAGCGCATGGATGGCGGCAAGATCAGCAGCATCTCGATTGCTGTCGATAAGGCATTTACCGCCGCCGTCGCCCGCAAGGGGACACATATCTATAATCAACTTTGTGTCTCGGGGCAGCCGACCTTCGGGATTCACGTTACCAACGGCGGCCATTTCTCCATCATCGGAGGAGGGCTTCCGGTGTATGTGGATGCGGAGATCGTCGGCGGAATCGGAATCAGTTCCGGCAGCGCCGATCAGGACCTGAAGGTTGCCGAAGAGGCGCTGCAGTACTTTTACGAGAATTCAAACTATAAGCCATAGCTGTTGTGCGGCTTTGCTATGAAGGTTGCAAGAGAATGTCCAAAGATACAGATGTGTTGATTGTCGGCGCCGGAATTGGTGGTCTGGTGCTTGCTCTTTGTCTCCACGAGCTTGGAATTGAGAGCAGGCTTTATGAGGGTGTGAGCAATATTCAGGCTGTCGGAGCGGGCATCAACCTGCTGCCTCACGC
The DNA here is from genome assembly GCA_018449715.1 of Acidobacteriaceae bacterium dw_441. GTDB lineage: Bacteria > Acidobacteriota > Terriglobia > Terriglobales > Acidobacteriaceae > Edaphobacter. Next base: position 339,666 of record JAAVVA010000006.1, on the reverse strand, counting down.
CACACGTGAGCTGGATCGGCTTGGCCTGATCCCTGCGCTCGACCGTGTTGGCATCCGCACGAAGGACTCCTCGTACTTCAACCAGTATGGACAGCACATCTACACCGAGCTGAACGGGATGTATGCGGGCTACGACTGGCCGCAGTTCTCGCTGCATCGTGGTGACCTGCAGGCGGTGCTGCTGGATGCGGTCGCCGAGCGCCTTGGACCGGATGCGGTGGTGAAGGGACATCGCTGCGTCGGTGTCGATATCGGATCGGACAGCGTGGTGGCGCGTTTTGTCTCGCCCGAGGGCGAGGAGCTGCCGAGCCGCCGCGCGAGCATTGTGGTGGGAGCCGACGGTATTCACTCCGCTCTGCGCAGGCAGTTCTATCCGAACGAGGGCGAGCCGGTGTACTCCGGTTACACCATCTGGCGCGGCGTGACTCCGTTCAAGCCGTTCCTCAGCGGGGCGAACACGATACGCGTTGGATGGATGCCGGTAGGCAAGCTGATGGCGTATCCCATCCGCAACAACATCGACGCGGAAGGTAACCAGTTGATGAATTGGGTGGCGACGCAGGAGCGTCCGCGGCCCGCTTCGTATGACTGGAACAAGGAAGCCAAGCTCGAGGACTTCTTCGATAAGTACAAGGACTGGAAGTTCGACTGGCTGGATGTTCCGGCGCTGCTGCAGAAGACGGAGCGCCCGTTGATCTTCCCGATGGTGGACCGCGACCCCGTTCCGACGTGGACCTTTGGGCGCGCGACTCTGCTGGGCGATGCGGCGCACCCTATGTACCCGCGTGGTTCGAACGGCGCGGGACAGGCCATCCTCGATGCGCGTTTCCTTGCGGATTCGCTGAAGGAGCATGGCGTGGGCGAGGCTGCGCTGCAGGTGTATGACAAGGTGCGTGTCGAAGCGACTTCCAAAGTGGTACTGATGAACCGCCGGAATCCGCCGGACGCGATTCTGCGCGAGGTCTACGAGCGCACGGGCGGCAAGCGCTTCGAGAATATCTACGATGTCATCTCGCAGCAGGAGATGGAAGACATCAGCAGTGGATACAAGAAGGTCGCGGGCTTCTCGAAAGAGCAACTGGCGGCGAAGGCTACGGCATAAGACGTGGGATGGGGAGGAGGAATCCTCCCCTTTTGTTTTGCGGTTGAGCGATGGCGGCGGCCGTGGCCGATCATCGACAACGTGTGTCGTTTCCTGCTAAAATATTCGCAGTTTGTTAATTACCTCCTTGGTAAAGGCAGCAAGATGATCTCTCTTCAACAACAGACCGATTCGGCAAACAGCGCCAGCTGTTCCTGTTGTTGTTGCTGCTGTTGTTGTCCTGTCGAGACGCTCTGTCTGCAGGGCATGTGTCGGGTTCGCTAACCTGGCCGCTCTTCGCCGGTCATCCTCCGGTCGATAGAAATCAAAAAATCCCATCAGACATTCTGAGCATCAGTACAGGCAGTACAAGTGGTGTATTCCGTTATGACATCTGTAACTCGCAGAACATTGCTTCAGCAGACGCTCTCCCTTGCAGCGCTGCAACTTTTCGGCTCGCGCGCATTCGCCGCTGCGGGAGATATTCGCATTGAGGCGGCAAATCCCGGAACGGCCGGAGCCGTGTGGAAGCCTCTGCTGGAGAGGAACTCGCAGCTTCTTGGCGGGCTTCATCCGCAGTGGGCTGGCGGAGATCCGGGGCAGGTTCAGCTGCAGCTTCTTTCGGGAGCCATCGACGTCGGCTTCTTTGGACCGCTGGGCGCTGCCGAGTCGCAGCTTCGCGGCAACGACATCCTGATCTTCGCTCCGGGTCTGCTCAATCATGGCTCGTGGATCGTGAAGGGCAACAGCAGCTATCGCACGCCGCACGACCTGATCGGCAAGAGTGTGGCTGCGCAGCCGCAGACCTCGGAGACCTTCCGCCAGGCGCGTGTGGCCGCATCCCTGCAGGGCATCGACCTGATGAAGGACCTTCGTGTCATCTTCGGGCCTCCCACTGCGAATCTTGCTCTGTTTGAACGCGGTGACGTGGAAGCCGTCATTACGATTGAGCCGATTGCCAGCCGACTGATTGCCAATGGCGCACGCGAGATTGCCAAGGTGCGCGATATGTGGGGCCGCGGATCGAAGCTCTTCCTCGGTGGTCTTGCCGCGAAGCGCCAGTGGATTCAGAACAATCAGAGCACGGCTGCTCTTCTGGCGAAGGCCTTTGCGACCGTGAATCGGCAGATCAAGGCAAAGCCGCAGCTTGCGAGCGAGCTTCATGCTTCGATGGGGATTCCGGACTCGGATACGAAGGCGATTCAGCTTCTTGCCAAGCGACTTCCTGAGATCTATGCGACCGAGTGGGACAACTCGGTGTTTGCCGACATCGACCGCCAGATCGACGAGGCGGTCAAGACGAAGATTCTTACTCAGCGCTCCTCGCGTCCTGTGTATGAAAAGTCCACCTCGGGGGCGGTACACGCATAACGATGGCCACCACGCTCACATCCATTCCGCAGGGAAAGGTCGCCGGTTCTTCCTGGTCTTCGATCAGGAGGCTGTCGCAGACCGTTTTGCCGCCGCTCGCGTTCTGCGTGCTGCTGCTGTGCGGATGGGAGATCATGGCGCGGGCATTGCACTCGCCGCTGATTCCGCGGGTGGGGCCGATCTTTGAGGAAGTGTTTGCGCTTGCGAGAACCGGCGACGGATGGCGCGAAATCTGGATCACCTTGGTGCGCATCGTATCGGGGCTCTTCTTCGCTTCGGCCGTGTCTCTGCTGCTGGGAGTGCTCTCTGCGCGCAATCGTATGATGGCCGCTTTTCTGCAGCCTGGCATTGTGCTGGGGCTTGCGATTCCGGGGCTTGTGTGGGCGCTGTTGTGCGTCATCTGGTTCGGAGTCAGCTGGTTGACTCCCGTGGTGGCGCTTGCTCTTGGAGTTGCTCCGGCCCTGACGGTGCAGGTGGAGCAGGGAATTCGTTCGATTGATAACTCGCTGGTCGAGATGGCGGAGGTCTATCGCGTGGGGCGCTGGGCGCGCATCCGTTACCTCTGGATTCCAGCAACGACACCGTTTCTGTTGAGTGGCGTGCGCGTGGGCTTTTCGTTGGCGTGGAAGATCATGGTGCTGGTTGAGATCTTCGGTATGTCCAGCGGAATCGGCTACCAGTTGAACTCGGAGTTCAGCACGCAGAATGTTGCTGGAGTGCTGGCATGGACGATCCTCTTCGGCATCGTCATGCTGGTGATCGAGTACGGCATTCTGCAGACGATTGAGCACCGCCTTACGCGATGGAGGAGGACGAAGCTGGCATGAGCGCGGCGATCGAATTCTCCAATATCAGCAAGTCGTATGCGACGACGGATAAGCGCACGCGCCGCACGGTGCTGCAGGATCTGTCGTTCTCGATTGAGGAAGGCGAGTTACTTTCGATCATCGGTCCGTCGGGCATCGGCAAGACGACACTGCTGCATCTTGCGGTGGGGCTTGAGAGGCCGGACAGCGGAAGCATTCGCTTTGGCTCGGCCTCGGAGAAGCCCCGTGTTGGAATGGTCTTTCAGCAGCCGCGTCTTCTGGAGTGGCTGACGGTGGAAGAGAATCTTTACATCGCCACGGACGCTGCGGGAGTCGATCGTTCGGAAGCCTTGTCGGCATTGTCCGATGTTCATCTCGAGGAGTACCGCAGGGCGTATCCTCTCACGCTCTCGGGTGGACAGAGGCAGCGTGTCGCTCTTGCGCGTGCGCTAGCGATTCGTCCGAACATCGTGATGCTCGATGAGCCCTTTAGCGCGCTCGATGAGTTGAGTGCGCGCCGTATGCGTCTTCTGCTGCAGGAGATCTGGCTGCGGAGACGTTTCACAGGCATGATGATTACGCACAACACGCTGGAAGCGGCATTTCTTTCGGACGAGGTTCTTGTCCTGAAGGGAAAACCCGCACAGATCAGCGAGCGGGTTCGCAATCAGCGTCCTCGTCCCCGCGCGGAAGAAGATGCTTCCATCTTTGAGATGCACCGGCACCTGAGCCGTCTTATCACAGACGAGCAGACCTCGGATGAGGCCGCGCAGGTTCTTTCTACTGAAGATTCCACGGCTGCCCTTGCGCGGCCCTTTGGTTGTTGATTCATCGTTCTCGCGCCTGACGGGACTAAGTTCTTCGGCGCAATTCCCCCCGCATATAGAAATAACGCGCCGTGGCGCCTGGCTGTAATGCGCATGGCTTATCACGATCTAAACACGAGGAAAGTATGAAACTCACACACACGAAAAACTCAGTTCGATTGGCCGGAGTTTTTCTTTTGTTTCTTTTGTCGTTCTCCGCTCTCTCTCCGAGGGCGTTCTCCCAGTTGAACACCGGCTCTCTCGAAGGAGTCGTTCACGACGCTTCCGACAATGTGTTGACTGATACGCGAGTCAACCTTGTCAACGAACAGACGGGCATCACTCGCTCTGCGGCGACCGATAGCGAGGGCCGCTATCGCTTCATCGAGCTGCCGGTTGGCTCGTATGCTCTGAGGATCGAGCACGATGGATTCAAGACGGTTACGATTCCTGGGGTCGCGATCTCGGTTGCGCACCAGACCGTCGAGGATGCGTCGCTTGAGATTGGTGAGATCTCCGAGCACGTCAATGTAGAGGCAAGCTCCTCGGACGTCGATACGTCAAGCCCGACGCTTGGCGGATATGTCTCGCCGCAGCGCGTGGCGAGCCTTCCGCTGAACGGAAGGAACTATGTTGACCTGGTCTTTCTACAGCCCGGCATCACGCTGAACACGAGCAGGCAGGCGAACGGCGGCACGGTCGGAAGCTGGTTCAGCTCGAACGGCGCGCCTATCCGCTCGAACGCGCAGCTGCTGGATGGGGCCTCGGTGACGAGCCTCTCCGGAGCGGCGGGTGCTTCGGTCGTCGGAGCGACGCTTGGCGTCGATGGCATTCAGGAATTTCGTGTCATCAACGGGTATGTTCCTGCGGAGTACGGCGGATCTCTCGGCGCACAGGTGGTGATCGCCAGCCGCGGTGGATCGAACCAGTTCCACGGCGATGTCTTCGAGTATCTTCGCAACAGCGCGCTGGACGCCAAGTACACCCTGCTGCAGCCGACGCAGCCTAAGCAGGCGTTCCGCCGCAACCAGTTCGGAGCCTCCGTCGGAGGACCGATCCTGAAGGACAAGTTCTTCTTCAACGCGGTCTTTGAAGCGCTCAAGGCTGCCCAGCCTGTTCCCACGACCCAGACCACCATTGGACCGGGATGCGTCGTTGCTGGAGGAACAAAGCTGACGAATCAGGAGTGCCCGCAACTCCAGCTTCCGGCATCGACGCCCAGCATCACGGTGAACGATGTGACCGCGAAGGTGCTCAGCGATCTTCGTCCGTCGACCTCGCTCGTCAGCTACTCGGCGACCAACCCATCGCAGTTTACCTATGTTTTCCCGCAGCATCAGGACGACTATTACGGACAGGCGCGTGTCGATTACACCTTCTCGTCGAAGGATTCCGCGTTCTTCCGCTACACGATCGACAAGGCGACGCAGCCCTCGACCAACTATGGCTGGCCCTACTTCTATCAGAACGGAAAGAGCCGCGGCGACCTCGGAACAGTTTCCGAGACGCACGTCTTTTCCCCGTCGCTATTGAATACCGCAGGTTTCTCGTACACGGGCATCACGATCAACATCACATGCTCGGCGGATGTTCCCAGTGGTTCGTCGATCCTCAACGTAGGACTCGGCATGGGTACGTTGACGGTTCCGGGCATCACGAACTACGGTGCCTGCGTTTCGAACAACTTTCAGCGCAAGCTCTTCTACAGCTTCCGCGACGATCTGCTATACACGCATGGAGCCCACGAGATCAAGGCCGGTGTGATGTACAACCGCGATGTGCCGAGCATCTCCTCGCCCGTCAATCAGCGCGGTATCTTCACCTTCCCGAGCTTCGTTTCGCTCTTTACGGGCGACCCCTCTTCGTTCACCTTCCGCGCTTCCGGCCCGCTCAATCCGCGCGCCTTCGCGCAGAACGAGTATGCCTTTTACGTGCGCGACGACTGGAAAATTCGCAAGAACCTTACGATCAACCTGGGACTGCGGTATGAGCCGTGGTCGAGGCCGGATGAGACGAGCGGACGCCAGTCGTGGCTGGAATCTCCGTTCGTCGATCCCACGCAGACCTCGTTTCAGGCGGGCAATATGATCCGCAAGAATGTCTCCCTGTGGAACCTGAGCCCGCGTGTTGGACTGGCGTGGGATGTGCGCGGAGATGGAAAGACCGCTGTGCGCGCCAGCTTTGTGCAGCTCTACGATCAGACGCCGCTGCCGCAGTCCTACATCAATGTCTCGACCGCAACGCCTCCGTTTAGCTCGGTCGTTGCTCCTTCGTTTACGGGGCAGGCTGCCGCGACCTGGAAGCTCGGTCTGCCGGTCACATCGCTTGCGGCCAACGCCGCTGGCACGGCGACCATTCCGTTCCCGACTCCGGATTCGGTGGTTCGCCCCTCGGTGCAACCGATCCAGTACCGCCTGAAGCAGCCGTACCTCGATAGCTGGACTGCGTCGGTACAGCAGCAGCTTCCTGCATCTGCAACCTTAACGGTTGCGTATGTCGGAACACGTGGCGTACACCTGATGCGAAACTCCGAAGTGAACCCGAACAAGGCCACGCAGATTACGGATGGCGTTCCGTACTGGGCTCCGGGGGGAACGCGTCTCAACCCGAACTTCGCCTCGATTCTTCAGTCAGAATCAACGGCGGAGTCGAGCTACCACGCGCTGCAGACCCAGGTGACCGGGAATATCCGTAACAAGGTGCAGTTCCAGGCCTCGTATACGTGGTCGCGTCTTATCGACAATGGTCAGGCGATTGTGATCGCGGAGACGGCTGCGTCGCCTCTGCAGTCTCCGAATCCTTACAACTCACGCTGGGACCGGAGCTCTTCGGTCTTCGATACGCCGCATAACCTCCGTCTGAATGCGATCTATCACCTGCCCACGCCTTCGCGTCAGAAGACGCTGCTGGGTGGATGGTGGGTTTCGTCGATCTTCACCGCGCAGAGCGGCCTGCCGTTCACGCCGCAGGTCAGCTTCAACAACTCGCGCTCTGGGGTGAACAATGGAATCGGCGCGGAGCGTCCGTCGTATGTGACGGAGGCCAACCTGACTTCAGCGAAAGCACTGGACCCGAACGCGGTGATCTTTGATCGCTCGAAGGTCATTCAGCATGGAACGACGCAGTACTTCAATCCACACATGTATACGCTGGCTCCGGCGGGATATCTTGGCAACGTTGGCCGCAACTCGCTGCGTGGACCGGATTACGTGAACCTCGACTTTTCCGTCGTGAAGGATACGAAGCTGCGCTGGCTTGGAGATGCGGGGGCGTTGCAGTTCCGCACGGAGATGTTCAACATCCTCAACCACCCGAACTATGGAGAGCCGAACGCAACCGTGCTTTCGGCGACAGGTATTGTCTCTGGAGCGGGGCTGATCTCAAACCTGATCAACCCCAATGCGCAGCGACAGATCCAGTTCGCTCTGCGAGCTTCTTTCTAACTCTTCTTCCAACTGAAGAACCGGATGCGCCGTAAGGCGCATCCGGTTCTTTGTTGAGTGCTACTTCTAAACAGTAGAAAGGCGCTGAGTTTTCTCAGCGCCCTTCTGTGGTCCTATGGACTGAATCTTAATTATCGTGCCATAAACTTTAGTTTATGGCGGGGACGACGGGGCTCGAACCCGCGACCTCTGCCGTGACAGAGCACCAGAAGACCGTAACTGATTGGAAACAGGGGCCAACGGCTGGCACTTTTGGAGCCCTGAGGAACGGTAAGGAACGCCTATTGAACCCTTATTGAACCCACGTCCTCTGCCCTAATGACCTCTGCCCAGCCTTGGGTTTCGGGTCGGCATAAAGAGGCCTATTTCACCACTGAAGCAGCCGTGTCGCCGCAGCAGGCACCGTTAGTAGCAGTGGACGAGCAATTCGGTCACGACAAGCCGACAGCCAAGAACCGATGTGGGCCAAGTTGACCCTTCTACACTCTCTGTGCGGGTGAAGAGGCATACTTCCATTAGGTGCCGATTCATCTGCAGGACTATGGTGGAGGAGGCAGGTCTACGAGGGTATCTTTGGATTTCCACTCAGCAAACTTGGCACTCATTTCAGCGGCAGGTTCAAGGACGAAGCCTTCATTCTGCAAGCGCGCCCAACCTATCAGGTGATCCCAGATGCGGCCAGCATGTCCGAGTAAATCGGACAGGAGCATTTGGGAGATCGAAGCTTCTCCATCTAGAAGAATCGCTGAGGTCGGGACGGGATGACCACCCAACTCACAGTGGTATCCATAATCTTTGCTCCGAAACCGGTCTCCAGCAGCCTTCCTAAGTTTCGCAGGTGTGAAAAATTCCTGCCTTTCGTCTTTGCTGCTCCGCAGCCATCGTTCGGCGTCATGATTCCGAGTTTCAAAAGCCCACGCCAGATACTCAACTTCTACCATCTGACGAATCAAAGCGGCTGCCGCATAAGCCTTCCCGTTCATGAACAAATCGTTGCTTGCCCCAATTAACTCGGCTGCGATTCGGAGTAGAAGTGCGATAGCAACGGTCTCATCAGAACCGTAACCGAATGGTGATGCCCCAGATTTTCTGTCCGGTCCAACAATGTGTCCGGACAGGTGGAGTAAAGTGCCTACTCTGTCGAAGACTTGAGCAGTGAACTTCGCAAGTGCGATTCGCGCTTCGATTTGCTCTGGGTCGTTCGCCGCACTTCGCATCGCTTCGCGCGTGATTTCTATTCGACGATTCGGTGCTTGTTCCGACATAGTGAAAGGATACTCAGGATTAGCTCTGATATACGCGATAGCGTAAGCAATCAAACATCATTTCCGACATGCCGCCTTATCAGGACTGACTAAGGCTGGGAATATCTTCCTGCACTTCACAATGAGGTTTGAGAGAATGATCTCTAGGTAGATTGTTGTCAGAAAGAGCTCAACTGCCGATGTCCGAACTTCCGATCAAACTCTTTTCTAGCCGTGCTGAGCAATATCCTGAGCCAACGGGAAGCGATCTCGCTTTGGGGGCGGCACGCGCCGCCGTGGCAGCTATCCCGTTGGTTGGTGGGTCTGCGACGGAGGTGCTTTCGATGGTACTGGCGCCCTCGGTAGCTCGTCGCCGCGATGAATGGTTCAAAGAACTCGCAGGCGCGCTTGAGCAATTGGAAGATAAGGTCGAAAGCTTCCACGTGGCCGATCTTTGTGGAGACGAAGTCTTTGTGTCTGCAGTGATCGAGGCCTCCAAAACTGCGATCGGGACTCACAGACAGGAAAAGCATGAAGTCTTACGCAATGCATTGCTCAATATCGCGCTGAAGCGCTCCACAGATGAGGACCAGCAGCAGATATTCCTCCGCTACATTGCAGAGTTGACCATCTGGCACATCCGCTTCCTTGTTCTCTTTCAAGCTCCTGGCGAGATGTTGGCCGCGAAAGGGATCAAAACGAACTACTACATCGGCGGTGGAGCACAAGTTCTCGAGGACTACTATCCCGAACTCAACGGTAAACGCGAGTTCTACGATCAGATTTCCGCCGACCTGAACGCGCGAGGGCTACTGAGCGGGAACAGCTTTCTTCACACTTCTATGTCAGCGCAAGGAATGGTCAGCAAGAGAACGACACCGCTCGCAGATACTTTCCTAGCCTTTATCCGCACCCCTGCAGAGCTGGCGGAAGCCGGCAAACAAGTCTAAGCGGAAGGTCGGTGCCTTGAATCTCACAAACGCCAATACCGAACCCTTTCATCAGTATCACCGGCGAAGCGAAGAGTTCGACCGAACGATGCGCATTACCGTCGCCGGTCTCGCCTACGTGCGCCAGCAGCAACGGACTTCTGCTGGTCCGGTCAAGCTGCCGACGGACGGTGAGCCGTTCGGTGACAACCTATGGAACCAACCCGGAAAGAGCGTTTTGCCCGCGAAGCGGCTTCTCGCGCAAATGGGAGTCGTACATATCGTCACGCTGCTAGAAGACTTCTGCGTCGGCGTGAAAGCAGAGCACGACAGGTTTGCGGCGCTCACCGGGCAGCCAGTGCAAAAGAACGCAGAAAGCGATGAAGAAACGGAAGGGTTGTCCCCAAAGGCTCTGTATTCGCAACTCCGTTTTCGCAAAGACACACTGAATGCCGTTGAACCTTTCTATGACTATTTCGTCAAGGTTCGAAACTGCGTCGTTCATCGGTCCGGAAGAGTCAGCAAGGATCTCAGCCGGTATTCCAGCAATGAAAAACTTCAGGCGTGTGTGGAGGCTTGGAAGGGACCGCGGGGCAAGAAAATTCCCGCTCTTCCTGCGGTCGTATTGGGCGAAGATCTCCCGCTACTGCCCCGACACGCGATCTTGGCCAGCGAAATCTGCCGCAGGATTGCCGATGATGCGGATACGCAGCTCATGGGCTTCCTTGGTGAAAACGGGATGGTTGCGATGGCCGCGTACTACTCCTTGCTCGCAGAGGAGCCGATTCGAACTGCAGCACGCAACAGCGCTCAGTCCATACTCAATTACCTTGTCACTGACAGATATCGCATCGGTCTTGCGTCGCGCGAGGAAGCGGTACAGGTGCTTGTTCGAATAGATCGTTGGAAGCCCTATCTACGCAAGTTCGAACGCCTGAAGGCGGAAGGGCGACTCGGTTAGATCAACATGGCATGAGGTGCTTTAATGGACATCCCGAACGGCTCGCATTTCTGTTGTCTCGCGCTCAACGGACCGCGTCTGCAAACGAGACAGGAGTACCAGCTCGGTCCTGGGCTCTTCGTCAGTAACAAACATGACGCGCTTGAGCTTGAGCCGCATTGGGTCGAGTGGCTTGGCACTATCCAAGCAAACTCCTTTCGAGAAAGCTCGCTCTACATCACAGTCGTGACCGACAGCCGCACACGCTCCTTGAACGAGATTCCACTTCCACAATCTCTCGACAACCGCGTCCGCCTGTTCCATCATGCGCTGGTCTTGCTCGGCTGCGGATACAACGATGCGATGTTGATGGTCGGGGGAGAAAAGTATCACGGCGGTGGAATGCATGTTGGCCCGATCCGTCCCGGACTCACGCCTTGCTTCAAGCCCTTCTACCGGAAAAACAGAGCGATAGAGTCTGCCGATCTCCAAAAGGCAACGAAGATCCTCGCGAGTCTTGAATTGATGTACACCCACGTGCCGCATCGGCTGTATCGACGATTGCGCAAGGGCTTCAACGTGTGGATTCGCGGAGTCCAGGAAGGCGAAGAGTGGACGGAAAGACTTCATGCCTTCGTGCGCGCAACGGAAGCCGTCCTCAAATGCACGATCGCCAGAAAACGCGATGCGAAGACCAAAAAAAGCCTGAAGCGTGCCTGGCGAGACATCACCCCTACCTTCATTCATCGGGGCCAAACAATGATTGGTGCCGGAAAGTCGAGTGAGAACTTTCTACGCCAGCTTTACGACATACGAAGCAGCGTCGAGCACATCAAGGATGTCACGCCTGCCATTCGACAAGTCCGTGGCGTCCACGAAAGTGAGGTGTTCGGATTTAGGGCGTTGCAAGCGGAAATTCTCGCAAGTTCGATCTATGAGCGCATACTCATGAGCGACGCCCTGCTCTCGACGTTTTCAACTGAAACGAAGGTTGAAGAGTTCTGGGCACGCCGAGCCAATCAACGTCAAGCGACATGGGGATCACCGATTGACATTGGAGCGGAGGCGCACCAGTCATTTTTCTCTCAAAGAATTCCTGATTGGTATTAAGGGGTGTAGCGGAAAGGAAAGCATGGAGCAGATCTTTAGTGACGAAACAGGATTCACAGGCCCCGACCTTCTCAATCCCGATCAGAAATATTGTGGGCTACGCGAGCGTCCGCATGGAGGCGCAAGAAACCTGCTACTTCGTCAATCGTATTCGGTCTAAACATCCGCTGCACATGCCGGAGTGGAAGGGCTCGAAGAGCTCAAGACTCGGCTCGGTCGGGAGGCCGCACACGCTGTTTTTGATGCGGTGCGTGACCGTTCCATCACAACCGTGGCGGAAGTGGTTGCGATTCGTTCTATTCGTCCTCTGATATCGGCGATTCAGCAATGGCGCTGAGGAAGAGTTCCACCCGATCCGTAGTCCAAACAACGACTCCCGCTCCGAAGAAATCCGTATCCTCTGTCCAGATGCCACACGCCAGACTGAGTGCGGCGGCCACGATCGGCCAGTCCTCTTCGTCCCGACCGCGCAACCGCTGCCGCGCTGCCGTCTCATACCCGGCGAAGGTGTCGCTACTCATTGCCTCGACAAGCGACCGCAAGTATTCGATGGCGGCGGGCAGGTCCTCAACTGGCTTTCCACGTTTACTGAGAAGGGCCGGAAGATACTTCTCTGCATCGGCGAATGCCGCCTCGGGCGCATAGAAGCGGGCTCCTCGGGCAGCGTACGTTTCGAGTAACTGCCGGACGCGCTTCCCGAGGACAGCCCTGATAAGGATGTTGGCGTCCAATACGAGCATCAGCGAGCTGCTGCCTTCTCTTTGCGCCGCACTTGCTTGAACTCTGCGACGATTTCGTCCTCGTCGGTATCAGAGAGGACGGCTGCGAGCCTGTCTGCTGCATCGCGCAACTCTGAAGTTTCTGCTTGACGAGTCTTTCGCGGTGTCGGGACGTAGACCCCTAGTGTGACGCCACGGCGTGTCACTGCAACCGGCGTTTCTGATTCGAGGAACCGTGTAATCTGTTCGCGAAACTCGCGGACTCCTACTTTGATGGCTGGCATTCCCCACCTCCCATGTGTACACATCAGTGTACGCCTCTCGCACCCCTGCTACAAAGTGTTTTCGGGTGGAGAGGCTGCCGTTTCACTTGAGGCGATGGCAATGGCACGGCGGACATCTTGTTCGCATCTAGGCGTCAGCGAATACTCAACTTTCCTGAGCTTCGTGGGGTACTCCTGACGCGCTATCCATCCAAGTTCCTCAAGCCCGTGAAGAACGTCGATGAGCACTTTCTTACTGCATTCTGGCACTGCACGTCTGAGCTGGCTGAGGCGCACCGGCCCTTTGACGATCTCTTGCAGTACCCTGAGTCTCCACTTGCCCTGGAAAACAAAGCGCAATAGGTCTGTATCAGTCGGGCAGTCCTGGTTGGGACTGTCATGCAGTTCATCCATTTTCTCTCCTGTGAGGTGGCCCGCTCTGGTGGCGGGTACACCCTTCAACTCAACTGACCTGGGACGAGAGAGGCTGACAAGTACGACTGGCCGGAGAAAGTAATAGGACTGTCCCTCGGGTAGGCCGCGTAGTAGATTCCGCGCGGCGAAGATTGTAGTTAGTGAATCGTCTGGGTTGAACTCAAATGCGAGTCCTCTCTTAGGAACCGACATCTGTACCTAACGATTCAGATTATTCGCAATGTCATGTCGATTCAGAAGTTTTGGGTTGCGTCTCACTTTGCGTCCGCAACTTTCAGATTCGCAGGCCCATCCGACCACCCACGTCGGACGGTGATGGGAGCGGCATTCATTTCGCAAGGTAGTAGATTTTACAGCCAGACGCAGAAGTTTCGACCTTTTCGGTCCAGATGTGTATCAAATAGATGCTATGGCTAAAAAGACTGACAATCCGAAGATGGGCCGTCCTCGGGGCTTCGACACGACGGCTGCACTGGATGCGGCAATGCGCGTGTTTTGGGAAAAGGGATACGAAGGAGCCACGCTCACCGACCTGACAGATGCCATGCGGATTAACCGCTCTAGCATGTGGGCCGCTTTTGGCAATAAGGAAGAACTCTTCAAGAAAGCGTTTGAACGCTATCTCGGCACGTATCAGGGATACATACGCGAAGCCCTAGAGAAGCCGACGATTCGGGAAGTAATTGAATCATCCCTTCGCGGAACCGTGGATTTCCTGGCGACTCCCGGCAATCCGAAGGGTTGCCTCTCGGTACACGGTGCGCTGGCGGTTGGAGACGAGGCAGATCCCATCAAGCAATGGTTGATTCAGCTTAGGAAGAATGGACTGTCGGTCGCAAGAAAGCGATTCGAGCAGGCAAAGAAGTCTGGAGACCTTGGCGAAGACGTTGACCCGGTAGCATTGACTCGATACGTTGCAACGCTGATCCAGGGACTTGGTGTACAGCACGCAAGCGGAGCGACAAAAGCAGAGTTGATGAGAGTCGTTGATGTCGCCCTTCAACACATGGGCTATCTGGACGAAGGACAACACCCCAATCACAAAGAAAATCAGGCTCGCTGAGGTCAGCGAGCCTGACTTTCTTTATACCGACCGAGCGACTTAGAAGCTGAAGCCACCGTCAACATGGAAGTTTTGTCCGGTGATCCAGATGGCACGCGGCGAAAGCAGGAAGACTGAAGCTTCTGCAATATCCGAGGGCACTCCGAGCCGACCTAGCGGCACCATAGCAGCGGCAGCCTCAGGCGGTGCGCCCATTGCCGCCATGATCTCATTACGAATTTTGTCGCCGCCCGGTGTCTCGACGCCGCCGGGTGTGACGATGTTCACGCGAATCTTGTTTGCGACACCTAGCTCCTTTGCAAGTGCCTTCGTGTAGTAGTTCATCCCGGCTTTGCTTGCACCATAATGAACGAGTGGACCGTTGCCCGGAAGATCGCTCCCAGACGAGATGTTGAGGATGGAGCCTTGTGTTGACTCCTTCAGTGCAGGCAACGCCGCGTTGGTCACGCGGACAACGGACAGTAGATTCGACGCAATCGTCTCCTGCCAGACGGCATCCGAGATGGCCTCGGAGTTCGGCAAAACAAGCTCTGCGGCTGCGGCATTGTTGACGAGAATGTCGAGTCCGCCGAGAGCCTTGATGGACTCGTCAACGAGCTTCTTGCAACCCTCCAGAGTCAGAATGTCACCCTTGATGAAGGTTGCGCCTGCCGGTGTTTGTTCATGGCGGTTACGCGCGACGACTACTACCGAAGCGCCTCCGTCAAGAAGACGTTGAGCGATGGCGGCACCGATACCTCGGGAACCTCCAGTAACGAGCGCGCGGCGACCCGCGAACTCCTTGGACAGGTCAAGAACTGATTGCGACATGTTTTCTTCTTCTCCTTTGTTATCGAATGCGCCATGAGGGGTGCATGATATGAACCTAGCGATTCAGATGTATAGCGGCGTCAATAGATGCAAAGATTTGTACTGGCAATGGGGATGCAAGCCTTGAATAACTGGTAAACATATAGGCGTGTTCGGCGACTTCCGTACCGAAAGACCGAGAATTTTGCATCTCTTCCCGTCGCCTCTACATCTGAACCAGAAGATTCAGAACTGCGGCCGGGAGCCAAAAGGAGAGTTGGAAGTATGGGGAAGATTCTAGTAACGGGAGCAAGCGGCGACATCGGGAGAAAGACACTTCTGCATTTGCTGAAGCTGAAGCCCGCCGATCAATTAATAGGGCTTGCTCGTGATCCATCCAAGGCAGCGGATTTGGCCGCCAAAGGTATTGAGATCCGGCAGGGCGATTACTATGACCGCGATTCGCTTTCAAAGGCTTTCCAAGGTGTTGAGAAGCTGATGCTGACTTCGACCCACGCCTTTACCGACCGCAAGACGGCTCATGCCAACGTGATCGATGTGGCAGCCGCGACCGGCGTGCGGCACCTCGTCTACATGCCGATCTATCACAAGGCCGGTTCGACCTTCACCATGAAGGAAATTACCGAGGAAGACATCTTCTCGATCGAGAAGCTGCGGACATCGGGCCTCAGCTATACGCTCGTACAGCACCCGCCGTTCATGGAGCCTGCCATTGTGTATGCCGGGCCGAACGCCGTGGAGATAGGTGTTCGGGTGCCACCCGGCAACGGCAAGTTCACAGCGGCGACCCGTGACGATCTGGCGGCGGCCCATGCGACAGTCCTGGCCGAGCCCGGTCACGAAGGCAAAACCTATTACCTATCCGGCGCACCGGCTGTCTCGTGGGCCGACATTGCCCGGATTCTTTCGGACATCCACCGCAAGGATGTGCCTTACATCACGATCTCGGATGAGGAATACGTAAAGTCAATGGCAGCGTTCGGCTTTCCCGATTTTGTTGGCCCGTTCATCTTGAAGTGGGTTCAAGGTATGAATCAGGGTCAGTGGGAAGAAGTAACCGGCGACCTCGAAAAGCTCATCGGCCACAAGCCCACGACTCCCGCCGAGTATTTGCGTTCGGTTGCGGACGCGGCTAAAGCCCAGGAGAGCGCGTCATGAAGATCGGCTTTATCGGTGCTGGTGTCGTTGCTCAGACTATTTCCAAACACGCTCTTGCCGTGGGTCATCGGGTGCTGTTAAGCAACACCCGGGGTCCCGACTCACTGGCCCCTCTTGTGAAGGAACTTGGATCGGGCGCAGAAGCGGGAACGCCGCAGCAGGCTACAGAACAGGACATTATTGTGCTGGCCGCAAATTGGCCGAAGGTGCAGCAGGCGCTATTCTCCATTCCCGATTGGAAGGGGCGCATTCTTATTGACACAACCAATCGGCTCGCTGGCTTTACTCCGCTGACTCTAGGTGACATTTCGGGACGAACCTCCAGCGAAATCGTTGGAGACCTTGCGCCAGGTGCGAGGGTCGTGAAAGCGTTCAATTCTGTTCCGATGGCTTGGATTTCCGATTTCTCCCCATCGAAGCGACGCACCGTTCTCTTTATTTCCGGTGATGATCCCGAAGCCAAGAAGCCGGTTCATAACCTCATTGACGAAATCGGCTTCGAGCCTGTCGATCTTGGCTCGTTGGCCATTGGCGGACGGCTTCAGCAGCTCGGTGGTCCGCTGGCGGGCCTCCGGCTTGAATTCCTCGAAAGGTTTTCCCTATGAAAGCGCTGGTATACGAGAAAGCGCACAGCCTCGAAGACTTCGCTATCAAGTTGGTGGAGATTTCGGAGCCGACCCTTCGCGAATTGGATGTGCTGGTTGACGTTCATGCAGTCGGGATCAACCCAGGGGAAACTTTCATCCGCAGGACACGCAGCGCAGAACCGGGCGGTCGTGTCCTGCTTGGTTGGGAATTTGCCGGTGTGATTGTCGAGATCGGCTCCGGTGTACGTGGGTTCAAAACCGGCGATAAAGTTTTCGGAACCGGAGACATGACGCGAGATGGTGCCTGGGCCGAACGGGTGGCGGTGGATCACCGAATTCTTGCCAGAATTCCCGAAAGCCTTACATTCGCTGGTGCAGCTTCTCTTCCGATTGGCGCGCTCACTGCTTGGGAGGCGATGTTTCGTGAGCAAAGCGATCTGCCCGTGGGGGTCGAACGGGTGCTTATCGTCGGAGGCGCAGGCGGAGTAGGTTCCATTGCTACGCAACTGCTAAAAGCGGAGACAAGCGCCTTGGTAATCAGCACTGCGTCGCGGCCTGGATCCCGCGAATGGTGTCATGAGATGGGTGCTGATCTCGTGATCGACCACAGCAAGGACATCCAGGAACAACTGTCAGCAGAACACATTGAGCAGGTAGACATGATTCTTTCGACTGCAAAGACTGCTGACAACCTCCCGTGGATAGCGAAGTTACTTCGCCCCTTTGGACATCTCTCGGTCATTGATATGTCCCCATCACTCAACGCGAATGCTCTTATGTTGAAGTCCGCGTCATTGCATATGGAGATGGTCTTCAGCAAGGTGCTCCACGGGTATGACGTTGAGAGCCAAGGACGCACTCTCGAAGCTGTTGCTGCCCTCGTCGCTGAAGGACGAATCCGACCGATTGTAACGACCCTGCTCGCGGGGCTTACTCCCGAAGCGATGAGAACTGCCCACGATCTCCTTGAATCGGGACGAAACATTGGCAAGGTCGTTATCGCAACCGATTGACTGGACCAAGCACGGCCCCAGCCGGCGAGCGGGGGCCGGATGCGGCCGGAAATGGGTGCAGGGAGAAACCGGCTAGGTGTCTTCCTGCCGCTGATTTTTGGCGCAGAAAAGGGGCGGCAGGTTCGCCGCCCTTTCTATCCATTGTTGCTAGGCCGCTTTCTTGGCAACCTTGGCGGCTTGTTGTGTCGCCTTCTTCGCCTTTACCTTGGCAGCAAACTCCTGCCTGACCTTCTGGCTGATAGCGTCGGTATCCACTTTGTATGCTATGGCTGCATCCTTGAGGATGGCGGTTGCATTCCCGCGTGAGGCTGCAAGCAAGATACTTGCCTCTACCAACAGCCGGGAGAGTGTGCCTTCGTCGGCGCGGCGGAGGAAGGCGGTCAGCGTTTTCCGTGCACCGCCGTCGTCACGCTTCTGGCGGATGCCATGCTGCCTTGCGATAGCCTCGATGCGGTTCTCATCCATCAGGGACAACAGCCGCTCCGCCACGAAAAGCAGGTCACGCTTGAGCAAACGCACCGGCACGGCGGAGGCGATAGCTGACAGGACACGAAGGCCGGTTGTGTTGGCGATGGCTTCCTCGCGGCGCTGCTTCTCCTGCTCGGCCTTCCACTTCGCACGGCTGGCCTCATCCTGCTCCCGCTGGTTGTCCTTGGGATGATGCACCCGGCAGACAGGGTTGGTGCAAACCTTCTGCATGGTGCCCTGGCCTTCGCCGTCCGCGATGATGGCGGTGATGGAGTCTTTGCAGGTCTTGAACTCCGGCTGTTTGGCCTGTTCCTTGTCTTTGGGCTTCTCTTCGCGGATGGCAACGTACTTGTTCCGCGAGAGGACGGTGCTGCCTTCCGCCTGTGCGCGGTAGGACGTGCTGATCTGGACAAGCTGCGGTCTGGATGCGATAGCAGCCACGATGTGCGCCTGCACCTTGGCCTGATAGCAGCCGGGGTCGATGCAGGCGTCTTGCTTGCCAAGGTCGGCAAACAAGAGCTTATTGTGGCCTGTGCGTTTGGGGCAGTCCACACAACTTCCGGCTGCGGGAACAAGCTCGGCGTTACGACGGTCAAACGGCGCGTCCTTCAAAAGCAGGAGCACGTTCGTCTCAATCCAGAAGCGCAGAGCGCGGACGGGGAGAAGGATACGCGCGGGCTTGTCGCCTCCCCCGGCGTAGACCTCTTTGAAGCAGGCCGTGATGCCAAGGGTCTGCATATCCGTTGGCAGCTTCGCCAGCAGCAGCGCATGGCCCACGCCGATATGGTTCTTGTAGAACTCGGCGGCAACCTCATCGCAGAGGTCGGTCAGCTTCAAGCGCGTTGCGATGTAAGCGGGGGTCTTGCCCACCTTGGCGGCGATCTGCTCGACGGTATAGGTCGGTTCCGTCAGAGCGAGAAGCCGCTTATAGCCTTCCGCCTCTTCCATCGGGTGAACGTCGCGCCTCTGGAGGTCCGATCCATCCGGCTCCCCAACCGAGAACTCCAGCGCCGAACAGCGCGCCGAAGAGCCCTGGTATGGCGTCCTGAAAGCGTCCGCTCATCATGCGGATGCCTGAGAAGATGAGGCCACCGAGGCATATGACGGCCCCAGCGTACATGGCAAAAGTTCTAAAGGTCCCCATCAAAGTCTGCGCGCCAGAGAAGTCCATCGTTCCTTGGGCGTGCGCGACGGTTGCGAGGGATAAGGCGAAGAAGGTTGGAGCGATTGCGCGGATAGTACGCATCCGGTTGGTGATCGTCAGGTCTTTGACCTTCCGATACGAGCACAGACAAGAACGCAAAATCCTTTTGGATGGCGCGGCTGTCTGCGATGGTTCAGTGCGAATGATTGGGATGAGATGGCTATGCATTGATCCTCCGAGACGGCTGTTCGTTCGCCGTCATGATTCGGAAGGTAGAACCTCAGCCAATCACCGTCCAATACTTGTTGCTCGATTCGCTATAGCTTCTGTCTATAGCAAATGATCACGCGGTGATGTCGAACTTCAGCGACAACTGTGGACGATCTGCTTGCGGCTGCTTACGGACTGTCTCTGTGTTTCTCTTATAGAAATGCCGCTGAATATGAGGGAGAGCGGGATGTCCCGAGTCCGAGCTATAGACGAAGGCAGTATCCGCAGTCCACTGCACGCCATAGAGGTGTCTGATCGCCATGTCCGACTCTAGCGGCATGTCTTCATTGACCAGTGCGATTCCGTAGCCGTCGCGCACGAGAAGTTGAATGTCATGTGGTGTTGCTGCAGTGCAGGAGACATGCACGCTAGAGTTCGCCGCCGCAAGCATCTCCAGCAGCCGCGCATGCGCCGCAGGATGTCCATCTGGATCGCGGAATACTGTGAGCCTTGGCACGAGTTCTTGCAGACCGACCTCCGTTCGTTCGGAAAGTGGATCGTCAGTGCGCATGCATGCAACTAGCGGCGTGCTTGCAATGTGCTCAACGACCCATTTCGGACCGGCAATCGGAAGGCAAAGAACAGCGCAATCCAGGTCTCCACGCTCCATCCTTTGAAGGATGTGAACGGTATCTCCTCCAGAGAGCTGAACGCTACAGAGTGGAAAGTGCTTTGCATAGAGCGAGCGGAATGTTTGCAGATGACGGGAGTTTACGAAGCAAGAAAAGCCCACTCGCAAAGGCGGGATGGTCCCAGAAAAGATCTCCTTTGCCAGCTTGAACACATGGGTTCGTCCGTACAGCGTTGCCACGGCATAGTCCACGACCATCTGTCCAATCGGCGTTGGATAAACGCCGTCGCGATGACGCTCGAAGAGCTGAACACCGATCTCAGTTTCGATGTCTTTGATCTGCTTGCTAAGCGATGGCTGCGAGAGAAAAAGCCGTTCGGCTGCACGCGTGAAATTCCCGGCTTCTGCTACCGCTACGATGTACTTCAGGTGCCTGAATTCAACTTGTTCCGACATGGCCCGTCATGCTCCGAATTGGGGTGTTCTGAGGCTTGCCAAAGACTGTGCAAAAACAGTCCTTAACTTATCGTTTTCGGAGCGAATCTTTTCTGTCAATAAGTCACCACGAAGTGACCTCTATAGGTCACGCGGACGTGACCTGCGTAAACGGCCATAGCTTTCAGTCGATTTGCCATAGACAGGAAGTATTGGACTATCCAAGCGAACGATAGGAATCTTGGGGCACGCGGAGATGCGTTCGGCGCCAACGAGCTCACGGCCAAACGTGAAACTCCTCGCAAGGAGATGAAGCATGCCGCCATCTGTATTCCAAAGACAACACGACGACTCGATGCTTGGAGTCCCACGGAAGCCTGTCGCTTCAGAAAGATTTTCTGAGACTCAGTTGCTTGACTCAGAAGAGGCGGCGGCACTCATGAAGGTGCACCCCAAGACGCTTCAGAAGTTGGCTCGACGAGGCGAACTCAAGGGCATCCATGTAGGCAAACTGTGGCGCTTCCGCGAGATCGACATCGCCGACTGGATACAGCGACAGGTTGCGAGCTGACACCTAAAAACATTCGACCTCTGCCCAGCGTAGCGGTACTCTTAAATGAGCCAGCCGTTGCGCCCAGACAGGAGATTCAATGTCACAGCGCACACGGTATCAACAAGGAAGCGTGCAACGCGAAAAGCGGCGTAGCGGGCCTGATGTATGGGTGTTTCGGTGGCGAGAGACTGGAACGGATGGCGAGAGCAAATATCGCAAAGCCATCGTTGGAACAGTCGATGCACTCGCTAACGAAGCGTCCGCCCTCAAAGCAGCTCAAGCATTGCGCATGGATGCAAACCAACAAGCCCCGCAGGCTGAAAGCGGGCCAGACACAATCGCCGCACTCGTTGCACATTACAGGCTGAAAGAACTGGCAGGTGAGCGCAACGGTCGCAAATCGTTTTCGACGCGAGCAGGCTACGAAAGCTATCTCGACAACTGGGTACTTCCACGTTGGGGAGAACTCAAGTTGGAACAGGTCAAGCCGGTGGCGGTTGAGGAATGGCTCGATGGCATCAAGCGGGCGAGAGGGACAAAGGCAAAGATTCGTAATCTGATGAGCGCGCTCTTCACACATGCGATGCGTTACGAGTGGACGGACAAGAATCCGATCAGGCTCGTGCGCCAAAGTGCAAAGAGAGAACGCGTGCCAGATGTTCTCGAACTCTGGGAGGTCCAACTGCTATTGAGCAAGCTCGGTGTGCGTGAGCGCACCTTGGCTCTGCTCGACGCGGGAACGGGTCTCAGAGTGAGTGAACTCCTGGCCCTGCGTTGGAGGGATGTTGATTTCGAGAACCTGGAACTCAACGTCACCCGCTCGATCTGGCATCAGGTCATCGGCGACTGCAAGACGGAAGCGTCTGCAAAGCCGGTGCCGCTCGATTCGTACATGGCGGAAGACCTGTTGCGCTGGCGTCGGCAGAGCGACTACGCCGGATTGGACGATTACATCTTTGCGAGTGAGACCATGCGGGGGAAGCAGCCCTTCTGGCCTGACAACCTCATGAAACGCCACATACGCCCGGTCGCGAAAGCGAACAGGATCAACAAGCAAATCGGCTGGCACACCTTCCGCCATACATTCGGCACTTTGCTGAAGGCGAACGGGGAAGATGTGAAGACGGTACAGGAGCTCTTGCGGCACGCTAACAGCAGGATCACGCTGGAGGTTTACACGCAGGCAGTGAACTCGCACAAGCGAGCTGCGCAGAGCAAGGTGGTGAGGATGATGGTGCCGAATCAGGGTGAAACCGAGGGTGCTTTGCACCCAAGGATCGGGGGCTAAGATGCTTATTGCACCTTTATTGCACCCGCGACCTCTGCCTTTTGGGGGTCACGCCTCAATCTAAGTCTTTTAGATTGATGGCGGGGACGACGGGGCTCGAACCCGCGACCTCTGCCGTGACAGGGCAGCGCTCTAACCAACTGAGCTACGTCCCCAAGAAGTTTTTCAACAACTTGGATTAAAGTCACGTAGAATCAAGCGTTTCGCAGCTTTCGCTATTTTCGCTCGCTTCTACCTTGTCGCTGCTGTGGACTCAGTTTTGGGGTTTGTTTGGACACCAAGTGGACACCAAACTGGACACCAAGACGATCACTGCCGCAACAAGATTAATTCTACCAGAAGAGGGGCCGATTTGGTGTCCACAGAGGCATGTCACCGGAAAGAAATACCTCATGAGAGTCGGTGCCGGTCGCACCGGGCACGGGGCATAAGGCTTTCAAAGGCTCGAATGATCGAGCTCTGATCCGGTCATGGGATCGAGACTTCAATTCTTCCCTGCGGGCATCTCGAAGCCGGACAGTTGTTCCACTTGGCGCAAAAACACCGACGGCTTCATCTGGAGCGAACCGCAAATGTCGAAGATGCTGCGGAGCGAGGGGTTGGTCTTTCCCAATTCGATCAGGCTGATGAAGGCTCGCTCGTAGCCGGATTTGGCGGCAAGAGCCTCCTGGCTCATCTTCTGCCGTAACCGATGCTTCCGCAGCAGTTGACCGAATGCTGCGGACGGATCAAGTTTCGTATTGTTCTTGCTAGAAGACGCCACACTTCAATGTGGCATCGCAAGTATATTACGCGCTGCTTATAATACTTGCGGGCACTGAGCGGGACGTTTCAGTTGATTGCTGCACTCTCTATCTCAGGTCTAGAGAGATCATTTATCGGAGCAGCCGATGCGGTATTGCGCATAAATATTCATTGGCTATTCTGGTTCGGTACGGCTAACCTCGAAGAGATTCCCCGGAGGCATTTTTGATGGAAGTTTGGACACGAACAAGCTATCAAATGCAAAATGTGGAGGACCGCACCGAATGCAGGTGAGGATGATTATCTTTCCGGACGAAGATGGCCTGGACGTGGTGATTTGGGGCAAGTGGACTCAGGGTTCAATGCGCCATCGTCACTTCGATGACCGCACCGGCATGATTGCAACGCTGGCTAATTTGCACCTGCTCAGTTCGGAAGATGCAAGGAAACTCGAAGAGTTTGTGTTCTTAGATCATTGTCCGATCTACTCCTCCGAGATCGAAGAGGACGTGCTCGCTGCGCATGGTTTTTTGCAGGCGTAAAACGGGGATCATGCTTCCAGCACGATGCAATTAACTTCCGCCATTCATTGTTTCGTTCACACCTGTCGTAGCATTTCGGTCATGCAGCGCCACGGACCCACGGAAGGCGTTCACAAGGAATCGTCCCTCTTCCGTCAGTTCCACTGAATTTTGTCCCGGCTTAAAGATGTGGAAGTAGAGCTGTCTTTCGAGCGCAGAGATTTGTTCTCTCAGGTCGGAAGATGAGATGTTCAATTCTTCCGCAGCCCGTGGAAAGTTCAATTCGTCTGCGAGGATGATTGCAGCCCGTTTCAACTTTATGTCAATAGACTCTGACACTCTCAACTCCTCAACATGATGGCTGACCGGGGAAGATGCAGATCGATTGAAAGCTTGGCTGTTGCTAGCCCAATACTGCTAGCAGCCCGTAAAAAGCCAGTTCTCGCCCTGCCTCATTAGCCGACTCATTTGAATGATCGGAAAACGATGCAGCCGATTGACTATAACCCACTCACTGTGCACTAACTTATCCAAAAGTCTCGCTTTATCCGTGAGGGCGTGGCTTCACTCGAAGCCTGCGCTTAGCTGATTCTGTTAAGCAATCGCAGTCTGGCCGAAGTGAGTACCTGCTCCGCAAGTCGGACCGCTTGGCGAGGTCACGTCATCCATAAGTTGCTGCCCATCGAACCACATATGTCCCGAGGCTTCGCCAATCGGCTCTACGAATAACTTACGCCTGCCCAATTTCGAGTTTGCTGATCTTTCCTGACGATGAAATGGTGAACCTGAAATAGGTCCGGAAGCGGCCCCATGTATCGGAGTGGAATTCTCCCTCTAAGTTGAGTCCGTCGATTGAGACGTTATCAATCGTCGTGAACTTCTCGTGGCCCAAGGCCTCTTCTGAAAATTGTTGAAGATCTCGGGGATGACCATCATCAAGGAGTATGGCGTCCGACTCGAATAGCCCCGCCCAGCGGTGCACGTCACCCGCCTGTAAAGCATCTATCGCAGCCTTGACAACGGAATTTCGCAGTTCTTTGAACATCACGTTTTCTCCGTGCTTCTAAAAGTGGTAATCGCACCAAACGGTGGTGTAGTTCACGTCACGACCTGGGGCAGTTTGTCTCAGGTATTCTCCTGCGAAGAAGTGTTGGTAAACAGCTCGCAGCAGCGTGTGCGGAGCGATGGAATAATTGACATCGATTTCAGCTTGTTGACCGATCATCCGTGCACGGCTTGGCTCCCCCATCTTGTAGAGATTTCCTGCAAAACCATACAAGCCGTCATGAATGCTTTCTCGCCAGAATGCTCCGTAACTCAAGTCAATGACGACGCCTCGTTTTATATGGAGATCAACGGCGGGAATAACGTCGATCGTATTGACAGGGCCATTGAGATCCGCCTCACCGAAGTATTTCCCTCGAGCATATAGCGGGAAGAAACTTCCCAGATGGTTATCATGAGCATTGTTGTCACCACTCGTAACGTCAGTCCGTAGGCTTATACGGGGCGTTCCGGAGCGTTGCTCCAGGGTGTATCCGTTGAGGAGCGCAACCGACCATGCCCGGACATCGCCGTCTCCGAATTTACCGAGTTGGGCGTTGATCTCTTCGTCGTAGTCGAACGATCGCTTCTTGCCTGCCCAGCGAGATCCCAATGTATGGGATTGATAGTGTGCTGTGCCGGTAGCGAAAGTCTGCGACGCGGCTTCGTAGCCCAGGTAATACAGATCGAGTACGGCAGTGGTGTTGACGGGAGCGGACATGTATAGGCCCCAGAAGATTTTCTTGGAATCGGGACTATCATCGAAAACTCCCGGTCGCTGCAGGGTTGGGCGCGTCGCGAAAGCTTCCGCTTGAAACTTTCCGATCCGACCAATCAGTTTCACGCCGTCGAAGCTGATCCGCGTATTGAGGCCAAAGCGGGCATCCACCAAACGTCCCGAACCATAGTAGAGTTCCTGACGTCCGACTCGCACGGTAACGTCTTCCGAAACACCAGGCGGCTTGAAGTCAAAGAATGCCTGATGAAGATCCAGTTTGTCTTCATCGTAAGGCCGCGGTCCACCTGTCCGTCCATCCTCGAAAGCAGCCTGTAGCTCTGCAAAGAAACGTACGGAAGGAGCGAGATGCAGGTCGCCATGAAAGAGATAGTGATGTACAAGCCATCCCCTTTCATCCTGTGGCCCGTCTCCCCAATACTGGTGATCGTAGGATTCATAGACCGCTCTTACGTTTCCGCCGAGGCTAAGGTAGGAATGCTCGTGACGAAATGGCAGATACTTTATACGATCCCAACGATCTGTCCTTGCTGAGCATCGTAGGAATCTCCAGTCCTCATCGAATCGCAGGAATGGAAATTGATATGCAGGCCTCGCATCTGCGACACACGGCGTTACTTCTATGGTTTGAGCTGCAGTGCGATCCGTCAGGCCTTTCTGCCCGAATAGATACAGTGCAGTCGAAAACCAGAGAGTAGACGTCAGCAAAGCCTTCGCACCATATAGGAAACATCGAACTGAGACACTTCCGACTTCGTCGCGATGCTTCACCATGTCATTAGGTTCCGCTGGTTTGTATTCTGTAAACCGCTTGCTCGAAATCTGTCAGCAGCACCATGAACTCTGGATCGAGAAACGGAAGGAGTTGAGTCATTAGAACCGCGGCCAGATCACGTTCAGGATCAAACCAGAAATGGGTATTGAGTACTCCGCCCCAGAATTGTGACCCTTTCGAGCGCATCCCCGGAATGTTCTCTTCCATTCGAGCAAAGCCCAGACTGTGACTCTTTGAATAATTCGGCAGCATGACAAGATCCTCGACTGCAATTGGCAATGCCGTATGCAACTTTTGGAGCCGAAGCGGACCGATGTGGTTTTCGAGAAAGCTTCCGACAGTGTTCTCGCTGAGCATCCTCACTCCTTCGAGTTGTCCCCGATTGAGCCACATGCGAAGGAAGCGCATGTAATCGTTGGCCGTCGAATAGAGCGCATGACCCATGCCATAGAATTCGGGGTGCGGTGGCGGATCTACATTGATCGGAGCGCCCGTAAAGCTTCCCTCAGAGGATCTACCGAATGCTGGTACGAGTCGATCTACTAGCTTGCTAGTCAACTCGAAGGACGTGTCGTTCATACCGAGAGGTTCGAAAATTTCCTGGCTACAGAACAGATCGATCGACCGGCCATCCAAAGCCTCTATAACCAAACCGAGCCAATCAACGCCAGGACCATACTGCCATCGGTCGCCTGGATCAAACGCCAATGGGCACGCTAATGAGGCTTTGAGCCCTGACACAACTGGAGGCAAGCCGGTGGCTTGCAGATAATCCGCGATGTTCTTGTCCCAGAATCCGTATACCAGCCCAGAGGTATGAGTGGCGAGATGCCGTAAGGTCGCTTTCGTTTTCGGTGGGCGCAGCTTGGGCACGCTCGGGTCGACCAATACGCCCAGTTTCCCAAACTCAGGCAAAATGTCTTCGACGGGAGTCTCCCAGTTCAACTTTCCGCGATCAGCGAGAATGGCGGCTGCGGTTACGCCTACAGCTTTACTCATTGAGACGATACGAAATACTGTATTGCCATCCAGTAACCGCCCCACTTGTTCCTCTCCTGCCGAACCCGTCCACACCAGACCACTGGAGTTAGCGACTGCTCCGACGACAAAAGGAGCCTGATTGTTGCGTATAGCTTGCGCGAGAAGCGCGGTCAGTTGATCCATGCCATCTCCATCCGTTCTCGAATACAGTCGGTAGCTACGACTGATTCATATTTTCTTCTTGGAAAGTAAAGACATCACGACTAGGAACGAGATACCGGCGACGAGCACACTCCTCGCTCGCCCTAAAGAAAGTTAACGATCCACCGTCCAGATCAACGCACTGCCCACCACGAGAGGAAAGCTGCTGTCCCCGGGACGAGAAAGACCACCATGAAAATTGGTGTCTCGTCTGCAAACGAATATCCAGCTCGCTTTACTCCCAGATACATGTTGATTCCTGAGCATACAAACCATACGGGCGCGAACACCAATGCAGCTGTCGCCATACCTCTTGCCCCTGCAGTGAGGCGACCAACAACAGCGAAGATTACGAGCAGCATCACCCCTCCCGCAACTACTTTGATGGTGTGCATTGAATCTCCTTCGGCCCAAATGGAAAGCAAATGTCAGGTGAGGCTCTAGACGCCTCACCCGACGTGGATACTGTCCTTCTCTCGCGGCTATCTGATTTCGTTTGTTACGTCATCAGACCAGCTTCCGCGGAGTAAGCACATCTTCGAGCCCAATACGGCGCAGCATTTCAGCTCGGACACGGTCCATGACCATATTCGTCACTTCCGCTCCGTCCTGGGTCGGATCGATATGAACGCGGAACGGACGCTTGCCGAAAGGAGTATCGACTACTTTTACGATTGCTTCTGCAACTGCAGCTGCATCTGCGTCTGGCGGCACGATGGAAGAGAAACCTTTCAGGACGTCGTCTGCAAATCCTTTGTAAGGACCCGCCTCATATTCCGCTACGCGAGCTGTATCGGCTGGCTTACCCGCATGGGCAAAGTGATTCGTGCCTCCCGTAAACGCTCCAGGAACAATAATCGATGTCTCGATGCCCCAACGGGTGAGTTCGCGGGCATAAATTACGGCCATCGCATCCATGCCAGCCTTTGCGGCAAAGTAGGGAGCAAGGTAGGGGGGCGTACCGCCGGCGCAGCTGCTACTGGAGACCCAGACCACCAATCCATGCTTCTGCTTGCGTAATTGGGGAAGAGCCGCGCGATTGACGCGCTGGGTGCTCAAAACGTTGACGTCATAGAGTTCGGCAAGCTGCTCCGGCGTAAACGCCTCTGCAGGGCCAAAGACCATGTGACCCGCGTTGTGCATGATCACGTCAAGCCTGCCATTCTCGGCAATAATCTTGTTGATTGCAGCATCGACTGATTGCTGGGATGCGACGTCTAGCTCAATTGTTCGTAGGTCAACCTTGTTCTCCGCAGCAAATTTCGCAGCTTCATCTACCTGCGACTTGTTGCGGCCAGCGGTATCGCGCATGCTCGCGTACACGATATGGCCAGCTTTTGCGAGGGCACGGGCTGTAAGTCCGCCAAAACCGCTGGAGGCTCCGGTAATCACAATAACGTATTTCATAAGGAAGCACCTTTCTGTTCGTTGTGCTGCGTGAAGAGTCCTTGTTGCAGGGGAGGTGGATTGAAAATGGGTGTATTTCAGGACATCTTCAAAACCACACGGAATCGCGCCTTGCCACTCATCATTCGGTCGTACGCAGCCTGAGCCTCGTCGAATGGAAAAATTTCATTTATAGGGCTGATCTTGTGGAGTTTGCTGAAGTCGAGGGTCTCTTCAGAATCAATCGCCACGCCGGAGTACCATCCCCTCACCGAAGAACGTTTGCTGAGCATGTCGAGGGTATTGATGGGAAAGCCGCTCACTGCCCCGATCACCATCATGGTTCCGTTTGGACCGAGACCTCCCAATACCGACTGCATTGCATCGGCACTGGTGACGGTTGCCAGGATCGCTTTTGCTCCGCCCATCTTCTGCAGTGCTTCGGCCGGGTCGCCTTTGGTCGTATCAATATAGTCGTGCGCACCAAGCGAGCGGATCAGCTCTTCTTTGTCGCGGCCCCTGTTCACAGCGACCGTGCGGAACCCCTGGCGGGCAGCGAATTGAACTGCCAAATGGCCGAGTCCGCCGACGCCAAGAATGGCAACGAGATCTCCGGGGCGGGCACCGCTATTTCTCAGCGCATTGAATGTTGTGACTCCTGCACACAGGAGTGGGGCGGATTCCACTTCGTCGAGATCGCTCGGCACATGAGCTGCGGCGGAGACATCCGCCAACATATGCGTCGCATACCCGCCATCACTGGTGAGACCTGTAAAGGCGGTGATATTTGAGCACGCAAACGAATCACCTTTACAGCAGCGGGTGCAGTATCCGCAAGAGCCGCCGAACCAGCCCACGCCGATGCGATCTCCGGGCTTCCAGCCTTCGACGACCGACCCAACCTCTTGGACGACACCAATAACTTCGTGTCCTGGAACACGCGGATAGACTATGCCCGGGATGTGTCCCTCAACGGTAAGTGAGTCGCTATGACAGACACCACAGGCGTCGATCTTGATCAACAGTTGTTTGGGACTTGGCTTTGGGATCTCTCGTTCGACGCGCTGGAGTTTCGCGCCAGCTTGGGGAACTTCCATTGCGATCATCTTTGACATCAGTCTCGTCCTTCGAATGCAGTTTAGGTTCGTATAAAGAACGTGAGTACGTTGTGAACACACATCAAAAAAGGATCGCGCAAATCGAGCGATCCCCTTCGATATCAGACCCTTGTTGCCGAACTTAGCGCGGAACCCGCATTCGACCCGAATGCGGGACACACACTATCCTGTTCGCGGTTGCCATCGTTTGAGACGCGCACCTTCCGGTATAGAGCCCAGCCGTTATCACCATTCATTGCCGATCAACTTTTCGTCACAAGCGTTATGTGGAATGGGTCCTTCTGCTCTTCATCTGTCATAGGTGGTTGCAACAATCAGGAAACTAACCTCGGGCTTGACCGTAGCTAGGGTAAAGACTCCCTACCATAGCTGCTTGCCGATTAGTCCCACCTGTTCTAAAAGTCTCATTCCCGCCGGAATCACTGATTGTCCACGGCAGTCGGCGTTGAAGAGAACAGTGTGATGAGTCCTTCCGCCAAGGTCGGATGCGTAAGGATGGCGTCGCGCAACGCAGAGTAAGGCAGCCCGGCAATCATGGCGATCTGAACAGCGGACATGATCTCCCCGCCATCGACTCCAAAGACGGTGAATCCAAGGATGCGGTCGTCGTTTCCTACCAGCGCCTTCATGAAGCCACGGGTCTCGGAGAGCGTGCGCGTTCGCAGATCGGCAGCCATGGGTATCTTGAAAAGGCGGTATGAAATGCTCTTGGCTTTGGCTTCGGTCTCACTCAAGCCAACCCTTGCGAACTCCGGATCAGTGAACAGGGTGTAAGGAACCTGGCGTCCTGTCGTCACGTGCTCCTTGCCTGCGAGATTGTCCCGGACGACACGGAAGTCGTCGAAGCCGATATGTGTAAATTGCGGGCTACCGGCGACATCACCGACGGCCCATGTGCGGGGCGCTGTCGTTTGCAGCCGATCATTCACTTTGACATAGCCGTGGTCAGTCAACTCCACTTCTGCAAGCTCGAGGCCGATACCGTTGGTGTTGGGCGTGCGGCCGGTGGCGACGAGCAGGTGCGTGCCCTCAATGGTATCTGTCACCCCGTCTTGCTTAAAAGTGACGCTCACTGCCCGTCCTGACAGACCCGAGACCTCTTCAACATTCACATTCAGGATGAGGGAGATGTCTTCCTCGTGTAAGAGGGTTTCCATATCAGAGGAAACATCTGGATCTTCATAGTGGAGGAGCTTAGCGTTTCTCTCGAGGATGGTGACCCGGCTTCCAAATCGCCGCATTGCCTGTGCGAATTCCAACCCAATGTACCCTCCGCCGATCACGATCAGGTGCTCCGGAAGCGTCTCCAGTTCCAGGGCTTCAATGTGGGTAAGGGGCTTTGCTCCTGCGAGGCCCGGTGTGGCATCCAAAGTTGCATGACTGCCGGTGCCGATAACCACGTCTTGGCCTCGCAGGAGGCGTGTCTTGCCGTCATTCAGATCAACCTGTATTAGCCGGGGACCGACGAAGTAGCCGTGACCAAGTACAAGGTCTACACCGCTCGTCTCGAAGTTGCGAACATGGATATCCATCAGTCCCTTCACCATTGTCCGCTTACGATTGGTCACACCAGCCATGTTGACCTTGTAGCCTGCACTTTCGATCCCGAACTCGGCGGCTCTTGCAAAGTACGAGGCGATCTTCGCACTGTGAATGATGTTCTTGCTCGGAAGGCAGGCGATATTTGGGCATGATCCACCGAGCCACTTCTCCTCCACAGCCGCGACACGTTTGCCCTGTCTCGCGAGTGTCCAGGCAAGAAACTTTGCTCCTTCACCAGTACCCAGAACAACGAGATCGAACTCTTCCGGAATCATGCTCTGTGATACTGGCGTTGCTAATGCAGTCATAATCTCCTCCGACGACGAGCAAATAAATCTACCGAGAGACGGTAAGAGAGCATAAAAGCACCCCCTAATTTTCCGACCACCACCGCTGGATGGTCGGCTTACCGGTCAGCGAACTTCCACGACTACCTTGCCGAATGGCCCTCTGTCCAGATGGTCCAACGCCTCGGGAAGAGCAGTGAAATCATAGGTTGCATCGATGACAGGTTCGATCCTGTGCTGTTCCAGGAAATTCAGAAGGTCGGTCATATGTCTTCGCGATCCGACACCAATGCCCTTAAGCTTGACCTCTGGAAAGAGCATGGATGCCACGGAAATATTCGACCAACTCGACTCCATGAAGCCGATGATGGCGATCTTTCCTCCCCATGCCGAAGCTGCGATGGAACGCTGAACCGACTCCCCGCCTACAACCTCGAGAACGTGGTCTACGCCCTTGCCCTCGGTAAGCGCTCTGACCGTTTCTTCCCAATCCGGATGCTTCGCAGTGTCGATGACTTCGTTTGCACCAAGTTCTTTGAGACGTGGAATTTTGTTCGCGCTTCTGGACGTCGCGATTACACGAGATCCACAAGCCCGGGCAAGCTGCAGGCCGAACAGAGAAACTCCGCCACTCCCTTGAACCAATACCGTTTCATCTGGCTCCAGATGTCCGTTGTCGAAGAGGCCCCTCCAGGCCGTCACGGCAGCAATCGCTAAGGTCGACGCTTGTGCCGGGGTCAGGTACTCGGGATAGCTGAGCGCCCCTTCTTCGGAGAGCAAGACATATTCTTCCAGAACCCCCGGAAGCGGGCCGCCAAGGGTGGAGAGGCTGGCTTCCCGAGTCGGTACGCCATCGAGCCACAATGGTTTGAAGATAGAAACAACTTTGTCCCCAGCTTTGAACCGTGTCACCTTATTTCCGACGGATACCACTTCGCCAGCGAGGTCTGATCCGGGCACCATTGGGAAGGTGAGAGGAAATGGATACGATCCCTCGATGATCGCCTTATCCCTAAAGTTTAGAGAAACGGCGTCGGTGCGAACCAGAATTTGCTCCGGTCCGGGTTCCGGTTTAGGAATATCGACGAGGTGAAGATTCTCTCGTCCCCCTTTTTCAAGCTGCCAACTTTTCATAAGTTCTCCGTGACTGAACGTCCAGGTTCAGCAATTCAATGTCAAGTGAGTGGAGCGCGCTTATCGCTGTGCCTACGGTGATGAGCACTCGTCCAATGCGCTCGTGTTACCGAACTCTCAGCTTCAGAGTCCCACCATCTGCAGGCTCTTTTCGTCGTACCGCTTCCCATGAATCTTCAGATCTGAGGCGGCCTTTTCGATATCCCGCAGATCCTCCGTCGTCAATTCCACTTCCACGGCACCGATGTTCTCCTCGAGACGCGTCAATTTCGTGGTTCCGGGAATTGGCACGATCCAAGGTCTTTGTGCGAGGAGCCAGGCCAACGCGATCTGCGCCGGCGTAGCGCTCTTGCTTTCGGCGATCTTCGACAGCATTTCGACAAGAGCTTGGTTTGCCTTGAGCGCTTCCTTCGTAAAACGCGGATTCGAGTTTCGAAAATCCGAGCTGTCGAATGAAGTGTCGCTCTTGATCGCACCAGTCAGGAAGCCGCGGCCCAATGGGCTGTATGGAACGAAACCGATTCCCAGTTCTTCGAGGGTGGACAATACCTCTGCTTCGGGATCTCTCGACCAGAGTGAATACTCGCTCTGCACAGCCGTGACTTTCTGCTCAGCATGAGCGCGACGAATTGTCTGTGCTCCCGCTTCCGAAAGACCGAAGTGCCTAACCTTACCTTCGGCGATCAGGTCTCGCACTGCACCTGCAACGTCTTCGATCGGGACATTTGGGTCGACGCGATGCTGATAGAAGAGATCGATTGCATCGATCTTCAGGCGCTTGAGAGACGCTTCCGCGACGGCCTTGATATTTTTCGGGCTACTGTCTACACCCACAGGCCATTCGCCACCATTCGGGTCGTGCCTGAATCCAAACTTGGTTGCAATAATCACTTGATCCCGAATGGGAGCAAGAGCATCGCCAACAAGTTCTTCATTTTTGAATGGGCCATAGACCTCTGCCGTATCAAAGAAAGTGATGCCATGATCGACGGCTGATCTGAGGAGTGAAATCATGGCTTGACGATCTCCAGCAGGACCATAGGCCCAACTCATTCCCATGCAACCCAATCCAAGAGCCGATACTTCTAGTCCATTGATTCCAAGCGTCCGTTTTTTCATCGTTTCTCCTTTACTACTTCTCATCAATCGCTCAATGCAAAAATATTGGTGCTTTCGCTGGGTAAGCTCTCATGACTCCTTCGCACGGACCACTTCGTAGCGAAGCCAAAGAGCATCACCTTCGCGCCGCTCAACTGACAGCAGCTTAAGAGGAAACGCCGTCTCCTTTGAAAGAGTGACCCCATCGAATGATGTCGGAATGTCTCGACGCCCATCAATGCCGGGCACCAGCAAAATGCTCACTTCATCCACAAGATCGGCCGCGAGGAAGGCTCCATTGATATTCCCTCCCCCTTCGAGGAGCAGCCTTCTAATACCAAAGTGCTCACCTATGACGTTGATTGCCTCGACCAAGTTCACGGAGGTGCTGCCCGAGACAACGTAGGAAATTTGCTTTCGACGGAGGTCGGCCAAATAGTCCTCAGGTGCCTGTTCGCTCAGCACGCAAATCAAGTGATCACCATCGAGATCGCCGTTCAGCCATCGCAGCTTTCCTAGTGTGTCGACTGAGATCGCATACGATTCCGCACGGCGGGCGATGTAGACGGGCTGCGGTCCTGCAGGGATGTTCGTAATGGATTGAAATGGTCCGTCCTCCGCGAAATGTCGCTGCATAGTCGTTCGGCCGCAAATCCACCCATCCCCTCCCAGAGTGCGACCGGTGGCCTCATATTCGCCCTTGCCGGTGACTGACTTCAGAGAGGTGGAGTCGATGCGTCCGTCCAAGGATGACAACATATGGCAAATCACATAAGGCTTCATATCCCTTGCTTCTTCCTGGCTTGCTTGCCTTCGAATCGTTCCGCGTGCTCCGGCGACCTGATAGGGGCCAAGAACAAATTGCTATGAATCCCACGATGATTCTTGGGTGGCGAGGCATCTATCAATTGCTCGCTCGCCACCCAATGTTGAATGGATTTAGGCGACGGTGTAGCCGCCGTCGATGATCAGGCCGTGGCCACTGATGAAGCTGGCTTTGTCCGAGGCCAAGAAGAGCACGGACTCGGCTACTTCATCCGCCGTTCCGATACGCTCTGGAATCGTAGACTTCGCGAACTTCTGCTTGGCTTCTTCGCTCCCCCAGAGACGGTCTTGAAAGGGCGTGTCGATGATGCCGGGATTGACGGCATTTACGCGGATGCCCTTCGGAAAGTATTCGAGGGCCGCGGTCTTCGTCAGCCCCATGACGGCATGTTTACTGGCGATGTAGGCAGCGCCGTTCTTGAAGCCGATATAGGAGCCCATCGAGGCATTGTTGACGATTACACCGTGCCCCTGTTTAAGCATGAGTTCGATCTCGTGCTTCATCGACCAAAAGACGCCTTTTACATTGGTATCGATGATGCTGTCGTAGTTCTCGTTCGTCTGCTCGGTAAAGGGCGTGAAATCTCCATCCGTACCTGCATTGTTGAAAGCAATGTCAATCTTGCCGTACTTCTTCACGGCAACATTGAGGAGATTCTGAATCTCATCTTCCTTTCGGACATCAACCTGCACGAAGGTCGCCTCTGCACCCTCCTTGTTGAGGGCCGCCGCAACAGCCTCACCCTCCGTCTTGCGCCGTGCGCCGAGAACGAGCTTGGCTCCCTCACGCGCGAATGCGCGAGCTGCTGCTTCTCCCATACCGGAAGATGCACCTGTGATTAGAACGACCTTGCCTTCGAGTCCAAATGTACTTGCCATAACTACTTCTCCTTGTTGAAGTTGATCTTCCATTGACTTGCCAGAATCTGCGGCTGTCTTGATGACGACGCTGCTATCCCGTCCAGCGATAAGTTGAATGTTGAAAGCTACTTGACCCCGGCAAAATCGCCATCGGTGACTGGCGCGTCCAGTTCTCGAAGAACGCGTGCACGTTTCGAGAGCCATACCTGGTACTGGGTCGGCCAGCCCTCGAAGTGGTCGGAGCCCTGTTGATCGAGAGTTCGGCGTGCGTGCAAAGGCCAGTTTGGGTCAGCAAGCGCCTCGCGAGCGATTGCAATAAAGTCAGACTGACCGCTGGAGAGTATCTGCTCCGCTTGCTCCGGCCTCGTAATTAGACCAACTGCTGCTGTTGCAACCTCGGCATTCTTCCGCACGCGCTCTGCGAACGGGACCTGAAAGCCATAGCCCCGCGGCGGGATTCCTTTGGGCGAGATGCCCCCAGAGGAGAGGTCGACGACGTCAACTCCCAGCTGACGCAGCTTTTTCGCGAACTCAACGGTATCGTCGATCGTGACACCGCCTTCCACATAGTCGCTAGCCGACAGGCGTACGAACATGGGCAAATGATCCGGCCATGCAAGGCGCATCGCTTCAGCTACTTCCAGCGGGAAACGGAATCGAGCGTCACGGCCGCCACCGTATTGGTCGGTACGATGGTTTGAGAGAGGAGAAAGAAAGCTATTCAAGAGATACCCGTGCGCTGCGTGCATCTCGATGACCTCAAAACCTGCGTCCAAGGCACGACGGACAGAAGCCACGAAGGCATCTTTAATCTGCTCCAGCTCAGAGGTT
Source organism: Acidobacteriaceae bacterium dw_441 (assembly GCA_018449715.1). Lineage (GTDB taxonomy): Bacteria > Acidobacteriota > Terriglobia > Terriglobales > Acidobacteriaceae > Edaphobacter. Next base: position 303,075 of record JAAVVA010000006.1, on the reverse strand, counting down.
GAAAGCTCCGTTGGTTTCAACCAGCCCTCATCAAAAGGTAGTGCACTTGGACCGACCACATCCCAGGGCTTCTCACCTACTCTGAACTGGGCTTCCGCTAAGGGACCATCACCTTCCCAAGGACGTTGCACACTGGCCTTCCGACCAGCGTGCGCGAGTTGTATGGCCGGGACCGCTCCATGCTTTTTCAGGAAAGAGGCGATGCGCGCAAGCGGGGCGATCTGCTCATCGGACCATAGGCCGAGGTCTCCGTGAGTGATTCGTCCTCTCGGCTCGACAGCAGTGGCTTCCACCATGACGAGCCCCCAGCCTCCCAGCGCGAACCTCCCAAGATGTACAAAGTGAAAGTCGTCCGCGACGCCATCCTTTGCTGAGTACATACACATGGGGGAAACCATCGTGCGGTTAGTCACCGTGATGCTACGAAGCGTGATTGGTTCAAACAGCGTTGCCATATTGTTTCTTTCTCTCAGGTTGCTCGAATAAGATCGAGCTAGTTATATCCCCGAATCAGCGGAGGAATTCTCGAATTTTGGGGCACATTTTGTCGATCGTTGCCTGAAGATCGCGCCCTAGAAGGGCAACGTAGCAGGCTTATGTCGAACGGTTATCCAGTGATCGCGTGTCAACTCTTGGATGATCCAGTCACCGCCAAATCGACCGAGTCCGCTGTTCTTCTCTCCTCCAAACGGACCGGTTCGTGAATCATCCACGCTATGGTCGTTAACGTGAGTCATACCTGCTTCGATCCCCAAGCCGAATTGGACACCACGTTCCAGATTGCGCGTGAACACTGAGCTTGAGAGACCAAACTCCGTGTCGTTCGCCACACGAAGAGCTTCTTCCTCGCTTTTCACCTTGATGATTGGCGCGATAGGACCAAACATCTCGTCCTGCGCAATCTGCATGTCATTCGTCACATCCACAAACACATGGGGCGGTAACACGAGACCTTGAGGTTCTCCCCCCACTACTTGGCGTGCTCCAGCTGCGCGTGCACCCTGGATAGAAGCCAAATGCGTTTTCAATTGCTTCTGGTTAATGACCGGTCCAATCACCGTATCTGGATCGTTTGGGTCTCCATACTTCAGAGCCTTTGCATACGTGGTGTAGCGATCCACAAACTCGTCGTAGACTTTTTCATCCACGATGATTCGATTCGTGCTCATGCAGACTTGACCTTGATGGAGGAACCTGCCCACTAGACTTACCCTCGCGGCATAATCCACATCCGCGTCGTCCAGAACGACGCAGGGGGCATTGCCACCGAGCTCGAGGGCAACCCGCTTGATACGAGGCCCAGTCACCGCAAGTTCGCCGACACGGCGTCCCACTCGTGTTGATCCTGTAAAGGAGATAAATTTAGGGATCGGGTGAAGCGTAAAGGCGTCACCGATCTCGTCGCTTGGACCGACAACAACATTGAGTAGCCCCGCCGGGAGACCGGCCTCCTCATAAACCTTCGCGAGGAAGAGCGCTCCAGTAACGGGTGTCTCTGCAGTCGGCTTTACGACGACTGCATTACCCAACGCAAGTGCTGGTGCTATCGATCGTTGAGAAAGATACATCGGGAAATTCCACGGACTGATTACGCCGACTACGCCAAGGGGCTGACGGTAGGCGCGACTTTCTTTGTCAGTCTCATCGATCGGCAAAATCTTGCCCTGTACGCGATAAGGAAAGCTCGCCGACTCCAGCGTGATGCCATGGACGAATTGAAACTCAATCTCAGCCTTCATTCGTGTGCTGCCGGATTCCCGGATAAGCCAATCAACAATCTCGGCCCTACGCGCTTGCAGAATCGCGGCGGCTCGAAGCGCGATTGCCGCTCTTTCGGCCGGGAGTCTCTTTGCCCAACTCTTCTGTTGTTTCGCAGCTACCTGGTAGGCATCGTCCAGATCCGTTTGGTTCGCCTGAAGCAACTCGGTCACGGTCTCTCCGCTGTAAGGATTCGTGTCAAGAAGAGTTCCTCCGTGTCTTCCTGCTCTCCAGAGCCCTCCGATGTACTGTCCCGTGAAACCAGTGTATTTAGATGGTTCCGGCTGCCCAATGATCGACTTGACTTGTGCTGTTGCGTCCATTGCGTCTCTCCTTTTGCTTCGCTATGCCATTCACTCAAGCTGCTCGCAGTCCAACTACCCGATCTTGATGACGACCTTGCCGAAGGGGCTATGGTCGAAGTGCTGGAATGCCTTGGGTAAACCTTCGAATGGGTAAACAGCTTCGATGACGGGCGATATTTGATGTTTCTCGAGGAATACGAGTAGATTCTCGAAGTCTTGACGGGAACCGACGCTAGTTCCTTGGAGAGATACGTTGGTGCCCAACATCCACGGAATGAGAATTGTTGCCGCTACACTTTCGATGGCACCGATGACCGCGATACGTCCTTCGAAGGCCGATGCGGCAATGGAATGCTGGAGAGAATCGCCGCCAATCACATCAAGAATCACGTCCGCACCTTTTCCAGACGTGAGGCTGCGTACTTGCTCTTCCCAGGATGTGTGCTGCGTCGTATCGACAACGTCCGACGCTCCGAGTTCCTTTAGCCGTTCGCCCTTTTCCTTGCTGCGAGAAATGGCGAGCACGCGCGAACCGAATGCCCGCGCAAGCTGGAGAGCAAATACGGAGACGCCACCGCTTCCTTGAATCAAAACGTCTTCGCTGGGCTGCAGCTTAGCGTGCTTGAACAGAGCGACCCATGCGGTTACCGCTGCAACGGGAAGTGTCGATGCCTGCTCTGGAGTTAAGTAGGACGGGTACTTCAACGCACCGTCTTCGTGGACGAGAGCGTATTCAGCGAATACGCCACGAAGAGGACCGCCGAGCGTCGCTCCTGTTGCTTCGTAAGAAGCCTTTCCTTCGGTCCACTGAACGTGCATTCTTGTGACAACTTTGTCACCCTTGGTAAATCGCTTCACTTTAGCGCCGACCGCGACGACTTCGCCGGCTGCATCGGAACCAGGGATCAGCGGCAGGGGCATTGCAATCGGATACGTCCCCTCGATGATCATCTTGTCCCGATAGTTGATGGAAAACGCGCTCACACGAATCAGAATCTCGTGCTCATTCGGTTCCGGTTGCGATTGTTCTTCCAGGGTGAGATTTTCCATCCCGAACTCTTTGATTTGCCAGACCTTCATCATGCGCTCCCTTGTTTCTAAGTCGTAATGCCATCCTTCAGTGAGGAAATACCATGTACAGCGCGTAAGAATCTTCAAAGAAGCGATAGCCAGCTATCTTGCCGTCACGAACGATCAAGTGAGCTGCGAATTCGCTGCTGATCTCCTGATTCGTAACGAGGGCGAGGTGAGTAAATGAGCCAAGGACGACGACGTTCGTATCCTTCTCGAGGAAGTTGTCGAAACGAATAGCGAGCGGCTTGAAGTTCTTGGGAAAGATTTCAAGCCAACGACGAACATCTCCCTTGCCCTGGAACTTGCCTACTGTTGGAACGTTCGGGGCACCTTGTACTTCCCAACGAATGTCGTCCGCGAGGAGAGCCAGAGTTTTGTCAGGAGCATGCGACAGAAAACTCTCGAAAAACTCTTTTACAACGTCGATGCCGGATTGATTTGCCATCTTGGCTCACTTTCTTTCGACAAGAGAACTCCACCTCTCCCCCCGAGGTTTATTTGCTGAACTTGTCCCAAACCATCTTTTCCTGAACATCCAGACGTCCGACGCTTTGCACTCCTAGCATCCAGCCGGGATACTCCGCAGGCAACTTGCTAACTTCGTCGAGCTTCTGTACTTCGTCCTCTGTGAGCTTGATGTCCATGACGGCGAGGTTGTCCTGTAACTGGTCGAGCCGTTTCGCACCGAGCACGATGGATGTCACGAAGGGACGTGTCAACAGCCACGCCAATGCAATTCGTGCGGGGCTGCAGCCGTGGGCTGCTGCAATAGGAGCAATTGCGTCCAGGACATTCCACGTACGGTCTTTGTCGACGATTGGGAAGTCGAACTCTGAGCGGCGCGATCCCTCAGGCTTCTGATTGTCGCGGCTGAATTTGCCTGAGAGTAGACCGCCCGCTAGGGGGCTCCACACTAGAAGGCCAGTCTTCTCTGACTGCAGAAGCGGAGCAATCTCACGTTCCAGGTCGCGACCCGCGATCGAATAGTAGGCTTGAACGGTCTCGAACCGATTCAAGTTGTGAAGGCGAGAAAGTCCGAAGGATGTAGCGATCTTCCATGCCTGCCAATTCGAGACGCCAATGTACCGCACCTTGCCTTGGCGGATCAGATCGTCAAGCGCCCGGAGAGTCTCCTCCAGCGGAGTCGCATCATCATTTGCGTGGATCTGATAGAGATCGATATGGTCCGTCTGCAGACGTTTGAGGCTTGCTTCCACCGCGTCCATGATGTGGCCACGGGAGGCACCCATATCGTTCACACCTTGACCGACACGGGAATAAGCCTTCGTTGCGATCAAGACGTCCTTCCGAGGGATGTTTAGATTCTTGATTGCCTGGCCTAGCGTCTGTTCGCTCTCTCCGTCAGAGTAGACATCAGCGGTGTCGTACAGATTGATACCTGCCTCGAATGCTGCCTTGACGAGACCGTCCGCATCGGATTGAGTGACAGTACCAATCGCCTTATAAAAGCCTTGACCGGCGAAGGTCATCGTTCCCAGAGAGAGACGCGAGACCAGTAATCCTGTGTGTCCTAGCGTTTTGTATTCCATGATGCTTCTCCTTGAACTCGCGAAGTGTAATAAGAACTGGCTGCGAAGGTTACGGTCCGCAATGTGCGATCGAGCCGCAGATGTTACCGGATGTGGGGAGCTACCCTCCACGATCCATAAGTACACATGAATAGAGTGAACCCGGCATGCATTCGATCATGCTTTTATCGGATGAGCGTCATGCGGTAAGTGCATGATGATTTGAAATACCATGCAGAGCACACGTGAAAGGTTTTCGCCCCCTACTCAAAGTAGGATGGGGAGCGATTTGGAATACAAAAATCAGATCGGATGGGGAAGGTATCAAAACCGATTCCGAACGTGGCGGAGGCCGACGCTGCTTGCCCGAGGGCATCCGGTTCTTGGCGAGGCGTTTATGACCGACAGGATGACCGCCCCTCCGTCCAATCAGGATGCCCCAACATGGGAGCGTTTTCGCCGCTGATCGGGAGGGCGCCGAGCCAAACGTACAGTGTGGCATTGCGTGGCCATCCGTGTCTGCTGAATGAGCCGACTCACACTCCAAATTGATGCCTTTGGACGTATGCAATGGGAGGACTACCGATTTCCAACCGGCCGTTCAGGAGTACTCCTCGATTGCGAATGCTGGAATATCACGTGATGGAGAGGCGTGATATCAAGCCATCGGTCAACTCGATTTCAAAGGAACCATCGCCGTTGTAACCTTTCCCAGATACTGCGACTCTCACTAACATCGGTGGACCCATCTCAACGTGCTTCACTGAAAGCCTATTCTGCGTACCGATGTTCTCTTGTCTGTCCCAGCGAGCAATCTGTTCATGTCCGCGAAACTGCCTTCCGAAATCGATGAGGGTTGCGTCAGGAGCGAAAGCTGTGAGAAAGGCCTCGCTATCGTCACTGTTCGTTGCGGAAATCAATCTCTCGACTGCCGGAGCAAGTTTCATGTCATTTCGCCATCTCCCCTGGGCGACTATTGCGAGTACGCGAGGCTGTCACATGCAACTGTAGGCGTATCGGTTTGCAGGCAAGTTGGTGATCTCTGCGCCATGGTCTGACCGGCCAGCCGGGATTCGATGCGACGGTTCCTTTGTGACCTAGTCTACGATTCACACGCATTTCGCAGCGACGCCCCGCGTGCCGACACGAGATCGGCGGAAAAGATGTGCAGAAGCTGCCGATGTACGTTTCGCACTTTTGTCCCCGTTCATTCCTTCCATAATTCAGCATGACGGTAAGATTTACGCTATGCAAGAGCATGCGTCATCGTCCAATGCATTTCTCGGATGTGATGTATGCGGAGAGTGCATGCAGCAAATTGCGGATCCACGTCCCCAAGGGGCCAGCTGACAAGCACAACTTTCCTAGTCGGAGTATGCATTGATATGATCGAAAGCATGCGCTATCCGCATATAAGCAAGTTGGATCTCGATCTTCTTTACTATCTCACCGTCCTTCTTGAAGAGAAGCACGTAACCCGCGCCGCCAAACGCTGTTTCCTCAGCCAGTCCGCGATGAGTCGCCATCTGGAGCGTCTTCGCGAGTCCTTGGGAGACGATCTCTTGCTTCGTAACGGCAGGACGCATGAACGCACAGCGCGAGGGGAAAGACTACTAAGGGAACTTGAGCCTCTGATCCCGCGACTGGAAGGTGTTTTGCAAGGCCGCGGCTTCGACCCAGCGAACAGTCAAGAAGGCTTTCAGATGGCGATGACAGACTACGCATGCGTCGCATTGCTGCCCGAACTCGTTCGACGCATTACCGAGGCCGCGCCTAAATCTTGTATTGAGGTGCTTCCCTGGAGTGAGCGCAGCTTTGAGGAGTTGAGCAATGGGCGTCTCGACACCGTCATAACGGTTGCAGGCATCGGTGCACATCCCAGCCTACATAGTGAAACAGTCTTTGCGGATAGGTTCGTCTGCGTCGTGGCAACGAAACACCCGTTGAACACCCAGAGGGTGACACTACAGCAGTACCTCAAATACCGGCATGCGGTTGTCGCTGTGATTGCTGGCCAACAGACGCTGGTTGACCGTCCACTGAGCGATCTTTCGCTAAAGCGGGATGTTGGCCTGACGCTTCCTTTTTTCGCCCCCGCAGTCGCGGCGGTCTCGAACAGCGACCTTATTCTCACGGTACCGCGTAGACTTGCCAATCACATGGCGCGATTGTCTCCCGTAAGGGTGATGGCCGCACCGAGCGAGATCAGGGGCTTCCGATACGAAATGATATGGCACCCACGCTTGGACGACGACCCGGTCCATCGGTGGTTTCGAGAGCAGGTGAGAATTCTCGGGCAAGACATGAGCAAGTTGCGCGCTAAGCCGCGTCGTGGCGTGCGAAACACCTGAAAGTAAGTTCGTCCGGGCTCGCGCCACTGCTACCTCCCAGCAGATCACATTCAGACGCCTGGGATATTCAACGGACTGGCAATTTTCGTGCAAATTGCATATGCGATATCCGCATAAAAGCTATCCGAAGAATGCATAACACGGGCATAGCAATTCAGGCTCTAATCAGCGAAGGAGGCTTACGTTATGTCGGAACTGCTGAAGGGCAAAGTTGCTATTATCACCGGTGCCGGTCGTGGCATTGGTGCGGTGATCGCTCATCGGTTTGCTAAAGAAGGTGCGAAGGTCGTCGTCAACTATGCAAGTAGCGCAACGGAAGCTGATGCTGTAGTCGCCGAGATCCGTAAGGCTGGCGGCGAAGCGATTTCTGTAAAGGGCGACGTCAGCAAGAAGCTGGATTGCATCGCAATCTTCGATGCGACGGAGCAGGCGTTCGGTAACGCCGACATTCTCATCAATAATGCTGGTCTCATCCTTTATAAGCTCCTCGCCGCTGTAACCGAAGAGGAGTATGACCGCTTGTTTGCCGTCAATGTTAAAGGAACTTTTCTGACCTGCCAGATTGCGGCGACTCGCCTCAAGGAGAATGGCGCTATCGTCAACTTCTCATCATCGACTACCGCACTCGCACTCCCCACCTATGCAAGCTATGTTGCAACCAAGGGAGCGGTTGAGCAGCTTAGCCACGTTTTCGCGAAAGAGATGGGCTCCAAGAGAATTCGTGTCAACGTGGTCTCCCCTGGGCCTGTGATGACGAGCCTCTTTACAACTGGCAAGACCGAAGAGCAAATCAAGCATATGGCGAGTCTTGCAGCTTTCAATCGAATCGGCGAGCCAGTCGACATTTCGAATGTTGTGACCTGGCTCTGCTCGGATGATGCAGCGTGGGTCACCGGCCAAAACATACGTGCTAACGGAGGTCTGATCTAACCGTTTGCGAAGCACAAAGGAAGGTTGAATCGTGAAGAAGATAGTCGTCATCACGGGAGCTTCCAGTGGCGTCGATGCTCTCACAGAGCGCCTATTGGCTAAGCCGGGCGTGTGGTATTCGCTTGTGCTAATTCACCGGATACTCTCATTTGTTTCATAGCCTCAAGAGATCAGACTTCGATATTGGCTAGGGGTCGCTCCCACGATCTTCCGAAAGACGCGTGAGAAGTGCGCCTGATTCAAGAATCCGCATTCAGTCGAAACATCAATCAGCTGAAGATGTTTCTTTTTCATAATTTGTTTGGCCATTTCAATTCGCTTCCGAAGGTGGTACTGATAGGGCGTCATACCTGTGGATGCCCGAAAGACCCTGAGAAAGTGGCTGCGACTATAACCGCTATACGTTACTAGCGTATCCAGACTGATGTCTTCACAAGCGTTCTCGTCCAAAAATTGAAGGACGTGCCTCAAAGGATGTTCAGGGAGGGATTCCTTAGATGTTTGGCCGCGTCTTTTCGCATTCTTTGAGATAAGACGGAGTAGAACAGCGTGCGCGAGGTGCTCACGATAGAGCTGACCTGTCGGTCCACCCGCTTTCGCCTCGTCCAGAAGCAGCCCAATCAGAGATTGCACCGCCGGATCGCTAAAGCCAAGCAACGCAGGGAGCGGCATACTCGAAAAGGGACTGAATTCTGAGATTGTGGCCCGGACGAAATCCCAGTCAAAGGCACACGCAATAATTTCAGTGTCGCCATCCGGTCGTATTGGAATCAAGGAGCCTTCCGAAAACAAGCTCATTGTTCCTGGGACCTTCGCGTAGCGCTTAAATCGGCTCGGAGATACCCCCCTTTCCCCATACGTTGGGAGCGCCCCTGTTGCGAGTTCGACCATGCAACAATCGATCGGCGTTTCGAGCCTTTCTCCCGGATGAGCGGTGCGATGCTCAACGGCAAATTGCTTCCAATTGAGCACAATGCTTGAAGCATATTTGGTTGAGGGACCCCGGATCAAAGAGTCGCTTGCAAGGCTGATTTGCATAGATACTCCACGCCCACTGCTCGGTCCTGCGACTGCATCTACCATGCCGTGCGCGGTTCGTGAGCGGATAGCCCTAGGACATCAGTCAAGAATAATGGCAACGACGCTTAGCCGTCTCATGCATAATGCTGATGATGAGTATACGTGTGACGCAGGTACGAAACGCGGATCTAAATTTGCTCGTCTACTTCGCAGTACTTGCGGAGGAGCGAAGCCTCTCTAAAGCAGCGCAGCGCCTCTTTCTTACGCAGCCTTCGATGACAAGAGCGCTCCAGAAATTGAGGGAACTGTTCCAGGACGACTTACTCATTCGCGGCCCGAAGGGCTACCTTCTAACGCCCAAGGGCGAAACTCTGCTCCGTGAGATCTCAATGTTTCTGCCGCGTCTCGACCGCCTCATCTCCGGGGCGGAGTTTGATCCCTTTCGGGAGTCCGCGCACTTTCGAATTGCCGCTACAGATAACGCCTCAACGCTGTATGGACTCAGCCTCGCCACACAATTCTCGAAGTGGAATAAGACCTCGCTCTCCTTTCAGCCATGGACGGACGAAGCTTATGACGCTTTGGAGCATGGAAGGCTCGAGCTTCTCTTGAATGCCGAAGACGGATCTCTTCCGCCTCATCTCAAACACGAGATTCTGTTTGAAGATGAATTTGTGTGCGTCGTCTCAAAAGACAATCCTCTCAAGAACCGGATCTCCTTTAAACAGTATTTAGCTTCGCGTCACATCGGGGTAAGTGTTTTGGGGGGGCGACAGACTTTGCCTGAGACGACGCTTGTCAGGCACGGTGCGGTAAGGGACTGTGCCATTTCGGTCCCTTACTTCACGGTTGCCCAGCGAATGGTGGCGGGGACATCGTTGATCGTGACTTGTCCCCGCCGACTGGCGAACACTGTCGTTGATCACAGCATCGTAAAGATACTCAGACCGCCGGTCGAATTCACTTCCTTCCGGTATCTCATGGCATGGCATCCGAGATATGACTCTGATAGTCGCAGCCAATGGTTACGAAAACTCATTCGAGAAACGACCGGCACTATTCCGAAACTGCGTATCGACTAGCGTGTGCTTCCGGTGGGAGATACGTCTCCTCATGACTTTTCCTCAGCCGCAAGAACTCCAAATCTCTCGCTAATGGAATCAGTCGGACCTGAGCCCGTCGGGTGGGAGGGCGTAGGCGCTCCTGTGCAGCAGGAGCAGCGCCCGGGCGGGAAGGACGGGCGTTAGAAAAAGGGCCGTCACCTTCGAGGCTCGGGTGCTGGCGCTCAAGATCACAGTCACGTCCAAATGGTTCTGTCTACTCGCTGGCGGTGTAAGCGAGATTCAAGGACGGGCTCAGGGGGTCTGTAGCGATGACATCGCGAGAGCCTGCCATTGACAGGCTCTCACGATATTGTCACGCGACCTTCTTTGATGAGTTGACCGGGACTTTCGCGGTGAGCTTCTTTGCTTTGTCCTTCGTGGCAAATTCCTGCTTCACCTTGAGTGCAATAGCATCGGTATTCACCTTGTACGCGGTGGCTGCATCACGCAACACCGTGGCCGGGTTTGTTTTCGACGCCGCGAGCAGGATGGTGGTTTCGACCATCAGGCGTGAGAGCGTTCCTTCATCGGCGCGACGAAGAAACGCACCGAAGGTCTTTGGAAGCCCTCCCTCGTCGCGCTTCTGACGGATACCATGCTGCTTTGCCAGCATCTCAACGCGGCGTTCATCCATGAGAGTTACCAGCTTCTCAAGGATGAAAAGCATGTCACGTTTCATCAACCGCACCGGAACGGCGGCGCTCACAGCGGCGAGGACGCGGAGGCCGGTCGTGTTGCCGATGGCCTGTTCCTTCCGTTGCTTCTCCTGCTCTGCCTTCCATTTCGTATCTTCTCGGCTGGTGGACTGCTTGGGATGATGCACCGGGCAAGTTGAGTTCGCGCACACCTTGTGGATGGTTCCGACGTCGCTGCCTTCGGTGATGATGGCCTCAGTGGTGTACTTGCACTCCTTGAACTCGGGCCGCTTGGCTTCATCCTGTGACTTCGGCCTATCGTCCCGAATCGCGGTGTACTTGTTGCGCGGCAGTATGGGACTGCCTTCCTTCGGTGCGCCGTATGCGGTGCTGATCTGCACCAACTCCGGTTTCGCAGCGATGCTCTTTGCGACGTGCGCGTCCACCTTGGTCTGATAGCAGGCAGGGTCAGTGCAGCGGTCACCCTGCCTGCCGAGGTCGTCGCCAAACAACAACTTGTTATGGCCCGTTCTCTTCGGACAGTCGGCACAACTGCCAGCAGCAGGCACAAGTTGTGCGTCCCGCTTGTTGAACGGCGCGTCTTTGAGGATAAGCAGAATGTTCGAATCAATCCAGAATTGCAGATTGCGAACAGGCAGCAGAATGCGTGCGGGTTTGTCGGCGCTTGCGGTGTACACCTCTTTGAAGCACGCCCGGAGCGCTTGTACTTGCTGGTCTGAGGGCAGCTTTGCCAACAAAAGAGCGTGCCCTACTCCGATTTGATCGGCATAGAACGCCTCCACGGCTGCGGGTACAAGGTCAGTAAGCTTGAGACGTTGTGCGATAAACGCAGGTGTCTTGCCCACTTTCGCGGCGATCTGCTCGATGCTGTACTTGGGTTCGTCCAAGTCAAGCAACGCGCGAAATCCCTGCGCCTCCTCCATTGGGTGAATTTCCGAGCGAATCAGGTCCAATCCAGCCAGCTCCCCAGCCGAGAACACCGGCGCCAAAGAGCGCGCCGAATAACCCAGGAATAGCGTCCTGTAACCTTCCCGACATCATGCGAATGCCAGCGAAGATAAGCCCGCCAAGGCATATGACAGCTCCGGCGTACATGGCAAAAGTTTTGAAGGTTGTCATCAAAGTTTGCGCCCCGGAGAAATCCATCGTTCCCTGAGCGTGAGCAACGCCGCTGCTAACACCTGCGAAGGTGAGCGCAAGAAGCGTCGGCCCCATGACATGAGCTGCGCGGTGAAGTTTTCGAGAGATAAGTTGCACTCGCCGCTTGCGTGACGAGCGATGAGAGTGGACTGTATTGGGGGGATTGACGACACTGCATTCGAAAGACATCGGCACCTCCATCGACTGGTCTCAGTCGGGATATGCCGGAGCTTAATGCCGATAATTTCTACGCGTCCAATTCTTCTTTGCGATGGGGCTATCGCTTTGGAAGATGGGGTCGATCACGATCAACCGAGCTTGTACTAAAGAGCGCCATTTGGTCTTCGTCTGTCACCGTTGAGGCTTTCTTCTTTGCAGCATCGACAGGGACGGAGACGACTGGCTTCTTCGCGGGAAGTTCGTGTGTGTGGCGCAGTGGATCAAGCAGTTCTTCGACGAACAATGACAGCGCGGGATTCTCGGCGTCGGCGCGCATGACAAGTGCGGTGTCCACCGTCCAGTCAACTCCAGCGATGGGCTTCGCAACAAGGCCATCAAGGAGAGACCGTCCGGCACGAATCAGCGAGTAGCAATGTCCTTCCTTAACCATCCATTGGACATGCTCGATGTTCATTGTGGGTTGGCACGGACGCGGTGTGATCCCAAGCTCGCTGAACATCTCAACCAGGCGTAAGTAGGCGGCAGGATGATGCTTCTGATAAGTGAAAATGCTGATCTTGTTGTCGAGTGCTGAGGGCGGTACCGCATCGTGTTTCGCCAAGGGATCATCGCTTCTCATGCAAACCAACAGACGTTCGCGCTCAAGAACGTGAACTTCGACATCGTCGCCGCCAACGGGTAGGGTCACCAGCGCTGCGTCTATTTTGTTCGCTCGTAACCGCTCCAATACCTCGTCTGTGTCGCCACTTTCAGGTACCATTTCGCAACCCGGAAGCAGATCCTTATACGTGGCCGAGATGGAGTGGAGCTGTCGCTTTTGGATGAACGGAGAGAAGCCCAGGCGCAACGGTTCGACGGTCGCTGCATGGATCGCCAGCAGCGTGTGGACGAAGTGCTTTCGTCTCTTGAGAGTTGATTCGGCGTAGTGCCGCATCAGCTTTCCTTCCGCCGTCAGCTTGTACCCATGTTCGCGGTCGAAAAGCTGCACGCTCAAGATGTCCTCAAGCTTGCCAATCTGGGTGCTGATCGTCGATTGCGAGACATAGAGACGTGTAGCCGCGGAGGTGAAACTACCAGCCTCAACGACGGCGAGAAAGTATTTGAGAAGACGGAACTCTAGGTGATCGTCAAGGCTCATGCGGACCTCCGAGGCTCGGCTGGTGCGGTTAACCGCTTCCCGGCTGTGAGCAAAGAAGGCACGCAAACATGCCGGAATAAAATTGTCAACCAAGGGGAATCAAACGTCAACTATCGCTTTCAGGAGTACCCCATAACCAAAAGCGATGGCCCCATCTTTCGGAAGAATTGGACAGCCGCGAACATCAATAGCAACGTAAGAGTGAAGGCTGACACCTTTGGAGGCCATGCTTGAACCTCATTGAAAAACTCGAAGCGAGAAGCGGTGCCATGAAAGTCGCGGAACTATGCGAATTGCTTGGCGTGGACGACAAACATATCTATCGCATGGCTGCTCGTGGTTCGTTGCCGAGTTTCCATGTTGGCGGGGCAATACGCTTCGATCCGGAGGAGGTCGCAAAGTGGCTTCGCGTGAGGTACGGAGCTGATTGCGCCACTGGCAAAAGGCCGTCCGAGCGCGTCGGCTCCACTCCTGGGGTTGGTCAACGCATAGCATGAGTTCCTCAACCTCTTGCTGTCCATCGTCATCGGTTCGTTAGAACCGATGAACCGATCTTCTTCAAAGCGTCTATCCATAGATCGCCAAAGATGGCTCATTCGCTCATCTATAGATAGACAACTGTGAGTGCTCATGCACGGGAAGAAAAAGCCTTACCCGATAGGGCAGCCCTAAAGTTTAGGGGCGAGGAATTACTTGCGGATTTATGGCGATAAGCCGACTTGTAGGGACGAATCGCAGCTGGTCTGATCTCGCAATAGCACCTTGACGCTAAATGCCATCGGCGTTATCTTCATCCCAGTCGCGAAAAATGACGATCCGCTCAGCGGTTTGTCGAGGACAAGTCAGCCACACTCTTCGTGGTTAGGCCAGCGTCTCCAAAGCTAACTGCCTGGTGAACCCATCAGGCACATTGCCCTAAAGGAGCGCTACATGCAAAATCCCATCACAATTATCGGTGCAGGCCCCGGCGGCCTTATCCTTGCCCGCGTCCTTCACCTTCACGGCATTCCCGCCACCATCTACGAAGCAGAAGCATCCGTCCATGCGCGAGCGCAGGGCGGCCTTCTCGACATGCACGAATACAACGGACAGATCGCCCTCAAAGATGCAGGCCTGTTCGACGCCTTCCTTCAACTCGTGCGTCCCGGCGAAGACGCGAAACGCATCGTCAATCAGGATGGCGAGGTTCTTTTCGATAAACCCGGTGGCGACTCCAGCAAACGTCCCGAGGTAGACCGCGGCGATCTTCGCAGGTTGCTTATCGAATCTCTTCCAGAAGAAACGATCAAGTGGGGTCACAAGGTTACGTCTGTGAGGGCTGTCGGTAAGGGGAGACACGAAGTCGCCTTCTCGAACGGTTCGACGTGTATCTCCGACCTGGTCGTCGGAGCGGATGGCGCGTGGTCGAAGGTCCGTCCGCTCGTCACCACTATAAAGCCCGCATATACCGGCACCTGCTTTGTCGAAACACATCTCTCGGGAAAAGATTCAAAGTACAGGGACAGCGTGGAGGCGATCGGAAGCGGCACACTCATGGCGGTGTCCCCTGGCAAAGGCATTCTGGCGCATCGCAACGCGGATGGGAGTTTGCACATCTACGTAGCGTTGAATAGACCCGAGGAGTGGATCGCTTCCGTTGACTTCCGCAACGCAAAGGCCGGCCTGTTGCAAATTGCTGAGCAGTTTGAAGGTTGGGCCAGGCCACTGATTGCACTCATCACAGACAGTGAGATTGAGCCAGTACTGCGACCGATTTATGCTCTTCCGGTTGGGATTCGATGGGACAGAGTACCGGGTGTTACGTTGCTCGGAGATGCGGCACATCTCATGTCGCCTTTCGCAGGTGAAGGTGCAAACCTCGCGATGTACGACGGCTCAGAGTTGGCCAGGTTGATTTCAAAGAATCCCGACGACATTGAAGCTGTCCTTGCAGCGTATGAGAACGAACTCCACATACGGAGCGAAAAGTTTGCTCGACTGACTGCGGATAATCTCAAGAGGTTTTTCGATGAGAGCGCCCCGCAGAGCACCGTCGATCTCTTTCGTGAACATTTGAAATGAAGCGATCGAGACCAGGTCACTCCTGATAAACGTTAGGAACCTATCAGGGCTGCCCGGCCGCGGACGCGCGGGGGGGCAACCCTGAAGCATTTTCCGGGGCAGTTTTGATAGGGTCGTTTGGAGGAAGCCGCTGGCGTTTGCGGCGGATGTGGTGAGTCTATGGGATTTGAATCGATTGTCGCCTGTAAATCGCTCGGTGACTAAGACTTAGCCAGAGGCCGCGACGATCGATTCAGGACGTGCAAGCAGCCCATGATGTCCGCAGTATCACACGCGCAGCGTCCGCCGCGCCAGCGGCTTAGTCCAAACGCCGTTTTCGGAAGGAAGGGGAAGGAGGAGGAACGAGCCTGTCACGAACTCACCGATCATTATTCTGTGAGGTTAGATGACCGACGACAAGCCAACTAATCTCTACAAACGTTCAATCCTCAACTGCCCCGAAAGCCAATCCAGCGGGCTGCGCATTTGATGTGCCTGTATTCTGAAAGCGAATCCGCTAGGAGGTGGCAATGGTCGATATGCGCAGACTCTACAGTACTTTCTATCTTGTACTCAGTACCGGCGTCACCTGGGCTGCTCTCTCGCAGGATAGGGTTAACTATCCCTCGTGGGCACTCGTTGGGCCAGGACAGTTCAACGCTTTCCATCACGCAGTCATTGTCGGCACCTATACCTACATCATTCCTTTCGCTCTACTGAGTTTGCCAGTAGGCCTCGGCATGATCTGGTTGCGTCATCCTTCCATCTCTCGCTCGCTCGTCATCCTTGTTCTCGCTATCGGACTGTTCGGCGGAGCCATCACGACACGGCTTGCCATTCCCATCCAGAAGCAAATGGACTATGGCGATCATCAGCATATCCCCGCGCTCGTACAGCAATTGATCACCATCGATTTGTACTGGCGCGTTATCCCAGGCCTTATCGCGCTCGCAGCACTCGCCGTCATGACCTATCAATTCAGCGGACCTGCAAACAAAGTGTCGAGCAGCCGCTGATTCGGTAAAGCACCTGTTCTTTGTTATAGCCAACTTCTGAAACGGCTTTTTCGCACGGATCTCGGGACGGCCAAGTAACGGGAAACGCCGTTCTCGTCTCTAGATGGGCTTAGCTTCTAGCGCTTGAAAGCGATTGCTGGCTCACTTGATTCGAAGCTGATGCGCAAGCGTGAACGCGTGGCGCGCGCAAATCTTTCCAGCGTGCGCGTCGAGGGCAGGACCTTTCCGCTCTCAAGTCTCGCGACAACGGCTTGCGTTGTCCCCATGGCTGCCGCAACTTCCTCTTGGGTCATGTCGGCCTTGCTCCGTGCCTCGATCAATGCGGAAGCAAGAGCGAATTCATTCTCCAGTGCATCGTATGCAGCAACAAACGATGGATCTTTCTTCCATTCGCGGAACGACTCTTCTGCCGGAATCATTTTGCGCTTCATTCGACCTCCTTTGCCCGCCTGAGGGCTAGTTCCAATTCGCGTCGAGGCGTCTTCTGCGTCTTCTTCACGAAGACATGCACCACCACGATTCGTCTCCCAACCGCAGTGACGTAGCAGGCCCGTGCGATGCCGCTCTTGCCCTTCATCCGCATCTCCCACAACGGGCCTTCGAGATGCTTCACGTATGGCTCTCGAACCCGCTCTAGCCCATGTGCCTGGATCAACTCCACGATCCGCTGAAAACTTGCCCGGATGTCCAAGGGAAGCGCATCGAGAGATGCCTTCACTCCTTCATCCAGGAACTCGACCAACCAGCTCGCCATAGCCATTATACCTTTTTTGCAATAATCCGACTGTCCAGGTTGGCACCTGTCTCTAACAGAGGGAGCCGCCCCTAGGGTGGCGGCTAGGTAGTAGTTACGCGACCAAACCGGCCAGTTCGCCGTTATTGACCTTGTGCGCCGCGTCCTTCGACCGGATGCCCTTTAGGTACACCATTGTGGATTTGATATCGCGGTGTCCCATCCACGCCTGCACGGTACGGATGTCTACGCCGTCGCGAAGATGGTTCGTCGCAAAGGTATGCCGGAACTTGTGCAGGAAAAAATTTTGGCAGTGCGGGCCTTCGGCACACTTGTTGCCATGCTCCGTGACACAGTGGCCGCAGTTCAGTCCGGCACGTTCAGCAACGCGCTTCACCACCATATCGAGTTCGCTATCGGGCTTGCCCTTGGTGTTCCCGAAGACGAGATCATGAGGCCGCGCCTTCTTCCGCTCCATGCGCCGTTTCATTCGCTCCATCAGTCCGTGGGGAAGGGGTACGACTCGCTCCTCCCAATTCTTCGGCGTGAAGTCCCACTTCGGCTTTGCGGTGACTCGTGCGAGGTCATGTCGGAAGTCAAGGTCCACGTATTCGATCGTCCGATGTTCCTGGTCGCGCAAACCAGAACCGAGGATGAATTTGAGCAAGTCCGACTCGTCTCCGGTGGCCACACTGAACATGGCGTTCAGCTCTTCCGGTTCGTACATCGGACGGATGGCATCGACGTACTTAGGCCAGTCGCCCTTTTCCATCAGACCCGAACGGCCATGCTTCTTGAAGAGTTGGAGTACGGTGACGACTTTATCGTAGACCGTTCGTGACCCTAGACCTTGCTCGTAGCAGTAGGTCATGAAGTCGATGGCATCCTGACGCGTTGCGTCTTCAACGTACTTCTTCTTATAGGAAGAACGGAGCAGGACGTCGAGGGTGTAACGGTAGGTGAGGAAGGTGCGACTCTTGCGCTGCATCTTCACGTAGCGCAGGTAAGCGTCGATCGCATCGCCGATAGGAGTCTGTACGACTGCCTCCTCAACGACCGGCTCGGGGGAGGCGATCAGCCCGTCGCGAATCGCCTGGAGTTCGACAGCTTTCTTGCGCACTTCGGCTACGGCGTCCTCACGGGCGACCGAGACACGGCATCGCTTACCGCGCTCGCGCCACTCGATGTAGTAGGCGCCTTCGGTGTGTGTTTCGACAGCACCGTTGATACGCACCTTGTCCTTGAGCCGACCATTGGGCTCAGCAACAACGGGCGCAAAACGCCAGGCTCCATCGACTTTGATTTTCTTGATGAGGTTTACGCGATCCGCGTATTCGGGTGCGTTGAGAAGTAAGCCACGAGGCTTCGGAGTAGGCATTCAAGACGCTCCTCCTTCTCAGGAAAGCGTAGCAGAATGGACACCAAAGTGGACACCAAGAAGGTAAGTGCTTTGGGATCAACAGTCCAGTTAGAAGGCAGCGCTCTAACCAACTGAGCTACGTCCCCAAAGTGTTCGAACACCTTGGAATGATGTCACCTAGAATCAAGCTGTTAACTGCTTTGCTTGCCTTCTATCCAACTGCGCTCGTGAACTTGATTTTGTCGGTTTTTGACACCGGACGAAACGTCAATCACTATCGCAGCAACAGGATTAAGTGTAACAGATGAATCCAGCTTTTGGGATACCCCGGGCACCGCCTCGATAAAAAAATCCCCCTCCGTTTCGAGACAGAGACAGGCTACAAATCCAGGCGGCAGTCTGGGGATTATTTTCACGGAGCGCAGTTCAGGAATATCCCGGCGCATGGCAGAGGTTGACCTGTTGCGGCGTGATCGCAGGAAGTGGTCGGAGATACCGGTGCAGGGATACGGGAAAGTAATATTTGAAACGATTCATCCTTGACAATTGGTTGTCCAATTCCTATATAGTTTCCGCCGCGTAAAAAATCACGCCGTTTTCGTAGTCACAAATAAAAGCGCAGATCGACCGTATGCAGGTGGCATGAGGTTACGTAGCTGCGCGTGTAGTGCAACGGGAAGCAACTAAGGAGGCTGTATGAAGAGAGCTTTTCTTGTAGTCCTCTTTCTATGTTCAGTGTCTGCCGGATTGTCCTTTGGCCAGGCGGTGGACAGCCAGCAGATATCAGGCATTGTGAGCGATCCAACCGGAGCGGCCGTCCCGCGAGCGGAGGTCGTTGTCACCAACGAAGCGACCGGCATTAGCCGCTCCGTGCAGTCGAACGATGATGGCAACTATGTCGTGCTGAATCTTCCGGTGGGAACTTACACCATCACCACGACGGTGCAGGGATTCAAGAAATCTGTTCTCAAGGGGGTCAATGTTGATGTGGGCGGCAAACCCTCGGTTCCGGTGCAGCTTGAGGTCGGCCAGGTGGACGAATCGATCGAGGTCAAGGCTGATACGGTGATGATTCAGACGACAAGCGCTGAGATCGGCGCCGTCGTTACCAGCCAAGAGGCGACGCAGCTTCAGCTCAACGGTCGCAACTATGTTCAGTTGATGACGCTTGCCCCCGGTGTTTCCCAGACGGTGGCCACGGGCTTTGGATTGTTCGGAACCTATGGCGTCAGCGGCAGCGGACAATCCGTGAATGGCATCCGCACCGACTCGGCAAACTACTTCATCGACGGTGTCGACAACAAGGACAACGGAGGCAGCGGCAATAACTTCGTCAACATCTCCCCCGATGCCTTGCAGCAGTTTCGCAACACGGCTTCAAGCTATGACGCCAGTTATGGCGGAACCTCTGGCGCTACCGTCAGCGTTGCGATCCGCAGCGGCGGCAGGGATTTTCATGGCGTTGTCTACGAGTATTTCCGTAACGATGCGATTCAGGCTTATGGCTTTCAACAGGTCGGCGTTGCAACTCCGGTGAAGCCTCCGCTGCGCTACAACAACTTCGGTTACACCGTTGGCGGACCAATCTGGATTCCCGGTCACTTCAATCGCAACCGCGACAAGCTGTTCTTCTTCGTCGCGCAGGACTACAAGCGCCTTCGCACTTCAACCACTGCTTCGCTGATCGTTCCCACGCCTGCGCAGATCGCGTCGCTGCCATCGACTGCGACCGGCCGCGCGCTCGCCTCCATCCTGCTTGCGACCCCGAGCGGCGTCTATCCCTACCTCAACAGCACTCCTTCCAATCAGCAGGAGTATCTGTTCAAGGTCGATTACAACCTGAACGAGAAGAACCACATCAACGTGCACTTCGTGCATGACTCATACTCCAGCCTTGGCAATCCGACGAACTACATTACCTTCCAGCGCCAGCTTCCTGGCTTGACCTCGTCGGTGCAGTACACCCACACCTTCAGCCCGAGGTTTGTGAATGTTGTCGTCGGCTCCTATTCCGGAAACATCATTCTTCAGACGAATGGAATCGGACCGAACCAACAGTTCGGGAACAAGCCAATTCTTCGTTCCGACTATGGATTGACCTATCAGACGCTGTACAACGCTTCGCCGTATATTCCTCAGATCGCAGTGACGGGATACTCGACGGCTTCGGTGACTCCTCTGAACTTCAACAACTATCAGCGCATCTATGCAGGAAAAGATGACCTGACGATGGTCTTCGGCAATCACACGTTGAAGACAGGTATCTATGCATGGCGTGGTCGCAAGAACCAGACGGCTCCTCCGGCGTTGAGCGGACAGATCAACTTCTCCAGCCTTGCGAACCTGATGCTGGGAAACTTCACCAGCTACACCGAAGGAAGCAGCACGCCGCAGGTGCAGGCTCGCTTCACGCAGATCGAAACGTACTTGCAGGACGACTGGACGGTGAATCGCCGCCTCACGCTGAACCTTGGACTGCGCTGGCAGTACATGCAACCGATCTACAGCTGGATGAACAATGCCTCCGGGTTCTATCCTTCGTACTACGATCCGTCGCAAGCTGCCACCATCAACGCAGCCGGTATCATTACGAACAATCCTTCTCCCTATAACGGCCTTGTTCTTCCTGGACACGGCTTTCCCGATAAGGCTTCGACGATCGTTCCCGATTCCATCAGGAACAATCCGCAGGTGCAGGCGCTGTTCCACGATCTTCCTCTCGGCCTCGTCAACACGTACTTCAAGACTCTGGCTCCCCGCGTGGGCTTTGCGCTGGACCTGACCGGCAAGCAGGAGACGGTGCTGCACGGCGGCTATGGAATCTCCTACGAGCGCGTGCAGGGCAACTACTACTACAACTCCACCTCGCAGCTTCCGTTCGTTGCCGTCGCTTCTTTGAGCAGCGCCGGAAATATCGACTCGCTCGGCAGCATCGGTGTCTCGGCTGCTCCGACCAACATCAGCAACTCGCCCGATCCCAACCTGATTCCGCCGCGCATTCACAACTACAGCGTTGGTATTCAACAGAGGCTTTCCGCAAACAGTGTTCTCGATATCAACTATGTAGGGTCGCGTTCGGCGAATCTTACATGGATAAAAAACCTCAACCAGGGGCAGGCTGGCACAGAGCAGGCAAATCCCGGCATCAGCCGCAACGCTCTTCGTCCTTACCTTGGCTATGCGGAGATCCTGCAGTACACAAACGGCGCACACGCAAACTACAACTCGTTGCAGGCGCATATTCGGTCACAGTTCAACAACGGCAGCACGCTGAATCTCTCGTATACGTGGTCGAAGTCTATGACGGAAGGCTCGGCCTTCAACTACTCGCCGCAGGACAGCTTCAATCTGCACGGGGATTATGGTCCGGCCAACTTCAACCAGCCTCAGATTTTTGTTGCGAGCTATGTTTATCCCATCCCCTTCTGGCAGAACAGCAACGTAGTTGCAAAGAAGATCTTTGGTGGATGGCAGATCTCGGGCATCACCAGAATCTCTTCCGGTCTGCCGATCAACGTCATTCAGGCGGGAGCGCAGTCCGTGGCGGGCAACCTGGTTACGACGACCGCAGTGGCACAGCGCCCGAACCTAGTCGGCAATCCCTATGCGGGAGGACGCAAACAGTTTCTGAACCCCGCGGCCTTTGCGACACCAGAGCAGGGAACCTACGGCAACCTGCAGTATGACGGTATCAAGGGGCCGATCTATAACAACTGGGACGCTGCCCTGCAGAAGAACATTCCGATCCACGACACCATCGGGGCGGAGTTCCGCGCGGAGATGTTCGATGTCCCGAACCATCTCTCGAACTTCACCATTGCGAATACGCTTGGCTCTGCAAACTTCGGCCAGGTAACAGCGACGACGGACCCGCGCACGATGGAGTTTGTGCTGCGTATCCACTTCTAATCTTTTCCAACTGTGGCGAGCGGGGAAGGCCTCCGGCTCGCCGTTTTTCTGTTTCGTTCCTTTAACAATAGATAAGGCCCGAACTCGTTGACACTCTCGGAGAGCGAAGGATATATTTTGAGGCAGAAAATTAATGCCGCCATCTGAGAATCGGCACTCCCCGCGAGGTAATCTCAGGTGGCAGTTCAGTCCCGGAAATCATCAATCGCGATCAGGATGGAGCCTCTCTTGTCAGACACTGTTTTCAGCAGCTTCCCAACGGTGAAGTTTGAAGGTGCCAACAGCACCAATCCACTTTCGTACCAGTTCTACGATGCCGACCGTGTCGTTCTGGGCAAACCGCTCGGCGAGCATCTGCGCTTTGCCGTTGCCTACTGGCACTCCTTCGCGATGACCGGCAGCGACCCCTTTGGCGGACCGACGATTCATCGCCCCTGGATGGAGCCCGGCGATCCGATCGCGCAGGCCAAGGTGAAGGCCGATGCGGCCTTCGAGCTCTTCCGCGTGCTCGATCTTCCGTTCTTCTGCTTCCACGACGCCGACATCGCTCCTTCGGAAGAGACGCTCGCCGGAACGCTTCGCAACCTGCACACGATGGTCGATTACCTCGGCGAGAAGATGCAGTCGTCGAAGACCAAGCTGCTGTGGGGAACGGCGAACCTCTTCTCGCACCCGCGCTTCATGGCCGGAGCCTCCACCAACCCCGATCCCGAGGTCTTCGCCTGGTGCGCTGCCACGGTCAAGAACTGTATGGACGCGACGCTGCAGCTTGGAGGCTCCAACTATGTTCTGTGGGGCGGCCGCGAAGGCTACGAGACCCTGCTGAACACCGACATGAAACATGAGCTGGAGCAGATGGGCCGCTTCCTCACGCTCGTCGTCGAGTACAAGCACAAGATCGGCTTTAAGGGTCAGATTCTCGTCGAGCCCAAGCCGAAGGAGCCGACCTCGCACCAGTACGACTTCGACGCCGCGACGGTCTACAGCTTCCTGAAGCGCTTCGGCCTGGAGAATGAGGTCAAGCTGAACCTCGAGGCCAATCACGCGACGCTCGCCGGTCACACCTTCGAGCACGAGATTGCGACGGCGGCTGCTCTCGGAGTCCTCGGCTCGCTCGACATCAACCGTGGCGATCCGTTGCTGGGATGGGATACCGACCAGTTCCCGAACGATCTCTGGTCGATGACGCTCTCGATGTACCACGTCATCAAAGCCGGTGGCCTTGGCGTCGGCGGCTGCAACTTCGACGCGAAGGTCCGTCGCCAGAGCTTCACCCCCGAGGACATGGTTCACGCCCACGTCGGCGGAGTCGATCTTTGCGCCCGTGCCTTCCTGACCGCCGCCACCCTGATCGAGGACGGCACGTATGACGCCCTTCTCGCCGAGCGCTACGCCGGCTGGAAGACCCCCGAGGGACAGGCGATGCTGACCGGCAAGCTGACGCTGGACGAGATCGCCGCCAAGGCTGAGAAGGATGCCATCCAGCCTCAGCCGAGGTCGGGCAAGCAGGAGCAGTTTGAGAACCTGCTGGCTCGCAAGATCTACTCCTGGCCCAACGCCTAACCTGCTGCAAAAACTGCCGCGCCCCGAATCATCCCTCGGCGGCGCGGCAGTTCCATTTAAAGATGCGGCCTGATCGTCGCTCCCGAGAAATCGGGATTGCCTTACTTCTGGACCATCTCCAGGTCGATCGTGATCTTGATCTCGTCGCTGACGATGGCGTTCGGATACTTGGTTCCGAAGTTGAAGTCCGTGCGCTTGACGGTGGTGCTGGCCGAAAGCCCGCTGACCAGTCCGCCCTGCAGGCCCTTCTGGGGAGCCGAAGGCTGATCCGCATCGAGCGTCACGGTCTTCGTCACACCTGCCAGGGTCAGGTCGCCGGTGATCTTCAGCTTGTTGCCGACCTTCTTCACGCTGGTCGACTTGAAGGTGAGGGTGGGGAACTTGGCGGTGTTAAAGAAGTCAGCGCCCTTCAGCTCCTTCTCGCGCAGGTCGCTGCCGGTGTTAACGGTGCTGGCGTCGAGCGTCGTATTCACGACATCGTTGGAAGGATTCTTGGGGTCCCAGGTGATAGTTCCATTGATGTTGCTGATGGCTCCACGAACATTGCTCACCGACATGTGGCGCACCACGAAGGAGGCCTGGGTGTGAATCGGATCGATGGTCCAGGTATTGCCGTTCTGAGCAAAGGCTGCAACCGTCGGAGCGAAGAGGAGGGCGAGACTGACTGCTAACATTCTTGTCTTCATAGATATCCCTGTAAATCGTGCTTTGATGATGCTGATAGGATCGAATCTTCGATAGTCTACATATGTTGTCTAAGCAACAAATGTAAACTATATAAACCAACAGATGTTGTTCTGGTGAAGGCGGATTCATTTTCGAAAGAAATAATTGTGTGGGAAAGAGCACCTCAATGCCCAGTCACAGAGGAAGTTGTGTCCCGGCCAAAATTTGAGGAATTAACCCGCCTTGCCAGTGGGGATGATGTAGAAGGGGATTGGGGGATAGCAGATGCAGATTGGTCTCGACAGCTTTGTCGCCGCGGTGCCGGATTCCCTGACGGGGCAGAACGTCAGTCCTGCCGACCGACTGGCTCAGCTTCTGGAGGAGATCACCCTTGCCGACCAGGTGGGGCTGGACGTCTTCGGCATCGGCGAGCACCACCGCGCCGAGTTCCTCGACTCTGCTCCCGAGACGCTGCTTGCGGCTGCGGCCGTTCTGACGAAGAACATCCGCCTTGCCAGCGCGGTCACGGTGCTCAGCGCGAACGACCCAGTCCGCGTCTTCCAGCAGTTCGCCACGATCGACCTGCTCTCGCGTGGCCGCGCCGAAATCATCGTTGGCCGCGGCTCCTTTATCGAGGCGTACCCTCTCTTCGGCTACGATCTTCGCGACTACGATTCGCTCTTTGCCAGCAAGCTTGACCTGCTGCTCGCCCTGCGCAAGGACACGCGGGTTTACTGGTCCGGCAAGCACCGACCCCCTCTTCACGGACAGGAGGTCTATCCTCGCCCTTTGCAGGACCCTCTTCCGATCTGGCTTGGAGTTGGAGGAACCCCGGCCTCGTTCGAGCGCGCGGGAATATTGGGACTGCCCCTGATGGTGGCCATCATCGGCGGCGAGCCGCATCGTTTTCGCCCCCTGATCGATCTCTACCGCGAGGCAGGCCGCCGGGCCGGGCACGGTCCGGAGAAGCTGCGTGTGGGCATTCACGCCCTCGGTTATGTGTCCGAGAGTGACGCGCAGGCCGCGGACGAGTTCTTCCCCGGCTACGCCAGGGCCTTCACCGAGATTGGCAGGGAGCGCGGATGGCCTCCCACGACGCGGGGGCAGTTCGATGCGCTGCGTGGTCCCTCCGGAGCGTTGATCGTGCACGATCCGGAGCAAGCCGTGGAAAAGGTGCTGCACTTCAGCGACGCGCTGGGAGGAATCGACCGCCTCAGCTTCCAGATGAGCATCGCCTCTCTTCCGCACAAGAAGCGGCTGCACGCCATCGAGCTGCTCGGGACAAAGGTGGCTCCTGTGCTTCGGCAGCATCACACGGAGCGGAGAGCGGCGACCGTCAGGCCATAAATTCCAGCCAGGCGCGTGGCCGATCATCGGATACACGGGGGATGCAGGCGCAACGAATCCATATACTGGTAGCTGTATGGAGGGAAGTACATTGCCTGATCTGCCGAGCGTGCCGTTAACCGTTGAAGGTTCCTGTGTTCTGCACCAGATGTTTCACTTTGACTGGAGTGCGTGGAAGTCTCTTCCCGCCGAAGAGCAGCAGGCGATAGCGAAGGAAGCAGCCGACCTGCTGGCCCGCTGGGAGCAGGGCTCCGCGACCGGGCACCCGAACCAGTCGGCGGCGTTTTCGCTGCTTGGCCACAAGGGCGACCTCATGCTGATCCACTTCCGCGACTCCTTCGCGGACCTGAACCGCATCGAGCTGGAGCTTTCGCAGACGCGCCTGAGCCACTACCTCAAAATTTCGCACTCCTACCTTTCGATGGTCGAGATGGGGCTGTACGAGTCCTCCGCAAAGACCTACGCGTCGCTGGCGGAGAAGGGGCTTACCCCCGGCACGCCGGAGTGGAACGCGGGCGTTCGCGAGGTGCTGGACCGTCAGGCAAATGCGCTGGCACCCCGCCTCTACCCCGAGATTCCCAAGGCGAAGCACCTCTGCTTCTACCCGATGGACC
Organism: Acidobacteriaceae bacterium dw_441; assembly: GCA_018449715.1. GTDB lineage: Bacteria > Acidobacteriota > Terriglobia > Terriglobales > Acidobacteriaceae > Edaphobacter. The sequence continues at coordinate 276,643 of JAAVVA010000006.1, read as the reverse complement.
GCAAGCGCGGAGAGCAGGTGAACTGGTACACCGAGCCGATGGCCGACCGTCAGCACATGATGCACGAGCACGGCATGATCGGCCGCCGCTACGCCGACTCCGTGCGCCAGGTCATCACCGGCTCCATCGGCTACGACGACTGGGAGTGGGGCGTCGATCTCTTCGCCGACGATGCGCTGGTCTTCAAGAAACTGATCTACGAGATGCGTTTCGACCGCGTCAGCGCCGTCTACGCCTCGTTCGGCCAGTTCTTCCTCGGCGTCCGGCTGCCCTCCGGCAATCTCTCGTCGTGGCTGCAGGGTCAGTTGATCGAGTCGTAGTCTCTTTCGCAATTAAGAAAATGCGGCGCGGTTGTCCTCCTGAAGCTGCGTCGCAACGCCTTTGCCAGTTCCTTCGGCGAGAGGCGAAAATGGAAGAAGAAAGTCGTTCAGGACCGCGTCGTCCTGTTACTTAAAGTTGTTCGTCACCGTATCGCTCGGAAAGGAACTTTACGTGTCTATATCTTTGGAGAAACCATCTCAGCGTCCGAACATTCCCAACTTTTCCTCCGGCCCTTGCGCCAAGAGGCCCGGCTGGTCGCCAGCCGCGCTGGAGGGAGCGCTGGTCGGACGCTCGCACCGGTCCAAGCCTGGTAAGGACAAGCTCAAGGAGGTCATCGACCTCAGCAAGAGCATCCTTGGCATCCCCGAGAACTACCGTCTCGGCATCGTGCCTGGTTCGGACACCGGGGCCGTGGAGATGGCTCTCTGGTCGCTGCTCGGAGAGCGCGGCGTGGATGTGCTCGCGTGGGAGAGCTTCGGCAAGGAGTGGGTGACCGACATCACCAAGCAGCTCAAGCTTGAGGACACGCGTGTGTTCGAGGCTGGCTACGGCGAGCTTCCCGACCTCTCGAAGGTCGACACCGACCGCGACGTCATCTTCACCTGGAACGGAACCACCTCCGGCGTGCGCGTCCCCAACGGCGACTGGATCTCCGACGACCGCAAGGGCCTGACGATCTGCGACGCGACCTCGGCTGCGTTTGCGATGGACCTGCCCTGGGACAAGCTCGACGTCGTCACCTGGTCGTGGCAGAAGGTTCTTGGCGGCGAGGGCGGACACGGCATGATCGCCCTGAGCCCGCGCGCGGTCGCTCGTCTTGAGAGCTACAAGCCCGCATGGCCTCTGCCGAAGATCTTCCGCATGTCCAAGGGCGGCAAGGTGATCGAGGGAATCTTCGTGGGCGAGACGATCAACACGCCTTCGATGATCGCGGTCGAGGACGCTCTCGACGGCCTGCGCTGGGCGCAGTCGATCGGCGGCCTGAAGGGATTGATCGCCCGTTCCGAGGCGAACCTCGCAGCCATCGTCGAGTGGCAGGCCACCAGCAAGTGGGCTGGCTTCCTCGCGAGCAGCAAGGAGACCCGTTCCAACACCTCCATCTGCCTCGCGATCACGGCCCCCGAGGTCGCGGCGCTCGCTGCGGACCAGCAGGCGCAGTTCGTGAAGAAGTTCACCAGCCTGCTTGAGAAGGAGAACGTCGCTCTCGACATAGCGTCGTACCGCGATGCGCCTCCAGGACTGCGCATCTGGGGCGGAGCCACGGTTGAAACCTCCGACATCAAGGCGCTTCTCGCGTGGCTCGACTACGCCTACGCGACCGTCAGCGCGCAGTAAGGTCGGGGATCGGAAACAGGGAAGGGGAGGCGAGATTGCTTCCCCTTCTTTCAGTCTGCGACAACGAGGTGCATCATGACCGAAGACAAATTCCAACCTGTACTTGCTGAAATCGAAGCCTTCGCCCGGTCCGCCGAAGACCTCGCATCGTTGCAGCGGTTTATCGTCGCTCTTATCCCGAGCCGCCTGCCGTATTACAACTGGACCGGCTTCTACATGCTCGACCCCGAAGACCCGAACACGCTCGTGCTGGGACCGTTCCATGGCGCTCCGACAACGCACGTCCGCATTCCTGTAACCGAAGGCATCTGCGGCGCGGCGGTGGCTCAGGGAGAGACCGTGATTGTGGATGACGTTAACGCGGACCCGCGTTATCTCGCGTGCTCCATCGAAACGCGCTCCGAGATCGTGGTACCGATTCGAGCGAACGGAAAGATCATCGGCGAGATCGATATCGACAGCCACGACCTGAGCGCCTTTCGCGAAGAAGATCGTACCTTCCTCGAACGATGCGCGGAGATTGTTCGAGCTTTCGTCGAGCGTTCTTAGAGAACAAAAAAGAGAGGCCCCTGGAGAGGCCTCTCTTAGTGCTGCAACTGCTATCAGCGTTTGCCAAAGGTGACGCGCAGGCCTCCGAAGACCGTGACCGGAGCACCCGGAGCGAAGAAGGTGCTGTTGCGAACCGGGTACTCCGTATCACCGTCGAAGTCGATCCCTCCGAATGGCCTCGGGTTGAACTTCCCGCTGTCGTCATACGGGGTGGAGGCGAGCTGCCCGCCTGTGTAGTAGTGGCGGTTCAACAGATTGTTGATCTGCGCGAACAACTCGTAGTGGCTGTTGAAGGCATAACGCGCTCCAAGGTTGACCACGCCGTAACCGGGACTCTTCCCAGGGCCGAGGTAGTACACGCCGTCAGGCCGGTGCTGGTTGTTCTCGTTGCCGCGCACGTACGAAGAACCGATCAGGTTGAAGTCTGTATCGACCGAGAGCTTCCTCGTCGGATGATAGTCCGCGTAGAGCTTCATCATGTGCTGCGGAACTTCGGGGATGCGGTTGCCGGGGCTGATGGTGATGTTGCCGCCATCGACCACTCCTTTGCCTCCATCGAGCGCGTTGGTGTTGGTGCTATTGCTTCCGCTGCCGATGGTCTGCGTGCTCTGGTAGGTCGCATCGAGGAAGGTGTAATCCGCTCCCGCGTCGATGGTGCGCAGACGCGCTGAAACGCTGGCCTCCACGCCCTGGCGGCGCGTCTTGCCGAAGTTCTGGAAGTAGCCGTAGCCCGTCTGCTGCGATGCGACGAAGAGCAGGTCGTCGTTGTTGTCGGTGTGGAAGTACCCGGCGTTCCAGCGAATCGTTCCGTCGGGGTTACCGCGCACGCCAGCTTCATAGGTGCGGCTCACCACCTGCTTCAGCGGAGGATCGCTGACCAGCGCATTAGGCAGGCTGCAAGGGAAGTCAGGATCGGCGCAGCCAAGCTCGGTCGAGGTTGGGGCGCGGCTGCTCTCGCTGTAGTCGAAGTAGGCATGAAGCAGCGGCGACGCTTTGTAGACCACGCCCGCCGAGGGATTGAATCGGTCGAAGATGTTGACCGCCGTCAGCGTGCCGCGATAGTCCACCGGAGGCAAACGGTCCTCATTGTTGATGTTGGTGTGGTTGTAGCGTCCCGAGGCCGTCAGAACCCACTTGCCCATCGAGAAGGTATCGGTCAGGAAGAAGCTCGGTGTGTTCGTGCTTCCGTGCAGGTTCACGCGGTTATCCTGCGGCGTGTCGTCGGATTCCGTCGAGCCGTCGAGGTATACCGGAATCCGTGTAACGGTGATGCCGTCGGGGTTCAGGTAGCCGTACTGTGCGGTCTGCTGGAAGGTCAGCGAGCCATGATCCCATCCTGCGCCGACAGAGAGTTGATTGTGCGCCGTGCGCCACGACAGCACTCCCGAAAGCCCGTAGGCATGCTGACGGTTGACCGTGTCGGTATCGACGCCGGTGCACTTCTCGCCCGGCTCATCCATCAGCAGCCCCTGCGCGATGCAGCGCAGGTAAGGGAAGGGCGTATTTTCCGGCGTGATGGTCGCAGGGTAAGGAATGCCCGCCGCAGTCAGGGCCGCCTTCTCCGCAGCGCTCAGCGTGTACAGCGACTCCTCGAACGAGTCGTCGTTGATATCGCCGTTGGTCGTGTTGGTGCGGATCGCTCGGAAGTAGGCGTTGCCATTGAGGGTCAGGCTGCTCGAGAGCGCGTGGGTCGCGTTGAAGGTGAGGAAGGGCGAGTGCTGCATCGTCCTGTCGGGAATGCTGTACACGCTGTCGTAACCGTGGTTCAGCCCCGTCTCGCGCTGGATGGCGCGGATGTCCTGCATGCCGTTGCCGGTCAGATCGTTGATGGCGTATCCGCCGGAGAGCGCGAGCACGGTCGTCCCGCGATGGTATCCGAGTTTGGCGAACGACTGCCGCACACCCGACGGGGAGAGTACGCGCCACCCGTCCTCATGAAAGAGCGTCCCCGCCGCATACCAGTCGAGTCCGGCGCGGTTGCTTCCTCCGTATTCTGCATCGACGGCGCGCCGTCCGAAGCTGCCTCCATAAGCGCTGACGACAAGCCCGGCGTTTGAAAGTCCATTCTTCGTCTGTACCGCAATCGCGCCGCCCAGCGTGTTGAGACCATAGACCGGGTTCGAGCCCGGAATCAGCTCCGTCGAGTTGATGGCAACCTTCGGGATGAGATCCCACGCGACCACATCGCCGAAGGGCTGGTTCTGCCGCACGCCGTCGAGATACACCGAAAGCCCCGCGGGCGAACCCACCAGCGGCGAGGCCGTGTAGCCACGATAGTTCACATCCGGCTGGAAGGGATTGTTCTGGTTCTCATTCACATAGACGCCGTTCATCCGGCGCTTCAGCACATCGGTCAGGTCGATGGCGTTGGTGTTGCGGATTGTCTCTGCGGTGACCGACTGCACCGGCACAGGAACGTCGGACAGGGGTAGATCAAGCGTGCCGATGGGGGTCGAGGCCATGACCTCGACGCTTGTCGAGACGCCGCCAATGGCCAGCACCACCTCGCGGCTGACCGGCGTTGCGGACTGCACCTGCAGCCGGATGACCTGCGGCGTAAATCCTGCGCGGTCGATTCGCACCTGGTAGCGTCCGAGGGGAAGTCCCATCAGGTTGAGCGATCCATCCTGAGCGGTATCCACCTTGCGCCTGCTGGCTCCCTCCAGGCTCACATGGGCTTGGAGCGGGCGGCCTCCGGGGTCTTTCACCCCCAGCCTGATCTCTCCCGAACCGCTGACGGCGGAGGCTGCGGGGTTCTGGGCCCATGTGATATCGCTTGCAGGCAAAACGAAGAGAAGAGACAGAAGAACACTACGGCGATCAAGCGGCATGTAAAACCATTCCCTCAAAAAACGAATGTTGTGAGCTTCGATAGGGTGAAAAGAAATCTGCTGTCGAACATGGCAGCTTCTCTCCCCATATTCCCGAGGGGACGATTCTGTTCATGCTTTTTAAAGAAAAATTTGCAGCGTGACTTATTTGCTCACGAAGAGGGGGATCTACCGCAGGGTCGTCCGTTGCTGGTTCGGCAGGGTGAAGTGAAATGTTGTGCCCTGGCCCACCGTGCTGGTCGCCCAGATCTTTCCGCCGTGCTGGTTGACGATGCTGCGACAGATGGCCAGTCCCAGTCCGGTCCCACCCAGGGCGCGAGAGTCCGAGGCATCGCCCTGCCGGAAGCGTTCGAAGATGTTCTCCAGCTTCTCCGACGCGATTCCTCGACCATGGTCGCGGACCTCGAAGATCGCCTCCTGCTCGCTCAGCTTTCGGGCTGTCAGGTGAATCTCGCCATCCGGCTTTGAAAACTTGATTGCGTTCGACAACAAATTGTTCAGCACCTGCAAAACGCGGTCAGGGTCGGCCCATACCCTCACCTCGTCCGGGGCAGAAAAGATCTTCATATTCAGTCCCGGCGTGCGGGCCTTCTGCGTGTTGATCGCCTCGTTCAGCAGCCAGTCCGCCCGAACCATCGACATGCGAAGTTCGCTCTTGCCACTGGAGATTCTCTCCAGGTCGAGGATGTCGTTGACCAGCCTCACCAGCCGGTCGGTATTGCTGATGGCGATCTCAAGCATCTGCTCCGACTTCTCAGGACGTTGTTCAAGCGCCCCTCCGGAGAGCAGCCCGAGGGCTCCGCGCAACGACGTCAGCGGGGTTCGCAGCTCATGAGAAACGGTCGAGATGAACTCATCCTTCATGCGATCCAGAGCGCGCCGCTCGGTCGTGTCGGTGAAGGCGACGACGACTCCATTGGCGCGCGTCCCGCCGCTCTCGGAGGCGTGCGCCTCGACCAGAGGCCTCGCAATGTACTCGACCGGAAAGCTCGTGCCGTCCTTGCGCCAGAAGACCTCGTCGATCACGCGGGCCGTTCCGAAGTTGGAGAGGCTGCGGAAGACAGGCGACTCGCTCACAGGATAAGGCTCCCCGTCCGCCTTCGTGTGGTGAATCAGGGAGTGCATCTCGTAGCCCAGCATCTCCTCCTGCGAGTAACCCAGCATCTGCGCGGCGGCGGTGTTGACCACCGTGACCCTGCCCTCAAGGTCGATGCAGAAGATGCCGTCTCCCACCGATTCCAGGATCGAGTTCGACTGTCGTGTCAGGGAGTTGAGCTTTCTCTCCGTCCGCACCTGCTCCGTGATGTCGATTCCGAATCCCAGCACATACGGCGTGCGTTCCGGTACATCGATCAGCTTGTTGCGGTACGTAATCACGCGGACCTCTCCGTCGGAGTGGGCCATGTGCAGCTGCCCCTGCGCCTCTCCCACGTCCCGGATGGTGCGCAGATAATCCTTCAGCGCGGTCTGCCTCTCCGGCGGAATAAACTCCTGCAGAGGACGCCCTACCATTTCCTCGACGGTACGCCCCACCGTCATGGCCCCATGCGTATTCAGCGAAAGCAGCTTGCCTTCAAGGTCGTGCGTGAAGACCATGCCGAGCGAGCCTTCCACCAGCTGGCGATACTTTGCCTCGCTCTCGCGCAGGGTCAGCTCCGCGGTCCTCTGGATGGTGACGTCGGTTCCCGTCGCAATCAGGAAGGCTACCTTGCCCTCGGAGTCGTGCAGGGCAGTTGCGGCCCAGGCGATCTGCCGCAGCCCCTCGTTCTTGTTCAGGCAGCTCTCTTCCAGAATCGCGGGGAAGACGCCTTCCTTCAGATAATTGAAGCTTTCGATGGCGTGGGTAGTGTGTTGCTTCGGGATCAAACAGTCCCAGAAGTACTTCCCCGCGAGCGTCGAAAAGTCATATCCTGACGCAGCCTCCGCGGCCCGGTTGAGGTGCACGATCCTTCCTTCCGTATCGAACACGATGACGAGCGCGCCGACCTCATCCAGCACCGATGCGACGAAGTTCCCTTCGGCTGTCCGGGCAGACTCCGTCCTCTGCCGTATCCACTCCGCAAGCTCTGCCTGGCGGTCGATTAGCTCTGTCTGAAGCGCGGCCTGTCTTGCCAGCAGGCAAAGCGCCTTCGTCTGGTGTTCGGTCAGGCTGCGCGTCTTGCGGTCGAGCACAATCAGCGCCCCGATCCGGTCGCCCTGCGATGTCTCAAGGGGAGTGGCCGCGTAAAAGTGAAAGGCGTCTCCGGCGATTGCAATCTCTGCGAGCGTAGCCTCCGGCCACTGTCGCAGATCGGGAATCTGGTGGACCGCCCCTGACTTCATCGCCCGTTCATAGGGCAGGTGGGCCGTTGCGAGACTCGCCGCATCCATGCCCGTCGCAGCCTTCAGGTAGAGGCAATCTGGCCCGGACAGGCAGATCAATGCCACCGGAGTGTCGCACGTCTGCGCCGCAAGCTGTGCCAGATCGTTGAGCACAGGGTCGCCTGCGGCGCTCAGCCACCCCTCCTGTCCGGGCAGCTGACTCCGCAAAGTCCCGTCTTTGATCAAGAGAGCATCCATTTTTGCCAGGAGCTTGATCGTAGGACAAGGACTTAGAGGAAGGTATCCTACTTTCGATGTAGCTAGCGCTACGGCTTTGGCAGCATCTACGGTTTAGGAATCTCTACGGTTTAGGAAGCGCACAGCACTCCCCGGCCGCCGGAGGCTCGTTCGAGCTGGCGTCCATGGCGACCTTCCAGCTTCCATCGGGCACCTTTTTCCACACCGTCATGTAACGCCCCGAGACCGTCACTGGCTGCCCGTTCTTATCCTTCGAGCGGCCCTCGTAGTGTCCCCAGGTGAAGCCCATATCGTTCGAAGGCCCCATCTGTGCTCCCTGCGCATACCAGGTCAGCTCATACTCCTTCGGGTTCCACTTCGCCTGCGCTGCGATGGCGGCTTTGCCCATCGTCGCGGGCTGTCCGTTGTTCAGCACCACGGCGTCGTCGGCAAACCACTGCGCGAAGGCTTTTCCTCCACCTTCGGCCACGGCTTGCGAGAACTTTCCCTCAAGCTCCAGCAGTTGTATGACCCCCGGCGAAAGCGTGGGCTGGGTCAACGGGGTCAGCGCCGGACCCCTCTGCTCCGTGCTGCCTGCGGAAAACCCAGGGAGCTGGCCCTTTGCCTGAAGAGCAGCAACTGCGAAGAGAGCCGCTGCCACTGCACGAATGAACTTGTCTCGTCCTGACATCTCAAAACCTCAATACTGCCCCATTGCCTGTGAAGCCCTGCGTCTCCTCGAACGGGGAAGCTCTTTATACCAATAAACGATTCGGCCCTTTGCTGCGAACCCTTCAGGCTGCGGCGGAGCAACTGGTATTCTTCGCGAAGTGAGTTTTCGTCCCTCAGAACGCCCTATCCTCATCGCGGCGAGCCTCCTGCTTGTGCTCGGAGTGGCCCTCTCCGCGCTTCATGCGGCTCCGAGCGTCGCTCTTGCAGTTCGCTGGGCGGCGATTGTTCTGCTGGCGGTCTTTGCCCTTCGTCGCCGCACCCTCACGCCGTGGATCTTCGTCGCCATGCTCGCCGGGGCCGAGCTTGGATTCGACGCGCCACACTTTGCCATTGGCCTCCGCGTCTTCAGCGACCTCTTCCTGAGGCTCATCAAGTCCATCGTCGCTCCTCTGATCTTCGCCACGCTCGTCACCGGCATCGCCGGACACGGCGACCTCAAGAGTGTCGGGCGCATCGGCATCAAGAGCCTCGTCTACTTCGAGGTCGTCACCACGCTCGCCCTCGTCGTCGGGCTGGTTGCGATTAACCTCACGCAGGCAGGGAGAGGACTGATCCTTCCCGCATCGACCTCCGCTGCCGAGGTCGCCACCGCAGCCCCGACCGCGAGCCACTGGCAGGACTTCCTCCTCCACGTCTTCCCGGAGAACATCGCCAAGTCCGTTGCCGAGGGCCAGATCCTGCAGGTGGCGGTCTTCGCCGTCTTCTTTGGCATTGCGTTGGCAGGACTTAGCGAATCGCGCCGCGCCCCTATCATCCACCTTTGCGAATCGCTCAGCGAGGTGATGTTCCGGTTCACGAATATCGTCATGTATCTCGCCCCCATCGGCGTCGGCGCTGCTATGGCCTACACGGTCGGCCACATGGGGCTCGGCGTGCTCGTGAACCTCGGCAAGCTGCTCCTGACGATCTACGGGGCGCTGGTCGCCCTCGTCCTGCTGGTCTTCCTTCCCGCGGCGCTCCTCTTCCGTGTGCCTCTCCGCCGCTTCCTCGCGGCAGTGGCCGAGCCTGCGACGATCGCCTTCGCTACCTCCACCAGCGAAGCCGCGTTGCCACGCGCGATGGAGGCGATGGAGGCTCTCGGGGTTCCGCGCCGCATCGTCGCCTTCGTCATCCCTGCGGGGTACAGCTTCAACCTCGACGGCTCAGCGCTCTACCTCTCGGCGGCGAGCATCTTCGTCGCACAGGTCGCCGGAATCCACCTCTCGATTGGCCAGCAGATCATGATGCTGGCAACGCTCATGCTCACCAGCAAGGGAGTCGCGGGAGTTCCTCGCGCCGTGCTGGTGGTGCTGCTCGCGACCGCTTCCAGCTTTGGTCTGCCCACTGAACCGATCTTCGTCCTTCTCGGAGTCGACGCCCTCGCCGACATGGCTCGCACGACGGTCAACGTTGTCGGCAACTGCCTGGCCTCGGTCGTGGTCGCGAAATGGGAGGGGGAGTTCGGAATCGAGCCGGTCAGTGAGACGGTTCTCGAGGGAATGGCCGAATAGCTGTCTCTGACGAACTTATTTGCTTGAATCGCATATTCCCGCCAGGAGAAGATGCTTAAACCGCATAACCTTCTGCCTTTCTGTAAGAGGAGGGAAGAGAAACCTGTTTCCATCTGCTCCAAACAGAGAGCGCTCTCATCGGTTAGACTTTGAAGCCTGAAAACAAAATCCTCCGCTCTCGTATCAGGAGACCCGTTTCGTGAAGAGAAGAAGCTTCCTTAGAGCCGCCCTCGCCACCTCCGCTGCCGCTATCGCTCCGTCGGCTCCCGCCTCCGCGCAGACCCCCTCCGCATCGCCCCAGGAGTATTACCAGCTCCGCAAGTACACGCTTCGCAGCGGTCCGCAGGGCAAGCTCACCGATGAGTTCTTCTCGGGAGCGTTCATCCCGGCGCTCAACCGCCTCGGACTCTCACCCATCGGAGCCTTCAAGGTCACCTTCGGTCCCCAGACCCCGACGACGTATCTTCTGATTCCCGGCACGAACCTCGAAACCCTCGTCAACGTCGAGGTTCTTCTCGCCAAGGACGAGCAGTTCCTCAAGGCTGCGGAGCCTTTCTGGAACGCCCCCTCCAAGGAGCCGCCCTTCGAGCGCATCGAGAGCACCCTCTACCGCGCCTTCGAGGGCTGGCCGAAGCTCACCGCGCCCGCGAAGGGCAAGCGCATCTTCCACCTGCGCACCTACGAGAGCCCCACGCCCCGCGATCACACCCGCAAGATGGAGATGTTCCACCACGGCGAGTTCAAGATCTTCGACCGCTCCGGCTGCGGCCAGGTCTTCTACGGGGACGCGCTGGTCGGCTCCAATCTTCCCAAGCTCACCTACCTGCTGACCTTCCCCGACATGGATGCCCTCAACACCGGTTGGGATCGCTTCTTCGCCGATCCGGAATGGAAGAAGCTTGCCGCCGACCCGTATTTCAACTTCGAGGCAACCGTCAGTAACGTGGACAGTCTGGTTCTGGCTCCCGCCCCCTACTCGCAGATTTAAGCGGCTCCTCCGCAGAATCGGAATCCCCGCCCCAAAACGGCGGGGATTTTCCGTCTTCCTGCCTAACTTCAGGGAATCAAACCACATTCCCCCGATTTTCCATCCTCCGGCGCGGGAAAGAGGACTATTCTGTCTCCGATGGCACTAAAAAATCCCGGTCATCGCTATACTTAAAAATTGTCCAAAACAGAGGCCGAAGAGTCTCATTAAAAGAGATGCAAATACCCGATGTCCGATTGGGAAAGCAGCGCTACTTCAGGAAGAGCTAGATGGACGGGATTCTAAGTAAGATCAAGTCGCCTGCCGACGTTAAAAAGCTCTCAATTGCAGAGCTGGAACAACTTGCCGCGGAGATCCGCGAGCGCCTCATCAACGTAGTCGCCAAGACCGGCGGACACATCGGCCCCAACCTCGGGGTCGTCGAGCTGACCATCGCTCTCCATTACGTCTTCGATACTCCGGCCGACAGCTTTGTCTTCGACGTCAGCCATCAGGCCTACGTCCACAAGCTCCTTACCGGGCGCGAGCATCGTTTCCACACCATTCGCCAGCCCGAGGGGCTCAATGGCTTTATGCTGCGCACCGAAAGCGAGCACGACAGCTTCGGAGCGGGCCACGCCGGAACCGCGCTTTCAGCGGCGCTCGGCATGGCGGTCGCCCGTGACCTCGCGGGAGGAACGGAGCATGTCGTCGCCCTGGCCGGGGATGCCGCCTTCACCAACGGAATCTCCTTCGAGGCGCTCAACAACATCGCCGCGCAGACGCGCCGCATGATCATTGTGCTCAACGACAACGCCTGGTCGATCGACAAGAACGTCGGAGCCATCGCCGAGTATTTTCACAAGATCACAGCCAACACTACCTTCAGCAACCTGCACGACAAGGCCACAGGCCTGATCGAAAAGTTCGGCGGCAAGGCAGCGCGCCACGTCGTCCGCAAGGCGGAAGAGGCGGCCAAGGGGCTCATCGGCCCCGGTATGCTCTTCGAGGAGTTTGGCCTCAGCTACTACGGCCCCATCGACGGCCATAACCTTCCGTTGCTCATCGAAACCTTCAAATTCCTCAAGCAGCAGAACAAGCCGGTCGTGCTGCACGCCATCACCCAGAAGGGGCGCGGCTTCCAACCCGCGCTTGAGAAGCAGAAGAAGTTCCACGGCCTTGGGCCGTACGATCCCGAGTCCGGCGAGACGAAGTCCGCGGGGCAGAAGACCTACTCTGAGATATTTGCCGAAGGCCTGACGAAGCTCGCCGGGATGAACGACAAGGTCGTCGCCATCACCGCCGCGATGCCCAACGGAACCGCGCTCGACCTCTTCCGCCCGCACTATCCTGCGCGCTACTTCGACGTGGGCATCGCAGAGGAGCACGCGGTCATCTTCGCCGCAGGCATGGCGACCAAGGGATACAAGCCCTTCTGCGCCATCTATTCCACCTTCCTGCAGCGCGCCTTTGACCCCATCATCCACGACGTCGCGCTTCAGAACCTTCCCGTCGTCTTCTGCATGGACCGCGGAGGACTCAGCGGGGACGATGGCCCGACGCATCACGGACTCTTCGACATCAGCTACCTTCGCAGCATCCCCAACATCATCCACATGGTCCCGAAGGATGAGGACGAGCTGCAGGACATGATGTACACGGCCATGCTGCACGAAGGTCCCTCGGCGATCCGCTATCCGCGCGGAACCGGCCCCGGAACTACCGTGAAGGAGAGGCCGGTCGCCCTCGAGATCGGCAAGGCGGAGGTCATCAGCGACCCCGGTCGCGTCGATGTCGCCATCTTCGGCCTTGGAGCCATGCTCCCGGAAGCGGTGCGCCTGCGGCAGATGCTCGAAAACGAGGGCTTCACTGCTGCGGTCATCAATCCGCGCTTCGCCAAGCCTATCGACCGCGGCTGCGTCGCAGACTTCGGAGTGCGCGCCAGTCTCGTCATCACCCTCGAAGATCACGTCCTCGCGGGAGGCTTCGGCTCTGCCATCATGGAGACCTTGGGCGAGCTGGAGTTGAATGTCCCGGTCGTTCGCATCGGCTGGCCCGACACCTTCATCGAGCACGGCAAGCCTGAGGTGCTGCGGGTGAAGTACGGCATCAACGCCGAAGCTGCACTGCAGAAGGCGAGGACTTACCTTTCGCACCTGATGGAGCGGGTTCTGGCGAAGCATTCGTAACGCTGATTCTGCATGAGATAGATCACGCCGCGGGCGGGCGGCGTTGACATTTCCTCTGTAACCCCGTCAACTGAGAATCAGGATGGAAAGCGATCTTACGTCGGACCAGAGCTGGACGCAGCCGAAGACAGGCATCATGAAGATGGAACGGCGGCATCACGATCGCGGTCTGTTGATGATCGGCCTCTTCAAGCTCGGGAAGGCGATTTTCTTTTTCCTATTGGGCTTTGGAGCGATTCACCTGCTTCACAAGGATCTTGGCGATGAGGTTCTTCGAATCGCGTCGATGTTCAAGTTCGACCCCGAGAGCAAGATCGTCACCCTGCTGCTCGACAAGGTGGACCTGATCGATGCGCACCGCCTGAAGCAGATCAGCCTTGCCACCTTCGCTTACTCTGCGCTGGCTCTCACCGAGGGCATCGGACTGATGCTAGAAAAGGTCTGGGCCGAGTACCTCACCCTCATCCTGACCGTTTCCTTCCTTCCCTGGGAGCTCTTCGAGCTGAGCCGTCACCCGAACTGGTTCCGCTTGAGCCTGCTGCTCATCAACCTGGCAGTGCTCGGTTATATTGTCTGGCTTCTTAAAAAGAAGAGGGAGTTTGACAGGGCGCGTTAGAGTCGCCGGGTGACTGGGGCGTTGCTTTCGCCTTTTTTTCGCCTATCAAATGTCCCCGCTGGTCCGCAAGTGACAGTATGGGTATGAACCGACTTCGGCAACACAATATGTAGGGGTTATCTCTTTGGTTTACCCAACTCCCTGAGATTTCCACATTTCATTGTGGGAATCATGCACTTTATTTCAAATTCCGTGCTTTACATGGCCCCCGGTCTGGGAGACGATGTGGACGGAAGTGGTAAAAAGTGGTCCAAAGGGGACTAAGGCCAGCAAGATTTGAGCCAAGTCTACCTCTACCACCCGCCAACTTCCAACGCTGGAAGTAGTAGCAGGGATCGAGGTTGTCATGTTTCGCGGAAATCACCCAACTCGCGTGGACGAAAAAGGCCGGCTGAAGCTTCCGGCTGAGTTCAAGCGCCGGGTAGATGAGCTTTACGGGCCTCAGTTCTACATCACCAGCAAGGACGGGAAGCGGGCAGAGATTTACCCGCTGAAGGAGTGGGAAAAGATCGAGGAGAAGCTGGCCGCGATCCCTTCCATGAACCCGGCGAAGAAGAAGTTTCTGGACGTGACGAACTACTACGGCCAGATGACGGAGATCGACGCGCAGGGCCGGCTGCTGTTGCCGCAGCTCCTGCGGGAGTCGGCAAAGGTGATGGGGGACGTCGTCGTGCTGGGTTCGCAGACGTTTCTTGAGGTCGTCAACCACGACTCGTTCAAGGCCGAGCTTGAGGCTCAGCCGATGAGCGAAGCCGACATGGCAGCGCTGGCAGATTTTGGTTTGTAAGGATTTGGCCCCCAGGGGCAGCACAGAAGGCGGAGAACGATGACGAAACCGCAGCATGTGCCGGTTCTTTTAGATGAAGTTTTGGAGTACCTCAATGTGCGGCCGGGCGGCGTTTATGTAGATGCGACGCTTGGGCTCGCCGGGCATTCCTCGGAGATTGCGAGGAGGCTGGGGCCGAAGGGAAGGCTGATCGCCTTCGACCGCGACCCCGAGGCGATGGAGCTGGCGAAGGCGAGGCTTGAAGAGCTTCGCTCGGAGCTGGGCGAGGCGATGCCGGAGGTTCGGCTGGTGCCAAAGGCCTTCTCCGAGGCAGCGAACGAGATCGAGCCGGCAAGTCTGGACGGTCTGTTGGCTGACTTTGGAGTCAGCAGCCTGCAGCTCGACGAGGCGCACAGAGGATTCAGTTTTCGGTCGGAAGGCCCCCTGGATATGCGGATGGATACACGCACGGGGGAGACGGCCGAGCAAGTGGTAAATCAGGAAGACGAAAACGAGCTCGCCGACCTGATTTACGAATTCGGAGAGGAAAGGAGGTCGCGGAGAATCGCCAGAGCCATTGTGAGGGCCCGGCCGATTACGACGACGGCGGAACTGGCAAGAGTCGTATCGGCCGCGGCCCCAGCAATGAAAGGCGAAAAGATTCATCCTGCGACACGAACCTTTCAAGCGCTTCGAATTCGAGTGAATGACGAACTGGGAGAGATCAGGACGCTGCTTGAGAGCGCGCCCTCTCTTCTGAAGCCGGGAGGAAGGCTGGTGGTGATCAGCTTCCACTCTCTGGAGGACCGGCTGGTGAAGGACGCGTTCCGCGAAGCTGGACGGAACAAAGTGTACGAGGTATTGACGAAGAAGCTGGTCGTCGCCGGGGAAGAGGAAGAGCGGCGAAACCCGCGGTCGAGAAGCGCGAAACTGCGGGCGGCAGGCAAGGTTTGAGTACGGCTTTTGGTTCCCGCAGCACAGGGGAACAGACAAGTGATCGGACCGGGGTTGTCCCACCGTGCTTTCAGGCGAAAGACAACCAGTAGTAAAAAGTCCCATCCTCCAATAGCAACTCCGGTCCGGTTTCGTTATTGAGGAGAGCGGTAAGAAGTAGAAAGTTCGTAAGAAGAAGCAGGGCAGAAGAAGTTTTGAGAGGTGCGTGATGGCAACGTCGGTGATGGCAGGACAACAGATCGAGATGATGGGAGCGACGACAAGGCCGCGTCGCCGCGCAGAGTCTGTGGCAGAGCGCAACCGTTCGTTGTACGAGACGCAGCGCAAGGCGCGCCGCGGTCCCACGCCCGAGGTCTTCTTCGCCAAGCACCTCGACAACACGCGCCTGGTGAAGGCCGACGACCCTGAGCGCCGCCGCGAGATGCGGCAGTTCACCGTGGCCATGAGCATGTTGTTCGTGCTGGTGATGGTTTACGTCTGGCAGCACTTCATGGCGATCGAGATCGGCTACCGCGTTGAGGCTCAGAAGCAGCAGGTCGAGCAGATGCGCGAGGAGAACCGCCAGCTTCGCTTGAACGAGGCGCAGCTCACCGACCCTGAGCGCATCGACAAGATTGCCAAGCAGCTTGGTCTTGATGCTCCGGCGCCCGGACAGGTGGTTCGTCCCGATGGAAGCAAGTCGGGCGCGGTATGGGCCGAGGCGGATGCTCCTAAAATCGTTGCGGTTCGATAAAAGTCCATCGCCCAGCGGAGAATGAATTCGTAGAAATAAAAAGATTGGAACACCGAAGATGAAGACAGCGCCCCGTCAGACGTTGACCGCTCCGATACGGAGAATCCGGTTTGTCTACGTGGCGCTGTTTTTTATCTTCTGGACAGTGGCTCTTGGTACAAGGCTTCTCTGGCTGCAGGTGATCCGGCACGGCGACTTTGTCGAGCGAGCGGCAAGGCAGCAGCAGCGCACCTTCGAGGTCGCTCCCCGGCGCGGCGTGCTTTACGACCGCAACCTGAAGGAACTGGCGATGACGGTGCTGGTGGACAGCATCTACGCGGTTCCAAGCGAACTGGGAGAGAACCGCGCATCGACGGCGGAGATTCTCGCGAAGATCGTTCACGACGACAGAGACAACTTCACCTCCGAGCACCAGATGCTGGCACGCTTCAACGCCTCACGCAATTTCGCGTGGGTGGCTCGCCGCGTGGACGCTGAGACGGCGACACGCGTGCGCGAGATGAATCTGAAGGGTGTCTACTTTCAGAAGGAGTTCAAACGCTTCTATCCGAGCAACGATCTTGCAGCGCAGGTGCTCGGTTACGTCGGCACGGACGACACTGGTCTCGGCGGCCTTGAGCGCGAGTTCGACGACGAGATGCACGGTACGCCTGGCCACGTGATGACCGCGGTCGATGCGAAGCGCCACGTCCTCGGCAGCGAAGAGAGCCAGCCGATGCCGGGAGAAAATCTCGTGCTCTCGATTGACGCGAATATTCAGTACATCGCCGAGCGCGCTCTCGACGCCCAGATGGAGAAGATGAAGGCCGCGCACGGTACGGTGGTCGTGCAGGACCCGCACACCGGGCAGATCCTCGCGCTTGCCATCTCCCCGCGCTTCAATCCGAACGACAAGCGCCACATGGACGCGAGCGTGCTGCAGAACCTCGCGGTGAGCGATGTCTACGAGCCTGGCTCGACCTTCAAGCTGGCGACATATGCTGCCGCACTCGATGCCGCAGGAGTGGAGCCAACCGATATCGTCGACTGCCAGGGCGGAGCCATGACAATGTATGGCCGCACGTTGCACGACGATAAGAGCGACCACTTTGGCCGCGTGACGGTGCAGTACGCTCTTGAGCATTCGAGCGACGTGGGCGCCGCGAAGATGGCGCTGAAGCTGGGGAATCAGAAGTTCTACGATTACCTGCGTTCCTTCGGTTTCGGAGACCGTTCGGGCATCGAGCTTCCCAGCGAGACGCGTGGCCTTCTGCGTAATCCGCGCAAATGGGATGCGACCAGCATCCTGTCGCTCGCCATCGGCCAGGAGATTGGTGTGACCCCGGTACAGCTTGTGACGATGGTGAGCAGCATCGCGAACGGTGGGGTCTACATGCCGCCGCACGTCCTGCTCGCTTCGACCGACCAGATGAAGGGTGACCCTCGCCTGAAGCCTATCTCCTTCCGGCCTTCCAACCAGCTTCCGGCGCAGTTGCCGGACGGAGCGCATCGCGTGATCAAGGAGATCACCTCGGCGAAGATGCGGATGATGATGCAGGGCATTGTCACCGAAGGAACGGGTAAGCTGGCTACCCTCAATGGCTATAGCTCAGCCGGAAAGACCGGTACTGCACAGAAGATCGATCCTGCAACGCATACCTATTCCCACACGAAGCTGGTTGCCAGCTTTGCAGGATTTGCGCCGGTCAGTAGTCCCGCAATCTCCATAGCTGTTGTGATCGATACTCCCACGGTTGGTACGCGTTATGGAGGCACGACCAGCGCTCCCGTCTTTGCCGAGGTCGCTCAGCAGGTGCTTGAGTATCTCGGCGTGCCGCACGATCAGCCTCTGAAGACCAACAAGCAGATCATGCTCGCGGCGAACGAGGTGGATGAGGACTCTCCCTCGGAGAATGTTACCGACATCAATAAGATGTATGCGGACATCAATAACCTGCCTGAAGACGATCCGCTTCGTGCCTCGGTGAATGGCGTTGCGCCGGTTGTGGCTGATGTCGATGACAAGTCCGCTCTCACGACGAAGACCTCGGATACGAAGTTGAAGACTCCTTCCGCCTCCGGCTCAAATAAACTGGTGAGCCTGCTGCCGGAGAAGGTGCTTGCTTCCTTTCGCGCAGGCAGCGATGCAGAGCAGAATGCTTCTGCCGCAATGCCAGTTCCGAAGATTGCTCCCGCCGTGCAGGTTCGCGGCGATGGCGGAGTCGTGGTCGACGCAACGCACCGCGTCGCGGTCCCTGCTTTTGTCGGAGGCTCTCTGAGAACCGTGGTTGAGAAGGCGGATCAGGCCGGGCTTCGTGTGCAGCCGGTCGGCAGCGGTCTTGCCAGCGACCAGGCTCCTGCGGCGGGAACGATGGTTCCGGCGGGAACCGAGGTTATTGTGCGGTTCAAGCGGTAAGCATCTCGTCCTCCTGAGCGCATAAAATCATTGCATATGAACTGGAATGACGTGCTTCGCGAGGTCCATGCGGTCCACTTTGCCGAAGCAGAAACGCCTGCCGTTCGCAGCGTTCAGTACGATTCTCGACGAGTTCAGGCGGGAGATATCTTCGTCGCGATGCGCGGCGGCACAGTAGATGGAAACCGATTCATCGATGCGGCGATTGCACAAGGTGCTGTGGCGATCATCACCGACTCCCAGGAAGTCTACGAGCGCCTTCGTCGTGAGTATGCATCAGTTGGCGCAGCGCTGGTAGAGTATGGACGTCGCGCTCTTGCGGAGGCATCCTCGGTTGTCTTCGAGCATCCGCAAAGGCATCTCGCGCTGACCGGCGTAACTGGCACCAACGGCAAGACGACGACGGCATTTCTTGTGGAGGCTCTTCTCAAGAGCGTCCATCGCAAGTGTGTTCTGATTGGCACCATCGAAACGCACATCGCGGGGGAGGTGCGCGAATCCCCGCACACGACGCCGGAGTCGCGAGATGTGCTTGAGCTGTTCCGCGATGGGGTGAAGGCGGGCGCGACCGAGGCCGTGATGGAGATGTCGAGCCACGCGCTCGAGCAGGAGCGTGTGTGGGGTCTGCCCGTCGATGTTGCGGTCTTCACCAATCTCACACAGGACCACCTCGATTTTCACGGCACGATGGAGAACTACTTTAGCGCGAAGGTGCGGCTGTTTGAAGGAGTCGGAGTTCCTCCTCCTCGTGTCGCTGTTGTCAATGTGGACGATCCTTATGGAGAGAGGCTTGCTGAAAGCATCGACCGTTCGCGGTTGATCCGCTACGGGTTCAGCGCTATGGCGGAGTTCCGCGCCGAAGACGTACAGATGCGCGCCGGGGATACGCGCTTCACGATGAAGACTCCTGCCGGAAGCATTGCGATACAGTCGCCGCTGACGGGACGCGTGAACATCTACAACCTGCTTGCGGCTTCGGCTGCGGCGTGGGCGCGTGGCCTGACGCTCGATGAGATTGCTCATGCGGCGAGCACGGGGGCGCAGGTTCCGGGCAGGTTCGAGGTCGTCCCGTCGAACAACGGCGTTACCGTGGTGGTTGATTACGCCCACACTGACGATGCCTTGCGGAATCTGATCGTGCTGGCGCGAGAGCTTGTGCGGGACCACAATGGCCGCGTCATCACTCTCTTCGGCTGCGGTGGGGACCGCGACCGCACGAAGCGTCCTCGCATGGGGCGTGCTGCGGGTGAGGGAAGCGATCTCGTCGTACTGACCAGTGACAACCCTCGCAGCGAAGACCCTGCGGCGATCATCGCTGAGGCTTTTGCGGGTGTGAAGGAGACGGGGACCAAGTGCATTGTGGAAGAGGATCGCGCCGCGGCCATCCGCATTGCGATTCAGTCCGCGCGCGAGGGAGACATCGTTCTGCTGGCGGGCAAAGGGCATGAGAAGGTTCAGATTCTAAAGAGCGGCACGGTGCCCTTCGACGATGTGGCCGTGGCCGAGCACGTGATACGAGGAGAAGAATGAAGCTTACGCTGGGGCAGGTTGCGGACTGGATTCACGCCGAGGGCATCTTCGATAGCTCTGCCGAGGCGCTGGGGTACTCGATTGACTCGCGAACCATCGGCGCGGGCGACCTCTTCTTTGCTGTGAAGGGCGAGCGGCTCGACGGGCACGACTTCGTAGCTACGGCGCTCGCCGATGGCGCGGTCGCCGCTGTTGTGAGCAATGACTGGATTGTGCCCTCCGAGGTGGATGAGGCGAAGCTGCTGCGCGTTGCGGCTGGGGAAGACGCCGTGCTGATTGCCATGCAGCGCCTCGCACATGCTGTGCGCCGTCATTGGGGAGGCCGTGTGATCGGCGTGACCGGCTCGGCGGGGAAGACGACGACGAAGGAGGCTGTCGCGCAGGTGCTGAGTGCGCGCTTTCGCGTTCTGAAGTCAGCAGGAAATCTGAACAACGCCTTCGGGCTTCCGTTGCAGCTTTTGAAGCTGGAGCCGGAGCATGAGGTCGCGGTGATCGAGATGGGGATGAACCACGCGGGGGAGATCGCCGCGTTGGCGAAGGTCGCTGAACCCGATTGGGCCGTCGTCTCGAACGTCGCTCCTGTCCATGTAGAGTTCTTCCCCGATGGCCTGGCCGGAATCGCTCGAGCGAAGTACGAACTAGTCGAGTCGCTTCCTGCGAACGGCATTGCCATCCTGAATGCCGACGATCCTTACGTGAAGGAGTTCGGACGCGGTATGGGCGACCGGGCCGTGTTGTACGGTCTGTCGGAGAACGCGCAGGTGCGCGCAGAAAATCTTGAAGAAGCAGGCATTGATGGCATCGGCTTCGATGTCGTTGCCTCTGGAGAGCGTGCGCATGTACAGCTTCATCTGCTGGGCAGGCATAACGTTCTGAACGCTCTCGCCGCAGTCGCCGCAGGACTTCGCAGCGGTATCCCGCTGCCGGAATGCGCTGCCACGCTCGAAGACCTCCGCCCCGCTGACAAGCGCGGCGAGGTGCTCGTGTGGAATGGCGCAACCCTCATCAACGATTCGTACAACTCGAACCCGCGCGCGCTGGATGCGATGGTGGACGCCCTGATGTCGATGCCCGCAAACCGACACATCGTCATCGCGGGCGAGATGCTGGAACTGGGCGCCGAATCCTCGGCTCTCCATCGGGAGTGCGGCCAGAAGATGGCTTCCCGAGGCGTCTCGTTGGTGATTGGGGTGCGAGGCGCAGCCTCGGCGCTGGTCGAAGGAGCGCAGCAGGCGGGGACGGCGGCGCTCTTCCTCGCAACGCCGGAGGAGGTGGGCGAGTGGATTCGCTCGAACGCACAGGCTGGAGACGTCCTGCTGCTCAAGGCCTCCCGCGGGGTGCGGCTGGAGAAGGCCCTGGCCGGGCTGGCCGACTGACAGCAATTTTTAGCGGCGCAATCCTGCCTGCCGGGAGTATGCTTATCCACCACGGGATCTGTCCGGATTGTCCCGGTGAAAATTCGCTGGAGGAACTCTATGTTCAGTCTTCTCTGGACTGCGGTGATCGGTCTGATCGTTGGCGCGCTGGCTAAGCTGATTATGCCCGGAAAAGATCCCGGCGGAATCCTCGTTACGATGGTGATCGGGATTGCAGGCTCGTTTCTTGGAACCTTTCTCGGACGCCTCATTGGGCATTATCAGGAAGGCCAGTCGGCAGGGTTCATCATATCGCTGATCGGTGCCATCATCCTGCTGGCGATCTATCATTTCATCAAGCGCCGCCAGGCAGCCTGACGCTCCTCGAGCTTCCGCGCTGAACCGCAGGAGCGTCGTCGGTCAGATATTCTGCAACACGTTGATACTGGAGCACCCCTTGATGACCGCGGCGAAGTCGGCCACCGGCACAGGGTAGCCGAGGTAGTTTCCCTGTGCCTCGTCGCATTTGCGGCGCGCAAGGAAACGTAGCTCCTCCTCGTTTTCGACTCCTTCGGCGACTACGCGGATCGCCAGGCCGTGCGACATGGCGATGATGGTCCTGACTACAGCGGCGGCATTCGGGTCGGTGATGGCCTGCTTGACGAAGCTGCGGTCGATCTTCAGGCGGTCCACATGGTACTGCAGAAGATACGAGAAGCTCGAAAACCCTGTGCCGAAGTCGTCGATCGAGATGCGCGTGCCAAGCTCGCGAATCTGCTGCAGCTTTTCGAGGTTCGCGGTGGAGTTCACCATCAGCATATTTTCGGTGATCTCAATCTCAAGATGCCGCGCGGGAAGTCCGCTGACGGCAAGCGCATGTTCGATCATCTGGACCAAGTCGCGCTGTAGAAGCTGCCGTGGCGAGAGGTTGACCGAGATGGTCAGGTCGATGCCCAGCTCGTCCTGTAGAGCCTTGCCCTCGCGGCAGGCGGTCATGAAGACCCACTCTCCGATGGGAAGAATCAACCCCGTCTCTTCAGCCAGGGGAATGAACTGGCCGGGAGGAATATTGCCGAGCTTCGGATGATTCCATCGCAACAGGGCTTCGGCCCCGGTTACAAGACCAGTGGAGAGCGAAAACTGCGGCTGGAAGTGCAGGCTCAGCTCGTTGTTGTCCAGCGCATGACGCAGTGCATGCTCTATCGAGAGCCGGTCGGCTGTCTCCTTCAGCATGTCTTCGCTGAAGATCTGGTACTGATTCCTTCCGTTCTCCTTGGCGACATACATCGCCGAATCGGCGCGCTTCAGCAGGTGCCTGGCGTCCGCCGCGAAGTCGGGATAGATGCAGACGCCGACGCTGGTGGTGATATTTACGAGCTGCCCTTCGACGCGAATCTCCGGAGCCATCTTTGTAATCAGGTTTGCCGCGCAGCTTTCGACATCCGCAATGCTGGTCATGTCCGACATGACGACGACGAACTCGTCTCCGCCCACGCGGGCCACGATATCCGTGCTCCGGACCGAACGCCTCAGCCGCGAGGCCGTTTCGATCAGCACCTGGTCGCCCGAGGAGTGTCCAAGAGAATCGTTGATTCGCTTGAACTGGTCGAGGTCGATCATGAAGACGGCGACCTTGGTTCCATAGCGTCGAGCCCGTTCCACCGCCTCGGCAGCCTTATCGCGGAGCAGGGCTCTCCCAGCGAGGCCGGTCAGCTGATCGTGGGTCGCCAGGTGCGTGACGTACTCCAGCATCTGGAGCCGGTCCATGATGTCGAAGGCGATTCCGACATAGCCGCTTATCTCGCCCGTGTCCGAGTTGATGGCCCTTACGGCGAGATTGACTCGTGTGCGGCTCCCGTCTTTTCTAACCAGGGTCCACTCTTTTTCGGCCATTGCTCCGGCGGCTACCCCGTCTACCAAAACCTCGAAGCCGCTCATGAAAACCGTGTCGTCCGGACCGGCTGCTTCCTGTGCGGCGGCCGTCAGTTCACGCTCGTCGTGCAGAAGGGTGAGAGGAGCCTTCCCGACCAGCTCTTCGCTGCTGTAGCCGGTCAGCTTTTCCGCCGCAAGGTTCATCGCGGTAATAGTGCCGTCAAGATTGACGGAGGTGATGCTGAACGGAGCGTCCTGGAAGATGGAGCGGTTGAACTTGACCAGGTGCTCATAACGAATCTGAGCTTCTTTGGTTGTGCTGATATCGCTGCACGTGACCGCAACGCCGTCCCCCAGCTTTACGATCCTGTAGCGCAGCCATGTGCACTTAAGGGTATTGCCCACCGGGGCCGGGTACTCCACATCTGCGGAGGTCCCACTTTCAACGACCGAGCGATAGTGTTCGTAGGGGCCAGAGTTCTTTATGTCGGGCCTTATTTCACAAAGCGTCTTTCCCTCGATCTCTTCGCGGGAACGTCCCATCAGGCGTGCGGAGGCTGGGTTGACGTACTGGATGCGAAAATCGACGATCTGGCCCTTCGTATCGCGTATTGCCTCCATCTGGGCAATCGCGTCCAGGCTGAGCTCGGTCGTGGCGGAGAACCTCTCCAGGCTCTCTTCGGCCCGCTTGCGAAGCGCCTTCTGCTGGCGTTCGCGCCACCAGAACCATACCGAAGCGGCAACTCCTGCCACTGTCAGAATGGTGGTGACTTCGTGAGGAAGACGGGTCAATTCCCCCGAGATGATGCAAGCGGGGCCCGTAAAGCTGCTCTTCCAAAATAACGATCGGGGAGGATCGTACGCCCTCAAGAAATACTCCAGAATCAAATTTTCGATTGGTGGTCGCTTAAAAATAAGCGTAAACCGCTTTCAATCGATTTTCTTCAAAGATGTGACGGATTGGCTATTGCCTTTGCAGTGCCCCTGTTTTTCCTCGCGTTGGGATTTTTTGTTCGTGGCGAGGCAACTATATTTCTTTTGTTGTATATCGAACATCTATCTTCAGTAGTTGTACGACTTGCCTGTTACGAAAGTCTATAGACTTTCGTTTTTTGTGTTGCTCGAAGAAGCACCGAAACCCATTTCCAAAATATTGGTCTAACAGGATATGGCTCGCAACCCTGTAGCGCTGTACGTCTTCTCCCTTGCCTGTTTTATGCCTGTAACAGGCACTTTTTCCTGCCGTGCCGCACTGGCCCAGCAGACTGCCGCATCTCAATCCACCGCAGCACCGGATATTGCCGTCGAGGCTCGCCTGGTGAACCTGCCGGTGGTGGTGCGCGATAAGAAGAATGCCCTGGTCCGCAATCTCGGCAAGGACGACTTCAAGCTTCAGGTCGATGGTCGCCCTCAGAGCATCCGTTACTTCGATATCGACTCGAATCTTCCCCTGACGCTCGGTCTTCTCGTCGATACCAGCGCCAGCCAGCGCTCGGTGCTCGATGACGAGCGCACCGCCAGCAGCGCCTTCCTCGACCAGATGCTGACCACCTCGAAGGATCAGGCGTTTATCATCCAGTTCTCTCGCCAGGTCGAGCTTCTTGCCGACCTGACCAACTCGCGACCGAAGCTCCAGAAGGCCATCAAGGAGATCGATACTCCTCCTCCCGCTGGCCAAGGCTCCTCCGATTCTGAGGATGACAAAGACAGCGGCAACTCCTCCGGCGGCCACGCATCGCACCGTACCTATGCAGGTGGAACAACGCTCTACGACGCCACGTTTCTCGCCTCCGACGAGCTGATGAGCAAACAGAAGGGCCGCAAGGCGCTCGTCATTCTCTCGGACGGAGCCGACCGCGGCAGCAGGGAGACACTGAACAAAGCGCTCGAGACCGCGCAGCGCTCCGATACGGTCATCTATGCCATCTACTTCAAGGGCGAGGAGTCTCAGCAGGACCAGAACTGGGGCCATCATGGAGGCGGTGGTGGGTTCCCCGGTGGAGGCTATCCCGGCGGAAGACGCGGGGGTTATCCCGGAGGTGGCTATCCGGGCGGCGGCGGAGGCCGTGGGGGCAGCGGCGGGGGCAACAGCACGAGCCACGTCGATGGCAAGAAGATCCTGAAGCAGATATCGGAGGAGACGGGAGGCCGCCTCTTCGAGGTTACGAAGAAGCAGACGGTCGATCAGATCTACGGCCAGATCGCCGAAGAGCTGCGGGCGCAGTACCGCCTCGGCTACACGCCTGACAAAGATGCCTCCGCCGACGGCTACCACCGCATCGACCTGACCGCACAGCGCAAGGATCTCTTCGTGCAGACGCGGGATGGCTATTACTCCGGGAAATAGCACGATCTTCCGGTATCTTTGAGACTTTTTCGCTCAACAGGCATCATGAATAGACGGCGCGTCTCGACTGTGAGGCGCGCCGAAAGGGTCCTGATTACCATGCTTCAACGCCTTCGCCCCGTAGTTCTTGCTCTGGCAGCCTTGACGGTTGCAGCGACCTCGCAGTCCGTTTCTTCCCAGATGGCTGTGCCCTTCATCAACAAGCACCTCTACTCTTCGACCGCGAATCCGCGCGTTGACATCGCCGCCGCGCTGAAGAAGGCGAAGGCCGAAAAGAAGCGCGTCCTGCTCGACTTCGGGGGTGACTGGTGCGGAGACTGCCAGGTGCTCGATATCTACATGCGTCAGAGCCCTAACACCGAGCTGTTGGAGAAGCACTTCGTCGTCGTCCACATCGACATCGGCCACATGGACCACAACGTCGCGGTCGCCCGTCAGTACAAGGTTCCCATCGAGAAGGGAGTCCCCGCTCTTGCTGTTTTGGACTCCACCGGCAAGCTTCTTTACTCGCAGCAGAACAAGGAGTTTGAGAATATGCGTAACATGAAGTCCAGCGACGTTACCGCGTTTCTCAATCGCTGGAAGGCCTGATCGACCGGGTGCGATCAGGTTTCCACGGGAAGGACCTGACTGCTTTTTGTGAGACGGCTGCTGCGCATCTTCGTCATCGTCCATCGTGCCGCTCTGCGGGCGATGGATCACGACGTCCTGAACCTCGCACAGTCGGCGGCCTACTCGGCCATCGTGGCACTGTTTCCTACGCTTCTCGTCGCAGCAGCCCTTGTCACGCTTCTGCCCGACGCCGCGCCGATCCGTACCCAGCTTGGAGACTTCTTCGACCGCGTCCTCCCCTCGGAGGCGGTCCCCATGCTCGATAGCTACTTCGACACCACACAACGAGCCAGATCCGCCCGCGTGCTCGTCCTCTCCTTCATTGTCTCGTTCTCCGGAGCCTCCAGCGTCATCGCAACCTACATGGAGGGCCTGCGCCGGGCCAACGATCTTCCCTTCGACTGCTGGAGCTTCTGGTCGCGCCGCGCCCGTGCCTACGCCCTGGTGCCTCTCTCACTGGTGCCGCTCAGCGTCGCCAGCGCGCTGATCGTCTTCGGTCACCTCCTGATCGCGTGGATCGCCGGTCACGTTGGTCCCTCCATCCGCACGGAGGTCTACGTCATCGCGCTGATTCTTCGCTGGACCGCGGCGCTGCTCGGCTCGGTCGGGCTGATCGCCCTCATCTACCACATGGGAACTCCTGCCCGGCAACCGTGGCGGCAGGTGCTTCCCGGTGCCATCGCCGCCACGACCATGTGGTTTCTCACCACGCTGGCCTTCGGACTTTACGTCACGCGCTTCGCCAATTATTCGCAGGTTTACGGCTCGCTCGGGGCTGGAATCGCGCTTCTCTTCTGGCTCTATCTCGTCTCTCTCAGCGTCTTTTTCGGGGCCGAGTTCAACTTCGTCTTCCACCATTCCGACCAAAACCCACCCGTCACCGTTAACCCTCTGAAGCCGAGGGCGGTTAGAATGTCGAACGGGAACCCAAATTGAATTCGTTTGGTCGGACCTCCCTAAAAGTCTCTCGATAACCGTTCACATAAGGATTCAGCAGTATTTATGACAACTCCCGCGAACCCCACGCTCCGCGATTCTTTTTCTGCCGGTCCCGACCGCATTCGTCGCGCCA
This sequence comes from Acidobacteriaceae bacterium dw_441, assembly GCA_018449715.1. GTDB lineage: Bacteria > Acidobacteriota > Terriglobia > Terriglobales > Acidobacteriaceae > Edaphobacter. The sequence continues at coordinate 249,439 of JAAVVA010000006.1, read as the reverse complement.
AGATCGTCGGAACGCTCGGTCCGGCCTCCAGCTCCATCGAGGTCTTCCGCCAGCTCGTCCGCGCCGGTCTTGATGTTGCCCGCCTCAATTTCTCTCACGGATCGCACGAACAGAAGGCCGAGCTGATCCGCATGGTTCGCCAGGTTTCGAAGGAGGAAGGGAAGCCCATCTGTATCCTCGCCGACCTGCAGGGCCCCAAGATCCGTACCGGCAAGCTGAAGGACCACAAGCCTGTGCAGTTGGTCGCGGGCAAGCAGCTCATCATCACCCCGCAGGAGATCGCTGGAACCGCCGCGATGGTCGGCACCACCTTCACCACGCTGGCTGAAAATCTCGAGCCCGGCTCGCGCATCCTCCTCTCCGACGGCCTCATCGAGCTGCGCGTCGAGCAGGTCAAGGGCGGCGACGTCGTTTGTAAGATCATCAACGGCGGTATGCTCGGCGAAAACAAGGGCATCAATCTTCCCGGCATCCCCGTCAAGGTTCCCTCGCTCACCGAAAAGGACGAGGAGGACCTCGTCTTTGCCATCGGCGAGGGTGTCGACACTATCGCCGTCTCCTTCGTACGCACCGCCGACGACATCCGCCATGTCAAGAGCCGCCTGACCGAGCTGAAATCCGACGCGTGGATCGTCGCAAAGCTCGAAAAGCCCCAGGCGATCGAGCACCTCGACTCCATCCTCGAAGCGACTGACGCCATCATGGTGGCTCGTGGAGACCTCGGCGTCGAGGTTCCGCCGGAGAAGGTTCCGGCCATCCAGAAGCACATCATCCGTCGCGCCTCCGAGTACCGCAAGCCGGTTATCACTGCCACGCAGATGCTTGAATCGATGATCGAGAACCCGCGCCCCACCCGCGCCGAGGCCTCCGACGTTGCCAACGCTGTCTACGACGGAACCGACGCCGTCATGCTCTCGGCTGAGAGCGCCGCTGGCAAGTATCCCGTCGAGGCTGTCGCCATGATGGCCAAGATCGTCACCGAGACGGAGGAGCAGCTTCGCCTCGATCCTCCGCCGGCGATCGGTCACAAGCACGGCGCTCCTCTCTCCATTGCCGAGACCATCTGCGAATGCATGGCGCATGCCGCCGACGATCTCGACGTCTCGGCGATCGCTATCTTCACGGAGAGCGGAACCACGGCTCGCCTCATCTCGAAGTATCGCCCCGAAGCCCCCATCTACGCTCTCTCGCCCTTCCAGAAGGTCGTCAACCGCTCGATGCTGCTCTGGGGAACATACCCGATCCTCTGCGGCCGCTTCAGCGACACGGACACTCTGGTCAACATGGCCGAGGAGATTCTGGAGAGCAACGGCTGCGCGAAGGAGCATCAGACGGTCGGCATCGTTGCCGGAACCCGCACCCGCTCCGGCGCGACCAACTTCATGCGCCTGCACAAGATCGGCGACCGCGAGAGGGACTTCTCTCCGGCTTCTGCAAAGCAGGAGAAGAAGAAGCCTGCAAAGAAAACAGCAGGGAAGAAGGCCGCTGTAAAGAAGTCCGCAAAGAAGCGTTAGTCTCTGCGGCGGATGAGGGACTGCCTGGTCCCTCATCCATTCCTATCTGTCATTCGTCACCAATCTCTTGTGAACTCCGCTCCGTTGGCGTTACCCTGTGCGTAGCGAGTTGAACCGCGTCCGTTCCTCGCCCATCATCCCCGGCCATAATCCATTCGTTGAATCGCACTGCCGTAACGTCAGGAGCCAGCCATGTCATCCCTTACGAACGACCTCGCCGGATGTAGTTCTTTCTCGCGCCGATCCTTTCTCCGCACCGCCTCTGCTGCTGCCGTCTCCATTCCTATCCTCACCGAGGCCCACTTCGCCCGCGCTTCTGCCATGGGAGCCGCCGGAGTCCCCGAGTTCTCGATGAGCGGCATCTATCTTGACGCCAACGAGAACCCACTCGGCCCCTCCGAGAACGCCCGCAAGGCCATCGCCGACATCATCCCCAACGGCGGACGTTATGCTCCTCCGCTCTACTTCAACGTGATCAAGCTCTACGCCGAGCAGATGGGAGTTCCAGGCGATCACGTGATGATCTACGATGGCTCCAGCCCGCCGCTGCACTACGCTTCGCTGGCCTTCACCTCGCCCTCGCGCAGCTTCGTCTGCGGCAACCCAACGTACGAGGCCGGACAGCGCGCCGCCGAGCTTGCCGGGGCGAAGATCAACGCTGTTCCGCTGGCGAAGGATTACTCCCACGACGTCGCCGCGATGGTGAAGGCGGACCCCAATGCCGGACTCATCTACATCTGCAATCCCAACAATCCTACCGGCACCGTCACCAGCAAGGAACAGATCGACTACGCCGTGGCCAACAAGCCTGCAGGCGCGGTACTGCTGATCGACGAGGCTTACATCCACCTCTCGGACGCGACCTCCGCCATCGACCACGTGAAGGCGGGGAAGGATGTCATTATCCTCCGCACCTTCTCAAAGATTTACGGCATGGCGGGCATCCGCTGCGGCTTCGCCATCGGCCGGCCCGACCTGCTCAAGAAGCTCGAGCATTATGGCCAATCGCCCATGCCGATCACCGGCATGATCGCCGCGCAGGCCAGCCTGATGGACACCGACCTCGTGCCTACGCGCAAGAAGCTTATCGCCGACACGCGCAATAAGACCTTCGCCTGGCTGAAGGCCAACAACTACTCCTTCATTCCGTCGGAGAGCAACTGCTTCATGATCGACGTCAAGCGTCCAGGCCCGCAGATTCGCGGCCTGATGGCGAAGGACGACGTTCACATCGGTAGAAGCTGGGCCGCGTGGCCGACCTACGTTCGCGTTACCGTCGGTCTTCCCGCGGAGATGGAGGCCTTCCAGACCTCCTTCGAGAAGGCGATGGATACCCCCGCCACGGCCTTCAACGAAGCACCGTTGCGCCACATGCTTCGCAACGGCATCTACTCGTAACTCATCAGGAAGCGGAGTGGAGAGGAACTGCACATCCTCTCCACTCCGCTTCAAGCCGTCATTCCTACTTCACCTCAGCCTCAAATGCTCCAGCCTGCTTGTTCATCTCCTCCGGCGTCACCGCATGGGACGAGATCGTAACCCGGTACTTGAACGTAGCCGAAGCCCCTTTCTCCACCGTGTAGTCGAACTGCGGCTGCTTCGCGTCGAAGATCTTTCTCCCCAGCGGATTCGCCGCGAACAACCCATACCCGCGTGCGTGCCAGTATGTCGGATATCCCGGATTGCCCGTGTGGTCGAAGATCGCAATCGTCTCCGTATGGCCATCGGTGGTGTGCCCCGTCAACTCGCACCACTTGCCACGCGTCGCCCAGGCCGCATCGCCCTCGACGCCCTCGCTTGTGCGATAGACCCCGGTAGCCCCAGCGGTATTGCCTTCCACCTTGGTCGGCCTCCCGCTGGCATCGGCGAAGGTGCCGCCCTTCTCCGTCGGTGACTCAAGGAAGTGCGCCACGCGAATCCCCAGCACGCCCTCCTTGTCATCGTGGAAGACGACCTTGTCGAGCGCCGTCAGGGTCACCGTCATGTCGATCGTGCGGGCGTCGCCCTTCTGCCAGAAGACGTACTTCGTCCTCTGGTTGAAGATCTTCTTCCCCTCGCCCGTCTCCCACACCGAATCGACGACCAGTTCACCTTTTGCCCCACTCTTCGAGGAGACGATCTTCTCATGATGGATCGTCCCCATCTTGTGGCGGTCCTCCGGCTTGATCGCGTCGGAGTTGTTCCAGAAGTCGAACCCGTTCGCATTGCCGTAGTTGAACCACAGCCCCGCATGGTGAGGATGGTCCACCCGCTCCGTTTCTCGCGGAGCCAGGGGATACCCTCGCGTTACCGTCACGCCATCGGCGGCGATCAGCGGAAACAGCACCGGCTTCTTCAGCGTCGAAGGCCACACGTACGAGGTGAACGGCTTGCCGTCCATCGTCACCTCGACGCGCTGGTTCGCCTCGTCTACTGCCACCTTCGTCGCCGCTCCCGCGATCTGCGCCGCGCACACCGCAAGCACTCCACCCAGCACGGCCTTACGCATAGACCTTGCCTCCGGCCATGATCTGCTGGGTCTTCGCGTTGAAGGTGATCTTCTGCCCCGTCTGGATCGCCGCGATGTTCATGCACAGCGCGACGGAGTGGCTGTATCCCGCGTCCACGTGCGCGTTCGGCTGCTTGCGCGACCGCACGCACTCCATCCAGTTCCGCATGTTGGCAGAGGTCTGCTTGTCGACGCCGGTGTTCGCATCGGTCGATGCCGCTTCTCCATCGCCGAGCGAAAAGCTCCCCAGCATGTTCTGCTTCATCCCCATCTCTGCCGCGGCCTTTGCGGTCAGACCACCGTTCGAGTTCACCACCTGCTTGTCCATATCCAGCGACCCGCCGTTCGAGTAGTAAATCTCCTTGATCCCACCAGCCGCGTTCGTCTGCCGCGACGAGTACAGCACCTGAAAGCCCTTCGTTGCATCGTCCTCGGGGCCGTAGTCGAAGACCGCCGTCATCGTGTCCCAGTTGCGCCGCCCGTCGTGCCACTGGTAGATGCCGCCATTGGCCACTACGCTGCGCGGGTGCGGATAACCCGTGAACCAATGCACCGTGTCGATCTGGTGGACCAGCCACTGGTCGGGAATCCCCGACGAGTACGGCCAGAACAGCCGGAACTCCAGGTACTTCCTCGCGTCGAAGGGCTCATACGGCTGATCCATCAGGTAGCGCTTCCAGTCAGTGTCCGCCTCTTTCAGCAGAGGGACAACATCGGGCCTCCTCCAGCGCCCCGGCTGGTTCACGTTCCAGGTCATCTCCACCATGTTGATGTCGCCGAACTTGCCCGAATTAATGTACTCGTAGGCCTTCTGATAACTCGGCGTCGAACGTCTCTGCGTCCCGATCTGCACCACCTGCTTGCTCGCGTGAACGGTATCGCGGATCGCTTTTGCATCCTTCATGGCATGGGCGAGCGGCTTCTCCACGTAGGCATCGCGTCCGGCTTTGACGGCTTCGACCCCATGCTTCGCATGCTGAAAGTCGGCGGTGGCAATCAGCACCGCATCCACGTCGTTGCGAGCGTACAGCTCGTCGTTGTTGCGAACCGTCTCGACCTTCGGTCCGCCCAGCTTCTGGATGTAGGCTACGCCGTCTTCGCGGCGGCGGCTCCACAGGTCCGAGATGGCGACGAACTCGAAGTTAAGCTCCTTGTTATGTTGCAAAAACGCCGGGATCAGCGAACTCTTCATACGGTCGCCGCATCCGACGACGGCGGTCCGCACACGGTCGTTGGCTCCCACGATCTTTGCGTAGCTGGTCGCGCTCCACGCTGCGGCTCCGGCCACGGCCGCCCCCATTTTTACGAACTCACGCCGGTTGGTCCTCTCGAATGTCATGCATCGCTCCTCAAAAGTTTGTTTCGGTACGGAAATTACTTTTGTTTCGAAAGCGACGGGAAGTGTACAGAATTTACAAGAGGTCTGGCCAATTTTTTCCTGCCTGCCTGAGGGAGAGAGTCCGGCGACCCCAGAAGAAGGCAAAGCGTACCATAGAAAGAAAAATGCCTAGACAGTCCCAGGCATAGCCATAGATTTTGTGCAACTGCCCTTTGCAGTCCCTAATTCTCCTTGGTCTGGTGTAATGAAAAATATTGTCAGGATAATAGTTTCCGCTCTTTTTCCCTTGGTTCTGTCTGCTCCCGTGGCTGCGTTTGCCGACCCAATCACGTATAACCTCACCCTCACCCCCAACGAAGGTTCGCTCTACGGTGGTACCGGAACCTTCATGATCGAAAGCGCCCCCTCTTCTACGGGTCTCTCCGAGTACTCCATTTTCAATGGTGGTCTGGATAATCTCAGCTTCGTAATTGACGGTCAGACTTTTTCGCTCGACCACTTATTGGGGAATGCGTTCATCGTCTTCCAGAATGGGGAGCTCTACGATCTCACCTTCTCCGAGCAGATTGGAGCGTCGTCCAATCGCTTCTCACTCCACACAACAAGCAACTACGCCTTTTACTACAACAATGGTCAGTCCGTGTCCTACGGAACCATTACGGCCCAACCGACCGTTCCTATTCCGTCCGATCCTCCCGCTGTCTCCTCTGTTCCCGAACCAAAGCCCTTTGACCTCCTCGGCACAGGTCTTCTTGGCGGGGGGCTTCTTCTCTTCCGAGCCCGCTTCTTTCATTAGGGTTGAGAGGAAAGCGGCGAACCTCAGAGGGGCTGCCGCTTTTCGTTTTTAGAATCAGTGCCGCTTGAAGTACTGGATTGCCCGCTCGTGTTCCTCGGCCTTTTCGCGTGTAGCGAACGTCCCGAGGTTCCTGCGCTTCTTCGTCTTCGGATCGACATGGCGCGAATAAATTCTGAACTCACCGCTCTTCAGCTTACGGATCATGGTCTCCTCCTTCGCTGAGGAGTAGGATGCCTCGCCATTCGTCCCTCGTTTTCCGCATCTTGTCTTCGTCCTGCAATCCATAGATCGGATTCGTCCTACAATTAAGAGATATGGGCCGCATCCGCATCCTCTCTGACCTGGTGGCTAACCAGATCGCCGCCGGCGAGGTCGTCGAGCGCCCCGCTTCCGTCGTCAAGGAGCTGCTCGAAAACTCGCTCGACGCCGGGGCCACGCGCATCCGCGTCGAGGTCGAAGGCGGTGGCCGCCGCCTCATCCGCATCGCCGACAACGGCCACGGCATGATGGCTGACGACGCCCTGCTCGCCTTCGAGCGTCACGCCACTTCCAAGCTCCGCACCTCCGACGATCTTCTCTCCATCGCCACGCTCGGTTTTCGCGGCGAGGCGCTGCCCTCCATCGCTTCTGTCTCGCGCCTCACGCTCGAAACCCGCGCTGCCGAAGAGGAGGCCGGAACCATCGTCGAGATCGCCGGGGGCAACATCCAGCGCGTCGAGCCCGCAGGACTTCCCGTCGGGACCACGATCGCCATCCGCGACCTCTTCTACAACACCCCGGCGCGGCGCAAGTTCCTCCGCTCCGAGCAGACCGAGCTGTCGCATATCGCTGCCTTGGTCACGCACTACGCCCTTGCCAATCCGACGAAGCACTTCGAGCTGCACTCGGCGACACAAGCGCTTCTCACCGCTCCCATTGCGGCGACGAACTCCGATCGCCTCTTCCAGATCTTCGGCCGCGAAACCAGCTCGCACATGATCCCCGTCGCCGCAGAGATGGACTTCGCCCGCGTCGGTCTCCCCGAGCCTCCGCCGTGGAAGCGCGAGGCCGACTACGAGCCGCCCGAACCGGGCCTGCTGCGCCTCTCCGGTTTCGTCTCCAAGCCGGAGCTGCAGAAGCTCAACCGCAATTCGATCTACATCTTCGTCAACGGCCGCCTCATCCGCGACCGCCTCATCCTGCACGCTCTTACCGACGGCTACCGCAACATCATCCCGCCGACCTCGTATCCGGTCGTGCTGCTCTTCCTTGAGATGCCCCCGCAGGAGGTCGATGTAAACGTGCATCCCGCGAAGACCGAGGTGCGCTTCCGCCAGTCGGCCTTCGTGCATGACTTCGTGCGCGACTCCGTCCGTACTGCGCTGATGCACGCCCGCCCCGCGGCGGACTTCCTGCAGGCGCTCCACAACAGTCCTCTCGCTTCGGCGTCGCTGCTGGTCGACGTCAGCCCGTTGCCCGGCGCGCCCGAGCCTCCAGTCTTCGACCCCACGCACGCATCTGTCGGCTTTGGTGGCGGCTTCGGTTCCGACTCCATCCCGACTGAGGCGGATGTAGATTCCTTCACGCTCGCTCCCGCTCCGATCACGGGCACTTCAGAACGCCTCAGCTTCAACGAAGCCCCCATCCCGGTCGGCTACGACAACGTCACGTCGCTCGAAGGTTTCGAGCCGGAAGACGAAACCCGCACCCTGAACGCCCTCGCAACGCTCCGGCCCCTCGGTCAGCTACAGGACTCCTTCATCATCGCGGTCAACGACGAAGGCCTTTGGATCGTCGATCAGCACGTTGCGCACGAGCGCGTCCTCTTCGAGAAGATTCTGCGCGAGCGAGAGGTCGAGCGCGTCCAGCGCCAGCGCCTGCTGATGCCGCTGCTCGTCGATCTCCTCCCTGCCCAGATGATTGCCTTCGCCAGCCTCGCCGAAGAGCTTGAGCGCAACGGCTTCGAGGCTGAACCCTTCGGCCCCCAGACCATTGCGATCAAAGCCGCGCCCGTGGGCCTCGAAGGACGCGAGCTGGAGCGGATGCTGGAGGAGGTTCTCGCCGTCCCCGACCGCGAGCAGCAGTCTGAAAACTCCGAGGCCAGGCGCACGCGCATCGCCGCGTCCATCGCCTGCCACGCAGCCATCAAGATCAACACGCCGCTCGAACCTGTGAAGATCAACTGGCTGCTTGCAGAGCTTGCGAAGACGGAGCACCCCACAAGCTGTCCGCATGGACGACCTATCGCGCTGCGCTATTCCCTCAAGGACATCAAGAAAGCCTTCCACCGCATTTAGGAAAATCTGCGAGGTCGCAAAAGAAAGAAGGCCGCTCAAACAAGCGGCCTTCCTCTTTTGTAAAAACAGTCGCCAGCAGGGACGTTTACTGCCCCTGCCCGCCGGGTTGGGCCGGAATTACATTCAGCGTGAGCTTTGTGCCGCTGTTGAGCGAGATATTTTCGCCGGCTCCATCCAGCACGCCCGCACTCTCCGGAGTGGTCGGCGCGCTCAGGATCACATTCGGCTTATTGCCCACCGGAACGCGGTCCTGCGCGCTCTTCAACATCGCTCCCTGCTGGGCAGTCTGCCCACTGGAATCACCACTTGGTACAGACTGAACCGTGGGAGCCGGGGGGGCCGAAGAGGCTGATCCCGACGATCCCGAAGGAGCACCGCCCGACGGCGCACTCCCCGCTGCTCCGCCTCCGGACGCCATATCCATCATCGGAGTCGTGCTCGAAGGAGCCGTGACGGATGTAACTGCCGCACGGATCGGTACTTCTTTCCCATCCTTCAAGACGGCGCGATTCACCGCCAGCACCAGGTGCGAGTTCTTCTGTTCCTTCGTCTTTGCGTTTACCTCGACGATGTTTCCAACCAGTTTCGTTCCTTTCGGAAGATCGGTCCCATCCGGAAGCTTTGCCTGGTCCGTTGTTTTTGCGTTTACCTCGTCTCCTGCCCTAGCTTTTTTGGAGTCGATCCCTTTAGTCAGCTCCGCCGAAACGCTTGCCGGCTGCACCCGTGTCTGGACCGCCTGTGTTTGGGCCCCCTGGTGGCTCATGCCGGAAGTATCAGGAGTCTGAGGAGAGGCTGCAGTTTGTGCCTGCATGGCCACCGCCATCACGGCGAGCGAAGCCAGTGACAATATCTTCGTCATAGCGCGTTCTCCTTTCGGCAGGCATTTTTCATGCCTGCATCCCACCTTCAGACGACAGGTCCGCCCTCGGCGTTGCCTTGCGAAATCCTACCGTATCCCATGCCGGAAAACCTTGCAGTTCCGTGGGATTTACCCGCACGCCGCCCCGCGATGCGTTATCCTGTTAAACGACACGTAGCGGGATTTTTTGCGCTGATCGATCCGTATCAGGTCGCACGCCGCTCCTCTTGAAATCAGGATCGTCATCCATCGGCCCAGGCTTGTGGATTGCCGTTGCGCCCGCATTGCGCACCGGCAGGAAGAAGGCATTACATTGAATACCCCAACCGCTCCAACCGCCGGCCAACTGGCCGCCACCCGCCTTGCGCACTGGCATCAGGACGCGCAACCTCTCCTCACCATTGAACTTCTTCGCGGCTGGGTTGAAGCCACCGGGCTTATCCCCTACACCCCGCGCCCCCAGCAGCTTCCGGTTCCCGCTCCCACCTTCGCCGAGGTCGTCCTCGGAGCCCCGACTCCCATTCCCACCCTCGCCGAGCTGGAGCAGCCACGCACCCTGATGGCCCGACTCGTCGCTGAAGGAGCGGTGATTCCGCTGCACCTCTTCGGATCGCCGAACGGCGCTGGCTCCGAAACCCCGGACTTCCTTGCGACTCCCGCGGTACTGCCCTACCTCTTCACCCTCCGCGGCGACAAGGCATGGAAGCAGCCCCCGGTCACCAGCGGAGCCGCGCGCGTCTCCCCGCTTGCCCTCGCGAGCTTCAACATCATCAATGCCAAGGGTCGCATGACCGCCTCCGAGCTTGCCTCTGAGCTGGCCAATGAGGTCACCGAGGCCGCTGCGCTCCGCGCCCTTACCGAGCTCTGGGAGCACTTCCGCGTCCTCCCCGTCCCGCAGGCCGACGGCACCGCGACCCTCTGGGAGCTGACCACGACCCGTTACACCAGGCAGATCAAGGCAGGCGCCAACGCCGGAGTTCCCACCGCTCTCTCCGTGCTCATTTCGCTCTACCTCAGCCAGGCGATTCTGCCTACCGGCGACGACATCGAAACCTTCCTCTCGCCGCTGGCCTCCCGCTCGCGCATCCGCGAGGTCGTCAACGCACTCACCTCTGCGCGCCAGCTCGATACCCTTGTTCTCGACGGCAAGAGCCTCCTCTACGTCGCGGGTGAGCTTCCTGTTTTCGTGGCCGTTGCCGAGCCCGTCGCTGACGATGCCGATGCGACCGGTGTGACCACCGAGGGCGGCGATGAAGCGGCCTCCTCCGAGCGCATCTCGAAGTTCGCTCCCGCAGTGCGCAAGCCCTTTGTGAAGCGTGAAGGCTTCAGCGATCGCGGAGACCGTCCGCGTCCCGACTTCAAAAAGAAGTTTGCATCCGGTTCTGATACAAATTCGCGCCCGCCGCGCCCCCGTGGCGAGTTCGACCGCGAGCGTCGTCCCTTCCGCCGCGATGATTCCGCCCGCCCGCGTCCCGCTTTTCGTCGGGATGACTCCGAGCGTCCGCGCCGCGACTTCTCCCGCCCGTGGGACGAGGAGAAGCGTGATCGCCCTGCGCGTCCGAGCAGCGGGGAAGGCTTCACGAACCGTTCCGGCGAGAATGCGGCCCCGCGCCGTCCTCGCTTCGATGGAGACTCCCGTCGCCCGTTCGGGGAGAAGTCCCGTGGCGGCTTTGGTGGATCGCGTCCCTCCTTCCGCCGCGATGATTCTGGTGGGTCCCGCCCCCCTTTCCGTCGTGACGATTCCGGTGGATCGCGGCCTCCCTTCCGCCGTGACGATTCCGAGCGTCCGCGTCCCGCTTTCCGTCGTGATGACTCTGAGCGTCCGCGCCGCGACTTCTCTGACAGGCCCCGTTTCTCCCGCGAGCGCGGCGGCGAAGGTCGCAGCGAGCAGGGACGCCCGTCAGGTCCTCCGTTCCGCAAGTTCGACGCGCCCCGGGATAACTTCCGCAGGCCCCGCCCCGAAGGAGCCGGTTTCCATGCATCGGCTGAGGGTGGTTCCGAGGATCGTCCGCGCCGCAGCTTTGGACCGAAGAAGCCTTTCGGGGATCGAAAGCCCTTCGGCGACCGGAAACCCTTCGGCGAGAGGAAGTCTTTCGGGGAAAAGAAGCCCTTCGGAGCAGGAAAGCCTTTTGGTGAGAAGAAGTCGTTTGGCGACCGCAAGCCTTTCGGGGATCGAAAGCCTTTCGGAGAAGCTAAATCCTTTGGTGACCGCAAGCCTTTCGGAGACAGAAAGCCTTTTGGCGATCGGAAGCCTTTCGGAGCAGGCAAGCCCTTCGGCCCGAAGAAGAGCTTCGGTGACCGGAAGCCCTTTGCCTCCGGCGCTCCGTCCTCGGATCGTCCAAGGCGTTTCGACTCCGGTGACAAGCCGAAGTTTGCAAAGAAGCCTTTCAGCAAACCTGGCAACTTCGTAAAACGGGGTGAAGGAGCCTCTCCGAATGCGGGTCCCTTCGAGAAGTTCATCGGTAACAAGAAGCCCTTCGGCAAGCGCGGAGCGCCCGCACGGAAGTTCAAGGAAGACCGCGCGGAGTAGCCTCCGGTCTTCGTAAAATTTCCTCTTCACCCCATCGATGGAGGCATAAGATAGGCCGCGCATGAACAAGAGCAACGACTTCACCACGAACCTGTCCTCTGCAAAAAGAGAGCGTCCTGTCATCGCCATCGACGGCCCCGCGGGAGCGGGAAAGAGCACGGTAGCGGCGCATCTTGCGCGCCGCTTCGGCTTTCTCAACCTCGAAACCGGGGCAATGTACCGCGCCCTGGCTCTCAAGGCCATCGAAAACGATCTCTCCTTCGACGAGGAGCAGCCTCTGCTCAACCTCGCCTCCGGCACCCGCATCCTGCTTGAACCGCAGCGCGAAGGCAATCGCGTTCTGCTCGATGGCATCGACGTCTCCCGCCGTGTTCGCGACACGGATGTTACCTCCGCCGCCTCCCGCGTCTCCGTTCATCCCCGCGTCCGCGCCTGGATGGTCGAGCAGCAGCGCAAACTTGGAGCCAAAGGCGGAATCGTGATGGAGGGGCGCGACATCGGCACCGCCGTCTTCCCCGACGCCGAGGTCAAGATCTTTCTCGACGCCTCGCCCGAGGTCCGGGGAGACCGGCGTTATCGCCAGGTCGTGCTTCCGCGTTTCGAAGAAGAGAGTGCCGGGGGCGATACCATCGTTCCCGAACAGACCGAGGCGCAGCAGAAGATTCTTCGTGATCTGAAGGAGCGCGACGAACGCGACCGAAACCGCGCGGAATCCCCTCTGCGTCCTGCTGCCGACGCCATCATTCTCGACTCCACCGGCATGACGCTCGACCAGGTTCTGGCCGAAACCGAACGCATCGTGAAGGAGCATCTTGCCAATAATTCCTTGTGAGCAGATAAGGGATTATTGGCGTAATGGGACGCGCAAATAGTCCCAGGAAATGATCGCTTCGTCGCAGGAAAAGGCCGCGTTCTGTTGCAAATATGCAACGGCGATTTTCGCGTTGAACTTTTAAAAAGCGAAGAAAAACCATCATTTCGACGGTAACAGGGCAACCTGCGCGCCAGTCACAAAGTCCCCTGCTTTCAAGGGCGAAGCCGTGTTTTCCTCAGGACTCTTGCACCATAAGTAGTGCAATCAAAAGATTTCTGAAAAAAAATTGTGGACTATGCTAACCTTCTCACATCGTTTGAAACAGATTGGTTTTCTGCACTGCACGTCTGGGCGAACCCCGATTTGTATCTACGGCAATTCATAAAGTTGTAAACGAAGGAAAGAAACAACATGGAACAGGGAACAGTGAAGTGGTTCAATGACGCAAAGGGGTTTGGCTTCATCAGCCGCCAGAACGGCGAGGATGTGTTCGTGCACTACTCGGCGATCAACACCAGCGGTTTCAAGAGCCTCCAGGAAGGCCAGGCCGTTCAGTTCAACGTAGTCAAGGGACCGAAGGGCTGGCAGGCTTCCGACGTTCAGCCGCTGTAAACTCTCTTTTTCAAGACCCAGGATCGCAAAAGGGATGGCGCCCAGCTATCCCTTTATGCATCCTGGGTCAAGAAAATGTGGCAAAAGGGGATATCTTGGTGGGGCCATGTTTGTGTGTGTTTCTCCCTGTTCTAAATTGCTTGTCAAAAGATAAAAATCTGTAAGCTTGCTCTTATCAGCAGCTTAGGTTCGCCGATCCACAGTGCAGCGAATATTGAGATAAAAAGTGTGGGACGTAAATAAGAAATCCCCGGACCTTCGTCCGGGGATTTCTGTTTGTGCCGGTATATTGCTGTTTAGCGGTCGCCCGAGGTTCCCAGCGCGACATTGATGAGCGTCTTCTCCTCAATGTCGTGGGCCTTGGCCGATCCGGTCGCGGGGGTCGCGCTCGCGCTGCGCTTGACGCTCAATACCGCCCGGTCGCGAGCCACCTGCCGCAGCAGAGGCATCACGTAGAAGAGCGGTCCCATGTTGGCCGGTTCTTCCTGCACCCAGACAATCTCCTCCGCATCCGGATATTGGTCGAGCGCAGCCTGTAACTCAGCCTCTGGCCACGGATACATCTGTTCCAGGAAGATGATTCCGACACTGTAGTCCTTGCGTTTCGCACGCTCCACCCGAAGGTTGTGGCCGATCTTGCCACTGCACACGATCAGGCGACGCGGATTCTGAGCCTCGTTGTCCGGAATCACGTTCAGGAAGCGGTCGCGACCGAACTCAGCGATTGGCGAGGACGCGTCGGGATGACGCAGCATACTCTTCGGAGTGAAGACGATCAGCGGCTTGCGCCACGAGCGCAGCAACTGGCGACGCAGCAGATGGAAGTACTGGGCCGCAGTCGAAGGCTGGCAGATCTGCATGTTGTCGTTGGCCGCAAGTTGCAGATAACGCTCGATGCGAGCGCTCGAGTGTTCCGGTCCCTGTCCCTCGTAGCCGTGCGGAAGCAGCATGACGACGCCGGAGAGCAGACCCCACTTGGCCTCGCTGGCCGAGATGAACTGGTCGATGATGATCTGCGCGCCGTTGGCAAAGTCGCCGAACTGGGCCTCCCAAAGCACGAGAGCTTCGGGATAATCGCGTGCGAATCCATACTCGAAGCCCAGCACTGCGGCTTCCGAGAGCAGCGAGTTGTAGACCTCGAAGCGTCCGCCCTTTTCGCCCATGTGAGCCAGGGGAGCGTAGCGCGTCTCTGTCTCGGTATCGATCAGCACCGAGTGGCGCTGGTTGAAGGTTCCGCGCTGCGAGTCCTGCCCGGTCAGACGAACCAGGGTTCCGTCTTCGACCAGAGAGGCGTAAGCGACCAGCTCCGCCATGCCGTAGTCGAAGGGCTTGGCTCCGGTGCCCATCTCCTGGCGCTGCTCATAGAGCTTCTTCACCTTGGGATGGATGTGGAAATCCTTCGGATAACTCGTAAGCTTGGTGACCAGCTCGCCCACGCGCTCGGCCGAAAGCCCGGTGTTTACCTCGTCGGCAGGGTCGAACTCGCCGCCCTTGTACTTGTCCCAGTAAGAGGGCAGGGTGGCCATGTGCGGAATATGGTCGGCCTGCGTCGCTGCCTTCTGCTGGTCGAGGAACTCCTGCTGGGCCGCATCGGCTTCCCTGGCGGGGTTGACGCCGATCTTTTCCGCGTAGATCTGATAGAGCGGCTTGTGGTCCTTGATGACCGCATAGCGGCGCGGCTGCGTGACAGTGGGATCGTCCACCTCGCTGTGGCCGTGGCGGCGATAGCCGATCAGGTCGATGACGACACCTGTGCCGAAGCGCTGGCGGAACTCGGTCGCGATGGTCGCGACGCGGACGACCGCGTCCGGGTCCTCGGCGTTGACGTGGATGATCGGGATCGGAAGACGCTTGGCGATGTCGGTGGAGAAGCGCGTGGAGTTCGACTCGTCCGGGTTCGCGGTGAAGCCCAGAAGATTGTTGACGATGATGTGGATGACGCCACCGACGCTGTAGCCGGGCAGAGTCTCCATGTTGAGCGTCTCGGCCAGGATGCCCTGTCCGGCGAAGGCTGCGTCGCCGTGGATGAGGATCGGGAGCACCTGCTTCTTGCCGCCCTCGCCGATGCGCTCCTGGCGGGCGCGGGCGCGGCCGACCAGCACTGGGTCGACGGCTTCGAGATGGCTCGGGTTCGAGGCGAGGTGAAGGCTGATGAGCTTGCCGCTCGGCGAGGTGTAGTCGCCGGTCGCGCCGAGGTGGTACTTCACGTCGCCGCCGCCCAGGGTGCTGCGCGGATCGACGTCTTCAAACTTGGTGAAGATATCGGACGCGGGGCGACCGATGGTGTTGGTCATCACGTTCAGGCGTCCGCGGTGGTTCATCGCGAGCATCGCCTTGGTGACGCCGAGGGTGGAGCCGGTCTCGAAGATCTGGTCGAGGAAGGGGATCAGCGCGGTGATGCCTTCGAGCGAGAAGCGCTTGGTTCCGAGGTAGCGCGCCTGGATCACCTGCTCGAACAGGTCAGCGCGAATGAGTTTTGTAAGGATGTGTGCCTGATTCGGCTTGGAGGGAGTTTTTTCGATCTGCGCCTGGAGCCACTGCCTTTGCTCCGCGCTGGGGATGTGCATGAACTCGATGCCGAGGGTGCCGCAGTAGTAGCGTCTGGCTTCGGTAGCTGCCTTGCCTTCGGGGGCTGGTGTCGGGAAAGCCTCCTGAGGGAGGTACTGCCCGAGAGGGTCCAGTGTGGCTTGCAGGTACCCCCACCGGCGAAAGATGTCGAACACTGCGTCGCGTTCCTGTTGATCTGTAACCGTGGGTGCTTGAGTCAATGCCTCTGCCTTGGTGGCCATTGCTTCCTCGATTTTCCTGGACGAAATTTTAGCGGCGTTGTAACGCCGAACGTCACTTCTTCTATGCTAGCCCTTTCATGGCTTCACTGCACACCGATTCCTGCAACTTCCACAGGCAGAGGTCTATAGAGTGGCACCCAGATTCCAGGGTTGGAACTCCTCTTCGCCGAATCCATGCAGCTCGCTGCGTGTAGGCTTGCCAGAAGCGACTGCAAGAAGCTCTCTGAAGATCGCATCCCCCGCTTTTTTCACGGTTTCCGAGCCTTCGAGAATAGTTCCGCAGTTGAGATCCATGTCGTCCGGCATGCGACGAAACAGTGCGGTATTCGACGATATTTTGAGCGAGGGGGTGGGTTTCGATCCGAATACCGAACCGCGCCCCGTGGTGAAGCAGATGAGGTTCGCTCCGGAGGCTACCTGCCCGGTTGCGGAGACCGGATCGTAGCCGGGGGAATCCATAAAGACGAGGCCGCGCTCGCGCACCGGCTCGGCGTACAGATAGACGGCGTTCAGGTTGGTGCTGCCTCCCTTGGCCACGGCCCCGAGCGACTTTTCGAGAATTGTAGTCAGCCCTCCGGCCTTGTTGCCGGGCTGCGGGTTGTTGTCGATGGAGGCTCTGTGCAGCGCGGTGTACTGCTCCCACCAGCGCACGCGCTCGATGAGTCTTTCGGCGATTTCGCGGCTTGAGGAGCGGCGCGTGAGCAGGTGTTCGGCTCCGTAGATCTCCGGCGTCTCCGAGAGGATTGCCGTGCCTCCATGACACACGAGCTGATCGACCGCGATGCCGAGGGCGGGATTCGCGCTGATGCCGGAATAGGCGTCCGAGCCTCCGCACTGCAGGCCGAGTGTGAGATGTGATGCGGGCAGGGGAGTTCGCCTGCACTGGTTGGCGCGCTGAAGCATCTCGTAGACGGTGGCGATGCCGTCTTTGATCGCCTGTGTGCTTCCGCCTTCCTGCTGGATGTTGGCCGAGCGGATCGTGTCGGAATGTCCGGTGAGTGCAACCAGCTTCTCCGCTTGAATGGTCTCGCAGCCGAGACCGAGAAGCAGCACCGCGGCGAAGTTCGGGTGCGTGGCGTAGCCGGTAAAGACGCGGCGCAGAAGGTCGGCCGGCTCGCCCTCTTCGGCGATGCCGCAGCCGGTTCCGTGCGTGATGACGACAATGCCGTCCACGTTGGGATAGCCCTGCATGACCTCGGGTGTGAAGTGGGCTCCGATGCGGCGAGCGACCGAGGCCGAGCAGTTGACCGTGGTGAGGATGCCAACGTAGTTGCGGGTTCCGGCGCGCCCGTCGGGGCGAAGATATCCGAGAAAGCTGGCGGTCTGTTCCGGGGGAAGCAGCGCGGTCGGCGAGGCGTCCTGCCCGACTGCATAGTCGCGTCTGAAGTCTCCGGCCGCGAGGTTGTGCAAGTGGATATGCTCGCCCGGCGCGATGGAGCGTGTCGCGAATCCGATGATCTGACCGAACTTGCGAACCGGCTCGCCCGGCGCGAGAGGGCGCAGGGCCAGCTTGTGTCCTGCAGGTATGTCGGAGGCAACTGCGACGCCGAGGTTCGCAAAGAACTCGCCCGCGTCGAGATTGCGAAGGGCAACGGCTACATCATCCTTGCTTCCGAGTTTGAGGAGAGGAGATGTCACGAGGTCGCCGGACCAGTCTCTGGGCCTTTCCTGTCTACTCTGACAGGGCAGACAGTGGTATGACCACAATGTACTCCCGAAGCCGGTGTTCGTTCTAGCGAGGACTGGCCGAGGGCTGCGGCTGATCCGAGGGCTTTGACTGATCCGGGGGAGCAGGCTCGGACGTCTCCTTCGGGGTGGTGTAGCCGGGAAGGATCGTCGAGGTCGCCTTGAACTTGCGATAGTCGGAGTAGGTGATGAGCGCGCTTCCGCTGAAGTTGACGAAGAGAAGCACGCGAGCGGTTCCGTGGCCTTCGATGCGGGCCGGAAGCCATACCTCGTTGTTGATCTTCGTCATTTCGACGGAGAAGTTCGTGCCCTTTTTGATCGAGAGGAAGAGTCCGCCAGCAAGTTTGAACGGATTGGCGAACTGTCCTTCCATGCGGGTGATGGTGCGGTCCTGCTCGTCGACCCAGATGGTTCCCGCGAGAACGTGGATGACCTCTTCGGTACGGTTGCGCGTCTTCGCCTTCGGGTCGCCCGCGTAGTCGATGGCGATAGTCTCGCGACCGTCGAGCTTTATACGCCGGGGATTGCTGAAGCTGCCTAGCTCGAGAAAGCGCGACACCGTGACCTCGTCGTTGCCGAAGCGATCGGTCTGTTTGCCCTTGGACTCAGCTTCAGCCTTGCGCTTCTTTGCCTTGACGATCTCCTTGTCGATGCGCTCGCTCTCCTTGCGCTGCTCGTCGGGCGTTAGATCCTTGCCGTTCTTGCGGGTGAGCTTGTGGACCGGGAGTCCTTCGAGATAGAAGACGTCGAACTCGCGCGTCTCGGACTTCTTGCCGTCATCGCGTTCTTCTCGGGCAGCCTCGTGGTAGAGGTAGTTCTTCTGGATGGACTCGGCGGCGCGCTGGTGCTCCTCCACCTCGTGCATGAGCGAGGGAATGTCCGGCATCGGCTGGTCGGGCGTGGCGCTGGGAGTGAAGGTCTGCGCCCATGCCGCAGAGCCGACGCAGAGCGCGAGCAATGACCGGAGCAGGAAGGGCTTCATCATCATCAGGAGTGGTCGTCGGTGTTCGGCGTGATCTCGCGGGCATAAACCTGGTAGGAGATCTTCGGCTGATCGTCGCCTTCGTGCAGAGCGCGGACACGGGCTCGGATAGCCTCGTCGGCTGCGGTGATGCGCTCGCGTGAGCGGAGGTAGTCGAGCCACGACTCCATCACGAAGGTCTCGTTGAGATGCTCGGGGTCGATGACGTCGCGATAGATTCCCCACCGGATGGCGCCGTCGCGAAGTCGCACGCCGCGAAGTTCGTGGATGGCGTGGGTGAACTCCGCGTATCGCTCGACAGGAACGCGGTACTCGATGGAGATGCGGATGGGGCCTTCGTGAACCAGGTCGTCGGCGTGCGCGGCAGAGTCGGCCATCTGGAACGGGCTGGGCTCCGTGCTGGTGCGACGTGATGACTTGTAAGGCGTGTGGTCGGGCAGAGGGCCTTGCAGGATGTGGAAGCGACGGATGAACGGGTAGCTGACGCCGAGCCCTCCTGCGGCGATGGCCAGGGCGAGGGGGGTGGAGGTATGTTCGGCGACGAATCCCCAGAGGATGGAGCCGAGGGCCATGCCGCCCTGAAAGGTCATCAGGTAGGTTCCGAGTGCTCGCGCCTGCACCCATGCGGGCACCGAAAGCTGCACCGAAGTGTTCAGGGTGGACATCGTGCTGGTCCATGCAAAGCCCGAGACGACGAGCACCGGGATGATGATGAGGGGGGAGTGAACGTAGGCGAGCACCAGCAGCGTGATGACGTCGTAGAAGGTCGAGACGGCGATGATGACATCGGCCGAGACGCGGCGGCGGATACGCGGAAGCTGCGTGGCCGCGATGACGGCTCCGAAGCCGAGCGAACCGTTCAGGATGCCGTAGCCGAGTGCGCCCTGCTGCAGGTCGCGTTTGGCCACGACTGCCAGCAGCGACCAGATGGCCGAGACGAAGAAGGTGAAGGTGAAGGCGCGGACCAGTGAGGCCTGAAGCTCCGGGGCATAGCGCACATAGCGCAGTCCGGTCATGATCGAACCGGCGATGCGCTCGGAGGGAAGCGCCGACTTGAACAACGGCGTGCGCTTCCAGTTGTAGAGCACCCAGATGACGCCTGCGAACGAGGCCGAGTTCAGGAGGAAGACCCAGCCCGAGCCGGTATGCACGCTGGCAAACCCCGCGACCATCAGGCCGCCGAGCGCCGGGCCGACCGCGCGGGCGAGGTTGTTCGAGGCCGCGTTCAGCGAGACTGTGTCCGGGATTAGCTCACGCGGTACAAGCTCCGGCACGATGGCCTGCCACGCCGGGTTGTTCATCGCCGAGCCGATGTTGAGCAGAAAGGTAAACGCCAGCAGCGCCCACGGCGAGACGTGTCCGAGGAAGGTCAGCACCGCCAGGATCGAGACTGCGACGAGCATCCATATCTGCCAGAAGATCAGCAGCTTGCGGCGGTCGAAGATGTCGGCGGTGGCTCCTGCGAGCAGCCCCAGCAGAAGCACCGGCAGAGAGGCCGCGGTCTGCATCAGAGCTACCAGCAGGGGCGAGGCTGTGAGCGAGGTCATCAGCCATGTGCCCGCCGTATCCTGCATCCACGTGCCGACCGATGAGATGGTCGAGGCGATCCAGCGGTCGCGGAACAGGGGAAGGCGAAGCGGTGCAAAGCCGCTGGGCGTGGGGTTGGCTACGGAGACGAGCGGACCGGAGTTGGGAGTCTCTAAAGGCATTCTCGCTGCCTCTAGTTTACCCAGTCGGCAGGCGATGCGTTCAAGAGGCTAAGCGCGCAGAGCCGTGAGGGCGAAGAAGGCCACGAGGGCAGCGATCAGAAGAAGCTCGGCGGGGGCGGGTTTGCGTGTCGTGGTCTGCATGGGGGATTACCTTGCGACTCCGTGGCTGTAGCTCCAGTAGACGAGCCCCAGCGTGATGAAGGCGATGAAGATCTCGCCCAGGATTCCAACCGTCAGCGGACGCCAGCCCTGCGCCGTCAGGTCGCGCAGGTTGGTCCGCAGGCCGACTCCCGCGAAGGCCGGAAGGAAGGCCCACTTCGAGAGGTTTGTCAGGCTGGTGAGCTGGCCGTGCGAGAAGAAGCCTGAGGTCGCGAGGATCGACAGCGCGATAAAGCCCAGGATGAACTTGGGGAACTTCTTCCAGAGGAAGACGCCCTTGTGCTCGACGTCGGGAGCGAGGCCGCGCGACGACCAGTAGACCGCATACGCCAGCACCACAAAGCCGAGGAAACCGGAGCGTGCGGTCTTGGCCAGCACGGTCCACTTGCCTGCCTCTTCGCCGAAGAGCGCGCCGGTGACGAGCGATTCGGCGGTGTTATCGACCGCGAGGCCGGCCCACATGCCGTATCCCTGCTGGCTCATGTGCAGAGCGTGGCCGATGGCCGGGAAGGTGAATAGAGCGATGGCCCCGAGGGTCAGGATGGAGGCGATGGCCGTGGAGGTGTCCTCCTCCTCCGGCTCGATAGCTCCGCGAGCGGCCATGATGGCGGTGACACCGCAGATGCACGACCCGATGGCCAGCAGCGAGGTCAGCTTGGGGGGCAGGCGGAAGATGCGTCCCAGCAAGTGCATGACCGTGAGCGAAAGTACAAGCTCCACGGCGACGAGCAGCAGCGACAGGCCGCCGATGTGAATCACGTCCTGTAGGAGAAACCGTCCTCCGACCAGAACGATGCCGAGCTTCAGCCACAGCTCGTAGGTGGTCACGCCGTCGCGAAAGATGCGAGGGACACCCACCGTGTTACCGACCGCAAGCCCCAGCACGATTGCCCACAGCACGTATTCAAGGTGGGGGAAGGGGATGCCGGGGTACTGCGTGCGCAGATGGGTGAAGGTGTGCTCCAGCAGCTTGCCCAGCAGACCGATGCCGAACAGCAGCGCAATGCCGGGCAGCACACGCACAATGCGTGTGCTGAGCGAGGGAACCGGCGCTGCAATCGGAATCGTCTGGACGGACATGGTGGTGGTTAGAAGCCGATGGGAGGAAGGATGTTGAAGCGGATCAGAGCGGCCAGGGTCAGGGCGATTCCGACCGCGATCAGGTCGATGTTGACTCGGCTTTTGGATATGTGAGGAGTAGCCATAAGGTGCCTCGATTTCTAAATATGATCTTGTGAAGGTCGGCGCTGGGGCCAAAGAGAAAACCCACGTGCGCGAGGTTCGCTGCGACGTGGGTTCCGAAATCTTCTAAGCCGGAATTTAATTCAGAGGCTTAGCAAAGGGAGAGTCCAACGCAGCGACAACAGGTGCCCATACAACAACAGGGGCAACAGGTACAGGCTGCGATGTGGATCGATCCCATAGAGATGATGTTAGAGAGTCAGCGCGGAAGCGTCAACGGTTTATACGACTTAAAAAGGAAACCCACGCAGCGCGGTGGGGGCTGTTGCGTGGGTATTCCATTAAAGCAACGAAGTGGGTGGACTTCGTTATGACCGACTCAACCCGAAGGGAGTCTTGTCACATCCGTTAAGATACTGATAATTTATGGCCGAGTCAAGAAAGATTCACGGCTCAGAGGTTGCCTTCCGGGGTGAGTCTATGGTTATCTTTTATCTCGTAAAGTAAATAAAGTCATGCAGTTACGGGTCAGTGCCGGAGAAAGATTGTCTCCTTTTCGGCACTGACCCGCGGGATTCACAGGCGGCAGATCAGCAGCTCGCGCTCGTAGATCATTTCGGGCGGAAGGTGGTCGTGCAGGGCCAGGAAAAGTTCCTCGTGATCCATGACCTCTTTGCGCCATGCGGCACGGTCGACGGTCTGCAGCTCGTCGAAAATCGCACGCCGTCTCTCCTCCGACATATCGAGTCCCTCCCAGCGGATGTCCTCAAAGTGCGGCGTCCAGCCGATGGGAGTCTCCTTGCCCTGCGCTCGTCCGCGCACGCGGTCGACGATCCACTTGAGCACGCGCATGTTTTCGGAGTAGCCGGGCCAGAGGAACTTGCCGTCGGCTCCCTTGCGGAACCAGTTCACGTGGAAGACACGTGGCGTTGAAGAGAGAGTTCGCTGCATCTTGATCCAGTGCCGGAAGTAATCGCCCATGTGGTAGCCGCAGAAAGGCAGCATGGCCATCGGGTCACGCCGCACCTTGCCGAGCACGCCGCCGGATGCGGCTGTGATCTCGGAGCCCATCGTGGCCCCGGCGTAGACTCCGCCGGACCAGTTGAAGGCCTGGTAGACGAGAGGCATCGTCGAGGGGCGGCGTCCTCCGAAGATGATGGCGGAGATGGGAACGCCCTGCGGGTTCTCCCAGTCGGGGTCGATGGTGGGGCACTGGCTGGCGGGGGCGGTGAAGCGTCCGTTGGGATGCGCCGCCGGCTGGCCGGTCTTCCTGCCGATCTCCGGGGTCCACAGGTTGCCGCGCCAGTCGAGACATTCTTTCGGAGGCGTGTCGGTCATGCCCTCCCACCAGACGCCGCCTTCGGGGGTCAGCGCAACGTTGGTGAAGATGGTGTTCTTCGCGAGCGTCGCCATCGCGTTCGGGTTAGTCTTGGCCGAGGTTCCTGGCGCGACTCCGAAGAAGCCGGACTCAGGATTGATCGCGCGCAGGCGGCCAGTTGCATCGGGCTTGATCCATGCGATGTCGTCGCCGACGGTCCAGATCTTCCAGCCCTCGAATCCCGCTGGAGGAATCAGCATGGCGAAGTTGGTTTTGCCGCAGGCCGAGGGGAAGGCGGCGGCGACGTAGGTCTTCTCGTGCGAGGGCGACTCGACGCCGAGGATGAGCATGTGCTCGGCCATCCAGCCCTCGTCGCGGGCGATGTTCGAGGCTATGCGGAGGGCGAAGCACTTCTTGCCAAGCAGGGCATTGCCGCCGTAGCCGGAGCCGTAGCTCCATATCTCGCGTGTCTCGGGGAAGTGGACGATGTACTTCTCGTCGTTGCAGGGCCAGGAAACATCCTGCTGGCCGGGCTCGAGCGGTGCGCCGACCGAATGCATGCAGGGGACGACGCGCTTGGTGTCCTTGTCGATCTCGGCGAAGACCGGTGCACCGATGCGGGCCATGATGCGCATGTTAACGACGACATAAGCGGAGTCGGTAAGCTGCACGCCGATCTGCGACATGGGCGAACCGATGGGGCCCATCGAGAAGGGCAGAACGTACATCGTGCGTCCGCGCATGCAGCCACGAAAGATCTGCTTCAGCTTGCGCCGCATCTGGAAGGGGTCTTCCCAGTTGTTCGTCGGTCCGGCGGTGTCCTTCGAGAGCGAGCAGATGAAGGTGCGGTCCTCGACGCGGGCGACGTCGTTGGGAGCAGAACGGGCGTAGAAGCATCCGGGCCACAGGTCCTGATTGAGCTGGGTGAAGGTTCCTGCATCCACAAGCTGCTGGCAGAGCAGGTCGTACTCCTCCTTCGAGCCATCGACCCAGTGGATGGAGTCGGGCTGCGTGAGGTCGGCCATCTTTTCGACCCAGCGGATGAGGTGCTTGTTCGTCGTAAGCGGAACAGAGGAAGGGGAAAGGACAGCAGTGGCGGATTTGTCGATCTTCGAAGCCAATTCGGTTCTCCCGGAAGGTTCGGCCCTGGTGCAGGGGCGTTCAAGGGCGAAAATCTATATGGTGAACCATATTACTCCTCCGGGCTGGAGGGAGAGTCTTATCTTTCGATTGCGACCGCGCTGCGGGCGCGCCAGAGATCGAGCAGAGCGTCGGCGGCGGTGAAGGCCAATGGTCCCAGGACGATGCCGGTGATCCCGAACAGGGGGATCGCCCCAAGGATGGAGAGCAACACCGCGACCGAGTGCTGGCGAAGATAGGGGCCGACCAGAACCGGGTAGAGGAAGTTGTCGACGAGGCTGACGATGCCTCCTCCCCAGATGCCGAGCAGCGCGGCCTTGATCCAGTGGCCGGAGATTCCGAGGTAGAGAGCGATTGGAACCCAGACCAGGAAGGCCCCGAGAGCGGGGATCATCGACATGACTCCCGTGAGGACCGCCCAGAGAAAGGCGTTGGGGACGCCGAGGGCCCAGTAGGACAGACCAGCGAGTGTTCCCTGCAGGGCGGCGATGGCGCAGCGTCCGAGCGCGGTGGCGTATATGGTTCCGCTCAGCTTCGTCAGCAGCGTGTCGGCCTCGTGGTCTTCGAGGGGCACCAGGGAGCGGGCGAAGCGAGCGGCGATCTCCCGGTCGCGGTAGAGGAAGAAGAGGATGAAGAGCATGGTGACGATCTGGGTGATCGCTCCGATGGAGCCTCCAATGAGGGAGGCAAACTGCTTCCCGGCGAAGGCGGCGGCGGATTTGGCGGTGGTGTCGAGGTCGAGGCTGTCGGTGAGGGTCTGAAGGCGCTCTGCGATGAGGGTGTGGCGGCTGAGGTAGTCGGTGACCTTCTGCTGGGTCCCCGGACTCCGGAGGCTGGCGATGATCTGGGGGATCTGTCGGACGACGTCCTGCGCGAGGATGGAGAGGGGGATGATGATGCTGAGGATGACGAGGAGAAGCGCGACGGTAGCGCAGAGGTTCGGGCGGCGAAGCCGGGCAGCGAGCCAGAGGTAGGGTCGCTGGGTGACGATGGCAATGACGATGGCTCCGACGATGGCGACCAGGAACGGCTTGAGGACCAGGCCACAGATGATGAGGACGGCAAGGGTCAGCAGGAAGAGCGCGATCTGTTTCGGGAGAGCTTCCGGGCTTGTCTTCATGCGGCCTCGTCGGAGAGATTTGTCGTCAAGGCTATACCCTTGCGGAGCGTTTCTGAAGAACCTCCCGGTGTATGGAGAGGAACCTTTTCCTTCATGAGGAGAAGATGTTTCTACGGAACCTCGGACAACGGAATCTCAACGTAAGAGATGCGCTTGCGGTTCCATGTATAGGTGAGATGCAGGTTCGAGTCGCGGCCCTGAATGATGGCGGGGTAAGAGAACTCGCCCCCGGGCTGATCTTCGAGGGTCTGGAACATGATGAAGTGCTCACCATCCTTGCTGACCGCGAGATTGAGCGGCGAGCGGCCTGAGGTGGTGTTGTTGTAGATGAGCACGACGCGTCCATCGCGAAGTCCGACGGCGTCGATTCCGGAGTTGGGATTGGGAAGGTCGAGCGGGTGCGCGTCGGTCCAGGTGATGCCGTCGTCGAAGGAGTCGGCGGCGCAGATGCGTCCGATGTCGAGGGTGGGTCGGGCGTAGAGGCGAAGGTGTTTTTTACCGAGGCGGACGATGGCGGGCTGGATGATTCCGCTGACGTGCTCTTCGCCGGGGCCGAGGTGTTCGGTCTGCGTGGGCGCGGGAGGCATCAGCCGCGCAGGAACGGTGATGGGACCGATCTTCCGCCAGGTGGCTCCGTTATCGGAGCTGCGATCGATCCAGACGGCCCACGAGGAGTAGCTTTCGACGGAGGTTCCGCTGACGATCGTTCCGTCGTCGAGGACGAGTGGCTTGTCTTTGATGGGGCCGAGCAGACCGGCGGGGAGATGCTCGGGCGCGGACCATGTGCGGCCCTGATCGGTGCTGAAGAGGCGGGCTCCGGTCCACTCGCGGACGCGGCGACCGTACTTGTAATAGAGCCAGAGTTTGCCGTCGCGGGTCTCGAAGAGGACGGGGTTCCAGCTTGCTACGTTGGGCTCGCGAACGAGGAGGAACGGCGTGGACCAACCCGAGGCGGTGCGGCGCGAGCCCCAGATGGCTACGTCGTCGGCTCCTTCTTTGGCTCCGCCGAACCACGCGGCGAGGAGGTCGCCGTTCTTCAACTGCACGAGCGTGGAGGCGTGAGCCGAGGGGAAGGGAGCCGTGGTGTAGATGAACTCTTTGGCTGCCTGCGCGTGGGAGACGGCGGTTATGAGGGCAAGAAGGAGGAGAAAGAGTCTTCGTATCAGCACAGTTTTACTGTAACTTGAAGGCCAGGAAGATTTTTGCCGGATGGAGCCTCGCGCAAGGGAAGAGTTCCAATGAGAGTTCCTGACTTATATCCTACCTCTACGGTTTTGTCGTGCTCAAAGTCAAGCAGCTGTTTACGGGTCCCAGTTCTTCAGTAATGCTGCTGAGCGTGGCGGCAGCGGGCGTCCTTTTGTTCACTCTGACGGCTGGAACGCTCGTCTTCAACAGCACCCAGGCACTTATCTCCTCAGCACGGCGCGTGGATCATACCCGTACCGTTCTCTCTGTTTTGCAGCGCGGATCTTTGCTGGTCGAACGGGTGGAGTATCGCAGCAAGCTGTTTCATCTGTCTCATGAGCCGGAAGATCTCGCGAATGCCCGGTCGAACGTGACGCAATTGCAGGCCCTGGTCGTGCGGCTGGGAGATCTGGTGGCCGATAACACTGTCCATGAATCGAACGTTCACAATCTTTCGGCGTGCGCCGATCAACTCGCTCGATCGGTGAATAAGGCGATGCTCGACTCCAGCACACTTGAAGATCCGATCCAGCACTGTCGTCAGGCGATTGCTGTGATGACAGGTCGTGAGCAAGAGCTGCTGAATAGCAGAACTGCAGGGTCGGAACGCTCTACGCTGACTTCTGTGACGACGCAGATGGGATTTGCGGGCTTACTGGCGGCGATTCTTGCGGTGCTCTTTGGTTTTCTGTTCCGCGATGCGTTTCAACGCCTGAAGGTGGGCCGGGAGATGGCTCTCACCAATGAGCAACTGAGCACGACGGTGGGAGCTTTGCGGGCCAGGGCACGCGAATCGGAGCTGATGACTGCGGCGCGCGATGAATTACAGCTCTGTGTCGACGTCGAGCAGGTTTACCAGTCCGCGGCAAAGACCTTCGCGCGGTTGTTGACCGGCACGAGCGGCGCGCTGTGCATGATCGATAACTCGCGCCAGATGGTCGAAGTGGTTTCGATCTGGGAAGGCGGTGCCGAGGAGAAGGCGACCATTGCAGACTTCAGCCCGCCTGAGGCCTGCTGCTCTCTTCGCTCCGGTCAGCCGCGCTGGCGTCTGCCTGGAGTTTCGGAGATCGACTGCACGCACTTCGATGGACATGGCCGGCCGCCGGGCCGTTATTTATGCAAGCCGATCATGGCGCAGGGCAATACGATCGGCATTCTTTATGTGCAGTGTCCTGACGATACCCACGTGGCGCTCGTGAATGAGCATATGGACGGCACGCGTCAACTGATTCAACTTACGGGGATGTCGATTGCTGCGCTCAGGCTGCGCGCCAGGTTGGAGAATCTATCGATTCGCGATCCGCTTACCGATATGTTCAACCGGCATTTTATGCAGATCTCGCTGGATCGGGAGCTTGCCATCGCTGCTCGCCGGAAGCAGGGATTGGCCGTGTTTATGCTGGATGTGGACCACTTCAAGAATTTCAACGATACCCACGGTCATGCTGCGGGGGATACGGTCTTGAGGGGAATTGCCGCGACGCTGCGGTCGACCGTGCGTGAAGAGGATATTGTCTGTCGCTACGGAGGAGAGGAATTTACCATCATCCTTCCGGACATTACCCCAGCCTCTGCTCTTTCACGCGCGGAAGCTGTTCGAAGCGCGATCGCCAACCTGCTGATTCCTGGTGGCAACACCGTCTTCAGCAATCTTTCCATCTCGTTGGGTGTGGCTTTCTATCCGACGGACGCTGACTCCTCGGACCTGCTGCTGCGCCGCGCCGATCAGGCGCTTTATCGTGCCAAACGGAATGGCCGGAATCAGGTGGTCGCTTTCGATCAGCTGACCTCTGTGGTCTGAGATGGATTCTTTCGGAGATGCCGCCGTTCAGGACTTATTCGCGCTCCGTCCGCTCAGAGCGGGACGGAGCGCGAACAGGACAGCGAGGATGCCACCTGCGAGGAGCAGGTCCATTACATGCCTACGCCGCCGCCGACCTTGATGATCTCGCCGGTGATCCAGCGGGCGTCGTCGGAGGCGAGGAACGCGGTGGGGAGGGCGATGTCTTCGGGCTGTCCTGCACGGCCGAGCGGCGTGATGGAGATGAAGAACTGCTCCTGCTCGGAGCCGGTGATACCAGCCGTCGTTGTGCCCTCGGTGGTGACGTAGCCGGGATTGATGGAGTTGACGCGGATCTTCTTCGGCGCGAGCTCCTTTGCGAGAACCTTGGTGATGGTGTCGACCGCGCCTTTGGTGCCACTGTAAATGGAACTGCCAGCCGGTGCGAAGGTGCTGACGATGGAACTGATGTTGACGATACTCCCGCCCTCGGAGGGGAAGAGCTTCACGGCCTCGCGAGTGGCCTGCAGGATGCCGAGCACGTTGGTATTGAACTGACGAGCATACTCTTCGGCGGTGATGTTTTCGACTGGAACGAACTGGTAGATGCCGGCGTTGTTGATGAGGATGTCGACCTTGCCGTAGGCCTTCTTCGTCTCCTCGAAGAGCTTGACGGTCTGGGCGCTGTCGGCGACCGAACCGCCGATGGCGACGGCGTTTCCACCCGCTGCCTTGATCTCGGCGACCACCTTCTCCGCGCCTTCCTTGCTGCTGGAGTAGTTGACGACGACGCTGGCTCCATCCTTAGCAAGCTGCTTTGCAATGGCTGCTCCAATACCCTTGCTGGCACCGGTGACGACGGCGACTTTATTGCTGAGCTTTCCCATAATTCCTCCTGTGTGTTGTCCTGTCGCGTCGACATTTTGACAACCATCTAATTGATGTAGGTGAGAGGTAGAGGATTCAGGGATGCGGAGATATTTCGATTGTGGTCGAAGAATCCATCAGCGGGATGGGCTCTCGATGTATCCGCCGTGTTTGCCGTCAGTTGCTACTGGGAGTGGTAGGGATCTCTTTGTGGCTGATCTCGTCTTCGACAAAGGCGCTGAACCACTTGAGGAAGTCCGCTCCCGGAACTGCGGACAGCAATGCTCCGGTGAGCCGAAAGACTCTCTCGTCGAGCCCATTGGCGGATGCTGCGCTAAGCCGCTTTTCGATTAGTTGCAGCCTTGCCGGAGTAAAACCCCGGCTCTGTATCTCCTGCCACAGAGGCGAAGTCTCGTCGTGGATGGTTTCAAACTGACGAAATAACCCTTCGAGTTGTGGCCGCACCTCTGATGCCCAGACCGTTTGAAATAGATGGACGTCTTCGTTAACCTGGCCCCCAAGCAATTCGGGACTGCCAATCGCGTCGTTCACCACGTTCATGATGAACGTCAGCATGAAGAGAAATTTGTTTTTGTTCTCAGCGAAGGTCATCTATCTATAGCCTCGACCAGCGCAGCATATCAATAATCTGTTGCGCTGACTTTACTAGTTAGAACTCCATCGCGAACTGCAGGGTGGCGGTCTCGAAGCTGAAGGTCTTCGGTTCGGAGCAGAGGTCGAGGATGAGGCGCTCGAGGACGAGGAGCTTGTTGGCCGGGGAGCTGCGAAGCTCGAGGTCGGCACGGGCGACCAGGCGAAGGGCGCGGGTGAGGTCGCGCCGCGACTTGTAGCGGCGGGCCTGGCGGATAAGGTCCTCCGCGGCGAAGGGCGGCATGCGGAAGCCCTGCCAGAGCGCCTGCCAGATGGCGCGGGAGTCGCGCACGTTCTTTTCGAGGATAATGAGCATCTGG
The DNA here is from genome assembly GCA_018449715.1 of Acidobacteriaceae bacterium dw_441. Lineage (GTDB taxonomy): Bacteria > Acidobacteriota > Terriglobia > Terriglobales > Acidobacteriaceae > Edaphobacter. The sequence continues at coordinate 219,323 of JAAVVA010000006.1, read as the reverse complement.
CGGAAGGTGCGGGCCAGCATGTAGAGGTGGCCGATGGCTGCGTCCTCGCCACCATCCGAGGCGTTGAGGAGGCCGTGGAGCAGGGCAAGGGCGCGGGGGCGGTCCTTGGCGCTGATGGCGTCGGTCAGCTCGTAGAGGGAACGCTGCTTGGCGGCGAGGACCATCGTCTCGACGTCGCCGAGGGTGACGCGGTTGCGGCCGACGGAGGCCGATGCGGGCGCGGTGACGTAGAGCAGGAGCTTCTCGAACTCACTCGCGATGAGCATCATGTCGGCACCGAGAGAGTCGACCAACTCACGGGCGGCGTCGGGGTCGAAGCGGACGCTGCGGGATTCGGCGGCGTCGATGACCCAGCGGGTGGCGTCGTTCTCGTCCACACGGGCCAGCTCGACCGTGCCGCACCAGTCGCCGAGGGTCTCGCGGATACGGTCGAAGCGCTCCTTGTCCTGGTAGTCCATGCGGCGGATGTCGGTGGGGATGCGGATGTGGTCCGCAACGAAGAGGACGAGCGCCTGCGGGTTGGGCGAGCGGAAGTAGGCGTCGATGGCGGCGAACTCCTCCTTCTTGGAGCCGCGGCCGTAGAGGAGCTTGAGGTTGCGGACGAAGAGGACCTGGAAGGGGGCCATCAGGGACGGCGTCTGGGCGCGGTCGAGCGCTTCGAAGATGCTGGTTTCGGCGAGGTCGAGGTCATGCAGGGCGAAGTCGCGCGTGCCCTCGGGGACGAGGCTCTGGAGGACGGCCTTGCGGCAGCGGTCGTAGAGGAAGATCTCGTCGCCGAGCAGAACGTAGCCGGGGCGCATCGACGACGAGGCAATCTCGGCGATGAACCGGTCGGTGGAGGCGAAGCTGCGCAGAGGGGCCGCCATTAGAACGACTCCAGCATATCGCTGACGACGGTCTGTGCGAAGTCCCGTGACATGCGGGAGATGGCGGGGGAACCTTCCTGGATAAAGGTGTTGAGGTCCTGGGTGGACTGGTACTGCTCGTGGAAGGTGAGGGCGTCGTTGCGGTAGAGGACCGTGCCGTCGTGCGCTGTGAGGTAGACGCGGGCGGTGACGGAGACCAGGTAGCTGGACGACTGGCCGGAGTTGGCGTCGTAGGTCAGCGGCGTGACGGTCTGGGTGAGGATGGTGCCGTGAAGGGTGGCGTCGGCGGAGCCGGTATCGCCGTTGAGGATGCGGTAGCGGGTGCGGGTGTTCAGCTCGCGGATGATGGCCTGGGTGAAGGCCATCTCGGTGTGGTAGGCCTGCGAGTTGGTGCTGAAGATGGGCACGGCAAGGGTGCGGACATTGGCCGGGATGTGCGAGGCCGAACCGGCGGTGTGGTATCCGCAGCCAGTGAGCAGGGTGGTGAGAAACAGGAAGATTGTCGTGCGAAGCTTCATGCCGTTGGTTTTATTGTCGCATCCGGCGGTGGTGGAAATGCTGTGGGAGGTTTTGCGGGGGAGGTGATAGGCAGCCCCCTGCAAAGGAAATGCTGAGATTATTCCTCTTAACTTCGCTTGAGGGTCAGAACGACGGTTTTGATGATTGGGCGGTGCGAGCGTTCTGCAAAGAAAAGCAGATTCCTCCGCTGCGCTGCGGAATGACAAGTTTCAAGGAGAGTAGCAGAAAGAGGATTTCCGATGTCTGGGGGAAAAGAAGAGGCAGCCACGAGGGCTGCCTGCTTCTTTCGATGCTGGGTTGAAGGTTATGCGGGGGAAGGCTGGCCCTCTCCGAAGCCGGGCTTGCGGCCGGATTCGGGCTTGAGGATCTTCTGACCTTCGCCGCCGGGGCCGGGATCGACCGCCGCGAGAGCCGAACGGATCGGGGGAAGCTCCTTACCCTCGATGAGCAGACGGATCTCGTGGGCATCAAGCGTCTCGCGCTCCAGCAGGGCAGCGGCGAGCCGGTGCATGATGTCCTGGTTGCTGTTGAGAAGGCTGTAGGCCGACTGGTACGCCGTATCGACGAAGGCGCGAACCTCGGCGTCGATCTGGCGGGCCGTCTCATCGGAGAAGTCGCGGTGCTGTGCGATCTCGCGTCCGAGGAAGATCTGCTCTTCCTTCTTGCCGAAGGTCATCGGGCCGAGCTTGGACATGCCGAACTCGCAGACCATCTTGCGGGCGAGGTCGGTGATGCGCTCGATGTCATTTCCGGCGCCGGTGGTCATCTTGCCGAGGAAGATCTCTTCGGCGCAGCGACCGCCCATGAGGGTGGCGAGCTTCGTCTCGAGATACTCCTTGGTGACGGTGTGCTGGTCTTCCTCGGGGAGATAGACCGTGACGCCGAGCGCCATGCCGCGGGGGATGATCGTGACCTTGTGGAGCGGGTCCGAGTACTCACGCAGCGCGGAGACGAGGGTATGACCGGCCTCGTGATAGGCGGTGACCTTCTTCTCGTCGTCGGTGAGAAGCATGGACTTGCGCTCGGCTCCCATCATCACCTTGTCCTTGGCAACCTCGAAATCGTACATATGGACCGACTTGCGGTTGTAGCGGGCGGCGGTGAGGGCGGCCTCGTTGACCATGTTGGCCAGGTCGGCACCCGAGAAGCCAGGGGTTCCGCGAGCAAGGATGTTGAGGTCGACGTCCTCGGCCATCGGGACCTTCTTGGAGTGGACCTTGAGGACCTCTTCGCGGCCACGGATGTCCGGGCGGTCGACGATGACGCGGCGATCGAAGCGGCCGGGGCGGAGAAGCGCGGGGTCAAGCACGTCGGGCCGGTTGGTGGCGGCGACGAGGATGACTCCGTCGTTGGACTCGAAGCCGTCCATCTCGACCAGAAGCTGGTTGAGGGTCTGCTCGCGCTCGTCGTGTCCGCCGCCGAGGCCTGCGCCGCGGTGACGACCGACGGCGTCGATCTCGTCGATGAAGATGATGCAGGGGGCGTTCTTCTTGCCCTGCTCGAAGAGGTCGCGCACGCGGGAGGCGCCGACGCCGACGAACATTTCGACGAAGTCGGAACCCGAGATAGAGAAGAACGGAACGTTGGCTTCACCGGCGACGGCGCGGGCCAGCAGGGTCTTGCCGGTTCCGGGAGGTCCGACGAGCAGCACACCCTTGGGGATGCGTCCGCCGAGGCGCTGGAACTTCTGAGCTTCGCGGAGGAACTCGATGATCTCCTTCAGTTCTTCCTTGGCCTCGTCAACACCGGCGACATCCTTGAAGGTGATCTTCTTCTGCTGCATGGAGAGCAGGCGGGCGCGCGACTTGCCGAAGCTCATCGCCTTGTTGCCGCCGGACTGCATCTGGCGCAGGAGGAAGAACCAGAGTCCCAGAAGGAGCGCGAAGGGCGCGAGCTGGATCAGGAAGCCGAGCCAGGCGTTCGAGTTCTGGTCCTTGATGGTGATGTTGACGCCGTGGTCGCGCAGGGTCTTGTACATATCCGGGTAGTTGGCCGGGATAGTTGTGTGGAACTGGGACTTATCGTCCTTCCAGTGTCCGGTGACCTCGGAGCCGTTGACGGTGACCTCGGAGACTTTGCCCTGGTCGGCATCGTTGAGGAGCTGGGTCAAGCTGATGTTCTTCTCCTGACCTGCCCCTGTTCCCTTGACGACGAACTGCCAGAGGAAGACCAGGCAGGTGATCATGAAGACCCAGATCAGAATTTGTTTAACGGTCGAGTTCAAAGCGTGTTCCTCATTTTCTTTGGTCTGCATGCGCCGTGTTGCGCGAACGGCTGGTCAGACCCCTGCTCTTCCCGGAAGGCAGAGCCTTAAAGAAGAGCCTACATCTTTAGACGATAGTGATAAAGGAAGGTTCTGTGGGTGGCCAGTAGGAAAACAAACGCCCGGCACCGCAGTAACGGTTCCCTATCCCATCAGATGATTAAGATTCTACTCCGGGTCGAGAGGATTCAATTGGAAATCTTGGATTTTCGATGGAAGGAGAGATAAGGGGGTGCCGTCGGCTGCGTGCCGGGGTGGGAATCCTGCGAGGGGAAGCAGATTCCTTCGCTACGCTACGGAATGACAAGCTGAGGAGGAGGTTCGGGGAGTGGCCGGGATGAAGGATTCATCCCACCCTTCGCGGTGAGGCTTGCGAAGGATGGGGCACCCGGACATCCTGCTGATTAGAGCGGCGGGCTCATAACCCGTAGGTCGGGGGGGGGGCAGGAGGATTCGGAGGAGAGTTGGATTTCTCGCGCAGTGCGTTGAGCGCGAAGGCCTTTTGCCAGATGGACGGAGGCTCCGGAGCGGGCGGCTACCGTGGGTAGGCTGGCGAATCCGGCGAGGGCGAGCAGGCGGGTGGTGTCGTCGAAGCTGAGGCGGAAGCCGAGCTGACGGGCGGCGGCGCGGAGGACGCGGCGGCGAAGGGCGGGGTCGAGGGAGCGGAGGCGGTCCAGCTCGAGCGCAACTGACGATGCCTGGGGCGAGGTGGATACGGCGCGGCCACCTCCTCGGACGGGCTTGCCGGGGAGAAGAAGCTGCGGGAGGAGGCGGGAAAGCTCGGTCTGCCAGCGGGACTCCTCTTCGCGGGCCAGTTCGGCGAGGTTGGCGAGGGTCTGGTCGATGGAGGGGTTGAAGGTGCGGAGCTGGGGGAGAAGTTCGTGCCGGATGCGGTTGCGGGTATAAGTGGTGTCGGCGTTGGTGGAGTCGGTGCGCCAGGGCTGGTTGCGGGCGCGGAGGAACTCCTCGATCTCGAAGCGGCGGACGGAGAGGAGGGGGCGGAGGATCTTTCCTGTCTGTGCCGGGGAATTGGCGGAGAGGGAGGGATTCGAACCCCCGATGCCGGTCTTTCCTGTGTATGGGGGCTGAGCTTCGACGGTGACGACAGGGTAAATGGCGGAGAGGCCCTCAGTCCAGGCTCCGCGAAGGAGCTTCATCAGGACAGTTTCGGCCTGGTCGTCGAGGGTGTGGGCGGTCAGGACGGAGTCGGCGTGGCCGGAGGCGATGAGGGTGCGGAAGAAGGCGTAGCGGGTTTCGCGGGCGGCCTCTTCGAGGGTCTCGCGGTTTTCGGCGGCGCGGGCGGGGACGTCGGCTCGGTGGATGTGGAGGGGGATGTCGAGCTGGATGCAGAGGTCCTGCACGAAGGCTAGGTCGGCGTCGGATTCGGTGGCCTCGCGGATGCCGTGGTGGACGTGGACGGCGGAGAGGCCCACGCCGAGGGAGTCGCGGGAGGCGGTGTTGGCCTCGTGGAGGGCGAGGAGGAGGGCGACGGAGTCGGCCCCGCCGGAGACGGCGGCGCAGATGCGGTCGCCGGGGCGGATGTGGTCGCGATTGAGGGGGAGCGTGGGTACGGGCATCGAGTTTTTATCTTAGAAGGCTTCGCCGCCGTTGGCCGATTCGGGATGGGAGCCTGTTGGCGGTTGGGTGACGTGGACACGCGCGGTTGAAGATTTGCCCCGGCCTATCTTGTATACTTCGCGGTTATGCGAGTTTTTGTAATTCTTCCGGCGGCAGGGATCGGCACGCGAATGGCCGCCGGGTCCCATACGGCTGCTCCGAAGCAGTTTTTGAGCGTCGGAGGGGTTCCGGTGCTGGTGCGCTCCCTGCGGGCATTTCTTGAGGTTCCGCGCGTGGACGCGGTGTGTGTGGCGGTTCGCGCCGCGGAGATGGAACGGGTCAAGGCGCAGGTCGAGGAGTTTGGACTGTTGGGGCGTGTTCACGTGGTCGAAGGCGGGGATTCGCGGCAGGATTCGGTAGCGAATGCGCTGGCTGCGCTGGAGTCTTCGGAAGAGGATGTCGTGCTGGTGCATGATGCGGTCAGGCCGCTGATCGATCCGGCGACGATCGACCGGACAATTGACGCGGTGGAGAAGCACGGGGCCGCGATTGTGGGGCTTCCGGCGGTCGATACGATCAAGCAGGTGGAGCGGACGGCGGACGGAGCGATCATTACGGCAACGGTTCCTCGGGAGAGGGTTGTGCTGGCGCAGACTCCGCAGGGCGCGCGTGTGGGGCTGCTGCGGCAGGCCTTTGCGGAGGCGAAGGCCGATGGATTTGCCGGGACCGACGAGGCGAGCCTGCTGGAGCGGGCCGGGATCGAGGTGGCCGTGGTGCCAGGTTCGGCGAAGAATTTCAAGATTACGCAGCCGGGAGATATTGAGTTGGCAGAGTTTTATCTGAAGCAGGCAGGTGCGCGATGAGCATGAGGATCGGGTACGGGTTCGACTCACACGCATTTAAGCCGGGTGTGCCGCTGGTGATCGGCGGGTTGGCAATTGAGCATCCTGAGGGGCTGGCCGGGCATTCGGACGGCGACGTGCTGCTGCACGCTATTACGGATGCGCTGCTGGGAGCGGTTTCGGCGGGCGATATCGGCACGTTCTTTCCGCCGAGCGATCCGAGGTGGAAGGGCGCGGCCTCGCACATTTTTCTGCAGACGGCGCTGGAAGAGGTTGCGACGGCGGGGTACAGGATCGTCAACATCGATACGGTGCTGGTGATGGCGCGGCCCAAGATTGTTCCGATTGCGGGGGAGCTGCGCGAGCGCGTGGCCGATCTGCTGGGAGTGAAGCCGGGCGAGGTCGGGATCAAGGCCAAGACTCCGGAGGGGTTGAATCAGGACCATGTCGCGGTGGCCCATGCGACGGTGCTGCTGGAGAGTGTGAAGCTGTCCGATCCTCCGGCGCAGTTGGTGGCGACCGCCGATGTCGATGATGAGATCGACGAGGTGGTGAAGGGGTTGGTCGGGGAGTCGCGCGATATCTCGGCGCTGGGTCGGAAGCGGCCAGCGTTCGATACGGACGATCTGACGTAGTCTTGATGGATGAGATGAAAATGGCGGACCTCAATGAGGTCCGCCATTTTTGTTTGGGCGGGATCTTTATGGCTTGACGACTGCGAGGGCGAAGCCGTCGTAGCCTTTGACTCCGACGGTCTGGATGGCTGTGGCGTCGAGGCGCGGGTGGTTGCCGAGCTTCTCGAGGAAGCTGCGGGTGCCGAGGATGCGCGGGTCGCGGTTGTCGGGATCGATGATGGCGCCGTCGCGGACGACGTTGTCGGCGAGGATGAGGGTGCCGGGCCGCGAGAGCTTCACGGCCCAGTCGAGATAGTTGGGGTTGTTGGGCTTGTCGGCGTCGAGAAAGATGAAGTCGAAGGGCTCGGGGTTTTCGGCGTGGAGCTTTTCGAGGGATTCGAGCGCGGGGCCAACGCGGATTTCGACGAGGGAAGACAGGCCGGCGCGGTGGATGTTGGAGCTGGCTACGTTGGCGTGCTTCTGCTCAAGCTCGAGGGTGACGAGGCGGCCGTCGGCGGGAAGGGCGCGGGCGAGCCAGATGGTGGAGTAGCCTCCGAGGGTGCCGATCTCGAGGATGCGGCGGGCTCCCTGCACGCGGGCGAGGAGATGGAGCATCTTGCCCTGGCTGGGGGCGACGTCGATGGCGGGAAGACCGGCGCAGGCGTTGGCGTCGAGGGCGTCCTCGATGCGTTGGTCGGGGGAGATGAGGGCGTCCGCGAGATAGCGGTCAACGGCGTTCCAGCGATTCTGATTCATACAGGAAAAGATAGAGGGATGAGGTGGGAGTGGCAACCACGGCATCCTGCAAAAGAGAAGCAGATTCCTTCGCTGCGCTGCGGAATGACAAGGTCGTAAGGTGTGGGTGGAGGTGTGGATATCCTGCAAAGCCCACATCTGGCGATGAAGCTGCCAGATATGGGGCACCCGACTTGATGGTTTGGGCGGAGCTGTATTTTGCCGGGGCACCCGGGCACTCTGCAAAGGAAATGCTGAGATTCTTCGGCTTCGCCTCAGAATGACGGTTGTAGTGGTACGGAATGATGAGTCTAAACAGTTTTGTTGCTCAGGCTTTGGCGAAGGGGGCTTCGAGCGAAGGGCTCTGCGGGGTGAACATCTCTCCTCCGCCGAGGGTGACGACCCAGTCGTCTTCGAGGCGGATGCCGAACTCGCCGACGATGTAGATGCCTGGCTCGTCGGAGAAGGTCATGCCGGGCTCGAGGGCCGTGTTGTTGCCGCGGACGAGGTAGGGCCACTCGTGGCCGTCCATGCCGATGCCGTGGCCGAGACGATGGGTGAAGTGCTTGTAGTCGGGGCCATAGCCAGCGTCGGTGATGACCTTGCGGGCGGCATCGTCGACGGCGTGGCAGGGTGCTCCGGCCTTGCCTGCGGCGAGCGCGGCGGATTGTGCCTTGTGGACGATGTCGAAGACCTGCTTCTGCTTGTCGGTCGCCTTGCCTAGAACGAAGGATCGGGAGATGTCGGACTGGTAGCCTTCGACCGTGCAGCCGTCGTCGAGGAGGATGATCTGGCCTTCGCGGATGATCTGAGGCTGCAATGAGCCGTGAGGGAGCGCGGAGTATTCGGCGACCTGGCAGGAGGCAAAGCCGGGGAAGCCGGTGCGGTTGTAGGCGAGCGAGATGAGGTCGGAGACGTGGCGGTTGGTCATGCCCGGTTCGAGCGACTTCCACGCAGCCTCGTAGACCTTGAGAGTGTTGTCGTTGGCGAGGCGCATGAGGGCGAGCTCGGCGGATGATTTGACGGCGCGACAACTGGCGGTGACCGGGGTTCCGCTGACGGCGGTGAACGATGGGCTGGCGTGAGCGATGCCGTCGGCGAAGGCGAACTGCGTGCGCTCCTCGACGCCGATTTTGCCGGTGGAGAGGCCGGTATCCTTCAGGGCTCTGGCGAGAAGAGTGTAGGGGCTTTCGTCCTCGTTCCAGGTGTAGACGCGGGTGACGGATGCCTGCGGAAGCGTGGCGGGTTTGGCCTCCATGCGCTCGCGGACGCGGCCTTCTTCGAAGACAGGACAGACGACGAAGGGGCTGCCTTTGACGGGGAGAACCCAGGCGAAGAAGCGTTCGGACTGGCCCCAGCGGAGGCCGGTGAAGTAGAGAAGGGAGCTGCCAGTGCAGATGACGAGGGCTTCGAGCTTGTTCTTCGCGAGAAGCTCGCGGGCGCGTTCGACGCGGTGCTCGCGTTCTTCGAGAGTGATGGGGACGGCTTCTTTGCGGCGGTCGGTGAGGGCAGCGATGGCGGGAGGTAGCGTGGCTTCGGAGGAGGGGGAGGCAGAGGGGCGCTGGGCCTGAAGCGGAAGAGACGGCGCGACTGCTGCTGCGGAGGCGGCGAGGAGAAAGCTTCGTCTGGTTGGCATGTGCGGATTGTAACCGGGAAAGGTTGTGATACAGAGATGGAATTTGTGGGTTGGAGCATAGGTTTTTAGAGACGTACGGCGGAGATGAGGAACTCGTCGGGTGGATTGAGCTTCGGTGGAAGTGATAGCTTCGAGGAAGAACGTCAAACGTCGCAGAGCGAAGGTGAAGAAACGATGGCAATGATTACGACCGTGCAGCAGCACATTTTGCAGCAGCAGCAGGAGATGTTGAAGTCGACCGGGCGCGAGGCGTCGGGGACGTTCAGCTGGCTGTTGAGCGGCATCACTCTGGCGACGAAGATGATCGAGGCTAGGATTCGCTCGGCTGGTCTGGGCGATGTTCTGGGAGCCGCCGGTGCGGAGAATGTGCAGGGTGAGCAGCAGCAGAAGCTGGACGTTTATGCGAATCAGGCGATGCTGCACTGCCTAGGGCTGCGCGACAGTGTTGCCGCGCTGGTGAGCGAAGAGGACGAGGAGCCGGTGACGTTCAACCGCGATGCGGAGACGGGGAAGTACATCCTGGTCTTCGACCCGCTGGATGGCTCGAGCAACATCGATGTGAATGTGAACGTGGGAACGATCTTCAGCGTGCTGCGCAGGCTTCCAAGCGAACTGGGCACGCTGGACGAGTCGATTCTTCAGCCGGGGTTCCGGCAGGTAGCGGCGGGGTACGTGGTCTATGGGCCTTCGACGATGCTGGTCTACACGACGGGCAACGGCGTCTACGGATTTACGCTGGACCCGACGATTGGCGCATTCGTATTGAGCAACGATCGAATGCAGATGCCACAGCAGGGAAGCTACTACTCGGTGAACGAGGCGAATGCGGCGAGCTGGCCGGAGGAGTATCGCTCGTACATTACGATGCTGCGCGAAGGGAAGCTGGGGAAGACGTACAGTTCGCGGTATATCGGCAGTCTGGTTGCGGACTTTCATCGCACGCTGCTGAAGGGCGGAGTGTTTCTTTATCCTCCGACGGACAAGCAGCCGAAGGGCAAGCTGCGGTTGTTGTATGAGGCGAATCCTCTGGCGTTTATCGCGGAGCAGGCGGGCGGTATGGCGACGAACGGGCCGGAGCGTGTGCTGGATATCAAGCCGACTGGGATCCATCAGAGAACGCCGTTCTGCGTGGGAAGTGCGAGAGAGATGGAGGCGCTGCAAAGCGTTTTGACCGGAGCTGTGGTGTCGTGAGTTTCTCTGCTGTCGTTGTGGATATTCGTGAAGAGCGTCGCGTGGAAGGGCGACAGCGTTGGCAGCTTCTGCTGGACAGGACGGAGTTTGCCGAGGGTGACCTGGGCATGCTGGAGGCGGTTGCGCGCAGTGGCGCCAGGCTGCAACTGCCGGTGCTGGGGATCTTTGTCGACAACGGAGAGGTGTGGCATCAGGTGGAAAAGCCTCTGATGGAAGGGACGGAGGTTGTGGGTCTGGTCGAGCAAAGATTGTGAGCACTGCTGTTTGAGATAAGACTGCATTCTGATACACTTGAAAAGTCGTCCTGATGCTGCCTGACGCTGTTAAAACAAGCGCGCAGCGTATGGTGAGGGGCTGTAGCTCAGTTGGGAGAGCGCCTCGTTCGCAACGAGGAGGTCAGCGGTTCGATCCCGCTCAGCTCCACCAGAAATCGTACGACGACATACTTCAATCAAGATCTTTCGAGATGACCGTGTGGATATCCACGCGGCATTTTTGTTTTGTCTGACAGCGAACTTGTCTGGCTTATTCGGGGATGCTCGAAGTGGCAGGTCATGGGGCAGAGATTTTTTGTACTATGATCCGACTTTCAAAAATCTTCAAAAGGAGCAGTTGCATGGAAAAGCAGACGCGGAGAGGTCTTTTCAGGATGGCGACAAAGCTGGCGATCCCGGCGGTCGGGGGAGCGTTGATGGCGCAGGCCTCGATGGCGCAGACACAACGGGCGGCGAAGCGGGATGCCACGGGCAAGGGAGCCACGCAGTTTCCGTTTACGACGGTGGTGGCATATGGAAACCTGCTGTTTGTCTCTGGCATCGGGTGCCGCGTGAAGGGAACGATTGAAGAGGAGACGAAGTGGGTTCTCGATGAGATTGAAAAGAACCTTGCGGCCTCGGGGTCGTCGCTGGAGAAGGTGCTGAAGGTGAATGTCTTTATGGAGGACATTCGGGAGTTCGACCGGATGAATTCGGTTTATAAAACGCGCAAGTGGGGGACGGTTTTTCCGGCGCGCAATACGGTGCAGCCAGCCGCTTTGCCTGCGGGCGATTATGGACTGGCGATTGATTGCATCGCTTACGTGTGATGTTGTCCCGCGGGATGGTCGGTCGGCAAAAAGCTCTTCGATTGGTGACGAAATATCTGTACGGCCAGTCCAAGAAAAGCTGATACTGAAAATATGCATACCGATCATCCCATGCGACCGTCGCAGGATCCCCCATCGGTGGAAGAGCCAAGGGGAAGAGGGCGGCATCGCAGCCTCGAAGCGGAGGCCTCCATCCTGAAAGCGACGCTCTACCTGCTGGAGCGCAAGCCGCTGCGCAAGGTCAGTTCAGACGCGATCGCGCAGAGGGCGGGCGTCAGCAAAGCCACTATCTATAAATGGTGGCCGAACAAGACGCTGGTGGCGCTCGACGCCTTTCTTGCCGGGATTACGGAGCGGGTGGCGATTCCGGATACGGGATCTGCGGAGCAGGATTTTACACAGCAGTTACAGGCGCTGGTGGCCTTCTATCTTTCTCCGATGGGGAAGATTTTCAGCCAGTTTATTGCCGAGGGGCAAAGCGATCCTGATTTTCTCTCCCTGTTCCGGGAGAGGTTTCTTTACACCAGGCGGGATGCGGCTCGCATCATGTGGCAGCGCGGCGTAGAACGCGGGGAAGTGTGCCCTGAGATCGATCCGGAGATCGTGATGGATCTCATGTACGGCCCCGTCATCTTTCGTCTGCTGGTGGGGCATGGGCCTCTCAGCGAAGAAGAAGCAGCGACAATTGTGCGGACTCTCTTCAAGGGTTTACGCAAATCCGGTCATAATCAATTAGGAGAGACTTTGGGCGAGGCAAGCGAGCCGCAAAGATCCTGAGTCTTTCTACAGGGCAGAAACGTCAAATACTAAACCGGGTGTTTAGTATTAATCAACCCGAAACATTGCCTCTTTTGAGGCTGAGCGCTCTCTGATGCAGATTCTTTCTCTCCTGCTGGAAAGCGTGTCTTTGATGGAGTCCCGATGTGGATTGTTCGACTTGCTCTTAGAAGGCCGTACACGTTTGTAGTGTTCTCCCTTCTACTTTTTATTGTGGGGCCTCTGGTTGTTATGCAGACCCCTGTTGATATTTTCCCGAATATCAACATCCCTGTTGTGTCGATTGTCTGGAACTATGCCGGTCTATCGCCGGAACAGTTGAGTTACCGTATCGTGCTTCCGTTTGAGCGGAACCTGACGACGACGGTGAACGACATCGACCATACGGAGTCACAGACGCTGAATGGCGTCTCGGTCGTCAAGGTCTTCTTCCAGCCTTCGGTGAATATCTCGCAGGCGGTGGCGCAGGTGACGGCGACGGCCCAGACGGCATTGAGACAGTACCCACAGGGTACGACTCCTCCGCTGGTGATCCAGTACAACGCTTCGAGCGTACCGATTCTCCAACTGGGTCTGTCCGGGGCAGGATTGAATGAGCAGCAACTCAACGACTTTGGACAGAACTTTATCCGTACGCAGCTGGCCACAGTACAGGGCGCCTCGGTTCCGTTCCCTTATGGCGGTAAACAGAGGCAGGTCCAGGTCGACATCAATACGCAGAAGCTGCAGTCGTATGGGCTTTCAGCTACGGATGTCGTCAATGCGGTTAGTGCGCAGAACATTATTCTTCCCGCCGGCGATGTGAAGATGGGCGGGATGGACTACCAGGTTGAGACGAACAGCGCTCCAACGTCCATCGAGGCGCTCAATAACCTGCCGATCAAGACCTCCAACGGTTCTACGGTCTATATCCGCGATATCGGCAGCGTCCGGGATGGGTTCCCGCCGCAGACCAATATCGTGCGCGTGAACGGAAGCAGGGCTTCGCTGCTGACGATCATGAAGACCGGCAATGCTTCCACGCTGGACATTATCTCGAAGGTCCAGTCGCAGCTTCCGATGATTGCGGCGCAGCTTCCTCCCGCACTGGAGATGAGGCCGACCTCGGACCAGTCGGTCTTTGTGCGCGCGGCGATCAGCGGCGTGGTTCGCGAGGCTTTGATCGCGGCCTGCCTGACAGCGGCGATGATCCTGCTGTTCCTTGGAAGCTGGCGCTCGACGATCATCATTGCGGTTTCGATTCCGCTTTCGGTGATCTGTTCACTGCTGATGCTGGCGGCTCTGGGTGAGACGATCAACATTATGACGCTCGGCGGGCTGGCGCTGGCAGTCGGTATTCTCGTGGACGACGCAACCGTCGAGATCGAGAACATCAACCGTAACCTCGAAGAGGGCAAAGAGGTCGAGCAGGCGATTCTGGATGGCGCGGCGCAGATTGCGATCCCGGCCTTTGTTTCGACGCTGTCGATCTGCATCGTCTTCGTGCCGATGTTCTTCCTGGGCGGCGTGGCACGCTACCTGTTCGTTCCTCTGGCAGAGGCCGTGGTCTTCGCCATGCTGGCCTCCTACTTTCTGTCGCGAACGATCGTTCCGACGATGGCCAAGTATTTGCTGAAGGCGCATGATCCCCATGCTGCCGCAAAGGCAGGGCAGAGCTATAACCCCTTTGTCCGGTTCCAGGCGATCTTCGAGCACTACTTTGAGAAGCTGCGCAACTGGTACTACGGCGTGTTGAACTTCTGCCTGCAGAATCGGATGGCGTTCCTGCTTGGAATCGTGGCCTTCTGGGTGGTTTCGATCGTTGCGCTCTATCCGTGGCTGGGGCAGGACTTCTTCCCGACCGTCGATGGCGGCCAGTTCAAGCTACACGTTCGCGCTCATACGGGAACGCGCATCGAGGATACGGCGAAGCTCTGCGACGAGGTCGAGGATGTGATTCGGAAGGAGATTCCTTCCGCTGAGCTGGGAACGGTTATCGACAACATCGGACTTCCTTACTCGGGTCTGAATCTCTCGTACTCGAACTCGGCCCCGGTGGGCACGGCGGATGCGGATATTCTGGTTTCTCTGTCGGAGGACCACAAGCCGACCGCTGATTACATGCACGTCCTGCGGGATAAGCTGACGAAGCAGTTTCCGGGGACGCAGTTCTACTACCTGCCTACGGATATCGTCAGCCAGATTCTGAACTTCGGACTTCCGGCACAGATCGATATTCAGTTTGTCGGTCAGCAGCTTGATAAGGACCGTGAGCTGGCCGAACAGGTTATGGAACAGATCAGTCATGTTGCTGGAACGACCGACCTGCGAATTCAACAGCCATTCAACCTTCCGAAGTGGACGGTGGATGTGGATCGTACACGGGCTCAGCAAGTGGGATACAGTCAGCGCGATGTCGCCAATAATCTGTTGATTGCGCTGAGCGGTAGCTTCCAGACTTCGCCGACGTTCTATCTGAATCCGCAGAACAATGTCAGCTATAACATTGCTGTGCAGACGCCGCAGTACGACGTGAAGAATCTGCAGGAGTTGCAGAACTTCCCGGTATCGGGCGGTTCTGGCGTGCAGTCCCAGATTCTGGGGAACCTGGCGTCGATTAACCGTGGTGTCGAGCAGGGAACTGTAAGCCACTACAACGCTCGTCCGGTCATCGATATCTATGGCTCGGTTGAGGGTACGGACCTTGCAACGGTAGCCACGAAGATCGACAAGATCCTTGCGAACAATAAGAGCAAGCTGCCGCGTGGCACGCAGGTCTTTGTGCGCGGCCAGATTGAGACGATGCGCAGCTCCTTTGTGGGCCTGATTGGTGGTCTGCTGTTCTCGATCGTTCTGGTCTACGCACTAATCGTGGTGAACTTTCAGAGCTGGCTTGATCCTTTCATCATCATTGCGGCCCTTCCGGGCGCGCTGGCGGGAATCGTATGGTTCCTCTTCCTGACTGGAACGCACATCAGCGTTCCCGCGCTGACGGGATCGATTATGTGCGTCGGCGTTGCGACAGCGAACTCGATTCTTGTGGTGAGCTTCGCGAAGGAGAAGATGGAAGAGGGGATGAACTCGACGGAGGCGGCGCTTACGGCGGGCTTCACTCGGTTCCGCCCGGTTATCATGACGGCGCTGGCGATGATTATCGGCATGGTGCCGATGGCGCTGGGTCTGGGAGATGGCGGCGAGCAGAATGCTCCCCTGGGACGCGCCGTGATTGGCGGACTGCTGCTGGCGACGTTCGGCACGCTGACCTTTGTGCCCACCTTCTTCGCCTTCATGCACCGCAACGATCCGCTGCTGACGAACGATCAGGGCGGCGGAAACGAGGATTATCTATGAATAGCGGGGAATTGATGGACTGCAGTCATTTCAGGGACGGGATGGTAAAGGGAGAGAATCGATGAGTGGCGAAGAGCAGAAAAATAGGCAGGCAGGCCACGAGGAAGGATTTCAGGAGCCTCCGACGGTCTCGCGGGGAGGCCTGTTTATCGTAATCGTAATCGTCCTTGTGATTGCCGTGGTTCTTGCTGTCGTTGGAGTTCTTCGCCGGAAGCACAGCAGTTCCGAACTTGCGGAGTACACGGATACGACTTCGGCCCCTCCTGTCTCCGTGGAGACGCCGAAGCTACAGCAGAGCGCGACCGAGATTGTGCTGCCGGGCAATATGCAGGCCTATACGCTGGCACCGATCTACGCGAGAACGACGGGATATGTGAAGTCGTGGTCGCACGATATCGGATCGCGTGTGCACAAGGGTGATCTTCTGGCCGTGATTGAGACTCCGGAACTGGATCAGCAGCTTGCATCGGCCAAGGCCGATCTGGCGACTGCGATCAGCAACTCCGGTTTGGCGAAGATCACAGCGGATCGTTACAAGGACCTGATCGGTACGAATGCCGTCTCGCAACAGGATACGGATAACGCCATTAGCCAGCTTCAGGCGCGGAATGCAGAGGTTGCTTCGGCGGAGGCTAATGTGCGGAGGCTGGAACAGTTGGTGTCGTTCGAACGCGTGGTGGCTCCATTCGATGGTGTCGTTACAGCACGTAACCTCGATATCGGCCAGCTGATCTCTGCGGATGGCAGCACCCCGACTGCGGGGGCAGGCACGGTGCGGACTAATCGCGAGATCTTCGACATCTCTTCTGTCGATACGCTGCGCGTTTTTGTGAATGTGCCGCAGGTGTACGCTCCTGACGCGAAGAAGGGCGTAACCGCAACCCTGACGCTTCCGCAGTATCCGGGCCGCACCTTCAAGGGAACACTGGTGCGCACGTCGGACGCGGTTGATCCGGCGACGAGAACGCTGCTGGCCGAGGTCGATGTTGATAATCGCTCGGGCGAACTGCTGCCGGGAAGCTACACGCAGGTTCACCTGAATGTCTCGAGGGCGGCTCCGGCGCTGATTGTGCCGGTGAGTGCGGCCATCCTGAAGGAAGACGGTCTTTATGTCGCGACGGTGGATAGTGATCACCGCGCTCATATCAAGCTTGTAACTCCGGGACGCGATTTTGGTTCCACGATCGAGATTCTGAGCGGTCTTGAGGATGGACAGCAGATCATCGCCAATCCTCCGGACTCTTTGACCGAGGGGCAACAGGTTCGCGTGGTATCTCCGAAGGACGACAAGCATGACCAGCCGACGGAGGCGAAGCGATGAAGGCCGCTAGTGTAAGCAGGGCTGTTGCTCTGCTGGGAGTCGTTGCGGTAGCGGGGTGCAAGGTGGGGCCGAACTACAAGGCTCCCGCGATGCCCACCCCGCCCGCGTACAGCGACGAGGGGCACAATGGCAACTGGTCGTCCGCAAAGCCCGCGGATGGATCGGATCGCGGGTCATGGTGGTCGATCTATGGGGATGCGGAGCTGGACAAGCTGGAGCGGCAGTGCGCCAGTTCTAACCAGAGCATCGCCGCGGCTGTGCAGGCCTATGAGCAGGCGCATGACTTGGTGCGCTCGAACAAGGCTTCGCTTTTTCCTACGGTTTCGATTGGAGCCTCGGCGAATCGCAATCGCATCTCGAATACGAGGCCGCTGCGGCCATCGAATGCGGCGCAGGACTACTGGGACTTCCTGATTCCGCTGAACATCTCGTGGGAGCCGGACTTCTGGGGACGTGTTCGCAGGCAGATCGAATCGAGCGCGGCGAACGCGCAGTCCTCGGCGGCAGACCTGGCGAATACAAAGCTGAGTCTGCAGGGAATGCTGGCTGTCAGCTACTTCCAGCTTCGCGGGATCGACTTGCAGGCGCAGCTGCTTCGTAGCACGCTCGATACTTATGAGCAGGCGCTGAAGCTTACCGAAAGCCGCTTCCGTGGAGGATTGAGCACGGAGAGCGATGTGGAGCAGGCGAAGACGCAGCTGGAGCAGACACGGGCCCAGTTGATCGATCTTGGAGTGGGACGCGCAGAGATCGAGCACGCGATTGCAGTGCTGGTTGGCGTTCCCGCGACGGGCTTCCGCATTGCGGAGCGTTCGCTTGCGGGGGATCCTCCGAGCGTTCCGACGGGGATTCCTTCGGAGGTTCTGCAGCGTCGTCCGGATATTGCG
This sequence comes from Acidobacteriaceae bacterium dw_441, assembly GCA_018449715.1. Lineage (GTDB taxonomy): Bacteria > Acidobacteriota > Terriglobia > Terriglobales > Acidobacteriaceae > Edaphobacter. The sequence continues at coordinate 201,701 of JAAVVA010000006.1, read as the reverse complement.
GCGGCAGAGCGGCGTGTGGCCTCGGCCAATGCCTTGATTGGCGTTGCGAAATCCGCTTACTATCCGTCGATTGTGCTGGGAGCTGCGGGCTCGACGGAGAGCAGCGATATTACGAGCCTGTTCAATTCAGGTAGCGCGGGATGGAACGCTGGACCAAGCGCGAGCGAGATTCTGTTCGACGCCGGAAGGCGCAAGGCGCAGGTCGATTATGCGGTCGCGCAGAGAGAGCAGGCTACGGCACTTTATCGTGACCAGGTGCTTTCGGCGTTTCGCGACGTGGAGGACCAGCTTTCAGCTTTGCGTGTGCTGGAGGAAGAGGCTGCGGTGCAGAACCGCGCAGTGGCAGCGGCGAAGCGAAGCACGGAGCTTTCGACGCTGCGTTACAAGCGCGGTCTGGCTCCTTACCTCGAGGTATTGACGAACCAGACGATTGAGCTGAGTAACGAGCGTATCGCGGCATCGCTTGTGGCAGAGCGCATCGTGGCCAGCACGCGGCTGCAGATTGCCCTCGGCGGAGGGTGGGACGCGGCACAGCTTCCCACAAATTAACTCTTAAGAACAAGGTGCGCTACGGTGTCAGGACGGATGTTTCGTCGTGCTGCCGTAGCGCACTCGTTTGTTCCATTGCGCGGTCAGGATGGGGGCGAGCAGGCTGGTGATAATGACGCATGAGGCCACGAGCATTGTGGCCGGTCCAGCCGCGTTGCGATAGGCCGGGTTGGCGGATGCTACGAGCATGGGGACGGCTGCCGCATTGCCCGCGGTGGTCGCGGCTGCCACGCCTGCGGTTCCATTGCCGCCTGCAAGGCGATCCACCGGAATCAGGACGATGCTGGAGACGATAACGACCAGCAGCCCGAGGATGATTCCTGTCAGCCCGGCGTCCCAGACCTTTCTTAGATCGAGGGTCGCTCCAATTGCGAAGGCGAAGAAGGGAATCAGGATGGGAGGAGCCTTGGAGAGAAAGGCTCTCAGGTCGTGATCGAGGTTTCCGAGGATGATTCCCAGGACAAGTGGAAGGATTGCTCCAAGAAGCGTTGGCCAGGGGAAGCTGGAGAGCCCGGCTACGCCAAGGCTGATCATGGTGAAGAAAGGGCCTGCTTCGAGCGCCATGATGGAGTAGGCCGCCGATTCGGTGGGCGTGCCGTACTGTTCCATCAGGGCCATGTAGAGACCACCGTTGGTATCGTTGATGGAGGCGACGACAGCGAGTGCGGAGAGTCCGGCGAGTGGCCCCGAATGGATCGGATCGACACCGAGGAAGTGGCCGAGAAGCGATGCGGCTATGGATCCCATGACGAGCTTCGCGAACATCAGAACCCCGCCGCGTTTGATGACCTGTGGAACGGCGCGGAAGGATATCTGTGCCCCCATGCAGACATAGAAGACCGCAAGGATCGGGAGCGCTCCGGTAAAAAGTCCGTTGGTGAAGGAGCCGAAGAATGCTCCTGCGTGGGGAGCGAGAGTGGTGAGGAGGGCTCCGGTCATCAGCGGCACGAGCATCAGTCCGCCGGGGATACGCTCGATGGTCTTCTTGATGGGAATCTGCATGATTTTGGCGATACAGAAATCTGGAATAGCCCGCAAAGGAAGAATCTTACAGGGAGGCGGAGGATGCAGGAATGGGAATCGCCGGAGAGTTCCTTTTGGGGCAGCACCGAGAATCTCCATAGATGGAGCGGTCAGGATCGGATATTGTTATCGTTACGGAGCGGGTACTGAAGCTGTTGTGAGCGTGCCTGCATATGCGAGGCAGAAATGTCAGATTGGGCAAACAGAATTCAGGAGTTCGTTGACGGGATTGCGGCAAGTGTTGCCGTGATTGGATATGACGAGTCGGGGAGTCTTATCGTCTCGGCCTGTAACGAGGCCTTCTTTGAGATGGTAGGCGGACGCAGCGCAGGAGTCCGCAACTTTCCTGTTCCACTGGACTCTGTATTGCCGAGCTATGCGCGGCGCGAGTTTCGCGAGAAGATCTACGAATGCTTCAATATGGGAACGGCCCAGGAACTGGAGCAGGCCTACGACCTGCGGAGCGGTACCCATTGGTGGAGGCTTTCGTTGAAGCCTCTGCGGCACAAGGACGGGAAGGCCGCGATTGTCGAGATACTGGTGACCGGACTCGATATCACTCCCAAGATGGAGTTGATGCAGCAACTGGAAATCAGCACCTCGCGATTCCGGTCCGTGGTGGATGCTGCTTACGACGCAATCATTACGATTGACCAGCAGCACAATATCACCCAGTTCAACCGTGCGGCGGAATATCTGTTCGGCTACACGCAGTCAGAGATGATCGGTCAGCCGCTGGATCTGCTGATCCCGGAGAAAACCCGTCACAACCATCGGGATTACGTGCATAATTTTGCCCGGTCGCCGGTGAATTCCAGGCAGATGAACGAACGAGGCCGCATCTTTGGGCAGCATCGCAATGGATCGCCTCTGCCTGTCGAGATTGCAATCTCAAAGATCAATGTGAATGGCTTGATCGAATTTACAGCTGTTATTCGAGATATCGCGGACCGAGTTCATTTGATGGACCTGCTTCAGAAGCAGGCTGTGACGGATGAACTGACAGGGTTGCCGAACCGCAGAGAGTTCATCGTTACGACGGAGAACATGCTGCGAACGGACGAAGAGGTATCGCTCTTCATTCTGGATGTAGATCACTTCAAGAAGATCAACGATACCTATGGCCATGATGCCGGTGATGAGGTGTTGAAGGCGTTGTCCGCGGTTGGCATGAACAACTGTCGTCCGCTGGATATCTTTGCAAGACTCGGCGGAGAGGAGTTCGTTGCTTCGCTTCCTGGAACTAACCTGGAACAGGCTCGGGAGATAGCGGATAAGCTGAGGGACACCTTTGAGAAGCAGGGCTTCATTCATAATTGGAGCACCGGCCAGCCGATTCCTTTTACTGTCAGCATCGGCGTGTCAATGCGTATGCCAGATGAGTTAGAGGTCGGGCCCATTCTCAAAAGAGCGGATATGGCGCTTTATCGCGCGAAGGAGGCGGGCCGCAATCGCGTGGAGTGTGAGACCGGGGGATGCGCTTGATCTCTTGTAAGCAATGAGTTACTGCATCTTGTCTGTGGTGATGAGTGCTGTTCCTTGTGGGATGGCCTCGCCGTCAGCGCGTGGATCGGTCGCGCCAAACTGAGGTGCAGCAACAATATCGAATTTCATGGAATGGCCCTGTCCCGGACAGAGGCAAACTCTTGTGCAAGAACAACCGTTGGCACAGGAGCAAGAAGCAGCTCGGAGATACGAGCTGCATGAGTTTCTTGACTATTCGAAGATGTGCATAACTATCTGGAAAAGTAAGAGCTCTGCATTTTGGCTTTGACTATTTAAAAATGTCTGCGCGAATAGTAAGAGTATGTCAGAAAGTGCGTGCATATCTCTTTATTGGATTTTAGTAACTAGAGATACCGCTATTTTCAGTAGAGATGCTGGCGTGATTCTGCGTAATTCTACTTATAGATGGCGCGATAGGTTCTCTTGTTGAGTAATTTCGATACTATCTTCGTGCAGCCGTGTGTATGCTGTATTTCACGCAATTTACAAGTTCTGCAGCAGAAGACTTTTGCAGGTTTTCCTTTGTCTCGGGCCGATCCTTATGAAGCTTTGGCAAGAGATAGAGAGGACGACTTTACCTGTACAAAAATGATTTGCAAGGAGCAGTTCCATGTCTCATCATTTTTTCTCTGTGATTGTTTTATTGCTTTTCTCTGGAGTAACTGCGCTCTGTCAACAAGCGAACTCAACGCAGGATGGTGTGACGATCGTGCAGCCGGGAAGGCCAGGGCAGAGCAATAAGACGCTTACTCCTGAGACCGCCGAGGGGGCTCCGCGTAAACCATCCGAGGCGGATATCAAGTTCATGCAGGGCATGATTATGCATCACGGCCAGGCCGTTGAGATGACGGAACTGCTGCGCACGCGAAGTCATGATGAAGAGGTGCAGGCGTTGGGGCGCCGCATCAGCATCTCGCAGACCGACGAGATGCGATATATGAAGCAGTGGCTTACGGATCGTGGTTTGCCGCTGTCTTCTGGTCACGATCACTACATGATGAACATGGCCGGGATGAATCACGATCACATGTCTGGAATGGATATGGGGTCCATGCCCATGATGCCTGGGATGCTGACTCAGCAACAGATGGATGCGCTTGCGAAGGCAAGCGGGCCGGAGTTCGACCGGCTGTTTTTGACGGGGATGATCCAGCATCACACGGGCGCTTTGACGATGGTCAAGGATCTCTTTCAGTCTCCGGGAGCCGGGCAGGATCCGCAGCTGTTTGATTTTGCCAGCGATGTAGATAACACGCAGCAGGCAGAGATCGACATCATGAAGCACTTACTCAAGGAGAAGCGATGATCGTAGGAATTCGTTGGAAGGTTGCACGCACCGCCGCTGTCTTCATGCTTGTAGTATCCCCTGTTGCTTTTCCCCCTCTTTGCGTGGGGCAGACAGCCCCGCAGGTTTATACCAATCCACAGTCGTCATCGGGGGATCCACGCGTTGGACTGAAGCCGGGTTTGTACGACGCGGGGGAGGCATCGTTCGGAATGCAGCGGATTATCTCCCTGCCGAAGCCTGCTGGATTTGCCCCTGACCCTGCGGCGATTGAAGCCTCCAATGCTACGCCGGAACCTCCGGCTCCAGCACCCGGAGCACCCCGCCCACAGGCTCCCCGTGGCCCAAGTCCTTATGGAGGGACGAACTCGGACCTGGCTTTTGCTGGGTCGCATCTCTTCGTAGGTAACTATAACGGGATCAATTTCTATGACATCTCCGACCCGACAAAGATCAAGTTGATTACTTCGATGGTCTGCCCTGGCGGCCAGGGAGATGTTTCGGTTTATGGCCATCTCCTCTTCATGTCGGTCGAAGCAGCCAATGGGCGTCTCGATTGCGGAACACAGGGATTTCCCACGCCAGCGGATGTTACTCCACCACCTGCTCCGCCTGCGGCCTCTGCAACTTCGGGAACGCCTGCAGCTCCGCAGCGTCCTCCCCTGCCTCCGCCCAGCCCTGACCGAATTAAGGGAATACGCATCTTCGATATCACCGACATCACGAATCCCAAACAGATTGCCGATGTGCAGACGTGCCGTGGTTCCCATACGCATACGCTTGTGGTCGATCCGAAGGACAAGGACAACGTCTATATCTATATTTCGGGTTCGGCGGCGGTGCGACAGGCAGAGGAACTGGGAGGGTGTTCCGGCGCCGATCCTACGGCCGATCCGGATACTGCGCTATTCACCATCGTTGTCATCAAGGTTCCGCTGGCTCATCCTGAGCAGGCGAAGGTCGTGAACAGTCCGCATATCTTCAGCGATCCGAAGACGGGAGATCTCAACGGTCTGTGGAAGGGAGGCAACCACGGCGAAGGTACGCAGACGACCTCGATGACGAGAGGTTGCCACGACATTACAGTGCGTACCGACCTTGGATTGGCTGCAGGAGCGTGCTCGGGCAATGGAATCCTGCTGGATATCTCCGATCCTGTTCACCCTGTTCGCATCGATGCTGTCAGCGATCCGAACTATGCTTTCTGGCACTCTGCTAACTTTAGCAACGATGGCTCGAAGGTGCTCTTCACGGATGAGTGGGGAGGCGGCGGCCAGCCCCGTTGCCGTGTTACCGATCCCATGAACTGGGGAGCGGATGCGATCTTTCGCTTGAAGGAGAGGAAGCTGACGCTGGCTTCGTACTATAAGATGCCGGCTCCTCAGACGGATCTCGAAAACTGTGTCGCGCACAATGGATCACTGATCCCGGTTCCGGGGCGCGATATCGAGGTGCAGTCCTGGTATCAGGGCGGAGTTTCCATTGTGGACTTTACCGACGCCTCGCATCCGGTTGAGATCGGGTACTTCGATCGCGGTCCGGTGAATGGCATCAAGCATGCGATGGGAGGCCAGTGGTCAACATACTGGTATAACGGCTACATCTATGGCTCGGAGATCGCCCGGGGTGTGGATGTCTTCAAGCTAGTGCCCAGCAAATACCTTACGCAGAATGAGATCGACGCGGCTCTGCAGGTGCAGGTTGCCGAGTTGAATGTGCAAAACCAGCAGAAGTTTGTATGGCCTACGAACTACGTGGTTGCTCGTGCTTACCTTGATCAACTGGCCCGTGGCGACAGTCTTGCTCCTGCACGAATTGCAGCCTTGAACGAGGCGATTGACAAGGCGGGAGCCTCTCCTTCGAGGAAAGAGGTTGCTCATCTTCATTCTTTGGCGAAGGGGTTGGACAAAGATGCTGGCGCTGCGAAGAACCCTGCGGACGCAAGCCGTATTCATGCTCTGGCGGAGATCATGAAGGCGGATGCGAAGTCGCTGCAGGCGAAGGGTATGTAAGACAACATCTCAGGGGCATGGTCCATCGTGCCCCTGAGATGCTTATTCGGAGTGAATTCTCTCGCTGATCAGCAGGGGACGTTCTGAGTTCGCGGCGATGTTTGTCGTTTCGATCAGAAGCTCGAAGCTTTGCAACTCGCCCTTTTTGTTCGTGGCTCGTTTAATCGTTTGTGCCATGAGGGCGTCGTTCAGCAGAAAGTTCGCCGCACCCTGGGTTCCCGCCATGTTGATCCCCGAAATCAAAAGGACATGGCCTGATGGGTCGAGGCTCGGCAGATAAGCGATGACTCCATAGGACATGTGCCTCTGGTTTTCAAAGTGTGTCGCGTAGGATTTTGCTTCGCCCTGTAACGGATGCTTATTGACGATAAGAGGGGTCGAATTCGTCTTCGGATCAAAGGCAAACTCAAAGTTCATCTGCTGTTGAAATAACTCGACCCAGGGGTTCGACTCGGGGGAGCCAAGCAGGATTGCGTTTCCTGAGCGAAGATCGTCCATGCAGAAGTCGCGGGCAAAGCGAGTGAAGATCTGCGAGGTCTGCGCCTCTGGCATATTCTTGAGGCGCGAACTGATTTCGAGGTCTGCGACGCCGGTATATCGCCTGGAGGCAATCTCTTGAAGAAGATGGGCGGGATAGGGCGAGTCCTGCAGGGAGGAGTCGTTCATGTATTTGCCGCTGACGTAGTCGCCGAGAGAGACCGAGCGCTTCGAGAGCGCTTCCATGAGCCCAAGGCCGCTGTCGGCGGAGACTATATAGGTGTTGCGGCCGTGGGAGAACATCCTGCCCCATAGCTTTGTGCGCACCCCTCCGTTGGCGTGGCTCTTGATCGAGCGGGTCGCCATCCAGCCTGCCAGCACGAGGGCGATCATGGCGCACAGCCATAAAAATCTACGCGGCTTGGGATATTTCTCCACAAGGATCGTGGGCGGTGGAGGTTCGCTCTTTTTGACTTGGAGATGAACCTGCTTCTCCAGTGGGTCAGGGCTTGGCTCCAATGGGGCAGCATCTCCAAGAGGGGTGAAGATGGGGATATACCCTCCACGAGGAATTTCGAGATGAAGACTTTCCTCTCTGCCTTCCAGCAGAAAATACTCCGCGATTCGTTTGCGCAGATTGCGAGCGTAGTTCCGCACGATATTGTCTTCGTTGGAGTTGTAGCCTTCGCGTCGGTTGAAGACATGGACGCCGATCTGTTGCTCCGTCACTTCATGCTCGCATCCGTTCAGGGTGCGGTCGGTAACGTACAGCAGAAAGCTTGCAAGCAATTGCGAACGCCCAAGGCTCTTGCTGGCAGCGATTCGCTGAGCCAGCTGCCACCTTGGATCAGAGGAGAGATCGACTCCTTTGTGTTCTTCCGAAAGAGTAAAGGAGTCCGTCGTCATCATGATTCAAAGAGCGCCTGAAGTGATCGTGAACAGTTTTGAAGATAGCTGTTTCCAATGAATAGACGATGAACAGGCTCGTACACGGGACCGTGTACACAGGGGTAAAGAACTCTATGATTCCCACATTTATCTGCTAGATATTGCAGTGTTCCTCGCGTGCATTCAACGTCATTGCTGTGTAAACCCCTTTTTTCTTTGCTGCTTCTCTTCAAGGATGTTCGTAATTCCGTTACTTTCTCTTCCGGTGGGCAGACGCGGAGAAATCACTGTCATAGCAGCACAGCAGAATCAGAAAGGAATGTAGCAATGCGAGCACGAGGTTTCGTCGCCAGCCTGGCGTTGGCCGCCTGTTTCAACAGCTTTGCCCTGGGGCAGGGCAAGACTGACCTGATGAATCCTGATCCTGTGATCCCACCCGTTGCCAGCCTCACGAACGGCACGTGGCTCAAGGGCGATCTTCACACTCACTCCTGGCACAGCGAGGGGGCTACGAACAAAAGCATTACGAAGATGATCGACTTTTCAAAATCAGCGGGGCTGGATTATCTCTGCATCACAGACCACGACAACCATGTGAAAGGCGACGTCTCTCACAACACATGGACCGACCCCGAGTTCAAGCCCAACGACCCGTCGTTCATTCTGCTGTACGGCGCCGAGTGGACGACGAACCGCGGTCACGGCAATGTTTTTTCGGCCAAGCCCTATGACCATCAGAGGCTCTACGATGTTCGCGACCAGCGCGATGTTGTGATTGGGCAGGTCAAGAAGGATCTGGGGATTCACCTTTCGGCGAACCATCCCAGCGGCAAGAATCACTTCGGCTACTCGTACGATCTCATCGACTCGATCGAGGTGTGGAACTCGGCGCTGTGGTCGAGGAACGCGAACGCGATCATGATCTGGGACGATATGCTCAAGTCCGGTCGCAGGCTTACGGGCCGTGGCGGCAGCGATACGCATCACAGCATTCCCGAGACTCCTGACCAGGAAACGAAGTACAGCCGACAGGCCAGGGCAAGCAACATCGGAACTCCAACCACGTGGGTATTCGCGACGGGACGAAATGCTCAGGCTGTCGTCGATGCTCTGACCAACGGTCGCGTTGCGGTCAGTGCAAATCCCTATGCGCCGCGTGTCGAGTTTTACGCTGATCTCGATCAGGACGGAAAAATGGACATGATGATGGGCGACAACGCCAAGCCCACCGGAAAGCCGGTAAAATTTCGCGTGCAGCTGGCGGGCAAGACTGCTGCGGACGGAACGTACACCGTTCATGTAATTAAGGATGGCAATAAGTTCGGTGACTTCCAGGCAAACAGCAGCCAGCCCTCTGTCGAGTTTACGGATGCCCCCGCTACCACGGGCCACACCTACTATCGTGTCGAGGTGGAGGGACCGGGGACTCCTTACCCACAGGTTCCCAATTCGATGTCTTTGAGCGGGAACATGGTGGGCCTCTCCAATCCTATCTACTTCAACTACGATCCGAACTTCTGACCATAGAAGGGCCAGTAATTTTTGCTGGCCCTTCCACATAATGCAAACAGATATTGAGAGGTAGATTTTTATTGCTGACGGGGAAGATGATTCTCGATTACAAAGTGAAACACGCGTGTCGGTCCGTCTTCCGGCACGAGATACAGGTCGTTCGCCTTCAAGGTCATCCCCTCGCCAGTGTAGGGCTTGCCTCGGTCGGTTGGGCCTGAGGCAAGCGACTGCACCAGCTGCATCGATGGCCACGTGTACCAGTCCACGGCTCCTGTTGTCTTCGTCAGATTTCCTCCACCTACCAGCATTCCGTCTACAAATTTAATGTCCTGATACTGATTTTCTGAGGGTGTCTCAATCTTGCGGATCTGTTTACCATCCATATCGAATACATAGAGTCTGCGACTGCCCCAGTTTCCGGCGATCAATGCATCCTTCGTCACCGCAATGCAACCGATATGGTCAGCCACTGAGATCTTTCGTTTAACCGCCAGTGTCCTCTTGTCCAACTCAACCAGGGTGGCTGTGCTGTTTGGTTTGTATTCTGCGACTGGAAGCCAGATCGAATCATTGCTGATCGAAAACCCGCCTGGATGGTAGCGTGGCCCATCGGTGACCTCAACCTGTTTCTCGAACTTGCCGGTCTTTCGGTTGAACTGATGCAGATACCCTTTGTGCGCTGCCGAATCCACTGACGTCACCCAGATGTGCTCGGCATCCAGATCGACACCTTGTACGTGGAAGACCGTGCCCTTCAGATTTATTACCTCTGCCAATCGGGCATGTTCGATCTCCTGCGCCCGTGCGGAGACATGGACTGTCGCCATCCCAGCAAGAACCACCATCATTCGTAGAAGCATGTGATCAGGATAAGCGTGTGCATGTACAGATCGCTGGCCAGAGCGCAATTTCGTCCGGGTTTTGTATTTGAGTTGTACAGCTTGTGTATACAAATTATGTTATGTCGAATGTGTTTCGAGATTAATTTATTTATCTTGGATATAAGTATATGAAAATAAAGAATTATGCTCTCTGTGTTTCTCGTTAAATAAAAATGTTGACATATTTTGTATTTATTAATATAAGTAGGCATCCGTCTTTGAACCATGTGCGGTTTAGACGCTTGGCAGCGATGTAGCTGCATCGTGGTTTTCGCATTAAGCACCTATCAACATACTTTCTTCGGCTTTGGATGGCAGATGGCCACCCGGAAGTTAACCCTTTGTTTCTCTGTTGCATTCGTCGTCTTCCTCGGGCTTAGCCCTTGCTTAATCAGGGCAGGTGACATTTGGGCGCCGTGACCAACGTGCAGGGCAGGGGAATTGCATGTGCAGACGTTGTGCGGTGAAAACCGCGACGTCTTTGGGGTACGCAGATGTGCCTTTGAAGTGTGCGCCTTGTGGTTTAGCGCCACAGAAAGAACAACGCAGGAGGGAGAACCTGTCCATGAGGCTGTGGTCCAGTAGGAAAAACGGGAAAGCTCGGAATGCATCGCTTCTTGTTATGGCGGCATTCGCCATGTGCGCAACGGGCTGTAAGAATACCTCCTCGGTGGTGAGCTTTCGCGTCACTATGCCGAAGTCTGTCCATAATGCTCCGGTCGACGGTCGATTGCTGTTGATCATTTCCAAAGATGGATCCCGTGAGCCGCGTACGCAGGTCAGCAACAACGCGATCACTACCCAGCAGATGTTCGGAATGAATGTCGATAAATTGCAGCCCGACGGCAGCGTCGTTTTGGATACATCCTCCATCGGTTACCCACTCGACAGTCTCAAGAAGATTCCGACCGGCGCCTATTACGTTCAAGCTGTATTCAATGAGTACGAGACCTTTCACCGCGCCGACGGGCACGTGCTTAAGCTGCCGATGGACCACTGGGAAGGGCAGAATTGGAGCACTAAGCCTGGCAATCTCTATAGCGCGTCTCGACAGATATGGATCGATTCGAAGTCCGGCGGCACGGTCGACATCTCCCTCGACAAGGTGATTCCAGAGAAGCCGTTTCCGAAGGATACGAAATACGTCAAATACGTTCGCATCCAGAGCAAGCTTCTCACCGCCTTCTGGGGACGTCCGATGTGGCTCGGCGCTTTTGTGATTCTTCCCGAAGGGTATGACTCCCATCCGGATGCCCATTATCCTCTGATCGTCAATCCAGCGCATTTCCCGGCGAATATCAGGGCCTTCTCCGAGATACCTCCTGATCCCACGCTTCAGGATGGGGATAGTGCAGGGGCCTCAGAGGAGGGGCCGGGGCCGCTTGCAGCTACCACCGCCAAGTATGCCTACGAGTTCTATCAGTATTGGAAGAGCAGCAAGGCACCCCGCATGTTGTTCATGGCCATCCAGCATCCTACGCCTTACTACGACGACTCCTATGGGGTGAACTCTCCGAACACTGGTCCTTTCGGTGACGCCATTACTCAGGAGCTTATTCCTGAGATCGAAAAGCGATTCCGTGGCCTCGCGCAGCCGTGGGCGCGCGCTCTCACAGGCTGCTCTACCGGGGGATGGGAAGCGCTCGGCATGCAGGTGTTCTATCCAGATTTCTACAACGGAACCTGGGCTGGGGCTCCCAGTCCTATCGACTTCCATTCCTGGCGTCTGGTGAACATTTATGCCAACAAGAATGCTTACTACGACGAAGGGCCTTGGGGGCAGGTTCCTATTCCGGGTATCGGCAACCCCGGACCTAGCAGCTTGACGCAAAAGCTTCCTTCTGCCCGCATGGAGGACAACCAGGTTGCGACCACGATGGAGCAGGACAATCGCATCGAGCTGGTGGTTGGAGATCACGGTCGTGGAGCCGGGCTATGGGATGGTATGCAGGCTGTCTTCGGGCCGGTGGGGAAGGATGGCTACCCAGGCATGATCTGGGACAAGAAGACCGGAGCGATCGATCCAGAGGTGGCGAAATATTGGCAGGATCACTCGGATCTAGGCCATATTCTTGAGCGCGACTGGCCCACCCTGGGGCCCAAGCTGGTGGGGAAGATCCACCTTACAGTGGGCACGAGCGATCAGTGGTATCTCGCGAATGCCGTTCGTCGCGTCGACAAGATTCTGCAGGCAACCAAGAATCCGAACTATGGCGGTAGCGTCGAGTACGGAGACCGGTTCGTGCATTGCTGGGTTGGAGATCCTGGTGATCCCGAAGCCGTATCTACACGCACGGTATATGAACGGCAGATGCCGGCGATGGCTGATCGAATGTTGAAGACGGCTCCTGCTGGCGCCGACGTGAAGAGTTGGAGGTACTAAGTTCCATGCATCCTCGAGCGGCAGAAATGGACAGTGCGGGTAGCGAGAGAGGGCGAAGGAGATTGGTAGCCATGAAATTTGAGTCAAGCCGGGAAAAACGGAGATGGCGTTATGCGCTACTGGCGATTTGTGCGCCGCTGCTACTGGCATCCGGTTGCGGTCGACAAAACTCCGCAGCACACTTCCGCATCAGGATGCCGAAATCGCTGTGGTCGAAGGCGGCTGATGGACGCATGCTGCTGATCATCTCCAAAGACGGAAGCAATGAGCCGCGCAAGCAGGTAAGCAATAACGCACTCACCACCCAGCAGATGTTTGGCATAAACGTCGATGGCTTGCAGCCCGACGCTTCTGTTGTCGTGGATGCAAGTGCTCTCGGTTATCCCCGTGACAGCCTGAGCGATGTGCCGGAGGGTGACTACTACGTTCAAGCGGTGCTCAATATGTATGAGACTGTCCATCGCGCCGACGGGAAGGTGCTCAAGCTGCCGATGGATCACTGGGAAGGGCAGAACTGGAGCATCAAGCCGGGGAACCTCTATAGCACTGTGCGCAAGATTCATGTCGCCCCCGGTGAAATTATCGATATTTCTCTCGACAAGGTCATCCCCGAGCTGCCTTATCCCAAAGACACGAAGTATTTGAAGTACATTCGCATCCAAAGCAAACTGCTTAGCGCCTTTTGGGGCCGGCCTGTCGGGCTGGGTGCCTTCGTGCTGCTTCCGCCGGGTTGGGATACGCATCCCGACGCCCATTATCCGCTGGTCATCACTCCGGCTCACTTTCCCACAAATCTTGCCGGCTATCGCGAAACGCCTCCGACTCCCGACCTCAAAGGAATGCCGCGGGCTGTCGCAGAGATGGCCTACAAGTTCTACCAGGACTGGAACAGCGACAAGCTTCCCCATATGCTGATCGCGACGATTCAGCATGCGACGCCGTATTACGACGACTCCTATGGCGTGAACTCCCCGAATGTTGGCCCTTACGGCGATGCCATCACCCAGGAACTGATTCCCGAGATCGAAAGACAATTTCGCGGCATTGGGCAGCCGTGGTCACGCATGCTTACCGGTTGCAGCACGGGCGGATGGGAAGCGCTCGGCATGCAGGTAAAGTATCCCGATTTCTATAACGGGGAATGGACCGGTGCTCCCAGTCCCATTGATTTTCGTGCATGGCGACTGGTTAACCTCTACTCCAATAAGAATGCCTACTACTACAACGCACCCTGGGCGCAGGTGCCAATCCCGGCTATTGGCAATCGCGGATCGCAAACAGTGGCGCCAGCCGACCGGATGGATGACGACCGCGTCGAGACGACGATGGAGCAGGATGATCGCATCGAACTCGTGGTTGGCGATCACGGTCGCGGCGCTGGACTCTGGGACGGAATGCAGGCAGTCTTCGGACCGGTAGGAGTGGACGGCTACCCGGCGATGATCTGGGATAAGAAGACAGGTGAGATTAATCCTGAAGTCGCCACTTACTGGCGCGATCATTCCGATCTGGATTACATCATGCGTCGCGACTGGTCGACACTTGGGCCAAAGCTGGTTGGCAAGATCCATCTGGCGGCAGGCACCAGCGATCAGTATTTCCTGGCAAACTCGGTGCGCTATACCGCAGCTTTCCTTGAGAGTACCAAGGATCCCTATTACGACGGTACCGTCGAATACGGCACGCGGCAGATTCACTGCTATTGGGGCGGCGACCCGACTGTACCGGGGACGACTCTCCGCGGTCAGGTGTTTCAACGGCAAATGCCGTTGATGCAACAACGCATGTTGAAGACCGCGCCCCCAGGCGCTGACACCAAGAGTTGGCGATATTAGCTGTAGCCACCGGCAAAGCGAGGCGATATTTCGATGTCCAGATCAGTAAAAAGACAATCAGTATCGCCTCATTTGTCTGGCCGGTTCGTTGTGCTCAAGCTTTGCACAGCTTAGATGTCCGACAGCGATGCAACTGCATCGTGGTTTCGAATCAAGTACCTATCAACACACTTTCTTCAGCTTGGAGAACAGATGACCATCCGGAAGTTAACCCTTAGTGTCTTTGTTGCATTCGTCGTCTTCCTCGGATTAAACGTAGCCCTTGCTCAATCTGGGCAGGCAGATATCCAGGGAGCCGTGACTGACGTGCAGGGAGGGGGAATTGTAGGTGCAGAAGTTGTGCTTACGAACACCGACAGCGGCGTCAAGCGCACAGTCAAAACCTCATCTGACGGTCGTTACAGCTTTCCTGCGGTGGCGCCAGGACAGTACTCGCTGGCAGGGACAGCCTCAGGCTTTTCGTCAAAGGCGATTACAGGCTTGACGATCCAACTCGGTAACCATCTTAATCAAGAGATTCAACTTGCGGTGGGTAGTACGGAACAGTCGATCAATGTAAGTGGCACCGTGTCGGCTGTAGATACGACAGCGCACGACGTGGGCGGCGTTGTTTCGCAGGCACAGATCGATACGTTGCCAATCCCAAACCGGCAGTATCTTAACCTGGCAATTCTGGTGCCGGGTACGACGCAGGCTGCGACCCGCACTTTTTATAACAGTGTGCAAGCGGGCAGTGGTGTGTATTTCTTTGCAAACGGTTTCTATTTGGATGGTGTGACGAACCAGCAGACGGAGCAAGGCGATCCACGACAAAATGTTCCCGAGGGAGCTGTAGCAGAGTTCAAGACGTATACAGCATCGTTCCCTGCCGAACTGGGATGGGCAATGGGTGGTTTCACAACGGTGGTGACTAAGAGCGGAACCAACAAAATTCATGGTGAGGCATTCGAGTACTTTCGCAACTCGTTCATGAATGCCAATAATCAGTTTCAAAAGGCGACGCAAGCTGCACAGAATATAGGGAAAGCGCCGTACAACCGTAACCAGTATGGATTCGATATCGGTGGGCCGATTTTCAAAGACAGAACGCACTACTATGGCGCATACGAAGGAACCCAGCAGACAACTTCATACACGATGTTCGTGAATGGCCCGGCAGCAGCGTATTATTCCAGCCTGTTGGGGACATTCAAAACACCTGGACACGACAATCTTCTAACGCTGCGGCTGGACCACGACCTTACGTCAAACCAGCAGATTTTTGCGCGATATGCGCAGGAGTGGAATCTCGTCTCAGGGAATGGATGCGGACCGACTACAACGATCGGATGTTATGACGGACAGATTCCGCGGCACGCACTCGTCATTGGCCACACATGGGAACCAAGGGCGAACATCGTGAACGAGAGTCGCTTCCAGTATGCGTATATCAGCTACCAGCTTGGTCCGTGGAATACGCCGCTTCCCAAAAAGCCATCAGACCTGGTAGATCCAAACTACACAAAGAATGTCTCGCGAGCGTATAGCTTCCCGAGCTTCGGCTACGGCCACACTTATGCTGCGGTGGGTGTGGAAGGTCGATGGGAACTGAATGATTCTCTAACGATTCAGAAAGGCGCGCATTCGTTCAAGATGGGCTTCGATGTAAGCTACGTGCCTTATACGGATGCGAGTGCCAGCAATGTTAACGGAACGTATACCTTCAATACGGATCAGCCGTTCGATCCAACCAATGCGGCATCGCTGGCTGCTCTTACCAACGTGCAGCAGTTCGCCGCTGCAGCCGTACCGAGGCTCTATTTCCTGCCATCGACGCAGGAGGCGTTCTACTTTGAGGACACCTGGAAGCTGCGTCCGAACCTGACGTTCAACGGTGGAATACGTTATGAGCGTCAATTCGGGTCTCCGTTTCTCGATACCTATACACCGGATCCCAATAGGCCGACGATTCCATTTCAAGGAAATCCACATGAGCGCGGAGACAAGAACAACTTCAGCCCACGTCTTGGACTGTCATGGGATCCTATGGGCAAACAAAAGGACGTGATTCGCGCGGGATACGGTGTTTATTACAACTTTGTCCAAACGGAACCGAGCGAGGGCGAGAAGTTGAACTTTGTGGCCTGCAACGTGTCGTTGGTGAGAAATACAACAACCGGATATGCTCCGCCCTATCCCGATCCTTACAATGGACAGAGTCCTACAAACTTCTGCTCAACGTCTGCGCCGACAGTAACAATCCTATCGCCGACATTAAGAAATCCGTACCAGCACCAGTTTTCGCTAGGTTACACAAGGCAACTGTTGAGCAATCTTTCAATCTCGGCGGATGGTATCTACTCGCGTGGATTGCGGGATTATAAGGTGTACGACCTGAACTACCCTCTGTTGAATGGAGTGCCAAGTATCAGTGGCCAGCGGCCCTACTCGAACTTCAGCCAGATTCAACAGCATGCATCGACTGGCGCAAGCGAATATAAGGCGCTGTACTTGAAACTTGAGAAGCGTATGAGCAATCGATATATGTATACGCTGTCGTATGCACTGACTTCGGCGTTGGATAATAATCCGCACTCGGCTCCGGTAAGTTATGCAGCGCCTGATAGAGATTGGGGACCAGCGGTAATCGATCAACGTCATGCGGTGGTGGCGAGCGGTTCGGTGATGCTCCCCTGGGGAATTGTGGCAGGTGGCATCTTCAGCTTCCGTAGTTCGCTGCCATTCAGTGTTACAACGACGACGCAGACGGATACTACTGTCCTTAAGGGAATTGGTGTGCTGCCGGGGGCGGCATTGGATGCAAATGGCACAGCACAGTATGTGCCGGGAACGACGCGCAATCAGGGCAACCGCGGTATCAGTTATGAAGCAATCAATCAGTACCGTTCTGACCTGAATGCGATCAGATGCCCCCCTGCCACCGCTACGTGTGCTTCGGGGTATCCGTTGACCACAAACCTGAGTGCAGGAAATGTGGCCTCTACCAACTATCTCAACTTCGACTTCAGGGTATCAAAAGCAATCTTTCAGCGAGACGCAAAACGTCTAGAGGTTATCGGGCAGGCTTTCAACCTGTTCGGTCGGACGAACTATACTGCGGTCGCGACCTCACCGATCCTTAATACTTTTGGCCAGCCGACCGGTGCAGGCAATGCGCAGATCGGGGAACTGGCTGCGAGATTTACTTTCTAATTAATCAACTGCGGCGATCAAAGAAGTGGCGATGCAGTTGTTCGTGAACGAAGACTTGCTGAATGTGTCCGAGCAAGTCTTCGGGACTTTTCATCGTCGTGCCTGCTTGGGCGAAGTGGTTGGATGATCTTCCGCTGATGTGTGCGCGACGGCTCGAACTTTCAGCAGACAGTGAACCCAATTGCGAAGAGGTCTTTGTTACGTCCCGGATGGAGCGGCCTATTACGATCGGAGATACACATCAAGAGTAAAGGTAAAGGATATGGAGGAAGCTACTGCCGGCAGCATGCGTGTTGGTGCGCGAGAAGCTGGAGAAAAGTGTCAGACCGGTGCAGTCGTGGTTCTGCAAAAACACAGGAGGAATCGACAAAGTTAGCTTTAGATAAAGCTGTGCTTACTTGACAGTAAGGATGTATACAAAGTATATGTCGATGCAATTTGTGATATATGGCATATGTATACATGGAGCCGTAAATGACTGAATCTGCAAGAGTTTACACGGAACTGAAGAGGGACATAGTGACGTGTGCACTAGAACCTGGCCTGTCTATCCTGGAGCAGGAAATGTGTGATCGATATAAGGCGAGCCGTACGCCGGTGCGTGAGGCTTGCCGGAAGCTGTGTGCTGAATCGCTGATGCAGATGATTCCATTTCGCGGATACAACATTCCAGCTCTGACAATCGAGGAGTATCGGAATCTGCATGAGTTGCAGGCAGTGGTGGAACCGGCGATTGCGGCACTGACAGCGGAACGCGCGACGCCGGCGCAAATTAAGGAGATCGAATCCTGGGCCAGCTATGAATATAACGTTGGCCAAAAGAATAGTTATTACACTTTCCTTGAGTGGAACCGGAACTTCCATATATGTATTGCAGCGGCCAGCCGGAATCAGGCGTTTCTGGATGTGGTGCGGAATGTGCAGACAAGGTTGATGCGCTACTACTACTTGGTTATCGTGATGGACAGTTATGGTCCTGAGCTTGTACTGGAGCATCACCAGTTAGTGCGAGCTATCAAGAGTGGCAATCCGGAACAGGCTCGCGCACGGGCAGAGGAACATCTGTCGAATACAGGACGCCGTACGATGCGTGTGGATCTGCGGTCGGCAAACTACGGTTCTGAGCGATTGCTGGATGAAGAAGATATTTCCTGGATGGAACTCTCTCGTGCAGAGGGAATCTCTAAGAAACAGCTTCCGGCGGTTCGGCGACGTAAGCTAGCAAAACGGTAGTTCGTTTTGTGAAATGTGTGGCAAACAAAGGTTCCTGTAAGGACAGGAGTCATACAGGGAAAATCGGACGCCTGGGCTTCCTTGAATCGACTCAGCAGAAATGGCGTTCATGTCCGTCTCCCTGGCCTCAGACGGTGTGCGCATGATCCCTGGTGGAACATTCGGTTGACGGGTGGGGACAGTGCCAACAACATCTGATTCAAAGGTGCCCGTCGCTGCTACGCGCGGATGATTTTGACAACTGGAAGATACACCAATGACAACATCCGTTCCTTTATACGATATGGTCTGTATTGAAAGCAGTATCCTCTGTCAAAGGGTGGGGGGATTCCTCTCTCCATCCCCTGGCGAATAACAGGAACGAAGTAGGTACTCTAAACCATCAGCATGACCCTCCCGAACTTCTTCATTGTCGGCGCTCCAAAGGCGGGAACTGATGGGCTGTACTACCATCTCGATCAGCACCCGCAGATCTATATGAGCCCTCTGAAGGAGCCTTCCTTCTTCTCGTCCGAGATACGGCTGGACAACTTTGTTGAAGAACTACAATCTGGTGCTCGCGCAGCCGCCGAAAGCCTGAGGCATTATCTTGATAGCGGGGTAACGACGAAACGCTTCGGTGGCATGGTGACATGCATGCACGACTATCAACGTCTCTTTCTTAGCGTTGGTAATGAGTCCGCTATCGGCGAAGGGAGCGTCTCGTATCTCTGGTCTCCCTCAGCCCCCTCTGCCATCGCTTCGGCGATTCCAGATGCACGCATCATTATCGTTCTGATGGATCCAGCCAAACGTGCGTTTCATCAGTATCTAAAGAGCTTGTCTGATAGAAATGTTACTCACTCCTTCCGCGTGCATCTGGAAAAGGCCTTCCAGGACAAACAGGATCGAATTAACATCTATCATCCGTTTCTCGCCTTTGGGAATTACGCGGAACAGATTCGCCGTTATAAGGAACAGTTCTCCCCAAGACAGATCCATCTATCTCTCTATGAAGACCTTCGGTCTGACTATCAGGGATGGTTCAGAAGTATTCTCAACTTCCTTGGGGTTGATGACGGTTTTACTCCGCGGCCCGTCGATATCCCCTCTACTCCTCTCTTCTCTCGACTTAGTCTTCTCGAACGAAATGGGATTGCGGCAAAACTCAGGCCTGTCGTGACGAAACTTCTTCCCAGATCGTTCAAATCGAAGATAAGAGGGAGCCTGTATCAGGGAGGAGCAAAGCCATCCCTCTCTTCAGAAGATCGAAGAGTGCTGGTCAACTACTACCGCAACAATATTCTGGAATTGGAAGAGATTATAGGCCGTGATCTCTCAGCGTGGCGGAGTATCTAATCATTGAGTTTGTGACATCTCGTACAGCAACTCGCTTTGAAGAAACTCCTGCCCCTCTTGTCCATGCAGATAATATTGTTTCTCCTGACTCAGCATAAAGGACGGATGCATTTCTACCATCAATTGTTGCAACGACTTCGCGGATGAAGTCATGCCCTGGTAGAGAAAATATTTTCTCGTCAGATGCTTTACCCGTTCCAAGTACTCCTTGAGTGCCTCCGAGTTGAGATCCGACATAGCATGAGAGCTGAAGATCATATCCGCAAAATGTGCTGGCATCCTAGTCAGCTCCTGAAGAGGCAGAAGTACAATATCGTACTTCTCAATGTCTTTGTCTTTTAGAGAGGATTCTCCATAAAGCAGTACGCGCTTCTCGGGAAAGCACCGCATCAGGTAGTAAGCCGCCAGCGCCAGGCTCTCCGGCAGATCGAAGTTGCAGTATGTCGTACCCGGATGGTCGCGGAGCAGATAGTACGCCATCGCACCATATCCCCCACCAATCTCCGCAACGACCGCATCTTTTTTCTTCAGGATGTCGGCGATCCTCTGCGCACCGTAGTGTTGGTGCTCTGCACCGCTACTGATGAATATGTCGTCAAGCACGATTCCGAAGGGATTTCCTATCATCGGAGTTCGGAGCTCGTTCAGATCATACCTGCCGCATGTCAGCGTCTTCCATCGATCAAGGCGCGACAAAGCCTCGCTGAGAGATGCCCATTGATGAATCCTGGCCAATGCTTGTGGAAGCTTGGGAATCAGTAATGCGTTCTTGCCTACTAATCCATCACTGCAGGAATCGCGAAAGAAATTCGCATACATCGGTTGTAGAGTACTGGTGTTGCCTTCTTCCAGTGCCTGCAGCACGCGCATCAGGCCTGTGGTCCTCAGCATCCTCCACCAGCCTGTGGGCTCATAAACTCCAGGCCTTGACATGTAGGATGCTGCTCGGTAAGCGACACAGATTCTTTCGAGAAGCTGTCTGTCGCACCGCCCGCCCTCGCTTCGGTCCGAGAGTCCTTGTGACACTGCATCAAGATGGAACCGCGCATCTCCCTTATAGAAGCGGCGTCCCTCCAAGCTGCGATGGTGTGCCTCGGCATGCAGCCGAAGCAGAAAAGCAACATGGCGAGCGGTCAGAACAGGATGGCGCAGATGACGTATCTTCAGCATCCGCATGCGCTTACGGGTTGAAAAATCGCAGGACCGCCTGCGCATCTTTTTCGCTCAGGTTTGCTCGCACACGCATATGACGAACAACACTTCCCGCAATGCGTGGTGAGAATCCATCCGGAGCATTATGGCATCGCGAGCAGTTTTGCGTGAAGATGCGCTCGCCGTCGTTCACCGGCGGCTGCTTTTGAACCTGTTGCTTCTGAGAGCGAGATGTTTGTGTCGCGGAAGTCGTAGAGGACTGCGCCAGCACTACGAAAGAAGCCACAAGGATTTGCCAGAGGAGAATCCATTTAAAAATCTTCATTTACTTTCCTCTCCACGCTGGAAACAGGAAGCGATAGACAATGCCTGTCTGCCAGATATTCCTGTTGCCCGATGCTGAAAACTGACGGGAGTAGCTTGTGTTGATACGCACATTGTGAGGCAGGTAGTAGTCTAGGCCGAAGTCTGCTCTCTGCGTGTTCTGCGCGGATAGGCCATCTGTGGCATCCGGTGCGTTTCTAAAGGTCTGTTGCATACGGAAGACCGGTTCAAGTCGACCTACTATGCTCTCCGTGCCTCCGAAACGCGAAAGGCGATAGTCGGTCTCAAACCAATAACCTTGCACGTGTGTCGTATGCGCATACTCAGAACGCATCTTGAATGCCGTGTTCGGAGGAAGCCACCAGACGTGAAATCCAACCGCATTCGCATTGGTGCCTTGCAGGAGCCTTCCATACGAGACCCCCATCTCCAATCGCGGCTTCGGTAGATACGCATTCACGCGGAACCCTGTCGACCGCGATGCGTTGAACTGCTGATTTGCGCTACGTGCGGAAAAGTATGCGGTGTAGTCAATCGAAACCTTTCCATTGGAGTACGCATTGCCGCGCAACATACCGCCAAGACCCGCTCCAGTTCCTGTCCCTATAGGAACTATCAACGGAGCATCCTGAAAGTTGCTGATCCAGATCGGAGAAAGTCGCTCCGTGTAGGTACCGAATGGAGACAGAAACAATCCTCCTACAACGGTTACATGCGGGTTCGCAAAGTAGCTGGCCTGAAGATAGGTGAGAGCCACAAAATGGCTCGTGTCATATCCCTTTCCGTTGGGAAAGAACGCATCCAGCAGATATGCGCGCGACTCGACCTGCAGGCGTTTCGTGATGGGAGCCTGAATCAAAGGAGAGATCGCCGGTATGTATGTTGTATTGCCACCATTTGTGCTGGTGAAGAAACCGACTCCACCGGAAATCAATGGCGTGTTCTGGGCATAAACGAGAGGACTAAATAATAAGGAGGCCGCCAGAGCAATGTGCAGCCAGCGCACGCAAACGCCCCTCTTCTGTCGGCTACGCAACTGATATAGCTTGAGTGTTTTAACAAAAAGCGCCATGCGCTCACTCTAGTTTTCCCTGCGCAGGCGATATGTCATCTGCATGTCGGAAGATTGTCAATTTCAATGGAAGACTTCGCGAAATGAAGCGAAGACGATATAGAGACAAACCGTTGATAACTCCGTGAGCCACTCTTTCTAGACTTTGCCTCATGGTCACTGAAAAAACGCGGCGCAGTTCGAGAAAGATCGTCTTCTTCTTTCCCTCCTTTGCCAGCTCTGAGGCCACAGCACCACTTGGCATCCTAGCTGTCTCAACGCCGTTACTTCGTGCTGGCTATGACGTCATCCTCATCGATTCGACCATAACGCCTAACTTCAAGCAGCGCGTTCTTGAAGAGGTCAAAGACGCGCTCTGCTTTTGTGTGTCGTTGGTGACAGGTCCGATGATTCGCGAGACAGTGGATATTGCCAAGGCGATCAAAGCATGGAAAGAAGACTTCCCCGTCATTCTTGGAGGGTGGCATCCCTCACTTCTTCCGGGGCAGACGCTCGAGGCTCCATACATCGACTACATCGTTCGGGGCCAGGGTGAAGACAGCCTGCTGGAGTTGATCCGGCATCTTGAAAGCGTCGCCGCGCCGGACCTTATTGCAGGTATCGGTTTCAAGCGCGACGGCAAGATGGTCCTGACGCCCGAGCGCGCCTTGCGGCCTCTGGTTGAGATGCCCCCGAAGGCTTACCACATTGCGGACTTCGATGCCTACGAACGCAAATGCGGACGCCGGTGGGCGATGTATACGTCAAGCCTCGCCTGCCCGTTCAACTGTGCCTACTGTACCAACTCTGGCGTATACGGACGTAAATGGAACGCGCTCCCACCGGAACAGTTCGTCGAAGAGACTGTCGATCTAAGTCGGCGTTATGCGCTTGAGATGATCTGGGTTGTTGATGATAACTTTCTTGTCGACATGAATCGTGCCCGAGGTATCGCAGAAGGCCTCGTGCGCGAAAACTCTCACTATACATGGAGCATTCAGGCCACCAGCAACGTCGTTGCACGCCTTACGCCTGAGGATCTTCGCATGCTCAAGCGCGCAGGCCTCAGCCAGATATGCCAGGGAGTAGACTCCGGTTCGACTGCTGTTCTTAAGGCGATGCACAAGGATTGGCAGGACTTTGAGTCGATCTACGAAAGCGCTGCGCGTTGCCTCGAAGCTGGCATTCGTCCTTCCTTCAACATTATCTTTGCGTTTCCGGGCGAAGGACGCAAAGAGCGCCGCGAAACCATCGACTTCATGATGACGGTCTGCCGTCGCTATCCTGGCGCTGAGTTCTGGACAAACATCTTTACTCCCTATCCTGGTTCGCCCATCTTCTCTCGAACGACCGAACTTGGCATCGATCCTCCTGCCTCCCTTGAAGCATGGGCGGATTACTTTCCGCGCTACACCAGGCTTCCGTGGCTCAATGGCAGGGAACATCGCCGCCTTCAGATTACGCGTGATTATCTGCGCCTTGCCTTCGACCGCATTCCGATTGGGGCCGATCGTCGCGGTAGGTTTACTCGTCTCGTCCAGAAAAGTATGTCGCTGCCGGCACGCTGGAGGCTTGATCACGATGTATACCGTATGCCGCTCGAGCTTTGGGTCAACAACCGCATCAAGAAGCATATTGCTGCGAAGCCTACCGTTGACGCTAAGCGGCTTGCCAATACGCCGGAGGAAGCAGCGTGCTGACAGTCTTGCACAACCAGTTCAAAGGCTGCCTGGAGGTGATCCGTGCCTAACATCCTGCTAACTCACTCCTACCATCTCCACTTCGACGCCAAGCAGGCGCGGAAGATGCAGCCGTATCGCCCCCTCGGCACGCTGTTCGCTGCCTCCGCCCTGCGTGAACACGGCTATGACGTCGCTCTCTTTGACACCATGCTGCGCGATCCGGAAGAGTTGGCAAACGTCCTTGACGAGACTCGTCCGAAGATACTTGTTATCTATGAGGACGACTTCAACTTTCTGACCAAGATGTGCCTGAGTCGCATGCGCGAGGTCGTCTGGAAGTTCGTCGGTCTTGCAAAAGAGAGAGCGCTCCCGGTGGTGATCCACGGCTCCGATGCCAGCGATCATCCTGAGCTGTTTTTGAATCACGGCATTGATTACCTCTTGCGTGGCGAAGCGGAATCCGCTCTCGTTGAGCTTTGTGCTGCCATACTCTCAGGTGGATCAGTCGATGACATTCCGGGGCTGGTTCAGCGAAACGATCAAGGAGAGATTGCGCATCCAAAGCACGCGCTCGCGCCGAATCCATCATGGTCACAACTTCCATCGCCTCCGCACGATCTTACTAATTTTGCTCCCTATCGAGAGGCGTGGACCGCATCGCACGGCTACTTCTCCGTAAACATGGTAGCCAGCCGAGGCTGTCCCTATCGTTGCAACTGGTGTGCCAAGCCCATATCTGGAGATAAGTTCCAGCTTCGCTCCGCGGCGGAGGTCGCCGATGAGATGCGTCTGCTGAAGTCTTCCGCGGGCGTCGACCATATCTGGTTCAGCGATGATGTCTTCGCTCTCAACCACCACTGGACGCAGGATTTCGCTCGAGAGGTCACCGCACGCCACGCCGCTCTCCCCTTCAAAATTCAGAGCCGCGCGAACCTCATGACGACTCAGGTTGTCGGCTGGCTGAAAGAGGCAGGCTGCGCGGAGGTCTGGATGGGGGTCGAATCCGGATCTCAGAAGATCCTCGATGCTATGGATAAGGGCATTACGATTGCTCAGGTTGAAGACGCCAGGGACCGTCTGAAGCATGCCGGAATCCGGGCATGCTACTTCCTGCAGTTCGGATACCCTGGCGAGCACTGGAATGAGATCCAGCAAACTATCACGCTCGTCCGCAGAACGCGCCCAGAGAATATTGGAATATCGTTCTCTTATCCGTTGCCTGGTACGGTCTTTTATGAACGCGTTCGGGAGCAGTTGGGTGCAAAACGTAACTGGGTCGCAAGTGACGATCTCTGTATTCTCTTCGAGGCAGCATACTCGACAGACTTTTATCGCGCTATCCGCGACGCTTTGCACGCAGAGGTCGATAGTTGGGCGGACAACAGCCCTCAGGTGGAACCGCACATAAAGCATCTGTGGGACGAGGTCGAAGCTCTTGAAACCACCGAACGCCGAAATCCCCACCCGGACACTAACGATGTGCGGACACACTCCTTTGGTTTCGTCAGTGCAGACAAGCTGACGGGAACGGCGGAGGCATAGATGCGCGACCTGTTGCTGGCTCACGGTTATTTTCTGATGGAAGACCCCAAGGAGCGCGTCATCATGAAGCCTTACGCTCCTCTGGGCATTCTCTACCTCTGCTCGCACCTTCGCTCCAAGGGATTCGACGTCGATGTCTTCGATACGACCTTCTCCACCAAGGCAGAGCTTATTCACTTCCTTCAGACAGATACTCCATCTGTGCTCGGCCTCTATGCCAACCTGATGACACGCAGCAATATCGTCGAGATCATCGAGGCTGCTCGTATTGCCGGATGGACCATCGTGATTGGTGGTCCCGAGGCCGGCTCCTATGCGCTGGAGTATCTACAGACCGGAGCACACTTTGTCATCTCAGGAGAGGGTGAAAGCACTCTTGAAGAACTCCTCTGCGTTCTCAAAAGCCGCAGCGCCGACTACAGTTCAATCAGCGGACTTTCGTATCTCGACTCAGAGGGCTATCTGCATCGGAACGCCCCACGCGAACAAATCTCGAACCTCGACCTTCAACCGTGGCCTGCTCGTGACGCTATCGATCTGCATCGCTATGTGCGCACATGGCGTGAGCATCACGGTATGGGATCAGTCAATTTCATTACTGCACGCGGCTGCCCTTTTTCCTGCAAATGGTGCAGTCATGGAGTCTATGGTCAAACTCATCGCCGTCGCGATCCCATCAAGGTAGTGGACGAAATCGAGTGGCTTCTCGAGACTTACTCTCCGGATATGGTGTGGATCTCTGACGATGTCTTCACCATCAACCACGCATGGATTCGCACCTATCACCGGGAGATGCAGAGAAGAAACATTCGTATCCCTTTTGAATGCATTTCACGCGCGGATCGTCTCACTCCAGAGATGATGGATATGCTCGCCGAGCTCGGATGCTTCCGTATGTGGATCGGTGCTGAGAGCGGCTCGCAGCGCATCCTTGACTCTATGGGACGCGGCGTCAAGATCGAGCAGGTTCATCGTGCTGTGGAGATGTGTCGCGAACGTGGAGTTCAGAGCGGCATGTTTCTTATGTGGGGCTATGAAGGTGAAGAAATGGAAGATATTGAGGCTACGATTAGTCACGTCTCTGCATCCAGGCCCGATATTTTTTTTACCACTGTCTCGTATCCCATTAAGGGAACTCCCTATTACAGCAACATCTCGGAGAGACTCATCCAGATCATGCCCTGGGGCAAGACCTCAGATCGCGAGATTCGCATTCGCGGTAGACACAGCCGCAACTTCTACTCGCACGCCGACCGTCTTCTTCGTGAGGAAGTAGCTCTCGCCCGTGCGGTGAAAGCAGCTACGCCTGCTGCGGATATCTCGGAAATGCGGCAAAACATCAGTGAGGCTCGTTCCGCGATGATGGCATCGTTGCATGAGGTTGAGCAATGATTTCTTTCGCTCCTCAAAAAACAGCCGCAGCCCTGGCGTTCGACAGCCTCGCTGCAGGCTATGACGACGTATTCACCAACTCCTCGGTTGGCAGGGCACAACGCTCTGCGGTGTGGGAGTGTGCTCAAAATATTTTTACTCCACGCTGCCGTCTTCTTGAGCTGAACTGCGGCACAGGAGAGGACGCGATCCACTTCGCACAACAGGGCTTTGAAGTAACGTCGTGCGATGTCTCACCCGCGATGATCGCGCAGGCACGAAGAAAGGCCCTGCAAGTACCTGCAGGGGACAATATCCGGTTTTACGTGCAGGCATCCGAGTCGATCGCAGACCTTCCAGCACGGTATCCTTTCGCTGGTGCGTTCTCCAACTTCTCAGGACTGAACTGTGTCAAAGATCTTGACGGTCTGGCATCATCGCTGGCTTCCATGCTGCTACCCGGCTCTCCTGCGTTGTTCTGCTTCTCCACGCGTTATTGTCTCTGGGAGACCGCATGGTATCTGCTTCATGCCGATCTCTCCCGCGGCAGCCGTCGCTGGAACGGCTATCACGAGACTAGGCTGGGTGGCATCACTCTTCCGGTCTACTATCCAACCCGCGAGCAAATTAGACATAGCTTTGCTCATAAATTTCGTCTGGTAGGCGTTTACGGTATTGGCATAACAGTGCCTCCGTCCTACGTTGAGCCTTGGATCGCGGAACATCCGGGGCTACTCAGAACGCTCCAGAAGATCGACGCTGCCATTCGTCGTCTTCCCGTAATTAATACGTTGGGAGACCATATGCTGCTGCATCTCGAGAGGTTGCACACATGATGACTCAGGACGCAACCATTAATGCTGAGCTCGCCACCCTCAACGGATTCAAACTTCGTTGCCCCCGCTGCTATGCAGCCTTTGAAGAATCTACAAAGAACGATGGAACTCTGGTGTGTGTCAAATGCCACTTTCCCATGCTGCTCCAAGATGGAATATGGCACGCGCTCCCCGTTGAGCGTGCCACCTACTACGCGCGTTTCATCAAGGATTACGAGGCCATCCGGACAGCAGAGGGAAGGGGGAGCACGGATAGCAGCTACTATCTCAGTCTTCCTTTCGTAACTCGCACCAGCCATAATGCTGGCCAATGGAAGATACGTGCCGCGACATACAGGTATCTCAAGCAGACGCTATTGCCCCGTATTCACTCGAGCTTACAGAGAGGTACGTGCATCCTCGACATCGGCGCCGGAAATGGATGGCTTAGCTACCATCTCGCACAGCTTGGCATGACTCCCGTCGCCGTCGACCTCCTAACCAATGATATGGATGGTCTCGGGGCTGCGAGGCATTACGATTCCCATCTCGAGCACCCCTTCCTCAGAATGCAGGCAGAGAGTGACCGCCTGCCCTTTTGTGACTCACAGTTCGAGGCTGTTATCTTCAACGCCTCGTTTCACTATGCGGAAGACTTTTCTCGAACATTGCGTGAGGCTCTGCGCTGCCTTCGCCCTGGAGGAACGATCATCATCGCCGACTCGCCCTGGTACGCCGACGAAGAGAGCGGACGGCAGATGCTTGTCGAAAGGCGTTCGCAGTTCTTCAATCGTTTCGGAATTTTCTCCGACTCCATTCGCAGCCAGGAGTTCCTCACGGATGAACGGCTCGACCAGCTTGCTCATGCATTGGGTCTCCGCTGGGAATACCATACCCCTTTCTACGGTCTTCGCTGGTCGTTTCGACCCTTGATCGCAAAGCTCAAGAAACGGCGTGAGCCATCGACATTTCGTATCTACGTCGCAAAAAAAATGGCATGATTATCCTCTTCCATCCGCGCGCCACAAAACCACGTAACTGTCGCATGCCTCTTGCTGCGCTTGCGCTCGCAGCTGTTCTAGAGGGGCGGGAGGAATATGCCATCGTCGACGGTAATCTGGACGACACGCCATTGGACTCCATCATCGATCTTATCGACCGTCATCATGTAGAACTGCTGGGAGTCTCTGTCATGCCGGGACCGCAGATGGTTGCGGGCATGGAGGTCTCACGCGAGGTTCGCCGCCTGCGCCCACATGTTCCTATTGTGTGGGGCGGCTATTTCCCCTCGATCTATCCCGATGCAACACTCAATGCGAGATACATTGATTACGCAGTTCGCGGACAAGGCGAGGAGACGCTGCTTGAGCTGATCGAATCGATACGTGGACAACGCGACCTTTCTAGCATTTGCGGGCTCTCCTATAAGGACGCATTTGGCCTGCATCGCAACAATCCGGAACGTGCTATGAAGGGGCCGGATAGCTTTCCTTGGGTGCCATATCACCGCATTCCCGTAGAGCGTTATCTTCGTCCTTCTTTCTTTGGCAAGCGCACTGCTGTGCATCACGCCAGCATCGGCTGTCCCTTCAACTGCTCCTTCTGCGGCGTGCATGCGGCATACGGACGCGACGAGAAGATGGAGTCGCCCGAGAGAACCGTCGAAATTCTTCAGCACCTCATCTCACAATACAATGCCGACTCTGTTCAGTTTTATGACATGAACTTCTTCCTTCGCGAAGATCACGCTCGTAAACTCTGTGACTTGATGGAGCCACTTAAACTCCGCTGGTGGTGCGAGGCGCGGGTCGACATCATGTCACGATACTCCGACGAGACAATGGCCGCTATCGCTCGCGCTGGCTGCACCATGATCTTCTTCGGAGCCGAATCGGGCGCCGACTGGGTGCTCAAAGACATGCAGAAGGGAATCACTACCGAACAGACTCTAATCATGGCGCAACGCACTCGCCAGTTCGGTATCATTCCCGAATTCTCTTTCGTCGTCGGTAATCCTAAGGACCCGGATACTGACACGCGTGAGACGCTCGCTTTTATTCGGAAGATCAAAAGAATCAACCCTGACAGCGAGATCATCATTCAACACTACACACCGACTCCTCAGCCTGGTCAGATGTACGGCGACGTCAACGACAAGATCATATTTCCTTCCACACCCGCCGAGTGGGCCAGCAAGCGATGGCTCGATTTCACCCTGCGCATTGACACCGGAGCTCCGTGGTTGCGAACTCGCACCAAGAAGCTCATTGATAATTTCGAGCTGGTTGTCGCATCGCGCTGGCCGACTGTGCAGGACATCCGCGCACCCAAGTGGAGCCGCTTTTTGCTCAAAGCTCTAAGTGCATGGCGATACAGACTTCACTTCTATGAGCTTCCCGTCGAGTTACAGTGGGCGCATAACTTCATCAACCTGCGCAAGCCAAAGAGGGAGAGCCTGTGAGCTTACAGATAGACAACATTCTCGACCCTCCGCACAATAGCGCCGCCTTCGCAGCATGGGCTCAGGTCTATGATGCTCAGTCAAATCCCTTGTTAGCTCTCGAGGAGCGTTATCTACGTTGCGTGCTGCCCTCCGTCGATGGCAAAGATATTCTCGATGCAGGATGCGGAACCGGGCGCTGGCTTCGACGGCTCGCAAACCTTGGCACTCCGAGATCACTGCACGGCATCGACAGCTCTTCCGAGATGCTAGCTGTTGCGCGGCATGCCTGTGTTGGAAAAACCTCGTTCGTCCTCGCACAACTTCCGGTCGTGCCGCTACTCTCTGCGTCCATCGATCTAGCTCTCTGTTCCTTTGTCCTCAGTTATGTCTCCGACATCAACGCTCTTGCCAGCCAGCTCCATCGCGTTCTCCGCGATAAGGGAGACCTTCTGCTTACGGACATGCATCCAGACACCGCATTGGCACTTGGCTGGCAGCGTAGCTTCCGTTCCTCGGACACAACCTTTCATCTACACGTCGAGCCCCACTCCATCGAGGAAATATCACATGCCTTCGAGAGGCAGGGCTTTCAGATTGCCGCTCTCTATCAACCTTCATTTGGTGAGACGGAGTATCCGATCTTTGCGAGCCGCGGTAAAGAGGCCTCCTATACGAACTCAGCCGGAAGACCGGCAATCTACCTTCTCCACCTGAAGCCCAAAGCCACAGATGCATCTCGGAACCGCACCACATTAGCGAACGCAGATTTTGCTCTCGGAGCCCAGGAGTCCGACTCAGGAGAAATGATCATTCAGGATGGGGTTATTACATCGCTCCTCTCAGGTCGCGTGCTACATCGCGCACAGAATGATATCGACCTGTCCGGATTCACTCTCTTCCCTGGGTTGATCAACGCGCACGACCATCTTGAGTTCGGCCTGTTTCCCCGTCTTGGAAATCCTCCGTATCCCAACGCCACAGAGTGGGGGCGAGATATTCACGAGAGTTTTCGTCCTCTTATCGAAAAGCACACCAGAGTGCCGCGTGATGTTCGTATTTGGTGGGGGGCCATCCGCAATCTGCTCTGTGGAGCAACGACTGTCTGTCATCACAACCCTGATCACTACGCATTTCGTGATCCCTTATTTCCAGTTCGCGTCGCCGCCGAATTCGACTGGGCTCATTCGTTAGCCTTCTCCAACGATCTGGTCTCAATACATGGCCGCTCCGATCCATCTCGGCCTTTTATCCTCCACGCTTGCGAAGGAATCGACGCTGCTGCCTGCGATGAATTCACTCAGTTACTCGAGATGCGCCTCCTCGATGACCGCACCATACTCGTGCATGGACTGGCGATGAGCCTTGAAGAGATCGACATACTGAATCGGTACGGCGCGTCATTAATTATTTGCCCTTCATCCAATAATTTCCTCTTTTCCCGAGCCCCTTCAACCGAACAGCTATCCACCGTGGATCGGCTCGCTATCGGCAGCGATTCACCGCTGACTGCCGATGGCGACCTTCTGGACGAGATCAGGTTCTGCCACAGTAATCTACAGCTCTGCTCCAGCAGGCTCTTTCGTTTCGTCACGCAGACGCCTGCCGCAATGCTCCATCTTCAAAATCACGCAGGGCGCATCCACCCTGATTTCTCCGCAGATCTCTTCGCAGTGCGTTCCTCCTCTCTATTACCAGCACAACAACTGGTCTCTCTTAGCTGGCACGACATCGAACTCGTCATAGTCGCCGGCTCCATTCGTCTCGCGTCCGACGAGATGATGCAGCGACTTCCAGCAGAGTTATCCAGCAGATTGTCGCCCCTATCCGTTGAGGGAGTTACACGCTGGATTGCCGCCCCGGTGGTGTCGCTCTTCGAGTCAGCCGCTCGGATCCTGGGCGTGGACGGTGTCTCCATCAATGGCCGCCGTATCTCCATTCCGGATGCCCAGCATGTCGACTAAGGCTTCCTCTTTTTGCTCTACCCGTGGAGTAGCGCACCTCGCCGAGATCATCTATGTCTGCTGAACTGCTTTCCATCCGCAGCGCAATCGCGCCAACTACAAACGGCGAACTTCGCTCTATGCCGATCCTTATCCTTAACGTGCATGAGAACTGCAACTGTCGATGCGCCATGTGCGATATCTGGAAGCGCCCTTCAGGGAACGAGCTCTCCCTCAACCAAGTCCGCAGCTATCAGGCCGATATGCGGGGGCTTCATGTGCGACAGGTCGTCCTCACGGGAGGCGAGCCGCTGCTTCATTCGCGCTTTGGTGAACTCTGCTGGCTTCTCCGAGAGTGTTCGGTGCAGATTACCCTTCTCAGCACGGGGCTTCTTCTGCAAAAGAGAGCTCAAGTTGTGGCTGATTCGGTTGATGAAGTTATCGTCTCACTCGACGGACCGGAACGAACACACAATCGAATCCGACGCATATCACGCGCCTATGAGCTCATGCGCGATGGTATCTCTGCCGTCAGACGGTTCCGGCCCGATATGGCGGTCCATGCCCGCAGCACAGTGCAGAGCAGCAACTTTGCTCAACTACGGCAAACCGTTGCAGCCGCAAAATTGCTCAACTGTACCTCGATCTCGTTTCTGGCAGTAGACACGGCATCACAGGCCTTCAATCGTGAGTTGATATGGCCTGATGAGTGCGAGAATAACATTGGTCTCACCTCTGTTCAGGTATCGGCTCTCGAAGAAGAGATAGAACTCCTGATTGCACAGAATGCAGAAGATATCAGGAATAGATACATCGTCGAAAATCCTGAAAAGCTACGCCGCATCGCGCGCTACTTCCGCAGTCGTCTGGGAGAGGCTCCTTCTGTTTCTCCGCTCTGCAATGCGCCCTGGGTCTCTGCTGTACTTGAAGTCGACGGTTCGCTCAGGCCTTGTTTCTTTCATCGAGCCGTCGCTGAGACGCGAACGAAATCGCTCTCAGAGGCGTTCAACTCCACTGCCGCAGCGCACTTTCGTCAGACTCTCAAAGTCGCCGAAGATCCTACCTGCCAGAATTGCGTCTGTTCACTTAATTACCGCGTTCGGGATAACTGAGCGGCGAAGGCGCCAGATGACTCCGTGGTATATCGTCCGGCAGTGCAGTTGCGAATAGGTGACAAGACGTTTGCAGCAGTAAACGATGATACCCAACATGCTCTTCCTCGTCAGCGAGCGAATAGTGCGTTTGCTGAGCACGACTGTTTCAATACGGCGATCTGGCAAGCGGTTGGGAAAGAAAGTATTGCGAAGAAGTGTCCTTTTATGGCGACTCTCGCGCAGCAGACTCAAGTGAAGCCACACGGCATCTTTGTTTTCTTGGAAGGGTAGCGCCATCGGCATACGCCCAAAGCACTTCAGCCACGACATCTGTTCCCTCGGCAAACTGTCAAGTACCTCATGGGCAACCTCCGGCATGTGGCATCCAAAGCATTGGCGCGCCAACTCAAATGCAATCACTTCCTTCGCTCTCAGATCTTCACTATGCTGTGTCTGCCACCTGTGCCAGAACCCTTCATCGTGCATCTTCCTGTCGAGAAACTCCGCCATCTCATAAACATGATGAATCACCGTGTCATGTACGAGCAGATTCCTCAGGATATGCATCGATTGATGCCCAAGGATGTCGACATCCTGTAGCGTTGGCACCTCCATGCCTTCGATCTGTCGCATCACTCTGCGCTTAAAGAATCTTTGAATCTCTTTATCTTGCAACAGGGTGACTCTCTCGTTCCATAGACTGTGGTGCAATTCAAGTGAGAGAGGCATATCGGGATCGAACGCATTGCCGCGCCATGTCCATTCCCCTAGCCGATACAGAGTTGGAGAGTGATCGGCTCTGCGAAAATCGAGGGTTGTGCTCGGCTGATATCCAATCGACTCAAGTGCCGCCTGTGCTACCTCGATACTTTCAGGCTCGCAGTAAAGATCGATGTCCGATTGTTGTCGCAGCCATGGAGACTCCACGAAGTCCGGTGAGAGAGTAAATCCCTTGATCACCACATACTCGACGTTGGTCTTCCTCAAGCATTCCTCAGCTTCCAGATATGTATTCTTTACCCGGCGAAAGCGTTCCCGATTGTCCTTCAGATTGACATCGAGCCGCTCTCTGACCCAGCCCGGTAATCTCAGGGATCTCTTCCTTGCAAGCGGTAACGTCAGATGAGCCAGATCGCTGAAGCTCAACAAACACTCCCATTGCTCCTGGTTGAGAGTGAGCATGTCCTCGACGGGATGCTCGCGATGGAGTGCCGCATAAAGGGCAACTGCTTCCGGGGGTATTGCAGATCGGCTCAAGATATCGACCTTGTTATGCATCGGTTGTCTCCCTCCATGACTTCCGACAGGAAACGAACTGCCCATTGCAGGTCGGTATATCTGAACTCAAACATTTGTGCGCCCAGCAGGCGTTCCAGCGCTTCATTTGTTTGCGATCCCTGGTGAGCGGGTATCAGAAAAAACTTCGTGAAATACTCTTCAACTTGCTCTCTTGCAATGGCATAAAGCCCGGGAGCGGACTCATCGGTGCGATTTAGAAATAAAATGGATCGAATGTCTGCATAAGCTGCTTGCGTGATGCCTTGCAACTCTTTTGTGCCCATTTCGATCGAAGGTTTACCCGCAACTCGGGGAGTCGTTTCTCTACCATTCAGCTCGGTAAAAAGACTGGCAGCTGCATCGCGAAACCGTATCTGGTGACAGTTTCCGACCACTCGTCGCTCTCCTCCTTCCAGCATCAGGTAACTGGCATCGTCCGAGATGTAGCCCCATCCGGAGCGTGCGCAGGCATAGGCGAGTGTCGTTTTGCCAGCTCCGGACTCGCCGCACAACAGCACACCCACGTCCTTCCACGTCACGCAGGCCCCATGGAGAGCTACAGCGCGCAGCGTCGATATCATCGATAACGCAATTGCCTCCAGCACGTAATAGCGAAGGTGCAGCTCTGCCTCAAGCAGGACGTCGCTCAGAACTCCGTATGCTGACCCTTGTTTAAGGTTCGCCACCACAACACCGTGCTCATCGAATGCAACGGTTAATCGTTCGCCATCAACATGTGTGAGTGGTGCTTCCACTACTTTTCCCTGTTCTTTGCCAGCGGTGAATTCAAGCTCGATGACCAGTGGCTCGCTTGCGCTCATCCTCTTGAATCTGCTCCAGCTCTTCCGCGCAGTCTCTAGTGCCTCCGCTCGATTCACCACGACACGCACAGGAAAGCCAAGAGGGAAAAAAACTTCACTCAAACAATGCGTTGACGATTCTCCTGAGGCCAGATCGGCTGCCATATTCAGTTCATTTTCCATACTCTTCTTCCGAATAGGTTCGCGGCTCTCCCAGGCTTCCAGCGGGAGGTAGATGCCTGAGATACACCACGATCGTCCATATCTCCCGATCGCTCAGGATGCCCTTGGATGCAGGCATGCCTGACGGGCGCACTCCGTTCTCGATGATCCACTTCAGTTGACCGTCGTCGTAGCTCTGCACCGCGCCGGAGCTCAACAGTGGGATCGCCGGAGACATGCTCTGTGCAAACGGAACTCCCGTGTTCTGTCCGTCACGGCCGTGGCACACCATACAGTACGCCGCGAAGTTTTTTTTGCCTTGTTCAACTATCTCCGCCGTGCTATGCACTGGATTGGCATTGCCTCGTCCGCCAACTGTTATGTGATGCTTGGCCCACTGGATGCACGTCGTCTCCAACTTACCGGCAGGAGCAACGCGGCATCCCTGCATCGCCCAACAGCTCACCACCAGACAGAGGCAGGTCAATAATGAGTCCTTCATCGTTATTCAGTCACATGGATTGTGAACTTCATCGTTCCGTGGCCACTGCCGCAGAACCTGCCACACTGCCCCTGGAAATCCCCCGTCGCCTGGGGCGTGATCACGACATCCTCCGGATGTCCTTTGCTGATCTCCTTGTTGATGTTGAAGTCAGGCAATGCGAGGCTGTGCGTCACATCTTCTGAGACCAGCCTGATGTCTACCGTCTCGCCCTTCTTCACCACCACCTCCGAAGGAGAGAAGGCAAAGCGCTTCACATGCACCTCGATCGTCCTGGATACATCATCCGTCTTCGCCCTGGCACCGCTTGGCCCCAATATTAGAGCCGCCAGCAGGACTCCCGTAGTTACTTTCCACATCTCAATCTCCCCCTTGCATCGTGAGCCATGCTTTGCCGCGTCAATCACAAATTGACATGACTAATCTTGAGCACGAGGCGAGTATAGGTAGTTTTTATAGCTCCGCTTGTCACTCTCCGGTCTTCTGGTTGTCAAACTCCTTCCCGACCGAGGGGGGGAGATAACCTCTTCATTGCCAGCGTTATGAGTGTCCGCATCGGTTCCCCTGTAACTCATCGGTCGGGGAGTGTCAGATGTCAGAGTTTTGTCATGGGATTGTATTCTTGTGATACTTCCGTAACATTTATGCTGCGTCTCTTGACACACTGGAGATACGGACGAGGCCGTACTATGCAGAAGATTCTCATCATTGAAGACGACCCGCGCATACAGAAGGCACTGCAGCGTCAGTTCACGCTCGAGGGATTCGACACTATCATCGCCAGCAATGGAAATGAGGGTGTTGCCGCGGCTCAGGCAGCCAAGCCCGACGCCGTCATCCTTGATCTAATGCTTCCAGGAATGTCCGGCCGCGATGTATGCCGAACCATCCGGCAGTCACTGACCGAAACTCCAATCCTTATCCTGAGTGCTGTCTCCGAGGTCGCTGACAAGGTGCTTCTCCTTGAGCTGGGTGCAGATGACTACATCACCAAGCCCTTCAGCCCACGCGAGCTTCTCGCTCGCGTACAGGTAGCCCTGCGCCGCCAGCGTCGCGAAGAAATCAAAGAGACTGCGCATTTTGGAAATATCATTGCAGATTTTGGTCGCATGGAGGTGCGCAAGGATGGAGCGCTCGTCGTCATGACAGCATATGAGCTTAAACTCCTTCGTTACTTCATCGACCATGCCGAGCGCGTGATTACCCGCGAAAAGCTCCTGATCGATGTCTGGGGCTACAACTCTTATCCCACCACTCGCACGGTTGACAATCAGGTTATGAAGCTGCGGCAGAAGCTTGAGCCGGATCCTGCGAATCCACAATACTTCCGCACGCTTCACGGCATCGGTTACAAATTTGTCAGTGATCCCTCAAACTAAGATGCTCAGTTCCAATCTCCTCCAAAGGTTTCGCATGCGTACCACGCTGTTGGTACCGATGCTGATTGTCTTTCTCGGATGGACGCTACTGAGCATCCTTATCCTTCGCATCATCGTCGAGCAGCAGACAAGGGACGAGCTCGCCTCCGATCTCAGCCACTCCATATCCACATACCGGAACCTCCAGCTCCAACATCACGACCTCATGCAGCGGCAGGCTGCCCTGATTGCTGATCTCCCTACGATCAAGGCCCTGATGACCTCGAATGACCGCCATACCATCGAGGATGGCAGCGCCGGATTCTGGCACACTAGTAACAGCGATCTCTTCGCACTCTTCAACACGAATCTCGACCTCGCCGCGGTCTATCGCAGGGCCGGACCACTCTCGGATGACACGTTGGAGACTGCTCTCTCCTATCACCTCAAGAGCGACGAGGACTCCTTTTATGTTGTTCTCGGCGGCGTACTGTACGAAGTTGAGGCCCAGCCGATCATCTTCGGCGATCACGCTACCGGCACGCTCCTTGGATATCTTCTCGTAGGCTATGCCTTGGACTCCCAGGTCGCACGCCAGGTCAGCGAAGCCGCTGCGGCCGAAGTCCTCTTCTCCTACGGCGATGGCTATCTCGCTGGCACGCTTCAACCCAAGCTGCATGACCAGCTCATCGCGGAGTTGCCTCACATCCAATCCGCCGGTGGCGGTCAGACGATTCGCCTCGATGGTCAGCGTTATCTGGCTACGGCTTTGCCCCTGGGGCCGAGTGCTCCTGGCAAGCCAACTCCGCACCTTGTCGTGCTCAAATCCTTTGAACAGGGGCAAGCTCTTATACGGCGTGTCAATCGCTGGGTTGCCACTCTCAGCATCCTCGTCCTCTGTGCTGGAACCCTCATCCTCCTGTCCGTCTCGCGTTCCATTACTCGCCCACTCAGTTCGTTGATGCTGGGTGTACGCGCTATGGCCAGTGGTGACTACACGTACCCGTTGGAGATCAAGGGTGGTGCCGAGGAGGTACGCGAGTTAAGTCGGGCCTTCGATCGTATGCGCGCACAGCTCGACCAGTCCCGTAAGGAGCTCGTGCAATCGGAAAGGCTCGCTACCATAGGCCGCATGGCAAGCTCCATCTCGCACGATCTGCGTCATCATCTTTCGGCCATCTACGCGAATGCCGAGTTCATGTGTAATCCCAGTCTGCCGCAGGCGGAGCGCGAAGAGCTTCTGACCGAGGTTCGAACCGCCGTACACGATATGACGGACCTCCTCGAATCGCTCTTGCTCTTCAGTCAGACTGGCAAGGAGCTCCAACGTGCTATGGAATCCCTATCGGTCATGCTGGAGCGCTCCATTAACTCCATTCGATCTCACCCCGCTGCTCACGGAGTCACCCTCTCTCTCGATGCCCCGGTCGACATTCGCGCTTATATCGATACCCGTAAACTAGGCCGTGCCGTCTATAACCTTCTGCTCAACGCTTGCGAGGCCGGGCAGCAGTCCGCATCTCCTGCTGTTCGCGTCCACCTCACGCAGGACGAAAACACGATCCGCATCAGCGTTATCGACAATGGCCCCGGCGTGCCCGAGTACGTCAGTAAGACTATGTTTCTCCCCTTCGTCAGCGTCGGCAAGCAGAGTGGTACCGGCCTTGGTCTTACGCTCGCCGAGCACATCGCGTCCGAGCACGGCGGCTCCATTCGTTTCGAACGCACAGCCGACCATCTCACCATCTTCTCTATCTTTCTTCCCCGAAGCATCTGGCCAGAGACTACCGGCTTGTCAGATGCCTCTAATGAAGATCTCTCGAAGGTGATCCAGTGATTGCTCGCTCTTCCATTCGACTCACAGCCCTCACGTTCGCTCTTTCCACTTTGATTCCTGTGGTCGTACGCGCACAGACCACAGCCCCCGCCGTAACCCCGGCTCAGCTCCAGAGCCTCGCCTCGCGGCTTGTTGCCGCAGAAGACCGCTTGAAGCAGTCGGAGCAGGAGATGGAACGCCTCCGGGAGCAGATCAACGAGATGAGGGGCGAGCTTTCTGCGCTGAATGCACCAACGTCTGCCCCGTCTCCCAACACTCCTCCTGAAGCCGCCGCTCCGGTTGTTGCGGAGGGATCCTCTTCCTCATCTAACACAGATATCAAGGAACAGATCTCCGTCATCCAGTCGCAGATCGAGCAACATGAGCAGGTCAAGGTCGAAAGTGAATCCCGATATCCTGTTCGGCTCAATGGACTCATCCTGTTCAACGCCTTCTCCAACCACGGTGTAGTCGACAACTTCGATCAGCCCGTTGTTGCACTCCCTCAAACTTACGACACTCCATCGAGAACCTTTGGCGCCAACTTCCGTCAAACCATTATTGGCATTCAGGCCAGCGGCCCGCATCTTGCAGGTGCCTCCAGCTATGCCGAGGTCAACATGGACTTCTACGGCGGCATTCCATACAGCAACTACGGTTCCAGCGGAGGCATTGTTCGTATGCGCACCGCCTCAGCTGGTCTCTTGTGGAGCAGGGACACGGTCGAGGTAGGTTTTGTCGCTCCTCTCATCTCGCCCCTCTCACCTACTTCCTACGCCTCAGTCGCGGAACCGGCGATGTCCGGTGCGGGAAACCTGTGGGTCTGGGCGCCGCAACTCCGCTATCAACATCGCTTCGATACCTCCTCGCACAGCAATCTCTCCTGGGAGTTCGGTCTTTGGGATCCGCCCCCTTCTGGATACAGCAACACGAATATTAATCGCACCCCGTCCGCTGGAGAACGCAGCGGTCAGCCTGCCTATGAATCGCGTATCTCATGGAATCGTGGAGAGCAGAACGCTCACGACCACCTACAGTTAGGACTTGGTGGCTACTATTCCCGTCTGGCTTACTCAGGCGGTCGCAACGGCGACTCCTATGCGATCACAGGAGACTGGAAGATTCCCCTCTCACAACGCCTTGAACTTAGCGGTGAAGCTTATCGCGGTCGAGCTATCGGTGGATTGGGTGGAGGTACCTATAAAAACGTTGTCAGCGGCAATGATCCAGTCACTGGGGCCGCCACCTTCCGGCTCTTGAACGATGCCGGAGGATGGACCCAGGCTAAGCTCCGCTTCACCAATGTGTTCGAAGTCAACGGCGTTTTTGGTCTCGATAACGGCTTCGCCCGCGACTTCCACTCGCTTGTCCTGCCGTCCGACGCCAACGCCACTCAACTTTATGCGCGCAACCAGATGTGGTCAGCCAATCTGATCTATACCCCGAAGACCTATCTCATCCTCTCGCCCGAGTTTCGCCACATCCGCACATTCAATGTCAACAGCAGCTCTTCGTCCGCAGATATCTTCACGCTTTCACTGGGATACCGTTTCTAACTGTCAGGCGGACATATATGATCAAGCATACAATTCGCGGATGGATGATTCTGCTGCTCACAGCTGCCTTCCCCTTGCCTGCGCGCTGCTCCGAGGTCACGGCCACCATTCGAGTTGAACATTCGTCATCGCACCAGACCTCGCTGGCTAATGTTGTAGTCTGGCTCACGCCTCTCGACTCTTCTGAGCCTCGGTCGATATCGAAGCCCAATGTGAAGCTAGTGCAGAAGGACAAGCAGTTCCTGCCTCATCTGCTCGTTATCCCTACCGGCACCAGCGTCGAGTTTCCCAACACGGACCCTTTCTTCCACAACGTCTTCTCTCTCTTCAACGGCAAACGCTTCGACCTCGGGCTCTACGAAGCAGGAAGCCACCGCTCCGTCACCTTCGATCGCGAAGGCGTCTCCTACATTTTCTGCAATATCCATCCCCAGATGGGCGCCGTTGTGGTCGCGCTCAACTCTCCCTGGTTCGCCATCTCTGACGCAAAAGGTTCCATCGCCATCCATGATGTCCCTCCCGGACGCTATCGCCTGCAGGCATGGGCAGAGCAACTTTCTTTATCCTCGCCAACGTGGGGCGATGAAATTATCAATGTGCCAGCGGTCAGCTATGAACTCGGCTCACTCCAGTTCCGCCCAAGCAATGCGTCGACAGCACACCACAAGAACAAGTTCGGCAAGGACTACACACCTGACCTTACCTCTTCTTACTAACTGAAAAACTACCCAACCTCATCCATTTAGTTGCACGGCTCGTCGTGTTCATGAAGAATTTGCCAAAGAAGCAGGGAAGAACCCCGCTTGCCTGGATTCCCGCGGACGAGCTATGCATTCCAATTGCCCCGGTCGAGGTTCTCGGATGCGTGACGATGCAAAATCTGTGTCCGTGGATATTGCACGATGATCGCAGTACCCATCCAATCGACGGTTACATGCAAGAGAATGTCGTTGCGATGTTCTAGGTCGCGTTTCCTCTGATCCAGAGGCATTCGTAAAGTCATGAATTGTCATGCAGTTTCGCGAGGGATGTTTGCTCCGAGTGCACCATACGCGTTGTTAGCTGTTGCTCTTCGTTGAGTGTTTCTGTTCTTTAGAATTCAGTGAAAACCCTCCCGTAATGTCGTGAGCAGTACATGGTATCAATCGAAGCTTCCCGATTGACCGGAGCGGGCGGGGACAAATCGCAAAATATCACGGTTGATCAAGAGGGAGGTATAAAGTCCAACCCTGATAAGAATCGTTTTGTTGCTCTTGCGGTATTAGGTCGGTTTACCTTTATTGGCCAAACCTAGGATCGTGATGGAAGTGGACTGGGGAGGCAGACAGTCGCAGCGAATGGATTTGGACTAGCGGCACACGTTGTAGCCTTGATGCTTAACGACCGGAGAGTAGCGATCGGATTCGGGTCGTACTCTCTTGCGAAATCCGTCTACTTCCACTTTCTAACCCGCGGACATGCTGTAGTTTTCCCAAAGGATACTTTGGTGGAAGTATCGCTTACCGACAGATGAATGTAGAAGGATGGAATGAAGAGCAAAGGACCTTCAGCGAGTCTTAAGCAATCTCAGCCATAATCTATGGAGAGACGATTAAGATGCGTATTCTTTTGGTTGAAGATGAGCTGAGGTTGGCGGAAAACATTGTCGCCGCGCTGCGCGAAACGGGATTGGTTGTAGATCATGCTGCAGACGGTGAGGATGGAGCACATTTGGCCGAGCAGGGCGTTTACGATGCCATCATTCTTGATTTAATGCTGCCGGGTAAGAGTGGTCAGGAAATTTTGCGAGATCTCAGGCGTAGGCAGATGAATACACCGGTACTTATTCTCACGGCTCAGGAGGGAACGGCCTCAATCATCGAACTCCTGAACGCTGGAGCCGACGACTATTTAAGTAAGCCATTTGATTTGGGAGAACTCATTGCGAGAGTAAAAGCTCTTATTCGCAGAGGGAAAGGGGTTTCCAATTCGAAGCTCACAGTTGCCGACGTTGAAGTCGATACGATCCATCAGACAGTCACTCGCAACGGCGAGCCTATCGATCTTTCTCCGACGGAATATCGCATCCTCGAGTATTTGATTCACCGTCCACGTGCCGTGGTTTCCAAGAGGGAATTGCTGGAACATCTTTATGATTTTGCCTGGGAGCATCATTCAAATGTCGTGGAAGCTCATATATCAAATTTGCGCAGAAAACTAAATGCAGTTGGAGATGAGCCTCTGATCGCCACCTTGCGTCATCGAGGCTATCGTCTTACTGGAGATAGTCGACGTGAATAAAGGTGAAATCTCGATTACACGTCGTTTAGTCGTGACAGTTCTTGCACTGGAATTCCTCTCTGCGCTCGTCTTGATCTGTGCTGTAACTGTCCATGAGTACGATGTCGAACTGCGTGGATTTGACGCTAATCTGACGGGAACGGCACGTATGATCATGGGTTCTGTTGAGGATGCTGATGATGCGGACGATAATGTTGTGCTTGATTTGCACAATACCCCGCTAGAGAGGGATGCCTTTTACCGGGTTGAAGTGGATCATGGTAAGGTCTTGGGTTCTTCGGGGGATCGGAATGCGATCGCTGAGGTATTGAGCAAATCTGCGGGATTTCATCAAATTATGATTGGGCATCGTAAGTATCGATTTACGGTGCTCCATGACGTCCGTGTTGTCGATCCGGGCTTGCCGACTGGGGGAGTTCGGCACAACGTCACGATTGTTTATGGTCGACCGGTAGGAAGGGTGTGGCACGAGGTATTTGAAGCGATTCGCTTTTTTATTATTGCGACGGCGCTTCTCCTTGGGATCACCGCAATTATGATTGCCATGCTGATCCGGAGATATCTTTCACCCGTCTATCAACTTGCCGATGCCGCGAACAGGGTCAATGGAGTGAATTG
This sequence comes from Acidobacteriaceae bacterium dw_441, assembly GCA_018449715.1. GTDB lineage: Bacteria > Acidobacteriota > Terriglobia > Terriglobales > Acidobacteriaceae > Edaphobacter. Next base: position 157,803 of record JAAVVA010000006.1, on the reverse strand, counting down.
GCAATTCGATGCTCCGGAAAGCGCCAAACAGACCAAAGAATTGCGTCCACTGGCTCGTGCTCTTGAGGCGGCTTTGGCTCGCGTACAACTCTCTTTTGAGCAACAAAAACGTTTTACGAGCGATGCTGCCCATGAACTAAAGACAGATGTTGCCATCGTGAAGTCTTCACTGCAACTACTTTCCATGAGAAAGCGCACAGTGGATGAGTACAGCCAGGGGCTGGCCTTGAGCCTTGATGACTTTACCCGACTCGAGACCACCGTCGAAAAATTATTAACTCTGGCTAGGTTAGAGCAGCCTGTCATGGCGCGCGATGGAGTGGTTGCCCCAGGCTGTTCGATGAAAAAAATCATAGAAGAAGCCGTGCATCAGAGCATGGCGTTTGGCCAATTGAAAGAGATCGAAGTTGGAGTGGAACTAGCTGAGAACGCAGACGTGCCACTCGATCGACGAGATGCCTTGTTACTTTGTTCGAATATTCTCGTGAATGGGTTGCAACATAGCAATCACGGGGGCAAGGTGTGGCTCTCTCTAGCGCGAATGGATGGAGATATTGTTCTAACGTGTAGAGATTGGGGAGAAGGCATATCCGAAGAAGATAGGCCTTATCTGTTTGATCCCTTCTATCGTAGTGACCTTTCGAGAAGCCGCAAGAGTGGTGGAACTGGTTTGGGGCTGTCGATTTGTAGAGCCATCTGCACTCGCGTTGGGGGATCCATCGATATAGAGAATCACCCGGACGGAGGTGCGCTGGTAACTGTCATTCTACCTGTTTTCAGGTCGGTTCCAATCTCAAAGTAGCCTCAGCTTAGATACTTCCGCCAACGGCTTTGGCACTCTCTTTCTTCCCGTCTGTCGATCATGTCTGGGAGCTTGGAGATTTTGGTGATTCAGAAATAGGAGAAGCGTGAAAAAGCCCGTACGATTGTGCGGACCTTTTTATTGATGTTGCAGGCTATGCTGGGTTGGAGTGCGACCGAGTCAGCAGGTAGTAGACCACGGGAGTCACGATGAGGCTCAGGACCATGGAGATCACCAGCCCGCCAATAACTGCGATTGCGAGAGGTTGCAGCATCTGCGAGCCGGAACCCAGTGCGAAGGCCAACGGCAACATGCCACAGATGGCTGCGGTAGCTGTCATCAGAATGGGACGAAGGCGTCGCTGCGCCGCGTGCATCATGGCCTCACGGGCGGAGACACCTTCCTTCCGATAACGCTCGTCCGCATCGAGCAGCAGGATGCCGTTCTTCGCCACGATTCCGATGACCATAATGACACCCATAAATGAGGCCACGTTGAAGGTTGTGCCTGTCACCATCAATGCAAAGACAACACCGGCGATCGACAAAACCGAAGAGATCAGGATGGCGGTTGGTGCAAAAAAGTTGCGGAATTCAATGAGCAGAACTCCGAAGACAAGAACGAGAGAAAGCAGAAGCACGCGAAGAAGCTCGTGGAAGGATTGCTGCTGCTCCTGGTAGGTGCCGCCATATTCGATGCGAACTGTCGGAGGCAGATGCATTAGCTGAATCGTTTGTTGGACCTTTGAAATTGTGGTTCCGAGATCCGAGCCTTCGAGGCGGGCAGTAACCGTGATTAGCTGTTGAAGATTCTCTCTCTTGATCTCGTTCTGGGGAGGGAGTTGCGTGATCTGGGAAAGGGAACCGAGGGTTGCCAGTTTACCGCTGGCGCTGTTGAAGACGGTGTTTTGGATGGTGTCGAGAGATTGGCGAGTATCATCGCCCAGGCGCACCCTGACGGTGTAGGGTCGACCGTTCGCGATCAGAGGGTCGGTGGTCGTCACACCATCAAGAATCGAGGTTGCATCTTCAGCGACTTCCGTCGGGGTAAAGCCCAATCGTGCTGCAACGCTGGGATCAACCTGGAAGTTCGTTGCTGGTCCACTGATGGTGTTATCGATGCCATTCTCCACATCGACGACACCGCCAATTTTACTGATCGCATCACCGACGCGCGGACCAAGATCCGCCAGGAGCGCCGGATTGTTGGCGAAGACCTTGATTTGAATTGGTTCGGGAGCATTCGAAAGGTCCCCGATCATGTCTTGTAGAACCTGTGTGAACTCAACATCGAGTTCAGGTTCTGTTTTCTTAATTTCAGCGCGAGCGTCTGCGATGACTTCATCTATTCCGCGATCACGCTTTGTATTCAACCTGACCGTGATATCGCCGGTATTGGCTTCAGTGACGGCGGCTAGACCCATTTGAAGCCCCGTTCGACGTGACGTGCTCTCTACTTCCGGTAAATTATGGAGGATACGATCGAGGTGTTCTAAAACGCGGTTGGTTTCTGTCAGGGAACTACCCGCCGGCATGATGTAGTCGAGAATAAAGCCTCCCTCGTCCATCTCCGGGAGCAAATCCGATCCGAGAGCGTTATATGAAAGCCAGCTTCCGAAGACAAGGACAACGCAGAGGCCAAGCAAGATAAAGGGGCGATTGAGAGACCAGCCGAGGCCTTTCTCATGCCAGTTAAGAATCGTCCGCATCAACCGTCCGTGCTCTTCATGAGCTTTGCGCCCGTCTTTTCGACGCTCTCGGAGCAGTACAAGACTCAACGCGGGAGTCCAGGTTACTGCAAGCAAAAGCGAGGTTAGGAGAGCGACCGTCATCGTGACGGCAAGGGCTCGAAAGAAGCTTCCTGTAACGCCGGTTACCGATACGAGCGGGAGAAAGACAACGACAGGAGTTACGGTCGAGCCCACCAATGGCACCGCAATCTCTTTCAGTGCCAAGCGGGCTGCCTGAGCACGCGTCTCACCGTGGTCTCGATGCAGCACGATATTCTCGACTACTACAATCGCATCGTCGATGACGAGGCCGATCGCGGCAGCGAGGCCGCCGAGTGTCATCAGGTTGAAGCTCTCACCGATGATCCATAGAAAGAGAATGGTGATGGCAACGGTAACAGGGATGACAAGACCTGCGACCAGTGATGAGGTCCAATCTCCGAGGAATAGGAAGAGGATGATGCAGGCGAGCACAAGTCCAATGAGGATGGCATCCCGCACGCTACGGATACTATCTCGAACAAGTTCGGACTGATCGTAGTACGGCTCAAGTGTCACGCCAGGCGGAAGGGCCTTCTTTAGTTGCTGCACCTCAGCAGCGACTACATCCGCCACTGCAACAGTGTTGCTCGCGGGGTGTCGAGCGACATTGAGGAGCACCGCAGACTTGCCGTTCGCTGTCACTGCCGTATAGACAGGCAGTACGCCGGGCTGCACGGTGGCGACATCGGCGACGCGAACAGGAGCACCTCCTGCGGTGGTTTTGACGACGAGTCGTCCCAACTGATCTCCATCATGGGCCTGCGCTCCAACAAGACCGAGAATGAGCTGGTGATTCGCTTCATAGAGGCCGGGAGAATCGATGATGTTGGAGGCTTGTACTGCGTTTGCCAGGTCGAGGATTGTGACACCAGCCGTCTGCATACGCGCCATGTTCGGAACAATATGAAACTCGGGAACTTTGCCGCCCTGAACCGTAATGGTGCTGACTCCTGCTACTCGGTTCAGAGGCGGCTTCAGCTGATAAGTCGCAATCTCCCATAACTGGGTCTGGGAGAGGCGATCGGATGTCAGACTGTATCCAAGAATAGGAAAGGTGGCAAAGGTTAACCGATTTGTGGTGATCACTGCGGTCGCCGGAAGAGTCTGGCGTACTTTGCTGAGCGCCGAGTCGACGAGTTGGAGCGTATGAAACATATCGACGCCCCAGTTAAAAAACAAACTCACTTCGGCCGAACCACGACTTGTCGTCGAGCGTACGGTCATCAGGCCCGGCACGGAGTTTACTGCATCTTCGATTGGCTTGGTGATGGTGACCTGCATCTGCTCAACAGGCATGACGCCGTTATCCACCCCGATCACAACGCGAGGAAAGTTTGTGTCGGGGAAGACTGAGATGGGAACCTGTTGCGCTGCGTAAATCCCAGCCAGAGACAGGACGATCAGGAAGAAGAAGATTGGGCCCCGGAAACGCACGAGCCAGAAGGGGCGCGCTTGAAAGGTGTTTAGAGGCTGTAGCATTACTTGTCTTCTCCACCCTCTTCTGGCTTGCCGATCTTGACCTTGGTTCCGTCGTCAAGTCCATATCCGCCCGTGGTGATGACGGTTTCAGCAGCAGTCAGACCTTGAGTAATCTGAACGTTTTCTCCGTCGTTGATCCCGAGTTGAACCTCTTTCTTGTGAGCCACTCCATCGTGGCCCACCACCATGACCGACTTCGATCCGTCTTGTCCGGTGAGCACAGCCATCAGAGGTATCTTGATTGCTTTGGGAACAGTGCGGCCCGTAATGGAGGTTCGCACCGGCGTTCCAGCCTTGTATTTGCCATCCTTATTCTCCAGGCGAAGCCATACCTCTACGGTCGTGCTTCCCGGGTCGAGAGCGGGGCTGATGAGCGAAATCTTTGCGGGAAGGGGATAGGTAATCCCGGGAACAAGAATGGAAGCTTCATCTCCCAGGCTGAGGCATTGTGCGACCGTCTGTGCAAGATGGACCTTGGCGAGCAGGGAGGATGTGTCCATTACGGTCATGAGAGTGCTTCCGGAACTCACCGTCTCGCCAGCGAATAGAGGACGGTCTGTAATGACGCCGGAGATCGGACTATGAATCTCTGAATACGAGACCTGGGCCTCCGCCGCGAGATATTTCCCCTTGGCAGATGCGAGTTGCCCTTCGGCTTGCTTCAGCGTGGCCTCATGACTGATCTTCTGCAACGAATGGAAGTGATTCTGTGCCACGTCGAAAGCTGCACGCGCCTGAACCTGTGCGGCAACCGCAGTGTCATAATCTCGACCTGCAATGGCTCCTTCGTCTAGGAGTTTCTTCCTCGCTGCTACGATCTCGTTCTGTAGCTGAAGCTGTGCCTTCGCCTGAGCCAGATCGAGTTCAGCCTTCGTATAGTCTTCGGGAATCTGGGCTTTCGTCTGCATGCTGTATGCGGCTTCGGCGGCGTCGAGCTGACCTTTGTTGTCGACCATTTGAGCCGAGAGGTCACGATTCTCAAGAACAGCCAGTAGATCTCCCTCCTTCACCTTCGATCCCCGCTGAACATAGAATTTCCGGACGGGAGCCGTGATCTTTGGAGCAATCGCGGCCTGTGCCAGAGGAGAGAGCGTCGCATCCGCCATGATATGTTCCGCAATCTCTCCTGTCTCCGGTTTCTCTGCCTGCACTGTAACCAAAGTCGCAGTTTCGCTGTCGTCGGCCTTCTTACAACCACTAAAAAAGAGAGTGCTGATCAACAGACATGTTGTATATCGCACGCTTCCACGCGTTACACGCATCAAGGTGTTCATCGATTGGCTCACAGGGTTCCTGTCAAAAGTTGTAGGGTCGCAAAGGCAGATTCATAGCGCACGATTCCGTCAGCTTGAGCAGTCTCTGCCGCCAGGTAAGAAATTTGTGCATCGACGACCTCGAGTGCAGTCGATTCGCCAGCGGTATATCGCATTTTGGTGAGTCGAAGGCTTTCGGCAGCGGTTTGGACGCTTTGCGCAAGCAGGGTGAGTTGATTTTGGGCCGCCTCTGCCTCGGTGTAAGCCTCATCGAGATTGGCAATCAATCGCCGTTGCGCCGCTGTCAGGCCTACCCTAGCGACATCGCGTTGAATCTCACTCTGTTTGACCCGCTTCTGGGTGGAGAACCAGTCCCATACAGGAATATCGAGTGTTCCCATAATCGAATAACCGAGATTCTTGACGTCTTCGGGACCGCGCTTGGCAAATTGGGGCGCGTCAATACCGTATGAGAAATTGAGCGCGAGATCCGGCAGATAGGCTGCTCTTGCGGATGTGACCGCGGCATTGCTCGCTTTGAGGTTGGCAAGGGCACTGCGGATCTCAGGATTACTGTTTGAAGCGAGACGAGCTACTTCATCACGGGCCGGGAGAGTCGCTACGGCCTCCGGTGGATCGGTTGAATAAGAGGTTCTGGGATCGGGAAATAGGAGAACCGCAAGTTCGAGCCTGGCCCTTTCAGCAAAGACATTTGCGTCGCTTAGATCGCGCTGTCTTTGCTGCTGTTGAAGCTGTGCCTTGATGACGTCTGCATGGGCGATCTCCCGCGCTGCTTCCCGCTTCTGCGTAAGTTCGCTGAACGAAGTAGCTTCCTGAAGTGCTTCCGCAAGGAGTTGTTGTCTGGTTTCCGCATCGGCGACCTGGTAGTACAGGCTTACTACGGTTGCCACTAAACCACGCCGCGCGACTTCCAGTTCTGCAGAAGCACGTACGGAGTTGGCGGATGCCACCTTCGCATCAGCAAAATGCTTGACCCCGATGGTCTCGTTGATTGACGCCTGGCTTGTGTATTCATGGATCGCATTGTTTGCGATAAAGATAGGGGATGATTGAAGGCCCACCTGCCCGCCACTGTTTTGCTGACCATTTGGCTGGGTGTAGAGCATCTCATTGTGATAGGTTACGGAGGGCAGGAGGGCTGTTTTTGCAAGGTAGCTGTCGATGGAAGCAGTCTTTAGCGCCGCTACACTAGCTACAAATGTTGGTTCATTCCCTTGTGCACGTTGGATGGCTTCAGTGACTGAGATGTGAATCGGAGCTACCTGCGCCTGCTGTCCAGCGAATACAACAGGAGCTCCGAGAATAAGAGCAACTGCGATGGATGCCCTCCGTAGGGAGAGCAGGTTCTTTGCGGCGAGACACATATCGCTACTCTAAGCAGAGAACCTTAAACGAGGCTTAATGTTAGCAACTCATCGGCTCGTTTTATCAAGGCTTTACATCGATAGCTTCCTTCGCGTGGGGGGAGGGCGAAATTTCTGGCTCCATGAAAAAGACCCGGCATAATGCCGGGTCTTCGTTTAGGGCTACGTTATTATTGTGGTTATCGTTCTTTGGGATTGAACGCGAAAGTCACCGAGAGCATAATGCTGCGTCCAGGGAGAAGTTGCAGAACATCGTTTCCATTTGGAACAAAGGTTGTGCCCTTTACTGCTGGAGTCACTCCGGTAATGTTGTGTGAGTCGAAGATGTTATTGAAGCTCAACCTCAGCTCCGTCTGGTCGAAACGCGAGCCATTGCGAACCGTGTAATTGAAGGAGAGATTGGTTACGCTGAAGGGATCGATCGGGACCACCTGGTTGGCATTGGCTCCGAGGACCGCATTGGTTGCGCTGACCGCCGTACCGTCGTTCTACATAGGGCCGACTCGTTTGTCCAGGATGCCGAAGTCGAGATACTTCTGCTGGTAAGTCAAACCCCACGTCTGCGTGTTCGAGGGAGTATAGGCCACCCAGAGGTTGTTGTTGGGATTTCCATCGCGGCCATCATAGACCAAAGTCACAGAATGGCCACCATCACGGAACGCTCGTTCGATGAGAGCTGCGATCCTCTTGTCGTCTTCGACTACCAGAATTCTCATATTACGAGAAATCTCTCCTCATAATTTCGTTAGGCAAATGTAGATTCTACTGAGTGCCGGCCGGAATCCACTACAGATTCCTGCCAACTGGCATTGGTTAGTGAGTCGCGGGAGCAGCCTCGATACGTAACAAAGTAAAGGTTCCAGGAAGTACTGACTTTTTACCTTTGTCTCCGGGAGGTAGAGGCCCGAACTTCGCAGAGGCGACATAGATCCGATGAGTGACTGGATCAAGTCCAAGACTGCGCGAACCAACCGGGGTTGTAAGAGTTTGTGCAACCCGGTATTTATCGGCTCTGTCCTGGTGAATCACCGTGAGTGTTCCATCGACGTTCGATGCAAAAATATCATGCATTTTAGGATCATAAGCGGTCCCATCAACTCCAGTACCGATGGGCAATGTCGTAATGACCTTCCCTGTCGTGTAGTCTGAGATAGCCATGACTCCGCTTCTGCATCCACTGAAGAGACGATGATTAGCCTTATCAATTGCCATGGATACAGGCTGCTTGCAGGGCGCTGTTGACCAGCGCCTTGTCACGGTGGCCTTCATAGCGTCGATCTCGACGATTTCATCCTTGTCTTCAAGATTTGCGTAGACCTTGCCGTCTCCGGCTGAGACCCCATATTCCGGTTTGCCTTTGAGAGGAATATTCGTAATCAGCTTGCCTGTGCTCCCGTCGATGACCGTCGAGGAGTTAGCATCTCCGTTCAGGGTGAAGACGCGGTTGGAGACTTCATCAAAGAGAATCGCATCGGCGTCTTCCGCGGCGGGTGTTTTGCCCAGAACCTTCAATGTTTTCAGGTCAAACATTACGACTGCCTGATCCTCGCCCGCGGTTGCAAAACCGCGTCCACTTTTCGCGACGATTGCTATGCCGTGTGCTCCGTTGATTCCTGCGACCTCTCCAACCAGCTTTCCACTGTCTTCGTCGACAACCATCAACCGAGTCTGACGAGCGACGTAGAGTCGGTGATTCTGGGAATCTGGAATAATGTAGTCCCAGCCGCCATTCCCTCCAAGAGGATAGGATTGTGTGATTTTGTACGGAGCTGTCGATTGGGCGAATAGGCTGGATGTAGTCGCGAGTGCAAAAACAAGCGCTTTAAAACGCATAAGACTCCTTGATTGTCAAAAATATAACTATTGCCACTTATTGTTGGTTCATGCACCTGCATCGCTTCGCCAGGTGTCAAAACCCAACTTCTAAATTCTGTAGAAAGATAATGCTTTGAAGCTTAAATTCCGCTGAAGGCTTCAGAGTTTTGGAGATTGGTGTTACGCTGCAAGACGGAATGAGATTTGAAAGGTAGTTCCGAGATCTTCGATGCTGTGGACGGACAGTTCTCCACGATGAATGTCAGAGATCCACTTAGCGATGGAGAGTCCAAGTCTTGTACTTTTGCAATGTTCAAGCGGGTAAACGCTGTATCGGTGTGCCCGGCATCAAAGCGTGCGAGGGTTAGCATGTCATCCAGAAGGCGGGTAGCATCGCTGCACTCGCGGACGATCCAGATACAGGCCTGCTCTATACGAATGCCAACGAAATGGCTTGGGTATTCAGCGTCTTGAAGCGCCCGCCGTATACTCCTACATCCAGTGGCAAGCAGCTTTATGAAAACTACTGTTCCGGTTGTCACAAGGTTGACGAGTCGGGATCGCCACCTTAATTCCCATCTCTTATAGATATCGACCAACGTTACAGCCCTCGAGATATTCAGGCGATCATTCAGAGAGGCGATGGTCGTATGCCATCCTTCAAGGGATTATCTAACGACGAGGTTGGAGCAATTGCCGCATACATTCTAAGTGGCAAGAACGATATCGTTCAGTCTCCGGCTCCTGATCCCTCGATGTCGGGATACATGCTGGGTGTTCGTCCCCGCTTTCTGGACATCGACGGCTATCCCGCAATTACTCCACCTTGGGGATAATTAACCGCAATTGATCTCAACAAGGGGACTATCGCATGGAGGATTCCCTTCGGGGAAGTATCCAGAGCTTGCCGCAAAGGGACTTAATAATACGGGCTCGGAAAACTATGGTGGAGGCGTTGTGACCTCGGGTGGCTTGTTTTTCATCGGCGCGACGAACTACGATGCGAAGTTCCACGCATTCGATAAGAGCAATGGCAAGCTGCTGTGGGAGACTACATTGCCTGCCGCAGGAAATGCCACACCAGCTGTTTATGAAGCAGGAGGGCGACAGTTTGTAGCGATTGCTGCAGGGGGAGGAAAGAATCCTAAGGCGCAGCCGGGTGGAAGCTATATTGCTTTTGTCTTACCGGAAGATGAGATCTCGAAATAGTTGTCTGACTTACCATCCAGAACAGTACCGTCTAGGCCTCACGTGAAGCGAGGCGTAGACGGAGTCCATCGAACTTGAATGTTATTCGAGCTTCTTCAGCTCCGCAGCAATCTTGTCTGGGCTAGGTGGGACATAGCCTCATCTGTATCTTTTTGGGCCGCGATGATTGATTGTCCCTCTGTAGAAAGAAGTATGCGAATGTATTCCTTCACAAATGGGGCAAAAGGCTTTCCAAGTTGCCGGTTGACATGGACATGAAGGTACACCGGGAAGGGGACTTTCTCTGCGGAGACATTATCATAGATTCTGTGGCGCCTTGTCGCGGTTTACCCATGATCAGGCTACCGGGTTTGTATGTGGTTGAATGCCTCCTCCCCGCTTCTTCGAAGCCGCCCGGGAAACGAAATAAAGGTTGAGATTAAGCTATGGAACTACGACAAAGTTTTCTTCTCTATTCAAGCGGTCACTTGAAAGTAACCCGCACCTTATTGAAATTGAATAGTGTAGAGAATAAGTAAAAACTTTAGAAGCGGCAAGCAGTATGCTGCGCTTCAATGAGAGCTTTCGGATGGTGCGTGAAATCCCGTTTATTTCAAAAGGAATTTTCAACTAAGACTAAAAATGTCTTATATCGGAAGGAATAGAAAGGTCTCTCTCGGCTGTCTTTTTGGCGAAGCACCGAGAGAGACCCGAGACCGACAACCGAAAGGCTGACGATTCCCTTTAATATAGCCTAAATTCCGCTTACCATACGTTTCACTCCTCTGATTTCCGGTTCCCCTTGCTGCCATACCCTGCATGTTTCAGCAGGTTATACGCGAGGATTTCCCGCATGCCATTGCGAAGGTTGGTCGTAGTGTGACGCGCATGAGGCTCCAGCAGAATGGCGCTTTCGGAGATGCCATATACCTCTATGAGATATCTGTTCATTTCCAGCGCCTCGCAAAAAGGGTGTCTGTGATGGATGCCAAAGCCCCCTGAGATCATAATGAATGGCGCCAAGCCTGAACGATAGGCTTCTACACCAGTCGAAGTCTCTCTTTGACCCATGGGGAGAGGGAGACGCCGAGAACCTCAGAGCCGGTACCCGGTATGAGAATCACTGTGTATGAAAACACCGACCAGCCTGCTTCCCGCAGATCTCGCTCACCGGGAGTACCTCAACGCAGACGAACCAACTGTCGAAGCTCTTTTCGGGAACGAGCTATGCATGGAACTACGGTCCCAGTGTTTCAGTTTCCATCTTTAATGCTGGAAGCATTCGGAACAACGTTAGACTGACGGAGTCTGAGCAGAGTCAGTCTCTCCTGACCTATCAGCAGACCATCGCAAATGCCTTTCGCGACGTCTCAAAGGCGTTGGTTGCCTACCACAAATATCGGGAATTTCGGGAGCAACAGGAACAGCTCACCGCATCCGCAAAAGACGCTGCACGCCTCTCGCAGTCGCTTTATGAACAGGGCCAGGATGCATACTTGGACGTGCTGACCAGCGAGACGAGCTATTTTCTGCCGAGCTAAATTTTGCGACCGCAAAATAGAATGAGATCCTGTCACTAGTGCAGCTCTATAACGCTCTGGGAGGCGGATGGCAGACACCATGACACGTTTATTACGGACAATCGGGAAACGAGTTTCTTAGCCACAGGCATAATTCACAATCTGTAGACCTAACCTGTCCTTCATCCAGCGTCTAACCATTTAGCGGACGAAGGGGCTGAGTAATGCTCTACGAGCCAAGACAGAACGATCGGAGGATGGATGATACGAAGTGTGACGCCAAAGAGGGAAGCGAAAGTTAACAATCACAAGCAACAGCATCGTTCCGGCGGTTGGCGTAAGGGCGCGGTTACGGTTCTGGGATCGGCTATCTTTTTTTTCGGCGCATTCTTCATAGATCATCCTGCTCTTACTCAACAGCAATCCACGTCGAAGTTCGACTATGAAGGTAGGAAACGCGACCTTCTAGCTCATCTCAATGCCGTGATCCAGTTCTACCGGGCTTCGACTGCGCCTGTGCAGACGGTAGGCGAACCGAACGATGTTGTGTATAGAGATCAGGCGGTCACACTCTCCACCCAGGCGGCTCAGTTCGCTTTTCAGTCAGCCAAAGCCGAAGCGGACCTCATGACCAAGTATCAAAGTCGCGAAGGTGCGCCCGCTGAATCTGCGGGTCCTGTGGAGCAACAGAAGCTCCAGGCCGTAGAAAACAACGTAGAAAAGCAAATAAACGATCTTAAGACCCGGCAAGCGGCACTCGATCAGCGGATAGTCTCAGCGAATTCGAAAGACCGGGCAACTCTCGAAGCGCAGCGCAAAGAGCTTCAAGGGGCACTCGACCTGGCTAGTGCGATGAAGGATGCGCTTGAGAAGATCGTCGGTATGGCGGACACGCAGGGATCGACGGGACTCGCGGGAGATGTCGATAGCCTACAGCGTTCTCTCCCGCAGTTGGGAAGCAAGTCAGCATCGGTCGGCGCTCAGCTTACACCACTCGACCAGGAACGATCTTCCGGAGTCAGCAGTCAGACGATGGCGCTATTCGGACTTCTTGGCGCTCAACACTCTCTTGACGGCCTCATCCACGATAACGAGGCCCTGCATAAACAGGCGCTGACCCTTCGCGCACCAATTACTGATCTCCTGCGAAGCCTGATCGCACACGGTCAACAGCTCTCGCAAGCGGCAACCGGAACGAACGCAGGTTCTCCCGTTGTGCTGGCAGGGAAGGGTGGGGCTTCCACGTCTAATGCACAAGACCTCGAAACCATCACAGCAACCTTCAAAGCTGTCTCGTCGGCCAGCGTGCCTCTCAGCCAGGAGATTATCGTTCTGGAGCAGAGCCAGGCTAATCTCACTGCCTGGCACAACGCCGTCGACCGCGAATACAAGAGCATCCTGCGAGCGCTTTTGCTTCGACTGCTGGTGATTGCCATCGCGTTGGCGATTATCTTCGCCGGAGGAGAACTTTGGACCCATGCAACCAACCGGTACATCCGGGATGCTCGTCGTCGTCGTCAGATTCTGCTCATGCGCAGAGCCGTGGTTGGCTTTCTCTCCGGGATTGTTCTACTGTTTGGCTTCGTCACTCAGTTCAATTCACTGGCCACGTTTGCCGGCTTCATCACTGCAGGCGTAGCCGTTGGCTTACAGACGATTCTGCTGTCGGTAGCCGCCTACTTCTTCATCATAGGCAGGTACGGTATCAAGGTGGGAGATAGGATTACCATTCCTCCGGTTACGGGAGAGGTGATCGAAGTCGGATTAGTTCGCTTCTACATGATGGAGTTAGCCGGTAATGGAGCAGAGCTGAATCCCACCGGGCGCGTCGCGGTCTTCTCGAATGCAGTGCTGTTTCAAGCAGGAGCACCGATCTATAAACAAATTCCTGGCACCGAATACGCCTGGCATGAGCTGATTGTGAAACTCTCGGAGACAGCGAACTACAAGCAAGCCGCAGAGGCGATCCTGAAGGTCGTACATTCGGTCTATGACAAATATCGAGCTGGCATTGAGCAGCAGCATCGCAGTGTCGAGCAGTGGATGCATACCTCCATCACGTCCCCTGCCATCGAATCACGGCTGCAGTTTGAGGGAGGTACTCTTCAGTTTTGGGCACACTTTCCGGTACAGATCCGGACCGCATCGGAGACGGATGAAGAACTGACGAAAGCGTTACTGCAGCTCTTTGCAGAAAATCAGGAGATCAAGGCAGCCGTCACTTCGTTGCCATTGCTCCAACCCTCTGTGAAGGGGTGAACAGTCTAGGTACGAGCCGGAGACATTCCTGAAGACAAGCGTCTTCTACACCTCAGATCAAATGGGCCCGTCACTTCGGCGGTTTGTATATTCTGTTTGCCGATTCCATGATGAAGTGATAGCAAGCGCGCCAGCTGCGTCCATGCAGCTGGCGCGCTGGTTGATGATCGTCTTCTGCACATCGACCTGCATGCGCATGAGCTCAATAAGCGTGCGACTGCACTCATCGATGGATGTCGCGGCTCTGATCGTTGACTTCGGAGCAGATAGTTATGTGGTAGCTTTTGTGCATTCAGAGCGTGATCCCTTGCTTTTGCTCTATGGAATAATCTTACCTGTCACATAATCGAGAGATCGAAGTGTGAGCAGATATTGATATCTTGAATTGACTGCGGCTACAGATGCCTGAGTGCTCTGAAGCTCTGCCTGGCTCAACTCTACGATGGAGCTTAGCCCAAGCTTGTAACGAGTTTGAGCCAGACTCAATGCTTTGGCAGTCTCGTCCCGAAATGCTTCTGTCACACCTATGCGCTGGTAGGCCGTTTGAGCTGCAAGTTCAGCGGTCTGCACATCTTTTCTGATCGCATTCGACAGATCCGCAACGCGTCTTTCACTGGCTTGCGCCCGTAATTTCGCTTCTTTAGTCTCCGAACTGATACGGAAACCTGCGAAGATTGGCAGGTTGAGATTGACGCCTACGGCAGCGTACCAGTTTTCTGGAAACACATTATCCGGACGAATAGGGGTCAGACCTCCCGTGGCTGATGCAGAGATAGACGGCAGATGCTGCAGCCACTGCGCACGAGCGAACTTCTGCTCGGCTTGTGAACTCAGATTCAGCGCACTTAAATCAGGTCTATCGCGAAGTGCAATCGTCTGGAGCGACTCGGAGCTATCGGATGGCATGGAAGGGACTCCTTCCTTGGAACTGTCAATCGCCACATATTGCGTCTCTTGAGGACTGGCGAGTATGGCCGACAGAGCAATGCTAGCACTCTGAACTTCACTTTGAGCGTTCAGAAGAAGCATCTTTGCTTCAGATACATTCGCTGCAGCTACGCTTAAATCTAACTCGCTTTTCAGTTTGCTTGAGGCCAATGCACTTGCAACATCCCTAAGACTTGCCCTTGAGGCCAATGTCTGACGCGCGACATCGAGAAGGCTTTGCGCAGTCAGGAGTCGGTAAAAGGCTTCATCTGTTGCAAAGAGAACGTCCGCTTCTGTAGCTAGTGCGCTTTGCTCCTGTGCCTTTGTTTTAAGTTTTGCCGTCGCGACCAGATTAGAACTTTGTCCGAAGTCCGTGATCAGTTGCGAGACAGTTCCGCCGACTCCCGCGTGCGTGTAAAGCCGGGAAGAGTTCAGTTGGCCAGCTCCGATACGGGTGGCATCCTCCGCTTTGACAGCTGTTATGTTGCCGGATACCTGGGGCAGTTCTGTTGAGCGCGCTTCCTGTATCGTCTGTCCTTCCGCGAGTGCGAGTAGATGGGACGCGGAGATACGCGGGTTATTTTTTAATGCGAGTTGTTCAGCTTCAGCACGCGTAATCTTTACCTCTAGACGAGGTTCCTGAGCAAGTACGGAACAAGATAAAGCAAAGGCGAAGGGAAGAGTTGTTAGTTTCACCGGAGCACCTCCGCATGCTTCGCTTCAAGTCGTCGATGGATAAGCAGTAGGCACATGGAACGAGGAAGACGGTCACGATGCCAGAGACTGTAAGCCCACCAAGAATTGCGCGTGCCAAAGGAGCATACTGTTCGCTACCGGTCTCCAGTACCAACGCCATGGGGATAAGGCCCAACACGGTTGCCATGGTGGTCATGAGGATAGGACGAAGGCGAACCTTGCAGGCAGTAACGATTGCTTCTTCCAGCTTGTAACCTTCCTTGCGTAGCTGACCGACGAACTCCACGATCAAAATACTGTCGGATACTACAATGCCCGTCATCATCAGAACGCCCATAAGACTCATAATGTTGAGCGTCGTGTGAGTGACGAGAAGAAAGAGGATTACCCCAGAAAGTCCTGGCGGTATTGCGAGCAGGATGATGAATGGATCTGCGAAGGATGAGAACTGCGCCATCAGAATAAGGAACACAAGTATGATGGAAAGAATCAACCCTATACCAAAACTTTGAAACGATTGTTGCATGCTGATGACTGAACCTCTTACTGCAACGCGAGTTCCTTTAGGTAAGGGGAGTTCCTTGACCAGTGCGTCGATACGTTTACTTACGGAGGAGAGGTCTTCCTTCTGGGGCATAACATAGATATCGAAAACAGGGCGGAGTTGATAGTGATCGACTTCGGTTGGCGTATCAATTGGATGAATGGCTGCCACCGATTCAAGCGGAGTCGTACTCTTTCCATCAGAAGACCTCATAGAAATCTGCTTCAAGTCTTCCAGGGTTTTGATCTGTTGCTCTGGATATTGCACGGTGAGCATGTAGTTATTGCCAGTTGTCGGATCGATCCAGAAGCTGGGTGATACCTGGCCGTTCGAAGTGAGCGCCGTGATGACGTTATCGACTACGTTATGCGGAGTAAGGCCAAGTAAAGCTGCGCGCTGCCGATCGATGTCGAGCGCAAGACCGGGGTAGTCAACATCCTGGGGAATCAGAACATCATTAACTCCCTTTAGCTTGCGAAGACGTTGCGCGGTCTGCTGTGCAATAGCGTATCCAACACGAAGGTCTTTTGTACTGAATTGAATATCAAATGGAGCGGGTAGTCCTTGGTTAACAACAGAATCCACAAGGCCTCCTCCCTGGAAGTACGCTTGAACATTGGGCATATCACTTGCCAACTTTTCCCTTACACGCTGCATGTAGTCGTAACTGCTGACTCTGTGCTCCTCATGCAGGCTTACCTGGACGAAGGCTGTGTGCATGCCGGAATTGGTCGTATAGATGGCAGAGAGATCAGGTGTAACACCGATGTTTGAAACGATCATGTTTAGATCTTCAGGCGATACTGCGGATCGAACATCCTGCTCGATGCGGGCGATGTACTTATCTGTCAGTTCGATACGTGTACCTGTGGGAACCTTCACATTAATTACGAACTGACCAGGATCGGTTCGTGGGAAGTACGCTTTTCCGAGCAGCGGAAATAAGAGAAAGCTGACGAGTACAAATCCTGTAAAGACAAGGACAACAGTTCCTGCCCTATCAAGGCAGAATGCAATGGCACGATCATACTGAGTCTGCAAGGTTCCAAACCTGCGATTGAACATAATTACGATGCGTGCGAACAGTCCCTTACGGCCAGGTCCTTCTTTCATATGTTCTGGCACAGGATCTTTCGGAGTCGCATGTTCGTGAGGGATGTCGTGTCCCGTGTGTTTGATGAAGCGGGAGCAAAAGAGAGGAACGACCGTCATTGCTACGAAGTAAGAACAAAGCAGTGCAACGACCACTGCGAAGGCGAGAGCTGAAAAGAGATATTTACTGACGCCCGTCAGCAGGACGACAGGAAAGAAAACGATCGCAGTACTGCAGGTTGCCGCCAGTACCGCAAGTTGAACTTCTTTACCGCCAGTTTGCGATGCCAGTACCGCATTTTCTCCCATCTCAAAGTGCCGAAAGATGTTTTCCAGCACAACGACAGAGTTGTCGATCAGTCGCGACAGAGCAAGTGCGATACCACCAAGCACCATTGTGTTGATGGAGCTTCCGGTGAAGCTAAGAATCAGGAAAGTCGCCAGGCAGGAAATTGGAATGGACAACATCACAGCAATTGTTGCCCGGAGATCACCGAGGAAGAGCAGGATCATGATGCCTGTCAGCGCAAGACCAATGAGCCCTTCACTAATTACATTCTTTACGGCGATCTTTACGAAAACCGATTGATCGAAGACTACCGAAGTCTTGAGTTGAGATGGAATATCAATCAGGTTCTCAACGGCGTTACGGACACCGTTGACGATTGTTATCGTGTTCGAGTTACCGCCCTGCTTCAGAACAGGCACATAGACTGAGCGTTGGCCATCAACACGCACAATATTCGTCTGCAGTTGGCCTCCATCGACCGCATGTCCGATATCACCCACCAGAAGGGAGGCGTTGCCCGAGGTTCGCAAGGGAATTCTATTTACATCATCCGGCGTGGGAACCTGGCTGTTGGCATAGATGTTGTAGTCCTTGGGACCGATGCGTACGTCGCCCGCTGGCAAGATCAGGTTGGACTCGTTTACAGCGTGGACAACATCCATAACGCTCATTTGGGCCGCCTGCAATTTTGCAGGATCCACATATATCTGGATCTGTCGATAGCGTCCCCCATAGGGTTGAGGCACGGATGCCCCGGGAACATTTGCGACCTGATTGCGTACGGTGAATTGAGCGGTATCCTTCAACTGCGTCTCGTTCAACCCTTCGCCTTTAAGGGTGATAAGACATACCGGAAGGTTCGATGCGTCGAAGCTAAGGACGACCGGAGGCAGAGTTCCAGGGGGAAGTCTGCGTAAGTTTGCCATTGCCAGATTGGAGATATTGCTTACGGCTGCGTTTGCATCTGTGCCAGGCTGGAAGTAGATCTTGATCAGGCTCACACCCGCCATGGAGCGCGATTCAATGTGATCGATGTTACTCCCGAGTGTAAAAAATCGCTCATAGCTATTGGTGATGTCCGACTCGATCTGCTGAGGAGGCATACCGGAGTAAAACGTAGCCACCACCACGACTGGAATATCGACTTTTGGAAACAGGTCGACGGGCATGCCGGCGATTGCGGCTACTCCAACGACGACCACCATGAGGCAAGCCATCAGGATAAAAAAAGGATACTTGATCGCAAAGGAAGACATTTAGTGTGCCTCCTGCGATGCATTCTGGTAGTTCGTCAGGTCTATGTGCGCGGAAGTAGCATGTACGCTTTGACCGGTCTGAAGGGCTGATTGACCGCCAACAATAATCTGATCTCCTACATTAATACCGGACACAATCTCTTGTTCGTTTGCATTAACGATGCCGAGCGATACGGAATGTGGCTGAGCATGACCGCTCCTGTCTACGACCCACACCCTTGGGCGAGGGCTCTGTAGAACCGCCGATACCGGTACGACCAGAACATTGTCCTTCTTCTGAAGCGTAAATGTCGCATTGGCGTACATTCCCGGCGTGAGCTTCAGGTCGGAGTTTTTAACATCGATCTCAGTCAGCATTGTTCGCGTTGAGTTCGAGACATCACGCGAGAAGCGAATAACCATTCCGGTAAAGCTTTGTCCTGTTGCTTGTACAGAGATATGCACCGAAGCTCCCTCACGTACGAGGGGAACATCTTGTTCCGGAATGGGGATCCGCAGTCGTAATACATCGCTCTGGGCGAGACGAACTACCGGCTGAGCATTGAGAGTATTTGAAGTTCCTGCCGGAATCAGCGATCCAGTGTCCGCATATCGTGCTGTTACAACCCCTGAAAATGGAGCTGAAATTGTGGCGTATTGTGCGAGTGTATGAATGCGCTCAAGTTCCGCGTGGGAGATTCCTAATTGCTGCTGCGCGGAAGCTACCGCAGATTTAGCCGCGTCCCTCTGGGCTTCGGCCGCAAGATCCCGGGATGCAGCATCATCGAGTTCCTGTTCGGCAATGAGACCGGGCTGTTGTTCGGAGGCGCTCTTCAATCGTTGATAATTGGAATGTGCTGCCGCATAGGTGGCCTGTGCACGCGCGACCTCTTTTTGTAGCCTCTCGATATCTGATTGGTTGCGAGCTACGCCTGCATCCGCTCCTTGCACCTGTGCTCGAAGCTCCGGAACCTCAAGAATAGCCAGGAGCTGACCTTGCCGGACTCGATCACCAATGTCCACATAAATCTTCTGGATATACCCGGAGACCTTGCCGTGAATATCGACCTCTTGAAACGGCTGGAAGACCGATGCCAACTCCAACTCGCGAGAGATACTGCCACGAACTGCACGTATTGTGGATACGTTTACTGGTCCAGCAGTGCCAGATTCCAGAGGTTCAGGCTTGCTGGATCGACGAAATAAAAGAGCAGAAACGATAGCTAGAACTACTAGACCGCCAATAAAAAAAACAATGCGTCTGGGAGCTCGCATGAGCAAACCTCTCTTCTTGTGCGTGAAGACAAAATTGCTTTGCCGCAGAAAGCGGCGAAGGCCTACGCGCTAATAAAAGAGGTCTGAGGGGGTGGGCGACGATAGTGAGGAGAAGGGTGCTCGGGAGTGAGTACAGGATGCGGCTCGAAGTTTTCAGGGCTGAGATTAGCCGTGCCGGGAGTAGGCAGATCGAACAACAGGGTTACCGCAATCAGGACGAAAGCAGTATCGCTTCCACCCTTGACTGTATACTCGACGCTGCTCTTAGCGGCTTCGCTGGCTCGGGTACAAAGCTTCGCCTGCAAAGTTTTTGCCTGCTCTTGCGGGGTTTTGTAAAGCGAACATTTGTAAGCAGCTCCCCAGGCAACCACACAAATACCAAGAATCATCATCAGAATTGCAGTAATTGCGCTGCATCGAGATATCCGTGATTGGAGCTTGCTTGACACGAGAGCAGTATAGCCGTGTTCTACTGAGTTCACCAAATAATCCGTTCGTGCGCTTCACACCTCATCGGCAAACAGACGAACAGGCTGAATCGTTTCGGGCTACTTGAATTTCTGCTGTCGACTACGCCGTCTTTTCCGGGCGGTTCCGGGCTCTCAAATTCCAAGAGGATAAACCGAAGGAGCACCGCTCTGCCGTTGACGGCACGAGGGTTTGATTCTCGATGTCATGCCTTTGGATGAAAAATACTAGGATTTTCCAATCGCTGGTATCCCGATGCTATGAACGGCCGCTCCGATGGATTGACTTCTGAGTGGAGCATGGCGGCGCTGGGCAAATTTATTGGTCGCATAGTACTTACGCCGAGAAAGTACACCTGGGAGCCCCCCTGTTGGTCGTCGATAGTGAAATCGACATTTTCAATAGGAAGAGAAAGAAAAATGGCTTTTTGTTGGTCTACCCAATGGCCTGGCTGCACGCTGCAATCCGATAACTGCACCGCAGACTTCCGTAGATAGGCTAATCGAACCCACTACTACAAAGTAAAAAGGGAAAACCCGGTGCCGGTTCACCAGCATTCTGCTCTTAGCCGGACCGGGTGTCATTTTGCAAGTTATTCTTTATCACTGCCTGCCCCGAAGCACATCTCGTAGAGTTCTCACCAGAAAGTGAGTGTGGACTTCTGCGACCGAATTCCTTTACTCACTCTGGTAACACTGTAAGTCCCCCCCCCTTGTTGAAGCGTTCCGGATTCCTTGAGAAGTTCCTTTCATTGCCGGGAGGAGTTGCTTCTTCGTGGCTACCGGATGGAAAGTATGGGCTGCGTTGCCTGTGGAAGCTTTACCTCGAGTTCTTGAGCGATGGTGGGAGCAATCTGGCGCATATCGATAACACCCAGATTTTTGCCCCTGGTGACTGAAGGCCCCATGATGAAGAACGATGACTGCAGCTCCGGGTGAGTAGGCAGATAGCCGTGCGTACCCTTCTGGGAGGCATCGGTGATGAGAGGCGTTGTGAGGTTGCGACCGACGTAGTAGCCGGGCAGGCAGTCGATGAGGAAGGCGGTCTGCGGCGTTCCTCCTAGAGGAAGCGCCTCCTCCCTCGTCAGTACGCGGGCGATTCCGTTCGCCAGGTCTTTCTGCAGCTTTTCAAGCAGCATGCGAACGGCTTCTTCGGTTTGCTTGTCGTTGGGGTCATGCAGCATCACGACGGCGCTGCCGCCCCCGGTCCAGGAGAAGGCCTTCCACGAGGAGATATGGACGGTCGGGTTTTCAGAGAGGGTGAGCAGACCGGCGCGCGCAAACTCCGCGTTCAGGTTGATGACATGGCGTACCGGGAAAAATCCGTGGTCGGAAACGACAACAATATCGGCCTCGGGATACACTGTGCGCTCGGCCTGAACGAGTTGGCGAAGCTCGGCATCGAGCGTTCTCAGTGCGGCGTAAGCCTCGGGTGTGTCCGGTCCGTTCTGGTGCTGCGCTTCGTCAAGACCGCTCAGGTGAACAGTGATGAATCCGGGGCGTTTGTCGCGGATGATGGCGAGCGCAGCTCGCATGGCAAAGCCGTCTTCGTCATCCGCAGTTGAGGAGTAAAGGCCGATCTCCTTCTCCAACTCGGCGAGATATCCTTCAGGGCGTGAAACGGCCTCTAGCAGGTAGTGATCGGCTGGAGTTTGCTGCGTGTGAATCGGAGGGATGTTGTAGTCGATGCCGCTCGCTCCCAGGGTGACGGGCCAGAAGACACTTGCCGTTGTGATGCCTGCAGCGTGCGCGGCCTGCCACAGCGTCTCGACGCGAATCGCATTGCCATACTCCATAGGGGCGGCCTTGGAATTTGAGATGGGATCCTGGAGCATATTGTTGAAGATGCCATGCCGGGCGGGCTCGGTTCCCGTGATGAGGGTCACATGGTTGGGGTTGGTGATGGTCGGAACGACGTTTACGACGCTTTGGGCATAGGAGCCGTCGTGCAGCAGAATCTCAAGAAAGGGAATCTCGAAAGCATGGCTGCCAGCGGCAAGCACGTAATGCGGATTCATCGCGTCGACCGAGATCATGAGAACTGGGCGGTGGGGTGTCTGCGCCTGGGGCCGTAGCGTAAAAACGGACATCAGCGCAGCAAGAGTACACAGAGAACGGAGGCAGGGGCGAAGCCAGAGAGAAAACAATTGCGAGACTCCTTCATAAAAACTGCCTGATGGTCGAGAGCCCATCAGGCAGAGTGTGGGTTGCTGTTGGTTTAGAAGAGGAACTTTCCTGACAGCTGAATGACGCGGGGAAGGTTGGATTGATCGGAGATTCCGGCGATTTTGCCGAAGTTGGCATTGGTGCCGTCGGTGATCGGTCCGTTGAACCACTGCGGGGTATTGGTCAGGTTGAGGAAGTCGGCGCGGAAGGTGAAGGTCAGGCCTTCGTGAATCGGCGTCTCCTTCATCACGCTCGCGTCGAGATTGCGGATCGGCGGGTTTCGCACATAGCTGAGACGTGTGCTCCAGTTCTGCAGCGTGTCAGAGAGTCGCGTTGTCCACACGGGCGACTCGCCAGCCTGGCAGTTCTGCAGCGCCCCGTTGCTGAGACGGGTGCAGGTGTTGAACCAGCGGTTGAGATTCGAGTTCCCCAGCTTGGCCGTGAGGCCGGTGGGAACAACGCCGGTGGGCGTCGTCAACGGCATGCCGGACTGCATGCGTGCGATAGCGCTGATGCGCCAACCGCCGATAATCGTTCGTGGAACGGAGGGCAGGCTGGCCCCCCATCGCTGCCCGTGGCCGAAGGGCAAGTTGTAGACGCCGTTGATCTGGATGCTGTGGTTGATGTCCCAGGCTGCGACTACCTTCTCCGGGTTCTCGTCCTGCGCGTTCCGGAAGGAGGTCGCGCCGATGGTTTTGGAATAGGTGTAAGACAGGCTGGCGCTTGCGCCCTTGCTCATACGCTTCTGGAGCAGCGCCTGCATCCCGTTGTAGGTCGATCCACCCACGGAGTCAGTCATCTCCGAAATCGAGAGGAACTGCGGATGGGGACGGAGGAGCTGGCGACGCTGGACGGTCGCGGTGTTCAGCGAGGTTCCCGGCAGCAATCCGACAAAGGGATTGGGAACGCTGGCCGAGAGATAAGCCGTTCCCTGGGCAAGATCGGAAGCCGAGACCTCGTTGATCGAGCGGCTCACGCCGAGGCTGGTCGTGTGGCTCCCCACATAACCGAGTGAAAAGAGCGTTTGCCAGGGCAGCTCGCGCTGAACTTCGATCGAATACTGCTGCGTCCAGGGAAGCTTTCGTTTTGGGTTGGCGAAAGAGAGGCTCTGGCCAAGATTTGCCGAGAGGCCAAGCGAAGAGCCCGTGGGCTTCGCAATGCCGGAGGGGAAGGGGTTGTCCAGAGTGTTGTAGGGAATGCCGGTGACCACGGAAGTCACCATAGCTGTCTGCTGGCTGAAGCCAGGAGCGTTGCCGGGGTCGTCGAAGGTCTGGGAGTAGACCAAACCGTATCCACCGCGTAAGACGGTTCTGTCGTTGACGCGGAAGGCCGCTCCAACACGCGGGCCGAAGTTGTTCCAATCCGTGTCGTAGATGCCGCGCGGCGCGCCATTGACGCCGGCATAGATCAGGCCTCCTTTAAGGTTCAATCCAGGTACGCTCAACGGGCTGGCTGCATTGAAGTCGAAACCTCGCGCCACCGCGTTATGGCGATCGGTCATAGGAGTCTCTACATCCCAGCGAAGTCCGGCGTTGAGGGTCAGACGGTCTGTGACGTGGATGTCATCCTGAATGAACAGGGAGTTCAGCATCTGTTGACGGGCTTCAGGCAGGTTGACGTCGATGGAGCCAGACTGCGCGGCACCCAGCAGGAACGAGGCGATTGAGCTTCCGGAGAAGGAGTTGGCGGCGTTCGGATCGCTGCCGGTAAAGATCGTATTGAAGGTGAAGTTGCCGGAGCTGGAGCCAGGATTGGTCAGATAGACACGGTTCAGATAGACCTCTCCGCCCATGCGTAGCGTGTGACGTCCTGCTTGCATGTAGAGAAGGCCCTGAAACGCATTACCTTGAGAGACAGGGTTGAGGCTCTGGGGCTGAGCACCCGCGCCTCCGTACCCGGTGATGTTCATAATCGGAATATTGTCGGGTACGGCATTCGCAAAATTGCCGTTGAATCCAAGATTGCCGAGGCCATAGTTCAGTCCCTGGTAAGCTCCGTTGCGAAGCAGAAAGCGCTCGAACCCTGCTCTGAAATCCAACGTCATCTTTGCATTAATGACATGAGTGAACTGCGCTGTTGAGTTGTGGTTCTCGCGGTTGTAGCGCGAGTTCTTCGTCGTGTCGAAGGGGTTGACGGTCGAGTTGGTGGAGTAGATGAAGCCGCGGGCCTCCTCCAGCTTATTCCGCGAGTAACGAGCGAACACGCGGGTCGAAGGAGAGAAGACGTAGTCGCCACGCACAATCCAGTTTCCAAAAAGATCCATGAATTTGCGGGATCCCGGTCCGTTCACCAGATTGTTCAGATTGGTGATCGGGTTGCCCGCAACGTTGCCGGTCGGCAGGCCGTTGAGAACATTCTGAGCGACCTGGCTCATCATGGATTTGGGAATGATGTTGCCGGGGAAGGGATCTCGGATATATTTCTTCGAGGCCTCATCATAGCGGGTGGAGTAAGGGTTATAGATGGTCTTCAGCTGCTTGTTGCCATTGGCGTCGACGCCATAGTAGGTCTGAGAAAAATCTCCTTCCCGCTCGCGCGGGGTGGGCACCGAGGTCGTGAAGGGGTCGGGAATGTACTGGCGAAGTTCCTCGTAAGCAAAGAAGCCGAAGAGACGATTCTTCAGGATCGGTCCTCCGATGGAACCGCCGAAGGTGTTGATGTGGGAGGAACTGCGAGCCTGGCCGGTATAGTTCGAGTTATAGGTATTGGCGTTTAACGCAGTGTTCTGAAGGAACTCGTAGGCCGAGCCGTGAAACCGGTTGGTGCCGGACTTGGTGACGACGTTGACTACACCGCCGCTGGTCCAGCCATACTGGGCATCGAATACGGAGGTCTGGACCCGGAACTCTTCCGTCGCAGAGACCGGAGGAACGTAAGCAACGCTGCTGGACTGCGAAAGTGCTGACGTACCATCGACCAACACCTCATTGCCGCCCGGTTGGCCACCGTTGATGGACATATTGGTTGAGCCCCCGACGTCGAAGGGTCGTAGTCGCTGCGCCCCAGAGGTCACAGCCACTCCCGGTGCCGACCATGCCTGGGCAAAGATATTCTGCCCCTGCAAAGGAGTGTTCTGCACTCGGGCGCTATCGATCGTCATGCCGCGATCCGCAGACTGTACGTCGATTAGGTCGGGGGTGGAGGAGACAACAATTTCCTGGGCCACGCTGGCTGGTGTCAGCGTCAAATTAATCTCGGTGTTCTGCGCCAGCGAGACGATGACGTTGGTCGTCTTGACGCTGTTGAACCCGGTCTTCGATGCGATGACCTCGTAGGTTCCGGAGGTGAGGAACGGAGCCCGATAGACTCCGTCCGTGTCTGTCCTGACCGTTTGATCCGTTCCGTTTTGTGCGGAATGAACGACGATTATCGCGTCAAGGATGGCATACCCACTGGCATCGGCGACCTTGCCCGAGATGCTGCCACGAAATTCTTGGGCGAGGCAGAGGTTGGATGCAAGGAGACATGGAAGAAAAAGAAACAGGCGTCGGAGAAATGATTGGGCTGACATGAATTTACCTTGTGCTGGCTGCTGCGCGCGTTCAAATCGCCGCAGGTGGCGTAACCCGTTTCCTGAACGGCACCGACGAATTCCCCGGAAAAGGGAGACGAGCAGGAAAAGGGATGCTGGAGACAAATTGTGGCGTCGGTCAGCAACACCGTAGCTTGCGAGCGAACCCGCTTCCAGCAAATTCACAGAAACAGGTTCTGCCTGCTTTTGTTATCAACAAGATCTTCCATGTTAAGCGGTAAGGATAAAAACCTTCTGTTAATGATGTTGCAGTCTATTCACACTCGCGCCTTACCATGGAGAGGCGATCTGAACCGAAGCAGGGCACAATAGTGTTGGCCGTCCAGGCTATTTCTCCAACCGAGAAGAAAGAACTCCTCAGACGCATTGTCACGTCTAAACAGTTCGTTCGCTCCGAACGGCTTTCCAGCTTTCTGTCACATATTTGCGAACTTGAGATCCAGGGGCGCCTCTCGGAATTGAACGAAAAGGAGATCGGTCGGACTGTCTTTAGTCTGCCGAGCGATTACGATCCCAGCATCGACGGTATCGTGCGTTCGCATGCCAGCCGCCTGCGTCGCAAGCTGGAAATGTATTATCTGCGCGAAGGCCGTGACGAGACGATCCGACTGATGATTCCTCGCGGGGGGTATCAGCCGCAGTTCGAATGGAAGAACCCACAGTCGCCGGAGTCCGCCGCGACGGAGCCAGAGGAGGAGAACCTTAGCGGTAGGGAAGTCAATCCCGTCTATTCCCTCATGCCCGAGGGAGGTCTGCCGCGCAACGAGACGATGTTGGAGGAAAGCCCAGCACCCCAGGCAGGTATAAAGCGACTGGCGGGCATTCTCCAGAAGCGTCGCGTTGTGCTTGCAGGAATCCTTATTGTTCTGGTGGTGAGTGCAGCGGCCTTTGTCTATCACGCTAATCGGGTGCGGTTTGAGAAAGGCTTACCGAACTCTATCTGGGCTGAGATATTCACGATGCAGCGGCCAACCATCCTGGTCCCGGGAGATAGCGGTGTTGTGATGTGGCAGGAGATAATGCAGCAGAATCTCACCCTCTCTGATTACATCTCCTCGATCTCACCCTGGCGGTCTAACACGATTAGGCTCGGCCAGGAGCATCTTTCGAGCGCTCTGGTGAGACGTCGATACACCTCGATCGTGGACCTGGACATCATCCAGAAGCTATCCCATTTGGCCTATCTCCATCAAGTCGAGCCTGTGCTCCGCTATGCACGGGATGTAAGGCCGAACGATTTGAAAAACAGCAATGTGGTGCTGCTCGGCAGCGATGAGACGAATCCGTGGAATCAGATGTTTCAGGCAGAGATGAACTTCATCTTGCGCAAGGATCAGAAACGAATGGTCTACACGATTGAAAACCGACATCCCACAGGCGGGGAGCCAGCGCAGTGGACGTCTGACTCCTTGACGGATTTGCATACTGTTTACTGCAAGGTCTCTTATCTCACCAATCCGAGCGGCGAAGGCAATATTCTTATACTGGAGGGAACCTCGATGGCGGGAACAGAGTGCGCCTGGGAGTTTGTCTCCAGCAAAGAGGAGCTTAAGCTTTTCCTGAAGCGGGTCGGATGGTCGGGAACAGACTTCCCACACTTCGAGGTTCTGTTGAAAACCAACAATCTCGCAGGAGACTCTGCCGCTAGCAACATTGTGGCTTGGCGCACTGCTCGCTAATCCAGCCCTTGACGCGGTAGGGAATCCCTTGAGTAAGTGTGGAGTCAGGGAGCAGCGGAATCTTCGCATCGGTAATATTCATCGCTAGCCGCCCATTCCATTCTTTGAATTTGGTTCGAGAAAACCTCAGATAAATTTTGACAATCATGTTTTCAAAGTGATACTTCTTCCCCTTAGCGCAATCGATTGTGCTAAGGCAGTTTTCCTGCCCGTTTCATTTTGGAGGCAACATGCAATACCCAGGTAAAGGACTCCTGAGGCTTACTGTCCTCATGCTGTTCTCTTTGGTTGCGCCGCTGGCATTTGGCCAGTTTCGAGCGTCGATTACCGGTACTGTCACGGACAGTACTGGAGCCGTTGTTCCGGGTGCAACGATCACTCTCATTGAGCAGGAGACAAACCGCACTCTGACCACAAAGTCAGATGCAAACGGCTTTTACAGCTTCAATGCGTTGCCTCCGAATCATTTCAAGCTGACGGCTGCGATGCAGGGGTTCCAGACTAAAACTCTGGAGAACCTCACCATTATTCCCGAACAGGCCAATACGGTCGATCTTCAGGTTGCTGTCGGTACTGCCGATACCGAGATAACGGTTTCGGCGGATAGCCGTCCCGCGCTGGACACCGCAACTGCAACCATTAGCGGTACGGTCAGCGAAAACCAGATTCAGCACATGCCTGCTCTGGGGCGTGACGTCATGCAGTTCGCTCAACTGGCTCCAGGCGCGTTTGGTGATGGAGCACGCGCGGGAGGAGGTGGCACGAACAGTCTGCCCGGCTCCAACATGGCCGGTACAGGGGCGACGGACGGTATCTTCAAAACAGAAAATGCTCCGCAGATCGTTGCCAATGGTGGACAGAATGAAACGAACGGCATCATGATCGACGGCATCAGCACTGCCTCTGCCGTGTGGGGTGGATCGACGATCATCACTCCGTCCGCCGATTCGGTCGACAATGTGAAGGTCAACTCCAACGCGTACGATGCAGAGTTCGGCCGCTTTTCTGGAGCGCAGATTCAGATCACAACCAAATCAGGCAGCAACGATTGGCACGGAAGCTTGTTCTTCAAGGCAAACCGTCCCGGTCTGAATGCCTATCAGCGCTGGAATGGTCCGACGTCCGATATCGCCGGTACGGCTACAGAGCGCGGCTTGTTGCGTGATACCTCGCGCTATAACCAGTTTGGCGGCAGCGTAGGCGGTCCCATCTGGAAGGACAAGGTCTTCTTCTTCTTCAACTACGAGACGCTGCGCAATAACTCAACGTCCTACACAACTGGCTGGTATGAAACCCCACAGTTCCTCGCAAATACGCGTTCTGGAAGCATCGCGAACCGCTATGCGACTTACGCGGGTGCAGGCGTTGCGGCAGTTTCTCAACTCCGCTCCACGTGTGCTCTTCTTGGTTTGAGCGAAGGCCCACAGTGCCAGACCGTCTCAGGAGGTGTGGATCTCGGTTCTCCTTTGACCTCCCCGCTTGGCAGCCGTGATCCCGGCTGGCAGGGTGTTGGAGTGACCGGTACCGGAAATGGCCTTGATGGTGTTCCGGATCTTGCACAGTGGTACTTGCGCAACCCGACACAGATTACGCAGCAGCAGTACAACGGACGCCTGGATGTAACTCCGGATGCCAAAGACCGTATCTCGTTCACCATCTATTGGCAACCGCAGGACACCCGTAGTTATCAGGGAGCGATTCGTCCTTATAACTCTTACTACCATGTGCAGGCCAACGACGCCTTCACCGTTTTGTGGAACCACACCTTCTCTCCCTCGCTCTTGAACGAAGCGCGCGCCAATGCTGCAGGTTGGAGATGGAATGAGATCGACTCGAATCCAACTGTTCCTTTCGGTTTGACCCAGGAAACGGTTGGCACTGCAGGTTCTGGACTCTTTCCTTCTGTCAGCGCCAACGCACCTCTTAGCAATCTTGGAACCATCGGTACGCCTGGACCGAGCACTCTGAATCAGTGGACATTTGGCTATCAGGATATTCTTACCAAGATCGCTGGACGCCATACTCTGAAGATGGGTGGTTCCTTGACGCGTCTGTACTACCTGAATCAGTCACCGTACAACGCGCGTCCGTCATTTATCTTTGCCAACTTCTGGGATTGGGCCAATGATGCGCCCTATTCTGAGAGCGGCACATTCGACCCACGGACAGGAACTCCTAACCCCAATCGCCAGGACAATCGACAGGAACTTTGGGCTGGCTTTGTGCAGGACGACTGGAAGGTTACTCCAAGCCTCACCGTCAACCTTGGTCTGCGGTATGCCTATAACGATGCGTTTCGCAGCAAGCAGAACAACATGAACGTCGTCCAACTGGGAGAGGGCTCCGCTCTGATCTCAGGACTCACCATCCTCCAGAACCAGAGCAAGCTGTACGATCCTCAGAAGTTCAACTTCGGACCTCAAATTGGTTTCGCCTACAATCCGGATTACTTCCAGAAAAAGGTTGTCTTTCGTGGTGGTTTCGGTCTGAACTACAACCAGAACGAAATTGCCATTACGGCGAACGGTAGCAACAACAGCCCGGCGGTACTACAGCAGACATTGTTGGGCAGTGCAGGCCAGGTGCATTATGAACTTCCCTCGGACCTGAATACGGTCTATGGATTCAGTTCGAACCCTGCGGCAGTATCAGCCATTGGAAGCAATGGTCTCCCGTCTGCTTCGGGCGTGAACGTAAGCGTCACGGGATTCGATCCGCACGTAAAAACCATGATGACCTATCACTACTCTCTCGATACGCAGATCGATTTCGGCCATAACCTGGTTGGGACAATCGGCTATCAGGGAACGGTTGCTCACCACAACATTATTCAGCAGAACATGATGGCGATTGCCGCCGTCAATGGGTATGCGCTGAACGAGCACCTCAGTGGTGTGGGCTATTACACGAACGCGGGCGACAGCAACTACAGCGCCATGATCGCAACCTTGAAGCATACCTTCTCCAAGGGATTCCAGCTCGAAGGTCAATACACCTGGTCCAAGAGCATGGATAACGGATCGCAGCCGTACTTCATGAACCCTTATCCGTATAATTCGCGGGATGCCTGGGGACGTTCGGACTACAACGTGAACGATGCCTTCAAGCTCTTCGGCATGTACCAGCCGACCTTCTTCAAAGGACAGCGACTGGCGCATACCTTCCTTGATGGCTGGACCCTTACCGGCGTTTATACCTGGCATTCGGGTTTCCCGTGGACGCCTACGTATAACGTAGGTAACCTTTACTATCGCAACAGTCCCTATACCACACTGTATCCGGCTGCTTATACGGGCAGGATGAACAGCAGCGTGAGCAATGACGAGTTCAAGAAAACGACGGGGCAGTTCCCGGATGGTGGCGCGGCATACTTCACGAAACCCACCTATACTGCGGTGGACGCTTCGGCGCCAATCACAGCGACCGCAGGCGTTCCGCAGGCTCCGGGGATTGCGCGTAACTCATTTAGTGGACCCAACTATAAGAATGTGGATGCCAGCATTGCAAAGGGCTTCGCTCTGCCCAATGCTCCCATTCTTGGAGAACATGCCAACTTCGAGATTCGCATGGATGCCTTCAATGTATTCAATAACTTGAATTTGAATAGCTCTTCCATTGTGACAAACATCGAATCAAGCAACTTTGGACAAGCAGGGTCAGCTCTTGGAGCTCGTGTCATTGATTTCCAGGCGCGTTTCGCGTTCTAACCACGCAAACCCTCAATTCCAATCCTGGGTGCCGTGGCAGAAGATTCGCCACGGCACTTTTTCACGAGTTCAATTTCCCTTGTGTACGAAAGTGAGTTATCGATGTTGCGCACCGCACTTTGGAAAAAATATCTCCTTCCCACTGCCTTGTTTGCGCTGCTTCCGATGCTCCCCCTTTCTGCACAGGAGGCAGAACAGGTTCAGATCAATGCCACGGCGGCATCGACTCCATTTCCACACTTCTGGGAGGAGATGTTTGGTTCAGGACGTGCTGCTCTTTCATTGCGCGAGAGCTATCGTAATGATCTTCGCGCTGTAAAAGGAGTCACCGATTTCAAATACGTCCGTTTTCATGCAATCCTGCACGACGAGTTAGGCGTATACAACGAGGATGAGCACGGAGAGCCCGTCTACAACTGGAGCTATGTGGACCAGATCTACGACGGGCTGCTGAAGAACGGTGTAAAGCCCGTGGTCGAAATCAGCTTTATGCCAAAGAAGTTGGCTTTCAATCCCGATGCGCTGCATCCGTTCTGGTACAAGCAAAATGTTTCTCCGCCGAAGAACATGAAACGCTGGGATGATCTGATCTCCGCGATGACACGGCACCTTGTGGAGCGCTACGGCCTCGATGAAGTTGCAGCATGGTACTTCGAGGTGTGGAATGAACCGAACATCGATTTCTGGGGCGGCATTCCTCGCAAAGAATCATATTTTGACCTGTACGCCCACACCGTGCGCGATGTGAAAAGCGTTAGCCCGCGCTTGCGTGTAGGAGGCCCTGCGACCGCAGCTGCTGCGTGGATTCCGGATTTTTTGAAGTTTTGTGCAGACAACTCTGTTCCCGTGGATTTTGTTTCCACTCACGGTTATGCGGATGAGCCGGCATCGCGCCTGTTGGGGAAAGATATCCCCATTGCACCAGAAGAAATTATGAGTGCAGTGATCGAGAAGGTACGTGACGAAATAGATCATTCGCCAAGTCCGCATCTCCCATTGCTTTGGACGGAATGGAATGTCGTCTCTGAAAAGGATGCTCGAGAAACGCCGTATGTTGGTCCTGCTGTTGCGAATGTCATTCGGGAGAGTGATGGCAAGGTGCAGTATCTTTCGTTCTGGACCTTTTCGGAGGTGTTCGAGGAAGGTGGTCCACCGCAGGCCCCATTCCAGCACTTCGGTCTGCGTGCAGTGGGGGGAATCAATAAACCAGCATTTTATGACTTTGCACTGTTGCATCAACTCGGCACACAGCGCATTGCAAATGACTCCAAAAACGCGATTGTTACGAAGTTAGCGGATGGTTCGCTGGCAATCATGGTCTGGAATCTCGTGCCTCCCACAACTACCCCTCATTCCACGACGATGACGCTTCATTTCCAAGGCTTTTCGCCGAAGGCAAGGGCGACGGTCCAACGTGTGGATGAAGAGCATGGCAACGTTACGCCGTTTTACAAAGCACTGGGTTCTCCTGTCAGTCCTACGGAGGCACAGGTAAAAGAGCTGAATGAGAAGTCGGAGCCTAGTTCTCCAGAAGAGATATCGCTGAAGAACAACTCCCTCACACTTACGCTTGGGCCGAATGCACTGGTCCTACTACATGTGAAGTGAAATGCCGGCGAACACCATATGCCTGGTGTAATTTAGAGATGCCGTATATAGAAGAGTCGGCAGGAGTCTCATCCTTATGTGTGGGGAAATAGAGTGATGGATAGCAGCTCTCGGAGACGTGATGCGATCAGTCTGAAAGAACTTGCGCAGCATTTAATGCTCTCCCAGAGCACGGTCTCTCGTGTGGTGAATCAGTCGCCGGGATATTTGCGCATTGCTCCATCTACACGGGAACGCATTATGCAGGCCGTGGCGGAGATGAACTACAAGCCAAACATGATGGCGCAAGGGCTTCGCCGCAAACGCAGTCAGATCGTAAGCGTGATTGTTCCCGAGATCAGTGATGGTTACTCGACAGGAGTACTTTCTGGCATCGAAGATTCCCTGTTACTCGGAGGATACTTTTACTTCGTGGTGAGTCACAGGCACAGACCTGAGTTGCTGCACGAGTATCCCTCGTTGCTTCAATCTCGAGCTGTAGAAGGCATCATTGCAGTCGATACCCTGATTGAAGAGGAACTATCAATCCCCGTAGTCAGTGTTTCCGGGAGACATCGGGTAGGTTCGATGGTGAATATTGAACTGGACCACCAACTTGCGGCTCGCTATGCATTGGAGCATCTGAAAAAACTCGGGCACGAACGGATTGCGTTCATCAAGGGGCAGGCATTCAGCTCGGATACAAATGCTCGCTGGCGCAGTATTACAAAAGTCGCTTCAGAGTTGGCGATTACGATTTCGCCACGTCTCATCGTGCAGCTTGAAGGAATCGGGATCGGCATTGAACCTGGGCGTGTTGCGACGGTGACCCTGCTGGAACGCAATGAACCATTTACCGCAATCTTTGCGTTTAACGATCACGCCGCTATGGGTGCCATTATGGCCTTGCATGAAGCTGGACTCGATGTGCCGGGACAGGTTTCCGTTGTAGGTTTTGATGATATTCCAGGTGCCGCGACCAATAATCCGGCACTTACAACGGTGAAGCAGCCTCTACAGGAAATGGGACGTGTTGCAGCGTCAGAACTTCTTACGATACTGCGATCCGACGAAAGAATGAAGACAAAGCGAACAATCCGTGTACTGCCTACATTTATCGAACGTGCCTCTACTGCTCTTGCAATACATAACCAGGAAAAGAAAGAGCCGGTTCTATTCCGTTCAATCCGCTGACTATCTGGAGTAATTCGCTGTGATATATGCCCGCATTCTTCTAGCTTCTACGCTGTTTTCTCCTGCCGTTTTATTGTTCGCTCAGAAATCTTATATTCTTCCAGGTTCCGCAACGAAACAACAGGTAGATTCTCACTCCTCCAATGCGGAACTCGCTTCCCCTGAAATTGAACGACAGGTCAATGAGTTGTTGGGGAAGATGACTTTGGAAGAAAAGCTCGGCCAATTGGTGCAATACAACGATCAAGGGATAACTGCTCCAACCGCCGCAAATGGTGAGAGCGAGAAGGCGATTGCGCTCAACCCAACAGCCAATTACAAGCTCAACCCATTGGAACTGGCTGCCGCGGGACGTATGGGATCAATGCTGAATGTAATTGGTAAGGAAAAGACGGAAAGGTTTCAGCGCGCTGCAGTGCAAAAGTCACGGCTGCATATTCCACTGCTCTTCGGCGCAGACGTCATTCATGGTTATCGCACGGTATATCCTGTGCCTCTGGGGCTTGGAGCGACCTGGGACCCTGCGCTGGTGGAAAAGCTATGCGCGATGTCTGCGGCAGAAGCCAGCACAGCGGGAGTTCGCTGGTTCTATTCCCCCATGGTGGATATCTCTCGGGATGCGCGTTGGGGACGTGTAACAGAAGGCGCGGGTGAGGATCCATATCTCGGATCGGCGATGGCACGCGCATACATCCGTGGCTATCAGGGGAAAACATTGAAGGACCCGGAGCATGTCGCCGCAAGTGTAAAGCACTTTGCCGCCTACGGTGCTGCCGAAGCCGGCCGTGAGTACTATACGACCGATATGTCGAATAGCAGGTTGCACCAGATCTATCTGCCGCCCTATAAAGCAGCCGTGGAGGAGGGAGCCGCCACCATCATGTCGGCTTTTAACTCTCTCAATGGTGTCCCTGCAACGGCGAACCATTACCTGATGACAACTCTTTTGCGTGATACCTGGGGATTCAATGGGGCTGTTGTCAGTGACTATACCGCCGTTATGGAGCTGACACACCATGGAATAGCACTGACTCCCGCTATTGCTTCTGAGAAAGCAATCACAGCGGGAGTCGATGTGGATATGATGTCGCACTATTACGATGCGGAGTTGCCTGCTTTGATCAAGAGCGGGAAGGTCTCGATGAGTGTGATTGATGAAGCGGTACGACGCGTCCTGCGTGTCAAATATGCGCTCGGTTTGTTCGACCATCCTTATGGTACTGCGACGGAAGTAACAGCAGCTGTTCCGGAACACCGCCCACTGGTGCGTCAGGCTGCAGAAGAATCATTCGTATTGCTGAAGAATAGCAACGATATATTGCCGTTAGCAGCACATGCCAGCAAGATTGCATTGATCGGGCCTTTGGCGGATGATCCAAGCGACATGCAGGGAGCTTGGGGAGGGGCAACTCTGGACCGCGATGTCGTTACTCTGAAACGCGCGATGGAAGGGAGAGCTGCAAAGAATGGCACAGCTCTGCTGTACGCAAAGGGAACCGATATCGAAGCTCTTAATGAAGATGGCTTTGGCGCTGCAGAACAGGTCGCGAAAAGCGCCGATGTGATTGTAATGGCATTGGGAGAATCCGCTGGTATGAGTGGTGAAGCCGGTTCGCGTGCGTATCTCAATCTGCCTGGCAATCAGGGAAAGCTGCTAAAACAGATTGTTGCACTCGGTAAGCCGACGGTGCTCCTTGTTTTTTCCGGTCGTCCATTGGCATTGAAATGGGAAGCGGAACATGTGGATGCAATTATGGAAGCTTGGTTTCCGGGGACGGAAGCGGGCAATGCACTCGCCGATATTTTGTATGGAGATGTATCCCCTAGTGGTAAGTTGCCTATGAGTTTCCCCTACACGGTAGGGCAGGAGCCACTGTACTATGCTCAATTTCCTACAGGACGTCCTCCCTATAGCGCAAATCTCAATGTACCGCCAACAGGTGATTCCAAATTCATCTCGCGTTATATCGATGCACCAAATGCTGCGCTCTTTCCGTTTGGTTTTGGTTTAGGCTACACATCATTCTCATTCTCCGATGTAAAGATTTCGCGTACTTCGATTCCATTGGCAGAGGCCAAGAAAGCATCACACGATGTTCTGGTGACAATAACCGCCTCTGTAACGAATACCGGACAACATGAAGGGACGGAGACGGTGCAGTGCTATGTGAGAAATCAGGGGACAAGTCTGGAGCAGCCTGTGCGGGCTTTAAAGGGATTCCAGCGCGTAACCTTGAAACCAGGAGAAACGAGAACGGTCAAGTTTCCCTTGAGCTATGATGAACTTTCGTTCTGGACTAATGAGGGAATCACAACGATAGAGCCGACCGATTACACCGCATTTGTCGGAGGCGATTCAAATGCAAAAGAATCAATCGAATTTCATATTAAGCAATAGGTCGTAAGACAGGAGATACTTGGAGGGCAATGCCACGTCGATATTCAGCGGCCCTCTTTTATTTCCTCTTCTTCTCCACCGGCATCGGTGTGATGCTGCTAAGCGTATTGATCCCCTACCTTCATCTTAATCTGACAGATGCTCAGATTGGTCGATTGCTGGCAACTCAGTTTACTGGGCAGCTTTTAGGAGCCTTACTCGTCGCGAGGCGAATTGAACATTCTTTGCTTGCCGGACTTGTGCTTGTTTGCCTCAGCGCGATTCTGCTTGCATCCGAACATCGGATCATCGTGCCTGTGCTGTTCTTCTACGGTCTCGGCATGGGAATCACTATGACCGCAACCAATATTGCGATGGGAATGGAATCCCGACCGGAGGACCGTGTCGCACGCCTTGAGCTACTAAATGTTTTTTGGCCTCTGGGTGCAATAAGTGCTCCGTTGATCGTTCGGGTACTCAAAGCATATGGAGCATCTCTGTACTCTCTTATAGCCTTCCTTATGCTCGCGGCGTGTATTTGGTTTTTTATTCGGGGAGTACATCTTTCTCAAATAGCAGAGGCCGAAAAGGAGACTACTTCAGTCAATTTACGGCAGCTTGTGCATTTCTGTCTGCTTAGCTTTTGCGCTGTTGGGATAGATACATCAATATCCAATTGGATGCCGGTAACAGGGAGGCGCTTCTTCCCCGATACTGAGACGATCACCTTGGCGCCAGCGCTTTTCTGGTCCGGAATTCTAATTGGACGTGCATTGACATCCCGTATTGCGCATCGTGTTCATTGGAGATCGATAGTCGTATGGAGTAGCTTGGTTTGTGCTCTTGCCATCGTGGGAGCCTCCCTATCGGCATCGGCTCTTTTATTTTTAGTTGCTACTTTTGTAGCAGCCCTGTTTGTTGCTCCCCTTTACCCAGCGGTACTGGCGCAGAGTGTTACATTGCGCGGGAAAAATCTAATCTTCTTTTTTGCTGGAATTGGAAGTGCTTTAGTTCCATGGTTGGTCGGTGTGCTCTCGACTTCTGTTGAATCGTTGCGTATAGGAATAGCGTTACCGGCCGTATTGGCTTTCGGATTACTGTTGCTTGGGGCACCTTGGATCGGGAAGGGAAGAGAGCGAATTTAAATACCTGTGAGGAACACCCTACTTGCTAACCATAGATCATTGCGCGTCAGCGACTACGGCTCAACGAGCATTTCTACGGGGGCTTAGAGATCCTTGATGCGTTCGGATACTGGTGGCAATGTAGGTAAGTTACTGGCTGGCTGGTCCAAATAGAAGTAGGACGTGGCACACCAATCATCGCTGCGGAAGTAGTTGGTCCAACCATCTGGAAAATCACTATCCATAAGCTTCGGAGGATCTTTCATGTCGAAGAGTGGATAGAAACGGGCTGTCGCGTCAACACTGATAGCGCGCAGTGGAGCGCCCGCAGCAGCCATCTCTCGTACTTCTTTCAGGGGGCCTCCGCCAATTTGCTGAATCGTAACGCGGAGATTTTTATGGAAGTATATGGGATCAGGCAGATGCAGACGATAACAAGACCAGTGCAAAGTTGATTGATCGGCTATAGTGCAGCCACTGTTCTGATTAATAAAATGTTGCATGCCCCATGCTGTACCAAAATAGTCTTCCGCGCCCGTACCCACCATGGTGGGTTTATCGGTGTCTCCGTCCAGAAACATTTTGACCTCCCCTTCGCCCCACCAAAATGTCTGGGGATCGCCAGAAGGAGATTTCAATGTATATGCTGGGTTGGCATGTATACCAATGCTCACTCCAAGATAGCGACCATTGCCATACAGCTCAGGCAATATGGTGAAATCTTTGCCTACGTCTGGCATTTCGCGTCGCCAGAAGGCATGGAAGTAAAGCATCTTGGACGGTGGATGGCTTAGCGTACGGAAGCTGACTTCATAAAAAATCTCAGGCTGGTCTACGTCTGAATCGTTGGTCAGGGCAATTCGAGCTGCTGTGCGGTACGGCATCGGGACCGCAATGGCAAACGAGCGTCCCTCCGGATTTGTAAAGAGATTTGTGTCATATACCGAGGTCTGACCAAATGCGGTTCCGAAAAAGTCACCGACGGGCACGGAGATTGCTGGCTTGGAGGCGTTGTCCCAATAAGCTTCAATCCTGAGGGAGCGAAGCATCTGCGGAGATCGATCTTTCAATGTGAATTTAATTCGATCAACGATACCTGCACCCGAAACGTTAAGTAGCTCTACAGATACATGAGCTGGAATGGAGACGAACGCTCGCCCTTTGGCTCCCTGGTTCAAAATGCCACCGTGTCCACGGGCGCCAGTTGGGTTCTCCGGGGTGGCAAGACGGCTATGTTCACCGGCAGGCAAAGTGTAAAGAGCTTGTGCCGCCCCAGACTTTCCAATGGCTGCGGCAAGCGCCAAAGCGATAACAAATGATCGACGGTAAATCAGCATGATGAACTGTAGTATGACAAATTTTTGCAAACTAATTTGAGCTCAAAGATTTCTCGACAGCCCTTTTTCTACCTTAGTGGTGAACGGTTAATGCTCGATCATTGCAGATCCCTGAGGTCCGTGTATCTCGTTTGCCTGCACTACCGACGGCATCATCATGGCCCATCACCGCAGCGATCAACCAACAGGGAGAAATTTCGTACGGATTCTGCCCTCCAAGTACCACATCGATGTATGTAGTGCTATATCCAGTACCACCTGTAAGTTGCTGTTTAATAACGTTTCCCGATC
Source organism: Acidobacteriaceae bacterium dw_441 (assembly GCA_018449715.1). GTDB lineage: Bacteria > Acidobacteriota > Terriglobia > Terriglobales > Acidobacteriaceae > Edaphobacter. The sequence goes on along the minus strand of JAAVVA010000006.1, from coordinate 118,812 downwards.
AACGGACACTCAATCGCGGGACAATGGACTATATCTGAGACAGAATGCGCGACAAAACAAGCCGCCATGGGTCTTAAAATAGATAGCAAGGTCGCGCGCGCAAGTGCGGTTACGCACAAGTGAGGTTAACTGATGCATAGGATTCCGATTGCGCCCACTCTGACGGCTGCACTTCTTTCCGCCTCGGTTCTCTTGGCCCAATCGGGCACACAGCAAGTTGCTACTGCAGCGAAGACTTCTCACTCACAAACTTCACGACATCTCTTCGCGCAAACTCGCAATTTGGCTCCCCTGACTGCCCAGGAACGAGCGCAGCAGATGTTGAACAGATTCACCTTTGGAGCGCGTCCCGGCGATCTCCAACAGGTCATGGGGATGGGGCCGGAGGAGTGGTTGGAGCAGCAGTTAAGCCCTTCAACAATTAGCGATACGGCAGTGGAGAAGCGGCTGGGTGATTATCCTGTTCTGCGGATGCAGCCGGACCAGGTCGTGCAACTCTTTCCAGCGCAGTTTGTCATTCAACAGGTTGCACAAGGCAAGATTCCGTATCCTACTGCGCCGGATCTAGCAGCCGCCTATCAGGTCGCTGTGTATCGCTATAACAAAGGCCTTGAAGAGAAGCGTGTCGATGCCGATGGCAAAGATCACACTCCGAACGAGGCGCAGGCGGCGGAGACTAAGAAGACAGACCAAGCTACTGCCGTTCGCATCGCCGGAGAGCTTTTCGCCACCGATCGCGGGAAGCGGATGGCAGCTTTACTCCAGATGCCGGTCGAGGAGCGAGCGGCGTTCACAAGCTACGTCGCGGGCGATCAGAAAAAGATTCTGCTTGCTGAGTTCACTCCGCACGAGCGTGAACTTTTCTATTCCATGGCCGGCAGCGGACGCGTCAATCCCGGATCGAGCTCTCGCGCACCGCAGGAGCTGAGCGAAGCCAAGGTCCTGCGCATGATTCTTAGCCAGAGACAGCTTCAGGAGGTGATGACGGACTTCTGGTTCAATCACTTCAATGTCTTTGCGCCCAAGGACTCCGATCAGTGGTACATCGCGGCGTACGAGCGGGACGCCATTCGTCCCTACGCGATGGGCAAGTTCTGCGATTTGCTGCTTGCCACGGCGCAGAGTCCCGCGATGATGGTTTACCTCGATAACTTCAACAGCATTGGACCAAACTCCGAAACAAACGGCGGCAAGCGAAATGGCCGTGGCCTCAATGAAAACTACGCTCGCGAGGTGATGGAGCTGCACACCGTAGGGGTGAACGGTGGCTACTCTCAGACTGACGTGACGAATCTCGCCGCTATCCTGACAGGGTGGAGCGTGAATAATCCAAATCTCGGCGGAAAGTTTGCCTTCAATCCTAAAAGGCACGAACCTGGAGCGAAGGAGTGGTTTGGAGTGACGCTCGCCGATGATGGCACACCCGCAGGGAACTTTCAGCAAGGGGTCGCGGCGTTAAAGCATCTGGCGGCTCTACCGCAAACCGCACACTTCATCTGCTGGAAGCTGGCTCAGCGGTTTGTCGCTGACGAACCACCGCCCGCTCTAGTCGACACCATGGCTAAGACCTACCTCGAGACAGACGGGGACATTAAGGCGATCCTGCGTACCATGGTGCACTCACGCGAATTTAACTCCAGGCAGTACTTCCGTAACAAGGTCAAAACTCCGGAAGAGTTCCTCGCCTCCGTCTTTCGCGCCACTGCAACGGATCCCGCTGACCCTGCAGCGCTGGTGCAGGCCGAACGGCAGATGGGGATGCCCTTCTATGGGAAGTTGGAACCTACGGGTTACTACATCACCGCGGATCACTGGATGAATACCACCGCACTGATCGATCGGCTAAACTTTTCCCTTCAGCTAGTAAAGTTCGGGGCACAGACGCAACGGTTCGATGTGACCCGCCTCCTGGCTTATGGTCTGATCACCTCACCCAAACTCAACAACGCACCGGCATCGCTCAAGGTCCGGTCCGCAGGCGCCACACGCTTCGAGCCCACTTCAAGTAGGTCGATTCCGTCGTCACCATCAGACTCGGCTGGCCTGAGTCTTGCCTTGAATATTCTTGAGGACACGCTTGTCGGGGGACCTGTATCAGCAAAGACGAATCTCTTGATTCAACGCCACCTTGACGAACAGCAAGACAAGTCTCCAGGCGAAACCCTGAACACACTCACGGCGCTCATACTCGGTGCGCCGGAGTTCCAGCTGCACTGACATTCGCTGGGATAACAGTTGTAAAGAAGAGGGGATTGCGATGAATAGCACGCGGCGTGGATTTATGAAGAATGGAGCCCTGGCTTTGGTAGGGACCTCCACGATTCCAGGTTTTCTCACTCGGGCTGTCATGGCCGAGGCCTCTACAGCGGCGGCTAATAATCGGAAACTGATTGTGATCTTTCAACGCGGCGCCGCAGATGGCCTGAACATCGTTGTCCCTTACAAAGAACAGAATTACTATGCTATGCGGCCGACGCTCGCCATCAAGCCGGAACAGGTACTCGATCTCGATGGATTCTTCGGCCTGCACCCGGCATTGGCACCGCTGCAGCCGCTCTATCGCGATAGACATCTGGCAGTTGTCCATGCAACGGGACTACCAGATTCGACCCGCTCCCACTTTGATGCCCAGGACTTCATGGAAAGTGGCACGCCCGGTCTCAAGGCCACTCCTGATGGTTGGCTCAACCGTGCGCTGCAGGTCGAGTCCGACGGAAGCCGATCCCCATTCCGTGCCGTTTCACTTGGTGGTCAGGTGCCGCGAACCCTTCAGGGACGAATTCCGGCGATCGCTGTCAGCAATCTTCAGGACTTCGCTGTCGGGGGACGAGGACCGTCACCTTCGCCGATGAGCGCTACGTTAGAACAGATGTACGCGTATAGCTTTGATACGGTGCTTCACGGTACCGGGCAGGAAACCTTCGAAGCGGTGAAGATGCTGAAGGCGACCAACCCAGAGAAATACAAGCCTGAGCACGGCGCGCAATACCCCGCAGCGCCATTCGGTAACAGCATGAAGCAGATTGCGCAGCTGTTGAAGGCGAATCTGGGAGTGGAAGCAGCCTTCGCTGACATCGGGGATTGGGACACCCATCAAAACCAGGGCAACATCAATGGTCGGCTGGCCAATCGATTGAAGGAATTCTCAGAATCGATTGCTGCCTTCTGGCAAGACATGGGAGATGGGGCGGAGCAGGTCACACTTATCACTATGTCCGAGTTCGGCAGAACGGCGCGTCAGAATGGCACGGGTGGCACCGATCATGGCCATGGCAACGTTATGTTCGTACTTGGAGGTGAGGTTAAAGGAGGCAAGGTCTATGGCAAATGGCCAGGCCTCGCAAATGAACAGTTGAATGAAGGCCGCGATCTTGTCATTACTACCGACTATCGTCGCGTTTTAGGCGAGACGGCTTACAAAACGCTCGGAGCAAAGAACCTCAACCGCGTGTTTCCGAATGCGCAGGTAGATCCAAGTGGCTTTCTTAATATTGTCTAGGCATTGTGAATCAGCCTTGAAGCTTGGGCACCCCACCGTGGAGCCTCATGGGAGGGGCAGGTTCAGCTGAAGCTGTATATTGGCTATTGGAGTTGTCTAAGAGTTGTTTGTCCGAACAGAGAGGGCGCTCTATCGCATACAAATTTATGAAGGAGTGGAAAAGCAAAACGATAGTGTTTGCTGTTCGTGGTTCCATCATTAAATATCGAATGACGGAACAGGGTAGATGATTCTAGAAACTGAGCGATCTCGGTGCTCAGGTATGGTTTATCTAGATCTATGAAGGCGAGGACCTCTTCCACAGAAAAGTGATAACCAACCCGACTGGCGGCCTCCAGTATATGGCGTTCTTTCCTGCTGAGAGATTCCATTTCGTAAGTGATGAACTGGGCAATCCTGTATGGCACAGGAAATGATTTTAGGCTTTCAAGATCCACAGTCCATGAGCCATTTTCTTTATTGCAAGTCCCATTCTCCAAAAGAGCTTCCAGCAAGGCTCTCATGACAAAAGGAATGCCCTCGGATTGCTCATACAGCACATCGATCAGAGGTCCTGCTGATGGGCAATTTTGCATAGAATTCCTAACAAAAGAAGCAATTTCATCGCGATTAAGTTGTTTGAGCTCCATCATGGTGCAATGAAAATGGCTCGTGAGGTGAGATTGCATACGCCCCAGAAAATTATCACCTCGTCTTGATAGGGGACGATAAGCCGCGATCACAAGGACTTTAGCCGGTACATCTCGTCTCGAAAGAGCGTTGATTACATCAAGTGATGTTTGATCAGCCCACTGGATGTCGTCAATAACCAGAATGAGCAATTCATCTTGTGAGATCAATTCGATGATTTTTATTGCTTCCCGAGAAAGAATCCCTGGAGAAGAAATGTACTGAAATCTGGGAGTTGCTGTTGCGTTAAGCTCCCTGAGCGCAGGAGATGATAAGTGATTGATCCATCCAGGGGCGTAATCGAAAATGGTTCGAGCAACAGTGTTGGTGACGTCTGAATCGCAGAGATTCTCGAAGATCTCAGAAAGCGGCGCAAATTCTTCTTTGGAGCGTTTCGATTCGATACAGCTCGCAACAAAGTAACGAGTTGGATAAGGCAAGCTCTGGAGAAAATGTCGGATCAACGCACTCTTCCCCATGCCCGGCATTCCCGTAATGAAGATAATCTGTCGTTCCCCCGTCAACGCCTTTGTGCGCAAACTCTCTAGGGTGGAAAGGTTTTCTTGACGTCCAACAAATCCATGAGAAACCGAACTGTATAAGTTTGGTGAGGTAGAAGTGATCAATTTTACAGTGGCCAGAAGCCTATATCCCCGTTTTGAAAGCGTCTCGATATATCGAGGCTTGAGCGGGTTATCCCCTACTGCGCGGCGGATCTCGAGGATGTATTTCTTATGGTTGTTGGGATCAACGAATGTGTCTGGCCAAAGGAGTTGTGTGATCTCCTTGTGCGAGATCAACTGGCCTTCACGTGAGGCTAGAAGCTGCAATAAGAGAAAGGCCTTTGGAGATAGAGGAATTACAGATTCACCCACATGAAGGCGCTGCTGGTGTACATCTAAAACAATGGGATCTGAATTCTTCGCCTTAATTACCAGGTTCTGTGATGAAGGGATGTAGTTCAAGAGTCTGCTCCATTGGCGCATGTGCGCGGCACGAAGTAGCCTCTTCCGCTTGGTCGATCATAAGCGTCTCCATTCCGTGAGTACGGGTTCTCACCCCATTGATAGGGAGAGATTCGAGATGAACCGTAGGCAAAAATAGCACGTCAGTGCATTCAATTTTAAAAATATCCCACGCATATGATCTGAAAGGCTTGACAAGCAGGCCCAACGATGACGAAAGGAGGTATTCGTATTTATTGCACATACAAGTTTTGGCGCTCTTGCTCTTCTGGTGAGAGATAATATGGCCAAACTTGCTTGAGGTCGGTACGGAGGTTTATGTGAGCAGTGTCATTTAGAACTCAACAATGGGCAGCTGCGAGATGGTTTACGTCCCCCTGTGCAATAAATTTCATCTTCGCGTAGTATAACAACCTGTGTCGTGGCAAAAACCTTTCGATTCTGTGACTTTTTAGTGTCTTTACCATTCGGCGCTGAGCGTGAGTTGCGCGTGATATTGACCTTTGCCTGCACTAGGCTGGCCGGGTAAGAGTCTTCCATACACATTGAAGTCGCGCGATCCACGTCCATTTGAGAGTGGGACAGTACCTTTGAGGAACTGGGTTCCTCCAGATCCGTCACCCCAAGTAATCGTTCGAGAGGCATCGATATACAGGTCGTACCGGAGTGAATCGCCTGCACTTTTTATGCGGTGGCCTGAGGTGGTTTCTGCAGACCGGACGAGCGAAATAGAAACTGGAATTTCTCCTGTTTGAGAGTCGCTTTCACAGGATATAGAGACCCGGCCGATCGTCTCTACCATTTTGCGATCAAGAGGGTTGTACTCCCCAAAATTGATCGAGGCAGATTGAATAAAACAGGTCGAGGCCGCGGCGGACATTGAAAGGGCTGTCATCAACACTGCCAGAAACGAAATGTGCCTCATGATTTACTCCGCACAAGGAAATGGACCGATCTTCGGGATCACACCGGCAGGAAGCTCTCTGATGGAGGCTTTGCAGCTATGGCCCGGCCACTCAACAAGTAGTTCCGCTGGAATATTAAAAGAGGGGAGATATACAACACTATGAAGCGCAACCTGAGCCTGAACTATGCCCCCTATCTTTACTGTGGCGCCGGGAGGGATCTCTCCTCTGGACACTGTACTTAGCAAAACCAAGGCTCCCCCGAGGTGTTGTTGTTTATATTGCACGAGTATTCCGCTTCGATACATGGGAACCACGATTCTCTCGGAGATATCTAAAATCGTGTCCATCGATAATGAGGAGTCGTCAACCGTGATTGAGTTTCGAGAGTATGCCGCCATCCAGGTGACAAGGGCAACTCCATTGCGGTCTGTGTGTCCTACCTTTTGGTGGTTCACAAGAACGTCAATGTTCGGCTGATGTGGGACCTCGACGAGCGCAAAACTGTCATTCAGCCATCGAGACGTTTTGAGATGCCTGTCGAACAGAACAATGCTGCTTCGCTCACTGAGGCGATAACTCGTTCCGTGGTTGCCCTGGCTTGCCTCTGCGTCCCACTGCCCACGTTCGTTTTGATAGGAATAGTCGATGTCAACATGACCTTGGTTCAGTTCATCTGTTCTAACTCGATAGCCATATCCTGTTCCGACTGGAAGGACTCTTTGAACTTCTGTATAAGCAGATCTTCCTGCGTTTCCCGTATTCGCGGAAGATATGGCGAGCCCCCTTTTCCCAAAGGGAAAGGAGAAGCTGAAGTTCACTCCCGAGGATCGAGTCGGGACTGTTGATATTGTTGGGGTAGCCGTGAAATATCCTGGGCCTACCCTTATTCCAAGGGTGGCAGTAAGAGACCTGAGATCTCCGGAACCATGAACTACTTGCTGGATTCCACCGAAACTGATGCTCGCGCGATTTCCTAATGCAATGTTGGTGCTCGCTTGAATTAGATGGCGTCCATTGGATTCACTTTTCAAGATTCCAATTTGCCAAAAGTTACGAGTGGCAGACTCATAGTGAATGCCAAAACTGAGAAATTTGTTTTGGCGGGTGAAGTCGACATAGTAAAGATTGCCAGGGCGTCCATCGTTGAAGCTGAGTACCGTGCCTCCTCCAATGACCCCAATTCCTGTGAGACCTTTGGTCGCACTTCCTCCAAGCGCTTGTTGTTTCCCAACTAGCTCGAGGCGGCCTCCGACCGACAAGCTGTCTGAAAGACCTCGACGTTCGTTGCCGGCAAAAAATAGCGATCGGTACTGTCCATTGGTATACCCATAGTTGCTGCGAAAAGCCCCGAGGGTATAGGAGAAATCCCGGACCCCCTGTCTGAGAAGATCATCCGATTTGATGAAGGGCTGAGTGATTGTCTGGGATCTGCCAAGAGCGTCGGTAATCACCAACTGGATATTGCCTTGCCCTGTCATCACAGGGATATTCTGGATAGCGAACGGGCCTGAGTCGACGGGCTGTGACAGTAGCTTTAGATTATCCGAATAGATATTGACAACAGACGGAGCATCCGCAACTCCGGACGCTGAAGGGAGTGACTGCGGAATAAATGATGGCTGGACTGCGAAATTACTCCCGTAACTAACTCCAGCAAAGTAGACAGATCGACCCCACATCTCCCCTGGTGTGATACTGTCTCCTATCGTAAACGTGGATAATTTGCTAGGAAGATCATGTATGTAAGAAGTGGCGATGCGCGTCAGGCTGAATCCATTCGACGATTTGAGAACCGAAAAATTCGTATTTATAAAGCCGAATGGACCAAACATGCCCCCTTCAACCAAACCCGAAAATAGATTGTCCGACGAACTTCGAGAATATTGAAAGTCGTGGTTCAGAAAATAGCCGGGTGGGGGCAATGTTGGGTGAGTTGGGATTCTTTTCAGTGCATCGAATTGGATATGATCGAAAGCACTTGGAGGAACATTGATGCTTAGGGTCTGTGCTTGTAGGTTAGTAGTAAAGGTCAGCCCGAGAATGGTGTCGAGCGAATAGTATTCACGGTTCTTATAGACTAGCGGAATGCCTTTCGGAAGAGAAATCCGGCTTTCGCGCAGGAACGCAACCGTGAGATACCAGTGAACGTTGTCTTTGAGCGCATATTCGAAATCGCTTACTTCGCGCCCGTTGATGCTCACGCTGACCAAAACCTCTGAAGGCTTATCATCTATTCCTGATGCGGGGAGAGAGTAGGAAAGCAGAACTACCGTAATAAGAGCTGCCACGCTAGGGGAAAGGAATCGTGAGCTCTTCATCAAGCTTGCCAAAATCTGTTGTGGCCTGGACGTGAACAGTTCTCGATCCTTTATCGATTTGGAAGTTACTTATCTCGATCTCATGCTTTTCTCCCGGCAGCAAATAGAACGGCTTTAGCTGAGGAAAGGCATTCGGAATCTCTTCTACTGCAAGGCTCTGAATCCTTATATGAGTGTTGCTGTCGTTAGAAATTAAAAGTTTCGTCGATTTGGCTGATGTGTTTAGTTTCCACGTCAGTGTTGAGTGCGGCTCTTTGGCGGACGATTGAATAAAGATCGGAATGCTGATCTTCAATAAAGTGCGAATCGCAAGGCCACTTTTGCCTTGATTGGGTATTGGGACCTCATCCAGAACGAGACGATACGATTGCTCGTTAAGGGAGGGGAGGTATTGCCTCAGACCAACCCGGATTGACTGTTTCTGGTGTGCGGCAATTGAGAAGATTGGTGGGCTGAAGACTAGATCATCCGTATCCTGTTCAATCTGAGTTCCATTCACGAGAGACCACAGCTTCGGGGTAAGTTGAATGGTGACACTTTCCTCTCCAATGTTGGTGACAGAAAGTGCCGCGTGGAGGTGGTTTTTAGATAACTCCACGCGTACAGGGGAAACATTGAAGGATGATGCCTCGACTGCGGGCACTATAAAAATAGACGCAATAGCACAGAGCGCATGTACCGTTCGAAATCGTAAAAGCATCAGTACGCCTAGAAGGTAATCGTAACCAAGACGGTATCACTATAGGATCCGGCAGGAATATTTTGTCCACTCGCAGCCCTGGCATACACGGTTTGGGTATCAGCTGTACCAATCCCTTGGTATGGAACACCATCGGTGTTGTTCCATACGTTCTTGCGATCTGAGTCCGAGTAAAGGTTGTACAGAAGATAATCTGACGTTCCTTTGAGCGCGCGTCGAGCGGGAGCCGCATCCGTGCTAGACGTGTCTGCGTTTGAACCTTGGCCAAGCGTGATGGTTGTTGTCGCCCCCTTGGTACAGGTAACGCCAATATCAAAACTACTGTCAGCGGGTGCCGTTGCATTGTCGCCGACTGGATCGTACGGCAAATGCAATGTACCTGCCGAAATCGTGCAGGTTTGAGTCACCACCGCGGTTACGGTCAATTGGCTGGTTTGTGTTGTAGCTGCAGACGCCGAGAGTGCAGCCGCTGATAACAGAACAGAGATCCAAGGCAATTTAGATATAATTCTCAACATGGCTTTTTAGCCTTCCTATTTTGACTTACAAACACAGACATACGGGAGAGAGACAGCGAGCTTCTCTGTTCATAGGAAGCGGTTTGCCATATCTCTCTTTATGTAAATAGGTTAGCGTCTAACCAAAATGGAAAATGTTCTTTTTATCTTCTTTGCAGCTTCCATAGTCCTATGAAAATGTTCTAAACCTGTCTGTTTGGAAGTTCCTGCGAGCATACTGTTCCAAATTCAATGAAGGGCGCAAACTGTTGCACAATGCGATCAGAAGCCTTATATGATGGCTATTGTCATGAATAGATGAAAAGGCTAGCAATTGTTGGTCGCATCATGAATGGAATTTGCATTCCCACTAACCACTTGCTGGATATAGCTCCTGATTCTTGCAAATGGTGGCAGCCTGGCTGCCGACTCCTCATTGCGCTAAGGAAATAGCAATCAGCGAGGTCATGGACACCAGATTCTCCAGAAACATGAATGATACCCATTCGAGAGGTTCAATGTCGTGAGCAGATTTTTTGCTCATCTGTAGATACTTACTCACGCCTGGTACTGCCTCAAGATGTTCGCCGTTGTCGCGTTATTCGATAACGGGTACGGAGACAAATCTGTTTTGGAATTTAGAAAATCATTCACAACGGCGAAAGGATTTTCCGGAGTAATCCGATTGTTTAGAAGCGATGCGCTATCTCTCGCCTGTTTTATTATCGTCGGTGCAATCATTGCGATGGGGATTGGGCAAGCAGCTTTTGTTCGTATTGCCAAGGCAAAGTTGGACAGCGTCACGCTTGAACTCTTGAATCAATCAAGTAGGGTAGCGTGGGTGAGCATCGATACGTTTGCAGATGTGAATAACGACAAATATTCCATCTGCTCGGATGCCAACCTTGAGCAAATGAGATATATCATCTTTCAGCGTCGAGAACTGTACGATATAGGCCGGACTCATAACGGACAGATTATCTGTACTGCGAACTGGGGACGCCTGAAGTTACCTATTAAGCTTCCTAAACCTCAGCGCCATTTGAGAAACGGCAATCTTCTATGGATGCATGTTCGAAGCGCGATGGACAATCGATTGGTTCTCGATATGGCTGCACACGGAGACGTCATCGTTTTTCAGCCACCCACGACCTTCACGAGCTATGAGAGACTTGCGCCCTTCTTCAGTGCCGTCATTCTCTCGCATGACGGTAAGTTCGTCTATAGCACCCTGAATGATGCTGATGGCCTACTCAAGAATTTCCGCGATGGCGTTCCCGGATTTGAACTCGGTGGCAAGCTGATGTCTTCATTTTGTGCGGATGACCTGGACGTATGTGTCGTTTCCAATGTCAAACGTATCAATCTCGTGAATCGCTACCCCATAATCGCCTTGGAGTTGGCTTGTGTTGGGGGAGTTGCTGCAGGAGGCTTTGGCTTCCTCGAAATCCGGAGACGTAGACGCCATTCAGTCCCTGCCGAGCAAGTTAAGAGGGTAATTGCTGATGGCCGCCTAGAACTGGCGTACCAGCCGCTGGTTCGTATTCGTGATCAGAGAATGGTTGGCGCTGAAGCTCTTCTCAGGGTCCGCGACGAATATGGGCAGCCAGTTACTCCAGACATTTTTGTTGGAATTGCAGAAGAGGCTAACCTCATGGGAAAAATCACAAGGATTGTTGTTCACAAGTCTCTGACGGAAATGAAGGACCGCTTGATCGGGGAGAGGGAGTTCTACCTGAGCATCAATGTTTCCGTGAAAGATGTAACCGATCCCTATTTCCAAAGCTATTTGGAAGAAGAATCTGATCGCTTAAGTATCCCGCGACATCGAATTGTTCTTGAACTAACAGAACGGTCTACAACAGATGGAGAACGGTTGCTTGCCGCTGTTTCCAGGCTCCGGAGTAGAGGCTATGGTATGTATATCGATGATCTAGGCACTGGCTATTCGAGTTTGGCTCTTCTCTCGAAGTTGCCAATTACAGGTGTCAAAGTAGACCGAATCTTTACTCAGTCGATAGGAAAGGAAGCCGTTAGTTCCACGATTGTCGAGAAAATCTGTTCTCTAGCAGAATCTCTAAAGGTTGCTGTTGTGATTGAAGGAGTCGAGACCGAAGAGCAGATGGCATATATCCGTGGATTGCACCCAGAGGCAATCGGTCAAGGTTATCTATGGAGCGTTCCGGTGAGTGCAAACCAATTTGCCGAAGTGCTCTATGACGCCGCCTAACCATCGTACCGATAGTGATGGACTCGATAGAAGGAAGTCTAGAAGCTTTATAACTCGCGCCGAAATACAAGTCTCTTTGCCTTAGACCTCTGGATCTTCTCGACTCATGAGTTATACCGTTTCTGGCGACCTTCGCCACAGATGAAACCATCTACTTCGGACAGATTTATACGTGGTTATTGCTGTAAGGACGCTAATGTGCATGAAAGCTATCACCTGTTGGTCTCCCATTGTACGAAAGCCGTCGCTTCAACAAGGCAGAGCCTTGGAGATGCTTGGCCATGCCATTGAATATCTTGTCGATTCTTATACTGCAGCTAATTCGGATGTTCGCAAAGATATTTACTATAAAGCTATAGAAATGCTTAGTGAACTGAGCCTCTCTATCTTTTATGAATGTAAAGAGGTAGTTTCCTTTCGACAAAGGCTGTCTTCGCTTGGTCGTCATGGACTTGGTGTAGGCACTCGGCGCTAGTGGTCAACTGATGTTTGCGGTGTCGATGCCTTGCCCAATGAGACACATCCCATAAGATAGGTGTCGGCTCGAAGAGCCGATTGCTGATAATATCGGTAGATGGTTCTTTGTATGGTGTTTGCGCGATTCCGGTATGATCGTAGAGTGCTATAAGGGGCAGGTGCGGAGATCATTCTCTCTCACGATCTCGATTTGTTAAACCTTAAGAACTACCACGGTATTTCCATCCTCACGGTACGGCAATCTTTCGATCGAACTTAAATCTGAAATCCCAATTATAAAATACCTAATTGGGCGACTTCAGAAAACAAGACCGTGTGAAGGCTAAACGTGCTAGCTCTCAGCCGACGCCCTACTTCATCTTGTATTGACTCTTGATCCGAAGTGCATCCCGGCGTCGGGTTGCGTGAGAAATCATGGTCAAACATATAGGAAGGACTCGTCTCGGGTGGACGTCATCAATCCCATCCGGCTGACGTAGGCGGACATCGACCGTCTGCTAGCGCTAAAGGCGTGCGGGTAGTATCGATCAAAGGAAGCGCAGAAACGTCTCGGTTACTCGCGTCCCATATTCTTCTCGGGGCCTACGCTCATATCCTCGATGTTTAAGCGAACATGGCGGCGAAAACCATGAGCGGACAACTAAGAGGGCTACCATCCGCAAAACCTAGGCTAATTAGTCGGTATAAGTTGTATAAGAAGAATTGGAGGCGCGGGTCGGGATCGAACCGACGCATAAAGGTTTTGCAGACCTCTCCCTTACCACTTGGGTACCGCGCCTCGGGCCTCAGTCCTGCATATTGTAGGGTAAGTGTAACGCAGGCAGGGAGGTTTTGGAGCGGGAGACCGGGGTCGAACCGGCGACATCTTCCTTGGCAAGGAAGCACTCTACCACTGAGCTACTCCCGCGCTCACATAAGTAAGTATAACCATGAGTCTACTTCAGGTCAAACTGCGGAAATCTTCGCAAGTCACTGAATCGAGGGCTGCGCTAATCCGGCAATCTTTGCTCAAAAGCAATGCGCGGGCCAGCCGAAAGGTTGGAGCGATGCCGGACGATATGCGGAGTAAATACCAGCACAAGCTCGCTGGTATCAGTCTCCGTCGTCTTGTCCGCAGTCGCAGTCTGGAAGCCGGGAAGCTCGCTGATCCCTGGAAGGCCGCTCACCGCTGCTGATTCCGTGCGCGATAACGAACTGGCCATCAAGGCGCTTTCACCATCACCGACCGTAAGCGTCGAAACATACTGGCGGTTGGCGAGAATCGGAATATTGTTCAGGGAATTTCCCGCAAGCGCCTCGATCTTGAGGTCGATCTGCAAGCTCACCTGGCCGGACTTCAGCACCATCGGTTTCGCCTTTAGAGTCAAACCGAGATCTTCAAACTGAATCTGTGGGACCGTAAGGCTACTCGCCTGGTTGAGCAGGTCTTGCGCGCTGACACCGTTGATCGTCGTTCCCGCCAGCGCTCCCTGCGGCAGATTCACCCCGGTTGAATAAGTCGAGGTGATGATCGGGTAGCGGGTTCCAGAGCGGAAGTTGCCGGTCTGCCCGTCGCTGAGTCGCAGCTTGATCGAATCGAGCGCGCGCGTATCGCTCGAGCTGAGCGAGAACTGAAAAGAGGCGCTCGCGTTCGTTGTTACGCCCGACATCGTCTTCCCGCCACCGAAGAAAGAGACGGTATTGGCAAGCAGGGAACTCTGCACCGCTCCCGACGCAATCAGAGCCAGGGCGATGGTGATGTCGTTCGAGCCTGCTGGGATTAGTCCCTGAGCAATCGCCTGGTCGACCAGCGACTGGTTGGCTGTGACAAGATTGTGGGCCTCGCTCTCCACGTTGTAGATGCCAAGTTGCTGAGGAAGCTGTGCGCCAATCTGGCGCTGGCGCGTACGATCGACGGAGTACAGGCTGATATCCAGCAGGACCTCCGCGCTACCGTCCACCAGGTCGGCAAGTGTAAGGTTGATCGCCGAAAGCGTATCCTCTGGGGCGCGAACGGCGAGGTTGCCCCCATTGGTCTGAATCCCCACTTTCTTCAGGTCGAAGACATTCTGAACGATCGTTCCCAGCTCCCGCATCTGCTCCGGAGTAAAGCCGGGGATGTAGATCGTCTCCTGCAGCAACCGCTCGAACCTGTCACGGTTCTCCTGCGTGTCCTTTGCGATTAGGACGGTGTGCGCATCCAATGGCGTGGCAAATGCGTGCGCCATGCCGAGCGCGATGCTGGATGCTTGTACATAGCTCGCATCGTCAAGGTCAATGCGCAGACTCTGGTGTTCCACCGACTCGTCGAAGACGGTGCGAATTCCATATTGCGAGAAGATCTGCCGCAGAACTTGCTGTGCGTCGGTATGAAGCTGGAAGCTTTTGTGAGCGTCCGCGGAGGCCAGCGTGATGGGGCCTGCGAGAGAAGAGATGCTCCGTGGAAGAACGTCGTCCAGATCTCCTGGGGTGATGGCCTGAATCTCCGGGCGAAACAGCTTCTCCGGAGCAGCGGTGTTGGTGTGCTGGGTGACGATGCTGTTCTCAGGATCGAGCCTTCGGGCTTCAGCCAGTAACATGTCCGATTGTTCGGGATGCCCCAGCAGGCGAGCCTTTCCGGCCTGTTGAACCAGCGAGGTTACACGATGTTCGTGGGCGAGCGTGGCTGCCTGAAGATACTCGGCCCGCGACGGGTTGAGCTTCGCCGCATTGGAAAATCGTGTCTCAGCCCCGGCAAGGTCGCCGCGATCCAGCAGGCGAACCCCGGCAAGGTAAGCATCCTCGGCCTGCTGAGCTTCACGCTTACTCACCGGCGGGGAAACGCTCTCTGTTTTTGTAGGGGAAGATGCTTCCTGGGCCCACACCGGCCCAGCCGCAACCACAGCCGCGAGTGCCAAAGCACAAAGAGAAGGCGCGCTGCGTTGAAAGAGGGCGTGCATCAGGGGTAGGGATTAGACGAAGCGCGTAGCCTACCGGATACCCGAGGCCCCGCGATTGATTCCCGGAATCATGTTCTGGACCCGCGGACGCTCGCTCACCGGAGGACGGCGCATTCCGTTGCGAATCTGCACGGTGTCCATGTCGAGCTCCGCCAGGGTGCGGCTCAGCGTGTTGCGGTGCATGCCCAGCTCTTCTGCGGCTTTGCACTGATTGCCTTTGTGGTGCGCGAGAACCTCGAGGATATAGCGACGTTTGAATTGTCGGACAGCGTCAGAGTATGTGACACCTGCACTGTGCATCTGTATAACGAGACCGTCCAATTCGCGCTTCAAAGTTTTACTCCTCGTGGTTGTCTTCGGTGAGACCCTTTCTCATTGTGACGCTAACGCCGCAATTTGATCCAATCGGGCGCGTTGTGCTTGAGCTCGGATCTTCCGTTCTGGATGAGTTGTTGCAGGTCAAACGGTACAACGAAGGATACAGCATGAACCCCGTCAAGGAAATAGGGTGTGAGCCGGGAATTTTTCGACCAGTCTGCGGTTGGAAGAAAAGCGGTTAGCGCTGTCAGGATGGCGACACCGATCAAACCGCCGCGCAGCAGCCCGAACGCCGCTCCTCCCAGGCGGTCCAGAAAGCCCAGCCCGATAGCGTGGGCCGCGCCTCGGATGAGGCGGCCCAGAATCGCCGCCACGATCATCGTTCCGAGCGCGATCAGAAGGAACGCCGCAGCGCTGGCAATCTCTGGGCGCGAGATGATCCCGCTGAGCTTCGGCGCAAGCTGGTGGTAGTTCCACGCCGCCAGCATAATGCCGCAGGCCAGCCCTCCGAGCCAGAACAGCTCGAGGACAAGTCCGCGGCGAAATGCCTGGATTACGGAGACCGTGAGAATCGCAACCAGCAACCAGTCGAAGGGGGGCATAACTCCTCCGGGGCTCATAACTCCTCCGGGGCTCATAACTCCTCCGGGGCTCATAACTCCGCGCGGCCGGAGATCAGCCGGAAGGCCTCAAGATACTTCTCGCGGGTCCGCTCGACGACCTCATCGGGAAGCGTCGGCGCGGGAGCCTGTTTGTTCCACCGGATCGACTCAAGGTAGTCGCGGACGTACTGTTTGTCGAACGAGGGCTGCGCGCCTCCCGGAGCATAGCTCTCGGCAGGCCAGTAGCGCGAAGAGTCCGGGGTCAGGACCTCGTCGGCGAGGATGATCTCCCCGTCGATTACGCCAAACTCGAACTTCGTGTCTGCGAGAATCAATCCTCGGCTCTCAGCGTGGCGCGAGGCCTTCTCGAAGATATCGAGCGTCAGGCGGCGCAGGGCTTTGGCGTTGTCCTCGCCCACGGCGGCGATGACGTCCTCAAAGGAAATGTTCTCGTCATGTCCACCGGTGTTGATCTTGGCCGCCGGGGTAAAGATCGGCTCTGGCAGGCGGTCGGACTCGCGCAGACCGGGGGGGAGCTTGATCCCGCAGACAGCCCCGGTCGCCTGGTAATCTTTCCATCCCGAACCCGAGATATATGCGCGGACCACACATTCCACGGGGAACATCTGCGCCCGACGCACAATCATGCTGCGTCCGGCAAGCTGGTCGCGGAAGGGCGCAAGCGATGAGGGGAACTGTTCCACATCGGCGGTCAGGACGTGGTTCTTGACCGTGTCCTTCAGAAAATCGAACCAGAATAGTGAGAGCTGGGTCAGGATGCGTCCCTTGTCCGGGATGCCGCTCCCAAGCACATGATCGAAGGCGGAGATGCGGTCCGTCGCGATGAAGAGCAGCTCCTCGTCGCTCAGAGAGTAGATATCGCGGACCTTCCCACGGGCTGTGAGGGGAAGCGATCCAAGGTCGGTTTCAACAAGTGCGGTCTGCATGACTCTTTTGACGGTATCACTTTCAGGGCTGCCTGGAGCGCGTTAACGCAGGGGAAGAACCAGATCAATTGCGGGCTTGCTGGTGTTGAGCGCAGGGCAGTGGAAGTGCACTGTCTGTTGCTCCATGTTCGACTGGGCCGTTGCCTCGGCGGCGCGGCACTCCTCGTTACTGAAGGCCGCTCTTTGCACCATATGACGAACTAAAGGGAACAGAGGCGGACGGTAAAAGACGATGAGGTCCATCCCCGAGTTGCCGGAAGAGTCGGTATCCCACGGGCTTCTCTCCAGAATGTATGGAGCTTCAAGGTCGATGATATCGGCTGCGGACCAGTCGAAAACCCGCGTCAGCGGAATCAGAAGCGTCGAGCCGACCAGCGGGAAGAGGAGGATGACGGAGCCGATGGAGGTAATCCACTGCGGTCGCATCAGGCTGAACCGGGCCAACAGAACCAAGTAACCGGCCACGGAAAACCATGCGAGCAGGGCATTGAGCCGCGTCGAAGTAAAGCCCCATTGCGATCCGATAAAGCCGATGCGAAGCAAAAGCATCGCCACCGCTGCCACCAGGATCAGCCCCCGCAGCCATGATGGAAGCCTCCACCATCGAAGGCGTAAAACGAACACCGCTACTGTAAGCAGTCCAAGCAGGACGAAGGTCTGAGGAAGGTGCATAGGCTTCGTCGACCAGCTTACAGCAGCGGTGTTTGTGAATCAGGCGACAGCGCGCCGGGGCGTAGTGTCGTTGTGGCGATTAAGGTTGACGCTGACCACCTTGGAGACGCCGGGTTCCTGCATGGTGACTCCGTAGATGATGTCGGCCTGCGCCATCGTGCGTTTGCTATGGGTAATCACGACAAACTGCGTGTGCGCGCTCATGTCGTGAATCAGCTTGGCGAAGCGTCCCACGTTCGTCTCGTCCAGCGGGGCGTCGACCTCGTCGAGGATGCAGAACGGCGCGGGCTGGAACTGGAAGATGCCGACCAGCAATGACAACGCGGTGAGAGCCTTCTCTCCACCAGAGAGAAGCAGGACATTCTGCAGCTTCTTGCCCGGAGGTGAGGCGACGATGTCGATTCCGCTCTCAGCCGTGTTCTGCTCGTCGGTCAGCTTCATGAACGCCTGTCCGCCGCCGAAGAGCTTCGTGAAGGTTACCGAGAAGTTGTCGTTGATGACGTGGAAGGCCTCGTCGAACTTCTGCTTGGAGATCTCGTCGATCTCCTTGATCGACGCCTGCGTATTCTCGATCGAATCCAGCAGATCCTTGCGCTGCGTCTCGAGGAAGGTGTGACGTTGCGAAGTCTCGTTGTACTCGTCGAGGGCCATCATGTTGACCGGTCCCATCGCTTCGAGCTTCTGCTTCAGCGAGCGCGAGGCCTCTTCCTCCGCGGCAAGTGCTTCGCCTTCGATGCGTGCGATACCTTCGTCAGCCCGCAATTCTGCTGCTTCGACTGCCAGATCGTTCAGGCAGGTCGCGTCGATGTGCTCGATGTCCGAAGCCAGCTTGGCCGCCCGCGCCGTGTGGGCCGCGCGCTCCTCGCGAAGCGCCTCCGTCTCGTGCCGCAGGGTGCGAAGCTTCTGGTCAAGCTCGCTGACCTTTGCGCGCAGCCCGTTGGCTTCGGAGGTAAGTTTTGCCGCTTCGGAGACGGCGTACTCCCGCGTCTCGGCCAACTCGGTCTGCTGCGCCGCCAGGCTTTCGGTCTCCTGCTCGCGCCGTTCCTTCTCAGACGCGGCGGCGGCAAGCTGCTGCTCCATCTGCTGAATGCGCTGGTTCTGCCCGTTATGCAGGCGAGAGGTTTGGTCGAAGTTCGCCTGCGCGTTGCGGCGGCGTTCCTCGATTCCGGCCACTGAGGCCGAAGCCTCCGCCGCAAGCTGCTGCAGCTCTTCTCGGCGCGCACGCAAACCATCAAGCTGTGTCTGCAACTCTGCCAGCGAGCCTTCGAGAGCAGACCGCTCCGCTTCGAGCGCGGAGGCCTCCTGCTGACGGCGCTCGATCAGCTCCGACTTCTGGCCGCGGGCACTCCGGTTGCGCTCGATGTTGAGCGTCCAGTCCTGCAGCCTGCGCTCGATGCGAGCCGCCTCGGACTCCATCTGGCGCAGCGCAGCGCCGGAGTTTGCAGCCTCACGCTCAGCGTCGCGACGCTCCAGCGTCTTGCTGTCGATCTCGGAGTTCAGCTGCGCGATCTGCTGCTGCAGATCGGCGGTGTTAAGGTCGGCCTGTGCCAGCGCCTGGTCCGCCTGCTCGATCTTCTTCTGCACCTCGGTCAGCTCGCGCTTCAGGGCCAGCGGACCCTGCGCTCGCGGACGTCCGCCCGTCACCGTGACATTGTGGAAGGTCTCGCCCGTGGGGGAGAGGAAGAACGCGTGCGGGTGCGAGAGAGCCAGCGTCCGGGCTGTGTAGGAGTCCGGAGCAACGAAGCCCTCGCGCAATTTGGGCAAAATCACCTCAAGCGACTTGCCGAAGCCGTCGAGCACGCGCACGCACTCGCGCAGCGGCACCACGCCATCAATCTGGGTGGTTTTGTCGGCTACCTCGCTGGCCATGCCCTCGGCGAAGGCGAAGTTCGCCTGTGCATCGTTCGGATGCACCAGGAAGGTCGCCCGTCCGGCCACGTCGGTCTGGAGCAGATGCATTCCTGAATCCGCCGCATCCCAGCTCTTGACGACAACGTAGTTCAACTCGTCGCGGAGAAACTCGTCGACGACGCTCTCGTACTTGCCTTCGACTTCAAGAAAGTCGGCGAGCGTACCCACCAGCTTCAGATCGCCCGACTGCGATGCCTTCGACTTGAAGAGGTTCCGCACAGTCTCGGTGGAGTAGCTGTGGTCACGGATCAGGCCTTCCAGCGAGTTGCGACGACCGTTGAGTGTCGCAATCTCGCCGCGAAGCTGGTCGCCGCGCCGCTTGCTCTCGTTCTCCTCGCGACGGCGGGAGTCGATCTGAATCCGCGTCTCCGCGACCTCGGCTTCGAGCCGCTTCAGCCGCTCGGTCACCGATTCAAACGAGAGCTTCACCTGGCCGCGCTGAATTCCGAGAGCCTCCAATTCCTGCTTAGCCACTTCAGACTCGCGCTCCAGCCGCTCAGCCTCCTGCTCCAGGCCAGAGAGCGCGGTGGCGGCCTGCGTCTCCTCGTTGCGGGTCTGCGAGATGCGCTGTACGAGCTGAAGCGTCTGACGACGGTTCTGCTCGACGCGCTGCTCTGCGCTTTGCAGGGCACGCACAGCCTCCTGTGCCTCGCTCTGCTGCTGCTGCGCGGCCTGGCGGGAGTTGCTCGCCTCATTGGTGGCGTTGGAAAGGAAGCTGCGGTGCTCCTCAAGCTCCGATGCCAGCGAAGCAAGCTGCTCACGCGCCTGCGCCATGTCCTCAGCGCCGGTAGCAAGCCGCTGCGTCAGCTCCGCAATGCGGTCGGCGTTCGATGCTGCTCGCGCGGTGATGCGCTCCAGCTCCACGGCAGACTGGTTGGCCTGCGTGTTGGCCTCGCGAATCTGCTGGTCGAGCGTGTACCCGCGACTGACGCCCTCAGTGTGCTCGGCGTCCATCTGTTCCAACGCTGCGGCCTGCGCGTCAATCTTCGTGGCCAGCTCGGCGATCTTCTCGTTCGCGGTGCTGTGCTCAGCGTCGAGCTGGGCCATGCGGCTTGCCAGCACAACGCGCAGCTTGATGCGAAGCTCATCGCGCAGCGCGCCGTAACGCTCGGCCTTTGCGGCCTGACGCTTCAGCGTGGACATCTGCCGCGTGACCTCTTCGAAGATGTCGTTCACGCGAGCGAGGTTCTGCTTGGCCGACTCCAACCGCAATTCGGCCAGTCGCTTCTTCGTCTTGAAGCGCGTAATTCCGGCGGCTTCTTCGATAATGCCGCGGCGGTCCAGCGGCTTCGAGCTGAGAAGCTGTCCGATGCGCTCCTGCCCGATGATCGCGTAGGACTCGCCTCCGAGGCCGGTGCCCATGAAGATGTCCTGAATGTCGCGCAGGCGGCAGATCTTTCCGTTCAGCAGGTACTCGGAGTCGCCCGAGCGGAAGAGGCGGCGCGTGATGGTCAGCTCGCCCGCCCGCACCGGGGCGCGGTTGAACTTGCGACGGCGGATCTTGAGGACGACGTTGCCCTCCGCACCTTCAGCGGGAACCTCGACGGCTTCGCCCTCGATCACGGTGCCGGGCTGTGCCTCGGCGACCGCGTCCTCCGTCTCCTGCGCACGCTGCTGCCGCAGGGAGGCCTCGTCCCAGTCCGAAACCTCGGCGGAGGCCTGCTCGGCTGGCTGTTCCGCCGGATGTTCCTCGGCGATGACGACCTCAGGGACGTCGGGAGTGAGGGGAGCGCCGTCGTAGACTTCGGGGTCCACCAGCGTCAGCGAAACCTCGGCCATGCCGGTCGGCTTGCGGTCGCGTGTCCCGGCGAAGATGACGTCCTCCATCTTGATGCCGCGCAGGCTTTTGGCCGACTGCTCACCGAGAACCCAGGTGATCGCGTCGGAGATATTGGATTTTCCACAGCCGTTGGGGCCGACAATGGCAGCAATGCCCTCGCCGGAGAGCTGGACCTCTGTCCTGTCGCAGAACGATTTAAAGCCGAGGATCTGGACTTTTTTCAGCTTGAGCAAAGTCACCTCTCAGCCGTGCCTCGTGGCTTCCTTGGGGAAGGGGCACAGCATAGTTGTAAGACTGTGCTAACTGTAGCGTCCCTGGAACGCAGAATCAACGGTGGCAACACTACTTATTGTGGATAATCCGTCCCTAATACCACCAATGGGTGTGGGGTGCATCCGTTGTTGCTCTAATCCCCTGAATCTGCACGAGAAAAGGTGCATTTGCAAAGATCCCGGGACGGGAAAGTTTCTCCGGCTTTAACGAACCTGGACGCGAATCATGTAAAGATAAGTGGGCAACAGAAGCCCAGATCAATTTCTCCGGCGGAATTTGTGACTCTTGCCATGAGCAGATGTGCTTTCTATAATCCGCACATCATCATGCCATGATGCACGAGCGCAGTTGAACCGCTTGGCCACTGGTTGAGTGTAAGGTGGGACGGCTGGCCAAGTGTGCCATTCATGTTGTGTTATATCCAGAGTGTGATATATCGAACTGACCGACCAGAAATTCTGTTCGGCAGATTCAAATGAGAGATCTAACTGAGGAGTGTGGGAATGAAGAAGGCAGTCGTTGCGTCTCTCCTGGCGGTCGCTAGCGTTGCATCCTGTGCGCGTATTGCGGTTGCACAAGCCCCGGCGAGCGCCGGGTCGAACGCACAGCAAGCAGGGGGTGGAGTAACCCTTCCCCCGGCTGAATACAACGATTACACCGCGGCTATCGGGCAGAGCACGCCCCAGACGCAGGCTCCTGCGCTCGAGGCTTACCTGACGAAGTATCCGCAGTCGCAGGTGAAGGCCGACGTGCTGCAGCGCCTGATGCTGGCCTACAGCCAGTTCGACCCGGCTAAGACGCTCGATACGGCGGACCGGCTCCTGCAGGTTGAGCCCAACAACATGCGCGCCCTGACCTTCGAGACCTACTTCCGCAGCCAGAACGCCGACAAGCTGACAGATGCGACCGCGAAGCAGGCCGAGTACGACAAGGCCGCTGACTTTGCCCAGAAGGGTCTCTCGGCTCCCAAGCCCGAAGCCGTCAGCGAAGAGGACTTCAACAAGCTGAAGAGCGCAGCCGCCCCGGTCTTCCACCGCACCATCGCCGCGGATGCTCTCGGCAAGAAGGACGGAGCGACAGCGGTCACTCACCTGAAGGAGAGCCTCTCGAGCGTTCCCGAAGACCAGACCAAGGTTCCCGGCCTGCTTCTGCAGGACACCTACACGCTGGCTCAGGCCTACTACCAGTCCACGCCTCCCGACCTGCTGAACTGCGCCTGGTACGGTGCTCGCGCGGCTTCCTTCGCCCCCGAGCCCTACAAGTCGCAGATGATGCCGCTCGCGAAGTACTGCTACAAGAAGTTCCACGGTGCGGACGACGGCTTCGACGCGGTTGCGACCGCTTCGCAGGCGACCCTTAATCCCCCGGCGGACTTTGCCAGCTCGGTCAAGCCTGCTCCTTCGCCAGCTGACATCGTGAAGCAGGTTCTCGCCGGTACGCCTGACCCGGCGACCCTCGCAATCTCCGACAAGGAGTTCATCCTCCAGAACGGAACCCCCGAGGACGCAGCCAAGGTCTGGGATACGGTCAAGGGCAAGACGGTGCAGTTCCCCGACGCAACCGTGGTCTCGGTCTCTGACACGGCTCTGCAGGTTGCAGTCTCCGACGATGCGGTTCAGTCGAAGACGGCGGACTTCACCTTCAACCTCGCGGCTCCTCTGAAGACGGTTCCCGCGGCTGGAGACAAGGTGACGGTCACCGGAACCTACGACTCCTTCACGCCCCAGCCGCTCATGATCACCATGAGCAACGGCGCCACCGTCGAGAAGAAGGCTCCGGCGAAGCCCGCTGCGGCTCGTCGCCCTGCTGCTCGCCGTCGGTAAACGGTAAGCCACACCAAAAGAGGCAGCCCTTCGGGGCTGCCTCTTTTATTTTTGGGGAAAATTGATGGAGCGGAGGATGAGAGGTCTTACTCGCCCAGCATCAGGTGTTGAATGGAGTAAGCGCGTCCCGTGGTCCCATCGCAGCCGATCAGCACGGCGGCCATCTTAGGGTTTCCCTTGGCGGCTTCGAACTTTCCGGGCATCCCGGTCAGGAAGCGGTTGAGAACCAGCTCCGTCTCGACCCCGATGACCGAGTCATACGGGCCGGACATGCCGACATCGGTGATGTAGGCGGTCCCTCCCGGCAGCACGCGGGCGTCGGCGGTGGGGATGTGGGTGTGGGTCCCCAGGACGGCGGTCACCCGACCGTCGAGGTACCACCCGAGGGCGCATTTTTCGCTGGTCGTTTCGGCGTGGATATCCAGCAGGATGACCTTTGCCGTGATCTTGCTGAGAAGCTCGTCGGCCTTGCGGAACGGGTCGTCGCAGGAGGACATGAAGACCCGCCCCTGCAGGTTTAGGACGGCGTACGATTGCCCCGAGGGCAGCTCCCCTTGGTAGAAGCCGAAGCCCGGCGTTCCAACGGCGTAGTTGGCGGGGCGCAGCACGCGACGACCGCGCTCGTGCGAGTCGGCCGGGACGGTCATGTACTCGAAGATCTCGCGTTTGTCCCAGATGTGGTTGCCGGTGGTGATGACATGGGCTCCCATGTCGAAGAACTCTTCGGCGAGCGAGGGGGTAATCCCGAACCCGCCCGCGGAGTTTTCGCCGTTGATAACGAGCAGGTCGACGGAGTGGGTTTCGATCAGGTGGGAGAGGTGCTCCCGGACGATGTGGCGACCGGCGGAGCCGAAGACGTCGCCGACGAAGAGGATATTCACTCAAAGATTTTACATGGAGCGATGGCGCGCTAACGTCACAAGTGCAGTGGGTGTGGTAGCTTGCTGAGGATGGCTCAGAGTGAACGATTTCAATTGGCAATAAAAGTGTTGACCGTCCTGGCGCAGGAGCCGGGCGGGATGAAGACCTCGTCCGAGATCGCCGAGGCCTTGCAGGAGAGTGCGGTGATGGTGCGCAGGGCGTTTCTGCTGCTGCACGGAGCCGGCCTGATCGAACAGAAGAAGGGGCCCCGCGGAGGGGCGCGCCTGAAGCTTCCGCCGAAGCAGGTCGGGCTGGGAGACGTCTTCGCGGCAACCGCCGGAGACTGGCTTTCGGTGGAGGACAAGTCCCTCGCCAGCCTGCTGAAGAAGGTGCGCGAAGACGCAATCGAGGCGATGAACGAGCATTCGCTGGCGCAGGTGATGAAGAGGGTGAAGAAAGGGAAGTAAGACTCTCCACCTAGCCACGCTGGAAACGAAAAAGGCGAACAGGATATGTATCCTGTTCGCCCTTTGATTTGAATGGAGAGTGCTTACTCTGCCGACTCCCCGTGCGCTTCAGTCTCTTTGGCTGCGATCTGCTCGGCAGACTTCTGCTGCGGACGCATCAGCGGGAAGAGGATGACGTCGCGGATGGAGCGCGAGCCGGTCAGCAGCATGGTCAGGCGGTCGATTCCGATGCCTTCGCCCGCCGTGGGCGGCAGACCGTAGCCGAGCGCGCGAACGTAGTCGTCATCGACAGCGGCCATTGCTTCCTCGTCGCCCCGTTCCTTCTGCTCGATCTGGTCCTGGAAGCGCCGGTCCTGATCCACCGGGTCGTTCAACTCGGAGAAGGCGTTGCCCACCTCGAAGCCGCCGATGTAGAACTCGAAGCGCTCTACCCACTCCGGCTCCTCGGGCTTGATCTTCGAGAGCGGCGAGACCGCGAGCGGGAAATCATAGATGATCGTCGGCTGGATAAGATGCTCTTCGGCGACAGTCTCGAAGACAGTGGAGATTGTTTTTCCGAGCGGATCTTCCGGATCGTAGTCGATGCTGATCTTCGCTGAGCGAAGCTGCTGGACGAGTCCGGCAACACCGTCTGCGCTGGTGAAGCTCTCGTTCGTGGGCTTGCTTCCGGCGTTATTAGGCCAGAACTGAATGATCGCCTCGCGCATGGAGAAGCGCCGCCACTTGCCTAAGTCAATCTCATTCCCGTTGAAGTGGGTAACGGTGGTTCCGTTGACCTCCATCGCCACAAACTTGACGACCTCTTCAGTCAGCGTCATCAGGTCGTGGTAGTTGGCGTAGGCCTGATAGAACTCCAGCATCGTGAACTCGGGGTTGTGCCGCGTGCTCACACCTTCGTTGCGGAAGTTGCGGTTGATCTCGTAGACGCGGTCGAGCCCGCCGACGACCAGCCGCTTCAGGTAAAGCTCCGGCGCGATGCGCAGGTAGAGGTCGATGTCCAGCTCGTTGTGGTGCGTGATGAAGGGGCGAGCGGCGGCTCCTCCGGCGATGGGCTGCATCATCGGGGTTTCAACCTCGAGGTAGCCGCGCTCGTCGAAGAACTTCCTCAGCGCGCGTAGAACGGCGGCACGCTTCACGAAGACCTCGCGGACGTTGCGCGGAGATTCTTCCTCTGTTGCCTCTTCCTCGGCAGCGGCCTTGGCGCTCAGTCCGGTGTTCATGAAGAGATCCACGTAACGCTGGCGGTAGCGAAGCTCCGTGTCCTCGAGCCCGTGGTACTTGTCGGGCAGGGCGAGCATCGCCTTGGCGAGGAACTCGATCTCGCGGACATGAACGGTCAGTTCACCCGTCCGCGTCCGCATCAGGTAGCCACGCACGCCGACATGGTCGCCGAGATCGAGCAGCTTGTAGAGAGCAAAGGCATTCTCGCCCACGTCGTCTTTGCGGACGTAAATCTGGAGCCGCTGTCCGCCTTGCTGCAACTGGGCGAATCCGGCCTTACCCTGGATGCGGATGGCCATGATGCGGCCCGCGATGGCGACCTCCTTGCGGTCCGCCTCAAGCTGCTCACCGCTGACAGGGGCTTCGGCGGAATCGTACTGGCGCTTGATATCAGGGACCAAGCCGCTGAAGGCAAAGGAGTTTGGGTAAGTTGCGTAGCCGAGGGCGGCAATCTGCTGCAGCTTGTCGAGGCGCTGCTGGTAGAGCTTCTGCTCAAATTCGGAGTCGAAGTGCACGTTGCTTCCTTTAGGTCTGGATCGTCATGGTTCAGTATAGAGGTTCGTCCACGCCCGGCTACCCATGATGTAATAGTGTTCGCTATGGCTAAGGATGGGAAGAAGGGCGGAGCGCTGGGCGACCTGGTGAAGGCCGAGTCGATGATCCAGCTCGCGATTGCCCTGCCGGCTGGCTGCGTGATCGGCTGGCTGCTCGGTTCGTGGCTCGACCGTCACTTTCATCAGAACTGGATTGGGATCGCCGGGATCATTCTGGGGGCGATTGGAGGATTTTTGCAGATTTTCATGACCGCCTCGCGGTACCTGAAGGGTGGGCGATGAGGGCGTTGGAGTCATTTTCGGACGCGGACTTCCGCACGACCATCCTGCGGGCGTTGCGGCTTTTGGCGGTGGTTACCGCTGTCGGCGCGTTGCTCTTGTGGTGGAAACTGGGCTGGCAGTCTGCGGTTCTGCTGCTGGTCGGGTCGGTGATCTCAGCCTCGGGGCTGTGGGAGTGGCTGCGCCTGATGACAGCGGTGATGGCCCGGATGGACGGCGGAGGTGTCGCCCGACCGATCGGGCTGCTTTTGCTGGGGTTCTTTGTACGCCTCGGGCTCACGATCGCGCTTCTGTATGTTAGCCTTAAGGTACTGAACGGTTCAGTCTATGCGCTTGCGGCTGGGCTTGCACTGGGAGTGTTCGCACTCACGGTGGAAGGCCTGAGGCTGGTGAAGGCTTGGACTGTCTAGGCTCGACCTGCCGTTTCCACAAATTTATATGCCGACTCAGCTTTTGTTCACAAAGTTTCTGAACGCCCACTTCGCCGCGCTTGTTACGGCGCTGCTAGAGGTGTTTCATGTGCATCCGAAGTACCCGCAGGCTCCGATTACGAACTCGTTTGCAATGGAGCTGCTGGTCTTCGCGATTTTGGTCGCTTACTTTGTTGTCGTCCGGCTGACGCTAAGCGTCGAAAAGCCGGGAGCTGCCCAGCACCTGGCCGAGATGGCGAACTCCTTCGTCGCCGATCAGGGCGAGCAGATCATCGGGCATGGCTCCGAGCGCTTCGTCACCTACCTGACGGCACTGTTCCTCTTCATCCTGCTGAGCAACCTGCTCGGACTGGTCCCCGGCCTTGAGTCTCCGACGGCGGACGTTGTGGTTCCGCTGGGCTTCGCGCTGGTGACCTTCCTGTACTACCACTACCACGGCATCCGCGCGAACGGGGCGGGGTACATCAAGCAGTTTCTCGGGCCGGTGTGGTGGCTGTATCCGCTGCTGTTCCCGATCGAGATCATCTCGCACTGCGCCCGCGTGCTTTCGCTTACGGTTCGTCTTTACGCGAACATGTTTGCGGGCGACCTGCTGACGCTGGCGTTCTTCTCGCTGATCCCGGTGGGAATCCCGCTGGTCTTCCTGGGGCTGCATCTTGGCGTGGCGGTCATCCAGGCCTACGTTTTCATGCTGCTGGCGACGATCTACCTGTCCCTGGCGGTTGCGCACGACCACTAAGTTTGAGCATGGCCGCGAGGGGACTCCCTCCTTGCGGCAGCAGTAACGCCGCAAGCGTGAGGGTGCCAGCACGGTGAGCATCAACCACCCACTGGCGGCGATTTGACGGGAGATGGAGTCGTACATGAAGAAGCTTCAGTATCTGTTTATGTCGTTGGCCGCGATGTTCCTCGCAACTCCGGCCTTTGCTCAGGGCACCGTTTCGCCCGCAGCGCAGTGGGTTCCGCTGGCTGCCGGTCTGGGCATGGCCCTCGCCGCCGGTCTCTGCGGTCTCGCGCAGGGTAAGGCCACCGCTTCGGCCACCGAGGCGCTCGCCCGCAACCCCGGAGCACGCCCCGGAATCTTCATCTTCCTGATTCTCGGTCTGGCCTTCATCGAGTCGCTCGCCCTGTTCACCTTCGTCATCATCTTCCTCAAGGTACAGGCATAAGCGAATTTCGCTTGTTCTGGAAAAACCCTCGCTTCGGCGAGGGTTTTTTGTTGGATGCTCCTGCAAAATGACAAATAAAAGATGCTGCTTGGGTTAGAAAGGTATTCATGAAAAGAAGACTTTACAGGATGGTTTCTGTACTCGTTGTTGGAGCGGTAGCAATGATCGGGGCATCGCGTGCATGGGCTCATGCGCGACCGAAGGTGATGGTTCCGGCTGCGGATTCTACGGTCGAGTCGCCGAAAAAGATTTCGATGACGTTTTCAGAGGGGCTGGTGGCGCAGTTCAGCTCTCTGAAGCTGCTGGACGGCAAGGGGACAGCAGTCGGCCATGAGAAGTCCAAGGCCAATCCCTCGGATGCGAAGGTGCTGACCCTGGATGTTCCTGGACCCCTTCCAGCTGGACCGTATACCGTCCACTGGGTGGCGGCCGCGGTCGATGGTCATCGCATGGAAGGCGAGTACAAGTTCACCGTAAGGTAGTGCGAGAATACGAGGGATTCTCTGAATAACCGAAGATCCAATGGATAAGCTTTTCCTGCTGCGAGTGCTCGCCTCTGCGGTCTACAATCTGGCTTATTCAGGTGCATGGGGAGCGCTGCTGGCCGGGTGGTGGCTGGCTTATAAAGCTCCTTGGGAGCTTCGCCTTATCCGTTTGCTGCGAGGACTTGCAGTGGCGCTCGTCTGCGCTCTCGCTGCCCAGTCATGGCTGCTTACGGCCAGCTTGAGCGGGGAGTCTGGCTTTGCCGCCGTCTGCGGCCTGATGAGGCAGGCTGTGTTTGAGACGCAGCCGGGGCATGTCTGGGCCGCGCAGTTTCTCTTGGTCGTGGTGATCGCCGCCACGCTTTTTGTTTTGCGTGGACTGACGAAGAGGAGCAGCTCCCTTCTGGTGATTGCATTCGCCCTTCTCGCGGCGTTTCGTGCAGCTTCCGGACACGCGGCATCCTATGGAAACCTCACCGTGCAGGAGGCAGGGCAGTGGGTTCATCTGCTTTCGATGGCGGTTTGGAGCGGTGGCGTTCTCGTCTCCGGCCTGTTGGTGATGAACGAGGCTGTGACTTTGGAGGTTCAGGAATACGGGCTCAAACTCTCGAAGGGGGCGACCATTGCGCTTGCGGGGGTAATCCTGAGCGGAATCTATAACGCTTATCTTGGACTGGGAGGATCGGTCGCTCCTCTGACGCGCTCGCAATGGGGAGGTACGCTGATCGTAAAGCTGATCCTGGTGCTGACGGCTCTTGCTCTTGGGGGATGGAACCGGTCGCGGCTGAGACGTGGCGCTTGGGACGAGGAGAGCGAAAAGGGATTTATCCGCAGTCTTCGGATGGAGGCAGTGGTGATGATTCTGATTCTTATCGCATCGGCCTGGCTGGCAAACAGTCCCCCGGCGGGAGAGATGTAGGGAACGGGGAGAAAAGAAATGGGCTGCAGGAGATGAACTCCTGCAGCCCGTTTGTGGTTTGCTTGGGATTTATCGGCTGGCGTTGGTAGTGGAGTTCGCCGAACCGGGCGCAGTGGCTGCGGCGCTGCGCTGTGCAAGGCTGAGCACCTGGTTCGGGGCGATTCCGAGCAGTAGGGTTGCGGCTGCGGTGATCGTGAGGGCCAGGGCCGCAGGAAGGGTAACCGTGATGCCGTCGAAGAGGTTGTCCTCGATGGCGGGGCGGCGTGAGTACAGCGAAGCCAGCAGGCGCAGGTAGTAGAAGCAGGCGATGCCGCTGTTGAGAAGGCCGATGACGGCCAGCCATACATGGCCCGCGTGCAGCGCGGCGGAGAAGACGTAGAACTTGCCGAAGAAGCCGCCGGTGAAGGGGATTCCGATCAGCGAGAGAAGGAAGAAGCCGAGCACCGCGGCCAGCACCGGGCGCTTGAGCGCGAGGCCGGAGTAGTCCTCGATGGTGCGGACGTTCTCGCGATATCCGCCGATCTGGGTGATGACGGTGAAGGCTCCCACGTTCATCGCAGCGTAGGCTGCGGTGTAGAAACAGGCCGAAGCGATTCCGTCAGCGGGGAAGGCCGTGTAGGCCACCAGAAGGTATCCCGCGTGGGCGATAGAGGAGTATGCCAGCATCCGCTTCACATCGCGCTGCAGCAGGGCTCCGAGGTTGCCGACGGTCATCGAGAGAGCGGCGATGATCCAGATGAGCGAGGCCCAGCGCGGCTCGTACGAGGGGAAGCCGGAGAAGAGGATGCGCAGCAGGACCGCGAAGGCCGCGGCCTTGGGGGCGGTGGACATGAGGCCGACGACCGGAGCGGGAGCGCCCTGGTAGACGTCGGGGGTCCAGACGTGGAAGGGAGCGGCCGAGACCTTGAAGCCGATACCGATAATGATGAGCGCGAGCGAGAGCAGGGCGAGTGTCGGGGTGGCGGTGCTCGCGAGGTTCTGCGAGATGACGTCGATGCGGGTGGAGCCGGTGGAGCCGAAGGCCAGAGCGATGCCGTAGAGGAAGAAGGCGGTCGCGAAGGAGCCGAGCAGGAAGTACTTGATGGAGGACTCGGTGGCGGAGGCCTGTCCCTTGCGGAAGCCCGCCAGAATGTAGGTGGAAATGGACGAAATCTCGAGACCAACAAAGACCATCAGCAGCTCGACCGAGCAGGTCATCAGCATCATGCCGGTGGCGCCGAAGAGGGTGAGGGCGAAGTACTCGCCGGCGTGGGAAGCATGGCCTTCGAAGTAGTCGAGCGAACTAAGCAGCGTGACGAGTACGATCGCGGCGATCAGCAGGTGGAAGAAGACCGAGAAGGAGTCCACCTGGATGGTGTTGAAGTAGGCGTGGATGGTGCCGAAGCCGAGCTGGTACCAGCTTGCGAAGCCCGCCGCGAGCGTGCCGAGGATGGCCAGCACGCCAAGAGGCTTGCGGCTCTGGCCGGCGGGAAGAACCGGCTCGGCCACCATGACGAGAACGCCGGTGATGGTAAGGATGATCTCAGGCAGAAGCGCGAGGACGTTGGGAGACATCTAGCGGCCTCCTTTCGTCGTGGAAGATGCTGTCGTCATGAGTTCTGTCCCGGAGGTTTGCGAGGCCGCGAAGTTCGCGTCGTTTGCCTGTGCCTGATGAATGGTGGAGACGATGCGGCTGCCTGCTGAATCAATGGCGCGGAGCCAGATGGGCGAGGCGATGCCCATGAGGAGGAAGAGCGCGACCAGGGGCCAGAGAGCGAGGTGTTCGCGGGCGGTGAGGTCGATGGCGTCGACGGACTCGGCGCGGCGGCTGAGCTCACCGTAGAAGACGCGCTGGATCATCCAGAGCATGTAGGAGGCGGTAAAGATGACGCCGGTGGTGGCCAGCACGGTCCAGCCGATGTGGTGCGCGACGGTGGACTGCATGGCTCCGGAGAGGACCAGGAACTCGCCGACGAAGCCGTTGAGCATGGGAAGGCCGACGACCGAGAGCGCGGTGAGGACGAACATGGTCACGATCCACGGCAGACGCGCGGCCAGACCGCCGTACTCGCGGATGTCGTAGGTGCGGTAGCGCTCGTAGAGAAGGCCGAGCAGCATGAAGAGCGCCGAGCCGCCGAGGCCTTCGTTGATGGTCTGGTAGATTCCGCCGTCGATGCCCGAGACCGTGAAGGCGAAGACACCGAGGATGACCACGCTGACATGGCCGAGGGTTCCGTAGGCGGCGAGGCGCTTGAGGTCCTTCTGGACGAGGGCAAGCAGGGCTCCGTAGACGATGCCGATGGCTCCGAGGGCGATCATCAGGGGAGCGATGCAGTGCGACTGCTCGGGGAAGAGGCCGAAGGAGAAGCGGAGGATCGAGTAGAGGCCGAGCTTACCGGCGATGACCATGACGGCTGCTGTGGGGGCTTCGGAGACGGCGTCAGAGAGCCAGCCGTGCAGTGGGAAGACAGGGACCTTGACCGCGAAGGCAGCGAGGAAGGCTAGCGAGGCAAGCCAGAGCGCGCTGCTGTTGCCGGAGATGCCGTGGGTGGCGGCGAGCTGCACCAGCTGCGGATAATCGAAGGTTCCGGTGCGGGCGTAGAGCCAGAGCATCGCCACCAGCAGGATGGCCGAGGGGATGAAGGCGTAGAGGAAGAACTTGATGGCGGCGCGGCGGCGGTTCTCGGTGCGTCCGAAGGTCGCGATCAGGAGCGCCATTGGGACGAGGGAAAGCTCCCAGAAGGCGTAGTAGAGGAAGAGATCAAGCGAGACGAAGATGCCGAGCATCGCCACCTGCTGGAGCAGGAAGAAGATGTAGAAGAGGCGGCGGCGGTTGTCGATCGCGTTCCAGGAGATGAGGACGCCGAGCGGGGCCAGAAAGCCTGCCAGCACGATAAGCCACATCGAAAGGCCATCGACGCCGACGTGGTAGCGGATCGCGGGCGAGGTGACCCAGCTGAGGTTCTGCTCGAACTGGAAGGTTCCTGCAGCGGCGCTGTAGTCGAAGTGAAAGGGCAGGTGAAGCGTCAGTAGGAAGGTTACGAGCGTGACCGCGAGCGCGGCCCATTGCTGGATGCGGTCGCGGTCGGGCAGAAGCGCGAGGACGAGGGCTCCGGCGAGCGGGACGAAGGTGATGATCGTCAGAATGGTGTGGTCAATATTCATCGCAGGGTTCGTCGCATTTCCTAGTGTGTGTAACCGAAGATCATGACAGCAATGACGGCGGCCGCGCCAAGCGCGAGCCATCCGGCGTAAGAACGGATGTTGCCGGACTGAACCCGGCGAACGAGGGAGCCAAGACCGCGTGTCGTTGCAGTGGCCGCAGCGGCTGAACCGCCCACAACGCCTCCGTCGATGGCGATGCCGAGGACGATGCGGGTGAACATGAGCAGCGGGGTGATGATGACGGCTTGGTAGAGCTCGTCGATGTAGAACTTGTTCTCGACGAGGCGGTAGAGAGCGGGGAAGCGCTGTGCGTAGGTGGCCGCGGTTCCGGGCTTCTTGTAGTAGAGAACGTAGGCGGCGAAGAGGCCGGTGAGGGCGACGAGGACCGAGATGGCGGCAAGGCCGATCTCAGTGCCGTGGCTGACGACCTCGGTGACGGTGACGCCGGTGGAGGAGAGGACGGGCTCGAGGAAGGCGCCGATCTCGTCGTGTCCACCGAGGGCTTCGGGAACTCCGACCCAGCCGCCGATGATCGAGAGCAGAGCGAGAACCATCAGAGGAAGCGTCATGACCAGCGGAGACTCGTGAACGCCGCCATGGCCGTGAGCATCGTGTCCGTGGGAGTCGTGGTGCTCTTCAAAGCGCTCTGCGCCGAAGAAGGTCTTGAACCAGAGCCGGAACATGTAGAACGAGGTCATTCCGGCGGTGATGAGACCGACGAGCCAGAGCAGCTTGCCGATGGGGTTCGGGGAGACGAAGGCGCGGAAGAGGATCTCGTCCTTCGAGAAGAAGCCCGCGAGCGGAGGGAGTCCGGCGATGGCGAAGACGCCCATCGTCATGGTCCAGAAGGTGACGGGGATGCGCTTGCGGAGGCCGCCCATCTTGCGCATGTCCTGCTCGCCCGAGAGCGCGTGGATCACGGAGCCGGCGGCGAGGAAGAGCAGCGCCTTGAAGAAGGCGTGCGTGAGAAGGTGGAAGACTCCTGCGGTGTAGGCTCCGACGCCGCAGGCCAGGAACATGTAGCCGAGCTGCGAGACGGTCGAGTAGGCGAGGACGCGCTTGATGTCGTGCTGCACCATGCCGATGCAGGCGGCGAAGAGGGCCGTGGCCGCGCCGATGATGGCGACGACGCCGAGGGCGTAGGGCGAGCGGTCGAAGATCGCGTGCGAGCGGGCGACCATGTAGATGCCCGCCGTGACCATGGTGGCGGCGTGGATGAGCGCGGAGACCGGAGTGGGGCCTTCCATTGCGTCCGGAAGCCAGACATAGAGCGGAATCTGCGCGGACTTGCCGGTGGCTCCTACGACGAGCAGGAGAGCGATGGCGGTGAGGAAGCCGCCCTGCCACTCGGGATGCTGGTTGACCGCGGTGAAGATGGTCGTGAAGTCGAGCGAGCCGAAGTGGGCGATCAGCAGGAACATCGCCAGCAGGAAGCCGAAGTCGCCGATCCGGTTGACGACGAAAGCCTTCTTGCCCGCGTTGGCGGCGGAGTCCTTCTTGAAGTAGAAGCCGATGAGAAGGTACGAGGCGAGACCCACGCCCTCCCATCCGACGAAGAGCAGAAGGAAGTTGGCGGCGAGCACCAGAACCAGCATGAAGAACATGAATAGGTTCAGGTAAGCGAAGAAGCGCCAGTAGCCCTCTTCGTGCGCCATGTATCCAACTGAATAGAGGTGGATGAGGAAGCCGACGCAGGTGACGACGCCCAGCATGATAAGCGTGAGGTGATCGACGGAGAAGGCGAAGTCAACGTGGAAGCCGGAGATGGCGATCCAGGAGGTATTGCCGAAGAGCGAGGCGACCGACTGGATGGACTCGGGGGCTCCGGGGGCCTTCATGGAGAACCACAGGCTGATCCAGAGGATAGCCGAGAGGGCTGTGGGGATCAGGGCAATGGCGGCGACGAGAGGACGGGGCAACCGCCTGCCGAGGGTTCCATTGATGAGGAATCCGGTGAAGGGAAGCAGCGGAATCAACCAGAGGAAGTCGGCGGGCATCTTTGAGTCTCTTGTCCTTAATTTTTCAGCAGGTTGACTTGGTCAACGTTGAGCGTGCGACGGGTACGGAAGATCGCGATGATGATGGCCAGACCTACGGCGGCCTCGGCAGCGGCGACGACCATGACGAAGAAGACGAAGATCTGTCCGGTGATCTGGTGCCACATGTGCGCGAAGGCGACGAAGGTCAGGTTGACGGCGTTGAGCATCAGCTCAATCGACATGAAGATGGTGATGATATTGCGCTTGATAAGAAAGCTGGCCACGCCGATGGAGAACAGGACGGCGGCGAGAACAAGATAATAGGAAATAGGAACGGTCATGCTTACTTTTCCTCCCTGTTCTTCTTGCGGACGACAACGGCAGCAGCCGCAAGACCGGCAATCGCCGCGGCGGAGGAACTGGCAATGGGCGCAAGGTAGCTGATCTCAAAACACATCACTACTGCTCCTTTCGCGCGAGCACGACGGCTCCGAGGATGGCCACGAGGATAAGAACGCTGGTGACCTCGAAGGGAAGAAGAAGATCACGGAAGAGGACCTGGCTGATCTCGGCGATGTTGTTCGTCGTGTGGGTCAGGTGGTTGATGAGGTCGGTCGAGCCGAAGGCCTTGCCGTTGGTCAGGAAGACGAAGCTGAGAAGGCAGAAGATCGCGGTCGCTCCGGGGATTCCGGCGAAGTAGGCGGCTCGGCTGCCGTGGGTCCGCTCCTCCTCGCCCGCGTTCAGCAGCATGACGACGAAGACGAAGAGCACCATGACGGCGCCGGAGTAGACGATGACCTGCGCGGCGGCGAGAAACTCCGCTCCGAGCGACCAGTAAAGCACCGCCAGCGACATCATGACGACGATCAGCGACAGCGCGCTGTTGATGGGGTGCCGCTGCAGCAGGAAGTTGATCGCTCCGGCGACGGCGAGCAGGCCAAAGATGATGAAAAGTGCCAGTTGCATGATGCTCCGCGGATTCCTTTTCAGTGAATCGCTTGAATCATTTGAGACAGCGCAAAGTTTTTCGGGCTACCTGTTGATTGTAAAGCAGGTAGCAGGGCCTCATCCCCTGAGTGCCAGGACGAGGCTGGTAGCGATGATATTGAGGATCGCGACGGGAAGCAGAAACTTCCAGCCGAAGGACATGAGCTGGTCGTAGCGGAAACGCGGTACGGTGGCGCGAACCCAGATGTAAAGACAGAGGAACGAAAAGACCTTGAGGACGAACCAGAAGATCGGCAGGATCGCCGCGATGATCGGGCTCGTAGGCGTCGGAAGCAGGTTGCCGAAAGGGCTGGAGGCACCGCCGAGGAAGAGCAGCGTGGCCACGCAGGCGACGGTGATCATGTTGGCGTACTCGGCCATGAAGAACATGGCGAACTTCATCGAGGAGTACTCGGTGTGGTATCCGGCGACCAGCTCGGATTCGGCCTCGGGGAGATCGAAGGGAGCGCGGTTGGTCTCAGCGTAGGCTGCCATCAGATAGATAAAGAAGGCGATGATCTGGCCGCCCCCGATGAGGTTCCAGGAAAAGAGTCCGTGACCGGCCTGACTGTCGACGATGTCGCGAAGGCGAAGCGATCCAGCGCGCAGGACGACACCGACAAGCGAAAGGCCGAGGGCAAGCTCGTAGCTGATGACCTGCGAGGTGGCGCGCAGGGAGCCCAGTAGGGCGAACTTGTTATTCGACGACCAGCCCGAGAGAGCGATGCCGTAGACGCCGATGGAGGTGATGCCGAGGATCACCAGCAGGCCGATGTTGATGTCGGAGATGTCGAACATGTCCACCCCGGCGATGCGGGTGACAGCGCCGAAGGGAACAACCGCGACGGAGATCAGAGCGCAGCTGAGCGCGATGATGGGGGCCAGGATGAAGAGCGGGCGCTCGGAGGCCATCGGCATAAGGTCTTCCTTGAGGAAGAGCTTGATGCCGTCCGCCAGCGGCTGTAGCAGGCCGAACGGGCCGACGCGCGAGGGGCCCCAGCGGTTCTGCATGCGGCCCAGCAGCTTACGCTCGAGCAGAACCGTATAGGCCACCGCCGTCAGCGTGATGACGAGTACAACGGCGATTTTGAGGATCGAGAGTATCAGAAAAATCTGAAAATCGGTCAAGTGGCTCACGTGTTGCTCGGCTCCTAATCGGCTGCGGTCTGAATCTGGATGAGCGGTTCACCAGCCTGGTACCGCTGTACGTCGTTGAGGGCGGGCGAGAAGCGGCCCAAGGTTCCGGAGGTAAATAGGCCATCGCCGGAGGGAAGAACCAGGTCGCGGCGGCTGGCCGTGGCTGCGGCTGCGGCGGGTTCAAGGTGCTGGTCGTTTCCGCTCAGAAGCTGGAGGCGAAGCAGATCGTAGCCCGGAACGAGGCGCTGGATCTCATCGAGGATGGCCCAGGGATCGAAGGGAGAGAGCTTCGGCTCAAGGTTGTTGGCGGTGAGCCAGACGGCGTGGCGGTCGGCCTCGCCGGACTGCGCGCCGCGGGACTGGCCCATATCGGCGCGAAGGCCCTTGCCGAAGGGAACGAGAGCTTTGACGTCGGCTCCCATCTTGTCGGCGATGCGGACGATCATCTCGAAGTCGGAGCGGACGCCGGAGCGGTCGCCTGCCTTCTGGACGAGTTGGAGGTCGCCGTAGCTGTTGGTGACCGAGCCGGACTTCTCATAAAGATTCGCTGCGGGAAGGATGATGTCGGCCAATTGAGCCGTTTCGGTGAGGAACATCTCCTGCACGATGACGAAGGTGTCCTTGAGCGCGGCGGGATCGACACCGTAGCGGGCAACGGGGTTCGAGTTGACGACGTAGAGGGCCGAAAGATTTCCGGCAGCTGCGGCGTCGAAGATCTCGAGCAGGTCGAGGCCGGGCTCTGAGGGAATGTTGTGCTCGGTGAAGGGGCCGGGAGTGGGGACCGGAGTATATCCGGGCAGCATATCCGGCAGAAGGCCCATGTCGGCGGCTCCGCGCGAGTTGGCGTAGTCGGAGAGCAGGGCGAACTTCGCGCCGGGGATCGTGAGACCGAACTCGATCAGGCGCTTGAGGTCCGCGCCGCGAAGCTCGGAGCCGATGAGGATGAGGAGCTTCTCCTCTCCCTTGACGGCTTCGAGAAATCCACCGAGCGCTGTCGGATCAAGCGCGGCGTTCGAGGCCGCAGAGGCGTCTCCGGCAAGGTAGCCCGCGAGAGCGCCGTAGCCGAAGGGAGCAACCTGAAGGAAGGCGCGGGCCTGGCGGCGAAGCTTGATCTCGGAGGTGTTGGCCACGTAGAGGCGCGCCTTGTTCAGGCGAACGTCCGAACGCAGGTTCCACGCGGTTCCGGGAGCCTGGTTGGTCGGGTCGCCGCCGACGATCAGCACGGCGGGGTAGCTCTTCGTGTCGTTCCACGAGGCGGTGCGGCCCTTCTGGCCAGCGAGTGCCTGCGTAAAGGTCACGTAGTCGGCAGTGCGGTGGTGATCAACATTGTTGGTGCCGAGGACCGTGCGTGCGAACTTCTGCAGGAGGTAGGCCTCTTCGTTGGTCAAGCGGTTACCGCCGATCACGCCGATGGACTTGCCGCCGCGGGTGTCGCGCAGTTCGCGGAGCTTTTTGCCCGCGACCGTGAAGGCTTCTTCCCACGAGACCGGCTTGAGGTCGCCGTTGGGCTGGCGGACGAGCGGGGTGGTGATGCGCTCCTGGCTGTTGGCGAAGTCGAAGGCGTAACGGCCCTTGTTGCAGAGGAAGTCGCCGTTGATGCCGCTCTTGTCGCGGTTGTCGCCGCGGACGATCTCGGCTCCGTCGGAGGTGGAGCGCACGCCGAGGGTGGTCTTGCAGCCGTCGCCGCAGTGCGTGCAGACGGTGGTGACGTGGTTCATCTCCCACGGGCGGGTCTTGTAGCGGTAGGCTCCAGAGGTCAGAGCGCCGACCGGGCAAGCATCGATGCACATGCCGCACTGCTCGCAATCGAGGTGCGCGAGGTTGTCGGGCGAAAGCGACGGGGCGATGTTGGGAGCGATGACCGCCGAGGAACCACGGTTCTGGATGCCGAGGGCGAAGACGTCCATGCCCTCTCCGCACATGCGGACGCAGCGGTAGCAGAGGATGCAGCGCGGGCGGTCGAAGTAGACGACCGGCGACCAGTTCTGCTCCTCGCGGTGGTTCTTCGGCTCGGTGTAGAAGCTGTCGGCCGCACCATATTTGAAGGTCATGTCCTGCAGTTCGCACTCGCCGCCCGCGTCGCAGACCGGGCAGTCGAGCGGGTGATTGCCGAGCAGAAGCTGCAAGGTGGCCTTGCGGGCCTGGGTGATCTCCGGCGTCTCGGTCGCAACGACCATGCCCTCGGCGACGGTCGTGGTGCAGGCGGTCGCAAGCTTGGGCATCTTCTCGATGCGGACGACGCACATGCGGCAGGCCGCCTGGAGCGAGAGTCCCGGGTAGTAGCAGAACGCGGGGATCTCGATGCCTGCGGACTTGCAGGCGTCGATGAGCAGCGTGCCGGCGGGTGCGGTGATCTGTTTGCCGTCTACGGTAAAAGTTACGTCTGCCATGACTTAGTGTGCTCCCACGAGTTGCTGCACGGTGATGATGGGGGTTCCGGCCTTGTTACCCTCGATGTACTCCTCGAACTCCTTGCGGAACTTTTTGATGAAGCCGAGGGTGGGCATCGCGGCCGCGTCGCCGAGCGGGCAGAAGGTGCGGCCCATCATATTCTCGGCGAGGTACTGGATGTTGGCTGCGTCCTTCTTGTTGCCGCCGCCGTTGTAGATACGGGTCATGGTCTTCTTGATCCAGTCCGTACCCTCGCGGCAGGGAATGCACCAGCCACAGGACTCGTGCTGGTAGAAGGAGATGGTGCGCAGGGCGAACTCGACGATCGAGACAGTTTCATCGAGCACGACGATGCCGCCGGAACCGAGCATGGTTCCGGCCTTGCCCATCTGGTCGAAGTCGAGGCCTACGTCGATCTCCTCGGGCAGAAGCACCGGGCAGGACGAGCCGCCGGGGACGACGGCCTTCAGCTTCTTGCCGTCCTTGATGCCGCCCGCGACGTCGTAGATCGCCTTCTTGAGGTTGTAGCCCATCGGAAGCTCGTAGACGCCGGGACGCTCCACGTGGCCGGAGATGCCGAAGAGGCGGGTTCCGCCGTTGCGCTCGCTGCCGATCTTCGCGTACTCCTCGCCACCCATCAG
Organism: Acidobacteriaceae bacterium dw_441; assembly: GCA_018449715.1. Taxonomy (GTDB): domain Bacteria; phylum Acidobacteriota; class Terriglobia; order Terriglobales; family Acidobacteriaceae; genus Edaphobacter. The sequence continues at coordinate 78,643 of JAAVVA010000006.1, read as the reverse complement.
GAGGATGTGCGGGACGGAGGCGATGGTTTCGGCGTTGTTGATGACCGTGGGACCACCGTAAAGTCCGACGACGGCGGGGAAGGGAGGCTTGATGCGCGGGACGCCGCGCTTGCCTTCGAGCGACTCCATCAGGGCCGACTCTTCGCCGACCTCGTAGGCGCCTGCACCGGACTGGGTGACGATGTCGAAGTCGATGCCGGAGCCGAAGATGTTCTTGCCGAGGAAGCCCTTCGCGTAGGCGTCAGCGACGGCCTTTTCGACGATCTTCAGAAGATAGCGGTACTCGCCGCGAAGGTAGATGAAGCCCATCTTCGCGCCGATGGCGAGACCGGCGATCATGGTGCCCTCGACGATAGCGTGGGGGTCGTGCAGGAAGATGACGTGATCCTTACATGTGCCGGGTTCGGACTCGTCGCCGTTGACCAGGACGTACTTTGGCTTCTCGGACTGCTTGGGCACGAAGGACCACTTCAGGCCGGTGGGAAAGCCCGCTCCGCCGCGTCCGCGAAGGCCGGAGGCCTTCATGACGTTGATGATCCAGTCCGGACCCTCGGCGATGGCCTTCTGCACAGCCTTGTAGCCGTCCAGCTCCAGGTACCTGTCGATATCGGCAGCGCCCTGTCCGAAGCGGCGGCTGATGACCTTTACTTCATCGGGATGGGAGACGAGTGTTGGCATGGCAGATTTCTAAATTCTTTCCAGTTCGGAGACTTATAGTTTACGTCAGCTGCGGTACAGATGGACCTGTAGGACGCGCTTTCGGTTTCAGGCGCAGGAAAAATTCTTCCAAAGTGTAGCGAGAGAGGGTTGCAACAGCGATTGCAAGCAGGGTTTCGCACAGGAAACGGAGGAAAAAAATGCCAAGCGACGAGATGCGGCCATCGTTGGGAATGACCCAGTAACGTTCCACGAGGTTGAAGAGAAACTGGTGGCAGAGATAGAGGCCATAACTGATCTTTGCCAGAAAGAGCAGGGGGCGAACCAGATTTATCGAGGCCAGCGACGGCTTCAACCAGCCGATAAGAACCAGGACTGTGGAAAGGCAGAGCCAGGATTCCAGCATGATCGAAGCGCGAACATTATGCATAAACGACGCAGTTGGCGGGTGGTAGAAGATTTGTATGCTCTCAAGGGCTGCAAAGCCAAGGAACAGGGGGAGAATCAGCCGTTCGAGGCTTCTGGTGTCCTGATTGCGAACCTTCTGTGACCGGACGGCGAGTGCCAGTAAAGTTCCTGCCGCGAAAAAATCTCCAACGGCCCAGGTCTTGAAGTAGATATCGCTGAGGAACGAAGGTCCATGCAGCAGCGCGAAACGAAGTACCGGAGTCAGAACAATCAAACCAACACAGAACCGGGCAAGTTGGCGGCGGCTGGTATGTCTCACTATCCAGGGCCAGACAAGATAGAACTGTTCCTCTACCGACAAAGACCACAGGGGGCCATACTCAGGATGAACATGAAGCAGCCCTGGCATATTCGCTACATAGAGCAGGGAAAGCGTGAGAAAGCGCGTCGAGATGCTCTTCGTGAAATAGAGCACGGCCAGCATGACCAGGTAAGCAGGGGCGATACGGAGAACGCGGCGAAGGTAAAAATCAGAATAATAGTTGGAGTTGTTCCGGCGATCGAGGAGCAGTCCGCTAATCAGGAAGCCTGAGAGTACAAAAAAAAGTTGTACTCCTTTGCCGCCTCGAACAAAGATTTCCAGTAACAGATTTGCCCAGGAAGCATGAAATGCCTCGAAAAATGTTGGGAAGGATCCGATCCCGTGGTAAGTGAGGACGGCACAAATCGCAATACCGCGCATCACATCCAGACCGGGCATGTAACGCAGGCTGGAATCGGAAGAGTGACTGTAAGCTTTAGTCGTATCCCCAGGGATGACGATAGCTTCAGTCATCGTTACTTTACGTCCTTTCCCTTACCGGCACGGTAGGTCTCAATAATCTCGTCCACCTTGACGGTGGTGAGATTGTCGTGGAAGTCGTAGTTGACCTGCATGGCCGGAGCCCAGCAACAGGCACCGATGCATTCGACCTCTTCGAGCGAGAAGACGCCGTCCGCGGTGACCTCTTTGTGGCCGATGCCGAGCTTGTGCTTGCAGTGGTCGAGAATCTCGTAGCCTCCGCGCAGCATGCAGGAGATGTTGGTGCAGACCTGCACGTTGTACCTGCCCGCCGGTTTGGTGCGGAGCATCGAGTAGTACGAAAGTACGTTCCGCACGTCCAACTCAAGCAGGTCGAGCCGCTGGGCGATTTCGGCGACGACGGCATCGGAGACATAACCGACCTCGTCCTGCGCGTAGAGCAGCATGGGAACGAGGGCGGAGCGCTTGACCGGATAGAGGGTGACCAGATGGTCGAAGCGGGCTGCGGTCTCGGGCGTAAAGATCGAATTTGTAATCGTGCTCATCGTGTAGCTTCCTGGGCGGCAAGGGAGGGATTGCTCCACTCCACGGCGCTCCGGTAGGAATGACAACCAAACTGACTAAGACTCACGTTGCAACATCTCCCTTGCCTGTTCTTCGGCGGCAAGGTCCATCTCGTGGGCGATCCCTTTTAGTTTAACCGTTCCATCTTCCTCCAGAGAAAAAGAAGAGCGGTTTCCCTCACTGTCTTCGACGAGGTCGTGCGTGAAGCGAAGCCAACGGCTGGCAACGCGAAGCGTAATCTCGTCTGCGCCGACCTCAACCACTGCGTGATGCCGGCTGTTGAGTCCGTGGGCGGCGGAGTAGGAACGAAGCAGCGACGCCCAGGAGGTCCAAAGTTCGATGCGGAGTCGAGCGTCCACTGTTTCCTCCGCGGTCTTAAGACTGAAAACACATCATCGGTCGATCGCTCCCAGCACAATATCGAGCGAGCCGATGACGGCGACGACGTCGGCAAGCAGACGGCCCTTGCACATGGTTTCGAGCGCCTGAAGGTTCGCGTAGTCGGCGTTGCGCATATGTACGCGATAAGGCTTCGAGGTGCCATCCGAGACCACGTAGTAATTCATCATGCCGTGCGCCGCTTCCACGGAGCTGGTGGCCTCGCCTGCCGGAACCGCAAAACCTTCGGTCACGATCTTGAAGTGATGGATCAGCGACTCCATCTGGGTCTTCATCTGCTCGCGGTCGGGAAGGATGATCTTCGGAGCGTCCGCGACGATGCGGCCTTCGGGCATGCCGTCGAGCGCTTGCAGGCATATCTTCACCGATTCGCGCATCTCTTCCATGCGGAGGATGTAACGTGCCCAGACATCGCTGTCGGTCGAGACGGGAACCTTGAACTGGAACTTCTCGTAGCTGGAGTACGGCATGTCGCGCCGCAGGTCGAAGTCGACGCCAGCCGCGCGCAGGACGGGACCGGTGACGCCAAGCGCGATTGCGTCTTCGCGAGAGATGTGACCGACGTCCTTCAGGCGGTTGATCCAGATGGGGTTGTTCTGGAGCAGGCTTTCGTACTCGTCGATCTTCGAAGGGAAGTCGAGGAGGAAGGCCCGGATGTCATCGAAGAGCCCCAACGGCGGCTCCATGCTGACGCCTCCGATGCGGATGTAGCTGGTCATCATTCGCTGGCCGCTGACGGCCTCGAAGATGCGGAGAAGCTGCTCGCGCTCGCGGAAACAGTAGAGAAAGACCGTCAGCGCGCCGATATCCATCGCGTGCGTGCCGAGCCATACGAGGTGCGAGTTCAGGCGCATCAGCTCGTTGAACAGCACTCGCAGCCACTGCGCCTTCTCGGGAATCTCCAGATCCAATAGCTTTTCAACGGCAAGAGCGTACGCCGTGTTGTTGGTCATCGGAGAAAGATAGTCGATGCGGTCGGTCAGGGGGACAACCTGCTGGTAGAACTTGGCCTCGCAGGTCTTCTCGATGCCGGTGTGTAGATAGCCGATATCGGGAGCCATCGAGACGACGGTTTCGCCGTCGATCTCGAGCACCAGGCGGAGCACGCCGTGCGTAGACGGGTGCTGTGGTCCCATGTTGATGACCATCGTCTGGTCTGCAATGGGGTCCGAACCGTGGTGGTGACGCTCGGCGTCGGCGAGAACGTCTTCGATGCCTGGGTTGATCTGGTCAGGAGCGGCGATGGGTGCCATTAGCGATAGCCCTCCACGGGGTAGTCCTTACGCAGCGGATGCCCCTTCCAGTCTTCGGGCATCATGATGCGGCGCAGGTTGGGGTGACCGGCAAAGTGAACGCCGAACAGGTCGAAGACCTCGCGCTCGTAAAAGTTTGCCGCGGGCCATACTCCAGTGATGCTGTCGAGCGCGGCATCGTCGCCTGACAGGCGGACGACAAGGCGCAGGCGGCGCTTCAGGGAGTGAGAAAGAAGGCTGTAGCTGATCTGAAAACGGGGCTCGGAGGGGTACCAGTCGACGCCGGTAACGTCCTCGAAGAAGTTGTAACCGGCGGCACGCGCGGCCTCACAGGCTGCGACGATGTTCTCGCGGGTTACGGTGATGGTCAGCTCCGATCGGTCGTACTTTGCATCGGTAGCGAATTGGGACAAGGCCTTAACTGCTGGTTCGTCTGGGAATGCTTCAAAGACGGCCTGGGTTCCAAAGATTGCCGGGTCCATAAATTTTAGAGATCTCCCTTTTCGGCGGACCAGTCGAGAATACCCTTCTTCCATACATAGAAGAGGCCGACGGCTACGAAACCGAGGTACACCAGCATCTCGTAGAAACCGAACATCTTCGAGCCGGTGATCTGGGGAAGGCGACGAAAGATGACGGCCCACGGAAGCATGAAGACGGCTTCGACGTCGAAGAGGATGAAGAGCATCGCCACCATGTAGAAGCGGACCGAGAAGCGGCCGCGGGCGTCGCCCACAGGGTCCATGCCGCACTCGTAGGCGCCTGCCTTGGTACGCGAGTTCTTGTGCTTGCCGATGAAGAAGGAGGCCCCTACCATTCCGCACGCAAGACCAAGAGCCACCAGAATTTGCAGGACAAGCGGAAGGTAGTTCCAGATGTAAGGATAATTGTGCATGGCCATCTTCGACTCTAAGTTTGCGGCTGTCCAGTGTCAAGCTGAACGCCTGTTTATTCGGCTATCGGCTGTCTAGCGAAGTAGTTGAGAATACGCATCGATAATGCGGTCACCCACTTGGGCGGCCAATAGTCCTCCGGCAGCTAAAAAACTGCCGAAGGGAAGCTTGGAAGTGCCCCCGGCCCGCCCCCTGGCCACGAGGAAGACTCCATAGACGCTGGCCGCGAGCGCTCCGAAGAAGAGCGACAGCATGGACGGCCAGAAGCCGAGCAGGGCGGCGATCATGGCCAGCATCTTGACGTCTCCCAGCCCCATGCCCTCGCGGTGACGGACCGCCCGGTAGATCCAGCGGATGGCGAGCAGGATGAGCGCGGCCCCGATCCCGGCCAGAACACGGCCTCCGATCAGCGCCTCGGGGCCGGTGATGAAGACGTTCCCGGTGTCGCCGGTCGTTCCGGCGCTGGTCAGCTTGATGCTGTTGCCGGTCAGCAGAATCTGGCCCTCGTTGGGGCCAAGAAAGATGCCCTGCGCGCAGATCAGGACGAAGCCGAGGGCGATGCCGGTAAGGGTGAAGGAGTCGGGAAGCAGTCCGGTCTGCCAGTCCATGACCATCAGGCCGATCAACAGGAACCCGAGGACGGTGATGGCGAGGTTCGAAATGATAGCCGAAGGCGCGTACGAGGTCGGCGCAGAGTGGCTGGCGTCGAAGAAGTAGAACTGCAGGACGGTGTGAAACCGTGCAGCCTGAATGGTGAACCAGATGGCGGTGGCCAGCTCGACGACCGGGTAGCGCCACGGGATCGACTGGCCGCAGTCTCGGCAGCGGGCGCGCAGCAGCAGCCAGCTCACGATGGGAAGGTTGTCGTACCAGCGGATCGGAGCCTTGCACTGCGGGCAGTGCGAGCCGGGCGAGACGATCGAGCCTCGCTGGGGCAGGCGCGAGATGCACACGTTAAGGAAGCTGCCGAAGAGTAGGCCGACGAAAAAACCGAGTGCTTCGTATACGATGCGCGTGCTCACAGGACGAGTATACGGCGATTGTCAGAAGTCCACGTGCATCCGGACGGCTTCGACGAGAACCGGGCCTCGGTCCTTGTTGTATCCGGGGTGGTCGATGAACTGGACGTTGAGCGCGTAGAAGACCCCGCGCCAGGCATGCAGGTTGTAGTAGCTCTCGAGAATGTCCTCGCGGGCGTAGTTCAGGTTGCCGTCGCCGAGGATGAAGCCCGATCCGCCATATTTGAGGTAGTTCTGGTGGTCGCGCTTGATGGCGTTCGAAACGAAGGCGACGCCGATCTTGTCGTTCGGGCGGGAGAAGGCCCGGCCCGAGAAGTCGCCGCCGAAGGCCACGGTCTGATCGACCTCGGTGTAGGCGTAGGACTCGTGCTGGCCTTCATTCCAGCCGACGCGCAGGAAGGTACGCAGATCGCGGGTGATTTCCTGCTCGGCATTGAGGCCGAAGCCGTACTTCACGGAGCTGAGCTTCGCGTGGGCGGCGACGTCGGGCTTCGCGTCCTTGCCGGAGAGGTAGGCGTTGACCGCATCGCGGTAGAGCCCCATGTGCGCGTGGTTGACGAAGCTGAGGACGCGCACCGTGCCCTTGCGGTCAGAGGAGACGAGGTGGCCGAGCAGCGATTTACGTAGCTCGAACTCGAAGTTTTGCCCGTTGGCGCGGCTGAAGGCCCAGTCGAGGTCGATGCCGTTGGCGACGGTGGGCATGGCCGCAATGGCGTAGCGGGCCGACCATGCGCGGTCGTGGTACTCCAACACACCGCCGAAGGTGTAGCCGCGGGTGTCGGCGGCGTAGTCCCACGCGCCGTTGTTGTCGACGGTCCAGTTGAGGAACTGGAGGTGGCTGTCCGATCCGATGGAGTTGACGTCGAGATAGTCGGGCAGGCTCATCTTGCCGAGGTGCAGCTCGAAGCGGCGTTCCGGCAGTTCGGTCGCAAGCGAGTAAGGGGTGCGGTCGGACTCGACGAGCTTGTTGGTGAGTCCGATGACCTGGTGGATCTGCACGCGGGCGAGGTAGGGCTTTGAGCCAAGGTTGGGGTTGCGGACGACGTCGAGGTTGGTGAATCCCGCAAGGCCCAGCGCCTGGCTGACGCCGCGACCTCCGGCGGACTCGAAGTCGACGATGGCATCGGTGGCGTAGCGCCTGTTGTGATGAAGCTGCAACCCGAGAAAGAGGGTTCCTACGAGCGATGTTTTGTACTCACCGCGCCCCTGCAGGCTGTTGATGCCGTCGTAGGGCGAGTGGAACGGCCCGTGCGCCTGAAAGATGATGTTGGCCTGTCCCGCGATGTAGTACGGGGTCTTATCCGAGTGAGGAAAGATGGTCGTCGCATCGCTTGCCTCGGGAGCGTCCGGCAGGGAGGCTGTGTCGCGCTGCTGCGAGAACGCCGTAAAAGACGAGAGCAGGAGGCCGAGGCAGAGCAGTTTTTTCGGAATTGGGAGAAGGTACATTCCTGGCACTATTTTCCTGTAATGAAATGAACGGAGTAAGAATTCGACGGAAGAGCAGGCAGGCTTCTAGCGAAAAATCTGCACGAGCAGCCAGCCGTTCAGGCCTGCGATCAGAAGGGCAACTGCCCAGCTCAGGACGCGGACCCACGGTTTATTGGCGAAAGGCCCCATCAGCTTCGGGTCGCTGGTAAAACTGACGAGCGGGAAGACCGCGAAGCTGAGCTGCATGCTCAGGACAACCTGACTGAAGACCAGCAGCTTGGCTGTGCCGGAGCTTCCGTAGATCGCCGTGACGATCACGGTTGGGATGATGGCGATCAGGCGCGTCACCAGCCGCCGCAGCCAGCTCGGCAGGTGAAGGTGCAGGAAGCCCTCCATCACGATCTGTCCGGCGAGGGTTCCGGTGATGGTGGAGTTCTGTCCCGAGGCCAGCAGGGCAAGGGCGAACATCATGCTCGCGCCGGTGAAGCCAAGCAGGGGAGTGAGCAGCTTGTAGGCGTCGCCGATCTCAGCGACCTCGGTATGGCCGGTGCGGTGAAAGACCGCCGCCGCGACGATGAGGATGGCCGCGTTGATGAACAGCGCCATCGAGAGGGCCGTGGCGGAGTCGAAGTTCGCCAGCCGGATGGCGTCCCGCTTGCCCGCTTCCGTGCGTGGATAGTCACGCGTCTGCACGATGGAAGAGTGCAGGTAGAGGTTGTGCGGCATGACGGTCGCGCCCAGAATGCTGATCGCGATGTAGAGCATCTCGGGATTCGAGATGATCTGGCGCGATGGCACGAAGAGGCCGTGCAGAATGGGCAGCATCTCGGGGCGCGAGAGAAGAATCTCAATGCCGAAGAGGATCGCGATGGTGCCAATCAGGACCATGACGAAGGCTTCAAGGTAGCGGAAGCCGCGATGCTCCAGCAGAAGGATGACGAAGACGTCGAGGCTGGTGATGATGACGCCCGCAATCAGGGGAATCCCGAAGAGAAGCTGCAACGCGATGGCGGAGCCGATGACCTCGGCCAGATCGCAGGCTGCGATGGCGATCTCCGCGAAGATCCAGAGGGCGACGCTCACGGGGCGGCTGTAGCGGTCGCGGCAGGCCTGCGCGAGGTCGCGCTCCGAGGCAATGCCGAGCTTCAGCGAGAGGCTTTGCAGCAGAATAGCCATCAGGTTCGAGGCCATGATGACGAACAGCAGCGTGTACCCGTACTTCGAGCCGGCGGCGAGGTCGGTGGCCCAGTTGCCGGGGTCCATGTAGCCGACCGCGACCATGAAACCGGGGCCGACGAATCCGAGGGCGCGCTTCCAGAGGAGGTTCGAGTCCGAGACGCGGACGCTCGAATGCACATTGGGCAGAGAGGGACGCCGGGCGATCTCCTGCTGTACCGGGATGGAGGTAGTGGTTTCCATCAGTTGCACTGATCTAAATAGGAGTATGCCACAGGATGTTAACTGTGGTTAATAATATTTTTTAACGTTAGGTTATTTCGGACGGACCCAGACCTTTTCGGCAGCGGGTTTCCCCAGAGTGAAGGCCCCGTTGGGAGTTTCGATGGAGAGTGTTTCGTCGTAGTTTTTCGCGGTGATTCGCACAGCCGACTGTGGCCCGATGCCTAGTCGGTGCAGGAAGAGGAGCAACTTCGGGTCGCGCTCGTAGAGACTGGCGACGATGTAGTTCTTCTCCTCTTCGGCCTCGGAGAGCGGCGAAAGCCCGCGTTTTTTCCTGCGCGCGGGACTTTCGGGGAGCACGGAATTTCCGTGAGGGCACATGCCGCGCTCGCCGAGCTTTTCGATCAGCTTGGCCTCGAAGGCAGGGGAGACGGCGTGCTCCAGCCGCTCGGCCTCGTCATGAACCTGGTACCACTCCATGCCGAAGATTTCGGCCAGCATCCGCTCGATCAGGTGGTGCCGCAGGGCCGTCTTGTAGGCGGTCTCCTTGCCCTTGGGGGAGAGCTGGATGGTGCCGTCGGTTTTGACGACGACGAATCCGTCGCGCTTCAGGCGACGAACCGCCATCGTCACCGCCGGGGGCGAAACCGACAGCCAGTGCGCGAGCGTGGCGGAGATAACGTGCTGCCCTTCGGACTCCGCCTCAAGGATTGCCTTGAGGTAGTCTTCCTTCGATACCGTGATGGAGTCTTTCATCCAGACCTTTCTTTGTTCAGGCTCTGGCATTAACTATAGCTAACTCCATTGTTTCGGTTGAAGCATCAGGATTGATTACTTCGCCTTGGCACCCACAACGACCAGCCCGGCTCCGGCAATAAGGGCAATTGTGCTGAGGATCGGGGAGATCGGTACGGTCTCTTTCTTGTCGTGGGAGATCTGGACGGGGCCGGCGTCAACGTCCTTGTGCTGGTGGGTAAAGCTGAAGCCTCCAGTGGCAAACCCGGCGATTCCAAGGACGATGAGGAGAATTCCAACAATAGTTGCGCTTTTCATCTCGGAGAACCTTTCCTGTGGCAGATGGGGTCGATCTGCGGGGCTCGTCCGACTGGACCGTCTCGCTGGTTAGTTGCGATGCCATCGGGAGGTCTTCAGGATGCACGCTCGCGAAGATTGAGAGGGGCTTGATACGAAGCGGCACTCGGGAGTAGGCTGTCGCTACACGGGAAAGGAGGATGGTCCAAAGCCTATGAAATCTGACAGTACCAGTTCGATCAAAACACGTGAGGTGACTGAGGCTTAGAGCGTCCCTGCTCTTGGTCCTGGCGACTTCAGTAATTTGCTGAACGTACTCCGCCGAGGCGAGTCCGAGCGTGGACGCCTCAGGTCAATCTCAACAGTTCACCAGCAACGGCCCGTCCGCTCCTGAAGGAGCGCGGGCCGTTCGCCTTTTGGTCCTGGGGATATCTGCTCCCGCGTTTGGTCTTAGAATGGATGCCATGACACCTCTGGTAATTGCGGGAAGAGCCTTTCAGTCTCGGTTGATCGTTGGAACGGGCAAGTACAAGGATGGGCCGGAGACGCAGGTCGCCATTGAAGCCTCGGGCGCGGAGATGGTGACGGTTGCGGTGCGCCGGGTGAATCTGGATCGCTCGAGCGAGTCTCTGCTGGACTACATCGACCCGCAGCGCTACTTCCTTCTGCCGAATACGGCAGGCTGTTACACCGCTGAGGAGGCGATCCGGGCGGCACGGTTGGGGCGCGAGGTGGGACTCTCGGACTGGGTGAAGATCGAAGTGATCGGGGATCAGGCGACGCTTTACCCCGATGTGCAGGCGACCCTTGAAGCGACGAAGGTTCTGGTGAAGGAAGGATTTACGGTTCTCCCGTATACCTCTGATGACATTGTATTTGCGAAACGCCTGATCGACGCCGGGGCTGCGGCGGTGATGCCGCTGGGAGCGCCCATCGGAAGTGGGCTCGGGTTGCAGAATACGGCCAACCTGCGGATTCTGCGCGAGCTGATTACCGAGGTTCCGCTGATTGTGGATGCGGGCGTCGGAACGGCTTCGGACGCGACGGTGGCGATGGAGCTGGGCTTCGACGGCGTTCTGATGAATACGGCCATCGCCCAGGCGAAGGACCCCCTATTGATGGCCGAGGCGATGCAGCACGCGGTGCTTGCCGGACGTCAGGCGTACCTGTCGGGAAGGATGCCGCGGAAGCTCTATGCGACGGCCAGCTCTCCCCTCGAAGGAATCTCGAAGTAAACGCGGCTGGACTCAACTTCGACAGCCGGGAACGGTCGTGAAAGGAAGTAAACTTCGCCCATGCGGGTCTTCGGAATCGACTGCGGAACCGAGTTCACCGGGTATGGGGTGGTCGAGGTGGATCACGAGGCCCGGTTGCCGCGACTGGCGCACGTGGCGGCGGGGACGGTTCGGCTGAACAAGAAGCATAAGACGCCGATGCGGCTGGCGCAGGTCTTCACCGAACTGACAGCGGCAATGGAGGTCCATACTCCCGACGTCGTGGCCATCGAGGAGGTCTTCTTCTCGGCCAACGCTAAGTCGGCGCTGAAGCTGGGGCAGGTGCGAGGCGTCGCCATGCTGGCGGCGGCGAGCATGGGGCTCGAGGTGGTCGAGTACGCTCCTCTGAAAATTAAAAGCTCCGTGGTGGGCTACGGTCTTGCGGCGAAGGAGCAGGTGCAGTTCATGGTCACCCGTTTGTTGGAGCTGGAGGTGGCGCCTGACTCCGCCGATGCCGCCGACGCTCTGGCCATCGCGATCTGCCACATCCATACGGCCCAGACCCTGATGGCGCAGGGAGCGATTCGATGAAGGTGTTTGTCCTGATGGCGGGGCTGGCGACGGCCTCGTTTGCCCAGACTGCGGTTGCTCCGGCGGCTGTCCCCGTTTTGTCCACCCCGCAGGTGAGCTTTCAGTTCGAGAGGATCGGGCTTCCGGTCCCGAAGTTTACGCTTGCGGTGAATGAGGACGGCACGGGAACCTACCAGGCCCAGGTCGCCTCGGCGAGCGGTTCGACCGAGGCGATAGGGCAGGCGAACGCCGCAGGGCCTCCGGTAAATCGCGCGATCAGGATCAGCGGGGCGACGGCGGAGACGATCTTCAAGGCCGCCCGTTCGCTGGACCGCTTCAACATCGAGTGTGCTTCGAAGGCGAAGAACATCGCCGATACCGGCAAGAAGACCCTGAGCTACACGGGAGCGGACGGGCAGGGGGCCTGCCATTACAACTACTCCGACAACAAGAGCGTGGCGCAGCTGACGAGCCTGTTTCAGGCGATTGCCTTCACGATGGACGAGGGCCGGAAGCTTGGGTTCATGCACCGCTTCGACCGCCTCGGGCTTTACTCCGAGATGGACGCCCTCGATCACGAGGTGGTGGAGAAGCGGGCGCTTGAGCTGGGCAACATCGCTCCAGAGCTGAAGGCGATTGTCTCGGATGATGCTCTGATGCAGCGCGTCCGCGAGAAGGCCGCGAAGCTGCTCGCACAGGCGGAAGAGGCGAAGTAGTCTCCTCTTACGACGACGCCTTGAGCGAGCGGTAAAGCTCCGCCATCGCTTCCAGTTCGAGCGACTCCGCTCGTGCCTGCCGTGGGATGCTCGCAGGCCACGCCTCGGCTAACTTCGCCGAGGAATACCCCGCCGCACGCAGGTTGTTTTCGAGGGTCTTCCTCTTCTGCGCGAAGCTCTGTTTCAAAAATGTATCGAAGCCTGCGGGATCGACCCCAAGCTCGTCGAAGCGTGGGGAAAAGTGCAGCCGCAGCACGGTGGAGTAGACCTCGGGCGGTGGCGAGAAGGCTCCCGGCGGCAGGGTGAAGAGATGCTCCACCTGCGCGTTCATCTGTGCGGTAGCGGAGAGCAGGCCGTAGTCGCGCACGCCGGGCGATGCGGCGACCCGGTCGGCGACCTCGCGCTGCATCATCACCACGGCCCGCGAGAGAAGACCGGCGGCTCCGGCGCTGAAGAGCTTCAGCAGAATATCCGAGGTGATGTAGTAGGGCAGATTGCCGATGACGTCGGCGGTCTCCCCTTGTGGGACGAGCGTGCTGAAGTCGGCCTTGAGAACGTCGATCTCGACGATCTCGACCTGCGGCTGGTCGGCGAAGCGCTGGGCCAGCAGAGGCGCAAGCTCGCGGTCGAGCTCCAGCGCGATCAGGCGCCCGCTGCGCCCGGCGAGAATCTCGGTGATGGCGCCGCGTCCGGGGCCGATCTCGAGGACGGTCCTCTGGCTCACATCGCCCAGCGCATCGGCGATGGCGTGGCGGGCGCGGTCGTCCACGAGGAAGTTCTGGCCAAGTTTGGGTTTGCGTTTCATAGACACTGGTTCGCGAAGACCTTTTTGTGCATCTCTTTGTATAGACTATCGTTTTGGTCGACGTAGGACGAAGGAGACGGAATGCATATTGTGTTTGCGGCATCGGAGTGCGCTCCCTGGGCGAAGACCGGAGGGCTGGCGGATGTCATCAGCGCCCTTCCGAAGACTCTGGCGAAGATGGGCCACAAGGTACAGGTTTTTATCCCGTACTATCGCCAGGTCGCCAAGGCCGTCTCAGATCCTCCGGTGGTGTTGCAGAGCGTGACCGTCCCGTTCCCCACCTACAACCGTTTTGCGCGTGTGCTCGATGGCGGTGTTGTCGATGGGGTGCAGATGTACTTCGTCGATTGCGTCGAGCTGTTTGACCGCGAAGGCTTCTACGGCACTCCCTCGGGCGAGTACCCCGATAACGCTGAGCGCTTTGGCAGCTTCTGCCGCGCCGTGATCGAGGCGACGAAGATTCTTGGCGTGCCCGACGTCTTCCACGTCCACGACTGGCAGGCGGCGATGCTGGCGGTCATGCTGCGCTCGATCTACTACTTCGACCCGGTCTTCCGCCGGGTTCCGGCGATCCTCACCATCCACAACGGCGGCTATCAGGGATGGTTCCCTCCGCGCACGATGGAGACGCTGCTGCTGCCGTGGGATATGTTCACGATGGATAAGCTCGAGAGCTACGATACGGTGAACTTCCTGAAGGGGGGTGTCGTTTACGCGGACGCGATCACGACCGTCAGCCGCACCTACGCGCAGGAGCTGCAGACAGCGGAGTTTGGAAACGGTCTTGAGTATATTCTGCGCCAGCGCTCCGGTGATTTCTTCGGCATCCTGAACGGAGCCGACTACGGCGAGTGGGACCCCGCGAGCGACTCGCACATCGCCGCGCACTACACGCCGGAGAAGCTGAAAGGTAAGAAGGAGTGCCGTCGCGACCTGCTACATGCGTTCGATCTCGAAGGCGTTGGCGATGAGACGGCAGTGATTGGCCTCGTCTCGCGCTTCGCCACGCAGAAGGGAATCGACTTTGTCGCCGATATCCTTGACCGCCTGATGCAGGAGGACGTTGCGCTGGTGATGCTGGGCAACGGCGAGGAGTACTACGAACGCATGTTGACCGAGTTCGCCGCGCGCTATCCTGCGAAGATGCGCGTGCAGGTGCGCTTCGACAACGTGATGGCGCACAAGATCGAGGCCGGTGCGGACCTCTTCCTGATGCCGTCGCGCTACGAGCCGGGTGGTCTCAACCAGATCTACAGCCTGAAGTACGGCACCATCCCTGTCGTCCGAGCCACGGGTGGTCTGCAGGATTCCATCGACGAGTTGCCGAATGGTGGAGGCAATGGCTTCAAGTTCTGGGGATATTCGTCGAACGCCCTGCTTGAGGCCATTCATCGTGCACTCGCGACCTTCCGGGACAAGCCGGTCTGGGAGGCCATGATGAAGCGTGCCATGAAGCAGGACTTCTCGTGGGACAAGCCCGCTCAGGAGTATATGCAAATCTACGAGCGTGCGATTGTGAATCGTGGCAGCTAGGCAGAGCGTTTACTGCGCTGGAACAGGTAGTGCAGCGGAATCCCAAGCAGGATGACGGCTGTCCCCATGATGGAGTTGCGCGGCTGGTCGGCGAACGAAAAGACCAGCAGCACCAGTGCGGCGACGATAAACAGCAGCGGAAGCACAGGGTATCCCCACACGCTGTAGGGCCGCTCTTCCGCGGGCACACGGCGGCGGAAGACGAAGACCGTGCTTGCCGTCAGGGCGTAGAAGAACCACTCCGCAAAGATCGCCAGTGAGAACAGCGCCTGGAACCTTCCGACCGCCAGCAGCAGGAGAGAGCTGAGCACCCCCTGAAGGATCAGCGCAGTCGAAGGCGTCTGGAATCGCGGATGAATGTGCGCGAGCTGCTTGAAGAAGAGACCATCGTGCGCGGCCGCGAAGGGAACTCGCGCTCCTGAGAGGGACGAGCCGACGAAGGTCGCGCAGATGCTCACAGCCATTCCAACGGAGACGAGTCCCGCACCCCAGCTTCCTGCGATCATCCGCAGGGCATCGGCGGCGGGACGGTCCGCGATGGCGATAGCAGCAGCGGGCATCACGTACTGAATCGCTGCGTTGGTGAGCATATAGAGGCCGCCGACGATGGCGACTCCTCCGACCAGAGCCAGCGGCATACTGCGTTGCGGACGCTGAATCTCACCAGCCATCTGGGTGACGTCGCTCCATCCGTCGTAGGCCCACAGAGCGGCGATCAGGGCGATCATGAATCCCGAAAATCCTCCGCGAGCGCCGATGAACTCGGTGGCGAAGTTGTGCCACGAGCCGCGATTTCCCGCAGCCCCGAAGCAGAAGCCCGCGATGACGACGATCAGCAGAATCTTCAGCCATGTCAGAGCCATCTGCACATTGCCCGCCTTGCGTGTGCCCAGAATGTTCAGCAGCGTGATCAGCCAGGTCATCGCGATGGCGAAGACCTGACTCCAGAGCAGGGGGCCAAAGGCTGGCGACTCGAAGAAGTGGAAGACAGGGAAGGTTGCGAGCACACGCGCCAGCCCCGCAGCGATGGTCGCAATCGACGCTGGCTTTGCGATGGTAATCCACGTCCACATGTAGAGAAAGCCGACGAGGTCGCCGTAGGCCTCGCGCAGGAATGCGTATTCGCCGCCATACTTCGGGCGTAGTGCGGCGATCTCGGCGTAGGTCATGGCTCCGAAGAGCGAGAGCAGGCCCCCGACGATCCACACCACGTAGACCATCCCCGAGGAGCCGACGGCTGCCATCATCTCGCGGGGCACGAGGAAGATTCCGCTGCCGATGATGATGCCCACCACAATGGAGGTGGCGTGCGAGGCGTTCAGAACGCGGGGAAGCTCCGTCTGTGGCTGCTCGACCGTGGGCATGGTTGCTGGGAGAGTAGCACAGCGGCAGCGGAGTGCAGCAGAAGATCAGCGAACAAGCGCGGGCAGCTTGTCGCTGATCCCGAACAGGAAGATGCTGCCAAGCACAAAGCTGTAAACGACCGTGAGCGAGGTGATGAGCATCTGGAGCCGAGGCCTGTGCCTGCTCGAAGCGAAGATGCCCGAGGCCGAGGCTGTCATCAGGGTGTTCATCGTCAGCAGCCCGGCGATAAAGCAGAGCAGCCCGAGAAAGCCCCGGCTGGTGCCTCCGAGATTCGCGGCCAGAAGGAAGAGAAGAAGCTGCGAGGGAGTCTCGGCACCCAGCCCGTGAATGATGCCGACGACGAAGACCGAGCTGCGGTCGTACTGGAAGCGGAAGGGCTCCGGCTGCGGAAGATCGGGGTTCGCAACGCGACGCACGCGCCAGCCCGCATAACGCGCTCCTGAAACCAGCAGAGCGATGCGGCTGGCAGGGATATGCGAATGTGCCCCCGGCTTGCGGCGGAAGAAGCTGACCATGACGTAAACCGCAAGAACGATCAGGGTCGCACCGACCAGCCGCTCGCCGATGGCGTCGAGATGCGCCGGAAGCCCGAGGTGCAGAAAGATCACCGCCGCTCCCAGTACAGCGACCGTCAGGGCATGGCCTAGCGCATAGAGCAGCCCCAGCCGCATTCCCTCGCGCCACGTGCGCTGCACGCTTGTAATGTCGGTGATGGCGGCGAGGTGGTCATAGTCGAATCCGTGGCGCAGCCCGAGGAGAGCACAGGAGAACAATGCGAGTTCAAGTGCGGAGGACATGACTCTGGTAGGGTACGGTTCGTAACCGCGACGCGCAACATCCGTGTTTTCTGTTTTTGAGAATAGAATTCTGGTGGAGCAGGTGAAAGAGGTCTTCGAGATGAACCTGGAGCAGATCGTTCGGGATGCCGTAGCGCCACGTCCGCGAGTTGCGCGGCCCATCATTGTGGTTGGTTCCGGTGGAATCGTGCATGACGCGCATCTTCCGGCCTATGCGAAGGCCGGGTTTCCCGTAGCTGCGCTGGTCGATATGAACACCGAAAAGGCGCAGGAGCTGGCCGCGAAGTTCGCGATCCCGAAGGCGACCTCGTCGATTGAAGAGGCCATCCGTTACGCCCCCGCCGATTCTGTCTTCGACATCGCCGTCCCCGCGAAGGTGATTCCCTCCATCCTGCGCCAGCTTCCCGATGGAGCCGCCGTGCTGATGCAGAAGCCGATGGGCGACACGCTCGCCGAAGCTGTCGAGATCCTGCGCCTCTGCCGCGAAAAGCGCCTGACTGCTGCGGTGAACTTCCAGCTCCGCTGGGCTCCGAACATGCTGGCTGCGCGGGCGATCACCAGCTCCGGCACGTTCGGCGAGCTGCACGACATCGAAGTGAAGGTCAGTGTCCACATGCCGTGGGAGTTGTGGAGCTTCCTCAGCACCGCGCCGCGCCTTGAGATTCTTTACCACTCCATCCACTACATCGACCTGGTGCGAAGCTGGTTCGGCACGCCACGCAGCGTTTACGCGAAGACAGTGAAGAGCCCGCGCACGCCTTCGCTGGCCGCGACCAAAAGCGTCATCGTCCTCGACTACGGAGACGACAAGCGCGCCTTCATCGCCACCAACCACAGCCACGACTTCGACCCCGAGATGCAGCAGAGCTTCGTCCAGTGGGAGGGGATGAACGGAGCCATGCGCGCCCGCATGGGCGTCAATCTGAACTACCCCATCGGCCTTCCTGACAATCTTCAGTACGTCCTGCGCGATGGCGCGGGATGGAAGGAAGCTGCGGTGAGCGGTAGCTGGTTCCCCGATGCCTTCATGGGCTCGATGGGATCGCTGCAGGCTTACGTGCAGGGCGAGGCAGACACGTTGCCGACCAGCGTCGAGGACGCCATCGACACTATGCGGACGGTCGAGGCGGCGTATCTCTCCAGTGAACGCGGCGGAACTGACCTGCCGCTGGCGGAGTGATCGGACGCTATTCGCGCTAAGAGTTACCCCTCAACCTCTTTGAGGTGGTCCACGGTTTCTTTCGAATGTCGAAGAGCCTCGCTCGACAGTTCATGTGCCTTGCGAGATAGTTCGTGCGCCGTGAGATGGTCGGCCTTGTCATGCGAGGCGGCGGCTGCCAGATGAGCGTGCGCAGCCTGGTTGTGAAGCTCGGCAGCGCGTTCGTGGGGTATCTGCGACATGGTTCTTTCCTCCGTGGGGAAAAATATCAGCGCCCCATCCATCCGCCGTCGACAGTCATCACCGTGCCGGTTACATAATCGCTCGCCGGCGAGCTGAGATATAGAGCGGCCCCGGCGATGTCGAGGGGCTGTCCCCAGCGGCCCGCGGGGATGCGCTCGAGGATCTGTCGATTGCGCGTCTCGTCGGCCTGCAACGGCTCCGTGTTGGTGGTCGAGATATACCCCGGAGCAATTGCGTTGACCTGGATATTCTTCACGGCCCACTCGTTCGCCAGAGCCTTGGTCAGCTGCGCGACGCCGCCCTTGCTGGCCGCGTAGGCAGGCACGCGGATGCCTCCCTGAAAGCTGAGCAGCGAGGCGATGTTGACGATCTTGCCCGGAGCGTTGCGCTCGATCATGTCGCACCCCGCAAGCTGCGAGAGCTGGAAGACGCTGGTCAGGTTCACCTGCAGTACCGTCTGCCAGTCTTCGAGAGGGTATTCGACCGCGTTGTGACGGATAATCGTGCCTGCGTTGTTGATCAGAATGTCGATCCTGCCGAACCGTTCCTTCACCTCGGCAAAGAGCCGCTCAGCCTCCTCCGTGCGGGAGAGGTCGGCCTGAAACGCGGCAGCCTTCTCGCCGATAGCATCCGCCGTTTCGGTCGCCGGGCGGCGGTTTCCGTGGACGGCCACGGTGGCTCCTGCCTGCGCGAGGGATTCGGCGATGGAGGCTCCAATGCCGGTCGCGGCTCCCGTGATGAGGGCAATTTTCTGGTCGAGACGGAAGAGGTCGAGGATGTTCGCCATAGTTGCTGCCACTCTACCGGGGCTTTGCGTGAGGAGCAAATTCTTTACGGCGGAAGTATTAAATCTCCATGATTGTGGTAGTTCGGGGGAGGTGGCCCATGTTGACGGGGCAGAATACGGTTTCGTATCGTGGGATAGGCTGGTTCGTCGTGGCCACGGGTTCCTGTGCCTGTCGTTTAGGTCATATGGCTTAGAGGCGATAATGGCAGGGGCGATATGCTTGTCTATAAGCCCCGGAAAGCGCGAGCGAAACACGCCCGCGCCAGAGGAGAGGTGCGATGAGGCTGTACCAGATGGCAGATCCGGTCCGCTACGGACTGATGAACACTGAGGAGCTGCGCGAAACTTTTCTGCTGGAAGACCTCTTCCAGCCCGGCGAAATTGAATTCGCCTACGTCGATCTCGATCGCACCGTGATCGGCGCCGCCGTCCCGACCGAAGATCCCATTCAGCTCGATACCGATCCTGACCTGCGCGCCGACTACTTCCTTGAGCGCCGTGAGATGGGTGTGTTGAACATTGGAGGCTCTGGTTCGGTTACGGTGGACGGCAAGACCTTCGATCTGGACAAGCTCGACTGTCTCTACATCGGACGCGGTTCAAAGGACGTGGTCTTCGCCAGCAAAGACGCGGCGAAGCCCGCCGAGTTCTACCTCCTGAGCTATCCCGCACACGCCGAGTATCCCACCGCGATGGTGAAGTTTGCCGACATGAAGCCGGTGGATCTGGGCTCCTTCGAGACCTGCAACAAGCGCAAAATTTACAAGGCAATCTACAAAGAGGGGCTCAAGAGCTGCCAGCTCGTGATGGGCTTCACCATGTTGGAGCCGGGCAGCAACTGGAACACGATGCCCGCGCACACGCACATGCGCCGCAGCGAGGTTTACTTCTACTTCGACGTGGACCCGGAGCAGCGCGTGTTTCACCTGATGGGGACGCCGGATGCGACGAGCCATCTGGTGATGGCGAATAAAGAGGTTGTAGTTTCGCCGGGATGGTCTATCCACTCCGGCGTTGGAACAAAGCACTATACGTTCTGCTGGGGTATGGGCGGAGAAAACCAGGTGTACGACGATATGGATGGCGTAGCCATCTCGGAGCTTCGATAAAAAACAATGAGTGATAACAGTCTAAAGATTCGTGCAAAAGAAGAGTGTAAGTGGGATCTGGTCAGCCTCGGAGAGGTGATGCTTCGCCTCGATCCGGGCGACGTTCGTGTCGCGACCACGCGGCAGTTTAATGTTTGGGAAGGCGGCGGGGAGTACAACGTCGCTCGCGGACTTCGCCGCTGCTTCGGCCTGAAGACCTCCATCGTGACGGCGCTGGCCGATAACCCGGTCGGACGCCTCGTTGAGGATCTGATGAACCAGGGCGGCGTCGATCAGTCGCACGTCCAGTGGGCCAAGTACGACGGCGTGGGCCGCACGGTCCGCAACGGCCTCAACTTCACGGAGCGCGGATTCGGTGTTCGCGCCGCTCTCGGCTGCTCGGACCGCGGCAACACCGCTGTCTCGCAGCTCAAGCCCGGCCAGATCGACTGGGACGAGATCTTCGGCAAGGAAGGCGCTCGCTGGTTCCACACCGGCGGAATCTTCTGCGCTCTGAGCGAGACAACCCCCGAGGTCTGCAAGGAGGCCCTGGTGGCCGCCCGCAAGCACGGTGTCATCACCAGCTACGACCTGAACTACCGTGACTCTCTCTGGAAGGCCATCGGCGGCAAGGCGAAGGCCACCGAGGTCAACCGCGACATCGCGCAGTACGTCGACGTCATGATCGGCAACGAAGAGGACTTCACCGCTGCGCTCGGCTTCGAGATCGAAGGCGTGGGCGACGACCTGGGTGAGCTGGACTCGGCCAACTTCCGCAAGATGATCGAGAAGGCCGTTGCGGCTTACCCGAACTTCAAGGCCGTGGCCACCACGCTGCGCCACGCAAAGACGGCCAGCGTCAACGACTGGGGCGCGGTTTGCTACTACCAGGGCCAGTTCCACGAAGCGCGTCCGATGCCCGACCTCGAGATCTTCGACCGCGTCGGCGGCGGCGACTCCTTCGCTTCAGGCCTGATCTACGGCTTCCTGAACGATAAGGGCGCGGACTATGCGGTCAACTGCGGTTGCGCTCACGGAGCCCTGGCGATGACAACCCCCGGCGACACCACGATGGCGACCTTCGACGAGGTGCAGCGCGTGATGAAGGGCGGCGGCGCTCGCGTTCAGCGCTAACCGGCAACTTTTAGAAACCGGCCCGGCGGGGAGGACCCTGCCGGGCCTCAAGACTTCAGAAAGCGAGTAATTCAAGATGAGCAAAGCTGCTGTTTTGGCTTCGTTGAAAGAGATTGGACTGGTTCCGGTGCTCCGCGCCGAGTCGGTCGAGAAGGCGCTGGCGCTGGCCGAGGCTATCGCCGCTGGTGGCGTCACGGTGCTTGAGATCACGATGACGGTTCCGGGTGCGATCGAGGTGATGCGCAAGCTGTCCGAGCAGCGTCCTGACATCCTGATCGGTGCGGGCACGGTGCTCGACCCTGAGACGGCGCGCGCCTGCATCCTCGAGGGTGCGAAGTTCGTGGTCAGCCCCGCGCTGAACACCAAGACCATCGAGATGTGCCACCGCTACTCCATCGCCGCTCTGCCCGGTGCGCTCACGCCCACCGAGGTCGTTACGGCCTGGGAGGCGGGTGCGGATGTAGTCAAGGTCTTCCCGGCGAGCGCGCTGGGTGGAGCGAAGTACCTCAGCTCGCTGAAGGCTCCGCTGCCGCAGATCGAGCTGATCCCGACGGGCGGCGTCTCGCTGTCGACGGCGAACGACTTCCTCGCAGCCGGTGCGTTCGCGCTGGGCGTGGGAGCCGATCTGGTGAACACCAAGGCGATGGCCGAGGGTAAGCCGGAGATCGTCACCGAGAGCGCGAAAAAGTACCTCGCAATCGTCAAGGAGTTCCAGGCGAAGCAGGCTTCCTAGGCATTGAAAGTAAGCTTCTTACAAAGAAACCCCGGAGAATCTCTCCGGGGTTTTCTTTGTTCTGAAAGCTGCCTGAAGCAGAGAGCGGGCATTCTGCAAAGAGAAGCAGATTCCTTCGCTTCGCTACGGAATGACAGGTCCTGAAAGATAGCGGAGGCAGGCTCTAAAAAGTAGCGGAAGCAGGAATCGCTACTTCTTCTTGCCCGAACCGGGCGTGGGGATGACAACGGGGCGGCGCATGGGAACGAGGCCCGCGGCAGGGTTCTGTTGCTGTTGCATCCGCGCCAGCATCTCGCTGCGGACATAATCCACGAAGCCCTGCATCTGGCGGTTCATCTCTTCCATGCGCTCGCGCATCTGCAGGATGACGGCGATGCCGGCGATGTTGACGCCCAAGTCGCGGGCGAGGTTCAGGATGAACTCCAGGCGCTCGAGGTCTTCGTCGGTGTAGAGGCGGGTGTTGCCCTCGCTGCGGGAGGGGCGCAGAAGCCCTTCGCGTTCGTAGAGGCGCAGGGTCTGGGGATGAATCTGGTACATCTCCGCGACCGCCGAGATCATGTATGCGCCTTTATTCTTCCGTTTCGTTGCCATGATTCTGTTTCTGCTCCTCCTTTGCCAGGGGTGTTCCTGCCGAAAAGTCTCGACAGAATAATTTTAATCCGCCGAACCTGTCTATCAAACTATCGCACACGAGCAGACTATCGTACCTGCGCAAAACGATCGCACGCAGACGCTCGTACTCGAATGGGGTTATTGTTATGCCATGCAGGCTGTTCACAGGGGGAGAACAGTTTTTCGGGAGTGACTGAGGAGATTGAGGACCACAGGGCGCTTCCTTGATTGTGCACGCAGCATACGAAGGTCCGCGAGAGTAAAGACGGGCTTCCTGTTGCGCTGGCATGTTTTTTCACCGCGGGGAGAAAAGAGATATTCATCGTGGCAAAGACAATGAAAGCCGCTGTCGTTCGTGAGTTCAACAAGCCTTTGGTTATCGAAGAGGTTGACATTCCGGAGGTGGGTCCGGGGCAGGCGTTGCTGAAGGTGATTTCCACCGGCGTGTGCCATACCGACCTGCACGCAGCCGGGGGAGACTGGCCGATCAAGCCGCAGCCGCCGTTTATTCCTGGGCATGAGGGCGTGGGATACGTCGCTGCCGTCGGTGCTGGCGTGAAGACCGTGAAGGAGGGCGACCGCATAGGAGTGCCGTGGCTGCACAGCGCCTGCGGGCATTGCGAGTTCTGCATGGGGGGCTGGGAGACGCTCTGCCCGAAGCAGGAAAACACCGGCTATTCGGTGAACGGCAGCTTCGCGGAGTATGTTCTGGTCGATCCCGATTACGTCGGGCACCTACCTGCAAACGTGGAATTCGCCCCCATCGCGCCGATTCTTTGTGCGGGCGTAACGGTCTACAAGGGGCTGAAGATGACGGGGACGCGCCCGGGGCAGTGGGTGGTGATCTCGGGAATCGGCGGCCTGGGACATATCGCGGTGCAGTACGCCAAAGCGATGGGTCTGCACGTGGCCGCGGTGGATATCGCGGCGGACAAGCTGGAGCTTGCGAAGAAGATGGGAGCCGACCTCGCGGTGAACGCCATCGATGAGGATGCGGCGGCCACCATCGTGAAGGAGACCGGAGGGGGAGCCCACGGAGTGCTGGTGACGGCGGTGTCTCCCAAGGCGTTTTCGCTGGGAGTGAACCTGCTGCGGCGAGGCGGAACGATGTCCCTGTGCGGCCTGCCGCCCGGAGACTTCCCGCTGAACATCTTCGACGTCGTGCTAACTGGCAAGACGATTCGCGGCTCCATCGTCGGCACGCGCAACGACCTTGCCGAGTGCATGGACTTTGCGGCGGAGGGCAAGGTAAAGGTGAACTACAAGACCGCCGCGCTTGAAGACATCAACACGATCTTCGACGATATGAAGAAGGGCGCGATCGACGGAAGGATCGTGGTGGAGATGGCCTCTTAAGCTATCCGCAAATGAAGAAAGCGGCCATTCAGGCCGCTTTCTTTTTGCTTGGGAAAAGGTTTAGACCTTGGTGAAGATCTCGTCGCGAGGGTCTTCCGGGTTGAGCTTCGCAAACTCACGCAGAATCTCCTTCGAGCGCTCGTCCTGCACCTTCGGGACGACGATCCTTACCTCGACAATCTGGTCGCCGCGCTTGCCCTCGTGAACCGCGGAGGGAACACCCTTCTCGCGCAAACGCAGCTTCTGGCCGGTCTGGGTTCCCGGTGGAATCTTGAGCTGCGTTCTGCCGCCGCCCTCGCGCGTGTCGATGGTGGGAACCTCGATCTTCGCCCCCAGCGCGGCTTCTGAAATTGTGACCGGAACGGTGACGTAAATATCGTCGCCGGTGCGGGTGAAGACAGGATGCGTTCCCGCCTTCACGATCAGGTAAAGATCGCCCGCCTGACCGCCATTGATTCCGGCGTTGCCTTTGCCTGCCAGGCGGATGCGCTGGCCGTCGCGCGTGCCGGGCTTGATGCGGAACTCAAGCGGCTCGCGGCGGACGACGACGCCCTGGCCTTCGCAGGTGGGGCAGGTGTTCTGCACCTTGCCCGAGCCTCCGCAGCGCGGGCACTGGATGTTGAACTTCATGCGTCCGCCCATCTGCGTAACCTGTCCAGAGCCGTGGCACTCAGGGCACTCCATGCTGCCGCCCGTGGTGGACTTTCCCTTGCAGGTGGGGCAGGTCTCCTGCCGCTGAATCTCCAGGCGCGTGACGCCTCCGTGGATCGCGGTCCAGAAGTCGATGCTGACCTGGTACTCGAGGTCAGTGCCGGGCTGCGGTCCGCGCGCGGCGTTGCGTCCTCCGGTGAACATTTGGCTGAAGATGTCTCGGAAGCCTCCGCCAAATCCTCCGCCTCCGCTCGGTTGCGGTCCTCCGGTGTTGAAGTCGGAGAAGTCGAAGCCTCCGAAGTCGAAGGGGACCTCCTGCCCACCTTGTCCGGGCTGCGGACCGCCGTAGCCTCCGCGGGCCGCAGCTTCGGCGGCGGCGGGGTCAATCGAGTCGGAGTAGAAGCCGAGCTGGTCGTAGATCTTGCGCTTCTTCTCGTCGCTCAGAACATCGTTCGCTTCGGAGATTTCCTTGAACTTCTCTTCGGCTTTTTTGTCCCCCGGGTTCACGTCGGGGTGGTACTTACGCGCAGCCTTGCGGAACGCCTTGCGAATCTCGTCGGCGGTCGCGGTCTTCTTTACGCCAAGTATTCCGTAATAATCCTTCGTCTTCGGTGTCGCCATAGTTTTCTTTATTCTTTCAACTACACAACGCTGTCTTTATTGTGCAACCGGTGCGAGTGTTTCCGCACCTTTCGAAACTCGTTACTCCGCCTGGCAGGTCGGGCACCAGAAGAGATTGCGCCCGGCAACCTCCATCTTCTTCACGACCGTTCCGCAAATAAAGCAGGGAAGTCCGCTGCGGCGGTAGACGTAGTGGGCCTCCTCCTTGAGCGCCTGCCCCTCGGAGTGCGGGCGGTCCTCGGGCTTCGTGGTGACGATGCGGCGGTCGATCATCGCGGCGGGCATCAGTCCCTCCGCATCCTTCCATATCGACCGCAAAGTCTCTTCCGATACGTCGCGGCCAGGATGGAACGGGCTGAGGCGGGCGCGGAAAAGAAGCTCGGCGCGGAAGATGTTGCCGACGCCCGCGAAGAGCGTCTGATCCATCAGCAGCTCGGCGATGGATTTGCGGCTCTTCACCACCTTCGCGATCATCCTGTCGGGGCTGTCGCCGTTCAGCGGATCGGGGCCGAGACGTTTCAGCAACTGGTCCCACTTCTCCTGCGTGTAGAGAGAGCAGTCCATCGGTCCGCGCAGCTCGACCCACGCAATCTGCTCGGGATCGAGGTGGCCGGTGCCGTCGTCCTCGGAGTACCACGCATGGCGCTTGCTCTCGCCGGGAACGACGGGCTTTTTGATGGCTGTCGCGTTCCACATGCGGAGGCGAAGCGCGCCCTTCACGTCAGGCAGCGGGCCGGAGCCTTCGGTGAAGTCTCCCTGCAGACCGAGATGAACGTGCAGGATGCGGTCCTTCCCGAAGTCGTAACCAAGGTGCTTGCCGACAGCGTGGACGCGGACGAGCTTGCGTCCGTCGATCACATCGGAGTCGGTAAAGCGTCCCTGCGGTCCATCGACACGGACCACTTTTCCTTGAAAGGCGGCCTCGTGGCGGGCAGCCCAGCGATGAATTTCATTGCCTTCCGGCATCGTTCCTGTTTGCCCTCCGGTGAAAGAACTTCAGATGAACGATAACAAACACCCATAAGAACGACGGCGACGGTACTGGTCCACACCAGAGACTACCGTCGCCTGAAACCACTACCGTATCTGAAAACCTGAAGCGGGAACTGCCTTGGTAAGGTTAGTTCCAGACCTGCCGGGCCTCAATCGCCTCGATGGAGAACATCTGGTCAGGCTCCATCTGCTGCATCTTGCGGACGAAGTTCTCGGCTTCCTCACGGGTATCAAACATCATGCGGTTATACAGCTGGCCCGCACGAACCTGATCGCATCTCCACATCGTATCGGTCATCGCCTTCCCCCCTGTATATCGATTGAGTTCCAGGTTCTCTAACCACAACAGATCGGAGACTTCTTCTCGCTGGTTATTGTCCATCTTCAACACCTTTCCTGGGAGTAAAAGTGCTCCAATGCTGCAGGTACTGCGGTAAAGCAAGAGGGGCAATCCGCGTTGCAATTGCC
The DNA here is from genome assembly GCA_018449715.1 of Acidobacteriaceae bacterium dw_441. Lineage (GTDB taxonomy): Bacteria > Acidobacteriota > Terriglobia > Terriglobales > Acidobacteriaceae > Edaphobacter. The sequence goes on along the minus strand of JAAVVA010000006.1, from coordinate 51,945 downwards.
CCTCTTTTTTGATGCGAGACAGCCGACTTCGATTTATTTCTTATCGTCGACGTCCACGTACTCCGCGTCTATAACACCTTCGTCCTTCTTCGGCTCCTCGGAAGAGGCATTCTGAGCGGTCTGCTCGGTCGCCTGCGCCGCGTTCGCCTTGTACAACACCTCTGCCAGCTTGTGGCTTGCAGTGGTTAGACGCTCGCGAGCCTCATTCAGCTCACTGGAGCTGGGGGTTCCGGCCAGTGTTTTCTTTGCGTCCTCAAGGGCAGCTTCGACATCGCCCTTGTCGGAGTCAGCGACCTTGTCTCCGGCGTCCTTGATCATCTTCTCGACGTTGTAAACCATCGAGTCGAGGCCGTTGCGCGCCTCAACCTCTTCGCGCTTTTCCTTGTCCTCGGCGGCGTGCGCCTCGGCATCCTTCGCCATGCGCTCGACCTCTTCCTTGCTGAGGCCCGAGGAGCTGGTGATGGTGATCTTCTGATCCTTGCCGGTGGCGTTGTCCTTCGCGGTGACGTTCAGGATGCCGTTGGCGTCGATGTCGAAGGTCACCTCGATCTGGGGCACGCCACGCGGAGCAGGCGGAATGCCGCTCAGCTTGAACTTGCCCAGGGTGCGGTTCTGAGCCGCCATCGGACGCTCGCCCTGGAGGACGTGAACCTCAACCTCGGTCTGCGAGTCGGCAGCCGTGGAGAAGGTCTCGGTCTTCTTGGTCGGGATCGTCGTGTTGCGGGAGATCATCGCAGTCGCCACGCCGCCCATCGTCTCGATAGAGAGGGTCAGCGGGGTGACGTCGAGAAGGAGCAGATCCTTCACATCGCCTGCGAGCACACCGGCCTGAACCGCCGCACCAATCGCGACGACCTCATCCGGGTTGACGCCCTTGTGAGGCTCCTTGCCGAACAGCTCCTTGACCAGCTTCTGAATCGCGGGCATGCGGGTCTGTCCGCCGACCAGCACGACCTCGTCGATCTTGCTGGCGTCGATGCCTGCATCCTTCAGGGCCTGCTTGCTGGGGCCGATGGAGCGCTGCAGAAGGTCATCGACCAGGCTCTCCAGCTTGGCGCGGGTCAGCTTACGGACCAGGTGCTTCGGTCCGGTGGCGTCGGCCGTGATGAAGGGCAGGTTGATCTCAGTTTCCTGCGCGGTCGAAAGCTCGATCTTGGCGCGCTCGGCGGCGTCCTTCAGACGCTGCAGGGCCATCTCGTTGCCCTTGGCAGTGAGATCGAGGCCGCTCTCGGCCTTGAACTCGGAGATGAGCCAGTCGACGATGCGCTGGTCGAGGTTGTCGCCGCCAAGGTGCGTGTCACCGTTGGTGGACTTCACCTCGATGACGCCTTCGCCAACCTCGAGGATCGAGATATCGAACGTACCGCCACCGAAGTCGTACACGGCGATGGTCTCGTCCTTCTTCTTGTCGAGGCCGTAGGCAAGAGCCGCCGCCGTCGGCTCGTTGACGATGCGCTTGACGTCGAGACCGGCGATGCGGCCTGCGTCCTTGGTGGCCTGGCGCTGCGCGTCGTTGAAGTACGCGGGAACCGTGATGACGGCCTCGGTGACGGACTGACCCAGGTAGTCCTCGGCGGCCTTCTTCAGCTTCTGAAGGATCATGGCCGAGACCTCGGGCGCGGTGTACTCCTTGCCCTGCGCGCTGACGGCGAGGTGATCGCCCTGCGGCACGACCTTGTAGGGCACCATCTTCATCTCGTCGTTGACTTCGTTCTGGCGACGGCCCATGAAGCGCTTGATCGAGTAGACCGTGTTCTCAGGGTTGGTGATGGCCTGACGCTTGGCGACCTGTCCCACCAGACGCTCGCCATTCTTGGTAAACGCAACGATCGACGGCGTCGTGCGTCCTCCCTCTTCGTTTGCAATTACCTTCGGCTCGCCACCTTCCATCACGGCTACGCATGAATTGGTGGTTCCGAGGTCGATACCAATAATTTTTCCCATCGCTGTCTCCCCATTGGGCTACGGTTGGAGGGTAGCCCGAATCTCAATATATCAAGGGTATGGTCTCACCTTGAGTGACTTACTGTCAATGTATGTGATGTAAATAGTGGCAGGCAGGATTCATCCGTATTAAATTCCAGTGTTTATGTGAACTTGCAGTTTCCTTTTTCAGTAAAAAGCACTCTAACTAAATGTTTTAGTGCCGCATTCTCTGAAAACCGTCTTAGGATGTGTCTACCGAGCCGCGTGTGTTTTCAACCGGGAAGGGTTCTCAAATGTCGAGTTCCACCGCTGTTGCAGCCGATCACTCTGCAGATCTCACGCCAGGGGTGAACCCGTGGCTGATCGCCGCCTCGGTGATGCTGGCGACCTTCATGGAGGTGCTGGATACCGCCATCGCCTCGGTGGCGCTGCCGTACATCGCAGGATCGCTTTCGGCCTCGAACGATGAAGCGACATGGGTGCTGACCAGCTACCTGGTCGCCAACGCCATCGTTCTCCCGGCCAGCAACTGGTGCTCGCTGCGGTTCGGGAGGAAGAACTTCCTCGTCACCTGCGTCATCATCTTCACCATCGCCAGCTTCGCTTGCGGGGCCGCTCCGACGCTGCCCATTATGCTGCTGGCCCGTGTTGTGCAGGGAGCAGGTGGAGGAGCTTTGCAGCCTCTCTCGCAGGCGATCCTGTTCGAGTCCTTCCCTCCGGCCAAGCGCGGAGCGGCGGCGGCGGTCTTTGCCTTTGGGGTGGTCGTCGCGCCAGTGCTGGGTCCGACGCTCGGGGGCTGGCTGACCGATACCTACTCGTGGCGGTACGCCTTTTACATCAACATTCCAATCGGGATACTGGCGGTCTTCATGATCAGCCGGTTCGTCAAAGACCCGCCGTATATCAAGAACGCGAAGGTTCCGCCCTTCGACAACCTGGGCTTCGGGGCACTGGTGGTGTGGACCGGCTGCCTCCAGATCATTCTGGACAAGGGGCAGGAGGACGACTGGTTCGGAGCCACCTGGATTCGCTGGGCCTTCTGCTTCATGATTACGGCGTTCGCCGTGTGGGTATGGATCTCGTGGAACAAGAAGAATCCGCTGGTGGATCTGAAGGTGATGAAGGATCGTAACTTCTCCATCGGCTGCCTGCTGATCTTCCTGTTCGGGGTGGCGATCTACTCGACGGTGACGGTGCTGCCGCTCTTCTATCAGGAACTGCTGGGATACACGGCGTTCACGGCGGGCATCGTGGTGGCCCCACGCGGGCTGGGGGCGATCTGCGGGATGCCGGTGATCGGATATCTCTCGAACAAGGTGGACCCGAGATATCTGCTGACCTTCGGGTTTATGGTCTTCGGATTCACGACGCTCTACTTCGGCAGCATCACGCTGGAGGTCTCGCCGACGACTCTGCTGGTTCCGATCCTGATTACGGGCTTTGGGTTGAGCTTTGTCTTCGTGCCGATCACGACGGCGGCCTATGGCACACTTCCCAACGAGCAGATGGGCAACGCCAGCGGGTTGTTCAACCTGATGAGGAACGTCGGCGGCTCGATCGGGATTTCGGTGGCGCAGACGCTTCTGACCCGGCGTTCGGCGACGCATCAGAACCTGATTATTAATTCCGTGCCGCAAAGCGGGCAACAGTTCCAGAACTCCCTCCGAGATACGGCGAACTTCCTGACTGGGTACTACGGGCGGGCGAACGCGATGCCTCCGGCGCAGGCGACGCTTTACCGCGAGTTGCAGCGGCAGGCGTCGAGCTGGGCATTTGTCGATGTATTTCGCTGGCTTTCGCTGCTAAGCTTTGCTTGTGTGTTTGCGGTCTGGATGTTGAAGAAGGTGAAGCCGGGCAAAGGCCCGGTGGGAGCCCACTGAGGCGTCTGGTTCGTCTTTCACCTCAGGAGCGGTCAGTCGCCCGGACACCTCCCTACCGGCTGCGATAAACTCGAACTTTGCGAGTATGCCGGGGAATCCCCGGTAGTCTGCAGGTCTGTAGGAACGGAATGAGTCTGCTGGTACAGGTATTGTTTTGGATCGCAGCGGTCGGCACGGTGACTTCGACGATCTACTGCCTGATGGTCGTGACGGCGGCGGTCCGGTTTGGACTGCGGCGTCGGCGGGAGAATCGGGCCGCGGAAACCTCGACCTTTTTGCCTCCGGTGAGTGCGCTGAAGCCGCTGCATGGGATGGAAGATGGTCTGGAGCGCAACCTCGAAACCTTCTTCGAGCAGGATTACCCGGAGTTTGAGCTGCTGTTCTGCGCCCGCTACGACAGCGACGCCGGATTGCAGCTTGCGCGCCGCGTGGGAGAGCGGTATCCCGGCGTGACGGCGCGGTACCTGACCTGCGGCGAGCCGAAGTATCCCAATGCCAAGATGTACTCCCTTGCGGTGATGGCGGATGCGGCCAGCCACGAGTGCCTGATCACGAGCGATGCCGACTGCCGGGTGACCCCCGATTATCTGCGCCGGTGCGTTCAAGCCCTGAAGAATGAAAAGCCTGCTCTGGCCTCGTGCCTGTACCTGGGGACGGCGGATGCGAACAACCTTGTCACCGAGCTGGACGCGGTGGGCAAGAGTGTGGAGATGAGCTCGGGTGTGCTGGTCGCCGACATGGTCGAGGGAGGGACGAAGTTCGCTCTCGGCGTGACGATGATCCAGCGCCGGCAGGCCTTTGAGGATGCGGGCGGCTTCGACGATCTCGGGCAGTACCAGGCCGAGGATTACATCATGGGCAAGCGTCTGGCGGAGCAGGGACGTGGGGTCATCCTGTCGCCTTATGTCATCCGGCTGGTGGTTCCGAGAACGTCGTTCGGCCTGTCGTTCCGCAACCAGCTGCGCTGGATGCAGAGCACGCGGCGGTCGCGCCCGATGGGCCACCTGGGGACGGGACTGACGTTTGCGCTGCCCTTCGGGCTGTTTGGCTTGCTGTGGGGAGTCCTGACGCAGCAGTATGGACTGGGACTTCTGTGGCTGCTGGCAAGCTGCGCCAACCGCTGGCTTCAGGCCGGGGTCATGCTGCGCGTGCTGGGGGAGAGGAAGTGGGGCTGGCCCACATTGATCTATCCTCTGCGCGACCTGCTGGGTGGCGTGTTGTGGTTTTTCAGCTACCTTCCGGGTGAGGTGTACTACCACGGCGGACGCTACGCCATCGCGCCGGACGGGCGCTACATGGACGCGAAGTAAGCCCAGGATCTGAAGCGGAGACTTCGCTACTCGAGATATTCAGAAATCAGCGATTAGTCAGGACTGTCTTGCCTCCGGCGGAGGCGAGGGGGCGAACTGCGCCAAAGGCTGCAAGATCGTGAGCGCGTTCTTCGGGGTGGTAGGTGAACAGGAAGACGCGTCCGGGGCCGGACCAGAGGCGGCGGAGCGAGTCTTCGGTCTCGAAGATGCGGGGAGCATCGGGCCAGAAGGAGCCGTACCACAGGCCGTTGACGTCGCCGTTGATCAGGTGAAGCTGGTGGTGGGTGTAGAAGATCAGCGAAGAGCCGGAGGTCAGCTCTCCGTCGAGGATGATCTGATCGTTCGGCTGAAGTCCGGCGTCGTTGATGGCGAGCGCGAGCCCTTTGGAGCCGAGGATGGGGTAGAAGCGGGCGAGTCCCTCATGCGCGGCCAGAAGGACAACGGTCGTGGCTGCGGCCAGGGTAAGGTTGGCGGCGAGCAACCGTCCGCGGCGGCGAAGCAGATAGCTCCCCAGTCCGCTGGCGAGCATTCCCACGGCGACGGCGGCGAGTGGGCCGCGGAAGAGCCCCATCGCGGCTCCCGTGAGGTCGAAGAGGTGGCCAAGGGAGAGATTGTAGAAGGCCGGGTTCGCGGCGATCAGCGATGCGATGTCGGTTCCGGGGGCCGGGTGCGGAGCGGTGAGGGCGAAGTAACCGCAGACCACGGCGATCAGGGTGGTGAGAGGGACGAGAAGCCAGAGGGTCCAGCGAAGTACGCTGCGGCGGGCGGTGGAGTCTGCGTCGTCGGCGCGGGTGAGTACCCCGGCGGCCATCAGGGCCAGCGCGGGAAGGGCGGGGAGGTTGTAGTATTCCTGCCGACTGGAGAGGGTGAAGAAGCCGAGCACGATGGCTGCCCACAGCAGCAGCGAGAGCGCGGCCTCGTAGCGGCGGAAAGAAACCGAGGTACGGCGGAGGAGATCGCGGACGTGGCCGACGATGGCCGGGCCGAGGAAAGCGGCCCAGGGCATAATCCACAGGGCGCTCAGAAGCCAGAAGAGAGGTATGGGAACCTGTCCGTAGTCGTGGGGGATGCGGCGGCCGAGGAAGCGGGCGATGTGCTCGTTGTAGAGATAGAACCACGCCCACCCGCCACGTGCAGGAAGCCCGAGGCCGGAAGGAAGAGGAATGGCCGGCGTGCGCATTGCGGCGAGGATGTGCCACGGCGCGGCGATGGCGAGGAAGACGACGGTCGAGGCCGCGAGGTGCATCCGTGCGAGCAGGCGAAGCTGCCGGGTAATCGCGAGGTAGCAGAGCACGAAGCCGATGGGAAAGACCAGCCCGATGAGCCCCTTGGTGAGGACGTTGAGGGCCATGACGGCGGCGAAGGCGGTGCTGGGCAGGAGAGCGGAGCGGGTTTCGCGGATACGGTCGAGCGCGATAAGAAAGAGGTGAACCCCGAGAGTCATCCAGAGCGCGAGCAGGATGTCGGGAATGTAGAAGCGCGTGTAGAGGTAGGGGCCGATGCTGGTGGCGAGAGCAATCGCGGCGTAGAAGCCTCCGCGGTCCGGCGCGTGGGCGGGGGAGATCCCACGGAAGAGGCGGATGCCGAGAGCGTAGACCGAGAGCAGGAGGGCGAGCACACCCAGAGCGAGGGGGAGCCGCGCAGCCCAGTCAGAAGGGCCGAGAACGCGCATGGAGGCGGCGGCCATCCAATACATCAGGGGCGGCTTATCGAAGAAGCGCACGCCGTTGATGTAGGGGGTGACGTAGTCGTGGCGCGCCAGCATCTCGCGGGCGATCTCGGTGTAGATAGAGTCCACATCGTCGAGCAGGCCCGGAGAGAAGAGTCCGCCGATTTGGAGAACCATCCAGGCGGCGAAGATCATCGCAACCGAGCGCGGACTCCAGCGGCGCGAAGAAGATGCAGCCGTCTCCGCAGGAGCGGAGACGGGCCGGACTTCAGAGGCCGGGCCGGGGTGCGTGGCGACGAGTTGGGCGATGCCTGTGTTCAAGTTCTCTCTTGATTGTGGCCATCTTTCCAGCGGGAGTCGATGGAAAGACGGTGAATGTTTTCTAAGTGCTAATGAGAAGAGCCTGTACTTAGAGGACGATCGAGCGGGCGATCCGTAAACAGAGCTTTGCCTGAGGTTTCGGCGAGAAGAATCTTGCGGCTGCCGAGAATATGGTCCACCTCGTCTCGCCGTTCGAGCGGGACGAAGAGAACCTTGCGCGGTCCGGTGCCCCAGTCTCTCACGAGGTCGTCGTGGGTGAGGAAGATGGGCGGCGCATCGGGGAAGGTAGAGCCGAAGATCATGGACGAGGAGCGGCCATCGACGAGCGAGACGACGCGGCCCAGATAGAAGCCAATCGACGAGCCATAGGACTGGTCGCCGAAGAGCATGATCTGGCTGTCGGGTGCGATGGCGTGGTCGGCTTCGAGCTGCTGGATCTTCCGGGCCATGTTCTCCGACGAGAGCATAGGGCTGAAGCGGATGAGCGCGATGTGCGCGGCGACGAGGAAGACGGTCGAGGTCAGCGCGATAGCGGTCGTCGAGGCGAGGTGAAGGCGCTTGGCACGAAGTCTCCACGCGATGGCCGGGCCGAAGGCGAAGGCGAGGGCCGCAAGCGAGGCTGGAAGCCGCAGGGCCGCGAAGCTGGGGCCGGTGAGGTCGAAGAAGTGCGACATCGAAAGCGTGTAATCGCCGACGCCGCGGTGGGCGAGCATCTCGCCGATGTCGGGAACGAACGGGAGGTTGCGCGAGCTCCACAGGCCGTAGGCGAGCGCCCCGGCAGAGGCAAGGCCGACGAGGGTGTAGAAGGCGTGCGCGGCGGTGATCCAGCGGCGCAGCAGGCCGTCCTCGTCATAGGCGGCCTCGGAGCGAACCAGCGCCACGGCGATCAGCGTAAGCAGCGCGAGGTAGGCCGGGAAGGTGTAGTACTCCTGGTTGGTCGAGATGGAGAAGAAGACCAGCACCAGCGCAGCGTAGATCGCAAGCAGCAGGGTGGTCTTTGCCGGGAAGCTGCGTGTGGAGACGCTCTGATGGCGCAGCCTCCAGCCCTGAACGATGGCGACCGGGGAGAAGAGGCTCCAGGGGAAGAGCCAGACAAGGTGCAGGCTCCAGAAGAGATAGCCGGGGAGCTTGTTGTAGTCCTTCGGGTAGCGCTTGCCGAGGAAGCGGAGGAAGTGCTCGTTGACGAAGTAGAACCAGAAGAAGCCGTGACCGTTCATGCCACCGGTGTTGCGAAGCCCGGCGAGGATGTGCCAGGGAGCGGCGATGGCAAAGAAGAGAAGCAAGCCGCTGACGGGCTTCAGGTGGCGGAGACTCCTCCACTGACCGGTGACGAGCAGGTAGAAGAAGGCTGCTCCAAGGGGGAAGACGAGTCCGATCAGTCCCTTGGTGAGGACGGCGAGCGCCAGCGCGGTCCACATGGCGTAGGCGTAGAGGCTCGGTGAGAAAACCGCAGAGTTTTCGACTACGCTCCCTCTGGTCGCTCCACCCAGGAGGACACTTTTTTCTTCGTTCTCTCCGAGCGCCTGCAGAAAGCAGTAAAGCGCTGTGCAGATGAAGAGCGACAGCAGAACTTCTGGAATATAGATGCGGGTAAAAAGGAAGATTCCGGTGGAGGTCAGGACCGAGAGGCCTGTGTAGAAGGCCGCTCGCTCGCCATAGGCTCGATGGCTCCAGTGATAGCCGAGCAGCGCAAGCAGAAGCACACCAAGGGCCTGCGGAAGATGCGCTGCGAAGGCGTTGAATCCGAAGACGCGGAAGCTGATGGCGTCGAGCCAGTATGGCAGGGCCGCCTTTTCGAGATAGCGGATGCCGTTGACCTTCAGGGTGACGAGGTCGCCGGTGGTGGCCATGTTCCGCGCAGCGTTGGCGTGGGTGGCGTCGGCGTCGTCCAGCAGCGGAGGACTGAAGAGCGAGCCGAAGAAGATGACCAGCCAGAGGGAGAAGAGGGTAAGCAGAGCGCTCGTGCGGCGAGGGCCGGAGAAAGCTTCGGAGGGAGCGGATTGGGAGGAGGTCTGCGGCGCGAAAAGGGGCGAAGTGGTCATGAAGCGGCTTCTTATTAGGATAAATGGCCGGGGCTGCCAAAAGAGTAGGAGATTGCCCGACTCTGAGAGATTTTGATGGAGAGAACGCGGTCGAGAGGCTCATTTTCTGATGACTGTGGAGAAGTTGGCCGAATTGCGGTCCCGTTACCGATGTCGTTGCGGTTTTTGGGATGTATCTTGCTTATGGTGATAATTTTCAGTTCCTTGAGGTCTGCCGAAACAAATGCCGACGTTTGCCGCGATTGATATTGGGTCCAACTCCTGCCGTTTGAAGATTGCCGAAGTGCAGATGCACCGGCTGAAGACGCTGCATGAGGACCGCGAGGTGACTCGGCTGGGCGAGAGCGTCTTTCAGACCGGGGTGATCTCCCCTGAGGCGATGGCGGCGACGATCCGGGCGCTCAAACGCTTCCACAAGGCGGTGCAGCTGCACGTGGCCGACAAGGTGCGCGTGGTGGCGACCAGCGCCATGCGCGACGCCCGCAACGCCGACGCCTTCACGGAGTGGGTGCGCTCGGCGACCGGCTGGAACGTCGAGGTGATCTCGGGGCTTGAAGAGGGCCGCCTGATCCACCTTGGCGTGGTCACGCACGAGGTCGGAGCACGCGGGCGCTGTATGTTGATCGACCTGGGCGGCGGAAGCTGCGAGGTGACGGTTTCGGACGGCGGGCGCGTGAAGTCGATGGTCAGCCTTCCTCTGGGAGCGGTGCGGCTGCAGCAGGATTTTCTTACGACCGATCCTCCGGCGAAGGAGGACGTGGCGAGGCTGAAGCAGTTTATCGATCGCGAACTGAAGAAGGCCTCCAAAAAACTTGGCGTGCCGCGCGTGGGCCTGGTGGTGGCGACCTCGGGGACTGCGCAGGCGCTGGCCGAGGCGTGTACCGAGGTCCGCAAGAAGGTCGCATCGAAGAGCAAGAAGAAGACGCTCGCGAAGAAGCGCGTGGAGCACGTAGGCGGGCTGACCGCCGATGTCGCCGAGGTGCGCGCCCTGACTGACCGGCTGGTGAAGATGCGAGACGAGCAGAGGGCGGCGGTGACCGGCATCGGGCCGCGGCGGTCGGAGATCATCGTGGGCGGAGCGATGGTCTACACGCACCTGATGGAAAAGTTCGGGCTGAGGTCGTTCCGCTACTCGGCGCTGGGGCTGCGCGATGGAATGCTGGCGCAGATGTTGAGCGATGTAGACCTGCGCGCCTCCGTCCACCAGAAGATCGAGAGTGAACGCTGGACGGGCGTGCTTGAAGTCTGCCGCAGGTACGGTATCGAGCAGCGCAACGCGGAGCCGGTGCGGCAGCATGTCGTGGAGCTGTTCAATGCGCTGGCTCGCGTGCATGGTCTGCCGGAGGAGTACCGGATGTGGCTGGAGTCGGCCGCGATGATGCAGGACGTGGGCAAGTACATGAACCACCAGGGGCATCATCGGCACACGCAGTACATCATCGCCAACTCTGAAATCTTCGGCTTCTCGCCGGAGCAGAGGGCGATTGTGAGCGCGCTGGCCCGCTATCAGGGCAAGACGCGGCCCGATGCGATGGACCGTGTGATGCGGACGATTCCGCTGGAAGAGCACGCGAATGTGGTGCGAGCGATCGTGCTGCTGCGGCTCGCGGTGGCTCTGAACCAGGATCGCGCTACAGCGATTCTTCGGATACGGGTGCACGTGTATCCGAAGAGGGTGCTGCTGGAGCTGGTTCCGGGTCGCGGCGGAGCGGAGCTGGAGGCCTGGTCGGTGAAGAAGGAAGCGGCTTACTTCCGCGAGATCTTCCGGCGCGAACTTTTCGTCGAAGTGGTGTAGAGCGCACGCACGATGCGCGGGTCGAGCACCCACTGCAGGGTGGCCGGTCCGCGTATCAGAGAGACGCGGGCGAGCGAGCCTTTGCGAAGGCGAATCTGCGGCAGGGCCGTGGCTCCGGGGGCGATCAGCAGGCCGGAGAGGAACTGCGCGATGTTGGGATTGTGGCCCACGACGAGCAGGTTCTCGTAGGCGCGGCTCTCGGAGAGCAGGCGCTGGAAGTCCTGAAAAGTTCCGTCCGGGGCGAGCGCGTTCGACATCAGGATCTGCGATTCGTACCCCATCTCGGTGCCGACGAGGGAGGCGGTCTGGAGGCTGCGCTTGAGCGGGCTGGAGACGATGAGGTCGAACTGCAGCTTCATCGCGCTGAGCACGTGCGCCAGGTGGATGCAGTGCCGTTTGCCGTCCTTGTCGAGAGGCCGCCGGAGGTCGAGGAGCGGGTTCGGACGCCGTTCCCCCGCCGATGCGTGTCTTAGGACGTAAAGGTTCATGAATATTGACCTTATTTTAATCTAAAGACCGGTGGATCGCCCGAACAGGTGCCGTTTGGAGATCCTCCAGCGCGGATTATGGCTGGGGTTTGTCATCGCCAGATGAAGGCGGAGGAGTATTTCGGTAGATATCGGGATCGGGTGCATCGAGCGAGGGTGGGGCAGGCTCGGGATCGGGGATGGGGTCGGAAATCGGGACGAAAGCAGGCTCGGTGGGGGGAGCTACGGGCGGTGGAGCCGGTGAGGCATAGCCGTAGGAGTGGGCTTCGGTGGGTTCCCCCGGAACAGGGTGCTGAAGGGCGAGGGCGACCTCCGCTCCACGTTGCCAGAAGCGCGTGAAGAGCATGGAGAAGACGCCGAGCTGGGCCACGAAAAACATGGGCCACACGCGGGTCTGGGCCAGCATGTGCATCGCTGTTCGCGCGGTGAAGAAGAGGATGGCCGAACCAGCGACAGCCAGAAGAAGGAAGGTCAGCCATGCACGGAGAAAGTTTTTCCTCAGAAGACGCAGCGCGGGGAGCAGTGTGCGAAGTACGCGGCGGTCGGGGAGTCCGGAAGCGCGCTTCCGGACTCCGAGCTGAACCGTGTAGACCTCGACCAGATCGAAGTAGAGGCGCAGCAGAGAGGCGACCAGAAGGATGACCACGGCTCCGGTGAGGGTGAGCAGGAGCGAAGAGGTTCCGACGAAGTTGTCGTCAATGTAGTCGGCCCAGCGTCTTTGCAAAGCGATGAACGGCGCGAGGAGGAGGCCCGAGAGGATCAGGGTGAGGAGGGTGATGCGGACGAATCGCCAGAAGTGCAGAAGGCCCTGTTGCAGCAGGTTGCTGAGGCTGGCGCGGGTCTTGGTGAGGTAGCAGAAGATCGTTCCGGGGGCGAGAAGGAAGTAGAGCAGAAGGTAGGCGGGGACGGAGCTGTGCCCGGTTGTGAGTCCGGCGTCGCCGAGATGGTCGCGGCGGATGTTCATCATCGTAGTGAGCACAATGGAGAGGTCGAAGCCCGAGGAGAGCCGCTGTGAGGCGAATGAGTGGTCAAGCAGGCGGGAGAGTTGCGAGTAGAGCGGAAGGCTGAAGGCGACGGCGAGCAGGAGATTGAAGACGCAGGTCCACAGGAAGGCCGGGAGGCGGCGGAGGGTGATGCCGAGACCGTGAATGAGGATGCTGCGGGGTTGCTCCATAGAGTGAGGGCCTTTCGTGTGAGCTGCGTCTTCCTTTCCGTGGACTAGACGAACCATGCCGCGAGCTGCGCGGCGATCTGGTGCAGGAAGATCCAGATGGTGGCCAGCTTGCGCGAAGGCACGTGGTCGGCATGGTCGGTGTAGCTGTTGTTGAACAGGTCGCGGTCGAGCGGGACGATGTGGTCGGGATCAAGCTCGACCGAGACGACCTTGGCGTTGCGCGTGTAGGTGAAGCTGGTCCAGCGATCCTCGCCACTCCAGTGCTCGCGCTGGCGGGTGCCGTCATCGAAGACGATCTCGGCGGTGACGGGAAGGATGAAGTCGCCGCGTCTGCGTAGGTTGACGGTGGAGAAGTACTGCGTCTTGTGCGAATCTTTGGAATCGTTATCGTGCGGTTGCCACCACGGGGTCGGCGTGGAGGAGAAGCCGTCCACCGCGTAGTCAAGAATCTCAGTCCCGTAAACAGCCTGTTTGAAGAAGGGCCGCAGGCTGGTTGCGGGGGTGGACTCGGCGGGCTGGGCCGGTGGCAGCGGCGGGCAGATCGGCTGGCTCGTCTGGACGAAGGGGATGGTCGAAGCGGTGGGTGGCGTGCAGGGAAGCAGCGTGGCGGGAGGCGGCTCGATATGGCTGGAGAGCGTCGTGGCCTTGCCGCGTGCGAGCGCAACCTGCTCAATGGTGGTGAGGAAGTCCTCGGTCGTCGGGTGCTTGAAGCGGTAACGCTGGAAGTAGGTCCGCATGGCCTCGTCCATCACGTCGGTCCCGAGGATGCCTTCGAGCGTGTAGAGCAGCGTGGCGCTCTTGCCGTAGGTGACTGCGCCGTAGGAGTCGCTGTCGCGGAACTTCCACGCGTAGCGTGTGACGGGGTCGAAGTCAGCACGCCCGATATAGGAGATGCGTTCCAGTGCTCCATCTCCGAGGTTGGCGTAGCGCTCGCGCATGGCCGAAGTGTCTGTGCCCAGCAGCGAGGCCAGCACCTTGACCTCGGTGTAGGAGTTGATGCCCTCGTCGAGCCACGCCTCTTCGAACTCGTTGGTCGCGACCATGCCGTACCAGTACTGGTGGCCGAACTCATGCTCGGCGGTGATCTCGGCGATCTTCATCGGGCCGGTCCAGGAGCCGTCGGCGGTGAAGAGCGTGGGGTACTCCATGCCCTCCATCTCGGAGCCGGGCTCGGGGTCGATGACGGTGATGATCTTGTAGGGATAGGGTCCGTAGCGGCGCTCGAACTCGGCGAGCGCGCCGCGGGTGATGTCGAGGTAGCGCTGCGCGATGTGCGGATGCGCGGCGAGCGCGAGGATGTGGATCTGCACGGGGCCGAGTGAGGAGAGATAAATGGCGTCGGTCGTGGTGAAGTGCGGGCTGGCCGCGAAGGCGAAGTCGTGGATGTCCTCGCCGTAGAAGCTCAGTGTCTTTGTGCCATCGCTGTTGGAGTGGTTGCCGGTGGGGATGCCGCTGGCTCCGATGACGTAATTGCGCGGCACGGTGAGGCGCACGTCGTAGGTGCCGAAGTCGGAGAAGAACTCGGTGGTGGCGTGGTATTGGTGGCAATTCCACGCTCCATGCCAGAAGACGCCGACCTTGGGGAACCACTGGCCTCCCATGATGAAGTCGCGCTTGTAGCCGTTGCGCGCGACGGAGAGTGGGAAGCGGTCGTGGAAGGTGAAGTGAAAGGTGACGGAGTCGTTGGGAGCGAGCGGTCGCGGCAGGGTGATCTCGGCGACGGTGTGGTCCTGCTGGTTGCCGTCGTCGGGCGCGGTGAAGCGGAGCGTGGCGGTGAGGTCGCCGTAGCCGTCGGCGTCGATGTGTGAGACGGTGATGCCACCGACCTTGTCCTCGTCGTATTCGTCGTCGTCGAGAGAGTCGCGGATGCCGCCGTCGGCGTGGGTCTCGGCGGAGAAGGTGGACTCGGGACGGAAGGCGTTGAGGTAGAGGTGGAGCGGGAAGGTCGTGAGGGGCTGGCCGGTGAGGTTGCGGTAGGTCAGCGACTCGGTCGCGTCGAGGGTCTTTTTGTCGGTGTCGAGGCGTGCGTCGATCGAGTAGGAGACGACGCGCTCGGAGAGCGGCTTGCCGTCAGGGGAGTTCGTCGCGGAGATGGTCTGGGCGTGGAGCGTCGGGGCGAGCAGAAGAAGGGCGGCGGCGGGGATGTGTCGCATCAATCGCGTCAGTCGCATCATGGGCGGATGTCGTAGTGCCCTCAGTAGGATGCGAAACAGGCGTGAGAGGTAGTTCAGGTAGTCTCCGTGCGTTGCCATAGTTCGGTCGTGAGGACTCCTGCGAGGAAGAGTTTCTGTTCGACGCGATGGAATCCTGCGGCTTGAAGTGCGGATGCGTGATCGGGGAGCCGGCTGGTGCGAAGGCCGGTGAGAACGCGGAAGGCAAGGTAGAGTCCGCCGACCAGAAGTTGCGCGGGCCAGCGCATAAGGCCGGTGGGGATGCGGAAGTCGGAGACGACCCATTGGGCATTCGGAGCGAGAACGGGCGCGACCTGTCGCATGAGTTCTTCGACCTCGGGTTGGGGAAGACAGTCGAGAAAGAAGTGGGTGACGACGAGATCGTACTGCGTGCCTTTGGGGGCAGTGAAGGCAAGGGCATCTGTCCGATAGGTTTGCAGGCGGGTCGCGTAAGGGGCGCAGCGCTCGCGGAGCAGGTGAAGCATCCTCGCGCTGATGTCGAGGGCGGTGGCGTACGCGGTGGCGTTGGCCGCGAGCAGATGGGAGAGGAAGCGTCCGTCTCCGTCGCCGAGAACGAGGGCGTTGCGCGCAGCGAGAAGGCGTGGAAGATAGTACAGGCGCGTGCGTTCGAGGGTGTGTCCCAGCGTGAGGTATTCGAGCGTGCGGTAGGGCCGGGCGATGAGGTCGAAGCTGCGCATCGTGCTCACAGGAAGGGAACCAGAAGCAGCGGGGTGAGAAGGGCGAGGTCGGCTGCGGCGCGAAGCTCGAGCGGTTGTAATGCGCGGCGTCGAAAGTGCAGGAGCAGCAGGGCGATGGCCGCGAGTGAGACGGCGGCGTAGAGGGTCCAGGGGGCGTGGCGGTCGAAGGCAGCGAGGGCTGCGCTGAGGATCGTGACCGCGAGGGTGAGAGGGAGCAGGCATCTCAGGGCGATTGCGGTGATGAGATGCGGCTGGGGGCCGGTGGGGTGGGGGTGCTCCCATGCATAGATGAAGAGGCAGTTGAGGCTGCAGACGGCGGCTAGAAGAAGGGCCGGAGCGAGGAGCGGGAGTCTCAGGCCGGGTTCGCGCGCGACGGTGGGGATGAAGGTTGCCGCGGCGAAGCAGACGCCGACGGCGATCTCCTTGGGAAGACGGTGCGCGCTGCGCGTGGCGTGGATGAGGATGAAGTATCCAAAGACCAGGCCTCCGAGGATGAGGTAGAGATGGATGGCCTGCTCGGGGATGCGGGGCAGCAGCGTTGCCAGCAGGATGGACGCGAGGCCGATGCCCGCCATAAAGCCCGGGCGGTGCTGCTGGTGGAAGTGGTGGCGGTCTTCGAGTGCGTCAACCCCGGAGGTCTGGGCGTCGAGGAGGCGGTCGGCGGCGTAGAGGGTCCAGACGGCGGTGGCCATTGCGAGCAGCGGAATCGTGTTCAGCGTGACGCGGCTGGCGCGAGCGATGAACCATGTCCAGAGGGTGGCGACGGTGGGGGCGTCGAGGGAGAGAAGGTGCCAGAGGGCCAAGGGGGATTTCGTGATGGATGGTTGTTGCTTGCCCACCTTTTTATTTTAGGGGGAAGGGCGAGAGTGTTGGTTCGAGAGGGATTCATCCCACCCTTCACTTCGTGAAGGATGGGGCACCCGGTCATTCTGCAAAGAAATGTTGAGATCCTTCGGCGGCGCTTCGGAGTGACGACTGTTGTCTCGAGCAGGAAAAAGCGTCCTGACCCTGTGCAGGGTCAGGCGCTTGTGTTGTCGTCAGGCTAGGGATTCAATCAGGCGACGGATTCGGTGGCTGGTGCTATCGTCTCAGCGGGAGAGACGGGGAGGCGGTGGTGCTTCTCCTCCTTGGCCCCCATCGCCCACATGCCGGGGTCGATGTCGGGGAAGACTCCGTCGCGGCGCTCGATCTCGGCCAGGCGGGCCTCCTGCGCGAGCGTGAGCTGACCGGCGCTTTCGAAGGTCTCCCAGAAGGTCTTCACCTCGTTGAACTGATCGTTGTGCGCGGTGAAGCGGGCCTCGGCGTAGTCGCGGGCCGCGCCCGTGGTGACGAGGAACTGCCAGTCGGAGGACTCAAGCAGCAGAAGCTCGCGGCAGAGCTGCTGCGCGATGCGCATTCCCAGCTCGGAGTCGCGCCACTTGCCTTCGGTCGCGACATCGCGGGTGAAGATCTCCGCCGGGTAGATGTGGGTGTAGGTCCAGCTTGTGTCCGGGTTCAGCCAGACCTCGTTGCCCCCACCTGCTCCCCACGAGCCTTCGGGTAGGGCGATGAAGCCCGCGCGTGGGTAGCGGTCGAGATACTCGGCTCCCGAGATCATCTCAATGCCGGTGTCGTAGTCGTGCAGGATGCGGGCGATGGCCTCGAGCCACAGCGTTCCCTCGAACCACCAGTGGCCGAACAGTTCGGCGTCGAACGGGGCGCAGAGGACGGGAGGGATCGCGTCCGCGAAGCCGGACTTCAGCGCCTCGTAGACAAGGTGAACGAAGTGCGAGGCGTGCGACTTGACGCGCTCGGCTGCCTCCTGCGGATAGTAGGGCAGCTTGTCGCCCATGTCGATCTTGGGGCCGGTCACTCGCCAGTAGCGATGACCGCCGGGCCAGCGCTTCTTGTGGAAGTCGAGATAGACGCCGTCGCCCGGGTAGCCGGTGTCGCCGGACCAGACCTGGATGCCGGTGCGGGGGTCACGCGGGAAGATCGTCGTGGCGTAACGCTTATCGTAGGGACCATCGACATAGTAGGGCTGGTAGAGCGAGCGGTGCCCCTCGTGTGTCATGGCGATGGTCAGCTCGTCGAGGGGAACCTGCCCGTTCATCAGCTCGTAGGGCGAGGGAACACGGTGGCCCTGCTCGACCAGGTGGGTATCGACGAAGAAGTATTCGATGTCGCTCTCGGAGAGAGCCTGCTCGACGCCAATGCGGTCGAAGCCCGCCGGGCGAGGCGTGCCGTCGGCGAAGTCCACGGGGTAATTCCAGAAGCCCGCGGGGCGGTACCCGCACTCCGGGACCCAGATGCCGCGAGGATAACGGCCAAGGTGGCGCTTGTGTGTCTTGACCGCGGTGCGGATCTGCGCCCGGACACTCTCGTCGGTTCCGAGCAGAGGGTTGTAGCCGTGGGTCGCGCCGCAGGTGATGATCTCGATCAGGCCAATGTCGTTGAAGTGACGGAAGCCTGCGACGATGTTCTTGTCGAAGGCGTTGAAGTCGTCGAGAGCCTGGGAGAAGAAGCGGAACCAGAAGCGGGCTGTCTCCGCGAGGTGCGTCTCGCCGGATTGGATGAAGTAGGCCTCGTCCTCGCGGGCGGCGACGATCTTGCGGCCGAGATACCGGGGGAACTCCGCGATGAAGACCGGGTGCGTAAGCTGCTCAAGCAGGATGGGCGAAAGATTCAGGTTGCACTGGAAGCGGATGCCGTCGCGCTCCAGGTTCCCCAGCACACGCAGCAGCGGAAGATAGGTCTCGGCAGCAGCCTCGTGGAGCCACTCCATTCCGTGCGGCCAAGTGCCGTGATTGACTACATAGGGCAGATGCGCGTGAAGCGTAAACGTAAGGTAGCCCTTGGGCCGCTTGGTGGAGTTGGTCGTTGCCTGCGTCAAGACAGATACCTCGTCGGGTTAGTGCTGGTGGAAGGTTTCTGGTTGCTCGAAACTGCGGCTAGAGGATGCCAGTCTACACCAGGGAAAAATACGAAAAATGAATTTAGCGGGCTCTGCATTTATTTGCAGAGCCCGCCACTTGTTGTCTCACCGCATTAAGATGCTGCAAACCCCGCCACGGTTACTGCGGCTGCTGCTGGTCGGGGGAGGAGTTCTGCGAAGACGGGTCCTGGTTCATCGGACGCCGCCCACTGCGGCCACCGCGTCCGCTGCCCGAGGTGCTGAGGGTGCTGGAGGTCGAGACCCGGATGGAGAGCGTGTTGGTCAGGGAGAAGTTGACCAGGCTCTCGGAGGGGATCGTGACCTGCTCGCCGCGGGTGACGGTGTTGGCTCCGGCGCCTACGCCTCCACCGGCGACCGAGCCGATGGCCGCGCCCTTGCCTCCTCCGAAGATGCCTCCGAGGATCGCGCCGACGGCAGCGCCGCCGCCGACCTTGGCGATGGTGTTCTTGCCGCGTCCCTTGCCCTGAACACTGTAGGGCTGGGTGGAGATGGCGAGCGAGTCGCCGCCGCGGCTAAGGTTGACCAGCTCGATCGAAAGCAGCGAGTTGCCCTTGTAGTGTGCAGCTTCCTGCACAGCGGTCACGCGTCCGGAGACGTGCGCTCCCTGGCGGATGGCGACGAGGCCGTCAGCCATGATGTCGGTGGCGACAACTCCGGAGAAGCTCTGGCCCTGCTGAGTGGTCGCGCTGTCGAGCGTCTGGGTGATGCGGACCGGGATGGTGGTTCCGGAGGGAACCGTCACGGTACGGAACTCAGGCGGAGGCGGAGGAGCGGGGGCTGCGACCGGAGCGGGAGCCGGGGCCGGCGGCGGGGGAGGCGCTGACTGTGCGACCTCGTGCCGCTCGATGGGAGCGGGCCTGGGCTTCGCGACGACCGCCTTCTTCGGCTTGGGAACTGCGACCGGAGCAGGAGGAGGCGGAGGAGCAGCCTGTGTGACCGGAGCGGGTGCGGGAGCCTGAACCGAAAGATTGTTGACCACGGTCTTGATGCCTGCGACCTGCGCGGCGTCGGCGGCGGCCAGCGAACGGGCGGCGTCGTTGCTGACGGTTCCGTTCAGTGTGACGACGCCGTTCTGCACGCCCGCCTGGATGGACTCGGTGGAGAGGGCGCTGTCGCCGGTGAGGCGGCTCTGGACTGCGGCGTTCAGGCTGGCGTCATCGACGGGAGGAGCCGCAGGGGTTGTGCTCTTGCATCCGGCCAGTCCGAGGCCCAGTGTGAGAGCGGTTACGGCGGCGAAGGTGCGTGTTGCGTTGCTTATGTAGTGAATGTTCATCAGACCCCTACCTTCTTTCATGCACACAAGATGCATCGATTCCTGATTACGACTCTAAACCAATGGGATCATTCGTTTAGAGGTTCCTGTTCTGCAAACTGCTCTGTTTGAACACGGGAGAGAGAAAATCCTCTCTCTTAAAAAATCTCCCTTTTGTAGGACGCTTGGAGTGTGCGGCTGGCAGCATGGGAAATCTTCTTTCCGCGCAACCCGGTTTCCACAAATGGGCATCCACCCAGAAGGGCTGCGATTTTAGGACATCAGCATACAGCCTGTGGACGGTTTTGCACCGTGATCCCGCGCCGGGGATTCAATTCTGAGAGGATATTGCGTTATAACTGGCGAGTGGGACAACAGGTTTCGGATGAGACGAGCTTCTAAAGTCAAGTAAAGAAAACTAGAAGGAGATGGCAATGGCAGATAACGACAACGGCGCAAATGGATTGGGCTGGTTTCTCGCAGGGCTGGGGCTTGGCGCCCTGGTTGGTGTTCTCTATGCGCCAAAATCGGGTCGGGAGACGCGTGAGGATCTCGTAGCGGGCGCGCTCGAGGCTCGTGACAGGGCCGCCGAGTACGCGGCGCAGGGACGTGAGCGCGCCGCGGAGTATGCAGCGCAGGGCAAAGATCAACTTAACCAGTACGTTGACCGTGGCAGGGAGTACGTTGACCGCGGACGCTCGCATTGGTCGCAGTACGTCGAAAAGGGCAAGGGACTGGTGCAGGAGCAGCAGGACAAGGTTGCGGCGGCGGTTGAGGCGGGCAAGCAGGCCTATGCCAGCACTACTGCCAGCGCCGCTCACGAACCCGATCCTTCGTCTCTGTAGTTAACGGCTCTGGTTTGCGAAGGTCCGGCCGCAGAAGGCCGGACCTTCGCCTGTACGTCGGGCTGTGCTTTGAAGGAGAGGCGTCATGATGATCTTTGGAATGTGGCTTGAGGACCCGGGTTCGCTTTCGTCGGGAAACTCGCGGCTGCTGATGTTTTTTGTTGCCATGGTTGCGATTGCGATGGTGGCCCAGGCCGCGGTCGTGATCGGAGCGGCGATTGGAGCGGCGAAGACGAGAAAGCAGCTGCTCGCAATGGCCGAGGAGCTGCGCGCGAAGGCGCTGCCGGTGATCGACGGCGCGCAGAGCATGGTGCAGGAGCTGCACCCGAAGTTCAAGGTGATCACCGACAACCTGGTTGAGACGAGCCATGTGGTTCGCGCCAAGGCCGAGGACTTCGACCTGACGATCTCGGAGGTCAACCAGAGGGCGCGCGCCCAGACGGCGAGGGTCGACGACATGGTCAGCTCGGTGCTCGATACGACCGCCGGAATCGCTACGGGGATTCAGAAGACGGTGCAGATTCCGGTGCGCGAGTTCCAGGGGCTGGTGAATGGCCTGAAGGCCGGAATCGACGTCCTGACGGGGAAGAATAAGGGACGGCGCAATGGGGCGGCTCCGTCGGGCTCGGCTTATTACACCGGAGAAGACGAGTCGGAGCTGTAAGGCCTCGGTCGGTTGGCTGGTTTAGAGAATCCAGCCGCCGCCGACTACCTCATCTTCCTGATAAAAGACGGCGGACTGTCCGGGCGTGATGGCCCGCTGCGGCTCGTCGAAGATGGCGCGCACAAGGTCATCGCCCGCTCCGATCAGCGTGGCGGGAGAGGGCGTGTGACGGTGGCGGATCTTGGCGGTGACGCGAAGCTCCTCGCCCTCCGCGAGGCCGGGAATCGAAATCCAGTTCAAGCGGTTGGCTGTCAGTTCGCGTGAGAGAAGCTCTTCGTCCCCTCCGACCGTGACCTTGTGGGAGTCCGGATGGATGTTGAGGACGTAGAGCGGCGTGGGCGAGCTTACTCCCAGCCCCTTACGCTGTCCGACGGTGAAGCTGTGGATTCCCTGATGGTGTCCGATCACTTCGCCTGACGTCGTGACCAGCTCACCGGAGAGGTCGGGCATCGACTCGTTCTGCTCGTCGAGGTAGGCCTTCAGGAAGGCGCTGTAATCGCCGTTGGGGATGAAGCATATCTCCTGCGAGTCGGGCTTCTGCGCGACGTAGAGCCCCTGGTCCTCGGCGATCTGCCGGACGGCGGGCTTCTGCATCTCGCCCAGAGGGAAGAGGGTGCGCGAGAGCTGCTCCTGCGTGAGGCCGAAGAGGAAGTAGGTCTGGTCCTTCGAGTAGTCGGCGGGGCGCGATAGAATCCAGCGGTTGCGCCCGGCGTCGAAATGGTTGCGGGCGTAGTGGCCGGTGGCGATGCGGTCCGCGCCGATCTGGCGCGCGGTCAGCAGAAGCTGGTCGAACTTGAGGTGGTTGTTGCAGAGCGTGCAAGGGATCGGCGTGCGACCGTGGAGGTACTCATCGACGAAGGGTCGGACGACGTCCGCCTCGAAGCGGTCCTGCTGGTTGACGACGTAGTAGGGGATGCCCAGTTGCTCGGCGACGGCGCGGGCGTCGTAGACATCGTCGATGGAGCAGCAGCGTCCCTGTACGGCCTCGGGCATGCCCTCGTGCCCGGCGAGTCGACGCTGGTTCCAGAGCTGGAGCGTGAGGCCGACGAGTTCGTGTCCCTCGGAGCGCAGGATGGCCGCGACCGTAGAGGAGTCGACTCCTCCGGACATGGCGACGGCGATCGTGTTGTTGGGCTCGGTGGACATAATTTGAGCTTCCCGGAGATTCGTGAACCGAGGCTGAAATCGGCCATGCGGGGAGGCGTTGGCAACGGGCTGTCGGGGCGTTCCGATCAGGGCCGGTTGCGAAAGAGGGAGGCATTGCCTCCCTCTTCAAGTATAGCGATTTCCGGGGAAAAGAACCGTTCTGGTGTTGCTATCGCAGTATCTCGTTGAGGGCGGGCTGCTTTGCATCCGGCAGGCTCAGGCCGAGGATCTGGGCAATCGTCGGGGCGACCCGGAGGTTCGGGATGGCGTCGAGCTTTACACCGGGGCGGATCGCCGCGCCCGAGGCGACAAAGAGGGCCTGCATCTCATAGTTACTGTTGAGATAGCCGTGCGCTCCCTTCGGCTCGTTCGTGTCGGTGGTCAGCGGGCCTTCGACGTCGTTCCCGAAGGAGTAGCCCCGGACGGCGGTGACGTAAAGCTGGGGAGCCTGGTCGGTGTTCTTGTCGGAGGGAAGGCCAAGCGCCTGCGCCTCCTCGTTGGTGTAAACGTGCTCGACGCCGGGCAAGCTGGCGAGATAGCTCTTGAGGACGGGAATCAGTTCGGCGCGCCGGTTCGGGGCGATGTAGACCTCATCGGCTCCTCCCTCGGAGTTGCCCCAGACGTCGCCGGTCCACTTGCCGTTCTGCTTGTGCAGGTATCCCTTCTGCGCGAAGGCGACGTTGAGGTTGAGGACGTGGGTGTAGGCGTCGAATCCGTGGTCGGAGAGGATGAAGAAGGTCGTGCGGTCCAGC
Source organism: Acidobacteriaceae bacterium dw_441 (assembly GCA_018449715.1). Taxonomy (GTDB): domain Bacteria; phylum Acidobacteriota; class Terriglobia; order Terriglobales; family Acidobacteriaceae; genus Edaphobacter. The sequence goes on along the minus strand of JAAVVA010000006.1, from coordinate 28,877 downwards.
AGACCGGCCTTGCGAGTGGCCTCGATTATGCGCGCAATGCAACTATCCGCGTAGGCGTATGCGGTAAACGCCGCCTTGGTGAGCGGGGCGTACTCGTGCTGGATGCTGTCGCTTTGCAGCAGGTGCATCAGCAGCAGGCGGGGCTGGTGGCGCTCGATGATGTCGATGGCGGCGTCAGTGAAGATCTGGTCGCGCCACGCGGGGGAGCTGTTCTCGCCGAAGTGCTCGATCTGCTCGCGGGTGACGGTGCCGTTGGCGATCAGTTCCTGGGGGATTGAGTCGTGAACGTCGGGCTTCTCTCCGAAGATCCAGTTGAGCCCCTTCGCCCCGTAGATCGCGACCCAGTCGACCTGCGCGGTGGTCATGCCCTTCTCGGTGGCGGCTTCGTAGAGCGTGCGGGCATGGACGAGCTTGTCCTTATCGACCCACGGCAGGACGTGGGGCTGGGAGTGGTCGGCGGGAAGGTCGATCAGGCCGTTGGCCATGACGTAGTGCTCGGATGCGTTGACTCCCGTGATGAGGGCGGTGTGGTTTGGCCAGGTGACGGTCGGGTTGATCGGCTTCATGCCGGAGGCAACGGCTCCCGAGGCCGCGAGTGCGCGGAGGGTCGGCATGGGAAGCCGCGGGTCCTGAAGGGCGCGGGCGGGGAAGCCATCGACCGTGATGACAATGACGATGGGCTCCTTCGCGGCTTGCGCGATAACTGGAGATGCGGATTGGATGAACAGCAAGGGCGAGGACAGGAGCAGGAGAGTCTTGAGCAAGAGAGGATGTCCTTAGTGCAGGTTCCTGAAAAATAACAGATTGTCAGGCGAAGATCGCAGCCGAGGGAAGTTTAAAGCAATGTTTCATTCATAGTCTCGGGAGGTGGCTGGAAGATTTTTTGAGAATTTGTTGTGACATCCGGTACATTTGGCTCAGAATTCAGCTGTACCTTGTTAGCGCCTTTTCTTAGAGGTCATTACCGTATGGCATTTGAGAACGTCGGCAGCATCCTCCGTATGGGGTCCCTTGCAAGCAGCCTGAAGCTTCTGCTGATTGCGGCCTCGTCCTCGCGCCCACAGTATCGTTCCCTTTGCATGGAACTTCTCAAACCCTTCGCAAAGGAGGGAGAGGTGCCGCTGCATTATCGCTGCTATGGCCGCGATGTGCAGTGCTTTGTGCGTCTGTCGGATATTCCCAGCGACCTGCGGGCTATTCTCGATCTCTGCCTGCAGGATACGTACGATATCGACCTGGACTTTCATCCTGATCTGGTGATTGACGGCGGAGCCAATATCGGCCTGTTCACCCTTCGCATGGCTGCGGCGATTTCGGCCTCAGGAGATGCTCCTGCGAACTTTGTCGTGTGCGAGCCGCTACCGAGGAACATCGAACAGCTGCAGAAGCATCTTGAGGTCAATCGGATTCATGCCGATCTCAGGGCCTGTTGCCTTGGAGGGGAGAGAGGGACGATCCCTTTCTATTGCCGCGATGCGATCAGCAGCAGCTTCGACCCGCAGAAGCCGTATGACCGTGTCATGGAGATGCAGGTGTACGGGCTGCGCGATGTGATCGACCTTTACAAAGCGAACCGCATCCTCATCAAGCTCGATATCGAAGGCATGGAGATGGAGGTCCTCCGGAACTATGTTCCCGAGGAGAAGCGGTCGGTCTACCTGATCGGCGAGCTACACAATTACGCGGAGAATGCGACGGCCTTTGAGAAGATCTTTAGCGACAGCGGGTGGGAGTTTCAGTACCGCGACATTACTCCCTCGCACGCGACCTTCCGGGCGTACTCTCCTGCGGCTCATCCCCAGGCGGCCTAGCGAGACGTAGCGAGGACGACGGTCTTCGCGTTGAGAAACTCGCGCATTCCCAGGGCGTGAAGCTCGCGCCCGTAGCCGGAGTGTTTGATGCCTCCGAAGGGAAGGCGCGGGTCGCTGGCCACCATTGCGTTGATGAAGACGGCTCCGGCTTGAATCTCGGCGATGAGGCGTTGCTGCTCGGCGGGCTCGCGGGTCCACGCGGAGGCCCCAAGGCCGTAGGGGGTATCGTTGGCGATCTCTATGGCCTCATCGATGGTGGAAACCTTGAAGAGCATCGCCACGGGACCGAAAAGCTCTTCGCGATAGGCGGCGCTTGTGCGCGGGATATCGGTGAGCGCGGTCGGCTCGAAGTAGTTGCCCTCGCCCAGCATGCGCTGGCCCCCGGTGAGGACGCGAGCCCCGGCGGCGATGGCGTCGTTGACCTGCTGCTCCAGCGTCTCGGCGGCCTTCGCGCTGGAGAGCGGGCCGATGTCGGTGTCTTCCTTCATCGGGTCGCCGATCTTCATGGCCTCCATGCCCGCGATGAAACGCTGCTCGAATGCGTCGTAGATGGCCTCGTGAATAATGAAGCGCTTGGCCGCGATGCACGACTGCCCGTTGTTGATGAGGCGCGCGCGGACAGCGGTTTCGACGGCGGCGTCGAGGTCGCAGGAGGGGAGCACGATGAAGGGGTCGGAGCCTCCCAGCTCGAGGACAGATTTTTTGATGAGGCGGCCCGCCTGCTCGGCGACGGCCATGCCTGCGCGGACTGACCCGGTGAGGGTGACGGCTGCGACGCGAGGGTCGGCGAGGACGGCGGCGGTCTGCTCGGTTTCGATCAGCAGCGACTGGAAGGAGCCGCGGGGGAAGCCTGCGCGGCGAACCAGCGATTCAATCAGAAGGGCGCACTGGGGCACGTTGGGCGAGTGCTTCAAGAGGCCGACATTGCCCGCCATCAGTGCGGGTGCGAGGAAACGGAAGACCTGCCAGAAGGGAAAGTTCCAGGGCATGATCGCGAGCACCGGGCCGATGGGGTCCCAGCGAAGGTAGCTGGAGTTCTCGGTGGCGATAGGCTCGGGAGCGAGGATGCGGGCGGCGTTCTCGGCGTAGTAGCGGCAGGCAGTGGCGCACTTGAGAACCTCCTGCCGGGCCGCGTGGATGGGCTTGCCCATTTCGAGCGTGAGCGTGGGGGCGATCTCGTCGGCCTCCTGCTCCAGCAGCGAGGCAAGCTTGTTCATCCAGAGGGCGCGCTGCTCCAGCGGAATCGCGGGGAAGGTGCGGAAGGTCTCGGCGGCGAGCGCGAGCTTTTCGGCGATGGCTTCTTCGGTGAGAGCTTCGAAGCTGCGGAGGAGCTTTCCGTTGGCGGGATTGATCGATTCGATGGCCATGTTGCTAGGAGCAGATTAGCAAATGCTGGCACTGGAACATTCAGTGCCAGCATATAAAATGGCCAAGGTAGCAGTTTGAGGTATGTTGTGCTCGCCGCAGGTGTTGGCGTGCGCGGCGAGGACGCGGAGCGGATGCAGGGCAATCCAGAGTTCATGCAGCAGGCCATCGAGCTTGCAACCGGAAATGTTGCCTCGGGGCGCGGAGGGCCGTTTGGCGCGGTGATCGTGCGCGACGGCGTGGTCGTTGCCACCGGCGCCAACCAGGTGACCGCGACCAACGATCCCACGGCCCACGCGGAGGTCACGGCGATTCGCAATGCCTGCCGCGAGCTGGGAGATTTTTCTCTGGCCGGGTGCGTGATCTATACGAGCTGCGAGCCGTGCCCGATGTGTCTGGCGGCGATCTACTGGGCTCGTCTGGATGGGATCTTTTACAGCGGCACGGCGCAGGATGCGGCCGCCGCCGGGTTCGACGATGCGTTTCTTTATCAGGAATTGAAGAAGGACACGGGCGAGAGAAGCATCCCCGCAGTGCGCTTGCTGGAAGAGCGCGGGCGGGAGAGCTTTGATGTCTGGCGCCGCTCGATGGAGCGCGTAGAGTACTGAGTTTCGAAAGACAGGCGAGGGCGATGACGACGAAGCAGAAGAAGCAGGTGAAGGTTGCGGCAGGGAAGAACAGCGGCGTGGTGAAGGTTGCGCTGCTTGGGTTCGGAACCGTGGGAAGCTCGGTGGCGAAGGTGCTGGCCGAATCGAAGTTTCCCGGCATTGCCCTGACGCATGTCTACAACCGCGAGGTGGAGCGCAAGCGCACCTCGGCCGCGGCGAAGTTCGTGCCCTCAACGGCGAAGTGGACGCAGAATATCGACGACGTGTTGAAGTCGGACGTCGATGTCGTCGTCGAGCTGATGGGCGGTCTGAATCCGGTCGAAGGCTGGCTGCGCAAGGCTCTTGCGGCGGGCAAGAACGTGGTGACGGCGAACAAGCAGCTGATCGCGTATCGCGGCGTGAGCCTGCAGAAGCTGGCCGCGCAGCATGGCGTGCAGCTTGTGTACGGAGCGGCCGTTGCGGGTGGTGTGCCGGTGATCCCCGGCATCCTGCAGGGACTGAGCGGCGACCGCGTGCAGCGTCTGAGCGGCATCGTGAACGGTACCTGCAACTACATCCTCAGCCGCATGGAGTCGGGAGCGGACTACGCCACGGTACTCGCGGACGCGCAGCAGCTTGGCTATGCCGAGGCGAATCCTTCGGCCGATGTGGACGGGTTCGATGCACGCGCGAAGCTGTGCATCCTTTCGCGCATTGCACTGCACGCTGAGTTGAACCCCGATGAGGTGGCGACCCAGACGATCTCGACCGTCGAGGCGATTGACTTCGTCTATGCGAAGGAGCTGAACTGCACCATCCGTCAGGTTTCGCGGGCTCAGGTGGAGGGAACGCTGGTTCATGCGCGTGTGGCTCCGATGCTGATTCCGCTGTCCTCGCCGATGGCGTGGTCGCATGGCACGCAGAACATGGTGGTGACGAGCGGAAACTACGGCGGCGACGTTGTCTTCTCCGGCCACGGCGCGGGCGGCGAGCCTACGGCGGTGGCGGTGGTCTCGGACCTGCTGGCGGTCTCACAGGGAGCGAAGACGGTGGAGCTTCCGGTGCGCAAGCGGCAGGTGACAGGTGAGTTTCTCGCGCCGCACTACATCCGCTTCGTGGTGGATGACAAGCCGGGCATCGTCTCGTCGATTGCGGGCGCGCTGGCGAAGGTGGGAGCGAACATCGACTCGCTTCTGCAGAAGCCGGGGTATCCCAAGCACAAGTTGCCGTTCGTGGTGACGACGGAGCCGTGCCTGACCAGTGTGATCGAGAAGGCGATTGGCTCCATCGCGAAGCTGGACTGCATGTTGGAGCGGCCACTGACGCTTCAGATACTGGTTCCCGAAGATAAGCCGGAATAATGGAGAGGCGCACTGCGGCGGGCATCCGAAGCATGCGTCTTAATCCCGTCTCGTCTCGTCAACCGTCACGAACCCGGATGGAGAGAAGATCGATGCGTGTGAATCGCCTAGTGTGTGCGTGTGTGTTGCTGTGGGCGGGGTTTGCCGGGGCGCAGGACATCGCTCCGGTAAAACATGAGCCGAATGCACTGAACTCATCGAGGGCGAAGAGGGCGCACTATGTGGTGATGGTGTCGCTGGACGGCTTTCGCTGGGACTACGCGACGAAGTGGGGTGCTCCTCATCTGCTGAAGATGGCCGAAGAAGGCGCGAGTGCGCCCGACGGGATGCTGCCGAGCTTTCCTTCACTCACCTTTCCGAACCACTACACGCTGGTGACGGGGCTTTATCCCGAGCATCACGGCATCGTGGACAACGAGTTTCTCGATCCGAAGCGCAACTACGAGCACTACTCAAAGAGCAAGGACGGGAGCTGGTATGGCGGGGTTCCGCTATGGTCTCTTGCAGAAAAAAAGAAGATGCGCACGGCGTCGATGTTCTGGGTGGGATCGGAGTCGTTGATTGCGGGAAAGCGTCCCAGCTACTGGGTTCCGTTCGATGACCAGTTCGATAACGAAAAGCGTATCGCGCAGGTGATGGAGTGGCTGGCACTGCCGGAGGCGGAGCGGCCTCATCTGGTTACCCTGTATTACTCGAACGCGGACCATGCGGGGCACGACTTCGGCCCTGACGCTGAGGAAACAGGTGCGGCGGTGCGTCATCTGGACGGGCTGATCGGCGAGCTGGAAGGGAAGCTGAAGGCGTCGGAGCTTCCGGTGGACCTGGTGGTGGTCTCGGATCATGGGATGGCGAAGCTGCCGGACCGCAGGTGGCTTTCTCTAGATAAGCTGGTAGATCTGAAGGATGTACCCACAGCGGGCGAGAGAGTGTATCCGAAGACTGAGGCGGAGAAGCAGCGGGTCTATGACACGCTGAAGGCTGCCAACGATCCACGGTTTACTCCCTATCGTTTGAAAGAAGTTCCTGAGAGCCTGCACTTCAACAGCAATGATCGCGCGGGCGATCCGGTGGTGGTGCCCAATGAACTGGTGGCGATTACGGTACACGCGAAGGAGCTGGTGAAGGGCACGGGGGCGCATGGCTTCGATCCGGAGAAGTTTCCGGAGATGAAGGCGATCTTCTACGCCGAGGGGCCGGACGTGAAGCCGGGGGTGAAGCTGGCTCCGTTCCGCAATGTGAACGTGTACGACTTCGTGTGCGAGCTGCTGGGGTTGAAGCCCGCGAAGAATGATGGCCAGAAAAAGGTACTGGCGGGTAGCCTGCGTTAAGGGATATCCGTGGGCGGGGTGAAAGCTGTAGGATAGACTCCTCTCGGGAGTCGAGGCTATGCGGCTTTGCCGGATGGTGAGGTAAGGAGAGAGCTTTTGACGATCGGCGAAAAGGAGATCGAGCTTCGGCGCAGCCTGGTTCGTTTTGGGCGGGCGCTCTACCGGATGGGATTTATGCCTGGAACCTCGGGCAATCTCTCGGTCCGGCTGGACGAGGAGCGGATTCTGGCGACTCCGACGGGGCGGAGCAAGTTCATGCTGCGCTCGGAAGATATCGTGATCGTCGATCCCGAAGGACGGCAGCTTGCGGGAACGCGAAAGGTTACCAGCGAGATTGGTATGCACCTTGCGGTGTATCGCCTGCGGCCCGATGCGGAAGCGGTGATCCATTCGCATCCTCCCATTGCGACGGGCTTTGCCTGCTCGGGGCGCTCTCTGGACGAGCCGTTGTGCTCCGAGGCGATCATGGCCCTGGGGACGGTTCCCCTGGCCCCCTATGCCACAACCGGCACGGCGGGGCTGGCGGCAAGCATCGAGCCGCTGATTCCGGAGCACTCGGCGATTCTGCTGGCGAACCACGGCGCGGTGACCTTCGGGGCCGATCTGCTGGATGCGTTTCAGCGCATGGAGACGGTGGAGCACTTCGCGCATATCTGCTTCGTGGCGCATCGGCTGGGTTCGATGTGTCCTCTGGATGGCGAGGCGGTCGATCAGTTGCGCGAGGCCCGGGAGCGCTACATGGCTAACGCTCGGTAGCTTCTCTGCGAAGGATGCGCTCGATAGCCGGGATGGTTCCCCTGTGAGCTTTGGTGGTTGTGGGGACGGAGCTGTGCAATAGGATGGTGGTTATCTTCCTGCACAGGCTCACCCAATGAATCGCACACAGATGAATCGTAGACACTTTCTGCGTACTGCAAACCTTGCCGCAGCATCGCTCGCTCTTTCGGGCTGCTCGAAGAAGACGACGGCGATCTTCAATCCTGCGATGAACCCCGCCGCGCTGGCTCCTCTGAACCTGCCGGAGAGCGCGTGCCATCTGCCTCCGGTGCATGTGTCGGAGGACCGAGTGATCCGTTCGGTGGTGGGGCAGCGTCCGCATCGTCCTTCGGGTTTTCGTGTGGAGCGCGAACAGGTGGGAGACACCGTCGTTGTTCACAACTACGGCCACGGCGGCGGAGGCATTACGCTGAGCTGGGGAACGGCGAAGCTGGCCACGGACCTCGGCCTGAAAGGTCATCGCGGTGCGGTGGCGGTGCTGGGCTGCGGCGTAGTCGGCCTGACGACGGCGCGGATGGCGCAGGACGCCGGGTTTGCCGTGACGATCTACACGAAGGCGATGCCGCCGGATACGACCTCGAACATCGCGGGAGGGCAGTGGTATCCGGCGATGGTGTATGACGATGCGACGAAGGTGACGGAGAGCTTTACCGACCAGTACCTTGCTGCGGCCAAGTATGCGTATGAGCGCTACCAGATCATGACGGACCCGCGGTTTGGCGTGCGGTGGATGCGGAACTATTCCATCTCGCGCACGCCGATGCCGCCGCACACGCAGGAAGAGCGTCCGAGGATTGTGAGTGGATTGGATGCGCTGCTGCCTGAGCATCATGCTCTGAAGCAGGAGGAGAACCCGTTCGGCATCGGCTATGCATCGCAGTATGACGGCATGATCATGGAGCCGCCGCTACTGCTGAATGCTCTGATCTCGGACTTCCGCATTGCAGGAGGCAAGGTGGTGGTCCGCGAGCTGAAATCGCCCGCCGAGGTGCAGGCGCTGCCGGAGAAGCTGGTCTTCAACTGCACCGGGCTGGGCGCGAAGGCACTCTTCGACGACAAGGAGCTGATCCCGGTGCGCGGGCAGCTTACCTTCCTGCTGCCGCAGCCGGAGGTCACCTATGCGGCGCTCTTCGAAGATATCTACATGTTCTCTCGGAGGGACGGCATCCTCCTGGGAGGAACGCACCAGGCAGGGAACTGGTCGCTCGACGTGGATCAGACGACCGTGAAGGAAAAACTGGCCGCTCATGCGGAGCTGTTCCAGTCGATGAGAGCCTGCTGAATCTACCCTGTTGTAACAGTGGCATCGTTCACAATAGAGGGAGCAGGTTTTAAGGAGTGAAACGTACATGAGTCAGGACCTTGGCACGACGAAGCATGGAACGACCGATGTTCCGGTGGAAGAGCTATTTCTCAAGCGCTGGAGCCCGCGCGCCTTCGCGGAACGTTCGGTAGAGAACGAGGATCTTCGGAAGATCTTTTCGGCGGGGCAGTGGGCCTTCTCGTCCTATAACGAACAGCCCTGGAGATTCGTTGTAGGTCGGAAGGGAGATTCGGTCTGGACGAAGATCTTCGATTCGCTGACGCCGCCGAACCAGTCCTGGGCGAAGTCTGCTCCAGTTCTCTATGCTTCCTTTGCCAGAAAGACCTACAGCCACAGCAACTCGCCGAACCGGGCCGCGGCGCATGATGTGGGGGCAGCTTCGGCGCAGATCGTATTGCAGGCGACCGCGCTTGGTTTGTATGCACATGGCATGGGAGGCTTCGATCCCGAGAAGCTCCGGAGCGAGCTGAATGTGCCTGATGATTTTGAAGTTGGTTTCTGCTGGGCGCTTGGCTATCGCGGTGATCCCGAAACACTGAACGAGCAGCAGAAGCAGATGGAGCTTCAGCCTCGTCATCGTAAGCCGCTCTCCGCGTGGGTCTTTGGGGAGTGGGAGACGCCCGCATTCTGATTGATCGCTGCTTATCAGCTTAAACAAGAAAGGCCCCGGAAATTGTCCGGGGCCTTTCTTGTTCGTGTCGCGGATTAGTACTTCGGCATCGTCGGGTCGATCTTCTCGGCCCAGGCGAGGATGCCTCCGGTGAGGTTCGAGACGTTGGTGAAGCCAGCGGCCTTCAGGGCGAGCGCGGCCTTCTGGCTGCGTGCTCCCGAGCGGCAGTGGACGATCACCTCGTCGTTCTTGTGCTCGGCGATCTCGCCGATGCGCGACTCGATGGTTCCCACTGGGATCAGTGGGGCGCCGAGGTTTGCAATCGGGTACTCGTGCGGCTCGCGGACGTCCAGGACGAAGACGTTCTCTTTCGCATCGAGCTTCCGCTTCAGATCCTCAACTGTGATCTGCGGGATGCCATCGACCACGGGAGCGTCCGAGACAGCCTTGTCGCGGGAGACCTCGAGCGGGCCGACCGAGGTGGGCTTCTCGATACCGCAGAACTGGTCGTAGTCGATCAGCTCCTTGATCTCGTGCGTGCCGCAGGCCGGGCAGTTGGGGTTCTTGCGCAGCTTCAGTGTGCGGAAGTTCATGCCGAGTGCATCGACCAGCAACAGGCGACCGACCAGCGGCTCGCCGATGCCGAGAATGAGCTTGATGACCTCAGTCGCCTGGATGACGCCGACGAGTCCCGGAAGGATTCCGAGTACGCCGCCCTCGGCGCACGAGGGAACGAGTCCGGGCGGTGGCGGCTCCGGGTACAGGCAGCGGTAGCACGGGCCTTCCTCGGTGGCGAAGACCGAAGCCTGACCCTCAAAGCGGAAGATCGAGCCGTAGGCGTTGGGCTTGCCGGTCAGCACGCAGGCGTCGTTGACGAGGTAGCGCGTCTGGAAGTTGTCGGTGCCGTCGGCGATGACGTCGTAGTCCTTGAAGATTTCGAGCGCGTTGGCCGAGGTCAGCATCGTGTTGTGCTTGACGATGTTGACGTTCTTGTTCAGGCCCTTGAGCATCTGCTCGGCAGAGTCGACCTTGAGCATGCCGACGGTGGATTGCGAGTGGATGACCTGGCGCTGGAGGTTCGACTCGTCGACGACGTCGAAGTCGACGAGGCCGATGGTTCCGATACCCGCGGCGGTGAGGTAGAGGGCGAGCGGGGCGCCGAGGCCTCCGGTGCCGACGCAGAGGACCTTGGCCGCCTTCAGCTTCTGCTGGCCCTCCATACCGACCTCGGGAAGAATGAGGTGGCGGGAGTAACGGGCGATCTCCTCGTTGGAGAGCTTCGGGAGCTGTACGGCTTCTTCGATGGCTGTGGGCATGCTATTTTCCTTGTTCCTATTCTAGATGCTCGGGCCGCCGGAAAGGCGCAACGCCTTTCGGGAGCCGTAAACCGTTGATTCTGCCAGAGGCAGACATCCTGCAAAATACAGGGATTCTTCGCCCTTTCAGGCTCGGAATGACGGCTTATCTTGTGCGGGGGATGGAACTAGAGGGAGGGACAACAGCTACAACAGGGGGAGACGGCATCGGTGCCGCCAGCGATGGAGGGGATGATGGTCAGCTCGTCGGTCGCGGCGACTGCGGTGGCTTCCTTTTCGGGCAGGTAGCGGAGGTCCTCATCGTTGAAGTAGACGTTGACGAAAGAGCGGAGCTTGCCCTCGGTGTTGAAGAGCTGCTGCTTCAGGTCGGGGTACTGGGAGGTGAGGTTGTTGAAGACCTCGGTGACGGTTGCGCCTGGGACGCTGACCGTCTCGGCTCCTCCGGTGTAGGCGCGGAGCGGAGTTGGGATGTGAATGTTCATGCCTTGCCTTTCTGCTGAAGTTACTACTACTGCTGGGCCTGTTCGGCGACTGCGATCTCGATTGGCTGATCGCGGAACTTCTTGTCCTCTTCGCTGGTTCCGGTGAGGAGGAAGGAGTTGGTGATGGCGGCTTTGCCCTTTTCGACCGCGGTGATGACGTAGGAACAGCCGAACCAGTGGGCCTCGGCGAAGTCCGTGGGGGACCACTGCGCCGGATGGTCGGGGTGCGAATGGTAGAAGCCCACGATGTCGAGCCCCAGTCCGCGAGCCTGCCGCTGGATCTTCACCAGCTCGATCGGGGCGATGTTGTAGCGGTTGTGCGCGGAGTCTGTGCGGGTGTTGCCCGCGCGCACGATCTGGCGGACATGGTTGCCCTCGGCGTCCGACTTGCCGAGGAGAACGCCGCAGCATTCGTGCGGGTAGGTCTCTTCGCCGTGGGCGCGCAGGGCTTCGTAGTTGGCGTAGTCGATGTGCAGCATAATTTTTAGTCCTGTTCCTGCCAGAAGCGGTCGCTCATGTACTTCTCGGCGGAGTCCGGAAGGATGGTGACGATGACGGCCTCGCGACCGGCCTTCGCCTCCTGCTCGGCAATCTGGATCGAGGCGGCGACGGCGGCAGCAGCCGAGATGCCGACGAGGATGCCGTGTTTCCGGGCCAGCCTGCGGGCGGTGCGGTAGGCGACCTCGGTGTCCATGTCGATGTTGGCGTCGGCGAGAGCGGGGTCGTAGATCTTCGGCACGATGGCGGTGGCCATGTGCTTGAGGCCCTCAAGGCCGTTGAAGGCGGCGTCCGGCTGCATGGAGATGCACTTTATCTCAGGATTCAACTCTTTCAGCCGACGTGTAGCCCCGATGAAGGTGCCGGAGGTGCCGAGGCCAGCGACGTAGTGCGTGACCTGCCCCTCGGTCTGCTGCCAGATCTCGTTGGCGGTGGTGCGGTAGTGGGCGCGCCAGTTCTCGTCGTTGGAGTACTGATCGGCGTAGTAGTAGCGATCGGGCTCGTTGGCGGCCAGCTCGCGGGCCTTGCGGATGGCTCCGTCCGAGCCGTCGGCGGGGTCGGTCCAGACGATATTCGCACCGTAGCAGCCGAGATATTTCTTGCGCTCGGGCGAGACGTTCGACGGCATGCAGAGCGTGACTGGGAAGCCGAGGGCCGCTCCCAGCATGGCGTAGGCAATGCCGGTGTTGCCGCTGGTGGCGTCGAGCAGGCCTTTTTCTTTGCCGATGAGGCCGCGCTCAAGCGCTGCGGTGACGATGGCCGAGGCTGCGCGGTCCTTCACGGAGCCGCCGGGATTGGCCCATTCGGCCTTGCCGAGGATCTGGATTCCCGAGGCGGCCTCGCCGAGATGTGCCGTTAGACCGTCGAGACGGATCAGCGGCGTATTGCCGATGCGTTCGAGGATGGTCGTGCCGAGGGGTTTGACGGTCGTAATCATGATGTCCTGACAGGTTGTGCAATCGCGGATTGATGCGGGACCGCGGATGTGCGACAGTTAAGTTCGAGTCTAACGTATGGCACTGATCGCGAAAAAGTCCCAGCAGCGCAGCTTCAACGATGTCCTTTCCGTTCTTGGCAGTCAGCGATTTGATGTCGCTCCGGCGCAGGACGGTGCAAAGCGCACGCCGAACGCCTTCCAGGTGAGGAAGCACGGGTGCGCGGCCGAGATTGCCGCTGCTCCCGATGGCACGCCTGAGATCCTCGCCCGGCCCGGAATCCTGCTGAACGGCGAGATCGCCCGTCTGCTCGACCGCGGCTACCAGAAGTTCTTCAAGACGTCGAAGCTGGAGATTCCGGCGACGGCGGACCACCTGCGCTCGCTGCACGAGTTCAGCGAAGAGCTGAAGGAGGCGATGGGTGCGACGAGCCTCTACAACGAATCTCTCGGCACGACCAGCGACGTCTACCAGTACGACCGCGTGAAGGGTCGCGAGTCGGCCCACTGATTAAGATTGATCGGAACGAAGGAAGGCCGCTCGTGATGAGCGGCCTTTCAGTTTAATTCGCGGGATGAGAGCTAAGCCTTGAACTTCTTGAGGTACTCCGCGTCGGTCTTCAGGGAGTCTTGCCAGGGCATATCGAAGGCCTCCTGCTCGACGAAGATGTGGCGGATCTTCTGGTTCTTCGCCGCCTGCTGGAAGATGGGGTGGTAGTCGATGTCGCCCAGTCCAAGCTCGGTGACCTTCGCCTCTTTCTGGCCGCCTCCGGGGTTCTTGAAGTCCTTGATGTGGAACATGGAGAAGCGGTGGGCGTGCTTCGCCATCAGCTCGTAGGGCTTGATGCCTGCGACGGTGGCCCAGCCGCAGTCCAGCTCGAAGGTGACCTTCGCGGGGTCGGTGATGCGAAGCAGCTCGTCGTACGGGATGCCGCCGTCAACCTGCTCGAACTCGTGGACGTGGTTGTGGTATCCGAAGCGGATGCCGACCTTTGCGGACTTCTCGCCCATCTGGTTGAACTGGTCGGCGTTCCAGCGCCAGTCGTCGAGCGACATGGTATAGCCCTTGGGGGCATCGGTGGCCTTGGGCGAGGCGCTGGAGCAGATGAGGAACTCGCAGCCGATCTCCTTGTTGAAGGCGAGCAGCTCGTCGAAGTGGTCGCGCAGTTGGCCCATCGGGTGATGCGCGCTGACGCAACGCAGTCCGGCCTTCTGGAGCGACTGCTTCGCCTCAGCTGCGCTCTTGTTGTAGTAGCCCGCGGACTCGACCTCGTGGTAACCGGCCTCGGCGACCTTCGCGAGCGTGCCGTCGAAGTCCTGTTGAAGCTGCTGGCGCACGGAGTAGAGCTGGATGCCCAGCGGAAGGCCAAGCGGGTTGGCAAAGAGTGCGGCGGGACGGATGGCGGTACAGGCTGCGGCGACAGCGGCCTGGCCGAGAAACCTTCTGCGAGAGATCATTCCTTAGCTCCTGTAGGAAACTTCGTAGTCCACAACAAACGTTAGTCTAGCGATTATTTCTCGTCCAGTCGCGGATGTGGATCAGCCTCGTGCGCGCTCGCGTTGCAGCTCGCGGTAGGCTTCGCTTTTGCCGATGCCGCGGTCGCGGGCGACTCGCTTGAGAGCATCTTTTTCTGACAGGGATTCGGTCTTCATAAGTGCCGCGACCTCCGCTGCGATGCTGCGCGTGGGGGCAGCTGCATCTTCTTCAGCAGGCGAGAAGAGTAGGACGATCTCGCCTCGAATGGACGGTCGTGCGGCTAGCTGTGCGCGAAGCTCGCCTACAGGGCCGCGCAGGAACTCCTCGTGCAGCTTGGTCAGCTCGCGGGCGATGGCGACGGGCTGCGTTGCGCCGAAGATGGCTTCCACATCCGCGAGGGTGCCGAGGATGCGGTGCGGCGCTTCATAAAAGAGGTGCGTGGCTCGGTCGCGGGGAAGCTGTTCGAGCGCGGTGCGGCGCTGGCCCTCCTTCGCGGGAAGAAAGCCGTGGAAGGTGAAGTGCTCGGTCGAAAGGCCGCTCGCAATCAGCGCGTTGATGGCGGCGTTAGCTCCGGGGATGGGGTAGATGGTGACGCCTGCGCCGATGGCTGCGTTGACCAGCTCGTGGCCCGGGTCGGCGATGCCAGGGGTTCCAGCGTCCGAGACGACGGCGATGCGAGCGCCCTGCTGCAACTGCGCGAGAAGCTCCTCGGCGCGCAGGCCCTCGTTGTGCAGGTGATAGCTGACGGTCGGGGTGGAGATTCCGAAGTGGTTCAGAAGCTTTTGTGTCTGTCTCGTGTCCTCGCAGGCGATGCGGTCGGCGGATCGCAGCACGCGCAGGGCGCGGAGGGTGATGTCCTCGAGGTTGCCGATGGGCGTGGCGACGAGGTAGAGGCCGGGGGCGAGAGGAGGATCGTGGTCGGCGGAGGACATGCTACTCGGGGCGCTCCTGCTGGCGCAGGCGGCGGCGGGCGTTCAGCAGCCCCATCGAGTGCGCAAGGTTCTGCGGAGTGATGATGCCCACGATACGGTCGCCTTCGAGGATGGGGACGAGCTGCGCGCCCTGCCCCGACATGATGCGGCGCAGCGTCTTCACCAGCGAGTCGTCGGGCTGGGCCACCTGGAAGGAGCGCGTCATCACGCCCTGCACGTATCCGTTGCCCTCGGCCTGAAGCGCCTCGACGATGCCCTGGCGGGAGACGGCTCCCACGAGATTGGCTCCGCGCACGACGGGGAAGACGTCCTGCAATGTGTGGACGGAGCGTTGCAGCGCCTCTTCGAGCGTGTCGGAGGCAGAGAGCGTGCTGAAGTCGGTGAGCATCACGTCGCGCATCAGGACGGGGTCGTTCTCCGAGGCGAGCAGGATGCTGGAGTCGTCCATGTGCGCTCCGATGAAGACGAAGCCGCCGATCATGATGAGCCACATATTCGGCAGGATGCATCCGGCGATAGCGAGCAGGATGCCGATGACCTGCCCCAGTCCCGCTGCGGCGCGGGTGCCTTTGAGGATGCCGTGGTTGCGGGCGAACTCGCCGCGGAAGATGCGGCCTCCGTCGAGCGGCGCGGCGGGAAGAAGATTGATCGCCGCCAGCAGAAGGTTGATCCAGACCATTGCGCGAAGCAGGCGCGTGGGCGTGAGCCACGGGCGTTCGAAAAGGTTGATCTCAGGCGTGACGGTCAGGATGATTGCGCCAAGCAGCAGCCCGAAGAAGAGGTTGGTGATGGGGCCGACGAGTCCGAGCCGCTTACCGATCTCGGGTGTCGCAGCGCGCTCCGTGGCCTCGGGGGTGTTGTACTGCTGGAGGCCTCCGGTGGGAAGCAGAAGGATGCTGCGCAGCTCCAGACCGTACCATGCGGAGGCGACGGCTCGGGCGATCTCGCGCACGGCGACGGCGCCGAAGAGAATCGTCCAGAGAACGAAGCCCCGCGAGCCGGAGGAGCCGGAGACCGACGAGTAGCTGATGGAGAGTCCGAGCAGCAGAAGAAAGAAGGTGTGGATGCGTATCTCCACGCCAAGAAGCCTGCCGATAGAAAAGGACCATCCTCGCATGCTTATCATTGTATGCGCAGGTCTATGCAGGAGAGTGATGCGCGTTATTGCGGGAACATTTCGGTCGCGGCCCCTGGCCGCTCCAAAGGGTATGAATACGAGGCCAACCAGCGATCGCCTGCGCGAGACGCTGTTCAACGTGCTGTCGCAGCGCACTGAGGGCGCTCGTTTTGTGGACCTGTACGCCGGTTCGGGCGCGGTCGGGATCGAAGCCATCAGCCGAGGGGCGGAGCAGGTGTGGTTTGCCGAGAAGGCTCCGTCGGCGGTGAAGGCGATCCGAGAGAACCTTGCGGCGTTGAAGATCGTGAGCGGCTATGCGCTCGAAGCCCGTGGGGTCTCGGTGCTGCTGGAGGAGCTTGCCCGGAGGGGCGAGAAGGTTGACCTCGTCTTTCTCGATCCGCCGTATGAGGAAGAAGAGGAGTACGAGCGCACCCTTAAATTTCTAGGTTCGCGTGGGGGGAGTGTGCTGGCGGAGGACGGGCGCGTGATAGCCGAACACCACCACAAGACCATTCTGGCCGAGCAGTATGGCGCGCTCGAACGGGTGCGCGTGCTGAAGCAGGGAGATGCTGCGCTGAGCTTCTTCGCGGTGAAGCCGAAGGAATAAGAGAGGCAGGTTTATCCGCCAAAGATTGATGTTTGAGAGAATGCACAGGAACGACCACCATCAGGAGGATTGCCAACCGAATGGCGATGATCGAGTTTGTCCGTAACTACACCGACCACTCAACCGATCGGGGTTACCAGTTTGAGTTTCGCTGCGACCATTGCAATAGCGGCTATATGTCGTCCTTTGATCCATCGGTCATTGGCGCGGCCGGAAGCCTGCTTCAGGCTGCGGGCAGCATCTTCGGAGGACTTCTCGGCTCGGCAGGCAGCACGGCCTATGACATCCAGCGGGCCATTGGCGGCCCCGCGCACGACCGAGCCATGCAGCAGGCCGTCACCGAGGTCAAGCAGAAGTTCCGCCGTTGCCAGCGATGTGGCAAGTGGGTCTGCGCGGAGATCTGCTGGAACGAGCGCGCCGCCCAGTGCACGGGCTGCACTCCGAAGTACGAGCAGGAGGTTATCTCCATGCGGACGCAGGCGCAGATCAACGCGACGCAGGAGCAGCTTCAGGCGAAGGCTTTGGGAACGGATTATGTCTCCGAGATCGACATGAATCCCGATGCGCAGGTCAGGATCAATCCCGGCGCTCAGGCTCCACGGTTACAACAGGGCTCCTCTGAAGAAGGTCTGCAGCCTGCGTTTGCTGCGAACGGCCAGCCCGCGCCGGTTGCGAATGTATCGGCCTCTTCGCACTGCACGGCCTGCGGGGCTACTTTGACCGGAGGCAAGTTCTGTTCCTCTTGCGGAGCCGCGGTCGCAGTCTCGAAGACCTGCGCGGGATGCGGTCACGTCTCGTCTCCCAGCGCGAAGTTCTGCGAAGACTGCGGTAAGAAGCTGGCCTAAGAGTAGGCGCCGCCCTCGTGCGTGCCGGCGCGCAGGTCGACGGTGAAGGGGACATCTTTGTCGGTGAGCATGTTCCAGCCGGTGCCGTGCAGCGTGTCGCCTTCGATGCCGGTGATGCGGACGCCCTCCCAGCTCAGGCGGGCGGTCTGCCATGCCTCGCCGTTCGTTCCCCATGCAAAGAGCGTATGGAAGCCCGCGAAGAGGATGAGGTTGTGTGAGGGGATGGAGCGGACCTCGACGACTGGCTTCAGCGGAATGTGTGTGGAGCGCTCGGGCTGCGCCGTATCGACAATGTAGGCGTAGCCTCCGGCGACGGCGCACAGTTCGTCGGGGTTGGGGCAGGAGAAGAGGCCGGTGGGAACCGATGGATCTTTGAAGCCGAGCGAGCAGGTGGCGAGGAAGCTGCCTCCTGTTGCGGGGCGAACCATCAGCAGCAGCGCGCCGCGTGCGAGAGCGTCTTCTTCGCCCGCGATTTGGCGGGGATAGGTGTACTGTTTCGCCGGGGCGATCATCGGCGGAGCCTTGAGGATCTCCGCCGTCCAGTTCTGCGGGAAGGCGTTGTTCATTTCGCGTCCAGTGCCTGCGCGATGTCGGCGAGCAGGTCGTCGATGTTCTCGCATCCCGCGCTCAGGCGGATGAAGCCCTCGGCGATCTGGTCGCCCCCCCAGCGTGCGCGGCGCTCAGCCGACGAGGTGATGCCGCCGAAGCTGGTGGCGTCGGTCAGAAGCTGCGACTTCGCGAGAAAATTTTCAGCGGCGGCCTTGTCGCGCAGCACGAAGCTGAGCACGGGGCCGAAGTACTGCATCTGCTTTACCGCGATCTCGTGGCCGGGGTGTGTGGGCAGGCCGGGGTAGAGCACCTGCGAGACCTCGGGGCGCGTCGTGAGGAACTCGGCGATGCGTTGCGCGTTCTGGCAGGAGCGTTCAAGACGCAGCGGCAGCGTGGCGATGGAGCGCAGCGCGAGCCATGCCTCCATCGGGCCGAGAGCCGCGCCGGTCAGAGTGCGCCACTGGTCGATCTTCTGGCGAAGTTCAAGGTCGCGCATGGCGACGTGGCCCAGCAGGATGTCGCTGTGGCCGGTCATGGCCTTGGTGTCGGAGGCGACGGAGAAGTCGGCTCCGAGCGAGAGCGGACGCTGCCCGAGCGGAGTAGGTGTGGTGTTATCGACCGCGACGAGCGCCCCGGCCTTGTGCGCGGCTTCCGCGAGCGCGGCGATATCGCAGACGTCCATCGTGGGGTTGCTCGGAGTCTCGATCCAGAGCAGCTTCGCGCCTTCGAGCAGCTCGGCCTGCGCGTTGTTGGCCGTGGGTGCGAGGCGCACCTCGACGCCCATCTTTGCGAAGTACTCCTGCGCGAGCACGCGGGCGGCGTAGTACGCGTTCGAGGGAAGCACAACCTCATCGCCGGGGCGCAGGATGGCTCCGAAGACAGCGGCGCAGGCGGCCATGCCGGAGGCGAAGACGAGTGCGGAGGCACGGTAACCCTCGCCGGACTCCATCTGGGCGATGGACTTTTCAAGGTGCGTCCACGTGGGGTTGTGCGAGCGGGCGTAGGTGTAGGGGATCGCCGAGGGATCTCCGGGCGCGTGGTAGGGAGCGGCAAAGACCGGGCCAGCGTGAAGAGGCTCGCCTGCATCGGCGCGGGTGAGAGTGGATCGGATGATCTTTGTCGCTTCGTGCATGGATAAATTGTACGGGGAAGCCGCCACCGCTCAGGCGAAGTGCTGCCATCCTCCGGGCGTCAACTCCGTCGGGCGTTCCCCGGGACGGTTGAGGAGGATGCGCGGTTTCTTCGCGCTTGCGGCGTGCAGCGTGCCGATGCGTGTGATGGGGACTCCGGCGATCTTCGACGGAATGCGCTTGGCCGCAGGTGCGCTGAAGAGAAGCTCGTAGTCCTCTCCTCCGTTGAGCGCGGCGTTAAGTGCGTCGCTTGCGGAGAGCTTGCGGGCAAGCGGGTGAAGCGGGATTGCAGCGGCGTCGATTTCGGCGCGCAGGTGGGAGGACTCGCACAGGTGCGTGAGGTCGGTCGAGAGGCCATCGCTGAGGTCGATGGCTGCTGTGGCCAGACGACGCTGGAGCAGCGCGGCTCCGACGGCGAGCCTCGGCTGAGGGAAGAAGTGCGGGTGGCTTTGCGAGACCTTTGCCCGAGAAGGCCGGTTCGCTGCAAGCAGTGCCGTAAGCTCGGCGTGCGCTCCTCCGAGCGAGCCGGTCACATAAAGGGCATCCCCAGCACGTGCTTCCGAGCGGCGCAAGGCGCGGCCCTGTGGGGCGGTGCCGATGAGGATGATGTCGGCGAGGATAAGGCCGCTGGGGGATTCCGAGGTGTCGCCTCCCGCCAGTGGGGTGCTGTGCTGTTGGGCCAGATGCCGGAGTCCGTCGAAGAAGCCCGCAACCCACTGCTGCCCCTTGCGCGTGCGCAGAAGCTCGCCGGGCAGGGCGAGCGAGAGGAAGGCGGCCAGCGGTCGTGCTCCCATGGCGGCCAGGTCGCTGAGGCCTCGGGCGAGGCAGCGATGCCCGACCGAGGAGGGAGGGTGCAGGTCGCGGCGGAAGTGCCGGTTCTCCAGGCTGAAGTCGGTGGTGACGAGGATCTCGTGCCGGGCCGGGGGCCGCAGGATGGCGCAGTCGTCGCCGATGCCGAGCGAGACACCGCGGCTGCGGCCCTGGAAGGTGCGGCGGATCTGTTCGATCAGGGCAAGTTCGCCCATCGGGGCGGGGGAGCGTCGAGTCATGCTGGAAGAAGCATAACTTGTGGTTACCGTGCAGGTTTGCCTGTCGACGTCCGGTTTGGGAAATCTGTGCAGAAATCTGCAACTTACATGGTTGCACCGGGTTTGCCTGTTTGTTACCCTCAATGGGACGCTCAAGAGGATCGGTTATTCCGAAATGGCAATTAGCAAATTTGATTTGCTGCTTCTGATTTCGACAGACAGATTCTCCGTGCCTCCGTCACAGGCGGCCAGACCCAGAGCCCGGATCGTGGATTGAAGCTGAAGAAGCGCTACTACATCATGTTCGTGAGCCGCGATGAGGATGGCAACCTGAACAAGGTTCCGGTGCCTCTGCACTACGCTTACCTCTTCGTCGCCGCGGCCGTGATTGGCATGTTTACGATCACCGGGTTAGCTGGTTCCTATTCGAGAATGCTGATCAAGACAGCGCGCTTCAACCAGCTGCGCAATGATCACAATGCTCTTAAGAAGGACTACGCACAGCTCGAGGAGACGGCGCACGAGAAGGATGTGCAGGCCGCTTCACTGGGTTCTCTGGCGAGCGAGGTTTCGGCTCTCTATGGTCTGACGGCGAGCAAGCTGGCCATCCCGATGGGACGCATGACCGGCAAGGTGGCAAAGGCTCACGGCACAGCGGCCGCCGATGCGGTTGCGAATACTCCGCTGACCGAGACCGCGAGCATGACCGACGACAGCTACTACAAGTCGCTGGATGCGTTTTACTCGCTTCGCAACCAGGCTCTGAACGGGACCGCAGCTCGCTCTCTGGGAGGGTTCAATCGCCTGGGCGGCTATGGCACGGGCTCGACGACGCTGTTTGGTGGTTACTCTTTGGATGCGGGAGCTGCCTCGTATGTTCCGACGCTCTGGCCGGTGATGGGGCCGATTACCAGCAGCTTCGGACAGAGGGAAGACCCCGTCCTGGGCAACGGCGAAGGTGAATTCCACAAGGGAATCGACATCTCCTCTCCGCAGGGAACGCCGATTCGCGCAACCGGCGACGGCGTGGTGAAGTCGGCTGAGATGGAGCGAGGATACGGTCGTGAGGTCACGATCGACCACGGCCACGGCGTCGAGACACTCTACGGACATATGTCGAGCTTCGCCGTGATGGCGGGGCAGACGGTGTCGCGCGGTGAGATTATCGGCTACGTGGGGCATAGCGGACGCGTGACCGGCAACCATGTTCATTACGAGGTTCGCATTCGCAATACGCCGGTCAATCCGCACAAGTATCTGAAGGTGACGCTGGCCGACCTTGGTGGCGGCAGCGAGTCCTCTGCGCCGTCTCTTCCGGTTGCAAAGGCTACGGAGATCAATCGCTAGACATCAGGAAGATTGGAAAACCGAAGGCAGGTCCGGCATGAGCCGGGCCTGTTTTTTGTTTGCAGAAGACCATTTTTGCAGGTCAACGAATCCCGCATCAGCAAAAGTTCTGTGCCACTGATGAAAACCGTGTACAGTGAAGTTCTGCCGACAAGTGAGTCTGCCTTTGCGTTGCAGCCCTGTGTCCGGCGATGATCTCAGGCATGGAGTGGTCTTTACGATGCGGTTTGGCGTGCGTGGTTTGCTGGTAGGAGCAGTGTGTGGGGCGATGGCGTTGCAGGCGTCAGCGCAGGGCAAGGCAATTGCCGGAGAGAATACAGACTTCAACAGCTCCCTGAACAAGGCTGACCGCGTGGAGTGGTTCCGCGATGCGGGCTTCGGACTTTTCCTGCACTGGAGCGCGGACGGCCAGCTTGGCGTGACCATCAGCCACTCGTTGGTCGGGGCCTCGCCCGACTACGTGAACCGCTTCTACAGCGAGCTTCCGAAGACCTTCAACCCCACGAAGTTCGACCCCTCGGAGTGGGCGCGGCTGGCTCGCCTGGCCGGGGTGAAGTACGTGGTCTTCACCGCGAAGCATCACTCGGGCTTCGGGATGTACTCCACGAAGACGACTCCGTTCAACGTGATGAACACGCCCTTCCACCGCGACATCACCGGCGAAGTGCTGAAGGCTTTCAGCGAGCAGGGAATCGCGCCGGGACTGTACTTCTCACCCGATGATTTTCTGTGGCTGCACGAGCATGGCAAGACGATTCAGCGCGGCATCCAAGAGGTGCAGCCGAGCAGCAATCCTGGCCTGTTGAAGTATGACAGCGAACAGCTTCGCGAACTGCTGACGCAGTACGGCAAGGTGGATGTGATCTTCTTCGACGGTGAGGCCACCAGCCTGCGCCAGCTCGCATGGAAGCTGCAGCCGGAGACGGTCATCACCCGAGGCGCAATGCTGACGCCCGAGCAGACGATTCCGGGCATGCCCTTCGATGGTCCGTGGGAGTCGTGCATCACGATGGGCGATGCCTGGCAGTACCAGCCGCAGAACGATCATCTGAAGTCGGGCCACGAGCTGATCCGCATGTTGGTGGAGACGCGCGCCAAGGGTGGCAACCTGTTGCTGAACGTGGGGCCGAAGCCTGATGGCCAGTTGTCGCAGGAGCAGGAGGATCGCCTGCGCGAGATTGCGCTGTGGATGTTCACCAACTCCGAGGCGATCTACAGCGTGCGTCCGTGGATCATCACCAACGAGGGCGACATCTGGTTTACGAAGAAGAAGGATTCGAGCGCGCTATACGCCATCGTCGATCCTGAGAAGCCGTGGAAGATGGGCGAGTGGCATGACATCGTGCTGCACTCCGTGAAGGCGACCGCGAAGACCGAAGTCAGCGTGCTGGGAGCCAGCGGCGAGGTGCTGGAGTATGCCCCGAAGGTGATTCCGAAGACGACCTTCAGCATGGAGAGCGATGGTCTGCACATCCACACGATGCGTTCGCAGCGCATGCAGGACAACAAGCAGTGGCCGAACCCGATTGTGGTGAAGATCACGAACGCCGAGGCTGCGCTGGTTCCTCCGCGTGTGCAGACCGGAAGCTATCGTTGGGACGAGGGCAAGTCGAGCTATCACCTCGAAGGCAACCTGCTGGACATGGGCGGAGCGAAGACGCTTGAGGTGGGCTTCGAGTATCGCTCCATCGCGGGCGAGGACGTGAATTCGCGCACGGCTCCGTGGGTGGCTGCGCCGACGCAGACCGTCAGCACGACGGGAGTCTTTTCGACGGAGCTGACGGGGTTGCAGGACTCCGGCCGTTATGAGTTCCGCGCCGTGGTGCGGCACCCGATGCTCTCGCTCTACGGGGCCGAGAAGGTGATCCGCAGGCCGCAACCGTAGTAGTTACCCTGCACAGGTGACCGTGCTGCCTGTGAAGTTACGCCTGATTCTGGGACCTATCCTTGGCTGTATTAGAGGGTTACGGGGATAGGTCACCTTGATTCCATTATGGGAAAAAGCCTTTTAAATCTTGAGGGTATACATACCTTTGGGTCGTGACAGTTCCTTGTACGTTCCTTAATATTTTTCTTGTAACTTGCTGATCCGGCTTGCCGGAGGCGTCGGGCCCCGAAGGATTCCAAACTATCCAGCATCTTTGCGGAACGGAATCGGTGCATGAATTACACGTCAGTGTCATTCCAGAAGAAGGGGCCGGACCCGGAAGAGTCGATCTCTTTATCCGAGGTCATCGCAGCCCTCTCGCTCGCCATCGAGCTGAGCGACGGAGCGATGCACGGACACGCTCTGCGAAGCTGTCTGCTGGGGATGCGGATCGCGGAGGAGGCCGGGGTGACGCCCGCCGAGAAGAGCGCCCTCTACTACGCTCTTCTGCTCAAAGATGTTGGCAATGAGTCGATGGTGGGCCTGCGCTCCGACCGCGGGGCAAGTATCGTAAGCAAGCTGGGAATGGGCTCGTTGGCGGCGAATGCCATCCGGTATATCGAAGAGCGCTGGGATGGCTCCGGGCAGCCGGAGGGTCTTCATGGCGAAAGTATTCCGCGTCTGGCAAGGCTCTGCTCGATTGCGCAGCATCTGGATATGTTTGCCATCGCCCGCAGCCCCGAGGCTGCCGTTGAAACGGTGAAGGAACTGAGCGGTCTCTGGTTCGATCCGGCACTGGTTGAGGTAACACGCTCTCTCGCCCGGCGGGGTGAGCTGTGGACGCATTGCATGGCAGGAGACAGTCACGAGAAGATACGCGCGGCGGTGCTGGAGCGGGATCCGCACGAGAGGCACTGCCTGGACGACGAACAGATCGACCGCATCTGCGAGGGCTTTGCCGAGATCGTGGATGCAAAGTCGCACTTTACCTTCCGGCACTCGATGGGCGTGGCGGAGCTTGCGCACGGAATCGCATTGAACCTGCATCTTCCCGAGGACCGCATCCGCCTGGTGTGGCGGGCGGCGCTGCTGCATGATCTTGGCAAGCTGAGCATCCCGAACCGGATTCTGGACAAGAAGGCGGAGCTGACCGCTTCGGAGTGGAGGATCGTGAAGCGTCATCCGGGCCTGACGCGGAAGATTCTCGACCGCATCGAACCCTTCCGCGAGATCGCGGTTGTCGCGGGTGAGCATCACGAGAAGCTGGATGGCAGCGGCTATCCGAAACACCTGAGGGCCAGCGATCTCTCGGTCGAGTCGCGGATTATCGCGGTCGCTGATGTCTACGGCGCGCTCTCGGAGGAGAGGCCATATCGGGCGAAGTTGAGTCGCGAGAAGATTCTGCCGATCCTCGAGTCGCTGGCTCCGCACAAGCTCGATGCAGACTGCGTCCGCGCCCTGGAGGCTTTTCTGGAGCAGCAGCCTCTTCCGGGCTTCGAGCCGGGAGCAGCCTCGGACGATCAGGACGATCAAAAGTCGCGCTACTGCGCTTAGGGCTTACCTCGGGGGCTCAGAGGTGTGAGTCGCCTCGCTGGTGAGCGATTGCAGCAGCTCCAGCGGGACAGTCGCGGTCAGCACGGCGCGGTCCTTGTGCTGATCCAGCTTGATTGAACCGATCATCTTCAGAAACGCGGTGTCTTCCTGGTTGCGCGGCTGTATCTGCTGCAGCGACTTGAAGAGGTCGAGCATCATGGAGAGTCTCTGTGCCGCCTGTGCGGCC
This sequence comes from Acidobacteriaceae bacterium dw_441, assembly GCA_018449715.1. Lineage (GTDB taxonomy): Bacteria > Acidobacteriota > Terriglobia > Terriglobales > Acidobacteriaceae > Edaphobacter. The sequence continues at coordinate 3,805 of JAAVVA010000006.1, read as the reverse complement.
TCCTGCTCGCTGGGGGAGACCTGCTCGACGCGCAGCCGCAACGTTCCGGTATAGCGCAGGCTGGCGACGAAGGTCGTGTCCTCCGGCAGAGGAAGCTGAAGCCCGAAGAGAGTAATCGCGCCGCGGTCGGAGAAGGGAAGCCCGATGTGTCCGATTCCCCACGCAGCCGAGAGCAGCGGGACATCGCGGTAGCGCTCCGAGAGCAGCGACGAGCCGGAGAAGGGCGAAGCCGCCGAGCGATGGCGGTCGAGGATGGAGTGAATCTGCTCGGCTGTGGGCATGTTCGACGCCGCGATGGAGTCATAGCCGAGCTGGGCCACGCGCAGAGGCCGCGTCACGTCGCCGTCCTGAATCGCCACGGTGTAGATCGTGTGTCCTGCGTAAGTCTCGCGAGCGGTTGCGATGGAGTCGAGATAATGAGCGAGCTTCTCTCCATCGAAGCGCCCTTCGAAGACCTCGGAGTAGCCCACCGGGCCGTTGGGGCCATTGGGATCGTCCATGCGGTGCAGGGCAAAGGCTGCGTCGTCGAGGTCGCGCTCGGGCACGATGCCGGTGGCGTCGATGAAGTGCTGATACTCCGGGACGCGCACGACCGGAGTGCGGTCGAAGTGCGTAGCCAGCCGCAGCGGCTTCAGGTTGACGTAGACGATGGCGTCGGACTCCGGTAGGAGGCGCGCAGCCTCAGGTGGCGCGGCCTTGCGAAGGAGAATCGCGATGACGAGCGCCGCGATCAGCGCCACGACCAGCAGCAGGGAGTATCGTGTGGGCTTACGCATCGGCAGGCCGGGTTGCTCGGGAGTCAGACATCATCCTGTCTGTTTCTACCCTGTCCTGCGAAAGAGAGCAACGGGAGAAGCCTACTCCGACAGTGCGAAGGTGAAGATCTTTCCTCCGTTGGTCACGTTTCCGGTGCCGGGAGGAAGCACGCCGTACTCGCCCTTTCCGACCGCGCGATCGACGGTGAACTTCCAGGTGCGTGCTCCGACCTTCTCGGGGTGAAACTCGACCTCGTCGCGGTCGGCCCCTCCGGTGGAGTGGAAGACGCCTCCCGTCAGGGCGCGGAACTCTCGATTGTCCGAGTGAACGCGAAAGCGGAGGAAGTCATACTCGGCAATATCGACGCTCGGAGCGGCGTAGACGAGAATCTCGACCGGAGCCTGCAGGGTGAGCTTCGAGCCGTGCCCGTTGAGGCGGCCATTGCGGTCCTGCTTGATGATTCCATGCGTCGCCGTGGACTTGAGCCAGCCGCCGGACTTGATGTGGATGACCTCGGTTTCGAGCGGCTGCCATGTGCCGCTGCGGTCCTTGTAGTAGGCCCCAAGCTCGCTGACCTCGGAGATAGGAGGCGGCGGAGGAGGATCGTTGCTCTCTCCCTCGGTAACCAGCCGCTTGCGCCCCTTGTTGATCATCGCCGTGATCACGCGCTCGGAGACGCCAGCCGATTTCAGATCGACCAGGGCATCGCCGTCGGTGGTGTACTGTCCGGGCTGCGCGGCGATGGCCTGCACGATCAGCTCGTCGCTCAGCCCCGCTCCCGCCATGCGGAGGATCGAGGCGTTGGTCAGTGTCTTCGGCTGCCCGGCGGTGATCGGGCCTTGCGTGTCCTGCGGCGGTTCGGCGACCTGTGCGTGAAGGGAGATTCCTCCGAGCAGGGTGCTGAGAGACAGGAAACCGGCTGCCATGTGGACGCGAAAAGACGACATGCGAAGCTCCTTCATGCTGTGTTGGACGAAGCACAGGCTATCACGCAACCGTCTCCTGCTTATGAAGCGGCAGGGGGCGATCTGTCATCATAGAGACAGGGCTTTTCGGGAAACCCCGTAAAAGCCGAGGAGAATGCGTTTGATGAAGTTGAAGCTTCCCGAAGGGGATTTCAAGGCTTATCTGTTCGACTGTGACGGAACCATTGCCGATTCAATGCCGCTGCACTACGTCGCCTGGAGCAGCGTGCTTTCGGAGTGGGGATGCGATTTCAGCGAAGAGTTGTTCTACGAGTGGGGCGGAAGGCCCGTCGTTGAGATTATCTCCGCGCTCAACCATCGTGACGGCCTCGCCATGCCGGTCGAGGTCATCCAGAAGCGGAAGGAAGAGCTGTTCTACTCCAACCTGCCGAAGATGCAGCCCATTCCCGAGGTCGTGGAGCACATCCACGCGCGCCACGGCGAGATTCCCTTCGCGGTCGTCTCGGGAAGTACGCACGAGTCCGTGCGGGCGTCGCTGAACACGCTGAACCTTCTCGACCGCTTCGAGACGCTGGTCTGCGCCGGAGATTATCAGCGCGGCAAGCCCCATCCGGAGCCGTTCCTCCTGGCAGCCGAACGGCTTGGCGTCGCTCCCGAGCACTGCCTCGTCTTCGAGGACGCGCAGCTTGGAATCGACGCGGCGACGGCGGCTGGCATGGCTTCGGTGAAGGTCGCGGCCCCCTGGGAACGTCGATAGCACGCCGGTAACGGATGGCGGGACGAGCTCTGTGGGAAACCGCTAAACCCTCGTCTCTGCGGTCGTTGCGATGGCAGGTCTGTCGTGTTAGAGTTGTTTCTGCGGCGCACTCTGCGCACGGCACGACTGTGCGTCAGCCAGACGGTGCCTACAGGGGGCAGGACAAGGCTGTTTGGGCTGGCGTAGCTCAGCTGGTAGAGCATCTGATTTGTAATCAGAGGGTCGGGGGTTCAAGTCCCTTCGCCAGCTCCAGTTTCCTCTCAGCCGTGAAGAGTTTGGATTTGGTTGTACTGTCGGGCCGTTCTGGCCATGCAGAACCTCCGGAGACTCCTTCAGAAGTTGAACCCGCTCGATCGGGAGTTGATCGAACGGTGGGATTCTGATGGGTTGAAGGTGCTGTGTGGGCAAGGTTGGACAAAGATGTGCACAGGTGGCCGAGTGGTTAATGGCAGCAGACTGTAAATCTGCCGCGCAACGCGCTACGGAGGTTCGAATCCTCCCCTGTGCACCACTAAGTTTCAAGTAGTTGCAGTAGTAGTTTGGTTGTAGGAAGACAGGGGAGTGCAAGTGGACTTCGGCCCCGCTGGCGACGGAAGAATGGTAGTTGCGCTGGCCGTGCTCGGGGTTCTGGCGATTCTAGCCTGGCAGACGATAGAGCCCGGCAAGTTTCGTTCCGTCACCCTGCTGCTTCTTGGATTTTTTGCCTTTCGTGTAACGCTCGGACGTCTTCGTTCGCGATAGGATAGAAGAGTTTGGTTGTTGTAAGGCTGATGTAGCTCAGTGGTAGAGCACTCCCTTGGTAAGGGAGAGGTCATGGGTTCAAGCCCCATCATCAGCTCCAGGTTTTCCGCGGCCTCCCTTTTGGGAGGCTTCGGTCGAGCGGGAGTAACTCAGTGGTAGAGTCACAGCCTTCCAAGCTGTTGGTCGCGGGTTCGATTCCCGTCTCCCGCTCCAGAGTTTTTTAGGTGCGCCGCAGGAGAGTTTGTTGAGCACGTTGAAAGAACAGCCGGTACTTCCGATCGCCGATCCCGTGGCGTTCGGCGCGGTGAAGACAGCGATCGATTCGGCATTCTCGACTGGTAAGGTTGCCGACTTCCTTCGTTCGCTGGATCGCCAGGGAGTTCGTATCCGTGATTTTGAAGATGTCCTGAAGAAGGGGCTTCTGGGGAAGCAGACGGCAGCAGCCTATGCCAGCATCCCGGACGGCGACCAGGGGCAGATTCGTGAGTTGTATCTGGCCAGCCTGGAGCGGGTTGCTCCGGAGCTCAGGCAGAAGTTCTTCCGGCTGTACGCGTATTACTGAGACGGTTTTGGAAGTTTGACGTGAAACATCCGGCGATACGCCGGCCAACATACAAGACGGAGA
>JAAVVA010000005.1 GCA_018449715.1 Acidobacteriaceae bacterium dw_441 | reverse complement strand
ACTCACCGTTGCCCGCAATTCCGCATACCCCACACCCATGTGCCCCCCGGACGATCCGAATGCCTGCGGTCTCGGTAAAGGTCGCTAAACCACCACGGAAAGGAGTGCTTATCTCCTTAAAATTCAGCAATAAATGATTGTCTCGTGCCTCGGTATGGGCTAGCCTGTTAACAGGTTTGTCCTCTGGAGAGGGGCATATGACACATACTTTTCTTCTGAATCTGCTCACGTATCTGGAGCCGCTGTTTTGTGCAGTGGTATTGACCATGATGTTGCGTAGCAAATCGGTAGAGAGGTTTGGATATCTGATCGCTCTTCTCTCCGTGAAGATTTTGTCGGCGACGATCTTTCTGCCCTTACTTTATCTGGGCGCTCGCAGCATCGAGCGCCACCTGGCTTACCAGGTTTACTTCTATGTTTACTGGACGACCTACGCATTGGAGTCGATCCTCTCCCTGCTGGTCATCTACAGCATCTTCAAGATGGCGATGGCTCCCTTGAAAGGCCTGCAGACTCTGGGAATGCTTGTGTTCCGCTGGGTCGCGGCAATCTCCATCGCAGTTGCGATCGGTGTTGCGGTCAGCCCTCACATGACAGGGACCCACTTCATCGTGGCGATGATCACGCAGCTTCAGCAGACCTCGAGCATCCTGACGCTTTGCCTGCTGCTCTTCGTCTGCTTCGCAATCCGGCCGATGGGTCTTTCTTATCGCAGCCGCATCTTCGGCGTTGCATTTGGCCTCGGCTTTCTTGCGACAACCGATCTTGTCCGCGCAGCATGGCTTGCCCATAGCTCCGACATGGACTCCACGATCAATATCGTCAGCGGCCTCGCTATCTGCCTGACCCTCGCTTTCTGGTCGGTTTATTTCGCCTTCCCGGAGCCCAAGCGCCGCCTCATTGTTCTTCCGACGACCTCACCCTTCCTGCGCTGGAACCAGATTTCGATGGCGCTTGGTGATGAGCCAGGCTATGTCGCCGTAGGAGGAGTTCCCCCGGAGCTCTTCTCCCCTGCGGAGCTTGAGGTCATGCGTCGCGCCTCTACCAAGATGAATCCCGCAATACCCCAGGAGTCTTCTCCCTCGGTCATACATTCTCTGACGGCCTAAGACGGTAAGCTCTCCGAAATCTTCTTCAAGGCTACGAGCTACAAACCGACAAATAGAATCGACAAATAGAAAGGGCCACCATTTCGGTGGCCCTTCTTATTTGCGGTGAGATCAGTGTTACTCGCCGAACTCCGAACGCTTCCAGTTGATGAGATCTCCCAGCGTCGTGCTGCTCGAAGACGAGGAAGACGATCCCTTGTGGTCGCGATCCTTGTAGCTCTCGACCTCGGCGCGGCTTGCCTCTTCGCCCACAGCGCGGATGCTCAGGCCGACCTTCTTCTCGTCCTGGTTCATCTTCACGATGCGGAACTCGTGCTCATCGCCCACGTTCAGGGTGACCGGAACATTGTTCTCGTCCACCGCCTCAGAGACGTGGCAGAGGCCCTCGACTCCCTCGGCGATCTCGATGAAGGCTCCGAACTGCGCCGTGCGCAGAACCTTACCCTTGACGACATCACCAATGCGGTGCTGAGCGAAGAACGTATCCCAGACATCGGGCTGAAGCTGCTTGACACCCAACGAAAGCCTGCGGTTTTCCGGCTCGACGCCGAGAACAACAGCCTTCACCTTCTCGCCCTTCTTCAGGACCTCCGAAGGATGCTTGATGCGCTTGGTCCAGCTCAGGTTCGAGACATGCACCAAGCCGTCGATGCCGTCCTCGATCTCGATGAAGGCTCCGAAGTCGGTCAGGTTGCGAACGCGACCCTCGACAACAGCACCGGCAGGGTACTTGTCCTCGAGCTGCTCCCACGGATTCTCCTGGAGCTGCTTCATGCCCAACGAGATGCGGCGGTCGTTCGGGTTGACGCTCAGAATGATCGTGTCGACCTCGTCGCCGGGCTTGACCAGCTTCGAGGGGTGCTTCATGCGCTTCGACCAGGTCATCTCGGAGACATGCACCAGACCCTCGATGCCCTGCTCCAACTCAACGAACGCGCCGTAGTCGGTGACCGATAGAACGCGACCGCGAACCTGCGCACCGATCGGGTAACGCTCGGTCGCATCCAGCCACGGATCAGGCGTCAGCTGCTTGAAGCCGAGCGAGACGCGCTGCTTGTCCTTGTCGAACTTCAGCACCTTCACCTGGATCTCGTCGCCGACGTTGACCAGGTCGCGGGGGTGCGTCAAACGGCCCCAGCTCATGTCGGTGATGTGAAGCAGTCCGTCCAGACCGCCCATATCTACGAACGCGCCGTAGTCGGTCAGGTTCTTCACGGTTCCGGTCAGAATGCTTCCCTCCTCGAGGGTCGACAGCGTGACGGTCTTCTTCTCGTTCTGTTCTTCCTCAAGAAGCTCCTTGCGGCTGATGACGACGTTGCCGCGCTTCTTGTTCAGCTTGATGACGCGAACTTCGATCTCGGTGCCGATGTAGCCGTCCAGGTTGCGGACCGGGCGAATCTCGACCTGCGATCCGGGCAGGAACGCCTTGATGCCGATATCGACGGTCAGGCCACCCTTAACGCGGCTGAGGACCATGCCCTTGACGGGAACCTTCTCGTTGGCCGCGGCCTCGAGCTTGTCCCACACCTTGTGGCGCAGGGCCTTCTCGTAGCTGACGAGGTAGCCGCCTTCCTGCTCCTCACGCTCGACGACGACCTCAACCTGCTCGCCAGGCTGAAACTTAGGAGCGCCGTTGATATCCAGCACCTGATCCAGCGGGATGAGACCTTCCGACTTGAGCCCGATATCGACAACAACATGCTTGTCCGTAATCTTGATGACTGTGCCGGTGACAATCGTCTCCTCGGCGGTCAGGCTCTGCGCGGCGTCAGACTCTGCCTTTTGCTCGCGCTCGAAGTTGGCCAACGCCTCTGCAAAATCTGCGGCGTCGTAATCGGCCTCTTCGGCAACGGGCTCGGCCTCGACCTCGGTGGCAACGGCTACCGGGGACTCGACAGGCTCGCTCTGTGCGGTCTCATGCTGCGGGTTAGGGGTGGATTCAGAAGACAGGCCGGTGTTCTCGGCTGTCGCTTCGGGCGCCAGGACTTCCAGTTCGGTGGTCAGGGGTTTGCTCTCGGTTCGATCGGAATGATGGTTATCTACCATGGTGAATGCGTACTCCAGGACCCAAGACCATCCGTTCCTTCATAGCGGTCTTCCTCCAGAAAGGTTTGGCCGCCACCGAAGGCAGCTTCCATTCCAGATCAGGCACGCAGGTCGGAACGAATTTTACATCTAGCAGAAGGAGCGGCTGCACTTGGGTCCCACACGCAGAGGCTCGTATTTAACGATAGAACCTTGATTCCCATACGTCAACCAAACCAACCCGCTAGTCGCACGCTTTTATCGCATTGTCAACAAAAGCCACGGTCCGCCGATATAGAACTCTGGTTCCCCTGCAAACGCTATACTCGGCTCACCTATGGATCATCTCTGGACCCCCTGGCGCTACACCTATGTCACCCGCAGCGATCCCAAAGCCCGCAGCGGCGTTCCCCGGGAGCTGGCCGAATGGCCCGCATCCGAGGATAAACACTGTGTTTTCTGCAACATGATCGCAGCCACAGACTACGCCATCGCCCACGGCATGCCTCAGGAGACCGCCGAGCGAGCCTCCTACATCGTCTATCGCGGCCAGCACTGCTTCGTCTGCCTCAACGCCTATCCTTATTCCACCGGGCATGTCATGGTCCTGCCGTACCTTCACACGGACTCCCTCGCCGCCGCGCCCCCTGACGCAGCCCACGAAATGATGGATCTCGCTCAGCGAATCGAGACCGTCCTCCGCTCCGTTTATCGCCCAAACGGCATCAATCTTGGTATGAACCTCGGCGAAGCCGCCGGCGCAGGAGTCGCCGGACACATCCACCTGCACATCCTTCCCCGCTGGCTGGGGGACACCAACTTCATGACCGTCACCGCCGAGACCCGCGTCCTTCCCGAGCCCCTCGATGTCACCTGGCAGCGCATCCGTGAAGCGTTGAAAAAATAGTGAAAGTTTTCAACCATAATTTCCACAACCGCGTCTATATTCATTAGACAGGTTCCTGGCTAAAGAATCGGGAAGTGCACCGTACTACCGTACAGAGGTTTCCCAATGAATCATCTGCCTAAGATCCCCCCTTCATCCGTCCGGCCTGACTCCTCGAGACTCCCCCTCCCAGAGACACGGTCCGGAGAGCCTCGCCTCTACTTCGTCAAGTCAGAGAGCAGGCAGTCTCCCCAGCGCACTCTTTCTCTTTTCCCGCACGAATCCGAGGATGCACGCCTCACCGGCGAGACGCGCTCCCTCTTCCGCAGATTGCTTGCGTTGAATCTTCCCGTGGTCGTCGTGGCCTCTGCCGAGACCGTCTCGTCGCAGAGAGAACAGATTGAAAAGATCGCCTGAGCGGTAGCCCCGTCCAACAAAAAAGACCCTGCTTTCCTGCAGGGTCTTTCTTTGTGCTGAAAGCCGTTCTCGCGGGCGATCAGCCATGCTCTCGCGCGCGCTCGTCCTTCGTCTGAATCTTCGTCGCCTCGAAGTTTGTGATCTTCCACTCCCCTGACGGCAACTGCCGGTAAACGCGGGTGTAGCGATAGAAACCCTTCATCGAGACGCCCTCGCTGGTCCCCTCGACCACCGCATGGCAGGTGACAATCGCCACCGAATCCACCAGCTTCACCTTCATATCGTCCAGGTCGAGCCGCGTGATTACCAGCTTGTGCGTCCGCATCCGCTCCAGTTGCTGGGCCTTAGTGTTGACCTGCCCCGCCATCGAGATCCCGATAAAGTCCTCGTCCAGCATCCGGTCCATCGCGGAGATATCGCCCGCCAGCTGAGCTACGCGCCACTTCTCCTCAAGCGCTTCGACCTGTTTTTTTGTGTCGTGCTTCTTCTGGTGACTGTCCTGGGCCTGCGCGCACGCAAAAAAGCACGCCAGCAGGACCACCGCCATCACGAACCGGCAGGATGTCGTACCTCTTCGAAGCTGGGCAGAACACACCATAGGCGTACCGGATGGTAGACCGTTTGGCCCTCGGAGTCAAAAGAACTTTTGACTCCGAGGGAGTTAACTCCATGCCCTATCTATATTTGGGAATCTGGTTAGCGGATAGCCGTCAGATTCTCCAGCTCCCGTTCCTTCATCTTCTGGAACAGGCCGCCAACAGCCCACTGCTGAAAGTGCGGAGTACTGCGGTGGAACTCGTGCGCCGCCTCATCGACGTATTGCTCGTAGATCACCACCGTCGCTGCCTCTCCCTCGACGAAGTGGGGAATATAGCTGACACATCCCGGCTCCTGCCGCGAGGCATCCGTCAGCTTTTCCAGAATCGAGAGAATCTCGTCGCGATCCGACGCGTCGAACCGCATCCGTACCGTAAAGCTGACCATCGTCTTCCTCCCACCTACCCCTTCAATGCAGCGTCAAACTCCGGCAGCGTGATCGTCTGGTCGCGGTCCGGTCCGGTCGAAACCATTCCGATCTTCGCCTTCGACTCGCGCTCGAGGAACCGGAGATAATCCTGGGCCAGCTTCGGCAGCTTCTCCCACTCCGTAATTCCCTCGGTCGATTCCTTCCAGCCCTTCAGCGTCGTGTAGATCGGCTCAATCGAGTCGAACCCGCGCATGTCCGCCGGGATGACGTCCGTCACCTTGCCGTCGATCTTGTAGCCCGTGCAGACCGGAATCTCCTCGCACTCGTCCATGACGTCCAGCTTGGTCACGACCAGCCATTCGGTCGAGTTGATCATGTTGCTGTACCGCAGCAGCGGCAGGTCCAGCCATCCGCAGCGACGCGGACGCCCGGTCACCGCACCGTACTCCTGCCCGCGAGCGCGCAGCAGGTCGGCGGTATCGTCGAAGATCTCCGTCGGGAACGGACCTTCACCCACACGCGTGATGTACGCCTTGGTCACGGCGATCACCGTGTCGATCCTCGTCGGTCCCACGCCCGTTCCCGTCACCGCGCCGCCCGCCGTCGCCGACGACGACGTCACAAACGGATAGGTTCCGTGGTCGATATCCAGCAGAGCGCCCTGCGCTCCCTCGAACATCACATTGCCGCCCTTGTCCAGCTCCTGGTTCAGCAAAACCGCCGTATCCGTCACGAACGGAGCCACCTGCTCGGCCGCCCGCGCATACTCCTCGTACATCGTCTTCGGATCAAGCGGCTCGGTGCCAAATAGAGCGTGAGCGATCGTGTTCTTCTCGTGGCAGGCATTCTCGATGTGCGTGCGCAGCAGCGCCGGATTCAGCAGATCGACCACGCGCAGGCCGCTGCGGTGCATCTTGTCTTCATAGGCAGGCCCGATGCCGCGGCTGGTCGTGCCGATCTTCGTGCGCCCCGGAGCGTTCTCCGCCGCCAGCTCGATCATGCGGTGGTAGGGCAGAATCACCTGCGCCCGGTTCGAGACGAAAAGCTGCTCGTCGACCGGAAGACCGGCATCGCGCAGCTTCTTGACCTCGTTCAGGAAGGCCATCGGGTCCAGCACGACGCCGTTCCCGATCACGCCCTTGCACTCGGGACGCAGCACGCCGCAGGGGATCAGCTGCAGGACGAACTTTCGGCCTCCGATGATGACCGTGTGACCGGCATTGTGGCCGCCCGCGTAACGGGCCACGACGGAGAATCTCTCCGACAACACGTCCACAATCTTGCCCTTGCCTTCATCGCCCCACTGGGCGCCCAAAATGACAGCAGATCTCGGTTGACTCACGACGGATACCTTCTCCAATGAATGTTTCTGGCCGACCCCGAAGGGCGATGTTCCGAATGGACGCACACCCGGGAGGGAACCCGGACAAAAAACGCGCCTCTTCCATCATATCGCGACCGGGCGGAAATCCCTCCTGCAATCCGCCACCAACTCTTCTACTATCGACCGAGGCCATCGAGGGCCCATAACCTGACCATCTCGACGACGACAGCCTCGATTCTGGCCATCCTTGGCGGCGTCTTTCTCCTCATGATGGCAGCACTCGGCCACTCGTTCGGACGCCACGGCGCTTCCAGCGGAATCGCTTTTATCCTTGTCGGCCTGTTTCGCATCGGAAAATCCTTCTTCGGGGCCTCCGACTAAACAAATCGAGAGCCATCTTTCTCCCATATCGCCAGGATTCCTCCGCTATCATCAAGACCATCGAGGTGTCTCTCATGCGAATGCGAAGGAAAAGGCATATGCGACTCCGTCTCAGCACCATCACGGCCATAACCGTCCTCTTCCTCGGCCTCGGTCAGTTGGCGACCCAGATCCTCCGCGGCGATCCCACACTTCTCCACGCTCTTCCCGCAATCATCCTCATCTCCGGCGGCTTCACCCGCCTCTGGCTGAATCGCACCGCCACCTTCGGCATCTGAACGGAATGCGCATCCTTCTCACCGGAGCCACCGGAATGGTCGGTCAGGGGACACTCCGCGAGTGCCTGCTCTCGTCCGACGTTACCGAGGTTCTCGCTATCGGACGCACTCCGGCCCCGCAGCAGCATCCCAAGCTGCGCCAACTCATCCTTCCCGATATCGGCAACCTCACCGGCCACGAGACTGAGCTGACCGGCTTCGACGCCTGCCTCTTCTGCGCCGGAATCTCGTCGGTCGGGCTCTCCGAGGCCGAGTACACCCGCATCACCTACGACATCACAATGTCCTTCGCCCGCACCCTCGTACAGGTCAATCCGCAGATGACCTTCGTCTTCGTCTCCGGCATGGGCTCTGACTCCACCGAGCAGGGCCGCACCATGTGGGCTCGCATCAAGGGCCGCACGGAGAATGCTCTCCAGAAGATTGGCTTCAAGGCGGTCTACATCTTCCGCCCCGGCTTCATCCAGCCGCTGCACGGCGTCCGCTCGAAGACCCGCCTCTACCAGTTCATCTACGACCTCACCGGCCCGTTGATATCGGTGCTGCCCGGCAGCCTGAAGAAGCACATCAACACCACCGAGCGGCTGGGCCGCGCCATGATCCACGCCGCCCGAAGCGGGGCACCGAAGACCATCCTAGAACCCGTCGACATCAACTCTCTCTAAAACTCCCTTTTTGAAACTTGTCATTCCGTAGCGCAGCGAAGGAATCTGCTTTTCCCCCCAACCCCGCCACAAACGACCGGGTGCCCTATCCTTCGCGGTCTTATCGCGAAGGGTGGGATGTGGGATTTCAGTGACAGGGAGCGTGCCGGTACGAACTGAATTCATCCCACCCTTTCCTACGATGAAACTGTCGGAAAGGATGGGGCCCCCAGACATCCTGCAAAGAGAAGCAGATTCCTTCGCTGCGCTACGGAATGACAAGAGAGGAACACTCACTCTCAACCCTCTTCGAGTATCCTTGCTGCACTTACTCCATGCCCTCCACGCGCCTCCTCTACGGAACCACCGCCTTCGTCTCGGCCTTCCTCCTCTTCCTCATCGAGCCGCTTGCCGCCAAGCAGATCCTCCCCATCCTCGGAGGCTCCTCCGCCGTATGGCTCACCTGCCTCGTCTTCTTCCAGACCGCGCTGCTGCTCGGCTACCTCTACGCCCACTGGGTCACCACTAGCTGGCGCAATCTCGATCTCACCTTTCAACGGCGCACCCACCGGGCAATGCTCACCTTCGCCTGCATCGCCCTTGGACTTGGATTAACCTTCCGCCCCGGCCTCAGCAGCGCCGCGCACCCGGTCGCCACCATCTTCTGGAGTCTCACCCGCACCATCGGTCTCCCCTTCCTTCTGCTCGCCTCCACCAGCCCTCTGCTGCAACGCTGGCTCTCGCACCAGGAAGCCGACACCTCCGGCCGTCCGGCCCCGGTCTGGTTCCGCCTCTTCGCGCTCTCGAACACCGGCTCTCTGCTGGCGCTTCTCGCCTACCCCACCCTTGTGGAACCTCACCTGACACTCCGGCTCCAGCGCGCTCTGTGGGCCCTGGGCTTCCTCCTTTTCGTCGTCCTCACCTGGTTTGTCCTGCGCACGCAACAAATCCTCCCCGCAACAACCATTCCCGCGGAGCCCGACGAAGCCCCACCAGCCCCCCGCCTTCACCGCTGGCTCTGGTTCCTCCTCCCGATGGCCGCGGCCATGCAGCTCTCCGCCGTCACCGCGCACCTCACCGTCAACATCGCCGCGATCCCCCTGCTCTGGGTACTTCCCCTCGCGACCTACCTCATCACCTTCATCGTCGCCTTCGACCGCCCCGCGCTCTACCGCCGCCCGATCGTCGTGCGCCTGCTCGTCGTCCTTCTCGCCAGTCTGGGATACGCCCTCTCCAAAACCGACTTCTCCCTCCCTATCTACCTCACCATCCTCTTCTTCCTCGTCGAGTGCTTCGTCGCCTGCCTCTTCTGCCACGGCGAAACCTACGCCCTGCGCCCGCGCCGCGCCTCCGAGTCCACCCTCTTCTACCTGCTCATCGCTGCTGGAGGAGCCGCCGGAACCTTCCTCGTCGGCATCGTCTTCCCGCTCGTCTTCTCCGCGAACTACGACCTCGCCGTCGCCTTCTTCGCCACCGCCGTCCTCGCACTCGCCGCCACGTGGGAAGAGGGCTGGCTCCAGCGTCTCCTCTGGACCACCGCCAGCGTCCTGCTCCTCGCTTTAGCCATCGCCCTGCACCTCTCCTTCCAGCGCGAAGCCCTAGTGCAGGTCCGCAATTTTTACGGCAGCCTCCGCGTCACGCAGGGCGATGCCCCCGTCGTCCACGCGCCTCTCCGCACCCTTCTGCACGGAACCATCCAGCACGGCACCCAGATCTTCGACCCCGGTCTCAGCCACATCCCCACCACCTACTACGCTACCGACTCCGGCATAGGCCTCGCGCTGCGTTTCTGCTGCAACGGACGCACCAAAAACTTCGGCGTCATCGGCCTCGGCGCCGGAACCCTCGCCGCCTACGGACATTCTGGCGACCGCATCCGCTTCTACGAGATCAACCCGCAGGTCGAGCCCATCGCCCGCCACCTCTTCACCTACATCCGCGACTCCCACGCCCCCTCCATCGACATCGTCCCCGGCGACGCCCGCACGTCGCTCGCGGCGGAACTCGCCGCCAATCACCCGCAGCACTTCGATGTCCTCGCAGTCGACGCCTTCTCCGGAGACGCCATCCCACTGCACCTGCTCACCGCCGAGGCCATCCAGCTCTACCTCCAGCACCTCGCCCCCAACGGCATCCTCGCCTTCCACGTCTCCAACCAGTACCTCGACCTCGCCCCCGAACTTGCTCTCCTCGCCCGAGCCGCGCACCTTGAAGTCCGCGACATCAACACCGGCTCCATCGAGGCCCGCGGCGAGTTCCGCTCCGAGTGGGTCCTCATGACCTCCGACCCCACCTTCTTCACCCAGCCCGAGATTCTCTCCCTCTCCGACCGAATCCCCCTGCGCCCCAACCTGCGCCTCTGGACCGACGACTACTCCAGCCTGCTGCCCATCCTTCAGCTCAACGAGCACTAAAAAGGGCTGCGAACCATCGCTCGCAGCCCTCGATCCTTCAGCACTCGTCACTCTGAGGCGTAGTCGAGAATCCTGTATTTTTGCAGGATTCCCGAACCCGCTATGCCTTAGCCTCACCGCACCATCGCCATCCCGTCGGCGTACTTCCCTCCGTCAATCGTCTTCCCCACCTTCCACTGCACCGCGTCCGGCCCCAGGTCGATCACCGCAATCTGGTTCGAGAAGTTGCAGGACACATACGCCCTCTTCCCGTCCTTCGTCACCAGCACCTCCGAAGGCCCATCGCCCACGTCGATGGTCCGCACCACCTTCAGCGCCTTCAGATCGACCACCGCGACTCCCTTCGATCCCCGCATCGTCACCAGCAGCCAGCGTCCATCGGGGGTCGTGCCTGTCCCATAGCCCTTGCCCGGCAGCTCCACCCAGCTCTTCACCGTGTTCGTCGCCGTGTCGATCACCGCCAGCTGCGGCTTCTTCTGGTCCGCCGTGAACACCATGCTCCCATCGCGGGAGATTGAGATTCTCTGCGTGTTCCCCGAGATCGGAATCACCGCCAGCGTCTTCCTCCCCTCGATGTCCAGCACCGAAACCGTTCCCGGCCCCACATTCGCCGTATACCCGCGCTTGCCGTCCTTCGAGAGCACGAGCATGTGCGACTGCTCCTGCCCCGTCGGAATCGATCCCACGACCTTCAGCGTCTTCGGATCGACAATGCTCACGCTCTTGTCCAGCTCCGTCGTCACCAGCAGCATCCCCGTGTGCGTGTCGTAGATCACGCAGTGCGGCCTGACGCCATGCCCGAAGTCGACCTTGCCCACAACCTTCTTCTTCGCCAGATCGATCACCGATATTTCGCTGCCATCTGTGCCAGCTCGCCCCACGCCCGCATCCCCGTAGATCGGGACATAAGCCGTCTTTCCATTCGGCGAAACCGTCAGCTCGTGCCCGGTAATCCCCTCCACCGGAATCGTCCCGACGACCGTGTTCGTCGCGGTATCGATCAGGGAAAGATTCGCGTCCTTCTGGTTCGCCACTAACAGCGTCTCACTCCACGCCATTCCACTCGACGCCCAGACCACCGCGCCGCACACCACAGCCTTCAGCAGATTTCCACTTTTCATAGCGCCCGCAAGTATAGAGAGAGCAGCGCCATCCCGTCAGCCGAAAAATCCAGCACCCCAGTCAAAGCCCTATACTTCCAGTAGGACATGCCCGAACTTCCCGAAGTCGAAACCGTCGCCAACGGCGTCCACGAGCGTACCCACGGACAGACCATCACCGACGTCCACCTCCGCGACAACCCGCAGACCTTCAAGACCCCGCCCACCGAGATCGCCAATACCCTCACTGGCTCGCGTATCGATCGCGTTCATCGCGTCGGCAAGACCATCGTGGCCGACCTCACCCTTCCCAAGAAGAAGACCGCGCAGCTCCTTGTCCATCTCGGCATGACAGGACGCCTCCTCGTCTCTACCCCCGAAACCGAGGTCCCGCCCCACACCCACGCCATCCTCTCGCTCAGCGGAGGCAAGGAGCTTCGCTTCGTTGACGCCCGCCGCTTCGGCCGCCTCTCCGTCACCCGCGAGTCCTACACCGGCCCCGGCCGCGAGCCCCTCACCATCCCGCTCGAAGACTTCATCACGCTTTTCCGCGGTCGCAAGACGCCCATCAAGGCTGCGCTCCTCAACCAGTCGCTACTGCACGGCGTCGGCAACATCTACGCTGACGAAGCTCTCTTCCACGCCGGAATCAAACCGCGCCGCCACGCCGGAGGCCTCACCCGCGACGAGCTGACGCGCTTGCGCGCCGCCCTTATCAAGGTGCTGAAACATGCCATCAAGCTGGGCGGCTCCTCCGTCTCCGATTACGTGGACGCCGACGGTGTCGCCGGATTCTTCCAGCTTCACCACCGCGTCTACTCGCGTACCGGCGAACCCTGCCGCACCTGCTCGACCCCCATCGAGCGCATCGTCATCGGTGGCCGCAGCACGCACTTCTGCCCCACCTGCCAGCGATAGCACACAGGTAGCCGCGCCACTTCTTTTCAGCAAAAGGGTATTTCGAGGAAGAAAGACTATCCCTGGACGGAGATGCCCGAGAAGGTCATAACCACCCGGCTGCGCACTGGAGCGCCAAAGACCGTGGCAGGAGCGAAGACGCTCAACAGAAGCTGATCGACCACCTGTTTCCGCACCAACTCATCCTCCGGCCCGGAGACGATGTTGTAGTCGTACACCTGCCCGCGGTCGTTCACAAAGGCCTCAACGATGATCGGAGCATCATCATGGGTCGTAACGATCGGTCGCGGCATCACTGCCGAGTAGAGATAATGAGGCGAAGTTATCGCGCCGAGAGGCTCATCGTTGGCCATCACCGGCTGCGGAGCGGCAAACACGCCCAGAAGAACCATGATGGTTCCAACCAGCGCCACCGAGCAGGCTGCACCGGCAGAGATCTGCACCGCCCACGGACGGATCGTGTTCTCCCAGTGCAAAGCCAGCTTATCGCTCCAGCTCACCTTCCGGGCGGCAATCTCATGCGAGATCGCAACGCGAAGACGCATTCCAAGGTTCGAAGGAGCCCGCGACGGTCCCAGCGCAACCAGCGCACTCTGTGCTACCCGAAGGCTCTCGAACTCCGTCCGGCACGCCTTGCATCCCTCCAGATGATTCGCAATCTCGCGCATCTGCACGCCATCGACCGCGCCATCGAGATAGACGGAGAATGAAGCCCGTATCTTGCCGCACTCTGTGGAGTTCATCGTATCGCTGCCTCCGAACGAGAGATCCGTCCGGTCTGAAGGTTAGATGGAGCGTAAGCCGTAGAGGTAGCAGGTTTTTTCGAGTTGAGAACCAGAAGATCCCTGAGCGCGGAACGACCGCGCGTGAGCCTGGACTTCACCGTGCCGATGTTGACGTTCAGAATCTCGGCGATCTCTTCGTACGCGAAACCCTCGATCTCGCGCAGCACAACGACCGTCCTGAACACCTCCGGAAGCTCGCGCAGAGCCTCTTCGACACTGTGCCGCAACTCCGCCTGGGCCGCGTGATCGAAGGGAGTTCCTCCCGTCGCCGCCAGGGTCGCCGCCAGGGGCAATGCATCGTCGTTCGAATCGGAGTCTGGAACCGAATCGATGGTCAGCTCCTGCTTCTTATGCCTCGACCACCAGCGCCGCTGGTTCGAAGCCTCATGCAGGGCGATCCGATAAAGCCAGGTCCGCAGGCTCGACTCCCCGTGGAAACCGCGAATGCTGCGGAAGACCTTAATAAAGACCTCCTGTGTAATATCGGCGGCGTCGGCAGGGTCGGTGAGACTGCGTGCAATCAGTGAGTAGAGTGGCTGGTGGTACTGCGCGATCAGGACGCCAAAAGCCTCTTCGCTGCCGGCCTTGAGCTCGGCGACGAGGGTAGCCTCTTCGGTCGTAATTCCTATCGCGCTGGTCAGATTTCCCACGAACGTTCCCGCCTGCATGTCGGGTGAACCTCTACACTAAAACTTTTTGACAACTCGTGGCAAATGCACTATTTCCGGTGCAGTGCGAATAAAACTACGCCGCCGGCGGCCGAGTGCTCGCATCACTCTGCCTACTTAGACACCAGTGATTTGCAGGAAGTTCCCATCCAGTTTGACGAATCGCCCCAAGTATCAGAAAATAAGAAAAGTCCTTCCTACGAAAAGTGGGCCTGTGGCGCAGCTGGGAGCGCGCTTCCATGGCATGGAAGAGGTCATCGGTTCGATCCCGATCAGGTCCACCAAATCATTTCAACAACTTAGCGAGCGGAATCCGGGAGCATTAAGGATTGCGAGGGAGCGATAAGGGAGCAAACCCTTTTTCCCATAGCTACCTCTCCTTTGAATGCCTCCGAATCACGGTTAAACAACGCATCGACAGCCTTGCGCTGCGCGGCACGCTTTTTCGTCATGCCCGCCTGCGTATAGACCTCCATCGTTGTGCTGAGCTTCGAGTGCCGCATCAACTCCTGCACCACCTTCACGTCGTTGCCGGTCTCAGCCAGCAAGGAACTGTAAGTGCGCCGGAACGTATGCCAGCCGATCTGCTTCCTGATCCCTGCCCTGCGGGCGACCGGCTGCAGGATCTTCGTCCGCAGGCTGTCGGGCCAAAGGGGAGTTTTGCCGAAGTTGTAGTCACTGGCGAAGACCCAGTCTCCGGGCTCGGGATAGCCGCAGACCGGGTGCCAGGCCAGTAACTCCTCGAGGACGATCTCATCGAGGGGTACCGGCTGTTCGGAGATCTCCGTCTTGCAGGGACCGATGGCGCCGTCCGAATAGGAGCGCAGCACATCAGCCTGGTGCGTGGCGAAGTCGATGTCTTCCCACTTCAACCCCAGCACTTCGCCGATCCGCAAACCGGTCGTCGCGCAGACGGTTCCCATCAGCCGTTCTCGATCTGGAAGCGCTCCGAGCAGAGTCCGGAACTCTTCGGCGGTGAGGATGTCCGGCCGCCGCAGTCGCTTCGAACTGCAACGCACCAGCGTGACCGGGTTCTTCTCCAGCCATCCCCAGCGCATCCCATGCCGGAAAACCATGCTCAGCACATTGCGGACCTTGGCCCGGCTTGCCGGCGCGAGTTTGAGTGACTTGACCCACTCTTCGACCTCAACCGTCGTGATGCTCTTGGGGTTGTAGTCTCCCCAGCGCGGCACGATGTGATTGTTGAGATTGCTGAGATAGCCCATCTTCGTCGACCTTCGCTTGTCCTCGTGAGACTCCATCGGCATCTCCTTCATCCGATAGTGCTCCACCAGTTTGTTGAGGGTCGCCGGTCCAGAAGATTCGGTGACCTTGCGGTTGATATTGAGGCGGAACTTTTCAGCCGCCCTCTGCGCGTCGCTCCGGGTGCGGATATCCTCCACCGTCCCCAGAACCTCCTTCTTCGAGTGGCGCTTTCCATCCGGACCTGTCTCGCGCCACTTATAGACCCATACCTCAGGGCCGGTTTTTCGGGGTTCTGTGAAAAGAGCCCCTTGTTGATATCGTGACCGTTTCATAGAAAAGACTTCCTTTCCTTCGAACGGCCTCCGTCGCTGCCTGATGTTACCTCTGTCTGCATCCAGCGATCGAGTTCCGAGAGGCGAAAGCGCCACATTTTCTTGCGTCCGTCGCCAATCGGATGCCCTGGCAGGCGACCCGACCGTGCTTTTTTGAGCAGCGTCTTCCGCGACATGGACAGATAAGCAGCAGCCCGTCCGGCCTCGATATACGGCTCCGATGGCGGCACTGTACCCAGCGATGAGTTCATCAAAGTTGACCTCCCTCCGCGCAATCGGGCCAGATAGGCCCTCTTCGCTCCGGATGAAGTCAACTTAGACCGGCAAACGGCCCTCGATTATTACCTTTTCCGACGCATTATTCCATCCAGAGCAATAATCCAAGGACACAGAGTGTCGTGCAATCACCACGCCTGAACCGTCCTGGCTTGGCTCCGTCAGCCACTCTGCGCGATGATTCCTTAGTGATGAGCCGAAAATCGAACAACCCGTCGAAGCAAAGACCATCCATGCCGCAGCCCTGGAGCGAAGAGAAAGATTGGATCGTGCTCGTAGAGTTTCTGCCCAGGCATAATGCGGAAGATCGTGCAGTGGTGACAGAAGCGATCGGACATATGCTGGCATACGCCCAGATGACCGATACCCGTATGGTCGCGCTCCTCGGCGACCCCGAAGCCGACGCATACGAACTCTTGTTCTCGTTCAATTCACCGAAGAACAAGGCCGAGTTCCTTCACCTGCTTCGAACCAGCGAAGTCACCAGCACCGAAGACGAACTCATCCTCATACCGGACCAGGATGAGATCAACGCAGCTCGGCCTATCGCGAGCGTGCTGCCGGAGGAAGTGTTTCGCGAAGTCATACTTATCGCAACCATGCTGACCAGCGGACAGACTGGATCGCTTCAGTAACGGTTCCTCATCTCAGAGGAACGTGATCTGCTCACGGCAGTATTCGGCTGTTGCCCTCATCTTGTAGGTCCCAGCGCTCTTCATCGCCCGGACACTGCTTCGGGCCTTAGCCGCCGCCCGGCGGACTACGCGCGTTCTGCTTTTCCGGCTTTCAGAAAATCTTTCTGCCAAAAGCGCGAGCGCAGAAACATTTCCCGAACCTTCCGAAAATGCACTCGCTTGCCTTGGGAGGCGGGCCCCTCGCATCGCTCCGCGTGGCGTGTCCCGAGCGACTTCAGAGACGAGGGACCAAAGGAGATTTCAGACATGGCAACCACAGCGATACACAGTGAGCAGAAGACCACCCTCACCAACCGGATTCATCACGGCGACTGCATCGAGATCATGCAGCAGATGCCGGCAAACTGCATTGACTTCATCTTGACCGACCCGCCCTATCTCGTGAATTACCGCGACCGCACAGGACGCAGCATACAGAATGACGTTGACGAAAGCTGGCTCAAGCCTTCCATGGCGCAAGCGTATCGCGTGTTGAAACAGGATCGCGTAGCAGTGATGTTCTACGGATGGACGAAGATCGATGCATTCTTCGACGCCTGGCGCAGTGCGGGATTTCAGCCAGTAGGCCACATCGTATTTCGCAAGAGCTACAGCTCGAAGAGCAGATTCCTTCGTTATCAGCATGAGCAGGCATTTCTGCTTGCAAAAGGTCGTCCGCCGCTACCGAAGCAACCGCTCGGCGACGTGATGGATATGCCCTACAGCGGCAACAAGCTTCATCCCACACAGAAACCTGTGCAGGCTCTCGCGCAACTGATTCGCAGCTTCACTCTTCCAGACGAGGTGGTACTCGACGCGTTCTGCGGTAGCGGGTCCACTTGCGCCGCGGCACTCCTGACCGGTCGCAAATATATCGGCGTAGAAATGGACGATGCTTATTACAAGCTCGCCAGTCAGCGCATGCAGAGAGTCCACCAGAGAGTCGCCGCCAGGCGGCTCTCGTAGCTTTCGGGGTAGTCCCATCTCGGTAGAATGTTCGTCATTTTCCCCGGCAGGAGCCTACATCGCTGTGATGCCAGTTCTCTGGAGCACCAATGAGTGACCTGGCGATTATGCGTCAATCGAGAACCGCAGCTGACGAGATCGGCGTTTATGAGGAGTGATGCGTATTCTCTCCACATCTACGCAATACACTGCGTCACAAAATATTTCCAGCCCGCATGAACCAGCTCAGCAATCGCGGATCGACATCTCGCCGATATAGAGACGTCTCAGGTGTATCCTGCCGCTATACCCTTCTGGAGCATAGACCTTGCCACTCCACACAGCGGAATCCGCTTTCTCTGACGAGGTTCTTCGAAAAATCTTCAGTTTTGAGTCTGACCTCAGTGACCGCCTCACTTCGCGTGAGAACGGAAAACTCGAGTTCAAAGAGGCGTTTGACATGGGGAGCGCCGATAAGTACGCGAAGACCGCGGCGGCATTCGCCAATGCGCAAGGCGGCTATATCGTATTCGGTGTAAAGGATTCCCCAAGACAAATGATCGGCCTCAAGACCCAAAACTTCGAGAACTTCGACGTCGGAAAAATGACTGCGGCGCTCAACGAGTGGCTCTCTCCTGAAATTGAGTGGGAGAGCTACGTTTGGGACATTCGCGGGTATAAGGTTGGACTTCTGTTCTTTTCAGAAGCGATTCACAAGCCGGTAGTCTGCATGAAGAACGGGAAAGTCATGCAGGAAGGGGCTATTTACTACCGCTATCGGGGAAGAAGCGAGACCATAAAGTACCCCGAATTGAGACGCATTTTAGAGGAGCAAAAGGAGCGCGAACGAAACCTGTGGTTTAAGCAATTGAAGAAGATGGCCGATGTGGGCGTTGAACAGGTTGCCGTATTGGATTTGCAGTCTGGCGAGGTCACGGGGGCTAAAGGAAATTTCTTTATTTCCGAGGATCTGCTTCCCAAACTGCAGTTCCTACGCGAAGGTCATTTCGTGGAGACAGAAGCTGCGCCTGCCCTAAAGCTGATCGGAAACTTACATGCGGCAGAAGGCCCAATGTTCCACTCTACGATTAAGGTACCCACGATCCTTAGGGAACCGGAAATTCTTGGTGCGTTCCTTCAGAGGCAAGCAGTGATAAACCCCACGGACTACATCACGTCGGCATGCTATGAGCAATCGCCGTTCTTTCCCCTCTACTACTTCATCCAGCAGACCACAGAATCCATCCCCGACACTATCGAACTTATTAGGAATTTGAATATCAAAGGCGTCACGCGCAATAAGATCATCGCTCGTCTTCAGCTAGCAACCGAGCAACTCGCAATTGGTAAGCTCAGCGGTGGCGGGACAGCCGCAGTACATCGCCGTCTTCTCTACGAAAAGCTTCGGTCAAAGAGCATCGAACCAACGGACCTCCAGGCGGACAATAAGCTCAATTCTCAGCAGCGTTTGCTTGAGGCCATCACGCACACCGATTCAACTTTCGAGCAAGAGTACATTTTTAGATTGCTAGAAGAGTATTACTTGAATCCGCTTGCTCAACTGAGCGGCAACACGCGGAGCGCGTTTCGGAAAGCCGTTTGCCACCTCGATATCATTTGGTTTAAGGCCCTAGTCAGCTAATCAACTTGCATGACGATCACGAATTGTCCGACTGAGACCGGTTTCGCGGAGGCTTGAAGCAGCCAACCTCTCAATCGCAAGTAACGGTAAGCCGGCTTATCGTGAGTTATCCGCACTACCCCCATATTGGTGCTCGCTAAACTCAGCGCCATTCACGCGACCGTCGCAATAACGGCGGTTTATTTCGTGGATCTGTTTCAGGCTGCAGTTGTTGAGGCCTCATAAGACTCTCTATCGCTGCCGATCTTGAACTCTATCTGAATGCGAACCCATAAGCGTATCCTGTAGCGATTGAATGGAGAGGGTTGCATGACAGAACCCGATGTCGTAGGCCCGCCCACACCGGTCGGTGAAAGAGTAGCGGAGACCCCGGTGCCGGTGCGGAATCTGCTCGGCCACGTGAGCACGCTCGAAGAACTCGAAACACTGATCGAGGCATTCCACAAAGAGCATCCTGAAAAGATGTTCCTCTTTCGAGGGCAGACGACTTGTTACCCGACCGTGCGATCTGGACTGTCTCGACCGAAAGCACGTTATCAGCCCGACGTTGAGCAGGGGTTGGGCGCAATCATCGGAGGGATACTCGGACACGAATCGGTCACCATTCGCAACGTACCATTCCGGCGGGCTGTACTTCAGCATTACAGCGTCCAAACGCATTACATTGATCTGACCTCGGACATAAGCGTCGCCGCATGGTTTGCCACAAGTAAACTCCAACCGCGCCGTGTGATCTACGCCGGTGCCCCCCTCCGCACCCTCGATCAATCCTCTTACGAGCGCCGCACAGATGGACTGGGCTACATTCTCATATTTGCCATCCCAAATGCGGATGAGTTGATAGCGACTCAGCGGCTCTTCGACATTTCCAAACTAGAGCCTTTTCTACGTCCGGCGAGGCAGAAGGCGTGGCTGATGTCAGATAGAGCGCCGCTACTACCCGATCCGAATGACTTCTGGGCGGCAACGATCACAATCGATTGTGCTCGCTTTCAATCTGCTCTTTCGATGCCGCAATTATTTCCGCCTCCGGCTGAGGACAAAGGATACGCAAGTCTGACTAATATCCCCTTTGTCGAAATACCTGATGAATGGATGCGAAAAGATGAGGAACCGCGCACGGAGAAAAAACTCAAGATCGACTTCGGGATTCGTGCTCTGCCCGTGCCGGAGTATACGGCCCGAGCTGACAAAGATGAGTTCGATCACAAGTGGTCAGATCGTACTTTGAGCGAAGCGAAGCCGATGCAGATGTGGCCGGCTTGGAATTTCGAGCTTACAGATGAGATTTCCTCTATCTCTGGAAACGTGGCGAAGGCGACCAAGCTGACTCTGTCGCCTCGTGCTCAACGCATCTTGCATGATCCCGTCGATGATATCCCGCTGCGATGGCCGAATCTCGGCACAGATGAGCTGCTATTCACTTTCGCTCAATTCGGACATGACAAGGTGTGCGATATCGAATATCCGTATCACGGCGTTTGGCTGCACAGGGACAAAGAACTTGTGATCGAGCACCCGATGACGGCAGACGAAGATGTCATGAACGTACACGCTGGGCATGTCTTTGAGTTCATCGGCCAGGACTTGCAGCGTCACGACATAGAGGCATCCTGCAAGTGCGGTAAGCCCGAGGGCCACGAGGCGCGAGTCCGCGCAATGCTGAGATTGTCGGCACTGGTCGAGATTGAGGTGCTGAGCATGATTCCGCACCCGTTGAACTTTTCTAACTGGTACTTCGTGCTTTAGAACGCGAGAGCAATGCCGGGTGTACGGGATAGTGCAGTTCCGGGGCGAGCCTGGGCTTATCATGCGGGCCTGAGGAGTCGCCGACACCGACGGTTCCATTGGTAATGACAAGTCGGTTATCCCTTCCAGCGGAAGCTTGCGGTCCTTTAACTCCCCGCAATCTGCTCCATCAGCCCGTCAAAATCCTCCAGCCGTATCCATGAAAAACTCGGAAACATACCTCTGCTTCCGATCAATTACTCGCTGGCGACAAGGGCGTTTATCAGGGCTAGTGGCGGCTCGCAGTCGTGCCAGGCCATTACAGGCTTGTCACGTTTGTTTTTCGTGTGAACTCTCTTGTGGAAGAGGGGCAGAATCGGCAAACGGCTTCTCCCATGGTTCAGGATGATTCGCTGTAAGCCAGATCTGAACCAAACCTCCTCCGAGATCCGGAGCAGCGCGAGCGATCCTGTGTCGTTCCGTTATATCCATAGTGAGCGAAGCTTCCGTAAGCGTCTTGAACACGGCCTCTCTCCTGAACTGAAGTTCAACGAGCCCATGGCGCTCAAAGAGTATCTTCCCAAACGCTTGCCCTTGGTAATCCTGCACGGCAAGAGCCATCATTTGTGCCCTGTACCACCGCAAGTGTTCGGGTCTCAAATACGCATCTGCGGTCGCGTTCTCCTGCGGAAGTGTCAGAAGAGGATCTGGCTGCAAAGACCAGAACAGAGCCGACGGAGACCACTTCATGAGTTTGAGAATCTCGGACCAGTACTCCCGAGGCATCGGCAAATCGCGCTGAATGCGGAAGCTCTCTTGAACGAGATCTTCATCAATTAGGGTGTCCCACTGGTTCGAATCGAGATGGGGCAAGATTACGGGCCACTTCAACATCTCTCTGATCACAGCCACTCTGAGCCCAAGGTTTGTGTCCACATTCGCAAGTCGGTGCTCGCCATCTACCTCAACGATTGCACCTTCTGTTTTGAGCTGTGTCAGGGCGTCGTCCAGATCTGACTGCGAAATCACGATCCCGTTAGGAAAGAAATCTCCTTGTTGTGGGGGTGTTATAGCTGATTCAGTAAGACACTGACCCAGGACAAACTTGATCGCGAAATTACGCCGCTGATTTGCGAGTCCCTCCAAAAACAAATCTCTGTAGGTTGCGGCTTGGAGCTGCGCAGATATCAAGTCGACGACGTCAGAAGATGGTCTTTGATCGAGCTTATCTCCACTGAGAACAGTGAAGGTGTCGTTGGCGAACTCAGCAATCCAGAACGACCGTGAATCGTAATAGCCCAAAGAAATGTCTGCAATCGGGTCTGTCGTGAGGCGTCCAACAGCCGACAAGAAGTCCTGAATCGGCGGGAGCTTGAACTCTGTGATCACCTGTTCGACCAACCGGTCGCCCGTGACCAATTCAATCGACTCGTCATGTTCACGGAACTCTTCATACGCCCCATTGAAGTTTCCGTTGACGCCTGAAAGAGCCAAGAAAATCCCACGAACCTCTTTTTTTCTTGTGACCTTCAACGTGTACAGCTTCCCGAGGAACTTCATCCATTCCGGTTGCACCACTGGAGTTTCATAGGCCTTGCACTCGCCAATGACGTGGACGAAGTTTTCGCGACTAAGTCCAGGAAGCGCGAATTCTGCGTTGATGTCCATCTCCGTGCCACCGGCTCCTACAAGATTCGTCGAAACCTGGCGATAACCGCGCTTCTCCAGTAAGCGCTTTGTCAGTTCTTCTAACTGCGTACCTTTATCATCCGAAGTTCGACCGAACACTCTTACTCTCAATGTAGCCTCGCGACACTATGGCGGTCAGCCGCCCTGTTGGCAGTCTAGCCGTTGAAGAGACAGTGCGGAACTCTTTAGGTAACGAGAAGTCGGCAAGTATCCCGGAATATCGTCGAGGGGGCGGGATAATCGGACACTGGAGCGTTTATCAGGACTTGAGGTAGCAGTTGTGAAAACTGCCAAAGCCCCTTACCTCGCACCGAAATTGATTTTCCGGCCATTGCGACCTTTCGTGTCGTCAATCAGGCGGAGCTGTCATAGGTTCGTTGAATCTGCAGGCGAGAACGAAGTCATAGCCAAGGGCTGTGATGTGGAAGAGTGGCCGAGGGTGCGAGTTCGTTTGATCTTCGCGAAGAAGGCCCAGCCTAATGAGGTTGTCCAGAGCTACGCGGAAGTTTGAGTAGTCGCTAGTTGTTTCAGGCGACGTCCGGTTTTGAGAGAAGTTGAGGAGAACATCAGCAGAGCACTTTGACAAGCCCAATTGCGCATAGAGTTGCAGTAAAGTTTTCCATGTTCCTACGTCCACGCTGTAAGCCCAGTTAGAGCTCCGCGGCTTGTCCGGGTGGTGTTTCGCTAGATTCGAATCTACATGTCGTTGGATTGCGTCAAGCAGAATCGCCTCTTTCGGCGAAAGCTGGGAAAGAATCTCTGAGAATGACGGAAGTACTTGAATCGTTGAAGTCGGATTTGCAGCATTGGACAGCAAGGCTGCCCACCGATCATGCATGCCTTCGTCATCTTCTAGGGAAGAGTGATCAAGTATCGGAAGAAGCAATTTGGGGCGAACTGATACTGGTTCGAATCCAGAGGTCTTCGCGGCGCGCTCGACCTTCTCTAACAATTTGAGGGCACGTTTATAACGGAATACTCGAGCCGCATCCCCAAAGACTAGACCGACCTCTTCAGCAAGTGGGCCGCCGAGCTTTTGAAGAAGATCACCGAACGGCTTTACTACGGCGTCAGCCCCTATTTTCAGAAGATCGTTTTCGTCTGCCATATCTGCATTATCAAGCAGTGCAAATAGCCTCCGTCAAACATGGGCTTTCCTCAGTTTCTCGGAACTGTACCGAGAAGTCGGCATGTGGGAAGTAATCCGTGTTTCCGTGATCGATCACTTCCGTTATGCGTGTTTGTCGATCCTTGGCACCGGTCGCACCGCCGCGGATATTCAGCTAGCCCATCAGAGACTCGCCGCAAGGCGGCTCTCGTAGCTTTAGGAGCATTCCTACGATGCGTAGGGATGTTGCTCGTGTGTTCGCCGTGCCTCAAGGCGAACACTTCTCTGAAGTCGAGCTCGCTACTGCCTTGACCCACGGCATCCCCCCAGATTGATTGCTGATCATGGCGGGGAGCCATACTCTGCACCTGCATGGCGCGGGCACCTGGTCACTCTGTGACTGTGCCAAACGCACATCCGAGGCCCTTCGGATTATTGTCCTAAATGGAATAATGCGTCGAAAAAGGTAATAATCGCCCCCTCCTTTTTCGCCTACCTTCGCTCCAGAACGTTGCAGCCGGGAGTACCCACTCGCCGGAAACGCACACGAAAGGAGCGTATGAAGATTCCCATTTCAATTCGATTTCCCTGTGTCCGGCGATGGAAGGCGCATGCCCGGAGACTCGCAGTTCCATCCCTGATGTTCCTCGCGGCCCTGCCGGTCTATGCCCAGGCGGGTAGCGACCCGTGGGACAACGCGGTGAACGTCCTCAAGACTGCCTTCACCGGCACCATCGCCACCGGTCTCTCGCTGGTCGCAATCGTTGTCGGCGGGCTGATGTTCGCCTACGGAGAGGGCCAGAGCAAGAAAACCCTCGCCGGGATCGTCTTCGGCGTCGGCATGGCTATAGGCGCAGTGAACTTCATGGCATGGCTCTTTCCGAGCTAGGAGAGGAGGTGATCCTTTGTCTCAGTCAGCGGAACGTCGCGCCAACAAAGTCTTCAAGGCCATGAACCGGCCGCTGACTGTCCTGGGAGCAGAGCGACGGTTGTTCTTCGTCGCTCTGATCTCGGGAGGATCGATCTTCTCTCTCCTGCATTCCCTGCTCGGTGGCATCGGCCTGTTCATCGTGGGCGTCATCGTCGCCCGCATTGCGACCAAACACGACGTGGAGATTCTGCGCGTGCTCTTCAACAGCAGCAAGTTCCGTCGCCGCTACGACCCCATGAAAGACGACGAAACACAAATACGCATCACGAGGCGCCATGCACAAGGTTGAGCACATTACGAAGGACTGGAAGGAAGCGGGCTCCTTCGCCGCGCAGATGAATCTGTACGGCTTCTGGGACGAGCACAGCTTCCTCACCAAGTCCGGCGATCTTGGGAGCGTCCTGAGTATCGGCGGCATCGATTACGAGAGCCTCGATCATGCCGGTCTCGACTACGCGACCAAGCGCCTTGAGGCCGCTTTCCGCTCGCTCGATGACAAGTGCCGCCTCTACCAGATTTTGTTCAAACACAATCATCCAGTCATACCGCATGCTGAATATGAAAACCCCCTCGTTCGTGCAGCAGTAGAGCAGCGCGCAGCCTTCCTGAAATCGAAGTCCGACCAGCTCTATTCCATTGAAATCTTCTGGATTGTCATGGTGGAGGGAAGCTACCAGAAGACCGGCCTGCTGCATGCTCTGTCGCAGTTGCCGAAGGATCCACGCTCGTCGCTGCGCGACTTGCGCGCTCTGTTCTCGGCCAATAGAGAGCGCTCTCTGCTCTACGAGCAGATCGAGCGCGACCGTCTACGCCTGCAACAGAAAGTGAACAGTTTGAGTGGACAGCTAAACGACCTCATGACGGTCGGGCTGCCAGGGGCGGAGGAGACGTTTCGCATACTGCGCCGTCTCGTGAATCTCCGCCCCACAAAGATCGATGACGCTCCGCTCTGCGACGTACGTCATCTTGACTGGCAGGTATGCGACTCGGAGCTGGAGGCCCACCGCGGCTATCTCCGTCTGGACGATGACTACCTGCGTGTCCTCACCCTGAAAGAGCTTCCCAGCGAGACGCGCCCCCTGCTGTTGCAGGGCCTGTTCGACATCCCTGCGAACTTTCACGTCGTCACGGAGTGGCACCCGGTCACGAACGACAGGGCGCGCAAGGAAATCGCATCCCGCCGCCGGCATTACCACAACTCGAAGACCAGCTTCGTTTCGAATCTTCAGGACCGCCAAAACACAGGCAATCAGGACAACCTCGTCGACGACTCGAAAGCTGCCGCAGTTGCGGAGCTTGGTAGCGCGCTCACCGCCATGGGCATGGAGGGGAAATCCTTCGGTGAATTCACGCTGTCGGTCGTCATCTACGACAAAGACCACGTCAAGGTCGAACACGCGGTTGCCGAGTTCCAGAAGCTGTTCACGCAGCATGATGGCCTGCTCTACGAAGAACGCTACAACCTACTCAATGCGTTCTTCGCGACGGTTCCTGGTAACAAGCAGTTCAACCTGCGTAAACAGTGGGCGCTGAACGCCAACTATGCCGATCTCTCTTTCCTCTTCACGATCGACACAGGCTCTCGATGGAACCATCAGCTAGATCAGGAATACCTCGCCGTCCTTGAGTCGACACATGGCACGCCCTATTATCTGAACCTGCACTGGGGCGATGTGCCGAATGCCTTCATCCTCGGAGCTATAGGCAGTGGCAAGTCGTTCACCACGAATTTCATCGTCCAGTCTGCGCAGAAGTACAGTCCGCTGACCTTCATCTTCGACCTCGGCGCCAGTTACCAGATGCTGACCCAATCCTTCGGTGGGAGCTATCTCAACGTCGGATTGAAAGATCCGGGCTTCAGCATCAATCCGTTCTCACTGGAGCCCACTCATGAGAATCAGAACTTTCTCTATCTCTTCCTGCGGGTCCTGATTGAGGCAGGCGGACGCTACGACCTCACGCCTGAAGACGAGAAGGCACTCTTCGCCGGGATCGAGCGTGCGTACAAGCTACCGCGCGAGATCAGGACGCTGACCAACTTCGCGTCCATTGTGGGGCCTCTCGGCGAGCGTCTGCATCGCTGGCTGCAATCCGGACAGTTCGGTTATCTCTTCGACAACGTCGAGGACACGCTGACGTTCTCTCGCTTCCAGACCTTCAATTTCGATGGCTGGGACAAGTATCCCGATGTTCTGGAGCCGATGCTGTTCTATCTTCTCCAGCGCGCGGCCTCGGAGATCGAAAAGAAACAGAACATCGCGACCTTCAAGCTCTTCGTCATCGATGAGGCATGGATTTTCTTCAAGCGGCAGATCATCCACGACTGGGTGATGCGGGCCGAGAAGACGTGGCGGAAGCTGAACGCCGCCATGCTCCTGACCACGCAATCGATGATCGAACTGGTCAACAATAACCTGCTGCAACTGGTGAATGAGTCCTGCCCCAGCCGTATCTTCCTGGCCAACCCCGGCATCGATCGCAAACTCTATGCCGAAGCCTTCCAGTTGAACGACACAGATCTCGAATTGCTCGAATCGCTCGTCCCCAAGCGCGACCTGCTCTTCAAGCAGCCGCAGTATGCGAAGAAGCTTCAGCTTTCAGTTGACCCGTTGAGCTACTGGATGGCGACCAACACGCCTCGCGACAACGTTCGCAAGCAGGAATACTTCGCCCGCTTCGGGCCAGAGCAGGGACTTCTGCGTCTGGTCCAGGACTTTCCTAATCCCCTCAACCGCTAAAGGAGAACCATGCGCCCATCACCTATCGTCCCGTTATTGCTTGGCCTGGCCGCTACCGTCGCCCACGGCCAGCAGTCCGCCCGCATCGTGAAGTACCACGCCAACGACATCGTCAGTGTGCGCGCAAAGATGCGCTACACCACTCTGATCGAGTTGCCCTCGACCGAGAAAATCATGCAGGTCGCTACCGGCGACAAGGATTACTGGATCATCGACACGGTCGGCAACTACTGCTTCCTGCATCCGGCCAAGGAAGGCATTCACTCCAACCTTAATCTGATCACCGACCACGGCAGCGTGTACTCCTTCACGCTTGATGATGTCGAGACGGGCGATCCCGACCTGAAGGTTGTTATCGAGCCGTCCGACCCGTCATCTCTCGCCACCGCGAACGGTGCGCGGCAGTTCGTTCCTGCCGCCGAAGTCGATGCGGCCCGTGCTGCCACGCAGCTTGCGCAAGCACGCGCTGCGACTGCTGTCGAAGCATTCCGCGCCGACTATCCGACCCAGGCGCTCAAGTTCGACTACAGCTACCACAGCGAGTCTCCCTTCGACGTCTCAGCCATCTACCACGACGACAAGTTCACGTACATCAAGTCCTCGGCTGCGGAGAAGTTCTCCGTCTATGAACTGAAGGACGGTAAGCCCGACCTCATCACCTTCCAGTTAAAGGATGGCACCTACATCCTGCCTACGGTGGTCGACAAGGGGTATCTCGAGATCGGCAAGCACAAGCTCGACTTCGAGCGGAAAGCGAAATAGGTGCGCCGATGCCAGACGAAAAACCTGTTTCAGAAGTTCAGCCTCATGACGATCCGCCCACCCTGCAGGTCCCCAACGCGCAGTTGCGCGACAAGCGCAAGCTGCCCGAAGGCGTCGTGCCCAAGCAGGCGCAAGGCTATGTGGTCGCCGGGCTTGCCGTCCTGATCCTGATGGCCGTGATGTTCTCGAAGAACCATCCCCAGTCCGCGACTAAGGCTACTCCAGCGACAGCCAGCTCTGCCTCCACCGACGTGAACCAACGCAAGATTCAGGAGCTGGAGCAGGATCTCAGCGCCCAGCAACGGCAAGCAGCTGCGCAACGCGGCACCGTTGCCACGTCTCCAGTTGGAACGACACAGGCGATGAATTCACCGCAGCCAGGCGTTTCGGCTCCTGCTTCGCAGTTACCTCCGCCTGTAGCCGCTCAACCTGCGGAGCCTCAGCGCGACCCTATCGCTGATGCGGAAAAAGCAATGTCCTTCAAGTCCCGTTTTGCCTCCAACCTCGTCGCTCTCGATGCTGGCGCTCCGCGCTCATCGGTCACTGGGGAAGCTGCTTCGGGGTCTGATGCGGGTCATCCCGCGAACTCACCGCAGGCTGCTACACCACAGACTGCCTCGGCTACTCCCGGCCCAACGAACAAGCGTGCGCCCGAAGTGAATGTCAATTCCGCACATGGTCAGCCTTTCGTCGTCTTCGAGGGCACCACCATCGACACGGTTCTGGTGAACCGGCTCGATGGTGAGTTCTCTGGCCCGCTCAAGGTCATGGTGACGAATCCCGTCTACAGTCAGGACCGCCAGCACATGCTCATTCCCGAGGGCACCTTCATCCTCGGCGATGTGCAGAAGGTTTCGAGCCTCGGTCAGAAGCGTCTCGCGGTGACCTTCCACCGCATGCTGATGCCCGATGGTTACTCCGTCGATCTCGACCAGTTCCACGGTCTCGATCAGGCCGGAGCCACCGGCATCAAGGACAAGGTCAACAACCACTACCTGGAGATATTCGGTGCCTCCATTGCGCTGGGCGTGATCTCCGGGGCGGCAGAGGCCACCAACCTGAATCAGGGATACAACGAATCGGGCACGGAAGCCTACAAAGCCGGCATCGCCTCCAGCCTCTCTCAGTCCGGCGCAAACGTCCTCGACCGCTTTATCAACATCCCGCCCACGATCACCATTCGCGAGGGTCACAGGATCAAGGTCTACATCACGCAGGACATGCTCCTGCCCGGTTACGAGAACCACGACATGCCGGAGGTGTTCTGATGCGCTCCGCTCTCATTTCACTCCTCGCCTGTCTGCTTGTGCTTGGCTGCGCCTCGCCCTCGCAGCCCGGTAAACCTTCGCCTTGTGGCGCCCGGCTGCCATCCTCCGATCCCTGCTCGAAGGGATGCAGATGCAGGCAGCACAGCCACCCGCAGCGTCCGATTCCACAACTTCAACCTGTCTTTCCACCCAACGCCACGGTTTAACGCCCTGGCCCAGCAAAGGAGTCTCCCATGAAGTCCCGCATCTGCGCTTTCGTCATCATTCTCGCCTCCCTGTGCGCGCCTCTGGCGCATGCACAGTTCGGCTCTGGCATCGTCTACGACCCCACGCAATCTGCCCATGCCATCCAGCAGATCGAGCAGGGCGAGTCACAACTCCAGAAGTGGGCGACTGAACTCAACAACTGGCAGCAGCACCTCTTAAAAGAGGCACAGATTTACACGACTGCCGAACAGACGCGCACGCAGATCGTCACCATGTACAACCTCGCCTACCAGATGGCGACGATGCCACAGAACCTTGAAGCCCGTTACAAAGCGGATTGGTCTCAGTGGAAGAGTCTCGCAGCCCCACCGAACGCCTACGGCAATACATCGCCTCTTGTGAACGCTCTCAACTTCGGCGGTCTGCCTCAGGCCCAGCAGGGCTACAACAGCGCCTATATACAGCCTCAGAGCTACCCATCGGGCAACTACTCGTCACTCGATTCGCGCGCCCAGGCGACCGTAGCGAACCAGTACGCCACCTCGGAGCTGGCTCAGACGACTACAACCAACACGCTGGCAACACTCGGAACGATCCGCACCAATGAGCAGACGTTCGCAACCAAGCTGTCGAATCTTGACTCGGATACCTTCTCCACCGATCCGACCCAGCAAAGCTCGAATGCGTTGCTCGGCAAGATCAACTCCGCCACGCTGCTCCAAATCCACTCGCAGCAGGATACGAACCAGCTTCTCGCCGCCTCGGTGCAGCAACAGTTGGTCGCGCAGAAACAGCAGATCGACGCCCAGAACCGCGCCATCAACAACGCCATTTACTTCCAGCAGAACTTCCCCAACGTCATGCAACAGACCACCGGAGGCATGACACAGGCCATCCAGTCTATTTCTCTCAGCCCCAGCGGGAACTAGCACATGGGACAAAACTATCTCACTTTCCTATCGCAGGCCATCAACCAATTGTTGAGCGCCCACAGCGCGGCATTGCAGGCAACCGGGCTCGATATCTTTCGCGGGCTTGCGACCATCCTGCTTGTCTGGTTCGGTGTGAAAGCCGCCCTGTCTGCTTCGCAGGGACACGGCGGCTTTCATTTCGCCAAATTCGCCGACCTGATCCTCATGATCGCCTTCGGCCTCGGCATGCTCACGTATTACTCGACACCGATTCCCGGCACGAGCTACAGCTTCTCCGACCTCATCACCAAAGAAGCTATCCAGATCTCCGCGCAGATTCAGACCGACAACGCCCAGGACATTGTCGACTCCATCACCTCTGCCGAGCAGCAGCTTGGTACACCACCCGGACTCTTCAGCCCACAGGAAGACCTTGCCTGGCTCATCGCGGAGGTAGCTCTTGCCATTATGCAGGCGTTCGTATTCGCCGTCATCGCCTACGGCTATGTTGCCACTGCTGTCTGCGTACTCGTAGGGCCGATTTTCATCCCCTGGTTCATTGTGCCGAAGATGGACTGGCTCTTCTGGGGCTGGCTCAAAGCCTTTATCGGCTTCAGCTTCTATCAGGTCGTCGCAAGCGCCTTCATCTTCGTTTTCTCGAAGGTCATCATCGGCATGTTCCACGTAATCGGGACGCTCGATCTCACGAACATCGTGACGCTTCTCCCTGCTCTGATCACGCTGACCTTCGTCTGCGTCTACGGCCTGCACAAGATTCCTGAACTCACGGGCTCCATCCTCGGCGGTCGCGCTGGGACATGGGTCGACCTCAACAAGGATTGATCGCTATGGCAAAGACTACCTACTCCACGACCGAAGCGGGACACAGGTTCCTTGAGCTCTATGCCGAACCGGTTGTCACCAACAGTTACCTCAAGGTTGCGTTGCTCGTGCTCTCTTTCGTCACGCTCGCTTCGCTGACGCTCCTCTATCGCGCGCAGACGGCTGCCTCGCGGCTGAAGCCGCTCGTCATCGCTGTCTACGATATCGGCCGCGGCCAGGTGATGAACTACGACGACTTCTCGAAGGTCCCTGTCGAACGCGTCAGCAAATACTACCTGGCGCGGTGGGCGCAACTTTACTACGGGCGTAATCATGCCACATTACAGCGCGATTTTGGTGAATCACTCAACTTCTTCTCGAACGAGTTGCAGTCGGCCACGCTTGCGCGTGTGAACAAGGCGAAAACCCTCGATACCTTCCTGCTCGATCCCAGCGCAGCCAATGTCGATATCGAGATCAAGGCCGTCGTGCTCGACGACACGAGGCAAGCACCCTATCGCGCCCACATTGAGTTTGAGAAGGTCTTCTACTCGCCCGGCGACCAGCAGGAGCAGAGCCGCGAGCGCTGGACCGCGAACGTCATCTATGGCTTCCGCGATGAGGTGCCCAACGCCATGCTGTTGACGAATCCGCTCGGCCTCGTCATCAGCTACGTCCACGAAGACCAGGCATTCGGGAGCTGATCTCTATGAGACCCAACAAGCAGATTCTTCTCTACTGCGCCGATCGTGAATTGCTCTCCACAATTGCATTCACCCTCCGCCTGCACCCCTACGAGGTCACAGCCGTCGATGACAGTAGAAATGCTGCCGCCATCATGATGGCGAGCGATCTCGTGTGCGGCATCTTGATCCATGCACGACAGGGTGACTTTGCCGGAAGACTCATCCATCGTCTCCTCGAAGCGGACTTGCACATACCTGTGCTACTGGTGGATCGCATCGGCGATCTTGCACCCGTCCGCTACGCGGACATGGTGCTTTATGGGCGCAATACATCGATGGCGCACATCCTCTCTGCGCTCAACGTCCTCTGCACGCGGAAGCACACGGCTCGGAGTCTTGCTTGAGGTATCTCTCCGTGTGCTCGGGCATCGAGGCCGTATCGGTTGCATGGCAACCTCTCGGCTGGCAGCCCGCGATGTTTGCGGAGATCGATCCATTTTGCTGCTGGCTTCTACGCTCGCGCTACCGCGCATCGCGCCCCGTTCACATGCCTAGTCCGCACAATGCGTCCTCTCGCAAAGAGGCCAAGCAGCGCGCCGCCGCCATTCGCAACATCGTTGCTATGCCTGCCGATGGCGCGATTGTCAATGCCGGCGATTTTACAAAGATTGGAGCTGAGGATGTGGGAACAATCGACCTTCTGGCCGGAGGAACACCTTGCCAGTCTTTCTCCGTCGCCGGTAAGCGAGCGGGACTGGATGACCCGCGTGGCAACCTCACCATCGAGTTTGCTCGACTTGCTGGCAGACTCAGGCCCCTATGGGTGGTGTGGGAGAACGTCCCCGGCGTCCTGTCGATCGACGACGGACGCACGTTTGGAGCCTTCCTCGGGATGCTGGTCGAACTCGGGTATGGGATCGCCTACCGAGTTTTGGACGCTCAACACTTCGGAGTACCCCAGCGACGGCGTCGCGTCTTCGTTGTCGGACATCTTGGAGACTGGAGAGGTCCCCGAGCGGTACTACTTGAGCGCCACAGCTTGTCGGGGTATCCTCCGCCGCGCCGAGAAGCGCGGCAAAGAGTTGCCGGGGGCGTTGAAGTCGGCCCTGCTGGCGGTCGCCTCACAGACACCGCCCCCACCATCGATGCCGGCTGCAAGGATGGTTTCGTCCGCAATCAATTAGGCGTCGGCGTCATCTCCTCGACCGATGAAATCTCCCATTGCCTGAACGCCGGTGGTATGGGCAGGCAGGATTACGAGACAGAAACACTGATTGCTCACTCGCTCTCCGCCGATGGCTTCGACGCGAGTGAGGACGGCACCGGGCGTGGAACGCCCATGGTGCCTGTCGCCATCTGTACGGCGCACACGCAGTCCAATGGCTCCGGCTTCTCCAACGATGTTGCGCACACCCTCGAAAGCGCTCCCGGTACCCAGGCCGTCGCCTTCAATCTGCGAGGGCGGGAGGGCGGAGCGATGCCCGAGGTGTCTGAGAGCGCCAGCCTGCGCGCCTCCGCTGGAGGCAGCACCAATAGCTATATAGCCTTCTCCGCGAAAGACCATGGGGCCGACGCGGACGATGTTGCTCCGACACTGCGTGGAATGGGACATGATGGCAGCCATCCCAATGGTGGCGGACAAATCGCCATCGCCTTCAGCACAAATCAACGCGGCGAGGCGCGAGAGCGTGATGTCCATGGGAGCCTAAGCAGCTCACGT
Source organism: Acidobacteriaceae bacterium dw_441 (assembly GCA_018449715.1). Taxonomy (GTDB): domain Bacteria; phylum Acidobacteriota; class Terriglobia; order Terriglobales; family Acidobacteriaceae; genus Edaphobacter. The sequence continues at coordinate 416,254 of JAAVVA010000005.1, read as the reverse complement.
GGCGGCGGGAATCAGATCGACGGCATCCTTCAATCTCGTTCGGAGGAAAACCCTTCTCCGACCGCATACACACTTCATGGCAGCGACAAGACTGCGAACGCCGCATCTTCGACCGAGATCGCCGGTAGCCTGCGGACGCGGGCGCCGGGCAGCATCGAGAATAGCTCGACGACCGCTGTCCTACAAGAGCAATCCGTTGCATGGTCTAACGAGCTTACTGCGTCGACCGATATCTCAGGCACGCTTCAACGTGGTGGCGAAGGCGGGCGAGTCGACGGAGTCATGACGCCCCAGATGGCCGTCCGGCGCCTGACGCCACGTGAGTGCGAGCGACTGCAAGGGTTTCCCGACGATTACACGCTGGTCGAGTATCGTGGCAAACTCGCCTCCGACGGCCCCCGCTATAAAGCTCTCGGCAACTCGATGGCCGTCCCCGTCATGCGCTGGATCGGGCAACGCATCGCTGCGGTCGATGCGATCCTCAGTGACGAGCACAACGCGAGGAGGGAGCCATGAGCCTCCGCTCCTTCACGGTGTTGGCACATTCCTTGCGGAAGAAAGACGACCTTGACCTTTGCCCCGCACGCATCCACTCGCTACCCAGACCGTGCAGGTTCGCCTTCCACGTAGTCGCCCGAAAGCAGGCCCTCACCGTGTCGGCACATGGGCAACGATGCGGAAGAGTGCCAAGTGCGGTTCACCCGCTCCCAACTGGTCTACTCCGCATGGAAGGCGCGAGAAAACGGACGACTCCGGTATGCAGGTTGCGAATCAAGCGCATCCCTGTCCAGACACCTTCAGTGGATGTTTCCGTAAAGCGCCATCTCTCCCGGATTTTCCCATGTCTCACTCGGTCACTCGCTCGGTGCTTATCCCGCGCCCTGCGGCAGCTGCGCGGCTCTGCTTCGCACTGCGTGCGCCCTGCGGGTTTCGGCTTTCAGAAAATCTTTTCGGCAAAACTCCGCACAGAACGCGGACGAAAAGATTTTCCGAACCTTCCGAAAAAGCGCCGCTTGGCCTTGGGAGCGGGGCACCTCCCGTCGCTTCGCGCAAGAGTGTCCCGAGTAAGAACAGGGCAAATCCAAACAGGAGAAAAGCAATGGCACTCTACGAAAACAAAATCACTCTGAAGGGCTTCCTGGGCAAGGACGCCGAGAACTTCGCAACCCGCAACCAGAAGACGTTCGTCGTCCTCTCACTCGCCACCAAGTCCGGCTACAAGGACCAGCAGAAGAAGGAGTGGGTAAACCACACCGAATGGCACCGCGCCGTCGCCTTTGGCAAGCCCGCTGACTTCGCGAAGGGCCTGAAGAAGGGCGACTACGTGGAAGTCGAAGGCGAGCTGCGCTCGACCGAGTACGAGAAGGAAGTCGGGCAGGGCAAGAACAAGGTCAAGGTCACCTTCCGCGACAAGGAAGTGCGCGCCAACACCGTGAAGAAGCTCGCAGCACCGGCCAAGGGCGAGAACCTCGACGCCGAGCCCATTACGGAGGATGACGCCGCGTAAGCGGCGTTGTCCTCCCTCACGGGAGGTGTGACATGATGACTCTCTTTTCCAATAGCGTCCTTTTACGGGGCTTTCTCGGCAGGGACGCCGAGGCCCCGCCCTCACACGGCATCACCGAAGATGCCTTCGCAGTCCTGTTGCTGGCGACCGTCTCCGGCAGATGGGATCTCGGGAACAATCAATGGATACCGCGCACCGACTGGCATCGCATCATCTGCCCCGGTCCGTTCTTCTGCGGCATGGTGCGTGGCATGAGGCGCGGCGACTACCTCGAAGTCGAAGGTGAGTTGCGCGCTCTCGAACAGGACCGTGGCGTCGTCGTTGCCAGCGAACGCTTTTCGGTCAAGCACTCAACCTATGCCGTCCATGCAGTCCGCATTCAGCCGCTGGACCGACCTGAAGCACTGGTCGATTACGGCGACTCCGATGACGGCAGCAGGGAGGTTCGGCCATGAATCTCTTCCGGAACAGTCTCAAACTTCGCGGTTTCCTCGGCAAAGATGCCGAGGAGCCGCAGCTGACGCGGACCGACAAGGTTCCATACATCGTCCTTACCGTCTGCATGGATGATGGCTTCTGGTGGCGGCCAGCCAATGAGTGGGTCTCCCATGGCGGCTGGTTTCGGGTGATCTGCCCAGGCGCTGCGTTCTGCGACTCCCTGAAAGAGATGAAGCAGGGCGACTACGTCGAGATCAGGGGCCAGCTCATCATCCATCATTACGCCGAAGTAAACCTGAACCATCCCGTCTACGAGGTTCACGCTCTGCGTGTCCGCAGGCTGAAGATTCCCGCGGTCGGTGTGGTTGAAGACTATGACGGCTAACGCCGTCCTCTTTCTGGCAGAGAGGCTTTCCTCTCTGCCTTTCTTTGTTCGTGCCGCATGCGCTCCGCGCGCGGCGGAAAGGAATCTCGATGATCGCTAATGCTGTCTTCGTCGCGACGCTGGTTTTTCTCGCGCTCATCTTCTGGATGTCGCGCGAGTTCGTCTTCCTCACTGCATGGCGCGCTCTCATCCTGCACGCCTATCTGAAGACCATCGCGCTCTATTGCGCTCTGCTCTTCACGAATCTTCTCGGCCTCACTATCTGGATCGAGCGCAAGTTCTTCCTGCGTGACACCGGCCGCAAGCTCAAGCACTTCGACCAGGAGATTCATACCGGCAAGAGTGAGCTGTCGGCGGAGATCCTGTCGCGCTTCAACGATCAGGAGGAGCAACTTTAGCATGCACAACGACGACTCTCCATTGGAACGTACTCCCGACCTGGTCGCGAAGATCCGCGCATTGCGTGAGCAGGCCGAAAAAGAGATGAACCGATTCACCAGTGTCGACGACTACGACGTGCGTCGGGTCGTCGGCCACGGACCGAAGGCCGCTCCGGTTGCTGATGAAACCGTTGCACCTTCGCCCACCGCGAAACGGGGGAAGAAAGGCACCGCAAAGTCTGCGACCGAGCAGGCGTCGATGGATTTTCCGCCTGCTCCTGCGGAGCGTGGCGTCGAGGACGGTGAATAAGCATGAGGATCGATATCCCTCAGGACCTGCCTCGTCGGAGAGAAACCCCTCCTCAGACCCGTGTGCCCCCTACCCAAGAGCCCACGTCCGTACAGAGGCACCTTCAGTCGCTGAAAGAGCGCGCAGGTCAGGGACGCGGGAACCAGACCCCGCCTCGCTCCTCGCCTTCCAGGCGTCCGGAGCGCGACCGCGAGGTCTCCACCCCTCCGCGGCGGGTGAGAGACCCGCGCGAGGGTACGGATCCACGCCGGACTCGGCGGGACCGCATCCCGTCGCAGACAATCGGCATGCAGCTCCGGACCGAGGAGCGAAAAGTCATGCTGGAGGTCGGGCGCTTCCGTGTCGTCCGCACCCGCGATCTCGCTGACACGATCTATGACGGCAAGCAGCGCAAGCTCGATGAGGACCTGCGTTACCTCAAATCGAAAGGGCTGGTCGAGACGCGCCACATCAATCTTCGCCGTGATGGAACCCGGCGCCAGATTGATCGTGTCGAGGTCGCCACGATCACCCGCGATGGCCGCGCGTGGCTTAAGAAGAGTGGAGAGGTACCAGAGGGACAGACCGTCTACTACGGCTTCGTGAAGCCGCGCGAGATGGAGCACGACTCGCTCATCTATCGCGCTTATCGTGATGCCGCCCAGCGTATCGAGCGGGATGGCGGCAGCAACCTCCGCGTGAAGCTCGATTTCGAGATCAAAGCCGATGTCCAGAAAGACATTTATCGCGCACGCAAAGCTGACCCGAAGCGCGACATGGGCGAAATCAAGCAGGAGGTCGCCGCCAAACACTCCCTCCCGTTCGTCGATGGAGGCATCCAGATCCCCGATGCCCGGATTGAGTTCGACAAGAAGGTCGATGAGTCTCAGAGCCTGGAGTCGGATCAGGGTTCACGCACGGGAGGTCATGAGGATATCGAAGTGCTGACCGCAGCGTACCGTCGCGGGCACCTGCGCGCCAAGGCGCAGGCAGGCTTCCGCAACTACGCCTCCGGCTCGGACCGCTCCAGTATCACGGCCAAGATCGAGGACGAACACAACATGATGCGGGACATCTTCGATCTATGACGCTCGCTTACGATCCCATCCCGGTCTTGCAGGTGGCTGGCTACACGGAACGCGAGGCCGCGTTCCTGTATCTCGCCGCCCTGCACTCGGGGTACTTTCTTCGCCGCCAATACCTGCGCTTTATCGAGCGGGGCCGAGGCGCGTTGGCCGCGCGGTTCCTGCGCCGGTCCTCCGCGCTTGGCCACATCCAAAGCATCGCCTGCGGGCAGGCTCGCTTTGTCTATCACCTCACCTCTACCGAGGTGTACGTGGCAGCCGGGCTCGGCGCTTCGCACCATCGCCGGCTGAAAAGCGACGCCACCATCAAGTCCCGCCTCATGGTCCTGGACTTCGTCCTCGACCATCTCGGCGAGACGCTGCTCGACACCCAGGAGTCGAAGGTCAACCACTTTACCCGCGCACTCGGCCTGACCGAATCCGTTCTCCCTCGCTCTCGGGGCGTGGTCTTTGCTGAAGAATTTCCGCTCCTCCTTAATAAGGATGGCGGCATTTCGTTCAGCTATGTCGACGATGGCGCCCTCTCGGCGAGTGGCTTCGAGCATTTTCTTGACCGTCATGCTCCGCTGTTTTGGGCACTCCCCAGTTTCGAGCTGCTGTACCTCGCTGACTCGAACCGTGACCTTGACCGCGCATCGAGAATCTTCTCTACCAAACTTCCCGATGACCAGGCGCGAGGCACGACGCCGATGACTCCCCGCGGCGTCGACCATCTCCTCGATTACCTCCGCGCGCGTGAGCTCGCCGACTCCAGGAAATCGGCGCTCACTTTGCGCGATCTCGCCCTGCTCCGCGAGGGCGACGGTATTTATACCCGTCCAGAACATCGGGCGCTCCTGGCATCGGGCACAGCCAACGCCCAACGTCTCCGGCAGCAGTTCGAGCAGATGGGGCAGCGCAGGAAGTTCACGGCGCTTGTCCTTCCGTATGGCTATCCGCTCCATCACTTCAAATTCGAGAGCCAGTCTAAGCCGGAGCTTGGGTCTAGGGTGCGGTCTATTCGTAAACCAGTTCGTCGTGCGGAAGCTATGCAGGACCAACTATTTAGCGAAGGAGGTGATGAGGGGTAAGTAGGTGCCGAGGGGGGAGCGACCCACCCCTTCGGGGTTGACGCGACGGCTGACGCCGCGCTGGTCGCTCCCCCCCTCGGCACGCCTTCGATACAGAACGTATCTGTCGCAGATATTTTGCTGATCTCCATCTCATCTGCGCCAGATACCAGACAGATCAAACCGAGATTGTTTACGGATACCATTTGCATCCGCCAGCGATACAACACTGATTCCCAACTCATCCACAGGAGATATCCATGAGCAGACTGAAACTACAGCATGGAGTGAGCCGCATCCGCCGCGCCAAACTTCAATCCTCGATCGATCAGACCATCGCCGACGATATCGAGCTCCTAGCCAACTGGTCGAACAACGAAACTCAGTATGTCATCAACGAACTGCTGCGCTTCGCCATCGCACAGGAAGAAGACTTCCTTAAATACAAAGCAAACCTCGCGGCGAATCCTACGCGGAACGCCAATGACGCGAAACCCGCTACGTCTCCGATCAAACCAGTATCGGAAACGGCTGCGAAGCCGGAAGCGCCTGTCTCTGCCAATGCTGCTCACGCATGAAGGAGGTCATAGTCTATGCGGTCATCGCCACGCATTCAACGCATCATCCGCCCACTGGTTGCGCATCGCTTCCTGCTCTCGATTGGCCTGAGCGCGGCTTGCGGCATCATCCTGAACTCGCTTTTTCCCATCGATTTTGCTGATCCGTTGGTGCGCCTGACCGAGTTGCAGCGGCCGCAGATCGTTCATGGGTTGTTGATGGGTTACAGATTCTTCCTCTATTCCACGCCATTCATCGTCTTCTCGATGAGCTTCTCGCTCCTGTATGTCCACCTTTATAAGAGCGAGCTGGAGTTGCATCCCGGCGCCCTCCCGCCATATCCCGATCCGCGGAGGCGCAAGGACCTGTCGCTGATTCTTGGCGAAGTGCATAGCCGCCTGACACCGAGGGCCAGCGCGTTGCCATCCTGGCTATCCATCCCCGAACGTGGCCTCTACACCGGAATCGCATCCTTCGGCTCTATCGGTTCGGGCAAGACCTACGGACTGATCCTTCCAGCGATGCGCCAGCTTTTCGCGTATAGAGCCGACGATCCAGAACGTAAGCTCTCCGGCATTGTGCTCGAAGTCAAAGGCGATCTCTGCCGGCAGCTGCAGCGCATCCTGAAGTGGTGTGGGCGGGAGGATGACTACATCGAGATTTCGCTGAACGGGAAGACTCGCTACAACCCGCTCAACAACTCGCTCGATCCCTACGCCCAGGCATTCAATATCGCATCGATCATCACCTCCATCTGGGGCAAAGGCAAGGAGCCGTTCTGGCAGCAGTCGTACACCGATCTCGTCCGCTACGTGATCCTGCTCCACCGCATCCGCGACGGATATGTGACCCTGGTCGACATCTTCCAGACCGTCATCAGCGCAGGACGCCTCGAAGAGATGCTGATAGAAGTAGGTTCGCAGTTCAGCACCACCAGCTATATCGGTATCGAGAAGAACGACTATCTCAGCGAGGAAGAACAACTCGCTCCTCTCGGATTCAAATGGAATCCGAAGGCCAACCTATATATAGCGGCGTGGGACGAACAATTGGAGGCCGCGCTCACCAGACAGACCTCGATCGAGTTTCTGGTCTTCACCCGTAAGCCATCCGATCCTGCAGCCCGTGAGCGATTCCGCAGCGTTCAATACTGGTACTGGGAACACTGGAAATTTTTCCGTTCCGAAGTGAAGACCTCCATCGTGCAGGGTATCGCCGTCTTCCTGTCGCTCTTCGAGACTGATCCCGATGTGCGCCGCGTCTTCTGTCCTCCGAAGGAGCTTTATCAGGGCAAGCAGTCCGCCTCCGATCCAGACGGCATCGTCATGCGCCCGTTTGAAGAGCTGATCGAAACCGGCAAAGTCGTGGGACTGAACTTTCCTGTCGCTCTGAACCCGGCGCTCGCAAAGACCATCGGGACCATGATGAAGATCGACTACCAGCGGGCTATGCTGCTGCGCATTCCCAGGATGGATGCCACACCGGAGAAACACTACCGCGCCTCTGTCTTCATCTGCGATGAGTACCAGAATTTCGCTACAGTCGGCGGCGATAATCCCACAGGGGACGAACGCTACCTCAGTTTGTCTCGGCAGCCGAAGTGCATCCCCATCGTCGCTACCCAATCCGTCGCCAGCTTGAAAGATGCGCTGCCGAACGAGGGTGTGAAGACGCTGCTGCAGGCATTTCGGAATAAGGTCTTTCTCACGACCTCCGACCCGGAGACGGCTCGATACGCCTCGGAGCTGTGTGGCAAGGAAGATCGCACACGCATCGGCTACACGCTTTCTGAGACCTCCACGAACGCCAACGTGGGATGGCTCTCTGGCCGCACATCCGCCAGCAAAGGTTCCGTTGCGGCGGTCAAGCAGTATCAGAAGCAGAAGGAGCCAGTATTCGAAGAGAAGGTCTTCTTCGATCTCAGGAATGCTCAATCCATCGTGGTCGCCTTCGACGGTGTCAGTCCACTGCCACCTACATACTGCTACCTCAAGCCGGACTTCCTGCCCATCACCATGAACTGGTTCGATCAGGAAAAGATCAACTTCGATCCGCGGCGGATATAGAAAGTATGCGCTTTTGTCGACGATGGAAATGACAGGCAGGGGAAAGAGGCGGAAAACGGTCGCACTGTTTCCCGCCCTTCCCACTGCCTTTGGAAATCGCGTTGCGATTCCCACATTCCCAGCGCCGCGACCGCGACGGTCACATTTCTTTCTTTGTATTTCCATACAGGAGTATCGAACATGAGCTTTGATGTCATCATTCCATTTCTCAGGCCCATCGAGCAGTTGCTTCAATCGAAGACCATCTCCGAGATCATGGTGAATCCTGACAACACAGTATGGGTCGAGGAGCGAGGCGAGGTTCGCCAGATACCAGATGTGCGCTTCGAAGATGGAGCTTTGCTGACCGGCCTCGAAGTGATCGCCAACCGCTTTGGAAAAAAGCTGGACGCTGACTCTCCCATCCTCAATCTACGTCTACCTGATGGCAGCCGCATGGCCGCCATGATATCGCCTGTAGTCAATCCGCGGCCCCTGGTCACGGTAAGGAAATTCACCAGCCGTGATTACACTTTGGCCGATTTGATACGCACTGAGATGATCACCGAAGAGCAGGGCGAACTTCTCACTCGAGCCGTCCGAGGCGGAGAGAACATTCTCATCGCCGGTGGAACTGGCAGTGGCAAATCAACGTTACTGGGCGTATTGGCAGATGCAATTCCGGAGCACGAGCGTATCCTGCTCATCGAGGACACTGCGGAGCTGCACATCCGCAAGCCGCACATCGTCTCAACGGAATCGCAAACAGATACACACCGCAGCAATATCACCTTCGATGATTTGCTGAAAGCTGTGCTCAGGCATCGGCCTGATCGCATCATTGTCGGCGAGGTGCGCGGTCCCGAGGCGCGGACCTTGCTCGATGCGATGAACACCGGGCATCGCGGTACCCTGGCCACGATTCATGCGAGCAGCGCCAGCGAAGCAGTACGGCGTTTGGCAAGCCTGGCGATCCGGAGCGCCGCCAACTTTCAGTTAAACGTGGCTAAGGAAGATGCGGAACGCTCTCTAGATCTGATCGTGTACATCAGCAGGAAGGAAGGCCGACGGCGGATCGAGGAGGTGGCTCGTGTTGGCAGGTCGGTTTAGAGTGATCTGAGTAGAGTGCCTCTAACCTTTTCGATTGATGGAAGAGGGACCGCTTCCTCATTATCGACGCTGGATAGCCACCACGCCAAAGCCGGAATCAATGTGGCAAGCATGCGATCGTATTGAGCTTTGATTGCTCTGCAGTTAGCGCAGAGCGAGAGATGCACCCTCAACTGATGCCATTCAGCTGCGGTCAGCGTTCCTGTGCCCCACAGAGCGCAGAGTTCGATGAAGTAGTCATCGGCATGGTGCGACTCGAGTAGAGAAACCTCCTGATTGGAATCTCTACTCGTCTTCTGAACCACTGTCCGGCAAGAAAAGTTGGCTCGTCGTAACTTCTCCATCCCGCGATAGTAGTGGTGACGAACATCTCTCAGTGTTTGTCCGTGACAACGAGAGACTTCTTCAAGCGTTTGCCCTTGAAAGAAATGAAGTTCCATCGTCAGCATCTGAGACGGTGAGAGCACTTGCCACAAGCGGGTGGCCGACTCTTTGCTCCACGCATTTTTCAGGCACTCGGCGATGAAATGTCCCTCAGCCTCATATTGAAGACCCGTCAGCATCACGTCATCCAGATCACGGCGGATGTGGAGGTTTCTGACGTTTAGGTACCGCCTCCGATCAAGGGCTCGATAATACGTGACCTGCAGGATCAAGAAACGAATCTCGCATTCCTTCAAACGCGCTGCCTTACGGAACAGAAAAGTGAAGACGTCCTGTACGATTTGGTCTGCTTCAGCGGGTTTTCGCAGAATCCTTCGGGCAATGTTGTGGACGAGAGAAGCGTAACGTTCAAACAGCGTCGCAAGAGCATCTTTGCTCCCGCCCGCGACGATTTTTATAAGCGATTTATCGGACTGGACTTCAAGGGAACTGGCCATTTCTGCTCCACAAAGCGCCGATAGTTCTACATTGCGCCGATAATAGCGCCATTAGTATCTATTATCATTAATTTTCATTCCTATTGGGGCGTTGTTGGCGGGTATCTGACACCAATAGCGTTTTAATATGAATGAAAACCGCAAGCGTTTTGGGCAACGAATTCGCAGTGCGCGAGAGGCGGCCCATTCGTCGCGAGACGCGGTTGCAGAGAAAGCCAAAATTGGCGTGAACTACCTGGGACAGATCGAACGAGGAGAGAAGTGGCCGACTCTTGATGTAATCGTTAGCCTGGCCGATGCCATCGGCGTCCCGCCGTCCGTGTTTCTCGATCTCGATCCGGCTATGACGGAACCCGACGCCCTAAAAAGTGCGATCTCTCAATTGCTGCAGAACCGGGACAGTGCGCAGTTGCAAGTAGTCTTCCGGGTCGTCAAGGCACTTTTGGTTGGTTAGACGCGCAGCCTCTAGCCGTGCGGACGAGCTTGAATACAACCCGAACCATGAAAACTCTCGAAATCCGGTGAACTCTCAGGATTTCGAGAGTCAATCAGCATAGTTACTTCTTTATTTTCAATCGAATAGCAATGGCAGACCAGTTGCTAAAGCTCGTTGTCGTGTGTTGTTCCGTTCAACACCGATTTGATGAAGCCAGATCCTTTCCCCACAGGGTATGGAAGCAACGCTGTCTCGGCACGTAGTCAAGGAGACACCCTCCGCTTCTCCCAATCGAAGGATCTGCAGGGGGTCCGTCGATGAGTAAGTGCGAAAGCAGGCTGGCGATTGTCGGAGGCCATTCCCACCCTAGCGGGCAACCAAGGAATCTCAGGATAGGCCGACCTTCGGCTCTGCTAAACATCGCGAGCCGAAACAGGCCCCACCGCCGCGATCTCGGATCAGGGGGCACGCGTAGCCGTGTTGCCTCACGAGCGCATTTTTCGCATCGACTGAGAGCCGAACACATTCAACGTGATCAGCATTCCAACACAACGTAGGTCAATCCTGAGCCGAGATGCCACGCTTCAACCGGGCATTTCCTGACGTCCGTGGATAGTGGCGTTCGAGAAGCTTCATCCGCAGACGCCCCGTTACCGCCCAAATCATCAGGGGACCTGAAAATCCCAATCAACCTGGGAACGCCACATTGCAGCGAGTTGCTCATGCGTTCCTTTACAAGGTGGATGTTCATGCAGAACAAGTATCCGCTCGAAATCAACATACTGGTCGTTGTCATTGCTCAGGAAGGAAACTTCATCAGGGCCTCTAGAAAACTCGGTGTCACGCCGCCTTCACTCACCCGCAAGGTATTAGCTCTCGAGAAGGGTATCGGCGTGAAGCTATTTGATCGCTCGACACGAGAAGTTCAACTCACCACAGCCGGAAGACTGTTTGTGCAGGAGTCTTCGATCGCCATTCTCCACGCCGAACGCGCATGGGACCTGGCTCGTTTTCAAGCCAGGATCGAGCTGGGTCCATACCGCATCGGATACTCCCCCTATACACACAGTGCTTTCCTGCCACTCCTCAATGGAATCAAGCCCTCGCATGTTTCTACCGAGGAACAGCCTGCGATCGTTCTGGAAACGGCAAACACCCTTGAGCTTGTCGAGAGGGTGCTCCGAGGGAAATTACATGCCGCATTAGGAGTCGGTCCGATTTCCGATCAAGATCTGTGGGTTCAGCGAGTGGGCCGGGAAGGCTTCTCAGTCTGCTTACCCCGGAACCATCGTCTCGCCCAGAAATCCGGGCTGACCGCTCTTGATCTCGACCGGGAGATGGTCTTCTGGATGCCGCGGTCTCTGCAGCCACGTTTTTATGCGCGGGTCATGAAGTACATCGCCAGCCTGGGCATTCAACCTCTATTCAAAGAGGTCAAGAGCGAAGCACACGCGCTCGAATTCGCGGCTCATGGCTTTGGAATCGCATTGCTCCCCCGATCAACTTCTCACATCAGCCACGCGGGCACGGTATTCCGCCCGCTCACCGACCGATATCTGGCAATCGAGACCGTGCTGTTTATGCGGCATGACCAGAGGTACGGAGACCTGAAGAGCCTGGTAGACGAACTCTTCACCCGATTACTCGCTCTAAAAATCGAAATTAACTGAGCACCTTCACGACCATGCATCGTCTTGTTTGGTGCTTCACCTATGAGGATACAAATCATGCGCAGATCGCTTTATCCAGTTATCGTCGGGCTTCTGCTGTTCACAGGCTGCAGAAGCAACCAAAAGCCAAGTGAAACGAGCCTTAAAAACGCCATTAACCGATACCTTCAGAGTCGAGGGCAAACCTGCACCTGGCTTGGGCAGCCGTTTCCGATCAATGTATCCGCAGCCCAGCAGAAGCTGACCTTCGGCATCGCTCCCCAGATGGCTGCCCTGGAGAAAGCCGGACTGGTGCAGTCATTGGACACCGAGACCAATCTCCCTGGCATCTTCGGCGGGATGACTCGCCATCATGTCCGGCGTTACGAACCCACCACTGATGGCAAGCGTTATCTCCGGCAAACACAGGCAGCCCTCACGCAATCGGCCGGATTCTGCTACGGATCGAAGACCGTCGACTCAATCGTCAAATGGACCGAACCCGCCAGCGACCAACCCGCTACGCAGACGGAAGTCACCTACACATACAAACTCTCCGATCTCGCGCCCTGGGCCGAACGACCAGACATTCAGAGCCAATTCGGGGATATTCGGACGACTGTTGGCGGCAGCTCGAAGTTGAACGAAGCGATCACACTTCAGCTAACCAACAAAGGCTGGGAGGCGCCTGGTCACTAAACGATTCTGCCATCACGCCACGGATCCATTGCTGCGTAAGGAAGGTCGCCCACATTTCTTCGTTTGTTTGTGCTCCCGCTTCAGGCGTGCGTTTTGCAGGGCCGGAAGGACCCGTCAAGGCTCTTCGCTAACGCTTCGACCGCCATGCGGCGCTCTGCGGCCTTGACTGAACCCTCCGGCCCTGCCGGTTGCTGAGAACTATGAAGCGGGAGCACAAAACGAAAGAAATTTTGAGTTGGAGGGCACCGTCTCATGCAAGCAAATTCCGATCAGGAGAATCGACACAATGAAATCCAGAGCCGCACTTGTCTTTGAAGGCGATACCGTCCTCGAATTACTTACACATGCCCGCACGGCACCCAAACACGTTTCACCGTATGGATTAACCGCCGACCCCGGCCCCGGTCTCATGCTCGTCAAGGACGATGGCATCTACCTCATGTCGAATGGGGAACCGGGACTACCAGGCACCAATACCGTGAACAGGGTGGTCTATGCGCGAGGCTACGAAGCCTTACCTGTCGATGCCCCGGTAGAAGAGCGCATGATCCGTTATGACAAGGTCAAAGACGCCGTCGGAGGAGACGACTTCGCGGAATTCCTGCCTGCAGGAAGCTTCGAGAAGTTAACAGCGGACGGGACGGTGAGAATCGAACTGACCGCCAGCAAAATGACCATTTGCATCATCGGTGGCAAGCCTAACCAACGAACCGGCACACCGCCGACGTCAAAGTGATCGTCGGCTGTCACTGCTGGCATATAAGCCGTGGAGCTTCGCAAGAGGGGCTCCGCGGCTTTCCTTCATTGATCGCACACGCACCGCGACGGAATGAGTAAACTTTGAAGCTCAGTCCGAGAGCGCCTTGAATTTTAGGACGTCGATCTTCAATGCCTGCATCCGAGCGGATAGTGTTGAAGGTGGCAGCCCAAGAAACGCTGCAGCACCCGATGCGCCGGCTACCCGCCCGCGGCTCTCAGCCAAAGCATGCTCGATCAGGCTCCTCTCATACTGATCCATTTTTTCCTTCAGCGTGCCCGTACCCGGCTCCGTGGAGCTTTCAACTCCAAACAGCAGTTCCTCATCGATAACCAGATCTTCGCCTGGCGAGATGATGACCGATGTATCGATAACGTTCCGCAGTTCCCGGATGTTCCCAGGCCAACTGTACGCCAGCAGCATCTCCATCGCCCTCTTCTCGATGTTCCGTATACGCTTGCCGTGCCGCGCTGCCGAGACCTCTACAAAGTGCTGTACCAAGTGAGGAATATCTCCCTTGCGTTCGCGCAGAGCCGGGACCTCAATCGGGAATCCGCTAAGTCGGAAAAACAGGTCCCGGCGAAACTCCCCCTTTTGCATACCTGTATGTAAGTCTCGATTCGTAGCGACGATGATTCTTACGTCTGACCGAATCGGCTTTGTTCCGCCGAGTCGTTCGAAGGTGTGCTCCTCAAGCACGCGCAAAAGCATGGCCTGCGTTTCCAGTGGCAACTCTCCGATTTCGTCCAGAAAGAGCGTGCCCCCTGACGCCAATTCGAATTGACCCAGACGCTGACGATCCGCTCCCGTGAAAGCTCCCCGCTCATGTCCGAACAGTTCAGAGGCCATCAGCGTCGCGGGAAATGCTGCGCAATTGATCGCTCGAAACGGCATTTGTGCTCGTTTGGAATTCTCATGGATAGCCTGCGCAATCAGTTCCTTGCCGGTGCCGGTTTCGCCTGTAATCAGCACCGTAACGTCAGTCGATGCAACCTGCTCAACTTTGCTAAGCGTGCGGCGAAGCGCTGGAGATTCCCCGACGATCTTCTCAAATCTGGCACGTTGAATATCGGCGATTTCGGTCTGCAATGCGAGATTGCGTTCCTGTAACGAGATGTTCTCGTGCTGCAGCTTCTCCTGAAGAGTTCTATTTTCATCAAGAAGTCTTCGATTGTCTTCGAGAGACTCTGTCAACTTTGCCTCGGCGTCCTTCCGCTCCGAAATGTCTTGGGCTACAAATGCTCGGAGTATGCGATCACCGGGTTTTGCAGAGGGGATTGTGAACGACGTGCAGTGAAGATGGATGGCTCGGCCGGTGACAGCACTTTTGTAAATCATTTCTACGTGGAGATGACCTTGCTCGCACTGCAACAAAATTGCTCGCGTGCTGCTCTCTCCTTCATGCCCAAATTGCTCAGGGAGATCGATATGGCTCAACTCATCGCCAGAACTAAGACCCAGCAATCGGCGGCCAGCGGTGTTGATAAATGTCAGCCTCCCTGTTTCATCCGTGACCGCCACTAAGTCAGGACTGTGTTCCACGAGCGCGGTGAGCATCTGGCGATCCGCTTCACGGGCATTGCGTTCAGTGTTATCGAGGATAAAACCTACCAATCCACGATAATGCCCCAGACCATCCTGCAAGGGTGTCATCCAGATAGTCGCAGAAAACTGAGTACCATCGCGCCGCACTCGAAGCGCTTCATGTTCGACCACTCGCTGGCCTGATCGAAGGACGTCCTCTTGTCTTCTCCATGCGTCTCGCTCTTCTTTCGGCAGAGGAGCGGACATTCCCAGCAGTTCACCGGGGCCGTAGCCTATCATCTTTTCGTATTCAGGATTGCAGCGCTCTACGATACGGTCGAGACCAAATAAGGCTATTCCGAATGGGGCGGCGTCAAGAATCGTTTTATATTCCGTGTTTATCCGTGTGAGTTCACGTGTTCTAGTTTGTACGGATCTCTCAAGCTCCTGGCCGTTGCGCCGCAGAATAGTTTCCAGTTGATGGCGTGACTCGGCGAACGCTTGGACCCACCAAGCGAAAACAAAGTAGAGACACAAGGTGGGAGCATCGTAGAACACGATGCGCACCCAGCTATGCTCAAATTCCAGAAAGTTGCTAAACAAGCAAACCGTTGAGAGAAGGAATGCGAGGAGGCCTGGGCCTCTCTGGCCGTACCAGAAACTTACAGCTATTGCGGTGAGATAAATCAAAATGACAGGATCACGTACGGAAAAATGCTGCAGCACAGAAACGATCAGAAAGGCAGCCCCGACACAGGCAGGCGGAATCACGTACCGAACGCCATCTCGCGCAATTAAGAACCTTCTTATCCAAGCGGTGAATCGCAACATAAGGCCGCTCCCGTGAATGCACGGTAACCAAATCTGCCCCGCACCCACAGATATTCATCTCCTGGGAGTGAGGATGGGGCTAGATATTAGCAACCGTGTGATCAATCATCTGCCAGCGCAAAATCGCCTTTCGTTTCGATCTGTGAACTCTGATTAAGCGCGACTGAATGTCGACATGCAACGTCACTGCAAGCGCGTATCGTCCAGATTCGGTCGATAGGATGCGAGGTCCGTCGTTCGCATAAGCTTCTCCTGTGCCCGATTGCGATATTCGGTTGGCGAAATTCCATACGCGGCCTTGAATCGGCGGCTGAAATGAGCGAAATCGGAGAATCCGCTTCGGGAAGCAATATCGCTGATCGTAAGAGCACCAAGGCACGGGTTGTTCAGATCCTGTTCACTGTTTCGCAATCGGCATTCCCATATACACTCACTTGGTGTCCGTCTCATGTCTTGAAAGATGTGCTGCAAATATCTGAGACTGATTCCCAGCGACTCCGCAACCATCTGAGAAGTCAGCGTTTGGATTCGTGAATGATTCAGAATGAATTGCTCCGCGCGATAGAGAAGCGCATTCCGCGCCCAGTTCGGATGGTCGAGCTTCATCGATGATTGTTCGGCGAGAGCCGTCATGACCAGAGAAATCGCAGTTTGGGATAGCTGCGAAGCCGTGGACGAGGATACCTGATTCAGAACCTGGTCGATGCTTTTGAGAAAGGACACTAAGAGTCCCCCCACCGGAGTCCGCTTGGTGAGCTCCACGGTGGTGAATCGTTCCGTAGGTCCGAGCGACTCGAGAACGATCTCCCTTGGAATATGCAGAACGAGTTGATCGAACTCAGTCTGTAGAGAAAGAGTCAGAGGGCGGGTCGAATCGAAGCACATGATTTCGCCCGGATTGAGCAAGAGTTCTCGACCATCCTGAGTCTGAACCGAAGATCCCGTTAACTGTGCTATCAGGACAAGGTCGTTTTGATGTGAGTTTCGTAGATGCTTCTCAGTTCTCTCATAGCGATGCGGAACACTCTGGATTCTTGCAACTCGAAGATCTGACATTCGCGTTACAGCAAGGTCTGCCGTGAACTTCGGATCGATCTTGGAACACTCTCCCTGCAACAGATGAGCGAGGATCACCTCATGCCAGTAAGCAATATCGTCGACATGGATGGTCTCAGTCATGCTGTATCGTGCTTACCTGCAAAACAGTTCCTAGAACGCGCTAAAGTGTGCCTCAGTCATTGCCATGTGGTCACACCTAAATCGTTCTCCGTAATCACTTTAGGCTTCTCTATCCGTATTCTGAATGCTTGAAAATCCATACAACATGCGCGATAGTACAGAAATGGCGACAGACCCTTTTTCCGAGTTCCTCGAACTGGCCGATGCTCGTTCCGTCTTATCCGGAGGTTTTACAGCTGGAGGCGAATGGGCGCTGCGCTTTCCCGCGCCTGGGAAGATCAAATTCTTCGGAGTAGCGACGGGGCACTGTTGGCTCAGAATGGATGGCGAGACGGTAACTGAACATTTGGAGCAAGGCGAGGCCATGCTCCTGTCTGGCCGGCGAGGCTTTGTTGTCGGTGATGGCTTCGACCCTACCCCTCTCCGCCTCGAGGATGTGTTTCCGCCAGAGGGGGGGACAATCGAGAAAGTCGGAACCTCTGACGAAACTTTCGTGGTGGGCGGCCACGTTCTGCTAGACAAGGTACACGGCCCTCTCATCTCGGACATCCTTCCGGAGGTCATGATTGTTCGTGCGGCGTCTCCGCGAGCGTCAACGATCCAATGGCTCTTACGGGAGCTCGTTCGCGAGCGGCTGGATTCTCAGCCGGGATACAGCGCAGCAGTTACACAGATCACGCAACTCATGTTGGTTCAAATGCTGCGGCATTACCTGGAGGAGGCAGATGCAAATTCTCTTGGTTTGCTGCGTGTGATCCGAGACCAAAAGCTGGCACCTGCGTTACAAGCCATGCACGCCGCGCCGGGTAAGCAATGGCATCTGGATGATCTCGCCCGCATCGCCGCCATGTCGCGAACGGGTTTCGCAGAAAGGTTCAAAGCCGCTGCCGGAACGGGGCCACTAACTTATCTCACCGAATGGCGTATGTGCTTAGCGGAGAGAGCGCTTCGCGACAAAGATGTGAAGGTCGCTGACCTGGCAAACTCCCTCGGATATAACTCTGAAAGCGCCTTCAGTAATGCATTCAAACGCGTTCGAGGTTCAGCTCCGAGGTTATATCGAGTGGCCCAACAATCCTCAGCCGTGTCAACGGACGTGCCGTGGAGCGCAGACGATGAGCACAATGCTCTTGTAGAAACTCATTCTTGATTTCTCTTTCCCTTCCTTGAGCCGTATCGTCGCCCTTGGAGATCTGGATTTCTGATGCTCGAAGTACAAAAGCGAGCAGCCCTTGCTGCTGCACCGACTGTTGTTGCTCTAAGCCTCATTGGCGGAAATATTGGCCTTTTGAGTAGGCGCGGTCTCCACCCGAATATGGAAACGGCCGTGGGATTCCTATGGATAGCAGCGGATTACGCCTTGCGCCAGAAGACGCGTCATCCAGTCGCCGCACCGCGTCTCAATGCGGCTGGCGTGATCCTCGGGAGTGTTCTGCTTTCGATGAGCGGCATACATGCGCATTCTGTTGACTGGCACCGCGTTCGAACTCCACTCGGCTACATTCCTGCGTCGGCCATAATCGGCTTTCAAAACGAATTGCGCAATGCCGGTGCCAGACTCGCCAAGTCCCCTAATTTGTTTGAGAGATTATGTGCTGAAATCGTGGGGCGCCCGTATAGTCTTGCGGCTGTCATGAATGCCTACGGGGTTTTGGAACTTACTCGCAGCGCTCTTGGCGCGCACGATATGGGGTTGCTGGCCATCAGCGCTGCATATGGCGTTGCGACCATCTCCCTTCCATTCCTCGATGCTGGATCACTTGCTCTTAAAGAACGGACACAGCCGTGAGAGGCTGGCGATCCTCCGTCGCTTCTATTCCGAGCGATACGACACAAGCGATTTCGAAACAGCCAGGTGTTGATCGCCGCAGGGGTCTTATACATACAAACGTATAATGGCGGCCCACGAATCATCTCCCTAGAATTGCGGCTATGTCCATTGCCGTGGCTCTAACAGGAGAGTGATATGTCGACTCAGGAAAAGGAACACATACCGCAACTCAACAACGTCCCCATCGGAATCGATGCAACCGGAGAACGGCATGAAACCGACTCCATGGGAGGCATCGATGTCCCTGCGGACAAGTACTGGGGCGCACAGACACAACGATCCTTAGTTCATTTCTCGATTGGACATGATCGCATGCCGAAAGAGGTCTACCATGCGTATGGTTACGTCAAGAAAGCGGCCGCGTTGGTGAATACAGCCGCTGGGCGCCTCGAAACATGGAGATGCGAAGCCATCGTCAAGGCCGCAGATGAAGTGATTGCCGGAGAACTTGATGTCCATTTCCCCCTCTACGTGTGGCAGACCGGATCGGGGACTCAATCGAACATGAACGTGAACGAGGTGATCTCAAACCGAGCCATCCAATTGCTTGGTGGAGAGCTCGGAAGCAAGACGCCCGTCCATCCGAACGACCATGTCAACATGGCGCAGTCTTCGAACGACACGTTTCCCACGGCGATGCACATTGCCAGTGTGCTTGAGCTGAAGAAGACCCTGTTCCCCAAAGTGACAGCGCTCGCCGAAGTGATCGAAGCGAAGTCGGCTGAGTGGATGAAGGTCATCAAGATCGGACGGACCCACCTTGAAGACGCTGTGCCGCTCTCGGTCGGACAGGAATGGTCCGGCTATGCCACGCAGCTGCGCGATGCGCTTCGTCTTGTGGACAATTCTCTGCCCGGACTTTATGAGCTGGCTGCCGGAGGTACTGCGGTAGGAACCGGACTGAATGCCCCCAAAGGTTTCGCAGAAGAAATCGCCGCAAAGATCGCTGAGCTGACGGGTTACCCCTTCAAGACGGCCCCAAACAAGT
This sequence comes from Acidobacteriaceae bacterium dw_441, assembly GCA_018449715.1. Taxonomy (GTDB): domain Bacteria; phylum Acidobacteriota; class Terriglobia; order Terriglobales; family Acidobacteriaceae; genus Edaphobacter. The sequence continues at coordinate 396,633 of JAAVVA010000005.1, read as the reverse complement.
TTGCGGCCCAGGGCTCACTCGATGCGATGGTGAATGCTCACGCGGGCTTGCGCTCTCTTGCAGTCGCTCTCATGAAGATCGCGAATGATATGCGGTGGCTGGCATCCGGTCCCCGCTGTGGGTTAGGCGAGCTTATTCTGCCCGCCAATGAGCCGGGATCGTCGATCATGCCAGGCAAGGTGAACCCCACGCAATGCGAAGCAATAGTAATGATCTGCATTCAGGTCCTGGGTGATGACAGCGCGGTTGCGTTTGCAGGCTCGCAGGGCAACTTCGAGTTGAACGCCATGCGCCCGATCATCATCAACAACTTTCTCCATTCCGCGCGGATTCTGGCAGATGGGTGCGAAAAGTTCCGCGAGTATTCGGTCGACGGGACCGAGTTGAACTCGAAGAGGATCGCAGAATTCGTCGGCAACTCGCTGATGCTGGTGACCGCTCTGAGCCCCGTGATCGGCTACGACAAGGCCTCAAAGATCGCGCACACCGCGCTCGATGAAGGAACAACCCTTAAAGTCGCGGCGCTGAAGACGGGATGGATCTCCGAGGAGAAATTCGACGAGATCGTGAATCCAGAGCAGATGGTGTTTCCGCATAACTAATAATTTCGATTCGTCCCGACTCGAATCTCCCAACGCCATGAGCAGAGACGGCCATGTTACGCAAGCGGCTTCACCTAATCCTGATGCTATTCGTGTCTATCTGCTGGGGGACCATGCACTCGACTGCGCAGACCACCTCCGAAGAGACGCTGAGTGGATCCAATCGGCATGAGTTTGCGCCCGGTATGCAAACTCATGCCTTGGGAGAGTGGAAAGGTGAAAGAGGACGGCTCGAAGAGCACGGAGTCCAATTCGATCTTCAATACGTCGCAGATCATCTCTGGAACGTCAGAAGCGAACAGCCCGAACGATTCGCAAGTTGGAATCGTTTTAGAGGCACGATTGACCTCAACCTCGGAACTCTGACGCACTGGCAAAATACCTACTTTCATGCGACAGCTGTCTGGCAGGCTGGCGGGAATCTCGGCCAGTATCTTGAACTGCTAACAAGTCCAAGCGGCATGTCGAGCGGGAATACGCTTCGCCTGGATTCCTGGTGGCTTGAGAAGCGATACCACAAGGATCAGGTCGTCGCACGGATCGGGCAGTTCGCGGCCCAGGATTTCTACGGAGTACAACACTACGGCGCATCTTTCATCTTCGAACCAATGGGCTACGCGCTCGGTAACCTCGTGACTACCTACGAGTCCTTCGATCCACCTTCGACACCAGCACTGGAACTTCGCGTCGCGCCTCTTTCGCACGCTTATATCAAGTCGATGGTCTTCGCGGCGGACCGGAATCCATACGCTCATAACCCGACAGGACTTGTGCCGCAGTTCCGTGGCGCAGTCATGAACGTGTCTGAGATCGGTTTCAGCCCTGGAACGAATGCCGGTTCGGTGCGTGGTTTCGACAACCTGGAGACACGGAAAGGTTACTCCGGCCTTTATAAGTTTGGGGCTGCTTACAACCCGGGGAAATTCACGCGACCGAACAATGCTACTTTCCGTGGCGGCGACTACCTGATGTATTGGATGGCGAACCAGGCTCTCTGGCGAGTTGACCCAGCCGGATCAAAAGGCCTTGACGCCACCGCCTCCATTGACTGGAGTCCTTCGGACGTCAATCGAAATGATCGCCAGTTTACGGCGGGAGTTCGATACAACGAGCTATTGCCGGTCAAGTTTCACAACACAGCATCCTTCGGATATGTCCTTAACCATCTCAGCCCGGACTTTCGGCCCGCTGGCTCCTCGAGCTTCAGACTGGAGCACGGTCTGGAACTGAACTCGATGTTGCACGTGACTCCGTCCATGCTCGTACAGCCGGTCGTTCAGTACTACGTGAACGTAGGTGGCGGACTGCACAGAGCAACCGTTGTTGGACTACGCACGAAGATCGACTTTTGATTCTGGAGGGATCCCATGAATAGCGGTGGCTTGTTTGGCGCTTTGCTCCCCGTCTTTTTCGTCCTTGCTCTTGGCTACCTGGCAGGACGCCGCCACTCATTCGATACGAATCAGGCCGCCGGCTTGAGCAAGCTGGCGCTCGGCTATGCTCTACCCGCATCACTGTTCGTCAGCATGACGGATATTCAGCGACCGCTGCTCTTGCAGCAAGGCAGGGTCGTTGTCGCACTTCTGGTAGCGCATGTAGGCCTATTTTTGGTCTCCTGGTTCATTCTGGACAGGATACCCAGCCTACGCGGCACCGCGGCGGTTATCTGTGCGCTTTTCCTCTCGACATCGGCAACGCCGGTCTTCGGAATCGCGGTATTGAAACCACTCTTAGGTCCAACAAGCGCAGGGACCGTAGGACTGGTGGCGCTCGCTATCAATCTCACTGTTCCTCTAGCGATCATCCTGCTCGAAATGAACAGTGGTGGAGACTCAGCAAACGTTTCGCGTCGCGATGCGATCATGAAAGGCTTGCAGGCAGGGTTGAAATCTCCGTTGCTATGGGCGCCCATAGGCGGCGTTCTCTTCGTACTGCTCAATATTCCCTTGCCAGTCGAAGTTTCGAGCGCATTCGCTATGATCGGCTCGGCGACCTCAGGCGTAGCCCTATTCGCTGTCGGCTTGACGCTCAATGCCTACTCGTTTCACTTCTCACGTTTCGTTCTGATAGGGTCCGTCGCCAGAATCAGCATTCAAACCCTGTGCTTTTTCGTGCTTGTCCATCTGTTCCGGGCGCAGGGAGTCTTCGTGCGTGAATCGCTGGTCTGCTGCAGCTTCCCGATGGCCACGATTGTGGTGTTGTTTGCGACAAAATATAAGGCGTTGCAAGGAGAGACGGCGTCAATCCTGTTGCTATCCACGTTGTCCCTGATCATCACTGTGCCACTGACTCTGGCATTGGGTCGGTGAAGATGATGTCGATTGCATTTGCAGTGAGATCGGCGCAGGAAGAACTACACGGCCTCTCCATGCTCTGACGTCGTACTGCCCGCAAACGGCGTGCGGGCACGTCCTCCAAGGTACTGCGACACCAGTACCGAGCCGACAACTGCGAACGCGATTGGCACCAGGAAACTATTGTCAACGTGTGTGAACTCCATCGCGAGAGCGATTGCCGTCAACGGCATCTTCATGGACGATGCGAGAAAGGCAGCGCCACCAACGATGGCAAATGCCCCGGCCGGAACTCCCGGCCAAAAGCTGGCCCAGACGACTCCCAATATGACCGCGATCAAACACCCGAGCGTCAGCCCCGGAGTGAGCAGCCCACCAGCCGCGCCCGCACGGAGACTTGCCAGGATGACTAAGAGTCGCAGCAGGAGAAGAATGCACGCAAACGTGAGGGTGAGGTCGCTGTTGAAGGCAAGGTATCCGATTCCTTTGCCATTCCCCAATAACTGCGGGAACTTCATGGCAATGATTCCGATGGACGCGAAGGTCGCGATGCTCCAGGGAATCTGCCGCCAGTCCTTTGGTGAGCTCTTCGTCGCGCTCTGCGTCATCTCGATGAAGTAGTGGGCAGCGATGCCTAAGATCGGTCCCGCCACGATGGACCATGCGATGAGCGAGGAGCTGACGGACAGTCGAGGGAGTTCATAAGGGACTTGATTTCCAAGTCCGACCCAGGCGACGACGGCCGCAATGACAGAGGTTGCAAGGGCCGGAAGCAGAGCGGTCAGATCAAAGGTCGTCAACAGCACTTCGAGGGTGAAGAGAGCGCCGCCGAGTGGCACGTTGTAGACTGCGGCCAGGCCCGCGCCCGCTCCACAGGCAGTCAGAATGCGCTGTTCGGGCATAGTGAGCCCGAAGCGTCGGGACACCATACCCGCCAGGAGTGCGCCAAGTTCTCTCGGGGCGACCTCTCGTCCGAGCGGAGATCCCAGAGCCACCGTGGCGATCTGCAGCAGGTCATGCGCGACTGTACTGACAAACGGCATACGTTGGCCGCCGTTCACAGCCTTGGCTATGGACACCAACGGGCGTCCAAAACGATGAATGGCCCACCAGCCGACTCCAGCCACAAAACCGCAGAGAGCAAGAATCAGAAACCGACGCTCTGGGGTGGCGGCGGAGACCCCGTCGAGAAAGGTCTCCGTGCCGACCAGAGAGTGCAGACTGTAGCCATAGGCGTGATGCTGAATGAAATGCAACAACAGTCCCAGCCCCATGCCACCGAGTCCAGCAACAAGCCCCACAAGAACCGTCGCTGCTATCCATGTTGCTGTCGGAGATGCTTGGGCTCGTGTGGTCATGGTGTTCAGGCAGTCCCGAAAGCAACTCAACCAGCGTCGCTTTATGCCGCCGGGTACTCCGGTTTGTACAGAATGCCACGAACCCATGCGGCGATGTCAGAAGGACGGGGCACGCGAGCCAGGCCGAGGTCGAAGACTTTAGCGGCAACCTCGATCGCCGTTTGAATCTCAACCTCAAAGATATTGCTCTGGGGTGGGTACACCATGCCCTTGGTAAGCTGCTCCGACGTAACGAGATTCGCAAGGGCGCGCGCTGCCTCGATAAACAGTTCGTCCGGGACTCGCGTCGCCTCAGTCGCGAAGACAGCCAGCGCGACCGCCGGGAAGACGTAGAAGTTGTTGGCTTGGCCGGGAAGAAATTCCTGGCCGTTGAAGTGAACGGGTGGAAACTGCACGCCTCCAGCGTAGACGGCCTTTCCGTTCGACCACTTGTACGCTTCTTCCGCGGTGCATTCCGCCTTCTCTGTCGGATTCGAAAGCGCGAAGATGATGGGCTTCTCATTGATCTCCGACATGGCCTTCACGACGTCATCGTTGAAAGCCTTGGCCGCCGTGCTCACACCGATGATGATGCTCGGCTTGAGCGAGCGGACCACATCGACGAACGATTTCGATGGAACGTGCGCATGTGCATATCTTACCTGTTCGGAAATCAGATCCGTGCGAGAGGGCTCCAGCAGGCCATTCACATCGAACAGAGAAATCTGCTCGTGGGCCTTCTCAATCGCGAGGCCCTCCAGGGCCATCGCCGACGCAATCATGTCGGCTATGCCAATTCCAGCAGATCCCGCTCCCAAAAAGAGGACTCGCTGGTCTCTCAGTTTCCCGCCCGTCAGTTTGAGGGCATTGTAGAGCCCAGCGACTGTAACACTTCCCGTTCCCTGAATATCGTCGTTGTAGCAGGTGATGGTGTCGCAGTACTTTTCAAGCAGACGCAGGGCGTCGACGCCTTTCCAGTCCTCGAAGTGAATACAGCACTTCGGATACAACTCCTGGACCGCATCGACGAACTCCTGCACGAAGGAGTCAAGCTCTTCGACCGTTCCTCTCTTCTGGCGCAGGCCAAGATAAAGCGGGTCTTTGAGGTACTCCTCGTTGTTTGTCCCACAGTCGAGCAGAACAGGCAGGAGCGGGGCGGGCGGGATACCCGCGCATACGGTGTAAAGTTGCAGCTTACCGATGGGGATGCCCATGCCGTTGGCGCCGATATCGCCAAGCCCAAGTATCCGTTCTCCTGTGCTGACGCAGATGAAGCGAATATCCTCGATTGGCCAGTTCTTGAGCACCTCCTTAACGCGGCCTCGTTGGTCGATCGACAAATATAAGCCGTTCGGCTTGCGATAAATGTGTCCGAACTTGAGGCAAGCCTCGGCAACGGTAGGGTCATAGACGATGGGGAGAAATCGTGCGGGATCGGTCGAAAGGACTTTGAAAAACAGCGTCTGGTTTTCGTCTGCAAGCTGCGAGAGGTAGATGTACTCTTCGAGGTTATTCGGCTTAATAGCAAGTTGCCTGAGACAGCGCTCAACCTGCAGGTCGAGTGTTTCTACTGCGGGAGGAAGGAGGCCCTCCAGTCCATACTCTTTCCGTTGGGTCGACGTAAATGCGGTGGAACGGTTCTCAGTCTTATCAAGCAGCAGGGTCTTACCAACCAACTCAGTGGTCATCGCGAATCTCCTTCACCGAAATGCCGAGGAAGCATCCGAACACTCGTGAGCTTCATGGCTAGCTACGCGGTGATACTAGGCCCTGCAACGGGAGCAGACAATTATCGCTTTGTATTAGGAAGGAAATGAATCAGGATTCCGCCAGTTACAAGACGATACTTGTGGGCCGTTTCCCATAGGCCATGATTACTACACGCTGCGGAGATCAGCGTGAACTCAAAGGCTCGAGTCGTCAGTAGCCGGAAAATTGGAAGTGAAGAACATCGCCGCTTCGCTGCCGCTATTACTTGAGAGGGCGGCAGGATTTCTCGATCCACCCGAGCAACTCCTCACCATCGAACGGCTTCTGGAGAAAGGTGATCGCTCCGAGCGAGATAGCTTCGGAGATTCGGCTGTTATCCGGATAGGCAGAGATGAAAATAATTGGCAGGCTGGGTCGGCGGTCCAAGACATGCCGTTGTAACTCGAAGCCGGACATACCCGGCATCTTGACGTCGCTGACGAGACAGGTAAACCGCCCAATGTCTTCAGCCAGAAAGGATTCCGCGGAAGGAAAAAAGTGGGCTTCGATCTGCGCAGCGTCGAGGAGACTCTCCAGGGACTCCCGGACTCGGGGATCATCATCAACGACGGCGACGCGGGTCTGATTTGTCACTCATCAACTCTCTCAAATCCCATTGGATGAAGCCAAGCAGTTTCGCGGTCCAGAGTTCAGGACAGGGTCGCAGCGAACCCCTTGCGGACGATCACTCGCTTCGTCCGCACGATAGGCGCCTCACATCGAACAGTGTAGAAACCGGCGGCGGCAACCGCAATCATCGCTTTGTATAAGTACATCTCAAGGGCGCGACTCATGCGGCGGTCGTCTCCCTGCAAGGAGCAACTTGTTCAAGCCCCGCAGGTCACCGAGGCGCTCTACATACAAACGTATAATGGACGGCTTTCCCGTCACTTCCTACCATTGACACCACGGGCCTCAAGAGGCCTCCTATAGCGTCCTGAAGAATCCGCAGTGATGGGATTATGAACGCAGAGTGTTTCGTCACGCATCAGACACATGCCCCTGCGAGACGACCATGGAAGTTTACTGAATAACCTTGCGGAGATTACGAACAATGCGTCTTCCTCTCTTGCCGCCATCAGATCTCACGTCAGAGCAGACAGCCCTCTTCGAGGACATGAAGAAGTTGATCTCCTCTCATCTGAACGTCTTTGAAACGGAGAGCGACGATGGGGCTTTGATAGGACCGTGGAATCCGTGGCTCCATGAGCCGCGGATTGGCGGAGCTATCTGGCAACTCGCCAAGGCAATTACGGTGGAATCGACCCTGCCCGAAGAGGCGCGCCAGATTGCAATTCTCGTGGTTGGCGGGCATTTCGGAGCAGCATATGAGCTGTATGCTCATGTTGCTGTTGCCAGAGAGAGCGGAATGAGCCCGGCGAAAATCTCCGCTGTTGTCTCGGGCTCCCGTCCTTCCGATCTCACAGAAACCGAGGCCGTGGCCTATGACGTCGCCCACGCACTGGTGCGGGGCGGTGTTCTGCCGCAGGTTTGCTACTCCGAAGCCTTGATGTTGTTTGGACAGGCCGGAGTCAACGAACTGATCTACCTGGTCGGGACATACTGTCTGGTCTCCGTCACGCTGAACGGGTTCAATGTTCCCGCGCCCGAACACGATTGAATAGTTTCGTTCTGCAGCTTCAAGGTGGGCTGCAGGTATTTTCTCAACCAAACGCTGAGTCAGCAATTTATCCATTGAGGAGATCACCATGAGCACTCTTGCAGCTGCAACGGAGTACAAAACGATCAATCCCGCGACCGGGGAACTCGTCGCAACCTTCCCCGAGCAGACGGACCAAGAGGTATTCGAGGCTTTGACACTTGCCGATAACCGCTATCAGGCCGACTGGAAGCTGCGCGCCATAGCGGAACGGGCAAAGATCGTAGGCCGTGCGGCAGAAATTCTTCGTGAGAAAGCGGAGGAATATGCGCAATACGTCACGCTCGAAATGGGCAAGCTCATCAATGAATCGCGATTTGAAGTAGGGGTCTCCGCAGACATCCTTGCCTATTACGCAACTCATGCCGATAGGTTTCTCACGCCGAAACCTATCCCCGAGGCGCCCGGGGCGATCCTCTCGATCGAGCCGACGGGCGTGATCCTTGCGGTTGAGCCCTGGAATTATCCGTACTACCAACTGGCCCGAGTGGCTGGGCCTCAACTGGTCGCCGGCAACGTCGTGATGCTGAAGCACGCTCAAAGCGTGCCGCAGTGCGCACTGGCCTTCGCACGACTCTTCGAGGAAGCGGGAGCGCCGAAGGGTGTCTATACCAACCTCTTCTGCAGCACCGGACAGATTGCCAAGCTGATCGAGGATTTCCGTGTGCGTGGAGTTACGCTAACTGGCAGCGAACGGGCAGGCTCCTCCGTTGCAGAGCGTGCTGGGAGAAACCTCAAGAAGGTAGTTCTCGAACTCGGCGGCAGCGATCCGCTTATCGTGTTGGAAGACGCTCCGCTTGAGCAGGCGATCGGAGCCGCATTCGTCGGACGAATGATGAATACGGGCCAGGCCTGCATAGCGTCCAAACGCTTCATCATCGTCGGTGAGGATCGAGGGAAGCAGTTCATCGATGGCCTAGCCACTAGGATGAGCAGCCTCAAGCCGGGTGATCCGGCTGACAGTAAAACCGTGCTCGGGCCGCTCTCTTCCGAACGCGCTCTCGATGGCCTGCTGCAGCAGATCGAGCGAGCCAGGGCCGCAGGCGCACGCATTGTCACTGGCGGCAAGCGGATAGACCACCAAGGGTTCTACCTTGAGCCAACGCTCATCACAGACATCACACCGGAGAATCCTCTCTACCAGGAGGAGACGTTTGGGCCCGTGGGCTCGGTCTATATCGTGAAGTCGGAGGAGGAGGCGATCAAGGTCGCAAACGCAAGCAAGTTCGGTCTTGGCTCCGCCATCTTCAGCGCGAACATCGAGCGTGCACACGATTTGGCCCGAAAAATTGAATCGGGCATGGTCTTCATCAACTCAGTCGGCTACTCCGGTCCTGAAGTCCCCTTTGGTGGCGTCAAGAACTCCGGTTTCGGGCGCGAGTTGTCGGAGCTTGGGATCGGTGAGTTCGTCAATTACAAGTTGATTCGGGTTGCGGGCGCACAATAAGCGCCCCCTCGATCTTAGTTAGATTTAGTCTCGCTCCGCCCGTAGGCGCAACGGGGTGCTCCTGGCATTGCCCTTCGGCTCAGACATGGGCGAGGTCGCGCCTCCGCCCCGGGATGCGTTGCGTATTTAGACAAGAGATAGTGCGCTCTCATCCAAGCTGTATTCGGCTACCGCATAGTAACGTCAAACTGCGGAAGTTATCGGACGAGGCGACGTAGCTCGGAGGCCCTAACAAACAACTTCGTCTTGTAGAGTTGCGTCACCTCGTGTCCCGATGCGGTCGGCAGAATTGCGGGGAAACAAGGTTGCGAGAGGCGCGAAACGCCAGGTGGGCATGGCCACGGGAAGACACGAGCCCTTCACGGAGCCGTAGCTATACTTTGGCAATTTGCGCGTCGGGGCTATTTCTGCCGATTGCCTGGATCTTCGATACACCCGTTTCGAGCTTCTTGGTCGCCATTTTCATTGCAAGCTTTCTTGGCAACAGACTTGCTGGCTATCTCACAGCCGTGTTCTCCACGGCGTTATTCATCGCATTCTTTTTTCAGACTATTCCGCGAATCACCTTCCATGGATCGGGCTATGGGCGTCTCGCATTTCTTATCGGAGTCGGTTGCCTGTTACCCGAGTTGGCGGAAAGGGCGAAAAGACTCGAGCGAGGTCGGATTCGGAGTGAGGCCGATTTCCGGACGCTTGTGCAGACTTGTCCGGACCCTATTCTCCTAATCGATGCTTCGGAGAAGATCATCGGCTCCAATATGGCCGCCACCGAAATGTTCGGCTTTGAGCACAGGGAGCTCCTTGGACGATCAATTACCATGCTTCTCCCAAAATTTGCGGTTGACGGCAAAACCCCCAGGGACCTGGAAGGACTTCCTTTGGATGGTGACCCCATCAAGGTCTCAGCGACCTGGGTTCGCCTTGGCGATCGAACCAGTGTCTTCCTGAGGGATGTCACAGACCGGCGACGTACAGAGACGGAGCTGAAGATAAGCGAGGAAAATCTACGGCTGCTTGTAGAGACCATCCCTGGGTTGGTGTATGTCCGGGACGCAAAAGGCAGGCTGCAGCAGGTAAATCATCGAGTCGTGGAGTTCAATGGTATACCGTTCGAAGAGCTTGTCAGAGACAACGGATTTTCTGCCGTCCATCCAGACGATCGTAAGCTGATAGAACCACTGTTTGAGCGATCTTTTCCACTCGGTGTTCAGTTCAGCTATGAGTTTCGCCACCGGCGAGCCGATGGTGTCTACCGATGGTTTAATGCCACGGCACGACCGCTGAAGAATGCCAGCGGAGAAGTCATTCGCTGGTATTCGCTGTTGACTGACGTCGACGACCGCAGAGCTCTCGAGGTATCGGTACGTGAGATGCAGGCAACGCTTGCGGAAGCGGCGCGCGTCTCGACCGTGACAGAGATCGCCGCATCGGTTGTCCACGAGATCAGTCAACCTTTGAGTGCAATCATCTCGAACTCACAGGCATGTCTCCGATATCTGGCTTCCGAGACGTTGAACCGACAGGCAGTTGTCACTGCGGTCGAGAGAACCCTGCGCAGTGGGCGCGATGCCTCGCAGACGGTAAAGAATATTCGCACGCTCTTCCACAGAAGAAATCCCGACACGGACCTCGTCGATATTGGAAGAGTAATTGACGAAGTACTCCTCTTGCACGAAGCCCAGATCCGAAATCTAGGAATAAAAGTCACCGTTTCCATTGATGCAGGGCTTCCCTTTGTTTCGGGTGATCGGCTGCAGATTCAACAGGTACTGGTGAATCTCGTCTCGAATGCTATCGAATCGATGGAATCGAGTGCTCCCGGCTCTCTAGAGTTGGAAATTCGGTCCAGTCGCGACTCTGAAAGCGTTTTGACAGAGGTCGCAGATCGTGGGCATGGCCTCCGTGATCCGGAGAGGGTCTTCGACTTGTTCTTCACGACAAAGGAATCAGGGATGGGTATAGGTTTGAGGATCTGCAAAACCATTGTTGAGACACACCAGGGAAAGCTCTGGGCCGAACCGCGACTCGACAAAGGAACGAAGTTTATGTTCGCCCTGCCTGTTGCAAGAGGAACGAAATGACGAAAGCCAAACCGATGGTCTATGTACTTGATGATGATCCTCGCATACGGGAGTCACTCGATCTATTGCTGTCGGCTGCGGGATTCGAGGTGACGCTCTTTGCCGACCCGGAATCTTTTCTCGCATTTGAACGACCGGAAGTTCCGTCCTGCCTCGTGCTCGATCTCGATCTCGGAGAGACTACTGGACTTGAGCTTCAGCGGAGGCTGGAAGGAGATGCCGCGCTTCCAGTGATCTTCCTGACAGGCCATGGTGACATTCCAACAACGGTCAAGGCAATGCGAGGAGGAGCGATTGAGTTCCTGTCCAAGCCAATCGAGGAGGACGAGCTGCTGCCGGCAATTGAAGCTGCTCTAAAGCAGGCCGCAGAACAATGGGACGACCGACAATACCTCCGCCAACTGCGGCAGAAGTACGAAACACTCACGCCACGCGAGCGCGAGGTCTTGCCCTTTATTGTCCAGGGACTGCTCAATAAGCAAACCGCCTATGAGCTGGGCACGAGCGAAATAACGATCCGAATTCATCGCGGCCACATCATGCACAAGATGAAAGCCGAGTCTTTAGCGGATCTGGTGAGAATGGCCGGACGGCTGGGACTCCATCCAGTGATCGCGCGTCTATGACCCTACGATCCGTGGCCAGTAATTCTGCTGGCAACGAGCCGGCTGCCTCCCTTCGTTGAGGAGCGGGTCGGTGTATCGCCCATAAAGTTGGCAAACACACCGACCGGCACTTCCAGCTACTTGCTTAGATAATTCTTGAGAGTGTCACTGGCCTCCCGGATGGCATCCTCGGTGGAGGGTACGTTCCGCACACCGTTAAGGATGCCGAAGTCATGAATCTGTCCGACATAGCGTGTGGCGATGACAGTGACACCAGCCTGATCGAGCTTATGGGCATACGCCTCGCCTTCATCACGAAGCGGATCGTTCTCCTCGGTCTGCACTAGCGCCGGTGGCAACCCGCTAAGCTGTTCAAGCGTAGCCCGGAGCGGGGAGACATGGGGATCATTACGCTGTTCCGGTTTGGGCGCATAGATATCCCAGCCGAACTTCATGAAGTCGCGAGCGAGGAAGCGGCCCGTCGCGAACTCCTGATACGACTTGGTATCGACGCTGGCGTCGGTTGCCGGCCAGAAGAGGATCTGAAGCTTCAGCTTTGGTCCGCTTCGCTCCTTATCGAGCATGGCAATTACAGCCGTCATATTGCCACCAACAGAGTTTCCGGCAATGGCAAGCCTGCTGCTGTCCACTCCGATCTCACGCCCATGTTCTCCGACCCATTTGAGCGTGGCATAGGCCTCCTCGATCTGTGTCGGATAGACAGCATCTGGAATCGGCGTGTATTCGGGAAACACGGCCACTGCGCCTGAACCCACAACCAGGTCGCGCACGAAGCGCTTGTGATTTTCGAAGTCGCCGGCAATCCAGACACCACCGTGATAAAAGACGAAAACCGGCGGAGTTCCTTTCACGTGTTCTGGCTTGACAATGTAGATCTTCACCTTGCGACCGTCTTCTTCAATCATCTTCTCCGACGTAGTGATGCCGGACACGTCCACGGGGTACTTGTTCTGCAATCCAGTCAACGTTGCACGCACCTGAGGACCGGGCAGTGTCCAAAACGGGCTTGGGTTCTTGTTCACCTCTTTGAGGAAGTCGCGTACCTCGTGGTTGATTCGCGGATCTGTTGCTGCATCCGGTATCTCTTGCTGGCCGAGAGCCGGGAAGGTCATCGTCATCGCACTTAGGACTATGGGCAGTATCCAAATTCGTTTCATCGCAAACTCCTCTATCTCTTCTCAGTGAACGGTTTCAAGCACTGCCGCTTTGGGACGGCTCTCTACGCGTCTTTGGATGTGATCCTAGCCGCGGTCCAATATCCCCACAATTATCGGTTTGTATTAGCAGCGTCGCGCACGACTATGCAGTGTGCCATTTGCGTAACCCAGCACATATGAAAAGCGTGTGATATCAATGTGATCTCTCTATGCTGAGAAGCGAGAGTCCGACCCATTCAAGAGAGACGTTATACAAACGTATAGTGTCTCTTCTTGCTTCTGGTGGCTAGCATGGTATGAGAAGAGCGTCTACACGTTCGCGATTCAACACTGTCAGCGAGAGGACCTTATGGCGAGAGTATTCATTACAGGATCGGCAGATGGACTGGGAGCAATGGCGGCGAAGCTTCTTGTCGAAGAAGGTCATTCCGTAATCCTGCACGCACGTAATGAGGCTCGAGGTAAAGAGGCCCTCGAAAACATACCGGGAGCAGAGGCAGTTGTATATGGAGATCTGTCGAGCATCTCCCAAACGAAGGATGTAGCTGATCAGGTCAATCGTCTCGGAACATTCGACGCTGTCATCCACAATGCGGGAATCGGCTATCGTGAATCGAGACGCATTGCAACCGAAGACGGACTGCCGCGACTGTTCGCTGTCAACACTCTGGCGCCATACATCCTTACTGCGCTGATTCACCGGCCGGCTCGCCTCGTCTACCTGAGTTCCGCGATGCATGAGGCCGGAGATGCTACTCTCAATGACTTGGCGTGGAATGAGCGCCCGTGGCTGGGACCGCAGGCGTATTCCGACACGAAGCTTCATGACGTCCTGCTTGCGTTTGCTATCGCACGCCGCTGGAAGAATGTGTATTCCAATGCTCTGACTCCTGGGTGGGTCCCGACAAAGATGGGCGGTGCTGGTGCTCCCGATGATCTGGAGGAGGGGCCGAAGACTCAGGTGTGGCTTGCCGTCAGTGACGACAAGACGGCGAAAGTGTCCGGCAAGTACTGGTACCACATGCGACCGAAAGCGCCATTGCCGATCACTCACGACGAACATCTGCAGGAAAAGCTACTTCATGACTGCTTCGAGTTTAGCGGCGTGACGATGCCTGTCATGTAAGCAGTCTTCGATTGTTGGAGCGATGAAGGTGAAACGAAGCTCACAGCTTTCTCGGGTAGTGCGAGCTACATACAAACGTATAATAGAGAATTTTCCCGGCACTCCTTAGGATCGCTTCAGCAACAGAGATTCACTGCTTGTATGACTGACCACGACATGCAGTCTGGCTGTCAACACGCCAGGGGATCGCACGAGATTGCGCGGACTGTATCCAGTTGTTCGCTGGCTCGTGAATCTGTGGTCAAACGAATAAAGGAGATCGCTCATGAGCGCAACAGCAGAGTTCACACCACGCATTCTTGCAGAGAGCACCGTTAAGTCCAAGATCGTCGCACCGACCAAGGATATCGACATCACCGATTGGCTCTTCCATATCGATGAGCTCGAGTACAACAACTGCACTCCCAAGTCGAAGGCGCACATCTCTGCCGGCCTGACGCACGCTCCGGACGGCAAGATGATGTCGATCAACGTTGAGTTCGTCGCCGGGGCGCTCTTCGTTGAGCACTACGTCGAGGACATCAGCGAGAAGCTTCATTGCCGCGTGAAGTCGGTATCCACGTTGTTGATGAACAACGTGTTCACCACAGTACACGTGATCTGGGAACTGATCGCCGAACACAAGGAAGGCGACTATCACGAGTTCACGGACAACGTTTGGGTCCATACGACGAAGGAGTTCGAGGAGTTCCTCGCTTCTCAGAAGATCCCTTACGAAGAAGCCCGCAAGAACTTCCAGGCCGGTGTTGACGCTCACAACGCCGAGGAGGCGCCGGAGTTCGCCGCCAGCATCCAGAGGTTGGCGCTGAAGGAGCGCAGCTGAACCTAAGGCGTTTGCCTTTCAGCAGGAGAGTTTCCATATTGCCTACTCTCTTCTCGGATGGTTCCCATTTGTAATCTCAGGTGCAGCATTCCGTTTGAATGCTGCATCCTTTTCCCGCTGTGAGAAAAACTCACAGGGAGGACGAAATGGCTCAAGCCGCATCTGGAAATGCTTCGGTAACATCAATCTCCGGCGTCAATATCCCCGACACCCAGCTCGCCCGCGAGATCAAAGAGTTCATTCGCGATACCGAAACTGAACTGTTGTTCAACCACTCAAGTCGCGTCTACTATTTCGGAGCGATCGCCGGAAAGCAGCGCGGTCTGAACCATGACGCGGAGCTGTTATACGCCGGAGCTATGTTTCATGACATCGGCCTCATGGCGAGCCACAGCAGCAAGGCCGATCGATTTGAGGTCGACGGAGCGAACGCCGCGAGAGACTTCCTCAAAACGCGTGGCATCAGCGAAGAAGATCTTTACACCGTCTGGACGGCGATTGCACTCCACACGACGCCCGGAATCCCGCCGTACATGCACCCCGTAGTTGCACTTCTCACTGCTGGAGTAGAAATGGATGTGCTGGGTTTGACGTACAAGCAATATTCGGACGAGGTGAGGAACGCAGTAGTCGCCGAATATCCGCGGACACCACACTTCAAGGAGGACATCATTCAAGCCTTCTACGATGGTATCCACCAGAAGCCAGAGACCACCTTTGGCAATGTCAAGGCCGATGTCCTCGCGGACAAAGACCCGAAATTCGTTCGCGGCAATTTTTGCAGCGTCATTCGTAATTCACCGTGGCTCGGTTGATTCCGCTGTCGCGGCGGCGAGAGAGCCAATACGTGTGATCTTCTCATCTGGCAATTCGCGCTCGCTTCACCCATAATGTAGGTGCTACCCGTGGTGATCCGAGCATGCCGGAGAGAGCCACCGGAGGTACCGTGAATACCGAACGCGAGTACAAATCATTAGTTCGAGCACCGGGCCAAGCGGTGCCGATTACGATACCGCAGGAACTTGAATGGCAAGTGCCTGTGAAAGATTTGGATCCGCCGCACATCTACGTGACGCGATGGACCGGCGCGCCAAGCCAGGGGCCTCTGGAGTGCAACTCAGATAATACCGACCTGCATTTCATCACATATACGGCCAGGAGAACTGAAGAAGACTACTGGGTCGGGACCAAGAGCTACACGGCGGGCGTTATTCTGCCGGACAGCATTTTTCTGCATAGCCCAACAACTCAACGCCGCACGGCAGTGATCAAGAGCGCCTTCGATTTTTATCGAATCTACTTTTCCCAGGAAGTGCTTGCAGACTGTTTCGAGATCGCCAACGGCAGGCCTGCGGACACTTACCTGTGTTTATTTGAGCCGCACTTTTCAGATGATCAGGTGGTCCGCGAACTTACCAGATCGATCGTCGACGCCGGCCGGGATAACCTTCCTCTCGGAAGCCTTTATGTTGAAACCGCGGGACTCACTTTGGCGGTGCACCTCATCAGACGGTACTTCAGGGGCGCAAAGGCACGGTCGAACGGAACGGCTTCTCCTCTGGCAAAGTGGCGGCTGGATCGAGTAGCCGAATACGTTGAAGCTAACCTGAATCAACGTATCGGGTTGGATGAACTTTCCACCGCCGCAGGCTTGAGCCGTGCACATTTTGCAGCACAATTCCGCTCCGCGACCGGCACAACGCCTCACAGCTACATCATGAGGCGGAAGGTGGAACACTCGAAACAACTTCTTCTCGATCCCAATATGCAAATCGCCGATGTAGCGGCGATCATCGGCTTCGCAAGCCAGGCTCATTTTACGGGCGTCTTTAAGCAGTTGGTCGGCGACACTCCGCACCGATGGCGCCAGTGTTTTGTCGATTCCAAATCTAAATTAAAGTAGCCGTTAAAGGATCGTAACTATCGCTATCGTGCGGCATTTGGAAGCGAAGTGCCTTTCCTATCGATGACGCCGTTCGCGAACCACTTATTTGCACCCTCAGGGCTGCCAGCGCCGGCCCATTCCCTTGGGTGCCCTCCGAAGGAAATGGGATGAGCAGTTCTGCCGTTCCCGATCCATTGAAGCAAGGGGCCAGCCTCCCTGACTGTGACGGCGATCTGTTTGGCATCCTGCACAACCCTCTGAATACAGGACACGGCTGCGGGAAGACGGGTTGGATCCGAAGAAAGAAATCGTAAGGAGGCCTGGCTGTTCACGAGTATTGCGGTCAATTGGCTGATCGACGTCTCCATGGAAAGGTTCGTGCCTTGATTGTTCCCTTTCTCCTTTTCCCAGGAGAGCGTATTAGACGTGGCATCTTTCTCGCCCATTGAGGAGCGTTCCGTAATATCGACGAGGACACCAAGCCAGTTTCCGATGCTTTTGGAGTAATCATCGATACGTTGGATCCTAACTTCAAAGCGCCGCGTCGCTCCATCCACGCGCCTGTGACGAAACTCAAATACAAAGCTGCGCTGCAGCCCAACTCCTTCGGAGAAGGCCCTCCTCGCTTGAGATTCGTCGTCGGGATGCACGATAGCGAAAACGTCGCTCTCTGAAAGAGTAGGCAATAAGGGACCTGCGAGGTCCTGCAATGCCGAATTTGCGTATTGCAACCGACCCCCCTCATCCGTGACAAAGGCCTGCAGAGGAATGAGGTCGAGGAGCGTATGAACTGTCTGACCGACGCTCGAGTTCCGTGGTGCGTCGTAAAGTACGATCCCAATCGACATTAACAGCAAGTACACGGAAGTGACGGCAAGCGGAACTTCTGCATACACCTGCCAATGAGTCAGGCCGTATGTGAAGAGGATCGAGGCGATCAACGCGCCAAAGAAAAACACAAGGCTTCGAACCCATGGACCGGCAGACTTGCTTATTGGATTAACCACACCCGTATGCCTCCTTTGCTCGGCCGCTCCGCGGGTTGACCCCATCGATATGAATTGCAGCCTATGTCGATAGTCAGGAAACATGAGTTCGGGAGTCTTCCAGCCCCAGACTATTTTTTCCATGAATGCATTGAAATTCCTGCCCGAGGATCTCATTGCTACTCGCATCGACGGAACTACTGGATAAAAGGGAGCCTCCCTCGGAACAAGATCCTTTTCGTGCTTTCACGCATGTAATGCGGACTTTGACGCATTCATCGTCCGCCCGCTTGAGCCTAGATTGAAGAGGCAGGCTTAAGGAGCATGACAAATGGGAACTTTGCAGAAGCCAATTCAATCTGGATTCAGCGCCGCGTCAACCACGGACGAAGTTATCAAAGGAATTGATCTAACCGGCAAGATCGCGATCGTGACAGGAGGCTACTCTGGTCTTGGCCTGGAGACAGCGCGCACATTGCGGGCCGCAGGGGCCCGGGTGATTGTCCCAACGCGCGACCCGAAGAAGGCCGCATCCGCACTCGCAGGCATCGATGTTGAGATTGAACCCATGGATTTGATCAATCCCGACTCGATTGATACCTTCGCCGATCGATTCCTCGCTGCGGGTAACCCACTGCATTTCCTTGTGAACAGTGCTGGAATAATGGCGGTCCCCACGCTAACCCTAGACGCCCGTGGCTATGAACTGCATTTTGCTACGAATCACCTGGGGCATTTCCAGCTAACCACCAGGCTCTGGCCCGCTTTAGTCAGCGCAGACCAAGCGCGCGTTGTTTCCGTATCGTCCTGGGGACACCACTTTTCGCCTGTTGTCTTTGACGACCCGAACTTTGAGCATTGTGAATACAATCCGTGGACAGGCTACGGCCAGTCGAAAACAGCGAACATCCTGCTTGCCGTCGAAGCCGACCGGCGTGGCCAGAAAGATGGGATTCGTGCCTTCTCCCTTCATCCCGGAAGCATCGTAGGCACTGGCCTTGAGAAACACATCTCCGCAGAACAACTCAAAGCCGCTGGCGTGATCGATGAACACGGCAATCCCATCTACGATCCATCGAAGAATCTCAAGACCGTTCCGCAGGGTGCTGCAACCATAGTCTGGTGCGCGACCAGTCCACAACTCGACGGAATGGGGGGCGTCTACTGTGAGAACTGTGACATCGCTCCCCTGGATATGACCGATCCGAAGGTCGCGTGGCAGATCAGTGATGCGATGGCACAAAAGGGAGTCATGCCGTATGCGGTGGATCCGGTCTCAGCCGAGAAACTGTGGAAGTTAAGCGAGCGGATGATTGCCGTCTCTGCCTGAGACTGCTCCACAACAATTGGATGTTGTGGAGCAGTCTGGCCGTTCGGAAGTGGCAGGCTCCGTGGTGCGGCTGCCTCGCTCTCTATTGGCACTTCTCGCAAGTGCCCGCTCCTGCTCACTCATTAACGCGTCCAAGGGTTCTGGATTGCTCAAAATCAGCGGGTGGAATTAGAACAGACGTCATTCGCTTTCAAACCTTCTATAAAATGTTCACGGCACGCGCGGCCAGCAGTGCCACGGTTGCAAACGAGATCAGTGCCTGAATCATCACCAGGAGCTTGGCCCATCGCGACAGAACCGGGGAATCAGTTGGAGACAACGCAGTGCTGGTGTTGAAGGCGAGGAACAGGTAATCCACAAAATTGGGACTCCAATCCTGCTCCCCCATCGTGACCTTGGCCTGCGGACTGAGGGTCATCTGCGGAAACAGGAATGCTCCATCGGTATGGACGCCTCGCAGTTCGCGGGCACGTGGGCCGCCCGCATCGAGACGCCAGTACCACGATGCGAAGACGAGAACGTTTGTGATCCACAGAGCTCCTGCAGAGCGCAACAGATCCTGAGGTGCCTCTTTATGCGAAGGCAGAGCCATCACAAGCAGGTAGAGGGACCAGATCATATCCAACGTGACAACTGAGGTTACGACATATCCGAGAATTTGATTGAGGCGATCCAGTCCGCGCTGCCGGGACCACACCGTGGGAATCAGAAGCAATCCAATGACCGTGATCAGCATCCAGGCCGGACCTACCGAGAGAGATGTTGGAACAGCCAGACGCAATCCTCCCACCGCAAACAAAGCCAGCACTGCGGGCCAACGCGGTTCCAAACGTTTAGGTGGGCTCTCCATTGTCCTTCCATCATGCAACCCCAATTCGCGACAAGCAACGGTCGGTGAGAACGGACGGTTGCGTTTTGTTATTACTTATCTTTGTTCCCTTTGATGCTGCTCATCGAGAACTCTTCCTTTGCGATGGCAAGTAGGTGAGCTGCTGCGGGATTGCGCATCGAATCTTCCGTCCAAAGATCGACGGACGACCACGCCTTCGAACGCAAGGGGCGGAATACCGCTCCGGGAATGTTCAACCGGGCGACGCTCGCCGGTGCAATCGAGACGCCCATGCCCGCCGCGACCAGGCTGACGATCGTTACCCACTGGGGTGCTTCCAATGAGATCTCAGGAGTAAACCCAGCTGCTGTACACACAGCCAATGTTCTTTCAAACGCAAGACGGGCGATACGCGGGGTGAAGAGCACGAACCTCTCATCCCTGAGTTCCCTTGGTGCGAGCGGCCCTGATACTTCTGCCAATCGGTGGGACTGCGGGAACACCGCGTGAAAGGGCTCGCGCGAAAGCGGGGTCATGCGCAATCCATCTGCGGGCGTTCCATCTCGTATGAATCCCACATCTAACGGGCCATTTAGCAGCAGTGGCGTTTGCTCGTGAGCATACATCTCTCGTAGCCGCACCTGGACCTTCGGATAACGCCGTCGGAAATGGTCGAGAACAAACGGAAGCCGGCCATACATGGCGGAGCCACTGAAGCCAACGGAGAGCGTTCCTTCTTCACCCTGACCTATCCGTTGCGCTGTCTGGATGGCATCGTCAAAGCCGGTCTGCAACTCCTCGGCCCTCTGCGCAAGATAGGCTCCTGCTGCCGTAAGTTTCACACCGCGCGTGGTGCGGATGAAGAGATCATGTCCGAGCGCCTGCTCGATTTTTCGCACCTGCAAGCTCAGATTTGGTTGCGCAATGCGCAGCTTGCTTGCGGCACGACCGAAATGCAACGTCTCGGCGACGGCGAGAAAGTACCGCATCTGGCGAAGATCAAGTTGAGATGACATACATAAAAATATATCAATTCAGGCTAATTGAGGTATTGGACGATATGGACGCACTCCCGATAAGTTGAAAGAAGCAGGGACAAGACGGTTTCTGGAAGGAGATACAAGATGCGGGAAGCTTTGGAACGCTTACGCGCGCTGGACGAGACGATGATGCCGTTCGGTAAGACACTTGGATTCGCTGTCGAAAGCATCGGCGGCGGCGCAGCCGTGGTCCGTACTGCCTGCATGCCTCATCTGCAGAATGTATTGGGATACACCCATGGGGGAGCCATTTTCTCCATTGCCGACACGGCTATCGGTCTTGCCCATCTTGCTTCGGTCGGCCATGGCCAGACGGCCACCACTGTCGAATCCAGAATCACCTATATGCGGCCCGCGCTCGATGGACTGCTGCGCGCCACGGCTCGCGTAGTAAAGCAAGGACGAACCCTGAGCTTTTACGAATGCGATGTCACCGACGATGCGGAGCGACTGATGGCGCGTGTGAGCGCTACGATGATGACCCTCGATGAAGAACGTAGCCGAGGGCGCAACATACTGCATGGAGCAGAAGTGCTCGTTTCTGTGGAGGGCGTGTAGATGCGGATCCTTTTTTGTGGAAACACCTTTCCAGATGCACCCGAATACCTGCGCGAACAACTTCCCGCAGAATACAACGATGAGATCCTCACGTGCTCTGATTCGGACATCCTCTCAAAGCTCAGTGGTGTGGACGTTGTAATCCCCAAGATGCAGCGCATCGGTTCGCGGGAGATCGAAGCCGGCAAGTTCCGCTTGATTCAGCAATGGGGAGCAGGTTTGGAGGGCATAGATCTCGAGAGTGCCAAACGAAAAGGAATTTATGTCTCCAACGTGCCCGCGACTGGGGGCAATGCCGAGTCCGTAGCAGAGCATGCGATGCTGCTGATCCTTGCTCTGTTGCGGGACTTGCCGAAAGCACAATCGAACGTGCGCTCAGGCGTACTAGGAGCGCCCTTGGGAAAGATGCTTGCGGGTCGCACCGTTTGTCTTTACGGTCTAGGTGCAATTGCGCTGCCACTCGCGAAACGTCTACGGAACTTTGGCGTGACCCTAATCGGTATCTCACGCGATCCGAGAGCGCTGAAGATTGCAGACTTTGGTCTCACGCGCTGCTTCTCGCTTGAGGAGCGGGACGAGGCGTTCGCTACAACAGATATTCTGGTTCTGTGTATGCGATATACCGAGGGCATGCGGGGAATGGTTGGTGCGCGTGAACTCGCAACCCTCCCACGCGGAGCCTATGTCATCAACGTCGCTAGGGGAGGTGTGATCGACGGAGAGGCGCTTTACTCACAACTCTCATGCGGGCATCTTGCCGGTGCAGGACTGGATGTCTTTTGGCAGGAGCCACTTCCCACAAACGACCCAATACTCACGCTGCCGAACGTCATCGCAACACCACACGTTGGGGGTGTTACGGAAACCTCTTTCGGAATGATCGCCGAGGCTGTTGCCGTGAATATCGAGCGGCTTCGCTGTGGAGAACCCCCGTTGCATCCCGCCTTCTAGACTGGTCTGTCCCGATGACCGCCGCTCCATCCAACGAACAATCGGGCGAAGGGCAGCGTCCTTAAATGACTCCCAATCAATGAAAATCATGCGACCGCATATCAATCGGTCCAAACTCCAGCACACGAACGGAGGAAGCCTTCACGGAGACCACGCTATCCTGGTTCTGGAGTAGCCCCTCGATCATCAGGAATTTTCCTGCCGTTACAGCCATCTGGTTCCGCTCGTATACCTTCGGGTGAATAATTGCATTCGAGATGCCTGTCTCATCCTCGCCACTGATGAAGATGAAACCGCTGGCCGTGCCCGGACGTTGCCGGGCAATGACAGCACCGGCGATCCGAACAAATGTCCCATCCGGTACATCTTTCAGATCGGCAGCGCGGATGACACCAGCCTTATCCATCTTCGTCCTGTGATAGGACATTGGGTGCGGCCCGATAGTAAAGCCCGTCGTGAAGAAGTCCGCGACTAACCGCTCATCAATTGTCATAGTTAGCAGAGGCGAGGATGGATCAATCTCAAATTCATCAGGGATGTCCCGAAAGAGCGGGCCAACGTCCTGCCCAGCGCGTTCCGCTCGCCAGAGAGCGGTGCGCCGATCATGCTTCGTGCCTGTCCAGTTGAAGGCTCCTGCCTCTGCCAGCAGGATCAGCTCATTCTTGCGTATCGAAGGCACGCGACGCTTGAGGTCGTACTCTGACGTGAACGGCCCGCTGTTCTTTCTTATCGCAGCAATGGCGTCTCCGGTCGCCTGCCGCAATCCTTTAATGCACCGGAATCCAAGGCGCACGGCAAACGGATCACTGTGTTTGCTGCGGTCGCTTTCATTCAACGCTTCCAAAGTGCAATTCCATTCGGAATGCTGCACGTCGATAGGCCAGAACTTCAGACCGTGGAGCTTCGCGTCATGGGTGATCGTCGATACGGAATAGAAGCCCATTGGGAGATTGTTGATAAGGGCGCAGGTATACGCCGCACGAAAGTGAAACCGCGTATGGGCACTCGAATAGGCAAGCGAAGCAAAGCTGTGCGCGTGAGATTCGGGAAACATGAATTCGCGCACACTGGCTAGGATATTGAGAATCTTCGTTTGAATGTCCGGCAGCATTCCTTTTTTCGTCATGCCTTCGACGAGCCGTGACCGCAGACGGGCAAGAATACCGTCCGCTCGTTTGCCGCCCATCGCCTTACGCAGCTCCTCCGCTTCACCCCCATTTAGATCGCCGACAGACATGCCGATTCTCATCACCTGTTCTTGATAGATGGGCACTCCAAACGTCTTGCGAAGGAACGATTCAAATGACGGATGCAGATACGTGACTGGCTGCTTTCCCAGCTTGCGTTCGATGTAGGGATGTACCATCTCGCCAGTGACTGGTCCGGGGCGTATAAGGGCCACCTGATCTGCCAGCTCTTGGAAGTTTTCTGGTTTCGTCCGTCCGATGGCCGACATCTGAGCGCGGCTCTCGATTTGAAACAGGCCCACCGTGTCTGCTGCCTGAATCGTCTTGTACACCGCGGGGTCTTGCGGTATCTGTGCGTAATCGAGCACCACACCGTAATACTTCGGAACCAGCACACGACAGTCGGATAGAACGGCCATCATTCCAAGGCCGAGCACATCAACCTTGATCATTCCCATGTCCGAACAATCGTCTTTATCCCACTGGACGACGGTGCGTAGGTCCATTGACGCCCGTTCTATCGGGACCACAGAATCGAGATGCCCTTGGCAGATGACCATGCCGCCACTGTGTTGCGAGAGATTGCGAGGAAGGTGCTGCATCCGCTCGCAAATCTCCAGAAACTTCCGATTGCGCCTGTTTCGTAGATCAAACCCGGCGACCCTGAAGGTGTTCTCCAGCGTGTCCTTCGGGCCACGCCACTCCCAAGGAGTTTCCAGCTTGGAGATTCGTGAGGTTTCGTCTTCCGTGAAGCCGAGCACCTTGCCGGTCTCCTTGGAGGCCGACCGATGGCGATAAGTGGTGACGTTTGCCGTGATCGCGCATCCCAGCTCTCCGTACCGCCGATAGACATACTGAATGGCGCGCTCACGGTCCGTCTCGCTTGGCAGATCAAGGTCGATGTCGGGCCACTCGCCACGTTCCAGCGACAAGAACCTCTCAAAGAGCAGATCGAGTCCGACGGAATCGACAATGGTAATTTCGAGCGCATAACAGACAACACTGTTTGCAGCCGACCCGCGACCTTGTACGAGGATGCCGTTGTCTTTGCAGTAGAGAACGATGTCCCAAACGATGAGGAAGTACCCTGCGAGTCCTAGCTGTTCGATTACGCGCAACTCACGTTCCGCCTGCTTGGTCGCTTTGGCGTAGAGCGCGGGATTGTTCTTTGGGAGATAGCGCCTGCGTATGCCTTCCTCCACGCGCTTGCGGAGAAAGGAGTCCATCGTCTCCCCATTCGGTACTTCGTATGCGGGAAACTGGTATCCGAGATTCCCCATCTCGAATTCGAGCCGTGCTGACAACTCACGGGTGTTCGAGATTGCCTCCGGGTGGTCGTAAAAGACCTTTCGCATTTCCATTGCAGAATGGAGATAGCGTTCCGTATTCGTCGTCAGTAGTCTCCCCGCCTTGTCGAGCGTGGTCTTGTGACGGATGCAGGTGAAGACATCGAGGATTTCGCTCTCATACTCCGTCGCGTGGCTTACGCCTCCGGTGGCGAGGATCGGCAGGTTCAACGAGCGGGCAATGCGGATAGCCGCACGATTGCGATGCTCCTCCGCACGGTCGAGGTGGCGCTGTAACTCGACGTAGACGTTTCGCGGGCCGAAGATTTGTACCAACCGCTCAACGCTCTTTTGCGCGGCGTCATATCCACCATGCGCGAGCGCAGAAGCTAATGGCCCCTCACTCCCACCCGTCAGACAGATCAACCCATCGTGGAACTCCTCGAAATCAGTGGTGAGTGCCGCACCTTCAGCCTTCTTGCGTTCACGAAGTTTGTAGCGAGTGATGAGGCGGCAGAGGTTCTGATAGCCGATGCGTGACTCTGCCAGCAAGGGCAAACGGACGGGCTCGATGGGATGCTGGTGTGGCAGGTACGACGCAGGCCGTAACCGTTCGCCCAAATCGCTTACGCCGACCTCAGCGCCAATGTGCGCCCGGACACCGTACTTCTTTCCCTCCATGTGAAAGCGCGGCGCACCGTAAACACCATTGCGATCCAGCAGCGCCATTGCTGGCATCTCCAGTTCGGCTGCTCTCTCCATCAACGCTTCCGGCAGCGATGCGCCTTCGAGAAACGAAAAGGCCGAACGAGCGTGCAGCTCAACATAGTCAGTCATACGTGCCCTGCACGTACCAGCAGCGCGAGCGCGGATCATAGGCGATGCGGCAGACACGCTCGGCATTCTGCGTCCCCAGCCGCACATCCCATTCTTCGCGGCACCAGTTGGCCTCCGACCACCATTGCCCGCTCACGCGCCACGGTCCCGCGACCTCCCGCACGGAATACCGCTCGCCATCCCAAAAGACACGCGATGGCGTATTGCCGACGAGCATCACGCCGACAGCTTGAGGCGGACGACAGACCCGCAGTGCGGTTATGACAGAAAGCGAAGACTGCTCCGTCCTCTTCGGCGGCGGAGGAGCAAATGGAACCATGCGGAAAGCATTGGGCCGGTGGTCATCCTTCAACTCGACAGAGCCGACACGTTCCTCACCCAAGAGTTTCCTCAGACGTGCCAGCACCACCTCCAACCTGCCCGGTTCCGGTGCCTGGGGCAGAAAGAGACCATGCTGTGCTCGGTGCGGCGCGGCGGACTGCGCGTACAGTTCCAGACTGAGAATCGCCGCACTCGGCGGATGCGTCTCCAGATCGAGTTGCAGGAGCTTCAAGAGAGTCGGCTTGTCGTCGAGCGGTAGTGCTGGCCGGACAGTCCTCTCGTGTTGCTTGCCTCCATCAAGATGAAGGACAACCCGCACCGATCCAATCGCGAGTGCCTTCGACTTTACGCGCTCCAGTAGAGCATCCGCCATGCGGGCAAGCAGGAACAGCAGAGGCTCCAGCAGATCGACCGGAAAGTCCAGTTCCATGCGTTCCACCAGACTTTCCTCAAATCGCGGCTCTATCGGAAACATCAAGTGGGGAGATATGCCGCGAGCGAGTGCGTGCAATCGTCTGCCCGCTTGTCCCAGGCGAGAAATCAGATCCGTTTCAGCCAGTGCGGCGAGCTGCCCACAGGTGCGTATGCCCCAAGCCTTGAACGTCTCCGCGTGTTCCTCTGAAAGGTTCAGCACATGGAGCGGAAGATCCCGCAATGCGTCCGCTTCCTGTCCAGGCGGAACTATCGAGACGCCCGTTCGTCCACGAGCAAGGCAAACAGCGGCATCGAAGTTTTCTGCGACGGCGACGTTTGCCAGAAAGCCATTCGTCATAATGCGTTGCCGCAGCTTGTTGGCAAGCTGCGTCTCATCTCCGAAGAGGCCATTCATGCCGCGTACATCGAGCGCATAGGTTCCGGCATAACTCTCGACATACTCAATGCGTGGCGAGAACATGCACGCGATAGTGTGAAGAATTGCCTGTGCGGTGAGTTCATCTTCCTGCACGCGGCGAAGGATGATGACTCCGGGAAATGTCTCGCCCTGTAGCCGCGACATTCCGGCCTCGACTCCGCAGGAACGTGCTGCTTTGTTGGCCGCGACCACAACCTCTGCCGGTGGCTCTCCATCAACAAGCGCAAATGCGCGTTTTCGCAGCTCTGGACGCTGTTGCGCGGCTACCTGTGCTGCAAAGTTCGGAGGGTGGAGAACGGCATACATCACCGTACCCTCGACCACGGGGTCTCAGCGTTCCATTCCGCCCGCGTGGAAGGCTTCTTAAGATGCAAGGCCAAGGCAGAGCTTTCGTTGCGGTCTCTCTCGCGGACCAACCTGTATCGTTGTCCCTCGAATAAGGCCGTCTCTCCATTGCGGCTGAAGGGTTGAACGCTGGAGGGTTCCGAACGCAGAGCAAGCGCAGAGCAGCTCTTGGCGCATGGAGTCTGCGTGAGCAGCACCAATGCAGTCCGGGCGTGCTCAGCGGCAAGCCGAAAGCGATACCAGTGTTGCAACGGTATGCGCGTCGCATCTTGCGGGCGCACATCGCTCATGTCCAGTACGATGGCCGCAAAGCCCCCGGCCTGAAGCAACAGATCGGTTGCCTTCAATGCCTGCTCCAGCCGCGACCACGGCTTGTCTGCGACAGACTTTTTGCGATCCGACGACATGCGAAGCCAGAGCAGACGCTTCATAACAACCTGCGCCGCTGCTGCGGATTCCGGTGAGAGAGCATCGCTCACATCGACCCACGCGCAGGCCGCGCCGGACTGCGTAATAGCGGCGATGGACGAAAGCGCGAAAGATGTTTTTCCCGTCGAAGCCGCACCCGCAATCTCCGTGATGCTTCCGCGTGGAATGCCGCCGCCCAGGACGGCATCGACCTCCGCAATCCCGGTTGAAAACAACTCCGGGGCCTGTTTTATTTTCAGGGTGAGGGCGGCAGGCACCCGTTTGGCGAGAGCTGTTTCGACCTGAAGGCGGATTGCGGCGGAGGCGGACATAGAAATCGTATTCGCCTTATGTTCGCCTACTCCTGCCCATTGCTGTCAACCGGCATGTGACCTTCTTCTTGTGCAGAATCCGCTAAGTGATAGCAGCCAATCAGTTTGTTTTCTGTCAGTTTTGCCTTTTGCCCACTTACACTTAGACCATGTGTGGCCGCTATCGCCGCAAATCCGACAAGCAGCGCATCGCCGACGCCTTCGAGGTAACTGCCGGTCTGGAGGAACTCGACCTTGGCCGCGAGGACGACATTGCGCCTGGTTCAATACAGCCCGTCGTCTCCATCAATCAGGATGGCGAACGTCAGCTCGAACCCATGCGCTGGGGGTTCAAGCTGCCCGACCTTCTTCTCTTCAATGCGCGATCCGAGGGCATCGAGTCCGCAAAATTCTGGAAAGATGCTTTTCTGAAAGGCCGCGTCATCGTTCCCGCTGACGCGATCTTCGAGTGGAAGGCGATGCCGAAGGGCCAGAAGAAACCGAAGTACGAATTCACTGTCGCCGGGCAGGAACCGAACGACCACCAATATATCTACTGCGCATCCTACCTGCTGCGAACATGCGGGAACGAATGATGAGTGAAGATCCAATTACCAATCGACAGGTTGGATTGTTCGACAGTCAATAGCGAAGAGGAGTGACAGGAACGTCCGAGAATAGGCTCCCTTGCGCCACGACTATTACGACCGGAGGCCAACCAATGGTTCAGATGAAACTGCAGAGAATCGGGGTTCGAAACAGATGGAAAAGCAGACTCAAGATCTTCCAACTTGGCTCTTGGTATTCATCGCACCAACCAGAGTTCTCTTTGAGCGATTTAAGAGCGTGGGTATTCGACATTGGACAACATTGTTCCTCGTGCTGAACACAGCGTTTTTGTTCCTCTTACCATCGGTTCAGCGTTATTGGTCCTTCTGGCGCGGTCTTGTAGTTCTTGTTTGGTTGCTTCCGTTCTCACGGATCGTCGAAATCGTATACGCGTTTTATAACGATACCTTCGACCAGTTGCGTCGTGTTCCTCTGAGGACGAAGCTGGACCGCGTCCAGCGATTCAAGCTGCTAGGTCGCAGTTATGTTGAGGTTTCGATTTGTTATGCCTCTCTTTACCTTGCCGTCCCGTGGTGCCATTTCAAGAATGCTCTTTCTACTGGATTTGAGGCGGCATACTTCAGCTGGATTACAATCACGACGACAGGATATGGCGACATTCTCCCCATGGACTCGTTCACGCGGTTGCTTTGTATGACAGAAATTGGGGTGGGGCTACTGCTTCTAGTATTCGCCGTTGGCACCTACTTTTCGTTCGAAGACAAACGGATTCTAATGGAATGATCCATACAACAATCTCTCAACTTCTGTTGAGACACAGGTGACCTCTCTAGTTTCACCGTATGACAAACGGATTGATGATCGTGTTTTGCTGTTGCCGGCCGTCAAAACAAGCCAGGCACCTGCATCGTCTGCGTCCTGACTGCTCTTGTCTTTCATCCTCGTCGCGGCAACAAGTATCAGCTCACAGTCGATGCTAAAACTGATAGTGTCGACACCGAAGCATTTCTTTCTCTAGCGTTCTCCCACAATCCCCTGACAATCCTCTGAACGATATCCAAAAGCCCGACGGACCATAGTCAGCTCAATGAAGATGGAGCATTGGGCGGAGTAGCGTGCTCCTGTCTCTCCCAAGGCTCGAGTTGATTCTCTGATAGCGATTGGTGCATCAGGACTGGCCTCGGCATTAAGATCAGATACCGTCCATCTCGGTCATATCGACGCGCTCTTTTCGAGAGTCTTGAATGCGCCTGTCCTTGAAGATTGCAGTTCGACGAGACCGTACCGGCAGTCAATCGACGTGTCCATGCGGCGGTGATCCAATAGGCGGAGCGCACTCCCAGTTCCGCACCGGCGGTCTCAGAAACCATAGATTTACTGACTGCCGAAGACACCCACAAATCGGAATACTCAGCATTCGGCCCTTACTCAGGTCAAAGCTGCAAAAGTTTGGACCTACCTGGAACGAGTGTGAGGGTCGCACTCATCAGCGTTTCTCTGAGTGACTGGGGCACTGTTGCACCTAATCCGTCGGCGACATCAATGAAAATACGCCCAAGTTCTCCCCGGCCACCATGCTCCTGAATGACCCTCACAAGGCTAGTAGGGCGCTGAAAGTTGTATCCATTAGCCAAAACATAATTGCTCCAGGCGTTCGCAACGATCGACGCAAACACACTTCCAACTCCCCAGAACGAAGCCAGGGACGCTGCCAACCACCTTGCCCACTTCACTTGTGCCGTCAATATGTCTACGGCGCGCTCACCTCTCACAGCGAGCAGGCCGAATGACCGCAGCAAATTTGTAGCCTGCCCAATATAGTCCTCCGAGGCATTCTCCTCAGAGGCAAAGTCGGCGTAGCGCAGACTTCCGTTCCTGACGGCATAAAGCACTCGCTGTGCTTCTTCCCAGGGTGCAGGCTGGCTGGCAAATTCGCTCTGTGCAGCGCAAGCTCGAACCAACTCCTCAATACATTCCATGCCACGCGCACGGTCATTCAAGATCTCAGCGGTCACTCCGATGAGACTCGGCAAAAGACCCAAAATTACAGCGTTAGACTCAGCACGCACGGGGTCAAGGGACGGAAGAGGCGGCCGGATCAATCGCGGGTTGTCCCGAACAACGGCCTCAGGGAACTCGATTGGATCGGATTCAGCGAGTCCTCGAACTCCATCTGCAGCCGCATCAATGGCCTCAC
This sequence comes from Acidobacteriaceae bacterium dw_441, assembly GCA_018449715.1. Classification (GTDB taxonomy): domain Bacteria; phylum Acidobacteriota; class Terriglobia; order Terriglobales; family Acidobacteriaceae; genus Edaphobacter. Next base: position 365,837 of record JAAVVA010000005.1, on the reverse strand, counting down.
GATAACGAGATTGTTCGAGCGCATACGGCACGGCCTGAAGCCGGAAGCCCTTGCCTTGATTCAACTGACCGAACTCCACAGCGCAGTCATACGTGGTCTGCGCCCATTCGGCTGCCTCTTTAAACCGTCCCAGCTTCTCTGCGAACCAAGTCATGTTCCCTGGCAAGACGAAGAGGATCTTGTCGGAGTATCGGTCGGATATGTCAGCGTAGTCCGTGATGAACATCCCGAGATCCGGTTTTACCAGAGAGGTGCCGCCCAACTCCGAATCCTGTCCGAATCGATTTCCCCAGTAAGCTGTGTGATTGGCGATGAGCACGTAAATTTGCTTCCATTTTGCTGATTCCTCCCGTGCTTCAAGGGTCGCACGAACCACGTGCGTCCATTCATTGAAGAGCGCTTGCTCGCCCTCGGTAAGCCACAGAAACGTGGCGAGTTCCGCTCGCGCTCTGATTCTGCCAAGGGGCGAACGAAAATCGCCGTTTTCAGAAAGTTGAACGGCTTCAAAAAATGGAGCGGCAGCCGGACGGCCCGCTAGATAAAGTGCATGACCGTACCGCAGCAGATTGGATTGACGATGCGGAGTGAGGTACTTCTCGCGATATTCAACACCTCGCTCTAGCCAAGGCAATGCATCAGCCCACCGATCGACGTCCGTAAGCCAGAGTCCGGTGCCCTGGGCGACGAGGAATCGACCCGCAGCTGCATTCGGTCCTGTATAGGCGGAGAAGAAGGTCTCAGCTTGCCGTATTGCCTCTTTCGCATCTCCAGTATGGACGATTCGAATCGCTTGCGATGCGCGGAGAAGTCCACCAGAGACAAGGCTGGAGTCCCAGCGGGACGCCACTGTTTCGAGTTCGGCGATTAAGCGCATCAGTCCGGCCCAGTCCCGCTCCTGTTCCGGCAGCTCTTGCTCTTCTGTCCAGAGTGAGTCAAACATGCGGCATGCTGATTCAGGCGCAAATCGCTCGGCCATCATTGCGCGCCGCTCTTCCTCGCTAAGGGCATCGACTGCAGCGACCCACTGTTTCACACCGTCGTGGGATCGAATCTGCATCGCAGCGGCCCAAAACAATTGACTGGAAGAGTGGCCCTGAAATGCTTTCAAGATCCCTGGGTCCGAGATCCGAGACTGCATCTCGATCGACTCCGAAATGAACGGTAGCGCTTCGATGGGCCTTTTTGAAACCAGTTGGAGTGCAATGGCGGACAGAGATGCGAATGCCATCGCCGGCTTCAAGATTGCCTCCGTTGCTTTCAACAGGTCACGGAGATCGGTGAGTTGTGTGTCATAGTCCTGTCCGCGCTGTATCGCGATGGCTGCCTGCATGCCGCGGATACCAATCTTCAGTCCGAGGTTCATCTGCGTCGGCAGCGGCAGACCCTTCCAGAGCGACAGGAGGTTGCCTGGCTCTACATCGGGGCCTGCGTTGAGTAACGAATAAAGCGCCCTCAGCAATATGCTTCCTGCCTGGTCATACTCTTCCGCAATCACCAGATGGCTGATGACAGAATTCGTTTCTAACTGGTTGAGCTTCTTGCGCGAGAGTATCCACTCGGCCACCCTCTTATGAACACTGTTCCTGACAGCGACGGCCAAATTCTTGTCGCCAAGTCCGCCAATCAGCGGGGAGGTTCTCCACTTTGCAGTCCCTTGTTGCTGCAGCCATCGACCGGACAGCCTTGACAGCCGCGCAAACGCTTCTGGTATCTCTGGTTCTAAACGTGCAATCTCGAGTGCCTCTGACTCGGTGAAGTCCCGCATCACAGCATTTAGGCGATAGAGCAGTTCACGGGTCTCTGCAGTTTCTGTCGAGAGAAGCCTTCGCTGGACCTCGTTCTTTAGGTCAGCAGCAAATTCCTGACCAATGAGACCTTGCCACACGTCGTCGCTAAGGACCCAATCATTCTCCGCCAGAAACTCTACTAGCAGTCCGGTCAAGTCAGGATGACCCTGCGTCAAGCCCAGAACCATGCTCCTGAATTGGCTATGGTTCACCGCGGCTGGGGCACCATAGGTAACGAGTAGCTCTTTCACTTCGCCATCGTCATATGGTGGGACCGCCACAACTTCGAACTCTGATCGAAGCTGCAACGGGAGCGGATGAAGCGAACAACACATGAGCGTTATGTTTCCGCTGGCCGAGGCTCGCGCGAGTAAAGACAGGCGTGTGGCGAAAGACGGATCTGCCGCGCTTCGGTCGATGTTGTCGAGGACGACCACCAGACCCTCTGGGAGTTCGCCGATAATTTTCCTAAAGTCCGGTCTTCGATTGGAGCGAAGGTTGGTTTGGTCCGAAAGAACGGATTCGAGTACAGAGCTGGAGCGCAGATCACCATTTGCTTCAAAATCAATCCAAATGAGATGCTTTGCCTTTTCTGTAGCTGCTCTGGCAAGCTCTGACCTGCCGGAACCGGAGTCTCCTCGTAAAAGGACGGGTTTGGGCTTCGATAGAGCACCGCTCAACAACGACGACAGTCGAGCTCTTGCTATACGCCGGTTCGGTGCCGTGGGTCCCCCTGTGACGATGAGATTGGCTTCGTTTTCGATCTTCGACACTGGGAGTGTGTTTGCGCCGGCCGATGCCTGAACGGCTTCAAGAACCGCAGCCAGGACATCCGGCGGCGCGTCCTTGTCCACATTGAAGACATTGATCGTAGACGAAGCCCCATACGTTGCCTGAGCGATGTATGCCCCGGATGCCAACTGGATCGATTGGAATGGCTTCTTCGGCAAGGATCACTCTGCCCTGTTGTGGATAGTGACAGATGCGGTACTCTGCCGGTCTGCCTGAGCGATGTTATTGCCGTGAGCGATCTGCCCGCCATTACTGTCACCGGCCAGCGCGCTGACTAATTCAAGTAACTTCGATGCCTGAAGAACAAGCTCCTGGTCTCCCGACGCTCCGCTGCTTTGAAGCTCTTCTGCCAGAACCTGAGCATAACCTGCGGACTTAGGCTTCCGCTCGACCTTCTCCAAGGCCTCGGTAACCTCCTCATGGTGCGCATACTTCCTCTTTACGGCATTACGCAATGCCGCGTATGCGTCCGCCAGTGCGGATTTACCCACATCCTTTGCGCCATCCAGTGCACCGGCCGCCAACGCGCCAAGAATTGCATCACGCACAACCGAAGGGTCCATTTCTCGATCTCCCAGATCGATGTTACGCCCTCTAGTGAGGCATGGCTGATCGTCGTTCCATCCCAAGCGGCGCACGCGCAACCTGACCCAAAAGACCATCGACGAACATTTCTAGCCTTCGAGATCTACGGATTCGAGTAGTGCTGTCATCTGCAGAAGAGATTTGATGATCTCGTCGTACACGCGATCAAGTGCAAGCCCCCCCTCGGTCTTGAACTGACCAGGGTCGATGCCGAAGTCTTTCAGCTGGGCTGATTGCGCGGTGGGATCACCAATGAAAGAGGACGCGTGGGAGTCGATAATGCGAAGGCCGTTGAGGCCGAAGAGCGGCTTTAAGAAATCGAGCCGGGTATCTCTGTTCCATTTCCCGGCGACCAACTCAGCATCCTCGATCAATCCCCATCCCTCGTGATTGGCGATGGTCGCCAGTTGGCAGAGATAGGCAAGGAGTTTCATCCCTTCTACGTTTTTGACCTCTTTCTTGGGAACCTGAAGCTTCACCAAAAGCGCTCGCAGCGGGGCTGATTTCACACCTTCGAACACCGAAAATATGAATTTGCAACGCTCAAGAAAGTCCGGATAGCTCATCGTTCGCGGCGCGACGTTCCCGAGTCTTCCAAGCAAGCGATTCGTCCACCACCCCTTATGGCTAATTTCGCTATTCGACAGCCCGCCGATGTCTTCTGCCGTGTACAACTCGCCTGCTGCATCACAGATTCGCGCGACGGCGTCCATTAGCGCGAGATAGGATTCCACCACCTCTCGTGCCCGTACCCCAATGTTGCGCTCCTCAGCGTCGGTCTTGGGAACCGGCACGGACCCCTCTTTCACAGCGTAGTCGCAGTAGTGCTTGATCACCGAAAATTGCGCATTTTCGTAGAGCTTTCGTAATTCGAGCACGAGGTGATCGCGGCCTATACGATTGCAAAATCCGACAGACCACCAGGAGCCGTTGCTGACGGAACCGGTTTCAGGGTTGATGTCGAATTCGAGACCATCCTCGTACCGCTGTAGGACTTCGTCGCGAACATAAGCTTCTTCTGACACCCCGAATTCACCCATAAGTAATCCGGCACCCACGATTGGCTTCGGATGATCTGGCCAAACGAGTGTTTGGTCAGCATCGAGAGCCTTCACAGGCTTCATGACCAGTCGGGTACACCAAGTATCCGAATATTGATCTCCCGCCTTGATGTGCTCAACACGCTTTAGCCAAAGTTCTCGGCCTTTGAGCTTCGCATGTTGTCCTTTTGAGGTGCCCATGACGGAATCGAAGGCCGGGTCGCCAGTAGAGTAGCGACCTTCGAACTGTGTTGCCAGAGCGACGCAGCCACTATCAAGCAAATAATCTTCGAGATACTCGCGCAGTATCTCTACGCGGGCAACGTTGATTTGCTTTGGAACCCTATACACCGATAGCGGAGTCACTCGGACCACAGCGTAGGTCGGACGCGATAGATCATGCCATACCAGCGTCGGAGTGATTGCATCATCGGGGCCGGATATTGTCGCCGGTGAGAGCCCGTAGCGCTGCAGGATTCCATTGAACGGCAAGATAATGTGCCGATCGTGGACTTGCCACGACTCGACCAGGGGCTGGTATTTCTTATGGTCTTCTCGGCCTGAATGGATCCAAAACGCCGGCAGCTGAACGCCACTGGCAGGGTCGTAGACTTCCTGCCCCGGTAGATGACGCATGCCATGACCCACGCCGCCGAGCCGTGTAAGGCATTCCTCAGCTTCCGCGGCAGGCACCATGGCGGTATACAGCAGCGTCGTGCCGGTAAAATTGTTTACCGGCTCGCTGCTGATCTCACCAATAGTGACGTATTGGGAGTGGTTATTCAGGTAGGGCTCTTTGAGATGAGCCAGCGAAGCGGGCCAGAAGTCGTCGTCGAGCGAAGCCATGAACTGAATGTAGATGTCTCCCCAGACCCGCCTCAAGCTGAAACCCGAAGGCGTCAGTTATTAACTAGCCTACAACCGGGTAAGTGACTGAAAATAGAGTCACGGGTTGCAATGGACTACGTGAACGATCCAGCTAGGGACGCGCATCGGACCTTCGCCGGGTTTGCCTTTCAGGTGAACTCCACCATCCTGTATTGGCTGAATCTGAGCCCCGGACAGCATCTGGAGCTCGAATCGGGCGAGGATATAGACATCGTTCGAAGTGACCTGACTCAACCGCGGGAGGATTACGTCCGGCTCCTCACACAGCTGAAACAGCTTTCTAACGGATCGCTGACACTGCGAAACAGGGATGCCCTCGAATCGGTTGTAAATTTCTGCTGGCATCTCGACCAAAATCCGGACTGGAAGTTGCGTTTTCGATTCATCACAACGCTTGAGATCGGCAAGGAGAGAGAAGGCTGGAGTTTTTCGCCCTCTGCTATCAGAACCTGGGAGAGCATTCGCCGATCCGAAAACTCGGAGGAACAGCGCATCGCCGGACTCGACGCGCTGCTGAACTTCCTGCGCAGTTATGCGTCCATTGAACAGTTTTCTCCTGAGAGACGGGCCGGTTTTGAACGAATGCTCGCAGGCCAGACACCCTACACATTCGCTGATATCGTCAACACGTTCGAATGGGCAACTGGCAGCGACGACTACGTTGGAATCAAAGGTATGGTGCTCTCCCGGATTCGGGAGATTCTTCCGAACAGCACAGACGAAGAGACCCAGGAAAAGTTCATCCAACTCTTTGCATTCGTTTTTGAAACTCTTTGCCACCCGGGGCCTAAGAGACTCCATGCGGACACGCTTAGAGGGAAAATGTCTTCGATCACTGTGTCCGGTGCGTATCTTGCCGCAACCGCGACCTTTGCTTCTCGTCTGGATGCGCTGGAGGCGAGAGTCTCCCACCTGGAACAAAGAGTCGATCAGCACGACGAAAATCTTCACCGCCATGATGAGCAACTCCAGAGCCACACCGAGGCAATTCAGAATCTTGAAGCAGCCCAGGATGGGGCACTCAAGACTTTCTACTCTGCGGACGAGTTCTTTCCTACGGAACATCGCGGAGCTGTGCTATACGACCTCGACCAACAATTTCGGGGACGGCGGGTAGAGCGTGAGACATTGGACCGCTTTCTCGGTGACGACAAGGCGAGAATTGCCGTGGTGGAAGGAAGCGGCGGGATAGGGAAAACCAAACTGTTGCGGGATTGGTCAGCGAGTCACACCGACTGGTCCATCTGCTGGGTAGGACCGCTGGTCAGCGTATGGCACACGGGGACCCCTAACGAGATTCCCACGGGGAATGTTCTCATCCTCATTGACGACGGCCACAAATACGACGATCTCGAACGGCTGACTACGTTGGTGGCAGACTGGCGTGGCCTGAATCAGCCAAAGCTTGTCATTTCCGCGAGGAGGAGCGACAACAACAACCTGAGGCAGTCGCTATCCAGGATCGACGACTCAGCCATTACACGTCTCCCTGTGTTGGTGCCTCTGGGACACGAGGATGTTCTCGCGCTCGCGGAGGAAGTTCTGGGACCAGACGCAATACAACATGCGCAACGCCTGGCAGAGGTCTCGGCTGACAACCCATTCATCACAGTGGTTGGTGGGAGGCTTATAGCCCAGGGCAAAGCCGAGCCCGATCTTTTAAATAATGCGGAGGAGTTCACGCGGCGTGTTTTCGATAGGTTGGCCAGCCAGTATCAGGGAAATCTGCCATCGAGCCGCTACACCAAAGCTGAGTTTATGCAGTTTGTAGCCGCGCTACAGCCGGTGAAAGAGGATGATCCGTTCATCGAGAAGGCCGCCAATTTCCTCCAGATTCGCGCCTCTGAAGTACGTCGCGGCTTCACCTCTCTGCAGCAGAACGGGGTTTTGAAAAGAGCTAGAAAGGGATCATCCGTGATTCCCGACCTCCTTGCCGACCATCTACTTGAACAGGCATCGTTCGAGGGTGACGGACGACCCACTGAGTTCGCCGATGAGGTGTTTGAAGCCTTCGAGGATACCCATCTTGCCACTCTTCTAAAGAATCTCACCCTTCTTTACCGTCGGATAGGTCAACGAGATCACCAGACCCGCCTGCTCAACAAAATATGGGAACGTCTATCAAACCGTTTCCGTCAACAGAATGCTCACGAACGCATCAAGACACTCCGCGCCCTGGAAGGCGTTGCGGTCTACCTGCCTGAACACGTTCATGTGTTGATCAAAATTGCGATGGATGAGCCAGCCCATGCCTTCACCTTCTACAACATCCATCGCTACACGCAGCACGACGTGGTCAAACTTCTGCCGCCTTTTTTGGGCGTGACGATTCTCTACGAGCCTACCGGCCAGAATGCTTTCGATCGGCTATGGCAGCTTACTCAGTACGAGACTGAGGACGTGCGCAGGTATGCTCAGAAGGCGCTCGAAGGAGCCATCGGGTACAAGGTCGGTAAGAATTTGCTGTTCAATGCCCATGTTTTGTCCATCGTGGAGCGATCCGCAGCAGATCCGGGTGCATATCACGGCTCATTTACCCCACTCGATCTTCTCGACGAGATCATGGTTCGGGAGATCGATCACACGGAATGGGACGGACACTCGTTTCGAAATTCGGTTCACACCATCATTCCTGAGGCTGTCCGATCACTGAGACAGAGGGTATTTGAAGTAATTCAACGGTGCCTCGATTCAGACTGCCCCAGGGTAGCGTTCAGGGCGGTTAGATCTCTGAGCAAGATCGTGTCCGTGTTTATCCCCATGCGCCGTAATGAGGCAAGCGATGAGGAAATCGTGTGGCATGAAAAAGAACGAAACCATGCTTTAGACACCGTTCAACGTCGAGTTGACCATGGACACCTGGCCTTGCCGGTGGTCTGGAAGATCCGAAAGATTCTTCAGACAGCAGCGGAAGAGGAACGTCAGTCGCAGAGCATTCGGGAGCGCGCCCGCACAACGTTAAGTATTCTGCCCCACCCGGACCTGTTCCGCGCATTCCACGCTCTGTGCAGCGATCCATGGCGCTACAGCGCCGAGGCTAATGGTTACAGCCGACGCGAGGCAGAGGAGTCGAGCGGAGCCACAGAGCTGAGGGGGCTGTATCCAGTTCCTGCGGATCAAGTACGCATTATCGAGTCCCTCATCAGTCAGGCCCGCGACGCCAGAGTTGATCCCGCCTCCGTCGATTCGTTCGTCAGCTATCTCTGTCGAGAGCGCGAGTTTCTGTCGGCTTTTTCTGAGCATCTTTTGGCTCAACCTAATAGCGTTCTCCAGCAGGTGGCAGGTATCGCAATCAGGGCTTGGCGAACGCGCGACATGGCCGAGTATCTACGGTTTGGGCTGGGCTTTATCAACGATGGCACCGACTTCACGAGGCACTCGGTCGCTCAGGTAATTCGTATCCATCCCAGTCTCGACGACATTACCGCTGAAGACGTCGCACTTTTGGTGGCTCTCGCTGAGAGACCTGAACCTTGGATACACCGCGCTATCTTTCAGTCTCTGGCCATCCTTTGCAGGTCTCAGCAATTCTCCGTGATAGCGCAGGAACTCATCCGCAACGTTGATATCGGGAGGAACCGAGTTCTCGCTGATGAATACTGCCAGATCGTTGGAGGGGGTCCTTACCAGGTGAGGGCCTCGTCACTGTGTCTCGAAACTCTTCGCGCGATGGTATCTAAACTCGTTCCTGTGCCGGAACTTGACCGGCATCACTTCGGATCGTTCGTCTCGGATATTTCCGGAATCATCCCGCGGGAGATTGTCGATCTAATGCGGGCTCGACTGGAGTTCGCCCAGACATATGTCGCTGACGATAACCAGCCTCTGCACAAACCAGTTCCGTCTCCCCAGAACTGGTCCTCGTTGAGTGCGGTAAGGCGATCACCCCATTATGCAGAAGCCTTGCGGCGAATATTCGATCTCGGGCTACGGTTTCCGGATCAAACTCCGTATCTCGATGAACTCTTTTGGAGATTCGGAACTCTGGATGAGACTACGTTCGCGGTGCTCGATGAAGGACTTCACTCAGAAGATATGGATAGGTACCGCAGAGCGCTCTCAGTCCTCTGTCATGCGCCAAAGAACGTCGCCTTCTCTCGCCCGCTCTTCGCGCTCCACCTTCTCACCGTAAGTGAGCTGCGCGGTGCAGAGTGGGGTAACACGGCCATGGACATTCTCGTTAGCAACTGCATTTCCGTCGGAGGATTCCAGGCTGTAGGTCCGAATATGCCTCCGATTGGCGCCGGTATCGCTGAGCGGGCGCGGTCGCTGATGGAGGTTTGTCCACCCAACAGTCCACTCCACCGTCTGTACGCTCAGCTTGCATCGATTCAGCCGATGCCCGTGCCTGATTTTGCCGCAGAACTCGAAGCATCCGAAGATGAGTAGCGATCGAACAGATCAGAAGCCTCTCCAAAGACCTGGCTCTGCGAGACAGTTAGTTCAGGCTTCCAGGTTCGGTCGTTGCGTTAAGTCTCTCTTCAAGGGTGGCAACAGCTATAAGGACATTGTCGATCGGCGGTATTTCACCAAAGATCATTCCTGACATCGCCTCATAATCGCGCCTCAGATCGTCCACCATTCTGTCGTGAGGAGCCAAAGTAAAGCTACCCGGCACAGCTTCAGACAGATCAAACGCAGGACGATTGAAGAACATCTGTGCATGGCGGACGCAATCTTTCGCCATATCGCGATCTTCAACAGCACGTTGACCTGCCTCGGCTGTAAGTAAACGGTAGATGTCGTAGTAATGCCGGGAAACGCGCTGACCACCGCCCTTGAGCTCATTGCGGTGATCCCACCAGCGACGGAGGCCGTGCAGGATAACGACCTTGTCCCAGAATGTACGGCTCGGATCGACGGTGGTCACGTTCGGCACGGATAGATCGAGTTCGGGTAGATCATCGTTGACGTATGGCTTCACTACGATTGAGCTGTGTGGATCGAGGGCAGATTTAGCGCCGGATTCGATCTTGATTGCGCGGCGTATGTAGTCGTTTCCAGGAGCGATCACAGTGGGATACCAAAGTAGGAGGCTTTGATGGTCCTGATCGTCGGGGTCGGGCTCCAGACGGGCTTCTTCAGGTGGAATCCCCGCAGCGCTCAACGTCTCCGCAAGCTGCGTTGTTATCTGTGTGAGGAGAGCGCCATTGATGTATTCCTGACATGCGGCACGAATAGATTCGAGTCTGGCAGTGCGCTTCTTTCCGCTAAGGGCTTCCAGTTCTTCAACGCTGGCTGGCTGGCCGATGTCGTCGCGGAAAACCGTTATGTCGATGTCTTCAGAGAAGCGCTCGATCAGACCATATCCCTTCGAGAGAGAAGTGCCGCCTTTGAAAAGCAGACGAGGCCCTTCGGTCACTGAGCTGTTGAACAGGACGTCCAACGTCCAAGTAACCCAGAAGTCTTTCTCCACGTTCTGTTCGGCGGTACCGAGGCGATTGCCGGTACCAACAAAAAGATCCCTGCGATCTGGTTGGGACGCAGAGAGAACATTGCGAAATTCGGGATTCATGCGAGAGTCGAGCTTCCTATCACTTCTATCTTAGGCTGATCTTCCTTAAGCAGATCGCGGATGATGACCCGCATCCAATCCGGAAGCGCATGCCAGCCTTGCCGCAAATCCTCTCGGATCGCACTTCCGTGATGAGGGTCATTGAGGATCGTGAAAAGCCGCTTACGAAGGCTCCCATCGTCCGACGAGAGCATATCCCGCACCCAGTGAAGCGCCTGTACAAACCGCATCGCGGGGCGCCCCGCCCAATACAACCGACTGGGAGAGGTGTATTGAAAATCGATCCGGAGATTGCCGAGTTGGATCGGGCGGAGACGCCCGTCTGTAAGCACGCTGACACGGGCTGGCACCGCGTCGGTCAATCCCAGGTCGTTGGCGGCCGTAATGCCGTCTACCAGGACGCGCACGTTGCCTTTCCGACTGATCGCATCGATGACATCCCGGGGACTCGGGCTGGTCGGTTTCTTGGTCAGGCTGTTCATAACTGGGGTGTCATACAAACCACGAGCGAGGTGCCTGACGTCGTTGCTTGCCGCGAGCCGATGGAGCGCCGTGTCGATTGCCTGCCTGCTCCCAATGTCTGCGAAGTCGTTTGGAGTCCAGACGTAGCCGGGCGAGGCCGATTTGATCCGGTCTAGAATGGCTGTTTGAACTTTGTCCTGAGAAATCAAGACGACCTCGCGTAAGAAAAATGTAGCAAATTTCTTACACGCAAGGAAGCGAATTCGTAAGATTAATGTGGCAATTTTCTTACGAGAAGAGATCCGAACCTATAAATCCCACCATCCGCGAGACCCGGTATTGCAGCTTCAGTTCTGCTGAAAAGAAACGACTTGTGCGTGGGAGCAATAAGGAGCTTGGGTGAGCAATAAGGGAGCAATAAGCGGGACTTTGGGGGATTTTGAGGGCTTTCAGGAGCGACGGAGGCCTTCAAAATCAATGAGTTAGGTGATCGTTTGAAAATGGCATGGAAGAGGTCATCGGTTCGATCCCGATCAGGTCCACCAATTACACCAACAACTTAGCGGAGCCGCCTTCCAGTAGCTTGGCAGCATTTTGGCAGCAAATCTCCAAATGCCTGCGACCAAGCTTCGCCATTTTGTTGCGCTCCTCCCTTCCGGGGCGTTCTCGTTCCCCTGAAAATTCAAAACAGATCCGTCAGTTCACCATCTGCGTTGTGAGCGCTTTGCTTGCTGTGCCCACCAACTCCTGGTGGATCGAATCGATCGTTGCCCGCACGCTCTCCGGCAGCTCCTGCATATAGACATCCGTCGTTGTCGCTACGCGTGAGTGCCGCATCATGCCCTGCACATCCTTCACGGTCCCTTTCTTCTGGGCCAGCGTTGCGATGGTGCGCCGGATGACCTGGAACGTCAGCTTCGGCAGCTTCAGTTCATCCGCCAGCCTGTGCAGAACGCGCTTGCGATAGTTGCTCGAATCCATGAACCCTCCGCGACGATTCGGAAAAATGAAGGCTTCCGGATCGTCGGGCGATGATTCAGGCTTCTGCTTCTTCTCGCTGTATTGTTCCGCGCAGAGCCGGCGCCATGCCACGAGCTCCTCGGCCAGTTCCCTGGCGATCGGAACCGTCGTGAGACTTCCGCGGGTCTTTCCGAACAAGCGGATCTTTCCCTTGTAGATCGTCTCCACGATGGAGATAGAGGGAGCCTCAGAATCGAAGCACTTCCATCTCAATCCGAACAATTCGCTGGGACGAAGCGCATTCGTCATGTCCAGCTTGAGCAGGATTCGATCCCGCAAGGCCAGCTTAGCCAAGGCGGCTCTCAGCTGGTCCCACGTTAAAGTCGTCTTGTCGGTCTCCCGCAGGTTCGCGGGAGTCTTCAGGGTGCGCGCAGGATCCTTTGGAAGGAACTCCTGATCGACCGCTTCGGCAAAGATGGCTTTCATATAGGCCCGAATCTGCAACACTCTGTCTTTCGAACGTGTCTTCGCCAGCTTGTTGAGATGGATCTGCAGTGCGAACTTATCGATGTTCTCGAGGCGTATCTCTCCGAACTCATCAACAAGGTCTGCCTGGATGAGGTGCTTCTTCACCTTGGCAGTCTCCGCTCTCCAATCCGCCTCTTTGAGCGGCAGGTAACGGTGTGTGACGAACCACCCAAGTGTGACGGCACCATTGATCATGGACCTGTCGCCGTTGAGCAGCTGCTTCCCCAGCCTGGCAATCTCGCCTTCCAGTTTTTCCCTGGCCTGCGACTTTGACATCTCGCTCTTCCATCCGAGGATGACCTGAGCAACGACTGGTTTGGGTTGATCGGTTGCAGGGTCAAGCTCCGTCCTGCGGAAGTAGCCATACCACTTCTTTCCGCGGAGCCGGACCCATCCTTTTTGGAATGAACCTCCCATTTATTCCTCAAATTTCTGTGTGGGGGAATAAGCGGGCCACCCTCATTTTACCGGCGTTTCCGCCGTAAAGCAGAGGCGCGCTCGCGTTCATTGACGAACTCCTCGATCTGGCTGGCACGGTAGCGGAGCGTACCGTCACTCATCCGAATCACCGGCAGGTAGGGTAGTTTTCGGGAGGAGTGATCCCATACCCAGTCCTTGCTGACATTCAACCGCGCCGCAACATCTTCGGCGGTAAGAAGCGGATCCACTTGTTGTGGCCGATCCATCATCTGCACTAGCCCCATCGCCTCGTCTCCCTTGTGCGTTGTCTACGGCCGATAGAGTTCAGCCGGAAACGCATCATGCGGCGAATCCAAAACTCGGTCAAATTATGCGTGGACTTGTGAGAGCTCACGGCATTTACAAGCCGGAACGGTCTCTTGATGCTCGGAGACATACAATCTCCATTTCTCGACAATGGGTTCTCCCAGATATGCGGTAGCTCCTGCCTATCGACCACGCGGCAGGCTAGTCAATCGCGTCAAATAAGGAATCGCGCCGCTTTAATTGACGCGATTGTTTACTGTTGGCGCGATTTCATGCTTTAATTGGCGCGATAGGGAAATTCGCGCCAATTAAGCGAGGATAATATGGCCAACCGTCGCGGCGATGAGATCGAAGAGAACTTGGCGGCTGTCGTTGATTTTGTACGGCAACGCGCAGATGGCGCACAGAGTGGCCAAATTGCCGAAGCTTTACACGGAATCCCTCAACGAACCTTGCAGCGTTGGCTGAAACGCCTCGTGGAGCAAGGAAAGCTAACTCAGGATGGCAAAGGGAGGGCCGCGCGATACCGGCTTTCTAAAGCGCTAGAGGGACCAGAAGCCGTCCCCCGACGGCAAGCGCAGTCGGAACAGGCAAAGTCAGAAGAGGCGGTCGTGCCTCTCTCCGCCGAAAGTGAAAAGATCCGTAAGTATTTGCGGCAGCCCTCCTCTGCGAGAAAAGCGGTTGGGTACAACCGTCAGTTTCTTGACAGCTACCGTCCCAATACCAGCTTTTATCTCACTCCCAAAGAGCGGGAACACCTGGCACAAGTAGGCAAGACGACGACCGAGATCGAAGCAGCCGGGACGTATGCCAAGCAGATTCTCAATCGCCTGCTCATTGATTTGTCGTGGAACTCCAGCCGACTCGAAGGCAACACCTATTCTTTGCTCGATACTCGCCGCTTGATTGAATTTGGTGAAGAGACAGAAGGACAGAATAGGCTGGAAGCTCAGATGATTCTCAATCACAAGGATGCCATCGCATTTCTTGTGAGCGCCGCCGATGAGATAGGTTTTAACCGCTATACGATTCTGAACCTGCATGGAATTTTGGCGCAGAATCTTTTACCAGACGAGGGAGCTCCTGGACGCCTGCGCCGCATTGCGGTCGGCATTGAAAAGTCCGCCTTTCATCCTCTCGAAGTCCCGCAGTTGATTGAGGAGTGCTTCAATCAGGTGCTGGCAACCGCGCAAGCGATTCGTGATCCATTCGAACAATCCTTCTTCGCCATGGTGCAACTGCCGTACCTTCAACCCTTCGACGACGTGAACAAACGCGTATCCCGCCTGGCTGCGAATATTCCCTTCATCAAGGAAAATCTATCGCCTCTGTCGTTCACTGACGTTCCGCGTTCAACCTATACGGAAGCCATCCTGGGAGTCTATGAGTTAAACAAAGTAGACCTGCTCAAAGATGTTTTTATCTGGACCTACGAGCGCTCAGCCGAGCGCTACGCAGCAGTACGGCAATCCTTGGGTGATCCCGATCCATTCAGGCAGAGGCATCGGGAGGCACTGCGTCAACTGGTGGGCGATGTGGTGCGGCGACATATGGATAGGAAAGAGGCAACTTCCTATATCGCGCAGTGGGTGCAGGACAATATTTCCGCGGACGAGCGAGGCAGATTCAGGGAAACAGCCGAGTCTGATCTTCTCAACCTGCATGAGGGAAATTTTGCTCGCCTTCAGGTTCGCCCCAGTGAGTTCGCGGCGTGGCAGACGGCGTGGGAACATAAGGAATTGGTCTTCACGGCCCCGGAAGAACGATACGACTCTAATCGGGATGTGGTCGTGTTTTGGGGCCAGGATCGAACAGATCGCATACGGTGCATCATCAGCGAAGAAGCACTACATGATCATTTTCACGGCGATAGGAAAAATCAGATCCAAGTGTTTCGAGAAAATCGTGAGGCCATTGAGAATCTTGCGCGACAAAAATATCTCTCCGGACGCGTCGAAACAGACGGAACTGTTCTGATACGCACAGCGGATATTCCCTATTAAGAAAGCACGCTAATGAGAGTGGTCAGACGAGAGATCTAGCCATGATAAAGAACGTACATCATCCATGTTCCAGCACATGGCGCAGTCGGGCTGCTTCCTCGTGAGCCCCTGCCTTTTGCAGGGCATAAACGGCGTCCCAAACCAGTTGTACAAGAGTGCTGATCTCTTTTTCTCGAGCTGCAGTAAAAGCGTCGTTGTGACACCACTGACGAAGAATAGCCCATGCAGCTCGATAGGAATTAAGGAGTGGAATAAGATATTCGCCGCCTGGGCGCGATGCTTCGCTCGACCAACGACGTTCAGTCGCCGTAACGTCAGTGAGCACGCTAAATGGCTCAACCTTACAAAAGCTCTGAGCTAATTCCATCCCCTGATCGAATGGCAGGTTCAGATCCCCTTTTCGATCCATGTATGCAGGAGACTTCAATTCATACTTGTTAGATCCTATTCGGACCATAAAGCGATTCAAGACCTCTGGAGATGATGAGACAACACCGTTATGGTAGGAAATGCTATCTCCGGTGTTTTCGAATATTTCCTGGATGGCCCGATCGGTTGGAGACTCCGGCAAATATCCAAGGGATTTGTTGTATTCGGTCAGATGCGCCATCGAAACTTTGTCTCGCTGAAAGTCTTCGTGCTCCTCCCATCTCGTTACGATCTGTTTCGAAATTGCGTAGCCTATCCGGCCTGGATTCGGATCGATCCATTCCGCTTTCCATCTGCCACGAACTCGTTCAATTAATCGAATGTGCTGCAATGGAGAGTCGGGAGATTGACTCGTTTCGAACGCGCATTCCACACCGGCTTTGAGCTCTTCCTTGGTCATTCGATCCTCCTGTCCAGACAAAAGAAATCTTCGACACACCCGTAATAAGCTCCCAAAATTCGAATCGAATATCAGAAGCGCAATCAATAAACCCTGCCACCGACGCCGGCCCTGAAAAGGCCGGCGTCGGAGATTAAGTTTGCCGGCCCTCGTCATGCCGAGGATGAGCGTATGGGCGATCTCTTCGTTGTGAAGGTTCAGGAAGCACGGGGCGCTATTGTCCGCCTCCAGAACGGTTAGGTACTCACTCCGGAGATGCGCGTTGGCCTTCTCCCCTGCCAGAATGGTGAACAAGAAGCTGAGGTCCGCGTCGTTCCTGTTCAGTAAATAGATCCGGCGGCGGTTGATTGCGTAGTTATCCGGCACCATGGCGAAGTAGGCATTGACTGGTTGTAGATTTCCACGAACAGCTTGCCATCGGCATTCGTGAAGACTCCGAATTCTCCGGCAAGCGAATCGACTTGTTGGCGGGACGCTCCATGCAAGAGGATTGACCCGATTGCGGCGCCCAGTCCGGCGAAGTGTCTCCGACATGAGCCCTGAGAGAAATGAGCGTTCGCGGACAGAGTGGCGCTATGAACCCTCCGGCCAGGTGAGAACATTGGTTGCTACGACTGCAATCCCAGTGCCCGCGGCAACTCCCGCCAATGTCTTTTGGCACCTACCTCGCCATGCGCAAACTGGTATCCGCCAATGACGAACACGATGAGCGATGCGACTTTGGCGACGGTCCCAGTGACTGCGTGGTGACGCTACCGAGGCAGGACACCGGTAGCGTGCTGACAAATGAGAGTCAGGTTCGTGGTGGAAGGGGGAGTGAAGCGATGGCCGGCTCACGGATAAATAGAGAACTAGAATGCGTGAACGTCCTGGCGGGGCTTGACCATGTGGAGAACCGCATCTACGTGTACACGGCAGCCTATAGAACACCTGACGGTGTCCCGCCAGAATACGAGATCGAGGCAACTCTGGTCTGTCCGGAATCAGTTGGAGAGTTTGACCTACCGGTGCTTCCTATGCCGTGTATCCGCTGGCTAGGCGTCAAGACATCGACCGCGCAAGCCCGGATTGTAACGCAGTTGCCATCCTGGCGAAGATGCAGCGGCTGGAACAAGCGAATGAAACCGATTATTTCGATTTGTGCAAGCGATTAGAGAAGATGTGTTAACAGGGCGCACACTCGACTGCCGCGAATTTATCGCCGAAAGCTAGTTGCGGGTCAGGTCAATACTGTCTCCACTACAACGACGCCCGTTTTCCTGATCGGCGACATGTACTACTTGCAGGTGTGAGAATATATATCGATCCAAAAAGGCTCGTTTTAAACTGCTTCAACTTAATCCTGCGCTCCTCTGTCTTGACAAAATGAGCAATCGTCAGCCGCATCGAGACGCAATCCGTGTCCTCTTTATCATTCGCGCAGGCGGAAGTACGCCTGATACGCCATCAGACGGCATTGTCTCTATTTTGCGTTCGGAGCTCCGTCTGCATGCCATGGATTTCTGGGTGCGGAACCCGGATTATTTGGCGGACGAACTATTGGATATCTACCAACAGACGGGGGATCGTAACCTGCTTGCGGCGGCGGATTCCATATTCGCGTATGAAGAGCCGGACTTACGCCGCATTCCCATGATCCGTTATCTCTTTGGGGCGTTTGATCGGCTAGACGACACGCTTTCTCTGCTGCGATCCCGAGAACTTATTCAAGTGGTTGGAATCAAAAAAGGCCTCAAGGTTCAGGAAACGGACTTTCTTCTTACGGTCAAAGGCGAGAAGTTCTGTGTCGATTGCCTGACCATTGCGCCGCTTCTGAGGTGGTATTCAGATCGAGCAAACCTGGTCGCGTCTATCGCTGTCGGTCGCAGCGGTACAGCCTTGAAGGACAAACAGTACGAGAGAACTTCCTACGCCGAAACAGCGACAGGAGGAATTATCCCTTCTATCGCTTCCGAGGTAATCGTTCGTCTCGAGCAACTCAAAATGTCGGGCGAAGGAGTGGCAGGGTGAGTCAAGCAAGTAACTGGGTCGACGATATTGCGAAGCGTGCGAGTGTGGATGCGAAGCGCATTCAGAATGTATTGGCGAAACACCGCATCACTGCTGCCCCTGTTCTACCTAGTCCTCGTAGGCTCACTCTGATTCACATCTCGTTTTCTGGTGTGAAAGATAGGGTAGAACGCGATGGGCCATTTGCGTTCGAGTGGTCGGGCCTCGGCCACGGATTGTGGGCAATGCTCAGTGATAAGAATCTTCGTGGTAAATCATCCATTTTGGAAGTCGTCCACTGGCTGCTGCGCGGGAGAACGACGAGCAACCTTCAAGAGGATGTTCGTCGTTGGATCCATAAGGCGGAGCTGAGATTCCTCTTGGATGGCATCGAGCATCGGGTCAGCTTGGATGCTCGCGGTGAAGTCCGGGGTACTCTCAGTCGATCTGATCGAAAGGATTCGGTTAGTCTCGCGAGGTTCGAAGACGACGCCGAGTTCGAGACGGTGATGTCCGACTTCTTCATGCGCGCCTTCTCCATGGATGCCATCACTAGTTGGAGCGCTGCACCTAAACTCGACGACGAAGCGGGTAAAGCTGTTTCGCACGGTTGGGCCGCATTCTCCGGGGCCATGTTCATTGGCACAAACTACGACACTCTTTTGGGTGACCTGCCCGTCACGACAGGACTTATCGGTCGGCTCATACAGATGTATATCGGTGCTCCCTGGGTGCCCACATTCGCGTCAGCCCAATCTGCTCTCAAAGGGGAACAAAGCGCAGCCGAGGCAAGAGTGCGGCGGTCCGCTCGTGATGTGGAGTCAAAGCAGCAGAGGAGATCTGAACTTGTCGCTCAGCTCGATTCAAAGAAGTTGGAACTCGAATCGATTCCCTCTGATGCTCAAACGCGAATGAGAATTGGGCGTCTAAACGTGGATTATGCAGATGCGACGCGGAAGGAAAGGCTAGTCGAAAAGCGGCTGTCCAATGAGGCGCAGGCCTTAGAGCAGGCTCGCCTTCTCCATAACGCAGACAGAAAAGACTTGCAGACACATTTGGAGTCAATGGCCGCCGGCGCAATCTTTCGCCAGTTAGACCCAACATTCTGTCCGAGATGCGACGTCGCCATTAGCGAAGCCAAGAAGAAACTGGAGCAAAAAACTCATGCCTGTTCAGTATGTGGTGAGCAAACAGAAACTGATGAGGACGCCAGTGCGCTTCGAGACGAGCTTGAGGGGCGCGTGAGCGCTTCTAAAAAAGCGTTCGAACAGGCTGAGAAGGCAATAACCGCAACACAGAAAGCCCATGCGGAAATCAGAGCGGGTTCCGCAAGAATTCAAGTGGAAATCGATGAGGAGACAGCCCGGCTGGGCTCGTTTGATCGGCAGCAAGAACTCGGTCGTGAAATTGCGGTTCTGGAAGGGCGTATCGCAGAGGCGGGCCATACCGTTGCCATCGGCGGAAGCGAAGGAGCACCCGAGGAGATCAAGCTCTTACAATCTATCGTCGACGCGACAGACAGCAGGGTGCGCGAGGTGCGAGACGACCTCCTAAAAGAGGTGTCAGGACGAATTGTGCATTACGCACAGCTTTTCGGTATGCACTCATTAAGTGAGGCCACTCTCAAAGCCAATGCAAATTTGGCTCTAGTCAAGGGAGGAACTCCCACAAGCTACAGTAAGGTAACCCCGGGCGAAAAGTTGCGGCTCAAAGTTGCGACAGTGCTTGCGATGCTCGAAGTAGGTGAGTCGCGGGGAGTGGGAAGGCATCCTGGCCTCCTCATGATCGACTCCCCGGGGGCTCAAGAGGTATCGCAAAAGGACCTTGAAGCACTTGTGTCCGGACTCCAGTCCATCTCTGCGAACATTCCACATTGCCAAGTCTTTGTCGCAGGACGCAGTTCCGACGCAATTACTCAGTACGTGCCAGAAGCAAACCGTCGAGAGGCTCATGATGGCGGTTTTCTGTGGTGATGCCAGGCTCATGGGACGATCTTCATCCCATTGAGAGAAAGCTGATAGCTCTACTCGAATCAAGCGAGCGCGTGACTATCGAATCCTTGGGTTCGGTGAACGACGTCGCCAGTGCTGCAGGGGTATTGAGTGTCTCGCCACTTTTACCCGCTGCGCTGTCTGTCTATCTGGATCTTGGCAGGCAAGTCCCGTCGCTTGGACAAGTAGAGTTTGAAGCGGTATTCAAAACCTTGCTGGAGGGCGCGACGGATGAGTTTGTTCTTACAGAGCTCGTTGATCAGCTTGATGCCGAGCGTCCCCTTCCTTTCGCTGGCGACGAGATTTGTTTTTCGTCCTTATTGGCGAAAGCTGGCGACGGAAGGCTCTCAGGCCTAGCACGTGGCATCGCCCTAGAGGGTAGCTTCCGTTGGGCGGTTTCAAATCGTCGATGGCAGCTCAAGCTCATTGACCATCTCTTGGGGCTGTCCGCGACTGAGAATATTGACCTGTTGCGTCGTTCTGCAAAACTCTGCGGTCTTGCACATGCGAATTGGAATGAAGACGGCCTTCTCGCTAAGCTGAGAGAGTTATGCGCAATTGCGGACTGCGCAGCGGATGCATCGTTCGAGCTTGGGATGGCTAGTCTCGGAGATGGCCTCAATGCGACTGGCATTCCTACAGCCACCGCGGCCTTCCTTGAAGCTCGTTCATGGTTCGCCATGTCGGCTGAGAGTACCGAGATCAATCCAGAAGCGGAGCTCTTTCGGAGCTGTTTGGACGTCTTGAATATCTATTTGCTAGGCCAAGAGAATGGGCATATTCAAGAGACGCTCACTCGGATTTCGACAAGTGCTTTTGAACTGGATGCTTGGTTTGGTCGCAGTAATGTTCCTCAATGGCTCGGTGCAAGGCGACTGCAATCTTTGCACTGGAGTCAGCTGGCGCTCGCGTTGGACGGTTTGATCCAGCATATTGACGCGGCCAGTTGGTGGGAGCCTGCGGCCATTATAGAAAAGTATGTTCTCGCGGTTTATTCGGCAAACAGAACGATCTTAGGCAGGAGCAACGATGGAATCCTGAATGTCATTCTGCGCCCCCGGATCGTGGCGAGCCTCGCGACACATCTTTGGCGGGCACATCTTCTCAAGACTTGGGTAACGCAGAATCTGAGGCACGAGTACGCCGCCGAAGCGAACGCATTACTCTCTGACATCGATCTCCTGATCGCTGATCGAGAGGTGAATTCAAACCCTACTGATGCGGCGATCGGCCAAGATCCCTTCGTCGCTTTGATCGATAAGCGGCATTTGCCAGATTCTGCGAAAGCCACGATGGTTCAACTGATCTCCAACGCGTTGGCGCTACATATCGACAATATGACACAGACCGAGATCGACACCTTGTTGGATGTACGCGATACTGCGTCGACGTTCCCCGACCATCAAACGAATCCTCATGCCCGTAGGCTCTTCGATACCATCCTGGTTTGGCTTTTGCGATTCCTAACCGTTCGGCTGGAACTGACTCAGGCAGATGACCCAACAGGCCAGTACCTCTTCAGGCAGATCGATGGGAAGAACGTTTCTGAAGATTTACTCCAGCATGACTTCTTTCGCTTTCTTGCGGCCAACCTCGCCGGGGCAGACATAGAAGCGGACAATGTCGGCAGCGGACGTGCCGATATTCGGAGCCGGTCAAGCAGCGAACGCATTGTGGTTGAAGTCAAACGCGAGTTGCGCGATGCGAGCTTTGATTCCTTGGCATCAGCCTATCAGGCTCAGACGACCGACTACCAGAACGTAAGCGTTCGCATGGGGTTTCTTCTCGTCTTGGATCTGACGAGCGTCGGAGGCGAAGGCACGCCTCATCTCCGCACTCTAGTCCAGGCAAGGTCCGTTCGGCGAAGCGGCGAAAATTTTTCACGGCTGATCGTGATCGTCAAGATTCCCGGCAATCGAAATAGACCGAGTGATCTGACGAAGCTGGCGAAAAAGCGAAAGAAGTGACTCACAGGAATTGGATAGATAATCAACTAGGAGGCGGGACCGGCGCTCGCAGCAGCGATGAGACGCTGGAACTTGTTGGATGCTGCCAACTCTCTCATTAATTGGACGCGCCAATTACTCGTTCCGTAGATGAGCTCTTGGCGATCTGCAATGCCGCGCAAGAAACGTCTCGGTTGAGAACCACCATGGAGCAAATGCTCCGCGCAAGATTCTAGAATCTCAGCAATCTCCGCATTGCTCCGTTCGGTGTAACGGTCAAGCAGCTTTAGCCGTGCAAAATGGGATTGGACCAGTCGCCAATCTTTAAGACGGAATCCTGTAGGCCTTGAGAGCGCGAACGTCGCACCCACTCCTGAGAGAGTCGCAGGGGAGTGTAGTGTGACTTCTAGAAACACATCCGCTGGTATCAGATCCGAATAAAGATGCAAATACTGCCTTCGAGAGTTTTGATCGAGCCAGTCGTCGTCTTTGGTGGAGTTGCAAGTTGAGCAACAAGGAACCAAGTTGACTGGATGCACCGAGAATTCGGGAAATTGAGATGACGGCAGATAGTGGTCGTGCGTGGTCGGCGAAGTCACTCCACACATCGGACAGTATTTCAAGACCCTCAAGCCGTGGACAGAAGAGATCGTCTTCTTCAGATCGCCGACCCCCGACGATCGGTTTGAATAGCAGCTGACCAGGGACCGATGTATCGGCGTGAGAGCTGGGTTGGGCACAAGTGTTCCAAGCTCGTTCCGCTGAATCGCGCGTGCGAAAGCAGCATAGCTGGCAACGATTTCAGCGTGCTTGGAAACGAGCAACGATTTGTGATCGATTTCCCCAGAGATTTTCTTGGCGTCTCGGATCAAAACGAGATATTCAATATGTTGCGGATTGGAAGGAAACGGTATGAGGTTCCGCATAGTGTCATCGATTGTGCTGGGCGATGAGATATGCTTGGGCGTTCATGCTGAGCCCCTCCTCAAAGCGATCCATGGTCTGCTCTAAGCTCTCTTCATTTGCCAGACTGCGCAGAACTCTTCGATAAAGGGTAGGGATCTCATTCGTCTCAAACACATGACGGGTCAGCTCGCTGATGCTCTCTCCAAAGCTCTCTAACCACAGAGGCCTAGCTGTTGTCGTATTTCCTTCACGTTCGAAAACGATGGCCCGTTTGCGTGGAATTTCTTGCAAGACAACAGGGGAATGCGTCGCAATAACGGCGAATGAATCATGAGTTTCAAGGATTGAAGTCAAGACGTTGAACAGAAAGGCAACGGCGTTCGGATGCAGATGGGTCTCCGGCTCATCGAACAAAACGATGGAATTTGGTTCGATCCACGCCAGCAGTGCTGTCACAAAGTGTGCCAAAATCGATTGTCCGGAACTGAGCAACGATAGCGTGTCAGTGGGTGCCTCTGGATCGTCTACCTCCGCTCCGAGCTTGTCAAAAAGCTCATCGTCGATTGTGCCAAGGATTCGCATCATCGAGCGCTGCCACTCGGTTTGCCTTTTCCCGTCGCGAATTCTGCCCAGGTTGGCGCGATATCTTTGCACCAAGTCTCTACGAGACAGTTGCCCACGATCCGTTCTTATCCCGCAGTAGACATAGCTCGAACCTTCACTTTGGGGAAGCGTGAACCTGTCGAACGCGCTAAACGAAACGGCCAACACGCGGGTAAATAGAGGGCGCTGTTTCCCTTTGAAGCGACCCTCCATTTCGGCGACTCGTACTCTAGAAACCTTCCGCGTTTGCACGAGATCGGTAGCTAAATTTGCAAGGAATCGGGTCTTCCCGACCGCGTTTCGACCGACGATGCAGACGATTCTGCCTGGAAGTTTATCGGCGGAGTCAAATTGAATTTCTACTTCTGTAGGGGTATCGGCGCCCGGAATTGAAGCGGTATAACCGAAACTGAACGACCGTCTGACGGGACGCCCTTCCGCTAGTTCCTTGCCGACGCGACGAGCATACTGTGCCTCATTCACTCGAAGGAGCGAGTTCCTAAACTCGCTTGTGGGCTCGAATGGATGAGCCAACTCAGGGTCCCAAGCGATATCTCGAAGCGCAACGAGGAGCTCGCTGCGCATCTCTTTTGGCAGGAACTCATAAATGTTCGAATAGTAACCTTCAGTTTGGCCCAAGGAAATGAAGCGATTATCGAGAGCGGAAAAGGGTTTCGAAAATGAGGTCACCGAATTGACGGTGAGCGGCCTTTTCTCGGCATCTGTCGTGGACAGAATCTTAGTCTCCCCAATTTCACGATAGTCACCGCTCTCGTCGACATATCCCAAGGTGAAGAGTGAAACTGTGCCGTAGTCGTTCCACGTATTCGACGTGAGAACGAGGATGTTCTTAAGGTCGGGATGTCGTTCTCGATATTTGCGGATATAGAACTTCATCGCCTAAACAATTCTTCAAGGGATAGATTTCAGGCTCCCAGTCTAGCCGCGATGCCAACACGTAGCCAAATCACACTTCTCTCCGTTTAGAATTTGGCCATGAATCTAGACGCCATTCTGTCCGCCATCGACGTGGAGACCCACAAATTGCGGCATGTGCGCGGGAGGCTAGCCGAAGGAACGACAAGCGACCCGTCCCCGCGTCAAGGCGAACGGCAGCCCGCGAACAAGCGGAAGCGAGTTGCCGATATCCTTGGGATATAGGCTGTTTATAAGAGGCGTTGAATGAACGATGCCGTTCAAAATCAGAGAGAGCTCTTCGCTCTCTTAGATGAAATCTTCCAGAAGGCCACCGGCGGAACACCCAGAGCGTTCGCGACGCTCGATGGATTCAACGCGGCCGTGCGTTCGTCCCTCCCTTCGCGCGCCGACAAAGTTCAGAATGCGCTGACCTGGGGTATCCCGAAACTCTACGAGTTGTACAGCCGACAGCGCACCTCTCTGTTTGCGGCGGCCGGGAAGCAGGGTGGATTGAAGGTCGTGCTGGGAGGAAGTAGTCGTTTCGGCGCAACACAGCTCGATGCTGTTCGCCGTCTTATTCTCTACGCAGACACCGTTCTCATTCCAGATCCGGTTTTCGCATGGATCGAAACGCCGCGGCCGGAGGAACGGTTCTCCCACATTCAGCTCTTGGAAGCAATGTTCTTTCTGTTGCGTCTGAAGCCATTAGTTGATTGCGCCTCATCATATCCGCTCGTCATCGTATTTCCGAGTTTCGAACGTACCCTCGCGCAGCAAGACGTAGCGACTCAAGCAGAACTGGAAGATTTCTACGTAAATGTCTACTCGCCTCTTCTTGGGAGGCGTTTCTTGACTCTTGAACAGATAGTCGAATATTCGGTGACCGAAGAAAAAGCTTTCCTTGATGCCGTTGTAAGGAAACGACTGTTTGTTGCTCCCGGCGGACCGCTCGACGAACCATTGGACGCAGCCATCGAACGATATCGTAACGAAATCCGCAGATACCGGTCGAAAGATCACGTGGCGCAACTTGAGGCAATGCCAAAAGGTCAGCTTGTGGGCTTGGCGACTATGGAGCGCCTTGAGCCTCAGTTCCACCTGATGCAGAATGCGACCGAACTCCGGGCACAACCACTGTTGGCCATCGAGCAGCAAGCTTACTACTTCAAGTTGCTCGCTTCGTTGAAGGAGGATGCGTTGGAGAGCCAACAAATCATCTCTGCCGAAACTCGCGCCACTATGGACGCTCTCGGTCAAAAGGACCTTGCCTGGCTCTCCAACGTGGGAATCGACGCACTAGTCGAGATGCGTATGAACAACGAAAATGAGAAATTCCGGGAACGACTCTCGAAGACAACCTCTCTTCTGGCGGAAGCAGACCTTGCCGACATGGACCGGGTAGCTGCTGAAGTCATCCGGAGCATCGGAAGCATGGTGAACGAACACCGGCAGGAGGCATTGAAGATCGAGGACAAGTACAAGCCAAAGTACAGCGGCATGGCAGTCAAAGGATGGCTGTCTGTAGGCGCGGCACTGATACCGCATCTTGCGCCCTTGGTCTCTGCTGTCGCACCGGTCTTTTTGGCTGGGAACTACGCGCAAACGAAAGCCGAGGAACATCGAGAGAAACGCAAACTGGCCAATTCTCTGCTCGGGATCGTCTCGAGAGCAAAGGACAGATTGAGAACCATCGAATAGGCTAATCCTCACTCCAACGGACGAGTCAATTATTCAAAAAGTTCGCTGATCCGATCTTCTTTTGACTTAGCTTTATATGATTCAAGTTGCCGCGTCTGCTTCCCGGCAAGATACGCACGCACGGTAGCTCTAACCTCTGAGCCCACAGTAACGGGATCAACTCGCCCATCCGGTCCGAGCCGAACCTGCGCAAGGGCACGGAACGTCGTCGGGGAACGAATGATGAACTTATCATCCTCGACGGCTCGCTTTAGGTCCATCACGGCATCGTGAATGTCCACACCAAGAATCTGTACGGTTTCATGCGATTCCATTTTTCAGCTCCGTCGCTGATGCTCGATCTTCGCCTATTGTAGGTCTCCGTGCTACGGGCACTCCCGCCGATTTCGGTCTTGCATGGTGGGAAGCGGCGGAGCCTCCGCCCGCCCAGGGGAGGATAAAGATGGTCAAGAGCGCGTCGCATGATGAGATTCAATCAAGGACTTGGATTGTATTTTGTTCGATATAAAGGTCCAATGCCTTCACATCAAACCGCAAGGCACGACCGACCTTGACAGAAGGGATCTCCCGCATCCTGGATTTCTTGTAAACCGTGTCAACTTCAATCCCCAAGTACTGAGCTGCTTCTTCCACTTTGAAGAGTCGCTTATCGAGCACTTCGGTTGATTTTTCCCGCGAGCCCTTCAAGTCCTTCCGAACAATACGCACGAAATGTTCCTTACTGTTTTTGAGTTTGCCAGATCTTTAGGATACCTTCATCCGCACCTAGATAACGAAATCTATGCCGCTCTAAACTGTTGATAATTAGTTATTTATTTGCATCGGCGAGCGTGGAAATGTTCAACCAGGAAATGCCTCTTCTGCTAGATTGACACCGCAATGCCGTCGATGGCATTTGCGACGCACGGCAATCGCTCGTGGACACATGCCGATCAAGTCCATTCCATACTGGATTGCCACCTCGCGATCAATGAACTTCTTGTTTGGGATTGGAGGGTGCAAAGCAGGTCTGTCCCAGGGGAACTCGTAGCGATCTATAGCTTCAAAGGAGGATGCCTAGATTAAAACTGGGCTGATCCCACACGATCAGCCCTTAGGCCCGCTGTTGGAATTTGGCAGCATTTTGGCAGCAAATATGGCCGATTGGGCCAGTTCTGCCGACCATGCCGATTTATAAGTACTTGGCCGTCAATATTTTGAATCCCGATAGCTTCCATGGCATGGAAGAGGTCATCGGTTCGATCCCGATCAGGTCCACCAATTACACCAACAACTTAGCGGAAAATTATTAAAGGCGCACAATACGCTTTTGATACGTTGTTTTCACGCTGCATCTCCATAGCACCTTCTACATTCCTAGAGCGATCCAGAAGAACATCCACTGGAATTTTACCCCTCCCCTCTTTGGGGACATACATCATTGCGTGATTTCTAGCACATCCAGATTCTCCAGATAAGCCAAAAACATCGAGGGGGCGCTCAATGCGTTTGCCAACTCGCCCGATCGCCTAACTGGAGATTCAGGATTCTCTGTATCGACCACAATCGCGCGGCAGCGCAATTGGCGAGCTACCTCTAAAGATTCCTGCCACGGTTCCCCACCTCGCACGGCTACATTCGCTCGTCCATCGCTCATAACGATCAGTAGCGTCGAAGGAGTCAGGTAGTTTTTAGCGAGTTCAAGAGCATGCGCCAGCGGTGTACGACCACCGGTTGGGAGATATTCAAGCGCTGTGGCGGCATCATCAACCTGGCGTGAGGGCTCTAGCAGGACCTGGGCCTCGCTGCCACGAAAGACGATGATCGCCACTTCATCTCCCTTTTTGAAAGAGCGATGGAGCAAGCTGAGTGCGGCACCTTTAACGAGACGCATCTTCTCCTGCGCGGCATGGGAACCGCTGGAGTCGATCAGGAAGAGGTAGCGAACGCCGGATTTTGGCGCGCGTACCTTCTCATGCACATCGGAAATGCGCGGCGAGATGGTTCCGGTTTCAAGAACAGCGTGATGCAGCGTTGCACGTATGTCCAGTTCGCGCGGAGTTTCGGTTCTGCGGGTACCAATAACAAGCCCGCCAGAATCCGCCGCAACAGACTGGCTATTACCGCGCTCATCTGCCTCGGGGGATCTCATCCGCAGAGCAGGAGCCTGCATTTCCGTTGCGGAGAAGATTCGCTCCATGACCCCTTGCAGCTGTTGCTCTGAGGATTGAGATTGCTCTTGCTGCCTCGGCGGTTGGGAAGGAGGAGGAGAGGAACGAGGCCCGGTTCGCGCACGGTGGTTGAGTACAAGAGGAAGAACAGATTCGACATGACTTAGCTCTACGCTGGAATCCCCCATCAATGCAGCACAGGCAATACTGGCTCGAAGGACTGCGAGATCTGCCCGGAGAGAGCGAACTCCGGCTTCGCAGATTGCCGAACCGATGTGCGTAAGGATCTCTCCAGGACAGTCAACCGAGGGAAGCTGCTCTCTCCCCTTGCGAATTTTTCCCCGCAGAGCGTCTTGCTCTGAGGACCATTCTTCGGCAAATGCAACAGGATTCCGTTCAAAAGCAATTCTGCGCTCCACAATGGATCGGCGCGCCTGTGGATCAAGCGGCGCAGAGATATCTACCGAAAGAGCGAAGCGATCGAGCAACTGAGGACGCAGGAGACCTTCTTCTGGATTCATGCTGCCAAGCAGCACGAACTCTGCGGGGTGGGAGACGCTGAAGCCTTCCCTCTCGACGACATGGATGCCGCTGGCTGCGGCATCAAGCAGTGCATCACCGAGATGCGCTGGCAAGAGGTTTACTTCGTCGATATACAGCACGCCTTCATGGGCTTCAGAAAGCAGACCAGGCTTGAGCGAAGGATTGCCTTTGAGTGTGTTTTCGAGATGAAGGCCTCCAAGCAAGCGATCCTCTGTAATTCCAATTGGCAGATTTACAAATGGCGCTGGCTCCGGAAGCAGCACTGCAAGAGCACGTGCTGTTGTGGTTTTGCCAGCACCTTTATCCCCGCGAAGCAGCGCGCCGAGGCGCCAGTCTACGGCAGCCAGCAGTAAGGCGAGTTTCATCTGCTCCTGCCCGACTATGGCGGAGAATGGATAGGTAGCTGGCTTCATTCCACCACCTCCCGCTTTGGCTCGCCTTGCTCTTCCAGGACCGCTTCGCTTTCCAGCAGCACGCCACGTAAGGCTTCCAGTGTCTCTGGATTCGGATTCTCCCAAAGCTCACGATGGGCTGCCTCCAAGAGCCGTTCGGCGATCGCATTCAGCGCCCAAGGATTCGATTTTGAGAGGAACTCTTTCATCTCTGGCGAAAGCGCATAGTGTTCTGCGAGTCCTTCATAAACGAAGTCTGGAGCGATTTGCGCCGTTGCATCGAAACCGAAGATGTAATCCACCGTTGCCGCTAGTTCGAGACCGCCTTTATATCCGTGCCGCTTGATGCTTTCTATCCACTTTGGATTGATGACACGCGAGCGGTAGACACGCAGGGCCTCTTCCTTCAGATCACGGACGCGCACTGCATCAGGCCGGGAGCTGTCGCCGAAGTACGCTTTAGGCTGAATGCCAGTGAGTGCGCGGATGGATGCAATCATGCCTCCGTGGAACTGGAAGTAGTCATCGGAATCAAAGATGTCGTGCTCGCGATTGTCCTGATTATGAAGGGCAACCTGGACCGCCTGAAGCCGCTCAGCAAACACCGGACGCGCATCGACCCCTGCCGCAGTTCCGCCATAGGCATAGCCTCCCCATTCAAGGAAGGCTCGCGCGAAGTCGTGCTCGTCTTTCCAGTTGCCGGTTTCGATCAGCGGCAGGATGCCTGCGCCGTAGGCTCCCGGTTTTGCTCCGAACATGCGGTAACGCGCCTGCGCGTCCGCTTCTTCAGCAGGCAGATCTTTCTTCTTTTCGAGATCGTCCAGATAGTGTTTCCTCGGAAAGTTCTGGTCAAGCGGCTCGTCCTGATCGATTACCAGTGAGACAGCCTGGTCAAAAAGGTCGATCAGGTGAGGAAATGCGTCGCGGAAGAAACCGCTGATACGAAGTGTTACGTCGATGCGCGGTCTGCCCAGCTTTTCAAGAGGAATCAGCGAGACGCCTTCGATGCGGCGAGACTGCGCGTTCCATCTTGGCTCCACGCCAAGCAGTGCGAAGGCCTCCGCGATGTCGTCGCCATGGGTTCGCATCTGTGAGGTGCCCCACACGCTTAATCCCATCATCTCTGGATGCGTGTCCTCTTCTTTGACGAAACGCTCGATGGCTTCGTGGGCGAGGTGTTGGCCGACACGCCAGGCCGCCTGCGATGGAAGCGCCCTTGGATCGACGGCATAGAAGTTGCGGCCAGTCGGAAGAATATGCGCCATGCCCCGCGTGGGAGCACCTGCTGGCCCCGCAGGAATGTACTTTCCTTCCAGCGCGTCGAGCAGATGTTCAATCTCATCTCCAACCTGCTCCAGCCGCGGGACAAGAGTTGTGCAGGCAAAGTTAAGTGCCTTGCTGACGTCTTCTGACTCGAAGCCGAGAACAGCCTTCTGAACCTCGGGAATGGAATCTCTCCGAAAGCCCAGATTTTCGAGCATGGTGTAAAGATCGAGTGCCGCTTTATCGAGCACATCGAGCACATCGGCATGCGTATGAACGATCTGTCCGAGTAGATTGCGGCTCCCGGGTAGCCGTTCCCCGGGTTTTTCCAGAAGTGCCGCAAGATCAAATCCAGATGCGCTGGCAAGCGACGCCTGAAGGCTTGGTGCGCTTGCATTGGAGAGGCGTGTCAGCGACTGCAGCATCTCCGGCAGGCGTGGCATTTGGCCCAGCACATGTAACCCGCTACGAATCTGCGCCATGCCCAGTTCGCATAAGTAGCCATCGAGATCTTCGATCAGGTGAGCAACGTCACTGCCGTCCATTTCCGCCAGAGTTGCCGGTACACCTTCCGGCGTCAGTTCATCATCCCAATCGTGCTTGTGGTCGCCATGATCTCGGCTGAGCATCGTCTTGAGGTCGAGGTCGGCCTGCAGATTGGCTTTTTGCACGAGGTCCCATATCTGTTGCTGCAAATAGGGCAGCTTTGTGGCATCGAGTTTCTCGACCGCGTAATACTCGTTGACAAGCTGATTGAGTTCGGCGAGCGCGCCATAGGTCTCTGCCGTAGTCATTGGAGGAGTCAGGTGATCGATGATCACCGCATGAGCGCGGCGCTTGGACTGGCTACCTTCACCGGGGTCATTGATGATGAACGGATAAACGAGCGGCAGATCGCCCAGCAGAAGGTCGGGGAAACACTCCTCGGAAAGACCGATGCCTTTGCCGGGAAGCCATTCAAGCGTACCGTGCTTGCCCAGGTGCACAATGGCGTCCGCACCCCAACCGCCTTCAGACTGCGGCGTACCAAGCCAGCGATAGAAGGCAGCATAATGATGCGTCGGCGGAAGATCAGGTGTGTGATAAATCGTGTCCGGGTCGATGCCGAATCCTCGTGGAGGCTGCAGAGCAACCAGGGCATTGCCGAAGTCGAGAGCTGCGAAGTGATAGCTTTGCTCGTCGCTCCACGGCTCATGATCGAGGGACGCCAGTTTTCCAGCGAGCGAGCCCATGAGCTTCTTATCCGTCTTTGGCTTCGCAGGACGCACGCTGAAGCCGTGAGGTTGCGGCTGCCCCCAGTAGTCTTCCATCCTGCGGCGGGAACGCTCAGGAAACTCTGTGAACTGCGCATGATATGCCGCTCTTGAGAAACGTTCCGCATAATCCGGATGAAGCGGGTAACGGTCGTCATACGACCCGCGTTCGAGCAAACGCTGCATCAGACCGTCGGATGTCTCTGGCAGCGAAGTGATCTTGTAACGGCGGCTTCGCATGGCGTGCAAGACGGTCAGAAGACTGGCAGGAGTATCAAGTCCAACTGCTCCGCCTACCTGGAATGCCTTGGCCGCGGAGTTTGTAAGGACAAACGCAACCCTTCGCTCGGAAGCAGGCGTGTGACGAAGTTTCGCCAGGCGGGCAGCGATTCCAGCGACTCGTTCTATGCGTTCTTGATGAGGAACATAGAGGCCGTCGGGAGCAGACGCGCCACGTTCTTTGAAGGAGATTGGCACGGTGATGATGCGTCCATCAAACTCCGGAATAGCTACATTGATCGCCGTGTCGAGTGAGTTCAGGCCGCGGCGCGATCCTTCCCAGGCTCCTTGCGCCATTCCGCTGGCGATGGCCTGGACAACAGGGACACCTAGTTTTTCGAGCGATGTGACGGCATCGCCTGTTTCGGTGACATCTCCGGTGTTGACTTCGCCAAGCGCGAACGACAGCGTTGAAATCAGCACGTCGGTACGCCCTTCTACCCACTGGAAGACCGCAGGTCTGCCCGCCTCCAGTGACTTGAGGCTCGAAGTAAAGACGCAGAGCGCGTTCATTCCACGCTCTTCGATTGCTTGCGCCAGGGCGTCGATGAATCCGGTATTGCCGCTCATGCGATGAGCCCGATAGAAGAGCACCGCAACCGTGGGTCTGCGCGGATCGGCGCGGCGTTCCCAGTCTTCGATGGTGGCGATGTCCATGTCGGAGAGGTAGACACCATGCTCCGGCATCGGAGTGGGAGCTGCGTAGCCATATCCGGTTAGCAGAAGACGGTCGGAGAGGAAGTGGCACAGCTCGACAAAGTTGTTGACGCCACCAAGAGCGAGGTACTGGGTGGCCGTCTCCATCACGTCGCCGGGAACGTGGACGGTCTGCGAGAATTCGGGGCTCAGCTCGCCGGTGCCGCTGATGAGCACGAGAGATTGTCCGCGCTGAATGCACATCTCACGCAGGCGATCAAATGCGGGGACACAACTGAGGGGACCGTGGACGCGCAGCAAGATGACGCGGGCGCGGCCTAACTCACCGCCCAGCAGAACCTCCATCTGGTCTTCACTGTGGAGCGCGTTGAGGGAATAAGAACTTACCTCGAGCTCCGCAGGGAGAAGGTCTTTTGCACGAGCTAATGTCAGAAGGTCCGTATCCGCGTGCGAAAGCAGCATGATGCCGCCGGTGGGTTGCGGAGCCTCGGTTTCGTCGGGCAGCTCGGCTGGCTTGCGTACATCCCAGTCGTAGTAGTTGAAGACAAATTCACTCAGCTCAGCCGGAGGCTTCAGGAATCGGTCGGCTTTGAGCATCGACTCGATGTAATCGAAGATCTGCCGGACCTGCCAGGCGCTGTTCACGGAGTGGAACCAGACAGATTGGCCATCGAAGACGAGAGAGGCTACGTTCGCCAGCGCACAGGGACCAAGGCATCCGCCCTTGGTGAGATGAACTTGGTTGCGGATTTTGCGACGCAGCCACTCTTCTTTGTAGACATCGACCGGGACCTCGGCGTAGCCGCGGTCCGTGCGACCGCAGCAGCAACCGGTTACGCAGTACGACAGATGCCCGCGGTGCTGGACGATGTTCAGAGTGCGTCCATCGGCACGGATGACGCGCTGACGATACGATGTCATATCTCCTCCACAGGCGTTCTTTGGCGGATGACCCAGACCAGGTATGGGCCACCAATTAAGGCAAGTACAGCACCGGCTGGCAGCTCCGAGGGCGGCATAATGATGCGGCCAAGAGCGTCGCAAAGCGCGAGTAATGTTCCCCCCAGAAGAAAAGAACAGGGCATCAGGAGACGATGGTCGGGACTGATGCGTGAGCGCACAAGATGCGGCACAATCAATCCGACGAAGCCGATGGGACCAGTGAGCGCGATTGCGCCGGCAACAAGAATCGAGCCGAGAATATAGCCTTGCGCAAGTAAGGAACCTACGCGCACACCGCGCGACGCAGCCCATCGCTCTCCGACAGCAAGCAGATTCCAACTACGCGCCTGCAAAAGGATGAGGCCGGAAGCCAGGAAAACAATGACTGCCAGCGCTGCGAGTGAGGTGTAGCTGGTCGCGTCAATGCTGCCGATAAGCCATCGCGTGATGGAGAACGAACGGGCTATGCCGACGGTTCCGCCGACGATGAGGATAAATGCAGCGCAGATGCTGTTGATGGCGATGCCCGTAAGCAGAAGGCTGAACGCTGATATTTGTCGCTGACGGAATGCGCCTCCGATGACGAGGATGAGAACACCGAAGGCTCCAGCTAAAGCGCCAATCCACGTTACGGGAATGCCGAAGAAGGTTTCCCATCCCACTGCGATGACGGCAACTGCGCCGAGCGAAGCGCCTGCCGAAATGCCAAGCGTGTAAGGCGTGGCCAGTGCATCGCGGAGCATTGCCTGAAAGAGCGTGCCAGCAAGCGAAAGCGCTCCCCCGGCGACCAGCGCGAGAAGCGTGCGGGAGACACGTAGCTGCAACAGAATTTCGTAATCGGGAGCCTGATGCTGCAATACGCGCGACAGGCTGATGGGGCCTGCGCCGACCCACGGGAGCAGCAATGCCGCTGCAACAAAGACAACGAGAGAGAACAGGACGCTATACCGCGCAAGAAAGGAACGCTGCTGGGTTGCGGTCATTGATACCACACCCAAGGGGAGCCTGCAGGGGTCTTGCCCATATCGAGGCGCCTGGAAAACAGGCTCAACCACTCCTTATTGTCATGAGCTTCCTCGGTTCGGAGATCATGCGCGATGACTCCACCAGCAAGCACAAGGAGGCGCGTACAGTGGGTCAGCGCCAGATTCAGGTCATGGGTTGCAGCGATGCAGAGCTTTCCTGCACGTGCCTCGTCCCGCAGAATGCTGAAGCAGTGCAACTGCTGTTCGATATCGAGGAAGGTGGATGGCTCGTCGAGAAGGAGCGTGTTGGCATCCTGCGCGAGACAGGCGGCGAGGAGGACACGCTGGCGTTCACCTCCGCTCAGCGAGCGAAAAGCGCGATGACGATGTGGCCAGCACGAGGTGCGCTCCATTGCCGCATGGATATATTTGTGGTCCTCATCAGACTCGTACCAGCGGTCGGTATGCGGGTATCGCCCCATGCCTACTAACTGCTCGGCGGTAAAAGGGAGATCAGCGTGGATGGCCTGAGGCAGATGACTGATCTGTTGTGCGATTTCCCGGCGCTTCCATTGCTTCTGGCTACGTCCTCCGAGACTCACTGTGCCGGTCTCAGGAATACGAAATCCGGAGATAATGTCGAGCAGGGTGCTTTTTCCGGAGCCGTTGATGCCGAGCAGTGCAAGAAACTCGCCTTCTTCGGCATGAAAGCTGACGGAATCGAGCACGGAGCGGCTTCCATACGAGAAGCTCACGCCATCGACCTCAAGCAGGCTGCTCAATCCGAACCTCCGATGCCGTGAACGAAATCAAAGAGCCGTTGCGTTGCAATCGGGGTGCGTGGACCGGGAACGACGAGAGCGTCGGCAGTACCGGCATAGACGCGACTGGCGCGGACGGCAGCTAAATCCCGGTATTGCCCCCATAGAGTAAGGGCTGCGGCACGCGAGGCTCGGCGAGCTTCGTCGGTTTCCTGAGTACCGCTCAGGTCGATGATGACGTCGGGGTTTTCACGCAGAACTGTTTCGAGCGATATCTTTGGATACTGCGGCACACCGGGCTTTGCAAGGACATTGGTGCCGCCGGCAACTTCGAGGATCTGGTTCACATAGTTATTGGGACCTACAGCGGTCAGATTGTTGAGCGATCCCTGCTGACGATCTACGATCACCAACACACGCGAGGAGCGCATGGTCTTTGCCCTGGACTGAATCGCGTCGAGGGAGCCCTTGATCTGAGCGGTCAGGCTGGCAGAACGATCAGGAACGCCAGCGGCTTTCCCGATAAGCTGAATTCCTGTGTAGATATCTTCCAGCGTAAGGTATGGCACCTGCACGAACGGAATGTGAAGAGCATCCAGCCTGTCCGTCAGATTATTGGCGTTGCTCTTATGCTCCAGCACCACCAGATCAGGAACGAGACGGGCGATGGCCTCCGCATCGGGGTGAATATAGCTGCCGACCTTCGGGAGTTTCTGAACCTGCGGGGGGTAATTGCAGAAGCGCGAGACACCGACGACCTTGTCTCCAACGCCGAGCGCAAAGAGCGTCTCCGTGATGCTGGGCGAGGTGGAGACAATACGCTGCGGCCTCGTTTGGGCAGGGAGAACAAGGGCGCATGCCAGCAGGAGAAACACGATCAGGCAAGAGCGCCGCTGCAATGGATACATGTTTTCTGTCCTTCGCAAAAGATTAGCGATATGCGTTTTCAGAACGTGACACAGCCTTCTCCGCAAGCCACCCAAAGAAAAATCCAAGGGCGGCCCACAAAAGCACCTGCATTTCCAATGCCGCCACTCGGAACTTCCACATCAAGGTTGCGGGGAATCCTGCTGGAACTTCGTCGAAGTTCGGGAGAAAGTGCGCCGCTATAGTTACGACAACGACAAAGAAAACTGCCACGACCAACAAAGCGTTCCAAGTGCCCAATCGGTTATGGATACGACGCTCAATCTGAGCTGCAATGACCATGACTGCAACAGAGATAGCCAGCAGAAGGAAAAACGCGGCGGTGCGTATGCCGATGGTTTCTGGATTTCCGACGGACGGCGGGCTTGCCGGATACTTCAGCGCGGGAACAACCGTGCACGTTACAAATCCCAACCCTGCAAGCAAAATGGAAAGAGAACGCGGGCTTGTTATTGGCAATCTGCCGTAAGCGAAGGCAAAGACAAGCGCAAAGATGCCACCAAGGGCCGTGCCATCCACGACCGTCGCCGTCAACAATCCCAAGCTCCGTTGGACGCTGCGGCTTACGATCTCAGGTTCGGGCGCTTCGCCTTTTGCCTGGTCCATGCTGGTTTCAAATGCAATGGCGCGTTCTACCTGCGGTTCGCCAATCCACCGGGCCAATGCGAAAACAAAAAGGCCAGCGACGACGCCTGCAAGCATCCCGCGCAGAAGCAGGATGCGGATCATAAGGAACGCCTCTTAGTGGCAGGGAAAACCGAGAAGATGGCGACCGTCGTGCACAAACTCATGAACGGTATGGCCCTGGATGAGCGAGGTCGCTCCCTGCTCAGCACCAACGAAGTAGAGTGCCAGCAGCATCAGCAGTCCAGCAAAGATAGCCCACGGCATAATCTCGCGGACGGGAATGGCAGGGATGGAAACAGGCTGAGGCGCAAACGCGCCGACTACGGATTGAGACATTCGGAACCTCCTGGGATCGTGCGTCCCACAAACAGAGTTCGCTTCAGGAATGAAAGGAAGGTCTGACTTAATCACAGTGGCGCGACCGTGCCGGAATTGCACCGGCTTCTTCCTGTCATTTCAAAGACTAATCTAACCCTATGTCTCTCTATCATTGGTGTCAAGGGTATGTGCCACCCCGAGGAGAAGCCTTTTGACCACCCGTTTCACACTCATCGCACATGCAGCAACGGAATCCAAGAGGCAGGCTGCCTTCCCCCTCGATGAACCTGTTATCGAGGATCAGGCGAAAATTGGTGAATTCCATTGGAGTGCGCCTCGGGCGGACCGAATCTGCTCAGCGCCTGAGCTAAGGGCGCAACAAACATCCCACATCCTGGGCCTCTCGGCGATTCCGGAGGAAGAGCTTCGAGACTGCGACTACGGGCGGTGGCGCGGCCAAAAGATGGATGCAGTGCAAGCCGAGGAACCGGAAGGAATCCTGGCATGGTTGAGCGACCCGAGTGCGGCTCCGCATGGAGGAGAGACGCTGGAACAATTAATCGTCCGTGTTGGGAGATGGATGGAAGCACAGCAGGATGCGAAGCATGCCATTGCTGTAACCCACCCTGCTGTGATCCGTGCTGCGATTGTCCATGCGCTTCGAATGCCGGTGATGACTTTCTGGCGGATCGATATTGCGCCTTTTACTCTTACGGATCTGCGGTTCAGCCGTAATGTATGGACGCTACGTTGCTCAGGTTGCGCTTTGAGAACACAGGAATAATCGGGAAACCAGGCTCGCGGTCACGCAGGTGCCAAGGCTGGCTCAACTTGCCACTAGATTCTCTTTTTAGAGAGACAGATTGAGGTGTGAGAACATGATTGCCTTCATGGTTGCCGGAACCGGAAGCGGTGTAGGAAAAACGACCATAGCACTTGCTCTCATGGCAACATTGCGTGAGCTTGGCTATAGAGTGCAGCCCTTTAAGTGCGGTCCGGATTTCCTCGATACTGGCCACCATACATCTATCTGCGGGCGCATATCCCGCAACCTCGATACATGGATGCTGCCCGCCGAAGCGAATCGAGAGCTTTTCCAGAAGGCGTGCCAGGGCGCTGATGTAGCCGTTGTCGAGGCCATGATGGGATTGTTTGACGGAAAGTCCGGTGAAGAAGAAAAAGGCAGTCCTGCGGAAATTGCGAAGCTGCTCGATTTGCCCGTAGTCCTCGTACTCGATGCAGCGAAGAGTGCGCGCAGCATTGCAGCGGTGGTCAAAGGCTTCGAGAATTTTGATTTGAATTTGCGCTTTGCAGGGATCGTGCTCAATGGAGTCTCAAGCGAGGGACATTACCGGATGCTGCAAGCAGCCATCCAGTCCGTCACTTCTATCCCGCTACTCGGTCGTTTCCCCAGGAATCCGGCATTGACGATTCCCGAAAGACACTTGGGGCTACACACTGCCGAAGAAGAAACAGTCGCTTCCAATAAGACCCCTCACTTCGCAGAAGCTGCACGCCAGTATCTTGACCTCACGCCCCTACTTAAACTGTCGTACTCGCAATCCTTAATTTCGGCTCATGTACATAAGATTCCTCATTCGGACGTGCGCATTGGAGTCGCACGCGACAACGCGTTCTCTTTCTATTACGAAGATAATTTTGAGCTTCTGCGCGAGTGCGGCGCTGAAATTGTGTCATTCAGCCCGCTCTCTGACAAGGAGCTTCCAGGGAATCTCGATGCGCTCTATCTAGGCGGCGGCTATCCGGAACTGTATGCGGAGAAACTAAGCGCAAACCTGACAATGAACAAGGCAATCCGTGACTTTGCAGAATCGGGTAGAACGATCTATGCCGAGTGCGGGGGCATGATCTATCTTGGACAATCTATCGCGACGCTCGATGCCCAGGACTTTCCGATGGCAGGTGTATTGCCGCTCACGTTCGAGATGACCTCGAAGCCGGTTCAGTTCGGCTATGCAGAAGTTGAGTTCACCGAAGACTGCCTGCTTGGTCCGAGAGGGCTTATGGTTCGAGGACACAGTTTCCATTACTCACGTCTGCGGCACAATAGCGAGCTTTCCACATCCTATCGCGTGCGGTACTCACTCTCCGGAAAAACAGAAGCGGAAGGATTTCGTTACAAGAATATTCTCGGCAGCTATATCCACATACATTTCCGCAGTAATCCTTCACTCGCCCCTTCCTTCGTGCAGGCAGTGAGACGTGTCCGTGAACAAGCGGCCATGCGATAAGACAGCATCTTATGCTGTCTGTTGCGAATATTTGGGGCCAAGGGGTCTGGGCTTCGTAGCTGCTTGGCAACCCCAGACTCGGGGTGTGCTCGATTCATCTCAGAGCTCTGCTGCTCCAGTGAGCAGGTGCAATGTTCGCACCATACTCACTGTCTCAACACTACATACGTTTTACTTTGAGAAGATCCATCCTTCAGATCCGCCAAGCACAAGCCGGATGCCGCTTCGAATCGTGAACGGAGCAGCCGGGAACCCGAAAGCCGCGGCATAATGCCGGCTGAAGAGATTCTCGATGCTCGTATAGATTTGCAACGAAGGGCGCAACATATACGAGCCACTCATATCGAATTTTTCGTAAGCGGGCGCAAGGTTTCTGTTAGGCAGCAGCAGTGAGTTTCCACCATCTCGATCGGAAAGATAGGTGCTGTCATCACGCTTGCCGATCAATGAGCCGCTGAACGTTCCGGTAAAGTTCTTGTGGTTATAGAACAACGCCAGGCTGCCCGAATGTGGCGCGCGGCGGAAAGGCCTCGCACCGACGAGCGGATTGTATGCACCGATTGGGATGTTGGGAAAGAGTGGATTATAGGATGGCTCACCGAATGCTTTCGTCGTCACCGCGTCCAGATAGGTATAGTTCCCCTGAAAGATCAGCCCATGCGTCAGATCGACCTTGGCATCCAGCTCTGCGCCGAAAGCACGCTCTGAATCCGCATTGACGTATGCTCCACCCAGCGGCGTCGATTCGGCAGCAGCAGGAGGAACTCCAAGAGCAATCAGATCGTTGACGCTGAGATATGAAATCAAATCGTAAAAGCGGTTATAAAAAAACGTTGCTCCCACGAGTGCACGCCCGTTGCCAAACCCTTGCTCGACACCCGCATCCAAGGTGCGGCTGCGCTGCGGACCCATCGGCGAGATGTTGTACTGCTGCACCTGCTGCGGGGTAAACAAATCGAAGAGCGCAGAAGCCTGCTCTGACGTGCTGGGTTCCTCGATTCCTTGTCCAAAGTTGAATTTCAGCTTCGTCTGACCAAAGAAGCCAGGATTAAGTGGGCTGCGCAAGTAGTACGCAAGCGAAACGCGCGGCGAGGCCGCAACACCGAACACCTCGTTCTTATCTACGCCAACTCCGGCAGTTGCAAACAGGCGATGCGCCACGCTGCCGTGACCTTCCGCATAATAGCGATAGTTATTGCGCGTGAGCCCCTGACCATTTTCATGCTCAAAGCGAGCGCCGAGCACGCCGGTCCAATCGCCCCAGAAGCGATATTCTGTTTGCGCGTTCACCGAGCGGTGGCCTTCATAGGAGGGATAGTTCTCTGGATATTCCCCGCCATAATCAAGAACCCCCTGTCCGGTGGCACTGTAGCCGTTCGCTCCCCGAATCGTTACAGTATTGCCAAGATAAACAGGCCCTAGATACGGCGAGTTGTAGAACGCGCCCGTCGGGGAGTGATTTACATAGAGCTGACTGAATTGCGCATAGGCAAACTGCACCTGATTATGCCAGCGTTCTGTTGTCTGGTCTTCCGCAATACCACCGACATACGTGTTCTTATTACGCTGCGTGGAATCATCTTGGATTCCATAAAGCGATATGGCGTTAGGAGCTCCAAGGTTGGTGGTATTGTTGCGCACGGTGGCACGTATTCCCGTTCTCTCATTCAGAAACCAGCCGAAATTTCCGTCCAGCGTAACGTTGTGAAAGAAATCATTTGGATAGCTGCCCCGCGTGTCATAGCGCGCAAAGTTGCCGAAGTAGTCGAAGTGCCCAATCCCCTGCCCCAGCGAAACATCCTGGTTGTAGGTATTGAAATTCCCACCATCTCCCGCGTATTTCAACTGAGGAGTGCGGGTTGAGCCCTTGCTCGACGTCACGCTCACCACGCCAGCCAGCGCATCGCTTCCGTAGAGAACACTATTCGATCCCCGAAGCGTCTCCACACTGGCCACGCCGCCATTCGTAAGCTGTGAAAAATTAAAACCACCACCAATATCGTTGGCTGGAATTCCGTCGATCAGGACCTTGTTGAAGTCTGATTCTCCGCCGCGCAGGTACAAGGCTGTTGTACCTCCACGCTGGCTGGTTTGAACAACCTGCGCTCCTGGAACAAGCCGGAGTTCTTCAAGGACATCGAGTTTGTTCAATGCCTGAATCTGCTCGCTGTCGATTAGGCTGACAGATGCTCCCGTTTGTGACTCTGGAATTGCCGTTCCCGTCGCCGTGACGACAATCTGCTCCCGGAGAGTGCCGATGCTCAAATGAACAACAGTCTCAGCAGTCTTGCCACTGCTCACAAAGACAGGAGGAAGTGTCTGTTCTGAGAATCCTGCAGCTTCCACGTGGATGCTGTATGCACCCGAATGCCGCAAGGGAAGAGAATACGATCCGTCCGCAGCCGACCTGGTTTCGCCCACCTGGTTGTTCTGTTCGAGCACAATGACTCTGGCTTGTGCGACAGGATTACCAACCGGATCGAGTACGCTGCCACGAATCTGCTCAACATTCTGAGCGTTTAGAGTGAGTGCTGAAATGGCAAATAAGCTTAAAGGAATAGAAAGTCGAAGACGCGTTCCTGCGTTCACTGCATGTCCTCCTTCGCCCTAGAAAGAGCGGACACGTTGGGCCGGCAAGATCGGTCTTCTGACTTACGAGGTGGTGCCTGCGACCGCGCCTTCCCACCCTTATTCGGGCAGTGGCATTTGCGGTCGCTCTCCTCGCATACAGCTGCTGGGCAGTGGCGGATTTTCACCGCGCTTCCCGTACATCTCGCCTGCGATAATTTGTAATCCTGTGATTCACACCTTGCGGAGAGTAATCTCAGGTGCAAGATATTGAGTTACGACATAGATCCAGTCTACGACATGAGCGTCTGTTGCAGAGCCTCCACCAATTTGTGGTTTTCGGAATCGCTACGCACCGCTGCGCGAAGATAGCCTTCAGGAAGAGCCTCGTAATCTCTGCACAGCCGCAGTACGATGTGATGCTCCTCAATCATGCGTTTCCAGAACGTGCGTTCATCGATTCCCGATGGCAACCGAAAGAGAACAAAGTTTGCAGAGGACGGCTCCACATGAAGCGAGAGCTTTTGTAATTCATGGTCAAGCCAGCTTTTCCGTTGCTCATTCAGTTCCAGGGTT
The DNA here is from genome assembly GCA_018449715.1 of Acidobacteriaceae bacterium dw_441. Taxonomy (GTDB): domain Bacteria; phylum Acidobacteriota; class Terriglobia; order Terriglobales; family Acidobacteriaceae; genus Edaphobacter. Next base: position 323,198 of record JAAVVA010000005.1, on the reverse strand, counting down.
TGGCAGATATAGTCCTTGTCCGCCAATGCCACCGCAGCAGCACGAGATGCGAGCGTGGTAATTGACCACGGCGCGATTTGCTCCTGAATCCGAGCGATTGTGTTAACGGATGAAACTGCATACGCCACGCGAAGCCCCGGCATTCCAAAGAACTTCGTCACAGAACGAAAAACAACAAGATTCGGGTGACGTTCTACATCTCCTACAAGCGATGCTTCGGAGCAGTAGTCGACAAATGCTTCGTCGAGAAAAACTGTGATTCCGCGTTCCGCAGCTCGGCGCGTAAATTCCAATATCGTTTTGCGGTCGTGCAGAATCCCGGTAGGATTTTGCGGATTCGCCAGGAGAATCACATCATGAGAGCCTTGCAGCAGAAACTCGATGTCGTACTGAAATCCTGATTCCGGGTTCAGGCCTGCAGGATTGATTTCAACGGAAGCGTTCATCAACGTTCGACGATATTCAATGAATGCCGGAACCGGAAGTCGGCACTGCCGAACGGACAAGGCTCGCAAGGCGGCATCCAGAAGCGAAACGAAGCCATTAGCAACTGCAATATTTTCAGGCTCTATGCCAACATAAGCAGCAAGCGCATTTCGTAATGAAGTTTCTTTCAATTCGGGATAGGTCGTCAGAACGGAAGGATCGTCCAACGCTTTACGCAACTCGGCATACACGCCAATAGGCGGACCAGCCGGATTGATATTGGCGCTGAAGTCCAGGAGACTCTCGTCCGGAATCCCAAAGCTCTTCGCAATCTGCCGCAACTGACCGCCGTGGAGAGGAAGTTCAATCGCCATAGTTATCCTCTCCTCCGAGACAAGGCTGCCATCACAACGCCTGCTCCGAAGCCAAGCAACGCAACAACCGAAACAATGCGAATTGCCTTCCGGGCATCGTCAGGCATTGGCTGCCTAAACTCGGAGCCGAGTGACGGAGCGGGCATAAACTCACCGCCATAAACATTGCCACCACCGAGACGAACCCCGATGGCTCCAGCCATAGCACTCTCCGGCTGTCCTGCATTTGGGCTTTTGTGCTGGTTTCCATCGCGCAGCCATGTATGCAGGGAGGCTTGCGGATTGCCCTGGGCCGACAATGCCGAAGCCATCACTGTCCCCAACGCCGTGAGACGTGCGGGCACGTAATTGGCTGCGTCATCCAGTCGCGCAGCAGCTTTTCCAAAGTAAAAATAATGCTCGTCTGCGTGGCCGATCATCGAATCAAGAGTATTGACGGCTTTGTAGGCCATCGCGAGCGGAACACCGCCCACGGTCATGTAGAACAGTGGAGCTATCACTCCATCCGATGCACTCTCAGCCAAAGTTTCGATCACTGCGCGACTGATTTCCTGAGCGTCCAGCTGATCCGTATCGCGTCCAACAATCCGCGCAATCCGCTGGCGTGCCAGTTCTATATCGCTCGCATCGAGAGCAGCTAGAACAGAAGAAGACTCCCGCTCAAGACTGCGGGCAGCGATGCACGTCCAGCCAAGCGTAATCTCCACCAGCGAACCGAGTATGCGAGAACGGCGATAAGCCGCACGGATGACAAGCCGCGTCAGGAAATAACTTGAGGACACGAGTGCTGTCGTCAGCAAAGCGCCTCGCAGAAATTCCTCGTGTGAACTCTGCCCTGGTCTACGAAGTACGGACTCGCCTCGTGTGATTGCGCTCCCCATCCAACGCACGGGATGCGGAAACCACTCCGGGTCGCCCGCGATCTGATCTGCAAGATAAACGGCTGGAAGCAAATAGCAACGCTTCATAAGACTGCCTCGCCGATGTCCCTCGCATCTTGCGGTTGATACGTCAGTCCAACCCACTCGAAGATTCTCTTCATATCAAGGGATTGGCTAACAACACCTGCCAAACGATCCAATGAATCCCGGCGCTTAGCTTTCCAGTCGTTCAATTCCGCAGCCGGGGTAAGGTGACAAAAAGCACGGGCGGCAGCAATGAAGGTATGGCGAAACTCATCTTCGTCAAAGAGTCCGTGAAGATAGGTGCCAAATATCCGGGAATCCGAGCTGATGCAACCATCCGCCACCGATTCTGTTTGTTCGAGCGTTCGCCGCACGAGTTGAGCAAAGGGTTGTGCCTCTTCGAGATACTCAGTCTCTCCGACATGGATTTCGTACCCACATAAGCGGACCTTCCCGACTGGCTGCCCAAAGAGGGAGGGCATTACCATCTGACCTGTGCCCGCGAGGGTGATCTTCGACACCTGCATGGTTGTATTGATGGGGAGCAGACCGAGAGCTTCAATCGAGCCAGAGCTCTCTATCTCATCTGGATCGAATATGTGTCGGCCCAGCATTTGCATTCCTCCGCAAATGCCTACGATCAAGCTGTCACCGGCATGCTCCATCACCGCCGCATCCAATCCCTCCGACCGCATCCAGAGCAGATCCTCTACGGTCTGTTTACTGCCGGGCAAGATGATGACATCCGCACCGTGTAACTGCGTCCGGTTACGGCAGAATCGAACAACAGCCGATGGCTCAGAGTACAACGCATCAAAATCCGTGAAATTGGAAAGCGACGGAAACGCAATCACTGCGATGCGCAATGGTCTTTCGTTGCCGGTAGAGGCCCACAGGGAATCACGCAGCGAATCTGATGCAGGCAATCCCAGGCTGTCTTCTTCATCGAGCATAAGATTTTGCAGATGTGGCACCACACCAAGGCAAGGCTTGGCGAGCCTGTCTTCCATCATGCGAATACCGGACGTAAGCAACGAAACATCTCCACGAAATTTATTGACGACAAAGCCACCAATACGCGCCCGCTCTTCTGGTTCCAGCAACTCCACCGTCCCCAGAAGCGATGCAAAGACACCGCCCCGATCAATGTCGCCGACCAACAGACACATTGCATCCGCTAACTCCGCCATCCGCATATTCACAATGTCATGCTGCTTCAGGTTGATCTCGGCTGGCGACCCCGCACCTTCGAGCACAATCACGTCATTCTCTGCAGCCAGCTTTGCATAGCTCTCTCGAACAGCCGGCATCAACTCTTCTACTCGCCGCTGGTGGTACTCCGCTGCGGAAAGATGTCCCCAAATCTTGCCATGCACGATGACCTGCGATGTCATATTTCCCGAAGGCTTCAACAGGATCGGATTCATGTGAACCGATGGCGCAATTCCTGCAGCCTCGGCCTGCAGCGCCTGGGCGCGTCCAATCTCAAGACCCTCCGGGGTCGCCGCTGAATTAAGCGACATATTCTGCGATTTGAAAGGAGCAACCCGATACCCTTGCCGCGCAAAGATGCGGCACAACGCTGCGGTCAACAAGGATTTTCCAGCATGGGAGCTTGTGCCAAGAACCATCACCGCTCGCGCCATCATCGTTTACCAGCCTCTGAAAAGCGGTCATAGGAAATGACGCTTTCCAAAGTGGTCCGCCTCTCCCAACCGAACCGTTCAAGATCAGGCTCCAACGCAAAGCCATCGACATAGCCGAGGCAGAGATACGCAACGAACGTCAGATGTTCCGGTACATGGAGCAGCTTGCAGAGTTTCTCTGGGTCAAGAATACTGACCCAGCCCACGCCCACCCCTTCACTGCGAGCTGCGAGCCATAGATTTTGAATCGCACAGACGCTCGAGTAAGCCGCCGTTTCCGGCATCGTCCGGCGCCCCAGACCGTGACCACGTTTGCTACCTGAATCACACAGTACACAGAGATTCTGCGGCGCTTCGAGAATACCTTCTAATTTCAACGAGGAATATCGTTCCGCCTGTTCGCCAGCGTAACTCTCCCGCGCCTGATGGTTCGCTTCCGAGAAAATATCCTGAACGGCCTTGCGAACGTCATAATCACGCACCACGATAAATCGCGTGGGCTGCATGAAGCCCACAGACGGGGCACTGTGCGCAGCGGCCAGCAGTCGGGTAAGCAGATCTTCAGGCAGAGGCACATCGAGAAAGCCACGGCGAACATCGCGGCGCTCCGCAATCGCACGGTAAACCGCAGCGCGTTCACCATCTCCGAAAGCGTTGGCGTGAGTCATGACGTTACCACGCTCTCGAAAACTTAGGGCCGCCCTTGCTCTCCTCGCGCAAGCGGCTGTTGACACCTGCATCGTGCTCAATCAGGCGGCCAAAAAGCCAGATTACGTCGGAAAGACGATTGAGATAGGCCAACACTTCTGGCTGCACATCCGTAGCACCGCTTTCTACAAATCGAACGGCGCAACGCTCCGCCCGACGGCAGACAGTACGCGCAATCTCATACGCCGCAGACTCGGTGTGGCCTCCGGGAAGCGACCAATCAGCAAGGATGCCTTCTGTGGCTTCAATCTTATGTACTAGGTCCGTGAGCTTATCCACGTCTTCTGTCGAAATGACGGGCGGCGTCTTTTTGCTCTCAGGAGGAGTTGCCAGCGCGGAACCTACTCGGAAGAGTGTTCTTTGGATCTCTTCGGTCCACGCTGCGATCTCCTTGTTCTGACAAATGCTGCGCGCAAAACCAAGATGCGTATTCAGCTCATCGACCGTACCGTAGGCTTCCACGCGAAGGCTGGCCTTCGAGACGCGAATACCGCCAGCCAGGCCGGTCTGTCCTCCATCTCCACGCTTGGTTGCAATGCTCATCGTTTTTCTCCTTGCAGCGAGTAAGTCTCCTCCAACGTGATGCGAAGTGTCTTGATCAGAGGAGAGCGGTCATATTGGATAACGAGTTCCTCATCGAGGAAGTCCAGAACGTGCGGTGGGGCTTCAGAAAAAAGCACGGCCTCAGAAAAGAACCACGGCTGGGCAGCTCCCAGTTCTTCGAGGGTCCGCGTGCGGACAATTACCGCCGGAAGGTAGAAAACACCCGATTGCAGAGCGCGAAATGCCCTGTGATAACCATCTCGAAGAAACCATCGCCCTTGATATTCCCCTACCTCAAAGAATGGACTTCCGAAATGGATCATAACTGGGTTGGAAGTATCCCCTGTTACACGAAACTGCAAGTTTGGATTTGCGGAATGAAACAGGACAGAGGTGTCAGTTCGTACAGCATCGCAGGCCACGGGCTTTGCTTCCGCAAAGCACATAGCCACTAGAGCCTCCCAATCGTCGCTCGCTGGAACTGCCAGTTCTTGCACCTCTGAATTGAAGGTAAGCCTTCGTTGAAAAGCGAGAAGAAGCCGTAGATCGACGACGCCAAGGGACCAGTCGAGCCCCGATATTTCCCTGCGAAGATCGTCCCGAAACGCGTGCTTCTGAAGAAGCTCCTGGCAATCGCTGGACTCTACGAGCGCTGACCTGTTTTCAAATGGCTTTCTCTTTGCCAAAAGTGCATGGGCATTCTTCAAACTACCGCGATAGTCCAGGGGACGAAACTCATTTTCATCGAGTCCCCATCCTGCCAGCTCTCTCACGCGCATCTTCAGGTCACCCATGCAAGCCTCCCGGCTGATAAAGGAACGAGCCGCAATACTCTCGCGTCCGTTCCCAGGCTTCCTGTTCATCCACTCCGCAAAGAGTACGCAGCACGACCTGCATGACGCCGCCATGAGTAACAACAACCGCAGACCTTTGCGAAGGCACTGCTAGAAGGCGTTCCACTGCTGTCAGAACTCTGGACTGAAATGCGTCGAATCTTTCACCACCCGGTGCAGGCAATTCCGGATAGCCATCTGACCAGCGGCGAGCATACGCCTGATCGTGAGATTCAATCTCCTGCCAACTCAAGCCTTCCCACTCTCCAAAACCAATCTCGCGAAGTTCAGGAACTGTTACAGGCGAGAGCTCTTTTGCTGTGGCAATTGCATCTGCCGTGGCAAAGGCGCGAGTCAGGTCACTGGTGTAAACAGCATTAAAGGATTCACTGCTCAGCTTCTTCAGAAGATTTTCGATCTGCCGCAGGCCGCGTTCGTTCACCGGCGGGTCGGATTGCCCGCAGAACCGGCCTGCAAGGTCGGTTTCAGCATGGCGGATGAAGAGCAGAGTATTCATCACACCCACGCTCCGCAAAGATATACGGCAACCTCAGCCAGTTGATTCGTAGCTCCAAAGCAATCGCCAGTGATGCCACCAATCCTGTGCTTGTAATAGCGTGCCGTTGCCAGCGAGACGACCACGCTGGCTAGAATCGGAATGAGAGCACGAAGACGCAACAAGGCAAAAACAATCACGAGGCTGAGCAGGCTTCCAACAATGAGGCTGCCGCCAGTGGTGAGACGCGCAATCCGTGCGCCTTGTCCATCGACTTGGTCCTCGCTGCGCGCCCTCGCTGGCGGTAGATAGAAGCTGAGTGGCAAGGTCGTCCACCGGCACAGTACCGGAGCGGCAATGAGATAACTTGCAGCCTCGGCTTGCGGCAAAGATGCAATAAGCAGTACCCGTGCAAGTAGAGTGAGCGCCAGCGCGGCAGCCCCGTATGTGCCAATACGGCTGTCGCGCATAATCGCCAATACTTTCTCGCGCTCTCTTCCGCCACCAAAACCGTCGGCTGAGTCCGCAAGCCCGTCTTCATGCAGACAGCCTGTGATCGCAACCATATATCCGACAATCAATACGGCAACGACCAGCACGGGAAGATGTGGAATCAGCAGGAAATACAGCAGCGCACTTCCTAGACCGATCAGCGCACCAACGACAGGAAAAAACTTTACCGACCGCGCAAGCGTATCCGACTCGTAGGGAATGGTCGGAACCTGCAGGCGTGTCAGAAACTGCACAGCCGCGAGCAGGTCAAACCATATTCGTCGAATCTGGCTGACCACGCTCATCGCGTAGCTCCACTTACTCCCGCGGAGGAGAAGGTCGCCATCTGTTGATATAAAGCAAGCGCCGATTCAATGACGGGCATCGCCAGCACTGCGCCCGTTCCCTCGCCAAGACGCATCCCCAGAGAAAGCAGTGGCTCCAACTTGAGGTGTTCCTGAAGCAACTTGTGTCCTAGCTCCTCTGATCGATGTCCTGCGATGAGATACCCCAGCACATTCGGAGCCATGCCAACTGCAAGAGCAGCGGCTGCAGTAGAGATGAATCCATCCAGCACGACAACGAGGCGATACCGCGCACCAGCCAGTACCATCCCAGCCATCGCGGCAATTTCAAGCCCACCAAGACAGCGCAGAATCTCAAGAGGAGAGGTCGTACTAGAAGCACTGCAATGCCTGGCAACAGCAGCCTCAACCACCCGCACCTTGTTCGCATAGGCAGTGGGCTCAACGCCGGTGCCTTTTCCAGTTGCCAGTGTTGCTGGCGCGCCTGTCAAAGCACAGGTAATGGCACTGGCCGCTGTCGTATTGCCAATCCCCATTTCTCCAATCGCGATGAGGCCGTGCCCAGCGACAGCAGCTTCAACTCCAAGCTGATAACCAACCCTCAACGCCTTCGCAACTTCATCCTCACTCATCGCAGCTTCGCGTAGCATGTTGCGCGTACCGCGCCGCACGTTGTGATGCAGGAGTCCCGGCATTGAACCGAAATTCGTATCCACGCCCACATCGACAACATGTAACGCAACCCGGTGCAGGCGTGACAGCACGTTGATCGCTGCGCCCTCCGAGAGAAAGTTCAGCACCATCTGCCGAGTTACCTCACGCGGATACGCGCTAACGCCTTCCTCTGTCACGCCGTGGTCCGCGGCAAAGACATAGGCGGCTCTACTGATCGGATCTCTTAATTTCTCGCCCCGAATAGCCGCAACCTGAGCCGCAATATCTTCAAGCCGGCCAAGGCTTCCGAGCGGCTTGGTCAGACTGTCGAGGCGCACGCGGGCCTTCTGTCTCCACTCTTCACTCGGCGGTTCAATGTCGCGGATGAACTCGTCCATGCCCGGCTGAACCAGTTTTGGCTCCACTTGCATGTTCGCAGGGGGTGTCATCGGTCGGCCTTTCCCTGAAGCGTCCCCTTGAGCGCCAATGGAAGCCCTGCCACCATCAGCACCACATTGTTTGCCACCGCAGCAACACGCTGATTGATTTCTCCAAGCAGGTCACGATACTGTCTGCCCATTTCAAAAGCCGGAACCACTCCACTCCCAACCTCATTCGAGACCAGAACGATGGGGAATCGGTTTGAAGCGAGGGCCGCACACAGCGCATCTACGTTTCGACCGATCGCTGCTGCATCGTTTTCATGAATTTCGAGGAGCTTTCCAGCGAAGAGGGTCAGGCAATCCACAACAAGCAGGTCGCAGTCTGTCGCCGACAGAATCACGTCCGCCAGGTTCAGAGGTTCTTCGATGGTAGTCCAGTGTTCAGGCCGCTCCGTACGATGCCGTGCAATCTTGCGCTTCATCTCTTCGTCCTGGCGATGCTCCGCCGTCGCAAGAAAAGTCACCCTTTCCGCTCCCGACGCCAGTTGCAGCGCATAGCGGCTTTTGCCGCTACGGACACCGCCCAGCACGAGCGTCACATCTCGGACAGAGCCTGAAGACATGCATCGTTCTCCGGCGTTCAACAGAGGGAACGCCCAAATCCAGGCGGGAAGAAATACTAAGGCAGCAGCCACGGCAGTCTAAAAGAGCCGTACTCCGCGGATATGCTCTTCAACTCTCCCATCGAAGTCGAATAAGCCCAGGTTGGCATCTGGCCGGTCTCCTGACTTACGCTTCACCGAGATCGGGCAGCCTTCCCGGAGACTTAAGTCCCCAGTGGCTTCCAAAAGGAGTGCCGACCTCTCAGCGTTCACATTTACGGGGTAGTGGCGGAATCACACCGCCTTCCCGAACACCAGATGTTTGAACGATAACGCCTTAGAAGTCCGAAGGTCAACGGAATGCATGGGTCGGCGTGACCGGCCCAGAGGTGGACCTGAAAGGATAATCATTTTGTTTACATGCGCTCATCACCTGGAAGAGGTCGTCGGTTTGATACCGATCAGGTCCACCAATTCATCTCAACCATTTAGACCGCAATCAATGCGGGCCGAATTACAGCCTGTCCCGCGTCATTTGCCCGATAAAATCCTGACCAGTTACTCTGGACCCCTATGGTTTGGCGGACAGAGCTTATGAAGAACAGACATCTTTTCAGATGCGCCTTGTCTGTACTTCTCTCGGCTGCTGTTCTGTTCAGCTCCGGCTGCAAGGCTGCTCCCTCGGAAAAGCCGATTGGAGCTCCTGTCGCTCTCCATCCTCCCCTGGGCCTTCCTCCCGTTCCCATTCCTCCCAATAATCCTCCTACGAAGGAGACCATTGCCCTCGGTCGACGCCTCTTTTACGACCCTCGTCTTTCGAAGGACAATACCCTCGCCTGTTCCAGCTGCCACCTTCCTACGACCGACTTTTCCGATACCGTCAGCCTCTCCCGAGGAGTTGGCACCGCCATCGGGATTCGCAATGCGCCGACGCTCATCAACACGGCCTACCTGCCGCTTCAGTTCTGGGATGGGCGGGCTCCGAGCCTGGAAAAGCAGGCGGTCATTCCGATGGAAAACCCTATCGAGATGAACCAGCCCCATGAGCTTGCGCTCTCCAAGCTCAAGCAAGACCCGACCTATCGCCGCATGTTTCGCGAGGCCTTCGGGACGGAGGACATCTCCCTGGGCAGAACGGAAAATGCTCTCGCCAGCTTTGAGAGAACTATCCTGAGCGGCAACTCGGCCTTTGACCGCTTTCAGTACGGAGGAGATAAGAACGCCCTCACACCGCAGCAGCTGCGAGGGCTCGTCGTCTTTATGACTCCCAACAAGGGAAACTGCGCCGCCTGCCATACGATCACTCCTCAGTACGCCCTCTTCACCGATGGCAAGTTCCACAACCTGGGCGAAGGGGCAGATGACGAAGGCACCTTCAAAGATCTTGGCCGCTTCAGTCAGACCCGCATCGAAGCCGACAAAGGTTCCTTCAAGACGCCAACCCTGCGGAACATCGCGCGAACTGCTCCCTACATGCACGACGGCAGTCTGCAGACGCTGCGGCAGGTCGTCGATTTCTACGCAGGACAGGGAAACTCCAATCCTTATCTTGATAAGGACATGAAGACGATCCACCTGACCGGACAGGATCGCGAAGATCTCGTCGAGTTTCTAAAATCACTTACAGGGGAGCTTCCTCCCAACGTCGGACCACCAGGCAAGGAATAGAGTACGGATATGAGCTTTTTCACCCATCGAGGATTTCGAGGCTTCGCGCTCTCCTGCATCGCCTCCGCGCTACTGGTTGCGGGATGCTCAAAGAAGGCCGAGCAACCGGCTGCTACTCCCTCTCAGCCCGCCGTCTCGTATTACAAGGTAGACCCCGGCACCGCCGCTACTCTTACGGGAACCGTGTACTACAAGGGGAAGGCTCCGGCGCGGAAACTGATCGACATTACAGAAGACCCCGCCTGCGTCGAGGCGCACAAGGGGAAGGCCTACGACGAATCGCTCATGGTGGGAAAGGGAGGCGCGCTTGAAAACGCCTTCATCTATATTAAGACGGGGCTCGAAGGGAAGAACTTCGAGACTCCAACCGAGACCGTCGTCATCGACCAACAGGGCTGCTGGTTTCATCCGCACATCTTCGGGGTCCAGACCAACCAGCCGGTGAAGATCGTCAACTCCGACCCTGTCACGCACAACATTCATCCCGTTGCCGCGGTCAATCGCGAATGGAACCACAGCCAGGGACCGGGGGACGCGCCGCTCAACCGCAAGTTCCCCAATCCCGAGGTGATGATCCCCGTAAAGTGCAATATCCATAGCTGGATGCGCTCTTACATCGGGGTCCTCGATCATCCCTACTTCGCCGTCTCCAAGGCAGACGGAACCTTCTCCCTCCCGAACCTTCCGCCGGGAACCTACACCGTCGCCATCTGGCAGGAGAAACTGGGAACCCAGGAGCAGCAGATCACGATTGCTCCGCAGCAACACGCAACAGTCGACTTCACCTACAAAGGAAAGTAATCATGTTGAAGTATCGCAATGCCTCGTTGATCCTGGCCTTCGCTCTCACTGTTCCGACCTTGATTGGCTGCAAATCGCAGAGCACGGAGAAGGCCGCCGCCCCTCAACCTCCTGCCGAGTCAGGCGCCCCGAAGATCTATACCACCAACGAGGTCTCCGGCGACCTCTCTGTGATCGACAGCGGCAACTACAACGTGCTCGCCACGGTGCCTCTGGGCAAGCGTCCTCGTGGCATTCACGCCAGCCCGGACGGCAAAACCATCTACGTGGCGCTGAGCGGAACCCCGATCGCAGGACCGGACGTGGATGAGAGCACGCTGCCGCCCTCGGACAAGAGCGCCGACGGAATCGGCGTCTTCGACGTAGCCCAGAGGAAGCTGGTGAAGACCATCACCGGAGGCTCGGACCCGGAGAACTTCGACGTCAGCGCCGATGGCAAGCAGCTTTACATCTCGAACGAGGATATCTCGGGCGTCAGCATCCTCGATATCGCCTCCGGCACAATCGTCAAGACGCTGAAGATCGGCGCGCAGCCCGAGGGCGTGAAGGTTACGCCGGACGGCAAGTATGTCTACGTGACCTCGGAGGAGACCAGCGAGATTGCAGTGCTCGACCCTGTGGCCGCGAAGATCGTGAAGACCTTCAAGGTTGGCCATCGTCCTCGCAACATCGCCTTCACGCCGGACGGAAAGCGCGCTTACATCAACGCGGAAAACGACGGCACCGTCGTCCTCGTCGACACGCAGAAGTACAAGATCCTCAAGACCATCTCCCTTGGCAAGCCGGGCGTCATCAAGCCGATGAATGTGCTGCTGTCGCCGGACGGCAGCCGTCTCTACGTCAGCACGGGCCGCGGTCACCAGGTCTTCACGATCAACACCGCGACGAACACGGTGATGGGCTCGGTCGAGGTCGGCCAACGTCCGTGGGGCATCGCGCTTTCGCCCGACGGAAAGACGCTCTACTCTGCCAATGGCCCCTCGAACGATGTCACTGCGGTCAACGTGGCTGATAACACCGTCATCCGCAAGGTCAAGGCAGGAAAGGGCCCCTGGGGCATCATCGTCCTGAAGTAATTCTCAGACCGGCCTGCTCGTGTGAAAGTACTTCTGGTAGGCGGCAATCCAGTTGGTTGCGATATCGTGCTGCGCGTCCGCAAGGCTGATCTTCTTCTCGCACACCAGCTGGTACAGGTGCCGCTCCAACTGGTCTTTCGCACGAGCATTCCAGACCGTCACCTTGTAGGACTGCGGCCACAGGTTGCGGACATCGTCCGTTCCACCCAGCTGCGGGCTGATCAAGTAGTCCACCTGAAAGTCCCGCGCCGAGTTATCCCGCGAGATGCCGTACTCCTGAAAGACCGTCTGTTGCGTTGAAGGCGAGACCTCGGGGTCAAGATCGTCGTCCTCCGCGGAACACACCTGCTCCACATCGACCGGACGAGTCATTCCCGGCGTCAGACCGCGGTTGGGAAGCGAAGCGGAGAGGTCCGGAAGCGACGAACGGATCGCCGGAACAAAGAACAAGAGGGCCGCAGCCGCTGCGATGCCTATCGCTCCGTACAGATAGCGAGGCCACAGCTTCGTTCTGGTAAAAGCACTGGCTCCCAGCCCTGAAGAGTCTCCCTGTCCCTCATGGGCGAGCTGTGACCTCAGCAAAGAACGCGCTCCGTCCGCATCCTGCGGCTGACGATCGATCGATTCGTACGCGACCTTCAACTCTTCCGACGCCCACCGGGTCTCGGTGAAAGCTTCGCGGCAAACATCACACATCTCCAGATGCGACGCAATGCGCGCCTGTTCCTCCGCGGAGGCCTCGCCGTCCACGAAACGAACCAGCTCGAACTGAGAGATGTGCCTGTCGCCGGTCATCCTGCGCTCTCTCCGTCACTGCGCCGCAGGCGGCTCATCGACCGCCCCAGCGAATTCGCCACGCTTCCAAGGGATATTCCTAACACATCCGCGATCTCGCGATACTTCAATCCTTCGGCTCGCAGCTGAAGGCACAGGCGGTCGGCCTCGGGAAGCGCGGAAAACGCCCTCCGCAACCGCGTCTGCCGCTCGCTGAAGAGCAGCTCCTCCTCCGGATTCGTCAAAGACGATGCGAGAAGGTCGTGCCCGCCCTCGTCCGCGAGATCCTCCCTGCGATACCGTATTCTCCGCTTGAGCGCGAGGTTGTGCGTCACGCGAAAGATCCATCCCCGAAGATTCTCCCGCGACCGGCCCAGCTGAAGATGGCGGAACAGCGCCAGAAAGACCTCCTGAATGATGTCTTCGGCGTCCTGCGTCTTCAGCCCCAGCGAGACGGCATACCGAAGCAGGCGCGTCTGGAACAGGTCGTAGAAGCTCAAAACCTCCTCTTCCAGAGACGCCTTTTCCTTCGCAGAAGCGAGTCTCTGCAACAGGGAGGTTTCCGTGCTTTGGGGCAAGGTGTCGGGCATGAATTATCGTGTGAGACGTACCGAACACTATCAAAGACCACATAGCTCCATCAAATCTCCCTCTGCGGCGTTTCGGAGCAAAGGACTTACATGAAACCCATCGTCGTCTTCGGAAGCATCAACATGGACCTCGTCTCACGCACGAATCGCATTCCACGGCCGGGAGAGACGATCATCGGCAGCAGCTTCGAGATGCACTCCGGCGGCAAGGGCGCGAATCAGGCTGTAGCCGTCGCCCGACTCGGGCACCCATCCATCCTGCTGGGAGCCATCGGCGACGATGTCTTCGGACGGCAGCTGCTCGAGACGCTGAAAGGATTCGGCGTCGACATCTCCCACATCCGTTCCGTTCAGCAGAACTCGGGTGTCGCAAGCATCGTGGTCGATGCGGCGGGGGAGAACTCCATCCTCGTCGTGCCGGGAGCGAACCTTGCGGTCACGCCGGAGTATCTCGAAACCAAACTCGACCTCATCCAAGAAGCCGCCCTCGTGCTGGCCCAGCTTGAGATTCCTCTGGAGTCCATCGCGTGGCTGGCGGAGACCTGCTCCCGCTACGGCATACCTTTCATGCTCGACCCGGCCCCTGCGGCAGAGCTTCCCGACGCCGTGCTGCGGAAGGTCACCTGGTTCACCCCAAACCAGACAGAGGCCTCTTTCTACGCTCCGAACTGCGAGACCGCCGAGGAGAGCGTCACCCGCCTCTTCGATCGTGGCATCGCCAACGTCATCCTGAAACGCAGTTCCGAGGGAGCGCTCGTGGCCACACAGGACGGCTCGCGGGAGTGGATTCCCGCCTTCTCTGTGACCGCAATCGACACGACCGCCGCCGGAGACGCCTTCAACGGAGCCTTCGCCACCAGCCTCGCTCGCGGCAGCTCCGTAAAGGATGCTGCCCGTTTCGCATCCGCCGCAGCTGCCATCTCGGTCACACGACGCGGTGCGCAGCCCTCGCTCGCAGACGAGCAGGAGGTCACAGAGCTTCTCCGTTCGAGAAACGAAGTCTCCTAAGCTTTTGAATTGAAAAGGGGAAATGCGCGGGGAAAGAATCTGGCGGAGAGTGGGGGATTCGAACCCCCGATAGAGCTTTTGACCCTATAACGGTTTAGCAAACCGCCGCCTTCAGCCACTCGGCCAACTCTCCGGATGTATATCCTCGGCTTCTGGTGATTATACCGTGCCCGTTTGCACTCTGGGTTGCATGTGTTCACGAAATCCGAGCCCTGCCGGAAAAATTCCTCCGGCAGAGGCCCGAATCTCTGAGACGAACCCTTACTTGGAATCCTTTGCAGCCTTGTTGTCGAGGAAGCGCTGCTGCGCCTCCACCACCTTGGAGCGAGCAAAGGCCGCGTCACGCCAGCCCTTCACCTCCACCCGCTTGCCCTCGAGATCCTTGTAGATCGCGAAGAAGTGGGTGATCTCCTTCAGCATGTGCGGGTAGATCTCCGAAAAGTTCCAGACGTCCTTGTAGCGAGGATTCCCCTTGCCGACCGCCAGAACCTTCTCGTCGCTAACACCCTGGTCACGCATCTCCAGCAGGCCGATGGGACGAACCTCCATCACGCATCCGGGGAAGCTCGCGGCATCGACCAACACCAGGACGTCGAGCGGGTCGCCGTCCTCGCTCAGGGTCGAGGGAATGAACCCATAGTCCCCCGGGTAGTGCACCGGCGAATAGAGATTGCGGTCGAGACGAAAGACATGAAGCTCCTTGTCGTACTCGTACTTGTTGATTCCTTCCAGCGGAATCTCGATGACGGCATTTATCACCTCAGGCGAGTTCGGCCCCACCGGAAGCTCAAGATAATTTGGCATAGGATTGATTTCTCTTCTCGTTATCTGCGAAGTAGCTCGCAACTGGTACGGCCAGGGGTGGCCGCCGAACAGATGCAGCGCCGATCCTGCTGGCAGAGTTCGATTTCGAAGACCGCATCACGTCTATAATCAAACAAGATGAAGGCTCATGTCTATGTCACGCTGAAACGAACCGTGCTGGATGCCCAGGGGCAGACAGTGGCCGATGCGCTGCGCAGAATGCAGTACCGCGGTGTATCCGATGTCCGCCAGGGCAAGTATTTTGTGCTCACGCTCGACGACGGTCTCGACCGCGCCGAGGCGGAGGCCGAGGTCGCCCGCATCGTCCGCGAGGTCCTGACCAACCCCGTCATCGAAGAAGCCAGCTTCCGCATCGAAGAGTAATCGAAGCTCAGGAGATCACGCGGCTTTGCCCCATCGGCGAGCCGCGTTTTGCTGTTTCCGCGGAATATCTTCTCGCCGAAATCGCATACCGCACACATTTTTGGTCTTCGCAGTCTCTGCGTGGAAGGCCGCTCCCTGCCGGTGCTACCCTCAAATATGGGAGACAGGCATTGAATCATGCACCCTCAGAACGAAACGACGACACCACCAGCACAGCCCTCGCAGGCGGAACCAGCCGCTTCGTAAGGGCGTGTCTCCGGCAACCTGTGGACCGCACGCCGGTCTGGTTGCTGCGGCAGGCTGGCCGTTACATGCCGGAGTACATGGCGGTCCGCAAGCACCACACTCTGCTTGAAATATGCAGGACCCCCGAGATCGCCTCCGAGGTCACCATCACCGCCGCCGAGCGGCTGGGTGTGGACGCGGCCATCATCTTCGCCGACCTTCTGCTTCCCTTCACCCCGATGGGCGTGGACTTCGAGTTTCTGGCCGGAGAAGGCCCGGTCGTTCACTCGCCCGTGCGGACCCTCGAACAGGTGCAGGCACTTCGCACCGATCGCGTCGAAGAGCTGCAGTACGTCGCGCAGGCCATCGAAAAAGTCTCGAAGCACTTCTCTTCCCCCCGCCCCGACGGCGACCAGCTCGGCATCATCGGCTTCTGCGGCGCTCCGTTCACGCTGGCCAGCTACATGATCGAGGGCGGTTCTTCGCGCAACTATATAGAGTCCAAGCGCATGATGTACGGCGATGGCGCCGCATGGTCGCTGCTGACGGAAAAGCTCGTGGACGTTCTCGTCGCCTACGCCGCCCAGCAGGTTGAGGCCGGGGCCGATGTCATCCAGGTCTTCGATAGCTGGGCCGGGGCGCTCGGCGTCACAGACTACCGCGAGTACTGCCTGCAGCCCACGACCGAGCTTGTGCGGCGCATTCAAGCCCTCGGGGTTCCGGTCATCTACTTTGGTGTCGATACCGCCTCACTGCTATCCACCATGCGCGAGACCGGAGCCGACGTCATCGGCCTCGACTGGCGCGTTCCCCTCGCTGAAGGCTGGAAGGCCATCGGAGAAGGCTGCGCGGTGCAGGGCAACCTCGATCCCATCGCTCTTTTCGCTCCGGAAGATGTCCTTCAGACCCGTGTGCGCGAGGTGCTCGACGCCGCAGCCGGACGCCCCGGACACATCTTCAACCTTGGCCACGGCATCGTCCCCGGCACCCCGGTCGAGAACGTCATCAAAACCGTCGAATGGGTGAAGGAGCTCTCCGCACGATGAGCCACGCCATTCTTCTGCTCGCGCATGGGACCCCGGACGTGCTCGGCGAAATGGCCGAGTATCTCAGCAAGGTCACGAGCGGACGGCCCATGCCCGCCGAGGTCGTCGAAGAGCTAAAGCATCGCTACTCGTTGATTGGCCTGCGGGAGACTCCGGGCGAGGATTCGCCACATCTGACGAAGTGGACCTTCGCGCAGGGAGAGGCTCTCGAAAACCTGCTCGTCGGAACGCCGGTCTACGCGGCCATGCGGAACTGGTCGCCCTACATCGCCGATGTCGTCGAGCAGATGCGGGCCGACGGCGTGACGAAGATCCGGGCTCTTTGCCTGGCCCCGCAGAACTCGCGCACCAGCGTCGGGCTGTATCGCAAGGCGTTGCTTGCAGCGGCGACCGGGATGGAGATCGAGTTCCTTTCGGCGTGGGCAGAACATCCCCTGCTGGTCGAGGCCTTCGTCGAGAAGCTGCAACCGGTGCTGGACGCGGCGAATGCAGAGGCGGGCCGGAAGGTTCCGGTCCTCTTCACAGCGCACAGCGTTCCCACCCGCACCGTGATGACCGGCCCGGCCTCCATCGAGGGAGCGCGCCCCGGAACACCGATGCAGGACACGCCCGATCCTTATCCCGAGCAGGCGAAGAGGACTGCGGCGCT
This sequence comes from Acidobacteriaceae bacterium dw_441, assembly GCA_018449715.1. Lineage (GTDB taxonomy): Bacteria > Acidobacteriota > Terriglobia > Terriglobales > Acidobacteriaceae > Edaphobacter. The sequence goes on along the minus strand of JAAVVA010000005.1, from coordinate 305,806 downwards.
GGTCGCCGAGCGGCTCGGACTCACCGAACAGGACTATCGCTTCGCCTTCCAGAGTCAGGGCGTAAGCGGAGGCCCTTGGCTTGGGCCGACCGTCGAGGAGGTGCTGACGACTCTGCGCGACGAGGGGCACACCAGCGTCGTACTGCAGCCCATCGGCTTTCTCTGCGACCACGTCGAGATCCTGTACGACATCGACATCGCCTTCAAGGAACTGGCAGGAGGAATGGGCCTGAAGCTCACACGCGCAGAAAGCCTCAACGACTCGGCCACGCTCACCCGCGCACTGGCCGATCTCGCAACCTCGACCACTGTTCCCTTCGAAAAGGTGAGTGCATGAAACGCATCGCCATCCTCGGCGGCGGAATCGCGGGGCTGGCTGCGGCCTGTGAGCTTGCCCGCCGCGCCGAACGGGAAGAACCTCTGCACGTCGCGCTCTACGAGGCTTCGTCGCACCTGGGCGGCATCATCGAGACGGTGCGCGAAGGTGGCTTCGTCATCGAAGGCGGACCCGACGGATGGATGAGCGAAAAGCCGTGGGCGCGTGAGCTTGCCATCGAGCTGGGCCTCGAAGACGAGCTGATCCATTCGAACGATCACCAGCGCAGAACCTACGTCCTGAGCGACAACGCCCTGAAGGCAATTCCCGACGGGATGCGCATGATGGTCCCGACGGACCTTGCGACGCTCGACGCCTCCGACCTCTTCAGCGAAGAGGCGAAGACCGCCTTCCAGCAGGAGCTTCTTCGCCCCGACGAGTTGAAGGCTGCTGCTCCTGACCACGATGAGAGCATCGCATCGTTCGTTCGCAGGCACTTCGGGGATGAGGTGTTGCACAAGATTGGCGCTCCGCTGCTGAGCGGCGTCTTCGGCGGCGATGTCACGCAGCTTAGTGTGCAGTCCGTGATGGCTCCGTTTGTCGCGATGGAACGAGAGCATGGAAGCCTGATCGCCGGACTGCGGGCGCGTGTCGCTTCCGCGAACAATAAAACTCCGATCTTCACTACGCTGCGAAGCGGCCTTGGAACCCTGATTGACCGCATGATCTCCTCGGTCCCGCAGGAGTGGGTTCGCCTTCACACCAAGGTGACGGCCCTCGCTCGTGAAGGCGAGGAGTGGGTCGTCTCGACCAAAACCGGCGACGAGCGGTACGACTTCGTGCTGCTGGCGACCCCGGTACACATCGCACGTGAGCTGCTTGCTCCGGTCGATGCCCGCGCCGCCGAGCTGATGGAGATGGATGCTAGCTCCGCCGTAGTCGTGGGCTTCGGCTTCGAGGATGCGGCGGCTGTTCCTGTGCCGTCAGGTTTCGGCTTCCTCGTGCCTCCGGGGTCGGATTCGAAGAGTCTTCTGTTGGCCTGCACCTTCATGGACCAGAAGTTTCCGGGGCGCGTTCCCGAGGGCGGCCGCCTTTTGCGCGCCTTCTTCGGCGGCTCCTCCGTTGAGCGCGTGCTGAACTGCGGCAACGACGAGATTACAGCGATTGCCCGGATGGAGCTGGCGAGGATTCTCGGTCCTCTGCCTGAGCCTCGCGTGACCGTGGTGCGGCGCCTTCCCCAGTCCCTTCCACAGTACGCGGTCGGTCACCTGGAACGCATGGCGGAGCTGGATGCGAGGGTCGGCAACCTTGGAGGTCTTACGCTGCTGGGTAACGGCTATCGCGGCGTCGGTCTGCCGGATCTGATCCGCGATTCGCGGGCCGCCGCTCGGACTCTGCTGCTCTCAGCGGTCACGCAATAATCTTCTCTTTTCCTGTTACGGGAAGGTTTTTCCACGCCTGGGCGTTCCGAATCCGGTTTGGTACACGTTATCCACGGGAATTTCATGGATGAGGGCTTCAAACCTCTTGATACACAAAGGTTTTAGAAGCATACTCCAAACAAGAAAGGCCCAGACCCTGGAGACGGTTGACCAGCGAGATACCGATCGTGACCGAGACCCGATATAACCGGCAAGACGTCCTTCGGATTCTGCACCTGAATACACGACAGCTTTCGTCGTGGGAACGGGTGGGGCTGATTCCCTCCAGAGACGATTATTCCTTCGAAGAGCTGGGGCAGCTTCGAGCCTTGCGCGACCTCCAGATGCACGCGGCCAAAACACCTGCGTCCCAGGCTCATACGTCGAATACACATGCATCCAAGCCGCGGGCGCGGATCACGGCCAGAAGCATTCGGGCCTCGATCGACGCGATGCAGCGCGTGGCTGGAATGCGGAATCCTCTGCTTGAAAGCTCGGCAGTGCGGCGCGGGTCGCACCTGGCCTTCCGCATCGGCGGCGCTCTGGTCGATCCTCTGACGCAGCAGCTTGCCTTCGACTTCGACGCCTCCTCCGGCTCCCGGCTGGAGATCGTGCGGACCGGAGACTCGTGGGCGCAGCAGATGGCCGAGATGCAGGAGATGTTTCTGCGCGCGGTGCAGCTTGAGGAGCGCTCGGAGACGGTGCAGCAGGCGGTGATGCTTTACGACGCCATCCTTGCGGTGCAGCCGGACCATGCTCCTTCGCTGATCAACCTTGGGACGATCCAGTACAACCTGCGACGGTTCGAGCAGGCGGAGAAGCTCTATCGCCGGGCCACCGTGGCCGATCCTGAGTACGCGCTGGCCTTCTTCGACCTGGGCAACGTTCTGGACGAGATGCAGCAGCTGGACGAGGCCACAGAGGCTTATCAGCGGGCCGTGGCGCTGGTTCCTCAGTACGCGGACGCGCACTACAACCTGGCCCTGGCCTACGAGCGGCAGGGGATGAAGCGGCGTGCTCTGCGGCACTGGCTGGCCTATGTTCGGCTCGACCCGGTGGGCCCCTGGGCGAGCCATGCGCGGGATCAGGCAAAGAAGATTCTGAAGACCGAGAAGCTCTCCATCGTCAGCCGCAGGGGGCGGCTGGTGCGGGCTGGGTGAGCGCTTCTCTTCCCTTATCGAAAAACACTATATCTACAGGACTTATCCACTTTTGGCAGAACTCGATGCAGGTTCTGCTTCTTCCGCTTTGCCGCGGGAGGATGAGCCTGCCGTGCCAATTGGGGATTCGTGCGGCAATGAGCGGACGTCGGGATAGGACAAAAGTTTTATACTGGTGGTTCAGGCTTTTTCGCCATGACCAAGAAACCGAACCCGACTCCTCGTACTCCCCTTCCCTTCCTGGGAGTCGCCTGTGCCGTCGGCGTCTCGACCATGTACTACAACCAGCCTCTGCTTGAAGAGATCGGCCACACCTTTGGGGCGACCGCTGCGAGCACCGGATTTATCGCCGTGGCCACGCAGGTAGGCTATGCCTTCGGGCTGCTGTGCTTCGTTCCGCTGGGCGATGTGCTGGAGCGCCGCGGACTGATGATGCGGATGTTCGCCGCGGTCGGAGCCGCCCTCATGCTGGTAGCCTTCGCTCCAACGCTCGCGTGGATGATGGTTGGGTCGGTGCTGATCGGAGTGCTGGCCTCGGTGACGCACGTTGTGCTGCCGATCGCTCCTGACCTGGTGAGCCATGAGCAGCGCGGCCGCGCTATCGGAACCGTCATGACCGGGCTCCTGCTGGGGATTCTGCTGGCCCGAACCTTTGCAGGATGGGTGAGCAATCTTTCGAGCTGGAGATGGGTCTTCGGCGTGGGCGCGGTGATGAATGCCGCCTTCGTTCCGCTGTTGTGGAAGGTGATGCCGAAGCTGCCGCCGAAGCAGAAGCTGAGCTACGGCGATGCGATGCGGTCGCTGTGGACGCTCTATCGGACGCAGCCGCTGCTGCGCGAGTCGGCCGAGATCGGGGCGCTGGTCTTCGCATCGTTCAGCTGCTTTTGGACGACGCTGGCGTTTCTGCTGGAGAGCCACTACCACCTTGGGCCGGGCGTAGCCGGGACCTTCGGACTGGTGGGCGCGGCGGGAGCTATGGTCGCTCCTCTGGCGGGAAGGCTCGCGGACCGGCATGGATCGCGATGGGTGCTGTCGGTGGGGATGTCGCTGCTGGCGGTCTCGTACCTCTTCCTTTGGGGACAGGAAAAGGCTCATTTTTCAACGGTGCTGCACATGATCGCGCTGGCTGTGGGAGTGGTCGTGCTGGATGTCGGCGCGCAGATGTGCCAGGTGGCCAACCAAACGAGGATCTTCGGGCTGGTTCCTTCGGCGCGCAGCCGGCTGAACACGGTCTACATGACGATCTACTTCACAGGCGCAGCGGTTGGGTCGGCGCTGGCGACGATGGCGTGGGTTCACTGGCGTTGGAACGGCGTGTGTCTGCTGGCGCTGGGGCTCGTTGGACTGGCGGCTCTGCGGCATACGGTTGGAAAAAGCTCGGCAGGCGAGCCGCAGCATCATGCGACGCAGGAAGATGAGTTGCTGGAGGCTTGAGGATGCTCTCAATCAGGAGCATCTTGATGAATTTCTTTCTCGCGCTATAGACTTCAGTGGTTTGTCCTAAGCTCGAGGAGACGACGTGAAAATTAGCCTGTGCCTTGCACTTTCATTCTGTGCTGCTTCGGTTCTCGCACAAAGCCCCGTTGCTCCAGCAGGAGCTCCGTATAAGGAAGCCAGCACGGAAGTGCGCTTTCAACTCGATCTGAAGGTTCCGGACGAGGTGATTAAGCCTTACCTGCCCGAAGGATTCACCTCGCTGGTTGCAACGCAGGGTCCAGCGAAGGACTGTAACGTGCGTCTGATTTTTGTCGATCGCATTACAGTGAATGGACCGGACGGAAAACCATTGGGCACCGGTAACAGCAGGCTGGTCTATTTTGCCGCCCCTGTGAAGGATGCGGCGGGTGCAAACGCTCAACTGATCCTTGGAGGGCTTACCGATGAAGCTGGGGATGCTCCGGGGCCGTTTGGGAACTATCTGCTGGCCACCATGCATGAGATGAAGCGCACGACATCCACGAACGCCGGTGGCACGGTGACAGATACTCAGGATTGGGTCTTCGAGGCGAAGTCCGGCGAGCATCTTGAGATGCACATCCGCTACGAACGCGGCGCAGGAAACAGGAGTGGACGCCCCCAGGATGCGAAGTTCTACTCGGCAAAGACGCCGTATGCAGAGGTTTCGCACCAGGAACAGATGCTGGAGATCTTGCGCAATACGACGACGAATCCGCCAGACAAGGTGAAATCGTTTTCGCTAAAGATCAGTGGCGGCAGCTTTGCGAAGTTTGCAGCGGGCGTCGAGAAGCCGTTGAGCTGGGACAATATTGTCTGGCTGGATCGCCAGATTACAACGCCATAAGGACACTCTGAAGTCAGTTCAGGATTCGGAACCTGAGAAGGCTGTGTGGTAGGCGAGGCAGGGATCGAACCTGCAACCCCGAGCTTAGAAGGCTCGTGAAAACTTCGAACCGTGGCTTTTTCCAAGTTTTATCATGTGTCCGCACGTATGTCCAAAGAAAGTTGGACATACGTGGACACAATCAATTTTTGCGGCCTCTGCTAGTCTCCTTCCGGCACTTCAAGGGAGGTGCCCCTATGGGTCGGGTGGCCGCTTGCACGGTCGGAGCAACCTGCGGCCACCCGCTTTTTTCCCGTTCAAGATCCCGAAGGCAAAAAACATGGGGTGGGGTAGGGGGTCCGGGGGGTCGACCAAGGACGCGAGTGCCCCTCTGGGGCCGCGTAGCGGCCCCACACCGCGCCCGTACACACCCTTTGACCCGGCAACACGTAGGGCGCGGAACCGAGGCAACGCGCTTCCTTTGTTTTTTGTCCCGGCCACCGCTGACCGTGTGGGGCAATGAGGACGGAGGTGGATGTAGAGCGACCGGGGCGACTGGGGGCAGGGGATACGGCGTTGCACAGGCAGGGGCGGCTTTTTGCCCCTGCCTGTGCGACGCTGTGAGCCTAGGACCGGAGGCGGCGGACACGCGACCGGACGAAGGGGTGGGCGCAGCGGAGGCCCAGACCGCGACACACCCGCGCAGCCGAGCCGTGCGCGACCCGGCACACCGAACAACGTGCCACCGACTAAGCGCACGGCGCTGGCGAAGACGGGGGCGCGGGCGCTTTGGGCCGGAGCTGCAAGCCGGGCATTGGCACGCGACATGCCGGAACGACCGTGCACCCAACCGCAGAGCATGGCGCGTGCCAATGACCCACCGCAACTGAGCGTGGAGGCACGCCCGCCAAGGACCGCCACGACCGCGTCCGGACAGAGATTCGGGAGCCCGAACCGATGAATGGAGGGAGCCCCGCCGTCGTGCCTGTGCGAAGAGTGCGACGCGGCACCAAGCGTTGCACGCTTTGCATAGGCATGGGATATGTCCGGACGCAGGAACGCCCGTGGAGGGATTCCACGGGCGCTGGGGGAGGGCTACTTGTTGCGAATTACAACCTTGCGAGCGACGAACTGCCCCGCAGAGTTACGCAATGCGGCTTTCTTCGCCGCCCGACGACGCGGACGATGGACCGGCCCGCCGTTCGAGCGGCTGCTGATGACTTTGCTTGATGCTATGGGACTCACCCCCTTCCCACCGCTGGGAGCGGTCGAACCCGTTCACATCGCTATCCAACTCGCACTCCACCACTGCGACCTCCCACGCCGCCACAGCAGCATTGAGGCGATGAAGCTGTGGGACAACCTTGAACTGCGGCGGGTGCTGCGCGGAGCGCAACGCCTGTGCAGCATAGAGCACTTCGTCCACAGCATCGCAGAGACGCTTGAGAGCGGGCCATTTGAGCGGCCCGACGAGGTTGTACACGCTCACTGGCCCACCTCAAACCCGTTCGGCTCGACGGCTACCAGCGTGCCAGGGATGGTCTGTTGTCCAGCCGCTTCGAGCACAGCCGCCGTAGGCGGCTGTGCAACGTCGTGGTTGTGCCGGTGACCGGGGATGAACGTGAGCTTCGCGACGGTGATATCGCGGATGGCCGTACGAGTGATGAACTCGATTTGCGTGCAGCAGTCGGGGCAGGAAGGGACGTAATGTTCTGTAACCGTGACCGTCACAGGTTGGACCTCCGAAGCGCGGCGAGCGCCAGTTGTGCGGCGTAGAGCATGAGTTTCGCTTCCTTGCCGGTGATGTAGTTGAGCGCCACGCCCTGCGCGACACAGGCGATGTAGAACCGTACGAGCGCGTGGTGCGTGAGCTTCGGCATCGCATTTTTGTATGCCTCCGAGGCCGCAGCCTTTGCGGCCTCGAGAGTGCCGCCAGCTTCGTGCACTGCGTGATGAGCTTCCTGTGCAGCACCGAGGCAGAACAGGACCATTTGTTCCGCTTCGTTCGCTTCGCCGTCGTACGCCGCAACGACCCGATGGATGATGAGCTTCACTGAATGACCTCCGTGGCGGTGGTGAGCTTCACACGCTCGAGCGTCGCTCCGCTGACCTCGACGGTTGAATCCTGCAAGTACCAAGCCGTTGTTGCGAGGTCGGCATGGCCAAGCAAATGTTGGGCCTCTCGCATATCGCCTGTGAGCTTGTATACCGCCCTGGCCGTGGTTCGACGTAGGTCGTGTGGCGTCAGTTTTCGTGTGATGCCAAGCCGTTTTTTCAGCTTGGCGTAGTCGTCGATGAGATTTTTGTATGCAGCTTTTTTGCCGGGGTTTAGCTGGGCGACGAACGGCCCATCGCCCTTGCACATGCCGATGAGCTTTCGAAGCTGGGCCGTCGTCGGCAGCCGCTGAGCGTTGTCGTACTTCGTACGGAAGACGAGTTCGCCCGTGCCGTCGTTGTAATGCTCCGGCCCCAGCTTCGCTGCGGTGCCTGACCTTATCGCCAGATCGGAACAGAGCAGCAGCCAGCAGAGCAGATGCGGCGACGCAGCCGCTAGAATGAGAGCCTTCTCCCTGTCCGTCGCCGTTACGTTGCGCGGCTTCGGCTTGTGGACTTTGACGATGTGCTGGTAGAGCTTCGGAGCTTTGTGGTCTTCCCAGAGCCGCCGGAAGAGCGTACGCGCCGCACCCGCCCGCCGGTGCTTCGATACAACGTTCGTGTACCTGTTGAGCCACCCGTTGATGAAGTCGGTTTGGACCGTGGAGAGCTTGCCGACCTCGAGGTTTCCGGCAACCTCGACGAGCATCTTTGCGATGCGCGTGGTGTTGCTCTTCGCGTCGCCGCGAGCATACCCCGCAAGGACACGGGCGACTGTGCGGCCTTGCGCTTGTGTTTTGGGTGAAGGCCCTTTTGCGCGTCTTCGTACGCCCGCGCAGCTTCTGGATTGTTGAACCCTTTACGATGACGGACGCCCTTCCTATCGCGCCAGTCCGCAAGGTAGCAGTTTCCCACTTGGTACATTGGACACACGTGGACACAAACACTTTCGCTGGAATGAAAGCCTTGTCCGAGGTATCGACCGAATGTTTTCTATGCTTTAGGGTGTGGTAGGCGAGGCAGGGATCGAACCTGCAACCCCGAGCTTAGAAGGCTCGTGCTCTATCCGATTGAGCTACTCGCCCACACATGGAAGGCCGGTCCACGGGTGCGGATCGGCTTCTTGCCCATTGTAACTGGTGGCCCCGAACGGAGTGTTGCGGGAATCGCGGGTTCTATGGGGAGATTCCTCCCCTTTTCACAAAAATGAAAGAAGAAGACAGGCTAGGGAGTTGGGAAGGAGCGGCTGCGCAGAAGCGCGGAGACTTCGGACAGGGCGGAGGCCCAGTGCTCCTCGGCGGCGGTCTCGTCGTGGCCGAGCGCCTTGAGGTAGAGAGTGATGGCGAAGCCCTCCTGCGGCCCGGTGAGGTCGACCAGCGCGGGGCGAAGGGTGCATTCGAGCGCCACGTAAGGGAGATCGAGCGGAGTGGCCAGGCGCGTGATGCGGTGCAGAAGCTGCTCGTGCTGATGAAAGGAGACGAAGACGGAACGCTCGCGCCAGATAAGGTCGATGTAGCTGGCGATGCCGACGGGAGCATCTTCGGGGATGAGGTCTAGTTCGAGGAGGAGAGGTTCGATTTCGTCGGGAGTCAGGGGCCAGACGTCGCACTTCGCGGTGAAGACCGGCGAACGTGGGGCGTTGAGGGCGCGGAGAGCGTGGAGGAGAGGAGGGTGCTGCGCGACCTCTTCGAGCCAGTCGAGATCGTCGGGGTTCTCGCGAAGGTCGATGAAGTGCCGGGTGGGGTCAGAGGGATCGGACCAGGGAACGACAAGGACAGGATCATCAACACCACATTCAATCGACCACTCGGAAAGCATCTTTTTATTTTAGAGGCTTATGCGGTTTCTTACGCGCAGAGTGCGATCCGGTCAGGCTTGTTCGAGAAGGAAACGCAGAAGAGTGTGCTCGGCCCAGTAGCCGTCGTACCCCGCGGAAGGAGCGGCGAGGAAGGCGCAGTGGCCGCCGTGAGGAGTCTCGAGGAAGGTGATGTGAGGGTTCGCTGCGATCTTCTCGATGCTCTCGGGAAGCAGGCGGATAAAGGGATCGTCAGCGGCGTTGAGGATGAGTGTGGGCACGGCGATGCGGTCGAGGACGCGGGCGCTGGCGGCACGGTAGTAGTAGTCGTCGGCGCCGGTAAAACCGGAGTAGAAGGCGGTGATGCGCTCGTCAAAGTCGCGGATGGAGCGGATGCCGTCGGCTCGGGAAGGATCGTAGGCTCGGGGGAAGAGAGCGACCTTGCGGCGGAAACGGGCGAGGAGAGCGCGGAGGAACTTGATCTCGTAGACGCGGTTCTGCGGGATGTGGAGCGCGTCGGCGGAGGGGCCGAGATCGATGGCGGGCGAGACTCCGATGACGGAGCGCAGGGAGGAAGGGGCGGAGGAGCCGAGGTCTCCGGCGAGTTTGAGGACGAGGTTGCCGCCCATCGAGTAGCCGAGGAGGGAGATGGAGGTGAGTCCATGAAGCTGGGTGAAGTGGCGCATGACGGCGCCGACGTCAGCGGAGAGGCCAGAGTGGTAGAGCGTGGGGGTGAGGGCCTCGGTGCCGCCGCAGTTGCGCATGTTCATACGCACGACGTTGGCCCCGGCTTGCCACAGCTTGTTGGCATTGCCAACGACGTACTGCGAGCTGGAGGAGCCTTCGAGTCCGTGGACGATGATGGCGGTGGGTCGGGTGGCACGGACCTCTTCGGGCTGCCAGTGGCAGACGCAGCGGACACGGCTGGCGATCTGGCCGCCGGACGCTGGAGAGACTTCGACGAGAGCCTCTTCCCCTGCGGGAAGCGAGTTGGCGCGGGGGAGGAAGTTTCCCAGGATGGTCTGGAGATGGCCGTTCGAGAAGAAGCGGCGCGGGATGAACTCGGCGGAATACGCGAGGGGCTCGGCGATGGATACAGGGGATTCTATGGGGTCCAGAGTGGGGGCCACTATTGCTTCGCCTTTCGGGCAGCGACTTCGGAGAGGAAGGCGACTGCGTTGAGAGCTCCGGTGGGCTCGTCCTCGTGCTTGAAGTAAATATAGACGTCGCGATCGGCGGCCAGCGCGGTGAAGCGGTCGGCGAAGGCTGCGATCTCGGCGGGAGCGTAGGCTCCGGTTCTACGAAGGCGGAAGCTGGTGAAGCCGGTGGCCGTGTGGACCTCGGGCGTGGCGAGGTCGTCGCTTTCGGCGATGCAGAGCGCAGCGTTGTGGGCGCGCAGGATGGAGTAGATCTCGTCGGTGAACCAGGACTCGTGGCGGAACTCGAAGGCGATGGAGGGGGCGCCTGCGGTTGTGAGCGGAGGCAGGGCGAGGAAGCTGGAGAGTCGCGCGGGGTCGGCCTTCATATTAGGAGGAAGCTGGAAGAGCAGAAGGCCAAGTTTTCCCGCCTGGCGCACGGCTTCGAGCACCGAGACGAAGTACGCGAGGTCCGATTCGCAGTTGGCCAAGCGCTTGATGTGCGTAATGCGTTGCGGGGCCTTAAAGCTGAAGCGGAAGAAGCCGGTCGTCGCGGCGAGCCAGCCCTCGAGCATAGCTGCAGTGGGGAAGGCGCGGAAGGTGTAGTTGACTTCAACCGAGCTTAATTGCGTGGAGTAGAAGTCGAGGAAACGCTTCGCAGGAGTACCTTCAGGGTAGAAGTCCGGTTTCCACGTAGGATAGGCCCAGCCGGAGGTCCCGGCAAAGATGTGAGAGGAGGCCGCAGCTACTGCGGTTTCACTCGAAGGCAACGGGGCTTGCGGGAGTCGGGCCACGGCTGAGAGGGATCTCGATACGGTTCTAACCCACAAAATGCCTACCGAATCGTAAAAGAGGTATTTTGGGGCGGCTAGTGGGGTTCGAACCCACGACATCCGCTGCCACAGAGCGGCGTTCTGCCACTGAACTATAGCCGCCGTATCAGATTCAATTGTAGCATTTCAGATGCCGGGAGAGGGAGATTCTCGTCGTTCGGAGGGAAGAAACGATGCAACCGCAGATACAACCCGAGATCCTTTCTCCCCGCGCCGACAAGCGCCGCCGTCTCTTCGACGACGAGAACTTGGATATTCTGTCGCACCTGCTGGATGACTTCTTGCGGATTCCGGGGACCTCGATCCGTTTTGGCCTGGACGGAATCGTCGGTTTGATCCCGAGCATCGGGGACATTGTGGGCGGAATTGCCTCGTGCATCATCATCATTGCCGCGTGGGCTCGAGGGGTGCCGTATGTTGTGCTGACGCGCATGGCCACCAATGTGCTAATTGAAGTCGCCGTCGGGTCGATTCCGGTGCTGGGGGATGCGTTTGACATTGCATGGCGAGCGAACCGCCGCAACTATGCCCTGCTGACGGGCACGCTGTATCAGCCGAGAAAACATACGGTGAGGAGCTGGCTCTTTCTGATTGGACTGTGCGTGGCTCTCGGTGTCCTAATGCTGGTGCCGATGCTTGTGTTGGCATGGCTGGCAAACTGGTTGATGCACAGGATGTTCGGAACGAATACCTACTTCCCGGCATGGTTTTAAGAGCCTTGCGGTAAACTAGGGGAACGTCGGGGCGTAGCGCAGTCTGGTAGCGCATCTGCTTTGGGAGCAGAGGGTCGGGGGTTCGAATCCCTCCGCCCCGACCATCTAACCATTTTCCTATCAATACTTTTGACCGAGTATGGAAGGGGTGATACGAAAAGTGATACGAACTTTGCCGTGGGAAGGTCCCATGCAGGTGAATATCACCAAACGTATCGACACCCCGGAGGGCAAGCGCTACTGCCCTGTTGTCGTCGGTCCCAACGGCCGCATCAAGCCCGATTCGGTGATGGTCGACGGACGCCAGGAAAAGCATCCCGAAGGCGCCTACTACCTCGATTGGACCGAAGACGGAAACGCAACCGCGTGTCCGTCGGCACCGACGCAACTGTTGCCTACAATTGCCGCACTCGAAAACAGCGAGAACTGGATGCGCTCGCATCTGGACTCATCGTTTCCAATCCTCATCGAAGATGACTCTCGTTTGCGAATCAGTTCTGCAGTAGACGACTTTCTCGAAGAGATTCAACTCAGCAGGCAAAGAAAAACCTGGATGGGATATATCGTCTCCCTGCGGTATTTCCAGGAGTCCTGCGGCAAGAGATTTCTGGACGAGGTGGAGCGGAAAGATCTCCTGCGCCTGGCGGCCTTCCTCCGCGATACGAAGAAGCTCTCTCCACGCACCGTGCATAACAAGTTCGCAGACGTGCTCACCTTCCTTCAGGCCCAAGGCGTGCCGAAGCTGATTGGCAAGAACGATCATCCGCGCTTCATCGAGCAGGAAGTCTCGATCTACGAAGAAGAGGAGCTATCGAAGCTCCATGCCGTCTGCTCTCCGTACCACAGCACGCTTTACGACTTCCTTCTCATGAGCGGCTTTCGAGAACAAGAGGCCATGCACGTTGTCTGGAATAACATCCGCTTCAACGCCAACATCATCGAGATGCGCTGGAAGCCCCAGTTCAACTGGACTCCGAAGGCTTACAAGGAGCGTGAAGTCCCCGTGCCGAACGAGTTGCTGGCGATACTGGAAGCTCATCGCAAGTCCCTGCCAGCATCACGCGCGTCGGCCCATTCGTTGGTCTTCAGCACAGAGAACACCACACGCGACAAGCATATGCTGCGCGCTCTCAAGCGGAACGCCAGGAAGGCCAGGTTGAATCACGATGAGTTCTGGCTTCACAAGTTTCGGGCGACTTTTGCTTTCGCCGCCTGAAAGTTGCGGACGACTTCGAGAGAGCTCCGAGGAGAGAACGCAATCCGTATCCCGACCTTGGTCCCAGCCCATTCGGTGCTTGGAAGGAGAGGGATGACGAGATAAAGATCCGATTCGGCGACTTCGAACCATAGGTCCAAGCTGATACTCGGCAACCCCCAGTCTTCCGGAAGTTCTGTCGTTAAATCGGCTTCTCCGGCTTTATCTATTCCATGCCACAAAGCAGACGTGAAGTCATAGAGGCTGAAGCGATCCTTCGAACCAGACAGGAAAGCATGAATTGCATGGGTCGCCGATGTCTTGCCGCTATTGTTCGATCCCACAAAAATCGAAATATCCTGCGCCAACTCAATTTGGACGTCTTTCAAGCGTCGATAATTTCGCAATCGATACGAATGGATGTGCACAGCAGCTCCAGAACTCGGGGTTCAGGATACAAGACTTGCAGCCGAGTATGCAGGAGTCAATAGTTTCTGGGACGATTATTCTCATCCTGGGATTGGCCGTTAACCGAAGGGGGATGATATAGAGTCCGGGTGGCTACAGCGGCGTGTATTGAGGAGTAGCCTTCGTGTTAATGTCAGCGACGTGGGTAACCGATTGCCCATCTTTTAGTTTTCGCTTCGTTGGAGCTCGCGACCTATCCTACTGCGCCGACCTCTCTAGGAAAAAGAAAACCTTCTTGAATCCAAATGTGAAACTCCAAACGATGGCAGTCTTCTCAAATAACGAGAACAGGTCAATGCGCTCATTCACGTTAGTGACTCAGCCGTTGGAGGTGTTGGCATCCTTGTGTGATCGTCTGCATTAATCGTCCTGACACTCTTCAGCACCCTTCTGAGCACCTCAACCTTCAGTAAAGCCTGCACAATTTGACCAAAACCCCTGCCGCACGTGAGCAAAGATCAGACATGCCGGTGACTCGTGGATTGTCTCAGCACTTCCGAGACAACCCACCATCGCAATAGCGACGTGCGCGCCATTACTCATGCGAACGGTCGAGTCGTGCTTTGGGACAATATCCGCATCCAGTCGATCGTCAATGCCCGCGCAATAGGGTCCGAATGATCCGCCGCCCAGTGGGCGGCTAACGGGCAGACTAGCTAAGGGCCGGTGATGCCCTCTCCACCAGCAACCGCGCACGCTCGTCCATCTGCTCCCTCGTCGTCATAAAGACGGAGAAGGTCATGCTGCCATTGCCAAAAGGCCTTTCACCTCAAAGTCGACGCGTACGGAAGGCTGTGGTACGTCTTCTATCCTGCCGTCTCGATCTTCAGGTTCACCAAACCAACGGCGATCGACTATCTCCGAGGAGGCTGTCAGGGCATCTCGAACTACTGCCGCAGGTCCTAACTAGTTAGGACCAAGAGTCGAATAGGGACATTCCCACCTTCAGCGGATGCTCTCAGCCAGCTGAGCCGCGAGAACCCTGGCCCCCGCAAGATCCAGCCGCGCGGACACGTAAGACTCTACACACGTGGACTTCGACAACGCCCAATCCCATTTTTCGACTGCGGCCATCTCGGGAGAGATGCCAAGGTCACCAGCGGCTGGCACAGCTTCCTCCGCGATAGAGTTCAGCTCAGCTATCAGGCGACCTTGGTCAACATCGGTGGAGATCGCCAGCGCGACGCCTTCATTCGTGCACTCGAGGCGACGCTGCGACAGCATGAATGCAAGCGTGCTGTTCACCGCGTCTCCCATCCATGTGAACAGCAGGGTGTTCTTGCCATCCCGGAAGGACTGCCGTTCCGACAGACGAAGGTCCCGGTACGTCCTTCGGGCTTCATAGAGCAGTTCTTTTGCTGGAGCGTCGAGGTACGAGAGCTCACCGGTTTCGCCGAGCACGACTCTCATCTCCTGCCGGATGACGTCGTGCACTCCGCCACCGTTGGATTCGAAAGACGGGGGAGCGCCACCGCGGTCCGCGGAGACATAGATTACCTTATGTTCGGTATCGACTTCGCGCACACGCCAGCGCCGTCCACCAAAGATCATGCGCTGCCCGACAGTCAAAGGCCGTGTCACGGGCAGTGAACCAAGCACCCGATCGCCCGCGACCAGCCGGAACTCATCCGGTGAGGAGAAGGCGCTATAGAAGTCGTAGTGATTGATGAGCTTCTCGCCAACGGTGCCGGCGAGGAGGAGGCCGGTGTTCTCCTGCTGCAGGATGTCGCGTGCGCCGAGTCCGCGCAAAATATCGGTGAACATCTCCCGCGACATCCGGTCGAAGGTTCCGCTTTGAACAAGGACCGTCCAGAGTTCTGCGGCAGTGGCACCGCCACGCTCCGCAATGACGGAAAGCGCCTGCTGCACGAAAGTCGACGCATGGATCGCGGTTAGCCGTGGCGGTTCCACCCACGGCCGCATGAGCAGTCGTACCATCGCGACGGTCTGTACCAAGCCTTCCCGAATGCGATCCGAGAGAGGGGAGTCAGGGGTGAGTGGCTTCTCGATACAGAAGCACCGCAGGATCGCTGGCTCCCTAGCTCGTCGACCCGAGCGGCCAAGTCGTTGGCGAAGACTGGCAACGGAAGGAGGGGGCCCGATCTGGGCGACGCTCTTGATGTTTCCGATGTCGATGCCCAGTTCGAGCGTGGTCGTGCACAACGCGGACGCTGATGCAGTACCGCCTTTGAGGGCGGTTTCCGACTCCTCGCGCAACTCGCGGGACAGGCTGCCGTGATGCGTCCAGAATTCATTTCGCACGCCTTCGCGTTCGGAGCGCTGACGGAGCCGATCCGCGTACTTCTCAACCTTCGCACGGCTATTTGGAAAGATCAGGTGATTCGATCCGCGCAGATGCGTGTAGAGGTAGTCGGCAATCGCCAGCTCTGCTGTGCTGGCCATCTGCTTCTCTGGCGGTGCGGCCGCCGCTGGATCGTCGGACCAGGATTCTTCCTCGGCGACTTGCCCATCGACGTAACCTTTCACAGCGAGCTTCATCTCGTAGCCTTCGCTACCGGCGTCGACAGTGAAGACGTTGTTGTTAGGGCCGGGGCGCAGGAAGGTTGCGGCAAGCGTCTTGTCTCCGAGGGTCGCTGATAGACCGGCGCGGGGGATGCGTCGTCCCGCCGCCCGCTCCAGGCGGTACATGAGGGACTGTACCTGCTTGCCACGCTCCGCTTCGAGGAACGAATGCAACTCGTCGACCACGATATGGGCGATTGCGCCTGCGAAGGCTGGCATCATCGTCCCCTTGTTCACGAACAGGGACTCAAGCGATTCAGGGGTGATGATGAGCACGCCCCGCAGACTCTTCAGGAACTTCTGCTTCCGCGTTTGAGAGACATCGCCATGCCAGCCGAGCACTGGCAGGTCAAGCGATTCGCATAGGTCCGTCAGTCGGTCCGCCTGATCGTTGATGAGTGCCTTGAGCGGGCTGATGGACAATACAAAGCCTGACGCCTCGCCACTATTGAGGAGCCGCGTGAGGATAGGAAAGAAGGCGGCCTCGGTCTTGCCCGCAGACGTGGCCGCTGCAAGGATGACATCCTGTTCGCCCTTGAGGAGAGGCGGCACAGCGAGTTCCTGGACGGCACGGAGGCTCGTCCACCCGCGCTGCCAGATCCAGTGCTGGATACGCGGGTCGAGAAGATGAAATGACGCTGTCTCAGAGTTTGAAGCTGACGAGGTCATCCTCGGGCTCCAGGGCGTTGTCTCCATCGCCGCCGTGATCGGGCTGCACGCTAATACCGCCGAGCAGGCTTTGCCAATCCGCTCCGGGATTGCTTTCAAGGACACTCAGCAGATCGATGAACGAGGTGATGGTCGTGCGTGGCGTGCGGAAATACTCCGCACCAAGCCTCTGGCTCACGTACTGCATGAACGCCGGGATGCCTTCTTCGGGAAGCGTGTACTTCGCTGGGTCGCCGAAGGCGAAGACATCGCGCAGCTTGTGCAGCAAGACGTAGAAATCTTCCTGGGTCAGTGCGGTCAGCCGAACAACGGGCCCCGAGAGGTCTGTCAGGCCACCTTGCGCAAACGTGTTCTGCGATAACCGCGACTGCAGGGCCGTGTAGCTGTAGAGGCCACGCCTGGTGTCGAAGAGGAACTCAGGTGTGCCTCCCAGAACAAATCCCAGGCCTTCGGCGGACCCCTGCAAGGAGTCGTTGAGGATGCGGAGGATCTGCTCGTAGTTCGACGTGCGAGCCTGCGTGTTGGCCAGTTTGTACAGGTTGACCATTTCGTCCAGGCAGACCAACAAACCGCTGTAGCCGGACAGTCGAACGAAGCGAGCCATTAGTTTCAACTGGTCGTACACCGTCGCGTCATCCACGATGGAGCGAACGCCCAGTGCTGCACGCGCGTCGGTGCGTGTCGTGAACTCTCCGCGCAGCCACCGCACCGCGTCCGTCCGCAGCTGCTCGTTGCCTTCTTCGTGGCCGCGCCAGTAGGCAAGCACGACTTCTGCGAAATCGTATCCGTTGACCATCTCGGTCAGCGACTGGACCTGTTGGCGCACAACTCGTTCGACGGTTGCGCCCGATTCTTCCGCGATCGTTCGCGCGGTTCCGATGAACTTTTCGAGGATCCCGGCGAGAGCTCCGCCTTCGGGCTTGGTGCGTGTCGCCATGTTGCGGGTAAGTTCCGCGTAGAGCGATCTCGCTTGCCCTCCGGACGCGTGCAGACGCCGATCCGGGTTTAGGTCTGCGTGCATGGTGACAAGCTTCTTCTCCAACGCGATGGACCGGACCAGATTCAGGAAGAATGTCTTGCCAGCGCCATACTCACCAATGACGAGCCGGAACGTTGAGCCACCATCCGCGATACGGTCGATGTCCGCCATGAGTGCGCGGATTTCCTGGACGCGGCCGACCTGGATTAAATGCTGTCCCTGGCGAGGCACTACCCCGGCACGAAGCGATTGCAGAACTGAGTCGCGGTCACGAGCACGTATGGGTGGCATGGTCAGGCGTTCTCCAGAAGCGTGGTTTGTACATAGATTGGATCATGCCCGTCGAGCAAGGCTTCGCCCAGGACATCAAAGGAGGCATCATTAATCACCTCCAGCGTTCCGTCGAGCATCATGTTTCGCTCGGCAGCCGCTGCAGCGAGCTCCTGACGAGTCCACTCGGATTTGGTCAGAAGCAACGTAAGGAACTCGGTCTCGGCTTTGCTGAGTCCAGGCCAGATCGCTGGCGCATCTGCCTCGTTAGGCCCCGTCACAACTTCCACCAGATTTGCTTCGGGGATCATCGCAACTGCAGTAACTGGTTCCTCATCCTGAAAGACTTCAGCCAGAAGCTGCGATACTTGCGCGCTCTCAGCCTTCAGACGCTCAATGCGTCCCAGATCCAATGCGAAACTGTTGGGGGAAGCCTCACGGCGCGGCGACATACCGGTGCCGACCGATTCCCGCGTCGCCGCAATGTTCCCCTTGTGGAGGGCGGTGTAGAGCTGCCCCTGGTCGACCCCAAGCATGATGTAGACCTGCTCCAGGAACTTGACCTCGGCAGCACTCACAACATCGTCCGAGGTCACCATCTGCGCAAGAATGCCAAGCAGTGCGGCCCGGTCGTCCTGTGGCATCGAGAGCATCCGGCTCTTGAGATTGGAGAGGCGAGCAGGTTGCTGCGTCTGGTGGCGGTATATCGCTTGCAACCGCGTCTGATGATCACGGTGCAAGTGGGTCCACGAAGAAATGATGTTCCCCGCGGTGGCCTCCTCGGTGTCGCTCGCGTGACCATCGGCCGCGGCGACACATGCCATGAGGGAAACCGCAAGGGATGCGTTGCGGTATGCAGCATCAGTACGGGCTGGTTCTTCGTCCGCCGTGAGATGGAACAACGTGCAGAGTTCGCCGGCCTTCGGTCTGCGCGTTCCCTCCAAGAGATCCGGCTCGATTCCCAGGCCCATCGCTTGCAAACCACGAGCGATTTCCTGCAATTGGTTCGAGGGGAGCGGCTCCGCGGTGTCGAGGTGTTCAAGAAAAAGACTCCACTCGGTCGACGCAAAACCACTGGCCAGCTGCTTCAAATGTTCCAGCGTTGCTCGCGCTGTCTCGGGCCAAATTTCGCGGGGTAGGAGCAGACAAGCCTGAACCGTGTTCGCCTTGTCTGGCGACCGGCCGCAAAACCTGCTGTAGGCGTCGATTTTGCCAGTGACCTCGTTGGCGAGAGTTCCCAACTCGCTCCGGATGTTTACCCATTCGCGGACGTCCGGTAGTGCCTTGAACGTCAGTTCGAGTTCCTTGCTTCGCAGGTAGTAGTTCGAGGGGTCGTATCGGAAGGTGAGCGTCTTTCCACGAGCGGGTAGCATCATGCCCTCGCCAAACTTCTCGACGTACATAGATAGGAAGAGCGAGTCGAACTGCTCGGGACAACGAGTCACGGACGTTCGGGGATAGTAGTTCGGCTCTAGTTTCAACCAGCGGAGTGCAAGTGCGGGAGGTACAGGTCTTTGATCTGCTGCGAGGCGCCCCAAGTCATACACGAGTCTCCACGGCAGTTCATGGAAGCGGCGCAGGGGGGCATCGAGGTCAACGGGAGCGTCTGGCGACAGAGCGCGAAGCTCAAAGAAAGAAACAAGGCGATCCGAGTAGAACGACAGGGGAATGTTGAACTCGGAGAATTCGGTAGTAATCCTTCGAACTTCGTCCAGCACTTCGTTCTTGTCGGACGACGGGACGTTTCCACTTTCGGCGATCTGGACCAGGCGACGCTCAAGGCCATGGAAATAGAAGACCGCAAAATGAGGGAAGTCCTTCGAGCGAGCTCCATCCGCCAGCCAATGCAGATAGTGGTAACGCTGCACCGGTGTAAGGCCCGCGTAGCCCTGCCAATGCATATCCGCCCCGCTGGGCTGATAGTTTCCGGCCCGCACCTCCAGCGAAGGATAGATCACTCCCGGCGCAGGCTCGGCGGCCTCATCGCTCACAAAGACCATTCCCCTGGCAAGCGTTACACCCTGAACCACGACGGAATCATTCTTACCGATCCAGCGCTCGACCTTCTTGGAGCGGCCGCCCGCCGGCGTCGGTATCGCAAACGCTGAGACCGTCGTCTGTACGCCGATACGAAAGGAAGTAAGGCCGTGATCGACTGAGAGCTTCTCCTTATCAAACTTCGCCGGTGCGATGGAATCGATGTACTTCTGAAGTTGCTCTCGAGCCTGTTGCTTCGAATCATCGAGCGAACCCGCGGAAGCGTTTGTTATGGCCACCGAGCTGGCTCCTTCTTGTTTCAAATCATTTCCGGAATTCGTAAGCTCGATATCTTGCGCGGTCGTTGTGTCGTCTAGGTTCTGTCGGGTAAGTTCCGGACCAACTTGCAAGCGGCTTTGGTAGCCCGTGCTCGATGCCGAAGTTTGCGGCGGCAGAGCGTTGGTCAGCGGGGCTTCTGGCCGTAAACGAACCGGTGGTGTCCGCCTCACGCGACCGTTGTCCCCGATGGTTCTTCCAAGCACAACGCCAAAGTCATTCCAATGCTCGTTGTACTCTTCGGTCAGTGTTGATGTCTCGACGCGATTGGAGCGCACGGAGCGGCACTCAGATAGCAACGCTCGCACCTGCTCGCATACTGTGTCGGCGTCGTCTCCTTTTTCATAGGAACGCGCAGTGTCCTGGGCTGCCAGAATAGCGGTTCGGACATCCTCGCTCTTGCCGAAGGTCCAGACCCACCGAAAGAAGCGCGTCTTCGTTCGCACCTGTTCCTGAGTCTCATTCGTGTCGCTCCGAAGCTTTTGGAATTCGGAAGGCATCTTAGCCAGTAGGCGGTCACATTGGAGTTCACGGTAGATTGCCAAGACAAGTCCCCGCTCTTTGTCCCGGAGAAAAGGTGGTTCGGGATCCGCGATGGGTTGAGCTCTAACCGAAGAGGAGATCCGCTGAACGATGCCTGGGATCGTTGCCGCAGACTTCGGCCCGACGCCGCGCAAGTTTTCGAGGCGCCCTTGGCTCCAGCTTTGCAGATCCGCCATGTTGCGCACGCCAGCATCACGAAGCGGCTGCAATCGGAGACCAGTGGCATGTTTCTTCAATTCCTCCATCGAGATGGCTTGCAGGCGGATGAACTGGATGTCATCCCTGCGGGCTCCAGCAGCAGCGGAGACCTCGGACCGACATTCTTCGCGGCAGGCGTCTGTTTCCGCCTGGAGCCCTTCAACCGTTTTGGCCGCGGCCTCGACGAGGCGGATCGCCTTCTTCGCGGGGGACATCGAGTAGAGCACCCAAATCAGAACCAGCGTACCGGGCGCGAGCAGCCAAAGCATAGGCATTCCTGTGAAGGGACAGTGGAATCAGTATGACGGTTTCGTCTGGGACATTCCATATCGAATATTTCAAAGACTATCGCAGTCGATCATGGGTCCGACTCACCATGTTGCGGGCGGCAACGGCACCCTTCAAAGCCTCTATTTGTATGAACGCGGATGCATGATCCAGCCAGTCTACGAAAGACGTCTTCCCGGTACGTGAGTACAGACCTCTGCCGAGCTCTTGCAGAGTTCAGATCTGAGTAAGGTATTTTTCAGCGGTATGACCACAAAGCCGGGATCGAACCGCCTTAACTTGATCTGAAGCAGCCAATCCCAAGGTAATACTCTGTTGCTAAGGCCAAGAACGAGGGAACCAACTGGGGAACACTAAGAAAGCCCATTTGTATCTTACTGATTCTAAAGAGGGGCTAGCGATCATCTACGCCGCTCTAGTTCTTTTAGAATCAGCTATTTAGCCTTCTCATAACCCAGGCGGTCATTCGATCAATAGCGATCAGCTACCGTCAGCATCTAGCTAGCGAAAGACACGCCTTTGGGAACGATGAAAAAAAGGTTCCAAAAGAGGTCCAATAAGAGGATTTTCCCTTGCAATCAGTGGCGTAGAGTGTGGTCTGTACCATCTGGTTTCAATGAGTTGCGTTACATTGCCGTAATGAGCAGGAGGCGTCCACATTCCGCTCCAACCCGTTAATCGTTTATTTTCTGTTGTTTCCAGCCCAAGGGTCTACGTTTGAGAGTCCACAAAAGGTCCAATAAGAGAACTCAAGCATGCTTCCTATAGTGTCGCCTCTCTTCTGAATCGTCATTCCTGTCGCCTTATCCCGCGTCATATGTCAGTTAGTTTGGGATCGATTCGAACACTGCGGACATCGTGAGTGCATGCACTCGCGGAACGAACCTTAGAAAGTTATAGACAAGTCAGTGGTTTTGTGAAAGCGAACATGATCGAGAGCAGCCTATGCTTCCGTTATGACTCAAGATATGCTTCCGAAGCAGACTACATCTGACAGCGAAAACCTCCACAAGATCAATTCATCTCTACCGGTAGTGAAAAATATTGTCTTCGTACACGGAGCTTTTACCGATGGATCAAGTTGGTATAAAGTCATTCCCCTGCTTCTCGCAAAGGGATATAACGTAACTTCGGTTCAGAACCCTCTGACGTCTTTTCAGGACGATGTTGCCGCAACAAAGCGGGCTCTAGCTGCGCAGGACGGCCCGGTGATCTTGGTTGGCCACTCTTATGGTGGAGTCGTGATTACCGAAGCCGGGGACGATCCAAAAGTAGTAGGGCTTGTTTATGTCGCAGCGTTCGCCCCGGACGCAGGGCAGACCATCGCCAGTCTCAGTGAAAAGTTTCCGAAGCCTCTTGGGTTAGATAAGGTCGTACCCCAGCCGGACGGCTTTCTGCTCATGTCACGGGACGGAATCGATACGGGCTTCGCTCAAGATCTAAGCAAAGAAGAGAAAGCTCTTCTGGCCGCTGTTCAGACACAAACCTCAGCATCGATTTTTGGCGCGAAGCCAATGACAGCGGCATGGCGAACGAAACCCTCCTGGTACATCGCCGCTGCAAATGACAACATGATCGCTCCTGAACAAGAATTCAATATGGCAAAGACCATTAATGCCACCACGACTACAGTTCCTTCCAGTCACGTGGTCATGCTGACACATCCAACGGAGGTTGTGAAGGTCATAGAAGACGCTGCCGCTAACTCGAAGTCAATTGGAGAGCACGCGTGAAGCGTTTGGGCCTAACGGCTCGAGGCGGCAACGATTTTTTCATAAGACAGCATCAATTCACCACACGAGGCCATATGAAGTCCATCACGTTCCTGGCTTTAGCGGGAGCATTCCTTCTCTCCAACCAAGTCCGTGCCGCTATCCACTCGTCCGCTCCACCGCCTCAACAGCGGCCCATCCCCGCGGCTGTTAAATCCGGCCAGACGCTAACGTTTGTGTCCCAATTTAACCATGAGGCATACAAGATCGATATCTACATACCCAAGGGCACACCGCCTCCGGGAGGGTACCCCGCTTTGTATTTGCTCGATGGGGACATCGTATTTGCCACGTTTGCTGACGCTGTACGCAATAAATCAAAAGCAAAAGAAATTGAACCTGCCGTAGTCGTCGGAATCAGCGGAGCGGACGGCCCTAAAGGTGGAAACCGAACCTACGACTTTACCTATTCAGATATGTCGCCGGACGAAAAGTCCTTTTCTGTCGATCTTGGGGATCATCCGCGATTCGGCGGATACGATCAGTTCTTTAGGACGATTCAAGAAGAGGTGAAGCCGATGGTGAACCGCCTGGTGCCTCTGAACGCAAAGCGCGCATCGCTTTTCGGTTGGTCTCTCGGTGGTCTATTTGTTGTTCATACGATGTTTGTGCATCCAGAGTCGTTCCACGGATACATTGCACTTAGTCCCTCGATTTGGCGAGGCAACAAAGCCGTTCTTGCGGAACTCCCGGACTTCGAGAAGCGAGTGTCTGAGAGCAAGATTGACTTGAACCTGTTTCTTGGCGTTGGGGAACTGGAAGAGAAATTTCTCCCCTCGATGGAGAAATGGGGCTACGACAAAGACAAGTTTCGCCAGGAGATCAGCTATGTGCGCATGGTCGGCAATGCGCAGGACCTTGCGAATCAAATTGGTCCCTATTTTGAGCAGAACAAACTAAGATTCTCGTTCAATATCTTCAAAGGACAGACGCACAATAGCGCGCCCTGGAGTGCCGTGAATCCCGCACTTGATTTTGAGTATTCCTTGATTGATGAGAATGCCCAAGGTCGCTGATCCGCGCTACTGGAACGATATTGATATCGCTCCAGCAGCGCCTACCGAAATTGTTAACCATCTCGTTCATTAGGTGTCTTTTCTTGCCTGGTACTGACGAAGCAAAGTCTTAAAGCTCTTAAGGGAATTCGCGATGTATTTCGTGTCTTTACGGAACATGGCTTCGATGGAGAATCCGCGTATGGCCGCTACGGCGAAGTTCGCAAGTTCTCGGTTGATGGCTTCGCCGCGCAGTCCCGCGTCATGCATAAGCTGCCGAAATCGAGCCTGTGATTCAGACTCGATTTCGGCTTGTAGTGGAGCGAGACGTGCGCCCAACGCACTATTGCTCCGCGAGGACATCATGATTTCAAGTACTGCGATGCCGGACGGGCCGCTCATTACCTCCCAGGCTAGATCGGGTAGAGCGAAGTATCTTTCGAGCGGATCGCTGATCTTCGCTAGTCCTGCTCGCAAACTGATCGAATCACGTTCATGTGCGGCGCGCACCACAGCCAGCATCAGGTCATCTTTTGATGGGAAATGATGGAGCATGGCTCCGCGGCTCACACCCGCCCGCTCAGCTATCTTGTGGGTCGTGGCGGCCACATAGCCTTCGTTGTAAAGGAGTTCGATCGCAGCGTTGAGGATTCGCTGCTGAGTGCCCTCGCTTCGTTCCTCCTGCGTCTGGCGTTCGGGACGCACACTAATGCGACGGGATGGGCGAAGACGTTTCTCTCCCTCTGCAGATCTATCTGAAACCTTCTTTGAAATAGACAACATTTTCTCCTCTGCACCGAATTGCGTCGCAAAGCATCTATTATCCCAGTGTAATATACAAACCAGACGGATTGTTTGTATATTGGAAAAGAGATCAATGAGTATGCAACAAAATCTCAGAACCTGCTTCCTGCTTGCTGTAATCGGCACCGCAGGATATGCTCAGTCGCCGTCGAACCACGCACCTCTCCTCACATCTTCCTCGCATTCGTTTTCGGTTGAGGCCAAGTTGCTTGTGGGTTTTCAAGATATGCCGGCAGGGGCCAAAGGAAAGCTTGCAATTACACCGAGCAATGTCACCTTCACGAGTTCGAGAGTGACTGATCGATTGACGCGACGCCGAATCAGCGATGTTTTCGTGGGAGATGAACGAGTAGAAACGGGAGGTGCTGTCGGCAAAGTGGCTCGCGTTGCGATACCTTTTGGCGGCGGGGCGGTATTAGGCACGATTACGCAGCAGCAGGTTGGGCTCCTCACCATTAACTATCGGGATGACCACGATGGTCTTCGGAGCGCCATCTTTCAGCTTGAAAAGCAGCAAGCCTTAGAGATTGAAAACGAGATGGAGGTCGACATTGTTAGCCATCCGCCACTCCTTCCTCATCGAGTATGTGAAAGTCACGATGCGTCGGCATCCCTACATGTACTGCCAGTTCAGAGTATCCAGGGCCTCGTAGTTGCTCCGGAATACCAGTCGTTGCTATATGAAAATCTCATCGAACTGCCTGCGCAGAAGTTCCACGTCAATAGACTCTTCCCTGACGGCGCACAAGGTGCGGAATGTGCGAATTACTCCCTGACACTCATCGTAGAGAACTTCTCCAAAGGCAATGCACTTACCAGAGCCTCTACCGGTCCCGCAGGATTATTCGTTGGCGTCACAAAGCTCGCGGTCCGCGTGGAATTGCGTGATGCAAACGGCAGACTCCTTCTGGGCAAAGAAGTGAAAGCCTCTCGCAGAGGCGATCGAGAGAGCTTGACCGCGGCCTCTTCTGCGGCCGGAGACATTGCAAAAGCAGTGAAGAAGGCCGATCTTTGGCTCGACCGCACGAGGATGAACTAATGAACTATCAACGAAAGACTCAATTGCGATCCTTCACGAATAGGAGAGGCCCGAGAACCCTTCTCTTAACGTTGGGTGCAACCCTCCTCCTTGCCTGTCTTATTGTTGCGGGTGTTATTGTTCGGTGGCATTCGCTTCCGGCTAAGAATAATGCCGAGTATGTCGCATTGGGCAGTTCCTTTGCGGCTGGACCTGGTGACGTAAAGAGGTCTAAAGGCAGTCTCGCACTTTGTTTCCAGTCAGACACCAATTACCCTCATCTCCTGGCGCGCCGATACGGACTCTCTCTTTACGACGCCACTTGCTCCGGTGCTACGACTGACGATGTTCTAAAAGGAGGCCAGTGGTTTCAACGAGCGCAGTTGGATGCCGTCAATCGGAGCACGAAACTAGTGACGATAACGGTGGGCGGCAATGATGTGCATTACGGCGGGTTGTTTACCGCATGGGCATGCGCCAATCGGCCATCTCAGACCCCTCTGTTGGTCCGTCCTCTGGGCTGGTGCCGCATACCAGAATCGGACAAGGTGGAGAAGGGATTCCAGGCACTCCCCGATCAACTCAGGCAGATCGTTGGAGAGATCCATCGTCGCGCGCCCGGAGCTCATATTCTGTTCGTTGACTACGCAACGGTATTTCCCGACGCAGGGACGTGCGACCGCCTCCCGTTGACGAACCTGCAGGCGGACAACGGAAGAGCTATCGCGAACCGGCTCCGCTCGATTACAGAGCAGGTCGCCCGTGAAACAAATTCTGAGCTACTGAAGGCCTCGGAGGTTACGCATGGACATGATGTTTGCTCTGCGGACCCTTGGGTCTATGGATATCAGTTTCCATCCCACTTTCTTGAATTTGGTCCAGCCCCATTCCACCCAAATGAGAAAGCGATGGTTGCCATTGCAGATACCGCTGCCCAACAATTGGCTCCCTTGCTGGAGCGAATTCACATTGCCAAGTAAATGATTCGACCGTGCCTTTACAGAAAGAGACAGCCAGTGCTGTCTGAAATATCTGCTGCATTTGGTAAATCTCTGTGCAAAGGGCTCCACAGCCATTAATCTGAGAAGAAGCTTGATCTGACGTGCAGCAGATACTGGAGGAAGACGGATGACGATTCCAGGAAGCAACGCAGCAATCCGGACCTTCCTTCGCGGCGACTCCACCATGAAGTTATCGAGCGTCGAGTTAGCGTGGTCTCGCCTGGCTCTCGAAGGACATGAGGCTTCTCCCAGGGAAATCCCTGAAGCTTCTATCGATTCGATTCTCCTTATGCTGTGGCAGGGGGATTCCAGTGCTCGCGGCGAACATGCGAGTTCCGGCGGTTCCTTCGTGACGTACTCAAAGCGTCCCGGAACAATGACGCTATACCCACCTGGGGCGATTCCTTCTGCGCGCACTTCGACCACCTCGGACCTTCTCTTTTGCGCTATCGACAGGAAGTTCTTCCTCACGCTCTCAGAACAGATCAAAGATGAAGGAAAGCGGCAGAGTTGTGGCGCGCAACGGAATATAGCTTCCGACGAACCCATGTTCCATGATCCGTCTCTTTTTCAGATCCTCTTGCTCCTACGAGATGAGGTGAGGTCTGGCGGTGAGTCGGGTCAATTGTATGCTGAACATCTAGCCTATGCGCTCTCCGCCCGCCTTGCTTCCATTGCGAGTAGAGGCGTCAGCGTGGTTCCCGGAGAGTCTGAGGCTCTGAGTGCCAGCGCGCTAAGGCGAATCATTGACCGTATGCAGGAAGATCCCTTTACGTGTCCAGATATTGAGAGCCTGGCAACCGAAGCAGGATATAGCTACAACCGATTTCTCCGCGCTTTTCGCTCCAGTACGGGGTTCTCGCCTTATCAGTACCTCCTGCATCAGCGTTTGACCTGCGCAAAGAAATTGATGCGTAACCGCAGTCTGACACTGCTGGAGATTGCTTTGGACTGCGGCTTCGCTAGCCACGCGCATTTCTCTCGCACTTTCCAAAAGCAATATGGCGTATCCCCTAGCCGTTTTCGAAGCGATTTGTAGAAAGTTTTAGGCAAGCCCGTGATTTCGTGGAAGCGAGCACCGATAGAAGAAATCTATGCTGCACCTATGAGCCAGGATATTCTTCTTCACCAGACGTCATCGGACGACAAGAGCATCCAAAGGATACTTGTCCAGAGCAGCTCCAAGGCTGTGATCAACGCTCCACTTGAAAAGATCGACATCACAGAATGGGTGTTTACCCTAAGCGATGCCGAGTACCAGAGCTGTTCCACAGCTCACTACGCCGGAGGAACGAGCACGAATTCCGACGGCAAACGCATGTCCATTAATGTAGAAATGGTCGGTCCTGGTCTCATTCTTGAGCACTATGTCGAGGACATCTCAGAGAGATATCATTGCCGGTTGATCTCGCTCTCCGATGTGCTGGCCCCGCAGGGACGGACCAGGATACAGGTTCGTTGGGAGATGATTGCGACTGCTCTCACGGAAAATACTTGCGAATTGACCAATAATGTCGTCACTGGCGCTACTGACGATTACCTAGCGTTCCTTGAGAAAAATGGCGTTCCTTATGAAGCAGCTAAAGAGGCGATGCAGAAGGCGTTAGACGCACACAACCATGAAGAGACACCCAATTTCGCCAAGAGCATCGAGCGGAAGGCGCTGTCGGCAAGCTAACCGAATCGTGCGTGTCACAGAGAAGGTTGTGGTTGTCAGGGAATAACGGCCAGATTCATCATGCCGTTTCCTTGGCAGCCATCGCTGTCTCATCATCATCTACTACTGTTGTCTGCCATCTCACTTCAGCTGTCTTATTACGTCAGCTATTCGAGAGGAATCAAGATGAAATATACGGTCAATAATTTATCCCTGTATGTTGAAGAGAGTGGAGCAGGCGCACTCACGCTGATATTTCTGCACTATTGGGGAGGAACACATCGTACCTGGCACGGAGCTATTGCCCACCTCGTGGATCGGTTCCGCTGCGTAGCGTACGATTCACGCGGCTGGGGGCAGTCCGAAGGTCCAGACAGCGGCTATTCCATCAGAGATCTGGCAGACGAAGCCGAAGGGCTTATCCAGACTCTTGGACTGAAGAAATATATCCTCGTTGGGCATTCAATGGGCGGAAAGGTTGCACAGTTACTGGCTTCGCGAAACCCACTCGGTTTGGTAGGGCTGATTTTAGTAGCACCGGCAACCCCTACTCCAACGCACTTTCCAGAAGTAGCTTTTCAACAGCAGTTACATGCTTACGATAATCGGGAGACGATTGTGCAGACGATTGGGTTTCTGAGCGCAAAAATTCCCACCCCCGAAATTCTGGAGCAAATTGTCGAAGATAGCCTTTCGGGATCGTCGGCTGCCAAGATCGCATGGCCGACTGTGGGCATTGTGGAAGATATCTCATTGGAGGTTTCCAGGATTGCCGTTCCGACTCTGGTTCTGGCTGGCGAACACGACAACTTGGATTCTGTCGAGCAGCATCGTCGTGAAGTCCTTTCTCGAATCGCGAATTCGACATTAGAAGTGATCGCAAAAAGCGGGCATTTGATTCCAATCGATGAGCCAGAGCAACTCGCATCTTTCATAGCGCAGTTTGCCGCGAAGAGATTATAGGAAAGAATGATTTCTAGAATCGCGAGCGGAGGCAACAATCATTTGTCCGAGGATATGGACAATCACCATAATTCGATGCGGCGTAACACGTAGCTAGCGATCTGAGAAAACCTTCTGGATTCTCACCCGAATTCCTCTTAGCAAATCCAGGCTCATTTAGTCGAGCCGAATCTCCTTAAAGCAATCGAGTCACAATTTCCATTGTTTACAGTAGTCGGTGTTCTCAAAAACACTTTCGCCGCAGCGCTCCATGAGTTAGATCGGAAGTACCTTCAAAGCTAGATCGGTGACGCGTTTCATCTCTGCCTTGCTGTCTCCATTGGCAGCGAGCACACCGAGACCATACCAAATGGTAGATACGAAACGCGTAAGATCTGAAATGTTTGTCGTTTCCGGCAGGTCACCCTCGGCCTTTGCCCGTTTGAATCGCGCCAGCAACTCAGTCTCTCCTGCTTTGCGCCAATCGATGAGAGCCTGCTTCACAGAGGCGGCAGCCGGTCCGGTAGCAAGTGCGCCCTGGGTCGATAGGCAGCCGCGTGGGTTTTTGGGGTCGCCAAGTACGTTGACTGATCCGCGAAAGATACTTTCGATGACCCGCACTGCCGTCGGCTCTTTGAGAGCGAATTTCAGATATGAGGTTGGCCCTTCCCCATACCGCGCGAGCGCTTTGAGAAACAGAGACTCCTTATCGCCGAAAGTGGAGTAAAGACTGCCACGATTGATGCCCATCGCTTCGGTCAAATCATTAAGTGAGGTGCCTTCATAACCTCTCTCCCAGAACAGACGCATGGCAGCCTCCAGCGCTGTATCTTCACTGAACTCACGAGGCCGGCCCATCCTGACTGACGTTGTTTCACTCATACCCACTACCTTTAGATCACTATTTTAACTGATTGTTCCAAAATGTTTGCGACTAATCTCCAAATCTGCACATCTAGAATGTGCGGTCAAAAAGTATCGCAGGAGAGATGAATGTCCAAGAAGCTTGAAGGTAAAATTGCGCTCGTCACAGGTGGCAGCACAGGTATAGGGCTCGGCAGTGCTAAGGAACTCGTTGCTCAGGGAGCCCACGTCTATATCACGGGTCGGCGCCAGACCGCACTCGATGAAGCTGTCAAGACAATTGGTTCGAATGTCACAGCCATTCGTGCCGATTCCTCAAAGCTGGCCGATCTGGATGCGGTCTATGACCAGATCAAGAAAGAGAAGGGACGGGTAGATATCGTCTTCGCCAATGCTGGCGGTGGAGAGTTTGTTCCGATCGGCTCCATTACCGAAGAGCATTATGACAATACCTTCGACAACAATGTAAAGGGTGTCGTGTTCACCGTCCAAAAGGCACTTCCATTGATGCCGGATGGTGGAGCGGTCATTCTCAATGCGTCGGTTGTGTCGATTAAGGGGCTGCCCGCATTCAGCGTTTACTCTGCAACCAAAGCCGCAGTGCGCTCCTTCGCTCGTACTTGGACGACTGACCTGAAAGACCGCAAGATCCGCGTGAATGCAGTTAGTCCGGGTGTGATCGATACGCCAGGATTGAGCGGCCTCGTGCCTCCGGACCAGAAGGACGGCCTGTACAGCCAACTTGCTTCCTTCGTTCCCCTGGGGCGCCTCGGCCACGTAGAGGAGATAGCCAAGACCGTAGCGTTTCTCGCCTCGGATGACGCTAGCTTCATCGCTGGAGCGGATATCTTCGTCGATGGCGGTCAGGGACAGGTTTAGATCAGTTCACCTTTGAGAGGTGCGTCGCAATTTCAGACGCACCTTCTCTTCAACCTTCGCATGAAAGGCACTCGAACTTGGCCTCGCAAAGAGCTAGTTGTGCGATGCCAAGAGCATCGCAGACTTGAGGCTGCCTGCCATGCCCTGATAGCAAGCCGATTCCTCAGCTTTTAAGGAACGCTAACAAGTCAGCGTTGTTTGGCGAGTATGTCCGGATAGTCCGCAAAGTAGTTGGCCAGGTCCCGATTGGAAGAAGTGGTTTTGACTGCCCGATGAGCTTCATCCTAGGCCATGAGCGCCATTCATCTCGACCACATTCGTTGCACTCAGAAGTTATTTCGGCAAGGCACCCATTACTATATGGATTTCCCAGTAAGTGCTTCACTGAGGCTCCAAAGGCGATTTGCAAGAGCTGGATCGACTGCCCACGGTCTGACGCCGAGCATTTCCTTGGAATCCGCGGGGACCGCGACTGCGATATCGCAGTTCTCGCAGTAGACGCCACCCATGCCATCAAGCTGGTGACTCGTGGCGCACCATACGTTCGTGGCGGCTCCTTGTTCGGGAGTCTTCATATTGTTTTCTGGATCAATGATCGGCTTACCCTCTGCATCGATAGCTCCCGCCTTTTGCAAGTCTTCGGTCGCCATATGGTAGTAGACGTACTTCTGCTTCTGAACGTCGCCGGTGAGCATGCAGCCATCGTGGGCACAATTCAGCAATCCCCTAAAGGCGATCTCCCGTTTAGAGTATTTGGGACGATTGTGACCGGTGAGTACCTCCTGAACCCTCTGGAAGGTTTTGGGATCGATGAAGAGGGAGTGCGTCCCGTGATGGTCTCCCCGGACCACACGAAGAAGCCGACATAGAACCAGTTTGTCAGGATTTTATGGATGTTGTTGCGGCTCATCGTCTTGCCAAACTCGTTCTTCAACATCTTCTGGAGAGTTGATAGCGTATGCGCACCAGTTGCGTATTCATCCATAAGGCGAACGACTGCAAGCGAATCGACCGGGTCGATCTCGATAGTGCGATCGGCCTTATTGTTCCGGTAGCCGAAGGGAGCATGGCCGGGGAAGACACCCTGGGAGGCCTTCTCCCGCATGCCCTTCTTCACCTCCTCCTGGAGGTTCTCGGAGTAGTTGCGGGCCAGAACCAGATTGATGCCGTGGATGAGCTTTGCCTGAGACTTGGCGTCCTTGGAAATGATTTGCCCCTCTTTAACGAGGTGAATCTCGATATCCAACTCCTCGAGTGTCACCGCGTCCTTCAAGTTACGGTAGAGTCTATCCGTCTTCTCCACCAGCAGGGTTCTGCAGGATCGGTTCTTCTTTAGCCAGGAGACCATCTCGTTGAACTGTTTTCGACCGGAGACCTTCGCCGTTTCCACGTCCTCGAAGACCTTGAGGATGGTCATGTCGTGGCAGTCAGCATGCTCGCGCAGTCCTTTGGCCTGAGCGCCAAGGGAAAACCCTTCCTGTTGCTGTTCGCGGCTGGAAACTCGCGTGTAGATGATGGCTGGTGTCATGCTGCTTCTCACTTCCGGAATAGTTCACTGGAGTTCTGGTCGACCTGCAGGGTATCCCATTTATCGAGTAAGAGGAAGAAGTTGGCGAACAGGCGTAGATCGGCCTGATCCAACTCCTTTTCCAGAGGACGGGAACAGGATGTCGCGTCGATCTCATCGGAGATTGAGGGCTGCCGTTTTCGTTCTGTTCCCCTACCCGTCACAAGGGGTCAATACCCCTTGCCTGGGTTGGTCTCCGGTTATGGGGGGTGGAATGTTCTCTGGAAAAGCCGGAGAAGGTCAGATATCTTCGCGCCTTTCCAGGCAGCGGACAGGTCGAAATAGAGTTCGGCGGCGCGATAGTAGTTCAGTGCCTCATGAAAACCGGTGCGCTGGAATTCCGCTACGTTGTAAGCCACATAATCCGGTTCTACCCATGAAGGCAACGGCCCAGGAGCAGGGCGATGAAGGCTTCGTGCAGGGTCCAGAGGATTCCATCGCTCGTCTGCCGGAGCAGAACCCGATGCCCAAAACAAGATCCCCGGAATCGTGACAGCAGCATCGGCCCAAATCTGATCGGCTTCCGGTTTGATCTGCTCGAACATGTAGAAGTCGTTTTCATGCCCAGAGGTTCGCATACGCTCGAAGACGCTGACATCGCCACGCGGGAAATAAGGCACACTCAGGCGTGACCTTTCTGAACTCATCTTGCCCTACTCTACCCGCTTGCTCTTCTCGGAGTATGGTAACGATCTGTTCGACGATCTCAAGCGAGGATCCCAGGAACATGACAGGCATGCCTTCTTATATGAACTCAGTCGTACAATTACCGGGGCAAACTACCGCGGCGGAGCTTTATCTCGCTTGAACTGTTGTCGATGGCAGCATATAGAAGTGTCTGTCCGTCAGGACTGACAATAAAACTGGGCGTTCCAAGAGCCAAATTTTGACTCACGTGGCCTAGTTTTTTTAATTTGTCAGTGCCGAGATCGAAGGCGAGGATGTCGGTTCCTCCGGTCGACGCTGAAGAGGCGAAGTAGATCGACGTCCCTACAGGAGTCCAATCCAAATCTGGCATGGGACTGACCTGCGAAAGTTGTCTCGGGCTGCCGCCATCAGGATCAGAGACCCAGACATGGTGGTAGCCGTTCTCCTGGTAGAAAAGTTGTTTTCCGTCGGGTGACTCGATTCCAATCATGAAGCCGGCCGGAGCGATGACTTGATCCTTATTCGTGCTTAGGTCCCGTCTCCAGATTCCGAGTCCTCCGCCATTTGTTGTATCGAAGTAAATGTATCTGCCGTTGCGCGACCATGATGGACGCCTGACTTCGAAGGGTTGATCCTCCTTCACCAGTTCTGGTTTTTCGCGATTGATTGCCATCCTATATACAGCAGCGTGTCCCTTAGGACGAGCGTCAAATACGATGGAGGTGCTGTCTGGTGACCAGCGGATTGTCCCAAGCCACGGCCCTCCGAAATGGGTCAGTTGGCGTAAATGTTGGCCCTCCCTATCACAAAGCCAGATCTCAGGACTGCCGGAGCGATCTGAAACAAACGCGATTGTGCGGCTGTCTGGTGAAAAGCTCGGGGAATGATTTTGTCCCGTCGACGCGAGGAACCGCTCCGGTACACCAATCCGATCTTCTTTAATTCCAACTCGCCAGATATTCCAGTTCTCGCGATTCTCGACAAAAACAACGAACTTGCCGTTCGACGAGACAGAGGGATCGGCAGCGGATGACGTTGCCGCAGGTAAGGGCTTCGATTCTCCGCCTTGCACAGAGATTACCCGCAGTTGATAGACGCCTCGCTCCTTGGAAGCGAAGACCAAATGCGATCCATCAGGGGTCCAGCTGATACCACGTAGATCTTTGACCGCTCGCGTCAACCGATTCAGATGGTTGCCAGTGACATCGATGGTATACAGATATCCAACCGCATGGCTGATCAAACGTACAAAGGCGATTGTTCTGCCATCTGGAGAAAGCCGGGAGTAGCAATCCTGATCCGAACCACCAGGCCTGGAAATTGTTCTCTGCTCTCCAGTAAGGGTCGATATGGATATCAGTCCATGTTCTCCTCCTGAAGGATCGGTCAGGATCAACTGATCGCCTTCTGGGCTCCAGGAGAGTCTCTGGAGCCGTCCAGCGGATTATTGGCGCCCCAAAAACCGAGCCAATCCTGCATTCGACGGATCAATCTTTCTCGATGCGTGACGGTATCAAGCACGATTAGCTGGGCTTCTCCGCTTGCTCTGCTTAGAGGAAGTTCAGGCCCAGCTTCGCGAAAAAACGCTAACTGCTTTCCATCGGGTGACCACGCCGGATGGATACTCGGCAAAGAATCGTGCGTAAGCCGTTGCAATTCCGTTGAACCGACCGATTTGCTATAGATGTCAAATTGGTCGCCACCACCGTTCCAAACAAAGGCGATCGTCTTATTGTCTGGAGAGATAGCCGGGCTGAACTGCAAACCCACCTCTGAGGAGAACGGCTCTATCTCGTATTCATCCTCTCGGGAATGTGCTCTCCAGGGATGCAACAAAACGACGCAGAGCACAGCTATAAGGCATACGATGCCGATGAGCGAAAGCCTAATTCGATTTGCATTACTGCGTCTACTCGGGGGTTGCAGGATATTTTCACTGGAGACGAGTGGCGGAGGCTGCGCGATATGCACATGGAAGGCGGGAGGTTCTACAGAAGGGGCAGCTTCAGGATAAAGCTCTTCAAACCGCACACCATACCCTCCAGTCGGCATAGTGATGCGGACAGTTTCATCAGGATCGTTGCTTGCCGCGTATGCTTCCAGCTTTCCGCGAAGCCGCCGCGCCTCACTGCGGACGATGTTGTCTAATTTAGGGTCCCAATCAGGAGACCGCTCGAAGACCTCAATACCGATCTGGCGTTCTCGCAGGGCAGCCGTGTCACCGTCTAAGGTCTTTTCCACGACATATCGCAGGAACTGGACCATGCGGTCCGCCCGTGCGAACTCAGCGCTGGCAGCAAGCCGTTCGACCTGTGCGCGCAATTTCGTTTGATCTAAGAGGAGCAAGGGAGTCTTCCCGTACTTAAGAATACTGCGCTCACTATCAACCAAACTGTCTCAACCTTGCCGCTTGACTCCTATTCACGCAATTTTAAAATCTCGCCAAAGCTCTCCGCGTAATGATTGTAAGTTGCTTTATTTGTGCAATTTATAGAGGGTGAGAAGGTTTACTCACCCCCTTGATTCGTTCCACTTCTCACCCTCATCACCACTTTCCGGACCCCTTCCCTAAGGGGAATGGTGGAGAAGTCCCAGTTTCAGCGAGGAATGAGTTCCCCTCCATTCTTGATGAGGCCGGGCGAAGTGACGCCAATCAAAAAGAGGAATCATGCGGAATCGATTCACAAATTTCTTAAGAGTAGGCCTTACGCTGGCAGCACTCCAACTCCCAGCATGTGTTGCACGCTGTCAGGTTCTGTATGGCACAGTCGTCGGCAATATAACTGATCCCTCAAGTCAATCCATCCCGAACGCAATAGTTGTAGCAACCAATCAGCAGACGGGCGTCTCGGCCAGCGTGAGTTCCAACTCAGCGGGAAACTATGAAATTCACAACCTGACGCCGGGAGTTTACCGTGTCCAAATTTCCGCCCCCGGTTTCGCCTCCGTCGCTGTGGATGGCCTGGACGTCCGAGCGAACGTAACCGCACGTGCGGACGAACGCCTCAAAATCACTTCCGAGCAAACGGTTGAAGTCCACGCGTCCTCTTCCGAGCTGCAGACGGACAGCGGCGTACTTCATGGGCAACTCTCTTCGCGAGAACTAAGCAACCTTCCCATCGGAGGCTATGGAAACTACCAGAGCTTAATTAATTTGACGCCCGGGGCGACTCCATCGCGCTATCAGAATGCCGTGATGGATACCCCGTCACGCTCATTGACCACCAATATTAATGGAGCATCGCGTACCAGCAACATCACCTCTGTCGATGGTGCTGCGATTCAGCAGGTGTATCTTCCGCACCATACGCTCTACAACCCTCCAACGGAGAATATTCAGTCGGTCGACATCGTAACCAACAGCTTTACTGCGGAGCAGGGGCTTGCTGGAGGCGCGGCAATTTCGGTCCTGACGAAATCCGGAACGAACGAATTCCACGGCACGCTGTGGGAAATGCACACGAATTCAGCCATGGCTGCAAGGAACTACTTTTATAACAAGACCTACTTTGCACAGGCAGGAGATGCTCCGCCGAAAAACATCCTCAACCAGTTCGGAGCTAACATCGGTGGTCCAATTCTGAGGAACCGGCTCTTCTTCTTCTCAGGGTTTGAGGGCATCTCTCAACGCCAACTTTATGCAACCATCACAAGTGTTCCTACCGATGCGATGCGCGCAGGTGACTTCACCGGCCTGACGACCATCTACGATCCGACCACAGGAAATACCGATGGCACCGGACGGAGAAGCTTTGCCAGCCAAAATTCTGATGGCAGAAATGCAATTGAATCCGGTATAAGCCCTGCAGCAAACAGAGTGCTCGCTCTCATCCCACACGCGAATCTTCCAGGTACTTCGAATAATTATTCCGTTTCTGGTATCGATGCCATTGATCGGTTTTCCTTTGATGAAAAGGTATCGTGGCAAGTTAGTCCCAAGTCTTCGCTCTTTGGAAAATTCAGCTATTTGCTGGCTTACGTAAAGGCTCCAAGCGCGTTGGGGATCGGTGGTGGTTCCGGACTTATCTCAGGTGGCGGTTCGGGTTACAGCCGATCGAATGTCTATGTGGGCGGACTCGGCTTCACGCATATCTTCACCCCTACGCTGCTTCTCGATGCGAACTTCGGCATCGGACACAACTACGTATCCGTTCTTGAGAGCGACTACAACACGGATCTGGGAACGTCTCTTGGCATTCCTGGTATTGGCGATGGAAACGGAAGTGGTTCTTACGGCCCCGATCTTAATCAGAAGGGACTGCCATCGTTTGCAGTGACTGGATTCGAAACCTTTGGCCATACCGACGGCTGGAACCCAGAGATTCGCGACGACCTTACCCTGACCTACGTTGGCAATATGACCTGGAGTCACGCGAAACATACGATTCGCTTCGGTCTTCAGATGATGAACAACCGTATGAGCGAGTATCAGCCTCAACGCGGTTTTGGTCCCGTTGGAGGATTCACCTTCACTGGTGGAGTCACCGCTTTGAATGGAGGTGCCTCTGCCAACTCTACCAATGCCTTCGCACAATTCTTATTGGGGCTTCCTGATTCCATGGGAAGAAGCTATCAATACCTCAATCCAATCATCGGACGCGAATGGCAATATGGACTCTACGCTCAGGACCAGTGGCAGGCTAGCCGTAAGCTTACATTGACCTACGGTCTGCGGTGGGAGCTCTACCCAATCATGGTCCGTGCGGATGGAAAAGGCATGGAACGCTACGATATGACCACCAATCAGGTCATTCTCGGTGGCGTCGGAAGTAATCCATCTGGCGCTGGATCTAGATCCAGTAAATTGCAGTTCGGGCCGCGTCTGGGGCTTGCCTATCGCATGAATGAAAAAACAGTCCTTCGTGGCGGCTATGGCATCAGCGTCGATCCCTATCCTTTCAGCAGAGCGATGCGCGATCCCTATCCTGTCACGATTGCGCAAACCATCAATGCGAATAACTCCTATCAAAGTGCTGGGAATTTTGTAACTGGCCTTCCGGGCTTCGACACAGTTGCTCCCGTAATCAACAATGGTTTCGCACAGCTTCCATTGACCGCCTATACGAAGACGCTTCCTGCCGGCACCTACCGTCGCGGCTACATTGAATCCTGGAATGCCACTGTCGAGCGGATGCTTCCGTGGGACCTCAATCTGGCAGTAAGCTATGTCGGTTCACAGGGAATACGTCAAACCGCATACATAGAAGCTAACGCAGGTCAGACTCCCGGACTTGGCGCTGCGGGACAGCCGCTCTACGCAGCATTTCGACGGAATGCTCAAACGCAGGTCATTACTCCCTTCGGAACCACGCACTACAACGCCCTTCAGGCAAGCCTGAAGCATCCCTTCAAGCATGGCGTGTTGCTGACTGCGGCATACACTTATGCGAAGTCCACTGATCTGAATACGGATGACGACAGCACACCGCTCTTCAACGCTGTCGCTTATCAATATCGAAACAAGGCTGTGAGTGACTTCGACCGACGACACGTCTTAGCACTCGGAACGACAGCAGAACTTCCGTTCGGACGTAACCATCTCTTGCTAAAAGATCCTGGTATAGCAAGAGCGATTCTTGGCGGATGGAAAGTCAACGCATTGCTCTCTGCTTATACCGGCCTTCCTTTTACGCCGCTGGCTTCAGGAACCTCTTTGAACGCCCCGTTCAATACGCAGGTCGCAAATCGGGTGAAGTCAGAAGTAGCAACGCTCGGTGGAATTGGCAAGACGGCGACGTGGTTTGATACGTCTGCATTTGCTCCTGTGACAACCGCTGCCTTCGGAACCGCAAGCCGTAACTCGTTGCGAGGCCCGAAAGGTGCTGGCTTAGATCTTGGACTTAGCAGAACCTTCATAATCATGGATCGGATGCACTTCGAAGTTAAAGGAGAGGCATTCAACCTGACGAATACGCCATTCTTTGCAAACCCTGCAAACAATGTGTCTTCAAGCAACTTTGGTCAAATTACCGCGACAGCCGGCGGAGTTGCAGACGCACGTGTTCTTAGAGTCTCAGGAAGATTCAGCTTCTAACAAGAGCGCGGCCAACTCATTTCAGAGTATCGGCCGCGCTCATTTCTTATATAGGTGAAAAATTGATGTCACTCGACAGAAGAGCATTTCTCAGCAGAGCCGCGGCCTCATTTATTACAACACAGTTCTCCCCCATACTTCTAAGCCAATCCCAAGCTGTCGAGCACTTAACGCTCCCCTCTTGGGAGCCGGGTTATCTCTATATCCACCACATCTCTACAGGCCGCGGAAGTTGCGCATTGCTTATCCTTCCTGACGCGACCACGATGATGATTGATGCAGGTTCAAAGGTCAAAGGTCTCGATCCAGAGAGTGACAAATTTTTAATTGCCCCGCGCCCCAATGACAGCCTGCGCCCTGGGCAATGGATCGCAAAATATGCACAAGAATGTCTCTCACAAGCAGGTCGGAATGAGATCGATTACTTCCTTCTTACTCACATGCATGATGACCACTTCGGAACGGTTTGGCCGGGGAGATATGACATCTCTCCGCGATCGCAGTTTGGACCGTATCAGCTTGGCGGTATAACGGACGTAGCGGAGACGATCCCTGTTCGCAAGGTCATCGACCGTTGTTATCCCGACTATGCTTATCCTGCTCCAATCGCCGGTCCACAGTTCCCCAACTACCATGCGTTCATCAAGAGCTTGCCTGGCCGGGGAGGAACTGTGGAGCGGTTTGTTCCGGGCGTGAAGAAACAGATCACACTTAAACGCACTCCGGACCGTTATCCGGACTTCAGCATTCGCAATCTTGCATCGAACGGAGATGTTTGGACAGGCGTTGGCGACGAAACCAAGGCACACTTTCCACCACTGGAAACACTGAAGCCTGAAGACTATCCATCAGAAAACAAGTGTTCGCTTGCTATACGTCTGCAATATGGAAAATTCAGCTACTTCTCGGCCGGAGATCAGGACCATGAAGTGAGACACGGTCGTTGGCCATGGGGGGACATTGAAGCTGTTACCGCGCGAGCATCAGGAAAGGTCCAGGTTGCGGTGGCAGATCACCACGGATACGCGAATGCGTGCGGCCCCGACTGGGTCCGAGCACTTCAGCCGAAGATCTTCGTGATCAATAGCTGGGATTCGGCACACCCTACCATCAACGCTCTCGACAACATGCTCGATCAGGATCTTTATGCTGGACCTCGTCTCGTGTTCTCGACTGCTACGAAACCGGAGGCCGAGATTGCAATCCGTCGTATGTCGGAGATGGCGAGTAGAAACGGGCATGTGATCATTCGAGTTCCACCCGGCGGCAACTCATTCGAAGTATTCGTAAAAGATAGCTCCGTGCCTGATGGCGGAGTCATCGCACACTTCGGAAGTTTCTCGTATGCATGAAGATCGTTTAATCTCACGAGGCTGTGACCCAATAGGCTCACAGCCTCGTGGTTGATATTGTTTACGATCAGGTACTGCCGGACAGGACCGTGCTCAAAGGTTCCGGTATTCCGAAAGCAGCGCTCCCACTAGCAACTCAGCCGCAAACCACCACGGCAAAGCCGTCTTCAAGCAAATAAGTTACAGCCGGACAGAAAAAGGCAGCACTCAGCGCTGCCTTCTTCGTCTGGAGCGCCATTATGTTCTATCCTTTTAGAACTTAGGGGGCTCCAGTAATGGAAATGGCGGTAATTGGCTGTGGAGAAGTCGGAATGCTTTATGCACGAGTCATGCTCCCCCTCTGCGCAAAGCTATCCTTCTGCGATCCTAGGCCTTCTTCTAAAACGACAACATTTTCTGGCGAAATGAACGTGCCGATCTTTCTTGAACCAGGGGAGTGGCTGAAAGAGGCAGACATCATCCTCTCCTGTGTTGTCGGAACCATCTTTTTCAGTGTGGCGACTGGAGCATTTCCCTGGATTCACAAAGGGGCGCTCTTCGTCGACATGACCACCTGTGATCCGACTGAGATTCATGACGCGTCGCGGATCGCTGAACAACTGGAAATAGGATATGTAGACATAGCCATTATGGGAGCAGTCGCATTGGCTGGCGAAAAAACGGCGCTCCTCTGCGCTGGCTCCCACACAGAGGAAATATCAGAGATTTTTACAAAGATTGGCGCTCCCATACGAGTACTGCCCGACAGTTCTGCAGGAGATGCATCCTCTCTCAAACTGCTACGAAGCGTTTTTGTGAAAGGCTTAGAAGCACTCGCCATCGAAACCTTTATGGCAGCAGAAAAACAGGGCGTTACAGATCAGTTATACGAAATGCTCTCTGACATAGATCAGAATCCTTTGCGTAGCACACTGGAATCTTTTGTAAGAACTCATTTAGTTCATGCGCCTCGACGTCTGAAGGAGATCGAAAAAGCAGAGAGCCTGCTGCAGGAATCCGGTCTTCCAGTAGATGTCTTACCGGGTGTAAAAGCACTCTTCAAGAGGACTTGTAGTTATCTTGAAAAGGAACCGATCAATGAATTTCCGTCGACTGCTCGCGAAGCTTTAGAATGGCTCGTCAGCCATAGCTCTTCTGAACGCTCTTAGATACGAGACACAACCTCAAATGGTCGGCCACC
The DNA here is from genome assembly GCA_018449715.1 of Acidobacteriaceae bacterium dw_441. Lineage (GTDB taxonomy): Bacteria > Acidobacteriota > Terriglobia > Terriglobales > Acidobacteriaceae > Edaphobacter. Next base: position 263,898 of record JAAVVA010000005.1, on the reverse strand, counting down.
CAGGATCGACCGTCTAACCATCAAATTTACCGATCAACTCAGTCTTCCTTCGGTGCGGTCGTAAGGTCTTTGACGTTGAACTCGTCGAAGCGAACGTCGAAAGACTCCTTACCCGGCGCTGCCGTGACCATACCTATCTTGACCGGAACATTTGCTGGAAAGTAAGCCAGTCGGATCATCAACCACTTCGCTCCATCGAGCGAATACGAGATCTGCACAGTGTCGTTGAAGCGCTGCAGACGCATCCAGATAGAGGCTGGACTATCAGTGCGTGGAAGGACTGACCAGTCGGAGTATCCACGCGTGACTACTGCACTGACATTTTGATGACCATTCACGAACTCGATCCCCGTCTTGATCCAGTTCCTGTCGTCGATACGAATCATCAGGCCAGCCTGGTGGTACAGCTCATGATACCGTCCTGAGATTTTAACCTTCGCCTCAAAGTTACCGCCCCGGCTCTCATAATGGAACGGGCCATTGTCACGAATAAAACCATAGTGTGTGGTTCGCCAGTAGTCCGTACCGGCAGGCACTGTTTCCAACAAAGAAGCTCCGTCCTGCTTCCACGTCTTCGGTTCGTTGTCCCAGTTCATTGTGCTCTTCGCAGTTTGCGCCTTGGCTGTGATGCAGAACAAGCCAGCAGATGCCGCCATCAAAAATAATGGGAGCAATCGTTTCCGTATCATGCAGTTTTCATCCCTTATGTCATCGAGCCGCTTGTTATGACGTGGCACTCAAAGATTCTACCCGCCTTCCATCAAACTTATTTCGGTACCCAGAACGGCTCTTCCGAACGGACAAGCTGGACCGGAACCTCCGGTGTGAACGACTTGACCCACTGCGCCATCTCAAGCATTCCCTGCTCTTCCGAGACGTTATGACCGAGCATAATCCATCCCTTCGGAATGCCCAGGATCGTGGCATCGAGCACATAGGCCGGGCTGTCCAGGAAGCCGTCGCTCTCCTGCTGCTCTCCGCTGACCACCACGTCAATATCAGGATTATTGATACTGGGAGTTGCGTATCCCACACCAAGTTGCACGCGACTCACCTTCGTCTTTGGATCGCCGACCACTCGCAATGCCCTGTCGCCAAGCCTCTTCTGAAACGTGGAAGCAAGTTCGCCGAGCGTTGTCTCGGGTAGGACGAAATGGTGCGACTGCGGAGCGGTCTCGTACTTACTCTCGAGGCCAAGCGCGCGCGCACAACCGACGTAGGTAAAGTCCGGCCTCTGTGCGTGCATATGGTCGTGCATACGAAAGACGACGATGTCGTGCTCACGCATGAAGTCGGTCTTCAGCTTGTAACTCGGGTCACCACTCACCACATCGAGTTTGTCTGGATCGTTCCAGTACGTGTCTTCGTGAGGAATGATCATGTTGCATCCCTGCTCCGCCGCACGCCGGATCGTGTCATACGAGCAAAACATTGTCGTCGCGATTCCCTGGACGACAGTGTCAGGACCTCCGAACTTGAAGGTATCGCGATAGGTGGTCGTCCTCCACGGAAAACCGAGGTTGCTCTTGATGCGGGCGACGATCTCGCCTGCGGTTAATGCGCTCATAACATCGGCCTCCAGTAGGGATCCCCAGCGGAAACCCATGTTGATCGAACCTCAGGGACAATCGTCTTCAACCACTGTGCGCATACCTGCATTCCTGGGTCTTCGGAGACGATGCGGCCAACGAGGATCAGCGATTTTTTTCCGCCAAGTGCAACCGTATCGCGCACATATTCGACGGTCTCCCACTCGCGCACTTCACCGGCAATGATCGTATCCACTTCGGGCAGCGCCTCAATGGAAGCCTGAATCGGCGTTGAGCCGGGAAGAAGAGCGATCTTGCGAACAGACAGCTTCGGGTCTCCGACAATGCGCATGCCGCCGCGGGACTTCAGCGACTTCTTTACCTGCGAGACGAGCGCATCGAGCGATGTCTCAGGAATGGCCAGGTGCGCCGGATCTGCGGTGCTGGTGTTCTTTGACCATCCAAGCGCACTGGCGAAGCCCTGTGCAAATGGATCGGGTTTGCGCAGACGCCAGTGATCACTAAGCCGCATCACGACCAGGTTGTGTTTCTTCAGAAACTCCGCCTTGGCCGTGAATACAGGATCGGGTGGTGGTGGAGCGGAAGGCTCAACAGGAGGAGGAGCTCCTGGAAGGCGACGCACTGGAGGGGTTGGCGAATCGGCCCTGGCATAGAACGTAGGTTCGCAGGTGACGATCATGTTCGCGCCTGCCTTTACCGCAGCATCGAGCACATGCAGCGATGCGAGTGACGTGGTGACTATGCCTGTAACAGGCGTCGAAGGATCACCAGCCTTGAAAGTGTCGACTGTATCCGTCTTCCATTCGCCTCCGATGTTTTTCCGGATACGATCAGCAATCTCCTGCGCAGTAACAACGCTGCCAAGCGGATGTGCCAGGGATGCCAGCGGCACAGCCGCCACACTGGTCGCCGTAAGAGCGACAAACTTACGTCTCGAGATAAGTTGCATAGTTCCTATCTTTCACCGCACCGGTACACGACTCCGATTGCGGGGCTTTGAGGAGCGAGCAACATCATAGCCTGAATCGCCACATGGTTTGCAATGGGTCGTTTTTTCCAGGTGACCATGCTGGACATGGCGTCCATTCGTGAACAGTCACGTCACCGCTTTCGTAACTCTGAACAACAGGGATTAACTAGTTTTCAAGCTACAGAGAGTTACGCAGGTAGAAATACGTGCAAATAATCCTTCTTGACTGTGGCATGTCGCGGTGCTAGCGTTCCGTCGTCGTCAAAACATGATTGCATAATACGCATTCTTAATTGCGCTTTCCGCTGGATGGAATAAGGGGCTCCGATGCTGGAGACATCGCGCAGGGCATGCATTGGCAAATCTTCAAGGGAGTGACACCGTGATGCAAACCGAACATAATTGCCGGATGTACCTGCTTACGAATGCAAGCAGGACGACCAGATACCGTATCTCCTCTAACCTTCACCGCCGTGCAGCGACTTCGCTTCTCCTGGGAGTCGCCCTGCTCTTTCTCTCCTTCCTTCCGGCCTCGGCGCAAACGACCTATGGCACGATTCTGGGGCGCGTTACGGACGCCTCCGATGCAGGACTTCCGGGAGCAAATGTCACTCTGATCAACACCGGCACGCAGGAACGGAAAACCGCTCAGACGAACACCTCCGGCGACTATCAGTTCGCCAATCTTGTTCCCGGAACGTATGAAGTTGATGTTGAAAATGCAGGCTTTGCCACACTGAAGCGCCCCAATATTCAAGTCACCGTACAGGCGTCGATACGCATCGACGCCAAGCTGCAGGTAGGCAGTGTCACCGAAACCATCAGTGTAGACACCACCTCTCCCATCCTCGAGACACAGCCCGGCGCGCTGGGACAACTGGTGGAAGGCAAGCAGGTTCAGGAGATGCCACTGAACGGCCGCAACGTATTCAACCTGCTAATCCTTGCACCAGGAGTCGTGCCACAAGGTTCCACAGGCGGCAACCCGCTGGGCAACCAGTCCGGCGGAACATTTACGAATAACACCGGCTTCGGCAACTACCAGATCGGCGGCGGCATGGGCAACCAGAGCGCCTTTTATCTGGACGGCGTTCCGTTGAACACTACGTACATCAACAGCCCCGGACTCGTTCCGACGCAGGATGCAATCCAGGAGTTCCGCGTTGACAGCAACGCGGTCAGCGCCGAGTTTGGACACTTTGCCGGAGGCGTCATCAACATGGCTTCCAAGTCCGGCACCAACGCCTTTCACGGCAGCGTGTACGAGTACATCCGCAACCGCGTACTCAATTCGAACACGTACTTCAACAAGCGCAATCCAGCTGCCATTATTCCCACGCCTGCCTTCTCGCAGAACCAGTACGGCGTGTCGGTCGGCGGACCAATCAAGCGCGACAAGCTGTTCGCATTCTTTTCCTGGGAAGGCTTCTCCTTCCGCCGCGGTAATCCGCTACAAACAACTGTTCCTACTGCCGCGTTCAAGAACGGTGACTTCAGTTCGTTGTGCTCTTCCTATGATGCCTCAGGCCTCTGCACGGCAAGCAACGGAACGCAGCTGTACGACCCGCTTACCACCTGCGGCGTCTCCGGTTCTCCTGCGTGCCCTGCGGGACGGACAACTCCACGCCTGCCGTTCGCATACAACCGCATTCCGGTCGAACGTCTCGATACTGCATCCAGGCAGTTCCAGACCTACTACGGACTACCGAATCAGCCTGCCACGATCAGCGGCGCCGGGCTGCCAAGCAATAACTTCGCCACTAACACCAAGCTGGGAGGAAACACGAACCAATACAACACCCGTCTGGATTGGAGCGTGAGCGAGAATCAGCGCATCTTTGCGCGCTACAGCTACTGGGCAGGCACCAGCCTTCCCGCCGATCCCTTCAACGTGAACTTCGGTGGTCTTAACAGCTACACCGGAGCGCAGAACTTCGTAATCGGCGATACCTACACCTTCAACCCACACACGATTGCAGACTTCCGCGTATCGTATCTGCGAGCGACGAACGGCTTCACTCCGCAACAGCTCGGAACGGATCTCTCGAAGTTCGGTCCCGCCTGGGCGCAACTTTCATCACAGGTAACCTTGCCCGTGGCTCCTCTGGCAAGCAATGGATACTACGGCTTCAACGGCACGGATAACCGCTCGATTGTGAATAACTACGACCTTTCCGGAGGCATTACAAAGATCCTGGGACAGCACACGCTCAAGTTCGGCGGCGAAGCCCGGCACAACGAATGGAACTTCGCGCAGAGCGGTTCCGCGGCAGGCTCCTTCACCTTCGACCAGGGCTTCACAGCGCAGCTTGATCCCGGTCATAACAACGCGCAGCTCCCCAACACCGGCTATGCTGGCGCGTCCTTCTTCCTCGGCAACCCGGCCAGCGGTTCGGCCGCCAGCATCGCCTTCACCGATGCCATCAACTGGTACATTGGCGCCTATCTGCAGGACACCTATAGCGTCACCCGCAAGCTCACTGTAACTGGCGGCATTCGCTGGGAGTGGCCTGAAACCTTCACCGAAAAAAGAGATCGTCTGACCGTGCTGTTGCCGAATGCCACCGACCCGCTGGGCAGCAGCGTTGGCCTGCCGCTCAAAGGACAGATCGCACTGGTCAACAGCGACGCTTACAACCCGCGTCAGTTCCTGCGCAACCGGTTCAAGCTGTTTTCTCCACGCATCAACATGGCATACAGCCCCAACTCCACCATGTCCATTCGCGCAGGCTACGGACTTTCGTGGATTCCACCGGACATGGTGAATTACAGTCTCTCGCCGTTCCAGTCGCCGATCAACGCGGCTACCACCACCATCGTCTCGTCCGTCGGTGGCACAACCAGCCTGTATCCCTCAGCTACCTTTGCCGATCCGTTCCCAACGGGACTCATCCCTCCCATCGGACACGATCCGTCGCAACTCTCCCTTTTCGAAGGGCAAAGCGTTACCTCGCCAAACCCCGACGCACCGTTTGGTTATGCACAGCAGTGGAACTTCCAGATCCAACAACAGTTTGCCGGAGACCTTCTCTTCGACATCGGATACGCCGGATCGAAGGGAACCCATCTTGCTCACTCATTGATCCAACTCAATCAGCTTCCCGACTCCGCGTTGTCTCTTGGCTCGGCGTTGAACGCACCGGTGACCAACCCGTTCTATGGTCACATCACCAATGGACTCCTTGCGAACCCAACTGTATCCCGCGGACAACTGCTTCGTCCCTATCCGCAGTTCCAGAACTTTCAGGACGCGGGCGGGGGACGCGGCGCTTCAAACTGGAACTCTCTCCAGACGAGGCTGCTGAAGCGCTTCAAGAGCGGAGGCATCATCTCTGCTTCCTACACGTTCTCGAAGCTCATCAGCAATACCGACACACTAACAAGCTGGCTGGAAAGCCACGGCACGGCGGGTGTTCAGGACTGGAATAACCTTCGTGCAGAAAAAAGCCTGGCAAGCTTCGACGTGCCACATCGGTTTGTCGTGAGCTATGTTCTGAATCTCCCGTTTGGCAAGAACAAGCACTACTTCGCCAATGCTGGCCCGGTCGTCGATCGCATTGTGGGTGGATGGACAGTGAACGGCATCACCACGCTGCAGTCGGCATTTCCTCTTGGCCTGACCACCGCAGCCAACCAGACCGGCTCGCAGGGAGGCGGTTCGCGTCCGAATGTGATTGATCCCGAGCGTAAGAAAAAGTCCGGCTCTGCACAGTCGCGCGTTACGCAGTGGTTCAATACCTCAGCCTTTGCGGCGCCTCCGGCGTTCACCTTCGGCAATGAGAGCCGCCTGGATAGTACGCTGCGTGGCCACGGCATTGCCAACTGGGATTTCACCGTAGGCAAGGCCATTCCAATCACCGAAAGGCTATCCTTCGATTTCAAGGCGGAGATGTTCAACCTGTTCAACAGGGTTCAGTTCGGAGACCCTGGAACACAGTTGGGCAGCGCAACCTTCGGTATCGTAAGTACGCAGACCAATAACCCGAGACAGGTTCAGTTCGCTGGACGCCTCTCGTTCTAACAAGCTGGGATTCCTCTCAACCGACAGGCCGCTGCCAACGCAGCGGCCTGTCGCTGTTTTATGGAAGCGACTCAAACCTGCTGGGCGCAGAGAATCTCTGTTTTGATGACAGGAGGATGAGTGAGCGTGTTGTGCAGAATGCACTTGGCAACACTCTCATCCACTCCGCGCTGGTCCTCTTCATTCAACTCGCTCGGAGTAAGAACGCGCAGAACCATCTCACCAAGACGCGCCGGATTCTTCAGCTTATCCGCATGTGCCTCGACCCGCGTTCCTTCGTAAGGAAGCCCCTTGCGCTTCAGATATGCGACGGCATAGAACGCTGCGCAGGCTCCTAGCGCTCCCAGAAACATCTCCGGCGGAGTCATGCCCTCATCATATCCACCATTGTCTTCCGGCTGATCGCTGTAAATAATGTGGCCCCGCGTGCTGACGGAAAACTGTACATCCCCAAGGTGCTGAATCTCGATCTTCATCGCTCTTCCTTCCGAAATAAAACCATGTCCATCTGCTCCCGAAGCAACTTCTTCGTCCGATGCAGATGAGACTTTATATACTCGGCTGCAAATTCCGATGGACTGCGAAGATCAATAATCAGTCAGTCCCACCTGTAATTGCCCGTGGTTCTATTTTTCAAACGCCATCATAATCTTCTCTCTTCTTATAAGAGAGGGTCTCCGAAAGAAAAAGGATTCATCCGCGAGAAGATATCTTTGAACATCCTGCCCGAAAGATCCCAGGCTAAATCTCAACCGTCATTTACAGCCTGGGATCTTTCCAGTTAGTGAGCAGGCGTAACGGTTCTGGTGTTCGTCACCTGTCCATTCGTGACAGTGCGCTGGTCGGTATAGACTCCTCCGTTTGGACCAACCGCTGTCTTCGTGCTGTTCAACTGACCGGGCTGCGCCACGCGTTGCGAGGTATAAGTTGCCCCGTTCGGACCGGTGGCGGTCTTCGTAGTCGTCAATTCACCATTCTGCGCCGTCCTTTGTGCGGTGATTGTTCCACCGTTGGGACCAGTTCTCGTGCGGGTGTCCGCGTACTGACCGGGAGCGACGCTTCTCTGGTTGGTGTAGGACGCGCCATTCGGACCGACAGCCTGACGCGTTCCGGTGAACTGTCCATTCCCCCGTGTCTGAGTCACAGACCGCGTTCCTCCCCGCGGACCAACCACGGCTCTATGCCGAGTGACCTGGGCATCTGCCTGGCTGACTATGAGAAGAAGAGCTGCTGTTACGGCAAACCTAGTTCTGCATTGCTTCATCATGTTGCACCTCATCTGGAGTGAGTCACGGAAACAAGCCGTGTGATCGGTAAAACGTGATCGCGTACCTGAAGTCGCGCCCTCAAATGTCTGGATATGTAAGGACGGCTCTGCTACTGCAATCCGCTACTGCTGCGTTGCTGCATACGAGACCGTACCTGTTCGCGCATCTCTTCCTTCATCTGTTCGTATGTCTTTTTCTGTTCGCTGGTGAGCACGGCTTCTATCTTCTGGTCGCTTTCGGACATAATGGACCGCGCCTTCCTCGCCTTCTGCATCCTTCTTCCTGAGTCGTCACCCATCAGAGCTTTCATCTGTGCCTGACGGTTTGTGATGATGGGAAGAATCTGGTTCTTCTGATCGTCTGAAAGGTTGAGCTTGCTGCTCATACGAGTAACCGTCTCTTCCGGAGAAGGACAGCCACCGCGCATCTGTGCTGTGGAATCGTCGGACGTAGTCTGGCTGCTGGCCGCGACCGATGCCAGCGGAAGACAACATCCTCCAAGAATGATGAGACCTGCAACGAGCCATAGTTTTATCTGGGCTTTCATAACTTCCTCCTTGCCCCAAATCTAAGTCCGTCAAGCGTGTAGAAACGTCGTGATCGGCGTAAAGTTTTGTCGAAAGATAGGTCCCGCGGCTAAGTCTTTCAAAACCGGCCTTACACTACACGAAAGCCGCTTTGCGGCTGTTGTTGCGGTGAATCCATGAACACGCCCATCCTTCTGATCGACGATGACACCGAGCTTTGCGAATCGCTGACTCGCCTTCTGGCAATGGAACAGATGACAGTAACGCCAGCGCATAATCTTGCCGAAGGAAAGAACAGGCTTCGAGAGAAGAGGCACGATCTTGTCGTTCTCGACGTCATGCTGCCGGATGGCGATGGACGTGTTCTGCTCAGGGAGATTCGCGAGCGCTCCGATGTTCCTGTCATCATGCTGACTGCGCGAGGCGACGCTGGAGACCGCATCGCAGGCCTCGAAGGTGGAGCAGATGATTACATTCCCAAACCATTTGTTCCAGGCGAGCTTCTGGCGCGCATTCGCGCGGTGTTGCGCAGAAGAGTTGGAGGGAAAAGCGACACTCTTCTCGTAGGCGACCTGAAGATCGAGATCCCCAGTCGCCGCGTCCTTCGCAGGGAACAGGAGGTCACGCTCACCGCAGCGGAATTCGATATTCTGCTATTCCTGGTGCGACGTAGTGGAGAGTGCGTCACAAGAGATGAGTTGACGCGACAGGTTCTCGGACGCCCAATGGGATTCGCAGACCGCGCGATTGACAACCACATCAGCAACCTGCGAAAGAAGCTGGGATCGCAGGCGGGGGACGTCGAACGCATCCGTAGCATTCGTCATCTTGGCTACTGCTACACGGGGATTCTCCATGCGTAGCATCTTCGTTCGCGTCTTCCTCACCTTCTGGTTTGCCTCTGCGCTGATGATCGTGAGCATGGCGGTCATCAGCTCTTTGACCAACGCGCATCCACTGGCGCATCGCTGGCTGGCCCGCTCGCTCAACCTGTACGCGAAGACCGCAATCGACCTCTATGAACAGGGCGGCGAAACACAGCTACAGGAATATCTCGCGGCGATACAGGACAACTCACGCATCACGGCTACGCTGCTGAACGGAAGCTCCAACCTCTCGACGAATCCCGTTCCATCCGAAGCGCTCGCTCTACTGAGGCAGGCGCAGTCGGAGCAGCACTCCGTGTATGCTTTCCAGTCGCAGTGGCTTGGCGTAGTACGACAGGCGCACGATGGGAAGACCTACTTCTTTGTCGCACAGGTAAACCCCGCAAGAACATACGGCAGCCTGATCGATCCCAGAAAATTTCTGTTTCGCGTCGCGATGGTTCTGCTGATCTCGGCAACACTCTGCGGGCTACTCGCCAGAAGCATCACCAGGCCAATCCGCAGCCTGCAGCGAACTGCGACGGAGCTTGCCAAAGGAGATCTTTCAGCGCGCGCGTCTCCTGCTCTCGCCGGACGCAATGATGAGCTTGCGTCGCTGGCTCACGAATTTGACCGCATGGCGGAACGGGTGCAGCTTCTGCTCGATCAACAGAAGCTTCTGCTGCGGGATATCTCACACGAGCTGCGGTCGCCTCTGGCGCGCCTGAATGTCTCGGCAGAGTTGGTGCAGCGTGGCGATACAGCCTCCGCCGCGCGTATGCAGGCAGACATCCGATCGCTCGAAAAGATGATCTCTGACCTGCTGACGCTGGCACGCATCGATGCCTCAGACAAGCACTCTCGCAAGGAGGCCGTGCATATCGGCAGGCTGGTGCAGCAGATCGTGAAGGACGCATCGTTTGAAGGAGTCACGGAAGGAAAATCCGTGGTGCAAACCGGAGTCTTCGATCGACATGTCACAGCTGATCCCGGTCTGCTGCACAGTTGTATCGAAAACGTCGTCCGCAATGCGCTGAAACATACTCCTGCACGAGGAGTCGTCGAGGTAAACATCGCAGATGCGTCCAGCCACGACGCGCCAATGATTGCAGTCACGACCACAGACGAAGGCAAAGGGGTGCCGGAGCATGCACTGGAACAGATCTTTGATCCGTTCTTCCGTCTAGCCTCGTCGGATTCACACAGGCAGGGCGGCGCAGGGCTCGGCCTTTCCATCAGCAGGCGAATCGCAACACTTTACGGCGGAGAAATTACAGCCCACAATCTGGACCATAGCGGCCTTGAGGTGCGGCTTCGACTTCCAACAGCTCGTCACAAAAGCCTGTGAGATCAGGACTCCGGATCGTAGTTCAGGTTCGGACCCAGCCAGCGTTCAACCTCGGCCATGCTCATGCCCTTGCGCTCGTGATAGTCCTCGACCTGATCGCGTCCGATCTTTCCAACACTAAAGTAGCGCGATTGCGGATGAGCAAAGTAGATGCCGCTGATGCTTGAGCCGGGCCACATCGCGTACGACTCCGTAATCTTGATGCCGGTGTTGGCCTCGACATTGAGCAGGCTCCAGATCGTTCCCTTCTCCGTGTGGTCAGGAGAGGCGGGATAACCAGGAGCAGGACGGATGCCACGATAGCCTTCCTGAATCAATTCAGCAGGACTCAGCTTCTCGTCCTTGCCATAGCCCCACTCATCGCGCACGCGCTTATGCAAGTACTCAGCGAAGGCCTCCGCAAGGCGGTCCGCAATAGCTTCAGCCATGATGGCGTTGTAGTCGTCGTGCTCGGCGCGGAAGCGGTCGCACAGCTCACGCAGCCCCATGCCGCTTGTGACCGCAAAGGTTCCAATGTAATCGGGCAGCCCCGTCTCTTTCGGAGCGATAAAGTCCGCCAGCGAACGGCAGACATCCTTGCCTTCGCGATTCGCCTGCTGACGAAGGAAGTAGAAGCGATCGAGCACATGCTGACGCGTCTCATCGGTATAGAGTTCGACGTCGTCACCTACGGCATTGGCAGGGAAAAATCCATACACCGCACGAGCGTTGAGCAAGTCCTCTGCGATGATCCTATCGAGCATCGCGTTTCCTTCAGCGAAGATCTGGCGTGCCTGCTCGCCCTGCCGCTCATCATCGAGAATGCGCGGATAGATTCCCTTCAGCTCCCACGCGTGAAAGAAAGGAGTCCAGTCGATGAACTCGCGCAGCGTAGTCAAAGGGAAGTGATCGAGCACGCGAACGCCTGTGAACTCGGGCACGGCGATGTCTTCCTTGCGCCACTCGATAGGAGTGCGGCGAGCACGAGCGGCCTCAATCGCAATCGTCGTCTGACGCGGCGCAGAGTGCGCACGGCGAAGCGACTCATACTCTTTGCGATGCTGTTCGATGAAGGCTCCCCTGCTCTCGTCACTCAACAGACTGGTTGTGACCGGCACCGCGCGGCTGGCGTCGAGTACATGAACAACCGGCTCGCTGTAGTGCGGAGCAATCTTGATGGCCGTGTGAGCGCGGCTGGTCGTCGCACCGCCAATCAACAGAGGCAGCTTGAAGCCCTGCCGCTCCATCTCGCGAGCAACGTGAACCATCTCATCGAGCGAAGGAGTGATAAGGCCACTGAGGCCGATCACATCCGCCTTCTCCGCCTTCGCGCGTTCGAGAATCTTCTCCGCGGGCACCATCACGCCCATGTCGATGACCTCGTAGTTATTGCAGGCCAGCACCACTCCGACGATGTTCTTCCCGATGTCGTGAACGTCGCCCTTGACGGTCGCGAGCACAATCTTGCCCTGCGTCCGAACCACCTGCCCAGCCGCCTCCATCTCGGCCTTTTCGGCCTCCATGAAAGGAGTCAGGTAAGCCACGGCCTTCTTCATCACTCGGGCGGATTTCACCACCTGCGGGAGAAACATCTTGCCCGCGCCAAACAGGTCGCCGACCACACTCATACCAGCCATCAGCGGGCCTTCAATCACAAGCAGAGGACGACCAAGCTTGGCGCGCACCTCTTCGGTATCGATGTCGATATAGGTATCGATGCCTTTGACCAATGCGTGCGACAGACGCTCTTCGACAGGAGCGTTGCGCCACTCCTCGGTCTTCTTCTCTGTAACCGTCTCACCCGCGCCAGAAGCCTTCAGCGCCTCGCCATACTCAACCAGGCGCTCAGTCGCATCGGGGCGGCGGTTGAGCAGAACATCCTCAACCAGAACCTTCAGCTGCGGCTCAATCTCTTCGTAGATCTCAAGCTGTCCTGCGTTGACGATGCCCATGTCCATACCCGCCGCAATGGCGTGGTACAGAAACGCGGAGTGCATCGCCTCGCGCACCCTGTTGTTGCCGCGGAAGCTGAACGAGATGTTTGAGACACCACCACTGACCTTCGCGTGAGGCAGATTCTCCTTGATCCAGCGCGTGGCATTAATGAAGTCGACCGCGTAGTTGTTGTGCTCCTCCATGCCAGTGGCAACGGTGAGGATATTGGGGTCGAAGATGATGTCCTCAGGAGGAAAACCGACCTCATCGACGAGAATCTTGTAGGCACGCGAGCAGATGCGAATTCTATCCTCGAAGGTCGCGGCCTGTCCCTCTTCATCGAAGGCCATCACGACCACGGCTGCTCCGTACTTGAGCACCGTAGAAGCGTTCTTGCGGAACTTCTCCTCGCCTTCTTTCAGAGAGATCGAGTTCACGATTCCCTTGCCCTGCATGCACTTCAGCCCGGCTTCGATGACCTCCCACTTGGAGGAGTCGACCATGAAAGGAGCCTTCGCTACCTCGGGCTCGCTGCCCAGCAGTTGCAGGTAACGAGTCATCGCGGCGACGCCGTCGATCATGCCCTCGTCCATGCAAATGTCGATGACGTTGGCGCCGTTCTCCACCTGCTGGCGCGCAATGCTGACGGCCTCTTCAAACTTGCCTTCCTTGATGAGGCGGGCAAACTTCGGCGAACCAGCGACGTTGGTGCGCTCGCCGATCATCATGAAGATACCGGGCTGCTGCGTGAAAGGTTGCGACCCCGACAGTCGCAGCGGAATCGTCTCCACGGCTTCAGTTACGCTCATGCTTTGACTTCGTTGGCGTAGGCTTCTACGCTCGTCCTTCCTGGCTTTCTCGGAGGCCGTCCTTCAAGCGCTCGGGCGATGGCCGCAATGTGCTCCGGTGTATTGCCGCAGCATCCGCCTGCAATGTTGACCATTCCCGACTTTGCAAAGTCTCCCAGGAAACGCGCCATGTCCTCCGGCTCAAGATCGAAGCCCGTGGGAGAGAGCGGGTTGGGAAGCCCCGCGTTCGGATAAGCCGAGACAAAGGCATCGGACTTCTGCGAAAGCTCTTCAAGAAACGGATACATCAGGTCCGGACCGATCGAGCAATTCAACCCGACCGACAGCGGCTTCACATGCCGCACCGCGGTCCAGAACGCCTCGACGGTCTGGGCCGAGATCATCGTCTCGCCACCGCGTCCGACTGCCGCCGAGATCATGATCGGCAATTCCTTGCCGTCCGCATCAAAGACCTCGCGGATAGCAACCAGCGCTGCCTTCGCATTCAGCGAATCGAAGATAGTCTCGACCAGCAGAAGATCAGATCCACCCGCGATCAGTGCGCGCACCTGCCGGATGTACGACTCCTTCACCTGATCGAAGGTGACAACGCGAAACCCCGGATCGTCCGCGTCGGGTGAGTTCGAGAGGGACACCGTCAGCGGACCGATGGCTCCTGCGACAAAGCGCTGCCGTCCCGTCTCGTTCGCAACGCGGTCGGCCCACTCGCGGCACTGCCGCGCCGAGCGCTCGTTGATCTCCCACGCAAGATCGTTGAGAAACGGATCATCGACGATCTTCTGGTAGAACTCGGGGTTCTTGCGTCCGCCATGCTCACGCGGGTCATCGACGAAGAACTCGCTCTGCGAGATGTTGGTCGCGCCGAAGGTGTTGGTCTCGATGATGTCGGCCCCAGCCTCAAGGAACCTGCGGTGAATATCGCAGATCATCTCCGGCTGTGTAAGGGAGAAGATGTCGCCGTTGTTCAGCAGGTCCTTCTTCGAGTCTTTGAAACGCTCTCCGCGGATGTCGGCCTCGGTCATGCCGTAGGTGCGGATGGTCGTTCCCATCGCTCCATCAATGATGGCGATGCGCTCCCGAAGGATCTTCTGCAGAGGATGTTCGCGGACTGTCGTCATATCTCCGAAGGACCTTACCTGGCACCCAACTTATGCGGATGCAAAGGGTTTCCCTTCGTACCCAAAGGCGTCAGGCGGCCAATTTTTATTATCTCATCCGGTCCAGAAGAACGCCTCCAGCGGCAGACCTACACGAAATCGACACCCGTAAGCTGGCTGCATCTCTCCCATAGACGCGCCGCCAGCGCTTCATCGAGAGCATGAGGCGCAATCTTCGCCGGACCAACAACATCGCCCCGCATCTCATTCATCTGCTGTGGACCGTAGTAGCCGCCATTCACCACATCCGGGCAGGTCGCGGCATAAAGTGTCGGCAAAGCTCCCTCCGGTTCATCATTAAGAACCATGCGAATGACCTGGCCAATCGCAGAGCGCAGCCCTTTGGCCAGCGAGGAGCGCTCCTCCGTACGAAAGAGAGCCGTCGAGGCCACTCCCGGATGCGCGGCCACGCTGAGGATCGGCGATCCCTTCCGCTGAAGGCGGCGCCCCATCTCCAGCGCGAGCATCAGGTTCGCCAGCTTCGATTGCTGGTACGCCCGCATGGGCGAGTACGACCTCTCCCCTTGAAGATTGTCGAGATCGACCCGACCCCGTTTGTGCGCAATCGATGCGATCGTCACAACACGAGGAGGCGCCCCCTCCCCAGCCGCCCGCTCCAGAGCAGGCCACAGCAGACCCGTGAGGGCGAAGTGCCCCAGCACGTTCGTTCCGAACTGCATCTCGAAGCCATCCGCCGTCAGCGTGCGCTTTGGCACAGCCATCACACCAGCATTGTTGATCAGGACATGCAAGGGCCGCTGGCGTTCCAACTCACGCGAGGCAAACTCCTTCACCGAGACCAGCGAAGCAAGATCGAGCACAGCAACCTCGGCGCGTGCTCCGGGAGCCTCTTCGCGCAGCCACGCCAGAGCCTCTTCCCCCTTACGAAGATCGCGGCAGGCCAGAATCAGCTCGGCGTTCTTTCGCGCCAGCTTCAGCGCGGCATAGAAACCAATGCCGCTGTTCGCCCCGGTAATTAAGAAACGCCTGCCCGTTAGCAGGGGAATCTGTTCTGCCTTCCAGTGTCCGCTCATATAGGTGAGGTTTGGACGCACAAAAAGTCCAGGAGTTGCAAATTATCTCAACGGTATATCGGCGCTGCAACGAAAAACCTCGCCTCTGTATAAGAGGCCGCAACGGATAGAAGAAGAGGCCGCACCGGAGCCGGGGTCGATCTACCGGGCAGCGCAGCCGCAGGAATCCACCGGCCGCCGCTCTCTATAATCGTCGCTATGGCGACCGCACCCACGCCCGAAGAACAGGTCCAGACGCTGCGCGAGCAGATTCAGCACCACGAATATCTCTACTACGTTCAGGACGCGCCCGAGATCACCGACGCACAATACGACGCGCTGATGAACCACCTGAAGGCACTCGAGGAGCAGCACCCGGAGCTGATCACCCCCGACTCCCCAACGCAGCGCGTCGGGGGCAAACCCCGCGAGGGCTTCGTCAAGGTGGCGCACTCGCGCCCCATGCTCTCGCTCGACAACGCCTACAACGACGAGGAGCTTCGCGCCTGGGACCAACGCGTGCGCTCCGGCCTGCCCGCCTCCGAAACCCTGCGTTACGTCTGCGAGCTGAAGCTCGACGGACTGTCGATGGCGCTGCACTACGGTACGGGAACACACGGGGCAGCGCATCTCGAACGAGGCCTGACCCGTGGCGACGGAACCATCGGCGAGGACGTCACCACCAACGTCCGGACCATCCGCACCGTACCCTTGAGCGTCTCTCCGAAGAAGCTCGAAACCGCGCACATGCCACAAAACTTCGAGATACGCGGTGAGGTCGTTCTACCTCAAGCCGCCTTCGTAAAGATGAACGAGGAGCGCGAGGCGCAGGGCATGGCCCCCGCGGCCAACCCGCGCAACGCCGCTGCGGGAACCATCCGCACGCTGGAGCCGAACATCGTCGCGCAGCGCAGGCTCGACTTCTATGCGTACTTCCTTCTGCGCGATGGCGAAACGCTGCTCCCTACCCACACCGAGACGCTTGCAGCCCTGAAGACCGTGGGCTTTCTCGTAAATCCACACGCGAAGACCGTGGATAACATCGACGGCGTGATCGACTTCATCGCAAAGGCCGAGCCCCTGCGCGAGACACTCGGATACGAAATCGACGGCGTCGTCATCAAACTCGACTCCACCGCGCAACAGCGGCGACTCGGCTTCACCGGCAAAGCCCCCCGCTGGGCTATCGCATACAAATTCGCCGCACGCGCCGGAATCACGCGCCTCGAAGACGTCCACTTCCAGGTAGGCCGCACCGGCAAAGTCACGCCCGTCGCAGTACTCACACCCGTTCTGATCGGCGGCACCACCGTCACCCGCGCCACGCTGCACAACGCCGACGAGATCGCCCGGCTCGGCGTAAAGATCGGTGACTTCGTGCAGGTCGAGCGTGGAGGCGACGTCATCCCCAAGATCGTCGAAGTCGTGGACGACAAGGACCATCCACGCGGCAAAGATGAGATCGTCTTCCCGACAAACTGCCCCATCTGCGGCAGCGAGCTGATGCGCGTCGAAGGCGAGGTGGACTGGCGCTGCGTCAACAACTCCTGCCCGGCACGCGTGCGCGAGGAACTGCTGCACTGGTCGGCGCGTAGCGTGATGAACATCGAGGGCCTCGGCGACGCGATGGTCGCGCAACTCCTCGGACAGAGCGCATCGCTTGGCGAAGAGACCGACGTCGTCACCGAAGAAGGCGCGCCCATCGAAGTCCGCAAGCCGCTGATCCACACCATCGGCGACCTCTACCGCCTGAAGCGCGAGCAGCTTCTGGGGCTTGAACGCGTCGGCGAAAAGACCGCTGATGCTCTGCTGGCCCAGATCGAACGCTCGAAGAGCGCAGGGCTGACGCGGGTGTTGCTGGGGCTGGGAATCCGCTTCGTCGGTGAGCGCACGGCGCAGCTTCTGGCACAACACTTCGGCTCGATGGAGGCCCTGCGCAACGCAACCGCCGAGGAGCTGGAGGCCGTCAACGAGGTCGGCCCCAAGGTCGCGCAAGCCATCGTGGAGTTCTTCGCCGTCGAAAAGAACCAGCAGCTCGTGGACGATCTCACGGGGCTGGGACTGACGATGACCGCCGAAAAGAAGGTCGTCGGAACCGCGCTCGAAGGCATGACCTTCGTTCTGACCGGAACGCTTCCCACTCTCACCCGCGAAGAGGCCAAGGAGAGGATCGAGGCGGCTGGCGGCAAGGTTTCAGGAAGCGTCAGCAAAAAGACCAGCTACGTCGTCGCCGGAGAAGAGGCAGGATCGAAGCTTGAAAAAGCCGAGTCGCTCGGGGTGAAGATCCTCGACGAAGCAGCCCTGCTCGAAATGCTGAAGGGGTAACCGCCGCGCTGGCAATTACCCCTTTTCAAACGAAAAAGAAGAAGACGGACTACTTCGCAGCTTCTTCGATCTCCGCCCACTCTTCGGCGCTCAGCTCCACGCCGGCCGCGCCGATGTTCTCCTCAAGGTGCGCGACCGATGAAGTTCCGGGAATCGGCAACATCACCGGCGAGCGGTGCAGCAGCCACGCAATCGAAAGCTGCGAGACCGTCGCATTGTGGCGCTTCGCCGCCGTATCGAGCACACCGCCAGGCTGCGCCAGCTTGCCCGCCGCCACCGGAAACCACGGAATGAACGCGATATTGTTCTGCTCGCAGTACTCGACCACGTCCTCGTGCTTGCGGTCGGAGAGGTTGTAGAGGTTCTGCACGCTGACGATGTCGATCACCTTGCGGGCCTGCTCGATCTCGTGCGGCTTCACCTCGCTCAAACCGACGTGGCGAATCTTGCCCTGCTCCTGCAGCGTCTTGATGATCCCCAGCGACTCCTCGACCGGAACCTTCGGGTCGATGCGGTGAAGCTGCCAGAGGTCGATGCGCTCCAGCTTCAACCGGCGCAGGCTCATCTCGACCTCCTGCTGCAAGTACTCGGGACGTCCCACCGGAAGCCACACATTCGGGCCGGTCCGGGTGAGCCCAGCCTTGGTCGCGACGACGACGCCCGGAGCATAAGGCGACAGGGCCTCTCCGATGAGCCGCTCGCTGACCTCTGGACCGTAGGAATCAGCCGTGTCGATGAAGTTCACGCCCAGCTCGACGGCGCGGCGCAGAACCTTCTTCGCGCCTTCGGGATCCTTCGGCTCTCCCCAGATGCCTTCGCCGGTGATGCGCATCGCGCCGAAGCCCAGCCGGTTAACCGGGAGGTCTCCACCTAGTTGAAACGTTCCACTTGCCTTCGCATTTACCTGGTTTGCCATGCACCATTCGATGCAGGTTCGGGGCGCGGCGATTTATGAAGAATTGATGAGAACGAAAAAGCCGGGCGAAAAGCGGCCACGTCCATCAGAGACGAAAGATCTCGCCTTCTTCCAGAGCCTTCACCTGGCTGTCGATCCCCAGCCTTTCGGCCTCGGCATGCAGCCGCTGCAAGGGCTCGTCCATCGGCTCGCGCCCCAGCCGGAAGGTCCCGTAATGCATGGGAACCATCCAGCGCGCCCCCAGCTCGACGAAGCCGCGCACAGCCTCCTCAGGAGAGGTGTGGACGACGCGATAGGTATCGGGGAAGTAGGCCCCGATGGGCAGCAGCGCGACCTCGGGCTTCAAGCGGCGGCCTATCTCGCTGAAGCCATTGAAGTAAGCCGTGTCGCCGGAGTGGTAGATCGAGTGGCGGGCCGATTGTAGAACATACCCGCCGTAACCGCGATGCGTGTCGCGGAACATGCGCGCCCCCCAATGCTGGCAGGGAGTCATCGTGACGTTCAGACCGGCGGCCTCCGTCTGCTGCCACCACTCCAGCGTGTGGGTGCGGCGAAAACCGAACCGCGCCACCAGATCATCCACGCCCTTCGGCACGACGATCTCCGGGGCGCGTCCGCGCTGCCTGCGCGTGGAGCGGACGACACGGCGCAGCGAAGAAAGGTCGAGGTGGTCCATGTGGGCGTGCGTCACCAGAACGAGGTCGATGGGCGGCAAATCCTCGGGCAGAAGCCCGGGATGCCGCTGGCGTCGAAGAACAACCAGCCGTGTCGCAAATACCGGATCGATCAGCACATTTCGGCCGCCGACCTGAAGAAAGAAGGAGGAGTGTCCAATGAAGGTGACGCCCAACTCATTTGCGGAAACCAGCTCCGCCGGGCGAGATTCGCCCTGGATGGGCTGCTCGTAACTCTCGCGCACCAAACGGAGAAGCTG
Source organism: Acidobacteriaceae bacterium dw_441 (assembly GCA_018449715.1). Lineage (GTDB taxonomy): Bacteria > Acidobacteriota > Terriglobia > Terriglobales > Acidobacteriaceae > Edaphobacter. Next base: position 244,280 of record JAAVVA010000005.1, on the reverse strand, counting down.
CTCCATTTTGGTGACCGGAAACGGCCTGTGCCGCCATAGCCTGTTCACTGCGCTCTGCCTTGCCTGTACCACGTTTATTAGATGCCTTTCTGGCGATAGAGATGCAGTTCCACCCGCGTTGCCAGCGTCTTGCCGACGTCGATCGCGCCTTCGCCTCCACCCTGCGATGCGGCCCCAGCCTCGCCTTCCCGCATCTATCGTTTCGAAGAGGAGTTTCAGGAAGATCAAAATTCCCTGCGGGGAATCAAGCAAGGAGCGCGTAATCGTTCCCACCGACTCCATCGCCGCGCACGGCACCCCGGACGCCTTTCGACAGCGCGTGTGGGAGTATGTCTCCCACACGCCGCTCCGCTCGCTATGGAACCTCGAAGGCATCGCTCCACGCGAGGTTGCCAGAAGGGTCTGGCGCGGAGCCATCAGCGACAACCTGCTGGGACGCGCCGCCGAGCTTGGCTTCTACTTCCTGTTCGCTCTCTTCCCCACACTGTTCAGCGCCAGTTCCATCCTCGGGCTGGCCGCGCAATCGGCCTCGTCCTTCTATTCGCGGCTGCTGGAGTATCTGGCACTGGTGGTCCCGACCTCGGCTCTCGGCATGGTGCTGACCACCTTCAACGAGACCACCGCGCACGCCTCCTCGGGCAAGCTGACCTTCGGCCTGATCGCGGCGGTTTGGTCGGCCTCGGTCGGCATCTCTGCCCTGCAGGACGCCCTGAATACCGTCTACAAGGTTCGCGATGGCCGGTCCTATGTCCTCGCAAGGGTTTCGGCGATCGGCCTCACGATCCTGCTTTCCGTGCTTGCCACCCTGACCTTGTCCGCGATGCTGGGCGGCGATTTCCTGGCGGCGCTCGTCCATGCCCGCATCTCCAGCCAGCCTCTCGCAACCCTGCTGGCGGTCCTCTTCCGCATCGTCACCTGGACGGGAGCGACCGCGCTGCTGACCCTTTGCTTCGCGGTGATCTACTACTGGGCTCCTGGGGTCAGCGCACGCTGCTGGCGCTGGCTCACGCCCGGAGCAGCCCTGGGAATCCTCGGCTGGCTGGTGGTCTCGCTCGCCTTCCGGCTTTACCTGCACTTCTTCAACTTCTACACGGTCACCTACGGCTCGCTGGGAGCTGTCATCATCCTGCTGATGTGGTTCTACATCACCGGCTTCATGCTGCTGCTGGGGGCAGAGATCAACAGCCAGATCGAGGCCGCGTCCGCCGAAAAGAACCTCGCAGGAGAGGCCTCCGCCTGCTCGATCCCCGCCAACCAGAGGGAGACGGACCAGGGCAGCCAAACGCCCTGAGCGGCTACAATCTCCCTACCCGATGAGTCTCTACGCCGCCGTCATTGCCGTGATCGTCCTCACACTATTAACCGTTTCGCTGGGCCGGGCGGGCAAGGTAAAGACGCGGGCGGATTATCTGGTTGCGGGACGGTCGCTTCCCGCCTTCGTGCTGATCTTCACGCTGCTCTCCTCGTGGGTCGGCTCCGGCTCGCTGCTGGGAGGAGCGGAAAACGCCTACAAGCACGGCTTCGTAGCACTCTGGCAGGCTGGCGGCGGATGGGCCGGACTGCTGCTGATCTACTTCATCGCTCCCCGCGCCCGCCGCTTCGCGCAGTTCACCATTCCCGACCTTCTCGAAGCGCGTTACAACCAGGCGGCCCGCGTCCTGGGAGTCATCGCCATCCTGCTGACTTACACCGCCATCACCAGCTACCAGTTCATCGGCGGCGGCGATATCCTGCACCTCATCTTCCCCGACACCATCTCCCCCATCCTGGGGCGATATATCCTCGCCGCCTTCGTGATCGTCTTCACCGCCATCGCGGGCATGTCTTCCGTCGCCTACATGGACCTCTTCATCGGCCTGCTGGCGACCTCGACCATGTGCCTCGCCCTTCCGGTGCTCATCCACCGCGCCGGAGGCTGGACCGCCGTCCACACCGCCCTGCCCGCAACGCACTTCCAGGTCTTCGGCGACCTCAGCTTCGCCCAGTGCCTCGAACTCTTCCTTCCCACCTGCCTCCTGCTGATGGGCAACCAGTCGATGTACCAGAAGTTCTTCTCGGCGAAATCGGAGAAAGACGCCCGCCATGCCGTCGTCGGCTGGATCATCGGAACCATCCTGCTCGAAACCGTCATCGTCGCCATCACGGTCACCGGGTCGGCGCTCTTTCCGACCGGCGAGGTCAGCCGCGCCCCCCGCGAGATCCTCGCCTACTGCGGCCTGCACGGCTTCAGCGGAGGCTCGCCCGCGCTGCAACTTCTGGGAGCCCTGCTGATGGGAGCCATCTTCGCCAAGATCATCTCGACGGCGAACAACTGGCTCTTCTCCCCCGCAACCAACCTCGTCAACGACATCTACGTCCGCTACCTGAACCCGCAGGCCTCGAACCGCAGCATCCTCATCGTCAGCCGCCTGATGGTCGTCCTTCTGGGGTGCTGGGCGCTGTTCCAGTCCCTCGGAACCGAGTCCGTCCTGAAGAAGTCCCTCTACGCCTACACCATCTACTCGGCGGCGCTGACGCCTGTGATCCTCGCGGCCTTCTTCTGGAAACGCGCCACCGCCGCCGCTGCGGTCGCCAGCATCACAGTCGGAACCGCCGTCACCGTCTCGTGGGAATGGATCGCGCCGCATCTTCCGGTGGTCCTCGGCGAGCATGACGCGATCTTCCCGGCATTGCTTACTTCCGTAACCTGCCTGGTCGTCGTCAGCCTGGCAAAGCCCTGTTCCGATTTGGGACACTCAACTCCCTGATAACAGAGGCTTTTTACGCGAAAATCCGCGTCAGTTCTGGACCAAACCTCCTATAATGACTGCGGCCCCCCTTTAAGTTCTTTTCCCTCAAGACCAGATTTGTTACAAGTTCCAATACCGAGTTTTAAGATGACGAGCGTAACATTGGGTCCGAAAGAGGGCCGATGAAGATTATTTATCTGCCCGACTTGGCCGCTATGGCCTTCCTGCTCCTGATCCTCTATTCCCTGCGACGGCGTCACCTGCAGGAAGGGGTAGGGCTTTGGATCGTGGGACTCGTCTTCATCTTCATCGAAGCCATCGCGCACAGCCTGTACAACGTCTCGGGGCCGCTCCATATCCCCACGCACGTCATCGCGCTGGATTCTTACCTCGCCGCGGGCATGATCTTCCTCTGGGCTGCGACCCAGGGTCTGTTTCCTCGGCGCCCCACTCTAACCTACCTGGCGGCGAGCACGCTTCCTCTGGCCATCCTCGAAACCGTCTATGCCTTCGACGTACGGAATCCGCTCCTCTATCAGCAGATCGCCGGTTTAGGACTCCTGCTCGGCCTTGCGACCCCGGTCGTTCTGACGGGAAGCCTTCACCTGCGCCGGGCATGGTGGCTGGTTCTCGTTCAGGTCGTGCTGTGGGGTTCGGTTTGGGGCTTTGCCTCAAACCACCTGTTTCGCGATACCGCCTACTTCCCACTCTTCCTGCTGTATCTCTCGGTCGCGGTGGTCTTCGGGATGAGCCTGCCTCGCAAGAGCCTGGGAAGACTCACGATCCTAACCAGCTTTACCATCTGGTCGCTCGTCTTCCTTGTTCATGCCTGGGTCTCGAACCACCCGCAATTCACTGAATTTACCTCGAGCATCTGGGACTGGCAGAAGTTTTTTGTCACCATCGGCATGGTGCTGGTAATGCTGGAACGGCAGGTCGCCAGCAACGAATGGTACGCGCACCACGACCAGCTTACGGGACTTCCCAACCGCCGCCTCTTTGAAGAGAAGCTGGAAGAGGCCCTGCTGAAGGCACACCGCACAGGAACGCGGATCGCCATTGCGATGATGGATCTCGACGGGTTCAAGGCTGTCAACGACTCCCACGGGCACGAAGCCGGCGACCACCTGCTGAAGCACATCGCCGGAGGCCTGCGACAGGCCGTGCGTCTGACCGACACGCTGGCAAGGCTGGGCGGGGACGAGTTTATCCTCGTCGCCACAGGCCTGCCCATTGACCTGCCCTCCGACCAGATCGCCAAGATGGTCAGCGAACGCCTGCACGATACGCTTCGGAGACCCTTCCACGCCGGGGGAATGAGCTACAGCATCGGGGCCAGCGTCGGTGTTGCGGTCTATCCCGACGATGCGACCGACGAGATGCATCTTCGCCGCCTGGCCGATCTGCGGATGTACCAGCAGAAACGGCAGGACAAGGTCCCGTCCCTCGCCACCGACATCGCCAAACACTTCAATGCGTAAACGGCGGAGCGTTTGAGCCAGCCGCCCTTACAGCTCGGGATAAAAGTCGAAGAAGGCGTCGAGACTCATGCGAAGCTGGGCCTCGATCTGCTCCCTGCTTCCTTCGAGCACATGCATCGTCACCTGTGCCTGGTTTCCGTTCTTCAGCTCGATAGGGGCATCGCCCACGCGGGCGATCTCGTCGGCGGGCAGCAGCCTCATACCGTAGATCAGTGTTAAATCAGCCATAATTCATGATAGATGCGCCGCCGGGAGCCGAGGACTCCGCCCGGAGGCTCCGCTGCATCTTTTTGTCTTCTCGCGCATATACACTAAGGGAGTTTATGAGCGAGATTACGACACGCGATACTGTCATCCTTGGCTCCGGATGCTCGGGGCTGACTGCCGCCATTTATACCGGCCGCGCGAACCTCAAGCCGCTGGTGCTGGAGGGCCACGAGCCCGGCGGGCAGCTTTCGATCACCACGCTGGTGGAGAACTTCCCCGGCTGGCCCGAGGGCATCCAGGGACCGGAACTGATTGAAAACATTAAGAAGCAGGCGGTGAAGTTCGGCGCCGAGCTTCGCATGGGGCATGTCCACGCGGTCGACCTGACCAAGCATCCCTTCGAGCTGCACGTCGGCAAGGAGGTCATCCACACCCGGACGCTCATCATCGCCTCGGGCGCGAGCGCTCGCTGGTTGAACCTTCCCAGCGAGCAGGCCCTGATCGGCCACGGCGTCAGCTCCTGCGCCACCTGCGACGGCTTCTTCTTCTCCGGTAAGGAGATCGCGGTGATCGGCGGCGGCGATTCAGCTATGGAGGAGGCGCTCTTTCTGACGCGCTTCGCCACCAAGGTCACGCTGATCAACCGCAGCGAAAACTTCCGCGCCTCGAAGATCATGCTGGAGCGCGCCATGGCGCACCCGCAGATCGAGTTCCTCAGCAACACTGTGGTGGAAGAGGTTCTTGGCGTCGACGAGAAGGACGTCAAGGGACTGCGGATCAAGAACAGGGCCTCCGGCGAGGAGTCGATCCTGCCTGTCTCGGCGATGTTCCTCGGCATCGGCCACGAGCCGAACGCCCGCGCCTTCACGGGAATGCTCGACCTCGACGAGGACGGCTACATCAAGACGACAAACAACGTCCTCACCACGAAGGACGGCGTCATCATCCCCGGCGTCTTCGCCTGCGGAGACATCCAGGACCGCCGCTACCGCCAGGCCATCACCGCTGCCGGATCGGGCTGCATGGCCGCGCTTGAGGTCGAGAAGTATCTTGAGGAGCATGGGCGGTAATCCTTCACACAAGGAAAGGGCAGAAATCCAACCCAATAAAAAGCCAGCCTTGCAAAGGCTGGCTTTTTTGCATCTCCGTCGGCTTTTTATATCCCTGCACTCATTCTGACTTTCACACCTTGTCCTTCCGTAGCGAAGCGAAGGAATCTGCTTCTGGTCTCTCCTCCGAACCTCTATAACTTTCCTCGGAAGGTGTCATCCTGAGCGGAGCAAAGCGCGGTCGAAGGATCTGCGTTTCTCCCAGAGCATCCGTTCCACCACCAAAGAAAAGCAGATTCCTTCGCTGCGCTACGGAAGGACAAGTTGCAAGCTACGGAATGACAAGTTCTAAAAGGATGGGGAACTTTAGAGATACTGCAAACTCACATCCTTAAAACTTGTGGAACATGAAGAATGCCCCGGCCACCAGGCAGCCAAACGCGACCGCGTGATTCCAGTGCAGCCTGTCTCCGAAGTAGAAGGTCGAAAACACTCCGAAGACCGACAGCGTGATGACCTCCTGAATCACCTTCAGCTGGTCCGGCGTAAACGTCCGCGACCCGATGCGGTTGGCGGGAACCTGCAGGCAGTATTCGAAGAACGCGATCGCCCAGCTCACGAGAATGACCTTCCACAGCGCCACCTCGCGGTACTTCAGGTGGCCGTACCAGGCGAAGGTCATAAAGATATTCGAGGCGATGAGCAGAAGGATCGTCCACATGCGAGCGTGTGTCTCCGTGAAAGGAATCGTTGTCAGCAAGTAAGATGCTGAATGAGATGAGTATTACTGAGAACATCGCACGCCTGAAAGAAGAGGTCGCCTCCACCTGCCGCAGCGCGGGCCGCGACGAGCACGAGGTCGCCCTGATGGCCGTCAGCAAGGTCCATCCCGCCGAGGCCATCCTAGAGGCCTACGAAGCAGGGCAACGGCTCTTCGGAGAGAACCGCGTGCAGGAGTTCGAGCAGAAGTCGCCCCAGCTCACCGGGCTGCGCGACGCCTCGTTTCACCTGATCGGGCCGCTGCAATCGAACAAGACCAGCAAGGCCGCCGAACTGTTCGACGCCATCGACGCCGTCGATGCCCTGAAGATCGCCCAGCGACTCGACACCGCGGCCGCCGCTCGCAACAAGAAGCTGCCCCTGCTGATCGAGGTCAAGCTGAGCCACGAAGAGTCCAAGCACGGCATCGATCCCGCCGAGCTTCCCGCGCTGCTCAACGCCATCGCCCCGCTCACCGCGGTCGAGGCCGTCGGCCTGATGACCGTCCCGCCGTGGTCCGAAGACGCCGAAACGGCTCGCCCCTACTTTCGTGAGCTGCGCCGCCTGCGCGACGAAGTGCAGAAGACACACCCCAGCCTCACGCAGCTTTCGATGGGCATGTCGAACGACTTCCGCGTCGCTATCGAAGAGGGCAGCACCTGCGTCCGCGTGGGCACGGCGATCTTCGGCAAGCGAGTCTATGAAACGGTATGAGGGAGACGGTATGAGCGCCGCCTCCCAGTTCGTGCGCGATGTCGCCGACGGCTGCACCCTGAGCGTGCGCGTCCACCCCGGAGCGAAGAAGAACGCCGTGAACGATCTGCACGGCGACGCCATCAAGATCGCCCTCAATGCCCCGCCGGTCGACGGCAAGGCCAACGACGCCCTCATCGCCTTCATCGCCGAGCAGCTCAACCTGCCTCGCGCGCGCGTCTCTCTGGTCGCGGGGCAGACGAACCGCAGCAAGGTCCTTCGCATCACCGGCAAGAGCGCAGCCGAGGTCGAGGCCGCGCTTCTTCCCGTCACCGAAGCCTGATCGCTACTTGATCTCGACCTTCGCCGTGCGAGCGATGCTCATCGCCTCTCCGCTCTTCACGATCACGCGAACCTCCGCGCCCTTCACCTCGGCGTACGCGATGGTCATTCCCTTCTCCGCCGCGATGCTGATGTTCTTCAGCGTCAGGTTCTTCACCGGCGACTCCGGCAGCCCCACGATCACGCCGGCGGTCCCGCTCCCCACCGACTTCACGTTCTCGATGCTGATGTCGTGGAAGAACGGCGTCAGGCGCGTAATCGGCGCGGCGGCGACGTCTCCTTCGGGCAGCACCTTCGGGTAGTACTCGCTGATGAGGATGGAGGTCTTCACGTCCTCCATCGTGATGTCCTTGAAGGAGATGTTGAAGACCTGGCTGCCGCGGTCGCGGTTGGCCTTGATGCGAATGCCCTGGTCGGTCCCCTTGAAGTGGATGCGCTCGGCGTGGATATTGTTCGCGCCTCCGGCGATCTCCGAGCCGATGGAGAGGCCGTGGCCGTGCATGAACTCGCAGTCGGTGATGGTGATGTCCTTGCTCGGCGCGTCCGGTCCCGGCGAGTTGATGATGCCGCTCTTGATGGCGATGTTGTCGTCGCCCACGTCGGCGTAGACGTGATCGATCACTATGCCCGAGACGCTGAAGGGATCGATCGCGTCGGTATTGGGCGAGTGCTGCGGCGCAAGGATGCGGACGTTGCGAATGATCGTATCGTCCGTGTAGTAAGGCACGACCTGCCAGCTCGGCGAGTTCTGAATCGTCACGCCCTCGATGCGGACATGCTTGCAGTGATCGAAGACCACGAGGCGCGGACGGAACACGACCGCCCCCACGACACCGGCGTCCTTGGTCGAGCGAGCCTCGGCCCACCAGCTCTCACCGTTGCCGTCGATGGTGCCGCTGCCGGTGATAGCGACGTTCTCCGCATGGGTCGCGCTGACCAGCGACTGCGTCCCCGGAGCACGAAACTCCGTCTTCGCCGGATAGTCGGCGTGGTCGGGCGAACCGAGCAGCGTCGTTCCCTTTGCAAGATCGAGCGTCACGTTGCTCTTGAGAACGATGGGAGCCGAAAGAAACGTCCCTCCGGCCAGCTTCACCGTTCCCCCGCCCGCATTGGCGCAGTCGTCGATGGCCGCCTGAATGGCCTTCGTATCCTTCGTCACGCCGTCGGCTTTGGCTCCGTAAGTACGCGCATTGCAGACCTTCGCAGCAGCAGGTAACGCCGCCAATGTCACCAGAAGCGCGGCCAATGGAACGATGTGTCGCTGATTCATGACTCCTCTTTCCCGATCCCTGAACTCAGGGCGGAATCATACCTGAAGGTGGTCCTACCACGCCTCAAGAAACAGGAAACATCCTATCTTCACTTCCGAACCAGCTTCCGATACCAAGCTGGAGGCCATGCGGTGTAGTGCTTCTTCAACGCACACTCATCCCACGAGCTATAAAAAAGCCCCTGCCGCAACCGCGCATACTCTGACTGCTCCCATGTGCTCAGGGAACAATAGAATTGCCTGCCGTCGCGCGCCCAACAGCAAACCTCGTTCCAACTACACTCCAGACGGTGAGGAGTCGGACTATGGTCAAAGTCCCCGACTCGAAGCCAGAGGTTCTGCTTACGACGAACGCCGCGTACTGCAAAACGCTTGTCCTGCTTCGCACTGCGAACGCCCGTATAGGTCATGTACGGGCGACGATACGATCTACTCATGAGGTAGTGCTCCTTCGGCACTTACGTCATGGCCCACCTCCCTGTTTCCGCTAATTGGCAAGTATAGCTTCCCGCATCTCCCACCCACGAGGAGAAGAGCCCTCCTAAATAGGCCTTTCCTATTGACTTACCATCTCCACCCCGAAAGAAATCCTTCGCTCGTTGATCAGGGGGAGAGGTAAATCTTATACATTGACTCGTGGCCCGGAGGCGGATTTTCCGGGTTCGCAAACGAGGAGGCAGCTTGGCATCAAGGCGGTTCATCCTGGCCCTGGATCAGGGAACGACCAGCTCCCGAGCGATGGTGGTCGATGAGACCGGAACGGTCCGTGCGATCGCCCAGAACCCCTTCCGGCAGATCTTCCCGCAGCCGGGCTGGGTCGAGCACTCTCCCACCGAGATCTGGGCTTCGCAGAGCGGAGTCGCCAACGCGGCGCTCGCCAAGGCCGACCTGACCGACCGCGACATCGCCGCCATCGGCATCACCAACCAGCGCGAAACCACCATCCTCTGGGACCGCGAGACCGGCGAGCCGGTCTACAACGCCATCGTCTGGCAGGACCGCCGCACCGCCGAGTTCTGCGATGCGCTTCGCAGCAGCGAGGGAGCGGCGATCCAGGCGAAGACCGGCCTCATCCCCGACGCGTACTTCTCCGGCAGCAAGGTGCGCTGGATACTCGACAACGTGCCCGGCGTTCGCGCCCGCGCCGAGCAGGGCAAGCTGGCCTTCGGGACCGTCGACAGCTGGCTGATCTGGAAGCTCACGAAGGGCACGCGGCACGTCACCGACGTCACCAACGCCTCGCGCACCATGCTCTTCAACATCCACACGATGGACTGGGATGACGACCTGCTGCGGCTCCTTGAGGTTCCGCGCTCGCTGCTGCCCGAGGTCGTCGCCTCGAGCGGCGAGTGCGCCACGACCGCCGGCCTGATCGAAGGCATCCCCATCGCAGGAATCGCGGGCGACCAGCAGGCCGCGCTCTTCGGGCAGATGTGTACCGTTCCCGGCATGGCCAAATGTACCTACGGCACAGGGGCCTTCATGCTGCTGAACATCGGGACCGAGCCGAAGGCCTCGAAGAACCGCCTGCTGACTACGGTCGCGTGGAAGATCGGCGATACGGTCGAGTACGCCTTCGAGGGCAGCATGATGATGGCCGGGGCCGTGGTGCAGTGGCTCCGCGACGACCTGCAGATGATCCGCTCCGCCGCCGAGGTCGAAGAGCTGGCCGCATCCGTAAGTACCTCGAACGGAGTCGTGCTGGTTCCGGCGTTCGCAGGGCTGGGGGCGCCGTACTGGGACCAGTATGCCCGCGGCGCTCTCGTCGGGCTGACGCGGGGAATCTTGCGAGCGCACATCGCCCGTGCGGCGCTCGAAGGCATCGCGTTGCAGGCGACCGACGTGCTCGAAGCCATGCAGGCCGACTCCGGCCTGCCGCTGGCGCAGCTGCGGGTCGATGGTGGAGCCGCCGCCAACAACCTGCTGATGCAGATTCAGGCGGACGTTCTGGGCATCGAGGTCGTGCGGCCGAAGAACGCCGAAGCCACCGTGCTGGGAGCGGCGTACCTTGCGGGGCTGGCCGTCGGCTACTGGCCCAGCAAGGAGGCCATCGCGGGCCAGTGGCAGATCGACCGCACCTTTCAGCCTTCCATCGAGGCGCAGCAGCGGGAACGTGTGCGCGCAACCTGGCGGCGTGCGCTCGACCGGGCAAAGGCGTGGACGCGTGAGGAGGAGACGGCAGATTGAGCAGCCGCGAGGAGATTCTTCGTAAGCTCGGCGAGCAGACCGAGTGGGACGTGCTCGTCATCGGCGGCGGCGCGACCGGGCTGGGAGCGGCGGTCGAAGCCGCTTCGCGGGGTTACAGGACGCTGCTGATCGAGCGCGCCGACTTCGCCAAGGGAACCTCCAGCCGAAGCACGAAGCTGGTGCACGGAGGCGTGCGCTATCTCGAACAGATGAACGTGACGCTGGTGATGGATGCGCTGCGCGAGCGCGGTCTGATGCTCGAAAACGCTCCTCATCTCGCCCACGATCTCTCGTTCGTCGTTCCGGTCTATGACCTCCTCGGGCTTCCTTACTATGGCTTCGGGTTGAAGCTGTACGAGTGGCTTTCGGGCGAGCTGTCGCTCGGCCCTTCGCACATGCTCTCGTCGAAGGAGACGCAGGCGATGCTTCCGGGAGTTCGACCGGAGGGGCTGCGCGGAGGCGTGCTCTATCACGACGGGCAGTTCGACGATGCGCGGTACGCAATCGCTCTGCTGCGAACCCTCCAAGACCTGCATGGCACCGCGATCAACTACGTCGAGGCGACGGGGCTGATCGAGCACAACGGCAAGGTGATCGGCGTTCACGCCCGCGACTGCGAGAACAATGCGCGGTTCGAGCTGCGGGCCAAGGCCGTCATCAACGCGACCGGCGTCTTCACCGAGCAGGTACTTGCGATGGACGGCGACCGCGAGACGCTGCTCTCGGTCAGCCAGGGAACGCACTTCGTCCTTCCGCCCTCGTTTCTGCCGGGGCAGAACGCGATGATGATCCCGAAGACCTCCGATGGCCGCGTGCTCTTTGCGATTCCCTGGCATGGCGCGACTGTGGTGGGGACCACCGACGAGGCGGTGCGGCAGGCCAGCACGGAGCCGAGGGCGATGGAGTCGGAGCGCAGCTTTCTGCTCGAACACATCAGGAAGTATCTCGGTCGACGGCCGAAGCAGGAGGAGGTCCTGAGCATCTGGTCGGGGCTGCGTCCGCTGGTCCGCAAGGGCGGCGGGGCGACCTCGAAGCTGTCGCGCGACCACACGATTCTGGTTCGCCCCTCCGGCCTGATCACCGTGACCGGAGGCAAGTGGACGACCTACCGGCGCATGGGCGAAGACACGATCAACCGGGCGGCGGAGGTCGCGGGGCTTGCGAAGGAACCTTCGCGGACGCGGTCGCTGCGGCTGCATGGCTGGACCAGCGAGGTCGCGGCGGTCGAGTCGGAGCGCGTGTATGGCGCGGACCTTCCCCTGCTGGAGAAGCTCTCGCAGGAAGATCCTGCCCTGAACGATCTTCTTCATCCGCAGCTTCCGTACCGTCTGCGCGAGGTGGTCTGGGCGGCGCGGCAGGAGATGGCCCGCACCACCGAGGACGTTCTGGCTCGCCGGACGCGGGCCCTGTTTCTCAATGCTCGCGCCGCAATCGAGGCCGCTCCACGCGTGGCCGACCTGCTGGCGCGGGAGCTTGGGCGCGATGAGGAGGCTGCCATCAGCGACCTTGAGAGCTTCTACGCGATCGCTCGCGGGTATGTCTATGAGGACCGGGCATGATCGACTGGACACCCGTAATCGGCGAGTTCGTCGGGACATTCGTGCTGATCCTGCTGGGCAACGGCGTGGTCGCGGGCGCTCTGCTGAACCGCTCGAAAGGACAGAACGCGGGGTGGACGGCGATCACGGTCGGCTGGGCGATTGCGGTCTTTGCAGGAGTGGCGGTGAGCGCGGCGCTGGGAGACCCCGACGGGCATCTGAACCCCGCGTTTACGCTGGCCTCCGTGCTGATGACCGGCCACGCGGAGAGGCTGCTGACCTACATTCCAGCGCAGGTGCTCGGAGCCTTCTGCGGAGCGGCAGTCGTGTGGCTGCACTACAAGCCGCACTGGGAGCTAACCGAAGATGAAGGAGCGAAGTTCGCGTGCTTTGCGACGGCTCCCGCAGTGTTGGCTCCGGCGTGGAACCTCGTGAGCGAGATCGTCGGGACGTTTGTGCTGGTGCTGGTCGCGGTGGCGTTGTCGTCGAAGCGCATCGCCCCGGCGGGGGTCGCTCCTGGGCTGGGGCCGGTGCTGGTGGGAGCGCTGGTCTGGGGCGTCGGCCTGTCGCTGGGAGGCACGACCGGGTACGCGATCAATCCCGCCCGCGACCTGGGACCGAGGCTCGCTCATTCCCTGCTGCCGATTGCGGGCAAGGGTGGCTCGGGGTGGAGGTATGCGTGGATTCCGATCTTCGGGCCGGTCATCGGGGCGGTGCTGGCGGTCGGGGTGATTCGCGGGCTGAACCTGAACTAGGCATCCTGCAAACCCACATCTGGCGATACGACCGCCAGATATGGGGCACCCGCGCATCGCTGGTGTTGCATCTGCTGGTGTTGCGAGTCGTCAAAGCCGAAAGCAATGTATTCTTCCGCAGAGCCAACAAACCTTTTCGGAGACACCATGAAATTTGCCGCGCCCCTGATGCTTGCCGCTTCCCTCTTCGCAGGTCATGCCCTGAACGCTCAAAGCGCTCCCTCAGACAAGTCAGACAAGATCGACCATTACTCGACCGACGAGCTGGTGGCCCATGCGAAGGAAGTCGGCGGAGATTCGCCGCTGCACTCGGAGATTCCCGGCAAGTACCCGAACCACTACACCATGCTGGTGATCCGCCATGCGGATGGGCAGTCGGAGTTTCACCAGAAGTTTGCCGATGTCTTCATCATCCTCGATGGCGGCGGAGAGATCGTCACGGGCGGCTCGATGGTCGGGGCCAAGCAGACGGCCGAAGGGGAACAGCGCGGCGATGGAATCAGCGGTGGCACGACGGCTCCTCTGAAGAAGGGCGATATCGTTCACATCCCCGCAGGGATTCCCCACCAGGTGAAGATAGCGAAAGGCGGACACATCGTTTACTTCGTCGTGAAGGCTGACCAGACCGCCGGGGCGAAATAATAGCCGGGGCTTAAAGAAAATGCGCTGCACGCATAAAACAGGATACGTGCAGCGCGTGGAATGCAAGAAGCAGGGAGAGATTACTCCTGCACGACAGCCTTGACGAGGTTGCGCGGATTATCGACGTCGATGCCGCGACCGATCGCCATGAAATACGCCAGAAGCTGCAACGGCACCACCTCGTAAAGCGGGGCGAGCCAGTCGGCGACCGCCGGGACTTCGACGACGTGATCGCTCAGCTCGGCGACGCGGGTATCCCCCTCGGTGACGATGGAGAGGATCTGCGCGCCCTGCTTGTGCATGTCGCGGACGAGGTTCACGGTCTTCTCGTAACGGAGAACGGCGTCGGGCTCCGAGGGGTCGCAGGTGGCGAGCACCACGAGAGGGTTGTTGCGGTTTACCAGGGCGTTGGGGCCGTGCTTCAGCTCGCCGGTGGGGTAGCCTTCGGCCTGGATGTAGGCCGATTCCTTGAGCTTGAGAGCGCCCTCGCGGGCGATGGGGTAGTGGACGCCGCGACCGAGGAAGAGGAAGGTCTCCGCGTCCTTGAGAGCGACCGCGATCTCAGAGAGCTTCTTCTCCCAGCGCGGAAGGGCGGTTGCCATCGCGGAGGGGATGGCGAAGAGGTGCGCGAGGTGCGACTCGACGACGGCGCGGGTCATGCAGCCGCGGACTCGGGCGGTATAGAGGCCGAGGAGCGAGAGGACCGCAAGCTGCGTGGTGAAGCTCTTGGTCGCCGGGACGGCGCGCTCGATACCCGCGTAGGTGGGCAGCGAGCAGGAGGCGAGGCGAGCCATCGAGGATTCGGGCTTGTTGGTGATGGCGATGGTCGAGGCGCCGCGGGCGATGGCCTCGCGCAGAGCCTCGGAGGTGTCTGCCGTCTCGCCGGACTGGGAGATGACGACGAAGCAGGGGTTCTTGAGGGTCTGGGTGGAGCGGTAGATGTACTCGCTGGCGTACTCGACATCGACGGCGATGCCTGCGAGGTCTTCGAAGACGATCTCGCCGCAGAGACCGGCGTGGCGGCTGGAGCCGGAGGCGGCGATGAGGATGCTGTCGCGGCCCACGATGGCCGGGCGGGCAGAGAGGAAGACGTCCTCGCGAAGGCCGGTTTCGTCGGCGTAGGCCGAGAGGGTCTCAGTGATGGCTTGGGGCTGCTCGAAGATCTCGCGCAGCATGGCGTGCGGGAAGGTGCGGGTGGCGTCCATTAAGTCGTCTATACCTCTATACCAAGTTTAGCTGCTGCGCCGTGGGGCGAGAAAGCGGGTTATCGCGAGCCGTACTGCTCGTCGGTGACGTGCTCCATCCAGTCGACGGCCTTGCCGTCAAGCTGCTCCTGGATGGCGATGTGGGTCATGGCGTTGGCCGGGGAGGCTCCGTGCCAGTGCTTCTCTTCGGGAGGAAACCAGACGACATCGCCGGGATGAATCTCCTCGATGGGGCCTCCCCAGCGCTGGGCGAGGCCGACGCCGGAGGTCACGATGATGGTCTGACCGAGAGGGTGCGTGTGCCAGGCGGTGCGGGCTCCGGGCTCGAAGGTGACGTGAGCGCCCTGGACGCGCGCGGGCGCGGGGGCCTGCAGTAGAGGGTCGATCCGCACGGTACCGGTGAACCAGTCAGCGGGGCCTTTGACAGAAGGCTGCGTGCCGTTGCGTTTGATGTCCATGTGAGGCTCTCCTCGTGAGCTTGGCTCTTGCTTGAGGATAATCGTTTGCGAGTGGGAGGGCTGCGGTTGAGAGATGGTTTTGTGGAGGGCTAGCATCCTGCAAAAAATACAAGGAGTCTTCGCTGGGCTCAGAATGACGACTTTGGGGGATCAGGATAACGGTTCAACAAGAGAGCTGGGAGAAAAAATGCGGTGCGGAAGCTAACGTTCCCGCACCGCCGTGCAAAAGGATTTAGTGGGTTCCAGAGGCCGTGGAAGCAGCAGCCTGTTTGCCGAGGGCAAGCTCCGGATTTTTACCCATGCTGATGAGGTTGGCCATGATCCGGTAGGAGCCGGGGACTCCGTCGGGCATCTGGCGGAAGAAGGCATAAGCGAGATAGACGTAGGCTCCCTTGCCGTAACGGGCGTAGAGAAGACCGCCCTTCTGCGGGTCCTGATCGGTGTCGTGCATCTCGGTGGGGGCGATGAAGTGGGAATCCCACTGACGCATGAAGCCGTGGCCGCGCTCCTCGACCCAGTTGTCGAAGTCGGCGGTCGTGAGCTTGTTCGGCCAGCTCATGACGGGGTCGTTGGGAAGGAGGATCTGCACCTTGCAGTCCTCTTCAACGACCTTCTCGGGATCGCCCGAGAGCGTGAGCGGGTAGGGGCCGTAGTTGCGGTCGTACTCGGGGGTCTGGTACTGCACGATGACAACTCCGCCGTTGTGCGCGTACTCGAGCAGGCGACTGTTGAAGGTCTTTAGCTCCGGCCGCGCGGCGTAGGTGCGGATGCCGAGAATGATAGCGTCGTAGCGCGAAAGGTCAGCCGAGGCGACCTCCGCGGGAGTGAGCTGCGTGGGGTGAATGCCGATGTCGGCCAGCGAGGTGGCGACGTCGTCTCCCGTGCCCATGATGTAGCCGACGCGGAGGTCAGGCGCGGTCTTCACATCGACGCCGGTGGTGCGGTAGGTCGCGGGGCGATAGTGCGGATAGGGGCGAAGTCCGGGGTATCCGACGGTCTGGAAGCCCTGGGTGAACTTCTCTCCGTTGTACTCAGCGACGGCAGTGATGGTGTAGGGCTTGGCCTGCACCTGCTGCGGCGTGACCTTGAAGGTAAGGTTCTGATCTTCGCCCTCGCGCTGGGTGGAGAAGTCGGCAACCTCGGGGGTGGACTTCCATCCGGCGGGAAGATCGAGGCGAACGGTGCCTTTGGCCGCTCCCTTCACGCTGCTGTGCAAAGAGACATGAAGCTCAAGTGAGGAGCTGTTGAGCGCGACGACTCCAGCATAAGGGCTGACGCTGAGCGAGATGGCCGGGGCCACAAGCAGAGGCTCAAGCACGGGGCCTTCGCCGTTGATGGGATGCACCGTCTGGACAACTCCAGCAAGCTTGATGGCGACGTCGTGATATGTAACCGTGGCGGTGGCAAGAAGCGGATAGGGCCGCGAGGGAAGATTGAGGTACTGCGGATCGTTGAGGTCGTAGTAGGACTGCTCAAGGCTGGGGCGGCTGAAGTAGGGCTTTGTCAGCTCGGCCGTGCGGGGTACGGCGACCTCGAAGGTCTGGTCACGCGAGGTTGCGGCGGCGAGGTTGCCGGTAGCAGAGGTCTGCGGGGTCACGGTGAATCCAGTGCCTGCCTCGGAGACAACATCGACCGCAGTAATCGCTACGGGCTCAGCGCCCTGGTTGGCGAGGTGGACCGCCACATTAACCTTGTTGCCGGGAACGACGGTCTGCGAGGTGGTCGTCTGGGTGGACATATCGCCGAAGGGTCCCACGCGGCGGGGGGCATCGCCTTCGGTCGTGTTGGCAAGAAGCGCCAGGCCGAGAGACTGCTGGAGCGCGAGGTTGAACTGCTGCTGCTTGATGGTCAGCTCGTGCGCCATGTTGTAACGCGCCTCAGCAGAGAGCTTGCTCTTGGCAACTTCATCGAGGAGCGCGTTGGTCTGGGCTAGTCCCTTGGCCAGCGTGGGGGCAATGGTGGCGGGATTCGTGGCGTTGAAGGAGGAGGTCGCCGACTCGACTGTCGCATTGAGCGCGTTGAGCTTCTCGCGCCACGAGGCCTGCTCAGAGGCCGGAGCGTAGGTAGCGATTCCGGCGAGCGTGATGTCGATGCCGTCGAAGAAAGTCTTCTCGTGTTCGGAGGAGCCTACACGTGAGGCATAGAGATGGTACGGCGTCGAGGTTGGGCGCGGAAGAGGAATGGCGATGCCGCCGTTCTGCGTCTTCTGGTTGTTGAGGCCCTCTCGCGAGACCTGCATGTACGAAGAACCGAGCATGGGATCGTAGGTTCCGCTGGGAACCTCAACCGTCGCGGAGGGAACTCCCTCGATCCACGTGTTGTTGACGTAGTTGCGGAAGCGGACAGGCTCCCAGTGGCCGGTGGCATAGTCGTAAATGCCCTTTTCGGTCACACGCGCAAAAGGCACGCGGGCGTAGACCTTGAGAGGCGACCAGGGCTGGAGACCAGCCTTGATCTGGTCGGGGAAGACCTTTGGGTCGCCCGCCATCGCGTAGACACGCTGCGCGGCGTATCCCGCGACCTGGTGGTGGCCGTGGCCGTCGGAGACATTGCCTGCGAAGACGCTGGTGACGACGAGAGGACGCTGAATGCGGATGGCCCGGATAACGTCATAAAGGACGCGGTCTTCGCCCCAGGTCTTCAGGGCTTCTTCAATGGTCTTTGAGAAGCCGAAGTCAGCGACGCGGGTCCAGTACTGGTGAACGCCATAGTAGTTGCCCGCGGCGAGAAGCTCCTGCGTGCGCAGCGTGCCGAGCTCGTCCCAGTAGTCGGAGGTCATGACGTTCTGGCCGCCTTCGCCGCGATTAAGCGTGAGCAGCGTGGTATCGACGCCCTGTCCGCGGCTCTCATAGGCGAGCATGCCGCCATCCTCATCGTCGGGATGCGCCGTCACCATCGCCAGCGAGGCACGGGTGTGGAGCGAACGAAGCGTCTGCGAGAGGCCAGCGGAGCCGCGGTCAATGGGAAGCGGGCGAGCGTAAGCAGACTGGTAGTGCGCGATCTCGGGTTGCTGCGCAACCGCAATCGAGGCTTGCAGAGAGAACGAAAGGGTAAGGAGAGCAGCTACGGTCCCGCGGCGAACATCAGGTCTCATGGACAAAGGGCTCCTGGCAGTTACGTCTATGCGATTCGGATAAGAATGATCTTCTCTTTGATTCAGTGCAGATGGAAGAGGTTCTTCTCTCTTTGTTGGTAATGGATATCACGATGCGGAAAACTTTGTAAAGTTTATTAACAAATTTAGGTTATGATGACTCGACAGACGACCTCATGCGATTTACGACCTCCACCTCCATCGAGTATCCGACAGGAACCCCTTCGCGTCCCTCGCACCTTCGCCAGTCGAATGCACGCACTCTTCTAAGACTGCTGCGGGAGAACAGCCCCTGCTCCAAGGCCGACCTCGTGCGTCTTTCAGGACTGAGCGCTCCCACGGTTTCGAGCGCGGTCACGTACCTGGAGTCATTGAATCTGGTGGAAAACCTTGGCGATGGCGAGTCAAGCGGAGGGCGTCCTCCAGAGATGCTGCGCTTCAATGCGACGCACGGTTACGTTGCGGGAGTCGACATTGGAGGCACGCGCCTCCGCATGGTTCTGGCCGATCTGAATGGCCGCATCGTGACGCAGTGGGCGACACAGTTCACGGAAAAACAGCGCACCCCAAAGGCCGTGTGCGGTCTGATTCACGATGGCCTGAAGATGATGTGCCAGGATGCCTCGACCTCGCTGAAGAAGGTGCTGCACATTACAGTGGGGGCTCCGGGCGTGACGAACGTCAACTCCGGCGTCGTCCTCTCAGCCCCGAATCTTCGCGACTGGAACGATGTCCCGCTGCGCAGCATGATCGAGCGCGAGATCGGGACAGAGGCCACGGTGGAAAACGACACCAATCTCGCCGCTGTCGGCGAGCAGTGGCGCGGTTCCGCCTCGGGCATTGAGAACTTCATCTTTATCGCCCTGGGAACAGGTGTCGGCGCGGGTATTTTTCTGCGTGGGCACCTGCACCACGGAGCAAACTGGAGTGCGGGAGAGATTGGCTACTCCGCCGTACACGGACAACCGCGCAGGACGATCGAGGTTCACCAGACCGGGCAGATGGAACGCTCGATCGGCGGACTTGGCATCGAAGCGGAGTGGCAGAAACTTCTGGCTCGCGAGCGCCGCTCCACGCCAGAGCTGGCGAAGCTGCGCGCGACGGAGATCTTCGATCTGGCCGTGGACGGTGATCGCCTGGCAATCCAGGTCGTGAACAGCACCTCGCAGATCCTGACGGATTGCATCGTCGAGATGTCGCTGGTGCTGGACCCGGAGGTCGTCATCCTCGGGGGCGGAGTTGGCTCGCATCCGGAGCTTTGTAGAGGCACCGAGAAGCTGCTGGCTCACAATGAGTTTGCCCGGCCCCAGGTGCGGTCAAGCTCGCTGGGAACACAGGCGCAGCTTCACGGTGCGATCTTCCTCAGCCTGACGGCCACTGAAGCTCGTTTGCTGGCTTGAGCCCTCGAAACTCGAGTTTTTTATTGACAAGGCCTTAACACTTCACTAGTGTTGGGGCATCTTACCACTTACTTAATAGGTTTTACTAAGTTCTCCGTCCTGACGGACTTTTTGCGATCGCAGTTTCGCATTCTGAAACGAGAAAAATCCGTTTCGACGGTTCTCTGGAGGCTTCCTTGTCGACTCTTCGCAGTGTTCGAATCTCCCTTCTTGGAGCCGCGCTTATCGCGGGGCTCCCTGCTGTGGTTGCATCCTCTCCCGCATGGGGACAGTCGCAATCGATTAACGGAACGATCCGCGGGCACGTCGCCGATGCCAGCGGCGCTTCGATCCCCGGGGCGAGCATCACCATCTCCAATCCCGAGGTGGGCTATAACAGGACCATCCAAACGGAGTCCGATGGCTACTTCGTGGTGGTCAACCTCCCGCTGGGAAACTACAAGGTCACCATCTCGAAGGATGGATTTTCCACGGCGAACTACGAAAACATCCTTCTGACCGCCGGTAAGGAAGCCACGCTGGATAGTGCGCTTGCGATTGGAAATACGTCGGAGCAGATCGAGGTTACGGCGACGACGATCGGCATCGACCCTTCGACCTTGAACGTACAGCGCACTCTGGATTCGCGTGAGGTTGAGAATCTTCCGCTGACCTCGCGCAATCCTTACAACTTCATCCTCTTTCAGCCCGGCGTCAGCGGACACCCGAACCAGGAACTAGGCATTCCGCGCACGCTGAACACGAACGGACTGCTGGACCGCATCAACTACCAGATGGACGGCATGGTGAACACGCAGAGCGACCGCATCGGCCTGCGCCTGTTTCCCATCGGCAACATCTTTATCAAAGAGGTCCAGACGGTTTCGAACAGCTTTGCTCCTGAATACGGATGGACGACAGGCAATGTCTACAACGTGATCTCGAACAGCGGCTCGAACGACTATCACGGACTGTTCCAGTGGCTGCGGCGCTGGCAGGATGCGACAGCGTATCCTTTCTTCGCAAATAAAGCGCAGGCGAAGCCGAACCTGCAGCTTGAGGACTACTCGGCGAACCTGGGCGGCCCGGTCATCAAGAATAAGCTGTTCTTCTTCGGGGCCTATGAGCACGTGGTGCGTGGACAGCCTTCGCCGGTCACCATCACTCCTGCGAACATTCAAACGCTGGGGCTGACTCCCGATGATGTTGCCGCGGCACCCGGTCTGCTGCACGGCAACTTCGTGCTGGGACGCGGAGACTGGACGATCAACAGCAAGAACTCGATGTTTATTCGCTACAACTACTTCAAGAACGACTTCCCCTTCAACACGCAGGTGGGCGGTCTGAATGTTCGCAGCGCAGGCGCTGACTTTGTGGACCGCGCACACGTGATCGGTATGCAGTTGACCAGCGTCATCAACGATCACACGGTGAACGAGCTTCGCTTCTCGTGGCCCTTCCGCAACAATGCGCATACGCCGTCCGTTCCGGATGCTGGCCCCGCCATTGTGATTCCTGGTGTGGCTACTCTTGGCAGCACGTCGAATGCCGGCGATCAGTACACCGACAAGGTTCCCAGCGGAAGCGACAACGTCACTTACGTCCGCGGAGCCCACACGATCAAGGCCGGGTTCAACCTGGCGGAGTTGATCAACCGTCAGCGCAGCCTCAGTTTTAACCGCTATACCTTCAGCTCGCTCAATAACTATCTGGCGGCGAAGAATGGCACCAACCCCTATGCCTACTCGCAGTTCGACAGCCAGACAGATTTGACCGGCGTGGGATACGCTTCGATGTTCTTCGGCGTGTATGCGCAGGATACGTGGCGCGTTACTCCGAAGCTGACGCTGATCTACGGCGGACGTTATGACCGCTTCAAGGGACCGGAGGCGAACAAGAATGCTCCGTTCATCAACTCACGCTCGTTCAATGTGCCGAACACGAACTTCTCACCTCGCCTCGGTTTCTCGTACCAGTTGGACGATCACACGGTTCTGAAGGCTTCGGCTGGAATCTTCTACCAGCAGACCCCGACCAATGTCTGGTTCAATGCTTTGAACCAGGATGGATCGAACCGCACGCAGATCTTCAGCTTCACTTCGGCAAATGGCCCGGCCTTTCCGAACCTTCCTTCCGCAGGTGGAACGCCACCTGCGCAAAACGTAACGACCGTTTCGCCAAAGATCAAGAACGAGTACACGTGGAACGCAACGCTGCAGCTGGCGCACGATTTCAGCCGCTATGACACGTTCACGATTCGCTACATCCTGACCAATGGCCGCAACCTGGAGTACATGCACAACATCAACCTGACCAACCCCATCGGCACGCTGGCGGATGGCAGGCCGATCTTTGGCTCGGCTCGCGTGGACTCGCGGTTCAACCAGGTCAACCAGGTGGAGTCGGGAGCAAACACCAGCTACAACGGTCTCGCCATCAGCTATGTTCATGCACTTTCGCACGGCATTCAGCTGAATGCGAACTACACTTGGTCGCACTCGATCTCCGATGGCCCGGAGGTGAACTCCTTCGAGCAGAACGTCGGCATCGAAGACACAACCAACCTGAAGCGCGACCGCGGCAACAGCCTGGTCAATCACCCCAACGCCTTCAACCTGACCACCGTGATGCAGCCGGAGTTCAACCTGAGCCACGGCTTCCTGAACACGCTGGCAAACGGCAATATGCTTGCCGTGCTGGGGATTCTCAGTTCGGGCGACCAGGCGACGATCCTGACTGGAACGGCGATCAATGGCGATCCTTCGACAACAACAGTGGCGCGCCCCGCGTTTGTGGGACGCAATACGCTGCGCTCGCCGAGCGTCTACCAGGTGGACGCTCGTTACACAAGAAACTTCCCCAAGTTGTTCGATCGTCTTTCGACGTCGTTCCTCCTGGAAGCGAACAACATCTTCAACCACACGAATGCTACCAACCTGAGCGTCACGCAGCCGGTCTTTGCTGACGGCACGCCGAACGGAGCAAGTACCACCGTTCGCGGCTCGGCGCTCGAAGCCCGCATTGTGCAGTTTGGCGTTGCGGCACGCTGGTAATCAAACCGGGGAGCGTAAACCGATCAGGGTTTACGCTCCTTTTTTTGTCTTAAAGAAATAGGACGCTGTAAAAGGAAACAGATGAAGACCCCTGGCAAAACCTCGAAATTTCCCGCTCCCATCTATCGCGACACCGTGCTTGTCCCGGTCTTTGCCGATGCAAAGCGATACTTTCTGGAGCCGCTGCTGGAGATTGAATACGCGCACACACTGATGCTGGCGCGACAGGGGATTATGCCCGCGCATGAAGCCGCGGCCTGCATCCGCGCACTGGATACGCTGTCTCTTGAAGAGATACGCTCCGTCGAGTACGACGGCACCTTTGAAGATCTGTTTTTCTACCTCGAGAAGAAGCTTGCGGCGATCTGCGGCGAAGAGGTTGCGGGAAAGATGCACACCGCGCGCAGCCGCAACGATATCGACCTGACGATGTATCGCATGGTTCTGCGCGGAAGGCTGCTTCGCATTCTGGATGCAGCGCTTGAGCTGAGGAAGTTTCTGATCGAGCTGGCGTGGGAGCATCGCGCAGCCCTGATGCCCGCATACACGCATAATCAACCGGCGCAGCCGACGACGCTTGGCCACTACCTGATGGCCTACATCGAGATTCTGGGACGCGACGCGGAGCGTCTTCGCCAGGCCTATGCTCGCGTAAACCGCAACCCGTTGGGAGCGTGCGCGATTACGACCACCGGCTTCCCCATCGACCGCCACTTCACCGAGAAGATGCTAGGCTTCGAAGGCCTGCAGGTGAACTCGTATGGCTGCATCGCCGCAGTCGATTATGTGGTCGAAAGCTGCGGTGTGCTGGCCACGACGATGCTGAGCCTGGGAAGATTCGCGCAGGATCTGCTGCTGTGGAGCACCGCGGAGTTTGGCTATCTGCGACTGAGCGATGCGTATGTACAGATTTCGAGCATCATGCCGCAGAAGAGAAATCCCGTGCCGCTGGAGCATGTTCGCGTACTCGCAAGCCGCGCCCTGATGGAGGCGCAGGGAGTGGTTGGAAGCCTGCACAACACTCCCTTTGCCGATATGAACGATGCGGAGGACGATCTGCAGCCGCTGGTCTACACGGCCTTTGAGGATGCGGAGAGAAGTCTTCTGCTGCTGACGGGAGCGTTGAGCGAGGCGGAGTTCAACACGGCGAAGATGGCGGTGACCGCAGATGGAAACTTCCTCCCGGTGACCGAGCTGGCCGATACGCTGGTGCGCGAGACGGGCATGAGCTTTCACGCGGCGCACACCATCGTCAGCAAGGCCGTGCGCGAGTTGCAGGGAGCGTACAGTGCCGATGCAATGACCGATCTCGTAGAGCGGGAGCTGGAAGGGCGGTTCACACTCTCGCTCGAAAAGATACGGACCGCGTTGAGTGCCGCCAACTTCGTCGCGGTGCGGAAGATTCCCGGAGGCCCTGCACCCGAGGCGCTGGAGCCGGAGATTCTTCGCGCTCGCGAGACCGCGGCGCGGGACGGTGAATGGACCGCAGGAGAAGCGCGCAGACTTGAAGACGCGCATGAGACGATGAAGGCAGAATGTCGCACACTTACAGGACAGGCCGATGAACGCTAGCCCTTCGCAGATGTCTTCCGTCGACGAAAAACCGGTGGAGTTGCAGCGTGGACTCTCTACCTGGTCGGCTCTGGGGCTGAACGTGATCGGCATGGTGGGGGTGGGTCCGTTTGTGACGCTCCCGCTGATCGTGGCCGCAATGGGTGGGCCGCAAGCGATGCTCGGATGGGTGCTGGGAGCGGCGCTTTCGCTATGCGATGGCATGGTGTGGAGCGAACTGGGCACGACGTATCCCGAGGCCGGAGGATCGTATGCCTACCTGAAGCATCTTTATGGCGAGCGCAAGCTGGGGCGCGTGTTCTCGTTCCTCTACGCGTGGCAGATTCTGTTCAGCTCCCCATTGTCGATCGCCTCGGGGTGCATCGGGTTTTCGCAGTACATCACCTTCTTCTTTCCGAATGCGGTCAAGCCCTTGGTCGCAGCGAAGCTTCTCGGCGTTCCGATTGTCGTGAGCGGACAGACGATGATAGCGATGGGAGCATGCGCGCTTGCGCTGACGCTGCTCTATCGCAGCATTCTCGCCATCGATAAGATCGTTCGCTGGCTGGGCGTCGCGGTGGTGCTGACGCTGGTCTTCATCATCTTCGCTGGCTTCACGCACTTCGATCCGAAGATCGCGTTCGATTTTCCTGCCGGTGCCTTCCACCTCGACAGCGCATTTTTCATGGGGCTGGGAGCGGGGCTGCTGGTTGCAGCCTATGACTACGGCGGCTACTACAGCGTCTGCTTCATGGGCGCGGAGGTTCGCGAGCCGCGGAAGACGATTCCGCGTGCAGTGCTGGGCTCGGTCATCATCGTGGGAACGCTGTACCTGCTGATGAACATCAGTGTGCTTGGAGTTCTACCCTGGCAGGAGATGATGCAGGAGACCGGGAGCCATGCGCGCATGTTCACGATGGCCGTGTTCATGGAGCGGCTCTACGGCCATGGGGCCGCGAGCGCGATTGTGGTGCTGATTGCCATTGCGGCGCTCTGCTCGGTCTTCGCGCTGCTGCTGGGGCAGTCACGCATTCCCTTCGCGGCGGCGCAGGATGGGAACTTCCCTTCGTGGTTCGGGGCGATTCATCGCAAGCTGCGGATACCGCATCACTCGCTGCTGACGCTGGGAACGATGACGATGGTCTGCTGCGTCTTCCGGCTGCAGGAGGTCATCACGGCGCTGGTCGTGATCCGTATTCTGTTTCAGTTCCTGTTGCAGGGGCTGGCGGTGCTGCTGCCGCAGCATAGGCGTGAGCGCAAGGAACGCGGGTATCGGATGCCGCTGTATCCTCTGCCTGCCCTGCTGGCGATGGCGGGGTTTCTTTTTATCCTGTTCTCGCGGCCGAACTTCACTCGCGAGATACGCACCGCCGGGATGATCCTGCTGGCGGGGCTGGTGGTCTTTGGGATTCGGTTTGTAAGCGGGCGGAAAGAGAATCTCTCCACATAACGCAGTTACTTCAGGAGAGCGCGATAGTCTTCGCGGGTGGGCGTGAAGACGTCGAGCACCTCGGAGGCTTCGAGCGCGGAGGCCTGATGCTCCACGCCTCCATCGACGATGAAGCTGTCTCCGGCTTGAGCATCGAAGATGTTGCCCGCGACATCGACACGGATGGAACCACTGACAACGTAGACGAGCTGATGGTGCGGATGGCTGTGACGCGCTCCGTTCCAGCCCGCCTCGAAGAAGTGGCGCACCAGCATAAGTTCGTCAGTGTTGGCGAGGACCTGACGGCGCATCCCTGGCTCGGGCGTGAAGGTTTCGGGGTCGTTATTTTTGATGAGGGTCATGATGGCTCCGCTATGTCTGTTACAGGTTAATCGATGTGGCGGGAGGAACATCCTGCAAAGAGAAGCAGATTCCTTCGCTGCGCTGCGGAATGACAAGTTCCAAGAGGGGGACGGCAAAGAATGGCGTTTGTGGCGATACAGACAAAATGCAGGGATTCTTCGCTGCGCTCAGAGTGACGACGCTTAAAAGTGAAGGAGCCGCTGGTTGGCGGCTCCTTCGCTTTGCTATGGCAGAACGCGTTACTTCTTGCTGGGGTAATCGACGCGAACCGAGAGGATCTCGTACGGCGTGATGTGCGCCGTCACCTTGTCTCCCGCGAGCGCGAGTGGCGAGCCGACTGGCTTCTCCATCAGGTTGATCTCCGTTGCGGCCGTCGCGCCCGAGGGTACGGTGAAGGTGACGTCGCCCTGCTTGCCTGCCCACTCGAAGACGCGGAAGATAAGAGCGTCGGAGTCCTCCGCCTTCTTGACCGCGGTGAGAACGACGTTCTCAGGCGCGACCGAGATGTAGGAGTGCTCCAGCGGAAGAGCGCCAGCGTGCGGCGTGACCTGCTGGGCGCGCAGCTCGTAGTTGTACTCGTAGCCGCGACGCTCGGTGAGCGACTGCTTCCATGCTCCGGCGTGCGGATAGAGCGCGTAGCTGAAGTGCTGGTGTCCGCGATCGGCATCGGGGTCAGGCCACGTTGCCGAGCGAAGCAGCGTGAGGCGCAGCGTGTTGCCGACCGCGTCGTAGCCGTACTTCGCCTCGTTCAGCAGGCTGAAGCCGTGCTTGCTGTCTCCGAGGTCGGCCCAGCGCATCGCGGGAACCTCGAACATCGCCTTCTCCCAGGAGTTGTTCCGGGTGGTGGCGCGCTCGATGCTGCCGTAGGGGATCTCATAAGAGGCCATCGGGCCGGAGGCCGCGAGCTGGAAGGCCGCCTTCAGCAGGACGTGCGTCTCGTGCCAGTCAAAGTCGTTGACGACGTTGACGGTGTCGGAGTTCGCGTAGAGCTGGATGTCCTGCACGAACTTCGAGCTCTGCCACGTGCGCGTGACGCGGATGACGGAGCGCATGGGCCCCTTCTCGATCAGCTCGACGGAGTCGACCTTTTCGATGGGAGTCATCGGCTGGTCGAGCGTGCCGGGGTCGATGTTCCATGCGTCGTAGTCCTTCGGGAGATCCTTGAAGGTCTGAAGCTGGTTGCCGCAGGTTCCCTTCGCCAGGGTCTCGAAGCTGGCCTTCTTGTCGAAGAGGCTGGTGATGCAGCCGGTCTTCGGGTCGACCTCGACGCGGAGGTTGCTGTTTTCAATCGTCGTGCCGCTGGCCTTCAGATCACTCTCGAAGGACTTCTCTCCGGGAACGGCGTGAAGCACCTTGTAGCCCAGCGAAGGAATGTCGCCAGCCTGCACGAGCAGCTTGTAGCTTCCGTTTGCTGCGTCGCTCGAAAGCACCTTCGACGGAACGACCTTGTTGTGCTCGTCCAGCAGGGTGATGCCATTGCCGGAAGCGCTGGGCATCTGCACGTTAACCGTGGCGACATCGGTGCGCGACCATGCGAGCGGGTTGAAGACCAGCACGGGAACATCGCCCGCAGCCTTCGTGTTCACATTCGACGCGAGAGTGTGGAGCGAGTTCTGCGAGATCTCGTTGGTTTCGAGACGGACTTGGTCGAACTCGGCCTGCGCCTCTTTATAGATAACTCCAATGCCGGAGCCTGCGGCCAGATCGTGGAAGCCATTGAAGGTGATCTTCTTCCACGCGTCGGTGAACTGGTCGTTGGGATAGGCATTGCCGTTCAGCCATGCGAGCGAAGCGTACTTCTCCGCATTGAGAGTCTGCTCTTCGCTCTCGCGCATGTTGCGCTTGTGTTGAGCCTGCGTGGTGAAGACGCCGCGGTGGTATTCGAGATACAGCTCGTCGTTCCAGGTAGGCACGCCGATCTTTCCAGCCTCAAGCTTGGGAGCGGTGTAGCCCTTGGCCAGCGAGGTGTAGTTCCACACGGGAGCGTTCGAGGAGAGCTTCGTCTCGACATCGTTGAAGTAGCTCTGCGCGGTGCCGAACTGGAGCTTCGGCACGATCATCTTGTCCTTCGCCCAGTGGTTGCCTTCGTCGAGCATGGCGCGGGTGGGTCCGCCGCCGTGATCGCCGACGCCGTAGAGGTCCATCATGTTCTCCATGCCGGGAGCACGCTGACGAGCGACAGCAAGATCGGCGGAGAAGCGAACAGGATTCAGATTGCGGTTGGCGTAGTCGTGCGGGAAGTAGGTGAGAACCTTGCTTCCGTCAGGCGACTGCCACCAGAAGAGCTTCAGCGGAAGCTGGTTGGTGTCGTTCCACGTCATCTTCTGGGTGACGAAGTAATCGACGCCCGAACGCTTGTAGATCTGCGGAAGCTGCCAGTTGTAGCCGAAGGAATCGGGGTTCCAGCCGATGCGGACATCGACGCCATATTCTTTCTGGAACCAGCGCTTGCCGATGAGCAGCGAGCGGACCAGCGATTCGCCATCGGGCATGTTGAGGTCGGGCTCGACCCACATGCCGCCGACGATCTCCCAGCGGCCTTCCTTGATGCGCTTCTTGATCTCGTTGTTAATCGCGGGGTACTTGGTCGCCATCCACTCGTTGTAGGCGGCGGCGGACTGAGTGTAGGTGTAGTCCGGGTACTCGTTCATCAGCTGAAGCGCAGAGGAGAAGGTACGCTTGACGGCATCGACTGTCTCCGAGACCGGCCAGAGCCACGCCGCATCGATATGCGAGTTGCCGGTCAGGTGGATGGTCGCCTGCTGCAGCATGGGCTGGAGCGACTGAAGCTTCTGCCGAGCCGAGCCGAGGGAGGAATCGAACTTCGACTGGTTGTTCGCGTCCAGCGCGGAGAGATCGACCGCCGCGATGGATTGCTCGAGCGTGGCGAGGTCCTGCTTCGGAGCCTTCGAGAGCGAAGGAATCAGGGCCGCAGTCGAGATGTACTCAAGCCGCAGGTCAGAAGGATTGGGGCGGCCGGGCGCGAAGTCGATGTGCGTGGAGACAGAGGAGAAGGTCTTGGTATCGACGGTCTGGAGCAGCTTGACCGCTACCAGAATCTTGTCGCCGGGCTTGGCCTGATCGAAGAGAACGATCGGTTCCATATCTTCGCCAAGTGCGACGCGGCGTCCGTTGAAGTAGATGATCTCGGGAACAGGCCCGTTCGCTCCCGCGCGGAACTGGAACCAGATGCGCGCGCCGGTGAGGTCGTAGCCGTTCAGGGTCTTCGGAACCTCGATCAGGCGGCGATACCAGACGGCCTCATACGGGGCCTTGCTGCGGGGCTTCGCCACGGGCCATGCGGAGTCATTGAGCGCGGGGTCTTCTCCGTGCGGAATGTCGCCCACGTGATAGCGCCACTCGTCTCCGGTGAGATTTTCAAAGGAGGAAAGCCGATCCAGAGTCTTCTGCGACTGCGGAGAGAGTGTTTGGAGGATTCCGGAGACCTCTTTTTCGGACTGCGCATGAACGATAGGCGCAGCCAGAAGAAAGAGGCCGAGAAATGTTTTTATTCCGGGACGCAGCGCGGAAAAGCGACGTGAAAGGATCAACGTGTACAGCTCCTTTTGGCGATTGTTCGGCTCGGATGAGCAAGACCAGTCAAAGGGAGTCTAACGCAAATTCTCCCGGCGTGAGAGAGCGAAGCAATATATAGGGATAGAGCCACGATATTTATTTCCTGAAAATTACCTTTGACAGGCGAGAGCACGGACCAATGTGAAGCAATGCACGCAACGCGTTCAACGGGAAGAAAGGTGAATGCGGTGGTGGGATTTTTTTGTGGGATGCTGGAAGAGAGCTAAAAACGGGCTCTTCGGTATGCCGTTGACAGTGCTTGTAGACAGTCGATAGGGTTTGATTCCGAAGTTACCGCTTACGCTCGCTGCACAGGAGAAGAGAAGACCGCATGGGTTTCGTTCGCACGGCAAAGACCATCGTCACCGACAGCCATTTTCTCGTACCGTTCTTCGTCCTTCTGGCGGGAATCGTTTTGCTGGTCGTGCTGCATTGAAAGGAACCGGCGTGATGGAAAAGACCGGGCGGAAGGGTCTGTCGCTGCATGGGCTGGGAGTGATTTGCGGGCTGGCCGCAGGCGTATGGCTGGGTGCCGCGGAGGCTCCGACGAAGCTGGTAAACACGGGCTTGTCTCCCTTTGCGGTTTCGCTGTGCATGGTGGCGGGAGTATTTACGGCGCGGTGGACCTTTCCCACGCTGCTGAAGGGGACGGGGTACGTCTTCGACGATCTGAAGGCCAAGAAGCACCTGATCGTGTGGGCTCTACTTGCGGGAGCCCTGTGGGCCGTCGCCAATACCCTGACGGTCTTCGCAATTCGCGACGTCGGGCTGGCGATTGCGTTTCCGCTGTGGAATGCGAACTCGCTGATCGGTCTCTTCTGGGGAAGGGTGCTTTTCAACGAGCTGAAAGGCGCGCACGCGAAGAACATCAGCAAGGTCGTGCTGGGAACGACCGCCGTGGTGATTGCGGCCGTCATGCTGGGCTTCAGCACGCTGCACGGCCAGACGTCTGCGGGGCAGCACGCGGTGCGCGGAATACTCGCCGCCGCCGGGGCCAGCCTGATGTGGGGGACAATGTATGTCCCTTATCGCAAGGCGTACATCAGCGGCATGAATCCGCTCTCGTTCGTAACAGCCTTCACGGTGGGCGAGCTGGGGATGGTGCTGGCCCTTACACTTGCCCTCGACGGAGGACTCCACTCGCCCGCCTTCGCTCTGCTCCATCAGCCGGGGCTGGTCTTCTGGCTCTTCCTCGGAGGATTCGTCTGGGTGATCGGCGACCTGTTTCAGCAGTTTGCCGCGAAGTACCTGGGCATCGGGCGCGGCATTCCACTGTCGAACACCAACCAGTTGTGGGGACTGGCGTGGGGCGCTCTGGTCTTTGGAGAGCTTGCCGGAGCGGACGCAAGCCACCGGCTGTTGGTGATCGGAGGCTCGCTCATCATGATCCTGGGGGCGCTTGCGATCAGCACCGCGGTCGCTTCGGGGCAGGAGCAAAGCTCGACCGACGAGGCCGTGCTGCGCGAATGCCAGCGGTACGGACTCGACTACAACCGAACGCTTGCCGCGCAGGCGGGAGACGAGTTCGACGGCCCGACCGAGCGGCGTTGGTGGGACTACCTGATCGTGGCGACAGCGACGGGAGTCTTCGTATGGCTGGGCTCGAAGGCGGTCGTTCCCCCGCTGGAGATGAATCTGCGCTGGATCGCAGGGCTGGGAGCGGTACTGGCCGTCAGCCTTGTGGTGGGCGGCTGGAGCCTGTGGCGCAGGACGCGATTCAGCTAAGGTTTTGCCCAGATTCAGCTAAAGCTCGCCCAGAAAAAACAGGCGTTCCGGCGTCCGGATTATCGCCAAACCGCTGAATACCTGTACGATGATGCTGTTATGGCAGTCAGGCTGAAAGACATTGCACGGGATCTTGGAGTTTCTGTAGTAACCGTCTCCAAGGTGCTGCGGGGAAACAGCGATATTGGCGAGGAGACCCGCAAGCGCGTTCTGAAACGCATGAAGGAGCTGAACTATCAGCCCAACATGCTGGCGCGCGGATTGGCCAGCGGCAAGACCTACACCGTCGGACTCGTCGTCCCGGACCTGGTGCATCCCTTCTTCGCCGAGTTTGCGAAGTCTCTGAGCGGGGTTCTGCGCAAGAGCAACTATGCTCTGGTGCTCGCCTCGTCGGAGGAAGACCCGGAGATCGAGCGGCAGGAGATACGGACGCTGCTGCGCCGCGGCATCGACGTGCTGCTGATCGCCTCGTGCCAACCCAACCTGCGCAACTTCTACGAACTGGGAGACGTGCGGACTCCGTATCTGTTATTCGACCGCAACTTCCCTCACCTCGCGGCGCACTTCGTGGGATCGGACGATCTTCGCGTAGGCGAGATGGCGACCGGCCACCTGATCGAGCTGGGACGCAAACGCATCGCGCATATCGCGGGTAAGAACTCCAGCCCCTCGCACGACCGACTGCGCGGCTTCCGCAACGCAATGGCCGAGCACCGCCTCACCGTTCCTGACGAGTACGTGATCGTCTGCGACCAGACGGAAGAACGCGGCGACAAGGCGGGCTTAGAGGCCATGCAGGCGCTGCTCGCACTGCCGGAGCGGCCCGATGCGGTCTTCTGCTACAACGACCAGATGGCCATCGGCGCCATCGAGGCCGTCATCGCGGCGGGGCTGAGCGTGCCGGAAGACGTCGCCATCATCGGCTGCGGCAACATGCCCTACAACGACTACATGCGGGTTCCGCTCAGTTCCGTTGACCACGGCACGGCAGAGCTGGGCAAGCTGGCAGGCGAGCTGGCGCTGGAGCTGACCACCCAGCCCGAGCAGCCTCCGAAGAACATTCTTGTGCCTCCAACGCTGGTGGCGCGGGCCTCGACACGGGTAAGCTGAGCGCCGCCTGACGCACAGGCCTCGCCGTACCTCAAAAGATACGGGGAAATCCACCTCGATCGGTGCCATGCTTCTTGCCATGTTCCCGTCCATGCCTCGCCGCATCTTTCTTCGCCGCTCCTTCGGCCTCCTGATGGCCTTCCAGCTTTCGCCCCTCACAACGAGCCGCACATGGGCCCAGAACGATCCCGAATGGACGGAGCCCTTTCCGCCCTTCCGCATCGCGGGGAACCTGTACTACGTGGGCAGCAAGGGACTGGCGTCGTACCTGGTGGTCACGCCGGAGGGCAATCTCCTGATCAACTCCAGCCTTGAAAGCTCGGTGCCGCAGATCAGGGCCAGCATCGAAAAGCTCGGCTTCCGGTTCGGCGATACGAAGATCCTGCTGATCAGCCACGCCCACAACGACCACGACGCAGGCAGCGCCACCATCAAACAGCTGACAGGCGCTAAGTACATGGTGATGGACGCGGACGTTCCGGTGGTCGAGGACGGCGGCAGGAGCGACTTCGCCTACGGACGGTCTGCGTCGGGAAGATACAAGCCCACCAAAGTCGACCGCGTGCTGCACGACGGCGATGAAGTGAAGCTGGGTGGAACAGTTCTGGTCGCCCACAAGACACCCGGCCACACCAAAGGCTGCACGACCTGGACCTTGAAGGTGACTGACAACGGGAGATCCTACGACGCCGTGATCGTCGGCAGCCCGAACGTCAATCCCGGCTATCGGCTGGGGAGGAATCCGAGCTATCCGGGCATCGTCGCGGACTACGAGAAGACCTTTCGAACCCTCCGCTCGCTGCACTGCGACCTCTTCCTCGGAGCCCACGGAAGCTACTTCAGACTCACCGAAAAGTATGCCCGGTGGAAGAACGGCGACCGGACCGCCTTTGTCGATCCCCAGGGCTATGCCGGCTACGTCGCGGATCGCGAAGCTGCTTTCCAGCGTGAGTTAACGAAACAGAAGGCCCGGTAAGCCTCTTCTTTTCAGCGCGGAAGTAAATCTGGCGCATAGACATGGGCTTTCCTCTTGTCAGTTCTCCTCCAGCGGACATATAGTTACCGCTAACTAGGGACTCCCCACAGGAGGGGACAAGCGATGGCCGCGACAACGATTACAACGAATGCTCCGCTGAAAGATATCGAGGAGTGGGACGATTTCCTCACGGGACGCTACCAGGAAGGCAAGAGCGAAGAGGAGTTTCGCCAGTACGACGAACAGGCCAACCCCGGCGTGGCGGAGTTCTATCGCCTGAACCACCAGTACCAGACCTTCGACTACGTGATCGGCAAGGAGAAGGAATACTTCGGCCTGAACCGGGGCGAAAAAAGCATCTGGGAAGCAGCGGAGTTCCTTAACACGCTGGTCGACGACAGCGACCCCGACACCGACCTCACCCAGATCGAGCACCTGCTGCAGACATCCGAGGCGATCCGCAGGGACGGCCATCCGCGCTGGTTCGTGCTGACGGGCTTCATCCACGACCTTGGCAAGGTGCTGTGCCTTTGGGGCGAGCCGCAGTGGGGCGTCGTCGGCGATACCTTCCCGGTCGGCTGCGCTTACTCCGACCAGATCGTCTTCCCCGAGTACTTCAAGGCGAACCCGGATTCCACCCACCCCGTCTACAGCACGAAGTACGGCATCTACGAGCCGAACTGCGGACTCGACAAGGTCCACATGTCGTTCGGACACGACGGGTACATCTACGAGGTGATGAAGAAGTACCTTCCCGAAGAGGCGCTGTACATGCTGCGGTATCACTCGTTCTACGCGGCGCACCGGCAGGGAGCCTACCGCCACCTGATGAACGATCACGACGTGAAGATGTTTGAGTGGGTCAACAAGTTCAATCCGTATGACCTGTACTCAAAGGGCCACACGAAGCCGAACCTGAAAGAACTGAAGCCCTACTACGACGATCTGTTCGCAGAGTTCTTCCCGGCCAGGATTTCCTGGTAACTGTAACCAGACTGTAAAATAAGCGCAGTTGAAAGCCCTGGGTTCTCAATGTCCCAGGGCTTTTTGCTGCCCTTTTCCGCCAGGAAAAGCAGCCACGGTTGCAATGAGAGTTACCGCTATTTACCGGGCTTTTACATGGGATCGGCAAGATGGTTCTATACGCCGACTCTTTCTAAATCAGCACAGAGTACCAGAGAGAGAACGCGTACACGCTAACACCGCGTGGAATACGCATGTAACCTATGTGTTTTCTTGAACATAAACCATGTGATTCCGGGAAATACGTTACCGGTTTCGCTCAATCATTTTTATTGACACTTATAAACCAGGATCACTAGTGTTTTTCCGGTCCGGAGATCAGTAAACAGGTTCGAACAAAAAACGAGACCGTATCCGGCAAGAAAACTTACGGGAACCAACCAGATGATGCAAGAGAGGCACATCCCAATGATGAAACTTAAAGAGTGCGTACGCTCGCTCTCACAGCAGCGACCATCTCCCAGTGAGACAAAGATCAATCCTATGGTGAAAGGGTGGCTTGCGCTGACTGTGGCATTCCTGCTCATGTTCACCGGAACCTCGGCCTGGGCGCAGTTTGAATCCGCATCCGTGCTGGGCTACGTGCATGACAACTCCGGCGCCGCTGTGGTGAGCAGCACCGTGACACTGACCAACACCGCCACCGGAATCGTACAGACAAAGACGACCGACTCCGAGGGCCGGTACGAGTTCCCCAGCGTTCAGATTGGAACCTACCAGATCGTCGCCGAGGCGCAGGGCTTTGACCGTGCGCGCACAGAAACCTTCACCGTGCAGACCAATGCCCGTCAGCGTGTCGACGTTACACTGCGCGCCGGTTCGGTCTCCGAAGAGGTGACCGTGACCTCCGCGGCCCAACTGCTCGACACCGAGACCAGCTCGCACTCGACTGTCATCGGAACCCGCCAGGTTGAGGATCTTCCTCTGAACGGTCGTTCTTACGCCGACCTGGTTCTGCTGGTTCCCGGCGCTCGCAAGTCGGCTCTCGAGAATACGACCACCTCAAGCCGCGAAGGCGCCTTCAACATCAACGGACAGCGTTCGGCCTTCAACAACTACCTGCTCGACGGTCTGGACAACAACAATTACGGAACCTCGAACCAGGGCTTCGCGAACGAGAACATTCCTCCTTCGCCGGACGCCGTCAACGAGTTCCGCGTAGAGACGAACAACTACTCGGCTGAGTACGGTCGTTCGACCGGCGCCGTCATCAACGCGTCGATCCGTCGCGGCACCAACCAGTTCCACGGCCGCGCCTGGGACTACGACCGCAACACGATCTTCAACGCCATCGGACCGTTTCTCGCTCCCGGCGCTTCGAAGCCGAAGTTCATCCGTAACCAGTTCGGTGGAACCTTCGGTGGACCGATCTGGAAGGATCACACCTTCTTCTTCGTGGACTACGAAGGCGTTCGTCAGATCTTCAACAACCCCAGCGCCAGCTCGACGCTGCCGACGGCAGATCAGCGCGCCGGCAACTTCGCCGGCATCGCCCTGCGTAACCCGATCACCGGTGAGAACTACGCCAACGGCATCATCCCCGCCAGCGCTGTCACTCCCTTCGCGCGCGCAGTTCTGGACGCTCTCCCGCTCCCGACCCTGCCCGGTATCTCTAACAACTACTCGCTTACCCCTCGCGGCACCATCCAGGACGACAAGGCCGATGCCCGCGTCGACCATACCTTCAACGATCACTGGACCGTCTTCGGACGCTACAGCGAGCACCGCGGCTTCATCTTCGATCCTCCGAGCATCCCCGGACGAGCGGGCGGAAACTCCAACGGCAACGTCAGCATCCAGAACCGCAACATCGCTGGCGGCGCGACCTGGACCATCTCGGCCAACAAGCTGCTCGACATGCGCTTCGGCTGGTCGCGTAACCTCGGCGGCAAGTTCCCGATCGGGGTGGGCGAAAGCTCGATGCTGGTCGAGAACGGCATCACCGACGGTCTTCCGACCGATCCGATCGTCGTTCGTGCCCTAAACCAGCAGTCGGTTACCGGGTTCTCGCAGTTCGGAGCCCAGTCCTCCAACCCCCAGTTCCAGAACCCGACCATCTTCAACCCGAAGGTGAACTTTACCTGGATCAAGGGCAAGCACTCCATGAAGTTCGGCTATGAATGGCAGGGTGTTAACACCGAGCTGAACGACTTCAACCCGAGCTATGGCGCAGATACCTACGCTGGACAGTTCTCGCGTCCGCTGGACGGCGGCGGCAACCCCGTGGCCACTTCGAACGACGCAGCCACGCAGCAGGCCCGCAACCTGGCCGACTTCATGATGGGTAACCGCTCCGAGTACGCGCTCACGACCTACGCGATCGTGCACCTGCAGCAGCGTTACCACTTCATGTACTTCCAGGACGACATCAAGGTGTCGCCCAAGCTGACGATCAACGCCGGTCTGCGGTACGAGATCGTCACCCCGCAGTACGAGCGCGACAACCGCCTGTCGAACTTCGACCCCACCACGAACTCGCTGATCCATGCTCGTGATGGCGGAATTGGCAGCCGCGCTCTCGTCAACACCCCTCTCACCAACCTTGGACCTCGCTTCGGCTTCGCTTACTCCGCGGACGACAAGACCGTGATCCGTGGCGGATACGGTATTGGCTACAGCCAGTGGAACCGTGCCGGTGGCGAGAACAACCTTACCTACAACGGTCCTGACGTGGTCAGCGCCGACATCATCCAGGGAACGGGTTCGTCCGCAGCGACCTATCCTTCGCCTGCAACGTTGTGCCAGAACGACTCGCAGCTCCAGGCCAACTGCTTCCGTCAGACCCAGCAGGGATATGCGGCGAACCTGACCACTCCTGCTTACTTCAACCCCCTCAACGTCACGTCGCGCTACATTCCCCGTGACTTCAAGACAGGCTATGTGCAGAGCTACCAGGTCGGCATTCAGCGTCAGCTGCCTTATGGCTTTGTCGCTGATATCGCCTACATCGGAAACAAGGGTACGCATCTGCAGGTTCTGGCCGACTACAACCAGGCAACCCCCTGCGTCGCCGCCTCCGGCTGCGGTAGCCTGCAGTCCCGTCGCCCTGTCGCGAACTTCGGCAGTATCGAAATCGCGTACGGCGCGGGTTCTTCCAACTACAACTCGCTGCAGTTCAAACTGGAAAAGCGCGCCTCCAAGGGCCTCTACCTGCTGAACTCGTTCACCTATAGCCGCATCTTCGACATCTCGTCGGGTCACCTCGAGACCTCCAATGGAGACAACTCGCGCGTGAACTACACCAACCCCAGGAACGACTACGGTCCGGGCGGCTACGATCAGCCCCTGGCCGATACCCTCTCGGTCGTGTATGACCTTCCCTATGGACACGGTCAGCGCTGGGGTGGAAGCACAGGCCGTCTGACCAACACCGTTCTGGGTGGATGGCAGCTGACCCTGATCAATACGATGACCAGCGGTATGCCGATCAACATCAACTACTCGCTCTCCACCTCGTCGTCGCTCTATGGCTCGAGCCTGGTAACCTATCGTCCGCAGCGCCTGAACAATGGCCCCATCAAGGGACCGTCGTCTGGACGCGTAAAGACAGCCACCACCGTCAACAATTACTACATCAGCACCAACCTGACGACTCCCACCACCGGTCCCTGGGGCAACGTAACCCGCAATTCCGAGCGTTTCGATGCCTTCTACCAGGCTGATCTTGGTCTGCACAAGGCGTTCCCGCTGTGGAACGACAGTTCAAAGTTCGACTTCCGTGCAGAGGCATTCAACGTGCTGAATAAAGTCAACTATTCGCCAACCGGCAATAGCAGCTTCGGCACCTTCGGAAATAGTAGCTTCGGTCAGATCACCAGTGCCTTCCCGGCACGTCAGCTTCAGCTCGCCGCGAAGATCATCTTCTAAGCGAACGGAACGAACCTTAACTAAAACCGGGCGCCGTGTCCTCACGAACGGCGCCCTTATTTTTGACAGCCAACCTAAGCAACAAAAGAGGAGCAGGAATGTTTCGGAGTGCAATCGGAATCGTTGCGGGAGCCACGCTCATCGCCTCGGCCAGCGCGGGCATCGCTC
This sequence comes from Acidobacteriaceae bacterium dw_441, assembly GCA_018449715.1. Taxonomy (GTDB): domain Bacteria; phylum Acidobacteriota; class Terriglobia; order Terriglobales; family Acidobacteriaceae; genus Edaphobacter. The sequence goes on along the minus strand of JAAVVA010000005.1, from coordinate 205,651 downwards.
AGCAGACCACGCAGGCCGCACAGGACAAGGTCGTACGCATCAACCAGATCCAGGTGATCGGCTCACACAACAGCTATCACTCGGGCTTTGCTCCCAGCGAGCGCAAGTACCTGGAGACGAAGAACCCCAAGGCTCTTCGCGCTCTCGATTACAGGCACGCTCCTCTGCCGGACCAGTTCAACGGTGGCGTGCGTCAGATCGAGATTGACGTCTTCGCCGACGCCAAGGGCGGACGCTACGCGCATCTCCCCATCGACGATGCAGCCGTCAAGGCCGGCCTCCCCGCCGATCCTGACTTCGATCCGAACCACGAGATGGACAAGCCCGGCTTCAAGGTGATGCACGTGCAGGGCGTGGATCAGCGCAGCACCTGCCACACCTTCGTCAAGTGCCTCAACGTCGTGCGCGACTGGTCGAAGCAGCATCCGCAGCACGTTCCCCTCTTCGTCCTGATCGAGACCAAGGAGGATGGCGGCAAACCGCGTCCTGACATGCCCGCCACCGAGCCCTTCACCCCGCAGGTCTTCGACGCACTCGACGCCGAGATCCGCTCGGTCTTCAAGCCCGGCGAGTACATCACCCCTGACGAGGTTCGCGGCAACGCCCCCACGCTTGAAGCCGCGATCCTCAACCACGGCTGGCCCACGCTCGCGAAGGCTCGTGGCCGCGTGGTCTTCCTGATGGATCAACGCAAGGCCGAGCCTGTCTACACCGAGGGCCATCCTTCGCTGAAGGGACGCATCCTGTTCACCAACGCCGAGCCCGGCCAGCCGGATGCCGCGTTCATCGAGCAGAACGGCGGAACGAAGGAAGCCATCGACGACCTGGTGAAGAAGGGATACCTCATCCGCACGCGCACCGACGAGGGAACCGAAGAGGCCCGCACGAACAACACGGCTCGCCGCGACCTCGTGCTCACGACCGGAGCGCAGCTGATCAGCACGGACTATCCGCCGTCCGAGCCTTCGCAGTGGACCTCGTTCGTCGTGGCCCTTCCCGATGGTCTCGTGGCGCGCTGCAACCCGATCAACAAGCCTGCCGTATGCGTCGACAGCCTGTTGGAGCCTTCGACCACCACGACCGCGAAGAAGTAGTCGAACACTTCAAAACAACAGCAATACAGACTGGCTGGGGCCTAGCGCTCCAGCCAGTTTTTTATGCGCGAACGATACGTGCGGCTCATCGGAATCTTTTGCCCGTTGAGAAGATGCACGCCGTACTCGCCATCGACCTCGGGGCGCACCTCCTTCACATACTGCAGGTTGACGATGGAGGAGCGATGCACGCGAAGGAAGATGCTGGGGTCGAGCTTCTCTTCAAGGCGCGTCATCGTCTCGCGCAGCAGGTGCGTCTCAGACTGCGTACAGATGCGGACATAGTTTTCCTCCGCTCCAATCCAGCAGATCTCCGAGACAGGAAGAAAGAGAATGCGCCCCTTGGATTTGAAAACGATGCGAGTCGTGTAAGGCATACCATTCGGATTCTTCGGGACTACCGCATCAGGATTCTGTTGCGACACCTTGATCTGATCGAGGGCGCGTTGCGTTGCCGCACGGAAGCGCTCGAGCGTGAAGGGTTTCAACAGATAATCCACAGCATGAATCTCGAAGGCGCGCAGAGCGTAACGATCATAGGCCGTCGTGAAGATGATGGACGGCATCGAAGGCGCTCCCGCGGCCGTAAGTTCACCGACGACATCGAAGCCGTCCATGTCGGGCATACGCACGTCGAGAAAGAGCAGCTCCGGCTTGGTAGCGCGAACCAGCTCGATCGTCTCAGCGGCGGTCGCACCTTCTCCTGCGACCTCGATCTCGGAAAACTCCCGCAGCATCTGTCGAAGTTTTTGCCGTGCCAGGACCTCATCATCTGCCAGGACTGCTCGAATCATCACACACCGTATCCTGTTGTTTGTTCCTGTGAACTTCCTGCAAAACGAAGCGGAAGCATCATCTCAACGCGAACCATGTTCCCTTCGATCTCTGAGATAGAAAAACTCTGCTCGCCGCCATAGTGCATACGAAGACGCTCCTGCACGTTCGCAAGACCGACTCCTTTGCCGGAGCTTCTGGTTGCCGCCTGCGCATAACCAATGCCGCTGTTCGTAACGCAGAGACGAAGCATCGGGCCATACGAAGATACTTCGATGGAGAGTAGTCCATTGGAGCTGATCCGCGACAGACCGTGCGCATAAGCATTCTCGACGATCGGTTGCAGAATCATCGTCGGCACAATCGCATCGTGTACATGCGGCTCGATGCTCATGCGCTGCTGCACGCGTCCGGCAAACCTGCGGTCCTGCATGGCAAGATACATCTCGATGAACTCCATCTCATCGCTTAATGGGATGAACTGAGCCTCCCCACGATGCAATGTGATACGAAGAAGGCGGCTGAGTTGTTCCAGCATCAGGTCTGCCGCGGAGACATCCGTGCGCATCAGGCTGGAGATGCCGTTCATCGTATTGAACAGAAAATGCGGGTTTAACTGCATTCGCAGCGCACGCATCTGTGCCTGTACCAGTTGCGATTCCAAATGTGCCGCCATGCGTTCTTTTTCTCTGTAACGCTGGTAGTAACCCACTCCGCGAAACAGAAAGAACGTGGACCAGAAGATGACGAGGCTATCGATCAGTTCCGCATCGAGATGGAACGACAGCCGTTGCCAAAACGGCATCGGCGGCCTTCCCATCGGAAGACGTGGAAAGAGAAGAACCCACACACTCTCTTCGATCACGCTTGCTGCAAAGCTCAGCGGAAGAAAGAAGAGAAGCATGCTTTTGACGCCAGCCGAGGTGATCTTCGTCCGCAGGGTCTTCCACAGTATCCAGCCGATGACGCCCCAGAGAAAGTACTGCGCTCCCCAGGCCTGCAACAGCAGCGACAGCGTTACCTGCGGCTCGTTCCAAAGACGCAGACGGCTGTTCCACTCCTGCAGAGCGAAGAGGAGTCCGAGCGTAGTTGCACCCGAGACAAAGAGGACAGGGTGCATCCACACTGGCTGATACGTTTCGTTCCAACGCCTGAAGATCAGTTGCGTAATCCTCAACTTTCCACTCGGGTGCCCACAGATCGTCCTTCACTCCCCTGCCGATTGCTTAGCGGGATATCGGCGGGCAGGACCGCGCATCGACACATGTCATCGCCATGCTGCAAACCGCCGTGCGCGAAGGGGGATAAGCGACAGCCGCAAGAAAAGACAACAGGAGAAAGATCTGCCTGTTCCTGTAAAGCGAGCGCATCGTAGGATACCTTCCGTCAAAATGACATGGACCGTCCCCGGACAGTGTTCCTCTTCTCTTGAAAGGATTGGCCCGACAGATGGACGGAACAAATCTCCTTCTGTCATCGCCCGGTGAGATGGACACATCTTTTTGCTCAGGTTAAATCGCAACTCGTCCCATGCTTCTGCCGTTGGTCACAAAACCTCGACGTTTTTTGCAGACGTCCAGGACAAACGATTGAACGCAACATCCAGGCTCGCGAACAACCAGCGTCGTGAAAGCTAAAGATGTCGCTTTCAGCAAGTTACATCGCGCAAAGAAAACTCTATACGAAATAGCGGGAGGGTGTGATTATCTGAGGCATAACAGGCCTAACTCATGTCGACTCATGACATCCAGCGGGAGGTCGTGGACAGGAGAGCGTTCGTTCATGGGTGCGGCCCCAAGGGGAAAGGGCAGCGAGATGATGTGGCGGAGCTGCATAAAAATCATCGGTTTTGTCCTCAGCCTGAGCCTTCTGTCTCCGGCCCAGAGCGTCAAGGGAAACAAGGGAAATCTCCGCATTTATTTCATTGATGTCGAGGGAGGACAGGCGACCCTGTTCGTTACTCCCGCCGAGCAGTCGCTGCTGATCGACACGGAGCCGAGCGACAGCGAAGGGCACAATGCGGAGCGGATCGCTGAAGCGGTGAAGGACTCCGGCATGAAGAAGATCGACTATGCCCTTGTCTCTCATCTCCACGAAGAGCGTTCCGGAGGAGCTCTCCAGCTTCTCGATAGAGTTCCCATCGGCGCCTTGATCGATTCGGCGTCAGCAGAAGAAGACGAGGACGAACATGAGCCAGTTGCCCTGAGCAGGATCAGGCACATCCGAGTCAACCCTGGCGATGTGCTTCCAATCGTTGGGATGAAAGCCATCATCATCAACGCCAACGGCAGGTCCATCGCCGGGCCGCTCGACGGAAGCAGCACGCCCAATCCCCTTTGCCAGAAGAGCGGGAGCGGTCCCCAGGAGACAGCGGAGAACACGGCTTCCCTCGGGGTGCAGATCACTTTCGGCAAACTGAAGATAATCGACACGGCGGAGCTTTCCACAAACAGGGAAAGAGAGCTGCTTTGCCCGGTCAATAAGCTCGGCCGGGCCGACCTTTACGTGGTTTCGCATCGTGAATGGGAGCATGGGCCAGCCATGCTCAACACGCTCGGCGCACGCGTCGCCATTCTTGACGGCGACACGCCAAGAGAAGGGTCTCATACGGAGGTGGACGTACCTCAGCGGGCTGCCGGGCTGGAGACCTTGTGGCAGCTTCATCCTTCCGAAGAAGGCACTGGCGAGCACGACTCCAGTGGAGAATACGTTGCCAATCTCGAAGGACCGGAGCAGAGTCATTTTCTGAAACTCGTCAGTACTGGCGACGGCAGCTTCGATATTTACAACTCAAGAACCAGAGTGACAAAGCACTACGGAGCCATGTCCGCAGGGAGCGAGCGATAAGCTCGGACGAAGGATTCGTGGGATTCGTGAAATATTTCGACACATAAAAAATATTTTTGTTACCTTTGTCTAAAAATGCGACCTGCCACAACAAGACCTGCCACGACCAAGTCGCAGGGAAAGCGATACTATCCGACTCCGGCTCTTGAAAAGGGCCTGGATATCCTTGAGCTGTTTGCCAGTACTCCTGAAGGGATGACCGTCAGCCAGGTGGCTCGCCGCCTGAACCGCACCATGTCGGAGATCTTCCGCATGTTGCTGTGTCTCGAACATCGCGGCTACCTTGCGCAGTCCGCCAATAAAGACCGCTACCATCTCACGCTGAAGCTGTTTCGGCTGGGGCAGGAGCATCCTCCGACCAAGCGCATGGTCACCGAAGCGCTCCCCATCATGCACCGGCTGGCCCATCTCACGCGCCAGTCGTGTCACCTTGGCGTGCTCGATGGAGGCCATATCGTGATCCTGGCGCAGGTGGATTCGCCGGAACCGACCGGCTTCTACGTAAAGCTGGGCTCGAAGGTGGACCTCATGCTCGCCGCAACCGGACACGTCATCCTCGCCTGGCAGACAGAAGACGCCCGCGAGAGGGCGATGCAGGAGTGGGTCCGCGAGACCGGCAAGAAGAAGCCAGCCGACCTCGACGATCACCTGTCGAAGATTCGTTCGCGAGGCTACGAGCGCCGCGCCAGCTACGAGGTGGCCGCCGTAACCAACATCAGCTTCCCGGTGCTGAACGCGCAGGGAGATGCCATCGCCGCGCTCACCATTCCTTACGTAAAGCGAATCGAAGATTCCACTGGCCTCCCGGAGATCATCGCCGCACTCCGCGAGGCCAGCGTACACATCTCCGAAGCGATGGGAGCACTCCCCGAGGAAGACAAACCAGCCCCCGCTGAGCGGAAGAAGCGCTCTACTGCCAAGTCCGCGCAGTAGGGCGCTCCCGCAAAGGCCATCCTAGTGATGGCCTTTGCGGCGGCTCAGCTCAGCATTGAACTCCTCTTTGGTCATCTTCAGTTTGTCCGGGTGCTGATCGATCCACTTTGCGAACGCATCGTACTTCGCGGCGTTCCACCCACCTTCGAACTCCGCTCCGTTCGTACCCTTTGAGTTCAGTTCGAAGTTGAAGGCATCTTCCAGGTTCGTCATCTCCGCGGAGGCGACCGCCGCAGAGGCCAGCACTGCCGGCACGAAGAGGATGCCATCCTGTTTCGCAATAACAAGATCGCCCGGCAGCACAGTGGCGCGGCCAATGCGCACAGGGGCATTGATCGCGGTCAGCGTCATGTCCTTCCACGCCGAAGGGTCGCTCGCTCGATAGAAGCCGTTCAGGTTCTGAATCTCCTTGTTCTCCTCGACGTCGCGAATCCCGGCGTCGAAGACGAAGCCCGTGTGCGAGTGCGCGGCGATTCCGCTGCCCAGGTTCGAGCCGATCAGCGTCCCCTCGACGATCTTGCCGAACCCGTCGGCGACGTAAACATCGCCCACCTGCAGCTCATTGATGGGCCACATATTGGTGCCTCCAACACGCTTCTCGGCCTGTCCCTCGGCTTTGATCGCGGCGACCATATCGGGGCGCGCAGGCATGTACTGCGCGGTCAGAGCGCGGCCCGCCATCGGCTTGTCGAGGTGCAGAGCCTGCCAGCCATTCTCGTACTGGCAACGGTACCCCTTGCCCTGCAGGAAGTCCCAGAGGTCTTCGAGCGTGACATTCTTCGCGCGCTCCAGCAGGGAGTCGGGAATCTTCGGACGGCCATCCGCGAAGCGCTCCCCCTTCCACTCCGCGGTATAGAACAGAATCTGCTCTTTGCTCATCTTCACCTGCGCCTGCGCGGACACGGCGCCCGCCGCCAGCACACAAATCGCTACCCACAAAAGTCGTTTCAGCATCTTCATCCTTCCGTAGCCTCTCCTCCGACATCTACCGCATCATAGGCCCATCCCCCGAAAAGCCGCTCTCGGCGTAACGATAGACAGAGCCTCCGGAGCTTCCGTATATTTATCTTTCCCTGCGGCAAGCCATTGCAGGAGCTATTAACACAACGGAAGTATCCTTCCAACCATTACCCACAGGAGTCCCCATGGCGAATCTGCCGACCGGTGTTGAAATTCATGCCCCCATCTCTCCTGCGTTTGCGGAGATTCTTTCGCCGGATGCCATCGAGTTTCTGGTCGATCTGCAGCGCAGCTTCAACGCCCGCCGCAAGGAGCTTCTCCAGGCCCGCGTCACGCGTCAGGCCCGCCTCGACGCCGGGGAGAAGCCGGACTTCCTCCCCGAGACGAAGCACATCCGCGAGTCCGACTGGCGCTGCGCTCCGATTCCCGCCGACCTTCAGGATCGCCGCGTGGAGATCACCGGCCCCGTCGATCGCAAGATGATCATCAACGCGCTCAACTCCGGGGCGTATGTCTTCATGGCCGACTTCGAGGACTCCTCCACACCGCTTTGGAACAACCTTCTCGAAGGCCAGATCAACCTGCGCGACGCCATCCGCCGTACCATCAGCTTCGAAGACCCGAAGTCCGGCAAGAGCTACAAGCTGAACGAGAAGACCGCCGTGCTCTTCATCCGCGCGCGCGGCTGGCACATGGTCGAGCAGCACATCCTCGTCGATGGTGAGCCGCTGTCGGCCTCTATCTTCGACTTCGGACTCTACTTCTTCCACAACGCGAAGGAACTGCTGGCTCGCGGCAGCGGACCCTACTTCTACCTGCCCAAGATGGAGTCGCACCTCGAAGCCCGCCTGTGGAACGACATCTTCGTCCGCGCACAGGACAAGCTGGGCGTGCCGCAGGGCAGCATCCGCGCCACCTGCCTGGTCGAGACGATTCTCGCAACCTTCGAGATGGACGAGTTCCTCTACGAGCTGCGCGATCACTCCGCCGGTCTGAACTGCGGACGCTGGGACTACATCTTCTCGTTCATCAAGAAGCTTGCTGCCGATCAGTCCATTCTTCTGCCCGACCGCTCGCAGGTCACCATGACCACGCACTTCATGCGTAGCTATTCGAAGCTGTGCATCAAGACCTGCCACCGCCGCGAGATTCACGCGATGGGCGGCATGTCGGCCTTCATCCCGATCAAGTCCGACCCGGTCGCCAACGAGAAGGCCCTCACGCAGGTTCGCGCCGACAAGGAGCGCGAGGCCACCGACGGCCACGACGGAACCTGGGTCGCGCACCCCGGCCTGGTCCCGGTCGCGCTCGAGGTCTTCAACCGCGTGATGCCGCAGCCCAACCAGATCGACAAGAAGCTGACCGACTACACCGCGACCGCCGCCGACCTGCTCGAAGTCCCGACCGGCGAGATCACCGAGGCCGGTCTTCGCCAGAACGTCGCCGTCGGCCTTGGCTATGTCGAAGCATGGCTGCGCGGCATCGGATGCGTCCCTCTCTTCAACCTGATGGAGGACGCCGCCACCGCGGAGATCAGCCGCGCGCAGCTCTGGCAGTGGGTTCACCACAACGCCAGCCTGCAGGATGGCCGTAAGGTGACCGCCGTGCTGTGCGACCAGTTCATCGACGAGGAGCTGGCCAAGGTGAAGCCCGTGGTCGATGCCGAGCGTTACACCGCCTACGAGCACGCCGCCGTGCTGATGCGCGACCTCATCCGCAGCGACCGGTTCATCGACTTCCTCACGCTGCCTGCTTACGAAGAGGTTCTCAAGGAGGAGGTCTTCGCGTAGCCGTCCTTCAGGAAGGAAACGCCTTGCCCTATGCCCTCGTCTCTCACCCCCGCAGTTCTTGCTGAGCTGCAACGCATCGTAGGCGATCGAGGACTCATCACGGCAGTCAACCAGTTGCAGACGTATGAATGCGACGGTCTGACTGCCTTTCGGGTCCTACCCTCCGCGGTCCTTCTGCCGGAGTCGACCGGGCAGGTGCAGCAGATCCTGCGCCTCTGCCACCGCGAGCGCATCCCCTTTGTCGCACGCGGCTCCGGGACAGGGCTCTCAGGAGGAGCCTTGCCCACCGAGGGCTGTCTCGTCATCACCTTCTCGCGGATGAATCGGATTCTCGCCGTCGATCTTGCCAACCAGCAGATCACGGTGCAGCCCGGAGTCATCAACTCGAACGTCACCGCCGCCGTCTCCCCGCACGGCTACTTCTACGCCCCCGACCCAAGCTCTCAGACCGTATGCACCATCGGCGGCAACATCGCGGAGAACGCAGGGGGAGCCCACTGCCTGAAGTACGGCTTCACGGTCACGCACGTCCTTGAGATGACCGTCGTTCTTCCCAACGGCGACCTCGTAACGCTCGGCGCGAAGACACCGAACGCTCCCGGCTATGACCTTGCCGGAGTCTTCATCGGAAGCGAAGGAACGCTGGGCATCGCGACCGAGATGACGCTGCGCATCATGCGCAAGCCGGAGACCGTGCAGGTGATCCTCGCGGCCTTCAACACGATTCAGGCGGCGGCGCAGTCGGTCTCGGACGTCATCGCCAGCGGCCAGCTGCCAGCGGCAATGGAGATCATGGACCGCCTTTCTATCGAGGCCGCCGAAATTTCTGTCCATCCCAACTATCCCTCGTGCGAGGCGCTTCTGCTGATCGAGCTGGACGGCCCGGAGGCCGAGGTCAACCTGCAGATGCAGACCGTCACCGACATCTGCCGCGGCAACGGCGCATGGGAGACGCGGCTCGCCATCGACGAGCAGGATCGCTTCCTGATCTGGAAGGGACGCAAGGCCGCCTTCGCCGCCGCCGGTCGCCTCTCGCCGAACTACATCGTGCAGGACGGAGTCATCCCGCGCACCTCTCTGCCAGCCGTGCTCGAAAAGCTGAACGCGATGGCCGTTGCGGAAAATCTGCGCGTCACCAACGTCTTTCACGCGGGCGACGGCAACCTGCACCCCATCGTGCTCTACAACCGCGAAAACCCCGGCGAGGAAGAGCGCGCCATCGATCTTTCGCTGCGCATCCTCGACGTCTGCGTCGAGGCGGGCGGCTCCATCACAGGCGAGCACGGCGTCGGACGCGAGAAGCAGTGCAGCATGAGCTACATGTTCTCCGACCCCGACCTCGAGACGATGCAGCGCGTGCGCCACGCCTTCGACCCGCTCGATCTGTCGAACCCCGAGAAGCTCTTCCCCACGCCACGCATCTGCGGCGAGCGCTCGCGCGGCGCATATGCTCCTCACCCGCTTGAAACAAGCGGCATCGCGGAGGTCTTCTGATGAGCGTCTCCGTGGCATGGCCGCATCACCTGACCGATCAACTCGCCTCGCTCGTCGGCCCGGAGCATCTTCGCATCGACTCCGAGACAGCCCTGACCATCTCACCCGCGAACACCGCGCAGGTATCGGGCATCCTCGCCTTCGCGCACGAGCATCGCCTGAGCGTATGCCCTCACGGCGCAGGCACCAAGCAGACATGGGGACAAGGGAAGACCCCCAGCATCTTCCTCTCGCTCGCACGCCTCAACCGCGTTATCGAGCATCCCTGGCAGGACCTCACCTGCACCGTGCAGGCAGGCTGCAACTGGGCTGCGCTGCAACAGACGCTCGCGGCACACGGCCAGTTCGTCGCCCTCGATCCTCTCTTTGAAGACCGCGCCACCGTCGGAGGCGTCGTCTCTGCAAACGACTCCGGTGCGCTGCGCCACCGCTACGGAAGCCTCCGCGACCTCGTCATCGGCATGACCCTCGTGCTGGCCGACGGCACCATCGCCCGCGCGGGGGGCAAGGTCGTCAAGAACGTCGCCGGATACGACCTCTGCAAGCTGATGACCGGAAGCCTTGGAACACTCGCTATCATCACCGAGGTCAACTTCCGGCTGCACTCGCTGCCACGACACACGCGCCACTTCACCGTCGCGGCTCCCAAGGCATCGCTCCTCGCCGGTCTGGTCGCCTCCATCCGCGCCAGCCACCTGCTGACGCAGTCGCTGCAACTGCGCTCCTCCGCATCGGGATGCTTCCTCGGCATTCGGCTCAACGCGCACCCGCAGGCCGAGCAGGAGGAGATTCTCGCGCAGATGACCCGCGCAGAAAACCTCGAGCTGGCCGAGTGCGGCGAGGAGCTGTGGGGCACACGCGATTCCCTCTTCGCGCCCGAGGCAACCGTCCTTCGCATCTCCACGCCGCCGGACCAGGTCTGCGCCTTCGTGGACGAGCTTCAGCTCTCCTACACCGACCTCGAGGTTCACACCATCGCGCAGGCGTTCGGCCTGTGCGATGTCGCGCTTCACGGAGCCCCTGAAATCATCACCGACGCCATCCGCCGTCTTCGAGCCGACGCCGATACCACCGTCGCCGTGCTGCAACTCGGCCCCGGCGTTGAAGCCCCCGCATTCGAGATCGCCGCCCCTGTGCTCTCGCTGATGCAGGCCGTCAAACACAAGTTCGACCCGGAGAGCCTTCTCGGTCCGGGCAAATTCTTTCGGGAAGCCTGAGCAGAGCCATGCCCCATCTCACCCAGATCGCGGACCCCGCCCTGAAGCCCAGCAGCTTCGACGCCCACAACCCTCCCTCGAAGGAACTGCTCTCCGACTGCGTCCACTGCGGCTTCTGCCTTCCCGCCTGCCCGACCTACGTGCTCTGGGGCGAGGAGATGGACTCGCCGCGAGGCCGCATCTACATGATGGCCAAGGCTAGCCAGGGCGAGGCCACGTTGGACCTGCGTTTTAAAAAGCACATGGACAACTGCCTCGGCTGCATGGCCTGCATGACCGCCTGCCCCTCGGGCGTGCAGTACAACAAGCTGATCGAGGACACGCGCCCGCAGGTCGAGCGCCACATCCCCCGCACCACCAGCGATTCGCTCTTCCGCAAGCTCCTGTTCGCGACCTTCCCTCACCCCTCGCGGCTTCGCGTGCTTGCGCTGCCCATGCTCGTCTACCAGCGCACCGGCCTTCAGAAGCTCTTCCGTTCCAGCGGCCTCCATAAGCTTCTGCCGAAGCGCTTCGCCGCGATGGAAGCATTGTTGCCCACCGTGCCGAACAGCCTCTTTCACAGCCTTCCGCAGACGACTTCCGCCGTCTCTTCAACAACCACTCCAGCCATACGAGTCGGAATGCTGGCCGGATGCGTACAGCAGGTCTTCTTCCAGCACGTCAATGAAGCGACCCTGCGCGTCCTCTCCGCAGAGGGCTACGAGGTCGTGGTCCCGGAGCAGCAATCCTGCTGCGGGGCCCTAATGTCGCACTGCGGCCTTGAAGAGGATGCCCACGAGATGGCCCGCAAGATGATCGCCGCCTTCGAAGCCGCGAAGGTGGACTACATCGTCATCAACGCCGCCGGGTGCGGCTCCACCATGAAGGAGTACGGTCACTTCCTGCGTGACGATCCCGCGTGGGCCGAGCGAGCCAAAGCCTTCTCCGCGAAGTGCCGCGATGTCTCGGAGATTCTTCTCGCGCGCCCCTCGCAACAGCCGCGTCATCCTCTTCCGTTACGCATCGCTTACCAGGACGCCTGCCATCTTCGCCACGCACAGGGCATCCACGCAGAGCCTCGCACGCTGCTTCGCAACATCCCCGAGCTTGAGGTTGCGGAGATCGCGGAGGCCAACCTCTGCTGCGGCTCCGCCGGCGTCTACAACATGCTGTCGCCGGACGCCGCCAACGAGCTGGGCGACCGCAAGGTGAGCAACCTGATCTCCACCCGCGCCGAGGCCCTGATCAGCGCGAACCCCGGCTGCCTGCTTCAGCTACAAGCAGGGCTGCGCCGTCGCGGACTCGCCGAGATTCCCACCTTCCACATGGTGGAGCTGATCGACGCCAGCATCCGCGGCCTGGATGCGCAACAGCTTCTGCACAACCGCTCCCACTCCACCGTGAACTAAAACACCTTCAGAGCAGCGGCGTTCGGCAGGAAGTAGAAGACAATCGCAAGAATCAGGTAGACCGCGAGAAGCTGCGTGCCTTCCAGCCAGTTCGTCTCGCCATCCGCCGCCACCTGCCCGGTGATGAGCACGGAGAGGAAGATCGCCAGCACCTCGGCGGGCGAGAAGGCGAGGTCCATCGGACGCGGTCCGATGAAGTGGCTCAGGATGACCAGCATCGGGGCCACCAGCAGGGCAATCTGCAGGCTACTTCCGACCGCGATGCCGAACGACAGCTCCATGCGGTCCTTCAGCGCCGCAGCGACCGCCGTGCTGTGCTCAGCCGCGTTGCCGATGATGGCCACGACGATCACGCCGACGAAGATCTCCGTCATGCCAAGCGACCGCGCGGCCTGCTCGACCGAGCCGACAAGAATCTCGCTGACCCACGAGATCAGGCCCGTCGCGACGACCAGCAGCAGCACAGCCTTGCCGAGGCTCCACGGCTTCTCGTGCCCGTCGCCTTCTTCGGCTTCGCCTGACTTGCCCTTGAAAAGATCCTTGTGGGTGTAGAGCGAAAAGACCAGATGCGCCGCATACGCCAGCAGCAGCACGATGGCAATGTCGAGCCCCAGCGCGTTCTCCGGCGCGACGTTGTCAGGGCTGTGCAACTGATGAAAGGCCGCCGGAATAATCAGGCCGATCGCAGCCAGCGTCAGCAGCGCAGCCTGCGCGCTCGCAGCCGTCGCGTTGAATCGCTGCGACTTGTATTTCATTCCACCGGCAAAGGCCGAGGCTCCGAAGACCAACAGCGTGTTGCCGATGATCGAGCCGGTCAGCGACGCCTTCACCACGTCATAAAGCCCGCGTTGCAGCGCCGCGATGGCGATAATCAGCTCGGCGGCGTTGCCGAAGGTCGCGTTCAGCAGACCGCCCACACCCTCGCCCGCATGGTGCGCGATCTGCTCGGTCGCATTGCCCAGAAGCCCCGCCAACGGAATGATCGAAAGGCAGGACGCAAGAAAGATGTAGATATGCGCCTCGGGCTTCAGAAACTCCAGACCGATGGTGATGGGCACAAAGATAAGCAGCCAGTTGAGCATACGTAAGTCAAAAAATAGACTCATCCGCGGCTGCGGGCAAACCAAATCTCGGTTGCAATGCGCGATCTGCCGTCAGATCGCGCGGACAAGACGGCCCGGCAGGTAGAAGAGCGCGGCAATCAGACTGAACGCTCCTCCCACGACGATCCCCACCAATTGGAAGGGCAAAAGAAGAAGCCAGATCAGCGGGTAGAGCACCAGCGCCACAAGGGCAATGGGCCAGCAGGTGACAAGAAGCAGACAGAAGACGAACAGTTTGAGCATCGTTATTCTCCTGACAGCAATACGCAGGCTCGATTCCAACGGTTCCCACTCAAGAGAAGCACGGGTTTCTTTCCCGTAGGACGCGACGGCTCCCGTCCCGTAGGATGGTAGACCGATGGAGCATCTGGACCGCATCGTGGCGGTGGACTGGTCGGGGCGTGTGGACGCAGCCGGGCAACGCAGGCACATCTGGGCCGGGATGTGGACCCGGGGCAAGGTGACGCTCGAAGCCGGACGTACCCGCGAAGAGCTGATCGAGTGGCTGCACAACCTCGCCGCCGAAACCCCGCGCATGATCGTCAGCCTGGACTGCTGCTTCAGCTTCCCCGCCTGGTTCCTCGCCGAGCACGGCTGCGCGACCGTCTTCGACTTCTGGCGCAAGGTGGCCGAAGGACAAGGCGAACGCTGGCTCGCCCGCGAGTGCGACGAAGTGGCCCGCGACGTGCGCTTCTGGGGAGCCCCGCACAAACGCCCTGAGCAGTTCTGTGGCGAAAACCTGCACCGCATGTTGCGCCTGACCGACCTCGACAACAAGGTCACGCCCAAGCTCGCAGGCGAAGACCCCGAGCGCGCCGCGAAGGTGCTGGGCATCACCCCGAAGTCCCCCTTCCAGATCGGCGGCGCGGGCAGCGTCGGCACGGGAAGCCTGCGTGCGATGCCCTTTCTTCTGCGCCTGCGGGAGGCTGGTTTCCGCGTGTGGCCGTTCGAGTCTGCCCGGCTCGACGCGGCAAAACCGCAGCCGCTGCTGGTCGAGATGTACACGCGCCTGCTGACCGGTGCGGTCAAGAAGAGCAACCCCCTGGCACGCAAGGCCTATCTCGCAGAACGCAGCTACGAAGGACTGAGCCGCAGTGTGCTCGCAAAGGCCCTTGACAGCGAAGACGCCTTCGACGCCCTCGTCTGCTGCATGGAGATGGTGCGATTCCGGGATGAGTTCCCCTCCCTGAAGGCCACCCGCGACAGCACCCTGAGGCTCGAAGGAATCACCTGGCGGCCGGGGATTCAGAAGACTATCTGACCGTTCGTGACCTTCTGATAATCCTGCACTGATAAACTTAAAAGTCTATGAACTACAGGTCTGGAAGCCAGATTCGGGAAGATTTTCTGCGGTTTTTTGAGAGCAAGGGGCACCGCCGCGTGCATTCGTCGTCACTCGTGCCAGCCAACGACCCCACGCTGCTGTTCACCAACGCAGGAATGAACCAGTTCAAGGACGTCTTCCTTGGCCTCGAAAAGCGCGACTACTCCCGCGCCACGACCTCGCAGAAATGCGTTCGTGCCGGCGGCAAGCACAACGATCTCGAAAACGTCGGCTTCACGCGCCGCCACCACACCTTCTTCGAGATGCTGGGCAACTTCAGCTTCGGCGACTACTTCAAGAAGGACGCCATCGCCTACGCATGGGAGCTGCTGACCTCGAAGGAGTGGTTCAACATCGACCCCGCCCGGCTCTACGTCACCATCTTCGAGGGCGACGAATCCGTACCGCGCGACGACGAGGCCTACCAGTTCTGGCTCGACGCCGGGGTTCCCGCCGCGCGCATCTTCGAGATGAGCGCGAAGGACAACTTCTGGGCGATGGGCGACACCGGCCCCTGCGGCCCATGCAGCGAGATCTACTACGACCTCGGGCAGGAGACGGGCGAAGATCCCACCGTCGACAAGCCCTTCGGCGAGGACGAGCAGCGCTACGTCGAGATCTGGAACCTCGTCTTCATGCAGTTCGACCGCACGGTGACGCCCGGTGGCCCGTTGCTGACTCCGCTTCCCAAGCCCTCCATCGACACCGGCATGGGCCTCGAGCGCATCGCGTGCGTGCTGCAAGGCGTGCTCTCGAACTTCGAGACGGACCTCTTCACGCCGCTCATCAAGCGCGCCGAAGAGCTGACCGGCCACAAGGTCGAGGCCGATCACAATATCGACACCCGCTCCCAGGCATCGCTTCGCATCATCGCGGACCACGCGCGCGCTGCGACCTTCCTGATCTCCGACGGCGTTCTCCCTTCGAACGAGGGACGCGGCTACGTGCTGCGCAAGATCATGCGCCGCGGCATCCGTCACGGCCGCCTGCTCGGGCAGGAAAAGCCCTTCATGCACGAGATGGTCTATGCCGTGCGCGACGAGATGGGCACGGCTTATCCAGAGCTGAAGGAGTCCGCCGACCGTGTTGCCAAGGTTGTGCTCGCAGAAGAGCAGCAGTTTGCCCGCACGCTCGAGCTTGGCCTGCGCCAGATGAACGAGGAGACGCTGCGCTCCGGTACTGCGGCCTTCCGTCTCTACGAAACCTTCGGTATGCCGTTGGACTTCATGACCGACGCAGCACGCGACGCCGGAATCCAGTTCGACATGGACGGCTTCGAGGAGGCGCGCGCAGAGGAGCAGGCACGCGCACGCGCCTCGTGGAAGGGTGGCTCGCAGAAAACTGCGGCTCCTGTCTATCGCGAGCTTGCGAAGACGGAGTTCGAAGGCTACTTGGCCCTGAAGGTTGAAGGCGCGAAGATCCTCGCGCTGGTCAAGGATGGAGTCGGGGTTCCCGAGCTGAAGGCTGGTGAGCAGGGCGAGGTCGTGCTCGACGCGACCAGCTTCTATGCGGACTCAGGCGGACAGGTCGGCGATATCGGCTGGCTCTACTCCGGCGATCACAACTCGGTCGTCGCGGACGTAAGCGGAGCGACCAAGCCCGTGCAGGGAGTCTTCGCCCACAAGGTGAAGGCGCGTGAGACGCTCGCGGTCGGCGATACGGTCGATACCGTCGTCGATGCGGAGAACCGCCGCGCCACCGAGCGCAACCACACCGGAACACACCTTCTGCACGCCGCGTTGCGCGAGGTGCTGGGCAAGCATGTGAAGCAGGCCGGATCGTTGAACGACCCGACGCGCCTGCGCTTCGACTTCTCACACTTCACCGGCGTCGCCGAGGAAGAGTTGCAGCAGGTCGAAGACATCGTGAACCGCGAGGTGCTGGCGAACACGAAGGTCGAGACACTGGTCGATGTTCCCATCGACGTGGCCGTGAGCGAACTGGGCGCGATGGCGCTGTTCGGCGAAAAGTACGGCGAGCGCGTGCGTGTGGTGAAGATCGGCAGCTTCTCGACCGAGCTTTGCGGAGGAACCCACACCGGCGCGACCGGCGAGATCGGCCTGTTGAAGCTCGTGGGCGAAGGCTCGGTTTCGAGCGGCGTGCGCCGCATCGAAGCGATGAGCGGAGTCGGCGCGCTGAACGAGTTCCGCCGCGACTTCGACGTCGCCCGCGTCGTCGGGCAGATGGTCGGAGCCACCGATGCGACTCCTGCCGACGCTCTGCGTCAGCGCATCGCCGCGCAGGAAGAAGAGATGAAGAAGCTGCGCCGCGAACTGGAGCAGATACGCATGAAGTCCGCCTCTGCCGCCGTCTCCGACGCTGCCTCCGCAGCGGTCGAGGTGAAGGGCGTGAAGGTTCTGGCGCAGCGCGTGGACGCGCTCGACAAGAGCCAGATGCGCAATCTCGTCGATGAGCTTCGCGGCAAGCTCGGCTCTGGCGTCGTCGCGCTGGGAGCGGCGAGCGAGGGCAAGGTCTCGCTGATCGTCGGCGTGACCAAGGATCTCACCTCGAAGATCCAAGCGGGCAAGGTGGTCAGCCAGCTTGCGGCTCTGGTGGGAGGCAAAGGCGGTGGAAGGCCGGACCTCGCCGAGGCCGGTGGAAGCGATGCGGGTGCGCTCGATGGCGCACTGGCGAAGGCCGCTTCCATCGTGGAAGGTCTCCTGTAAATCGTTCTTGTTATAGACGCAGTCGGGATCGCGGCGAGAGTTCACTTCGCCGCGATTTCCTTTTGCGGGAAAGGTTGCGTCTTTTTGTGGGGGTATCGCGGCGAGTACCCGACGAGTTTTCACACGGGAGAGCGGGCGTCGGACTCTTAAACTTAACCTGCGATGTTTGTCTGCAGAGGTCTACGTAATGTCGGAGTGTGGTGCGCCGTTTGTGCGGCAGGGCTGAGTTGTGCCGCGGCGGGCGCTGCGACTCCATCGAAGACACGGACCTCTGCGGCGCAGAAGCGAGCGGTGGAGATGTCTCCCTGGGAAAAGGCCTCACAGGGGCGGGACGCACTCGAGGCGATTCCGGAAGGAAGCCGCACACGCGCACAGTACACCAAGGCTCTCGACCGTTTTCGCACGATCTATCACGACGATCCGCAGAGCAAGTATGCGGCGGCCTCCGTCAACGCGGTCGCTGAGCTTCTGACGGAACAGGGACGCGACCTGGGCGATACGAAGAGCCTGAGCGACGCCGTGGCCCAGTATGAGTTCCTGCGGAAGCAGTATCCGGGAAGCTCACTGCGTATTCCGGCTCTGCTTGCCGAGGCACAGATTGCGGAGAATGACCTGCACGACACCGCCACGGCGCGGGAGAAATATGCGCTGCTGGTGAAGCAGTATCCCCACAGCCCGCAGGCCGACGAGGCAAAGGCGGGGCTGGCTTCGCTCGATAAAAGCTCGAAGACGCAGGCCGCGAGCAGCCGCGCTCCGAAGGCAGGAAAGAGCAGCAAGGTTCAGCCGACGCAGAGCGAAACGGCGACGACCCTGACCAGCAAGAGCGCGAGAGAAAGCTCTCTGGCTCCGATGGCGACGACCGGGCCCTCCATTCCTGCACCTTCTACAGATTCGCGACGCGGCACCTCCGCTCCCGTGGACACAGTCTCCAGTCGTGAGGCGCAGGTTGCTTCTTCCGCGGCATCGACCTCATCGGGCATTCAGGCCGGCCCATCTCACGTCGCGAAGGCCTCCGTCACGACGCGAGGAGGACTCGCGCAGGTCACCGGCATCCGTCACTGGTCCACGCCGAACTACACGCGCGTGGCCATCGACCTGGGCGACGACGTGACCTACGAGGCGGCTCGGGTTCCAAATCCTGATCGCATCTACTTCGATCTTCACAGCACGCGGCTGGCGCAGGAGCTGGTGGGCAAGAGTTTTGCGGTCACCGACGATGGATTCCTGAAAAAGATTCGGGCGGCGCAGTTCTCAAACGACGTGACGCGCGTGGTGCTCGACGTAAACGACGTGACGGAGTACTCAGCGTTCCTTCTGCCGAACCCCTACCGTCTGATTATCGATATCCACGGCAACGGCCAGCCGCAGCAGCAGGTGGCGACGAACACAGAGCCTCAGCCGCAGGCAGCCCAGCCAAGCGTTCCGGCTCCTTCGACCGCTCCCGAGGTGAAGTCCTCGTCGCGGCATCCGGTTCCGAACTCGGTTGCGACCAGCAACGCGGGGACGTCGACCGAGGTGGCAGCGCTGAGCGATCAGCCGGGCAAGGTCGAGGCGACGCGGGTTCCGACCTCGAACCCTATCTCGGCGGTGGTTCCTGACGCGGCCGGGGCGTCCAGCCGGAAGAAGGGCAAGGCGGCGGCTCCAGCTGATCCCGCGACTCCGGCGCGGGCGGCGGTCCCGACGGCGGACGGGCAGACCTCACTGGTGCGGGCGCTCGGGCTGAAGATCGGCAGGATCGTGATCGACGCCGGACACGGCGGGCATGACTCGGGAACCCTCGGGGTCGATGGCATTCAGGAGAAGGATGTGGTGCTCGACGTGGCACTGCGGCTGGGCAAGCTGCTGCACGAACGGCTTGGCTCGGAGATCATCTACACGCGCTCGGACGACACCTTCATTCCGCTGGAGACGCGGACGGCGATTGCGAACAAGGCGCAGGCGGACCTGTTCCTTTCGATCCATGCGAACTCTTCGAGCGACTCGACCGCTCGCGGCGTCGAAACCTACTACCTGAACTTCACCTCGCAGCCGGACGCGCTGGAGGTAGCAGCGCGTGAGAACGCGGTCAGCGACCAGTCGATCCACCAGCTGAGCGACCTCGTGAAGAAGATCGCCCTGAAGGAGAAGATCGACGAGTCCAGGGAGTTCGCCTCGGACGTGGAGACAAGCCTGTTCAACGGGCTGCAGCGCGGCAACACCGGGCTGCGGAATCGCGGAGTGAAGAAGGCACCGTTCGTCGTTCTGATCGGGGCAAACATGCCCTCGATCCTCGCGGAGATTTCGTTCGTGACCAACCCGAAGGACGCCGAGCAGCTTCGCCAGCCGGAGTATCGGCAGCGGGTCGCGGAGAGCATCTACAAGGGCGTGGCGAAGTATGAGAGCGGGCTGAGCGGAGCGAAGACCCCTCTGGAGCAGATCAGTCAGCGGTAGAAGCACTTCTCCTCCAACACCTTACGACTTGTCATTCCGTAGCGCGAACGGGTCCCCGACGAACTTGTTCGTTGGGGCAGAGCGGAAGAATCTTCCTTCTTTGCAGGATGACGGCAGGTGACCGGGACAGAGGATTCATCCGTTCACTCCGTGAAGGATGGCACCCAATCTTTTGTGGCAGCATGTGGCCTCAGCATGTCGAGGTCGCGTTCGGACACGACGGCGCGGCGGTGGTGTAATCTGGCCGTTAACAGGATGTTTTCTATGGCACAGGGCAGGCAGAGAGCGCAGCGATTGAGACAGGTTTTTTTCGGAGTATGGATTGCGTGTTCTGCGGCAGGTGTCGTGGCACAGGAACCAAAGACGACGCTGGTGATGCCTTCCGCTCCCCTGCTGCCGCAGCAGGCCGGAGAGTGGGCGCGTCAGCCCGAAAACGCCGCTCCCCCGACAAACCCCGACAGCAGGCTCGACACGGTGCTGACCGAGGACGGGCTGAAGCGCAGCGACCGGGCCGCATACCGCGTAGGAGCCGCCGGGCCGACCGTAACGATAACGGCACGCGAGTTTATCGACGCCACGGGCGCACATGCAGCCTACAGCTATCTTCAAAAGCCGGGGTCGGCGTATCGCGGCGTGGGGTTGGGCGATGAGACCAACCTGACCGGCGACCACTACCTGTTTCGCAGTGGCACCAGCATCGTGGAGGCCGAGGGCGGTCGCGGAGAAAAGATCGAGGCGCTGCTGAGCAGGATTCAGGTGGGGCTTCCGAAGGTCGGCGGTCCGAAGGGACTGGCCCCGAAGCTGCCCGCGCTCCTTCCCGCGAAGGGGCTCCAGAGGGACTCCGTGCGGTACGCCCTGGGGCCGGTGAGCTACGAGGCGCTGGGAGGCGTGCTACCGGGGGCGATCCTGGGGTTCGACAAGGCAGCCGAGGCCGTGACCGCGAAGTATGCCGGGAAGGGCAGCCTGACCCTGCTGACCTATCCAACGCCTGAGATCGCGGGCGACCGGCTGCGCGCCATCGAAGAGGAGATTCACCGCGAGGGCGGCAAGGCCGGAACCGTGGTGCTTCGCCGCACAGGAACGCTGGTGGGGATGACCTCCGGGGCCTGGGGACTGGTCGACGCCAAGGAGACACTGCAGGGAATCAATCCAAAGATGGACGTGACCTGGAACAAGCAGATGCCTCCGGAGTTCCACGTCGAAGTGCGGAAGACCTACAGCCTTTTGAGCAGCATCCTGATCTTCTCAGGCTTCGGCGCGCTGGCGGCGATTGTGCTGGGAGTCGGGTTGGGAGCCGGGAGAGCGGGCATCCGCGTGCTGCAGGGCAAGCCTGCTGCATCGGAGCCGGAGTTCCTGCGGATCGACCTGAGCGGATCGGCGGTGCCGCTCCAGCAGAACGGTAACCGAACAGAAACGAAGGGCTAAAAGCTGTTTGCACCAATGGAGGTGCAAACGGGAGGCTAACCGGCTGATTCAATTCCTGTTTGGCTGGAGATACACCGCCCATAAGCGAATTAAAGGCGAAAATCAAGAGGGGTGTTATCTAATTGATAACGACGGTAACTCTATGGAAAATAGATGTTTACCCTTTCACGGTTTAAACCTTGACACGTCATTTTGCCAAACATAGTATTTCGCCAGAAAGTTCTGATGGCTTTGCCTCCGTTGGAACTATTCTCCCTAAAAAAGAGGTCGCCCTGTTGCCGGGCGGCCTCTCTTCTCTTTAAACCGCCCTTTCAGAGCTGCAGGCGCACCTTCTTTCGCGTGAGCACTCCTGCGGCCCAGAGGATGAACGCGGTGAAGATGAGGGAGCGGATGACGCCGGAAATACCACGGTTGAAGTGGCTCGCAAACCAGGTGATGCCGAAGGCTCGGAGAAAGAAGTACCAGAGGTCGGGCAGCAGATAGGTGAGCAGCGTGTTCGATCCGGCGGGACGAACGAAGGCGGCCCATCGGGTGTGCTGCCGCACGTCCGCAATCCAGTAGAGAAGCGTGAAGAGAAGAATGCTGGCTCCAATGCTGTAGAGCCCCCAGGTGGGAGTGGCGCGGTTCTTGGAGATTCCCAGCGGGGTGAGCAGATACGCGGCAAGAAGAGTCACAGCGGCAAACGA
Organism: Acidobacteriaceae bacterium dw_441; assembly: GCA_018449715.1. Lineage (GTDB taxonomy): Bacteria > Acidobacteriota > Terriglobia > Terriglobales > Acidobacteriaceae > Edaphobacter. The sequence continues at coordinate 183,520 of JAAVVA010000005.1, read as the reverse complement.
AAGCGCGAAGGTGATTCTGAAGCGAACGGTGGGCCAGTGCCTGCTGTGCGGCCCCGTAAAGACGATGGAAGTGGCAACGCCCGCCATCGCAATCGAGGTGGAAGAGCCGTTGTGGAAGGGCCAGAGGTAGAGCGAGGCGTGGTTGGGAAAGGTGATCCAGTTTGCCGTGCAGAGGGCACAGAAGGCGGTGAGCGCGGCAAACCACGCGAAGGGAGCCCACCTCCAGCGCCGCGTCGGGATGTAGAGCAGGCAAGTGGTGAGATAGGCGAAGGCGAGCAGCCCGAGAATCTCGGGATAGGCGGTTCTGATCCACGCGATGCTGCCGTCTTTGGCTGTCCGGCGGAAGAGAGCGAACATCACCACCATCAGGCCAAGGCCAAGAAAACGCAGTGTCTTGAAGAGAGCCTGCGGGCCTTCCGTGCGCGGGTAGACCATCCAGAAGAGGAGCGCCCCGGTGAGCGAGAGGATGGCCCACCACACGGGACGCATGTGGATGAGCGCGGGATCGCCTGCGCCTGCGTTAGCAAGGATGAGTCCGAGGACGAGAAGAGAGAAGGAGCGCGAGAGGATGTGACCCCAGAGGCTTGCAAGCGAAGGAAACTTGCGAAGGCGCTGCTCGACGGCGAGCGGGATGGCCATGCCGAGGATGAAGAGGAAGGCCGGAAAGACCATATCGACGTAGGTCATGGCGTCGGCCTTGCCGGGGGCGTGATAGGTCCACCACGGGAGGTCTTTGACGCTGGCGAGATCGTTGACGAAGACCATGACGGCCATCGTAAGTCCGCGGAAGATGTCGATGGAGAGGACACGCGGAGCCTGCACCGTGTGGGAGGCCGGAGCAGCAGAGGGAACGGCAGCGATCCGCGGGGTAGCCATCGTCAGTCCTTGTCTGCGCTTGCCGAGAGAGTGGGGGTCAGTCCGCCGTGAACGGCTTCGAGCAGGATGCCGGTCGAGTCGTTGAAATACTCCCAGAACATGATGCCCGCCAGATGGTTGGCGTGGACGTAACGGCTCTTGGCGGAGAGCGACTGCGGATCTTCGTAGGTGACGAAGATCTTCGTCTGCGGGTTATAGAGATAGGGGGCGCAGGCGTCCTCATCCCAGTAGCGGGTGAAGCCGGTGGCGAGAAGGTTGGGAAGCTCCGGGTAAGAGAAGTGGAACCCACGAGCAGGCTTGCCGGGCTGGAAGAGACCGTGATTTTTATCGGCGACCTCGCCCCAACTGCGGCCATAGAACGGGACGCCAAGCACGATCTTGCTGGCTGGAACCCCGGCGGCGAGATATTCGGTGACGGAGCGGTCAGAGGAGACGTTCTTCGGGTCGCCGGGGTTGTGGAAGAGAGGAGCGTCGTGGCCGGTAGCGGGTCCGCCGACGTAGTAGTCGTAGGTCATCAGGTTGACGGTATCGACGTAGTGCGCGACCTTGGCCATCTCGGTGTGGTCGAGGAACTTCGTAGACGCCCCGGTGGCGATGGAGGTGTAGAGGCGGCGTCCGAGGCGGGTCTGTTCCCGATCGAAGCGAAGGCGGAGGTCGCGGAGGAGGAGGGTGTAGTTCTGCTTGTCCTCGGGACGGAAGGTGTTGCCGTTGCCGACCTGTCCGGGGTACTCCCAGTCGATGTCGAGGCCGTCGAGGTGGTGGCGCTCGATGAAGCGGACGGCGCTGTCAATGAAGCGGGCGCGGGCGCGCGGGGTGAGAGCCGCGTCGGAGAAGCCGCCGGACCAGGTCCAGCCGCCGACGGAGACGAGGATCTTCAACGCCGGGTTGGTGCGCTTGAGCGTGTTGAGGATGACAAAGTTTTCCGCATCGTGCGAGAAGCCTTCGACGATCTCGCCGCCCTTGATGTTCGCAAAAGCATAGTTGACGCGGGTGAGGCGGCGAGCCTCAATCTCGGAGGCGGCGAGCACACGGTCCTGAGGAAAGACATAGCCGATGATCTGGAGGGCATCCATACGTGTCTCGGAGGAGGCAGGAGCTTCCGGGGAGGAGGCGAGGGCGAACGTGCAGCAAAAAGCCAGGACAAGCGCGAGCCGGAGAAGCCGGTTTGCGGGAAGGGCCATGATTATCGAGAGTACTCGATTGCGGTCGAGAGCAGCGTCGGCATTGCGTCCACAGTTCATTCCCGGTAAACTTATAGAAGTCACGCGAACCATGAGGCGGGTGGGCCCGTGGTCATCCTAAGCGCCGATGTAGCTCAGCTGGTAGAGCAACTGATTCGTAATCAGTAGGTCAGCGGTTCAAATCCGCTCATCGGCTCCATAATCTTCCCAAAATATCAGACAAGATCCCTTACCAGCGAGGCCTCGTTTTCGCTGGGCGCGGGCCTTCCAAAGTAGTAGCCCTGCACCTCGGTGCATCCCTCTTCGATCACGCATTCGAGATGCGCCTCCGTCTCCACGCCTTCGGCGACGGTGGTAACACCGAGGCGCTTCCCGAGGTCGGCGATAACCTTGACGACCGCCGCGCAATCGGGCCGGTCCACGGCATCGCGGACGAAGGAGCCGTCGATCTTGATCTTGTCGAAGGGGAAAGCACGGATGTGCGCCAGCGACGAGAAGCCGGTCCCAAAGTCGTCAAGGGCGACGTGAACGCCAAGCTCGTGGACACTACGAAGATCGCCGATGCAGTCCAGCTCGTCGTTCAGCAGGGCGCTCTCGGTGACCTCCACCTCAAGGCGGTCTGGCTCGAGTCCGCTCAGGGCAAGCGCCTCAAGGATCGAGGGCTGCAGAATGTCCCTCCCAAGCTGACCTGGCGAGACGTTGACGGCAACCCGCGCTCCATCGGACCACGAGACCGCCTCGCAGCAGGCGCGGCGAAGTACCAGGCGGCCAAGCTTGTCAATCAGGCCGCTCTGCTCGGCAACGGGGATAAACTCCACGGGAGCGACCCAGCCGCGCTCCGGGTGATGCCAGCGGATCAGGGCTTCGCGAGCGGTGACGCGGCCGGTGCGAATATCAACGATGGGTTGATAGAAGACGAAGAGGCCATCCTCTTCTTCGAGCGCAGTCCGCAGCTTGGACTCAAGACGGACGCGATCCTGAATGCGCTGCTCCATCTCGGGCGAGAAGACGCGGTAGCGGCCTTTGCCGGAGGCCTTTGCCGCGTAGAGAGCGATGTCGGCGTGGGCCAGCAGGGTTTCCGCTTCCTCGTCGTTCTTCGGAGACAAGGCGATGCCGATGGAGGCGCTGATCAGGGTGCGGCGATCGTCGCCTTCGAGGTTGTAAGGAGCGACGAGCGCCTCAACCAGCGAACCGGCCAGCGCAGCGGCCTGTTCTGTCGTGGCGTCCTCCATCAGGATGGCGAACTCGTCTCCGCCAAGGCGACCGACGACGATGCCGTTCTGATTACACTTCGTCCGGATGCGACCGGCGACCTGCTTGAGGAGAGCATCGCCGACGAGATGTCCTCGCGAGTCGTTTACGAGCTTGAAGCCGTCGAGATCGACGAACAGCAGACTGGTGCCGGCTCCTTGCCGCTTCATGCTCTCTTCGAGCTTCTCCCGGAAGGTCGTGCGGTTGGCAAGACCGGTGAGGGTGTCATAGTGCGCGAGTTGTCGAATCCGCCTCTCCGCCTCGGCCTGCTGGGTGACGATGGACCACGTCAGCATGGGACCGATGTAGCTTCCATCGGTCGCCCGCACTGCTGAGATCTGAAGATCGAGCACCTCGGGGCCTAACTGGATACGAGCGTAGTGCGGAAGGTTCGCGGGGTTCGACAGAATCTTCCGCTGATACTCCGGATGACGGTGAAAAACATCGATAGAGGAGCCGAGAACTTCGTGGCTCTTGATCGGCAGGAGATCTTCGATCTGCTTGAAGGTCCGCTTCGAGGTCTCGTTAATATAGTTAATGTTAAAAGTTGCGGGATCGACCGTCATCACGGCGACGGGCATGTCGTCGATCATGCGCATCAGGCGGTCCTGCTCTGAGATAAGAGCCAGAGCTTCGGACTGCGCAAGAATCATGCGCTTGAAGTCGTGGTTCTGAATCCAGATGACGATCATGAACGTGATCGTGACCAGCGCAATGTTGATCGACATTGCGATAAAGACCCGGTTCCCCGTGGCGACGAAGAAGCCGATGAACGCAGTGGTGATGATTCCCGCTACGAGCAGGGCAGCCGAGCGCACATGCACCAGGCAGAAGATCGCTCCGAAGACCGTCATGGCCAGGAAGAAAGCGACCAGACTGCGCGCGTAAGCGTTGCCGTAGGGATAGAGAGACAGAGCCCACCACGAAAAACCCACTGCAAGAATCGCCGCGAACTTATTGGTCTGCCGAAGCCTGCGGACTGCCTTCTCCGGAGTGAGGATAGCCTTCCGCTGCTTCCACCAGGAGATGAGCCGAATGACGCAGATCGTATTCAGGGCCGCAAGAAAGTAAACCGTCAGCCACCGTGGAGCCGTGTGGTAAAAGCTGGCACTCAATCCCCAGCTGTTAGCCACCAGAACAAAGTACATCGGCGGCATCAGGTTGGAGAGAGCAACGCACTGCGCCTTAACCAGATCGGGCTGATCCTCTGGAATGGAAAACAACGTTCGTACTTTATTAAGGAAAAACCCGAAGTGCATCAGCGTTCCCTGAATAGCTCCTCTATGGTTCGGCCGTCTGATAATTGAGTTCAAGAAAGAACAGTGATGACATTATCGGCTCGAACATCTGACTCGTACAGGGCGTTTTTTGGGCGAGAAGAAGAGACTTTCCTTTGTCGTAGAACGACACAAAATAACCCAATTGAGGCCAGCATTTCGATCAGATGGCAACGGATGTTGCATGGTTGCAACACCTCTAAAGAATTGGTTACGTTACGGATACATTTTTACGGCTTCCACTCACGCGCAAGCGCAGCATCGATTCCCGGAGAGAGCATCGAGGTCGTTGAGGTCCCTCCCCTCACAAATCTGAGCGCGGGTTCTCCCAGCGCATCCTTGCTAAACTAGGAGTGCTCCTCCCGCGGAGGGATGTGTGAGCGGTTGAAACAGGCGGTCTTGAAAACCGCTTTGGTCGAAAGGCCAACGGGGGTTCGAATCCCTCTCCCTCCGCCAAAACTCTCTCCCTCATATTTCCCAACTTACTTTGAAGAGGTCACAGCCTGCGCCGCACCAGCCTGCGGAGCGTTTGTCAGCACGATGTTCTCCTGATCCTTGCTCTCCATCTTGGAGTAGAAAGAACGCAGCGCGGAGTAGTCCTTAGTTACGAAAAGAAACTCTCCCATGGTCAGATTGCGTCGCACCGTAACCGCGTCCGGAGCCTGTTCGGAGGACAACGTGTAGAGCGCATAGCGCTCGAACTGCTGCTTGTCCGCCGCAGGAATCGATTCGGGATGGATGCTCGCCGGAAGATGAAAACGGATGGCGTCCTGCAGCAGGTAGGGGTAGTCGAAGTAGACCGCAAGCTCGCGCTTTTCGTGCGGAAACATCGCCTTCGGGGTACCAACAAAAATGTCCGCAGGAATGAAAAGGCGCTTGCCGGTCGGCGAGCCAATCGGTCCCTTGACGTTGTATTCGACCACAAGAGGCTGCTCGTAGCTCTCAAGGTGCGTGATGGAGGTGACCTCGATCTTCATGCCGCCTGAAAGCATGTGCTCGAGACTGGTGCGAAGCTCGCGGCGAAGGCTCTCATCGTCTCCCGCAAGCGAGCGATGACGCCACCGAAGAGCGGGCTCGCCCTCGTAGGTCATCTTGACCAGACCACTGACCTCACCGTGCTCATCCATCTTCAGATCGGCGATGCGCTGCGTGCGCGAAAACGCATACGGCTCGCCGGGGGTGTTCGATAGCTCGGTTCCACCCTCCACCTGGCGTAGCCCGCCAGAAAAGGTGTGCTTCCAATCGAGATGGCCGTAGGGGCAGTAACGCGAGCCGGGATCGAAGTACTGCTCCTTGCCATCGACGTTGACCACGGCAATGTAGTCGTCAAGCTGCGAAAGATTGAGGTAGTAGTTTGCGAAGATACTGCGGTTCCGGTTGGTCACGGCGAAAAGGTAGGCCTTCATGCCTGCGGCGCGAGCCATCGCAACAAAAAGCTCGGCAAGCTGGTCGGAGCTTCCGCGCTTGTTCACCAGGACATCGTCGGTATCGTGCGTCTCGTGCTGACCAGAGGCCTTGTCCTCCTGCTTTTCATGCTCCCGCGTGAAGTCCGTGTTTTCAAGCTGCATGACAGCCGCGTACAGCTTGCGGAGCTTCTGGTCCGGAGTATCGGAGGCAGCCGTCAGCTCATGCACCGCCGCCGTCACCTTCGATCCTGGCCCGATGAACTTGTCGCGATCCTTCGACCAGAACTTGCCCTCGTTCTTCCAGAACTCCTCCGTGGTGCGATACGGCGAGTAGTAGAAGAGAACGCGATACGTAAAACTCGAGATCGGCGGCATGTACTCCTCCTGAGGAGAAGGAGGAACATCATGCACCTGGAGATCCATGATGAGTTGGCCCTCGGGATTCGAAGCGACAGCAGGCAGGCGCGTCTGCTTGACCTCCGCCCCCTGCGGAAGAATGGGAAGCCAGCCGATGCCGTTGGTGAGTTGCTCTCTGCCCTGCCGCTTGCTCACCAGCTGCTTGTCGGTCGGTTTCCAGACATAGTGGCCCTTGCGAAGATACAGGTCGGACTGGACGTACCAGGAGGGAGCAAAGTACCAGTTGTCGTCGTAGCGCAGAACGTAACGATACTCGATGATGCTGCCGATCTCGACATCGGGCATGGTGAAGACCTTCGCCATGTACTTGAAGCCCTGCGTCTTCTCGATCAGCTTCTCGTAAGGCTTGCCGGTGAACGGGATGATCGTGCCATCGGGATGAATGGTGCGTCCGGAGACATCGTCGACGGTGTATCCGCCGCCCTCGTGCGAGGAACCGTACTTCAGCTCGACGTTCGCGTAGTCCTTGCCCTTCTCCGTAAGAACTTTCATGCGCACGTAGACGCTCCACGAGTGGTTCCGATCCTCGGTGATCTCTTCGCGGTTGAGATACACGCCTGCGATGCCTGGGTAGCCCTCCTGCGAAGTCATCGACAACTCTTCCTTCGTAGGCGCCGTCCACTGGTCGGCAAAGAGCTGAGGCGTGGAGGCAGCGAGTGCAGCAAGAAGCGTCGTGCGGAGCAGGCGTGAACTCCAGTTCATTTTCTTCTCTCTTTCTCTGCGATGTTTCACTTCTTCTTGAGAACAGCCCGGCTCTGTTCGTCGGTTGCGATGATGCCCGAAAGCTTTTGCAGGTCCTCGTACTTCTCGGGAGCGAGAACGACCTGGCGAACGGTGTACGTCCGCGCATAGTGGATGGTGTTGCCCTTCACACTGGTGGAGCTTTCATACGACGCGAAGCCCATGTCAGCGTGCACCGCCTCGGGAAGCTCATCGACCGCAAACCCGTCGGGAAGCTCGATGTCGTACTCATCCTTCACCTGCATCGTCTCGCGCAGGTCGATGGGAACCTTCCTTGGCCTGGTGTCGACCGAGGGAGCCTCTTCGCCCAGCACACGCGGGCGAACGGTGAGAAGCGGCCCCATCGCGCGGGCGTACTGGTCCACATCGATGTTGTAGGAGACAGTGAGGTTCTTGTTGAGCGCCTCCGCGTTCTCCACCTTCACATCGGAGACCTTGAAGGCGGTGAAATCGCGTCCCAGGGCGTGGTCGAGATACTCGTCCTGCTCCTTCGCGCTGGCGTGCGTGTAGAGAGCGCGGCGGTTGTCCGAAAGATCGCCGAAGCGATCCTCGGTCACGTGACCCTTGAGGGTTCCCTCTGGAGTAAGCTGCAGCGTGCCGGTGCGATGAACGGTATTCAGCTCAGGAGAGAGCAGGGGCAGAGCGATCACCTGACTGTCCGAACCTTCCATCAGGACGCCGTAGCTTCCCTGCAGCCCGTGCTCAAGCTGGCCGAACGGAGTCTTCTCCCACGTGGGATCGAAGATAAGGTAGCGACGTCCGGTCTTCGCGGTGACGACACTCTTCAGCTTCGGAGAGTTATAGCCGTTGGGGATCTCGATTGCGGTAACCATGTGGTTCCCAACGATCGAAGGAGCGTCCGGGTCGATGACTCCGCGACGACTATCAACCATCAGGAGCGCCGCGTGGATGCCCACGGTGGAGAGCATGGACGAAAGCAGCGTGGCCTTGTCCTTGCAGTCGCCATAGAGGTTGCGATAGATGTCGGCTGCGAAGTGGGGCTGATAGCCTCCAATGCCCATCTCGATGACGAAGTAGCGGACCTGCTTCTGGACGAACTCGGCGACCGGCTCGGTCTTCTCATAGAAGTCGGTCTTGCCCGCAGTAAGCTCGGCGGTCTTGGCGGTAAGCTCCGGGGAAGAGGCAAGCCGGTCGTGCGAGAGACGGTCGTACCACTCGCCGATGGCCTGCCAACCGTTGTTGGAGAGATTGGCCGCAGGAGCATAACGGACAGTCATCCTTCCAGCCAGGGCATGCCCGGAGGGGCTGTGGAGGACGTGCTCCAGGTCGATGGAGGGGACGTCGTTCAGCTCCCAGCGCCAGCGGCGGCTCTCAAGATCGGCCTCCTTCACCACGGAGTGGTGCGCCCATACGGTGGTGTAGGTGTAGCCGGGAGGAAGCTCGAGCGTGAAGACCTGACGGAGCCTAGGAGTATCGCGCTGAAAGAACCAGGTCTTTTCGGCGATATAGGGCAGCATCCGCTGTTCGTACTCGTAGGCGATGGTGCCGCCGGGGTCGCGGCCCGGAGGACGGGCGGAGCGGATGCGGTCGTCTTCGTAGAGATTTCCCTGGCCGGGATAGCCGAACTCGACCATCTCCTTGTCGTTGAGAACGTACTCATGACCGGCAGGGTCGATGCTCCACACGTGCATCGAAAGAATCTTCCGGTCCTTATCGAAAGGGACGAAGACAATTCCCTCGTCGCGCCCCTGCGGGCGAAGAATCCGGATGACGGTTCGGAAGTGCTCGACGGCGGTGCCGTCAGGGTTGACCGTGTAAGTCGTGTCGTCGAGCAGGACAACGGCCTTCGTCGCCGCTGGATAGGTGGGAAGCGTCTGGGATGCAGCAGAACGAACCCAGTCCGGCGCGCTCTCTTTCGCCAGCGCGGAGATGGGGAAAAATAGAAACCAGCCGACGATGAGCTGGATTCCAAAACCTGACTTCAGACCTGATCGCAGAAAATCGTACATTGCAGCCACTCAGCCTTTACACGCAGGCGCATTGATGCAGGAAAGGTCTAACGCCTATTCATGCCGGGTCCCAGATGTCTGCGTTCGACATTTATACGACGGTGAAAATTGATGTTCAAGTAAAAAACTAAAGAAAAGAAAGAGGCTGAGGCTTCCTCTTAAAAAAGCGACTGCGCCCCGGATAAGGGCGCAGTCTCCTTTTGCTTCGGTTTCTTTGCTACTTCTTTGCCGCAGGCCACGAGTCCGCTGGAGGCGTGGCCCATGTGGCTGCGGGAGGAGGAACATCCAGCTTCGGAGCCTTCGTCCCGGCCGGAACGAGCTTCGCGTTCGGCTTCACCGTAACCTTGCCGCTCGCATCAACCGTGTACGGCTGCCACCGCGCCGGGAAGCGCGACATGCGAGCCGCGGCCTGCGGGTTGGACGGGCGCTGGCCGGTCGGAATGCGGAGCGAGGTCCACTTCTTCGCCTGCTTCGCCGAAGCGCTGATGGGCTGATCCCACGGATCGGAGGCGCGGCCGTTCAGGTCATAGACGAACTTGCCGTTCATCAGCGTCAGCTCGCACTCCAGCTTCTCGTGGCCCTTCATGACATATCCCGAGCCGTCGATGTATCCGAAGTCGCCGTGGCGAAGATTGAGCACCGCGATGTCGGCAATCGCTCCCTCGGAGAGTTGACCGAGCTGCGTCTGCTGGACCTCGACTGCGGGATGCCAGGTCATCTCGGCGATTACTTCCTTCACAGGAAGCCCCATTGCGAGGAACTTGTTGGCCGTCGTGAGCTGATCCTTCAGGCCTTCGTTCAGGTTGTCGGTGTGAATGTCGGTCGAGATCGAGTCGGGGATGAATCCCGCCTTGATGAGCGGCACGGCGACGGAGAAGTTAAAGCTGCTCTGCCCGTGGCCCACATCGAAGTAGATGCCGCGCTTGCGACCCTCCCACATGCCCTTGCCGGGGCCGCCGGTCGCCTCGTCCTGCTCGCCACGGTTGCCGCTGAAGGCATGCGTGTAGATATCGCCGGGACGCAGCTTCGACTCAAGCAGCTGCTCGAGCGGGCGCTCGACGCGGCGCGAGCCGTAGTCGATCATCACCGGGATGTGCGCCATCGTGCCCGCCTTGATCGCCTGGTCGTAGGGAAGCCACTCGGGCCCGGTGAAGTGGGCGCTCTTCACACCGACGATGAGGCCGGGGTACTTGAGAGCCATCTCGCCGGTCTTCTCGCCGTCCATGTCTTCCTTGTTCTGCTCGATCCCGCCGCTGCCCATGCCGTTGCCCACGATGTTCAGCATGGCGAGAACGCGGGTCTGCGAGCGGTCGATCACGCGCTCCTTGAAGACATCGAAGTTGCGCCAGCCCGCGGAACCGGCATCGACCACCGTGGTCACGCCGGACTTAAGTGTGTAACCGTCGGGCATCACGCTCCAGTCGCCGCCCGCATAGTCGTTCTTGGTGAGTCCCCAGAAGACATGAACGTGGATATCGATGAGGCCGGGGGTAACATACAGGCCCGTCACGTTCACGGTCCGAATGGCGGAGTCCGCAGGGATGCCCACGGCGATCTTCGCGATCTTTCCGTCCTTGATGGCGACGTCGCGGATGGCGTCGATGTTGTTCTTCACATCGATGACATGACCACCCTTGAGCAGAAGGTCATACTGCTTTTCCACCGCGGGAGCGTCGGCCGCAGCCGGTGAGGCAGTTTGCGCGGGCTGTGCGACAAGCTGTGGCACAAGCGCGCACGCGGCGAGAGAGAGTCCGGCGCAGGCGCGGACGAGAAGATTACTGCCCATAGAAAAGCTCCTCCTGCTTACATTACGTGTTTTTGGAACGAGGAAGATTTATAACTCTCTAAGAAGGCTACCGCTACAGACATAAGCCCTATGCCGGAACCCCCGGCTACCCTCCCGGCATCTTAATCCCCATAAAAAGAACTTTCCGAGGAACTGCCTTTGGAGCAACTTACCACCATCCTGCTGCTTTTGTTTGCCGTGGCACTATCTCGCGTGACCTCGCTGGTGACGCGTATTCCTCTTCCCCTGCTCCAGATCGTCATCGGAATCCTGCTGGCCGGTTTCGGAGTCCACAGCGCGCTGGATCCGTCGCTGTTTCTGCTGCTGTTTATCGCCCCCCTGCTCTACGTGGAGGCGTACCGCTTCCCACGCGTCGAGTTCATCAGTCTGCGAAGGCCCATCCTGCAGATGGCGGTCGGTCTGGTCCTGTTCACGGTCTTCGGAGCCGGATACTTCATCCACTGGATCATCCCGAGCATGCCGCTGGCGGCGAGCTTTGCCCTGGCCGCCGTGCTCTCCCCCACCGACGCCGTCGCCGTCGCCGGCTCCATCAAGGGAGCGCGCCTGCCCTCGCGGCTGATGCACTTGCTGGAGGGAGAGGCGCTGCTGAACGATGCGTCGGGCCTTGTCTGCTTTCGGTTCGCCGTGGCCGCAGCCATCACGGGAACCTTCTCTCCCGGCGTTGCAACCCTCACATTTCTTGAGGTTTCGCTCGGGGGAGTCGCCATCGGAGCGCTGATCTCCTACATCGTTCTGCGCGCCGAGCAGAGGACTGAAACCATCGTCGGCGGCCACCCGGCGGCCCGAATCCTGGTCTTCCTGCTGCTTCCGTTCGCGGCGTATCTCGCGGCGGAGCACCTTCACCTCTCCGGCATTCTGGCCGCCGTGGCCGCGGGCTTCATGAGCAGCTGGGTGCTGCAGGACGTTCCCGAGGCGGAGGCACGCATCAAATCAGCCGCCGTGATCGACCTCGTCGAATACACCTTCAACGGCCTGATCTTTATCCTGTTGGGGCTTCAGTTTCCGGCGATCGCAAAAAGCATCCCCGGCATACTTCAGCAGGAGGGTTTCCGCTCTCCCTGGGTGCTGGCAGGATTCGTCCTCAGCATCACCCTGTTCCTCGGGCTGCTGCGCTTCCTATGGACATGGTCCTCGCTGAAGTGGTCGTTTTATCGCCAGAGGAAAAATGGCGACGTGCGCAGACCGACTCCGAAGCGGCTGTTGGCGGCGACCATGCTGGCCGGGGTTCGAGGAGCGGTGACGCTTGCGGCGGCGCTTTCGATCCCGCTCATCCTCGACAACGGCGCTCCGTTTCCGGGCCGCGATCTCACGATTCTGCTGGCGACAGGAGTGATCGTCTTCTCCCTGCTGGCGGCCTCCATCGGTCTGCCGCTGGTGATGAAGGGGGTGGAAGAGCCACCGGAGGCCTCCGCAGAGGTCCAGAGGAGGAACGCCCGCATCGCAGCCGCGCACGCGGCAATCCGGCTGCTGGAGGAGGCCAAGGCCTCCGCAAACCAGTACGGCGACATCGCCGATGGCTACGCCGGAATTGCCTCCCGCCTGCTGGATTACTACCGGCGGCGCATCGAGGCCTTCAGCGGAGACAGTCCCAACCACACGCAGGCAGGAGCGCTACGCATCGCCGAACGAAAGCTGCGGCTCGACGCCGTGCGGGAGGAGAGACGCGAGATTCAGCGGCTGATCGAAAACCGTCTTCTGGACCAGAAGGCGGCCCGGCCCCTGCTGAACAAGCTCGATACCACCGAGGCGACGTTGCAGAGCGAATAAAGGCTATGGCTCGTCCTCGACCGACGGTTCGTCCGTCTCGTCGATCTCGACGTCCCACGACCGCAGCACCTTGAAGATCGCGTTCGAGGAAAACCCTGCTCGCATCAGCCGTCCCATCACTCGGGCAGCCTGCTTCTTCGCGTCCTCGCCCTCGGGACGCTTCATCCTCTTGCGCTCGATATACTGGCGGGCCAGCGCGACCTCGTCCACGTCCTCGTAGGCCGTCGACAAGGTGGAGGCGATCAGATCCTTATGGATGCCCCGCTGCACGAGGCCCTGCTGCACCCGCCTGCGGCCGAACTTCTCGTTCTCCTTGCGAAGCCTCGTATAGTCGGCGGCAAATTGCGTATCGCTCAGGTAGTTAAGCTCTTTCAGGCGAGCTACGACACGGTCTATCCTCTGCTCGCCTGCCTCGCCCTCTTCCACACGTGTCCGCATCAGGCGCTTCAGGTCGCGCACTGAGCGCATCTTTCGGGCCAGCATCCCGACGGCATAGTCCAACAGGGCCGGTTCGCTCAGCGGCTCCTTCTTTTTCTTCGCTCGCGCAAACGCCATGCCCGTAGTGCTCCCGCGTCAGTCTATAACGCCGCGCACCTTACAGGGAGACGCCCGCATCCTTCAGCTCTTCCGGATCCTTGGGGTCCTTCTTCGGGACGACCCGGAAGGGATACACCTTTCTGCCGGACTGACGCGAAAACAGCCCCGGCCTTCCCTCCAGCACAATCGCCAGCTTTGCCGCCAGAGCCTCCACCGCGATTACGGCTTCGTCGGCCAGCCTGCGAGGAACCTCCAGAATGCTGTCGGCGCAGAGCAGCAGCACCCCGGAGCCGGAACGCCACTCGTCCACCGTGCCGATCGGCACCACAAGAATGCGCCCCTGGTAGCCTTCCAGCGGAACCACCGCGCTGGACTCCCCCATCCGAAGCGCGTCCTTCCACCCACCTCCGAAGAGCACCTTAACCGCCCTCTCCGCCGCAGCCACCACCTCGTCGTCCAGCCCTTCTCTTCCAACAAGATGCAGCTTCCCATAGCCGTCCCTGGCCATCATCGCGACGCGGCGGAAGTTACTTTTCGCTTTAATCGCACGGCATACGCGGCTACCCAGACCCCTGATGTCGCCTTCGCGTCGCATCCGCGTATCCAGACGCACATAGGCTTCCATCTCCTCGCGTCCCCGCCGCTCCCTCTCGCAGACCCGCTGAAGGGCTGCCAATCGAAGACGAAAGGCCCACACGGCGCCGACCAGCACGAACAACATCGTCCCGTAGACCAGATGAGGCCAAATCCGCTGCCATTCCGCCAGCATCAACCAAACCTCCGTCTGCCGCGTCTATCCTGTAAAGAGGGCTCGTGACTGCACCGGCCCTGTCTTCAAGCAGGGAGCACACGATCCGATGAAGCCATCCCCAACATTTACAGCCAGTATCCTTGCAGCATCTCTCGTCTGCTTATCGGCTTTTATTTCTCCTTTTTCTATTCACGTCCCAAAATGGAACACGACCGTTCATGCGGCGAGCGCAGCGGCGGACGACGACGGCTTCGGTCCCCTCAACACCACGCCTCCGGTCGGCATTACGGTCGAAGAGATCGTCAAGCGCTTCGGAGAACGCGAATCGGAGTTCAATCGCGCGCGGGAGAACTACACCTTCCGCCAGACCGTGAAGGTACAGACCATCTCCGACGACACGGGCCGACCGGACGGCGAGTACCAGCAGGTCACCGACATCGTCTTCGACAAGCAGGGACGCCGCAACGAGCACGTCGTCTTCGCCCCGCAGAACAGCCTTGAACGTGTGATGATGACCACGGCCGACTTCGAGGAGATCGAGCACCGCCTGCCCTTCGTCCTGACCACCGAAGACATGCCGCAGTACGACATCAAGTACCTGGGCCGCCAGCGCATCGACGAGCTGGACACCTACCTTTTCGAGGCCGGACCGAAGACGCTCGAAAAAGGCAAACGCTACTTCCAGGGAAAGGTCTGGGTCGATCAGAAGGACTTTCAGATCGTCCTCATTAATGGACAGACTGTCCCGCAGGACACGCGCAGAGGGCACGAGGACCTGCAACCCCCCTTCACCACCTACTACGAGCAGATCGACGGCAAGTACTGGTTCCCCACCTACACGAAATCCGAGGGTGTTCTGCACTTCCCCGGCGGCGGGGGATCGATGGCCCAGGACGTTCACATGCGCAACATCGTCCGCTACACGGACTACAAGCAGTTCCGTTCCACCAGCCGCATTATCTATAACGGCGAGGACATCACCAACAACCGCGCTCCTGAAGCCGACGACAAGAACCAGCAGCAACCGCAGCAGCCAGCGGCAAAACAGCCCCAATAAACCACTGCCGCGAGACGGTTGCGACCGTCTCGCGGCAGGGCATGGGATCAAAACTCATGGAATCGAAACCGCACGACCGTATCAGACGCTCACTGCCTTCGCAGGCTAGGTCGAGCAGTGCGCGTCCGGGTCTTCGTGCTGCTCCATCATCCAGCGGTCCATCAGGGTCCCGGCGCAACGAGCGCCGCACAGGTGCTTCACGCCTTCGGAGTGCGCGTGATGCATCTGCCAGCGCGTCAGCTTGATCAGCGGCTGATCCTGCTCGGGCCGCAGCCCCGGAAAACAGTCCACCCAGGCCAGCCACCATCCATCCGAGTCCTTCTGGTTCCCGCATACATCGCAGGTATATCGTTCTGTATACGCCATCTCTCTTCCCCGCTTGTCCTGAGATCGAAATCCAGATCAAAAAAGTAGTGCAATCATTCCTAGTGCAGCGAAACCGGGTCCACACGTGCCGAATCCGGCAACATCTGCCAGTCCGATTCGTCCACGGCCTCGAAGCTCTCTCCCTTGATCGACTTCAACCGGGCCAGGTCCGCGTCGTTCCAACGCTTATCCGGCTCGCCGATGAGGAACCAGGAGCCCCCGTTATCGGAAAGAATCATTCCGTACTTCTTCAACCCCTTCAGAATGATCTGATTTTCCTTCGAAAACTTTGAAATATCAAAGTCCGCCTTCAGACGGAACCGCTCACCCATCGGCGGATACGTCGGGTCCGTGATGCGCGACGCAAAATGACGCGCCGGCCATACGTAGAGCCTCTGCGTCTTCGGGGTGGTAAACCGGATAGCGTGTTTGATCTCGCCTGCGGCGATCTCGTCGTAGCGCAGCAGACCGGGAAGAACCGCCAGCCCCGCCGCGTCGGTCGAGGTCTTGTCAGGAGCGCGCAGGGCGTTGCTGGTGAGGTCCATCTTGATGCCTGCCCCGGCGTGCCAACTTCCGTCCTTCTGCTGCACGACGCCACCGACCTCGGTCAGCACGCAGCGCCCCTCATCCACCATCAGGATGTGGCGGTCCGAGTCCGTGGGCGAGTTCCAGCCGCCCTCCACCAGCGCGCCCTCGGGCGTCGGATAGTGGCCGTGGTCGCTCTCGTCGCCGTACTCGAACGACATTGGAATCCTCGCTCTTCCCGGCTTGATGATCGTGATGGGAATACCGTTGGTCGCCTCCGAACCGAAGTTGGGATGCAGCACGAGAGCCGGTCCCATTCGCTGGATGTAGTCGTCCGAATGCTTGTCCACCTGCAGCTTGTCGATGGGAGTATTCCACACGTTATCCGCAGGAAAGACAGGGCAGCCTGCGATGCGAGGACCACTGCCGGAGGTTCCGGTGCCAGCGGCCCCGGCCACTCCTCCGCCCACCGCCGCCAGCTTCGAGGCAGCCATCACAGCGTCGGCCTCCGAAGGCTCCTTCGAGTGCCAGACAAGAATCGTCACTGCGATGCCGAATACAACCGCGCCAAACTGCCTCTTCCTGTCCGACTTCATCTTTCCTCCGCAAAACCCATCTGCCGGGTCTTATCTGCACCATCATCATATCCGCAGGGTGCGACAAACCATCTCTCGAATACGGCTTTCCAATAAGATAGCGCGAACCGGAGAGCCTCCACGAAAACGATAGTCACCTGCCTCTTTCGATGCCGGGCACAGGCAGGTCAAACAGAAATGCCCCAGCCCTCGCGGACGAAATCACGCGCAAGGCGGGGCATCGAACAGCGTACGAACCGGGAGGTCAGGCCGCCGGCTCGCTGGATTCAAAGTAGAGATACTTCCTCCATGCGGCATCCGCGCTTCCGATCATCCGCATGATGTGGCGCGAGGTGTGCAGCGAAAACGGTCTCGGCTCGCGCTTCAGCTTCATATCCGTCAGTTCGTGGAGCATCTGGTTGCCCTTCCTGCGATTGCAGGAGTGGCAGCAGGCGACGAGATTTTCCCAGGTCGAAAGCCCGCCGCGCGAGCGAGGAATCACATGGTCCAGCGTCAGCTCGGCAGCAGTGAGCACCTTGTCGCAGTACTGGCAGCAGTTGCGATCGCGCAGAAGGATATTCTTCCGCGAGAGAGCCCGTGTCTGGTGCGGAATCCTGCGGTACTCCAGCAGGCGAATTACGCTGGGCATTGGCACACGCATCCGTGCCGCGTGGAGGAGATGCCCCTGCTCCTCTTCGGTCCGAGCTACTCCCTTCAGCACCAGCACCAGCGCCCGGCGAGCGCCGCAGATATTGATCGGTTCATACGACGCATTCAGCACCAGCACCGGCGTCTGCATCGCGGGCTGTCGAAATACGCCCGCTCGAACCTCCGTTTCGGTCAACGACACCCTTGGAGCCGTGCTGGGCAAGGTGCGCCCTGCGTGCCGTTTTCCCGATAGTCCCTGCTTGCGAAGCTTACCCGATTGCATCTTCCCGACCTCCTGCTCCTGCGTGTTTCACACCAAGACTGCTTCCCCTCGCGCGGACAACGTCTCCGAGCTCCATCTCGCGACCGTTTCCTTCTGGGCACGGGCGGCAGTGGCCACCCAGACCTTCGAGGCTCCGGCCTGACGGAGCACGCGCGAGCACTCCCGCGCCGTCGCCCCGGTCGTGTAGATGTCGTCCACCAGCAGCACCTCGCGCCCGCTGACTGCGGCGGGGTCCGCCACGGCGAAGACTCCGCGCAGGTTTCTTCTGCGAGCGCTGGCGCTCAGGCCGAACTGGCTCTCCGTTCCCCGCATTCTCACCAGGGCGGAGTGCGCAACCCGCAGCCGCCATCCCTCGGAGGCCTTCAGCCCGCGCACCGCCTCGTCGGCCAGCAGGACCGACTGGTTGTATCCGCGCCGCCGCTGCCGGGCCTTAAACAGAGGGACCGCGATCACCACCAGATCGCGGCCCATTCCCTCTGCCTGCCCTCCCTGCTCTTTCTGCATGGCGTCGATCACCCTCGCCAGAAGCGCTCCCAGCGGCCTCGCCACCGTGTCCATGTGCTCGTACTTCAGCATCTGGATCATCTCGCGCATCCCGTCGGCGTAGACTCCCCACGCCGCGGCTCGTTCAAACGGCGGCGGGGCCATCCGGCAGGGACCGCACAGAACTCCCTGCCCCTCCACCTGCTGCCGGAAGCGAAGCCCGTCCAGATCCAGCGCCTCGCCGCAGCGGACACACAGCTCCGCCTCCTGCGTTCGCAGGTCATCCAGACACCTTGTGCATAAAGGAGAAAGCCCAGCGCCCGTCAGCGGTCCCCCACAGACCCTGCAATCGGCTGGAAAAAAAGTTGTTACCAGATCATCGACCACCGCCCGTACCATTTGGCCCGGACTCTTGAGCACGCGAGACACAGCGCGCCACTCCTCTACTCCGCCCGGCGGTCCTCCCGGCGGAGCTCCCTGGGTACTTCCGAGCGAATTGTCTAACCAGCGCAGGCTGAAGACGCACCTCACTCGCAGCAACGAAACATCGTGCCGATGCCCGAAGTATAGTCCTTCGACGCTCCCTCTCGTCAAGAATCCCGCACCACGCAGGATGCTCCTGTGCTACACCTGAACCATGCTCCGTATCCTCACATGGTGCGCCAAGTGCCTCTTCCTTTACCTGCTTGTGGCCGTTCTCGCCATCAAGTTTTCATGGATCTTCGTGCTTCCGGTCTGGGCCACCGGGGTCAAGATGCACTGGGCGGGAGACAACCGTTCGGTCTTCTTTCTCAGCTACTTCCTGCCCATCTTCGCCTCTGCGGGATTCCTTCTGGGACTGGTCCCCTTCGGACGGCTGGGCAAGGCCGTCATCGACCTCGCTCCCGGAGCCGCCCGCATCGTCGAGCCCGATGCTGTGCCCGCCATTCTCTGGGCGTGGGTTCCGGTCACGATCGCCTTCCTGATCCGCTTTTTTACCTGGCAGTCCCGCAACTCCAGCGTCTTCGGAGCCAATAACACCTCGGGCAGAATCGCCCGCTTCTTCGGGACACTGAACGCCCAGTCTCCCGCCCTGTTCGACAGCAGATGGGCGCAGGACCGCTTCCTGTTCACCGGCCCCATGCTCTTCCTGATGGCGTGCGCGCTCGCCGTCTTTCTGCGCCACCGGATCGTCGGACGCCCCACGGCCCCGACCCCGGAACCGGTGGAGTAGACCGTAACCAGAAGCAACGGCTCGGGGTTCTCCGCGCAAAGTCATCCCGGCTCGTTCTAGAATGAGAGACAATCAAGGCCTTTATGCGTCAAACCACCATGAACCGCATCGTTCTCGCCGCCACGCTGCTTGCCGCCACCTGCCTTCCGGCGGCAGCGCAATACTCCGCTCCGCCGAACACCGGCAACTCCTTCAAGGACACCTCTTCGCTTAAGCCCCCCGCCGGAGCGAAGGTGGCCATCATCAAGTTCGAGGACCTCGAATGCCCGGCCTGCGCGCACGCCTATCCGATCGTGCACGCCGCCGCCGATCGCTACAAGATTCCGGTCGTCCGGCACGACTTCCCCCTGAAGATGCACATCTGGAGCATGGACGCAGCCATCACGGCGCGCTACCTGCAGGACAAGGTCTCCCCGGCAACCGCCGATGAGTTTCGCGGAGCCGTCTTCGCCGCCCAGAACTCCATCGCGTCGAAGGACGATCTTGCAGCCTTCACCCGCCGCTACTTCCAGTCGCACAAGCTGAACCAGCCCTTCGTGATCGACCCCGCGGGCCTCTTCGCCGCCGAGGTCAACGCCGACTACACGCTCGGCGAGCGCATCGGCATCTCGCAGACCCCCACCATCTGGGTGGTTTCGCCGAAGACCTGGGTGCAGGTGACGGACATGAGCCAGCTCTACGCCACCATCGACAACCTGCAGGCCGAGGTCGCAGCCAGCACACCGGGCAAGGCCGCCGCGAACTCCAAGATGCGCCGTCCCACCACGCTCCAGAAGTAAGCCGGCTTCAAGACAAAGTAAAGGGCCGGAGAGAGAATCTCCGGCCCTTTATCTTTAAGCTTTCTGCGATTACTGAATCTGTACCAGACCGCCGTGTCCGGCGGCCGAACCCGGCGTGACCGAGTCCTTCTGCGGAGCGCGCCAGTGGTCGATGTAGCTGACCTGGTGGACGCAGCTGATGGTGCAGCTGGGCGAGCAGCCCTTCTCCGTCAGGAACTCGCGCTTGACGTCCGCCGTGGTGTACTGCGACAGCGGAACCGCGGGGAAGCCGCGCTGCTGGCTGCAATAGTGAACCAGGCCATCCTCGCAGACGTAGAGATAACGCCCGCCCGCGCGGCACCGCCAGTCGTTGGTCTGGCCGTTGGCGATGGCTTCCTGAAAGTGGTTGAAGCGCGAGTAGCTGCGGCGCGTCAGGCTGCGAACCTTGTCCCAAACCACGCGCTCGGAGTCGCCCAGAGGCTTCAACTGTCCGCTGCCGTCATGGATGATTCCAATGGTCGAGCTGAAGCCAAGCCCGAGGGCGCGCTCGCTGACGACGCGGGCATCGTCCGGGTTCGCAATACCGCCACCCACCACGGAGTTGATGTTCACGTGGAACTCGGCGTGTTCGGCGAGCATCTGCAGCTTCTTGTCCAGAACCTTGAGGCTCTTCTTCGAGACATCGTCCGGCATCACGTTGTCGATCGAGATCTGCATGTGATCGAGACCGGCGCGGTTCAGCCTCTGGATGCGATCAGGCATCAGGAGGTAGCCGTTCGTAATCATTCCGGCAAGCGCGCCCGTTTTACGGATACGCGCGATGATCTGGTCGAGGTCGGGGTGCAGCAGCGGCTCGCCGCCCGAGATAGTGATGACGCTGGTGCCAAGGCGGCCGAGGTCGTCGATACGACGCAGCATCTCATCCACCGGCACCGGCTTCGAGACATCGTCGTACTCGTTGCAGTACGCACAGGCAAGGTTGCAGCGCCGCATCGGCACGATCTGCGCCATGTAGGGGTGGCCGGTCGAGGCCAGAGCCCAGCCGATCGAGGTAAGCTCGCGCACCCGGCGGGAGGCGGCCTTCCAGCGCTTTCTGGCGCTGCTCGGAGGCGTGAGAGTCGTGTTGGGAGAGGCGGACATAATCGTACTTAAGTATATCGAAGTCAGGGGAAAAGGAAGGGGAGGGAGAGGCTTATCCGCTAACAGCCCGCAGGCGATCAGTCAAGCCGCATCATGTTCCGCATCTGCTCATGCAGAAGGTCCATCTTCTGCCGCAGCTCGGGAGAATCGACGCGCTGGCGCATGGCGTCGGCGGCCGCCGAGAGCTGGCGGTGCGCCATCTCCATCTGGCGGCGAAACTCCGGGTCTCCGGAGACGGCATCGAGCCGCGCCATCATCTGCATCATCTCGGGAGTCTCGCGAACCTCCTCAAGCTGTTGGCGCATTCTCGCGGACATTGCCGCGAACATCGGCTCGAACTCGGCCAGCGTGGCTCGCGTCTCCTGCGCCTGCTCCGAGTTGCCGAAGAAGCTCTCAAGGTTCGACCACGGCTCGACCGACGAGCGCTTCTTGCCGTCGGGAGTCAGGGTCACGGTCCGCTCCTTGCGGTCGCGCAGCACGACGAGGCTCAGCGACTTGCCACGGTTGTCATGCACCACCTTCGACCACTCGCTGGCACTGGCGACCTGCGCATCGTTGACCTTCACGACAACATCTCCTGCGCGAAGGCCTGCCTCGGCGGCGGGACTGCTGGGATCGACGCTGCGGACCAGAAGACCGCTGCCCTGCGCGCCGAAGAACTCCGCAAGCTGCGGCCCCATCACCTCGAGCTTCGCCCCCGTGTACGAGGAGCTGACCAGCATGTTCGTCGAACCGAGAAGGTTGTGCGTTCCCTTCGTCAGAGGCGACTTCGACGGAGAGAGGAACGACGTCGCGCCATGCAGGCTGAAGATGGAGCTGTTGCCCGAGGGCTCCGGCACCGTGTAATGGTTCTCCCACGCCTCACGCTCGACGTCCTCGCGGTTGGCAAGCTGAATCTGAACCGTGCGCTGCTGCCCGTCGCGGCTGACGAGCAAGCTGACCTGACGGCCCGCGGGCGTCTCGCGCAACATGCGGCGAAGCTGCTCCTGATTCTCGATCGCCTGGCCGTTCATCTGCAGAATGACGTCGTGAACCTGAAGCCCTGCCTTGCAGCCAGGAGCGTCATGGTCCAGCCCGATGATCTCGGCTCCGTGTGCCGCCGTCAGCTTCAGCGCGGAGACCTGATCGTCGGAGATATCGCTGAGATCCACGCCAAGATATCCCTGCGAGGACTTCCCCGAAATCCCCACCATCCGCAGAATCGCGTGACCGCCCTGCGAAACCAGCTGCGCCTGGGAGGTTGCCCCCTGCAGCAGCACCATCCCGGTTGCGAGAATCAGAACGCCGAACGATCTTGCCTGACTCATCCCTGCCTTCCCTGCATGTCTTTCCAGCCCCGCTTGCCTCATTGCGATCTCCGGCTACTGGATCGAATCCGATCCTTGCAGGGCGTTATAGCTTACGGTACGGATGTAAGGATTCTCATCCGAGGTGGAGGCGTTGCGCAAGACCTGCCGCACGCTGGAGTCACGATGCACCGGGGTCAGCAAAGTGACTGCAGCCATCCTCACCTGCGCGTCGGGGTCGTGCGCCAGCGACTCAAGCACCGCATCGCGAACACGAAGATCCTGATCGACGAAGCTCTCAAGTCCAGCAAGGGCCTTCAGGCGAACGCCGGGGTTCTTGTCGTAACGCAACGAGACCAGCAGCGCTCCGCGGGCTCCTGTGCCGTCCTCGCGGGCCGGGCACTCGTGGCCTGCCTTGCACTCGCTGGCCAGCAACTGCACGGAGTTGGCGCGAACGCCCTCAGCCTGCGCAGTCGTTCCCTTCAGCAGAAGCTCGCGAATCTCCCGCGAATCAAGCGAGCCTTCCACCGTCTCCGGAATAATGCGGTTGTAATGAACCTGCACCAGCTCGGAGTCCGGAGTGCGCTCGATACCAGTGACGTTGGCAATCACGCTCTGCGCCGGGTTGCTATACGTCGGCCCCGCATGGGGAACCGGAGCGTTGGCCACCTGGTAGCGATTGAGGAAATTGCCTCCGATAAAGCCCACGCCCACCAGGAGCGTTGCCAGCGCCGGGGCGCTGCGAAGGTGTCCTAACCAGAGAAAGCAGTTCGTCCTCAGCCGCATCAGGAATCCATGCGGCGGAATTGCGTCCAGGGCGTCGTCGAGCCTCATGCGCGACTGCGCCAGAAAGTTAGGCGTCGGCTCCGCAACTGGAAGCGTCGCCAGTTGCGTCTCCATCCCCTGCAGCAGCGCCAGCTCGTCGCGACACTCCTCGCAGGTCATCAGATGCTGTTCCAACGTACCCGACAACTCATCCGGCAGCTCGCCGTAGTAGGCCAGGATTACGTTGTCTCTCGCCATCTCACACTTCATTTCCGTGTACCTCTGCCAGCCTCAAAAAGTTACTGCATTCCTGCACGGGTCTTTGCCCGCTCGCAAACATTGGAACTACGCTCCGCGCAGCTCGGCCAGATTGGCCCGAAGCTTTCTCGTGGCGCGGAAGAGCGTGTTCTTGGCTGTCTCCTCGGTCGTGCTTAACATCTCGCCGATGGTTCGCAGCTTCAATCCCTGGTAGTGCTTCAGTTCAAAGACCGTCCGCTCGCGCGGGGTCAGCTTGTCGAGCGCCGCGTTAATGCGCTCGCCCATCCGTTTGCGCTCCAGCTCGCGGGCAGGGTTCGACATCGCCCGGTCGTCGGAGAGATTCGCCAAAAGGTCCAGCTCGTCGCCGCTCGAATCGATCATGGTCGAGGGGTCTTCCCTGCGGCTCTTACGCCGCCGGAGCTGGTCGAGGCACAGGTTCGTCACAATGCGGTACAGCCACGTGTAGAAGCTGCACTCGAACCTGAAGTTCCCGAGGTGCCGGTAGGCCTTGATGAAGGCCTCCTGGTGCACGTCCTGCGCGTCCTGTTCGTTGCCCAGCATGTGCAGCGCCAGCCGCAGCACGCTCTGGTCGTAGCGGCGCACGAGAGCGTCGAAGGCCGCTCGCTGGCCCTTCTGGGCCTCGCGGATCAGCTCATCGTCTTCGAGCCGCTGCTGCGCCCGAGCCTCGAGCTGCGCGGGAGTCAGCTTGCCATTCCTCGTGCCGGGTTGAGTCGCCGCCTTTGCCATCCCTGGCAACGATTCTACCGCCGCACCGCGCAAGCCTGTCGCAAAAGGGCTTACCTGCCGCCCCCGAGGGGCCGGAGAGCTTAAAGAGAGCCTCGAAGCCAGCTCTCCTCCCGGGTTCAATCCAAATACTTCAGCCTTCATAGCGTCCGACTCCGGAGTCAGAAACGTTTTACTGCTTGAATAGACCCTCTCCGGGCCTGAAAGGTGAGCAGGAAGCAGGCTCGTGGAGGGGTAAAACCGCCGGTTCTTATAAACTCGACCTATGCCTGACCGTACCGTCTCCCCTAGCCTGTTCGCCGACGCCTCCACCCCCAAAACCTCCGGGGAGACCGGCTGGGTGACCGCCCACTGCGACGGAGGAGCCCGCGGCAACCCCGGCCCCTCAGGCTACGGAGCCGTCCTCGCCGGTCCCAACGGCGAGCCGCTGGCCGAGCTGAGCGAGTTTCTCGGCATCCGCACCAACAACTATGCCGAATACTCCGGCCTTCTGGGAGTGCTGGCCTACGCGCTCGAGCACGGACACCGCAGGCTGCGGGTCGTCTCCGACTCCGAGCTGATGGTCAAGCAGATCCAGGGCAAGTACCGGGTCAACTCGCCCGACCTGAAGCCCCTGTGGCAGGAGGCGAAGAACCGCATCGCCCAGCTCGACGGCTTCGAGATCTCGCACGCCCTCCGGCACAAGAACAAGGACGCCGACCGTCTGGCCAACCTCGCGATGGACCGCGGCATGAAGCGCCCGCAGGCTCCCGGCCAGCCCGCGCCGCCGCCGCTGAAGGCGACGCCGTACCCCACGAAGTCCTCCACGCCGCCGAACCCCGACGCTCAGCGCTCTCCGGTCTCCGGAACCCCTGCCTCTGGGACGATGCTGCGCGGCTTCACCCGCGACGGCGTCATCCATGTTCTTGGAGGCCAGTCGCTGCCCAACGGCGTCTTCGTCAAGATTATTCCCGAGTAAGCTGCTCGACAGCGTTCAACTGCCGCAGCATCGTCTCGAGCTTTGCCGCGCCCAGCTCTTTTTCGAGCCGCGCCTGCATCCGGTCGAGAATGCCGACGACGCGAGCAGCGCGCCGCTTTCCCGCAGGCTCCAACTCCAGCCGGAAGCCACGCGCATCCTCCGGGTCAATGCGCCTCCGCACCAGCCGCTTCGCCTCAAGCGACGAGACAGCATGGCTCACGTTGCCCCGCGTCGTCTCGAAGCTGAGGGCAAGCTCCGAGGGCCGCACGCTGGTCTTTTCGAGGAAGATCGCCGCCAGCATCAGCGACTCGGAGAAGGTAAGCCCCTCCTGCCGCAGCGCCGCGTTCAGCGACGACTCCATCCGCCGTGCGATCCGGCTGGCCTGAAAGACCGGGCTTTGCTGTAAGAATGAATCGATCCGCATAGGTCGGCACCACTTTGTCTTTTATTTTATAGTTGAATCGTTCAATTACTTACAGCAGGACAAAACTATCCCCGCAACGCCTTCGTTTCGGTGGATCATGGTCCTGTGGCCCTCCCCATGAAACTCCGCTCAGTAGTCATTTTTGCCTTTGCCTCTCTGCCGCCCGTCGTTGCCTCTCAATCAGCAGCGGCGCAGACACAGCCCTCCCCAACAACCGAGGTTCAGCAGAGCGTCACCGTCACCACGGCCATTCCGCCGGTCCCGCTGTCGGAGTCCAACCGCTCCGTCCAGACACTCGACACACGCGAGATGCCGCTGCTCTTCAACAATGTCACCGACTACCTGCGGCAGGACACCACCGTAAACCTGCAGTCGCGCGCAGGCTCCGGTGTGCAGTCCGACATCTCCATCCGCGGCACCACCTTCGAGCAATCGCTCGTGCTGCTCAACGGCCTTCGCATCAACGATCCTGAGACGGCGCACATGAACCTCGACATCGCGGTTCCGCTCGACGCCCTCTCACGCGTCGAGGTACTGCACGGCTCCGGCTCGACCTTCTACGGCTCCGACGTCATCGGCGGAGCCATCAACCTCATCACCGAGCGCCCCCAGCCCGACACGCGCCTCAGCCTCATCGCCAAGTCCGGCGCGGGCAACTACGGCTCGCTCGAAAACCATCTCCGCGCCGACCTGAGCACGCGCCGCTTCGCCGAAGAGTTGGCCGGAAGCCGCGACACCTCCGACGGCTTCATGGTCGACCGCAACTACTCAAGCAACGCGCTGTCCTCCGAGACGTGGCTTACCTTGAAGCCCGGCACCACCGACATCCTTCTCGGCGCCAGCGACCGCCCCTACGGAGCCAACCAGTTCTACGGCAACTACAACTCATGGGAGCGCACCAAGGGCTGGTTCGCCGCGCTGCAACAGCAGATCGGACAGCGTACCTCTGCAAGCTTCGCCTATCGCCGTCACACCGATCTCTTCATCCTTCTGCACGATCAACCCAGCTACTACCAGAACAACCACATCACCTCCGCATGGCAGGGCGCTCTGCGGCGCGCCGACAATTTCGGCGCAAACGCGACGCTCTCCTACGGGCTCGAGGCCAACGGCGACAGCATCCACAGCACCAACCTCGGCGTTCACGCCCGCAACCAGGGCGCGGGATACGTCAATCTCTCGCTGCGCTCGCTCGGCCGCTTCTCGCTTTCGATTGGCGGGCGTGAACAGGTCTTCTCCGGCGGCGACTCCGTCTTCTCGCCCAACATCGCAGCGGCCTACACCCTCAGCAGCACGGTGCGGCTGCGCGGCTCCGCAGGGCACGGCTATCGCCTGCCCACCTACCTCGACCTGTACTACGCCGACCCCACCACTATCGGCAATCCTTCGCTCAAGCCCGAGTCTTCGTGGAGCTACGAGGGCGGCCTCGACTGGACGCCCGCGAGCGGCCTCTTCACCCTGAGTGCCACCGGCTTCCATCTGCAACAGAAGAACGGCATCGACTACTCGAAGTACGACCTCTCCGCGCCGTGGCAGGCCGTCAACGTCGCCAACTTCTCCTACAACGGAGCCGAGACAAGCGTGCGCTTCCGGCTGCCTCATGCGCAGCAGCTTCAGCTTGGCTACACCGCCGTACAGGCTACCTCACCGCCGCCGGGGCTGATCTCCGAGTACGCCTTCAACTATGCCGCGCAATCGTCGCTGATCGCATGGAGCGGCCAGCTTCCCGGCCAGATCGTGGCGCGCGCACAGCTTGCCGTCATCCAGAAGACGACACAGTCACCCTATCCCCTGCTGGACGTCTCCATCGCCCGCAACACCGGCCGCTTCCGGCCATACCTGCGAATGCTCAACCTCTCCGACACGTCCTACCAGGAGGTTCCCGGCGTGCCGTTGCAGGGCCGCACCATCATGGCAGGAGCGGAGCTGAACCTGCGGCTTCGCTCGAAGTAACCTCGCCGTATCTCAGGGCTGAAGCACGAACCTGCGAATTGCAATCTGCGCTCCCAGCCTTGCACGTTCGGGAGCGGAGTGAACCACAACCGTAATCTCATCGAACATCACTCCGGCCATCGGAGCGGGAATCGGGAAGGACACTCTCTCCTCCGGAGGGAGTGTCGCACCTTCCACAATGCGCCCCTGGCTTGAAGGAATCACCGCCGTCCCCATGTAGTGCGGCGGTGCTGCCTTCTTCTTCACCCATAGCTCCAGCGAGATCGCTCCCCCGTGATGGTCGGCGTTCTGCACCACCATATCGATAGCGCTGCAGCATCCAAGGTCGAGCGGAGTATCCAGCCTCTGGTGCGCCTCCATCAGCAGGGGATAGCGATCCGACGAACGCATCGTCGCCTTCAAGGAATTTCCCCGCACCACGCGAGCCGTAGGCCGCGGGGCCCTGTCAGGAGCCTTGAAGTACCAGTACACCCCATCGAAGGGAATCTCCATCGGCTCGGCCAGCCTGCCGCTGAAGTGCACGAAGTCGTGCTTGACCGGCGCAGGGATTCTCCTGCGTTCCTCTGCCGGAGCGAGCAGGATGATGCCTGAGTATCCATCGGCTCCATTGGCCCCCAAACCCCGGTTCCTGTCTCCGGACTTCCCAGGCCCACGCAGCTTTACATCGGGCTCCGTGAAGATGCGAGAGCCCTTCAGATAAGGCAGCATGACCACCAGCGTTATCGCAAAGGCCATCAGCAGCGCCGTCGCCTCGCGCGACCTCATCACTTCCTGTGGAACCGGAGCGACCTCACTCCTCCTGCGGCTTGCCTGCCAGACGATCACCGCGCCCCAGGCTCCTGCCAGCACAGACGCCAGGCGGTACTTCTCCATCGCGGCAGCCACCACGATAAGGTCGGCCAGCACAGCCAGGGCAATAAAAGGCAGAAGCACCTGCGCCAGTGGCTTCGATTCGAATTGAAAGGGGAGGGCGCGGGGAGTAAAAGCGTTCTGTCCTGCCACCGAGATGCTTGTGTATCGTTTGAGCGAAAAGCCTAACAACGCAAGACACAGGCCTCCCGCAAGAACCGTGGCAAGAGTAGGTGTCCGCAGCCCCAACGACCATGCCGGAGCCCAGAGCGCAGCCAGCAGCGCGGCCCTCGCCGTCAGGTTCGATCTGCGAGGAATATCCCGCCGGGCCACACCAGAGATGACCGCCGCAATGCCCCAGCTCGTCGCGGCAGCGACTATAAGAAACCCTGCCGAAAGAAAGATCAACGCTGTGAGGGAAAGAGTGTGAGGGGAAGGCAGAGGAGAGATCAATCCCAGGACAACAGCCGCAATCACACCCGCTGCAATCGCAACCGTTCCCCCTGACACGGCGGAGTCCTCAGACGGCCATGATGCAACAGTCTGCTTCGGCATGGAGAAGCTCTCCAGGGTGCAAGGAGAGAGTAGGACACTCTGCTTCGCGCCGCAAGCAATGAATAAGGAAAGTTAAATCTTCTGAACGCGCTGCACTTCGCGCACGCCGGGAACACGCCGCAACCGTTCCACCATGCGGTTCAGGTGCCGCACATCGACTGTCTCGATCACGAACTCCACCACCGCCATCCCGTCATCCAGCAGCTTCGAATCCATACTGCGGATGTTCGTGCCATCGTCGGAGATGATGGCCGTGAACTCCTTCAGCATTCCCGAGCGGTCTTCGCAGTGGACGATCAGCTTCACCGGGTAGGTCTGGGCCTTGATGATCCCCGGCGCGGAAGGCATCGGAGCCCACTCCACCTGAATCCTGCGGTCCGACTCGTACAGAAGGTTCTGCACGTTCGGGCAGCTCCTCGCATGGACTGCCACGCCCTTGCCACGCGTGACGTAGCCGATAATCTCTTCGCCGCGGATCGGGTTGCAACATCGCGCGCGGTAGACCAGAAGATCGTCCTGCCCCTCCACCTGCAGCGACTCCGAACCTTTGCCGAAGTACACTCGCTTGACCGCCTCGGACATCTGGCCTACGGTGTTGCCAACCGTTCCCGGCTCCTGCACCGGCTCCGCCAGCATCGTCGAGCCCGGCTCCAGCTTGTTCAGCACCTGCCGCGCCGAGTACTTGCCAAAACCAACCGCAGCCAGAAGCTCAGCCTCGCTGGTAAGCCCGTACTCTCCAGCGATGCGGTCGTAATCGGCCACAGTGTAGTGGCTCAGGGCAACCTTGTACTTGCGCGCCTCGCGGTCCAGCAGCTTGCGACCAATTTCCATCGCGCGCTGGCGCTGGTGCTCGTTGAGCCAGTGCTTGATCTTGTTGCGAGCCTTGCTGCTCTTGGTAAAGCTCAACCAGTCGCGGCTCGGGGTATGCCCGACCTGCGTCGAGATCTCGACGATGTCGCCGTTCTTCAGCTTCGTGCGCAGCGGAACGATGCGGCCGTTCACCTTCGCCCCAACGGTCGTGTTGCCGACCTCGGTGTGGATCGCATAGGCGAAGTCCACCGGGCTTGCGTCCTTCGGTAGAACCACCACCTTACCCTTGGGGGTAAAGGTGTAGACCTCCTCCGGGTACAGGTCGATCTTCAGCGTCGACATGAACTCGTTGGGGTCGGTCATCTCGCGCTGCCATTCCATCAATTGCCGCACCCACGCGAGACGCTGCTCGTCCTTGGCGCTCACATTGTCGTCGGCCTTGTACTTCCAGTGCGCCGCGATGCCCTCTTCGGCGACGCGGTGCATGTCCTCGGTGCGAATCTGCACCTCGAACTGGTGCCCGCCCTCGGCGATCAGGGTCGTGTGCAGCGACTGGTACAGGTTGGGCCGTGGCATCGCAATGAAGTCCTTGATACGACCCGGAACCGGACGCCACATCGAATGCAGCAGGCCCAGCAGGGCGTAGCAATCCTGTACCGTGTGGGTAATCACGCGGACCGCCAGCAGGTCGTACACCTGATCGACGGGAATCTTCTGGTCCTGCAGCTTCTGCTGGATGGAGTAGAGACGCTTGATGCGCCACTCCACGCGGCCCTCGATCTTGAACTCGCGCAGCTTCTCTTCGAGCCGCGCCACGATCTGCTTCAGGAACTCCTCACCGGCCCCGCGCAGGGCATCGACCTCGTGCGAGAGCTGCTCGTAGGCGAAGGCGTCGGTGTAGCGGAAGGCGAGGTCTTCCAGCTCTCCGCGCAGCTTACCCATGCCCAGCCGGTGCGCCAGCGGAGCGAAGATCTCCAGCGTCTCGCGGGCGATCTTCTGCTGCTTCTCCGGCTTCAGGTGCTCCAGCGTGCGCATGTTGTGCAGCCGGTCAGCCAGCTTGATGATGACCACGCGAACATCGGTCACCATCGCCAGCAGCATCTTGCGGATGTTCTCGGCCTGGTGGTCCTCGCGGTTGGCGAACTTGATCTTGTCGAGCTTGGTGACGCCCTCGACGATGTGCGCGACCTGCTCGCCAAATCGCTTGGCGATCTCCGCGGAGGTCACGTCCGTATCTTCGACCGCGTCGTGCAGAAGCCCCGCCGCGATGGCGGTCGAATCCATTTTCAGCTCGGCAAGAACCAGCCCGACCTCAAGTGGATGAATCACATACGGCTCACCCGAGGCACGTTTCTGGCCCTCGTGCTGCTGCAGGCAGAAGGCCCACGCTTTGCGGATAATCTCAAGATCGTCCGCGGGACGGTACTCTTGAACCGTCGCAAGTAGCTTCTGGAACTTTTCGTCGATGATATTGATCTCACCGGCCGCAAGTCCCGGCAGGTGCGAGGCCGAGGACTCCTCCGCAGAAGAGGGGGTCCGATTGGCAAGAGTACCCGTGCCTGTGACCGGCGGAGCCGGAACCGGCTCGACGCTCGTATCTGTCACGGGTGTCTTTGAAAGCGAGTCTGGCGCAGGACCAGCCTCCCCGGAGGCCGGATGAGCAATTGCCATAGGTTATTATAGGCCGTTCTCCAACGACTTTCCCATAGGTCAAACGCCTGCCACTCCGACCCATCCATCAGCAGGACGGATTAAGAAAACCGAGAGTATACTTATTCAACCCGTGGGGGCATAAGCCAACAGCCCCCTCGACGGATGGAAAGCCAGGTGCCTTATGAAGCGAGGCGCGGTTACAGTAGCAGGCCTGATACTCGCGTTGGCTGGCGGGCTGGCAGCACAGGAACAGAGTCCGGCGGCGACGGATCATCCCCAGACAGACCAGCAGGTCACCTCCCAGGCGAACTCTCAAGCTCCGTCGAATTCACCTCAAAATACCAGCGATCCCGCAACGGCAGATCCCGAACCTGCTCTCACCCCGGTCGACAAGGAAAGTGACGGAGCCAACCCCGGCGACTCGCACGTCCGCATCGTGCGGCTGAGCCAAACGCAGGGCAAGCTCGTGCTCGACCGCGGCAACGGCAAGGTCGAGCAGACGATGCAGAACATGCCCGTCGTCGAAAACTCTCGCCTGGCCACCTTCGACGGCTACGCCGAGGTGGAGTTCGAGGACGGCAGCACCCTGCGTCTCGCGCCTGATTCGCAGGTGAACTTCCCACAGCTCATCCTGCGCGCCAACGGCGTCAAAACCACGACGGCCACGCTGCTCAAGGGCACGATGTACGTGAGCCTCGAAAAATCCAAAGACATCGACTTCACGGTGAAATCCCACGGCTCCGTCCTGCACGTCGAGCCGGGAACCCACCTGCGCCTTGAGGATGACGGAACGAATGTTGCCCTTGCCGTCTTCAAGGGCAACGTCGAGGTGCAGAACGGTTCCACGCCTGTGACCGTTGGCAAGAACAAGACCGCGATGCTCAACACCTCCGCGCCGGAGAACAAGATCGAGATCGCGAAGAACATCGACGACGCGCCCTACGACGAGTGGGACCAAAACGCCCTCGACTATCACAACCATTACACCAGAGGGAACAGCTTCAGCTCGTCGCCCTACTCCTACGGTATCGCCGACCTGAACTACTACGGCAGCTTCATCAATGCGGGCGGATGCGGCTCGATGTGGCGGCCCTACTTCGTCAGCTCAGCATGGGACCCCTACGGCAACGGCGCATGGGCGTGGTACCAGGGCGCAGGATACTCGTGGGTCTCACCCTATCCGTGGGGATGGATGCCGTACCACTCCGGCTCATGGGCCTTCTGCTCCGGCGTGGGCTGGGGATGGCGACCGGGGGGCCTCTGGAGAGGCCTCCGCAACACCTCGCCCGTCATGGTCGGGCGGCCCACCTATCCACGCCCCGGTTCGGGCCGTGGCGGCATCGGGCTTCGCCCTCCGGGACCACAGCGCCCCATTGGAACGCCGAGGTCTACGCTGCTGCTCTCGAACCGCACTCCGCTCGTCTCGTCGAAGATGGACCGGCCCGGCAACTTCGTCTTCGCAAAGGACTCTGCTGGATTCGGTGTTCCACGTGGAACGCTGGGTAATCTGCATGGCATCTCGAACCACGTGGAACGCAATGGTTTTGTCAGCCGCCAGGTCTATGCGGAGCCGATAGGA
Organism: Acidobacteriaceae bacterium dw_441; assembly: GCA_018449715.1. Lineage (GTDB taxonomy): Bacteria > Acidobacteriota > Terriglobia > Terriglobales > Acidobacteriaceae > Edaphobacter. The sequence goes on along the minus strand of JAAVVA010000005.1, from coordinate 150,657 downwards.
CCTGTGCGGGATGGCATTCGCCCGGGAACTCCCATGACGCTGCATCGCGGTTCGCCGGACTGGGCTCGGGAAGGCGGACGTTCGTCCTTTGCCAATAGAGAGTGGCGCGGCAACGGTCAGGGGCGCGGACCGAACGGACAAGCTGATCGCGGAAACTGGAGCCGAGGAGACCGCACCGGAAATCCTTCGGGAGGATGGCGCGGAGGAAACTCCAATAGCAATGCAGGTGGAGGCTACCACGGTGGCAGTAGCAGTGCTGGAGGAGGTTTCCACGGCGGGGGAGGTGCCAGTGGAGGCGGAGGGTTCCACGGTGGTGGCGGCTCAGTGGGAGGCGGCGGGGGAGCATCCCACGGCGGAGGCGGTGGGGGTGGAGGAGGAGGCCACCGCTAAGTGGCCGAAGGAGATGTGACCTGGCTCCTCCACGTACGGATCACCCCGCGTGCCGCACACTAGCCTTCGGCATCCGCCTGAAACATCCGGCAGCCGAACTGGAAGTTTTGCAGCGGTAGTAACTTCGGAGCAGCCCTGCTACACGTTGAACTTGAAGAACAGGATGTCGCCGTCCTTGACGACGTACTCCTTGCCTTCGGAGCGCAGCAAGCCCTTCTCCTTGACGGCCTGCTCGCTGCCGTACTTGAAGAGGTCGTCGCAGGAGTAGCAGTCGGCCTTGATGAAGCCGCGCTCGAAGTCCGAGTGAATCACGCCGGCGGCTCCGGGGGCCTTGGTACCGCGGCGGATCGTCCAGGCGCGAACCTCCTGCACTCCGGCGGTGAAGTACGTAATCAGGTCGAGCAGGCGGTACGCCGAATGAATCAGGCGGTTCAGCCCCGGCTCCTTCAGGCCAACGGATTCCAGAAACTCCGTGCGTTCGGCGGGCTCAAGCTGCGCTATCTCACTCTCGAGAGCGCCGCAGATGCGAACCACCTGCGCGCCTTCCTCGGCAGCGCGCTTCTCGACCGCCTCGGTGTAGGCGTTGCCGGTGGAGAGAGCAGCCTCGTCCACGTTGGCGACGTAGAGCTGCGGCTTCATGGTGATGAGGAACAGCTCGCGTGCGGCAGAGCGCTCGTCGTCGGTCAGGTCGGCGGTGCGTGCGGGCTTGCCGGCCTCCAGCACCTGCTTCAGCTTGCCGACCGCCGAAGCCTCGGCCTTCACCTTGGGGTCCTGCGAGTTGCGGGCCAGCTTTTCGACGCGCTGCGCACGCTTCTCCACCGTGTCCAGATCGGCCAGCAGAAGCTCCGTGTTGATGATGTCCATATCGTGCAGGGGATTGACTCCGCCAGCCACATGGACGACCTCGGGGTCGTCGAAGCAGCGGACGACGTGGCAGATCGCGTCTGTGGCCCGGATGTGCCCGAGGAACTGGTTGCCGAGCCCTTCGCCCTTGCTCGCACCCTCCACCAGACCGGCGATGTCGATAAACTCCATCGTCGTGGGGACGGTGCGGTTGGGCTTGACGAACTCCGTGATCTTATCGAGCCGCTCGTCCGGCACGGTGACGCTGCCGGTGTTGGGGTCGATGGTGCAGAAGGGATAGTTCGCCGCCTGGGCCTTGGCCGAGGTAAGGGCGTTGAAGATGGTGGACTTGCCCACGTTGGGCAGTCCTACGATTCCACAGTTCAATGGCAAGGGAAGTTCCTCTGTTCGCTCGGGCGTGCCCGAAAAAGCTGTCTCTTACAGGATAGTCGATGCGGCAAGGTTCTGCCCGACGGCTATCCCGCGAAGAGGAGCTTCCTGCGGCGCGGACGCCACAGCATCCACAACCGCTACGGCATCACGGCCGCCCTCTGCGAGAGCAGATACTCCACGCGCTGCGCCGTTGCCGTCGGATCGCTGGTGGTGGTGCGGATGAGCGGCGAGCCCTGGTAACGCTCGTAAGCAGGGCTCTGGCCGGGCGAAGAGATCGTGACAAACTCAACCGTCTGCGGCGCACCGGGGATTCTCGCGCCGAACCAGTGCGGGTCGTCGCGCTGCTGCCACGTCACCAGCGCGAGAACCGCTCCCGCCGGATACTCGTGACCGGCGTTCGTGCGGGCGTACTCCACCGCGAGGTCGTTGCCGTAGAGCGTCGACATCGTGTGGCTGTTCTGGTTCGTCCACGAGGTGACGACCCTCCACGCCAGCGGATTGTAAGGAAGCTGTCCCGCGAGCGTGGCCTGCTGATTGATGGAAGCAGGCTCGGGCTTCGTTGTGTTGCAACCAATGAGCGCAAAGAGCGCCGCTGCCAGAAGAAGATGTTTCATCGCGAGCCTCCCAGTTGCCCGGCGAGCGGAAAGGTGTAGACGTAGTCGTTGCCGCGAACGGGCGAGTGGCAGCTAACGCACTCGTTCGCGAAGTTCGCATCCTTGCCGTAGGGCTTCAGATCCATACCGCGCCAGCGAGCGTATCCCCAGCCCTTCGTCGCGGCATACTTCTGGCTGTCCTTGATCATGAACTCAACCTGAATGAAGGCTCCGGAGCGTACGTCTCCGTTGGCCTCGACCTGTTTGGCCCATGCGATCTTGGCGAAGACCGTACCGTCGGGCCAGGGATTAATGTGATGCTCTGCGATAGCGCGAATAGCAACGTCGTTGCCGGAGATGACGCGCAACGTGTTGTTGTCGAAGCGGTCCGTCGTCGCAATCACCTTCCAGTTCTTGTAATCGGGAAAGTAGGTGATGCCGTTGAGAGCAGGCTGCACGGTGAGCGCAGCGGAGCTGGCATGAATCCACTTGTCGTACTGCGTATCCGCGGCGGTCTTCACCGCATCGTCCGGTGCAGGAGCAGGAGCGGGAGGATGCAGATAGTTCTTCAGCACGGCAAGATCTTCCGGCGAAACCTTCGCATCAGGATGCACCAGCGTGTAGCTATGAAGCGGCATCTCTCCCAGCTGAACGAAGTTGACTGCCTCATACAGCGCAGCCTTCTGCTGTGCCGCTGGGAGCTTGCCGATCTCCGAGAAGTTAAGATGGCGACGCGCTTCCTTCACATCGTGCGTAACAAGCCAGTAGGCAGGCGCGACCTGATCGAACCACGGAAGCTTCGTCTCGTTGGAGTGGCAGCCGTAGCACGAGTTCCGCAGGATGCGCTTGACCTCGGGAGGCGCCTGAAGATCGGCGGTGACAGGAGGATTCTCCAGCGGTGGCCGGACACACTGCATCACAACCAGGCCGAGAAACCCTGCAAGCACAAGAAACATCAGAAGCCGGGTGCTGGAACGGGATGACATAACTCTCCTTCTTTCCTAAGGTGAGACGGCTTCCAGTCCTGAGAGATACGGAAATAATCTGAAATAGCGATAAGAATTTCGAATGTTACCCAAAAGAAAAACTTGCATCGTGCTGGGGAAAATGCGCTTCACCTGAGTGCATCGCGGAACCCCTGCCTCCAACTGCTCCACCTCGGAGCCCACTCTAACTCGGCCTTCGCCTTTGCGTTCGAGACGCCGCGAATATCGTTCATCATGGTTACGGCATGCTCTCCGACCGCCATCCGGGCGAACCAGTTGGGAATGTGCATCGGCGGCCTTGCCCCAAGGCACTCGGCGAGAAAGGGGATCCACTCGATCGCGGGTGAGGGGTCGTCATCGACGATGTTGTAGAGGCCGCGCTGCCCACGCGTGATCGCCGCAAGCGTTGCCGTCGCCGCGTCGTGCAGATGAATGAACGACCACACTCCCGTGCCCTGGCCGATGATGGGAAGCTTGCGGCTGCGAAGCTCCTCCGCCAGCGCTCCCTCGAACGAGATGGAGCTGAGGCGGCCATAGAAGGGTCCATAGCGCAAGACAATGCCGGTGAATCCCTGCTCGCGAACGACGGTGTGCTCAAGGGTCTGGATCGCATCGAGCGTGGTCTTCATCTGCGGCGGCGGTGTGGGGTCCAGATCGTCCTCTTCGGTCTTGAGCATGATGCCGCGGCGGGCGTAAGTCCATCCAGTGTGGCTTTGCGCGATGAATCTCTCCACGCCCGCATGAACCGCCGCCGTGGCAAGGTTGCGGGTTCCTTCGGTGCGAAGACGATTCGTTATCTCGAACTCACGTTCGAAGTGGCGCAGATCGAGGCGCGCAGGAATTGCGGTGAGTTGGTGAAGAACGACCTGCGGCCTGATCTCGGCGATGCAGTCATTCACCGCCTGTGCATCGAGCGCGTCGAGCAGGACAGGCGTAGCGCCAAGCGATTGCACCAGGTCACTGTGCGCAGGATTGCGAAAGACTCCGAAGACCTCGTGCTGCTGCTCGACGAGAAGAGGAATGAGAGTCTGGCCAATGGCTCCGGACGCGCCTGCAAGAAAGATCTTCACGCTGGTCTCCAGAATCGTTCGCTAACTTTTCCTGAAAATCATAGCGGATTGGAGTCTTCCAGGCTGCTCTTCCTTACGGGATTAGGGCGCTCAGGTCGTCACTTTGGCGCTGCTAACCTTCTCCTGCCGCTTGCGATGCACCTGACGCGTGGCAACAGCGATCAACCCCAAAAAAGTTCCGACCAACAGAAAAAGCGCATACATGCCATGAAGCTGGGGCATCTCGTTATAGAGCATGGCCAGACCGGCAAAGACGAAGATCAGGTGCGTACAAAAGACCTCCATCGACGCCGCTCCAAGCGTAAGAAAAGGCTCGCGGGAGATGATGAGCTTCACATACCTGCGCGACCAGTAGAGAACCCCGGCGCACGCCACAAGATTAAGCATACGGAGCGGACCGATGCGCCACTTATCGAGAGAGTATCCAAGGGCCTGCGTGGTGATATGCGGACCGAACCATTCGTGCCGCACAGCAATGAAGAAGAGACAAAGCACCGCGCAAAGAACCACCCATTTGCCCTGGATGTAACGGAGAGGATTTTTGCCTTCGTCAGAGCGCGCCCCAATCCAGAGCCCCGCAACCCAAAGCCACTGCCAGCTGAAGAGATCAAACGCCCCGGTCTGTTGCAGAGGAATAGGAAGGTGAGTGATCTTCACCGTGATGTCATGCACCAGAATTCGCAGACCGAACTGCGCCAACATCCAGATGGTGATGCTGGAGAGGACAATACGCGTCCACCCATGACGCATGGCGAGATAAAGAACGAACGGCGTCAGCAGCAGAAACAGAACATACATCGGAAGTATGTCGAGCAGAGGAGGGCAATAGATCAGCAGCAGCGACCCGATGATAGCAACCACCGGATGCTCAAGGTAGAAGTCGAGCAGGTTAGTAAGCGCCACGCGATGATGCCGCACTGCAATCGCCGCAATCACTGTAAACGCCACCGTGAGCATGAAGAGGTGGTACTGGTAGAGCCGGAAGGCTCGCTTCCAGAGCGAAGAGCGAAGCCGTTCGGCATTTCCGCCAGCACGGCGAATATAGATCTGGCTGACCAGCATCGCGGAGAGCAGCACAAAACCGTCCGCCGAGGTAACAAAGCCGAAAGGCGTATTGACGAGGTCGCTCATCCGAGTGGGCAGGTGAGTGAGCGTCATCCAGATAAGAAAAAGGCCGCGAAGAGCGTCCAGCTCCGGACGGCGGGTGGTCGTGTGGGGGCGGAGAATCTTCGCCGATAAATTTTGTACACCCATGATCGGCAAAGCCCCCTGGCATTAAGACGCGCCGAGAGGCCTTCCGGGTGAACAAATTACAAGCAGAATGGACGCGCTTACCTTACATAACCGAAGGTGCCGCACTTATCGGTCGAACCTGCAATGGCTTCGAAGGTGAAGACAGGCGGCTTCGCGCCGGAGAAGAAGGCCACCTGCAGAGTCTTTCCCGCAACATAAGTCACCATCCACTGAACATCCTCGGTGCCGCAGAGGCTGTTGCGGTGCTGGAACTTCTTATCTCCCGGAATGTCCAGACGATAGAGGCTACCAGCTCCTGCCGCGCTCGAATCCACGTCGAAGACGGAGCTGACCTCGGGGGCCGTCATCGCTCGGATGCGCGACATCGGAGTCATGTAGAAGTTGATCGTCAGCCGCTCCTCGGAGAGGGTGAGGTCGCCGGTGACGTTGTGGGCCGTAGTGCTTGCGGCGCGCCAGTAGCCCTGCTCCTGCGCGGCAGCGGTGAGGCAGGTCATAAGCAGCGGCGCGACAAGCGCCCGGAACAGGGTTTCACGCTTCATACCGTTAAGCATGACACCTAAGGCCGGTTTGAGGAAGCTGCACCGCGTTAGTTGCGGCTACGGCGTCCGCCCATCAGCTGCAGCACGGCGAGGAAGATGTTGATGGCGTCGAGATAGATCGACAGCGCGAGCGAGACTGCCGAGAGGCCATCTCCACCGGCGCGGATGCGGGCGAAGTCGCCCACGGTAAGCAGGGTGAAGACGCCGAGCGTCAGCCAGGAGTAGGTATCCGGCGACAGGAAGTGGAAGAACATGCTCGCGATACCGGCGATGATCAGCAGCAGCAGCGCGGCGAATCCAATGCCCGCGATGCGGCGATAGTTGATGTTGAACAGGTACGCGACGCAGCCCATCACGGCCATGCCGCTTCCGGTGGTCGCGGCAGCGTTGAAGACGATGCCCGTACCGAAGTTGTGAATGTAGCGCTGGATCAGCGGGCCGATCTCCCAGCCCATGAAATAGGAGAGGGCAAGGAAGAAGCTGAGCGCAACGGCGGGGTTGGCCTTGCGCGAAAGATTGATAGCGAAGACCAGCCCGATAACCGCGATGAAACCGACGAAGCTGCCCCAGGGGGGCGCGGTGGCGACTCCGACCGAGGTGATGAAGAAGCCGAGCGCGGTGATGCCGAGCACCTTGGCCAGCAGCGAAGAGGCCTCTTCGCGCGGCGCGTCGATGATGATCGGGTAACTCGAGTTCATGCGGTAATCGTTCATGGGCATTGCGTTTTCACTCCCAACACTATTGGACGCCTTTCCGGGCGATTTGTCATGGGGCGGTCGGGTTGGCTACCGAAGTACAACCTGTTCTTCAATAACTGTCACCAACTCCTCCGCGGTGATGTCCAGAAAACGTATTACGGATAGATCCTGTTCAGCGTCCTGGCGAAAGGGATCGTCTCCCGCACATGGTCGAGGCCGCAGATCCACGCCACGGCGCGTTCGATTCCCATGCCGAATCCCGAGTGCGGCACGCTGCCATACTTGCGCAGGTCGAGATACCACTGGAAGGCAGCAAGCGGAAGATCGTGGTCTTCGATGCGCTGCTTCAGCAGATCGTAGCTATCGACGCGCTGCGAGCCTCCGATGATCTCGCCGTAGCCCTCGGGCGCGAGCACGTCCACGCACAGAGCCTTCGTCGGGTCCGCAGGATCGGGCTGCATGTAAAAAGCCTTGATCGCCGCAGGATAACGGTGCACCATCACTGGCTTGTCGAACTGGCTTGAGATGTACGTCTCGTCCGGCGAGCCGAAGTCGTCGCCATACTTGTGCGGGTTCTCGATCTTGCCCTCGGCGTAAGCCTTTTCGAGCATCACGTGGGCATCGTCATACGCCAACCGCGGGAATGGAACACGCTCGCCATTGGGGCCACGCGCGATGATGGCTTCGAGCTTCGCGACGTCTCGGCCAATCACCTTCAGGTCGGCGCGGTGCTGCTCGAGCACACGCGTAACAATGTGCGAGATAAATCCCTCGGCCAGGTCCATCAGGCCGTCCAGTTCAAGGTAGGCGACCTCCGGCTCAATCATCCAGAACTCGGTGAGGTGGCGGCGCGTCTTCGACTTCTCAGCCCGGAAGGTAGGGCCAAAACTGTAGACCTTGCCCAATGCCAGAGCGGTCGCCTCGATGTAGAGCTGGCCTGACTGCGTGAGGTATGCCTTGTCGTTGTCGAAGTAGTCCATCTCGAACAGCTCGGAGGTTCCCTCGCAGGCGTTCGGCGTCAGGATCGGCGGATCGGTGCGGATGAAGCCGTCTGTGTCAAAGAACTCCGAAGCGGCGCGCATGATGGAGGCTCGAACACGCAGGATCGCCGACTGGCGCGGCGTGCGCAGCCACAGGTGGCGATGCTCCATAAGGAAGTCGACGCCGTGCTCCTTCAGCGTGATAGGAAATGGTTCTTCCGCCGAGACAGCGGAGATGACCTCGACGTTCTCGACATCAAGCTCGTACCCCGAAGGAGCACGCGAGTCCGCCCTAACCTTGCCCGTGACCGTGAGCGACGATTCAAGCTGAAGCCCTTTGAGTGTCTCGAAGACCTGCTCCGGAACAGCAGCTTTGGGCACGATGCCCTGGATGGTGCCCGTGCCGTCGCGGAAAGTGGGAAAAAGCAGCTTGCCCGAGGAGCGGATGTTGTACAACCAGCCTCGCAGAGTGACGGTCTGGCCTTCGTACTGGCCAATCGAGGCGATGGTAACGATGGGGGTTGTGGTCTCAGACATAGCGCGGTTTTACCTTCCAAAGGTAAAGAGTACCGGAAGTGGGTAAACGGAAGGATGTCCGGGTGCTCCGTCCTTCCTGAGGCCCTTTTGTCGGGAAGGGTGGGATGAAGGATGTTCGGAGCGGAGTTTTTAAAGATGGTGTTGGTACAAACAGGATTCATCCCACCCTTTCCGACGATGAAACGATCAGAAAGGATGAGGCACCCGAGCGATTGTTTCAACACAAGAAGAGAACAGGATTCCTTATAGCACACTGCAAAAGAAAGACGCATCCTGCTCGTAGGAGCAGGATGCGTCCTGGGTGTTGCGTAAAGATTACTTACTCGGCAGCGGCAGCCGGAACCACCTCGGCCTCGGGCTGGTCGCTCTTGACGACGACCTTCACGTGGCTGGTGACCTCGCGGTGCAGCTTGATGGGCACGTGGTACTCGCCCAGGGTCTTCAGGGGCTCATCGAGCGAGATCTTGCGGCGATCGATGGTGTAACCCTTGGCCTCAAGCTCGTGCGCGATGTCGCTCGAGGTGACCGAGCCAAAGAGGTGCTCGCTCTCGCCGACCTTGCGCTCGAACACCAGCTCGACTGCGCTCAGCTGGGTCGAGAACTCCTCGGCCTCAACCTTCTCGCGTGCCGACTTGCGGAGAGCCGATGCCTTCATCTGCTCGATGACGGCCTTGTTGTTCGCAGTCGCCTCGATGGCGAGCTTCTTCGGCAGCAGGTAGTTGCGCCCGTAGCCGTCGGCGACTTTAACGACGTCGCCGCGGTGACCGAGCTTGTTGATGTCTTCCTTCAGAATGACTTCCATTGCAATGTCTCCGATCCGTTCATTGGCCGCGCTTCCAGGCGGCCCGGCGATAAGTTAGTAGCGCGTGGCAAAAGCCAGCAGGGCGATGTTGCGCGACTGCTTGATGGCCAGCGAAAGGCGACGCTGATGACGGGTGCAGACGCCGGTCAGGCGACGCGGAACGATCTTGCCGCGCTCGGCCACGAAGCCCTGCAGCAGGCGAACGTCGCGGTAGGAGATCGCATCGATCTTCTCCGTGCAGAACTTGCAGACCTTCTTGCGGCGGAAGAACTTGCGTCCGCCAGGACCGCCTCCGGGACCGCCGGCAGGGCGGGGGGGACGGGGACCGCCCGAAGCGGGGCGGGGCGCAGCAGCGGCGGGAGCTTGCTCGGTGGTTGGTGTGCTGGTGATCTCGTCAGCCATGATTGATTTCCTCTCTCTTTCGTTGGGCCTTCGCCGCCCCAGACTCGCAGTGGAGTCTCCGGACATACCGCCCTTGCGGGAGGCATGGAAGCGGGCTCAGGCGTTTGGTCGTACCCTTGTGCAGCCTCGCGGCGGCACAGAACCTGATTCGTCGCGTTGCTTAGACAGCAGCTTCGGCGGGAGCAGCCTCGACGGCAGCAACAGCCTCGACAGGAGCGGGAGCCGTCTCGGCAGCCACAACGGGAGCGGGAGCAGCAGCGGTCTCCGTTACGGTGGGCAGCGCGCTGCGCTTCACCTTGGTGTCGCGGATCGCCTTGACCTTCGCCAGGCGCTTCTCTTCCTCGTCGATGCGGACGGTGATGAACTTGATGACCTGCTCGGAGACGCGCAGACGGCGCTCGATCTCGCTCACCAGCGAGCCATCGGCAAGGATGGTCATCAGAACATAGAAACCGTCGTTGAACTTGCGAACCGTGTAGGCCAGGCGGCGGCGACCCATCTTCTCGGTCGACTTGATCTCTCCACCACCATCCGTAACATTCTTCTCAAAGCCTTCGATCAGCTTGTCGAGGTCTGCCTCTTCCGCGTCCGGACGGACGATGTACATCACTTCATAAGTGCGGCTCATGCGTTTCACTTCTTTCTGCGAAGTTCTGCTTCGCACCGCCCGCGATATTCTGCCGGGTCGGTATGGAATCTACTGCGTTTACTTCCCTCCGTCGGAGTCTTTTTCCTCGCGACGGTTGAACTCATTCATCGCAGCGCCGACACCCTTGGTCAGCACCACCTCGACCGCAACCTTCACCCGGTCGAGCACCTCATCCAGCACCGCAAGCTCCTGCTTGCGCATTGGCGTCAGCAGATAATCGCTGCCTCCCGCCTTAATCTCCCTGCCATCCGCCAGCGCCGGTTTCCCGACCCCGATGCGGATACGCAGCCAATCCTGTGTTCCGAGCGCCCCAAGGATCGACTTGATCCCGTTGTGCCCGTTGGCCGAGCCTCGTTCCGCAATGCGAAAGGTACCCAGCGGAAACGCAAGCTCGTCGTAGAGAACGATCACGTCCTTCGCGACATCTTCGATGCCAAGCTCTCGAACCAGCGCGGCTACCGAAAGCCCGCTCAGGTTCATGAAGGTCTCGGGCTTCGCCAGCAGAACATCCACGCCTGCGAGCCTTGCCTTCGCCGTAAGAGCCTTGCCCCGCCGGTTACTGACGACCACTCCGCAGTCCTCTGCGATGCGGTCGATGGCCAGAAACCCGGCGTTGTGCGGTGTGAACTGATATTCGACCCCTGGGTTTCCAAGTCCGACGATCAGCTTCACTCTCGCGTTTCCTTCCCTCTAAAACAGGAAGCAGCCCCGGAACCAACCGGGGCTGCTACCGGGTTACTTCTTCGCCGGAGCCGCAGCGGCGGCAGCTTCGGGCTTGCCCTTCTTGGCAACCTCAGGCTCGGTCGGAGCTGCAACTTCCGCAGCAGCTTCTTCCTTGATGACGGTGACGTGCGCGACCGTCGCATCTTCCTCGCCGAGGAACTTGATCGAGCCGGAGTGCGGCAGGTCGGAGATGTGAATCGCACCGTGCAGTTCGAGTCCGGAGATGTCCAGATCGATGTGGCTCGGGATGTCGCCCGGAAGGCACTCGATCTCGACCTCGCGCAGAACGTGCTCGAGGATGCCGCCCTGCGTCTTCACGCCGACAGGAATACCCACAAGCTGAACCGGGACCGAGACGCGCATGGCCTTATCCATCGCAATGCGCTTGAGGTCGATGTGGAGCAGGCGGCCCTTGATGGGCTCGTTCTGCCAGTCGACGATCATCGCCTTGGTCAGCGCGCTGCCCTCGACGTTGAGGTCGAAGATGGTGTTGTGGCCCGACTCCGAGTGCAGAATCTTGGTGATGGTCCTGGGGTCGACCGTGACGGCGACCGGGTCCAGCCCTGCGCCGTAGACGACCGCGGGGATCTTACCGGCGACGCGAACGCGGCGGGCCGCATTCTTGTTGAACTTGCCCTCGCGGGGCGTGGCGACGACTGCATCGAACGTTGCTACTGCCATGGTCCTTCTTCCTTTCGGGCACGAGGCTTTTGTCTTCCCCGCTCCCTTTGCGGCTTAGGCCGCGTGATTTGTACTTCGTCCTGCATCTCCGCCAAAAAGCAGCGGAGCGAAACCTAGTTGAAGAGCGAGCTGACGCTCGTCTCCATGTGGATGCTTTCAATCGCCCTGCCTAAAAGCCCGGCGACGGAGAGCACCTTGATCTTGTCCACCTTCCGCGCCTCTTCGCGCAGCGGAATGGTGTTCGTCACGACGACTTCCTTCAGCCGCGACTCGCGGATGCGCTCGATGGCCGGGCCCGAAAGCACCGGGTGCGACGCGCACGCGTAAACCTGTTTCGCCCCCTGCTCCAGCAGGGCATCGGCCGTCTTCACCAGCGTTCCGGCCGTATCGATAATGTCGTCGAGGATCAGGCAGGTCCGGCCGCGCACATCGCCGATGACATTCATCACCTCGGTTACATTGATATCGGTCCGCCGCTTATCCACGATGGCCAACGGTACATCCAGCTTCTTGGCGAAGAATCTCGCCCTCTCCACACCACCGGCGTCCGGAGAAACCACGGTCAGGTCCGGCAGGTTCATATCCCGGAAGTAGCTTACGAGCACCGGGCTTGCGAACAGGTGATCGACCGGGATATTGAAAAACCCTTGAATCTGCGCCGCGTGCAGATCGACCAGCAGGGCGCGGTTGGCTCCTGCCGTCGTCAGCAGGTCGGCGACCAGCTTCGACGTAATCGCCACACGGGGCCGGTCCTTGCGGTCCTGCCGGGCGTAGCCGTAATACGGGATCACCACGGTGATCCGTCCGGCGGAGGCGCGCTTCAGCGCGTCCATCATGATCAGCAGCTCCACGAGGTGCTGATCCACCGGAAAACACGTCGGCTGCACGAGAAAAACATCCGCACCGCGGACGTTCTCGAGCAGCTGAAAGTGAACCTCTCCATCGGAGAACCGCTGCAGGCGAGCCTCGCCCATCGGCACTCCAACGAACTTGCAGATCTCCTCGCACAACGCGGGATTTGACGATCCGCAGAAAATCTTCATGCGTCTGCTCTCACTCGGACGGGAAGTGCGCTTCTTCTCCGAGGCTTTAAGCTGTCCGCCGGGCTGACCCTGCGCAGAGAGCGTCGGTACAGACTGGGAGCCGGTTTCTGTCTCCTCAGTCTGACCCTGAATTGGGGAAAGAACTGCAGTCGCGTCTTGTTCGTTCACGATGAAACCTCCAGGCTGGTTGACCTTGAATAGTTCCTGCTGCGTTGTCTCATATGGAGCCTTGTTGCGACTCCACGGTAATCAAAAATCCTTGTTGCGAACCCTTGAAACTTCTAAGACTGTCCTTATAAAACTTCCTGATTTCCTTACCCGGCCCGTTTCTTGTTTTGTTCTGCGGGCCGCAGAAATCCTGAATCCTGTTTCACTTCAACGGCAGGTTGCTGCCGCAAAAATCCCTGTCTCTTACTCTCTTCGCCGGCGAAGGACTTCTGGCTGGGCGACTAGGATTCGAACCTAGACAAAGTGCGTCAAAGGCACTTGACCTACCATTAGTCGATCGCCCAGTAATCGGCCGCGTTGTTTTTCAACGGCCGGGTCACCCTGCGAACATTGTCGTCCAGTACTCGCTTCGGGGCAAGGTCTTCGTCATCAGGGCCTTAACTCCCGCGTACTGAACACGCTGTTGAGCCGCTTCAGCATCCGCCTCGGACCGGTAAAGTCCGAACAGGGCCGAACCCGAACCCGAGAGCGCAGCATAAAATGCTGCCTCTGATCCGGTACCCATCAATTGACGCTTGATTTCACGCAAGGAGGGATAAGCAGGAAAGACGACCTGTTCAAAGTCGTTTTCAACCCCGGCGCGGACAAGCGAGAGAAGGGTATTCTCCGCCAGATCACCCTCATGGCCGCTCTGGGCTTGCCCAGAACCTCCCTGCTGACTGTCAGGGCTCGAACCACGGATGATACCGGAAGTGCCTGGCTCTGCGTACAACGACGCGTAAGCGAGACTCAACTCATTTAGTCTATCGCTTTCCCCCTCGGGAGTCAATGCGAGGGCGTCCCAGTCGCGGAAGGCCTGCGGGGTCGAGACCCCGACCTCCGGCACCGCCACCACGCACCACGTCGCCGGAAGATCGGGCACGGGATAGACCTGCTCCCCCCGCCCAAGCCCCAGAACCGCCCCGCCGATCAGAAACAAAGGCACATCCGAGCCAACTCCTGCGGCCAGCCGCAGCCGCTCCGCCCCCGGCAGAGCCTCGCCCAGCTCCCGCTCCAGCGCAATCAGCGCGGCAGCGGCGTTCGCGCTGCCCGCCCCCATGCCTCCCTGCACCGGCAGCTGCTTTTCGATGTGGATGGCCACCTCAGCCGCCACTCCCATCTGCCCAAGCGCCCGCTCGACCATCTTCCAGGCCGTGTTGCGGTCATCCGTGGGGACGCGCTCGTCGTTGGAGGTCAGGGTGATGGCCGTCTCAGCGGCCCGCCGTGCCTCGACCCTCACCAGGTCGTGCAGCGCAAGCGTCTGGTAGAGCGTCGTCAGCGCGTGAAAGCCGTCCGGCCGCGAGGGACCGATGGCGAGGCCGAGATTGATCTTCGAGTACGAACGGACGCTGGTGGACATAGGGGCCTTTCAATTCTATGCGTTTTGCGGATTTGCGGGATGCCACCCCATCCCCCGACCTTACAAACCCGTCATTCTGACCCTTGAGCAAAGCGAAGGGGAAGAATCCCTGTATTTTTTGCAGAATGATCGGGTGCCCCATCCTTCGCAGCTTCATCGCGAAGGGTGGGATGAAGCCCTCTCACGCCAGCACCGACGCGCCGTTCGTCACAGAACCATTTCCCCGCAACACAACACCGCGCTAGACTGCTCGCCATGAGGACCAGCCAGTCTCCGCGAGCCTTCGATCCCCGGGTGGACGCCTACCTCAACCGCGCCGCGCCCTTCGCCCAGCCCATCCTCACGCACCTGCGCGAGCTGGTCCACCGCGCCGTGCCCGAGATCGAAGAGGACATCAAGTGGAGCATGCCCTTCTTCACCTATCGCGGACAGATGTTCGGCAACCTCGCCGCCTTCAAGGCTCATTGCAGCCTCGGACTCTTCGGGGCGGCAATCCGCGATGCCCTCAAGAAAGACGGCTTCGTTGGCGAAAATAGCACGGGCTCGTTCGGCAAAATCACCGACGCGAAAGACCTGCCCTCGGATAAAGTCCTGATCGGCTACCTCAAGCAGGCCGCGGCCCTCATCGACGATGGAAGCAAGACGATGACCCGCCCGAAGAAGGCCGCGCGTCCCACCCCGGAGGGCCCCGCCGAGCTGACCGCCGCACTCAAAAAGAACAAGGCCGCAGCCAAGGTCTTCTCGGAGTTCAACCCTTCGTGCCAGCGCGAGTACATCGAGTGGATCACCGAAGCCAAGCGTGCCGAGACAAAGGAGAAGCGCATCGCACAGGCCGTCGAGTGGATCGCCGAGGGCAGGCAGCGCAACTGGAAGTACCAGCGCTAACGGATTAAGGACGGGTTCGCAGGATGCCCGGGTGCCCCATCCTTTCCGACAGCCTCACAGTCGGAAAGGATGGGATGAGTCCCGTTCATACCTCCACCGTCCTGCCTCTAAAACTCCCGGCGATAGAAATCCGGCATCCCACCCTTTGCGATAAAACCGCAAAGGATGGGGCACCCAATCATCCTGCTCCCAAAGCAAAAGCCCCGCTACTTCGCCGGATAACCGTGCAGCAGCGGTCCCACGCTGTTCGAGAAGTTGTAGTTCCCGCGCCGGTCGCCGTCGATGGTCCAGAACATCGCCCCGATCATCTCCGAGTAGCCGCCCGGCTTGCGCAGCCGGTACTTCGCTCCCGCAGGAGCCTTGCCGGTAATGATGTAGCTCATCGCCTGATCGACCACCTCCGGCGTCGTGTCTCCCGTCAGGAAACCCACCGCCACCTGCCTGCCCGGAAGCGGCGGGAAGAAGTGCGCCGGGTCTCCGCCGACGTTGAAGCCGTGCAGCAGAAGCTCGGTCATGGCGGCGTGATAGTCCACCGTGCCCGCCTGATAGATTTCGCCGTCCAGCCCCTGCAACGGAGGCGTGTTGTAGTCCTGCACGTCGATGAAGGTGAGGAAGTCACGGATCGCATAGGTGATCGCAAGGTACGACCCGAACTGCCCGCCATAGCTGGGATAACCGCCGGGAATCTGCGTCCCCTCGGGCACGAGGCTGACCATGAACTTCGGCCCGAAGTGGTCGTGAAGCTGGCGCAGAGCATCGACCAGGTTGACGATGGAAGGCGTGGTCGGATGCTTGAAGTCCGTATCACCGGGATCGATCGAGAGCGACGGGCTCTCGAAGTCGATGTCGATGCCGTCGAAGCCATACTCCTCGACGATCTTCGTCACCGAGGCGACATAGTTCGGCACACGCGCCGGGTTCGCCAGCGTGAAGTGCTGTCCGCCGCCTCCGAGCGAGATCATCACCTTCTTGCCCTTGCTCTTCAGGTACGCGATGTCGGACTTGAAGGTCTCCTTGTCCAGCCCGCCCGGCGTGTGGAACTGCATCGTTCCCTCGGGAGCATTCTTGTCGGGAGTCGCGAAGGCCACGAGGATGTAGTCCCACTGGGGCGAAACCTCGCGCAGCGAGAAGGTCGAGCCCGGTCCGCCGTAACCCGCCCAGTAGCCGATCAGCCGATGCCCGTTGTCGCCCGCAGGAGGCTCGATGGCCGCAACCGTCGGCTTCGGAGGAGCCGCGGGAGAGCCCGCCGGACGCGCCGGGCAGGGCTTCGCCGCTTCGGTCAGAAGTTTCGCATCGGGAAAGCTGTAGGTCGTTCCCAGCACCTCGGACGATCCGACATACCACGGCAACAACGCGACATTCTGCAAGTGATACGTCTTCGCCACAAAGGCCGGAGACGCGGGAAAGTTGTTTTTCAGATTGGTGTCGGTCGGCTGCAAAAGGAAGTAGCGCGTGGCGATCTCCGTGCCTCCGCATCGCCCCTGATCCCCGCCCTGCGCCGGGGCAGGACGCATCCAGCTCACCTGGTTGCCCGGAGACTGTACGTTGCGGCCTCCGTGGAAGAGAGGATCGTGCAGCGGATCGTTGATGAACTCGGCAAGCTGCTGCGTCAGCGGCTGCACGTCCTTGTCCGCGACGATGGCCGGGGCGTTGCGAAGATAGCTCGCCAGCACGAACGAGTTGCCGGTCGCCGCATCCACGCCATGCGTTCCCCACGAGCAGCACACGGTCGCGTCGCCATCGGCGTAGTAAGTAACGTTGTGGGTCAGCGCGATCACCAGCTTGCCGTCCTGCTTCGGAAGCTGCTTGAAGATCTCCTTCTGCAAAAACTCGATGTCGACGACAGCGACCGAGGTCCCGCTCGACTTCGAGGTCAGCACATAGCCGAAGCCCGCCGGAATGCTCACCGTGACCGGCTTCACCTCGGGCTTGCCGAGCAGCGTGTGCCAGCCCGTCGCCTTCGGAAAGGTGGAGCGCAGCATCGCGTCGGCGTACTGGGTCGTCCCTGCGCTGCCAAACACCGCTCGCGAAAATACCGGCGAGCCGAGCGCCTGCGGCACGTCCGTCTTCGCATCCATGCGGAAAGCCTTGCCCGCGACCTTCTTCGATTCAAAATCAAGAGCGACCGGCACCAGCACCGTCGGGATCGTCGTCGTCGAAGCCTGTTCCGGGCTCTGCCCTGCCAGCGTGTAGGTTTTGCCACCAACCGCGTGGGTAAAGGTCGGGACCGTTCCCTGTGCAACCGTGAAGCGTGCGGACAAAATCAGGAAGGACAGCAGGCAGATAAACTTGAGTCGCATGACCGAACCGGGTCTCCTCGAAAAGTGCACCCAGCTTGCTCTATTCACAGAGCCTTCGGCAACAGGCAGATGACCTAGAGCCCGCGTCCGCCTTCCCGCCATTCCCTTTGTCACAGAAAACTGCAGGCAATCCCTCTTCCCCGTGGTGCGCCCTCTCCGGAAACGATAGACTGTGCTCCGAATGCACGCGCGACAGCACCTCGATTCCCCGGCCCCATCCGAAACACCCGTCTCCGCCGCTCCCGCCACCGAACTGGACCCTCCCGCCTTTCGCCGCCGCCTGATGAGCTGGTACCGCGCCCATGCGCGGGAGCTTCCCTGGCGCGGCATCCACGACCCCTACCGCACCTGGGTCTCCGAGGTGATGCTGCAGCAGACCCGCGTCGCCGCCGTCATCGAGCACTACCAGCGCTTCCTGCGCCTCTTCCCCACCATCGTCGCTCTCGCCCTCGCGAAGGAAGAGGAGGTGCTCGCCGCATGGTCCGGCCTCGGCTACTACCGCCGCGCCCGCATGCTGCACAAGGCCGCGAAGTTCATCGTGGAAGAGCGCGGGGGCGTGCTGCCCCCCACCGCCGTCGAGCTGCGCACGCTGCCCGGCATCGGCGAGTACACCTCGGCGGCCATCGCCAGCATCGCCTTCGGCGAGAGCATCCCGGTCGTAGACGGTAACGTCGAGCGCGTCATCCTGCGCCTGCTGGGCAAGCCCGCCGATGGCACAGCCGCCACACGCTCCCTCATCCTGCGCCAGGCGACCGAGCTGGTTCCCCGCCGCCGCCTGGAGGGACGATGGAACGCCGCAGGCGATCACAACCAGGCCATGATGGAGCTTGGAGCCACCCTCTGCCTGCCGCAGGCTCCACTCTGCCTGCACTGCCCCGTGCATTCCATGTGCGTCACACGCGGCGAGCATGTCACGGCTCCCAAAGAGACCATGCACAGCCGCCCGGTCGCGCATCTTCTCTCGATTCGCAAGCGCGGAACCGTCACCGAGGTCCTGCTCGAAAAACGCGCCGCGGATATAAGCCTGATGGCCGGGATGTATGAGCTTCCCCCGCTCCCACTCGACGCCGTCGAACACCGCGAGCCGATGCTGCGCGTGCGCCACTCCATCACCAACACCAACTATTACGTGCAGGTCTTCGCCCCGCGCGACCGCACCGACCGCTCCCTGCGCCGTGCCGTTCCCGCCTCCGCCGACGACCTCCACTGGGTCCGCACCAGCCGTCTCGGCTCGCTTCCGCTTACGGGGCTTGCTCGCAAGATTCTCCAGCGCCTCGACGTCATGGAGATTCAACCGGTGCGCCTGCCCGAGCCGGAACAGATCGCCGCGCCACCCTCAAAGCGAGCCTCCGCAGGCACTCCCGCTAAACTGAAGCAATCATCCCGCACCGCAGGAGCCCGCAAGTGAGAATCCTCCGCACTGCCGTTCTGCCGCTGCTCGCGCTCTCCACCGCAGCCCTCGCCCATGCTCAGACCCAGCCTGTGCCCGCCTCCGTAAAGACCGCCGAGGCCAGCGTCGATCCCGAGAAGATTCGCTCCCACGTAAAGTTCCTCTCCGACGACCTGCTCGAAGGCCGCGGCCCCGGCACACGCGGAGGAGAGATCGCCGCCCAGTACATCGCCACGCAGTTCGCTCTCGACGGCCTGAAGCCCGGCGGCGACAACGGAACCTATCTGCAACAGGTGAACTTCGTCGGCACGAAGGCCGTCGCCGATAAGACGCATTTCTCGCTCGTCCCGAAGCGGCCCGAGGGCGAGATGGCAATCACGCTGCACTCCTACGACCTGAAGTACGGCGACGATTACACCGTCAGCAACCGCACGCTTACGCCCTCGGTCGAGGTCGATGCGCCCATCGTCTTCGTCGGCTACGGCGTCGTTGCGCCGGAGTACGGCTGGGACGACTATGCGGGCATCGACGTGAAGGGCAAGGTCATCCTCTGCATCGTCGGCGACCCGCCCTCGGACGACCCCAAGTTCTTCGGCGGCAGGGCGCTCACCTACTACGGTCGCTGGACCTACAAGTTCGAGGAGGCTGCACGCAAGGGAGCCGTCGGCGCGCTCATCATCCACCGCACCGATCTCGCCAGCTACGGCTGGGACGTGGTGAAGAACTCCAACACCAGCGAGAAGACCTACCTACGCGACAACAAGGACCCGCAGCTTGCCGCAGCCAGTTGGATTCAACTTGAGGTCGCCCGTACGCTCTTCAAGTCCGCCAACCTCGATCTCGACACCCAGATGGCCGCCGCAGGCAAACGTGGTTTTAAAGCCGTCGAGCTTCCCGTGAGGCTTCAGGCCCACATCGAAAGCACGGTCCGCAGCTTCCAGTCCGCGAATGTCGTCGGAATCCTTCCCGGCACGAACGTTGCCGCGCACAAGCCCGATCAGGCGGTGATGTACACCGCGCACTACGATCACCTCGGCATCGTGCCCGGCATGGCGGGCGACAACATCTACAACGGAGCCGCCGACAACGCCACCGGCTGCGGCATGCTGCTGGAGATGGCCCGCGCATGGGCTGCCTCCGGCGTCAAACCTCCGCACTCCATCGTCTTTGCCTCGGTCGCAGCGGAAGAGCAAGGCCTGCTCGGCTCCGAGTACCTCGGCCAGCACCCGCCCGTGCCACCCGCGCAGATCGCCCTCGACATCAACTACGACATGATCCTGCCGGTCGGCATCCCGCAGGAGGTCAACGTTAACGGGGCACAGCGCACCACCTTCAACCCGGTGGTCGAAGCGACCGCAAAGCGCTTCAACCTCGCCATCGTTCCCGACGCCCACCCCGAGGCCGGAAGCTACTACCGCTCCGACCACTTCAGCCTGTCGCGTGTCGGCATCCCGGCCTTCTCGGTCGACCAGGGCGCGCTGTTCGAAGGCCACGACCGCGCATGGGGCGAGGCCAAAGACGCGGCTTTTGTCGATCACGACTACCACAACTTCTCCGACAACTATCACCCCGACTGGGACTTCGCCGGAAACGCCAAGCTGGTGCGCTTCGGCATGGAGCTTGGCTGGGAGGCCCTCTCCGCGCCAAAAAATATTCAGTGGCTGCCGGGAGACGAGTTCGAAGCCGCCCGAAAAGCTTCGGAGAAGTAATTACCTCGGAGACAGCGGCTGGGGAATCTTCGGCGAAACAATCCCCATCTCCTCGTAGATTGGCCGCATGTCCCGGCGCACCGCTCGCAGCTGCGTCGAGAACCACACGCCACCAATCAGGCAGGCCGTTCCCGTGAAGATGACTGTGTGCGGCGCTCCAAAGCGATGCGCCAGCGTTCCGGCCAGCAGGCTTCCGAAGGGAGTCATGCCGACAAAAGCCATCGTGTAGTAGCTCATCACGCGGCCACGCTTATCGTCGGTCACCAGCGTCTGAATGACCGTGTTGCTCGCGCCCAGTCCCTGCATCATTCCAAAGCCGGTCACGAACATCAGCAGCAGCGAGAGCGCGAGACTGCGCGACAGTCCGAAGCACACCAGCCCTGCGCCGAAGAGGAACGCAGAGATCTGAATCATCGTCGTAAGCCCGCGCACGGTCTTGCGCATCGCCAGCGAAATGGCCGAGAGCAGAGCACCCACGCCCGAAGCTCCCGTAAGAAAGCCGAGCGTGTGCGGCCCGCCGTGCAGCACCTCCGCGGCGAAGACCGGCATCAGCACCATGAAGGGCATCCCCATCAAGCTCATCAGGG
Source organism: Acidobacteriaceae bacterium dw_441 (assembly GCA_018449715.1). Taxonomy (GTDB): domain Bacteria; phylum Acidobacteriota; class Terriglobia; order Terriglobales; family Acidobacteriaceae; genus Edaphobacter. The sequence continues at coordinate 129,636 of JAAVVA010000005.1, read as the reverse complement.
CGAACAGAAGAAGAATGGTGCGGATGGGGCGGAAGCCGATCACGTAAACCCAGCCCTCCTGCAACTGCTCCAGCAACGAGGTCGTGGGGCGCTCCACGGCGCGATGCGTCAGCCGCATCATCAGCAGCGAAGCCACCACGGCAATGTAGCTGACACCGTCGATCAGGAAGCACCAGCCCTCGCCCACTGCCGCGATGATGAGTCCCGCCATCGCCGGGCCGACCAGCCTCGCAAGATTCACAATCGAAGAGTTCAGCGCAATCGCGTTGCTGAGGTCGGACTTGTTGGGCTTGTCGCCTTCAACGCTGACCATCTGGACCAGAAACGATTGCCGCGCGGGCATGTCGAAGGCGTTGATGAGCCCCTGGAAGGCGCTGAGCGCGATGACCTCGTGAATCGTAATCACCTTCGTCAGCGTGAGCACGGCCAGCAGCAGCGACTGCAACGCCGCAAGCACCTGCGTCCACACCAGCAGCTGGCGGCGGTTCATGCGCTCGACGAGAACTCCAGCGAAGGGAGCCAGCAGAAAGGTCGGGATCTGCCCCGCGAAACCGACCACTCCCAGCAGAAACGCCGACCCCGTCAGGCGATAGACCAGCCAGCTCGTGGCGATGCGCGTGATCCACGTGCCGACCAGCGAGATGCTCTGGCCGACAAAATAAAGCCGGAAGTTGGGGTGACGCAGCGCTCGCCACGCGTGCGAAAAGCGGCTTCGCGGACCTTCTTTGCGAAACTCTTCCGAGTCGCTGCCTGGAGCGGGATCTGGGGCGGGAGTACCCGCGGAGTTTTTCTGTTTCATCTGTACTGATGGTTTAGATGTTCGAAGAGTGCAGGCGGAAGCAACTGTTCCACGTGGAACATAAAGTCTTCTGCAAAAACGGGATAAAACTGCGCTGAGGGAACGGAATTAATAAGTTTCAGTAAAAATCCGCGCAGCTCAGGAAGTATCCGCAGGTGCGACAGACGAGCTTGCAGCGGCTATCTTCGAGCCGCGAGGAGCAGTTGGGGCACCAGACCTGGTGATGCTCGGCGGGCAGTCTGCACTGCTCTCCGGCTTCTATCTCCGCGCTCTCGCCCTGGGTGGCATCAACAGAGGACATGCCACGAGCCTGACGCACCTTTGCAGAAATTTCAAGTTACGTCTCCCCACCCCGGAGCATCGAACGAGGTACCGTCGAGAACAGCGGTAAACGAAAAGGAGAATCATCATGGATCGCAGCGCAAGCGCCATCTGGCACGGCACCCTCAAAGAGGGCAAAGGCACCATCTCCACCCAGAGCGGCACGCTCAAAGATACGCAGTACAGCTTTGCGGCCCGCTTCGCCGAAGGCGTCGGGACCAACCCCGAAGAGCTGATCGCCGCCGCGCACGCAGGCTGCTACACGATGGCTCTCAGCGCGCAGCTTACCGAGGCGGGCTTTACCCCCGACACCGTCGAGACCAAGGCGGTCGTCACGCTCGACCTGCACGGCGAAGGCCCCACCATCACCAAGATCCACCTGACCAACACCTCGAAGATCCCCGGCATCGACCAGGCGAAGTTCGAGGAGCTGGCAAACAAGGCCAAGATCGGCTGCCCGGTTTCGAAGGTCCTCAAAGCCGCAGAGATCACGCTCGACGCCACCCTGCTCTAAACACAACCCGCCACACAAGACCGGGTGCCCCATCCTTTCCGACAGCTTCCTCGTCGGAAAGGATGGGATGAATCCGGTTCACACCGGCACAGTCTTTTTGCTTCTGAAGAACCGGCACGAACATTCTTCATCCCCACCCTTTGCGATAAAGCCGCAAAGGGTGGGGCACCCGGTCAATGTGGTTTCGAATACAGAACATCCTACCGATAAACGAACGCTATTCCTTCCCCTCGTGACGGCCATCACTTTCTCGCTCATCTGTGCCCTCTAGCGTTACATATGAAAAGCGAATTGCTGGTTCACGGAGTTTCTTTGTGCAGTAGCAGAAAGGTTCTTTGCATTGGGAAAGCGTTCGCCTTCCCGATGAATGAGGCCGCTGAAGAGTCTGACCGCGCCCATCGCTGACGCGCAGCTTCATGGTGAAGCTGCTCCGGCTGACTGCTGCACAAACTCCCTTACGACGGAGCATCGACCTATGCGTTTACTCCACCGTTTCGCTGGCCGTATCGCCAGCGCTCTGTTTTTCGCGTTTGCACTTGCAGGCGCAGGCCAGGTATCTGCACAACAACTGGGATGGGAGGGCGAGACCGGAGTCTTCATTACGCCGCTTGCCTACACCGCCGCCACCTCTCCGAAGAAGTTCGCGCTGCCGACCGTGGCGTACCACTACCTCGACGCCGGTCCGGTGATCGGCATCTTCTCGCAGGCCTCCATCACCTCGGGGTACAGCAACCGCATCGAGTTCGGATACACCCGCACCGTGCATTCCACCGGAGGCAATGCGGCCCTGAGCCCTCTCTGGACCGACGGCTTCAACACCTTCCACGCCAAGGGAGCGCTGATCAAAGAGAACGCATGGAAGCAGCCATGGATGCCGCAGGTTTCCGCGGGATTCATGGTGCGCAGCCAGGTGCGCAACGTGGGCGGCGCGCTCACCAAGAAGGACACGACCAACGGCGACATCTACGTTGCGGCCAGCAAGACCATCACGCAGCTGAAGCCGATGCCGATCATCGTCACCGGAGGAATTCGCGGATCGAACGCGCAACTCTTCGCACTCGCAGGCAATGCGCCCGACTGGGCCGCGCTCGGCTTCGGCTCCGTGGCCTTCGTCTTCCAGGGACCGGCGAAGAGCACCGTCGTCTTTGCCGCGGAGGTCTCGCAACAGCCGAACCACGTGAAGGACCTTCCCGGCGCGGTGATTCCCACTGCGATGGTGTACGCCGTGCGCGTTCTGCCCAGCCCGAAGCTTCCGCTCAGCCTCGACGTTGGCGTGTTGCAGGGGCCGGGACGCATCGCTCCCGGCATCGACCTGAAGGCGCGTAATCGCCCCGCGTTTGCGATCTCGTACAAGTTTTAAAACTGTGTCAATCGCTGAAGGGGGAAGAGTCCAAGACTCTTCCCCCCTTTTTTTCCGGCTCACTCGCGGCCCACTAAAACGTGGGCTTCCAATAAGTGCTTTTAGAAGAGGCTCAGCTTACGAGGCATCTCTATACCGAGGTGCTCGTAGGCGAGCCTTGTCGCCACACGTCCACGCGGCGTGCGATCGAGAAAACCAATCTGGATCAGGAACGGTTCATACACCTCTTCGAGAGCGTCCTGCTCCTCGGCGAGCGCAGCGGCAAGTGTGTTCAACCCGACCGGGCCACCGTCGTACTTCTCGATGATCGTGCGAAGAAGGCGGCGGTCCAGCTCATCGAAGCCGTGCGCGTCCACCTCTAAAAGCTCCAGCGCTTTCTGTGCCGTCTCGCGATCGATCTTTCCCGACGCACGCACCTGCGCGTAGTCGCGGACGCGGCGCAGCAGGCGGTTGGCAATGCGCGGGGTTCCACGCGAGCGCATCGCGATCTCCGCAGCGCCGTCCTGATCGATAGGCACACCGAGCACCTCGGCGGAGCGCTCGACCACGAAGCGCAACTCGTCGTCGGTGTAAAACTCCAGTCGCAGCAAAATACCGAAGCGCGAGCGCAACGGCGAAGACAACAGCCCCGGCCTCGTCGTTGCGGCGACAAAGGTGAAGGGCTTGATCTCCATGACGTGCGTGCGCGCCGCCGGGCCCTGCCCGATCATGATGTCGAGCTTGTAATCCTCGAGCGCGGTGTACAGCTTTTCCTCAAGCACGGGCTGCAGCCTGTGGATCTCGTCGAGGAAGAGTACCTGCCTGTCGCGGATGTTGGTGAGGATCGCGGTGAGGTCGCCCTGGATCTGCAACGCCGGTCCGCTGGTCTGCTGGAAGCCGACGCCAAGCTCGTTCGAGATGATGGTCGCCAGCGTCGTCTTGCCCAGTCCCGGAGGTCCGAAGAGAAGCACGTGGTCCAGCGCCTCGCCACGCGACTTCGCAGCCTCGAGCGCGATGGCAAGCTGCTCCTTCGCCTTAGTCTGCCCGATGAACTCCGACAGCTTCGTGGGGCGCAGCTTCAACTCGAAGCTGGCATCGTCGTCCACGCGCCCCGCCGAGACGAGGCGCTCGGCCTCAGCCTTTGAGCCGCGGTTCAGATCGATCCCGGAACCTGCGCGGGAGCCAGCCAGCGATTTGAGCTTCTGAAAGTCCACTGAGGCGATAGTAAGGCGAAGCCGTAACCGAAGCAACCGGGCTGAGCCACGAGGCGAACCACGCTACATTCTTGACGCGAGGAACAGGCCGCCCGAGATAGCCAGCAGGTCCTCGACGATCGCCACGAAGAAGTCCGGCAGACGGAGATGGGTGACGAGGCCGTGGCGAATGTTGTATCCGGCGAAGGCCCCGGCGATTCCGCCGATGGCACCCAGCAACGCTCCCACAGCGGAGTTCAGATGCGCGCCCGCTGCCAAAGCCGCCCCGCACAATCCTCCGGTAATGGCGCGAGTGATCAGACCGAGAGGCTCCGTCCGCGACTGCGCGATGGGCAGCTTGTCGTAGATCAGCTCGCCGATAGCAGCCAGCGTAAAGATCGTAAGCGCCGCCGACGAACCGAGAAACGCAAACGGTGTTCCTTCAAGGTGGACCCAGTGCAGGTAGGCCGCAGCGACGCAAACAATGGCGGGGGCCATCATGGAGCGCAGCCCGGCGACACATCCGATCAGCAGACACCACAGGAGCACCGAACCGTTCATCCACGCCCTCTTTCCGCCGACAAATTCCGCAGGTCACTCTCGCATAAGAGCTTAGCTTTTTACTAATTTAAAACTGATCTGATAGCGATAGAACTGAATACTCGGCACCATCGACAAGGCCCGGCGGATCTTCTGGTCATCTTCGAGCGCGATAATAATCCCGCTGACCGATTGATCCTTTTCTGCAAGCATTTCTTGTACGAAACTCATATACCGTAAAGTCTGTCCTACCACTGCGTCACTGGCTCGCCCCTTTTTCAACTCAACCACCATGAGTTGCTTCTTATCCTTGCTAATAGCCAGAATATCGAGGGGGCCAGTATCGGTCGGATATTGTTGTGCCTTTTCCCCATTTTCCTCGTAGATGTCGTATTCCTTACCCAATTCGGTCTGCGCCCAATTCTCGACTAAGAACTCTTCAAGGTGTGCCTCAAGTGCAAAAGCCGAAGCATCCTCAACCGTTGCGTCGGTCGATATAAGCTTTGGGGCAGAAACATTTCCGATTAACTTCTCAATCTCTTCTGAGTAGCGAGAAATCGAGCTCACGGTCCCGATTGAGCCCGCAGAGTTTTTCAGTGGTTCGCTCAGAGCTGCACGACTAATACTTACGTTCAACCACTGAACCGGACGACGATGTGGTAGTACATCTCCCGGCGCGTAGAAGTAATCACCATTGACTTCGCCAACAAGGTACTGACCGGAGCCGTCGGGGCAGAGTACGATATCGCCTATTTGAATTCCCTTGGCAACTGTCCACAGCGCACCACATGCCAAACCGGCACCAATCTTGGTCTTATCGGGATGACTTGCAAGATAGATTGAAACAAACTCTTGATTGAATATTCGCCACCCTTCCGGGAGTTTGTCTGTCAGGTCTTGCTTGATGTCAAAATCAGCACCAATAAAACCTTCTGCCAGACACTGTTGTGCATAAATACTTCTACTTCCAAGCATGACGCGATAGTAGCTCTTCATGCGAATCAAAGCCTTCCCTAAAACTCGACCAATTACCCCTAAAGGAATCCAACTATTTCAGGTGCATACATGGTTATACTTCAGCTCTGGCAATAAGAAGGACGCCCTCCTCGCAGAGTGCTAGGCTGGAAACCGATGCGCCTTTTGCCTCACCCCATGCCTTCAGGCCTGCTCCAGCGCGACTTTGCCCTCCGTCAGCGCCATTTTGCCGCTGCCGCCGTGTCTCTGCTTGCGCCTCTGCTGGCCTCGTGCGCCAGCCCCGGACCTCCGAGGCCTCCGTCGCTGCATCTTCCCGAGGTGGTCGCCGACCTTGCGGCTGAGCGTGTGGGCGACGAGGTTCATCTGCATTGGACGACCTCTTCGCACTCCACCGATAAGCTCAACGCGTTGACTCCGATCACGGCTGAAGTCTGCCGCGAGGCCAGCCCCCAGCCGAAGGCGGCAAAACCGGCACCTCCTCCCCAGACCGTCGCGGGATGTGACACGGTGCTTCATCTCACGGTAAAGCCCGGTGCCACCGAGGCCGACGACCGTCTCCCGGCCCCCCTCACCGCAGGAGCCGCCGCGCTGGTCGGCTATCGCGTCCGACTGCTGAACCCGAAAGGGCACTCCGCCGGATACTCCAACTCCGCACTGGTTCCCGCAGGCGAGGCTCCCGCTTCCGTGGCAGGACTGAAGGCCACCGCGACCCGCAACGGGGCCATGATCGAGTGGCAGCCGAACGACTCCGCCCCGCTGATCGAGCTGGATCGCACGCTTGTCTCCGCAGCAAAGCCCGCACAGAAGAAAGCGGCCATGTCGCTCCCCGAAGATCAGCCGGCAGAGATACGCCTGCGCTCCGGCAAGGAAGACATGCTCCGGAAAGACCCCGGCGGCACGCTCGACCGCAGCGCCCTGCGCGGACAGCAATACAGCTACACCGCGCAGCGCATTCGCGTGGTCACAATCAACGGCACGCGGTACGAGATGCGTAGCGCTGTCTCCGCCCCGCTGGCGCTCGCCATGAAGGACAGCTTCCCGCCCGCAGCCCCCACGGGGTTGGCCGCGATTCCCGGCTCGCAAGGAGAGGCCGCAACCATCGACCTCTCGTGGCAGCCCGACGTCGAGCCGGACGTGTCCGGCTACAACGTCTATCGCCGCGAAGGAGCGGCAGGCAGCTTCGAGCGCGTGACGGCAAAGCCCGCACTTGGCCCGGCCTTCTCGGACGCGACTGTTGCAGCCGGACACAGCTACACCTATCGGGTCACGGCAGTCGACAGCGCGGGCAACGAAAGCGCACCATCGAGCGAGACGACAGAGACAGCAGAGAAGGCACGAGACTCCAGACAATAGATAAGGAGGAGAGGCTACGGAGCATGAGGTACTGCAAATATCTCCCACCCTCGGGCAATGCCCGGTACGCGCTCGTAGAAGAGAGGAACGGCGAGTTGTGGGCCGTCCGCCCCATGATCGCCCCCGAAGAAGACATGGTCGAGCGGCTGGATTCGATCGAGTTCTCCGCGGCGGCTTTCGTATCGCGCCGCTGGCAAGCCTTCACCTGCTGCCCCCGGTCACACCGTCGAAGATCGTCTGCGTGGGCCGCAACTATCGCGAGCACGCCGCCGAGCTGGGCAACGAGGTACCGAAGGAGCCGCTGCTGTTTCTGAAGCCAACTTCCGCTCTACTCGCGCCGGGAGGAGAGATCGTGCTGCCTGCGCTTTCGCAGCGCGTGGACTACGAGGGCGAGCTGGCTATCGTGATCGGCAGGCGTTGCCGCAACCTCGGTCCTGACGAAGATGTGCGGCCCTACATTCGCGGCTACACCATCGTGAACGACGTCACCGCCCGCGATATTCAGAAGTCCGACGGCCAGTGGACACGCGGCAAGGGCTGGGACACCTTCTGCCCTGTCGGCCCCATCGTCTCCAGCGAGATCGATCCTCTGGGTGGCGAGTCTGTCGTTGTCACGACGCGCCTCGACGGCGAGGTCAGGCAGAGCGGATCGACCGCCGACCTGATCTTCCCCATCGACCACCTGCTGCGCTATATCACGTCGTTCATGACACTTGAGCCGGGCGACCTGATCCCCACGGGAACACCGTCGGGAGTGGGGCCAATGGCCTCCGGATCGCGTGTGGAGGTTGAAATCACCGGGCTGGGGGTTCTCACTAACACTGTTACAGCGGAGTAAACGCTGTCTTTACAACTACCTGACAATCATGGCCCTGGCGATTGCGGACTGCGCAACGCAAACGGGCTTGATAAAATCAAACCAAGCAGCGAAGGAGCACACCATGGCGACAATTCTCGAACAGCTTCGTAGCATGACGACCGTGGTCGCCGATACCGGCGACATCAACTCGATTAAACAGTTCAAGCCGACCGATTCGACGACCAATCCGTCGCTGATCCAGGCAGCCGCAGGCATGCCCGAGTACCAGCCCATCGTCGACGACGTGCTGCAGCAGGCCCGCAAGGATGCAGGCGCCAGCGCCACCGATGAGCAGGTTGCGACGCTGGCCTTCAAGACCCTCGCCGTCGCCTTCGGCAAGAAGATTCTGGAGATCGTTCCGGGACGCGTCTCGACCGAGGTCGACGCCCGCCTCTCCTTCGACACCGAAAAGACCATCGAACAGGCGCACGATGTGATCGCGCAATACGAAAACGCGGGCATCTCGCGCGAGCGCATTCTGATCAAGATCGCCTCCACGTGGGAGGGCATCAAGGCCGCCGAGCAGCTTGAGAAGGAAGGCATTCACTGCAATCTGACGCTGCTCTTCGGTCTGCACCAGGCGATCGCCTGCGCCGAGGCCAAGGTCACCCTGATCTCGCCGTTCGTTGGCCGCATTCTCGACTGGTACAAGAAGGACACCGGCAAGGACTACACCCCGGCGGAAGATCCGGGCGTTCTGTCGGTCACGACCATCTTTAACTACTACAAGCACTTCGGCTACAAGACCCAGGTGATGGGCGCGAGCTTCCGCAACACCGGCGAAATCACCGAGCTGGCCGGATGCGACCTGCTAACCATCGCTCCCAAGCTGCTGGCCGAGCTGAACGCCACCGAGGGAACCCTCGAGCGCAAGCTGGACGAGGAGAAGGCCAAGGCCCTGCCGATCGAGAAGATCGCCATCGACAAGGCGACCTTCGACAAGATGCACGCCGCCGACCGCATGGCCAGCGACAAGCTGCAGGAAGGCATCGACGGCTTCTCGAAGGCTCTCGCAGACCTGGAGAAGACGCTAGCCAAGCGTCTCGCCGAACTCAGCGAGCCCGCCGTCAAGTAAGCCTTTTGTTTTCCGTTTCGCAGCAAGACCGCGCTCATAGGCGCGGTCTTGCTGTATCAGACTCCGGCTAGCCACCTTCGTTTTATAAGCCGGAGATGCTACTACTCATAACATCCGGGCGTGAGACACAGCCGTACGACTTCCTTAAACCTGTTTTCAGAATCCGTTGCAAATACGGAAAAGGTGGACTTTCGGATGCAGTCGGGGTCACAGCATGGGGTCATGAATCAATCGTCCAAAAAGCCTGCCCATTTTGCGCATCTCCCGGAGCTTGATGGCATTCGCGGCATCGCGGCCCTCATGGTCTTCTTCCATCATCTTTGCTTTACCGGGATCAACCTCTCCGAATGGCATAACGGCCTTGTGCAGGGCCTGTTCCATGTATTCGTCTATGGGGACTCCGGGGTGGATCTCTTCTTCGTCCTGTCCGGCTTCCTGATCACCTCCCTGCTGATTCGCGACCGCGAAAGCCCGCGCTACTACCAGGACTTTTACTGGAAACGCGCCCTCCGCATTCTTCCCCTGTACGTGCTCTGCATTGCGGGGCTTTTTCTATCCAACCCGGAGTATGGCCGGTTCGCTCTTCTGTGCCTTCTTTTCATCGCGAACTTTGCCCAGGCCTTCAATATCCCCTCGGTCGGGCCATTCTGGACGCTGGCTATCGAAGAACAGTTTTATCTTCTCTGGCCTACGATTGTGCGCCGCCGCTCTCTTGACTCTCTGCGTCACTGGGCCCTGGGCATTGTGGGCTTCGCCATCGCCATGCGGCTGCTGTTCGCCTGCTACGGGCACTTCAACTACCACTTCACGTTTCTGCACTGCGATGGACTCGCCCTGGGCGCTCTGCTCGCCTGCCTTCTGGAGCGCAGCCAGCGCATAGGCCGGGGTCTGGACAGTAAACGCCCTCTCCTGCTCAGCATGTTGGCGGGAGGGGCGGCCCTGATCGCGGTTGCTCTCCTGATGATCCCGCGAGACAGAGCGCACATCGCTTTCGTTGGAGCCATCCACGCTACGGGCCTGGCGTTCCTCTGCGGCTCCGTCGTCGGGCTTGCGATTGCTTATACCGGCCATCCGCTGCTCGCGTGGCTCCGCTCAGGATTTCTGGCCTTTTTTGGGCTGATCAGCTACGCGTTTTATATGTTCCATCTCTTCGTGAGGGACGCTTACGACCGGCGTTATCCTCTCAAGGCGGACGATCTCGCCAGTTACTTCATCCGCCTCGGGGTGGTGCTTGGCGTCTCCATCGCGCTCGCCCTTATCTCGCGCTATGTCGTTGAGCTTCCGATCATGGGGCTGCGGAAATATGTGCTTCGCCCAGCGGTTAAACCCATCGCCACCGTGGAGAGCGCAGTAGAAAAAGGATAAATACCGCTGCCTTAGTGCGAGTGGCCGTGATGGTGGTGATGAGCGTGCGCTCCCACCTCTTCCAGCTCTGGTGGCGCACTGCATCCGTGCGTCGTCTCGCAACCGGTCGTCTCGAACTGGATCGTCGTGTGATTGATGTGAAAGCGGTCACGCAGGCGGCAGTTCAGCTCGTTGAGGATGCTCGTACATTCGGAGGCGGGCATCTCGTCCACCGTGACATGGCAGGCCAGGGCTTGCGACTTCGTCCCCAGGCTCCAGACATGCAGGTCGTGCACGTCTAGAACGCCCTTCACCGACTGCAGCGCCTCGCGGACCGCCGGAAGGCTCAGGCCGCTCGGTGTGCCCTCAAGCAGAATGTTCAGAGTCTCGCGCAGAATGCCGATGGAGCTCCACAGGATCATGGCGGCGATCACCAGCGAGAGCACGGGATCGACCCACTCCATGCCGGTGAACAGGATGGCCGCGCCGCCCACGATGACCGCGGCGGTCGAAAGCGTGTCGCCCAGCATGTGCAGGAAGACGCTGCGAATGTTGACGTCGCCCGAGAAGCGCCACAGCAGCGCGGCGACCGTGCCGTTCATCAGCACACCAGCAACCGCGACCTCCATCATCAACCGGGGCTGTACGATCACCGGCGAGCTGAGCCGCTGAATCGCCGTAATCGCAATCCAACCCGACAGCACGACCAGCGTGCCTGCATTGACGAAGGCCGCCAGCACGCCCGCCCGCTGGTATCCGAAGGTCTTGGTGTCGGTCGCAGGACGGCCCTGAAAGTAGACCGCGACATACGACAGGATGATGGCCAGAAGATCGCTGAGATTATGGCCCGCCTCGGAGATCAACGCCAGAGAGTGAGCGCGCAGACCATAGAAGAAGGTCGCAAGCACATAGGCCAGGGTCAAAAGCATGGAAGCCTTCAGGACCTGCTGCATCCGCCGGTTCGGGGTGGCGACCATGTGCATGATTTAAGTGTAGTCCTCTGCCGGGGTTGTATCTAGCTAAAGGAAGTGTGTCGGCGCGTCGGGATACGGATGCGCCGCGCCCAGCCGCAAGCCGCTCCAGCCCTCGGCAACGACGATGCTGTTGGCGGGATTATGCGGCTCGTAACGCACCTGCACCGGAAGATCGGTGCGGACGTCACGGACCAGCTCTTCGAGAGCCGAGACATCCTGCGCGGCCTCGTACGTCACCCCTGCGATGCGGTAGTTGTAGACGATCAGCCGGGGAACCTCGTAGCTCTCTTCCACGAAAGGAGCGTCGATGATGCTGCCGTCGGTGATGCGTCCGTTCGAGGCCAGAAGGTCGCGCCGCGCTCGCTCGATCTCCTCGGGGGAAAGCCGGGGGCGATGGAAGAGATACCAGACCAGACCGCTGACAGCCACTATCGCCGTCACCGTCGCGGCGACGTTTCGCGGAGAGCGCAGGGGAACCGACAGATAATCTGGCACGGTCGAAAACACGGATATCTAGCCCAAGCATAGCCCAGTCATGCGACGCGAACGTGAAGAATTTGTTCGAGATTACGGACGAGGGACCGGCGAAGCCCATTCCCGGACACCCCTCCGCCCAACTGGGCTGGCGATATACTGGGATGTGAGCAAAAAGCAAATCGTTGCGTCCCGTCAAGCCACTTCCTCTACGAAGACAACTTTCTCCACCGCTGCGCACCCGCTCGACCTGGGCGAGGGCCGCCGCATCCGTTCGACCACAGTGGTCTGTGTCCGCCGGGGAGACTCCGTGGTGATGGCTGCCGACGGGCAGGTCTCGCTGGGAAGCACGGTGATGAAGCACTCCGCGAAGAAGATCCGACGCCTCTACCAGGACAAGGTTCTGGCTGGGTTCGCCGGTTCGACCGCCGACGCCTTCTCGCTCTTCGCCCGCTTCGAGACCAAGCTCGAACAGTACGCCGGAAACCTGAGCCGCGCCGCCGTGGAGTTGGCCAAGGACTGGCGCACCGACAAGATGCTTCGCCAGCTAGAAGCCCTGCTGATCGTGGCCGACTCGCGCCAGACCCTGATGCTCTCAGGCACCGGCGACGTGATCGACCCGGACGAAGGCATCTGCGCCATCGGCAGCGGAGGCAGCTATGCCCTGGCCGCCGGACGGGCGATGCTCGAAAACACCGAGCTCACAGCGCGTGAGATTGCCGAGAAGTCGATGAAGATCGCCGCCGATATCTGCATCTATACCAATGAGAACTTCACCATCGAAGAGCTGCAGGCGACAACATAGAACAAAGATTTGTACCGTAGAATTCAAAGGATTACGAGGCGTTTGTGAAACGGGTTCTACACAAGGCGGTCAGCTTCGACGAACAGAAGGCGGAAGATTATCGCTACTGGCAGAGTGTCGATAGTGGCGAGCGGATGCGCGCAACGTGGGAGCTCAGCCTGGAAGCCTATAAATTGAAAGGTCTGGCCCACGATGGACAAAGACTTCAGAGAACTCTTGTCCGAACTCAACGCCCATAACGTGAAGTACCTGATCGTCGGCGGCTACGCCGTCTCGTTTCATGCGGAGCCGCGCGCGACGAAGGATCTGGATATTTTCGTTCAGCCGACACTTGAGAACGCCCAGGCCATCTTTCGAGCGCTCTCCGCCTTTGGAGCGCCCCTCGCAGACTTCTCTGCGGAAGACTTTCTCGATCCCGACAGCGTCTACCAGATTGGAGTAGCGCCCTATCGGATCGATCTTCTCCAGAAGATCGATGGAGTCGATTTCGAACCGGCCTGGCAACACAAGGTCACGGGACGGGTCGCAGCGGACGATCCACTGGAAGCAAACTACATCTCCGCAGAGGACCTGGTTCGCAACAAGATCGCAAGCGGACGGCCAAGAGACCTCGCGGATGCGTCCGAAATTCAGGCATCGCTTCGACTCACCCAATCGAAGCAGGAAAGTTAATTCAGGCAGGAAAACAACCTATGGCAATCTATCTACCCGGAACCGCTGACGATCAATCCCTCGCACTCGACGAGATGACGCCGCGCGAGATCGTCGCTGAGCTGGACAAGTACGTCGTCGGCCAGAAGGCCGCCAAGCGCGCCGTGGCGATTGCTCTCCGCAACCGCATGCGCCGCCAGAAGCTCGCCCCCGAGCTGGCCGAAGAGATCATGCCCAAGAACATCATCATGATCGGGCCGACCGGCGTGGGCAAAACCGAGATCGCTCGCCGCCTCGCCAAGCTGACCAACTCGCCCTTCCTCAAGGTGGAGGCGTCGAAGTTCACCGAGGTCGGCTACGTGGGACGCGATGTCGAATCCATCGTGCGCGACCTGGTCGAGATCGCCATCGACATGGTGCGCGAGGAGAAGCTCGAAGAGGTCGAGGACAAGGCCGAGATGGCCGCCGAAGACCGTCTGCTCGATCTCCTGCTGCCCCCCGCACCCGCGGCCGTCGCACCTGCGGCTGCCTCGCCCGCAACTGTCCAGGACGAGAGCAGCAACGTCATTCAGCTTCCCGCCGCGACGCATGAGCAAGGCACCGACGACAAGCCCGGCGACCGCGAGCACCGCACCCGCGAGAAGCTGCGCCAGCAGTTCCGCGAGGGCAAGCTCGACGAGCGCACCGTCGAGATCGACGTGCGCGACCGCAACCAGCCCAGCTTCGAGATCATCACCAACCAGGGCGCCGACGAGATGGACATCAATCTCAAGGACATGATCCCAGGTCTCTTCGGCCAGCGCACCAAGAAGCGCAAGATGAAGGTCGCCGAGGCCTTCGAGTACCTGGTGCAGGAAGAAGAAGGCCGCCTGATCGACATGGACCAGGTGACGCGCCTCGCCGTGGAGCGCGTGGAAGACTCCGGCATGGTCTTCCTCGACGAGATCGACAAGATCGCCGGACGCGAAGGCGGCCACGGTCCCGACGTCTCGCGCGAGGGCGTGCAGCGCGACATTCTTCCCATCGTCGAAGGCACGACGGTCAACACGAAGTACGGCATGGTCTCGACCGACCACATCCTCTTCATCGCGGCGGGAGCCTTCCACGTCTCGAAGCCCAGCGACCTCATCCCCGAGCTGCAGGGCCGCTTCCCCATCCGCGTCGAGTTGCAGTCGCTGACTGTGGACGACTTCGTCCGCATCCTCACTGAACCGAAGTCGTCTCTGGTGAAGCAGTCCACCGCGCTGCTCGAAACCGAGGGCCTGAAGCTAGAGTTCACGAAGGAAGCGATTCAGGAGATGGCGCAGTTCGCCTATCGCGTGAACGAGACGACCGAGAACATCGGCGCTCGCCGCCTCCACACCATCCTCGAGCGCGTGCTCGACGAGATCAGCTTCCAGGCACCGGATCTGATGAAAGCCTCGCGCACGCAAGCGACCGAAGAGGGCGTCGTCGCGCAGATTTCCGCCTCCACGCCCGACGGGGCCTCACCGCTCCCGGTGATCGAGCGCGAGACCGCAGGCGTCACCGAAAAGGTCATCGTCGTCGATCCCGAGTACGTCCGCCAGCAGGTCGCCTCCATCGTGAAGGACCAGGACCTCTCGCGCTACATCCTATAAAGAAAAATTGCACTACTGTCCGGGTGCCCCATCCTTCGCAGCTTCACCGCGAAGGGTGGGATGCAGGATGTTCCTACCGGAACCTTTCAAAGACAAAGGCTGTACTGGTGCAAACGGGATTCATCCCACCCTTCGTCGCGATAAAACTGCGCCAAAGGATGGGGCACCCAGTCGTCGTTACCTGTACGTGCTTTTTCCCTTGCGGCTCGTGCGCGATTCCTCTGGCATGATGATGTCGATATCCTCCGGCCCCAGCGTCTCGCCGTCCACGCTCTGCACGGTCATCGCGATGGGCGGTTTCCTGTGCTTCTTATCCACGATGACACTATGTTCCTCGCCTGGAGCGAACATATACCGCTCGCCCCATTGGCGCAGCGCGGTCATGATCGGCCATAGCTCTTCGCCCTTCTCCGTCAGCTCGTACTCCGAGTAGGCGCTGCCGTCCGATGCCGGAACCTGCCGCAGGATGCCGTGAGCCACAAGCTGCTTCAGCCGCACTGTGAGGATGTTCTTCGCCATCCCCAGCCTGCGCTGAAACTCCGAGAAGCGCTTCACCCCCAGCATCGCGTCGCGGATGATCAGCAACGACCACCACTCCCCCACGACGTCGAGCGACCGCGCCACCGGACACACGCTGTTCTGGTTGGATTTGTGCTTCGTAACCGCCTCCTGCAATCATTTTAACAAACTAGTTGCATCTTGCAACCATATCGACACATCCAAACCACCGACTCCAGAGATTCTGGTTCAACGAAAGGAAGGAACATTATGAAGCTCAACGGAAAGAAAGCCCTCATCACGGGCGGCAACAGCGGCATCGGTTTGGCAACAGCAAAGCTCTTCGTCGACGAAGGCGCGGAGGTCATCATCACCGGCAGAAGCCAGGAGACGCTGGATGAGGCCGTCAAGCTGCTCGGACCGAAGGCGCACGCCTTCCGCGCCGACGTCACCGACTCCGCCGCCCGCAAAGAGGCGATCCGGCAGGCCGCCGAGAAGGTCGGCAAGCTCGACATCGTCTTCGCCAACGCGGGAATCCCCGGCAACACCCCTGCGGGCTCGACCTCGGAAGAGCTGTTCCGCCAGATCATCGACATCAACCTGACCGCGGTCTTCTTCACCGTCGAGGACGCCCTGCCCTACCTGAATGACGGCGGCTCGGTCATCCTGAACGGCTCGGTGATAGGCACGCTCGGCCAGCCCGGATACGCCGCCTACGCCGCGACCAAGGCCGGTGTCCGCGCCCTCGCACGCTCGCTTGCGGCGGACCTTTCGCCTCGCGGCATCCGCGTCAACGTCGTCGCCCCCGGAGCCACCAAGACCCCCATCTGGTCCCGCAGCGGCTCGCGCGATGCAGAAGCCGTCTCCGGCCTTGAGCAGAAGCTCTCGCAACTGATTCCGCTGGGACGCATGGGCGAGGCCATCGAGATCGCGAAGGCCGTGCTCTTCCTCGCCTCCGACGACTCGTCCTACGTGCAGGGCGTCGAGCTGTTCGTCGACGGCGGACTCACCGGAACTCCCTTCGGCGGCGCCGCCCTGCGCGGCTAATTGCGGAAACGGAGCGTAGAAGCGGGTTTGCAAGGAATGCTGGAAGATTCCCCCCAATCCCTTCAAACCTTGTCATTCCGTAGCATCGCGGAGGAATCTGCTTCTCTACTGAAGCGGCACAGCTCTCGAACATCCTGCAAAGAATACTGGGATTCTTCGTTTCGCTGCGCTTCACTCAGAATGACGGCAGAGATGAGATC
The DNA here is from genome assembly GCA_018449715.1 of Acidobacteriaceae bacterium dw_441. Taxonomy (GTDB): domain Bacteria; phylum Acidobacteriota; class Terriglobia; order Terriglobales; family Acidobacteriaceae; genus Edaphobacter. Next base: position 113,056 of record JAAVVA010000005.1, on the reverse strand, counting down.
GTGGTTGAAGCCAGCATCCTGCAAAACCCACATCTGGCGATGGAGCCGCCAGATATGGGGCACCCACCGGATGGACAGAATCGAACCAAGACTGATCGCTACGCCTGTAGCGCCCGGGCGAGTCGCCCGCCCGCCGCCTTCAACCGTTCTACGGCGGCGGCTCGGTCGAGCCCGAGCTTCTGCATCGCAATCGCCACCTTCACGCTTCCCGCCTCTTCGAGCAGCTTAGCGGCGGTGGCGCGATCAACTCCCGTGGCCTCCACGATGATCCTCTGGGCACGATCAACCAACTTCTCGTTGGTCGCCTGCACGTTGACCATCAGGTTGCCGTAGACCGCTCCGGTGCGGATCATCACCCCGGTCGAAAGCATGTTGAGCACCAGCTTGGTCGCGGTCCCGGCCTTCAGGCGCGTGGAGCCGGTGACGACCTCCGGCCCCGTGACCGGCGCAATTGCGATATCGGCGACCGCGGCCATCTGCGAGCCTGCAACGCAGGTCAGCGAGACTACCAGCAGCCCCAGCTTCTTCGCCTGCTCCATCGCTCCGAGGACGTAAGGAGTACGCCCGCTGGCCGCGATGCCCACCAGCGTATCGGGCGCGCCATCTTTGCCGAATCCCGCAGCGAGCAGATCCGCCGCGCCCTGCTCACACGAGTCCTCAGATTTTTCGCTCGACTTCCGCAGCGCCGAGTCGCCCCCGGCGATCAGCCCCTGCACCAGCTCCGGCGAAACCGAAAAGGTCGGCGGGCACTCGCTGGCGTCCAGCACGCCAAGCCGCCCGCTGGTTCCCGCGCCGATGTAGAAGAGCCGACCGCCCTTCTCAAACCGAGCCGCGACCTCATCAATCGCACGAGCAATCTGCGGAAGCTCCTTGGCGACGGCTCGCGGAACCGCCTGATCTTCTTCATTGATCACCGTCACCATCTCCAGCGTAGAGAGCTGGTCGATGTTCGTGGTGCGGGGGTTGCGAGCTTCGGTCGTAAGCGTGGCGAGATTCAGGTCGGCGGTCATCACTCACCATGATAGGGGCTGGACCGGAAAAACAGCAGGCCTACTGTGCCGGAGCAGACGCAACCGGCGGCAGAGGCTTCGTCAGGTCCACATCGGCGGTCCCGATACGCCCGGAGGCAGCCACCCGGACCACAAAGCGGGCGCGAGTAGCTTTCTCGTCGTGCGGCAGAAGGTAGTGAATATCGAGGCCACGATCGATCCTCCCCGTCGGAGGAACGTCTTTCGAGGCGCTGGCCCGGATGATCTTCGCGTCGCGTTTCAACTCTTTGCCCTTCTTGTCGAAGCTCGAAGCCACCAGAACGATCTCCGCATGCCTCGGCTCCGTATCGGTCGCATAGGTCCACGAAAGCGCCTTGCCGTCGACGTGAATGTTGAAGGTATCCGGCGTCTGCGGCGAACGATCAACGGTCATCGGCACACCGTCGTAGGCCATCGTGCTGCTCTCCGCCGAAAGCAGGTCCGCAACCAGCATCCGCGAAGGATTCTTAGGATCGACGCGTCCCGGACCATATTGCAGGTAGTAGCCCTCACGGGTGGTTACCGTCAGGCCCGGACGGTCCACTGTCACCCGGATGCGGCGGAACTGTCTCGGGTCGCGCGAGTCATTCGTCGGGCGATAGGTCAGGGTGTAGAAGCTGGAACCATCGCGGATGGCCGTACCGATCTGCGCGTCCACATCGTTGCGGCCATAGAGAGCGCGGCCCCCAGTTGCCGTGGCAAGCTTGGCGAACTGGTAGTTGCCGCCGAAGGGGTCACTAAAGGCCGCTTCGCTGCCGTAGGCCTGCTGATCGACCTTCAGGCCCGCCGGGTCAATCGTGTAGAGCGTGATGCGGGCGTCGCGCAGCACGTTCACGCACTCCTGCACGGCGTTGCTCACGCGCCGTTCCGTATCGACCGGGTAATTGGCCATGTTCAGGTTCGGAAACCCGCGACCAATCCAGATCATGTTCTTGTGCCCCGGATGCCCGACCGTCGCCTCTGCCACGCGCCGCAGCGTGATGAAGGCGGTCGCATACCGCTCCCCCAGCCACGCGAACTGGTGCGCCTGCCAGGGGTAAGCGGCGAAGTGATGATCGAGCGCGGAGATCAGCTCGTCCTTACTCTGGGTGTAATCGTGCAGCACCGTGAAGTTCTGCAGGCTGACGGCGATCAGCATCGTTGGAGTGGAAAGCTTGCCCGGCTGCCGCTCCAAAAACTTCTTCAGAGAGTAGCGGGCAAAGGCCATATCTTCGAAGCGGGTGTTGAACTCGTCGAGCAGGACAATGTTGACCGGGGCTCGCGGGGCAACCTGATCGAGCGTTGCCGTCGAGTTGATCTCGCTGGCAGGCGAAACCGTATGGGCTCCCGCAGCCTCGAAGTTGAGAACCGTCTGCGGCTCGTCGGACTCGGTCACATGAAAGTCGTCGCTCTTCAGGTCGGTGACGACGTTGCCCTTCGCATCGGTCACCACCATGTCGAGAATCACAAGGCGCGCATTGCGCGTGAGGGTGTAGGTGCCGTTCGCATCCCGTGCAGGCTGGGTGGGCGGCTGCTGCGACTGAGGGGGCTGCGCCGCAGGAGCAGGCTGCTGGCCATCGCTCGCAGGAGTTATGACGGCGAGGAGCAGGATAGTTAAGACCGAAGACAAAGTTTTCATAACGATCCTTGTTGTTCCTTCGAGAGCCTCAAGCGTCCCGACCCATTCATAGATAAAACACCGTCCCCACCGCGAAGTTTCCTGCGGCCCAGGTTTCGGAGAAATTTATCAAGGGTTTTCCATTTCCGGCATCTTACAGACAAGGGGAGAAGCCATCCGTAACCCTCTATCGCAAATTATGAACCGTAGCCGCTACGCCATCGCCGCAGCCGTCCTCGCAGCAGCGCTCCTCCTGTGGTTTCTGTGGAGCCGCCAGCACGAAAAATCGCCTGCCGCCGATGGCGGCAACATCGCCGCTGGCCCAGCCTCCTCCAAAAGCCCTGCCGCGACCGCTCCGGAGCAAACCACGGTCTACGCCCACAACCTTGAGCTGCGCAAGGGAGCGAACTTCCGCATCTACGCGCGCTGGCTGCGCGGCACGATGGAGCCGGTACGTTCCGACCGTCCACCCTCGCTCGACGATGAGGAATCCTTCCTCTTCCGCATCGACCGCGGCTTGATCCACGCCAACATGGGCGACGTCGAAACCTTCCTCAACACCGGGGTCGTCACCCAGTCGCCACTCAAAAACATCCATCTCAGCGGAGAGGGCCAGAGCTTGAAGATCTCCGGCACCATGCGCAGGATGCTCGTCCCCCTGCCAGTCGAGATTCTGGGGACGCTCTCTCCCGCACCCAACGGCCGCATCCACCTGGCCGTCACGAAGATCAACGTCCTCAAGGTTCCGGTGAAGGCCCTGATGGGAGGCCTGAAGATCGAGGTCAACGACATCGTCGGCACGAAGCCCGCGCCCGGCATCGAGGTCTCCAACAACGACCTCTACCTCGATACGACGAAGCTGCTTCCTCCTCCGCACATCCGCGGCCAGATGTCGGGCATCATCGTGCAGCTTCCCGACATCGTTGTGACCTACGGCGACACCACCACGGACGAAGATGCCGAACTCGCCCAGTGGCACAACTTCCTTCGGCTGCGCGGGGGCACCGTCGAGTTCGGCAAGCTGACCATGCGCGACGCCGACCTCACCCTGATCGATGCTTCCGGCGACGGCTGGTTCGACCTCGACCTCGCCACCTATCAGCAGCAGGTCGTGAAGGGGTACAGCCGCATGACGCCCGAGAACGGTCTGGAGATCTTCATGCCCGGCTTCGGGCACGAGATGCCCTCAGGCTCAGTCTCGCTCGAAACGCTGCGAAACCGCGAACGCCCGCTGCCGCAGGTTGCTCCGAAAAAATAGACTGCTCCGAAGAAGAAGTAACTCACCCCTGCGCTTCGATGCGGTCGCCATGGCTCGGCGGCTGGCTCGTGACCATGATGCGCAACGGCCCTGCCCCGCGGTTCATCGCCTGATGCACCTGCCCCGGAGCGATCTCGATGCCTTCGCCCGCCTTCAGGGTGAACAGGTGATGCTCGATCTCCATCGTCAACTCGCCTTCGAGGACATAGAAAAACTGCCGCGCCTTCACATGGAAGTGCCGCGTTTCCGAGGTGCCTGCGGGCATCCGCTCCTCGATGACATTAAGCTCCGGCGTACGAACCAGATACCATCCGTCGCACCGGTCGCCCCATGTGTAGTGCTCGGCGTTCGTCGTGGGGGAAATAACCCTGGCTGGCATCTCTTTACGATACATTTTCCTTCTCCATAAACCGCCACCACCGACCGGGTGCCCCATCCTTCGCAGTCTCATCGCGAAGGGTGGGATGCGGGATGTTTGTACTTTTTTCATAAAGATAGCTCCCGTACCGGGTACAGACCGGATTCATCCCACCCTTCGTCGCGGTAAAACTGCGCCAAAGGATGGGGCACCCAGACATAGTTTTTTCCTCTCGCTTTCTTCGAGATCCCGCTTCTCGCAAAGGCGAAGAAAGAGAGAATATAATCAACTTGTGTCGAGCGCTCTCCAACCCGACCGGTTCCGGTTCCTGCACATCGACCTGAACTCTTTCTTCGCGTCGGTCGAGCAGCAGCTCCACCCCGAGTATCGCGGCAAGCCGCTGGCCGTGGTCCCCACCATGACCGATACCACCTGCTGCATCGCCGCCAGTTACGAGGCCAAGGAGCTCAAGATCAAGACCGGAACACAGGTCGGCGAGGCAAAGAAAATATGCCCGGAGATCATCCTGATCGAAGGTAGCCACACCGTCTACGCGCAGTACTCCAAGGCGATCAACGACGCGGTCCACCTCGTCTGCCCGGTCGCGCACAACCCGTCCATCGACGAGATGTGCTGCGAACTGATCGGGCGCGAGCAGGAGCCTCCCCGCGCCCGCAAGATCGCCCTCGACATCAAGCAGGCCATCTACAAAAACGTGGGCGAGGCCCTGCGCTGCTCCATCGGCATGGCCCCCAACCGCTACCTCGCCAAGATCGCCAGCGACATGCAGAAGCCCGACGGGCTGATCGGCCTGCTGCCCTCGCAGCTTCCGCGCTCCATCGCGCACCTCGAGCTGCGCGACCTTCCCGGCGTCGGCGCCCGCACCGAGACGCGCCTGAAGACGAAGGGCATCACCACGATGGAGCAGCTTCTCGCGCTCGACCGCACCGCCATGCACAATCTCTTCGACAGCGTCTGGGGCGACCGCATGTATCACTGGCTGCGCGGCGGCATCACCGGCGACGACGGAGCGCCCCTGCCCAACGACATGCAGAAGTCGCTGGGCCACTCGCACGTGCTCGCCCCGGAGCTTCGCACCGAAGAGGGCGCTTGGGCGGTCGCCAACAAGCTGCTCCACAAGGCCGCGATGCGGCTTCGCATGGAGAAGTTCTACACCTCGTCGATGTCGGTCGTGATCCGCTACCAGCTCACGCGCGAGCAGGCCGAGCGGCTTCAATCGAAGCGCCATACCAGCGGAATCCGCCATTCCGGCTGGGGCATGGAGGCGCGTTTTCTCGAGTGCCAGGACACTCTCACGCTGCTCGAAGTCCTGCGCGGCATCTGGTCGCACCGCCCTAAAGAAAAAGAGCTGACGCGTCCCTTCTTCGTCGGCGTCACCCTGCGCAACCTCATCCCCGAGGACGAGCATCAGGAGACGCTCTTCGGCGACCCCGACAACCGCATGCAACTCGCCGCAACGATGGATAAGCTCAATCAGAAGTACGGCCACACCACGCTGCACTTCGCCGGGATGCTCCCCGCCCGCGAGTCCGCACCCACACGCATCGCCTTCACCCAGATCCCCGTGCAGTACGGCGTCGACTACATGTGACTCGCCCTTCTTACAAGCTGCCACCATCGACGGGGTGCCCCATCCTTCGCAGCCTCCCCGCGAAGGGTGGGATGCAAAATGTTCGTACCGGAACTTTCAGGAGACAACTCCTGTGCCAGTGCAAACAGGATTCATCCCACCCTTTCCAACGATGAAACAGTTGGAAAAGATGGGGCACCCGAACATCCTGCAAATCCCGATATCCTTACATCAGGATGCCGAACGACGACTACCGTGGCCGCCTCGCGCCGTCTCCCACCGGACTGCTGCACCTCGGCCACGCCGCCACCTTCTGGACCGCGTACCAGCGCGCGAAGCGGCACGGCGGCACGCTCCTCTTCCGCAACGAAGACCTCGACCCGCAACGCTCGAAGCAGGAGTACGTCGATGCCATGATCGAAGACCTCGCCTGGCTCGGCATCGAGTGGACCCCGCCCATCGTCGTGCAGTCCGAACGCATCGCGCTGTACCGCGCTGCCTTCGAGCGCCTTGTCGCAACCGGCCTCGCGTATGCCTGCACGTGCAGCCGCAAAGACCTCGCTCAGATGATGCAGGCTCCACACGAGGACACGGACGATGAACCCGTCTACAGCGGCCGCTGCCGCCCTGCTCCCGGCTCAACCCCGCAATCCTTGCAGCCCGGAGTGAACTACCGCCTCCGCGTGCCTGACGGCGAAAGCATCAGCTTCCCCGACGGCAACCTCGGCACGCAGACCTTCGTCGCAGGACGGGACTTCGGGGACTTCCTCATCTGGCGCAAGGACGGTCTTCCCAGCTACCAGCTTGCCTGCGTCGTAGATGACGCCGACATGCGCATCACCGAGGTCGTTCGCGGGGCCGACCTGCTGAAGTCCACCGCGCGGCAGATTCTTCTGCAGCGTGCCCTCGACCTGCCAACACCCGCATACTTCCACATGCAGCTTCTGCGCGACGAGCAAGGCGTGCGGCTCGCCAAGCGGCACGACGCCCTCGCCATTCGCACACTGCGCCAGCAAGGCCTGACACCCGCCGAGGTACTGCGCATGATTCCCAGCAATATCGGTTCTTAGAAGACCAGCTCCATAAATACCGTAGCGCGGACGTAGGGCGAAGGCCGCGGCGGCACATGCCGGAAGCCCAGCGACTCATACAGATGAATCGCATTCTTCAGCTGCGTGCTGGTTTCGAGATACAGCGACGGCGCACCCAGCGCACGCGCCTGCTCGATGGTGTACGCGAGAATCCGCCGCCCGATCCCGCGTCCGCGCCACTGCTCGGAGACCGCCATCTTGGCCACCTCGAAGACTCCCCCGGAAAGAGGAATCAGCGCGCAGCAGCCGATGGCAGTCCCGTCCGCAACCGCGAAGAAGACATGACCACCCTGGGCAAGAATGTAGCCCTCCGGGTCGCCCAGCATCTCGCGATCATGCTCTTCCAGCTTGAAATATTTGCTGATCCACTCCTCGTTGAGCAGGCGAAAGGCCTCGGCATCACCGGACTGAAAGGTGCGAAGCTGTAGGTTTGAGATGGACACGGTGTTCTCATCCGAGGGTATATCGGTGAGCCTGAGAGTCGAAGCCATAGTGCAAACTCCTTGGTTCTCAGCCTAGAAACCTCCAGGCCATACGTCCAATATATTGTTCGTTGCAATTATGATCTTTCAGATATGGATCGCAACCTCGAGCTTCGCCACCTGCGCTACTTCGTCGCCGTCGCCGAAGAGCTGCACTTCGGACGCGCCGCCGAGCGGCTGCACCTTGCACAGCCTCCTCTCTCGCAGCAGATTCGCCGCCTCGAAGAGATCCTCGGCTATCCGCTCTTTCTCCGCACCTCGCGAGCCGTTCGCCTGACCGCCGCAGGCGAGGTCTTCCTCGAGCGCGCCCGCCGCACCCTGCGCAACGTGCAGGAGGACATCGAAGAGGCCCGCAGCATCGGTCGCGGCGACGAGGGAACGCTGCGCGTCGGCTTCATCGGGTCGGCCATGCTGACGCCGCTACCCGCGATGCTCGGGCACTATCGCCGCCTGTACCCAAAGGTGCAGTTGCAACTCTCGGAAACCTACACCTCGGGCCTCGCTCAATCGCTGCATCGCGGCGTGCTCGACGCGGGCTTCCTGCGCGACGGCGGAACGATTGAGGGGTTGCATGTCGAAGCACTCTTCTCCGAGCCCTTCGTCGCCGTCCTCCCTGCAACGCATCGCCTTGCGAAGCAAAAAGTAATCTCCGCCGCCGAACTGCGTGACGAGCCCTTCGTCTTCTTTGCCCGTATGGCCGGAGTGCTGGCCTACGAAAAGACCATGTCGCTGTGCGAAGAACACGGCTACCGCCCCCGCGTCGTGCAGGAAGCCCCGCAGTGGCTCACGATCCTTCGCCTGATCGGCGCGGGCCTCGGCGTCTCCATCGCACCCGCCTGCGTCCGCCAGATCGCCGGGCCGGAGGTCGTATGCCCTTCGCTCGACAACACACGCGTCATGAGCGACATCGAGCTGGCCTTTCGCGAAGGCGAGGACCGCGCCGTCGTGGCAGCCTTCGCCGCAGCCGCACGCGCAAGCTTCCGCCGCTCATCGCTGCAGCTGAAGGCAGCGGCAGCAAAGACGAAGAAGGCAAGTTCTAAAAAATCTGAACCGGGTTCTAAAAGACCTGATCGAGGAAGAACTTCTCGACCTCGAGCCAGTCGTTGACGCGACGAAAGCCTTTGACCGCGACGTTATGCGGCGAGGTAAAGAGGATGCCCTCACCCCGGAATCGCCGCAGCTGGCGCGGGTTATCGTCGATCAGAAAGTCGGCGTTGATGATGCTCTTGTCGCCGCAGTAGACGATGTGCGACGGCGAGATATAGGGGAAGTGCTTCTCCAGCCAGCGGAACTTCTGGAGGAACGAGGTGGGAACCTCCATCGCGGCGGTCGCGATGAAGACCTCGTAGTGATCCTGCAGGCGACGCATCACACGCTGCGCCTCGGGCATCACGGAGAGGCTCTCGAAAAAATCCTCCGACTGCAAATAGCTGTACAGCGAGTTGTGGCGATCGATCCCCACAACATCCCAGATCGCCCGGCCATGCAGGTCGTCGAGCGTCAGGCTCTCATTGTGGTCCCGGTTATAACGCAGCAGATGCTCCGAAAGTGCATCTGCCATGACCTCATCCATGTCGACAGCAATTCTCTTCACAACGCTCTCACGATCGATGCGGCGATGCTCTCGTTACGCGCAGCGGGTTTCTTCTGCGGCGCATCGCGCGCGGGGTCCCAGTACAGCAGCCTGCCACAGCTCTCGCAGGTCAACATCGTCTCGTGGTTATCGCGGTCGCGCAGGTCGTTCCATCGCTGCGGACGCACCATCATCTGGCAGGCCGAACACTTGCCGTCCACGCCTTCGGCCAGTGCCGTGCCACGCGACTTCGCAATGCGGTCGTACATCATCAGCGAGTTCTCGCCGATCTGCGGACGAATCTCCTCGCGTTTCGCGTTCACCTCGGCCAGCAGAACCTTGTCGCGATCAATCGCCTCAATCGCTCGCGCCCTCTCCTCCACATGCCGCCGCGTGTAGTTCGCAACCGTCTCCTCAGCTTCCACCTTCGCGGACTCAAGCTGCTCGGTGCGCTCCATGCTTTCGAGTTCGGCATCCTCCAGACGGCTCGCCTCCGACTCAGCAAACGTAATCTCGTGTTCGAGCGCCGCAGCCTGAGCCGTCGTCGTCACTACGTCCATCTGTTTGCGAAGCCGCTCCGCCTTCTGGCGATGGCTCTTGATCTCCAGCTCCTGCGAGCGGCGCAGAGCCTCTTCCTTCGCCAGCTTGTCGACGATCGCCGCAAGCTGCTGCTTTGCCGTATCGCGCTCCGCCGCAAGGCTGGCAACACGCTTCGGCAGGGCGGATATCTCCTCATTCAACCTGCGGGCTTCGACGTCAAATCCCTGCAGCACAATCATCTTTTCCAGGTCAGGATGCATCGGCCCTCTTCCTCGCAACCCGGCCTTCGGGAGCCCTGTGGGCAGGAAGGCCGGAAAAATCGCAGTCTAGCACGGCGACTCCGCCTGAACCAATTCAGGAACCCGTATCCACAGGCAAACCATTGCACATTGAGAGAGCTCCTCTATTCGGGGATAAAATGGAGATATTGCGCGCCGCCACTCGCCGTGTACGTCCCGGTAAAGAGAGCGGCCTATGTTTCCCTTGCCTCATAGGCATCCTTCCTTGAACACATCTCCCCCTCAGGACTGGTACCGATGCAACTTTGGAGCGATTACGAAGGACGAACGATTGCGGAAGACTACCCGCTGAAGAAGCTGGTCCGCCCCGAAGGCCGCAGCGCCTTCTTTCTGACCACCAACGGAACAGGAACCCAGGCGCTGGTCCGCCTGATCGAGGCCCACTTCGACGAGTCGGAGATTCTGAAGCGGTGGAGCACCGTCTCCGAGATCAAGCAGGAAAACCTGGTCGCCATGCGCAAGTTCGGCGAAACCTCCCTCGACGGCACTCCGCTGCTCTATGCCGTGATGGAGCCGACCGACATCAGCCTGGCCGAGCTGCTCGAGAGCCGCACCCTGACGATCGAGGAGGCGCGCCAGCTCGCCACCAGCCTGGTCGCCGCGCTGACCGCTCTGCATGAGCGTGGCCTCGTCCACGGGCACATCGACACGGAAAACATTCTCGCCGCCGGCGAAACCGTCAAGCTGAGCAGCGATTGCGTCCGCGACGCCAACGACGATCCCGAAAAGAGCGAAGCCGCCCGCAAGGCCGCCGACGCCCACGCTCTCGCCGAGGTCCTGCTGGAAGCTCTCACAGGCCGCCGCACCCTGCAAGGCTCCGCGACGCTTCTGCCCTCGCCCTTCGACGGCATCATTCGCAACGGCTTAAGCGGCAAGTGGAGCCTCAAGGAGATGGCCGCAGCCCTCGGACCTGTCTCTCCCGCGCAGGCCGCCGCCGCAACCACAACCCCAGCAGCCACGCCGCCAAAGCCTGCGGCGACAACAACTTCTGCCGCCCCCGTGGCCGCAACGGCACCCGCAGCCACGCCGTCTGCTCCCACCCCGGCAGCGAAGCCAAAGCCCCAGCCCTCAGCTCCGCTGTTTGAGAAACTGGAGGCCACAGAAGCCGCGCAGACCCGTCCCACGAGCAAGCCAGCAGCGACCCCGGCGCAGGCCCCCGATGTGCGCCAGCGCCTCATCAAAGCCATCTCCGAGGATGAAACGGGCTCACAGAAGCAACGCACCCGCATCCTGATTGGAGCTGCGGCGGTGCTTCTGGTCGTCCTCTTCTTTGCATGGAGAATGCTGCGCAGCGAGCCCGAAGACGCCAGCACCCCTGCCTCCGCGCAGGCGGCACAGACCCAGTCTGCCGCCCCTGAGGCGGCTGCCGCTCCTGCACCGCCTCCGGCAAGCACCCCCGCTCCGGCCCCCGCGGCATCTCCTTCCGGGAAGTCGCTGTGGCGCGTCGTAGCCTTCACCTACAACCACCAGGACCAGGCGCAGCACAAAGCCGAAACCATCCGTAGCCAACATCCGTCGCTCAACCCCGAGGTCTTCACCCCGACGGGTCGCGCTCCTTACCTTGTAACCGTCGGCGGCCCCATGTCGCGCAACGATGCTGAGTCCTTCAGGCGCAAGGCTCGTTCCGAGGGAATGCCGCGCGATGTGTACGCTCAGAACTTCCCCCGCTGATTCCACACGCTAACCTCCGGATGGTGCGGGAGTTCATAGAACTGCACCATTCACGGAGCAGTCGTTAAAAAGCGGCTAAAAACTGAATCGCGTGGCTTTGGCCGGGAATCGAAAAGTCACCCATGGCTTCGACGACCCTCGATCTACCCGGCGACCAGTTTCCCGAGCAGCCCTCGCAAACCACAGCGGCCCCGCAGGTCGCATGGAAACCGAGCATCAACCCGTGGATCGTCGCCATGACGGTAACTCTGGCGACCTTCATGGAGGTGCTCGATACCTCCATCGCGAACGTCGCCCTGCCGCACATCGCAGGAGGCCTCGGCTCCACGCAGGACGAGGCTACCTGGGTTCTGACCGCCTACCTCGTCGCCAACGCCGTCATCCTTCCGGCGGGCGCGTACATGACCACCTTCATCGGGCGCAAGAAGTTCTACATGATCTGCGTGGCGCTGTTCGGCATCAGCTCCGCCCTCTGCGGTCTGGCCCCCTCGCTTCCTCTGCTGGTCTTCTTCCGCATCCTGCAGGGCATGGGCGGCGGTGGACTCGCCCCATCCGAACAGGCCATCCTCGCCGACACCTTCCCTCCGGAAAAGCGCGGGCAGGCCTTCGCGATGTACGGCCTCGCCGTCGTCGTCGCCCCGGCTATCGGCCCCACGCTCGGCGGCTGGATCACCGACAACTACGACTGGCGCTGGATATTCTTCCTCAACATCCCCATCTGCATCCTTTCGCTGTTCCTGACCTCGCGCATCGTAGAAGATCCACCGTGGGTCGCCGACCAGGTGAAGGAGGCTCAGAAGGGCGGCATCCGTCTCGACTTCCTCGGCTTCGGCCTGTTGGGACTCACCTTCGGCTCCCTCGAATTCATTCTCGACAAGGGCCAGGAGGACGACTGGTTCGCCTCGAAGATCATCACCTTCTTCATCGTCACAATGGTGGTCGCCTTCTTCACGATGCTCTGGTGGGAGCTGCGCATGCTCCGCACCGGGCATCGGCCCATCGTCAACCTGACGCTGTTCAAGCGGCGTAACTTCGCCATCTCCTTCTTCCTGATGTTCGTGCTCGGCTTCTCGCTCTACGGCACGACCATCCTGATCCCGCAGTTCGTCCAGACACTTTTGGGCTACACCGCGGAACTCGCCGGAATGGTGCTGTCCCCCGCGGGCTTCATGATGATGGCGATGATGCCTGTGGTCGGCATCCTGTCCAGCAAGGTGGACCCACGCAAGCTGATCGGCTACGGCTTCACCATGCTGACGCTCTCCCTGATCACCATGCACACGATGGACCTCCAGATCAGCTATGGACGGCTGGTCTTCCTGCGCATCTTCCAGGCCTCGGGCATGGCCTTCCTGTTCATCCCGATCAACATGATCTCGTACATCGGAGTGAAGCAGTCGGAGAACAACGACGTCTCGGGCCTCACGAACCTCGCCCGCAACGTGGGTGGCTCCTGCGGAACGGCCTTCGTCGCGACGATGCTGACGCGTCTCTCCGCCGCGCACGAGACGCACATGATCCGCAATCTCACGCCGGGTAATCCCGCCTACATCGACCAGATCAAGCAGCTGAAGGGGGTCTTCGGCGGCCACGCTGGCGGCAACCCGATGGTCGGCACGGGAGTCCACACGGCGCAGGCCTACCTCTACAACCAGCTGCACCGCCAGGCCGGAATGCTCGCGTACCTCGACATCATCCAATACCTGGCAATCTTCTGCGCCTGCATGTTGCCGCTGATCTTCCTGATCCCCAAACCACCCAAGGGTGTCAGCGCCTCAGCGGGACACTAAACAACACATTATCGACAACAAAAAAGCGGTACCCGGCGATCTTTACCGGGTACCGCTTTTCATTGCCCGCAACCATCTTTTAGAACTTGTCATTCCGTAGCGGAGCTGAGGAATCTGCTTCTCTTTCCAACCCGCCACAACTCCCAACTGGAATAGAGTTGTCATCCTGAGCGTCGGACTACGCCCAGGATGACACTCCTGGGTGGTGAAGGATGACTGGACGCCCCACTACTTCCCCATCGCCCCCAGCATCAGGTGATTCTCGCCGCGCACGGTGCCGCCCATCCTGCCCTTCGCGTCGAACACGATCACCTCATTCTTCCCCTTCACCAGCCAAGGCGCTGGAGCATACAGGGCTTCCTGCGGCCCGATGTTCCAGATGCGTCCCAGCGCACGCCCGTTCAGCCATAGCTGTCCCTTGTTAAAGGCCGTCGTGTCGAGAAAGGTGTCCGCCGTCTTCGTCAGCTCGAAGCCGCCGCGATAGAAGCACGGCCCCTCGCACACCTTCTTCGAGAAGGGCAGCTTCTCCACATGCGTCATCGTCAGCGGATAAATCTCCCACCCCAGCAGCGGCTTGCCCGCCAGCGTCACCTGATGCGTGATGCCCGCGCTCTCGCCCCCGAAGGACTTGCCGTAGTTCACCCGCCCCGAGTTCTCCCCCAGAATGTCGAGCTGCGCCCCGGCCGTCGCCCGCAGCGCAATGCGGTCCTGCCGCAACCTGCGGTCGATGGTGCCGACGAGCTTTTTATTCACATACACCTGTGCATAACTATGAAGCTGATCGAGCACCAGCTCGCCCTGCGCATCAGCCTTCAGGTGCGTGCGGTAGAGGATGTAGCCATACGCCTGACCGATCTCCTCCATGCTCTTGATCTCTTCCGACGAGATCGCCAGCGGAAGGTTCTCCCACAGCGAAGCCGCCTCCGGCAGAGCGAACGCAGGCACGCTCATCGCCGCAGCCACCTCCGGCACCGGCGGCGGAGTCACCCCCGTCGCCGTCGCAATCGCATCGCGCATCGCGAAGTACTTCGCCGTCGGGCGACCGCTCTCGTCCAGAGCTGAGTCATAGTCATAACTCGTCACATCCGGCTCATAGCTTCCCTTGCCGTCCGTGTTGGCGCCGTTCATCCAGCCGAAGCTCGTGCCTCCATGAAACATATAAACGCTGACGGAGTACCCCTGCTCCAACATCCAACGCAGGTTCGCAACCTGCTCCTCCGTGTTGGTGCGGGCGTGCTTCGAACCCCAGTGATCGAACCACCCGGCCCAGTATTCGCTGTTGAAGAACGGTCCCTCCGGACGATACTTCTTCAGCGTCTCAAACGCCGGCTTCGCGTTGCCGTCGAAGTTGATGCCGACCGGAAGATCGGGCAACGATCCGTCAGGCGTCTGCGTGGGACCGTCAGCTGTATAAAGCTGCGACTTCGTAAACCCGGCATCCACCAGCATCTTGTGGTTCTGCCGCATGTACTCGTGGTCCTTGCCGAACGATCCGTACTCGTTCTCCACCTGCGTCAGGATGATCGGCCCACCATTGCCGATCTGCAACGGAGCAAGCTCCTTGCCCAGCCGCGCCATCCACCGCGCCGTAGGCTGCATGAACTTCGGGTCGGTCGTGCGCACGACCGTCGTGGGGTCTTTCAGCAGCCACGCCGGATACCCTCCGAACTCCCACTCCGCGCAGACATAAGGGCCGGGCCTCAGGATGACATACAGCCCCTCCTGCTGAGCCTCACGGATGAACTCGGCAACATCATTGTTGCCGGTGAAGTCATACACCCCCGGCTGCGGCTCATGCACGTTCCAGAAGACATACGTGGTGATCGTGTTCAGCCCCATCGCCCTGGCCATGCGCAGCCGGTCGCGCCAGTACGCCCGCGGAATCCGCGGGTAGTGCATCTCACCCGAGATCACCTGAAAGGGCTTTCCGTCCAGCGTGAACTTCCCGTTGGCGACTGCAAACATATGCGGCGCAGTCTGCGCCTGAAGAGGCCGTGCGTTGCCGGGCAGAAGAAGAAGGCCGGAGAGGATTGCTCCCAGTGCGATGCGATTTCGTGCGAGGGTCATCGCCCCCTTATATCACCCGAGCACTGTGCACGAAAATTCCGTATCGCCAATAAAATATCGGGTGCCTCATCCTTTCAGCAAGAAAGGGTGGGATGAATCCAGTTTGCTCCAGCACAGTCTTTATCTTTGAAAGCTCCGGTACAAACATCCTGCATCCCACCCTTCCTGACAAAAAACCGTCAGCAAGGATGGGGCACCCGATCCTCGTTAAAACAAAACGGGCCGTCCGCAAAGGACAGCCCGTCGTTCCTGCAATCCATCTTCGACGACTACACCGGCAGAGGATTGCGCTCCGTGAACTGCGCCTGGTGCCAGTAAGGATACGCACGCGGCAACGCGCTCGCGGCGTCGAGCTTCGCAATCTGCTCCGCCGACAGCTTCCAGCCCACCGCTCCGAGGTTCTGCTTCAGTTGTTCCTCGTTGCGTGCGCCGATAATCAGCGTCGAGATCGTCGGCCTCTGCAGCAGCCAGTTCAGCGCAATCTGCGGAACCGTCTTACCCGTCTCCGCCGCCACCTCGTCCAGCGCATCCACGACCTTGTAGAGATACTCCTCATCCGGCTGCGGTCCGTTATCCACGACGACCTTCGCCTGCAGACGGCTTCCCTCGGGCAGCGGCTGACCGCGGCGAATCTTGCCCGTCAGACGTCCCCACCCCAGCGGCGACCACACCAGCGCGCCCACGCCCTGATCGAGCGCCAGCGGCATCAGCTCCCACTCATAATCGCGTCCCACCAGCGAGTAGTACACCTGGTGCCCGACATACCGCGCCCAGCCGTAACGCTCGCTCACGCTCAGCGACTTCATCAGGTGCCAGCCCGAAAAGTTAGAACATGCGATGTATCGCACCTTGCCGTCACGCACCAACTGGTCCAGCGCGTTCAGCGTCTCCTCCACCGGAGTCGTCGCATCGAACCCATGCATGTGGTACACATCGACGTAATCCGTGCCCAGGCGCTTCAAGCTGCCTTCCACCTGCTGGATGATGTGGTAGCGGCTCGATCCCACATTGTTCGGGCCTTCGCCGAACCGGAAGGTCGTCTTGGTCGAGATCAGCACGTCCTCGCGCTTGTACGCCTTCAGGGTCTGCCCGAGCACCGTCTCGCTGCTTCCGTTCGAGTACACATCAGCCGTATCGAAGAAGTTGAGCCCCGCATCCATACAGATGCCGACGATGCGATCGGCTTCCTGCTGGCTGGTCTCCGCCCATGCCTTGAAGAACTCATTGTTTCCGCCGAATGTTCCTGCACCGAAGCAAAGCTCCGGCACCTTCAATCCTGATTTACCAAGAACGCGATATTCCATAGGGCTAAGGATGCTCCTGCTCTCTATTTTGTTTCGTGCAGTGCGATTATCGGGGTAAAAAATCCATGAACTGCCCCCATCTTAGTGCAAAGTTACTCACTGGCCTCGACCGCCGTGTCCGCATGGGATTGCGGCTTGTCCACCTGTGATTCATAGACCTCCTCCACGCGCTCCACCGTATCAATCTCCTCCACCGGCTTGTCATCGCGAATCCGCACGATGCGCGGGAACCGCAGCGCAAACCCGCTGGCGTGGCGGTCGCTGCGCATGATGTTGTTGAACGCCACCTCGAGCACGCGCAGCGGCTCCACCGTGCGGAAGAAGCCGCGATCCTCCAGCGTGTGTTCCATCATCCACGCGCTCATTTCCGCAATCTCCGCATCCGTCAGGCCTGAGTAAGCCTTGCCCACATTCAGCAGCTCACCCGTCTTTTCATACTCCGGCCCGCGCACCGCAAAGGTGTAGTCGCTCAGGATGCCTGCCCGCTTGCCGTGCCCGAACTCCGCGCCCGTCACGACCACATCCAGCGTGGCCAGCTCGCGCTTCATCTTCAGCCACGCCAGCCCGCGCCTTCCCGGCTGATACACCGAATCCGCCGCCTTCAGCATCACGCCCTCATTCGCCCTTGCGCGAGCCTCCGCATAAGCGCGCTCGATGTCCTCGACCGATTCCACCAGACGCGAAGGAGCCAGCAGCAACCGCTCCACAAGCTCTCCCTCCGGCTCCGCAAACATCAGCCCTTGTGGCAGCTTCGCCCTCTCATCCACCGCCAGAGGAGACCGCGCCACCTCCACCAACCTCTCCACCACACCTTCCAGCCGATTCCTTCGCTCCTCTAAAGGACGGCCGAGCAGCAGCGCCCCTTCCGCATACAGCAGATCGAACGCCATGAAGACCACCGGCACCTGCTCTCTCCACGCATTCGATACGCGCTTCCTCCCGATCCTCTGTCCCAGCACCGCAAAGGGCAGAGCGCGGCTCTCCCTGATGTCCCACCCCAGAATCTCGCCGTCCAGTATTAAACCGCTACCGCCGAGCAAACCCTCCCCAACCTCCGTGACCTTCGCAAATGCCTCCTCCAACTCCGGGTAGCTCTCCGTCACCTCCTCGCGGTTGCGCGAATAGATCGTCACCCTCCCCGGCTGTTCCGGATCGCCGCAGTGGACCTGCGCCCGCATCCCGTCGTACTTGTCCTCAAGAAACGCCGCTATCTGCACCGCCTCGACCTCGTCCTCGGGAACCGAAGCAAACCGCTCCACTGCCTCCTCGGGCGAAGCGACTGGAGACGCCAGCATGAATCCCAGCGGATGAAACAGCCGCATCCGCGCCTCGCGCAGCGTCCCCGCAAACGCCCGCCGCACCGCAAGACTCAAATCCGCCTCCAGCATTACCGCATGACGAACCTCCGCGACCGGCACCGAGGCCGCAGCCGCAATCGCCTCTTCGACAAGGCTCTGCTTCACCCCAATCCTCATATCTCCGATCATCAGCTTCAGCAGGTATTTCGCCTCCAGCGCCGAGGCCCGCCGCAGCAACCCTTCCACCAGCCCCGCCCGTACCGCCGTCGTGCGAGCCGAAGCCATCGCAGCAAAGGCGTCCGCGACCTCCACCAGCGACAGTCCACCTGCCGCCTGCGCCTTTCCCACCAGCAAATCGAACCCCGCTGCCCCCAGGTCGCCGTGCCGCTTATAAGCCGCCGTCAACTCCACGCCGGTCGCTCCACTCACCTCCAGCAGAGCCTTCGAGAGCAGCGCTCCACCCGCATTCAGCTTGCGCGGATCGGCCTCGGCAAACGGCGTTCCCGCCAGATACAGCGCAAACCTCCCCGCATCCTCTTCGTCGACAGACTCACGATGCACCTGCGCAATGGCATCTGCAATCGCGGCACGCTTCTGCAACCGGCTCGAGGTTGCCGCCAACTCCTCCGCCAGTTGTGCCAACGCTACAAAGGGCATCATCGTCTTCTCCACCACTTTAGGATGCAGCCCCAGCCCCATGCACCACTGTCATCCCCACACGCTACAATCTCCTTTCGGGGCAGGAAACAAAACGGGCCTGAGCGATATTCAGAAGGAGTCCAAACGTGGGACATCGTTACGCAAGCATTCTTGAGACCATCGGCAACACCCCGGTCGTGCGCATCAACAAGCTCGCGCCCGAGGGCGTGAACCTGTACGTCAAGGTCGAGGCCTTCAACCCCCTCGGCTCCGTCAAGGACCGCCTCGCCCTCGGAGTCATCGAAGACGCGGAGCGCAGCGGCAAGCTGAAACCGGGACAGACCGTTGTCGAAGCCACCAGCGGCAACACCGGCATCGGGCTTGCAATGGTCTGCGCGCAGAAGGGCTATCCGCTCGTCGTCTGCATGGCCGAGACCTTCTCGGTCGAGCGCCGCCGCCTCATGCGCTTCCTCGGAGCGAAGGTCATCCTCACCCCCGCCTCCGGGCGCGGCACCGGCATGGCCGCCAAGGCCGCCGAGTTGGCCGAAAAACACGGCTGGTTCAACACCCGCCAGTTCACCAACGAGGCCAACGCCGACTTCCACTCCAAGACCACCGCCGTCGAGATCGTCGAGGACTTCCGCGACCAGCCGCTCGACTACTGGGTCACCGGCTTCGGCACCGGAGGCACGCTGAAGGGCGTCGCCCGGGTGCTCGCCAAGGAAAGCCCGAACACGAAGATCGTCGTCTGCGAACCCGCCGACGCCCCGATGGCCGCGAGCCGCATCCCGCAGCCACGCGACGCCAACGGCGACCCCACCAGCGGCCACCCCGCCTGGAAGCCGCATCCCCAGCAGGGCTGGAGCCCGGACTTCATCGCGAAGCTGGCCGAGGACGGCATCAACGAGAATCACATCGACCAGTTCGTCGCCATCGACAACGCCGAGGCCATGAAGTACAGCCGCGAGCTGGCCCGTAAAGAGGGCATCTTCGTCGGCATCACCTCGGGCGCGACCTTCGCGGGAGCACTGAAGGTCGCCGAGAAGGCCCCGAAGGGCTCGACGATCCTCGCCATGCTCCCCGACACCGGCGAGCGCTACCTCTCGACGCCCCTCTTCGCCGACATCGCCCCCGACATGAATGAAGAGGAAGTCGAGATCGCCCAATCCACCCCGAACTTCTGGATGCCCGCCGCCCAGTAGGACGACCGGGCAAAGATAACCGGACACAAAATATGACCGGGGACAAATGACCGGGTGCCCCATCCTTTCCGACAGCTTCATCGTCGGAAAGGGTGGGATGAATCTCGTCCGCATCTGCACCACCTGTACTTCTACACGACCCTTCGCATCCCCATACCTTCAGAACTTGTCATTCCGCAGCGCAGCGGAGGAATCTGCTTTTGTCCGGCTTCAGCCGGAATGGTCGATTCATCATCAGAATCCCCTCCCCGCATCCATCCCAACCGGAGTAACATCATATAAAGAGATGCGATTCGCAGCAGTCATCCCGGTGTTCCTTCCCGGAGCGGCTCTCCGCCGCCACGACTTCGCCTAGCTGCGCCCAACCTCGCTCTCGCCCTTTCCCCTTTATTTTCAAGTTTTCAGCCTTCAGGAGCCCCCATGTTCAACCGTTTAGACCAGATGGAAGCGCGTTACGAGGAGCTCGGCCAGCAGCTTGCCGACCCCGCGCTCGTCTCCGACCAGAAGAAGTTCACCGAGGTCGCCCGCGCCCACCGCGAGCTTGAGCCCGTCGTCGAGAAGTTCCGCGAGTACCGCAACGTCAAACAGGGCGTCGCCGACGCCATCGCCATGTCCGCCGAGGACGATGCTGACATCAAGGCGATGGCCGAAGAGGAGCTTCTAACCCTCGAGCCCCGCCTGGCCGAGATCGAGGAGCAGCTCAAGGTCATGCTCCTCCCCAAAGACCCCAACGACGACAAGAACATCGTTATCGAGCTTCGCGCCGGAACCGGCGGCGACGAGGCCGCCATCTTCGCCGCCGAGATGTTCCGCGTCTACCTCCGCTTCGCAGAGCAGCACCGCTGGAAGGTCGAGGTCCTCTCCATCTCCGAGACCGGCATCGGCGGCGGCATGAAGGAGGTCACGGCCATCTTCGAGGGCGACAAGGTCTACTCGCAGATGAAGTACGAGTCCGGCGTGCACCGCGTGCAGCGCGTCCCCGCCACCGAAACCCAGGGCCGCGTCCACACCTCTGCCATCACGGTGGCCGTTCTCCCCGAGGCCGAAGACGTCGACATCAAGATCGAAGCCAAGGACCTTCGCGTCGATACCTTCTGCTCCTCCGGCCCCGGAGGCCAGTCGGTCAACACGACCTACTCCGCGATTCGCATCACGCACCTCCCCACCAACACCGTCGTCTCCTGCCAGGACGAGAAGTCTCAGATCAAGAACCGCGAGAAGGCCATGCGCGTCCTTCGCGCCCGCCTCTACGAGGTCGAAGCGGAGCGCATCCACCAGGAGCAGGCGAAGGCGCGCAAGTCGCAGGTCGGCTCCGGCGACCGCTCCGAGAAGATCCGCACCTACAACTTCCCGCAGAACCGCCTGACCGACCACCGCATCGGCCTCACCACGCACCAGCTCGACATGGTGATGCAGGGCATGTTGCAGCCCACCATCGACGCTCTGATCGCCTACGACATCGCCGAGAAAATGAAGGGCGAAACCACCGCGGCCTAAAGCCTTCCGTCTAAATAACTTTTAGTAATCAGTTCCACGGAACACTTCCAAGCGTTGCTTCTGGTCCGATATTCGACCAGAAGCAACGCTTTTTCTCCAGAATACGAAAAATGCTGAGAATTTCACTTTCCAGCACGTCCCAAAATGGGAATAATTGGGTTACCTACCAACCCCCGTTTTGAAAATCCCCCTGGTGTGAAAGTTCGCCTGGTTACTTCAGTTATCTGAATCAGGAGGAACATTGAGCCACACCGAGGTCGCTCCCCGCCTCAAACACAAGTATCTTCCGGCTTTGGATGGCATCCGAATCGTTGCGATCGGCCTGGTCATGCTGCATCACGCTACGGGCAAGCCAGACGACAGCTCAACCCTGCACCATCTCCTGAGCCTGCAACGAAATAACGGCATCGGCCACATCCTCTTCTTCGTTCTCTCGGGCGCGCTCATCACGACCGTCATCGAAGAGGCCCGCCACACCGAAAACCGCTATCGCAACTTCATCCTGCGGCGGTTGTTGCGTATCTTTCCGCTTTACTTTGGTTATCTTCTGCTGGTGCTGCTGGTAAACATCCTCGTCACCGGCTCCGCTCCGGACGGCTTCTGGGTCTATCCCCTGCTGGCGCAGAACATCTTCATCCAGCTCGCCGAAACGACCAACAGCATTCTCCCCACCATTCACCTGTGGTCCATCTCCGTGCAGGACCACTTCTATCTCATCTGGCCCCTTCTGGTGTGGCGATGCAAAACCCTTCGCCAGATGCGGATTCTCTGCTTCTCCGGAATCGGTCTCTCCATCCTCTGGCGGCTTCTGATGCTGGCCTTCAACGTCTCGGGCGAGTGGCTGACGCACACGCTTCCCTCCGTATCCAGCTGCATGTGCTTCGGAGGCCTGCTCGCGGTGGAGCGTTACGAACCGACGCGCTTCAGCGACATCCTGCGGCGCTCGCTGATTCCCTTGACTGCCGTCTGCCTCACCTGGATGTGGTACGGACTCGACTACTCCACTCCGGTCGGCTCTGTCCTCGGATATCACCTCGTCGCGCTCATCTGCGCCGCACTCATCGCCGAGGCCTCCCATCCGACCTCGATCGCCTCACGCATCCTCAGCATGAAGCTCTTCTCGGTCCTGGGCCGGGAGCTGTCCTTCGGCATCTACATGTTCCACCTCGCCCTGCTGAACCTCAGCATCCATTACCTTCCGGTGCGGTCCAAGGTGCTGCAGTACAGCTTCTTCCTGGTCAGCACCATCGCCCTATCCTGGCTCTCGTACCACTTCTACGAAAAGCCCTTCCTTCGACTGAAGATCGGACGCAACAAACCGGCTCCTGCTCTTCCCGCTGTCGAGGCAGCGAGTCCCTCCGTCCCCGCACCGGGACTCGTGGCGGAAAACTCCGACCCCTCCTGAGACTCCTCTTCAGATCAGCTTCCGGATTTGACAGGGCTCTCTTCCGCACGTTTTATAGTGCAGTCTGAAGATTCAGGAGGATGATCCCAAACATGCGTCGTTTGCTTCTCTCTTTTGCTGCCTTCCTTATTGCCTCTCTGCCTCTGAGCGCCCAGCAGCTCGCCTCCACGCCGCCGATGGGCTGGAACAGCTGGAACTGGTTCGCTGGCAAGGTCACCGACGCCGACATCCGCAAGGCCGCCGACCTCATCGTCTCCAGCGGCATGCGCGACGCCGGATACACCTACGTCAACATCGACGACACCTGGGAAGGCAAGCGCGACGCCAGCGGCGTTCTCCACACCAACGAGAAGTTTCCCGATATGAAGGCGCTGGCCGACTACGTTCACTCCAAGGGCCTCAAGATCGGCATCTACTCCTCGCCCGGCCCGCAGACCTGCGCCCGCTACGAAGGCTCCCTCGGCCACGAGGAGCAGGACGCCAAGACCTACGCCGAGTGGGGCATCGACTACCTCAAGTACGACCTCTGCAGCTTCCGCGACACCATGAAGCAGGCGCACCCCGACGACCCCGACGCGCAGAACAAGATGATGCGCGACGCCTACCTGAAGATGCACAACGCCATCCTCAAGACTGGCCGCCCCATGATCTACAGCCTCTGCCAGTACGGCTTCGACCAGGTCTGGCAGTGGGGTCCCGAGGTCGGTGCGAACCTCTGGCGCACCACCGACGACATTCAGGCCAACTACAACAGCATGATCCTCATCGGCCTCTCGCAGGCTGGCCTTGCGAAGTACGCCTCCCCCGGCCACTGGAACGACCCCGACATGCTTGAGGTCGGCAACGGCAAGATGAACCACGATGAAAACATCTCGCACATGACGATGTGGTCCATGCTCGCCGCGCCCCTTCTCGCGGGCAACAACCTCTCCCAGATGAACGACGACGTCCGCTCCATCCTGACCAACCGCGAGGCCATCGCCATCGATCAGGACAAGCTCGGCAAACAGGCGCAGCGCCTCTTCTCCGGCGACGAGATCGAGATCTGGTCGCGCCCGCTCGCGGACGGCTCGACGGCACTCGCCATCTTCAACCTCTCGCACGACCGCAACACCATGCGCGGCCTCACGCTTCACCTGAAGGAAGCTGGCTTCCCCACCGGAGCACACGCCCGCGACCTGTGGGCCGCGAAGGACCTCGGACGCATCAAGGACACCGACGTCTTCACGCTCCCTCGCCACGGAGCCGTGCTGCTGAAGCTGACGAAGTAAGCCGTGATGTAACAAATGACCGGGTGCCCCATCCTTTCCGACAGTTCTTTCGTCGGAAAGGGTGGGATGAATCCCGTTCGTCCCCGCACCGTCCTGGTCTTTAAACCTCCCACGACGAGCATCCTGCATCCCACCCTTCCTGACCAACAACGTCAGGAAGGATGGGGCACCCGATCCACTGTGACTCTCCACGAATCCGAACGCCCAAACCCCGTTTCCTCTGAGAGAATGTTTCAGATAAGTAAAGCTCCTCTCGGGATCGCAACCATGTTCTCAGCCGCAAAGGCCTTCCGCCTCATCGCAACCCTCGCTGTTCTGGCACTTCCCTCCGCCGCCCAGACCGCTCCGCCGCTGAACGGGATCGCCCACATCGCTCTTCGCGTCCGCTCTCTCGACGCCTCGCGCGAGTTCTACGAGAAGCTCGGCTTCGAACAGGCCTTCGCCCTGCAGGACAAGGACGGCAAGGACCGCGAGAGCTTCATCAAGATCAACGACCGACAGTTCCTCGAGCTGTACCCCGCCAACCCCGACGTTCCCAAGGAAGCGGCCATCGGCTTCCTGCACGTCTGCTTCGAGGGCGAGGACCTCAACGAGATCCACGACGACTACGTCGCCCACGGCCTCACCCCCATCTCCGTCCGCAAGGCCGGAGCAGGCAACCTGCTCTTCACCCTCGAAGGCCCCGAGCAGGCCGACGGCACGCACCAGAACCTCGAGTACACGCAATACATGCCCGGCTCGCTCCACTCCAACGACCAGGGCAAGCACATCGGGCAGGACCGCATCGGCGACCTCATCCGCTCGGTCGCTATCGCCATGAAGGATCCCACCGCCGCACGCGATTTCTACATCAACCAGCTCTCCTTCAAAACCCTGCCGGGCGACCCCATGTTCTTCCACATGCCCGGCAACTCCGGGCAGGAGATCGAGATCGCCAACTCGAAGCTCGGCACGAAAGCGCGCTTCACCCTGCGCTCCGAGAACCTCGCGAAGTCCGCCCGCCTGCTGCACAAACTGCACATCGACGCGCTCAAATCGCGAGACACCCTCACCTTCTCCGACCCCGACGGCAACATCATCATGATCCGCGGCCTGTAGCCGCAGCCCCTCGCATGACCCTCCGCCAGAGCATCCGACAGACCATCCAATCCGCAACGCAGCGCCTCGCGCTCGACCCGCATCTCGCTGCCTCAGCGCGCCGCGACGCCGAAACCCTAGCGCTGCATCTGCTCGGCATCACCCGCGCCGGCCTGCTCGCCGACCCCGACCGCGAGCTTTCCACCGCGCAGCTCGACGACTACGAAGCCCTACTCGCCCGTCGCCTCCAGCACGAACCCATCCAGTACATCCTCGGCACGCAGGAGTTCTACGGCCTGCCCTTCCGCGTCACCCCCGCCGTGCTTATCCCCCGGCCCGAGACCGAGCACCTCGTCGAGTCCGCCCTCGAGCGCCTGCCCCACGACCGCCCCGTCGCCATCGCCGACATCGGCACGGGCTCAGGAGCCATCGCCATCGCGCTGGCGAAGCATCTGCCGCAGGCCAGCGTCACCGCGCTCGACCTCTCCCCCTCTGCGCTCGACGTCGCCCGCTCCAACGCCGAAGCCCTCGGCGTCTCCCCGCGCCTCCGCTTCGTCCTCTCCGACCTGCTCAGCGGCCTTCCCCCGGAGGAGCAGCGCGGCCACTTCGATGCCATCGTCAGCAATCCCCCCTACATCCCCACCACCGACGAGCCGAGCCTGCACCCCGAGGTTCGGGCCTATGAACCGCATTCGGCACTGTTCAGCGGGAAAGACGGCCTCGACCTCTACCGCAGGCTGATCCCCGCAGCGTATGATGCCTTGCAACCCGGTGGTCTGCTGGCCCTTGAAATCGGCCACGGCCAACGCGAGGCCATCGCCTCGCTGCTGGAAGGATGGCATGAGGTCGGCTTCGTCGACGACCTGCAATCCATCCCCCGCGTTGTTCTCGCTCGCAAGTAAGCGGCTATTTTTTCCTCCAAATCCCATCCGATAAACCTCTGAAAAAGCGACAAAATGGTCAGACCTTTTGACCACGAGTTACCGCTTTCTTTCACAGACGAAACAATTTCATTGACAGAGGCGAAAGCACCTCCCTATAGTCCTGTCGCTCCTGCGAAGAGCCCTTCTCACGGCACGAAGATCAGGGAGAGCGCAGGGTACGAACTCATTTCAGAGGTCAGATTTCATGCGAAACAGAATCAGAAGTGGACTATCCACTCTTCTCCCCGCCCTCCTGCTCCCCCTTCTCTTCCTCCCCCAGGTGTGGGCCCAGGCCGGAGGCAGCGCAAGTATCCAGGGAACCGTCTCCGACCAGACCGGGGCCGCCCTGCCCGGAGCCACCGTCACCCTCACCAACACCGGAACCCACGTCGTCCGCACCACCGTCACCGACGCCTCCGGCATCTACAGCCTCCCCAACGTCCCCGTCGGTCCCTACTCGCTCGGGGTCACCGCCAACGGCTTCCAGACCTACACCCAGACCGGCATCGTCCTCGAGGTCGGCAACAGCATCCAGATCAACGCCTCCCTCCAGGTCGGCAGCGCCACCGAGCACGTCGAGGTGCAGGCCAACGGCGTCGCGCTCGATACCGAAACCAGCACCTTCAAGCAGGTTATCGACCAGACCCGCATCACCGAGATGCCCCTCAACGGACGCCAGGCCACCCAGCTCGTCCTCATCTCCGGAGGCGCCGTCACCGCCCCCAGCAGCGACATCGTAGGCAGCAAAACCTACGCCAGCTCCACCGTCATCGCCGTCGCCGGAAGCCAGGGCAACTACAACAACTACGTCCTCGACGGCGGATACCACACCGACAACTTCACCAACGTCAACCTGCCCTATCCCTTCCCCGACGCCCTGCACGAGTTCTCCGTCGAATCCAACTCGCTGCCCGCCCGCAACGGCATCCACCCCGGCTCTCTGGTCAACGTCGTCACCAACTCCGGAACCAACCAGTGGCACGGAACCGTCTTCGACTTCCTCCGCAACAACATCATCAACGCCACCAACTTCTTCTCCACCTCGAAGGACACCGTCAAGCGCAACCAGTTCGGCGGAACCCTCGGAGGCCACATCCTCACCGACAAGCTCTTCTTCTTTGGCGGCTACCAGGGCACACGCGAGCACAAGGCAGGCTCCTCCACCAGCTACTGTCTCCCCACACCCGCCATGCTCTCCGGCGACTTCAGCCAGATGCCCGCCAGCGGTAACTGCGCCCGCTCCACCGCTCCCCTGGTTGACCCCACCACCGGGGTCGACATCAGCGCCACCCGCAGGGTCGATCCCTCCACCTACAGCGCCGCGGCCAGAAACCTCCTGCCGTACCTTCCGCTCTCGCAGGCCGACTCCACCGGACGCATCAACGTAAGCCTCCCGGCCAACAACTCCGAAGACCAGTACATCGGGCGCATCGACTACACCTGGAGCCCGCGTCACTCCCTCTTTGGCCGCTATTACCTGACCAACTACAACGCCCCCAGCTACTACTCGCCGAGCAACATCCTCCTCACCACAGTCCCCGGCAACGACGAGCGCGTCCAGAGCTTCACCCTCGGCGACACCTTCCTCATCACCCAGAAGCTCGTCAACACCTTCCACGGAACCTACTCCCGCCGCCGCAACAACCGCGGCCCGACGGCAGGAGGCATCAACGCCACCGCGATCGGCGTCAACATCAACCCCTATGCCCCGGTCGATCTCCGCCTCACCGTCACCAACGGCTTCTCCTCGAGCTGCGGAACCTGTTCCCCCGGCTACTTCAACGTCAACACCGAGGACTTCGCCGACGACATCGACTGGCTCCTCGGCAAGCATCAGATCGCCTTCGGCGGCGAGATCATCCGCACCGGCGACAACACCCGCGCCGGTTATCTCTTCAACGGCCAGTACACCTTCGGAGGAACCGTCTCCGGCGAACCGATGCTCGACTTCCTCACCGGCAACATGAGCTCCTTCGGCCAGAGCCGCGCGCAGGATACCTCCTTCCGGCAGACCTCCTTCAGCCTCTACGCGCAGGACACCTGGCACCTCACCCCGACCCTCACCCTCAGCTACGGCCTCCGCTGGGAGCCCAACCTCTTCCAGATCGACCGCTTCCGCCGCGGAAGCACCTTCGACCGCGCCGCCTTCGACGCCAACCAGCACTCCGCCAAGTACCCCAACGCCCCGGCGGGATCGTTCTACTATGGCGACCCCGGCGTTTCAGCCTCCTTCACTACCAACCGCATGGCCAACCTCTCGCCTCGCGTCTCCCTTACGCTCGACCCCTTTGGCACCGGCAAGACCGTCTTCCGCTCCGGCGTGGCCATGATGTACGACACCCCCGCGCTCTACACCTCGCAGCGCGTCGCCTCGAACCCGCCCTTCGTCAACGAGATCGACCTCAACGGACGCATCAACTTCGACAATCCCTGGGCCGGATACCCCGGCGGCAACCCCTTCCCCGGAGTCTTCCCGCCGGACGCCTCCGCCATCTTCCCCACCAACACCCAGTACGTCCTTCTTCCGCGCCACGTCCAGACGCCGGTCGTCTACCAGTGGAACGCCAGCGTCCAGCAGGACCTTGGCCACGGCTGGATGTTCTCCATCAACTACCTCGGGAACCACGGATCGCACCAGTGGCTCGGGCAGGGCATCAACCCGGCCATCTACATCCCCGGCACCTGGAACGGCCCCGGAACCTGCGGTGCTCTGGTCACCGCTCCAGGCCCCAACGGAACCCCCTGCTCCACCCTCAGCAACCCCAACAACCGCACCATTCTCACGCTGGCCAACCCCACGCAAGGCGTTGGTTACAGCCCCACCCTTACCCTCATCGGCGACGGATACGACTCCTCCTACCACGGAGTCATCACCTCCATCCAGCACCGCATGTCCAACAACTTCAGCTTCCTCGCCAACTACACCTGGTCCAAGTGCCTGGCGCTGGCCGACAACCCCGGCGACATCGCTCTCCCGCTCTTCGAGCACACCGAAAACCCTCGCCTCGATCGCGGACCCTGCGGCTTCGACGTGCGGCATATCTTCAACACCACCCTGGTCGCCTCCAGCCACATCCACTCTCTGAAAGGCTGGGAGAGCGCCCTGGCCAACAACTGGCAGATCGCCCCGCTCATCCGCATTGTCAGCGGTCTTCCCCTCAATATCACCTCGAACGTCGACAACTCCCGCACCGGAATCGGGCTTGACCGCCCCAACCTCATCCCCGGAGTCGATCCCCTCACCCACAACCACATCCAGCGAACAGGCACCAACCTCGCCTACTTCAACAAGGCGGCCTTCACCCAGAACGCTGTCGGGACCTATGGAAACATGACCCGCAACTACTTCCGTACCCCGTCCAACTACAACGTCGACGTCTCGGTCAGCCGCATCTTCCCCATCCACGACCGGCTCAACTTCCAGCTCCGCATGGAGGCCTTCAACGTCCTCAACCATCCCAACTTCTCGACCGTCTCTGCCACAGGAGCGACGGCCTTCACCACCACGCTCAACTCCGGAACCTTCGGCAACGTCACGGGAGCGCTCGATCCGCGTATCTTCCAGCTCGCCGGAAAGTTCAACTTCTAACCTCAGTCGCTGCAAAAGAAGGGCGCTCCCGGTAACGGGACCGCCCTCTTTCTTTTTTCGACCGGAATGAAACTCAATTGACGTCGAGAAACGTCAAAATAGTCACCATGACCAAGGCAGAACTACAAGAGCATCTCCATGCTCTCGAAGAAAGACTTCTTCACCCTGAACGGGAAAAGGACCGGAGCGCCCTTCTGGCACTGCTTACGCCGGATTTCAAGGAGTTCTGTACCTCGGGCCGTATCTTCAATGCCAACCAGCTCGGCAGCGAGCTGGTCAACAGCACTCCGCGCACCGCAACCATGAGCCACTTCTATGTCACCCCGCTGGGAGAGGACTCGGCGCTGGCGACCTACCAGATCACGACCTCGAAATCGACCTCGCGACACTCCTCGGTCTGGATCCGGCGCAACGACCAGTGGCAGATGTACTTCCACCAGGGCACCATCTCGTCCTGACCAGCAGGCCCACCCCGCACATCGGGGTGGCAGTTCTGCGCCCGCAGTAGCCTGCCGACTTTCAGGAGGGCTCGTACCCTCGCTCCTCCCACTCGCGCTCACGCCAGGGACGGTCACCGCCCTTACCCCGCTCCTCTTCCTCCCAGCGTCTCCGTTCTTCCTGCTCTTTGCGCTCTTCGCGGCCGTCGCTCATGGCACTGCCTCCTGCTCTCCAGTTTAAGCCCGCCTCTATCCCCGGCGCAGCAGCCGCTGGATGCGCCCCGGAGCCTCTACCCCAAGCACCCGCGTAAACACCAGGTACAGCACCCCGAACAGCGGAAGCACCACCGCCCCGGTCAGCAGCGAAGCCAGGTGGCCCGGAGGAATCGGAAGCACTCCCTTCGCCCAGTAGCCCACTCCGGCAGCAGCCAGCGCCGCTCCCCACAACTTTGCGATCCGCGAAGCCCCGGACGGAACCACCCCGATCCTCTTGTGCATCTCCCTCCGCAGCAGGGCGAACTCCACCCACCCCGCGATTCCCGCCGAGAGTGTCAGGCCCGCCACGCCCCAGCGCTGGTCGATCCCCAGCAGCCTCGGCAGAGGCAGAGCGCAGAAGTACCCCAGCGCAACGGTCAGAACCACGCGAAGGATCGCGAACAGGAGAGGCGTCCGCGTATCCCGCAGAGCATAAAAGGCCGACGAATACAGCCTGCCCGAGGTCGAGGCCAGCAGCCCCACCGCCGACCCTGCCAGCACGCTCCAGACAAAGGTGACGTCCGAGGCTGTGAACTTGCCCGAGCGGTAGATCGTCGCGACGATCACATCGCCCAACACCAGAAACCCTGCCGCCGAAGGAACCACGAAGAACGAGATGTTCTGAAGCCCCAGCGAGAGCCTCTTGCGAAGCACCTCGGCGATCTCGTCCGAAGAACCCAGCGCACTCGACATCGCCGGAAGCTCAGCCGCCGAGACCGCCATTCCGAACAGGCTCACCGGCAGCGAGTTCAGGGTCTGAGCATACGAGAGAGCCGAAACCGCTCCGGTCGGAAGATAGCTCGCCAGCAGCGAGTCGACGTAGGCGCTGATCTGGACCACCCCGCGGCTCAGAAAGACCGGAAAGAAGTTCCGCACCACCGTCCGGACCGGCCCGCCCCTGAGCCTCAGCCGCAGCGCCAGCGGCCACAGGCAGCGCAGCACCGAAGGCAGCTGCACCGCAAACTGCAACCCGCTCCCAATCACCGAAGCATACGAGATCACAATCGCCAGATGCTCCTGCCCCGCCCGGCCCCCGTCCCAGAGGAAGGCCACGATCATCGCGATGTTCCAGATCACCGGAGCCGCATACGAGAGCAGAAACTTCCGGTGGCTGTTCAGAACCCCGAGACACCACGCCGAGAGCACCAGCAGGGCCGCCCCGGGAAACAGGATCCTCACCAGCCGGATGACCAGCTCTCGCTTGGCCCCGTGGAATCCCGGAGCGATCAGGTCGATCAGCAGCGGCGTGGCAAAGATTCCCACCAGCACCAGCACCGAGGTAATGAAAGTGAGGATGGCAAAGATCGCCTCCGCCAGCTCGGACGCCTCCTCGTGCCGGTCCTCGGCGCGAAGCCGGGCGTAGACCGGGATGAACGAGGCCGAGAGCACGCCCTCACCGAAGAGGTTTTGAAGGAAGTTCGGAATCCGGAAGGCGGCGCGGAAGGCGTCGGCAACGTCGGAGTTGCCGAGATAATGCGCGAAGACGCGGTCGCGCACCAGCCCCAGCAGGCGGCTGAGAAAGATGCCGGTGGCAACGGCCACCGCGGAGGATCGCGAGGCAAGACTCTTCTGGGAAGGCTGAGGGGTGGCGCTCGGGGCTTGGCTGGACTTCGTCACTCTCTCTAACTTTACCGGGTGAGAGAGGGCTTCCACGCAGCGCGGCGCGAAGGTGTGCCAAAACCATCACGGATGGGCTGCCCGGATGTCCTGCAAACAAATACAGGGATTCTTCGTTTCGCTACGCTTCACTCAGAATGACGCCCGGGGACAACGAGAAAACGGGTGCCCATCTCTAGCAGCCTTACCGCCAGAGATGGGACACCCGATCATCCTGCAAGCTTTCCGGTCCGACTCCTACGCGGGACGCTGATAAGCGCGGGCAGCCTGCGAGCGGGCGCGCAGCGTGTTGATGAAGCTCTCGCCCTCGTTCTTCGAGCGGTTCGCCGCTCCCCAGGTCGTTGCAGGAGCAGGCTCCTTCGGGCGCACCGGCCCGGCCCACGACTCGGCCTCAATCTCGGCGATGGTGGCGCGGTCATAGCCCATGCGCTCAAGAACCGGCACGTCGTCGAGATCCTGCTCAAGAGCATGCGGCTGCGAAACCTCGGCATGAAGCGGCTGGGCCTGCGCGGCGACGACCGGCTGCGCCTCCTGCACGGTGTCCTTCGCCGCTCCCTTTCCGGCGTGCAGGCCAGCCAGCACCGAGGCCGTGAAGTTGTCCATCAGGCGCTGGGCGCACTTCTGTCCGCAAAGGTGCTTCAGACTCTTCTTCGCACCCTTGGAGCTGCCCCATGCACGCATCCGAAGCTCGCCACCCTGCTCCTCAGCCACAAACCAGTGACTCGCGGATTCGAGCTTTTCTGCACCGCACATATCGCAATTGATCGCCTGCCGGATCATATCTCTCTGTCGTCTCCCTTGTGTGTGTCTCCAAATGACACACCCCTCTCATCGGCAGAAGCTCGCGGGAGATGAGCGAAGTTGAAACGCTCCTCCATTTAGACTCGTCTCAGTATGGAAACCGCCCGTCCCTCCCGCACAGCCCTTCGAGTCGCCATGCGGCGGGCCGCCCACCAGATCTACGACGCGAAGCCGCTGGTCTTCGACGACCCCCTCGCCGTCCCCATCCTCGGAAGCGAGTACCTTCCTGAGGTCGAGCGCACCGCGACCAAGCTGCACAAGCCGCACTCCGTCTCTCTGCGAGCCTTTCTCGTCGCCCGCAGCCGCTACGCTGAAGACCTTCTGGCGCAGGCGGTCGCTCACGGCGTACGGCAGTACGTCCTGCTCGGTGCGGGACTCGACACCTTCAGCCACCGCAACCCCTTCCCCGAGCTGCGCGTCTTCGAGGTCGATCATCCCGCGACGCAGCAGTGGAAGCGCGAGCTGATCGCCGCCAACAACGTCCCCGAGGTTCCGGGCCTCACCTACGTTCCGGTCGACTTCGAGCATCAGCAGCTCGCAACGCAGCTTGCGGAGTCCGGCTTCGACACCAGCGCCCCAGCGTTCTTCGCATGGCTGGGAGTGGTGCCATACCTCACGCAGGCGGCCTTCCGCTCGACGCTTTCGCTGATCGCCGCGCAGCCCGAGGGCAGCGGAGTCGTCATGGACTACGGACAGCCGCGTTCGGCCCTGCCCTTCTTCGAGCAGCTTGCCCTCGACTCGCTGGCCTCCCGCGTCCAGCAGGCGGGCGAGCCTTTCCAACTCTTCTTCACGCCGTCCGAGATGGCCGCGGAACTGAACGCCTTCCGCAAGATCGAAGACCTCGGCGGAGCGGAGATGAACGCGCGCTACTTCACCGGTCGCACCGACCACCTGAAGGTTCTCGGAACAGCCGGACGCATCGTAAGCGCGTGGCGATAGCGATTCATCCTTACCACCACTGACCGGGTGCCCCATCCTTTGCGGCCGTATCGCAAAGGGTGGGATGAAGGATGTTCGGAGTGGGAGTTTTTAAAGACGAGGATCGTGCAAGGATGAACGGGATTCATCCCACCCTTCCCGACAAAAAACGTCGGAAAGGATGGGGCACCCGATCATTCAACCCACTCCGACATCTCAGCTCTTGATCAGCGAGAGAATCTTGTCCCGCGTCGTCGTATCGTCGTCGAAACCGCCGTGCGTCGTGCTCTTCGAGTACTGTCCCGGCGACTTGAAGACCGACACATTCTTCAGATTCAACGGAGCAATCTCGCTGTTGAAGAACCTCTCCATCCCGAGAATCGGCGTAACCTGCCCCTTCTCGAACGACTGCGAGACAAGGTAGAGCAGCGAACGGCTGTAGCCGAGGATCGGCTCGCAGGTCGGGTCCTTCAGCTCCATCTCGTCGGTCAGCTCGAACTGGTTGTACTGCTTCACCTTTCCGCTCTGGATGGCGGGAACCACGTTCTGCGTGAAGATGTCGGCACGCACCGCGGGAGCCATGAAGTTGACCGTCTCGAAGTTCCACTTCAGCCGGTTGACGATGTAGCTGTGCACGATGGCCCCGGCGGAGTGGCCGATCAGGTGCAGCCTCACCTTCGTCGGGTCTTTGAAGTAAGGAGAGCTTTTGCTCGCCTCGTAGAGCTTGATGCCTCCCGAGCCCGGAGCGCTGGAGATGGCATCGGCGTTCTGCTTCATCTGCCCCCACACGGACGTACCGGGCACCGTCAGCAGCCGCTCCAGGCGGGTGTTCCACCAGGTCTTCAACTTGTCGAACGCAGCTCCGGTCGTGCGCGGCTGCTTCGAGCTGATATCCGCCCCGATGTTCTTCAGGGTGGACCAGAGATCGGTCTCCCACATAAGGAAGATGGGGAAGATCTGCCGATCGTACATCGCGGGAATCCAGTTCGAGGCGGTGCTCGCCGCGTCCTTCTCGGAGGTCAGGCCGCCGTGCGCGTAGATGGCGATATCCACCGGCTGACTGTCGCGCAGACCCCACTTCGTGCGAGCCTCGCCAAGCTGCTGGTTCAGCAACGCTGCCACGTCGCCCTCCTGCGTGCGGAAGTCGCCGGTGTTGCTCAGCTTGCCGTCATTCTCCATATCGATGACGAAGGGGGCGATCTCGCGATTGCGCAGCGTCTCGTCGCTCGAAAGCTGAACCTTCCCCGCCTTGACGCGCAACGTGGTCGAGCTGGCAATCTCCATGTGGACCCTGGTCGTAACTCCAAGCTGCGCCACCCAGCAGTCCATCGCGTTTTCGAGCCAGTCCTGGTAGGTCAGCACTCCGCGGCCAGCGGTTCCCCAGCGTTCGCCCCACGAGTTCTGCAGGATGAAGCCCTCGCTCGTGTATCCGACGATCGCGAAGGCGTGTGCCCCATCCTGCGGAGTGGCCTGCTGCGGCGGGATCATCCAGTAGTCGCTGTTCGACTGCTTCACATCCCATCCCTTGGTCCAGCCACCGTGGCAGACGACGCTGGCGTACAGTGCGCCAATCTCGTTGAGGGCCACCTGCATGTCGGTCACACTGCGCGTATCGACGCGGTAGTAGGCTCCGAGCGGACGCTTCACCGCGTCGAGCCACCAGTCCTCTTCGGGAGTCGCGGCGGCAGGAGGCATCGGCTCACTGCTCCACAGCCACTCCGCGCAGGCGCCGTACTTGTACCAGCCCTTCATCGCACCGCGCAGGCTGGAGCCGGTGTCAGCGTTGGGGTCTCCAGGGAACTCGTCGTAGCGGCGGGCCATCGAGTAGAGCATGAAGGGCGAGACCTTCTGGGCCACCTTCTCGCGCTTCGCCTTGTACTGCAGGTGAAAGATCACGCTGGCCAGCGCGAAGCCGGTGCAGGCGTTGGTGTCGCCCTGGTCGAGCACAGGAATCTCGATGGGAGGTGCAAGCTCTTCGGCGGGGATCAGGTCCACCGAGGGCATGTAGGGTCGATCGCGCAGGTCGATGCTGTCGGGAACGACATTCATCTTCGGCAGGACAGCCTTGGGCTTTGCGGCTTTCTTTACAGACTTTTTGGCAGCTTTTTTCACTGCGGCCTTTTTCGGGGCAGGGACGGCTCTTTTCGTCGCCATGAAAGACACTCCTCGTAGGAAATAAACGATAGGCCCAGGTTGATTCGGTATCCGCTCTACGATAACGCAAGCGGAGAGTATGCAACCTTAGCCTGCACGTTTTTTCTTCGAGGGGTGTTACCTATCTATCGGGACGACCCCGAAAGAGAAGGAGCAGAGCGGAAGCTCCGCCCCTTCCAGTCACAACTTAGCGACGTCCCCGGTCTCCGCCACCACGATTGCCCTGCGGGGCCTGACCTCCGCCCTGCGGTCCACGATTGCCTCCGTTGGATCTCTGCTGCTGCGCCATGCGCTGCGCGTCCTCATGCGAGAGAGCCATCGTGCGAGGCTGACCGTTGTTGTACGAGGCGAGCTGGTTGCGGTCGTTGCGCATCGCCTGCTCGCGCATCACCTGTCCGTGCGTGGGCTCGACGCGATGCTCGTTGAAGGCTGCCCGCTCTCTCTCGCTCGGACGCACATTGAGACCGCCGCGGCCACCGTTGTAGCTGACGCGGTTGTTGTTGACCACGACCGTCCGGTTGTAGACGTTGGTCACGCGACGCACGTCGATGTTGTTGACGGCGCGGTTGTAGGCGAAGGCTCCGTTGCGCCAGTATCCACCCTCATAACCGATTCCCGTGTAGCCATACCCGTAGTTCACGCCGCCGTAGAAGCCGACGTGCGGCCCCCAGTAGCCCGCATTCCAGAGATAGGCGTTTCCTCTCCATCCCCAGTAGCCGGGGGTCCAGAGCATACCGACGGCTGGAGGACGCACCCACACGCCGGGAACCCAGTAGTAGCCCGCCGGTCCCCAGGACCAGTAGCCCGGCGTCCAGAGATAGCCCGCGCCGGGGCACATGGGCTGCGTATACACCGGCAGCACCGGGGGAGCCGTGCCGACCGAGATCGCGATGGCGACCGAAGCGTGGGCCTGAATCGCCGGGAGAGTGGCAGCAACCGCTGCCGCCGCAAGTACGAGAGTCCGTAGGGTCTTCATGGTGTTCATCCTTTTACTCCTGCGCGCTGTGCCAATAAACAAGAGCGCAGCGCAAGTTCAACGCTCGGGCAGGTCTTTCACGACCCGCCCAGAAGATTCCAGACGGATAGACCCGCATCCCGGCATGAAGTTTTCACTGGCGACACAAAATTACAAATCGCCACATATACAAAAAGTTACGCGAACACCTACGACGGTTTCGAGCCGGCCGCATCGCGGCGATGTTCGCATCGGGAGAAGAGGAATCGAATAAACTGGTGTCTTCGCGTGTCCGATAACTTCGCACAACTCGTCAAGCAGCAGACCGACATCGTGAAGATCGTCGGCGAGTACATCAAGCTGCGCAAGTCCGGAGCGCAGAACTATACCGGCCTCTGCCCGTTCCACAAGGAAAAGACCGGCTCGTTCTCGGTCAACGCGACGCACGGCTACTTCTACTGCTTCGGCTGCCACGAGAAGGGCGACGTCTTCACCTTCATCATGAAGCTCGAGAACATCAGCTTCCCCGAGGCGGTGCGCGTCGTCGCGCAGAAGATGGGCATTCCGCTTCCGAAGCGCGAGTTCTCCTCTCCCGAGGAGGCCCGCGAAGCCGGGCTGCGCCGCCAGCTTCTCGACATCCACGAGGCCGCCACGCAGTACTTCGAAGCCGCGCTGAAGTCTCCTGAAGCCGCCCGCGCCCGCGAGTACCTCACAGGTCGCGGAGTCACCGCCGAGACCATCCAGAAGTTCCGCATCGGCTACGCCCCCGACGACTTCAACCACATGCGCAACGCTCTCAAGCCGCACTTCAGCGAAGAGGCGATGCGCTCGAGCGGCCTGTTCAAGTCGAAGGACCAGGCCGACGGCTCGCCGGGGCCGCTCTACGCCGGCTTCCGCAAGCGCATCATGTTCCCCATCGCCAACGAGCAGGGCAAGACCATCGCCTTCACGGGCCGCGCTCTCGACACGCAGGACGAAAAAGGCCGCGACATCGCCAAGTACATGAACTCGCCCGAAGGCCCCATCTATACCAAGGGCCACGTGCTGTTCAATCTCGACAAGGCGAGGGCGGAGATCCGCAGCCTTGGCTTCGCGCTGCTGGTCGAAGGCCAGATGGACTGCATCTCGGTCTTCATGGCGGGCATCCGCAACGTCATCGCCACCTCGGGTACGGCCTTCACCGAGGCGCAGGTCCGCCTGCTCTCGCGCTTCACGCCGAACAAGCAGGTCATCCTCAACTTCGACCCCGACAACGCGGGACGCACCGCCGCCGAAAAGGCCGGAGCCATGCTGACCGAGGAGGGCTTCGACGTCCGCATCGTTCTGCTTGAAGACGGCCTCGACCCCGACCGCTTCATCCGCGAGCGCGGCCTGCAGGCCTACACCGCCGCGGTTCGCTCCTCGCATCGCTACATGGACTACCTGATCGAGCGCGCCCGGCAGGAGTACCCTGCCCGCACCGCCGAGGCCAAGGTGAAGGCGATGAACTTCCTCCTGCCGCACATCCGGCGCATCCCGTCGCCCCTGCAGCGCGACGAGTTCGCCGCCGATGCCGCGCAGAAGCTCGGCATCGACTCCGCGATCCTCCGGCAGGAGCTACGGCAGGCCGCGATGCAGCGCGTCGAAAGCGTTCGTTCGCACAGCCACGACCCGGCCAGCGAGATCGAGCGCATCTTATTACGCGCTCTGGTCCTGCCTGAGACAGACCCAGCCCGGCAGCTTGCCGCCACGCGGCTCTCCGAGCATCCCGAGTGGTATGACGGTCTTCCATCCTCTGCGATGCTCGAGACGCTGGCCGCAGCGCCCGCGCCCGAAAATCCTCTCGACGCAGCGCCCGACCAGTCCAGCCGCGTGCTGCTGGCCCGCGCCCTTCAGCAACACGAGCCCGCCGAAGGACTGGCGACCGCTCCGCCCTCGCTGGGGGAGCAGGTCGAGGACGCCCTGCACACGCTGGAGCGCCGCCACATCGAGCGCCGCCTGCGCGAGCTGCGCTCCCTGATCGCCGAAGCCGAGCGCCGCAGCGACACCCAGATGCTCACCTCGCTGCTGCAGGAGAAGATGCAGCTCGACCGCCAGCTTCGCGCCCACTGACACGGCATTAACACCCCGCTTGGTACAATGGAAGTCGATGGCCAAGCCTTTGACCACCACCCAGGGAGCCTTTGTCCGTTCGGCGAAGCACCCTCGGGCGACCCTTCACCTCCCCAACCGTTTTTGTCCGCCTGCTCTTCGTGTGGACCCGGGATGCCTTCCGGCGCAACAAGGCTGAGATCAATGGATAACTCAACCAGACGAAGACTCGTTTTAGGATTCATCTCCAACTGGATCAGCAAGCTGGCGAACACCATCATCCAGCTCATCCAGGTTCCCGTCTTTCTGCACTTCTGGAGCGTGCCGCTCTACGGCGAGTGGATGATTGTCATCTCCGTCCCCTCGTACCTGAACGTCAGCAGCATCGGCTTCGGCAACGTCGCGGGTAACGAAATGAGCATGATGACCGCACGCGGCGATCAGGACGGTGCCCTGCGCGTCTTCCAGAGCTGCTGGTGGTTCATCACCTTCGTCTGCGCGGCTATCATCGCGCTGCTGGCCGTCACGCTGTACTTCATCCCAGCGGGCAAGCTGCTGAAGCTGCACGCCATCGGCGAAACCGACGCCAAGTGGATCATCTTCTATCTCGGCTGCTCGGTCCTGCTGGGGCAGCTCGAAACCCTGTTGCAGTCCGCCTATCGCTGCATCGGGCGTTACCCTTACGGGTCGTTCCTCAAGAGCACCTTCTCGCTGGTTTCCTTCGGCCTGATGATGATCCCGGTGTGTCTGGGCAAGGGAGCACGCGAGACGGCTCTGGTCTTCGCCTCGGCCAACGTCATGATTACCATCGTGCTCGGCATCCTCGTAAAGCGCGATATCCCCTGGGTTCGCTTCGGATGGAAGCACGCCACCTTCTCCGAGATCCGCAGGCTCAGTGGACCGGCCTTCGCTTTCATGGCCTTCCCCATTGGCAACGCCCTGAACCTTCAGGGAACCCTGATGGCGGTCGGCTACGCCCTCGGACCCACCGCCGTCGTCATCTTCGGAACCGCTCGCACCGTCTCGCGTGTCGCCCTGCAGATGGTCCAGATGGTCAATATCACCTTCTGGCCGGAGCTTTCCAGCTCCTTCGGCAGCAACAACATTGCCCTCACCAGGACGCTCCACCGCCGCTCGTGCCAGATGGGGCTCGTCATCGGCGTATCCATCGTGACCGCCATGATGACCCTCGGGCCGTGGTTCCTTCACCGCTGGACCGGCGGGCATGTTCCTCCCAGCCCCGGCCTGCTCGCCATCCTGCTGACGGTCGTGGTCGCCTACTCTCTCTGGTCCACCAGCTCCACCCTGCTGACGGCGGTCAACAAGCACCAGAAGCTGGCGGCCTGGTACTTGTTCGGAACCAGCGTGACCGTCGTGGTGACGTACTTCTGCGCGAAGTACCTTGGGCTCTACTGGGCGGCTGGCTCGCTGCTGATCTCCGAGATCATCATGAACATGTACGTCCTTCCGGCGACGCTGAAGCTCTCCGAAGACACCTTCCCGGCGTTCTTCGCCAGCATGCTCCACTACCCCGCGTCGCTGAAGCCGCAGGCGCTGCTGCAACGCTTCTCGCGCTCCAAACCGAGCTTCGAAAACTAGTCGCCGAGCTGAGAGAAACGAGAGGGGGGAACTTGACCAGCACAACCCGTCGCACGATTGCCGTCGTCGAGCCGCAGATGGAAGACCTCTTCCACGCCCCCTTCAACGCAGCGCTGCTTCACGCCGTGGCGCTGGCCTACCCGGAATCCCCTCTCTCCTTCCGCGCCTTTCCGGGGCATATTCGCGTCGTGCGAAGCATCTTCGAGCAGCACGCCCCGGAGCTTCTGCCGAAGATCGAATGGGTCGCGCTCTCTCTTCCCTCCGGAGGCTCGCTTCCGGCCCGCTACCTGCAATCCCGCAGCCTGGTCCGCCAGCTTACCTCCTCAGCGGAGAGAATCCTCTTCTCTTCGATCAGCCGGATGCAGCTTCTCCACCTCAAAAACTACCTTCAGCGGAAAAGCTCGCCGCAGGTCAACGTCGTCTTTCACGGGGACATCGACCGTCTCGGCGAGGGTGCGAAGGAGTCCTTCCCGAAGAGCCTGTTCTCCCTTGAACGCGTTCTCCTGAAGCCGCACCCGCCAGCCCTGCGCTACCAGTTCCTCAGCCAGTCCATCCGAAGCCACATCCCGCCGCAGTTCCAGCAGGCCGTGGCCTCCTCCAGCTTCATCGACCACCCCTATCACTTTCCTCCGCTCGAGCCCGTCCAGCCCTCCGAACTGGTCTTCGGCGTCTTCGGGAACACGGGAGACGGCCGTCTTCTGGAGCAGGTCGCGCAGCAGGTCAAAGCCGCGACTCCCTCGGTTCGCTTCCGCCTGGTCGGCTTCCTCGCCAACCAGCAGGCCGTGGAGCGGCTTCGCCCCCTCGTCGAAGACGTCACGGACAAGCCGATCTCCCGCGAGACCTTCCTCGATCGCGCCCAGGGGATCAGCCACGCGCTCTGGCTCTCGCCCCCGAACAGCTTTCGCCTGCGAGCCAGCGGAACCTTCTTCGACGCCCTGGCCTACGGCAAACCGCTGATCTACACGGCGAACCCTTTTATCGATCCCTACTTCACGCTCGATCCCCGCATCGGGACGCGCTGCGAGTCGCTCGAAGAGGTGGCTCCGGCCATCCTGAAGCTCGTCAAGAGCTACGACGCACCCGGCTACACCCACTCCCGCGAGGCCATCGGCCTTCTTCGCAGCCGGTTTACCCCCGAGGCGCTGGCTGAACGGCTTCCCGCCGCATTGCGGTGGAACTAAAACCCTTTTAGTTATAACCATTGTTATAATACGGATGGGAGGGTTCGATTATGGCCACTACCGCCGTAAAGATCACCACGATAGGGAACTCGGTTGGAATCATTCTTCCGAAAGAGATTCTCACCAGGCTGCATCTCGAAAAGGGAGATCAGCTTTACATCACCGAGACTCCCACCGGAATTAATCTGACCCCCTACGATCAGAGCTTCTCCGAGGAGATGGAAGCCGCACGCCGCATCATGCGGGAGAACCGGGACGTCCTGCGGAAGCTGGCTGAATAATGACCGAACCGCGCTGGATCAGCAGAGCCGCGGTTTTGGCCATGCACCGCGAACAGCTCGCCGAACACGGCGGTTCGGACGGCATCCGCGACGAAGGTCTGCTTGACTCCGCCCTTGGCAAACCCCGCAATGTCTTCGCCTACCGGGACGATTGCACGCTTGTACGCCTAGCGGCTTCCTATGCCTTCGGCATTGCCCGCAACCATGCGTTTATCGATGGAAACAAGCGCACGGCACTGGTCGTTTCGATGACCTTCCTGCTCCTGAACGGGTGGGAGATCGAGGCCTCCCGCGAGGACACCTACTTCACCTTTCTCCATCTGGGCGAGGGCTCGCTGACCGAGGATGAGTTAGCAGCGTGGTTCGCCTCTCATGCGGTGGCTCTTTGAGGCTTTAAAATCAACAGGAATGGCCCGCCATAAGACCACAGACCCTGGATATCGCAACAAGCACGGGCAGGTTGTCATTGCCCGCACCGGTTTCCCCTCCGAAAGTTTCCCCGGCCAGACGATTTATCGCCTCCGCTGCACCCACTGCGACTACGAATACGGCTCCAACGGAACCGACATTCACCTTCGCCGCTGCCCCTCGCACCAGGGAGGAGCCCCCGGCGAGCCTCTTCGGACACCACCGCCGAATCTTTTCTCCTCCTGACTCGTCTAAATAAATGTGGTATCCTGTGATTCGCTGGGGAAGTGTGCCCTTGAATGCCGAACCTCTCTTGAAGGTCTTTCGGCTGGCCAAAGCGGTCTTCACCGCTACCTGCTCCCTGCCATTACAGAAACAACCCAGGGATAGGTCCGCCCGGATACCACTGCAACCCGCCTGAGCGGCATCCCATTAAAGATTATTTTTCGCAGGAGCGCGCACCCTCGTGGCTGAAGAACTGGATAAGTACGAAGACGATATTGACAAGCTGATTGAGACCGGTAAGGAAAAGGGATATCTGACCTATGGCGAGGTCAACGACCTTCTGCCTGGCGACATCACCACCCCCGACGATCTCGACGATCTGCTGACGACCATCAACACCCAGGGCATTGATGTCCTTGCGGGCGATAAGTACGAGCGCGACAAATATGATCGCGACAAGTACGAGCCCGAGCTTGGGGAAGAAAGCGAAGACGTCGAGCTTGATCTCTCCCCTGGAACCCTCGAAAAGACCAACGACCCCGTCCGCATGTACCTGCGCGAGATGGGAACCGTCCCGCTGCTGACCCGCGAGGGCGAGGTCGAGATCGCCAAGCGCATCGAGCGCGGACAGCTCCGCGTGATGAAGGCCATCTCGCGCTCCCCGATCGTCATTCGCGAGATCGTGGCCCTCGGCGAAGACCTTCGACGAGGCGTTCGCAACATCAAGGAAGTCGTGACCTTCGACGAAGAGGAGCTGACCGAGGACATTCTTCAGTCCCGCGTGAAGCACACCGTCGGCAAAATCGACTCCATCCTGAAGCATCAGAAGAAGATCGTGCTGCTTGAAGAGAAGGTGGCCGCGCCGCAGGGCAAGGACGCCAAGGCGAAGGCCAAGGACGTGCGTAAGCACCGCTGGCTGATCGGACGCGAGCACGTCTACATCAACCGCATCGTCCGCGAGCTGAAGTACACCAACTCCGAGAAGAAGCGGCTGCTCGACAAGGTCAACAAGACGGTCGATTCGATGCGCACGCTCGAGCGCCAGATCAAGACCCTCGACAGCAAGTACGAGGCCTCGAAGTCTGAGGAGCTGAAGAAGGAGTACAAGCGTCAGCAGAAGAACTGCCGCGTCGATCTCGAGCAGCTTGAGAAGGACGCCGGAATCCTGATCACCGACCTCAAGCGCACGCAGCGCGAGATGATCCAGGGCGACATGGACGCCGAGCGCGCCAAGCGCGAGCTGATTGAGGCCAACCTTCGCCTCGTCGTCTCCATCGCGAAGAAGTACACCAACCGCGGACTGCAGTTCCTCGACCTGATTCAGGAAGGCAACATCGGCCTGATGAAGGCGGTCGACAAGTTCGAGTACCGTCGCGGTTACAAATTCTCGACCTACGCGACGTGGTGGATCCGTCAGGCCATCACCCGCGCCATCGCCGACCAGGCCCGCACCATCCGCATCCCGGTCCACATGATCGAGACGATCAACAAGCTCATCCGCACCTCGCGTCAGCTGGTGCAGGAGCTTGGCCGCGAAGCGTCCTCGGAAGAGATCGCCCGCCGGATGGATATCCCGGTCGCGAAGGTCCGCAAGGTCCTCAAGATCGCGCAGGAGCCCATCTCTCTCGAAACTCCGATCGGAGAAGAGGAAGATTCGCACCTTGGCGACTTCATCGAAGACCGCATGGCCGTTTCGCCCAGCGACGCCGTCATCTCGGTCAACCTGAAGGAGTACACCTCGCAGGTGCTGCGCACGCTGACGCCGCGTGAAGAGCGTGTCATCAAGATGCGCTTCGGACTGGAGGACGGCTCAGAGCACACGCTCGAAGAGGTCGGCCAGTCGTTCCAGGTCACCCGCGAGCGCATCCGCCAGATCGAGGCCAAGGCTCTCCGCAAGCTGCGTCACCCCAGCCGCAGCCGCAAGCTGAAGGCCTTCGTCGATGGAGTCAAGGAAGTCTAAGCAGTCAGGCAATCAAAAAGGAAAGGGCCGCGAACGAATCGCGGCCCTTTCCTTTTTTGACCGGGCTTTCCGACGGTGCTAAGGTACGCTTACATCCACGGGCCAGGCTTCTCCACTTCTCTTACCGGAGACTTTCATGAGAAAGAAGCTCTTTCTGTCGCTCGCCCTCTTCTCTTTTGCGAACCTAACCCT
Source organism: Acidobacteriaceae bacterium dw_441 (assembly GCA_018449715.1). Taxonomy (GTDB): domain Bacteria; phylum Acidobacteriota; class Terriglobia; order Terriglobales; family Acidobacteriaceae; genus Edaphobacter. The sequence goes on along the minus strand of JAAVVA010000005.1, from coordinate 68,453 downwards.
CACCGCCGCTCACGCGACTCCACTTCCTATCGGAACCTACAGTTTCTCCGTTGAGACAGGCACCGGCGTTCATGGCGGCTCGGACGAAGGAACGCTCAGCGGCACCCTTACCTTCGATCCAGCCTCGAACCTCACCGCCGCCGACCTGCTCTTCGACGACACGACTACAGGAACAACCTTCTCTTTCACCGAACCCGGAGCGACCGAAATTGATCCTGGCGAGTTTTTCAGTGCCATCATCTACAACGCGGTCGATCCGCTCACGCAGTACCACCTCTGGCTCCGCCTGCCCGGAAATCCCGACGGCAGCTTTACCCTCACCTGCGGTACCGATTGCCACACCTGGATGGACCTCAACAAATCAGGCACCAGCGTCTACGATGAGCTGAACTTCGGCACGATCACCCCTGCTGCATCCGCCGTGCCTGAACCCTCTTCGCTCTTTCTGATAGGAACCGGGGCGGTCGGCATCCTTACAATGCTGCACCCTCGTTCCCGCAGATACGTCTCTTCCATCCGGGCGGCGCTGTAGCGAAGATCAACCATCTACTTTCGCAAGGACAGCAAACGCGAGCCTGAAGCGCCGAGAGATAGCTCAGCGCTTCAGGCTTGCCACCGGACTATCCACCAATACAGCGGGAGTTGCAATTCTCTCAAAGGCGGAAGTAATCGTATCCTGCGTGTTTCGCGACGCGATATGCAGCATGCGGGTCGTCTTGGAGACCGTCTGGCAAAGCTGGTATTTATTCTCAATCATCTCTTTGGCGCGGAAAACAGATTCAGAACGCATAGAAATCTCCGTATTCGTACGGCGGATCAGATTGCCGGGCGTTATCTGAATTCGCAGGTGAAACGCAGCGCCGAAGCCGTTTGGGAGGGCGATTGGTGCGGACCCTGCGGAGACATTGCGTGCAGAGCACCGCCCAAGGGGTGATCTTTGAGTCTACACCCTTATCGAAGAGCCGGATGCTCTATCTTCGCGACGACAAATCGTCGGGCGAGCAGCCCTTTTGAGCAAAGTGGGAATCAAAGGACTTCAGATCGTCGAAGCCCTCCGGACCTAACAAAAATGTTACGGGTAAGCTGCTGCATCCTTTGGCTATACTCCCAACTATGCTCCGCGTCCTGACCGTCGCACTTCTCTCCTGCGCTCTCTCTGCCTCTGCCCAGCAGTACGACCTCGTGCTTCGCAACGGACACGTCCTCGACCCGAAGAACAACGTCGATGCCCGTCGCGACGTCGCCATCCGCGACGGAAAGATCGCTGCCATCGAGCCCTCCATCCCCGCGAGCGCGGCAAAGCAGACCGTCGATATCACCGGCCTTTACCTCACGCCCGGCCTCATCGACATCCATGAGCACGTCTTCGTCGGCCTGCACCACGACGCCTGGGGCAACGGCGACCTCTCCGTTCCCGCCGACGTCCTCGCCACCCCCAACGGCGTCACCACAGTCGTCGATGCAGGCTCCTCCGGCTGGCGTGACTTCGCCGAGCTCCGCCACCGCGTCATCGAGACCTCGAAGACCCGCATCTTCGCCTTCATCAACATCATCGGCGCGGGCATGGCCAACAACGACGATGCCGCCGAGCAGAATGAGCACGACATGGACCTCGACGCTCTCTCGAAGACCATCGAGCAGAACCGCGATCTCATCGTCGGCATCAAGACCGCACACTGGCAACAACCCAACTTCGTCTCCGTGCAGAAGGCGGTCGAGGCGGGCAACCGCAACCATCTCCCCGTCATGGTCGACTTCGGCTGGTTCGACAACAAGTCGTACGAGCAGATGATCTCCACCATCCTTCGCCCCGGCGACATCAGCACGCACGTCTTCCGCATGCCCGCGCCTCTACTCACGCCCGAAGGCAAACCCGCGCCCTACATGCTCGACGCGCGCAAACGCGGCATCAAGTTCGACGTGGGCCACGGCGGAGGCTCCTTCAACTTCGCGCTCGCCGAACCGATGGTGAAGGGAGGCTTCTTCCCCGACTCCATCTCCACTGATCTTCACGTCGGCTCCGCCACCGGGGTCATGCTCAACATGCCGAACGTCATGAACAAGATCCTCGCGCTCGGCGTTCCTCTCAACGAGGTCATTCGCGAATCGACTACCAACCCCGCCACCGAGATCGGCCATCCCGAGCTTGGCCAGATCGCCGTCGGAGCCATCGCCGATATCGCCGTGCTTCGCGTCGATCGCGGCAGCTTCGGATACGCCGACCTCGCAGGCGGAAAGGTCGAAGGCACCGAGCGCATCGTACCCGAGATGACCCTCCGCGCTGGCCGCGTCGTCTTCGATCTCAACGCCCGCACCGCTGTCCCCTGGCGCGAGGGGCACCTGAAGTATGCGACCCGCTAGAGGCCGGCCCATCCAATAGATTCATGGAGGAAATCATGTCCGAACCGGGACGCTTCTTCAACATCACCAAGCTGGCCGCTACTCTTCCCGACGCCGCCGAGACCATGCTGACCGACCTCCGCCTGACCGACGAGACCGCGGCAAGCTGCCGCATCTTCCGCGTCCACCGGCCCGCCCCAGCGCACTACCACACCAGCTGCGACGAGTATCTCTATGTCCTCACCGGTCGCGCCGAGATTCACATCGACGGCAGCGAGCCGCGCATCCTAGGCCCCGGCGAGCTTGTCTTCTTCCGCAAGAACACCATCCACGCCCTGCCGCGCATTCTCGAAGAGCCTTTCACTGTCCTCGCCATCGATACTCCGCGACGCCCACCCACCGACGTTCACTTCGTCAACCCTGCGGATGGAACTCCTGAGAGCTTCATCCGAACGCAGTATTGATCCCGCAAAAATTCTGCAAAGTAAAAGGCCCGGAGATCGCTCCGGGCCTTTGCTTCTACGTGACTTTCTTGTGCCTGCCTTACGCCTGCGCGGCGGGAACGAATCCATCGCATCCGCTGATCGGGGTCACCTTCAGGTGAAGGTCCGCGTGCTTGGGGTGTCCGCACTCGTCGATCATGTTCAGAGGAGCCTCATGGCTCTTCATGATCGTGACCAGCGCCGGCGCCGAATGATGGCTCTCACCGAAGTGAGTACAAAGACCACACTGTCCATTCATAATCTGTTCCATCGTTGTCTCCTCGTATTCGTTTTGAGCGTGCGCTTTAAAGATCCGTTGCCTGTAAAACAACTCGACAACTGCCTGCGAGATTCACTCTAGAACATGCGTAAATGGCTGTAAATCGCGACCATGTTGGTCCGTGTGCATAGAATAAATACGATCAAATCGGTCGTTGAATCATTTTGAATCACGACCATTCCGGTCGCTGCATCAAATCCATACAGGCTCCCGAAAGGGAACCGGCGGAAGCGAATCACCGTATCTCATCGCAAGCACAGGAGGTATGGCACCGTTGAACTTCACCGATCCCATCTACACCGCAGGCATGACCGAGCACCAGCGCGCCTGGTTCTATGCCGAATACAACCAGGCGCACCGCGATGAAGTTGTCGGAGTTCTCCTCGCCATCTTTCTCGGCAGCTTCGGTCTTCATCATTTCTATCTTCGCCGCAATGGACTCGGCATTCTCTACCTGCTCTTCAGCTGGACCGGGATTCCCGCGATTCTCGGATTCATCGAAGCCTTCTTCATGCCGGGCCGCGTGCGCGCCTATAACGCGATGCAGGCCGCCTACATCGCCTCGCAGATCCGCGCCAGCGCCCCTTTCGCCTACCAGCCCCCGCCGCCTGCATCGGGATTGGTGTGCGCAGCCTGCGGAGCGGTGATTACTCCAGGAGCAGGCTTCTGCCCCCGTTGCGGCGTGGCCATCGCAGGACAGCCTCTCGCCTGACAATCTTCTTCGCACAAAAAGAAAAAGGTCCCTCAACGGGGACCTCTTCTTTATGAAACCCTGCAAAACGCTTACAGCTTAGACACCGGGACGGTCATGCTCAAGCTGCGCCTGGTAGCCCTTCTCGAAGCTCGAGCGGTACTCCTCGCGAGCCTCGCCCTTCACCGGGGGCTTCTTGTAGAGATGCGATTCCTTCGCATCGATCTTGCGCTTGGCGGCCTTATCCAACTTGGCGGCCTCGATACCGTCGCGGTAGCCCTGCTGGGCCTGCTCGGTACCGGCGGGAGGCGTATTCCATTCCTCAGCCTGCGAGGTCCGGTTCTGTGCGTGCGCGGTAAACTGGGCGCCACTCATAAGAGCCACTGCCATCAGTGGCATTGCAATGCGGGCAAGCTTCTTCATAATCTTCCTCTTGGCCAGGAATCCCATTACCAAGGGGTTCCCAAGGCAGCACTTCACGGTGCCGCCTTTGTGGGCCGCCCTATAAGATACAAAAAAATCCCTGCGGGTTGCAAATAATATGCCCGTAAAACAAGGGGTTTCGTAAACGATTGTTTACGAACCGGTTACATATTCGTGTGACCGGCCCGCATCTCCTCGTTGAACGAGGGCTTGAGGAACTGCAATGCAGAGGCCAGCTCCTGCTCGTACCCCTCGCGGTGGCTCATCAGAGCCTCCGAGGGAGTCGCGAACTCGGTATCCGGCGTCAGCAGGATGATTCCCTCCTGCGCCAGGGCCGCGGCCTGCTTCTTCAGGTCCTCGACGGTCGTGTTCAGGTACTGCGCGTCACGCGGATCAGTCAGCCAGACCGGCTCGCCGCCGCCCAGCACTCCCGACAGCCAGAAGACCTTCGCCGCCAGGAACTCCTGACGCTGGGCCTCGGTGGTGTCGTTGAAAATAAACTTCTTCTGCTTGGAGCTGTAGTAGCGCGTCGTCACCGGAACCGGCTGACGGTTGCCGCTCTTCACCAGTTCCAGCTGGCCCTGGTCGAACGTCTTGCGGATCGCGTTATGGATAAAGCCCTCGGCGAACGGCTGCTCCGGAGCGGCGACCACCTCGGCAAAGGTAACGGTCATCGAGGCGGCGACCTTCGAGTGCAAAACGCTCTCGGTGCCATCTTCGAGACGGGCCTCGCCGTGGACAATGTAGGTGTCCGCGCCCGAGGTCGAGCCGTGGAAGGGCCACTCAAACTTGCCGAAGCTCAGCGGAAGACCGTGCAGCGTCAGGTAACAGTCCGGGCGAGGATTCTTCAGACGGACGGCCGTCTCCTTCAGGTAGGTCTCGACGACGCCCTTCAGGGCGGCTCCGCTGAAGTCGAACGCCGCGCTCAGCTCCAGCACCTGCGTCTTCGCGGGGTTCGAGGCCAGGCCAAGGGTAAAGCGCGTCGTCGGCCCTCCGGAGAAATCCGTTCCCTCCTGCTGTCCGACTACGACGAGACCGGCTGCCTTCGCTGCCGCCTCTACCTGCCCTGCCAATACACCTGTGCTCATCTGACTCCGTTTCCTTTTTACGTTTTCCGCAACTCATCTATTTTACTCACCGAACGCCACTTTTTCGACAAACGCCGCTTCTGGAGCGGCGATTTTGCGGGCTTTATCCCTCTGTAACCGCCAACAGGAAGAATCGGTCCATGTTCAAGAATCTGATCGCCCTTCTTCTGTTGGGGGTTCTTCCCGCCCCGGCCCAGACGATCCTCGTTCACGGCCATCGCGGCGCTCGCGCCTCCCGGCCCGAAAACACGATTCCCGCCTTCCAGTTCGCCATCGACCACAAGACCGACGGTCTCGAACTCGACGTCGCCGTGACCAAGGACAATGTGCTGGTCGTCTCGCACTCACCCTATCTCGTGCAGCCCGAGGGAGATACCCCCTTCCTGAAGGCCGTCCTCGCCAACGAGCGCCACTGCTCCGGCCCCGCCCTGCCCGCAGGAACCTTCATCCACGACGTCACGCTGGCCCAGCTTCGCCAGTACGACTGCGGCGCGACCACGCTTACGGCCTTCCCCCAGCAGGTCGCCGTGCCTCATTCCGGCATCCCGACGCTCGACGAAGTGCTCGACCTCGCCCCCAAGGGCAGCTTCGACTTCAACATCGAGACCAAGATCATGCGGACCAGGCCGGAGATCACGCCCACGCCCGAGGTCTTCGTCCAGATGATCGACCAGGCCATCCGCCGCCATCATCTCCAGTCGCGCGTCATCCTGCAGAGCTTCGACTTCCGCACGCTGCACGCGATGAAGCAGATCGATCCCGAGATTCGCCTCTCCGCCCTCTTCGGTCAGGCGAAGTACGACAAGCTGATGGGCATCACCGACCCGGATAAGAGCTTCGTCCACATCGCCGAGGTCGCCGGTCTTTCGAAGGGTGACTTCCTCTCGCCCGACGAGAGCCTCGCCACCCCCGAGGAGGTCGCCGCCGCCCACAAGGCCGGGTTCAAGGTCATCCCCTACACCAGCAACACGGTCGAGGGATGGAAGAAGCTGGCCGACGCGCACGTCGACGCCATCATCACCGACGACCCCGCCGGTCTGCTCGACTGGCTGCGCGCCCAGCACCCTCCGCTGCACCAGTAAGGTAGATTCGTCCTCATCCTTCCTGAGGTTTTAAGCAGGAAGGATGAGGACGAAAGTTGTTACGAAACTCTCTGCTCGGTGATCCGAATCGGCTGCAACTCAGCATAGGATTCTTCTAAGCATGGAAGACGAAAGCATCATCGACCTGTACGAGCGGCACGCCGAGTCGTGGGTGCAAGCTCGATTACGAGAGGCAACGCTTTACGAGAAAAGCTGGCTGGATCGCTTCTGCGCCCTGTTGCCGCCCTCTGGTTCCGTGCTCGACTGTGGCTGCGGCGCCGGGGTTCCCATCGCTAAGTATGTCGTTGAACAGGGATTCGCGATCACTGGAATTGACTCTTCGTCCGCGATGATCCGCATGTTCCAGTCCGGATTACAGGGCCAGCGCGCGCTGGTCGCAGACATGCGAAAGCTCGATCTCTCCGAAGCCTTCCACGGCATCCTTGCATGGGACAGCTTCTTCCACCTGAACCACACCGATCAAAGGCAGATGTTCTCGAGATTCCGGGCGCATGCCGCACCTGGGACGGCGCTCATGTTTACCTCCGGAACAGATTATGGAGAGGCTATTGGAACGCTCGAAGGAGAGCCGCTCTACCATGCGAGCCTTGATAGCGACGAGTATCGCCGGTTGCTTGAAGAGCAAGGCTTTGCCGTTATCAGCCATGAAACTCAGGATCAAAGCTGCGGCGGTCGCACGGTGTGGCTCGCCCAATTGCTTTAGAGGTTGGTGCATACACAGGTTCCCCTTCTTATCCACAGCTTCTCCACAGCGGCTTCGGGGTGAGAATCGAACCCTCATGCTGACCCGCCGAAGCGTCCTCGCCTCCCTCACCGCTGCCGCCGTTGCACCCCGCCTGCTGTTTGCCAGTCCCGCCGATTCGCTCTCGTCCGCGCTGGCGGCTCTTGAGAAAAAGAGCAAAGGGCGGCTTGGGGTCTCCGTCCTCTTCCCCGACGGTCGCCGCGCCGGAAACCGGGCGGACGAGCGCTTCCCCATGTGCAGCACCTCGAAGTTCCTCATGGCCACCTTGGTTCTCCAGCGCGTCGATCAGGGGAAGGAGCAGCTCGACCGCGCCATCCCCTTTGCGAAGAGCGATCTCGTTCCCTACTCGCCCGAGACGGAGAAGCACGCCGGAAGCAGCATGTCGGTGGCCGAGCTGTGCAAGGCCGCCCTCACCCTCAGCGACAACACCGCCGCCAACCTTTTGCTCGCCAGCTTCGGCGGACCCGCGGCCTTCACCAGCTTCGCCCGCGGGATCGGAGACGGCATCACCCGGCTCGACCGCAACGAGCCGACGCTGAACGAGGCCACTCCCGGCGACCCTCGCGACACGACCTCTCCGAACGCCATGCTCGGCAATCTCCAGCGCATCCTCTTCGGCAGCGTGCTGAAACCGGCTTCGCGCCAGCAGCTTACCGACTGGATGCTCGCCAACACCACGGGCAAGCCCAAGTTCGTCGCGGGGCTCCCCGCGGACTGGAGGGTGGCGGATAAGACCGGCTCCGGCGACCACGGAACCAACAACGACATCGGCGTCCTCTACGCGCCTGCGGGCAAGCCGATCCTCATCGCCTCGTACCTCACCGAAACCACCCTCACGACCGACGAGCGCAACGCCCTCCACGCCGAGGTCGCCCGGGCCATCGCCGCACATCTGCGATAAGGCTCCATCCCGGCCACCCATGTCCGGGTGCCCCATCCTTCGCAGTCTCATCGCGAAGGGTGGGATGAATCCAGTTCGTACCCACACCGTCTTCAAGACCTTCCCGGCATAAACATCCTTCATCCCACCCTTCCTGACCAAAAACGTCAGGAAGGATGGGGCACCCGGTCATCCTGCAAACACGCTCCCCACGACGTACCATCAAACGCAGGGAGCACACCATGAAAGCCGCCGTCCTCCGCGCCTCTGCCTCCGCCCTCTCCATCGAAGACGTCCCGCGCCCCGCGGTCACCCCCGGACGCATCCTGCTGCGCGTGCTCGCCTGCGGGGTCTGCCGCACCGACCTGCACATCTTCGAGCATGACCTTCCCACCGTGCAGGACCCTCTCATCCCCGGCCACCAGATCGTCGGCGAGGTCGTCGACGGAGCCACCCCGGAGCTTCCGCTCGGCTCCCGTGCCGGGGTCTCGTGGATCGGCGGCACCGACCTGACCTGCCCCTTTTGCCTGCGCGGCGAGGAGAACCTCTGCGACCACCCGACCTTCACGGGCTACAACGTCAACGGAGGCTACGCCGAGTACGCCCTCGTACGCTCGGACTTCGCCTTCCCCCTGCCCTCCGAGGCCGAGCCGCGCCACCTCGCGCCCCTTCTCTGCGCCGGAATCATCGGCTTCCGCAGCCTGCGCGTCGCAGGAACCCAGCCCGGCGACCGCGTCGGACTTTTCGGCTTCGGAGCCTCGGCCTCGCTCACCATCCAGGTGCTGAAGCACTGGGGCTGCGAGGTCTACGTCTCTACCCGCGGCGAGCAGCATCGCGAGCAGGCCCGGCAGGCCGGAGCCACGTGGGTCGGGGCCGAAACCGACAAGCCCCCCGTATTGCTTGACCGCGCCGTCACCTTCGCTCCCGCCGGGGCAGTCGTCGTCGCTGCGCTCTCCAGCCTGCGCAAAGGAGGAGTCGTCGCCATCAACGCCATCCATCTCGACCAGATGCCTGCCTTCGACTACGACACGCTGCTGTGGGGCGAGCGCCAGATCCGCTCCGTCGCCAACATGACCCGGCAGGACGCCCGCGACTTCCTCGCGCTGGCCCACGAGATCGGCATCCGCCCGGTCGTCCGCACCTTCCCGCTCGACCAGGCCAACGAGGCCCTGCAGGCGGTGAAGCACGAGACGGCAGAGGGGCCGGTCGTCATCCTGCCCTGAGTCTTTTTACCCGCCACCACCGACCGGGTGCCCCACCCTTTCCGCAGGAAAGGGTGGGATGAAGCACGTTCGTACCACCACCGTCCTTATTCTGAAAACCGGCACTGAAATCCCCATCCCACCCTTTGCGATAAGACCGCAAAGGATGGGGCACCCGATCATCCTGAGGTTACGGCGCGTACCCCTCCCACCGCCACGGCGTCACCGTGTCGCCCAGGATGCCCTCCAGCAGCTCGCGAAAGGCCTTCTCGCCGTTGTCGCTGTTCGTCAAAATAATCATGCAGTCGCGCCGCCGCGTAAAGCAGATCATGAAGTTCTGCGCGCCGTCGCCATGCCCTTCCTTGAAGAAGGCCGGACCGAAGCGCGTGCGCGTCAGCAGCCCCCAGCCAAGCCCGTAGGCCAGCCCGACCGCCGGGCCTTCCGTTCCCTTCGCCTCGTCGAGCGTGGGGAACTGCTTCAGCTCATCGATCCTGATCCCCGGAGCCAGCAGCTCTTTGAGAGAGGCGGGCTTGATCACACGTCCCGCCATCAGCGCAGAGGCGAAACGCGCAAGGTCTTCGGCAGAGCTGGTCATGGAGCCAGCCCCACGGGCATGGTCGCGCCGCGTATGCCCAAGTAGCTTCTCGTCCTCGCCATACCGGTCGGCGACGTCTTCGATGAATCGCTCCTCCCAGATCATCGAGGTGCGGTCCATCTTCAGCGGGGTAAAGATCGCCTCCTGCATCAACTCGTCGAGCGGCCTGTGCTTTCGCTCTTCGACGACCAGTTGCAGAAGGTTCAGCCCCTCGCCCGAATACGCAAACCGCGAGCCGGGAGTGAAGTGCAGATGCATCTTCTCATCCGGCTCCAGCGTGGCGAAGTTCGCCAGCCCCGAGGTGTGGTTGAGCAACATGCGCGGCGTGATGGAGGACCAGCGAGGATCGTGAACGATCTCCGACGCCGTAACGCGGTAGCGCTCGTAATGGTCGAGCGGCTGAGGCAGAAGCCGCGCCACCGGCTCGTCGAGCGAAAGCTCTCCACGCTCGACCAACTGCATCACATACGCCCCGAAGACTCCCTTGGTGATCGAGGCCGCCCACAGGGTTGTAGAGGGCCGCATGGGAAGATCGTGCTCGCGGTCGCGTTGTCCAAAGGCCCTGCTCCAGACCAGCTTTCCGCCGTTCAGCACCGCGATCTGACCTCCGGTCACATGGTGCTTCGTAAGCACCGTCCGGGCCAGCGTCTCAGCTTCGTCCGACGTGATCGTGGTTCCATCGAGACGGCGGATCGAGGTTTCCTGGCCCCGCGAAGGGAGAGCCGGAAGCAGAAGTACCAATGCAAGCAGAAGAGGCTTTCTCATCAGGAGAAGCATACGTCGAGCTATCCAAAAGAGAACTGCAAAATCAGGCCAAAAGAAAAGCACAGAATCAGGGACAGAGACCGACGCGCTTCGAACCGGGAGACGCTACAATCGGTCCCAACGCTTGGGAGGACGATGAACACGCGTTGTATCTGGAAACCCCGAAGGAGTTGGCTGGCGGCAGTGCTCGCGCTGGCATCGATCTATCCGGCATCCGTGCGGGCGCAGTCGAACGACGCCTGTGACCGGCTCGAATCGCTCCGTCTGGACAACACCACCATCGAGTCCGCCATGCTGACCCCCGGAGGCGACTTCACCCCGGAGGGTACGAACATCCACATGCGGCGGCTGCCCTCCTTCTGCCGCGTGGTTGGAGTGACCAAACCGGCGATCCGGTTCGAGGTGTGGCTTCCGCTCGCGGGTTGGAGCGGACGCTTCGAGGTAGTCGGCAACGGCGGCATGGCGGGCGTCATTAGCTACAGCACAATGGCCACGGCGCTGCGCCGCGGCAACGTCGCCGCCAGCACCGACACCGGCCACGTTAACGCTCCCGGGGAAGGCTTCGACGCAAGCTGGGCGTTGGATAAGCCGGAGCTGATCGAGGACTTCGGGCATCGCTCGCTGCACCTGACCACGGTGAACGGCAAACAGATCGTCCGCGCCTTCTACGGCAGGGCCGCCGACCACGCCTACTACGCCGGGTGCTCGAAGGGCGGCCAGCAGGGGCTGATGGAAGCCCAGCGCTATCCGGGAGACTTCGACGGCATCGTCGCAGGAGACCCCGCGTATAGCTGGACCAGCCACTACGCCGGGGCGCATCTTTACTACGCGATGGCGACCCTCAAGGACCCCGAGAGCTACATCCAGCCCGCGAAGGTGAAGCTGCTGGCCAATGCCGTCAACCGCGCCTGCGACGCGAAGGACGGAGTGACCGACGGCGTGCTCGACGATCCTCTCGCGTGCCATTTCAACCCCGAGGAGCTGGTCTGCAAGGAGGGCGAAGACCCCGGAACCTGCTTCACGCCGAAACAGATCAAGGCCGTAAAGCAGATCTGGGCGGGTGCGCGCGACGACAAGGGCAAGCTGATCATGCCCGGCCTCGTTCCCGGCGGCGAGGACGGTCAGGGAGGCTGGTCAAGCTGGATCACCGGCTCGGCCCCGTACAAGGCGACGCACTGGCAGGCTGCCGACAGCTTCTTCCGCTTCATGGTGATGGGCGACCCCGACTACGACCCAATGACCTTCGACTACGACCGCGACAAGGCCATGCTGGAAAAGCTCGCGCCCGCGCTCGACGCGACGAACCCCGACCTTCGCCCCTTCGCCAGGAGGGGAGCGAAGCTGATTCTCTACCACGGCTGGAGCGACCCCGACATCTCCCCGCTGAACACGATCCACTACTACCAGCAGATGGAGAACGTAAGCGGCCCGAAGACCTCCGACTTTGCACGGCTGTTCATGGTGCCGGGAATGCAGCACTGCGGCGGAGGTCCGGGAACGGATATCTTCGATCCTGTCTCCGCGATGGAACGGTGGGTGGAAAAGGGAGTGGCTCCCACGCAGATCATCGCCTCGCACGGAGGCCGCGGTGTGGTCGAGCGCACCCGGCCGCTGTGCCCATACCCCCAGATGGCCGAGTACACCGGCAGAGGCGACGTGAACGACGCGCACAGCTTTGTCTGCAAAGCACCGTAGACTGCTCGGGCATCCGAAACATAACAAAAGCGGGTGCCCCATATCAGGATGACAATTCTGGAAAGAACCGAGCTCTCTTTGAAACGAGCTGCTGCCCGACCTCTTCCTGAGAGACAAGTCTCCCTCCAACATTACGCTTCCCTTCTCAACCAGCCTTACTGCCGCAGCTCCACCTCGGTCGCGCCCTGTCCGCCCAGGTTCGGCGGCGGCTCGGTGATACTCGCGACGTGCGGATGATTGCGAAGGTAATCGCGCAGGGTGCGGCGAAGAATCCCCATGCCTGTCCCGTGAACGATGCGGATGCGAGGAAGTCCCGCAAGAAAAGCGCGGTCGACGAAGCGGGCGACCTCGTCGTGAGCCTCGTCCGCCGTGCGGCCAATCACGTTGATCTCCATGCTCATGTAATCGGGGTCGTCGTTGGTCGAAACAGTAATGCCGCCACGTTTCCGCGCTGCTTCCAGCGGAGTGATAGCCTTCCCCTTCTCGATTTCAGCAATGTCGTCGAGCGACACGCGCATCTTCATCGGGCCCACCGAAACCTCGAAGGTCTTCGCGTCGATCACGCGCTCCACGCGCCCCTGCCTTCCGAGAGACTTCAGCTTAACCATGTCGTTCACCTCAGGCTCAAGGACAGCCGTGGGCTTCATCATCGCGCTGCCCGTGGCCCCCGTCTTCGCCGCGCTGTGCGAGGCGATGGTCGTTTGAAACTCCGTCGAGAACTCGCGCCGCGCACGAGCCACCGCAAGCGCCGCGTCCCTCTGGATGCGCTTCGCGGCGGCTTTATCTCCGATGTTCTTCACCGAATCGCGCAGCTGCGCCGCGAAGCCTTCGAGCATCGCATTCAGCTTCGCCTCAAGCTCACGTGTGCGTGCCTTCTGCTCGGCGCGGCCTTCGAGGTCGAGCTTGATCTTTGCCCGCTCCAGCTCCTGCTCGCGCTGACGCAGCGTCTCGCGCTCGGCAGCAGCGGCGGTGAGCTGATCGTGAAGCTGGTCGAGAAACGCTGCAATGTCTGCGGTCTGCGTGGTCAACTGCGCACGCGCCGCCGCGACAATGACAGGATCGAGGCCAAGCCGCGAAGCGATGTTCAAGCCAGCAGAGGCGCCCGGTACGCCGAGACGAAGCTGATAGGTCGGCGTCAGCGTCTCCTGATCGAACCCGACCGCCGCATTCAGCACACCCGCGTTGTTGGCCGCGTAAATCTTCAGGGAGGTAAGGTGCGTCGTGATGCAGCACCACGCCCGCATCCGCAGGAAGTGCTGCGCGACGGCAACCGCAAGTGCGGCTCCCTCCTCGGGGTCCGTGGCCGAGCCAAGCTCGTCCAGCAGCACCAGCGAAGACGCCGTCGCCTCACGCGAGATGCGATCGAGATTGACGACGTGCGCGGAGAAGCTCGAAAGATTGCGCTCGATCGACTGCGCATCGCCGATGTCGGCGTAGATACCGGTGAACAGCGGCAGCTTCGCCTCCACCGCAGGAACAGGAACCCCCGCCTGCGCCATCAGCGAGAGCAGCCCCACGGTCTTCAGCGAGACGGTCTTACCGCCCGTGTTCGGTCCGCTGATGATGAGCTGTCGCGCATCGTTCGCCAGCCCCAGCGTCAGCGGGATGGGCGAAGATGCCTCCGTCCCCTCAGCGCGTGCCTGCGCGATCATGCGCAGCTCAAGCAGCGGATGCCTCGCTTCCGTGAGCGCAAGCTCAGGCTCCGTCGCAGCGGTGAAGACGGGCCGCACGCAGTTCAGCTCCGCGGCAAACCGCGCTCGCGCCGCGTGAGCTTCGACCTCGGCCAAAATCTTCGCACCCGCCTGAATCGCGCCGGAGTTCTGCGACAGCGCCCTGGTCATCGCGACAAGAATGCGGTGAATCTCCGACTGCTCCTCATCCAGCAGCCGCACCAGCTCGTTGTTCTGCTCGATGGTTTCAAGCGGCTCGACGAAGACCGTCTGGCCCGACGACGACGAGCCGTGCACCACGCCCGGAACCTTACGCTTGAACTCCGAGCGCACGGGAATCACAAAGCGGTCGCCGCGAATCGTAATCACCTCATCGCGGGTGCTGCCGTCTTCAGCCAGGCGGCGTAGCGAGCGGCGCAGGCTCTCTTCAATTGCGCGGTGCTGTCGTTCGAGAGCGCGGCGAATGCGCGCCAGCTCCGGCGAGGCGTCGTCGGAGATCGAACCATCCGGCTCGATCTTGCCGCTCAGATGCTTCATCAGCGGCAGAAGGTTGTGATCGCGCAGCGGAGCGGAGAGCTGCGAGATGCCCGGCACCGCAAGCTGCATTCGTACCAGGTCGGTCGCGGCGGAGGGAAAGATCACCGCGCTCCAACCGGCGACGCGCTCGACCACCGTGACCAGCGAAAGAATCTCCAGCGGCTCCAGCGCCGAGCCGTCGATACGCGCCTTGTCGAGCAGGTCGGTCGGCGCAAACAGTCCGTGAAAGTCGAAGCTCATCCCGGTTGCGAAGAGGCCGCGCATCTCTTCGGTACGCTGCTGCTGCATGTTGATCCATGCGAGATCGGCGGAAGGCTCGAGCGCCGAAACCCATGCGCGTCCCAGCGGCGAGAAGGTCCGCGAGGCGATGTGCTCGCGCAAGCGCGGCCACTCAAGCGCCGTGGCGCTGGACTCGGTCAGGGGCGAGGGAATCTGCGGGATGAAAGCGACGACAGGAGGCACATCTTCTATCGTAATCGCGCAGGGAACCAGCTGCCTGCCGCGTGCGTAACAACAGAAGCGATGACCGGAAGGGGCTCCGAGTCTCGGGAGGTTGTGTCATGGTCTGTCAGGTTTGTGGAAGCACCATCGAAGGCGAAAGCCGCTTCTGCCCGCGATGCGGCGCGCAGGTCGCAAATACTGTTCCGCCCGTTGGATATATGGGATATGCGGGGTACTCGTCCTATCCGCCGCGGGTCGTCACGCCGCGCGTGCAACGTCATCTTCAGACGCTGGGAACGCTGTGGTGCGCCTTCGGGGTCTATCGCGTCGTCCATAGCCTCTTCGGCCTGTTCCTTTTCCGCGCCCTTGCATGGCCGCACTTTTCGCATCGCTGGCTGAACGAGCTGTCCGGACCGCCGTGGATGTCCCTGATGCCGGTCGTCGTCACCATGACGGTCGTGATGGCCGGTCTTGCGCTGACGGTGGGGTACGGCCTTCTGACGCGCAAGCCCTGGGGCCGCACGATGGCGATCATCCTCGGCATCCTTGCCCTGTTCAGGATTCCCTTCGGGACAGCGCTTGGAATCTACACCCTGTGGGTGCTCACGCCGGTCAGCTCGGCCATCGAGTACGAATCGCTGGCGGACCGCAGCTGAACGTCCGGGTGCCCCATCCTTTGCGGCTTTATCGCAAAGAGTGGGATGAATCCAGTTCGCAGCAGCACCGTCTTTAAAAACTCCCCTCCGAGCATCCTGCATCCCACCCTTCCTGACAAAAACCATCAGGAAGGATGGGGCACCCGGTCCTCCGTGACCGTTCAGGCGAAGGCGTAAGATTTAAACTATGAACTTCCCTGCTACGCGTATGCGGCGGCTGCGCCGTACCGAGGCCATCCGTTCGCTGGTGCGCGAGACGCACCTGCACCCCGGCGCCCTGATCTACCCGCTGTTTATCTGTCCCGGCGAGGGCGTCCGCAAGCCCATCAGCTCGATGCCCGGCGTCTTCAACCTCTCGCTCGATGAAGCGGTGAAAGAGGCGGAAGAGTGCGCGAAGCTCGGCATCGGAGGGCTTCTTCTCTTCGGGCTTCCCGCAGAAAAAGATGAGCAGGCCACCGGAGCATGGTCCGACGACGGCATCGTGCAGACTGCGCTGCGGGAGTTCAAGAAGAACCGCGCGCTCGATTCACTCGTCACCATCGCCGACGTCTGCCTGTGCGAGTACACCTCGCACGGCCACTGCGGCATCGTCGCTCGCGATGGCGATCACTATGAGATCGAGAACGATTCGAGCCTTGAGCTGCTGGCCCGCACCGCAGCCTCGCTGGCCAAAGCTGGTGCCGATATCGTCGCCCCCAGCGACATGATGGACGGCCGCATCGCCGCCATGCGCGAGGCCCTGGATCGCGCCGACCTCGAGCAGACCCCGATCATGAGCTACGCCTCGAAGTTCGCCAGCGCCTTCTACGGCCCGTTCCGCGAGGCGGCAGACTCGGCCCCGCAGTTCGGCGACCGCCGCAGCTACCAGATGGACGGAGCCAACCGCCGCGAAGCCATGCGCGAGATCGACCTCGACCTGGTCGAAGGCGCGGACATGCTGCTGATGAAGCCCGCCATGCCCTACCTAGACATCATCCGCGAGGCGCGCGACCGCTTCGACGTTCCGATGGGAGCGTACCAGGTCTCGGGCGAGTACTCGATGCTGCACGCGGCCTTCGAGCGCGGATGGCTGGAGCCACAGCGTGCCATGATGGAGTCGCTGCTCTCGCTGCGTCGCGCCGGTTCGGACTTCATCGTGACCTACTTCGCCAAGGACGCGGCGAAGGTCTTGGCATAGCCTTTTCGAACAGCCAACAAAAGATCGGGTGCCCCATCCTTCGCAGCCTCACCGCGAAGGGTGGGATGAATCCCGCCCGCACCAGCACCGTCTTTAAAAAACTCCGCTCCGAACATCCAGCAGCCCACCCTTCCCGACAAAAGCGTCAGGAAGGATGGGGCACCCGAACTGTATTCATACCGTTCCCCCAAAGACCCACTAAAATTCCCGCATGGCACGAATCGCAATCATCGGCGCAAGTGGAGCAATCGGCGGGGTCATCGCCTCGCTGTTGCAAACAACGGGAAAGCACGAGCTGGTGCTGTGCGTGCGCACTCCCATCGACCGAATCGTGGTGCAGACCCCCGAGGGCGAAGTGGCTCTCAACGGCACTCTCCTCACGCGCCCCGAGGACGCGACGCCTGTCGACTGGGTGATGATCGCGACCAAGGCTTACGATGTGGACTCCGCCGCGCAGTGGCTCGAAAACCTCGGAGCCGGAGCCGCTCCCGTCGCCGTACTGCAGAACGGCGTGGAGCACCGCGAACGCTTCGCCCCCTACATCGCGCACGAAAGAATCCTCCCCGTCATGGTGGACTGCCCCGTCGAGCGCCAGCCCACGCAGAACGGTGTGGCTCGTCTGGTGCAGCGCAGCACGATGATCCTGCGCGTCGAAGACGAGACGCTGGGCCACGAGTTCGTCGGTCTCTTCGCCGGAAGCACAGCCGATGTCGTCGCAGTGGAAGACTGGCTCACCGTGGCCTGGAAGAAGCTTGCCAACAACGCCGTCGGTGCGTTGCCCGCCCTGGTCCTGAAGCCTGCTGGAGTGTTGCATGACGAAGCACTGGGAGAGGTCGCGCTGGACATCGTGCGCGAGTGCATCGCCGTGGGCCGCGCCGAAGGAGCCAACCTGCCCGACTCTCTCGCCGAAGACACCCTCGCCGCCTGCCGCCGCGCCCTGCCGGACTCCATCAACTCGCTGCACGCCGACCGCCTCGCGGGTCGACCCATCGAGATCGACGCCCGCAACGGGGCCATCGTCCGCAAGGGCAAAACACACGGCATCCCCACCCCGGCCAACAGCATGGCGGTGGCGCTGCTCAAGGCAATGACCGCAAAATAGCGGCTACTTCGCCGCAGGAGAGACGCACACCTTACTGCCAACCAGCCGCTGGTTCATCAACCGCGGCATCAGCAGCGCGTAAAAAGCGTCCTCCCTCGGCTGCAAACAAACATTCGAGTTCGGAGCGCCTTTCGTCGCCCGCGTCATGCCCTTGTCGTCCACCTCAAGGTGCAGCGAAGTCATCGCGCAGGTCGTGGAATCAATCGCATAGGCTGCGGCCACGGCATCGAACAGCGTCGGCGTGGGTAGATGCGCAGAGCGCCCCCACTCCGCGATGAGCACCTGCAAGGCATCGGTCAGCGGCGTACTGATCCCCGCAAGCTGCTGTTGCTTCACAACATCGAACGGAAGCTGCGTCGAATCCAGCGGAAGCCAGAACAGAGGCACGCCCGAGCCCAGCAGCTTCTGCGCCGAACGGGGATCGCGGGCGATGTTGTACTCCGGCTCTGCAGGCGTCCCCACCGGCCCATAGCCGCGATGAACCGCCCCGCCCATCAGCACCACGCGCTTCAGCTTGCGAAAGGTCGCGGGATCACGATCGATCGCCGCACCGATGTTGGTCAGCGGCCCCAGCGCCAGCAGCGTCACCTCTCCGGGGTGCGCCCCGGCCTGCTCCAGCAGAAACCCGACCGCGTCGCCGTGCGGCCTCTCTATCCCCGCCCGCGCCCACGGGGCCTGCCGGAACTCCGTCATCGAATGCGTCGAAATCCCCATATTCACGGTAATTTCATCGCGCCCTGTCTCGCAGGCCATGCGGTCGAGCATCCGCGCCCGTAGCGCCGTGTCTCCCCACGCCGAGGAGAGCCCCAGCACCTCAAGCTCCGGGCTGGCCAGCGCCAGGTCGATGGCAAAGGCATCGTCCACATCGTCGCCCACGTCCGTATCCAGGATGATCCGGTTTGCTCCACTCGAAACCGGAGCAGCCGTCTGGGCATACCCCATCGGAGCGATCAGCAGGGCGGAAAGTAGAAGAGGAGAAAGGAATCTCATATCGACCCTCACTATAGACGCGGGGATGCCGGAAGCCTCACAAGAGCGGGCGCACCCCACCCAGGCCCGGACCTTGAAAATCCGGGAAAAGGAAGGGTACCGTGTCGATAAGCGCACCACTCGCCTCCGATGGGAGGCACTTGACAGCTTCGGTACTCTAAAATGTCTGGGGAAACGAGAAGGAGATAGCTTTGGCTGACACGATCTTTGATGTAGTGATTCTTGGCGGCGGACCGGCGGGATACACCTGCGGCATCCGCGCAGCGCAGTACGGACTGAAGGTTGCGCTGGTGGACGCAAACGACCGCCTGGGCGGCACTTGCCTGCTCTGGGGCTGCATCCCGACCAAGGCGATGCTCTTCTCTGCCGAGCTGTGGGACCACCTGAAGCACGCCGACCGCTACGGCATCGACGTGCAGCCGCCCAAGCTGAACTGGAAGAACGTGCTCGCCCGTAAGGACGACGTGATCACGCGCCACACCAAGGGCCTCGACTTCCTGATGAAGAAGAACAAGATCACCACCTTCAAGGGCTTCGGCAAGCTGACCGGCCCGGCGAAGGACGGCGTCCACACCATCGACGTCAAGCTGTCCGATGGCAAGCCCGAGACCATCAAGGCGAAGAAGGTCGTTCTCGCCACGGGTTCCGACGCCCGCGTTCTGCCCGGCTACAAGCCCGACGACACCATCCTGACCAACTACGAGATCCTCAAGATCGCCGAGGCCCCGAAGTCGCTGATCGTGATCGGCTCGGGCGCGGTGGGCGTCGAGTTCGCCTCTATCTTCAAGAGCTTCGGAGCCGAAGTCACCATCCTCGAAGTCCTTCCCCGCATCGTTCCGGTCGAGGACGAGGAGATCTCCAAGGAGCTTCTGCGCCAGTTCAAGAAGCGCGAGATCGAGGTCAACCTTTCGATCAAGGACACCAAGATCGAGAAGAACAAGAACGGCGCGCTGGTCACCTGGACCGACGCGAACGGCAAGCCGCAGTCCAAGCAGGCGGAGAAAGTCCTGATGGCGGTTGGCCGCTCGCCCCGCACCGAGGGCATCGGCCTTGAGAAGACCTCGATCAAGCCGGAGCGCGGCTTCGTGATGACCAACCAGTGGCAGGAGACGACCGAGCCGGGCGTCTACGCCATCGGCGACATCGTGGGCGGACTTCCGCAACTGGCGCACGTCGGCTCGATGGCGGGCCTGGTCGTCGCGGCGCGCATCGCGGGCAAGTACGCCAAGCCCATCAACCGCACCCGCATCCCGGGCTGCACCTACACCGAGCCGCAGGTCGCCAGCGTCGGCCTGACGGAAGCGCAGGCGAAGGAGAAGGGCTACACCGTCAAGGTGGGCAAGTTCCCGTTCGTCGGCAACTCGAAGGCGACGATTCTCGACGCGCACGACGGCTTCGTGAAGGTGGTGACGGATGCGAAATACGGCGAGATTCTCGGCGTCCACATCATCGGCCCCTATGCGACGGAGATCATCTCCGAGTGCGTGACGGCGATCGAGCTTGAGGCCACGGTAGAGGAGATGATGTTCACCATCCACGCCCACCCGACCGTCGCCGAAGCCCTGCTCGACGCGTTCTCGAGCGTCGAAGGCAAGGCCGTCAACGTGTAAGCTGCAAATTGCTGCAAATAAAAAGGTTCAGACAATCATGTCCGGACCTTTTTATTTGCAGATGTCATTTCGACATAGACATCATGATGCAGAAATGGCATCATCATGATGTGCGAACCACACTCACCATTGACGATGACGTAGCAACGCTTCTTGAAAAGGAGATGCGTCGCACCGGTCAACCTCTGAAGCAGACGGTCAACCATCTTCTTCGCGCCGGATTGCAGCAGGCGGCCTCTCCCGTTCGGATGCGAGCCTTCAAGGTGAAGGCAAAGAGGATTGGTCTTCCCGCTGAGTGGACCTCCGGCTCCGTCTCTGAGTTGATCGAGATGTTGGAAGGACCGTTGTATCGATGATTGTGCTCGATGCCAACATCCTGCTGTACGCCTATGACATCGAAGCTGTTCAGCATCGCTCGGCCAAGGCTTACCTCGAAAGTATCTTCTCGTCCTCCGGCTCCATCGGGATTCCCGTTCACAGTGTCGCTGCGTTTCTCCGCATCATGACGCACCCGGCCCTGCGAAACGGTCGCTTCTCCCTTGAGGAGGCGGTCGAAATCGTAGAGGAATGGTTTCTTCTCCCCCAGGTTCGCCTTCTGGCTCCGGGGGAACGGTACTGGGAACTTCTGAAGAGAACCCTGCTCGAAGGACACGCCGCAGGCCGTCTTGTTACCGATGCCGAGATTGCAACCATCACGATAGAGTTCGGCGGAGAGCTCCAGACGAACGACCGTGACTTTGCACGTTTCCCCAGACTGCGCTGGAAGAACCCACTGACGAAAGACTGACTCCCCAAAGACTGCGTGGACATTTTGCCGATCTATCTATGGCATAATGTCCTCATGGCGCAAGCCGCAAAATCCCGTCCCTCCGCGAGACTGCTTCCCCATCTCCACCTCACGCTCGAAAGCGTGGAGGCAGGCGTTCCCGTCGATACGATGACCAGCTTCATTTCCGCCTCCGGGGTGGAGCTGAAGGACATCTACGACGTCGTCATCCCCTCCCGCACCCTGAAGCACCGCCGCGCTCGCCGCGAATCCCTCTCCTCCGACGAGTCCGACAAGCTCGCCCGGCTGGTTCGCGTCTTCGACCACGCCGTCACAGTCTTCGGGGACGCGGAACATGCGCGCCAGTGGCTCGGCTCGCCGAAGAAGCGCTTCGACCAGCGCACGCCCATGCAGATGCTCCGCACCGACCTCGGCGGTCGCATGGTGGAGGAGATGCTCGGCCAGATCGAACACGGCATGTTCGCCTGATGGCGGCCTCGATGACAGAGGCCCCGGCCTCCAAAACAAAGCTCGACCTCTGGCGTATCAGCAACTTCCGCTCGCTCAGCGGCGAAGGCGGCCTGTTGTACTCGGCGCGCTGGCACACCGCAGGCAGGCCAATCATCTATCTCGCGGCCTCCCCCGCCGGAGCGATGATCGAGGTTCTCGTTCATCTTGAGCTGGACGAAGGCGATCTTCCTCCCGCCTACACTCTGCTGCATGTGGAAGCTCCTCCCAACCTCGCAATCGAAGAGCTGCGCGTGGGCAAACACGATGACTGGAAGACCGATCTCCCGCTGAGCCGCAGCATCGGAGACGCATGGCTGAAAGGCGCGAAGACCGCGCTGGCCCGGGTTCCATCGGCCATTCTTCCCAACACCTTCAACTATCTCCTCAACCCGCTGCACAGCGACGCGAAGCGCATCAAAATCGCCGGTGCGACAAGAGCGAACTTCGACCCGCGTTTGCTGCGGCACCTGCGAGGCGGATAATAGAAGCAGCACGATGTACGCCCACTTCCTCCAACTCGGACGCGTCTCTTACGCCGAAGGTCTCGAAGCCCAGAGGCGCGTCGTCGAAGCGCGCAAGCAGGGCCTCATCGGCGACACGCTCCTCCTGCTCGAACACCCTCCCGTGCTCACCTTGGGCCGCAACTCCAGCCGCAGCAACATCCTCGCCTCCGACGAGTTCCTCGCCTCCCGCGGGGTCGAGCTGCACGAGATCAACCGCGGCGGCGACGTCACCTACCACGGCCCCGGACAGCTCGTCGGCTACCCCATCGTCGATCTGCGCGGCGACCTTCCCGGCAAAAAAGGTCCGCACCTCGGCCCCGTCGATTTCGTCCGCATGATCGAAGAGGTCCTCATCCGCGTCTGCAACGACTTCGGCGTGATGACCCAGCGCATCCCCAAGCGCACCGGCGTCTGGACGATCGCAGGCGGCAGCATCGAAGAGAAGAAGATCGCCGCCATCGGCGTCCATGTCTCCCAGGGAGTCACCTCGCACGGCTTCGCCCTCAACGTCACCACCGACCTGCGCGACTTCGCGTGGATCGTCCCCTGCGGCATCACAGACCGCGCCGTCACCAGCCTGGAGCTGGAGACCGACCCCGACCGCCAGCCCACGATGGAGAACGCCATCCATTCCACCGCCCGAAACTTCGGACGCGTCTTCGAGCGCCAGATGCTCGCCGTCGAAACCCTCGACGAGCTGCTGCACCCTGCCTCCTCCGTCCTCTAGAAGACCGCCACCAAAGATCGGGTACCCCATCCTTTCCGCACGGGGTCCCCGGCGAGCTTGCTCGCTGGGGCAGGAAGGAAAGGGTGGGATGAATCCCGCTCGCACCCGCACCGCCTTTCGTCTTAAACTCCGATTCCGAAATCCCGCATCCCACCCTTTGCGATAAAGCCGCAAAGGATGGGGCACCCGGTCATCCATCCTCTCGCCAAGGCCAGCCGCCCTGCCCGTTTAAGGCTTACCCCGTTCGCTAACCGCACCAGTTCAGGCAAGATGCCTGCTTATAGCCGTATAATCCCATTCGTATGCCCGGTCACCAGCCGGGCCGGGGCGGAGGGTCCGTTCGAGCCGCCCGAAATGCTTCAGGGAGCGATTCATGCCGACAGACGTAGTCATGCCCCAGATGGGCGAGTCCATCACCGAAGGCACCATCACCAAGTGGCTTAAGAAGCCGGGCGACACCATCCAGCGCGATGAGCCGCTCTTCGAGATCTCTACCGACAAGGTCGATGCCGAGATCCCCTCGCCCGCCGCTGGAACCCTGAAGGAGATCAAGATCGCTGAGGGAACCACCGTCCAGGTCAACTCCGTCGTCGCCGTCATCGACGCCGAGGGCGCAGCTTCTACCCCAGCCCCTGCGGCTGGCGAAACCGCTGCCGCTCCCGCCTCCGACTCCGTTACCCCCGCCGCTGAAACCGCTCCTGCGGCTACCCAGGGCAACCCCGCGGCGGCTGACTCCGCTGCCGCCGGAACCATCATCGAAGCGGGCGGAACCGACGTCCTGATGCCCCAGATGGGCGAGTCCATCACCGAGGGAACCATCACCAAGTGGCTCAAGAAGGTCGGCGACTCCGTCCAGCGCGACGAGCCCATCTTCGAGATCTCCACCGACAAGGTCGACGCCGAGATTCCCTCGCCCGTCGCCGGAACCCTTACCGAAATCAAGGTCGCCGAAGGCGCCACCGTCCAGATCAACACCGTCGTTGCTGTCATCGGCGGAGGCGCCTCCAAGGCCGCTCCCGCACCGGCGAAGGCAGCCCCTGCGGCTGCTCCCGCTGCGGCACCGGCCCCGGCTGCTCCTGCTGCCTCCGCTTCGGCTGGCGAGCGCGGACGCACCTCGCCGCTGGTCCGCAAGATCGCCTCCGAGAACAACGTCGATCTCTCGCAGGTCGCCGGAACCGGAGCCTCGGGCCGCATCACCAAGGACGACGTCGTCGGCTACATCGAGGGTGGAGCGAAGCCCGCTGCCGCTGCACCGGCCCCCGTGGCTGCGGTCCCCGCGGCTCCCAAGCCTGCCGCTCCGGCTGCTCCGCTTCCGGGCGAGCTGGTCCCGATGACCAAGATGCGCTCCATCATCGCGCAGCGCATGGTCGAGTCCAAGCGTACTTCTCCGCACGTCCACACGGTCTTCAAGGTCGATATGACCCGCATCGTGAAGCTGCGCGAGAAGGAGAAGTCGAAGTACGAGCAGCGCAACGGCGTCAAGCTGACCTACATGCCGTTCATCACGCGCGCCGCCATCTACGCCCTTCGCAAGCACCCCATCGTGAACGGCTCGATCGAAGGCGACGCGATCCGCTACAACAAGAACATCAACATCGGCATTGCGGTCGCGCTGGACTGGGGTCTGATCGTTCCGGTGCTCAAGCAGACCGAGGAGAAGAACTTCCTCGGCATCGCGCGCGGCATCGTCGATGTGGCTGAGCGCGCCCGCGGCAAGAAGCTTGCTCCGGACGAGATCTCGGGCGGA
Source organism: Acidobacteriaceae bacterium dw_441 (assembly GCA_018449715.1). Lineage (GTDB taxonomy): Bacteria > Acidobacteriota > Terriglobia > Terriglobales > Acidobacteriaceae > Edaphobacter. Next base: position 43,731 of record JAAVVA010000005.1, on the reverse strand, counting down.
ACCTTCACCCTGACCAACTCGGGCATCTTCGGCGAGCAGTTCGGAACCCCGATCATCAACCAGCCGCAGAGCGCGATTCTCGGCATCGGCGGACTCAACAAGGAAGCCGAGGTCATCACGGACAAGGAAGGCAACGAGTCCATCGCGATCCGCTCGATCCAGCGCTTCACGCTGGGCTTCGATCACCGCATCGTGGACGGAGCCGACGCCGGCAAGTTCATGAGCGACTTCAAGGCCTACCTCGAGAACTGGAACGAAGACATCGGCTGACCTTCGCGGTCGGCGGGACGCGCGCGTAGCGCGCCTTTCGTTCAACCTCAAACGGCGGTTCCTCACGGAGCCGCCGTTTTGTTTTGCTTCTTACACAGGCACAAATGATCGGGTGCCCCATCCTTCGCAGTCTCACCGCGAAGGGTGGGATGCAAACTGTTCACGCCTGCGCGCTGTCCACTCCGACTCAATTTCGACAACGCCACGTTCCCTGGTTGCGTAATGATTGAAGCTGCTCCAGCGATAACCCTCCGGCCTTTCGACAAGACCACGCGTTACAGGATTTCGATGGATATATCGTAACTTTTCAACATACTTCTCCCCAGAGCTGACGTTGAAGTCGTAATAGCGCTTTTCCCAAAACTGCTTTTCCGTTACAGGCTTCAACTCTCGCGAGGCCCTCTGCTTGAAGACCTGAAGAAAGGCCGCAAGGCTTCCCTCTGAAGGCTCGTTCGTCAGAAGGTGGATGTGCTCCGGCATCACGACGTAGGCCGCGATGCACAGACCACGCTGTCTTCTTGTCTCTTCCAGAAAATGCTCAAGGCTGTCTTTCACCGCATCGACTGCGAGATGTAGCTGGCGTCGGTAACAACTAAAAGTTATGAAGTGGAAGTTAGTCGTCTGCTGATAACGCTTGAGGTCACTGGGCATGACTGTACGAAGAGTTTACATCCCACCCTTTGCTATAAAACCGCAAAGGATGGGGCACCCGATCAGTCGTACCGGGCAAAGATAGACTAGATATATGCCTCCCGGAAGAATCATGGCGCTGGACGTCGGCAAAGTACGCGTGGGCGTGGCCCTCACCGACCCGCTCGGCTACACCGCGCAGCCTCTCCTCACCCTCTGGCGCAAGAGCCGCGGCGAAGACTTCCGCAGCCTTCTGCGGCTCATCCGCAAGCACGAGGTCACCGAGATCGTCGTCGGCAACCCGCTGCACATGTCCGGCGACCTCAGCCCCTGGGCAGCGAAGGTCCACGAGTTCGCCGACGAGCTGCATCAGCGCTCCGGCCTTCCCATCCACCTGTGGGATGAGCGCCTCAGCTCCGTCGCCGCGCACGAGCTTCTCGACGAGGCCGGACACGACCGCCGCGACCGCAAAGCAATCCTCGACCAGATCGCCGCCGTCGTCATTCTGCGCGACTGGATGCAGGCCCGCGAAGAGAGTCTTCAGCGTCAGCAGCTCGCCGAGCAGGACAACAAGCAGCCGGAAAACTCCTAGCCGCGGCATTTTGTCCGATCCCGCACGACTCCCTATACTTAAAGCAGAGCCCGCCCAGACGCAGGGCTCCGTTGAGGAGTTGCATGGCCGCACTGATTGAAGCGATCGACGTAAAGCGCAAGATGGTCTTCGAGCACGAAGACACCCCGTACTACTGCATGGACGCCGACGTGAGCTCGCCGACAGCCCGCGGCGGCCAGACCCTCGTGCGCCTGAAGATGCGCAACCTTCTCACCAACGCCGTCTTCGAGAAGAGCTTCAAAGCGGGCGAGAAGTTCAAGGAGCCCGACCTCGAGCAGGTCGAGGCGACCTTCCTCTACGGCGACGCCGACGGCTACCACTTCCTCGACCAGCAGAGCTTCGAGACCCTCACCCTGACCGAGAACATGGTCGGCAACGCGCTCGACTTCCTCATCGACGGCCTGCTCATCCAGCTGAACAAGTACAACGGCAACCCCATCGGCCTCGACCTTCCGATCTTCGTCGATCTCACCGTCACCGAGACGGAGCCTGGCCTCAGCGGAGCCTCGCAGTCGGGCAGCGTGACCAAGGTGGCAACGCTTGAAACCGGCCTCGAGATCCGCGTGCCTCTCTTCATCAAGGAAGGTGAGAAGGTGAAGGTTTCGACCGAGAGCCGCGAGTTCGCCGGGCGCGCCTAGTAATTTGTAGCCGCGTCTGGCAATTTGTAGCCACGTCCAGCAATTTGTAACTCAGACCGTGTCATTTCGCAGGATCTTCGGGTGCCCCATCCTTCGCAGCTTCACCGCGAAGGGTGGGATGAACTCCGTTCGGAACCCGCATCACTTCCGACGATTCTTTCGCTTCGCCTCGACACCGGGCCAGTACTGAAACTCATCGGCCCACAGCTCACCGTTCAAGTCCGCCACCCGCGTGGCCATGCGAGCCTGCGCGTCGGCGACGGCGCGGTTGTAGATCATCGGCCCGATCTCTTCGACAAAAAAATCCAGCAACACCCCTGCCGGAAGATTGCCAATCGGCTCCGACATGTTCTCTTCAAAGTAGCGTTGGAGGGAGGCAATAGCCTCGGCGCGCGCCTGCTGTGGTATCTCGATCTTCATCACGAAGCGATTTTACGCCGCGCCGTGCATGCTTCTTCAGAAGAACAGAGGGCTGATTCCCCGTCTTAAAATGCAACAACTGGCAGCGGTCCAGTTGACCCGCTGCCAGTTGAGACGGCTCCAGTTTGATCAGCCGCCCTAGAAGGGCGCGTTGATATCGACGACATCAATCAGCTTGTGGTTCACAAACTCCTTGATGCCGAGACCGATCAGCTCACGCCCGAAGCCAGAACGTTGAACGCCGCCGAAGGGAAGATCCGCCTTCACCATCGTTGGATGGTTGACGTACACCATTCCGGTATAGATCTGACGCGCAATCTTCTCTCCGCGCTCTTCGTCACGGGTGAAGACAGAGCCTCCCAGGCCATACGGCGAATCGTTCGCGATACGGACCGCATCCGCTTCGTCCTTGGCCCGGAACAGCATCGAGACCGGCCCAAAGAACTCCTCCCGCGAAGCCGGATTCTTATGATCGACCCCCGTCAGGATGACCGGACGGAAGAACGCCCCAGTCTCCGGCTTCTCCAGCGGAATCTCCTCCGCCTTCGCACCGGCCTTTACCGCCTCTTCCACCTGCTTCTTCAAGCTGTCCGCCGCGCCCTGCGACGACAGGGGCGCCAACGTCGTTGCGGGGTCCATCGGGTCTCCCATCTTCAGCTTCGCGATTCCAGCCTTATAACAGGTCAGGAACTCATCGTAGATCGAATCGGCGATAATCATGCGCTTCGAAGAGACACACACCTGACCGGCGTTCCAGTGACGCCCAAAGACGGCCCATTCCACGGTCTTATCCAGGTCCGCGTCTTCAAGAACGATAAAGGCATCGGCACCGCCCAGCTCCATCGTGCACTTCTTCAGCACGAGGCCAGCCTCGGAGGCGACCTTCGAGCCAGCGCCTTCAGAGCCCGTCAGAGCGACGCCGCACACGCGAGGATCCGCAATGATGCGCGAGACCTGCGCATGCGTCGGGTAGAGGTTGCGGAAGGCGCCATCCGGAAGCCCTGCGTCCAGCATCAGCTTGTCCATCGCTGCCGCGCACTGAGGAACATTCGAGGCATGCTTCAGAAGAACGGTGTTTCCGGCCGAAAGCTGCGGGGCAATAATGCGGGCAACCTGGTAGAAGGGGAAGTTCCACGGCTCGACCGCGAGCAGCACGCCCAGCGGCTCATGAATTACCTTGGCCCGTCCCTCTGCGGGATTCGCAACCGGAAGGACCTCATCCTTCAGAAGACTCTCGACGTTCTTTGCGTAATATTCGAAGATCGCAGCGGATAGCTCCGTCTCCGCCTTTGCCTCCGAAAACAGTTTTCCCATCTCGAGGACGAGAAGCTTCGAATAGACGTCGCTCTCCCGGCGCAGGATGTCAGCGGCCTGCTGCATGATCTTAGCGCGCTCCGGTAAGGAGGTTTCACGCCACGAAAGAAACGCTTCGTGAGCTTTATCCAAGGCAGCATCGATCTCAGCGTCCGTAGCGTACGGAAAATCCTCGATCTCTTCATTCGTAAACGGATTGATTGTTGCGTAAGCCATCTCGAGTTCCTCTTTCGGATACTTCCTGATGGTTAAGACTCGTTCCAGCGATCACGTGATGCATTGGGGGCATGTTTTATCGACGATAATCGGACACCAATTCCGATATACGAACAAGCGATGAATCGGGCATGAAACGGAGGTGAATCGCCTGTACACCAGGACCGAAGCCCTATCCCTCGGCCATCACCGCAAAGGGGCGGAAGAATCCCCTCTTCGCCTCCCCATCACTGTCATCCTGAGCGAAGCGACCAACGGGAGCGCAGTCGAAGGATCTGCTGTTTGCCTATCCCGCCACCATCCTTCGGCAAACAGGCAAAAAGCAGATTCCTCCGCTTCGCAACGGAATGACAAGTTCGTAAGATTTACGGGAGGGGTGGACATCCTGCAACCCCACATCTGGCAATGAACCCGCCAGATATGGGGCACCCGCCTGCGTTGTGGTTTACAAGTTCGTAAGGTTTTACGTGAAGGGACGAAAGTCCTCGAAACCCGCTACAGCAGCTCCTGCGCCTTCAGCACGCTTGCCACGGCCTCGTCGGCGGTCGCTCCGACTGCGCTCAGATGGCCCATCTTGCGGCCCTTGCGCGGAAGATGCTTCTCGTACAGGTGCAGCCGGACTCCCGGAACCGCCAGCGCGCGGTCGAAGTGCGGCTCACGCGGCGAGCCGTCGGCCTCAATCCACACATCGCCCAGCAGGTTGGCAATCGCGCACGGCTGCACGATCTCCACGTCACCCAGCGGCAGATCGCAGACGGCGCGGACAAGCTGCTCGAACTGGCTGGTCACACTGGCGCGCTCGCTCGCGTGATAGCTGTTGTGCGGACGCGGCGCAAGCTCATTGACCAGCAGCTCGCCCGAGGTCGTCACGAACATCTCGACGGCAAGAATGCCCTCAAGCTGAAAGGTATCGGCAATCTCCTCCGCGAGCTTCCGTGCCTCGGCGGCCATCGCATCGCTCAGAGGAGCGGGCATCACGCTCCACGCCAGAATCTGGTTCTCATGGTGGTTCCACGCCGCCGGATAGACCTTCACCTCGCCCGACGGGCTGCGGGCCACCAGCACCGAGATCTCGCGCTCCAGCTCGACCGCCTTCTCGACGACACCGGCCCCCTGCCCCAGGGCCTCCCAGGCCCCGCGAAGCTCCTCCTCGGGATCAACACCAGCGCGGAAACCAACCTTGCCCTGTCCGCGTCCGTCATAGCCACCGGTCGCGCTCTTGCAGAAGCACCTGCCTCCCAGCGCGGCAATCGCCTCGCGAAGCTGCTCGAAGGTGTGAACAGCGCGATAGTCGCCCAGCGGAAAGCCATTGCGGCGCAGCCACGCCTTCTGCTCGATCCTGTCCTGAATTACCTCCAGCACCGACCGCCCCGGCCTTACGGGAACAAAGCTCGCCGCGGCGTCCAGGCTTGCGGTCGAGATCTGCTCGATCTCCAGCGTCACCACATCGCACCCACGCGCGAGGTTCGCCGCCTCACGCGAGTCGTCCCAGTTGGCCTCGATGCAGCCGTCCACGACGAAACGCGCCGGGCAAGCCGGGTCGGGGTCCAGCACCTGGATGCGGTAGCCCATGGCGCGTGCGGCCATGGCGGTCATGCGGCCAAGCTGCCCGCCGCCGAAGATGCCGATGGTTGCGCCCGGAAGAATCGGTTGTGCGTTCAAATCTCTGCTCAAGCTTTTGCCTTTGTTTTCTTATTCGTCGCCGACGGTCTGGGCGAGCACCTCGTCGCGTCGTGAAGCGCGCCACGCCGTCAGCTTCTCACGCAGCGCGGCATCGGTGGTCGCGAGAATCTGCGCTGCCAGCAGGCCCGCATTCGCCGCTCCCGGAGCGCCAATCGCCAGCGTCCCTACGGGAACACCCTTCGGCATCTGCACGATGCTCAGCAGCGAGTCCATACCCTGCAGCGCGGTCGCCGGAATCGGCACGCCGAGCACGGGAACGACGGTCTTGGCCGCGACCATGCCGGGCAGATGCGCCGCTCCGCCCGCTCCCGCGATGATGACGCGGAGCCCGCGTTCAGCGGCGGTCTGGGCGTATTCGAAGAGAAGATCGGGGGTGCGGTGCGCCGAGACCACGCGAACCTCATGCGGAACGCCGAACTCGGCGAGCATCTCGACGGCGCCACGCATCACCGCATAATCATTGCGGCTTCCCATGATGATTCCAACCAGCGGTGAGGCGTCCATGCCCCGATTATACGGGGTAAACAGGCCGGTTTCGGTTCGGAAGCGACTCGCACCTTGCCAGAACGAGCGGCTGATAGAACCCGCTTTCGGCTGGCATGAGCCACTGGACCTCTTTAAGCCCATTCGCCTGCAGTACGTCCGTCAACTCCTGCCGCAAAAGGCAGCGGTACTCCGAGACAAAATGGTGCGTCACCCACTCCCGTCCGGATTGGACAGTGATGTAGAGATGCAGGGTGTACCTCTCATTCCCTGTCCAGTCCCAGACCTGGTGAACGATTCTTCGTTCTCCTTCTTCGCCATAAAAGGCGGGCGGCTGCATCGCCGGTCTTTCCCAAAGGAGCCTGTCATAGTCACGAATGCTCGCAACAAAAAGCCCTCCTGGCCGCAACCTATCTTTCATGGCAGCCACCGCCTGCCCAAGCTGCTCGCCCGAAAGATGAGGAAGGGCATTATCAAATGCCGCCACCACATCGAAGTCGCGATCTTCGATCTCAAACAGCGACGTCATGTCCGATACATGGAACGCCACGGTTCGACCAAGCCTCTCGGCCTCGCGGCGCGCTCTGCGAATCGCAGCCGGGCTCAGATCGGAGCCGACAACCTGATGGCCAAGCCCCGCAAGTCCCAGCGCCTGCGTTCCAATGCCGCAGGCGCAGTCCAGAATCTTCAGCGAACTGCCCGGCGCGCCCGCGGTGAGCAGCGGATTCAGGAGGCTGGCCTGCCGCTCGATCACCTTGTCCCAATCATCGAAGATCAGGTGATAGAGATCGGCCAGCGACTCGTAAAAATCCAGAATCCGCTCCCCCACGCAGAACGCCCCTTTCGACCACACGACGATAAGGTATCAATATCGCCTACTGCTTCGCCCACACACTGGCGTTCAGGCACTCCACCACGCCATCGATGATCGCCCCCAACCCAGCGGTGAAGCGGTCCGCATCGGCAATCTTCTTTGCCGCCACCGCGTCGGTAATGTTGATCGCTGCGCCCACAATCTCAAGTGCGGCAGTCTTCTTCTTCTCGCCGTCGCCTTCGCCGAAGAGCGCCTCCGTGCCATGCAGCGCGGCGGGCAGAAACGCCAGCGCGCGCAGAAAGATCTTCATAAAATCCATCGTCCCTCTCCTTTACTTCCGCAGATAATCAATCGCCATGTGCGCCAGTGTCACCAGCACCCCGGTCGCCGTCGTGAATCCCTTGATGCGCTGCACGCTGCGCTCGTGACGCTCCACGCGCTCTTCCAACTGCGTCAACCTTCCAGGCTGACCGATCCCCATCAACTGATCCATCTGGCTCTTCAACACCCGCAGGTCGCCAAGAACCTGCCCTTCAAACTCCGTCATCGTCGCTCCCCTCCTTCCTATGTTTTCTTCACAGCTCGACCGGAAGATTGGTAAACACCGCGCTCGAAAGCCGCGAATACACCGGTGGATTCGAGCCGTCGTACATCCGCACGTAGTAGCGCTCCACCTGTCCTTCGCGCGGAATCGCAAAGCTACGCACCGGGCTGCGCAGCACGAGATCCGAATTGACTCCCGGCCCGAAGGCCCAGTCGCGCCGACGCACCTCGAAGCCACCACTCGCGGGCGGATTGATTCCGGTGTCGATCTGCAACGCCGTCCCGGTCGCGCTGGTCACTTGCAGCGATTGCAGATTCGCCAACGCCGCGCTCGACGCGCTCTCCGCAGCCGCAGGCAGCAGCGTGTCCTTCGGAATCTCCTCCGAACATCGCAGCCCAAGCCCTTCCGCCCACTCGTTGGCAAAGTCGAGACGCCACACCGCAACTTCCGGCAGCGCATGGCCGTCCTCAATCGTCACCTTGCGCACGAGCACCTTCAGGGTGTCGTCACCAGAACCAGCGCCAGAGCTGATCGCCAGCATGTCACCCGGCTGAATATCCTCCGCCGGATTCACTATCGTGTAGCTCCCGGCAATCGCCGCCGCACGCCCTGCTGAAAAGCTCAACACGGCCAGCGCGGCGTTCTCGCAGTCTTCGGTGCTGCGCGCCGGTGGCTGCGTCACATGCCCCACCCACTGCATCGTGCCAAACGCGCCCGCCGCCTCTTCAACGGAAACCCGCGCCGAATCACTCCTCCGCGCCACAGCCCGTCTGCGTCCGCGATACCACACGGTGAAGCGCTCGCCCGCCACGGGAATCCTTCCATCGAAAAAGGTGATCCTTCCCGCGCTTGAGACGGAGCAGTCCACGCCGTCGCCAGCGGCTCCCGTCATGCGCGTCACCTGCGTGCCGTCGTGCAGTGTGCTTACAATCCACACCGAGCCCTCCTGCGTGATGCCGCAGTACGCCAGCGAGCCCTCCAGTTCCACGCTGTTAACCACGGCAAAGTTACAGCTCGCGGGTGAGTTCGTCACCGTGCCCGCATACAACACCGTCGCCTGAGTATTCGACGAGACACCCTCATCCACCAGCTCAAAGAGCAGCGACATCGGAGCCGCCACCGCGCCGCCGCCAAAGGCTTGCAGAACGCCGTCGGCCAGAGCGTGCCAGGTCTGCCGCACGCGCTCCGTCTCCGGGCAGTGCAGGCGTATCCGCAGCGTGTACCTGTGTCCGTTGAGCAGCGTGTAGGGCGTCCCCGCCTCCGCTCCGTTCACCAGCGGAACCAGCACGGTCGTACCATTGCTCTGCCGCACGTTGTATCCGGCAAAGCAGTTCAGCGCCTCGATCGCACCGTTATAAAACCCGCAGACGACGCCCGTGCTCGGCGAGGCCATCTGCACACCGCTTGCCTCGACCACGAGCGTTCCTCCCATCTCGATCAGGTCATTCGCGGTCACGGTCGTCTGGCCGTCGAAGCCGTTGCCTCCGCTCATCGTCAACCCCTTCGACGTGAGCGAAAGAAACGATCCGGGATCGCGAAGCGTCCACACGCGCCCGTTCAGTGTGCCCTGGTCGAAGTGGTCCAGAAGCACCTGAGTCACGCTCGTGCTCGCAATGGAATCCGCCGTGCGCGTCGAGCGATACGGAGCTTCGGCAAGATTGAAGACTGTCGTGGTTCCATCGCCTGCGAAGGTCTCGGAGATATATGCCGCCGGCTCGACATCGCCCACCAGCGTTACATCGCTGGCCAGCTCCCGCACCGAGGTCGTCTTCATCGGCGACAGCGCAAGCACGCCGTCACCATCGCCCACCGCATGGGTCACAGAGCCCAGCGCACTATCTTGCCCCAGCAGCACACTCTTCCGGTCAAGCAGCGTCTGATCGCCCATTGCGTTGAAGATCAGCCAATGCACCGGCCCCGTCGTCGCGCGGCCCGCATAGAGCCTCGCAGGAGCGGTCGCAAGATAGCCCACGAAGATCTGCGCTCCCGCATCGGACACCACGACAACACGAGCCTGGCGCACCGGCACAGGCAGTGCAAGCGCACTGAGATCCAGCATCCCCGTGCAGCGCGCAGGCTCGTTCAGCGTGCGCTCGATCTTCAGCGGGCCTTCGGGCGAGACGGCCGCGCTGTAGTCGCGCGCACCGGCCCCGTCCAGATTGTCGATCGTAATCCTCACCGCTGCACCTCCTCTATGTGCGCCAGCGGAGGCAGACCACGCATCGCCCTCACCTCATCGACCGTCAGTACACCCGCATCGATCAGCGTCTTCTGCACTGCGGCCTCGCTCGCATCGTCACGCGCTTCCAGAGCGTTGAAGGTGAACTCGAACTCACGCCAGCCCAACTTCTTGGCGAAGAGGTCGCGTGTAATGTGTTCGGCCACCAGTTTGGCGACAGGTGCAACCGCGCTCTCGAAGGCCTCGCTGGCCAGTTCCGCCGCGGTCGAGCGATTCACATCGCCTTCGACTCCCAGCAGCATCGGCGGAAGATCGAATGCATTGGCGATCATGCGAATCAGCATCTCCTGCCACGCGAGGCGCAGGTCGGCATCGGTGCCGCCAGCGAAGCGCAGCACCTCGGGCTTCTTCTCGCTGCTCAACACCGGCACGCGACCCGTGCCCTCGATCTCGTCCTGCCACCAGCGGATGAGGCGATCATGCTGCTCCGGCGTGGCCTCGTTGAGCCACAGCGCATACTGCGCCACCGAGTTCGACGCCAGCCGCCCCGCATACTTCTGCGCGCTCAAAAACTGGTTCACCGTCTCAAAGGCGACCTCAAGCCTGCCCAGCCCAAACGGCGTATGCGTGCGCGGGTTCAGCCGCAGGTACATCAGCTCGTCATCGCGCAGAGGAACCGCAGCTTCAAGACCGCTCCTGCCCGTTGCCTGCGCGTAACGCGGCTTCTCAGGGTCGCCGTCCCAGCAGCGATCGATCTGAATCGTCGCGCCATCGACCGCCCACAGGTGGAAGGGGCGCAGCGAATCGCCGGTCGCCTCCAGCTCGACCGCGCCGTAGCCTCCGACCAGAAGGTCTTCGATCACCTGCTCCCACAACACGCGAAAACTGTCGGCTGCGTTCGGCTCTTCAAGGCAGCGGCGAAGAACCTTCAACCTCTCCTGCGCGTCTTCGACCTCGCCCACGGCATAACCGCGACGAACGCGCACCTGCCAGTCCATGCTGGCCACCTTGTCCTTCACCACGTTGATGGCGCGACGAACCACCGGCGTCTCGGCAAACCGGCGCAGGTTCGCCGGAGTGGGCTTGGGCAAAACATTCTGCGCTCCACGCGCCCCGCGATACGGCGTCAGCACGGCGGGCAGCATCCGCGTCTTCCTGTCACCCCTGGCCGCATCTCCCTCAGTGGCCTCGACACCGGCCAGCCTCTGCCAAACATCCTTCACTGCTTCCCGAACTCCCATCGCTCTTCCCCTCGTTCCTGCGTTTTGTCTGCTGCAAAAAAGAAAAAGGCATGGCCAAATGGCCATGCCTTCCTTCGTTCAAACCTTGTCGACTTGCTACACCCTCAGCTCCAGCCGTGCCGTCTCCGCCACACGCGCCAGATCGCTCAGCGTGACCACGCGAATATGCTCGCGCTCCATCGCCTCCACGCCGAAGCGATACCGCTCCGCCGCCTCGTCCTCCGCATCGCGCAGCGGCTCGACCACAGCGGTCAGCTCCAGCCGCGCCCGCTCCACGCGCTCCACACCCTCGCGAAGCTGCGGAGCCGTATATGCCAATCCCTTCGCCGCCTCCACATCGCCTTCGAGCGAGACGGCCTGGAACATCCTCACCATTCCCAACGCGCTCTCGACCGCACGATACCCGCAATCAATCTTCATCGGATCGCCCGCTCGCGTGTACAGCGACGCGGCGATGCGTTTCCGCATCAACTCCCACACGCCTGCGCGCTCGAACTGGTCGCGCATCGCTCCTGCAATCGCAGCGCGGCCTGTCCTGCGCCTCTCCTGCTTCACCTTCAGCGGCTCGACGTACATCCGCAGCAGCTGATCCATTTCCGCGACCATGTTCTCCGCCAGCGAGGCCCGCGCCTCCGAGATCTGCACCGAGTTCGAGAGCGTGTCCTGCAACAGCGGAAGCACCTCCTTCGTATCCGCCGCACCCAACCGCAGACGCTCCGCGATCTCGCCTTCGAGCGACTCCAGCAGGACGACATCCGCGTCGGCATCCATGCAGCGCACGCGGCTCCAGTCGCGCGTAAAGCGCACCACCGCCGTCGCGTCGCGGCCTGCCTCGCGCAGCACGACACCGATGTTGGTGAACTCGCCCTTCACCACATCCGGCACATACCGGATGAGGAAGAACTCGCATGGAACCCGCTCTGCCAAAGACCCTCCGAAAAACGTTTACGTCACAACAACAGTTACATTACAAATTTTCCCGCATCCGTCATCGCATCGAACGGTCGCGGCACAACAACCCTCGCTCCGTTCTCCCACATCGGGAACGGGTTGCGGTTCGAATCGCGAAACGCAACGATCAAGTCACGCACACGCGAGCGCCGCATCAGCAGCTGCTCCATCAATCTCTCCAGCACCGCCGTATCGCCGCCGTACCACTCCGGAGGAACCTGCTCGGCGATGCTCCACAACGTCTCCGCCTCCATCGTCTCCACCTTGCTGAGCCACGGCTCGAAGCTCTGCCATCCCGTCACGCCCGCGTAGACGCGGTTGCGTTGATACACCCCCCGCAGGGGAGAATCCGGAAAGCTCCACTCGCCCGCGTTGAAACAATACCCCTGGTCGATAAAGCTGGCGCGATACCTCTTCTCCCTCGGCCTGCGCTCGAAGACCGCCTGGCGTCCGTTGCAGTTGCCCGTCCACTTGTCGATCACCAGCATCCCGGCAAACTCGCGCAGGTTGCGCACCTCGTCGAGCAGAGGGTCGGGAAGATAATCCACCACCTGCCCCGGCATCAGCCCGCCGACAAACTGCGACCCGAACTGCAGCCCCGGAGCATACCGCTCGCGCAACCCGCGGGGAAGCTCGACCACCATGTCGAGAGTATTCGTCACCAGCCAGTCCGTTACTTCGACGACATCGCACAGCGGAACAGTCACCCCGGCAGCGGCTGCAAGCCGCGTCGCGATGAACTCATTCGCGAGCACACGGCGATGTTGCGGGTTGTTCTGAAACTTCACCACCCACAGCTTGCCGTCGGAGCCCAGCATCAGCTGGCTCTGCGCTCCACCCCGCATCCGACGAATCGCCTGCACTGCCAATACGGCCAAAACACTTTCCTCTTGCAAGCAGAATACAAGACACACCGGCCACAACAGATTGGGTGCGCAGATTTGCAGGATGTCCGGGTGCCCCATCCTTCGCAGCCTTACCGCGAAGGGTGAGATGCAAACCGCTCGCCCCCGTACGGTCTTTGTCTTTAAAAACCTCCGGGATAAATATCCAGCATCCCACCCTTCCAGACAAAAGCGTCAGGAAGGATGGGGCACCCATTCATCCTGCAAACGCAGCGACTCACCTTCGCGTCAGCAACTCCGACCGGACCGCCTGGGCGATTGCCATCGCCATCAGGCAATCGTCGTGCGCTCCATTGGCCGCACCCGTGCTGCCGTTCGGCATGTTGACGAAGGTGCGGCACTCCTCCAGCAGCCGCTTGCTCCGAAACATATCCGGCGAAAGCACCAGCAGGGCGCCAAGCTCTCCAATCATCTGCGGCTTGTTCGCCGCCGTGGTCAGCCAACCCTGCGCGCCCTCCTTCTCGTAGACGTTCGTGTACTCCTGCACCTCGTTGAGATACGCCAGCACCGCCGAGCCATGATTATTCCGCTCGACCACGATCATCGCCCCGTTGTACTCCCGCGCCAGCTCTGCGGCCACGCGAGCCTGCTCGAACGGAGCGATCCTCTGTTGCAGCTCCGCGCACTGCAACCCGGTCCTCCGCTCGATCACCTGCATCGCGGCGAAGTCTCCCTCCGAGCCTCCTCCCGCCGTATCGGCCACGACAAGGTACTGCCTCCCCGTCTCAGGCGGAAGCCATATCTGCAAGGCTCCTCCGCGCCGCGACGTGTAAGGATCGGCCAAAGCCTTCAGCCTCACCTCAATGGGCTCTACCTCGAAGCAGCAGTCGCCCGTCGCTCGGAAGCAGCTCACCGCATCCTCTGCGAACTCCTGCGTCCGCAGAGCCTGGTAGCTTGCTACCAGCCCGCGTCGAAAACCGATCTGCCGCGCCGTCAAACCATGCGCCAGAATGAGCATCTTTTCTTCCTGCGAGAAGTATGTAACCGCATCGGCTACATAATCCTTCTCCATCCACCACGGGAAGAAGTGCTGCACGGTCCCGCTCGAAGAGGCACGGCTCCACTCCGTGTAGAAGCAGCCATAAGCTCCGTTCGGCGTCGATTCGATCACCATCTCGCCCGCTGGCGAAAGCGCCGCCCGCAGACCCGCCAGTGTCTCCTGCGCGTCGCCGGGCCAGCGGCTCACCTCGCTCAGGTGCAGGTTCTGGATCGAAAGCCCGCGCCCCGCGCCCTCATCGCCCGCGCTCAGAATGCGGAACTCGCTGTCCAGCTCCGGAAAGCTCATCTGCCCCACATTGGCGCGTCCGCGACGCAAAGGGCCTTCGCGCAGCTCATCCGGCAACTGTTCCCAGAAGCGCTGCGCCATGCGGAAGATTCCCTCCGCCGCCTCGCGCGTCTGCGCCACCTGCACGGTCAACGTGCCCGCGCTTGTAATCGTCTTCAGGAAGAACCTCGCCGCCACCCAGGTCGTAATGCCCATCTGGCGCGCCTTCAGAACGATATGCTGTCTTCCTCTTCGCTTCTCGAAGGCCCTTTGCGCAGCGTTCGCCACCAGCGGACGAATCGTTCCGTTGCGGTCGCGCACCTTCAGAAGCCTTTCGATCGCAGCGATCATCTGCTCCGGGTCCTCGCGAATCCTCTCGCCCAGCTTCAACAGATCGTCCCGACTCTTCAGCTTCTGCGATTCCTTCTCTTCCTGCTCCTGTAATTCCTGTTCCAACAGCGTTGCTTCACTCTCGGTCATCCTCACCGCCGTTTCTTCTGTGCCGTTCTGCGGCTGGCGGTTGCGGTCGCCGGTATCACATGGCCCGATAAAGATTCATCTTCCTCTCTCCATAAGAACGCGTGTTTCCTGCGACGCGCATCGCACCAGAGCAGAAGCATCCTGAGTCAAAAGGTGAAAACAGGCAGAGCGCGAGAGAACGATCTTCTGTCTCTCGCGCCCATCTGTCTGTTTGTTGATTACATCTCCCAGTGGCAGCCTGCCACCGTCTTGGGATTCGGAACATCGTGCAGCACCAGCGATCCGTTCGCCGGAACCGTAACCGGGCTCGTCAACGGAAGACCGTTGATAAGCTGGTTGCCGTTCAGAGGAGCAACCGTCACCGCATACGTGCTCTGCGGATTCGTGATGCGATAGACCGCACCGCTCTGCCCCGTGCAATCCGGCAGCGTCAACGTACCGCCCGACGTGACGCCCGACAGCGAGATCGTTCCATCGCCCGCAGCCATCGAGTACGGCAGACTGGTGACGTAGTTCGGATTGGTGTCGTTGTATCCGAAGTAGTAGTTGAGCGCGTTGCTCGCCTCCGCCGCCAGGATGTCCTGTCCGGGGTTCTTCGGATGCGTTCCGTCCGTAGCGAAGTAGGTCATGTTGGCGTTCGCTCCGTCGGCACCCAGGTTCGGGTTCGCGGCGAAGTCCACCACACCATCAGCTCCAAGCATCTTGTACTGCGAAAGGATCAGCGCGTTGTATGCGTCCTTCACCGCATCGTATCCGGGGCGCGAGATCATCGTTCCCACGAAGACCTTGCATCCGGCCTGCTTCAGGATTCGTACCTCTCCACCCAGATGCTGGAAGACGAGCGCTGGCGAGATCACCTGCACTCCGAGCTCGGCGAAACTGTTGGTTCCAACGAAGAGCACTGCCACCGAAGGCCCGGACGCGCTGGCGCATCGCAGTCCCACGCGATTTGGCTCCGAAGCCGTCAGGTCCTCCACGCTGGCTCCGACGACACCCCAGTTCTGAATCTGCCACGCTGGCTGGTTGGTCAGCGCGAGCTTCGTCGTCCACGAATAGGACGCCGAGTTGTTGTAGGTGCCATATGTGATGGAGTCGCCCACCGCGTGAAGCTGCGGCGTACTCAGCGGAATCGGCTGCGGAGTCACCGCCACGCCACGCGACTCAATCTCCTTCCGGATCGCCCACGAGGTGTCCGCCATCTGCGATGAGGTGAGCTGATCGTTGTAAGTAAGGAAGCGATAGACCGTTCCGGTGAAGCCCGAACCCGCAAACGGCCCGGTCAAGCTGCTTCCCAGGTACAGGTTTCCGCTGGTCTGGAAGCCCGCCGAAAATGCCTGTGAAAGATACGAGCCCACCTCCATGCCATCGAGATAGAAGTGATCCACCGAGCTTCCGCCCGTGCCCAGCGTAATTCCCAGCACGTGGAATCCGGAGTAGGGCGTGTACGTCGTCGCGCGCGTTCCACCGTTTGCATAGTTGCGGAACGACCACGCGTTGCCGTAGTGCGAATCGATGTTCGGCCCGGAACCGATGTGCATGAAGTTATAGCCCGCAATTCCCATCGAGCTTGAAATCATCACCGGCTGCGAGCTTGGCACCAGCCCCACCGTCCACAGCGGATTGACATAGACCGCGATGAAGAAGGTTCGCGTGCTGTTCAGAGCAGAAGGCAGTTGAAGCTGCGATAGGCTTCCCTGCGTGGTGAAGGCCAGTCCTCCCTTCGCCGCCCAGGTGGGGGCGTTGGCTCCGCTGGCGAAGATTGCATCGTTGCCATTGCCGCTGTGGTCGGGAACCGTGGTTCCGGTTCCTTCCTTGAAGTTGTAATCCGCTGTCGCGCCCACGGGCAGAGCCGTCGCCTGCGGGTTGTCTCCGCCGACCGGCACAGACCACGTGCCGTCTTCGCGAAGATAGCGACCCGCTCCCGCAGCCGCGCCAGGGTCAGGTACCCCGCCCTGCGCGTGCGTTGTTCCCGACGGCTTGAAGACGGGAATCTGCGAGGCGGTGATGGGAGCATTCAGCGTGGTGGCATTGATCGTCGTTGCGTTGATTGTGCCCGCCGTGAATCCCTGCGGAGTGAAGCTGTAAGGCACTCCTCGAAAATACATATTCAGAGCGCTGGTGGCCGGAGCATAGTTCACCGTATCCGCTCCAACCGCAGAGCTCAGCTCGAAGAGGTTATACGACGAGTTCCACTTGTTGCATCCGTGCGAGTTGCAGTGAACCGAAAATGCTGCCTGCTCCCCGGCATCGAGCACCATCGCACGTTGCCACACACCCCTCGTGATCAGCGCGACATCCGGAACCGAGTGCGTTCCACCATTGCCGAAGTAGTTCGTCACAGGCGCGGCATTGTTGATCATCCAGCCCTGCAGACCAGGACCATTGTTGCCCTCGTACTGAACGCCCGCGATCTGGTAAGCGGAAGGACGCGGAGTCGTCTGACCGATGTACTGTAGATCGGCGCTCACCTTCTCCTGGAAGTAGTGCGGCTGCTCGACCACGTCTCCCGCAGCCCAGGCGACCGTGTTCGGAGCAAGCGTCATCTGTCCGTCGACCTTCTGCGTCGCAGGATTCATCACGCTCCGCGCCTCGGCCATCGGATACAGCACATAGCTCCCGGTCAGCAGCGAGATCGTGCCTCCCGAACTTGTGCTGTCAGCCCCGGTCTGTGTGTAGGTCAGCCGGTTCGCGCCGATCGTAGTGGCGACGAAGCTCCCGTTGTAGCTCGCGTCGGTCGCGCCTGCAATCGTAAGCGTCAGGCCGTTGACATCTTTCGGAATATTGCCCGCGGTCGTCACCGTCACCGTGTTCGCGCTGCGAACCAGCGAAGTGATCGGCAGCGAGATGTTGGTATACGCCGACGTCGAACCCATGATCCCGATCACCGCCGTGGCGCCGCCAGCGTAGTAAAGCCCCGTGGACGAGTAGGAGCCGATCACAGGAAAGACCTGTCGTATATTGTTGACCGTGTCAACTGTTTGTTCGAGTCCGTATCCGCACAGGCCGCCAATAGCCAGCGTTGCCTGGGCTGCGTGCGGACGGCTCAGCGTAAGCTGCACGTGCGTCGCATCGACGACGATGTAGTTCGCTGTCTCGAAGTTGTCGAGGTTGTAGACCTGCGCTGCCGGATCGGCGATACAGGCGACTCCGCTCTGTGCGGGCGCCGCCGCCGTGCTCGACGAGAAGCCGCTGGGCAGGCCCGTGGTATTGATCGCCACTGTGACGGTGCCGGGAGCCATGTCATGCTCCTGCGAGAGCATCGCCTGTGAGATCTGGAAGAAGGTGCTCACCGCAAAGCTGGTGCCGCTGAACGATGCGGAGGCATTCGGACCGCTCGCTCCAGGCCCGATCAACTGGCCCGTCGTGATCGTCTTCGCCGGATTCATGTTGATGAGATAACGGCCATCGCCCTGCGTGCCAGCGTTTGCAGTCGCGGTAAGAGTGACCGCGGTAGAGCCCGTTGTGCATCCCGAGGTGCAGGTTGCGTCGAAGACAGCGCTATCCTCGCGGATCTGGATGTCGAACGGGTGCGCACCCTCGTCCGCGTTGTCTCGAAATCCTCCCGAGGCAAGGATGTAGTTTCCTCCCAGAAGACAATCGCCCACGCCATAGCAGCGGGTCGAGCTTCCATTCAGAACGTGTTGCCCCTGCGAGTTGTAAAGTCCATCCACGCTCAGCGCGCTGAAACCCGTCTTGAAATAAGGCGTCGCCTCAAAGTGTCCGGGGAAGTAATTCGTTCCTCCCGTCAGTCCCCTGTGCACAATGCGAAGCCCCAGCGAAGCGGGCGATCGCGTCCGTGTAGCCTGGTTGATCTCCGCAGTGCTGCGCGTGGACGCAACGAAGATCATCTGGCCAGATTCGGCTCCGGGCTCCATTGCGCTCTCAGGATTCAGATAGCTGTCGCGATGTCCTCCACCTCGGAGGTCTTCAATGTGCGTGCCGTTCTTTGTCTGCGCAATGTCATAGTTCTCCGTGGAGTTGTAAGTCTGCTCCACGTTGACCTGACAGCCGCCGGCGCAGTCGGGAGTAGCGAGAACATTGGCGATTCCGTTGTTGCCGTGTCCATTCACGTACTGGGTTGTGTACTGCACGCTGTTCAGACGGTTCACCTCGAGGTCCGTTCCAGAAGGCTGGGAGACGACCTGCGTGGTCTGCGGCAGCGTCGAAACCTTCTGTGCGATGCCTGAGGCGAGAGCCGTGATGTTGTTATCGACATAGTTCTTGTCGGCAGCCTGCGTCGGCGTTACGGGATCGCCAGGAAGCACCAGCGGCCCTGTCATCGTGTCACCGCTCTTCGAAACATACGACCCCGGCGTGCCCCCCGAAGGAGCATCGTTCAGAGCGTTGGCAATCGCGGTGTCCACGTAGCTCTTGCTCACCGTCTGCATTGCAACCGAGGTAGGCAGCACCGAGCTGCGCACCGCGTTGATCGCAACCGGCGTCTGGCTGGTAGGAACGACCCAGTACTCGCGATTCACGTTGCCATCGTTGAGGTGGTAAACCACCGTGTAGTAGGTTCCAAGCGGCGTCGCTCCCGCGTTCGGCGCAAGCTGCACGCTGAACACGCCTGCACTCGAAAGTGTCGCCGAGGTGCTTCCGCTTGCAACCGTCTGTCCGGTCGCGGTGGTAAAGGCGGGCCAACTGATCAGCACCGTGCCACCGGCAGGGCTGCCATCCGCACGATAAATCGTATCTGTAACCTGTGTGGTTACAACCTGCGCCAGAGCGGCGATGGCCAGCCACACAAGCAATCCGGGGACGGCCAGAATTGCAGCCAGTCTCCTTCCTCCTTGCTTAAAGTTCATCTCTCGACCCTCTTTCTTGTATTCCCCACGTTTCCTTGTTTTCGCCTCGTAATTAGGCAGGCAGATAGCTGCGGAAGCACAGGACTTTTTCGCCATCGTTCGGATCGACCACCGGTAGAGCGCGAAACGCCCCGGCCAGCCTGATCCGTTCCAGTGGTGCGGTCAGCGTCTCCGTCGATTCAGCCGCACCCTGCATCGTCTGCAGGCGCGGATAGTGATAGATCACGCGGTCGCCCTGCTCGCCCTGCATCACGAAGAGCCCGGACCACTCCTGGAAGAAGCTGCCGCCCTCGCGATCGACAAGGCCAACGGCGCGGCTCAGCTTCATGCCTGCCGCTGGAACACCCGCCAGCAGAGGCGTTTCAAGCTGCAATGCTCCGTTGGCAATTGTGGCGATGCGAGCCACATTCAGCGAGATACGCCGGATGTAATTCACATCGCTGACCTCGCCCGCGTTCACCCACGCTCCACTGACTCCACTGCCGACGAAGCCCGTCTGGCCGGTGTAATCCACATCGACCACGGCGAGATCGCCCACAGCAAAGCCCGACGTTGCAGGCCCCACAATCAGCGAGGTCGCGGTCGAACCCGAGAGTAGCGTCAACGGAGTTGCCGCCGCGCCGCCGCTTCCAACCGGAGCGGCATTGCCCGTTGCGGCCAGAAGATTCATCTGCTGCGAGCCGCAGGCCAGAGCCATCGGAAGCTTGCCCCAGCTGGTGAACTCGATCTCGATGCTCGTCTCTGTCTCGGTGCGTACCTGCATCGAAGCGATTGCCGGAGCGCCAGTGCGAAGCGCAGCAATGCCGCTCTTTGCGCCATCGCCGCTCTTTCTGCGAAAGCCCCGGCACCAGCCAAGATCGACCCACGGGACAGGTGGAGCATCGAGTGCGAACCTTCCGTCCCTTGCAGCATCGAAGATCGTCGGAGCTCCGGTCGTTCTGTTCACCGGAGCGAAGTATGCGCGAATATGCCTTGCAATCATCGCTCCCCCGCTTCCTGGTAGCTGAAGACATCCACCGTTGCGACCTTCCGCAACTGCTCTCCCACAACCGTGAGCGCACCGAAGACCACGTCGCCCCAGAAGATGCGCGTCCGCATCGCAACAGGGCCGGTGGCTTCTGCGTAGTCGGTCTTCACGATGTTCTGTGGAGCGTTGTTAATCGCCGCCGCAAGCTCTGCATCCATCGCAGCCATCAGCCTTCCGCGGTCCATGCCTCCGTTACCCGCATTCCCCGCGGTCGAATAATGAAACTCGCATCGCATCGTCGCCAGCGGCCTCGCCTCCTGGTTGTTGAGCGAGACAGCGCCCCACCGCAGACAAAAGACGTCCAGCGGCTGCGGCTCCACGGCAAGCTCGTTCTCTTCCACCAGAACGCCCGGACGCAGCAGACCTCGCAGCAGCACGGTGCGGTCCGGGTTCAGCGATGCGATGCGATCGCGCACCGTCATGTAGAACGTGTCCTTTGCGCGTTGCATATATGTAACCCTTTCAGTTTCAAATAATGTGAGACATTACACCGCCGCCGCTGTCTCCTCCCGCAGCGTCAGGCGATACGCGCAGGCGCGGCCACCGGCCTCCTGCTCGGTCACACTGACGATGGTGAGCAGAGCGTCATCGACCAGAACACCGAAGGCGGAAGCAAACAGCACTCGCGCCGAGGCGTAGTCGTGCGAGCCCGCTAACTTCTCCACCGCTTCAGCCGAGACGATCAACTCGCGCTCGTTCGCCTTGCCCTCCTGCGTCTTTGCCGCAGAGGTGCGAAAGGCAGAAGGCGCTAGCTCGATGTCCTGAAACTGCGGAACGGCCAGCCCCAGCTGCTCTGCCGGATCGCCCGGAATCGCAAACGCGGGAATGCGAAGCTTGATGGTGCGCGTGCCAGCGCCGCGAAGCAGGATGTCAGCGGAGCGGCGAAAGGCAATCGAGACGCCTGTTTTATCCGCCATCGCTATCCCAGCCTTTCCGCGACGTAGGGCCGCAGCAGGCTGCGCACCTGGTCGTCGATCAGCGAGTTGCTGAAATACTCCATCTGCATCGTGTCGATGCGGTTGCTCTTCACGTTGAGCGCGGGCATCGCCTGCGCGTTCTTGACGATCTGCGCGCAGGCCACCTTGATTGCGGGAGGAATCGTCTGAAAGCCAGAGGTATACGTCACCTCGGCCTCGTTGTAGTTCAGTCCGAGAAAGTTCTGCGGGAACGTCAGTTCAGCCGCTGTGGCATTCACATCCACACTGGCAACATCGAGCGTGCTCCAGCTTCCCGGCATTCCAAAGGCGAACGCGACCTCTTCACGAAAGAGATCCGACGATTCTCCGCGACGCGGTCTGCCGAAACGAACCTTGACCTCGACCAGAGGATTCTCCGTCAGCGGACGATAGCTCAGCCGCGCCGTCTGCGCGCCTGCTGTCAGTCGTATCCGCTCGACGTACTGCGTGACCGTCAGGCTCGGACGCCTGCAATGCGCGTCGATCAGGGCGGACGCGGTCGTGACCAGGTCGTCGGTCGTCTCCTCGCTCAGGCCGTATTGCACATACTCCGTAGGCAGCAAATAACCCACAGCAACCCTCCTTATAAAAAGAAACAGGGACCGGAACAAATTGCTCCGGCCCCTGCGTTGGTTCTTCACGATGTGCGGTCAGCCGCGATCTAGCGATCGACGAGGACCTGGCAGTGAGCGTAGTTCGCGCCCTTGACCACGAGGCCGCCGAACTTCACGACGACGTACTGCGAGGCTAGCGAGCCGGGAACACCGAGCTGGAAGACACGCGGGTTCGGATCGCCGAGCCAGTGGTACTCGATCATGTCCTCGGTGACGATGTAGGCGGGCAGCACGGCAGAGCCGGAGCCGGGGGTTCCGGTGTAGCCAAGGGTCCACTCGGGGATGAGCGGAAGGTCGCCAGCCTGGGTCGAGAGGGTCTTCACGGTGACGCCGCCTTCAACTTCCTTGCTGCTGAGTACGACGTTGAACTCCTGCTTCATCTCGCGGTCGATCAGATCGAGCAGCACGGGGTTGGCATAGATCGCGGTCGGGCGAACACCGTACGAGGAGCTGGCCAGCATCTTCGCAACGGTCGACTTGAGCGAATCGACGATGCTGTCCGCGGTGCCTACGGTGACGCTGTTGCCACCGGCGGAGATCTGCGAGGCAGCGCCGAAGTACTGCGGAGTGGTCGGCGTGCTCAGGCTGGTGTCGGAGCCGTTCCACAGGGCGATGTCGTGCGTGCGCAGAACGCCGTCGACGGTGTCGGCGAGATCCTTGGCCTGCAGGTAGGCGAACTGGCTCTGCTGCTGACCAAGCTCGAGGTCGAAGAGGTTGTAGTTGATCTGTGCGACCAGAGCCTTCAGCGGAACGCTGCGCTCGACGCGGGTGGGCGTCACGGCCGGGGCGACGATGTTGCGCGGGTCGACGAAGCCGGTGGTCGCCACGGGAGCGGGAATCGCGGTCTCCTCAAAGAAGCGCGAGGGATGCCCGGTGGCGGGAACCTGCTTGATGCGGCGTCCGAAGAGGCCACGGCGGCGAACCAGGTCCGTAATCTCCGACTGGTAGGCGGGGACCTCGATGGCTCCGGGGCCCATGAAATCGGCTGCTGCGTAAATCTCGGTAAACTTCGCGTTCATCGTCTTTCCTTTCGCAATGAAAAGAGGCGTGGCTATGAAGGGCCGCGCCTCAGGGTTCGTGCCATTGCTGGCGTTTTAAAGTTGATGTGGGTACAAACTTGATTCATCCCACCCTTTCCTGCGGAAAGGATGGGGCACCCGGTCTTTCGTAGCGGTGCGGAAGAATACAGGGATTCTTCGCTACGCTCAGAATGACGGGTGTTTAGAAGGTTGTGGCTAGGCCAGTGCTCCGGTGCGCATGAGCTGCGCCTTGACCGCGATTCTCTGCTCGATACTCAGACTGGCGAGCGCCGCGTCAAGCGAACCCGCGTCGATGGAATCGACGGCCACGCCCTGCTTCTCAAGCAACGATGCCATTCCGGCGGGAAGGGTCTTGCGACCATTTGTAACCTCTTTGGGAGCTTTTTCGGAGGCCGCGGCCTCAAGCTCCTGAATCCGGGTTTCAGCGGCGCGAAGACGCTCTTCGAGAGCGGACTCCACGGTTGCCGAGATGCGACCGACCGTCGTCTCGGTCTCCTGCTGGCGCTCGGCAAGACGTTCTACGGCCTGCTCCAGCAGGGCCGCAGCAGCGGCGAGACGCTCCATCGTGGATTCCGTTGTCATGTTGATCTCTGTGTTGCTCTCCATCCTTTTTCTCCTCGCTTTGATCTTGCCTCGCGGACTAAGCCGCGGTAGAAACCTGTGCCTGCTGCACATTCAGAATGGCCACCACCGCCGAAACAAGGCTGGAGATGTAGCTGGTGTCGGCCTGCACCCCGGCCTTGCCCAGCAACGTCGTCACCGTCTGCTCGGTCAGCAGCAGCACCTCGGACAGCTTGTCCGCGCCGGTGCCGCTCTGCTGACCACTGGCCGCGTACTTCTGCTCCACCAGCAGAACGGCGTTCTGGATCAGCGTTGTGGCGTCGATCACCTCAGCCGCGATGGGCGCCGCCGAGGGAAACAGCAGGGCCACCAGCTTCTCCACCGGAACGGCGTAGGTCAGCGCCCACTTCAATCCTTTTTCGAAGCCTTTGCCTATGGCTTCGAGCACACCGAGAAAGCTCATCGTGTTCTTCTCCTTTTTATGAAACCGAATTTGTTACAAATTGATTGATGCGGCTAAACAGCCGCTGCCGCGCGGCGTGGAGCCGCGGACCTCCGCGTGACGCGGAAGCTGGTGCTGCGATACGCGGCCTTGTCGCGCAGCAGAATCGCCGCGCCCGTGAAGGTTGCCCGCGTCAGCGTCCAGATGGAGGCGCGCACATCGGCCACGTGCGCGTCCGCAAGCTCGTAGCTCATTCCCATGGGGCCGGAGGAGTGAATCTTCTCCTCCATCTCCGGGAAGTCGCGGGCGAAGAGGTAACCGGCCACAACCAAGCGGTTGCCCTCGATCTCCGCCGATGTGATGATGCCGCACTTCTGGCGCGCATCATGCCCGTCCCATCCCGCCTTGTAATCCACGGCCATTCCCAGCAGGCTGGGAAGCGCGGCCTCCGCCGCCGAGCGCGTCAGGATAACCCTGTGGCCTCGCGCTCCATTGGGAGCCTTGTCGCTGGCAACATCGACCAGCGTCAGCACGCCTTCAAAAGGCAGCCGGTTCGGATGCCCGTGCACAACGGGAAACTCGACCGCCATCGCTCGAAGCTCCATCGCCGTGCTGGGGGTTGCGCTTGTGGCGCGCCGATGCGGTCGCACCATCTCTTTCCTGCGCTCTTGCATGCACTCCGTCTCCTTCCACCCTCAAATACAAAACGGGAGAGCCCCATCAAGGGCTCTCCCGTCTCATGTCTCGATTACCTTTCCAGAATATCAAGCTGCCCATAACTAATCGGCAACTTGAGGGTCAGAAATAACTTCAAGCAATACAGTGAGTTACAGGCTATGGGCGGATTCCCGCCTCTTGACACGCTACCAGCGGCTCAAGAAGTCTGCGTTCGAGAAAGAGCTGCGTCAGCACATCGAGCGCGTGTTCGTAGCGACGAACCAGCGTCCGGATGGGAAGACCGACCATCGCCGAGGTCTCGCCCTGCGTGTACTCCTGCAGAGCGATCTTGGTGATGAGGAAGCTCTGCTCCTCGTCGAGCAGCTTCAGGCAACGATCGACATCGTGAACGAAGATCACCACGTCGTCGAAGCCCTGCACGCGATAATGCGTCACCTTTCCACGAAACATCTCGCGGCCAAGGAGTGAGGGCGCTCGCCCGGACTCCATCGACAGCTTCATGTATCGCCGCAGCAGGCCCTCGGTGTACTTGCGATAAAAGGCCAGCTCTGGTGGAACCCTGGTTTCCGTCTTTTTCTTTGGCGCAGAAGCGGGCTTCTTCTGTGCAGTTGCCCATACGTTTGGCAGAACGACGATCGCAGCAGCGGTGTTCATCGCGCACCTCCTGCAGCCTGAACCACTCCATTGCAACGCGAGGGCCGGGCAACGCGGGGCCTGCGGCCACCTGCATGCTTGCCTCGAGGAGCCGGGAACTCGGCGAGGCGGGAGCTACAGGGCCGGCAATAAACACCATCCACGGTCGTTCTACGAAGCCAGAGAGCTCCGCAGCCTTCACATACTTTCAGATCCAGTCGCAGATACTTCATGTAAGTCCTTTCAAGCTGACGAGCCTCTTTGATCAACAGTCGGAATGGCTCGCTCAGTCTGCTCGGGAGGGCTCATGCCTGGTGGGTAAAATTCCTTGCTATGTCTTTCCAGGCCTAAACACTCGATTTTCAGTTGTTAACAACGACCGACCTATGGGATAAAGTTCAACGCTCCTGCCTAGTTCCCATGACGCAAAGAAGGACAGGAACAGCCCGGCCTCGAAGGGTCCGAAGCATGTTCTTCTGCCTCTCTCCGCGTGGAGGGAAAGTTTCAAGGTTATAGCTTTTGACAAAGTCCGTGTCAACGACATTTTTTCCTACGGAACCCTAGTAAATAAATGCTTCTAAATGAATAATTAGACGAGATTGTTGTTGCAGAGAGTTAAGTTTTCGCCTAATCTTCGTCTTGCCAAATGATATTCACACTCGGCGGAAACCACTAAGAGACATGAACTTTCAGGATCTTCACGAACTCGTCCGGCAGGAGCTTCTACGGCGCATCGAGCGCGGCACTTTGACCGGCAGCCGACTGGCCCAGCAGGCCGGTTTTCAGCAGGCCCATATATCGAATTTTCTTAATCGCAAGCGGGCGCTTTCGCTCGAAGGCCTGGACCGCGTGATGGCCGCGCAGGACATCGGGATCGAGCAGATTCTGCCGCTGGAGCTTTCGGCGGGGGCGGCTCCCGCGGCTTCGGAGATCGACCCGGTCGAGGAGGTTCCCATCGTCTCGCCCTCGTCGGCGATGGAGGACATCTCGATCGCGGCGGCGGCGACGATTGAGACGATTCCCGTAGCCTCTTCAAGGCTTTACGAGAACCGCGCCCGTCCGGCGACGCGGCGGGCGCACTGGCAGCGCTTCCTCGCCGTGCGCACTGACGCTCACCAGGCGGCGGCGATGGCTCCCCTGCTCCCGGTCGGCTCTATCGCGGTGTTGGACCGGCACTACAACTCACTGGCGCCCTACAGAAGCAACCAGGCGAGCATCTACGCAGTGCGGTCGGGGCCGATGCTGCTGCTGCGCCACGTCGACTTCGACGAACGCCACCTGATCCTGAAGCCCTACGAGCGCGGCTTCCCGGTGCAGCTGCTTCCGCTGGCGGCTAACGAGTCTCCCGGCGACTACATCGTGGGGCGCGTCTGCATGGTGTTGTCGGAGCTGTAACCACGCCAAACCCCGCGACTTGGTAGACTTAAACCATGTTCGGCAAGCTCTATGCGAAGTGGATGTACGCTTGGGAGACGGCTCTTACGACCCGCGACACCAACCGCATCGTCCGCCCCCTCGAATGGGGCGAGGACTGGCTTAGCGACTTCATCCAGATCGGTGAGCTGCCCAACGCCTCGGAGTTCGAGCGCATGGCGTGGCTGAACGAGACCATCGTCGACCAGGCGGAGGCCTTCTTCGGCTACGAGGTTCCGACGGACTTCCGTCTGGAGCATCGTCACCCGCAGCTTTTCCCGACCAACGTGCGGCCCGAGACGCTCGAGCAGGACGCCGAGTGGAAGCGTCAGGCCGACTCCGGCGAGCTGCCGACCGCGGAGTTTCTGCGCTTCACCTCGCCGGTCCGAACGCAGTATCCCGAGAACGACGTCGTCAACGCGCGGTGGTATCCGGCGGACCCGGAAAAGCAGGTGGGCAAGCCGAAGCAGGCCATGATCGTGCTGCCGCAGTGGAACGCGGATGCCTTCAGCCACAACGCTCTCTGCACGCTGTTCAACCGCTTCGGCATCTCGGCGCTGCGGCTCTCGAAGCCCTACCATGACATTCGCCGCCCGGCCGAGCTGGAGCGCTCGGACTACGCGGTCAGCTCGAACATTGGCCGCACTATCGCGGCCTGCCGCCAGGCGGTGGTCGATATCCGCAGCTGCATCGACTGGCTGGAGCAGCAGGGGTACGAGCAGTTCGGCGTGCTCGGCACGAGCCTCGGAAGCTGCTACGCCTTCATCGCGGCGGCGTTCGACCCGCGCATCAAGGTCTGCGCGTTCAACCACGCTTCGACGTGGTTCGGCGACGTGGTGTGGACCGGCCAGAGCACGCGGCACATTCGCGCCTCGTTCGAGCAGGAAGGACTGGGCCAGCAGGACGTCCGCAAGCTACTCACCGCGCTCAGCCCGATGTCGTACATGGACCGCTTCGCAGCCACCACGGATCGCCGTGCGCTGGTGGTGCATGCAACCTACGACCTCACCTTCCTGCGGGAGTTCTCTCTGGACGTGCTGAAGAACTTCGACGCGCTGGGGATCGATTACGTCTCGAAGGTGCTGCCCTGCGGCCACTACACGACGGGCGAAACTCCGTACAAGTACATCGACGGCTGGTATCTCGGCTCGTTCGTATACAGCTCGTTCAAGAAGCTGGCGGAGGAGCCGGTGAAGTCCAGCAGCAAGCCGCTTGAAAAGCAGGCGACGCGGTAGTTTTCTCTTTTATAGGAGATCTTGCAGGATGACCGGGTGCCCCATCCTTTGCAGCTTCATTGCGAAGGGTGGGATGAACCCCGTTTGTACCGCCACGGTCTTTGTCTTTAAAAATCTCCAACACAAAGATCTCGCATCCCACCCTTCCCGACGATAAAACTGTCCGGAAGGATGGGGCACCCGATCATCCTGCAAATCCACTCAACCGCGATGTGGGCTGCGTTTCGCTTCGGTCTTCGCGAGCGCGGGTCAGCAGGGCCATCGTGCGAGCCAGAGGAAGCCCCATTACGTTGAAGAAGCATCCCTCGATGCGAGGAATCCAGCGTGCGGCATAGCCTTGAATCCCATAGGCTCCGGCCTTATCCATCGGCTCGCCGCTGGCGAGGTAGTGGATCATCTCCTCTTCGTCGATCAGGTCGAAGAAGACCTGCGTGACCTCGACCTCGCTGAAGAGCCCACGCGCCGAGACCGCCGCAACCCCCGTGAGCACCTGGTGGGTGCGCCCGGCGAGCATCTGCAACATGCGGCGAGCATCGGCCTGGTCTTCAGGTTTGCCGAGGATTTCGCCGTCGCACACGACCGTCGTGTCGGCCCCGAGCACGATCAGAGGATCGTCCTCGCTGTCCTCCGCCTTCCCGCGCTCCCAGATGGCCTGCGCCTTCTCAAGGGCCAGCCGCTGCACGTACTTTGCGGGAGTCTCTCCCGGTTGAACACGCTCGTCGATGTCGGCAACCTCGACCGTGAAGTCGAGGCCTGCCTGCTGAAGAAGCTGGCGGCGGCGGGGCGAAGCGGAGGCAAGAATCAGCATGTCTGGGTAATGTTCTCCTACTGCTTTGCAAGCGTGATGTGGGCCTGCATCACGTGCGTGGACTTCGGCGCGAGCGTCACGGCGTTCGCTCCTGCGTTGACCGTCTCGACGCACAGCATCTTCGGCCACTCGTCCGCGCCCATGTCGGCCAGTTCCTTCCACGGGTTGAAAACGACCGTCGTGTCGGAGTGCTGCTTCTCGATGGAGATGATGCGCTGCCAGGGCGCATCGTGAATCACGCAGGTCGCAGTGGAGTTGGTATAGATGCGGTCCGTGAAGGTCGTCGGAACAAAGGGAATGCCCGCCGCAGGCTTTGCCGTGGCGTTGTCCGTCTTGTCGATATACGCCGTCTGCTCAAGCCCGGTCACCTCGGTCTTGCGAACGTCGGAGACCGCAAAATAAGTGTGCAGGGCTTCTTCGAAGACCAGCGGAGTCTCCGCGTCGTTGGCCACCGCAAGCCGCATGGTCAGGCTGCGTCCAATCACCAGTTCGAAGGCGAGACGGAAGTGGTCAAACCCCATCTGTCGGCTCAGCTCCGTCGGCCCCTGCGTGAAGGTCAGGTGGAGATTGTCGCCCGAGAGCGCGGCAAAGCCCAGCGTCCACTCCTGAATGCGCGCAAAGCCGTGCGAGGGTCCGGGCTTGCCCTGGTAGCGGTCCTGCTTCGAATCGACCGCGAACCACGGGAACGAGATCGGCACGCCACCCCGAATCGCCTTGCCGGGAAGGAAGTCGCTCTTCTGGCTGAGGAAGAGGACGGGCTCTTCGCCCGTGGGCTGCCAGTGCGTAACGTGCGCCCCTTGCAGGTAAACCGTGGCGCTGGCCGCAGGCGTCGTGATGTTGGCGCGGGTCAGCTCGCCGTGCCTGTCGAAGTGAAGCACGCCGTCGATTCCGAAGTGATCGTTGAGCTGCTGGATGTCCATATCGGTATCAGTGTAGCCGCAGTCGAGGCCGGACGGATTTTCATCTCGGCGTAGCAGGTTTAGTGCGATACTGCCGTTTCCCGGGAACGCCTGAACCGAGGGGTACCAGCCATGAGCAAACTACGACTGCGGATCTTCGACGGAAGCCGCCAGTTATTTTCCGCGCCGCACAACTTCCTCGTGCGCATCGTGGACGGCAACCAGAAGCAGCAGATCTGGAAGGATTACACCGCGAGCGACATCACCTTCGACCTGCCCTTCTTCGACAACTTCGGCGACAACTACAGCGTGCTGGTCTCAGCCGACGGCTTCAAGGACGCGGGCTTCTACCCGGTGAAGCTGTCGAACGCCTACACTCGCACGCTCGACGTCATGCTGGTTCCGAAGGCTCCGGGCTTCAGCTTCGCCAATGCGCGCTGGGAGGTCATAAAGACACAGTACCCATTCCTGGCGCACGGCATCGGCGACGCCGAAGGAGAGGAGCGTTACGACGACCTGCTCGACCGCTCCGAGCCGTCGCTCGCCTGTATCCTGAACATCACGGAAGCGATGGAGCAGGCTGCCCTGTCGCAGGGAACTCCGCTGAGCTACATCAAACAACTTCGCTGGGATGGTGACTTCAAGCCCGTGCAGGACCGCTTCTTTTCATGGTGCGACCGCGCCCTGATCGACCAGGTGAGGATCGGCGCCAGCGCGAACCTGTTCTCGGAGGAGCCCGCGCCGGGGCTTCTGCATCCGGGCGCGACGCACTCGTGGAAGCAGGTGCGGTTTGGAGAGGCCAACCTGCAGCTCACCTTTCACGAGAACACCCAACAGACGATCGACGGCGTGAACTGCGTCACCCTCGAGACTGACATCGACTACTACCGCGACCCGCTCGCACATGCCATCCTCGAGGTGGTTCCCAACGGTCTGACGCACTCGCTCACCGACCCGGTCGAGGTCTACGTGCTGCGCTGGATGGCAGGCAGAATGGCCGGAGTGCCGGAGTTCGCACCGCTCTACACCGTTACGGGGTAGCCTGCGGAGGCTCCTGCTCCGACGGATTCTTCGAGATCGCCGCAAAGCGCGTCGTCGGAAACGCATCGGGATAGTGCTGCTGGATATAGGCGATCATCTTCTCGCGCACGATGCAACGCAGGTCGAAGTTCTCGCTGGAGTTGCGCGAGCTCATCAGGCAGCGCAGCTCCATCGTGCGTTCGGAGAGGTTCGTCACCTGCAGCCCGCAGACCTTTTTGTCCCACAGCGGAGAGGCCGCGACGACGCGCTGTAACTCCGTGCGCAGCTCCTCCACCGGGATCGAATAATCGACATACAGAAACGACGTGCCCATAATGTCCGAGGACTCGCGCGTCCAGTTCTGAAAGCTGTTTTCGATGAAGTAGGTCAGCGGGACGATCAGGCGGCGCAGGTCCCAGATGCGCACGACGACATACGCCGAGGTGATCTCTTCAATCCGTCCCCACTCGCCCTGGATCACGACCACGTCGTCGATGCGGATCGGTTCGGTAAAGGCAATCTGCAAGCCCGCAAGAAAGTTCGAGGCCGTGGACTTCGCCGCCGTCGCAAGAATGAGCGAAGCGATTCCGGCGGAAGCCAGCAGGCCCGACCCATAATGCCAGATGCGCGGATCATTGAAAGTCCACAGCAGACCGCCGATCGTGATGACGATGATGAACGAGATCAGGATGCGGCGAAAGAGCTGAAACTGCGTGTGGACACGGCGCGCGCGGATGTTGTTCTCGGCCTTCAGGTCATAGCGCCGAAGCATGAACTCCTGAAAGACGTAAACGCAACCGGTGGCAAACCATCCGAGACAGACCACGACCGCCATCAGGAGTCCCTGGTGGAGGCTGTCGTTCAGGCTGGATGGAAGCGGAGGCAGCAGCGGAAGCACGATCCCCGCGCAGGTCAGCAGGAAGATGGCTCGCGCCGGATGGCTGAGGTAGCGCTGCAAGCCCCAGCCCGTGCCGATCTTCTGCTCCTCTTTTTTCTTGAGGATGCGGAACAGGACGTAGTGCACCACGTTCGCCAGCACGATGATGCCGCAGAAGGCGAACACCGCAACAAACCACGGGTGGCGGAAGTGAAACACGGCGACGGTCATCAGTAGAATCTGTGGCGAAACGAGTGCCATATAGGGGAGGATGATTCCCTTCAGTATGCGGTTGCTTTGTGCTTCACGAAGAGATCAGTGCTGTTTCACAAATTCAAGCGTTTGTAAGATCTCCTGCTCGAGCGCAATGCGATGGTCGGAGTAGGAGTGGTCCGTCGCCATGTGAACTGTCCGTGCATTCTTATCGCCCGCCTTCTGAATCGCAGCGAAGAGCGTGTCATTGTCCCTGGCAAGACCGTCGTTTGAGGTAACGATGAGGATAGGCCGCGTCGCCAGCGCCTGTGCGAAGTGGAAGAAACTCAGTTCCTCGCGTTTGCGAAAGGCCTCGTGGCCCAGTGACTCCGCCGTACAGCCCACGAGCGGCGAAAGATCGTTCTTCGTCTGCCCCTGCACGAACTTTGCCACAGCGGCGTCCTCCCCTGCGGCGGGAACATTCAGGAACGGCCCGGCGATGTTCCACGCCGAGATCATCACCACGCCCGCAACGCGGGGATCGTGGGCGGCAGCCGAGGCCACGGCGAAGCCTCCCATCGAATGCCCCACGAGCACGATCTTAGCCGGGTCAATGCGGTACTTCGCAACGACCGCAGGATCGCGCAGAAACGCCATCTCGGCGTCCGCATCTTCGGCAACGTGCGTGAAAGAGAAGTCTCCCTTCATACCCCACGACCCGCGATAGTGAACCGCCAGCACGTTCCACCCGGCGCGACGAATCGCTTGCGCAATGTCGAGGTTCTGCTCGTAGCCGGGAAAGCCGTGCATCACGATGGCCGTGGGGTGCGGCCCCGCTCCACTGGCGAGGTAAAACACCCCAAGCAGACGCTCTCCATGCGAAGGAACCGCAATCTGCACCATCGACGCGGGCACAGCCTCGTCCCGCGCCGGATCGGTGGAGACAGCGCTTTGTTGCGCATAGACAGAAAGACTGCAGGCGAACAGGAGCAAGGCGAAGAAGCGCATGCGGAGAATTGTAGTGAGAAACACGATAAGGTTGAAGAATCTTTCCAAGAAAACTTTACTTCCGAAAGAAGTGTGCGGTGGTCAAATTACTGTCCTTGATTGGGTTATTACCCTACTTGTTAGTGGGCTCAATTGCAGATAGCGATACAAAATTCTCTTTGCTTCCTCAATATCTCATCGAGAAGCGCCTTTCCCTTTACAAGGGTACGGACGAGCAGCGTGAAGAATCGCTTCGAAAACTTTTCCTACAGGCCGGATGCTCTGAGGGCAATCTGACTGAGCAGAAAGTACCTCATCGCAAACAGCCAAACATTATCTGCACTCTTCGAGGGAATACATCTTCAACGATTGTTATAGGGGCTCACTTCGACCACGTGAAACGTGGTGACGGTGTTGTTGATAACTGGAGCGGTTCTGCGCTTTTACCAAGTCTTTTTCAAAGCCTTTCCTCTGCTCCTCGTACTCACACCTTTGTATTTGTGGGATTCACGAGTGAAGAGGAAGGGCTGGTCGGGTCAAAATTTTATGTGCGCCAGCTTCTCCCCGAGCAGGTCGCCCGTATAGTTCTGATGGTCAATCTGGACACTCTCGGTCTTGGTCCCACCAAGATTTGGCTCAATCATTCAAATGAGAATGCAGTCAATCTTTTAGGCGGGGTTGCTCGCCTATCGAATCTGCCTGTATCCGGGATAGATCTGGATGGTTTTGGAACATCCGATGAAGAGTCGTTTATCAAACGAAATATCTGCACTCTTATGGTGCATAGTCTGACTCCAGAAAAGGCTTCTATCCTGCATACTTCTTCTGATTCGATTTCAGCTTTGCAGCCTAAGGATTATTACGACACGTATCACCTTCTCGCAGAGTATCTCAGCATATTGGATGTCAAACTCGATCCAGCAAGTTATAGATGTTCAGCTTCAAAATAGGGCCATTACAAGATGAATTCTCTGAAGAGAGTGAAGATTCTCTAAAATAGAAGAGTGAGCTTTACCGAACAATACGATGTCGTAGTCGTAGGCGCGGGACACGCCGGATGCGAAGCCGCAGTCGCCGCCGCTCGCATGGGCCTGCGCACGGCGATCTTCACCCTCAACCTCGACCTGATCGCGCAGATGAGCTGCAACCCCGCTATCGGCGGTATCGCCAAGGGCCACCTCGTGCGCGAGGTCGACGCCCTGGGCGGCGTCATGGGCGAGGTCGCCGACGCCTGCGGCATCCAGTTCCGCCTGCTGAACACCTCACGCGGCCCCGCCGTCTGGTCGCCCCGAGCGCAGTGCGACAAGGCTCTCTATCGCGTAAAGATGCGCGAGGTTCTCGAAGCGCAGCCGAACCTCTTCATCAAGCAGGCCGAGGTCATCGACCTGGTCATCGAAGACAGCAACATCGTGAGCGGCGTGAAACTCCGCGACGGACGCACCGTGCATTCGCGCGCGACCGTCGTGACCACAGGAACCTTCCTCAACGGCCTGATCCACTGCGGCGAACAGCAGTACACCGCAGGCCGCTCCGGCGAGCCCGCCAGCGTGCTCCTCGGCGAAAGCCTCAAGCGCCTCGGCCTGCGCGAGTGCCGCCTGAAGACCGGCACGCCGCCGCGTCTCGATGGACGCACCATCGACTGGTCGCGCTTCGAAGCCCAGCCCGGCGACGCCGAGCCCACCCCCTTCAGCTTCCGCTCGCCCTTCGCCCGGGGAGGCGTTCCTCCGCTGCGCCAGATCAGCTGCCACATCGCCTTCACCACGCCCGAGACGCTGCAACTGATCCGCGACAACGTGCACCGCTCGCCCATGTACACCGGCCAGATCGAAGGCATCGGCCCGCGCTACTGCCCGTCGATCGAGGACAAGATCGTGCGCTTCCCCGACAAGACGCAGCACCAGTTCTTCCTCGAGCCCGAGGGCCTGAACACGCACGAGGTCTACATCAACGGCATGAGCACCAGCCTCCCGATGGAGGTGCAGGCCGCGATGGTGCGCTCCATCCCCGGCCTCGAAAACGCCGAGATGCTGCGCCCCGGCTATGCCATCGAGTACGACGCCATCGATCCGACCGAGCTTGACCGCGCCCTGAAGGTGAAGAGCTTCGACGGCCTCTACCTCGCCGGGCAGATCAACGGCACCAGCGGCTACGAAGAGGCCGCCTGCCAGGGCCTGATGGCGGGCATCAACGCCGCGCTCGCCGTAAAGGGCGAGCCAGCCTTCACGCTCGACCGCACCGAGGCCTACACCGGCATCCTGATCGACGACCTCATCTCGAAGGGCACCAACGAGCCCTACCGCATGTTCACCTCCCGAGCCGAGTTCCGCCTGCACCTTCGCATCGACAACGCCGACCGCCGCCTTACGCCGCACGGCCGCCGCCTCGGCCTGATCGCCGACGACGCGTGGGCCGACTACGAGGCCAAGCAGGAGCGCGCCTCCGTCTTCGCCAGGCTGCTCGAAACGACGAAGGTCCGCGTGGCCGAGCTTCCCGCCGACATCCAGTCCGCGCTCGAAGGCACCAGCACCGAGGGCATCACCTTCGCGCAGCTGCTGAAGCGCCCGGCCATGACCATCGAGTTCCTCGCCCCCGCCCTGCGCGACACGATGAGCACGCAGCCCAGCCTCGCTGAGTGGGTTGCAGCAATGGACGCAGTCGCCGAAACACGCCTTCCCGCATGGGTTCGCAACGAGATGAAGACCGTCGAGACGGAGATCAAGTACGCGGGCTATCTCGACCAGCAGCGCAAGTCCATCGAGAAGCTGAAGCGATCTGAAGAGAAGGCGATCCCCGAGTGGTTCGACTACACCGCGGTCAGCGGCCTGAGCCGCGAGATGAAGGAGAAGCTGGGCCGCGTCCGCCCGCAGACGCTCGGACAGGCCAGCCGCATCGCCGGAGTCACCCCCGCAGCCGTCAGCCTGATCCATGTTTACATCGAGATACAGGCGCGCCAGCAGAGCGTCGCCTGAGCTGTTACCTTCCAACGCGCCCGACATCCAATAGAGTGATGGCCAACGGGAGAACGCGATGAGAAACGCCGCAGTCTGGATCAGGGTAAGTCTTGGAGTCATCGCGGTTCTCGCGATTGTGCTGACCATAGGAGGTCGCAGGATGGCAAGTGTGGCAGAGGCAGGACGTGGGCCGATTCCGGCTCCCGAGGTCGATGAGCACGTAACAACTCCGCACAGTGAAACCGCAGTGTTTGCAGGCGGATGCTTCTGGGGCGTACAGACCGTCTTTCAACGTGTAAAGGGCGTTACCGCGACAACCGCTGGATACTCCGGCGGGACGAAGGAGACAGCCAACTACCGCGACGTCTCCTCCGAGAGCACGACGCACGCAGAGGCTGTGAAGGTAGTCTTTGACCCCTCAAAGGTCAGCTACGGAACCCTCCTGCGCGTCTTCTTCTCGGTGGTCCACGACCCCACGCAGCTCAACCGCCAGGGGCCGGATGTCGGAACCTCGTACCGCTCGGCGATCTTCTTCACCTCGCCCGAGCAGCAGAAGGTCGCGGCGGCCTACATCGCGCAACTTGACGCCGCGCACGTCTTCCCGAAGAAGATCGTGACGCAGCTCGTGCCTCTTGAGGCCTTCTACAACGGCGAGGACTACCACCAGGACTACGCCGAGAAGAACCCTGACAATCCGTACATTCAGGTCTGCGATGTCCCGAAGATCGCCGGACTGAAGCAGCAGTTCCCCGAGCTGTTCCAGGACTACAAGCACAAGTAAGCACCGCAACAACCTCTGTCGCCGTACAAATGACTGGGTGCCCCATCCTTCGCAGCCTCATCGCGAAGGGTGGGATGAATCCCGTTCGCACCACCACAACCGTCATTCTGAGCCGAAGGCGAAGAATGACGGAGAGGCAGCACTCACACCGGAGGGCAGTCATGGCGACACCGCCACCTGTGGGTATCCCCATAACCCCGTGGAAAAATAAGCCCCGCACCAATCATGGTGCAGCCTTTCATCTTGCCGCACCCGCCAGATAAGCGGAAGATTAAGTCATGGCTTCTTATCCCCAAATTGTCGGCGACCAGCAGGAACGCCCCGCCTCCGTCCACGCCGAGATGACCATCCTCGGCGCCATGCTGGTCGAGCCTCTTGCGATCACCGACGCCACCATGCTCCTCACCGCCGACGACTTCGCGCTCGACTCGCACCGTCGCATCTACGCCTCGATGCTGCGACTGGCCGAGGGCGGCCACGCGGTCGACATCGTCACCGTCGCCGAGGAGCTTCGCCGCCAGAAAGAACTCGACGCCATCGGCGGCGTGCCCTACCTCGCATCCCTGAGCGAAGGTCTCCCCCGCAAGCTGAGCGTCGAAAGCTACGTCCGCATCGTGCGCGACAAGAGCCTGATGCGGCAACTCATGAGCGTCTGCGACATGGGCATGATCGAGGCCGCCGACCAGGGCGCCGAGGCTATCGACGTCCTCAACACCGTCAGCAACCGCCTCATGGAGATCTCCGATCACGCCGTCACCGGCGGCTTCTCCGACATCGGCGATATCGTAAAATCCTCCTTCGGCTCCATCGACGCGCTCTACGAGCAGGGCCGCGAGGTCACCGGCCTGGCCACCCACTACGTCGAGTTCGACCGCATGACCAGCGGCCTGCAGGAGTCAGAACTCATCATCATCGCCGCGCGCCCCTCGATGGGCAAAACCGCCTGGGCCATCAACATCGCGCAGAACTCCGCCGTGCGCGATGGCAAGGTCGTCGCAGTTTTCTCGCTCGAAATGTCGAAGGAGAGCCTCCTGCGCCGTATGCTCGCCAGCGAGGCGATGGTCAACTCGCGCAAGATCCAGACCGGCTTCCTCGGCAAGGACGACAAGAGCAAGCTCATCTCCGGCCTCGAGCGTCTGATCGAATCGAAGATGTTCATCGACGACACGCCCGGTATCAACCTCGCCGAGATGCGCGCCAAATCCCGCCGCCTGCGCCAGCAGGAGGGCCGCCTCGACCTCATCATGGTCGACTACCTGCAGCTGATGACCGCCTCCGGCGGCCCCGGCAAGAAGGGCTTCGAGAACCGCAATCAGGAGGTCGCGGCGGTCTCACGCGGACTGAAGGCGCTGGCCAAGGAGATGAAGGTTCCCGTCATCGCCCTCTCGCAGCTCTCGCGTGCCAGCGAGCAGCGCGGCGGCGACAAGAAGCCCATGCTCAGCGATCTTCGCGAGTCAGGCTCGATCGAGCAGGACGCCGACGTCGTCTGCTTCATCCATCGCGACAGCTACTACAACAAGGACGAGAACGGCGACGAGGACCCGGAATCGAAGGGCAAGGCCGAGATCATCATCGCCAAGCAGCGTAACGGCCCGACAGGCAGCGTTCACCTCGCGTATCTGTCGGACTACACACGCTTCGAGAATCTCAGCACCGGCGACTACGGCGGCGAAAATTGAAATCCGATCAAACGAGGTTACGCCCAGGATTAGACTCTGACGGCCTTATTTGTCATGTTTCGTTTTGAGATAACCAATCCGGTTTTACCCGGTTCCAACCCTAATGCCACGAGCTTTTGGGATTGACCTGCTGATCTCGTGCCAGTTATATAGAGAGCCCTGTCCAGCAAGGGAATGATGCAGTCGCATCGAGAAGTAAGACCGGCTTTGCTAAGCTCTGTTGCGATGCCCAGAATCTCTCGATCTAACGCTTCTTGTCGATTACGGGTGTACTTCACTCCTGCCCCTGTGATGACGCGCTGCAACTTGTGCTACAAGTTCGGGATATAGATCTCGGAATAGCCCAATATCGTTAATAATCAACCTCAATAAGTGCATTGGCGATTTGGCGTCAACCATCGGACAAAAGAGAATTGGCATGTCTGTACTACCCTTGACATTCGACAGGAGCAAGCGTAAAGCTATTGTCGAACGTCGAGAGAAGAAGATGCCGCAATCAACTGACCTTCTGCAGGGAACACTGGATCTACTGATCCTTCAGACGCTCGCGCTTGAGCCAATGCATGGATGGGGAGTGGCGCAGCGTATCCAACAGCTATCGAAAGATGTCTTGCAGATCGGGCAGGGTTCGCTTTATCCAGCGCTCCATCGGCTTGAGTACAAGGGATGGATACGATCGGAATGGCAGACCACGGAGAATAATCGACGGGCGAAGTATTACCGCTTGACCCAGACAGGCAAGAAACAACTCGCGACCGAGTTGGCTACCTGGGATCGTCTGTCCTTAGCAATCGCGGCTGTCCTTGGCCAGGCTACGGAGGCCTCCTCATGATCTCTGAACTCTTGACGCGGCTTCGCTTCCTGATCTTTCGCAAAAGGTGCAGGGAGCTCGATGAAGAAATCGAGTTTCATCTCAAACAGGCAATCACAACCAGAATTGCGGCGGGGATGGACCCAGCCGAAGCGCGCCGTCGGGCGCTGATTGAATTCGGCGGCATCGAGCCCA
This sequence comes from Acidobacteriaceae bacterium dw_441, assembly GCA_018449715.1. Taxonomy (GTDB): domain Bacteria; phylum Acidobacteriota; class Terriglobia; order Terriglobales; family Acidobacteriaceae; genus Edaphobacter. The sequence goes on along the minus strand of JAAVVA010000005.1, from coordinate 4,482 downwards.
CGCGGGAACAATGCGAGCGGCAGCGTCCCGGGTGGTGGATTGGGACCGTAATGCAGGACGTCCATTACGCGTTTCGCGGATTTGGCCGCAATCCGCTGTTTACCCTCAGTGTCCTGATCACTCTCGCACTTGGCATTGGAGCGACGACTGCCGTCTTCAGCGTTGTCGATCGCATCTTGTTCAGGCCGTTGCCCTATGCAGAACCGAGTCGAATTGTGTCGCTAGGATTCGTGCACCCACTGGAGCGGCAGGAGTTTGTGATGGGCCGCTTCTATGTGGAGTGGCAGAAGGATCAGACCCCTTTCTCCGCTCTCGCAGCGCAGAGCACAGGTGTCCAAAATTGCGACCTGGTTGAGAACGATCCGATGCCACTGAACTGCATTTCATTCCAGGCGAGCTTTCTTCCTTTATTCGGAATCTCTCCGGTTCTTGGCCGCAACTTTTTACCAGAGGAGGATCGTCCCAACGGACCTGCTGTGGTGATGATTTCTTACGGACTGTGGAAGGTACATTACAACGGCGACCCGCACATCCTGGACAGGATGATTAATGTAGATGGCAGGCCCGTCCGAGTCGTGGGCGTCCTGCCTAAGGATTTTCAGTTTCCTACTCTGGAAGCAGCGGATATCATCTCTCCTTTTGCTTTCGATCCTGCGATCCAGCAGACGGTCAATGGCGGCTTCGGCTACCCCATGCGACTGTTTGCCCGCCTCAAACCGGGCGTGAGCGTAGCGCAGGCGTACGCGCAGATGCAGCCTCTTTTCAACGGCGACCTCAAATGGTTCCCGCCTTCGGCCAAAAGCGAAACTCGTCTCAGCATTCGGACGCTGCGAGATCGCGAGACGCAAGATGCGCGACCGGTCGCGTGGGTTCTCTTTGGGTTTGTCCTTGCTGTTTTGATGATTGCGTGCGCGAACGTAGCCGGATTGATGATGGCACGCGGAGCGGGGCGGCAGCGCGAGCTTGCGGTTCGTTCGGCGATCGGCGCAAGCAGGGGTAGGCTCATTCGCCAGGCGCTGACGGAAGCATTTGTGCTCTCGTTCGCGGGATGCCTAGCGGGGCTTGCGATAGCGAAAGCGCTCGTCCTGGTATTTGTCCGCCTCGCTCCAACCGGAATCCCATTCGTCAGCAAAGCGCATCTCGATCTGCGTATTGGACTGTTTGCAGCCCTGATATCGTGCCTCTGCGCCGTGATCTTCGGTATTGCTACGGCGCTACAGAAACCAAGATTGGCCGCGCTAAACGCGAAAATGTCGATGTCGCGCAATCACGCTTTTTTGAGGCGTAGCCTGGTCACAACGCAGATCGCTATCAGCATCATCCTGCTGTCAGGTGCGGCGCTGTTGCTGCGCAGCTTTACGAAGATCGAAAAACAGAATCTCGGAATACAAACAGATGGGGTATTGGCCGTGAAGGTGGCGGTTCCTCGGCTGCGCTACAACACAAATCAGAAGGTCATGGACTTCTATCTTCGTCTTGAATCATCTCTACGGCGGCTGCCCGGCACACGTGCGGTGGGAATGACGGACTCGATTCCTCCGGGAGGGTGGCAAGACGGTTTTAGACTCTCCGACCTGCACGTGCAGGGGAAGCCACCGATCCCTCCAGGAACCGGAGGAACTGTTGTGGGTCGATCCGTGACGCCGGACTATTTTCGTGGACTCAACATTCCGATTATGCGCGGTCGGAATTTTGCAGATCAGGATCGCACAGGAGATGAGCGCGAAGTGATTCTTAGCCGGTTATTGGCCGAGCGCCTGTTTCCAGGCGAAGACCCCATTGGAAAGCGATTCCTGCCGGGCGCGCATGTCAGCGGCGCCGGAGCCATAGTCGTTGGCGTGGCGGACAACGTAAAAAACAGCGGACTTACGGAACAAAGTGAGCCGGAGATGTACACGCTCCGCCGGAGCGTATCCGACGACTGGGGTGGAAACCATTTGATGGTGATTGTGGATAGCGCCATGCCGGTGACTGCGATTGAACCATGGGTCAGATCGGAGGTTTCTTCCATCGATCACACCATTCCGGTTGAGATGGAACCCCTGAATGAGTCCCTCAACCGACTGGCGGACCGCCCGCGCTTTGAAACAACGCTGCTTGGATTTTTTGCTCTGACGGGTTTGTTGCTGGCAATTGTCGGCCTTTATGGCCTCATCGCGTTTATGACAACACAACGGTCACACGAGATCGGCGTGCGCATGGCCCTCGGCGCTACACGGGCCAATATCCTGCGCCTCATTGCAAAGGACGGACTGCGCATGGTGCTAGTGGGTTCGGCGGTCGGCCTCGGCATTGCGTTGGCGACATCGCACATGCTGAAGACGCTGCTGTTCCAGGTCAGCGTATATGACCCGTTGACGTACATCCTAGTCCCGCTGCTTCTGTCCTTGGTGGCTCTCGTTGCAATTCTTATCCCCGCTCGCGCTGGAACGCGTGTCGAGCCGGCTGTCACGCTACGCGCCGAATGATGGTGTGACGATGCGCTCGTGGCGCTGTGACTATGAGTAGGATGGTGAGCACAGGGCGATGCACTCAATAGCCGGAGAACGGCAGAGACTACTTTCGCTAAGCGCATTTCTCCGAACCCAGGTTTTCTAATTCGACACGGACAAACGAGAGAGTCTTTTAGCCATCATCCCTCCGACCTCTTGTCTTCTGGCCGTAGAGCGATTGTTCGTCGAAGCCTCCGCAAACGGATTACTACTAATAACTCGGCCTGTCGGAAGTGACTAAGCCAATTCAAACTTGCTGTTCGCTGGAAAACGACCTTTTCGGCAATGACTGCTATCGGGTCATAGGGCAGAGCTCTGAGCGAGGGATAAGCACTCGCTCAGACGGCAGTGATAGCCTCAGTGTCGGTTTGCCAGATACCCTCAGATTGAATTGATTTCCGCGGATTCATTATTCTCGATATCGCCTGCTTTTAGATCGCCCCGGGTTCCAAACCTATGCCCGTGTTACTGCTCGGCCAGCAGCTTATTGACATTCGAATCCACGTCACTCTTCTCAGCAACACCGTTGTAGGTGGCGGCGATCCGGCCTTGCTTGTCGATCAGGTACGTCGCCGGAACAGATCCCAGTTTGTAGGAAGTGATGAGCGTAGCGTCCCCCATCAGAATCGGGTAGTTCATTTTGTGATTTGCGACGAAGGGCTTGACCTGGCTCCAGGCCTGGTCGGCGCTTTTCGAGCCTTCATACGAGGTGTCCATCGAAACGCCAACGACTATAAAACTGTCGCTTTTGTGCGCTGAGTCTAGGTCGATCAGCCAGGGAATTTCCATCTGGCATCCACCGCACGCGGTCGCCCAGAAGTTGAGCAGTACAACTTTCCCGCGATAGTCGGTTACCTGCTTGTTCGTTCCAGAACTATCAGCCAGTTGGAATGCCGGGGCGGCCGTGCGGCTGGCCTCAGGTACAAGCGTGGCATGAGCACCTTGTTGACCGGAGACGTTCGTGGTGGCGAAGACCAAGGCCAAAACGATGCTGTACATCGCGGATCTACCCATTAACATTCTCATTGAGTTCGTACCTCCATATAGCTGTACACATACGATGCTACGGTACCGGGAAGGGCTGGTATTGGCTCCCTCTATATGCGAAGCCGCTTCATCATAGTCTTTTGATAACGGAAGCGCGTTTACCCAATTCATTTGTGATGTCGGTATACGATGCTTAGCAATGGGGACGGCGGCGATTCATGCGTCTAAACGTCATCATAGTTCTGTTGTGCTTGCTCAAAGCGTGACACGTTCTTCAGCATCCATTTATCGGCGATGCGGGTGACGATTTCGCGAACGAGAGTATCCAGTTTTGGATCAAGTGCGTCACACGCTGCATTCGCTGCGGACCAATCAATTTTTCATCGTTTTCTTCATAAGTTACCTTGAGGTAAGTCGCGCATCGAGCGACGCATCCACCTTCGCCGAGGTCGCACGCGTAAAGCCTGCGTCGATCGTGCCCGCCGCAAACTTCGCCTCCTGTTGCACTGGCGTCAACTCACGCAGGTCGATCTTCACCCCTGGAAACTTTGCCTTGTACCTCCGCACCACCTCCGGCATAAAGGCATACGTCGCAGCGCCGCAGAACCCTAGCGACAGCTTGCCTAGCTCGCCTCTCGAAGCACGCTGCACGCTCTCCACCGCAAACTCCGACTGCGCAATCGTGCGTCGGGCCTCTGTGTAAAACAGCTCGCCTTCCGCCGTCAGTTTCAGACTTCTCCCCGTCCGGGAAAACAGGGCGACACTAATCTCGTCTTCCAGGTTCGCGAGTGTCTGGCTGATCGCAGGCTGCGCCACATGCAGTCGCCGCGAAGCCTCACGCACACCTTTCGCTTCCACAACCGCAATGAAATACCGCGGGTGCCGCAACTCCATATCAAGCAACCTCTATCGAGATCATAGAAGGATCAGCAAATATCACGATCACACTTGGATTGATCGTGATATTTGCGCAAAGTCTTAGAGAACTTCGCTGGTCAGTTGG
>JAAVVA010000004.1 GCA_018449715.1 Acidobacteriaceae bacterium dw_441 | reverse complement strand
CCCCCCACGAGGACCCCGGCACAGCCCCGCCCGCCCCTCACTCTGGGCCCCACACGAGACCCCCAGCAGCAAAAGCCCTCCTACACCAGCTCCCCGGCCGGCGCGGCCGAGCTCATCAGCGTGACCGCGCATTCCGATGCCCCCACCCTCGCTCGCGAGGGCCACCGCCGCACCGCCGACGTCCAGCTCCGCATCGGCGCCCCCGAGCAGGACAACACCCACGGCGACCACCGCAACAGCGCCCTCACTACTATCCCTCTTCCCCTCACCGACGACCGCGCCGCCATCCAGCGCAGCCTCTGGTTCGCCACCAACCGCAGCTACCTCAAGGCGCTCGACAGCTACCTTAAGGTGAAGACCGAGCAGCAGGTCCGCGCCAAGGAAGAGGACAGTTCCTCCGACTTCTCCACCGAGAAGCCAACGACCGCCATCCTTCCCGCCTCCGCGCCGCTCACCGTCGACCAGGCCGCGTGGGAGAAGCGCCTCCGCGAGATCACTACTCTCTTCCGCCAGTACCCCGACGTCTTCTTCGACAACGTCTCCGTGCAGGCCGTCACCGAGACCGCCTACTTCGTCTCCTCCGAAGGCACAAAGGTTGCGACTCCCAACCAGGTCGCCCGACTCGTCATCGTCGCCCGCACCCGCGCCGCCGACGGCATGGACCTCTTCCGCGCCGAGACCTTCGAGGCCGACACCCTCGCCCATCTCCCCGAGCAGAAAGCCATCCTCGAAAAAACCACGGAGATGGCGAAGAACCTCGTCGCCCTGCGCTCCGCCCCAGTCACCGAGCCGTACAACGGCCCCGCCATCCTCAGCGGTCGCGCCTCCGCCGTCTTCTTCCACGAGGTCCTCGGCCACCGCCTCGAAGGCCAGCGCCAGCGTGGCGACAACGAGGGACAGACCTTCACCAAGCTGCTCGGCAAGCCCATTCTGCCGAGCTTCATGAGCGTCACCGACGACCCCACCCTCAAGACCTTCAACGGAGCCTCGCTCAGTGGCCATTACAACTACGACGATGAGGGCCAACCAGCCCGCCGCGTCGATCTGATCAAGGACGGCGTGCTCCAGACCTTCCTGATGTCGCGCCTCCCCATCGCCAGCTTCGGCAGCTCCAACGGACACGGACGCGCCGAGGTGGGCCGCATGCCCACGGGCCGCCAGGGCAACCTTATCGTCAGCTCCACCAAGACCGTCAGCGACAAGGAGCTTCGCCAGATGCTTCTCGACGAGGCGAAGAAGCAGGGCAAGCCCTACGGCCTCTTCTTCGAGGACATCTCCTCCGGCTTCGCCGTCACGCAGCGCCGCGCCCCGCAAGCCTTCCAGGTAATCCCGCTGGTCGTCTACCGCGTCTACGTCGATGGCCGCCCCGACGAGCTGGTCCGCGGCGTCTCCATCGTCGGAACCCCGCAGGCCGCGCTCAACCGCATCGTCGCCACCAGCGACAAGCAAGATCTCTTCAACGGCATCTGCGGAGCCGAGTCCGGCAGCATCCCCGTCAGCGCCGTCGCTCCCGCCATGCTCGTCAGAGAGATCGAAACCCAGCGCCAGGCGCAGGGAACGGCGCGACCTCCGATCCTTCCACCACCACCTGTTGAAACCGGAAAACCCGCAGATGGAAAGGATGCCCAGCGATGAACCGCCTCTTCCCACGCATCGCCGTCGCAGCTCTTCTTGTAACTTCCATCGTTGCAAAAGCGCAGAAGCCCTCCGATGACCCCGTCCTCAAGGCCATGCAGGCTGAGCTGGATCGCGAAAAGGCGCAGCTCGTCCTTCCGGGAATGCAGCGCCCCTACTTCATCGAGTACCGTCTCGACGACTTCTCCAGCTACGAGGCCGTCGCCACCTACGGCGCACTCACCCGCGAAGAAGAGGGCCGCCAGCGCATCGTGCGCGTCACCGTGCGGATCGGCGACTACACCTTCGACTCCAGCTCCGGCCGAGGCGACGGAGCCGTCATGCTCGCCCCGCAGGAGAACGACCCCACCGCCATCCGCTACGCCCTCTGGACCGCCACCGACGAGGCCTACAAGAACGCCCTGCGCGCCTACTCGGCCAAGCTGGCCGCTATTCAGCAGTTCCAGGCCACCCGCGTCGAAAAGGACCTCTCGCAGGAAAAACCCGTCGTCCACATCGAGCCTCTCCGCAAGCTCGAGATCGATCGCAAAGAATGGAAGAAGCGCATCGTCGAGGCCAGTGGACTCTACGCCACCGCGCCCGAGGTCCGCTCCTTCAGCGACCAGATCCAGTACTCAACCGCCAACCTCCGCGCCATGACGCTCAACCGCTACCTCGTCAACACCGAAGGAACGGTGCTGCGCTACGGCCTCAGCGGATACACCGACGGCATCAGCGTCGGCGGACAGGCTCCCGACGGCATGAGCCTCGCCCGCGACAACGGGTCCGTCGCGGCCACCGCCGCCGAGCTTGAAAGCTGGCCCGCCTTCCGCAAGCGTGTCCTCGACAACCTCAAGAGCATCGACGACCTTCGCAAGGCCCCGCTCGTCGACGCTGAGGACTATCACGGCCCCGTGCTCTTCTCCGGCGACGCCGCCTCCGACGTGATGAACCGCCTCTTCGTCGGCAACGTCGAGGCAGACCGTCCGGATCTTGGCACCGCCGCACGCACCAGCGGAGCCTACGCCTCCAGCTACCATGCCCGCGTGCTGCCGGAGTTCATGAGCGTCACCGACAACCCTCTCGAACAGAAGTTCGCAGGCCAAACCCTCCTCGGCGCCTACCAGGTGGACGACGAAGGAGTGCCAGCGCAGCCCGTCGATATCGTCACCAACGGCAAGCTCGACAACTATCTCATCGGACGCGAGCCCATCAAGGACTTCCCCTCCTCGAACGGCCACGGACGCGCCGCTCCAGGAGCCCCCGCACACTCGCGCAGCGGCGTGATGATCTTCAAATCGAGCCGCCCCGTTCCCGTCGCCGACCTCAACAACCGCCTGCTCGCGATGGCGAAGGAGCAGAAGCGCGACGTCTACGCGGTCGAGACGATGGGCGGCGAGGCCCCGCGCCTCCTCTACCTCGTCCATCCCGACGGCACCCGCCAGCTCGTTCGCGGAGCCATCTTCGACGAGCTCGACAACCGCAGTCTCCGCTCCGAGATTCTCGCCATCGGCGACGATCCCTACGTCAACAACTCGCTAGGAACCATCCCCCAGACCACCATCGTCCCCAGCCTTCTCTTTGGAGACATCGGCGTAAAACGTGCCAACGAGGAGCAGCAGAAGCTGCCCTACTATCCTCCACCGCCACAGGCGAAGTAATCTCACAGTAAGGCAGTTGCAGAATGAACATCGACCAGAGAACCCTCCAGATCGTTACGCTCGCCGTGCTCTTCGCCCTCGTCTACGCGCAGCGCCTGATGAAGGGCTCACCAAAGCAGACCGCCGAAGGGCTGGCCTTTCCGCTGAAGCCGCTGGTCCTGTGGAGCCGCATCCTCGTGCTGCCGCTCTACTTCGTCCTTCTCATCGGACCGCGCTATATCAACCACCAGCCCGTCCCCGTGTGGCTTCCTTTTGTGCTGGTAGCGTTGCTCTTCTTCGTCTTCTACCAGATCCCCGCGACCATCGTCTTCACGCCGACCGGACTGGTGCAGCACTTCTGGCTGCGCAAGGACAAGTCCATCCGCTACGACGAAATTATGACCGCGCAGATCATGGGCGCGGGCCGCATGACACGCGTCCTCGGCGACAACCGCGTCTCCATCATGCACACGTGGAACCACAGCGCCGCCGAACAGTTCCGTCAGGAGTTCGAGCAGCGCACCGGCAAACGCGTCCTTCGCTGAAGCATTAGTCCGTGCGCACCAGGAATGGCGCGGCCCCATCCCGAGTGTGGATGCTCTCCGCCACCTCGTCAGCATGCGCCTTATCCGGCCTTACCGGGTTGATCCTCACCCAATGCCCCGTCGGCCCCGTAAACTCAATCACCTTCGCGGTCGAGTAGCGACGCATCAGGTCATCCTTCAGCTTCAAAGCGTCCTTTTCCTTCTCGAACGCTCCCACCTGCACACACCAGCGGCCACCGGGAATCGCATTGGCCGCGGTGCTCGGCCCCGGCGTCCATGCCTCCACCCGCACATTCGCCACGCCCATGCGATAAAGCCCGGTCGCCTTCGCCGCTGCCAGCGAAAGGTCGATGATGCGCCCTCGCACAAACGGTCCGCGGTCGGTGATCTTCACCACCGCCGTCTGGTTCGTCTGCAGGTTCGTCACCCGCACAATCGACCCCAGCGGCAGAGTCAGGTGCGCCGCCGTCATCGCGTTCTGGTCGTAGACCTTTCCATCGGCCCCCTGCCGCCCGGCATACGGCGGGCCGTACCAGCTCGCAAGCCCGGTCTCGACCACCGCAGGCCTGCCATGCACATCAGGAGGCGTCTGAGGAGGAACCACCGGCTTCGGTGTCGTCGCTGTAGCCGAGGACGAACTCCCGCTCGAAGGCCGCGTCCCATAGGTTCCCGTTCGCGCAGGCGGAGGAGGCGGGCGATACGCCACCTTTTTCTTATGATGGCACCCGGTCATCGCCAGCACGAGTGCCGGCGTCATCACGGCAAATGCAAAACGGCTACGATTCACGGCTTGAGGGCATCCTTTGGAGGTGTGGGACCTTCGCGTGGCGGTGTGGGGCCAGCGCGCTCGTCCATGCGCTGAGCCAAGCGATTCAACTCCTGCGCCGCTGCCCTCAGGGCCTCCGATCCGTTCTTCCGAATGTCCGGCACAACATCATCGTTGAAGTAGCGTATGAACTCGCGAACCTCTTCTTCCACACGAGCCCCTGCATCCTTCAACTGCTGGTCCCAGGAACGATCTGGATTATCGCCATTCATAGACACCTCTTCACACTCAATTATCGAAATGAGGAAAACCAGGGGTCAATCGCTGCGGCCCTCTATTCCCAATGCAGTGCCGAGGTGGTAACGTCACGCAACTGGTTCACACAATGCTGAGGCCTTCCATACAACGCACAACTCTTCCCCTGCGTCCTTCCAAATAGGACGCCGCGAAAAAGAGCGTCCGACGAAATGGAATTGCATCTTTTCACGCTGGGGATGCGAAACCGGAAGCTTTTTACGAGGTATCTTCTTTTGACGTCATCAGCGTCCCGCTCCCTGTATCGACTTCTTCTGCTGCTTCTCGCGGTCACCTCCATCGCAATCGCATCTCCCGACGGGCCTCCTCCTGCCGTCGAATCTGCCCTCCCCGACTCCCCCGGCGTCGTTTTCTCCACGTCGCAGGATCTCACAGCCCACGGTTCCGCCACGCGAGAGACCTCCACCGTCAGCACGCGGCCTTCCCCCCACGCCTACACCAAAGTCATCGGTGTGGGACAGACCGCGCCTCCACAGCGCACGAGCGACAAGGTTGTGCTCGGCCTTCGCGAATCGGTCACCCCTCTCGCCATGCTTGGCTGGCTTTACTCCGCCGAGTGGTCGCATCTCATCGACGGCAGCCCGAACTATGGCACCAACGGCAAGGCCTTCGCCCAGCGCCTGGGAGCAGCCGCGGTTCTCGGCTCCAGCAAGGAGATCTTCAGCGACGCTGTCCTCGCCCCTGTCTTCCATCAAGACCCGCGCTACTACCAGCTTGGCCGCAGTCACCGCTTCATCAACCGTGCAGCCTATGCGGCCAGCCGAGCCGTCATCGGTCGCACCGACAGCGGCAGCACCGTCCCCAACTACGCCTTTATGCTTGGAACCGCCGGAGCCGACGCCCTGACCTTTGCCTACTACCCCGAGCGCAACAGGACCGGGAGCCGATTCGCCCAGACCTGGCTCACCTCCGTCGGAGGAACCGCCTTCGGCTATATCGTCAGCGAGTTCAGCGACGATCTTAAGCAGTGGGCACACCTTCAAAAACGTGAGTGATTCCTCCGCGTCCAAAGTTCTGTAGGCAAGACGGAGGAGACAAGCAACACATGATCTGGGCTTTGATACTTGGGATTCTGCTGTTACCGGGCGTCGCCGTCGCCCAGACTTCCCCCCAGACTGTCCAGACCAGCGATCCCGTCTCCTCCTCCACGGATTCCCCGGCCCCCACAGAGTCCCCCGCTCCACCAGATGACCTCCCCGACGCCCCCAGCGCCAAGCTGGCCCAGCAGCAGGACTCCGTCGCTGGCGACAAGACCTCCCTCAAGGCCAGCGACCAGGAGCAGAAGCCCTGCGACCTCCTCCACGCCCTTGGCCCTATTCACTTCAACCCCAAAGATGTCGACACTCCCCGCCCCCGCTGCAGCGAGCTGGTCTATCCCTACCAGCGTGTACACGGAATCAATGTCATCATCCCCCTCAACTGGAAACAGAAGGGCTACCTCGCCGCACACTACACCACCGACCTCGCCAGCTTCGGCACCATCGCCGGCATCTCAGCCATCAACATCGCCGCCGACTCGCACACCGCCTACGGCCCCGGCTGGTCAGGCTATGGCAAGCTGGTCGGCATCAGCCTTCTGCAAAACGCCACCGGCGAGTTCTTTGGCGCCTTCGCCATCCCCAGCCTCACCCACCAGGATCCGCGCTACTTCCGCGTCCCCGAACGGCCCTTCAAAAAGCGTCTCCTCTACGCCATCACGCGCAGCTACGTCTCTCGTAGCGACGAGGGCAAAACCATTCCCAACTATGGCGTGCTCGCGACCTACCCCATCGTCGCCGAGCTGAGCAACCTGTACGTCCCCGGCATCGAAAGCGACGGCCCTTCCACCGCCGAGCGCATCCTCACCGGCCTCGCGCTCGACCCCGTCAACAACATCGTCAACGAGTTCCTTCCCGACGTCGCCAAACACGTCCACGTCCGCATCATCTTCGTCCAGCAGATCCTCAACAACATCGCCGTTTCGCAGGGAGCGGCCCCGTAAAACCCCGGAATCTTGTGGAAGAACCTCCGGAAGCACCTCCCCCGCTCATTTTTCAGGGCTTTTCCACCCCTCCCGCTCAAACCCCCACTGTTACCGTTCGCTGCAAAATCTCGCCGTTCGCTTGCCGGGGCTTCAGTCCCACCCCATCCCTGAGTACCTTTTAATACAGGTTCAACCCGTTATCCTTCTTTCACTTAACCGAAGAAAAAAGGATAGATTGAATCAGGGTTCTCACTTCCGGCGAGGCCCGCGGCCAGATAAAATTTCAGATGTAGCTGTATCAGGCTTTTCAAGTTTCAGAAGACGGAATCAGGAGACAGGAACAGATCATGGCAAAGTCCGCGAAGTTAGCCGAAAAGGCTCTCACGTATGGAGCGAAGGCAGCATGGGCAGTATTCGACAAGCTGAACTCCATCTCGCCCAACCCCAGCTTCACCCCTAAGTGGAGCGACAAGCCCCTCCTGAAGTCCTACCAGAAGGAAAAGCCCCCGCTCGGCTGGCCCCGCACCACCGACTCGCTCTGCCCCCGGTGCGTCCCTGAGATCCGCCAGCAGATCGTCGACGGCAAGCTGCCCCACGAGATCCTTCTCAACGAGAAGGTCGGCGAGATCAAGGCCCAGATCATCGAGCGCGACGGTCAGATCCTGATGGTGAAGGATTGCCCCATCCACGGCCACTTCGAGGACGTCATGTCCATCGACCCGCCGATGATGAAGCATCTCGAAGACGTCTTCCCCGGCCGCGACATCCGCGCCCACAACGACAAGAAGCTCCACAACCACGGCACCTCGACCGTGACGCACGGCCGCGGCTCGGTTCTGACCATCGACCTGACCAACCGCTGCAACATGATGTGCGACCCCTGCTTCATGGACGCCAATCAGGTCGGCTTCGTCCACGAGCTTACGTGGGACGAGATCAAGACCATGCTGGACAACGCCATCACCATCAAGCCCAAGCGGCAGATGAGCGTCCAGTTCTCCGGCGGCGAGCCCACGCTCTCGCCCTACTTCCTCGACGCCGTCGCCTATGCCCGCAAGGTTGGTTACAACTCCGTGCAGGCCGCGACCAACGGCATCGAGTTCGCGAAGTCCAAGGAGTTCGCCAAGGCCGCCGCTGAGGCCGGTCTGCGCTACGCCTACCTGCAGTTCGACGGTATCGGCAACGCCGCCAACTCGCACCGCAAGGTCGGCAACTCGTTCGACGTGAAGCTGCAGGCCATCCACAACCTGCATGAGGCCGGTGTGGATATCGTTCCCGTCACCTGCATCATCAACGGCATCAACAACGAGCAGGTTGGCCGCATCATCGAGTTCGCGCTCGACAACCCGAAGAAGATCAACTTCCTCTCCTTCCAGCCCGTGTCCTTCACCGGCCGCGACGAAGAGGTTTCGGACGAGCGCCGCATGGCGCAGCGCTACACCCTGTCGCACCTCGCGCACGACATCCGCAACCAGACCGGCCTCGGTGAGAGCACCCGCGACTGGTTCCCCATCTCCTTCATGTCCACCTTCTCCGACTGGGCCGACCTCGTGCACGGACCCGATCACGAGTGGGGCCAGCTCTCCTGCGGATGCCACCCGAACTGCGGCATCGGCATGGCGCTGATGATCGACAAGGAAACCAAGGAAGCCGTTCCCGTCACCGCGTTCCTCGACGCTGTGCAGCTCGCCAAGGACGTCGCCCGCATCAACGACGCCGCCCGCGGCAAGTTCCTCTCGATCGTGGGTGTCTCGCTTGCGCTTCTCCGCAACTACAACCCCTCGAACGCTCCCACGCACTTCAAGATCGTCGACCTGCTGCAGAAGTTCGACAAGTGCTTCGGCGCCACCGGCCGCAACTACGGCAAGGTGACCGGCGACCGCACGATGGCCGACATCGAGAAGCGCCGCGCCGATCGCTGGAACTTCCTCTTCATCGCCGGCATGTGGTTCCAGGATCTGTTCAACTACGACTTCCGTCGTACCGAGCAGTGCATCATCCCCTACGCCACGCAGGAAGGCGAGATCAGCTTCTGCGCGTACAACACGGGCATCGGCTGGCGCAACATCATCGAGAAGATGCACATGACCGCGACCCTCACCAAGTGGTACGAGGAGCACGGCCGTCACGAGATCTTCGCCGGTGGTAAGAAGGTCGGTCTCGATCGTCAGGACAAGTACGACCTGGTTCTGAACGAGGCGCACGTCAACTCGGCTGCGAACGACACGTTCGAGAAGTCCGGCATCGCGAAGAACGCCCGCGAGGAGAAGATCCGCGCACGCGACGCCAAGCTGAAGCAGGACGCCGAGAACGCCCGCATGGCCAAGCTCTACCGCAAGGAGATCCTCAAGGAGCAGGAGCAGCCCGGCTTCATCGCCCTCGGCGAGATCAAGGCCGCTCCCGCCGCCCCTGCGAAGTCCGAAGACAAGGACCTCGTCGCAGGCGACTAGTCATCCAGCTAACCGCGCCTTCGGCGCAAAAACAATAAAGGGCCGCCAGCAATGGCGGCCCTTTGTGTTGCCAATTCCAAATGGACAGAATCCTCTCTATAAATTCATGTCCATACCTTGAATAAGGCTGGCAAGTATTTTGCGGCAACATTATGATTCACATCTATCCATGAGCAGACCAACAGGGATGCCTAATCCGATCTCGCATATTCGCTGGATAATTCTGGAGTAATAGTTCCCAATCCATCCCTCTACCGCTCTTATCAGAATTGTTGAACTCAGGCATCCTGCAATATGCAGCCATCCTCTACCCCACCAGCACCTCTTCCTCCCTCACAATCCCCAGCCTCGCCCGCATCCGCTCCGTCTCTTCGGTAGGAGAAGCCCCGAACAGCCGCTTGAACTCGCGGCTGAACTGAGACGGGCTCTCATACCCCACTCTCTCCGCGGCGATCGCCGCCCCCACGGACTCCTGCACCATCAGCATTCGCGCCTTGTGCAGCCGCACCGTCTTCAAATATTGCAGCGGCGAAGTCTCCGTCAGCTCCTTGAAGTGGTGATGCAGCGCCGACACACTCATCCCCGCCTCGTTCGCCAGCGAGGCCACATCCATCGGCTGCGCATACTCCAGGTGCATCCGGTGCAGGATGCGGTGCATCAGCATCCGCGTCCCTCCCGTCAGCAGCAGCCCCTGCAGCGCCCCTCCCTGCTGCCCGCAGAGCACGCGATAGTGAATCTCCCGCACGATCTGCGGCCCCAGCACACTGACATCTACCGGCGACTCCAGGCACTCCAGCAGCCGCACCGCAGCATCGCTCAACGCCATATCCACAGGAGTCTCCGTAACCGTCTCCTCCGGCTGCACCAGAGTCGGACGCGAGGAGCCCATCTTCATCACCAGTTCGCTCACAATCCCCAGGTCGATCCGGATCGAGAGCCCAAGGTACGTCCCATCCGCCGCAACCTCCGTCTCGCACTCGAAGGGCAGCGGCACCGTCAGGGTCAGGTAATTGCGGGCGTCGTAGGTAAACATCCTGTCGCCCAGAAAGCCGCGCTTGATCCCCTGCGCCACAATCACGATGCACGGCTCATACATCACCGGCGTCCGCGACGACGAGCACGCCGACCTCGCGACTCCTACCCCCTCGAGCGCCGTCGGAATCATCCCGATCCCTCCGCCGGACATTCTTCCCAGCATCTCGACCATCCGCCCGCGATTTTTCTCAAACCGATCCAGCCCGTCCATGCCCATAGGTCCAAACTCCCACCTCCAGCCTAGAACACCCTTCACCCAAATTTCATCCGTTTTGGAGAATCAGGCAAGCATTAGGCAGTTCTATGTATGGAGAAATCCCTTCTCCCAGCAGAGGATAGGAATTGGCGACCAACAACGCCCCCACAAGGAGAACTCCTTCATGTCTACAAGTACTCGCTCTTTCGCGGCCCAGTCCGCAACCTCTCCGCTGGCGTCTTACACGTTGGAACGGCGCACCCCGACGGACTCTGACGTCGCTATCGAGATCCTCTACTGCGGCGTCTGTCATTCCGACCTGCACCAGGCTCGTAACGAATGGCACAACTCCATTTACCCCGTCGTCCCCGGCCACGAGATCGTCGGCCGCGTCACCAGCGTCGGCAGCTTCGTGACGAAGTTCAGGCAAGGCGACCTAGTCGCCGTCGGCTGCATGGTCGACTCCTGCCGCACCTGCCCGCAGTGCCTCCGCGGCCTCGAGCAGTACTGCGACAACGACCTCACGCTCACCTACAACAGCCCCGACAAGCACACCGGCCTGAGGACCTACGGCGGCTACTCCGAGGCCGTCGTCGTCGATGAGGCCTTCGTCCTGCGCGTCCCCGAGACGCTCGACCCGGCCGCCGCCGCGCCGCTGCTCTGCGCCGGAATCACCACCTACTCGCCCCTGAAGCACTGGAACGTCGGCCCCGGCCAGAAGGTCGGCATCGTCGGTCTCGGCGGTCTCGGCCACATGGGCGTCAAGTTCGCCCACGCCTTCGGAGCTGAGGTTGTGCTCTTCACCACCTCGCCCGGCAAGGTCGAGGACGGCAAGCGCCTCGGGGCCGACCAGGTCGTCATCTCGAAGAACGCCGACGAGATGCAGAAGCACGCCCGCAGCTTCGACTTCATCCTCGACTGCGTCTCCGCCGAGCACGACATCAACGCCTACCTCAACCTTCTGAAGGTCGACGGCACCCTGTGCCTCGTCGGAGCGCCGGAGAATCCTCTGCCGGTCGCTGCTTTCAACCTGCTGATGGGTCGCCGCCAGTTCGCCGGTTCCGGCATTGGAGGGATCAAGGAAACCCAGGAGATGCTCGACTTCTGCGGAGAGCACAACGTCACCTCGGACATCGAGATGATCGACATCCAGCAGATCAACGAAGCCTACGAGCGTCTGCTCAAGAGCGACGTGAAGTACCGCTTCGTCATCGACATGGCCTCCATTAAGCAGTAAGCCATTCGACGCAGCGCAAAACAAAGAGGGTTACGGAGCACATCCGTAACCCTCTTCTTTTATCTGGCAAGCCTTCCGCCACTATCCCCAGACGAACTCGATCGTCTTCTGCACATCGGGGTGCAGACTCCTGTACACGGGACACGTATGCGAGGCGCGCTCGAACTTTTCCCGGTTCTCCTCGCTCACCTCATGCGGCACATGGATCTTCACCGCAAGCTGCTTGATCATCCTCGGCGCACCGGTCATCTCCTTTTCGATCACCGCGGTCGTGCCCTTGATGTCGATCTCAAGCGTGCGCGCCAGGATCCCGAGGATCGTCAGGATGCAGCTTCCGAGCGCGGTCGCAACAAGGTCGGTCGGCGAAAAGCTCTCTCCGCGCCCCTGATTATCCTTCGGGGCATCGGTCGTAAGCTCCGTCCCCGAAGGCCCATGCACCGCCACGCAATGCAAATCTCCCTGATACTCCAACTGAATCGCAACCATGTCCCAATGCTCCTTTGAACCTGTCCTCGACAGCCCGATTCAACCCGAGCCCGTCCCTCCCTTTTATCATCTCGAAGGTGATGGCTAATGCGAAGCCCGGTTTATCTCGAAGCTGAACGTCAGAGTAGAGATCACCTGAACAGGCGCGCCGTGATCGAGGTACGGATGGAAGCGCCAGCTCAGGAGCTGCTTTTCCG
This sequence comes from Acidobacteriaceae bacterium dw_441, assembly GCA_018449715.1. Classification (GTDB taxonomy): domain Bacteria; phylum Acidobacteriota; class Terriglobia; order Terriglobales; family Acidobacteriaceae; genus Edaphobacter. The sequence goes on along the minus strand of JAAVVA010000004.1, from coordinate 491,370 downwards.
CAGCGGCCTGAAGAGCGGGATTGTTCGAAAAAAAATTGTCGATCGACTGCACCTGGCCGCTGCGGTCCACCACTACGCGCATGGTCATGCTGCCTGAAAGAGCGCCCTCGGCCATGTCCGGCCAATGCGGCGCTGGAGTATCGAGAGCGAGCTTGCGAAGCTCCGGCTCAGGAACCACAATGATGCGCAACTGCTGTTTCGCCGGAGTTGGCTTCGTGACGCGAATCAGGCTCGCATCCGCAGGCGAAAGATCTTCCAGCAGCGTCATCTGCGCCGTGAGACGCGGCCCGCCCTGCGTCTGCGCGGTGAGTCGACGCGGCACCTGAAGATCGTGGAACGACGCGAAGTCGTGCAGCGCCACATCCCAATCCAGATTGCCGCCATAAATCATCAACCCCGTCTTGCGATCGATCGCGACCGAAGCATCCATGCTTCCGGTTACTCCCGCTCCGTCCGTCGTGGGAATCTTGTAGCGCGTCACAATCTGCCCCTGCGTGCCGTCCGGCGGCGTCACAGTCAGATGAAGCGCGGCCAGCTCATCCAGACGCGGGATAGGATTCGTTAGTTCTACCGTAAGATTGCGCAGCAGCTCTGGAAAAACCGGGCCGGAGACTGTCTCCTGGGTCTTCGAGCCGTCCACAATCAGGGTCTGCGAGAAGCGCGCGCTATGGAAGACGCGCTTATAGCGCGTAGGCGAAGACCACCACTCCTCCACCTCGGCATCCCATTGCGGATCGTGGTTCTTCTGATCCGAAATCACCGCACGAAGATGAAATGGAGCCGCTCCAGGCTGTGCCAGCGCAGACTTCAAGGCCGCAGCGCGCGCGGCCTGCTCAAACGGAACCGTGGGCGAAGAGGGCTGCTGTGCCTGTGCAACCGCACATGCAACGAGAGGAAGAAGAAACAGTCGTGAGAGGCGCAAGGGCATTTTCTTTCAGCGGGATGTCTGGGTAAGTAGCTCCATCATTGCACGGCTAAGGCATACGTCCTAGCTTTGGAAAGAAGCCTCATGCAATGAAAGAAGGCTCCCGCAGGAGCCCTCTCGCAACCATCCGCAACAGAGCGATTAATCCTTCACCGCGATTCCCTGCAGCTCAAACCTTGCTCCGAACAACAGCGTGCCCGACCCCAGAAACGCCCGCGCCGGAAGCTTGTCGTTGAAGTACGTGCGATACACCACGTTGAACCTCTCCCACAGCGAAACATCGCTGGCGAAGATCTGCACCGACACCAGGTTGTCCATCGTCATGCCGGCCATTGCCAGCACGCGCTGAAAACCCTGCATCACAAGGTGCGCCTCTTCTTCTGCGGTCTCAGGAACGGTCGTCGTACCGGGCAACAATCCGATCTGACCGGAAAGATAAAGGGTTTTGCCATCGACAAGAACAGCGTCCGAAAACGGCGCCGCAGGATTGCTGGAGATATATTCGCGACTCATAGATTCGCAGTTTACCGCAGGCCGCACGAAGCTTCTTAAAACAGAACGACCCTGCCGAAGCAAAGCCCTTTCTGAATTTTCTGAACAGCGTTACTCCCCCGAAGCCGTTGAAGCCGCACGATGCGGCCTGCGATGTGTCGCATGGGCCACTTGACGCATCCTCACCCTGCGCGAGACGCGGCCATACGACCACTCCCGCTCCGGCCCCACGTCCACATGCACGAACTGATTCACGGGATAGTACCCGACGCCTCCCGCATGCAGGCTCAGCGCGGCATCGCGCAGCGTCGTCGTCGCCACTCCCGGCACGCGAATGTCGATCGCCTTGGCCAGCATGTGCTGGCTGTGCTCCGCCACTCCCGAGTTGCTCGACCGCGATCGCAGCAGCCGGTTGCTCCACGGCGTGCGATACCCGCAGACAATGTCGATCTCCCCGTCGGGCCGGCCCAACTTCTCCATCAGCGCATGAAGCAGGTCGAACTCCTTCGGATCGTAGTGGCTCTCGGCCTGAGTGCGATGGTCGCGCAGAAAGTGGTTCAGATCGTCGATGGCGTCCGGCAGATAGGTATCGCCCACCCGATAGACCACGTCCAGGCTCTCGCCCGTGTGCAGATGGCGCAGATGCAGGCTGTACCGCTCCAAAGATCCGACAGAACCAGAGTCCGCCGCGCCCTCGGCCTTTGCGGAAGAACCGCCCCACCCCGCCAAAGCGGCTACCGACAATACCGCGGCCAAACCCAGCCTGATCGCTGCCTTCATTCCGTTACCCCGAATCAAATCTGTAGTTTAGCGGCCACCGAATCGCCGTTCATAAATGCGATTCACAATCGCCCATTTGCCACTCGTTAAGTCTATCGACCCAACTCCCCCTTTTGGCAAGGGGAAATGTAACTTTTGTGTCATATCCAAGTAGCTTCCCAGGGTGGACCTCCCTCTGCGATCCCCTCTCCCCTCTTGATTCCCTCTCCACTTTTCCTGTGTAGACTGCATTATGGTGCTCGATCCCATCCAGGTCCGCGTTTTAGGCTCTCTCATTGAAAAAGAGATTGTTACCCCTGAGGCCTACCCACTTTCCCTCAACGCCCTCGTCAACGCCTGCAACCAGCGCACGAGCCGTGACCCCGTGCTCGAGTTGACCGAGGACGAGGTCCGCCAGGCCTTGCACTCCCTTGAGGATCAGGAGCTGGTTTCCATCGCGCACGACTCCCGCGTCCCCAAGTACGAGCATCGCATCCGCACCGTGCTCAACCTGCGCCGCGACGAGACCGCCGCGCTCTGCCTGCTGATGCTGCGCGGCCCGCAAACTCCCGGTGAGATCCGTGGCCGCGCTGAGCGTCTTTACTCCTTCGACGACATAGCCACGGCACAGGCCACGCTCGACCGCCTCGCCGCCCGAGAAGCCGCCCCGAACACGGCTGATTCCAAAGAAACCGGCCCCCTGGTCCTGCTTCTTCCCCGTCAGCCCGGCTCGCGTGAGTCCCGCTACGCGCACCTGCTCTCCGGAACACCCGAAATCGCAGCCGCACCTCCTCGCCCGGCTGTCCCGTCGGACGCCTCGCAGTCCGACCGTGTTGGCCAATTGGAGGAGCAGGTTGCTACACTCACCCAGGCTCTGTCCTCGCTCGAAACCCGGCTCGCCGCCTTGGAATCCAGGGGGTAAGGCGTCTTTCGCCGCGGTTTTCCGTCTAGTCATATGAGATGATCGAATACCGCTGAAACTCCATGTCGAATCCGCAGGCAATCCCGGTCGACGTGCTCTCCGGTGAATCGTTCACCAGCCGGATAGAGGAGGCTGCGCGGCCTGATCCGTTCTCCCAGCTCCTCCACCTGCTTCCCGATGGAGTTCTCTGCTTCAATCGCAGCTGGCAGATCACCTTTGCCAACACCGAGGCCCGCCGCACCACCTCCATCCACCCGCACCATATTGGGACAGGAGCACTCTGGGACCTCTTCCCTCACCTCATCGGGACCGAGATCGAGCGCCAGTACCGCTTCGTGATGGAGACCGGCATTCCGGCTCACTTCGAGTACCTCAGCCGGCATCGCGATATCTGGCGCGACATCCACGTTCTCCCGACCGAGGAAGGGATCGCCGTCTGCCTGCGCGACATCACCGACCGCAAGGGAGCCGAGCTGCTGCATCACTCCGCCTCGCGGCGCCTGCTGCAGGTGCTTGAGGCCACGACCGATTGCGTCGCCAGCATCAACCGCGAGCATCGCTTCACCTTCCTCAACCGAGCCGCCCGCGAGCTGCTCGCCATCAAAGGTGACCTGACGGGACGCAATTTCTGGCAGGAGTTTCCCCTGGCCAGCCAGCAGTACCGCGAGCACTACAGCCGCGCCATGCACGACCGCATCGCCAGCGAGATCGAGGACTTCTACCCCGAGCCACTCAACAAGTGGCTCGCCATCCAGATCCGCCCCTCCGACGAGGGCGTGGTGCTGTTCTTCCGCGACGTCACCTCGCGCCGCGAAGCCCGCCTCGCCCTGAGGCAGCAGAGCGACCTGCTCTCCGTCGTCCAGCAGAACGCCCGCGTCGCCACCTGGGACGCCGACCTGGCGACCGGGAAGATCACCTGGGGCATCGGCTCCTACCCCGTCTTCGGGCATCCCTTCTCCCAGCTTCCCAATCTTCATTCGTTCCTCAACCACATCGCCCGGGAGTACATCACCCTCATCAGCGATCAGGTAAAGCGGACGCGCCAGACCGGCGAGATGATCGTCCTCGACTTCCCCATCCGTGCCGAAGACGGCTCCCAGCTCTGGATCGAGTGCCGTTGCAGAGCGCACCTGGTCAACGGGGTCGCCGAACGGCTGCGCGGCCTCTCCATCGACATCACCGACCGCAAGCGCGGCGAAGAGGCCCTTGCCGCCAGCCAGGCTCGCTACCGCATCCTCGCCGACCTGAACCCCCAGGCCATCTGGATGGGAGATTCCGACGGACGCATCACCTACGCCAACCAGATCCTGCTCGACTCCATCGGCCTTACTTTGGAGCAGCTCGCCTGCGAGACCTGGCTCCCGCACTTTCACCCCGACGATCAGGACCGCGTCCACGACATCTGGCATCAGTGCGTCACAGCCGGCACGGACTTCGACATCGAAGCCCGCATGTACACAGTCCACAAGCCGAAGCCACACTGGTACTGGCTGCGCGCCCAGCCCGTGCGAGACGATGCCGGCAACATCACCAGCTGGCTCGGGATCAACATCGACATCGACGACCGCAAGACCTTCGCCGAAACCCTCCAGAAACGGCAGGAGCAGACCGAGCGCCAGCGCGCCGAGCTGGAGACGATCTACCGCACCTCTCCCATCGGCCTCGCCCTCTTCGATCCGGTCGAGTTCCGTTACCTCCGCGTCAACGACCGCCAGGTCGAAACCCTTGGCCTTCCCGTCGAGCAGATTCTTGGTCGCCGCATCACCGACCTCGTTCCCTTCAAAGGCATCGACGAACTCTTCCGTCAGGTCGCCGCTGGCGGAACCATCCGCAACCATGTCTTCGAGGGCGAGCTGCCCACGCGCCCCGGCGAGCACCGCTATTGGAACGTCAACTACTCCCCCGTGTGGACCGCCGACGGGAAGGTGGAGGCCATCGCCGCCGTCATCCAGGAGATCACCCACCAGAAGAAGGCCGAACAGGCCCTTATCCAAAGCGAGAAGCTCGCCGCCGTGGGCCGCCTCGCCAGTTCCATCTCACACGAGATCAACAACCCGCTCGAATCGATCACGAACCTTCTCTATCTCATCCGCAACGCGTCAGACCTTCCCCCCGCACTCTCGGCCTACATCCGCACCGCGCAGAGCGAGCTCTCCCGCGTCTGCCAGATCGCCACCCAGACGCTCCGTTTCCACCGCCAGGCTGTCAGCGCGACCCGCGTCACTCCACAGGAGTTGGTCAGCGCCGTGCTCGATCTCTACCAGGGACGCCTGCTCAACTCCGGCATCGAGGTCGCAACCTTCTTCCACACCTCGAACTCCATCCTTTGCTTTGAAAACGATATCCGGCAGGTTCTCAACAACCTCATCGCCAACGCGATCGACGCGATGCGACAGGGAGGGCACCTCATCGTCCGAGCCCGCGAGTCTGCCGATTACTCCTGCGGACAGCACCGCAAGGGCATCCGCATTACCATCGCCGACACCGGCCACGGCATGACGCCCGCGGTCCGCGCTCGCCTCTTCGAGCCCTTCTACACCACCAAGGAGCTGAACGGCACCGGACTTGGCCTCTGGATCTCCTCCGGCATCGTCGAGCGCCACCAGGGCACGCTCACCTTGCGCAGCAGCACGCATCCGGCTCACCACGGAACTGCCTTCTCGCTCTTCCTACCCTGCCGCGAGACACTCAGGCCCACCGACGACGCCTGAACTCCACTATTCCCTATTGGGACTTGTCATTCCGTAGCAGAGCGAAGGAATCTGCTTCTCTTTGCAGGCGGGCAAAAGAAAATGGCGACCACTTACTTCGGTCGCCATCCGCTCTAAAAGAAATCCTTGTCCTCTACATCTCAGCCCACCGACGCAGCAGATTGGCATACACCCCGGTCAGCGTCACCAGCTTCGGGTCATCGGGAGCATGCTCCAGCGCGAGCTTCTGAATCGACTGGTCCAGGTCGAACAGCAGCGTCCTGTCGCCGTCGCTGCGAACCATGCTCTGAATCCAGAAGAAGCTCGACACGCGAGCCCCACGCGTCACCGGCTCCACGCGATGCAGGCTCGTCCCCGGATACAGCACCATGTGCCCCGCCGGAAGCTTCACACTATGCTCGCCATACGAATCCTCGATAATCAGCTCGCCGCCGTCGTACTCCGAAGGGTCCGTCAGGAACACCGTCGCCGAAACATCCGTCCTGATCCTCTGGGCCGTCGCCACGACCTGACGGATCGCGGTATCCACATGCGTTCCGAAGCGACCGCCGCCCGTGTAGCGGTTGAACATTGGAGGAAACACCCGCAGCGGAAGCGCCGCCGACATGAACACCGGCGACCGCGCCAGACCCTTCAGGATTTTGTCTCCCAGCTCCACCGCCAGCGGCGAGTTTTCGACCAACTGCTGGTTGTCCTTGACCTTCTTGGCCTGGTATCCAGCCGTGACCTTTCCATCGCTCCACTCGGCGGCATCCAGCTTTGCACGCATCTCGGCCACATCAGCCGGGCTCAGAACATTGGGAATCGTAATCAGCATAAAGACCTCATTTCTTCCAAAAAACCTACCGCAAAAAGAGTAGCAGCGAAGGAACGAAGTCCTTCGCTGCTTTGCGAGTGTCCACCCGGACGTTAGAAGTGCATGTTGAATCCGAACTGGGCGTTGAACCCCTCGCCGGGGATCAGGTGGTTCGGATGCGGGGCGTCGATGTAGAACTTGTTCGTCAGGTTCACCAGATTGGCCTGGAAATCCACGCGATCGTTGATCGGCCTGCGTAGCATGGCGTTGAAGATCCAGTAGCCGTTCATCGTCTTGAACGCCAGCGGAACCTGTGTGACCGGTGTCGCTGCAGCGGTCAGAGGCACTGCTACCATCGCGGTCGAGCTTGCGCGGCGCGGTCCGAGGAAGTTGCTACCAAAGCCACCGACGAAGCCGAACGGAAGGTTATGCGTTACCCACAGGTTGCCGGAGTTCTTCGGCACATTCGCCAGCGGGAAGTTCGTCGGGTTGATGAAGTACGGGAAGGTTCCGAAGACCGGATCGCCCTTCTTATACAGGGACGCATAAGGCGAAGCATTGACGACACTGTTGGTCACCACTCCATCCAGGTAGGCATAGCCGAGGATCAGGTCGAAGTGCGAGGCCAGATGTCCCAAAGCTCCGATCTGGAAACCCTGCACCCTCTGTCCGCCGACGTTCACCACATTCTGGCTGGCATCGGGGTTGGTTCCGTTCGGGTCCGTCTCATACACATTCGACTTGTTCGTCCGGAAGTATGCTCCGTTCAGGTTCAGCTTGTCGTTCAGCAGATCCCACTTGGTTCCCACCTCGTAAGTCTCGTTCTCCTGAGGAGCCTGCGTGGCGTTGTTGGCGCTCAGAGAAAGGCTCTCCGCCGGTGGATTGAACGAGGTTCCATAGTCGAAGTAGATGGTTCCGTTGCGCCTTGGTTTCACCACAACTGCCGCGCGATACGTCGGCTTCTTGATCAGCTCCGAGGCCGCAACAGCCGTCGAAAGCGCATCGACCTGCGTGTTGAAGTAGTCGAAGCGAACGCCGCCCGAAAACTGTAGCCACTGCGTCAGCTTCAGCGTATCCATACCGGAGACGCCATACGAGCTTGACGTAACGTGCGTGCGTTCGATCACCGTCTCCCCACCCGGGAGCACGTCATTCGCATTCGGGTCGATGGCACTCACATAGCTGGCGGCGAAGCGGTAGCCACCCGGCATCGAGCGCTCACGTCCGCCCTCGACCATCACCACAAAATTGTTCTCGATGTTGTGGATCTTCAGGTGGCCAACCGCCTGCGTCTGTTCCCACAGAATGTCTTCGGTCGCATTGCGGTTGATGATGTTGCGCAACACCTTCACGCTGCTGACCGGAGTGCTGAGGCTATAGCAGGGATTTGTAGATGTAGGTGTACCTGTCAGGCTACAGGTTGCGACTCCAACACCGTTCACATTCGCATACGTGGGCGTCGTGTTGACCTGCGGCTCCACCACGCGGATGTCGCGCGGATAGTTGCCCCAGCGCAGCGTCGAGCGCAGCGTCATCAGGCCGCCGAAGTCATGCTCCACCTTGCCGGTCACGATGTCGGGATTCGTCTTCAGGTAGCTCTCATTCGCAAAGCCGTAGAAGGTCTTGCGGTCCACGTTCAGCTTCTGGGTTCCGAAGTAAGGAAGACCGTAGTCCGGAATGCTGTCTTCGCTCTCATGCAGGTATGAGAGAGTGCCGCGTGTCGTGCTGTGCAGGCCAAACGTCAGCGACGGAGCCACACCGAAACGCCGCGTCTGCGCATAATCCCTCTGCGCCACGTTCGACTGCGATCCGACGATGTTCATGCGGAAGGCCGAGCCGGGGATAAAGTCGTCCAGAGGCTCATTCACATCGGCCGTCACGCGGCGCATCGCATTGGTCCCAAGCTGCAGCGTTCCGCGCACGAACTCGTGGTCCACCGGAGCCTTCGTCTCCTGGTTGATGACGCCACCCGTCGAGCCGCGGCCGAACTCCACGCTGGCCGGTCCCTGAAGGACTTCAATCGCCTCATAATCGAAGGCGTCGCGGTAGTACGAACCGAAGTCGCGGATGCCGTCGATGAACATATCGCTGCGGGCCGAAAATCCGCGAATCGTCAGGTTGTCGCCCTGGTTTCCGCCCTCACCAGCCGCAATGCTGACGCCGGGGACGTTGCGAAGGCTGTCGCGCAGCGTGGTCACTGCCTGCTCCTGCATGATGAACTGCGGAACCACGTTGACCGTCTGGGGAGTGTTGGTCAGAGGCTCGGTAAACTGCGCCAGTCCAACCGAGTTCGCAGCCGTCGTCACGTCGACCGACTCACGCGACTGAAGTCCAAGCACCAGCGTCGATGCGTCCTGAATCTTGTAGTTCAGCCCCGTGCCTTCCAGCAGCAGCCGCAGACCTTCATCCTCAGCAAAGTTTCCCGAAATACCCTTGGTCTGGAAGCCCGCCAGGGTTCCCTGCGGAAGATCGATCCGTACATGCAGTCCGGTCTGCTGCTCATAGGCCTTGATGCCGTCTTCGAGGCTTCCAGCGGCAATGTTGAGCTGCTTGACCGGCAGGCTGGGGCCGCCGGGAGGAAGGGCCGCCGAACCGGTTCCGCCCGCAGCAGGAGTGTTGCTCGCAGCCTGAGCCTGGTGGCCCGATCCCATCACTGCCGTAGCCGCCAGGGTTCCTACCGCCAGCCAGCCCTTCGACGCCGCAAACTGGCGCTTCGTACGATTTCTTCTCGCAAGCTTTCTCATTACTTCCTTCTCCTTCATGCTGTGGCCTTTCCCGCAAAAAAACGCAAAGAGGCCGTATCCGCCGCGCACACACGCGTCGGCGTTGGTGACTGCTCAAACTGGGGAAGGAAATGGACTGAAGCTTCGTTGATCGTGATTCAACGCGCCTCTATAATTGCAGGCGATCTACTGTCGCTGAAAAGCGGCTTTAGATTCCCAGATCCTCGCGGTCTCCGCCAAGAGGTTAACCCGCGGGGATCTGCCTTCCATTTCTCTTCTTCTGCTCCTGGTCTTCCCAGGGCTCTCCGTCTGCAGACACGCAAACGTCCGTTCATTTCGTGATATTTGAAATATAAGACACTAAAGGTCCGATATCAATAAAAATGTGCGACATTTTTAGTCTGAGATGCAACTTTAGACAATATTTTCCGTCGCTATTCGCACATTCCCGTGAAAAACCGACCAAATAAAAAACGGCGGAGAGCGTAGGCTCTCCACCGTTCCTCAAGATGAGGATTTACAAAAACCGCAAACGTTAGAAGTTGAACTTCAGCTGGAACTCCGTCGTGCGGGCCGCGCCCTGGTTGAACGTACCCGAACCCCGCTGCGCGCGATTAGCGTTTACGATCGGATAGGTATTGGGCCCTCCCACGTAGTTGCCGTCGTTATTCACGACTCCCCCCGCACTGGTAGTGTTTTCCAGAACGCCGAGGGGCTTGTTGGAGTAGTTCGCCATGTTGAAGACGTTATAGAACGCGATCGCCGGCTCGATGTTCATTCCCTCACGGAACTTCGAGAGAGAGATGGGATATGCGAAGCTGGCATCTATGTTGCGGAATGTTGGGTTGGCGATTGCACTATGCTGAGGCAGACTTGCAATCGGTTGAATCGCGCCACCCAGTGCGATGAGCTGCTGGGGAGTCATCAGGCCAGCCGAAACCAACGCCTGACCAGCAGGGGTCAGGGTGTTTGCCTTCGTCTGGTTGAAGTTGTCGATGTAATTCTGCAGCGTACCGGGCTTTACATCGTGCATGTACGCTCCAGGCAGCGTACCGGGAGCAATATCGCCCACAGTACCGTCACCTGTTACATCCGACGTAAAGATACCCGCGGTACCTCCGTTCAAATTATCGAGCGTGAGGTTGGTCGGAGCTGCCGAACGGAACTGACCGGTCAGAGCCACTCTCGGTCCATATTTGAGGTTGAAGATCGCCGCCATGGTCACCTGGTGTTTGTGATCGAGGGCTGAACGTCCCATAAACAACGTCGGATTGTCGTAGTCCCAGGAGCTGGCGGAAGAGCCAAAGAACTGGTCCGAGCTATCCGTGCTGCCGGCTCCATACGAGGAAACGACGCGCGACAAGCTGTAGGACCCCTGGATATTCACGGAATTGATTCCAGGCGCCGGGTGAGTCTTCGATTCCTTGTAAACGATCTGCAAAGCATCGTAGCCCGAACGGCCGATCGGCATCACGAAGTTACCGTTGCCAAGCAGAGGATTCTTACCAGGGAATGCAGAGGTGTAGCCCGACACCTGAGTCGGATCGCCTCCGGAGACCTGGTTACCTGAATCCAGACCGTTGTTGGAGAAATCGTCGATCGTTCCGCCCTGGTTGATCACGCAGTTGACGGCTCCAGAACCGGTCATTCCACTGCAAGCGGGGAACGAATCGGCTGTAGCGGCAATTGCGTTCTTTGCGGCGGTGGAGTCGAGATAACGCGCAGCGCCTACATGGTTGAAGTCAATCACCTGTCCAAACTTCAGCGTCGAGTTATGGATGTAATCCACGCTGACGACAATGCCCTGACCAAACTCATGCTGAACGCCGAAGCTCCACTGCTGCGCGTAGGGAGTGCGATAGGGCGCACCGTAAGCCAGCGTTCCAGCCGAACCGCCCATGGCCAGGTTGTTGCCGACATACGAGCTATTCGGCAACGTCGGATCCGCCTTGGTTGCAGTTTGCAATTGCTGCTCCAACTGAATAAGAGCCGGACCTGCAACGCTCATCGGAGAGTTGCAAATCTGTCGGATCGAAACGCCGTTCACACTGTCGACCGTCGAACCATCCGGCATGTTGAGCTGGTAGGTGCCTCCACCGGAGCAAAGACCGGGAGTCGAGTTGAACGGTCCGTTCTTCAACAGGCCATTTCGAAGATTGGTGGTGTTGTTGAAGACATCGTTTTCATAGTAGATACCGAAGCCGGCACGAATTGCCGTCTTGTGGTCTCCGGGGCTGAACACGAAGCCGATCTGAGGACCAAAGTTTGCCCAGTTCTGCTTCGTTTTTCCGGCCAGCTGGGGGTCCCACTGCGCGAACAACGACTGGCTCCCCGAGCAGCCGGGGTTCAGGCTCGGATCGACGTCCGAGCAGTTGATCTGGGGAACATCCTGGTTGGCTCGGCCGGTATCGGAACTCCACCGGACACCGGCGGTCACCGTGAACGAAGGCGTAACCTTCCAGGAGTCTGCGACGTAAGCTCCCTGGCGCCAGTCGAATACGCCGCCGCCAATCTCGCCGAAGCCGGAGTTCTCCGTGAAGAAGCCCTGGCCGTTTCCGATGTAGACAGTTACCGGGTGATAGCCACGGACCGGATCATCCGGGCACGGAGCGGAAACCCCATCGCCATTGCAGTTCGCAAGAAGGCTGGAGGTATTCTCCGAAACACGCGGGCCAAGCCCCATGAACGAGGCAAAGCCTCCGCCAAGAATGCGGTTCAGGCTATAGCCAAAGCGAACCGTGTGCTGGCCCTTGATCCAGCTTCCGTCATAACGGAACTGCTTATCCGACTGGTAGGTTCCCTGCGGTGCAAGATAGTTCGGACCGGAGTAGAAGTTCAGTGCCGTGTTATAGAAGGCGAAGCCGGGAATTGCGTTGTAGATCGAGGAGTTGCTCCCCGTCGCATCGCTCATCAGGTTATGGAACTTCTCATAGCTGACTCGGAACGAGTGGGTGAAATGGCCAAACTGATAATCGGCTCCACCAGCAACTCCATACGTATTGTCCCGATTGGCGTACAGCCAGTAGCCCTGGCCATCGTTGTTCGAGGAAACCGCGTTCACGTTATAGTTGCCGCGGACGAAATAATGACCATGCAAGGGGCCGTCATAGTCCAGGCGGCCCGTCGAGTAGGTCTCGCGATACGGGGTTGGAATCGTAGGGGCCAAGTTGTAGACACTGCCAAACAAACCCGAGGGATCGATCGGCGAAACCGCCGCGGAGTCCTGCTTGATGCGCTCCGCATTGGCAAAGAAATAGAGCTTGTTCTTGAGAACCGGACCACCGATCGATCCACCGAACTGATTGCGCTGGAACTGCGGGTCCGCGCCGTTCGTCGAGCGGGCAAACAGAGCGCGATGATCCTGGAACTGGCCGAAAAGCTGGCCATGGAAGGCGTTCGTTCCGGAGTTCGTCGAGACCAGAACCTGGCCGGTCGAGGTCACATCGCCAGAGACGTCCTGGTTGGAACGGTTCAGCTGAAACTCGTTGATTGCGCCCTGGGAGACGTTGAAGATGGTCGTTCCCACGGTCTCATCCGTGATGTCCTGGCCGTCGAGAAGAATACGGGTAGAGCGGCCCGATACGCCACCAATTGAAATCGCGGAGTAACCGGCCTTGGTCGGATCGAATGATTCGCCGCTCTGTAGAACAACTCCTGGCTCGACCTGTGCAAGATCAAGGAAGTTGCGCCCATTTACCGGCAGGTTCTTGATCTGCTCGGCAGAGATAACATCGCTCACCGAGGTCTGGTCCGTATTCACCTGCACGGAGCCGACGCTAACCTCAACGGTCGTGGTCGATTCGCCGACGGTGAGCTTATAGTTACCGTTCGTCACGGTTCCGGTGCGAACCACCGTCTTCACGGAAAGTCCCGTAAAGCCTGGCTTCCCTACCTTGACGGTATAGTTGCCGGGAACCAGCGGGCCAACAATATAGATACCCGAGGAATCGGTGACTGTATTTCTAGTTGTTCCGGTGTCGCCGGAGGAGACTGTAATGTTCGCCTCCGGAATAATGGCGCCTGAAGGGTCTGTGATCACACCCTGAATCGAACCGCCGTTGACTGTGGTTACCTGTCCGAAACCGAAAGCAGTAATGGACAGGAGAATGACTGCCAAGCCCAGTAGTTTTTTCATTCTTAGGCAAAACTCCTTTAGCTCTCTCGCAAAAAACCACTCAGCCGCTAAATGCAGCTCTACTGGGAGAAACGGCTCGGTGGTTTATTCAGAAATGCAATTCGGCTAATGGCAAATAAGTGGCCATTCGTCACAAAGATTCCCAAAATGGGACAAGTGTCCTAGAACACAACACTTGTCTATTCCGGCGAAAAGCCTCGCTAGTTATCAGACCTATCTAAAGATATTGTTTCAAGGATGTTAAATTTCAAAAACTGGATTTTACTGGGATTTTGGCAATCTATCTTGCGGTCCATCGCCAGATATAGGTCTGTGGACCTATGAATCCATCCGCCTAATAGCCGAGGCTGGAAACTATCCCGCATAGTTATGCGGCACACCGAAATACCACGATCTCGGAATCCACAAATCTAGTAGCAAGGCCAAACGGAGGCGCCCGTAATTCAGCCTGACCGAGGCGCGGGAGGACTCCCCCGCAGTACCCCCTCCATTCCCGTGCGGCAATCGCCCACCGGACCCTCTATAATAGAGAGGTAAACATGGCAGACGATCAGAATCCACAGCTCCCGCTCGGCTCCAACCCTGACAACCCAAATGACAGCACCATTAAGGGTCCGGGTGCCGCGCTGCTCCTTCCTATCAATATCGAAGACGAGATGCGCCGGTCGTATCTCGACTACTCCATGTCGGTCATCATCGGCCGCGCCCTTCCTGATGTGCGTGACGGCCTGAAGCCCGTTCATCGCCGTATCTTGTACGGAATGCAGGAGATGGGGCTTCAGTACAACAAGAAGTACACCAAGTCCGCCAAGGTTGTCGGTCACGTCATGGGTAACTACCACCCCCACGGCGACTCCGCTATCTACGACACGATGGTCCGACTCGCGCAGGGATTCTCCCTCCGCTACCCCCTCGTGGACGGCCAGGGCAACTTCGGCTCCATCGACGGCGACCCACCTGCCGCCATGCGTTACACCGAGTCGCGCCTCACCCGCATGGCGAGTGAGATGCTCGCCGACATCGACTCCGACACCGTCGACTTCGCCTTGAACTACGACGAGTCCACACAGGAGCCGACCGTTCTTCCGGCCCGCATCCCCAACCTCATCGTAAATGGTGGCGGCGGTATCGCCGTCGGTATGGCGACCAACATCCCGCCGCACAACCTCACCGAGGTTGTCGACGCCTGCATCGCTCTCCTTAATAAGGAGAAGACCGACAACCGCCTCGACATCGCCATCGCTCTCGAGCACGTCAAGGGACCCGACTTCCCCACCGGCGGCTACCTCTACGGTCGCGCCGGAATCGCCCAGACCTATAACACCGGTCGCGGGCGCTTCGTCATCCGCTCCAAGGTCGGAACCGAGAACATCTCCGGCGGCCGCCAGGCGATCATCGTCACCGAGATCCCCTACCAGGTCAACAAGTCCAACCTTATCAAGCGCATCGCCGAGTTGGTCAGCGACAAGACCATCGACGACGTCTCCGACGTCCGGGACGAGTCCGACCGCGACGGTATGCGTATCGTCATCGAGCTAAAGCGCGGAGCCGAGCACCAGATCGTCCTCAACCAGCTCTTCAAGCACACCCAGATGCAGGAGAGCTTCTCGATGATCTTCCTCGCTGTCCACAACGGCCAGCCGAAGGTCCTCCCGCTCGACCAGGCCATCCGCGCCTTCCTCGAGCACCGCGTCGAGGTCGTGCGCCGCCGCACCGCCTTCCTTCTCGGCAAGGCCCGCGACCGCGAGCACCTCCTGCTCGGCTATCAGATCGCGCTCGACCACCTCGACAACGTCATCCGGATCATCCGCCAGTCGTCGAGCCGCGCCGATGCCCGCGAGAACCTCTTCAGCTACTTCTCGAACAAGCGCATCAACCTGCGCGGCACCGAACTGGCCGGAGTCTCCCTCGACCCCGCGAAGTACGCGATCGACATGACCTTCTCGACCACCGGCACGCTGATCCTCAGCTACCGCCAGGTCGACGCCATCCTCGAACTGCAGCTCTACCGCCTCACCCAGCTCTCGATCGACGAGCTTCTCAACGAGTTGAAGACCGTCCGCGACAACATCGCCGAACTCGAGTCCATTCTTGCCAGCGAGAAGAAGCTCCGTCGCGTCATCGAGAAAGAGCTAGAGGAGGTGCGCGACAAGTACGGCGACGCCCGTCGCACCCAGATCCTCGACGAGACCACTGAGATTCAGCTCGAAGACCTGATCGCCGACGAGCAGGTCGCCGTGACCATTTCGAACACCGGCTACCTCAAGCGCACGCCCATCTCGACCTACCGGCAGCAGCGTCGCGGTGGCACGGGCCGACTCGGAATGAAGACCCGCGAAGAGGACTTCGTCGCGCAGCTCATCGTCGAGTCCACGCACGCCTTCCTTCTCTGCTTCACCAACACCGGTCGCGTTTACTGGCTCAAGGTCTACGAGATTCCCGATGTGGGAGCTGCGGGCAAGGGCAAGGCAATGGCCTCGCTCATCGCGCTCCAGCCCGGCGAAAAGGTCGTAACCATCCTCGGCATCCGCGACCTCAAGGAAGAGGGCAAGTACATCCTCTTCGCGACGCAGAACGGCACCGTCAAGAAGACCCCGCTGGTTGATTTCTCGAACGTGATGAGCCGCGGCATCATTGCGATCAGCATCGACAAGGACGACGAGCTGATCGCCGCCCGCGTCACCTCCGGCTCCGACGTGGTCTTCCTCGGCACGCACGACGGCATGGCCGTCCGCTTCTCCGAGGCCTACGACCCTGAGAAGTCCGGCGGACTCCGCCCGATGGGCCGCAATGCCGCTGGCAACAAGGGCATCACACTCAAGAAGGGCGACTATGTGATCGGCCTGGCCGTCACACCATCCGCTGAGTACCGCGCGCAGCGCCGCGACGAGCTGGCCGCCGAGAAGAACCTCGCAGGCGAACTCGCCAAGGTCCGCGCCGGGATCGAGTCCGCATCCGACGCTCTGCAGAAGGCCCGCGATGCGGCGAACGGAAACGGAAACGAGAAGGAAGACGAAACCGTCAAGGCCGCCCGCAAAGCCCGTGATGCCGCGTACGCCAAGCGCGACGAACTGGACGAGAAGCTGGGCCTGAGCCCCTGCCTGATCCTTTCGGTGACGGAGAACGGCTTCGGCAAGCGCACCAACGTCGAGGAGTACCGTCTGCAATCACGTGGCGGCTCGGGCGTCATCAACATGAAGACGACGACGAAGACCGGTAAGCTCTCCTCGGTGCAGTTGGTGAGCGACACCAGCGAACTGATGGCGATCTCGCAGTTCGGCAAGATCATCCGCATCGACACGAACTCGATCCGCGCCGCCGGCCGCTCGACCCAGGGAGTAAAGCTCCTGAACCTCGAAGCCGACGACAAGGTCGCCGCCGCAGTCGTCATCCCTCCGGATGAATCGAAGTCAGAGCCGGAAACCGGAACTCTGCTTCAGTAAAAAATGCAAAACAGAAACGGGTGCCAGATATATCTGGCACCCGTTCTTCATGCGACGAAATAACGCGAATGCGACTAATTTGTGCCTGCTGGCTGTTGTTCCAGTTCAGCGGTAATCTTTGCTCCCGATCCTGAAACATTCATCTTTCTTGTCCAGCTCTGATACCCCTTCTTCTTCACCTCAATGGAATGCATTCCTGGTGTAACCTCCACGCTCGAAGGAGTATTGCCCACAAAACTTCCATCCACTTCGATATCAGCTCCAGCTACATTCGATTCCACCTGAACGTGTGCGGTCGTGTTTGCAGATGCGGCGGCAACCGAAGCGGGCACACCAAACTTCGCCATATCCAGCTTCATGTCCCCTTGAACGAAGGATGTCACCTCGGTTCCCTTAGGAATCGTGATGTCTTTGCCCTTCATAAAGAGAAACAATGGAGCGGCGGGGAAGAAGACGATTGTTGTCGCAACCATCGCACCCGTCATCGCACCAACATGCCCACCACCTTTGTTGTCTTTGACTGCGCGCAACTGGCATTTCTCTCCATCGACCAATCGCACACTGTCGATGTTTACATTCAACTTGCCACCGCGCCCCATTCTTCTCTTCGCCTGGGCCTCGGTTACAGTTGCTAGTGCCTGCGCTCCTTTCGCAATCACAACCGTTCCCTGCACAGAGACCTCTTCAATCACTTCAAAGAGCACCTGCTGGCCTTCCTTTGCATCCGCCGACGAGACGTTTTCAGACAACCGCAGTTTTACAGCAGTTCCATCCATTAGAGTGTTCGGAACTAACGGTCGAGGAGGCTCGGGAGTTGTCTCCGCGGGTTTGGCAGTATCTGACTGTGCAGAGGGTTCTGGAGAGGCTGGAGTTTGTTGTGCGGGAAGCGACTCGGAGAAGGCAAGAAGACACGCTAAGACACTGGCAGTCAATGGACGAATAATCACAGCAGTCCTTCAAATAAATTGTGGGGAGAACTAGAAGCTTAGCCGCAGCCATCTCATATCGCAATACTTTTCCGAACGCACTCCTCTTCCCCAAAATCAGCATCTAAAAAACAATGATGACGAACAGGCTCCACAAAACCTTACTCATCGCACCGCTCCTTCTCACGACCATCCTTCCCGCCAACGCTCAATATGGCCGTAGAAACGATCGCTTCAACAACGGTGTCCGTCAGGGAGGTCGCGGCGGACAATACTACGACAACCGCAACGACCGTGACCGCCGCGACCAGGGGGGCATCGGTCCCGGCAAGGGAGCCCTCATCGGCGTTGCCGGTGGAGCCGCCCTTGGAGCCATCTTCGGCAAGAGCCTCAAGGGAACCATCATCGGCGGAGCCGCAGGCGCAGGTGTCGGCGCAATCGCCGGGCAGGTCGCCCAGAGCAACCGCGACGACAACCGTCGCCACCACCGGCGCTAGTGAATGCCTTCTGAAAGAAAGGGAACTCGACCTGACATGACGAACCTGAAGTTCATCTCCCCTCGCAGCATCGCATCTCTGGCCCTCGCCGCCACAGTTCTGGCTGCTGCTGGCTGCAACTCCGAGTCCAAGCCTGCCCCCGATGTCGCCCCGAAATCGAATCCAGCCTCCCCAGCCTCCACTTCCATCACCCCTTCGCCGGGCGAAGCGTCCGAAAAGCATCCCTGGACGACGGAGCAGATCCTTACTTGCACGGTCTCCCAGTGCTGGCAGATCTCCGGTAAGAGCGAAGACAGTTTCTTCGACATCGTTCAGGACCTGGCCGTCATCTCAGCCCAGAATCGCAACCTCACACTACCGGAAGACGAGAAGGCGGGCCAGAAGGCAGGCGAGTACATCAAGGCCAAAGCCAAAGAGGACCACGACTCACTCCTCTATGCCATCGTTGACCAGGCCGTCCGCCAGGTCGGCACAGAAGCTACAGCCGCCACAAAATAGCGGCCATGCTTTGGTCGATCCGCGGGTGTCCTCTCAGAGAGTGGGGCACCCGCGGATCGTGCGTTACGGCTTCTTCTCCATCGAACTCGCCGAGCCGTAATTCGAATCCCCTAGGTACAGAGCATTCAAGGGGAGCCTCTTTCCCTTCGGCATCTTCGCCTCAACCGTGACCCTCCCATCCACCAGCGTTCCGGACGCAAAAATACTCCAGCCATAGAGAAAATTCACATTGCCTGTAGGCAAGAGACCATATCCCGCGCCGCTCACATCCGCGTGCAGCCTCACCACGGAACCTGCGGACGCATTGCTCGGCTCATAAGAGAACACGATCTTCGGAATCACCTTCGGCTTTGCATAGAACGCCTTCTGATCGAATGCTTCCTGGGTAAACGGTAGACGGCCTGCTCTGTGCTGCAACGCGAACATGACTGCACCGCAGAGAAGCAGCGACAGAAAACCTCCCCACACCAGAAAACGAGTCTCCAGCGCCTGATCTTCCAGAATCGCAAACGACGGAATCCCCGGGCCTCGCTCCACCGAGACGACGGCCCCGACAATCGCCGACTCGTGATACCCGCGAATCCGGATCGCCCCAAGGTCGAACAGCAGATCGAGCCAGAGTCGTGAACGCCGCAGCAGTCCCTTCTCATCCGCCATCCGATCCCGGAATAGCTGAAGCGCCTCCTCGCCATAGCTCCGGCGAAACCGGCCCGGATAAAGTCTCAACAACACACGATAGATTCGCTCAGACATACTCGTCCTCCAGAAGCTTCTTCGACCGCGCCACCCGCACCAGTTCTTCGAGCCGATCTATCTCCTCCCGGACGCATCGCCTCCCCGCCGAGGTCAGACGGTAGGAGCGCCGCCGGTCCGAGCTCTCACGGTCGAGCTCCTCAATGCAACCCGCTTCCAGAAGACTCTGAATCGAGCTGTACAAAGTACCGGGCCCCAATCGCATGCGCCCTGAAGTCTGCTCTGTAACGCGACGCATAATCCCATATCCATGCGAATCTCCATCCGCGAGAGCGAGCAGAATCTGGAAGGCAGCCGCAGGAAGCGGGTCGAGTATTTTTTTAGGCATAACAGTCGATGATCGATATATCGATGAGCGATCATAAGACGAAGGATGCTTCTGTGGCAAGCGGGAAAATGCAGCCAAAAGAAAAAGCCCGGCGGTTGGCCGGGCCGTTCTCTTTACCTCACACAAAACCTGAGCATACTTCCTATCCGGGCAATATCTTTTTCAAGATCTTGCAACTCTGTCGCGGGGATGGATCGCGCGACTATCCGCTATCCTTCGGATTTCTCCCCGGCCAACACCGGTAGATCGTTCTCTGCGGTTCTTTCCGAGAGCATCTGCTCAAACTGGCAAGCCGCCGTCACTGCGATCAACAGGGAAAGCTCCCCGAAGATACGCGTCTCGTCCCACACTCCAAACACCAGGTCCGCGAGAAGAAACGGCACACACCCCAGCCACAACAGGGCAAATTTCCTGTCCTTGATCAGATCTCGCCGAAGCCACATCGGAATCACCAGGTACCCCCCTACGCTCAGCACCTGCGCCCAGTGGTGCGGCAGGTAAAGAGACGCGAGGTTCCAGCCCCAGTTGATATAAAGCCCCGCCGAAGCCGGGGCCTTGTGGGTCAACAGGTGAACATGGAATCGGACCGCACCCCAGATCGCCAGCCCGGCTGCCATAATCGCCAGAGCTTTCACTCGTTGTTCTGTTCGCCAGTAGAGAACACCCCAGATAGGAATCAGGAACAGGAGCGTCTCACGGTTATAGGACCCGATCAGCATGATCAGGAAAAAAGACCACATTCTCCACTGCAAAACCGCAAGCAGGCCCAGATTGAAGAACAGGATGGAGAGAAAATCGTAAGGCAGAAATATTCTCTGCTCGTAACGAACGACATAGGTGAACGCAACCACCCAAAGCATCAGGACTGGAGCCAGCCAGTCGAACATCGGCCTGGGCTGAAACTCTTTGCGAAGCTTCAGGACCACCCATCCCAAAGCAATCATGCAAAGACTGTCTACTCCCTGGATGGCTAGCTCCAGAGGACCGTTTGTACTGTTGCGCAGCATCCCGGCGAGCTTTCCCATCAAGGGGCTGGCAGACGCCCATCGCATGACCCAGACCATCAGGTAGCGCCCCTGAAAAGGAAGCTGCAACTCGCCACGCGTGTAGCTCTCCATACTCCAGGCAGGAGCGTTCTGCGTAACAGCGGCCCGACCGATCATAATTGCAATCGCCAGATAAAGAAGCACCAGAAGAAGGCGCATTCGCCCTCTTTGTGCGTTCAACTTACTGTCGCTCATTCATCTTCCTTCCACCTGATTCCGGTCACACGCAGGCTAGAAACCGCAGAACTGCGAGGCAACCACATTTTTTGAGGAGCAACACTTACGACTCCTTTCAGAAAAATGAGGTTGCCTCTAAACCCTTTTCTTCCAGGCAATCTCTCTGACATTCAAAGATTAAGGAGCGTTCGCTCTTCCATCCCGAGCAGACCGCAGATCCTCATCCAGCATCTTCGCCAGATCCTGCGCCAGGTCTACGCCCCTCGGATCAGTGTACGTCCCAAGCTGTCCCTTCAACTCCGCATCCGTCTTCCGCCCCTGGTCCGTGCAGGGAGTCCCCGTCACATACGAAGCCGTAAAACCGATCGTCCTCTTCCCCAGGGTCTGCTCCTGAATCACAACGTGCAGCACACGGTCCGCAGCCTGTGCCGAATCCGCCAGTGCAGCACTGTCCAGCCCGCTGATCGTCTGGCGAATCTCCGTCGCCCGCTGCCCTGAAGGATCGTCCCCCGCCACGGTCAGGAACACCCGCGCCTTCCCGCTCTGCGGAACTACCCCGCAGTTCAGAACATGCTTTCCCGGATCGCCCGCAAGGTTATTCTTCGCCGCCTGTACCAGGGCGTCCAACTGAGCCTTCGACAACTTGTTCAGCCCCACCATCGTGAAGCTTCCCTGCTGCACCCCGAGATACTGCTGCACCTCAGGAGTCCACGCCGCCGTCCCGGCAGGGGCAGCCGCACGCGCCCGACGAGCCGCCGGCGCTTTTTGCGCGGGAGCAGGAGCCGTCTGGGCCCCAGTCTGGGCCGATATCATCGGAGCCGCCAGGGCTCCACTCGCAAGCAACAACAAACACAGGTCTTTCCTCATCGACCACAACCCCAAAGATTAGACTGTTATTCGTACCAGACAGGAAAGGAAAACAAAAAAACGCACCGCATCCGCAGGGCCCCTAGAAAAACAAGCCGATCAACTTCTTAACACGCTCCATCCCCCGCAGGCACTTGTCAAGTCCATGCCCACCACTTCCGCCTTTCCGATCCGAACTCTCCGCGAGCACGTTACCGAGCTTGAGGCCGCCCTCACCCTCTGCCTCGCCGACCCCGGCGTTCGTCCCGTCCACCGGCTCCGCACCATGACCCGCCGCATCGAAGGCCAGCTTGCCCTGCTCGACCTGCTCGCCGGAGTCCCTTCCCACGACAAGCTCGCCCGTAAAGCCCGGCGCGTTCTCAAAAAGCTTCGCCGCGCCGCCGGGACCGTCCGCGATATCGACGTCCAGATCGACCTCATCAAGGAAGCCCTCCCCGAAGAATCCTCCCGGGCCCTCCAAAAGGATGCAGACACTCTCAGCGAGGCTCTCAGGGAGGACCGCGAAGGCTTCGCACGCAAGCTACTGCGCACGCTCTCGAAAAATCAGTCCGAGTTGTCTCTTGTCCTCGAAGCCCTGCTCGATAAGCTCAAGCCCTCCGAAGACCTCGCTCTCTCCTCCACCCAACTGGCCTCGCTCGCGCAGGAGTGGTTCAAAAACAACACCGTCCCAGAGCCGAAGCACAAGGAGGAAGCCGATGATCATCTCCACGACATCCGAAAGATGGCGAAACTCGCCCGCTACATCGCGGAGAACGCTCCAAAGACCGCAAGGCTTCCGCGCCGCGTCGCCCAGTCCTTCGAAGACCTGCAGCAGAGCGGAGGTCACTGGCACGACTGGATGGTTCTGGCCGATCTCTCCGCGGAGGAGCTTGGCTCCTCGTCTCCATTGACCAAACTTTTCGCCCGCCGCAGCAAAGTCGCGCTCTCGACCTATCGCAGACACCTGCGACCTCTGGTCAGAGAATCTTCTTCTTAAACCTGTTCTCTTTGAGCCGCCGCAGCCTCTCGACTGGCGATTCCCCGCGCCATCGCCTTCGTCCGGGTACGCCGCCGCACGGCGACGGCCTTGCGTTTCACGTAGCGCACAGCCTTTCTGGCCCAGACATAATCGCGCGCCAGAACCAGCAGCCCCGCGAGCATAAGCGGAATCCCGGGAATGACCGGAAGCACACACCCGGCCAGCCCCACCAGCAGCAGCGACCAGCCGCCTGCCTTCCTCGCCCACCCGCTCCGGCCTGCGCCTGCCGCGTTCATATCGGGTTAGACGCGAACCGCCGTCGAAACACTCGAAATATTTCGAAGAGGCCTTACCTTAGTTCACCGGAACATCGGCGGGCATCACGGCCCCGGCGCGAATCCAACGCTCGATCGTGGCCGTATCCGCGTCCGACAGCTTGCTCTTCGGAGGCATCGGCTTCACCGAGCCCTCATGCCGAATCCCGCGCATCAGAAGGCTCTTCGCCGGATCGCCCGGAACGATCACCACGCCATCCTTGCCGCCCTTCATCATGCCTGCGTGGGTCGACATGCTGAGTCCGCCGCGGCGGTTCATCCCCGCATGGCAGCGGAAACAGTTCGACTGGAAGATCGGCTTCACCTTCGCGGTGTAGAACTCCGGCCTGGCCGCCTCGGTATCGGCTCCGGCTTCGACCACGCGCCCCCTGGCGCCCCACAGCGCCATCGCCACCGCGACCGCCACTACTGCCGCCACCCACGGCGCTCTTCGCAAATTCTGTTCCGTCAACGTTCCTCCGTTAACTGAAAAGTATACGGAATCCGTCTGGTCACTTATCTTCCCTTCCTATTGCCTGTAACGTAAAAAATGCTCTGGCGATCCGCGCCTCCGGTATTTCAGGATGCGTAGAAGCGCCCACATTACCGCTATCCTGGCCCTCGCGTCCCTGCTGTCCACGCCCGCGGCCTTCGCAGCCGCGAAACCGGCGCACCGCACTGCCGCGCACAAGGTAACCCCTGCGGCTGCCGCGAAGAGCGCTCCCGCGACGAAGAAGAAGTCGCGCAAAAAATCCACCGACACGACTACCGCACAAGCGGCTCCTTCGCATGGCAAGCACCGTCGCTCGAAGAAGCACGATGTCTCCGAGGCTCCGGAGCCGGTCACGGTCGAACGGATTCGCACCACAAAAGGCAAGCGCCGCAAGGCGACCTCCGACGACTTCCTGAAGGCTGCCAAGGCTGCGCCGAAGACCTCCGCCACCGCATCGCTTCAGAAAGACGACCTCGACGATCAGGCGACCGATCGTTCCACCATCGCAAAGGCCACCGAATCTGCCCCGGCGAATAGAAGCCGTTCAGCAAGCTCCGCTGAATCCGAGTCTGGCGAGACCGTCAGCACTCTGGCCACCCCGATCATTCTTCCGACGCTCTATAACAAGCGTGGCCGCCTCGTCGTTCCTCCGCCGCTCAAAGGTTCTCACGAGATCCTCGTCCGCCAGAACGTCGTCGCCGACCATGATGGCCTCGACCGCATCCAGGACGACAACGACCTCGACCGAATGCGCGAGCAGCGTCTTCTGGTTGCTCTTCCCGTCAGCAGTGCGCTCGAGGTAGACGACCGGCTTCCCGTCAACCGCCGCTACAGCCGTCCGTGGACCGCGCAATTTCTTACCACGCTGGCCCGCGCGCATTACGCCCGCTTCCACACGCCGCTGCAGGTCAACTCCGCCGTCCGCACGGTCGAGTTTCAGCAGCGCCTGATGCGCACCAACGGCAACGCCGCTCCCGCCGAGGGCGAAACCGCCTCGCCGCACCTGACCGGACAGGCCATCGACATCGCCAAGCACGGCCTCTCGATCACCGAGATCGCATGGCTGCGCGGCTATCTTCTTCCTTTGATCCAGCAGGGCCGAATTGACGTCGAAGAGGAGTTCCAGCAGGCCTGCTTCCACATCAGCGTGTACAGGAAGTATGCTCCTTCAAGCGGAGCGCCGCGCCGCAGCATCGCCGCAACGCACCACGGCGGCACCAGCACGCTCGCGGCCTCGCTTCCGTAAGGCTGAGGTCGTGAGGTCGATGCATCGCTTTTGCCTTGTCATTCCGTAGCGCAGCGAAGGAATCTTCTTTTCTTTTGCAGGCTGTCCGGGTGCCCCATCCTTTGCAGTTTTATCGCAAAGGGTGGGATGAAGACTGTTGGTTCCGGCTTACTTTAGAGAAGTTGTTCTAATAAACGGCAGGGCGTAGAGATCGCTTCTTCCTTCCCCGCATCGAAATCCTGCATCCCACCCTTCCCGAAAAACGTCGGGAAGGATGGGCACCCGAACTTTAGTGACAGCACCAACAAACGCTATACCGCTTCGCGCTGTCCGCTCTTCCAGCTTCGGAAGGCTGCATCGAGAGCAGCCATGTTGTGAACGCCATCTTCGCCCGTCGCAGCGAAGACCTCTTGCCCACGCATCGCGCGGGCAAAGCTGTCGAGCATCCTGCTGTAGGCATCGGTGTTGGTCAGGGTCACCGTCTCCACCACCTCGCCAGCGCGGCGATGCACAATCTCGACCGGGCGGTCGACCGTCAGGCCGTTCTCCGAGATCAGCACACCCTCCCCGCCCGTAACCTCGATGCGCGTGCGATACAGCGCGCGGGCGCTTACCGTCACGTTCATCAGCACGCCGGCGGTCATCTGAAGCTGCATCATCGCGGTGGCCTCCACCTGGTCCTCGGGCTGCGACTTCGTGGCCAGCGTGCTCACGCTCTCAACCTCTTCGCCCAGCACGTAGCGCAGCGCGTCGATGCAGTGAACTCCGACATCGCCAATCGGTCCTCCACAGGCAAGCGCCGGGTCCTTGATCCACTTGCGCGGAGCGCGGTCCGCCGGGTAGTTGAACTCGGCCTGAGCAAACTGCACGCTGCCGATCTTTCCTGCCTTGATCGCATCCCGCATCCAGTCGAGGCTGCGGTTGTAACGAAAGTTCTGCGCCACACCGTAGAGCACGCCGGTTGCCTTCGCGGCCTCGGCCATCTCTCGCGCCTCGGCGGAGTTCATCGCCACCGGCTTTTCGCAGAGCACGGCCTTGCCGTGGCGAATCGCCAGCAGCGTGTCCGCATGGTGCATCGCATCCGGCGAGGTCACGAAGACCGCATCCACCTCGGGCGAGGCGCACAGCTCCTCCGCTGTCGCGAAGCAGTGCTCGATCTTATGCTCGGCACAGTTCTGCTTTGCGGCCTGCTGGTCGCGCCGCCACATGCCGACGAGCTTCGTCTGCTCGGAACCTGCAAACGCAGGAAGAAGCCGCCGCACGGCGTGAAGTCCAAAACCAAGAATTGCGAAGCGTACAGGTGCGCTCATGCACAGTCTCCCGTTGAGTCGTTGAGGTCGAGCGGGTTATGGTTGTGCGCCTGAAACGTGCGTAGTGCGCTTCGATTTTTTTAGTGTGCTTCGTTCTTGAAGATCTGCTCGGCGAAGTAGTTCTCGACCTTCGCCTGGTCCCGCAGCATCTCAAGGTAGGCGCTCTTCAGAAGCTGGTTGCGGGCCTCACGAAGCTGCTGGCGAATCGCCTGCTGCACCGGGGGATCGCTCAGCTCGCGCTGCCCCGCGGGTTCGCGAGAGATCAGCTTGTAGATCGCGTATCCGGCGGGCCTCTTCGTCTGCGCGTCGAGCATGGGAAGAATCTCGGTCGCCTGTCCCGCCTTCAGTTTCATGATCGCGTTATAGACCGCGGGGTCGGCCTTCATCTGCGACTCGGAGACGAAGCCGATGTCGCCGCCGCTCGAAGAGGTGTCCGGGCGCTCGGAGAAGTTCATCGCCAGCGTGGCGAAGTCTTCCCCGCTGTCCAAACGGCTCTTGAGAGCCAGAATCTTCTTCTTCGCATCGGTGTCGTTCATGGCCTTGCTGTTCTGCAGGTTGCCCGGCTGGTCCGAAGGAATGCTGGTCACCTGGATCTGCGCGAGGTGATACTGCACCTCCGGCAGATTGAACTCCGACTTGTGCGCACTGTAGTAGTTCGCGACGTCAGCGTCCGTCACCGTGATCTTCGACTCGATCTCCTTCGAGAGCAGCTTGTTGAAGGTCAGGTTGCGACGGATGTCATGCTTCACATCGTCGAGCGTGTGATTGCCTTCCTTCAGCCGCTGGTTGAACTGATCGTCGCTGTAAGGAGCCTTCATCTCGGCCAGCTTGGCGTCAACCTCTTCGTTGCTCGCCGTCAGGTTCATCTTGACGGCGCGCTGCTCGACGATCTCCTCGTCGATCAACTGACGCAGCACCTGCAAGCGCAGCGAATCGGCCTGCTCGCGGGTAGGATGCTGCTGTTGCTGCTGATTCTCGCCAAGCTGCGCCTGATAGGCCTTGTCCAGGTCGGCCTTCATGATGGCCTTGCCGTTCACCATCGCCATGACGTCAGCGTTGTGCGTATGGTTGCAACCTGCCAGCGCAACCACCAGGGCCAGCGCGGCGGGGCGCGCAATGCGGGAAAGACGGCGCGCCGGGGTCATGCTCTGTTCTGCAATCAACACATTCTCCACTCGTGAAATCTCCTCAATCCCTCTCGATTACTTTGTGGCCGCGGGCTGCTCGGCCTCCGCCGATGGACCGTTCTTCGGCAACGGAACCGCCGGAGGTGGCGTCTGCCCCTCGGCGATCAATGCGCTATCGATCATATGGTAGACGTATTCAATCGGAAGCGCTCCCTCCAACTTCTCACCGTTGATATACAACGAGGGAGTCGAATTGATTCCGAGGTCACTTCCCATCTTCATCGAAGCCTGCACCACGCTGTCGTCCTGCTTTGCGACGCAGGCCTCAAGCGCGGCCTCATCCACCTTCTGACGCTTGCCCTCTTCGCGGGTCAGCGTGTCGAGCGTCTCGTTCGCCTTGGCCAGCGTCTTCTCCGGCATTCCAATCTCGGAGGCGTGCGCGTGAATATGGTCCACCAGATTCCAGTACCCCGGCGTGCTCTGCGCTCCAAGGCAGTTGGAGTTGACCGCCGCGCGCATCGCCCACGGATGAATGTCCGTCAGCGGGAAGTCGCGGTAGACGACCCTCACCTGATCCTTGTAGCGGTCCAGGATCGCGGGGAACAGCTCCGCGTGCATCCTCGCGCAGTACGGGCATTCGAGGTCGTCGAAGCTCACGATCACCACCGGAGCATTCGCCGACCCGCCGCGCGCGGGGCGCCCCTCGGGGCTGACCAGCGTCTTCGGGTCCTGGCTGATGTCGAACTTGTTGAGCTGGGCCAGCGTCTTGCCATCGGTCGAGAGCAGGAAGGTCATCGGCTTGGTCATCTTCCCATCGCGCGAGAAGACCACCACGATCTCGTCGAATCCCGGCACGTTGCTCTTCGTTCTCTGCCCGACCGTCACGTCGTAGTCCGGCGGCAGGTTCGCCTTCGCCCGGATGAGAATCTCAACCCGGCGCGACAACTCCCGAGACAGCTTTGCGTCTGTGGAGGGGCCCTGCGCATGGCAACCAGCTGCGGCCAGCATCAGGACGAAAAGAAAAGGGCGAAACACACGGCCTGCGTTCAACACAATACCTCTGATTATCTCACGCAGCCCTTTGTCAGAGCCTTCCGCAGGGGTTCCCGGCCCAGTGGCGAACCGGCTCAGAACAGCCTCTCGGCCCGGCGCAGGTTTCCAGCCGTCCCGATGTTGGCCAGCGTGAAGTTGAACCGGTAGGCGTTCTCGTTACGCACCGAACCCAGGGCATACTTCCGGTACTCGACGCTCAGGCCGCAGCAGTTCCAGTTGTACTGCGTCTGCAACGCGCCGTACTGCACCTCTTTGCGGTTGAGGTCCAGCCCCACGTTGGCCGCAATCCCAAGCCCCTTCTTCGTCGGACCGCCGTATCCCAGCAGAGCGCGAAGCTGCGTAAAGTCCGACACCGCCGACGAGAAGCCCGCGATGTTGAACCTTCCCGGAGCATTCAGACGCGCATAGCTCAGACCCGAGAAGACCTGTCCCTCGTGAAAATTGACCAGCACGTTGTTCGACGTGAACTTCCGAGCGCCTGTGTCGAGGTCGAAGTTCCACTCCACATCAAAGTGATCCGAGGTCCTCCACCGCAGCCGCGAGACCAGCGGCGAGATATCTCTCGGCTCCGTCAGGAAGGCGATGCCTGAGAGGTCCAGCGTCGTCTGGAAGATGTTTCTTGCCCGCGTCATCACCGCGCCGCCGAAGTTCGAATCGAAGAAGTACTTCTGGGTCAGCCTCCAGCTCACCAGCTCGCGGTTGCCGCAGCCCTTCGGGCCT
The DNA here is from genome assembly GCA_018449715.1 of Acidobacteriaceae bacterium dw_441. Lineage (GTDB taxonomy): Bacteria > Acidobacteriota > Terriglobia > Terriglobales > Acidobacteriaceae > Edaphobacter. The sequence goes on along the minus strand of JAAVVA010000004.1, from coordinate 462,172 downwards.
CCGAAGTATCCCGCGTCCGAAGCGGTGCCGTACTGCGTGCCGCCCATCAGACCTCCGGCGGCCGCTCCTGTCCACGCCGCGCTTCCCGCTGCATCGTCCACCGGGGCATCGCACGGCTCGTTAGAGCGCCGCCGCACGAACAGCCGCTGCGTCAGACCGTACTCCACCTCGTTCGTATTGCTGACCACGTCCGTATCGTCGAACCGCAGCAGCTTGTCGAAGTTGTCCACGCCTCGCACCAGGTGGTACGCCGCCCTCGGCTCAATCGTGTGCTTCACATCTCCGCCGAAGAACTTATGCACCAGCCCCGAGTTGAACGTCTTCTCCAACACAGGAGCCCGCGCCTCCAGCCCCACCTCAACATCTGCGCGGTTGACTGCCTCGCCGCTTTCCAGCGGAGCCGCCAGCAGCCCCATCGGATGCTCCTCGCGGCTGCGCGTGTAGATCGTGTCGCGCACCGCAATCGAGGGCCGCAGCCTCCACCCCGCAACGCCGAAAGGCATCGAAAGCTCCGGGTGAAGATCGAACCGCTCCGTCAGTCCGGTCGTCGCGAAGTTCGGTTGCACACGCTTCAACGCCATCAGCGTGCTCTCCATGTTCCACAGCATCCGCGTCTGCCCCAGCGTGTGCTCGGTCGTGTAGAGGTCCGCCGCGGGAGCATGGAAGATGCGAATCTGCTCCTCGGGCGCGGTCGGCGTGGCTGTCTGCTTCAACCCCTGGTAGCGGTCCGCTCGGAGGTCCCACGCATATCCGTTCGCCTCATGGACTGCATATCCGATCGAAAGAATGTCGCTCGAAACCGCCTGGTTGAAGTTCTCGGTAAACGCCTCGCGGTACGGGTACGAGCTGAGGTACTCCATATCGGCGACGAACCTCGTCTGCTCGCTCATGCCATACCTGCCCGAGAAGACCACATCCTGTCCGCCCTGGTTCACGAACTGCCCTCCGCTCACGTAGCCGCGGTCCAGCAGCGCGCTGTAATGCGCCAGCGCGAAGTTGTTCCCCAGCCCGCGATACCGGAAGGTCGCCGACTGCTGCCAGCCGCGCTTCGAGAAGTATTCGGCTCCCACCGTCATATCCGCGCTGCGGCTTAGCACCACGTAAATCTGTTCCCCCAGCACCAGTCCCTTGGTCGAAGACTCGCCGATCACCGGGATCAGGAATCCGCTCTGCCGCCCTTCCGTGTCCACCGGGTGCGAGACATACGGCAGGTACACCAGCGGAACATTCATCAGGCGGAAAATACTGTTCTTCGCCGTCGCCTTCTCGTCCCGCACACTGAAGCGCCCCGCAAACAGCTGCCAGTCGGGCTTCGGCATCTGGCACGACGTCACCGAGCCGTCATACACGTCATACGACCGCGGTCCCGTCTTCACCACCATCCGGCCCTCGAACAGGAATGGCTGCCCGTTGTCGTACACAGGCTTCGCTCCCAGCTTTCCGCTCTGCCGCAGCCCCACCGATCCCTTCACGTCATAGAACCGGCCCGTCTGCGTCTTCAGGTTCATCGTGCCGTGGCTGGCCGAGATGCTCTCGTTGTTCTGCCCGCCCGAAACCCGCAGGTGGCCGTTCGCATTCAGGTCACCCGTCTCGCTGTCATAGTCGATATGGTCGGCTTCCACGCGGCGATTCCCATAGGTAATCACCACCTCGCGGTCCAGCGTGTAGCGCGTCCCGACCTTTGTCTGGGGCCCCGCGCTCTCGATCACCACCGTCGAGGTGTCATCCGGCGCGGGCATCACGATCGCGTCGGGATAACGCTGCACATCCACCCCCGGAGCATCCGGAAGCTGTTCTGCAGCAAAAGGTTCCTGATTCGGCACCTCCTGCGCGCTTAACTGTGGATGACTCAGGGCCAGCCCCATGATAGTTATCAAGAGGTAAACCCCTCGCGGGGCCAATGGGAATCCCGTCCATCGGCGCGCGCGGGCGCCAGTTACAGCGGTCTTACAGCCCAGCTTCTGGCGATGCTGTCGTCGGGCCCTTGCAACCGGTTCGTTTGGATCAAAACGTATCAGACTTACCACCACTCTCTATTGAGGCTAACCGAATTTCTCCCTTCGCGGGTTTGAGGTTTTTCCGAAAGACATGAGCGCCGAGCGAAAGATCCACGACACAGACACCGCCCCTGTTGAGCAGGAGGCCCCGCTCGAACCATTTGCCCTGCGTCAGCAGGTCGCCGAACGGCTCGCCGCGCACCGCTCGCGCCGCCCCCGCAGTGCCGAATCAGATTCCTCCACGGAAAACGCCCCCGCCCCCAAGTCCAACATTGCCGCAGCCGTTGCCGAGCGCTACTCAAAATCCAAGAGCTACCACGCCTACCTCGCCGAAGAGGCTGAGCGCGCCGTCCGCGAGGCGGAAGAGACCGCCCGCGCCGCCGAGCGCCTCGTCCGCGAGAGGGAGAACGCCGCCCGCCAGGCCGCAGCCGAGGCCGAGATTGCCGCCCGCAACGCCGAGGCCGTCGCGCAGGTCCAGTACAACCTCCTCGTCGAACTGGAGCAGTACGCCCAGACGTCGCCCGCTCCCGAGCTGATCGAAGCCCCCGCGCCCGCGCATCGCGCCCGACGCACTCACCCCCACGACACTTTCCCGGAGACGCCGACGCTTCCCCTGGGAGCTGAGGACACTCTGGATGCCACCGGCGCAATGGGGGTCCCGCCGACTCCTCCGGCCTTTACGGTGAAGCTCGCCAGCGACCTCCGGCGCCCCGTGGACGATCCTGCGTCCTACCGTGTCCATCGCAGCAGTGACCTCGAAGCCTCCGAAGCCGTGGACCCGGTCGCCGAAGACCCCACCGACCTGCTCTTCCTCGACGAAGAGATCGCCTTCCGGCAGGCCCCGGTCTTTGAAGCACTTGAGCCCCCCATAGACATCCCCGGCAACCTGATCGAGTTCCCCCGCCAGCTTGTCGCGCCCCGCCGCGCCCGTCCGCGCCTAGCCGAAGGGCCGCTGCGCGAAGAGGCTGAGTTGCAGCACCACGACCCCTCGCAGCTCCGCATCTTCGAGGTCGAGGCCGAACAGATCTCGCAGGAGCCGGCCGCCGAAACCTCTGCTCCCGAGTGGACCTCCATCCTGCTCGACGCCCAGCCGCGCAACGCGCGGCCTGCCCAGTTCGTGCAGCATGTCGAGTACACCTCCGGCGCCTTCTCCGCCGAGTACTTCGCTCCCGCGGAAGAGCCGAGCGTCGCGCAGCACCTGCGCACCTCGCCCGCAGGCGAAGTCCTCCATGCCCCGCTCCACGTCGCCTCACTGGGACTGCGGATCATGGCCGCGACGGTCGATCTCTGCATCGTGCTTGCGGCCTACCTGGTCTTCGCCGCGGCCTCCGTGCTCATCGCCACGCAATTCCACCCCGGCGGAATCCGGATCGATCTCCCCGTCGCGGCCATCTCCTCAGTAGGAAGCATCGTGCTGCTGGGCCTGCTGTACCAGATTCTCTGCTTCACCTTTTCGGACGCGACCCCCGGCATGCGCTATGCTCGCATTGGTCTCTGCACTTTTTCGGATGAGAACCCCAGCCGCTCGGCGATGCTCCGCCGCGTCCTCGCGCTCGCGCTCTCCTCGGCTTCTCTCGGCATGGGACTGTTCTGGGCGCTGCTCGACGACGACCGCCTCGGCTGGCACGACCGCATCTCGCGCATATACCAGCGCAGCTACTAAAGCACGATGACCAAAGACGATCGCACCCGGATCATTCCCCGGAGAACGCCGGAATCGGCGGCCATGCTGGCAAGCGTCAAACGGGCGATGGCGATCACCGCCCAGCTCAACCGCCTGACGTTCAACGATGCGGACGAGGTCCGGGCCTTGTTCAGCGAACTTATCGGCAAGCTGGTGGACGACAGCTTCTTGTTGATCCCGCCCTTCTACACAACCGGCGGAGCCGATATCCACGTCGGGCGCAATGTCTTCATCAATCAGAACTGCACGTTTTACGACCTCGGCGGACTCGAGATTGCCGACGATGTGATGATCGGACCGAATGTCAGCCTCATCACCTCCGGCCATCCCCTCGAACCTTCACAGCGACGCGAGGTCGTCGTCGCAAAGCCCATCGTGATTGAAAGGAATGTCTGGATCGCAGCCGGAGCGACGATCATCGGCGGTGTAACGGTCGGCGAGAACTCGGTCGTCGCGGCTGGTTCGGTCGTCACCCATGACGTTCCGCCGAATACTCTTGCCGGAGGAAACCCGGCGCGAGTGATTCGTTCGATTCACGACTGAGGGAGCATCTACAGAAAGCAAAACTGACAAGGATTCAAGAGCCAGCACAAACAAAAAGCCCCGATCCAAAGGATCGGGGCTTCCATATTTAGGTTCAAACAGCCGTTAGAAGGTCGTGCTCACCGTCAGGCGGAAGGTCTTCCTCGGCTCGCGCAGCTGGTAGTTCGACCCGTAGTACTGGATCGCCTGCAGGTAGCTGAACTGACCTGCGCCGGTGTCCGGGAAGAAGCTCCGGAAGGTCGCCGAGTCGGTTGCCAGCGCCTGCGGAACGTCCTTGTAGAGGCGCAGCGAGTTGTACGCGTAGAACAGACGGAATGGAGCGTTTACGATCGGCAGGATCACCTGCAGCTCGGCGCCGTTCGACATGCGCGGTACGTAGTTCGTGCCAGGCACCACACGCAACCGCGGCGGCAGCGTGATCTGTTTGCCGCCAAAGCAGGCCCCGTTGTTTACTATCGGGCAGCCATACAGAGGGCTCGTCAGCTCCTGCAAACCCGAAACGCTCTGGCGAAGTTGTCCCGGCCAGACGTCGAAGGTCATGTTGAAGTCCGTGAAGAACGCGAACGTCACCTGGCTGACGATCGGGATACGGTACTCCACGTTCGCCGTCACGCTGGTGTCGCCGCCGATCGAGACCAGGCGGTAGATCGGCAGGGGAATCTGCACGTTGCCCAGCAGCGGGTTCGAAGGATCGCGTGGAACCGTGTTGCCGTCCGGGTTCGTCAGGTTGAACAGAAGCCGGTTCGGCATGAAGGTGTACGGCGAAGACGAGCGAACGTCGAAACCGCGAACATCCGATTCGCCACCGGAGTAGATACGGTTCTGAGGAGGAGCGACCTCGCCACCGAAGCCCACAATATGCGATGCCTGGATGCGGTATCCCAGCACGTTGCGGCCCTCGCGGTTCACCCGCAGGTTGTGCATCGGGAAGTACTGCCTCCATGCCACGACCGGCTGGATGTACTTCACATTGCCACCTGCACCTGCAATTGCGAGTGCGGCGTTGAAGTCCTTGCCCGAGTGCGGTCCAACGGCGCGGTCAAGGCTCGAGAAGGTGAAGCTCGGCGTCAGTACCGAAGACACGATGCCGTTCAGCTGGTTCTGTCCCTGCACACCCGAGCGGAAGGCCAGCGTCTGGAAGACGTTGCGCGTATTGTCGTTGAACGTCGTTACCGACGACCGCGATAGAGCGTACGACACACCCACACGGGTCACGCCGGAGTGGGCGAACAGATGCCGCAGCGGCGAGCTGACCGAGAGAGTGAAGCCGGTTGTCGACTGGTTATAGTTCGTCAGCAGTGACTGCTGCGCCGTCGACAGGTTCTGGCTCAGATTGTTTGCAATCGAGTAGCCCTTCGCCGGGTTGAAGTCGTACTTGCTGGTGAACACCTGCAAACCAAGCGAGATCGGCTTGTTGCGGAAGTAAGGCTCCGTGAACCCGAAGCTCAGGTTGCGGGAAAGGTCGCCGATGTTTGCCTGCACCGACAGCGTCTCGCCCAGTCCGAGGAAGTTGTTCGTCTCGTAGTTCAAGCCGACGAACGATCCCGAAAGTCCGCTGATACCGCCGTTCAGGCCGATCGAGTTCTTGCCCTTCTCCTTCAGCTTCAGCAGCAGGTCGACGGTCGAGTCGTCCGTATTCTGCCGGCTCTCGGAGTCCTGCTCCGCCTTCAGCGGCTCGAAGTAGTTCAGCTGGTTCAGACGCATGATCGACATTTCCCAGAGCTGGGAGTTGTAGACCTGTCCTTCTTCCAGCAGCAACTCGCGACGGATGACCTTGTCGCGCGTCACGCTGTTGCCCTGGAACTCGATGCGCGAGACATAGAACGGCTTGCCCTCGTCGATGTCGATATCCAGATAGATCAGCTTCTTCGCCTCGTCCACACGTGGTACCGGCGTGCCTACGAAGTTGATAAAGCCACCCTGCCCATAGGCCTTGCGAAGCTGCTCCAGCCCCTTGCCGAAGATCGTGGCGTTGAAGTACTCGCCATCCTTCTCCGCAAACTGAGCGCGCAGCGCCTTCGTGTTCGGGTAGCTCTTGTTGCCCTTGAAGGTGATGCCGCCAAGACGATAGCGGTCGCCCTCTTCCACCGGCATCAGGATGTCGATGCGCTTGCCCTTCGAAGGCCGCAGCGTAAACGGATTCAACCCACCCGCGTCGCGCACCGCCGTCGTAGGCTCGCTGGTCAGCGCTTTGAAGTAACCGCGGTCGCGGTACGCCTGGCGCACGCGCTCGGTGTCTTCGTCCAGCTTGCTGGCGTCGAAGGTGCGCGCAAAAAGATTTTCGAGAATGATGGAGTGCGGAATTCCAATCGGACGCAGGTTCCTCATCGACCGGCGCAGCACGCGGGCGGAAACCTGCTCGTTGCCGTCGAACTGGATGCGGCCCACCTTGACCGTCGGGCCTTCCTTCACGCTGAAGGTCAGCGAAACCGCCGCCGGGGGAATCGTCTTCACCTCGGTCCGGATGGTCGCGAACTGGTGTCCGTGCGCGGCGAGCAGTTCCTTCAGAACCACCTCGGCGCGCTTGATCTTGGTCGGGTCGTACTGGCTCTCGACCGAAAGCCCTACCTTGGCCTTCTTGAGAGCGTCCATGATGTCCGACTGCGTGACCGCGTTGATACCCTTGTAATTGATCTCGCGGATGGTTGGCTTCTCGCGGACGTAGACCACCAGCTGCATGCAGCTCTGGCTGTTCACGCTCTCGATGCGGACATCGTCGAAGTATCCCGTGTTCCACAGGGAGTTGAAATCCCGCTCGACCACCTGTGGATCGTACAGATCACCCTGGTGCGAGAACAGGCGGGCCAGCACGGACTCCTTCGGAATCCTGCGGTTACCGACAACCTGCGGCTGGCACAGTGTCTGGGCATTGGGACTGGCCGCCTGCTGCGCCTTCAGCGACGGAACCATCATGAAGGCAGAGGCGGCCAACAGCACGGCGGAAGCAATGCGATAGCAGCTCGGGCGCGTGAACACAGGCCTTGTCATTCTCTTCAGGGAGCTTCCGCTCTCTCGATCTACGGTAAAGATACGCACACCCTCACTGCTGAAAGAAAATCGCACCCCACAGGTTCCTGGTAGGGGAGTCTTGATTATATGGGAGTGCAAGCAACCTTAGCGAGTTCTCACCTGGGCTCCCCTCCGGCTCTTCCCCTTGCCTTCGCTCTCCGCGACCTGCCAAACCCTCGAAAACCCCGCTTACACGGCCCCGCGAAGCACTTTTTTAAAGACTTCAGCATCCACATTTCCGCCGCTCATTACCGTCCCCACGCGCTCTCCTCCGCGCTCGCGGTCGGTCAGAAGAGCAGCCAGCCCCGCCGCTCCCGCTCCCTCGGCCACGTTATGGGTATCGGAAAAATAAATTCGCATCGCCTCTTCCACGGCGTCGTCCTCAACCTCGATTACGCGGTCCAGCCCCGGACGTAACAGCTCCAGAGCCCCGCCGTCCGGCCTTCGGCACGAAACTCCGTCCGCGATTCTCGTCGCCGCCGGATGCTCCACGACCTCTCCCTTCGCGAACGAAAGCGCAAAGGCGGGAGCATGTTTCGAGACCACCCCGACGACCTTCGTCCTGAGCCCCAGCGCATCCCGCGCCGACACCAGGCCGCTCGCCCCCGAGCCCATCCCCACCGGGACATATACCGTATCCAGTTCCGGAGCCGCCGACAAAAATTCGAGCGCATAGGTTGCCACTCCCACCACCAGCAGCCGGTGATAGCTCGGAACCCAGTGCCAGCCGTGTTCCTCCTCCAGACTGCGGGAGTGCTCGAGCGCGGCCTGAAAGTCCTCCCCCTCCTCCACCAGTTCCGCACCAAGCCCGCGCATGGCGTTGTTCTTCTCCACGCTGTTGCCCCGCGGAACCACGATGACCGCCCGAAGTCCGCTCTGCGCCGCGGCCAGGGCAATCGACTGCCCGTGATTCCCCCGCGTCGCCGTCACGACCGTCGTGACCTCGGGCCTCTTTCTCCGCAGCCAGTCCATATAGACCAGACCGCCACGCACCTTGAACGCCCCCACCGGCGAGTGATTCTCATGCTTCACCCACACCTCGGCCCCGGCGCGCTCGCTCAGCAGCGGCCAGCGATACTGCGGAGTCGGCGGCATCGTCCGGTACACCAGCTCCGCCGCGCGACGTATCTCCTCAAGCCCAGGCAATCCATTGTCCATCAGATCTCCTTCACCTTCCGTGCCTCGACCGGCGTGGAGTAGAACGTGGCCCCGCCACCGATATCGATCGGCTACTCACTGGTCAGGGCATTGTATGGATGCGATGGGTCGCCCTGCACCTTCAGAGCGCGGCCGGTCCGGTCATCGACCGTCACCAGCGCTCCACACGAGTCCGGATAGTCGCGCGGGCAGACCGCACTGCTGCGCTCTCGGTCATAAATTTATTTTATGACCGAGAGCGGCCCGTGTATCCTGCGGTTCGACTGGAAATCATGAACGAAAAACTCTTCCCCACAACTCGGCTCGAAGCCTTCTCCGATGGCGTGCTTGCTGTCATCATCACCATCATGGTGCTGGAGCTGAAGGTTCCGCATGAGAACGGGCTCTCCGGCCTGCTGTCCATCGCGCCGACGCTCTTCGTCTACCTGCTCTCCTTCGCCTTCACCGCGATTTACTGGATCAATCACCATGCCCTGATCCGCCGTGTCGAGCAGTGCGACCACCGCGTCCTCTACGCGAACATGGGCTTCCTCTTCGCGATCTCTCTGCTTCCCTTCTTCACCGCCTACGTCATCGAAAAAGAGTGCGATTCCTTTTCGGTCGCGCTCTACGCCGCATCGATGATCTTCACCGCACTCTGCTTCTTCTTCCTGCGCCTGACGATCCGCGGTCTGCTGCAACAGAAGGGGGAGCTGAGCCAGGAAGACACCGCGACACAGCGCAAACATATCCTCAGCCTCGTGCTTTATCTTGCTTCGATTCCTCTGGCGCACTTCCATCCTTACGTCGCGCTGGGAACCATCACACTGGTCACGATCATCTGGATCGTCCCAACTGCCAGCACCAAACGCTGTCCATAAACAGCTTTGCTAAGCTTTGACCAGAATCTTCGAGGTGCCTCTGTGTTCCTTCGTTTCCGACTCTCGCTTGCCTTGCTTGCCACGCTGTCTCTCCCGCTCGCAGCCCATTCGCAGCAGAGCCTGGGAACCGTTCCGCAGCAGCAGCTCGACGTCATCAAGGTGCTGCTGGCGCAGGAGGAGGCGTGGAACCGGGGCGACCTCGATGCCTTCGCCCAATCCTATAAGGATTCACCCGACACCCTCTTCATTACTTCCTCGGTCAACCGAGGTTACGAAGGCCTGCTCGAGTCCTACCGCCGCAACTATCCCAACCGGGCTGCGATGGGAAACCTCGCGTTCTCGGAGCTTGAGGTGCATCCTCTCGACGAGCGCTTCGCCGTCGTCATCGGGCGCTACCGCCTGGAGCGCAGCAAGAAGGATGGAGGCAACGCCGAAGGCATCTTCTCGCTCGTGCTGGAAAAGACCGAAAAAGGATGGAAGATTGTCGTCGATCACACGACGGGGTGAGCTTCGCTCGCACAAACAAAAAAGCCGCTGGAGATTCCAGCGGCCTTTTCCATCTCTGATGACGATCTGACGATCTTCAGACCGTCATGACTTCCTTTTCCTTCGTCTTGAACAGCTCCTCGATGCGCTTGATCTCGGCATCGGTCAGCTGCTGCACCTCTTCGGAGGCGCGCTTCTCGTCGTCGGCGGAGATCAGCTTGTCCTTCGCAGCCTTCTTGATCTGGTCGTTGCCGTCGCGGCGAATGTTGCGAATCGCGGTCTTGTGGTCCTCAAGCGTCTTGTTGAGCTGCTTGACGACATCGCGACGGCGCTCCTCGGTCATCGGAGGAACCGGAATGCGCACGACCGTTCCGTCTGACATCGGGTTCAGGCCCGTGGACGAGGTGCGGATCGCCTTCTCGATTGCCGAAACCATGCCCTTGTCGTAGGGCTGCACGAGGATCAGGGTCGGCTCCGGCGTGCTGACCTGCCCGAGCTGGGCGACCGGCGTGTCGGTGCCGTAGTAGTCCACCTTCACCTGGTCGAGCATGTGCACGTTCGCACGGCCCGTGCGGGCCGAGGCCAGGTGAGCGCGGAAGTCCTCCACCGACTTCTCCATTCTGGACTTCAACTCCTGGTGGGTTCCCTTTAACGCTTCGATGCCTGCCATCGCAGATGCCATAATGCTTCCGTCCTCACGCGCTGTTGCGCCAACGAAAATTTTATCGGAAAACGATGGCCGCTCCGAAGATTCTGCGCCCCGAAGGTCTTGAAGTGGGGGAATTTCACCTTCTCTTTCGCAAAACGGGCTATTTCTTCTCCTTCGAGGTTTCGGGGGGAGCCCCCGCCAGCCGCAGGTTCACCACCTTCTGCAACAGGTCGAACCAGAAGGGCGCTCCCTGCGAGATGGCCAGAACCGTCGCGATGATGCCGACGATCTTCCCCAGCCACCAGGTCCATTCGCTAAGGTCGGTGAGACGAGGGTCCGTGGGGTCCAACGCAACCTGGACCGCCGTGGTGCGGGGGTGCAGCAGGTCGGGCCAGCAGGTGGCCTGCACGCTGTTGGCCGGAGCCTGCGGTTTGTCCAATGCCGTAAGAAGCTTCCCGTCGGCCCGGCACCATCCCAGCGGCACGCCCGGAAGGTTTTCGCGAAGAAGATTCAGCCGCCCCACCGACTTCTGCAGATCTTCGTTATCGTCGCCGACAGCTTCGGACTTCGGGGTGGATTTGACGTACTCGGTAGCCTCGGTGGCGATAGCCTCGCGCAGCGTCTGGTCGTTCCAGAAGCGCTTGCTGAGAGAGATGGCATCGGCGTTAAGCAGCGAGCACAGAACGAGGCCGATGATCCAGATCCACGCGTGAGCCTTGCGCTTGTACCAGCCGGAGACGCGCTCCATCGAGCTGTCGAACCACTCTTCGAGCCGCTTGCGCTGCTCGGCGACGGTGTTGCAGTCGCGAAGAAGAGAGACCAGCAGCTTCTCCGTCGCGGCCAGCGTGTGATCCGGGGCTAACGAGGGAGTTTTGAGGTCCAGCTTTTTGTCTGCCGCGACCTGCAGAATGCTCAGGGCAAGCGTGGAGGAAGGAATATAGGACGGCGAACGCTTGGGAGAATTCTTCCTCAGGCCCGAGCTGAAGAGTCCCTGGATGAGAGGAAGCTCGTAGATCGCCTTCTGAAAATCCTGGCTCATCAGAATGCCTGAGAGGCCGTGCTCAAGCGTGGTGGAACGCCAGCGGAAGAAATTCGCGATGATCTCCTGAATCGCAGAACAGGCGGCGCTCAGCATCAGGAAAAGAAAGGCCATGCTGATGGCAAAGCCTACGATGGTCGTGATCATCGGAATCTCCGCGGGGTGGATGAAAAAGACAGGACCAATGTACTCGAAATCATTCTCTGCAAGAGAAAAGAAACGTTGAATTCACAGGATCGGCGGCGCACAGAAAGGGCTGCCCCGAAGGACAGCCGCTGCATGGTGCGCTGGATGAGTGGGTTAGAGGTGTGGGCCAGACGAGTGGGTCAGACGAGTGGCCTACTCGCGAACCTCACCCTTGCGTCCCGCGAGACGGCCGTCCATATCGGCCAGCACATAGGCCACGACCGAAAGCATCGCCGTGTTGCGCTTGAAGGAGTCGGGATCGACCTTGTCAAGCGTGTCGGCTTCGGTGTGGTGCCAGTCGAAGTAGTGCTCACCGACGGTGTGCGGGCTGAGCGCGGGGACTCCGTCCGCAACGATGGGGCCGATGTCGGAGCCGCCGCCGCCGGGCGAAACCGTATCGGTCCCGATCGCACCAAGCAACGAGACGATGTCGCGAAGAGACGCGAAGGACCGCTGCTCTTCGGGGGTAAGCGTGCCGATGTCAAACCCAGGGCGCGTTGCGGAAGATGCTGCTGCTCCCGGGGCTGGAGGCGCAGGTCGGCGAGGGCCGCCGAAGCCTCCATAGCCGATGCCGAGAGGCTTTTCGGCCCCGCCGTCCATCTCGATTGCGGCCACCTGGTCGCCGATCCTGTCGCCGATCCACTGGCGATAGGCACGTCCTCCCGCGCCTCCGTTCTCCTCGTTCACCCAGAAGACGATGCGGATGGTGCGCTTCGGCTTGAGGCCGAGCTTGTGGATCAGAGAGACGGCTTCGAAGGTCGCCATGATGCCGGAACCATCGTCCTGCGCGCCCTGCCCGACGTCCCAGGAGTCGATGTGGCCGCCGAGCACGACAACCTGCTCGGGGTGCTCGGAGCCGACGATCTCGCCGAGCAGGTTGCCCGCCTTCACGTCGGGCTCCATATGGGCCTCCATCTCAAGATGAACCGTCACGGGGCCTTCCTTCGCGAGACGCTCGATCAGCAGGGCGTCCTCGACGGAGATGGCAGCAGAGGGAATCTTCGGCTGCTTCTCGTCGTAGCGAAGCGTTCCGGTGTGCGGTATCTGCAAAGCCAGCCCCGTGGCCGAACGCACCAGCACGGCCGCGGCTCCGCGAGCGGCGGCGCGTGATGGGCCTCCGGTGCGGTACATCGAGCCGATGCCGTAGCCGTGCCATCCTGGGTTATAGACGACGACCTTACCTTTCACCTGGGCATCAGGCAAAGCATCGAGCTCAGCGAAGTCATGCACGAAGACGACAGGAGCGGTAATGCCTCCCTTCGGTGTGCCGACGCTCATGCCGAGGCCGAGCATGTGCAGCGGCTTGGTGATGGGACCGGCCTCGCCCTTGTACTGGATCGTCGCCGACTCGTTGCCGCGCACCCAGCGAGGCACCATCACGGGTTGCACCTGCACATTCTGAAGACCAGCCTTGCGCATCAATTCGGCTCCCCAGGCGATGGCCGTGTTGAGTTGCGGGCTTCCGCTGACTCGCTTGCCGATGTGGTCGGTGAGGTAGGCAAGAGCGGCGTAGCCATCGTTATCGTTCATGGCCGCCTGCAGGATGCGGTCAGCGTCCGCCTTATACTTCGTGGCCAGAGGTCCCGGAGCTGCGGCAAGGGTCGTGGGACGCTCTCCGGGCGCACCCATCTGGGCGACGCCGCTCTGCGTCGCGAGCAGGGCAACGGATGTCATCAGTGCAGCAAAACGCTTCATGATTCAAAACTCCTGTCGTTGTGGCTACCTCAAAAAAACAGACTGAAAGCAGTTCGTGCTCTCAGCCTTTAGGGAGAAGTACGAGGTCATTCGGCTAGAAGATGATCTTCGCCGCGAACTGCACGTTGAACGGTTCGCCGGAACCGATTCCGGGAGCGCCAGCGTTATCCCCCACGGTCGTGGTCGAACGACCGAAGTTCGCGGAGGTGAAGCTGCCGCTGGGATTGGCAAGGTTCAGGCGGTTGAAGATGTTGAACATCTCGGCGCGCAGCTGAAGCTTGACGCCCTCATACAGCGTCGTGTTCTTGATCAGCGAGGCATCCACCGTGGCGAAACCAGGTCCATAGACCGAGTTGCGTGGAGTGGGGCTAAAGGTTCCAGCAGCAGGAAGCGCATACGCCGCAGGGTTGAACCACTGCACGTAGGCTCCGCTCGTAGCCGAGGTTCGCGTGACCGTCCGGTTGCTGGTGTTGGGATTGCCCACCTTGGTAACGCGATCCTGGAACTCGCCGACGCCGCTGTTATTCGCGCTCGTCTTCGGGTTCACCGGCTTACCCGTGTAGAAGGTCATGAAACTGTTGACCTCCCACCCCTGCGTTAGAGGCTTGAAGCCTCCAAAGGTGGGGATCTCATAGACGATGTAACCGTTGAAGGTATGACGTGTATCGAAGTCTGCATTGCCATACTCCGCCAGCAGATTACGCGAGTCTTGAGGAGCGAAGTTGCGTGTTCCCGAGACATTGTCCAGTGCGTGACCGTAGGTATACGAACCTTGCGCCGTCAGGCCGTGAAAGCCGCTGGTGCGGATCATGGCTTGCAGCGAGCTGTAGTTCGACCCCGCGCTCGACTCATACTGGTTGATCGCTGCCAAGGTGGGGAACTTCGCATTGTAAGGACGAGTGCTCTGCTGCGTGGACCCGGTCGCATTGGGAGCGGCCTGGTTGATGTCACGCAGATTGAAGAGATGACGTCCATTCGAGCCAACATAGCCGACCTGAACGATCGTGTTCCGACCGAGCTGATACTCAGCGTTCAGATTGAAGTTCTGAATATAAGCGTTCTTGAAGTCCTGCGAGACCGTCGAAACGCCAAAGGTCGCGCCTGCTCCCGGGGCCGAGGGAAGAGGATCGACTCCTGTCACGATACGGAAGGGAGAGGAGTTGGACACCGTGAAGACAGGATTCGGGCCAGCATTGTTCGCCTGAACTCCAGCCGAAGCTCCGTTGCCGGGACGGTTGTCGAAGAAGCCATTCAGGTTAGGAAGGTCGAAGAAGAGTCCGTAGGTTCCGCGAACGACAAGGCGATCCGTAACCTTTTCGCTGAAGCCGAAGCGCGGAGAGACGTTGGTATAGCGGCGAGGATAGAGCGTATCGACATCCTGCCCCACGATGTCATAACCGGTCGCGGAGTTGGGATCGAAGTTCGAGAAGACTCCGTTGGTCGTATAGATAGGGCCGGAGTAATCCCAACGGATGCCATAGTTCAGAGTCAGACTCGGGGTGACCTGGTACTGATCCTGCGCGAAGATATCCCATTGATTGATCCAGACATCACGCTGAAGCGGCCCGCGAACGATGCTTCCGGAGGCCGCAAATCCAGCCAGGAAATCGGCGAGCGTGCGAACCGAAAGATCAGTCGCGCTGGAATCCTGCGAAGCGTCGGTCGAGTAAGGGGTGCCGCCCACGGTGCTCGCGAGCGCATCGGAGGCTCCTCCGTTGAAGGTGAACGAACCACGAACGCTGCGCTGATAAAGCAGGTTCATGTAGTTCCTGCGATACTCCCCTCCGAAGCGGATCTGGTGCTTCCCGATAATGTAAGTCGCCGTATCGGTGACGTGGCCGGTGTAGTCCTGTCGTCCCAGCGGGGGCGTAACGCCAACCTGATCGAAGGGAGACAGCGTGATTGTCGGAGCGCCGAAGAGGCTGGGGTCGTCGACCTCGGTGTTGAGTCCAAGGCTGGGAATGTTCTGGTTGTGAATGTTGTCGTTGAAGGTCTGCCCGAAGTAGTTCACACCAAAGAGAAGCTGGTTGGAGAGCTGATTGGAGATGGCCCAGTTGTGCGTGATCGCGTAGTTATGCACGTGGTCCGGAGCCACCTGGTAATACTCCCAGATGTTGGTACCCGCATTGCCAAGTTGGCGTCCAGTACCGATGAAGGCGCGCGCAGAGAGTGTCTGTCGCGAGTTGATGTTCCAGTCGATCTTACCGACCACATTGTCGCTATAGCCGTTCTGCGGACGCGAATCGAAGAAGTTATTCGTCGTGGCGGACCCCGGCTTGTTGCCCTGCGGCCAGAGAGCTGTGAGCAGATTCAGCGAGGTCTGGCTGACTGGAACATTGTGGCCCGCAAGAAGCGTCTGTGCCTTGTTGACCCAGTCGACCGTCGGCTCGGTCGCTGCGGACTGCGCGCCGATGATGTATTTCTGACGTTCGTAGTTGACGAAGAAGAAGAGCTTGTCGCGAACGATGGGACCGCCCAGCGAAGCTCCCCACTGGTTGTTGCGAATCTTCGGCTTGCGGCTGTTTGTTGGAAGCATATCGCTCTTCGACGCGAAGAACTCGTTGCGGAAGTAGTAGTAAGCGCTTCCATGAAACTTGTTGGTTCCGCTCTTGACCACCATGTTGATGAGGCCGCCACCGTTGCGTCCCACCTCGGCGTTGCCCTGCGACTGCACGGAGAATTGATCGATCGCTTCGATCGGAAGAGTTACACCAGCGATGCCGGAGACGCCGCCCTGGTTCGCTCCCTGCGAGTTGTGAAAGATATCGTTGTTATCAACGCCGTCGATCTGCCAGTTGTTCTGATTGGTACGAGCCCCATTCAGCGAGCCTGCGCCATTGAAGCCGGGCGTGATCTTGATGAGCTGCGTAAAGTCGCGACCGTTGAGAGGAATATTCGAGACAGCCTGCGCCGGAACGACCGCGGTGTTTGTAGTCGAAAGAGCATCGACAGCAACGGCATCGGCATTGACATCAATCTGCTCGTTCATTGAGGCAACGCCGAGTTTGATGTCGAGCGCGTAAACCTGGCCGGGACGCACCGCAATATGGTCTACCTTGCGCGTGGTGAAACCGGAAGAGGAGACCTCGACGCTGTAATCGCCAAGCGGAAGATCCTGAAAGCTGTAATCGCCCGAGCTGGTGGAAACCATCTCGCGCTTGAAACCAGTTTCTGTCCCGGTCAGGGCGATATGTGCGCTGGGGACTGCGGCTCCACTGGCATCCTGCACCGTTCCGGCAATGCCGCCACGGAAGGTCTGAGCAATCAGCGTTGGTGTCGTGGCAGACACAAACACCAGCGCCAGGAGATAGATATACCTCTGGAATAGCTTCATGGGAATGGCTCTCCTATACACGTACACGTTTATCTGGGAAATGAACGGGCGAGGTCGGGCCTCGTCTATAGAAGACACGGTCTCAGCGGGGGGAGAGTACCGAAGACATCAGCAAGGATGTACGGATACCGGGTCGGCTTTCTTGTGTGGCTATTAACCTACCTTTTAAAAAAGGCCCTGACAAGATCATCCATTGGTAAAAAATCACATCTGAAACAAGCGCGTTTCGGAATAGCTACGAGACCTATCCCACAGAAAACGATGTCGGAGAAGCGCAAGTGAGGATAGGGATTGCCTTAGCGAAACATCAGGCGAAAGCGAGAATTGCCCGTCCAATGACGCCGGTAATCTGATCCTGCGCGGCAAGGCCAAACGCCCGCTGCAGACCATCAATCTCGCGGAGATGATCCGAGTAATCCCATGCAAGGTCGCGGGCCTTGCAGATGTTCCAGAAGGCTAGCAGGCGGCCAATCTTGCCGGTATCCTGCGCGATCTGTCCAAGGATGCCGACTGCAAGCATCTCAAGAGCGCGAGGCATGACAGACTGCAAAAGAAGGTTGACGTCCTGATAGTCCGCGTACTGCGGGCTGGCAGACGTCGGAACGATGCCGCTCTGCCTGCCGGTCTCAATCAGAGCCAGGGAGAGATCATGATTGATGTGCGCGTTCATTCCAGCGAGAGCAAACTGGATGCGGTCCACACCATTGCGAAAGCGCGCCTCCATCAGGGCGTCCCATGCATTCGGGGTGTCCGTGCTTTTGTCGATGGAGGCGCGGACCGCTTGAAAATAAAGCCCCGCAAAGATGACGTCGAGCCGGTCGAGCCAGCTCGCATCCTTCCATCCTCCAGCGGGAGGACGCAGATCGACCTCTTCGGTCACCATCATGTAGAGACGGTTGAACCACTTCAAGCCATCATCGCTCGGAAGGGCCGCGTCGATGCGCCGCATCCGCGAGAGTACCTCGTCGATACTCGCAGCATCGGGTTCGGAGACGATCTGATAAAGAGGCTGATCGGCCACAGCAATGCTCATAAACGCGGACCTTTCTTCTCAAGGGATTCCGCGGAAGTATAACGCAGCTTATTCCCGACCGCGCCACGGCGCGATAGCATCGAAGGAACAGGCTCCTGTTTCACACGGGCCACACATACTTATGCGGATCACATCCTTCTCCAGCCATCGCCTTCTTTTCGTCGCAACGCTCGCTCTCCTCTCTTTCTGTGGAAGGGCACACACGCAGATGCTGGCAAGGCCAGGATGGGCCGGTTCGGGCATGAACGCGGCCCCGTGGTGGAAACATGCGGTGATCTATCGCGTCGATCCGCGCGGCTTCGGCGGGCTGCACGGCCTGTCCGAACATCTCGACTATGTTCACTCCATCGGGGTCGATGCCATCCTGCTGACCTCGCTGGGAGGCGACGCGACCCAGCCCATCGCCACGGAGGTCGGCAGCATGGACGACCTCGGCGAGGTGATCCGCAACGCAAGTCAACAGAACATTCGCGTGCTGGTCGAGCTGGACGGAACCTCTCCCGATGTGGTCGCAAAGGCGCGTCTGTGGCTTGCCCAGGGGGTAGCGGGATTTTATGCGGCGGGGGCCAACGTCTCGCAGCTTGCCGACTTGCGCAGGAATGCCGCCGGATTTGTAGGGCAGCGCGTGGTCATCGGCGATCGCCTGGACGACGCGCATGGAACGGATGCTCCTCAACTGGCCGTGGACAAAAAGCCGGGGACGCAGGAGAAGCTGGATGCATCGCTGATTCGTCCCGCCCTCGAAGCCGCGCAGCAGGAAGCAGGCGGCCTCCCGATACTGGTCTCCGATGGGCCTTCGTCGCAGCGCAGCGCGAGCCGGTATGGCGACGCCCAGACGGCAAAGGCGCTCGCAGCCATGCTGATGACGACGCGCGCAGGCACGATGCTCTTCTATGGACAGGAGCTTGGCCTGCCGGACGGAACCAACACGATCTCCTTTGCGGTACCAACGAAGAAGGGCGAGAAGCCTGCACCGCTGAGCGTCGCCGCAGAAGAAGCGGACCCGTCATCGCTGCTGAACTGGTGCAGGCAACTGAGCGCCATGATGCATAGCAACCACACTGTAAGCTCCGGCACGATGACCATGCTCAATCACGACGACCAGAACGTGCTCGCATGGATTCGCAAGCCCACGGCGCTCTCGTATACGAACCCTGCGGTCGTCGTAGTCGAAAACCTCTCCTCGCAGCCGGTAACGGTCTCGCTGAAGGGAGACATGCAGAAGCTGGGGCTGAAGGGCAGCTTTCTGAAGCCGCTACTGCGCTCCGACATCGGCATGGGCGCGATGCACCTGGAGGGCATGACGCTTGCGCCTCACGCCGTATTCATCGGGCATCTTCTCTACTAAGTTCGCTTGTGACCGGCGAGCAGCTCCGCAAGGTGCAGAGGACGCTCGCCAGCGTTCTGCGTGACCTGTTCGCAGCAGCTGAAGCCATCGGCGACAATGACCGCTTCAGGATTGTTGCGCACGGCAGGAAGAAGGACGCGCTCGCCGAGCTTCTGCGAGATTTCGTACTTGTCCTCCTCGAAGCCGAAGGGGCCTGCCATGCCGCAGCAGCCGGAGTCCAGCGCCTGCACCTCCGCTCCCGTGGCTCGCAACAGCTTCAACTCGTCAGCCATTCCCGCAGAGGACTTGTGATGGCAGTGGCCATGCACGACGATCTTCCCATCGACCTTCGGAGGCTGATAGCCGGGCGCGTACTTCACAAGAAACTCGCTGAGAAGAAAGATCTGCGAGCGCAGCCTGGTGGCTCGTGGATCGCTGGGGAAGAGATTGACCAGCTCATCGCGGAAGACGGTCGCGCAGCTTGGCTCGAGCACGACGACAGGCGTGCCTGCCTCGATCTGCGGCGCCAGCGCATCGAGAATTTTCTTGAGGTACTGCTTCGCCGTATCCAGCAGACCAAAGTCGTAGAGCGGGCGTCCGCAGCAGAGATGCTGGTTCGGAAGGCTCACGCGAAAACCTGCCGAGGTCAGGACATGGTGCGCTGCCTGCATCGTCGGGGGATGGAAGTAGTTGTTGAAGGTATCGGCCCACAGGAAGACCTCCGCAACACCTGTAACAGGAGCGCCGCGATGCGTCGAAGTGAATGGCTTCGCGAAGCTCGGGAAGCTGCGGCTGGGATGGATGTGTAGCGCCGACTTGATGAGCGATGAGATTCCCGGCGCGTTGTTGATCGCATTAACCACACCAGGCGCAATCGACGCGAGACGCGCCCACAGGTCGATGCGACCGAAGGCATAATGCGCAAGCGGACGCGAGTGATGCTCGTAGTGGTGCGCGAGAAACTCCGCCTTGTAGGTCGCCATATCGACCGAGACAGGGCACTCGCTCTTACACGCCTTGCAGGAGAGGCAAAGGTCGAGCGACTCACGCACCTGCTCGTTGGCCCAGTCGTTGGGCAGCACCTCACGCTGCATCAGCTCCCACAACAGATGTGCGCGGCCTCGCGTCGAGTGCTGCTCTTCGCCCGTAGCCATGTAGCTCGGACACATCGTCCCAGCATCGGTCTTGCGGCAGGCTCCCACACCAACGCAGCGTAGTGTAGCCCGCGCAAACGATCCGTCATCTGCGGCAAACGCAAAGTGCGTCTTCGGCTCCCACGGCTTGTAATCCACACCAAGACGAAGGTCCTCGTGAATCTCGTGCGGATCGATCAGCTTGTTCGGATTCATGTGCAGGCTGGGATCGAACAGACGCTTGAACTCGCGAAACGCCTCCATCAGCTCCGGCCCGAACATCTTCGGCAGCAGGATGCCACGCGCCTGCCCATCACCGTGCTCACCGGAGAGCGAGCCTCCATGCGCCAGCGCAATGTCGGCGGCCTTGTCCATGAACTCGCGGAAGTCGAGGATGCCCTTCTCGCTCTCAAGGTCGAAGCTGAGACGCATGTGAACGCAGCCTTGCCCGAAGTGCCCATACATCGGGCTCCAGTAGCCGTACTGCTGCATCAGGGCATAGATAGCGCGCAGATAAGAACCGAGCTGCGTGGGATCGACCGCCGCATCCTCCCAGCCCTCCCAGCCGGTACGCTGACCGGGAACGAAGGCTGTAGCTCCGAGGCCCGACTCGCGGATGGCCCAGACACGATGCGCCTCGTCGTGCGTATAGACGCGGGCCTGCGTGGTGTTCGCAAGCGACTGCGCGAGTGCATGGGCACGCTGATCGGCCTCCTCCTGCGTAGCTCCGCCAAACTCCGCGAGAAGAAAGCCGCGCCCCTCGGGCAACAGAGGAATATCGTCGAGCGCCTTCTGTTTGCTGCGCAGCGAATCAAGCAGAAGGCCGTCCATTCCTTCCAGACCGATAGGCTTATGCGTGAGCACCAGCGGAACACGGTCAGCCGCGATAAAAACATCCTCAAAGCCAACGCCCACCAGCGTGCGGAACTGCGGACTTTCCACCAGATTCAGAGTCGCGCCAAGAATCACCGCGCAGGTGCCTTCGCTTCCGACCAGAGCGCGGGCGACGTTGAAATGGTTCTCCGGAAGAAGCTCGTCGAGGTTGTATCCCGAGACGCGGCGCGGGATGTTGGGAAAACGCTCGCGCACCAGCGCTGCATACTGGTCGCGGATGCGCTTGAGCCCAGCGTAAAGCTCGCCCTCGCGGCCTCCTTCAACAATCTTCCGCGCAAGCTCCTCGTCGGTAGTCGGCCCCACGGTCAGGCGCGTTCCATCGTAGAGCAGGATGTCGAGCGAGTGGATGTTATCGACCGTCTTGCCGCCCATCAGCGCATGAACGCCGCAGGAGTTGTTGCCGATCATGCCGCCGATAGTGCAACGGCTGTGCGTCGCAGGGTCAGGAGCATAGGTCAGGGCAAACTTTTCCGCGGCCTCGCGCACGCGGTCGAGCACAATGCCGGGCTGCACGTGCACGGTACGGCTCACAGGATCGACCGGCCCCATCCTGTTCATGTACTTCGAAAAATCGAGGATGACCGCCGCATTGGTTCCCTGCCCCGCGAGGGATGTTCCTCCTCCTCGCGAGAGCACAGGAGCGTTGAATTTGCGGCATGCCGTGACCGTTGCAATCACGTCCTCCTCATCGAGCGGAATGACCAGCCCGATCGGAATATGACGATAGTTCGATGCGTCCGTCGCATAAAGCGCGCGCGATGCCTGATCGAAACGGACCTCTCCTCGCACATGCGCGCGAAGCTCGCGCTCGAGGTCCGCTGCTGCGGCAAAACTGTCATGGGCACGGGCGTGCGAGCTGGGCAACAGAACGAAGGGCGATGCGGAAGCAGATGAAATCGTCGTGGACAACGGACCTACTCTTTCGTTGCAAATCGCTATTTGATGTTGGCAGCTATTTTAGAGAGCGCGGCAGGGTTCAGGCCAGTGAATCTCTCGAACGCCTTGTTCTCAAGCAAAATGGGCGATTCTCCTGAGGACTCCATCTCAATCCTTCCGACAGGCCGAAGGCCGCGAACCGAGTTCCCCAGATAGATCGCGTCCGCCGCTTTCAGATCGTCAAGGCTCAACGCGCGCTCTTCAGTATCTGGATACGCTGCGAGGACAGACCGACGAAGCACACCGGGCAGCGCTCCCGAAGCCAGGGGAGGAGTGATGAGGCGTCCCTTCAGCAAAACAAAGAGCGAGCTGATAGCACCTTCGACCATCTCTCCTTTTTCGTTGAGGAAGAGAACCTCATCGAAGCCCTCCTGACGCGCGCGGGAAAGCTCGCAGTCATAAAACTCCCGCTGAGTCGTCTTATGCCGCTGCCACACACTCTCCGCCTGAATACGATGAGGCGAGATACACACCTTAAGCGGAGTCGATTCTTCTGCAAGAGGTGTATGAGTCATCGTCATCGCTCCATGCGCATCGAGCAGAAACCGTACACGATATCGCGAGTCGTGCAGAAGAGAGTTTCGCAGTTCTGCCAGCTTCTCCTCCAGACGAGCACGATCAAATGCAAAGTCGAAGTACGCCGCTGAGGACTCTATCCGTTCAAGATGCAGCGGAAGGAACGGTATCACGCCCGCATCAAGAAGCATTGTCTCGATCAACTGGAACCTCGGAGTACCTCTCGTAAGAAAAGAGCTTTTGAGCTGGCACTCCCGGTACTCCGAAGCAGCATCGGAGTCCGCGACGATCCCTCCTCCCACGCCCATCTTCGCCATACCATCTCGCAGCACCAGCGTGCGAATCGCCACGTTAAACACGGCATCGCCATTGGGTGCGATATAGCCAATCGCGCCAGTGTAGATACCGCGAGGCTGACGTTCAAGCTCGCGAATAATCTCCATCGTCCTGATCTTCGGCGCTCCCGTGATCGAGCCGGAAGGAAAGAGCGCATGGAAGATTTCACCGATCGTCACTTCAGAGCGAAGCTCTCCTGAGATCGTCGAGGTCATCTGGAGTAGAGTCCTGTAGCGCTCAACAGAGAACAACTCGTCCACCTGCACCGAGCCTGAGCGACAGATGCGCCCAAGGTCGTTACGCAACAGATCGACGATCATGACATGCTCGCTACGGTTCTTCTCGTCTGCGCGAAGACATGCGGACTGCGCTTCATCGGTAGCTGCATCGAGACCGCGAGGCATCGTCCCCTTCATCGGCTTCGTCACGATGTGACCGTCTTTGACTCGAAAGAAAAGCTCCGGCGACAACGAGAGGATATGTTGCCCCGCGACATGCATCAACGCGCTGTAAGCTACGGGCTGGGCCTCGGCGAGCGTCGCAAACGCAACCGCCGGACTGTGTTGCGCGGGAACAGCCACCGAGTCGGTGAGGTTCACCTGGTAGGTGTCGCCCGCTTCGATGTATCGCTTGATCGCAAGTATCTTCCGCGCATACTCATCCTCGGCAATCTCCAATTCAGCATTGCCTGCAAACACCTCCGCAGGCTGCGGCGATGCGGCTTTCGGAGGAATGTCTCCGAGGAATGTGCCGGATGCATGATCGAAGATGAACGGCTCTCTATACGCTCCGAACCAGGCGATCGGCATGGAATCCGATGATTGCGAAAGCGAGGCAAACCGCTTCGCCTGATCGCCCAGGAAGTAGCCGCACTCATATCCGAAGTAGCCCGCGAGATAAAGGCCGCGCCGCTGCGACTCTTCCATCCACGCAAAGAGCGCAGGGGGGTCCGCCGCGCTGTCCGCAGCAAAAACCTCCGCAGGGTTCAGGAACAGATAACTGTAACGGTTCTGTTCATCGAAGCACGCCGTCTCAAGCAGCACAGCGTTGGGCAGGTCGGCGGCAAGAGTGCGGAGAGAGTCCGGAAGCTGGGTCCACGTAGCCATGAATCATAAAGATTGTTTCATGTTCCGCAGCCTTCGGGAGAGCACGGCTAAATTGCTTCGGGAGTGGAAGCCGTCAGCGTGAGCGATACACTCTGCGATCCAAGGCGAGGATGCGTTGCCACCAGGCGTACCGTCCCTGCGCTCTCACGCGCACGAATCCAGACAGCCCCTGTGCCGCCAATCAACGCGAAGGGATTGTCACCGATCAGCTCCGCAGGCCCTTCGAGCTTGAAGGCGATGGGATCGTTCGCATAGGTGCGGACCGCCCCGAACTCATCGGTCACGCGCAGCACGATGCGCGTCGTGTCGGCTCCATCCGCCACCAGCGTCGTATCATCCGGAAGGATGACGAACTTGCGGTCCGCGCCGCTGCCCGACAGTGTCTTCGAGATCACCTGCTTGCCCTGCCTGTATCCGTCGATACGAAGATCGCCCCATCCATGCCGCTTCAAACTGCGACGGTCGAGAATGAAAGGCGGATACGCCAGATGCGGAAACTCCGCGCGATCGGGGTCAAGCTCTGCAATCATCTCCCACGAAGCCTTCTCGTCGCGTTCATTCCTCATATAGAACTTCAGGTGGTCGCAGTTGGAACACACCACCGCCTTGCCAAAGTTTGTAGACTCGTCGCTGTTGGCCCAGTGGAAAGCAGGCTCCAGCACAATCTCCTCCGAGGGATCGCACTGCGACTTGTAGAAACCCGCGGCGGGCTTGGGCTCCCGGAAGATGTCCGTGACTCCGTGATAGCAGATGCGGTCGCCCGCACCGAAGTTCGAGTGCGTGTTGTAGTCGAAGGCGCACCACCCAATGCCTCCCGCGAAGCGTGGATCGGAGGCGATCTGGTCATGAATACGCGCATGGCGCAGTGTATGCTCGCGATGGCGTTCGTCATCGTCGGTCGTCTTCGTGGGGAAGGTATGACCGACGAACTCCGTATTCAGATAGAGCGGATGGTTCGGCTCCCGCAGGGGAAAGCCGAAGTCGTTCATGGTGAAAACATCCTCCAGCAGCTCGGATCTGAAGTTATTGCGGATGCCTCCCGTCTGTCGTGTCGGATCAAGCAGGTGCGCAAGCTTGTTGGTGCGAGCGAAGAAATCGTGGTCATCCTTCGACTCGTTGATGCGCACGCCCCACAGGATGATGGAGGGATGGTTCCAGTCGCGACGAATCATGCGGCCGACGTTGTCGATGGAGATCTGCTTCCACGGCTCATCGCCGATGTGCTGCCAGCCGGGAATCTCCTCCAGCACCAGCAGGCCGATCTCGTCGCAACGGTCGAGGAAGTGGCGCGACTGCGGATAGTGCGAGGTCCGGACGATATTGCAGCGCAGGTTACGCCGCAGGATGTCCGCGTCGCGCCGCTGTGCCCGCGCAGGCATCGCCTGTCCGACGAAAGGAAATGTCTGGTGACGGTCAAGCCCGCGCAGCTTGATGATCTTGCCGTTGAGCGAGAAGCCCTCCGGGGTAAACTTCGCCTCACGGAAGCCAATGCGGCGCGTATCGGAGTCGATCACATGGCCTTCGGACAGAAGCCGCACGTGCACGGTGTAGAGCTTCGGGGTTTTAAGATTCCAGAGCTGAATCCCCGAAAGATTGTCGAATACGACCGTGTGGCGCGCAGGATCGTCAACCGTCTGCGTGCTGGCATGAACAGGAGCCGAGGTCGCTGGATTCGCGGCAGCATTGGGGTCCGGCTGAGCGGTGTGCGCTATGCTGCTGGTCTGCTTCGCAATCGTCTGTTCGCCGTCGCGCAGCTCCACCTCAAGCGAAAGCCCCGTGGTGTTCGCACCTGCCAGGAAGCAGTCGACCTCAAGCGCGGGCGAGGTCAACACATTCTTCGTACGCGCAAAGATGTTATCGAGCCACGTCTGAGGAACGACACGCAGCGAAACCTCACGATAGATTCCTCCAAAGGTGAGGTAGTCAATCTCGTTGCCGAAGGGAGGAATATCCGCGCGCTCGGTGGAATCGATGTAGACCGTGAGCACGTTCTCTCCCGTCGCATTCAGATGCGGCGTCAGCTCGAAGGTAAACGGCGTGTAACCTCCCTTGTACTCTCCCAGCGAAGTCCCGTTGATCCAGACGGTCGAAGCAGTCATGGCTCCTTCGAAGTCGAGAAAGACGCGCTTGCCCTTAGCCGCAGCAGGAGTGCGAAACCTGCGGCGATAGGTCGAGACGAACTCGTACTCCTTGTCGTCGAAGCCATGCCAGGGCAGCCGAACATTCGTATGAGGAAGAACGACGCGCTCGAAGGCCGCATCGTTGAAGGAAGAAGCATGGGCCTCCGCAACCTGGCCCGCGTGAAATCTCCATCCTCGATTCAGAGGAAATACGGTGCGACCGCCGCTCTCTTCGGCAAGCATAGAGGTCCCGGAAAAGGCGGTGGAGGCAACAAGAGCTCCAGTAGTCTTAAGAAAATCGCGACGGTCCATAGGCATGATCGGTATGTTCAGGCGATTCCAACTATAAAAGCGCCCGGCCATTTTGTCACAAGCTCGCTCAATCCTGCGCCAGGCCGTACTTCTCCATGCGATAGATCAGCGTTCTCCTGCTGATGTCCAGATACTTCGCGGCCTTGGTCTGGTTTCCTTTGGCCTGCTCCAGCGCACGCAGAATCAGCTCGCGCTCGACCGCCTCAAGACTGACCCCGGCCTCCGGCAGCTCGATCCAGAACGAAGAGCTATCCGGCCGAACACGTCGAATCTCTTCCGGAAGATCTGCCTCGGTAATCAGGTTGGACGAGCTGAGAACCAGCATCCGCTCCAGCACGTTCTCCAGCTCGCGAACGTTTCCCGGCCAGCGGTAGTGAGAAAGATGCTGCACGACATCAGAAGACAGCTGCGCCTCTCGAATGCCGTGACGCTCCTTCGCCTTGCGGAACAGGTGCTTCACAAGCTCGGGGATATCTTCCCTGCGTTCACGCAGCGGCGGCAGCAGCAACGGAACCACCGCCAGCCGATAGTACAGGTCCTCACGAAAGGCTCCATCCTCGATCATCGCCGGAAGGTTGCGGTGCGTCGCCGCGACGACGCGAACATCCACCTTCTCGACCTCCGTCGCTCCTATCTTCGCGATCTCGCCCTGCTGCAATACGCGCAACAGCTTCACCTGCGCGTCCAGCGGAAGCTCTCCGATCTCATCGAGAAACAGCGTCCCACCATCCGCAAGCTCCACCTTGCCCTGCTTCGCAGCATGAGCGCCCGTGAACGCTCCACGCGTATATCCGAACAGCTCGGCTTCCACCAGCTCCTTCGGGATCGAGCCGCAGTTGATCGTCACAAAAGGCATGTTCTTGCGCGGACTGTTCTGATGAATCGCCCTCGCCATCAGCTCCTTGCCGGTGCCCGTCTCGCCCTGGATCAGCACCGTCGTATCGCGTTGCGCCACACGCGCAGCCTGGTCGAGCACGCGCAGAAATCCTTTGGCGCGCCCGACAATTCCCTCAAAGCCATATCGCTGATCGAGCGCCGAGCGCAGATTGCGCACCTCGTCGAGCAGGTTCTGCCGCTCCATCGCGCGATGCACCACCAGCGTCAGCTCTTCAAAGTCCAGCGGCTTGGTCACGTAATCGTAAGCGCCCAGCTTCATCGCCTCGACCGCAGTTTCGACCGTGCCAAATGCCGTCACGATAATCAGCGTCGGCTGAATCTCTTCTTCCGCGAGCCGCCGCATCAGCTCCAGCCCGCTCGTCGGCATCTTCAGGTCGCTGATGACCAGCTTTGGACGAGTCTCACGGACAAGGTCGAACGCCTCGGCTCCGTCAGCAGCCAGCGTGACCTCGTAACCCGCCTCTTCAAGCTGCATCTTCATCACGCGACGAAGACTGCTGTCATCATCCACCACGAGAATGCGTTTCGAGTTCATCGCGCCGCAACCGCCTTCCGGGAGCGATCGAGCGGAAGCTCAAGCCTGAAGGTCATCCCTCGTCCCGCGTTGTTCGTTCCGCGCAGCGAGCCGCCATGCTGCGCCACGATATTGGCCGCAACAGCAAGTCCCAGCCCGGTCCCGCTCTCTTTCGTCGTGTAGAAGGGCTCAAACATTCGGTCCAGCTCCTGCGCAGGCATCCCGCAACCCTCGTCCGAGACCTCGATAGAGACCGCTCCTGCAGCAGCGAGCGCCCTTACGACAACTCTGCCGCCGCCCTGCGTCGCCTGGATTGCGTTCAATACGACATTCAGCAGCACCTGCTTCATCTGCTCGGCATCGCAATCGATCATGGGTAGCTGCTTCGGCAGCTCGTCGATCACCTCAACCCGCTGACGCATCGCCGCATGACGCGCCAGCACCGTCACCGAGGTCACCAGCGCAGCCGGATCGACCTTCTGATAACGCGGCAATCGCGGGCGCGCAAAATCAAGAAAGTTCGTCAGCAGCTTATTAAGCCGTTGCGATTCCTTCTCCAGAATTCCGAGACACTCCTGCCGGTTATCCTCCGAAGCATTGCCGCGTTTGAGAATGCCCGCCGCACCCGAGATGCTGGCCAGCGGATTACGAATCTCATGTGCGAGACTTGCCGCAAGCTGCCCGGCAGCCGAAAGCCTCTCGGTCCGCTTCATCTTCTCCACGTTCTCGCGGAGTTCCGTGTAAACATCCTCCAGTTCGCGCTTCGTCAACTCGACCCGCTTGCGCTGCACCCGCTCACGGTCGGCCAGCAGACCGGCGATGATTCCCGCGCTTCCGAAGATCGCAAGCTCCAGCACCTGGTCCTGGGCGTCCATCGGCCAGCGCGTCCAGTGCCTCATGATGATCGGCATCTGGACCGCCACGCCAAACAGCAGCGCATTCACGGCTCCGCGCCATCCGAAGAGCATCCCCGCCATCATGAACGGCAAAAAGTTCAGGTGATGCAACACGTTGTGCAGCGCAACCGCGTGCGGCGGCGTAAACCACGTCGCCACCGCCAGCAGAACAATCATGGCCGCAATCGACGCGGCCTTTACCCGCGGCGTCCGCAGCACCTGAAAGGACATTGGAGCGAGCCCCATATCCTTATTATTCTCCCACGCGGCCATCGGCAGCGGCCTCGCAGGCAGCGGAAGGCCAATGTGTGTTGCCGAGACTGTAGACCACGAGCGCATCGCGGAGACAGATGCAATTCACCCGCCATCTCATGAGCCTTGGCAACACAGCACAGAAGAACTTCGATTGCCGCATAAGGGACATTCTTCAAAGCAGGACTGTACCAAATGGGACACCTCCACCCCATGACCACCAGCGATTCCCTTGTTTCCTCTTTGGTCTCCCGATTGCATCTGCCCCAGCGTGTCTTTGCGATGGCTTTCAATCCTCCTGCTGCTCTCTCTTCGCCCTGCTGCGGCGCAACAACCCGCAGCCGATGAAGCATCTCTGCCTCAATCCCCTGCCCCTGTAAACCGTTCCGCCACTCCTCTTACGCTCGAAGAAGCGCTCCGCATGGCAGAGCAGAACAGCCCGCGCCTGCACGCAGCGAACGCCCTGCTGGACAGGGCGACCGCCGCGACCCAGACCGCCCGCGCCTACACCAACCCGCAGGCCGAGTTCTTCGCCGGCAAGCAGAGCGCACGCGACATCGCGACTCCCGGCATCCCCGGACTGCTGCAGCACTACGCCGGATATCAAACGCTTGAGATTCCCCACGAGCGCAGCACACGTCAGCGTGTCGCCGACCTCGGAAGAGTCGGCCAGGGCTATCAGCGCGACACCGAACAGCTCTCCGTCACCTCCGCGGTAAAACATGCGTTCTATGAAACCCTCTGGCGCAAGCACGAAGTGGAACATGCTCGCGAGAACTTCACCCTCGTCCAGGGGCTTCGCGACCGCGTGGCCGTCGAGGTTCGCGTCGGAGAAAAAGGCCGTCTCGAGCTGACCCGCGCCGAGGCCGAAATGGCGCGTGCCAACTTCGCCGTGCAAAGCGCGCAGATCAATCTCGCCAACGCGATCGCTCTGCTCCGAGCCGCCATCGCGGCGCCTCCCGATCTCGCGCTCGACCCCATCGGAGAGCCGGAGCCTCCTGTTCGTTTGGGGCCTCTCAACGAGCTTCGCACCCTCGTCCTCCGCAATCACCCCATCATCGGCGAAGCCAACACCGCGATGGAACAGTCCGAGGCCGAGCTGGAGCATCAGCGTGCCCTGCGCGTTCCGCAACCGACCCTCTTCGGCGAGTGGGAGAAGCAGCCGGACCTTACCTTCTGGCGCATGGGCGTCACCGTTCCCCTTCCGCTCTGGGATAAGCGCCGCGGTCAGATCGCCGATTCACAGGCTGCAATCCGTCAGTCCGCCGCAATCCGTAACCAGCGCCAGCTTGAGCTGACCGCAGCCCTTGAGCGCGCGTATGAGAGCTACCAGCTTGCCGACCAGCAGGTCACCTCGCTCGAAGCAGGCTCGCTGCGCGAGGCCGAAAGTGCCGTCGATGCCGCGATGGCTGCCTATCGCTTCGGCGAGCGCGGCATCGTCGAGGTGCTCGACGCGCAGCGCGTTCTACAAAGCGTTCGCGGAGACCTGCTCGACGCCAGCTTTGCCCGTCAGGCAGCTCTCGTCGATCTTGAAGAACTTGGCGTCGCCCCCTCTGGAGAAAAACATTGAAGACCCTGAAGCCCGCACGTTCTCTCTCAAGCTGCGCACTCGCATCCGTCGCAGCGCTTCTGCTCGTCACCGGAGGATGCAAGAAGGACACGCCCGCACCTGCTTCCTCTGCCGCATCGGAGGCCGCACAGGATCCCAACAGCATCACAGTCACGCCCGCGCTCGCGCAGCAGTTGAAGATCGGCGAGCCGCAGGAGCAGGAGGTCGCAGGCTCTCTCCAGGTCTCTGCTCGCATCGAAACCGACGCCAGCCGCATCGCCCGCATCGGATCGCCCGTCTCGGGCCGCATCATCCGTCTGCTCGCGCTCGAAGGTCAGAACGTCCGTCGCGGCTCTGTGCTCGCGGCGCTGCACAGCACTGATCTTTCGGACACGCAGTTCTCCTTCATCAAGGCCTACTCGCAAGAGAAGCTGGCCGAACAGGCCACCGCTCGCGCAGAACAACTGGTCAAATCCGATGTCATCGGGCAGGCCGAACTGGAGCGCCGCCGCGCCGAGCTTCTGCAAGCCACCGCCGAGGTCGAAGCCTTTCGCACACAGCTTCGCGGTCTCGGAATGTCCGAAACGGCGATTCATCAGCTTGAGACCAAACGCCAGCTCAACGCGGACTACCCCATCCTCTCGACCATCAGCGGCACCGTGCTCGAGCGCAAGGTCACGCTCGGCCAGATCGTGCAGCCCGCCGAGGTCGCCTTCATGGTCGCCGACCTTTCGAACGTATGGCTGCTCGCCGATGTTCCCGAAGAAAGCGCAGGACGTCTACACAAAGGCATGAACGTCGTCGTTCGCATTCCCGCCCTTCCCAGCGAACACGTCGAGGGCAAGCTCTCCTACGTCTCGCCCGTCGTCGATCCCGTCACGCGCACCGTACAGGTCCGCATGGATCTTCCGAACCCCCACGCGATCTTCAAGCCAGCGATGCTCGCGGGCATGACCTTCCTCGACAACACCGAGCGCAAAACGACGATTCCCTCCACGGCCATCGTGCGCGAAGAAAACAAGGACTACGTCTTCATCCAGACCGAGCCTACGAAGTTCATGCTGCGCGAGGTCTCGCTCGGCATCGAGACCGGCGAAAACCATGTGCTCGAAAGCGGCGTCAGCCCCGGCGAAAAGATCGTGCTCGACGGAGCCTTCCACCTGAACAACCAGCGCAAGCAGAACGCCATCAAGGGAGAACAGTAACGATGCTCCAGTCCATTGTTCAGGGCGCGCTGAAGCATCGCCTCATTCTCGTCGTCGTTGCGATCATCCTGTTCTTCTTCGGCCTCAACGCCGCACAGCGTCTCTCGGTCGATGCTTTCCCCGACGTCACCAACATCCAGGTTCAGATCGCGACAGAAGCTCCAGGTAAATCTCCCGAAGAGGTAGAACGCTTCATCACCATCCCGGTCGAGATCGCCATGACCGGCCTTCCCGGCATGACCGACATGCGCTCGCTCAACAAGCCCGGCCTCTCGCTCATCACGCTGGTCTTCGAAGACGGACGCAGCCTTTATCTCGAACGCCAGATGGTCTCCGAGCGCCTCAACGAGCTGCGCGACCGTATGCCCGAAGGCGTAACACCCGTGCTCGGCCCCATCACAAACGCTCTGGGCGAGGTCTACCAGTACACGCTCGAACGTACCGACGACGGCAAGCGCCCACTCACACGAAACGAGCTGATCGAGCGTCGCACCGTGCAGGACTGGGTCGTTCGTCCTCTGCTGCGCTCCATCTCCGGCGTCGCCGAGATCAACTCCACCGGCGGCTACGTCAAGCAGTACGAGACACTGGTCGATCCGCAGAAGCTGCGCTACTACAACCTCACCATCCAGGATGTCCGCAACGCATTGGCGCGCAACAACGCCAACGCCGGAGGCGGCATCCTTCCGCAGCACGCCGAGCAGTACCTCATCCGCGCCGTCGGCCTCATCCGCGACCTCGACGATATCCGCGGCATCGTCCTCAAAGAATCCGGCGGAACCCCCATCTACATCCGCGACGTGGCCGAGGTCCGCATCGGCACCGAGGTCCGTTACGGCGCGATGATCAAAAACGGCTACACCGAATCCGTCGGCGGAGTCGTCCTGATGACCTCCGGAGGCAACGCCAAGGAGATCGTCAGCCGCGTGAAGCAGCGCGTCGCCGAGATCAACTCGAAGCACATGATCCCCGGCGGTCTTCAGATCAAGCCCTACTACGACCGCTCGCAGCTCGTGGACGCCGCCATCCACACCGTCACCGAGGTCTTAGGCGAAGGCATCGTCTTCGTCATCATCGTCCTCGTGCTCTTCCTCGGCGACCTGCGCTCGAGCCTCATCGTCAGCGCGACGCTGCTGCTGACGCCCCTGCTGACCTTCCTCGTCATGAACAGGATCGAGCTTTCGGCGAACCTGATGTCGCTGGGAGGCCTCGCCATCGCCATCGGCCTGATGGTCGACGGCTCGGTCGTCGTCGTCGAGAACGTCTTCGCGAAGCTCAGCCATGCGCGGCATCACGGCCACGAGGTCACCTCCGCCCACGGCAAGATGCACATCGTTCTCGACGCGGTCAGCGAGGTTGCAACGCCTGTGCTCTTCGGCGTCACCATCATCATCCTCGTCTTCCTTCCCCTGA
Organism: Acidobacteriaceae bacterium dw_441; assembly: GCA_018449715.1. Taxonomy (GTDB): domain Bacteria; phylum Acidobacteriota; class Terriglobia; order Terriglobales; family Acidobacteriaceae; genus Edaphobacter. The sequence continues at coordinate 429,093 of JAAVVA010000004.1, read as the reverse complement.
TGACGCTCGAAGGCATGGAAGGCAAGATGTTCGCGCCTCTGGCCTACACCATCGCCATCGCTCTGGGCATCTCGCTGCTGCTCTCGCTCACGCTCTCGCCGGTGCTCTGCATGTATCTTCTTCGCGGAGGCTCCGAGGACGACACGCGCCTCGTACGGCTGGTGCGGCGGCCCTACAACGCCCTGCTCCACTGGGCGCTCGCACACCGTCGCATCACCGTGCTCAGCGTAGTCGGGCTGTTCGTCTTCGCGCTGTGCCTCTTCCCCTTCCTCGGCACCGCCTTCATTCCGGAGATGGCCGAAGGCACCCTCTCCCCCAACGCCGACCGCGTTCCCAACATCTCTCTCGACGAATCGCTCCGCATGGAGATGGCCATGCAGAAGACCATGAGCACCGTCCCCGGCGTCGAGAACGTCGTCTCCCGCGTGGGCCGCGGCGAATCGCCCGCCGACCCCGCCGGGCCCAACGAGGCCGACGTGCTCGCCTCGCTCACTCCCATCGATGACCGCCCCAGCGGCATGACACAGGAGAAGATCGCCAACGAGATGCGCGAGAAGCTCGCATCGATCCCCGGCATCAACCTCGTCATGTCGCAGCCCATCTCCGACCGCGTGGACGAGATGGTCTCCGGCGTGCGCGCCGACGTCGCCGTGATGCTCTATGGCGACGACCTCGAGGTGCTGGTCGAAAAGGCACGCGAGATCGCCCGCGTCGCCAGCGGCATCCACGGCACGCAGGACACCCGCGTCGACCGCGTGGGCGGGCAACAGTACCTGAACATCGACATCAACCGCGACACCATCGCGCGCTACGGCCTGAACGCCGCCGACGTGAACGAGGTGATCGAAACAGCCATCGCGGGCAAGTCGGCCACCGAGATCTACGAAGGCGAACGCCGCTTCCAGGCAGTCGTACGCCTGCCGCAGACGCTGCGCGACAGCGTTCCTGACATCCGCGAGCTGCAAATCAGCTCTCCCGATGGCCCGCGCATTCCTCTCGAAGACCTCGCCAGCGTGGGCGTGAAGGAAGGCCCCGCGCTCATCAACCGCAGCATGGGCAAGCGCCGCATCGTCGTCGGAGTCAACGTGCAGGACCGCGACCTCGGCGGCTTCGTCGCCGAGCTGCAGCAGAAGGTCGGTCAGCAGGTCAAGCTCCCCGCCGGTTACTACATCGAGTGGGGCGGCCAGTTCCACAACATGGAGCGGGCGATGCACCACCTGATGATCATCGTTCCCATCACCATCGGGGCGATCTTCTTCCTCCTCTTCATCCTCTTCCAGTCGGTGCGGTTCGCCGCGCTCATCATCACGGTGCTTCCGCTGGCCTCCATCGGGGGCGTCATCGGCCTCTTCGTCTCCGGCGAATATCTCTCGGTCCCGGCCTCGGTCGGCTTCATCGCCCTGTGGGGCATCGCGGTGCTCAACGGAGTCGTGCTGGTCTCCTACATCCGCAAGCTGCGGGACGAGGGGCTGGCACAGGACGAGGCGGTGCTCGAAGGAGCGCGTCTCCGCTTCCGTCCCGTGATGATGACCGCGACCGTAGCGGCGCTGGGGCTGGTCCCCTTCCTCTTCTCGCACGGAGCCGGGTCGGAGATCCAGCGTCCCCTCGCTATCGTCGTGATCGGCGGGCTGCTCAGCTCGACGTTGCTGACCCTGGTGCTGGTCCCGGTCGTCTATGCCACCTTCGAGGGCAGGCAGAAGGGGGCGTAACCAGCGCCCCCTCAGCCACATCCACACCAACGGCCAGACCGCGCCGCCGCAGGACGAACCTCGACAGCAAACGATCCAACTGGCAGAAAACCCTGCACCGCTGCGATACTAAAGAGCGTCTAATCCTTTTGGATCAAGCCGATGGCGACCGCGAATCTGCCCCAACCCGTAGCAACACCCCCGAAGTCGAAGATGGGATCGTTCGAGCGGACGTTGCAGAGCGCGCGCTCGACCATGATGTTCAGCGAGATCGTCCGTCTGGCAATCGACAGCTTCAAGGCCAGCAAGGTCCGTTTCCTGCTGACCATGCTGGGCATGATTATCGGTTCGGCCTCGATCATTCTGGTCTACACCCTCGGCCTCACCGGCAAGGACTATGCCATGAACCTGCTCTCCTCTATCGGTCCCACGATGGTCGAAATGCAGTACAACGGCGGCAGCATCGCCGGACCGGACAACACCAGCAGTCCCGACTTCATGACCCTCGAGGATGAGATCGCGGTGCGCGAACAGGTCCCCGGTATCGTGGCCTCTTCTCCCATGCTCGAAGACCACGACAACGTCAGCATGGGCGGAGGCATCACGAAGAACACCATGATCCTCGGCGTCTCCCCGGGGTATCGCGTTGTGCGCAACCTGGCTGTCCGAGCAGGTCGCTTTTTCGACGATCAGGATTCCATCACGCATGCCAAGGTCGCGGTCATGGTGGAACCTCTGGCGCGTGCGCTCTATGGCTCCTCTGCCTCTGCCGTGGGACGTACGATCAGTATCCGCGGCATCCCCTTTACCGTCATCGGCGTCTTCAACATGCGGATCGACACCTTCGGACAGTCCGAGGTTTCCGATCAGACCATTCTGGTTCCCTACTCGGTCGCTCGCTACTTCACAGGGAGCAACACCGTCAAAGAGATCTTCTTTGGCATGTCCGATGTCTCACAGGTAACTCCGGCCGCGGCCAAGATCCTTAACGTGATCAAGGAGCGCCACCGCCCAAGCAGTGTCTACACGGCCTTCACCATGCAGCAGATTCTGCGAGTGATGGGTCAGATTGCGGACATGCTGACGGTCGTTCTTACGCTTGCCGCTGCGATCACCCTGATCGTCTCCGGCGTGGGCATCATGAACAGCATGTTGGCCAACGTGCAGTCCCGTATCCGCGAGATCGGCATCCGCAAGGCACTGGGCGCGACGAGTCGCGAGATTCGGCTTCAGTTCCTGACCGAAGCGGTCTTCCTGTCGCTCAGCGGCGGGCTGATCGGGACCTTGCTGGGGCTCGCGATCCCGATGAGTGTGCGGCTGCTGACTCCGTTCCAGATTCCGGTTTCGCCGTGGGCCGCCATCATCGCGCTGGGAACCTCGATGCTCGTCGGAATTCTCTTCGGAACTCTGCCAGCGAACCGCGCTGCGCGGCTCGATCCCGTCCAGACCCTCAAGTACGAGTAAGAAATCCCGCGTAGCGAAGCAGATTCCTCCGCTCCGCTACGGAATGACAAGTTCTCAACAGTAGGACTTAGACAGATTCGCTCAGCGATTCCTCGATGCGCGATTGCCGCGAGAAGCTTTCCGAACCCTTTGTCGCGACCGACTCCGCAGTTTCGCCGATGTCGTACGCAATCTCGAGAACGCCGGGAACCTCAGCGGGCAGCGTCGAAACAAGCCGCTGCAGCTTCACCCAGTCAATCTCTCCCGAGCCAGGCCAGAGGTGCTCGTCGCGCAGACCGTGGTTATCGTGCAGGTGCAGCTCGCCGATGCGCGGACGCAGTAGCTCGAAGGCATGGTCGAGACCTGTGTCGCTGAGGTTCGCGTGGCCCACGTCGAGCGTAACGCCGACCTTGTCGAAGTGGCCGATATGCAGAATCTCAAGCAGGTGCTCGGGCGTGGTGACATCATTCTGCAGGTTCTCAATCAGCACGCGAACACCAAGCGGGCGGGCGAAGGCGTTGATGTGCTCGATGGCGGTGAGCGAATTTTCAATGACGCGCTCGTCCCATCGGTCGTCCTTCAGTCCGAGGTGAAGTGTGATGGCCGTAATCGGGATCTGCTCCGCCGATTCGAGCGACCACTTGACCTCGTCCATCGCATCGATGCGATAGGTCTTCTCCGAGGCGATCAGCGAAAGCGTGGCGCTGACATGGCGCGACCAGTTCTCGCTCTGCTCGCGGGTGAAGATGGGCTGGTGCAGCGTTGCCCCAAGACCGTTATCGCGAAACCACGTGGCGACCTCGCGCACGACGGCGCGGTCGGTGTAGTCGAAGTGGTGGCGTGCGGCAAACAGCTCAATCGTGCGGGCTCCGCTACGCTTAAGTGCGTCGAGCAGACCGGGATGGAGGCGCTGGGAGAGAAAAACGTGCGTTGAGATTCCGGGCAACATGCTGGATGAGACGGTTATAACAGAAGTCAGGCGTGAAAGATTTCCGTTACCATGAGCGCGGGACTTTCCCTTGAGCAGTTATTCCCAAAGGAGAATTCGATGCGCTGGATTCTGATGACAACCCTGCTGGCTGGAACCCTGTGGGGCCAGGCACCCGCCACCCCGGCTCCCGCACCTGCACCCGCAGCCGTCCCCCAACCCGTTGTCGATGCCATGACGAAGAGGCTGGCCGACTGGCCACAGCTCTCGGTGTATCGCAACGCCGACACCACCCTGCCCGCCCCTACAGCAGGAGAAAAGCGCGTGATCTTTTATGGCGACTCGATCACCGAAGCATGGGCACGCCTTCGGGAACAGTCCTTCCCCGGCAAACCCTACATCTGGCGCGGCATCAGTGGGCAGACGACTCCGCAGATGCTGGTTCGATTTCAGCAGGACGTCGTTCACCTGAAGCCCGCCGTGGTCGTAATTCTCGCGGGCACCAACGACATCGCCGGAAACACCGGACCTTCGACCCCGGAGATGATCCAGGACAACTTCGAGTCGATGATTGCGATTGCCAAGGCGAACAACATCAAGGTCGTCATCTCGTCGATCCTTCCGGCGGACCACTACGGCTGGAAGTCCGAAATGCATCCGGCTGAGCCGATACGGCAGATGAACGAGCGTCTGAAGGAGCTGAGCAAGCGCGAAGGGCTGGTCTATGTCGACTACTACGCGGCGATGGCGAATGCGAATGGAGGGCTGGACCCGGCGCTTTCCAAGGACGGCGTGCATCCGACCCCCCAGGGATACGCCATCATGTCTCCGCTGGCCGAAAAAGCCATTGCAGAGGCGCTGGCGCACTGACAAAGGAGGGGTGATGGGAGAGGCAACAACCGTGACGGGAGAAGCAACCGCATCGAGTCCGCTGGTTCCGCCGTACACCCGCGAGACCGCGATCAAAAAGGTTCGCGCTGCCGAAGACGGCTGGAACACGCGCGATCCGCAGAGAGTCTCGCTGGCGTACACGATCGATAGCCGCTGGCGCAACCGCTCGGAGTTCGTGAACGGGCGCGAGGAGATCGTCGCCTTCCTCACGCGCAAATGGCAGCGCGAGCTGGAGTACCGCCTCATCAAAGAGCTGTGGGCCTTCGACGGAGCGCGCATCGCCGTGCGCTTCGCCTACGAAAGCCGCGACGCCAGCGGACAGTGGTGGCGAAGCTACGGCAACGAGAACTGGGAGTTCGACGAGCATGGCCTGATGCGGGCTCGCCATGCGTGCATCAACGACCTCTCCATCAGCGAGAGCGAACGGCTCTTTCACTGGCCCATCGGGCGCAGACCGGACGATCATCCGGGACTGAGCGACCTCGGTCTATAAGCTGAGCGACTTCGGTCTATAAAAAGCAGGTTAAATGCGAAGGGCGGCAGGAAAATCTTCCCGCCGCCCTTTCTGTTTTCTGCCGATCACGCCTTGCTTTGACCAATGCTACGAGCGGGCGACCGTCTTCAGGTGAAGCTCCCGCATCTGCTGCTCGGTCGGAAGGCTCGGAGCATCGACCATCAGGTCGATGGCCTTCGCGGTCTTCGGGAAGGCGATGACCTCGCGCAGGCTGGTGGCTCCCGCGAGGATCATCACGATGCGGTCGAGGCCGAGCGCGATGCCGCCGTGCGGAGGCGTGCCGTACTCCAGCGCGTCGAGGAAGAAGCCGAAGCGCTCCTTGGCCTCCTCGTCGTTCATGCCGAGCGAGCGGAAGATCTCCTTCTGCACATCCTGCCGGTGGATACGGATGGAGCCCGAACCAAGCTCCGTGCCGTTGAGCACCACGTCATACGCGAGGGCGCGAACCGAGCCCTTGTCGTTGAACAGAGCGCCGGACTTGATATCGTCCTCATGCGGCGAGGTGAAAGGATGGTGCGCGGCGTTCCAGGTCTTCGCCTCCTCGTCCCACTCGTACATCGGGAAGTCGGTGACCCAGAGAAATTTGTAGTCGTTCGCGGTGCCGGTCTGCTCGAAGAGCTTGTGCTTGTCGGCGAACTTCTGCGCAAGCTGCAGGCGCAGCGCTCCGACGCGCTTGTAGATCCACTGGCGATCGTAGTTCCACATCTCGGGCGTGCCGAGCTTGGGCGTCACCACGACGACCAGGTCCTCAGGCGCAGCCTCGAGCTTCGCCGTGACGATGTTCGCCAGCGGAGCGAAGGTTTCGTTAGTCTTCAGGCGCTCGGTGTCGAGCAGGTCGAGACCGCTCTCGCCGAAACCTGCACGCACCTCGCTGAGCAGCTTCTTGCGCTCGGTGCCGCTGAGGCCGCCGGACTTCGGAATAATGAAGCCAAGCACAGGCAGTTTTTGCTCGATCTTCAGAGTCTCGCGCAGCTCGGGCGTCAGCTCGTCGCTAAGCTCGACCATCGCGGGCAGGCGCATATCCGGCTTGTCGATGCCGTACTTGCGGACGGCATCGTCATAGGTCATCTGGATGAACGGCGCGGTCAGCTCGATGCCCGCGGTGCGGAAGGCGGCGGTCAGGAAGCCCTCGACCACGCGGAAGACCGTCTCCTGTTTCGGGAAGGTCATCTCCAGGTCGATCTGGGTGAACTCCGGCTGGCGGTCGGCGCGAAGGTCCTCGTCGCGGAAGCAGCGGGCGATCTGGAAGTAGCGGTCGAAGCCCGAGATCATCAGGATCTGCTTGAAGATCTGCGGCGACTGCGGCAGCGCGTAAAAATTGCCTGGATGCACCCGGCTCGGCACGAGGTAGTCACGCGCTCCCTCCGGGGTCGAGCGCGTCATGAAGGGCGTCTCGATCTCGAGAAACTCGTTGTCCGAAAGATACTCGCGGATGGCGCGGGCGACCTTGTGACGCATCAGGAAGTTGCGCTGCATCTGCTCGCGGCGCAGGTCGAGATAGCGGTACTTCAGCCGCACCTCTTCGTTCGCGATGGCGTCCTCGGCGGGCGAAAAAGGAGGCGTCTTCGCCTCATTCAGCAGCAGAAGCTCCTTCGCCACCACCTCGATATCGCCGGTGGGCATGTTGGGGTTCTCAAGCCCGGCGTCGCGGCGGCGCACAGAGCCTTTGACCGCCACAACATACTCCGAACGGGCGGCCTCGGCCTTGGCGTGGGCCTCGCCGGAGATCTCTTTGTCCAGCACCACCTGCGTGATGCCCGTGCGGTCGCGCAGGTCGAGAAAGATAAGGTTGCCGTGGTCGCGGCGGCGGTTAACCCAGCCCATCAGAACCACGTCCTGCCCAGCCTGCTCCGCGCGAAGCTCTCCGCACCGGTGAGTGCGCTCCAGATTGCCTAAAAAGTCGAGTGTCACGATGCTTTCTATTGTACGGACTTCCCCGCAAATCTACGAAATGGGCTGGGCGTTGGCGCGGATGTACTCGTCCATGAAATGGTCCGGGCCGATGTAGTGGAACTCCTCCGCATACTCGAGTCCGTATTTTTCGCCGACCTTCTTCGCCGCCGCGATCATCCGCGCGTCGATAAACGCCCGGTTCGCCGCATCCTCGTCCCCCATAAAGGCCGAAATTTTCAGCCCACGGTGCTTCAGGGCTTCGTTGGTGCTGCGGACCATGTTGTTAATCATGTTGCGGCAGGCGGCGATGTACTCGCGCTTCTGCTGCACCGTGGCCGAGATATCGACCACGCGATTGACCAGATGCTGCCCCCGCGCATAGTAGTACTTCTCGCTGACGGAGTGCGGCTTCAGCCCCGCCTCGAAGTGCTCGGGAAAGTCGAGATGATCGCCCGACATCCAGCAGGCCGCCTCCACCGCCTGCGCGGTCACGTAGTGGTCGGGATTCTCCTCGTCGTGGCCCCAGGGGTTGTAGGTAATGACCGTATCCACCTTCAGCAGCCGGAAGAGAAAGACCATGCGCACGCGGATCTCCATGCGCGAAACGTCGTCGAGGCCATGATTGCGGTAGCTGAGGTCGTAGCACTTCTTCAACCCGGCGACCTTCACAAAGCGCGCCGTGTCCTGCTCGTTGACCAGAACGGTTTCCCCGAGCGAAAGGTCGTAGGAGTCCTTCTCGTCGTTGGTCACGCGGATAAGGTAGCCCGTATAGCCCTCGTTGAGCAGCTTGGCGACCGTGCCCCCGGCAAAGATGGGTCCGTCATCCAGATGCGGAGAGATCAGCGCGAAGACCTTGCCCTTCCCCGGCTGGCCCGGGTTGGCCCGCTCGATGAAGGGCTGCGAGGAAGAGGCATCCTGCGCCTCCGACGACAAGGCCGCCGCACCAAGCATCCCCGTTGCGGCGGCCATCTGAAAGAACCTTCTGCGTTCCACCCAACCTCCATGAATTCCAGAGTTTTATCTCATAGAACGTAAGTCAGGATTGCAAAACGTGAATCAGGACTTCAGAAACGAAACCAGCTCCGTACGCGGAACCTTGGCCTGCTCTCCCACGGAAAAATCTTTGACCGTGAGGATGCCGGTGGCAGCTTCGTCTTCTCCGAAGATCACCATCTTACGCGCAAGCTTGTCCGCCGCCTCAAAAGATTTTTTCAGGCGGAAGTTTCCATCCCCGACCTCGACCGTCAGGCCGGCACGGCGCAGCTCGCGGGCAAGCCGCAACGCTCCGGGGTTCTGCCCCACTCCCATCGGGGCGATGAAGGCGTCGAGCTTCTTCTGCTCCTGCTCGGCGGCCTGCGCCTGCAACGTGAGGATGAGGCGGTCCTCGCCGATCGCAAAGCCAATCCCCGGAGCCCTCGGCCCGCCCAGCATCTCGCTCAGGCCATCGTAGCGGCCTCCGCCAAGAAGCGCGTTCTGCGTGCCAAGACCGCTGCCGTCCGGCACGGTGAACTCGAAGGTGGTGCGGGTGTAGTAGTCGAGCCCACGCACCAGGCGAGGCTCGACCGTGTAAGGAACTCCGCAGGCGTCGAGCGCAGCCTTCACCTGCTCGAAGTGCTCACGCGATGCCTCGTCGAGGAAGTCGGCGATCTTCGGCAGGCCGTTGATGATCTCCTGATCGTTCGGGTCCTTCGAGTCGAGCACGCGCAGCGGATTCGTCTCGGCGCGGCGCTGATTGTCCTCGCACATCAAATGCTTCACCGGAGCGAGCGCCTGTCGCAGTGCCTCGCTGTAGCGCTTCCTGTCATCGGCCGAGCCGACCGAATTCAACGCCAGCCTCCAGCCCTTGATGCCAAGCTCATCCAGCAGCGTCGCCAGCATCTCCAGCACCTCGGCGTCGCGCAGGGCGGAGTCCGACCCGGACCACGGCGGCCCCAGCACCTCGGCCCCGATCTGCCAGAACTGGCGGTAGCGCCCACGTTGCGGACGCTCGCGACGGAACTGCGGCCCGATGTAGAACAGCTTTTCAAGCATCCCGCTGTCAGACAGCTTGTGCTCGATGTAGGCGCGCACGACGCCGGCGGTGTTCTCGGGGCGCAGCGTCAGGCTCTGGCCGCGGTCACTCTCGGCGCGTCCACGGTCCTCCCACGTGTACATCTCCTTCGAGACGATGTCGGTCTCCTCGCCCACGCCGCGGGCAAAAAGCTCGGTCGCCTCGAAAAGAGGCGTGCGAATCTCGCCGAATCCATACCGTGCGAAGACCGAGCGCGCCGTCGCCTCCACATGATTCCAAAGGGCTGTCTCCGGGGGCAGCAGGTCCCTCGTGCCGCGTACTGCTTTAATGGTCGCCATTGCTCTTCCAGTGTAGCGAAATCGACGGTTTCCCGATGCGCGTTGACGAATAGGAACGTCCACACGTCGTAGGATATTGCTGAACGGAAAAGCCCTTCCTCCAAGGAGCACTCAAAAAATGAGCTACATCGCAGACCCGAAGCGCTACGAGCAGGCGAAGTTCCGCCGCTCCGGCCAGTCGGGTATCGTCCTTCCGCCCATCTCGCTTGGCCTCTGGCAGAACTTCGGCGGAGCCGACGTCTTCGAGACGGGCCGCGCCATGGTTCGCCGCGCCTTCGACCGGGGAGTCACCCACTTCGATCTCGCCAACAACTACGGGCCGCCCTACGGCTCAGCCGAAGAAAACTTCGGGACCATCCTGAAGAAAGACCTCGCCCCATATCGCAACGAGCTGATCGTCTCCACCAAGGCGGGGTGGGATATGTGGCCCGGCCCCTACGGCTTCGGAGGCTCGCGCAAGTACCTGACCGCCTCGCTCGACGACAGCCTGCGGCGCATGGGTCTGGACTACGTGGACATCTTCTACTCGCACCGTCCCGACCCCAACACGCCGCTCGAAGAAACGATGGGAGCGCTGGTGCAGGCCGTGCGTCAGGGCAAAGCTCTCTACGTCGGCATCTCGTCGTACAGCCCGGAGCGCACGCGCCAGGCCGCCGAGATTCTGCGCAGCGAGGGTGTGCCGCTGTTCATCCACCAGCCCTCGTACTCCATGCTGAACCGCTGGATCGAGGACGAGCTGCTGGGTACGCTCGATACGCTGGGCGTGGGCTGCATCGCGTTTTCGCCGCTGGCGCAGGGCATGTTGACCAGCAAGTACCTGAACGGCGTGCCGGAGAACTCCCGCGCAACCCTCGAAGGCTCGCTGTCGAAGACCCTCCTCAGCGAAGAGAACCTCAGCCGCATCCGCGCCCTCAACAAGATCGCCAAGGGACGCGGCCAGACGCTCGCCCAGATGGCGATTGCGTGGACGCTGCGCGATCCGCGCGTGACCTCGTCGCTGATCGGGGCGCGCAACGTCGATCAGCTCAACGACTCGCTCGACGCGGTCAACAACCTTCAGTTCAGCGACTCCGAACTCGCCGCAATCGACTCGCACGCGAAGGACGGCGACCTCGACCTCTGGAAGGGCGCCCGCGAAAGCACCCTCTAAAACCAAACAGCAAGGGAGCAGGACACCCCCTGGAGCCCCACTCCCTTACCGCCACCAACGACCGGGTGCCCCATCCTTTGCGGCTTTATCGCAAAGGGTGGGATGAATCCCTTTCGTACCGGCACAACCCTCATCCTGCAAAACCAGCGCAAATATCCTTCATCCCACCCTTCCCGACGAAAAAACCGTCGGGAAGGATGGGGCACCCAAACATTGGTTCTCTTACCGCACCAAATACAGCGTTCCCTCGCCCTTCCACTAAAATCAAAGACAGCATGGTCCTTCCCTTCGTCCGCGACCTGCTCGCGGACCTGGAACACTCCGAGGCTTTTGAGCGTGTACGCCTGCATCTGAGCGGCGGATCGGGGCGTCGTCGTGTCTCCGGCCTGACCGCAACCGCCCGCGCACTGTATCTTCCGTATTTTGTCCGCGAGGCTAAAGCCCCCGCGCTCGTCGTCGTCTCCGACAACAAGGCCGCCGAGGCGCTGCACTCCGCCCTGCTGGCCACCTGCGAGCTGACCGGCGCGCTGGACCCCGCGCAGGTGCTGCGGCTGGCCGCGCACGATGTCCTGCCCTTTGAAAACCTCTCGCCTCACTCCGAGATTCAGGAGACCCGCGCCGCCGCCCTCTGGAAGATCTGCTCCGGGGGACAGAAGCCCCGCCTGGTGATCGCTCCCCTCGAATCCGCCTGCATGAAGCTCTTCGGCCGCGACTACTACGCCGCGCTCGCTCTGCACCTGCGCGTCGGCGAAGAGCACATCCCCGAGATGCTGATCGAGCACCTGCTCTCCGTCGGCTACACGAAGGTCGATGTGGTCGAGATGCCCGGCCAGGTGACCATCCGCGGTGGCATCGTCGACGTCTACCCTCCCGAGCAGGAGCAGCCCGTCCGCATCGACTTCTTCGGCGACGAGATCGAATCCATCCGCCGCTTCGACCCCGAGACGCAGCGCAGCAGCTCCTCTCTGGACGATGTCCTCCTGCTGCCCCTGACCGAAACGCCCGTCACCGAAAAGCTGCTGCACGCGATCAACGCTCGCCTCACCCGCGCCGGAGCAGCCGGGGCCGCGCTCGAAGGCGGCGAGGAGCCAGTCGAGCTGCAAACCCACGTCGCCACGCGCACCGGCGAGGCCACGGTCTTCCCCGGCTGGGAGTTCTTCGCCCCCGTCGCCGGAGCCAGCCTCACCCTGCTCGACCTTCTCGGCCCCACGACACGCGTCTTCGTCGAAGAGCCCGCGATGGTCAAAAACCAGGGCGAGCGCTGGTGGAACAAGGTCGAGCAGAGGCACGACCGCTCGGGCATCGGCTCGCTCGTTCGCCCCGAGGACATCTACCTTTCGCCGTGGGATCTCGAAGACCGCCTGCGCCGCACCACCGGCTGCGACCTCGATCAGCTCGGAGCGGTCGACGTGCTCGACGCGGACCGCAGCGAGCTTTCGGAGGTCGAGTTCGCCACGCGCCCCACGCAGCGTTTTCACGGCTCCATCCCCGCCCTGATCGACGCGATCAACGCGCTGATGCGGCAGGAGGCTCGCATCGTGCTGGCCGCCTCCAACCAGGGCGACGTCGAGCGGCTCGCCGGCATGTTGCAGGAGTACAAGGTCCCCTACAGCCTCGGCTCACGCGCCGAGCAGCCAGGATCGTCGAACGTCTACTCCGAGTCCAGCTATCTCAGCGGCGACCAGAGCGTGCCGGTGATCGTGAAGACGGCCATCGCGACCGGCGTACAGATTCTCGACCTCGACAGGACGACGGCGCGGCAGCTCGTAATCTTCGGAGCGCAGGACCTCTCCGACGAAGCCGAGGTCACAGCCCGCCCAACGCGGCGCGGGCGCTCGAAGACCTCCGCCTTCATCTCCGACTTCCGCGACCTGAAGGTGGGCGATTACGTCGTCCACATCGAGCACGGCATCGCCCGCTACATGGGCCTGCGCGTGATCGAGGAGAACGACCAGCCTCCGCTGGAGCTGATGATCCTCGAGTTCGCCGACGAGGCCAAGCTCTACGTCCCTCTCACGCGGCTCGACCTCATCCAGAAGTACCGCTCGACCGAGACCGGCCCCGCGCCGCAGCTCAACAAGCTGGGCTCGCAGAGCTGGCAAAAGACCAAGGCCCGCGTCAAGAAGGCGATGGCCGACATGACGGCCGAGCTGCTGAAGCTCTACGCGCAGCGCGAGGCCGCGCAGGGCACGCCCTTCTCGCCCGACACCAACATGCAGCGCGAGTTCGAAGACGCCTTCGACTTCAACCCGACCGACGACCAGCTGAACGCCATCCTCGACATCAAGGCCGACATGGAATCGACGCGCCCGATGGATCGCCTTCTGTGCGGCGACGTGGGCTACGGCAAAACCGAGGTCGCCATGCGAGCCGCCTTCAAGGCCGTGCAGGATTCAAAGCAGGTCGCCGTGCTCACACCGACGACCGTGCTCAGCTTCCAGCACTTCGAATCGTTCAAGCGCCGCTTCAGCAACTTCCCCGTCAACGTCGAGATGATCTCGCGCTTCCGCACCGCGAAGGAGCAGAAGGAGATTCTCGAGCGCGTCGCCGACGGCAAGGTCGACATTCTCATCGGCACGCACCGCATCCTCTCGAAGGACCTGGCCTTCCAGGACCTCGGCCTGCTCGTCGTCGACGAAGAGCAGCGTTTCGGCGTGCGCCACAAGGAGCGGCTGAAGCAGATGCGCGCCGCCATCGACGTGCTCTCCATGTCGGCCACGCCCATCCCGCGCACGCTGCACATGTCCATGATCGGCCTGCGCGACATGAGCGTCATCGAGACGCCCCCGAAGGACCGCATGGCCATCCAGACCATCGTCGCCAAGTTCGACGAGAAGCTCGTCCGCACCGCCGTCGAGATGGAGATGGAGCGCGGAGGCCAGATCTACTTCGTCCACAACCGCGTCGAGTCCATCTACGACATCGCCGCGAAGATCCGCGAGCTGGTGCCGCAGGCCCGCATCGTCATCGGGCACGGCCAGCTTCCCGAGGCCGAGCTGGAGCAGGTGATGCTCTCGTTCATGAACCACGAGTACGACGTTCTGGTCGCCACCTCCATCATCGAGAACGGCCTCGACATTCCGCTCGCGAACACCATCATCATCAATCGCGCCGACCGCCACGGCCTCAGCGAGCTGTACCAGCTTCGCGGCCGCGTGGGACGCTCCAACCGCCGCGCCTACGCGTATCTTCTGATTCCGCCCGACACCGAATTAACCGAGATCGCCCGACGCCGCCTCGCCGCGCTCAAGGAGTTCTCCGACCTCGGCGCGGGCTTCAAGATCGCCGCGCTCGACCTCGAGCTGCGCGGCGCGGGCAGTATGCTCGGCGGCGAGCAGAGCGGCCACATCGAATCCATCGGCTTCGAGATGTACACGACGATGCTCGAAGAGGCCGTGCGCAAGATCAAGGGTGAGGATGATCAGCCAGCGCACGCGACCACCGCGGTCAATCTCGGCGTCTCCGTCCGCATCGACTCCGACTACATCCCCGAGGAGAACCAGCGGCTTCGCATGTACAAGCGCATCGCCGGGGCCGAGGACTACGCCGCCCTCACCGACGTTCGCGCCGAGCTGGTGGACCGCTACGGCGCCCTGCCCGAGTCCGTCGAGAACCTCCTCACCGCCGGAGAGATTCGCCTGCACGCGCAGCTTCTCGGCATCGCCCAGATCGACCGCAAGCGCACCCAGGTCGAGCAGAACAAGACCAAGACCTTCGTCGAGATGCTGCACATCAAATTTGCCGAGCGTCACGACACCGACGCGGCCAACGTCCACGTCATCGACCCCGGCGTGCTGATGCGCATGGTCAGCCGCAATTCAAAGCGCGGAGCGCAGTTCACCCCGCAAGGCATCCTGCGCTGGCCCCTGACCTCCGCCAAGGCCGAAGACGTGCTGAACGAGACGCGCACGCTGCTGGAGTCGCTGGACACAACCTCCAGCTGAAAGTCGCTGATTTCACTGGTAATCTCCTGAACTCGCGGAAAAAAACGCGGTTCGGAGGCTAACTATGCATTTTTTTGCTTCGTCTTACCAACCTGGGCGCATATGATCGCCTTCAACGCGAAGGGAGGAATCACATGCACAGGACAATTCGCGTTGGCGAGATAAGCGTCACTTTTTTCATGACCCGCCACGAGACAGGCGACGCTCTGGATATGCTCGAGATGACGATCCCCTCCGGCTTCAGCGTCGTCGTGCCGCACACGCATCGCAGCTACGACGAGTGGGTGCTGGGAATGAACGGCGTCAGCACCTGGACGCTGAACGGTGAGATCGTTCTCCTCCACCCGGGCGAGAGCCTCCTGATCCCAAAGGGGACTCCTCACTTCTATGCCAACCTGCACCACGAGGTGGCGCGTTTCATCTGCCTGCAGACGCCGGGCGTCGTCGGGCCGGAGTACTACCGCGATCTCGTCGCGCCCTACAGCCAGAGCGAGCCGGACATCGCCGCCATCAGCGAGATCATGAACCGCTACGGCATCGAGCCTCTTCTCTACAGTTGAAGCAGGAACAAAACGTCTTCATGAGCAGGCAGACGCAAAGCGGCTTTACACTGCTTGCAGAGACCGTATGCCGACTCGACACCTTATCACCGTACTGCTTGGATTCCTCATGCTCACGCCCGCCGCACCTGCCCAGAGAGTCTCCGCTGACGGAGCGCCCCAGACCTTCACTTACCTGACCGACAGGTACTTCTCCGAGGTGCTGTTCCACTTCTCGCCCACCTATGGAACGCAGTCGGGGCTGCACCAGTACGATACGCAGCTCGAAGACTACTCCGCCGTCACCATCCAGAAGCAGGTCGAGGCGCTGCGCAGCTACGAAAAGAAGATCGCCGAGATCGACCCCACGGCGCTCGACGCTCCCGTTGCCGCCGATCACGCGATCCTGCTGAACAGCATCCGCTCGCAGCTTCTTTCGCTCGAGGTCATCCGCAACTGGGAGAAGAATCCCGACAACTACTCCAGCGGCGTGACCAACTCTATCTTCATGCTGATGGAGCGCCCCTTCGCCCCTCCCAACACGCGCCTTCGCGCCGTCGTCGAGCGCGAGCGGCAGATTCCGCAAGTCTTCGCCGAGGCTCGCAAAAACCTCAGGAACCCTCCGCGCATCTTCACCGAGATTGCGCTCGAGCAGATCGACGGCCTCGTCAGCTTCTTCGAGAAGGACGTTCCCGCCGCCTTCACCGAGGCCGACGACGCGAAGGCCAAAGCCGACTTCGCGCAGGCCAACGCCGCCGTCATCCAAGCACTGAAGGACTACGGCGCGTGGATGAAGACCGACCTTCTGCCGCGCTCGAACGGCGACTACCGCCTCGGGCCTGAGGTCTTCGCCAAGAAGCTCTCCTACGATGAGATGGTGGACCTTCCGCTCGACCGCCTGCTACAGATCGCCTTCGACGACCTGCACCGCAACCAGGCCGAGTTCGCCCGCATCGCCAAAGAGGTCGATCCCTCGAAGACCCCGCAGGAAGTGCTCGCCGAGCTGGCGACGATTCACCCCGCGCCCGACAAGCTGCTCGACTCCTTCCACAGCACCTTCGACGAACTGATCGCCTTCATCCGCGCACACAATATCATCACCATCCCCAGCGACGTGCAGCCCACGCTCGAAGAGACGCCGCCCTTCATGCGTGCCACGACCTTCGCTTCGATGGACCCGCCGGGGCCGTTCGAGACGCGCTCCACCAAGGCGTATTTCAACGTCACGCTGCCCGAGAAGGACTGGACCGCCCCGCACGTCGCCGAGCACATGGCCAGCTTCAACGTCGGCACCATCATCTCGACCAGCGTGCACGAGGCCTACCCCGGCCACTACGTGCAGTTCCTCTGGCAGCATGAGTTTCCGTCGAAGATCCGGCAGGTCATCGGGGCCAACTCGAACATCGAAGGCTGGGCGCACTACACCGAGCAGATGATGCTCGACGAAGGTTACGCCGCCGCCACTGCAAACGCCACGCCCGAGCAGACGCGCGAGGCGAAGCTCATCCGGCTGGGCCAGCTGCAGGACGCTCTTCTGCGCGACGCTCGCTTCGTCAACTCCATCAAGCTGCACACCGGCATCGGCGAGCCCGGAGGCAAGTGGACGATGGACCAGTCCGTCGACTTCTTCGTAAAAGAGGGCTACCAGTCGCGCTCCGTCGGCCTCGTCGAAACCAAGCGCGGCACCGCCGATGCGACGTACCTCTACTACACGCTGGGCAAGCTCGAAATCATGAAACTGCGCGAGGACCTGAAGAAAAAACAGGGAGCCTCCTTCAGCCTGAAAAATTTTCACGACAATTTCATGCGTCAGGGATTCGCCCCGGTCAAGGTCATTCGCAAGGCGATGCTGCACGACGATTCGCCAGTGCTGTAGTTTTCTTCCACTTGCGCAGCAGTTCTTTGCAGAGAAAGAGCTGCTGCGCATTGCATTCTCTATCCACAGGCCACAGGCAACCCATCCCACTCTTTCAAACACTAAGCGTCATAGGGTATTTTTTTACGGTCCAATCTTTAACCGTCTCGTATGTTTTACGAGCCCATTCAAAATTCTTACGACAGGAACATTTCCCTCATGACGCAGAAGATCCGCAAAGCAGTCTTTCCCGCAGCAGGCCTCGGAACCCGTTTTCTTCCCGCCACCAAAGCCACTCCGAAGGAGATGCTCTGCCTCGTCGATAAGCCGCTGATCCAGTACGGCGTCGAAGAGGCGGTTGCCGCCGGCTGCACCGAGATCATCATCGTCACCGGCCGCGGCAAAACCACGATGGAGGACCACTTCGACAAGTCCTTCGAGCTGGAAGCCACACTCGCGGCCAAGAACAAGACAGCCCTGCTCGAAGTGGCGCGCTCCGTCTCGAAGCTCGCGAAGATCACCTACACGCGCCAGTCGGAGCCGCTGGGCCTCGGCCACGCGGTGCTCATGGCGAAGGAACTGGTCGGCAACGAGCCCTTCGCCGTACTGCTGCCCGACGATATCGTCGACGCGAGCACACCCTGCATGAAGCAGATGGTCGAGGCGTTTGAAGAGACCGGTTCCACCATCCTCGGCTCGGAGATCGTCCCTGGCCCCGCGATTCAGAACTACGGTTGCCTCGACTGCGCGCCCGACGCAAAGAATCCGCGCCTGCTCGCCGTGAAGGATATGGTGGAGAAGCCGAAGCCCGAAGAGGCTCCTTCGCAAAACGCCATCATCGGTCGCTACATCCTCACGCCACGCATCTTCGAGATGCTCGAAACGATCACGCCCGGCGCAGGCGGCGAGCTGCAGCTCACCGACGGTATCAAAGCGCTGTTGCAGCACGAGAAGGTCTACGGCTTCACCTACGAGGGCAAGCGCCACGACGCCGGAGACAAGCTCGGCTTCCTCAAGGCCACGGTCGAGTTCGCGCTGAAGAACGAAAAGCTCGGCCCGGACTTCCGCGCCTGGCTCAAGCAGTTCCCTCTGTGATTCAACCTCACCGATCAAACAGCGCCGAGGCCCATGCTTCGGCGCTGTTTGCGTTTGCGAAACAGGCCTCCGCTAACATCCAAATTTCAGCAAAATATGACCGCTGCGGGGTCGAGGACCGCCGAAAGAATCCTCAATACTTTGATCGTCATCAAATTAGACGGAAACACATTACGGGAGAACCAATGCCTTCACTCTTTGATCCAATTCAGGTAGGCGACCTTCATCTGCCAAACCGCATCATCATGGCCCCGCTCACGCGCCTTCGCGGAACCCCCGACCACATCCCCACCCCCATCATCGCGGAGTACTACCGCCAGCGCTCCACCGCGGGCCTCATCATCTCCGAAGGCATCCCGATCGATCCGCTCGGCGTCGGCTATCAGAACGTCCCCGGCCTCTGGTCGCAGCAGCAGGTTGAAGCGTGGAAGCCGATCACCCAGGCGGTGCACGAGGCGGGCGGACGCATCTTCGCGCAGATCTGGCACGTAGGCCGCATCTCCCACCCCGATCTGCTCGGAGGCAAAACTCCCGTCGCTCCCAGCGCCATCGCCGCCGCCGGTAATGTGGCGATTCTGCGCCCGCAGCGCCCCTACGTCACGCCGCACGCGCTTACGCTGCCCGAGGTCAAAGAGGTCGTCGAGGCCTTCCGCCGCGGCGCGCAGAACGCGCAGAACGCAGGCTTCGACGGCGTTGAGCTGCATGGAGCCAACGGCTACCTGCTCGACCAGTTTCTGCAGGACGGAGCCAACCACCGCACCGACGAGTACGGCGGCCCCATCGAGAACCGCGCCCGCCTGATGCTCGAATCCGCCGATGCGGCCATCTCGGTCTTCGGCCCCGGTCGCGTCGCCATGCACCTTGCGCCTCGCGGAGACTCGCAGGGCATCTCCGACTCCAACCCCACGGCCACCTTCAGCTACGTCGCCAACGAGTTGGGCAAGCGCAAACTCGCCTTCATCGCGGCTCGCGAATACGTCGCCCCCGACAGCCAGGGCCCGCACCTGAAGCAGCTCTTCGGCGGAGTCTTCGTCGCCAACGAGAAGCTCGACCAGAAGAGCGGCCAACAGCTTCTCGACGAAGGCAAGGCCGACGCCATCGCCTTCGGCAAGCTCTTCATCGCGAACCCTGATCTTCCCGCTCGCTTCGCAAAGAACGCCGCGCTGAACCCGCCCAACCCGGAAACCTTCTACTCCCACGGCGCAGAGGGCTACACCGACTATCCCTCGCTCGCGGACTGATCGTCCGTAGCGTCTAGAAAGTAAATGCGACGCCGATCGTAAACCGGCTCTGGATGAACTTCTGCTCCGGCTTCACCTTGACGACCTCGGTGCTATAGGTCTCATCCAGGGTCGGCGGATCGAAGTCCTGATAGCTGTCCGCGATGATGTCAGGGCTCTTGCTCCACGTCTCGCGCCAGTCGGCCCGCAGCATCATCCTCGGCGAGACGCGATACTTGATCCCCGCACCATACTGCAATCCGAACTGGAAAATTCCGCCGCCATCAAGCGGCGGAGTATTTCCGAAGTCATATGCAGCCTGAAACAACCCGATGTTCTTCAGACCGAGCGTGTACACTCCCGCCGGATGCTTCAATGGAGCGCCATTCAGCGCGATCAGCTGAAACGCCGGTCCCACGGCGGCGTAGGGCCTCCACCGCGAGGTCGGCGGCTTCGCATGCAGCAGCAGGTTGTACTCAAACTGCCGCGTCACCAGGCCAATGGGGATCGAGGCCAGGCTGGCGTCGTCATCGACGATAGGACGATCGCTCGGAAGCGTGATATCCAAGCTGTCAAGCCTGTACTTCACCTGCTGGCGAAAGTAGGAAAACTCATTCGAAAAATGCTTCCAGCTGTTGATCGTTACCGAGCCGCCAGCGGCCCAGCCATCATTCACCTCATCCTGCAGCACGGCGAGATGAGAGTCCTGCGCCGGGTCCGAGGAGATCTCTAGAATTCCCACCGCTGAAAGATAATCCGCCCGCATGTGCATGTAGCCGCCCTGCAAAGCCAGCTCATATCGAGGAGGATCCCATTTGTGGCTCTCCTGCGCCTTTTTGACTTCGGCAAGATCCGCCGCATCGGGCGCTGTCTCCGGCGGCTCTCCTCCGCGACGATGCAGGCCAGGATTCTCTCCAAAGCCCGTGTACTCCGCTCCCGAAGCGTCTGTCTTGCGCCACGCTCCGGAGTCCTCCGGCAGCTCGCCTGCGCTTCGCAAAAAGCTGTGCGCCTTCAGCCCCCCGGAGATGCCCTGATAGATCAGGTTGCCGCGATAAACATCATTGCGAATCGTCAGCGAGGTATCGCGTGTGATGCGCTCAAAGCGCTGTGGCGGAAGCGCCTTGGCCGGTGTAACTGCGTGAGGATCTTCGCACCGATTGATCCGCAGCACCGCTGCCGCGCCATCCGTCAGCAGACGATCCCCCGTCGAGTTGTACGCATCCCGCGGAACCCACGGGCGATCCACCATGTCCAGGCTATCAACGCAGCCGGTAAAGATAAGATCGTTGACCACCTTCGACCGTTCATTATCGATATGCTGATCGATCACATGAATGAAGGTCTTCTGCTTCTTTGAAAACGCAATGCCGACATCCTGTGTGGATGAGGACGTCATCACAGTCTGCCCACTGTAAGCCTGCTCCGTCGGAAAGATTCGCAGATGGTGACGCGAGGCAAAAGTATTCGTCGTCTTGCTCAGAGCAAACAGCGGAGGTCTTTCATCCAGAAGCAACACGGACATGGGAGCCTGCGTATACGTCTGGTTGCCCGTAATCGTCTTCACCGTGCGAAAGGTCGAATCCGCATTCAGATCATCGGTCGGAAGCCATCCCGCAGCAGCAAAGGCTCTCCGCAAAGCCTCGGGCGACCCCACAAAGACAAGATTCGTAAGATCGGAGACCTTGTTCGATCCCTTCGTGCGCGTGCGGAAAGGAAGCCCCTTTACAAACGCCTGCAGCTTTTCCTTCTGCGCCGCGTCGTTCGCCAGGGGATAGACCGAAGGAGGATAGACCGTCGAGGTGACCAGAGGCATCCTGTTCTCTAAAAGAAGCTCCGTTCCCGCCGGATACAGAATCTCCGGCTCCGCAAAGCCGAGCATCCCCGAACCCGAGGACGAAGCGAAGATGTAAGCGACCGGATCGACTCCCCCCAGCGACAGGACGCCATTTTCCACCGAATGGCCAAGAGTCCCGGTCGAGCGAATCCCCTTGATCTTTCCATTCTCATCGACCTTTTCCTGGGCGTTCTCGACAGAAAAAACGCGAGCGTCCATTTCAAGCACGCGGCCATCGGACAGCGTCGCCTTCTTCCACTCAATCGTCAACGAAGCCGTCTCATGCTTGAATCCCCACCCAACGCTATCGGCCTGCACAACGGTGCCTTCAAAGACAGAGCCCAAAGGAATCAGGATCTCTCCGTTCTCGACAACCGGGCTGATGGAGACGCCCTTGACCGTGTCCCCTTCGTGCGTCGTCACCGACGAAAGCTCCTGCGTGAGCCTTACCGAAAACCGTTCTCCCGCAGGCACGCCTTTGACCACGGCAAGACCGCTGACCGGCACCGAGTACTCCACCCCTTTGCCATGCAGCTCGAGCGCATTGCCGTTCGTGCTCCACGTTCCCTTTCGGATCGTCGCATCGTTAAGCTCCACCGCTGCTGTACCGTTTGGAAAGACCTGCAGATACTTCGGAGCGGTCTGGGCACTCTGCGGTGGAGCGTAGATCGCGTGCAGCTCCGTACCGAGCAGCACGCCCAGCTTTGCGGTCTTCGTTGCTCCCGCCTGCTCGAAGACCAACGTGTCTCCTCGGAAGTCTGGATCGTGTGCATCCGCTATATGACCGGGGATCGCCTGATCGTCTCCCACAATCACCACGGCGCGACCGGACGAATCGGTTCCGCTCAGCGCAAAGGCCCATCCTTCATCCGTCGTCTTCGTCTCGACCAGATGCCCCGATGCGATTGGGCTGGCTCCCAGGCTGCGGCTGCGTCCGCTATCCAGATCGTAGTAACGCAGGAGATACTCCTTCGCGCCTTTTGTATGGCGCAGCACGATCACCAGCGCGGCATCTCCTCCACGCGCGCGCCAGGCCGCGACCGCATGGGGAGTGATCTTGCGAACCTTGCCTTTCTCGATCATCTGCGCCTGTCCGTCCTCATGGCCGGGCTTGCGCTCAATGGTGACAGGTGCAATCTGCTCTGCGTAGACCATCGGCACAACCAGCATGCCAATCAGTAACCAGAGAATAGAAGGGGCAGAAAACTTGCTGCAAAGCGATTCAGACGACCACGATCTCATTCGTCGTGCGGTCCTCCTCAAGATGGATAGAAAGAAAAAAAGAGACTCTTTCTTCTAAAGGAAACCATCTTATATCGAATAAGCTGCAAGTTCTGTCTTCGAAGCAAATTCAGCATCCGATAAAAAATGCCCGCACCCGAAAAATCGGATGCGGGCATGGGGTTTAGTTCAGGGATACAAACTCGTTCTTACGCTTCCACCTTCTGTACAAAGACTCCCGCAAAGGCCTTACGCACGCCGAAGAAGGTCACCAGCCACAGCACAGTGGAGACCAGCGCCAGCGGCAATCCCTCGGGAGCAAGGCAGGCGTGAAACAGCAGGATATTCACGACCACCGGCCCCAGCAGCAGCAGGCCCAGCGGAACGAAGCGGTTCGCCAGCACCAGCACGCCTCCCACGAGTTGCAGCAGGAAGACCACGACAAGGTAGTGCGACATAAACAGCGCCGCCATGTACTGTCCGGCAAGCCCGGGGGGCGGCGGCAGCGGAATAAAGTGCAGAAATCCGTTCAGACCAAAGACCGTAAACAGAAGCCCCAGCAGAACACGCGCAATCGTAACGGCAATCTTCATCTTCGTCTCCTTGTTCTGATTTCGCTTTAAGAAAAAAGGCTCGGCTCATAACGAAACCGAGCCCTCTGGTAAAGATGGAGTTAAGCTGCCAGCTCGCGGACCTTATCGAGCGTGGGCTTCAGGAAGATCTCGCGGTCAACCGCGCCCATCATGATCTGCGCAGTTCCAGCAGCCGTCACGACGTTGACCTCGGTGATTCCGAGGAAGCCCAGGACAGTGCGCAGGTACGGCGCGACGAAGTCAAACGCCGCCGCCGGGGTTCCCGACTCGTACACGCCGCCGCTGGCGATCACCAGGGTCGCCTTCTTGCCCTTCAGCAGACCCTCCGGCCCGTTCGAGCCGTAGGAGAAGGTCTTGCCGTTGCGGGCCACCAGATCGATCCAGAGCTTCAGCGTCGAAGGGATGCTGAAGTTGTGCATCGCCACGCCAATCACGATCTCGTTCGCCTTTTCCAGCTCCGAGATCAGCTCGTCCGAGCTGACCAGCGTCGCAACCTGCTCGGGCGTGCGGGCCTCTGCGGGGGTGTAGGCCGAACCGATCCAGTTCTGGTCGATCGGCTTCAGGGAAGAGGCCGCGAGATCGCGGTTGATCACCTCGCCCTCGGGGTTCTTTTCCTTCCAGGTCTTTACAAACTCACGGGTTAACTCGCGGCTGATGGAGGTGGCCAGCGGGCTGGAATCGATATGAAGAAGGGTCGGCATAACTCTTGAATCTCCTTGGCGACAAAAGATGTCTAAACGACATAGGTCGTCTATGCCAATATAGACGACAACTGTCGCTCTGGCGATTCTTTTTCTCGGTCTGATAGCCTCTAAGGAGGGAGCGATATGCCGATCTCAGATTGTGAAGTCCGCGACCCCCGCATCCGCAGGACCCGTCAGGCCCTGCAGGGAGCCCTGCGCGACCTGATGCTGCAAAAGAGCTTTGAAGAGATCTCGGTGCAGGACATCACCGATGTGGCCGACGTCAACCGCGCGACCTTCTACGATCACTACACCGACAAGTTCTCCCTGCTGGACGCGATGGTCGCCGGAGGCTTTCACAAGCTGCTGGCCGAGCGCAACGTTCTGTTCGACGGCACCTGCCCCACGGCGGCAAGCGCCATCATCCTAGCCACCTGCGACTACCTGACCGCCACCCACTCCGCGGGAGACTGCACCCGCAACAGTGCCTTCGAGCCGCTGATGGAGGCCGGTATCGTGACCGCCATCTGCCGTACCATCCTCAGGGGCGTCGAGAACAAGCCGGTCCCCCAGCCCCTTACCCCCCAGATCATTGCAACGACTGCGGGATGGGCTATCTACGGTGCGGTCAAGCAGTGGTTCTACACCCCCGAACGCGCACCGGTCTCCGAGGCGGTCCCGGCGATCCTGCAGCTTGTCGTCCCCATCCTGCTGACCGCCGGTCCCACGGGTCCGCACGATCAGGTCGAGACTCCGCTGCTGGCCTCGCACCAGGCATAAACCGGGCGGCACATAAACCGCATCAACCGCATAAATTCAGGTACCCCATCTCTAGCGGCGGTGCCCCGTCTCCGGCGGGTGCCCCATATCTGGCAGTCTCATCGCCAGATGTAGGTTTGCAGGATGCCTCCCTCACCCACCGCCCTCATTCGTAAAAGCGAAGCAGATTCCTCCTCTTCGCTACGGAATGACAAGTTCAAAAAGAAGTGACCGCCTCAAAAAAAGAGGTGCCCCCTTCAAAAGGGAATGGGGAGCGTCTCCCCCCGCAAAGCACTTACGTCCGCGCCCCCTGCAAAGCCTCGACACTCCGCCGCACCCCCTCCTCATACGGAGTCTTCCGCACACCACCCAGCAGCGAGGTCAGCGCCGTGTCGTCCAGCAGAACCGGCGTCGTCTGTAGATAGTGCATCTCCACCAACTCGCGCATAAGCGGGTTGAAGAGCCCCATCACCCGCACCATCGTCTTTCCCGCCACACGGAGCTTCATCTTCTTCCCCGTCGCGGCAAAGGCCATCTCCGCCATCTGGCGCTGCGTCGTTACGCCCGCCCCGGCCAGATTCCACCAGCGCCCACGCGCCTCCGGCTTTGCCGCGAGGTCCAGGGCCACCGGCCCGACGTCGGGTACGAAGACGAACTCATGCGGCGTGTCGATGGGGCCGAGCATGTTGGCAGTCGTTCCCTCCACCGCGGCCTTGAACGCTCCATCCAGAAAGCTTGCCTCCACCCCGGGCCCGTAAAAATCCGGAAGCCGCAGGATCACTCCCTCGATCTTTCCCGCGGCATCGGCGGCCAGCAGAAGCTCCTCCTGCTCCTTGCGCATCCGTCCCTTGAAGGTCGTCGGATTGCGCGGATGGTCCTCGGTGACCTTTTCGGTCACAGGCGTCCCGTAAGGGTAGACCGTTCCGATCAGGAGTATGCGTTTAACGCCTTCCGCAATCGCACCATCCAGCGTTTTAAGCATAGTCGGCGGGTGCAGCTCGAAGTGGTTGTACGGCACTCCCACCAGGTAGAGGATCGTCTCCACCCCACGCGCCGCCGCGCGCACCGAGGCGGGGTCGTCCGGGTTCCACGTCACGATCTCCGCCTTCGGATCGCCGCCGAAGGCCTTCTCCAGCCGCGACCGGTCGCGCCCCACCACCCGGTAGGATTCTCCGCGCTGCTGCAATGCATCGACCAGGCTGCGCCCAATCGCTCCCGCCGCTCCAAACAAGGCAATCTTCGCCATCGCACTCTCCCTTTTCCTACCCATAATGAACGTTGTTCACTAAACTGAACAATGTTCACTAAACAGTGTTCAGTTTATACTCGCCCGTATGGCTGTCAATAAAATTCCGGAGAAAAAATCGCAGCGCCGCGAGGCTGCGCGCCAGAGCCTGCGCGAGGAGATTCTCGCCGCCTCTCGCGACATCATCACCCAGGAGGGCTTCGCCGCCCTGACCATGCGCAAGCTCGCCGAGCGCATCGGCTACTCCCCGGCGACGCTTTATCTTCACTTCCGCAACCGCGACGAGATTGCCCACGCGGTCAGCCGCACCGGGTACGCCGACCTGCTCAAGACGCTCTCCTCCATAACGGAAAAAGATCGCGGCAAACCCGCCGACCGCCTTCGCTCGCTCGCAAAGGCCTATGTCCGCTTCGGGCTGGAGAACCCCCAGACCTACGCTCTCATCTTCATGGAAGACCCGGCTTATCTTGCCGCCGTCTTCGCCGAACCGGCAGAGGACGATCCCGCCGCCGCCTGCTACAGCCTGATGCTCGCGGCCACAGGCGATCTGCTCGCCGCCGGGATGCGCCCGCCGAAGGCAGGCAAGCCCGCGCGAGCCGTCACGGCTGTCGAATTAACCGAGTCGCTGTGGGCCTCGATGCACGGCATCGTCAGCCTCAAGCTGACCTGCCCGGCCTTCCCCACCGCGCCCGCGGACCTGCTCACCGAGGTTCTGATCGAGACCATGCTACGCGGCCTCTCCGCAGCCACCGCGAAGAAGTAACCGGTAAAACCGTAGTTATCCGGTTACAAATCCTTATGTAACCGGATAAACCACAAGTTACCGGTTACAGAGCCATCAGCTGCCGGTAACAAAAATCTGCTCCGGCTTCGCCGCAATCACGCGATACAGCGCAAACTGACGCGAGCTTTGTCCGCGCATCTCGAACAGCAGGCTTGCGCGGTTGCTCGCTTCCGCATCGACCACATCGACCAGCCGCATCCACGGCGTGCGATCCAGATGCGCCGCATCGGTCACGCTGGCCAGCGCAATCTTCAACTGCCCCATGCCGTCGTCCTGCGCGACGATGGTGACATACCGCATCACCGAGCCCGTCTCAACCGTGTGGGCCATGTACACAAACGTTGCGTCCCCGCCGTAGCTCAGCGTGTACCCCTTCAGGTCCTCATCGGCCAGCACCGTCTGCGCGGGAGTGGGAGCAGCAGCACGCTTGCCCTTTGCCGTCGCCCTCGTCGTTTTCGCAGGAGCCGCCTTCGCAGGAGCCGGAGCGCTCGCCGCAGGAGGAATCGGAGCCGTTGTCACAGATGCCTTCGACGGAATCCCGCGCTTCAGCTTCGGAGGCCCGCCATCCGGAGTCTCACTCACCGCGGCGCTGTTCGCCGCAGGGGCCGCCGCCGTTCTCGCCACCGCCGTCGCAGGAGTCACTCCCGGAACCACGCCATACGCCGTCAGTTTTTCCCTCGCGAAGGCCTGCATCTTTGCCAGCACTCCGGCGCGCTCGTTCGCGTCCTCCCACGGACGAGCAAACGGGTGCGGATCGCGGTCCCGCGCATCCGAGACGGCCACCATCTGGCGCATGTCCTTCGGAACCCCCATCAGCTTCGGAGGCCCGCTCTCTCCCTGCGAGCCGACGCTGCTGTGACGAAGCCTTGGCCGGTCGGGATCGTCCTCAATCGCTCCCACCGCCGTCACGGTCGCAGTATCGTTCTTCTTCTTTTGCTGCTTCTTCTCTTCCTCAGGAGAACGCTTCTTCAGCGTAGGCCGATCCGCCGGATCGTTCGGGTCCACCTTCGAGCTTCCGCCGCTGTCGTTGGAGGCGGTGTCATCGCTCGATGTTCTGCGATGCATCGTCGGACGATCGGGATCGTCGGCTGGCGCAGGACTGTCCTTCTTGTTCGCGTTGCTGTCGGTCGTCGTGCTGTCCTGCTTTGTCGTCGTGCCGTCCTGCTTTGTCGCTGTGCTGTCCTGCTTTGTCGCCGTGTCGTCGCCCGTCTTGCGATGCAGCGTGGGGCGGCCTGCATCATCTCCGGAGGCAGAACCATCCTTTTTATTCGCCGCACCGTCCGTCTTCGAGGCCTGCGGAGAGTCCTGCGACTGCGGGGCAGACGAGTCATCGCTCTTCTTATTCAGATGAGGCCGGTTCGGATCGCCACCGTTCACCTGGATCGTCGGCACCGTCTTCGAGGCCTGCAGCGGTGCGCTGCTCTTCTTCGCCGATGCTGGAGCCTTGTACGCTCCATACGCGGTCCATCCATCGATGAAGGCAGGCGCCGGAGCACCCTCCGGGGTCATCGCGCGCATCGCCGACTCCAGCACGACCGTTCCCTGTGACAGGCCCGCATCCTCAAGCTCGTAGATATTGCCCGAGAGAAGAGCAAACGGAACCGGCTGCGGCTTGTAGTTGCCCGCGTCCTCAAGCTCGCCGTCGATGTACAGGGTGACCGGCACAAAGCGGCTTCCGGTCGGCTTGGCCAGGTCGCCCGTCCATTCGTACACCCCCACAGCCCGCACCACGGTCTCCGGCTTCGGAGCCACCTTGTGCGTCTGGCCCCATGCCCCGGCAGCCAGCCCCAACCCCATCACGAAAGACAGCATCGCCTTTTTCATACGCGTCTTGAGTTTAGACGCAGCACCCCCGAAAGATGCTGCCGCCCTTCTCCTGTCCGCGCCAATTCGCTACGATTGCGGTAATGGCCACGCCCTTCACCCAGCCGCTGCTCAAGGTCGAAGACCTCTCCCTCTCGTTTGGCGAGCGGCCCGCCGTCAAGGGCATCTCCTTCCACATCAACGAGGGCGAAACCCTCGGGCTGGTCGGCGAATCCGGCTCGGGAAAGTCGGCCACCTCGCTCGCCATCCTGCGCCTGCTTCCCCCCACGGCCACGCTGACCGGCTCGCTGAGCTTCGCGGGCAGCAACCTGCTCACCCTGCCCGAGCACGAGATGCGCCGCCAGCGTGGCAGCAGCATCGCCATGATCTTTCAGGAGCCCATGACCGCGCTCAACCCCGTCATGCCCGTGGGCGAGCAAATCGCCGAGGCCGTCCGGGCGCACCACCCCGCGCTCTCGCGCCGCGAGGTCTCCGAACGCGTGCTGAAGGCGATGCACGAGGTCGCGCTTCCCTCGCCCGAGCAGCGCGCCCACGACTACCCACACCAGTTCTCCGGGGGCCAGCGGCAACGCATCCTCATCGCAATGGCCATCGTGAACCGGCCTCGTCTGCTCATCGCCGACGAGCCGACCACCGCGCTCGACGTCACCGTGCAGGCGCAGATTCTCGCGCTGCTCAACCGTCTGCGGCAGACGCACCATCTTTCGATGCTCTTCATCTCGCACGACCTTGCCGTCGTCAGCCAGGTGGCCGACCGCGTCGCCGTCATGCAGCATGGCGTCATCGTGGAGCAGGCCCCGGCGGCACAGCTCTTCCACTCCCCGCAACACGCCTACACGCAGCGGCTTCTGGCCTCGGCCCCCACCATGCGGACCGACCGCTCGCGACCGCTGGCCACCCTCGCGTGAATCGCCACAGGAAGGTAGACTAGATCGAAGGGCCGTCAGGCCACCCCGGACCCATGCGAGCCCTGATTCTCTCGGACATCCACGCGAACCTCGAAGCCCTGAACGCTGTTCTTGAAGCGGCCGGGCCTTACGACGTTCTGTGGAATCTCGGCGACGTGGTCGGCTACGGAGCCAGCCCCAACGAGGTCATCGAGCTGGTCCGCCCCCGCGCGCAGCTCAACGTGCGCGGCAATCACGACCGCGTCTGCTGCGGCCTGTCCTCTTCTCTGAGCTTCAACCCGGTGGCCCGCGCCGCCGCGATGTGGACGCACGACGAGATGACCGACGCCAACCGCGAGTGGCTCGCCGCCGTGCCGAAGGGGCCGCTTCATCCCGAAGGCCTGCCCGAGATTGCGCTCGCGCACGGCTCGCCGCTGAACGAAGACCAGTACATCCTCACGATGCGCGACGCATGGGCTCCTCTACAGCAGGAGGGCGTGCGAATCACCTTCTTCGGCCACACACACCTACAGGGCGGCTTCTGCCAGCACAACGAGGAGTGGCACGAGCTTCGCCCGCAGTACGCCACCCGCAACGACGCCGAGACCTGGACGCTGCTGCTCGAAGCGGAGACGCGCTACCTGATCAACCCCGGCTCCATCGGTCAGCCCCGCGACCGCGACTGGCGCGCCGCCTTCGCGATCTTCGACACCGAAGCCAGCGAGATCGTCTACCACCGCGTCCCCTACGACCTCACCACCGCACAGGGCCGCATCCTAATGGCCGACCTGCCCGAAAAACTCGCCCTGCGCCTGCGCGAAGGGCGATAACGCTGTTCGCCTAAGCATGGATTGACGCGAAGAACGCATTTCTTCGGAATCCAACCATATCCATCCATCGTGCTTGAATTAGCGGTTGCCGAGGTGCGGCAAAAAGTCCTCTCTCTTGCCGCACCTCTCGGAATCGTCCCGCTGGGCCTGGCTCATTACGTTAGCCTCTGTTCGGTTTGGCCGCCGGATCGTATGTACCCACTGACTTAGGATCCTTGAGCGTCTTACGAATCTGTTCGCCCACAATCTTGTCCTGGCCTGGGAAGAGCAACATGGCGGTGACGACGAGCGCATTCGGCATGGGATCCACTCCCTGCGAAGCCCTCGTGGCGCCCGTGTGAGGATTGATTTCGATCGCCGGATTTCCGGTGGCAAGACGCGCCTTGATCTCTCGCGGCGTTGCTCCGATCACCTTGGGGTCAAACTCCACCACGAGTTGCGGGTAGTGATTGGCGACCGCCGGAACGATCACGCGTGTCTTCACGCTGGGGACGTCCTTCAGGATCGAAGCCATCACCGCGAGGCGGTCGTTGGACTCCTTGAACAGGTCCTCATCGGTCTGCGAGAGGATCCAGTCCACCGCTGCCACCATGCCGACGATCTGCTCCTTGGCCACCTTCATGCCGCGCGCCACACCTTCCACCGGAGGCAGCATGCCGTTAGCAAGGTCGGTGTACTTCTTCTTGCCCAGCAACAGGCCCGCGCTCTGCGGGCCGCGAATGCCCTTGCCGCCGGAGAAACTGACCAGGTCCCACTTCTCAGCAAGCGTCCACAGGTTCGAGATCGGCGGCATGTCTGCAGCGGCATCGAGATGGCAGGGGACGCCGTGTTCTTTTGCCACGGCCAGCCAATCTTCCACGGGGATCTTCACCACCTCGGCCGCGTTTTCGTGGTTGGTCATCACGGTGTTCTCGTTGAAGGCACGCTTGTACTCTTCGAGCGTGTTCACGACCACGATCTTCGCGCCGCATAGGACCATCCCCTCGTCGTATCCGTATGGGGTCTGCGTGATGATCTCGTTCTTCGGGTATTTGGGCGTGCCGATGAGGCGCGGAATATCGATCGGGCGGCAGTTGTTGGCCGCCTGAATGCAGGCCGCTGCGGCCAGCGTGATCGCCGAGGCTGCTCCGGCGCTGATGCAGCAACCCTCAGCCTTGAGACGATTGGCAACGTAGGCGCCTGCCTTCTGCTGCAGCTCCTGGATACGCACCCACTTCTTGGCGGCAAGCGCAACGGCTTCCTGCACAGGCTCCGGCATACAGGCAGAGCTAAGGTTGGTGTACGTGCCTGCTGCATTGATGAACGTCTGCACGCCGAGCTTGTCGTAATAATCCACGGCTGCTGCGGATTTTGCGGGGGCTGCTGCTGCCAGAGCAGGCATGGGAGCCGCTGCTGCTGCCACCAACGCCGCCTGGGTGCGGAGAAAGCCTCTCCGCGTAACCTTTGTCTCACTTTGAGAACTCGACATGAAAATCACCTTTCTTAAAGAAGCGATCGCTCCCTGCCTCTGGCAACGCACGTTGTTGATTTGGGATTACAGAGGTGATGTTATCGAAGAAAGGAAAATTTAGTACATAAAAACGTCCGCGTCCATGCCTGCACCACAACGATACCGGATGAGTACCGGAAAGTCGGCTTGTCGCTATCGGGAGAGAAAATCATTCATCGGAGCTGCAAGCTACTTGATGATGCCGCGCTCGCTCTTGGCGATGAAGTCCGCGAGGTATGCGACCCTCTCGCCGAACTCGCCCGAGGCGATCTTTTCGCGGATGGCCGCGAGAGCCTCGCTGGTGTTGAGCTTCGAGGCCAGCAGCATCTTGTAAGCCGCACGGAGCTGCTTGATCTCCTCCGGGGTGAAGCCCTTGCGCTCGAGCCCGACCTTGTTGATCCCGTAAGCGTGATTGTTCCGCTCGATGCTCGTCAGCGAGTACGGAAGAACATCCTGCGTGATCGTGGTGCCGCCGCCAATGTAGGCGTACTTGCCAATCGTGCAGAACTGGTGCACCGGGTTCAGCGCGCCCACGGTCGCGAAGTCCTCCACGGTCACGTGGCCCGCGAGCGTCGCCCCGTTGGCGAGAATGCAGCCATCGCCGATCACCGAGTCGTGACCGATGTGCGTGTACGCCATGATGAGGTTGCCGCCGCCGATGCGGGTGATACCGCCCCCGCCCACCGTGCCGCGCGAGATCGTGACGTACTCGCGGATGTCGTTCTTGTCGCCGATCACCAGCTTCGTCGGCTCGCCCTTGTACTTCAGGTCCTGCGGCTCGATGCCGAGGCAGGTGAACGAGAAGACGCGGTTGTCGTCGCCCATCGTCAGGTAGCCGTCGAGCACGACGTGCGAAACCAGCGTGCAGCGCTCGCCCAGGACGACGTTCGGACCGATCGTGCAGTAGGGGCCGACGGTGCAGCTTTCGGGGATCACGGCTCCCTCGGCGACGATCGCTGTGGGGTGAATGCTCACTTAGGACTTCGCCTCAGGGCTCTTCGCTTCAGCCGTCTGCGCCGGACGCGGAACCAGAGCGCACATCACCGTGGCCTCGCAGGCGACCTTGCCGTCCACCGTGGCCGTACCCAGCATCTTGACCGCGGAGGTGCGCCAGTTCAGCACTTTGACCTCGATGCGGACCTGGTCACCCGGAACCACGGGGCGGCGGAACTTCGCACCATCGATGCCGGTGAAGACCATCAGCTTGTTCTCGCGGTCGGGAATCTCGGTCAGCAGCAGCGCGCCGCCCGCCTGCGCGATGGCTTCGATCATCAGCACGCCGGGCATGATCGGGTAGTCGGGGAAGTGGCCCTGGAACTGCGGCTCGTTGAACGAGACGTTCTTGATGGCGACGATGCGCTTCTTGCGCTCGATCTCGACCACGCGGTCGATCAGCAGAAACGGATAGCGATGCGGCAGGATGGACATGATCTTCTGGATGTCCATCGTCAGGCTGGCGGGCGTCTCGGAGGGCTGCACCGCAACCGCAGAATTCTCAGTGGATTCACTCATGACAGACCTGAGTATAAATCCCGGAGCGCAGCGGCTCGCCTTCAAACCGCGGTTTGCGCGTCGTAACTACTTTTTCTTCTTCAGCAGATTGTCGGGATTGAACAGGTCGCCCGACAGTCCCTGCGAGTAAATAATGCTCGTCAGAAAGCGCTGGCTCACCATCTCGCCATTGCGGTAGCGGGTGGAGTTGTAGGGGGTCGGGATGCCCTGCACGTTGTGGTAATCGCCATAGATTTCGGCCTCTTCGTCGTAGTCCTTGAAGGTTTCGTTGCGCCAGCGATAGGTGCGCCGCAGCGGAAGATGCGTGGTGGCATCCAGCTCAATCGTCACGGCGTCGTTGTCGGCGCTGAGCACGGTGAATTTGTCGGCGATGTGGCGGTCCACGGTCGATTGCCCTTCAGCGACGATCATCACGCCGGGGGCCTTGACCCAGTCGCGCACCACAGCTTCGAGGGAGTGCCTCTGGCGGCGGTAATACTCCTCGACCTGGTCCTTCGGAAGCTCGGTGCGTCCCTTGTAGGTCACCTCGTAGCCGTTGCCGTTGGCCCACACCTGCACGACGTCGCGCTTCTTGCCGTAGGCCAGCCGCTCTGCATCATCGGAAAAGCGCCGCCAGCCGGTGTACTCGACGACGATGCCGTTGGGAGCGCCCTGAAAGAAGGCCGCGCTACGCCCCTCCACCTGCATGTCCTTGCGGTTGAGCCACGCGTCGCCCCCGAACGCCTCGATCATCTGGTCAAGCAGCCGCTTGCCCAGCTGCTCCGGCGACATTCCTGCGGGAGCGACCGGGGCCGCGCTGGGAATAGCACTCGCCTGCGCAAAGAGACGCGTCGGCGTAATTAGTCCGGCAACCAGCACAAGGGCAAACAAGCGCTTCATTCATCACTCCATCAATTCGACTATCCGACCAGAACAGCTCCGCCGTTCACGTTGAAGATCTCTCCCGAGACGAACCCTGCCCACGGGGTACAGAGAAAAAGGATCGGCCCGGCAATCTCATCGGCGCTCGCGACACGACCCAGCGGGATGGTGGCGAGCACTTTTTTGGACGTCTCCGGATGCGTGAGGGCAGCGGCGGACATCTCCGTGGCGACCCAGCCCGGCGCGACGCAGTTACAGTAGATCCCCTCACCGGCCAGCTCGCTCGAAAGGCTCTTGGTCAGGCTGAGCAACGCGCCCTTACTGGCCGCGTAGTCGGCATGGAAGGCCTCGCCGCGCTGCGCTGCGGTGGAGGCGACCAGCACGATGTGCCCGCGAGCGCCCTCCAGCGGCGTCTGGCGCTGCATCTGTACGACAGCAGCGCGAACCAGCCCGAAGGTGCTGTCGAGATTGATCGCAAGCGTCGAGCGCCACTGCGCGGTGCTCATGGAGCCAATGGGCGCGTCATGCGGGGGCCACACTCCGTGGTTGACGACGAGACAGTCGAGCCGCCCGAAGGCATCGACCGCCGAGCGCACCAGAGACTCCCCATCGGCGGGAGTGGAAAGTTCCTGCTGCACGGCGCAGCAGTGTTGCTCGCCCCCGCACTCACGGGCCAGCAGCGCGGCCTGCTCGGCGGCGGCGCGGTAGTTGAAGAAGACCTGTGCTCCCGCCCGACGAAACAGCCGCACGGTCGCGGCCCCGATGCCGCGCGACCCGCCGGTGATCAGGGCGGTCCTGCCTGCAAGTGAGAGGCCCACCCCGAAGTTCGTCACAAATTCCATACGCTGACGCTACCGAATCCACTATGATGGTGCAACTCGTAACGGACCCCTCGCACGCAGCACAGTTCATCCCCAAGGAGAATTGCTCGTGAAGATCGCCGTTCTTATCGCTCGCATCCTGCTCGGACTGATGTTTACCGTCTTCGGCCTGAACGTCTTCCTCCACTTCATTCCCGCGCCGCCGCCCTCGGGCGATGCCGGTGTCTTCGCCGGTCTGCTCTTCAAATACGGCTGGTTCAACTTCATTGGCGCGCTCTACATCATCGCCGGAGTGCTTCTGCTGATTGGCCGCTATGTCGGCATCGCGCTCACGATCCTCGGGCCGATCATCGTCGTCATCCTGATGTTTCACATCACGATGCTCCCTGAAGGCCTTGGGATCGCCGTGCTCGTCGCCCTGCTCGAAATCTTCCTGATCTACGCCTACTGGGGACACTTCCGCGGGGTCTACTACGGACGCCACGAATACACGACGCATCACTGACGACCCTATCGCGATGCCAATCGCGCCCTGTTCTCCACAATCAGCCGTTTTCTCTCGCTCGCTGGAAGCTCGAGAATGCCCCGCACCTTCTTCGGCAGCTTCGCGTGCACGATAGCGTGCGCGGCTGCCAGCTCGCTCAGCCACTCGTCGCGACGAAAGACGCTCCATCGCTCCACCGCGACCCAGTGCGCCCGCGCGAGGTAGGGCGCGGGGAAGATGCCTTCCAGTTCCAGCAGCTCGGCGTAGCGCTCCGGCCCGGCGCAGTACGCGAGAACAGCCCGGCCATCGCCCTCGAGGTTGGCCAGGGCGAACATCTTTCCTCCAATGGCCTTGTCGCCCACCCAGAAGACAAGGTTGGCTCCCCACTGCATCGTCTCGGCCACATGCGGCATTCGGAGCAGGGCCTTGCGAAGTTCCTCGATGTCCATAGGCCGAAGTATAGGTCGTTTCCGCTCAGGGCAGCCGCAGAAGAAACGGCCCCTTCAGCGCAGATACCTCGATCACCTTGTCCTTCTGAATCACAACCGCCTTCCGCGCCTTCACCAGCCTGCGAGCCGCCTCGCGTGAGGGTTCGAGGAGTGCCTCCCAGTCGCGTCGGGCCTCCGTGCCGCCCACCATCTTCGCTACGGCTGTCGGATCGATCTCCCGGCTTCGTCCGCGCTCGCGCAGAAGCTCAAGAATCGCCGCCTCCAGCTCGCCTGCTTTTTCACCCGGCTCGTAGCCTCCGCAAGCAAAGCTGCAAAACTTCGCCACATCCCAGTCAAGGGCGCGCTTTTCCGTCCAGACAAAGGGCTTGCGGCAGGCCTTGCACAGCTTCTCCTTGTGCGGAGTCGTCCTTTCGGGTTTGCGTTTCGGATCGGGCATTTCGTGCGGCGTGGGCGTCTTTGCGGCCCCGCATCTTTATACTTAAACACGACCATGCCGACTTTTCCATCCGTTGAAGACCAGCTCGACCTCATCACCAAGGGCGCAGCCGAGATCATCCCCCTCGACGCTCTCAAGGAGCGCCTCCAGCAGTCCATCGCCACCGGCAAGCCGCTACGCATCAAGGCGGGCTTCGACCCGACGGCCCCCGATCTCCACCTCGGCCACACGGTACTCATCCGCAAGCTGCGCCACTTCCAGCAGCTCGGCCACACGGTCATCTTCCTCATCGGCGATTCGACCGCTCTCATCGGCGACCCCACCGGCCGCAACGTCACGCGCAAGCCGCTGACGCCCGAGCAGATCGCCGCCAACGCAGAGACGTACAAAGAACAGGTCTTCAAGATTCTCGACCCCGAGAAGACCGAGGTCCGCTACAACTCCGAGTGGCTCGATAAGCTGAGCTACTACGACCTCGTCCGCCTGCTGGCGCAGTTCACCGTCTCGCAGATGCTCGAGCGCGAGGACTTCCACAAACGCTTCGACGCCGAGCAGCCCATCGCGCTGCACGAGCTGATCTACCCCATCGCGCAGGGCTATGACTCCGTCGCACTCCAGAGCGACGTGGAGCTGGGCGGCACCGACCAGCGGTTCAACCTGATGCGCGGACGCGACCTGCAGCGCCACTTCGGCCAGCCGCAGCAGATCATCCTGATGACGCCAATCCTCGAAGGCCTCGACGGCGTGCAGAAGATGTCGAAGTCGCTGAACAACGCCATCGGCATCCACGAGGTTCCGTTCGAGATGTACGGCAAGCTCATGTCGATCTCGGACGATCTGATGTGGAAGTACTGGACCTTCCTGACCGACCTGCGCGGCTCGGAGATCGAGGCCATGAAGGCCGAGGTCGCGGCCGGAACCCTGCACCCGATGCAGGCCAAGAAGAACCTCGCCCACGCCATCGTGCGCGACTTCCACTCGCAGGAGTCCGCCGATGCCGCCGCCGAAAACTGGGCGACGCAGTTCCAGCAGCGTGCGGTCAGCGAGGATGTTCCGGTGGTGAAGATTGCCCGCGACTCCGAAGGCCTCGTAGCCGAAGGCAACGCCCTGCGCCTGCCCAAGCTGTTGCAGCTTGCAGGTCTCGCGGCCTCCGCAGGCGAGGCGAACCGCAAGCTCAGCGAGAACGCCGTCAGCGTGAATGGAGCGAAGTTCTCCGAGCGCACCGTCTCCTTCGAGCAGATCGGCGACAGCCCCGTGCTTCGCCTCGGCAAGCGCGCCGTCCGCATCGAGTGGATTTAACAGACAAAAAAGCCTTCACTTCTTTTGAACCGGTTCATCGCGTTTTCGTACTAATACAGAGACGCGGTGAGCCGGTTTAGCTTTTGGACTCAGGCTGATTGCGAACATTCGAAAAGAGAACCGCAGGAGTCTTGAGCCATGCACCTTCTTGACCTTTTCAGCATCCTTGTCGCCGGACTGATGATCGGCACCGAGCTTACTGTCTCGCTCTTCATCCATCCCGTGATGCACCAGTTGGACACGCCCGCGCAAACACGCGGCCTGAGCCTCTTTGCAGCGGTTCTTGGCCGCGCGATGCCGTTCTGGTATGCGCTTTGCCTCCTGCTCTTTCTTGCCGAAACTTACGTGCATCGCGCAGACGCCGCGTTCCCTTTTCTTCTGACGGCCTCGCTTCTCTGGGCCGCGGTCATCGTCTTCACGATCCTCTTCCTTGTCCCCATCAACAAGCGCATCGCCGCTCTTTCCGCCGACGCCCCACTGGAGCAATGGTTCCCTGCACATCAGCGATG
Source organism: Acidobacteriaceae bacterium dw_441 (assembly GCA_018449715.1). Classification (GTDB taxonomy): domain Bacteria; phylum Acidobacteriota; class Terriglobia; order Terriglobales; family Acidobacteriaceae; genus Edaphobacter. Next base: position 391,063 of record JAAVVA010000004.1, on the reverse strand, counting down.
GGAGGCCTCCATCGCCTGCGCACCTTTCTGCTTCTGGTCGCGCTGGTGCTGGTCGTTCACTCGCTTCTTCCACGGTGAGCCGGAGGGGAAGGCAGGCAGGCACGATATGCTTGACTCCACATGGATCCAGTAACGCACTTCATGACCGGGGCGGTTCTTTCGCGCTCCGGCTTCAACCGCAAGGCCGCTTACTCCACGCTGGCGATGACGCTCGCCGCCGAAGCCCCCGACCTCGACGTGCTGTGGTCGATTCGCGGGCCGGTCGCCAGCTTCGAGCACCATCGCGGATGGACCCACACCCTTCTCGGACTTCCCCTCGAAGCCGCCGTCATCACTGCGGTCATCTGGCTGGGGCATCGCCTGTGGGAGTCGCGAAGCATGCGCCCGGGACGACGGCCCTCGGGAGCAGCCCCGGTGCACTGGGGAAGGCTCTACCTCTTCTCGCTGATCGGGCTGCTCTCGCACATCCTGCTCGACTGGACCAACAACTACGGCGTCCGCCCCTTCTTCCCCTTCAACCCGAAGTGGTACGCGGGCTCCATCGTCTTCATCATCGAGCCCGTGATCCTGCTCTTTCTGCTGTCCGCGCTGGTGGCCCCCTGGCTCTTCGGTCTGATCGGCGGCGAGATCGGCGAGCGCCGCCCCGCATATCGCGGACGAGGATGGGCCATCGCTGCCCTGCTGGGCATCGTCGCCTTCTGGGGCTGGCGCTCCATCGAGCGCGAACAGGCCATCGAGCTGACTCGCGAGGCCACCAACGAGCCAATCGTGCGGATCACCGCCAACCCCTACCCGGTAAACCCCTTCCGCTGGCAGACGCTGGTCGAAACACCGCTCGTCTACCGCGTCTCGACCGTCAACCTTGTTACCGGAGAGGTCATCTCCAGCCCACAGGCCGACGTCTTTCACAAGCCCCCGACCACGCTCTCGACGCTTGCCGCCAAGCGCAGCTCGCTGGGCCGCGTCTATCTCGACTGGTCGCAGTACCCCCTCGTCAACGACATGGGAACAACTCCCGATGGGCTGACGACGGTGACTTTTCGCGACCTCCGCTTCGTCTACGGCACGCCGATCTTCGGAGTCTTCGGGCGTGATCGCTTCCCTCTTTCGGCAACCGCGGTGATCAACGACGACCGCAAAGTGGTCCGGATGGAGATGGATGGCCGCGACCAACATTAGGTCCCGCGTGAGGTTTTGTGGATGAACCGACCGTTATTCGGCTAAAATTAAGCTTCGAGGTATTTATGGCCGCCTATTTTGCACTGTTCGTTGCGCTTCTGAGCCGCATCCTGCCGCACGCCTTCCAGACGACCAGCGTCGGATTCACCGCCGTCGGCGGTGGCCTGCTCTACTTTGGAGCACGCCGTGGACGCTGGCAGACGGTTCCCGCCGTGCTGCTGATGATGGCGACGGACTACTACCTCACCACCTTCGTCTACAACTACCCCTTCCACGTGAGCGCGTACATCGTCACCTGGCTGTGGTACGCGGCGGTCTGCCTGCTCGGGCATGGCGTGCTGGCTCAGAAGTCGTCGGCACTGCGCGTCGCAGCGGCGGTATTGGCCACCTCGACCTCATTCTTCGTCCTCAGCAACCTCGTCGTATGGGCGGGAAGCACGATGTATCCCCACACCGCACAGGGTCTCGTGGCCTGCTACGTTGCGGCGATTCCCTTCTACGCGAACGACCTGATGTCGACCGCGGTCACGGCGGGCGCGTTCTTCGGCCTTCCGGCCCTGGCCCGCAACATCGCCGCCACCCTCCGCGAGGGAGCACACAGCCAGCGCCCAGCGTAAGTCTTTTCATCGCAATACAGAAAGGGCCGCGACGATCGTCGCGGCCCTTCTTCTTTGCATTTGATCTTCTATTCGACCCGCTGGAAACATCCCACGAGGAACAACCTCTCCACGCTCCACCATTCATGACGACGCGTGGAATGATGTAGCTAAAGCAGGGAAAAGAGCGGCGCGGGCGCTACTTCGCCGGCCCGTTCGTATCTTCCACCGGAAGCTTCTCCCCCTTGCGCCGGTCGAAGATCTTCCGTGTCACCCAGAAGACCAGCAGCAGGATCAGCACAGAGGCGACAGCCAGGATAGTTCCCTGGTGCTCCTTGAGAGCGGAATTGAAGGTGCTGATGAGCGCTGGTCCATACAGCACCGCAATCGTCGCAATCACGGTGAAGCGGATGAACTTGCCCAGCAGAATTGCGCAGAAAAACCACGCGGTCCGCATCTCGAAGACACCGGCGGCGATCTCGAACAGCTTCACCGGCATCGGCGGAGGCATCATCGCCGGAATCATGATGGCGAGAAACTCCTGCCGCTCGAAACGGTCACGCAGCTGCTCGTACCGTTGCCGGTTGATGCGCTTCATCAGAAACAGCTCGCCGCCTGCGCGTCCAAGATAGAACGGCAGCAGGCTTCCGATGGCCGCCCCTACCGCGGCGGTGAAGCAATAAAGCAGGAAGCGCGCATGGTTCTGCACCGAATACTCGATGACAAGGGCATCGATGGGAAGAAAGATTGCGGCCGAATCGATAATGGCCAGGGCACCAAGGCCCCAGAAGCCGAACGGGGCCATTGCCACCAGCAGGGCGGCGTTCCATTTATGCAGAAGTGAGGCGGGAGAGATCTTCACGGGGTCTCTTCTATTCTACCTTTCGCTTGCAGGATGGTCGGTGTGCCCCCGCAGCAGGTCGAGTGCGTGCGGAAGCAGGGGGAGGATGGCTTCGAGCGAACCTTGCGCTCCCGCCGGGCTTCCCGGCAGGTTAACGATCAGGGTACGGCCCCGCGTTCCGCAGACGGAGCGGCTCAGTGCGGCCAGCGGAGTCTGCCGGGCGCCCTCGGAGCGCATTCTTTCGGCCAACCCCTCGACCATCCGGTCGCAGACGATCCTGGTAGCCTCCGGAGTCACGTCGCGGGGAGCAAGTCCCGTACCTCCCGTAGTTACGACCAGATCGGCAGCCTCGGAAACCCGGCGCAGGGCAGCGGCAATCGTCTCCAGCTCATCGGGAACGGTCTCCCGGGCCACGGCTGGAATCCCTGCCTGTTCCAGCAGATCGGCCACAGCCGGGCCGGAGGTATCCTCCTGCGTCCCCTGAAAGCAGCGGTCGCTGACGGTCAGAACCACCGCCCGCGCCTCGGGAGCGAATCCAGTACTCATTCCGCCAGTCTACGGCCTCGCCTTCGAACAGGTCGCCCCCGCTTCTGTAAATGATGAGAAAATAGAGCGAGACGACCCCGGATTCGCGCCCGGGAATAGCAACTTTCGTACGCTCCAGCCGTCTCAACAAGATAACCCGATGCCATCAATCGAGACCCCGCCCAACTCCGCGCCTCCGACCCCTCCGACACGGGTGCGGACGAACCGCTATGGCGACCTCGAAGAACATGAGCTGATCCACCTGCTCGATGCGCTCGACGACGAACGCGCCCGCGCCCGCTTCCGCGAAGCCGTCTATATCTCCATCATCATCTGGCTGGCCATCGGCTGGTTCATCTTCTACGGCCCGCAGGTCATCTTCCACCAGCCGCGGCTGATCAATCCTGCCGACGTGCTCAAGGAGCGCGACAAGCAGCTCACCTATCTCGACCTTCCGAAGGACCTCAGCAAGCAGGCTCCGAAGAAGCCAAGCAACGTCATCAGCGACAAGGACCGCGTCCAGCAGACCACCAAGCCCACGCTCGACCGCAAGACGCTGGAGCAGCTTCAGGCGATGCGCAAGGCCGGGGCTCCCGGAGCCACGGCGGCTCCCCCTGCACCGCAGCCAGCGGCCCCCGCGCCCGCACCTGCGGCTCCTCAGCCGCAGCCGCAGCAGCAGGTTCAGCAACAACCGCCCCTTCAGCCTTTGCCGCAGCATCCTCCACCACAGCAGCAGGCCACGGTGGAGGCCCCGCACCCCGCTCCCTCGCGGCCCAACTTCGGCAATCAGAATATGTCCGCGGGCGATGCCATCCGGCAGGCCGCGCAGCAGGCCGCACAAGGCCGCGGCATGAGCGGCGACTACGGAGCCAGCATCCCCGTTGAGCACCAGGGCATGAACACCGGTGTCGATGTTCTCTCGGACACGATGGGTGTGGACTTCAGCCCTTACCTGCGGCGCATCCTGCGGCAGATCTACAACACGTGGCTCCCGCTGATCCCCGAGGAGGCCCGTCCGCCGCTGAACAAGCAGGGCGAGACGCTGATCCGCTTCTCCATCCTTCCGGATGGTCGCATCGGCAGCATGAACCTCGACGGCTCGACGCAGGACCAGGCGCTCGACCATGCCGCCTGGGGCTCGATCACCGGCGTCGGCCAGTTTCCGCCGCTGCCGAAGGAGTTCCACGGCCCCAACCTCGAGCTGCGGATTCACTACCTCGTCAACAAAAAGCCGGAGTAGCTCCGGCCAATGGCAACGCCTACTCCCACGAAACGCGACCATACGAAGGCCCTTGAGCACGAGCGCCGCCGCCAGCTTCGCGGCCTGATGCTGCTAGCCTTCGCCGTACTTGCCTTCTGCATCCTTCGCGCCGGGATCAGCCACGTCTTCCTCGCAGGATGGTGGAGGCTGTGGTGAGCGTCGCCGATTCTCCCATGATCGTCCTCGCTGGACCGACCGCCAGCGGCAAGACTGGCCTCGCCCTCCGGCTGGCCGAATACTTCGGCGGCGAGATCGTCTCCTGTGACTCCATCTCGGTCTACCGCGAGATGGAGATCGGCAGCGCCAAGCCCACACCAGAGGAACGCACCCTCGTCCCGCACCACATGATCGACATCGCGTGGCCCGACGAGCAGGTGACGGCAGGCGACTACAGCCGACTGGGACGCGAGGCTCTCAGCGGCATTACCGGGCGCGGCCATCTCCCCATCGTCGCGGGAGGAACAGGACTCTATCTCCGCGCCCTGATCGACGGACTCTTCCCCGCCCCAGCGGCACGGCCCGAGCTGCGCGAGCGCCTCCGCACCCGCGCCGAACAACGTGGCCCGGAGCATCTGCACCGCATCCTCTCGCGCCTCGACGCGGAGGCCGCCCGCACCATTCACCCGAACGACGTCCCCAAAACCATCCGAGCCATTGAAGTTTCGCTCGCGCGCACCCCGATGACGGAGCAGTGGAAGCAGGGCCGCGACGCCCTCACCGGATACCGCATCCTCCGGCTCGGCCTGAATCCCCCGCGCCCGCGCCTGTACGAGCGCATCAACCAGCGCGCCGCCGCGATGTTCGAGCGCGGCCTGGTCGAAGAGACGGAACGCCTGATCGAGCGTTATGGCCGTGAGTGCCGCTCGCTGGGAGCCCTCGGCTATACGCAGGCCGCATCGCTTCTGGCAGGCAAGGTCAGCCGCGAGGAGGCCGTTGCGCAGGCCCAGCAGGGACACCGCAACTACGCCAAGCGCCAGATGACATGGTTCCGCCGCGACGAGCAGATGCACTGGCTCGCAGGCCTCGGCAGCGACCAATCGGTGATCGACGAGGCCACGCGTCTGGTCGAACGCTTTCTGAAACAAGGCTGAGCTACAAACAGCTTGAAGGCGCACCCCACTACAATGAAGCCATGACTTACTTCGAGGTATTCGGACTCCCCGAGAAGCTCGCGATCGATACGGTGGCGCTGGAGAAGCAGTTCTACACGCTGAGCCGCAAGCTGCACCCCGACCGCTTCGCCTCGCGTCCCGCGGCGGAGCAGGAGGAGGCGCTGCGCCAGTCCTCGCTGCTCAACGACGCCTACCGCACCCTGAAGGACCCCATCCTGCGCACGCAGTATCTTCTCAAGCTCAAGGGCGTCGACCTCGAGGAGCAGTCGAAGTCCGCGACGGACGCGGCCCGCGCCGCAGGCGGGGAGAAGAAGCAGATTGTGCCGCCCGAGCTGCTGGAAGAGGTCTTCGAGCTGAACATGCAGCTTCAGGAGATGCGCATGGCCAGGCAGATGGGCGAGGACGAGCCCGAGCTTCGCCGCGACCTGATGACCGCCAAGGACGCCTTCGACGCCCGCATGGTCGAGACGCAGGCCGAGCTGGAGAGCCTGTGGGCGCGCTGGGACGGAGCCGTGGACTCCGGCGACGAAGCCGCGAAGACCTCCGCGCGCGAGGCGATGGTCGTGCTGCTCAACAAGCGAAGCTACCTGCGGAACCTCGTCCGCGACGTGAACGAGGCGCTCGAGTAGCCGCTGCTACTCCGCCGCTGAAAGCTTGCCGACGATCCGTTCGAGATGCTGAAGATGATTGATGTCATGCCCCGCCATCGTCTCGACGATCGTCCAGAGGGTCATGGTTCCGCGCTCGGGATGCGTCACCGGATGGTGCCGGTCCACCGCAGTCACCGTGGTCAGGAACTTCAGGTTCCAGCTTCTGACAGCGGCAAAGGTCGCCAGCGCCGAAGCTAAATCGTAGGCTCCGTAACGCTCGCCCCACACAGTCTGGTCGAAGGGCTGAACGAAGTGGTGCTCCTCGGCGAGAGTCTGGCGCAGCCGGACCGCAAAAACAATCTCGCAGTCGGCCAGGTGCGCGACGATCTCGCGGATGCACCACTTGCCGGGTGCGGGCTCGCGGTCGGCAAGCGCGGGAGAGAGCGGATCGATCAGATCGTGCAGCCGCTCGACGGTCGCGGTGATGACAGGAATCGGCTCCTGACCACCGAGAAACCTGCTATACGGATTCAGCTCCATGAGCCTGAAAGTATCACGGGGCCCGTCACCGTGTCGTCAGCGATGCATCACAAAACCATTGGCTTAATGGGTGCTCTGCCACGGGTCGTAGGAACCGATGCTCCAGAGGTGTCCTTCGAGGTCGCGGCAGGTAAATCCGCGCCCTCCGTAATCCTTGTCCTCGAGGTCGAGCACCATCGTTGCCCCTGCTGCCTTCGCGGTCGCGTAGACGGCATCGGCGTCGGGCACGACAAGATAGATGCCTCCCGTCTCCCGCAGGCCGATCTCGTCCGGCTGCACCATCAGCTTGCCGTGCTCGCTCGTGTTGTCGACCGAGCCCAGCATCACCATGCCTCCCTCGCCGAGGGTCAGCTGTGCGTGGGCGACAGTATTGTTGGAACCTTCATAGACCGCGTTTTTCTGGAAACCAAAGGCGCGAACCAGCCACTCGATCGCGGCGTGCGCGTCGCGGTAGCGGACGCTGGGGATGATGGTGGAATAGGTGTGTCGATTCATACGGTCAGTCTGCTCCTTGCGATACGGTCGTACCGGGGGATAGGAACGAGGAAGCGAGGTCGGGACGAGGACTGAGCTTGCGACAGGACATGGCATCGGCCTCAGCGGGGACGACATCCAAAGGGAAGGCGCTGGCGCGCCCCGTAATACTGCGATTGTAGGACAATAGAAGAGGATCGCGGATGGGAACCGTCGAGGTTTGCGGGATTCGCGACGTGGGAGGACGAGGCAGTCTCCCCCCACGCTGCCCAGCCGGATGGCCGCAGCCCACTCGCGAAGAAAAGGATTGGTTTTGAATGGCAGATGAGCGTGTAGTAGGAATCGACCTCGGGACGACGAACTCCCTGGTGGCGTACATGCAGGGCGACACGCCCACGGTGATTCCCGGCGAGGACGGAGTCCGCCTGGTACCTTCGGTCGTCGCGGTCACGCCGGACGGAACCGTCGTGGGCAACACCGCCCGCACGGCTCTGCTGCAGGACGCAAGCAGCGTGGTCTACTCGGCCAAGCGGCTGATGGGGCGCGGCATCGAGGACGTCGAGGACGAGCTGAAGCTCTTCCCCTTCCACCTCGTCGATGGCCTGCAACCCGGCGAGGTATTGAAGCTCACCGTCGGCGGCAAGACCCTCACCCCGCCCGAGATCTCCGCCTACGTGCTGATGCAGCTGAAGAAGAATGCCGAGCGCTTCTTCGCGGCCCCGGTGACGAAGGCCGTCATCACGGTCCCGGCTTACTTCAACGACGCACAGCGCCAGGCTACGAAGGACGCGGGAAGGATCGCGGGGCTCGACGTGTTGCGCCTCGTCAACGAGCCGACCGCGGCGGCGCTCGCCTACGGCCTCCAGAAGAACAAGGACGGCCTGATCGCCGTCTATGACTTCGGCGGCGGAACCTTCGACATCTCCATTCTCAAGCTGCACGAGGGCATCTTCGAGGTGGTCGCGACCGGCGGCGACACGCACCTCGGCGGCGACGACATCGACAACCTGCTGATCGCGATTGCGCTCGACGACATCGTCGGAGACCTCGGCGAAGATGTTCGCGGCGACGGAGAGGCCGTGCAGGCGGTCCGCAAGGCCGTCATCGACGCCAAGATTCAGCTCTCTGACGAAGAGACCGCGCACCTCGACGTGCTTCTGCCCGGCGGCAAGCATTACCTCCGCGAGATCACCCGCCCGCAGTTCGAGGGCCTGATCGCCGAGGTCATCGCCCGCACCGCCGCTCCGTGCAAGCAGGCGTTGAAGGATGCTGGCCTTGAGCCCTCCGCCATCGACGAGGTGGTGCTGGTCGGCGGCTCGACGCGCATCCCAGCGGTACGCCGCCTCGTGGACGAGATCTTCCACCTCGGCGAGCGCGGCAAGAAGCCCCACACCGAGCTGAACCCCGACGAGGTCGTCGCGCTCGGAGCCGCCGTGCAGGCCGAGATCCTGAGCGGTAGCGACTCGAAGGCCATCGAAGACCTCCTTCTGCTCGACGTCACCCCGCTGTCTTTGGGGATCGAGGCTCTTGGAGGCGTTGTAGCCAAGATCATCCAGCGCAACTCCACCATCCCCGCCAGCGCGACCGAACATTTCACCACCGGCGTCGATGGCCAGACCAACGTAGCCATCCACGTCGTGCAGGGCGAGCGCGAGCTTGCGAAGGACTGCCGCTCGCTGGCCCGCTTCGACCTCAAGGGCATCCCCCCGATGACTGCGGGCCTCCCGCGCATCGAGGTCAAGTTCCTCATCGACGCCAACGGCATCCTGCACGTCAGCGCGCGCGAGCAGCGCAGCGGCAAAGAGGCCGAGGTCGAGGTGAAGCCCACCTACGGTCTGACCGACGAGCAGGTCGAGGAGATGATCCTCTCCTCCTTCGACAACGCCGAAGAAGACATTCGCGCCCGCCAGGTGATCGAGGCGAAGAACGAGGCGGAGACGATCCTCTCCGCCGTCGCCAAGGGCCGCAACCACGAGGCATGGCAGCAGCTCTCCCCCGACGAGCTCGCAACCATCGACCAGCGCGAGGTTGAGCTGAAGTCCGAGGCCCAGGGCGGCGACTACAAGGCGATCCGATCTGCCATCGAGAGCCTCGACCACGCCACGCGCCGCTTCGCCGAGCTGATGATGGACTCCGCCGTCACCGGAGCCATCGGCGGCAAGACGATGGAGGCCGCAGGTGAGAGCATGGGAGAGGGCCCGACCGCTCCGCATCCCTTCGCCAAGGCGCAGGTGCTCAGTGCAAAAGAAGAAACCGAGGCTATCGAAAGCTCGGTCAAAGAAGAGGCTACGGCCGGAGAGTCTACGGAAGATTAATTTATGAGCGAGATAAACAAAGACCAGGTTGTGGATCTGTCAAAGCCTGCGGGCGAGGGGATGGTCCGCGTAACGTTTCTGCCCGAGAACCGCACGGTGGAGTTCCCCTTCGACTCCCTGCCCTACGACGGGCACGGCGAGCCGATGTCGTTCCTCGACGTGGCCGAAAACTTCGGGATCTTTCTCGACCACGCCTGCGGCGGCGTCTGCGCCTGCACCACCTGCCACCTCTGGGTGAAGGAAGGCGAGAAGGGCATCAGCGAGCCGGACGACAAGGAGCTGGACCGCATGGAGACCGCCGCCGATGTGCAGCTGAACTCGCGCCTGGGATGTCAGGCCGTCATCGAAAAACCCGGCACTTATGTCGTCGAGATTCCCAAGTGGAACCGCAACTACGTGCAGGAAGGCAAGCCCGCGGCAGTCAAGAACGACTAAGGAGAGACATTATGGCGCGTGAGATTGAGTGGACCGACTCCGAGGAGATCGGAATCCAGCTTCAGGAAAAATACCCCGACATCGACCCTTACACGGTGCGCTTCACCGACCTGCACCGCTACGTCATCGAGCTGCCCGGCTTCGTCGGCGATCCCGCCAAGTCGAACGAGGGTATCCTCGAGGCCATCCAGACCGCGTGGCACGAAGAGTATGAGGACGCAAACTCCTAGTCGTTCACGCAACACAAAGCAAAAGGGCCGCTGACAATCAGCGGCCCTTTTGCTTGTCCTCTGTCCCCAATCAGGAGGGCTGCTGCACCGTCAGGGTGTGCGCGAGCTTGAAGTGGACGATGGACTCCGACGGAATGTCGATGTCGCCATTGCCCGTCAATCCCGCGGCGGCGGTTCCCGCACCAGCACCGGCCAATCCGCCGATCAGAAGTCCCGTGCCGCCGGTCGCAACACCACCGATCAGCATCCCCAGTCCCGTGCCGCCGCCGATGAAGCCAAACGAGCGCTTGCCCTTGCCCTTCTTCGTGCGCGTCAGGCTGCTGGTCGCCAACGGATAGCTGGTTCCATCCAGCGTCATCGAGGTCAGACGAAGCTGCAGGATCGAAGCTCCCTTGAAATGCCCGCGCTTATGCGATGCGGCCACCACTCCGCCCACGGTAGTCCCCTTCGGCACGATCAGCTCGCCGTTCTCGCCCATCACCGGATCGACGATCTCGCCATCGAAGCGGTCGCCCGGATGGCTCGTCTTCACGCTGATGTGCTGGTTGATGCGGATGGCCAGCGTAGTCCCAGCGGGGATCCTCACATCCGCAGGAGCAACCGGCGTCATGGACGGAGCGGTATTGTTGCCTGCCCCCTGAGCCGCAGTCATTGCCTCATTCTGCGCCGGAGCGCCTCCCGCAACAGCAGGCGCATTCGCCGCAGCACCGGGAGCCGGAGGAGTCACCGTCGTTGTAATCTGCTGCCCCTTCTGTCCCGGTTGCGGAGGCTGCACCACCGTCGTCACCGTATTGCCATCCTTATCCGTGGAGACGACCTGCTGCGGCTGGCCGGTCGCCGTCGCCTGCTGCTTGGCCTGTTCCACGGCCTGATCCTGCTTCGACTTGCTGCAGCCAGCCAGAACCACGACCGAAAAAATCGCTGCCGCGACACACTTCTTCAACAATGTTGGGGAGGAATTCATAGAACCTTTCATCATCCTTTGCAGCCTCGTCTCAATTCCGGGCTACATGCTGTAGTCAGAACCCCGGGGTTCGTAAGTGGAACTCCACGGTCCTTTAAAGGTTGGATGCCGGAAAACGGGAACGTGACTACCTGCGAACAAGAGGGTTTAGGATGATCTGCATGACCAGCGCCCCGCGCGTGCACTACTTCTGGATACGAAGGATAAGGCTCGCGCTCTCCCGGGACCGTTCCTTTGCCTGCTCTTTGCTCTGCTGCACGCTGCTGCTCGCGGCCTTCTCCGCGCTGTGCGGCGCGGCCCAAACCCTCTCCCGGCCAATTTCGCGGGTCCGCCCGCAGACAGAGCTTGCGCTCCTCCCCGACGATCCCTCCTTCGGCATGGAGCTTCCGACCGAAGAGGCCGCGTCTTCCTCCAGCCAGAACAGCGTCCCGGCCCAGCCGCAGCAGACCCGCCGCATCCTCGGCATCATGCCCAACTTCAGCGCCGTCTCCGCTGACGTTCATCTTCCCCCGCAGAGCCCGAAGGAAAAATTCATCATGGCGGCGAAGAACAGCTTCGACTACTCCTCGTTCTTCATCGCGGGCATTCAGTCGGGCATCTCGATTGCCTCCGACTCCTACCCCGAGTTCGGCAAGGGAGCCGCAGGATACGGCCGCTACTACTACCACACGCTGCTCGATACGGCCGACTCGAACTTCATGGTTGCCGGCCTGTGGCCTGTCGTCTTCCGGCAGGACAACCGCTATTACACGCTCGGACACGGCAACGCAGGCAAGCGCGCCATCTATGCCGTCAGCCGCGTCCTGATTACCCGCACCGACAAAGGAGGCAGAGCCTTCAACGCTTCCGAGATCATTGGCACCGGATCGGCGGCGGGAATCTCCACCCTCTACTACCCCGATCAGTACGGCACGTGGACCAAGGTCGGGCAGCGGTGGCTCACAAGCTGCATCATCGACTCGATCAATTTCACGCTCAAAGAGTTCTGGCCCGACATCAACCACAAGTTCTTCCACACGAAGTAAAGCGCGCCGGGCAGGATGCCTTCGGCGCGCTCTTCGTTCGTCTGTTGTAACCGTTTAGCCGCGATAGACGACGCGGCCCTCGCAGATCGTGTACCGCACGCGCCCCAGCATCGGAGCGCCGTCGAACGGTGTATTGCGCGACTTCGACCGCGACGCATTCGCATCGAAGGTCCACTCCGCGCCCGCGTCGAACAGCACTACGTCGCCGTAGTGCCCCACTCCCAATGCGCCGCGCCCGGCCAGCGAGACAATCGCCGCAGGCGTCGTGCTCATCAGCTGCACGATGCGCGAAAGCGACAGCCCCTGGGCGCGATGCAGCACGCGCAGCGCGACTCCCAGCGCAGTCTCAAGCCCGGTAATGCCGTTCGGCGCACGCTCGAACTCCTGACGCTTCTCAAACGCAGCGTGCGGAGCATGATCGGTGGCGATGCAGTCCGCCGTGCCATCCAGCAGGGCCTCCACCATCTGTACCCGATCCTCTTCAACACGCAGCGGAGGATTCATCTTCGCGTGGGTGTTGTAGTCGCCCACCGCCTCTTCGTTCAGGGCAAAGTGATGCGGAGCGATCTCGCAGGTCACATGCAGCCCCTCGCGCTTCGCGCTGCGAATCGCCTCGATCGCACGCGTGGTCGAAACATGCTGCACATGCAGGTGCGGACGCAAGCCTTCGGACTTTTCGATCTCGCGCAGCAGCTGAAGGTCGCGCTCGACGATCTTCGCCTCGGCCTCGACCGGCATCCCGCGCAGCCCCAGCCGGAAGGCCATCGGCCCCGCGTTCATGCTGCATCCCCCGGTCAGCCGCGTGTCCTCCGCGTGCTGCGAAACCGGAGCCTGAACCCTCGCCGCCGCAACCAGCGCCGCGCGCATGATGTGGTCTTCGAGCACCGGCTTGCCGTCGTCGGTGAAGCCAACAGCACCAGCGGCTCGCAGAGCCTCGAAGTCCGTGACCTCAACGCCCATGCTTCCGACCGTCGCCGCAGGCATGGCCACCAGGTTGACCACAGAGCCTCGCTCCGGCGCCAGCATCCACGCAAGCTTTTCAACCGTATCGTTCACCGGAACCGTGTTCGGCATCGCGACCACGGTGGTAAATCCACCCGCCGCAGCAGCAGCGGTTCCCGTGGCAATCGTCTCCTTGTAGGTCTGCCCCGGCTCGCGCAGATGCACATGCACGTCGATCAGCCCCGGAGCCACGACCAGACCCGCCGCATCGATCACCTCAGCGGCTGCGGCTCCCTTGAGCGCACCCGGCGTCTCCACCGCGGCCACGCGGCCATCGCGCAGAAGAAGATCCTTCGGCTCATCGATATTGTTCAGCGGATCGACCAGGCGACCGTTCAGAATCAGGATCTCGCTCATGCATTCCCCTTCCCGAAGGCCCCGGCCCTCAGCGCCCGCGCCAGCAGCGCCGACCGCACGGCCAATCCATGCGCGACCTGTTCCTCAATCGCCGACTGCGGCCCGTCCGCAACCTCGTCCGAGATCTCCAGACCGCGAATCATCGGCCCCGGATGCAGCACCAGCGCCTTCGGCGCGTGTGCGGCAAGCCTCTCGCCATTCAGCTGGTACCGAGCTATGTAATCGCCCAGGTCAAGCTCCAGCCCGGCCAGCCGCTCGCGCTGAATCCGCAGCATCATCGCTACATTCGCCTGCGCGAGCGCACGGTCGAAGTCGCGCTCGATCTCGACGCCTTCGCCCAGACCTAGCGCAAGCTCCGGCAGCAGCTTCTCGGGACCGCACAGGATGACCCGCGCCCCAAGCTTCGGAAGCAGCATCGCATTCGACCGCGCCACGCGGCTGTGCAGAATATCGCCCGTAATCACGACCGTGACTCCCGCCAGCGCCTTCGAATCGACCGCCTTCGCTGCCTCCGGGCCACGCAGCCGCGTCAGCATCGTGCGCAGGTCCAGCAGCGCCTGCGAAGGATGCTCGTGCATTCCATCGCCTGCATTCAGAACCGGCAGGCCCGTCTCGCGCGCCAGCACAAACGGTGCTCCCGAGGCCGAGTGCCGCAGGATGATGCACTCCGCACCCAGCGCCCGCAGCGTCAGTCCCGTATCCTTCAGGCTCTCGCCCTTCTCGATCGAGGAGGACTTATCGCTCACCAACGTCGTCGTCGCTCCCAGCGACTTCGCCGCCAGCTCGAACGAGGTGCGGGTGCGCGTGCTCGACTCGTAAAAGAGCAGGGCCACCGTGCGGCCGCGCAGAATCGCCGAACGCTCCGCAGGAGCGAGCGACCGTATGCGGTCCGTCTCAGAAAGTATCCTTGAAATCTCATCCACCGAAAGGTGCGCCACGCTCAGCAACGAGCCTTCGGCGTAGGGGCGTTGCGCGCCCGCAGCAGCTTCTTCTTCACTTACCTTTTGCATCTCGTCGATCAGTCCACCCTCTCGACCAGCAGGACCTGCTCCTGCCCGTCGATCTCACTCAGCTTCACCTCGATAATCTCCCTGCTCGAGGTGGGGATGGAGCGGCCCGTATAGGTCGCCTCAATCGGAAGTTCTCTGTGTCCCCGGTCGATCAGGACCAGCAGCTGGACGCTCTTTGGGCGACCGTGGTCGAACAGAGCGTCCAGCGCGGCGCGAATCGTGCGCCCCGTGTACAGCACGTCGTCGATCAGTACGATATTGCGCCCCGTCACGTCGAAACCGACCGTTCCCGGCGTCACCGTAGGCCGTGGCCCGCTGGTCGTAAGGTCGTCGCGGTAAAAACTAATGTCAAGCACGCCCGCATCCACCGGGTGCCGCTCGATCTTCTCAATCATCTTCGCCAGCCGCTGGGCCAGCGGCGCGCCCCGCCGCTTGATCCCCACCAGCCCCAGGTTGGACCCGCCGTTGTTTTTCTCGACGATCTCGTGCGCCAGCCTTACCAGCGTGCGCTCGATCTCCGAGGCCGACATCAGCCGGCCCTTCTCACGAATCTTCGTCTTCTGAACTTCGGTCTGCTCGCTCATAGGCTTCCCGCTGATGATATCAGCAGAACTTCTCTGTCCGGTGTTCGTCGGGATGCGTTTTTCGGGTCAGCTCCGGCGCGTCCGCAGCAACCCGCCGACCGCGCCGCCGAGCGTCGAAAGCAGCATGATGAATCCCGCCAGCATGGCAAAACCCGCCAGCAGAATCCCCGCCTTGAACTCCGGAGAATAGAGATAGCGCATCACCTCGGCAGGTTGCGGATTCGCCGCGGCGGCCTTCTCGATCTGCGCCTTCAGCTCCGAATCGAAGCCGCTCATGCTGTGCAGACCGTACCGTGCCACCAGACCGGCGGTCGCCATCGTAATCGCAATGGCGATGATCAGCGTCAGCCCCACCAGAATTCCGATCCGCGCCCCCACCATCGCGTCCATGCGGGCTTCGGGTTTGCGCCGCTGGTACAGCCCCAGGGCGACCACCGAGGCGCTCACCGTCCACATCCAGCTGATGAAGCTGAAGACCGGCAGCCGCGTCGATGCCGCGCTCAGCACCGCTCCAATCATCGCCACCAGCACCGCGCACAGAATCGCCGTCTTCCACTCCACCGTCTGCGGTGGAGGAGGAGGCAGTATCCCGGTCGAGCTGTCGGAGGAGGCGTCCATCGCGCTTCCCTCCGCCAGGTAAAGCTGCGGAGCACCGCAGTGTGGGCAGAAGGACGATTCGCCGTCAGGGGCCAGCTCGCCGCCGCAGCGGTGGCAGTATTCATGCATAGGTCTAAAGCTATCCCAGCGAAAACAGTCGCGGCAAGCCGACCGGGTTACTGCCTGCGGTCATCGTCGACCGAAAGGTTCCCAGAAAGGTCCAGAAGTACCAGCCCGAACTTCGTTCCATTGCCCTCTGGATCAATCGCCACGATCCTCTGGTGCTGCTTCGACCCGGTCTTCAGCTCTACCTTGCTGTCGGTGCCGCCCGTCACCCGCGCGCGTTTGTTGTTGCTGTCCGAGCAGGTCAGCCCTTGTTCGGTCTGCGTGGGCGTCCCTACCGGCTGGTCGCGGTTGCACTCGATCACCGTGCCGTACCGCTTCATCGCATTCAGATAAAACGCCTTCACCTTGTCCGGATCATCCGGCGTGCGATAGCTCGCCGCCTTCACCCGCAGCTGAAAGTTTCCGAAGCTGAGATTGATGTCCGCCGAACCGTTATCCTTGTCCTTCTTCACCAGCTCCGCGCCGGGATAAGTCGGCAGCCCGAAGCCCGAAGCCACGGCAGCATCGTTCGTTTTCACCTGCACGCCCCCAAAGGGGGTCGCTACCTTCACATTCTCGTTGTCGCCATCCTTGCTTGTGCTTACGCGGCAGCCGCTCAGGGCTGCTGTCGTCATCAGGGTTGCTGCAAGGACCGTTCTCGTTGCGTTCATCGTTCCACGTCCTTCCTCACAAAACGATACGCTGGTATCCGCCGCGAAGTTCCTTCCGCAAGCCTTCCCGCTCGCCTCTCCAATGAGGACGCCAGTCAGGGAACGGAACAGGATTCCGGTTGATTTCCCAGCCATTTCACCACGAAGTCTTCTGAATGCAAAGCTTCCACAGGTTGCCTCGTGCATCTTTTCAGAGTCCCTCCGATGAAATGCCCGCTTGCCCCTCCCCGTGCTGTCCTATACTTAGCAGAAGGGCAGCGCGTCCCTTTTGGAGCTTCGGTATGGCACAGCAACAGCCAATCCGTCCGCCATCCTCCGGGCCTGAGATCCCGGACAAGCTCTACTTCCGCATTGGTGAAGTCGCGAAACTGTGCGCTCTCCCGGCCTACGTTCTCCGCTTCTGGGAGAGCGAGTTTCCCCAACTGAAGCCAAACAAGGGAGGCACCGGGCAGCGCCTCTATCGCCGTCGCGACGTCGAAACCGTACTGCACATCAAGTCGCTGCTCTACGACGAGGGATACACCATCTCCGGAGCGCGCCAGGCCATCAAGACCGAACAGCGCCAGAAGGCTCCGCAGCTTCCGCTCGGCATCGACGTGGAGGCGGCCAGCCAGCCGCAGCAGCTCCGCAAGCTTCAGAAAGAGATGCGCGACCTTCTGACGCACCTCTCCCGCCCACCTGTCGCAACCCGCCCGGCGATCCAGAGCATCCGTTCTCCCCGCACCGCTGCGCCCCGCCGCCCGTCCACCGACGAGCTGTTCAATCCCAACTCCTGACGCTGCCGCAAAACGCGCAGTACGGGCGGTTTTTCATCCTGCCGTAGCAAAACTCCGCGATACTTTATGGACGTGCGTACTCCCCGAATCGCTTACCTTCCCGACTCCTTCCACGAGATCAACGGCGTCGCGCACACCAGCCGCAACTTCGTCGCCTACGCCGAACGCCACGCGCTGCCGTTCCTCTGCGTCCGCGCCGGTTCCCGCGCCGAGGCCTTCGAGCACGCCACCGAGCTGCGCACCCTTGAGCTTCCCCGCTCCCGAGCCGCCTTCGGCCTCGAAAAAGACCTCCACTTCGACCCGCTTTATTTCCGTCACTCGGGAGCGATCCGGCGCGAGCTTCTCAAGTTCCGCCCGGACGTCATCCATATCACCGGCCCCAGCGAGCTGGGCATCTTCGGGGCGTACTTCGCCTGGGAGCAGGGCATTCCGCTCGCCGCCTCGTGGCACACCAACGTCCACGAGTACGCCGCCCGCCGCCTCGACTGGCTGACCCGCCGTCTCTCGCCCCCCGCCGCCGCCAACCTCGAGCAGGGCGTCGAGAACAGCTCGCTGTGGGCCACCACGCGCTTCTACTCGCTGGCCCGCGTGCTCTTCGCTCCCAACACCGAGCTGTGCAACATGCTCGAGCGGGCCACCAGCCGCCCCTGCCACCTGATGCAGCGCGGGGTCGATACCGTCCAGTTCTCGCCCGCGCACCGCACCCGCCCGCTCGACGACGACACCCTCGTCCTCGGCTATGTCGGACGCCTCTCGGTCGAAAAGAACGTCGCCCTGCTCACAGAGATCGAGCGCGGCCTGCTCGCCCGCGGCATCACCAACTTCCGCTTCCTGATCGTCGGCCACGGAGCCGAAGAGGAAGCTCTGCGCTCTTCGCTCACCCAGGCTGACCTGCCCGGTGTGCTGCGCGGAGCCGACCTCGCCCGCGCCTACGCCGACATGGACCTCTTCGTCTTCCCCTCGCACACCGACACCTTCGGCAACGTCGTGCTCGAGGCGCTTTCGAGCGGAGTCCCCGCCATCGTCACCCCTGACGGAGGCCCCAAGTACATCGTCCGCGACCAGGAGACCGGCTTCATCGTCCCCGACTCCGGCTTCGTCGAGGCCATCGCCGCCCTCGCCGAAGACCGCGACCGCCTGCGCCAGATGCGTGAGGCCGCCCGTGCCTATGCTCTTACGTGCAGTTGGGATGCGGTCTTCGACCGCGTCTACGAGGGCTATCAGGACGCGCTCGAAACCCCGCAATTCGACACCCCACCCGCCGCCTAGCCTCCCCACAACCATCATTCTGTGGCGAAGCCGAAAAATCCCTGTATTTCTTTGCGGAACGACCGGGGTGCCCACCCAATCCTCCCGCAAAAATGGATACGGGTGCCCCATATCTGGCGGTCCTATCGCCAGATGTGGGTTTGCAGGATGTCAGAATGTGGGTTCGCAGGATGATCGGGTGCCCCATTCTTCGACGCAGCTTCACCGCGACGAAGGGTGGGATGTATCCCTTCAACACTCGCACGAACCTTTGTCTTTCCGGTCACCAAAATCCCGCATCCCACCCTTCCCGAGGATAAGACCGTCGGCAAGGATGGGGCACCCGGTCATCCTGCAAAGCCTACTTCAGCGTCCGCAATCTCCGGCAGGCTTCGCTTAGGTCTTCATCCTTCTTCGCGAAGCAGAACCGCAGCAGGTCCTCACCTTTGCCCGGACGGAAGAACGCCGACCCCGCCACCGCGGCCACTCCGGTCTTCGCCAGCAGCGAGCGCGCCCTCTGCGCGGCAGTCACGCCTTCGAGCACTCCCTCCAGCCCCGTCGTCGAAGCCAGAATGTAGTACGCTCCATCCGGCACATGCGGAGTCAGCCCCGCATCCCGCAGCGCACTCACCAGCATCTCGCGTTTGACCTCGTGATCGAGCGCCAGCCGGGCATAAAACGTCTGCCCCAGCTGCTCCACCCCGTCGGCGACGCCGTGCTGAAACGGCGAGGGGGCGCACACATACAGCAGGTCGTGGAAGTACCCGATGGCGGGAATCCACTTCGCATCGGCGATCACGTACCCGATGCGCCATCCCGTCACCGAAAACGTCTTCGAGTACCCGGACATGATGATCGTCCGCTCGCGCATCCCCTCGAGCGTCGCCGGGCTGAGGTGCTTCGCGTCGCCGTAGATGAAGTGCTCATAAATCTCATCGGTCAGGAGGAACAGGTCGAACTCCTGCGCAATCGCGGCCAGCCCCTGCAGCTCTTCGCGGGTGAAGACCTTGCCCGCCGGATTCGACGGCGTATTCACCACCACGGCACGGGTCCGGGGCGTGATCGCCGCACGCACCCGCGCAAGGTCGAGCTTCCACTCGGGAGCCTCCAGCTCCACCGCAACCGGCGTCACCCGTAGCGACTTCAGCGTCCCCACGTGATAGCCGTAGTACGGCTCGAACAACAGCACCTCGTCGCCGGGATCGAACAGCGCCATCGCCACCGCATGAAACGCCCCGGTCGCTCCGCTGGTCACCAGCACCTCGTGGTCGGGATCGACCACGATCCCCTGCATCCGCTCGGTCTTTTCAGCGATAGCCCGCCGCAGCCGCTGAATCCCATCCAGCCGCGTGTAGATGTTGTGGCCGTCACGCATCGCCGCAGCCGCGCCGTTCAGCACCACCTGCGGAACCTCGGTATCGCAGACCCCTTGCGCCAGATTGACGCCATTCACGCGGTCGCTCTCGACGCTCATGGCGCGAATCTCCGACTGCACCAGGCGCGGAGCCAGTTCACTCAGCCCCAACCCGCGTCCTTTCAAAACCTCGGTCTGCGCCATCGTCCAGACTCCTCCCTCGGAAAGTGCTTCCATCTTACGTCCTGCGGCTACCGCCCCTCTCCGCCAGCCCGTCTCTCCGCAAGGTAGATCTGCGTGTAGTCGAGATAGTTCTGCGCGTATTTGAGAATCTCCTTGCGGTCCTCCTCTCCAAGCTCGCGCTTCACCCTGCCGGGAATCCCCACGACCAGCGAGCGCGGCGGAATCACCGCATGTTCCGGCACGACCGCCCCGGCCCCGATGATCGAGCCTTCGCCCACCCGCGCATCGTTCAGGATCACCGCGCCGATCCCCACCAGCACCGCGTCCTCGAGCGTGCATCCGTGCACCGTCGCATTGTGCCCGATCGTCACCATCTCCCCCACGGTCACCGGGTAGAGATACCTCATGCCGTGGATCACCGCACAGTCCTGCACATTGCTCTTCGCCCCGATACGGATCGAGTTCACATCGCCGCGAATGACCGCGTTCATCCAGACGCTCGCGTGCTCGCCCAGCTCGACATCTCCGATAAGCTGCGCCGATTCATCGACATAGCAGCTCTCCGGCACCACCGGCGTCTTCCCCTGATAGCTCCTGATCATTCCGTCTCCTCAAAAACCGCCTCATAATCCCGGCCACCATAGAAGATTCCGAGAATGTTTACCCGGCTCTCCTCCACCTGGAATGCAATAACGACCCGCTTCCGATAGCTCGTAATCCGCAGGCCCGGTCGAAGATCGTCCCTCGCCATTCCTCTCACAGGAAATATATGCAGGCTTTCACAGTACGTTACGATGCCTTCCGTGTATCGAAGCGCGATATCCGGAGAGGATTCCCCTGCGATATAGCGGAACAACTCCGCAAGCTGGACTTCGGCCTCCGGGGCGAAGACGACGGTATAAGACATCAGCGCTTTTTAGCCACTGCCTTCCCATGCTCTGCCACAAGCATCGCGCGAACACGCGATGCCGGGATGCCACGCGTCGGGTCAGCCTTCAACGCGTCGTAAGCGGGAGCCACCTGGTACCGCAGCCAATCTTCGACCACACGGTCGCGGGCCAACAGAACCCGTAAGCCGTCCCGCAACACTTCGCTCTCCGTTGCGTACTCGCCGGAGGCGACCTTGGCGCGAACCAGTTCGGCCATTTCGTTAGGCAGAGTAATACTGAACTGCTGTGTCGATCGCATGATCTGGCCTCCGAGTTACAGGATTGAATCCTATTCAATCCTACTCCAAGGGAAATCCATGCAAGCCGTGTGCGTAACTGACCGGAAACACATCCCCAATCGGTAACCTGCACAAAATAATTTGGTAATGACCGGCTGCACCGGAAAAATTCTTCCCATTTCCGGATGCTCTGCTCAAGTCCTCACCCGCAAGAGGTTATCCACCCCTTACCCCGCATACACGCCCTCCCTGAAGGAGCGGAAAGGGCCGGAATTCAGCAAAATCCCTGAAAAATAAGGTATCCTAGTACGTATCCCTCTCTGGGAAGGTTTGGAGGTGTTTTTTCTTGGCAGAGGTTCGAGTTCAAGAAGGCGAGCCGCTTGAGAATGCACTGCGCCGCTTTAAGCGCAAAGTGCAGACCGAAGACATCATCAAGGAAGTCAAGCGCCACTCCTTCTATCTGAAGCCGGGTGAAAAGAAGCGCGTCAAAGAAGCGCTCGCCCGTAAGCGTAATCGCAAGAAGGTCCGCAAGGAGCAGGACTAACCCAAAAAGCTCCTACTCAAAAGGCGGCCTCCCGGGATTAATTCCGAGTTGCCCGGGAAGCCGCCTCCCGAGAAAGATGCCAGCGATGGACTCCCGCTATCGACATGGCAACAGCAGCAATGCTGTATCAGCACTTCCGCCCTTGTGGCGGCCCAGGCAGATGACAACCATCGCGACAGGATGATTGTCCGGGAGAGCCTGTATGGATTCCTTTGGATAATCGCCCTGTCCCGCATACCGGGAGACGCGGCTATGGAATTCCTAGATCGGTTACTGACCTGCGCCGATTGCGGCAAAGAGTTCATCTTTACCGCCGGCGAACAACTCTTTTTCTTCGACAAACAATTCAAAAACGACCCCAAGCGGTGCAAGCCCTGCAAGTCCAGACGAGCTGGCCTCTCAGCACGTACCGGCACCGGAGCCACACCATCCCCCCTTGTACGGACCGAGACTCGCACGACGTGCTCCGAGTGCGGCGTCGAGACCACCGTTCCCTTCAAGCCAACGCAAGGGCGTCCAGTTCTCTGCCGCCAGTGCTTCCAGAACAAACGTGAATCTCCAGGACTAGCCGACGCTGCATCCTCCATCGAGCCGGGGGTATCGTCCCTCGCCGCCGACCTGATGGCGGCTGCAGCGCACGCTCCACAGGCCTGAGACCACAAAGAACTGGCCGTCACCCTTACCATCCGTCATCCCGACCGATACTATGGTCGGGATGACGGATGCCACACCTTCTCCTCGCCCCGCCCCCACCGACCTTATCCGCGCCCGCACGCAGGTCGGCGACTTCGAGCTGACCGTCTGCACCGACGGAACCTATGTCCTCGACGGCGGAGCCACCTTCGGCGTCGTGCCCAAACCCATGTGGCAGAAGCGCGTCCCCGCCGATGAGCAGAACCGCGTCGTTCTGGGACTGAACACAGCCGTCGTCCGCACCAGCGCCCACACGGTCGTCATCGAAACCGGCATCGGCAACAAGCAGAGCCCGAAGATGCGCGAGATCCACCAGAACCAGGAGCTTCTGCCGCAGTCGCTCGCCGCCGCCGGAGTTCGACCGGAAGAGGTGAGCATTGTCATCAACTCGCACCTGCACTTCGACCACTGCGGCTGGAACACGACGCTCCAGCCCGACGGCTCCGTCACCCCGACCTTCCCCAACGCCCGCTACTTCGCGCACCGCGGCGAGGTCGAGCACGGCCACCTGCAGCTGGAACGCGACCGCGTCAGCTACCTCTCGCCCAACTACGATCCCCTGATCGAGTCAGGCCAGATGACGCTGCTCACCACCGACGGCATCCGCTCCAACCCGCAGATCGTCCCCGGCATCTCGGTCGAATTATTTCCCGGACACACGCGCCAGCTCATGGGCATCCACATCGAATCGCGCGGCCAGCGCGCCTGCTACATCTCCGACCTGATCCCATCGAGCGCCCACCTCGACCCCACGTGGGTCCCGGCCTTCGACCTCGACCCGCTCGAGACCATCGCGCAGCGCAAGCGTTTCTACCAGCGCGCCATCCCCGAGGAGTGGCTCGTGATCTTCACCCACGACCACAACACCCCGACCGCGCGCATCGGCCTCAACGAGAAGGGCAAGCCCTTCGTGAAGAGTTTTCTGTAGCGATCAGCCCAGCCGCTCTTCGTGCAGGGCGAGATAGTCCAACGGCCACTTCCACGCGAACCCCTGCTGACGCATCAGCGTCGCAAGCTGCGCATAGTGCCGGATGCCGTGAAGCTGCGAGTGAAACAGCACGGCACGGCGCGTGGACCGCATCGGCCCCAGCGTGCGAGTCATGAAGTCGATCTTCTCGTTCCAGTCGATCATTTTGTCAGCAAGCAGTCCGCGAAGAATCGCCACAGCGCGATCGCGCACCGCATAGAGCGACTCGGCGGAGCCGTAAGGGATCGCGGCGTAATCCGAGACCGGAAGCTCCGCCAACCGCTCGGCGTAACGCAGCTCGGCTGCGACGATGTGCTGCAACAGCTCTCCCGCAACCTTCGTGCCAGCGATGTCGCAGGCGAGCGTAAGCGCCTCCGGGTGCTCCGTAAGAAAGCTGCGCCAGGCCTGGCTGGTGCGTTCGTTCCAGACCATCAACTCTTCCGCGCTAAGACACGGTTGATTCATGCTTCTCCCTTACCCGCGCAGAGCGCGATGCCCGATGTCCCGGCGGTACTGCATCCCCTCGAACGAGATCGTCTTCATCCGCTCGTAGATTCTCTCCAGCGCCTCGCGCAGATCGCTCGACTCCGCCGTCACCGCCAGCACGCGGCCTCCCGCCGTCACCGTCTGGCCGTCCTTGATCGCCGTGCCCGCGTGGAAGATCACCACGCCGTCGCCGCTCTCTTCAAGCCCCGTGATCGGTTTGCCCGATGCATACTTGCCCGGATACCCTCCGCTGGCCGCAATCACCGTCGCGCTCGCTCCCGGCTTCAGCTTGATGGTCAGCTCGTTCGCCGTACCGTCGATGGAAGCATTGAACAGGTCGAGAAGGTCCGTCTCCAGACGCAGCATGATGGCCTCGGTCTCCGGGTCGCCCCAGCGCGTGTTGAACTCCAGCACCATCGGCCCGCGCGGACTCATCATCAGCCCGATAAACAGAATTCCCTTGAACGGCGTGCCCTCAGAGGCCATTCCGTCCACGACCTTCTGGGCGATGTTGCGCATGACCCACTGCTGCATCGCGGGAGTCAGCAACCCATCGGTCGAGTAAGCTCCCATGCCTCCGGTGTTCGGGCCGGTGTCGCCCTCGCCCACGCGCTTGTGATCCTGCGCCGCTGCGATTGGAGCGGCAATCTTTCCGTCGCACAGGGCGAAGAACGAGACCTCCTCGCCGGTCAGGAACTCCTCCAGCACGACCTCGGTCTCCACCGCTCCCAGCAGCGCTCCCGAGAACATCTGCCCCGCCGTCTCCTCTGCCTCAAGGTGCGTGTTGCAGATCACGACGCCCTTGCCCGCGGCCAGCCCCGAGGCCTTCACCACGACCGGCACCGAGAAGCGCGGAAGCTCCCGCTTCACGTCTTCGAACGAGGTGCAGAGAGCGTACTCGGCGGTGGGAATGCTGTGCCGCTGCATGAACTCCTTGGCGAACGCCTTGCTGGACTCAAGCTGCGCGGCGGCCTTCGTCGGCCCGAAGACGCGATACCCCAGGGACTGAAGCTCATCGACCAGGCCGAGCGCCAGAGGAACCTCCGGGCCGATCACGGTCAGGTCGGGCTTTTCGATGGCGACAAGGTTGGCCATCGCGGGCATACTGTTTCCATCGACCGGAATGCAGTGCGCAAGCCCCGCCATGCCTCCATTGCCGGGAGCGGCGACGATCTCCGTCACCGAGGGAGACTTACGCAACGCCCACACCAGGGCGTGCTCGCGCCCGCCGCCACCGATCACCAGAACCTTCATTTGCTTCGCCTGCTCTCTTATTTGATCTACAGGCAGTATTTTATTTGCTTGCTGATCAATTTGATCCGCCCCTGACCATATACAGGTCAAACCGGACGCAATCCCGCACAAAAAAGAAGGACCGCTTTGTGCGGTCCTTCTTTCCATCATCCAGCGAGCTGATTACCGCCCATGACCTCCACCGGGGTTGCCGTGCGGCGCCTGGGCTGGACGAGCCTGCGGCATGGACCTTTGCTGCGGCATCGAGCGCTGGGGCATCGGGCGAGGAGCCTCCTGCCGCATCTGCTGCGGGCGCTGCTGCGGCACGGGCCGTGGCACAGCCTGAGGCTGAGGTCTTACCTGCTGCTCAGGGCGTCCCTCGAAGCCCTGGGGACGCTGCTGCGGTTGCGGACGCACCGGCTGCTGAACCTGCGGACGCTGCTGCTGGTTCGGCTGCGCTGGCTGGGCAGGCCGCACCTGAGGCTGGTTCTGCTCAGGACGCTGGTTCTGCCACTGCCCCTGTCCATAGCGCATCCGCGACTGCGACGGGTCCGGCCTCTGCTGATTGGGCTGAGACTGGTTCGGACGCTGCTGCTGGTTGGGTTGCTGAACCTGCGGCCTCTGCTGGTTTGGCTGAGCCGGATTGCCCTGCTGCGGACGGTTGACCTCCGGGCGATTCGGCTGCTGATTCTGCTGCGGACGGTTTTGCTGCCATCCTCCCTGCTGGCCGGGCTGCTGGTTCGGACGCTGCTGATTCTGCTGTCCCGGCTGCCGATTGAACGGCTGGTTCCCCCCATTGTTCGTGCGAGCCACCGGGCGCTGCACTCCACGATCCGCCGACACCGGGCGGGTGTCCGAAACCATCGCCGGACGTCCGCGGTTCGCGTTGAAGAACTGCTGGCGGTTCTGCTGCGCCTGCTGCCGCACCTGCATCTGCGACTGCATCGCCGGCAGACGGGCCTGACTTCGCGCGGCGATCTCCGAAGGACGCGGACGAATCTGCAAGCCGCCACGTCCGCCGTTGTACGAGACGCGGCTGTTGTTGACCACCGTGCGGTTCACCACCACCGTGCGGCTGTAGACGTTCGTGATGTGCGTTACATTTACGCGAGTCACGGCGCGGTTATAGAAGAAGCTGTTTCCGTGCCAGTAGCCACCGTGGTAGCCGTAGCCCGTGTATCCGAAGCCATAGTTGATGCCGCCATAGAAGCCGACATACCGGCCCCAGTATCCGCGATGGTAGCGGTAGTGGCCGCCATAGAAACCCCAGAAGCCAGGCGTCCACAGAGCGCCCTGCCACGGAGCCGCGACCCACACGCCGGGAACCCAGTAGTACCCCGCCGGAGCATATCCCCAGTAGCCGGGAGTCCACAGGTAATTCGGCTCGGGAGCGGGCGGCTGGTCATATTCGGGAAGCTCTGGAGGAGCCTGCTCGGCCTCAAGCTCGTCGTAGGCATCCTCGTCGTCGTCATAGGCCTGCGAGTCGTCATAGGCGCCCTGCTGCTGGGCCTGCTGCGGATATTGTCCCTGCTGATCCTGAGAGTAGGGCTGCTGCTGTCCCTGCGGAGCCTGCTGCTGGTCCGCCGGAGGAGCCCCCGCCTGCGCACCGGTCTGCTGATACTCCTGCGCCCTTTGGACGCTCTCGTTCTGTGCCCCCGAGGATGGGGGAGGAGCCTGCTGCGCTCCCTGTTGCTGCTGCGGAGGATACGGCTGCTGCGCCGCCTGCGCATACGGATCGCCGCTCGCCGGAGCCATATTCGCGTCTGCCGGGTCCGGACCCTCGTCCGAAACTACCGGGGCCGCCTGCACCTGCGCCGGAGATCTGTGGCATCCTATCAGCGCCACGCCGCCAAAAATTCCGGCGTTCAAAACAAAGATCGAAAGAAATCGCACAGCCCGGGCCCATCCCTCGTTTTTGACTTGTGTGTTCATCCTGCTTCCTCTAACTCCTCAACTACCCTTACACATCTTTACAAACCCCACTTACCTCCATGAGATGCGTTTTTACCCTCAACTTAAAGCCTCTTCGTCTATACATCTTTTTT
Organism: Acidobacteriaceae bacterium dw_441; assembly: GCA_018449715.1. Taxonomy (GTDB): domain Bacteria; phylum Acidobacteriota; class Terriglobia; order Terriglobales; family Acidobacteriaceae; genus Edaphobacter. The sequence continues at coordinate 363,953 of JAAVVA010000004.1, read as the reverse complement.
CCTTAAACTGCATCGCTCCCGGTTCAAAACCGGCTTCTCCCCCGCGGAAGCACTTGAGACTGCCCGAACCGTGGCCGTAAAATGAACCTGATGGCAGGACACGGTCCACTTCTCAAGCGCTATCGCCACGGTCGGCCTGACCGCGGACGCTGAACCCATCCTTTATCTCATTCCTCTACAATCCCTGTTACGAATCCCTGATACGCTTTGCGTAATTGTCAGACACGCTTTGCCGTAATCTCGGTACGCTTTTCCGTCGGACCAGGGCTGCCCGGGCAGCTCCAGGCCTCTTAACCAGCGCGCACGGCGCGTTCCCTCGGAGATAAAAGAAGATGTCCATCTCGTCGAATCACCCCGATTCCTTCAAAAGTAAAGCCAGCCTTCCGTCCGGCTCGAAGAACTACACCATCTTTCGCCTCGATGCGCTGAAGTCCAGCGGCGTCGATCTCACCCGCCTGCCCTTCTCGCTCCGCATCCTGCTTGAAAACCTGCTGCGCCACGAGGACGGCCGCACCGTCACCGCCGACGACATCAAGTTCCTCAGCACCTGGGACCCCAAGGCCGAGCCTTCGCGCGAGATCGCCTACATGCCCGCCCGCGTCCTGATGCAGGACTTCACCGGCGTCCCCGCCGTCGTCGATCTGGCCGCCATGCGCGATGCCATGAGCGCGCTAGGCGGCGACCCCGAGCGCATCAACCCCTTGCAGCCCGCCGAGCTGGTCATCGACCACTCCGTGCAGGTCGATCAGTTCGGAACCTCCGGCTCCTACGACATCAACGCCGCGCTGGAGTTCCAGCGCAACCGCGAGCGCTACGCCTTCCTCAAGTGGGGCCAGACCGCCTTCCGCAACTTCTCCGCCGTGCCCCCCGGCATGGGCATCTGCCACCAGGTCAACCTGGAGCACCTGGCCCGCGTCGTCTTCACCACCGAAGACAACGTCGCCTATCCCGACACCCTCGTCGGCACCGACTCCCACACCACGATGATTAATGGTCTGGGCGTCCTCGGCTGGGGCGTCGGAGGCATCGAGGCCGAGGCCGCCATGCTCGGCCAGCCGGTCTCCATGCTGGTCCCGCAGGTCGTCGGCTTCAAGCTGACCGGCAGGCTGAAGGAAGGCACCACCGCCACCGACCTCGTCCTCACCGTCACCGAGGCTCTCCGCAAGCTCGGCGTCGTCGGCAAGTTCGTCGAGTTCTACGGCCCCGGCGTCTCCGAGCTTCCGCTCGCCGACCGCGCCACCATCGCCAACATGGCCCCCGAGTACGGCGCCACCTGCGGCATCTTCCCCGTCGACGCCGAGACCCTCCGCTACCTTCGCCTGACCGGCCGCAGCGAGGAGCAGATCGCCCTCGTCGAGGCCTACTACCGCGCGCAGGGCATGTTCCACACCGCCGATGCCGCCGAGGCCGAGTACTCCGCGACCCTGTCGCTCGACCTTTCGACCGTCGAGCCCTCGGTCGCCGGACCCAAGCGCCCGCAGGATCGCGTCCTGCTCTCGCAGACAGGCCCCAGCTTCGAGAAGCAGCTTCCCGCGCTGCTCGGACCCAACGCCAACCGCAACGAGGCCCGTCAGGTTCTCCGCTGGGAGGGCGAGGGAGGACACGCCTCGCTCGGCGGCAACCCTGAGAGCAGCGAAGGCGCGCCCAACACCGCGGTCGCCGTCCTCGAGGCCCCCAGCGTCACCGTCCAGGCCCGCTACGGCATCAACCCCGATCCCTACCTCGACCACGGCTCCATCGTGATCGCGGCGATCACCTCCTGCACCAACACCTCGAACCCGTACGTCATGCTGGCCGCCGGTCTGTTAGCTAAAAAAGCGGTAGAAAAGGGTTTGAGCACTCCCCCGTGGGTCAAGACCTCCCTCGCCCCCGGCTCGCGCGTCGTCACCGACTACTACGAGAAGGCCGGTCTCCAGACCTACCTCGACCAGCTCGGCTTCCAGACCGTCGGCTACGGCTGCACTACCTGCATCGGCAACTCCGGCCCTCTGCCCGCCGACGTCTCGAAGGCGATCGACGAGCACGGACTGGTCGCCGTCTCGGTGCTTTCGGGTAACCGCAACTTCGAGGGACGCATCTCCCCCGACGTCCGCGCCAACTACCTGATGAGCCCGCCGCTGGTCGTGGCCTTCGCCCTCGCCGGACACATCGGCCACAACTTCGAGACCGACTCGCTGGGCAAGGGCAAGGACGGCAACCCCGTCTATCTGCGCGACATCTGGCCCACCCAGAAAGAGGTTTCGGACGCCGTCGCCAGCTCCATCGACTCCGGCATGTTCGAGGACGAGTACAGCCGGGTCAGCGAAGGCGACCAGAACTGGCGCGGCCTGAAGTTCCCCGAGGGCAAGACCTACGGATGGGAGCCTGACTCCACCTACATCCGCAAGGCTCCGTACTTCGACGGCATGGCCGCCGAGCCCTCGCCCGTCGAGGACATCCGCGACGCCCGTGTGCTCGCCGTGCTGGGAGATTCAGTCACCACCGACCACATCTCTCCCGCCGGTTCCATCAAGCTGAACGGCCCGGCCGGAAAGTACCTCACCGACCACGGCGTGAAGCCCTCCGACTTCAACAGCTACGGCTCGCGCCGCGGCAACCACGAGGTCATGGTGCGCGGAACCTTCGCCAACATCCGCCTGCGCAACAAGCTCGCCCCCGGAACCGAGGGCGGCGTCACCCGCCTGCTGCCGGACGATGTTCCGATGTCGATCTATGACGCCTCGGTCGCCTACGCCGAGCGTTCGACCCCGCTGGCCATCCTCGCAGGCAAGGAGTACGGCTCCGGCTCCTCGCGTGACTGGGCTGCCAAGGGTCCGCGCCTCTTGGGCATCCGCTTCGTCATCGCCGAAAGCTACGAGCGCATCCACCGCTCGAACCTGGTCGGCATGGGAATCCTGCCCCTGCAGTTCCTCCCCGGCCAGAACGTCGAGTCGCTCGGCCTGACCGGAGAGGAGGTCTTCCGCGTCGGCCAGCCCGGCGAGCTGAAGGCCATGCTGGACGGCAAGTTCGCTGATGGCAAGATCATCAGCGTCTTCGCCGAATCCGACCTCGGCAAGACCACCGAGTTCTCGGCGACGGTCCGCATCGACACCCCGCAGGAGATCCTCTACTACCAGAACGGGGGCATTCTGCAGTATGTCCTCCGTCAGCTGGCGGCGAAGAACTAACTGCGGCGAACCCGCTGTAACTCAATAGGAAAGCCCCGGACCTCCGGGGCTTCCTTATTTAAGGGCAGACAAATTATTCCCATATTTCAACGGATGCGGTATGGTTGTTCTCCCCCGCGCTTGAGCGCACAAAGGGAGGCCACGATGACCTTCACCGATACGATCCAACGCCCACTCTCCACCCTGCCTCTTCCGCAGAACACCCTTCACGCTCTCGCAGACGTCGCCGCCGACCTCAAATCGCGTCCTTCGTCCAGCACGCTCCTGCTCACCGGCAGCCCGGCGAGCGCCACCGCTGCCGCCGAGTCCCTCGCCCGCACCACCGGCCGCAGCCTCCTCCGCGTCGATCTCGGCGCCGTCACCTCGAAGTACGTGGGCGAAACCGCGAAGAACCTCGACCGCATCTTCCGCGACGCCGACGCCTCCGGCTCCATCCTGTTCTTCGACGAGGCCGACGCCCTCTTCGGCAAGCGCACCGAGGTCCGCGACAGCCACGACCGCTACGCCAACACCGAGGTCTCCTACCTGCTTCAGAAGCTGGAGTCCTTTCACGGTCTCGTCATCTTCACCACCGACGGCCAGGGCGAAACGCTTCCTCCGCAACTCTTCCGCCATACCATCCAGCTTCCGCCAGATCATAAATAGCAAGGAATAGCCAGTAGCCGAGACTCCCTCTGCACCATTAACAGTGCAACCCAGTTTGCAGCGCCAAATTAACAAAAAGTTTTTAACGGCCGGAGAACTCGCGGACGTATTCTGGCGTCCCATAGGGTATCGGACAATCGACAGTAAAACTGGCGATACCCGGTCTCTCCTCGACCCATCGGGCGCATCTGTGTCTCTCCCACCCGGTCGAAGAAAGGAGGCAGTCCAATGGCAGTCATACCCGTATATACGTGCCTGTGCGGGGTCCAGAAAAAGTCCACGAACCACTGGGTCCTCGCCTCGGTGACTCCCTCCGGAATCACCTTTATGCCCTGGGATTGGAAGCTTGCCAAGAGCGATGACATCGTCGTCCTCTGCGGTGAAGGCTGCGCTGCGGCGCTGCTCAGCCGCTCCCTCGGCGAGTGGAAGCAGGCTGCGACCGAGCCTGAGCTGGCCGTCACAGCTTAGCCTCGATCGCAGCAGCTTCCCTAACCACCTGGAAGGACTGGCTCTGCCGGTCGCGAAAGGTCACACACAGCCCTCCCCAACAACTCACAGCGCGGCGTGCGCCATTACCCTGAGCGACTCCGAAGCAGGAAACTTCCTCATCCCGTCCTCAATCAACCTCTGCGCCCGCTCCGTCTCCTTCACCCGAAGCAGCAGTGCCGCCGCCCGGCGGTAAAGCTGCTCGCTCTCCCAGTATTGCAGCGCCGTCTCCGCAGCCTCGGCGGCGTGACGGTCGTCCGCGACCGCAACGTAGGCTTTCATCAGGCGTTCATGGTTCGACAGCACCATCGGGGTCTCGTCCCTTGCGTGGATGAGCTTGCGGAACCCAACCGTCTTCATCCCGATCCGCACCTCCGTATACCCGATCCTGCTCTCGATGATTGCCAGGAACTCCGCCGGCAGAGGCTTCGAAGCTCTCCTGGCCCGTTCCAGACACAGCATGTAGCTGGTTCGCGCCTCCTTGAAGCGCCCCAGGTCGTGCAGGTTGTCCCCCATCGCACGCTCCTTCATGATGCCCCAGTCACCGCTCTCGGGCAGGCGCGTGAGAGCGTCGATAGCCTCCTCGTGCCTTTTCTTTTCCCCGAGATAACCGGCCAGCAGCCACCACCCGTCGTACTCGAAGCGGTTGACTGCAACCGCCTTTCGAGCACACTCGATGGCCGCGTCCACGTTGCTGTAGGTGCTCCGCTCGGTCACCGCCAGCTGCACCCAAAGGTGCGAAAGTTCAGGCGACTCCTCGATCGCCTTCTTCAGAATCCGGTAGTAGCGATGCTGCTTGGTGTCGTAGCTTGACTGGTCCACCATCGTTCCGTAGTGCAGGATCAGCAACGGCAGAGGCACGCAGGTCATCCCTGAGGCCAGAATCTGCAGCTCCACCACCTCGTGCAGGCGGTTGCGGTAATAGACCTGCGGGTGGCGGCGAAACAGGCGGCAGAGCATGTGTTCGGAGTAGGTTCGAGCCTCCTTCGCCCGCTCGTACGTGTCCGTATTCGCGTGTCCCAGCGACCCCATCACCCCGGCAAAGACCATCTTCGCGTAGTTGCGGATCGTGAGCTGATACCCTCCCATCTCCGCGGGCGCGTTCGCTACCAGCTCCGGCAGCGCCGCCGCGGCCTCGGGCGAAAGCTCCTCGTCGGCGTCGAGCACCAGCACCCAGTCCGTCGTCATGGGAGCCAGCGCGACATTCCTGGCATCGGCGTAGTGGTCGTTCCACACGCAGGGCACGACCGTCGCCCCGAACTCTTTCGCGATCTCGGCTGTCTGATCCGTCGATCCCGTATCCGCAATCACGATCTGGTCGACGATTCCGCGAACACTATTCAGGCAGGCCCGAAGGTCCTCGCCACCGTTCTTCACGATCATGGAAAGTCCGATAGTTGGCACGTACTCCTCCACTCGCTTCTTCGGCAATCCGCCAGCCAACGTGAACCGGATTGTTTTAGATCGCTCTAACCTGCCCCAAAAATGGGGCGGCGAAACGACACCCGAAGGGGTACATTCGCATGTACCTCGCGAAACTTCCCCACCAATCCTCCTCTGCATGTCGGAGACTGAAAGAGAAATGAAGAAAAAGCAGCGCATCGGAATCCTCTTCGGCGGACGCTCCGGCGAGCACGAGGTCTCGCTCCTCTCCGCCGCATCGATCCTCAAGGCCATCGATAAACGCAAATACGAGGTCGTCCCCATCGGCATCACCAAGGAAGGCCGCTGGGTCACGGGCGACAACGCGCAGGCGCTGCTCACCGGCCAGCCGCTCTCCGCAGCCAAAAAGAGCGAGCCCATCGCGCTCTCTCCCGTCCCGAACGAAGGCCTCGACCTCGATGTCATCTTCCCCGTGCTGCACGGAACCTTCGGAGAGGACGGAACCATCCAGGGCCTCTTCGAGCTGGCCGACCTCGCGTACGTCGGCTCCGGCGTCCTCGGTTCCTCCGCAGGAATGGACAAGGTGGCGATGAAGCAGCTCTTCGCTGCCGCCGGTCTGCCGCAGACGCCGTGGATCTCGCTCCTGCGCAGCGAGTGGCGCGCCAACCCGCGCGCCTGCACCAAAAAGATTGAAGCCGCGTTGAAGTACCCGGTCTTCGTGAAGCCCGCAAACCTCGGCTCGTCGGTCGGGATCAGCAAGGTCCACGACCGCTCGGAGCTTGCCCGCGCCATGAACGAGGCCGCCAGCTTCGACCGCAAGCTCATCATCGAGCAGGGCGTCGGCGGTCCCGGAGCCAAGCCCCGCGAGCTTGAGGTCGCCGTGCTCGGCAACGACACGCCCGAGGCCTCCGTCGTCGGCGAGATCGTCCCCGGAGCCGAGTTCTACGACTACGAGGCCAAGTACGTCTCCGATTCGAGCGTACCGATCATCCCGGCCAAGCTCACCGTCGCCGAATCGAAGCAGATCCGCCAGATGGCCGTCGCGGCCTTCAAGGCCTGCGACTGCGCCGGCCTCTCCCGCGTGGACTTCCTGATGGAACCGGCGAAGAAGGGCAAGAAGGCGCGCATCTTCCTCAACGAGATCAACACCCTTCCCGGCTTCACCTCCATCAGCATGTACCCCAAGCTGTGGGGAGCCACCGGCCTTCCCTACAAGAAGCTCATCGATCGCCTTATCGAGCTCGCCGTCGAGCGTCACGTAGAAAAGCTGCAGACGCAGTTCTCCCGCAGCTAGCAGGACGGCCTTCTTCCGAGCCTCCACAAATGATCGGGTGCCCCATCCTTCCTGACGGTTTTATCGTCGGGAAGGGTGGGATGCATAATCTTCGTATCAGGAAGAAAAGAGCTTCGTGCCGGTACAAACGGGCTTCATCCCATCCTTCGTCGCGATAAAACTGCGCCGAAGGATGGGGCACCCGATCATTTACTCCACGACAGAAAGCAGCTCTCTAGAGCACCCGCGAGTAGGTGTATCCGCCCTCATCGAGCGCGCCCAGCAGTTGCTCCACCTGTTCGCGCCCGCGCGTCTCAAGTGTGATGTCGATGGTCGTGTCGCCAAGGTTCACGCCGTAGTAAGCGCGATTGTAAAGCGTGTCCACGATATTCACGCGATGATGCGCGATCAGCTTCGTCAGCTCGGCCAGAGCACCCGGCTTGTCCAGCAGATGAATCCGCAGTCGGATCATACGGCCGTCCTGCACCAGACCGCGCTCGATGATACGCGACAGCAGCGTGACGTCGATGTTGCCGCCGCCCACGATCACCACCGTCTTCTCGCCGTTCAGCGAGGTCTTCCTCTGCAACAGAGCCGCCAGTCCCGCCGCTCCCGCGCCCTCGGCCAGCGTCTTCTCGCGCTCCAGCAGAGTCAGAATCGCCGATGCGATCTCATCCTCATCGACCGTGACAATCTCATCGACGTACCGCTCGATCACCGGCAGGGTCACGTCGCCCGCTCGCCGCACAGCGATACCATCGGCAATCGTCGTCGCCGGAGGAATCGTCACCGGATGATGCTGCTCCACCGCAACCGCCATCGAAGGCAGCCGCGAGGTCTGCGCGCCAATGACCTTGATCTTCGGGTTCGACTCCTTGATCGCGCACGCGATGCCGCCGATCAGACCGCCGCCGCCAATCGGAACCACCACGGCCTCAAGATCAGGCACCTGCTCCAGCAGCTCCAGCGCAATCGTTCCCTGCCCCGCCATCACCGCCGGATCGTCGAAGGGATGGATGAAGGTCATGTTCTGCGCGGTGCAGATGCGGCGGGCTTCTTCGTAGGCATCGTCGTAGTTGGCTCCGTGCAGCACAACCTCCGCGCCGAAGTTGCGCGTCGCCGTCACCTTCACCAGCGGCGTCTGAATCGGCATCACGATGATCGAACGAATGCCGCGCTTGGTCGCGTGATACGCCACGCCCTGCGCATGGTTTCCCGCGCTCGCCGCGACCACGCCGCGGGACTCCTCCTCGGGCGTCAGCAGCGCGAGACGGTTCAACGCGCCGCGCTCCTTGAAGGCCCCGGTCATCTGCAGGTTTTCGAGCTTCAGATAAACCTGCTGGCCCGTCAGGCCCGAAAGCACCTGCGAATGCGCGCAGGGGGTGTAGTAGATCGCGCCGTTCAGCCGCTCGCGCGCTGCCACCACATCGGCAAGACTGATGATGCTGGCTGCCTGTTCCGTCGAACTCAAAGTGTCTCTCCTCTTAACTTCTCTCTCGTCCCAACCGGAGCGAAAAGCGCAGCGGAGGGACTTGATCTCTCTACCGCTTCACTGCCGCCGCGCCCGAAACTTATTGGCCAGCGAAAACTCCTCGCGCAGCTCCGGCGTGCGCAGGTTCTCTCGCACATGGGCCAGTCTCTGTTCGAGCGCAAGCAATGTATCGGCAATCGGAGTGGTGTTGGTCAGCGCAACATCGCGCCACATGCTGTAAGGGCTCGCGCCCAGCCGCGTCGTCTCGCGCAACGCACGGCCACCGATGGCCGCAATCTCAGGCGCATCGCCGAAGCGATCTTCCAGCAGAGCCGCCAGCGCGGTTGAAAGCATCTGCGGAAGATGGCTTACCCACGCGCACATCTCGTCGTGCCGCGCAGGGTCCATGTCCATCGTGCGCGCGCCGAAGAAGCCGACCCAGCTTCGCCACTCCTTCTCAAGCTCCGAAGACTCTGCAGACGCCGGCGTGAACAGCCACATCGCGTTGTTGAAGAGCGTCGCCTCAGCCAGCATCGCGCCGCCAGACTCCTTGCCCGCCATCGGATGACCGGGGAGAAAAACCGCCTTCTCCTGGCCTCCGAAAAGCGTCCGGGCAAGCTCCACAATTTCGAGCTTCGTGCTGCCAACGTCAGTGATCAGCTGGTCCGGCCCCGTGACCTCCGCCAGCCCCTGCATCCAGTCCTTGATGGCGAGCACCGGGACCGCCAGCACAATTACATCCGCCTGCCGTGCCAGCTCCATCGCGCCCCACTGGTTGCCCGCAGCACCGTCCAGCGCACCCATCTGCACCGCAGCGTTCACCTCCAGCGTGCTCTGGTCCCAGCCATCGATGCGGCCCGAAAACCCGGAGGCGCGCAGGGACAGGCCGACCGATGCCCCGATCAACCCCGTCCCGACAATGAGTACGCGCTCTATCACGCTGCCAGCCTTTCCTTACTTCACCGAACGCCCGACCACGGGAGCAAGCTGCTTCAACTGCGCCACCAGATGCTCAAGCTGCTCCGGATACATGCTCTGCGCTCCGTCGCTCATCGCCTTTTCCGGATTCGGGTGCATCTCCATCAGAAGACCGTCCGCACCCGCCGCTACCGAAGCCAGCGCCATCGCCGGAACAAACTCACGGATACCGACACCGTGCGAAGGATCGGCCAGCACCGGAAGGTGCGTCAGCTTCTTCAGCACCGGGATCGCGGAGATGTCCATCGTGTTGCGCGTCGCCGTCTCGTAGGTGCGGATGCCGCGCTCGCAGAGCATCAGGTCGTAGTTGCCGCCCGAAAGAATGTACTCGGCGCTCAGCAGAACCTCTTCGATAGTAGCGGCAATTCCGCGCTTCATAAGGCAAGGCTTGCGGATGTGTCCCAGCTCGCGCAGCAGGTTGAAGTTCTGCATGTTGCGCGCTCCGATCTGGAAGCAGTCGACGTAAGGCAGCATCGGCTCGATCTGCGAGATCTCCATGACCTCGGTGATGACCAGCAGGCCGGTCTCGTCGGCGACCTCGCGCATCAGCTTCAGGCCCTCGATGCCCATGCCCTGGAAGCTGTACGGCGAGCTGCGCGGCTTGAAGGCTCCGCCGCGAAGGAACTTTCCGCCCGCCTTCGCCACAGCCTGCGCGCTCTCGAGAATCTGCCCACGCGACTCGACCGAGCAGGGACCCGCCATCACGATCACCTCTTCGCCGCCGACGACCACGCCGTTGGGGAAGGTGATCTTCGTACCCTCAGGACGGAAGCTGCGGCCCGCCAGCTTGTAGGGCGACGAGATACGGTAGGCATCGTGAACGCCTTCGAGCACCTTGAACTCGGCCACATCGAAGTGGTCCGGCTTGCCCACGCCCGCCAGTATCGTCTGGGCGGCTCCGGTGGTGCGATGAACGTTGAAGCCAAGCTCCACCATCCGTTCGATGACTCCCTGTATCTGTTCTTCGGTTGCCGCGTCCTGCATCGCTACGATCATCGTCTTCGTTCGCTTTCTTATATGAAACCAAATTAGTTACAAATAACTGAAAACCCCGGCTGGCGCGGTCTTCGTCCAGCCTTACTTCTTCTGCAGCGAACGCATCACGTCGATAATGCGCTCGTAGATGTGGATCAGCTCGGTGTCCGAAAGAGGCCCCTGGTTCGCGCCGCGCACGTGATCGAAGACGACCTTTTCGCGCTGCGGCTCGTAGACGGGCAACGTGTCCTTCTGTTTGAGCTGGCCGATGGCCTTTGCGGCCTCGGCGCGCTGGTTGATAAGGCGAACGATCTGCTCATCCAGTTCATCGATCTTTCGCCTCCAGTCAGAGATCTCCATCGAATGTCCTCACGCTGCAGCGGGCCATCGGGCCATCGCTGCCGGTTATTTGGGTTCAAACCATAATAAATGGGCGAAATCAGCGCTTTTCGCGGCCCATCTTCGTGCTGGAGCGCGGGCTTCATCCCCGCAGCTCCGCCACGAATCTTCCGACCGCCTCGGCTTCCTGCCCTCGCGGAGTCTTCTCGATCAGCTGCACCAGCGCGCTGCCGACCACAGCGGCATCGGCGAACTCTCCCACGGCGCGGACGTGCTGCGCGTTCGAGATGCCGAAGCCCACCGCAATGGGCAGCTCGGTAAACTGCCGCAGCCGCGTGACCACCTGCGAGGCGTCCCCGGTCAGGCTGGACTGCGTGCCTGTGATTCCCACGCGAGAGATCGCATAAACAAACCCCTGCGAGGCCTCCGCAATCGCCTTCAGCCGAACGTCCGGGCTGGTCGGCGCGGCCAGGAAGACCGGGGCCAGCTTATTCGCGTTCATCGCTTCGAGATATTCCCCGGCCTCCTCGACGATCATGTCGGTCAACAGAACGCCGTCGGCTCCCGCCTCTGCCGCACGAGCGCAGAAGTCTTTCATCCCAAGCCGCAGCACGGGGTTCAGATAGCTGAACAAAATCAGCCCGGCCTGCGGACGCGCCGCGCGAATCTCCTTCGCCAGTGCGAGTACATCGGTCAGCGTCGTACCCTTCGCAACCGCACGCTCGCTGGCCCTCTGAATGACAGGGCCATCGGCCAGCGGATCGCTGAACGGCACGCCCAGTTCGATCACGTCGGCGCCGTTGTCAATCGCGGCCAGCGCGATATCGCGTGTCGTGGCAAGGTCAGGATCGCCAGCGGTCAGATAGGCCACCAGGCCCGGCTTCTTCTTGAACTCGATCGGCATCCTATCCCTTCGCCTCCACACGCTTCAGGTCAAGCTCCTTCACCAGAATCCCCATGTCCTTATCGCCGCGACCCGAGAGATTCACCATCAGCACATCCGTCTTCGCCATCTTCGGAGCCAGCTTGATCGCCTCGGCTACCGCGTGCGCGCTCTCGAGCGCGGGAAGGATTCCCTCCGTCCGCGCCAGCGTGACGACCGCCTTCAGAGCCTCATCATCGGTAGCCAGCGTGTAGGTCGCGCGGCCCGAGTCGTGCAGCATTGCGTGCTCCGGCCCGACGCTCGCATAGTCCAGCCCCGCGCTCACCGAGTGCGTCAGGGCGATCTGCCCCGCCTCATCCTGCAACACGTAGCTGTACGTTCCCTGCAGCACTCCGGGGCTTCCGCCGCCGTTCTTCATGAAGCGCGCAGCGTGCTCTCCCACCGCGGTTCCGCGGCCACCGGCCTCGACACCGATCAGTTGCACATTGGCGTCATCGATGAACTCGTAGAAGGCTCCAATCGCATTCGATCCGCCGCCCACACAGGCGACAATCGCCGTAGGCAGCTTGCCCTCCTGCTCGAGAATCTGCTTCTTCGCTTCTCTGCTGATGACGCGGTGAAAGTCGCGCACCATCATCGGGTAAGGATGCGCCCCCAGCGCCGAGCCGAGAATATAAAAGGTCGAGCGAACATTCGTGACCCAGTCGCGCATCGCCTCGGAGATTGCGTCCTTCAGGGTCGCCGACCCCGCCGAGACGCCGCGCACCTCCGCGCCCAGCAGGCGCATCCGGTAGACGTTCGGCTCCTGCCGGCGCATGTCCTCTTCGCCCATGTAGATCACGCACTCCATGCCCAGCAGAGCGCAGACCGTCGCCGTGGCAACGCCGTGTTGGCCCGCACCTGTCTCGGCGATGATGCGCTTCTTGCCCATGCGCTGCGCCAGCAGCCCCTGCCCGAGAGCGTTGTTGATCTTGTGCGCTCCGGTGTGGAGAAGGTCTTCGCGCTTGAAGTAAATCTTCGCGCCACCGAGGTTCTCGCTCAGCCGCTTCGCATAGTAGAGCGGCGTAGGCCGACCGCAGTAGTTGTGCAGCAGATCGTCCAGCTCCGCCTGGAAGGCCGGGTCCTTCTGCGCCTCCGCATAAGCCGCCTCCAGCTCTTCAAGCGCGGCCATCAGGGTCTCGGGCACGTACCGCCCGCCGTAGACTCCAAACCGTCCCACGGCCGACCTCAACTGCCCGGCTGGACTCACCATCGCGGCTGTTACTCCAACTGGCACTCCACCTGTTGCTCCGCCCATCTTCCTGCTCCCTTCAGCGCAAAACAAAAGCCGCAACCCTGTCGGTCGCGGCTCGTGTGGTGTCGATCTTTGTCTGAACTCAGCCTTTTGCTGCTTGAGCTTAATCCGTCAGAAGACCCTACTCCGCCGATGCCGCTACCGGATACCAGTAGCGGTCAATAAAGCTGATAATTCGGCTGGACGAGTAGATCATCTTGCTTTCCAAGATACATGGAGACGCTGCGAGCGGCAAGTCGCGCTGCAAAACACGGGGAGAGAAAAGAACTTTGGGTCCCCACATCTGGCGATAAGGCTGCCAGATATGGGCACCCGATTCTTTACCTGTCATTCTTTTGCCCTCATCCTCAGAACGCCGACTTCTTCTTTGGAGACGCGCCCGCCTTCCGTCCCTTCTTCGCGGCCTTCTTCGGAGGCCTCCCGGAAGCCGCTGTGGGCCTCATCCCCGCGGCATGGGCCTGGATCAGGTTGGCTGTGGCCCCATCCTTCACCGGAGTATTGAATAGCGCCTGTTCGGCGGCGCGCCGTTTCGTGAGCCCGGGCAGCACCTTCTTTTTCGCCTTATTCCACTTCGGAAACTCTTCCGACGCCCCCTCGAACTGATCCTCATTGAGAAGCCGCAGCAGCGTGGACTGCCCGAAGTTCGCGCACCCCAGGTTGAACACAAAGTCCACCAGCGCGTCGAACTGGTTCTGGTTAATCGCCGCACTGACCGACTTGTTCACGCAGGTCACCGCCCATGCCACGTCCGCCTCAAGCAGAGTCGTGGCCTGATCCTCCGTGATCGTCAGGCCTTTTTTGACGTCGGAGCCGGTGTGACCATATCCAATCGTCCACACCCCCACCGAGTCCTGGTAGGCCGTCAGCCTCACTCCCTCGGCCTGCTTCGTCAGGTTCAGGCCATTCGTGCTGTATTTGAAGTTCGCCATCCCGTTCTCTCCCTGAAAAAGCAAAAAGAGGGAAAGCGCCTTACGGGGCCCTTTCCCTCTTTCTGCTTCAAATGAAATTTGAACCAATACTACTTCAGAATATCAATCCGGAGGGGGCAAATACGCACTTTTCACAATCGCCTCTTCTCCGCGCCCCACAAGGGTTTTGCGGCCCTTCGGCCTCTGCGGCCCCTTGACAGCTTTCGCGGACTACTTCGCCAGCTCGGCCTTCACCAGCTCGCTGACCTTCTTTCCGCCGGCACGCAGCCCATCGGCCAGAATCCTCTGCTGCACCACCTTCATGGCCGCGCCCATATCCTTCGGCCCCGGCTTCGTTCCTCCCTCGGCGAGATACGCAATCGCCTTCTCGACCACCGCGCGAATCTCCTCCTCGCTGGCCTCCTGCGGCAGATACGCCTCGATCATTCCGATCTCGACGCGCTCCTTCTCCGCCAGCTCCGGACGGTTGCCCTTCAGAAAGCTCTCCACCGACTCCCTGCGCTGCTTGATGAGCGTCGTAAGTATCTGCGACTCCTCGGCGTCCGTCAGCTCCTCGCGCTTGTCGATCGCCTTGTTCTTCAGCGCGGACTTCACCATCCGCAGCGTCGTCAGCCTGTGCTCGTCCTTCGCCTTCATCGCCGTAATAATGTCGGCGTCAATCTTTTTGGCAATCGCCATAACGTCTCTCCGTAAAAACTAACTTCTCATCATAGATGATGACTGCGCGGCGAAAGAGGCTGTTCCCTCGCACGCCTTCGCCCAAGTAAACTGCTCCCACACGATGCCGAGCCGCTTCCTCCAGATCGCAGCCCTCTTCGCAGCCTGTCTTCTAACCCTCGCGGGCACCGGCTGTCGCAAGCCTGAGATGCAGCGCTGCGTGAACCAGCAGAACATCGTCGTCGACGACGAGCTTTGCCGCACCACCGGCGAGCAGCGCATCCTGCGCGAAAAGCCCGCCCCCGCCGAAAACTTCCACTACTACTACGGCGGCGAGGGCAGCACCGAGCCCGGCACCGTCGCCACAGGAGGCAGCTACCTCCGCCTCTCCGGTCACGACTACGCCGTCGCCGGGAAGGACACCAGCCACCTGAAGCGCGCCTGGCCCGTCATCGCCATCATCGCGCTCGCATCTGCCGTCCTCTTTGTCCTCGAAGGCCGACGCCGCAAGGTCTAAGGCCTTCTCTCTAGCGCAAAAACACGGATTAATCGTCCGTTCATCGCCCGGTTTCTTCTCTCTGCAAACCGTCCGCACGCGCTGTCCACTAGAATTAAATCCAAACTGCATTAACCGAGGTCATCCTTGAAGATCGTTCTCGCCGAAAAAGTCTCGCCCGCAACCCTTGCCATCTTCCAGCAGGAACCCGACTGGCAGGTCGTCACCGCCGATCAGATCAAGAACGGCCTCGAAGCCGAGCTTGCCGACGCTGATGCCCTGGTCGTTCGCTCCGCCGTTCAGGCCGACGCGAAGCTGCTGGAGTCCGCACCGAAGCTCCGCGTCATCGGACGCGCCGGCGTGGGCGTGGACAACATCGACACCGACGCCGCCACGCGCCGCGGCATCGTCGTCATGAATACCCCCGGAGCCAATGCCATCGCCGTCGCCGAGCTGACCCTCGGCCTGATGATCTCCATGGCCCGCTCCATCCCCCGCGCCAACGCCACCATGCACGAGGCCAAGTGGGAGAAGAAGACCCTGCAGGGTCGTGAGCTTCGCGGCAAGACCCTCGGCATCGTCGGCCTTGGCCGCATCGGCCTCGAGGTCGCCCGCCGCGCCCGCGCCTTCGGCATGGAGCTGATCGGCTACGATCCCTTCATCGCGCCCGTCATCGCGCGTGAGAACGACGTCACCCTCGTCCCCATCGACGAGATCTTCCGCCGCTCCGACTACCTCACCCTGCACGTCGGCCTGACCGCACAGACCGAGGGCATGATCAACGCCACCTCGCTGGCCATCATGAAGAAGGGCGTCCGCATCATCAACTGCGCCCGCGGCGAGCTGATCGTCGAAGAGGCGCTGGCCGAGGCGCTCAAGTCCGGCCAGGTCGCCGGGGCCGCCCTCGACGTCTTCCACAAGGAGCCGCTGAAGGACTCTCCCTTCTTCAATCTCGACAACGTCATCCTCTCGCCCCACATCGCCGGTTCCACCGACGAGGCGCAGGAGGCCATCGGCATCCAGCTCGCCCGTCAGGTGCGCGACTACCTGAAGCTCGGAGTCGTGCAGAACGCCGTCAACGTGCCCTCGCTTTCGCACGAGGAGTACACCGAGATCGCGCCCTACATCGAGATGGCGGAGCGCCTCGGCTACTTCCTCGCGCACTCCACCCCCGGCAATCTTGAGAACATTCAGATCAACTACACGGGCCGTCTCGCCGCAGGCAAGACCGACCTCGTCCGCAACGCTGCCCTGGCCGGAATCTTCGCCGGCACCGAGGGTAACGGCGAGCCGCAGGCAATCGCCAACCGCATCAACGCGGCGTCCATCGCGGAGGAGCGCGGCATCCGCGTGCAGGAGGACAAGAAGGAGTTCACCACCGGCGGCGCGGGTTCGGTCCTGAAGATCACCCTGCACTCCTCGGCGGGCGACGCTTCGGCCTCGGCGACCGTGCTGCATGGCACCTCGCCGCGCCTGCTCACCTACGACGGCATCGACATCGAGGCCCCGCTCACCGGAACGCTGGTCGCCATCCGCAACCACGATGTCCCCGGCGTGATCGGTCGCATCGGCACCATCCTGGGTGATAACGCGGTAAACATTGCGAACTTTGCCCTTGGCCGCTCGACCCGCTCGCAGCGCGTGCCGCAGGGACAGGCCCTGGCCGTCGTCCAGATCGACGTCCCCAGCGCCGCCTCCGCCAACGCCGCCGTCGAGGCTCTCCGCAAGGTCGAGGCCATCGCCAGCGTCCGCCTCATCGAGCTGGGCAAGCTGTAGACTTACCCCACGCAGAAGCCCCGTGGCCGCAAGGCTGCGGGGCTTTTTCTTTTCCCACCATTTAGAATAGGAAGAGCGGGCGAAATCCGTCCTTAAGCTTTACGGAGCCACCCTCAAGCTAACGACCTCCACAGGAACGACCAAAACCATGCCGCTCTACGAATACGAATGCGACCAGTGTCACAAACGGACGGAAAAGATCCAGAAGTTCTCCGACCCGGAGATCACCGTCTGCCCGTTTTGCGGGGGACATCTTGAGCGCGTCCTCTCGGCCCCGGCCGTAAGCTTCAAAGGCGGGGGCTGGTACGCCGACGGCTACGGCAGCGTGAAGAAGCCGTCCTCCGGCTCGAGCGACAGCTCCTCTTCCGCAGGCAACACCGCCAGCAGCACGGCAAGCACCCCTGCTCCCGCCGCCGCACCAGCAGCCTCTCCCTCGTCCTCTTCGGACAAGTAACTGCGAAGCTGTTCGCGGGAATCTACCCTCCCGCGAACAGCTCTCTACTTCCCAACAATCTCTTCCAGAAATCCCAGTATCGCGTCGTTAAAGACCTCCGGCCCTTGCAGCGGAGCGAAGTGGCTCACTCCTTCCAGCACCACCAGCCGCGCTCCCGGAATCGTCCGTGCCAGGTACTCCGCGTGCTCGTGCCGGATAAACTCCTCCCGCTCGCTCTGCACCACCGTCACTGGGACGGCAATCTTTGCCAGTTCCTCGGCCCGGTAGTTCGGTTGCGTCTGCTGCATGTGCTGTACAGCCTCTTTGAAGTCGTCGAACCGGTCCGGCGTCGCCGACAGCCGCGCGTAGTCCTTCCTGTGGCGGCTCAGGCAGCGCTCCAGCACCGGCGTCAGCGCGATATCGTCCCGCAGTCCGCTCGGGTCCATGTTGCAGCCGAAGAAGAACACTCCTGTCATGCGCTCCGGGGCCTGCATCCCCATGATCAGCGCGATCACCGCCCCGTCGCTCCACCCGACGATTGCGGCCTTCTCCAGCCGTAGCGCATCCATCACCGCCAAAACATCCCCGGCCATCCGTTCATAGCGATAGGGAGCCTCGTCCCGCGTGCTTCTGCCGTGCCCACGGCTGTCTATCAGCACCGCCTGATAACCGTGCTCCGTCAGCGCGGGAACCTGATACCCCCAGTTGCCTCCGTTCCCGAAGCCGCCATGCAGCAGGATCACAGGAGTCCCGTCTCCATACGCCGCATACCAGATTCGAGCGCCGTCGTGCTCTGCGTAGCCTTCGGTCTGCGCGACCGGCAAAATGGCGGCTCCCTCGGACTCGAACCTCACAAGATCGTCATCGTGCTCTTTCATCTGCACTCCTCCTGTGAAGTAGGGAACCTCATCCCCAGGCATCGACCGTAACGAACCGCATCCCTTCGTACCGCTTCACCAAACGCTCGACCGCCTGGACCGTATCCATCCTCGGCTGGCCCAGCCCGGTGTGTCCGCCATCGTGCAGCACGACGTTCGTGGCCGCACCTCGCCGTCGGTTCTTCTCCACTCCTCGCGCCGCACGGTCGAAGATCCCGTCCACCCCAATCGGGTTCCAGTCCTGGCAGATTACGTTCCACTGAACGGCGGTCATCCCCATCTCGCGGACCACCCGTAGCGTCGCCGGATTCCTCGCTCCGTGCGGGGCTCGAAAGTACCGCACCGGCTGCCCCAGCACGTCCTCAATAGCCGCGCTCGCCCCGCTCAGCTCCTCGCGAATCCTGCGCTCGCCCTGCCACGACAGCCACGGATGCGTCATCGTGTGGTTTCCGACCACGTGCCCCGCCGCCGCAATCTCCCGCACCAGCTCCGGACATTGCCTTACAAATCCACCGATCAGGAAGAAGGTCGCCCGTACCCCGGCCTTCGCCAGCACCTCCAGAAGTTGTGGCGTCGCCGCCGGATTCGGACCATCGTCGAAAGTCAGGGCGAACTCATCGGGACGCGAAGGGGCGATCAAGGTCTTTCCGAAGAGCTGCGACCTAGGCGAGAGCGCGGCCCAGGCCAGCGTGCCGCCCACCGCGGCCACTCCAAGCCCCCCGGCCACCGCTACTGCAACTCCATTCCCTGCGAGTAAACCGGCTGCAACTCCTGCTTCAAGACCCCGCACGAAAATCCTCCACGCTCATCATCTCACTCGGCCTACCTCAACCTCGCAGGCGGTCGGCAGCAAAAAGGAAAGCCCCGATCCTCAGACCGGGGCCTTCCATACTCCTAAAACGAGTGGCCTTACTGTCCCAGATAGCTCTTGTACTGCGTCTCGACCACGCCCGTATTCCGCGCCAGCTGCAGCTTCGCCTGGTTGTACTGGAAGAGCGTCTCGACCAGCCGCGACTCAGCCGCCGCCAGCGTGGCCTGCGCCTCGACCACCGGAAGGTTGTCATCCACTCCGGCCTTGAAGCGGTCGGTCGTATCCGAAAGAGCCTGCTTGGCCAACTCGACGTTGCTGCGCGCCACCTTCACCTGCTCGTCGGTCGCCTGCACGTCCAGCATCGCCGAGCGAATCTGCTGCTCGATCGTCACCTTCAGGCTCTGCACCTGCCGCTCGAGCCCCATGATCTGCGCCTGCGCCACCTCGCGCTCGCCGCGAAGCTGGCCCTCCTGAAAGATCGGGAACGACAGCTTGCCGGTCGCCGAAAAGACGCCGTGGTACAGGCCGTGGGTTTCGCCCAGCACGCCATAGTAGCCGCCGAACGAGAGCGAGGGCAGACGCTCGTACTTCACCGCCTTCATCGTGCGGTCCGCGACCTCGACCTGCGCCTCGAGACTGCGAAGGTCCTTGCGCCGCTCGAAGGCAATCCCCATCGCCTCGTTCAAAGGAAGCGTCGCG
The DNA here is from genome assembly GCA_018449715.1 of Acidobacteriaceae bacterium dw_441. Lineage (GTDB taxonomy): Bacteria > Acidobacteriota > Terriglobia > Terriglobales > Acidobacteriaceae > Edaphobacter. The sequence goes on along the minus strand of JAAVVA010000004.1, from coordinate 344,380 downwards.
AACTCCGAGTAGGGAGCGGTGTCGGTCAGGATCAGCTCCTGCTCCGCCGGAAGCCCCATCAGCCGGTTCAGCGCTATCTTGTCCTTGGCGAAGACGTTCTCGTCGTTAATTAATGTCTGCTGCTGCGTCTGGTACTGCACCTTTGCCCGTAGAACATCAAGGTTCGTGCCGACCCCGGCATCGTGCGAGGCCGTCGCTTGGTTCAGCGCGACCTCGTCAGCTTTCAGCAGAGCCTTGGCGTTGTCGATCTCCGCCGCGTCCGCGACCGCCCGAAGATACTGTGTCCCGACGTTCAGCGCGACCGTTCCGCGCTCGTTCAGGGTCGTCCACGAGGCCACCTCGTCGGCCCGCTGGGCCGCGCGATAGAGGAAGTAGGCCGGGACATTAAAGAGCTGCTGGTTCAGGTTCAGCTGAGCCGAGGTCACATCGACCTTCACGATCGACGGAATATCGCTGAGGTTGATCCCCGGAATCGAGATCTCGGAGAAGACACTGGGCTTGAAGCCCATCGCCGCCAGATTGATCTGCTGGGTCGAGGTCTTTGCCTCCGCCGTCATGCTGGGAAGCAGGTTGTTTTTCACCTGCAGCACCTGACCGTGGACCGACTTCTGATTCTGCTGGTCCAGCAGAATGTTCAGGTTGTGCTGCAGCCCGCGCTCGATGGCCTCGCCGATGCTCAGCGGCAGCGCGCCGGAATTCGCCCGTTCGACCACGACGCCGCCAGCCAGCCGCGTCACCGGGATGTTCGGTTCCGGGGCCTGGGGAAGCTCCTCGTGCTTTGAAGTCTGCTGCGCCAGCGAGGCCGCGGCGAGACCTACCCACATCGCCGCAACCGGCAAACACTTCCTTTTCATCAAGAGGCAGTACTCCAGCTTCGTCCGGGTTCGAACGAAAGATCTTTTGTATTCACTGGGATTAGATTACCTGCCCCCGGAAGGGGTTGCGAAAATCTGCCTTGAAATCCTACGTCCGAAGGCGAAGATTCCTTCGCCCCAAAGAGCCACTGGTAAACTCCCATCTGAAATCGCATCCGGATTTCCTCTAAGCCGAACCCTGAAGCCGGAGAAACACATAGATGGCGACCACGCCCAACCGCCCCACCTTCCAACCCTTCGTCGCCGCCTCCGAGTCGCGCCCCGAGCTGACCGCCCGCGCCCTTCTGCTCGGAGCCCTCTTCGGGGTCCTCTTCGGGGCGGTCACGGTCTACGTCGGCCTCCGCGCCGGGCTCACGGTCGCCGCCTCCATTCCCATCTCGGTCCTCTCCATCTCCATCCTCCGGGCCTTCGGACGCGCCAGCATCCTCGAAAACAACATCGTCCAGACTACCGGCAACGCGGGCCAGTCCATCGCCTCCGGAGTCATCTTCACCCTCCCGGCGCTCATCTTCCTCGGCTTCGACCTCGAATCCACCCGCATCTTCGCCCTCGCCCTCTTTGGAGGCTGGCTCGGCGTCCTCTTCATGATCCCGCTGCGCCGCCAACTCATCGTCGAAGAGCACGGCACCCTGACCTACCCAGAGGGAACCGCCTGCGCCGATGTCCTCATGGCCGGTGAGCGAGGAGGCTCCTTCGCCTCCCGGGTCTTCCTCGGGCTTGGATTGGGAGCCATCTATACCCTCTTCCAGAACGAGAACCTCTTCGGACTGTTCCCTTCTACCCCGAACTACTCCCCCGACCTCGGCGAGCAGCACCTGCTCCGCGGCGGGGCCATCCGCGCCGACGTCACCCCCGAGTACCTCGGCGTGGGGTACATCATCGGCATGCGCGTCGCCGCCGTCATGCTGGCCGGGGGCGTCTTTTCGTGGCTGGTGCTGATGCCAGCTATCTACTTCTTCGGCTCGCACCTCACCACCCCGCTCTACCCCGGAACCACGCTCATCCGCGACATGAGCCCCTCGCAGCTCTGGTCCACCTACGTCCGTCCGATGGGCGCGGGAGCCGTCGCATGCAGCGGACTCATCACCCTGCTCCGCACCGCCCCGACCATCCTTGGCGCACTCACCGAGGGAATCAAATCCATCGGGAAGAAGACCGGGCAGGCAAGCGAAACCCGTTCAGAGAGAACCGAGCGCGACCTCCCCTGGTCGGTCGTCCTGGGAGGATCGGTCCTCCTCGTCGTCCTGCTCTGGGTCTTCCTCCAGTTCAAGCCCGTCCCCGGAGCGCAGGTGGGAGCCTTCGCCAACCTCGCCGCCGCCCTCCTCGTCGTTCTCTTCGGATTCCTCTTCGTCACGGTCTCGGCGCGCATCGTCGGAATCGTCGGCTCCTCCGCGTCGCCGGTTTCGGGCATGACCATCGCGACCCTGATGGCGACCGCCGCCATCTTCCTCGTGCGCGGATGGACCGCCCCCGCCTTCGGAGCGCTGGCCATCACCATCGGAGGCATCGTCTGCATCGCCGCCGCCAACGCCGGAGACACCGCGCAGGACCTCAAGACCGGCTACCTGATCGGCGCGACCCCGTGGAAGCAACAGCTTGCCATCATGATCGGCGTCATCGTCTCGGTCCTCTCCATCGGGATCACCCTAAACGCGATGAACAAAGGGCTTGAGAGCTTCCAGCGGATTCCCACTCCCATCGCACTCAGCCTCACGCAGCTTCCCGACGGCGTGCAGAATCAGGGCAGCTTCACCCGCGACCGCGTCTCGCTGACCGATACCTCGTCCGCAACTCACACCGAGATCGCCAACGCCCGGCAGTATCTCCTGTTGAACGCCATCGGCTCCTCCACGCTCGCTGACGGCAAGTACCTCTACAACCCCGCGACCGGCAAAATCGAGATCCAGTGGACGCAGGGCATCGGCAGCGAAAAGGCAGCCGCGCCGCAGGGAAGGTTGATGGCCACCGTCATCAACGGTATCCTCAGCCGTAAGCTCCCGTGGTCGCTGGTACTGCTGGGAGTCGCGCTCGTCATCATGGTCGAGCTGCTCGGCATCCGCTCCCTCACCCTCGCGGTGGGGGCGTATCTTTCTATTGGAACCACGCTGGCGATCTTCGTCGGCGGTGTTATGCGCTGGATGGTGGACCGCGCCGCCGAAAAAGAAGGCATCCAACAGACCGAGACTGAATCCGAGATATCCTCAGGTTCTCTCTATGCCTCTGGATTAATTGCTGCCGGAGGCATTGTCGGGCTGCTCGGAGTTGCCATCAAACTCTACGAGGCCGCAACGGAGCGCACCATTCCGCGCTTCAGCGACCACAACCCGCTTCACCACGACTGGGTCAGCGTCCTCATGTTCGCCGCGCTTGCCTTCTCCCTCTACTACTTCGCGCGCAAGCCGCTCGACTCCTCAAAATAAGGTGCATTCATGAACCATCGTTTTCTCGCTCTTCTCGCCGTCCTCGCTTTCACACCAGCCGCCTACGCGCAGACCGCTGCCGCCCCGGCTACGCAGGACGCCCACCACACCAAGGCCGAGGAGCTGATCCGCATCACCCACGTCGACCAGATCACCAACCAGCTCACCGGGCAGATCACGGCTCGCATGAAGGCCAGCGCCGAGCAACAGAACGCCCGCCATGCCTTCACGCCCGAGCAGCAGAAGCTGGTCAACGACTACATCGACCAGGTCCAGACGCTGACCCAGAGCGCCGTCACCTTCGACAAACTGAAGCCCTCGATCGTACAGGCCTACGCCGATACCTACACCGACCCGGAACTGGACGGCATCATCGCCTTCTACCGCTCGGCCGCCGGACAGGCCATGATCGCCAAGTCGCCACAGCTTTCGAACAAGACAATCCAGATCGTCCAGAACCAGATGACCACCATTCAGCCACAGCTCCAGCAGGTCAACGAAGACTTCGGACGTAAGATGCGCGAGCTTTCGTCGCCTCCTCCGGCCTCCGGGACTCCGGCTCCCGCACCCGCTCCAGCCCCTGCGCACTAGGTTTGCAGGATGCCTGAGTACCCCATCCTTCGGCGTGACTTACCCGCGGCGAAGGATGGGAAAAGGGTTCTCGTTCGTCTCGTAGAAGCTTTTAAATCAGCATTTGATTTATGGTCCTACCACTTCTCTGCTAGCATGGCTCCGCCATGACAATCAATTCCGCCCGTCGCGACCTTCTGAAGCTGGGAAGCATGGGGCTGGCCGCCACTGCCGCCGCCGCCGTACCCTCTGCCGCCTCCTTTGCCGCCGCTCCTCGAGTCTCAGCCGCCTTCCCCGCAGGAGCCATCTTCGACATCCGCTCCTTCGGAGCCGTCGGCGACGGCAAGACCGTCGATTCCCCCGCCATCAACAAGGCCATCGAAGCTGCGGCAGCCGCAGGCGGCGGAACCGTCTACTTTCCCGCCGGAATGTGGCTTTCGTTTTCGATCCGGCTCAAGAGCCACGTCTCGCTCTATCTCTCGCAGGGCTGCGTGCTCGAAGCGGCGGCTTCTCCCAAACCCGGCGAAACCACCGGCTACAATGGCGGAACCTACGACGCCGCAGAACCCGACACCGCATGGGACCCCTACCAGGACTACGGCCACAACCACTGGAAGAACTCGCTGCTCTGGGGCATCGACCTCGTGGACGTCTCGATCATCGGCCCCGGCCTCATCTACGGCAAGGGGCTCAGCTTCGGCGCAGGCCCTGGCCGTCCGCAGAACAAGATCACCGGCTTCGGCCCCGAGCACCCCGCCGCGGCCGAGGTAACGCATCCCCCGCGCGGCGAATACCCCATGTACCAGGCCGAGCAGCCCGGAGTCGGCAACAAGGCCATCGCGCTCAAGAACTGCCGCAACGTGCTCTTCCGCGACTTCTCTCTGCTGAAGGGAGGCCACTTCGGGCTTCTGCTGACGGGCGTCGATAACCTCACCATCGACAACCTGACCATCGATACCGACCGCGACGGCATCGACATCGATTGCTGCCGCAACGTGCGCGTCTCCAACTGCTACGTCAACTCGCCGTGGGACGACGGTATTTGCCCGAAGTCGAGCTACGCCCTCGGATACGCTCGCGCCACCGAAAACATGACCATCACCAACTGCTACGTCGCGGGCTCGTACCAACTGGGCACGCTGCTCGACGGCAGCTACAAGAAATTCGCCCCCGGCACGCCCCGGCTTTCACGCAACGGACGCATCAAGTGCGGAACGGAGTCGAATGGAGGCTTCAAGAACATCACCATCTCGAACTGCGTCTTCGATGCCTGCATGGGACTTGCGCTTGAGAGCGAGGACGGCGCGCTGTGCGAGGACATCGCCATCTCGAACATCACCATGCGCGACGTGGTGAACGCTCCGCTGTTCTTCCGGCTGGGCTCGCGACTTCGCGGACCGAAGGAGAGCACGCAGGTCGGCACGCTGCAGCGTGTGGTCGTCGATAATCTCGTGAGCTACAACTCCGGGGCGCACATCTCCACCATCCTCAGCGGAATCCCCGGCCATCCCATCCAGGACATCAAGCTCTCGAACATCTACATTCAGCACCAGGGCGGAGGCACCGCCGAGGACGCGAAGATCGTGATGCCCGAGAAGGAAGCCGCCTATCCCGACCCTCCGATGTTTGGCCCCACGACGCCCTCGCAGGGCTTCTTCCTGCGCCACATCAAAAACATCGAGATGAGCCACGTCGAGGTGCAGCCCGCGACCGCTGACCAGCGGCCCAGCTTCGTCCTCGAGGACGTTCATCGGGCGGACTTCATCGCCGTCACCGCTCCGACCAGCCCTTCCGCCTTCCTGCTCAACAAGGTCACCGACTTACGCATCGCGTTGAGCCGCGCCGCGAAGGATGTGCAGATGGACTCAGCCGACAGCAAGAGTCTCTAGGCGCTCGGCAGAGAACCAGGCCGTGGCGCGCGGGAAGATCTTCCCTGCGCCACGGCGTTTCAACCCCTCTCCCACAACTCCCCTATTGTGCGAAAGCCCGTCGCGTGTTTCTATCGGTTTGCAGCCATTCAGGAGCCATCATGTCCTATCTGATCTCACGCGCAGGCCAGACCTACGGCCCTTACACGCTGGAAGACCTGCAGCGCTACGTCGCCTCGGGTAACATCCTGCTCACCGACCTCGCCAAATCCGACGAGATGCCCGATTGGGTCCAGGTGGCGCAGATTCTGAACCCCACAGCGCCTCCTCCTCCGGGTTATGGTCCTCCTCCCGTCTCGCCTTACGATCCCCAGGGAGTCGTCGCCGCTTACCCCGATCCGCCCAACCTGAACTGGGTGCTCTACCTCGTTCTCGCCATCTGCACCTGCGGCGTCTTCGCTCTCATCTGGGAGTTCGTGCAGGTCCTCTGGATGAAGCGCATCGAGCCAGCGACGAAGGCCTTCCCCTACTTCCTCGTCTACATTCTCCTCTCCTTCGTAAACGGAGGAGTCTCGTTCGGCAGCGCCATAGCGAGGCACGGCGACTACACCCACACCTCGCCCCTGGCTGGACTGACCGGAATCGCGGCCTTCGTCCTCGCGATTCTCTACCGCTTTGCCATGCGCGACTCCCTGGAGCGGCACTACAATAGCGCGGAGCCGATCGGGCTGCGGCTTGGCCCCATCATGACCTTCTTCTTCGGAAGCCTCTACTTCCAGTACCACTTCAACAAGATCAACGACGTCAAGCAGGGTCTCCGCTACCGCGCCGGGATGCAGTAATGCCCGCTCTCGCGCAGACGGACCGCGTGCCCCGCCTTCGCCGCAGCTTCCTCGCGGAAGAGGTGGGGCCTGTCTCTCCAAGACTTCTCCTGCTGCTTGCGATGCTCGCGGCGGCGGCACTGCTCCTGCGCTTTCCACCGGAGCAGTACGGCTTCTATCCGCGCTGCCCCATCCACGAGCATCTCGGCCTTCTCTGCCCCGGATGCGGAGCCACCCGCGCGCTCGCCGCCCTTCTGCACGGGCATCTCAGCGAAGCCCTGCGCCTGAACCCTCTTACTACGCTGAGCCTGCCCTTCGCAGCCGGTTGGGTCGCCTTCTCCCGCGGCCCCTTGCGCTGGCCACAGATTCCTCCGGCAGCTCTCTATGTCTTCCTTGGAGCAGCGTCTCTCTTCACTCTCGTCCGCAATCTCTAATCCGCAAAATAAAACGGCCCCGGCGTTATGCCGAGGCCGCTGCAATGAAGAAATGTTTCGTTTACGCCTGAGCGGCAGCGGGCTCCGCTGCGGGAGTCGCCTTGGCGTCCGCGCCGGGCTTACGGATGTCGATGCCGCCCTTGAAGAACGCGCCGTCCTCGATGGAGATGCGCGCAGCAATCACATCGCCGGTCAGCGAGCCTTCGCTGCGGATGTCCACGCGATCGCTCGCCTGGCAGTTGCCGCGAACCTTGCCCAGAACCACAACTTCACGGGCGACGATGTTGGCCGCGACCTGGCCGTTGCGGCCCACGGTCACGCGGTTGCCCGGCAGGTTGATCGCACCCTCGACCTTACCGTCGATGTACAGCGACTCCGAGCCGGTGACCTCGCCCTTGACGACCAGCGACTTGCCGATCGTGGCCTGCTCACCCGTGGTCGTCGCGGCGGCTGCTGCGCTGGGAGTAGCGGCGCGGGGCGCCTCGTAGCTCGTCGGAGTCGGGGTGTTCGGACGCGTCGGTTCTGGCGTTGAGGGGCTATTGCTTCCCGGCTGATTCGGTTTCCACATATATATCTCTATTCCTTTCCTCACTGCTGGAGATGACCCCTCGAAGGGCTCCATCCGGCGCGCTGCGCACACATGCGCCGCACACCTGTTTTCACGATACTACTCCGCACAACCATGCGAATTAACCAACATTCACAAGGTATTCCACAGATTTTGAACCATTCTCAACACTATTGGGAATCTCTTCCCCCTTTCCTGAACTTTCTTCCCGCAATTCCTTCCTTTTGTTCCCCCTGAAAGCTCCCGCGCCCAAGGAAGCCTTTATCATCGGAGGCATTCCCGGAGCCGAGTTCCAATCCATGAAATTCATCGCCCTCGTTTTTTCGCTGAGCCTTACCGTCCCCACGCTCGCCACCCCCGCCAAACCGCCAAAGACCCACACCATCTCTCTAGGAGCAGCGCGCCGCGTCTCCTACACCCAGCCCGACGCGACGCCCGAAGAAAAACTCGACCAGACCACCACCATTAAGGTTCGCGCCCTGATCATCGACGGTCGCCAGCGCGACTGGACCACCGGCGACACCCACGAGATCACCGACCGCACCTTCGCCATCCGGCGCGCCCTGCGCATCAACGACGCTCTCCCCACCGACCCCGCACCGCGCTGGATCTGGCAACCCGGCCCCTGGATCACCGTCGACCGCGCCACCGGACACATCACCGCGCTGCACCTTCCTGACTTCGACCCGCTGGTCTCCGACGCTGTCTGGTTCCGCGACTACGCCGCTTACTGCGGCACCGCCTCCACCGCCAAGGGAGCCAGCCTCTACGTCGTCGTCGCGCAGCTCGGAGGCCGCCGCCCCGTCATGCAGAAGCTGCTCGGCCACTGGCCCCAGCCCGACCATCCCACCCCCGTCTGCCAGCCTGCGAAGTGGGACCGCCAGCCCCTGCGCGTCACCCTGCAGCCTACTGGAGGCACGGCGGCGACCTATGACGTCATCGGAACCTCCTCCCTTATTGAGGAAGCAGATAACGACGACGGCAACTGAGGCGATTTCGCGGTACTCTGTTTCGCAGAAAGCAAGAACGCCTTGCCGCGCCCGCTCGCGGCTACAATCTTCTAACCAGAAACACCTGACCAGCATCTGAATCATTGCAAAGAAGAATCGGAAAGGATTCTCCCGTGAGGCTTCTCATCGCGTTTCTGCTTCCCTGGCTCACCTTCTTCACCATCGGCCGCCCTTTTGCCGGTGTGATCTGCCTCGTTCTCCAGGTCACGCTCCTCGGCTGGATTCCAGCCACCATCTGGGCGGTTTACGCCCTCAGTCAATACAAGACCGATCAGAAGATCCGGCGCGCTCTCCACAACAGCTAGGCTTTCCTAACCCGAATCCGAAGCACCGGAGGCATCCCATGAAGGTTCTGCGTCTTGCCAAATCCAGCGACTCCGCGAAGCTGGTCGAAGCCACGCTGGCCGAACCCGAGCCCGGCCCCGGCCAGGTTCTCGTCCGCGTCTCCGCCACCGCCATTACCCCCACCGAGCCGGGTTGGTTCGTCACCTCGCACGACGCCTCGGGAGCACCCCGCGAGGGCGCGATCCTTTCGCACGAGTTCTCAGGAACCGTCGCCGCTCTCGGCTCCAGCGTCCACGACTTCACGGTCGGGCAGGCGGTCTTCGGAATGAACGACTGGTTCGCCGACGGCGCGCTGGCCGAGTACTGCCTTACCGGACACACCTTCCTCGCCCCCGCTCCTCTTCGCCTCGCCCCCACGCAGGCCGCGACCGTCCCCATCAGCGCGCTGACCGCGTGGCAGGGCCTCTTCCAGCACGGGCACCTTCACCCCGGCGACCGCGTCCTGGTCCACGGAGGCGCGGGAGCCGTCGGCCTCTTCGCCATCCAGATCGCCCACCTTCACGGAGCGCACGTCATCGCCACCGCCTCGCCCGAGGACTTCCCCCTCCTTCGCGGACTTGGCGCAAAAGAACTGATCGACTACCACTCCCAGCGCTTCGAGGAGGTCATCCAGGGGCCGGTAGACATCGTCTTCGACACTGTCGGGGGCGACACCCTGCTGCGCTCCTTCGCGATGGTCAAGCACGACCGCTTCGTCGTCACCATCGCCACCACCAGCGAGTCCTCGGGCGATCCCCGCGTCAAGAACTCGTTTTTCATCGTGAAGCCCAATCCGCGCCAGCTCATGGAGATCGCCACGCTCATCGACACCGGCAAGCTTCGCACCTTCGTCGATGCGGTGGTCCCCTTCGCCGACGCTGCCGACGCTTTCAACGGCAAGGTCACAGGAGGAACCGGACACGGCAAGGTCGTCGTCACCGTCAACCCGCCCACGCTGTAAGCCTCCAGAGGTCGTTGTCCGGGGCCTTGCTGGGTACAACTCTCCGGGTGCCCCATCCTTTGCGGCTTTATCGCAAAGGGTGGGATGAAAGATGTTCGTCGGTTCTTAAAAGACAAAGGCTGCGACGGTACGAACGGGATTCATCCCACCCTTCCCGACGATAAAACTGTCAGAAAGAATGGGGCACCCAATCCGTTATTTTCCCGCCTGAAGCTCATCCATGCCGCGCCAGCAGCGGCACCAGCAGTGCCTCGAGACCGTTCCACGCAATCTGCACCCCGATGCAGAGCAGGATGAACGCGATCACCCGCAGAATCCCATGCGCCGTCGAAGGCGAAACCGCCTGCGCGATCTTCGGGGCGTACGCGTAGCAGACGTACACCAGCACACTCAACACCACCACGGCCAGAAACAGCCCGAGGTGAGCGAACAGGTTCTCGCTGATCGTCCTCTCCGAAGCGTGCGCGCTCAGCGTCAGCATCACCACCAGGCTTCCCGGCCCCGCCGTCACAGGAAAGGTCAGGGGATAGAACGCCCGCGACTCATCCCGCGGCGTCAGCTCGCGGCCACCCATCTGCGCGTTCGCGTCGCGGGCCTTCGTCTCGGCGTCGTTCTGGTTCAGCATCGACCATCCGATCGCCGCCACCACGATGCCTCCGGCAAACTGCACGATCGACATCGACACCCCGAAGAACTCCAGCACGTACGAGCCTGCCAGCTCCACCACGGCCAGAAACAGCGTCATGTTGAGCGCGATCTTCCTCGCCAGCGTCCTGTAGGTCGCCTTCGACTGCAACCCCACCAGCCCAAGGAACACCAACGCTGATCCCAGCGGATTAATCAGCGGCAACAGTGCGCTGAACCCCAGAGCGAAGTGCTTCCACAGCATTCCCACAACGTCCTCCACGCGCATCCGGCGCGCTTCCTGCAACGATACTGCAAGCCCTGCTCCTGCCACCCATCATTCCCTCAAGAAGTCCTTCGACGACCTTCCTCCGACAAGCAGAGATCCCTCACGACCACCTCTACTCGGGTAGATCTTCGGGGTACGCCTTGCCATGTCGGACTGCCAACGGCTCGGCATCACAGAGCCCCGCACCACCGACTGCAAGCCTTTCCACATAGAAAAGGACCGGTACGAGTGGCTCCGTACCGGCCCTGAAAACCCAAGGCAGCGAAATGACTGGATCGACTTACCGTCCGTAGTAGTAACGGTATGGGTCAGGCCCCATCCGGCGCGCCCTCATCCATTCCTGGTGACGGATCCACGCCGCGCGGCGCTCCTGCTCCCAGCGGACGCGGTCATAGTAGCCGTGACGGCCATAAGCCGGTCCATAGTAACCAGCCGCGTACGGAGCCACAACCACAGGCCTGGGAACCACCGGACGACCGATCTGCACTCCCACGACGACCTGTGCGTTCGCCTTCGGCGCGGCCAGCATCAACGCTCCCGCCAGAAAGCCAGCCGTCATCAGTTTGCCAACCATCGTTTTCAGAGTGCTTTTCATCACAACCTCCTCACTACAATCCAACTAAACCCTTATGCTGCAACACGGTTGCGCGCAACCTTTCCTCCAGAGCTGGGTTGTGAGGTCACTTTTTAACAATTTTTCCTCCAAAATGCGGGTAGACTAACTCCCACCATGACGGTCCCTCGCCAATCCGCGCTCTCGCACCTCATGGCCCCTCTCTGTTGTTGTCGCTAGCCCCTGAGCTTCCCCCCTTCTGTTTTTTGTAGAAATTCCCTCCAGAACCGCCTCGCGGTTTCGGAATTCCCTGGAGCATCCATGAGCACCACAAAACGCACACTGTCGCTCGATGTCTGGGCCGTAGTTCTTTCGCTCACCCTGGCCCTCGTCATCCGGCTCGGACTCATCAAGACCGTTCCCTGGTAATCCCGCACTTCCAGCAAGCAAGGAAAAACATGGCAACCCCAGCAACCATTCGCGAACTCCGCTCCGCCCGGCTCGTCGACCGGCAGACCACCCTGCTCGGCCTTCTTCCCGGCATCGCCCTGCTCGCCGTCGTCGGCTACGCCGGTAAATTCATCGAGCACACCATCAGCGTCTACGGTAAGACCCACCACCTTACGCTTCCCAACATCGAGTACGTCCTCTGGGCCATCCTCTTCGGCGTCCTCATCTCCAACACCATTGGAGTGGCGCGCATCTTCCGCGCCGGGGTCGCCACCTACGAGTTCTGGCTCAAGGCAGGAATCATCCTTCTCGGGGCGCGCTTCGTGCTCGGCGACGTCCTCAAGCTCGGCGGACTCTCGCTCGGCCTCGTCTTCATCGCGATCACCCTCTCCATCGCCTTCATGACGTGGCTGGGACGCGCCTTCCACCTGTCGCCCGCGCTGACCACGCTGCTCGCCGTCGGCTCGTCCATCTGCGGCGTCTCGGCCATCATCGCGACCCAGGGAGCCATCAACGCCGACGAGGACGACTCGGCCACCGCCATTGCGGCCATCCTCGCCCTGGGAGCGATCTCGCTCTTCACCTTCCCGCTGATCGGCCACGCGCTGCACATGTCCGACCACGCCTACGGCCTCTGGGCCGGGCTCGCGGTCGACAACACCGCAGAGGCCACCGCCGCGGGAGCGCTCTACTCCGACGCCGCGGGCAAGTACGCCGTCATCGCCAAGACCTGCCGCAATGCCCTGATCGGCTTCGTCGTCCTGGCCTATGCGATCCAGTGGTCGCGCCGCGGCCTAGCCAACGCCGCCACCGAAGAGCAGCTTCAGAACAAGGCGGGCTTCCTGTGGAAGAAGTTCCCGAAGTTCGTGCTCGGCTTCCTCTTCATCTCCCTGCTCGCGACGCTGGGAGCCAGCTCGAACCCCACCCTCGCCGCTCTGGGCTTCGATAAGGCGCAGCTTCTCGCGCTCGGAAACCTCAGCCGCTGGGCCTTCCTGCTGACCTTCGCGGGAGTCGGTCTCCGCACCGACCTGCGCAGCCTCTTCAAGCAGGGCGCCGGGCCGTTCGTCGTCAGCGCCGTCGGCGAGATCGTCATCGCAATCATCACCCTGGGCCTCATCCTCGGCACCGATCGCATCTTCCACCTGTAAGGCGCTCTACACAAATGCTCTGTACTCCATCCTTCCCTCACAAAGGCTGGGGTACAGACAGCTTTCCTGAATTCATTTTCCGGAACTTCCTGGAAATTTCTTTCGTAAAGTGCCGTTATCTGCACGAATCCTGAAAGGAACTTCTATACATGCCGCAAACCGAAGGCACCCCCATCCTCTCAGAGGAAGTAAATTGCAAACTGCAATCTGTTCGGCGTGAAAATCGGAAGTTGCGCTGGCTATCGGTAGCAAATCTGGGCTTTACCCTGCTGTGCCTGACCAGCGCCGTTCGCTTGCCCACAGTACATGCTGCTCCTTCAGACGATGGAATTCTGCACGTTCGTGGTCTGGTGGTTGAAGATTCTCATGGAGTGGAAAGACTTCGTTTGGGAGCACCCTTACCCGATCCAATGGGAGCCGATGGAGTACGCCATAAAAGACAGGGGCCTGTCTCAGGGCTGATCATCAGCGATGCAAAAGGAACGGAACGCGGCGGCTACGTAACCGACGATCAATACGATGAAGCATTCTTCACGCTCGACAGCCGCAAAGGACAAGAGGTTTTGTTCCTGGCGAATCCGGGAGGCGGAACGAACCTCGACCTGTTTGATAAATCAGGAAATGAAGCACAAATAACCGTCTTCCCGGATGGCCCTAAATTTGTGCTCAAACGTGCTAAGAAAATAATCGCCCAGCTTCCCGCAAACGATGCGAAATAGGTCGAATCACCGAGAAACATCCTGTAGCCCCCGTGACATGATCGCCATCATCAGGAACCGGGGCTACAGGACACCCTACACATCTACTCCTACTCCGTCCGCTCCACAATCCCGCCCGCCGCCGCGATCAGGGCAATGTCCGCCATCTCGAGAAACAACCCATGCTCCACCACACCGACGATGGAGTCCAACTCCGCAGCCATCGTGTCCGGGTCGTCGATCAGCAGGCCCGAGCAATCCAGAATCAGGTTGCCCTCATCCGTGATGTGCTGCGAGCCGTCCTTGTTCGCCCGCACCTTCGGGGTAAACCCAAGGTCGCGCAGAGCATCGTTCACCAGCGGCTCCGCCATCGGGATCACCTCTACCGGCAGAGGAAACTTTCCCAACTTCTCCACGATCTTCGACTCATCGGCGACCACCACGAACTTCTTCGCGGCGCTGGCGACGATCTTCTCGCGCAGCAGCTTGCCCCCGCCGCCCTTGATCAGCGCCAGCCCCGGAGCGACCTCGTCGGCTCCATCCACCGCCAGGTCGATCACACGCGTCTCTTCAAACGTCGTGAACGGAATCCCATAGCTGCGGCCCAGTTTCTCACTATCCTCGGAGCTGGCAATCGCACGAATCTTCAGCCCCTGGTCGCGCACCTTCTCACCCAGCAGCTTGATCCACAGGGTCGCCGTCGAACCCGACCCCAACCCCACGGTCATCCCAGGCTCCACCAGCTCCAACGCCCGTTCTGCGGCCTTCTGCTTCAACCGCGTCTGCTCATTTGCATCTATCGCCATCGTCGCCAACCTCCACACACATTCTTCCACCCCCGAATGATCTTTCGCCAATTCGAAAGATAGGAATTCAGTCCCACCCGATCCCGGGTCATCGAGGGGTCCGCTATGGTAGCCTCCTCACAGGGGTTGCACTGCTCAGGCACCTCGAAACACTTTTATGGACGTGACCCCGAAAAGGCTCTGGAGGCCGCTGTTTTCCGCCGCTCTCCTTCTGTTCAGCCTCCCGCAGCATTCGCTCTCACAGGACGCATCCTTCGGATCGCTCCCCGAGGCTCCCCAGCCTCAGAACGTCACGCCTCCTTCCGCCATCCGGTACAACGACCGCGCCCTTGAACCGGAGAACATCACCCTCTTCGGAACCCCGAAGCGCCTTCTGCTCGACCAAAAGGGCATCTGGACCAGCCCCCTGCGCCTGAAACCCAGCGACGGCATCTGGCTTGCTCCCTTTGGAATCGCCACCGGAGTGCTGCTCGGAAGCGACCAGCACTCGATGACCGAGCTGGTCCACCTGAACCCCGACCAGCAGAGAACCGCGAACCGCATCTCGAACGGAGCGCTCGTCAGCCTCGCCGCCGTCCCCGTCTCTACTTATCTTTGGAGCCTCTTCCACTACACTCCGCAGGCGCACGAGACCGCCCTGCTCTCCGGTGAGGCCGCCATCGACTCCCTCGCGGTCAACGAGGCCTTCAAGATGGTCCTGCGGCGCGACCGGCCCGACATCAACCATGCCGCGGGCAACTTCTTCAGCTCCGACTGGAACAAGGGCTCCTTCGCCTCCAACCACTCCATCACGGCCTGGTCGATGGCCTCGGTTATCGGCTCGGAGTACCCCGGCTGGCTTACACGCACCGCCGCCTATGGACTGGCCAGCACGGTCAGCGTCAGCCGCGTGCTCTCCGAACAGCACTTCCCCTCCGACGTTCTCGTCGGAAGCGTCGCCGGATGGCTGATCGGCCAGTACGTCTACCGGGCGCACCACAACTACGCGCTCAACCCCTTCGACACTCCTCCGGCGTTACGTGACTACATTGCGCATGGCTCGCAAACAAGCTCGTCCACGGCTTCGCTGCCTACTCCGCCGCCGCCTCCGCAGTTTGCCCTTCCTCCCGACCCGATCCAGCATCGCCCGCCGCGCCCCTTCGACGCCGACCCCGATACCATCGGTTCCACCAACGTCCCGATGGATAGCTGGATCTACCCGGCGCTGGAGCGCCTTGCCGCGCTCGGCCTGATTCCCACGCAGAACGCCGCCATCCGTCCGTGGACCCGACAGGAGTGCCTGCGCCAGCTTCGCCAGGCGCAGGAGATCGCCGACCGCATCAGCAGCGACTATCCCGGCCTGGTCGCGGAGGCTCAGCGCCTGATGACCGACCTTGACCGCGAGCTGTCCACCGAGTCCTCCTCCAGCCAGGAGCTTGCGCTCGAATCGACCTACGCTCGCTACGGAACCATCGCAGGCCCCGCGCTCAACGACAGCTTCCACTTCGGACAGACCTGGTGGAACGACTTCGGACGACCGCAGGGACGCGGTTCGAACGCCATCTCCGGATTTTCCATGCGGGCACACTACGGACGCCTCTTCTTCTACGCCCGCGAGGAGTATCAGCACGGCCCCGGCAACCCCGCGCAGACCGTCGAGATGAACCAGTTCATCAACCGTCTCGACCGCATTCAGCCCGATTTCAGCCCCTACTCGCCACTGATTCCGCAGCGATCCGCCTACAACCAGCAGCGGCCACTTGAGATGTACGCGGGCTTTGCCTTCGCGGGAAACACCATCTCTTTCGGCAAGCAACAGCTCTACTGGGGACCGACGACGATGGGGCCGCTCTCCTTCTCCAGCAACGCGGAGCCGACCTACAACCTGCGCCTCGTCTCGACGCGCCCGCACCCTCTACCGCTGGTGCCTTCGTGGGGAACGTATCGCTTCGACGTCGTGCTGGGCAAGCTCTCGGGCCACTACGCCCCGGCGCGGCCCTGGTACAACGGTCAGAAAATCTCCTTCAACTTCGGCGACAGCCTTGAACTCAGCTTCACCCGTTGGTCGGTTTTCTGGGGAGTCGGCCACCCCATTACCTTCTCCACCTTCAAGGACAACCTCTTCAGCTTCAACTCAACGGGAAACTACGTCGGCAACGGGACTGCTCCCTATGGCGACCGCCTGGACCCAGGCGACCGCAAGAGCAACTTCGACTTCCGCTACAAGCTACCCTTCCTGGGCCGCTTCGTCACGCTCTACGCGGACGCTTACTCCGACGACGACCCCAACCCCATCAACGCTCCGCGGCGCGCCGTCTGGAACCCCGGCATTTACTTTGCGCGGCTGCCCTTCCTCCCTCACATGGATCTTCGGGTTGAGGCGGTCAGCTCTCAGGGGCTTGCCTACGACTTCGGAGGGCAGCACTTCTTCCAGAACAACCAGTACCTCGACAGCAACCTGAACAAGGGCTTCCTGTTAGGCAATGCCATTGGACGCGATGCCCGCGCCATCGAAGGCCGCACCAGCTACTGGTTCTCGAGCCGCACACGCGTCGAGGCAGGATATCGCCAGAACAAGGGAAGCAACCTCTTCCTGCCCAATGGAGCCACCATCACCGATGGCTTCGTCAACGGTTCGTTTGCGATCAACCGCCACTGGACGGCAAACATCTTCACCCAGTACGAGCGCTTCCTCATTCCGTCGTACATGAACGGAGCGCAGCACAACACCAGCGGCTGGTTCCAGCTCACATGGACTCCCGAGCTAAGCCTGAAAGATCGCAAGGATCATCCCGGCAATTGAGCAGAAGAGAAACGGCCGAAACTCCATGAGAACGAGCAGTTGCCTGCTTGCGGCTTGATACAAATGTACCGAATGAGATTCTCTAACGTTCTACAATACCCAAAGCTACAATTCCTGATCGGGTAAAAGCGCCTGACCCTGTGAAATAGCTCCTGCTGCGAATAGAACGGATTCACACATCGGAATAGCTCTTCAATGCGAAAAGATGAAAACTGTGCGACACCTGGGAGCCCCATCGATATAACTCATATGCCGGACGTAATCCTATCCCCCGGTTCAGAAATTGATCTTGCAAAGCTGCGGGTTGCCATTGTGCATTACTGGTTTGTAGACCGAGCAGGCGGCGAAAAAGTCGTCGAGGCGCTTGCAGAATTATTCCCTCAGGCGGACTTGTATGCTCTCGTCGCGGAAAAAAGCGTTCTCTCTTCATCCCTTGCAGCAAAAACGCTACAAACATCTTTTTTGCAAAAGATTCCAGGAGCCAGCCGGTTTCATCGGTACTTCCTATTCCTACAGCCATTTGCTCTCGAGCAGTTTGATCTCAGCCAATACGATTTAGTTATCAGCTCCGAGTCGGGTCCCGCAAAAGGCGTGATTACATCATCAAAGACCTGTCACATCTGTTACTGCCACTCTCCCATGCGCTACATATGGGATATGTATCCCCAGTATCGACGAAACATGTCCCCTCTTACTCGTGCTTTTTTTTCGCTTACAGCGCATTACATGCGGCTATGGGATCTAGCCTCATCGCAACGTGTCGATTATTTTGTAGCTAATTCACGTTTTGTCGCTTCTCGTATTCGCAAAATCTATCGACGACAAAGTACCGTCATTCATCCGCCTGTCGCCATTCCCAGCAATTCCTCCAGTACTTCGCAAATCGACGCTCCCTACTTAGCCATGGGACGCCTGGTTGACTACAAGCGCTTTGACCTTGCGGTAGCTGCCTGCACCTCTCTTAAACGTAACCTCGTTATCATTGGGGAAGGACCTGAGCGTAAACGACTCGAAAAGATTGCTGGCCCCACTATCCAATTTCTTGGACGAGTTTCAGATGAAATGGTCAAAAAATATCTGTCCGAATCCAGAGCGCTTATCTTCCCTGGCGAAGAAGATTTCGGTATCGTTCCAGTCGAAGCGCAAGGCTACGGTAAGCCAGTGATTGCTTATGGTTCAGGAGGAGCACTTGAGACTATAAAAGCAGATACTCTTGGTCAGCCCTCCCTGAGATATCCCACAGGTCTCTTCTTTTATGAGGGCTCAGTTGCCGCGTTACAAGATGCAATTCTGTCATTTGAAGCCCAGGAAGGCCGTTTCTCATCCCCACATATTCGGGAACATTCTCTGCAATTTGCAGAAGACAAATTCCAAAAACAGATGCGAAATTTTGTCCTTTCTTCCTTGCAGGATTTTCAACACCGCAAATATCGCTAAGCACTCTGAGTTGAGACATCCCAAGCTCAAACAGCCTTGATGAGAGATGCGGTCATTTTTTACATGCGATTCAACTCTATTTCGAGCTCTCATTCAAATCAATTTCTCTCGAATAGTGCAAATCTCTTTGAATAATTACAGAGCTAATTAGATTTGTGGAAAGAAACGGTAGCTCAATCTACTAAGAGCCGCTCTAGCAGTTTGTCTCTCGCTTGCAGTTACCCCCACAAACCATATGATGAAAATCGAGGCAGCAGCCCAAATTACTCCCCAAAAAGATAGCGCAGTAACTGTCACAGGTTTCTTCCATATGGGCAATAGCAGAAGAGATGGAGTCGCACACAATAAAGGGTATAAAACTCCTTGGGAAACAAACCTCCAACGATGGATCGAAATAGTAGTGCGAGTGAGTCTCATGCTTACTAATAGATGCAATCCCACACTGATAAAAGCTCCTGCAAAAGTCCCGATAGCAACACCAATAGCCCCCATTTTCTGTACCAAGTAAATACTCAGACTAAAATTCACAATAGCTTCAGCAATACTTGCCATTGTGGCTAGATGTTGCATTCCTGTAGCAATAACTACAAGAGAATATGGATATGCAAGCTGACGGAGAAGATTTCCCACAATAAGCACCTGTAAAAATAATGTGCTTTTGAGTGCATACTCATTGCCGATCCAGAGTCTTAGTACCGGATACGCTCCGACAAAGAACGGCATCCCGAATACACAAAGAAGAATCGTACAATATCGAGTTGCTCGAATGGTTAAATCGCCAATCTGCTCTGGTGTTCGTGTGGATTGCAGCGAAGAAACTGCTGGCATAAGAGGGCTGAAGATTGCACCAATAACTACGAGCATGAAATTGACGACTGACGTTGCAATACCATAATAGCCAGTGTTCATAAAATCGTAGTGACCTACAATGACCGTATCCAGCCCACTTACAAATAAGGTACCGACTGTCCAAAGAGAAATGACGCTTGAATATTTCGCTAATCGCAATGCCATTTCTCGGTCGATAAACTCAAGCGCAAAATGCACCTTCTTGCTGATGTAATGCTTCCATCCTAGGAACTGCCCCAGTGCAGTACCCAGATTGAACAGACAGAGTACGCATGCCAGCGACACCAACCCCTTATGCATGAAGAGAAGCACAATCAATACTGCCGAAGAGAGTACCTTGGCTCCGACTGTCAACGCCGTAGGAAATCCATAGCTTTGTAGACCAGTGAACGCCGCCAGAAATGCCCCAAACGGCAGCATTATCACTGTCGATAGACCAACAGCCAGAATACTGATACGCACACTTCCTATAAGAGAGTTCGGCATTTGATGGAAGAGCTGCGGCACTTGCCAGCAGAGAACTCCAATAGCGATAGCTCCGATAATGGCACTGACGCATAGGAGGGAAAACGCACTGCTGAGAACCCTTCCACTGGCGGTTTGATCATCCCTTGCGTCGTATTCTGCGACGAATTTACCAATGGCGGTTTGCAACCCCAGATCCAGCAATGCGACATATCCGCTGCATTGCATAATTAGTACCCAAGCACTATATTCACTGGGCGACATGCGATGCACCAGCATGGAGGGCAAAACTAATGCGATGAGCGTTGAGAGGACAATCCGTATAACATTCGAGGCAGCACCTTGTGCTATTTTTCGCTTTTGTGACATTCGGCTATGACCTGATTCATAGGTTAGCAGTGTGATCCAGGTGCTACAATCCGAGCAGTGAGCGTTTTAAAACCGGTGATTGATCTCGGTTTCGGGAAATTTCATGCAAAGTTTCGGGGCTGAATGAGCGCCATTCCCAAAATAGAGGTCCTGCTGGCGACTTATAACGGGGAGCGTTTTTTACGAGAGCAGATTGACTCCATTCTCGCCCAGGACTACGAAAATTTAAGTGTGCTTGCAAGGGATGACGGATCGACTGATTCTACCCGCGACATTTTGTACGCATACGAACAACAGTTCCCAACGCGCTTTCGTGTAATGCCTGAAAGCCATGCCACAGGCAATCCCAAAGACAATTTCTTGACCCTTATGAAGGCATCAAGGGCAGATTATGTGTGCTTCTCTGATCAGGATGATGTCTGGCTACCCGGAAAGATAGATAAAACAAAATCTTTAATGAAACATTTGGAAGCACATTGGGGAACAGATGTTCCGCTGCTCGTCTTTTCTGATCTACGCGTTGTAGATGATAAACTGACCGTTCTTTACAGATCTTTTTGGGCACACATGAATATCGTCCCAGAGCGCATTGATAGGCTTTCTGAATTGCTCGGCAAAAGCGTTGTGACCGGGTGTACAGCAATGGTGAACCGCCGCCTCCTTGAACTATCCTTGCGTATGCCAAAGGAAGCCGCCATGCACGATCGATGGATTGCCTTGCTAGCGTGTGCCTTGGGGAAGTCGGCATTTCTGCGAGAGCAGGTCGTTTTGTATCGTCAACACGATCGTAATGTTCTGGGAATTGGTGAAAACCGAACGGAACCTGATAAAAAAAGATCGCTATTAGCGCGCGCTCGTCGGTTTCGCCAAAATCGCGAGAGGTTTGTTGCTGAATGGAATATCTGCCAACAGCAAGCAGAAGCCCTTCTGCATGTGCATGGAGCAGAACTGGCCCCATCGAAACTGAAGCTGCTCAGGGCTTATCGCAGATGTGAAACAAGCAAAAACCCTATCGTCCGCGTTGCAATCTGGATAGGCTATCGTTTCTTCGCAGTAGGATTCCCAGCAAATCTTGCAACATTTCTTTACCTCAGTCGCAGAAAGCGCTCGACCTGAGTTGTGCCCTGACTTGCCTAGAAACTGTCAGACTTTGTTTCAGCATAAACGGGTAGCGACATCCGTTATGGAGCATATTGGGATCTTTGCAGGTGAGCAACATCGACGGAGAAACACGGAAAGGAACTGAGAAATGAACTCGCAATCAGTATGTGCCGTGATTGTCAGCTATCACCCCACAGCAGAGATGATCGCGAACATGCCCAAAATTCTGGAGCAAGTACAAAAGCTTGTTGTCGTAGACAATGATTCTAATATACATGCCCTTCAGGCTTTGCGCACCGCGAGTCTTGCCAGCGGATTCCATCTGATTGAAAATGGGAAAAACCTTGGTATTGCTGAAGCACTGAATCTGGGGGTCCGTTGGGCGAAAGACAATGGCTACCAGTGGATTATCCTCTTCGATCAAGATAGCGAGATCACGGCAGGCTTCATAGAGCAAATGTTTCTAGCGTTGAACTCCCATGCGCAGCCAAACCGTGTGGCGTCGATTCATCCCCGATACGTGAATCCCGAAACAGGCATTGAACCAATGGTTGATCGAGCACCCGACGGAGGCCCAAAAACATCCATGACATCTGGCGCATTGATGCCTTCATGGATATTCGACAAAATTGGCATGTTTTCATCGGAGTACTTTATCGATCTAGTGGATTATGAGTATAGTCTGCGTCTTCGCGCAGCCGGCTATTTGATAGCGGACTCCCGACAAGCCACCTTACTTCATAAGGCAGGATCTCCGAGTAGACACAGCTTCCTCGGTTTTAGTTTTGCGCCAAGCAATCACAGTGCCATGAGGCGGTATTATATTTCCCGAAATCGAATTGTTGTCTATCGGAAATATATTCATATTTTTCCTCGCTGGATATTCCAGGATATATATATCGCTTTCCGCGAGACATTGAAATGTTTTCTCGCGGAGAAGAGTCGGGTCCGTAAGATCCGTAATTTCTTCCTTGGGACATGGGATGGACTGACGGGAAGAATGGGAAAGCGCGAAAATGTATAAGGAAGATTTGTTGAGGACGGAGACCTTCCCACAGATCAGCTGTATTCTCTTGAACTGGAACGGGTGGAAGGATACAGTTATGTGCCTTGATGCCTTGATGCGTTGCACATATCCAAATTTAGAAGTGGTTGTTGTAGATAATGATTCGACAGACGATTCGGTCTCCCAGATACGGGCCGCTTACCCGGATATAACGATACTGCGGAGTGAAGAAAACCTTGGCTTTGCAGGCGGAAATAATATAGGAATTCGTTATGCGATGGCTCACGGAGCTAAATATTTATGGCTTCTGAATAATGATACTGAACCCGCTCCAGATGCACTTTCCGCATTAGTTTCGAAGAGCACAGGCAATCCAAAGATCGGCGCAGTAGCATCTATCTGTTACCACTTCGACAAACCACAAACCGTGCAGGTGTGGGCTGGTGCGCGCACTAACCTATGGCTCGGATATGTTCGCAATACAACCACTCCTCAAAAAGATGAATGGTTTCATTCCCTCTACGGAGCCAGCCTGTTTCTTTCCCGAGCCGCGCTGGAAGATGCTGGCCTGCTGGATGAAGGCTTCTTCCTTTATTGGGAAGAAACCGAACTATGTCTACGCTTACGCAAGAAAAATTGGCAACTTGCTGCCGCTCCAAATTCCCACGTGCTGCATAAGGTAAATGCGAGTACGAGTGGAAACTCAACTATTCGCGATCGCTACTTTACTGCCTCGGGATTGCGCATATTGCGTCTTCATTCACCAGTATTCTTTTTAGCGATGCCACTATTCATAATCCTTCGGTTTATACGGCGCCTGCTACATTTTGAATTTGGGAGATGCAAGAGTATTTGGGCTGGGATACAGGATTATTATCATGCATCTCCGGTGGTTCAACAGATTCATAATGGGAGGAACGAAGGAGGGTATAAGCGTGGAGCTTCCTGAGGAGCGTTACCCGTTACGCGCAGCCGAAAGACCGAGCTTCACTTCTCCCGCTTACCGTCCATTGGCCTTTTTGATACTGGCTCTTTGCCTTTTTGAGCTCGTGGATGGGCTCATTCCTCAATTACAAATGAGTCTCTTCGGTGGCCAGGTTCCCTTGAGCAATGCTCTCTTCAGAGTGATAATCCTAGCCCTTCTGGGGTTCGGCTGTTCTCTACACCCTAAAATTGAGTTAACTCAAATTCCGATAGTCACCTGGCTATTTTGTGTTGGATTTTTGACACTAGATTTACTACATCTAGTGTCTCAGGACGGTGTGACCCTAAGAGATGTCGTAATGTCATACGACGATTACTACCTTCTGCTTCTTGCTGGCCCTGCTGCTCTGGCATTTAGAAATACGATACGCGAGCGAGCAATCGCCAGGTGGACTATAGTTTTGCTCTTTGTATGCGCGGCTATCGGAATGGCTCAATATTGGACTCAAAAACCGCTTTTGCGTACAGAGAGCGTAGATGGAAAATTTGAGATCTATAGTTCCAGCATATTTGACTACGAACGCGCATTTAGCTTATTTACATCCGGTTTATCCTATGGCTTGTTCGCTGCTTTGTGTGGTGCATTAGGAGTAGCATTATGCCGGACCCGCCGCTTAGCAGGACTGAGTCTGGTGCTTGTGTCAGGTATGGCATGCTTCTCAACCCTGACGAGAAATTGTTATCTGGTTTTTGCCTGTGCCTGTGTAGCTTCATTTATTTTTACATTCGGGAAAAAGCCTTCCCGTGGTCGATGGCTACCAATTCTATTTTTTTTATTGGCAATTCTGACAATTCTTTCTGGAGCACGTTCCTTCGGAACGGAGCAATCAAATACGCTAAAAGATGCTGGATCCCTTCTTCAACGGCTCGACAACTGGGGATACTACCTCAGTTCATTTTTAGAGTCTTCTTGGATTAATAAGTTATTTGGACTCGGAATGACCTTCAACGACGATAGCAAGCGACCGATTGACAATATTCCGCTCGCATTAATTTTGCATATCGGACTAGTTGGCCTAACTGCATTTAGTGTGTTGCTGGCCAAAATGTGGCTCTATCTGCGTCGAGAGGCCTTGGTTACCCAACAGCCATTTATTATTGCTGCAGCTAGTTTATGGACAACTTTGATGTGTGCCGGCATGTTTAATATTGTTCTCATTCAAATGGGTACCGTATTCATGATTGCTATCCTTTGCTCCAAGGAAAGCCCCAATATAATGGCTCCTGAAATGTGAATATAATTTCCACTGCTGGCGCATCGCGCCTACGCCCAGTAAAGATAGACGAGGGTTTTATCGATTAGCCTGAAATACATTTTTATAGGCCATACAAACAGGAATAGTGCATCATTTTATGATGAACCGAAAGATTCTCTGCATTGATTTACGCTGGATTGATTCCTCTGGCGTTGGCGTGTATATCAAGGGAGTTATGCCAGGGATTGTAGAGCGACTGAAAGATGTCTCCATTATCGGCATAGGAAATAGTCCCCATCTGAAAAAATTTTCTTGGAGCCACGCAGAGAATGTGAAATTGATCGACTGCCGTGCCGAACGATATTCACTGGCAGAACAGATTCAGCTTCCGCTTGCTATTTCATCACGCACAGACTTGTTTTTTTCGCCATACTATACAATTCCATTGCTCTACCGTGGCAAGCTCGCCGTTACTATACATGATATGAGTCATCTTACGGCGGCTGAAATTATCAGCAGCCGCGTTAAGCATACTTATGCGCAGGCCATGTTTCGCACAATTCGTAGACAGGCATCTGTCATCTTCACAGTTTCAGATTTCAGCAGATCGGAACTTCTCCGCCTTACGAATGGGCCTCGCGAAGATAACATTATCGTAACGCACTTAGGGATTTCAAGCGAATGGAGCAAGGCAAAGGAGATTTCTCCTGTACGCTCGACTCCCTACTTAATTTGCGTAGGAAACGTTAAGCCTCATAAAAATCTTGGACGCTTAGTGGATGCTTTTCTTCAGGTGCAGAACAAGATACCTCATGACCTAGTCATTGTGGGGCAGAATGAGGGGTTAATTACCGGAGAATCACAGGATTTCTTTGCTCGTGTCAGGGCAGCAGGTAAAAGGATCCATCTTGCAGGCCATGTATCGTATCGAGAACTTCTTTCACTGGTGGCTCATGCCCGCGCACTAATCATGCCTTCGCTTTATGAGGGTTTTGGTCTTCCACCGGTCGAAGCAATGGCTGTCGGCGTGCCGGTTGCGGTATCACAGACCGCTTCGTTGCCAGAGGTTTGCGGAGATGCCGCGCTGTATTTTGACCCTCTTTCTACAGAAGATATTGCGAACAAACTGGTCAAAATAGTGTGCGATGACGATCTCCGTGAGCAGCTAAAAGAAAAGGGCATGGAACGCAGCAAAATGTTTACTTGGCAATCTTGTTCCAGCACAACCGCTGAAGCATTGCGCAAGAGTCTAGGCATTGCCACATCCAGTTACGAATAAACTCTAGTTTCTAATTTCTAAAGGCTGCGCGCAGAGCTTCAATGCGCTCATGCTCAGCGGGATTATTTTTTAGGCGCTCAATAGCATCTCGAAAAATACACCACCCACATGCAGCGATGAAACTTAGGACAAACACTATGAGAGTTAATATTTTCCGCTTGGGCGACGTGCGTGTATCGGGAGGGGAGGCTGTCTGCGCTACTTGGATGGTAGCACCTTCGCGTGCCTCATCCAGTTTCGCCATTTCAAACTGTTTCGCGAGAATTTCTTTGACCGTCTGGTAGTATTGTATATTGCGATAGCTGCGAAGGTATGCTATCTGGGCGTTAGGGATATTGCCCTTGGGAACAAGGATGTCCGAGCTCGAATCTGCACTTTTTCCGGTAAGTTGAGCAAACAGAGCTTTGAGCCCTTCAAGCTGCTGTTTGGCCATCACTACCTGAGGGTTGTCCTCGGTAGCGTAAGAATGCAGCGCCCGTAACTCAACCTCTTTGGCTCCAATCTGGCCACGCAACGATGCGGCAGATTCAATCAAAGCTCTGGCCTGGCTATCAACATGCAAAAGGCCGGTTGACTGCTCAGTGCTTTTCATTGCCTCTTCTGCCAATACAAGGTTCGCGTTTACTTCCTGCAATTCTTTTTCAAAGAATGCACGGCGCTGGGATGCTTCGGTAATAGCCAGGTGAGCGGAAAGATTACGAAATTCATCAATATAGCCATTCGCAAGATCTGCGGCCATTTTGGGATCTCGATCTATTATCGAAACGCGAATCAGCCCATCTTTAGAACCTAAAACCACATCTGACGCGCCCTCAAAGGTCTTGCGCGTATCAGACATTTTCTTTGTGTGATACCTCTCCATTAGCCCAAATCTTTTGATCAAAGCATCCTCAACTGATTCGGTACGGAAAAGAGCAACATACATATCGCCAGGATTTTTCATCCCAAGACTTCCACCTGCGAGAGAGGTCAGTGCAGAGGCCCCTCCCATTTGGCTCAACAGGGCAGAACTCATCGAAGAACTCTGACTGGGAGGCAGAACAACTGCTTCTGCTTTGTATTGGTTTGGGAGCAGGAATGAGAGAACAGCCATGAAAATCGACGCTCCCAAGGAGAGGGAAAGAATAAATTTCCAGCGCTCTGCGAAGACAAGCAAGAGATCTAATAAGTGCACCTCTCGTTCTGGCGTGCCCTGCATAGCAGTTTCTGGAACTTCCTTGGCAGCAGCGATTATCGGGTTCATATTGATCCAGTTCTCCCACCCATTTTACAGTGGGCTTGCCCACAATCACGGGGCCGTGTCCATGTGGGCATTCCTATGGTCCCGAAAATGGCCGCAGATAACAGTAGCCATGTATATGGCAAATGCATGATAGTTATATCTCCGAAGGGAGTCCTGCTCCGTAGGCTGATCAGCCATTGTCAACTGCAAGCGCTCTGCAAAAACAGAATTACTGAACTCAGCCTACTGCCCCAGCACCGTATTAGCCGCGGCGATTGCGATACCGAACTGTCCAACGATCTGGGCAATATCAACAATCGTGCGCATCGTCTTACCCTTGTCCAGGTTCTGTGGAATCACGATCGTATCTCCTGGATAGACATGGAGCGAATTGAATCCATTCCCGCGCAGGGAGGAACTGTACTGCTTGCTGATTACAGTTCCTCCGGCCCTAATTACATAAGCACGCTTCCTGTCGGCATCCCGGTTCGCTCCTCCCGCCTGCTTGATGTAGTCACCCACCCTGCGATGCTGGTCGTAGATAAATGAGTTCTGGTTATAAACCGCGCCGTACACATTCACCATCGACGGAACACGGGGAATAAGGAACCTGTCTCCATCTTCCAGGGGAAGATCCGGAAGCTCGTCAACCGTATGGCCATCCACGGGAACCTCCAGAACAATTCGTCCTGTCGCTCTTGCCTGACGCAGAGTATTTACGATGCTCTGATTTTGCTGCTGCGTAGCCGATGTCGCAGCAGCATCCACGGCATTGATCGACCGGCTCGCGCTCTCGCTTGCTACAGTAGTTGCCTGCAATGCAATCTGATTGACGTACTCGTTCAGGCGCTGCTGCTGCACCCGGCGCGTCGACTCGCGGGTAAACTCCGAACCGTACAGATAAGCATCCGGAGTAATTCCTCCTGCCCTCTGCACAAGCTGACGCAGCGTTTCGCCGGGGCGCACGCTGTAGACGCCCGACGATATGAACTCACCCTCAAGGCGAACAAAACGTGTCTGCTGCACCTGCGGTACCCGGATATCGGCCTTCGAGAAGATCGTAACCACATCTCCCGGCAGCAGCTCGAGGTTCTGCGAGCTATCACTTTCCAGTACCAGCTTGCCCAGGTTGAAGGGCAGCAGAGAGGTCGTAAGATTCTCCTTGCTCTGCCGCTCGATCACCGCATAAGACCAATTGATATCCGGCTCGCCCAACTTGACATCGTTCTTTGGCTGAAACTGGTTCGCCGAAGAGTTGCGACTACCGGCTCCCAGACTTGCACCCGCCGAGCTCACCATGCTTGTGCCACTTGGGTCTTCTGAACTGAGCGAGGGTTGCATAGCCTGGACGCTATTCGTCCCCTGAATATTCCCTTGCTGACCGTTCTGAAAAGCGAGCCGGCTGACGTAAAAAGGAACCGCAATATTGTCCGAGCAATCCAACCCACCATCTGTTGGACGGTCCTGCTGGTTCTGCGAGTTTTGCTGATTCTGCGCGGTGGCACCGAAGCTGTTCAGAGGGAAGCTACCGTTATAACTATTTACTCCCGCATCCTTGCGGTTATCTACCGGATAGCCACGCAGCCCCCGATACTCCTGCGAGGACGAGTATCTCCAGAAGGTGTCCTCTCCCTCGTCTCCCACCGGGACGCCATAACGCAGACTCGGTACACCATACGGAGTCGTCGGCAGGCAGGTCGGCACATAGGTCATCATCGGCTGACCGAGCTGGCTGCGCTTCAGCCAATAGTCGCGCGTAATCAGCGCATCCTTATCCGGAAGGAGATCCTTGACCTTCATTCCCGGACGCCACGCATAGCGCCCCGGATTGGCTACGTTGCCCTTCAGAGTGACTGCATCCTTGAACTCGCCAGCGATCGCCGTTAGCTCCAGCACATCGCCGTCGCGCACTAGCGTTGCCTTGCCCTGGCTGTCGAGCGCAACCTCCAGCAACGAGCGCCGATGATTCTCATCCATCCGCTCCACACGAATCCTGTCACGCGAGGCGACGTTGGTCAGCCCCGCCGCCAGCTCCAGCACATCGCCCACGGTCGTGTCAGCCGAGCGCAATTCATAGATCGCCGGAACCTTCACATTGCCCGCAACCGCAACCTGCGCTCCCACCGGGGGAATGTATATGACGTCGCCGGAGAGCACCGGAACGTCGTTCGATTTGTCGCCGCGCACCAGCAGGTCGTAGAGATCGAAGTCTGCAACCAGCTTTCCACCGCGCTTCAACTGGATATGACGGAGGCTACCCTGCGGGGAAGGTCCGCCCGCAACAAAGATCGCATTCACCAGCGAGCTCAATGAGCTGATCGTGTAAGTTCCCGGTCTGCGCGCCTGCCCGACAAGGAAGACCTGGATCGAACGCAGTTGTCCCATGCTGACATTGAGCTGGAAGTTGCGGAACATTTTGCTCATCTGCGACTGAATCGCAGGCTGCACCTGGTCGAATCGTAGGCCAGCAACGTGGACCGTTCCCACCTGCGGAATGAAGACGTCGCCCGAGCGATCGACGGGGAAGCGTCCGCTTGTCGTCACCTGCCCCCACGACTGAATCTGCAGCACGTCTCCCGGTCCCACAACATAGTCAGGAGTCACAGGAACATTATTTGCCGGAGCAAAAGTCGACGGAGGATTAAGGAACAGGCTCGCCCCGTAGATGGGAAGCATTTTACCAATCGAGTTGGCAACCATCTGCTGAAACTCGGTCGGAGGATCAAGCGGAAGCCGCGAAAACTGGACCTGTGTCGGTTGATCGGCGGGTAGCCCATTCTGCTGCGCACCGTTCAGCACGGGCCTCTGGACTTGGTTCAAGCCCTGCGAGTAGCCTCCGGTCTGTATCTGATCGACCGGGGTGGTCGTGCAGTTGGGGTCGCCGGGATTACAACTCGAGGTCGTCGACGACGACTGCTGACCAAAGCCTCCGCCACCTGTTCCAAGAGTCTGAACCGGCAACTGAGACAAAGCTGCACCCGTACCCCACGCCAACAGAAACGCCGCGCAGCCAATCGTACGGAGCCGCACAAAACCAGACTGCATCCGACCCAATCCTCGCAAACCGATCAACCTCTCAGAACATCTCTTGGCAGGAAAAACCCGGTCCATTCACGTCAGCCGCTGATGTTCCCATTCAGCATACGCGAACGACTTTCTTCAGCCGGGGAAAAAGCTGTGTATCGCGGGTATGCGTCCCAGACTGAATACCTTCAGCCCTGGGCCGCCTCAATCGCCTTTGCGACACGCAGCATCGTTGCTTCGTCAAAGTGTCGTCCCAACACCTGCACTCCAATTGGCAGCGCCGCCGAGGTCTCACCGCAAGGCACGCTCATGCCGCAGATACCGGCAAGGCTCGCCGCCACCGAGTAGATATCCTCGAGGTACATCTTGATCGGATCGTCGGTCTTCTCGCCCAGCTTGAAGGCCGGGGTCGGCGTCACCGGGGCGACGATTGCGTCCACCTCATTGAAGGCCGCAAGAAAGTCCCGCGTCAGCAGCGTCCGTACCTGTTGCGCCTTCTTGTAATAGGCGTCATAGTATCCTGCGCTCAGGGCGTAGGTTCCCAGCAGAATCCTGCGCTTCACCTCCGGGCCGAAACCCGCGTCCCTCGTCTTGCGGAACAGGTCCGAAAGCGACTTCGCCTCCGCCGTGCGCAGCCCGAAGCGCACGCCGTCGAAGCGCGAAAGGTTCGACGAAGCCTCCGCCGTCGCAATGACGTAATAGGTCGGGACCGCGTACTTCGTGTGCGGCAGGCTGACCTTCTTGATCGTGCATCCCGCAGCCTTCAGGCCATCGAGCGCCTTCTCCACCGCCGCGCGAATCTCCGGGTCCAACCCCTCGCCGAAGTACTCCTCCGGCACGCCGATCCTCAATCCTTCGACCGGCTTCTCCAGAGCGTCCACGTACCCGCCCGCAGGCCTGTCCGACGAGGTCGCATCCATCGCGTCCTTCCCGGCCAGAACCTCCAGCATCGTCGCCGCATCCTTCACGTTCTTCGTGAACGGTCCCACGCGGTCGAGCGAGGAGGCGAACGCGATCAGCCCATAGCGGCTCACGCGGCCATAGGTCGGCAGCACGCCCACCACGCCGCAGAAGGCCGCAGGCTGACGAATGGAGCCGCCCGTATCCGTTCCCAGCGAGGCCACGCACAGGTCCGCCGACACCGCCGCCGCCGAGCCGCCGCTCGAGCCACCGGGCACACGGTCCATCGCGCGCGGGTTCCGCACCGGCCCATAGGCCGAGTTCTCGTTCGAGCTTCCCATCGCGAACTCGTCGCAGTTCAGCTTGCCCAGCAGAACGGCTCCCGCCGCTTCCAGCCGGTCCACCGTCGTCGC
Organism: Acidobacteriaceae bacterium dw_441; assembly: GCA_018449715.1. Lineage (GTDB taxonomy): Bacteria > Acidobacteriota > Terriglobia > Terriglobales > Acidobacteriaceae > Edaphobacter. Next base: position 312,934 of record JAAVVA010000004.1, on the reverse strand, counting down.
ATCGTAGGGCGGCCTGTATCCCTTCAGGATCAGCGATCCCGCCGTGGCCGGAGCGCCGCGCATCGCCAGCACGTCCTTGATGCCCACCGGAACGCCCGCCAGCGGAGGAAGCTCCTCGCCCCGCTGCGCCATCGCGTCGATCTTCTCGGCCTGCACCAGCGCCCGCTCGCGGCTCAGCGCGAGATAGCTGTTGATCGCCTTGTCCTCGACCTCAATCCGGTCGTAGTGCGCCACCGCCAGGGCGGTCGCCGTCGTCCGTCCAGCGGCGACTGCGCTGCGTGCTTCCTCGATGGTCAAATTCGTTAGACTTTCTACCGTCAAACCTGTCTCTCCACAAACCTGTTCAGAAACTACCGCTCGATAACCTTGGGGACCTTGAAGAACCGCCCATCGGTCTCAGGAGCCGAGGCCATCACCGCTGCACGATCGACCGAAGGCTGCACCAGATCGGCACGCAGCGTCTCGCCGTGTGTATGGACCGCGTTACCGTCCAGCATCTCGCCCACCTGCGCCATCGGCGGAACATCGCTGGTGTTCAGCTCGTTCAGCTCGGCGATATGCCCCAGAATCGCATTCAGGTCGCGCTGCATGCGCGGCTCTTCCTCCGGCGTCAGCTCCAGGTTGGCCAGCTCGGCCACCCGGCGCACATCTTCGATCGTTACTCCAGACTGCCCGCTCATCGTTTCGATCCTTACCTCTTCACTATAAAGTGTAGCTTGGTAACCTTCACCCCGGAGATTCGCGCCAGTTCCGCCTCCAGATGGCCGCTTAGGTTGCGAAGCTCGGCCACCCAGGCTCCCTCGCCTACCTCCACCCGGACGACGCCCTCGTCATATCCCACCACCGAGGCTTTGCCCGCCATCGCCGGGCCGCACGCCACCATCCACGCCATCGTAAGACGGTCGTCCACCGACAGAGTCTTCATTCCCCGGCGAAGGCCGCCCCGGATCACATCCCGCATCCGTTCCATCGGTCACCTGCAAAGCTCTTGGGAGAGCCCTCTCCACAATCTCACATCCCCGTGGAACCGACAGCGGACGCACGACAGCCTTCCAGGTCTACCCACTGGAAGGCTGTCGTAAATAGAGACCGTTAGTAAGCCCCGTCCTGCTTCAAAACTGCGCGGAAGGTCTTCAGAAGAATCCTCAGATCACTCCGGAGCGTCCACCGGTTCACATAGTCGCAATCCAACGCCACGCGCTCGTCATAGGTCAGCTCGCTGCGGCCGGAAACCTGCCACAGCCCGGTCAGCCCAGGTTTGACCCTGCAGTAGCACTCAAACGAGTCCCCATACTTTTCCACCTCGGCCGCCACAATCGGGCGCGGTCCCACCAGGCTCATCTGCCCTGCCAGAACATTCCAGAGCTGGGGAAGCTCGTCGATACTGTACCGCCGCAAAAACGACCCGATCGGCGTAATACGAGGATCGTTCCGCAGCTTGTGCGTCTTCTTCCACTCCGCGCGGGCCTTCGGGTCCTCGGACAGATGCTTTTCAAGCACCTCGGTCGAGTTCACACACATCGTGCGGAACTTCCACATCGAGAAAAACGCGCCCTTCCGGCGTATGCGACGGTGCGAATAGAAGACAGGTCCGGGCGAATCAATCTTGACCAGAACGATAACCGCCCCAACGACCAGCAGAACGATCGGAGCAGAGACGGTAATCAAGAGAAGGTCGATGCAACGCTTGATGATTCGATACCGGAAGAACTGCGAAGGCGCCTGGTCGAAGGAATAGGCTCCCAATACACTCCCTCTGACGGTATCCACGTACGAATAAGAACCTTCGATGGTCGCCGTTGGCGACTCTGGAGATTGATACTCAGCCTGCATTGAATTCCCGTGTCTGTATAGCGTTCCCCTCGCTTCTTCGCGGTGGTTCCGACATACCGGTTGTTACTGCGTCAACGTGCGGCATTCGACATCAGCCAGGCCTCACGAAATTCTTCTTTTCTTATCTTTAGACATCCAACCAGATATTTCAGCACTACAGTCCGTTCATTCTAACCACCATACGCCTCTTTCCCGCAATCTATTTCGAGCATTCGTGAAAGAAACGTTCTCAATTTGAAATCAACCCCCGTCCTTTTATTTTCATCGGCTAAACTCTTGGGATGCAGGTTCTCGATACCCCGCTGCTCGACGTTAAACTGATTCAACCCAGGCGCTTTGGAGATAGTCGCGGATGGTTCGCCGAGGTCTTCAACACCTCTGTATTCGCCTCCGCGGGTTTACCTGCGGCCTTCGTTCAAGACAACCAGTCTTTTTCCACCCAGGGGGTCCTGCGCGGCCTTCACTACCAGCTCGGCAAGCCGCAGGGGAAGCTCGTACGCGTGCTCTCCGGGCACATCTGGGACGTCGCCGTCGATCTCCGCCGCGACTCCCCGCAGTTCGGCCAGTGGACCGGCTTCCACTTGAAGCCCCGCACCGAGGACGGTGAGCTCGAGATGCTCTGGATACCCGAGGGCTTCGCTCATGGCTTCCTTGTCCTCTCCGAGACCGCCGAGGTGCTCTACAAGACCACCAACCCCTACTATCCTGCCGGAGAGCGCACGATCCTGTGGAACGACACTACTCTCAACATCGGCTGGCCGCTTGAGATTCTGAACGGTGCCTCACCTTCAGTCAGCGGTAAAGATGAGGCTGGACAACCACTTAACTCGGCAGAGCTGCCCTAAAAAACTACACGGCCGCCTAGCCCTTTTCGACCAGCCAGCGCTCCATCTCAGCCAGGTCGGCCACGACGATGTGGTCGCCCTGGCAGCCCTTTTCTTCGGTCCCGACAAGCAGAAACGCCTGCCGCAGCCCTGCCGCGTTCGCCGCCGCGATGTCGCTGCAACGATCCCCTACCATGACGCTTTCGGCCAGCGTGAGCCCGAACTCCTGCGCAGCTTTTTTCAGCATCCCCGGCCCCGGCTTCCGGTCCTCGTGCTCGCGCTTGTATTCGCCGACGCCGTGCTCCGGGTGATACGGGCAGTAGTACACCGCATCCAACTCCACCCCCTGCGCCCGCAGCTCGCCCCGCATCCAGAACATCAGCGACTCGAAATCCGCCTCGGTGTAGTACCCCCGCGCAATGCCCGCCTGGTTGGTCACAATCATCAGCCGATACCCCAGCCGCATCGCCGTCCGGCAGAGCGAAAAGATGCCCGGAACGAACCTCACATCCTCGATGCGATGCAGATAGCCGATCTCGACATTCACCACGCCATCGCGGTCCAGAAACAACGCCCGTTTACTCATCCGTAAATCTCATACCGATGCTCATGCCCCGGAGCCTCGATCAGCTCCACCATGAACCTCTGCGGGGTAATCCAGAACTGCACCCGAGCGCCCCCGTAGGCCACCGCGGGCTTGGCCGGTCCGGCCATCATCGAGCCCTTCTCCTCCAGCCGCTTCGCATCGCGGTCAAGATCGTCCGTCAGGTAAGCCACATGATTAAGAATATTGATGCCACGTTTCAAAGCGGTCGCCACCGGGCTGGCATCGCCGAGCGGCGCGATCAGCTCATAGCACGGTCCCTCCTCCGAGCGTCCGAACTGCACGTAGACCCCGATCCCCGGGTCCTCGAAGACCTCGGTCCAGCGGTCGAGCCCGAACATGCTCTCCAGAAACGCCCGTCCCTCGGCCATATCCCCCACGACCAGGCCGATGTGGTCGAACTTCATCTCGCTCATAGCTCCGCCATCACCTCGCGCAAAGACTCCTGCCAGTCCATCATCCGCCAGCCGAAGCTCGCCGCCAGCTTCTCGCAGCTCAGCCGCGAATTCTGGGGCCTCTTCGCCGGGGTCGGATACTCCGCCGTCGTGATCGCCTCCACCTCGGCCAGCGTCGCCTCCGGCTCACGCTCGCGCAGCCTTTGAATCGCCTCCGAGGCAAAGCCGAACCACGTCGTCTCCCCCGCCCCCGCCGCGTGATAAATCCCGCCAAACCCTTCCGTCGCCTCGGGCAGGTCGCCCTCCGCGGCCCTCCGCTCGATCTGAGCGATCCCATGCGCGGTCAGCTTCGCCAGGTCGCGGCTCCACGTCGGCGCGCCGTACTGATCGGCGACCACGCGCAGCCGGTCGCGCTCCCGCGCAGCCTTCAGAATCGTCCGTAGAAAGTTCTTCCCCGTCGCCCCGTAGACCCAGCTCGTGCGAAAGATCATGTGCGCCGCGCCTGTCTCCGCAAGAGCCTCTTCGCCCGCCAGCTTGCTCGCTCCATAGACCCCGAGCGGCCCCGTCGCATCCGTCTCGACATAGGGCTCCATGCCCACGCCCGCGAAGACATAGTCCGTCGAAAAGTGAATCACTCCGGCCCTAAGCTCGCGGGCCTCTTCGCCCATCACGCGCACGGCATCGCGGTTGATCGCATACGCCAACTCCGGCTCGCTCTCGGCCTTGTCCACCGCAGTATAGGCAGCCGGGTTCACAATCCATCGCGGCTTTACGGCGCGAATCATCTCCCGCACCGAATCTGCGTCTGCAAGATCAAGCTCTGTATGCCCCGGAGCCACGACCGCCCCGAGCGGAGCCAGCGCCGCGGCAAGCTCGCCGCCCACCTGCCCGGTCACACCAGTCAGAAGAATCCGTCCGCTCATCCTTAGAACACCGACCCCGCAAGCAGACGAGTCAGGTACTGGCCATAGCTGCTCTTGCCCATCTTTGCAGCCAGCTCGCGAAGCTGATCTTCGCTGATGAACCCTTGCCGATACGCGATCTCTTCAAGGCACGCGACCTTCAGCCCCTGCCGCTTCTCGATCGTGTGGATGAACGACGAGGCCTCCAGCAGAGACTCGTGCGTTCCCGTATCCAGCCACGCCATCCCGCGCCCCAGCACCTCGGTCTTCAACTGTCCACGCTCGAGATACCAGCGGTTCACATCGGTAATTTCCAGCTCTCCGCGAGGCGAAGGCTTCAGCCCCTCGGCAATCCCCACCACCTGCGCGTCGTAGAAGTAGATCCCCGTCACCGCATACCGCGACTTCGGCTTCGCAGGCTTCTCCTCAATCGAGATGGCGTTGCGGTTCGCGTCGAACTCCACCACCCCGTACCGCTCCGGGTCGAGCACGGGATACGCAAAGACCGTCGCTCCCTCGGTCGTCTTCGCCGCCTGCCGCAGCGCCTTCACCATGTCGTGCCCGTAGAAGATGTTGTCTCCCAGCGCGAGGCAGCACGGCTCCCCGGCCAGAAACTCTCTGCCGATGAGGAATGCCTGCGCCAGCCCGTCCGGAGAGGGCTGCACCGCATATTCCAGCCGCACGCCCCACTGCTCGCCCGAGCCCAGAAGCTGCTCGAACCGCGGCGTGTCCTGCGGGGTCGAGATAATCAGGATCTCGCGAATCCCCGCCAACAGCAGCATCGACAGCGGATAGTAGATCATCGGCTTGTCGTAGACCGGCAGCAGCTGCTTCGACACCACCTGCGTCACCGGATGCAGCCTCGTCCCCGAGCCGCCCGCAAGAATAATCCCCTTCATCGCGAGCCCTCCCCGGCAACCGACTCACGCGAGCCGTAGTTCTGCTTCACCCAGTTCTGATACGCCCCACTGGTCACACTCTCAACCCACGCCGCGTTGGCGAGATACCACTCCACCGTCTTCCGCAGCCCGGTCTCGAAGCTCTCCTGCGCGCTCCACTTCAACTCACCTTCGAGCTTCCGCGCATCAATGGCATATCGGCGGTCATGCCCCGGGCGATCCGCGACATACGTAATCAACTGGCTGTGCGGCTTCACCGGAGACTCCGGCGCAAGCTCATCCAGCAGCGCACAGAGCGTCGTCACCACCTCAAGATTGCTGCGCTGATTGCCTCCGCCCACGTTGTAGGTCTCGCCTACGCGCCCACGCTCCAACACCGCCATCAATGCGCGGCAGTGATCGGCTACGTACAACCAGTCGCGCACCTGCTGGCCATCGCCGTACACCGGCAACGGCTTGCCCTTGCCGGCATTCGCGATCATCAGAGGAATCAGCTTCTCAGGAAACTGGTACGGCCCATAGTTGTTCGAGCAGTTCGTGATGATCGCAGGCAAACCATACGTGTGAACCCAAGCCCTCACCAGGTGATCGCTCGAAGCCTTCGACGCCGCATACGGCGAGTTCGGAGCATAGGGCGTCTCTTCATGAAACGCAGGGTCCTCCGGCTCAAGCGTGCCATAGACCTCGTCGGTCGAGACATGCAGAAAGCGGAACCGTTCCTTCTCTTCCCCTTCAAGCGTTCCGTAGAAAGCCCGCGCCGCCTGCAGCAGCGTAAAGGTGCCGTCGATATTGGTGCGAAGAAACGCCTCCGGCCCGAGGATCGAGCGGTCCACATGGCTCTCCGCAGCGAAGTGGACCACCGCGCGCGGCCTGTGCTGCTCGATGATCTGCTTCACCAGCGCGGCATCGCAGATGTCTCCATGCACAAAGGTGTACTCCGGACTCTCCTGCACGCTGGCCAGGTTCTCCGGGTTGCCCGCGTAGGTCAGCTTATCCAGATTCACCACGGGGCCGTTGCCTGCGCCGAGCCACTCCAGCACAAAATTCGAGCCGATAAATCCGGCCCCACCCGTCACAAGAATTGGCGCGTTCAGTCTTTCTCTACTTTTCGTACTCATTCCTCGCGAACAAACTCCTATTCCAATTGAATCAACCAACCTACAGCCACTCACAGGCCCTGCCCGTCTGAGACAGACTACCGGAGTCTATGGCTCTTCGCCCGCATCAGGCAACAGCAGGCTCTATTCCATGCTCCAAAAGGGGAGCAAGGAGGGTCTATGTCCACCAACACTCCCCCACCCGTACACCGGGTCGATCCCGATTCTCCCCACACGCGGCGCTACGCCATTGAGCCATCCGGTCCCCGAGGCGACAACCCGGCTACCTCCCCCACAGGTCCCACGGCCGTCCGCTCCAACACCCCGGAGAATGCCGCAGGACACATCAAACCTTCTCCCGAGGACGCGAATGCTACTCCCGGCACTACACCTGACAAATAACGGTGAAAATCAAAGAGTATGCTGCCGGTCGTGACTCAGTCTTTATTGATATGAGTCCGCCCGGAGCGCGAAATGTCTACAAAACAGCAATCCCTTCCGGTAAGGTCCGGAAGGGATTGCTGCGCCTAAAATCGTCGGGCTATGCGAAACTTAAAAATACCGAAGGCGTAACCGATTCCCTCCAGGCATCCGTCCCGCGCCCTTCTCGGGCCTGTAGCTCAACGGTTAGAGCAGGGGACTCATAATCCCTTGGTTGGGGGTTCAAATCCCTCCGGGCCCACCAACATCCCTCAGTTCGTCGCGTCGTATTGCAAAATATGAGGCGCCGGATATGTCATCGTGCCATCCTTCTTTTCGTACCACATGAACAGCTTGTGGTCGCCGTTCACCCGCACCGCGACGATGATGCCAGTCCCGAAGGTCCCCGTTCCGTCCGTCTTCGAGATATCCACTTTGTGCGTCCGGATCGGCCCCACCGGGCTCTCCGTCGTCCAGTCTTCCGTGAACCGCTTCAGCGTGTAGTCGAACTTCTCAGGATGCTTCTGCCAGTCCGCGTCGTTCATCCAGATCGCATACGCCGTGTTGTAGTCCTTCGCCTCCAGCGCCTTGAAGAACCCATCCACACGATGCTCCGCCGGAAGGTTCGTGTAGAACCATCCGTGCCCCGTCAGAAATCCGGCCACGCCCACCACGGCGGCCAGCAGCACTAGAGCAATTCCTCCGAAGAGCAGCGTCGTCTTGAGCTTCTCACGGCCCGCATCGTACTTCGGTGCATTCAGCAGAGTCATCGATCCCCCTAACCTCTGCCTATATTAGACCGTTGCAATGGCCTGAAATGTTCCCGCACCTCCACAGAAAATCCTCAGGCGATCGCCGCCCCTCCCAAAGCCGCACTCGCCAGCCCCGCACTCAGCGGCTCCGGCCTCGGTTCCAGCACGGGAATCCGCAGCGAATCGATCAGCTCCCGCTGATGCTTGGCCATGAACGCATTGCGAGCCGCGCACCCTCCCGCTATGCTGAATCGCATGGCCGCCCCATCCCGCCGCAGTTCGCCCTCTTCGCTCTGGCTCGACGCGCAGGCATGGGCTCTTCGCCGTCTGCGCTCCGCCGCCCGCAAGAGCAGCCGCGAGGCCGCGCACCTCGAAACCGGTGAAGACGGCGAGTTCGAGGCGCTCTTCCACCTTCGCCGCAACGGATACACCGTCGTAGCCCGCCGCTGGCGGAACGCACGTCTGCGCGGCGACCTCGACCTTATTGCCTGGCACGGCGAAACCCTCTGCTTCGTCGAGATCAAGACCCGTAGCCGCCGCGACGCCTTCCCTGCGGAACTAGCCGTCGATGAAGACAAGCAGCGCACTCTTCGCCGTCTCGCCCGCGCCTACCTCAACCGCCTGCCCCCTGCCAGGAGGAATACGCCCGCTCGGTTCGATGTGCTTTCCGTCTATCTCATTAAGGATGCAGAGCCGGAGTTCGTTCTGTTTCAGAGCGCCTTCTCTTGGGAGTGAGTGCATCGCCTCCATCCATCTGGGCGCAGCCGGTAGCGCCACAAATGACCGGGTGCCCCATCCTTCCTGACGGTTTCATAGTGGGGAAGGGTGGGATGAAGAATTCCAGCCTCGGGATGAAGAGGCTCGATGCCGGTTCAAACAGCATTCATCCCACCCTTCGCGATAAAGCCGCGAAGGATGGGGCACCCAAACATCCGTGATCGCACAAAAAGAAAAGCGGGGAGGATTTTCATCCTCCCCGCTTTAATTCTCTGTCTTGCCGATACGACGGTTACTTCCCGGTGTAGCTGATGCGCCAGACCAGCTTGCCCGCGTCGTCGGTCACCAGCAGCGAGCCGTCGGTGGCCGTGGCCACCGCTACCGGGCGTCCCCACACGTCGCCGCTCGGAAGCACGAAGCCCGTCATGAAGTCCTGGTACTCGCCCTTGGCCCGGCCCGTCGGAAGCATCGGAACCCGGATCAGCTCATAGCCCACGCGCGCCGAGCGGTTCCACGAGCCATGCTCGGCGGCGAACAGCTCGCCCTGGTACTCCGCCGGAAACTGCTTGCCCTCGTAAAACAGGATGCCCAGCGAGGCGTTGTGGGGATTCAGCAGGACGTCCGGCACAATGGCCTTGTCCTTCAGCTCAGGATGCTTGCCCGCGTGGCGCGGGTCCTGGTGGTCGCCCATGTACCACCACGGCCAGCCGTAGAAACCGCCCTCCTGCACGTGCGTGATGTAGTCCGGCACGAGGTTGTCGCCGAGGGCGTCGCGCTCGTTGACCGAGCACCACAGCTCGCCCGTCTTCGGGTGAATCGCCTCGCCCACGCAGTTGCGGATGCCGTAGGCATACACGCGCATCCCGCTGCCGTCCGGGTTGAACTCCAGCACGTCGGCGCGGTTCTTCTCCGCGGGCGAGGTGTCCGGATCATCCACGTTCGAGCCCGATCCGACCGAGACGAACATCTTCTTGCCGTCGAGCGAGAAGCGGACGTCGCGGGTGATGTGTCCCTTGCCGCCGGGGATGTCGGCGATATGCTCGGAAGCGCCCGTGGCGACGAGGTCGCCGTTCTTGTAGGGGAAGCGAACGACGGAGTCCAGATTGCCGATGTAGACCCACTGCGGATTCGGTCCCTGCGGATAGAAGGCGATGCCGAACGGGCGGTTCAGCCCCTTCGCGAAGACGCTGTGCGTCTGCGCCTTGCCGTCGGCGGTCAGGCCGCGCAGGATGTGGATCTCACCCGTCACGTTCTCGACGAAGAAGGCATCGCCGTTCGGTGCGGTGCGGATCATGCGCGGCGTATCGAAGCCCTCCGCATAGATGTTGACCTTGAAGCCCTCGGGAACCTTCGGCCACGCACCCTCGGGCCGCGGAATGATCTTCGGGCCGTTGCCCGCCGACTCGGTCGCATAGGGCTTCGGAAGATCGGCCACGGTGACCTTGCGGGTCTGGCCCGGCTTCTCGTAGCGGAAGTCGGTGAACGGAGGCGTTGGAGCGGGAGCGTCGAACGGCTTCGCCGTCAGCTCCGAGCTTTGAACACCGCGCCCACCGGCGCCAGTGTTGGTCGAGGAAGCAGCCGGAGCTGCAGTGGGGGCCGCCGCGCCGCCGCTGCCCAGCGACTTGATATAGCTGACCACCTGCCAGCGCTGCTCCTCGGGGAGCGAGGCCCACGAGGGCATACCGTTGCTCAGGTCGCCCTGCGTGATGTACCACATGATCTCGCCGGGCTTGGCCGACTGAGCCGGACCGGAGGCCAGAGCCGGAATGTTTCCCGCTCCCTGGGCCGTCGCGCCGTGGCACATCGCGCACCGCTGCTGGTATACGCCCTGTCCGGCTTTGACGTCGTCCGGGGTCGTGTGCGGATTCGCCGTCGCTGCAGCCGAGGCCGGAGCGCTGTGGAAGCCGGCTTCCTGCGCCGGCAGGGAGGTGGCCATCGCGAAGACGGCCACGGCTAACGCGGAGAGTGTGTGTCGTGTATTCAAGCGTTCCCTCTTTACCTGTGAAGTCGTTCGTACTTCGAACTGAGACTTGCCTTATTGTCTGACCAGACGAGCGAGGCGGACGTGATCGACCGGTCCTGCAAAAAACTGTGAGTTTAAATAAAGCCCCGTAGGTACTTTAGCAGCAACATACCACGGCTGGCAGGAAGCCGAGCCTCTCCCGGGCCGGCTGCTCCGGAACATGTATGAATACCGCACAAACAACCCCGCGCCTTGATTCATCGCCCATCCCCTGCGATACTTAATTGTGCACACCACGCACAAATTTCCAATTCATTTCAAGAGGTCGCGGAAATGTCTGCAAAGTACATCTTTGTAACGGGCGGCGTTGTGTCTTCATTAGGAAAAGGTCTGGCGGCAGCCTCCATTGGCTGCCTGCTCGAAGCCCGCGGACTCCGTGTCAACCTCATGAAGTTCGATCCCTATTTAAACGTCGATCCCGGAACCATGTCGCCGTTCCAGCACGGCGAGGTCTTCGTCACCGACGACGGCGCCGAGACCGATCTCGATCTCGGTCACTACGAGCGCTTCACCCACGCCCGGCTGTCGCGTGACAACAACCTGACGACCGGCCGCATCTACGAGCAGATCATCACCAAGGAGCGCCGCGGCGACTACCTGGGCAAGACCGTGCAGGTCATCCCGCACGTCACCAACGAGATCAAGAACGCCATGCGCAAGGTCGCGCAGGATTGCGACGTCGCCATCGTCGAGATCGGCGGAACGGTCGGCGACATCGAGTCGCTTCCCTTCCTCGAAGCCATCCGCCAGATGCGGCAGGACCTCGGACGCGAGAACACCGTCTTCGTCCACGTCACGCTGATCCCGTGGATCGCCGCCGCGCAGGAGCTGAAGACCAAGCCGACGCAGCACTCTGTCAAGGAGATGCTCTCGATCGGAATCCAGCCCGACATCCTGCTCTGCCGCTCCGACCGCGCCGTGCCGCGCGAGATGCGCCAGAAGATCGCCGCCTTCTGCAACGTCGAAGAGGCCGCCGTCATCGCAGCGCGTGACGTTCCCAGCATCTACGAGGTTCCGCTGAACTTCTCGCAGGAGGGCGTCGATGCCCTCGCCCTGCGCTACCTGCACCTCGAAACCCGCCAGCCGGACCTCTCGCGCTGGCAGGATATCGTTCACCGCGCCTACAACCCGAAGGACGAGGTCTCGATTGCCATCGTCGGCAAGTATGTCGAGTACGAGGACTCGTACAAGTCGTTGAAGGAGGCTCTGGTTCACGGCGCTCTGGCGCAGAGCCTGAAGCTACGCGTTACGTGGATCGAAGCCGAGGGGCTGGAGACGGTCGATGACGAAGGAAAGCCGACGCAGGACTATCGCCAGCAGCTTGAGGGCTTCGACGGAATCCTCGTGCCCGGAGGCTTCGGCAAGCGCGGCATCGAGGGGATGCTCAACGCGATCCGCTTCGCCCGCGAGACGGGAACGCCGTACTTCGGTATCTGCCTGGGAATGCAGACGGCCTGCATCGAGTACGCCCGCAACGTCTGCGGCCTGAAGGACGCGAACTCCGGCGAGTTCGACCCGGCGACGCCGCACCGCATCATCTATAAGCTGCGCGAGCTGACCGGCGTCGAAGAGATGGGCGGAACCATGCGCCTGGGCGCGTGGCCCTGCGTGGTCGAACCGGGATCGCTGGCCTACAAGGCCTACGGCACCACCGAGATCAGCGAGCGCCACCGCCACCGCTACGAGTTCAACCGCGAGTACGAAGCGGTCCTCACTGGCGCGGGGCTTCGCCTGACCGGAACCACCCCGGACGCGACCTACGTCGAGATCGTCGAGATTCCGACGCACCCGTTCTTCCTCGGCTGCCAGTTCCACCCCGAGTTCAAGTCGAAGCCGCTGGAGCCGCATCCTCTCTTCCGCGACTTCGTGGCCGCCAGCTACCGCAACCGCACCGCCTCCGGCAGGAGCGCGGACGGACAGGCCGCGGTAAGCGTTCAGGCCTGATCCGCCGCACACGGATTTTTTACCGCATCCCAAGGGAACGAGCTACGGTTCGTTCCCTTTGTTTTTTTCGCAACCTCTCTGAGGTAGCATCCAACCAGAGATGACGACGCAATACAACAATGGCCAAAGCTCGTGGGGAGGCTTTGTGGCCTTCCTGTTCGCCCTGCTGCTGGGAGCCGCGGCACTGGCTCTCTTCCTGCGGCAGGCGACCACAGGAGCAATGGGCCGTCTCGCCGACCACATCACCGGACGCACGACGACCTTCGACACCTCCGTTCCGGCGGTGGTGCAGCGCATCCAGAAGCTCAGCCGCCTGGAGACCGTCGCCTACTCGCTGGACACTATCGTCGAGGGGTCGAGATCGAGCGCGGTTCTTCCCGATCTGCTCGCGGGCGACCGCATCCTGCTGGTCGTTCACGGACAGGCCATCGCTGGCATCGACCTGGGCCAGCTGCGGCCCGAGGACATCCACATCACCGAGAACAACGGTGTCCGCTCCGTCCACGTGACGCTTCCGACCTCGCAGCTTTTTTCCACCACGCTCGATAACCAGCACACGAGGGTCTATGCGCGTTCGACTGGAATTCTCGTGCCAGTCGACCAGAACCTTGAGACCGAAACCCGCGCCAGGGCAGAGAAGCAGCTGCAGCAGACAGCCCTGACCGATGGCATTCTGGACGCGGCGCGCAAGAACGCCCGCGCCACGGTTACGACGCTGCTCTACAGCCTTGGCTTTCAGCAGGTGGACGTCAACTAGGCCCTTCTCCCGTCCTGGGAATTCCATCATTTATGGGAGCGGCCCCGCAGATTCCCACGCCCCGGCCTGCCAGCGGCCGCCAACCTGCGCTATCATCCTTGCATGAAGTGCGCTTGCCGTGAGGATTCCGCTGTGACTGCCGCAAAGAACCTCCCCTTCCCGGAAGGCGGGGAAGAATCGACCCTCGCCAAGACCCTCGGCTGGGTTTCGGCCGGTCTCGGCGCAGTGGCCCTGGGCCTGTTTATTGGCCGTGAGCTGCGGCAGCGGTACAAGTTTAACCGTCGCACGCCCTATGACTTCTACTCCCACTCCGGGGACGAGAAGGATGTGGACTTCGGCATCGGCGTCTAGCCCTGCCGAACGCTGCGCCGCACTCCCACCGGCCAGCCTGCAGCAACTTCTCCGGTTTTCCTCCTTTATTCAGCCGGGAATACCTTCACAAATTCGACATTTGTTGTTTACCCCAAAGAATCCGCCTTGCTAGAGTAGGAAAACACCAAGGCTCGTTTCGAGATTCCTCAAGGCTGAAGACGCTTTTGCGGATCCGGCCGAACCCGAGGTCTTGCGCAGGTGATCCCCGTTGAGCAGCCGGCCTGAACGCAAATCCAATCTCCGGCCTACGGTATTCCTGTGGCTCCGTCGCGCCTCGATTGCGCGTCTTGCGTTTGCTACGTTTCTGACGGCGGCCTTCGTTGCGCAAGCGGGAGCCCAGCAGTTCAGCTTTCTTCACTACGGGCAGGACGAGGGACTTCGCAACCTCGACGTCTTCAGCGTGGTCGAAGACAACTCCGGCATGTTGTGGCTGGCGACCGAAAACGGTCTCTTCCGGTACGACGGCGCACAATTTCTTCGCTACGGAGAGGAAAAGGGGATCGGCGAATCGCTGGTGCTCGGGCTGCACAAGGATGCCTCCGGCAGAATCTGGATTACGACCAACGACCACCTCTACTACTCCGAAGGGGACCGCTTCACCTCCGCGCCGGAAGGGGCCGCAACCATACAGTTCGGGGCCGGGCAGACGCTCGGTTCCATCGACGCGCGTCACGTGTTGTCGCTGGCACGCGGAACGCTGATGCTGCTCACCCAAACCTCCCAGGCGCGGAACGGCCATCCGGAGTGGATCGCCGCCCCTTTTTTTACAGCCTCCGAGATCGCAGGCAATCCCGCGCTCGCGCAGATTCGCAGCGCCTTCGTCTCCCGCGAGCATGACCTCTGGCTGGGGTGCGGTACGGCCATCTGCCGGGTTCGCGGACAGGCCGAACCCGACCAGCCGCAGCGCGTCGAGGTCTTCCAGGAGTCAGCAGGGATTCCCGCCGAACCGTGGGTCCGCTTCTTCGAGGACAGCGGAGGAACACTCTGGGTTCGGGGCCGCCGCCACATCCGCGTGCTGGCTCCCGGCGAGAATGCCTTCCGCCCCCGCGACCTCGGCTCGCGGGAGGAGGTCGCGGTCTATCGCGGTTCGGGAATCCTGGCCATCGCCGAAGATCCGAAGGGAATGATTCTCACCCAGACCAACCGCGGACTGGCGCGGTGGGAGGGTTCCTCGTGGAGGTTCTTCGACTCCGCCAATGGAATCGACTTTAAGGACATCAGCGCCATCCTCTTCGACCGGCATGGAACGCCGTGGTTCACTACACGCGGCCACGGTCTTGTGCGCTGGCAGGGCTATGGCGAGGTCGAAAACTGGACGATCGCGCAGGGTCTGCACGACGACGTGGTCTGGCCCATCTTCCGCGACAGCCGCCACCGCCTCTGGATCGCCGACCAGTTTCAGGTCAACCGGCTGGACGAAGCGAGCGGAAGATCGGTCACGCCGAAGGCGTTTCTCAACCTTCCGATGGCCCATACGACCGCCTTCGCGGAGACTCCCGACGGCTCGCTGTGGTTCTTCACCCTCGAAGGCGAGGCCCTGCTGACCGACCCGAACGCCGAGCGTGTCGTCTTCCGCCAGCGGCTGCCCGCACTGGCCCGCGCCCTCCGCGACTCCGAGGACCGGATCTGGGTGCTTTCGCGCAACGGTCTTTACGTCATCCATCCCCAGGCCCCCTCTTCCCAGGCAGAGCCCGGCATCGAGAAGGTCGCCAACCCTATGGTCTCCGGCGAAGCCTTCGCCGACGCCGCCGAGAGCCCCGACCATGACCTGTGGTTTCTCGCCGACAACCATCTCTATCGCCTGTCGCACCAGAATGGCCGCTTCAGCCGCATCGAGCTGGCTCCTGACGCAGTTCGTGGGCAGATGCGGAACATTGCTGCCTCGCCTGACGGGTCGCTCTGGATAGGCGGAGGAATCGCCGCACTGCTGCACCTGCGCGTCGACGGCGACACCATCACGACGGTCGATTCGGTCGCGCCCCCGACGCTGGTTTCCAGCGACGTGCAGATCGTCCGCTCGGACAGGAGCGGCTGGGTGTGGGTCGGAACCGACCTTGGGGTGAACGTCTTCGACGGTCACCAGTGGCGCCTGCTCACGCGGCGCGACGGCCTTATCTCGAACGACACGGACGAGGGAGCCTTCTACAGCGAGAGCGACGGCTCGGTCTGGATCGGGGCCAACGGCGGGGCGGTCCACCTGCTTCACCCTGAGAACCTCTTTTCCCGGGCTCCGCTCGATGTGCGTTTCAGCTCGGCGCGCCTGGGAGACACGCCTCTCTCGCTGACGTCGGACTCGATGGTTCCGTGGAGGAGCGCCCCGCTCGACATCGCCTTCACCTCGCTGAACTTCGCCCGCGAGGGTGCGCTGCACTTCCGCTATCGCCTCAGCGGCATGGAGTTCAGCTGGAACGAGACGACCGCGCACAGCCTGCACTACCCTGCGGTCGCGCCCGGCGACTATCGCTTCGAGCTGCAGGCAATCGACCCGGACCAGCAGAAGCAGTCTCAAACGATCTCTCTGCTGTTTACCGTCCGGCCTCCGTGGTGGAGAACCCGCGCGATGTATCTTCTGCTCGGCATCCTCTCCTTCGTCGCGTCGATTCTTGCATGGCACTGGAGGGAGCGCCGCCTGCTCAGCCGCCAGCGTATGCTGCGGCACCTGGTCGCGCAACGCACGAAAGAGCTGGAAGCAGAAAAAGCCGAGCTGATGGTCGCCCGTGAGGCCCTTCGGCTTCAGGCCACACGCGACGCCCTGACCGGCATCTGGAACCGTTCGGCCATCATCGAGATTCTTCTTCGCGAGATGGAACGCAGCCGCCGGGACCGCACTCCGCTGGTGATCGTGCTGGCCGACATCGACCACTTCAAGAGGATCAACGACACCTGCGGGCACCTGGCGGGCGACGTCATTCTGCGCGACGCAGCGCGGAGGATGCTCGACAACATACGCCCCTACGACTACATCGGTCGCTACGGCGGCGAGGAGTTCCTGATCGTGGTGCCGGGACTTCCGGTCAACGACCCGCATGGACGCCTGCAGCAGCTCCAGCAGTCCATCGCGGAGCAACCCTTCCACGTCGAAGGCCATACCCTGCAGGTAACCTCAAGCTTCGGGGCCGCGTGGTTCGACCGCGACATTCTCGACGTCGAAGACCTGATTCGCCGCGCCGATACGGCGCTCTACCAGGCCAAGGCAGCCGGACGCGACCGCATCCTCTTCTACGAGCAGCCGCGGTAATGACCGGGTGCCCCATCCTTTGCAGTTTTATCGCAAAGGGTGGGATGCAGGATGCTCATACCGGGAAAGAAAAAACGCGCAGGCAGGAACGGGATTCATCCCACCCTTCGTCGCGGAAAGCTGCGCCGAAGGATGGGGCACCCAAGCTGTTGTGGCGCTACACGCAGATCCAGAGACTCTTCCCCATCGCTTCGCTCAAGAATCGGAACGACGGGAATCTCCTTGCCTGAAACCAGCTCAGCTGAGCGCCACGCGGGCTGCGTTCAGCACGTAGGCCACGTCCTGCGGCGAGTGTGCCGTCGAGACGAAAGCCGCCTCAAACTGGCTGGGCGGCAGCCACACCCCGGCGTCGAGCATGGCCCGGTGGAAGCGTCCGAAGGCGGCGGTGCCTGAGGTCGAGGCCGTGGCGAAGTCCGTGACCGGCGTCGCAGTGAAGAACCACGTAAACATGGAGCCGACCCGGTTCGTCGTAAGAGTAATTCCCTTCTCGCGGGCGAGGGCAGCAACACCGTCGGCGATCTGGGCCGTGGTCTGGTCAAGCTGCGAGTAGATGGCCTGCTCGTTCTCGATCAGGTGCCCGAGCGTGGCGATTCCAGCGGCCATCGCCAGCGGGTTTCCGCTGAGGGTTCCGGCCTGGTAGACCGGGCCGAGCGGCGCGAGAAAGTCCATGACATCGGCACGTCCGCCAAAGGCCCCGCAGGGCAAGCCGCCGCCGATGATCTTGCCCAGCGTGGTCAGGTCGGGCTGGATGTCGTAGAGCTTCTGCGCTCCTCCAAGGGTGACGCGGAAGCCGGTCATCACCTCGTCGAGGATGAGCAGAGCACCCTGCTCGCGGGTGATCGCCCGCAGGCCCTCAAGGTAACCGGGCGCGGGAGGAATGGTTCCGGCGTTGCCGACGACGGGCTCGAGGATGACGCAGGCGATCTCGCCGGGGTGCGCGGCAAAGGCAGAGCGGACGGCTTCGAGATCGTTGAAGGGCAGCGCGAGGGTATGCATCGCGGTCTCGGCGGGGACACCGGCGGAGCCGGGAATGCCGAGCGTGGCGACTCCCGAGCCCGCCTTGACCAGCATGGCGTCGGAGTGGCCGTGGTAGCAGCCCTCGAATTTAATGATGAAGTTGCGTCCGGTGAATCCTCGAGCGAGGCGGATGGCCGACATGCAGGCCTCGGTTCCGGAGGAGACGAAGCGGAGCTTTTCGACCGACGGGAAGCAGCGCTGGACCAGTCCAGCCAGTTGGGCCTCGGCGGCGGTGGAGGCTCCAAAGCTGGAGCTGCGGCCCGCGGCCTCGCGGATGGCCTCGACGGCGGGCGGGAAGGCGTGACCGAGGATCATCGGCCCCCAGGAGCCGAAGAGGTCGAGGTAGCGGTTGCCGTCCTCGTCGTAGAGCCAGGAGCCTTCGGCGTGGGTCAGGAAGGGAGGCTCGCCGCCGACGGAGCGAAAGGCGCGAACCGGAGAATTGACGCCGCCGGGAAAGACGGCCTCGGCTTTTTGCTGCAGCAGGTGCGAACGGCTGTGCGAGAGTGGCATCGCATCCAGTATAGGTTGGAAGGAAGGCGACCGCGTTACTGCACGCCCCTGCATTCCTGCACAGTCCTATTGGGACTTGTCATTCCGCAGCGCAGCGAAGGAATCTGCTTTTCGCTCAGTTCAGGGGAGCCGCAACCATTTCCAGGTTCTTCAGAAGTGTCATCCTGAGCGGAGTCCGGCGCGTTTTTTTGCGACGGACTCAGTCGAAGGATGACAAATCCGGGTGGGGCGAATCGTTGAAGAACGATCATCCTGCAAAAAGAAGCAGATTCCTTCGCTGCGCTGCGGAATGACAAGCTCAAAGGGTGGAATGAAGAAGAGAATGAATTCATGACGGACGCCGATCGCAAAAACATCACCGGAAACCCCGTGCTGCTGTACGACGGCATCTGCGCGCTCTGCAACGGCGTGGTGCAGATGGTCCTGCGGTTCGACCGTGCGGGGCTCTTCCGGTTCGCCCCGCTGCAAAGCTCGGTGGCGCGGGAGTTCGTGCCGGACGCGGCCTCGCTCGATGGCGTGGCCCTGGTCACGGACGCCCTGACCCCGGAGCAGCGCGTCTACCGCAGCTCGGACGCGGTCGCCGAGGCGCTTTTTCTGCTGGGATGGCGAGTCTCGGGGCGCGTATTGAAGGCCGTTCCGCACTGGCTGCGCGAAGCGGGATACGGCGTGGTGGCACGGGTGCGGTATCGTCTGTTCGGGCGTCACGCGGTCTGTCCGTTACCATCGGCTGCGGTCAGGAGCCGGTTTGCGGGACTGGAAGATGGATAATGGAAGAGGTGTCAGCCCGATCGTTTATCGGTGTTTCAACGAATCTTCGCCCGCTCCCTGCTAGACTGAAAACTCTGTTTTTTGCACAAAATCCCTTGGAGAACACATTGCCGGACAACTTCCCCACGCCCGATCCGAAGACGACGAACAGCGCAGCGCAGAAAAAGGAAGCAGCGAACGGCGCAAAGCCGAGTGCGGCCTCCGCGAAGAAGAGCGTGGCCAAGGGAACGAAGTCGATCAGCTACGCTGACGCGGGCGTGGACATCTCCGCCGCGGACAAGTCGAAGCACCGCATCAAGATGCTGGCGCGGAAGACCTTCAACAAGCAGGTGCTGAGCGAGATCGGCGGCTTCGGTGGCCTGTTCGCGCTCGACACGGAAAAGTACCCGAACCCGGTGCTGGTCTCTTCCGCAGACGGCGTGGGAACGAAGCTGAAGGTCGCCTTTGACCTGGGGATTCACCACACGGTCGGACAGGATCTGGTGAACCACTGCGTCAACGACATCGCCGTGCAGGGTGCGACGCCGCTGTTCTTCCTCGACTATCTCGCCACGGGCAAGCTTGAGAACTCGGTCGTCGAGACGGTGGTGCAGGGCATCTCCGATGCGTGCCGCGCCAACGGCTGCGCCCTGATCGGCGGAGAGACGGCGCAGATGCCGGGCTTCTACGACGACGGCGAGTACGATCTCGCGGGAACCATCATCGGCGCGGTGAGCCGCGACAAAATCATCACCGGCAGCGGCATTGAGGCGGGAGACATTCTGCTGGGCCTGCCCTCGAACGGGCTGCACACCAACGGCTATTCGCTGGCCCGCAAGCTGCTGTTCGAGGTAGCGAAGTACGGCCCCGAGCAGTACGTGAACGAGCTGAAGGACAAGACCGGCGCGGCCCTGATGAAGGTTCACCGCAGCTACCTCGCGATCGTCAAGAAGCTGACGGCGGGCGAGGTGGTCAGCGGCATGGCGCACATCACCGGCGGCGGCATCACCGAGAACCTTCCGCGCATCTTCCCCAAGGGGCTGGGAGCACAGGTGGACCTGGCCTCGTGGCAGGTTCCGCCGCTGTTCGAGCACCTGCAGAAGCTGGGCAACGTCGAGCAGGATGAGATGCTGCGCACCTTCAACATGGGAATCGGCATGATCGTGGTGGTCCCGGCGGAGAAGGTGAAGAAGGCGAAGGCGATTCTGAACCGCGCCAACGAGCGCTTCCACATCATCGGACGCATCGTCCGGGGCGAGCGCAAGGTCAGCTACAACTAGCCGCTTCTCACTGCCGTCCTTCCGGGCAAAGCGAAAAGTATTTCGCCCGTACCGCCACAAAAGACTGGGTGCCCCATCCTTCGCGAAGCGAAGGGTGGGATGAAGCTCGCTTGAACCAGCACAGTTCCATTGTCCTTTCCAGTACCAACCTCTCTCATCCCACCCTTTGCGAGAAAACCGCGAAGGATGGGGCCCCCGGTCATTCCGCAAACAAGCATGAGGGACACACTTAGAATGAAAGGAATGAATGTGCGCAGATTAGGGATTCTTCTCTCCGGGCGTGGCTCGAACTTTCTTGCGATTCACCGCGCAATTGCGGATGGCAGGATTGCCGACGCCGAGATTGCCGTCGTCATCTCGAACAAGCCGGAGGCGGCTGGGCTGGAGTCCGCGAGGTCGCTTGGCCTGACGGCCCTGGCGATTCCGCAGGAGGGCAAGGGGCAGGCTGCGCGTGAGGCGCACGATGCGAAGATGATCGCCGCACTCGAGGAGCATCGCGTCGATCTGGTCTGTCTCGCCGGATACATGCGGATCATCACGCCCGCCTTCATCGCGGCGTTTCCGAACCGCATCCTGAACGTTCACCCTTCGCTGCTGCCCGCGTTTCCGGGACTGGATGCGCAGCACCAGGCCTTCGACTACGGCGCGAAGGTCGCCGGATGCACCGTTCACTTCGTGGACGAGGTGATGGACCACGGCGTCATCGTGTTGCAGAAGGTTGTGCCGGTGCTCGATGAGGATACGGCGGAGACACTGTCTGCGCGCATCCTCAAGCAGGAGCACATCGCCTACCCCGAGGCGATCTCGCGCGTGTTGAGCGGCGAGTATCGCATCGAGGAACGACGCTACCTGAAGATCTGAATTCCTGAGAGCCTGCACCCGCACAAATGCTCGGGTGCCCCATCCTTTCCGAAGGAAAGGGTGGGATGAAACCCGCTTGTACCAGTACAGACTCCGTCTTTTGAAAATTTCCGGGAACCAACATCCTGCATCCCACCCTTTGCGATAAAGCTGCAAAGGATGGGGCACCCGATTATTCTGCTAAGTGGTCTGGCCGCCGTGGGATTCGCGGTCGTGGGCATCTCCCAGAACCACCTTCACGTCCATGCGCTTGCGTCCGCGGAAGACCGTGATCGTCACAGTGTCTCCGGCGCGGTGCGAGTTCATGGCCGCCGCGAGGTCCTGCGGGCTAGTGATCTCGTCGCCGTCCATCGCCACGATGAGGTCGCCTCCGAGCATCACAGGGATATTGCCCTGGTAGGCCTTCTGGGTTCCTCCGTGAAGACCGGCCTTGTCGGCGGCTCCTCCGGGCAGGACGCGCTCGATCAGCACGCCGTAGTCGGCGGGAAGGCCGATCTGCTCGGCGATGTCAGGACCGATGGGAAGGGTGACGATGTCGAGCGTGGGACGGCGGATGTAGCCGTACTTCGCGTAGTCGTCGAGAATGGCACGGGCAGTGTTGATCGGGATGGCGAAGCCGATGCCCGAGCTTTGGTCCGCGCCATTGCTGGCGATCATGGTGGTAACGCCGATGACCTCGCCGCGCGAGTTCAGCAGCGGTCCGCCGGAGTTACCGGGATTGACGGCGGCGTCGGTCTGGATGGCGTCCTCAATGGGAGCGCCGTTGGGGCTTCGCACCGAGCGGATGGCCGAGATGATGCCGCGCGTCATCGTGCCGTTGAGTCCAAAGGGGTTGCCGATGGCGTAGACGCGCTGGCCGACCATCAGGTTCCGCGAGTCGGAGAGCGTGACCGGGATCAGGTTGGGGGCTTCGATCTTGATGAGGGCGAGGTCGTGGTCCTTGTCGGTGGCCAGCACACGGGCCTTGTACTTGTGCTTGTCCGAGAGCATGACCTCAAGCCGCTGCGCGTTGCCGATGACGTGGTTGTTGGTGAGGATGAGGCCCTCTTTGGTCAGGATGAACCCCGACCCCTGGCCCTGCTGCGGGACCGGACCGTAGAAGAAGTCGAAGGCGACCTCGGTGGAGGTGATGTTCACGACCGAGGGGAGAGCCTTCTTGTAAACGGCAATGTTCTGCTGCTCTTCGGCGTCGAAGGCGGGCGCGGCGGCGGCCTCGGTCAGCTGGAAGCTTCCACCAATGCCGGAAAGGGTGGTCTGAGTGCTCGCGGCTGCATCCCCGGCAGCCGTCTTGTGCTGCAGCCACGGGAAAAGCCTGCCCGTGGACGCGGAGTGCGTCGTCACGTAGTAAAAGCCGGCGAGAAGAAGCAGGACAAGAAGGACCGGACGTAGTTTCATCGGCGAGCTGGATTCTCCCATCGTGGCCGCGGGGGCGGCTTTGAGGTTCATTGTATCGAGTCGCGGCGGCGGGCCGAAAGCCTGTCCCCAACCTACAGATCGTGCTCGGAGTCACCGTCAGAATCATTTTCGAGGTCAGCTTCGGAGTCGTCCTCGGGGTACGAGACGTTCGCCTCCGGGTCGTTGGCCGAGGCGAACTCCAGCAGCGGCCACAACTCGTCGATCTGCTGCTCCAGCGCCTCGAGATCGCCGTCGTTGACGAGGATGAAGTCGCAGAGCGCGGCCTTCTCTTCGTCGGGAATCTGCTGGGAGAGGCGACGGCGAGCATCGGCGGTCAGCTCCTCACGCCGCTCAGCGCTGGGGGGTGAGCCTGCCGCGACCCGCTCGAGGTAACGGGCGATCTTCACCTCTTCGGGGGCCGTCACGAGGATGATGCAGTCGAAGCGCGAGCGCCAGGGGGCGTTGTCTTCCTCTGCCGGTCCGTCGTGCTTTGTTTCCCCGTATTTGGTCTCGAAGATGAGGGCGGATTCGACGATCACCACCGCCTTCCAGTCCTCGGCGAAGATCTCTTGCGCAATCGCCGCCTGCTCCGCGATGACCGCCGGGTGAACGATGGCGTTCAGTTCGTCGACGCGGCCTTCGGTGAAGGCGATGCGGGCCAGCGCGGCGCGGTCGAGCTGCTTGTCGGCAAGGAGGACGCCGGGGCCAAAACGCTCGACGATAGCGTCGTAGACGGCCTCGCCGGGCTGCATCATCTCGCGGCCGATGGCGTCGGCCTCGAGGATGTACGCCCCATGCTGCGCGAGAAGGCGGGCGGCGGTGGACTTGCCACTGCCGAGCCCGCCGGTAAGTCCAACGCGCAGCATGGAGCTACACGATTCCGCGGCGAAGCTTCGCCGCCTTGACGGTGTTGTGCATCAGCATGGCGATCGTCAGGGCTCCCACGCCGCCGGGGACGGGCGTGTACGCTCCCGAGATGGCAAAGGCCGCCGGGTCGATGTCGCCCACGATGACGGAGCCGCGCTTGGCGAAGGTGGCGGCACGCTCGGCGTCGCCGGGGAAGAACTTCTGCACGTCCGCCGGATCGGTCAGGCGATTGATGCCCACGTCGATCAGGACCGCGCCGGGCTTCACCATGTCGGCGGTGACATAGCCGGGGCGTCCGATGGCGGCGACGAGAATGTCGGCGTTGCGCGTGAAGGAGGGCAGGTCGCGCGTCTTGCTGTGGCAGACGGTCACGGTGGCCGACTCGTTGAGCAGCAGCAGCGCGGCGGGCTTGCCCACGATGTCGGAGCGGCCCACGACGACGGCATTCTGCCCGGCAATGGGAAGGCCGGTGCGGCGAAGAATCTCGATGATGCCCGCCGGGGTGCAGGGAGCGAGGCCGGGCTGTCCGGCCTGCAGGCGTCCCGCGTTGACCGGGTGGAAGCCGTCGACGTCCTTTTCGGGCGCGACGGCCTCGAGCAGGCGCTTGGTATCGACGTGCTTCGGCAGGGGAAGCTGGATGAGGATGCCGTCGATGTCCTCGCGTGCGTTGAGGTCGGCGACCATCGCGAGCATCTCCTCGGTGGTGATGCTCTCCGGGGGAGTAATCAGTTCGCTGTAAATGCCCAGTTCGCCGCAGGTCTTGACCTTGCTGCGAACGTAGATCTGCGAGGCGGGAACCTCGCCGACGAGGATGACGACAAGGCCGGGACGAATGCCGCGCGACGTAAGATCGACGACCTCGCGGGCGACCTCGGCCTTGATCTCGGAGGCGATAACGACTCCGTCGAGCACGTGAGGAAGAGTATTCATACTCTTTTATGGTATCGCGGCGACTCGATACCTGCTTTTATTGCCCTCACTCCACGACTCCGACCATCGCACGGGAACTTTCCGTGGTGCATTCTGCGTATCGCTGCCTATCGCATCTTCCGGGTCGGATCCGCGTCTAATAAACAAGGAAACTGCACCGCAGAGTGCGGAGAGGAGTGACGATGACAGCAGCAAAACACATGGGAGTCGAGAAGTTTTCCACGGCGGACCTGACCGGTCTTCGCGAGGAGCTGCGGCACAACCACCTGGACTCCTGGCAGGCCGCTGACGTCATCAGCCAATACCTTTCCACGCGCGGCTACGGCGTTTCGGCCCCGGCGGCGCGGAGTTCCGCCTCACGGCTGGAGTCCTCGGGCTACGCCGTCGAGCTGATGCAGGAGGAGTTCGAGCAGCTGGCGATGGTGATGTAACCCGCCCGGAGGCCCGTAAGCGCAGGCGTATCTTCAGGGTGCAATAATCAAGATATATGCCGTCGCTTTGGACTCCGTCGAACTGGCCGCAGCGCCTCTCTGAAATTCTTGCTTCAACTGGTGAGCTTAAGGAAGCTCCGCTGCGGAGGGACGTGCGCTCGCTCGGCATGCTGCTGGGCGAAGTCCTGAAAGAGCAGTCGGGCGAGGCGCTCTACAACGCCGTCGAAGAGCTTCGCCGCACGGCGATTGCGCGGCGCGAGGCCGACTCCAAAGGCGAGTGCGCGGCAGCCGCGGCTAATCTCGAGCAGGCGCTGGGACGCGTGCACGGCCACGCCAACGATCTGAACCGCGCCTACCAGCTTGCGCGTGCCTTCAGCTTCTACTTTGAACTCATCAACCTGGCTGAGACGAACCATCGCAAGCGGCGACGGCGTTCGGGCCAGGTGAACGACGCTCCTCCGCAACGCGGCGACCTGCAGGGAACGCTGCGGCGTCTGCGCGAGGCCGGTTTCGACGCGAATCAGGCGATGGAAGCACTGGAGCGCATCGTCGTCACTCCGGTCTTCACCGCGCACCCGACCGAGGTGGCGCGCCGCTCGGTAAGGTTGAAGCGCAGGCGCATCTCCGACCTGCTGGAGCAGCTGGACCGCATCGCCGTACCCGAAGAGGAGCTTGAGGCGCTAGAGCGTGAGGTGACCGGCGAGATCACCGCACTATGGCAGACCGACGACGTCCGCAGCGCTCGCCCTACCGTGCGCGACGAGATCCGCATGGCGCTCGACTACTACGAGGCTTCGCTCTTCGATACGCTGCCGGTGCTTTACTCCGAGGTCGCGGCGGCAATCAAGGCCGAGTATCCCGAGAAGCAGACATCGCTGGCGGAGCTGCCCCGACTGATCGAGTTCGGATCGTGGATCGGCGGCGACCGCGACGGAAACCCGTTCGTCACCCCGCAGACCACGCGCGACTCTCTTGCGATGGCGCGCAAGCTGCTGATGACGCACTATCACAACCGTCTGCAGAACATCTTCGAGCAACTTGGTAGTTCGACCCAGCAGGCTCCCGTCTCGAAGGAGATGCTGGAGCTGCTGAACGGCTATCTCGCGAAGCTTCGCACCGCCGGGCAGACCACCATCGAAGAGAGCTTCCACTTCGAGTACGCTCGCCTTCTGATCGCCTGCATCCTGATGCGGCTGGGAGCGGCGCTGCAGAGCACCTACATTCCTCTACCGGCGAACCCGGCCCTGCCGCCGTACACCAAGGCGAGCGAGCTGCTGGCCGACCTCACCGTGCTGCGCAACAGCCTGATGGAGAATCGCGGCGAACGGCTTGCGGAGATGCTGGTCGATCCCCTGCTGATGGAGGTCCGCACCTACGGGCTGCACCTGCAGACGCTGGACATTCGCCAGCACGCCCGCGTCCACGCCTCCGCCGTAGCCGAGATTGCAGGCTGTGCTGAGGCCACCACCGATGTATCTCTGCGCCTTCCTGAGGCGCTTTCCGCCCAGACCGCCGAGGTACTCGAAACCTTCCGCGCCATCGCGGAGCTGAAGCAGCAGTACCCCGCCGAGGCCATCCGCCAGTACGTCATCAGCGGAGCCACCAGCGCCGAGGACATCCTGAACGTGCTGTGGCTGGCACGGCTGGGCGGGGTTCGCGTCGAGACCGAGGGCGACGACCCCGGCCTGCTGCCGGTACCGCTGTTCGAGTCGATCGAAGACCTGCAGAACGCTCCGAGCATCATGCGCCGCCTGTGGTCGAGCGAGGCCTTCCAGCCTCTGCTGGAGTCGTGGGGCCGCAGGCAGGAGATCATGCTCGGCTACTCGGACTCGAACAAGGACGGCGGCATGATTGCCAGCACCTGGGAGATCTGGAAGGCGCACCGCGAGCTGCATCGCGTGGCCGCGGAGTGCGGCGTGACGCTGCGGCTCTTCCACGGTCGCGGCGGAACTGTCGGACGTGGCGGCGGACCGACGCACCGCGCTATCTTCGCGCAACCGATGGACAGCTTCTCCGGCGAGATGCGCCTGACCGAACAGGGCGAGGTGCTCAACTGGAAGTATTCGGACGTCGTACTGGCCGAGCGCAATCTTGAGCTGATGATTGCCGCCTCGCTCGACGCCCTGGCGCGACCTGACGCCGCCTTGCAGAAGGGTACGGAGACCCCGCATCTGACCGGCGAGATCACTCCCACGTGGGAGGCCGCGATGGAGCGGCTGTCGGAGAGCTCCTACGACTTCTATCGCAAGAACATCATCGACAGCCCCGAGACCTTCACCTACTTCGAGCAGGCCACGCCTGTCGCGGAGTTGGAGAACGCCCGCATCGGCTCGCGCCCGGCCAAGCGTACCGGCAAACGCACGATGGCCGACCTTCGCGCCATCCCGTGGGTCTTTGGATGGATGCAGTCGCGGCAGCTGGTTCCGGCGTGGTTCGGCGTGGGACACGCGCTCGACACCTTCGCCCGCGAGAACCCCGACGGCCTCGCACAACTTCAGTCGATGGCGGAGGGCTTCCCGCTCTTCATCGACGTCGTTCGCAACGTGGAGATGGCACTGGCGAAGTCCGACTTCGGCATCGCCAGCCTGTACGCCTCGCTGGTCGAGGACGAAGCCCTGCGCGAGCGTGTCTACGAGATGCTGAAGGCGGAGTTCGAGCTGACGCAGAAGATGCTGCTTGCAGTTACGGGGCAACAGCGCTTGCTCGAAACCAACCCCGTGCTCGAGCGCTCGATCCGTCTGCGCAACCCCTACGTCGATCCGATGAGCCTGATCCAGGTGGAGCTGATCCGCCGCAAGCGCGCCGCGCAGGCCAAGGGCGAGCCGGAGTCGGCAGAGCTGAACCGAGCGATCTCGGCGACGATCAATGGCATCAGCGCCGGGCTTCGCAATACAGGCTGATATAAACCAGCACCACCGACCGGGTGCCCCATCCTTCGCAGTCTCATCGCGAAGGGTGGGATGAATCCCGCTCGTACCGCCATTGTTGGTGGTTTGAAAACTTCCTGAGTAAACATCTGCATCCCACCCTTCCTGACACAAAACGTCAGGAAGGATGGGGCACCCGATCATTCTGCAAACAGAAGCAGATTCCTTCGCTGCGCTACGGAATGACAAGTCCATAACGTAGCGAGTAAGGAAAGAATCAGAAGCCCTGATCGGGGCGGAAGGCCGTGGCCTTGTTCTGTACGTAGGTCACGGCGATGGGCTTGCCGAGATTCGCATACACCACGAGCCTGTTGCCATAGTCGTTGCTGACGCTCTTGCTCACCTGCCCCAGCGCAAGCTGCGTCTCGCGCTCGCTCATCCCCAGGATGATCTGGTGCGAATCGATCGCCTTCCATATCTCCGGCCCCCAGTGTTTGTACAGCTCGTGCGGGTCTTCGTAGAAGAAGATCTCGTCGAGATAGAAGGTGTACAGCCCGCTCTCGTGGTAACCCACGGGGACGCCGTAGACCTTCTCCGGCGTATCCGATGCCGGAAGCGTGAAGAGCATCAGCGCCTGACGGTCTCCGCCGGGAACGCGGTGCGTGGCCGACTTCGGAGCCACCTGCTCGACGAAGTCCTTCACGACCAGCTTTTCGGCTCCGAGCAGCGTGCCAGAGGTCTTCGCATAATCGACATGCTTGCCTGTGACGGGGTAGTAGTCCATCTGGCCACCCGCCGAAACCCACAGCGCAGAACCATTCAGCTCCTTCGCGTCCGCCATCGAGGACTGGCGCTTCTTCCTGAGGAAGACCAGGTCGTCATCGGCGATCTTTCTGCGCTCGGGCGCGGCGACCGGCTTCTCGGGAGCGTTGCGCTCACGGTAGATCATTCCCACCCGAATCCCGACCACGGCCAGTAAAACCAGTGTTCCGCCGATCGCCCACTTGGCTCCGCTTTGCATTCGTCCCTGCTCCTGTAAATGATGCCGCCTGCTCGGATGTACTTTAGTCCATTGGCTCGGCTGCACTCAACTGCAGATCGACTTCCATCAGCGACTCTGCGGTGAGGGCATCGGCGCGGCGAAGCCTCGGAAAGAGAGCCGAGGCCGACGCCGTGACCATCACCGACGCGATGCCTCCGGCTACGACCGCGCGCACGGCTCCCCACCAGCTTGCCGTCACGCCGCTTTCGAACTCGCCGAACTCGTTGGAGGCTCCAATGAAGAGGGCATTGACCGCGCTGACACGGCCACGCATCTCCGGCGGCGTCGCCAGTTGCAGAATGCTCTGCCGCACGACCACGCTGACCATGTCGCTGGCTCCGATAACAAAGAGCGCGAGGAGCGAGAGCCAAAGGTGGCGCGAAAGCCCAAAGACGATGGTTGCGGCTCCGAAGGTCGCCACGCAGGAGAGCATCGTGACCCCGGCGCGGCGTCGGATAGGCCGGGCCACCAGCAGCAGCGAGACCACCAGCGCCCCCATGCTGGGCATTGCGCGAAGCAGTCCCAGGCCGCGAGGCCCCGCGCGCAAAACGTCCGTGGCGAAGATCGGCAGCAGGGCAACGGCTCCGCCCAGCATCACGGCGAAGAGATCCAGCGATATCGAGCCGAGCAGCAGCTTCGTCTTCCAGACGTACTCGAGGCCTGCCAGCACGGTCTTCATATCGAAGGCCTTTGCCGTCTGCTCCACCGGCTCGTACCGGATAAGGCCGACCAGAACGAGGTAACCCAGAAGCATGATCAGCGTGCAGAGATACACAACCGGAGCGCCGCGCCAGCGTGCAAGCGCGACCGAAAGAGGCAGCGTGAACAGCAGACCTCCAATCGCCGGGCCGGACATATTGGCCATCTGAAAGACCGTCGCGCCCCAGGTAACGGCATTGACGAAGTGGTCTTTGGGAACGAGGCTGGGCAGCAGGGCGCTGGCTGCGGGAGCACTGAAGGCGCGGCTCATGCCGATGCCGACCAGCACGGCATAGATCGGCCAGATGCGGCCGCCCGCCAGCAGGCTTGGAGTAAGCGCAAGCCACAGCAGAACGCCCGTGCAAACAGACTGCAGACTAAAACAGAGTAGAAGAATCTTTCTCCGGTCGAAACGATCCGCCACATGACCGGCGGCCAGCATGAAGATCAGGCCCGGAAGAAACAGTGCCAGACCGGTAAGGCCCAGATCGAGCGCGGAGTGCGTGATCTGATAGACCTGCCAGGCCACCGCGACCGACTGCGCCTCGGACCCGATGACCGACAACATTCTTGCGCCCTGGTACAGCCGGAAGTTGCGCGAACGAAAGGCTGCTCCCGCTCGTGGGGGAGTTCGGCTTTCACCGTCAGACATAGTTCTATGCTGTCATACTTTTGTCGAAGCAGTTTTCGACCGGGGCCGTTTTCGACAGGAAAAGATAAATCCAGACGTCGAAATGAGATGAATGGCCTTCGGCGTGCATAGTTTTTAGAATCAGGCACAGGGAACGGTTTATCGTGCCTATGGGCTCTTAATTTTCACTGCTGCATGGCAGTACTGCCGGTTCGATGGAGAGGATCGCTTGAGATTTCAGACGCTGGAGAGGCTTCCGGGGGCGGACCCGGAGGCGGTTTTGCGGGCGATGGAGACGGGGCTGCTTGAGGTCTCCACGGAGGTGGTTCGTGAAGGCCGCAGGATTACCCTCGCAGGCCTCGGGCCGTCCCCGAGGGTGAAAAACCGCCGGGACCGCACCGTGATCGACGTAAAAGAAGAGGACGGTGTCACCACGGTCGCAGTGGATGTTACCTACCAGGCCTCGGCGGTGCTGGGGACCGTTTCGCAGAACGCGGTCGTACAGGAAAAACTTGAGCGCGTCTTTGACGGAATGTGGGCGCAGCTCGGTCTGAAGAGGGAACGGGGGCCTGTCTCGGAATCCTTTGAGGCAAAGCAGGAGACTATCGCCAAGACTGAAACCTCCTCGATGCCCGAAGCTGTCGCCTCCGCGATCCCTCCCACCGAGGTCGCCGCAGCGCCGGAAGAACCGCAGCCGCAGGAAGAACCGCAGCCGCAGGAAGAGCTCGCCTCCGCAACGTCCACGGAGGCAGAGCTGCCGAGCGATCCGGTAGAAGAACAGACAGAGGCGGCCTCCACCATCGCAGTCATTGCAGCTTCGCCCGAGACTTCCGAAATCTCAGCCACCGCCTCTCCCGTTGAGGATGAGGCTTCCTCGAAAACCAACGCCCCGGAGGTCTCGGAGACGAAGACCGACGCTCCCCCTAAAGCGATACAAGCCACAATCGAGATTCCCCGGAAGCAAGCCCCTCTGCCGGAGGCTCCAAAGTTCACGGGCGCATTGCTGAGCGATGCAATGGAGGAGAAAAAGCCGAGGTCCGCATGGGGAGCCTGGGCGGTAGCACTCGTTCTTCTGGTTGCGGCTCCGGCGGTGTGGTTCTATCTTCCGCACCATCCCGCGAGCGAAGTCACGCCCTCTCAGGAACAACAGATCGCGCCGCCGCAGGCTGCTGCTCCCGCGGCCTCGGCGGCTGTTCCCGCTGCTCAGCCCGGCTCAGAGGAAGACCCCGCTGCCGTCGTGAAGGACTGGGAGGCGGCAATGCAATCGACCGACGCGGCAAAGCAGGCCGCCTTCTATGCCGACCCGGTCGATCGCTACTTCCTGCGCCACGACGTCAGCCGCCAGTCGATCCTCGAGGACAAACAGGCTTCCATCAGCAAGCGCGAGGGAGACTGGGCTCTCGCGATGGAGCGCGTCGCGGTGCGCCAGCAGGAGGGAGCCGCATCAGTCCACCTGGTGAAGCACTTCTGCGTGCGGCAGAACGGCAAGCTCGCTTCGCAGTGGTTCATTCCCTCACAACTTCTGCTGAAACGCACCGATGGCCGCTGGCAGATCGTCTCCGAGCGCGACTTCGGATGGGCGACCTCGCTGGAGGAGCTGGACGGGCAGAACTAGCCCTTCGCGTGCTCCTTCACCAGCGCCAGAACCTCTTCGGCGTGGCCCTCGGGCTTCACGTTCTCGAAGATGTGAATGAGCTGTTGCCCTTTGCCGGTGTCCGGCCCGATCAGATAGGTCGTGCGCTTCACGCCCTTCACCAGCTTGCCGTACATATTCTTCGGCTTGATGAGGTCATAGCGGTTGATCAGCACCATGTCGGGATCGGCAAGCAGATCGTAGGGAAGCTCGTACTTGTCCTTGAACTTCTTCTGCGCCCGCACGGTGTCGCGCGAGATGCCGAACACGACGATCCCCGCCTTCTGAAACTTCTTGAACGCGTCGCGGAACCCGCAGGACTCGATGGTGCAACCCGGAGTATCGGCGCGGGGATAGAAGAAGAGAACGACCGGCGAGTCCTTGAAGTCCGAGAGCGAGACCTCCTTGCCGTCCTGGTTCTGGAGCGTGAAGTCTTCTACAAGATCGCCGGGGTTCATATGTTTTCTTCTCCTCTGTGCAAAGCCATTCTAATGACTCGCCGGTTTCAGCAGCATCGGCGGCCCGTTGACGATTTTAATCTCGAAGACGGTGGGCCACTGCTTTCCTGTGACGAAGAGGCGGTCATGTTGCGCGTCGTATGCGATGCCATTCAGCACCGACTCCGCATTCACCTTCTGATCCTCCGGAAGAATGCCGGTGAGGTCGATCCAGCCGATCACATGCCCATCCTTCGGCGAGATGCGGGCGATGCGGTCGGAGTGCCATACATTCGCGTAGATCTCTCCCTTCACGTACTCCAACTCGTTGAGCTGTACCACGGGCTGCGAGCCGTCCCTGACCGTAACGTGGCGCGTCTCCCGGAAGGTCTCGGGGCTGCGGAAACGCAGGATCGCGGTGCCGTCACTGGTGATGATCTCCCTGTCCGTTCGGGTCATCCCCCAGCCCTCACCCGTATAACTAAACTGTCGGACAGGCCGCAGGCTGAAGCGATCGTAGACGAAGCCGACGTGCGACTGCCACGTCCACTCGAAGATATTCGGCCCCCAGTCGATAATGCCTTCGCCAAAGTATTGCTCCGGCAATTCGCGCTGTTGGAGCGCCCTGCCGGTCTCTGGTTGAATTGCCAGCACCGCCGAGTGCCCCTTAAGGCCGGTCCCCTCATAAAACAGGCCATCGCGATAGAAGAACCCTTCAGTGTAGCTCCCGGTCGAGTGAGGATACTTCGCTACCACTTTGTAACCCGACACCGGCGCGGCCACGGCTGCTCCCGCATAGAGCAGGGCGGCCATGACCATTCCACAAGCAATGCGCAGAGAGGCGATCACCGGCATCGAGATAAGTCCTAGCTGAGGGCCGCGAGCGTCTTTTCGAGCGAGGCCGCATCCTCGACGTTGAGCGCGGGGACGGCCGAGTCCTTGCCGAGAATCTGGCGGTTGAGCCCCGTCAGCACCCGGCCGGGGCCGACCTCGATCAGATGTGTCGGCGACTGTGCCGCAAGAAGCTGGATGCACTCGACCCAGCGGACCGAGCCAGTCACCTGGCGAACGAGGCAGTCGCGCGTATCCGCCGCAGCGGTGACGAAACGAGCATCGACGTTGGCCGCGACCGGAACCTTCGGGTCGCTGAAGCTGAGGGCTGCAAGATCCTTCGCCAAGGCATCCTGCGCGGGCTGCATCAGGGCGCAGTGGAAGGGAGCGCTGACCGGAAGCATTACGGTGCGCTTGGCTCCCGCCTCCTTGCACAGCGCGGCGGCGCGCTC
Organism: Acidobacteriaceae bacterium dw_441; assembly: GCA_018449715.1. GTDB lineage: Bacteria > Acidobacteriota > Terriglobia > Terriglobales > Acidobacteriaceae > Edaphobacter. The sequence continues at coordinate 279,527 of JAAVVA010000004.1, read as the reverse complement.
GACGGCAGCAACGGAGCCGGAGATCACCGTCTGGTCGGGCGAGTTCAGATTCGCGGGAGCGACCACGGCGAGGTTCGGGTTGAAGTCCTTCGCCTCCGGGGTCGTCGGCAGCGGTGTCAGCTGATCTGAAACCTGCGAGCAAATCTCCGCAATCAACGGCGCAGCAAGCCCGAGAATCGCGGCCATCGCTCCCTCGCCCGCAGGAACCGCCTGCTGCATGTACTGTCCACGCGAGCGCACCGTGCGAACCGCGTCGGTGAAGCTGAACGTTCCCGCTGCGACGTGCGCGGAGTACTCCCCGAGCGAGTGTCCGGCGGCAAACGCGGGCGTAATGCCTCGCTCCGCAAGCAGACGCGCCACGGCAATCGAGACCGTCAGGATCGCGGGCTGCGTGTGCTCGGTGAGCTTGAGCTGGTCCTCCGGCCCCTCGAAGATCAGCTTCGAGAGCGAAAAGCCGAGCGCATCGTCGGCCTCTTCAAAGGTTGCGCGGACCACGGGGAAGGCTTCGTACAGGTCGCGGCCCATGCCGACGCTCTGCGAGCCCTGGCCAGGAAAGAGAAAGACAGGTTTCATCATCGTTGACTATCGTAAATGAGCCGGGCCCGAGGCTCCGCATCCTGTAACCTTGGCCTGACGCACAGGAAGGAAGCCAGCATGACCCGAGCCGCAATCATGACGCTCTCCACGACGCTTCTGACAGCTACGATGCTCGCGCAAGGTACTCCCCCCACGGATCCTGCGCTCTCCCCCACCGAAGTGAAGATCGTCAACCGCAAGATCGCGGCGCTACACAGCGCGGGCGACCGTAAGGTGGCCGCGAAGTGGAGCAATGCGAAGAAGGTCGCCGAGGTCCTGTGCCGTCCCACAGCCACGGCCTACTGGAAGAGGAAGGCTCCCGGCACCGACCGCGTGTTTCTCGGCACCTCCGCCCCCGAAACGCTCACGCTCGAAAGCGACCGCCGCCTGACCGGCTCCGGCCAGTACAGGACCACGGACGGCTGGACGGACTTCCGCTTCACCTGCGATCTTGATCCGGCCACGGGAGCAGTCACGGCCTTCCATGCCTCTCCCGCAGCAAGCCCCGCTCCCTGAAGCGTTACGCCTTCTGCCGCTTGAGAGCAGATTTCGCGATGAAGTCCATCAGGCGGTCGATCCCTCGGTCCGGCAGAACACGCACAAGGAACATAAACACTCCCGCGCCGCCGCCAATCGCGTAACGAGTCTTCGGCTTCCGCGCCTTGATCGTCTTCAGAATTCCTTCGGCCACCACGGAAGGCTCGGAGGCAAAACCGCCATCCGCACCCGAAAAAAGCGCAGCCTTCTCACGAGCTAGCTCTGCATACGCGGACGAGCCGGAGTACTTCAGCGCGCTCTCGATGGCGATGCTGCCCCACTCCGTTTTGATCGCCCCCGGCTCGACAACGATCACGTCTATGCCGAACCGCGCAAGCTCCATGCGCATGCAATCGCTCAGGCCTTCGACCGCGAACTTCGTCGCGTGATACCAGCCTCCGAGCGGCTCACCAAACTTGCCTCCGATAGAGGTCACGTTGACGATCTTGCCCGATCGCTGCTCCCGCATCATTGGCGTCAGCAACTGCGTCAGCCGCGCAAGCCCGAAGACATTCACCTCGAACTGCCTGCGGGCCTCCTCCATCGGGACATCCTCGACCGAGCCATACGACCCATATCCGGCGTTATTAACCAGCACGTCGATACGGCCCTGCGTAGCCTTTATCTGTTCGGCGGCGCGTGCGATGGAGGCGTCGTCGGTCAGATCGAGCGCCAGCAGGATTGCCCCCTGCTGCTCCAGCCCGCGCATGCGGTCCTGGCGGCGCGCTCCGGCAAAGACTGTGTATCCTGCGGCAAGAAGCGTTTTGACGGTGGCTTCGCCGATCCCTGAAGAGGCTCCTGTGACGAGGGCGACTTTCTTCATATTGAACTCCATTCGTCGCGATAGTGAACTGAATATAACAAATTGGTATACTTGGTCTATAGGATGAAGAAGTCTGTAAAAGAGAATCAAATTTTTCAGGAAAAAGTTGCGGAGCCGCTCAGCGGCAAGGGAGAGAGCGTGCTGCTGGCCGCCATCGACCTCTTCGCCCGCTATGGGTATCGCAAGACCTCCATCGACGACATCGCCGCAGCCGCCAACGTGGCCAAGCGCACGGTCTATCTGCACTTCGAGAGCAAGGCCGACGTCTTTCGCGCGATGGCGCTGTATCTGCTGGAGTTGACGCGCAGCCGCGTCGAAACCGCACTCAAAAGCGAGGGCTCTCCCGCGGACCGGCTGACCGCGCTGCTCTATGCCAACTACGGGACCGCCTTCGAGCGCTTCGGAGCCTCAGACCACGTGCAGGATCTCGAAGCCGCAGGAACCGAACTGTTGCAGGCAGGCATCCTCGCATGGGAGCAGGAGTACGAGGACTACATCGTGGCCTTCCTTCGCGGTCTTAAACGCAAAGGAGAGATCGGTGGGCCTCCTCCCGGACTTACACTCGCTCAGATCGTCCGCATGACCATGCGCGGGGCCACAGCGGCCAAGCACGAAGCTGCGATCAAAGGAGACCTCGAAGCCTACCGCAAGCGACTGCGGGAGCTAGCCCTGTTCCTGCTCGCGGCCTTGCGATAGCTCACGCCCCTGCGATGCTAGAATCCGGCCTAGAGAGGACCATTCCGCGTGCCTGATTCCATCCTTCGCAAGACATTGAAAAACTCCGCCGCCCTTTTGCCCCTGTTCTTCTGCAGCCTCTTCAACACGGGAGCCGCACAGGCTCAAACGAAGCTTTCCACCCACTGGGAGGAGCTGACTGGACCGGACTTCGTGAAGGCCATCCAGCAGTCGCAGGGAACCTGCATCCTTCCCATCGGCATCCTTGAGAAGCATGGTCCGCACATGCCCATCGGCTCGGACCTTCTGACCTCGCGCTACACCGCGCTGCACGCAGCCGAGCAGCAGTACGCGATTGTCTTCCCCGAGTATTACTTCGGCCAGATCGACGAGGCACGCCACGAGCCCGGAACGATGGCCTATCCCCGCGAGCTTCAGCTCGCCCTGCTGCAGGCCACGACCGACGAGATGGGCCGCAACGGATGCAGGCACATCCTCATCGTCAACGGACACGGCGGCAACAACCACCTGCTGCCCTACTTCGCGCAGACGCAGCTTGAGAAAAAACACAACTACGTTGTCTACATCTTCGACCAACGCATGCCCAACATCCCCGGCGGTCCGCAGAAGAAGACCACCAACGACCAGCACGCGGGCGAGAGCGAGACCTCGAAGATGATGGTCATCCGCCCTGACCTCGCGCATCCTGAAAACGGCGGTGTCGAGTCCGGCGCAGACCAGCACCATCTCAATCTTCCGGCCGGGGTCTACACCGGCATCTGGTGGTATGGCAGCTTCCCCGACCACTACTCGGGCGATGGCACCACAGCCAGCCGCGAGTTGGGTGAGTTCCAGATGAAGTGGTGGGTCGATGCAGTGACCAAGGCGCTCACCGCGATCAAGGCCGACCATGAAAGTCTGAAGCTGCAGAATGAGTTCTACGAGAAGAGCGAGCACCCGTTCGATACTCCACAGTAGAACTGCGCGGTTACAGACCGGGGCATTGCGAGATCACTCGATGCCCCGGTTCATGCGAACTAACTCTTCTTCGGCGGAACCTTCTTCCCCTGCTTCCGCGCTTCTGAGAGCCCAATCGCGATGGCCTGCTTACGGCTGGTTACTTTCTTACCGCTGCGTCCACTCTTCAGCTTGCCCTGCTTCATCTCACGCATCTCGCGCTCGACGTTCTTCCCTGCTGATGGGCTGTATTTTCTCGCAGACTTCTTCGCCGCTTTCTTCGCCGGGGCCTTTTTGCTTGCAGTCTTTTTGCTCACAACCTTTTTCCCGGTCGTTTTCGTTGCAGCCTTCTTGCTGGCCTTCTTCACTGTCTTCTTGCTTGCCTTTTTCGTTGCCATAATGATCCTCCCGTTGTTTGAGAGGCCGTTCTCTGCAACACGAGTTGCATCCATCCTGAAGATCGTTGCATTTAGTGGGACTCGCGGCGGCGGCGTCTCCACAACGCAAGACCGGCCAGCAGCAACATCGCAGCCGCTCCAAACAAGCGCAGAAGCATTCTTCGCATCCATGTCGGCGTGCGTTCGAGCGAACCATCCTGCCATGCGGACCTTACACGCGTAAGGTCCTGCGCGAGCCCCGGAATCGTGATCGCGTTGTAGTCATCTGCAGGAAGCGAGCCGAGGATGCGCTCAGGATCAGGCAGGTCACCATCGCGATCCTTCGGGATCGCGGCCATCATCGCATTCACCTCCGCATCGCGCGGATCGTCGAAGAGAGCAACATCAGCCGTGTTGGGAAACAGCGTGCTTTTGCCGGTCATCTTCTTTTCGATTGCGGCCACGCCATCCTGGCAGACGCCAAGAGGATAGTAGCCTCCAAAAGGAAGATCGGGCCGCCGCAGATGCTGACGCGCAAAAGCCACCACGATCCTGCCGACAAGCCGCGTGACCTCGACCGCATCCGCGCCGCGATACACATGCGCGTGACGCCCCAGCACCCACGCCTGGTCCAGCGTATCCATCGTGCGGAACTCGCTCTTGCCGTCGATGCCAAAGTACCAGCTCACGTCGGCGTTGATCTTGGGCCCGCGAATCTTCCACTCGTACTCGGCGTGGCTCACAGGAACGAGCAATGAACGCCTCTCACCGGGAATCTGGATCTGTGAGTCGATCCAGAAGGGCATCATCACCTCCTGCCCCTTGTAGTGAAAGTGACCGAAGTTCGCGAAGTATCGCGCATCGTAGACCTCGACCGTGTGGCCGGTCTTTTGCAGAGCATCGATCAGCTCTTCAGGAGTCGAGGCCACCTGCCCATTGAGCGCAGCCGATACCTTTGCAATGTCACTTAGATCATTCAGACTCAGGCGATTCAACACATCGGCCACGCGCTGGCTCTCAGGGTGCAGCGGAGCCAGCTCTGCATTCGCTCCATCGCCGCGAGTGACGCCCGCGCCAAGCTCGCTGACGATGCCTTCGGTCGTGAACTCTGGAAGCGTGGAGGGTTGATTCAGATCGATTGCTTCCGCCTTCTCCAGCGTGTACGCGCCGAGGTCGAGGAAAGCCCGCAGACGATCCGTCGTGATGCTTCCCAGCTCAAGCGGGGCATGTTCGTTCGAACCAGCACTCGTGTCCGCTGTTCCATCGGCTTTCTTCGCGAAGAACCTTCCAGCAACCTTCACCGTTGGGTTGATCGACTTGAGCGTCCAGCCGGGAAAGCGGTCGAGCCCGCTCCAGTCCTTGCCGAGAATCATCTTGCGCAAATGGTCGATCAGTTCGGGCGACATCAGCGCCGGCCCCTGCTTGTTGCCGTTCAACTGGCCCAGCAGAGCCTCGGTGAAGCCGGGCGTATCCGACAGCTCGCGCATCATGCCGGAGAGCAGGATCGTATTCGGAGGCATCGGTCCTTCAGGCACCACGTAGCTCTCATCTCCTCTGCATCCAGCCAGCGTCAACGATACGACTACCGCCACCGCCCACGCTCGCAGAAACGATATCCGCATCCGGTTATTAGAACATCCCTTCCGAGTACAACAAACGCTGTCCCTTCGATTCCGCTACGCTTCCCGCCACGGCCTTCTGAACTTGTCATTCCGTAGCGCAGCGAAAGAATCTGCTTCTTTCTTTTGTGGGAAAGAATGTTCGGGTGCCCCATCCTTCCTGACGTTTTGTGTCAGGAAGGATGGGATGTAGATCTTTTCCCTCGGAAGTTTTTCAAACATAAGTGGAGCCGGTACAAACAACATTCATCCCACCCTTTCCGACAATAAGACTGCCGGAAAGGATGGGGCACCCAGGCATTCTCTTCCGTACGGATGGAAAGCAGATTCCTTCGCTGCGCTACGGAATGACAAGTTCATAAAGTTGTGGTCAAGACAGAAAAGGAGCGAGCACTATAGTGCTTGCTCCTTTTCTGTCTTTCGCGCCGAAGGCGCCTTTCGCCGTCCGCGAAGGACCTAGCTGTCCAGCTTCTTCGTCACAAGCTCATTGAGCATCGCAGGATTCGCCTGTCCCTTCGACAGACGCATCACCTGCCCGACGAAGAAGGCCGCGACCGTCTTCTTGCCGCCGCGATACTGCTCCACCTGCTTCGGGTTCGCGGCGATCACCTCGTCGATCATCTGCTCGATCGCTCCCGCATCCGAAATCTGCTGCGGCTTGTCGCGCTCGTAGATCTCCGGGAAGTCCTTGTTCTCGGCGAAGCTCGAATCCAGAAGTTGCTTCAGCTGCTTCGAGCTGATCGTTCCGTCCTCCATCAGGTCGGCGGCCAGCACAATGCCGTCGAGCGAGACCGGCGACTGCTCATCGCTCAGCTCAGCGGCGCGCAGACGCATCGTGATCTCCGACAGCAGAATCGACGCCACACGCTTGGGCGACTTCGCCTTCTTCGCCGCCACCTCGAAACGGTCGGCAAAGTCACGCGTCGCCGTGATGGTCGCGGCGTCCTGCTCGTTCAGACCGAACTCTTCGATCATGCGGGCGCGACGAGCTTCGGGAAGCTCCGGCAGAGCCTTGAATATCTCAGCCTGCCACTCCGCACCGACCACCAGCGGCGGAAGGTCCGGCTCCGGGAAGTAGCGGTAGTCGTGTGCCTGCTCCTTCGAGCGCATCGAGTAGGTCCGCCCCTCGCCCGAGTTCCACAGGCGCGACTCCTGCACCACGCGGCCGCCCTCTTCGATCACGCCGATCTGGCGCTCGATCTCGTACTGCACCGCCGAACGGATGAAGCGGAAGCTGTTAACGTTCTTCACCTCGGCCTTGGTTCCAAACTCCTTCGCGCCCTTCAGCATCACGCTGACGTTGGCGTCGCAGCGCAGCGAACCCTCTTCCATGTTGCAGTCGCTGACGCCGGTGTAGAGCAGAATCTCCTTCAGCCGCGTGAGGTACTCGAAGACCTCGTCGGGCGTGCGCAGGTCAGGCTCGCTCACGATCTCCACCAGCGGCGTGCCGCAGCGATTCAGGTCGATGTAGGTGCGGTTGATCGAATCGGCAAAGCCGTCATGAATGCTCTTGCCCGCATCCTCTTCCATGTGCAGGCGTGTGATGCCGATGCGCTTGGTGATGGGAGCGCCGCTCTCGTCGAACGCCGGAACCTCGATCCATCCATTCTCCGCCACGGGCTTGTCGAACTGCGAGATCTGGTAGCCCTTGGGCGAGTCCGGGTAGAAGTAATTCTTACGCGCAAAGACGCTGGTCTCGCGAATCTCGCAGTTGATCGACTTCGCCGCCAGCACCGCATACTCCACCGCCTGGCGGTTGAGCACCGGAAGCGCTCCCGGCAGCCCCAGGCAGGTGGGGCAGACATGGGTGTTCGGCTCTCCGCCGTAGCGATTCACGCAGCCGCAAAAGGCCTTCGTCTCCGTGAGGAGCTGGACGTGGACCTCGAGTCCGATGACGGGCTGGTACTTGGCAAGAATCTCCGGCGAAAGAGCAGTGGCTGTGGACATGGTTACCGCAATTTTACCAAGGGCCGGTCCGCACCCTGCTTCTGCATCCTTTTGAGGAGCGGCGTTCCCCCACTCAGATCGCGGGTTCCATTACAGACCTGCAAAATTCCCCGGGTGCTGCATCTATTCCAGCGCCGGTGCGTCTTTCAGGTATGCGACGTGCACTTCTCCCTGCCTTCGCCCTTTGTCTCGCCTTCTATGCGCTCGCGAACGCGCTCGGGCAAAAGACGCCGGAGCCTTCGCGCCCAGCGCTCGTCGGATACTTCCCGCAATGGGCGCTCTATGAGGACGAACCCTACCTCGTCAAAGACCTCATCTCGCCCGGAGGCAAGGGCCCTCTCGTCAATCAGGTCAACTACGCGCAGGGGTTCGTGACCAACGGCCACTGTTCTGTGGCCGACCCCAACGCCGACCTCAACTTCGCCTTCCGCGCCGACCAGAGCGTCAACGGCGTCGCTGACTCCCCCACCCAGCCCTTTCGGGGCCACCTGCACCAGCTTCAGCTTCTGAAGCAGCGCTTTCCGCACCTTCACATCCTCATCTCGCTTGAGGGCCGCGCCTCCGACTTCGCCTACGACGCGCAGCCGGAGCATCGTGAGGCCTTCCTCGACTCCTGCATCGACACCTTCCTCAAGGGCCACCTCGCCCCCGGCATCGAGGCTCCCGGCCTCTTCGACGGCATCGACGTCGACTGGGAGTTTCCCCGCGAGCCCGACGCAGCCAACTTCCTCGCCCTGCTGCGCGAGCTTCGCAGCCGCATGGACGCCGTGCGCCCCGGCCTGAAGCTGACCATCGCCGTCGGCCACAGCCCGCGCATGTACCCCGGAACGGATGTGGCGGCCGTGGCCTCTCTGGTCGACCAGGTCGGCCTGATGACCTACGACTTCATTGGTCCCTGGAGCGACACCACCGGCTTTCTCGCCCCGCTCACCGCCCCCGACGGCTCCCACGGCGGAACCGTCGCCCGCTCCATCGCCGCCTGGCAGACCGCAGGTGTACCGGCCTCCCGGCTGCTGATGGGCGTGCCCTTCTATGCCTACGGCTGGCGGCAGGTCCCCGAGGACGGGCACGGCCTCTTCCAAGAGGGGACCGGGATTCGCGGTGACCGGCCCTACCGCTATATTCAGGGGTTGATCGAGCACTCCACCGCCTACCGCGACCCCGTCTCGCAGGCCCCCTGGCTCTTCGACGGCGATGCCTTCTGGACCTACGAAGACCCCGTCTCGGTCGCCTTCAAGGCCGGTTTTGTCCGAACGCAGGGGCTGGGCGGCCTGATGATCTGGGAGCTGGGCGACGATGACCACTCCGCCGTCCTGCTGCGTGCTGCTCACCGAGGGCTGAACGAGGCCGCTCCCGAGGCAAAACCCGTGGCGGCCTTCGGTCAGCCGGGCGCGGAGACCAGAATTGCCCAGCCATAGTGCTTGACCCTTGGCTCCGGACGCGGTAAACTTCTTAAGTTTGGCGCAGTAGCCGGTGTGTCTCACCGTCAGGTCGGCCAGCTCTCTGGGGGAACCCGGGCGGGCCACCCCGATCACCACCCCTGCAACGCCCCATGTAGCACAATTCATAAGGAAGCGTTCCCGCTCTTCTGGAGCGTGCGCTTAGAGGTTTCAACCATGTACGCAGTCATCCGCACCGGCGGCAAGCAGTATCGGGTCGCTCCCGGCGACACCCTGAAGATCGAGACTACCGCTCACGAGAACGGCACTGTTGAGTTCTCTGACGTCCTCGCTGTCTCGAGCGAAGCGGGCAAGTTCGAGGGAGACCTGAACGGAGCCAAGGTGACCGCGTCGGTCCTCGGCGAGGGCCGTGGCGACAAGATTCTCGTCTTCAAGCTGAAGCGCAAGAAGCAGTACAAGAAGATGCAGGGCCACCGTCAGAACTACGTCGAGGTCAAGATCAACGAGATCCTCGTCAACGGCAAGTCCCTCAAGTAACCACGGCGCTACCCGGTTACAGGCTTCGGCCACATCAGGATTTTAGATTTCAAGCGTATCGCTCCCCTGTGAGCGGCGCGAAAAGAGGCAATCGAAATGGCACATAAAAAAGGTCTAGGTTCTTCCAAAAACGGACGCGACTCAAACGCGCAGCGCCTCGGCGTCAAGCGCTTCGGCGGTCAGACGGTTACCGGCGGCTCCATCCTGGTTCGCCAGCGCGGAACCCCGCTGAAGCCCGGCCTCAACGTCGGCCGCGGCAAGGACGACACCCTTTTCGCCAAGATCGACGGCGTGGTCCGCTTTCAGGACCGCGGCCAGCACGGACGTTTCGTCTCGATCGATCCCATCGCCGTCGCGTAATCGCGTTCTTCCCTTCGGGAACAAGCCCTGCTTCGGCAGGGCTTTTCGTCTTTGCCATCACGCCATCCGATTGACTTCAGCGCACTTGGCCGGATACAGTTGCGCTCGATGAAAAAAACATTTGCAGTCGCGCTTCTAATGGCAGCGGCCTCCCTTGGAGCCACCTGTGGCTGGTCGCAGCAGCGCCCGGCCATCACGGGACTGGCCTTTGTCCGCGTCTATGCGAGCGATGCCGCTGCCTCGGCGAAGTTCTACGGCACGACCCTCGGATACTCCCCTCGCAAAGAGGGCGACGTCACCCGCTACGACGTCAACGGTCTGCAGTGGATCGAGGTTAAGCCGCTCCCCTCTCCCACCCCGCCCACGCGTCTTGAGGCTATTGGGTTTACGACCCGGAACGCCAAACAGCTTGAGGGCTACCTGAAAGCCCATTCGGTCGCCATCGTCGATCCTCTGAAGAACGGCAAGTTCAGCGTGCGCGATCCCGAGGGCAATCTGATCTTCTTCGTGCAGCAGACGAAGCCTTCCTCCGCGAAGGCCCCCGCCGGAGCCGTCTCGCGCCACATGATCCACGCCGGTCTGGTCGTCAAGGACCGAGCGAAGGAGGATACCTTCTACCGGGATATCCTGGGCTTCCGCCCCTACTGGTACGGCGGTCCGAACGACACCACCACCAACTGGGTGAGCCAGCAGGTTCCCGACGGCTCTGACTGGCTGGAGTACATGCTGAACATCCGCCCTGACGCTCCCCTGAAGCAGATCGGCGTGATGGACCACATGTCGCTGGGCGTGGTGAACATGAACGACGCCTTCGCGACGCTGAAGAGCAATCACTGCGACGGTCCTGAGTGTGGCCCCAGCTCTTCGAAGACCGGACGCGACGGCAAGGTTCAGTTGAATATGTACGATCCCGACCTGACGCGCGTGGAGCTGATGGAGTTCGCACCGCGCGAGAAGCCCTGCTGCTCCGAGTTCACCGCGAAGCACCCCACCGAGCAGGAAGTCTACTAACCCGCGCAGCGCGAAGCTGACTTAAAAAACTGAGGGCGTCTCCCCGACCGGGAAGACGCCCTTGATATTTAAGTCCGTATTTAGCCGACGCTCGCAGTCGCGGGAAGAATTTCGCGCACATCGACCCACTGGGTCGGGTAGTCGCCCGTGTAGCAGGCCGTGCAGAAGTCTCCCGGAGAAAGCCCGTCCGCAGGCTCGCCCGTCGTGCAAGCGTGGGTCAGGCCCACCAGCGAGAGGTACGCCAGCGAGTCGGCCTCGATGAACTCACAGATCTCCTCGACCGAGTGGTTCGCCGCGATCAGGTCTTTCTTGCTGGGCGTATCGACGCCGTAGAAGCACGGCGAGATCGTCGGAGGACACGAGATACGGAGGTGAACCTCCTTCGCGCCAGCGGCCCGAACCATGCGGACGATCTTGCGCGAGGTGGTTCCGCGGATGATCGAGTCGTCGATCAGGATGACGCGCTTGCCTTCGAGCAGGCTGCGAACCGGATTCAGCTTCATGCGAACGCCGAAGTCGCGCACGCGCTGCTCCGGCTGGATGAAGGTACGGCCCACGTAGTGATTGCGAATGAGGCCGAGGTTGAACGGGATTCCCGATTCAGTCGCGTAGCCAATTGCTGCGGTCACGCCGGAGTCCGGCACCGGAACGACGAGATCGGCGGCTACATGCGACTCGCGCGCGAGCTGACGGCCCATCTCCTCGCGGCTCCTCTGCACCCAGCGACCGAAGATGCGCGAGTCCGGGCGTGCGAAGTAGACGTGCTCGAAGACGCAGCTCGCCTGCTTGGCCGTGGTGTCGAAGTAGCGCGAGGTCACGCCGTCCTCGGAGACCATGACCAGTTCGCCGGGCTTCACGTCGCGCTCGTACTTCGCGTGCAGCAGGTCGAAGGCGCAGGTTTCGGAGGCGAAGACGAAGGTGTCGGGCGCACCGTCGACGCCGGGGATGCGGCCCATCGAGAGCGGGCGCAAGCCGTGCGGGTCGCGCGCGGCGAAGATGCGGTTGCGCGTCATCATCACGATCGAGAAGGCCCCCTCGACCTGCGAGAGCGAATCGGCGATGCAATCGACCAGCGTGGTGGCCTTCGAGTGCGCGATGAGCTGGATAATGATCTCGGAGTCCGAGGTGGTCTGGAAGACCGCGCCGTCGCGCTCCAGCCGCTCGCGCGAGTTGCCCAGGTTGACCAGGTTGCCGTTGTGCGCGATGGCGATGAGGCCCTTGGTGCTCTCGACCGAGATGGGCTGCGCGTTCAGCAGCGCGGAGTCGCCCGTGGTCGAGTAGCGCGTGTGGCCGATGGCCATGTGGCCGGGCAGCTTGGCGAGCACGGGATCGGTGAAGATCTCCGAGACCAGTCCCATGCCCTTGATGTCGTTCACCTGCTGGCCGTCGGCAGAGGCGATGCCCGCCGACTCCTGCCCGCGATGCTGGAGCGAGTAAAGCCCCCAGTAGGTCATGCGCGCCGCGTCAGAGTGATTGTAGATGGCCATCACGCCGCACTCTTCGCGCAGCTTGTCGAACGGGGTCGCGTCGTCGTCCTCGTCGTGAGCAGACACCGAAGTATCGTTCCTATCGGAGCACAACGCAGTGGAGGAATTTGCGGTTCCAACTGCATTTACTGCCACAAGCTTGTCCTGAATCATGAGGTCGCTCATGCCGTCACCACCTCACCGGCCAGCTGTTCGTCCAGAGCCCCTGCCCAGACCGCTCTCAACTCCGAAATCGGCGACTCAACCAATTCGTTGTCGCCTGCAAAGATCTCGATCCTGCCATCGATCGTCTCGCCCAGATCCAGCGGCCAGTACGATCCTTCTTCATCGAGAAGCATGCAAATCTGACCATAGTCTTCCGGCGTACAGGTCACGATCACCTCACCCGCATTTTCCATGAATAAAGCAGTGAGCGAGCCTTCTGTCCCCAAGGGTCCGAGGTTCACATGCACACCGACATCCTTACGAAAACAGCTTTCAGCAAGCGCTACGGCGAGTCCCCCGTCGGATACATCTTTGGCCGAGCGGATGAGACGGCGGTCAGCAAGTTTTCTGAGCGCCTTGTGCAGTGCCGCTTCACCCTTGAGGTTGATCCACGGAGGAGTACCCCAAAGTTCAGAGTGAATCGTCTTCGCATAGTCCGAGCTGCCAAACTCATGGATCTCGGAACCTTGTGTCTCAGTCGTCGATTGAAGAAGAAGCACCTTGAGCCCCACTTCCTGAAAACTCGAGGGCACAGACTTCGTCACATCATCAATAATTCCGACGACTCCCAGAACCGGGGTCGGATAGATCCCCACACCCTTCGTCTCGTTGTAGAGCGAGACGTTGCCGCCGGTGATCGGAGTTCCCAGCGCGGTACAGGCTTCGGAGATGCCGTCGATGGCAGACGAAAGCTGCGCCATGATCTCGGGCTTCTCAGGATTGCCGAAGTTCAAACAGTTGGTCGCGGCCACAGGGGTCGCGCCGGTACAGGCGACCTTGCGGGCGGCCTCGGCGACAGCGTGCATCGCTCCCAGCTTCGGATCGAGATACGTCCAGCGACCATTGCCCGCCAGAGCCATCGCGAGTCCGCGCTCGTGCGCGGCATAAGGCTTTTCGGTGTCTTCCGTCGGCGACAGCACCGAGCCCTTCACGCCCGTTCCCTTGATGCGCATCACACCTGCCTCGCCGCCGGGGCCCTGCACGGTGTTGGTCTGGACCATCGAGTCGTACTGCTCGAAGACCCAGCGCTTGTCGCAGATGTTCGCGCTGGCCAGCAGCTTCTTCAGGTCGGCGGTGTAGTCACGCGGCTTCTGCAACTCGGCCAGAACCTCCGCCGGAGGATCGAGCGACACCGGAGCCTTCCACTCGCCCACGGGACGGTGATACACCGGAGCGTCGTCGGTCAGCGACTGGTTGGAAATGTCGGCCACCAGCACGCCGCGCTGCGTGATCCTCATGCGCGGCTCGGCTGTGACCTCGCCCACGATGGAGGCATCCAAGCCCCACTTCGAGAAGACGTCGAGCACCTCGACGGCGCGCTCCTTGTCGGCCACCAGAAGCATCCGCTCCTGCGACTCCGACAGCATGATCTCGTAGCTGGTCATGCCGGTCTCGCGCTGCGGAACCCGATCCAGCTCCACCGTCAGGCCGAGGCCGCCGCGTGCTCCCATCTCGCAGGTCGAGCAGGTAAGCCCCGCCGCGCCCATGTCCTGAATGCCGAGCACAGCGCCGGTCGCCATCGCCTCGATGCAGGCTTCGAGAAGAAGCTTTTCGAGGAAGGGATCGCCCATCTGGACGTTGGGGCGCTTCTGCTCGGAGCCTTCGGTGAACTCCTCGGAGGCCATCGTGGCCCCGTGGATACCGTCGCGGCCCGTCTTCGCGCCCACATAAATGACAGGGTTGCCGATGCCGACGGCCTTCGCATAAAAAATCTCGTCGGTCTTCACAAGGCCGAGCGCGAAGGCGTTCAGCAGGGGATTGCCCGAGTAACAAGGCTCGAAGCGCGTCTCGCCGCCGAGGTTCGGAACGCCGAAGCAGTTGCCGTATCCCGCAACGCCGTGGACGATGCCCGTCACAACTTGATGATTCTTGCGGCGCAGTGCCTCGTCGGGCTCCGTCTCATCGAGCGGGCCGAAGCGGAGCGAATCCATCACGGCCAGCGGGCGGGCGTTCATCGTGAAGATGTCGCGCAGAATGCCGCCGACTCCAGTGGCCGCGCCCTGGTAAGGCTCGATGTAGCTGGGGTGGTTGTGCGACTCGATCTTGAAGGCGCAGGCCCATCCATCGCCTACGTCGATAATGCCGGCGTTCTCTCCCGGTCCCTGCACTACGCTTCCGGGGCCCGAGGTGCGCTCGCCCTTCGTGGGCAGGCGCTTCAGGTGAACCCGCGAAGACTTGTAGGAGCAGTGCTCGGACCACATCACCGAAAAAATACCCAGCTCGGTCAGGCTGGGAACACGGCCAAGCGCCTCTTCGATTCGCTTGTACTCGTCGGGGGTGATGCTGTGCTGTTTTAACAGCTCCGGGGTGATGGTCGCTGGAGAGGGTACGGCAGTGGGGTGTTCCGCTTGCAGATTGGCCATGGCTCGCAGGTTAATTGTACGTGACATGGGAAGGGTTTTGCGCTCTGCGGAAAAGGGCGGCCCGATCTGCCAACAAGGATTTGCCGGATCATCGGGTACACCGTCCTTTCCGACAGTCTTATCGCCGGGAAGGACGGGATGCAGATGTTCATACCGGGACCGCCATCTGCTTTTAAAACTTCCAGCGACAGGCATCCGTCATCCCACCCTTTGCGATGAAGCCGCAAAGGATGGGGCACCCGAACATCCTTCCACTTCCAGCAAAAGCAATCAGATAGCGGCTAAACCCCGGTGCTTCCGAAGCCTCCCGCCCCGCGTGTGGCCTCGCCCAGATCCTCGACCACGTCGAACTCGGCCTGGATGCGCTGCACGATCCTGAGTTGCGCGATGCGGTCGCCCGGTTTGACCTCGAAGGCCGACACCCCAAGATTCGTCACCACCACCTTAATCTCTCCGCGATAACCGGGATCGATCACCCCGGCCAGCGTGGTGATCGCCTTGACGGCCAAGCCGGAGCGGTCTTCGACCAGAGCGCCGTGCGTCGAGGGAAACTCCATCGCGATGCCGGTGGGTACCAGAACCGTCGAGCCCGGTTCAAGGATCAAGCCCTCGGAGGCATAGAGGTCCGCAGCCAAATCGCCGTACTCGCCCACATGCGCGTAGCGCGGCAGTTGCGCTCCCTCGACCAGCTTCTTCACCTTGATCCGAACCGACTGACTCATCCTCAACTCCTTCTCCTGAACAAAAATCGCCTCAGCGATCATCGCCGGGGAGGAAACGAAAAGCAAACACCGGCGGATGGAAAACCCGTCCGTAACGCTAAAATCAAAACCACGATGCTTCATCGCCTCCGGACGTGGATGCTGGCTGAAGACTCCCGCGCTGCAGGCGATCTTCGCGCGCCGTGGCGACTGTTCTGGGTAGCCTTCCTCCTCCGCGTCCTTTACATCACGCTGGCCCACACCTATCGAGTGCGCGCCTACGACGATCACTTCCCCTTCGGATGGGAGGCTGGCCGCATTGCGCGGTCGCTGGTCAGCGGCTATGGCTACGCAAGCCCGTTTCGCGGGCAGACGGGGCCGACGGCATGGCTGCCTCCACTCTACCCTCTGCTGCTGGCAGGCACCTTCAAACTCTTTGGAATCTATACGGCGCTCTCGGCGTGGGTCATTCTGGTCATCAACAGCCTCCTCTCCGCTGCGACGGCGATGGCCGTCTGGGAGATCGGCAACCGCTGCTTCTCGCGGAGGAATGCCGTCTGGGCCGGGTGGATCTGGGCGCTGTATCCGGCGGCGCTGCAGTACTCCGTGCGCTGGTTCTGGGAGATGACCCTGACCACCTGCCTGTTCACGTGGGTCATTCTGCTGGCGCTTCGTATGCGCGGCATCGGAAGAAACCAGCCCGCGATGCAGAAGAATGCCCTCACCGCAGGCTGGATCGTCTTCGCCCTGCTGTGGGGGATGATCGCGCTGTCGAACTCCAGCCTGCTGCTCTTTCTCCCGCTATGCGGCCTGTGGATTCTGGTCGGCACATGGAAGGGGCCGCAGTCTCTGCGCGACCCGATCCTCGCGACACTGATCTTCCTCGCCTGCCTCGCTCCGTGGGAGATGCGGAATTATGCAGTTTTCCACCGCCTCATCCCCCTCCGTGGAAATCTCGGCGTCGAGGCCGCGCTGGGTAACGGCCCCGGAGCGCAGGGCCTGCTGATGGAGTACAACCACCCTAACCAGTCCACCGAGCAACTCAAGCTCTACTCCCAGATGGGCGAGGTGCGGTACGCCGAGATGCGCGGCAAACTGGCGCAGCAAACCATCCGCGCCGATCGGGGACGGTTCGTCGTAAACTCCCTCAAGCGCGTCTGCCTCTTCTGGGCGGGCGTTCCCTCAGATGCGAAGTGGCAGCTTGAGGTTCCGCGACTTATCAACTTTGGATTCATAAGCTTAGCTGGACTGCTCGGACTTGCCCTCGCTCTCAGGAACCGCATCCCCGCCGCATGGCTTCTTGCGTGGGCCTTCCTTCTGCTGCCTCTTCCGTATTACCTCGTCACGGTGCATGCCCGTTTCCGGCACCCGCTGGAGCCGCTGATTACGGTGCTGGGCGTCTACCTTTTCCAGTCGGCTACGCCTCGCAGAAAAATAGAAACCATTCGGTAGACGAATTCATCCGACTCCTGTATCCTGAAGAGGATCGTCGATTCCGATCTGGTTCTTGCTTGTTCCTGGCTGTACGCTCCAACTCGCAGAGATATCCACATTGCGTTTCAGCGGTACACAACATTATTTAGAGGAATAAGTTCATGGAACAGGGAATTGTTAAGTGGTTCAACGATGCGAAGGGTTTTGGCTTTCTGAGCCGCAACAGCGGAGAGGATGTTTTCGTTCATTACTCCGCGATTCAGAGCAACGGCTTCCGCTCGCTGCAGGAAGGCCAGGCTGTTCAGTTCAACGTGGTCAAGGGACCCAAGGGCTGGCAGGCTGAGAACGTTCAGGTTCTCTAAGAATCAGTTCTGAAATACAAAAGGCCTCTCTATTTATAGAGAGGCCTTTTTCTGTTGCCCCAAAGACAGGTGTCGCGCTGCCTTCCAAAGGCGAGACCTGCTGAGCGCAAGACTCGTTCCGGTCCAGACAAGAACGCAGCACCCCGTGAAACTGGTCGCTGCCCGTCTTCGATACCACTTCGACCTGGCCTCCCGCCGTGCCTCCCTGGTCGGCGCTGTAAGCAACACCGTTGGCACGAAACTCGGCAATTGCCTCCGTCTAAACCTGAAGATGAAGATCGACCTTCTGGTACTGGTGATTGATGCCGGAGTTATCCACGCCATCGAGATGCCACGTGTTGTCTTCGGCAGAGAGACCAGCGAAGCGCATATCCTGCTGCGTTCCCGTGCCGGAATCGATCACACCGGGCGCAAGCGAGACCAAGCCGATATAGTTACGTCCGTTTAGAGGAATCTCCGTCGCCTGCTTGCCATAAACAACACCTCCAATCTCCGCGGATGACTTCGATAGACCCGACTCGGGATTGACCTCGATCTGCTCCGATCCTCCCGCAACGGCCAGCTTCCGGTCGAGCGTACGAACCTGTCCCACATCCAGCGTAAGGTTCTCCACCCTGGAGGAAGCAAACCCTGCGGCTTCAATCGAAACGCTATAAATTCCGGTCGAAAGAGAGGTGACAGTATAGACTCCAGCCTTATTCGTCTCAGTCTCGCGACGAGTATCTGTACTGATTGAAGTAACTACGATCTTCGCACCGGCCACACGAGCGCCTGAGGCATCAGAGATCGTTCCTGTCAGCATTGCTCGATCTGTCTGCGCGCTAAGCCGCAACACAGACAACAGCAGCAAGAACAACGGCGTGATTCGTTTCACGGCATTCCATCCTTTCGTCGGCTTATGCCGCTCTTACTTGTAGAGAGCTTCCTTGCTGGGAATCTGCCGCTGCATGTCGTCACGAACAGCGACACCAATCCGCAACGCTTCTTCTTCCGAGGAAGCCTTGGTATAAGGAACCTCCATCACGACAAAGCCACCGCTGATATCGCGCCCTTCGCGTCTGTGATCGGAATAAGAAGATCGAAGCACTTCTCCTTATCAAGCCGCACTGCAACGGGCTTTCCGTTAGCAAGCTTCTCCATATCGACCGCGGAAGATTTCTTCCCATTCTTCGAAGGAGTGATGTTTGCGACGATCACGTTATCGCTCTCTCCTGGAGGAACCGCGTGCAACCCCAGCTTGACCAGGTCGTCGTTATGAGCGGCCTTAACCTTCATTACCAGCGACTGCGCAAAAGGAGCATGAACATGCATGTATGTGCCTGGGTGCTGAGACTGGGCATTAACAACAGCGGGCATCAGGCCAAAGATCAGGGAAACGGAAAGCGTTGTTTTGCGCGTAAAGACAAACATTTGATATCTCCTGGAACCGATGCGGCATGAGTTCTCCGCAACTTGAGATCACCCTGTTTTCCCAATGCTCCGATTCAAAAGGGGCTCCCTTAGAACAGTCTTAGAAAGGGGCGGACTGCTACAGGGAATTCACAAAATGGCTGTCTGCAAATCTGCGTGGAGGGTGTAATCAATAGATAAGTTATGAATATTCTTGTTGCTGAAGACAACAAACGCATCTGCAACATACTGCGCCAGAGCCTTATAGAAGATGGTCACCACATCACCATTGCGGAACGTGGCGATGAGGGCCGCGATCTTTTACTTGGTGCACCGTTTCACGTAGCTGTTCTCGACGTCATGCTTCCCGGTCTTGATGGCTTCTCTATTCTGAAAGAGGTCCGCGCCGCCAAGTGTGTAGTCCCTATCCTTATGCTCACCGCGAAGGACACAATTCCCGACATCGTGAACGGATTAAATCTTGGAGCGGACGACTATCTCACAAAGCCATTTCAGATCCAGGTCTTTATTGCCCGCATTCGCGCTATAGGACGCCGTCGCCCCACACTGCAATCACGCATTATCTCTGCGGGCGACCTCAATCTCGACACAGACAATTACATTGTCAGTCGCCACGAGTGAAATATTACTTTGACAAAAAAAGAGTACACGCTGCTGAAGCTGCTGGTGCGCCGCTCCAACAAGGTCGTTACTCGCAACCAACTGCGCGAGGCGGGATGGCCTTTGATACTGACGTCAGCGACGGCAGCGTCGATTTCTACATCCACAGTCTGCGCTCAAAGATCGACATCAAGGGAGAGGAGAGCATCATTCGAACCGTTCGTTCTCTCGGATACATGCTGGTCTCTCCCCGATGAAGTTCGCGCTGCGCCTCCGCTCACTTCGCCTCAAACTCGCCACGCTCTACATCATCTTCGCTCTGCTCTCGATGGTCTGCCTTGGCTGCTTCTCCTATGTGTACATGAACTATGCGCTCGAGACCTCGCGTGAAGGAACCATGCAGGCGCGCGAAGATCGCTCTCTCCGCTTTCTTGACACATGGCCAGCGCATGATCAGACTCTGACGCTGACAGAGAAACTGGATCGCCTGAGCACTGCTATTGCCCCCACAGATATCGTCCAGATGTATGAGCTTGATGGAACTCTGATTTACTCCTCATCCGGCGTTACGGAATATAAAATTCCGTGACCGAATAAATCATGTATCGAACGTTGTTTTGGATTGGTTAAACGCAACGGACATACGGTGCGGACGCTCGATCATGTAGTTGCGCTCGGCGACCGAAATGTCAGGTTATCGCTTTCGGGAAAGATCGATGAACACACGGAGATTCTTGAAAGCGTGCGTAACTCGTACCTTCTTTTCTGTCCTCTTCTTCTTCTTGCCTCCGCAGCAGGAGGTTTCCTTTTAAGCGATCGCGCACTCAGGCCCGTTCGCGAGATGACAGCAGAAGCACGCAGTATCGGCATCCATGATCTACAACGAAGACTACCTGTGCCCGATACTTCTGATGAGTTACAGGTGCTGGCTGAGACATGGAACGAGTTGCTCGAACGTCTTCATACCGCGGTCAACAAACTGACACAATTTACGGAAGACATCTCCCATGACCTGAGAACGACCATCACGGTGATGCTTACGACCGCTTCGCTGGCCCTGCTCCGTCAGCGCACAGAAGATGAGTACAGAGCCGCGTTGCGCACCATCTCTTCAGAGTACGAAGCGACCTCGGGCCTGCTACAGGATCTTTTGACGATTACACGAGCAGACATCATGGAACAGGACTGCGATATGCAGGCCGTATCGCTATCGCAGATCGCAACCGAGGTCGCAGAAAACCTGCAGGCGAAAGCGAACCTGAAACAGCAGACGCTTCGGACACAGATTGATCCCGAGGTATGGACATATGGAGACGCGTCTCTTCTTCGCCGCATGACTGGCATCCTCGTCGACAATGCGATCAAATACACCCCTTCCGAAGGGGGCATCTCCCTCTCACTCTCAACCGACGCACACAACATTTATCTGCGCGTCAGCGATGACGGCATCGGCATCTCGGAGGATGCGTTGCCGAAGATATTCGACCGCTTCTATCGCGTCGATCGCTCGAGAACTCAGGATGAGGGCAGCAGTGGCCTGGGACTCGCGATTGCACAATGGATCATTCAAGCGCACCATGCCATCATTACAGTAGACTCGATACCCGGCGATGGAAGCACCTTTACCGTGTCCTTGTCGAAGTCTGCCGAGCTTCCATTTTTTCCGAATCCTCTCTCTCCATCGCAGAGTCATAACCTCAGGTCGATCGCTCGCGAGCAGCTTCGAAAGAAGGCAATTCAATCGCAATCGAAGCCCCTCCCTGAGGTTTATTCGTTGCCGTCACCCTTCCCTGATGTGCGCGCACGATTGCGGCTACAAAAGCCAGACCCAGTCCATGCCCCGGAGAGTCCTTCCTCTTCACATATGGCTCGAAGAGAACGGGAAGTATCTCCTCTGAAAAACCCGGGCCATCGTCTTCGATTGTCAGCACACCATAGGCGTCGCGCCTCTCCACCGCAATGGTTACAGTTCTGGCCGGAGAAAGATGTCTTACCTCGTTGTCGAACAGGTTGAAAATGACACGCTGCAATAAAGCAGCATCAGCACATATCGAGGTTTGATTCTGGTTTCTAAGACAGATCGTAAGCCCAGCCTCGGCAAAGACCGGCTCATAAAGATTCACCAGATCTCGAACAAGCTCCTGCAGCTCGAAGGGCTGTTTATGGAGCTTCAACGCATCTGCATTTGCCTCCGACACGTCGAGCGACATATCGAGCAGACTGGTCAGCCGATCCAGCTCTTCAATCGAAGACGCAAGCGTTTCTTCCTTCGCATTGGCATGTGGTTCCATCAGCGCAAGCTCGAGTCGTCCGCGAATTGCAGTGATAGGGCTGCGGAGGTCATGCGCGATTGCATCGGTCATCGTATGCAGCTGCTGTACTGCTGCTTGAATACGGTCAAGCATCTGGTTAAACGTGACGGACAAATAAGAGATTTCGTCGTTCCGCTCGCTGACAGGTACTCGCGCCGCGAGGTTATCTCTTCCGATCTGTGCTGCGGTATTGGAAATCGCCTGAACTCGTTGCAACATGCTTCTTGTCGTAACAAACAGGATTCCACTGCCCAGAAGAATCATTGCGAACCAGATTGCAACGAACTGAATCCGCAATGTTGAAAGGACTTTGCTTTCATACAGCGTGGAAAAGCCAAGATAAATGTGCTGACGGTTCGACAGGTCCATCTCTGCTACACGAAAGGGACGATCGAATCCCGGAAGCAAGACATTGCGAGGAACAGATGTTGTTACCCTGCTTCTCAAAATAGAGCTGATGTTGGAATATGGCTGGCCCGCTCCTGTATGAAGCAAGGGTTTGTAATCAGCATCTGTCATCAGAAAAAAGACGGTCCGATCGATTGCGCTCGGACTCTCGTCCGCGTGTGGGGCTTCTCGACTTGCCAACTCCGCCACCTCGCGAATCACTGCATCATGCAATTGATCGTCCGGCGTTCTCTGCGCAACATCCGCAAGTACAGCCAGTTCTCCGGTGAGCCAGGAGTCGGTATGTTTTTGCAGATCGTTCGCGAAATAACTCTGCACATAACCAAAAATGAGAGTCGTTCCCAACGCAAAGGTAAGCGCCCCCCACAAGGAGATGCGCCAGGCCGCTGTTCTGAATCGACGATCAGCGGTCTTTGAGGACATAACCCACTCCTCGCAGTGTTCGGATGAGAGGGCGTTCTCCTTCTTCATCGACCTTGCTTCTTAGACGATAGATATGAACATCCACCACATTCGTATCCGGAAGAGCTCGCATCTTCCACACCTGTTCCATGATCATGGAGCGCGTTACAACTCGCCCCGCATTGCGACAGAGATACTCCAGCAGGCTGAACTCCTGCGAGGTAAGTCGAAGCGCACGCTGACCGCGTTTTGCCTCCCGGCGCAACAAGTCGATCTCAAGATCGAGAACACGAAGCTGTGTCGATAAAACAGGTGGATTGTTTCTGCGAATCAGATTGCGTAATCGCGCCGCAAGCTCGGCGACAGCAAAGGGTTTGGTCATGTAATCGTCGCCGCCTTGCTCCAGGCCTCGCACACGATCATCGACTGATCTCCGCGCGGACAGGATCAGCATGGGAGCACTTACACCCTGTTGGCGCAGGGACGTCATCACATCAAAGCCGTCGCGATCAGGAAGGCCAAGGTCGAGAACAATGGCAGCATACTCCTGCTGCATCACCAGTGCCTCCGCCTCCTGGGCAGAGGCTGCGGCATCGACCACATATCCCGCCTCCTGAAGACTTCTGGCAAGAAAGCCTCGAATTGCCGAATCGTCCTCGATCACCAGGAGCCGCATGTCGCCATTCTACTTGCACAGTATCGTTCAGATGGAAGATGACGAATTTGTCATTCAAGCGAAAAAAGTCCTCCATCTTCACTCTTTATAAGCAAGACAGAGGATACCCTCCCGATGCGCCTGCTCCTTGCATTTGTCCTGTTTCTCGCCGGCCTGGCGCTTACGCCTCTCCTTCTGATGCTCTACATCAACTACGGGCGACCTCCTGTCTCCGTGGTCGACTCGCCCTTTCCTTTCGAAAAGACGATCGTCCGCGCCGCGCTCCATCATCGGATTGACCGTGAGGCACAGGATTCTCCCATCAGCCTGACCACCGAAAACCAGCTTGCCGGGGCGCTTCTTTATCGGGAGCACTGCGCGTTCTGCCACGGCCTTCCAGGAGAAGCATCTGGCGCGGGAACCAATATGTATCCCAAGGCTCCGCAGCTATGGACATCGCATCGTAAAGGCATTGTTGGGGTAAGCGACGACCCTGTCGGCGAAACCTTCTGGAAGCTACAGAATGGCATTCGACTTACAGGAATGCCGTCGTATCGCAATCTTCTCAACGATCAGCAGATGTGGCAGGTCAGCCTTCTACTTTCCAAGGCCAACGAGCCGCTTACGGAAGATGTCCGAAATGTTCTCAGGAATAAACAATAATGTCGGTTACAGAAGCATTCTCTAGAAGCTCTCTACGAGCATTCGGAATCATCTTCACTCTTGGCTGCCTCGGGGTTGCATCAGCGCAGAACCTTGCATCTTCCCCATCCCTGCCCGACAGTCCCGGCACCGCCAGCATGAGTTCAAACGAAGACATCTCTTCAAGCGACGAATCTTTCACGGTGAAAAAACTTCCGCAACGCTTCCTGAACGATGAGTGGCAGATTCTCTCCTCTCCGACAAGAACAGAGAAGTCGGACATGAAGTGGTTATTGCCTCTTGCGGGCACCTCTGCGCTTGCCTTTGCAACCGACACCCACACGATGCGGCACGTTGTAAGCAGTGATCCTGACTTCAACTCTGCCAACGGCACGGCTTCGGATGCAATCCGGGATGCCGCGATCGGCATTCCAGCCATCATGTTTATCATGGGTTACCGCAAGGAAGACGACCGGCTACGGGAGACTGGATTGCTGAGCGGGGAGGCCATGCTGGATGCTTATGCACTCAGCACAGCAGTCAAGTACATAGCTCTGCGCGAGCGCCCTGAAATCAATAATGCCCGAGGACATTTCTGGTCAGGCGATGCCTCGTCCGATCCATCTTTTGTCTCAGGGCACGCTGTCGTGACATGGTCCTCGGCTGCAGTTATGGCCGGTGAATACAGCAAACCCTGGCAGCAGGTCGCGATCTATTCGTTCTCTACCGGACTCAGCGTTACACGAGTTCTCAGTCAACAACACTTTCCTTCCGATGTACTCCTAGGTTCTGCCGCGGGGTGGCTTATCGGACATTACATCTATCGTGCCCATCACAAACAGCATTCAAAGTAGATCCAAAGCGGCGATGGCATGTATGCTCCTGTGCTTTACGGGCTTCTGCAGCAGCATGAAAGCCCAGGCGCCGCCAGAGCTCACGCTTCATGACGCCGTCGAGCGCGCGCTGCATAGTCCGCAGGCCACAGTGCTGGATTCAGAGGTGCAACAGGCACAAGGCATGGTTCGTCAGGCTGGTCTTGGACCAAACCCAAAGCTCTATCTACAGTCTGAAGACCTGCGTCCATGGGCTGACTCCTTTGATTTCGCGAATCAGACCGAAGACTACGCCTACCTCGGACAAACCCTGGAGGTTGCAGGTAAGCGGTCGAAGCGCGTGGATCTCGCAAAAGCCAAATTGCAGATGACGGAGGCCAGCCGTACGTTGAGGACGCGACAGATCATTGGCCGCGTCACGCTTTCCTACTGGATCGCTGTCAGCCAACAACGCATCGTCGAGCTTCTACGTCAGGACATGAGAACCGTCGATGAGATGGTTCGCTACCACCACCAGCGGGTCGATGCAGGAGCAGCAAAAGGTGTCGATCTGTTGCGAATGCAGATCGAACAGGACCGGCTGGCAATTGCGCTCAAGACCTCCGAACAAACTCTCGTGCAATCGCGACTGGATCTCTTCAAGCAGATTGGCGTCCCGGCCTCCGATGTAAAGCTTGTCGATCCGATTGAAGCATCGAGACCTATCCAGCCCGTAGACATCGCCACTGTATTAAGCCAACGACCCGACGTGATGGCAGCACGCGCCACAGTACAGGCGACAGAGGCCGACCTTCGCCTGCAACACGCCAACGCCATCCCCGATCTCGATCTCTTTGGCGGCTACAAAAGAAATACGACGGACAATACCGCCTACGGTGGCCTGCAGATTCCTCTTCCACTGCGCAACCGCAACCAGGGAGAGGTCGAGCGTGCGCGAGCTTCTGTCACCGCAGCCCAGGCGCAGTTGAGCGTGTTGGAACAGCAGGTGCGAACCGAAGTGCAGCAGGCATATTCCAGCTACGAAACTCAGAAAGAAATTGTAGAGAAGACCTTGCCCGAGATGCGCCAGCGCGCCCAGCAAAATCTCGACATCGTTGGACAAGCTTATCGAATTGGAGGAGTGGACCTTTTGCGATTTATCGACGCAGAGCGCACGGAGTTCGATGTGGAAATAAACGCTCTTCATGCCATGACACAGCTGCAACAGAGCATCGTTCAGCTACAACTGGCATATGGAGAACAACCATGATCTTCAATCGCAGTTCATTCTTCACGCTCGTGCTCATCGGCGTCATCGGTTGCCACTCGGAGAACGGCTCCAGCAAGCAGGGCACGACGCAGGAATCTGCAACCAATGCGGACCAAGCGCAGCGAAAGGATGCAACGGGAAAAACATCTTCCTCCACCGGAACAGTAACGATCGCACTCGAAGACCAAAAGCGGGCGAGCATCCAGGTTATGCAGGCTACCGTGAAGAGTATGCCGCAAACCCTGACCGTATCCGGTCAGGTTGCAATGGACGAAAGGCGCACCAATCATATAGGCGCGCTTGCCGACGGTCGTGTTGAGAATGTGTATGCTTTGCCCGGCGACAACGTACGGAGCGGCCAGACCCTCGCCACCATTCACAGCCACACGGTGCACGAAACAGTCGCAGCACTCACCCAGGCGTATGCTGACCTCGATCGCCAGAAGAGTGCTGTCAGCTTTGCGACGCAGGCTCGCGACCGATACGCAAAGCTCTACTCCATCCAGGCGGCTTCGCTTGAGGAGACACAGCGGGTCGAACAAGAGTTGGCACAGTCGCAAAAAAATCTCATCGATGCCGAAGCCATGGTGATTGCAGAACGCGAGCACCTTGCCGAGATACTTCAGGTTTCTCCCACGTCTCTCGTTCCGGGCACACTCTATCAGCGCGAACTCGTGCCGATACGTGCAATCGCCGGCGGCGTCGTCATTACTCGCAACATCACCCCCGGACAGGTCGTGACAACAGGAGATGAGCTCTTCGTTACATCGAATCTTTCCTCCATCTGGGTCAACGCCGCAGTCAATGAAAAGGACGTGGCGCTCATCCACACAGGCAACTCAGCCACGATCAGCATGCAGGCGCCATCAACCATCCAGAGCTCCGGCACAGTGACGATGATTGGCAGTGTCGTCGATCCTCAGACACGGACACTCCCCGTCCGCATCAGCGTAGCGAATCCCGGAACAACGTTACGACCTGGCATGTTCGTCTCGGCCAGCATCACCAGCCCCGGAACTCGAAATGCGATCTTCGTGTCGCGTGATGCTTTACAGGATGTCAACGGTTATCAGGTTGTATTTACGACGCAGGATGGCACCCACTTTCAGGCCACCACCGTAAAGACAGGAGCCAGAAGCGGCGACCTGATCGAGATTGTTGAGGGACTCGGACCAAGCGATCGTGTCGTCACCAGCGGCGCCTTCATGGTTAAAGGAGAACTTCTCAAAGGCTCAGCCGGCGAGGAGTGACCGCATGAAACACGCTATCAACTTTCTCCTCGACAATCGCTGGCTGGTGATCGGGCTTCTGCTGGCGATCATCGTGACCGGCCTCGCGGTTATGTTCAACCTTCCGCTTGAAGCCTTTCCCGATCTCACCAACAACCAGGTTGTCGTAACCGTACAGTGTCCGGGCATGTCCCCAGTGGAGGTCGAACAGGCCGTAACCTTCCCGATTGAAACTGCCCTGATGGGTATGCCCAAGCTGCAAATCGTTCGCTCCACGTCAAAGCTCGAGCTGTCGATGGTCACGGTCATCTTTGACGACTCTATGGACCGATACCTTGTTCGCCAACTCGTATCGGAACGAATGAATCAGGTACAGTCCCGTCTTCCCTCAGGCTTGCAACCGACGATCAACCCCATGTCTACGGCGTTCGGCGAGGTCTATCAATACACGGTACAGTCACCTTCCATGAGCCTGATGGATCTAAAGACACTTCAGGACTGGACCATTCGCTACAACCTTCTCTCTGTGCCTGGCGTAAGCGAGATCAACTCGTGGGGAGGCGAAACCAGGCAATACACCATCGAGGTCGATCCTCTTTCGCTGCGTCAGTACAACCTCTCCCTTCATGATGTTGTCAGTGCCGTCAGCAACAACAATGCAAACTTCGGCGGAAGCTACATCGAGCACGCGGAGCAGCAGTACACGGTGCGTGGCCTTGGCAGGGCAAACAACATAGACGATCTCGGAGAGATCGTCGTCAGCTCTTACAACGGAACCCCAGTCCTGTTGAATCAGGTTGCAACGATCGCCATACGCCCACTATTGCGCCACGGCGCTGTCCTTCACGACGCGAAGGGAGAGACTGTCAGTGGCATGGTCATCATTCTGCGCGGCGAAAATGGCGAGCGAATCATCCGCGAGATCAAGGATAGAATCGCATCTCTCAAACTACCGAACGGCGCAAAGATCATCCCGTTCTATGACCAGAGTGATGTCATCAACTCCACAACACGAACCGTTGCGCACAACCTCATCGAAGCAGCCGCTCTTGTCATTGCGATTCTCCTCATCTTTCTGGGAGACTGGCGTGCCGCGCTGGTCGTAGCGTTTACCATCCCACTCTCTCTTCTTTTCGGCTTTCTCGGGATGGATCTCTTCGGCGTATCCGTGAACCTGATGAGCCTCGGAGCGATTGATTTTGGAACTATCGTCGATGGGTCCGTTGTCATGGTCGAAAACTGCATGCATCGGCTTGAGAGCAACACGAATCGCGATGCCAGCCTGCTCGATATCATCCGCAACGCATCTCATGAAGTCGCCCGGCCTGTTATCTTCGGCGTCCTGATTATCATCTCGGTGTACCTTCCCATCCTCACGCTGCAAAGCCTGGAAGGCCGCATGTTTCGCCCTATGGCGGTAACGGTTGTCTCCGCTCTTATCGGATCGCTTTTTCTCGCGCTCTTTGTTGTCCCAGCGCTATGTACGCTGGCTCTCAAGCATCGCGCTCGTATCGTAGCCAACAAGCATGACGAGGAAAAGATTCAGCAACGCTGGTTCGAGCATCTCAAAGCGCGTTATCTCCGCACTCTCATCACCGCCGAAAAACATCGCACACCGACCTACATCATCGCGGCCACTCTTGTTGTTCTTGCGCTGGCCTCCCTGAAGTTCATCGGTACGGAGTTCATGCCAACGCTGGATGAAGGCTCCATGGTTATCACCTCAAAGAAGCTGCCCGGCATCTCGCTGACGGAATCCCTCCTGATCGGCAAAGAGATCGAGCGAACGATTATGAGCTTCCCCGAAGTCGCTGGCGTCGTTACCAAGATGGGACGCCCGGACCTTGCGACCGAGGCAATGGGCGAATATGAATCCGACTCCTACGTCACTTTTACGCCAAAGGCTCGCGACGAGAGTCCCGCGAAAAAGGAAGACCTTGCCAGGCGCATGGAGATTGAACTGCGGAAGATTCCCGGTGTGAACTACGAGTTCACGCAGCCCATGCAGATGCGCATGGACGAAACCATCACCGGCACGCGTGGCGATATGGCGTTGAAGATCTTCGGTCCAGATCTCGACATGCTGGAACGTCTCGGCAAAGAAGCACGCGACATCATTGCCTCCGTCAACGGAGCTTCAGAGACACAGATGGAGCTCCTTTCCGGAGAGGCGGAGTTGCAGATTGCCATCAACCGCACTGAGGCCGCGCGTTACGGCGTCAATGTATCCGACATTCAAGAGATCATCGAAAACCTTTACGGCAGCAAACAAATCTCCGAGATGTTTGAAGAGGATCAGCGTTTCCCGATTGCACTTCGACTTCCCGCAGGGCTTCGCAATAATCCTGATGAGTTACGCTCCCTTCAGCTGAAAACTCCTTCCGGCGCCCTTGTCCGCCTGGACCAGGTCGCAAACATTCGCCAGGTGCGCGGACCAATCATCATCGGTCGAGAACAGGCGCGACGCCGCGTTGTGGTGATGTCAAACGTAAGAGACCGTGATCTTGGCGGCTTTGTCGAAGACGCGAAAAGCTCCGTCAACCAGAGGCTCTCTCTGCCCACAGAATATCGGCTTGAATGGGGCGGGCAGTATGAGAACCAGCAACGCGCACAGGCTCGCCTGGCGATCGTATTTCCCGTCTCGGTCCTGATCATTGCAGGCCTTCTCTATGCCACCTTCCGCAACGTCCGCCAGATGTTTCTGATCCTGCTGATCGTTCCTCTTGCGCTTGTAGGAGGAATCGCCGCACTCTGGGCGCGAGGAATTAATCTTAATCTCTCCGCGAGCGTCGGCTTTATCGCTCTATTTGGAATCGCTGTCTTGAACGGTGTTGTCATGGTCAGCCACATCAATGCTCTTCGCCTCAAAGGTTATGACTTAGAAGAGGCCATTCGACAAGGAGCAGTTGACCGCCTTCGCCCTGTACTCATTACTGCTCTTGTGGCAAGCCTTGGATTCATCCCGATGGCTCTTTCTCAGTCAAGAGGAGCAGAGGTTCAACGTCCCTTAGCGACGGTTGTCATTGGAGGGCTCTTCAGCGCAACAGCCCTCACGCTCTATGTTCTTCCACTTCTATATCGTACGTTCTCACCTCGTTCGTAAGACTCCTGATGAGTGAATGGGATGAAGATCAAATGCTTCATCCCATTCACACCCGACGTCTTTGTCGGACGAATTACTTAGGAGCTGTAACCGCAAAGAACTGGTCCACATCTCCTTTGAACTGGTGAAGACTTTTTTCATCGATATAGATCATGTGTCCGGCCGTAAAGGTTTTACGGACAATATTGGCGTGGTTTTCCGGCTTCAGTCCCATGTGGTTCAGCGTGTATTCCACGCCTCCCATAGGAGTCGCCGAGTCATAATATCCCTCGGCGATCAGAACGTGCATAGAAGGATTCTTCGCGAAAGCATGTCGCATCATATCGCTGACATCAGGGAAACCTGAGCGTCCATTACCGGGATACTCCCAGGGTCCAATCCCTCCTCCCAGAACCCAGTAAGTAAGATCGCTCTGATAACCAAGCTCTTTGACTACATAATCACCAAACAGCGAGGTATAAGGAGGGCGAATAGCAGCTTCACTTGCATCGTAGTCTGCAGATTGTTGCGTGCCAGAGTTATTCACGCCGGTGAAGCGACCATCCAGCCTGCCAACAGTTTTCCCCTCATCACGAAGCAACTCAGCATCAAAATGAGATAGATCGACGCGAAGGTTGCTTTGGTCGATAAACTTCGGCGTGAGCCCGGTAAATTTAGCTAACTTCGAGATAGCATCCTGCCGTTCTGCGGGAGTGAGAGAATCTCCCTTCGACAGAATCACCGGATACTCCGTAGACGCAAAGGCTTCGACATCTGCTTTAAGCTTTTCAGGACTATCGTTGTAATCCTTTGAAAGCTTCTTATGATATGCCGCAGTCATCGCGTATGTAGGAAGAAAACAAAGGTAGGGAAGATCGTTTCCGATAGTAAATCCCGAGGTCTGAAAGTTCATCACGGTCGAGATAAGAACAATGCCATTGAGAGCAATCCCTCGATCAATCAGCATTCCGGATAGACCCGCCGCGCGAGTCGTTCCATAACTTTCTCCCGCCAGATATAACGGCGAGGTCCAGCGCGAGTTCGTCTGCAGGTAGAGTCGAATGAACTCAGAGAATGCTTCCAGATCTCCCATCAAGCCCCAATACTTCTTACCCGATTCGGGAGTCAGAGCACGACTATAGCCCGTACCAATCGCATCGATAAAGACGAGGTCTGTTTTGTCGAGCCACGTGTCCTGGTTATCTTCCAGTTGAAAGGGCGGCGACGGCATAAATCCGTTTGACAACATCTTCACGCGCTTTGGGCCAAAAGCTCCCATATGCAGCCAGATCGTGGCCGATCCAGGTCCGCCATTAAATGCGAATGTCAGCGGGCGTTTTTCCGTTCCTCCATCAAGGGTGTAGGCGACATAAAACATAAAAGCATCGATCTTACCCTCCTTATTCTTGATAGGCATTCGACCGGTCGTAGCTGTGTACTGAAGCGCCTTGCCATGCACCGTGACGGAATGATGCGTAACGATAGGTTTTTCTACTGAAACTTCCTCTTTGTGAGTCAGAGCCACAGCAGGCTCTATCCCGCCAGGAGCATTGTCTCCTGTAGGACGACTGTTACGCTGCGCATAAAGAGGAAGCACTCCAAGAGCAAAAATCAATATAGGAATGAATCGAATCTGGATCATAAGTATTTGCTAACTCCCGTTTAGATTTTGCGTACGACACACTTCAGGCGCTGATCGGAAGATAGATGGCTACCGTCAATCCACCTTCACTTCTGTTACTCGCAACAATTTTTCCGGAATGAAGACGAATCGATCTCTCGACAATGGCAAGCCCAATACCGAAGCCTCCCGTAGATCGTTGCCGGGATTCATCGACCCGATAAAACGGACGAAAGATCTTTCTCAGCTCCTCTTCCGGAATACCGGGGCCATTATCCTTAACTGAGATCACGGCATAACTCTTTTCCGTATCTGAAGCGGAAGAGAGATCAATCTCCACGCAACCACCCTCTCCGCTGTATTGAATAGCATTGCGCACGACATTCTCAATGGCTCCCCGAAGAAGCGGCTCGTTCCCTTGCACAAAAATATCCGCAGAGGAAGAGCTTAGCTTGACGGAACAATTACATGCATTCGCTTCAAATCGAGCGTCATCCGCCAAGTCCTGCAACACTTGATTCAGTTGCACAGGACGCGATGTAGGAACAATTCGATCAGGCTGTTGCAAAGCCGAAAGTGAAAGCAACTGTTCAATGAGATTACGCAGCCTGTCCGTCTCAAGCTGAATGCGATTCAGATGCTGAACAATACCGTCCCCATCCCGCTCTTCCTTGGCAAGCTCAAGCGCGACATTAAGGCGAGCAAGAGGCGACCTGAGTTCATGCGAAACGTCTCGAACAAGCATGCGCTGAGACTCAACCAGAGACTGTAGACATGCAGCCATGTGATTGAAGTCGCACATGAGCGCCTGTATTTCATCACGACCTGAAGACTTCTTATAGTGGCTAACTCCTCGCCACTTCACACGAGCCGTCATATCTCCTGATGCAAGGGCGCGTGCCGCCTTACGCAGTCTGCGCAAGGGGCGAGTAAAGATAATTGCAAGCACAACACTGGCAAGCAAACACGTAAGCCAGGTTGTAGGTCCTGGAAACCAGCCAAAGAGCTGCAAAGGAGAACTATAAGGAGCTCTCGCGGCAAAAACGTATAACTTACCAGACGATGAAGAACGAAGTGGAAGAGCAACTAACTGATGTTTCTGGTGTCGGCGAGATAATACTTTCCCAGTCTTCGCCGCGTTTTGCACTAACTCGGAGGAAGCAGCCTTCCACTTCACGCCGCATAGAACATTTCCTTCGGAAGATGCGAGTGTAAACTCCCGATCGCCCTCTGGAAACACGCGTTTTATCTCTGAGCAGCCACCTCGTTCATACGCAGCAACCGCAGCCTGTCCCGCGATGCGCATGGAAGAGATAACAGCATCTTTAATAAGTTCAGGTCTTCGAAGTGAGTCCGGCCCCATCGCATTCGAAGCGATGATGACAAACATAACCGCTAGACAATAAGACAGAAAAACCTTGAAGCCAATGCTATGCATGCATACCGTTCCTCTGATAGAGGGAATGGATGGAACTGCTATAAGGGATTTCTACCAGTAACGTAGCACGATATATACGACGCAAATTCTATTGCCCTGTAGCCTCACTTTTCTCTGGCACGGCCACCTCTCCAACGGATGGTGCAGGAGCTTCCTCCTTGAGATAGCGATCGAAAAAATCCACCGACCTCTTCCACGCATCCCGCAAAACATACGAGCGACGGAAGAAATGTATCTCCCCTGGATAGATAGCTAACTCAAAAGGCTTCCCCAGTTTCTCAAGCTGATCGACGACGGCAAGGGTTTGAATGAAAGGAACATTCACGTCATTTGTTCCCTGAAGTATAAGCAGAGGTCTTTCCAACTTGCTTAGATGACGTACAGGGGCCGAACGCTCATGTCCTTCCGGATTGGAAACGCTCGTTCCCATACGACCAATGCTCCACGGCGTATGTGTCGCCCAGTCGCCAACGCCAGCGACATCAATTGCACAACGAAACAACTGCGGAGTAGTCGTTACTGCCTGCAAAGTCATAAAGCCACCATAAGAAAGTCCCCATACGCCAATGCGGTCGGGGTCTACATAAGGAAGCGTTTTGAGATAATCGGCTCCTCCAGCAACATCCTCCGATTCCGTGCCGCCAAGATCCATATAGTGCCCTTGCGTCCAGGCCCGGCTGTAACCCGAAGATCCCCTGTAATCCGGCGTAAGAACGACATAGCCCTGCTGAACTAAATACTGATGGATCGCGTAGTACATGCGGTACGCACCAGGATGCCAGCCAAGGTAATTCTGGTCCGCACCAGAACCGTGAATCCAGATAATAGCCGGATGCTTTTTCGTTTTGTCGAGATCCTTTGCAACAATCAACGTTGCAGGAACCTGCTGATGATCAGCAGCTCGGCTGGCGTAATGAACTGGGACCGGGGCAGTAAGATCGGCAGGATTGAGCGATGCTGGAAGCGAATCTGTAAGCCGTGTAGGCGTTCCGCCGTTGAGCGTAATCGAATACACCTCCAGAGGATGTTCGACTGCTGCCCTTGAATACGCCAACATGGTTCCATCCGGAGAGAACGATGGATTAATATTGACCCCTCTCGATTTGACAACAGTTTTAACCTCTCCCGTACGAACATCCGTGACGTCAATAAAGCGCTCCATCTGATTGCCTACCGTACTATGAGCAAATGCGAGGTGCTGGCTGTCTTCCGACCACGCCGCATATCCCGCACCAAGATCGCCTTTGCTGATTTCTTTCGCCTCGGACTGGTCTTTTGCATCCGTTGGAATGGCATAGACATGCGGCCATCCCGAGCGATCATCCACGAAGGCCACCCACTTACCATCAGGCGAAGCTACCGTCGCGGGTCCATCGGTCGGAGTAAACCATTTCGCATCGAAACTGCGCCACAGAACGCGTGTGCTGCCATCGGTCTGCGTAACGCGAATCTCACGTGTTCGTCGATCCGCTGAAAGCTCCTGGTGCACAAGCGCATCATTCGTTGCCCATTGATGAGCTCCCATCCCACGTAGACCACCCCCACCACCTGAGCTGGGAAGCATAACCGGATCACCACCAAAAACCGACACGATTCCGAGATACGTGTCATAAGCCGAGTTCTGGTAAACCTTGAGTCGCTCCCCATTGAACGGCAAGGGAAGAAGAGCATCTTCACTTCGTGAAGCAGTAAACGCCACGAAGCGGGCATCTGGAGAAAAACCCGGAGCATTTGCATTCAGCCCCACAGGCAAATGCGTCAACAACCGCTCGGTATGCGCATGCAGATTTGCAATCCAGACTTGCCCCTTACGAACAAAAGCTATCTGCTGCTTATCGCGTGAAAGAGAAAAACTGCTGACTCCTTCAAAGCCCGCGAGTGGTTGAGGCTTTTCGCCATTGGTGGAAACAGTCCAAAGCCCTCGATCTCTCGCAAAGATAATTTGCTGATCCGAAGCCCATTCAAAACGACCGATATCAGATTGCAACATGGCGGGATTTAAAGGGAAGCTCGTTAGAGCAACCGGCTTACCACCTGGGCGAACAAGAAAGAGATCCTGTTTTCCAGCAGCATCCCACAGGAAAGCGATACTTTTGCTGTCAGGAGACCACTGCTGAGCCGTCGGATACTTAATATCGGAAACATTCTCAATCGTGATGCTTTTCGTTTGTGCACACAGGAAACCTGTCCCGAGCATCACAGCCATAGAGAAGATTGCGGAAGATAGAACGCGACGACTCAGCATCGATCAAATTCCTTTCTTGTGAGAGCCAGAAGAAGAGACTTACTGTCCCGCAGCTACGGTGAATTTCTGGTGTTTAGGAGACTCCACCGATCCGACGGATTTAACTGTGTTGCCAGTGTCTTTCAGGTATTTATCGAAGAAGTCTTCGCTACGATGCCAGGCATCGCGTAACACATAGGCTCGACGGAAGAAATGAATCTCACCGGGATAGATCATCATGTCAAATGGCTTTCCCATCTTCTCTAACTCATCAAACACCTTGAGTGATTCCCAGAATCCAACGTTGGTATCGTTAGTTCCGTGCATGATGAAGAGAGGGCGCTGTACCTTATCAAGGTGAAGAGCAGCGGCAGAACGATAGAAGCCTTCAGGATTCGTCACCGGAGTACCAAGACGGCCAATCGTATAAGCTCCAGGACTCCACGTCGCCCAATCACCAACACCGGCAACATCGATTGCACAGCGGAAGAGCGTGGG
The DNA here is from genome assembly GCA_018449715.1 of Acidobacteriaceae bacterium dw_441. Classification (GTDB taxonomy): domain Bacteria; phylum Acidobacteriota; class Terriglobia; order Terriglobales; family Acidobacteriaceae; genus Edaphobacter. Next base: position 243,554 of record JAAVVA010000004.1, on the reverse strand, counting down.
CGTCGTCGTAATGGCCTGCAGCGTCATGTAACCACCGTAGGAAAGCCCCCAGACTCCAATGCGATCAGGATCGACATAGGAAAGCGTCTTCAGATAGTCAGCGCCAGAAGCTACATCTTCCGTAGGCTTGCCGCCCATATCCATGTAATCGCCCACAGCCCAATCACGGCTATAACCAGAAGAGCCACGATAGTCCGGAGTAAGAATGACGTACCCCTGCTGCGCCAGGTATTGATGCATGGCGTAGTACATTCGATAAGCTCCTGGGTGCCAGCCAAGATAGTTCTGATCTGAACCCGAACCGTGAATCCAGATGATCGCAGGATGCTTCTTGGTTTTGTCGATGGTCGAAGCGACCATTAGTGTTGCCGGAACTGGCTTTTTATCCGCACGGCTGGGGAACGAGACAGGAACAGGAGCCGTCAGGTCCGTTGTCTTGATTGCCGTATCTATTGAAACAGTAAGCCGCGTGGATGTCGTGCCTGCTTTGGCAGGCGTCACATAAAGTTCAAGTGGATGTTCAATCGCAGCACGCGAATAAACAAGTTGAGAGCCATCAGGCGAGTACGAAGCATCAAAGTTCACGCCTCGAGCGTTCCCCGCATCCACACTCTTGCCTGTATCAATGTCATAGATGGCAAGGAAACGCTCCATCTGGTTTCCATCGACCGAGTGCGTATAGGCAATGTGCTTTCCATCAGGCGACCACGTCGCATAATTCGCACCATACTTACCATTGGTGATCTGCTTCGCCTGTGACTCTGACGTAGCATTGAGCGGCATCATGTACAGATGCGGCCACCCGGTACGATCGCTCAGAAATACAAGCGTCTTTCCATCAGGAGAGATAGCGGGCCGTGAGCCTGCATTTGGCGTCCAATAGGCAGGATCATAATCCTTCCACAAAGTGCGCGTCTCTCCTGTAGAAACATCCGTCAGCTTGATCCAACGGGTCTTTCGATCTGGAGAAAACTCCGTACGAAGCAGCGTAGAGCCGCTGGTCCACTGCGCACCGCTCCGATCTCCCAGGCCACCTTGTCCCGTCTCCAGCCAGATGGGGTCTCCTTCAATAGCGTAAATCGAGATAACCCCCATCTTGTTTCCGGACACCGTGGAACGCATCACGCGAACGCGATCGCCGTTATACGGCATCGACATCGGAACCTCACGAGCATGCGCCACGTTGAAGCTAATCCATTGATTGTCAGGCGAGAACTGCAAACCAGAGATGTTATATCCCTCGGTTAGATTGCTGAGCTGTCGCTCCGTTCCAGCCACGAGCGATGTTGTAAAAATCTGCCCTGCGCGAACGAACACGATGATCTTTTTATCCTGTGACAGCGCGAACTGCGCGACCCCTTCAAAGCCCGCCATTCGCGCTGGTTTTTCTCCCTGAGACACGGACCACAAGCCCCCCTGCCGCGAAAAAATGATCTTGCTCGGACTAACCCAGTCAAAGTGCCCTATGTCCGAACGAAGCGTGTTAGGGTTCACAGGAAAGTCCGTAAGCGCGACAGGAGCCGATCCCGGAGTAACAAGAAAAAGATCCTGCTTCCCCGCAGCATCCCACAAAAAAGTGATGGACTTACTATCGGGAGACCAAACCGGATCCGTCGGATACTTGATATCCGCAATCCGATCAATCGTGATGCTTCCTTTTGGAGCCTCTGCCATTGCAGAAGCGCTTGCCACAGTAATCGCAAGAATTACCACACGACCTAAAACTTTTACTCCAAACATCCTCTTCCTCCGCGCAATTAACTTGTCGAATAAAAAATGAGACTCAACTGGATTACCAGTTGAGTCTCATCGCAAAGCGAGCAATAAATGGATTCACCACATTACCCGGACGGAGGAAGTTAGCGCCATAGGTGCTGGTCACTGAAATAACAGCGTTGGTATTGAGAACATTGTTTAGATCGGCGATCGGTTCCAGTGTCAATTTCTCACTCAGCTTCGTAGGACGGGAAAAGCGAATATTGAGCAGATCAACATCTCCCAGGCGACGCGAGCCAGAAGTCCCGATCTTGACTGACTCCGAAAGGTTGAGTCCCGTCAAGGTCTGCGTTGGCAGAATGGCGAAACCACTGGTGTGCTGGTAGTTCACGCTGCTCGAGATTTTGAGCGGCATCACATATGTACCTGCAAGCTTCAACACAACCCTGGCATCCTGATCGATAGAGCCATTTGCGCGATTGAAGTCCTGATTAGGATCATTGAAATCATCACTGGTTCCATTCCCATAAGTACCGCGGTTCTTCTGCAGCGTAAGTCCCGCATTGACCTGCCACTTACCATCGAAACGACGCTGCCCGGTAATCTCAACACCGTCGTAACGGTTGTCGTCGGTCAGAGGAATATTCGTGATCACATAGTCGGACAGTCCTCTGTAGGAAGCCGGAATGTTATATGGTGTAACGGTCTCACCTGTAAGTCCATTGACGAAATTATGAGCGGTATCGAGGAAGTACGCGTCACGCGGGATCGCGGCGTTATAACGTCCGATCTGGTTCTTGGTTGTACGGTAGTAGTAAGAAACTCCTACTGCCAGACTCTTCATAATAGATTGCTGATAACCAACATTGATCTGATCCGAGTAAGGACGAGAAACATTTGGATCAACACGAGTAACAACTCCACCCGTCACGCTGACCGGTGTCTGAACCACTCCGCTGGCGTTCGTATACCACTCATTGGTCTGAGGAACCTTGTCTCCATTCGTATCCGTCCACAGATAGGTCTTGTAACCGGAGCCATTCGCATTCAGCGTCTGGGCAAAGCTGGTTCCCTGTGAAAGCATGAAGCGGTTATAGCCAAACCGGATTACCTGACGTCCGTTTCCACCGGGATCATACGCAACCGAAATACGCGGAACCGCGTTGTTGAAGCTGGCAAGATCTCGACTCTGCGGATAGCAGCGTGTAGGAAATTCAGCCTGGCCAATATCACCGGCAGCAGCGGGACTGCACTGCGCGGGATTGAAGGTACGGAAGTGATCGAATCGAACGCCAAGATTCAGCGTCAGTTTGCGTCCAATCGTCCAGGCATCCTGCGCAAAGATCGAGTAAGAGTGAAAGATGCTCTTGTTTGATACCGGGGAGTTATACGCGCGCACCTGGTATGCATTGCCGTTATTGAAGAGTACGTTGATATCTTTATTTACATAAATATCGTTATTCAGACTATCGACCGAAGTATCAAATCCGGCTTTGAAGTTATGACTCCCTCCCCAACCAGACTTGAACCAGGACAACGAGCTTGCAGCGCGGGTTGCTCCTGTGCGTTGCAGGCTATAGTTCTGGGCTGCGCCGATCAGAGTCGATGCCCCCGCATCCGCAATCGAGAGTGTCGTCGGATCAACTCCCGGCTGACGCTGGGAATCGAAGTGAAGGTGCATGTATCCAATACGACTATCGAGCAGAAGGTTTGGACTGATCGTGTAAATCCACTGCCCCTGCATCACCCATGCGGGCTCAATCTGGCGAATGGAAGCGTTCGAAGTAACGTAGGTATAAGAAGTCGAGCGCCGGTAAAAGCGGTTCTGCACGTTATACAGCCACTGGGCATTGACGGTGTTCTTGTTATTGACGTGATAGTCCAGACGAACCGTGCCATTGCTCTGGTGATTAGGATCCGTGCCCAGAACTCCCGGTCTATCCTGTACGTTTAGCTGCTGCATTTTAGTGACGTAAAAGCGATAGGCGCCAAATAGCCAGAGCTTGTCACGCAGAACAGGCCCTCCCATCTGCACCGTCAGATCGCGCCCCATAATAAACGGGGTGCCGACATTCGTAACACTGACAGGAGCACTTGTTCCGATCGGAGTAAACGAAGGAGCGTTCAGCGCAGCCTGCGTTCCGTTCGTCTGGTAGTAAGCAGCAGCCATACCATGAAAGAGGTTCGAGCCTGACTTCGTAACCATGTTGATATACGAACCACCGACGGAAACCTCCGGAGGAGCAGCGTCGGTGACCAACTGAATCGCCTCAAACGAGTCGTAATCAACGTAAAAAGCAGTAGAGCCGCCATTGCCTCCCGGCCAGTTCAGATTAAGACCGTTGAAGGAGTACACCGTCTCACCCGGCTTAGAGCCGTGGACCGCCGTGCTTGTCTGCTGCGCCATATTGCTGCCGGCAACGTCGAAGGTTCCAGGAGTTGCTCCAGGCACCTGCGCAATCGTCGACCAGGGATCACGACCACTGGGAATGTTCTGAAGCAGTGCAACATCGAAGTTGGTTTGCGCCGCGGATGCCTGCACATCGATCACTGGACCTGCTGCTGTTACCTCAACGGTCTCGCTCGTTGAACCTAACTTAAGCTCCACATTAAGCGTTGCGGTAAACCCCGGAACGAGAACAATATCGTTCGCAAGAAAGGTTTGAAAATCGGAGTGCGTCGCCGTTAGCGAGTAAGTTCCCGGAGGCAATTGCTCTACAAGATAGACGCCTCCCGCCTGCGACTTCACTATGCGCGAGTTCATAAGGGCGGGGCCCTTCACTTCCAGCGTCGCGCCTTCGATCACAGCTCCGGAGACATCGCGCACGGTGCCGGTGATTCGTCCGTTAACCGCCACCTGCGCCGATAAAACAGTAGAGACAAAGAAGAGAAGGGGCAATAAAACTCGTAAGATCCGCATAGTTACTCCTGAAGCTGGTAGGTCCATCGATCGCTGCGAGATCAAAAGCGGCGGATATCTGTGCGAAGTTTCATTGACCGCTTTTAAGACACAGACTCTTAGCCTCGCCACAAACCGCTTCGGCGAGTCATAGATGCAAATTTCGCAAGTGCACAGGGCTCCTAAGGATGCAGAAGACGACTGGGCTTCTACATCGATGCCTGATCTGCAAGTCAACAGAGAAAGCCGACTCACGGCATGGACAGACAGATCAGCTGGCTATGAAAATAGCGGAGGCCTATGGTTGAACTATGTCAGAACGACAGTCCAACACAAAGATGATTTTTGTAACAATTTGTAACGGCGTGCCGATACGAAGTTACAACTTACATCACAGAAGAGAGCGGAGAATCCTGTAAGTACGCATATCCCATATTGCGAACAGAACGAATCTTAAGACGCGCTTGCGTTACAACATCCAGCTTCTTTCGCAGGCGGCTGATGTGCATATCCAGCGAGCGATCCAGTGGATGGAAGTCCCGTTGAAATACATGGCGCACAAGATGATCGCGCGTCATCACTTCACCAGGCGACGCCATGAGAGCCTCCAGAATCGAGTACTCCACATCCGTCAGTTGAATGCTCTGCTGCTGCACTCGCAGACAACGTCTCGCAGGGTCAAGGCTTGGTGATCGCATCGCAACAACAGGAACCGCTTGCAGCCGAGCGCTTCGACGCAGCACTGCATGGATTCTCGCAATAAGCTCGCGTGGATTGATTGGCTTGGTGATGTAATCATCAGCTCCAAGATCCAACCCCGTCACAAGCTCATGGTCTCCCGACTGCGCTGTGAGAAGAATAATCGGGGCAGGCGAAGGACAGGGCAGAGCCTGCAACACAGAGAAGCCATCCATCTCCGGCAGCATGATATCCAGAAGAATCAGATCATAGCTCCCGCCCTGAATCGCACTGAGTCCCTGAACTCCGCTATGGACCATGGAGAGCTGCACCTGGTGTCTCGCCATGTACTCGCGCAGCATAGAGCAAAACTCGACATCGTCATCGATAATCAACACGGAAAGCATGTAGTTATCCAGTCAAGTAAAGTTTCGCTGAATTCAATTCTGCCGCGAGCGCAATCTACTCCTCTGAGTCCGGCAGAATTCCTCGGGAAATACAACTCGAGCACACCTTTTGATAAAAGGGATCCCGACTCGCTCTTATTGAGTTTGAGAGGTTTCTACTATAGCACTAAAGATCAGCGCAGACGCAGAATAGTCGTAACGTCCTGAATCAACATTGTCCATACGTATAGACTTGCTGGATTCCGAATCGTTACGCCAGCCCAGTCGATTCAGCCTGTTCCTGCGCGTGGTAGCTCGAACGCACCAGCGGGCCGCTCTCCACATGCTTGAAGCCCATGCCCAGAGCCTCGTGCTTCAGGAAAGCAAACTCTTCGGGAGTGTAGTAGCGCGTCATCGGCAGATGATCGCGCGAGGGACGAAGGTACTGGCCGATCGTGAGAATCCCAACGCGACGCGCAGCAAGATCATGGAAGACATCCAAAAGCTCGTGCATCTCCTCGCCCATGCCGACGATGATGCCGGTCTTGGTGACGATCTCTTCACCCGTCTCCGCGGCGATCTCCTTGGCCTGCTCGAGAAAGCGCAGCGAGCGCTCATAGCGTCCGCCTGACTTCGCCACACGATAAAGACGCGGAACCGTCTCGATGTTGTGGTTCAGAATCTCAGGACGCGCCGCAACGACTAACCGCAGCGCCGCTTCGTTCCCCTGAAAGTCCGGCGTAAGAATCTCGACGCGGCATCCGGGAGCCTGAAGGCGAATCTCCTCGACCACCTTCACGAAGGCCTGCGCCGCGCCAATGTTGTCGTCGTCACGGTTCACGCTGGTGATGACCGCATGGTGCAATCCAAGCTGCGCCACGGCATAGGCCACACGGCGCGGCTCGTCGAGATCGATCGGCTCCGGCTTGCCCTTCGGAACCGCGCAGAATCCGCAGCGCCGCGTGCAAAGATTACCCAGCATCATGAAGGTCGCGGCCTTCTGGTTCCAGCACTCGCCGATGTTCGGGCAGTGCGCGCTCTCGCAGACGGTGTGGAGGTTCAACTCGCGCGCCATCTTCTTCAGGCTGTGGAAGGTCTCGCCCATCGGAGCCTTCGCCTTCAGCCATGCCGGCTTCGGCGCGGGCTTGCGGGGCGTCAGGTCGATCTGGACCAGCTCGGCGGTCGGAGTCATCCCTTTAATTGTATCCCTTCAGCAGATTTTGTCCCGCTTCGAGGCGCGCCGCCCGCAGCATCCCGACGATATCGCCCGTCGGGTAGAACTCCATCGCGATCATGCCCTCGTACCTCAGCTCCCCCAGCTTGCGGTAGAGATTCCCATAGTTCATCTCGCCCGTCCCCGGCTCATGCCGCCCCGGAACATCCGCAATGTGCACCAGTCCGACCGCCCCGATGTTCTTTTCGAGCTTCTCGATCAGGTTCCCGTGGGTCCGCTGCTCGTGGTACAGGTCGTACAGCACCTTGATCCGCGGGCTTCCCACCGCCTGCGCGATCGCAAAGGCCTGCTCGACCGTGTCCATCCAGATCGGCGGATTTTCCAGCCGGTCAATCGGCTCCAGAAGAATCTCCGTGCCTGTTTGCTCCAGAAAGTCGGCGGTCCTCTTCAGCGTCTCAATGGCGACCTGCTGCTGCTCCTGTTCGCTCATCCCCGCAACGCGCTTGCCCGAAAGCAGAATCAGCCGCTTGCACCGCACCCGCTCGGCGGCCACCTGAGCGAACTCCTTCAGCTTCGCCGGATAGGTCGCGGCTTCGGCAGGATCGGCAAAGCCCGGAACAAGCCCCGAGGTCGCATCGACCGTAATCCCGAGCGCATCCATGCGGCTCATCATGCGACTGGCTTCCGCGTCGGTCCACTTCAGAAACTCGCCAACCAGTTCGACATGGCGATATCCCGCCTGCGCCACGCGCTCAAGATTCTCCTCGAAGCTGCCGCGTTGTTTCAGCGTCCAGATCATCACCGAGAAGCGGTCCTGCGGCTTCGCGAAGGGCTCTCCCCAACCTCGCGGAACATGCCCCGCAAGCAGCGCAGCCCCCATCAGTCTTCCGAAACCTCTTCGACTTATCATGCCGCACTCCTTCTATGAAGCAGGCAACTGCCGGATTCATGTCCCAGCCAGCTTAATCGAAGATCACGGTCTTGTTGCGATACGAGACAATTCTGCGGTCCAAATGCCATCGCACGGCCCGCGACAGCACCAACCGCTCCAGATCGCGCCCGCGGGCGACAAGGTCCTGCACCTGGTCCCTGTGCGAGATGCGAGCCACATCCTGTTCGATGATGGGGCCGTCATCCAGTCCCGCCGTCACATAGTGGCTCGTGGCCCCGATCAGCTTCACTCCGCGCCCAAAGGCCGCGTGGTAAGGCCTTGCCCCAATGAACGCCGGTAGAAACGAGTGATGCACATTGATGATTCCGAACGGATAATGTGCGACAAAGTTCGGCGTCAGAATCTGCATGTAACGAGCCAGCACAATCAACTCGACATTGGCCTCGCGCAGCAGCGTAAGCTGCTTCTCCTCCGCCTCGGCGCGGTTCGCCGCCGAAGCCTCAATCACGCGGAAGTCGATCCCGTGGTACTTCGCCAGCGACTCGCCATCGTTGTGGTTGCTGAGAATCAGAGGAATGTCGCACTCAAGCTCCCCAAGCTGATGTCGCTGCAACAGGTCAGCGAGGCAATGCAGGTGTTGCGAGACGAGAATCGCGACCCGAGGACGCTCCGTATTCACCTTAAGCTGCCAGGTCATGTTGAAGCGCGCAGCAATCTCCTCGAAGACCGAGCGGAAGCCCGCAAGATCGAAGTCTTCAAGCAGCCACTCCACGCGCATGAAGAAAAGTCCCTCTTCATGGTCCTGATGCTGATCGGCATGAATAATGTTGGCGCCGAAGCGATAAAGCTCACCCGAAACCGTGGCGACAAGGCCTTTCTGGTCCGGGCAGGTAATCAGCAGAACAGCAGAGCTATTTTTAGGAGTCGGCAAAACGATCGTTCCTCAGCGGCAAACGGTTAGCGCAAACGCTCCCTGACCTCGGGCCGCACGAGATACAGAAAGAACACGAGAGCAAACAGTCCCTGCACCACGAATGGCGGCGCATGTGTCTGCCGGAAGTACACGATGTTCCCAATGAACAGCGTCAGGCATCCCGCCAGCACCAGCGACCATCCCCACCGCGTCATCTTCAGCAGACCAAAAACTCCCGCCGCCAGCAGCGTGCAGATAACCAGTACGCCAACCTTGCCCCGACCAGCGCCAAAGACGCCGCGCAGCGCGGCAAAGGCGTTCATAATCGTCACCAGCAGCATGAACATGCAGATGCCCGCAACGCCGGGAAGCATCCCGCCCGCCTTCGCCTGAAGCTTTTTGATCTCGGCTTCGTTATTGTTCTGATCGCTCATAGTGTGTGCAGATAAGCCAGCAGGTCATCGAGATCCTGCTGGTTGATCACGTTCGCCTGCGGAGGCATCATGTTCCTTCCATGCAGAATCGTCGCGGAAACGCGCTCATCGGTCGCCGCCGCCCCGCTGGGAAGATACTGCTTCTTGTAAATCCCGATCAGCGCCGGGCCAACCAGCGTATCGTTCGTCCGGTCGTTGTGGCAGATCTGGCAGTGCGACTGGAAGACCACGTGGCCGCTCTTCTGCTGCGCATTCAGTTGCTCCAGCGGAGTCGGGGGCGGAGGCGCGGACTTGCACCCGGCCAGCATCGAGGCCACCATTAATCCCAGAAAAAAACGTTTCATCCCCTTTATTCTCTCACTTTATCCGCGAGCGGACTGAACCAGCAGCAACACCGCAATCCCAATCAGTCCCAGATAGACATAACGAAGAAAGTGATCGCCGTGCAGACGATGATTCACCCACCGGCCCAGCCAGACAGCAGGCCACAGAATCGGCAGACAAAGCAAAAAATAGTGCGTCACTGCATAGCTCCACAATCCGGCGGCCCAGTATCCCGCCATGCCGACGATACTTGCTGGCAGGAAATACCCCTGCAGCGTCGCCCGAAAGTGCTGCGCGGACCATCGACGCATTGCCCCATAAATCACCAGGGGCGGCCCGTTCATGCCATAGGCTCCTCCCAATACTCCTGCACAAAATCCGCAGCCGATCAGCCAGGCCGGATGGTCGCCCTTCAGTTCCGGAGGTCTGCGACCAATCAACGAATACAGGGAAAATGCAAGAAGGATCACCGCGAGCACAATCCTGACCGTCCTCTGGTGAGTGCTCGTCAGAAGCAGCAAACCGAAGGGAATCCCCAGCAGTGTCGAAGAAAAAAGCCTTCCAGCGCTGCGAAAGTGAATCCTGCGCCAGTCTTGCGCGACAACCAGGGCCGCAATCGTAATGGAGACAAGGACCGCTAATGGCGCGGCAATCCGGAGCGGAAGATAAAGCGCAAGCAACGGAACCGCGACGAGAGCTTCGCCAAACCCAAACGCCGAGCGAATGAAGGTAGCGAAAAAAAGAATGGCCAAAATCGCGACAGTGCTTCCGGTCATTGTCGCGACCATAGAAGTTGCGACAACCGAACCAGTTGTTTGCTTCGAAGTTCCATAACCAGCTAATTCTAGCTATTCTTCCGCTTCAGCAGACCGCTTACAGATACGGACTTACTCCTCTGCGGCAATCAACCCGACGATCCTGTCCATCGCCACGCGGTCCGCACTCGACCCCGGAGCATGAGGGCTCACCATCACAGAAAAGATCACCGTCTTCCCGCTCGCGCAGTCGAGATATCCGCTCAGCGCCCGAGCCTCTCCCAGCGTCCCCGTCTTCGCAAACACATGATCCTTCAGCGGAGCCTTGCCGAACCGCTCCACCAGCGAGCCATCCTCGCCTCCAATCGGCAGCGTCCGCTTCCAGTCCGCAAACCACGGCTGGGTCGACGCATACTGCAACAGCCGCGCCGCCGCCCGCGGAGTCACAAGATCATGCCCACTCAGCCCCGAGCCATCGAAGAAGATAAAGTCGTCAGGGTCAATCCCCACCCGCGTCGTCAGAAACGCCCGCACCACCCGCGCCCCATTCACGGTCGAGCCGTCCCCCGCGACCGCCGCCCCCACGTTGTGCAGAAACATCTCCGCATGAAGGTTCTGGCTCACCTTGTTGGTCACCACCATATCCTCAATCAACACAGGCGAAACATGCCTCGCCAGTACCGTGCCCTCCAACGCCGCGCTCGCCGCGCCATAGCTCTTTGACCAGTCGATTGCAGGCAAAGGCTCGCGCGATGCCAGCAAAAATCCGCGCGCGTCGTTCGAGATGCGATGCCTCGCCCTCGCCACTCCCGTCACCACAATCCCCCTTGCCTCCAGCATCGACTTCAACGCCGCAGCCGCATACTCCGCGGGGTCATGAATCGCGACCTCCTCCTCATCGGCGTGCGCATCCACCGCAATCGAGCCATAGATACGCAGCACCTTCGAGCCCATCGCCCGCTCCATCTCCACATGGCTTCCGCTGTGAGCCGCCCCCGTCGTCAACCCGCTCGTGTCCACCGTGTAGTACGGAGCGACAGGATCGACCGCGACATGCGCGGGCCTCCCCGCAGCCTCTCCCGGCGAAACCGTCACCTTCAACTGGTTATCGTTGATCGCCAGCGCCGAAACCGGCGCGCCATATCCCCACACCGTATCGTCGATCGACCAGTCCTGCGCGTAAGGCTCCCACGGATACAGCGTGTCATCCCCCACCACATCGCCGTTGACCGTCTTCAGTCCCGTCTTCGCCACCTGGTCGGCCATCTCGTCGAGATACCGCAACGCAAGCGGCCCCGGAGGAGGCGTCTGCCCTGCAGGAACCTTCGGACGCATCGCAGGAGCAACATAAGGAATCTCGCGCCCCGAAAGATTCGCGTCGCCCGCGCCCACCAGCACCACGTCGCCAGCCAGTCTGCCAGCAGCACTGTAGCTTCCCTGCGCCATCACCTTCGTCTCGAAGGTCGCACCCGGCCCCAGCAACGCCAGCGCCGTCGCCGTCGTAAACATCTTCGTGTTGCTCGCCGGCTGAAAGAACTGCGCCTCGTTCATGGAGTAGAGCGGAGCTCCCTCCATCGTCGTCACCTTGATACCCCAGTGCGCCCGCGCCACCGCCGGATCGGTCAGCACCGCGGCAATCTTCGCAGCAAGATCGCTGCACGCCGTGACCGCAGCCGCTCCATCGCACCCAACCTGCTGCGACTGCGCCGCACAACAGCACATCGCAGCCAAAGCCGCTCCCATCAGCCATCGCTTCATATGCGCGAAGTCTAGCACCCTGTCCGGCAGCAATCCTTCTAAAATTCACTCATGCCCTTCGCCACGCGCCCCACCTACGACTGGCGTCTCCGCACCCGCTCCCTCGCGCTCGGGCGGCGAACCCTCATCATGGGCATCCTCAACATCACGCCCGACTCCTTCTCCGACGGCGGCCACTTCTATACTCCCGGCCAGTCCCCGCACCGCGCTCTCGAACACGCCCTCCAGATGCTCGACGAAGGGGCGGACATCCTCGACCTCGGCGGCGAGTCCACCCGCCCCGGCGCCACCCCTCTCACCCCCGACGAGGAGCAGGCGCGCATCCTCCCCGCACTCGAAGCTATCCTGCGCGAGCGGCCCTCCGCCATCGTCTCCATCGACACCTTCCACGCCGCCACCGCCCGGCGCGCCATCGAGGCCGGAGCCGAGATCGTCAACGACGTCAGCGGCCTCCTCTGGGACGTGGAGATGTCTTCCATCTGCGCCCATCTAGCCTGCGGAACCATCCTGATGCACACGCGCGGAACCCCCGCCGAGTGGCCCACTCTACCGCCCCTCACTCCCGAAGAGATCGCTCCACTCGTTCTCCGCGACCTCGAAGCCGTCATTGCCACCGCAAAATCGGCAGGCATCCTGCTCGAGCGCATCGTGATCGACCCCGGCCTTGGCTTCGGCAAGCGCCTCGACGAAAACTACCCTCTGCTCGCGCACCTCGAAGCCTTCCAGCGCCTTGGCCTTCCCATCCTGATAGGCCTCTCCCGCAAGAGCTTCCTCGGCGAAACCATCGCCCGCACACTTCATCGCGAGGTACCACCGGCAAGCGAGCGCCTGCACGCCACCACTGCGGCCAACGTCGCGGCGATCCTTGGAGGAGCGCACATCCTGCGTGTCCACGACGTGCGCTCCGCAGCCGAAGCAGCCGCCATCGCCGACGCAATCCTCAATAAGAACTAAGCCTTACCGTAAACCGTTTCCAACAGCTCGGCAGCCAGCCGATGCAGAGGTCTCAGCAGAGGCACACCTGCAACCTTCAACGTAATCAAAAGCATCTTCAGGCTCTTTTCGTACAGAACCTTCGTTTTGCTCTGGTTCTCGCTGCGGTCATAGACCCAGAAAAGGATCAATCCCATCTGGTACATCCACAAAAGCCTGGGGAGGTACGGCTTGATGCTCGCCGGAAGTTTTACCTCCGACTCTTCGACCGCGCGCGAGAAGAAACCAATGTCCACCTTCCGAATCGCTGCCGTCTCCTCGCTGAAGGGAGACAGCGGATGCTCCGGGTCAACGTGCGCCGACAAGGCTCCCAGCAATTTTCGATTCGGGGCAAAACACTCAAACTTGGTAGAAATAATCGTACTCAGCCGAGTCTCCAGAGTTTTACAGCGGTCCAGACCGGCTTCAATCCGATCGCTCATCTCTCCCTGCGACCGTTCATAAAATGCCATGACGATCGCATCCTTCGACTCGAAGTAGTAATAAGCCGCTCCCACGGCCACCTCGGCCGCCGTGGCGATCTCGCGCATCGTGGCACGCTCGAAGCCGCGCTCACGAAAGATCGTCAGCGCGGCTTCAAGAATTCGGTTGCGGGTTTCATCCGATTTTTTGATCTTCATCCCTAGAAACTCATGCCGTCCGCGAAACAGGTTCGCTACTCAGAACGCTACCGCGGCTCTTCATCCTGGCAAGAACAAGAATATTGAAAAAGTGCATTGCCCCCAGGATCAGCAATACAACTCCTATCTTTGTGCTCTCAAGCTCGATCACCTGCCTGAGATTGGCGAGCGGATCGGTTGTCTTCAGGGCCAGGGCGATATAGCCGACATTGACCAGATAAAACCCCACCACCAGCAGATGGTTTACAGAGTCCGCCAACTGCTCGTTCCCCTGAAAAGCATCTACCAGAAAAATTCTGCCGTTTTTATAAAGCGTTCGCGCCACCCACATGGTAAGCGCAATCGTAATAGCGAGATAGCTGAAGTAGCAGGCCGCAACATTCATGGTGGAACCCTCTCTTTCAACATTTTTGAACATGTTCAATTACTTGGATACACCAAGAGCAAGCCGGGTTGCAATACATTTTTGAACTTGTTCATTTTTTTAGTAGGAAAGAAAATGTCCAGAAGAAGAAAGCCCCACATTCTCCTTCTTAGCTTTCGGGATTCTCCTCGGAAGCCGCCACCAGCGACAGCCGCGACTGCCACCCATCATTCGTCGTCGGACGCACCTGAACCTCCACCGGCTCCCTCGTCCCGAGATCCTTCTCGCCGATTTCCAGCTTCCGCAGCCGGTCCGAGATCGAGAACAGCCCACCCTGCCCCTCGGCCTTCACCAGCATGTCGTTGTACGCCCCCACCGCGCCCTTCAGCCGCTTGCCAAGGTCGACGATGGCATCGTGCAGCCCCACCAGCTTCGACTGCACCTTCAACGCCTCGTCCCGAATCATCTGCGCGTCCCGCGCAATCTGCGACTGCTTCCAGCCATACGCCACGGCCTTCAGCAAAGCAATCAGGGTCGTCGGCGTCGCCAGCAGAACCCTGGCCTCCGCGCTGTACTCCAGCAGAGTCGGGTCCTGTTCCAGCGCGGCAGAGAACAACACCTCGCTCGGCAGAAAGCACACCACGAAGTCCGGCGAATCCGGAAACTGCTTCCAGTACGCCTTGCCGCACAGAGCGTCGAGATGCTTCTTCACCTGCGCCGCGTGCGCCTTCAGAAACACCCCGCGCTGCACCTCGTCCTCACACGCGCTGGCGTCAAGAAACGCATCCAGCGGGGTCTTCGCGTCCACAATAATGCTGCGCCCATTCGGCAGCTTCACCACGACATCAGGACGAATCGACTGATCCTCCCCGCGCACGAACTGCTCCACCTCGAACGAGGCATACTGCACCATCCCGGCAAATTCGATACACCGCCGAAGCTGCATCTCGCCCCAGTTTCCACGCACCTTCGGAGCCCGCAGCGCCGCAACCAGCTGCGCCGTCTCCTTGCGAAGATCAGTGTGCGAAAGCTGCATGTTCTTAATCTCATTCAGAACCTCGCGATACGCCCCCTCGCGCTTCACCTCGAGATCCTGGCTATGGTTCGAAAGCTTCGCCAGCGACTCCTGCATTGGCCGCAGCAGGTTCTCAATCGCCGTCTCTTTCTCCTTCAGCCCCTTCGCCGACTCCATCTGCTGCTTATCCAGCTCGCCCTTCGCCAACGCCATCAGCCTTCTGCTGTTCGCGTCCAGAGCGTTCGCTGCCAGAGCTTCGAAGCTCTGCTTCAGGCTCACCTCCACATCCTTCAGCGACTGTATCTTCTCTTCCGTTGCACGCTGTTCCGCCTCAAGCTGCGCCCGCAGTGAGGCCGCCTCCACACGCGCCTTCTCTCCCATCTCACGAACCGCGGTCAACTCGCGCCCACGAGCCTCCAGTTCGCGTGCTCGCTCCTCAAGCACGCGATCCCTCTCGGCGATCCCCTCGCGCGCCCCGGCAAACTCCGCCTCGCGCACGGCCATCCGAGCCTCGGCCACAGCACGCGTCTGCGCGGCCAGGCTCTTCATCACCAGCCACACAACCAACGCGCCCGCACCACACCCGAGGAGAAACCAGAGGATCGTCATGCCTCAAATTTACGCCTAATCTTCGCCAAACCCAACCCCACATCTTCCACAGTCCGCATTCCACACTGTGCAAAATGCGTATCGCATTTAGGAGAGGGAATCTCGCCCGGTATAGAATGATGTATATGCAACCTTATCTCCTGCGAGGTCGTGTTGTTGAATAGAAGATTTTTTGTTATGCACCGGGTTCCCACTCGCCCCCCGCTTTGCTTTACACTCTGCTAGGCCCTCAGTATGCTTGAGATTGGCCTGCAACGGGACGAGCGCCCACGTAGCGCAACGGTTTTGACCCCAAGAGAGATATAGGAGAACGACATGGCAGCAGTTGATGAAAAGGTAAAACAGATTATCGTCGAGCAGCTTCAGGTGGATGAGGCGGAAGTCACCCCGGGCGCAAGCTTTCAGGAAGACCTCGGTGCTGACTCTCTCGACGTAGTCGAGCTCGTCATGCAGTTCGAAGAGGCCTTCGACATCCAGATCCCCGATGAGGACGCCGAGAAGATCAAGACCGTCAAAGACGCCATCGACTACATCGAGAAGAACCAGAAGGCTAAGTAACCATGCTTGAGCGTCGTGTCGTCGTAACCGGCCTCGGACTTATCTGCGGGGTTGGCAATACCGCGTCTGAAGTATGGGACGGCCTGATGGCAGGCAAGAGCGGAATGGCCGAGATCACCTCCTTCGATCTCACCGGCCATCCCGTCCGCTTCGCCGCCGAGGTGAAGAACTTCGACCCCCTTCAGTTCGTGGAAAAGAAAGAGTCCCGCAAGATGGGACGCTTTATCCATTTCGCCCTCGCTGCCTCCGATGAGGCGATGAAGCACTCTGGCCTGGTCGTCACCGATGAAATCTCCGAACACGTCGGAGTCCACATCGGCTCGGGCATCGGCGGATTCGACGTCATCGAGCGCGAGCACACGGCTCTGATGCAGGGCGGTCCGCGTAAGATCTCGCCGTTCTTCATCCCGGCCTCCATCGTCAATCTCGCCGCCGGCCACGTCTCCATCCGCTACAAGGCGAGGGGACCGAACGAGGCCACGGCGACGGCCTGCACCACCAGCGCACACTCCATCGGCGACGCCTTCCGCATCATCCAGCGCGGCGACGCCGACGTGATGATCGCTGGAGGAACCGAAGCCGCCATCACTCCTATGGGAGTCGGCGGATTCGCCGCCATGAAGGCACTCTCCACCCGCAACGAAGACCCCACGCATGCCTGCCGCCCCTTCGACAAGGACCGCGACGGCTTCGTGGTCGGCGAAGGCGCGGGAATCCTCATCCTTGAGGAGCTGGAGTTCGCCAAGGCACGCGGAGCGAAGATCCTCGCCGAGATCATCGGCTACGGTCTTTCGGCCGATGCCTTCCATATGACCGGCATGGCTCCTGAGGGTGAAGGTTGCTATCGGTCGATGGTCCACGCTCTCAAGGTTGCGGGAATCTCGCCGGACCAGATCGACTACGTCAACGCGCACGCCACCTCGACGCCTCTCGGCGATGCTCTTGAGTCCAAGGCGATCGAGAACGTCTTCGGCGAGCGCGCCAAGAACGGAACCCTGCGGGTCAGCTCCACCAAATCCATGACCGGGCATCTGCTCGGCGGAGCAGGCGGACTCGAGGCAGGCATCACCATCATGGCGATGCAGAACCAGATCGCTCCCCCGACAATGAACCTTGTCGAGGCCGATCCGGAGTGCCGCCTGAACTACGTCCCCAACAGGCCCGAGCCACTGAAGATCGACTACGCTCTTTCGAACTCCTTCGGCTTTGGCGGAACCAATGGTTCGCTCATCTTCAAGCGCTGGACCGAGTAAACCAACCCAATTCAAATGCAAAAGGAGAAGGCTCAGGCCTTCTCCTTTTGCATTTAAGCCGACCGTCGAGTGAAGATGAGAATGGCTGGGCGACCCACTCATGCGGCTTCATCGCATGAGTGGGTATTGAGCGAAGCTCGGCCGTCTCTTCCTTGTACCACCACTACCAATCGGTGCCCCATCCTTCGCAGCCTCACCGCGAAGGGTGGGATGAATCCCGTTCATCCCAGCACCACCGTCCCCTCATTCTGAGCTCAGCGAAGAATCCCAGCATCTCTTTGCAGGATGACCAGGATAACCGGGCCTCGAAAGACATCCCAGGCTTCAGCTGGTAGCCGCCGTAATCCCGGTTATCACGATCAGCCCCACAACCCACCACCCGACCACAATCACGGCGGCCTTTCCCTTGGGAACCTTCGCGACGATTGCCGTCCCCAGCACCAGCAGAACCAGCACCCACAACCCGATCACGTCGAAGAAGCTCAACGCCACACGCAGCCACGGCGCCGCATCCGACATGTAATAAGCAAGATTCGTCCCCACCGGATTCTGCAGGTTATAGCTGTCCGTATTCACCCCGGCCATCAGCAGAACAATCGCCAGCAGGCCGCTGATGAGCCTCGGCAACGAGGCATACATCCACACCGCGAACATCTGCCCATAGGTCGTCCGTGCTCCCAATCCGAAGTTGAAGCTTGCCCAGTAAAGCAACGCTCCAATCGCGACAAAGATCAGGATGAAGAGAAACGACCCGTAGCTGGTGGCGCGATAACCCTTCTCCATCCCGCGCAGTTGAACCGCTCTCTGCTCCGCGGTCAGACTATTCAATCGCTCTTCCTGCTTCGGATTCTGCTGAATCTGGTTCTCGACAACCCGCGCAAATCCAACCTGCTTATCGACCGCGACCGTCGCCCCCACCGTCATCAGCAGCATGAGAACAAACGGCAGCCACCAGCTCGTGCTACGCAGCATATCGGTGAATGTCTTCGAGGGAGCAACAAATACATCGACAACGCGCTCGACCTCGCTTAGGCCCGCTCCAGAACCGCCTGCAATCTCTTCGCCCATCTGCATCTCCAGATTCGACCAGGATCGCCAATCTTCCGTGGCAGGATTGTAGCCCGCCACACCTCGGCAGAAAACAGGATTCGCAGCCAGAACTCAATAAACAATAAAAGAGCCTCCCCGAAGGGAGGCTCCCGTTTCCACAGAAGAAGAGAACGACTAGTTCATCGTGACGCCGCCGCTCGTCTTTTCTTCCTTCTTCTTCTCGTTTTCCTTGCGAGCATTCATTGCCTTCTGGATCCAATCGTCGGCCTTGGCGAGATCGTCCTTACGGGCGTTGTCATCACCGCACTCCAGATCAGCTTTACGACGATAGGTCAGCTGCAAATACTGCATGGCTTCATCGTAAGTCGAATTGATATCCACGGCCTTCTGCAAATACTCCAGGCCTTCCGTTACCAAGGGAGTGTTCTGCTCCTGAATCTTCTGGCAGGTTCCCTTGCTCTTCTTCACATTGCCGTTACCGTCATCGGTCAGACCGTCTGCGGCGAGTGCGGCAACTGCATTCTTATAGGACTGCATCCAGTCCACAACGCCGATCGTGTAGTAGGCCTCGGCATCGTTCGCATTGAGGGCAATTACCTTCTTCTGGTAATCCTTGGCCTCATCCAGCTTCTTGATGTTGAAGTTGATCGAGGCGATCTGCTTGAGAGCGGTCACGTCGTTCGGGTTCTTGGACAGAACATCCTTGAAACCGTCGAGAGCCTTGTTTGCCAGCGCCAGATTCTCCGGCGTATCGAGATTCGGAACCACCTGGTAGGAGTAGGCCGTTGCCAGATAGAGTTTGGCATCAGCAGAATCCGGGTCCAGATTGATCGCTTCCTGGAAGTGATTGACCGCTTCTTCATAGCGCGCATTCTTGAAGGACTGCACGCCTTTAACTAGCTGGTCGCGCGATTTTAGCTTATTGCATCCGGTAACCGTACTAAGCATGAGCGCCAGCAAAGCGGCCGTAACCGGAATCCGTGCGGTCAATTTCATGGGACGTGATATCTCCTTCAAATGGGCGCGTATCGTCTGTGGACGGTAAGTTCGGTAAAACGAAACTTTGTGCTTGCCGATTGATTGTAATGGTACACCCGCCTCTGTGACCAGAGGTGAATTTGCTATTCGTTCCATAATCGAACGATCAAAATGACGTGAAGGGCCTTCGGCAAAACCTTCCCACTATTGAAACCATACTTCCACTACTGCAGAGACAAACGAATCGGGCGGCCGCTCTCATAGCCGAACCGCCCGAAGCAATCCTTCTGAAACGAGAGATTCTTTTAAGCTACTGTCCAGCTTCAACGCGAGGTGTAATCAGACCGATGTTGTCGACGCCGGCCTGGTGACCGAAGTCGATGACCTCAGCAACCAAGCTGAAGTCCAGATCTTTGTCGCCTTTGACGAACATCACCTTCTCCTGACGAGCCGAGAAGATCTCGACCAGCTTCGGCTCGATGTCCTGCTTGTTGAAGGCATTGTCATTGATTTTGTACGAAGGAGCGCCAGCGCCATTCGAGAGAACCTGAACGACGATCGTGCGATCATTCGTCGTATCGTTCGTCTTGTTCTTGGGTGGCTGTGGCACCAACGTATCCAGTCCCTTCGGTGTCACCGGAACGATGACCATGAAGATGATCAACAGCACCAGAAGAACGTCGATCAACGGGGTTACGTTGATCTCCGATACCGATCCACCCGAGCCTCCTGCAGCCATTCCCATAACATACTCTCCTATGCACTCCGGACTATGTCCGGTTGCTACGCAAATCTTTTACTTCTTCGGGGCGGCTTCCGCCTCTTCGCGCTTCTCGGTAAGCAGCCCAAGCTGGCTGACACCAGCAGCACGCACACCGTCCACCGCGTCCATCACCTTGCCATAGTTGGCACGAGCATCAGCCCGCAGATAAACCTCTTTCTCGGTCTTGTTCTCGAGGAGAGAGGAGATCTTCGGTCCCAGGTCATCCAGCGTCACCTGGTCCCCACCAAGAAAGGTGCGGCCGTCGCGCGTAACAGCAACCGTTACAGCATCTTCCTTGTTTGCGTTTTCCATCACCACCGCCGAATCAGTCTTCGGCAGGTCGACGTTTACCTTGTTGTTCAGCATGGGAGTGATCACCATGAAGATGATCAGCAGCACCAGCATGACGTCCACCATCGGAGTCACATTGATGTTTGAATTCACTCCACCTTTGTTGCCCGCTGCCATCGCCATATTTCTATACTCCGTCCGGATGTGCCGTATTCACGTCCAGCGATTTTCCTGTCTCCCCTGAAGCTCTCTTGATCCCTCGGATGCCGGTTTTCACCAGCATCCGAGGAGTCTCAAGCTGTCATTCTCGCAGGATTTACTTCGGTGCTTCTATCTCCCCAAGGGGAGAGGAGAACTACCGGTGGCTCTGCTTGATGAAGTAGTCCAGAAGCTCGCTGGAGCTGTTGTCCATCTCCACGTCGAAGGACTCAACCTTGCCGGTGAAGTAGTTGAAGCACATAACGGCCGGGATGGCGACCAGAAGACCGAACGCGGTCGTAACCAGAGCTTCCGAGATACCGCCGGCGACAGCGCCGATACCAGAGGTCTTCTGCGTAGCGATCTGCTGGAAGGCGTTCAAGATACCGACGACGGTTCCGAACAGTCCGATAAAGGGAGAGGTCGAACCGATCGTTGCCAGACCGCCCAGGCCGCGCTTCAGCTTGGCATGAACGATGGCCTCAGAACGCTCGAGGGCGCGCTTGGAGCTCTCGATCTGCTCCTCCGTGATGGAGCCACCCGAACCGTAGCTGCGGAACTCCTGCAGACCGGCGGTGACAACCTCGGCGAGGTGCGACTTCTTCGAACGATCGGCAACCTTGATCGCCTCGTCCAGACGTCCGTCCTTCAGGGCTCCGGCAACCTTGGGAGCGAACTCACGCGACTGCTTGCGGGCAGCCGAGAAGTACAGGGCGCGATCGATGATCACGGCCAGCGACCAGATCGACATAACGAAGAGGATGATAACGACGGCGCGGGCCAGATTGCCCATGTTGCCCCAGAGCTGCAGGGGGCTGAATCCAACCTGCGCTTCCTGGAAGAAAAGACCGAGTGAAGTGGGAACATGAGCCAGGTTTGCGAGATGAGCGAGAATCACAGAATATTCCTCCTGATTGGAAACTCTAAGCTTTCGTAATTCGAATTTCGAAGATCCCCAAAAAGCACAAAGGGAGACTTGCGAGAAAAATCGTTATCGTCTCGGAGCGCCCGCTACAGCGACGCCCCGCATGAAAGAGCCTAACCGCCGATGTTGAAGTTCACCGTAATTGTGGTGTCGACCTCGGTCGCCTCGCCGTTCAGAACATACGGCTTATATCGCCACTGCCGAACTGCATCGAGAGCAGCAGCGCGAAGCATCTCGGGACCGCTGACGACCTGCAGGTTCTGAATGGTTCCAGCCTTGGAGATCACAGCGTGCAGAACCACGGCGCCAGAGACGTGCGCGGCCTTTGCGATCGGAGGATAAACCGGCTTCGGAGCCGAGATCGCCATACCGGCGACCACGCCGCTCGAAACACGGACAGGACCCTTCGGCTTCTCAGGAGCGGCCTTGACGACAGGAGCCGGAGCATCTCCGATTCCGCCCATCACGCCACCAGGAACGCCCGATCCAGAACCCATTCCGCTCATACCGGCGACACCAGCGACCTGCGGAGGAGGCGCAGCCTCTTCCTTCAGCATCTTGATATCCTTGGGGATCTTGGTCGGAGCGTGCAGGCCCTGATCGATCTCGGAAACCATCTTAATCGGCTTCACCACCTGCGCCGGGGGCGGCGGGGGCGGAGGAGGCGGGGGTGGGGGCGGCGCGGTAAGCATCGCCGTCATCGCCGTCTTCGGCAGAGCCTCGGGGTAGAGCAGTGGGATCAAGATCATGACGCCAAGAATGGCACCATTGAACAGAAACGTTCCGATCATCCAGTACTTGGACTTCGTCTTGAGCTTACCGCTAGACTCCATCAATGCATCTTCAAACATATCCAGCCTCGCAGAGAAGAGCTATTTGACTATAGACACCACGCCTGTGGCGTTTGTTCCCGATTCAAAACAGATTTTCGAAATTATTCGAAATTATTTTCAGGCCTTGACCTTTTTCCCTGCGGGAAGCATCGCCGCCTTGCCGTGCTTGGTCCGCCACTCCTGGTAAGCCACCAGCATAGGTGCCGCCACGGCGATCGAAGAGTAGGTTCCGATCAGGATACCCACAACCAGGGCAAACGAAAAGCCGTGCAGCACTTCGCCGCCGAAAAGATACAGGCTCAACACCGTAAGGAAGGTCAGGCCCGAGGTCAGCAGGGTTCGGCTCAGCGTCTGGTTGATCGAACGGTTCACCACATCTGCCAGCGACTCGCGACGCGATCCAGCCAGGTTCTCGCGGATACGGTCAAAGACAACGATCGTATCGTTCATCGAGTAACCGATCAGCGTCAGGATGGCCGCGATCACCGTCAGGGTGATCTCTTTATTCGTCAGACTGAAGGCTCCGACCGTAATCAGGGTGTCGTGGAAGACCGCCACCACGGCAGCCAGGCCGTAGATCAGCTCAAATCGGAACCACAGGTAGATCAGCATTCCGATCAGCGAGTACGCCGTCGCCAGGATCGCCTGCTTTTGCAGCTGCTTACCAGCCGTCGGGCCGACGATCTCGACTTGCTCCACCGACGCCTTCGAGTCATGATAGTTCGAGGCCAGCGCGCTCTCGACAGCCTGACGGCCGGCGTCGTGCGCCTGGTCGGTCGCCGACGAGATCGGCAGGGCAATGATGACCTTGTTGGCGGCGTTTCCGCTCGGGTCGCTCACGCGCTGAATGCGCGCATCGTGAACACCGGCCTTATCCATCGCCTCGCGGATGTGGTCCTCGTTCGGCGTGCTGTCAAAGGCAACGCGAATCTGCGTTCCGCCCGTGAAGTCCACTCCCTTGGGAATGCCGTGCCAGAAGAGGATGCTCAGCACCCCGGACACGGAGAAGATCAGCGAAAATCCGAGGAAGAACCACTTCTTCCCCAGCCAGTCGATATTGGTACTCCGGAAAAATTCCACGCTTACAATCCTCAGGCGGAGGCTCTCGGCCCCGCATTCTCAAAAATCAACTAGATCGACAGAGCCGCTCCGCGCTCTTTGTTCTTCAGGTGCGAATCGAAGATCACCCGCGAAACGAAGACGGCGGTAAACAGGTTGGCCAGCAGACCGAAGGCCAGCGTCACAGCGAATCCGCGAATCGGCCCGGTTCCAAACACAAACAGGATCAGCGCCGAGACGATCGTCGTCACGTGCGTATCGATGATCGTGACCCAGGCATGCCCGAAGCCCTGCTGCACTGCGGTTGCGGACGTTTTGCCTGCCCGCAGCTCCTCGCGGATGCGCTCGAAGATCAGCACGTTCGAATCGACGCCCATACCGATCGTCAGGATCACACCGGCGATTCCGGGCAGTGTCAGAACCGACCCCGCAAATCCCATAAACCCAAGCAGAATCACAAGGTTGAGGACCAGCGCGAGGCAGGCATTAATGCCCGCGCCGCGGTAGTAGATCAGCATGAAGGCCATAACGGCCAGAAGACCTGCGACCGCCGCGATCACACCCTGACGGATCGACGCAGCTCCAAGGCTCGGTCCCACCGTACGGGTTTCGAGGAACGAGATCGACGCCGGAAGCGCTCCCGTGCGGAGCATCAGCGAAAGATCGGCAGCCTGCTGCTTGGTGAATCCGCCCTCGATCTCGCCACGGTCGCGAATGGCGGAGTTGATGCTCGCCACCTCACGCACCTTGTTATCCAGCACAATCGCCATCGAGCCCGGCGTCGTGCTCGTCGCCGAGTGCTCGCTGGTGTACTTGTAGAAACGCTCGCCCGCCTCGGTCGTCAGGCTGAAGGTAATGTTCGGGCGTCCATTCTGGTCGGTCGCAGGCTGCGCATCGCGGAAGTCCGTGCCTTCCACCTCGCTCACGCGCTTCAGCAGCCAGACCTGGTCCGGTCCTCCGGAGGTCGCGGCCCCGCGCACCAGGATCGAGTCCGCCGGAATCACACCGTTGTTCGCCTGCAACGCATCCTGGTCGGTGGAGTAGGGACCGCCCGTAACTGCATGAATCTCCAGCTTTGCCGTCGACTGAATCACCTCTTCGACGCGCGCCGGGTCATCCAGTCCGGGAAGCTCGACGAGAATCTGGTTCTCGCCCAGACCGAACTTCTGGATCACCGGCTCGGTCACGCCCAGCTTATCGATGCGCTCGCGGATGGTCTCAATGGAGGTCTCCACCGTGCGGTTGGCAAGATCGGTCGCTGCCGACTGCTTCATCGTCAGGGTCTGGGTTCCGTCCGGGCCAGAGGCTACATCGTAGGTCTGGTAGTTGACGCCGTTGAAGACGCCACGGGCGTCGCTCACCTTGTCCCCAGGAATGCCACTGACAATAATCGTCTGTGGACGAGCCGGATCGGTTCGCCCGGTCGTGACTCCCATCACTCCCGCAGCGGCAAGGTCCGTCTGCAGCCGAACGGCATCGCGATCCACTGCCGAGGCGACGGCCTCATTTACGTGGACCTCCAGCACCAGGTGGGTTCCACCCTTCAGGTCAAGACCGAGGTTGATGCGCCGGGCGATCGATTCCTTCAGACCGCCCTTCGGGATGCCCACAATGCCATAGCAAAAGACCAACAGCACCGCAATGATGAACGCCGTCTTACTGGCCAGATTCTTTCCCATCGTCTCTCTTCACAGCGACTGCGGCCTTAATAGCATCTGCCGCATCCGCTCCTTCTTTAATTAAAGTCCGTTTGAAGTTCTGCTTTTAGAGGGCTCGCCGTCAGGCCGCAGACTCGTCGGTCGTCACCGCGGCAATCGCGCTCTTCACGAACTCCAGCTTCACACCATCCGGCTGCACCCGTAGAATCACGGAGTCATCCTTCACCGTAAGCACCGTGCCCCGGATTCCGCCATTCGTCGTCACGCGGTCGCCGGACTTGATCTGTCCCAGCATCTCCTGCCACTTTTTCTGCTTCCGCTGATTGGGGACAATCATCAAAAAGTACAGAACGACGAAGAAGAGGATCGGCAGAATCAGACCGCCCAGACTTCCCATGCCACCGGGCAAACTCTGCAACCAGATTGCGAACATCCTATAGAACTCCATCCCCCTCAGGCTTCAAGCATCGCCGTCTCTGCCAAATAGTGCGCGGCAAAGGGCACACTTCGCCCCGGGGGCCAAAATTGGTGCCTTAGCCCCTAAGCATCGCCGTTTGTCCGCCCCGGTGTCAAGAAAAGCCAGTCCCGACGCGCTCATTTACATTCCATTCAACAAAAAGAGGTATCCGGCCCCCCGCAAGCCCTTCTCCCATAACAGAAAGAAACCAAGCCTCTTCCCTTAAACCCTTCGTTTTTAAATGAACCACCCGCCGCTTCTCCGCAGTCTCATGTCCAGAGAGAGCGCCATGCCAAACGACTTCGCTACCCGACGCGCTGCCTTCCGCCAGCTTCACGAGTCCGGCTTCTTTGTCATCCCGAACCCCTGGGACATCGGAACCGCCCGCTACCTCCGCTCGCTGGGCTTCAAGGCGCTGGCCACCACCAGCTCCGGCTTCGCCTTCTCCCACGGACTCCCCGACGCCGCCTGGGCCGTCCCCCTCAACGCCGTCCTCGCGCACATCCGAGCCATCGTCTCTTCCGTCGATCTCCCCATCAACGCCGACTTCGAGTCCGGTTATGCCCACTCGCCCGACGAGGTCGCCGAAAACGTCCGCCTCTGCGTCGCCACTGGAGTCGCAGGCCTCTCCATCGAAGACATCACCGGTGACCCCGCCCGTCCGCTCTACGATCTCCCGCTCGCCACCGAGCGCATCCGCGCCGCCAAACAGGCCATCGGGCAATCCGGAGTCCTGCTCACCGCGCGCACCGAATGCTTCCTCACCGGCCACCCCGAGCCTCTCCCCGAGGCCCTCCGCCGCCTCGAAGCCTTCGCCGCCGCCGGAGCCGACGTCCTCTATGCCCCCGGAGCCCGCACCCGGCTCGAGATCGAGGCCATCGTCCAGGCCGTTCATCCCAAACCAGTTAACGTACTCGTGACCTCCAGCGCCCCGCTCTCGCTGCCCCAGCTTGAGCAGCTAGGCGTCCGCCGCGTCAGTACCGGCTCTGCCCTCGCCCGAGCCGCCTGGACCGGCTTCCTCACCGCCGCGCGTGGCATCGCCCGCGAAAACAGCATGGCGAGCCTCGACGACATCACCCCCTACGACGAGATCAACGACTTCTTCCGCCGCGACCGCGCCGAGCAGGCCATCGCCGAGGCCGATCATCCCCGCTCGTAACCCTGAATCTTACTTCGGAACAACCGCCGTAAGATCCTTGGTCTGAACGATGTCCCCGCTCGTAGCCTTCACCGAGAACGCGATCGTCTTCGTCCCTCCAGGAGAACTGGGCGAAGACGAAGAGGAACACCCGCCGATCACCACTCCTCCCACAATCAGGAAGCTCGCCACCACCAGCAACCCGGCACGCAGGCTCCGCCTTCCGAAAGGAAGCAGGAAGAGAACCGAGCCAATGGCGATTCCCGCTCCCGCAAGACCATTCGACCGCTGCACCCGCGCGACACCCGTGCGAGTCAGGGTCAACGTCGTGGAAACCTCTCCACTCTGCGGCGTGATCACCGCAGGATCGAAGCCGCACACCTCGTCCGCAGGCAACCCCACGCAGGAGAAGGTCACCGGGGAAGAGAAGCGATGCCTTGGAGTCAGAACAATCGTGAACTCCGCCGTAGTCGCCCCTTCCACCGGCACCGGCGTCGCATCGAGCACAAAAGTCGGCGTAATCTCGTAAGCCGCGGAGCTTACAGGACTGGGCCCATACCCCGAGCCCACAGCGATTGCCTGAATCGTCTGCGAGTAGTGAACCGCAATCGGCGCGCTGTAAATCGTGGATAGGGTCGTTGGTGTCGTCCCATCCACGGTGTAATAGATCACCGCTCCGGGAGTCGCATCGCTCAAAGCAACCGTCTGCGTCGACTCATAGCTTCCTGGAACCACCGAAAAGACAGGAGCCACCGTTTGGACAAGCGACATCTCGACAGGAACCGTATTGGCGTTTGCGGGACTGAAGGTCGCATCTCCGCTATAAGCTCCCGAAACCAGATTGCTCCCCACGATAAGCGACGTCGTCTCCAGGCTGGCGGTCCCGGCAGCAGACAGAGGAACAGCGGGGAGCTGCTGACCGTTCACCGAGAACGTAAATGTTCCCGTCGGGATGGAGCTTCCTTTGTTCGCCACGACTGTTGCCGTCAATTGAACACTCTGCCCCTCCACGACAGACGACGCAGAAGAAACCATGTTCACCGTGGCATTCAGTAGAGACTCAAGCACATTCACCACGACTGCGGACGAGAGCGAAACCCCATTGACAGAGTCTCCCTGGTACATCGCCTGCAACGTGTCAGCTCCCGCTGGAAGATTCGTAACCGTAGCCGTCGCAATTCCGCTTCCATCCAGGGTTCCGACCCCAAGCACTGCGCCGTTGCTCATGAAGTTGACGGTCCCGCTCGGGCTCGTCCCTCCCGTGACCCTGGCCGTCAGCACGACCTCAGAGCCCGTGCGAAGCGTCCCCGTGGGGGTATCCAGCGTTGTCTCCGTTACGCCCTTGTTGTTGAACTGCCCATCGAGATACGCGATGCGCGCGCGTATCCAGTTCGTCATGTACGAGACTTCGCCATCGTAGTTCCCAAAGACCACGGGGTTCGGCCAGATATACACTCCAAGCGACGGCCATCGTCCGAAATTATTGGCCTGTGCCTGCTGCAGCGTCGTTGCCTTCTGATCGACCGCGGCAAGCCACTGCTCAAAGACACCATTCTTCTTCAGGGCATTCCATTGCTTTACAACGTCTGCCCTGAACGCCGCGTCATGAAAGGCCGCGCTATACCAGGGCGCGCTCTGCATCCACGAAATCGCAGGATCGACGATACTCTCGTAATTCGTGTTCCCAGCTCCGATATCGAAGTCCCACACCGGCCCCATATAGAGAAGAGGGTTGTTTTTGTCTTTATAAAGAAAGTCGCTGAGATACATCCTTCCGCCATCGACGTTCCCCATCACATCGTTCACGATGTAGAAGTTCACCATGGAGGCCTCGTCGAAGTACTGGTGCCAATCCGTGCCATCACACGATGTATCCGCAATGGGGGAGTACAGCAGGGCTTCGGCGCAGTTGTTCACGTAATCCGTGATGTAATCGTCCTGCTCCTTCACACCCGAATCCGGATCATCCACATCAATGGCGACGTTCTTGTTCGTCACAAACGAATATGTCTCATCGCGCCGAGCATCGATCTCTAGCAGATAGCCGCCCGTAAGCGACTTACCCGAGATATCGTCATCGTCCATCTCGTGAATATTCACCCGGTGGCTGTCGATGGTGATCTTTTCCGTAAGCTGATAGGTTCCCTGGTACGCATCGTTCAGGTAAACCTCCACGAAAAGAGAGTGCGGAACCCACCACTTCAGCTCATCGGTCCCCGTCGGCGTAGGCGAGTCCGGCGTGTATGCAAGATAATCGCCTCCGCTCTGAAACCTGTCGGCCAGATCGAAGGCCGCCCAGTCCCGCAACATGGTCTTGTCATCGTAGTTGGCCAGCAGGATGTACGATTTGCTCTTATCGCAGACCGAATCTCCCGATCCGTTCACATAGCCGCACTCCAGCCCCATCATGTGCAGCAGGTCGATCCCCGTATCGAACTTCATGTTGTAGGGCTTCTTCGGAAATCCAGCCGATGAATTGCCATGAACATGAAACGTCGCCGTGCTTTCGGCAAGATACGTCTGACCCTCGGGCGAGGTAATCGTCACCGTGCCGGGAACATCGACATCTTTACTGGTAACCGCAACTCCCTTCGTATCGATCCTCACGACAGGAAGATTAAGCGTCTTGGGAACAAACGCAGGGTTGTTGACCGAGATAACCAGCGAAAGCGCTCCGGTGGCTTTCTCCTGCCCCGAGAACGCGAGAAGCGTCACATTCTCCGTCACCTGCGGCACCGTGCTGCGACGCGCATTGTTGCCTTCGACTACAAAGAACTCCTGGTCGGCGGAAAGCGATGCGTTCAACAGCAGGGTCGCCTGGCCGCTGCCGGATAGAGTTACAGGCGTCACGGTGATTCCCGACGGAAGCCCTGTCAGCGTAATCGTGACCGGTGCATCCCCGGAGGTCCCCTTCAACGTGACCGGCAGCGGAACGTTCGTATCGCCAGGATGAATGGTGACGGAGGCGACGGAGGCACTGACCTCAAACGCCGGAGACTGGGCCTCTGCGGGCATCCCGCACATCAGGGCCACCATGACGAAAAGGGCAAAACAAAGACGACGCGAACAGCAAATCAGAGCCAAAGACATCGAATCACATCCCAGGGGAAGATTTCAGAACACAGGGACTTCAGCTCGAATCAATGATCTTCGTTCTGCACCAATGATCTTCTGCCTCTCAGGACGGACAGTCAGCGAGAAGTCCTAAATGACTTTTTGTTAATCTTCCGTTCACAATACCACCGGCAATCCGTCTTTGAAAAATCTCCGCCCCACCCCTGCAAGCGGCCTACGACCTCTCCGAATCGGCGGGCAACATCCCCAACAACCGCTTCGACAGCTCCTCCACCGCGCTTGTTGGCCCCTGCTCGCACAGGCCCGTATGCACAGGAGAAACCTGGATAATCGTGCTGCGCGGCGAAACCAGCCAGTGAAACCTCTCCCGCAGCGAGAGCCTCGCAATCGGTCCCGCCGAAGCATCTCCCGCAGCGATTTTGGGGATCGCCTCCAGATGCCGCCGCACCAACTCCACGTCGATCTCCGGCCACAGAGCCTTCAGCCGCGCCTCATCCACCACCACGCGGGCGTCGAGAAACTTATGCTCAAGGCAAAAGACGATCACGCCCGCATTGATGAACTCCCCGCGCTCCACACGAGGCACCACGCGCACCACGGCGTAATCAAACGAGCTCGGCACGGGCACGCTCGGCCTCCTCTCGAAACTTCGCCGCAGCCTTCAGCCGCCGCAGAAAGAAATTCTTGTACACCACGCGCTTCTCCGCCGCGCTCACGCCATCGCCCTCGCGCAGCAGCCACTGGTCAGGAACCGCCTCCAGAATCTCTGCGATCTTCTCCTCCGTCAGCACCGTCTTTGCGCGCTCCTCTGCCTCCGCCAGCGCAGAGGCCCACGGCAGCAGCACATGATGCTTCACCTCGCGAAACGGCGACTCCGCCCGCTCCGGCATCGACTCCCAGTCATGGTGCACGTAGATCGCAGCGCCATGATCGATGAAGTAAAGCTCCCCATGCCAGCACAGCAGATTCGCATTGCGCGGCGTGCGGTCCACGTTCATCACGAATGAGTCGAACCACACAGCCATCGAGGCCGTCTTCGCATCGGCCACGTCACCCGCCGCAGGATCGAACATCGTCGAGCCCGGCAGATAATCCAGCGCAAGGTTCAGCCCGACGCTCGCCTTCAGCAGGTCGCGAATCTCCTGGTCCGGCTCGTTGCGCCCGAGCGCGGCATCGACCTCCATGAAGACCAGCTCAGGAACATTCAGCCCCAGCGCTCGCCCGATCTCACCCGCGACCAGCTCGGCCACCAGCGCCAGCGGCCCCTGTCCCGCGCCGCGAAACTTCAGCACGTACAGGCCAAGATCGTCCGCCGCAACGATCGCCGGAAGACTCCCGCCCTCGCGCAGCGCCGTTACATACTGTGTCGCCCTGACTGTCCTGAGCTGCATACCTTCAGTGTATCGACTGCCAGAATGCCTGGGTGCCCCATCCTTTTCGACAGTTCCATCGTCGGAAAGGGTGGGATGAATCCGGCCTGCACTCGGCGCTGACACCATTCCTCTCCAGACACAAACATCCTGCACCCCACCCTTCCCGCCCAAGAACGTCAGGAAGGTGGGGCACCCGACTACTTGTTCCACGCCTTTACTTGAACTCCTCGTCGATCCAAACCTTCAGCGCCTCAAGGTTCTGCGGCCGTCCGAGAAAGTCCTTCACCAGCTCCGCCGCGGGCTTCGTCGCGCCCTGCTCCAGCACGCTCCTGCGATACCGCATCGCCGTCGCTCCTCCCAGCAGGTTCGCCTTATCGAACTGCGCGAAGAAGTCCACCGCGATCACCTTGTCCAGCACATACGTATAGTAGTTCGACGAGTATCCCGTCAGGTGCGTGAAGCTCGCATACATGCGGTCGCCCTCAAGAAACGTGAAGTGCGAGAACTTCTCCGAGTCCTCCTTCAGCAGAGCATCGAAGTCCACCGTCTGCGGGTCGCGGTCGTGTACCTGCAAAGAGTACGTCGAATAAAGCAGCTGCCCCTGCATCCATCGCCCGCGTCCATACGCCCCCGCCGCGTTCATCTGAGCGATCAGCCCCGCAGGAATCGTCTCGCCCGTCTTGTAGTGCTTCGCGAACGACGAAAGAATCGCGGGGTCGCGGAACATCTCCTCCAGCATCTGCGAGGGAGCCTCCACGAAATCACCCTCCACGTTGAAGCCGCCCGCGTTCGACCACTCGCCCTGCCCGCCCAGGATGTGGTGCATCAGATGGCCGAACTCGTGGAAGAACGTCACCACCTCGCCGTACTCCATCAGCCCCGCATCGCCCGCAACCCCACCCGAAAAATTGCAGATCAACGCACCCTCGGGAAGCTGACGCCCACGAATCCCCGGAACCACCGGCGCGCTTGAAAACCACTTATCCTTCCCGTCGCGCGGGTGCATGTCGAGGTAGATCCTCCCCAGCTTCTTCTTCGCGCCCTCCGCGTCGAAGACGTCATAGGTCGAAACCGACGCATCCCACACCTTCGCATCCTTCACCGGGCGGAACTCTACATGAAAGAGGCTCGCCGCCGTCTTCAGAATTCCACCCTCCACCGCGTCATAGGGGAAGTAAGGCCGCACACTCTGCGCATCGAAGCTGTACTTCGAGCGGCGATACTGCTCCGCCCAATAACGCGCATCCGCGACCGAGATGCTCGCCAACCCCGGCTGCTGCTTCTTCGCAAACTCCATCAGCAGGGCATACTCCTTATCCGCCGCGCCGCGCGAAGCCTCATCTACCTCCTGCAAAAACTTCCGCAGGTTGCTCGCCGAGCCAATCATTTGATCGGCCATCGCCAGGTCGGCGAAGGTCTTGTACCCCAGCGTCGTCGCCAGCTCCTGCCGCGCTTCGAGAATGCTCTTCAGCACCGCGACGTTCTTCGGATACGCCCTCTGGTCATAGGTCAGATACATCCGCTTGCGCAGCCCCGCATCGTCCGCGAAGCTGAACACCGGCGTGCTGTCCGGCGAGTCCGTGTTCAGGGTGTAGCTTCCATCCGCATTCGGCTTGTGGCGAGCGATGTAATCGTCGGGAAGCCCCTTCAGCTCCTCCTTCGTCGCCTTCACCTCCAGCTTGCCGTCCGCGACGTTGCGACCGAAGACCAGCGAAGCGTCGGTGATCTTATCCTGCAGCTGGCGAATCTTTGCCCGCGTGGCATCGTCCTTGTCCACCCCGGCCAGCCGATACTCCAGCAGAGCCCGCTCCACATAATGCTTCGTCGCCGCATCGTTCGCAGGCAAGGGAACCGCCGCCAGCGCGCGATAGACCTCCTGATTGAGGTTCAGGTCAGTCGAAACCGAGGAGATCGTCGCCACCAGCGCCTGTCCCTTGTCCCGCAGAGGAGCAGCATCGCCGACCGCATACATCAGGTAAGCCTCATTGCCCGCGAGCGCCAGCTCATTCAGAGCATCGTCATAAGGCCGCACCGTATTCGCGACCGTGTGCTCGCCCTTCACCGCCACAATCTTTGCGACATCGGCCTTCGCCGCTGCCAGCCGGGCGTTCACCCATGCCTCCAGCGCCGCCGGATCGTTGCCGCCCATCCACGCATGAAGAGGGTCCTGCGCGGCAGGAGAACTCTGAGCAACCGTCACTCCGGAAAGAACCGCCATGCACACCCCCGCAACAAGCCGCACCGATATCGTTCGAGTAAAGATCATGAAACCTCTTCAGAGGACAATCCCATGAGACAAGGATTAAAGTTGTACCGGTGAGTATAACGGCCACTCGCAACGGTATTCGATCCGCGATACGCATTAATAATAAAGGATTCTCAACATGGCATCGACCAACGACCTCGCCCGCGTCATCCACCAGGAGACCGAGCTTCGCCTCCCCCGCTTCGACTTCGATGACGCCTGGCGTCTCGGAAACCTTCTGCGCGACCTCGCCGTCGCCCGCAAGGCTCCGATGGTGATCGACATCCGCCGCTTCGGACAGCCCATCCAGCCGCTCTTCTACGCCGCTCTTCCCGGCACCACGCCCGACAACTCCCGCTGGGTGCAGCGCAAGTCCAACACGGTGGCGCGCTTCCACCGCAGCTCGTACCAGCTCGGCCTGTACCTCGCGCAGACGAACACCACCATCAACGCGAAGTATTCGCTCGATGAAGCCGACTACGCCGCCCACGGAGGCAGCTTCCCCCTGCACGTCGTCAACGCCGGAATCATCGGCGCGGTCACTGTCTCGGGCCTTCCGCAGCGCGAGGACCACAACCTCGTCGTCGAAGCCCTCTGCCTCTTCCTCGAGCGCGATCCCGAAGAGCTTCGCCTGCCCTAATCCCGCTCCAAGCAGAAAAAGCCCTGACCTCCATAGCGGTCAGGGCTTTTCTATTGCCCAAAAATCGAGTGCCCCTGCCGAGAACAAGCCGAGAACAATTGGGTGCCCCATATCTAGCAGTTTTATCGCCAGATGTGGGTTTGCAGGATGCCCGAAGTCCCTACCACTTTTTAGACCTTGTCATTCCGTAGCGCCAGCGGAGGAATCTGCTTTTCCCTGGAATCACCCCCGACGACCGGGTGCCCCATCCTTCGCAGCCTCACCGCGAAGGGTGGGATGAACAAAGTCCACACCCGCACAGTCTTCGTCTTTAAAAACCCTGCATCGAAATTCCGCATCCCACCCTTCCTGACAAAACCGTCAGGAAGAATAATGGGGCACCCAATCAGACGGCCGCAACCTCTGCCCGCACCCGATCCATCGTCGCCAGATAAAAATGCAAATTGTGGATCGAGTTCAGCATCAGCCCCAGCGGCTCGCCCGCCGTGAAAAGGTGCCGCAGGTAAGCCCGCGTGTAGCGCCCGCACACCATGCAGCCGCACCCCGCATCAATAGGCCCCTGGTCCTCGGCATACTCCTTGCGCTTGATGTTCATGCGGACAACGCCGCCGTCCTCCCCACGCATAAACACCAGCCCATGCCGCCCCGCCCTCGTCGGAAGCACGCAGTCCATCATGTCCACGCCCATCTTCGCGTACTCTTCG
Source organism: Acidobacteriaceae bacterium dw_441 (assembly GCA_018449715.1). Classification (GTDB taxonomy): domain Bacteria; phylum Acidobacteriota; class Terriglobia; order Terriglobales; family Acidobacteriaceae; genus Edaphobacter. Next base: position 208,826 of record JAAVVA010000004.1, on the reverse strand, counting down.
ATCTCGTCGGGATACCCCACGCCCATCACATAACGCGGCTTATCTTTAGGCAGCCATTCAAGCGTCCGCGCAATCATCTCCCGCGTCACCTCGCGCGGCTCACCGACCGCAAGCCCGCCAATCGCATAGCCGGGAAGATCCATCTCCACCAGCCGCTCCGCTGACTCCTTCCGCAGATCGACATACATGCCGCCCTGCACAATGCCGAAGAGATTCTGCGTCGCTCCACCCAGAGCCTCATGCCACGGAACCTTATGCTTATTCGCCTCGAAGTGGTCCTTCGACCGCGCCGCCCACGCGTGCGTCAGCCCCATCGACTCCTTCGTGCGCTCCCAACTCGCAGGAGTCTCCACACATTCATCGAAGACCATCGCGATATCCGCGCCCAGCGCGATCTGCACATCGATCGAGTGCTCCGGCGAAAAGAAGTGCCGCGAGCCATCGAGGTGCGAGCGAAACTCCACACCATCCGGCGTGACCTTGCGCAGGCTGCTCAGACTGAAGACCTGAAAACCGCCCGAGTCGGTCAGCATGGGCCTCTCCCAGCTCATGAAGCGATGCACCCCGCCCATCCTCGCGATCAGCTCATGCCCCGGCCGCAGGTAAAGGTGGTAGGTGTTGGCCAGAATAATCTCCGCGCCGCGCGGCGAGCCGTCCTCCTTCGGAGGCCCAATCCGTTCCAGCACACCCTGCTCGACCGTCTTCACGCTCGCCGCCGTGCCCACCGGCATAAACACCGGCGTCTGGATACTTCCATGCGGCAGCGTGAGCACGCCTCTGCGCCCTCCGCCCTCCGCGGTCCTGCTGATCTCAAACGTCAAACCCATTCCCTTGATTGTAGAAGCTCGCGCCGCCCCGGCGTTATAGTGGAGACCCCATGCGCAACCCCATCCTTCTCGCTCTCTGCCTCTCGCTCCCGGCCGCAGCCCAAAATTTCTCCGGCCCCGCGCCGCCACCGCCTCCCCTCACCGCCGACTCTCTCCAGCACCCCGGCGTCCCCACCGGAACCCTCTCTGAAAAACTCACCCTCACCAGCCGTATCTACGACGGCATGGTCAGCAGCTACTGGATCTACGTCCCTGCCCAGTACGACCCCAAAACTCCCGCGCCCGTCATGGTCTTCAACGACGGCGGCGGATACATCGACCGCAAGGGCAGCCATCCGGCCCTCAACGTCCTCGACAACCTCATCGCGCAACACAAAATCCCGGTGATGATCGCCGTCTTCACCGACCCCGGCGACATCTCCAACTCCCCCGGCACGCCGACCTACACGTTCGTCGAGGCCTACTCAAAGAAGTGGTCCCGCACCCTCAAAGACTCCATGCGCTCCACCGAGTACGACACCGTCTCCGACCGCTATGGACGCTTCGTGCGCGACGAGCTTCTGGCCGCCGTCGGCGCAAAGTACAACCTCCGCAAGGACGGATACAGCCGCGCCATCACCGGCCTCTCTTCCGGCGGCATCGCCTCGTTCAACGCCGCCTGGCAGATGCCCGACGACTTCAGCCGCGTCCTCTCGTGGATCGGCAGCTTCACCGCGATCCAGTGGCACGAAGACCCCAGCATCCCCGACGGCGGCCTCAACTACCCCGAAAAGATCCTCCGCGAGCCTCACCGCAACCTCCGCGTCTGGTTGCAGGACGGCTCCAACGACCAGGAGAACGACCGCTACGGAAGCTGGCCGATGGCGAACATCCGCATGGCCAACGCCCTCAAGCTGAAGTCCTACGACTTCCACTTCAGCTTTGGCACCGGCCCCCACAGCCCGAACGAAGGCGCAGCCGAGTTCCCCGAGGAGATGACCTGGCTCTGGCGCGACTACGACCCCGGCCGCACCTCGCAGACCTTCACGCAAGACCCCACCGAGGCATCGAAGCCGCCCTTCCGCGTCACCATCACCAACCGCGAGGCGCACTAAACCGCAATCTCTCGCAAAAAATATCGGCTGCCCACAATGGGCAGCCGACATAAGGAACAGGGATTCCTACAGGGTTTTAGAACATCGCCTTTAGACCGAACTGCACAATGCGCGGATCGAAGGTGCTGGTGATGGTGCCACCCGTAAGCCCCGAGTTTGAGGTCGCAATGCTGCCACCCGGTCCAGTGAAGTTGGTGTGGTTGAAGGCGTTGTACAACTCACCGCGGAACTCCACCTTCAGAGCTTCCAGAGGAGTGTCGAAGCGCTTGTTGAAGGCGATGTTCAGCGTATTGAACGTCGGGCTACGGCCCGGATCACGCGCCATGTTGCCGAAGGGCGAGGTCGCACCCGGAACATTGGTCGGAATCTGGACTGCCGCCAGGTTGACGTACTGCAACGAGGTTCCGTTCGACTTCGACTTGTCGAGCGAGTTCAGAGATACACCAGCAACACGGTTCGGACGGTAGAGGTTCGAACCACGATAGCTGGCCGCAATGCCCGAGACCTGGAAGGCCGCCGGCGGGTTGTAGCCGATCTGGTAGGGGAAGCCGCTCATGGCCTGATTCACAGCCGAAATCTGCCACTGACCAAGCACCTGGTTGAGCACGCCGCCCGTATTCATCCAGCGACGGTTACGACCAAATGGCAGCTCGTAGACCAGCGAGGTGGTATTGATCACCGGCTGGTTGTACTCCGACTGGCCATAGTCGGCAGCCAGGTTGCGGATATCCTGCGGCGAGGGCGTTGCGGCCTCGAGCGAAGCTCCCGCGTTGTCCAGCGCATGCGACCACGTGAAGGAGTTCAACAGCGTAAGTCCCGCCACCATGCGCTGCTCATAACGAACCTGCAGCGCATCGTAGTGCGAGTAGGCCGAGTGCAGCGCGATGGTGATATCGCCGTAGGTCGGATAGGGCCGAGCCATTCCATTCGCCGGGTCCTTCTGGTTGAGGTTGGCAAGCTGCAGCAGCTTCAATCCGTGGTTGCCCACATAGGCCACGTCGAACAGGATGTTCTTCGCCACGCTGCGCTGCACTTCGAGGTAGTAGTTGTGCACGTAGCTGTCGCGGTAGCTGTTGCTGTCGATATAAGTCACGTTGGCCGTGATCGGATCGAACTGCAGGGTCGAAGCCGGGAAGCCCTGATCCATCTTCACGAACTGGGAGGCATTGCCACCTGCGTTCGGAGCCGTCTGGGTTACCGTCACGAACAGCGCCTCAGGAGGATTGATCGCAAGGATGTTGCCCGAGCCCGCGCGGTCATAGTGCGAGAAGCTGATACCGTAACCGCCACGAATGACCGTCTTCTCATCCGCCGCATACGCAAAACCGAAGCGGGGAGCAAAGTCGTTGCGGTCCGGATCGTAGCCATACTTGTTGCCGGTAGAGCTGACAGGAACCATCGCTCCCTTGGGGTCCGAGGCGATCTTCGTCAGGTCGAGATTCGACTGGCGGTTCTGCGCCTCCCAGTAAGGACTCGTGTACTCATAGCGCAGGCCCAGGTTAAGAGTCAGCTTCGGAGTCACCTTCCAGTCATCCTGCACGTAGGCGAACTGAGAGAAGTTACGCAGCTGAGCCACAAAGTAGCTGGAGAGGTTGTACTGATTCGACGCCCCCCACAGGAAGTCGGCGAAGTTGTTGTCGCTCGTCGCGGTCTCCGCGGTCGAGTACTTCGAGGTCGTGGTATCCAGGGTATAAGGGCGGCTGTAACCACCGGCAAAGCTGAATCCACCGTAGAGCGGGTTGGTATCCTGCACGTCCATCCAGATGCGCTGGTACTCATAGCCCGCCTTCAGCGAGTGGTTCTTGACGACCCAGGTGTAGTTCACCTTGGGGTTCAGCAGAGAGGGGTTCTGGAACTGCGGGTTGGTTCCCTGGCGACCCAGTCCGGTAAAGCCGGAGATGCTGATCGACGGGATGCCTCCGGCCACCGACGGATCCGTGGGCAGGCCCGGGAAGGAGAAGCCCGGATCGGTTCCGATCGAAACCGAGTACTTACCCGCGCGGGTACGCGAGAAGCCGATACGCGCATCGAGAAGCTGGTTGGCTCCGATCACGCGGGTATAACCACCGGCAATCTGCTGATCGAAGATGCGCTGCTTACCGTTCGAGCCGCCGTCCAGCGGCAGGTCGAAGATCGGGAAGTCGGTCGCGTTCGTCTTCAGGTGCGAAGCGCGCACGAAGACCGAGTTCTTCGAATCGATAGTGTAGTCCAGACGAAGGTCGCCCTTGTCTGTGTAGTTGTTCGAGCGCTGGAAGGTAGTGAAGTTGCTGTTCGTCGCCGAGGTTTGTCCCAGCTTTGCAACGAGGCCCGCAATCGTGCGCGCCGCCGGAGAGATATCCGGGGCATTCAGGACCGAGGTGCCTGCAGCGTACTTCGTACCGTTATAAGGGTCGTAGACATCCTTCGAGAAGATGCCGTTCGCCTGGTTCACCGTAGGAACCGTGGCCGACGAAACCTGCTTACGCACCTGGCGGAAGCCCTCGTAATCGAGGAAGAAGAACAGGTGGTCCTTAATAATAGGTCCGTTGAAGTTGCCGCCGAACTGGTTGCGGTTGTACGAGGGCTTCTGGCCTCCCGGCGGACGGAAGAAGCCGGTGGCGTTCAGGTCCGTATTGCGGAGGAACTCGTACACGCGACCGTGAAACTTGTTGCCGCCCTGCGCGAAGGCCACGTTGACCACCGCACCCGAGGCGCGGCCATACTCGGCGGACTCGTTGTTGGTCACAACCTGAAACTGCGCAATCGAGTCCGGAGCGGGCTGGATGATCTGGTTCGAAAATCCCTGGTTGGACTCGCCATAGGCGTTATTGTCCATACCGTCGAGCAGGAAGTTGTTGAAGATCGAGCGCTGGCCGTTGACGTTGAACGAACCCTCGCGCACCAGGCCGGTGTTCGAGGTGCTGGTGTAAGCACCCGCCGCCTGACGCACACCCGCCGTTAGTCCGATCAGGTCCGAGTAGTTGCGGCTGACCAGGGGAAGCGCCGCCGTCTGGTACTGGGTCACGATCTGTCCACGCTGGCTGGTCTCGGTCTCCACGCCCAGCGAAACGCCCGTCACCTCGACGGTCTCGCTGGTACCGCTGACGTTCAGCGTCAGGTCGATACGTTGGCGGGCTCCGATCGAGAGCGTAATATCTGTTGCGCGGCTGATGGAGAAGCCATCCTTGGTGGCCTCGACGTTGTACTGTCCCACGCGCAGCGCCGGAACTTCGTAGTCACCGCTTGCGTTCGTCTGGCGCGTGCTCACCACACCGGTCGCCACATTGGTCACCTTCACGGTTGCCTCGGGAACCACCGCGCCCGAACCATCGTGAACCGTTCCTACGATGCTGCCGTTCTCATACTGCGCCACAGCTTTCCCCGGGAGCAGAACAAGACACACGATTGCCGCTGTCAGTAGATAAAAAATTTTACGCATGGGGGTAACGCTAACGAGGCCTTGTAAACCCCCGATTACCGTTTCATGAATAGAGCGTTTCAGAACTGGCAGTGTGCTAAATAAATCAACACCCGGTGGAGATTCTTTTATCGAAACGTAAGAATCTCAGATCGCCTTACAGCATCTCCGGAGATCCTCTCCAAAACACAAACCGCATCCCGCGTGATGGGCGGGATGCGACTCGGAGGAAACGAGAGTTGCCGAAGAGCTACTTCGCTCGCAACTGCTCCGGAACCAGCGGGCTCGTAAGCAGCTTCGAGCCTCCGGTCAGATAGTAGGTGGGAATCTTCGGAAACTGCTCGGCCACCAGCAACAGCGTCCTGAAGTCGAAGCTCTGCACCTCGACCCGCGACTCCATCTTGTTCTTCACGATGGCTCCGCACAGGGCATCGACAAACGCCTGCGGCGCCACCGTGTGATTGCGGTGCGCCTCATCGGTCGCAAGACCCTCGGGCATAATCTTCGTCTCGATGTTGAAGCGAGCACGGGCCGCATTCTCCGCCCGCTCCTTCGCATGAGGATCGCTCTTGCCCGCACCCTTGCGGTAGTAATCCACATAAAAATCCACAAACCGGAAGAGCTGCGCCACGTACGTCGGAGCATACGGGCTGATCATCCCTTCCTTCTTCGCAAACGCCACGGCCACCGGCGACAGAGCCAGATCGTTCTTCTGGTCCGCGCCAAAGTGGACCTTGTCGCAGATAAAGGTCTTCTGCGCCTCCGGCATCGAGATGTCCTTAATAAAGACGCGGTTCTCCGCCGTATACGCCGAGCCGTCCGCCTTGCGGCAGCTCTCGGGGTTCAGAAACTGATCGTGCCACATCAGCGAAACGCCGTCCGTCGTCACGCCCGTATCCGTCTCCAGCGTCGTCGTCAGCTGGTCGAGCCCGCTCTCGAACGAGGGCAGCGTGTTCTCCGGACGAAGCCCGCGACCGCCGCGGTGCGCCGAAACATCAAACCCCTTCAGCCTCTCTCCCGGCTGCGGATTCGCCCGCTCTTCCTTCAGCACCTGCTGCAGCAGGTCAGGACGATCGGTAATCAGACCGTCGATTCCCATGCGGATCTGGGTCCGCATCTTCTCCGGCTCGTTCGTCGTCCACGGAACCACCTGGAAGCCCCGAGCCTGCAACTCCTTCAGGGGAACTTCACCGTTCAGCATCGTCGCATCGACCGGCGACAGCACGGGCCGCACCGCTCCATGCTCCTGGGCGTGCTTCCACGCCTTCTCTATCACCTGGAGGTAAGGGTTCGCCGAAACATCCTGTGCCTTTGCCATCGCAACAGCACCCACGCAGAAAAGAACGCCGCTCAAAACTTTATTGGTCATCAAGATGGAAGCATCTTATACGCAGATTACGTAAGCGTTAAAGACTCTTTCCATCAACAGGAGCACAAAAAAAGAGGCGCCGTCGTGGGCACCCCGGAGAGCTTTACCAAGCTAATGTAATCGCACCTCGTTCCCGAAACATCGTCCGAATGTCCTAGTCTTTGCAGGATGTCCGGGTGCCCCATCCTTTTCGACAGTTCCATCGTCGGAAAGGGTGGGATGAATTCCTTTCGTACGGACACAATCTTCGTCTGAAAAACCAGCACTAAAATCCTCATCCCACCCTTTGCGATAAACCGCAAAGGATGGCGCACCCAAACGTCTGTGCCGGTACGCCATGCCCTCACAACCGCCGCAACAACTCCCCCACCGTCTCTCCCAGCACCGGATGCACCCAGTCCCCCGCGATCTCCCCCAATGGCTCCAGCACAAACCTCCGCGCCTGCATCTCCGGGTGAGGAAGCGTCAGCTCTTCTGTGCTCATCACACGGTTCCCATAAAGCAGCAGGTCGAGATCGATCACCCTCGGCCCCTTGTCGATCAGCCTTTCGCGCCCCATCTCGTGCTCAATCCCGAGCAGCCCCCGCAGCAGATCCAACGGCTCCAGCGCCGTCTCGATCACCGCCGCTCCATTCAAAAATTTCGGCTGGTCCAGATACCCCACCGGCTCCGTATCGTAGAACCGCGACACGGCCTTCACCTCACCCAGAGCCGCCAGCCGCCGCACCGCTTCACGCAGGTTCGCCTCGCGGTCGCCGAACCCCGAAGAGAGGTTCGACCCTAGCGCAACCGCCGCTAACTTATTGAAATCAAGAAGACTCACCTAGACCGTAACCGGCCTCAGATGTGAAATTGCCTCGCTCTCAGACTCGGCGACCTCGTCGTATCCGCAGACCATCTCCCACGATGAACGGTCGCGCAGCAGCCGCTGCACCAGCGCCGTGTGCATCGCATGGCCAGCACGCTCGGCTACCACTCGGCCCTCGATCCTTCGTCCAGCCAGCGCCAGATCGCCGATCAAATCCAGCACCTTGTGCCGCACAAACTCGTCAGGAAACCGCAGCGGCCCATTTTCGACACCCGTGCGCGAAAGAATAATCGCGCTCTCGTCCGAGACTCCGCGGATCAGTCCCATGTTCCGCAGCATCGCCTCGTCCTCTTTAAAACCGAAGGTCCGGGCTGGAGCGATCAGCTTCGCATAATCTCCCGTCGCCAGGTCCGCCCGCAGCGTCTCGTAGCCAATCGGCTCCGGGAAGTCGATCGTGTAATCGATCGCATACCCCCTGCCCGGATAGACCCCGATAAACTTGCTCCCCTCGCGAACCTCCACCGGCTTCAGCACCCGCATGTACTCGCGCTTGCGGCGCTGCTGCTTCAGCCCGATCTTCTCGAACGCCTGAATATAAGGAAGCGAGCTTCCGTCCAGAATGGGAACTTCGAGATTGTTGATCTCCACGATTACGTTATCGACGCCATAGCCGATAAGGGCGGAGAGCAGGTGCTCGGTCGTCGAGATCAGCACGCTGCCTCGCATCAGGCTGGTCGCGTAGCTCACCTTGGCAACGTTCCGTCCCGTGGCCGCGATCTCAAAGTTGTCCAGATCGGTCCTGCGGAAGACGATTCCCGAGCCCGCCGGGGCGGGGACCAGCCGCATCGAAACGGGTGCGCCGCTGTGAAGTCCTACTCCACAGAACTCAATCGCCGAGCGAATCGTCTGCTCAAAATGAGGCTCAGATGCCACGAAACAGCGTCTCCATTACAATCCGTTAATAAGGGTAAACGCGCTGTCCCCTCTCAGGAGTGTTGTAAAAAAGACACACTTTCGTATTGTCTTCCCTCCAACACAAGGCCTAGACCGTCGCAGTAAATCATTCACCATCAACAAGATGACCATGACACCCCAGCCGATCCCCCAAGATATCCTTCTCCGCACCCAGACGGTACTCCCGTGGTTCCTCCAGAGCCTCGAACAACTCGTCCGAGTCGAAAGTCCAAGTGAAGATCCTGCCGCAGTTAACTCCGCGCAGCAGTTGGTCGCGGGCTGGGCCGAGTCCCTGGGAGGGCGCGTAAAGCGCCATCGTCAAAAAAAATTTGGCGATGTCTACGAGCTTCGGTTTGGAGCCTCTCGCTCCCGCCGCAAGCCCATCCTTCTGCTCGGCCACCTCGATACCGTCTGGCCCCACGGCACCCTTAAATCCATGCCCTGGACCAACCGCGATGGCATCCTCTCCGGCCCCGGCGTGCTCGACATGAAGGCTGGGGTGGTCATGGCGCTGGCCGCCGTCTCGATCCTGCGCGACCTCGACCTGCTGCGCCCCGTCACCCTTCTGCTCGTCAGCGAGGAGGAGATCGGCAGCCCCATCTCGCGCCCCATCACAGAGCGGCTGGCCCAGGAATCCTCCGCCGTCTTCGTACTCGAACCCGCGCAGGGTCTCGCCCTGAAGACCGCCCGGAAGGGAGTCGGCCATTACGACCTCCACGTCACCGGCGTCGGCGCGCACTCGGGCGTCGACTTCGAGCGCGGCCACTCGGCCGTCCTCGAGCTGGCTCGCCAGATCGAGCGCATCTCCGGCTTCACCGATCTCTCCCGCGGCCTGACGGTCAACTGCGGCGTCGTCTCCGGAGGCACCCGCTCCAACGTCATCGCCGCCGCGGCCCACGCCGAAATCGACGTCCGCATCGCCCGCGCCAGCGACGAGGCCCGCGTCTCCCGCCTCTTCCGCTCGCTCAAGCCCTTCGACCCCGCCTGCAAACTCACCCTCACCGGAGGCATCAACCGCCCCCCGATGGAGCGCAAGTCCGGAACCATCGCCCTCTTCAAGCAGGCGAAGAAGCTCGCGGCCGGACTAGGTTTCGCTCTCGACGAGGCCTCCACCGGAGGAGGCTCCGACGGCAACTTCACCGCCGCGCTCGGCGTCCCGACGCTCGACGGCATGGGAGCCATCGGAGCCGGAGCCCACGCTGCCCACGAGCACATCCTCGTAGAGCACATCGTCCCGCGCACCGCGCTGCTGGCCGCAATGCTCGCGGCTACCGAGTAGCCGCTAAATAGCTACTTCGGAGCTCGTCATTCCGCAGCGGAGCGGAGGAATCTGCTTCTCTTCCGTACCGCCACAAAAGACCGGATGCCCCATCCTTCGCAGCCTCACCGCGAAGGGTGGGACGAATCCTGTCCACACTCACCACAACCGTCATTTCTGAGTAAAGCGCAGCGAAACGAAGAATCTCAGCATTTTTGCAGAACGCCAGGTGCCGGGTGCCCCATATCTGGCGGTTGTATCGCCAGATGCGGGTTCGCAGGATGATGGAATTCCCCATTCACTTTTAGAACTTATCCTTCCGGTACGTCTTCTATCCGAATGCGTCCAACGAGACAATCCACAAGGCCTCAAATCGCTCCCCGCAAAGGACCCCGGCGATGCAGAAGCTTCTCCCGCCCATACCCGCCTTCCTTCTGTTTCTCGTCCTCTTCAGCGGCCTCGCGGACATTCCCTTCTTCACAGCCTTCGCCGCGCACCCCTCGCTGGCGAACCTCTACATCACGGTCTTCATGTGGACGCCCGGTCTTGCGGCTCTCGCGACTCGTGTCCTCTATAACCTTCCCTCGGAGAGCTTCGGCTGGAACTGGCCCGAGACACGCCGCATGCCCCTCGGCTATCTGCTCCCACTCGCCTACATCGTTCCCGTCTATCTGGCGACGTGGCTCCTCATCCCGGGTTCACTCCAGTCCTCCACATTCTTCAGCAACGGAGCGAAGGCCGCAGGCTTTCCCGCCTTTCCGCACGCCGCTACGCTCGGCCTTTACCTTCCGGTCATCCTCACCTTCGGGGTACTGATGCGCCTGCCCAACACCCTGGGCGAAGAGATCGGATGGCGCGGATTCCTCCTGCCTCAGCTCACCCGACGCTTCGGATTCTCCCTTGCTGCACTTATCACCGGAAGCCTCTGGGCTCTCTGGCACTACCCCATGTTGGCCGCATTCGGATTCTTCACCGCTCCCAACGCCTTCGCACGCATGCTCTGCTTCACGCTCATGGTGATCGCCCTGTCCTTCGTGATCGGCTGGCTGCGTCTGAAGACCGAAAGCCTCTGGCCCTGCGTCCTGATGCACGCCAGCCACAACGCCTTCCTTCAGGTCGTCTTCGATCCAGCGACCGACCGCAACAAGACCACCCTCATCACTACTGAATTCGGCGCGGGCCTCGCGCTCACCGTCGGAGCCACCGCTCTCATCCTATGGCTGCGCCGATTGAAGCAGCCCCTCAGCTCCTCCAGTGCAGGGTGACCGGCCCATCCAGAGGATGCTCGCCGGTCCCCTTCAGCCTTGCCTGCTTCAAAGCGAAGTACCACTTCGCGGGCTTGTCCGCGTCGTCGATCAGCATCAGGCCGGGGTGAAACTTCAATCCCTGCGCCTGCTCGATCATCGTCTCCTGATCCTGCCGGACGAACCGCGCCCCAAAGAACTTCGCAATCGTGGTCACCAGCGGCACGTGGTAAAACACATTCCACGCCGCGATCACGTCGATGCGGCAGGTCGAAGGCGTCACCGGAGTCACCGTCGTCAGGCTCGAAAACCACTTCGCCCCTGCGCGAATCGTCTCGTAGCGACGGTTCGGCAGAACGAAATCGATGGTCGTCGTGATCGGCTCGCCATAAACTCCCAGCAGCTTATAAGGAGCAGAGTTAGCACTGGGAGCATGCGAGGCCATGCGAAACCCCGCGTTCCTTCCGCCGTTCTCGCGGTCCTCAATCGGCTCGAAGTGCTTTTCCTTCTCGTGGATGCTCGCCTGGCTGCGCCACCACCACGCCTGATGCACGAACGGCCCATGCGCCGGGTCCATCAGCCCGATGATGCCGTGATCGACGTTGCACGGAAGGTCGGCCACAAGATGCGCGCTGCGATATTTGTCTGAAAACTTCGGAAGCTCCGGCACCGGGGGGATCTCACTGCTCACGCCCGCGGAGGCTCCAATCACCGCCCTGCCCATCCCCGCCTCGGGCATGTAGACCCACGCATATCCGTCGCGCTCCTCGCAGGGATACGCCCCGGCATAAATCTTTCCCGGCTCCAGCGTCTCGTGCCGCGTGAGCGAAGGAATCTCCGAGCACTGTCCCGAGCAAGGCTCGAACTTCCAGCCGTGATACTTGCACTGCACATGCTCGCCGTCGAACCATCCTGCGGAGAGAGGAATCCCGCGATGCGGACAGAGGTCGCGCATGGCAAAGAGGTGGCCATCGCGCTTGCGCCCCAGGATCAGCGGAACCCCGAGCAACAGCGCCTGCGTCATCTTACCCACCTGCAGCTCGGCCACGCGCAGCGCCGGATACCAGTCGCCGAAGATCAGCTCCGCCGGAGGGGCCTGCATCTGTGCTGTCAATGAGACAAGATCCTGCATGGGCGTCTGCCTGAGTCTATCAACACGCCTCGGAAGACCGCCATTCCCGGTCGATTATCACCTGCCCTCGTATCGCGGGAACCAGCTTTTCAAACTTTCCGCTATCAAAATCTTCGTGCTGACCACATAAACTGAATTTGTGCCCACCTCCCTGCAACGATTTACAACGCGCAACCGCCTCATTCTCCTCGCGCTGTGGTTCTTCTTCTATGCGAGCTTCACGCTGCTCGCTCCTCCCCTGCTCGACGACGCCGACTCGGTCCACGCCGAGGTCTCCCGCGAGATGCTCGTCCGCCACGACTGGACCACTCTCTACGCCAACGGCATCCGCTACCTCGAAAAAGCCCCGGTGCTCTACTGGTCGATGGCCGCCAGCTTCAAGCTCTTCGGAGTCGGCACCGCCGCCGCACGTCTTCCCCTCGCCCTCACGGTTCTCGCACTCGCCTTCGCGGTCGAGGCCTTCGCCCGACGCGCCTTCCGCAGCGCCCAGAACACATCAGACGACCTCAGCATACGAGCGGGCCACTACGCCGGGCTGATCCTTCTCTCCAGCTTCGGAATCTTCATCTTCACCCGCATCACCATTCCCGACGCGATGGTCTGCCTCTGGCTCACCCTGTCGGTCTTTTGCTACTGGCTCACCGAACAACAGACCACACCCCGCAGCCTGCCCTGCTACGGATTCGCCGTCTGCTGCGCCTTCAACGTCCTCACCAAAGGGCTGATCGGCATCGTCTTTCCCATCGGAATTGTCCTTCTGCACCTCGTCCTCACCCGCGGTCTGCGAGGAGCACTCTCGCGCATCCGCCAGTTTCATCTCTTCGAAAGCACACTGGTCTTCCTCGTCGTCGCTGTGCCGTGGCATGTCCTCATCGGCATCGCCAATCCATCGCAGGGCAATCCCGGAAGCATCACTTACACCAATGGCCACTGGGTTGTTCCGCAGCCGACCGACGGCAACGTCCACGGCTGGACATGGTTCTACTTCGTCAACGAACAGCTTCTGCGCTACCTCAACCTCCGCGTCCCACGCGACTACGACACTGTCCCCCTCTTCCTCTTCTGGGGACTCGTCCTTATCTGGCTGATGCCCTGGAGCGCCTTCCTCTTCCATGCCGTCACCGCCGTTCCGTGGAAGGGGATTCTTCGCCGTGCCACGCTCACCGCGCAGCAATCCACGCTGCTTCTGCTGGGACTCTGGGCCGCCCTGCCCCTGCTCTTCTTCTCCTTCTCCACCCGGCAGGAGTACTACGTCCTCCCCGCGCTTCCGGCGCTCATCCTTCTGATCGCCTACTGGCTCTGCCGCGAAGCGGAGGAGGCGGAAGCCTTCACGGTTCCCAACCGTCTCGTCACCGCAGGACAGCGCATCGCCGTCATCCTGCTTGCCTTCGGCACCGTCATCGCGCTGGCCGCGATCTTCTTCATCGCGCACACGCAACCCGCCGAACCCGGAACCGACCTTGCCATGCTGCTCCAGCAGAACCCCGGGGAGTATGCCCTCTCCTTCGGCCACTTCCTCGACCTGAACGCCAAGGCGATGGGAGCCTTCCGGGTTCCGCTCGCCATCACCGCGGCCTCGCTCTTCCTCGGAACCCTGGCGTCGTGCCTTCTGCGCCGCCGCTACCGCCCGCACGCCGCAAACCTGTGGCTCGCCGCAGGAGCCTTCGGGTTTCTACTGGCCGCGCACCTCGGCCTGCAAACCTTCGCTCCCGTGCTGAGCTCGAAGCAGCTCGCCGACGCCATCGCCCCCGTGCTCAAACCCGACGACATCATCGTGCTGCACGGGGAGTACGAGGCCGGAAGCACGCTCGGCTTCTACCTGAAGCGAAACGACCTGCACATCTTCGAAGGGCGCAGCTCGAACCTCTGGTACGGAAGCTTCTTCCCCGACGCCCCGCACATCTTCGAAGACGCGGACTCGCTCAACAAAAAGTGGGAAGGAAAACAGCGCGTCTTCCTATGGCAGGACGTCACCCAGCCGCTGCCGAAGTTTCGCGTCCCCACCTACCTCATCCTGCAAAACGGCGGCAAAGAGATTCTGACCAATCACCCTCTCTCATAGCAGATAGGAGAAGACGAATCGCCGCACGCGAAGGAGATTCGCCACGGTGATTCGTCTCGGTTAATTAAGTCAGTTCCCGCCGCGCGAAAAGGAAAACCCCGGCAATCGGAAGCCCTACACTCGCTCTCACTGAAGCGGGAGAGCTTTCCATGAAAACCTTACTGATTCTTCTTTTCCTCACCATCGCCCTCCGTCCACTCAGTGGACAAACACCCACCTGGCAGCCCTCACCCGGACACACCCAAATCCCGATATGGCCGGACAAAGTTCCGGACGCCCGCCCCGTTACAGGCCCCGAGACCCTGAAGGTGGACGATAAGGACCTGGTCGCAGGCAAGTCGTGGGTCTACATCAATAACGTCTCCAAACCGACGATTACGGTCTATCGCCCGACCGGCAAGAATACCGGAGCCGCTGTGCTCGTCTTCCCCGGCGGCGGATACCAGATTCTCGCTATCGACCTCGAAGGCACGGAGGTCTGCGATTGGCTGACCGCGAAGGGGATCACCTGCGTCCTGTTGAAGTACCGCGTCCCCGGCGAGGCGAAGCTGCCGAAGTCCGGCGCCTACCCCGAATCTCCAGAGGCCCTCGAAGACGCCCAGAGAGCGATGGGGCTCGTTCGACTTCACGCCTCCGAATGGCACATCGATCCCCACAAGATCGGTGTGCTGGGATTTTCGGCAGGAGGCCATCTGGTAACCGCCATCAGCGTCCACTACGACAAGCGCCTGTACCCAACCATCGATGCCGCAGACAAAGTAAGCTGCCGTCCCGACTTTGCCGTTGCGATCTATCCAGGTCATCTCTCCAGGGCCGCAAACAGCATCGAGTTGAACCCCGATATCCGCTCGCACATCACGCCGCAAACTCCTCCCACGTTTCTGCTGCAAAACGAGGACGACAACGTGGACCGCGTCGAGGATTCTCTCAGCTACTACATGGGCCTCAAGAAAATCGGAGTTCCCGTAGAGATGCACCTGTTCCCACACGGAGGCCACGCCTTCGGATTGCGCCGCACCAACCTTCCTGTGACAAGGTGGCCCGACTTGGTAGAGACATGGCTGAAATCGCTCGGGATGATCTGAATTTCGCCCGTACCGTCACAAATATCTCCCCATCCACCACCTTTAAAACTTGTCATTCCGCAGCAGAGCGGAGGAATCTGCTTCTCCTCTAAACAGCCACACCCACCTCGGCATTCCATCCTTCGCAGCCTCACCGCGAAGGATGGAATGCCCACCCCTGTTCCCCCAAAAAGCGCTCACGCCCTGAAGTAATACTCCTCCATATCGGCGAGCAACTCAGCCTGCTTCGGCTGCCACCCCAGCACCGACCTCGTCTGCTCACTGGAAGCCTGAACCCCCATCCCGGCAAACCTCGCAAACCATCCGAAGTGCTCCTTTGCCTCCTCGGGAGTCTTACCGACAACCGGAACGCCCAGCCGGTTCCCGATCACCGAAGCAATCTCGCGGAAGGGAACCCCCTCCTCCGCAATCGCATGGAACCGCCCGCCAATCAGGTTCTTCTCCAGCGCCAGCCGATAGACCGCCGCCGCATCCAGCCGGTGTACCGCGGGCCAGCGATTGAGCCCCTCGCCGATATACGCCGCCGCTCCCTTCTCGCGAGCAAGGCCAATCAGCAGCGGAACAAAACCATGATCTCCCTCGCCATGAACCGTTGGCGGAAGCCGCACCACCGAAGCCCGCACCCCGCGAGCCGCCAGGGCCATCGCCGTCGCCTCCGACGCACGAGGATAAGCGTCCGTGACCGGAACAGCCTCGTCGTTCTCCCTCGCGATCCCGTCCCTGGCCAGAACCGCAACCCCCGAGGTCACCAGCAAAGGCCGCTCGCTCCCCTCAAGCTCCGCCCCCAGGGCCTCGATGGCAAGCCGGTCCATCTCGCAGTTCTCCGCAAACTTCGAAAAATCATGGTTGAAGCCTGTATGGATCACGGCATCGCACCCAGCCGCCCCGCTCCGCAATCCTTCAAGATCGCTCAGATCGCCGCGATGCGCCTCGGCCCCCGCGGCGGCAAGCGCACTGGCTCCCGCCTCCGAACGAGCCAGCCCAAGCACCCGATGCCCCGCTCCTATAAGCTCACGAACGACCGCAGAACCGACAAAACCCGTTGCTCCTGTAACAAAAACCCGCATGAAATCTCTCCCCAGCTACTTTGCATGACCGCCGATGCAGTCACATTAAGATCAAAAATAGAAGACATACGCGATACGATCTATACTTAGAAGTCCGTATTATCTTCGCAATCGTCCGGATACCCAATGGACCCTCTCTCTGACGTTCTCTCGCTGCTGAAACCGCAAAGCTATCTCTCCGGAGGCTTCGACATCGGCGGCGAATGGTCTGCCCGCTTCGGTCAGCACGACGGCATCAAGTGCTACGCCGTGATCTCCGGGCAATGCTGGCTCGCCGTGGAAGGCATCCCCGAAGCCGTGCTTCTGCAGACCGGCGACTGCTTTCTGCTGCCCCACGGAAGACCATTTCGACTGGCCAGCGATCTGGCGCTTCCGCCGATCGATCCCCTCCCCATGCTGAAGGCGGCGAAAAAAGAAGGCGTCATCGCTCGCATCAACGGCGGTGGAGGATGCTGCATCATGGGAGGCCACTTCACCTTCAGCGGCCATCATTCCAGCATCCTGCTGGGAATGTTGCCCCCCATCCTCCACCTGCAGAAAGAGGCCGACAAAGACGCCATGCGCTGGTCTCTCCAACGAATGCGACAGGAGTTGTTCGAGCAGCAGCCCGGAGCCTCTCTCGTCGCCGAACACCTCGCCCACATGCTCCTGCTTCAGGCCCTGAGGCGACACCTCGCGGAGGGATCAGGCGACCGAACCGGATGGCTCTTCGCCCTGGCAGACAAACAGATCAGCGCGGCAATCACCGCCATGCACGCCTCTCCCGGCCAGCGCTGGACCTTGCATCAGTTGGGAGAGCAAGCCGGAATGTCCCGCTCGATCTTCGCCATGAAGTTCAAAAAGATGGTCGGAACATCCCCAATGGAGTACCTCACACGCTGGCGCATGCTGCTCGCGGGAGAAAGGATGACCTCTTCGAGCGACCCTCTCTCCGCCATTGCGCTCTCACTCGGCTACGAATCCGAAAGCGCCTTCAGCACAGCCTTCAAGCGAGTGATGGGAACTTCCCCGCGACAGTATCTCCGCAACAACCGGAAGACCAAAACCCCCAGCGAAGAACACAACGCCAACGCCGCGTCCCAATAGCCATCATGCAGACTCCGCGTGCTCTTAGCCTGCAAAAAAGAAAGGCGGCCCATTCGGGCCGCACTTTATCGTTTGAAGCAGTTTGTGACTGAGTTTTACCAGCGGCCCCAGGCGCGGCTGATGTAATCGGTCAGGGTCATCGTCAGCAGAATCAGGAAGGTGAAGAATCCCGCTCCGACCGTCATCTTGATCAGCTTGGACTGATAGATGACGTGCATGAAGAACAGGATCACGATCGTCGCCTTGATGCAGGCGATTCCCACTGCAATGATCGGATTCAGAACGCCCAGATCAATGAAGGCTGCCCCAACCGTGATGCCGGTAAAAACCAGCAGCGTGACATAGATCGCGATGTAGGTTCCAGGCCCGACAATATGATGCTCCGCGTGCTCCGGATTGTTCACGTTGGCCGGGTCGTGATATTGAGACGACATAATCTTCTCCTTGCGATACGGCTACGTGCCGGGGTGACGGTTGATGAGATAAAGCAGCGGAAACAGGAAGATCCACACAATATCGACGAAGTGCCAGTACAGGCCGAAGTTCTCAATCGGCGCCACGTACCCCTCGGTGAACTCCCCTCGGTTGGCCCTCCATGTCAGCCATCCCAGCAGCACGATTCCGATAATCATGTGCAGAGCGTGCATTCCGGTCATCACGAAGTACAGCGAGAAGAAGACCTGGGTCTTTTTCGCCATATCGGGCGAGAGCGGCTCTTCAATTGGCTTGTGCGTCGTCGGGTTCAGCGGAGGATTGACGAACTCCGAGATGTCGAAGTTGGCGCCAGGAATATGGTGCTTCTCCCACTTCTCCTTGTACTCAAAGTACTTCACTCCAAGGAAGAGGCATCCGAAGAGGGTCGTCAGCAGAAGAAAGAGAACCAGCAGGCCCTGCTTGCGAACCTCGGCCGCCCACACGCCAAGAGCCATGAAGAAGCCCGAGGAGATCAGGATCGCCGTGTTGACCGTTCCCATCGGAATGCTGAGCTGGTTCGACGCCGCCACGAAGGCCGGGTTGTACCAGTTTCGGTAAAGCAGATAGGCGAAGAACAGCCCGCCGAAGAACATGATTTCGGTGAGCAGGAAGAGCCACATCCCGAAGGTTCCGGCCTCGCGCTGCTGCTGCTCCGTCTCGAAGTGATGCCGGAGCTGCGGCAGAGAGTGATGGTGCTCCTCTGCGTGCGTATCGTGTGTTGCTACGATCGTGTTATCCAACGGTCGTCACCTCTTGTTCCGTCTTGTGGGCAAGCCACTCATAGTCGTAAGCTTCGTAGTCGATCACAGGAGACTCGACGAAGTTCTCAGTCAGCGGCGGCGACTGGATCTGCCACTCCAGGCCAGTTGCCTGCCAGGGATTGTTACCGGCAATCTTTCCATACTTCAGCGACCAGACCAGGTAGATGGCCGGCATCAGGAAGCCCACGCCAAGCACCGTTGCGCCCGCCGTCGAAAGAACGTTGAGCACCTGGAACTCCGCAGGATACGCATGATAGCGGCGCGGCATGCCAAGGTAGCCAAGGATGAACTGCGGCATGAAGGTAAGGTTGAAGCCGATAAAGCTCACCACCGCCGAAAGCTTCGAAACTGCCTCGGGGTACATGCGGCCCGTCATCTTCGGCCACCAGAAATGCAGACCGGCGAGGTAGGCCATCAACATACCGCCCACCATCACGTAGTGGAAGTGCGCCACGATGAAGTACGTCTCGGTCAGGTGAACGTCCATCCCCAGCGAGCCAAGGAAGATGCCCGTCAGGCCGCCGATCGTGAACAGACCGATGAACGCCAGGGCATACATCATCGGAGTCTCGAAGGTGATCGATCCCTTCTGCAGCGTGAAGGACCAGTTGAAGATCTTGATGGCGGAGGGAACCGCGACCAGCATCGTCAGCAGCGAGAAGACCAGCGCCGAGTAGTTCGAGACACCCATGATGAACATGTGGTGCTCCCAGACGAGGAAGCCGAAGACTGCGATCGCCACCGACGAGAACGCGACGGCCGTATATCCGAAGACGCGCTTGCGGCTGAAGGTCGAGATCACCTCGGAAATGACACCAAATCCAGGAAGAATCATGATGTATACAGCCGGGTGCGAGTAGAACCAGAACAGATGCTGGAAGAGCAGAGGATCGCCGCCCAGCGCCGGGTCGAAGACGCCGATGTGGAGCGTGCGCTCAAGAGCGACCAGCGTGATCGCGATGGCCAGAACCGGGGTTCCCAGAACCATCATGATCGAGGCCGCATAGTGCGCCCACACGAACAGCGGCATACGGAACCAGGTCATGCCCGGAGCGCGCAGACGGTGAACCGTCACGATGATGTTCAGTCCGGTAAAGATCGACGAGAAGCCGAGGATGAAGACACCGAGGCCGGCTGTCACGACGTGCGTGTTCAAATAGTGCGTCGAGAGCGGGGTCGTAAAGGTCCACCCCGTATCCACACCGCCGAGAACCATCGTCGCCAGCGTGAAAGAACCGCCGATCACCGCCAGGTACCAGCTCAGCAGGTTGATCTTCGGGAAGGCAAGATCCTTGGCTCCGATCATGATCGGGATCAGGAAGTTGCCCAGCGTCGCCGGAACCGAAGGCACCAGGAACAGGAAGATCATCACGATGCCATGCAGCGTAAAGAGCTTGTTGTAGGTATCCGAAGCCACCAGATCGGGCTGGGGCGTCAACAGCTCCAGACGGATCAGGCCCGCAAAGATTCCACCAATAAGGAAGAAGAAGGTAATCGTAATCAGGTACAGGATACCGATACGCTTGTGATCGGCCGTCAGCAGCCAGCTGAGAATACCGTCTTCCGCATTGATATAGTTCTTCTTCGGGAGCGTCGCTGTCCGCTGATCCGGAAGATTGACGATGGTTGAACTGGTTGCACTCATGGCTTCACCACCCCTGGCGTCATCGGCGCCGCTTGGTTAGACTCCGACGTGGTCAGCGTCTGCTGAACACGGTAATTTGTCTTGAGGGACTTCAGATATTCAACCAGATCGATCAGCCCCTCTTCGCTGATCTGCCCCTGGTAGGTGGGCATAATGGGGGCAAAGCCCGCCGTCACATGCTGCGAAGGATTCAGGATCGCATCGCGAAGATAAGCTTCGTTGACCACGACGTCGGAACCATTCGCCAGCCGCAGCTTCGATCCGTAGACGCCGGCAAGGTTCGGTCCGCGCGCGGCGGCACCGCCGCTGTGGCACGCGTTGCAGCCCATGCTGGCAAACAAGCGCTCGCCGTTCTGAGCCAGCGACATGCCGCTGGTCGAACTCTCGGTCCAGGCCTTGTAGTCATCCGGGCTCATCACCGTCACTTCACCGATCATGCCCGAGTGCTTCGTTCCGCAATACTGAGTGCAGAAGATGTGGTACGTTCCCGGCTTGGTCGCCTCGAACCACACGGTCGAGTAGCGGCCCGGGATCACCTCACGCTTCACGCGGAAGGCGGGAATCGAGTAGCTATGGAAGACGTCCTGCGAGATCATCGTCAGCTGGACCGGACGACCTGTCGGAACGTGCAGGTTGTTGATCTCGTGCTGTCCGCCCGGATGCTCCGCCTTCCACATCCACTGCTTGCCCACCACGTAGATGTTCATCGCATTGGTCGGGGGGTTGAAGATGCGGAAGTACAGCAGGGCTCCCCAGACGAAGCAGATCAGGAACAGGGCCAGCGGGATGATCGTCCAGGTGGCCTCAAGCAGCGTCGAGCCCTCGACCTGGGTCGCAACCGGGTTCCGCTCCTTGCGGTACCGGATGGCGAAACCGAAGATGAGTGCGCCCACCAGCACAAGGCCGACGATGGTGATCAGCAAGAGAAAGAAGTAGAGCGCGTCGGTATACGGCGCGATCGTAGACGCCTCTTGCGGGAAAAGCGCCGAAGCGTCAAGCCACTTCACCAGAAATTGCCACAGTACGGGACTGATATGCATCGTTACCCTTTATCCATTCTCTTTCTTCGTCAAATCGTGGTCGCGTCCGAGTTTGATATCCCTGCGGAACATTACGAACATAAAACCGCCCAAACCAGCCATGGTTACCACTCCCCCCAACTGCACCACCCGCGCGACGATCAGCGAGTGCTTGTTGTTATGCGGATCGTAGTGATAGCAGTAGGTCAGAATATTGGCGACCGTGGAACCAATCTTGTTGTCCGAGGCCTCAATCAGCCCCAGCAGAATGTCCTTCGGCGAGTACTCCACACCGAGGTAGTATTGCGCCAGCTTGCCATCCGTCGTAACCAGCTCAATCGAGCTGGCGTGCGCGAACTGTGTCAGCTTGCCATCCGGCCCCGGAACTCGAACATATCCAAACCCCGTCGCACCGGTAAGCTGGTCAATCGCAGGACGCTGCCCGGTCAGAAAGTGCCAGCCAGCAGCCGTCTCCGGATGACCATACCGCTTGACGTAGTAGGCCTTCTTCTTCGCTGCAATCTCGGGAGTATCGCTGGGATCGATCGAAACGACGATCACATCGAAGTCTTTGCCCGGAACCAGCTTGACCATCTCAAGCGCACCGGCCAGACCATCCAGCTCTTCCGAGCAGAGCATCGGGCAGGTGTAATACACCATCGTCAGGATTGCGGGGCGCTTGCCGAAGTAGTCTCCCAGGCGAACCTGCTTGCCTGTGTCGTCGACAAACTGCGTATCGAGAGGAAGCTGCTGGTTCAGTCGCTGCGTGACTCCAACGCGCTGGAGAACCTGGGGAAGCTGATCTCCGGTATTCTCTCCGGTCTGCTTGTCCCCGTAGCTGGAGACCTGAGCAAACGCGGAAGAGCACAGCAGCGCGCAGCCGAGCACGGCCTTCGCCACGCTCCATCCGCTCCGTCTTGTCAGTGTCTCCATCATTGCTCAGCCCTTCGCCGTTCCTGTTGTACCTATCTCTATGTTAAGGCGGTTTCGATTACCGAACCCGCCACTACTCGTGGTGAGCCGCTTCTTCCGCCCTGCTGAAGTCCATCTTCTGCTTGCGAGCCTCGATCTGCTCCAGCTCGTAGCCGGTGCGGGCGAAGCCATTCGTCAGAGGAGTTTGAATCTGGGGCTCGACATCGCCGGCCATCTTCACCTCCGTCGTCTCCGCATTCGCGTGAACCGGAAGTCCCCGCTGAGCAACCAGTTCCATGGCCCGCTCGATCGGAATACGGATACCATCGCGGTCCGAAGAACTGCTGTAGTGCTCCAGCATCAGATCCTCACGCGCATGCAGATCAGCCGTCTGCTGGTTGCCGTCGTCGAGATCGACACGCGGCTCCGGGAACGCCTCCGTCAGCTTCTGCAACTGCTTCTGCTCGAGTTCCGGGTTGCTGGTCAGCCCCTTGACTCCGCTCTGCTCGGCCTGGTGCCACTTATCCGTGGGGCCGTCCGCCTTCTGCAGGGCTCCGTTGATGACCTTACCCATCAGGAAGCAGAAGACGAAGAAGATGAGCACGAATCCAGAGAGGCCCGCGAGGAAGACAATGATGCCGTTTACATTGACATCGGTCGTCTCGTAGCCCGGCGAATCCGGCGTGTGGCCATGCGGATTGTGCGGATTGTGATCGTGTTCGTTAGTGGGCATGTTCGGGCTCCAGAATCTCTTCGACGTGCGGATCGTTGACATTGACCAGCGGCCGCTTCATCAGCTCGGTAAGGTAGTAGGCTCCCCAGATCGAGAGGATCGCTACCGGGACCGTAATGTAGGCGAGGATTCCAAAATTCCCCGACAGGTGCAGGTTGCCGGCCGCATCCTTGAAGTTCGGCTCAATCAGCCAGAACATATCGAGCGAGCGGGCAAAGATCATCCAGCAGGTCACCCAGATCATCTTCGACTTGTCGCGCTTGATGTCGCGCGACAGCAACAGACAGAAGGGAACCAGCCAGTGGCAGATGAAGTCCAGAGAGCAGATCACCCACCAGCCGCCATGAATGCGGGCCAGGTACCACGGAATCTCGTCCGGGATGTTGCCCGACCAGATGATCAGGAACTCCGCGAAGCAGAAGTAGATGTTCAGCATCGTGAAGGCGAAGGCGAACTTCGCCATATCGTGCTGCTCGGTCGTGCGGAAGATCGACTTGATCGGCTCATAGCGCGAGAGCAGGATCACTGAAAGGATGCTGAGCGCGAGAACCTGATAGCCCTGTCCGACGAGGAACTGAAGACCGTAGATCGAGGAGTACCAAGTTACGTCCAGCGACTTGATCCAGACGATCGAGGCGTCAGTCAGCAGGATCACGTAGATCAGGATGCCAATACCAGAAAGGTTTTCGAACTTGATGCGCCAGCGGTCGTAACTCGACTGCGATCCAGCCTCTGGGTCCGCGTCGCGCTGCACCGACCAGCGGTTCAGAAGAGCCATGATCGTCAGCAGCACGCCGAAGACAATGACCGCCTGAATGATCGCCGAGGTCGGATTGAGCATGAGGTGCTTGGCATTCGCCGTCAGCATCTGCTCCTGCGTCATCAGACCCTTGGCATAGGCGGCTGCCGTTGCCTTGGCGTCCGGATAAGCCGCCCATTGATACAGGCGCTTCATGAAGAACAGGATCGGAAGAAACAGTACCGCCACCAGCTTCAGGGTGCGGGACATGGCCTCCAGAGGACGGCGCAGCAGGAGTCCCCACTTACCGCCGGAGACATACTGCAGCATCAGAAGCACCAGTCCACCGCCAGCGAAGCCAAACGAGAGCATATAGCCCATGAGATAGGCGCGCAGGATGTGGTCCGGTCCACCGCTGACCGTGAAGAAGACCAATGAGATCAAGGCGGCAACTCCGCCAACGATCAGCAGACGCGTCCGCCAGGCCTTGATGGCCTCCTCAGGCGCCGCGAGCGATGCAGGAAGCACGCGCGGGCCGTGGTGGTCGTGGTGCCCCGCTTCTCCGTGATGTTCGTGTCCAAGTGACATGCGTTTCAAGCCTTCGTTCGGAAGCTTCCGAGGTTACTTCTGTGCTGCTCCGGTGGTTGTCGCGGGCTGCTTGGCCGCAGGCTGCGTCGTAGCCGGCTTCGCCGCTCCCTCCCCGCCAGGGGTGGAAAGAACGAAGGGCTGATTGTTTGGAGTTCCAGTGACTGCCGTCGCGGGAACCGTTGCCTCTTTCGCGTAAGAAACCGGAAGTCCCTCACGCTCGGCGATGCTGGCCAGAGGTTCAACATGCGCTCCGGGAGCAACATCCGCCTGCGTTGCCTTCTGGCTCAACTGAAGCGCCCGGATGTAGGCGACGATCGCCCAGCGGTCCGCAGGAGTGACCTGAGAAGCGTAGTCCGGCATGGCTCCGTAGCCGTTGGTGATGACGTGGAAGAAGTGGCCCAAGGGAGCCGACTCCAGGCGAGCCGTATGAAAGTCGCCCGCCTTGGCATATCCACGCTGCACCACCATGCCTTCGCCATTGCCTACGCGGGAGTGGCAGGGGGTGCAATAGACGTTGTAGCGCTCCTGGCCGCGCTTTAGAACCTGCGCGCTGGCCGGGAAGGGGAGTCCATCGCCTTCCTTACCGTCCACCAGACCGGTATAGAAGTAGGAATCCCGATGAAGCTGGTTGCGCGCCACGGTGTATTCCACCTGTGGACGAGCGGAGCGGCCATCGGCGTAGAGCGTGGTGCCGCGCTGAGGGAAGAACTTCGGCTGGTCGTGCATGTCCTGACGGCATCCGATCGTCGCCGCCAGCGCGAGCGTTGCCATCGCCGCAATTCTCAGCCTCGCGTATGTGCTCTGCGTATTAATGGTCCACCTCCACTACGGAGACCGCATGAAACTTCTCGAGAAACGCCCTCGTGCCGTCCAGGGAGAACTGCGGATCAACCGCCTCCAGGCAGAGGAAGAACTTGTCCGTCGTGGCGCCGTTGCGGAAGTTCGGCGCGTTGAACAGCGGGTGATAGAGCTGCGGAAGACCGTTCAGCGCGATCATGCCGAAACCCGCCGAAAGACCTGCGAACAAAATCGTCCACTCGTAGGCCGGAATGATGAACGCCGGCCAGGAGAACAGCGGGCGTCCCGCGATGTTCAGCGGATAGGCCCAGACCGAAACCCATGTCTCCATCAGGAACGACGTGGTCACACCCATCAGGCCGCCCAGAAGGCAGAGCAGGGGAACGCGGTTCTTGTGGAAGTCCAGCGCTTCGGCGGCTTCCTCCACCGGGTAGGGCGTGTAGCACTCCATCCGGCGGTATCCGGCGGCTCGCGCCTGTTCGGTCGCGTACACCAACTCACTGGGAGTGTTGAACTCCGCGATCAGACCGTAGATTCCTTCTTTGCGCGGCATTAGCTCATCTCCTCGCTTACGGTTTCGGCGTTCGGGCCGCCACGAGTGACTTTGGTCTGCGGCAGCATCATCCTGATTTCAGACATTGGAATGATGGGCAGGAAGCGGACGAACAAGAGGAACAGCATCGTGAAGAATCCCCATGTTCCGATAAAGAGCATGTAGTCCCACTTCGTCGCCTTGTAGGTTCCCCAGCTCGAAGGCAGGTACTCGCGGTAGAGCGAGGTGACGACGATGACGAAACGCTCGAACCACATACCGATGTTCACGATGAACGAGAGCACGAACAGGAAGCCCACGTTGACCCGGAGCTTACGCGACCAGAGGGTCGTCAGCGGGATCGCGATGTTCGTCAGGATCAGCATCCAGTAGCCCCACCACATCGGGCCGAACATGCGGTTCCACATCATGAAGAACTCCCAGTGGCTGGCCGAGTACCAGCTCATGAAGACCTCCATGCCGTAGCCGTAAGCCACGATCGAGCCGGTCGCCAGCATGACCTTCGCCATATTGTCGAGGTGGCGCAGGGTGACCAGGTCTTCCATGTGGTAGATCTTGCGGATCGGAATCGCCAGCGTAAGCACCATCGCGAATCCCGAGTACACGGCGCCCGCAACGAAGTACGGCGGGAAGATCGTCGTGTGCCATCCGGCCAGGGCCGCGACCGCGAAGTCGAAACTGATGACGGTGTGTACCGAGAGCACCAGGGGGGTCGAGAGACCGGCCAGCAGCAGCGAAGCTGTCTCGTAGCGGATCCAGTGACGCGTCGATCCGCGCCATCCCAGCGAGAGGAGACCGTAGAAGTAGCGGGCCAGCGGCAGGGTCGCGCGATCGCGCAGCGTGCCGAAGTCCGGGATCATACCGATGTACCAGAACACGATCGAGATCGTCGCGTAGGTCGAGACCGCGAAGACGTCCCACGCCAGCGGCGAGCGGAACTGCGGCCAGAGGTTCATCGTGTTCGGGTACGGGAACAGCCAGTAGGCCAGCCACGGACGACCGACGTGGACGACCGGGAAGATACCGGCGCAGCAGACGGCGAAGATCGTCATCGCCTCGGCGAAGCGGTTGATCGAGTTACGCCACGTCTGCTTGAAGAGCAGCAGAATCGCCGAGATCAGCGTTCCGGCATGGCCGATACCGATCCACCAGACGAAGTTGATGATGGCGAATCCCCATGCGCCCGGCATGGTGATACCCCAGATGCCGACGCCCTTCAGGAACAGCCAGGTCAACGCGATCGCAACCAGCGTTGCCACCATGCCCGCGATGGCGAGGCCGCCGAACCAGCCAAGCGGCGTGTTCGAGGTCAGCACCAGGCCGGCGATCTTCTGCGTCACCGATTTGAAGTTGTGGCCCGGCGCGATGACCGCGTACTCGCCGGTCCGCGGGTCGATCATCGGGTCGTTGATGGGTACTTTCGTCGCCATTTATGCCAGCTCCGGATTCGGGTTGATGACGCCAGCCGTATAGGTTGTGCGTGGGCGGTAGTTGAGATCGCCCAGCACCGAGTATTCACGCTCGGTAGCCTTGCGCTTGGCAACCTTGCTCGTCTTGTCGTTGATGTTGCCGAAGGTGATCGAGCCGGTCGGGCACGCCTCCTGGCAGGCCGTGACGATATCGCCGTCGCGGATCTCGCGGTTTTCCTTGTCGGCCTGAATCTTGGCCGACATGATGCGCTGCACACAGTAGGTGCACTTTTCCATCACGCCGCGCGAACGAACGCTGACGTCCGGGTTGCGCGAGAACTTCAGGCTCTCCGTCTCGTAATCCGAGTACAGAAGGAAGTTGAAGCGGCGAACCTTGTACGGGCAGTTGTTCGAGCAGTACCGGGTTCCCACGCAGCGGTTGTAAACCATCAGGTTCAGACCCTCGGGGGAGTGAACCGTCGCGCCCACCGGGCAGACCTGCTCGCAGCCCGCGTTCTCGCAGTGTTGGCAGGCCATCGGCTGGAAGTGCGCCTTCGGAGCGTGCAGATCGCCCTCGAAGTAGGTATCGATGCGGAGCCACTGCATGTTGCGGCCCACCTTCACCTGCTCGCGGCCAACCACGGGGATGTTGTTCTCCGCGTAGCAGCTGACGACGCAGGCGTTGCAGCCGAAGCAGGTGTTCATGTCGATCGACATGCCCCATGCGTTCTGAATCTTCAGGCTCGAAGGATCGGTCTTCTCGTAGTTCCAGGCATCCGGGAAGAAGCTTTCGTCCTTCTTGGGAGCCTCGCCCTGCGGACCGTAACCAACCTTGTTGACCACCGTGCCGCTGGCGCCGGTATGAGCGAAGTCGGGGTTCTTCTCCGCCTCCTCGACCGTGGCATAACGAATGATGGAGCGCTCCATCGCCTCGTGGCCTTCCAACGAGTAGGTTCCTTCGTTGTCATACTCCGGGTGCTCGAGGTCGTGCTGCGCAAACTTGCCGCGGTGCTCGTTGCTGTGCACCTTGGTCACGCAGATGTCGTAGAAGCTTCCTGCAACCACCTTCGCCGTCGCGCCGGAGGCCAGGTAAGGAGCATCGGAGGTGCGGATCTTGTAGGCATTGACGCCGACGCCCGCGCCCACGCGTCCCGCCTCCACACCGCGGCCAAAGCCGAGGTGCAGCGTGATGACGCCATCGGGATGACCGGGAGCTACCAGAATGGGAGCCGTAATCTTGCGGCCATTCAGCTCGATCTCGATCAGGTTGGTCTCTTCCGCCTTCAGCTCAGCCATCGTATTCAGGCTGACCAGAGCGGCGTTGTCCCAGCTCAGGTTCGTGACCTGCTTCGGAAGCTCCTGCAGCCAGCCCACATTGGCAAAACGACCGTCATAGAGCGAGGTATCCGAAAGGAAGGCGATCTCGTATCCCGAGGTCGAGGGCTTCGAAGGAGTAAAGGACGCCACCCGAGCCGGAACTCCAGCCTTGGGGGTAAACGTCGTTCCCTCGACCCAGCCATCGTGCAGAGCCTTGCGCCATCCGGTGGCGAAGTCGCCCTTGATGTAGTTCTTCGCATTGGCGACCACCACGTCATAGGCCGAGGCCTGCGGGTTGTCGAGCAGCGTCTGGAAGACATCGTGCGAGCTCTTGCCGCCGTACATCGGGTCGATCATCGGCTGGATGATCGAGAGCGTGCCGTCATAGGCACGCGCATCCGACCAGGCTTCCAGATAGTGCGCGCGATTGAGACTCCAGGTCGTAGCCGAGCCCGTCTCATCAACATGCAGCCCGAGATGCGCCGTGACCGGAACCTTGGCCAGCGCATCGGCGAAGTTCAGATCGGCAGGAGCGGTGTAGACCGGGTTGCCTCCCAGAATCACCAGCCACTTGACCTTGCCCGAGTTCATGTCGGCGACCAGCGCCTTGAACTCCGCATTCTGCTCGGTCGGCAGAGGATTGACCGTCTCGGTGTAGACCACCGTCTTACCAACCGCGCCCAGCAGCGTGTTCAGGGCGTAGGCCGCGGCATGAACCACAGGAGCGGCCTGCTCGCCGGGGATCACCACGGCGCGACCGCTGTTCTTCTTCAAATCGTCCAGCAGAACCGTAAAGAACTTCTGCTGCTCGGCATTCAGGAACGAAGGAGCCGTACCGGTGACCAGAGCATCGGCAAAGGCCTCGATCTGGCTCGGCTTCAGCCCCAGCCTGTGCTCGGCGCGAAGTCCGGTGACCGTGGGCATCGACTCAACCGCGTACAGGCGGTTCATCTTCTTGCCCTCTTCATACGTATGCCGCTTCGCGTACCCATCGGCCAGCGAGAGCGAACCCGGATGAGCGATACCGCTCAGGAAGTCCGCATCGAGCGTAAGTATGATGTCCGCGTCGTCGAGACGATACTGCGCATCCGCGTAGCTTCCGAAGGCAGCCTTCGAGGCCGCGCGCGAACTGTCCTGATTCACAGGATCCCACTGCACCAGCTTCGCCTGCGGATACTTTGCCTGCAGAGCCTTCCACTGCGACGCGAGGGTCGGAGAGGTGATCGTCTCGCTCAGGAAGTAAAGTCCCTGCCCGCCCGAGCTCTTGGCGGCCGCATCCTGCAGCGCCTTCTGGAACTCGCCAAAGCTGGAGTCCTGTCCGCGATAGCGAACGCGCTGCGAGCGATCCGGATCGTACAACTCAAGCAGCGTGGACTGCGTAAAGACATCCGACGACCCCTTCGAGACCGGGTGCTCGGGGTTGCCGTTCACCTTGATCGGGCGGAAGGCATCCGACTTCACCAGAATCGGGATCGCACCCGTCGGGAAGGGATACGCCGACGCAAAGAACATCGGCTTGCCGAGGACGAGGTCCTCAGGCTGCTTCACATAGGGATAGATCGGCTCGTCGGGCTGCTTGGTGCAACCAGCCAGTCCGGCCAGAGCGAACGAAGCTCCCATCACCTTGAGGAAGCCGCGGCGGGAGACAGGGTCCACCCACTCGCCAGCGCCAGCCTGCCGGGGGAACTCATTCTGCATCAACTCCTGGAACGCTGGAGTCTCCGCCATCTCGTCGAGGTTCTTCCAGAAGCGCCGTCCGGTCTTGCCGTCCAGCTTCTCCCGAACCTCGGCAATCGTCATCTTCGCCGGCGCGATCTGGGTTACAACCTGCGCGTCGGCCTGTGCGTGTGACTTGGTATCAGCCATGGTCTCTTGTGTTCCAATC
Organism: Acidobacteriaceae bacterium dw_441; assembly: GCA_018449715.1. Taxonomy (GTDB): domain Bacteria; phylum Acidobacteriota; class Terriglobia; order Terriglobales; family Acidobacteriaceae; genus Edaphobacter. Next base: position 178,610 of record JAAVVA010000004.1, on the reverse strand, counting down.
CCTGTCGTCTTCATCGGTGGCACGTCTCGCAGCTGGAAAGCTCATTCGGCGTGCGGATGTGATACTGCGCCGTCAGATATTTGCCCAGCTCGATCTGGCTGGTGAACTTCTGGTAGCTGGCCGGGCTGCTCGCACCCGTCTCAAACGAGGCGGGCTTGACCTCAGCCTTGTTCGGATCGACCTCGGTGCAGTTCACGGCGTTCGCCGTCGCGCCGCCCTTGCCGGTCGAGCCGCACCAGACCGGCTTGTCGCTCGAAGGTCCGGTCCAGGCCATGTTGTAGATCTCGGAGGTCGGGCGCAGGTTCGCGGCAGGATTGCGGTGGCAGTTCAGGCACCACTCCATCTGCAGCGTGTTCTCCTGGTACATCAGCGGCATCTCGTCGACGCGGCCGTGGCAGCTTGCGCAGCCGATGCCCTTGTTCACATGAATGTCGTGATTGAAGTACACGAAGTCCGGAAGATCGTGGACGCGAATCCACTGGATCGAAGCTCCCGTCGCCCAGCTCTGACGGACCGGCTCGAGATAATCGGCGTTGGTCCAGATCTGCGCGTGGCAGTTGATGCAGGTCTTCGTCGGAGGAATGCCGGCATACGCGGCCTTCTCTACCTGTACGTGACAGTACTGGCACTGGATGCCGACGCCCTCGACGTGGTGCTTGTGGCTAAAGGGGATCGGCTGGTCCGGCCGCTGGCCCTGCTTGGTGACCCAGGGGGATCGCTGCAGTTGGTTCAGGGCAACGCCGAGCGCGATGACGATCAGGCCCGTCAATACCAGGCTCATGCGAGCCAGCGCGTTCGAACTGCGGTCAAAAACTTGCGCCATGAGTGCTTTTCCTGTTTCCTCTCCGGTTCGCCTGTCGTCAGTCCTTCAGGCCGAGAAGGGGTTCAAGGTTGTAGTGTCCGTCGCTTCGTTTTACCGATCAATGGTGGCATCGGCATTTCAGGCGTCTGTTTTTACACTTCAACCTGATTTTCGTCTCTCAGAAACTCCGAGTATAGCAGTGGAAAAACGCTTTCCAAAGCCCACTGGCCGATACTCGCAACTGTTTTTGCGGCTGCATATCGATTATCGAAACGCAATAAAAGTTATTGAAAACACAGTTGCACAATATCTCGTGCAAGGGTGCGACGGGAGAGGTTCGCACCACAATATCTACCCTGCCCGAAAGGTATCCCTCTTGTAAATCAGTACCAAATAAGTCCGAATTTGATCCAACCTCTTTGCCCTCATCCGTTCCGCTCTCTGGTCAGCGAAAGCGACCGTCTGATACGTTCCCTTCATGCCTCGCGCCCCCCGTCCCCGCGCCCCGAAGTACGACTCCTCCGCCGCCATCGCGCAGCTCTCCGCAGCCGATCCCAAACTGGGACGCCTGATCGAGCGCGCCGGTCCGTTCACGCTTCGTCTGGCCAGCTCGCAGTCGCCCTTCGAGGCTCTCACTGAGGCGATCATCTACCAGCAGCTTCACGGCAAGGCCGCGGCCACCATCCACCGCCGCATGCTTGAGAGCTTCCACGAAATCTGCGGCCTCGGCGTGCATCCCTCCGCGCAGCACCTGCTCGACTGCCCCAACGAGCAGCTTCGCTCCGCCGGTCTTTCGCACAACAAGATGCTCGCCCTGCGCGATCTTGCCGCAAAAACCATCGACGGAACCGTCCCCACGCTGGCGCGTATCCGCCGCATGAGCGACGAGGAGATCATCGAGCATCTGACGCAGGTGCGCGGCATTGGCCGCTGGACCGTCGAAATGCTTCTGATCTTCCGGCTGGGCCGCCCCGACGTTTTTCCCGTTCTGGACTACGGCGTCCGCAAGGGCTTTGCCCTCACCTTCATGGGGCTGAAGCCGACGAAAAAGGTCGAGCCCTCCGACCTTCCCTCCGCCGAGATCATGCACAAGCGGGCGAAGCGCTGGGCTCCGTGGCGCTCCATCGCGAGCTGGTACCTGTGGCGCGCCTGCGATCTCGCCAACGGAACCATCGTGCCAAGACCGGGTGACTGAGGCATCCCAACCCCGCCTCACGATTTACGAATTTTTCACGATAAAAGCCACCAGCCGGTCGGAGGTGGCGCCTTGGATACCCGCTTCGCTCGGGGATGACACGATCCTTGGGGAGCAGGTTCAGCTTGCGCGATTTACCGAAATTTCTTCCGGCTCATCTTTTTACCCACTCTCCCCATACCAACTCCGGCAACCGCGTTACTCTCTAAGCTGAATGGCGACCACGGAACAGACCGCAACGCCTCCCCCTACGGCTGCACCCGAGCAGTACGTCTGCGTCCACGGACACTTCTACCAGCCGCCCCGCGAGAACCCCTGGCTCGAAACAGTCGAGGTGCAGGACTCCGCCGCGCCCTACCACGACTGGAACGACCGCATCACCGCCGAGTGCTACGCCCCCAACGGGGCCTCGCGCATCGTGGACACCGAGAACAAGATCGTCCGCATCATGAACAACTACGCGTGGATCAGCTTCAACTTCGGCCCCACGCTTCTGAGCTGGCTCAACGACTTCGCCCCCCGCGCCTACCGCATGGTGCTCGACGCCGACCGCATCAGCGCCCAGGGCAACCAGGGCCACGGTTCGGCGATCGCGCAGGTCTACAACCACATCATCATGCCGCTGGCCAGCGAACGCGACGCCCGTACCCAGATCCGCTGGGGCATCCGCGACTTCGAGCACCGTTTTGGCCGCAAGCCCGAGGGAATGTGGCTGGCAGAAACCGCCGCCAGCCGCGCCGTGCTCGACCTGATGGCGCAGGAGGGAATCCTCTTCACCATCCTCGCGCCGCACCAGTGCGCCCACGTCCGGCCCCTCGCGGAGCGGCCTGCAAAACCCACCCCCGGCGATAAAGCCTCCAAAGAAGGGGCACCTGCACCTTCCGCCGCTCCTGCATCCTCCACCGCGCCCGCGCCCGAGCCGATCCCCTGGACCGAGACTCCGAACGCTTCGGTCGATACGCGCCATCCCTATCGCGTTCAGCTCGACGAGGGTCGCTCCATCACGGTCTTTTTCTACAACGGCCCCATCTCCCGAGCCATCGCCTTCGAGGGGCTTCTGAACAACGGCACCGACTTCGGCAACCGGCTCCTCACGGGCCTGGACGACGGTCCAGCGGACGACCACGAAGAGCCCGCGCATCTCTCGCACGTCGCCACCGACGGCGAAAGCTACGGCCACCACCACCGCCACGGCGAGATGGCCCTCTCCTACGCGATCCACTGGCTCGAGGACGAAAAGAAGGTCCAGTTCACCAACTACGCCGTCTTCCTCGCGAAGTACCCTCCGCTCTGGGAGGCCGAGATCGTCGACAACACCTCGTGGAGCTGCGCCCACGGCGTCGAGCGCTGGCGCTCCAACTGCGGCTGCAACACCGGCGGCCACAGCGGCTGGAGCCAGCAGTGGCGCGCCCCTCTGCGGCAGGCGCTCGACCAGCTTCGCGACGCCGTGCATCCCCTGGCCGAGAAGCTTTCGAAGAGCCTCGTCAAAGACCTCTGGGCCGCCCGCGACGCCTACATCGACATCATCCTCGACCGCTCACGCTCGAAGACCGACGCTTTCTTCGCCCAGCACGCCACGCACCAGCTCTCGCAGGAGGAGCGCATCCGCGCCCTCGAACTGATGGAGCTGGAGCGCCACACCCAGCTCATGTACACCAGCTGCGGCTGGTTCTTCGACGAGATCTCCGGCATCGAGACCGTGCAGGTGATCGCCTACGCCGCCCGCGTGTTACAACTCGCCGCACGGCTCTTCGGAGACCCCGGCGCCGCGCTCGAAAAGCAGTTCCTCGACGTGCTCGAGACCGCCCCCAGCAACCTTCCCGAGATCGGCAACGGAGCCGGAGTCTACCGCCGCTTCGTCACCGACATGAAGATCGGCCTCGAGCAGGTGGGCGCGCACTACGCCATCAGCTCCATCTTTCGCTCCTACCCCGAGCAGGGCGAGCTGTTTTGCTACAACGTCCGCCGCCAGAGCCACCAGGTCTTCACCTCAGGACGCGGCAAGGTCGCGCTCGGCAGCGCCTGGATCGACTCCCGCATCACCGAGGAGACCGAGGAGATCTGCTTCGCCGTGCTGCACCTCGGCGACCAGAACCTCTCGGCCGCGGTCAAGCGCTACGACTCCTCGGACCCCGCGCAGGTCACGGCCTTCGAAGACTTCTCCCGCGACGTGGCCGTCGCCATGCGCCGCGCCAACCTGCCCGAGGTCATCCGCCTGATCGACCAGCTCTTCGGCGGCATGGACTACTCCCTGCTGTCGCTCTTCGCCGACGAGCAGCATCGCATCCTGCAGTCCATCCTCACCCAGACCGTCGCCGAGATGGAGGACTCCCTCCGCAAGATCTACGAGGATCACACCTCTCTGCTCGACTTCCTCACTGCCAGCGGCATGGCCCCGCCCGCCGCGCTGGAGGTGGTCGCCAACTACGCCATCGGCTCCATGCTGCGCCGCGCCATCGAAGCCGACCGCTTCGAGCCCGAGCAGATTCTCGCCCTCGCGCAGCGCGCCAACTCCGAGCACATCACGCTGAACCCGCACGAGCTGGGCTACGTCGCCGGGTTGCGGATGAAGCGGGCGATGGTGCAGCTTGAAGCGGCGGCGGCGGGCGAGGAATCCTCCACCCGCGCCCTGACCGAAGCCCTCATCGTCGCCGAAACCTTCCACAAGCTCCCCTTCGAGGTCAACTTCTGGCAGGCCCAGAACATCTGGAACGACCTTCTGCGCCGCGGCGACCGCACCTACTGGACCGAGGAGTGGCGCGAGGACTTCCGCCGCCTGGGCGAGGCCATGAACATCCGCGTCGAAGAGCTTGTCACCGAGGAGGGCGTCAGCGCGTTCTGATGGCGGAGACAAAGCTTTTGATGGCGAACAAAGCAAGGCTGCACCCGCAGGTCGAGGCTCTTCTCTCCGGCGTCCTGCGCCCCAACCCCGGCGCTCCACCGCTTTCCGTCGAATCCATCCGCGCCGCCAGCCTCAAGGTGACCGAGCTTCTGGTCGGCCCCGGCGAGCCGGTCGCCCGCACCTGGGACACCGTCGCCGACACCCCGCACGGCCCCATCGCTCTCCGCTGGTACCAGCCCAGCGACGCCCTGAACAAACCCTTGGCCGACGCCCTGCTCGTCTACGTCCACGGAGGCGGCTGGGTCACCGGAACCCTCGACACCTACGACCCCCTCTGCCGCTCGCTCGCTCTGCGTTCCGGCTTCCACGTCGTCAACGTGGACTACAGCCTCTCGCCCGAGGCCCTTCACCCGCAGGCGGTGCTTGAGGTCGCCGCTATCCTTCAACAAGCGAAACAGCTTGCCCGCGAATCCGGCCTCGAAATCCGCACCCTCGCCACCGCGGGAGACAGTGCCGGAGGCCACCTGATCGCCGCTGCGATGCACTACCTCGCCGCAACCGGCCAGCCTCTTCCAGACGCTGCAGCCTTCCTCTACCCAATCACCGAAGCCTCCTGCGCCACCCCCAGCTACACGCGCTTCGCCGAAGGCTTCGCCCTCACCGCCGAGCGGATGCGCTGGTACTGGCGGCGGTACCTCGGCGAAGACCTCGACCTGCGAGACGACCGGACGAGCGACCGCCTCCGCGACCCGCTCCTCTCACCCCTGTACTCGCCTCATCTGCAAGAGTTTCCGCCCTCGCTCGTAGTCACGGCGGAAAACGATGTCCTGCACGACGAGGGAGCGGCCTTCGCCGAACGACTTCGCACACTCTCCGTCCCGGTGGAGCACCTCGACGTCCCCGGCCAGATTCACGGCTTCCTCCGTTACCGCAAGGTCCTCACCAACCCTGTCGTGGGCTCCGACACCATCGCCGACCGCATCGGGGAGTTCCTCCGCCGCCAATCGCAAAGCCAACCCTTCTAAACCACCGAGTATGTGATCCTCGCCCAAAATGACGGGTGCCCCATATCTGACGGTTTCATCGTCAGATGTGGGTTTGCAGGATGCCAAAGGAGGGAGTTCGCGGGAAGGAAAGGGTGGGATGAATCCAGCCCGCACCCGCACCGTCTTTGAAAACCCCGCTCCAGAAATCCCGCATCCCACCCTTTGCGATAAAACCGCAAAGGATAGGGCACCCGAACATCCATCCCCATCCATCGCCCGGCAAAGCGCGAACCCCATTAGGACGCAAGCCCTACCCGGCATAAAATATCCCTATGCCCATCGACCAGAACGCATCCTTAGCCGTTTCCGACCCCGAGATCGCATCGCAGATCGAGCGTGAAGTCGTCCGCCAGCACGAGGGACTCGAGATGATCGCCTCCGAGAACTTCGTCAGCCGCGCCGTCCTTGAGGCCGCCGGGACCATCTTCACCAACAAGTACGCCGAAGGTTACCCCGGCAAGCGCTATTACGGCGGATGCGAGTTCGCCGACGTGGTTGAAAACATTGCCCGCGACCGCGCCAAGCTGCTCTTCGGAGCCGAGCACGCCAACGTGCAGCCCCACTCCGGCTCGCAGGCCAACGCCGCGGCCTACATGGCGCTGGTCAACCCCGGCGACACCGTCCTCGGACTCGACCTCGCCCACGGCGGACACCTCACCCACGGCCACAAGCTCAACTTCTCCGGCAAGCTCTACCACATCGTTGGCTACCAGGTCCGCAAGGACACCGAGACGGTCGACTATGACGAGCTCGAAGCCCTCGCCGTGCGCGAGAAGCCGAAGATGATCATCGGCGGCGGCAGCGCTTACCCGCGCCAGTTCGACTTCCCGCGCATGCGGGCGATCGCCGACAAGGTCGGAGCCTTCCTCATGGTCGATATGGCGCACTTCGCCGGTCTGGTCGCCGGTGGAGCGCATCCCTCGCCCGTGCCCTACGCCGACATCACCACCACCACCACTCACAAGACCCTCCGCGGACCCCGCGCCGGTCTGGTGCTCTGCCGCCAGCAGCACGCGGCCAACGTCGACCGCAGCGTCTTCCCCGGACAGCAGGGCGGCCCGCTGATGCACATCGTCGCGGCCAAGGCCGTCGCCTTCAAGGAGGCCCTGGACCCGTCCTTCGCCGCCTACGCCCAGCAGGTCGTCGCCAACGCGAAGGTTCTGGCCGAGGCTCTCGCCGGTGAGGGCTACCGCATCATCTCCGGCGGAACCGACACCCACGTCGTGCTGGTCGATGTCTTCCAGAAGGGTCTGCTCGGCTCCGAGGCGGAGAACGCTCTCGGCGAGGCCGGAATCACGGTCAACAAGAACGCGATCCCGTACGACTCGAACCCCCCGATGAAGCCTTCGGGCATCCGCATCGGCAGCCCCGCGCTGACGACCCGCGGCATGAAGGAGACCGAGATGCGCCAGATCGCCCAGTGGATCGCCTCCGCTCTCGAGAACCGCAACAACCCGGACAAGCTGCGCACGATCCGCGGACAGGTTGCCGAGCTGGCCGACCAGTTCCCGCTGTACGACTGGCTCCGCCAGCCCCAGCCGGTCGCGTAAGCCACTGAATGACGTTGCAACAGGAAAGGGCCTCGCAAGAGGCCCTTTCCTGTTGCCTCCGAACCTCCAACACCGATCGGGTGCCCCATCCTTTCCGACAGTCTCATCGTCGGGAAGGGTGGGATGAATCCAGTCCGTACCCGTACAAGCCTTGTTTTTAAACCTCCCACTCCCAAAATCTTCATCCCACCCTTTGCGATAAAGCCGCAAAGGATGGGGCACCCGATCATCCTGCAAACCACTCCCGCGAGACTTCCCACCCGCCTTATTCGTCCACCGCAAAAGCGGGGCAATGTACAGTGTTGCCGTAGGAAGGAGGCGTTCCCCGGATGACCCTTGCGGTCCTGACCTGGCTCATCGCGGTCCCCCTGCTCGGCTTCATCACCGGCATGAGGACCATGACGCCGATGGCTGTCGTCTGCTGGTTTGCCTGGCTTAAGCTGCTCCCGGTCGATCCCTGGGCCGCCTGGACGGCAAAGCTCCCCATCGTCATCGCCATTACCGTCCTCGGAGTGCTCGAGTACGTCGCCGACAAGTACTCTTTCTCCCCCAGCCCCTCGCGCCTCTCCGTGCTTCTCGTACGCGTCTTCTTCGCCGGGCTGGTCGGAGCCATCGTCGCCACCGCCCTCGATGCTCCGGGCGTCGAAGGCGTCATCCTCGGCGTGCTCGGAGCGCTTCTGGGAGCCTTCTGCGCCTACCAGCTTCGCCTCCAGCTCACCCACCGTCTCGGCTGCAAGGCCTGGCACATCACCCTCGTCGAAGACATCTTCGCCGTCGTCTGCGCCATCTTCTGCCTCGGCATCATCACTGGCTGAGCACGCGGAACTCCGGGCCGAAAGACCAGCCGAAACGCTACAATAGTCGAGGACAACCGGAAGGCACATAAAACAGGCATGAGCTGGTTCAAACGCGAAGACAACGAGATCGTCAACGACGCCGAAAGGACGGTCCGCACCGAAGGCCTCTGGGTCCGCTGCCCGGGCTGCCGCCAGGTCATCTTCAAGGCCGACCTCGAATCCAACCTGTACGTCTGCTCCAAGTGCGGGCACCACTTCCGCATCGGCGCTCGCGAGCGCATCGAAAGCCTTCTCGAACCCGGCTACGAGCTGGTCGACCTCGACCTCCGCTCGACCGACCCGCTGGAGTTCACCGACCTCAAGCTCTACAAGTCCCGCCTCGCCGCCGCGCAGAAGAAGACCGGCCTGAACGACGCCATCGTCAACGCCATCGGCAGCCTCGGCGAGCAGCCCGTCATCATCTCCGCGATGGAGTACAGCTTCATCGGCGGCTCTATGGGTTCGGTCGTGGGCGAGACCATCGCCCGTGCGATCGACCGCTCGCTTGAGACGCGCCACCCGCTCATCATCATCTCGGCCTCGGGCGGAGCGCGCATGATGGAGGGTATCGCCTCGCTGATGCAGCTTGCGAAGATCTCCGCCGGGCTTGCGCGCCTCGAAGACGCGAAGGTTCCCTACATCTCCGTGATGACCGACCCGACCACCGGTGGCGTCACCGCCAGCTTCGCGATGCTGGGCGACCTGAACATTGCCGAGCCCGGAGCCCTGATCGGCTTCGCCGGCCCCCGCGTGATCGAGCAGACCATCCGCCAGAAGCTCCCCGAGGGCTTCCAGCGCTCCGAGTTCCTGCTGGAGCACGGCTTCCTCGACGCCATCGTAGGCCGCAAAGAGATGAAGCAGTACCTCTCCCAGGCCTTAAGCTGGATGACCGCGGCCAGCTCCTAGCTTTAGCTTCATCCAAGCCACAGCCAACCGGGTGCCCCATCCTTCGCAGCTTTTTGCGAAGGGTGGGATGAACAAATCCCCCCACTCGCACGACCGTCATCCTGAGCGAAGCGAAGAATCCCCGTATTTCTTTGCAGGATTCCCACACCATCGCCACTACTTTTTGAACTTGTCATTCCGTAGCGCAGCGGAGGAATCTGCTTCTTTTTGCAGAATGACCGGGTGGGATGAATCCCGTTCGCACCCACACCGTCTTTAAAACTGATCCGGAAATCCTTCCTCCCACCCTTCGCAAAAACCGCGAAGGATGGGGCACCCGAACATCCGTACCACCGCAGCAGAACCTACTTCGAAGCCGAAGAAGCCGTCTCCTTCTCCTCGTGGTACTCCTGCTCGGTGTTGATCTCCCACAGCGCGGCCTTGTCCACCTTACCCGCGACCAGCCCATCCACCACCGCCATCGCGGTCAGCATGGAGTGGTCCTGGTTGTTGTACTTGTGCATCCCATTGCGGCCCACAAGAAACAGGTTCTCGAACGAGTCCGTAAATTTCCGTAGCTCATCGAAGCGGTCATACGTTCCGAAGTAAGCCGGGTAAGTCTTCGGCACGCGCACCACATGCCCATCGCTCACATCTTCCGCACGAAGAATCCCGATCTTCGCCACCTCCTCGATGGCGAACCGCTTCAGCGCCTCGTCCTCCATCTTCCACAGAGGATCGGTCTCGTAGCAGAAGTATTCCAGCCCAATCCAGACCTTCGACGGGTCCGAGACAAGGTACGGGCTCCAGTTGTTGAAAATTTGTAACCGTCCCAGGAGCACATCCGGCTCCTGCACATAAATCCACGTATCCTTCAGCAGTCCGCCATCCGGCTCCTGCACCTTCAGGCGATCCGCCAGCAGCCCCACTGTGATGAAGTCGCGGTACTGCAACCCCTCGCTCACCTCGCGCACATTCTCTGGAACCGGAGCATCCACCGCACGCACAAGATCACGCATCGGCATTGTCGAGAAGAAATAATCCCCCGCAAACGTCTGCCGCTCTCCGGCCTCGTTCACCGCCTCGACCGAGACCACCTGCCCGCCCTCGCAGTGAACACGATCGACCGTCCATCCCATAAAAATCTCACCGCCTCCCATGCGAACCAGGTCGGCGACATGCTCCCACAACTGCCCCGGCCCGAGCTTCGGATACATGAACCGCTCAATCAAACTGGTGTCGGTCTTCTTCTGCTTCAGGTCGCCCGAGCCACTGCTGAAGGTCTTCTTCAGAAAGTGCTTCACCGCGGTCGTCAGGCTCAGTCCCTTGATGCGCTGCGCTCCCCACTCCGACGAGATCTGATCGCATGGCGTGCCCCAAACCTTCTCGGTGTAGCTCTTGAAAAAGGTCAGGTACAGCTCGCGCCCGAAGCGATTAATCAGGAAGTCCTCAAGGCTCTTCTCCGGCGCAATCTGCGTCATGCGCGACTTCAGATAGCTCATCCCGACCTTCACGGTCCGCACCGCTCCAAGGTTTTTGAGCGTCGTTGCGGTCAGTGTGATGGGGTAGTCGAAGAACTTGCGCAGGTAGTAAATGCGGCTTTTGCGCGGACGAATCAGCATGACCAGATCGGGGCTCTCCGGCTCGTGCGTCACCACCTTCTCGGTGTGCACGGCAGCCTCCGCACTCTCCTCGTCCAGTTCGTCCGCCTCTTCCACTACAGCGTCGTGCGAGAGCGGCCCCATGCCGCGCAGCGGAGGATGCTGCGGAGCATCGACAGGAATCTCCACCACGCGCTCCTTGCCCTGGTAGCTGATAACCGTCTTGCCCTCGGCCTCCGGCGGCATCAGGTCGATCCACCACTGCATCACGCGGTCGCTCTTCGAAAAGAAGCGATGTCCGCCGATGTCCATGCGGTTTCCCTTGTAACGAATCGTGCGCGAGATGCCGCCGATCTCCTGGCTGCCTTCCAGGATGATGGGCTCGATGTCGGTTCGGCGCAGAAGCTCAAGTGCGGCGGTCAGGCCGGCTGGACCTGCACCAATAATGACGGCTTGTTTCGACATGTTCCTGGAAGCTCGCTCGCGAATCGAAGATGGATCATCCTACTGAATGTGGGGCTTTGCCGTCTGCCCGGCCTGCACGGCCCAAACCTGTATTTGATCGACGGGCTGCCCGGAAGGTGAGCAGCCTCCCAGCATTATTTCAGGTCGCACCCCCAACGGCCTCTCTTTTCTTTGTCTTGTCATTCCGTAACGAAGCGGAGGAATCTGCTTTCCTGGAAAGCGCCACCATTGACCGGGTGCCCCATCCTTTGCAGTCTCACCGCGAAGGGTGGGATGAATCCAGCCGTAGATGCATCATTTTTAAAAACTCCCACTCCGATCATCCCGCATCCACCCTTTGCGATAAAGCCGCAAAGGATGGGGCACCCGATCATCCTGCAACCCACCAGTTACAATCTCCCGTGTGGGTCATTATCTCGTCACCGGAGCCTCCGGCTTCTTCGGCGGAGTCCTCAAGCGTCGTCTCCTTCGCGAGGGCCACACCGTCGTCAACATCGATCTCGAGCGCGACGAGGACACGCACCCCCTCCTCACCAGCATCCAGGGCGACCTCCGCGACTCCGCTCTGGTAAAGCTCACCTTCTCCAAGCATCGCTTCGACGCCGTCTTCCACTCCGCCGCGCAGCTCGCGCACGGCATGAAGATGGACGATCACCTTCTCTGGACCTCGAACGTCGACGCCACCCGCCTTCTCGCCGAAGCCACCCGCGAGGCCGGTATCCGCCCCTTCGTCTTCCTCTCGACCAACTGCCTCTGGGCCGCCAACCTCGGCCATCCCGTATGCGAGGAGCGCGACACGCCCGCCCCGGTCGAGCTCTACGGCAAATCGAAGCTCGCGGCAGAAAAGCTGCTCGAAGCCTTCACCGACGACCTCGACATCGTCACCCTCCGCTGCCCCACCATCATGGACGCGGGCCGCCTCGGGCTCCTCGCCATCCTCTACGAGTTCATCGACGACCACAAGACCGTCTGGGTCGTCGGGAGCGGAAGCAACCGCTACCAGTTCATCTACGCCGAAGACCTCGCCACCGCCTGCATTCTCGCCGCGCAGCACGGACGCAGCGACCTCTTCCACATCGGCTCCGACGATGTGAAGCCGATGCGCCACGTCTACGAAGAGGTCATCCGCTCGTCCGGCAGCCGCTCGCGCGTGCGCTCGCTTCCGCGTCGCCCCACCATCGCCGCGATGATGGCCGCGCACAAGCTGCGCCTCTCGCCGCTCGGCCCCTACCACTACAAGATGATCGCCGAGAGCTTCCTCTTCGACACAGCGCGCATCAAGCAGCGCCTCGGCTGGCAGCCCACCCTCACCAACGAGGAGATGCTGCTGAAGTCCTACGAGTATTACGCGAAGAACCGCGAAGAGATCTGCTCGCGCACCGACGTCTCCACGCACAGAAAACCCTCGTCGATGGGCGTCATCCGCCTGCTCAAATGGATTTCATAACCTTACCTCGCCACCAACAACAGGGTGAATGAACACCGTCCCTCCCTCCGTCATTCTGAGTGAAGCGCAGCGGAACGAAGAATCTCAGCATTTCTTTGCAGGATGCCCGCCCCCTCCACTTCTTGTTGAACTTGTCATTCCGCAGCGAAGCGGAGGAATCTGCTTCGCTTTGCAGGACGACCGGGCGCCCCATCCTTCACGCAGTGAAGGGTGGGATGAATCCAGCCCACACCCGCACAGTCCTTTAAAAACTTCCACTCCGAACATCCTGCATCCCACCCTTCGCGATAAAGCCGCAAAGGATGGGGCACCCAATCATCCTGCAAACAAAAAAGCGGCGCCTCCAAAGGAGACGCCGCCCTCAACACATCCAGCCGTTACGCTTCCACGCGCTCCGCGACCTTGAACTCGAGGCCATCGTTGCCCGCATCGACCACCACATGGTCGCCATGCAGCACCGAGCCATCGAGAATCTTCACGGCCAGCTTGTCCTGCACCAGCCGCTGGATCGCCCTCTTCAGCGGCCTCGCGCCGTAGGCACGGTCGTACCCCGCCTTGAAGATCGCCTTACGCGCCGCCTCCGTCAGCTCCAGCGTGATCCTGCGATCCGCCAGCAGCTTCTCGAGATCCTTCAGCCGCAGGTCGACGATGTGCGTCAGCTGCGCATCCTCCAGCGGATGGAAGACCACGATGTCGTCCACGCGGTTCAGGAACTCCGGACGGAAGACCTGCTTCAGAGCATCGATCACGCGCTCCTTGGCCTCCTCGAAGCCCTCCTCGCCCTGCGCCCACGCGCTCGTCAGCTTGTCGGCCCCCGTGTTCGAGGTCATGATGAGCACCGTGTTCTTGAAGTCCACCGTGCGCCCCTTCGAGTCCGTCAGCCGCCCGTCATCGAGCACCTGCAGCAGCACGTTGAAGACATCCGGGTGAGCCTTCTCGATCTCGTCGAACAGGATCACCGAGTACGGCCTGCGACGCACAGCCTCGGTCAACTGGCCGCCCTCGTCGTAGCCCACGTATCCCGGAGGCGCTCCGATCAAGCGCGACACGGCATGCTTCTCCATGTACTCGCTCATGTCGATGCGCACCATCGCCTGCTCGTCGTCGAAGAGAAACTCCGCCAGCGCCCTCGCCGTCTCGGTCTTTCCAACGCCCGTAGGCCCAAGAAAGATGAACGAGCCAATCGGACGCTTCGGATCGCTCAGCCCCGCACGCGACCTGCGAATCGCATTCGCCACCGCGGTCAAAGCCTCATCCTGCCCGATCACGCGCTCGCGCAGACGATCCTCCATCTGCACCAGCTTCTGCGTCTCGCCCTCCAGCATCTTCGACACAGGAATCCCCGTCCACTTCGAGACGATCGCCGCGATGTCCTCCTCGTCGACCTCCTCCTTCAACATGCGGCGCGGCTTGACGCTTCCTTTTGCCTTGCCCTTTCCATCTTTGGCCTTGTCACTCCCTGCCTTTGACTTGTCATTCCGCAGCGAAGCGGAGGAATCTGCTTTCGTCTCTTCTTCCGCCTCCTCCACCGCCTGCTTATCCTCGCGAACGGCCTCCTCCTGCAACGAGGTCAACTCACGCAGCTCGGCCTCCTTCTTCGGAATCTCGCCGTACTGCAACTCCGCCGCACGCTGAAGATTGCCCTTGCGAGCCTCCTCCTGCATCTGGAAGCGCAGACCCTCCAGCTCCTCCTTCAGCTCGGCGATACGGCCAATGGCGCCGCGCTCCTTTTGCCAGCGAGCACGCAGCGCCGCGGCCTGTTCCTTGATCTCGGCCAGCTCCTTCTCGACCTCCTCCAGCCGCTCCTGCGAGTTCGGGTCCTTCTCGCGCTGCAACGCGGCCTTCTCGATCTCGAGCGAGGTCGCCCTGCGCTCCAGGTCGTCGATCTCCACCGGAACCGATCCAATCTGAATCGCCAGCGCCGCCGCCGCTTCATCGACAAGGTCAATCGCCTTATCCGGAAGGAAGCGATCCGAGATGTACCGATGCGACAGCGTCGCCGCCGCCACAATCGCCGCGTCCTTGATGCGAACCTTGTGGTGCGCCTCGTACTTCTCCTTCAGGCCGCGCAGAATCGCAATCGTGTCCTCTACGTTCGGCTCACCGACATACACCTGCTGGAAGCGCCGCTCCAACGCCGCATCCTTCTCGATGTACTTGCGATACTCGTTCAGCGTGGTCGCGCCAATCGCGCGCAGCTCCCCGCGAGCCAGCGCGGGCTTCAGCATGTTGCTCGCGTCCATCGCGCCTTCGGCAGCGCCCGCACCAACCAGCGTGTGAAGCTCGTCGATGAACAGGATGATCTCGCCGTTCGAGGCCTCGATCTCCTTCAGCACCGCCTTCAGCCTCTCCTCGAACTCGCCGCGGAACTTCGCTCCCGCAACCATCGAGGCCAGGTCGAGCGCACACACGCGCTTGTTCTTCAGAATCTCCGGCACATCGCCGAGGAAGATTCTGCGAGCCAGCCCTTCAACAATGGCCGTCTTACCAACGCCCGGCTCGCCGATCAGCACCGGGTTATTCTTCGTCCTGCGCGAGAGCACCTGGATTACACGCCGAATCTCCTCGTCGCGCCCGATCACAGGGTCCAGCTTGCCCCTGCGGGCCAGCTCCGTCAGGTCCTTCGTGTACTTTTCGAGCGACTGAAACTTGCCCTCGGGGTTCTGGTCGGTCACACGCTGCGCCCCGCGAACATCCGCCAGAGCCTTCAGGATCGCATCATATGTCGCCCCGAAAGAAGACAGAGCACTCGCCACCGCATCGCCCTTGGACTTCGCCAGCGCGAGCAGCAGGTGTTCGGTCGAAACGTACTCGTCCTTGAAGTTGTCGGCCTCTTTGAACGCCTGCTCCAGAACCTTCTGGACCGCCTGCCCCAGACCGGGCTGCGTCCCTCCCTGCACTTTCGGCAGCTTCTCGACCGCGGAGTTCACCCCGCTCAAAAGCTGCTCCACCGGCACCCCGACCTTGTCGAGCACCGGGATCACCACTCCTTCACGGTCCTCCAGCAGCGCCGCCATCAGGTGCAGCGGCAACACCTCCGGATTCCCGTTCTCCGAGGCATGTTGCACGGCACCCTGCACCGCCTCCTGAGACTTCACTGTCAGCTTCTCCCACTTAATCGCCATGCACCCATCCCCTCTTTCTCAAACCAAAAACCCCAACCAAAACCCGTCGCAAAAATCCTACCGCCGTTTCGTTACGCCCGCCCGATACAACAAGGCGGGAGACCGGTTCGCCTCCCGCCATAACAACTCCCTGCAAGCGACTGCGGAAACCAAAGTAGAACCAGGACGGTTGCTTACGCCGCAGAGGCCTCCACCTGTTTTGGCTTCTGAGCCTCCGCGGAACCGATTCCGATCTTCACCTGCTTCGGCTTGGCCTCGGCCTTCTTGTTCAGGGTGATCGTCAGGACGCCAGCGTCATAGTTCGCCGCAATCGATTCGGTATCGATGCTCTGCGGAACCGTGAAGCTGCGGACAAAGCTGCCGTAACGGCGCTCGATGCGGTGGAAGTTCTCTTCCTTCTCCTCGCTCTCGAACCTGCGCTCTCCCTTGACGGTGAGCGTCTGGTTTTCGAGCCGCACATCGAGGTCTTCCTGCTTGATCCCCGGAACCTCCAGCTTGACCACCACCTTCTGGGCGTCTTCGTAGATATCGACCGGAGGAACGAAGTTTCCAGCCGTCAGCGCCTCATTCTGCTCGGGCAAAAGATCGTGAAAGATGGAGTTCAGCCGATTTTGCAATAACGCAGCATCGCTGAACGGACTGCGGAACGGTGCATATCGAGTGATCGCCATAACAAACTCCTCAATAAAATCATCGGTTTAGCCCGGTCCTTCTTTTTACCGAGCTACTTATAAGACGCATTATGACATTAAAGGTTGCAAGTAATATGACAACATCACACTAAGATATATGACCTGTCACGACTCCTGAAGACATCCATAGCAAAATCAAACACATACACGAATACAGTTCCATAGCCGCGTCATCTCCCGCATGCCCAGGCAGCAGACGGAGAAATCCCTCCTCCCAGACCACGAGGTCAGGTCGCGCAGCCGGAAAGCCCGGAAGAAGGATTATTTATTCGTACGGACGCCGGAAATCGACCCGGTCAGGACTTCAACGAGGCAAGTCCTTCGTGCAGGACCTCTCCCACGGCAGACCAGGAGAACATGGCCTCCGCCCTGCGGCGGGCCGCCTGTCCCATCTGCTCACGAAGCTGCGGGTTTCCTAGAAGATCCGCCATACGGATGGCCAGAGCCGACGCATCTTCGGACGGAACCAGGTACCCCGTCTCTCCATCGACAATCATCTCCGGCATCGCCCAGATGTTGCTGGCGACACAGGGAAGCCCGAAGAACATCGCCTCGCGAATCACGGTCGGGAACGGGTCATTCCGCGAAGGAAGCACCAGCACATCCGCCTCGCGATAAGCCTGCAGCAGCCTCTTCAGCTGCTCCGGGTTGCTCTTGTCGAGCAGCCCGAGATGCTCCACATTTTTCAGCCCCGCAAACTCGGCAGGCAGCTCAGCGGCTCCCGCAAATAGAAGCCGCGCCTCCGGCATCGTCAATTGCAACTGGCGGAATGCGGCGGCAACGATGTCCCCGCCCTTGCGGCGAACCTCTTTGGCAATAAACAGAACCGTGGGAGCCGCAGAAACCTTCGGAGCCATCCGGGCCTCCTCGATCAGCGCAAGGTCAAAGTTCGGCCCCGCATAAGCGGTCCGCACCTTCTCCGGGGAGATTCCGTACAGCTCGATAAAAGACTGCCGCAGCCGTTCGGAGATCGTAAAGATCATCCCCGCCTCACGATAACGCCGAGCATGTTCGGCGTTGATCGCCTCCAGCTCTGCGATCGACAGGCCGCGGCTGCTTCCCGCCCGACGGGCCTCGTCCATATCGAGCGCCATGTTCCAGTCGGCATAGATCGCACAGGGAATCGTCCCGAAGTGCGGCGGTTCAAAGGCTGCCCCAACCTGCAGCAGAACATCCGCCGGACGCCCCTTCAGCGACGCTTCCGCGGCGGAGGTGCGAAAGCGGGCTCCCTGTTGCCCGTAGCGAAACTGCGAGCGCCATCTTCCCCGGTTGCTGGAAAAACTAAACGCCATCGCCGCAGCGCGTCTCCCGCCCTTGAGCGAGGCATCAACAGGAAAAACCGCATCTCCCCGGTCCTTCAGCGAAAGGTACATCCGCTTTGCGGTTCCAGAAAATGCGGTCTCTGAAACAGAAGCATCTCCTTCGCAGACTAATCCGACACGCAACGAATCTACCTCCGACTTTCTTCTACGGCCCAGGGGATGCAGCTACGCTATCACAGCAACGCTCTCCTCTATCAACCATGCCCCGTAAAAGAAACGGAGGGCCGCATCAGCCCCCCGTTCCGAAGAGAGTTTACTCTCTGTTCCGATGAATCAGGCCGTGCGCCGCACCAGCACCGTCGCTCCCAGCAGGGCTCCGGTTCCGAACAGCAGCCAGGTCGCGGGCTCCGGCACCGGGGCGGGACCGCCCTGCGCCTGCGCGTTGATCGTGATGTCGTACTCCTTGATCAGGTTCTGCGCGTCAAAGTCCGCGCCGCCGGTCAGCAGATAGGTCAGCGTATAGACTCCGGGCGCGAGGTCCGTGGGAAGAGCCAGCGTAAACAGAGTCCCCGAAGCGCTGCTGCCAGGGTTGATGCCGTCCAGGAAGTTCACGAACAGAAGGTCGTTGAAGTTCGCCGCCAGCACGCCGGTCGTGTCGTTGTCGAAGGTCGCGTTGCCGCCGTTCAGCCAGAGCACGTCCGAGGTCGTGTTGTCGATCGTCGTATCGAACGAAACCGTCGAGCCAACGACGCCGTCAAGAGTGAAGGAGTCGGCCATCGCAGGCGCAACCGAGCCGAAGAACAGCGCCAGAACCAGCGCCACGAGGGAAAGAGAAGTCTTCTTCATTGTCTGTATCTCCACAAAACTGGTCGAACCGTTGTCGCGTTACTGAAACCGTTGTTGCGTTACTCGTTGGCCGGGAAGGCGCCGCGGATCACACTGTTGAAGCTGCCGCCGGTGTAGCTTCCGGAGAACTTCTCGACCGCCATCGCTCCCGGCTTGCCCGCCGAGGCCGGAACCGCAATCACGACCGAGGCCGAGCTTCCGGGCTGAATATCACCGAAGAGAGCCGGAAGCGGAGCCCCGGACTCGCTGCCGATGTACGCATTGTTCAGCGAAACATTCTGGGCCGTGCCGTCGCCGGTATTCGTCGCCGTCACCACCACCTGGTAGCCTCCCGCAACTGCGGTCAGCGTCGCCGTGAACGAGAGCTTCACCTTGCCCTGAACTGCCGGAATGCTGAAAAAGGCCACCGCCGGGTCGTGATCGCTGATGCGGGTCGGCGAGGTGGAGTCGTTCAGGTTCACCAGAGGGAAGTCGGAGTCGATGTGCGCGTAGACCAGCTTCGTGTTGGTCGGAACCAGGTCGCTGGTGACGACCACATGGTCGAGCACCTGCGCGCTGCCGACCTCGACGTAGCTCTGGCGCTGGTCCGCCGGAAGCAGCGTAACCAGGTCAACCAGAGGAGGATTCGCCAGACCCGCAACGGGAGGCGTAATCACCTGCGAGGCCGGGACCGGCGTGCCCTTGGTGACGCCGAGGCTATCCACGTAGCCGTCCGAGAACTCGAAGGCGTTGTAGTCGCCGACCGTGACGACGTGCTCGCCCGTAGCCTGATAGCCCTGAATCAGCTTGGCGAGAAACTCGGCCTGCGCCTCGCGCTTCAGCCGAACCGTCGCGCCCGTGCTGGTCGGGTCGCCCACGTTGATCAGCGAGCGCTGATGCACCGAGATCACCGTCACCGGGTAGTCCGGGGCCGACCCGCGCTTGATGCCAGCGTGCAGCACCAGAGGAGTGCGGTCGTTCAGGATCGCCTGGCTGCCCTGCGAGTTGGTAAAGGTCGTGTTCAGGCCAATCTGGTCGATACCGAGCGTGTTCACCCGCGTGCTCTTCACCAGGAAGCCCGTGTTGATCGCCGTTCCATCATTGGCGAGGAAGAGGTAAGGCTGGTAAAGAGGATCGGCCTGACCTGCGGCCACCGCATCGTCGCTGATCTTATGCGCGAGGTCGGTCAGCACCGCGAGGTTCTCGATCTCCTGCGTGCCGATAATGTCCGGCATGTTCAGAATCGTGCGGACAGCCAGCGAAGCCTTGTTGAGCCTGCGCTGATAGGCCTCCGTCGTCACCGTAACGGCAGAGCTTCCGGGGTTATCGGCGTCGGCCTTGTCGTTGTAGAACCGCTCCATATTGAAGCTGGCGATGGTGAACTCATTCGACGCCTGCGTCGGGATAGGCTGCGGAACCATGCCTCCGGTCACGGTCGGACGGTTCGAAGCGTCCAGCAGAACCTCCGGCTGCCCGAAGGAGAAGTCCATCACGCCGACCACTCCCGTCAGAAGCGTGTTGCTGGTCAGGTTGATGGCCGGTCCACCGAGAACGAGGCTGTCAATATAGAGAAGCTCAGGGTTCGAGTCCCACAGGGGAACGCCCGCAGGCACCGCACCAAAGGCCGTGTCCGTCACCGAGATTCCGGGCTCGCGGAAGGGGCGGGGAACTCCCGTCACCACGCCGTAGAAGCGCCCGTTCGAAGCGTTCGTCTCCGCCGCTTCGCTCAGCGAGGCATCCGTTCCGCTGGTCGTCGTAAGGGAGTCGATCGCCACACGCATACCTTCGAAGCGCGTGAACTGGTAGATACCGCCCGCAGGCGAATCCATCTCCTTCGTGATCTTCACCGGCTCAGGCAGCGGTTGGTTGCTCGCCACCAGCGAGAAGGTCTGGGGACCGTCGATCTCGGTTCCGGGCGTCAGGCCCGTCGTCGGGTAGGTTTCGACCACGCCCGTCACCTTCACCTCGTTGCCCACCGCGATAAACGTGGGCTTCGTGGTCGATCCCGTATAGACCAGGATGCCCTCCGGCGTCGTCGGGTTCGTGCTCGCGCCGGGCGATTCGAGGTAGAAGCCGTTCGACTTCACCCCGACGACGATGCCGGTCGTCGTCACGCTCTTCGAGGCGTAGGGAGAAGGCTTGGCCGCCTGAATCTCCTTGATCGAAATCGTCGGAGGAGGCACCACCACCGTCAGCGAGATCGTCGCCTGCGCCATCCGCATCTGCGCATCGGTCGCGGTCACCGGAATCGTAACGCTTCCCGTCGCGGTCGCCGGGGTCGTGTAGGAGAAGACACCGTCGCCAGCGGCCACGTCGCCGTTGGTTCCGTCGTCGTAGAGCGCCTGTGCCGCCGCTCCGCCGATGGGGCTGAGGTCCGCCGTCACCGCAACGCCCGTGCTCGCAGGCTGGGTCGCCGGGCTGACGGTCGCGGTCAGCAGGGTCGAGTCGCCCTCGTTCACCGTCGCAGGATTCGCCGCTCCGATCACAGACAGGGGAGTCGGTCCACCGCAGACATGGAACGTCGAGGACGAGTTGTGCGGAGCCGGGGTGTCGGCGATGAACTCTGCGCCGCTGTTGTTCAGAATCGTGCAGACGTTCGAGCGGACATCGGCCTTGGTCGTGCTGGGAGCCGGGGCAGGCGAACCGAACGAGCAGTTCGTTCCGCTGCCATAGGCGATAAAGTCCACCAGGCTCGGGTCTGAGGTGTTGCAGGCCGAGGCCAGCTTCGCGGTCGAGCTGACCAGCGCCACCTTGCCCGCGCTCGCGCCAAACGCGATGTTCGTGTTCGGCACATCAGCGGTCACGGGCAGCGCCGCGCCGGTGCCGCCCTCCGAGGCCGCAATCAGGTAGTACTGTCCCGGAGCCAGCGTGATCGTCGCCGGAAGCGTCGTCACGGTCGCAATCGTGGCTCCGCCCGCGCTCGCATACTGGATGCTGTAGTTGTTCAGCGTAAGCGTGTTGCCCGTCGGGTTGAACAGCTCGACGTAGTCCGCATTCAACACCGCTCCGTTGTTGCCGCCGGCGGCGTAGATCTGCGAGATGATCACATGCGTGTTGTTCTGGGCATACCCCGTCCGGCCCAGCGTAGCCAGGGCCAACAGGAGGAGCATCGAAACTCGGAGGACGCGGCGCATAACGGTCTGGGTGGACATGCGACCGATCTTAGCGAAAAACATACCCCGAGCAGGTTTAAAAACGCGTCAATTCAAAGACAGCGTAAGTGCAACATTTTGCATATATTACGAGACACCCGCCCACTACAAAACCCGCCCGATCAAACACATAAAAAACCCGAAACCTGTGTCCCACAGATCGGGTGCAGGTAGCGGGTACGGGTGTGTGGGTGCCCCACATCTGGCGGCTGTATCGCCAGATGTGGGTTTGCAGGATGACGAAGAGGCAAGAGGTTTACAGAATCACCGAAGGTAAGGGTTTGCAGGAATGAGCAAGGGTGGCTTGCAGGATGACCGGGTGCCCCATCCTTCGCAGTCTCACCGCGAAGGGTGGGATGAACAAATCCCACCCCACCACAACCGTCATTCTGAGTGAAGCGAAGCGAAACGAAGAATCCCAGCATTTCTTTGCAGGACGCCCGCACCACTGCAACTCCCCGCGGTTTCCCTGTCCGCCTTACGAAACCCGGCAGATCAGACACTTGAGATAAGCCGTCTCCGGAAGGCTGGCAATCTCCGGGTGATCCGGAGCAGCGCCCCGCACCTCGAGGATCTGCACCCTTTTCCGAGCATCCGCCGCAGCCGCCCCGACGACCCCGACAAACTCCTCGCGCCCCACATGGTGCGAGCACGAGCAGGTCACCAGCGTGCCTCCCGGCCGCAGCATCTTCATGGCGCGCAGGTTCATCTCCTTGTATCCGCGCATCGCACCTTCGACGGCACGCTTCGACTTCGCAAAAGCGGGCGGGTCGAGCACGATGGTATCGAACCTCTGGCCCGTCGCCTCGTACTCGCGCAGAAGCTCGAAGGCATCGGCCTCGATCCAGTCCACCTGCGCCTTCAGACCCGGATTCAGAGAGAAATTGCGGTCCGCAACCTCAAGCGCGGCGCGGCTTACGTCCACGCCGGTCACGCGGTCACAGCTCTGTGCCAGGTGCAGCGCAAAGCCACCCTGATAGGTACAAACATCAAGCCCCACCCCACGCGCATGACGCGCCGCAGCCGCATAGTTCACGCGCTGATCGAGAAAGGCCCCGGTCTTCTGCCCGGCGGAGGCGTCATAGTGAAAGCGCGTCCCGTTGATCGTGAAGGTGGTAGTCAGCTCCGCGCCGGCATCGCCGTACAGCGGCTCGGGCGAAGGAGCCGCCAGCTCTTCCAGCTCACGAATCTTCGGGTCGGGCCGCTCGACGATGGCCCGCACCGCAGAGCCAAAATGCTTCCCAAGCGTCTCGGTCAGCACAGCACGAAGATCGTCCTGCGCGGTCCCCTGCGTCAGAAGCTGCAACACCACGAGATCGTTGTAGCGGTCGGCGACGATCCCCGGCAGCCCATCGGCTTCCGCGAAAACCAGCCTGCACGAATCCTCCGTCTCCGAGAACGGAGCCAGCTCCCCGCGCAGCGCCAGGGCCTCCGCAAGCCGCTCGCGAACACCGTCGAGATAAGCCTCGCGCCCCAGCTTCGCCTCGTCGCTCACCATGCGGACAGCGATCTGCGACGCCGCGCTGTAAAGCCCTGAACCCAGCGGAATCCCGCGCCCGTCCACAACGGTCACCAGCGCACCAGCGGCGATCGCGTCCTCACCCGTATACGGGATCAGCGACTCGACATCGGAGCGATACACCCACAGATGCCCTCCGCGCAGACGTTCCGACGCTCTCCGGGCAATCACCACCGCCGGTCCATGCTCCTGCCCCGGCAGCACCTCGGGAACCCGCTCTACTGGACGCTTCTGCGTACGCTCTTTTCTCTCAATGGCCATCTCTCAATGGTCGCACAGGCGGGAGCTGTCCGCTCCACTACCACTACCACGGACCGGGCGGGAATGAACCTTCTCCCCACAAACCGGAAGCGGGTGCCCCCTATCTGGCAGCTTTATCGCCAGATGTGGGTTTGCAGAATCTATCCATCTCCCGCTACCTCCAATACCCCGTCCTTCATAAGGAGCTGGAGTTCCACGACGGACCATCGCGAACCACCAGCAGCCAACGGCTAAAATCACTCAGTGCAGAACTTTGACGTCGTCGTACTGGGAGCAGGCGCAGCCGGCCTGATGTCCGCCATCGAGGCTGGCCGCCGCGGCCGACGCGTCGCCGTCCTCGACCACGCCGACCGCATCGGCAAAAAGATCCTCATCTCCGGGGGAGGCCGCTGCAACTTCACCAACCTCAACCTCCGCGCCGAAAGCTACCTCTCCCAGAACCCGCACTTCGCCAAGTCAGCCCTCTCGCGCTTCACCCCCGCCGACATCCTCGCGCTGGTCGAAAAGCACGGCATCCGCTACCACGAGAAGACCCTCGGCCAGCTCTTCTGCGATCAATCCGCGCAACTGATCGTCGCCATGCTCGAGCGCGAGTGCCGCGACGCGAACGTCCGCATCCTCACCGGCGTCAAAATCGAGCGCGTCTGCCGTACTGAATACCGCCCCGCATCCGAGCAGAGCCCCCGCTTCACCATCGAAACCCTCGTCGGAACCTTTCGCGCCTCCTCGCTGATCGTCGCTACCGGAGGCCTCTCCATCCCGAAGATGGGAGCCACCGCCCTCGGCTACCAGCTCGCCGAGCAGTTCGGCCACGCCGTCGTCCCCTGCCGCCCCGCGCTGGTCCCGCTGGTCTTCGCCCCCGAGGATCACGACCGCTGGTGCGATCTCTCCGGCCTCTCCGCCGAGGTCATCGCCTCATCCACCGGCGCAAAACGCCCCGGCGCGAAACCCGCCCCGCGCTTCCGCGAAAAAATGCTCATCACCCACCGCGGATTGAGCGGCCCGGCCATCCTGCAGGTTTCGTCGTACTGGCAACCCGGCCAGCCCATCGAACTCGACCTCGCCCCCGGCGCCAATCCGCTCTCGCCTCTTTTCGAGAAGAACGCCCGCCGCGACACCGCCGCCGTCATCGCGGCCCTGCGAGCGGTGCTCCCCGCGCGGCTGGCCGAACGCTGGCTCGCGGTCGCACCCCCGAAGGGCTGGACCAACGCCGCGCTCGAACAGTACGAGCGCGACCTCCACGCGTGGCGCATCGTCCCCGCCGGAACCGAGGGCTACGCCAAGGCCGAGGTCACCGCAGGAGGCGTGGACACCGCAGAGATGGACGCGAAGACGATGGAGAGCCGCAAGATCCCTGGCCTCTACTTCGTGGGCGAGGTCGTCGATGTCACCGGCTGGCTCGGAGGCTACAACTTCCAGTGGGCCTGGGCCTCAGGAGCCAGCGCCGGACGCTCCGCGTAACCTCATACTCTTCTCTTCCACGCGGCCTTTTAGAACTTGTCATTCCGCAGCGAAGCGGAGGAATCCGCTTTCCTCACGAACCGCCACGAAGGACCGGGTGCCCCATCCTTTCCGCACGGGGTTCCCGGCGAGCTTGCTCGTTGGGGCAGGAAGGAAAGGGTGGGATGAACCCCTTACGCACCGGCACAGCTTCTGTCTTTAAAACTCCCGCCGCTGAAATCCCGCATCCCACCCTTTGCAAAAAACCGCAAAGGATGGGGCACCCGGTCATTTGTTTTTATCCCACCCTCACTGCACATTCAGCGTCAGGTTGACCGTCCGGGTGAGCCCCGCACTCGTCGCCGTCACCGTAATGGCATACGTCCCCGAAGGAGTCGCCGGTCCCGCTCCTCCCCCGCCTCCGTCCGGCGGCGAAGAGGGCGGAATCAGCCTGCTCCCCCCACCGCAACCAGCAATCGCGACCAGCACACACAGCAGCGCCACCGCGCGGCGTCGACGGCGCAGCGGAAGCAACCCCATCGGCAGCAGCCACACTCCCCAGAAGACCCGCCCCTGCCCAGCTAAGCCCGCCGAAGCCGTCACCCCCGTTAGCACCGTCACCGAGGCCGTCGTCGCATTGCCATCCAGCGCAAGGCTCGACGGAGTAATGTTGCACGTCGCATTCTGCGGAGCCCCTGCGCACGCGAGGCTCACCTGCGTCCCCGCCAGCGCCGGGCCCGAGGTAAACAGCAGCGGAAACACCGCGTTCTGCCCGCTCGCAATCGTCACCGACGAAGGCCCGTTGCTCGCCAGCGTAAACTCCACCCCCGGCCCGCTCAGCGGCAGCGTCTGCGGCGAGCTCAACGCGCTGTCCGTAACGCTCAAAGCTCCCTGCCGCACCCCTCCCGCCGTGGGCCGGAAGGCCACCTGCATCGTGCAGGCCGCATTCGGAGCCAGCACGTCGCCGCAGTTGTTGCTGCCCGGCACGATCACGAAGTCGCCGCTCACCGCCACCGTCGAGATGTTCAGCGGAACTCCGCCGTTATTCGTCAGCGTCACCACCTTCGGGGCCGAGGTAAGCCCCACGCCCGTCGCCGGAAAGCTCATGCTGAACAGAGGCGACAGTGACGCCCCCGCCGGGGCCAGCCCCGTCCCGCTCAAGGCGACACTCTGCGAGCGGAACTGGTCCGCGACCACCAGCGCGCCCGCCGCCGCGCCCAGCACCGTCGGCTGAAAGATCACCCCCACCGTGCAGCTCGAATGCCCCGCCAGCGAGTTGCCGCAGGTATTCACCGCCGCAAAATCCCCCGTCGCACGGGCCGAGATCAGCGTCAGCGCCTCGTCCCCCGCGTTCGTCAGCGTGACGTACTGCACCGCGCTCGTCGTCCCGAGTATCTGCGGCGCAAAGGCCACGCTCGCCGGAGCCAGCGCATCGGTCGCAGCCAGCACCCCTGTCCCGCTCAGCGACGCGGTCAGCGTGCCGTCATTTCCGGCAATCGTAAGGCTGCCCGTCCGCGCCCCCGCGACCGTCGGGGTAAAGACCACCCCCACCGTGCATCCCTCGCTCGCTCTCAGCGAAGCCCCGCAGGTGCTGGCCGAGATGCGGAAGTCCCCGCTCACCCCCGGCGTCCCAATCGAAACCGGCGAGCCTCCCGTGTTCGAGATCGCAATGTTCTGCGCCGCGCTCGTCTTGCTCACTTCAATCGAGCCGAACCCGAGAAACAGCGGCGTCAGTCCGACCTGCCCTCCGGTCACTGCCGTTCCGCTCAAAGCGACCGTGGCCTGCCCGCCCTCGACGTCACCGAAGATCGTCATGGTGGCGCTGCGAGCCCCTACCGCCGCCGGGCCAAAGCTCACCGCGACGCTGCACGAGGCCCCCGGAGCAACCGCCGCCCCCGTGCAGGTGTTCGTCTGCGAGAACTCCGCCTGCGGCCCCAGCGGAAGCTGCGCCATACTGATGTCGATCCTGTCGATGTGAAGCGGAGCATCGCCGCTGTTTGTCACCGTTACGGCCTGGGCCGCGCTCAGGGTTCCGATGGCCTGTTCCGCAAAGCTCAGCGAACTTTGCGAGAGCTGCATAGCAGGCTTCGCGGGATTGATCGCCGCCAGCAGCGGAATCTGCCACACGCCCCGGCCGTAGGTTGCGACACGCAGCTCGCCCCTGCGGCCATCGCCGGTCGGCATCCCGCCAGCGGCGGCCAGCTGCATCACCGGGGCATTCGGAAGCCCGACTCCATAGACGTTCCAGCAGTTCTCCGACTCGCAGCCGGCAACGCCGGTCGTCGCATAGACGCCCGTATCCATCGCCACATAAACCGTGTTGGCGTCGTTGGGATCGACCGCGACGCTGTTCGCCGGAGCATCGGGAAGGTTCCGCGAGATGTTCGTCCAGTTCGCCCCAGCGTCGGTCGAGCGGTACAAATGCGGCACCCCGAACCCCGCCACCGTCGCGTACACGGTGTGGCCGGTCGGGTCATGCGGATCGACCGCGACGGAAGAAATGTCGTACCCGCCCGGATTGAACGAGCCGGGCACCCCGTTTGTCGTGACCGGCGAAAGCGCACGGTCATCCCAGATGCTCACCCCCGTCGCCTCGTCGGCCCTCTGCATGCTGAACAGATGCCCCGCGAAGCTGCCGCCCCCGTCGAGCGCCCCCGCCATTCCGGCGTAGATCACCTGCGAGCCGCTGTTCGGCACCTGCGCCGCGTCCACCACCGGGCCTCCCGCGGCCAGCGAGCGCACCATCGCGTTCGTATCCCCGCAGACGCCGTTGATGGGGGTCCCCAATATCGTGCTGATCTCATCGCTGCCCGGCCACCCGGTCCCATCCGCCGCTCCGCGCCACACCCGGCAGGTTCCGGCGATCAGATTCGCGGGCATCCCCGGATCGAGCAGCCACGGCGTATCGACCGGCGAGCGGTCCGACGCCACCTGTCCCGGCCCAATCGCCGGAATCCCCGCGAAGTCCGACGCGGTACACGCTCCTCCGCTCGCGCACCGCGCAATGCTCACCCCCGCCGCCGTCGAGACGTACCAGAGGTCCGGGTTCGCGGGATCAATCGCCACCGCGCCGCCCTCGCTCGCAGCAAGCTGGCTCCACGCGCCAAACCCATCCGTTCGTGCCATCGTCGTCGCAGCGGTACCGTTGGCCCCCATCCCGGCAATCAGGTTCGCGGGGTCGGTAGGATGCTGCGCAAGATGAGCCACCTGCGCCAGCGATCCCAGCCCTCCGTTGAGATTCTCGAAGTGCGCCGCATCGCTGGGGTCGCACGGCGGACCCTGCTGGTTCACCCCATCGCTCGACCGCCACAGCCCGCCGTCATTGCCCACCAGAACCACTGGCAGCCCACCCGCGACCGCCCTCGCGGCAATCGCATGTTGCGCCGGAGCCACCCTCGCCGGAGCCTGGCAGGCGTTCAGAGCATTGGTCGTATTCCGCATAGTCGCGCAACCAGAAGCAACGGAGCAGCGATACAAGTCCACGGTCCCGGCCAGCACCACTGTGTCTGAGTTCGGCCCCACGCCCGAGGCCACCGCAGCGAGCGAGAGGTTATAGTCGCCCTGCAAAATCGTCGTGCTTCCACTGTCCTCGAACGACCCCTCCCCGAGTCTCTGCCCAAAGGCGACGCTGCCAGCGCACGCTCCTCCAGAAGCCGCACAGACATCGCGCCAAAGCCCCTGGTCCGTGTTGTCAGAAGACACCGTGAGGGCGTACATATCGCCGCTGACCGGCTCGACCGCCAGCGCCCCGCGAAAGATCGGGCAGCCGGAGCTTCCGGGCAGATTCTGGTTCACCGGGCAGGCCGTCGCGGTAAGCCTGGTCCCCGGCTGCTGCGCCAGCCGCGTCCACGTCTTTCCCCCATCGGCGGACTCGTAGTACCCATGAAACCGCACGGCGGCATAGAAGCGCTGCCGCACCGGGTTCCACACCACCGAGGTCGCCGCGTTGCCGCCAGTCAACGAGCCCGCCGGTCCCGCCTGCTGCACCACCTCCGTACCGTCCATCAGGGTGCTCATGTGCCAGCTCGCCCCCGCGTCGGTCGAGTAGTACAGCCCCATCACGCTCTCGGACGCGGCTATCCCATCCACCGCGCCCATCGCGTTCCCGCGCGCCGAGTCCGACACCGCAGCCACAACCGTCCCGGCGTTCGCCGTACTCCAGGCGAGCCCGGCAAAGGCCCGCCCTCGAAACAGGTAGTTCTGGTTGGGAGCATCGTCGCTGCCGCGCACCAGCGTCCAGGTCAGCCCGCCGTCAGCCGAGCGCAGCAGCCCCTCGCTATAAAAGGAGTCGGTCGCATTGTTCGGGTCGCCGGTCCCCGCCAGCACGATATTGCCCTTGGCGATCACGGCCCCGATGCTCAGTGAGGGAATCGCCGTCGCTCCGGCGTTGGCATTGAAGACAGGAAGCGTATCGGTCAGAGGAGCGAAGCTCACGTCAGAGGCGGCCCCGGCGGCGTTGGTGGACTTCCACACCCCGCCCCCCG
This sequence comes from Acidobacteriaceae bacterium dw_441, assembly GCA_018449715.1. Lineage (GTDB taxonomy): Bacteria > Acidobacteriota > Terriglobia > Terriglobales > Acidobacteriaceae > Edaphobacter. The sequence continues at coordinate 149,181 of JAAVVA010000004.1, read as the reverse complement.
CCGTTCCAAGATAAACAGTATTTCCGTTCGCATCAGAGGGATCAATCGAGATGGCCGTGACCCTTCCGGTCACCTTGCCATAGGCACTGCTCGCGACCTGCGAGGGCCCCAGCGGTTGCCACGCTGGAGAAACAGTCTGCGCCACGGCTCCCATCGCCCCAAGGCCTGCCAGCACCGCTCCGACGGCCAGCCGTCGAAGCCCACGCAAACACACCTCGAGTTGTAGAGATCTTCCTGGCTTCATGGGGCGTGCTTACAGCTCTGCGCAGACACCTGCCTTGATGCTGCAAGCTGACGCCCCAACGAGTCAACTGAAAGACCCAAAAGAAGACAGAAATGTTCCAGAAGAGGATAAGAGTTCTCTCATCTTTCCCTCCTTCCGGATGAAATGATCGCGTGCCCCATCCTTCGCAGCTTCATCGCGAAGGGTGGGATGCAGGATATTCGTCCCCGGAAGTCTTTAAAAAAAAGCCGCCCACACCAACCGGACTCATCCCACCCTTTCCGACGATGGAATCATTGGAAAGGATGGGGCACCCAGTCATCTGTGGCAACAGGTCAGCAGCGAACGATCTTCGGCGAATCGATCGCGCGCGTCGCATTGCGCGTATCGATCACCAGCCGCGACTGGCTCACGATCTCCTCGTAGGGATAAAGCGAGTGGTCGGTCAGGATCATCACGCAATCGAAGCGTTCCAGGTTCTCGAGCGGTGTCGAGCGCATCTGCAGATCGTAGTGCCGCCCGCTGCCCACCTGCTCGAAGAAGGGATCGTTGTACGCAACATCGGCCCCGGCCTTGCGAAGCTTTTCGATCACCACCAGCGAGGGCGACTCGCGCAGATCATCGACATCGCGTTTGTACGCGATGCCCAGCACCAGCACCTTCGCTCCCTTCAGCGAGCCGCCGCTGCGCTCGAGCGCCCGCGCCGTGGACTGCACCACGTAGTCCGGCATGGCCTCGTTCACCTCGCCCGCCAGCTCGATAAACTTCGCCTGCACCCCGAACTGCTGCGCCTTCCAGTTCAGATAGAAGGGATCAATCGGAATACAGTGCCCGCCCACGCCCGGCCCCGGATAAAAAGGCTGGAAGCCGAACGGCTTGGTCGCCGCCGCGTCGATCACCTCCCAGATGTCGATTCCCATCGGCTCCGAGAGCTGCTTCAGCTCGTTGACCAGGGCGATGTTCACGCAGCGGTAGATATTTTCAAGCAGCTTGGTCATCTCCGCCGCCGCGGGCGACGAGACCGGAACCGTCTTGTGGAAGATGCTGCCGTAGAGCGCAACAGCAGCTGCCGTTGCACGAGAATCGACTCCGCCAATCACCTTCGGAATCTCGCGGCGCGGCGTAATCAGGTTGCCGGGGTCCTCGCGCTCGGGCGAAAACGCCACCATCACGCCGTCCAGGTCGGACGAAGCCACCGCGCCCTCGCGCAGCACCTTCACGCCACGGGCCGCGCCGTAGCGGTTGATCGTCTCGACGATGATCTCCTCGGTCGTCCCCGGGTAGGTCGTGCTCTCCAGCACCACCAGCTGCCCCGCCCGCAGGTACGGCGCAATCTCCTCGATGGTCGAGACGACGTAGCTCATATCCGGCGTATGGTCAGGGTTCAGCGGCGTCGGCACGCAGATCAGCACCGCGTCCATCTCTGCGATCTCCGCAAAGTTCGACGTCGCGTGAAAGCCACTGCGCTGCGCCGCCCGGATATGCTCCGGCTCGATGCGATGGATATACGACCGACCGTGGTTCAGGCTCTCGACCTTCGAGGCATCCACATCGAAGCCGGTCACCCGAAAACGCTCTTCACTCAGAAGCAGGATCAGGGGAAGCCCTACATATCCTAATCCGATCACTCCGACCTGCGCGGTGCGCCGGTCTACTCCCGTCAACCACTCTTCCAGGGCCGCTGCAGTTGATACAGCACTCTTTATTGGCGTCACGTTCTATCTTCCTGACTGGCTAAAGTTCATCCCGCTCCGCAAAGGCCACGACAGTTCAGAAGCAAAACAGACGTAATGTTTCCGTACTACCCGGCGAACTCCTCGCGGTACCAAGCGACCGTGCGACGCAGACCCTCTTCAAAATCAACCTGCGGCACGTACCCCAGAGCAGTGTTCGCGGCTGTGATGTCTGCCAACGAATCTCGAACGTCTCCTTCCCGCTCCGGGCCGTATATAGGTGGATGCGGAAATTTGAGCAAAGTTGCTAGAACGTTAAAAGTTTCGTTCAGGGTGTGCCGATGACCGCACGCTATATTGAACACGCGTCCGGCAGCAAGAGTTGCGGGAGCCGTAACTGCCAGCAGGTTTGCGCTTACGACGTTTTCAACATGGGTGAAATCCCGGCCCTGCTCCCCGTCGCCGAAGATCGTGGGCCTCTCCCCCTGCATCATCATCAGGGTGAACCGGGCCATCACGCCGGAGTAGGGCGAATCAGGTACCTGCCGCGCCCCGAAGATATTGAAGTAGCGCAGGCAGACCGTCTCCAGCCCGTAGACCCGCCAGTAGGCCTGCATATACAGCTCGCCGGTCAGCTTCTGCACCGCATAGGGCGAAAGCGGCTGCGGAGCCATCGTCTCCACCCGCGGAAAGCCGGGCTGGTTGCCGTAGGCCGAGGACGAAGCCGCGCACACCACGCGCTTCACCCCTTCCAGACGAGCCCCTTCGAGCACGTTGAAGGTTCCGTTGATGTTGGTCGCGTGGCTGGGACGAGGCTCTTTGACGCTGCGCGGAACGCTGGGCAGCGCCCCCTCGTGCAGCACGTAGTCGATGCCCTCGCAGGCGCTGCGAACGGCGTCGGCGTCGGCCAGGTCGGCCTCGCGCAGATCGATCCGGTCCCGCACCGCGTCCAGGTTCTTTCTGAGTCCGGTCTCGAAGTTATCGAGCACCCTGACCTGGTCGCCGCGCTCTACAAGCGCATGAACCAGGTGCGATCCGATGAAGCCGGCTCCGCCGGTAATGAGATAGTTTGCCAAGCTCTTCAAGGATATCAAGTTCAGGGGCAGCTATTTGCTGCTAGCTGTTAGCTAACAGCTAGCAGCAAATAGCTTGGAGTTTGCAGGATGATCGGGTGCCCCATCCTTTCCGCAGGAAAGGGTGGGATGAACAAAGCCCGCATCAGCACAGGCTCTGTTTTTAAAAACTCCCGGCCACGAACATCCACATCCCACCCTTCGCAATAAGACCGCGAAGGATGGGGCACCCGATCGGTAGGAGCCGCAAAATTGAAGAGCCAGCTCCTACTCCGCCACCGGAGCCATCCTGCTCAACCGTCCATCGCGCAGATGAAACTCCTCGCCGCGCCACACCACCGTATCGCCCGCGAAGCTCCACACCCAGAACCCGAAGGCGAAGAAGTCGCGCAGCGGCAGCAGCCACAGGTCGCGCAGCACCTGCTCGTCGCGCAGCACCCCCACCCCCACCGTCAGGGCCACCGCCACGCGAGCCAGAATCGCAAGGCTCAGCAGCGTGAAGCTCCACAGCGCAAAGCCGCTGGCGACACAGGCAAAGACCGCCCACGGAAGGCAGAACGTCACCCCCAGCCCCACGTATCCCAGCTTGCGCGAATCCCGCGTGGAGCGCGACCAGCGCATCTGGTGGTCGACAAACCCGCGCAGGTCGTAGTCCGGAACCGAGGTCTCCACCACCTCATCGGCCAGCTTCACGCTGTAGCCCGCCTCCGCGACCCGGACCCCCATCTCGTAATCGTCGGCAAGATACTCGACCAGAGCCTCCAGCCCCCCGGTCTTCGCCAGCGCTGTCTTCGTGGTCGCGAGCGTCGAGCCCAACCCAAACCGTATGCCGCCTTCGAGCTTGCGAGCCGTCAACACCCCGGCCAGAAAGTCCGTCGAGATGCCCAGAGCCTCCAGCCGCGACCACAGCCCCGGCTTTTCCTTCCGGGTACGCCCGATGTACGGAGCCGTCACCAGCCCCACCGGCTTGCCCGAAGTGTCTGTTGCACTTTCGAAGCAGCTCATGATCCGAGCAAGATAATTCGGCGAAACCAGAATGTCGCTGTCGTTGATGACGACGTGCTCGTACCGCGCCTCTTCGAGCATCTGGACCAGGTTGCTCACCTTGCCGCTGGTCCCGAGCCGCCGCGTGCATTCGACCAGCCGGATCGCAACGGCAGGGAACTCGGCCTTCAGCCGCTCGATCTCCGCGACCGCCGGGTCCGACAGGTTTGAAACGCCGAAGACGATCTCGTAATTTCCAGGGTACTGCTGGGTGCAATGGCTGACGAACCCGGCGTACATTCTCTGATCGACGCCCTTGACCGGCTTCAAGATCGACACATCCGGAGCAAAGCCCGCATCGCGCCCGCGACCGCAGCAGGTGCGGTGAAAGTCGCGCGCTCCCCACAGCGCCAGCACCATGTAAGCAATACCGGCCAGCGCCAGCACTGCCATGAGGCCCTCGATGCAGTTCGCCAGCATTACTTTAGTTTACCGGGAGTACCCACCACTTCCCATAAATTGTCGTTCTGACCGAAGCGGCGGATTTGCAGGATGACCGGGTGCCCCGTCCTTCGCGGCTTTATCGCGAAGGGTGGGATGCAGATGTTTGTGCCGGGAGGTTTTTAAAAACAGAGCCTGTGCCGGTGCGAACGGGATTCATCCCACCCTTTCCTGCGGAAAGGATGGGGCACCCAATCCGTGCCGTGGTGGCAACAAAGGCAAGCTCCCTACTCGTACCGCAAAGCATCAATCGGATTCAGATTCGCAGCCTTCCAAGCCGGATAAATCCCGAAGATCAACCCAATCGCGCACGAGCACAGAAACGCCGCCGCCACCCACAGCAGCGAAACCTGCGACGACAGCACAAACCGCAGCCCCATCGCCAGGCCGCTTCCCAGCAGAACCCCGATGAGTCCCCCCAGCGCGCACAGCGTAATCGCCTCCAGCGTGAACTGCATCAGGATGATCTTCTTCGTCGCCCCGATCGCCTTCCGCACCCCGATCTCCCGCGTCCGCTCCGTCACCGACACCAGCATGATGTTCATCACCCCCACGCCCCCGACCATCAGCCCCACCGCCGAAAGCCCGAACATCAGCAGAAACAGCGACCCCGTAATCTGCGTCCACAACCGCGTGATCGAATCCGACCCGAAGATCGCGAAGTTGTCCTCCGCCTCGTTGTGTACCTTGCGCCTGCGCCGCAGCAGCTCCGTAATGGAGTCGATCACCGCGTTCTTGTTCTTCTGGTCGTCGAACTTCACACTGATCCAGTAGTCCAGCACCTCCGGGTGCAGCTTGCGGAAGGTCGTAATGGGGAAGTAGGCGAAGTTATCATCCGGATTCTTCCCTCCGCCGAACGCCGACTTCTGCTTCCCCAGCGTTCCGACCACCGTAAACGTCAGCCCCTCGATCTGGACCTCTTTGCCGATGGGGCTCTCCTGCCCGAAGAGATCCTCGGCGGTATCGTGCCCCAGCACGGTCACGTTGGCCGACCGCTCCTGGTCCTGCTCCGTGAAGTAGCGCCCCGCGTGGATATCCCAGTCATACACATCGCGCGACGAGGTCGTATCCCCTTCGAGCGAGACGCTCTCCACCTTGCGGTTGCCGTACTTCGCCGTCACCGACCCGGCGTTGAAGTTGAAGTTCTGATAGCGCAGCGAGGGCGAAACCGCGGCCACATGCGGAAGCTCGGCCATCGCATTGGCGTCGTCCATCGTAAGCTGCTTGCGCGTCAGCATCTCGGTCGTCGGACGCACCCCGATCACCGGGAAGCGAAAGACCCAGATGACGTTGGTCCCCATCGCCTCCACCATTCCCGAGACCTGCGAGTTCAGCCCGTTGATGACCGAAGAGATCGCAATCACCGTCACCACACCGATGACGATGCCAAGGATCGTCAGCCCCGAGCGCATCTTGTTCGCCCGCAGCTGGTCGAAGGCCATCTTCACCGCTTCCTTCTGGTCACCGATGTTCATTCGCTCTTAGCCTCTAGCTTTTTCAACACTGCCATTCCGCAACTTTTCGCCTACGGTCATTCCACAACTTTTTGAACTTGTCATTCCGCAGCTTTTTGAACTTGTCATTCCGCAGCGAAGCGGAGGAATCTGCTTCGCTTTGCAGGATGACCGGGCGCCCCATCCTTTCCGACAGTCTCATCGTCGGAAAGGATGGGATGAATCCAGACCGCACCCGCTTTCCTCTTCAACAACCGCCATCGAAATCCCGCATCCCACCCTTTGCGAAACGCCGCAAAGGGTGGGGCACCGAACACCAGTGCCACCGTCACAACTCCGACCGCAACGCAACAATCGGGTCCAGATCCGCCGCCTTCCTCGCCGGATACACCCCGAAGAAGATCCCCACACTACCCGCCACAAACAGCCCCGCAAAGATGCTCCAGACCGCGACCGTTGAAGGGAACCCAAGCAGCACCGTCACGACCTGCGCGACCAGCATCCCTCCCATCACACCAATCGCTCCCCCAGCCAGCGCCATCGTTCCCGACTCGATCAGAAACTGCATCAGGATGTCGCCGCGCCGCGCCCCCAGCGCCTTCCTCACCCCAATCTCCCGCGTCCGCTCCGTCACCGACACCAGCATGATGTTCATGATGACAATCCCGCCCACCACCAGCGAAATCCCCGCAATCGCCACCGCCACCGCCTCGAACCCCTGGCTGATGCTGTTCCACAGGCCGACAAAGGTGTCGCTCGTCTCCAGCGTAAAGCTGTCCGGAACATTGGGAGCGTCGTGCCGGTCCGACCGCATCAGCTGCCGCGCCTGGTCGGTCGCGGTCTCCAGAGCGTCCTTGCCTCCCCCGGCCTTCGCATAAATTGTCAGCGTCTTCGCCGTGCCATACGTCTTCTGATACGCCGACAGCGGAACCGCCACCCAATTATCCTGGCTCTGCCCCAGCGTCTTGCCCTGCTTCTCCCCCAGCCCGATGATCGTGTAGGGAACCCCATCCACACGAATCTCCTTGCCGATCGGGTCTTCGCCCTTCAGCAGGTTCTCCTGAATGTCAGAGCCCACCAGAGCCACCCGCGAACCGTGCTCATCGTCGGTCGGAGTAAACCCGCGCCCCTGCACGATGTTCATGTTCTGCATTTCGGGCATCGCCCAGGTCTGCCCGCGAATGGTCGTGTCGGTCGACGACTCCGTGCCAAAAACGATCTTTCCGGTCGTCGTCTGCTGCGCCCCGATCTGGTCGCAGCGGCGGCAGTTCTCCGCGAGGAAGCGGAAATCATCCATCAGGATGTTCTTTCGCTTCTGAAACTCGCGGTACTGCTCATAGCTGGTGATGATCTGCGGCTGCTTGCTGATGGTGAAGGTATCGGCCCCATAGCGGTTGACCTTGCTGGCGACATAAACATTCGCGCCATTGACCAGCGTCACCACGGCGATCACGCTAGCCACGCCGATGACGACCCCGAGTAGCGTCAGGATCGAGCGCAGCTTGTTGGCCCACAACGACTGGAGGGCAATCTTGAAGGCTTCCTTGAGTTCCATAGACGCAGCTTCCCGGAGCGTCCAGTCTACTCCGGCTTCAGCCGGTTTCATCCTCCGCTGTGACGAACTACCCTCAACCGTCATTCTGAGCGCAGCGAATGAATCTCATGAATCTCAGCATCTTTGCAGGACGACCGGGTGCCCCATCCTTCGCAGCCTCACCGAGAAGGGTAGGATGAATCCCGCTCGAACCCGCACCAACATCCCCTCTCCGCAGGGAAGCGGTGACTCTGAATCCTTTCCACCCCGGTTATCATCCACAAATAGACTAGTCGGTCGCCCAACCGCAGGAGGACACCATGACCCAGCAGCCACAAAATACCCGCGACCACCTCCTCCAGGTGGGCCTCCGGCTCATCCACTCCCTCGGCTACGCCTCCACCGGCATGAAGGAGATCCTCGACGAGGCCGAAGTCCCCAAAGGCTCCTTCTACCACTACTTCCCCAGCAAAGAGGCCTACGCCAACGAGGTTCTCCGGCTCTACGCGCAGGGCGAGGCCGAACGCGCCCTGCAGATCTTCGGCGATACCACCGTGGCGCCGCTCACCCGCCTCCGCGCCTACTTCGAGGAGCTGATCCGCATCTACGGCCCCACTGCCAAGGTCACCGGCTGCATGCTCGGCAACCTCAGCCTAGAGATGGCCGGGCACCACGACTCCACGCAGGCCATCCTGCATGATGCCTTCACCGGATGGCAGTCGATCATCGCCGCCGTGGTGCGCGAGGCCATCGACCGGGGCGAGCTTTCCCCCGCGAGCGACCCCGACGCCCTCGCCGGTTTTCTCCTGAACTCCTACGAAGGCGCTCTGCTGCGCTCGAAGGCCGACCGCTCTGCCAAACCGCTGGACACCTTCCTGCACTTTACCTTCAACGTGCTCCTGAAAAACTCCTAAGCTAACCGTCAGATTCAAAACCGGATATCCGTTGAACGCTCCGCGAAGGATTATTCTCAGCATCTTTTCTGCATCTTTAGACCGACTGGTCTACTCTTATCTCCTGAAAGCCGCTGTTACCGGCGGAGATGCAAACAGAAAGATTCCAAAGGAGCCTCAAATGTCCACCCAAGCCAAAGGAACCGCACTCATCACCGGAGCCTCCACCGGCATCGGAGCCATCTACGCCGACCGCCTTGCCCGCCGCGGCTACGACCTCATCCTGGTCGCCCGCGATCAGAAGCGCCTCACCGCACTCGCCGAGCAGCTCACCGCAAACACCGGCCGCAAGGTCGAAACCCTCCCCGCCGACCTTACTGTCCAGTCCGACCTAGCCCGCGTCGAGCAGCGCCTCCGCACCGACTCCGGCATCACCGCGCTGGTCAACAACGCAGGCTTCGGAGCCGCAGCCGGTCTGCTCGCCTCGAAGGTCGACGAGATGGACAACATGATCCAGCTCAACGTCACCGCTCTCACCCGCCTGACCTTCGCCGTTCTGCCCGGCCTCGTCGAGCGTGGCAACGAGCGCGGCGGACTCATCATCAACATCTCCTCCATCGTCGCCCTCGCCCCGGAGATGCTCAACGGCGTCTACAGCGGAAGCAAGGCCTTCGTCGTCAACCTCACGCAGTCGCTGCACAACGAGGTGAAGGACAAGGGCATCCGCGTACAGGCCGTCCTTCCCGGAGCCACCAGCACCGAGTTCTGGGACCGCGCCCAGCTTCCCGTCCAGCACCTTCCCGAGCAGATCGTGATGACCGCCGGCGAGATGGTCGACGCCTCGCTCGCAGGGCTCGACCAGGGCGAGCTGATCACCATTCCCGCACTGCCCGACGCCGCCGACTGGCAGAAGTTCGAAGCCGCCCGCAAGGCTCTCGAGCCGAACCTCTCGCACCGACGCTCCGCACCGCGCTACGGCCTGAACGCCTGATGTCCTACGATCAAAAACCACCACGAACGAACGGGTGCCCCATCCTTCGCAGTCTCACCGCGAAGGGTGGGATGAAGAATCGAGGCTCTTACAAATTGCCGACGCTCCTCGCGGAATAGACGCGGCCGTTTTAGCGAGCGATCAGTGTGCCCGCTATCACCTGCGCAAGCACGACAAGGAGTATCAGTGCTCGAATGACCCAATGAAATTTTCGCGTAGACTCCGACTCGGCAGGCTGACCGGTCCACAGTAATTCGATAAGTGCGTCACGCTGATGCCACAAGATTAAGAGCATGCACCCAAGGATGAAAGCGGCCATGCGCGCCGCGCCTACGGTAATGGAATAGAAGATATTGATGAGCAGGATGTTGGCCATAACAGGCGTCATCATCGCTGCGGCGAGTAGAGAAGACCTGCGAAACAGCAACAGCGAAGCGCCCGTGATCTGGATCAATCCAAGGATGTCTTTATAGACATGCGAGTAGCTGTAGTAATACCAGGTCAGCCAATACCCGCTGAGCGAAGCAATCGGCTTCTGCGCCACTTCAGGAGGAACGGTGAGCTGATGGCCGGCAACCTTACTGACCCCATAGAAGTAACAGCAGGAATGCACAGAAATAGCGCAGCCAATCGAGATATTTGGGATATGGCTTCACGCCATCACCCTAACACGCACTTCCAGGGGACGAACTTCCCCCTCCCACCGCGAAACCACGGTACACTTAACAAGCAGGCGGCTGGATGATCGCTGCCGCTCGCGCCGCAAGGTGTCGAGCGGGGGAGGAAAGTCCGAACTCCGCAGGGCAGTGTGCCGGATAACGTCCGGGACGGATGGTTCAAGCCATCCGGACGGCCAGTGCCACAGAGAACATACCGCCTCAGTTGCGCAAGCAACCGGGGTAAGGGTGAAAAGGTGCGGTAAGAGCGCACCGCGTCTCCAGTAATGAAGACGGCAGGGTAAACCCCACACGGAGCAAGACCAAATAGGCAGGGATTCTGTCGCTTCTCTTCAGGCGGCAGAGGCGTATCGGCCCGGTGCGCCCAGGCGAAGAGACCGGCGGAGAGCGAAAGTTCAAAGCCAGAGCCGAAACCTGCGGGTAGGTTGCTGGAGCGCCGCAGTAATGCGTCGCCTAGAGGAATGATCGTCTAAAACAGAATTCGGCTTACGGGCCGTCTGCAAGAGCACACCTGGCCCCGAGGATCGCAAACACGATCCCGGGGCCATCACCTTTCAGCCGCTGGCATCGCCCCAAAACTGGTCTCCCCATAAAATCGGGGTGCCCCATATCTGGCAGTCTTATCGCCAGATGTGGGTTTGCAGGATGGCCAGACCTTCCCCCATCCCTTACGAACTTGTCATTCCGCAGCGCAGCGAAGGAATCTGCTTCTCTTTGCAGGATGCCAAAGGTATGGGTTTGCAGCATGACCGGGTGCCCCATCCTTCGCGGCTTTTTGCGAAGGGTGGGATGAATCCCTTCCATACCCGCCACCACCGTCATTCTGAGCGAAGCGAAGAATCCCTGTATTTCTTCGCAGGATGCCCCGCACCACACTCTCACGAAGTCAGAGTCGCCAAAACCCTCCTCCTCCGGGTACACTTCCTCTGATTTTGAATCGTCTCAATTTTGGGAAGGCACACCCTCATGCCCACTCCGATCCGCCTGCTCTCCGCAGCCATCTTCGGCCTCACACTGCTGGCACCAGCCCAGACCGTCCCACCCGCGCTCGAGTCTCCCCCGGCCCGCCCGCCGCAGACCGGCACCAACGGCGAAAAGCTCCCCGGGATGCCGAAGTTCCACGACCCCGCGCCCTACGACCTCGACGAGCACACCGGCTACAAGCAGATCTTCGACGGCAAGACCTTCACCGGATGGGACGCCGACCCCACCATCTGGCGCATTGAGAACGGCCTCATGATCGGCGAAACCCTCGAAGGCAAACCGAAGGGCAACAACTACATCGTCTACCGCGGCGACAGCCCCCGCGACTTCGACCTGAAGCTCCGGATGAAGATCGAAAAGGGAGGCGGAGGAGGCATCCAGTACCGCAGCGTCACCGGCAAGCCGTGGACGCGAGCCCAGCCCGCAGGGCTACCCGCCTACGACCTGAAGTTCATGATGACGGGCCCGCAGGCCGACTTCTGGTTCCCGGTCAGCGCCGCGGCCCAGAACCACACCGGCCAGTGGTATTCGGAGAACACGATGCAGGGCATCCTCGCCTATCGCGGACAGGTGACGCAGGCGCTCCCCGGCCAGGCCAACCGCCTCGTCGCCAACATCGGCGACAAGCAGGCGCTGGGAGGCTACGTCCACGTGGGCGAGTGGAATGACTACGAGATCATCGCTCGCGGCGGCGTGATGATGCACATCATGAACGGCCAGCTGATGGCGGTCTTCATCGACGACAACAAGGACTCGGTGAACAACCAGCCCGGACTGATCGGCTTCGAGATCGAAAGCCAGCCCTGCAAAATCTCCGTGCGCGACATCTGGCTGAGGAAGTTCGACTAGAGACACACTCTCCGCCACCAATCGAGTATCGAGACGAATACGAATGCGGGTGCCCCACATCTGGCGGCTGTATCGCCAGATGTGGGCTTGCAGGATGCCCAGACCTGCACCCCTACTTTACGAACTTGTCATTCCGTAGCGAAGCGAAGGAATCTGCTTCTCTTTGCAGGAAGACCACTTACCCAACCACCGCCAAACACGCCGTCATTCTGAGCGAAGCGAAGAATCCCTGTATTTCTTTGCAGTACCCCGATGGTTCGTAAAAAAGCAGATTCCTTCGCTACGCTGCGGAATGACAAGCTCAAAAAGTTACGGCATGAACAACGAACCGCGGAAAACGCAACCGCCCTCATCGCCCTACTTGAACCGCAGATACCCCCACCGCTCCGGCACGTGCATATTCACCACGCCCTGCGGCGACCACACCCAGTTATCTTCCTTCTTCTGCCCGGCCTTCCACTCCACGCGGCTGAAGTCGATCCTCCACTCCGTCCCGGCCACCGGCTTCGGAACCAGCTGGCGCGAGGCGAACGCCGTCCACGGAATCGCAATCTCCACCGTCCAGCCCTTGTCCTTATCGGCAGGATTATTGAGCGTCCCCTGAACATCAACAGCAGTCTTCAGCCCCTCCATCTCCCAACTGTTATCGGCCTTGCCGCCATAACGATAAGGCTTGTTCAGATAGAGGTCCCACCCCGTATTCAGAGCGTTCATCTCGAACTCGAAGTAGCCTTCCTCCTTCGGCAGCGGCTTCAGAAACACCTCGAAGTCGTTGTCGTGAAAGATCACCGAGTCATGCTTGGTCAGCGTGGCTTTCACCTCCGGCTCCTCCAGCTCGGCGGCGATGTAAAGGTACTGGTCATCCCACAGCATCTTCGCCCGCGTGCGAAAGCGCGGCTTCGGCTTGATGTCTCCCTCGATATCGACGAAGTCATCGGTCCACGCAGCCTTCTTCCACGCCTTGTCGTCGAGCTTCCCGTCCACCACAATCGCCTTCGCCGCACGATGCGCCTCGTACACCTTAGGCTCACCCGCTGGAGGAGCCAGCGGCGTAGGGTGCGTCCAAGAGTCCTGAATATTCTTGGGAGCCTGCGCATAAGAGGAAACAGCAGCCATCAAACAAAGAACACCGGCAACCCGAGCGAACATGAAGACTCCCGAAGAAAGCTCAAAACCTTCGCGCAGCCCCGAACGAGGCCACGCAAAGGTTTCGGCAACTGCCCTTTAGAACTTTGAAGCTAAGGAAGAATCCCTCTCCCCGCAAGCCCTTTCTTACTTCGACTTCGGCTCGATCAGCGCGCTGTCGCACCCCGCCGGAGCATTCACCGGGTTGCACCGCGCCGCCAGTCCACCCGGCAGCACCACGGTGTACCCCGTCCACGGAGCAGGCTCGCTCACCGGAAAGTCCGTGCTGATCATCTGCGCTCCACTCCCCAGCAGCTCCTCGCGACGACGCGTATCGTTCGTGCGGCCCTGGTCGGTGTTGTAGTCCGACCGCGACCGAATCAAATAGCCCTTCTTCGCCAGCGCGTCGATCTCCGCAGCCTTACCCGCGTCCTGCTCGACAAACCCCGCCTCCGGCTCGCCCGGACGCCCGTTCACAAATAGCACGCGCCCCTTCATCATCGCGTGGCCCTTCAGGTAGTCCGGAGCCGACTTGCGGTTATAAAGCAGAAACACCACCTTGCCCCGAGCCTCGCGCAGCGTCGGCCACTTGCCCGCCAGCACAGCCTCCTCAAGCGTCGCGTACTTGCCGCGAACCTTGTCCGGCGTGACGATCTCCTTCTCCGGGAAGACCGAGCGAATCTCCTTGTCCATCGCGTCCCAGGTCTCGGCGGTCCACGGCTCGGCGGTCACGCCACCGGGCAGCGGCCCCAGCTTACCCTGCTTGTCTTCGATCAGGAAGAAGACCGGCACATGCCCCTTGTGCGCCTTCGACCACGCCCGGACCTCCTGCAAACACTTCACGAACAACGGGCAGGCGCTACGCTGGTTCAGGTCGCCAAGGTGAATCGTCTTGAAGCCCGGCTTGTCCATATCATGGTTCGGGTCGAAGTCAGGATCGGCAGGCAAGCCCGCCTCTTTCACCAGCTCGACGCCCTTCGGGTGCGAGAAACGCCCGCCCTTCGGGTCCTGCACGATGTCCAGCTCAATCTGCCGCACACCCGCATCCAGCTGCTTCGTCAGCGTCTGGTGGTGATACTCGACGCCGTGAAACTGCTTCGGGTAATGCTCCTCGAAGTACTTCCCCTCGCTCGGCGCAAACCCCATGTTGTAGCTGTTATGGGTTCCGATCACCTGAATCTGGTTCAGGTGGACCGCCTTGTCCTGCGCGCTCTTCTGAGCAAGGGAGGGAAGCGAAAGAAGCACAAGGGAGAGGAAAGCAAACGAGCGCCACGAAGACATGCGGAAGGAAGACCTCAAAAGGTTAGGTGGTTCCATCCTATTCTTCCCGGCGGCAGTGCAGCATCGGGCGGCTGCCCTATGCTCACAATGCTGCGACAACAGTCCGGGTGCCCCATCCTTCACGCAGTGAAGGGTGGGATGAATCCCGTTCGCACCAGCACAGTCTTTGTCGTTGAAAAACCACGCACAGACATCCTGCATCCCACCCTTCGCGATAAAACCGCGAAGAATGGGGCACCCGATCCTCCGCGCCTAGCTGTCCTTCCGATACAGCAGATCCCGAATCGCCTTGCGGCGCTCGGCATTGGCCTCGCGGTCATCGCTCCACCCGGTCTGACCGGCCGAATCCTCGGACGCATCCTCAGAGCTGCACTCAGGGCAGCGGTTTGCGAAGCCCGGCTTGCCGGGCCTCAGCTCGAACTCTTCTTCGCACACAACACAGACTTTGATCGGAAACGCCATCGCGTTCCTTATTTTAACGAAAAAACATCCCAAAGGGGATTCTCCCCGCAACCGGTATGGTTAGGTATGGCCCTCACCGTTCAGGAGCAGTTCGGACAGATCGACATCTACGTCTTCGATCAGATACTTCGCGGAAACATCGCCTCCGGAATGCGCATCCTCGACGCCGGATGCGGCTACGGGCGCAACCTGGTCCACCTGCTGCGCGAGGGCTGCGAGATCTTCGCCCTGGACGCCAATCCCGAAGGCGTCGAGCACGTCCGCCAGCTCTCGGCAGCATTCAAAACGGGGCTTCCCGCGACGAACTTCCAGCAGGGCTCCATCGAGCAGATGCCTTTCCCCGACGCCTCTTTCGACGTGGTCCTCTGCAACTCCGTGCTTCACTTCGCCCGCGACGACGACCACTTCAAGGCGATGCTGTCCGAGCTGTGGCGCGTCCTCAGGCCGAGCGGCCTGCTCTTCACCCGCCTGGGCTCGCGGATCGGAATGGACTTCGAGTGGCTGCGCGACAACATCTACGAGATCGGCGACGGCTCCGAGTGGTTCCTCGTCGACGAGGAGATGCTCCTCGAATTGACCGAGGACCTGAACGCCGTCCTGGTCGATCCATTGAAGACAACCATCGTTCAGGACTACCGCTGCATGACCACCTGGGTGCTGCGCAAACGTCCCTGAAAACTGCGCGCAACCCGATCGCTCCCCATCGCCGCGCATCCGCAAAGGCACGTTATACCCTCATTCGAATCCTCTATAGAAGCTGCCGTCCGGCCTCGCGCGACCTACACTAACTCCAGACCCATGAGCGAAAACTCCCTCACCGCCGAGACCTACCCGGCCTCCGACCTTCCAGAATCCGCTGCCCAGATCGAAGTCTCCTCTGAAGCCCCGCAGCCCTCCGGCGCCTCGAAGACCCTCTTCCGCGTCCTCGCGGCCATCAGCTTCTGCCACCTCCTCAACGACATGGTGCAGTCGCTCGTGCCCTCGATCTACCCCATCCTCAAGGTCAAGTTCCACCTCAGCTTCGCCAACCTCGGCCTGCTCACCCTGACCTACCAGATCGTGGCCTCGCTGCTGCAGCCCGTCATCGGCCAGTTCACCGACGCGCGCCCCAAGCCCTACGCCCTCAGCGTGGGCATGGGCTTCACCTTCGCCGGACTGGTTCTGCTGGCCTTCGCCCCCAGCTTCCTCTGGCTGCTCATCGCCTCGGTCATCATCGGCATCGGCTCGGCCATCTTCCACCCCGAATCCTCCCGCATCGCCCGCATGGCCTCAGGCGGCAAGCACGGCTTCGCGCAGTCCTTCTTCCAGGTAGGAGGAAACTCCGGCACGGCCATCGGCCCTCTGCTCGCGGCCTTCATCGTCCTTCCGCAAGGCCAGAAGGGGACCATCTGGTTCACCATCCCCGCCTTCCTCGGCATCCTCATCCTTCTGCGCGTAGGCCGCTGGCACAAGGCCCGCCACGCCGAATCCGCGGGCCGCAAAAAAGAGGAGCACCACAAGCATCTTCAGCTCTCGAACGCGCGCATCGCCGTTTCGATCTCCGTGCTGGTCGCGCTGATCTTCTCGAAGTACTTCTACCTCGCCAGCCTGACCAGCTACTACACCTTCTACCTGATCCAGCGCTTCCACGTCTCCGTGCAAAGCTCGCAGATTCTTCTCTTCCTCTTCCTGGGAGCGGTCGCCGCCGGAACCCTGATCGGAGGCTCCGCAGGCGACCGCTACGGACGCAAGCTCGTCATCTGGATCTCCATCCTCGGCGTGCTTCCGTTCACGCTGCTGCTGCCCTACGCGAACCTCTTCTGGACGGCGGTGCTGAGCGTGATCATCGGCTTCATCATCGCCTCGGCCTTCTCGGCAATCCTGGTCTACGCGCAGGAGCTTCTGCCCGGCCGCGTCGGCATGATCTCGGGCCTCTTCTTCGGCGTAGCCTTCGGCATGGGAGGCATCGGAGCGGCGGTACTCGGCAAGCTGGCCGACGCGAGGGGAATCTTCTACGTCTACCACCTCTGCGCGTACCTTCCGGCGATCGGCCTTCTCACCGGCCTGCTTCCCAACCTGGACCCGCCAAGGCAGCGCAAGACCGCCTGACGTTGTTATGTCTTACCCTTCCTGTCTTGCCCTTCCGTCACTCCTTTTAGAACTTGTCATTCCGTAGCTTAGAATTTGTCATTCCGTAGCGAAGCGAAGGAATCTGCTTCTCTCACAAATCGCCACCACCGGCCGGGTGCCCCATCCTTCGCAGCCTCACCGCGAAGGGTGGGATGAATCCCGCTCGTACCCGCAACCACCGGGTACATCGTAAAAGACCGGGTGCCGGGTGCCCCATATCTGGCAGCTTCATCGCCAGATGTGGGTTTGCAGGATGCATCCCTCCACCACCACTGCGAGGACCCCGTCATTCTGAGGAGCGCAGCGACGAAGAGTCTCTGTATTTCTCTCCCCACCCACCACAAACTTCTCGCTCAGGAAATTGTCATCCTGAGCGAAGCGACCAACGGGAGCACAGTCGAAGGATCTGCGGTTTGCCTATCCCTTGAAGAATGGTTGGCAGCAAAACCGCAGATCCTTCGACTCCGTTTGGAAAAAGTACGTCCAAACTCCGCTCAGGATGACACCCCGAAAATCCCTGACGCCTCCGTACCCAATTACAATCGCCACAGCATGATCGCTCACCTCCGCGGACGCCTCCTCTCGAAGACCCCCAACCAGGCCATCGTCGACTGCAACGGCGTAGGCTACGACGTCATCATCTCGGTCACCACCTTCTCCGAGCTTCCCTCCGAGGGCGCCGAAGCCAGCCTCTTCATCCACACCCACGTCCGCGAGGACCAGATCGCCCTCTTCGGCTTCCACGACACGCAGGAGAAGCGCCTCTTCGAAAAGCTCCTGACCATCAGCGGCATCGGCCCCAAGCTTGCGATCATGGTGTTGAGCGGCATCTCCTCCGACCGCCTCGTCGCGGCCATCCGGGGAGGCGACCACGCCACGCTCACGAAGGTTCCCGGCATCGGCAAAAAGACCGCCGAGCGTGTCGTCCTCGAGCTGAAGGACAAGCTCGACGACCTCGCCATCCCGACCTTCGATACCGCGACCGGACAACATCGCGGCCCTGTAGCCGAAGACGCCCTCTCCGCACTGGTCAACCTCGGCTACCCGCGCCCGATCGCGCAAAAGGCCATCGAAACCGCCATCGAAAAGACCCCCTCCGTCGCCGAAGACTTCGAGACCCTCTTCCGCGCCGCCATGTCCGCCATCCGCTAACACGTACAACTCGCCACAAAAGCGGGTGCCCCATATCTGGCAGTCTTATCGCCAGATGTGGGCTTGCAGGATATCTGGAGCCCCTCTGCTCTTGTCATTCCGTAGCGCAGCGAAGGAATCTGCTTCTCTTTGCAGGATGACCGGGTGCCCCATCCTTCGCAGTCTCACCGCGAAGGGTGGGAGGAATCCCACTCGTATCGCCACAGTCCTCATCCTGCAAAACCGACACAAACATCCTGCATCCCACCCTTTCCTTCCTGCCCCAGCGAGCAAGCTCGCCGGGACCCGCGTGCGGAAAGGATGGGGCACCCGATCATCCCATCCACCTCACCCACAGGCGTATAAAAGACAGTAGAGGGACCGGCATGGCGGAGCACACCAAAGTCACGGTAGGGGTCACCGGCGGAGTCGCCGCCTACAAGGCCGTCGAGGTCGTCCGCCACCTGCAGGACGCAGGCTTCGACCCGCACGTCGTCATGACCGCCTCCGCGGAAAAGTTCCTCCAGCCCCTCACCTTCTCGGCCATCACCAACCACAAGGTCATCACCAGCCTGTGGAGCGAAGACGCGGGAGCGATGGGAGGCGAACTCTCCGGCATCGAGCACATCAACGAGGCGCAGACTACGGCGGCGCTGATCGTCGTTCCCGCCACCGCCAACATTCTCGCGAAGTTCGCCCACGGCATCGCCGACGACTTTCTCACCACGATGTACCTCGCCACCACCGCGCCCGTTATCGTCGCGCCCGCGATGAACGTGGCGATGTGGCAGCACCCGGCCACGCAGGCCAACCTCGCCACCCTCCGCGAGCGCGGAGTCACCATCGTCGAGCCCGGCAGCGGCTACCTCGCCTGCGGCATGACCGGAGGAGGCCGCCTCGCCGAAGAGAGCGCCATCGTCGCCGCCGTAGCCGAAGTCCTCGCGAAGCACTCTTCGCACACAACCAACGACCTCGCCGGAGAAACCCTCCTCGTCACCGCAGGAGGCACCCGCGAACCCATCGACCCGGTGCGCTTCATCGGCAACCGCTCCAGCGGCCGTATGGGATACGCCATCGCGCAACAAGCCCGCGCCCGAGGAGCCCGCGTCATCCTCGTCTCAGCGCCGACCTCACTCCCCGCGCCCGAGGGCGTCGAGCTGCTCCCCGTCACCACGGTCGAAGAGATGCGCGAGGCTGCGCTGAAGCGCCTCCCCGAAGCGAGCATGGTCGTCATGGCCGCCGCCGTCAGCGACTACCGCGTGTCCGAGGTCTCCCAGCAGAAGCTCAAGCGCAACGGCCCCCGCACCCTCACGCTCGAGCCCACCGCCGACATCCTGCGCGAGATCGTCGCCGCCCGCAAGCCCGAAACCCTCGTAGTCGGTTTCGCCGCCGAGACGGAAAACATCCTCGACAACGGACGCGCCAAGCTCACCCGCAAAGGCGTGGACGCGCTGGTCCTGAACGACGTCTCCGGCACCACCACCGGCTTCGACTCCGAACGCAACGCCGGCTGGCTCCTCACGGTTGAAGAAACCATCGAGCTTCCCGAGAGCACCAAGGCCGTCATGGCCGACCGAATCTTAGACAAGGCTGTAACCCTGCGCTCCACCCGCAGCCACGCCGCTCAGAGCTGACCGCTCACCCCGCCGAGAGATCCTCTCCCGGCAGCAGATCGGCGACCGGAACATTCCCCAGAGCGTCGGCATCCCCATCCACACCAGCCTCTGCGGCGGCAACTCGAACCAGCTCGACCGTCTGTTTCTCTTCATCGACCGACTTCACAATCATCTGATCGTCAGAGTTCTCCAGACGGACCTTCTGTCCGCTCATCGGAATGGGCATGTCTCCTCCTCAAAGGTGCAGGCTCCCGTAAAAGATGCCTTCCGCACCAATGGAGATGCTCCCGGAGAGGAAAAATCCGTGTCTTCTTTTCGAGCCAGCTACTGCACTGTCAAGGTGAACGTCGTCGAAGCCATAATCGACGAGTTCACCGAGTCCGTAGCGGTCAGCTGGAACGTGTAGCTCGCAGGCTGCGTCTGAGGAGGAGCGGAGTTGTTGTTCCCACCGCCCGACCCTCCACTTCCGCCGCCTCCGCATCCCGCCAGCCCCGCGCCCAGAAACAGCGCCACAACCGCAAGCCCCAGCAGGTTCACGAGCCTCTTCCGTCGTCCCAGGCCCAACACTCCGAAGACCGCTACTCCCGCGTAAATCGCTCCCGCCGGAATCCCTCGCCCTGGCGTGCGATCCGTTCCAAGGCTCGCCTGCGTGCCCCGCACCGCAATCCGCGTCTGCGGCTGGGCGCCGCCGCACGCCGTCCCCACCCCCATCGTCAACTGCGTCGAGGATGCATTGTTCACCAGCAGCGGAGTAATCGAGTAGCACCCCGAAAGCTGTGGCGCACCGGGCGACGCAGCCGTCGCACTCATCGACCAGACCACCCTGCCGTTATACCCTCCCCCCGGAGTCACCGTAACCTGCGTCGTTGCCGTCGAGTTATTGGCCACCGAAAGGTTCCCCGCACTCAGCGTGATCGACCCGCTCGCATTGCTGTTTCCCACCACGACCGCAGTGGTACGTGTCGCCGGTCCATAGAGAGCATCGCCCGAGTAAGTCGCCGTCAGCAGATGCGTCCCGATCGTCGTCGGAGCAGTAATCGTGATCGATGTCTCGTAAGAGACCGCGGAGGAGACATTGGACGGCGGAGAAACCACTACGGATGGCCCCACGATCGCACCATCCCACGTAATCGAAATCGTCCCGGTGTAGTTCTGCCCATTCACCAAGGTCACTCCCAGGGGGCTCAACCCGACCGTCACGGCCGTCGATTGGCCGGGATTCAGTTGCGTCAAAGAGGGTGCCAGATACAAATTGGTCGCCATCAAACCCGCGGCCGGACTCGCGGGCAAAGCAGCCGTCAGGGCGTTGAAGTCAACGCTGCCCAGGCCTGTCGCCTCGTCATATCCCACCGTCGCGGAATAGCTCGATTGCCCCACCGCAGGGCACCGGCTCGCCCCGGCCACACAGGCATTCGTCCCCTGCGTAATATCGTGGAACACCGAAGCATACGTTGCAGAGTTACTCGCCAGCCCGTAAAGCGTCGGATTGAGATTCCCCTGCCCGGTCGAGTTCTGCGACTGGTTCAGCACCGCAAGAAAACCCGCGAAGATCGGAGCCGCAAAACTCGTCCCGCCGCTCGTCGTGAACAAGCCCGCATTGTTTTTGAAACCATTGCCGCAACTCGACCCCTGTCCGGATTGCCCTACTATGTACGGATCGTCCGTACACAGAAGAAACCCCGGGCTTGCCGACGAGGCCTGCAGCGAGATATCCGGCAGAAGCCGGTACGGGCTCGACGAAATCCCGGGAACTCCACTCTGCCAGCTCGGTCGCGGGTAGTAACTGCTCATGCCGCCTCCGCCCGCAGCCGTTCCCGTCGTCGAGCTTTCGTTCCACGCCACCTCCGGCACGTAAGAGAGCAGTGAGCCCGGCAGATCCCCACCTGCAGCGTTCTGCCAGTAAGAACTTCCTCCCGCCGCAAAGGTTCCCGGAGCCATCTGGGTTCCTCCCACCGCCGTCACATAAGGGCTGCTCGCCGGAAAGCTGACCGAAAGCGCCTGCTGTTGCGCCGCGGTCACTCCCGAGCTGTACCTCGCACACTCCGTCGATCCGCTGTCGCCGCTGGCCGCGACCAGCGTCTGGCCCTGCGCCGCCGCCTGTTCGAACAACGTATTCCCTTGGTTCAGCGTCGTCTGACTCAGCGCCAGCTCGCACGTGCCATAGCTGATGCTCACCACCGGCGCGATGTTCTCCGTAATCGCATACGCCAGCGAGTCAAAAACGCTGTAGTTCTGGTTCGCCCCGACGTACACCAGAAAGACATACGATTGCGGAGCCATTCCCGAGACGTACTCAAGATCAAGCTCCGACTCGGACTCGTCGCCCTGCGACACCGCATTCGACCCCGAGCCCGGAACCAGGACCGGAGTAATGTTGTACATGCTCGGCAGCCCCAGGTTCGTGACGAAAGACCGCACCGGGCTAGAACCCGAAGTTACGTCCACATACGATTGGCCCACCACCGCCACTCCCTGCCCCAGGCCATACCAGTTCTTCTGATAGAGCGGAGTCAGGTTGTACATCGTCGCAATATCTACGGGCGTCAGGAAGTGCTGCTGCGTCGAAGCCGCGGTGAACTGCGGCCGCACGGTGTCCCACGTCATCGTGTAAGCCTTCGGTCGAAAGTCCGAAAGGTGCAGCACCGCCGCGGTCATAGGAGCGAGTCCCGCAGGCAGACTCAGATCATTCGCCGGGGCAAAGTGTATCTCCCCATCCACGCGATACCTTCGCAGCTCCGCTCCGAACGCCGCCTGCGCCTGCGCCGCCGTGCCCGAAAACGTAATCCGGTCGCGGCTTCGCGCCACGCTGTCCACGTGAAGCCCCTGCGCGGTCAGCCAGGCCTCGGTCGAGGCCAGGTCTTCCTCGGCCACGCCAAACCGCGCCGCAAACTCATCCGGCGTCAGCCAGTGGTGATACTGCGGTGACGATGGATTCTGCTGGGCCGCCAGCAGCTTCTGCAGATCGGCCTCCTGCTCCTCCGACCGCCGAAAGACCAGCGTCATGCCCGGCACCTGCGTCGCCGGAGCGACCGCGCCCGCATCCTCCGCATCGGTCGCCAGCGGCACACGCGAGTGAGCCAGCGTAACCCGTTCCGAACCGCCAATCGGACCGCGCAGCCGAGCCGCGGGACGTTGTCCGAATCCAAAAACCCCAAGCACCATAACCAAAGCACAACAAGACCCAAAGCGGCGGAACAGCTTCACAGAGCCCCCAGACACACGTATCCCGGACCATCAAGGCGTCCAGCAAATTGAATAAGTGCAAAAAGTCTATCAAACGAACAATAAAACCCGATTCGCCCCGCTCCGACTTCCCGATGCCCGGTGCCGGTGCCGGTGCCGGTGCCGGGTGCCCCATATCTGGCGGCTGTATCGCCAGATGTGGGTTTTGCAGAATACCTGCACCGTCACCCACCCCTTTAGAACTTGTCATTCCGCAGCGAAGCGAAGGAATCTGCTTCTCTTAGCAGGATGACCAAAGGTCGAGGATTTGCAGAATGACCGGGTGCCCCATCCTTCGCAGCCTCACCGCGAAGGGTGGGATGAATCCCGCCCACATCGCCACCGCCTTCGTCTCCTAAAACCTCGCACCAAACATCCACCCACCTACTTCCCGATGCAGAAGCTCGAAAAGATAAGGTGCAGAATATCGTCCGCGGTCGTCGCTCCCGTCAGCCGGTCGAGCGCCCCCAGAGCATCGTACAGATCGATCAGGATCATCTCGTGCGGCACCGACTCCCGCACCGCCACCTCTGTCCTCTCCAACGCCTCCAGCGCATCGCCAATCGCCTGCCTCTGGCGGAGATTCGTCACCACCGCGCTCTCCTGCGCCGGAGCCCCCTTCGTCGCCAGCCGCAGAATCTCCCGCCGCAGCTCCGCGACCCCCTCGCCCGTCATCGCCGAGGTCCGCACCACCGGGAATGAATCCGCAAGCGAAACCCGCGTAGCCCCAAGGTCCAGCTTGTTCACCGCCACCAGCACCGGCCTGTCTGCGAGCAGCTCCATCGTCCGCACATCCTCATCCTGCAAAGCCTCGGCCCCGTTCACCACCACCAGCACCAGGTCGGCCTCGGCCATCGCCTCGCGTGATTTCGTGATCCCGATCGTCTCCGCCTCGTCGCTGGCCTCGCGCAGCCCCGCCGTATCGATCAGCTCGACCGGAATCCCCTCAATTGCAACCCTCTCGGTTACAAGATCCCGCGTCGTCCCCGGCATCGCCGTCACGATGGCTCGGTCGCGCTCCACCAGCCGGTTGAACAGCGACGACTTGCCCACATTCGGCCTTCCCACAATCGCCAGCCGCAGCCCGTCATGCACCAGCCGCCCATAGCCGAAGCCCCGCTCCATCTCCCGCAGAGGAGCCTCCACCGCGGCCACGCGCTGCGCAATCTCCTCCTGCGGCATCGTGTCGATATCGTCCTCGGCGAAGTCCACCCCCGCCTCCAGCCCCGCGATCAGCCCCACCAGCCGCTCCTTCACAGGAGCCACCTTCCGCGACAGCGCTCCCCCCAGCTGCTGCGCCGCCACCCGCGCCTGGTGCAGCGTCGAGGAGTCGATCAGATCCCTCACCGCCTCGGCCTGCGTCAGGTCCAGCCGCCCCGAAAGAAACGCCCTCTCGGTAAACTCTCCCGGCTCCGCCAGCCTCGCTCCAGCGGCAATCGCCCGTTCCAGCGCATGATTCAGCAGCACCGGCGAGCCATGCATCGCCACCTCGACCACGTCTTCGGAGGTGTACGAATGCGGCCCGGCGAAAAACGTCGCCACCACCTCATCCAGCACCGCGCCGTCCGCGTCGATCATGTGTCCGAACCGTGCCCGCCCCACCTCCAGCGGACGCATCAGCTGCAACATTCCCCCGGCAATCTCCCGCGACCGCGCCCCCGACAGCCGCACCACACCGATCCCGCCCCGCCCCGCAGGTGTGGAGATTGCGGCAATCGTATCCTCAAACGCCGCGCCCAGCGCAGCCGAAGTGCTCTCTTGCATAAGAAAAGTATGTCACTTCGGCGAATCGTCCCATAAGTCGAGTGCCCCATCTCTGGCAGCTTCATCGCAAAACGGGGTCCCCGAAGAACTTGTTCGCTGGGGCTGAGATATGGGATTTGCAGGAGAACCCTACCACCCCATTCATGCCGCGATGAAGCCGCATGAATGGGGCGCCGATCTCTAACAAAAAACGAACAACGTACCAGCTACCAGATACGAAGTACCAGCCCGGTGGTCAGAATCTTCGCATTGACCGACTGCGTGGGGACGGCGCTGTAGGCGAACTCAACGACGCGCCAGTCGATGCGAGGAAGAATAGTGGTATCGAGGCCACCCACAAGCTGGTAGTTAAAGTTCGTGTGCGACCCCGCGTTATTGTTCTGCACATTGCCCAGGCCAACCAGGCCCTCGACATAGGGGCGCAGCGGAAGAATAGGGGCCTTGATAGAAAGGCGCGGCCCGATGGCTCCCGTGTAGGAGTGGAAGCCGTCTCGGGTGAGGAAGGAGCCCCGCAGGTCTCCCCCGAAGCTAACGGTGCCGAGTCCGTGGCCGCTCTGCTTGTAGATGCCGACAAGGCCGCCGGGAGCCCAGTTCGACGAGGCTCCGCTGAGAGGGGCTCCGCTGAAACCGGCGTAAACGGCGAGCTGCGCGTGGACCGTAGCGGGAACTATGAGAGAGGCGGCGAAAAGGGCGAGGGAAAGAATACGAAATCGGATGCTGGATGTGATGTTGGACATGGGGAGGTTACCTCTTGGTTAAGGGTAGCGCAGCAGCCTGTTGTATTGAGATGAGATGCGCGGAAGAGCCTTGATGGTAACTGTTGACACGGCTTGCTTTAGTCGTGCCGGTTTTAGTTATTCCGGGGATGCGGGGATTTCGTTTGTGTCGTGATGGAGCCACCTCCCTCACAAGTGCGCCCCAAAGTACAAGTCCACACTCCCACCACAAATTGTCATCCTGAGCGGAGTACCGTATCTGGCAGTCTTATCGCAGATGTGGGTTTTCAGGATGACCGGGTACCCCACCCTTTGCGACAGTCTCATCGTCGGAAAGGGTGGGATGCAGGCTGTTTGTTACTGGAAACAAGAGCGACGCCGCGTTACCGCCGGTTGCGGCGAGCCGAAGCCGCAGGCGGCGGGTAGAGCCGCTTAAGCCTCTTCGCGGCTTCCTCTTCGGTTTCCGGTTCCAGCTCCATGGGGGGGCGATGCTCGGCGACCGCCTTCGCGATCGCGTACTTCAGGGCTTCGACACCCTCGCCCGTCACCGCCGAGATCGGGTAGATCGGGATCTTGCGGCGCTTCGCGTAGGTGGTCAGCTTCTTCAGCTTGTCCGGGTTCGCCACGTCGGCCTTCGAAGCGACGAGGATCGTCGGGCGCTTGGGAAGCTCGGGGTCGAAGCTGGCCAACTCGGCGGTGATGACCTTGTAGTCCTCGACCGGGTCCGGACGGGCGCTGCCTTCTGTCGCGGCGCTGGCGTCGGAGACGTCGACAAGATGGACAATCACGCTGGTGCGCTCGATGTGGCGCAGGAACTGGATTCCGAGTCCCGCGCCGAGGTGCGCGCCTTCGATAAGGCCCGGCAGGTCGGCGATAGTGAACGACTGCTCGTGCGGGGCCTCGCCCACCTTGACGACGCCGAGGTTCGGCTGAAGCGTGGTGAAGGCGTAGTTCGCAATCTTGGGGCGAGCCGCGGAAAGTCTTGAAATCAGGGTGGATTTGCCGACATTCGGGTAGCCGACCAGACCAGCGTCGGCCAGCAGCCGCAGCTCAAGGCGCAGGGTGCGCTCTTCGCCGGGGCGGCCCAGCTCGTGCTCTCGCGGAGCCTGGTGGACGCTGGTGGCGAAGTGCTGGTTGCCGCGTCCTCCGCGCCCTCCACGGGCGACGATGACGGTCTGGTTGGGGCGGGTGAAGTCATGGACCAGCTCGCCGGTCTCCTCGTCGTAGACGAGGGTTCCGACGGGAACCTCGAGCAGGAGCGGCTCACCTGCGTGGCCGGTCATGTTGGAACCCATGCCATGCTCGCCGCGCTCGGACTTGTGCTCGGGGTTGAAGCGGAAGTGGACGAGGGTGTTATGGCTGAGCGTCGACGTCATCAGGATGTCGCCGCCGTGCCCTCCATCGCCGCCGGAGGGGCCGCCGCGGGGGACGAACTTTTCACGCCGGAAGGCCATACAGCCGTTGCCGCCGTCGCCGGCCTTGATGCGGATTTTTGCCTCGTCGATAAACATTCATCTTCAGTTTACAGGGGTTCGTGTAAATTAGGCGTCATTACAGCACCAGACTGTTCGGTTGTAACGGGTGCGTCCTTGATCTCTGCATAGATACGAAGATGCAGAAGCAAAGCGGCCGCCTTACAGCTTGATCCGGATCGATTCTTCCTCGATGGTCCGGCCGTACCCTTCCGATAAAGGGCGTTCGTTGTGGAGGTTTCTCCATGACGGGCAAAGCCTTGTTGTCCTCACAAAACGGGACCGGATCGGATGCCCCGAATGGGGCGTGATTGCTTTTTTAGTTTCAGGAGACCATATGAAGATCAAGAATCTGATGCGATACGCATGGATTGCGCTTCTGTGCGGCGGAGCGTTTCTGCCTGCCCATGCGCAGTCGCCAACACAGGGCGCAATTGTGGGAACGGTGACCGATGAGTCGGATGCCGCGATTCCCGGCGCCAAAATCGTGATTCACAACGATGCGACGAACGCCGAGCAAATGCTGACCAGCGACGGGACAGGTCTGTTCCGCGCGCCGCAGCTCAGCCCCGGCACATATACCGTGACCTTCACCCAGCAGGGCTTTTCCGAGCGCCGTGAGACGGGTGTGGTGGTGCAGGTAAGCTCGGTGACGACCGTGAGCCCGCACCTGAAGACCGGCGACGTTTCGCAGACCGTCGAAGTGGTAGCCGATACCCCGGTGCTGAAGTTCGATTCGCCGGACTTCGGCGGCCACCTGAGCAACCAGGAGATCGAGAACATTCCGATCAACAACCGCCGCTGGTCTTCTCTGGCTCTGGTGACTCCGGGCGTGACCAACGACGCCAGCGGCTTCGGCCTGCTGAGCTTCCGCGCGACGAGCGCCATTCTGAACAACGTGCAGATCGACGGTACGGACGATAACCAGGCGTTCTTCGGCGAAGAGCGCGGACGTACCCGCGCCGGTTACTCGACCTCGCAGGTCGCGGTGCGCGAGTTCCAGGTGCTGACGGGCGTGTACTCGGCCGAGTATGGCCGCGCTGTGGGCGGCGTGGTGAACTCCGTGACCAAGAGCGGCGGCAACCAGCTTCACGGTGAGATTTATTACTATCGCCGCGACGACTTCCTCTCGTCGATCAACCCTGCGGTGAAGTTCCCTCTCTTCAATCCGGTTACGGGTGTGACCGACCGTATTCCGTTCCGCCCGAAGGATAAGCGCAATCAGTATGGATTCGGTGTAGGCGGCCCTCTGGTGAAGGACAAGCTGTTCTGGTTCTATGCGTGGGACCAGTTCCGCCGCAACTTCCCCGGTACGGCGGTGGCCAATGACCCCAGCACGTTCTACGCTCCGCTGACCGCGGATTCGGCCACGGCCCAGCAGTTTGCGAAGGCGCTGGGCGTGAGCGCTTCGACGGCGGCAACCCGGTACAACGCGGCGATCAACGAACTGGCGACCGATCTGGGCGCTGTGCCGCGTTATGGCAACCAGGACATCAATACCCCCAAGCTGGACTGGCAGATCAATTCAAAGCATCACGCGAGCTTCCTGTATCACCGCCTCCGGTGGGATTCGCCGGGCGGCGTGCAGACGCAGGCCGCGCTGGGTTATGCGCGTGACAGCT
Source organism: Acidobacteriaceae bacterium dw_441 (assembly GCA_018449715.1). Taxonomy (GTDB): domain Bacteria; phylum Acidobacteriota; class Terriglobia; order Terriglobales; family Acidobacteriaceae; genus Edaphobacter. Next base: position 120,825 of record JAAVVA010000004.1, on the reverse strand, counting down.
TCGGTACGGACTTTGTGAAGCTGGACTACGGCGTAGCCAAGCTGGACTCGCTGATCAACGATCACCTGACCAACACGGTTCGCTATATGTATGGCCGCGAGCTGAACTGGGAAGGCCAGCAGCCCTATACGGACTACACGAAGAACCATCTGACGGCCGCGGACGGAACCGTTCCGGCGCTCTCGCTGAATACCGGAGTCGGGTTCTATGCCGGATCGCAGTATTACAGCTATCGCACGTCGTACCCGGACGAGCGCAAGTGGCAGATCGGCGATACGGCAGCGTACCTGTTCGGCAAGCACAACCTGCGTTTCGGTGTGGACGTGATGCACAGCTACGATGTGCAGAACAACATCTACCAGGGCAATGGATCGTACTTCTACGGTACGATTGCGAACTTCATTGCGGATGTGCTGGTTCCCACAGGCGCGTGCGGTTCCTCGACAGGTTCGACCCCGACGATCGGCGGCGGTACGCTTGGCTGCTACTCGAACATCAACCAGGGATTTGGCCGCCCGAACTTCGACCTGTCGACCACCGACTACGGCTTCTTCGTGCAGGATGACTGGAAGCTGCGTCCGAATCTGACGGTGAACCTTGGCATCCGCTACGACTATGAGAGCCTTCCGGCTCCGTACGATTTCGCGGCGACAGCTCCGGAGACGCTGAATCATCCTTCGGATAAGAACAACGTTTCGCCACGCATCGGCTTTGCGTGGGATCCGTTTGGCCAGGGCAAGACAGTGGTTCGTGGAGGCTTCGGTCTGTACTATGGCCGCAACCCGAACGGCGTTCTGCTGAACACCTTCCTTAACACGGGATCGCTGGCGGCACAGGCGGCGTATACCTACTACAACACGACCGGCATCAAGCTGCCGAATGTGCTGTTGACGCCTCCGAACTCTTCGGCGACGCCGAGCATCTACTACCTCGACAAGAACCTGCAGAATCCGTATGCGGAGCAGTTCGACCTGACGGTCCAGCAGGATCTTGGGACGAACAATGTGCTTTCGGTGAGCTATCTCGGTTCGCTGGGACGCGCTCTGCCGAACTTCCTCAACACCAACCTCGATCCGACCAAGACCTTCGAGCAGACCTATACGGTTGCTCCGGACAGGAACGGCAACTGTGGTATCTACACCTGCGGGACGAAGCTGACCAGCAAGGTGTATGCGAACCGTGAGGTGTCGGCCACCGGAGGAACGCGGTTCAATACGCTGAACCCGTCGTTCAACGCGATCTCGGGTGTCTTCAGCAACATCACCTCCAACTACAACGCCCTGTCGGTGGACATCACGAACCGTAACTGGAAGCTGGTGAGCTACGACGTGAACTACACCTGGGCGCACGCTCTGGACTACAACGCAACGCAGACAACCACCCCTGCGGCGAACAACTGGTATGACCCGTATGGAAACCAGAAGGCCAACTATGCGAACTCGTCGCTCAACATCCGTCACCGCGTTGTGGGCTGGGCGATCGTGAACATCCCCGGGCTGCAGCGTAAGACGGGGCTTGGCTACCTGACAAACAACTGGTCGATCAAACCGCTGATCCAGATGCAGAGCGGCCTTCCGTATTCGGCCAGCGTGTCGAATTCGGGAAGCAACCAGTGCTCGCAGCCGGGCTGCCTGGTTCCCTACTCCTCGGGTCTTGGAGGAACGGGCGTCAGCTATATTCCGCAGCTTGGACGCAACACGCTGTATGCTCCTCGCGCGATCGTGGTCGATGCCCGCATCCAGAAGGATTTCAAGATCTGGGAGAACTACGATCTGCAGCTGATCGCAGAGGGCTTCAACCTGGCGAACCACCAGAACATCACTGGCATGAACTCGACCGCGTACTCGCTCTCCGGCACGAATCTGACGTGGCAGACAGCCTTCGGTACGCCTACGGCTTCGGGCGTGAACAGCAACTATGCCTACCAGGTGCGCCAGTTCCAGTTCGGCGCGCGCATCATGTTCTAAAGAATCAACCTTCAAACCTTGATGGGCGTTACGGGCGACAGCTTCGGCTGTCGCCCTTTTTCTTTTCTCCGCCTGTTTTTCCCGCAACGGGAAGAAACTCTTTTTATCTTCACGGAAGTTCGTTAAGCTTCTGGACATCTCCTCCATCTTTTGGGGCGCGTCTTCCGGGGCGGGGGAGGGTTGTCGGTCCGACGCGTCTTCTGCCGTGGTCGTGCTGAGCTGTAACCGACAGACCACAGGCGGAGAGAGAATGTTCGATTGCAGGGAGGCGGACGCGTCTTGCGACGGCGGCGCCGCAGTGCCGAAGAACACGTGCCGAGCCCTATACCGGGCCACGCGTTCTGCTGCGTGCGCGGTGCTGGCGCTGGCGTTTCTTCTTCCGAGGCTTCAGGCGCAGACAACTGTGGATGGCGCAGTGCGCGGGGTCGCCCTCGATCGTTCGCGCTCGGTGGTGGCGGGAGCAACGGTCACGGTCGAGGACAGGAGCCGCGCCCTCGCGTTTCGCGCAGTCTGCGATGCTCGCGGCGGATTCGTGATCTCGCATCTGCCTGCGGGCAGCTACTCCGTCACCGTGACGGCGCCGGGATTCGCGGCGGTCACGCGTAACGGCGTCGCGGTGGAGGTAGGCGGCACGACCGAGATGGATCTTCGCCTCTCAGTCGCCGGTGTGCGCAGCGTGGTCACCGTAACGGATGCGGAGGAAGAAGAGGGTGCGCCTGCGCTGGAGCGTCCGGCGGGAGAGGCGGTTTCAAGTGTCGTCGGGGCTCGGCAGATGGATGCGTTGCCGCTGGATGGACGGCGATGGCAGAGCTTTGCCCTGCTGACTCCGGCGGCGAATGCGGGCAACGAGGCGGGGAACCTGCTCAGCTTTCGCGGGCTGGCGGTAACGCAGAACAGCACGACAGTCGACGGCGTCTCCGACGACCAGAGTTTTGGGGGAGTGGCTCGCGGCACGGCAGTGGTGGAGAGTCGTGAAGCTGAAGAAACGGGAGGAGAGCCGGGTGGCGCTCGCCGCAGCACAGGCTCGTGGCGCAGGCCAGGCGCAGCCTACACCTTCTCGCAGGAGGCGGTGCGCGAGTTTCGCGTGAACGCGCAGAACTACTCTGCGCTCTACGGTCGCGGGGTAGGAGGCTCCATTGCAACGGTCTCGAAGAGCGGAACGAACGAGCTGCATGGCAGCGGCTTCTACACGGCGCGCTCGTCGGGGTGGGGAGCCACAAATCCGTTTTCGATTGCGACGAGTTATCGCGACGGCGTCGTGACAAGCAGCTTCGTGAAGCCGCATGATCTGCGTCAGCAGTTCGGAGGCACGGTGGGGGGCGCGGCTATTCGTAACCGTGTCTATTACTTTTACGCATTTGACCAGCAGCGGCGCGGCTTTCCTGCGATCTCTTCACCGGGCGATCCGGATTTTTATCGACTGACGCCGACGCAGAGAGCGTTGCTGGCTAACCGTGGCGTGACCTCTGCAAAGATCAACGACGCGTTGAACTATCTGAGCGGGTTGACGGGAACGGTGGCGCGGCGCGACGACCAGACGATTCACTTCCTCAAGCTGGACTGGCAGGCATCTTCGCGGAACCGTCTGAGCGCGCAGTACAACCGTCTGCGCTCGGCTGCTCCCGCGGGGCTGCGCGGGGCCGCAGTGGTCGATCGCGGCATGGCGAGCCTGGGCAGTGGATACGGCAAGCTGGACAGCACATCGGCTCGGTGGAACTGGACGATCTCGCCTCACCTCTACAACGAGCTGCGCTTCGCCTATGGCCGCGACCTTCAGTACGAGGAGGCACAGAGGCCGCTGCCGCAGGAGCCTGCCATCGGCGTGGGAGGGCTTGCTCCGGAGGTTGCGATTGGACCCGACGGGCTGGAATTTGGGACTCCGGCGGGAGTGGGGAACGCAGCTTATCCCGACGAGGAGAGGACGCAGGCGGTGGATACGGTGTCGTGGCAGGTGAAGGGACACCTGCTGCAGATGGGCGTGGATGTGAGCTTTCTTCGCGAGAGGGTCAGCGCGCTGAACAACACGGTCGGAAGCTTTCACTATGACAGCGGAACCACGGCAGGCCACGCGGGCGGGCTGGTGGACTGGATCACCGATTACACCTTCGACGTTCACGCGTATCCCAACGGAGGATGCCCTTCGATTACGGCGGCGCGGCACAGCTTCTGCTTCAACTCGTACACGCAGAGCTTCGGAGAAGAGAGCGTGGAGTTCCGCACGCAGGAGTGGGCAGGCTTTATCGAAGATCACTGGCGACTGGCGCGCAACCTGACGGTTCACGCGGGCGTGCGATACGAGTATGAGCTGTTGCCGATGCCGCAGCGTCCAAACGCCGCGCTCGACGCGGTCTTTGGCGAACACGGCTCGACGGGCGTGTTTCCGGAGGACCGGAACAACTTCGGTCCACGCGTGGGAGCGGCGTGGGCTCCCTTTGGTTCGCGCAATGGCATGGTGCGCGTGGGCTATGGCGTTTACTACGGCCGCGTGCCGGGAGCGACGGTGCGAAGCGCTCTGGTGAATACGGCGCAGAGCGAATCTTCGACCCACGTAAGAATTACACCCAATACAGTTACAAATTGTCCGCAGGTGGCGAACCAGGGCTTTGGATACGGGTGCGCGTACGTTGCGGCTCCTCCATTGGCGGTATCTTCGACGACCTCTGCGATGTTCTTCGACAAGCGTTTTCGTGCTCCCATGGTGCAGCAGGGCACGGTCGCGGTAGAGCATGGCATGGGCGCGGGCATGGTGATGGGCGCGACCTGGCTGATGAATCTCGACCGCCAGCTTGCAGGGTCGGTCGATCGCAACATCGCCGCCGCGACCGCGTGGGAGAGCTTTCAGATCGAGGGCGGCGCAGGACAGCGCGGCGTCGTGGACGGGCAGGCCTTCGCCGTGCCGGTGTACGCCGAGCGCATCAGCGACCGCTACGGCCCGGTCACGGCGATTACCTCGAACGTAAGCGCGAGCTACAACGCGCTTACGCTGGAAACCACCAGGCGAGCAGGACGCGGCGTTCGGTTTCGCGTGGCGTGGACGTGGTCCAAGGCGCTCGACCAGGGACAGGCAACGAGCGGGACTCCCGGAATCAACGGGCAGTTCGACCCCTTCACCGCGCAATACGACAAGGGGCTTTCGCGTCTGAACTTTCCTCACAAGGTGGTGGCCAGCGCCGTGTGGGAACCGAAGCTGCGGGCAAAGGAAGGATGGCTGTCGCGAGAGCCGTGGCTTTCACACATGATGAATGGCTGGCGGCTCGCGGGCGTCTTCTACGAGACGAGCGGACGTCCGTACAGCTACGAAATCTACGGCGGCTCGCGGCTGGCTGGAGGGCGCGAGAGCATGAACGGCTCCGGGGGAGCGGTGTACCTTCCGACGGTGGGAAGAAATACCTTGCGGCTGCCGGATACCAGCAGGCTCGACCTGCGGCTGGCTCGGACGGTGCGTGTAAGCGAGCAGGTAACGCTGCGAGCGACGGTGGACGCGTTCAACGTCGCGAATCACGTGAGCTATACGGGCGTGCAGCAGAGGGCCTTTCTGGTGGGAACGGCGAGGACCAACAGCGTGCTTCCACTGGTCTTTCAGGACGCCGAGACGGTTACGGCGGAGGGGCTTAACGCTCGTCCCTTCGGAGCCTATACTTCTTCCACGGCGGAAGATTCGAAGGAGAGGCAGATACAAATTGGCCTGAGGCTCGAATTTTAGTCGGGGTCAAAAGCGGAAAAATTTCCTCCTCTCTAACGAGGAGCGTGGCTATCCTGCTGATGCGGATGGGATTGCGGAAAATATTCCCGCGCTGGCGCGGATGGCGCTTCGATTGCACTTGGGCCTTAGGTTGGACACGGAGTTTGTGGGACCCCGTTTTGTCTCAGAAGTACGGTTGCGGGGGTACGAGTAGAGGTTCATTGCTCGCACATCCTCCAAACCATATCTGGCGATACGACCTCCAGTGATGGTCCACCCGCACCCGACCCGGGTGGGGGACTGCACGGGGAAAGCAGTTCGATGACGGAGATGCGATGGACAGGCGAGCGACATTTATCCCCAACGCGGTAGAGCGACACGGACAGGCCGCGAAACGGTTTCAATCGCTCTGCGCTATGCATGGGATCGCCCCCGGAGAGGGCGGAGGCCTGCGGGGGCTGGTGGCGCGGCTGCGCGAGGACCGTCACCTTGCGATGGACTTCTGGGCGATGGTGGGCGATCTGAGCGAGCGCGAGCGCGGAACGCTCTCAGACGACGAGATGCTGAACGTCGTCGTGGAAGGCTCCACGGGGCACGAGGTTGCGGCGCTTCCGCAGGACGACAGAAAAGCCGCCGAGATGCTACAGCAGATGCTGGCTGGAGTAGATGTGGTCGAGCCCGGTCTGCCGGATGCGATCGAGCGCCCGGAGGATGACCTGCTGGCCCGGTCCGCCGCACAGCCGCAGTCGGCGGCGCACAAGCCGATGGATGTGACAGCGGCGCAGCGCAGGATCGCAGAGGCGCTGCTGAAGCTGGAGCAGACCAGCCGGGAGCTGAGGGCACAGCTCGAAGAGCTGGAGACGGCTCAGAAGAACGAGCCTCAGGAAGAGGCGGCGGTTTCCGAAGAGACACCGAAGACGCCGGAGAAGCGGGCGACCTCAGGAAAGAGTGAGAGAGCCGTGTTCTCGTCCGCGATAGCGGAGACGAAGAGGGATTTTGCGCCTCCTCCTTCTCTGCTGAAGGAGGAAACAGTCGCTGAGTCGATAGCCCCTGCTTCGGGCTCTGTGCTCGGGCTCTCGCGCAGCAAGCCGACCTTTGCCGAACCCGAGGATGATCCTGCGATTCCTGTTCCGCTGAGCGAGTACGAGGAGTCCACGCGAAGGGGCTGGGGGTTCCGCATCGCGTGGGGAGCGGTGGCGCTGGTGGTTGCGGGCGCGCTGTGGTTCGTGGCAAAGCAGGGCAATGCGAATGCGGCTTCGGAAGCGGTGCGGAACCAGATGAATGTCTTCTGGCAGGAACTTCATGTGATCTCGAAGAAGGGAACTCCTGAGGGATCGCCACCCGCGTCTCCTCCCGCTGCTGTCGCTCCACTGGCCGTAGAAGAGAAGACACCTCCCGATGCGACAGCGGCTCCTGCTCCTGCTGCTGTGACGCCGGAAAAAGAAGTGGCGCCGACGAAACCTGAGCCTTCCACTCCTCCTGCGGAGCATCTGTCCGGGATTTCGGCGAACATGGTGCGTATCTCCGCTGGAGAAATGGAGGCGCGCCTGGTGACCTCCCGAGTTCCCGCGTACCCACTGGCCGCAAAGGAGAGGGGCATCGCGGGAACAGTGACGCTTGAGGCGTTGATCTCGAAATCCGGCGCGGTCCAACAGGTTCACGCAGTCGATGGCGACCCCAGCCTGCGAGCCGCCGCCGAAGATGCCGTGAGGAGATGGCGATATCAGCCGTATCTGGTGAACGGCCAGCCGGTCGAGGCGGCGACCGAGGTGAAGGTGGCCTTTCGGCTTCCAGAGTAGTCCACTTCGAATATAAAGAGGGCCTCTCTGGAGAGGCCCTCTTTATATTTGTAACCGTAACAGATCGTTACTTCACACCATCGCGAAGCAGAGCCACCGCCGTCCACAGCACAGGAGCCTGTCCGTGAAAATCGCCGGTGCGACGGCGGCGCTGGTAGTAGTACTCCAGTGAGTCGCGCTTGCCCGTTCCCTCGCAGACCTGCGTGACGTCGTAGTTCTGATCGACATAGCCCGTCACCGCGATCCACGCCTTGCGCGCCGCCGGGCCGTAGGTCTTCGCGTCGAGCCAGCCATGCTTCACGCCCATAATCATGCCAAAGGCGAACATCGCCGAGCTGGAGCTTTCAGGCCAGGAGTCGTCCTTGTCGATCAGCTGGTGCCACATGCCGTCCTTGCCCTGGTACTTCAGCAGCGAGCTCATCATCAGCTTGTAGCCCTGCATGATGCGAGCGCGGTCGGGGTGGTTCTCCGGCAGGTCGCTGAGCATCTCGGCCATGCCCGCCGAAACCCAGCCATCGCCGCGCCCCCAGAAGTACTTCACGTCGGGAGCATGGTAGAAGAGGCCATTGGGCTGCTGCAGCTTGTCGAGGTAGACGACCATCTCCTTCGCATCACGGTCGAGATACTTCTTATCTCCGGTTGCGCGGTAGGCCTCAAGCTGCAGCATGGTGAGCATGTACATGTCGTCGATCCAGAGCCGCGTCTCGGCAGAGAGCCCGTCGGGCTGCGGGTTCTCCCACTGGCGGTCGGCCCACCACTTGCCCTCGGCGAGGAACTTCGGGTCCTTGGTCTGCCGCGCGATCTCAAGCGGCACGACGCCGAAGATGGAGTCGTCGACATGGTGGCGCAGGGGGCGATGATCTGCCTCGGCGCCACCGGGCATCAGGGGCTCGAACTTTTTGATGAGGGCATCGCGAAGAGCGGTGTCATGGGTCAGCTCGGCGAATTGCAGCGCGCCGTACCAGGTCGCCACCTCGGAGTAGTGGATGGTCTTGGTGTACTGGTGCGGGCTGGGGACGAAGTGTTCGGAGAGATGCTTGCCGACCTCTTCGGGGCTGGTTCCGGCGGGCCAGTTGGTGAAGTAGCTCTCCTGCGCGTTGGCGGCTGGGAGAAGGCCCAGAAAAAGACATGCGGAGAGTACAAGCCTGGATCGCATCATTTCGGGTCGATACCTTCTGCGGTGGTTTTGACAGCGCAGCCATTCTAATCACGGAGATGGAGGCTTGCCTATACAAATAGGGAATTTTTTATCTTTTGAAAAACATGCGATCCAACGGCTTTCCTCTAATTCGCAGCACCGGCCTTCAACCCGCCACCACCGACCGGGTGCCCCATCCTTCGCAAGCCTCACCGCGAAGGGTGGGATGAATCCGCTCGCCCCACCAACCGTCATTCTGAGTGAAACGAAGAATCCCGGCATTGCCTTCGCAGGATTCCCATCCCACTCTCTCCCAAAGAAATTGTCATAGCTGAGCGAAGTCTGGCAAAGCCAGACGAAGTCGAAGGATCTGCGCTTCGCCCCTGCCACCACGATTCTCCAAGGCACCGACACCCGACCTCCCACAAAACCCAACCAGCTATGATGGCCCCATGCGCGTAGCCCTCTTCGGCGGCACCTTCGACCCCCCGCACCGCGGACACCTCGCCATCGCCCGCGCCGCCGCCGACGCCTTCCGGCTCGATCAGGTCCTCTTCGCCCCAGTCGCGCTTCAGCCACTCAAGGCAGGCCGCGCCACAACGAACTTCGCCGACCGCCTCGCCATGACCCGCCTCGCCTGCGCCGCCGACCCTCGCTTCTCGCCCTCCACCCTCGACGCTCCCCGCGAGAACGCCCGCCCCAACTACACCGTCGAGACCCTCGCCGCCCTCCGCGCCGCACTCCCCGACGCCACCCTCTTCAATCTCGTCGGAGCCGACAGCTTCCTCAGCCTTCCGCAGTGGCGCGACCCGCACCTCCTGCTCCAGATGGTCGAGTGGATCGTCGTCAGCCGCCCCGGCTTTTCGCTCGAGACTCCGGAGGCCCTCGCTCCGCTCCACCTCACTGCCGCCGAGCGCAGCCGCGTCCACTTCCTCCACACGGTCCACGACGACGTCTCCTCAACCGACCTGCGCCGCCGCCTCTCTGCCGCCGAGCCCTGCAGCGATCTCCTCCCCCCCGCAGTCGCCGACTACATCCGCGAGCACCACCTCTACACCACTCCCTGACGCCTTCAACCCGCCACAAAAACGGGTACCCCCACCTTCACCCACACCTTACGAACTTGTCATTCAGCAGCAAAGCGAAGGAATCTGCTTCTCATTGCAGGATGCCAAAGGGTGTGAGTTTGCAGAATGACCCGGTGCCCCATCCTTCGCAGCCTCACCGCGAAGGGTGAGATGAATCCCGTTCATCCCCGCACGAACCGTCATTCTGACCTAGAGCGAAATGAAGGGGAAGAATCCCAGCATTTCTTCGCAGGATTCCCACCCCTCCCCATCTCCTCGCATCGAAACCAACGAAAAGCCTGATTCCCGGCTGACATCGACCGCCCCGACCAGATACCATTAAGTTTTGAAGGAGCCTCATGCCATCGATTGAAAGCAATCAGTTACTGCTCGCCGCCGCCGCCGCCGCGGAGGACAAGAAAGCAGAAGACATCCGCATCCTCGCGCTCGACCCTTCTGAGAGCGGCCTCGCGGACTACTTCCTGATCTGCAACGGCACCAACGACCGCCAGAACGTCGCCATCTCCGACGAGATCGAGCTTCGTCTCAAGCGCGAGTTCAACACCTACCCGAACTCCGTCGAGGGCCGCCGCCAGTCCGAGTGGGTCTTGATGGACTACGTGGACTTCATCGTCCACATCTTCTCTCCCGAGAAGCGCGCCTTCTACGGCCTGGAGCGGCTGCGCAAGTCCGCGACCAGCCTGAGCGTCGACGACATCAACGCCGAGCTGAGGGCGCAGATCGCGTCCACCCGCAAGACCGCCGCGAAGAAGGCCACCGCAAAGAAAGCGGCCAAAAAGACCGCGGCGACAAAAGCCCCTGCGAAAAAAGCTGTAACGAAGACCGTGAAACCCGCCGCAAAAAAGACCGCGACCAAGAAAGCCGTCGCGAAAAAAGCTCCTGCAAAGAAAGCAGCGAAGAAGGTAGCAGCAAAGCCCGCGAAAAAGACCGCCGCAAAGAAAAAGTCTTCGAAGTAGCGGGCGGCGGCAAACCTTTCCCAACTGCCTGAACCATCATCGAGACAAATAAAACGGGGGAGACTTTCAAGTCTCCCCCGTTTCACGTTTTTACTTTTGGTAGATGGTTAGAACTCCAGGCGCAGCGCAAACTGCAGGACCCTGTATCCTCCCACACCACCCACGGAACCCGTGCCAGTCGTGTCGATGCTGGTCAGGCGTCCGAAGCTTCCGCTCGTAATATCGAAGTTCGAGCTAGGCGAGGTACGCGCCGGAAGCGCGAAGTTCGGGTGGTTGAGCGCGTTGAAGGCATCCGCCCTGAACTTCAGGTTCACCTTGTCGCTTCCCAGCGGGAACGACTTGGCCACTCCGAAATCCTGGTTGAAGAAGCCCGGTCCACGAAGAATATTGCGAGGCCCGATATCGAAGCCGACCGGCCCGCTGAACGCAGCCTGTGCGCGATCCGGATCGTCGAACAGGTTCACCTGTCCGCTCTCCGTCTTGTGAACACGCGTGCGAATCGCAGACTTATCGCCGTTGAAGATCGCAGGCGCATCGTTCGCATAGCCCGCAACGAAGGCGCTGGAGTAGGTCGTATACGCCTGCCCCGTGTGCCACCGGGTAATACCGCTGACGTCCCATCCTCCGAGCACCTCGTTCAGAGCCACCGGCAGCTTCGAGCCGAACATGCGACCCCGTCCAAAGGGAAGCTGATAGGTAAAGTCTCCCGAGATGTAGTGCGTCACGTCAAAGTCCGAGTTGCCACGGCACAGACGCGGACGCAGAGCATCGCAGACGAATCCATAGCCGCCCGCCGCGCCCTGGTTCGCAATCAGAGAGACGTTGTCCATCGAGTGCGCCCAGGTGTAGTTCACGTCGAACTGCAGCCCCTGCGAGAAGTTCTTCTGCAACGTGGTCAGCAGACCGTGATAGGTCGAGAAACCCTTATTCGTGTAGTAGGTGTTCTCCGAGAACTGCGATCCCATGCCGACGTTCGGAGCAATCAGCTCATTCGCGGCAAGCGCCTGGATAAAGTCCGCGAAGTCGCCGTTATCGATCAGCGATCCAAGCGAGCTTCCATAGAGGAACGCCGTCGCGCCCGGACCCACCTGGTTCTCAAACCACGCCTGCGGCCTCACCGAAGTCGCCGAAACTCCGGCCCTGTGCTGCAGCACGATGTTCGAGAAGGCAGCCGAAAGCGTCTGCTGCGAACCCGGATCGACGAAGTCGATAATCTGGTTCGCATCCGCCTGCGCCAGCAGACGACGGCCAAGGCGTCCCACATAACTCAGCTTGAAAATGAAGCCATTGGGAAACTCATGCTGAACGCCAAAATTATAGGAAATCGAGTAAGGCGTCTTCAGGGTCGGATCGATGCTTGTATTGAAGGACTGACCGTTTTCCAAGCCGAAGGGGATTCCCCCATCCACAAACGGCTGGAACGGAGTCGTAGGCGCTGCCGGAGGAGTCAGCGAGGGCACCGAGTTATTGGCTCCCAGGCGAGGATCTGCCTGAAGCGAGCCCGTCGGATCGCCCGCCGTGCCGTAGGTCGTCACAAACTCCTGCTGGAAGAGATACGAGCTCTGGTCCTGCTGGTACTGCACCGCGTTGATGATCGTGCGGTCATAGACAATTCCGGCACCGCCATTGAAGACCGTCTTCGAGTCGAAGCTCGGGTTCCAAGCGAAGGCGAACCGGGGAGCGAAGTCCTTGTAGCTCGGCTTGTAAAGGTCAGGACCATGATTGGCCTTGCCTCCAAGAACGTAGCTCAACAGCGGAACCGCGTCGTTGCCGCTCCTTCCCGCAGCGCTCTGGGCCACGCGGGCCGAGAAGTACTGATCGAAGGTCAGCGGCTGGAACGACTCCAGTCCACGCGTCTCGTAAGGAACCGAGAAGATCTGATAGTTCAGTCCATACGACAGCGTCAGGTGCGGAGTCACCTTCCAGGTATCCCCAAAGTAGAGCTGCGTCTGGAAGTAGCGATAGACGCGCGTATTTCCGCTCCCCTGGGGCAGCACGCCGCCCGCCGCATCGTAGTTGTAATTGCTGTCGATCGATCCGATATGACCCAGAGCAAAGGTAAACGCATTGTCATAGGTGTTCGATGCGGTCGTTCCCGCTGTGCGAATATCCGCCGGTCGCAGCGAGGCGTCCAGACCCTGCGTATTGCCGCCCAGTCCAATCGTCGCCGTATTGTAGTCGAGCAGGGTAAAGCTGTTCGCCTTGATGAATTTGAAGGTTCCGCCAAACTGCAGGTTGTGGTTCCCCTTCTGCCATGTAAAGTCGTCGCCGATCACAGGAATCGGAACCCGGCGTCCCTGCGCGTTGGAAGGGCTCCTGTAAGCGTCCGAAAGGAAGGTGCCCAGTCCGTTGGTAAAGGTCAGCGGATTGATGCCCTGCGGGTTATAAGTGTTCGGGAAGCTGACCTTCTGCACCGTCTGACCATAGTAGAACTGGTTGGCCTTGTTTGAGCTGATCGCCCAGTTCAGACCGACGACGTAACTGTAGCTCCGGTCGATATAGGGCGCCGTAACCGGATCGCCCGGGAACTGCACCGCGAACTGGGTCGCGTTCTCACGGGTGATATTGAAGCGGCCCCACACGCTCATCTTGTCCGTCAGGTTGTAGTCGATCTTCGTGACGTAGTTCGTCATGAAGTCCGGATACGGAGCGTTGAAGCGGTACGAGCCCGTGTTGACACCGTCGCCACCGGTCAGGTCGTTGGCGCGGGGAAAGCGGTTGTTCATCAGCGCAAGGACGCTGCTGTTCAGACCGATGTGCTGCGGGTCGAGCTGCGTCACCTGTGCCGGGCTCAGCGTTCCAATGCAGCCCGGAGTCGTATTCTGGCGGCTCGTCGCAGCGCACCCGTCCAGGATGTACGAGACATTGCCGCCACGCAGCGAATCCAGCGGAACCGTGCGATTGATCGGAGTCGACTGAACGATGCGCGAGTTGTTGTAGTCGAAGAAGAAGAACAGCTTGTTCTTGATGATCGGTCCGTTGAAGTTGCCGCCGAACTGGTTACGGACGAGCGGAGCGCGCCCAACCCCGGTGTTATTCAGAAACCAGTCATTGGCCGCCGTCGCCGTATCGCGATGGTACTCGTAAAGCAAACCGTGGAACTCGTTGGTTCCTCCCTTGGTCACCAGGGCATACTGTCCGCCGCCGCCCGGTCCGCTGCGAGCCGTGTTGCCCGCCACCGTTCCACGAAACTCCTGCACCGCATCGACAGGGGCGCGTCCCACAACGGTAAATGCGGTACCGGTCGCGAAATCGTTGGCGTCCAGACCATCCACCGTGACGTTGTTCTGGTCGACGCGAGCGCCGGTCACCGCACCGTCCAGCGTGACGCCGGGCTGCAGCGTGAACAGGGCCGCCGGACTATCGCGGTTCTGCACCGGAAGCTCATTCAGCAGCTTCACGTCGAAGTTGTTTCCCACCGAAGCGTCGTTCGTGTTGATCGTGACCTCGGAGCTGGCCGCCGAAACCTCCAGCGTCACCGACTCCGCGCCCGCGTGCAGGCTCACATTTTGCGTACGCGTGGTATTGACCGTCAGGTAGATCTCCGAGACCGTGAAGGGCTCAAAGCCCTGCGCCGAAAAGGTTACCTTGTAACCAGGCCCCGGAGGAACGTTCGTGAAGCTGTACGCACCGCTCGCGTTCGAGGTCGCCTGATAGCTCGTGCCCGTGTTCCCATTCACGAGCGTGATCTCGGCCTTGGGAATAACAGCCCCGCTCATATCGGTCACCAGACCGGTCATCGAAGCAACGTTCTGCGCGCTTAAGAGAGAAGGGAAAAGAACCAGGGCAATGAGAAAAGCAAAGCGAGTGATACGAGACATAGGCAGAACTCCTGAAAGCCTTTGCGAGAGATCCGGACATTGGTCCTGCGGCAGGGAATCACCACATGGGGAAGACCGTCTCTCTGTTTTCAAATCAATTTAGTCGTAGGAGAGTGATGCAATCGACGTGCCATCTCACACACAGCTCAATTTGAAGCAACATCCCACAAATGCGGGTTTAATACTCATGACAAACACTTTAATTTCTATTGAATTTCATAGGGGCCGGAATTGAATCTGACTTTTTGTAGAATCGGCAGGGGAAGACAGGACGCAGCCTGGACTCCTCTCATCTCCTCTTACCTGCAACGCATCCGTCCTTACGCCTCTGTCCAGGAGGAGAGTCCCCTCTCCGAAGAACGCCTGTGGACCACGCTCGAGAAGCGAAACCGCGCCTTCTACCTCGTACTCCTCGATTCGCGAGGCAAGCAGCTCTCTTCCGTTCAGTTCGCCGAGCACCTTCGTTCCCTGCAGGACACCGGTCATCAGGACCTCGTCTTCTGCATCGGTCCCGCCGACGGCTTCTCCGCCGCCTCTCTCAAGCGAGCCAATCTTCTGCTCTCCTTCGGACCGATGACACTTCCACACCAGATGGCCGCGCTCGTCCTCTCCGAGCAACTCTACCGCGCCTTTACCATCCTCGCCGGACACCCGTACCACTCCGGACACTGATTCAACTCTATCCTCGCATCGCGAAAACAGACGTCCTTTTATACCGCATTTCAAAAGCTGACTTCTTTTTATCTATAGATATAACTGAAACCTCACGTCGCGGACTCATCCTTATCAACACTGGCCCCCGCAAGGGCAAGCGATCGAGGCGCTCGGAACCCCGACGATCCCACGGTCGTCCTTCCGCAGCACCGGGTGGGTGCCCCATATCTGGCAGTCTCACCGCCAGATGTGGATTGCAGATTGTCAAAGGAGAAATTTGCAGGATGACCGGGTGCCCCATCCTTCGCAAGCCTCACCGCGAAGGGTGGGATGAACAAATCCCACACACCCCACAACCATCATTCTGATGGCAAAGCGAAGAATCCAAGCATTTCGTTGCAGGACACTCCCCTCGCACCCAATAAATCACCCACCCCAAACAAAAAAAGGAGCGCGCACCCAGCACGCTCCTTCCTCATCCCTACTTTCTACTTCCATAGTTGAACGTCACCGTAATCGTAGTCTCCACCTCCGTCGGCTCGCCGTTCAGCAGATAGGGCCGATACCTCCAGTCCTTCACCGCATCCAGCGCACTCCGGTCATAATCGGCCCGCAGACTCTGCTTCACACGAAGATTCTTCACCAGCCCTTCTTTGCTGATGATGGCCTCCAGCACCACCGGGCCATTAACCGTATCCTTCTTCGCTATGGCTTCCGCAGGATAGACAGGCTTCTTCATATCAATCCCCAGTCCCGCGATCACTCCTGCACCCACCTTCACAGGACGTTCCTTCGCCTCTGCCTTCTCCGTCACATCCACGCGCAGAGCCAGCGCCGAAGCGCACGCCACTGCCCCAATCGTCACGCACGCTCCCAGCATCGCCAGCCGCAACACCCGCCCTGCATTCTCTTTCCGTCTCATCAGCTTCATAACTCTCCTCTCAAGACAGTTGGCATCGAAGATTCCGATGGCGTGGAATGTTCCGGCTGTCTCCTTCGCAACCATCAGCGAAGCCAGCCGCAAGAGCGACCGTGCATACCTCTCCTGCCCCGCGACCGCCTCCGCGGCCATCGCATCGCAGACCATCTCCCGGCTCTCCACCATCCGTACGCGCGTCAGCCACAGCAAAGGATGAAACGCCACCGGCAGCGCCGCCACGTTATAAAGCACGTTCTTCGCGAAGTCTCGCCTCCTCATGTGCGCGCACTCATGCGCCATCACCGCATCCATCTCGCCCTCTTCCACCTCGTCAAAGAACCGGAGCGGGGCCAGCAACGCCACGCGCCTCATCCCCACCGTCGCCGGACCCTGCACCTTCTCCGAGGCCAACAGCACCGCGCCCTCGACCTCCGCGCGGCTACAGTGCATCGCCCACCGCTCTGCCACCGGACCCGTCTCCGCAACCGGCCACGCCTCGCGACGCATCGCATACGCCTTCCACAAGCCCCAGGCCAGCTTCGCCGCGAAGTAGCAGACGCAGAACACATACATCGTCACCAGCAACATCATCCGCCCATGCGAAAGCCACAACCCTTCATGCCCAGGCGCGACCATCGTGATGAACGAGACGCTCACCTCGCCGCCGCTAGCCTTCGCGCCCCATCGCCACATCCGCAGCAGCGCCCCGACCACCTGCAACACCGCGCCCCACCGAAGCTGCACCCCCGGCAGCAACGCCTCCACCAGCAACGCCGTGACCCACACCTTATGCTCTGCCTGCGGACCCGCCCGTCGCACCGCACGCGCCGCCGCCCACGCGGCCACAAAGACCAGCGGAACCATCCACAACGAGTTCACCAGGTACCCAAGCAGCCAGCTCTCGACACGCATCATCATGCCTCGCCCCCCTCCTCCTCCAGCCTCTTCGTCAACTTCGCAATCTGCTTCGCGTCGATCTGCCTGCTCTTGATCAGGCTCATCACCAGCTCCTCGCTTGACCCTCCGAACATGCGATCCACCAGGTCGCGCACCGCGTGGTTCAGCGCCTTCGTCTCCGTCACCGCGGCGGAGTATTCATACGCCCGCCCTTTCAGCCTTCGCTTCAGCTTCCCCTTGCGATGAAGAATGTTCAGCATCGTCTGCACGGTCGTATATGCGAGCGGCTGCTCCAGCCCCTCCTGCACCGCGCTCACATTGCTCGCACCCTTCTTCCAGATCACCTGCATGATCTGCAGTTCCAGCTTGGTCAGATCGCCCTTCGCCACACCCACCTCCTAAATGATTAGGACAATAGACCGCACGCCTCCACGCTGTCAACTAAAAATTTAGGAGATCGAAAAACATCCAACTTCAGCACTTGTCATCCCGCAGCGAAGCACTTGTCGTCCCACAGAGAAGAACTTGTCATTCCGTAGCGAAGCGAAGGAATCTGCTTTTGCCTTTCCTTCCGAACTCCCACCACTCACCGGGTGCCCCATCCTTCGCAGTCTCACCGCGAAGGGTGGGAGGAACAAATCCCACACCCGCACGAACCATCCTTCTGAGGCGAAGCCGAAGAATCCCGGCCTTGCGTTGCAAGACGCCCACACCGCCACAAACACTCGAAGACTCCCCTCACGAAAAACCCTCTCCTACCGTGATAAAGTCACGCGGGTAGGCCAAAGCCGTAAACCCTCAAGGGAGTCCACCCGCACCATGCAGCCCCACCGCATTCTCTGCCTCTCCGCAGCCCTTCTCCTCGCCGCGATCCTCCCCGCCTCCGCGCAGTCCGCGAGCACCCCCTACTCCCTCGTCGATCCCCACATCGGCACCGCCAACGAAGGCCAGACCTCCCCCACCGTCGGCGAGCCCTTCGCCATGACCAACTGGGTCCCCGAGACGCAATCCACCGAGAAGAAGTGCATCCCGCCCTACTACTTCCGCGACACGCGCCTCACCGGCATCCGCGCCAGCCACTGGATGAGCGGCTCCTGCACGCAGGACTACGGCAGTGTCACCCTCATGACGACCACGGGCGACCTCCACCCCACGCCCGACACCCGCGCCGCCGCCTTCAGCCACGCCGACGAGATCGCGCAGCCGGCGTATTACTCCGTCCGCCTCCCCGCCTACGACGAAACCATCGAGACCACCAGCGGCATCCGCTCCGGTTTCGTGCGCTCGACGTTCGCGAAGGCAGGCGACATCAACCTCATCGTCGAATCCAACGCCCGCATGAAGAACGGCTGGGTCCACGTCGATGCGGCGCACAACGAAATCACCGGCTACAACCCCGTCCATCGCATCTATCAGGGAGCCGACAAGCCCACCGGCTTCAGCGGCTACTTCGTCATCCAGCTCCGCGAGCATGCCGTGAGCAGCGGAACCTGGTGCGACGACAACATCACGCAGCAGCCCGAGCTGAAGAACACCGGCACCTGCCAGCACATGGGAGCCTACCTCCGCCTGCACCTCGCGAAGCCCGGCAGCATCCTCATCCGCACCGGAACCTCCTTCACCTCCATCGAGGCCGCCCGCCGCAACCTCCACACCGAGATCCCCGCATGGAACTTCGACGCCCTCCGCGCGAAGACCACGCGCGCATGGACGCACGCGCTCGACAGCATCGCCCTCACCGGCGGCACTCCGCAGCAGCGCCGCGTCTTCTACACGTCGCTCTATCACGCATTGCTCCTGCCCCGCATCGCCAGCGACGCCGACGGAGCCTACCCACGCTTCGCAGGCAACGGAGCCATTGAGCACATCGAACATACCGGACGCTTCGCAGGCACTCCCTACTACGACGACTTCTCCCTCTGGGACAGCTACCGCGCCCAGCTCCCGCTCCTCACCATCCTCGAGCCCACACGCGTCCAGCAGATGATGCAGTCGCTCGTGCTCAAAGGCCAGCAAGGTGGATACCTCCCCATCTTCCCCGCCTGGGGCAGCTACACCTCCGAGATGATCGGCGACCATACAGGAGTCGTCTTCACCGACGCCTACATGAAGGGCCTCCGCAGCTTCGACGTCGCCGCCGCATGGAAGCTCGTGCGCCAGAACGCCTTCGACACGCCGCCCTACGAGCAGTACAAGGACGGCCTCGGCCGCCGCTCCCTCAAGTCCTACATGCGCCTCGGCTACATCCCCCTCGAAGACCCCGTCGCCGAGGCCTTCCACAACAACGAGCAGGTCTCGCGCACGCTCGAATACGCCTTCGACGACGCCATCATCTCGCGCCTCGCCACCGCCCTCGGCGACACGAAGGACGCAGCGATACTCGCCACTCGCTCCAACAACTGGAAGAACATCCTCGACCCCGAAACCCGCTTCGCCCGAGGCCGCCACGAGGACGGATCGTGGATCACTCCCTTCGACCCGAAGCAACACGCCACCTTCGTCACCGAGAGTAACTCCTGGCAGTACACCTTCTACGTCCCGCAGGACGTCCCCGGCCTCATCGCGGCCACCGGAGGCAAAGCCGCATTCTTAGAAAAGCTCGACGGCCTCTTCAGCAACCACCTCTACGACCCCGGCAACGAGCCCGGCCACCACATCGCCTACCTCTACGACGAAGCAGGCGCACCGTGGAAGGGACAGAAGCACCTCTCCGACCTTCTCGCGGTCTACAACGATACCCCCGCGGGCCTTCCCGGCAACGACGACGCGGGCCAGATGTCCGCATGGTGGATCTTCAGCGCGCTAGGCTTTTATCCTGTAGCCCCCGGCATCCCCGAGTACTGGATCGGCGCGCCACTCTTCGCCACCGCCACCCTGAACCTCCCCAACGGAGCGAAGTTCACGGTGATCGCCAAGAACACGAGCCCGCAGAATATCTACGTCCAATCCGCCGAGTTGAACGGTAAGCCCCTCACCACCGCACGCATCTCTCACACAACCATCACGCAAGGCGGAACCCTCACCTTCACGATGGGCCCCTCTCCCAACCACACCCTCTTCACGCAGCAATAAGCCAAAAATCGGATACCCCATATCTGGCAGCTTCATCGCCAGATGTGGGTTTGCAGAATCTCTGATGTGGTTTGCAGAATCTCTAAAGATGGAATTTGCAGAACGACCGGGGTGCCCCATCCTTCGCAGCCTCACCGCGAAGGGTGGGATGAATCCCGTTCGTACCACCACGACCGTAATTCTGAGCGAAGCGAAGAATCCCTGTATTTCTTTGCAGGATGCCCATCCCCCCACATCCTTCTCAAAGAAGATCTCCTTCCGCGCCGCCCTAAGGAATCAGCCTCTCCTCCCGCAGCCTCGCAAACAGATCGAAGAAGCTCTCATCCGTAGACTGGTACTCCGCAAACCCAAGCCTGCGGCTCTTCGACATATCCGTCACCACCTCGATCGGCCTTCCAAGATCCGCATCCGTATGCCAAGCCGAGACAAGCCGATGGATATCCCCCTCCGCCAGCCCATACTTCGTGGCGATCCCGCTCCAAACCGGCCCCGCATCAACAAGCTGCGTCTCCAAGGGAACCCCCTCGCCCGCCAGCTCCTCGGCCTCCATCCCGAACCACTCCGCGATGCGCCTCCACATCCAGCTCCAGCGAAACACATCGCCGTTCACCACGTTGAACGCCTCATTCCGCGCCGCAGGCGTAGTCGAAGCCCACAGCAGATGCTTCGCCAGCAGCCTCGCGTCCGTCACATCCGTCAGGCTCTTCCACTGCACCGACGAACCCGGAAACCGCATCGGCTGCCCCTGCTCTTTGCAGAGGCTCGCATACACCGCCAGCGTCGTGCCCATGTTCATCGCATTGCCCACCGCATACCCGATAATCGAGCTCGGACGATGCACGCTCCATCCAAAACCCTCGCGCTCTGCGGCGGCATACACCTCGTCCTCCTGCGCGTAGTAAAAGTTCTCGATCTCCAACCTCGGCTGCGTCTCACGAAACGGAGTCTCCGGCAGCTTCCCCTTGCCATACGCCTCGAACGGCCCGAGGTAGTGCTTCAGCCCCGTCACCAGCGCCACATGCTGCACGGTCTTCGCAGTGGAAACCGCATCGAGCACATTTCGCACCATGCCCGCATTCACGCGAATATTTTCGGCCTCGGTCGCCTGCCGCAGCCACGTCGCCAGAAACACATGCGTCGGCCTCACGTCCTTCAGCGCGGCAGCCACCGCCACCGCATCCTGCAAATCCACGGCAACGGGAATAATCCCCTCGCGCACTCCAGGCCTGCGAGCGGCCCCATAGACCGTCCATCCCTCAGCCACCAGCAGGTCCGCCAGATTACGCCCCACGATCCCCGAAACCCCTACCACCAACGCCGTCTTTTCCATCTCGCTCCTCATTCCCCGGAAGCCTCATCGCTCCCGGCAACATCTACTACTCTGGAGCGATTCGGATCATGGAACAAGTCATTGCCTATCCTGGGACCACCACTCCCACCCTCAGCACCAACTCCCGCCGCCACGAGCTTGCAGGCTTCCTGCGCTCGCGCCGCGAGAACCTGTCTCCCGAGGCCCTCGGCCTTCCCCGCACCACACGCCGCCGCGTTCCCGGCCTCCGCCGCGAAGAGGTCGCCGAGGCCGCAGGCATCAGCACCGCCTGGTACACGTGGATCGAGCAGGCCCGCGACCTCAACCTCTCGCTCGCCACGCTCGACAGCCTCGGCCAGGCCCTGCGCCTCGACCCTCAGGAGCGCGCTCACCTCTTCCAGCTTGCCGGCCACCCCCCCACAATCCCCCTTCCCACGGCTCAGCCCAACGATCAGGTGATGACTCCCCTCCGCGCCATGCTGCAGGGCATGGAGCCCAACCCCGCCTACGCGCTCGACCCCCGCTGGAACTTCGTCGCATGGAACAGCGGGGCCGAAGCCGTCTTCGGAGGCCTCTCCACCATGCCCCGCGAGGAGCGCAATTACCTGCGCCTCATCTTCACCTCGCCCCTCTTCCACCACCTCTTCGTCAACTGGGAGGAGGTCGCCCGCTGCTCCCTCGCGCACTTCCGCACCGATTCCTCCGACCACCTCGACGACCCCGACCGCATCACCCTGGTCGCCGACCTCAAACGCCGCAGCCCCGCCTTTCGCGACTGGTGGCCGCAGCACAACGTCGCGTGGCCGCACAGCTGGAGAAAGGAGCTTCGCCTCCCCACCGGCAATCGCATCTACAACACCTTCGACCTGGAGCTGTTCCGTCCCTCGCGCCTCCGCATCGTCACCTACATCCCCGCGCAGTAATGTCATCCAAGTCGCACGCCTTTGCCATCCCATCCTCCTCTAAGGCATCCTGATCCGACGCATTTTTCCGGTATCCCTCCTCACCGAAAGGCATACGAGATGGACCCCTCGCTCTCCAGACGCGGCTTCGTCAAGCAGATCGGCGGAGCCCTCGCCGCCACCGGCGCACTCCGCAGCAAAGCCTCGTCTCAAACAACTCCTGCGGCGAAGCCCAACATCCTCTACCTCCACTCGCACGACTCCGGCCGCTACCTCGCTCCCTACGGCCACAGCGTCCCCACCCCGCGCCTCCTCCGCCTCGCTCGCACCGGAGTCACCTTCCGCCAGATGCACTCCGCCTCCCCCGGCTGCTCCCCCAGCCGAGCCGCCATGCTCACCGGCCAGACCTCGCACCAGAGCGGCATGCTGGGCCTCGCACACCGCGGCTGGAGCCTCACCCACCCCGACCGCCACATCATCCACACCCTCAAGCCGCACGGCTACCAAACTGTGCTCGCCGGACTGCAACACGTCGCCGCCAACCCCAAAAACATCGGCTACGACCAGCTCCTCCCCCACGCCACCGACAGCGCAAAAGACGTAGCCCCCGCAGCCGTCAGCTTCCTCCACAGTCGAGCCGCGAAGCAGCAACCCTTCTTCCTCGACGTCGGCTTCTTCGAGACCCACCGCCTCTACCCCGACCCCGTCGACAACCCCGACTACCTCCAGCCTCCCGCGCCCCTTCCCGACACGCCCGAAACCCGCCGCGACATGGCCGGATACTTCGCCAGCGCCCGCGTCCTCGACACCGCCGTCGGCCGGGTGCTCGACGCCCTTGAAGAGGCGGGCCTCGCCGAAAACACGCTCGTCATCAGCACCACCGACCACGGCATCGCCTTCCCCAACATGAAGTGCACCCTGCGCGACACCGGCACCGGCGTCTCCATGATCCTCCGCGGCCCCGGAGCCTTCTCGCAGCCGCAAGTGTGCGACGCTCTCCTCTCGCAGATCGATCTCTTCCCCACGCTCTGCGACTATCTCGGCATCGAAAAGCCCACGTGGCTCACCGGCCAGTCTTTCCTGCCTCTCGTCGAAGGCAAACAGCAGAGCGCCGACGAAGCCGTCTTCGCCGAGATCAACTTCCATGCGGCCTACGAACCCAGCCGCTCCGTCCGCACCGCGCGCTACAAGTACATCCGCCGCTTCGACCACCGCAGCACCGCCGTCCTCGTGAACTGCGACGACGGAGCCTCAAAGTCCTACTGGCTCAAAAACGGCTGGCAGCAGCAACCGCTGCTAGCCGACAACGAGGGCGAAGAGTTATACGACCTCCTCTTCGACCCCGCCGAGCGCACGAACCTCGCCACGCACTCCAACGCGCAGGGCACGCTGCACGAGATGCGCCAGCGCCTCTCCCAGTGGATGACGAAGACGGAAGACCCTCTGCTGCAAGGCCCCCTCCCGGTCCCTGCAGGCGTGCGAACCGACGACCCCAGCTCCATCTCCGGTACCACCCCGCAGAGCCGAAGCTCCGCCGAGGGCAAGCACTGAAGCCACCACCCCACGCCCCTTCACGACTGTCATTCCGTAGCGCAGCGAAGAATCCCTGTATTTGCAGGCTGCCCTGACCTTTACCCAACCTCACGAACTTGTCATTCCGTAGCGAAGCGAAGGAATCTGCTTTCTCTCAAACTGCCACCGATGACTTACCTGCATTTACAAAAAACGAGAAGGGCGTTTGTCGGGATCTATGTTCATTGATCGAGGATCGCTGGTCCCTGTGCGTTATCGATCATGGCCTTCCATCCGCCATCATTCTGTTGACGTAGAACTGTAGTTGAGATGAAGGTTTTCTCGTCTTGACCCGGCACACTTAGGCCCCAATGAGAGATGAATAGCGCGATCCCATCCGCTTCGAGCACACGAATTTTCAGCTGGCGAGCCACCATTCCCGGCTGTAGCATCTTCGCGTACATGTCGCGGATAGCCGCTTTTCCCCTAGCCTCGACCCCAGGTTGGGGCACTACAACGGCGGCCTCATCGTAGAAGTTCATGATTGTCTCTAGATCGCCTCCGTTAAAGGCACGGTCGAGAATCTCAATAGCGTGTTCGGGGCTGCGAGCAATGTCATCCATGCTCCCCATGTTCTCACCGATCAAAAGATCTCCATAGCCTAGTCCGGGCAACCCTCAGTTTGCTACCGACAAGTCGGCTTCCAGTCAGGAAGCATCGAAGAATTCCAGCAGATGGTGATTTGCAAGTCGCGATTTGCAAGTCTCATGACATCCTCGCCCGAGCCCACCAA
This sequence comes from Acidobacteriaceae bacterium dw_441, assembly GCA_018449715.1. Classification (GTDB taxonomy): domain Bacteria; phylum Acidobacteriota; class Terriglobia; order Terriglobales; family Acidobacteriaceae; genus Edaphobacter. The sequence continues at coordinate 96,316 of JAAVVA010000004.1, read as the reverse complement.
CCTACCCAGCCTTCAAAGGCCCAGCGAATTTGTAAATACTGAAGATGACGCCGGACGGCGTCGCCTGCGTGCTGACAAGCTCGAACGAGCACGCCGGAGTCCCCTCCGCAAAAAATCGCTTCCCGCTGCCCAGCAGCACCGGATAAACAATCAGCAGCACCTCCTCCACCAGCCCATGCTCGAGCAGCTTCGAGGCCAGCGTAGAGCTGCCCCACAGCACAAGGTCCCGCCCATCCTGCGCCTTGATGCGGCGAACCTCCTTGATGAAGTCCGGCCCAACCCCTTCGACCGGCCCCCATGCAAGACTCTCCGGGCGATGCGTCACGACATACTTCGTCGCTGCATTCAGAGCGTCCGCCATCGGACTGCTCGGAGCCTTCGGCCAGAACCCCGACCAGAGATCGTAGGTGCGACGCCCAAGCAGCAGATCGAAGCTTCCACCCTGCGCCGCAAGCAACGCGTCCCGGCCCTCAGGCGTCCGATACGGCGCAGTCCAGTCGCTATAGGCGAAACCGTCATCATCGGCGGAGTGCTGAATCACGCCATCCAGCGAGATGTGTTCCATGATCCTGAGCTTTTTCATCGCGAGCCTCCGTGTTCCGGAAAGTTCAACCCTCTGCCGGGAGAATTTTAGTTCGAACCACCTTTTGCCGGTTGCCCAAAAAACAGAAAAAGGCCCGGCCTCATCCGAGACCGGGCCTTTCATCCTGCAACAAGAAACTTAGTGCTTGACCGCGACCGCCGAGATCTCGATCTTCGCTCCGCCGATCAGACCGGCCACCTGCACGGTTGCGCGCGCGGGCTTCGGATCGGGCATCTCCTTGATGTAGACCTCGTTCATGGCCTTCACATCGTTCAGGTCGGTGACATACACCGTGATCGAAACGATATCGGTCATCTTGAAGCCGGCCTTCTCCACGACCTTCTTGATCGCGGCGATGGCATTGCTCGTCTGCTCCTTGATGTCGGTTCCGGTGACCTTGCCGCTGGCATCCGGTCCCTGCTGTCCGGCGACGTAGAGGGTGTTGCCCGAGACCACAGCATCGCTGAAGGGGTTGCCCGGCTTGAAGTCGATGGCCTTGTTCTGGGCGAACGCGCCCGAGGCGCAAAGGGTCAGGACACCGGCCAGCATCAGGCCGCGCTTGGTCATCAGCGAATACAGCTTCTTCATCGTTTAATCTCCTGTTTTATTGCTGGATGACAAGCGACCGGCGGCAGGCGAAAAGCCCACACTCTCCCGGTCCAGACGTCATCCTGAGCAGGTTGCGGTAAAAAGTCACTATCAGGACACTACCAAACTCCACCTATCGCGCGCGACGCCCCCGGCAAAAATTCTCCCCGTCCTGTCCACCCCACTCCCTCTGAACTTGTCCTTCCGCAGCCTGTCCACCCCCACTCCCCTCTGAACTTGTCATTGCGCAGCGAAGCGAAGGAATCTGCTTCTCTTTGCAGGATGACCAAAGGTGGAATTCGCAGGATGACCGGGTGCCCCATCCTTCGCAGCCTCACCGCGAAGGATGGGGCACCCGCCCCGCAAAAAAACGGGTGCCCCATATCTGGCGGCTGTCTCGCCAGATGCGGGTTTGCAGGATACCCAGGAAACAAAACCAATCGACCGCACGAAATCACCTTCCCCCAACCCCGCACCCCATATAGCCTTGAGAGCAATTCCACCCGAGAGCCCCGCAATGACCAGCAAGCTCCTCCTCATCCTCTGCCTCACCCTTCCCGCCGCCGCCCAGACCTTCACCCTGCAACAGGCCATGAGCGGCACCTTCAACTCCGAGCTTTCCGCCGCCCCCAAAGGCGACCGCGTCGTCTGGATGGCCAACCAGCAGGGCCGCCGCAACCTGTGGACCGCCGACCTCGGCAGCACCTCCTCCGCGAAGCAGTTGACCCCCTACACCGAAGACGACGGTCAGGACATCGGCGACATCACCTGGACCCCCGACGGCGAATCTATCGTCTACGTCCGCGGCGGCGACTTCGAGTTCCCCGGCCAGCCCGACCCCAACCCGGCGCTCCTCTCCGCAGGAGTCGAACAAGCCATCTACCTCGTCCCCGTCACCGGCGGAACCCCGCGTCGCCTCGCTCCCGGCCGCTCCCCGGCCGTCTCCCCCGACGGCAAAACCGTGGCCTTTCTCTGCAAAGAGGGCATCTGCGCCCTCTCCCTCGCCGACCCCTCTGCCAAGTCCGAGCCCCTCTTCCACGCCCGAGGAACCCTCGGCCCGCCTCTCTGGTCCCCCGACGGAACCCGCCTCGCCTTCACCAGCGCCCGAGGAGACCACGGCTTCATCGGCGTCTACACCCTCGCCGACAAATCCATCACCTACCTCTCCCCCTCCACCCTCACCGACCGCGACCCCGAGTGGTCCCCCGACAGCCGCCAGATAGCTTTCCTCCGCACCGCAGCCAGCGGCGGCGCAGGAGCCCACCGCACCGGCGAGCCGTGGTCCATCCTCATCGCCGACGCCTCCACCGGCGAAGGCCACGAGATCTTCCACGCAGCGAAAGGAGTCAAGGGGCAGGGAAGCGTCTTCCACGCCCTTGCCACCGACCGCCAGCTCTTCTGGACCTCCGCCAACCGCCTCCTCTTTCCCTATGAACTCGACGGCTGGCAGCACCTCTACTCCATCCCCACCACCGGAGGCCCCGCCACCCTTCTCACCCCCGGCGACTTCGAGGTCGAGCACGCAGCACTAAGCCCCGACCGCTCCACCCTCGTCTACAGCTCCAACCAGTCCGGCCGCGCCAGCCAGTCAGATCGCGCCAGCCAATTGGATCGCACCAGCCAATTAGATATAGACCGCCGCCACCTCTGGCAGCTCACCGCAAACAGCACCACCCCACGCCAGCTCACCAAAGGAGAAGGCATCGAAGTCTTCCCCGTCCTCACCTCCACCCACCGGGTCGCGACCCTCCGCTCCGACACCCGCATCCCCATCCGCCCGGCCCTCGTCGCCGCAAACGGAGACCTCCACGACCTCGCCCCGCAGCTCATCCCCGCCGACTACCCCGCCAGCCGATTCGTCACCCCGCAGCAGGTCATCCTGCCAGCGGCGGACGGCCTGCCCCTCCACGGCCAGCTCTTCCTCCCGGCCAACGCGAACGACGGCCACCGGCACCCCGCCCTCGTCTTCTTCCACGGAGGCTCCCGCCGCCAGATGCTCCTCGGCTACCACTACATGGACTACTACTCCAACGCCTACGCGATGAATCAGTACCTCGCGAGCCTCGGCTACATCGTCCTCTCGGTGAACTACCGCAGCGGCACCGGCTACGGCCTCAACTTCCGCGAGGCCCTCAACTACGGCGCCACTGGAGCCAGCGAGTACAACGACGTGCAGGGCGCGGGCCTCTACCTCCGCAGCCGCCCCGACGTCGACCCCGCCCGCATCGGAGCCTGGGGAGGAAGCTACGGCGGCTACCTCACCGCGCTCGCCCTCGCCCGCGCCTCCGACCTCTTCTCCGCAGGAGTCGACTTCCACGGCGTCCACGACTGGTCCCTGCGCCTCGGCGCACAGTCCGACCCCGCGGCCACGCGCCTGGCCTTCGAGTCCTCCCCAATGGCCGCCGTCAAAACCTGGCGTTCCCCTGTCCTCCTCATTCAAGGAGACGACGACCGCAACGTAGCCTTCGCGCAGACCGTAAAGATGGCCGCAGCTTTACGCACACAAGGCGTCGAATTCGAAGAGCATGTCTTCCCCGACGAGATCCACGGCTTCCTCATGCACCGCAGCTGGCTCGAAGCCTACCGCCTCACCGCCGACTTCTTCGCCCGCCACTACAAGATGCCCCCACCCCAACCCTGATCCACCCATCCCTTCTGAACTTGTCACTCCGTAGCAAAGCGAAGGAATCTGCTTCTCTCACAAACCGCCACAAAAGATCGGGTGCCCCATCCTTCGCGAGCCTCACCGCGAAGGGTGGGATGAATCCTGCTCGCATCAGCACTGAACCCGCTCCAGCTCTCTCCCACCACCCTCATTCTGAGCGAAGCGAAGAATCCCAGCATTCCTTCGCAGGCCCCTCCACCCACTATCATCAAACTGTGATCAAGCAGGCCGCATTCCTTCTCCTCGCTCTCCCCCTCGCCGCCCAGACCAAACCCGCAGCCCCCGCCTCCGACCTCATCTTCCAGACCTCGCAAGCCTGGTCCCCCCGCGTGAACGTCGAGTCCAACACCGTCATGGTCTACGGCATCGACGCCACCATGCCCTCCCGCATCCAGAGCTGGCGCGACCACGGCTACCACGTCGCCGTCATGACCGGAGTCGCCTGGGGCCGCTACGCCGACTACCTCCGCGGCGACTTCGACGGCAAAGAGCACTGGAACGAGACCCAGCAGGAAAAATCCGGCAAGCTCATCCTCCACACCGGCCGCGAGGTTCCCTACATCGCCCCCACCGAAGCCTACGGCAAGTACCTCAGCCAGGGAGTCCAGCGCGCCCTCGAGGCCGGAGCCGAGGCCATCTACCTCGAAGAGCCCGAGTTCTGGGCCCGCGCCGGATGGTCCGACGCCTTCAAGTCCGAGTGGCAGGCCTACTACCACGAGCCCTGGCAGGCCCCCGACTCCTCCCCCGACGCCCAGTACCGCGCCTCCAAGCTGAAGTATTACCTCTACCGCCGCGCACTCGGCCAGGTCTTCGACTTCGTCCGCCAGTGGAGCCAGCAGCACGGCAAATCCATCCCCTGCTACGTCGCCACGCACTCGCTGATCAACTATGCCCAGTGGGAGATCGTCTCCCCCGAGTCTTCTCTCCTTCAGGTCGGAGCCGACGGCTTCATCGCGCAGGTCTGGACCGGGACCTCGCGCCAGCCCAACGTCTACGAGGGCGTCCGCGAAGAGCGCACCTTCGAGACCGCCTTCCTCGAATACGGTGCGCTGCAAAACATCGCCCGCTCCTCCGGCAAGCGCATCTGGTACCTCAACGACCCCATCGAGGACAACCCCAACCACTCCTGGACCGACTACCGCCGCAACTGGGAATCGACCCTCGTAGCCTCGCTCCTTCAGCCGCACGTCGCCAGCTACGAGATCCTCCCCTGGCCCGACCGCATCTTCGGCCCCAAGGGGCTCTACCCCACCACCGAGCCGACGGCAGCCAACCCGAAGCCCGAAAAGGCTCCCATCCCGGCTGAGTACGAAACCGAGATGCAAACCGTCTTCCACGCCCTCGGCCAGATGGACCAGCCCAACGCCCGCTGGCAGACCGCCGGAACCGAGGGTCTCGGCGTTCTCGTCAGCGACACCCTGATGTTCCAGCGCGCGCAGCCGCAGCCCTCGGACGCCGACCTCGGCAACTTCTACGGCCTCGCCCTCCCGCTGCTCATGCGCGGCATCCCGGTCGAGCCGGTCCAGATCGAGAGCGTCTATCAGGGTGAAAGCAATCCGCAGGGAGAAAGCAACCGGCAGGGCAACAACGCCGCCAAGTTCCTTCAGAACTACAAGCTCCTCCTCCTCACCTACGAAGGCCAGAAGCCGCCCTCACCGAAGTTCCACGAGGTCCTCGCCGCATGGGTCAAGGCAGGCGGAGCCCTCGTCGTCCTCGACGATGACAAAGACCCCTACAACAAAGCTACCGACTGGTGGAACAGCGAAGAGCACAGCGGAGCCAACAAACTCTCCACCCCACGCCTCGACCTCTTCCGCGCCCTCGGCCTCGAAGCCACCACGAACAACAGCACCACAACAAACGGCAGCGCCACACCCGAAGGCCTGCACCATGTAGGCAAAGGAGTCGTCCTCTACTCCGCGAAGTCCCCCGCGGCCCTCACGCACGACCGCACGGGAGCCGACACCGTCCGCAGCCTCACCAAACAGGCGGCCTCCGCGATCCACCTCAACTGGCACGAGACCGACGCCCTCATCCTCCAGCGCGGCCCCTTCGTCATCGCCTCCGGCCTCGACCTCCCGAACGCCGCCCCAACGCAGCTCCACGGAACCTTCCTCAACCTCTTCGACGCGCACCTGGCACTCGTAAAGAACCCGCAGATCAAGCCCGGCGACCGCGCCCTACTGCTCAACCCGGCGTTCTACCCCACGAAGCAGCCACGCATCCTCGCCGCCAGCGCCCGCATCACCGACCTCACGACCACGGCCCACGAGATCACCTTCAAGGCCACGTCGATCGAAGGCCGCAACACAGCCGACGCAAACGACCTGACCGCAATCCGCCTCCTACTCCCGAAGGCACCGTCGAAGGTCAGCGTCGCCGACCAGCCCCTCACCACCACGCACTACTCCGAAGGCATGTTGCAGATGGAGTTCCCCGCGCACTCCACCCCGCAGCAAATCACCATCACCTTCTAACCCTCACCGTGGAGGGAAAACTCTCTCCACGGCTCACCAACTTACTGCTCACCAACTTACTTTTGAACTTGTCATTCCGTAGCAAAGCGAAGGAATCTGCTTCTCTTTGCAGGGATGACCGAAGGACAGGATTTACAGGAAGACCGGGTGCCCCACATCTGACAGCTTCATCGTCAGATGTGGGCATCGAGCGAAGCTCGACCGCCTTCCTCCACTCCACCACCACCGACCGGGTGCCCCATCCTTCGCAGTCTCACCGCGAAGGGTGGGATGAATCCCTTCCATACCCGCCACTACCGTCATTCTGAGCGAAGCGAAGAATCCCTGTATTCCGCTCGCACCGCCACAAACGCCACCTTCCAAACCCGTCCTTCTAACCCTCGAGCGAAGCGAGAGGAAGAATCCCTTTGCAGGATGCTACTGACACCATGCTGTCACCATCCCGCATGTACCATCACCTCATGCCCGCCCCGCACTACACCCCCGAGGCCCTGAAGTTCCTCCGCGGCCTCAAGCGCAACAACGACCGCGAGTGGTTCAACGCCCGCAAGCCCACCTACGAGCGCGAGCTCAAGGCCCCCTCCCTCGCCCTCTCCGCAGCAGTCAACGAGTCCCTCCTCCGCTTCGCCCCGCACAACATCCAGCCGCCCCCCAAGACCCTCTTCCGCATCTACCGCGACACCCGCTTCGCCGCCGACAAGCGCCCCTACAAGACGCACCAGGGCCTCTGGTGGGCCCGCGAGGGGCTAGAGAAGACCTCCGGCGGCGGCTTCTACTTCCACATCGCTGCCGACGAGGTCGTGATCGCGGCAGGCGTCTTCATGCCCATCCGCGAGCAGCTTCTCGCCATCCGCCGCCACATCGTCGAGCACCCCGCCGAGTTCCGCCGCCTCCTCGCCGCCAAAAAACTCCGCTCGCTCATGGACGAGGTCCCCGGCCAGAAGCTCACCCGAGCCCCCAAGGGCTTCCACCCCGAAGACCCCGCGCTCGACCTCATCCTCAACCGCGAGTGGGGCTTCCTATCGAAGCTTCCCGCGACCACCGCAACCCAGCCCACGCTCCTCAAAGAGATCGTCAAACGCTTCGAAGCAGCAGCCCCCTTCGTAGACTTCCTCAACGCGCCTCTCGCAAAGAAGCCCCGCAAGCCCCTCTTCTAGCCCCCACCCCCCACAAAATCGGGTGTCCCACATCTGGCAGTCTCACCGCCAGATGTGGGCATCGAGCGAAGCTCGACCGCTTTCCTCCACTCCACCACCACCGACCGGGTGCCCCACCCTTCGCGAGCCTCACCGCGAAGGGTGGGATGAATCCCATCCATACCCATCACAACCGTCCTTCCGAAGAGCGAAGCGACGAAGAATCCCAACATTTTTTTTGCCGAGACCCCAGACTCGCAAGCAGTCCCACCCCTCCACTTCCACCCTTAAATCCGTAAAAATCCCATAAAATGTACCTAAAAACATACAAAACCGGACAAAAACCAAAAAAACCTGTGGAAACCGGGTAAATCCGGTTGACAAAGCCTTTGGAAAAGCTGAAGGTGAATTCGGTACGGTTTCCCCGAAGCCGCATGAACACTGGCGATTCTCTCATTTCAGAGCGCCGGGCGACAGTCGGATAACCTGCTTTAGCAAAACCAAGAAACGTTTGAAGGAGCAACACACATGGCAAAGGGATTGACCAAGACAGCGCTCGTCCGCCAGCTGGCGGAGAAGCTCGAGCTGACCAACAAGCAGACGGCTACCTTCCTGGACCTGCTGGCCGAGACGGCCGTCAAGGAGACCAAGAAGAACGGTGAGTTCACCATCCCCGGCATCGGCAAGCTGGTGAAGGCGGAGCGCAAGGCTCGCCTGGGCCGCAACCCCCAGACCGGCGAGACCATCAAGATCAAGGCCAAGACCGTCGTGAAGTTCCGCGTCGCCAAGGTCGCCAAGGACACCATCGCTCCCCCGAAGAAGTAGTTCGGCGCGGCGCGAGCCTGCCGGGCGCATGACCCCATCGGTCACGGCTGCTCCCTAGCCCGCCGCACAAGCGAAGTGTCTTTGCCCGCGTACAGCCGCAGCGGGTAAGAGACGGAAAGAGCCTGCCTCCCTCGGCATCCGCCGAACCGGAGACAGGCTCTTTCCCTTGCCCCCATCGCCATTACTTTTTCAATCCTGTCATTCCATTTTTGGACCTTGTCGTTCCACTTTTGGGGACCTTGTCATTCCGTAGCAAAGCGGAGGAATCTGCTTCTCGCTTTTACGGCCACGAATGAGCTGTTACGGCCACGAATGATTGGATACCCACAAAATCGGGTGCCCCATATCTGGCAGCCGTATCGCCAGATGTGGGGCATCGAGCGAAGCTTGACCGCCTTCCTCCATCCATCCCAAATGACCGGGTGATGAACCCAGCCCGTACCCGCGGCCACCCAGGCCCTACCGCTTAGGAATAAACGCCCGCGCCACCAGCGAAACTCCCAGCGAGACCACCACGCCCTGCAGTATCAGCATGGAGTTATACATCCACCCCAGCGCGGCGAACGAAACAAACACGCCCCACATATAGATCTCACCGAGAAAAGCAGTCCCCCACGCCGCCCGCCCCCCCGAGTCCGCGACCTTCGCCGACAGCGAAGGCAGCAGCCGCGGCACCAGCGAGCAATAAGCCTTGTACGGCTCCCCTTGCTGCTCCGCAAGAAACGCCTCTTCCGCCAGAATCAGCCGTATCTGCACGATGGCGATCATCACAATCGTGAACGCCGATCCGCTCGGCAGCATCAACAGCGCCAGCGCCAGCGTATGCAGAAACGTCCCGACATAAAGCGGGTTCCTCATCCTGCGATAAGGCCCGGCCGCAATCACGCGGTCGCCATGCATCGCCCCATCCTGTACGACAGAAGCCCCGATATAAGCCGATCCCCACGTCCGCAGCATCGCGCCCGCAAACGCAAACACGATGCCCGCAATCAGAATCGCAACCGTCGCCCCGCTGAAGCCCATCCACTTCGCGCGAAAGGTCGCAGCCGCCAGCCACTGCCACGTCCGCACCGTATCGAGATGCAGCCAGTAGTTCCACGGCACCGTGAAACCCAGCGTGTAGATCACAACATGAATCCAGTAGCGAAGACGATATTCGAGGGCAAACGCTTTCATCGGCAGCTCATTCTCTATTTATGTAACCGTTACAAGAACAAATACACACAAGTTCAAAAGTATCACTCTGCCATTCTTTTCGAACTTGTCATTCCGTAGCGCAGCGAAGGAATCTGCTTCTCTTGCAGGATGACCAAAGAGCGGAGGGTTCGCCAAATTACCGGGTGCCCCATCCTTCGCATAGCGAAGAGTGGGATGAATCTTTTACGCACCCGCACGAACAAACCTTACTCCCCGCCCAGCATCGAAAGCAGGGCATCGAAATCCTCCAGCCCCGCATACTCGATAATCACCTTCCCCTTGCCCTTCTTATCCTCAATCCTCACCTTCAGCCCCAGAGCCCTGCGCAGCCGTCCCTCGGCCTCGCGCACATTCGGGTCCTCGGCCTGCGCCTCCACGAGCTTCTGCTTCCTCTCCCGGCCCTCAGGATTGATCAGACCCTGCACATAGTTCTCCGTCTGCCTCACCGAAAGCGACAGCGCCAGCACCTTCTGCGCGGCCGAAGCAATCAGCTCCGGATCATCCAGAGCCAGCAGCGCCCTGGCATGCCCAAAGCTCAATTCCGCCGACTCCACCTTCGCCTGCACGCTCTCCGGCAGCTTCATCAGGCGCAGGAAATTCCCGACGGAAGCCCGTTCCTTGCCCGTCCGAATCGCCATCTGCTCCTGCGTCAGCCGGAACTCGCTCGAGAGCCGGTAGTACGCCCGCGCCTGTTCCATCGGGTTCAGGTCCACCCTCTGCAGGTTCTCGACGATCGTCATCTCGAGCACCTGCTCGTCGGCCACCTGCCGCACAATCGCCGGGACCGTCTCCTTGCCCGCCTTGCGCGAGGCCAGCCAGCGCCGCTCGCCGGTAATCAGCTGGTAGCGAACGGGGTTTTCGCCGGGAGGAAGCATGCCGGAAGGCTTAATTGGTCTGACCAATATTGGCTGCACCACCCCGGTCGCCGCAATCGAGCCCGCCAGCTCCATCAGAGCCGCTTCATCGAAGTGCGAGCGCGTCTGCCAGGGGTTCCGCTCAATATGGTCCAGCGGAATCTCCAGCGGCTTACCCGCCGGCTCAGGAGCGACAGCGGCGGCGGTGACGGCGGGAACAACCGCCGGCTTGGCGGCAGCGGGACGCGAGGGCAGCAGCGATTCAAGACCTTTGCCAAGAGCGCGGCGTTTCGGATCGGAGGATGCAGTAGCCATAGTCAATCAGCTTTCTATCGAAAATTTCAAAACTCAAAATCTGAAACAGGAATCGACCGTTATTCCAACAAAACTTTCCGAACAGTCACTCCACTACTTTTAGAACAGTCATTCCGCTACTTTTTAGAACTTGTCATTCCGTAGCGAAGCGAAGGAATCTGCTTCTCTTTGCAGGATGACCGGGTGCCCCATCCTTCGCAGCCTCACCGCGAAGGGTGGGATGTAGATCATCGCCCCCCACAACCGTCATTCTGAGGAGAAGCCGAAGAACCCCAGCATTTCTCAGCAGGATTCCCCATCCAGCCCGGAAAAACCAACCCTACGACTGCCAGAACCGTTTCTTCTTCTCCGCCTTCTGGAACGACTTCAGCGAGCTGGCAGCCGCAGCGGCGGCAGCCTTCCTTCTCTCCACCTCAGGACTCTTCATCCCGCGCCTCTCCAGCAACTCCAGCGCAAGCTCGCGGTAAGCCTCGGCCCCTCGCGACTTGGCATCATACAAAGCCACCGGCTTGCCATGACTCGGAGCCTCCGCCAGCCTCACATTCCTGGGAATCGTCGTCTTCAGCAGCTTGTCCTCAAAATAAGCCTTCAGATTCTCGGTCACCTGCATCGCCAGGTTGGTGCGGTCGTCGTACATGGTCAGCAGCACGCCCTCGAGCGAAAGCCCCTCGTTCAGGCTCGACTTCACCCGCTCCATCGTCGACATCAGCTCCGAGATACCCTCCAGCGCAAAGTACTCCGCCTGCATCGGCACCAGCAACCCATCGGCTGCGACCAGGGAGTTCAGCGTCAGCAGGTCCAGCGCCGGGGGGCAGTCCAGAATCACGAAGGAAAACTTCTCCTTCACCGCCTCTAGTGCCTCCCTCAGGCGAAACTCCCGCCTCTCCACCGAGATCAGCTCGATCGTCGCTCCGATCAGGTTCTTGCTCGAAGGCACAATCTTCAGGTTTTCGACCTCTTCGACCGGAAGCATCGCCTCTTCCACGGTCGCGCCTCCCAGCAGCAGATCATAGCTGCTGTTGCGATGCTCGTCGCCCTCTGCCAGCCGGGCCACGCCCAGCCCGCTCGACGAGTTCGCCTGCGGGTCGCAGTCGATCAACAGGGTCGGAATCCCCTCCAGGGCGAACGAGGCGGCCAGGTTGATGGCGGTGGTCGTCTTCCCCACGCCGCCCTTCTGGTTGACGACCGCGATCACCCGCGAAGGCTGAGCGGCTGCTTTCTTTGCTTCCTCAGGCTGTTGGGCTTTCCCGTTATCAGTCTCGGGGGTCTTCGGGGTGGATTTTGCTGTGGTCATCTTAATAAGAAGAGGTTAGCGGCTGGAGTCCGGACAGGGCAATCCTCAGGAGCTTGTGCAGAACCGCCTCTATCTGTGGAGAACTTGTGGAACACGCGAAAGACGCGGCATTTCAAAAGGGTTCCACGTGTACGAATGTGGAAAACTTCCTCCCGGAGAGCCACTTTTCCTCGCCCGGAAACCCCGAATTGTTCCACGTGGAACATTGCAGAACGGCCCCATGAGTGTTCCACGTGGAACACTCATGGGGCCGTGTGGAGTGGGAGAAGGATGTTCCACGTGGAACATCCCGGGCTTAGCTTGGCATTGTTCCAGTGGAACAATTTACCCCCACCACGGAATTGGGTGCCCCATATCTGGCAGCTTCATCGCCGAACGGGGCTCCCGGCGAGCTTGTTCGCTGGGGCAGAGATGTGGTTTTGCAGGATGTTCGAAGTTCTCCCAAACCTTATGAACTTGTTATTCCGTAGCGAAGCGAAGGAATCTGCTTCTCTTTGCAGGACGACCAAAAGGTGTGGGTTTGCAGACTGACCAGGTGCCCCATCCTTCGCAGCCTCCCCGCGAAGGGTGGGATGAATCCTGTCCGTACCCGCACAAACTGTCATTCTGAGGAGTACAGCCGCGAGGAATCCCCTATATTTTCGCCTGTGCAGCCACCAATACTCACCAAATTGTTCCACGTGGAACACTCAGCACCTCAAACACCCTGTAAAACCCACATCTGGCGATGAAACCGCCAGATATGGGCACCCGATTTCTTGGGAAACCAAATTGATCCACGTGGAACAATTAACCCCGAACCGCCCGCAGCACGATCCCACTTTCACTTCCAGGGAGAGGAATCGCAGGTTCCACCGTAAATTCCGCAGGAAACCCCGGAATCTCCGTGGTCAAAAGGACAATTTGCGTCTCCGCCCGAGGAATCGCGGCCTCAAGAGCAGCCTTCATGTTGTCCACCGCCCGCAAAGTAACGGTGTGGAACACCCGATCCGCAGGAAGAGCCTCAGCCCGCCCCGCCCAGACCTCCACATTACCCAGGCTCAGCGTCCGAACCACCTCACGGAGAAAAGACGCCTTCTTGTTCTGCGACTCAGCCAGCATAACCTTGATCTGCGGATGGAGAATCGCAATGGGAAGCCCCGGAAATCCAGCCCCGGAGCCCAGATCGAGCAGGGTTTCGGGCAACGGCTCCCCGAGGTGCGTCCCCGCGAACAGACTTTCCCCGAAGTGACGGCGCACAATCTCCTCCGGCGAGCGGATCGCCGTAAGGTTAGTCCGGCCGTTCCAACGCACCAGGAGGTCGAGATAGTCTGTGAGGCTCGCAACAGCCTGCTGAGGAACAGGATTCAGGTAGGGCGTCAGAATTCTGTAGATCTCTGGTTCTAAAAGCGTAGACATCGGAGTTTAAGTATCTCAGATACGAATTGTTCCACGTGGAACACTCATCCATAGAACATTCGCCCCCTGAATCGACAGGTTGATCCAGCCTTCATTGTTCCACGTGGAACAATTTGCGTCCCTCTCCCGATATCCCCTGTGGGAAACACAGAGAAAAGCGGAATGTTCCACGTGGAACATTCCGCTGGGTTGTGAGGGAAATCCCTCGAAGAAGGGAGCTAAGCTAAGAGTTCGTGGCGAAAGGTTGTAATTGTTCCACGTGGAACAATTACAACCCCTACTTCGCGACCGAGGTGTGGATGGGGCGGGGGGTCCAGCTTGCAGCCTCGGAGATAAAGCGCTGGAAGAGCGCGCGGGAGGCAGGGCTGATCTCGTAGCTTCGCTCCGGGTGCCACTGCACCCCCAGGACAAAGTGAGCGCGGGGGTTATGCGGGTCCTGTCCGCCTTCGACAGCCTCGACGACGCCGTCCTCGGAGCTGCGGGCGACCACACGCAGGCCGTCTCCGGGGATTCCGATGGCCTGGTGGTGGCTGGAGTTGATGGGGAGGCGAAGGAAGCCGTCCTTTGCGGGGGCTTCGTCTGGAGTTCCGTCGTTGGCGATGGTTTCTCCTAGTATCGAGTCCGGGGCGACGCTGGCGGCATGGGCCACGGCGACCTCACGACCCGCCCGGTGGTTGACCGGGATGGGGGAGAGGTCCTGCACGAGGGTTCCGCCACGCCAGACGTTCAGGGACTGGGTTCCGAAGCAGATAGTGAACAGGGGCTTATAGAGGTTGTGGGCGTCCTGAATCAGAAGCTCATCGACGTTCTCACGGGCCGGGTCGGCGGGGGCGCATTCGGGAATCGGCTCCTGGCCGAACTTATGTGGGTTCACGTCGGCGCCGGAGCCCGGAAGGAGGACTCCCTGGCAGGTGTTAATAAGGTCTGCGGTTTCGCGGGGGGTAGCGTCCAGCGGGATAGCGACGGGTTCGCCTCCGGCCTTTTTGACCGCTTCGGCATAGGCGGGCCAGGAGCGGGAGTTGTACTCGGGATTCGTGCTGGTGGGGATGGGAATGGCGATACGGGGCTTCATGGTCTTGGGTCCATGATACGGCTTGGCGGAGGAGTGTTCCACGTGGAACATTCTGCGGTGCTGCCACTCAATACCTGCCAGACTTCCGCTGTCTGAAAGTGCGCTCTAGCGGGCGTCGCGGGTGACGGGGTGATAGTTGAGGTAGGTCTGGGTGATGGTGGAGAGGAGACGCTCGGTGAGAGCGTTGGCATCGCGGGTGGTGAGGCCGTCGGTCGGGATGGGGTCGCCGATGATGATCGCCAGAGGGCGCGGGTGCAGGTGGTAGGTGTGCATCGGGAGAAGCTCGTAGGTTCCGATGAGCGTGATCGGGATGAGAGGAACCTGCGCCTTGATCGCCATGTAGGCGGCTCCTGAGACGAAGGTCTGGGGATGGCCGGTCTTCGTGCGGCCTCCCTCGGGGAAGATGACCAGCGGAAGGCCGTGCTTCAGAGTGTGGATGCCGCGGTTGAGGCTGGCGATGGCGGTGCGGGCGCTGGACTGATCGACCGGGACCTGGCCGGAGCGGTTGAGGTACCAGCCGATGAAGGGGATCTTCCAGAGGCCCTGCTTGGCCAGGATGCGGAACTGGAAGGGCAGCTTCGCGAAGAGGACCGGGGTGTCGTAGTAACTAAGATGGTTCGAGGCGTAGACGGCGGTCTTGTGGGCGCGGAGCTTTTCGCGGCCAACCAAGGTGACGGGAGAGAGGCTGAACAACAGCAGCGAGCGCGCCCAGAGATGCGCGATGAAATGTTGCTGGCTACCGGACTTGTCCCAGAGGCCGCAGAGAAGGGAGATGCAGCCAAAGAAGGTGGTCGACGCGAGGATGAGCGGCGTAAGGAGCAGATAGGTCAGCCAGCGGAAGAAGGCCGAGGCGCGCGGGGGGCCGTCGGGGTAGAGCGGCTCGGGCGCGGAGGTGAGGTTTTCGGGGAAGGTGTCGATGGGCTCAGGCACGAGGCGCGTCCTCCGTCTGGAGGTTCTGGAGGAGGGTTCGAAGCTCTCCAATGAGGTAGACGGAGCCGGTGGCTACGATGATGCCGTTGTGCGGTGTGAGGGCTCGGGCTTGGGTGACAGCCTCGGCGAGCGTGGGGCAGGATTCGGCGGGGATCTCGAGGTCGCGGGCGGTGGCGGCCAGCTCGTCGAGAGGAGTGGCTCGAGGGTTGTTGATCGGGGCGAAGAGAATGTGGTCGCCGGGGCGGTCGAAGGAGGAGGAGTCGAAGAGGGGGAGGAGGATCTGGCTCATCTCGCGGAGGTCCTTGTCGCGCAGGCAGGAGAAGAGGAGGGTGCGGGGCTGCGATTCAGGAAGCTGCGCGAGGGCGGCGCGGAGGGTCCATGCTCCGGCGGGGTTGTGGGCCACGTCGAGGAGGAAGGGCGCGGAGTTGGGGACGGGGATCAGCTCGAGTCGGCCGGGCCAGCGGGTGTTGCGGATTCCCTCTTCGATCTGGGGGTTGGTGATTTTGTAACTTTTACTGTTACCTTCTTTTGATTTGTAACCTGTTGGGTTACGTAATTCTTCCGCCGCCGCGATGGCCAGCGCGAGGTTGCGCTGCTGGTGGTGGCCGAAGAGAGGGGAGTCCACTTGCAGGGGCTGGTTGGCCAGGGCGATGGCGTACTGGTTGCGGAAGGTGGGAGAAGCAGATTCCTCCGCTACGCTGCGGAATGACAAGTCTTTGGAAGCTGATGCAAGAAGCTTGTCGGCGGTGGGGATGTAGTTGGCCGCGCTGATGGCGTGGATGTCCAGCTCGGCGGCGGCCTCGCCGATGGCCTGGTTGGCCTCGGGGTGCTGGGGGAGAGTGATGAGAGTTCCGTGAGGGCGGAGGATTCCGGCCTTCTCGCGGGTGATGGCTGCGATGGTGTCGCCGAGGTAGTCCTGATGGTCGAGCGAGATGTCGGTGAGGATGGAGAAGAGTGGCTCGACGATGTTGGTTGCGTCGAGGCGGCCTCCCAGGCCTACTTCGAGGATTGCGATGTCTACTGGCTCCCCAGATTCTGCGGGGGATGAGGATTGTTCCTCCCACCCTTCGCGTTGCGAAGGGTGGGGCACCCGGTCAGTTTGCAAATCGCTGCTTTGAATGTCGCCCGCGAAGTAGAGGAAGGCGAGCGCGGTGAGGATCTCGAAGAAGCTGGGGGAGTGCGGGAGATCGCCGGCGGCGACGAGGCGCTCGGCGACGGTATCGACCTGGAAGTAGAGGCGGGCGAAGTCGTCGTCGGAGATGGGCTGGCCGTCGATCTGGATGCGCTCGTTGACGCGTACGAGGTGCGGCGAGGTGTAGAGCGCGGTGCGGTAGCCTGCCGTCCTGAGGATGCTCGCGAGCGTGGAGGCCGTCGAACCCTTGCCGTTGGTCCCGGCGATCAGGATGGAGGGGAAGCGGTCCTGCGGATTGCCGAGGGCGCGGGAGAGGATGCGCATGTGTTCGAGATCGAACTTGCGACGGGTTCCGGAGGCTAGCTCGAGGCCACGGGCGTACAGGTGATCAACCGCTTCGGCGTAAGACATGAGGGTATTTTAAGGGCTTTGGAGAGATTTACGGGGAGTTGGGGAAAGGAGTCGTCGCAGAGGGTGTGTAGATTTGTAGACGGAGGCTGAAACATGTGCCGAAATATCAGGACGCTGTTCAACTTCGATCCACCGGTGACGCCGGAAGAGGTGCGTGCGGCGTCCTTGCAGTTCGTGCGGAAGATCAGCGGATTCAATAAGCCGTCGAAGGCGAATGAAGTGGCCTTTGCTGCTGCCATTGAAGGAATCTCGAAGCTTTCGATGGAACTGCTGGAATCGCTCGAAACAAATGCCCCAGCCAGGAACCGGGAAGAAGAGGCAACAAAGCTGAAGGCCAGGAGTGCGAAACAGTTTCCTGCCTGATGGGGCACTGTGGATGATCTTCTGGCGGAATCACTGTTCGCGCTTTGTGCGAATGCCCCTACCTCTGCCCCGGACGCGCAGGAGACTCTCATCCATTGCCGACTTGGCAGGACTGATTCTCGCAATCTTCGAAAACGGCCTTTTAGAACCCGCTATCTCGCCAATCTAAAACTTAGCCAAATGGATAATTGTCTTGACAGGACACGAGCAGGGTCACGATAGTTATCCGCATGGCTAACCTTGATCGCGTCTTTCATTCACTGGCAGATGGCACCCGCCGCGCGGTGATCACGCAACTCGCTAGTGGCCCGGCCAGTGTTGGGGAGCTGGCGCAGCGTCATCGCATGGCGTTGCCCAGCTTCATGAAACACCTCCGCGTTCTCGAGGCCAGCAAGATCGTGGTGTCGCGCAAGAAGGGCCGTGTCCGAATGTGTGAGCTACGTCCTGATGCTTTAGCGTCTGCACAAACCTGGATCGAGAAGGAGCGCCGCATGTGGAGCACTCGCCTGAACCAGCTCGATGCCTTTGTCGAAACTCTAGCCGAAAGGGAAAAGACAGATGGAACTAGATAACGAACTCGATCTTCTACTCGAACGTGTCGTGAAGGCCAGCCCTGCGCAGCTATGGCGCGCGTGGACCACGCCGGAGCTGCTTCCGCAGTGGTTCGCACCAAAGCCGTACGGCGTTGTAAAGGTGGAGATCGACCTTGTGCCCGGTGGCGTATTCAATGTTGTGATGCAGTCGCCGGAAGGGAATGCTTTTCCTGAAAAGCCGGGCTGCATCCTGATCGCGGAGCCGGAAAAGCGCCTCGTCTGGACGGATAGTCTCGGGCCGCACTTCAGGCCGAATGCGGAAACGTTTATGACGGCCGACATTATGATGGAGCCGGTCGAGGGTGGGACTCGCTACCGTGCTCTCGTGCGACACAAGAACCCTGAGGATCGCGCGAAACACGAGGCGATGGGTTTCCATCAAGGATGGGGGACGTGCCTTACGCAGCTGGAGGAGCTGGCGGTCACGCTATAGCTTGGAGCGGCTGTGATCTCTTACGCATCTTGCCGGGCGGGCTTGACTGTCCGGCGGGATACTCCGCCAGTACACGGAACTGCGGAATGAGACGTGCGCGGAAGAGAAGCAGATTCCTTCGCTACGCTACGGAATGACACGGTCTGAAGCGTGCCCCGCAGAAACTTGCGGCCTAGGGTGCAATAGGACTTGCGTCCTACGAAACCGGACGGATAGCATCACACTGTCACTGACACGAATTCAACCATCACTGACGCTGCGGCTCGCTCGATGAGACCGCAGCATGTCAGGAGCGTTATGCTTGCCGAACGGCTTCCACGGGTCCGGTTCTATCTCGCGTTCTGGCTCTTCATTCTCAGCGGAGTCGCCTTTCTGGACCGCATGAATATCTCCGTCGCAGGGATGGAGGTCAGCGCAGAGTACGGACTCGAAAACCAGAGGCTGGGGTGGATCTTCAGCGCGTTTCTGGTGGGGTATGCCGTCTTTCAGCTTCCCGCAGGGTGGCTGACGGCGAGGTTCGGGCCGCGGAAGGTGCTCACCGCAGGTGTGCTGTGGTGGGCGATTGCGACCGCCCTGACTGCTGCCTTTCCCTCGAATGTTCCCCATGCCGTGCTGCTGCTGATCGCCATACGGTCGAGCCTGGGGGCGGGGGAGAGTGTGATCTATCCCGCAGCGAACCAGTTTGTCGCGCGGTGGATTCCGACCGAGGAGCGCGGGCTGGTCAATGGATTGATCTTTGCGGGCGTGGGGGTCGGGAGCGGTCTGACGCCTCCTCTGCTGACTTGGATTATTGCCCACCATAGCTGGAGAGCCGTGTTCTGGTTCAGCGGTCTGCTGGGGCTGGTGGTGGGGGCGGTCTGGTGGTATGTCGCGCGGGATACGCCGGAGGAGCACCCGTGGGTCTCCGGCGCGGAGCTGCGGGAGATTCACGAAGGGCTGCCGATGGTGGAGGTGCCGCGAGCATCGAGCCGCGAGATGGCCGGACCGGAGATGGCAGAGGCGGCACAGAAGTCGAGGGGAATCTCGTGGGCGGCGATTCTGCACCGGCGCGATCTAGCCGCGCTGATGGTGGGGTACTTTGGCTTCGGCTATGTCGCGTGGATCTTCTTTGGGTGGTTCTTCCTGTACATGGCCCAGGTGAGAGGGCTCGACCTGAGCGAGAGCGCGCTGTACACCATGCTGCCGTTTCTTTCGATGACGGTGTGCAGCCTGGCCGGGGGAGCGCTGAGCGATTATCTGACTCGTCGACATGGGCTGTGGGTGGGGAGGTGTCTGCTGGCCTCGGGGGCGCTGGCGACGGCGGCGGTGTGCCTGGTGGTGGGCTCGGGGGCACGGAGCGCGATGGTGGCGGGGGTGGTGCTGGCGGTCGCGGCGGGGGCGCTGTATGTTTCGCAAAGCTCGTTCTGGTCGGTGTCGGCGGATATTGCAGGGAGAAGCTCGGGGGTGTTCGCGAGCATGGTGAATATGGGCGGGCAGGTGGGGGCGGCGCTTACGGCTTCGCTGACGCCGTGGATCGCGGTCCGGTTCGGGTGGAATACCTCGTTTCGGGTGGCCGCGGCGCTGGCCATGATCGCGTCACTGTGCTGGCTTACGGTGCATCCGGAGAAGCCGCTGGATGAGGCGGCTTTGTAGGTTTTCAAGGCGTGGCGTTCTCCCTTTGTGTTGGAACCGATGGGGTGACGGTTCGGCGAAACCGCAGATCCTTCGCTGCGCTGCGGAATAACAAGGTCTGAAATCTGAGCGAAGGTGGCTAGATCCTGCAGGATTCTTGGTTTCGCTTCGCTTCACTCAGAATGACGGTCGTGAGGGAGTGGACTTTGTTCATCCCACCCTTCGCGGTGAAGCTGCGAAGGATGGGGCACCCGATCTTCCTGCAAACCACATCTGGCGATGAAACCGCCAGACGTGGGCACCCAAAGCAGTCGGCACCCGGACATCCGGGACCGCTGTGGTCTAAATGTGGCAATGCCCGGAGCGGTGGTCGGCTCCGGGCATTGCGGTACTGCAGGGGGAGGGCTTGCTTACAGCGTTGCGCCGCCCAGAAGTGCCGCCGCCGAGAACTGTGGCGCGCCGGACCAACTGGGGATGTTGAAGGCTGCCTCGGGGTGCGCGAGGAGGCCGGTGTGGTGGTCGTGGAGCGCCTTGCGGATGCTGGGCAGGGTCGCTTCCTGCTGGGCCGGTGAGGATCGCTCCCAATAAAGGCGAAAACCTTTGCCGCAGACAGGGCAAAGAATGTCGGGGGAGCTATCGGAGGGTTTGCATAGAACCTGCATGGGATTCCCCTTTTGATTGAAGGTGGATACGTCGTTGTGGCGGTAATTTTTCCGCCTTAAAAAGGCCAACCGAACTTTTCCCCTGGGCAGATTTCAGCGAGAACCGGTGATGTCGGTTTGTTGTGTATTTGAACTTGGATGCGAAAGGCCCGGGATGAGTTGGTGCAAGGGAAGCAAAGGAATATGCTTAGAGATAACGTCTATGAGTGAACAGAGTATTAAGGTACAGCTTCCTGATGGTTCGGTGCGCGAGGTTGCGCGCGGCACGACCCCTTATGACATTGCAATGAGTATCTCACCTCGGCTGGCCGCCGCGGTGGTGGTGGCGCGAATTCGTCCACTGACGCCTGTCGTTTCAACGACGACCGAGACGGAGGAGGAGAACTCCGAGGCGGCGATGTATGGCGGCGCGGAGGCTGGCGAGCGGCTGGTGGATCTGGCGGCTCCTCTGACGGAAGACGTTGCGCTGGAGCTGCTGAAGGAGAGCGACGAGGCTGCGCTCAAGGTCGTGCGCCACTCGGCGGCGCATGTGATGGCGACCGCCATCCTCGAGCTTTTTCCGGAGACGAAGCTGGGACATGGTCCGGCGACGGATCAGGGCTTCTTCTATGACGTCTATCGCGAGACCCCTTTCTCGGAGACGGACCTGGCCGCGATCGAGGCGAAGATGGCCGAGGTCGTCGCACGCGACGAGAAGTTCGTCCGCGAGCAGGAAGCCCGTGAGAAGGGGCTCGAAGAGTACAAGCAGCATGGGGACTTCATGAAGGTCCACTTCATCGAGCGGTTCACGAAGCCGGGCGATGAGATCTCGCTGTATCGCAATGGAGAGTTTGTCGATTTTTGCCGTGGACCGCATGTGCCTTCGACGGGGCGCGTGAAGGCGTTCAAGGTGACGAGTGTCGCCGGAGCGTACTGGCTGGGCGATGAGAAGAATCAGCAGCTGCAGCGCGTGTACGGCACGGCCTTCTTCAACGCGAAGGATATGGAGCAGCACTTCAAGCGGCTGGAAGAGATCAAGGCGCGTGACCATCGCGTGCTGGGCAAGCAGCTTGACCTGTTCAGCATCCAGGAGGTCGCGGGAGCGGGGCTGATCTTCTGGCATCCGAAGGGCGGCCTGATCCGCAAGACGATGGAAGACTGGATGCGCGATGAATGTATCCGTCGCGGTTACGAAATGGTCTTCACGCCGCACATCATGCGGAGAGAGCTTTGGAAGATCTCGGGCCATGAGGGCTTCTACTCGCAGAATATGTATCCGCCGATGGAGCTGGATGATGCCGAGTACAGGCTGAAGCCGATGAACTGTCCGGGACACATTCTGATCTATCGCAACTCGCCGAAGAGCTATCGCGATTTGCCGGTACGGTATGCGGAGCTGGGCAATGTATATCGGTATGAGCGTAGCGGCACCATGCATGGATTGCTGCGCGTGCGCGGCTTTACGCAGGACGATGCTCACATCTTCTGTATGCCGGAACAGATCGAGAGCGAGATTGCGGCGTGTGTGGAGTTCGCCGACGAGGTTCTGAAGGCGTTCGGATTTGCGGAGTTCAAGGTGGAGCTTTCGACCTGGGACCCGAAGGATGCGAAGAGCTACGTGGGAGAGCCGCAGCACTGGGAGATGGCCGTTGGGTCGCTCAAGAAGGTGCTGGATGCCAAGGGGATCGCGTATCGCGAGATTCCGGGCGAGGCCGCGTTCTATGGACCTAAGATCGACATTAAACTCGTCGATGTTCTGGGGCGGTTGTGGCAACTTTCCACCGTGCAGTTCGACTTTAATCTGCCGGAGAGATTTGGCCTTGAATACACCGGCGAGGATGGCGAGAAGCATCGTCCCGTCATGGTGCATCGTGCGCTGTTCGGAAGCGTGGAGAGATTCTTCGGCGTGCTGATCGAGCACTACGCGGGAGCGTTTCCGCTGTGGCTGGCTCCGGTGCAGGTGGGGCTGGTGCCGATCTCGGAGAAGCATCTCGACTATGCTCGCGCGGTGAAGGCGAAGCTCGAAGCCGCAGGGCTGCGGGTGGAGCTGGATGAGCGCAACGAGAAGATGAATGCGAAGATCCGCGAGTTCACGATGCAGAAGGTTCCGTTCGTGCTGGTGATGGGCGATAAGGAAGCCGCTGCGGAAGCAGTGAGCGTGCGCACGCGAGGCAAGGGAGATGAGGGGTCGGTTGCTCTGACTGACTTCATCGAAAGGGCGCGTGGGGTGGTTGCGGCCAGGACAGTGCAACTGTAGGTCTGTGGCGGCACGGCGAAATGCTGAGATTCTTCGTTTCGCTCAGAATGACGGTTGTGGCTAGGGTGGGGATTGTTCATCCCCACCCTTTGCTGTGAGGCTCGCGAAGAATGGAGCACCCGATCATTCTGTAAATCTCCGACGTTTCGTCATCCTGCAAAAAAATGCAGATTCCTTCGCTTCGCCATCAATCCCACATTGCGGAATGACAGGCTCGTGAGGTTTGGGGATGAGGTGGACATCCTGCAAATCCACATCTGGCGATACAGCCGCCAGATATGGGGTACCCGCTCTGGTGGGGTTCGCTTTTGGGCGACTGTCCGTTTTTGTGACGGATTGGGGCGTCTCTGCTTCCGAAAAACGCTGGCACGCATCTAAATTCTTAAGGGATCGATTAAAGGGGCTGCGTTTGTCGCTCAGCGCAGTCTACAGAATGGCTGACAAATGATGACGATTCGCATGAGTTCCTGGGTTGACGCTCCTGTGGAGCGGTGCTTTCTGTTGGCTACCAATAAGAACGTGGCCTCGATGGACGCCGCGGCTCCGGGGGGTGTGCTGACAGAGGGGGAGACTCTCGCGTGGCGGCTGCAGGTGCTGGGAGTCGGACTGCGGCTGGTCAGCAAGATTGATGCGTATCGTCGCCCGAGCCACTTTCGCGATGCGCTGGCCGAGGGAATCTTTCGCAGCTATGAGCATGACCACCACTTCGCTGCGATGGACGATGGCACGCGGGTGCGGGATGAGATCCGGTTCGAGGTGCGGTTTGGAGTGCTGGGCAGCGTGTTGGGACAGATGTTTCTGAAGCCTGCGCTGAGAAAGATGCTGGCCGGACAACAGGAGCGGATCAAGCGGATCGCCGAGTCGGGGGAGTGGCAGCAGTACGTGAAGGCCGCGGAAGAGAGCGCGCAGGAGACGGTTCTGCTGGCTGCGGGTTCCCGGCAAATTGCCCCTATGCAAGGATTTGCGCGGTAAGAGATGAAATCCTGTTCTTCTACAAAAGGCCTGAGGGAAATTTAATATCCCCCACAGGCTGTAGGTTGTATTGTCAACGCGATATTTCCGCGGTTTGACCCCTCTGGCACGGCAATTGCATAGACATAGGCAAATTGGAATTAATGGTCATTTAAAAAATGACCTTCTCTGAAGGGCCTTGGTCATTGCAATGCGTCGTGTTTCCTGGGTTTTACTTCTTCTGATCTGTGTTCTAGGCGTAACCGGTGTCAGCGTGCAAGCATCGACTGATTGTCAGCGTTGGGTCGCCGAGTACAAAGCACAGCTTGCTCAGTCCGCTCTCGTAAAGCGCATGCAGGCCGTGCATCACCGTCTGCGCAGGCGAAAGCCTTCGCAGCCCAGGCCTGCAAAGGCGCGCCTGATTTCGGCGCGGATGAGGCGTCCGAAGATGAGCCGCGAAGAGGCTCTGGCTCGGCTGGAGTTCGCCTGCGGCTCGCTGCCGATGGATGCGGTCGCGATCGATACGCCGGGCATCTACTTGCCTGCTCCTGTCTTTGTCGCCGATGCGACTCCCGAGGGAGATTCTTTTGGGCCTCCTTTGTCCCAGAATGGCCCGAAGAGCCTGTTCAGATCGGGAGATAGTCCTGAATCGGGAGGCTATGGACTGTCGTATGGGGGAGGCGCGTGGGGCGGAGGCGGAGGTGGCGGAGGCTGGCCATCGAGCGGCCCCGGAAAAGGCTCTGACAATGGGCAAGGAAACGGAAACGGAAACGGAAATGGAAATGGGCAAGGGAATGGGAATGGGAATGGGAACGGCAACGGGCAAGGGAACGGAACGGGGAATAACAACCCTGGAACGCCGGGTGGCTCTGAGCCGTCCGGACCATCCGATCCGTCTGGTCCGTCTGATCCCGGGCTTCCGCAGACCCCTGTGGCGGTGACTCCTGAGCCGGGTAGTTTGCTGCTGGTCGCTACCGGAGTGCTGGGAACTGTGGGCGGGGTGGTTCGTCGCCGGTACCGGGTTCAGTAAGTGCCGGATTGTTTGTTCGAGGGGCGGGCTTAGGCCTTGCCCCTTTTGTTTTGGGTTGTGGCGGCTGGCAAAATGCTGAGGCTCTTCGCTCGCTGCGCTTCTCTCAGAATGACGGTCGCGGGGAATGAGCGGGATTCATCCCACCCTTCGCGGTGAAGCTGCGAAGGGTGGGGCACCCGATCTTTTGTGGCGGTTTTGGGAAGGCGGTTCGCGGAAGGCTAGCGGCGGCGGAAACGCTCGCGGATAACCTGGGCGCGATCGTCGTTTGTGGTCTGCGCCTCGGGCTTTCCTCCGGCTGGGTAGAGGACGACGAAACGGCGTGCGCCTTCTCCCGAAGAGGCCGTGGGGAGACCGGAGGGGGCCAGGGCGAGATGGATCAGCCGGCGTTCGCGGGAGGACATCGGGGCAAACGAGAAGGGCTGGCCGGTGCGCTGGACGCGCTCGATCGCCGCCTCAGCCGCCAGGCGAAGCTCCTGATGGCGAAGCACCTTGAAGTTTTCGGCGTCGAAGGAGATGCGGTCGTGCTCCTCGTGCTCGTAACGAAGCACCTTCGCCGCGAGATGCTCGAGCGAGAGGAGAAGCTCGCCGTTGCGGGCCAGGAGCAGGGCAACGTCCGGACCGGAGAACTCCACCGAGATCTCCGCAGGAGACTCGCCCGTGAAAGAACGTGGCTCATTGAGGAGCTCGAAGTTCAGATTCAGTCGACCTGGAGAGGTTACTGCCTGGAGAAATTCAACTACCTTCTTCGTTTTTGTTTCCGGATCTTGCATGGGGAACCTAGACAGTATACGTAATTATTCGGAGAAATAGTCCGAATTGAAGGGTGTTGCTATCAAGCCTGTAGTTTTTTGATCTGTAAGAACGATGTTTCTTTTCTAGCAGCAAATCCTGATTTTTTAACTAAAACAGAAATATCTCCAATCCCCTAAAAGTGGGGGCGGGGTTGCTGATTGTATTTCTGCCGATAGACAAAACTATCACGCAGAAAGATTTTCTGTGCAGCCTCTGGAACAGATAAATCCACCGATTCTATGCACTTTTTTGCAGGGGCCGACGCCAGCGTGGGAGGAGCGGCGCTATGTGAAGGATGCGCTTAGCTGCGGCTGCGCGTCAAAAATTCGATCTGTGCCAAGTGATGATCGTCGTGCTCGGCGACGAAGTGAAGATGGTCCGCGAGAAACATGGGAGTCTTCAGGCGCGGGTGAGGGATCGGGCGCTCGAAGTGAGTGCGGTCCAACTCTTCGACGCGCTTGAGGAGCTTCACCCGAGCGGAGCGGAATCCGGCGAGGATCTCTTCGAGAGGGTGCTCGTTGTAGCGGGCCTCGTCGGTCGGGCGGTTCGCTAGATCGGTGAGGGTGAGCCCGGCGCTGCCGATGACGTAGTCTTCGACGCGTGCGAGCCAGAGAGGTTCGAGGCAGAGCAGGTGGCCTGCGTTCTCCTGTGCAGACCACCTGGCTTCGGGCTTTGCTGTCAGCACATCGTGCGGAGTGGAGCGTAGCGCCTCTTCGAGGCGGGCGGGAGTACCGCGCAGGCGGGCGAGCAGATTGGGGAGAAGCTCGACCGGGAAGGGGTCGAATCTGCGTTCAAACCAGCGCGGTATCTCTGCCATTGGATTCACTCCCTCAGAGGGCGGACGTTATCGGCGGCCCTGAAGGGTTGCGGGGGCTCCTGCCTTGCGGCGGGCGCGCTTGGCGGCGATCTCGCGCATCTCGCGACCGAGCGAGGTACGGTTCATCACCATCTGCTGCACGATGCCGAAGAAGTTGCCGACCGCCCAGTAGAGACCGAGTCCAGAGCCGTAGTTCCAGACGAACCAGCCGGTGACGGCGGGCATCGTGAAGGCCATCATGCGCTGCTGCTGCGGATCGACGCCGGGAGACGGCGTGTAGAACTGCATCAGGAACTGGCTGACGATCATGATGATCGGAAGGATATGGTATGGGTCGGGCGCGGTAAGGTCGTGCAGCCAGAGCCAGGAGGCGTGGCGAAGCTCGATGACGCGCGGGAGCATGGAGAAGAAGGCGAAGAGCAGCGGAAGCTGGACGAGCGTGGGGACGCAGCCGCCAAACATGTTCACTCCGTTGTCCTTCTGGAGCTTCATGATCTCGACGTTCATCTCGTTCCGCTTGGGATCGTTCATCTTGTACTTCTTGTACTTCTCCTTGATGGCGTCCATCTGGGGCTGGATGCGCTGCATCTTCAGGCCGGACTGCATGGTCTTGATGCGGAGGGGGAGAAGAAGCACGTTGATGGCGAGGGTCATCAGGATGATCGACCAGCCCCAGTTAGCCACGATGTGCGAGTGGATGAACTGGAGGAGGAGGAAGAGAACCTTGCTGACAGGGCCCCAGAAGCCGAACTCGAGCAGGGGCTCGAGGGTGATCTTCGCGCCGGTGGATGAGGTGGCGTGGACGTTCCGGAGGACGCTGATCGCCTTGGGTCCGACGTAGACGCGGGTCTGGGTGTGGCCGCTGGTGTCTCCCAGGGCAGCGCCGAGGATGGAGACGTTGATTGCCTTGTTCGAGGGCGAGCTGGAGCCGAAGCCGGTGCGATGGATGGTCTTCGCGACGTCGAGATCGTTGTGCAGCGTGGCGACAGCGGCGCTGGCTGGCTGGTCGGGAAGGAAGATGGCGGCGAAGTAGGTGTCGCTGACGCCAGCCCAGTCGAAGGGGCCGTTGAGAGTGTCGCCACCGGCGACCTTCTTGGCGGCGAGGTGGGTGTCGTCGGCGTTGCGGGAGTAGTCGATCTGCGCTCCGGCGTAGGCCTGGGCGTTGTCCTGATCGCCGAAGCCGCCGGGCCAGGCGATGAGGGCGCGGATGGGCGAGCCGTTGCGCGTGACCTGCACGTCGGCGTGCAGGATGTAGCTCTCGTCGAAGGAGAAGGTCTTGGTGACGTCGAGGGAACCGTCGGAGTACTTGAAGGTCAGGGTCGCGGGCGCGGCGAGTTGGCCGGTGGCCGAGGGGACGTAGAGGGCCTGCCGGAGCGTCGTGTTCACGCCTGTGTCGTAGGTGTGGAGCGAGAGCGGGTAGCCGAACTGGTCGGCGGCCTGGGTGTGGACGACGTTGAGGGGGTGGCCCTCGGAGTCCTTGTACTGCTTGAGGAACCAGCTTTTGACCTGCCCGCCGCGGTTGGTGAACTCGATGCGGTAAAGCTCGTTCTCAACGACGGTGGTGGACTCGGCGGCGGCCTGTACGGCAGCGGCGGAGGTGGAGGCGGCAGTGGGAGAGGAAGCCGGTGGGGCAGCGGCGGGGGCGCTCTGAGGCTGCGCCGTCTGGGTTGCCGGAGCGTTGGGCGACACCGTCTTCGGGTTCGTCTTCTGGCGGTAGTAGCTGAGGCCGAAGAAGACGGCCAGCATGACGAACATCATGACGAAGAGGGAGCGGCTGTCCTGGGGGGTGCCGCTGCCGCCCTGCTGATTGGGGTTCTTAAACTCTGCCAAGTTTGCTTCCTGTTCTGGTACGAACTGTGGGCTTCGCGCAATGGGCGTGAAACCGCAGCTTCTATGGTAAATCGTTCGAGGGAAACGGGCGGTAAATGCTTGGTGGGGAAATTCGGTGGGTGTCCTGCAAAGAAATGCTGGGTTGTTCGCTTCGCTCAGAATGACGGTCGTGCGGTTGTGGGATTTGTTCATCCCACCCTTCGCGGTGAAGCTGCGAAGGATGGGGCACTCGGTCATCCTGCAAAAAGAAGCAGATTCCTTCGCTTCGCTACGGAATGACAACCCCGTAAGGGTTGGGGAAGGTGAGGTATTCGTGGCGGGTCAGGCGGGTGGGTGGCTTTGCGGGAGGTCGGGGACGGGGTCGAGTCCTCCCTTGGCGAAGGGGTGGCAGCGGGCGACGCGGCGGAGCGTCAGCCAGGAGCCTCGGAGGAGGCCGAAACGCGTGAGCGCGATGTAGGCGTACTCCGAACAGGTGGGGAGGTAGAGGCACTGCGTGGAGCTGAAGGCGTGCAGCAGGGGCGACAGCACCGACTTGTAGACCCGGAAGGCGAGGCGGATGGCGAGGGTGGGTTCTGGCTGCTCGGGCATCACTCAGGCTCTCAGGACCCGCAGGATTCGGGAGTCGGCTTCGGGGGCGAGGGTGGGGTGGTTCGCGGGGCCGTGCGGCGCGGGCGAGGCGAGGAACCGCGCGTGTCCGGCTGCGGAGGGGGGAAGTGGCCCTTGATGGCTTGTCCGCGAATGGTCTGGAAGACCTGCGCGATCTCGCGGTCGAGGAGCGCGAAGTCAAGGTCGATGACGCTGCGGCGCGGGTGCAGGACGATGTCGATGGGGCCCTGAAGCGCGGCGATGTTGCGGCGCACCGCCTCGCGCATGCGACGCTTGATGCGGTTGCGGTCGACCGCCTTGCCCATCACCTTGCCGACGGTCAGGCCGACGCGCGGGGCCGCGGAGTCGTCTGCCGCCTTTGGCTCGCGCGGGCTGACGAAGAAGGTCATCTGCTTCGAAAACTGCTTGCGGCTGGACTGGTAGACGCGCTGGTAGTCGGCGTGTTTGCGGAGCCGGAAGGTGAGCGCCATGAGGGTTTCTCGCAGGGTTAAGTTTATCGCGATTGCGGAAGGGTGGTTCGCTCTTTGCGCGAATGTACCGATGGGGAGGTACGGGCTTTGTTCCTCCCACCCTTCGCGGTGAGGCTGCGAAGGATGGAGCACCCGGTCGGTGGTGAAGGTTCGGAAGGAAGGCAGAAGCAGATTCCTTCGCTACGGAATGACAAGTTCATAGGGGGAGAGGAATGACAAGTTCAAAAAGGGGAGAGAAAAGACAAGGTCAAAGGGAGAGAGATTCAGAGGTGCTCGCCGATGGGGGGCGAGAGGGTGGCCAGCTCTGCGATCAGCTCGCGCAGATGGCGGCGGTTGCGGTCGCTGAGATGGAGGATCTCGACGCCGAGCAGGCCGGTGGATTCGATGCGCCGGACGACGCACTGGGCGCGGAAGGGCTGGCCGTTGACCTCGAAGCGGAGGTCGAGCTGGTCGTCGATCAGGTAGCCGGTGTTGAGCTGCGGCTCGATGAGGCAGCCGTCGAGGCAGAGGTTGAGGATGCGGCCTCGGCGCAGATACCAGCCCTGGATGCGGAAGTCGATGGGGCCGGCACAGGCGTAGCGCGGGGAACGGCGGCGCTCGCGGAGGCGCGGCAGGATGGATTTCAGAGGCCTCATAGGCTGCTCTGGGATTTATCGGCTGGGGATGGAAGAGGGTGAGAGTGCCCGTTTTAGCGGTGGTTCGGGTGAAAGCGGTTCGCACTTTGCGCGAAGATGCCCAGGTTGTGGGGAGGGACTTTTGTTCATCCTCACCCTTCGCTGCAAACCCACATCTGGCGATAAAACTGCCAGATATGGGGCACCCGTCCTGTTCGGGCTTTCTGCAAATTCTTCACCTTTGGGCGACCCGCAAGATACAGGGATTCTTCACTTCGCTCAGAATGACGATCGGGAGCAGGTGTATGCCTGCACGTACAACTGTGCTTCTGCCGCTGCGCTTTACTCAAGAAGGACTGTTGAGGAAGGAGAGAGTGGGGCGTGACTAAGCTGCCGCAGCGCAGACTGGCGTCTTCGCACGGAGCTTGTGTTTTGTGGGGTCGGACTGCGGTTCTGCGGGGAGGATTACCGGAGACGCCAGGGGTGGCGTCTCCCAAAGGCAAAACCGGAGAAACTAGTCGCGGTAACCGGCGCTGACGGCGATCTTGTGACGGCCCTTGGCGCGGCGGCGGCTGAGAACAGCGGCGCCGGACTTGGTCTTCATGCGGCTCAGAAAGCCATGGGTCTTCGCACGGTGGCGGCGGTTGGGCTGAAAGGTACGCTTCGGCATGGAACTGAACTCCTCAAGTAAAGGCAGGAGACGTCCTGCCAGATCTTTTTAGCTATTGCAGCAATTTCTAATTGTACCCTATCGGACGGGATTTTCACAGGGAAAGTGCGGCGGGTTTTAGGGTGCAACAGAAATGGTGCAGCTATAGATAGCTTGTTTTTGGTCTTCGCTTCGCTGCGGGAGACAAGGTCTGAGGATGGAGGGTGGTGCGGCATCCTGCAAAGAAATGCCGGGATTCTTTGCTTCGCTCAGAATGACGGTTCGTGGCAGAGGATGACTGTGGCTGGCTTGTTCCGTGACAGGTCGAGCAGGATTCATCCCACCCTTCGCGGTGAAGCTGCGAAGGATGGGGCACCCGGTCTTTTGTGGCGGTTCTTACGTGCTCGAAATTTTCGGGCGTTTTGCCGTACCTGTTTTCCGGAGGGAGGGAGGAGTTCTCTACGCGGAGGTACTTACCATAAACATGCCGTTTCGCGATAGAGAGAATGCCCGGTTCGGCAGCGATTTTTTCCCATATCCACGAAGGTTTTTCGCGACTTCACCGGGAATGGTGCAACCGATTTTTTTTCGATTCCGACGGTTGAAAAGTGGCCTGTTTTCCGTGCTACTATCAAACCCGATTCGCAAGATGATTTGCAGCTCCAGCAGTTCCGCACTCTGTTTTTCGTTGCGCTACTCCTCCTCCCTCTCACGCATCTGAACAGAGCGCCAGGGAAGAGAATTCTGGCTAGACAGAATCTGATCTCCGCTTGCCTTTCCCGGCGAGAAGGGATTCTGTTTTGCTGGCTTCAATTTTTTTTGACACTGAGTCATTCGCGAACCCCGTGCGGGCAGCTGGTGGAACAAGGGAAGAAAAGAAGGAATTAGAGAAAATGTCATTCGTCCCGACGGCTACCGCCGTATTGAATTACTGGGTCCGCATACTTGCCGCGCTCGAGAAGAAGATCAATCGCCAGTCGTACGAAACATGGCTGAAGCCGACCCGATTTTCGCACCTTGAAGGCAAGAAGCTCTTTGTGCGGATACCCTCAAGCGACTTCCAGCACGTTGGCGACCGCTACGCCGATCTGATTCAGGAAGCCATCGATAACCTGGCCCTCGACGTGGAGAGCGTGGTCTTCATGACGCCCGAGCAGGACCCGCGCGCGCCGAAGGTTCGAGAGGACGGCGGCTTTGCGCCGGTGCCGAGCCACAGCCAGAATGCTCCAAAACAGTCGCGGCAGGGAGCCGCAGCCGGGTCGCAGGCGGCGCCGGTGCCGGAGCAGTCGCGCTTCGACTGGAACTCGGCCTCGCAGCTGAACCCGCGCTATGTCTTCGACGCCTTTGTGGTGGGCAACGGCAACCAGTTCGCCACCGCAGCCGCGCAGGCCGTGGCCGAACGTCCGTCGAAGGCCTACAACCCGCTGTTCCTCTATGGCGGCGTGGGAATGGGCAAGACGCACCTGATGCAGGCCATTGGCCACGAGGTGAAGCGGAGGCTTTCGCATAGCTCGATCTGCTATGTCTCGGGTGAGAAGTTCACCAACGAGATGATCGATTGCGTGCGCTACCAGAAGATGACGAGCTTCCGCGACAAGTTCCGCAATGTGGATGTGTTGCTGATCGACGACATCCAGTTTCTGGCGGGCAAGGAGAGGACGCAGGAAGAGTTCTTCCATACGTTCAATGCCCTGCACGAGTCGATGAAGCAGATCGTGATTGCGAGCGATCGTCCTCCGAAGGAGCTGGCGGACTTTGAAGACCGTCTGCGCTCGCGGTTCGAGTGGGGTCTGATCGCGGACATTCAGCCGCCGGATCTTGAGACGAAGGTCGCGATTCTACAGAAGAAGGCGGAGAACGAACAGACTCCTCTGCCGACGGATGTGGCGCTGTTTATCGCATCGAACGTGCGGACCAACGTGCGCGAGCTTGAGGGCGCGCTGGTGCGGCTGATCGCGTGGTGCTCGATGCATGGCGTCGAGATTACGCTGGCCGTGGCGCAGCAGTGCCTGAAGCAGTTTATCGATACGCAGGTGCGGAAGATCACGATCGAGACGATTCAGCGGACGGTCGCGGAGAACTTCGGAATGCGCATCGCCGAGCTGAAGCAGAAGAACAACTCGCGCCAGATTGTAGTGCCGCGGCAGATTGCGATGTATCTGGCGAAGCAGCTGACGGAGGCCTCGTTGCCAGAGATCGGAAGGCAGTTCGGAGGCAAGCACCATACGACGGTGATGCACTCGATTGCGAAGATCGATGAGCAGAGGCGCGAGGATAAGGACCTGAACCGCACCATCAATAAGCTGATGGAGACGCTGAGCTAGGTCTGTTTTATGTGGGGCGAGAAGGGGCCGAGGAATCGGCCTCTTTTCTTTTTGGATGGACGGAATTCATTCCATCCCGGTCATTGGTGGCGGTTCGTGAGAGAAGCAGATTCCTTCGCTTCGCTACGGAATGACAAGGTCCTAGAAGGGAATGACGGGAGGGGAATGACAGGTTCTAATCGCCTCGATCCCGCATTGCCTGCATCGGGTTGGGAAACCGCCTGCCAACACATAAGATGCCTATAGGGTCGAACGCCAGAGTCGCCTGACCAGGGAGATGTGCATGGAATCGGAGAAGTCAGATTTTATTGTCATTGCAGAGTTTGAGGTGTCAGCCGCTCACCGTGCGGAGTTCCTGACGTTGTGCGAGTTCGACAGCAAGCAGTCTGTATCGAACGAGCCTGGATGCCAGAAGTTCGATCTGCTGACCTCGGACGAAGCTCCGGAGAGCGTCGTTCTGTTTGAGGTCTACGACGACCGAGGCGCATTCGATTTTCATCTGACCACGCCGCACTACGCCACGTTCGCCGAAGGAGTTCAACGGCTCGGTGTGACGAAAAAGAACGTACGTTTTTTCGGTCGTCGGCACGTCTAGCAAGCGTCGTCTTTTCATGAGAGAGGTGGGCAGGCATCCTGCAACATCCCTGCAAAGGAAATGCCGTCGTGCGGGTATGGACAGTATTCATCTCACCCTTCGCGGTAAAGCTCGCGAAGGATGGGGCACCCGGTCTTTGGTGACGGTTCAGAAGTCTTTTGTGACGGTTCGAAGGAAGACAGAAGCAGATTCCTTCGCTTCGCTGCGGAATGACAAGGTCCTAAAGTTTTAGTGGTGGGTAAGAGCTGTGCCGGTTCAGGGATATGTTGTTCCTCTGTTCGCGTCTAGCGTGGGCCCTTGAGAAAAGGCAGCAGCATCGGCGTGCGGAGGCGGTAGCGGCGATAGGCTTCCCCGAAGACGGCGAGGAGGTCGCGCTCTTCCAACGGGATGGCGAGAAGGATATAGGCGGTCATCACGGAGCTGAAGAGAAGGTGGCCCAGCGTCATCACAGGGACCGACCAGAAGGCCAGCAGGAGCCCGAGGTAGATGGGGTGGCGCACGGCCTTGTAGAGTCCCGGCGTCTTGAAGCCGGTCGGGGTGTGGGGTTTGTCTTCGACGTAGGAGCGCACCTGGCTTAGGCCGAAGAGCTCGGTGGCGCTGACCAGGGCGGAGGCTACGAAGGTGATGATCCAGCCAGCGCAGAATAGAGCATAGAGCGCAGTATGCAGGGGCGGGCTGGGGATGCTCCATACGGTCTGCGTGATGGGTCGCCACTGCCAATAGAGGAGGCCGAGCGAGAGGCTTGCGAGAAAGGTGTAGGTGCTGCGCTCGAGCGGTGGGGGGATGAGCTGCGTCCATCGCCGCTTGAACCATTGCCGCGCCATGAGGCTGTGCTGGAGGGCGAAGAGGCTCAGGAGCGCGCTGTCGATGATGAGCGCTGCCGCTGGCGGGGATGGCTTACTGGTGTCGATGGACTTCGGCACCAGGAGATTGCCGGTGAAGCCGATGAGGTAGAGGAAGGCCGCGACGGAGAGAAGGAAACAGAGGGCTCCGTAGAGACGCGCGGCGGGCTTCTTCATCGGGTCTCCTTCGCTACTATCTTTGCACTGTTGGGGTGAGGATCGGATGGGTTCATCATTCGCATTCTGCAAAGACAATGCTGGGATTCTTCGCTTTGCTCAGTATGACGGTTGTGAAGGGGTGGTTTGTTCGTCCCACACGGTCATCCTGCAAAACCCACATCTGGCGATAATGCCGCCAGATATGGGGCGCCCGATTTGTGCGGGTACAAACTGGATTCATCCCACCCTTCGCGGTGAAGCTGCGAAGGATGGGGCACCCGGTCTTTGGTGAAGGTTCGGAAGGAAGACAGAAGCAGATTCCTTAGCTTCGCTACGGAATGACAAGGTCTAAAAGTGGTGGCGGAATGACAAGCTAGTAAAGCTAGTAGCTGAGGTAGACGCCGCGGCGAAGCCACTGCGTGGAGTCGAGCTGCTGGACCATGAAATCGGCTACGTCGGCGCGGGAGATCTGCAGGCCGTTGCGGGGGAGCGCTTCGCCGTCGATGCGGTAGTGGCCGCGAGCGGGGCCGTTGGTGAGCTTCGAGGGAAGCGGCATCGTCCAGTCGAGGCTGCTCTTGGAGAGCAGGCGGTACTGCTCGACCTGCTCGTAGACGGGCCACTTCAGAAAAAACTTGTAGACGATGTTTTTGGCGATCCAGCGGGCTAGGGCGGGCTGTTTCGCCAGGGAGTCCTCGCGAGCCCCGGCAGAGCCGAGGGCGATGATGCGGCGCACTCCGGCGTGCTGCATGGCCTCCACAATGAGAGGGATGGCGCGAGGGAGCACGTTCTCGTTGCGCAGGGGAGAGTGGGCTCCCAGGGCGGAGAGGACCGCGTCGCTGCCCGCGATGGTGTGGGCGACTGCGTCTGCTTCGAAGGCGCTTCCTTCGATGATCTGGATGCGGTCCCGAAATGGGAATGTTGAGGGCGTACGGAGAAGCGCGGTGATCGTGTGACCTCGAGTGAGGAGGCGTTCGGTGAGAAGTCTTCCCGTGGCTCCGCTGGCTCCGAAGAGCGCGATTCTCATGCGTGGCTCCCTTCTCATTTTCCGCTAGGGACATTGTGCGCCTTGGGAGCGGGAATCCTGCAAAAAGGGTCTTGCGGGTGCGGGCTGGATTCATCCCACCCTTTCCTGCGGAAAGGATGGGGCACCCGGTCGGTCTGCAAATTCCCTTCTTTGGCATCCTGCAAACCCACATCTGGCGGTGAGACTGCCAGATATGGGGCACCCGTTTTGTGGCTCCCCGCAGCGGCACTTTTCTCTCTTGCACCATTTTTGGTGCAGTTATGCCGAATGTTTACCGAGGTCAAGGACAGGGCGAGAAAAACTGGGTGGAGGGTGTGGGATGTATAAGGGACGGGTTTTCCTTGGGCTCCTGTGAAAGGCGTGGAAAAATGGACTTTTGTAAGTCCCAGAAATGATTGATTTTTAAGGAAATTTGCACGGTATGCACCGCTTAATTTTTAGGCCTTTGAGGAGAAGCCTGTGGGGAACTGGGATAAAACAGTACCGAACTTAAGGTTTCCACCCGGTCTTCCCCGTCTTGCAGGTTAATCGGGACGAGTTTTCTAAAACAGGACACAAGGTTAAATCCATGAAACGAAAAGTGATGAGAGGGTTATCCACTTTTCATGCGTGAACGGTTATGACGACGAGTATTTCGTATTTAAAACTTCTTCTTTCTTAAAAGCCGTCCCTCGCACCTGGCCTTTGTTCCAGCCGCCGTGGCTCCGTTTCGACCGTGCCGCGTTGCCCACACAGCGTTCCTCTTTCCCACAATCAAATAGAGCTATCGCAGCGGGCGGTATGCGTCCTAGAATCAAGCTGTCGCGACCTGTTGGCGAGATCGGGAACAACCGTAGCTTTGTAAAAGCGATTCGGTGTACAGTTTGGCCAGAAGCCAAACCCAACGATTCGACCGCAGGGCACCAGGACAACGCCAGCGCGACGGGAGAGAACACTGTGACGACCGCCACCCAGGACTCCGAGATGACCGCCAACGCAGCCCCGACGGGCAACCTTGAGATCACCGTCTCGCGTGCAGAGCTTCTGCGCGAGCTGACCGCCGCCCAGTCTGTCGTCGAACGCAAGACGACGATTCCGATCCTCTCGAACTTCCTGTTCGAGGCGACGCAGGATGAGAGTGGAGATCGGCTGACGATCACCGCGACCGATCTGGACCAGAGCCTGAAGACGAGCTGCGCGGCGCGGGTGAAGAAGCCTGGAGCCTGCACGGTTCCGGCGCGCAAGCTTTACGACTACATCAAGCTGCTGCCTGAGGGAGACATCAGCATCAAGCTGATGGACAACCACTGGGTGCAGATTCGCGCAGGCCGCTCGAATACGAAGATGGTCGGCATGGCGCGGGCGAACTTCCCGCAGGTTCCGGAGTTTCCAGCCTCGGGCGCGGTGAAGCTTCCGGTGGCCAGCTTGAAGAACCTGATCTCGAAGACGATCTTCGCGATCTCGAACGAGGAGTCGCGCTACACGCTGAACGGCGCGCTGCTGGTGCTGAAGGCCGAGTCGATGGCGATGGTGGCGACCGATGGTCACCGCCTGGCGCATATCGAAAAGATCAACGAACAGCTCGAGGGCGTGCAGGGCGAGAAGAAGACGCTGATTCCGCGCAAGGCGCTGGGCGAGCTTTCTGGGTTGCTGTCGAACACCGACGCGGAGACGATCGAGTTTGCCGACGACGACCAGACGCTGTTCTTCCGCGTGGGGGGCCGCGTGCTGACGAGCCGCAAGCTGACCGGGCAGTTCCCGAACTATGAGGCCGTGCTTCCGCGGGACAACAACAAATTTGTGATTGTGCGCTCGGAGGACCTGATGGGTTCAATTCAGCGCGTGGCGCAGTTCGCGGATGAGCGCTCGGGCGCGATCAAGATGAAGCTGGAGCAGAACGAGGTGAAGCTCTCTTCGTCTTCGACGGACGCGGGCGAGTCTGAGGACTCGATTGAGACGCCGTACAACTACGAGCCGCTGGTGGTCGGGTTCAACAGCCAGTATCTGCTGGACTTCCTGAAGGCTATCGGAAACACGGGCGAGGTGCGGCTGGAGTTCAAGGACGCGCAGTCGGCGGGGCAGATGAGGCCGGAAGATGGCAATGAGGATGTGAAGTACCGGTACATCCTGATGCCGATGCGGATCTGACCGCTGGTCAGGGCATTCTGCAAAGAAATACAGCGATTCTTGGTTTCGCTGCCTGCACTCAGAACGATGGTTTATGCAGCGTTTTTTTAGATGGATTTACAGGTTTTTTTATTGGGCATAAGGCGGCGAGGAGCCAGCTTTATGCCCAATGTGTTTTAATGCCGCGAATGGTAGTAATTTCAATTCGGGAAAAATAGCTTTTGCAGGTGAGGTGGCAGGAAATCAAATTCACGATATATTTATGTGAGTGGTCAGTGGCGCACGCTTCTTACTGAAAGTGGTCGTGCTGGCGGAGGATGGACTGGCTTCTGGGTGGAAGCTGGTTGTGAGATGACTTCGAAGGTGTCAAGGGTGGCCTTCGGTCGACAAGGATGGGACGGTTAGGTCAAAGGTCCTAGTGAAATATATGATTCCTGCCGCGTTTGCGTCAGGCCATAAGCTGGTAATCTTTTAACAATAAAATAACCGTCTTATAAGAAAAAACAAACGGTAGCAATGCTAACTCCGCTAGTCTCTAGCGATTTGACACAAGAAGTTGCAACAGGAGCCCAACGACGTGAAGAAGTGTTTTTTTTCAGTCCTGCTTTTCTTGTTTGCTCTCTATGGGCATGCCCAGGTAGCGAACAACACGCAGCTGGTTGGTACTGTCTCTGACAGCACCGGCGCAGTGATCAAGGATGCCAGCGTCACCGCTGTCAATGCCGCCACCAAGGTCGAGTACAAGGGTGTGACTAATGGAGATGGTTTCTACACCATTCCGTTCGTTCTGCCCGGCACCTACAACATCACGGTTGAGGCCAAGGGCTTCAACAAGACGACCGCCAACGGAGCCACGGTTCAGCTGAACTCTTCGGCCCGTACGGACTTCAGCCTTCAGGTCGGCGATGCCGGCACCGAGGTTTCGGTTTCGGCCGGCACAGCGGTTCTTTCGACCGACGATGCGCTGATCGGCGAGACGATTGGCACCAAGCAGGTTGATAACCTTCCGATGCAGACCCGCCGCGTGATGGAGCTTGCGGCGACCGCTTCGAACGTCATGATTGGCCCGAAGACGAGCTACACCGGCAACCCCCCGGGCGTGAGCTTCATCGGTGCTGGTACGCGCGAGGTCACGAACTCGATGACCCTCGACGGTATCACCGTCATGAACTCGCTGATCTCGACCTCGCCTGTGACCCCGAACCCGGATGCGGTCTCGGCGGTTCAGGTTCAGACTGGTAACTACACCGCGCAGTACGGCGCCTACATGGGCGTTCACATCAACACGGACACGAAGTCGGGTACGAACCAGTTCCACGGAACCGCTTACGAGTACTGGCAGAACGATGCCATGAACGCTCGTCCTTATTACGCAAGGCATGATTCGACCATCCCCGAGCTTCGCTTCCACCAGTTCGGTGGCGAGCTTGGCGGACCCATCTGGAAGGACAAGGCCTTCTTCATGGGATCGTACGAGGGGCTGCGTAACATCAACGCATCGAACGGTCAGGCGAAGGTCATGACGGACGCAGAGCGCAACGGCGATTTCTCGGCTCTGTGCTCCTCGTTCTCGGCCACCGGTCTTTGCACCAGCGGCACTCAGCTTCGCAACCCTGTGACGCAGGTTGCGCTCCCGTACAACCGGCTCACCACGATCTCTCCGATCGCGCAGAAGCTGCTGGCGTATGTGCCGCAGGAGAATGATCCCGGCCAGGCGAACAACCTGAACACCAACGTTCCTTCGACCTTCAACAAGAACAGCACGCTGGATCGCGTTGACTATGCGGTGAACGACAAGATCCGCCTCTTTGCCCGCTACATGTGGGAGAAGAGCAATTCGATCGGCGGAAACGTCATTCCCTCCTCCGCTTCGATCTCGCCCACGACGGACTCGAACGCGATCATCGGCTACACGCACATGATCACGCCGACCTTCTTCAACGACTTCCGCTTCGGCTTCAACAAGTTCCAGTCGAACAACCTGAACTACTTTGCGGCAAACGGCCTGGACAGCGCCGGTACCGACCTGGGCATCCCCGGATTCACGGCGGATACGGCCAGCGGTAACCCCGGACTTCCGACGATCAACATCACCGGCTACCAGGGTCTGGGCGCCGAGGGTACGAACTGGTACCAGGACGACCGCACGATCCACGGCTACGACCAGATCACCTGGACGAAGGGCCAGCACACCATCATGGCAGGCGCGGATATCCGTCGCATGGCCATTGGACGTGCTGCCACCAACATGAACCGTGGTCAGTTCACCTTCTCGGGCAACTACTCGGGCGATGGCAGCGCAGACTTCCTGAGCGGCTATGCCCAGACGGTTATCACCCCTGTTTACCAGGTTCGCGGTTCCGTCGCCTCGTGGCGTAACGGCTACTTCGTGCAGGACACCTGGCAGGCAACTCCCAAGCTGACGCTGCAGTATGGCGTGCGCTACGAGCAGCCGACGGTTCCTTACGCTCTCAACGGCGTTGGCCGCGTTCTGAACGAGGACTACACCGCCCTGATCCCCAGCAGC
Organism: Acidobacteriaceae bacterium dw_441; assembly: GCA_018449715.1. Classification (GTDB taxonomy): domain Bacteria; phylum Acidobacteriota; class Terriglobia; order Terriglobales; family Acidobacteriaceae; genus Edaphobacter. Next base: position 56,205 of record JAAVVA010000004.1, on the reverse strand, counting down.
TCGGCTACGACCGGCGCGGACTATCAGCCGGTGAAGGGCTTCAAGTTCAACGACGGCAACCACAACCTGTGGGCTCCGCGCTTTGGAGCTTCGTACCGCGCAACGGATAAGATCGTTGTCCGCGCGGGCGGCGGTATCTACTACAACCCGAACCACCTGAACGCCTACACCCTGACGACCAGCAACTATCCGTTCGCGTCTTCGGTCAGCTACAGCGGCAACACCGAAGTCGGTGCGCCTGCTACGCTGAGCTTCGAGGATCCGACCGGCGGACAGCCTGGCTCGTCCTCTGCGGTTGCGGGTACGCCCGGAACCTACCAGTCGGCCTTTACGATCAACCACTACCTGCCCACGCCCCGCATGTACCAGTGGAACGTGGACACGGGTGTTGAGCTGTGGCAGGGCGCCGGACTCGAGTTCCAGTACCTGGGATCGCGTTCGCTGCACCTGGACTACTCCTACTACCCGAACCAGCCCCTTCCGGGACCGGGCAACGTGAATGCGCGTCGTCCGTACCAGCTGTTTGGCCAGATCCGTCAGATCCAGAACTCCGGTTTCATGACGTACAACGGCTTCACGGCGATCTTCCGTCAGCGCAACTGGCATGGTCTTGATGCCAACCTCAGCTACACCTGGTCGCACACGCTGGATACCTCGAACGACGCCAATGGCGGCGGTACGAGCATGATCCAGTACAACCTGAAGGCTGACTATGGCAACGCGAACTGGGACGTCCGTCACCGCTTCGTGGGAACCGCTACCTACACGATGCCGACCCTGCGTAACCACACGCTGGATACGGTTGCCGGTGGATGGCATGTGAACACCATTGTGACCCTGCAGAGCGGTATGCCGGTCAATATCGGTCTCTCGAACGATGTCGCCAATGTCGGCGGTATCGGAACGCAGCGTCCGATGTTCGTCCACGCTCCCCGCTACTCGTGCGACAAGACGCAGCGCGTCAACTGCATCGATCTGACGGCGTATGCGATGCCTGCTCCGTACACGTTCGGTAACTCTCACCGCAACGACCTGAAGGGACCGGGAGCGATTCAGACGAATCTCTCAGTCTTCAAGGACTTCCCGGTGTGGGAGATGGTGAAGCTGCAGTTCCGTGCTGAGGCGTTCAACGTGTTCAACCACGCGAATCCTTCGAACCCCACGAACCTGACGTTGCCTTCGGTCGCGAATCCTGTGGCCGGCGCTTCGTTCTCGATTCCGACGGGCAACACCTTCGGTCAGCCGACGACGACGCAGAATCCTGCTCGCGTCCTGCAGCTGGCTGGAAGGATCAGCTTCTAACCAAACGTAGATACAAAACTCAAGGGCCGCCGGAGATTCCGGCGGCCCTTATTTTTTGTGGCTATGGAGACGTGTTGGGAGGTACGGGCATCCTGCAGGAGAAGCAGATTCCTTTGCTTCGCTGCGGAATGACGCGGCAAAAACTACGGAATGACTAGTTCGTAAGAGATGGTGCGGAGACGCACTCCTGCCTCTGTGGGCAGGGGTGAAATTCCGAGGGGCAGTGTCGGCTGTTCGCTGGCGGTCTTCTACTTGCCGATCTTCAGGTCGATGTAGAACTCCCGCTTCGAGTCGAAGGAGCTGATGGTCCGGACCGAGCTCTTCTGGCCGTTGTGTTCGGCCCAGATCTCGTAGTCGGTCTCGGCGGCGAGCTGGCCGAAGCGATACTGGCCCTGGTCGTTCGCGATGAAGCTTTTTACCGTGCGGGAGTCCTTCAGGTAAATGACGGCTCCTGCGATCGGGACGTTCTCGTGGTCGGTCACCTTGCCCTGCACGACGCGCTGGACCGGGCCGCGCTGCTGGGCCATCGCGGAAGCAGCCGGAAGCACGGGAATGGCCGCGAGCGCGCAGAACGGCAGCAGAAGGACGAGCCTGGCGAAACGGAACGACGGGCCGAGACGGGGGCGAAACGACGATGAACCTTCCATGAATCCAGTATACGGAGATCGTGGCGGGCAAGGAATCAGTCGTCTTCGAGCGGGAGAGCGGAGAGGTCTTCGTCGTCGTAGCCTGTTTCGTCGATGGCGGAGAGCTCGACGGGGTCGGTGGAGATGACTTCGAACTCGGTTCCGCATTCTTCGCAGAGCACAGTCTCTCCTGTCTCCAGTTCGTCATCTCGAAGCTCGAGGGGGTTTTCGCATTCAGGACATGCCACGGACATGATTGAGCCTCCGAACAGGAGCGGGCCGCTGGTTATTTTTTTGATGGCGGGGATGGCTCCGCTACTATTTATCGACGCGCCGGGGGTGGCCGTCAAGGGCTGCGGATACTGTTTTGATACTCCTTTATTCTTTGGTGGGAAGGGGCGGGTCTTCTGCGAAGAAATGCCGGGATTTTTCGTTTCGCTGTGCTGCGCTCAGAATGACGGGGTAAAGCGTGGCGGGGCTTCTGCACGAAGTGGCGCGCTGTGATGAAATAAGAGGCAAGTCACGATGCGCCGAACCGGATCGATCTCGCTTGCGTTGCCGTCGTTTGGAGGGGCCGTGCGTCGGCTCATCCTGCTGAATGTGGGTGTTTTCTTTGCGCTGGCGGTGCTGGGGTGGGTGTCGCCTTCCGTAAGCCAGTTTTTGACCGGGCACATGGTGCTGGAGCCGCTGGCGGTGGTGCGCGGCGAGGTCTGGCAGCTCTTCAGCTACTCGCTACTGAACCCTGGGATTCTTTCGTTCGTCTTCAGCATGTTGACGATATGGTTCACGGGGTCGCTGCTGGAGGGAAGCTACGGCAGCCGGTGGCTCATGGAGCTGTACTGGTCGTCTGTTGGGGGCGGTGCGGTGATCGCTTCGGCGATCTCGTTTACGCACCTGTTCGGGCTGCGTCCGGATGCGGTTTCGGTTGGGGTGTGGGCGGGAACCTTCGGGCTGCTGGTCGCGATCGCCATGCTGTTTGGCGACCAGGAGTTTATGCTGTGGTTCCTGGTTCGCATCAAGGCGAAGTATTTGGTGGCGATTTATATCCTGATCGAGGTCGCGGTGCTGCTGAAGGCCGCGGATAACTTCGGGGCGCTGGTGCAGCTTTCGGGGGCGCTGGCGGGGTTTCTGTTTGTGCGCTTTGCTCCGAGGCGGGGGCTGGTCTTTGGGGTCACCGAGTGGCTTTATGGGCTTCGCAATGCCTACTACCGCGCCAAGAGGCGCAGGGCCGCGCGGAAGTTCGAGGTGTACATGCGGAAGCAGAATCGCGTGGTCCACTTCGATAAGGATGGACGGTATATCGATCCCGATGAGAAGCGCGATCCGAATGATAAGCGGTGGATGAATTAGGGGTTTGGTTTTGAAGGTGCGATGGTGTGGCATTCTGCAACAATGCTGGGATTCTTCGCTGCACTCAGAATGACGGGTTGCGAGTGCGAGCTGGATTCATCCCACCCTTCGCGGTGGGGCTGCGAAGGATGGGGCACCCGGTCTTTGGTGGTGGTTTGGAAGGAAGACAAAAGCAGATTCCTTTGCTTCGCTACGGAATGACAAGCTCTAAAAGCTGCGGAATAACTAGTTCTAAAAGTTTTGGTGGAATGATGAGGTAGAAAGTAAACGGCCCCGCGTTGAGTGTTCAACGCGGGGCCGTTCTTTTATTGCGTGTGTTGGTGATTGTTATTCCTGGGCGGCTTTGATTAGTTGCTCAAGCGGGTCGAGGAAGGTGAAGCGGAGGAGGGCCTGGTTCTTGCGGGCCTCTTCGATCTGAGCGAGAGCACCCTGTTTCCAGCCTGCGGGGGCCTTGGTGGAGCCTCCGAGGTAGGAGAGGGCCTCTTCGCCTGTCTGTGCGAGGTCGCCGAGCTGCTGGGCGCGGGGGTGTGCCACGTTCAGCAGGGGCGAGTGCTGCATCTGCTCCTCGACGACGGGGACGGCAGAGAGCCAGCTCTTGAAGGCGCTGTCCAGTTCGGCCTTTGCCTGCTGGTTTGCGGGCGAGGCGAGGAGGTTGCGGACGAGGACCTCGATGCGGTGGCGCGAGGGCGGGTCGGGGCGCACGGCGTCGACGAGGTTGTCGAGCGGCGTGAGCTGGTCGGTGTGCTGGCCCTTGTAACGCTCTCCAAAGGAGACGGGTTGCAGTACGGAGGCAAAGACGCGGAGGGCGTCGATGTTCTCGGTTCCGGCAAGCTCGCGGAGGGCGGCGTCCTGGTGGGTCAGGTGCGTCAGGCCAAGGGCTTCGAGGCGGATGGATTCGACGTCGAGGCGGCGGTACATATCGTCCACATCGCGGACGTCGGCGGGCGACCAGAAGCGCTCGGCGATGGCGGCGGTGCGGGGCCAGATGCGGGAGTCGATGGAGAGCTGGTTGAGCTGCTCGCCCCACATGGGAGTCTCGCCGCCGAGGATGCGCTTCGACTGCTCGGGCGTGAGGTCGGAGCCGGCGGGGATGGGGTCGGCGAGGTAGTGCCGCTCGGCACTCTGCATACCGTCGAGGTACCAGGGCTGCGAGAGGATGCCCTGGTAGCCCTGTTTGGCCGCGCTCACGAGCGACTTCGCGCCGCGCCAGGACTGGATGACGGCGTCGGTGGGAAGGCCGGGGGTGAAGATCTCGTCCCAGCCGACCATGTGCTTGTGCAGGCCGGTCAGGATGGCGAGGACGCGGGTGTTGAAGTACGCCTGCAGCGCGTCGTTGTCCTTGAGGTTGTGCTGCTTCTTGAAGGCGAGGATGCGCGGGTTGGTCTTCCAGTCGGGCGCGGGGGTTTCGTCGCCGCCGATGTGATAGTAGGCGTCGGGGAAGAGGCCGGTCATCTCGGTGAGGAAGCGCTGGATGAACTGGTAGGTCTCTTCGCGGGTTGGGTCGAGGGCGTAGTTGCTGACGCCGAACTCGCGGCGGATGCCGGTGGGAATGCTGCCGCTGGCGAGCTTGGGATAAGCCACGAGCCAGGCGACGGAGTGGCCGGGCATCTCGAACTCAGGAACGACGCGGATGCCGCGGGCGTGGGCGTAGGCGACGATCTCACGCGCCTGGTCCTGCGTGTAGTAGAGGCCGTCGGAGCCCTTGGCGGTGAGCCCGGGGTAGAGCTTGCTTTCGATGCGGAAGCCCTGGTCTTCGGTGAGGTGCCAGTGGAAGACGTTGAGCTTCACCGCGGCCATCGCATCCAGATTGCGCTTGATGACGTCGATGGGCTCGAAGTGGCGGCCGGTGTCGATCATCAGGCCGCGCCAGCGGAAGCGCGGGGTGTCGTCGATCTGGACGGCGGGGAGGAAGAAGCCTGTGCCGTCGTTCTGGACGAGCTGCGTGAGGGTCGTCAGGCCGCGCATGGCTCCTACGGTGGTGGCGGCGTGGAGTTTAGCTCCGGCAGGAGTGATGAGGAGTGTATAAGCTTCGTCCTCGTCGATGGTCTGGATGGTTTCGCCGGGGCCTTCTACGTCGATGACGAGCTTTGCGGAGGGGTCGTTGCCGAGCGAGGGCGGGCGGTGGACCCCGGTCTTGCCCTCCATCTGCTGGAGGGTGCGGACGATGGCGGCGTCGAGGCGGGAGTCGCGGAAGCGCGGCAGGCCGACGGTGATCGCATCGTTCCACGGGAGCGAGCCGGTGGCGGCGGTGAGGTGCGCCGGAACCGGCATGAGGGTATTCACGAAGGGGGTTTGGGCAGCAAGAGAGGACGACAGGCCCGCCGTAAGGAGGGTTCCCTGGAGCAATGCAGAGAGGAGGGTACGCTTCACTGGATAGTTCTTCCTTATCTAGTGAACTATACAGGTCGAAGAACCCACATTCTTCCGTTTAAGTGAGTAGATCGACCTTGCCGGTGGCAAGATCGTAGACCCCTCCGACGATGTTCAGCTTGCCCGAACGCACTGCGGGAGCCAGGACCGGCTCGAGCGAATGAAGGCGGTTCACCGAGTGGAGAACGTTGGTGCGGATGGCATTCTCAAGCGGGTCGCCCGGCATGTGTTCGCTGTCGAGCACCGCAGGCTTGATGGTATTGACGAGATCGTTGATGGCCCCGGGAAGCGCATCCTTGTCGTGAAGATGCTGAATGGCAGCCTTCACTGCACCGCACTGACTATGACCGAGAACCATCACCAGGGAGACGCCAAGCTCTGCGACAGCGTACTCGATCGAACCCTTCACGGAGGCCCCGGCGCCGTTCACATAATTCCCGGCGACGCGAATGATGAACAGATCGCCGATGCCCAGGTCGAAGAGGATCTCAGGAGGGACGCGAGAGTCCGCGCAGCCGAGGATCGCGGCGATTGGATTCTGCCCGGCGGCAAGAGGCCCGAAGTCCTCCGGAGTACGCCCGGGATGCGTGATCGCACCTTTGACGAAATGCGCATTTCCTTCCATCAGCAGATGGAGAGCCTTATCGGCACCCGGTGCGGGAGTTGCGCGGGGCGCGGCCATCGCAGAGGTATCGCCGAGAGAAGCAGAGGTAAGAGCGGCACCGGCTGAGAGGAGGAAGCGGCGACGGGAGCGGTCTTGCATGACGGAGCGTCTCCTTTGCGGTTGACTCAATCGCGCCTGAGGTTACGTTGCAGTGATCTTACTTCTGAGAGAGCTTTGCTGCGGGAAAAGGTTGCACCTATTCGCTTTCCCGAGAAGAGCAGGTCAGTAGCCAGAGGCCTTGCCAAAGGCGCGGCGGGAGTCGTGGCCGCCTAGAAGCTCGCCGGTTTTCGGGTCGATGGCGATCAGCTCGCTGTCGCCCCAGACGCCGGGGTTCTTCTCGTCGGCGACTGCGAGGCGGTTGATCGTGTAGCCCATCGCCTTCAGCTCTTCGGCTGGGGGCACGGGGAACTTCTTTTCGAGGTCGAGGCGGTCCGGAAGGTACTGGTGGTGGAAGCGCGGGGCGTCCGCTACCTGCTGGATGTCGAGGCCGTTGTCGATGGCGCTGAGGATGTCGTTCGCGACCGTGGTGATGATGGTCGAGCCGCCGGGGGTTCCCATCACGTAGGCCAGCTTGCCGTTGCGCGTGAGGATGGTCGGGGTCATCGCGGAGAGGGGGCGCTTGCCCGGCTCGATGGCGTTGGCCGAGCTTTGGATGAGGCCGTAGGTGTTGGGCACGCCGACCTTCGAGGTGAAGTCGTCCATCTCGTTGTTCATCAGGAAGCCGAGGCCTTCGATGGTGACTCCCGAGCCGAAGCCGCCGTTGAGCGTGTAGGTGCTGGAGACGGCGTTGCCCTCGGCATCGACGATGGAGAAGTGCGTGGTCTGGGTGGACTCATGCACGAGCGTTGCAGCAGGGGGCGGCGGCAGGAAGCCTGCGGGGCGAACGAGTGCGGCCGAGGGCGTGGGTTTGGCGGGGTCGATCGAAGCGCGCCATGCGGCAGCGTATTTGGGGTTCGCCATCTGCTTCAGGGGGAGCGTGTTGAAGTCGAGGTCGCCGAGATAGTCGCCGCGATCTTTGTAGGCGCGGCGGAAGGCCTCGGTGATGATGTGGACCTGCGCGGCGCTGCGGTCGGGGCCGAGCTTTGCGAGGTCGAAGCCGGAGAGGATGTTGAGGATCTCGACCAGCACGATGCCGCCCGAGGATGGAGGGGGCGCGGTGATGAGGTCGTATCCGCGATAGCTGCCGCGGATGGGCTCGCGCTCTTTCACCTCGTAGTGGGCGAGGTCGTCGGCGGTGATGAGGCCGCCGCCTGCCTTTTCGACATCGGCGATCTGGTGGGCCATCGCGCCCTTGTAGAAGTCGTCGGGGTCGCGAGCGATGCGGCGGAGGGTTTCGGCCAGCTCGGGCTGCTTGAAGGTTTCGCCCGCTTTGTAGAAGTTGCCGTTGCGTTGGAAGATCTTGGTCGATGCGGGGAAGCGGGTGAGGTTTTTGCTTTCGAGCAGGTGTGCTTCTTCCGCCGAGAGGACGTAGCCCTCGGAGGCCAGGTGGATGGCGGGGGCCATGTCCTGCGCGAGGGTGAGCTTGCCGTAGTGCTTCTGCGCGTAGGTGAGGCCTGCTACGGTGCCGGGGACTCCGGAGGCTTTGTATCCCACGAGAGACAGGTTGGGGACGACGTTGCCGTGCTCGTCGAGGTACATATCGCGGGTGGCCGCGGCGGGGGCTTTTTCGCGGTAGTCGAGGAAGTGCGCCTTGCCGTTGTGGTCGCGGAGGAGCAGGAAGCCTCCTCCGCCGAGGTTGCCTGCGGCGGGGTAGACGACTGCGAGCGCGAAGCCGACCGCCACCGCCGCATCGACCGCGTTGCCACCCTGCTTCAGGATGGCGAGGCCCGCGTCGGAAGCGTCGTGGTGGATGGTCACGACCATCGCGTGAGAGGCGCGAGTGGGGGCTAGGTTGGGCTGCTGCGCGGTGGCCGCGGTGGCGAGCAGCGCGGTGGCGGCTGCTAGGGCAAAGGCTTTCTGAAAGACGCTGGATGGGAAGAGGCGCACGCGAGGGTCTCCGGGTGGTGTGATGATAACCGGGTTTTTGGGGATTGCAGAGGGTTTGTTGCCTGGATTCCGCTTCTTTACTGAAGTCTTACGAACTTGTCATTCCGTAGCGGAGCGGAGGAATCTGCTTGTTGCTGCTTGTGGAAGGATGTTGGCGGTACTGGCGAGATGCAGGTCCTTCGACTTCGCTCAGGATGACAGCTTTCGGGAGGATGCGGTCATGGCGGGTGGATGGTGCGGGTGTGGGCGGGATTCATCCCACCCTTCGCGGTGAGGCTGCGAAGGATGGGGCACCCGGTCTTTTGTGGCGGTTTGGGGAGAAGCAGATTCCTTCGCTTCGCTACGGAATGACAAGTTCGTAAGGGTTGGGTTCGTAGGGATTGGGTTTGTAAGGGTTGGGGAAGATGAGGTGAGGTATTCGTGGCGGCTTGGGGGAAAGCGGTTCGCGCTTTGCGCGAATGCCCACATCTGGCGGTGAGACTGCCAGATATGGGGCACCCGTCCTCACCCGGATTTTGTGGTGGGCTTCAGACGGTGGCTCTTAGACGGTATCGCCGGGTTTGGGCTTGGGTGCGGTGGGGTCGGGGCGTGTGGGGTAGGGCGGCCCTTTTTCGAGGGTCTTGCGGATTGCTTCGTCGTAGCTGTAGATGTCGTCGAAGAAGTGCGTTGTGCCGTCTTCGTCGACCGTCGCGGTGAGGTAGAAGATCACGATGGGAAGCGGCGTCTTGAGGTTGACCTGGCGGCTGTCCTCGCCGTCGGGGCTCATCGCCTCCTGTACCTTTTCGAGCGTCCAGTCCTCGCCGTCGGTGTCCTTCTGGCCGTCGAGAACCCAGGTGGCAAGATCTTCGGGCTGTTGCACGCGGACGCAGCCGTGGCTGAAGTCGCGGCGGGTGCGGGCGAAGAGTCCTCGCGCGGGCGTTGAGTGAAGGTAAATGTCGTACTGGTTGGGGAACATGAACTTCACCAGGCCGAGCGAATTCTTCGGGCCGGGCTTTTCGCGCACGAGGTAGCTGCCCTGCGCCACCTTCTGCGTGGTGTAGTCGGGGATGGGCTGGCCCTTCGAGTTCACCACCTCGTAGTTGCGGCCTTCGAGGTAGCCGGGGTGCGAGCCCATGTGCGGCGCAAGCTCGTCGCGCACGATGTCGGTGGGGACGTTCCAGTAGGGGCGGAAGATCATGTAGCGCATCATGCGCGTGAAGACGGGGGTTCGGTGGTCTCCGGCGACCTTGCCGACGACTACGCGCATGGTGAAGTCGAGCTGGTGGTCTTCGGTGTATCCGCGCAGGAGGAACTCGGGAAGGTTGACCATGAGGCGCGGGTGCAGGTAGGGGTCGGAGAGCCAGCGCCAGCGTTCGAGGGCGAACTGAAGCTGCTCGACGCGCACGGACATGGGAACGTTGAGGCTCTTCACTGTCTCGGGGGTGAGGTGGCCGTCGGCGGGGAGGCCGTGGCGCGACTGGTAGTTCTTGAGGCCTGCGGCGGCGACCGGAGAGATGCGGTGGTCTACGCCGCTTCCTCCGGCTGCTGTATTGCCTCCGTCGCCCTCGAAGACGAGGCGCCGCTCAAGCTCCAGTCCTGCTGGGTAGAGGTCGCCGACGCTGAGGGGTTTGGTGACCATGGGCAAGGGCTCGGCGGAGGCGCTGGTGGGCTGCAGGCGGGCCAGCTCGAGGTAGTGGGCGAGGGCTTGTTCGGTGCGGCGGTAGTCTTCGGAGTCGGGCTCGACGGTTTTGAGCAGCGAGGGGACGTCGGCGGCATCGACGGCGTTCTGGGCGACGAACTCGGCGAGGTTGTAACGCTTCTTTTGCACGTCGATGCCGAAGTTGAAGTGCTGCGGGTTGATGCGGCCAAGGTGCAGGTCGGAGAGGAAGCGCATCACCGTGACCGTCATGGCTACGTCGAACTCGTTGAGGCTCTCTTCGTTGCGCGGATTGAGCGACTTGGTGCGCGCGGGCCAGCGGGAGGCGTCGTAGTCTTCGGGGCGCAGGCCCTTCTGCTCGGCGTCGGTGAAGGCCTGGATGAAGCCGAGCGCGGCGGAGGTGGGCTTGCCGTCGCGGCTCCAGGCGAGCGAGCCGCTGCGCGTGGCGTAGAAGGTCTTGAGCGCGGGCTGGTAGTCGGAGATGTCGGGCCAGCGGAGGAGGTCGAGCTGCTTCGAGTCCGCCAGCGTGGCGAGGCTGGTGGTGTCGCTCGGGGCGCTGGGAGCGGAGGCTGTGGTGCTGTTCTCGGGGCTGGGGTTGTTATTGCTGCGTTTGCATCCCGGGACAAAAAGCAGAAGTGCAAAGGCGCATGCGGCGCCTGAAGAGCGAAGCGATACCATCATCGTTCGGACCGTCCTGAGCGCGCCTTTTTTTGATGTGGAGTGCTTGATAGGCGCGTTCAGTGGTGAGATGCAAAAAGTGAGGGATGGTGGCCTGTCTTCCTGTTTCCTTTGGGGGTGGTCGAGGGGAATCCTGCAAAGAAATATTGGGATTCTTCGTTACGCTGCGCTTCACTCAGAATGACGTTGCGGTGAGTCGAGCTGGATTCATCCCACCCTTCGCGGTGAGGCTGCGAAGGATGGGGCACCCGGTCTTTGATGGCGGTTCGTGAGAGAAGCAGATTCCTTCGCTTCGCTACGGAATGACAAGACAAAGAGCGGAATGACAAGTTCAAAGGGTATGGGTGAGGGGATGGAGAATCGTGGCGCTAGATGTGGAGGGCCAGGGCGTTCAGTCCTGCGATGCACAGGGCCGCCTGCGTGATCAGGAGCAGGCCGGTGAGCGCTAAGAACAGCTTGCGGTAGCGGGTTTCGAGGATGTCGGCGAAGACTCCGCTGAGGAAGGTGAAGAGGAAGGGCAAGGCCCAGAGCCAGGGGCGCGCGACCGTCTGGGTGGTCACGAGCGGGAACAGCACGAGCGTCATCAGCAGAGGTGCGGTGTTGCCGAAGTAGCGGCAGCGGCGGATGCCAACGTAGAGCAGCAGGGCTACTCCCAGGGCGATGGTGAGGACGGCGTTCTGCGGGTCGGAGAAGAAGGCGCGGGCGGGGTCGAGCGAGAACCAGCTTCGGGCGCTGCCTCCGGTGAAGACGTAGCTGAACGATGAGAGCCGGAAGGCGTAGAAGGCCAGCAGAACCAGCAGCGCTCCAAGGGCGGAGAAGATGATGATCTGCATGACGTAGCTTCGGCGGCGCTCGGCGAGGTACAGCATGAGGATGGCTGCGGCAAGGAAGCCGATGATGGCGGCGAGAAGGTGCGCGGCGGCTGTCAGGCCCAGGGCGAGCGTGAGAAGCACGATGCGCGGACGCCATTTGTAGCGAGGCCCCTGCATGGCGTGCGCGACGCCGATGGCCGTGTAGACCAGACCGTAGAGGCCCCACATGGCGAGCACGTCGTTGTTGGGGGTGACGGAGTAGCGGATGATCTCGGGCGAGAAGCAGTAGAGGCCGAGCGCGAGGAAGCCGCCTTCGTTGCCGAAGAGGCGGCGTGCGACCCACCAGAGGCCCGCTCCCAGCCAGATGGCGAAGAAGACAAAGGGGAGGTGCAGGAGGTACTTCACGCTCACAAGCTCGTGGCGTGCCTCCCACGTGGAGCCGTTGAGGGAGCCTGAGGTGTAGAGGCGGTTTTCGGGGCTGCGGAACTTATCGGCGGTGAGGAGTACGAGACGCTGCGCGGTGAGGGGGAGTCCCGCGACGCGATAGCCGAAGGTGCCGTCGCCGTTGAGGTTGCCGCAGGAGGTGAAGTATCCGGCGAGGGGGGAGGGGCGCTCCCACATCTCGCGGCCGCAGCGGGCGAAACGGTAGTCGTCGCTGGAGAGCTGCTGGCGGGAGATTACCCACGTGCACTGCGCCAGAAAAAAGAGGAGCAGCAAGGCTGCCAGCCGCTGGGGCCAACCCATTCGAAATGCAGGGAGTTTCAACGAACCTCCGCCTTCTTCGTTATCGCTCGATTGCCATGAAGCATCGTTTCTATCGTATCGTGAGAGGTATGGAGACGCTTACCTTTACGCCCGGACGTGCCCTTCTCTCGTCGGATTCGCCGACCTCGCCGTGGACGGTGGTGTTTGAGGACGAGGGGATTGCGGGATACTTCTACGCCTGCGACCGATCGCAGGGCTCGCATGAGGAGAATATTCTCGACGCGATGCTGATCTACAACGTCGCGGCGCTGGAGAAGAGCGATGCCGAGAACGAGAGGCCGGAGCCGGAACGCATTGCCGCGGTGGAGTGGTCGCGGAACGGGCTGCAGGCGGTGCTGTATCTCGATGGGATTCCGCAGGGAATGTATGACTTTCGCGAGAGGGTGGGGTTCTGCAGGATGAACTTCCCGAACTTCATCGACGAGAGAGGCGATACCTGGCGGAAGTCGTCGCATGAGTGGTCGGAAGAGGCGATCCGGAGGTTCGAATCGGAGCTGTATGGGATGGTCTCGGGGGCTGGGCCGGTTTCGTAGGTTTGGGTATTGGTACAGGAGGATTGGGTGCCCCATCCTTTGCGGTTTTATCGCGAAGGATGGGATGTGATTCGTTCGTACCGGTAGGATCTCTTTTTTTAAAAGCTCGGGGGCTGGAGATTTTGCATCCCACCCTTTCCTTCCTGCCCCAGCGAGTAAGCTCGCCGGGGACCCCGTTCGGAAAGGCTGGGCACCCCGGTCTTTGGTGGCGGTTCGAGAGAGAAGCAGATTCCTTCGCTTCGCTACGGAATGACAAGACAAAGAGCGGAATGACAAGTTCAAAGGTATGGGTGGAGGGGTGGACATCCTGCAAACCCACATCTGACGATAAAGCCGTCAGATATGGGGCACCCGATTTTGTGCTGGATTGGTCCTCGCTTGTGCTGGATTATTCGGCGTCTGCGGGGCCGTTCAGGGCGGCCTGGGACTCGGCCCAGGGCTTCATCTGGTACTCGGGGGGCGGGGTGTCTCCGGCTAGGTAGCGGGTGAAGTAATCCCAGCGGCGGCGCGTCATGTAGGGCGTGGCTGCGCCGTATCCGTGGGCTACGTTCGGGATCAGAAGAAGGTCGAAGTTCTTGTTTGCCTTGATGAGGGCGTCGACGAGTACAAGCGTGTTGTTGAGCGGCACATTGTCGTCCATTGTGCCGTGCGCGAGTAGCAGGTGGCCCTTCAGGTTCTTCGCTATGTTCTGGTTGGCCTGGCTGTCGTAGTTGCTGGTTCCGTCGGGGTTCTTTACCTCGAGGCCGGTCCATTTTTCGGCCCAGTCGTCCTCGTAGTCGCGCTGGTCGTGGTTGCCGCTCTCGGCGATGCCCACCTTGAAGAAGTCGGGGTAGTTGAACATTGCCGCTGCCGTGGCGTTGCCTCCGCCGGAGTGGCCGTAGATGCCTGCGCGGTCGAGGTCGATCCAAGGGTAGCGGGAGGCCAGGTCCTTCATGCCCGCGACCTGGTCGGGGATGGTGTTGTCTCCGAGGTTGCCGTAGTAGAACTCGTGGAAGCTCTTCGAGCGGAAGGGCGTGCCCATGCCGTCGATGCAGACGACGACGAAGCCAAGCTCGGCCAGCGACTGCATGTCGCGGTGCGCGGGGGCGAAGCTGCGGCTGCCGCAGGAGCCGGTCTGCGGGCCGGGGTAGACGTTATTCACGATCGGATATTTCCTGGCGGCATCGAAGCTCGTGGGCTTGAAGAGGAAACCGTAGAGGTTGGTCTTGCCGTCGCGTCCCTTGACGGTGATTGGAGTGGGCGGGACCCATCCTGTGGCGAGGAGCCTGGTGATGTCCTGCTTTGTTACTTCGAGGGCGAGGTTGCCGGTGGTGTCGCGTACGACCGTCGTCTGCGGCTGCGTGGGGGTGGAGGCCACGTCGATGAAGAACTTTCCATCCGGCGAGGGTGTGACCTCGTGGTTGGCATTCTCGGGCGTGAGGAGCTTCAGGCCGCTGCCGTCGAAGCCGATGCTGTAGTAGTGCTGGAAGTAGGGGTCGCGACCGCTCTCCTTGCCGACGGCTAAGAAGTAGAGGGTGCGTGTTGCCGCGTTGATGAGCAGGACCTGCGTCACGTTGCCTTCGCCGCTCGTGATCTGGTGTTTGAGAGCGCCGGTCCTGCCGTCGTAGAGATACATCTGGCCCCAGTTGTCGCGCTCGCTGAACCAGAGGACCTCGTCGGTTCCCCAGAGATACTTCCAGTTGACGCGTCCGTTGCCGCTCTCGAAGAACTTCGGCGCGGTCTCGGACATCACTTCGCGGAGGTCGCCGGTCGCGGCGTCGGCTACGCGAAGCCACTCCTGCCTGTGGTCGCGCGAGGTGGAGACGAAGGCGAGGTGCGTGCTGTCGTCGCTCCACTGCACGTCGTCCCAGCCGCCGTTGCAGCTTACGTCGTCGCAGAGGGTGGAGCGGTGCTGGTCGGGCGGGAGCTTGAGGCGCGTGACCTTTGGCGTGGTCACGTCGATGACGACGCGCTCGATCAGGGTGACGTTTTCGTCGCCGACGAGGGGATACTTCCACGCCTGTAGCTGCGAGTGGCGGTTGGTGACGGGGACGAGGTACATCTCGCCGGTGCGGCGCTGGTCCTGCTGGAAGGTGGCGATCTTTTTTGAGTCGGGCGACCACAACACGATGGGGCGGTCGCTGTGCTGCCAGCCCGCGTTGTCGGTGGCGTAGCCGTAGTCCTTCACGCCGTCGGGGGTGAGCTGCGTTTCTTTGCCGGTGGCGGTGTCGCGCATCCAGAGGTTCCAGTCGCGGATGAAGACGGCCCTGGTGCCGTCGGGGGAGGCTACCTCAAGAGGCTTTTGTGGGGCGGCGGTGTTGATGGTGGTGCAGACGCCCGCCCCGCTGAGGTCGCAGCGCCACTTCGTCATGCGAGAGGTGAAGGTGATGACCGGACCTTCGACTGAGAGCAGAGTGAGGGAGAGGTAGCGCGGGTCTTCTTTGGGGAGGGGCTTTGAGGTCTGTTTTTCGGTGGAGCTGAGGGCCGTGTTCAGCGCGTTGGCTAGCTTCGTGTGGTCGAAGGCGGGGGCTTTGGTTTTCTTTGCCGGATCGACGAGGGTGTAGGTGGTTCCCTCGGGGCTGCGGTCGCGATACCAGAAGCGTCCGTCGGCGAGCCATGCGGGATGATCGACGGTGTGGAAGATGAGAGGGTTCACGTTGTAGTTCATGAAGCTCTCGGCGCGGGCGTAGTCCTGGGCGGTGAGCTGCCTGCCCTGCTGGGCCGATGCCGCGATGCTCAACGATGCCAGAAGCGCTGTCGCCGCGAGGCGCTTCGTGTTTCCTGATGCCATGCCGCTCTCCTTGCTTTATGTTCTTACGTGTTTTTGGGGAGTCCTGCAAAGGGAATGCTGGGATTCTTCGCTTCGCCTCAGAAGGAGGGTGGTGGGAGAGAGCTGGAGCGGGTTCAGTGCTGATGCGAGCAGGATTCATCCCACCCTTCGCGGTGAGGCTGCGAAGGATGGGGCACCCGTTCTTTTTGTGGCGGTTCGTGAGAAGAAGCAGATTCCTTCGCTTCGCTACGGAATGACAAGACAAAGAGCGGAATGACAAGGTCTGAAAACGGGATGCCCTGTTCTAAAAGTGGTGGCGAGAGTTACTCGGGTTGGTTGAGCTTCCAGAGGATCTGGCGGACGATGCCCATCCAGATGGGGACGTCGGAGGCTCGCAGGCCCATGCGGAGAATGAGGCGGCGGATCTGCTCGTCGCTGCAGTTGGCTGGGTGGCGGCGGGTGTACTCCGAGGCTTCGAGCAGGCGGCGGAAGTGTTCGGTGAAGCGCTCGACCTCGTCGGCGCGGGCGGCCTCGCGGGTGCCGAGGGTGGAGGGGGCCGCCTGCGTGCGGATGAGTTCGTAGAGGCAGACCGCGACCGCCTGGCCGAGGTTCATGGATGGGTGCCGCATCTGCTCGTGCTGGTGCATGGGGATGGTGAGGAGCCAGTGACAGTGGCTCAGCTCTTCGTTGCTGAGGCCGGTCTTCTCGGAGCCGAAGAGGAGGGCGATGCGGGTGTTTTCTTCGGCTGCTTCGGAGTGGATTTTGCTTGCGGCTTCGGCGAGTTCGTAGAGGGGGTGCTCCAGGGCTCGCTCGCCGACCGCGGTGGTTCCGGCGACGAGGGTGCAGTCGGCGACTGCTTCGGCCACGGTGGCGAAGGTCGTGGCTTGCGCGAGGACCTCGGAGGCGTCGACGGCGGAACGGGCTGTCTCGAACGGAGGAGCGTAGTCGCTGACGATGCGGAGATGGCGGAAGCCGAAGTCGTGCATCGCTCGGGCGACCGCTCCGATGTTGTTCGGGTTGCGGGCGCGGACAAGGACGACCACGATGCGGTCGGGGAGTGGGTGGGTCACAGGGTTATTTTATGGGGTGGGTTTGTGGGGTGGATGCGTCCTGCAAAGGGAATGCTGGGATTCTTCGTTTCGCCTCAGAAGGAGGGTGGTGGGAGAGAGCTGGAGCGGGTTCAGTGCTGATGCGAGCAGGATTCATCCCACCCTTCGCGGTGAGGCTGCGAAGGATGGGGCACCCGTTCTTTTTGTGGCGGTTCGTGAGAAGAAGCAGATTCCTTCGCTTCGCTACGGAATGACAAGGTCAAGAGTTTTGCTGAGAGAGCAAGGCGTGCGGCCTCTCAGCTTCCAGCGATGACCTCGAAGGGGCGCATCATCTCGTTGTCCTCGTGTTCCAGCAGGTGGCAGTGCCAGACATAGCGGCCTGTGTAGCCAGTGAAGGGGACGATGATGCGGGTGACGTGGCCCTTTTCGCAGCGTACCGTGTCCTTCCAGCCCATCTCTTCGGGGGCCGGGGGAAGGGCGCGGCTGGTGTAACGCATCTCGCCGGTGTCCTGGAAGCGGAAGACGTCGAAGCTGCGGCGGTCGAGGATCTGGAAGCGCACGAGATGCAGGTGGATGGGGTGCGTGTCCTCGGTGAGGTTGACGATCTCCCAGATCTCGGTGGTGTCGAGGACGGGTTTTTCTGTCACGGGCATGTGCCAGGGGGTGTTGTTCAGGAGCATCCCCATCGACTCCTGCACCTTGTTCATGTTTTCGTCGAGGGTTACGCGGCGGGTTTTGATGGCCGTGCTCTCGGGGATGCGCTCGATGGGGCGCAGCGTTGCGGGTAATGCGCTGTCGTCTTTGCTTGCCGTGGCGGCTACGCGGAACTGCATGATGTCGAAGCTGTCGTCCTTCAGGAGAAGCGTCTGGCCCGCGTAGGCGCTGAAGTCGAAGACGATGTCGGAGCGCTCGGCGGGGGTCAGAAGGGCGCGGGTGGTCTTGACGGGAGCGGAGAGAAGGCCCTGATCGCCGCCGATGAGGTGCATCTCTGCGAGGTCGCCGAAGGAGAGGCGGAAGAAGCGGGCGTTCGAGCCGTTCATGATGCGGAAGCGGTAGCGGCGGGGCTCGACGTCGAGGTAGGGGGAGAGCTTGCCGTTGGCCAGCATGACGTTGCTGTAGACCTCGGGAACCCACGGGGATTTGGGGTCGCCGGAGACGGGGTACTCAAGCTGGCCGTCGGAGCGGAGGAAGCGGTCGAAGAGCATCAGGGGGATCTCGTACTTGCCCTTCGGGAGGTTCAGCGACTCTTCCACCTCGTCGCGGATGAGGAAGATTCCCTGAAGACCGGCGTAGATGTTGAGGCGGTTAATCCCCATGGTGTGGTCGTGGTAGAAGAGCTGCGTCGCGTCCTGCCGGCAGGGGTAGTGGTAGACGAGCGACTTGCCGGGCGCGACCCAGTCTTCGGGGTAGCCGTCGCTGGCGGCGGGGGTGCGGCCTCCGTGCAGGTGGACGACGCAACGGGACTCGGGCTGGTCGGCTTCGGCTCCGTGCAGGGTGTGGTCGATGGGGAGGAAGTGTTTGGCGGGGAGGCGGTTGGCCCACTCGACGATCATGCCGTGGCCGCTGCGGGTCTCGAAGAGAGGGCCGGGGGAGGTGCCGTTGAATCCCCACATGCGCGTGGGGGGAAGGTCGCGGTGGACCTTCTGGTGAATCTCCTCGATGGCTACGCGGTAGTAAGGCAGGGGGTGCGATGGGGACTCGGGGTCGGGGCGCGAGGAGGTGCTCTTCAGCAGCGTGGGGAGAGGCAGGGGGTCGACGAAGGGCTTGAGGGTGTTGGGGTCGAGCGCGGTGGGGGGAGCTATGGCTCTGGCCGCCAGCGTGCGTTCAAGGGAAAGGCCGGTGGCCAGTGCTCCGGCCCGGTGGAGGAATCTTCGTCGGGAGATCAAGGTAGGGATGCCCTCTTTCTTCAAGAACATAAGGGAGATGTGTGAAGATTTCGCGAAAATTATGGTCGGGGGCTTGGTGGCGGTTCGAAGGGAGGACAGAAGCAGATTCCTTCGCTTCGCTGCGGAATGACAAGTTCGTAAGGTAGGGGAAGGGTGGTCATCCTGCAAACCCACATCTGGCGATAAAGCCGCCAGATATGGGGCACCCGCCATCCGCCACCCGCACCCGCCACCCGATTTTGTGCGGGTACGGGCGGGATTCATCCCACCCTTCGCGGTGAGGTTCGCGAAGGATGGGGCACCCGGGCGTTGTCTTAGAACAAAAGCGGTTTAAAAGAAGTGCGGGGCTTCTCTTGAGGAGAAGCCCCGCTGCTTTGGTTTCGATTCAGGTTGTCGTGCTCTTGCTGTGGTTAGAACTGGCCCCAGCCATGACCGTGGTCGTTGTGGTCGTGATCGTCGCCGCCGCCCGGGAAGCCGCCGCCGTGCTGCGGAAGTCCTGTGCTCTCGTCGAGAAGGAAGGGCTGGTTCTGCGGGTGGTTGAAGTCGAACAGGCCGAGCAGCGAACCGGCGCGGCTGTCGAAGGAACCCTCGATCCGCTGGCCGCCGACCCAGTTGTCCTCGACGAAGCGCAGGATCGAGCTCTGGTCGGTGATGTTGTGATCGACGTAGTTGTGCTTCGCGTAGGGCGAGATGACCAGCAGAGGAAGGCGCGGGCCGTATCCGCAGCGTCCCTGCGCGTGCTGCGAGGTGACGCTGGAGAGAGCGGTCGTGCCGTCGCCGCAGGAGCCCGTGGCCACCAAAGCGTCCGCCTCGGAAGAGGACTGGTTCACGATGGGAGGCATCTGGTGATCGTACCAACCGTCGGAGTCGTCATAGGCGATGATGACGGCGGTGTGCTCCCAGTCGCGGCTCTGCTGCTGGAGGAAGTTGATGACGTGAACGACGAAGGCCTGCTCGTCGAGAGGGTCGGAGTAACCGGCGTGGCCATCCTGGTAGCCGGGGGCCTTCAGGAAGCTCACTGCCGGGAAGTTTCCGGACTTCACCGCCGCGAAGAAGTCGTCGGTGTCGTACTGGTGGTTGGCCTGATCGTCATATCCGATCATCCGCGTGGAGGTGGGACGCAGGTGCTTCGGGTTGGCGGTCGAGGTGTAGTACTGGAAGGGCTGGTGGTGGGGGATGTAGTCGGCCTTCTTGGTGTTGGTGACGGTCGAAGTGGTCGTGCGGTTGCAGCCCGTCGATCCGTCGGCGTTCTTCTTGCCGAGGTCGAAGCCGCCTTCGAAGAAGCCCCAGGTGATGCCGCGGGCGTTGAGCAGGTCGCCGATGTTCTGGCCGCCGAAGCGAACCTGGCCGGTGCCGGAGCAGATGTCGCCGATGGGGTCGAGGTCGCTGATGAGGGTGAGGCCGGTTCCGCCGTCGGGAACGACCGCGTCACCCGTGCTGGAGGAGTCGATGACGCCGCCGGTGTTGCCGGAGATCAGGTTGATCGCGCCGGGGGTCGAGGGGCCGAAGGTGGTGTCGTAGGAGTTGTCGCTCATCGCGTACTGCTGCGCGTAGTTCCAGAGAGCGGTGACGGTGTTGCCGTCGTAGTAGCCCATCACCAGGGCGTTGGTGGTCTGGCCGTTGGGCGGGGGGCCGGGGGTTCCGGTGTACTTGGGGAAACCGTCCATCAGGCCGCCGTGGAAGGCCTCCTGCTCGGGGGTGTAGTCGTGGTCCTGATCGGCGGTTGCGGCCTCGGAACGGTCGAGGCGGAAGGGGTTCGAGGCTCCGGCTCCGTTGAGGGCCTTGTTGAGGAAGTTGGGGTTGTTGTACAGAAGAGCGTCGGTGTAGCCGTTGACCGCGGGGGTTCCGGGGGCGGCGACGAAGCGGGGCTCACCCTCCGGGTTCAGGGCGTTGGGATAGGTTCCGAAGTAGTGATCGAAGGAGATGTTCTCCTGGAAGATGACGACGAGATGCTTGATCGGTGTCGCTGTCTCCCGATAGCCAGCTTGCGCGTTCGCAAGCGCGGGGCCCATTACCTGTCCAGCCACAAGCATCGTGGCGACAGTGCTCGCAAAAAATTTCTGCATACGGTCTCCTTAAAGGCCGCTCTTCCGGCCATGGAAAAGGTGTAGCCGTCGGTTGTGAATAAACGGTAACCGCAGGATGAATTGTGGGAGTGTCGCTGGAGGTGCTGTGAAACATACTCATCCTGCAAAACCCACCGCTTGGGGGTATTCATCCCACCCTTTCCTTTGGAAAGAATGGGGCACCCGGTCATTCTGCAAAGAAAAGCTGAGATTCTTCGCTTCTGTTCAGAATGACGGCTTTACGGGAGCTGCGGTGGTGGTGAGGGCTGGCTGTGCCGGTGGTCCTAGCTGTGGCGGGTGATGCGCTTGACCCAGAGGGTTCCGAGGTAACCCCACGCGATCAGAGCCAGGGCGACTCCTACGATTGCGGCGCGGCGGTAGCTCAGCGCGTAGTCCACCGCGGCGTGCGCCGTAGAGTTGTAGACCATGATGCTGACGATGCCGAGGAAGGTGGAGATGAAGAAGCCCATCGCTCCGATCGCACCCCCGATCAGAAGGCTGGCAAACCAGCCCAGCTCGCCCAGTGGGATCCCGAAGAGTTTGCCCTGAGAGTCCTGACGGGACGTTCCGACTTCCTGCGAGCTGCCGATTTTCTGCGATGCGTGCGCCATGCCAGTAGAATACTGCTTTATGGCAGAAGGCGTTCAAAACGGACTGGTACAGGCGGTGCAGGTAGCCCGCGAAACGGCGGTGCAGCGCGCTCCCAACGGCGTGGCCTATGGAGCCTTTGGCGACAACAGTCTCGCAGGGGCCGAGCTTGAGCGGCTGGTCCAGACGGTGCCCTCGACGATTGCGGCGGCGCTTACCCGCAAGGTCTATTATTTTGTTCCGCTTGCGATCAGCGAGGGGCGGGGGGATTCGACCCTGGTGGCTCCGGGCTACACGACCGAGCTGGGCGATCAGGCGATCTGCCACCGCAATGTTGCCCTGGAAGGGGCCGATGGCGTCTTCATCTCGACGCGACTGCTGGGCGACCGCTTTGCGCTGGCCTTTGAGTTCTTTATCAACATTGGACATGCCTTTGTGGATACGGTCGGGGTTCCCGAGAGCTTTCAGCAGCTTGCCTGGTCGCAGGCCGTCGCCGATGTGCGCGGCGAGACCTCGCAGGATGCCTTCGAGAGCCGCAATCTGGCGCTTGCCGGAAAGGTCGAGGGCAAGGCTATCGACGAGCGGGCGAAGACCAGCTTTCTTGCCAGCGCCTTCTCGGACGCCGTGGCGATTTACCTGCTGTCGCTTTCGCTCGACTTCGACTATAGCGAGCTGAGGGAGAGGGAGTATCCGCTGCTGGTCCCGCAGGCTCTTGCGGATCGCCTGCGGCTTGTGGCGAATCTCTTCCCGCCGAATGCGGGGTATGAGTTCGCGATTCGGTACCGGCGACGGGCGTAGCTTCCTGAAGCAAGTCTCTTGCTACCTATGTCATTCTTTTTTTAGTGAATGACGACCGATCGAGGTGATGAACTCAACGCCGGTGACATTTTGTTCGGCGTCGACATCGAAATCGAGTTCCTGCGGTGCATCAAGCACAAAGAAGTGGGTCTGTGATTCCGGGTAGAGCCGGGCTGGGGTTGAACCGTTGGGAATTTCAGCCGTCAGACCATTTCCGTCAAGAGCGACCTTGATATAGGCGTATGCGCCAACGAAGCGAGACAGAGATGACGGTTGCACGGTTGCGATGGTACGTTCCACCGGCTTGAAGTCGGGGAAGCCGTAGACCGTGGCTGCGCTGCGAAAAATCTGCTCGGCAAGAGTTCCGCCATCTCCTCCGCTGGTCATGACGACGATGCCTCCGCCTCGCAGATACGCCAGCATGTCGTCCTGAAAATAAGCCGAGCCCTGATGCCGCACATAGGGATTGTCTGCACTGCCACCGACCTCAAACCCAAGTCCCCAGGAACGTGCCTTCGCCTGATCTCTCCCTGCCATGACGATGGTTCGAAGCGTAGGTTGATGAAGAACCTTGTGCGAAGTCCCTGCATACTCCTTTTGGACCTCGATAAGGAACTTCGCCAGGTCCGTGGGAGTCGTCCATAACCCGCCAGCCGCCAGATTTGGCTCGACAAATTGTTCCGGGGGAACCGCTTTTCCCTTTCCGTTGTATGACGTTGCCGCACGTTTCGCCCATTGCGAGGTTAAGGGAGCATCGAAGGTGCTGTCGTTCATTCCAATTGGCTGAAGCACCGTACGCTTCATATATTGGCCGAAAGATTCTCCGGTCACGTCCTCGATCAACAGGTAGAGGATGAGGTAGCCGCCATTGGCATAAGCGAACTTTGTTCCGGGAATGGCTTCAACGCGAACCGGAGCTGTTCTTGCGGGTTTTTCTCCATTCAACATTTCAAGCAGGTTCGGGAGAGACGAGGATGGATCGTAGATCACTCCGTTATGTGTGCCGATTCCGGAGGTATGGTTCAAAAGCTCGCGGACGGTAACCTTCCGGGTCGCAGTGAACTGGTTGTCGGGAATCTTCCATCGCTTCAGATATTGATTTACATCGGCGTCCAGATCGATCTTCCGTTGTTCCACAAGTTTGAGAACACCGAGCGCGGTGATGGATTTGGAGATGGAAGCAGCTCCGAAAAGGGTTTTTGTCGATGCCGGAGGTCCATCGAGTGAAGAAACGCCGTAGGCGCGCGTCCAATCAATCCT
The DNA here is from genome assembly GCA_018449715.1 of Acidobacteriaceae bacterium dw_441. Classification (GTDB taxonomy): domain Bacteria; phylum Acidobacteriota; class Terriglobia; order Terriglobales; family Acidobacteriaceae; genus Edaphobacter. Next base: position 33,087 of record JAAVVA010000004.1, on the reverse strand, counting down.
GCCATTCCTTATGGTGGCGATGCTGACAGCAGGGACATGGAGCGCCGTCATCTGGGAGGCCAGATTCATCTCGTCATTGCTGGCATTCGTCAGCTTCACGTAGCGCGAAAGATGAGTTTGAACTGCCTCCATGCGTTGTTCCCTGGATGCGAGTGTCTGCGCATGAGCCGTGAGGACTGACAGCACGCATAGCAAAACGGATAGATGTGTCTTTGCCGAGCTTACAGACTGTCGTTTCTCCACAAAGCGCCTCCGCTGATACGGACTCAACAGCGACAGAACGAATTTGCCGAGAGATTCCACGAAGGGAAGACTCTAACAGCTTGCGACGCCGTCACGATCTCAAATCCTGGTGAATCTTGCAACAGTCTCGAAGGGGAGTATTTTCGGTTGCATTTGATATAGGACTTAATTAGTCTTAATTCAAGCAGTGCTCCTGCCCAACTCCGCAATCCGGTGGAAAGACGATGAATCCTAAGCTCTTTAACCTCTTCCTGTTCGCGACCCTTTCCACCGGATCTTTGTACTCGCAGAATGCTCCTGCTCCTCCTAAGCCGGGAATCCTGCTGCTGGCCCACGGCGGGCGGCTGCAGTCGTGGAACGACGAGGTGAAGAGGGTGGCTGTCGAGGTGGACTCGAAGGTTCCCACCGAGATCGCCTTCGGCATGGCGGCGCGGTCGTCGCTGCAGGCCGGGATCGACCGGCTGACGGCGCGCGGGGTGACGGAGATTGTTGCGGTTCCGCTGTTTGTGAGCTCGCACAGCTCGGTGATCGACAGCACGGCCTACCTGCTGGGGTTGAGGAAGAGCGCCCCAGAGGATCTTGAAATGTTCAGCGCGATGGACCATCCGGGTGGCGGCCACGGTGACATGGACATGAGCCACATGAAGAAGAATCCCGAGGCTATGAAGCCGATTCAGGCTTCTGTGCCCGTGCGGATGACCTCGGCGCTCGATCATCATGCGCTGGTGGCGGAGATACTGGCGGACCGGGCCGGCGCGGTGAGCCGCGATCCGGCGAGCGAGGTGGTTCTGCTGGTTGCACATGGGCCGGTGGAAGATGAGGAAAACAAGCTGTGGCTGAAGGAGATGCAGATTCTCGCCGATGCCATGCAGGCGAAGACGAAGTACGCCTCGGTTCAGTGCCTTACGCTGCGTGACGACGCCGGGGACCCGGTTCGCAACAAGGCCACCGATGAGCTTCGCACGCAGGTGCAGAAGATCAATGGCTCCGGAAAGACGGTGCTGGTGGTGCCGCTGCTGCTCTCGTTCGGGGGGATCGAGGACGGGCTGAAGGAGAGGCTGAAGGGGCTTCAGTACCGTATGCCCACGCAGGGGCTTCTGCCGGACCCGCGCATCATTGACTGGGTGCTGTCGTCGGAGCAGGATGCGATTAAAGCTCCTGTAAATTAGCTGCGGGTTTCTAAGAATCCTGACAAACGGGCTCGTTTTTTTCCTGTAGCATCGAACTCCTCATCGGGAGGGGGAATCTCATGCTGCCTAATCGATCGATGCCTGCAAGCACGGTTATTCCTGAGCTGGCTTACCCGGATCTGGCCGAGGCCATCGAGTGGCTCTGTACGACCTTCGGTTTTACGCTGCGGCTTCGCATCAGCGATCATCGCGCCCAGCTGAACGTTGGCGAAGGGGCTGTGGTGCTGATGCAGCACCCGGCTGCCGGAGCGGTCACGCCGATTGCGCACTCGCTGCTGGTGCGGGTAGAGGATGTGGATGCCCACTATGCCAACTCCTTCAGGCGGGGAGCCGGGGTGATTCATCCGCCTGCGACGTATCCCTATGGCGAGCGGCAGTATAGTGTGGCCGATCTGACGGGGAGGACGTGGACGTTTTCGCAGTCGGTCGCGGATATCGACCCGGCGGAGTGGGGTGGGACGGTCGGGACGCTTTAGACATCCTGTAAAGAAATACAGGGATTCTTCGCTGCGCTCAGAAGGACGGTTCGTATGGGTGTTGAGGGATTCATCCCACCCTTCGCGGTGAGGCTCGCGAAGGATGGGGCACCCGGTCATCCTGCGAATTGACTAGGCGACGAGGTCGCGGGTGCGTCGCATGTCGTCGAGTACAGGGACGGCGGCCAGTAGCAGCAGCACCGCCGCCAGCGGCAGCGTGAAGAGGAAGCCTACGTGTTTGAAGCCGAGCGCTCCGATGACGCCTCCGATGAAGAAGAGGGCGATCAGCGAGGTCAGAAGGCGCAGCTTGGCGAACTCCTCCGAGAGGGGCTCGGCGAGGGAGTTCGGGCCGCGGTAGACGGCGCGTCCCAGAGCAATGCCGATGTCGGTGACCATGCCGGTGAGATGCGTCGTGCGGATGACGGCGTCGGAGATCTTGGTGATGATGGCGTTCTGAAGCCCCATTGTGAAGCAGAGCAGAAGGACGGTGTCCATGACGCGGCCGCCGACGAAGACGCGCCCGGTGAGGCCGAAGATGACCAGAAGGACGGCCTCGGCGATGAGGGGAAGGGCGTACTCGCTTTCGAGGCCGCGCTCTCGGGCCCAGCGCACGAACAGCGTGGTGAGGAAGGCTCCGAGCAGGAAGGAGAGGACTCCGGCGAGGCCGTCGAAGACCAGGAAGAGGTTTCCGACCGAGAGGTTGTCGGCCATTGCGGAAACCATGCCCGACATGTGCGAGGTGTACTGGCGAACCGCGAGAAATCCTCCCGCGTTGGCCGCTCCGGCCACTCCCGCGAGGTAGCGGGCGAGGTGGCGATTGGCGGTCTCCGTGCGTTTGCTTCCCGTCAGCCGGCGCAGATAGAACAGAGGCATAGGCTTGCCTCTATCATCGCAGGCCGCGGGAGCGCCAGCAATGGCGTCGGTTGTACCCTGAAGAAGTCTCTTTGCATCCAATCAGTTGGAGCCAACGCCATGCCCTTGATTCGTAGCTGCCCGCACTGTGGCCAGAAAAATCGCATCCCCGCGCGTCATCTTGCGGACACGGGGCGGTGCGGTCACTGCAAGAATGAGCTGGCTCCGGTCGACGAGCCGATTGCCGTGGATGTGGAGCTTTTCGACGAGATTGTGCGTGAGGCACGCGTTCCTGTGCTGGTGGACTTCTGGGCGGAGTGGTGCGGACCATGCCACATGGCTGCTCCCGAGGTGGCCCGCACGGCGGCGGATACGCAGGGTCGCGCCCTGGTCCTGAAGGTCGATACCGAGCACAATCAACAGCTTTCGGCGCGGTACAACGTGCGCGGGATTCCGAACTTCGCGGTCTTCAAGGGCGGGAGGCTGGTCTCGCAACAGGCCGGGCTGGTGGGACACGAGCAGATGGAGAGCTGGATCGAGGTGGCGCGCAGGATGGCGTAACCAGGTTCGTTAACTCCCCCGTACCGCTTCTTTCATCCACAGGGAACTTTCCGGAGCGGGACAGCGTAGGCATATTTCACAAGAGAGATTCACCGGGTCCGGCCCGCGTGCCGCAACCGTGCGGCCCTGCTGCCGCCCTTAAGAACGAAGCGAGGTGCTTTATGAAGATTTTCGCCGCCGCGGCCTTTGCCGCGCTTGCACTCCCCCATGCCTTCGCGCAGGGTAATTGCCGTGGAACGGCGCTCACCGGAGCGGTTCACGACGGCACGCTTGCCATCATTCCTGGAGCCGCGCTCGCGCTCGACGGAGTTGCATCGCCGGAGGTCAGCGGGGCCGATGGAAGCTTCCGCATTCCGTGTGTTGAGGCGGGGCAGCATCACCTTACTGTTACCGCCGATGGGTTCGCAAAGCAGGAGATCGACTTCAAGGCTCCTCATGCGGCGGCGCTTGAGGTTGTGCTGAAGCCGGAGGAGGTGCAGACGCAGCTGGATGTCGATAGCAATGACGCTGCTCCGAGTGCGACGTCGAGCGGACCGTCGCAGACGCTTTCGGGGAATCGGCTTCAGTCGCTTGCCGATGATCCGGACGATCTTCAACGCCAGTTGCAGCAGCTTGCCGCCGCCGCCGGAGGAAACCCGGCCAATGCGACGATTGCGGTCGATGGCTTTCAGGATTCGAGCAAGCTGCCGCCGAAGAGCACCATCGCTTATATCAAGGTGAACCCTGATAACTTCTCCGCGGAGTACCGCGAGCCTCCGTTTGGCGGCGGACGCGTTGAGGTCTACACGAAGCCTGGGCAGAGTGCGCTGCATGGCGCGCTGTTTATGACTAACAGCAGCCCGTGGGAGAATGCCCGCGATCCTTTCTCGACGAGCAAGGCCGCGATTGGCAAGCAGCGTTATGGCTTCGAGCTGACGGGGCCGATTCGCAAGCAGGGCAGCGATTTTGTGATGGCGCTGGAGCATCGCAGCATCGACAACTTCGCCGTAGTGAATGCGGTGACGCTGGATGATTCGGCGCGGCCTGTGGCTACGATTGCGAATGTAGCCACGCCGCAGCGGCTTTGGATCGGAAGCGCGAAGATGAACTGGCAGCTCAACCCGAAGAACACCTTTATGGTGAGCTACAACGCCAATGTCAATCATTTGCAGGGTGTGGGAGCGGGTGGTTCCGCGCTGCCCGACACCGCGTACGACAGTCAGCAGTACGAGCATATGCTGCGCTTCAGCAACGTAACTACGGCCAACGCGCACCTGATGCACGAGGCGCGTGTGAGCCTGCGGTGGGATGGTGAGACGGATACTCCTGTCTCCACTGCGCCTGCGGTGCAGGTGGCGGGAGCCTTTACCGGCGGCGGCGCTACGCTGGGGCCGCAGAGGCTGCGCGAGTTCAACGTCGAGGCGCTGGACGATGCGATTCTTACGACGAAGAACCATACGATCAAGGCGGGCTTTCAGTTGTGGCTTTATCACGAGCAGCAAAAGCTTACGAACAACTTCAACGGGACGTATACCTTTGGCGGCGGCTCCGCGCCTGCGCTCGATGCGAATGACAATCCTATTCCCGGTGTGACGACTACGATCGGCGGGCTTGAGCAGTATCGCCGCTCTCTGCTGGGACTTCCTGGCGGTGGGGCTACGGCGTACAGCAACGTTGCGGGATCGCCGCAGGTGAACTTCAATATCGTGCAGAACGCCTTCTTCTTTCAGGATGACTGGAATGTGGGGCATGGTCTGCATGTTGCTTCGGGCGTGCGCTACTTCTGGCAGAACAATCCTTCGATCTACGGCTCGCTGGTGCCGCGGCTTGGGCTGTTGTGGTCGCCGACGAAGAAGGGCACGTGGACGCTTCATGCGCACGCGGGAATGTTTTCGGGGCGCTTCAACAAGGGCGATCAGTCGGAGGTCCAGCGCATGGATGGAATTCAGCGCGTGACCAGCACGATCTACAACGCGACGTATGGCGATCCGTTTACCGGGGCTACGCCGATTCAGAGCATCCGGCGTTTTTCGCCGCACATCAACAACCTTACGTGGTTCGCGTGGAACGTTGGCGGCACGCGCGATCTTACGCATGGGTGGACGCTTTCGGCGGACTATGTCGCGGGGCGCATCTGGAACTATGAGCGCAGCAATAACATCAACGCTCCTCTAACGGACAGCCCGTATGGACCGCGTGCGGGTGCGGCGAATCTCAACATTCTGGAGATGCAGAACAGCGGGCAGGGCCGCGTGAATGCCACGTTTGCGGGCATCGAGCAACACAGCATCAAGTGGCTGCAAATCTTCTTCGGCGGCGTTCGCGTGAACCTGATCGACGACACCGATGACAATGAGTTCTTTACTCCGCAGGACTCGCGCAGCAACGTTGGCGAGTTTGCGCGACGCACCGGGCAGCCGATGTGGAACATCTTCGGCAACTTCACGCTGACGCTTCCGAAGAAGGTGCAGCTGAGCGGCAACTTCCAGGGCGGCGGTGGAGCGACGTACAACATCACCACGGGCTTCGATAACAATGGAGACGGCAACTTCAACGATCGGCCACAGTTTGCGGCGGCGGGTGCGAGCGATGGTGTTGCGACTCCGTGGGGGGCGCTGGTGGCGTCGGGTGGAACCGGGGTGTTTCCGCGCAACAAGGGCGTGATGCCTTGGACCTACTACTTCGACACGAACCTGCAACGCGCCTTCAAGCTGACGCGCAATGACAAGGCGGAGCATCCGCAGACGCTTACGGTGAATCTGCGCTCGGCGAATGTGCTGAATCACCTCAACGTGAAGCAGGTGGGCGGCGTGCTGGGGTCGCCGATGTTCCTGCGGCCCTTTGCCGGAGACAACGGACGACGTATCGAGGCGGGGCTTCGCTACACCTTCTAGTGGTCATGCTGCTTCGGTGAGTGTGATGAGGGCGGACATTCTGCAAAGGAATGCTGGGATTCTTCGCTTCGCTCAGAATGACGGTTGTGGAGGGTGTGGGATTTTCCATCCCACCCTTCGCGGTGAGGCTGCGAAGGATGGGGCACCCGGTCTTTTGTGGTGGGAGAGAAGCAGATTCCTTCGCTCTGCTACGGAATGACAAGTTCTGAAGGAGATGGTGGGGAAGGCCTCGGTCAGCGCGGGAGAATGTGTTGGTCGAAGCTCCTGCGCTTCCACTAGAATTGCGGCGCGTCGAAGGAGATGCAATGCGCCGCGTTCTGTGTGTTCTGCTGTGCCTTATGCCCGCTGCAAACGCGGTCGCGCAAACCGCTACGATTCGAGCGAGCGCGCAGATTGTCGTGGTCGATGTGACGGTGACGGACTCGCGCGGGATTGCGATTCATGGATTGAAGCAAACAGACTTCACCGTGATGGAAGACAATGCTCCGCAGACCGTCGCGCACTTCGATGAACATACCGCAGCCACCGCGGTTGTGTTGCCGCAGATGCCTGCGCTTGCTCCGAATACCTACACCAACTACACGCCTGCGCCTGCGGATGCTGCGGTCAACATTCTGTTGATCGACACGCTGAACACGCCGCTCAACGATCAGGCCAATGCGCGACAGAAGCTCATCACGTTTGCGAAGAGTATGAAGCCGGGTACGAATCTCGCGGTTTTTTCGCTGGGCGCGCAGCTTGTAATGCTGCAGGGGTTTGGCGCGGACTCGAAGCTTGTGCTCGCGGCGGTTACAAATGGACTCAACGTGCAGCAATCGCCTACGCTGCCCGATAGCTTCAGTGCCGAGGCTCTCTCGGACACGGTGCGTATTCCCTCGCCTACGATCAAGGAGACGATGAGGCAGGGCGAGGTGCAGCACACCTCCGATCAGAACCGGCTGCGCATCGTCACTACGCTGAATGCGATGAATCAACTAGCGCGTTATCTTGCGGGAGTGCCGGGCCGCAAGAATCTGATCTGGGTTTCGGGATCGTTTCCGCTTACGTTTCTGCCGAATATGAACGTGAAGAACTCCTTCATTACTACGGACTCGTTTCAGTCGGAGGTGCGGGAGACGACGAACCTGCTGGCGCGCAGCCAGGTGGCGATTTATCCGGTCGATGCGCGTGGGGCGCAGACGACTCCGCTGAGCGATGTCTCTTCTTCGCGGTACGCGTATGGCTCGGGCAAGGTGTTGGGCGATGTCGATACCTTCTCAACCCAGAATGTCGATGAGCAGGGCACGATGCGCCATCTGGCGGAGGCGACCGGAGGCAAGGCTACGCTCAACAACAACGACCTTGGCGGCGCGGTGGAGCGCGCCATCGACGATGGATCGAGCTACTACACGCTTACGTACAGCCCGAGCGATAAGGCGAAGAGCGGTTATCACAAGATTACGGTGAAGCTTGCGGAGGAGAAGTACAGGCTTGCGTATCGCGATGGGTATTACGCGGACGATTCTGCGAAACCTGCGGCGGTTACGGGATCGGGGGCTGCGCTGCCAGACTTCATGCAGGTGGCGATGCAGCGTGGTGCTCCGCCACCGACGCAGATTTTGTTCAAGGCGCTTTTTGCGGCTGATTCAAAGACCAGCGAGAAACCTGCCGAGGGTAATGTAGCAGCGCAGTCGAAGCCTCCTTACCGCATTATCACGATCGCGTATGCGGCGAATCCCGGCGATATCACGATGCCTGCGGGGGCCAATGGGCTGCGGCATGTCGATCTGGATTTTGTGGCGCTGGTCTATGACCGCGATGGTCGCCTCTTCACCCAGCAGGTTAACCGTGTCGATGTCTTCGCCAAGCCGGAGGCTGTGCAGGATTTCGCCCGCGAGGGAGTGCGTTTTCAGCAGCAGATCGCCGTGCCCGCGAAGGGGGAGTACTACGTTCGCTCCGGGATTCACGATCTGCTTGGGGACCGCATCGGGGCGATCGAGGTTCCGGCGTCTTCGATTACGGCTGGTCACTGAGTGGGATGGGTGGGGTGGCGTCCTGCAAGGGAAATGCTGGGATTCTTCGCTTCGCTCAGAATGATGGTCGTGGCGGTACGGGAAGGATTCATCCCACCCTTCGCGGTGAGGCTGCGAAGGATGGGGCACCCGGTCTTTGGTGGCGGTTTATTCTGAGAACACCACTATGCTCCGGCGTGCCCTGTCACTCTGCGCTCTCCTGTTTGGTCTCTTCGTTCTGCCTGCCTGCGCTACCGAGGTCGGCATCTCCGCGCAGGCGCTTGAGCGCACGCTACGCACACAGCTTTTCAATAGCCCTGATGGCCGCTACTATCTGCGCGGCGATGCGAAGTCCGCCTGCTATGTTTATGCGGAGTCTCCGCGTGTCACCTTCGTACAAGACCGTGTCGTCGTTCATATCCACACGCGGGCCAAGCTGGGCACGGGAGTTCGCGGGGCCTGCATCGGCGTTACGCTGACGCGTGATGTGGATGTTTCGGTGCTGCCCGATGCGCAGGGCGAGACGATCGGCTTTCGCGATGCTCGCATCGACCACCTGAGCGATTCGCGTGAGTTGAACTTTCTGCTGGTGCCGTTTCTGAGCCATCAGCTTCCGCAACAGATGAAGGTGAATGCCGCCGACCTGATGCGACAGCTACTCAGCCGTTCGACCGAGACTACCGGCTACGCTTTCACGCTCGACTCGCTGAAGATTCACTCCATGCTGGTCCAGGGGTCGATGCTGGTCCTCGACGTCGACACCCGCATGGACGTTAATTGAGGCGACGGTTCCCATCTGCTTCATCCGCTCGCGTGCGACGAGGATGCGCGCATCCTCGCCCGGCAGCATGATCTCGGGGGCGTTCTTCGGGGCGTGGAACCTGCCATCGGTCAGGTAGGTCGCGCCGAGCACCGCAGTGAACTCCGGGTACAGCACGCCCAGCGGAATAACGTATTTCTTCGACTTCACGAGGGACTCGACGACGCCGTCGGCAGAGTGGCTGCGTGGGATTTCGCCCGACACCTGCGGGATGACGAAGATGGTAAACGGCAGCTCGGGATTGCGCTTCGCATACTTCGTCAGCGAACGCGCTACCTGCTTCGGGGTCGTGAGCCCTAGGTCGGCGAGGAAGTTGCGATGAATCGCGTGGGGGTAGTAGAAGTTCAGCACGCTGCGCGAGAAGTCCGCGCAGTTGTGGAAGAAGAGATTGAAGTGGCTGACGTTTTTGCGGTCGTTGTAGTGCGCAATGAAGCGCTCGTCCTCTTTGAGCGTCGTCTCCACCTGGAAGCCGTAGATGGCGCGGTCGTAGGCGGAACCAACGAGCTGCGTCCACTCGCCCTTCGGGGGCTCCTCTGGATTTGTAACGTTATCGGGAGCGATCTCCTGGAGATGCTTTCTGCGGTAGGCGTCGCGCAGCTGGTTGCGCAGGACAGCGTCGGCGGTGGAGGGAATCTCCTTTACCTGATCGACGGCGTAGAGATAGGGCACGACGGGGACCGCCAGCCAGTCGTATCCGGCGACGTGGTGATAGCGGCTGATGACGACGCCCATCTCGCCCGGTCGGCACATTCTGAGCTTCGTCGGCGAATCGGCGCAGATGTGGTTGAAGTAGAGCGCGGCGTGGCCGGTGGGGTTGACGCTGCCGAAGCCTCCGTAGGGCTCTTCCATCAGGAAGGCGATGTCGGCATGGGCGGTTGCGGTGAGCATCAGGGTCATGGCGAGGATGCTCCACAGCACCGCGCGCCAAGGCGTTGGCCTGATGCGTCGAGAGCCTGGCGGAAGATCGTTTGCGCAACCCATCTTCTGTAAGAGAACCGAACTGCCCTTTGAAGTTGTGCGGCTTCGGAGGGGCGCGTGTGGAAACGTGCCGGAACAGGAATCGATGGTGCAGAAAACAGGAGGGTTATCGCTGTATTCGTCTTCTTTTTCGCTTGAAGATTCTGGCAAAAGAAAAAGGTCTCCTTCGTCGTTTGGACGAAGGAGACCGGGAAGCGATGTTTTCTGGTTTGGTTACGCCATGAGCTTGCGGCGCATCGCTGCGGCAAAGCCTACGACGCCCGTACCGAAGAGCATCAGCGACGAGGGCTCCGGAACCGGCGAGGCCGGAGTGCTCGGGTCCAGCGTGATCTCCTCCGACGTAATGCCGTTCTGTTTGCCCTTTGATGTTACGTAGAGGGCCTTCACCGAGGCCTGGTCGATGCCGGTGAACAGCTTGTTGGGATCGGTGAGGGCAAGCTGCCACTCGAAGGTGTAGATGCCACCGACGAGAAGGCCTTTGTCTGCGCTTTCCGAGCAGAAGAAGCCTCCGCCATTGCCGGAGCAGCCCTGAGCGCTCAGGCCACCGGCGATGGTCGTGCCGAACCCGTCCGAAAGGGGCGAGAGCAGCGTCACCGAGTCGATGCTCGAAGACTGAGACACCAGCTTCAGAGAGACGGAGTTCAGATAGTCGGTCGCCGGCCCGGTAAAGTCGGTCGTGTCGATTTTCAGAAAGATGTTGAAGACGGTTGGATCAGCGGTCGTCTCGTAGTTAAGCGTGTAGCTCGAACCCATGCACGAGCCACAGGACGGCCCAATGGTATCTGCCTTGGCAGAGGGAACCAACATCAGCAGACCAATGGGAAAGAGAAAAAGCAGTTTCTTGAGCATTTTTCGATTCCTTCAACTAGAAGAGGAACTCTCCGCAGGCCTTGCCCGATCCAGCGTGAAGGACAAGGAAGGTCTGTGAATACCAATGAGTAGTGCAATTCACCTGCCGAAAGGAAGACACCCGGCTGCACATGCGATTCCTGCTTTTCCGGCCAAAAAACGCATTTTGGGGAAGAAGATTCAATCACTGCATCGGGAGTGATTGGGGTAGTGTGCAATATTTTGCATGTAGTGAGAGCACTTCGATGGCTTTGCTGCGAGATCCGTCAGCGTCCTTCTTCTCCGGAGGTCTGGCGCTTGCCGTAGGGACAGAGCTTCAGAAGGGGGCACTGCCTGCACTTCGGGTCGGCGAAGGTGCAGAGGGTCTGGCCGAGCTTTTTGATGAGCTGGTGATGCTCGTCGAGCATGGCGGCGTCCCAGGCCTCGGGGACGATGCGCATGAGCCGCTCCTCGGTGGTGGCGGCGTCGGCGCGTGGGGTCAGGCCGAGCCGCTGGGTGACGCGGAGGTGGTGCGAGTCGATGCACAGGGCGCGGCGGCGCAGGGTGGAGAAGTTCACCACCGCCGCAGAGGTCTTCGGCCCGACGCCGGGAAACTGCTCGAGCCAGGAGCGGATTTTTTCGGTGCGGTAGCGTGCGAGCCAGTCGAGCGTGAGGCTGCCGTAGCGTTCGGTGATGGCTTCGAGCGAGGCCTTCAGCTGCACTGCTTTTTGCTCGGGGAAGGTCACGTCGCGGATGCCGTTCTCGATCTCGGCGAGCGAGGCGTCGCGGAGGTTTTCCCAGGTGCCGAAACGCTCGCGCAGGTGACGGACGACGGCGTAGGTCGTCTCGGTCTTCGTGCGCGAGGAGAGGAGCGAGTAGATGAACTGCGAGAGAGGGTCCCAGGGGTCGCGGGGCTTCTGTTCGCCGAAGTGCTGGAGCAGCAACTGGTGAATGTTCGCCAGCCGGTCGTCGGGCTCGGCGTGGTGTTGGAAGAGAGGCTCGGTCATTGCGTCGGTAATCCTTTTAAGATTACGCGTTTCGGGCGAGATGGGCATCCTGCAAAGGAAATGCTGGGATTCTTCGCTGCGTTCAGAATGACGGTTGTGGGGCGTGGAGTTTGTTCATCCCACCCCTCACTGCGTGAAGGATGGGGCACCCGGGCTCTTGTGGTGAGGTTGGGGGATTTGTTCTTCCGACATATTACGGGCTGGGGTCTTCATCGAATCTTCAAGGCGCGTCAGCATCCTTACAAGCGTGTAGGCTCATCTCACAACATTCACCCCGCAGATGCGGCCAGCGGTAGGGAGACGACGACATGGCAAAAACAATCGCAGAGATCATGATCGAAAGTTTGAAAAACGCCGGAGTGCAGCGCATCTATGGCCTTCCCGGGGACTCGCTCAACGGGTTGACCGACGCCATGCGCAAGGATGGAACCCTCGAATGGGCGCACGTTCGCAACGAGGAGACCGCGGCCTTCGCCGCAGGGGCCGAGGCCCATCTGACTGGCACGCTCGCCGTCTGCGCCGGAAGCTGCGGGCCGGGCAACCTGCACCTGATCAATGGACTTTTTGATTGTCACCGCAGCCGCGTTCCCGTGCTCGCCATCGCCGCTCACATCCCCAGCGGCGAGATTGGGAGCGGCTACTTTCAGGAGACGCATCCGCAGAACCTCTTCAAGGAGTGCAGCGACTACTGCGAGATGGTCGGGGTACCGGAGCAGATGCCGCGCCTGCTGGAGATTGCCATGCGCTCGGCGATCTCGCGGTCCAGCGTTTCGGTGCTTGTCATCCCCGGGGAGATCTTTCTGCACGAGGCTGAGGGAGAAGCGTTGCTTCCCATACGGACGCCGCAGCCGGTCCTGCGCCCCAACGACGAGGAGCTTCGTCTCGCCGCCGAGCTTCTGAACGCGGGGAAGAAGGTCACGATTCTCGCTGGGGCCGGGTGCAAGGACGCGCATGATGAGTTGATGACTACCGCGGCTGCGCTGAAGGCTCCCATCGTCCACGCACTGCGCGGCAAGGAGTACATCGAGTACGGCAACCCTTACGACGTTGGACTGACCGGGTTGATTGGCTTCAGCTCGGGCTATCACGCGATGGAGGACTGCGACACGCTGCTGATGCTGGGCACGGACTTTCCTTATCGGCAGTTCTTTCCTGCGAAGGCGAAGGTCATCCAGATTGACGCTCGGGGCGAACAGCTTGGGAGACGCACTCCGATTCATCTTGGGCTCGTCGGCTCGATCCGGGATACGCTTCCGGCGCTGTTGCCGCTGCTCGCTCCCAAGGCCGATGAGACGCGGCTGCACCATCACCTCAACGACTACAAGAAGGTTCGTGAGGGGCTTGAGGAGCTGGCCCAGCCAGACAACAACCAGACGCCGATGCATCCGCAGTATGTTGCGCGGCTGGTCGACAAGATTGCCGCAGAGGACGCCATCTTTACCTGCGACGTTGGGACTCCTACGGTGTGGGCTGCACGCTACCTGACCATGAACGGACGTCGCCGCCTGCTGGGATCGTTTGTGCATGGGTCGATGGCCTCGGCGGTTCCGCAGGCTATCGGGGCGCAGGCCTCGCACCGCGAGCGGCAGGTAGTGGCGCTGGCGGGCGATGGAGGCGTGGCCATGATGCTGGGCGACCTGCTGACGCTGCGCCAGTTGAAGCTGCCGATCAAGATTGTCGTCTTCAACAACAGCTCGCTGGCGTTTGTGGAGCTAGAGATGAAGGCTGCTGGGATTGTGAACTATGGCACTACGCTCGATAATCCCAACTTTGCCGAGCTGGGGCGGGCCGCCGGACTGGACAGTGTTCGGGTGGAGTATCCGAATGATCTTGAGGCCGCGCTGCGCTCCGCGTTCGCGGCTCCCGGCCCGGCGCTGGTCGAGGTGATGGTCAACCGGCAGGAGCTTTCGATGCCTCCGTCGATCAGCTTCGGGCAGGCCAAGGGGTTCTCCCTGTGGGCGGCGAAGTCGGTGCTCAGTGGGCGGGGGGATGAGGTTCTGGATCTGGCGAAGACGAATGTGTTGCAGAGGATTTTGTCGTAGCGAGGATGTGTTCCTGACGGTCTTATCGTCGGGAAAGGTGGATGCGGGATTTTGTGGATGGGAGTTGTAGAGGCAAAAGTACGGGTTCGAACGGTTTTCATCCCACCCTTCGCGGTGAGACTGCGAAGGATGGGGCACCCGGTCTTTTGTGGCGGTACGAGAAAAATACAGGGATTCTTCGCTTCGCTCGGGGGGGGGGGGCAGAATGACGGTACTGAAAGGCGGCTGGTGCTAGGCTGCGGGTAGCAGCTTGCGGCGCTCGGTTTCGAGGTAGGTGTAGCGGATGCGGTGGATCACCGTGATGGTCGACATTACTGCCAGCACCCACAACGCAGCGGCCATTACGCCCCAGGTATTGCATAGTGCACCCAGGATGACGCAGACGATGCGCTCCGGGCGTTCCATGAAGCCTACCTTGCAGCTTCCGATCAGCGCCTCGGCGCGGGCGCGGGTGTAGCTGACCATCAGCGAGGCCGTCATCACGAACGCCACCAGTCCCACGTAGAAGAGACGGTTTCCGCGAGCGTAGTAGACCAGAAGGCCGAAGAAGATGGCGACGTCGGAGTAGCGGTCGATCACTGAATCAAAGAAAGCTCCGAAGACCGAGACCTGATTGGTCTGGCGCGCCACGCGACCGTCCACCATGTCGAAGACGCCCGCCCCGATGATCGTCAGACCGGCGTAGAGGAACATGCGGTTGGAGTGCGATCCACGGGCGAAGCCGAAGAACAGCGCCGCTACGATGTTGATAATCAAGCCGATAAAGGTGAGTGTGTTGGGGGAGATGCGGGAGAGCGCAAGGCCGTTCACGATCTTCTGCAACAGCCAGCCACTGCCCTTGCCAAATGCGCTTGTCCAGGTCAACCCTTACCTCTGTCCTTTTCCCGCCGGTCCTCGCTGGCGACGGGGTACGCGGTTACTCCACGGGGGCCGCGTCGTGAATCGTCACCAACTTGAGAATCTCAAGCTCGCGCTTGCCGTTGGGGGTGATCACAGTTGTAGTATCGCCGACCTTCTTGCCCAGCAGAGAGCGACCGATCGGAGAGGTCGTCGATATTAACCCCTTTGAAACGTCGGACTCCTCGCTGGTGACGAGGCGGTAGACAATCTCTTCGTCCTTGGATGAATCGTAGACGGTGACCGAGGCTCCGAAGCCCACCTTGTCGCGGGGAATGTTGGTCAGGTTCACCATCGCCAACTCGCCCATCCGCTTCTTCAGCTGGCCCAGGCGCGCGTTCACGAAGACCTGGCGCTGCTTGGCCATGTGGTACTCGGCGTTCTCGCTCAGGTCGCCCAGGGCGACTGCCTTTTTAATCTCGGCTGGGAGTTCAGTCGTCAGCTCGTATTCGAGCTGCTTGATCTCCTCTTCGAGCCGCTTCATGATCTGTCCTGGCATGGACCTTCCTGCATTCGGCTTAAATTGCCCGCGGGCTCATGAGCCACGGGGTTTCCCGTGCCCGAAGATCGCGCATGGGTGAAAACATGATTATACGACTCCTGCCTTAATGAATCGCCCAAAACTCCGGAGGTTGGAGTGCTTTTCGAGGTAAACGCTTTGGAATCAGTATGGGTAATACTTCGCCGGGGTGGGCGGTGAGGGAGGCTCTGCTTCGGGCACTCTAAAATAGAGCGGAAGGCTCGGTCTCGACCGGCGAAACCCCTTACGGAGGCGTATCTTGTTGAAGTTTCTCGGGACCCTGCTGTTATTGCTTGCCCTGGTGGCCTTTGCCGCTACGGGAGCAGCTGTTTATTTTGTCTACACGCCCTTCGGTCCCTCCTCGGAGACCTTCCTCGAGATCGCCCCTCACACTGGAACCCAGGCCATCGCCACGCAACTGGAGCAGGCGGGAATTATTCGGAATCGCTACGCCTTCGAGGCCCTGCGGGTGGTTCGCGGAGGGACGCTCAAGGCCGGTGAGTATCGTTTCGACCACCCTGCTCCGCTGACGGAGGTCTACCGGCGCATCGCCCAGGGGGATATCTATACCCGCACCCTCACGATTCCCGAGGGGTACAACATCTTCGACATCGCCCAGGCGGTCGAGACCGCAGGGCTGGGGCAGCGGGATGCCTTTCTTGCCGCCGAGCGGCAGCATACGGAGCTGATCGCGGAGTGGACCGCCAACTCGGGGACGAAGCCCAGATCGCTGGAGGGATATCTCTTCCCCGATACCTACCACTTCGCCCGGCATACGACGCCGGTCCACATTCTGGCGGCGATGGTGCGGCGTTTCCGGCAGGCGACGCAGCAGCTTGGGCTGGAGGGGGATGTGCCGCGCACGGTGATTCTGGCGTCGCTGGTGGAGAAGGAGGTCAGCCAGGACGCTGAGCGTCCGCTGGTGGCGGGGGTCTTCCTGAACCGGCTGGCGAAGTCGATGCCGCTGGCGACCGATCCCACGGTGATCTACGCCGCGCTGCTGGACAACCGCTGGCGCGGGACGATTCATGTCTCCGATCTGCAATCCCCTTCGCCGTATAACACTTACCGTCATGCGGGGCTTCCTCCGGGGCCGATCTGCAACCCCGGCATGGCCGCTTTTCGCGCTGCGATTCAGCCTGCCCAGACCGACTATCTTTACTTCGTCGCCGATTCGCAGGGGCATAGCCGGTTTGCCGCTACGCTCGAGGAGCATAACCGGAATGTTGATGCCTACCGGAAGGCTCAGGGACGGTGAGGGGGTTGCTGGTAGTGCAAAGGGAATGCTGGGATTCTTCGCCTTCTGCTCAGAATGACGGTTGTGGAGGGTGTTGGATTTGTTCATCCCACCCTTCGCGGTGAGGCTGCGAAGGATGGGGCACCCGGTCATTCTGCAAATCCTCAACCTTTGGTCATCCTGCTAAGGGAAGCAGATTCCTCCGCTTCGCTGCGGAATGACAAGTTCGGAGGGGTGTGGGGGAGGACGGTTGTCGGCGGAGGTTCCGGCTGTTGCTCGAATAACGACCATCCTGCACTTTCCCCGGAACCTTCCCTTGTCCCCTGCATCCAAACCTTTTGTAGCTGCGGCTTTCCAACAGATTCGGACGGATATACTTAACCTTCGTGCGCAAAAAGATTCGACAAGCTTTGGCGCTGGGAACGATCGCTGTACTTCCCGCGCTGACGGGATGTTTCAGCCACACGCGCATCGTCCCCAAGACCCGCGTGGCCGACGTCATCATCAGCACCTCGCTGGATGCCATGGCGCAGCAGCTCGCCTCGCGGTACGAGGCTATTCAGAGCTTCAACGCTGCCGTTGAGATCGCGGCCACCACTGGCGGCGGCCTGCAGGGCAAAGAGACACAGTACACCAGCTTTGCGGGCTACATCCTGATGCGTAAGCCGGAGTTCCTGCGTGTCCTGATGCTGGTCCCCGTGGTTCGCACGCAGGCCATCGACATGGTCTCCGACGGTACGAACTTCAAGCTGCTGATTCCGCCGCGCCATCGGGCCATCGTCGGGACCAATACCGTGACGACGCAGTCGAAGAACGGGCTTGAGAACTTGAGGCCCGATGTCTTCTTCGACTCGATGTTCATCCAGGGTCCGGAGAAGGACCAGATCATCTCGATGACCACCGATATTCGCGTGATCGAGAGCGGCAAGAAGAAGAAGGACCTGATCGAGGAGCCTGCCTATGCGTTGCAGATTCTGGCCAGGCCGGATGGACAGACTGTCCGGACGCTCCGCGTTATCCACATTAATTCCACAGACCTGTTGCCTTATCAGCAGGACATCTACGACAAGAACGGTCAGGTCGTCACGAAGGCGTATTACAGCAACTATCAGTACTACGGGACGACGCCGTATCCTTCGGGCATCGTCATCGAGCGGCCGCGGGACCACTACAAGCTGACGGTGACGATTACCAAGCTGACCCTGAACGGCAAGCTGGACGACGACCAGTTCGAGCTGAAGATCCCTGAAGGCATTCCCATCGAAACGCTGAAGTAAGGAGCGGCTCGCTCGTTTTACTTCAGCGAATAGCTCACCCCGGTCGTGAACTGGAACGAGTTCCTGCGATTCTCCGGAGCGGGAAAGATCGCGAGGGGAGGGTTGTTCAGGTAGCTGTCCAGCGTTCCCAGGTTGAAGCGGAGCCGCTTGTACAACGGGAAGGTGAGGCTGTTGGTCTCGCTGGCGGAGTACGCCGAAGGCTGGTTGTAGGCCGGAAGATACTGCACCTGCTGCTGGAAGATCACGTTCAGCGGAAGCTGTCGCGTGTAGTTTGCGCTGTAGGTTGAGCCCACGAGGTTCGTGTTCTCCTGCCCTGCCGTTTGCAGGAAGCTCTGCTTCTCGTATTGCAGCGTCGCGCGAAGGTCGAGCGTCTGCTTCGGCTGCTTCAGCACGGTCCATCCGAGGCCGCCGCCGTAGATCTGTTGCAGGTCCAGCCCCTGCGAGAAGTTGTGGTCGAACGCTGTCTGGGCCAGAAGGTACACCCGCGACGAGACGTACTGGTCGCGTTCTGAATCGACGTGGTAGATCGAGCTTTTCAGGTCCGGCAGCACGGGGGCTCCTTCCGCCTGGCGCTGCGTGATGCTGCTGTACGAGCCTGAGAAGTTCACCATCGTACGGTCGCGCGGCGGAAGGTAGTTGACCGTGGGCATCATGCGAAGCAGCGAGGCTCCAGTGGTATAGGTGTAGTTGTTCTGGGTGGCCTGTACGATTGTCAGGCCGAGCGTTGCGGAGCCGGTCCAGCGGCGGAAGAAGCTCACCTGCTCGAGAGCCTCGTGGTTGAAGGTTTCGAGGTCCAGCACGTCGGCGGTCTCCTTCACGGGCATCACCTGCACCTCTCCCTTGCCCTGCAGCTCAATCTTGTTGTCTTCCACCTTGATGCTTCCCGAAGGAACGCGGCGCAGTGCGCGCCAGCTGCGGTTTTCCTTGCCCAGCACGACGAACTTCCTTTGCGAGCGCAGCTCCTTCACCTTGGACCAGCTCACGGTCAGGTCGCCCGCCATGTCGGTGTGGAAGGTGACGGTGTCGCCGGTGGAGTGCATCAGCTTTCCCGTCATCTGGTCGCCGTTGATGAAGACCAGCACGTCGGGAGCGGGCTGCTCCGGTGTTGATGGAGCCGGTTCGGAGGCGCGGGAGGTCGTTCCTGACAGGAGGAATGCGGTGAGAAGAAGGGATAGGAGTTGAGCAGGGAGAAGCCTCATGTCCTTAGCCTAAAAGGAGGCGCTCAGGATATGTGTGGGGGTATTGGCGGCGGTACGGTGTCCTGCAAAGAAATGCGGGGATTCTTCGCTTCGCTCAGAATGACGGTTGTGGCGGTGTGGACGGGATTCATCCCATCCTTCGCGGTGAGGCTGCGAAGGATGGGGCACCCTGTCTTTCGTGGATGTTTAGAGGAAAGGCTGAAGCAGATTCCTTCGCTTCGCTGCGGAATGACAAGTTCTAAAGGCGTGGGTGAAGGTGCAGGCATCCTGCAAAACCCACATCTGGCGAGGAAGCCGCCAGATATGGGGCACCCGTTTTGTGGGAACATCTGGTTTTTGTGGACCCATTTTTACCCGCTCTTGGGCGGGTTAGAGCTTCAGTCCGGCTCGGTCGGCGTGGGTGGCGATGGCGGAGGTGATCTCGAGGGCCAGCTTCAGAGCGTCGCGGCCTGCCTCTCCGGAGACGACCGGCTCGGTGCGGTTGCGTACCGCTTCGAGGAAGGAGGCGATCTCCAGACGTAGCGGCTCGCCCTGCTCTACCTGTACCTTGTTCAGCGAGAGCCCTGCTGATGGGTGCTCGCCCTGCTGCTTCAGAAGCTCGGCCATCGCCGCGAGCTTTGCGGGGTCCATTCCGGCGGCGGCGGTGACGTCGATCATCAGAAGGTCCTGACGGGCGAAGTCGAGCGAAAGGTACTGGTGCGGCTGGAAGAAGCGTAGCTTGCGGACGCGCTCGGTGCTGACGCGGCTGGCCGTGAAGTTGGCCACGCAGCCGTTTTCGAATTCGACCCGGACGTTTGCGATGTCCACCTTGGGGGAGAGTACGGGCAGGCCGACCGCTCTCACTTCGACGACCGGCGAGCCGACGAGGCTCAGCACGATATCGAGGTCGTGGATCATCAGGTCGAGCACCACGTCAACATCGAGCGAGCGCGGGGTGAAGATGCTGAGGCGGTGCGACTCGAAGAACATGGGGTGGTTCAGGAAGCGGCGCGCCGCTGTGACCGCCGGGTTGAAACGCTCGAGGTGGCCGACCTGCACGATGCGGCTGTGCTTGCGGGCCAGGGCGAGGATGCTGTCCGCGTCTTCGAGCGTCGGGGCGATGGGCTTTTCGATCAGCACGTCGATGCCGGCGGCGATCAGCTCTTCCGCTGCGGCGCGGTGGTGGACCGTGGGGACGCAGACGGAGGCCGCGTCGATGCCAGTCGCGGCGAGGCACTCGTCGATGGAGGCGAAGGCCGGGACACCGAACTTTGCGGAGGCCTCGGCGGCGATAGCGGCGTCACGATCGACGACCGCGGCGAGGCGCACGGGCTCGCCCGCCTGCTCCAGCTCCTTGTAGACACGGAGGTGGTTGCGGCCAAAGGCCCCGGCTCCAACGACGGCGATGCGGAGTGGGTTTGCTGCGGCCACTTACTTGATGGGGGCTTCCACGGCCTGGCGGCAGCGGGCGTACAGGTCGAGAAGCTGCGTGACCTGATCCTCGGGCTTGGTGGAGGGAGCGGCAGCGAAGCCGGTCGAACCGGTGGCCTTGTTGGCGAGATTGGCGTGCGCTGCGACGAACTTCAGCAGATCCAGGGCGATGTCTTCGGTGCGGCGCGCGGCGATCGTAGTGGCTTCCATGAAATGAGGTTCCTCTCGTTTCTCTTGCCTGATGTTAATGGTCGGTGTGCGGGTGGCGCAAATGGAGCTTGTGTGCGGGGTGGGAAAGGGACGGAGTAGAGGCGTAACTTTTTATGCCTTGTCATTCCGTAGCGCAGCGGAGGAATCTGCTTTTTTGTTTGTGGTGGAAACCGATGTTTGGCGGAAGCACCGGCAAACCGCAGATCCTTCGATTACGCTGCGCTTCGCTCAGGATGACAATTTTTGAGGGAGTGGTGGGATTCGTGGAGAGAGGGACATGCTGTAAAGAGAAGCAGATTCCTCCGCTGCGCTACGGAATGACAAGGTCATAAAGACGAGGGTACGGTTCAACATCCTGCAAACCCACATCTGGCGATAAAGCCGCCAGATATGGGGCACCATACCCGCCGGTCATTTGTGGAAGTGCGGTCCTTCCTTATCGCAGCATGCGGGTTTCCTTCATGCCGCAGAGGATCTCGTAGGAGATGGTTTCGGCGAGGCGGGCATGGTCCTCGGCGGTAATTCCTTCGCCGAGGACGATGGCTTCGTCTCCCACCGCTACGGCGGGGATTGCTGTTGCGTCCACGATGGTCAGGTTCATTGAGACGCGTCCCACGATCGGGGCGCGCTGGCCGTGGAGGAGGACCCAGCCGCCGGGATGCTCTTGGGTGCCCGAAAGCTCGCGGCGCAGGCCGTCCGCGTAGCCGACCGGGAGCAGCGCGAGGCGCATGGGGCGCTCCGAGGTGAAGGTTCCGTTGTAACCGACTCTTGTTCCGGCCTCGATCTCGCGGATGCCTGTCACGCGGGCCTTCCAGGTCAGCACGGGCAGGAGGCGTGGCTGTACGCGAGGCTCTGCGAGGCCGGTGTAGCCACGCTCGCGCTCGATGGGGAGGGCGTAACCGTACAGGGCTAGGCCGCTGCGCACCATTGCTCTTGCGCCGACACTGTGCGCAAGCGTGACGAGCCAGCCGTCTTCGGAGGGGGCGTCGTGGTTGTCGATGGTGGAGGAGTTGCCCGCGTGGATCCAGACGGGACGAAGACTCGAGGCTGCGATCTGCTCCATTGCCTGCTCGAAGAGGCGGCGCTGCTGCGCGGTCTGGTGCGAGCCTGCGACCTCGGAGGAGGCGAAGTGCGTCATGACTCCGTCGAGATGCACGGCGCTTTGTTGCTCCAGCCAGCGCAGGACTTGGTCGAGGTGGTTGCCGGGAGCGACTCCCTGACGGGACATGCCGGTGTCGATTTCGAGATGTACGCGGACTTTGCGGTTCCCGGCTTTGTGGGCCAGCGCCTGCAACTGCGCGGCGCTGGAGACGACGGGTGCGAGGCGGTGTTGCAGGATTACTTCGGTGTCCTCGTCGAGCGACTCGCTCATGACGAGGATGTGGGGTTGATGCTCTTCGGGAATTCCCGCGGTGTGCAGCGCGGCCCTCACGAGCCTTCCTTCGGTGGCATCGGTTACGCCGAGCCACCCGGCTCCGGCTGAGGCCAGCACGGGGGCGCAGATCTCCGCGCCATGTCCGTAGGCGTTGGCCTTTACGACCGCCAGGACCGAGGTTTCACTGCCTTCTGTTTCTGCGAGCAGCCTGTAGTTTGCGGCCAGCCGCTCGGATGAGATCTCCAACCAACTCTTCACCTCTCTATCGTACGTTCTGTGGACACTCCGGGCATTCTGCAAAGAGAAGCAGATTCCTCCGCTTCGCTGCGGAATGACAAGTTTGGGAAAGAAGTGGAACGACAAGCTAAAAGCTATGAACTGGAGGGCGACAGAAGCTCACGGCGCTCTTCCGCGGAGGGAACGACCTTCTTCAGATGGTCTTCGAGACGCTGGCCCTTCTTCGGAGTGAAGGTGCGTTCGAGGATCGCGACTTCGTCCATGCGGTCGAGCCGGAAGTCGCGGAAGTCGTTGCGAAGCTCGCACCAGGTGGTCAGGGTCCAGACGCCGCTCCAGAAGACCAGCGCGAGCGGCCAGACGTTGCGCTCGCTGGCCTCGCCGTCTTCGCGGATGTATTTGAAGTGCGCCACGCGCCGCGACTTGCAGGCCTCGTGCAGGGCGTCGAGGCGCGTGCGCAGGTGCGGCTTCATGCGGTAGCCGGGGGCGTAGAGCAGGATGGAGTCGAACTCGGTGCGAAGGTCGGCGGGAAGGACTGCCTCGATGCGCTGCAGGGCCTGGTCGGCTCCGAGGACGTTTTCGGCTCCTCCCCAGGCGCGGACAAGGCGCGCGCCAAGGACGAGCGCGGTCAGCTCGCCGCGGGTGAACATCAGGGGCGGAAGGTCCATGTCGCGGCGAAGGGTGTAGCCGACGCCAGCCTCGCCTTCGATGGGGGTTCCGGCGAGCTGGAGGTCCTGGATGTCGCGGTAGATGGTGCGCTGCGAGACGTGCAGCTTGTCGGCGAGGGTCTGGGCGGTCTGGAGGCGTCCCTGTCGAAGGAACTGCACGATTCGAAAGAGACGGTCGGCTCGACGCATGAGGTGATCTTAGGGGAGGGGCGGTGTGGTTGTCAGGATGCGGTTGGGTTGGGGTAGTTGTGCGGGGTGCGTCCTGCAAAGAAATGCTGGGATTCTTCGTTTCACTCAGAATGACGGTTGTGGTGGGGTGGACGGGATTCATCCCACCCTTCGCGATGAGGCTGCGAAGGATGGGGCACCCGGACATCTGGGATGGTTCGAGAAGGAGGGTGGCGGAAGAAAATCTGGACCAGCAATGAGGTATCTCAGTGCGAGTGCAGGCCGATGTGGTTGCCCTCGGAGTCGCGCAGGCAGGCGAAGTGGCCGTGGCCCCCGGGAACGGGGGTTTTGGGCATCAGCACGAGGCCGCCCGCTTTGGGGACGCGGGCAAGAACGTTGTCGAGCTCGCCGTCGCAGTTGAGGTACACCATCGCGCCGCCGCGTCCTGGTTTGCGGAAGGGGCTTTTCACCAGATGGCCCCCGGTTCCGGTGCGGTCGGAGGCGAAGATGACCATCGGGGTTTCGACGTCGGCGCGGTACATCGGGACGCCGAGAAGCGTCTCGTAAAAAGTGGTGGCTCGCTCCAGGTTCTCGCAGGGGATTTCGAACCAGTTGATTGCGTGTTGTTTTCCGGTCTGTTGTTCGCTCATGGGGCGCTCCTTTGAACACTCTCCGATGACTTATAGGAGTGAGCATAACTAACCCCTGCTGACAGCATCGTGTCAGTAGGGGTGGCGGTAGCGAATTTTAATCTTGCGGTGGGAAAATGCGGGGTTCTTCGATCCTTGCGAGTAAACACTCGCAAGGATCGGCGGCTTTTACATCTTCGAACTAGAGGTATGGTCCGAAGATTCGGTCGAGCAACGCCGCGAATGCGTGCCAGGCCGGGGTCATTCCAATGGGAACCGCGAAGGCGACGGAGGAGAAGACCAGCGGCGCGGCCCACAGGGTGGAGCGGTGGATGCGGCGGGTCGAGATGAGCTCGTAGGCGATGAGAAGGAGGAGCAGGCTGCCGAGGCCGGTGGCGGCTCCGGCGGCGGGCGGAAGACCGATGCGGCTCCAGGGAAAACGTCCGAACGCGGCTGCGACGAGGCCCATTGTGGCAATCAGGATGAGCCGCTTGTGCGCATCCGGCTGGCGACGGGCTCGCCACGAGGCGTAGATGACGATGGTGAAGACGGCGATCCCGATCAGGGGAATGGCTAAAGAGACGGCGGGATCGAGTGGGCCAATTCGGAATCCAAGATGAAACGCGAAGAGAGCTGCGATCACGCCGAGCACGATCATGACAGGCGGCAGGCAGAAGGCGATTGTGCCGAGAGAGCGATGCCATTGGACGCGGTGCGCGGAGATGAGCGTGGCCTGAACGGTGAAGAGCAGCATCCAGAGCGTGAAGACCGCGCCGTGGATATGAAGAATGAGTGGGAGCGGCGCGTGGAACAGGCCCGCCTGGAAGTAAGTCCGCGAGAAGCCGATGAAGACGCAGGCGCACATCACGAGGGACATGCCGGTGTAGAAGATGCGTTCGGCGGTGCGATTGATGGGGCGATGCTGCGTTCGGTGGCCGAACGCAGACGCAACGGTGGCGTCCATATCCTTCTCCGTACTGAAGGTTTGGTGCGGCGCGGCCCGCCGGAGATTTGTCTACCGGAATGACTGGACGATACCACGCGAGAGCTCGCGCAGGAAGGCGCTTTCGCGTTAATTCTTACGGCCCCATTGAGAAAGGCCGCCCGGAGGCGGCCTTCCGTTTTAACACCTGCGATTAGCAGCAGCTATCGCTACTGCAGCAGGAGGGCTCTCCGCAGCAGGAGCTGACGGTTGCGGCGGAAGCCGACAGGGATGTGAACATGACTGCTGCAAGTACCAACGACAGGATTCTGATCTTCATAACAATCTCCTTTTGGGTTTCTGGAAAAGGACAACACGACCATCACTAAGAACAGGCCGTGCGTGTGCGCTGAGATAGAGGGATCTCTCTAAATTCGCAGATCGTCTTTGAGCTGAAAAACTGTCGGAGAATAACGCAAACCCTGAGTCAGTTCGCGAAGAGCCGCTCGGATCGGAGGATGCGGCCGGGAATCGTGAACACGCTCGGGGCGTGATGTGAAACCGACTTCCTCGGATCTGCTCTCTTTTTTTTCTGCGACTGTGACGGAGACCTGGCACGCCGGACAGGATTCAGCCGCAGAGTTTACAGGGAGCGGGCAGCAGGGAGAGTGTTCCGGCTGACATAGCGGAAACTCCGAGGAGAGATGCTCGGCAAAAGATGTGCTCGTGATCCAGAGGCACGCCAGAAGAAGCGCAAAGATTCGGCGTAGATTGGTTCTCGGTCTCACGGATTAACTTTAGCGCATTCTTTCGCAGTTTGCGTACTCTCAGGCTGTCGTTTCAGGCGCTTTTAGGCGTTTTCCGAACAGCCAGCCGTGCTTGATGCCCAGTCAAAAATTGTTGATAGGTATCCTCGATGAACTGTTCGTTGAGCACTCCTGAACCGAGCAGCAGCCGGTAGTACAGCGATCCGTAGAGCTGATCGATGGCGGTGTCGATGTTGAAGTCATCCCGTAACGAGCCTTCCAAAATTGCGGCCTTGATGTTTTGGCGAACATCATCGCGTCGCGGGTAGAGCCAGCGGTCGCGGAAAGCTGTCGCAAGCTCCGGGTCGGACTGGGCCTCAGACACCAGAGAACGAATAAGATTGCCGCGGGAACTGCGGAAAAACGCAGCTTGCAGATGGAGCTGCCGCCGGAGGCTTTCAAGTGCGTTGCCGGCCTCGGGGAAGGCTGTTTCGTTGCCGATCAACTCCAGCAGCGAATCCATCACAACCGCTGCCTTGTTCGGCCAGTGTCGGTAAATCGTCATCTTTCCAACGCCGGCGTCGGCTGCAATCTCATTCATGCTCACCGCGCGAAAGCCACGCTTTGCTACCAGGCGCAGAGCAGATTTAAGGATTGCCTCATGCGCTGATTTGCTACGCGGTCGCCCTATTGTTCCCATACCGTCATCGCTCCGCACACAAAATGCATCTTTAACGATACCGCAAGTATCATATTCTATCGAAACGATACCAAAGGTATCGTTTCCCAGGAGGAAGCGATGAATCATAAGGTCGTCATCATTACGGGTGTCAGCAGCGGACTCGGTCGGGCGTTTGCTCAGGCTCTGCTGGAGGATGGCTTCAGAGTCGTAGGCACGGTTCGGAAAGCGGAAGCGGCGCTGGAGTTTGAGCAACTGAAGCCAGGAGCCGCATTTGCACGAATACTCGATGTGACCGAAGCTCCCGAGCGGCTGGCATCGGTGGTCGAAGAGATTGAGCAGAATGTCGGGCCGGTTTATGCGCTCATCAATAATGCCGGGTATGGCCACGAAGGCACTCTGGAAGAAAGCTCCATGAATGAGTTGCGCCATCAGTTCGAGGTGAACGTCTTTGGCGCGGTCGCCATGATGAAAGCGGTCTTGCCTTATATGCGTGCCCGGCGAGAGGGGCGCATCCTGAACGTCACTTCCATGGGAGGGCTGATGACGATGCCGGGACTCTCTTACTACCACGGAAGCAAATTCGCACTTGAAGGGATCTCGTCGTCTCTGGCCAAGGAGGTGCGATCGTTTGGCATCTTCGTTACGGCTGTTGAGCCTGGTATGTTTCGCACAGACTGGGCGGGTCGCTCGCTGGTTCGTTCAGAACGCAGCATCTCCGATTACGACGCTGTCTTCAACCCCATCCGGGAAGCACGTAAGGCGAGAAGCGGACAACAGCCAGGGGACCCGGCGAGGGCCGGAAAAGCGGTCGCTGAATTCCTGACGGCCACGGAGCCGCCTCTCCATCTTCTGCTTGGCCCCGATGCGTTCGAGTATGTACACAAGGAACTTGATGCACTGCGGTCGGAGTTCGCGGCGTGGGAAGCAGTGACTCGGTCAACGAACTTCGAGCAGAATGCTTGATGAAAATGCATAACTTACGGGTCCAATCCGCACACACTTCATCGTGCGGATTGGGTCTGTAAGTCTGCCTTTGCAGGTGATCCTGGAATGGCGAGAAGTGCGCGGGCGAGGATTTTGCCGAGGAGACGTCCACGGGATCAAAAATTCTTTGTATCGCGTCCTACTAGTAGGTAGTCTTATAAGCATGCAGGGAGAAACAGCAGATCGCATCCTTCAAACCGCCAAGACCCTGATCTCCGATCTCGGCTACTCGGCATTCAGCTATGCCGATATCGCTGAAGCAGTCCAGATCCGGAAGGCCAGTATTCATCATCACTTTCCCACGAAGGCGAACCTGGTGGTCGCCGTCCTGAAAGCTCATCGCGAGGGGTTGGCACAGGGGACGCAGTTCCTGACGCAAAAGATTGATGACCCCCTGGCACGGCTTCGTGCCTATATCCAGTATTGGGAGGATTGCATTCGAGATAAGAGCCAGCCGTTCTGCATCGCGGCGTTGCTGGCAGCCGAACTGCCCAGTCTTCCCGAGGAGGTTCGCTTCGAGGTCCAGCAACACTTTCTGGCCTTGAGTGGATGGATTCGGGAGACGCTTGAGGAAGGAATCCGGAAGCGGACGTTGAAACTCCAGGGGACCCCTGAGGATGAGGCGCAAATGTTCATGGCGACTGTCCACGGCGCCATGCTGTCCGCTCGGGCTCTTGGAAGCAGCGATATATTCCAGGCCGTTACCACCAGTGCATTACAACGAATCTCCATGCGTAAGTCCTAGCCAGCAAAGCAAGCGGGGCTTTCGTTCGCTCATCAACCTACCAACTAGAAGATAGCCAAGAGGATTATATGTCCAACACCATACCCATCGAACAGTCACTAGCGCATTCGTTACGCAACCTCTACTTCACTCGCACTGTCGTCCAGCTGCTCTGGGCCGGTATCGTCATCGCAACCGCAGCCAGCAATCCTGCATTGGCCGCCGGTCTCCTGATCCTCTACCCGCTCTGGGATGTCGCCTGCACCGTGTACGACCTGAGGTCCTCCACTCGTTCCGGCCCACCCACTGCGCAGTACGTCAATGTGGTGCTGGGATCTCTCGCGGCGATCGGAATAGCCCTCACGGCCTTCAAGGCTCCTCAGCAGGCAGTGGTCACCTTCGGCGCCTGGGCCTTCGCTGCCGGACTTGCGCAACTTGCCGTTGGCATCGTTCGCAGAAAACAACTGGGCGGGCAGTGGGCAATGATCCTGAGCGGCCTACAGTCCGCGGCGGCAGGCGTGGCCTTCATTCTGGGCGGGCTCCACGACAAGACACACATCAAAGACCTCGGAGGCTACGCGATCTTCGGCGGAGTCTACTTTCTCATCGCCGGCTTCCTGATGCACCGCAAGTTGTCCCAGAGTTCGAGGGTTAGTGCAGCCGTCGCCACCGGACGCCAATGAAGGCCTGCGAGCGAATGCTTTGCATGTCTCAACTTTGCAATGAATACTCTCGCCTGTTCGGCTTACGCGAAGATAGCGCGCCGTTCAGGCGAGGATTGATCTCTATCAGGATGATTAGCCAACGGTCAGTAGTTCCTCGAAGAAGCCGCCAATCTGGTGCTCACGGTCCACGAAGTGGATTTCCAAAATCCAGTGGCGCAACTGTCCGTTATCGTCTGTTGATCGCATCCGTAGAGTGCTTTTCGGATGGACGTAGAGAGTTACTTTGTCTTCGGCAATCCGCTCGTGGGGAAACTGACCAATGAGGTGTCCGGCGATGGGTCCGCCAAACTCCCAGCCGTATTTCTCTGCAAGAGAAACGGCATAGGCATAAAGCTGGTCTGCGGTAATATCCGGATTCTCTTTGAAATAGCGTTTTCCGTCAGAGAATGCCTGTGCGACATCCTCTCGCATCTTGAGTTTCAGAGGGTCTGATCCGATGACGAAGGTGCGACCGAAGTCAGCTTCATACTCTTCGAAGACGGGACCGAGATCGAGGAAGAGAATGTCATCCTCACCGATCATGAGGTCTGGCGGGTTCTCGGCATAGGGCACCAGTGTATTCGCTCCCGCCCGGACGATCCGTTTGTGCCAGTACGTCGAAATCCCGTACATCTCCTTTGCCAGATCGTAGATCTCCTGGTTGATCTGGCTCTCCGTTACGCTGGCACGAATCAATCCTCTTGCCTCTACCTCATGAAAGAGCCGTTCTGCCTTGTTCTGCGCGACAAGAAGTTCTGTGACTCTTTCGTCTTCAAGAGCGTCTACTGTACGGGTCTCGTCTGCCACAGTGGCACCTCACTCTCTATAGTGTCGGACGAAGGAGATTAAAACCAGATGCTTACCGTTTCCCGATGGAGAAAAAAGAGACTATCAATAGCGGCTGCGATTGTGGCTGTCCTGAGCCTTACGGCTGCCAACTCTTCTCTGGTGCAAGGACAGGAACCACCAAGCATCGTTGGAAGCTCCCCGTTGTTCGGCTTAACTGGAGCGACGGGGTGGATCAACTCCGCGCCATTGACGGCAAAGCAGCTGAAGGGAAAGGTCGTTCTCGTCGACTTCTGGGACTATTCCTGCATCAACTGTATTCGCGCTATTCCGTATGTTCGCGCGTGGGCGGACAAATATAAGGACAGCGGACTCGTCGTGATTGGTGTGCATACGCCTGAGTTCGATATTGAGAAGCAGATGCCGAATGTCCAGAAGGCAGTGAATAAGTTTGGCATCACGTATCCCGTTGCGCTCGACAACAATTATGCGATCTGGAACGCATTCCACAATCAATACTGGCCCGCCCACTACTTCATCGATGCCAAGGGAAAGGTTCGCTACGAGCACTTCGGTGAGGGCGAGTATGACCAGTCCGAGCAATGGATACAAGGACTGCTGAAAGAGGCGAACGCAAAGCCGATGTCAGCCAGTACGGTTAGTGTTCATGGCCAGGGCGTTCAAGCCGCCGCGGACATGAACGACGTTCGCTCGCCTGAAACCTACATCGGCTATGCGCGTGCTGAACACTTCGTATCGCCGGGCGGCATCAAGCGCGATGCAGAGCAGCTTTACACTGAGCCGAATCATCTTCGATTGAATGAGTGGGGGCTTGCGGGCAAATGGCTGGATCACCAGCAGGTTGCTGTGCTTCGGTCTGCCGGAGGGAAGATCGTCTTTCGCTTCCACGCCCGCGATCTTCATCTTGTGCTTGGCCCCACGGCTGATGGAAAGCCTGTTCCTTTTCGAGTGACCATCGACGGGCAGGCTCCGGGAGAGAATCATGGAGTAGATACGGACGCGCAGGGCAACGGGGTCGTGACGGAACACCGCCTCTATCAACTTGTGAGACAGAAGGGGTCCATTGCCGACCACACGTTTGTGATCGAGTTTCAGGAGCCGGGTGTACAGGCGTTTTCCTTCACCTTTGGATGAGGCCTGCGGGAGGGCATCATGATTCAAAAGCGAGATAGAAGCATCAGTCGTCGAACGTTCCTTGTTATCGGGAGCGGCGCTGTAACCGCGATTGCCTTGAATCTTCGATACGGAACAAAACCTGTTGAAGCAAAGAATGGGAGTCCTAAAGAGGTCAATATCGTTGAGTTTTCCAACTCGGGGCAGCGGGAAGAGACGGTCAGTCTGCCAGCGATTGTTAAGTCCGATTCCGAATGGAAGCAGCAGCTTTCGTCCGACGCATACGAGATCACACGGCGGGCTGGCACCGAACGACCTTACTCTGGCCAGTATTGGAATCTTCACGACAAAGGATTGTATCGCTGCATCTGCTGCGATACGGCTCTCTTCAACTCAGATACAAAGTTTGAATCGGGTACAGGATGGCCCAGCTTCTGGCAGCCGATTGCCAAGGAGAATGTTCGTGAAAGTATTGATATGTCCCTGGGGATGGAGCGCACTGCGGTTTCGTGCAGACGCTGCGATGCTCATCTTGGGCATGTCTTCGCTGATGGACCAAAGCCGACAGGCCTGCGTTATTGCATGAACTCAGCGTCACTTAAATTCGTGAAGTTCGCCTAGCGACTTAAAAGACTTGTCCGAACATTCCATTCGAGCAAGGGTCCTTGCAAAAATGCGATACTCGGGTGAAAGCCAACACAGATCGAAATGGAAGAAAATGGATATTCCCAGCGAGCTTAACGAGGTCGTCCTTCCGCAGAATGTGGTCGGTCCGCTTACACGGTCGGCGATCTTTCTGGTGCTGTGCATCCGCCAGGACGAGGAAGCTTATGCGCGTCTACGGGAATTTTGTGCGGATCTCTCCGGGCTGGTTCGCGCGGTGGAGTTTCGTGACGTAGAGGCCGGTCTCACCTGCGTTGCCGGATTCGGATCAGATGCATGGGACAAGCTCTTCGGAGCGCCTCGGCCTGCCGAGCTTCACCCTTTCCGGGAGATTCGTTCCGGGGGACGGCATGCCGTCTCTACTCCGGGAGATATTCTCTTCCACATTCGAGCCAAGCGCATGGACCTGTGCTTCGAACTGGCCACGCAGATCATGGAGAGCATCGGCGATGTGGTTTCCGTGGCCGACGAGGTACACGGCTTCCGCTACTTTGATGATCGCGATGTGATGGGTTTTGTCGACGGCACGGAGAATCCGCGGGGAGACGCGGCGCGCGAAGCGGCAATCGTTGGCGGCGAGGACTCGTCCTTTGCAGGCGGCAGCTATGTCATCGTGCAGAAGTATCTTCACGACTTGAAGGCATGGAACGCGCTTCCGGTCGAGATGCAGGAACGGATTATCGGCCGTCGTAAGCTCTCGGACGTGGAACTAAGTGACGCGGACAAGCCCGCCTACGCACACAACGCGCTCACGAACATCGAGAAGAACGGACGCCAACAACAGATCCTGCGGGACAACATGCCTTTCGGGCGTCCGGGGCACGGCGAGTTCGGAACGTACTTTATCGGCTACAGCCGTACGCCGCAAATCACCGAGACGATGCTGGAGAACATGTTCGTCGGCAATCCGCCTGGAAACTACGACCGACTGCTCGACTTCAGCCACCCCGTGACGGGCTGTCTGTTCTTCGTGCCTACGGGGACGTTTCTCGACAACGTCACTCCTGATGCACCAAACGCCGCGGAGAGCGCGGAGGCACCATCCGACCAGCCGATTTTATCCGCGCCTGCAACGAAGTCAGTTGCCGTATACGACACATCACTCAAAATAGGATCACTCAAGGGAGAGAACAATGAATAACCTCCATCGGGAGCTTGCGCCCATCTCTGACGCTGCATGGGCACAGATTGAGGAAGAGACGACCAGAACGCTGAAGCGGTATCTGGCCGGACGACGTATCGTGGACGTTCCGTCGCCGGAAGGAATCGCTTTGCCTGGGGTTGGGACCGGACATCTTAAGTCGATCGCCGCTCCTGCGGAGGGCATCCTCGCAAGACAACGCGAGGTGAAACCGCTGGTAGAGCTGCGGGTTCCGTTTGAGCTATCGCGTCAGACTATCGACGATGTGGAGCGCGGTTCCGATGATTCCGACTGGCAGCCTGCGAAGGATGCTGCGAAGAAACTCGCTTTCGCCGAGGATCGGGCGATCTTCAACGGGTACCACGACGCAGGCATCCAGGGCATTCGGGAAAGCACCAGCAACCCCATCGAGGCTCTGCCTGCGGATGTGCGGGATTATCCGGATGCGGTTGCCCATGCGCTGAGCCAGTTGCGGCTGGTGGGCGTCAATGGACCCTACTCGGTTGTGCTGGGAGCCGACGAATATACGGCGCTCGCTGAAACCCGCGATCATGGATATCCCGTGCTTGAGCACGTGAAGCGCATCGTGGACGGCAACCTGATCTGGGCGCCTGCGATTGAAGGCGCGTTCGTTCTGACGACCCGGGGTGGGGACTTCGAGCTCAACATCGGACAGGATGTTTCGATCGGTTATCTCAGCCACACCGATTCTGCGGTGCAACTGTATCTTCAGGAGACGTTCGTCTTCCGGGTGCTCACCACCGAAGCAGGCGTCGCGTTATCGCCGTCACAGAGGTCTTCCTGACGGACCCATCGGCAAGCGCAGGGAGCCAAATCACGATCCATTCCTGCGGCCTACCTGGATCATTTTTAGGTTGTTTCTCAGGACGAGTAATCCGGGACTCGCTGACCTAAG
>JAAVVA010000003.1 GCA_018449715.1 Acidobacteriaceae bacterium dw_441 | reverse complement strand
CCATCCTTTTTCTCCGGCTGTGCCGGTTTCAAACCTGAATCCTGATCTTCAGAGCCGGGCTGCATCCGCAGCCCGAACCCCGGTTAGTCGTTCTTGCCCTGAACCTTGGCAATAATCTCTTCCGAAACCGACTTCGGCGCTTCTTCGTACTGCTTGAACTGCATCGAGTAGTTCGCGCGGCCCTGCGTCGAAGAACGCATGTGCGTCGCGTAGCCGAACATCGTCGAAAGCGGCACAGTAGCCTTGATCGCCTGGGTTCCGCCAACCATCTCCATGCCTTCGATCCGTCCGCGGCGGGAGTTCAGGTCGCCGATGATCGTTCCCATGAACTCTTCAGGAACCGTCACTTCGACGTCCATCACGGGCTCCAGCAGAACCGGCTTCGCCTTGCGGGCCGCTTCCTTGAAGGCCATCGAACCGGCGATCTTGAACGCCATTTCGTTGGAGTCGACGTCGTGGTAGCTTCCGTCGTACAGCGAAACCTTGATATCGACCATCTCGTAGCCGGCAAGCACGCCGCGAGTCATCGCGTCCTGAATGCCCTGGTCGATCGGCTTGATGTACTCCTTCGGAATCACGCCGCCCTTGATGTCGTTCGAGAACTCGTAACCCTTGCCCGGCTCGTTGGGGCTGATACGGATCTTCGCATGGCCGTAGTTGCCCGAACCGCCGGTCTGACGGATGTACTTGCCTTCCGCCTCGGAGTTGCCGCGAATGGTCTCGCGATA
This sequence comes from Acidobacteriaceae bacterium dw_441, assembly GCA_018449715.1. Taxonomy (GTDB): domain Bacteria; phylum Acidobacteriota; class Terriglobia; order Terriglobales; family Acidobacteriaceae; genus Edaphobacter. The sequence continues at coordinate 518,125 of JAAVVA010000003.1, read as the reverse complement.
AGCTACCTGCGGCTTGCCGACATTGGCCTCGACCTTGTACTCGCGCATCATGCGGTCGACGATAATCTCGAGGTGCAATTCGCCCATTCCGGCGATGATCGTCTGACCCGAGTCAGCATCGGTGTGCACGCGGAAGGTAGGATCTTCCTGCGCGAGCTTGGCCAGAGCCATGCCCATCTTCTCCTGATCGGCCTTCGTCTTCGGCTCGACTGCGAGCTCGATAACGGGAGCCGGGAAGTCAATCGACTCGAGCACCACCGGGGACTTATCGGTGCAGATCGTGTCGCCGGTCACCAGGTTCTTAAGGCCGACCGCAGCGCAGATATCGCCCGCGAGAATCTCGGTGATCTCTTCGCGCTTGTTGGCGTGCATCTTCAGAAGGCGGCCGATACGCTCCGTCTTTCCGGTACGCGGATTCAGAACCGAATCGCCGGTCTTCAGCGTTCCCGAGTAGACACGGATGAAGATCAGCTGGCCGACGAACGGGTCGGTCATGATCTTGAAGCCGAGAGCGGCAAAAGGCTCGTTGTCGTCGGTCTTGCGGACGATCTTCTCCTCCATGTTGTCGGGGTTCGAACCCACGATCGGAGGAATATCCAGCGGGCTGGGCAGATAGTCCACCACAGCATCGAGCAGCGTCTGCACGCCCTTGTTCTTGAAGGACGATCCGCAGAGAACCGGGAAGATCTGCATCGCGATCGTAGCCTTGCGGATACCAGCCTTGAGCTGCTCAACCGTCGGCTCCTGCCCCTCGAGATAAAGTCCCATCAGCTCATCGTCGTGCTCGGCAACCGCTTCGATCAGGAAGTGGCGAGCCTCTACGGCCTTCTCCATAAGGTCGGCAGGGATCTCTTCGACCGAGTACTGCGCGCCCATCGTCTCGTCATGCCACAGGATCGCCTTCATGATGACCAGATCGACCACACCGGCAAACTTCGCCTCCGCACCAATCTGAATATTGATCGGCACAGCGCGTGCGCCCAGACGATCCACAATCGTCGAAGTCGCGTAAACAGCATCGGCACCCGCCTTGTCCATCTTGTTGATGAAGCAGATACGGGGAACCTTGTACTTGGTAGCCTGACGCCACACCGTCTCCGACTGGGGCTGCACACCGGCAACCGCATCGAAGCAGGCAACCGCGCCGTCGAGCACGCGGAGCGAGCGCTCCACCTCGGCCGTGAAGTCCACGTGGCCGGGGGTATCAATAATATTGATGCGAATGTTCTTCCAGGTGCAGGTGGTAGCAGCGGAGGTGATGGTGATACCGCGCTCCTGCTCCTGCTCCATCCAATCCATGGTTGCAGTGCCCTCGTGCACCTCGCCGATACGGTGCGTGATGCCCGTATAGAAGAGGATGCGCTCGGTCGTCGTCGTCTTGCCGGCGTCGATGTGCGCCATGATCCCGATGTTCCGGCAACGATTCAGAGGTGTAGTGCGTGCCACGATTAATCTCTCATCTGCGGGCTTCCCCGCGGTAAAACTGCGTTAGTCCTGAAATCTGCTTCTATGCAGGCGATTCACTACCAGCGATAGTGCGCGAAGGCCTTGTTCGCCTCAGCCATGCGATGAACATCTTCCTTCTTCTTCATCGCGGCGCCACGGCCATTGGCCGCATCCAGCAGTTCGGCGGTCAGCTTCTCGACCATACCCTTCTCGCCGCGGGCGCGACCATAGGTCACCAGCCAGCGGATCGCCAGCGAGGTGCGGCGCTCGGGGTTGACCTCGATCGGCACCTGGTAGTTCGCACCGCCGACGCGGCGGCTCTTCACTTCGAGCAGGGGCTTCACGTTCTCGACGGCCTTCTTGAAGAGCTTCAGGGCTTCATCTCCGCCCTTCTGCTCGAGGTTCTCCATCGAGGTGTAAAAAATCTTCTGCGCGGTCGACTTCTTTCCGCCCCACATCATCGAGTTGACGAACTTCGTCACCAGGGTGGAGTTGTAAACCGGGTCGGCTGCGACCTCACGCTTTGCGATATAACCTTTTCTCGGCATTGCTTCTTCTCTTCTTCCTCCAGGGCCGTGAACCTCTCAAGACCTGGACTTGTTAGTGAAACTTCAAATCTTCAGACAGCCGCGACCTACTTGGCCGCAGCCTTCGGACGCTTCGCACCGTACTTCGAGCGGCTCTGCTTACGGTTGGCAACGCCGACCGAATCCAGTGTTCCGCGAACCACGTGGTAACGAACACCCGGCAGATCCTTCACACGGCCGCCGCGGATCAGCACGATCGAGTGCTCCTGCAGGTTGTGGCCGATACCCGGGATGTAGGTCGTTACCTCGATGCCGTTGGTCAGGCGAACGCGGGCAACCTTACGAAGAGCCGAGTTCGGCTTCTTCGGCGTCTGGGTGTAGACGCGGGTGCAGACGCCACGGCGCTGAGGCGAGCCCTGCAGAGCGGGGCTGGCGGTCTTATAACGAGTGGGCGTGCGGCCCTGCTTGACGAGCTGATGAAACGTAGGCACTCGGACTCCTTGGTGTTACTAAACCTAAACTTTTGTCAGGCGCACACAAGACCCCATTCGCACTCTATCCACGCCACACGCGCAGATAGAAGGATGCACATTGCATCCCTTAGCGAAGAAATCCTGCTTCGCGTCTGTAAAAACCTTTACAACCAGACGAAAACAGTCGACGGTGGCCGGGTCTGCTTACCCGATTCTCAGGTACGCCCAACTCCGTTTCGCTGTTCCGGCCCACATAGCCCATCCAAGGCGGAGGGTGTCGCAGGCTCGTAATCGATGGGCCGCAGGCTTTACGCTTCCTAAGTAATTCAGGTTGCCCTGCGGTTCTCTTCTTCAGTATCCAGTATAGCGCAAATTAACACTTTCCGCCCCATAACAGGGCAGGAAATCGTTAAATCTGCTGGGCTTTTCTCCGCCCTCCGCGCCTTCGTTCCCGTCGGCGCGTTCCAGACACTCACGGAACCATAAAAGAATAGCAACCCGTTCCTTTGTGGTCAATACTTTTTACACCTGAAATCCACAGGTTCCTCCACTCCTCGCATGAGGTCCGTATTTCTGCTGGAGAAGAACTACGAATGCCGGGAACTACCCTCCCAATGCTAGCCTTATCGCCATGACGCCCGCACGCATCTGCCTTGCAGCCGCCCTCACCCTGCTTCCGCTTCTCGCCCCTGCACAGTCTCCCGCCACGCACTCCGATCCCCGCATCGGCAACATCCTCGACACCCTGGGCAAAACTCGCACTCCCTCCTTCTCCGACATCTCTCCCGACGGCAAGACCGTCGCCTGGTCGGTCCGCGGCTCCAAAGACTACGAGCTTCACCTCACCGAGATCTCCAATCCTTCCAAGGACATCTCCCTCCGCCCCACCTCCGACGCAGCCGACTGCGGCAGCGACGCCCCCTCCTGGTCCCCCGACGGCGAAACCCTCGCCTACGCCTCCACCTGCACCCCGGAGCACAATGGCCAGGCGCAGATCTTCCTCTGGTCTAAAAAGAGCGGCCAGTCCCGCCAGCTCACCCACGTCACCGGCACCATTGACGACCTCGCCTGGTCCCCCGACGGCAGGCAGATCGCTTTCCTCTTCGTCGAAAACGCCACCCGCTCCGCCGGAGCCCTTGCGGCCATGAAGCCGTGGAACGGCGTCTACGGAGAGGACGGCGTCGAGGTCCAGCGCGTCTATGGAGTCGATCTCGCCACAGGCGCGGGAAACTGGCTGACGCCCCAGAACCTGCACGTCTACGAGTTCTCCTGGGCTCCCTCCTCGCACCAGATCGCGTTTGTCGCCGCCAATCCTCCTGGCGAAAACAACTGGTGGGTCGCGAAGCTCTACACCGCCGACCTGCAGCGCTCCATCACGAAATCCGGTAACGACACTAAGGACCGGGTCAACTCCGAGCTTCACGCGATCCTCGACACCACCACGGTCTCCGGCTCCCTGCATAACCTCCAGATCGCCCTCCCGCGCTTTTCCCCCGACGGCAGGCAGATCGCCTTCATCGGCGGCCTGATGAGCGACCAGGGCTCCACCGGTGGCGACATCTACCTCATCCCTTCCACCGGCGGCGAGCCGAAGGACATCACCCCCAACCGCGCCGCCTCCGTCGCCTTCCTCCGCTGGGTCGGGCCTGAGACCCTCGGCATCAGCGAGCATGTAGGCGGCTCCAGCCACCTCACCGCGCTCAACGTGAACACCGGCGCGGACATCGCGCAGGGCGACCTCACCCTCGACGAGTCCATCGGCTCCGGAACCTCGATCATGAGCGTCTCGCTCTCCGACAATCACAAGATCGCCATCATCCGCAGCTCCTTCGACCACGCCCCCGAGGTCTGGGCGGGCTCGCTCTCCAACCTCAGGCAGATCTCGCACCTCAACGACTCCATCAAGCCCCTCTGGGGCAAGACCGAGAACGTCCAGTGGACCAACGAGGGCTTCCACGTGCAGGGCTGGCTGCTTTACCCGGCCAACTACGATCCTGCGAAGAAATACCCGCTCGTCGTCAGCGTCCACGGAGGCCCGGCCTCCGCCGTCTCACCCCGTTGGCCCGGCGTCGGCTATGGAGGCGTTCCCTTCTCCGCCCTCGGCTACTTCGTCTTCATGCCCAACCCGCGCGGAAGCTATGGACAGGGCGCAAAGTTCACCCAGGCCAACGTCAAGGACTTCGGCTACGGCGACCTTCGCGACGTCCTCGCCGGCATCGACTCCCTCGAAGCCCGCCTCCCCATCGACAAGAACCGCGAAGGCATCACCGGCTGGAGCTATGGCGGCTTCATGACCATGTTCACCGTCACCCAGACCACGCGCTTCCACGCTGCCGTTGCCGGGGCCGGAATCTCCAACTGGAAGAGCTACTATGGCGAAAACTCCATCGACCAGTGGATGACTCCCTACTTCGGGGCCAGCGTCTATGACGATCCCGAGGTCTACGCCAAAAGCTCGGCCATCGAATTCATCAAGAAAGTGAAGACCCCCACGCTGGTCGTCGTGGGCGACCGTGACGGCGAATGCCCCGCCCCGCAGAGCTTCGAGTTCTGGCACGCCCTCCGCGCCCAGGGAGTCAAAACGCAGCTGGTCATCTACCCGAACGAAGGCCACGCCTTCCGCGCCCCCGATCATCGCCGCGATGTTCTCGAGCGCGCTCTTAACTGGTTTGAGACCCAGATGGCTCCCCCCCCCCCAAAAAAATAGGGGATGAATTCATCCCCTATTCTGTTCGGCTACTGCAACTTTCGAATCGCACTATTCCCAATGTCATTGATATATAGGGAACCATTTGAATCGAGATGGATATCATGAGGACTAGATAGATTGGTGGACAAGGGAGCTGTATTATCTCCGCCATAGTTATTGGGAGTAGTAGGAATTAGACCACTACCTACAACTCGTTGAATAATCCCAGAAGACGATGATACTCTACGGATTACACCATAAATATCATCTGTGATATAAACATCGCCCGCAGCGCTAGCAGCGATTGATCTTATTCTCCCAAATGTAGCACTTGTGGCAAGCCCTCCATCGCCCGTATTACCCGCTCCTGCAGTTTGGGTACCCGCCACAACCGAACTAACTCCTTGAGGGGTTATTCTCAATACTTGGTCGGCACCAGCAGCGTTCGAAAGCATTATGTAACGGTTTCCAGACGAATCAGCCGCGACATTGCCTGTAACAACGGAATCTTGCGGTGGCACATAAAAAGTATTAATTATTCCAGAAGTATCCACAACTCGAATGCTGGTACCACTTCCATTCGAAGTCACGATATAAACATTTCCGGATAAATCAGATCCCAATCCTAAAACATCTCCAACGGTGGCAGCGGAAGCTGGACCTCCGTCGCCTGAAGAAGGAGCGGAGGTAAAAACATTATCTACTCCTGCAAATGTTGTAATAATTCCATCGGGAGTAATTTTAAACACCTTACCACCTTGAAAAAAATACACATACATATTCCCCGCTGGATCAAGAGTCATCGACCGGATGTCTCCCACGCAGGTTGTAGAAACTTGTACACCTTCTAAAGGGACGCAGTAGAAGTTAAGCCCAATTTGCGTGTTTAGATGATAAGGTGCTACTAAATTGATAATCCCAGACGAATCAACAACCCTTAACCCATTCCCAGCATCACCAATATAAATATTGGCGTTGGTCGGTGAGATGCCAAACGCGTAGGCACGAAGTGACGTTTGTGTGGCGGGAACTCCATTCATAACAGAAGGGCCACGACCTGCAACTGTATGCACAATGGTTTGTGCATATAGAGGGGTTTGAAACGAATATCCGACAATACTTCCCAGAAAGAAAGAAAGCCTCGTGATATTCTTCATATTCCTCGCAAAAGATAGAACGCTTTTCATGCTACCTCCATTACGGCTAGGGGTGAAGTCAAATCACCAGCATTGTGTTTGATGAATATCGCCCACAGACCGAAATCATATTGAAGCGTTTATCAACTGTGACTCAATGTAGCACGGCTTTAAGTAGCCAATGAAGAATTCAACTCGAGTCTTTCTTGCAAGGTATCTCTCCCGAGTTTTACACTGAAGCCTCGGGAATTCCAGCGTCTGCGGTGAAACCGTTCAGCTCGTGTTCCGGTTGAACGGGGAGGTTCAATGCGTCGGTTTGTTACTCTAGCGTTTCTTTTTCTTTTTACGATTCCTTTCGGTATCTCGATCTCCGGTTGCGGCAAGAAGGGAACCGCGGTTGTCTACTGCAACGGCGGCGACAACGGCCCCATCGTGGGACAGGTCGCCAACATTACGTTGACGCCCAGAATCTACGGAATCTCCCTCAACGAGGGACAGATCGGGCAGGTCGCCACGCCGCAGGCCACGGACTGCAAGGGTACGGCGGTCTCTCTCAGCTCCTATACCTACGGCGTCTTTGACTCCGCAGGCCACCAGAGCAACGACCTCCTCCAGATCGCCGACGTCGTCCCCTCGGGCGCGAACGCAGGCCGCATCTGCGGCGGCAACTGGAACCGCAACACCGGCGGCGGCATCGCCGACTTCACCACCTGCAATGTCACCGGCAAGACCGGGCTCATCTACGTCGTCGCCAGCGGCGGCGGAGCCACCAGCAACCCTTTGCCGGTCTTCATTCACCCCAAGGTCACCAGTGTCGTGCTCGGCAGTCCAACGACAGCCTGCGCCGCCACCGACAGTGATGTAGAAGATAAAGACCAGTCATCCAACTGCTGCGCTCTTTCGAAGCAGGCCACCGTCACAGCGTCTCCCTACGACGGAACTTCCTGCATCTCGCAGGGCGATACCCGCCAGCTCGTCGGTCGCGCTTACGACGCCAAACACAATAACATCACTTGCCAGGTCGGCCACCTGAACTTCGCCGCACAGTCCAGCGGTGCCACGACCAGCAACATCGCCACCATCGACGAGAACGGTGTCGCCACCGCGCAGCAGCCCGGCTCCACCATCATCACCGCCGACCTTACGCAGGCCGGTTCGAGCGCGGGCTTCTTCTCCACCTGCCCGCCCGTCAATATCAGCCTGACCGTGCCCGGCACCAGTGCCGGAGTCACCAGCGTCACTGTGCCGCAGAACACCACGCAGCCGCTCTCCGTGACCGCTACGGATAAGAACAACGTTCCCATGACCGGCCTCAACCTCACCTTCGTCTCGACGACGCCGATCACCATCCCGGTCTCCTCCTCCGGAAGCATCACTCCTCCTTTCCCCGGCGCGGCCTCCATTACGGCGATCTGCCAGCCGCCCGCCTGCAACATCTCGCCCCAGAACACGATCGGACGCTTCGGCAACGGCAAGCCCGTCGTCTCGAATGCGGTTTCGGTGACGACGCCCGGAGTCAACAGCACGCTCCTCTGGGCCGCCAGCACGCAGTCGCGCTACATCTACCCCATCGACTTCACCAATCAGACCGTCGGAGCCCCCGTGCGGCTTCCCTTCGCTCCCAACTCAATGGTGATCTCCAACGATGGAGCCTCCATCTACATGGGAACCCCCACCGAGCTGATGGTCTTCAGCGCGACGAGCAACAGCTTGCTTCGTGAGGACCCCTCCGTTGCCGGACAGGTTCTCGCCGTCTCGCCCGACGGTGCGAACCTGATCATCTCCGACCCGCGCAAGAAGCTCATCTATCTCTACTCTTCCAGCACCACCGCGACCACGGGCATCCTCTCCACCTACGGAGGCGCGGCCACGCACGCGGAGTTCACCCAGGACAGCCAGACCGCCTACATCACGATGGGAACTCCGGGCACGGCTGACCCCAGCGACCCGAACAACATCCCGGTCACCCCGAACGACCAGCTTCTCGTTCACTCGACCTTCAACGGATGGACACAGGTTTCGCTCAACGGCAACGTCGCCTCCGACGTCGCCATCACCGTCCCGACGGTGGGAGCTTACCTGGCAGGCTCCCAGACAACCGGCCGCAGCTACTGCTCCAGCACGTCTACCTCCGGTTCCGGAGCCAGCGAGACTGTCGTCAACAATCTCTTCTTCCCGCTGGCCGACTCTGTAAGCGCCCCGACGGACCGCGTTGCCGCCACGAACGACGGCCTCCACATCATCGGGGCCTCCGCCACCAGCAACCAGATCGCCGACATCACCTTCAAGGAGACTCTGCCTCCCGCTCCCGCAGCCGACGACCAGGAGAACCCGACGACCGCGAAGGGCTCCTGCCCCACAGCCCCGGCAGCGGATTATTTCACCAAGTTCCGCACGGCGGTCAATACGCCTTCGCTCGGAGTCACGGCTGACACCATCACCGGCGTCCTGCCCACTCCGAACTCCAGCGTGGCCTTCGTCACCTACACCGGTTCGGGCACGCTCCCGGTCTACACCCCGGCCACCGGAACCGTCACCCAGGTGACGCTCGACGGAGCCACCGCCCCGGTCGCGGGAGTCATCAGCATCGATGGAACCACGGCTTACATTGGGACCTCGGGGGATAACCAGATCCATCTCGTGGACACCAAGAGCCTGACCGAGACCCAGGCGCCCATCAATCCGAAGCTCCCGAAGTACGATCCGACCACCCTTCAGGACGCTCCGACCACCTACGTCACCCCGAACCTTCTGGTTCAGTTCCCGCGCAAGGCGACCTCGTAAGAGTCCGCTTCACGCAGCAACAGAAAAGGCCCTCTCCACCGAGAGGGCCTTTCTATTTCCATTCTGTTTGATCTTGTCGCCCCGTAGAGGGGTCCTCCTGAGAAGAGTCACTCCCTGAGGAACTACCCCAGCCGCTGCTTCAGCAGATCCCGCGCAATCGCATCCAGCACACCGTTCAGGAACTGGATCGACTCCGGAGCGGCATACCTCCGCGCCACCTCCAGCGACTCGTTGATGATGATCGCCGCCGGGGTCTTCGGATACCCCATCATCTCAGCCACTGCCGCCCGAATCAGGTTGCGGTCGACCACCGCCATGCGCTCCAGACGCCAGTTCTGCGCATGGGCCTCGATCATCTTGTCGATCTCCGGCTGCTTCGCCGTCGCCACGCGGTAGATGTCCTCGGCAAACGCCCGCGTATCGTCATCGACATCGTCGCGCGTATCCCAGAAGACCTTCGTCACCTGCTCCGGCGTCTGCTTTCCCAGATCGCCCTGAAACAACATCTGCATCGCCAGCTCGCGCGACTTCCTTCGAGTTCCCATTACTTCCCGCCTTCCGCGCGAATCTTCCCCTGGATCGAAACCATCTCGATCGCGGCAATCGCCGCCTCAAATCCCTTGTTGCCCGCCTTGATGCCTGCGCGGTCCAGCGCCTGCTCCAGCGTCTCGCAGGTCAGCACGCCAAAAGCATGGGGAATATTCGTGTCCTGCTGCGACTGGCCGATGCCGCGGGCGACCTCGTTGTAGATCGCCTCATAGTGCGCCGTCTCGCCGCGAATCAGGCAGGCCAGCGTCACAATCGCGTCGAACTTCTTCGTCTCGGCCAGCGTCCGCGCCGCCGAGGGAACCTCCCACGCACCCGGAACCCGCACAATCTCGATATCGGCACGCGACGCCCCGCTGCGCACCAGCGCATCCAGCGAGCCCTGCAGCAGCCGGTCGGTAATCACGGCATTCCACCGGGCGGTCACAATCGCGACCTTCATCCCCACGGCCGAAAGATCGCCCTCAATCGCCACCGGCTTACCGTGCAGCGGATTCTCCGACTGCCAGAAGCCCAGCTCCAGCCCTTCGCCGCCCGCAGCGGGCAGCTTGACGCTGAACAGACGACTGTTCCAGCTCGTCAGCTCGGGCGCCGCCAGCAGCGACGGAACCTCTTCGCTCTTGTAGTTGGCCAGCAGCCACTTCTCGACGGCGGCGTGGATGGCATCGAGCCCCATCACCTCGATCAAAAGTGCGGGCGTCGCGGGTCTGTCGCCCGTCACCAGCTCCAGGTTTCCCAGCGGAGCCAGCAGGGCCGTCCCCTGAGAGGCCTCGTCCTTCCAGCCTTTTCCTTCTTCAAAGCCCAGCGAGAGCAGCAGGCGGCTCAGCTTGTCCAGCGCGTCGGCGGAGGCCACCTCGCGTACCAGTGTCATTCCCTTGATCATGTGTTGATTGTATCGCCCCGCGCCCCACAACTTCCTCCAACCACCACTCCCTTCAAACCTTGTCCTTCCGCAGCGCAGAGGAGGAATCCGCTTTTCGCCTGACCGCCACAGAGGACCGGGTGCCCCATCCTTTGCGGCTTTATCGCAAAGGGTGGGATGCAGATGTCTGTACCCGGGAGTTTTTAAGACGGGAGTTTGTACTGGTACAAGCGGAACTCATCCCACCCTTTCCGTCGGAAAGGGTGGGGCACCCGGCAATCCTGCAAACCCACATCCTCACCGCCAATATCCCCATCCCTTCTCCTAAAAGGAACCGGGAAGAGCAACTTCTCCCCGGAAATCATCCATTCGCAATAAAACTCTTGGTATCCTGATAACCGATATGCAAACACCCTCTGGCCGATCCACTCTCCCGATCGCCCTCGCCAGCGTCCTCGCCCTTCCCCTTCTTCTTGCTGGGTGCACCGGTGCTCCCGCTCACGGAGCCTCCGCGACCACGCTCACCGAGCAGCAGCGCCAGTCCCTCGAGACCGCCCGTCAGCAGATGGACCTGATCCCGCCGCCCTCGAAGACGCGCTACATGGCCATCCACGACCTCGACTCCTGGGAGAACCCGTACCTCACTGTGCAGGGGGGCATGGTCACGCTCCACGTCCTGATCGCCGACGCCAACACCAGCGCCATCGGCCAGGGCGGAATGCTTCGTCCCGTCAACGGTCGCCGCCGTACCCTCGACGTCCGCCTCAGCGACCTGCCGACCGCCCTCAACGCGGTCCCCGAGAACGCTTGGCCCTACGGCCGCGTGGTCGCCGTCGAAGAGGCTCATGAGATCCCCGTCAGCGCCCGTCCCGAGGTTCGCCGCAACGTGGAGAACGTCCTCAAGACCCTCGGCGATCTCGGCGTCGTCGCCTACGAGTGGAACGAAGCAACCAACCACGGCCTCTAAGCCGGTCGCGGCGGCAGATTCCCCCAGCCTTGTCATTCCGCAGCGCAGCGGAGGAATCTGCTTCTCTTCCTACCGCCCCAGAAGACCGATACCTACCCTTCGCCGCTTCATCGCGAAGGGTGGGAGGAACTCTCCCCGCCCTAAGCCTCGCGCGCAACCTCGCGCCCCGATGCGCTAACATGCTTCTTATTCCGAAACTTCGCCTGGGAGCCTCACCGATTGCACGTAACCGCGCTCGTCGTCTTCTGCCTCTTCTTCCTCCTGGTCACACTGGCAGGCTTCTGGGCGGCACGGTGGCGCAGGCCGTCGGAAGGAATCGACTCGCTTGAGGAGTGGGGCCTGGCCGGTCGCAGCTTCGGAACCTGGATCACCTGGTTCCTGATCGGTGGCGACCTTTACACCGCCTACACCGTCATCGCCGTCCCCGCCGCGCTCTACGGAGCCGGAGCGATGGGCTTCTTCGCCGTCCCCTACGCGGTCATCGCCTACCCGTACATGATGGTGGTGATCCCCCGCCTCTGGCGCGTCTGTCATCGCCACGGCTACATCACCTACGCAGACTTCGTCCAGGGACGCTACGGCAACCGCTGGCTGACCTTCGCCATCGCTCTCACCGGCGTCCTCGCGCTGATGCCCTACATCGCGCTGCAACTGGTCGGCATGAGGGTCGTCATCTCCTCGATGGGCCTCAACGGGGAGTGGCCTCTCGCCGCCGCCTTCATCATCCTCGCGGCCTACACCTATTCGAGCGGCCTGCGCGCCCCTGCGGTCATCGCCGTCGTCAAGGACGTGATGCTCTACATCATGGTCCTCGCCGCCCTCATCTTCATTCCCATTCAGCTTGGCGGCTACGGCCACGTCTTCGCGCTCGCCAGCCAGGCGCTGGCCGCGCACACGCCACCCGGAAGCGTCCTCATCAAGCCGAGCCAGTACCTCGGCTACTCGACGATGGCCATCGGCTCTGCGCTGGCCCTGATGCTCTACCCGCACACCGCGACCGCGGTGCTTTCAGCGAGCAACGCCAACGTCGTCCGCCGCAACGCGGCCATGCTTCCGGCCTACAGCTTCCTTCTGGGACTGATCGCCCTGCTCGGCTACCTCGCGCTGGCCGCAGGCATCCACACCAAGGACACCAGCGCGGCGATCCCGCTGCTCTTCCTTCAGTCCTTCCCCGAATGGTTCGCCGGCTTCTGCCTCGCCGCCGTCGCCATCGGGGCGCTAGTCCCGGCGGCCATCATGTCCATCGCCGCCTCGAACCTCTTCACCCGCAACCTCTACGGAGCGCTCACGAGCCGTAAGATGAAGCCCTCGGAAGAGTCCGCGATGGCCAAGATCGTCTCGCTCGTCGTCAAGTTCGGAGCACTGGCCTTCATCCTCTACCTTCCGACCCCCTATGCTATCCAGATGCAGCTTCTGGGAGGCATCTGGATGTGCCAGCTCGTGCCTTCGGTCGTCTTCGGAGTCTTCACACGCTGGTTCCACCCCTGGGCGCTAATCCTTGGATGGATCGCTGGCATGGCCTCGGGGACCGGGATGGCCGCCTCGTTGCAGCTCAAGAGTTCGGTCTATCCGCTGCACCTTCCCGCGTGGCTCGGGGGAACCTATGCGATGTACGCGGCGGTCCCTGCGCTTCTGCTGAACCTTGCGATCTCGGCGGTCCTGACCCTTGCCTTCCGCGCCATCGGCTTCAAAGAAGGCACGGACTCGACCGACGCCACGGCCTACGTCGGATAGCAAAGCCTCCGATACCACCGAGTACGCATCTTATGTAGCCTGAACAGTTTATTGAGGTGAACAGTGAGCACACGGTCCAGATCCATCGCCAAGGGAGTCGTCGCAGGGCTTCTCGCCGGAATCGTCGCTACCGCAGCCAAGTCCGCCGTCGAAAGAATCTATCCTCCACATCCGCGCGATGAGGAGCCGGTCCCCCGGAACTCCAAAGGCCCCGCGCTCGCCCTGCGCAAAAAAAGCACCGCCGGAAAGGCTCTGCACTGGGGCTTCGGAGCCGCTGCCGGAGCCGTCTACGGAGGAGTCGCCGAGTACTATCCCGCCGCCACCGCGCGGCAGGGAGTCAATTTCGGTATCGCTCTGGTCGCAGTGACGCACGACCACACGCTGCCCGTCTTCGGTCGCATGGCACGTCCCGAGGTCGAAACCAAGCGCGAGCGCACCAGCGAGCTGGCCGCGAACATCACCTACGGCATCATCACCGAGACCGTGCGCGGTGTCGTCCGCCGCATGATCGACTAATAGATATCCTGCAAGGCACCCATCCTTTGCGGCTTTATCGCAAAGGGTGGGATGCAGATGTTTGTGCCCAGGAGTTTTTAAGACGGGAGTTTGTGCTGGTACGAGCGGAATTCATCCCACCCTTTCCGTCGGAAAGGGTGGGGCACCCGGACATCCTGCAAACCCACATCTGGCGATAAAACCGCCAGATATGGGGCACCCATTTTTTAGCCGGGAAAAGTTTACTTCGCCTCGGGCAGATGTTCCCGCGTCTGGCCCCAGTTGGCGACCAGAGCATCGACCACCACATGCCCCACGCGATAGGCCGAATCGAGCGACGGCATATACGCGCTGTACTGGCGAATCTTCGTTTCGGCAAGGCTCTCCGCGGCGGTCGCTCCTTCGCGCTGCTGGTCGTAGTTCGAGGCCGTCCGCAGCACCAGCACGCGGTTGATATCGACCTTGCCCGCCCGCGCCAGCCACGTCAGCGATTGCAGCGTGCCGGTGTCCTCCATGCCACAGACCGCATACGTGCTCTTGCCATCAGTCTGGTACCGCACCCACTCGCGAGCCCACTCGTTCATCAGCTTGCCGTGCCAGAAGGTCGAGGCCGAAAGATTGCCTCCCCGCAGCACGAACGGAGGCCGCTTCGACGCCGCCGGAGCGAACTGCTGGCGACGTTCCTTGATCGCCGGAGTGTCCTCAAGCCGAATATCCTTCGTCATCCCGAAGGCCCAGTCCACCAGCGCGGGGTTCAGGCGATAGACGTTGCCGTCATCCCCAAAACGCGCCGCGCGCGGCTGCTCGTAGGGCGTGGACTTGCCCAGCGGAACATAGCCGGTCTTCCACTCCTTCGGAATCTCGCGAGCGTCGATCTCATGCGCCAGATCGCCATCGACGACATAATCCGACCACACCGCCGAGCCAAGCGACCCCATCTGCGGGTCGATTCCCGCGATTCCCGCGACGACAAAATAAGCATGAGTCAGGTCGAAACGCGGGTCGCGTCCCAGAGCCATGATGGTCGCCGTCGCCCGCGCCGTGCCGACGCCGGTCAGCACTCCCAGCACGCCGCCCTTGTTCATCCGCAGGTCGTGGTAGCCCTCGGGGAACGGCAGTACCGTGTCCATGTGCTCGCGCTCGACCCAGTACTGGTACTCGCCGGGGGCGTCGCCCGTATCGGCCCCCACCTCGAACATATTGACGACAACAACCTTAACCTCAATCGGTTTGACCGCAGGCTGGGCCAGGGCGCACGAGGCCATTGCAGACAGGAGCAGAGCAGGAATGAGACGCATTCTTGAATGCTAAATGTGGGACTGAGAATGCTGCATGCCCGGGCTGGCAAAAAATAACAGAAAACCAACCTTGGTCTTCACGGTCTCGCCATAGACTGGCGCCATGCTTGCCAGGCTGCGCCGTAAACATCTTTATTTTCTATACTTGCCCGCGCTGCTTTGCCTGACCACCTTTCTCGCAGCGCAGAACGCTCCCCGCGCCGCCGCCGACATGGAGCTTCCGCTCGCCGCCGAGCAAACCGCCCAGGCCATCGGACTGAAGCCCCTCTACGACCACCTACGCGACCTGGCCGAGCACCCCGAAGCCGCCGACCGCTGGGAGATGCTCTACCTTCAGCAACAGGCAATGTTACAGATCACCTCCGCCTCGCTCGAGGTCGACGCCTCCGCTGAGCAGGTCGACTCCGAGATCTCCGAGATCCGCGAGATGCAGAACTACATGACCTCGCGCCGCGACTCCCGGCTGGACCGGCTGAACCTGCTGGGCCTGATCGTCGGAGGTGCAGCGGGAACGGCCAGCTCCGCGCTCGGCTTCACATCACACAGCTATGCCGCCGCAACCTTCGGCGTTATCGGAGGAGCGGCAGCCACCGCTTTCTCCTATTCCGGACTGCGCGTAAGCCGCGGCGAATCGCACGAACTGATGGTGCAGAGCAACATGCTGAGCAAGGTCTTCGCGCACCCTTCGGACGCGAACAACGTCTACCCGCAGGTGGTCGTCTCCTTCATGGACGCAATCGCTCCCAACGATGAGGACGGCCTCTCGCGGCAGGATCGCCTGATTCGCAAATGGGTGGAAATGGGACGCATCCCCGAGCCGAAGACGCCAGAGGGACAGGAGAAGATCAACCGCCTGACCAGCCTTCCCGGTGAAAAGGTCATGCAGACCATCTCCGACCTCGACGACCGCCAGTCGATGCTCTACGACCTTCGCGTGCGGCTGAACTACATGAAGCTGGACCTTGCCATTCTGCTGGCGAGCCTTCGCAATCTCAAGCTGCCCGCCTATGCGGGAGGCGAGACGCTCACGCCCGCACATACAGCCGAGACGCGCTAAACGCCCTTCTTCTGCGGCTCCCAGATGAACTTGTGGATCTGCAACGAGAGCCGCGCCGGAAGGCCGTCCTCAAGCATCCAGTCCACCAGTTTGCGAGGGTCGAGCGCCATGTTGTCCGCAGTACGCAGAGGGCTGGGAGCCTTCTGAAACGCGGGCGAAAGCAGAATCTGCCCGGCCTTCTGTTCGAGCGCGTGCTCGCGGATAAACTCGCGGGCAAACTCGTAATCGGCGCGGTCGGAGAGGACGAACTTCACCTCGTCGTTCTTCGTCAGCGCGTCGAGGTTCTCCATGCGGAAGCTGTTCGCGGCGGCTCCCGCACCGGGGCACTTCACGTCGACGATCTTGTGCACAGCCTTCGGGACGTCGGCCAGAGGACGCTCGCCCGAGGTCTCGATCATCAGTTCGTAGCCCTCGGCCAGCAGCCGCTCCATCAGGGGCAGAAGCTCGCGGGCCTGCAGCATCGGCTCGCCGCCGGTGAACTCGATCAGCCTGCACGGGGCCAGCGCCTCGATCTGCGCGACGATCTCATCCTGCGTGAAGGGCTTGCCACCTGTGAAGGTGTACTCCGAATCGCACCACGCGCAGCGCAGGTTGCACCCCGCCAGACGCACGAAGATGCACGGCGCTCCGGCGAAGGAGGACTCGCCCTGCACGGACCTGTAAAGCTCAATGAGGTGCATGGTTACTCGTAGTAGCGCGCGAAGCTCGTATCCGTCTCGTACAGCGTGCAATCCTTCACGCGGACGCGGCCCGCGGTCATCTCGCGAAGCTGCCGGGCGGTCTCCTGGTAGAAGTACCGCGCCAGGTTCTCCGCCGAAGGATTCACCGTCGTGAAGGGCTCAAGGTCGTTGATCATCTGGTGATCGAGATAGTCCACCACGGGACGCATCACCTGCTTCAGCAGCTTGAAGTCCAGCAGAAGGCCAGCCTCGTCCAGCTCTTCGCCGATCAGCGTGACGAAGACCTTGTAGTTGTGGCCGTGCGGGTTCTCACACTTGCCGCGATAGTTGCGCAGGTAGTGGCCGGAGGAGAATCCAGCTTCTACGGTGACTTCAAACATGGTGATTCCAGACCTTTCAGCAGACAGCGCAAAAGTAGGGAGGAAAGGGCGCGGTCAGCCTCTTCTTATTGTACCGTTTCCGGCAGAAATTACTGCTTCCGGCGCCGGATGCGGTCCTCTTCGGCGCGACGCTCGGCCTGCTCGAACAGCGCCGACATGACGCCCCCGAGCGCAACCAGCAGCGATATCACGAACAGCGCCAGCCCCGTCGTCCGCCACAGCGAGACGTCGCCCGGAGAGCCCGGCTGCTGCGCGACGTTGGTATAAGCCACTCCGCAGGAGACCAGCGAGAGCACGAACAGCGTAGCGGCGAGAATGTACAGGTTGCGTCCCATCAGTGCTCTTATTCTACGGCGGGAGAGAAGAAGCGTTCGACCTCGAGAATGTCGTCCGTGCGCCGATACGGCGGAAGGCTGTCGAGAAAGATGCGTCCGTACTGCTTGCGCTGGATGCGCGGGTCGAGCAGCATCAGCACGCCGCGATCTTCGAGCGAGCGGATCAGGCGGCCAAATCCCTGCTTCAGCGTGATGACCGCGCTGGGAATCTGGTAGTCGAAGAAGGGCTTGCCTCCACTCTCTTCGATGGCCTTCATGCGCGCCTCGACCACGGGATCGGTCGGCACCGCAAACGGCAGGCGGTCGATGATGACGCAGCTCAGCTGCTCTCCCTGCACGTCCACGCCCTGCCAGAAGCTCGACGTGCCGAAGAGCACCGCATTCGGGGTCTCGCGGAACTGCTTCACCAGCACATGCCGCGGCGCGCTGCCGTGCAGCAGCAGAGGATACGGCAACTCGGCCAGCATCCTCTCGTAGATGATTCGCATCTGGTTGTAGCTGGTGAACAGGCAGAAGGCTCGCCCCTTTGTAATCTCGAGCACGCGCCGTATGCGCTCCGAGGCGCGATCGACGAAGTCAGGATCGCGCGGGTCAGGCATCGTCGGCGGAAGGTACAGGAGTGCCTGCCGCTCGTACTGAAAGTGCGAAGGGACGATCAGCTCACGCGCCGTGATCAGCCCCAGCCGCTTGCGGATGTGATCGAAACCGCCCGAGACGGTCAAGGTCGCAGAGGTCAGCACCACGCTCGAATAGTTGTCGAAGAGCGAGGTCGAGAGCAGCTCCGACACATCGATCGGCGTGGCCTGCAGATGCGTGTTGAAAGCCGTGTGGCCCGCTCCCCGCGCCGCGGCACGCACTCCCGCCGTTGCGCGGCGCTCGATCCAGAAGACCGTATTCTGCGCGGTCGATTCCATCAGGAAGTGAAGGTGCGCCCGAACATCCGCCGTACGCTTGCGCAGCCCCGCGGCCTCGTCCACGTTCTTCACGCGCTCCAGTTCCCCTTCAAGCCGACTCAGAGCGTTCATCGTCGCAGTGTAAAAGTCGCCGCGCTCTTCAAGAAAATCGGCACGGTTGACGAAGGGCATTCGCCCTGGCCCTTTCGTCTCGTCCGGCAGCGAGGAGAAGAACATGCGCGAGCGGTTCTGCAAGGTCGAGCAGGCGTTCTCAATCGCGGAAGTAGAAGCCTGCTTTGCCCGCAGCATAATCTCCACGTCGCGCACCAGCTCATCGACACGCTGCGTGCTCAAGCCAATGCCGAAGTAGTTCGACGCAACGTCCTCCAGCTCGTGCGCCTCGTCGAAGACCACGACGGCTGCATCCGGCAGAATCCCCGCGTCAGGAGCGTTCGCAGCCTGTTGCTTGATGCCAAGGTCTGCGAAAAAGAGATGGTGATTGACGATGACGATGTCGCTCTCGAGAGCCTTGCGACGCATCGCCGTAACGAAACACCGCTCCCAGTCCGGGCAGCTCTGGCCAAGGCAGGCCTCGGTGCGGGCGTCGATCTTGTGCCACAGCGCGGAGGTCTCGGGCAGAGCGTCGATCTCGGCGCGGTCGCCTGTCTCGGTCTCCTTCTCCCACGCGGCGATAGCGTGGAAGTGCTCGATCTCCTCCAGGCCGTTGAGCAGCGGATTATCGCGCAGGGCATACAGCTTGTGGCGGCAAAGATAGTTCGCGCGGCCCTTCATGTAGCAAACCTTCAGCGGCCCCAGCAGCGATTCGAGAAACGGAATATCCTTGAAGTAAAGCTGCTCCTGCAGGTTCTTCGTTCCAGTCGAGATGATGACGCGCTGCTGGTTCTCCCTCGCCTTGCGCAGCGCGGGCAAAAGATAGGCAAGCGTCTTCCCTGTTCCGGTTCCCGCCTCGACGATCAGATGCCGTTTCTCTTTGAACGCCTTCTCCACCGCCTGCGCCATCTCGTACTGCCCGCGGCGATGCTCGAAGGCCAGCGACGAGCGCGAGAGAATTCCTCCGGGCGAGAAGAACTCGTGCAGCGAGGGCAGGTGCTCTCCCGGCTGAAGCGGAGGCGGAAGGATCGTGATGGGCGACGAGATCGGCATCGAAACGGGCAGGGCGAAGAAGCGGCAAAAACTCTGCTGGTTTCTATAATAGACAGGTTGCGTTGCGCCGCTGGCTAAGTGGCGATTTTGGAAGGACCTCGTTGCGGATAGCCGCGAGGAGAAAGCTGGGACTACGGTGGCGAAAGAACAGAAAAGATTAGGAAAGAAACACCGTCAGGCCAGCACGCGGCCAAAGAAGGGCCGCGCCCCCAAAGCCGTGCCTACCACCGGCGCCGTCGCGCCGAAGAAGCGCAAGGTGATCTCCGCGAAACAGGCCGAGGCCGAAAAGCTGAAGCGCACGCCGAAGAAGTCTCCCGACCGCGAGGCCCGCGTCACCCTGCGCGGCAACCAGACCCGCCCGACGCGTGGGCGTGTCGTCGCCCGCCCCGCCGCGGAAGAGGAGCAGGAGTCCCAGCAGGAGCAGCGCGACTGGCAGCGCGCCGAGAAGATCGCCGAACAGCACACCGTCGCCACCGAGGAATCGAAGCAGCAGCTTCCGCTGATCGCCGTCTGCGGCCGGCCCAACGTGGGTAAATCGACCTTCTTCAACCGCATCACCGGATCGCGCCGCTCCATCGTCGGCGACGAGCCCGGCATCACACGCGACCGCATCTACGGCGAGATCGAGTGGGCCGGACGCAACGTCCGCGTCGTCGATACCGGCGGCGTCGTTCCCGACGACGAAGCCCTGATCCCCAGCGAGATCTTCCGCCAGGCGCAGGTCGCACTCGGCGAGGCCGACGCCATCGTGATGGTCGTCGATGGCCGCACCGAGTTGGCCGCGCCCGACATCGAGCTGGCGCGCCTTCTGATGCGCGGCGGCAAGCCCGTCTTCCTCGCGGTCAACAAGATGGACACGACCGAGCTTCTGGCCGGGGCGGAGAACTTCCGCAGCCTCGGGCTTCGCAACGTGCTCCCCATCTCCGCCGAGCACGGCACCGGAATCGGCGACCTGCTCGACGAGGTCTTCGCCGCGCTTCCCGCCGAGACGGTCGCGGAAGAACCGGAAGAGGTCATGTTCTCTTCAGAAGATGAGATGGCCGAGGATGAAGACGGTCCCGCGCCCGTCCGCAAGCTGCGCTCACACGGCGAATACCTTCAGCTTGAAACGAAGATTGCCATCATCGGACGCCCGAACGTGGGCAAGTCCACCCTGCTGAACGCGCTCACCGGAACGAAGCGCGCCATCGTCTCGCCCATCGCGGGAACGACACGCGACGCGGTCGATGAGGTCGTCGAGCGCGACGACCACAGCTTCCGCTTCGTCGATACCGCGGGCATTCGCCGCAAGGGCAAGACGAAGCTGATGGCCGAGAAGCTCTCGGTCGTGATGGCGCGCAAGCACCTTGAAGCGGCGGACGTTTCACTGCTGGTGATCGACGCAACCGAGGGCGTAGCCGCGCTCGACGCCAACATCGGAGGCTACGCGCACGAGAGCGGACGCAGCGTCATCATCGTCGTCAACAAGTGGGACGCGGTCACGACGAACCGCACCGATGGTAAGCCTGTCGCCGATAAGAAAGTCTACGAACAGCAGGTGCGCGACGCGCTGAAGTATCTCGACTACGCGCCGCTGCTGTTCATCTCGGCAGTCGAGGGCAAGGGCGTCGACCAGGTCTTCAAGAAGGTCGAGCTGGTTGCCCGCGAGCGCCGCAAGCGCGTCACCACCGGCAATATGAACCGCTTCCTCGAGCGCGTGGACTTCCAGAAAGCTTCCGTGCCGATGTCGAAGCGCATCAAGATCTACTACATGACGCAGGCCGCGGTGGCGCCGCCGACCTTCGTGCTCTTCACCGATAAGGACGTGAAGATGCACTTCAGCTTCGAGCGCTTCCTCGCCAACCAGGTCCGCGAGAGCTTCGGCTTCATCGGCTCGCCCATCTGGTTCAAGATCAGGGCGCGCAACAAGAAGAAGACCGAGTAAATATCCAACAAAATATAGGTGATATGGGTGCCCCATATCTGGCAGGCTTCATCGCCAGATGTGGGTTTGCAGGACGCCGAAGATCAGTTTTTGCAGGATTCTCGAAAACCAGGATTACAGAATGTCCGGGTGCCCCATCCTTCGCAGTCTCATCGCGAAGGGTGGGATGAATCCAGCCCGTACCGCCACTCTCCCACTCGTCCTACCCCACCACCACCGTCATGCTGAACGAAGCGCAGCGAAACGAAGAATCCCAGCATTTCTTTGCAGGATTCCCCTCGCCACAACCTCACGCTCCCTGCATCCACTCGTTCCACGCATCCAGCGCCCGCTCGCACTGGATGCGGTGGCGCTCCTTCTTATCGCGGATCTTCTTCCGCAGCTCTTCCTCAAGCGGCAGCAGCAGGTCGAAGGTGATGTTGGCAGGCTGAAAAGTCTTCGCCTCGCTGTGCGTGATGTAGTGCACCAGCGAGCCATGCGCGGTCAGGCGCGGCGGCGCGATCGGAGTCTTCCCCTGCGCCAGCGCGGCCGCGAAGCGTCCTGCGAGAAGCCCTCCGGCGATGGATTCGGTGTATCCCTCGACTCCGCTCAACTGCCCCGCAATCAGGATGTCCGGGCGCGAACGAAGCTGAAGCGTCTCCGTAAGCACCGTCGGCGAGTTGATGTAAGTATTGCGGTGAATCTGCCCATAGCGCAGGAACTTCGCATTCTCGAGGCCCGGAATAAGACGCAGCACACGAGCCTGCTCGCCATACTTCAGGTGATTCTGAAAGCCGACGAGATTGTACGAGTCCGCACGAAGATTCTCCTGCCGAAGCTGCACAGCCGCGTAAGGCCAGCGCCCCGTGCGCGGATTCGTAAGCCCAGCAGGCTTCATCGGGCCGAAGCGAAGCGTATCGCGTCCACGCCGGGCAATCTCCTCGATCGGCAGACAGCCCTCAAAGTACTTCGGCGCGGCCACAGGCTTCGGCGTCGCATCCGACGCAGCCTCCTCCGCATGACGCCCCTCCGTCGGAATCTGTTCCCACTCCTTCGCGGGAACCGTCTCGGCGGTCGAGAGCGCGTCGATGAATCGCTCGTACTCCTCCTTGGTGAAGGGGCAGTTGATGTAGTCGGCGGTTCCCTTGTCCCATCGCGCGGCGAAGTAGACCTTCTCCATATCGATGCTCGAGGCATCGACGATGGGCGAGATCGAGTCATAAAACGCAAGGTGCTGCGAGCCCGTGAGCCGCTGCAACTCGGTCACAAGCGCGGGCGAGGTGAGCGGCCCCGTGGCCAGCACGGTGATCGTGTCCTCATCGGCTTCAAGACTCGTGACCTCTTCACGCACCACGGTGATGCGTGGATTCTGTTCGATCAGCGCGGCGACCTTCGCGGAAAACTCCGCGCGGTCAACAGCAAGCGCATGTCCCGCAGGCACAGCGGTCGCGTCCGCCGCAGTCAGCAGGAAGGAGTTTGCGCGGCGCATCTCCTGCTTGAGCAGCCAGGGCGCGGAGTTTTCCGACTCCGACTTGAGCGAGTTGGAGCACACCAGCTCGGCGAAGTCCGCAGTCTCGTGGGCCTCGGTGGAGCGCACAGGGCGCATCTCGTACAGCGTGACCTCACAACCCGCTGCGGCGGCCTGAAGTGCGGCCTCCGGGCCAGCCAACCCACCGCCAATAACTTTGATTCGTTTCGACATTCCTTCTATTGTCTCGCGGAATGCCGTTCGTCTCCTACACGACGAAGAACTACACCGAGTCCCTGCCCGCAAGCGCCTTCAGGGCTTCGCCGTCGAGCCGCATGATGCGCCACTCGCCGAGCATCTTCGCTCCCATCTCCTCGTAGAAGTCGATGGCCATCCTGTTCCAGTCGAGCACGTGCCACTGGAAGCGGTCGCCGCGCTCGAGCGTAATCGCCGCAAGCCGCGCAAACAGAGCCTTCGCGATGCCCTTGCGGCGGAACTGCGGACGCACAAAGAGGTCTTCCAGATGCACCCCTGCGTTGCCCCGCCACGTCGAGTAGAACGGAAAATAAAGTGCCATCCCCGCAGGCTGCCCCTCCCACTCAGCAATAAGGCACTGAAACACCGGGCGCGGACCGAAGCCATCGCGCAGCAGGTCTTCCGCCGTGGCGACAGCAGCCTCCGGCTCGCGCTCGTACTCCGCAAGCTCGCGGATGAACACCAGCATCTCCGGCACATCGGCAGGGGTAGCTTCTCGAATCAGAAGAGACATCAGAGTCAGGGTAACGTTTTTCCCGTAGTCGCAGGAACTGCCTGCGAGGAAGCAGCCAAAAGGTCTGCCCGAATCTGCGGGTCGCGAATCGCGTCCTTGATTTCTGCAAAAGGAATCTCAGCCTCTTCCGCACAGGCCTGCACCACATGCGGCAGCGAAGGAACAGCGATCAATCCTTTTTTGCTATCCAGCCAGAAAAGGAAGTTCATGCCCGGCTCCTTCACCACATCGAGACATTCGCCATCAAGCTTGACGTGGCGAAGGTAGAGCCGCAGCAGTGGAGAAGACTGCCCCTCCCGCGCCTGCAAAAATCCCGGCCGAAAAAAGAGCGGCCAATCAATCTCCTTCCCCTGGTTAAGATCGACCGTCAGAGGATTAGGAAGATTGTCGTTCGGGTAAGCCGAACATCCATCCCACGAGGCGCGCACGTCGAGACTAAGCAAGCGCGACGAAAGATACGTCGTGCGGATACTTTCGTCGTAGCTTGCATGTGGGCCGGATTTCAGGCATTCCTTGCGGCTGCTCCGGTCCTGCTTCTCTCTTTCAACCAGCAGAGCGTTGACGCGGTCCTCTGCTGCCTTGGGCGACAACCCCGAAACACGAGGATAGGTTGGTTCTGCAAGGTGGGTCTGCATCGGCAAGGCTTTAACCTGCGAAAACGCGCTCAACGAAAGACAGCAAAGCACAACCGCAATCATCGCCGGAAAGATACGCTGCAATCCTGCTGCTTTCATCTTCTCCACCTCACTGACTGGCGTGATTGGACGTGCTCTTCTGCGTCGCGAGCCACTTGTCGAAGGGCAGCGTGAAGGCAAACAGCTCCTTGCCACCGAAGAAGCGAATCATCTTGACGTAGATCTCCGCGCCCTTCAGCGGCGGCTCATCGAGATCCTTCACGTCATAAAACAGGTACCCCGCCATCGTCGAGTGCGGAGTGACCTGCGTCGAGCGGAAGCCGAAGTCCTCGTCATCCTGCATGATCTTCTTGTCGATAGGAGCATGATGAATCGGGATCGGCGTCAGCGGGATATGGCTTCCCCCCTTCGCCTGCTTCGTCGAAAACAGCCGCCGGTTCAGGTCGTCCTGCGTCGCCGCAGGCAACCTGTCGCTGCTGCCCGAGATGAACTGCATCCGCGCCTCGTCCAGATCCAGCGTCGTATCCGAGTCGTTCGTGATGATGACGCGCACCGGAATCATCGAATGGCGAATGTAGGGCAGCCGGAAGAAATCGCAGTCGTCCTGCCGCATGCAGGGGTCGATGGCGACCGTCACCTTCTCCGCAGGATGCGTCTCAAAAACGGCGTACTCCTTCGCCGGACGCGGCGCGGGGGCTTTCTTTCCGCCAGCGAACGCAACCGCAGGCACAAGGCAGGTCGCAGCCGCTGCAACGGCGGCGCCCGCAACAAACGAGGTCCGTAAGATAGAGAGAAAACGAGACTTCATGGACAACTTGATTATCATCTTCGTTTATATGCCTGGTAAAGCATGGGACGGTAGGGATTGATTCTAGCGATTTACAGCGCACTGCTCGCAGCGGTGCTGCTCCTGGGCGCTCCATGGTGGCTGGCCCGCATGGCCACCAGCGGGCGATACCGCGCCGGGCTGGCAAGCCGCCTTGGCCTCATCCCCAATGGCCTGCGCGAAGCAGCCGCGGGGCGCCGTGTGATCTGGCTGCACGCCGTCTCGGTGGGCGAGGCGATGGCCGCGACCGAGCTGGTGCGTGAGCTTCGCCGCGCCCTGCCGGGCTGTGTCGTCGCCGTCTCCACTACCACTGAGACGGGGCAGCGGCTGGCGCGTGAGCGCTTCGGCGCGGAGTCGCCGGTCTTCTACCTTCCGCTGGACTTCGCCTTCCTCGTTCGCCGCTACCTCGATGCCCTTCAGCCGGAGCTGCTCGTCCTGATGGAGAGCGAGCTGTGGCCCAACCTGATGGACACCTGCTTCCGTCGCGGAATCCCCGTCGCGGTCGTGAACGCCCGCGTCTCCGACCGTTCGCTTCCCCGCTACCTTCGCCTCCGCGCGTTGTGGAGGCCCATCCTTCAGAAGGTCTCCCTCTTCCTCGCCCAGAGCGACGAAAACGCCGCCCGCCTCGTGCAAATCGGAGCCCCCGAAGACCGCGTGCGCGTCAGCGGCAACCTGAAGTTCGACGTCAAAGCCGCCGGTGAAAGCTCGATGACGGCATTGCTGCGGACCATCCTTCCCGCAGAGTCGAAGATCGTCGTGGCAGGAAGCACGCTCGACGGCGAGGAAAAGATGCTGCTCGAAGCCTGGCCACATGTGCTCGAAGCCGAGCCGCAGGCGCGTCTGATCGTCGCCCCGCGCAGGCCCGAGAGATTCGAAGCCGTCTCCGCCCTGGTCGAAGCAGCGGGATTCGATGTAATTCGAGCCAGCACGCTGAAGGTCCAGAGCAACCACATCGGGCAGGAAGGGGTTATCCTGCTGGACACGATCGGCGATCTGGCCTCGGTCTACTCCCTGGCGACGATTGCCTTCGTAGGAGGAAGCCTTGTGCAGGCGGGAGGCCACAATCCGCTGGAGCCCGCTCGCTTCGGGGTCCCGGTCATGATGGGAGGGTCGTTTGAAAACTTCCGCGAGATTGTGGAGACGATGCGCGGCGCGGAGGCGATCCTGACCGTTAAACCGACAGGGCTGGCCGAGGCGATGATCGAGCTGTTGCAGAAGGAAGACCGGGCCACGACGATAGGCCGGAACGGACAGAAGATCTTTGCGGAGCAGGCAGGAGCCACGGCGCGAACCGTGGAGTCCCTGCTGCGGCTGTTACACAGGACATCGGCATGAACGCGTTGAGAGGCCTTCTGCTCCCGTTCTCTCCGCTCTACGGTGCGGTCGTAACGGCAAAACGAAAGATGTACGAGCGCGGCTGGCTGAAGCGAAATCGCCTGATGCCCCCGGTCATCAGTGTCGGAAGCGTCTCCGCGGGTGGCGCAGGAAAGACCCCGGTGGTCGCCATGCTGGCCGAGATCCTCGACCGCCGCGGATACGCTGTCAGCATCCTGACCAGGGGGTATGGGCGCGTCTCGAACATGGTGGGGCGCGTCGAACCGTACGACGACCCGCTGTGGCACGGCGACGAGCCGGTGATGCTCGCCCGCAAGACGGGCGTTCCGGTCTTCGCGGGCGTCGAGCGCTACCGCGCCGGTCTGCTGGCCGAACAGGCCCGCGAGTCCGCACGCACCGGCGTTCACCTTCTGGACGATGGCTTCCAGCACCTGCGGCTGGCTCGGGACATCGACATCGTTCTGCTGACTCTCGAAGACGTGCAGGACCTTCTGCTGCCCGCAGGCAACCTGCGCGAGCCTCTCCGCGCGGTCAGCGACGCCTCCATCGTGGTGGTCCGCGAGGAGGAGGCCGTGCAGCTCAAGAACATCCTCGATCGGCTGCAACCGAAGAACCGCAGATTCGAGATCTGGTTCATCCGCAGAAGCCTGAGCCTTCCCGAAAGCGGCGAGCCGCTGCCGACGCTACCGCTGGCCTTCTGTGGAATCGCCCGTCCGGACAACTTCATCCGGATGCTGAAGAGAGCGCGGTATGAGCCTCTAGAAACCGTGATCTTTCCTGACCATCACCGTTACGGAGAATCCGACATCCAGCGCCTGCTGGAGACGGCCCGGCAACGGCAGGCCAACGGCTTCGTCACCACGGAAAAGGACGCGGTCAAGCTGACCCCGGAGATGCGCACCCGCCTCGAAGCGGTGGGCCCCCTGATAGTCGCCCCCCTGAAGGCCGAGTTGCTCGATGAACGATCTGCGATGGAGCAGCTGGTGAATCTGGCCCCCGCGCTCGACCGCAGGAAGCGCGAGCGGTCGTGAGAAAATGAGCGCTTGGCGACACGGGACCATTCTTTCGCGGAGGCGCAACGGCGCATCCTGATCGTGCGGATCGGCGCGATGGGCGACATTCTGCACGCGATGCCCGCCGTGGCCGCGCTGCGGCAGGCGCACCCGGACTGGTTCGTCGGCTGGGTCGTCGAGCCTCGCTGGATGCCCCTGCTTCAGACGGCGAATGAGCTTTCTCACCAACGCGGACCGGCGATGCCGCTGGTCGATCGCGTCTACCCCGCTTCCACAAGAGCGTGGAAAAAACAGCCCTTTTCCGCAACGACGGTGCGGGATATCGCTTCCCTGCGCAGGCAGTTGCGAAGCGAACACTTCGATCTTTGCGTGGATATGCAGGGCTCGATCCGGTCGGCGGTGATCGGACGGATGGCCTCGGCAAAGTCGTTTGCCGGACCGGAAGACCCACGCGAGGCCCCGGCAAGGTGGCTCTACGAGAAGAAGATTGCCACACATGCCGCTCATGTCATTGAGCAGGGGTGCGCGCTGCTGGGCGGGGCTGTCGGGGAGAACTTGCGTCCAGCGCAAATTGCGCTTCCGGAAGATGCGTTTTTCGCAAGTCGCTGTAACGATCTGTTAAACCAACTGCTGCCCGGTGGGGAACCGTTCGTCCTGCTAGCCCCGACGGCGGGGTGGGGGGCGAAGCAGTGGCCCGCCGAAAGGTTCGGAGCCGTGGCTGCTGAACTGGGCCGGAGGGGGTATCGCTCGCTGGTCAATGCGGCGGGCCCGGACGATCCGGTGGCGCAAAAAGTCGTCGGCTTGAGCGACGGATACGCCGTCGCTGCGGCGGGGGGAATTTCGCAGCTCATCGAGCTTACCCGGAGAGCAAGTCTTGTTATTGCAGGAGATACGGGACCTCTTCACCTTGCCGCCGCGCTTCAAAAGCCGGTAGTCGCGCTCTTCGGGCCGACCGATCCGGCCCGGAACGGACCCTACGGAACCGCATCCCGCATCCTTCGCCACGGAGGCGAGAGGCGCGACCATCGCAGGCTGGCCGAACCCGAGGCGGGGTTGCTGGCAATTACAGTAGAAGAAGTAGTGGAGGCTGCTGCTGAATTGCTGCAAGACCCACGGGCCAACAAGGTAAGGTAGACGAGTGAGTGAACGAAGCAGCTGGCAGCGCATCGCGCGGCGGATCCGCGTGCCGCTGGGTTTTCTATTTGCGGCAGGATTTCTGTGGCTGGCGCGTCCGACGTGGGCGCTGATTGGGTGGAGCCTTCTGCTGGTGCTTCCGGGGCTGTGGCTGCGCGGATATGCGGCAGGCTATGTCAAGAAGAATGCGGAGCTTACGCGCACAGGGCCTTATGCCCACACACGCAATCCGCTGTACCTCGGCTCCATGATGATCGCCTTCGGATTCGCCGTGGCCTCGGGAAGCTGGGTGCTCTTCGTCGCACTGGTTGGAGGTTTCCTCGCGATCTACCTGCCGACCATCCGCTCCGAGGAGGAGTTTCTGCGGTCGCACTTTGCCGGGTTCGACGACTACGCCCGCCAGGTTCCGCGGCTGCTGCCCCGCTTGACTCCGGCGAAGACCGGACTGCCGCCGGGAAAGTTTTCCGGCGAGAGATATCTCCACCATCGCGAGTACAATGCTCTTATAGGTGCTGCCGCGCTCTACGCGGCGCTGGTGGCCCGGCTTCTGCTGCTAAAGTAGCCGGAGAAGATGAAACAGGGAGATCGTCAGAGAGCGATCCCTTTGACCCGGTGGGGATTTTTTCTGTAGTTTGTCTCAATAACGCCAGTGGACGAGCTTTGAGCGATGGTTTGTCGTCCCATTTAATCCCAACTTCTGTGAGCTAGCCCTGTCGAAACGGTCCACTGTCCTCCTTCTCCCGATTCTCCTGTGGCTGGCATGCGCGGCCTGTAACGCGCAGTCGCTGACGCAGCGCCTCTTCCCCCCGCCTGCTCCCCAGCAGCCGGTGACGATCCCGACGCTTGAGCCTCCTCCCGCGACGTATCCCTTTCCCCAGAGACAGACGCTGACCTACGCGGTGGACTGGAGAGTCTTCACCGCGGCGATGGCAACCTTCCAGATCGAGCAGCAGGGGACGACCCAGAAGATTACCGCCACCGCCGATACGGTCGGCGCTGTGACGATGCTCTTCCCCGTAGCCGACCGCTTCCTGTCGTCGTTCGATACGAAGACCGGGTGCTCGGGAGGGTTTTCGAAGCAGACGCTCGAAGGCCGCCGAAAGATCTCGAGCGACCTGAGCTTCAACTATCCGCAGGGCAAGCAGACGCTGGTGGAACGTAACCTTGTGAAGGGAACGACGAAGGAGCAGACGGCCTCGATTCCGCCGTGCGTGACCGATTCGCTCTCGGCGATCTTCTACGTCGGGTCGCACCCGCTGGTGGTGGGGCAAGACTTCCGCTTCCCACTGGCAGACTCCATGCGCACCGTCACGGTGACGATGAAGGTGGAGGCCAAGGAAGAGGTCAAGACCCCTGCGGGAGTCTTCCAGACGGTCCGGGTACAGCCGACCGCAGACGAGGGCGTGGTGAAGAACCGCGGAAGAATCTGGATCTGGTACACGGACGATGCGCGGCACATCCCGGTGCAGGTGCGGGCCAGCCTGTTCTGGGGAACCATTACGGCGCGGTTGCAGTCCTACGAGACGAAGTGAGGGTAATGGACGGTCTGACGACAACAGCGGCACTCGACCCGGAGCAGTATGTAACGGTGGCGCGCTTCGAAGACCCGATGGAGGCCCAGATGGCGAAGGGTCTGCTGGAAGCGGCGGAACTTGAGTGTTTTCTACAGGGCGAGAGCGCGAACCAGCTTCTGGGAGCGGCGTTTCGAGCCCGGCTGATGGTTCATCGAAGAGACGAAGCGGCGGCAAGGGAGCTTCTGCCCGCCGAAGACGAAGAGTTGGAGGGAGAAGCATGAGCGCGCAGACGAACGATCATAACCAGCGCCCCAAAGCGGTGCTCTCTCTTTCGGGAGGGATGGATTCGACCGTGTGCGCCTCGCTGGCAGCGCGGGATTACGACGTCTACGCCCTGCACTTCAGCTATGGCCAGCGCACGGAGGCCCGCGAGTTGGCCTCGGCGACCGAGATTGCGCGGCTGACGGGAGCGAAGGAGTTTCTGCACCTGAAGATCGACCTTTTCCGCAGGATCGGAGGCTCGGCCCTGACGGACGCTTCGATCGCCGTTCCGAATGCCCCGGTGGAGGAGTCGGCCATCGGCTCGGAGATTCCGGTGACCTATGTTCCGTTCCGGAACGCGCACTTTCTTTCGGCGGCGGTGAGCTGGGCCGAGGTAGTGGGGGCGAAGAAGATCTTTATCGGGGCGGTCGAGCAGGACAGCTCGGGGTATCCCGATTGCCGTCCTGCGTACTATGATGCCTTCAACGCGTTGATTCGACAAGGAACAAAAGAGGGCGATATTCGGGTGGAAACACCTCTTATTTCCATGCGGAAGAGCGAGATCGTACGCCTGGGAGTTGAACTTGGCGCGCCGTTCCATGTAAGTTGGTCATGCTATTCCGGTGAGCGGGAGGCGTGTGGCCTCTGCGAGAGCTGTGTTTTACGCCTGCGGGCGTTTCGTGAGGCCGGAGCCGTGGATCCAATCCCCTATGCCGTCCAGTAGCAGGACGCCGAAGAGTTTTGAACGAGGGCCGGCCACTGGCGGGTCAGACGAGAACTAAACAGGAGAACGAAGTGATGAATCGTATCGGAAGAAAGTTGAGCGTGGGACTGGCAGCGTGCCTGGCTCTTGTGCTCGCTCTGGCGGCACAGAAGGGTCTGGCGCAGGCGGCTCCTGCTCCGGCCAGCATTCACGGACACGCGCAGAATGCCATTGGCTCCCCTCTGACCAAGGGCACCGTCAAGCTGACCCAGGACCGTTCGGCCGACGAGAAGGCCCGCAAGTACTCGAACAGCTTCGACATTGACGCGGCTGGTAACTTCAAGGGCACCGGCATCGCTCCGGGAACCTACCTGGCGATCCTGTTCGTGGACGACAAGAGTGTCGATTTCTTCGACAACGTCACCTTCACGGCTGGCGAGGATCACCCGCTGAACTTCGACATGACCCGCAAGGAGTATCTGGACAAGATGACTCCTGAAGAGCGGAAGCAGCTTGAGGAGTTCAAGAAGAAAAATGCGGACGCGACCGCCGCGAATGCGAAGATTGCCAACCTGAACGCGACTCTGACCCAGGCCCGCGCCGATACGAAGGCCGGTAACTTCGACGCCGCCGTGAAGGCGATGCAGGAAGCGACCACGCAGAAGCCCGATGAGGGCATCCTGTGGGTCGCGCTGGGCGACGCGCAGCTGGGTTCGGCCGATGCCGATGCCAAGACCGCGAAGGCCGCCGGCAAGCCGGTGGACGACACGATCAAGGCGAAGTATGCCGAGGCTGCTGCCTCGTACAAGAAGGGTATCGACGCCAATACGGCCTCGAAGAAGCCTAACGTCGAGACCGCTGCCGCGGCCTACAACCAGATGGGCCAGGCTCTCGCGAAGGGCGGAGACGGCAAGGCCGCTTCTGCTGCCTACGAGGAAGCAGCCAAGGCTCTGCCGGCCAACGCTGGCATGTACTTCTACAACGAAGCGGCCACCCTGTACAACGCTGGTCAGCTGGACGATGCCGCCGCGGCTGCCGACAAGGCGATCGCTGCCGATCCGAAGCGGGCCGATGCGTACTACATCAAGGCACAGGCGCTGATCCCGAAGGCCACGGTCGATCCGAAGACCCAGAAGATCGTCGCGCCCCCGGGGTGCGTCGAGGCCTACCAGCAGTACCTGGAACTCGTTCCCGAGGGTCCGCGCTCGGAAGAGGTCAAGGGTATCCTGTCGGGTATCGGAGCCGAGATCAAGTCCAGCTACAGGGCGGGTAAGAGCGGTAAGAAGTAAGCTTCGCTCGATGTATCAAGGAAAGGCCTCGGCATTGCCGGGGCCTTTCGCTTTTGCGGCAGGAGTGGGAGGCAGGGCGATGAAAGCGGTTTCTGAAGGAAGGCCTGAAAACAACGTAGTGAGCTTCGATGAGGCCCTGGAGATTGTGCTCGCCCGTGCCTCTGGACTGGCAAAGCCTCCGGTGGAGGTGGTTGGGATTGAGGATTTGTCCGGGCGCGTTCTTGCGAAGGCGGTTAAGGCGGACCGGGACCAGCCGCCGTTCGATCGCTCGACGCGGGACGGGTTCGCGGTGTGGGTTGAGGATGCGATGGCGGGGACGTGGCTCGCCGTAGCGGGAGAGGTGCAGGCGGGTCGACCGTGGAAGGGGACTCCGCTGGGCGGGGACCAGGCGATTGGGATTATGACGGGTGCTCCCCTGCCCGACGGGGCGGATGCCGTCGTGATGCTGGAGCATGTGGAGCGCGGCGGCGTGGGCGCGATGCAGGCCATTCGTCTTGCTGAGGGGCGCAGGATCAATGCGGGAGAAAACATCGTTCCGCGGGGGAGAGAGGCGCGGGAGGGTGACGAGGTTCTGGCTGCGGGGACGGTGATGGATGCTTCGTCGGTGGCCCTGGCGGCTGCGTGTGGAGCGGCGATGCTGGAGGTCTTCGCGGTGCCGACGGTGTCGGTTCTGGCCACGGGAGATGAGCTGGTGGATGTGGCGGAGACTCCGGGACCGGGAAAGATTCGCAACTCGAACAGCTACGGGCTTTCGGCTTTGGTGAAACAGGCGGGAGGGACGCCGGTGCGGCTTCCGGTCGCTCCTGACGAGCGCGAGGGACTGGAGAGGGCAATTCTGCGGGCGCGGCAGGCCGACCTGATGCTGCTGAGCGGCGGCGTCTCGATGGGAGAGTACGACCTGGTGAAGGAGGCGATGCTTTCGATGGGAGCCGAGTTCTTCTTCACAGGGGCGAGGATGCAGCCGGGCAAGCCGGTCGTCTTCGGCAGGCTACCGGAGTGCGAAGGGATGGCTGCGGTGTACTTCTTCGGGCTACCGGGAAATCCGATTTCGACGCAGGTAACCTTTGCGTGCTTCGTCGAGCCGATGCTTCGGGCGATGCGCGGCGCAGCGGTGGAGGGTCCGAGGTTTGTGCAGGCGACTCTCGCGGAGGCCGTGGCGGGGAGGAAAGAACTGACGCGCGTGCTTCCTGCAGAGCTGATCTCCAAACGCGAGAGGCCGGAGGTAACGCTGGTGCCGTGGCAGGGCTCGGGCGACATGGCTGCCCATGTGCGAGCCAACTGCTACGCGGTGCTTCCGCCGGAGGTGGAGCGGTTCGCGGAGGGCGACGTCATTACAGTTCTTTTGAAGTAATGTTCGAAAGATGTTCCTACATTCGACGGGAGTTCAGAGGTGTGTAATGTTTCAGAAGGGAAGCCTGTACTTTGCGGACTGGTACGACTGCAAAGGTGTAAGGAAAAGAAAATCATTCGACCGCGCAGATCTAGCGCAAACCTTTGAGAAAAAGCAGAAAACAGCAGTTCGTCTTGAACGACAGGAAGCGCGCAAACCGATGAAGCTATCGCACTACGACGAACAGGGGCAGGCCCACATGGTGGACGTGAGCGAGAAGCCTGCGACCCGGCGTGAGGCGAAGGCCCGGGCCTTTGTAGAGATGTCTGCGGAGGTTCTGGCGGCGCTGCCGCAAAACCCCAAGGGCAATCCGCTGGAGGTGGCTCGGTTTGCGGGGATTCAGGCGGCGAAACAGACCTCGACACTCATCCCCATGTGCCATCCGCTGGCGCTGAGCCATGTGGATATCCAGACGGTGGTGAAGGACGACGGGGTGGCAGTCGAAGCGACTGTCGCGACCGTGGCAGGGACTGGCGTCGAGATGGAGGCGATGGTGGCCGCTTCGATTGCCGCGCTTACCATCTACGATATGACCAAGGCCCTTGATAAGAGCATCCGGATTCGCGAGGTCGTGCTTCTCGCAAAAAGCGGTGGCAAGAGCGGAGAATATCGGAGAATCGAAGAGGAGTAATCTCTTCGGGCAATCGGTCCCGGAAAAGAGAGTTAGTCCGCCGCGAATCAGGTTCTGCTCTGGGGATTATCTAGGCGTGACAATCTGTCAAGAAGAACAACGTGCAGTAATCCGGTAGGGCGGTTAGATCGCCCGGGCCAGATTGACGGCGAAGAGATGCTGCGAGTGCTGCCAGGTTTGCGTGAGCTGAAACCCGGCGCGGCTCAACAGCGATTCGACACGGGCCATTGTGAATTTGTAACTGTTTTCGGTATGGATGCTCTCCCCACGCTTGAAGTGCAGCGTGAGCGCAGGTCCTGCGGAGTTGGCGGGGATATGAACCGTCTGCTCTATTGCAGAGACGAGATGCATCTCGATGCGGGACTCTGAGGCGTTCCAGCGCGCCTGATGCTCGAAAGCATCGGAGTTGAAGTCGGCTCCCAGCTCGCGGTTGATGCGGACGAGAATATTTTTGTTGAAGGCTGCGGTCACACCTTCATTGTCGTTGTACGCGGCGATGAGTTGAGAGACGCTCTTGGATGGGCCGGGGGCAAGGTCGGTTCCGAGAAGAAGCTGGTCGCCGGGAAGAAGCTGCGCACGCAGGTTGCGGAGAACATCGAGCGCGTCGTTGGGGGAGAAGTTGCCGATGCTGGAACCGATGTAGAGTGCGAGGGTGCGGGTGTTGGGGAGGCGGTCGAGAGGAAGCGGCTGCGAGGTGTAGTCGGCGACCTGACATCGAACCGTCACGCCGGGGATATTGGCGCGAATGTTTTCTGTGGCCTCGGCGAGTGCACTCTCAGAGACATCGACGGGCTGGTAGACGACCGTGTGCTGGTGACGAATGGCTGCGGACAGAAGAATGCCGGTCTTGGTGGCGGTCCCGGCTCCCAGCTCGATCAGGGTAAGGAGTGGAGCTGGGTCCGTGCCTGTTGGCTCGGAGGCGCGGGCGATGATCTGGTCGGCGTGTTCGGTGAAGAGGCCGCGCTCGGCGCGCGTGAGGTAGTACTCGGGAAGCTCTGTGATCTTTTCGAAAAGGCGCGAGCCTTCTTCATCGTAGAAGAGCCAGGGGGAGAGCAACTTTGGAGTCGCGGTAAGACCGGAGCGAACCTCAGAAGCTACGGCTTCGACAGGCGATGACACGAACAGAGGTTCGCGCAATGAAGAGAGCAGGTCGGCAACCGCGGTCACAGGCACGATAAGGAATCCCCTTCCCCAAGGATAGATAGAAGATACGCGGTCGGAACCGCTTGCCATTGGATGCAGTACCCCGCCCCGAAAGGTTCCGCAAAAATCTTATCCTGCTGACGCCGTGGTGTCAGCAGAGGAGCGGGAAGGCCCAAGAAAAATAAAAGACGAGACCAGCGGCGACTGGCCTCGTCCGGATACGGTTTGGTTTTTCTGACTAGCGGTTGACGGTAGCCGAGGTAACAAGGTCGAGGACGTCGGCGATGATACGCGTGGTGGGATTGTAGGACACGACGTAACCGTCATAGTAGCCGTACTGATAGCCCGGGGGCGGCGGGGGCACATTGGCATAGTAGGAACGGGGGACGGCGCGGAAGCGATAGTTGGAAGGAATACGCTGGCCGCGAGTGAAGACGGGGCGACCGTGCGGATTCCGCTGCCAGCGACTGATGTCCTTCTGGTAGTGGGGCGCGAAGTTTCCGCGGTCCTGATCGCGGAAATGGAAGTCCTGGCCGCGATTATCGTGGTTATCGTGATTGTCGTGGCCATATGCGTGACCACGTCCCTGCGCCTGTGCGGCTCCCGTTGAAACAGCAAGAACCAGAACCGGAATAAGTGCGCTCTGAAATGCCCTGCGCGCAATGGAATGAATGTTCATTTTCTTTCTTCCTTCCTCGGTGACATGGGTATGTCATGTGGTGAGATGCAGCAACTTAGCTAAAGTACACCTGAAGAAATAGTTGCTGTGTAAAAACCACGCATCCGTAACAATGCGTGTTCTGAAATGCAACAGCACTGAAACATCTCCAAGGAGAGCGTTCTAGCGGGCGGCGTCGCGGGCAAGACGAAGACCGGAGAACTGCCAGCGGGTCGATGGCGTGAAGAAGTTGCGGTAGGTTGCGCGGATGTGCGTCGCCGGGGTGACGCAGGAGCCTCCGCGCAGAACCATCTGCGAACTCATGAACTTGCCGTTGTACTCGCCCAGGGCTCCGGGGAGAGGAGCGTAGCCTGGATAGCCGGTGTAAGGGCTCGCGGTCCACTCCCACACATCGCCGAAGACCTGCTGTAGCCCGGGGAGATGGTTTGCGGGCGTCGGGTGAAGAGAGCCGGTTTCGAGGAGGTTCGCCTTTGTTGCGGGAGAGGATTCGGAAGAAGTATCGCGGCGAAGAGTTCCCTGCTGCGCAGCGGCGTACTCCCACTCAAACTCCGTGGGGAGGCGATGTCCCGCCCAGCGGGCGTAGGCGTCCGCCTCGAAGAAGCTGAGATGACAGACGGGGGTCTCGGAGAGATCCTCCAGAGGGATCAGCCCGCGAAGCGTGTAGATGGACCAGCCGGAGCGCGTCTCGGAGTCGCGCTGCCAGTAGAGAGGGGCTTGCCAGCCGGAGGAGCGTACGGTCACCCAGCCCTCGGAGAGCCACAGCTCGGGGCGGTTGTATCCGTTCTGGTCAATGAAGGCGAGATACTCGGCGCAGGTGACCAGGCGCGAGGCGAGGCGGAAGGGCGCGATGTAAACAGGGTGGCGCGGCGTCTCGTTGTCGAAGGCAAAGGCGTCGGCAGAGGAAGGGTCGGGGGTGACGCCGATCTCCGTGAGGCCGGGGGCGAGATCGATCCATTCGAGCGGAGGAGCGATGGTGGTGACGCTCGACAGTAACGCGGTGTCTTCGATGTACGCGGGATGAAGCGGGTTGGTGAAGAGGGCGTGCTTGATGTCGGTGGCGATCAGCTCCTGGTGCTGCTGCTCGTGCTCAATGCCGAGGGCGATGCGGCGGGCGGCCTCGTCTTCAGCGGGATGCTGAAGGAGGCGCTCCATTGCGGCGTCCACGTGGGCGCGAAAGGCGAGGATGAGATCGAGCGGGGGGCGGGAGAAAGAGGAGCGCAGCCTCTTCTCGGGCATGGAGCCGAGCGTGTTGTAGTAGCTGTTGAAGAGCCAGCGGAAGTCGGGATGAAAGGGCGCGTAGCTGGCGAGGAATTCGGAGAGGACGAAGGTTTCGAAGAACCAGCTGGTGTGGGCCAGGTGCCACTTGACGGGGCTTGCCTCGGGGCAGGACTGCACCATCATGTCCTCAGGGGAGAGAGGGCGGCAGAGCGCGGTGGTGGCATTGCGGACGGCCTTGAAACGGGCGAGCAGAGAGGAGGCGGCGTTTTCAGTAAAAGCTGGCATATTCATCCTTGAACTCGTGCCTTATGGGATGGGTCGGTCGCGGCTTTTGTTGCTTTTTTTCGCACACTGCCTGCTTCCCGCAGCCTGCACTGCGGGAAGGATGATTATGCCTGATGGTTCAGCAGACGCGCCAGAAAGTAGGCCACGGCGGCGGCAGTTCCGCCGATGAGCACGGTCTGGGTTGCGCTGCGAAGCCAGCCGGTTCCGACGATTCTTCCCTTGAGCGCACCGAAGATTCCAAGCGCTATGAGGGTGACCACGATGGAAAGCTGGAGCGCCAGCGCGTTCTCTGTCACCACCATGTAGGGCAGCAGAGGCACGAGGCCTCCTGCAATGTAAGACAGCGCGATCGTAAAGGCCGAGCGATGAGCGCGGTTCGGCTCCGGCTCTTCGAGGCCCAGCTCAAAGCGCATCATGAAGTCGATCCACGCGGTGGGGTTCTGGCGCAGGGCATCGAGAACGGGAGCCGCGTTGGCGCGTGGGACGGAGTACTTCTCGAAGATCTCGTAGATCTCCTCCTCTTCGTCGCGTGTGCGCTCCACGATTTCGCTCTCCTCGCGTTTTTTCTCGGAGGCGTAATGTTCGGCGTCGCCGCGGGCTGCAAGATATCCTCCAAGCCCCATTGCGATGGAGCCGGCGGCGATCTCGGCCAGACCGGCGAGCACGACGATGCGGGACGAGGCGACGGCGCCTGAAAGTCCGGCGGCCAGGGCGAAGGGAACGGTCAGACCATCGGAGAGGCCGATGACGATATCCCGGATGGTCGCGCTGGATTCGAAGTGCCCTTCAATGTGATCGTTGCCGTGCTGCTGGTTGCTGGAAGGGCCGCTGGGTTGTGGCATGCAGATAGTTTAAATCGGTAACCAGCGTAACGTGTTTTTTTGTCGTCAGAAGCGTCTTTCGACAAAAAAACGCGTCTGTATGAGCACGGGTTCAGAGCGCGAAGGAATGGAAGGAAGCAGGATGAAGATGAGATGGGCCGGTTACGTGATGACCCTGGCCGTTGCAGCCAGCGCAGGTGCGGTGAGGGCGCAGGAGGGTCCGGCGGATGGAGCGGCCTTTGCCCGTGGCCCGATGGTTCGCGGAACGGTTACAGCGGCGGCGGCCGATCATCTCACCATCAAGACGGATTCGGGAGAGGTTTACGAGGTCGCTCTGACTCCCAACACCCGCATGATGAAGGACCGCCAGCCGGTTCGCGCCGCCGACGTCAAGGTAGGCGATGGCGTGGGAGCGATGGGCGAGCTGGATGCTCCGAAGAAGACGATGCACGCGCTGTTTGTCGCCGTGATGGACGCCGAGCAGGTGAAGAAGATGCGTGATGATCTTGGCAAGACCTACATCACGGGCAAGGTCACCGCGATTGATGATGTGAAGCTGACGATTCAGCGCCCGGACAATGTAAGCCAGGTGATCGAGGTGGATGAGACGACCTCCTTCCGCAAGGGAAGAGGGCGGCGCGGAGGAGCGGCTCCTGAGGAGAATGCTCCTTCCCCTGCTGCAGCTCCGGCTGCGAACAGCGAGATTGTTACGCTGGCCGATGTGAAGGTGGGCGACATGATCGCCGGACAGGGCGCGGTGAAGCATGGAGTCTTCGTTCCGACGAACCTTTCGATTCTTCCTCCCGGCGCTGCGGGTGCGATGGGGATGCGGCCTCGTCGCGGCACGGATGGAAGTTCTGCCGCAACCTCTTCTCAACAATAGGCGTGTTCGATTGATGAACTGGTAGTTCGGTTTGAAGACTTAAGCGAGGGTCTCTGTGGAAAGAGTGTTGCAAAAGGCGATGCTGTGCGTGATGGCCTTCGGTCTTGCAGGTGCGGGCGAAGCCCAGGACGTAAATGGAGCACAGGCCCCGGCAGCTTCCACGGCGCAGGTCGCCTCTGGCGGGACCATTCGCGGAACGGTGAAGTCAGGCGCGGTGCCTCTGCCTGGAGTCGCCATGACCGCAACCAACACCTTGACCGGCAAGAAGTATGCCACGACGACCGATATCACTGGCTCCTTCGTGATGGCCATTCCGCGGAACGGGCGGTATGTGGTGAAGGCTGAGCTTGCCGCCTTTGCCGCCGAGACGCAGGAGGTTCTCATCAACGCGTCGGGAGAGAACGGAGGCAAGCCGGAGCAGGCCGCTGACTTCACCATGCAGCTGGCCTCGCGTGTGGAGCAACAGGAGGAGCAGCAGCAGAGACAGCAGGCCTCCAGCACGGCGCGGACGAGCACGCTGGGACGCGGCATACAGTCGCTCAATTTAGCCGAGGGGGCGTCGGATCTTGCCGATGCAAGCGCGGGCGCAGGCAGTGCGGGAGCGCAGATGCCATCACTGGCAGGGTCTGGAGGAGATGCTTCCGCAACGGATTCTGTGGCCGTGAGCGGACAGATGGGACAGACCAACGGACTCGCAAACATGAGCGAGGATGATATTCGGCAGCGCGTGGAAGATGCGATGGCGCGAGCTCGTCAGCAGGGCGGAGCGAACGCGGATGTCGCGAATGCAGTTGCGGGAATGCTGGGTGGAATCATGGCCGGTGGCGGAGGACCGCGAGGAGGGCCCGGAGGATTTGGCGGGCCGGGCGGCGGCGGGTTTGCGATGCGTGGAGGAGGACGAGGCGGGCGCGGCTTCAACCCCGGGCAGCCTCACGGAGCCATCTTCTACCAGGGAGGCAATGGCGCGCTCGATGCGACGAACTACTCGCTGACGGGAGCGCCTGTTGTGAAG
This sequence comes from Acidobacteriaceae bacterium dw_441, assembly GCA_018449715.1. Taxonomy (GTDB): domain Bacteria; phylum Acidobacteriota; class Terriglobia; order Terriglobales; family Acidobacteriaceae; genus Edaphobacter. The sequence continues at coordinate 477,747 of JAAVVA010000003.1, read as the reverse complement.
CCTGCGTATAACTCCAACCAGTATGGAGTATCGTTTGCCGGAGCGCCGTTTATTCCGGGACTGATAAAGCCGAGCACGAAGCAGTTCGTCTTCTTCAACCTTACAGGGCGACGCAATACGAATCCGCAGAACCTGTATGCGACCGTTCCTACGCTGGCGGAACGTGGAGGCGATTTCTCAGATCTGAGCACGCCGATCTACGATCGCACGACCGGGCAGCAGTTTCAGTGCAACGGTGTGCTGAATGCGATCTGCGCGGACCGCATCTCTTCGCAGGCAGCCTCGCTGATGAAGTTCTACCCTGCCCCCAACATTGCAGCCGTCGGACAGCAGGGATACAACTACCAGACCATTACATCGGCTGGGCAGAATAGTCTCACGGCTTCCGGACGCTATGTTCGCAACTTCGGACAGAGCGCGGGCATGGGGCCCTTCGGCGGAGGAGGAGGAAGAAGACAACAGGCCAATGCTCCGAAGACGCTGCGCCAGAACATCAACTTCGGATTCAGCTACAGCCACTCAGCCTCTGACCTTCGCAATGTCTTTCTTCCGCTTAGCGGATCGACGGCGTCGGACGGCTATAACGTCTCGGCGGGTTACACCATCGGGTATGGACGGCTTACGAATAACGCCACCCTCACATGGAACCGCTCGCACGCGACGACACTCAACCTCTTCACCAATGGCGCGGATAGCCCTGCTGCCGATGCGGGAATCCTGATCGGTAGCTCGGAGGTTGCGTCGAACCGTTTTTACTACGGTGTGCCTTCTCTCTCCTTCTCTAACCTGAGTGGACTGAACCAGACGGCTCCTGGCGATACGGTGAACCAGACCATCTCGTTCAGCGATGGCGTTCGATGGTCGCATCTGAAACATAACTTCCAGTTCGGCATGGACTTTCGTCGCGTTCATGCAGACAGCTTCACCGCTCCGGGCAATCTGCAGAGTGGAGCCAGCCCGCTGGGAGCCTTCACCTTCACCGGATACGCGACGCAAAACCCGGATACACAGTCCGGCGGGTACAGCTTCGCTGACTTTCTGCTAGGCCTGCCACAACAGTCTGCGGTGCAGGCTGGCCTTGCCAAGACGTACCTGCGCGCCAATGTGTGGGACCTGTATGCAAACGACGACTGGCGCATTCTTCCGAACCTGACGCTGAACTATGGTCTGCGTTATGAATACTTCTCGCCTTACGTCGAGAAGAATAATCGTCTGGTCAACCTCGATCACAACGCGGACTTCACCGAGGTCGCCGCAGTGACGCCGGGAGCGACAGGCCCTTACAGCGGCACGTTTCCTCGCTCGCTGGTCAATCCTGATCGCACGATGTTCTCGCCGCGTTTCGGCTTCGCCTATCGTCCAAAGGGCAAGCTCTTTTCGCAGATGGTGGTGCGTGGCGGCTATGGAATCAACTACAACACGACGCAATATTCTGGCTTCGCGAGGCAGCTTGCGTTCCAGCCTCCGTTCTCTGTAACGCAGACGAACATCGCCAATACCTCAGGATGCGGCGAACTCGCACTGGCAAATGCCTTCAACTGCTCGACCGCGGCGGTGCTGAATAACTACAGCGTGAACCCGAACTATCGCCTGGGGCATGTGCAGGTGTGGAGCCTCGATCTACAGAGAACGCTGCCGATGGATATCGTCCTCAACATCGGATACAACGGAGCACTGGGAGGCAACCTCGATATCGTTCGCGTGCCGAACCGCACAGCCACCGGAGTTCTCAATCAGACGGCGCAGACCTTCAACTACGAGGACTCGCTCGGCTTCTCGCGCTTCAACGCTCTCAGCATCAATGCCCGCAAGCGTATGCAGAAGGGAGTCTCCCTGCAGGCGACGTATCAGTATGGGCATTCGATCGATAACGCCTCCTCGATTGGAGGAACAGCGACGACACCGGCACAGAACGATCGCGATCTCGATGCGGAAGCAGGCAACAGCTCCTTCGATATTCGTCACAAGCTCACGGGTAACTGGGTGCTCGAGCTTCCCTTCGGCCCGAATCGCGCATTTCTCTCCAAGGGTGGCTTCTGGTCGAAGGCGCTCGATGGCTTCTCTCTATCGGGCGACTTTACCTTCGCGACAGGAACTTACTTTACGCCGCACTATGCTGCGAACATCAGTGGAACCGCTACAGGAGCGAATAACTCTCTGCGACCGGACCGCGACTTTTCGCAGCCGATCCACGGAGCGGGTTCGATCCTGAACTGGTTCAACGCAGCAGCCTTTACGACGCCGGCTAACTTCTTCGGAACCGCCTCACGCGGCTCCATTGAAGGACCTGGCACGGTGGCGGTTGATGGCTCGCTTTCAAAGACGCTGCCTCTTGGAGAGACACGCTCCTTCGAAGCAAGAGCGACGGTGAACAATGTCTTCAACACCGTGCAGTATTCGGGGATCGACACCACGCTGAACTCACGCACCTTCGGACAGGTGACCTCAACAGCCAACATGCGGCGCTTCACCTTCATCGCTCGCTACCGCTTCTAGGAAAGGACAACTGACATGCGGCGAATTACAGCAGCGGTGCTGGCAGGCCTGATGATAACGATGCCGGGTTACGGCGTGACCGCGAACGCGCAGCAGACTGCGTCCGACGGCACCTTCACCCTGAAGGTGCAGAGCGATATCGTTCTGACGAACGTCGTCGTTCGTGACAAGAAGACCGGCGCAGTGGTGAAGGGCCTGACCGCTGGCGACTTCACAGTGCTTGAGAATGGCAAGCCGCAGAAGATCGCAAGCTTCGACTATCAAAACGTCGATCAGGCGGTTGCATTGAACGAGACGTCAACGGTGACGGGAAAGGCTTCCATTGCCGATCTGGTCAATCGCAACTTCGCCGCAAATCCCGCGCAGTTGAAGGATCATCGCCTGATCGTCATGTTCTTCGACCTCAGCAGCATGCAGCCCGAAGATACGGAGCGCGCTGTCGAAGCGGCGCAGGACTACATCAACAAGAAGATGCAACCTGCGGACCTGGTTGCGATGGTCAGCATGGATACTTCGCTGAGCCTGGACCAGGACTTCACCGCAGATAAGGCCGCTCTGTTGAAGGCTGCCGGCAAATACAACGGAACGGAAGGCACGGGCTTCGCCAACGGCAACGAGGGCGGGAACGATGGTGGCACGTCGGATGACGCTTCCAGCTTTACCGCCGATGACTCCGAGTACAACGCGTTGAACACGGACCGCGAACTGTACGCGATCCGCTCGATTGCGCAGAGCCTCGAGCGTGTCGATCAACGCAAGAGCCTTCTTTACTTCTCGGGCGGAGTCACTCGCCAGGGGATCGAGAACCAGGCGAGCATGCGCGCCGCGACCAATGCCGCTGTGCGCGCCAACATGGCCATCTACAGCGTCGATACCCGAGGGCTACAGGCACTTCCTCCTGTTGGAGACGCTTCGAAAGGAAGTCTTCGCGGAACTGCGGCGTACAGCGGAGGAGCGATGCAGAGCCAGCTCGATTCGAACTTCGGCTCGCAGGAGGTGCTGGCTACGCTCTCGAAGGATACGGGGGGCAAGGCGTTTCTTGATTCCAACGACTTCGCTCCGGCCTTTCAGCAGGTACAGCGCGATACCGAGACTTATTACATCATCGGCTTCCGCTCGGCCAACACGGCACGCGACGGCGCTTATCGCAAGCTGACGATCAAGCTGAATCGAAGCGATGTGCAGCTTGATTACAGGCCCGGCTACTATGCTCCCGCGGACTTTCAACATCAGAAAAACGAGGACCGCGAACTGGCGCTGGCCGAGCAGATGCGTAGCGATCTACCGGCCACCGATGTCGCGATCTACCTGCAGGCGCTTTACTTCCGCATGGAGGAGAACCGGTTCTTTGTGCCGATCTCGCTGATCGTGCCGGGTTCGCAGATTCCCTTCCTCAAGAATGGGAACCGCGATAACGCGAACATCGACGTGCTGGGGCAGGTGAAGAATGCCCAGGGCATCGTCGTCGGCAATGTTCGCGATACGGTGAAGCTGGCGCTCGATGAATCGCAACAGGTCGCACGTAAAAACATTCAGTACTCCACGGGCTTCGCACTTGCACCGGGAAGTTATCACGTGAAGTTTGTGGTGCGCGAAAACCAGACGGGGCGCATGGGAAGCTTCGAGACGGACCTTCAGGTTCCGGACTTCAAGAAGCTTCCCATCAAGCTCAGCTCCATCGTGCTGGCGAGCCAACAGCTTCCGAACACGACGAAGAAGACGGTGAGTCCGCTGGTGCGGGATGGAGTAGAGTGGATCCCCAACGTAGCTCATGTCTTCCGCCAGAACCAGCACCTTTATTTCCTCTATGAGATTTACAACCCCACACGGCAAAAGGTCGAAGGCGACGCTCCGAAGCCATCGCCAGGATTGACGCGGCGGCCCGCGGGTGCGGTGAAAGTGCTTACCAGCATTGAGTTTCTGAGTGGAGGGGTGAAGGTTTACGAGACTCCACTCGTCTCCGCAGAGGCCATCAATGTTCCGGAGCGCGATGCGGTCGCGTTTCAGTTTGACGTTCCGCTAACTCAACTGAAGCCAGGAACATACGTCTGCCAGGTCAATGTGATTGACGATGCGGGCGGCAGCTTCAGCTTTCCCAGGATCGCCCTGCGCGTCGAAGCGCCTGCTGGTTCGGCTCAACCGGCTGCGGCGACCGCCTCGCTTACACAGCCGTAACCGCGGCTCGTTGTGACGAAACGCCGTTGACAGCGGCACTATCAAGGGGGATGATTCTGTGCGTACCTCGCGGAGGTATGTCATGGATAAGCTGGGCCGTATTTCCCTGCTCTTCGCTATCCTGCTGCTCTGTGAAAGTGGCCTCTCACAGAAGCCCTTGAGCCATGAAGAGGCTCGCGCCCTCGATCATCAGAATCCTGTGTGGGAGTCGGTGCGAGCGCATCTTCCGAATCGTGACACCGCAACTGCTGCTGAATTCGAAACGGCTGCGGACATTCTTCGAGCGCGGCGTTTTATGGAAGATGCCATCGACTACTATGGCTTCGCCCTTCAACGCGGAGGAGAGCCGGTTCACCTGTTGAACAAACTGGGCGTGTCGCAACTGGAACTGCGCAACCTGAGCGCGGCGCGTCTTTACTTTCAGCGAGCGGTGAAGATCAACAAGAAGTCTCCGGAAGGATGGAACAACCTTGGAGTCACCGAATATCTGGCTGGGCGCTACGAGGGCGCTCTCAGCAACTACAAACGCGCCATCAAGCTGGAGAAGAACTCCGCGACCTTTCACTCCAACCTGGGAACGGCTTACTTCGAGAAGAAGGACTTCGATCGTGCGCGCAAGGAATACGATCTTGCTTTGAAGCTCGATCCCTCACTGATGCAGCATCATGGAATGCTGGGCATCACGACCAGGATGATGTCGCCGGAGGACCACGCGCGCTTCTGCTTCGAGATGGCTCGGCTTTATGCCCAGCGAGGCGATGAAGCAACGATGTTCCACTACCTCACAACGGCGAGCGAAGCTGGATTCGACATCATGGGAGGTATCCACTCGGAGGGTGCATTCGCCAAATATCGCAAAGACCCGCGAGTGTTGATCATCGCTAAAAACAGCGAAGAACTTCGCAGCAGAGGGACGAAGCTCGCCGAAGGATCAGGCCCTCCTCCGCCGCTCGCTCCGGCAAAGCCCTGAGCTATTCTTCTTGCTTGTAGGGGCAGTGGCGACAGCCTGAGTTACAGCAGTATCCGCGCTTGAGATGGTACGCCGCGGTGAATACGAGGTACGGCCCTTCGTAGTAAAAATCCTCCTCCTGCAAGGGAGAGGGCTGTTCCGCTTCTTCCGGCTGGTCCTTATGATCCTTGTGCGTCATTGAAACAACACCGCGGTGGAAGATGCTGCCTGTGCGGCGGCCAGAGGGATTGCCGTCTCATTCGGCATTGCTTCCTGATCCTGCGATTCATCCTCGCAGAGTCTGCCGTTGCGATAAGCAACCTGTCGGCCAGGAATCGAGGGGATACGATCTCCCGGAAGGATGATGCCTGCGAGGTTGAGAGGATCGGCGGCGGCAACCGGGATGACCTCGGTGCTCTCGCGAGAGCGCGAGGCACGCAGAGAATCGGCGGCTTCCGGAAGGGCGAACTGCTCTCCTCCGAAGCCTGTTACGAAGCGGCCGCCGCGGGCCTCTCCGCGCGCTTCAAGACGGCGCAGAATGCCGATCAGCTCACGCCACTTCGGAGCATTGGATTCACGTGTCAGGAGATCGCGAAAGAACACACCGTAGCGGTTAAGCAACATGCGGGCATAGGATTCGAGCGCACCATCATTGCGTCGCGCCTGCTCGGTTGCACTCGGCGCGGCATGTGCCGTTTCGTTCAACAACGACCAGCGGCCAGAGGTGGAGCGCACAGGGCGACGAGCGGTGTTTGCGACAGGCTTCCGGCGCGGGTCCATCATCATGCGAAGCTGATCGAAGCCGTCAGCAGAGGCCAGGCCCGCAGTCGCCAGCTCCCACAGAGCCTGCTGCGCTGCCTGCTTCGATAGACCGAGGATGCGGCTGATGTCGTTTGCGAAACAAGCGCCGCGCTGCGCCAGCAGGGAGCGCACCTGCAAGGCTTCTGCGCTGAGAGACTGACTGAGGCGAGACTCCTCCACCTGCTCGCGTGCGAGTGCATGAGGGAGCCATTCGGCGGACTCGCGAATGTAGAAGGTGATCGGAGCGGCACCGCTGGGGACGACTCGGCGAGGACCGCTTCCGTCGCCGTTCGACCATGCGGGATGCGGAGAGATGCGACCCCAGCCTACGGCTCCTGAGAGACAGAGTGCATCGAGCCAGCGAGGATCGTAGTTTGCAACGCGGGCGGGCAGCAGCGTGCGCTCCCACTCGATGGCCGGGGCTTCGAAGCCTTCCAACTGATGTAGCGCTTCGAGCACGCCCTCTTCTCCGCTGAGTTGTGTCTGCGGGGCAAGGTGCTGCCATGCGAGCAGCCAGCGCATATAGACTGCGGGCGAGACTGGTTCGATCTGACGACGCAGAGCGTGCAGTGTGCGACGATGAATCCGCTGCAGGATGCGACGCTCGCACCACTCGATCTCATGGTCGTGCGCGGGCTTCTGTCGCTCGAAGATGCCGCGCATCAACAGGCCCTGCATCTCCATTGCGAGGAAGGCCTGGAAGACGTCAGAGACGTTGAGGCCAAGGCGCTCTGCAAAGGAGGCTGCTGTTGTGGGGCCAAGCATTTGTAGCCAGCCCTGCACGCACAGACGGAGTGACTGTTCTTTTGTAACTGTTTCCGACTCTTTTCCCCAAAGCGTCGCTAGGTGTTCCGTCCGCTCCATCGAGGCCCAACAGGCGATGCCGTTGCACTCGACTCGTTGAGCGCGACCGCTGCGGACCAGGCGATCGTAAAAGACGGTCCAGTTGCGGGCTTCGGGGCGTTCGGCAAAGAACTCAAGCGGCAGCGCAATCAGCGAGTGCAACAGATCGTGCAGCTCGTGCTCGTCGCGAATATCGGGCCAGCACTCGCGGCGAATCTCGTCGATGGCCTGCGGGTCGAGCCGTCCGGTCTCCTCCATTACGCTTGCGGGCAGAGTGCGCGAGAGTGAGACGGCGCGGGCGCGGCGCTCCTCCAGCCCTGCTTCGTCGAGAAAAGCGTAAGGGTTTGCGTTGAGAAGCTCGTGCGCAAACTGCGACGGAACAGGCGTATCGACCGCAAGGCAACGGATGCTGCCGTCGCGAATACCGCGAAGCACCTCGATGAATCCTTCTAGGTCCATCGCCTCGGAGAGAACGTCTTTCATGACCTCGTCGACAAGAGGATGCTCGGGGATCTGAATATCACCCTCGATGTTTTCGAAACACGCTGCTGCCTGCGGAAAGACGCTGGCCAGAAGATCGTCCGAGCGCATGCGCTGAATCTGCGGCGCAATGCGTTTGCCCTTCGAGAAGCGCAGCAGTTGCAGGCTGCGTCCTGCGGCCCAGCGCCAGCGCGTTTTGAAGATCGGCGAGGCGAGCGAGGCCTGCTCCAGAAGCTCTTTCGCGGTCTGCTCGGTGAGGAACTGGAAGACATCGGCCAGGGGGAAGCTGTGCTGCTCGGCTAGGGCGATGTTGATGCCGTTGTCGGTTGCGGCGGCCTGCAGCTCGAAGTTGAAGCCGCGACAGAAACGCTTGCGCAGCGCGAGCCCCCATGCCTTGTTGACGCGGCCGCCGAAGGGAGCGTGCAGGATCAGCTGCATTCCGCCAGCTTCATCGAAGAAACGTTCGGCGATGATGGTCGTCTTCGAGGGGACTGCGCCGAGGACTGCGCGGCCTGTGACGACGTAGGCGATCAGCTGTTGCGCTCCATTCGCGCAGAGGCCGCAGTGCTCCATCAGCCATGCGGATGCGGCGGCAACCTCTGCATCCGCGGGAGAGATGTGATTTGGAGAGACGTTTTCTGTGAGCGAAGAGATCTGTTCGCGCAGCTCACCGACACCATCTGAGAGCACGGCGGTTCGCTGCGGTGCTTCGCCTTCCCAGAAGGGCAGGCTGGGAGGAGCGCCGTGTGCGTCTTCGACCAGCACGCGACCGATGGATTCGATGCGCTGGATGCGCCAGCTTGCGTTGCCGAGGAGAACGACATCGCCCGGCGAAGAATCGACGGCGAAATGCTCGTCGAGCGTGGCGATCTGCACGTTTTCGGGTTGCAGCATCACGGAGTAAAGATTCGTCTCGGGGATTGCGCCGCCGTTGGAGATGGCAATCATGCGCGAGCCGCGCCGGGGATGAAGGCGCCCGCGGATGCCGTCGCGAAGAAGGTAAGCTCCATAACGCCCGCGACTGGACTCGATTCCCGAAGCGAGCAGAGCGATGATCTCGTCGAAGCGTGCGCGCGTGAGATTGCGGTAGGGCCATGCGCGCATGAGCATCGCGTAGAGCGCATCCTCCTCCCACGACTCTGCACCACAGGCCGCGACAATCTGCTGCATCAGAACATCGATGGGTTCTTCGGGAATCTCCAACCGATCGAGCGAGCCGGAGCGCATGGAACGGATCAGCGCGGCCTGCTCCATCAGGTCGTCCCGCGTGGTTGCGAAGAAGCGCCCCTTGGGGATCGCGCCGCGCCAGTGGCCTGCGCGGCCTACGCGCTGCATGGCGACGGAGACGGAACGCGTCGTCGCAATCTGGCAGACGAGATCGACGTCGCCGATATCGATGCCAAGCTCAAGCGATGCGGTTGCGATCAGGATCTTGATCTCTCCGCTCTTCAGGCGCTGCTCCGCATCGAGGCGCAGAGTGCGGGAGAGCGAGCCGTGATGGGCGGCGACGTTCTCTGCGCCGAGCCGCTCCGCGAGCGAGAAGGCGATCTTTTCGACGAGACGCCTGGTGTTGACGAAGACCAGCGTGGAACGGTGCGTCTGTGTGTACGCTGCGAGCTTGTCGAAGATCTCCTCCCACATCTTTGTGGTGAGAACGGAGCTAAGCTCGTCCGAAGGGACTTCGATGGCGAGGTCCAGTTCGCGGCGCTGACCGACCTGCACGATGGTTGCGCGCTTTCGCTCGGAGTGAACTCCTGTCAGAAAGTCGGCGACCAGCTCAATCGGGTTCTGCGTTGCGGAGAGGCCGATGCGCTGCGGAGGCGTTGCAAGGCCGGTGAGAAATGCTCCCGGGGAGAGACGGTTTTCGCCGCAGACGAGAGCATCGAGACGCTCCAGCGATAACGCAAGGTGTGCGCCGCGCTTGTCGTCCGCGACAGCGTGAATCTCGTCGACGATCACCGTATGGACGCGACGCAGATGCTCACGCGACTTGCCCGCCGTGAGAAGGAGGTAGAGCGATTCCGGCGTGGTAACGAGGATGTGCGGAGGGTTTCTCAGCATCGCTGCGCGTTCCTTCGGCAGCGTATCCCCTGTGCGAACGCCGGTGCGGATTTCGGTCGAAAGATATCCGCGCTCGAACGCAAGCTGCTGAATCTCGCGCAATGGCTGGTCGAGGTTCTTCTGGACGTCGTTCGAAAGCGCCTTCAGCGGACTGACGTAGATGACCTGCGTCGTCGCGGCGAGCGTTCCGGCGATGGCATCGCGCAGCAGCTTGTCGATGCAGACCAGGAATGCGGCGAGCGTCTTGCCGCTTCCGGTTGGCGCGGAGATCAGGGTTGCATTCCCGGCGACGATGCTGGGCCAGCCGGATTCCTGCGGCTCCGTGGGAGAGCCGAAGCGGCGGAGAAACCACTCCGCCGTGACCGGGTGCGCCCATGCGAGCGAGGTCGGAATCGCGAGCAGTTCGGCGGAGGCCAGGGACATGCGCTATTTTAGCGCGGATTTATTCGATCTTTGTTCGCCAAGGACTTAGCGCGCATGTGGCCACCGAAGTGCCACTGCTACATGTTTCCAACTCCGACGTCGGCAGCTCCCGCAGACGGATCGTGCTCGTCGAGAAACTGCTCGATCGCCTTCTCGAGCGTTCCCTGCGCGGAGAGGATGAACTCGATGGCATCGCGCCCGGCTCCCTGCCCTCCAACGTTCGGGGTGGTGTAGTGCGCCACGTCCTTGATCTGCTTGCGAGCGTTCGCCGTGGCAATGGCAAGACCGCACACGCGCATAACGGGAAGATCCACGATGTCATCGCCGACGTAGGCAAGCTCTTCGAGCGAGTAGCCTGTCTTCTCGAGGATCTCGCGGATGGCGTTCATCTTGTGGGCCTGGCCCTGGTAGACGAACTCGAGCTTCAGATCGTGTGCGCGAATCGCAACGGTCTGAGAGCTGCGCTTGGTGATGATGCCAATGCGAAGGCCCCCGAGGCGTCCAAGCGTGATGCCGAGTCCGTCATGGGCAGCGAATCCCTTGGACTCGATTCCCTTTCCGTCGGGACCGGGAATGACGAAGATCTGTCCGTCGGTAAGAACTCCGTCTACGTCGAAGATGAGAACCTTGATCCTTTGAGCGCGTGCTTCAGCAGTCATCCTTCGATGATAGACCGACGCGCTGGAAGGTTCCTTCTACCGCTGTGAATTCTCAGCGCCAGCGGCCCTCGATCCAGACCCAGCCACGCCGCGTCCGGCGCCAGTGACCGGGATACCAGCGATAACCCACATGGGGCGGACTGACGTAGGTTCCTGGAACCCACACATACTGTCCTCCATACCAGCGATAGTAACCGCTGCGCCAGGCCCAGTTGGGATGCTGCGGAGGAAACGGAGGAATCACCTCACGGGGAGGAGGTGGCGGTGCGACACGAGGGTAAGGATATGGACCCTGTGCCTGTGCCGTCGCAACGGCGAGCACAAAGACACAGGCGGCGGTGGAAAGAATCTTCTTCATGCGATCTATCGTCTCCTGCGGGTTAAACCCGGCTCCGAAGGATAGGACACGGTTGCGTGGGGAGAGTTGCTCCCTCCCCCCACCCCTGCTGCATATGATCTTACCGATGACCGCGATCTTTGGACATGAAGCGCTCGGAGCACTCCAGGCACTTCCATGGGAAGTAACCCAGGCGAAACCAAAGCACATTCTGGAGAAAGGTCTTGCGGTGAGCCCGCACCGTGCGAAAGCTTCCACAGTGTTTACAGGCTACCGGAGAGAGACGCGCGGTGGACTCACGCGAGCCGCTTCGAGTTGTGGAACTGGTACCAGAGAGAGATGAAGAATTCGCAGACATGAAAGCAACCCATACCTCTGTGCAAAAGAGGTTGAAAGTAAAATTAAATGGCAGAAATTTTTAGCACAAACAACAAGGGTTGGAATAGTCCCGAATCTACTCCAATTTAATTGTTCTCTTATTCTTGTTCCCGACCTTCCTACCGTCGTTAACTCAATGATAACAAACAAGTCTTTCATTCATAGATGAGATAGTTGCAGGGATTCCGAAGCGTACCCCAAAAATGGCACCTACTTGGATTCCTCTTATTTCATCGGCAGGACAAGGGCAAACCTTCAGTGCAGTACCACCATCTCTTCTTCGTCGCTTTCTACCAATTGACGAATAGTGGTCCTACCAATCAACAGAACAAGCAGAGCAACCAGCGCTGTCGAGGCGAGTAGCGAGACGACGGCACTGCTGCCAAGCAGGGCGATTCCCGTCGAGATTAGGGCTCCAGTCCCCGTCTGCAAGCATCCAAGGAGCGCCGAGGCGCGTCCTGCATGGCTGGAGTAAGGAGCCAGTGCCAAGGCAGCCGAGTTGGGATAGGTCAGTCCAATACAGGAGAGGAAAACGAAGAACAGCACCATCATCGACCACAGGCCGACGAGGTGGCTTCTCATTCCGATGAAGAAGACGATTCCTGTAATCACCTGCACGACCAGGGCGACGAAGAAGATCTGTCGGCTCGAAGAACGGCGCAGAAGGAAGACGTTCATCTGGTTGCCGCCGATGAATCCCATCACCAGCACGGCGAAGACGACGCCGAAGGCCCTGGTTCCCATGTGGAACCCTTCCATGAAGAGCAGCGAGGAACCGGCGACGAAGGCGAAGAGACCGGCGAAGGAGAAGGCTCCGGCGAGGGTGTAGGTGAGGAACTGCGGCTCCTTGAAGATGAGCCAGAAGCCGTGAGCCATCGGTCCGGGCCGCAGTGAGACGGAGTGATCGGGCTGGTGGCCCTCCGGCAGAAAGAGGAAGGTCACTGCGAGGATGAGAAAGGCGATAGCGGCGAGGAGGATGAAGATCGAGCGCCAGCCGAGCGCGACGATCAGCAGGCTTCCGATGGTGGGAGCCAAGAGAGGCGAGACGCCGATCATCAGGAAGAGGAGGGAGAAGATGCGGGCGCTCTCCTTGACCGGGAAGAAGTCGCGGACCATCGCGATGGCACCGACCTGCGCGACGCAGCCTCCGAGGGCTTCGAGAAAGCGCAGCACGATGAAGGCGTGGAGGTCTTTTGCGACAGCGCAGCCGAGAGAACACAGAATATAGACGACGAGGCCAACGTAGAGCGGGCGCTTGCGACCGTAGCGGTCGAGCAGGGGGCCATAAAGCATCTGACCGAGAGCAAAACCGATGAAGTAGGTCGAAAGCGACAGCGCGATCTGCGAGGTGGTGGTCTTGTACTCGGCGGCGATGGTCGAGAAGGCCGGGAGGTACATATCGACCGCGAAGGGAGTGACGACGCAGAGCGCTCCTAGAAGGAGGATGATCCAACGATGATTATGGTGCTTCCGGTGCGCCATCCTGCTCTTTCCTTTTCCCTTGTGCAAGGTGATTATTCTAAGAATTGTCTCTGTATTTGAGACATAAATACTGAACCGGACGGGCCTGAGAGCAACGATTGTTTTATTCAGGACGTAACGTCCGGAGGGAGAGTTCTCACCAGGTTTTCAGAGGGAGGATTTTCTACCCGTTCTCTAGTTAAAAGGATAACTGTTTTTTATCGTATCGAGGCAAGATACGCGCTGAGGGTCAGGATGGAGACGACGGTGGAGGCGAGGATAACGCCCGAGGTCGTATCGGCCTCACGCTCGTAGAGTTCGGCCAGCATGAAGGGGCCGGTTCCGGTTGGCAGGGCTGCGAGCAGGACCGCCGTGTGGGTCAGCAACGGAGAGAGTCCGAAGACAAAGGTTGCGAGCGCCCAGGTAGCAACAGGCTGCAGGACGAGCTTGAAGCCTACGAGGAGGGTGATTGTCCCGATTTTTCTTCCTCCGGGCTTTCGTTCTGCGGCGAGAAAGAGACCGAGGGCGACGAGAGCGCAGGGGGAGGCGGCTCCGCCCAGCAGCTTCAAGAAGCTTTCGACAGGAGCCGGAACCGGCAGTCCGGCGAGAGAGATCACCGCTCCGAGGACAGGAGCTACGAGCAGCGGATTGCGAAGCAGCGAGAGACTGACCTTGAGAACGAGGTGGTCACGGCGTTTTTCGGATTGCAGGCCGGTTTCGATCAGCACGATTGCAATGGCGAACACGATGCAGACCGTGATGATGGTGGCGATAAGGGTGAGGGTCATGCCCTGGGCCCCGAGGGTGGCCAGCACAAGGGGAAAGCCGACGAAGCCGGTGTTTGCGTAGCCAGCGTTCAGGCCGTCGATAGCGGCGTCAGCCAGATGCAGGGGGCGGCGCCAGCGGAGGAGGATGGTGAGGGTGAAGACCAGGCCTGCTCCGAGTCCGAAGGAGGCCACGAAGCCGGGCTGCCAGATCTCGGACCAGCGTGCGTGGGCGATGATGTCGAACAGGAGTGCGGGGAGCGCGAGGTAGACCACGAAACGGTTCAGTTCCGTGGTGGCGTGGGGTCCAAGGATGCCGATTCGCCGGGCAAACCATCCGGTGAAGATCAGCGCAAAGATGGGCAGGACGACGGCAAGGGTTGAAAACACGGACGAAACTCACACTCCTCGGATAGGTTCAGGCTATCAACCCTGTTCGAGAGAATCCAGCTTCGGGCTATGGCTCTTCGCGGCAAACAACGGTACTCTCAAGCTAGGCATGGCACGAATCAAAAGCCCTGAGAAACGCAGCGCAATCCTTGAGGCCGCGGTCCACGAGATCGTCGAGGCCGGGCTGGGTGCGCCTACGGCGAAGATCGCCAGGCGGGCGGGAGTGGCCGAGGGGACCCTGTTTACCTACTTCGCCAGTAAAGACGAGCTGCTGAACGAGCTTTATTTCGAGATCAAGAGCGAGCTTTACCGGAGGATGAACGCCGAGTTTCCGCACGGGGCCAGCCTGAAGGAGCGCGCCTGGTATCTATGGTCGGGATTTCTGGTGTGGGCGATTGAGAACCCGGAGAAGAGAAAGGTCTCGGTACAGCTGAATGTCTCCAACCTGATTACGCCGGAGACGCGCGCGCGAACCACGGAGGACCGCAGGGGGATCGACGCGATCCTTGCAGATCTCTCGAAAAGCCCTGCCCTGAGCGAGATGCCTGCGGGATTCGCTGCCGCCATGATGGGGGCGATGCACGAGGCGACATCGGAGATGGTGGCGCAGTATCCGAAGAAGCGGAAGAAACTGATCGAGCAGGCATTCCGGGTATTCTGGCGCGCGGTGCAGTAGGATCATTTTTGCAGGAAATAAATGAGCAACCACTCACTCATTTATACATCTTATCGACAGGAGGATCTTTTGCAATGGCGAAGGTCTGGTTGATTACGGGAAGTGGAAATGGATTGGGACGCGACATTGCCGAGGCCTCGCTGGCCGCTGGCGACAGCGTCGTGGCTGGAGCGCGCAGGCCGGAGGAGCTGGCTCCCCTGGTGGAGCAGTACGGCGACCGCGTGAGGCCGGTGAAGCTGGAGGTTCGCGACGAAGAGGCGGCCAAGGCTGCGGTGCAACTGGCGGTCGAGACCTTCGGGCGGCTGGATGTGCTGGTGAATAACGCCGGGTATGGACACTTCGCTCCGTTTGAGCAGATGACCCCGGAGGACTTCAAGGCCGTTATGGATACATGCTTTTACGGCGTGGTGTACACGACGCGCGCGGCACTGCCGGTGATGCGGAAGCAGAGGAGCGGACACATCTTCCAGGTATCGTCAGTGGGAGGGCGGATGGCGATTGCGGGCAACTCGCCGTACCACGCGGCGAAGTGGGCTGTAGGAGGCTTCAGCGATGCGGTGGCGATGGAGGTCGCTCCATTCGGCGTGAAGGTCTGCACGCTGGAGCCGGGTGGAATTCGCACCAACTGGGCGGCGCGGGCGGCGCAGGATTCGCCGGAGCTGTGGCCGGATTACGAGCCTTCGGTGGGCGCGATCATGCAATTGCTTCGGAGCATCCGGGGACGCTCGGAGGGTGATCCCAGGAAGATCGCCGACCTGATCGTGAAGCTGGCGAACAGCGAGGATGTTCCGAAGCGGCTGATCCTCGGGGTGGACGCGGAGAAGCGCGTGCAGAACGCGGAAGCGGCGCGGGCGAGTGAGGCCGCGAAGTTCCGTGAGCTGACGCTTTCGACCGTGTTCGAGGACGCGGAGGAGATTCCGGGGCTTCTGAACCACTAAACCCCTCAATAAGACAAAGGCCCTTCCCTTCCCGGTGATGGTTGGCCGGGGGAGAAGGGCTTTGTCTTTTGCGCAAACGGAAGGGCGCGCCTTAATCGACATTTAATCGCCGGGCTGGCAGGTCACGTAAAATCTATTCGATACGCATTTAAAACCCAGGAACGCACCTATGTCGAATATTTTGGAGCACCTCCCGTCCGGCCAGAAGGTTGGAATCGCATTTTCCGGTGGGCTTGATACCAGCGCCGCCCTGCACTGGATGAAGCAGAAGGGCGCGCTACCCTACGCCTACACCGCGAACCTCGGGCAGCCGGATGAGACCGACTACGAGCAGATTCCGCGCAAGGCACTTGAGTATGGTGCGGAGAAGGCACGCCTGATCGACTGCCGCACGCAGCTGGTGCGCGAGGGATTTGCCGCGCTGCAGAGCGGAGCCTTCCACATTACGACCGCCGGGGTGACCTACTTCAACACGACCCCCATTGGCCGCGCGGTGACGGGAACGATGCTGGTGACCGCCATGAAGGAAGATGACGTCAGCATCTGGGGCGATGGAAGCACCTTCAAGGGCAACGACATCGAGCGGTTCTACCGCTATGGCCTGCTGGTGAATCCTGACCTGAAGGTTTATAAGCCGTGGCTCGACGAGGCGTTTATCAACGAGCTGGGCGGCCGCGCGGAGATGTCGGAGTTCATGCAGAAGTCGGGCTTCGAGTACAAGATGTCGTCAGAGAAGGCGTACTCGACGGACTCGAACATTCTGGGCGCGACGCACGAGGCGAAGGATCTCGAACACCTGAACAGCAGCATGCAGATCGTCGTCCCGATCATGGGCGTGGCGTTCTGGCGCGATGAGGTCGAGGTAAAACGCGAAGAGATTACGGTTCGCTTTGAAGAGGGATGGCCGGTGGCGCTGAACGGTGTCGAGTATCCGGACGTTGTGGAGCTGATGCTGGAGGCGAACCGCATTGGCGGACGTCACGGGCTGGGCATGAGCGACCAGATCGAGAACCGCATCATCGAGGCGAAGAGCCGCGGAATTTACGAGTCGCCGGGACTGGCGTTGCTTTATATCGCATATGAGCGGCTGATTACGGGTATCCACAACGAGGACACGATCGAGCAGTATCGCGAGAACGGACGCAAGCTCGGACGGCTGCTGTACCAGGGACGCTGGTTCGATCCGCAGGCGATCATGCTGCGTGAGAGCGCGCAGCGCTGGGTCGCGAAGCCGGTGACCGGCGAGGTGACTCTGGAGCTGCGGCGCGGCAATGACTACACGATTCTGAATACAGAATCGCCGAACCTGACCTTCCACCCGGAGCGGCTAACCATGGAGAAGGGCGAATCGACTTTCTCGCCGCGGGACCGCATCGGACAGCTCACGATGAGGAATCTCGACATCACCGACACACGCGCGAAGCTGCTTACCTATGCGAAGTCGGGCCTGATGACGCTGAGCAGCGGGGCGACGCTTCCCCAACTGAAGGATGGCAACGAGAAGTAAGTCTGCTGCATGATGAAAAAGCCCAGCCCTCTGACGGGCTGGGCTTTTTTTGTGATGACTGCGGTATTAGTCGTGCATACCTTTGCGGTCGGGTACGAAGTGCGGAAAGTTTGGGCCGGTTGTGGGGGCGGGGTCGCGGTCGGGGAGAATCTCCTTCCAGATGCGGAGGTAGTTGCCGCCGACGATCATGCCGATGTGCTCGTCGGTAAAGCCGCGCTCGGAGAGCATGGTCAGGAAGGTCTCCCAGTGCTGGCGCATGGTCTGGGCTTCGACTCCAGTGTAGGTCTTCTGCGGGCCGTAGCCGGGGATGACATGCGGCTCGGGGTTGCCGACGTCGTGACCGAGCCAGCCGATGCCGATGTGCTCGGGGCCGATCTGCTTCGCGAGGTACTCAATCTCGTCGCAGAGCTGCTTGTAACCGAAGAGGTCGGCAATATAACGGACGCCGACGATGCCTCCGGTTTTGGCGACGGCCTTGGTCTCCTCTTCGGTCAGCTCGACGGGAGAGTCGAGGAAAGGGCGGACGTTCTGGTGGGTCGAGACGATGGGCTTCGAGGAGACCTCGCAAGCCTGCAACAGGCCCGCGCCGGAGAGGTGCGAGACGCCGACCATCATGCCGAGGGCGTTCATCTCCTTGATGACGCCGACGCCGAACTCGGAAAGCGGCTGGCCGACGTGGCCTTCGCCGACTCCTTGCCCGAGCATGTTGCGGTTGTTGTGCGTGAGCTGCAGGCCGCGCATCCCGAGACGAAAGAACTGGCGCAGCAGCGCCATGTAACGCTCGGGGTTGTAGGCGGGCTCGGGCATGTTGTCCTGGAGGGAGGCTCCGCCTTCCATATCCAGAAAAATCTGCACGTGATCGCGCGCGGGCTTGGTGGGGATGTCCTGCTTGGAGCGGATGATGCTGACCTTGCCCTCGGTCTTTTCGACCTCCATCAGGAGCATATCGAGGGTGCGCATGGAGCCTTCAAAGAGCGCTTCAAGACCGCCGCGCTCGGCGATGGAGTCTCCACCGCAGGGCATGATGACGACGCTGTAACCACCGTCGATCAGGCGGGGAGCGATGAAGTCGCGCAGGGGGCTCCACTGCTTCGGGTCCTTCAGGGCAAGGCGGGCGTTGAACTCCCAGATATCGCGATGGCCTTCGACGAGGATGAAGTCGTTCGGGTTTTTAGGGGTGGCAGCAAGCATGCTTTTGGGAAGCATGCCGGAGAGCGACGCACCTCCGAGTAAAGCTCCGGAGGCGGAGAGGAAACTTCGGCGGGTCGTTGGCATAGGTGAATCCTAACGGAGAGCAGGTGCGTTCAAATACGGTCTTTTTACCTAGAATTCATGGCGGAACTGTATTTTTGTGATGGATACATGCGTACTCCTTCCTCTGCCACGAACACCGGCGCGTCGAAAAAGGCAAAACGCTCGAACCGGAGACGATATTCGCGAAGCTCTTCCGAGGGGCGGGCGCACGAAGGCGGACCTGCTCTTATCGGCTTACGAACGCCTCGCGTCGCGCTGATCATCGAGACATCGACGCTTTTCGGGCGGAGGCTCATGTTTGGAGTCGCGCAATATATCCGTGAGACGAGGCCGTGGCTCATCCAGTTCAACGAACGCTCCGCTATGGAAGGAAGTCCATCGTGGATTAACTCGTGGAAGGGCGATGGGTTGATTACACGGGTTGCGACGCCGGAGATTCGGGAAGCCATCCGGAATCGTTCTGTCCCCGTGGTAGATCTGAATGAGCAACTTGGCGGCATGGGAATTCCAATGATCACCAACGATCATGCCGCGGTCGGAAGAATGGGGGCCAACCACCTGCTCGACCGAGGATTTCAGAGGTTCGCCTTTCTCGGGTTTACAGGACACACATATTCGGACGGCCGCCGCGATGCGTTTGTCCAAACGGCGGAAGCCAAGGGATATCCCTGCATGGTCTTCCCGGACCACGAAGTCAAGGTGGACCAGCTCCATACAGGGATATGGCAGACTGAGACGGACGAGATCGCCAAATGGGTGGCATCGCTGCCTAAACCTATCGGCATCATGGCCTGCACAGACCTTCGCGGAGTGCAGCTGCTGAATGCCTGCCGCCAGGCCAATGTGGCCGTTCCTGAACAGGCCGCCGTAGTAGCGGTTGGGGCCGATGATGTCTCCTGCCAGTTTGCCGATCCTCCGCTGTCGAGCATTGTGCTGAACGGATGGAAGATGGGTTACGAAGCAGCCGCATTGCTGGACCGCATGATGCAGGGGCATCACACGATGCCAATGCCGGAGATTCTGATTCCTCCGATGGATATCTTCGTGCGCCGGTCTTCGGACGTGACGGCAATCGATGACCCGCTGGTCGCCCGTGCGCTGCACTTCATACGAGAGAACGTACGCAACGGCATCAACGTCGAGAATGTTCTGCTCTACCTCGGGGTCTCGCGGTCAACTTTACAAAAACACTTCCGCGCCTCGGTCGGAAAGTCTATCCACGACGTACTGACAGAGGCACGGTTTGCCAGCGTGAAGGAGTTGCTGGTGGAAACCCCTCTTTCCATTGCAGATATCTCAGAGCGCTGCGGTTTTCAGCATCCCGAATATATGAGCTCCGCCCTGAAGAAGCACACGGGCTGGTCCCCGGCACGATACCGGGAACAGTATGGCCGGCAGGATCAGCGGTTTCATCTGTAGGCAATCTTCGCGGCTGGCAGAGGAAATCATGCCCGTTTTAAGCGCGTTTTCGCAGGCTGGATGAATTATCCATGAATAACCCAAAATCTTAGGTGATATCCCCAAAAGCTCATTGCTCCTCTTGGCAGACGGGCGATAAGTTCACAGTATCGATAGTCAACAACGCATCTCTTCGAGGTGCAGGAATCATCTCTGGCCCGTATACGGGCATATCGGAAATCGCATATTTCCACGGGACGGCTGCTGCCGCGGCCCTATGTCTTACCCACCAGCCATTCATTGCCTGGATGGAAATCTGTGTGCCTGTTCGACCCAGCAAAGATAGAGAGAAAACTTATGAAGCCAATGACTGCAACTCCTCACACGCATGAAGTCTTCCGTACGATGGCGAGTACCCCTGCGAGCAAGAGGCGCTCCTTACAAAGCACTCTTCTCCCCGCCACTCTTCTCTTCCTGATGGTCCTTGGCTGGACAGGATTGGCCAGCGGACAGGAAGGCGGCGGCATTATCGTCGGACGGGTGGACGATGCGAGTGGAGCAGCGATCGCCCGCGCCGAACTTACGATCACGAGCGAGCATCAGCAGACCCTGACCCTGAAGACGAATGACGACGGAAGCTATACGACGCCCAGTCTTCCGATTGGCCTTTACACCATCATGGTGAAATCCGATGGCTTTCAATCGGAGAGGCGACAGGGGATCAATGTTGTCGTCGATGCTCACCTGCAGATCAACTTCAAGCTGAAGGCAGGCAGCGTGAACGAGACGGTCACTGTCTCCGCCGATAATAACGACGTCAACGTCTCTTCAACCGAGTTGGGAACGGTCTTTGAGAACCGTCCTATTCAGGAGCTTCCAGTCAACGGACGAAGCGTTCTGGCGCTGGCACAGCTGTCGCCTGGAGTTGCGAGAAACTCCGGGCAGATCAACGAAGGCTTCGCGGACCGCGGCTCCCTTGTTTCGGCCGTCAGTATCAACAATGGACCGAACGCCGCGAATGCAGTGCTGATCGACGGGCAGAGCGTGGTTCAGACCTACATCAACGAGGTCAGCATCAATCCGGCAGCGAATGCGATTCAGCAGTTCAAGGTGGAGAGCGGCACGATCTCGGCCGAGTATGGTTTCCTGGCCGGAGGAGCCATCAGCATGGTGACCTCCTCTGGTAATAACAAATACCACGGGCAAATCTACGAGTTCCTGCGGAACAACGCCTTCGATGCACGCAGCTATTTCAACACCTATCCCGACCCCGTCAACTCGCTGCGCTATAACCAGTACGGCGGCTCGATCGGCGGCCCCATCGGCCATAAAACAACTATCTTTGGCAATTACGAAGAGTATCGGTATACGCTGGGCAATCAGGTCATCGCCTCCGTTCCAACCCCGGAGTGGCTTAGGGGAGACTTCTCGAATCTCAAAGGTTCGAACGGCCAACTGATTCCGATCTACGATCCGGCGACGACGCGCCCGAACCCGAACGGCAATGGATATGTGCGTGATCCGTTTCCCGGAAATATTATTCCCGCAAACCGTCTCGATCCGGTTGCTCAGGCCGTCAATGCCTTCTACCCCGCACCGAATCGTACTCCCAGCAATCCATACACGCAGTCGAATAACTACTCCGGCCCGAGTGCAACTCACAAATGGATGAGGCAGTACCTCACCCGTGTCGACCACAGCTTCTCATCGCGGCACTCCATGTTTGCGCGCTACGCCTATTACAAGGCCTATACGGATACAGGAGGCGGCCTGTATAGCGTGATCCATCCATTCCTGGGACTGCGCTATGACAACTATCCGAATCATGCTGGAATCATCGAGGACACCTTCGTCATCACCCCATCGCTTCTAAACGAGGCAAGGCTTTCGGTCCTGCGTGCTCAACTTGTCTTCGTCACCTCAAGCTACAACCAGGACTGGGCTGCAAAACTTGGAATGCCCAATGTTCCTGCCAATGCATTTCCAAGAATGTCGAATGGCTTCGCCACTTCCTCCACCTCAGCAGAGGGAGAGCGCGCCGGAACCAATCCCGCATTGTCGGACATCGTGACCTGGACACACGGAAAACATAACGTGCGCATGGGCATCGACTGGAGGCTGCAGCGTGGCTATAACAAGCAATACGCTGAGCCTTCAGGAATCTATACCTTCAATGGAACCGTGACGAACGACCCGCAACACACGAGCGGAACCGGATATGCCTTCGCTTCCTACCAGCTCGGTGCAGTCGCGTCTGCCAAAGTCGACACAGTGCAGGGAGCTTCGCAAGCCAACTACACCTTTTCCGGATTCGTTCAGGACTCGTGGAGAGTGACACAGGACCTGACGCTCAACCTGGGACTGCGTTATGACTTTCAGAAATATCCGGTCGAGCAGAATAATGGCACCAGTAATTTCGACATCAACGGGACAGATCAACTCGGCCTGAAGGGTGCGCTGGTGTTTGCGGGTAGAGATGGCCAGCCGCGAAGTTTCCGAAACAGCGATCTAAGCAACGTTGCGCCGCGCATTGGATTTGCATGGAATGTGCTCGGCAAGAACAGGACCTCGCTGCGCGGCGGATACGGCATCTATTATCCGACCATCTTCACGACGGATTTCTTCGGCAATACGGCTGGCTTCGCCAGCACGGTGACGGATTACAGCGCGCCCGGCGGAAATACCAACCTTCCGTCCTTTTATCTGCGGGACGGACTTCCGAACCAGCCTATTCAGCCCCTTGGCGCAGCACTGGGTCCAGATGGCCTGCTGGGTCAGGCAGTCTCCTATGACTCCAGCGATGGAACAACGCCGATGTCGCAGCAGTGGAATCTTGTTCTCGAGCAATCGTTACCCTCGAACATTCTGGTCAGCGCGGCCTACGTGGGCAATCATGGTACGCACTTTATCGCAGGCGACTACGCTCTGAACCAGCTTGACCCCAAGTATCTTGCACTCGGAACACAGTTGCAGAACTCCGTCCCCAATCCCTACGCCGGAATGGTTCCAGGAGCGCTTGGCAACAAGACGATCACCCGGCAGCAATCGTTGCTATCGTTCCCCTACTACACCACGGTCAGCGCACGGCAGCCTCACGACGGCAACTATATTGGCCATGCGCTTCAGCTTTCGGTTACGAAGCGCGCATCGCATGGCCTTACGCTCATTCTGGGCTACACCAAATCCAAACTGATCGATGACAGCATCACTACTGCCGAGGATCTGCCGGGCACAGTTCAAACGGACATTACGGGTTATCAAAACTCGTACAACCGCAAGGCGGAACGCTCTATCGATCCGCTGGATCATTCGCAGATGCTGCGCCTCAGCGGTATCTACGATCTTCCGTTCGGACGTGGACGCACTTTAGGAGCAAACGTCGGACCGTGGATCAACCGCTTTATCGGTGGCTGGCAGGTGAATACAGTCACACAGTGGCATACCGGAATTCCGCTGACGATCTCCGGAGCAAACAACTTTGCGGCTTCTCGTCCGAACCTGGTACCGGGAGTAAGCGCAAAGCTCTCTCATCCGACGATCGACAAATGGTTCAACACGGAAGCGTTCATCAATCCGCCGAACTACACATTTGGCAATGTCCCGAGAACGCTGCCGAACGTGCGTGGACCGAATGCCTTCAACATGGACCTCTCGATGGTCAAGAACACAAACATCACCGAAAGCCTGAGGTCGGAGTTCCGTGTTGAAGCATTCAACGCATTGAATCATCCGGTCTTCGGTTTGCCGAATACAACGTTTTCGCCGGGAAGCGATGGCATGAATCAGAGCGGAACCTTTGGAACCATTACCTCAGCCACCTCCGGACGAGAGATTCAGTTCGCTCTCAAACTGCTCTTCTAAAGAGCGGAATGGCAATGCAATTTTGCGGGAGACCATTCATGGTTTCCCGCATTTCTTCTTAGCAGATAACAGATTTACAACAAGGAAAACACTGAATGGCAACAAGACGTGACTTTCTCAAACAAGCGATCCTTCTCTCGGGAGCATCTGCTTTCACGGGTGTCCTTCCGGATGCAGTCGAACGGGCCTATGCAATCGCTCCCGATCATGGGAGCACTTACCTCGATGCAGAACACATCGTCATCCTGATGCAGGAAAACCGCTCCTTCGATCACATCTTCGGAACATTGCAGGGAGTTCGTGGCTTCAACGATCCCCGTGCACTCCGACAGGCCGACGGCACCTCCATTTTTCTGCAGCGGAATAGCACAGGCACGACCTATGCCCCATGGCGTCTGGACATCAAGGACACTCGGATCACATGGATGGGCTCCATTCCTCATTCGCGAGATAGCCAGGTGGATGCATGGAACGGCGGTGGCCATAACCACTGGATCGAGTCGAAGCGCTCGTCGAACAAAGAGTATGCTCCTGTTCCAATCACGATGGGTTACTACACACGCGAGGATGTGCCGTTCTACTATGCTCTTGCCGATGCATTTACTGTGTGCGATCAGCATTACTGCGGAGTGATGTCGAGCACCTATCCGAATCGTAGCGTTCTGTGGACCGGCACTATCCGCGACGAACAAAAGGCAGACTCCAAGGTCTATATGCGGAATCCTGAGTATGCAGCAGGTGAGCCACTAGGATGGATGACCTTTCCTGAACGGCTACAGAAGGCCGGTATTGACTGGAAGTTTTATCAGAACGAAATTGCCGCGAATGGAGTCTTCACCGAAGAAGAGTTTGCCTGGCTTGGAAATCTTGCAGGTAACATGCTGGAACACTTTGGCAATTACAACGTCTACTCTTCTCCACGTTATCGCGAAAAGTTGAACGCACAACTGCAGGCATTGGCGAAACGCAAGGAGATGCTTGAGAAAGAGCTTAGCCGGATCGCTCCGGACTCAAAGCGTGCTAAGACCATCAAGGCTGCCCTGAAAGCAGATGGGCAACTGAAGACAGCGCTTGAAAAGAGTCGTGGTCTCGCAGAGAAGAATCTTTCCGAACTCTCAGGAGAAGAACAGGACCTGCATAATCGTGCTTTTGTGACGAACAGGAACGATCCAGATCATCGCACGCTTGCTCCGCTCGATATTGAGATCGACGGCAAACCACAACAGATGAATGCTCCCAAAGGGGATGTGCTGCATCAGTTCCGCGAAGATGTACGCTCTGGAAAGCTCCCGACAATATCCTGGCTGGCGCCTCCTGGAATGTTCGACGACCATCCAGCACATCCCATGTATGGCCCTTGGTATGTCTCCGAGGTTATGAAGATTCTCACGGAGAATCCTGAGGTCTGGAAGAAGACCATCTTCATCTTGACCTATGACGAAAACGATGGATATTTCGATCATGCCCCATCATTCGTAGCCGCAGACCCGCAGAGTCCCGAGACGGGACGCGCCTCCAAAGGAATCGACACCGCACTTGAGTATTCTTATGCCAAGGATGAACTTGATCAGAATGTCCCTGAACACGAAGCGCGCTCCGGCCCGATCGGTCTTGGTTTCCGCGTACCTATGATTATTGCTTCTCCGTGGAGTCGCGGAGGCTGGGTCAACTCCGAGTTGTGCGATCACTCCTCGACGATTCAGTTTCTGGAGAAGTTCGTCGAAGGAAAATATGGCAAAAAGATCAGCGAAACTAATATCTCGGAGTGGAGAAGAACAGTCTGCGGGGATTTGACTTCGAACTTCCGGCCTTACAATAGCGAATCCGCAAAACTGAATTTCCTTGATCGCAATACACACCTCCAGTTCATTGAAAGCGCTCGCAACAAACCGATTCCATCAGCCTATCGCGCTCTTCAGGATGCTGACGTCGATCAACTGACACGCGCGGATAAGGATATGCGCACCATCCTGTGGCAGGAACCTGGAACTCGCTCGGCTTGTTCTCTTCCGTATGAGCTTTATGCCGAGGCACAACTTGATCCACAAGGTAAAACACTTCAGATCAGGATGAAGGCCGGACAGGATTTATTTGGGAAGCAATCCGCAGGTTCTCCTTTCAACGTCTATCTCTATAGAACGAAGTTATCCAGCGAACTCTATGAGAAAAACGGGACAAAAGGAAAAATGATGGCAGCGACTTATGCTGTTCGTGCTGGAGATGAGATGGCGGAAAATATTGATCTCTCGCACTTTACCTCCGACACCTACGATGTAGCGATCCATGCCCCAAATGGATTTTTCCGTCACTTTACAGGAGATGTTAACGATCCAGAAATTCAAATTGCCTGTAAATATCAGGCCAACAGGAAAGGCCGTCCTGTCGCCAGTGGCAACCTGGAGCTTCATTTGAACAATACGAGTTCTTCCCCTCGCGAGGTAGTGATCCACGATTGTTCCTATGGATCTACTGATATCGTGAAGAAAATTAAGGGCGGAGAAAAAACCGTTGTACTTCTGGACCTGCAGAAGAGTACGTCATGGTACGACATTAGCCTGAAGGTAATAGGATATAACTCCTATTCCAGGCGCTATGCGGGACACGTCGAGACAAGCAGGACAAGCACAACAGATCCAGCTATTGGGCGCGCATCCGCAAAAAATATTTAATTCACTATTTGCGATCGATTTTTCTACAGAGACCAAAGGCCTGTCGGGCCTTTGGTCTCTGTATTTTTCAACTCAGTTCAAGCTATCTCTTGAGCAGCATAACGGCGTATCAGCTCTGAAAGACGCTTACGTTGATGTGCGTATTGAGGATCATCCACCAGATTTTTAGTTTCCAGAGGGTCCGCGTGTTCGTCGAAGAGCATGGCACCATTCTTGCCCCCTTCTCCAAACTCTGCGTAGCGCCACTTTTCGTCTCGCACAGCTGTGCCGTGGACAGTGGTTCCATCTTCGCTCCAGATGCTGAACGCTGGACGATCCCAGGGAGCATGAGGTTGGTTCAGCAGAGGGACCAGGCTGCGGCCCTCCAGCTTGTGGTTTGGAGGAGTTAGACCGCTCAGTTCAACCAGCGTGGGGTAAATATCGAGAGACTGCACAATGCGAGTTACTGATTGTCCATTGCCTCGTGCCCCTGGAGCGTCAATGATCAAAGGCACACGCGTTCCCATCTCGAACAACGAACCGGCCTTCGACCATTTACCTTTCTCACCCAGTTGATAACCATGATCGACACTAAAAACAACGATCGTGTTTTCGCGCAGGCCTAGGCGATCCAGTTCAGCGAGGACGCGTCCCACGTTCCAGTCGACCCACGAGATCGAAGCAATGTAGGCACGAATGACTTCCTTCGCTTCTTCACGACTGGCACCGCGACCGATGAACAGATCCGCATTGCGCATACGGATAGCTGCCTTGGGGAAACCTTGGGGGACCGTGGGCCATGCCTCAAAATCAGGCGTGAGATCAATCTTATCGAGATCATAGAGATCGAAGAATCGCTGCGGAGCCGTCGGCGGGCTATGAGGCTTGGAGAAGCCGCAGCCAAGGAAGAACGGTTGATCCTTGTAGGCATTCAGGTGCTCGATCGCACGCTCGGCAACAAGATTTTCAGGGTGTCCTTCGCCGTTGCCATTCAGAACAAGAATCTGGTCGGAGTGAGGAGCTTGAGCACTATCCACTCTATTCGTCGGAAGAACATCGTCCGGACGAGGAGGCACGGGATATTGTGGAATGACCTTCTTTGTTCCATCGACTCTTCCCTTTGGATAACCTGCATCGCCTACCCCCTCGGTCCATGCCTTGGGGTCGTCCATGCCGCCGTGGAAGATTTTTCCTACGCGAGGAGTGACATATCCGTGTTCACGGAAAAATTGAGGCAAGCTGACGAAGTCGGGATGTTCGGTTCTGAAATCGGTTCGATTGCCTAATACCCCCGTGGAATGAGGTGTTCTTCCATTAAGCAACGATGCGCGTGAAGGATTGCACAGCGGGAACTGGCAATAGTTTCGGTCGAAACGCACACCGTGACGCGCAAGAGCATCGAGGTTCGGCGTCTGTGCATGGAAGCGGCTGTTATAGCTTCCCAACTCGACGCGCATGTCATCCGACATGATGAACAAAACATTTGGCGGACGCTTCGAGGTCTTCGTACTGGAGTAAGAGGTGCTGGGCAATGCGGCTGCCATAGCTGCTCCTGCAGCCTGGGCAATAAAGCTTCTGCGACTGCTTTGCGATCTGTCTTTCGTTTCCATCAAAATTTCTCCCGTAGAGGCTTCCATCTGTGGGTAACGCTTTTTTCCTGATCTGCTACCCGGATGCTGGCTTTCGCTTTGCATCCGGGTGTTCCATTCTTAGAAGACAAGCCGGGCGCCAATTTGAATCTGCCTGGCAGCGGAGGACGAGGTGATGGTTCCGAAGTTCGACGCTCCGAAGGTGCTTTGCGGAGTGCTGAAGTTTGTGTGATTCAGCGCATTGAAAAACTCTCCGCGAATTTGAAGCAGCTTTCCTTCCGTGAAATTCACGTTGCGGATCAGGGAGAAATCAAGATTCGCATATCCAGGTCCGCGCAGAAGGTTCCTTCCGGCATTACCAAACGTGTAGTTTGCAGGCTGTGCAAAGGCCGCGGTATTGAACCAGTGCTGTGCGTTACGCTCGTCTGAGGGAAGCGTCGGTTTGCCGACAAGATTGGCTCGCTGCGATCCAGAAGAAAAGGCCGCTGTAGAGTTTGTGTTTGTCGTAACGGAGAATGGAGCGCCACTGTAGAGGCGAGTCACGTTGCCAATCGTCCAGCTTCCAACAAGGTGCGAAACCACTCCATGCGTCAGATAGGTTCTTCCGGGGCCGAATGGTAGTTCATACACCGTGCTGAAGACGAAGTTATGACGGATGTCATTGCCAGACGGGCCATAGTCAGCCCGGCGATTGTAGTAATCGGAGTACACGGCCGTATTGCCCAGAGTGGCTCCCGATCCTGCGTTGTCATCCAGCGCCTTTGAAAAGGTGTAGGACGTATTGATGTTGAATCCACGAGAAAAGCGGCGCTGCAGCTGCACAATGCCTGCAAAGTAGTTTGCGTTGCCAATACTAGGAGCGACCAGAGTCACACCACTGAACTGCGGGAAAGGACGATCCTTCTGGGCATGATGGGCATCCCCAAGAACAGTAGGAGAGATCTGGTTGATCGCCTGGTTCTGACCCGCGAGCTTGCGAGCTAGGTTTCCAATCGCCGAAACCTGCAGGACAAAGGAGCCGGGAAGCTGTTGCTGAATACCCAGATTCCACTGCTGAGCATAGCCCGTGCGGTGTCTCGGATCGAAGTAGGAGACGGTCGTCGTTGCTGCAGAACCGACCGGAACCGCACCGTAAGAATCATCGTGCGGCGCCTGACCGTTCAAAGGAGGCACTCCATCCTTCAGATAGAACGGAGGTGTTACACCATTGTCGGGAGTATTGAGCGAGCCCGACACGCCAAAGCCAAGAGCCGCAGAAGCAGGCTGACCGGCGTCAAAAGGATGTGCGAAGAAGTAGCCGAAACCACCGCGCACGACGGTCACACCAGAGCGGAATGGCTGCCATGCAAATCCAAAGCGAGGACCGAAGTTGTTCAGGTCAAGGTCATAAGGAGTTGAGCGAAACCCATCTGCGCCCATGAACTTCACAACACCAGGCGTTCCGGATACGGGATTGATCTGCGTCGCATCAAAGCCGTTCATGCGGTTGCTGCTGTCCTTGATCGGAGTATCGGTCTCCCAGCGAAGTCCGAAGTTCAACGTCAGCTGTGGGCTGATGGTGAAGTCGTCCTGCGCGAAACCGACGAGATACCAGCTGGTTCGCGAAGTAGCATCCGTTTGAGCTACAGAAACAGCGGTGGGGAAACCTGTCAGCAGAGAGGCGAAACCATCGCCCGTATTGTTTGCTCCTGGCAGGCCTGTTCCCTGCGTTCCGAAGGTAAAAGCTCCAGAGGCCGTCGAAAGATTCGACTCATGATCCATCGAGCGGCGCAGTTCTGTACCGATTTTGATGGAGTGCCTGCCCACAAGCCAGGAGATGTCATCCACCAGTTGATACTGACTGATTGGATACTGCCTGCGCTCCTGCCCTGTTGAACCAAGTGCGCTGTAGCCCGCGGGAGCAAAGTTAGGAAATGCATTTGCGGAGACACCCGTGATACCAAGAGCAGCGGGCCAGTCTCCACCGACACCGTCCGCAAGCTGGTGATAAACGCGGGTCTCGTAGGTGAATCGCAGGTCGTTTACAACAGACGGCGAAAAGGTGTGAAGCCACTGTCCGTAGCCGATATTGTCATTCGAGACGTTGTACTGATATGGATCCGCTGCTTTGTTGGGATAGACAGATTTATTGTCTGTCTTGCCATTCGTATAGATATAACGGAAAGCCAACTTATCGTTCGGACTCAGAACGTGGTCCACTCTGGCGATGTAGAAGTTCGTGTTATTCGAACTGACATCATTATTTACGAAATTATTTGCAGCCTGGTTGTTCGTGGGCAAAGGAAAGAAAGAGATCAGCTTCGCCGCAACAGGATCGATATTGGTAATTACGTTTCCGGGGAACTGATCCCTGACGACCACTCCACCCACGGTACGCGTCGTTTTGGGGTCATAAATCTTGACTCCGCTTTGCGAGAAGTCGCCTTGACGCTCCAACAGCGTGGGCACAGTCAAAATAACGGTGGAACCTGTGCGCTGCCTTGTCCCTTCATATCCAAAGAAGAAAAAAGTTCTATCTTTTATGATCGGGCCGCCGACCGTGCCACCAAAGATGTTGTAGCGCAACTCCGGCTGGGTCTTGCCGCCATTCGCACCTACAGGAGCGAAGTACCCCGGAGCATCGAAGGCATTGTTGCGAAGAAACTCGTAAAGGCTTCCATGAAACCGATTCGTTCCCGACTTCGTGGTCTGGACGATAATGCCTGCGGACGATCCTCCGAACTGAGCGGCATAATTGTTGCTGATAACGCCAAGTTCCTGCACCGTGTCTACGGGCGGGCTGATCTCAGAGTTGCCGATGCCGATACGGATGTTCTGCCCCGTTCCACCATCCAGCCACGTCATTGAACTTTGCGTGCGACCACCCGCCAAACTGTACGCGCCGGAATTGATGAAAACTGTACCCGCCGTCAGGCTGACAATGTTCATGGAAGTCCTGTTTCCAAGAGGAAGCTCGGAGACACTCTTTCCTTCAATCGTCTGACCGATTTCGGAGGTCTTGGTTTCAAGAGCAGGTTGCTCGCCGGTGACAGTAACACTCTGAGATACAGAGCCGGGCTGCAAAATTGCATTCAATCCGAAGACCTGATCTGTGCTGAGAGTGACGTGCTCATTCACATACCGATTGAACCCATCACGCGTTACGGTAACGGAATATTCGCCGATTGGAAGATTCGGAAGCGAAAACACGCCTGCATTACTTGACGTAGTCGTAGACTCCACGCCCGTGGCCCGATTCTTGACAGAGACTGCCGCCCCGGGGACCGTGGCTCCTTGTGTGTCTGTAATGGCTCCGGTGATTGTTGCCTGTTGCGCGAATAGGGATGCTGGAAGAAGCAAGAGGAAGAACGCAAGGATAGCGACAGTCATCCTCGAACGAGATGGGTTTATCACGGGCGAATGAGATTGCATCAAATAGGACATAAAAGTGTCTTTCCGAAATTTTGTGATGTTTGGGCGATGAACGAGAGGAAGGTAACGACAGTCCGCTTACCGGGAGACGCAGAAGAACGAGGGACAACAACACACGCTCAGGGGGAGGCGCGTATCGGCCATGCGAACAAGTGGGTTGTTGTGTCTCTGCGGCATAAACACTCAGTGTCAGCGGTTCTTTTCCCGCGAGGGAAGTACAACGGATCGTTGTGATGGACTGGGAAAAACCAGTTGCTGAAGGATGCGAAGCTTGCTTGAGGAGAAAAGCAAACAGGCCTATCGCGAGGGAGCGATAGGCCTGTTCAGAAACCAGCGCGCAGGATTAGCGCGTCAACAAGCTACACTCCAAACCGAACATGCATTCGTACAACACGAACACAGCGAGAGAACAGCGTCGGTCTGGATGGTCTGAGTCATTTGAGTCCAATAATAGGTATTTTCGCGAACGGCGTCAATCAATTCTGACTTATACCTCTGACAAGGCTGGGCCATAGGGAGCAAGAGCTACTGTTCCATATGGATTGAAGATTGTATCGTCGTGCGCGGAAGCAAACTGCCATATTCTCTGCAAAAGCTCGCGGCGAACATCTTCATAAGGAGGAGCGATCTGGGGCCACGGATAGGATGAATGCTCAACCTGTACATCCCCTGCTGCGACCTTTCTACGGCTGAAGTCAGGAAAGGCGATGTTGTGCAATTCATGCGAGTCTGCCTTGAGGTCATATAGCTCGTCATAATCGAAGCCGTTGTAAACGTACTTGTGCGACTTCGTCATGACGATGCGCTGCGTGTAATACAACTCCACTCCGTTGAGTTGAAAGAAGGTTGCATCGCGCCAGTCCGCTGGCTTTTCACCGCGAATCCACGGCATCAGGCTTCTTCCCGAAACACGAGCTGGATTATGAACTCCGGCAGCTTCGAGGAAGGTGGGCCCGAAGTCGACGTGCTCGACAAAGGCATCCACCCGCTGCTCTTTTGATTTCGTAAATCGCGGCCAACGAATGAGAGCGGGAACGTGATATGCCTCACGGAAAGAAGGAACTCCCTTCATCCAAAGACCATGAGCCGCCGTATAGTCTCCGTGGTCCGAGGTATAAACCACGATGGTGTTATCGGCCTGCCCTGTCGCTTCAAGCGCATCTAGCAGCTCGCCAAAGAGAGCGTCCTGCAGTGAGCACTTCGCATAGTAGTGAAGCAACGACTGGCGAGTCTCCTCTTTCGAGAGCTGGGACCAATACTGATAGCGCTGACGTTGATACACGCGCGGCTTGTCGTCAAGAGAATCCTCATAGCTCTCAGGCAGCCTGATCTTTTCAATGTCATATAAATCGACGAAACTCTTGGGCGCGTTGTAAGTGTCATGCGCGCCGCTGTTCGAGATCATGATGCACCAGGGCTCACTGCTCTGCGACATGCGACGTATTCCATCAATTCCGGCGCGGACAATCTTTGTATCCGGAAGATCGTCATAGCCCTTGGGACCAGCATCAGGAAGGGTTTTGTAGAGCTGCAAGTTGGGCCAGCCGGGACGAATGATCTCTCCTGAACCGCGAACATGGCTGTGGACCGCGTCAAGCTTTGCCCGAGAAAGCGCCTTCGCTCGATCGTCCGCCTTCGACGTGTAACTGTCCTGCTCAAGGTTGCACAGGTTTTCAAAACCACAGGTCTCAGGAGTCACATCTCTGCCGACATGCAGCTTGCCGGAATAACCGAGCTGATAACCGGCGCGACGCAGATCATTTCCCCAGAACGGCGTGCCGGGATAAGGGTTTTCGTGAATCGCGGTGTTTGTCGATACGTTGTTGAAGACTCCATGCTCCGATGGATAGCGACTGCTCATAAAGCTGGCCCGGGACGGGCAGCAGTGCGGGGCCGGGCAGTGAGCGGAATCGAACGTGATGGCTTCGCCGCGAAACCGATCGAGATTCGGCTTGACGACAGGACTTCCCGGCAGCACAGTCTGACCGTTCTGCTGGTCGGGCATGAAGATCAGAATATTGGGTGCATCGGAAGATCGTGCCGTCTTCGGATCGCTGCTTTTTGACGTGGCGGCTGTTTGATCTGCATAAGCCCGGGATGTAGCGGCGGCCGTAGCCGAGGCCAGCGCTGCAACAAACTCTCTTCTGTTCAAGCCATCCTCCTCCATCACTCGTTAAAGGCAAGAGTTCATGGTTTTTCTCTGATGAACAAAACAAAACCCACTCGGAAGGAGTGGGCGATACGAAGAACTATTTGCGCAAAATTCGGACTCAAACAGAGTCGCGCAAACCAGCATCACCCTGTCTGTCGTGCTGACAACAGAGGTGGAAGCTTTTTTTGTGCATGCTGGTCATGGATGAATAGAGCCTCTCACGCTAATCGCAGGCAGTCAAGAATCTCCGACAGGAACTCTTTATTTGACATGCCATTCGATCCACTTTATATCTTTCCCTATGCGTCCTTCTTTTCAGAACCTCTGTTGTTGCCTCTCCTGCATTCCAGGTGGGCATCGCGTGACGCAGACTTCTTTCCTCATTTAGTCCCGACGCGGATTCAAGCAAACAGCCCGCCAACCTCTATCGCGGGCTGTTTTTTTGCGTGTAACAGACTGCCTTCAACCAGACAAAAGGTTCCTTCCATCATGAGCACGAGAAGTCTTCTCTCCCGTAGAGAGTTTGTTCAGCTCGCACTGGCCGCCACAACCGCATCCGCGCTGGGCGCAACGAAAACGACGTCAGCCAGTCGCCCGAACATCGTATTTATCCTGGCCGACGACCTTGGCATCAACGATGTAAGCGTTTATGGCCAAAAGAAATTTCACACGCCACACATTGATGCGCTGGCCAGCCGTGGCGTTCGCTTCACCGATGCCCATGCGGGCGCTCCTGTATGCGCTCCCTCACGAAGCACTCTCATGACCGGGCTGCACACGGGACACACACGCGTGCGGGGAAACTTTGCGCTTGCCGGTGGACATGTCGGCAACAAGGGGAGCGAAAAGGTTCGTCGCGCAAACCTTCTTCCCGATGACAAGATCGTGGCCGACTATCTCAAACAGGCTGGATATCATACCGGTCTGATGGGTAAGTGGCATCTCGATGGATACGATCCGGGAGCTACTCCTACCGATCATGGTTTTGATGAATTCCGCGGCTGGCTTGTGCAGAACGGAAAGAGCCAGGGCTATTGGCCGACGGAGTATTACCACGAGAAAGAACTGATCCAGATTCACGAGAATGACGATCACCGTCAAGGTCGCTACCAGACAGAGCTTTGCATCGAGGATTCCTGCGACTTCATTCGCCGCAACGCAAATGCAGACAAGCCGTTTTTCCTCTACATGGCATACTCCAACCCGCACAGTCCGTATCTTTCTCCCACTCTCGGCTCTGCGGCTGGAGAGCCGTGGGATCGCGATGAAAAGACTTACGCGTCGATGGTTGAGTTTCTGGACCAGGGAGTAGGAAGCGTTCTTCGCACGCTCAAGGAAAACAATCTCGAACAGAACACCATCGTCTTCTTCGCTTCGGATAATGGACCGCGCTCCGAGGCCACGGAACAGCAGACCAAGGTCGTAAACTTCTTCGACTCGAATGGTATTTATCGTGGATACAAACGCGATCTCTACGAAGGCGGAATCCGCGAGCCGTTCATCGTCAGCTGGCCCGGAAAGATTGCCGCTGGCACAACGAACGGCGAGCCGATCTACTTTCCGGACTTTCTGCCGACCGCGCTGAGCCTCGCTCACGCTCCGATTCCTGCTGGCGTTGATGGCGCTGACCTGACTTCGACGCTTCTGCATGGGACGCGTCTGAAGGAGCGCTTTCTCTACTGGGAAGCATACGAACCGAAGTTCTTCCAGGCGATTCGCTGGGGGAAATGGAAGGCCGTCCGGTTTGGCCTGGATGCTCCTCTTGAGCTATATGACCTTCAAACCGACATCAAGGAAGAGCACAATGTTGCGAGCGCAAATCCATCTGTCGTCGCGCACATTGAAGAGTATCTGCGAACGGCGCGTGCCGAATCGCCAGAGTATCCACTTTCATAAGACAGCTATTCAGGAGCATATCCATTGGCGAACCATGCAGAAGATCGCAGGAACTTTCTAAAGTCCTCCGTGGCAGCAGCTATCGCTGCCACGGTTCCCTCCTCCGCGGCGAGCGCTCAGCAACAGGGTGCAGGCAAGGCCTCGGCGAAAAAGCCGAACATCGTCCTTTACCTCTCTGACCAGTTTCGCTGGGACTTCGTGGGAGCCAATGGGCTGAACGGTTCCACCCACACGCCAAACATCGACGCACTTGCGGCGAGGGGAACGAACTTTGTCCAGACGGTGACGAACCAGCCAGTATGCGCTCCTGCTCGCTCAGTTCTCTTCACCAGCCGCTATGCCACGGAGACTGGAGTGTGGCGCAACGGACTTGGTCTTGACCAGACACTTCCAACGCTTGCCAGCGAGTTACGCAAGGTGGGTTACAGCGCAAACCTGATTGGCAAATGGCATCTTGCGCCTGGTAGCCCGCAACAGGGCGGAGGACGAGGAGCCGTCAAAGCGGAGCATCGTGGCGGATTTCTTGATCTTTGGGAGGGCTCGAACGCAATCGAGGGGACCTCGCATCCCTATGAAGGAACCATATGGGATCGCGACAATAATCCGATCACTTACAAAGATGAATACCGCGTCGACTTTTTGACAGATCGAGCAGAACGGTTTCTCCGACAGAAGCAGGACAAGCCATTTTTTCTCTTCATCTCTCAGCTGGAACCTCACCAGCAAAATGACATGGGACAACCGATCGCACCCAAAGGCGCTGCAGCGCGTTTCATCAATTCGACCGTACCGGAGGACCTGCGCGTCCACCCCGGCACATGGCAGGCGCAGCTTCCGGATTACTACGGATGCATCGAAGCCATCGACGCATCCGTGGGTAGAATCCGTCGTGTGCTCGAAGAGGAACAGCTTGCCGAGAATACAATCTTTGTCTTCATCAGCGATCATGGCTGCCACTTCATGACTCGTAATCAGGAGTACAAACGCAGTACGCACAACAGCTCGATCCGTATCCCGTTCATTATCGACGGACCCGGATTTCACAGGGCACAACAGATTTCGGAGCTGGTGGGTTTGATCGACGTGGCCCCAACTCTGCTGGAAACCGCCGGAGCCTCTGTCCCAAATACGTGGAAAGGACGGAGCGTGCTCCCTCTTCTCGACGGACCAGAGGCCAGGCAACACTGGCCGAATCAACAACTGATTCAGATCAGCGAGTCGTTGACTGGCCGCGCCATTCGAACGAAGGACTGGACGTACTGTGTCGCCGATCTTTCAGGCGATACGAAACAAACCTCCTCAACCGCTTATCATGAATATCAGTTCTACGATCAGCGCGCAGACCCGCATGAGTTGGTAAATCTTGCAGGACGCAAGGAGTACCGAGCAAAGGCAGATGAGCTGCGCGGGCAGCTGAAGAAGCTTTTGGTAGCAGCAGGCGAGGTGGAACCTGAGATCATAGACGCAAAGCTGTACCCGTAACGAATTGGGGATGATCGATGTCAGCCGACCAGGAGAACACGCACACAATCCCGGCAGAGCAAACGCCTCTCAAAAAAGAGACACACTCATGCTGCACACCACAGCTTGCGCGAATCGCTCTTGCGATGCCGGAGGCCGCACAAACGACTTCAACACCATCACATCCTGATATCTCTCAGGATGCGATGGTGCCATTGCCCGGTGGAATCTTTCAGATGGGGACAGATTATCCCTATGGTTTTCCGGCTGATGGCGAAGGTCCCATCAGGCCTGTATCGCTCTCTCCCTTTGCGGTTGACGCGCATCCCGTAACCAATCGAGAGTTTGCTGCATTTGTCGATGCGACAAAATATCGCACCGAAGCTGAATTGTTCGGATGGTCCTTTGTCTTCTGGCTGCATATCGCAGAAGACCGCTTTGAAGAACTGGTAGAAGACACGGTCGCGCAGGCGCCGTGGTGGTGCAAGGTTCCCGCAGCCTTCTGGAAACAGCCAGAGGGACCAGGCAGCAGCGTCGAAAGCCGCATGGATCATCCTGTGGTTCATGTCTCATGGAACGATGCCCAGGCCTATGCGCGCTGGGCCTCCAAATCGCTTCCGACAGAAGCTCAATGGGAGTATGCCGCACGCGGAGGGCTTGAGCAAAAGCTGTTTCCCTGGGGGGATGATTTAACTCCGCAGGGAAAGCACCTGTCCAACGTATGGCAAGGGCGATTCCCCCATGAGGATACGGCTGAGGATGGCTACCCGGGCACATGCCCTGTCGAGGCTTTTCCTCCGAACAACTACGGCATCTACTCTGCAACTGGAAATGTCTGGGAATGGTGTGCGGACTGGTTTGCAATTCCCTCCACCGCAAACGTACTGCACGACCCAGCCGGTCCGGCAGATGGACAGGCCAAGGTCATGAAGGGAGGCTCCTTCCTCTGCCATGCTTCCTATTGCAACCGTTATCGGGTGGCCGCCAGAACCTCCAATACACCGGACAGCTCTGCCTCTAACATAGGTTTTCGCTGCGTAAAAAATCTCGGATAACTGGCAGCGCCTTCTCCAAGGGCATGACCGCGGTAGCGACTACGAAAAGCAACTTTCGCCGCAAGACGAAACTATCGTAGTCTTCTTGGAAACACGTATCAGGAGAAGCCAACCGCATGCCGATGACTCGACGTAGCTTCCTCACGCACGGTGCCGCCGCCGCCGTTGCCCTTACTGCCGCCCCATCTTTGCTGGCCGACCCTCTGGGCCTGCCAATCGGCTGCCAAACATATCCCGTCCGCTCCTCCATCAACACAGACTTCGCAGGAACTATGAAAGGCCTTTCCGCGGCGGGTTTTCAGACGATCGAGCTTTGCTCGCCATTTGGGTATAGGGATTTCTCCAGCCTGGCCCAGTACAAGCCGCAGGAGCTGCACAAAATGCTGAGTGACTACGGGCTTACATGCATCAGCGCTCACTTTGGCACAGGGGAGCTGTTCAACCAGGCGGAGGAGCGCATCGCATGGGCGAAGGAATTTGGCCTGACGCAGATGGCCACAGCCAGCCTTGGCTTCGGCACGATGCGCAAAGGAATTCCGCCCACCGTGGACGACGTAAATCGCATCACCGATCTCTTCAATATCTTCGCGGCAAAAGCGCATGATGCGGGCCTCGTGGCGGTGCTGCACAACGAGGGCTTCGAGACAACGAGCATCGACGGCAAGCGTGTTTACGACATGGAGATCGAGCGACTGGATCCAACGACCGTGAAGTTACAGTTCCAAGTCTCCACCATGCAGAACGGTTTCGATCCGTTGGATTACTTTGCTCGCTACCCTGACCGCTACATCTCCATGCACTGTCAGGACTGGGTTGTTGGCCCCGATGGCAAAGCAAAAGAAGTACCACTGGGCAAAGGCGTGGTGGACTGGAAGAAGATCTTCACCGCGGCAAAGAAGGCTCATATCAAAAACTACTTTGTCGAATTGGAACAGGGTGCCACACTGATGCCCCTGAGCATCCCTTTCCTTAAGAGCCTGAAAGTATAGAAAGCACCTGCTTTTCAGCCTATATTCGCCACAAGAAATTGCGCAGATAAACGAAAGGCCCCGGTCAGTTTCTACCGGGGCCTTCTAACATTGGAAGCGTTGCAGCGGTACGACAGAAAGTGTGCCACTCGTAATTTTTGATACCTAGCCACGTTGCCGCTAGCCGTTGAGAGGAGTCTGTTTTTTTTACTCCATCCTGAGAGCCTGCATCGGTTCTACACTCGCAGCCTTCCGCGCTGGAAGCGCACTTGCCAGCAGCGCACTCAACACCATCACTGCGCATGCTCCCATCAGCGTTGGCACGTTGATCCCCTTTACCTCGTAGAGCTGCGACTCGAGCAATCGCCCGCCTGCCAGAGCCAGCGGAACTCCCGCCAGGACGCCGAGTGCCGTCTGCATGGCTGCTCCTCGCAGCACCAGCCTGACTACGCTGCCGCGGTCTGCGCCCAGCGCCATACGAACACCAATCTCCGGAATCCTCTGTGCCACTCCATACGCTGTTACTCCGTATAACCCGATCGAGGCCAGCATCAGCGCGAGCGCTCCGAAGATCGCTGTCAGCCGCACCACCAGCCGCTGGTGAGTAAAGTAGTTGCCCACCTGATCGTCATAGGTAGAGAGGCGCGTAATCGCAATCTCCGGGTTGACCTGGTTCAGCGCCTTGCGTACTGCCGCGGTCGCCGAAGCCGCATCGCCATCGTAACGTGCAATCAGGTTCGAGGCAAAGTGTTTGTATTGCTCTGCCTTATTTGCCTGCTCGATGACCGTTGCCGGAGCATTGATACGGTCATAGCTTGTCGTCTGCGCCAATGGTGTGAAGAACATCGGGCGGGTTGCCTTCGACGGATCGCCGTACTTGGAATCATCCACCACACCGACGATCTGGTACTCGCCCGCCATCCTGTGATCTGGGCCAAACCGCAGTCCGATTGGCGGTTTGCCATCGAGCATCTTCTTTACAAACGTCTGGTTCACCACCGCTACATGCGTGCTCGTCGCGGAATCACTCTCTGTGAACGTCCTACCCAGCAACACTCGCGTCCCTATCGCATCGAAGAACCGAGGACTCACCGCTGAATAGCTTGCAGACAGCTGCGCCTCTGGATTGCCGCCCTCCACAGCGATCCCTGTGCTCCAGTTGTTGAACGCCATCGGCCCATAGGTCGCATAGGCCACGTCATGTAGAGCCGGAATTTCGGCAAAGGTCTGATCGATCTGTTTATACAAACCATCCAATTGCTCGTATTTATAGCCCGCTGCCTGCAGGTCGATGAATGCGATCACACGCCCATGTGTCTCGAAGCGAAAGTTCTGGCTTTCCAGCTTATTCAGACTCATAATCAGCAGCCCTGCCGTGCTCAATAGCGCTACGGACAGCGCCGCCTGCACGATCACCAGCACTCTCTGCAACCCGCTTGTGTGCCCCGTTGCACGGTTGGCCCCACGCAGCGCCTCTACAGGGTTTGCGCGCGCGGCGATCAGTGCCGGAGCAATTCCGAACAACACTCCGGTCAGCATTGAGACCGCCAGCGCAAACCCAAGCACCGGCAGCGAGGGAGAAGGGCTCAAGGGCACAATCTCCGCTCCTCGCATTGCCAACGCCAGCATTCCCTTTACGCCAACAAATGAAACCACCAGCCCCAGCAGGCCTCCGATTATTGCCAGCAACACTGCCTCCACCAGCATCTCGCGCACCAGCCGCGCTCGTGAAGCGCCAAGCGCAGATCGTACACTCAGCTCCTGTCGTCGAGCCACTCCGCGCACCAGCATCAGGTTCGCCAGATTGGCACAGGCGATCAGCAGCACAAAGGCAGCGATCATTTGCAGCATCGTCAGGCTCTTCTCATAATCGTCACGCAGATCATTTATGCCGCCACTCGCCGGGGCCAGTTCCGTTGTCTGCTTGTTGATCTCGGTCATCGTATCGCGCGATTGTGGATCGCGATTTGCCAGTATCCACTGCACCAGAGTTAAGCGCAGCGCGCTTTCCACCTGCGGCACCTTCTTCGCATCTGGTATCCGTACCAGCAGGTCCAACCAGTGTGCATTCGGCTGCTCGTAGAGGCGGCGCATCGTAAAGGCTGGCTCCTGCGCCAGCGGTAGCCACACTCCTACTGGATCGGCTGTATTGCGGTCTCCCATAAAGTTCGGCGCTGTGATGCCCACAATCGTCACCGGATGGCCCGTCATCGTCACTGTTTCACCCACCAGGCTTGG
Source organism: Acidobacteriaceae bacterium dw_441 (assembly GCA_018449715.1). GTDB lineage: Bacteria > Acidobacteriota > Terriglobia > Terriglobales > Acidobacteriaceae > Edaphobacter. The sequence goes on along the minus strand of JAAVVA010000003.1, from coordinate 436,478 downwards.
ATCGGAATGAAACTTCGTCTGCCAGATGGGATAGCTAATGACCGCGACCGGGGGTGCGCCCACGCGGTCGTCCTTCGGACTCAGCAGACGGCCTGAATACGGATGTACGCGCAGCACATCGAAGTAATTGCCCGAAACCATGCGGAGGTACAGTGGCTGTGCCGCAGTCTCGTGTACCCGATGCGCTGCCACCATAATGTTGCCCGACTGCACTGCGGCCACGCCTTCCGCGTACGGCGTATGATCGCGCAGCGTGCGGTAGAGGTCGTAGGAGAAGAGTCTCCAATCGCCCTGCAACCCTCCGTCGACACAGCAATCGATGTCCTTGCCCACCTTATAGAGCTGCTCCGGATGCTCGACCGGCATCGATCGCAGGATCACCTGATAGATCAGCGTAAAAATCGCTGTCGTCGCGCCGATCCCCAGTGCCAGGGTTAGCAGTGCCGTTGCGGCAAACCCGGGGGAACGCCGCAGCCTGCGAAGGCCATGCTGTATATCCTCATTCCAAAACCCCATCCCGTCACCTCGATCGCGGATACCGTTCCCCTGTAAGCTGCACGGCCCGTGCCATAAGTATTGAAGCGAAACTTATTCAAAGTACAGGGCTTTCATGTTGCATCGCACGCGAAAAGTGTCCATTTCCTGCCGCGCGTGTCCAGAAACGAACACTACGGGTTCGAACTGACATATTAGCCCGAGGGGTTGAAGCTGTTTAGAAGTCCCATTCGGTTAGACGACAAGACACTCCCCTTGACATTCGACCTGAGCAGATCTAGCCTTGGGTCGAATGACGACCAGAGAGAAAAATAAACAGCTTGAATTGATGCAGGGAACGCTGGATCTACTGATCCTGCAGACGCTGGCAGCGGGACAGACGCACGGGCATGCGATTGCGCGGAGGATTGAACAACGATCGGAGGAGATGCTGCAGGTAGGACATGGTTCGCTGTACCCGGCGCTGCAACGTCTGTTGCAATCGGGACTGATTGCGGCAGAGGACGGAATCTCGGAGAACAATCGTAAGGCGCGTTTCTATCGACTGACCGCAAAGGGGAGAAAGCAGTTACATGCGGAGACCTCTCGGTGGGAACGACTTGTCGATGCAATGGCGAGGGTTCTTGCTCCTGTAGTGGAAGAAAAGTCGTAGGGGAGAAGACGATGTTTACCTGGAGACGCCGCAGGAAGCAGTTGCTGGAGGAGTTCGACGAGCACGTTGCGTTGGAGACGGAGGAGAACCTTGCGGCGGGGATGACGCTCGAAGAGGCCCGACGCGCGGCAAGGCTGAAGTTCGGCAATCCACTGACAGCAGCGGAGGCCTCGCGCGAGGTGTGGGGAGGGGTGTGGCTGGAGCGGCTTGTGCAGGATATTCGCTATGCGGTGCGGAGCTTGCGCAGGGTTCCCGCGTACACGATCACGCTGGTGATGACATTGGCCCTGGGATTAGGATCTGTGACGGCAATGCTGGCGATTGTGGAGTCCATCCTGATGCGGCCGGTGGCGCTGCCGCACCCGGAGCAACTGGTGCAGATCTACGAAAACGGTGGAGTGCATGGGACATCGGCCTCTCCGCAGGCGCTGTCATATTCGGTGATTGCAGCGCTTCGTCACGATACACGCTCATTTGAAGGGCTCGCTGGCTTCAACACGATGGTGCGCCCGGTGCGCACAAAAGACGATACACGTATCACTGCGCTGGTGGAGATTACACCGAACTTCTTTTCGATGCTCGGTGTCGGAGCGAGGCTTGGGCGAGTGATGGGAGCGGAGGACGCAGATGGCCTGGGTGTGGTGGTAAGCGACGAGTTCTGGCGCGAGCGGATGCATTCTGATTTGCACGCAATCGGCTCAACTCTGATGGTGGCAGGGCAATTGCGGACGATAGTGGGCGTGTTGTCGCCGGGAGTGCATGTGCCTTTGGGTACGGGTGAAGCTGTGGTGTATATGCCGCTTACAGTGAATGCTTCAAGCGAAGACGAGTTCAGGTTCGAGTCCGCGGCAACAATTGCCCGGCTGAAGCCGGGGATAATGAAACAGCAGGCGCTGGCAGATGCGGAGAGCATCTTTACACACACGGAGAGAAGGTACGCTGAGAAGTCTCGGCATCTGGGGGTACGGTCGTATCAAAGTGTGATTGTGGATGATGTGCAGCGTCCACTGCTGGCCCTGCTGGGAGGCGTTAGTGTGCTGCTGCTGATCGCATGTGCAAATGCAGCGAATCTACAGATCGGTCGCGCAGCAAATCGCATGGAGGAGATGTCGTTGCGGTCGGCGCTGGGGGCGAGCTTTGGCAGACTGCTGCAACAACTGGTAACAGAGAGCGTGCTGCTGTCGCTGGTAGGAGCGCTACTGGGTAGCGGGTTAGCATATGTGGCGGTCACGATGGTGCGGCATACGTATGGCTCACAGTATCCTCGCTTCGACGAGTTGACGGTGAAGCCGATGGTCGTCGTGACGACCGCTTCCCTGGCGGTGCTGGTGGGAGTGGCGGCGACAATCGCTCCGATTGTGACGATACGGCGACAGATTACATCGCAGTTTGCCGCAACTCATGTCACGAAGCGATCACGCTTACCGGATGCGCTGGTCGCTCTTCAGGTAGCGCTGACGTGCGTGCTCCTGGTGGTGAGCGGCCTGTTTGTACGGACGCTGCAGTCGCTCGAAAACGTCAGGCTTGGTTTCGATCCGCAAGGCGTGACGACGTTGGTCCTGATGCCGGAGAACGAAAAGCAGGATCCCATGCGCTCGCGAGAGGTGGAGACGGAGCTGCTGCATCGCTTTGAGGCCCTGCCAGGAATTCAATCAGTGACGATGCAAACATCGGTTCCTTTTTCGGCGTACAACATAACGCTGAATGGAACGACAGAGATTTCGGGACGCCCCTATCGCTCGGGAGATACAGCCTACTACAGCTTGGTAAGCACGAACTTTGTGAGTACAAGTGGAATTCATCTGCTGAGAGGACGCGGTTTTACTTCAGAAGATGAGAGCAGCGCATCAATCGTTGCGATGGTAAACGAGGCCTTCGTGAAGAAGTATCTGATGGGGCGCGATGCAATTGGAGCAAACCTTCGGTTTCATCGCGAAAAGGGTGAAACGGATTCGGACCTTCCGTTTGCGCAGACGATGACGGTTGTCGGTGTGCTGGAAAACGAGTTGCAAGGAAAAGACCTGAGTTCGTCGTACAAACCGATGGTGTACCTGGATAACCTGCAGTTTCCAACAAACTCATTTCTGGCGCAGGTATTCAATATGACGGCACAATATGCGGTACGATCTACGCTCCCTCCTGAAACGATTGCGGAGGAGTTAAGAAGCGTACTGCACAAAGATGCTCCGAGCATGGTGGAGATGAGCTTGCAGCCGATGAAAGCTGGGATTGATAAGTCACTTGGCCAGAGAAGGCTTGCGTTGAAGCTGGTGGCAGGTTTCGGCGCAACAGCGATGGTGCTGTCAGCGGTAGGCATCTACGGCGTGCTGGCGTACTCGGTGGCTCGACGACGAAAAGAGATCGGCATCCGCATGGCTCTGGGATCAACGCGTGTGGAGGCGGCGGCTCTGGTGATACGTCAGGCAGGTGGGATGGTGCTGCTGGGACTGGTGCCGGGATTAGCGGGAGCATGGGCAGCAGGGTATGCAGTACGGGGATTTCTGTACGGCGTGAAACCGCTGGATGGCGCGACGCTTGTCTCCGTGGGCGCCTTGTTGGTGGTAGTGGCGGCAGTGGCGACGGGTCTTCCAGCGTTACGCGCCGCGATGATCGATCCTATGGAGGCTCTGCGAACGGAGTGACGGATCGCAGGCGTTTCCGCGATACCTTATCATTGTTTCGATTCTCTGGAAACTACATGGCAATCAGTCCTGACAGCGCACTCCTCATCTGCAGGGGATATCTTCGGAAACGCTGACTAGTCGTACTCTAACCCAGTGCGGCGAGGCGAGGTCACAGGAACGTAGTTCGACAGATCAGGTCCCTTCCCTCAGCTCCGCCGCCCAGGGTGCTTTCGCCGGACGCTCAACGGCTGTCAGATTTCAAGGGGGCGTAATCACTCCACATATCGCGGTGCAACTTCCAGGTGCCTCCCTGCTTCAAAAAGATCAGTGTCTGTTTGGCGCGGAGTTTGAGCTTTCCACCATGATCACGGATCTCGGCGTCTGAGACTTCGGTCACGGTCTGATCGTTCCCATAGAACTCATAATTGCTGAAGGATACGGTGTCTGGCTTGGAGCCAGCATAGCCCTTGGTGAAGTATTCGGCGATCGCCCGTGGACCTGTGACTCTGTTGGCCCCTGGCGGCAAGAGTGCGCCATCTTCCGTATAGAGACGGCCTATCGCCTCATAGTCACCTCGCCCGAAGGCTTCCGCCCATCGTACGTTCTCGGCTTTGATAGCTGCTTCAGGTGGACGCTTCGTCCCCCCGGCAGTAGCCGGCATCGCAAAAGCGAAGAGCGAGATGCAAGCTGCAAGAGCAGCAGAGTAAAGATGAATCTGTCGCATTGAATCATTTCCTGTCTTGGTTTGAATTAGAGACGGCTGCAATTGACTGCGCAGGTGCAGCAGACGATGTCCATTGCGGTCTTCGTCGAGGCCAGCGGTGTGACCTCGACAAAGAGCGATTAACATTCAGCGAACGGCTGGGATAGTTGCAAGGCCTTTGGTTGCGCCGGGTAGTACTTTTTCGACCATCGCAATTATCTCGGGAGGGGCGTTCCTGGGATGACCGGAATGGAACGGAGGATCGGGATCATATTCGATGAGGAGCTGCGCAAGCTCTGCACTCTGCCGTCCTTTCAGCTTTTCGCCGACACGAAGCGCGAAGTCGATGCCCGAGGTCACACCACCGCCGCTCATGAACCTGCCATTATCGTCTTCCACGAAGCGATCTCCTACGGGGATGGCACCGTATTCTGCCAACTTATTGACCAATGCCCAGTGGCAGGCACTCCGCTTACCCTTAAGAACACCTGCAGCAGCGAGTGCGAGTGATCCCGTGCAGACCGACGTAACATGTTTAGCACCGTCAGCCAGGCGCCGGATCTGAGCAAGGAACTCCGGTTTCATCGCAGCCGTCATATCCGGGGCACCGGGAACCAGAATCAGGTCAGTTTTCTCTATGTCCGCTAGTTGGTCAGTCTTGCCAAACACCACACCATATTCGAGGATCACGGGACCACCATCAAGACTCGCAAAGCGGATGTTTGTGTTCGGCAGCCGATGAAAAACCTCGCTGGGACCGGAAAAGTCGAGAAGCGTCCCGCCAGAATAAACCGCAATGACAATGTCGAGTGGATCGGACGAGGAAAGAATCCCCTCGCTGTTCGCCTGCGCGAGAGCGGGAGTGGCCCGGCTAAGTAGGGCTCCGCCTCCCAAGAGAGTGCCGAGTGTAGCGATGCCTCCAAACTTGAGAACATCGCGGCGGGAATGGCCCGCGCTGATCTGTCGCTCACCGGAGGCGTTGTTTTCAATCTTGTTTGTCACGATAATTCCTTCCTGTGCTTCGGCCACCTCTGCAAGCGCAGCCAGTTGGGTCAAATAGAAGCTCACTCCACGATGAAGAGAATGGCGAACGCGGAGAGCCCTGGAACCGGGAATTGAAGTCTTAAAGTTGTGAGGCGCCGCCATCGACGACAAGTTCGGTGCCGACGACGTAGGAGGATTCGTCGCTCGCGAGATAGAGGGCCGCGTAAGCAATGTCCTCGGCTTTGCCCATATAGCCCACCGGAACCATTTTGGAGAACTCAGCCTTGAAGCTGCGGACAGCTTCGTCGGACATGCCCAACTTGCCAAGTATCGGCGTGTCTATCCCGCCAGGAGCGATCGCGTTAAAGCGGATCTTGCGGTCGAGAAATTCGTAGGACCAACTGCGAGCAAGTGATCGTACGGCGGCCTTCGCCGCCGCAGTCAACGAGATGCCGTGCTTGCCGGTCTGTGCGACGAACGATGTATTGAGGATGAAAGAGGAACCCTCTCGTAAGTATGGCAGCGCCGCCTGAAGCGTGAACACCACGCCTTTGACATTGATATCCATGATCTCGTCATAGAGTTCTTCGCCGATATCGTTGATTGCTGACGGAAAAGCTCGGCCAGCGTTAGCGAAGACTACATCCAAGCCGCCAAAATTTTCTTTTACCGTAGATGCAATCGCCCGCATGTCCTTGATTGATCGAACATCACCCTTGAGAACAAGTACACTCTCGCCCAGCTCCGCCTTCACACGTTCAAATGCGGCATCATCACGACCAGTAACCGCTACTCGGGCACCCTCCGCAACGAAGAGCTTAGCGGTTGCCAGACCGATGCCACTGGTACCACCTGTGATCAAAGCTGACTTATTTAGAAGTCTCATCTTGTGTTCCTTTCTCTACCTCATGATTGGTAAAGCCGAACGTTCAAAGCGCAACCGCGTCGGCGCGCCTGTCTCGGCTTGACCTTTCATGCCGATTATGGAAGGCGATGAAAATGGCGTAAAGGACATATATCCCTCAAAATAAGTCGCGGTCCCGATTAGACTTATGACTAGAGAGCGAGCCATAAAACGGCCTTTTTTAATATGGCGAGATAAGAGGGATTTATGTCATATACGTCTATAACCAAACTGAATATTCTCGGCGTTGGAATATTCGTTCATGGTTCAGTCATGGTTGCTTATGCCTAGACGAATTGGATTTCTGGTTTACCCCGACCATCAGATGCTAGATCTGTCAGGACCTTTGTGCGTGTTTCAGGTAGCCAATGTTCTCTCCGGCGAGAAGCTATATCAACCTCAAATCCTCTCGGCTGACGGAGGAACGGTCCAGAACAGTTTGGGCTTTGGCATAGATACGTTGCGGATTGGGAGACGTGACTTGGACACGCTCATCGTGGTGGGAGGAGACTTGCCCAATGAGTTCGGATCTTTGATCGTTCGATTGCTGCGCGCCCAAGCGAAGAGATCACGACGAATTGCAAGCGTATGCACGGGAGCTTTTCTGCTTGCCCAGGCGGGCCTGTTAGACGGCAAGCGTGCGACTACTCATTGGCGATACGCGCATCGTTTGGAAAAGGAATTTCCGCTTACAAAGGTTAACGGAGACGCAATCTTTGTGAAAGATGGCAACACATGGACCTCAGCAGGGATCACGGCAGGGATGGACTTAGCGCTTGCCTTGATTCAAGAAGACCACGGAATATCCCTTTCGAAGGTTATCGCCCAGGACATGGTGATCTATCACCGGCGCCTGGGTGGGCAGACACAGTTCTCGGCTTTGGCAGATATGTCTCCAGAAACTGAGCGGATGCAACACATCATCGGATACATTCGTGAAAATCTCTCGAACAGCCTGTCCATGGAAGAGTTGGCAGCGGCTGCACACTTGAGCGTTCGGCAGTTCGGACGAACTTTCAAGGCAGAAACCGGCGAGACGCCATCCAAAGCGGTCGAGCGAATCCGGGCTGAAGTCGCACATTCATTGGTAGAACAGACCGTCGAACCAGTCGAAGCGATCGCCGAGCAAGTAGGATTTAGCGATCCTGAAAGGATGCGTCGAGCGTTTCTCCGAATCTACGGTCATCCACCACAAGCCGTGCGTCGCAACGCTCGGATAGTCATGCGTACATCGCTCACTCCCTAGATGCAAACAGAGAGCTACGTCACTGCTAGATCCTACGACTCACCATAGGAGGTATCGATTGGACGTAGCGACCTGCGACATTTCGAATTTATTCGTAGTGCCGTTTGAGAGATCGTTAATTGAATCTGCGGCGCTAAGCTGAATTGAACCGATGACCTCTTTGAGGCTGGGGTGAATATCTCCCGCGAGATTTTCTTGTCGCTGAAGAATGAGAGGCTGGCACTTGCCAGCCTCTCATTGAGTTTAATGTGACCATATGACTTTACGCCCCCTCTAGATGGATACCCCGGTAAGTGTCTCGCTGAGACTCCAGAGGCGATTTGCAAAATCCGGATCAACAGCCCACGGCCTGACACCGAGCAGCGTCGTTGAATCTGCTGGGACTGCAACCGCGATGTCGCAATTTTCGCAGTAGACTCCGCCCAGTCCATCGAGTTGGGGCTCGTAGCGCACCAGACATTTGTTGCTGCGCCCTGCTCTGGAGTTTTCATGTTATTCTCCGGGGCGATGACGGGGTTGCCATTTTCGTCGATGGCTCCTGCCTTCTTGAGATCCTCGGTCTTCATGTAGCGAACGAGATCTGTGACAATTCCACCGGGATGCAAGGAGAACGCGCGCACGTTATGTTGCTTGCCCAACTCATCCAGTTTCACAGCAAAGAGAGCATTGGCTGATTTCGACTGCCCGTATGCTGTCCATGTTTCATATCCGCGCTTCTCGAAGTTCCAGTCCTCAAAATCAACCGGGCTACGCATGTGTCCACGAGATGATACTGAAACTACACGCGCACCATTCGCTTTAAGCAACGCTGGCCAGAGTCTTGTCGTGAGTTGAAAGTGCCCCAAGTGATTGGTGCTGAACTGCGATTCATATCCTCTTGTATCGCGTACCAAGGGAGGCGCCATAATTCCCGCATTGTTGATGAGGATGTGCAGCGGCTGGCCTGACGACAGGAACCGATCTGCAAATGCATCCACAGATGACGGGTCCATGAGATCCAGCGATTCGAGCGTGAGTTCGGGATACGGCTTGAGCGATTCTTTTGCCTTTGCCTGATCGCGTGCCGGAACGATAACCTTGGCACCTGCGCGTGCAAGAGTTTTCGCAGTGATGATACCGATACCGGAGTATCCACCAGTGACGATGGCTGTTTTGCCAGTCAGATCGATATTCTTGATGACATCGTCGGCAGTGCTTGCTGCTCCGAAACCTGAATTCAAGGGCTTTTGGGGCGTGGACATAACTCATCTCCTAATGCTTCAGAGCTAGTCTAGGCACTTGAGGATGAATCATGAACGCCCAAGAATGCGAAAAATATGCGCGCTCGTACAAACCTCTGATCATAGCGAAGCAGTCTGAGATTCTGACCACTCACGATCTTCCTGCCGCGTATCCATCGGTTCCTTCTCCCTGCGGCATTGTCCAGGCGCAATTCCCAACTCGCGTTTGAAAGCATGGCTGAAGGCGCTCTCTGACGTATAGCCGATCGCCGCCGCAGCTCCCGCAACCGTAGCGCCGGATCGCAGTTCCCGTTCTGCCAAGTGCATTCGCCAGCTTGTCAGGTAAGCCAGAGGCGGCATTCCCATTACGTCGCGGAATCGGACCGCAAATGACGTGCGTGACATGGCAGCTTCCTGTGCAAACTCTTCGAGACTCCATGACCTGCCGGGTTCGGAGTGCATACGACCCAACGCAGGAGCTAGCTGCTTGTCACCGAGTCCTTTCAACCAGCCGCGGTCTCCTGGGGAGGCGAGCGTGAGGTAGGCACGAAGGGTTTTCACAAAGAGAAGTTGGGCGAGTTCGGCCACAACCATCATGCGGCCTGGTTGATCACCCAGTTCTATCTCTCGAACGATCTGCTCCAATAACCAGCCAAGGGTTTCTGCGGAGTGTGCGCTTCCCGGTACGAAAAGGATGGAAGGTAAACCGCTAAGAAGCAGGGGCAGTCTCCGCTCATCAATGGAGACGCTACCACCCACCATCGTAAAGTCATCCCCGTACCCGAGCCGATGGATTCCGTTCTGGTCACGAGGAATGGGAATGGTGGACGCATCAGCAATCAGCGATGGTGCACTGGCAAGGATGAGGGATCGGGTGCCGTTCATGACGACGATATCTCCGGCCAAGAATCGAGCTGGTTCCGGCATACCTTCCATGAAATACCAGCACTCGCCTTCGACAGCGGCGCAGAACTTGACCGCATTGAGATTAGGAAAACGTCGAGACCAGGTTCCGCCGGCAGCCAGACGACCTGAAATGCCGCACCGCGCGCGCACCAACTCAAGCAGATCAGACAGCGGATCAGCAATCATGTTTGAACTATCGCGCATATAAGGCGCATTTTCAAGCATTCCTAATTCTGGGCATGCGGCACAGACTTTTTTATAGAGGGAGGCTAGCCTCCAGACAGGTCAAAGGATTTCAAATGAGTCAAAGATGGTTTATCACAGGAGCGAGTCGTGGCTTAGGACTCGAGATAGCAAAGGCAGCGCTCGCTGTCGGCCATAGGGTTGTCGCCACATCCCGCAGCAAAAACACAGCCGATCCGATCGCAGCCGACTCTTCCGAGAGATTCCTTGCTCTGGCGCTGGATATCACTCGCCCCGAAGAAGTATCGAAGGCCGTTGATTCTGCTGTTGCTCACTTTGGCGGAATCGATGTCCTTGTGAACAACGCGGGTTATGGTCAACTCGGCTTCTTTGAAGAGAACACTCTTCAGGATGCACTCGAGCAACTTGAGACGAATCTCCTGGGGACACTCAATGTGGCCTGGGCCGTGCTGCCCGTGATGCGCGCTGCACGAGAGGGACGAATCTTCAATGTCTCATCTGTCGCGGGAATTCGCGGGAGCATGACCGGCTCAATTTATAGCGCCAGCAAGTTTGGAGTCGAAGGATTCTCAGAGGCACTTTCCCCGGAAGTTGAACCACTAGGCGTCCACGTAACCATCGTTGAACCGGGATTGTTCAAGACGGATTTTCTGAGTCCATCCTCTGTTCGCTTCGGGGGCCAAACGATTGCAGATTACGCAGAACAATCGGCAAAGTTGCAGGAACTCTATCGAGGACTCAATCGTCAGCAGAAAGGCGACCCCCAAAAGCTCGCAGAAGCTATCGTTAGCCTAGCGAAAGAGCCAAACCCGCCGCTTCGTTTCGCTGCGGGAGTGGATGCCGTTGCAGCAATCGAGGAAAAGATTGCGAAGCTGCGTCTTGACCTGGATCAGTGGAAAGACCTTTCCGTTAGCACGGGAGAATGACGAGAGATATCATGCGCAGTTCTATGGTTAATACGAATGGGCTCACCTTGCACGTTGTTGAAAAAGGGCAAGGTGAGCCCGTTCTGTTTTGTCACGGATTCCCAGATACGTGGCGCGGCTGGCGCAGGCAGATCGATGCCCTGGCAAAAGAGGGGTATCGCGCTATTGCGCCTGATATGCGAGGATTCGGGCGTAGTTCCGCTCCTGAAGACAGTTCGCAATACACGCCCTTTCATACGGTAGGCGATCTTGTCGGGTTACTGGATGCCTTGGAGCTTTCATCCGTAACCGTGGTTGGACATGACTGGGGAGCGGACATTGCATGGAATGCTGCACTGCTGCGGCCTGATCGATTCACCGCGGTCGTCGGCGTTAGTGTTCCGTTCGTTTCGCGCGGGGAAAAGTCTATTCTCGAACTCATGCACGACGCAGGCCATGATGATTTTTATATGTTTGGCCAGATGCAGGAAAAAGCCGTAGAAGACTGGGCCGATGCAAGCAAAACGATTCCAGGTATCCTCTACACCGCCTCGGCAACGCTTCCTCACGAGGAGCGATGGAATGTTTTTGACTACTCAAGCCTGTTCCTGAAGACAGCCCAGGAAACTCTGCCGCCCTGGGCCGATCCAAAGGATGTCGAGTACACAATCGAGGAATACAAGAGGACTGATTTTAGAGCCGGTCTGAACTACTACCGGGCGATCCCTCTCAGCTTTGAACTTCTAGCTCCGTTCAAGGGAGCCAAGGTTATGCAGCCCAGCTATTTTGTTCTGGGAAAAGAGGACGGGCTCTATCCCTTTTTCAAGAAGCCACTGGAAGAGCTTCGAGAGAGCATGCCGGGGCTGCGCGGATACCTTGAGGTCGAAGACGCCGGACACTGGGTCTCGCAGGAAAAGCCTGAGATTCTCAATGAGGCCTTGCTTGAGTTTCTTCGCGGTCTGAAGCAGGCCTGAAACTACTAAAGAAAAATGAACGCACGCGGCAATCCGCCACCTCTCAGATATCCTCGTCCAGAAGAAAACTAAAAAGTTTATCCGAACAGACGTGCCTTAAAGCACAGCAACATCGCTCGTATTACAAATATCCGAGAGGTTTCGGGGAAATGTGGGCCGATGCGAATTCCCCACAGCTCGTGTGTACGCACTACTGAGCACGCTCCAAGTCTGGAAGAAGATAGACTTCCGCGCTTGAGGGTGAGCCACGCGCGTGGGATCATCTGCTTGAAATCCTCCTGATTACCCCTCTCAAACGTATTTTCAGAAGAGATTTATCTTGTGAAAGCGTTCAATGAGCTAATCGGATCGTTCTGCAAGAGGATGAGTGTGTCATCGGAAGATTGGGATTCTCAGACCTATACGTCGGAACAAATGAGACTAGGTGCGTGAGATTCGCTTACCGCCACGGAGCACTGATGGAGCGCGGATTTGCTTAGTATTTCCATTCAGGAAATACCGAGCGCTCGGGTGTAGATTGCATGGTACGGGTTGGCTTTAACGCGAAATATATGCAACCACGCCTACACTTGCTCCATGGAAACCTTCGCCAGCGCTTTGCGTTTCGGCGGTTTCGCGCTTGCGCACGCCGCCTACTGCGTCTCCGATTTGAAGGGAGGAGACCTCCTGATCCCATTTGCCGTTTTGGAGCAGGACGGCAAACAATCCATTGAGCGCTTCTACGCAGAAACGCAGGAAGAAGCTATCGCAAATGGAAAAGCAAGCCTCGACGGCTTCAGGAACCTACTCGACTACTGGGCCTTTGTGCGGGAAGGTCTTCGTTCCGTAAACGGAAGCGACCAGAAGACTGATGTTCTTGTAGTATCCACCTGGGCTCAGGGCCTGGAGCAGCCAGTCATTCTCATGCAGGATTACAGCCCCAACACTAACGGTCGCTTTCTTCTCCTTGGCAAGACCACGGTAATAGTCAACGACACGATCTTCGCAGAGGAATATCAGGAGGAGATGCGTCCTGTCATTCTCGAAGGCGTTGCTGCGCATGCGCAGGGCAAAAACTGGAAAAAATGGACCGCAAAATGAAAGCCCGCCCCAGCAAGACACGCGGCATATCTCTGGCCGCGAAGAGACAACTCGCTGCGCAGGCTCATCGCGCCTCGAATCTCACCGATTGGGTTATGAGAATGATTCAGATCAGTCCATATTCCTCGAGTAGACGCCCGATGATCGTCTTCTCTACCCAGCGTTTGGCAAAGAATGGCACGGAGAGCTTCTCACAATCCCGCAGAAACACCGTCGACTTAATAAGTTCGCGGACATCATAGATGGAGCCGAATACCTCAGGGACGCCACGCTCTATGTTGAGGAGCTGATACACCGCTTCCATTCCAGTCCGGACCGAATACTCCGTCGTAAAGATGCAGTCTCGTGTCGATTCAGCGAACTGGCCGATGAAAGCGAAATTCTTCACTCCGTCCGGCACGACCTTCGGCCGGTCGGTGCCATTGCGTGTCAGGAAGAACGCAGTGATGAAGGGCATCATGCAGGGACGCGTGATCGCTCCTTCCGCAGCCAGCTGGTCGATTTCAGCTAGCGGCACGCCGAGATGGTAGAGCCACTCCTTTGTGATCTCTTCACCTGTGCAGTCCCGCATCGGCTTTTTGACATAGTCTCCGGGACGGTCCGTGAAGAGCGCATAGAACCATACGACGGTCTGGTCCGGAGGCTGCTGCTTGAAGTGTGGCTGACGGTTGACGGTCCAGCTGAGAAGCCATGACGAATCCCGCACACTGACGATACCGCCCGTCACTACCTTGCCTGATCTCGTTGGCCGCTTCGCGATCTTCTCAATGTACTCAGGTATTCGAGGGTCGAGCGTCGTGATCGAAGCGGAAGCCCACTGCGACTCCTCCGGCCTTGTGCAGAATTTGTCGGGCTTTCCAAACAAGGGGTCTTGGGCCGCAATATTTCGCCAGAGATGCCAGCTCCCTCCGTCATGGACGATAGGGTCAAACTTCGCAGGCGTGTGATGGTCGCCCCATGCAGAGTTCTCTACCAGCGAGCCATTCGTTACGAAGACCAGATCGTCTTCAGTGAGATCAATCCCTCCCTGTTGCCCGCTTTGAATCCATTCGATTCGTCGGGCGACCTTGCGATCCGGCGCAATATCGAAGACGACATTCATCACCTGCGTATCAAACTGAACCTTGACGCCCTGCTGACGCAACCAAGTGATCAGCGGCAGAACAAGCGATTCGTACTGGTTGTACTTTGTAAACTTCAGTGTGCTGAAGTCAGGGAGACCATTGATGTGGTGAATGAAGCGCTGAACATAGAGCTTCATCTCCAACGCGCTGTGCCATTCCTCGAAGGCAAACATCGTTCGCCAGTAAAGCCAGAAGTTTGACTCAAAGAAATCCTTGCCAAAGACTTCATTGATTCGCTTTTCGTAGAGCTGCTCGGGCAGTGCAAGGACGAGCTCGATGATCTCTCTTCGCGCTTTCGAGGTAAGAGCGAAGTCCATCCCGGTCTTGGCATCCTGACCTCGCTCGATGGTGGCTCGCTGCAGCGAACGATTGGGGTCATCCTTATTGAGCCAGTAAAATTCGTCAAGTACAGAGGCGCCTTCTATCTCAAGCGACGGGATCGATCGATAAAGATCCCAGAGACACTCAAAATGATCTTCCATCTCGCGGCCCCCACGTATCAACCAGCCGGTCTCCGCATTCCCGGCACCATCGAGCGCGCCGCCGCTGATAGCTGATGCCTCCAGAATTGTGATCCGGTCACCGGCTATATGGCCATCCCGGATGAGAAAAGCAGCTGCCGCCAGTGAAGCCAGGCCGCCGCCCACCAGATAAGCGGATTTGGCCTCAATGTTCACAGGCTTGCGTGGACGTGCAAATGCCTCGTAGTTCCCTTTGCTGTAATACACGCTCGACTCCTTTTGTGCAGATATCTCTGGATCTCAACCCGTGTTTATCCGCCCCTATCTTACGCCGTCGGCTTTTACTCAGCGTCCGGCGTATTTCCTTTAAATGATGGGAACGGAAATTATGGCCAACCCACTGCGACACTTCCAGCTGCACGACTTACATAGCATCAGCCTGCATCCCCGTAAGCTCCATAAAGAGCTAGGAAGCAGTTCCTCGACACCTTATTTCTCGCGTTCGATTCGTCCATCAGACCCGTTCGTCCCGCCGACGCCGGATCGAACGTATGCCGGTCCAGCCCTCCGGCCAGAATTGCCGCTCTCGAAACTCACGGCAGATCGCTTCCATGCCATTCACGTCAATGGTTGTAACTTATTAAAAAATGCGAATCGATGGCACCTTGGTTCGCATATCCCTCCTTTGTGTATCCGTAGCGGACATTGTTCACAAACATGGGATCTTGCTCTTCGCGAATACAAACAAAATTGCCCGTTCGAAATTTCGAACGGGCAATTTTGTTCTTTACAAACTACTTATTCAGTTTCACTTTATGGGGTAAATCACAACAGCAGCAGGCATCCTCTATAAAGAACTTAGCTGCAGCCGCTCGTGCTTCCGCACTCCATGCAGCGATAGCATGAGCCGTTACGGGTCATAATCGCCCCGCAGGTGGCGCAACTCGGAGCATCCCCCATGTCGTACATCGACTTCATAGCATCCGCCGCATGGTATATCCCGCGATCTTCCATCGAGAGCGGATTAGACTCAGCCGTATAGGTTGGGTCCGGAGCAATTCCCTGCTGTGGAGGAGTAGTTGTGTGGGCATTCTCCGCAGAATAAGCTGAGGCTGCAATCGATGGAATGACCTGGTTGCCTGGAGCCTGCACCGTTCCCTCGACCGGAACCGTGGCCTGCGGAGCGAGTCCTGCAAAGAGCGAGAGCTGCTGCCCCGAAAGGAAGCGGATCAGCAGCCAGCGGAAGATATAGTCCATGATGGACTTCGCATAGCCGATCTGCTCGTTGCCCGTCCAGCCCGAAGGCTCGAAGCGCGTATGAGCAAACTTCTCGCACAATACACGCAGCGGAACTCCATGCTGCAGCGCGAGTGAAACAGCCGTCGCGAAGGAGTCCATCAGTCCCGAGACCGTAGAGCCTTCCTTCGCCATGCGAATGAAGATCTCGCCCGGCTGACCGTTGGGATAGAGACCAACCGTGATGTACCCCTCGTGTCCGGCAACGCCGAACTTGTGGGTGATCGAGGCACGCTCGGCGGGCAGGCGGTGACGAACCGCGCGCGGCGGGGCCTGTGAATCGAGCGAATCAGCGCTCTTATTCGCAGCCTCGGCCATCGCCTGGATCTGCGCTTCGAGAGCGGTGATGCGAACCTGCGCAGCGGCCTTGGCCGCGACGACAGCCTCTTCGATCTCGATCGAGCCAGCGGCAACAGCCGAAACAGCCTCGGCCTTCTCCTTCTGGGCCTTGCCGTCAGCGCCAGAGACGTTGAGCGGCTGGGAACCCTTGGAGTTGTCGCGATAGATTGCGACAGCCTTAAGGCCCTGACGCCAGCTCTCGATGTAGGCCTCGGCGATGTCGTCCACCGTCGCATCGTGCGGCAGGTTGACGGTCTTCGAGATCGCGCCCGAGAGGAAGGGCTGCGCCGCAGACATCATCTTGATGTGACCCATGTAGTGAATCGAGCGGGTTCCCTTGGCTGCCTTGAACGAGCAGTCGAAGACGGCCAGGTGCTCGGGCTTGACGTGCGGAGCACCTTCGATCGTGCCGGTCGCGTCAATATAGCTGACGATGGCATCCACCTCGGCGTTCGTGTAACCGAGTTTGAAGAGTGCCGAGGGCACCGTGTTGTTGACGATCTTGATCATGCCGCCGCCAACCAGCTTCTTGTACTTCACCAGCGCAAGATCAGGCTCAATGCCGGTCGTGTCGCAGTCCATCATGAAGCCGATGGTGCCAGTGGGAGCAAGCACCGTGACCTGCGAGTTGCGGTAGCCGTGCTTCTCGCCGTGCGCGAGAGCGCCGTCCCACGCATCCTTGCTGGCCGCAACCAGCTCATCGAGCTGCGGGGCCACGAAGGTTTCCGCCGAAATACGAGACTTGCCGATCTTGTTGACCTCGGCGCGGTGCATACGGATGACGTCGAGGAAGGGCTCGCGGTTGACGTAGAAGCCGGGGCAGGCTCCTCCCGCAATCTCCGCCTGCTGGGTCAGCGGGGTAGCCGCTCCCAGCGCAGGGCAAAGCTCTGCGATACGCGACGACTGCCAGTAGGCATCGCCGCAAAGAATCGCGGTAACGGTCGCGGCAAAGTCGCGACCGGCATCGGAGTCATACGGCAGGCCGAAGGCCATCAGCAGCGCTCCAAGGTTGGCGTAGCCAAGGCCCAGCGGGCGGTAGTCGTGAGAGTTCTTCGCAATCGACTCCGTCGGATAACCCGCCGCATCCACGATAATCTCCATCGCGGTCGTGACAATGCCAATCGCCTTGCGATAGCTGTCCACATCGAACTGGCCGCCCGGCGTGAGGAACTTCAACAGGTTGAAGCTCGCAAGGTTGCAGGCTGAATCATCGAGGAACATGTACTCCGAGCACGGATTCGACGCGTTGATACGCCCCGTGTTCTTCGAGGTGTGCCAGCGGTTGATCGTGGTGTCGTACTGCATGCCGGGATCACCGCACTGCCATGTGGCCTCGGCAATCTTGTTCATAATGTCGCGCGCCTTGTATTCCTTAACCGGCGTGCGGGCCTTCACCGTGCGAGTAACGAAGCTGGAATCGGCCTCGACCGCCGCCATGAACTCATCGGTCACTCGAACGGAGTTGTTGGCGTTCTGGAAGAAGATGGAGCTGTAGGCCTCAGAGTCCGGCCCCGAGCCATCGTAGCCCGCCTGCACCAGCGTGTAGGCCTTGGCCTCTTCCTTCTGCTTGCACTCGATGAAGTCGATGATGTCCGGATGATCGACGTTCAGGATGACCATCTTGGCCGCGCGGCGAGTCTTGCCGCCGGACTTGATGACGCCCGCGAAGGCGTCGAAGCCACGCATGAACGAGAGCGGGCCGGAGGCCGTGCCGCCGCCCGAGAGCGTCTCCATCGATCCGCGGATGCTCGAAAGGTTCGAGCCCGTACCCGAGCCCCACTTGAAAAGCATTCCCTCGGTCTTGGCGAGGTTCAGAATCGAGTCAAGAGAGTCGTTCACCGAGTTGATGAAGCAGGCCGAGCACTGGGGCTTCTTATAGCCAGTGACCGAAAACTCGATCGCGCAGGTGTGCGGGTTCCAATGCCAGTTCTGCGCGTCGGAGTTCGGCTCCAAACGGTCGCAGCCCACGTTGAACCATACCGGCGAATTGAAGGCCACCTTCTGGTTCAGCAGCAGGTGGCAAAGCTCTTCGAAGAAGACCGTAGCGTCCTCGGCAGAGGCGAAGTAGCCGCCCTCCATGCCCCAGTCGCGGATCGACTCGGCGACGCGAGAGACGAGCTGGCGCACGCCGGTCTCGCGCTCAGGAGTTCCAAGCTGGCCGTGGAGATACTTCGAGGCGACGATGTTGGTCGCGGTCATCGACCAGTCGGACGGAACCTCGACGTTCTTCTGCTCGAAGATCGTCTTGCCCTTGAAGTCCTGGATGACGGCGTCGCGCAGCTCCCAGGTAACCTCGTCGAAGGGGGAGGAGCCGGGGCGCGTGAAGTGGCGCGAGAAGGTAAGGCCCGGAGCGCTTTTTGCAGTCGCCGGGGAGGTTTGCGTGGAGGCGGTAGCGGTGGCGGTCTTTTTGGAAATCGTAGCCATAGGGGAGTTCGCTCCTCTCTTTTCTTTAAATTGGATGCCCGGAGCAACGAAGGTTCCCCGGATGGCTGGCCGCGGGCTCGCGGCGGTGTTTTTAAGGGCTTCAGACGCTGGGCGATCGAGCCGGCTTACGGGCGGGGATCCGGGCGAGCAAAACTGAAGTCATACGAAGCGAAACGATCTTTTGCGTGGACACCGAAAACGTCTCACGTCTGCTTGCAGTGGTGAAGTTACCGCCGCTTATAGGGTATGTCAAGTATAAAGCACAACATGTTGTGTTACCAGCGGGGGTACTCCCCTTTATTGAAGAGTAAAACATTCAGCGCCGTGGAAATCGGCGACAGGAATGTGGAAGTTCTTCAGGGTCTTCCGTATTCGGGAAATTGGCTGGGAGCAGGGCCGCAGGACAGCACTTCAGGGTTTGGCCGGGAGATGCTGATCCAGCCATGCCTGCACCCTCTGGGAACTGGCATAGTGCAGACCAAGCCGCCGATAGCTTTCAAACTGCGATTCGCTGAACCACTGGTCGGCGGTAGAGGTATTGGGAAAGGTGGGATTTTCCCGGCGGTAGTTCACCAGGTCGGCAGGAAGGTCCCGCGTATACGTCGACTTGATATAGAGAATCTGGCCAATCGCGCCATTGGCGTACCGGATGGTTCCGGAGACACAGGGATAAGGGCTCGCCGCAGGAGTTCCCGCTGGATCAAGCTGCGTCAGATCGAGAATGATCTCTGCGCCGTGGTCGATCCGGCACTTGCGAATCGCCATGCCGATTCCCTGGAAGGACAGACGGCTATCCTGCTCGGCATCGCAGATGACGATGGTGGAGCAGTGGCGACGCACCAGTTCATAGAGCCCCATATTCTCGAAGTGGCCGCCATCGGTCAGGTAGACAAAGGCAGCCTCGTCGTTGACCAGTCCGAACAGCTCGGCCAGAAGGTAGAACAGGCCCAGCCACGGCGAAGAGGGATTGCTGTGGCGTCCGCGCAGGCGAAAACGCTTGTGGCGCGGATTGCGAATCCACAGGCCCAGCCGCACGTTAAAGATCGTCAGCAGGAAGGCCATCGTAGGGCTGGAGTGAAAGCCCCAGTTCGGGCTCATGGCCGCGCCCGAGGTGGCGACGGCGGTGGCCACACGCGGGCCGCCGTCGTTGTAGGCGAAGCTGCGCGTCGGCGTGTATCCGTTGAACTGCACGCGCTCGGAGTTCGTCTCGGTCCAGCTCACATCGTAGCCACAATAAAGTGGAGTAAAGGCGAACGACGCTCCCTTGCGCTCCTGATAGGCGAGATCCTGCCCAAAGGAGAGGTTCAGCGTCGTGCAGAAGATGGGAAACGGTCCCTGGTAGATCGGAGGCCGCGGCTCGTTCGAACATACATTCGCATCGGGGCTGCAAAGATCGGCCCACAGCTCCTTCTTGCGTTCGTCGTTGAAGCGCGTGGGAAGCAGGTCGATCAGGCGCAGCCGCTTGTCGCTGGCGGCAAAGCCGGTAAACGGATTGGCACTGCGATCGGGATTGCTGGCTCCGGCGTAGCACCGCGCAATGCGGTCGCGATAAAAGGCGTGCAGAGAAAACTCATTCACATCCACGCGCCAGCCAAAAAGCAGCGCCGTAGCAGCCAGCAACCCCAGCAGGCAGAGGAAGTTCGTGTGCGGAAGAATATGTCCCAGCTCCGACTCCAGCAGGGTGAGCGCCTTTTCGATCACCCACGAGAGTGAGAGCACAAGCCCCGCAACAAAGACTGGCGGGCCCAGCAGCACCAGCGCTTTAAGCGTCTGCGCCGACTTCGAGTTCTCGTCCTTGCTCATGCCCGAGATCAACGCGCTCTTCCCGGCCAGCACACTGGCCAGCGTCGTCCCAATCCATCCCAGCCAGAGAGGTTTTCCAATCCGGGCCTCGTGAAAGAGCCACGACACCAGCCCCGGCCCCAGCAACGCGCTCGCGATCAGGGCAAACCAGAGAATGCCGAAGAGGAAGCTCCATGCGCGCAACCGGGCAAACCACTCGCGTACCGAATCGTCCACCAGGTTGCCGACCAACCCACCCGCAATCTCCACCGAAACAAAGATCGTCGTCAGCCCCAGCCACGGCAGCAGCGGAATCGCCGTCCGGGTAACGTGCTCGAGCGGAAGAAAGAACGAGGCAAGAAAGATCACCATGCGCGACAGGTTCAGCAGCACATAACCGCATCCCATCGCCCCGGCCATTCCCAGCAGCACAATCAGCCTTCGCCAGTTCTGCGGAATCGCCCGCGCCGCCGAGAGCACCAGCAACGCAATCCCGGCCAGCACCGAGCTGAAGACCCACGACGTGGACGTGTCCTCATCGAACCCCGTAACGGGGTTCCACCAGTGGAAGGAGTAAGCCATCTCCCACATGCGAATATTGTTCATCGCATCCGGATCGCCCAGCGGCGGAATGTGCCTCTTCCCCGTTGTCGCATCGACCGCAGGCACAGGCTCCCTCTGCGCGAGACGGTGCAGATGGCTGATATAAACGCGGGTGCTGGGTGGAACGATTCCCGTATTCTGCGGCCAGTCCACAATCGAGAACACGCGATGCACCCGCTTCCAGTGGCGAAGCTGCGCCTCTGTCTTTGGAGCAATCTCCGGAAGCGCATTCCCCGACCAGAACGATGCGCGATAGAGATACGGGCAGAGCGCAAACACCGAGATCAGGATTGGCACAAAGACCAGCCCCAGCACCCCTGCCTGGCCGAAGCCGCTCTCCTCCACCGGGTGACAGAAATCCCCGGGAGGATGAATGAGCTGTGTGAAGAAGATAATCGCCGAGGCAAACAGAAAACCTCCGAGGATGATGCACGCGGCCACGATCCCGTGATCGAGAAGGTAGTGCGCCGTGCGTCCGCGTGTGCTGAGGTAGAAGTGTGGCAGCAGAAGCACCAGCGACAGCGATGAGATCAGCACAATCTGATTCAGGAAGGTGTTGCGCGCCCAGATCGCGAAGGCCACCCACGTATCGGCGGTAAACAGGCCGGCCCTCGGCGTGAGGTAGTTGGAGTATCGCCGCAGCCAGTTCAGCGGCTCGGGCCACGAACCACGCTGCGATGGCGGTCCCGGGAGCGGCTGCAGCTGCTTCTGCACCTTATCGATGTTCTCGCACGAGATCCACGACGCGAGGAACTGGTGAATATATCCTCCGCCCGAGACCGTCGAGAGATAGTCAAAACACTTCAGCCTGTTCTCCGCAGCCAGTCCCTGCAGAACACCAAGATTGAAGGTCGCGCTTCGGATTCCTCCCCCTGAAAAGCAGATTCCCGTCATCTTCAGCTCGTCGGCAACCGCATAAGCATCTTTGCTCGAATCCGCATGAGGCCACATGCCCTGCGCGATCAACTCCTGCTCCAGCAGCCACTTACTGGGGGGATATTCGACAATGGTGGCCATGCGGGCCTGCGCGTGCGGCTCACGGAAGAGCTTCTTAGAGATCTCCCCGACCGTCGCATTCACCTGCGGGGCGTCTTCCTTGAACGCCATCCTCAGGCACTCCGCAAAGGACTCCCTCTCATCGGCCATCTTCAGCGCGGCGTAGTGCGCGACGATATGCTCGGCAAGCCGATCACAGTAAGATTGCGCCGCGCCGTCTCGGAGATCGGCCTCGCAGAGAATCGGGTCCTTCGGTGCGTCGGGTCGTGCCATAAAGCTCCTCGAAGCATGGCGACGCCGGGAGAAAACGGTGCAAGCGATTCAGGTAAAGGAGGGGCCCGAAGGGGGAGAGATGGAGAAACAATACCAGAGACGGGCGCAGATGCGACAGAGAGTTTCTGAAATCCGCCCGCGGAGCGGTTAACCCGCGAAGCTCTCCTCCTCTTCTACAATCCTTCTCTGCTCCTGGAGCCGTGCGCGAAGCTGTGCCGTGGCCTCGCGATGGCACAACAGGCAGAGCGTGCGAAGGTTATCGAGGTCGCACTGCCCTCCGCCCTCCGCCACCGGCACGATGTGGTCCGCATCCCACAGGCTGCGGCGACTTGCGATGCTCTTCATTCCGTACAGCCGCAGTCCCGCCTCCCGCGCCGCTCCCCGAGCGCGTTTGAGAGCGTTGTATGCCGCCACCGTATCGATCTCGCAGACTGCACAGCGCCCATGATCGCGCTCAAAGACCTGGTCGCGAAGATAGCCGGGGTCCGTCCGCAGACGCCACTGGTGGACGCAATAGTCGCTGCAAAAGGTGCGGCGACGCTTGGCGAGAATCTCCAGATCGCACCATCGACACAGGGGAAGGCCATTCGGCCCGGTGCGCAAGTCGCGCCGTCGGGCCCAGCCTCCTGCCAGCGTGCGTGAGGGATGAACTGTTCTTTTCACAGCAAAATCATTCGGCCTGTCGTTTTCCAGCAAATCATTCGATCTATCAAAAGATAGGGTTATATCTTGAAGTCCACCTCAACTGCCTCCACCAGGGGCACCAGCCACGACAACAGCTTCTGGTGAACCGGGTGATCGTTGTAGCCTCCGAATGTCTCCGCATCCGCGAATTTCATCACTCCGGCGAACTCAAACCCTTGTGAACGCGGCGAAAAATTATGACCAACGTAGACCTCCAGCAGACCAGGAATCGGCCCCTGCAACGCCTTGATCTCATCAATGACGCGCTGCTTCTGTTCTTCGGCGACGTCCGACTTCCAGCGAAAGAGAAATGTATGGATTACCATGCGCCCAGTTTAACCGCCTCCGCTTAGAATGGTTCGACGAGCGTTGTCACACGGAGAGATTTTATGGCGAAGACGCAATCCACCATGGTCGAGCTAGGCACGATCGCTCCTCCGTTCGAACTACAGGATGTTGTCACCGGAAAAGCCTTCGGGCGCGACGACATCGCCGCTGACCGCAAGGGCCTTCTGGTCATATTCGTCTGCGTTCACTGCCCCTACGTCAAGCACGTCGAAGAGGAGCTGGCCCGCATCGGACGCGACTACGAAGGCCAGATCGGCATCGCCGCCATCTCGTCCAACGACGTCGCCGCCTACCCGCAGGACGGCCCCGAGGAGATGAAGCAGCAGGCTCAGCGCCTCGACTTCCGCTTCCCCTATCTCTACGACGAAACCCAGGAGGTCGCCCGCGAATACGAGGCCGCCTGCACCCCCGACTTCTTCCTCTTCGACGGTGAGATGAAGCTCGTCTACCGCGGACAGCTGGACGACAGCCGTCCGCGCCGTGGCGACTTCGGCAACGACCTCCCCGTCACCGGCAAAGATCTTCGTGCCGCAATCGACGCCGTGCTCGCAGGCAAGCGCCCTGATACAAATCAGCGCTTCTCCATCGGCTGCAACATCAAATGGAAGGAATAGCGAGGAATTTATGGACGAAGTTCTGGAGCAATTGAAGGAAGGCATCCGCAAGTTTCAGGCGGAGATCTACCCCGCGCAGGCCGAAATCTATCGCAAAGCAGCCACCGAGCCGCAGCGGCCAGCAGCCCTGATCGTCACCTGTGCCGACTCGCGCATCGACCCCGAACTGATCACAAACTCCGGCACCGGCGAGTTGTTCGTCACGCGCAATATCGGCAACCTCGTCCCCGCTTACGGAGAGATGATGGGCGGCGTCAGCGCCGTAGTCGAGTACGCGGTCAGTGCCCTCAAGGTGCGTCACATCGCCGTCTGCGGCCACAGCGACTGCGGTGCGATGAAGGCCATGCTCGACCCCGAAAGCCTCGAACAGATGGCGACCGTACGCCGCTGGATGCGCAACGCCGAGGCCGCAATGAGCGTCGCCGAGTCGCTCGCCGGACCGGACGAAAAACCCAGCGAGCTGCTGAAGCGCCTGACCGAAGAGAACGTCCTCCTGCAGGTCCAGCACCTCAGAACGCATCCCTCGGTCGCTGGCGCAGTCGCTCGCGAGCAGCTCACACTCTCCGGCTGGGTCTACGACATCGGCACCGGCCACGTCCGCATCTCTGAGGAGGGCAGCCGGATCTTCCACCCCGTCCTCTCCGAGGTCAAGAAGGCATGATCCTTCCCAGGACGCGGCAGCTGGTCCTGCTGACGATTCAGTACATGGGCAAGGCGCTTCTGGTCCTGCTCGCCTACGATGTCATCGTCGTCACGGCCTTCATCACCGGTCATCTGCACTGGTCGGCGCTCGAAGAGATTCCGCTGTCCCTCTTCGGCTCCGCCATCGGCGTCCTGCTTGCCTTCCGCAATACCAACTCGTATGGACGCTGGTGGGAGGCCCGTACCCTCTGGGGCGCCATCGTCAACAACTCCCGCAGTTGGGGCCGCCAGGTCACCACCGTGATCCGCAGCGCAAAGCCCTCCGAGCAGGACGAGATCCAGGAGATGCAGCACCGCATGATCTACCTGCAGATCGCCTGGTGCCACGCCCTGCGGCAACACCTGCGCCGCCTCGACCCGTTCGCTGAGATCGGCTCCTTCCTCTCCCCCGAAGAGATCGAAGAGCTGCGCGGACAGAGCAACCTCCCTGCCGCCATCCAGCAGAAACAGAGCGCTCTCGTCCGCGACGCGCTCGACCGCGGCTGGATTGACTCCATGCAGTGGCGTGCCCTCGACGAGAGCCTGAACGACCTGGTCGATGCGCAGGGCGGAGCCGAGCGCATCAAGAACACTCCCATGCCGCGCCAGTACGACTTCCTTCCGCAGCTCTGCACGCATCTTTACTGCATGCTGCTTCCGCTGGCGATGGTCTCAAGCCTCGGCTGGTTCACGCCTCTTGGCTCCACGCTCGTAGGCTTCATCTTCCTCGCGCTCGACAAGATCGGCCGCGACCTCGAAGACCCCTTCGACAACACGATTCACGACATTCCGCTGACCTCGATCACGCGCACCATCGAGATCAACCTGCGCCAGATGCTCGGCGAAACCGACCTTCCCCCGGTCAGCGCGCCCATCCAAGGAATCCTCTGGTAGCTAGAGCCACTTCATCCGCCGCAATACAAACAGCATCAACACCGTACACATCACCGTAAGGAAACCCACGTACAACGCCCCGTGCGGCGACTCCTCAAACGGAAGCCCCTTCAGGTTCATCCCGTAGATGCCCGAGATCGCCAGCGCAGGCAGCGCGATCGTTCCCAGAATAGTAAGAATCTTCATCACCTCGTTGGTCCGGTTCGAAACCGACGTCAGGTAGATGTCGAGCGTATTGTTCAGCAGGTCTCTCTGCGTTTCCACCGCGTCCAGCAATCGCACCACATGGTCATACGTGTCGCGGATATAGAGCTGGTGCTCGCCATCGATGATCGTGTTGGGATCGCGCTGCAGGTGAAGGCATGCATCACGCGTATTCACCAGCACCCGCCGCAGGTCGATCAGCTCGCGCTTGATAGCGAAGACCTTGGCCAGAATCTCCGGAGCAGGGTTGTCGAAGACCTCGTCCTCAAGCTCGTCGATGCGGTCGTCGTAATAGTCGATCGCGGGAAAGTAGCGGTCTACGATCGTGTCGAGGATCAGGTACAGCAGCCGCGAAGGATGCTCCGCATCGCCATCTCTCCGCGCCCTGTCCAGCGCCTCATTCGTCGCCGGACACACCGGGTCGACCACGGTAATCAGGAAGTCCTTGCCCGCGAAGACGTCGACCGTGGTAAAGACCGGCATCTGCTCCGTCGGAGCATCGGGATCGGGCTTCAGGTAGACCGGCTTGAGAACTGCAAAGGTGTAATGGCTTCCTGAATCCACCTTGACGTTCTCATCCTCGCTGCGCGCATCCTCCACGTGCAGGGGATGAAGGTTGTACTCCTTCGCAAGTTCGTCGAGCCTTGGATCTTTTGGATTGTCGAGTTGATACCACGGCATGAGGTCTTCCCCAATCTCTTCTCGAATCTCTTTGTGGCGCCGGCCTGACCGGAATCCTTTTGCGTCCATCCTACCGGCTTCGACGTATATTCAAGATAAAGCTCCTTCAAATTCCGAAATTGAGGAACGTCTCTGATGGTGAACCGCTGTCGCGCCCTCGTATTTCTTCTTGCCGTTGCCGTGCCCTTTACCGGAGCACAGGGAGCCTCCTCCCCTGCATCTGCCTACGATCCCGTGAAGACCTTCGCGCCCTTCACCATGCCCGATCCCGTGAACGCCTACCGCTCCAGCAACGGAGCCCCCGGACCGAGCTACTGGCAGAACGAGGCCGACTACGACCTGCACCCCACCATCGACACCGCGGCCAAGCAGCTCAGCGCGACCGAGACCATCACCTACACCAACAACAGCCCCGACACCCTCACCAGCCTCTGGCTGCACGTCGAGCAGAACATCTACCGCAAGGACTCGCGCTCACGCCTCGCCGGAGGAGCCGTCCGTATGCGCCGCCGCAACGCTGAAGAAAGCGGCCCCACGCCCTCCTCCGAAGGCACCATCTTCGATTCGGTCGAAATCGAATCCGGCAAGCAGCGCGTCAAGGCCGACTACCTCATCTCCGACACGCGCATGCAGATTCGCCTCGCCGAGCCTCTGAAGCCCAAAGGCGGTCAGCTCAAGATCCACATCAAGTACCACTACCAGATCCCCGGCGTCTGGGGCGGCCGCACCTCGTGGGGCAAATCCAAGCAGGGCGAGATCTACGACATGGCCCAGTGGTATCCCCGCATGTGCGTCTACGACGACCTTCGCGGATGGGACACCCTCCCCTACCTGGGTAGCGAGTTCTACCTCGAATACGGCCAGTTCGACTACTACGTCACCGTGCCCTCCAGCTTCATCGTCGCCGGCTCCGGCGAGCTGGTGAACCCGAAGGAGGTTCTCACCGCGCAGCAGGTCACGCGTCTCGACCAGGCCCGCAACAGTGACGCGACTGTCTACATCCTCAAGCCCGAAGAGGTCGGCACACCAGCCAGCCGCCCGAAGCAGGACGGCACTCTCACCTGGCACTTCCACATGGACCGCACCCGCGACGTCGCCTTCAGCGCCTCGCCGGTCTTCGTGTGGGACGCGGCGAAGATCAACCTTCCCGAAGGCAAGAAGTCGCTCGCGATGAGCGTCTACCCACCCGAGAGCATAGGCGACGACGCCTGGACCAAATCCACCGAGTACGTGAAGAACTCCATCGAGAACTTCTCCAAGCGCTGGTTCCCGTATCCCTACCCCGCTGCCATCAACGTCGCCGGATTCTCCACCGGCATGGAGTACCCCGGCATCGTCTTCGACGGCATCCCCGACAACGGCTCCTTCCTCTTCTGGGTGACGGCGCATGAGCTTGGCCACGACTGGTTCCCCATGATCGTCGGCTCCAACGAGCGCCGCAACGCCTTCATGGACGAGGGCTTCAACACCTTCATCGACATCTTCGAGTCCGACGAGTACGCCGGAGGCAAATTCGGCCCCAAGCGCGACTCCGAGTACTCCGCCGGAGGCGAACCACCGGACATGATTCTGAAGGTGCTCGACGAACCCGGCGTCCCTCCCGTCCTCTTCCCCGCCGACGGCTACACCGGTCGCCTCGGTCACCCGGTCAGCTACTTTAAAGGAGCCTACGGCAACGTCCTTCTGCGCGAGGAGATCCTCGGCCCCGAGCGCTTCGACTGGGCCTTCCGCAAGTACATCCGCGACTGGGCCTTCAAGCACCCCTCGCCGTCGGACTTCTTCCGCGCCATGCAGAGCGAAGGCGGCGAAGACCTCGGCTGGTTCTGGCGCGGCTGGTACGAGAACACCTGGAAGTTCGACCTCGCCGTCACGAAGATCGACGGCGCCACTATGACCATCATTAATAAAGACCAGCTCGTGCTTCCCGCGACGGTCCAGGTGAAGTTCAAGGACGGCACCTCCGAGCGCTTCCGCCTGCCGTGGGAGACGTGGCTCAATAAGTCCGAGTACCTCTGGTCGTCGGACACGAAGAAGCCCATCACCTCGGTCACCATCGACCCCGACCACAAGCTTCCGGACGACGACCGTAGCAACAACACGAAGTCCGCCGAGTAAGTCGATTCAACTAATGAAAGCCGCCAGTACAAACTGGCGGCTTTTCATAATGTTCCCGTTGAAATATACCAACTGCGTCTAGTGACACTCCGGCAGCAAATTGTCTTGCACAAGTCGGTCACGAACATCCTTCCGGACATGCTTTTCTTCGACCGCAGTCGCTCCCTTGAGGTCAGCGTGAGCAACTTCGCACGTTATTAAGTCCAGTCGCCCTTTATCTTTTACCATGTGCGCTTCTGATTGCGCCCGAATGAAGTAGTTCTTTCCTTCCTCAAGGGTCAGGATTAGTTGAGAGTTCTCGGCTGGATGCTTATCGCTGCTGCTAGCTGAGAAGACATGCTGCCCCGCCGGAAATCGCATTGTCATGAATCGATGGAAGCGCAAGTACCCCAGGCTCTGCTGTCCATCAAAGACCGTGCCCACAAATAAATTATGTTTCGTCCCTGGAATCGAACCGAGCGCAATCGAACCCTTATTGTAAAAAGTAACGTATGCGTCATTGGCTGCGGCTAAAGCCGACAAGTTCGAAAGAGCGAGAAGGCAGAAAAAAAACTTACGCATGTGTTTTCTCCTGCTACATAGCAGCACAGGAATAGGACAACATTGGCTAGCCGATTCTACTTCACTGTAAGCACGGCAGGCCTCTCACCATCCATATCAAGCGGGATAAGAAACCCTAAACGTGCTTCTTATCCCGATCAGTCCTCGTGAACCACAGCTCCCGTGCCCTTCTCGATGTGCTTGATCTCGCCATCCCGCATGTACAGGATGCGGTCCGCAATCTGGGCGGCTTCAGGGTTATGCGTAATCATCAGCACCGTCTGGTTCAACTCGCGGCTTGAGCGGCGCAGCATCTCCAGCACCGCATCCGAGTTTTTCGTATCCAGATTTCCGGTAGGCTCATCGGCCAGCACAATCGAGGGCCGCGTAATCAGGGCGCGCGCAATCGCGACCCTCTGCTGCTCTCCCCCCGAAAGCTCGCTCGGCCTGTGGTGCAGCCTTCCCCGAATCCCCATCAGATCGGCCAGATGCTCCAGCAGAGCGCGATCCAGAGGCTTCTTCTCCGCCGCTCCCAGGTTGGCGATGTCGTGCGCAATCTCGATGTTCCCCATCGCCGTCAGCGTAGGCAGCAGGTTAAATCTCTGAAAGACAAACCCGATCCGCGACCGTCGCATCCTCGTGCGCTCGATGTCCGAGAGCTTCGAGAACTCTGCGCCGTCGATAAACAGCGAACCCGAGGTCGCCTGCGTCAGCCCGCCAAGAACGTAGAACAGCGTCGACTTACCCGAGCCCGACGGCCCCACGACGGCGACAAACTCGCCCGGATCGGCTGAGAAGCTGACCTTGCGTAGCGCCGGAACCTCCAGCTTGCCCGAGCGATACGTCTTGCCCAGATCCTTGGCTACGATAATCGGCTGAGTTGCCGTCTGCACACCCGAAACAGAGAAAGAAGGAGTCGCCATGAGTTACCTTTGAGTTTATCGTGACTGGGGCCTTTACATGCGAACGGGGATAAACTGGACTGGGCTTCTTCTCCTGGTGCTTGCCGCCTGGACCCTCATTGGCCTCGTCGGCGTCAGCGTCACATACCGCAAAGGAGAGCGCCCGAAGTCCCTCCGGCATCTCGCTACCATCGTAGGAATCTGGCTCCTTTACTTCGCCGTCCTCCTCGGCATCTCCCTCACCGCGCACCCCCGCCCCATCGCCCGCGGGCAGGAACAGTGCTTCGGCGACCGCTGCCTCACCGTCCTCAGGGCCGACCCGATGCCCGGCTACGTCCCCATCGGCGACGAACGCCTCCTCCGCGTCTCCCTCCGTATCTCCAACCACTCCCGCGAGAAGCGCCTCGGCGACACCAGCCTCGAAGCCTTCCTCGTCGATTCCCGGGGCCGCCGCTGGGACAGCGTCCCGGGCCTCGGCGGTGTCCCCATCTCCACCACGGTCGCGCCCTCCGGCTCCATCATCAGCGAGCCGGTCTTCCGTCTCCCCTCCAGCGCAACTCAACTCCGGCTCGTATTTACGCATGGACGCGGCCTTCCCAACGCCCTTCTCCTCGGCGACCGCGACAGCCTCCTGCACCCGCAGGTCTTCGTTCCTCTCGAATAAAAACCCCTTTTCATCCGTTGTTCAGCAACTAGCACCGGGAGTCCCCAGTTGCCCCGCAAAGTGCTGCAACATCCCGAAACTTTCGTCGCCATCCACCATTACCTCGAACAACGCCAGCTCGGTCAGCCTCTCGGGAAGCTCGCTGAACGGAGCCTCCGGCATCAACATCGTCAGCTCGTCCGACGCCCTGGTCGGCAACGGCGTCAACGTCTACAGCGGCTCGTTGACCTCCGACTCCAACAACGGCGGAGCGAACGTCCATCAGGCCAACGCCATCGGCCAGAGCAGCGCGCAGGTCGGCGAGATCGATGGCTACCACCGCGGCGCGAACGTCCAACTCGGTGTCACGGCCTCCTCCGACGTGGACAAGAACTACTCCAGCAGCAACAGCTTCGACGGTTCGCTCGACACGTCGAAGAGCCACGACCAGTCCCTGACCCTCGGCCACTCGAACACGAACACCCTCTCAACGGACTTCAGCAAGAGCAACGACGCCTCGCTCGATGCTTCGGCCAGCAAGTCGAACTCGCTCTCCACCGCTGCTTCTTCCTCGAAGAGCTCGGACGCTTCTCTGTCCACCGCCGCCTCCTCGTCGAAGAGCTCTCGTCTCTTCGCCCACGGCCCTCGCTCAGCAACAACCAGTCCCGCCGCAGCAGAGCGTACCACCCCAACAACACGCGCAGCCTCAGATGTCCCCACAAGATTCACTCTTCGCAGCCGTCAACCAGCGCCTGAACGAATCGCTGCGCGAGCGCGACGCCATCATCCGCAACCTGCTCGAACGTGTGCAGGAGCTTGAGCGACGCGTCAACGGCGACCCCACCTCTGCCTCGTCGAAGCAGTTCACCGCCGCAAAGTCCATCCCCACCGCTTCCTTCTCCTCGTCCACACCTTCAGCGCCCGCGCGCCCCGAAGCCCCTCCCCCACGGCCTCCGTCGTCGTCAACTCCGGCTACGACGCCGAAGAGCGTCAGGCCAGCCAGGCGCTCGACCAGGCGCTCATCACCCGCGGCGGCCTTCTGCTTCCACCCGGCACCATCGAATTAGACAACACGACCTCCTACTTCAACTCCACCTCTGACCGCCTCAACATCGACGGCTTCGCCATCCTCCCCGTCCTCGTCGTCGGCGACATCTCCTCGCAGCGCGTCCGCAAGGACCTCCTTCTGCCCACTTTTCCGCGCGCCTCGGCCTTCCCCACAAGTTCCAGTTCGAAACCTACGTCCCCTACGGCTACCAGCTCAACCGCACCGTCGACGGCAACAACTCCCAGACCTCCGAAAGCAGTTTCGGCATGGGCGACATCACCTTCGGCCTCTCGCGTCAGATCGCCCTCGAGCACCACCGCGTCCCCGACCTTCTCGCCAATGTGCGCTTCAAGACCACCACCGGCATCGACAGCTTCAACCTCAACAGCAGCCAGACCGCCCTCGGCACCGGCTTCTATGCCCCTCACCGCCGCCAAGGCCAACGACCCCGTCGTCTTCTTCGGTAACCTCTCCTATACGGCCAACCTGAACGGCACCCACTCCATCCCCGCCAACGACCCCGACAACCCGCAGGCGATGATCCCCGGCCACTTCAAGCCCGGCGACGCCATCGGCTTCCAGCTCGGCTCCATCCTCTCGCTCAACCCCGAGACCTCGATGACCATCGGCTGGGACCAGCGCTTCACCCGCGCCACCACGCTGAACAGGCAGGTCATCCCCGCCTCCTACCTCGCCGAGGGCTCCCTGCGCCTCGGAGCGTCGTACCTCTACGCCCCCAGCCGCACCATCGACCTCAGCTTCGGCATCGGCCTCACCCCCGACACCCCCAACCTCCATCCAGTTCTCGATCGGTTTCCCCCTCCGCCGCGCCCTCTGGAAACCGCGGGAGACGGTCCACTAACCCCAGGCGGCGTTGCTTCCCCTCACTTCTTCCGCAGCCTTCTTTTTTGGACTTGTCATTCCACAGCGCAGCGGAGGAATCCTCTTCTCTTTGCAGGATTCCCCCGGCAAGCCCACCCCTATGCCGGAACCCCACCCTCCAGCAGAGAGTGCAGCGTGACCTCCTCCAGAAAACTCAGCTCCAGCCGCAGCGTGACCACCTGCCCCACGTCCGTCTTCGAGGTGATATTCCGGCAGCAGGTACACAGGTCGGTCAATCCCATGTGCGAGGCCCGTGTCAGCTCCACTCCCGTGGCAACGATCGATCCGTAGAGGTCAATGATCGACCGCAGCTGTACCTCCACGCGCAGCTCCATCATGTTCGCGGAGAGCGTGCGCCGGTCCAGCACCCACCCTCCGCAGTCCGCAAGCGACGTCAGCAATCCTGGCAGAACACCCGTGCGTTCCTCATAGCTGAACCCTTGGATGTCGAGCGTAATCATAAGTTTTCCGGGGCCCCCGATAGTTTTTTAACGTGTCGTATTTCTTCATCGGAGCCAGACGGTTGTAGCGTGATGCCGTCACACGGTACGGTGGTCACATGACGATTGAGCAACCCGCAGGCGACGGCCCGACCATTCTCGGCATCGGGA
Source organism: Acidobacteriaceae bacterium dw_441 (assembly GCA_018449715.1). GTDB lineage: Bacteria > Acidobacteriota > Terriglobia > Terriglobales > Acidobacteriaceae > Edaphobacter. The sequence goes on along the minus strand of JAAVVA010000003.1, from coordinate 403,436 downwards.
CCGACATGATCGAGATCGGCAGAATCCAGCGCAGCCTCGACCAGCATGGCGAACGCTTCCTCCAGCGCGTCTACACTCCCGGCGAAATAGCCTATTGCCTGACGAAGAAAAAGAACGCCGCCGAAAGCTTCGCCGCCCGCTTCGCCGCCAAAGAGGCCGGAGCCAAGGCTCTCGGCACCGGCATCAGCCGAGGCGTCACCTGGAAAGAGATCGAGGTGCGCCGCGAGCCCAGCGGCCGCCCGACCCTCTCCCTCCACGGCCGCGCCCGCGAGATCGCCGACCATCTCGGCATCACCCGCCTCTCCGTCAGCCTCACTCATAGCCGCGACCTCGCCTTCGCCGTCGTCATCGCCGAAGGAAACAGGTCCACCCGGTAAAGCTCGCGATCAATTAGCGATTCGCGGGCCAGATGTCATAATCATTCCACGCAACCGAAGGAGCCTCCCCACCTTGAACGGTCAACAGACACTGATCGCCCGCGGCACGGTCAGCATCCTTGCCGGGATCGCCTCTGTCCTCGCCTGCTCCACCTCGTACCTCTTCTCGGTCCCCTCCCGGCTCTTCGACCGGTTGCTCTCCCTCGCCTTCTGCGTCAGTCGTATCGGCATCTTCGCGCTCATCTTTATAGTGCTCCACATCGCTCCACGCGGCGATATCCCGGCCTACTACTGGCCCGAGGCCAACTCCGTTCTCAAGGGCCTGCTCCCCTACCGCGACTTCACCAGCAGCTACTCGCCCCTGCACCCCTACCTGGACGCCGTGGCCATCAGCATCTGGCACTCTCCGCTCGCCATCATCCTTCTGGCCATCCTCGCCGAATGCGTTCTGCTTCCCCTCTGGCTGCGCTTCGCCCGCGCCTTCCTCTCCGAAGCCGAGACGCGCACCTCCGCCATCCTCTATCTCACCAGCGCCATCAGCATCCAGTTTGTCGCCATCGACGGCCAGAACAACGTCATCATTGCCCTGCTCCTCGGCCTCTCCCTCTTTTTCCTCGTTCGCCACAAGCCTCTTCTCTCAGGGCTCTCCACCGGGCTCTCCATCGCCGCGGTCAAGTTCCTCCCCCTGCTCTTTGTCCCCGCATACTTTCTCTCACTTCGGAGACGCTGGAGTTGGCTGGCTGGACTTACCCTTGTGCTCCTCCTCGTCTATGGAACCTGCGCTGTTCTCCATCTCCCCATGCTGACCCCTCTGCAGGGACAGGGCGATCTCAAGACCGCCGGCAATCTTCCCTACCTGGTCGAATCCATTCTGGGAATCTCCCTCTCCAATCGCCTCTGGGACCTCATCTTCCTCGTCGTTCTCGCCGCGATCTTTCTTGTAGTCGCACGCGCAGTCCGCTCAGCCACCCCTGAAGGCCGCCTGCGGATTATCACCTTCTCGATGGCTGCTCTCACCCTGGCTCTTCTGACCTTCTCCAAGAAGTCCTGGCCGCCCTACATGATGCTTGCGCTCTTCCCCATCTGCGCTCTGGTCGACCGCCGACGTATCTCCCTGATCGGCTTCGCCCTGGTGGGTTTCGTCGCCTCTGTCTCTCCCAGCTACTGGGCCACGGTGCTGCTCCAGCCCAGTTCCCTGAAGGAGCACCAGGGGCTTCTGGCAGGACACGCCCCAAACTTCATCCTCCTCGGACTTCAGATCGCCCTTATCGCCGGATACGGCTGGCTTTTCCGGCTCTCCCTCCAGAGCATCGCCTCGGCCAGCCAGTTCTCTTCTCCCGCTCCCTAGACCTCCAGCGCCCTTTCCCCTTCGTCTGTCTGAGCGCCGGTCTGGATACAATAGCGGGAGGGTTCTCCGCAATTAATCACGTTGACTCCCCCCTGGACCTGGGCTATTCTTAATACTCGCGCAGTCTCGCGTCTGCGCCTCTGTGCGTTCACACGTTCGGAGATGCGGCGGGACATCGTGGTGGATCCATCTGGGGCAAAAAACACCTGGCCCCCAAAGCACCCACTCCTCAGGCCCTCGAACCAGGCTCTGTGCGCAATTCAGGCGATTCGATCTCTCGTGCCGGAGATTTTTCTCCCTGCGAGGTATCGAGCGTCTGGGACGTTTTTGGTTCTTTTTCAGATTTGCAGCAAACAGGCAACACCCATTCGTTCCATCATTCTTCCGAAACACGCCGACCAAGGAAGACGGCAGAAGCAGGGAGTACTACAACGATGTCTACCAGGATTCCGAGCGCGAACGAGATTCAGCGCAAGTGGTTTGTCCTCGACGCCAGCGGCAAGACGCTGGGCCGCCTCGCAACGCAGGCTGCCAACATTCTTTCGGGCAAGCTCAACCCGCTTTACACGCCCTACATCGATACCGGCGATCACGTCGTGATCATCAACGCCGAGAAGATTGTCCTCACGGGCCTCAAGGCGGACCAGAAGCTCTACCGCCGCTACACCGGCTTCCCTGGCGGACTCCGCGAAGAGTCCTTCATCAAGCTGCTGGCGCGCCGCCCCGAAGCGATTGTCGAGCAGGCCGTCAAGGGCATGCTTCCCAAGTCCAAGATGGGTCGCCAGATGGCCACCAAGCTGAAGGTTTACAAGGGCGACAAGCATCCGCACCAGGCCCAGAAGCCCCAGCCGCTCGAGGCGACCGCCTAAGTTTTGCGGATCGTATTTATCAGGTTCTGAAGGGCTTCGGCCCCGTTTCAAGAGGATTCAAGGAGCATCATGGCAGATCTCGTCCAGTACTATGGCACCGGCCGCCGCAAAAGCTCGATCGCGCGCGTCTTCCTGCGCCCCGGCAGCGGAAACTTCATCGTCAACAAGAAGGACGTTGACGTCTACTTTGTCACCGCGCAGCAGCGTGCTGCCGCCAAGCGTTCGCTCGGCATCGAAAACATTGGGGAGACCTTCGACGTCATCACCACCGTCCGCGGTGGCGGCGTGATGGGTCAGGCCGACGCGGTCAAGCTCGGCATCGCCCGCGCTCTCATGCAGTTCAACCCTGAGCTCCGCAAGGCGCTCAAGAGCGAAGGCCTCGTCACCCGTGACTCGCGCGCCAAGGAGCGCAAGAAGTACGGTCAGAAGGGCGCTCGCGCACGCTTCCAGTTCTCAAAGCGCTAAACAAGGCTTTCAGCAAACTCTTTTTGCTGTTGCTTTCGCCGCTGAGAACTTCCGTTTTGGCAGGAGCCTGATCCACGCGATCGGGCTCCTGTTCGCAACACCCGCAGGAGGAGTATTTTCTGCGGCAAGGAGTCCAATCTCCCCTACGGGGGATAAATCCAGGTCCCGGATGTTCACACTCCGCCAAGGCCTCAACCAAGGAGATCCATTTGGCTACCATCACAATGAAGGAACTGCTCGAAGCTGGCGTACATTTCGGGCATCAGACCAAGCGCTGGAACCCGAAGATGAAGGAGTATATCTTCGGCGAGCGTAACGGAATCTACATCATCGACCTGCAGAAGACGCTCAAGATGTTCAAGGACGCGTCGAAGTTCGTCACCGAGCTGACCTCCAGCGGCAAGCTGATCCTCTTCGTCGGAACCAAGCGCCAGGCGCAGGACGCCGTGGCCGAAGAGGCCAACCGCGCCGGAATGCCGTACATCAACTCGCGCTGGCTGGGCGGTCTTCTGACCAACTGGGTCACAGTGCAGAAGTCGGTCAAGCGCCTGCAGGAGCTCGACGACATGTCGACCGACGGTCGCTACGAGCTGCTCACCAAGAAGGAAGTCATCAAGCTCGAGCGCGAGCGCAAGCACCTGTCGACGAACCTCTCCGGTATCAAGAACATGAAGCGCCTTCCGGACGCTCTCTTTATCATCGACTCGAACAACGAGGCCATCGCCGTCTCCGAGGCCCGCAAGCTCGGTATCCCGGTCGTCGCTGTCGTCGATACCAACTGCGATCCCACGGTTGTCGACTACGTGATCCCCGGCAACGATGACGCCCTGCGCGCCATCCGCCTCTTCACCACGAAGATCGCTGACTCGGCCTTTGAGGGCGTTCAGATGATCTCCGAGCGCGCCTTCTCCGAAGAGGTCGCCGATGTCCAGCAGGCTGAGGTCGCTCCCGAGTTCGTAGGTGAGGAAGGCGAGCTGAACGAGGTTCAGGCCTCGGTCACAGCTGCCGACGCCGACGAGGACGAGAACCTCGATCTCGCCGCCGTTCTGGGTGGAAACATCCGCAAGGCCCCAGCTGCCGCCTCCGTCGACGAGCCCGAATCGGCCGTCTCCGAGGCAGGAGCCTAAGCCCCGGCGTTCCAGGCACCGCAATTTGCAGTGCCGTAACCGCCATCTGGTTTCATCAAGGGGGCGCGGGTTTTCAAGCCCGCGCCCCCTTTGCCTGAATTACGCTCTATACCAATGAAGGGAACTACGCATGTCTGACACCGCCGTAAAGATCGACGCAAAACTCGTCAAGGAACTCCGCGAAAAGTCCGGCGCCCCGATGGGCGACTGCCTCAAGGCTCTCCAGGAGGCCAAGGGCGACATGGAGGAGGCGTTCGTTGTCCTCCGCAAGCGCGGCATGGCGTCTGCCGCCAAGAAGGCCTCGCGCACCACCAACGAGGGCTCGGTCGGAACCTACATCCACGCCGGCGGCAAGATCGGCGTCCTCGTCGAGCTCAACTGCGAGTCCGACTTCGTCGCCCGCACGACTGACTTCCAGGAGCTGCTCCGCGACATCGCCATGCACATCGCCGCTGTCGATCCGCGCTACGTTCGCCGCGAGGACGTCACCCCTGAGGACATCGAGCGCGAGAAGGAGATCTACCGCGCCCAGGCTGCAGCCACCGGCAAGCCGGCCAACATCATCGAGAAGATGCTCGAAGGCAAGATGAGCAAGTTCTACGAGGAGGTCTGCCTGCTCGACCAGCCGTTCATCAAGGAGCAGTCGCAGACGATCGCACAGATCATCTCCGCCCGCGTAGCCAAGCTCGGCGAGAACATCTCGGTGCGCCGCTTCGCCCGCTTCAAGGTCGGTGACCCCAACTGGACCGTCGCCACGACCGCTCAGGCCGCAACCGAAGAGGCCTCGGCTTAAAACATTCGCTTCTGCGATGAAGCGCCGCGGTAAGAGAGAGGCTCCCTGATGGGAGCCTCTCTTCCTTTTAGCTCACCATTTCCTTTTTTCAGACTTGTCATTCCGTAGCGCAGCGAAAGAATCTGCTTCTCTTTGCAGGATGCTCATCACATTCTTCTGCCTCTTAAAAACATTGTCCCCTCTACCGGTAGTGATCAGATTGAAAGTCTCTCAATCGTCATTCTGAGCAGAGCGAATAATCCTTGTATTTTTTGCAGGGTTCCTCTCCTTCAACGCGAAAAGCACCTGCCACGCAAAATAGAGTTCGCATATCGCCCTCGCCACCACTCCTCAATTCCTTTCCCACTCCGAATCAACTACCATCGCACCGAACGCCTCTGTCCGTGGAGATTCCGACGATGAGCAGGACGACGAAAACGCTTCTGGGAACATGGTTCCTGTTCACCCTCTGTCTTCTCACCTACGGGCTGTACCTCGCACTCCGCGCCTCACCTCCTGACGCCGAACAGGGCAACATGATCCGGGCCTTCTACTACCACTTCCCCAACTGGATCGGAGCCGGAATCTTCCTCCCGCTCAACCTCGTTGCCTCCGTCACCTACCTTGCGCTTCGGAATAAAAATCTACTCGCAGCCACCAAAGCCGATGCCCTCGCACTGGCGACAGCCGAGATGGGAGTCCTCTACTGCACCCTCGGCCTGGTCACCGGCTCTCTCTGGGGTCGCGAGGCGTGGGGCATCTGGTGGACATGGGATGCGCGCCTGACTACCACGCTCATGCTGGCGCTCATCTACGTCGCCTACCTCATGGTGCGGCACCTGTACTCCGGCAGCTCACGCGCTACCCTCTGCGCCGTCCTCGCCATCTTCGGCTTCGTCGATATGCCCATCGTCTACATGTCCACCACGTGGTGGCGCACGCAGCATCCGGCTCCCGTCTTTGGAGGAGGAGAGGGCTCCGGCGTCGATCCCAGCATGTTGAAGCCGACCCTCTGGAACGTCGCCGCATGGGTCGCATGGGGCATCCTGATCGCATCCATCCGCTACATGGCCGAGCTTCGCGCCCAGCTACGGGAGCAGGACGAAGCATTCCAACTCATCGACCACCCTACCCCACAGGAGAGCACCCATGTTTAGCCCCATCGTGCCTTACGATCCCGCAATCGACACTCCCCTGGGCCATCGCAACCTTGTCCTGATCTACGGCGTGGTCTGGCTGCTGCAACTGGCTTATGGGGCCTATGCTCTCCGCCGTTGGATCTCTGGCAAATAAGTCATTTGCCGTCAACGCCTTAATGCGAGATTAACCATCAGAGAATCAATATTTTGCATGAAATAACCGGGAGGGGAGGAGACGATGGAAACTGACCGTTTCCATCATGCGATACTAGAAACTGACATGTACAAAAGAGTCCTTCTCAAGATCTCGGGCGAAGCTCTGGCCGCAGGCCGAGGCTTTGGCATCGACGCAGTTTTTATCCACAAGGTCGCCGAAGAGATCGCAGCCGTACACGCTCTCGGATGCCAGGTCGGTATCGTCGTTGGAGGAGGCAACTTCTTCCGCGGAGTCGCCCAGCAGGCCATCGACATGGACCGCGTCGCCGCCGACCACATGGGCATGCTCTCGACCGTCATCAACGCCATCGCCTTGCAGGACGCCATCGAAAAGCGCGGCCTCTTCTGCCGCGTGATGTCTGCCATCGAGATGCACCAGATCTCCGAGCCCTACATCCGCCGCCGCGCCATCCGCCACTTCGAGAAGGAACGCATCGTCATCTTCGCCGCCGGAACCGGCAACCCCTTCTTCTCGACCGATACCGCCGCCGCACTACGCGCCATGGAGATCAAGGCCGACATTCTGCTCAAGGCCACCTCGGTCGACGGCATCTACTCCGCCGACCCGAAGAAGGAACCCGATGCCGAGCGCTTCGAGCAGATCACCTACAACGACATCCTTCGCCTCAACCTGGGAGTGATGGACACCACCGCCGTCTCTCTTTGCCGCGACAACAATATGCCGATGATGGTCTTCAGCATGCGCGAGCAGGGTAATATTGTCCGCGTCGTCTCGGGCGAAAAGATCGGCTCCCTGGTTACTGCCTGAAGAAACCGAAAGCGCCTTTGCAACACCACGCCGCGGAGGCGCGTCAATCCAACAGGACTCAAGGATTTTGGCCTCCACTGCAACCACCCTGCCTGTAAGACCGCCTCGCAAGCCTCCACTGCCTGCCCTTACAGGCATCCGCACCCTGCTCGCCTTCAACATCGTCCTCTTCCACTTCACCCCGCCCTGGCTGGGGCCCTTCCGTCCCTTCGTCGAGCACGGATTCGTCTTCGTCAACGTCTTCTTCCTGATCTCGGGCTTCATCCTCTCCTACAACTACTTCGACCGAGGAGCCGGACTGGTCAAGCGTGACTTCTGGATGGCGCGCTTCTCACGGCTTTATCCCGTCTACCTTCTCGTTCTCCTCATCTCCGTCCCGATGCTCAAGCTTGAGTGGACCGCCCGTTCCTCCAGCGAGTTCTGGCAGGGCCTCGTCCTTACCCCCCTGCTGCTTCAGGGCTGGAGCCCCTCGCTCGCCACCTTCTGGAACACGGTCGCCTGGACCCTCTCCTGCGAGATGGCCTTCTACCTCACCTTTCCCTGGCTCATTCGCCTGCCCTGGCCCCGCAGGCCATCGCGGCTGCTCCTGCTGATCCTCGCGCTCTGGATCATCGACCTCACGCCCGCGACGCTCTACCTCTGGATCAACCCGGACCACCTCTCCAGCCAGGTCAATCGCTACAGCTCCACCTGGCTGATCCGGTTCCTGAAGTACACTCCCCTACCCTACGCTCCGACCTTCCTCGCAGGTATCGCGCTTTCGCGCCTGCAACTACTCGTCAAGATTTCCGAACAGAAGAGAATGTTGATCGCCGCCATCGCACTTACGGGGTTGGGACTGTTCTTCTACCTCGCGGCAGATCACGTTCCTTACCTCCTCCTTCATGGAGGACTCCTGCTGCCCCTCTTCGCCTCGCTGATCTTCGGCCTGAGCGGAGACCATGCCATCTCACGCATCTTCTCCTGGGGACCGCTGCTGCTGGTCGGCGAGAGCAGCTACTGCCTCTACCTGCTCCACTTCAACGTCTTCGCCCTGATCCACCAGTACCATCTTCCGGAGCATTTGCACGTCGCCGCGCTCGACCCCTGGATCTCCTACGCCGCTCTTATCGTGCTCTCGATCATCATCTACCGCTTCTTCGAGAACCCTGTCCGCAAGGCGATTCTCAATCGCTTTCCCCCCTCGTCTCGCAAAGCCGCCTGACCAAACGGTTGGGGCAACATAAAAGGCCTCGCCGAAGCGAGGCCTTTTATGTTCCGTTGATGGGAGCTTATGGATTGACGACCTGGGTCGCGTGCGATCCGTTTGCCACGGCAACCGCACAAGTCGGGGTTCCAGCCGCAGGATAAGGCGTGTTCTGCGCGTTCTGCAGAGCGCCAGTGTGCGAATCCAGCTTGAGGCCCGTGGTTGTGTTGTCGAGAGCGTTTGCAGTGTACAGGTAGATACCGAGAGCAGGCTCGATCGCAATGCAGCTCGGACCCGTTCCCACGCTCGCCGCACTCGATCCAACCGAAGCCGTCGGGGCTCCTGTGGACTGATCGATCGCGTAGGCGCTCACCGTGTTCGAGTTGAAGTTCGCAACATACAGGTACTTGCCGCGCGGATCGACCTTCACCGAAACCGGGAGCAGGCCCGTCGCGAAGGGCGAGTTCTGCATCGGCTGGAGGAGTCCTCCGGCGATTATGAGGTTTCCGTAAAGCTGGTTGGTGGAGCGGTCCGTCACATAGAGGAAGCGAGCGGTAGGATGAATCGCGATGGAGCTGGGAGAGGTTCCCGCGCCATAACCCACAGCGACCGTCTTTCCATCCTGCCCCGTCGTGATGCTGGTCTTGCCGATCGGAGTCAGCGCTCCCGAGCTTGTATTCTCGGAAAATCCGAGGAGCTGGCCGGTCGCCGACGTCGAGCTGGTCGCCAGCTCTGCGTCGATGATGTAAACGTAGTTGTCGAAGTTGGACGTCACAACATCGACAGGATTGTTGCCGAGCGGCTGCACCGTCGGGGTTCCCAGGGTGAAATCAGAGGAGACCGGGAAGATATTCACGCCGCCAGGCCCCAGGTTGGTTTCAGAGTAGCCCGGCTGATAGGTGAAGGTCACATACAGGAACTTGCCCGCGACATCGAGAGCCATCGAGGTGGGATGCGACCCGGTGGGGTAAGTCCCCTTGGAGGTCAGCTGGCCGCTCTCAGCATCCACCGTAAACAGCTGGACGGTTGAGTCTCCCTGATTCAGCACATAGACATTCAGTCCATTCTCAGAGGCGATGATCTTGACGGGGTTGTTGCCTGCGGCAACCGGTGATCCGTTGATCGGAACCAGGGCGCCAGAGCGGTAGTCCACTCCATACTCGTTGATCCCAGCCCCTGCAGCCGTCGCGTAAACGTAGTCCACCGTGTAGTCGCGGGTGCAGGCTGTCAGGCCGAAGGCTCCCGTCAGCAGCAGTGCGGAAGCAAGCCGTGAAAACGAGACCTTCCTGGTGGACAGCCGTGCGGCCCCCGTGGGCGTCGATTCGAAGATCTTTCCAGTCAAACTCATTCTCTTCCTTCATCCGGCGGATTGCTCCGCCTTGCTTCATTCTATCTTTCCGCCTGGTCGGCAACCAGAATCAACGTGCTGAAACGGCGGGTACGGCTACGATGCAGGAGGGCAAAGCGTTCGCGCCAAAGGGAGCCCTCTGAATCAGGCGCAGTCGGCCATCCGTGGGGTCCATCTGGGTTCCCGAGATATTGCTGCTCAGCGCGTTCGAGGAATAGAGGTACGTGGCATGGCTCGAGCCACCTGCAGGAGCATCGATAAATGCCAGGCACGTCGGCCCCGTTCCTACCTGAACGCTTCCAGCGATGCTCGAACGAACCGGAACACCATCGGAACCGAGGGTATATCCATTAATCGCTCCGGCGCCGTAGCTTGCAACATAGAAGTACTTTCCGCTCGGGTCGATCGTCATTCCAGCCGGCGACTGGTCGGTATCGACCGTGCCAAGCAGTGTCGGAACGCCGTTGGAGCCGAGTGAGTACGTCAAAACATCGTTCGCGCCCTGATCCGTGACGTACAGATGGCCTCCCGAAGCATCCACCAGAACACCAGCAGGGGTGACTCCGGACTGGAAGCCGACCGAAGGAACATTCCCCTCGTTGATCGTCACGCCGGGAAGCTTGGTCAGCCTGCCGGTATTCGGGTCCTGCGAAAAACCAAGGAGATTGGTCGTAGTCCCGGTGTCCTGAGAAGCGATGTAAACAAAGTGGTTTGGATCCGTAGCGGAGATCTTCACCGGATTACGCCCGACATGGACGTCAAAAGGACTCCCGAGCGAACCGTCGCTGCCGATGGGGAAGACCGTCACACCGCCAGGACCAGGGTTGGCCGGGGTGTAAAGCTGCTCCTGCTGCGTAATATTGCCATTCCCATCGAGCGTGAGGGTGTTCTGGTACGTGTAGGTCACGTACAGGAACTTGCCCGCAGGGTCGATGGAAGCATCGGTCGCGAAGCTTCCCGAGATGTTGTAGGTCTTCTGCGGATAGAGCTTGCCGTCCGTTCCGATCAGGAAGTGAACCACGTTCGAGTCGTCGCGGTGCACGACATACACGCTCAGGTGGTCAGGAGAGGCCACGAGCGTAACTGGGTTCTTACCTCCGGAGGGAAGAGGGGAGTTAGGAAGTTGCAACAGGTAACCCTGCTGATAGTAGACCTTATAGCCATTGACCAGGCCAGAGGTGCTCTGCGCTGTCGTGGTATAGACGTAACCGACTGAATGGTCACTGCCACACGCCGCCAGGCCAAGCCCCATCGCCACAGAAACAATCGAGGCTATCGCTCCACGGCCCATCTTCTTCAAGCTCATGCGCTTCCCTTACTCCAATACCAATACGGTCCCCTGAGAAACCGATTCTCTCATTCGCGCCTCTCACCAGGAGAGGCGCGAATGGGTGCTGATTTGCCGACAACCTGCGGTCGGTTAGTTGACGTTCTGGCTAAGAACCATGCAGGTTGGCTGGCCGATCGTGGGGAACGTCGAGTTTCGTGGCAGCTCTCGCAACTCGCCTGAGTTGGAATCGACTCGCTTACCCGTAATCGTTCCATCGATGTTGTTCGAGGTGTAAGCCCACTGGTTGGTGGGGTCCTCGACCATGCAGGTCGGTCCAGCGCCTACAGCATACGGGTTACCCGCCGCGGCGCTGCCGCCGGTTCCAAGAACCTGGAGCTTGCCGGTCGTCGGATCGATCGTGAAGGCCGAGATCGAGCTGGTCTGGTTCGTCGGATCGAGCGAAGAACGGTTGAGAACATAGAGCGTTCTTCCGCGATTGTCCGCCATCGAGTAGACCGGGTTCGAGGTCAGCGGCAGGTTGTTCACCGGTCCACCCGTCAGGGTGTTCAGCGAGCAGGCCGCGGATCCGGAGCCAACCGTGTAGGCCAGGATGCGTCCGCCCTGGCTGTCCGCTGTCGGAGCAGCATCGGTCAGGTACACGTAGTTGCCGCTGGTGCTGATCGAGGTCAGGTTGCCCGCGCCCGTCGTGATCGTCGAGTTCGCCGTCACAACCAGCTGTCCGCTGGTTCCGACCGCATACGGGAAGACCGTCTGGTTACCCGAGTTGACCGTGAAGAGGCAGCTTCCGGAGACGCGCATCATGACCGGCGAAGGTCCGACCGGGAAGAAGGTGAGCTGCGTCTGGTTGCTGTCCTTGATCTGCTGGTTCGGCACCAGCTGCAAACGGCCCGTGTTCGGGTCGATCGCAAAGACAGTGACGTCACCCAGACCATCGGGGTTCGGATACTCCGGGGTGTCCGGATAGAGCGTGTCGAGCACGTAGAGGTAGGTGCCGTCGCTGCTGACCGTGGCCCAGACCGGCGTGCTGCCGCGGCTGGTGTAGGTCTGCTGGAAGGTCAGAATACCGTCGCCGCCCACGCTGAAGAGGGCGATGTTGCCGGGAGTACCGGCGTTCGTTCCCGCGGCAGGAACACCCTTGTTGATGACGTAAACAAAACGTCCACCGGGCTTCACCGCAATCGAGATCGGGTTGGTGCCATTCGAGCTGAAGGGTGAGCCAACGACCGGAGTCAGGTTCCCTGTAAAGTTGTCGACTTTGAATCCAGCGACCTGGTTGTACTGGGTACCAAGCACCCACATGAAGGCGACTGTGCCACCACCGCACGCTGTCATGCCCAGACCCAATGCTACGGACACTACTACGGCCAACGAAACCCGGCCAATCCTGCTCAACCTCATGCGCTTCCTTAATCCTCGCCGACATCCAGCTTGAACGATGCCGCTACTTGCGAGCAACTCTTTAGGGATAGATTCCTTTCGACATTGTAGAAGGTGAGGAGACTTTATGCCACCTTCCCGAAATGGAATCTCTTTCCTCCATAGACGTTCGCCGTGATCTTTCGGGCTGCTTTTCCACACAGAAAGAAAGCCCGGACCGAAATCCGGGCATTTCTTTCGAGGATGGAATGCCTGAATGCCTTACCAGACGCGGCAGGCATTGACCGGCATCATGGGCTGACCAACCTTGCAGCCGAAGGCCTTGCCGAACTCGTCGAAGTTCTGCACGGTCCCGTTGGTGCGCCAGCGGCCGGAGGAGTGCGGATCGGTCTTCGCTCGAAGTCGCGCCGATTGCTCGGTGACGTTTTCGCACCACACCTGCCCGAAGCCCAAAAAGAAGCGCTGCGCGGGGGTGTAGTTGTCGATCTTCGCCGCGCTCGCAGCCTCCTGGCCAGCTGCGTTCTGCTCGGCCAGAGTGTTCATCAGGGCGCGGTAGGCGATGCGCAGGCCGCCATTGTCGGCGGTGTTCTCGCCCAGCGTCAGCTTGCCGTTGAGGTTCTGTCCGGAGGCGACCTCGAAGCCGCTGTACTCCTTCACCTCGCAGTCGGTGCGCTGCTCGAACTTCTTCTTGTCCTCGTCGGTCCACCAGCTACGGACGTTGCCCTGGGGATCGTACTGGCTGCCCTGGTCATCGAAGCCGTGCGTCATCTCGTGGCCGATGACCACGCCGATGCCTCCGAAGTTCACAGGCGGGTCGATCTTGAAGTCATAGAACGGCGGCTGCAGGATTCCAGCCGGAAAGTTGATGTCGTTCATCGCCGGGTTGTAATAAGCGTTCACCGTCGGAGGAGTCATGTCCCACTCCTTCTCGTCGACGGGCTTGCCGATCTTCGCAAGGTCGCGGCGATCGTTGAAGGCCGCCACCTGCTGCGCGTTAGCCACAGCGTTGTTGCGGTCGATCTTCACCGAGGAGTAATCGCGCCAGTTCTCGGGATAGCCGATCTTGTCGCGGAAGGCATCGAGCTTCTTCTTTGCCTCGACCTTCGTGGCGTCGCTCATCCAATCGAGCTGCTTGATGTCCTCCGCCAGGGCGACCTCGAGAGCCTTGACCAATTTCTCCATGTTGTCCTTCGCGGCGGGAGGAAAGTTCTTCGCGACCCAGTCCTGCCCGACAGCCTCGCCCAGGGCTCGGTCGGTCGCGGCGGTGCAGCGCTTCCAGCGCGGGGAAAGCTCCTTCTGTCCAGCGAGCGTCGCGGCGTAGAAATGGAAGTTTTCCTGCACGAAGGCATCGCCCAGGTTGGGAGCGAAACGATGCACCGTGTGCCAGCGCATGTAGCTCTTGAGAGCATCGAGATCCACCGTGGCGATCTGCTGGTTCATCGCCTTGAAGAAGCTCGGCGAGGCGACGTTGACGGTCTTCAGCGCGCCCTGTTTCTTCGCGTTGAAGTACACCGTCCAGTCGAACTCCGGCGTCAGCGACTGCAGCTCGGCAATGGTCATGACGTGGTAGACATTCGCCGGATTGCGGCGGTCCACACGTGCCATCGATCCTTCCGCCAGCGCCGTCTCGATGGCGAGGACGCTCTGCGCCTCTTTGGCCGCCTGCTCGGGCGTGTCGCCGATCAGCGTGAACATCTTCGTCATGTGCTCGACGTACTGCGTGCGCAGGGCCTTCGAGCGCTCGTCCTGATTCAGATAGTAGTCGCGGTCAGGAAGCCCAAGTCCCGCCTGATCGACCTCGCCGATCTGCTTGCTCGAATCCTTCTGGTCCTGGTCGGAGCCGAAGCCAAAGAGATAGCCGACCGCGTACTTGTCCTCGGTCTGTCCGAAGAGCGTCGCCAGCTTTTTGCGGTCATTCCACGAGGCGATGGTCTTCAGGATCGGCTCAATCGGCTTCGCTCCAAGACGGTTCGCAAGATCGACGTCCATGCAGGCGGCGAAGTAGTCACCGTACTTCTTCTGGAGCGGGGTCTTCGGGGAGTCCGCCGCAGCCTTCAGGTCGGAGTAGAGAAGATAGTTGTTGTACTCCGCCAACTCGTTGAATCTTCCCCACCGCGTCTGGTCCGAGGGGATCGGGTTGTTCTTCCGCCAGTTTCCGCAGGCGTACTGGTAGAAATCGACGCAGGGGTCCGCCGTGGTATCGATAGCCGAAAGGTCAAAGATCACGGGCTTCTTCGGCGCGGACTTCGGCCCCGAGACATCCTCCGCACCGGCAGCCGGAAGCAAGGCAGCCATCAGCACAAGGGCTGGAATCACGCGCTTCAACGACATTTTATTCATGGCTCTCCTGAAGACGGGTCAAGTAGATCTTTCCTGAGTAACAGTAACTTCACACTACTCCCACGACCTGTTTCATGAAAAGCAGACACGAGAAAGGCCTCCCGAAGCAGGAGACCTTTTGCACTCGATAAAAGCAATGTTTAGAAGATTTTCAGGTGGATCGTGAGGTACTTCTTCGGATTCTGGCGGACCGCCGAAACCAGGTCGTTGCTGTTGATCAGCAGGTTGTTCATGTTGGTGTGCAGCGTATCCTGCGTCGCCAGCTGGCCCAGCGTTCCGCGTCCCTGGTTGATCCCCGAGACGAGATGGTTGACCTGCGAGACGGTATCGTCCAACTGCTGGCGAAACTTCGGGTCCTTCATCAACAGGCCCAGTCCGCCCTTGCCCGCGTCCGCGTCGGCCATCAGCGAGTTCGCGTGCTTCAGGGTCGAGTTCAGGTTGTCGTAGAGCGCGGGGTCTTTCAGCAGCTTGCCCGCCGTTCCCGAGCCGCTGTTCAGGTCATTCGCAATGTTGTCGAGCTTCTCCGCCGTGTCGTTGAGCCGGTTGTAGAGAGAGGGGTCGTTGACGAGCTTGCCGATGGAGCCCTTGCCGCTGTTCAGGTTGACCGTCAGCTTGTGCAGCTCGTCCATCGTGCCGTTGACCTTGTAGTAGAGGTCGGGGTTATTGATGAGCTGTCCGATCGAGCCCTTGCCCGACTGAAGATTGTCCACAATGGTGTTCAGCTTCGCCAGAATGACGTTGAGACTCTCGATGGTTCCCTGGCTGGCCTTCACCACGTCCGTGATCCCCGGCGACTCGAGCGTTTTCAGCTCGTCGCCGTCCTGCAGCGGAGGACCGACCGCAAACTGGCTGTTGATGTCGACCACCGTATCGCCAAGCACGCCGATAGTCGTCAACGATGCCTTGGAGTCTTTCTTCAGTTCATCAACATTCTTCTCATTTAGCTTCATCACTACCCGCACCGGAGTCAGCTTGCGGTCGGGCGAAGCCACCACGGTCACGGTCTTCACCGTTCCGATGGTCACGCCCTGCAGGTTCACGGCGGCGCCGGGCTTCACGCCCGCGGAGTTTTCAAAGTAGGAGGTGATCGTGAGCTTGTGCGAAAAGACTCCCAGTCCGGCGGAGCTGGTCATCAGGAAGAGCAGCGTTACCAGAACGACCGAGGCGATCAGGACAATCAGGCCTACCTTCAACTGCGACCATCGTACCTCCTGCTGACTCGGCATAGCGCTCCTCGAAAACTGGTCTTCTGCACCGGCTGCTCTGGCCGGCTCTTCATCGGGCACGCGCGACAGGTGCCTGATAGTTCAGAGGATACATTACCTCTGGCCTAAAGCATGGATGCAGAGTTCATGGATCGGGATGCAGTTTCAAGGGAGGGAAGAATTTTAATGTTGCAGTTGCACAGAAGGGTTCGGCTGCCGAAAGGCGGTCTGGACAAGACGCGGACTGGGCCGAGTATGCTCCTGCTTGTGCGAGGCCGTCTGAATCGGGTCAAGACGGTAGAGAATCAACAGATTGCGCTCGGGGTCGTCCATCGCCGGGAAGGACGCCACACGGTTCAGGCGATAGATCGGGGTGAGGGCGTCCATCTTGTCGTCGTCCACCTGGTTCCACGCGACGTACCAGCCGGGATGGTAGGATTCCACGCGATCGGCAAGCTCCATCGTTCCAAAGTCATCGCAGATCGAAGGCAGGCCCGTCATCAACGAAAGGTCCGAGCCGCTGATCGAAAGTACCAGGGAGTTATGCGTATGGTCGGAGGCCACGATCTGGTGAATGCGATCTGCCGCGCTCGCAAAGGTGTACTCCGGATGACAGACATAACCGAGAGTCCGCCGCGCGTCCGTCATCGCTACAACCGTTAAAGCCGTGGCGCAGACAACTCCCATCACCGGAGCCAGCGGGCGGCGCAGCGTGGCGCTGAAGTTTTCGAAGACGATCACCGTCAGCAGCGTTACCGGAACCACGATCACCAGGTAGTAACGAGGCTGAAGATTGCCATGATAGGCGATGAAGGAGGCGTATCCCACCGCCCACAGGAGCAGAGCCGGAAGCAACGGGTTGCGCAGCAGGCGCGGCTTGATCAGAAGCGCAGCCACAGCCGCCATCAGGGCCATCGGATACAGAATGTGGCCCAGCCACAGTCCATCATGAACGGTGTGGCAAAGCACCTGGAAGGCGTTCTGCGAGGTGATGCCGGTGTAATCGTTCGCGCTGAAGAGATATCGATAGTCGCTTAGAAAATGCGGACGGACGAAGAGGCCATAGTAGGTTCCCCAGATCGCCGCAGCAAGGGCCAGTATCGGCACGGCCACCCTCTGGGTCTCTCGCAGACGATACCCGGAGCGGGCAAAGACCAGCCACGCGATGCAGGGAAACAGAAAGATCGCCGTGGTCTTGGTCAGAACCATCAGGGGCAACAGAAGCCCCAGCGCCATAATGGGGCCGACTCGCCGCGTTTCGCTTTCCGTGGCAGGCAGGTACGACGCCGCCAGCAGGGACAATAGTGTCAGCAGAATCAGCATGGGCTCAAGAATCGCCATACGCCCGAAGGCATAACAGAACGGGCTGACCGCCAGAAGCAGCACCGAGGTCGCGGGAGACAGCGAGGACCAGCCCTCCTTCCCCGACTCCCTCTGCCAGCGGCGCACCAGGAAATAGACGCACAGCAGGATCAGGGCAAAGATTCCCCCCGCAAGAGCGCGTGCCGCCTCGATGTTCACGCCGGTGAAATGGAAGACGAACGACTCCACCAGAGGCCATACGGGAAGGGCCACGGCGGGGTTGAAGTCGCCGGGAACGTACCAGTTGCCGCGCTGAAAGTGCCGGATCGCGGCGTCCCCGTACCACCCCTCGTCGGTGTACTTCGCCCAGTCCATCCAGGGGGAGTGGTTGGGGAAATCGGCGCGCAGGTGGACCACATGGAAGACAAAAAACACCGCAGCCGTTCCGAGAAGAAACAGTTCGACGGGGCGAAGAAAGACTCGCCTGAGATTTTTATCCAAGGTGGCTATCGGCAATTTCATTCTTCCGAATCGGCAACAAAGAAGCCCTCTGCCCGTTCGAGCAATGGCAGGCAGACAAGCCTCTTTAAAACAGGCTAAAACCGAAAAACAGAGGATGCAAGATATTCCGCAGTCGCTTATTCGTAGGCCAGCGCGTCAATGGGGTCTTTGCTCGAGGCCTTGTAGGCCGGATAGATCGCTCCCAGCAGCGCACCGGCGAAGGCGATCAGGATGGACTTCCATACCCACGGCAGGTCGATCACGAAGTCAAGCGTCGGGAAGCGCGCGCTCAAAGCCGCGCTCAGAACGTAGCTGGAGACCACCCCGAGCAACGTGCCAACCGCGGCAATCAGTGCCGTCTCTCGCATCACGAGCGAGACGATATAGATGCGCGAGGCGCCCAGCGATTTCAGAATTCCGATCTCCCGCGTCCTCTCCATGACAGCCGTATACATCGCTTGGAAGATCACGAGGAAGCCGATCACCAGCGCGATCCCGACGACCACGCGGATGGCCACGCTCATGTAAGGCAGTTGCGAAGGCGAATAGGCCGAAAGATACTCCTCGGCGGTGCGAACGTCGTACTGCCCCATGCCGGGCGTGGCGAGAACGGCCTTGCGGACGTCCTCCTGGTAGCGGGGCTCGTCCTCCGTCTTCACATAAAACATGGAGGCCTTGCCCTCCGTGCCGTTCAGAGATCCCATCGTGCTGATAGGAATAAACTTACGCGCTCCCTTGCCGTGCTCGACGATGCCGCAGATGCGGAAGTCGTGGTCGAAGAGCCGGATCGTATCGCCCACCTTCTTGCCTGCCGCTGCGTAGTCGTCGACGATGATGTCGTTCGGCCCCTGGAAGGCTGTTCCGGAGAGGAAGGTGAACGGAAGCAGCGCGTTAAAGCTCTCGTAGTCGATCCCATAGATGCTGTCGAGCGATCCGGTGATCTGCATGTTAACCGGGGAAGCCACGGTCACATGCGGAATTTTGCGCAGAACGTCGGCAACCTTAATAGAGGCTCCGGCTCCGCTCATCCCGATGAAGTTATTGGTCGTCGCGGGACGAACGATCATGTCCATGCCGATGCCGCTCTGCCGCGTCTTGAAGCCGCTGATCTTGCCCAGAAGAATAGCCGTAATCGACAGAATCATAATGACTTCAATCGCAATGGCAAGGGCGCTGATGAGCGAGCGGAGAGGGCGATGGACCAGGTTGCCGACGACAAGTTTATTCATGCTGTTACCAGTGTATGGCAGCGGAAGCCCTTATTGACCGACTCCCTGCTGCGTAAGCGGGTTCGGTCCCTGCCGGAAGGTTCCCCGCACCAGCCCCGTGCGGAGAAGTGTCGACCTCCGCGAGCTGCTGATCAGGGCACCGATGACGGGCATGAGATAGGCCGTCACCACGGCGCTACCCGCCATCACGATGGAAGTGAAACCAACCGCGTGGATAATACTTTGCAACATTCCCTCAGGCGCCATGTGTACATAGAAACTCGCCATCAGCAAACCCCATGGATGGACGCGAGGGTCACCGCACAACGAGTCGAAGACCGTAAAGAGCATGATCCAGAGCAGAGGAGCCCATACGAAGATTCCAATCCATCCGGCAATATGGTAGGCCTCTCCCGTGGGAGAGAAGGAGATGCCTGTCGTATCGTCATCGTCCGCCAGTCCCCCCATCTCGTGCGCATAGTAGTTGCCGAAGCGAGGAATTGGCTTATCGGGCCAGATCGCATGCGGGACCAGGTTTTCAACTCCCATAATGAGAGGAAAGATACCGATTGCCCCCCGCTGCTCCGTAATATCGATCAGTCCATCATCGGGAAAGATCATCTGCAGACGATCCATGATTCCCTGCGATGTGTTGAAGTACTTCGACCGCTCATCATCCTGCGCCTGCGCCTGCACCTGCTCGCGAACCTCTCCCAGTCGCCCCAGCAGATCAACTGCTGCGTCTATTCGACCGGCAATCGTAGGTTCACCATAGTTTCTTCCGAACTGCGAAAAAGGAACCATGTAGTGGCCCGCCAGGTACACCGCGAAGATAAGTCCCATGACCTGCGCGCGGGAGAGCCTGTACCCTTGCGAACTCACGACAATAATCCAGCAGAGGGGGCCGGCAAACATACCCGCCTTGGAGAAAGAAATCACTCCCTGGGCTGTAACCGCAACCATTGCGATCATGCCGGCAAGGTTAACGCTTCTCGTCCCGCCGCTTCTCCGAATCTCATATAGGGTTCCCAGGATGATCGCCAGGGGAAGAAAGCCGTTCAGCTGCGCCAGGATTGCGACGGCGCTACCCGCGGTCCGCTGCCCCGCAAGCATGATGTAAACGGTAAGCACAACACCCGTCAGCAGCGATCCGGCAACAGCTCCCTGCATATTGGCGTCCGTAATAAGACTGCCTAGAAGCGGCTTCTTCACAGTGATCTTGCGGCTGACGGCGACCGCAACGAGCATTGCGGCCATCGACCCCGCATAAACCTTCATCGTCAGCTCAGGCTGCGAGAGATTTGAATTCCCTGGCTCTCCCAGAACCGCCTTCCAGGTGATCCCCAAAATCACGGCGAGAATGGCATAGGAGCTGACGTAGAACCCGGTCGACGTGGAAAACCCGCCAGCTATGTTGAAGGTAACCCCACTGAGCATGACAAAGAGGAGGCTGAAGATCGCAAAGACAGGAGAAGTCCCCTCGGCGATCTGGACGACGAAGAGCACAACGGCAAAGCAGGTGACGTATAACAGGGAAACACGGACTGGGAAGGGGATACGCACTGGTTCTCTTTTCTAACCCCGCCTGTACTGGAAAGCCACCCTGCCTGAGTCCGCTTTCTGGAAGTTACGATCGCTGTGCGCCGATCCCCAGAGAGAAGGGACATCCAGATCATATCAGCGCGGTTATACGCCGCAAAGTCCGTAAGAAGCGGAATCTCGGAACCGATCCGGGAAAACCACTCTAACTAACTGGATTCCGGAGGCTCTGCACCTTTGACTTCCATTGAAACCCGAACTATTCTGCCGGAAACTGCACTTCTGGTTGCAGAGGGCCTTCTGGAGTATCGGGACAGAACAGAATGGAGCGATTCGGAGACGAGCTGAGAATGGAACGGGAGCGACGAAGAGTCGCGCTCGAAACCGTCTGTGAGATCACCAAGGTCTCCGTGCGCCATCTCGAAGCCCTCGAAGCCGGTCGATACTCCGAGCTTCCCGGGGGCGTCTTTCGCAAAGGAATCGTCCGCGGCTATCTCCACGCAATCGGGGCTGATCCGACAGACTGGCTCGAGCGCTTCGACGAGGCCCTCCGCTCCAACGGCATGGCTGAACATGCGGACGAGAGCTGGGTCGAGTTTGCAGAAAATGTTCGCAGAACCCGCTCCAGCGGAGCTGGCTCCAGGGTGGATTCCCGCTGGCTGGGCGTCGTCGTTATGGTCGGAACACTGGTTGCGCTTGGTTGGGGCGTCTGGAAGTTCGTCCTGCATGGCCGCCTCTTCCTCTGATTCAGAACGCTGCCTCCTTAGTGAATGGTTAGTTAATTAATGGATTGGTAAATCGTACGACCCTGCGGGATGATCCCACTTGATGCAGAATTTTGCCGTTGGCAGAGGGAATCGTGCCGATAACTGTACTGCTTTGAAGTACCTCCGTGCAGACAGGTAGAATAAGTGGGTTGATTACCCAACGGGCGCGAGCCCTTATGCGAAGGAGTTTCATTTGGCTACACGCGAGCGCTTTCTCTTCACCAGCGAGTCTGTTACCGAGGGCCATCCCGACAAGATCGCCGATCAGATCTCGGATGCTATCCTCGACGCCTGCCTGGCGCAGGACCCCTACAGCCGTGTTGCCTGCGAGACCCTGACTTGCACCGGCCTGGTCGTCGTCGCCGGTGAGATCACCACCAAGGCCTACGTTGACTTCCAGAACCTGGTCCGCGGCGTCGTCGCCTCGATCGGCTATGACAACGCCCTCTACGGATTCGACTCCAACACCTGCGCGGTCATCTCGACGATCAACAAGCAGTCTGGCGACATCGCGATGGGCGTCGATACGGGCGGAGCCGGCGATCAGGGCATGATGTTCGGCTACGCCTCCAACGAGACCCCCGAGCTGATGCCGACCCCGATCTCTCTGGCGCACCGCCTCGCGCTCAAGCTCAGCGAGGTTCGCAAGAACGGCAGCATGGCCTACCTTCGCCCCGACGGCAAGAGCCAGGTCACGGTGGAGTACGACTCCAACCACAAGCCCGTCCGTGTGGACGCGGTCGTCATCTCGACCCAGCACGCCGAGACCGTGGGCAACGAAGAGCTGCGCGCCGACATCCTGAAGAACGTCATCCAGGCCGTCATCCCCGCCGAGCTTCTGGACGAGAACACCAAGTACCACATCAATCCGACTGGCCGCTTCGTGGTCGGTGGACCGATGGGCGACACCGGACTGACCGGACGCAAGATCATCGTCGACACCTACGGCGGCATGGGCCGTCACGGCGGCGGAGCCTTCAGCGGCAAGGACTCGACCAAGGTCGACCGTTCGGCTGCCTACATGGCTCGCTACGTTGCCAAGAACATCGTCGCCGCCGGTCTTGCCGACCGCTGCGAAGTCCAGCTTGCCTACGCCATCGGCGTGGCCGAGCCGGTCAGCGTCCTGGTCGACACCTTCGGCACCGGCAAGGTCGATGAGACCACGCTTGAGGACCTGGTCCGCAAGAACTTCTCGCTGACCCCGAAGGGCATCATCGAGAGCCTGAACCTGCGCCGCCCGATCTTCAAGGCGACCGCAGCCTACGGCCACTTCGGACGCACCGGCGAGAGCTTCACCTGGGAGGCGACCGACAAGGCCGCCGCTCTCAAGGAGCAGGCGCTGGCTCTTGCAGCCAAGTAAATCTTCCTCGGAAGAAACACGGGCGGGCCTTCGGGCTCGCCCGTTTTACTTCGGCTGAACAAAACGGAGTGTGGCCCTTCCCTGCCTGAAGGAAGATACTGTCATGGCGATGGCTTCGAGCAACACGGACCTTCTCTTCGACCGGCGATGGCAGCGGATGCTCGACCGCGACCCCGAAGCGGATGGCAACTTCTTCTACGCGGTGCGGTCGACAGGAATCGTCTGCAAGCCGACCTGCCCAAGTCGAAGGCCCGCGAAGAAGCAGAATGTTTTGTTCTTCACCTCGCTCGCGGAGGCTCTGAAGGCAGGCTTCCGCACCTGCAAGCGTTGCCATCCTGAACGGACAACGCCTGCGCCCGACGCGCACACTGAGGCTGTCGAGCGAGCGGCCCGCTATCTGCGGAAACACGCAGGCGACCGCATCACCACAACCGATCTGGCGGAGGTGGCAGGCATCGGACGGCTGACTCTTCACCGAGCCTTCGTGCGCATCTTCGGCGTCAGCCCTGCCCAGTATGCCCGGCAGCATCGTCTGAAGACATTCAACGAAACCGTAAGGGAGACCAACATGCGAGTGACCGATGCAATCTACGACGCGGGTTTTGGATCGAGCAGCAGACTCTACGAGAACAGCGGTGCGCGGCTGGGAATGACTCCGCGCGAGCTGAGGAACGGCGCTCGCGGAATCGCGATCCGGTACACGATCTCCGACAGCCCGCTGGGAAGAATGCTCGTAGCCTCAACCGACAAGGGCATCTGCACCATCGCCTTCGGAGACGAGGACGCCGAGATCGTCTCGACGTTGCGACAGCGCTTCCCCAACGCCGACCTCGCCGCTGAGACGCCAAATACTCCCAAGACCGGCTGGCTCGCGGAGGCCGTCAGCTTCATCCTCAGTCAGATGGGCGAGCACCCGACCGCCGCAACCTTTCCACTCGACGTGCGCGCAACGGCTTTTCAGCAGCGCGTGTGGAAGGCGCTGCAACAGATTCCCCGCGGCGAAACTCGCAGCTACTCGCAGCTTGCCGTCGAGTTGGGAGCCCCTTCCTCCACCCGAGCCGTCGCGGGAGCCTGCGCGGCCAATCCCGTGGCCGTCGTCGTTCCCTGCCATCGCATCGTCGGCAAGGATGGTTCGCTGACCGGCTACCGCTGGGGCACCGAGCGCAAGCGCAGACTGCTCGAAGCCGAGAAGGCCGCAGGTGGAAAGCCCGCTAGCGGAAAGAAGGTCGCGCTTTTCTCCTGAGATCGTTACATTAGGAGCGATGCCGAACGAGACCGTTCCTCAGACCACCATCAACGAGCGCGCGCTCTATCGCCGAATCACCTGGCGGCTGATCCCCTACCTCTTTCTGCTCTACATCGTCGCTTACGTCGATCGCGTCAACGTGGGCTTCGCTGCGCTGGACATGAAGCGGCAGCTCAACTTCAGCGACACGGTCTACGGCACAGGCGCGGGAATCTTCTTCATCGGCTACGCTCTATTCGATCTCCCCAGTAATCTCGTGATGCAGCGCGTCGGCACGCGGCTATGGATCGCCCGCATCATGATCACCTGGGGAGCGGTCGCGGCGTGCATGAGCTTCATTCACTCCCCCGGCTCGTTCTACGCGATGCGCTTCCTGCTGGGCGTGGCCGAAGCGGGCTTCGTTCCGGGGATGCTGCTCTACCTGACCTATTGGTTTCCCTCGCAGGAGCGCGCCCGTGCCGTGTCCCGCTTCATGACGGCGACCTCGCTCGCCGGAGTCGTCGGCGGACCACTTTCGAGCGCCCTGCTGAAGCTCGATGGAATCGCCGGACTTCACGGCTGGCAGTGGCTCTTTCTCGCGGAGGGCGTCCCGACGGTGCTGCTGGGCTTCTCTGTGCTGTTCGTTCTGCGGGATGGCCCTGCTCGAGCCGAATGGCTGAGCACGGAAGAACAGCAGTGGCTCGCCAATGAACTGGAGAAGGACCGCGCCCTCTATGGAGCTACGAAGCACCACAATTTCTCCGACGCCTTCCGGCTCCCTGCGGTCTGGTTGATGGCCGCGATCTACGTCACCATTCAGATCGGCGTCTACATCGTGAATCTGTGGATGCCGCTGATACTCGACAGCCTCTCACGAGGCGGCAGCGACATAGGACTGATCGCGCGCTTTGCGACGGTGCCGTACCTGCTGGCCGCGATCTTCACCGTCGTCATCGGCTGGAGCTCCGACCGTTGGAACGAGCGTAGCGGCCATCTTGCGGGATGCATGGCGCTGGCCGCCGCAGGCTTCGCGTGGGCCGCCATCGCTGGCAACATCGCGGTTGCCATCCTCGCATTTTCGCTCGTCGCCATCGGGCTATGGAGCACGATGGGACCGTTCTGGGCCCTGATGACCCGCACTGTCGCAGGAACCGCAGCCGCCGCCGCGGTGGCTATCATCACCACGCTGGGAGGCTTCGGAGGCTTCCTCGGTCCCTATGTCACTGGCCGCCTGCGCGATGCGACGCAGAGCTTTGCGGGCGGGCTCTACGCGATGGCAGCGCTGGCCCTGCTGGCGGCTCTTCTCAGCCTTACCACCCGCCGGTTCGGCGCACCTCAGAAGGGCTAGAGGAAACCCCAGGCTTTTAGCGTTCATTCATAGTCGAAGGATTCCCAATGGTATCCTTGGGCAAGGATTTATCGCGGTAGAAATACATACTTCCCCATAAAAACGAGGTGCCGGAATGGCCACAGCAACCATCGATAAAGCAACGGTAGCGAGTGAGTACAAGGTCGCGGACCTCTCTCTTGCCGACTTCGGACGCAAGGAGATCGACATTGCCGAGCAGGAGATGCCCGGACTGATGTCCATCCGCAACAAGTACGCTCCCGCCAAGCCGCTGGCTGGCGTGCGCGTCACCGGATCTCTGCACATGACGATCCAGACCGCCGTACTGATCGAGACGCTGGTCGCTCTCGGCGCCGACGTTCGCTGGGCAAGCTGCAACATCTTCTCCACGCAGGACCACGCCGCCGCCGCCATCGCTGCTGCTGGCGTTCCGGTCTTCGCCTGGAAGGGCGAGACCCTCGAAGAGTACTGGTGGTGCACCGATCAGGCGCTGCGCCACAAGGGCGGACTCGGACCGCAGATTGTCATCGACGACGGCGGCGACGTCACCCTGCTGATCCACAAGGGCGTCGAGCTTGAGAAGGGCGACGGCTGGGTCAACACCCCCTCCGGCAACCAGGAGGAGCAGGTCATCAAGGACCTCCTCAAGAAGGTCAACGCCGAAGACCCGACCTACTTCCAGAAGCTCGCCGCCGAGTGGCGCGGCGTTGCCGAGGAGACGACCACCGGCGTTCACCGCCTCTACAAGATGATGGAGCAGGGCAAGCTGCTCGTCCCGGCCATCAACGTCAACGACTCGGTCACGAAGTCGAAGTTCGACAACCTCTACGGCTGCCGCGAGTCGCTGGTCGACGGCATCAAGCGCGCCACCGACGTCATGATCGCGGGCAAGGTCGCGGTGGTCTGCGGCTACGGCGATGTGGGCAAGGGCTCCGCGCGTTCGCTGCGCGGTCTGGGCGCTCGTGTCATCGTCACCGAGATCGACCCCATCAACGCCCTGCAGGCCGCGATGGAAGGTTACGAGGTCACGACCATCGAGGAGACGCTCGGCATCGGCGACATCTACGTCACCTGCACCGGTAACCTCGACATCATCACCTACGAGCACATGAAGCTGATGAAGGACCAGGCGATCGTCTGCAACATCGGTCACTTCGACAACGAGATCCAGATGGATGCGTTGAACTCGGCTGAGGGCGTCACCCGCCTGAATATCAAGCCGCAGGTCGATAAGTACACGCTGCCCGCGGGCAACAGCATCTTCGTGCTCGCCGAGGGACGCCTGGTGAACCTGGGCTGCGCCACCGGCCACCCGAGCTTCGTGATGTCGAACAGCTTCTCCAACCAGACGCTGGCCGCGCTCGATCTCTGGAAGAACAAGGACACCTACAAGCCGGGCGTCTACATCCTTCCGAAGAAGCTCGACGAAGAGGTCGCTCGCCTTCATCTTGAGAAGATCGGCGTCAAGCTGACCACGCTCACACAGAAGCAGGCGGATTATCTGGGCGTTGCTCCCGAAGGCCCGTACAAGTCCGATCAGTACCGCTACTAACGATTCTCCACGCAATCAACCGAAAGGCCGCCAGCGATGGCGGCCTTCGTGTTTTCGCGGCTTACTCTTCCGTGACCGGCGTGTAGTCAGGAGCGATGATGGCCTGCATTCCCGGCTGCGCCTCCGGACGCTGCTCGTCGATCAGGACAATCGTATCGGCTGCTCCGGAGCCATAGATCACCCGTGCCCCCGTATAGAGCGCAGCCGAGCCGTCGCTCGGAGCGACACCCGCAGGCATCAGCATCAGGGTGTAAACGCCCGCGGGAAGATTCATATAGCCGGTATTGGCTCCGAACCCCGCGCCCGAAACCACGGGAGTCACCGCAGCCAGCGCCTGTCCCGCGGAGACCAGGTAGATATCCACGGGGCTGTTCCGCGTCGCCTGGTTGATGAAGCGCAGCGCCACCTGCCCCGGAGGCGCGGGCTGGCTCTGATCCTTCAACACCACCTGCTGCAGGCTCGAGGAGTAGTTCCCGATCAGCACCGTGTACTGTCCGGCTTTGGCCAGCATCGTTCTGGAGGAGGTGAACTTCTGCCGTGTTCCCGAGAGCGTCGCCACTGTCGTCGCGGTGCCGGGATCAACCGGGACATACGAGGTGATGGTGCCGAAGCCCAGACGGTACGCAATCGCCGACTTGTTCTGGTAGAGATCGAGGTCCGGCGAATCGGGCGAGACGTCGATGATGCGGACCTGGGGTCGGGCCGGAGTCGTGAGAATCATCCCCTGGCACCCCGACAGCGCGACGGCGCACGCTCCCAAGGCCGTCCGCAGCAACACACGTCGGGTAAAAGATGAGAGCGACATATCCTGCCAGCCGGGGTTGAGCATCTTAAGGCGAGAGCTTAGATATGAACCACTTTATACGATTCCCACGGACGACATGGCATAGCCGACTCTTTTTTGCCGGTGCATTGGCCCTGGTCTTTCCCATTCTCTGTTCCTCTTCGATACAGGCGCAGGACGCTCCCGCGGCGACAAGCTCCCAGACCGTTCCTCCGCAGCCCCCGGTTACGACTCCATCCGAGCCATCGGTTCCTCCCCCGGCTGGCACCCCAGCTCCTATAGTCAGGGTCGGCCCAGGTGTCGAAGCGGTCGTGAGTATGCGCGACAAGCAGATCAAGAACACCTCCGCGCTCACCACGCACAAGCAGAGTTACGAATTCACTCTCAAGGACGCCGAGTGGTTCGATACAGGCGTCACCGTCTCCGCAGGCGAGACGGCCTCCTTCACCTCAAGCGGAGAAATTACGCTGGTCGATAGCCGCAAGGTCGATCCTGACGGCATCGACCGCGGCTGGAAGGATCTGCTGCGGCAGTTTCCCGCGAACAGCTCAAAGATCGGCTCTGTGGTCGCCCGCGTCAGCGACATCGGGGCCACGGTCCCCTTCCCGGTTGGGTCTTCGGGACAGGTCACCATGCCCACCACGGGCAAGCTCTACCTCTGCGTCAACGTGAGCAGCGACCTCAGCTTCACCGGCAGCTACAAAGTGAAGCTGAAATTTGTAACACCAGCGAAGACCTCAGTCCCGACCACCGCAGCACCTTCCGCTCCCGTCAGCTCGCTCCTCACGCCGAACCTCTTCAACGACATTCCACGCCGCGTCTCCGATGTCGCCTCCGGGCAGGGCAACCCCGGCGATATGGTGAACTTCGGCCTCGTCGGAACGAAGGAACAGGTCGAGGCCGCCTTCAAAGCGGCGGGCTGGGTTCCCGTCGACAAGTCCGTGCAGGACGCCATCCTCAACGGTCTGATGAAGACACTAAGCCACGAGACCTACACCGAGATGCCCATGAGCACGCTCTATCTCTTCGGTCGTCCGCAGGACCTGTCCTTCGCTCGCGCCGACCCTCTGATGGTCGCCGCCGAACGGCATCATCTTCGCGTGTGGCAGAGCAACGAAACCGTCGGCGGACGCCCGCTCTGGGTCGGCTCCGCAACGCATGACATCGGTTTTGAGAAGGATCAGCGAAACGGCAAGGTTACGCACAAGATCGACCCCGAGATCGACAAGGAGCGCCAGTACCTGCTCCAGAGCTTCGACGCTGCGGGAGCCTTCAGCAGCGCGGCTTACGTCACTCCCACCGATCCGCTGCTGACAGCAAAAACGGCCACCGGGGGAAGTTTCCAGTCCGATGGCCGCATCGTGGTGATGGAGCTGAAATAGCGGAGACTACTTCTTTACCTTGCTGGCGACGATCTGGTCCTTGACCTTGTCGTAGACGCCCTGCGGAAGGATGCCACGCGAGACGAGCTGGTTCTTCGCCGTGTAGGGGCGTCCGTCGATGATGCGCTTGGAGTACGCGTCGCCGATGCCGGGGATCGCCTTCAGCTGGTCCGGGGTGGCGGTGTTGATATCGAGCTTGCTCGTCGCCGCAGCCGCTGCGGTGGCAGCCTTCGTGGGAAGCTGCGCCGCCATCGAGAGAGGAAGAGTCGAAAAGAGAGTTGCCGCAAGAACGAGGTTCCGAAAGATACGCATCGCGAAGAAGACTCCTTGTTATTGGTTTTAGATACGGGGTTGCAGGGGAAGAGTACGAAAGACCCGGACCGGCGTCAATCGGAATCCTCCCTTCTATCGTGGTGCTTCCCCATACGAACCCGTATCCGCGCCGCAGGACTCGGCCAGTGGCTTCAAATATTTACGGGGCATGAAACCTCCGTCTCGAAACGAGCGGCTGTTGACTTTCCCCTTCCCCGCCGCTAATCTGAAGATGCGATGCGTTCGCTACACCTCCATCACGGGCATCATCACCATCATCATGCGCAGAGCGTGTTGGCGGCTGTGTCCGGTGTTGCGAAGTAAAGAAGCGCAGACCACAGGATTCTGAAAGGCCCGCTAACGCGCACTCCGCGAGCGGGCCTTTTTACGTGTAACGAACAGATTGGATTGGGAGATTTGAGATGGCAGACGCAGTAAAGATTGACTTCGCGAAGATGGACGGACTGGTTCCGGGCATCGTTCAGGACTGGAAGACCGGCGAGATGCTCATGCTCGGCTTCCTCAACGAAACCAGCTATCAGAAGACCCTTGAAACCGGCTTCGTCACCTTCTGGAGCCGCACGCGCTCGAAGCTCTGGATGAAGGGCGAGACCAGCGGAAACCGCCTGCGCATCGTCGAGGCCTCCACCGACTGCGACAACGACGCCCTGCTGTTCCGCGTCGAGGTCGAGGGCGACGGCCTGGTCTGCCACGAGGGAACCGTAAGCTGCTTCACCAAAAAGATTGAAACGGAGACGAAGTAATGAGTGACCAGAAGAAGCTGAAGCTCGGCATTCCCAAGGGCAGCCTGCAGGACGCCACCCTCGCACTGTTCCAGCGCGC
This sequence comes from Acidobacteriaceae bacterium dw_441, assembly GCA_018449715.1. Lineage (GTDB taxonomy): Bacteria > Acidobacteriota > Terriglobia > Terriglobales > Acidobacteriaceae > Edaphobacter. The sequence goes on along the minus strand of JAAVVA010000003.1, from coordinate 373,484 downwards.
AGGATGGCAGATCTTCGCCAATGGCCGCAGCTACTTTCCCGCCATCGACGACGTCGAGATCGAGTGCATGCTCGTCCGCGCGCAGGAGATGGCCCGCTACGTCGAGCACGGCGCTCTTGACGCCGGCCTGACCGGAAACGACTGGGTGCTCGAGAACCAGCATGACGTCGAGTACGTCACCAGCCTCACCTACTCCAAGCAGAGCCGCCAGAAGGTGAAGTGGGTGCTCGCCGTCCCCGAGGACTCGCCCTTCGAGAAGCCCGAAGACCTCGCCGGAAAGACCATCGCCACCGAGCTGGTCGAGTTCACCAAGCGCTACTTCGCCTCGAAGAACATCCCCGTCACGGTTGAGTTCAGCTGGGGAGCCACCGAGGTCAAGCCTCCCACGCTGGCCGACGCCATCGTCGAGGTCACCGAGACCGGAAGCTCGCTGCGCGCCAACCGTCTGCGCATCATCGAGACCCTGATGGAGAGCGAGACGCAGCTCATCGCTAACAAGAACTCCTGGAAGGACGACTGGAAGAAGGCCAAGATCAGCAACATCTCTCTGATGCTGAACGCCGCCATCGCCGCGCAGGGCCGCGTGGGCCTGATGCTCAACGCGAAGAAGGCCGACCTGCGCGAGGTGCTGGGAGTGCTTCCCGCGCTCAACTCGCCGACGGTTTCGCAGCTCAGCGATGCCGAGTGGGTCGCGCTCAACACCATCCTCGACGAGACCGAGGTCCGCGAGGTCATCCCCAAGCTCAAGGCCGCCGGAGCCACTGGCATCGTCGAGTATCCGCTGAGCAAGGTCGTTCTGTAACAGGCAACAAACCCCTGTCTCCGGCCCTGAACCGCGCCGGAGACAGGGGACACAAGCTGTACCTCTGGAGCCCTGGTAGATGAAGCTGGTAAAGACATACGGCCGCACCGCGAAGACCGCCGCCGACCTGATCGCCTCCATCGAGCGCCGCGGCGCTGTCAGCACCGCGAAGGTCGAGCCCGTCGTCCGCCGCATTCTCGCGGACATTCGCAAGAGCGGTGATGCCGCGCTGAAGAAGTACGCCACCAAGTTCGATGCGCTCAAGAAGAACCAGCCGCTGCTCGTCTCCCGCGAAGAGATGCAGGCTGCATGGGAGGCCACCGCGCCCGAGCTGCAGGCCGCCATGATGATCGCGCGCGGCAACATTCTCGCCTTCGCCGAAGCCCAGCTTCCGCAGGAGTGGACCATCACCGCGGCCAAAGGCGTCAAGACCGGCCAGATCGTCCGTCCGCTGGGCAGCGTAGGCTGCTATGTCCCCGGAGGCCGCTATCCGCTTCCCTCCACGCTTCTGATGACGGTCACGCCCGCGCAGGTCGCAGGTGTCGATCGCATCGTCGTCTGCTCTCCCAAGCCTGCGCGTGAGACCCTCGCCGCCGCATGGCTCGCTGGCGTCACGGAGTTCTACCGCGTCGGCGGAGCGCAGGCCATCGCCGCGCTCTCCTACGGCACCGCCACCATCGAACCGGTCAACAAGATCGTCGGCCCCGGCAACCTCTTCGTCACCGCAGCCAAGCAGCTCGTCTCGACCGAGTGCGGCATCGACATGCCCGCCGGGCCCACCGAGATCGTCGTCACCAGTGAGACCGGCTACGCCCCCGGCATCGCCGCCGACCTCGTCGCGCAGGCCGAGCATGATCCCGAGACCCTCGCCATCCTCATCACCAGCAACGAGACGCTGGCGACCGAGGTCGCGGCAGCCGTCAAGGTGCAGGCAAAGGACAACAAGATCGCCAAACAGTCGCTCGCGGCGCAGGGCGCGATATTTGTTACCAAAACAGTTACAGAAGCGCGCGAGCTGACCAACCGCCTCGCCCCCGAGCACCTCACCGTCGATTCGCACGACGACCTCAAGTGGGTCTCGAACGCGGGCAGCGTCTTCGTCGGCGACTACGCCCCGCAGTCGATGGGCGACTACATCTCCGGTCCCAACCACGTACTTCCCACCGGCCGCGTGGGCCGCGTGCGTGGTGGCCTCAGCGTGCTCGACTTCGTGAAGATCATCACCGTGCAGGAGTACTCGCGCAAGGGGCTTGGCCGCCTCGGGCCGCACGCCATCTCGCTTGCCACCGCGGAAGGACTCACCGGTCACGCTGAAAGCGTCCGGGTAAGGATGAGGTAGCCATGAGTGTTGCGACGAAAACAGACGTGAAGACTGCCATCGTAAAGCCGCGCCGTGCCGTCCTGGCGATGCCGGAGTATCACCCTCCGCTCGCGGCACGCGAGGCTCTGCGTCTCGACTTCAACGAGAACACCTTCGCGCCTTCGCCCCGAGTGCTCGATCGCCTGAAGCAGATCACCGCCGAGGAGCTGACCAAGTACCCGGAGCGCGAGCCCGCGGAGCGCAAGGTCGCCGCGCACCTCGGCCTCGACTCCTCGCAGGTCCTCCTGACCAACGGCGTCGATGAAGCGATTCACCTGATGTGCTGCGCCTTCCTCGAAGCAGAGGACGAAGCCCTCATCTGCACGCCTTCATTCTTCATGTATGACGTCAGCATCTCCATGATGACGCCGCACCTGGTCAAGGTACAGGCCGACGAGACGCTCCAGTTCCCCTTCGAGCGCTTCCTCGCCGCCATCAACGAGCGCACCAAGCTCATCATCGTCGCCTCGCCCAACAACCCCACCGGGGCCACGGTGAGCCGCGCCGAGATCCTCGCCATCGCCAACGCCGCGCCGCACGCCGCCGTGATGGTCGATGAGGCGTACTTCCACTTTCACGGCGAAACCGTTCTCAGCGACATCGCCACCACGCCGAACCTCATCGTTGCCCGCACCTTCTCGAAGGCCTACGGCCTCGCCGATCTTCGCATCGGAATGCTGATCGGCAGCACGGAGATGCTGACGTATCTTCGCAAGGTCAGCTCGCCTTACAACGTCAACGGCGTTGCGCTCGACTGCCTCACCGTCGCCGTCGAAGACCAGGCCTACCTCGCGTGGTACGTCGAGCAGATTCGCATCGGACGCGAGCGCATGATGGGCGGGCTCGACGAGCTGGGCGTGCGCTACTTCCCCAGCGCGGCGAACTTCGTGCTGATGAAGATCGGCCCGCTCCACAAGGAGCTGGTCACAGCGATGCGCAAGCGCGGCATCCTTCTGCGCGACCGCTCCGCCGACCCCGGATGCGATGGCTACGTCCGCATCACCATTGGCGTCGAAGACCACGTCACGCGAGGCCTCGCGGCACTGAAGGACTCGCTCGAAGAGATTGGCTGGAAGGCTATGCACGGCTTCAGCACTGCAGAAGATCAGGAAGCAACCACAGAAAATCAAGAAGCACGGGAGCTATAAAAAGAAATGGCAAAGACACCTACCGCAGCGGGCAAGACGCGCACAGCAACCAGCGATAAGCCAAAAACCGCAACGGGCTACAAGCCAAGAACGGCAACGATCAAGCGCGACACCACCGAGACGCAGATTGCTCTGAAGCTCAACATTGACGGCACCGGCGTTTACAAGGTCTCGACCGGCATCCGCTTCTTCGACCACATGCTGGAGCTGTTCACGCGCCACGGCGGTTTCGACCTCACGCTCACCTGCAACGGCGATCTCGACGTCGATCAGCACCACACCGTCGAGGACGTGGGCATCGCTCTGGGAGAGGCCTTCAACAAGGCTCTCGGCAACAAGAAGGGCATCCTGCGCGCCGGTTACTTCGTCATGGCGATGGACGAGACGCTCGCTGTCGCCGCCGTCGATCTCTCGGGCCGCGTGGCCTACGTGGTCGACGACAAGGTGAAGGTCCGCCTCGTGGGAGACTTCCAGTCCGAGCTGCTGGCCGACTTCTTCGACGGCTTCGCCCGCGGAGCCAAGGCCAACGTCCACGTGAAGACGATGTACGGTCGCTCGAACCACCACAAGATCGAAGCCATCTTCAAGGCCTTCGCCCGCGCCCTTCGCGGAGCCTGCTCCCGCGACGAACGCATGGCCGAGATTCTGCCAAGCACCAAGGGCCTCCTCTAACAAGCCGTCAGCGAAGAGCTGACACTTAGAAATCAAGAGCCGCAACCAATGATTCAAGTCATCGACTACAAAGCGGGCAATCTCACCAGCGTCCTCAAGGCGCTCCACTACCTCGGCGCGGAGACGCACGTCACGCAATCCTCCGACGACGTGCGTAACGCGACGAAGATCGTCCTTCCCGGCGTCGGACACTTTCAGGCGACGCAGCTTCTGCACGATCTTCACCTCACCGAGGCCACCCGCGAGGCCATCGCTCGCGGAGTTCCCTTCCTCGGCATCTGCGTTGGCCTCCAGTGGCTCTACGAGGGCTCGACCGAGTCCGAGAACACTCCCGGCCTCGGCCACTTCGCCTCGAAGTGCGAGCGCTTCCCCGCGACCGACAACAACGCCGAGCTGAAGAGCCCGCACGTCGGCTGGAACTCCATCGAGAACATCCGCGAGAACGCCCGCCTCCTGCGCGGAGTCACCCCCGGCAGCTTCGTCTACTACACGCACTCATGGCGCGCCCCCCTCAGCCCGGACACCGCCGCCTCTACCAGCTACGGCGGAGCCTTCACCGGAGCGGTCGAACGCGACAACGTGATGGGCGTGCAGTTCCACCCCGAAAAGTCCGGCGAGACCGGCCTTCGCATCCTCAAGAACTTCGTGGAGCTATAAAACCGATGCCCTTCGTATACGCACTCACGCTCACCGAAGAAACGCCGCAGCCGAGCTACACGCTCCTGCAGCAGCTCGTATCCGTCGGCACACTGGTCGGCACCGGACAGGTCCTCGCCCTGCTCTCCGACGGCACAACGGAGTTCCACCTCCACGCACCGCTGCAGGGCCTCGTCGTCGAGTGGTTCGCGCAGAGCGGAGAGCCTATTGATCCCGAAGCCGCCCTCGCGCGCATCGTCGCCGAAGCCCCGGAACAGTTCGTCCCCTCCGCAACTCCGGTAAAGGCTTACTAATGCTGACGAAGAGAATCATCGCCTGCCTTGACGCAAAGCGAGCGAGGTACATCCAGTGCTAACGAAAAGAATCATCGCCTGCTTAGACGTCCGCGACGGACGCGTCGTCAAAGGCGTTCAGTTCGTCGATATCATCGACGCCGGTGACCCTGCCGAGCTGGCGCACCGCCACGCCGCCGCAGGGGCCGATGAGATCGTCCTGCTCGACATCACCGCCACGCACGAGGGCCGCGGCACGCTGCTCGACACCGTCAAGCGCACCGCCTCCGAGCTGTTCATCCCCTTCACCGTCGGCGGCGGCATCCGCTCCGCTGAAGACGCGGCGGCAGTCTTCGACGCAGGAGCCGACAAGGTCAGCATCAACTCCTCCGCCATCGCGCGGCCCGAGCTGATCGGCGAGATCGGCGCGAGTTTCGGAGCACAGGCCGTCATCGTCGCCATCGACGCACGCCGCGCCGCCAACTCCTCCGACCCCGTCGGCGATGCCGAGGTCTACGTCGCGGGAGGCCGCAAGCCCACCGGCCGCAAGGTCGTCGAATGGGCCATCGAGGCCGAGCAGCGCGGCGCAGGCGAGATCCTCCTCACCAGCATGAACACCGACGGCATGCGCTCGGGCTTCGACTGCGAGCTGACCGCGCTCGTCTCCCAGGCCGTGCAGATCCCCGTTATCGCCTCAGGCGGTGCAGGCACCGCAGCGCACTTCGCCGAGGTCTTTGCGCGCGGTAAGGCCGACGCCGCACTCGCCGCCAGCATCTTCCACTTCGGCGTAACCGACTCACGCGAGCTGAAGGCAGAACTCGAACGCGCAGGCGTCCCGGTACGCCTGCCCTGTTAATCACATAAGGAGAACGCATTGCTCATCCCATCCATCGACCTCATGGGCGGCCGCATCGTCCAGCTTGTTCAGGGCGAAAAGCTCAAGCTCGCCTTCGATGACTTCGACTACTGGATCGAACGCTTCAGCAAGTACCCGTTGGTGCAGCTGATCGACCTCGACGCCGCAATGCGGCAGGGCTCGAACTCCGACCTGATCTCGCGCTTCACCTCGAAGCTGCCCTGCCAGGTCGGCGGCGGCCTTCGCACCGCGGAAGACGGCAAGCGCATGCTCGACCTCGGCGCGAAACGCGTCATCTACGGCTCGTCGCTCTTCGGTGGCGACAACGAGGTCGACCGCAAGCGCCACCCACTCATCAACCTCGACTTTGCCCAGAAACTGCGCGATGCGCTCGGCGAAGAGCAGCTTGTCTTCTCGGTCGATACCAAGGGCGGGCAGGTCGCCGTGCGCGGATGGAAGGAGAACGTCGCGCTCACTCCCGAAGAGGCCGTGACGTGGCTTGAGGACTACTGCGCCGCCTTCCTCTACACCCACGTCGATACCGAGGGCACCATGACCGGCTTCCCCATCGACGTCGCCGCCATCCTGCGCGCCACCACGGCAAAGCAGCTGATCGTCGCGGGCGGCATCAAGGAGCGCGCCGAGGTCGATGCGCTCGACGCGATGGGCGTCGACGCGGTCGCGGGCATGGCCGTGTACTCAGGAGCGATGGAGGCTTAGCCTCCATCCTCTACTTTACGGATGTTTGCCGGAGAGCCTTAGTCGTTCCCGGCGTTATCCGCCAGAGCGTAGTAGCCCTTGCGGGTCTGCACCTTCGTATCCTTGCCGCAGGTGATGTTCAGAGTGCGGAAACTTCCATCGGCCTTCAGATTCGTCGGCGTGTAGCTGGCAAGATACTGCGTCCGCAGCTCGTCCTGAATCTGGCTGAATGCATCCTGCAGCCTCTTTCCGTTGCTCCCGACGTTGATCACACGCCCGCCCGTCTCCCGTGCCAGGCGGTCCATATCGCCCGCGCCGCTGTACCCGAAGCTGCCATAGGCCCCTCGGTCCGCAATCAGGATGACGTAAACGATTGCGTTCGATTTCTGCACGGCCTCGATCGCGGTGCGGATATTCTCCTGCGATCCCTGGTCCTGCCCGTCGGTCAGCATGACGATCACCTTTCGCCCTGCCTCCTGGTGCAGCTTGTCGTGCGCGGCAAGATACACGGCGTCGTAAAGCAGAGTGCCTCGCGGGGCTCCATTCCCCGTCACCGAGCCGGTTCCCGCGCCCGTGTTGATGATGGCCTTGTCCAGCGCGCGCTTCAGCTCACGCGGTGAGTTCGTGTAATCGGCCAGCAGGTCCACGTTGATATCGAAGGAGATCAGGAAGGCCTCGTCCTTCGGCGTCAGCATGTCCTTCAGAAACTCTGCCCCCGCCTCCTGCTCCATCGGTAGAACATTCTGCTGGCTTCCGCTGGTGTCGAGCAGGATTCCGATGGTCAGTGGAAGGTTCTTTTCCTGGGTGAAGTTGCGGGTCTTCTGCAGCGCCTTGTCCTCGAAGATCTGGCAGTCGTCCTTGCCCAGGTTGGTGATGTATCCGTTCTTGTCGCGAACCGAGAAGTAGACGTTCACCAGATTGACGTTGACCTTCAGGGTCTGGGTGTCGCCAATATCCACCGGCTGCTCCGGGGCGGCCTTGCTGGCCGGAGGAGGCCCGCTGGGCGAAGGAGCCTCCTGGGCGCACAAAGAGGAGGTAAGGCCGAACGGCAGGAGGCACAGGGCAGCAAGAGTATTCAGAGGGACGCGCATGTGTTGATTAGACGATGGAATTCGCCCCAAGGTCAGCGGAAAAATCTTCGTCGGCGACCCACCGTAACCATCCCGCTTCGATAACCCGCGCAGGCACAACATTCTACCCGTCTGTTGCGTCCTACAGATCAGGTGGGGACCAACCCGGCGATTGGGATAGCCTCCTCACCCCGGCGCTGATACTCTGGTAGCTGGGATTTTCCGGCTCCGACTCAGCGGACCGGCGAAAGTGTACGGGGGTTTTGATTGGTCAGGCATAGCGTATTGGCGGGAGTTCTGGCGTTCATGACGCTGGGGCAGCAGCAGGCACAAACGACCCAGGAAGCGTCAACCGCTTCGGACGCGCAGCAGCAGATTCCCGACGCGCCGCGCCCGCAGGTCGGCCTGCCCGCTCTGAACACCGTGCGTCCCGGCATGGGAACCACGCCAGCCACCAACGGCGCCCCGCAGTCAGCCGAACCGCAGCAGCAGGCTCCCACCGCCCCCGCCGCCGGAACCACCCCGGCTCAGGACGAAGGCCCCGCTCCCGAGATGGGAGCCGACTCCTTCCGGCTGGTCGTGCGGACCAACTTCGTCGAAGTTCCCTTCACCGTCAAGGACAACAAGGGCAACCTCGTTCCGGGCATCACCTGGCGCGAGGTCAGGGTCTACGAGAACAATGTCCCGCAGCGCATCACCAACTTCACGGTTGACCCCTACCCGCTCTCGGTTGCTCTCGTGATCGACCAGAGCCTCACGCAGGACAACATGGCCAAGGTGAATAACTCTCTGGCCGCGCTGCAGGGAGCCTTCGCGCCTTATGACGAGGTCGCGCTCTACACCTACAACAACGGTCCCCGCCTTTGGACGGACTTCACCGGCTCCCAAAGCGCCCGCCTGAATTTCGCCCTTCAGACCTCGAAGAGCACGGGCCGCGATACCTATATGAACATGGGCGGCCCGCTGGCCCAGACGACGGTTATCAATGGCCGCCAGTTCGACCCGAACACGGCCCCGATCCGCAACAGCCCGTCGATGGAGCTGAAGGTTCCGAAGGAAGTTCATACGCTCAACGACGCGATCCTCGAGGCAGCCAAGGCGACCGCCAAGGCCGGCAAGGGGCGCCGCCGCGTGATCTACGTCATCAGCGACGGCAAGGAGTACGGATCGAAGGCCAAGACCAAAGAGGTCATCCAGTATCTGCAGCGCAACCAGATTGCCGTCTTCGGCACGCTGGTCGGCGACTCCTCGCTGCCGGTGCTCGGCTTCCTCGACAAGATCCACCTTCCGTACACGATGCGGGATAACGTGCTTCCGCTCTACACCAGCGAGACCGGAGGAAGCCTCGACGCGGAGTTCCGCCAGCGCGGAATCGAGGAGAGCTTCCAGAAGATCTTCGAGCAGGTCCGCACGCAGTACATGATCGGCTACTACACGCACCAGCCGTTTATCGACGGCAAGTACCGCCCGATCGAGGTGCGCGTCCAGCGTCCGAACCTGACCGTCATCTCCAAGAAGGGTTACTACCCGACAGCGAGCGACGCAGGTCCGGCGAACGTGGTGACCTCGTCTCCGACTACAACGCCGAAACAGTAATTTCTTTCGATTGATGCCTCAAGCGAACGTACTGCTGGCGCTGGCGGCTGCCATTCTGTGGGGAGGAGGAGACTTCTCCGGAGGAATGGCGGCCAAGCACGCGGGTGGCTCGATGAGCGGCACGTTACGTGTCGTGATAACCAGCCACTCGGCCAGTCTGTGCGTGCTGGTGGCTACCTGCCTGCTGCTGGGGACTCCGTTTCCGCATGGGGCTCCGCTGGCGTGGGGCCTGGCGGCAGGCGTTCTGGCAGGACTTTCTCTTACAGGCTTTTACATTGCCCTGTCGCGAGGAGCGATGGGCGTCTCCGCTGCGATCAGCGGTCTGCTGGCTGCGGCGATTCCGGCGGCGATCTCCGCGGTCGAAGAGGGCTGGCCCGGCTGGATGCGGGTGGCGGGCTTCGTCGTGGCGGGGGCTGCGATCTGGATGATTGCCGCCGGGGACAACCCCGAGTCGGTTCCGGTTTCGAGCGCGACAATGTGGCTGGCGATTCTTTCCGGCGCGGGGTTCGGGCTTTACTTCACCGCGCTGAAGTTTGCCGGGGTTGCAGGTGTTCTGTGGCCGATGGCGACCGCGAGGATAGGGAGCCTGACCGCCTGCGGGACGCTTCTGGTTGTAATGACGCTGCGAGGCGGCACGGATGCCGGGGTGAAGGGATGGCTCCCGAAAGGCGCGGTGCTATGGGCGCTCTCGACGGCGGTGCTGGATACCTCGGGCAACCTGCTGTTCATCGCCTCCACGCGGGCGGGGCGGCTGGACGTGGCAGCAGTGCTGGCTTCGCTCTACCCTGCGTCGACGATCCTGCTGGCGGCGTGGACCCTCCACGAATGGCCCACTCGGAGGCAAGCATTCGGAATGCTGGTCGCGGCCGTGGCCGTGGTCATGATTACCCTGTAACCTTCCGCAGATCCTATTGAGGCTGATTAGAGCTTGAACTTTTCGAGGTCGAGAGTCGGTTTGGGGTACTTGAGCTTCAGGCTCTTCAGCGCCTCGACGAGAATCTCGGAGATGGCCACGTTGCGGTACCACTTGGCGTCGGACGGAATGATGAACCAGGGGGCATTCTTGCGGCTGGTGGCCCCAATCAGGTGGTTGTAGGCGGCCTCGTACTCGTCCCAGAACTGGCGCTCCCGAAAGTCGCTTTCGGAGAGCTTCCAGTGCTTGTCCGGAGTGTCCAGACGCGACTGGAGACGCCGGGTCTGCTCCTCGTGCGAGATGTGGAGGAAGAACTTAAGAACGACGACGTCGTTGTCGTGCAGCATGTCCTCGAACTCGAGAATATCGCCGATATGCTGCTCGAGCTTCGACGACGAGATGAGCTTGTGGACCCGGGGAACGAGGATGTCCTCGTAGTGCGAGCGGTTGAAGATCTGGATCATGCCCCGGGGCGGGACCTGCGAGTGGACGCGCCAGAGGAAATCGTGGCGCAGCTCATCGGGCGTGGGCTGCTTGAAGGCCGAGACGTTGCACCCCTGCGGGTTCACGCCGGAAAAGATGTGGCTGATCGTTCCGTCCTTGCCCGCCGTGTCCATGCCCTGCAAAACGATCAGCAGAGCCTTGTGCTGGCAGGCATAGAAGGTATCCTGCAGCTCTGCCAGCTTTTCGCGGTGACGGTCGAGCACGGACGCGGCTGCGTCCTCATGCTTGAAGGACCCGGTGTCGCCGGTCGCGATGCGCGAGAGCCTGATCTTCGCGTTAGGTTTAACCAGGTAAGGCGACTTGAGCTTCATGGAGGATCGGCCGGGCCTTCCAAATCTGGAACGGAGACGGTGCTACAGGGTTACTTGGTGACCGTCTCGCCGGACTTCGGAGCGGCCTGCGACTCAACAGGCTTGTTGACCTCGTCGGTAACGCCCTTCATGCCATCCTTGAAACCGCGAAGGCCTTCGCCGAGTCCCTTGCCAAGTTCGGGCAGCTTCTTGCCGCCGAAGAGCACGAGCACAACGACTGCGATAACGATGAGATGCGTCGGTGTAAATAGTTCGCCCATTTGTTTCTCCCCTTGCGCCGCCGGAACCTGACATACCGTGAGATTCGGGCGGTACGGATTATTGTCGCACAACGGCAGGGAGTGTTGGGATGGGACGGAGGTCTTAGGCGAGGTGTTTTTTTCGAGGGCCGGGGAGAGAGGCCAGTAGCGAAAATGGCATCTTTCCCAACCGACAGTGAGCCAGAGGCGGCCCTGACGTTATATCTTGGAAGGGTAAGCGAAATGCAGGAGCAGATGTTGGAGAAGAAGACGCAGGAGTTCTTGTCGCCCAAAGCGACCATGAAAGAGCGCGGTTTCGGTCGACGCGCATGGATGGGAATGCTGGCCCTTGCCCTTGCCGCCGGAAGCGCCGCGGCCCAGAACGCACAGATCCGGAATACGGCGCCGGGCGCAGCGCCCACGGCGCGCAGGATCGGCGGCATCGCTCCTGTGACCTATGACAACAAATACGAGATCTACGGCGGTCTCGGGTTCATGAACTTTCAGGCCGGACAGGCTTTGACCAGCCGCATGAACCTGGGCGGAGCCGAGGTGCTGGGAACCTACTGGCTGACGCCGAAGTGGGGCCTCGGGGCCGAGTGGCGCGGCATGTGGGGTACGACTCCGGTCAACCCGAACCCGTATATCGGAGGCCGTCCGCTGGTGGCTCTGAACATGGGCATGGCGGGAGCGCAGTATCGCGGACCGAAGAACCAGTACGCCGCCCTGAACTTCCACGCCTACGGCGGCGCGGCGCACGGAAACTTCAACCACAGCACAGGCGTGGTTCCTCCACAGGCGCTGCCTACTATCGGACTCTATTCGGACCGCACGAAGCCTGTCTTCGCGCTGGGTGCGAGCGTCGATATCAACCACTCGAAGAACCTCGCGTTCCGCGTCTCTCCGGACCTGATTCTGGAGCACTTCGGGGATGAGACGAGAACCTTCTTCGGAGTCTCGGGCGGCGTGGTTTATCGCTTCGGGCAGAGGGGCGTCTCGAAGAAGTAACTTCTCAGAGAAATAAAGAAGGGCCGCCAGCACTGGCGGCCCTTTTGCTTGCCCGGCTACTTCTGGAGAAAGCCGGGGGAGACGGGATTCTCGTACACGGAGTAGTCGCGGGTGACCACGGTGAGGCCGCTTGAGGAGACAAAGTAGTTCTTCTTATCCTCCTGCGGGTCGTATCCGATCACCGTGCCGTCCGGGATGTGAACATCGCGGTCGATGATGGCGTGACGGATGCGGCAATGGCGTCCGATGTTGACGTGCGAGAAGATCACCGAGGAATCGACGTCGGCGTAGGAGTTCACGCGCACATCCTGCGAGAGGACGGAGTTGCGAATGACCGCGCCCGAGATGATCGACCCCGCAGAGACGATGGAGTTGATGGCCATGCCGGTGCGTCCGGGCTCGCCAAAGACGAACTTGGCGGGCGGGTACTGGTAAGGCCGCGTGCGCATGGGCCAGGACTTGTCGTAAAGGTTGAAGGTCGGGGTGACGGAGGCGACATCCATGTTGGCCTCGTAGTAGGCCTCAAGGGTCCCCACATCGCGCCAGTAGAGCGCCTGCTGCTTGTTCTCGTCGACGAAGTTGTAGGCCAGCATCTTGAAGCGCCCAAGGAGCCTGGGCAGGATGTCGTGGCCGAAGTCGTGCTTGGACTGAGCCTCCTCGGCATCGCGGATCAGTTCCGGCAGCAGGACGTCGGTGTTGAAGATGTAGATGCCCATCGAGACATCGACCATCTCGGGGTCAAAAGGGGAGCGGACGCTGGTCTCCTTGGGCTTCTCGATGAAGCCGGTGACCTCGCCGGAGCGGGCAACCTCGACGACTCCGAAGGCGGAGACCTGGTCGGGGCTGATGGGGAGCGTGGCAAGGGTGACGTCGGCTCCGGAGGCGATGTGCTGCTCCAGCATGAGGGAGTAGTTCATCTTGTAGATATGGTCGCCGGAGAGGATGATGACGTAGCGGGGCTGCTCGGAACCGATGGAGTAGATGTTCTGATAGACGGCGTCGGCGGTGCCCTGGTACCAGGACTTCGAGACGCGCTGCATGGGTGGGAGGATCTCGATGAACTCGCCGAGTTCGTTGGCGACGACCGGACCCCAGCCCTCGCGGATGTGGCGGTTGAGCGAAAGGGCCTTGTACTGGGTGAGAATGTAGACCCGGCGAAGGTCGGAGTTGATGCAGTTCGACAGCGTGATGTCGATAATGCGGTACTGCCCGGCAAAGGGCACAGCAGGTTTGGCGCGGTCACGGGTCAAGGGAAAGAGGCGTTCTCCGGCTCCTCCCGCAAGCAGAACTCCCAGCGTATCTCTCATCTTTTACGACCTCATCATCTGGCCCTCAAGGGCCATGTGTTCTGGGATGCGCAAAACCGCAAACACGTCCCGGGAGATGGGAGTCTATCATGCTGGGATTGATTCTGTTGCGTGGAAGAGATAGAGCGCAAAAGAGAACGGCCTGCATTGGGAAATGCAGGCCTTCGAGAGAAAACGACTCTCCGTCGATCAGGCTTCGGGCGAGAGATCGTCGTCGCTGAGGCTGATGCGAAGGGACTTGAGGAAGGTGAGGTCGCTTGAGGTGAAGGGGCCTTCGATCTCCTCGGTCGCCTCCTCAGCCTCTTCTTCGGTGTCCACTTCGTTGAGGCCGATGGTGGCCTCAAGCATCAGCAGGACGTCAAAACCCTGCTCGCGAATGTCCTTGACGACGACGGCGATGTCTTCAGACTCGGAGACTGTCTCATGAATGGCTTCGCCAAGCTTCTGGATGAGGTTCTTAACCTTTTGATTCAATGCCACCTCCGGGCTGCTCGATATACATCTAACCTCGCATCGGGTATTCCCTGCGAAAGATTGGAGGGAACGGCATTGCGGGCACTGCGGGTTGAAATCTGAAGACAGAATACCGCTATCGTCGAGCGCGCTGCAACGAGAATGAATCCTTCATGATTCCTTCTTCTTTTCGATGCGGGACAAGCGGGAAAGAAGCGGGAAACGCTCTCCTACGACAGGCGGCGCCCAAGACGGAGGGTTTCGAGGCGCGAGGCCAGCACGCCGAAGGGGACGGTCCTCCGGGGACTCCAGGCCACCGCTCCAACTGCGGCGATGCAGAACTCTGCCGTGCTGAGGAATATCTCTTTCATGAGGCCCTCCTGCTCCGTCCTTCTGCGTATTTGGATGCGGGGAAGGATGCCCTGGTTTGACAGAACCGCTCTGCAACTTTTGTGGAGCGGGGAGGAGCGGATACACTCGATGCATGGACTCGGTACGCTTTGGCCGCGCGCTTGGAATCGGAGCGCGTGCCGCCGCGAAGACTCTGGTAACGGCTGTGGATGCGGCGACCTCGCCGAATCCCTCGGACTCGTCGGCACAACCGTCAGCCCCGGCGCAGCCTCGCCCTTCGATGACGACGCAGGTGACCAGCTCCGTCGCGCAGGCAAAACGGACGACCGCTGGCGTCGCACAGGGGGGCAAAAAGTTCGGCGAGGCGGTATGGAGACCGTTTGTGCGGCTTTCAGGCGTGCTCTGGCTGGAGTTTACCGGGGTGTTCTTCGGAATCTTCGCGCTTTATGCGGGCACAGGAGCGTGGAAGCTACGCGGCGAGCTGCACGAGACGGCAACCAACCACGACGCGCACATGCACTTCCTGATGTCGGCGGTGATGGCCGTGATCTTCACGTACTTCTGTATGAGCAGCTTTGTGCGGGCGAATCGCCGAGAGAAGAGCCGGTAAGGGCTACTCTTCGTCTTTCCAGCCTCGGTGGTAGATCATCTCCGCGATGTCCTGAACATCTTCGACCGTAATTCCTTCGCGCTGCTGAATAGCGAGCGGGTGGTTCGGGTCGCGGATCAGGAACTGCGGGCGCTTGCCGACCTCCTGGGTTCTCACGGCAAGCTCAAGATTGATGGTCTCGCCGAAGAGAAAGAGGTCGTTGTTGAGCCAGCCGGTAAAGAGCGGCTCCTGCTCGCGGCCCGGCGTGTTCCACATCTCGTTGGTGCGGAGGAAGTTCGTGGGGCTGATCTCGGCCCAGACGCCCCAGACGAAGGGCGACTCGACGCCATGTACCGGGATGAGGATGCGTCCGCGCAGATAGAAGTCGCGGTTGTCGATGACGCATTGTTCGGGAGTGATGACGACCCTGCTGTCGATCTCGTCCGAGGGAATCGTCATGACTGCCTGCGGCGCTTTGACACTGTACTTCAACGGCAGAACCTCGTGCCGTTCCCCGCACACGGTGCAGGAAAATCCACCTTCAAGAACTCCATCCATATATGTTCCATTGTTCCACAAAACGAAGGGTGGATTTTCCGCATGGGCGGAACGGAGGCGAGATCGCGAAAACGCCATGATTCGCAGAATATTAACGCTGGGCAACTACACTGAAACCTTCAGATCAAGGCCTGCGATTGCAGCCGAAAGACGGAGGAAGCGCTGTGATCGTAACGCGTAGACAGTTTCATCAGATGGGGATTGCGGCCGCAGGCGGCCTTGGACTGGCCGCGCGTTTGAATGCCCTGCCCAAAACCGCGCCGGAAGGCACCTTCCGCTTCGCCATCATCACGGACACGCACGTGATCGATGACTTCTATCAAGGCCCGGAAGGAAGCCCCGAAGACACTGAAACCATCTTCAAGGCCAACCATCATCTGACGATGACGCGAGAGACCATCAACGCGATCACCCCTGCGGTAGAACAGGTCTTTCATGCGGGCGACACCTTCCATAACTATCCCTCGGCGGATTACGACTTCTACTTCAAGAACAAGACCCGCATCGATATAGCCTACGAGCTGCTGCAGGGATTCAAGGCCCCGGTCCACATCGGCTTCGGAAACCACGACTACGACGAGCACCAGACGCCGGGCGTCTCGCGTGAGATGTCGCACCGGCTGTTCGAGGCAAAGCTGAAGACGAAGCCCTACTACTCGGTGGACTACAAGGGATTTCGCTTCCTGCAGCTGAACAACTTCCTCGGCCACACATGGGACCCCAGCGCCACACCGAAGATGCGGCAATACGGATCGCTGGGCGAGGAGCAGCTGAACTGGGCCGAGGCCCAGTTGGCGGAGCGCAAGCCGACCGTCGTGCTGATTCACTACCCTCTGTGGATTCAGGCTCCGACGGAGATCAAGGATTACGGCCTGCATCCGATGCTGCGGAAGTACAGCGACAATATCCAGATTGTGATTGCAGGACACTGGCACAAATGGGTGGACTTCGCGCATACCTACGGGCCGAAACACATCGTGTCGGGAGCGACGCGATACGATCCGAACGCGTTCATGCTGTTCCAGGCGGACTCGCGCAAGGGAACGATCGAGTGGCTGGACGAGTCGAGGACGGAGTGGTCCACGCATTACTCGAAGCCCTACGCGGGTTAATCCCTGAGCGGTCAGGCGTTCACGCAAAGCAACTTCGTTGACCGTGCAGGGGAGGCAAACTACGATTGAAGATCAGAGGTCACGATCTTGTCAGAAATTGCGACTCCCCTTCGGAAGACTGCACTTAATTCTGTTCACCGCGCCGCGAAGGCGAAGATGGTGGACTTTGGCGGCTGGGATATGCCGGTGGAATACTCCGGCCTGATGGCAGAGCACCTGGCCGTGCGGACCGCGGTGGGCCTGTTCGACGTCTCGCACATGGGAGATATTCAACTGCGCGGACCGGGGTCGCTGGCGGCTGTGCAAAAGCTGTGCATGAACGACGCCTCTAAGCTGCAGGTGGGACAGGCGCAGTACTCGGCGATGCTGTATCCCAACGGCACGTTCGTCGATGACGTGGTGGTGCACAAGCTTTCGGAGAACGACTACCTGATCGTCATCAACGCGGGAACTCGTGAGAAGGACGTGCAGTGGGTGCGGCAGACGATCGGCGGAATGCCGGGCGTCCATATGAACGACTTCAGCGACTACTACACGCAGCTTGCGATCCAGGGTCCGAAGGCGCAGGAGACGCTGCAGAAGCTGACTCCCGTGGACCTGGGGCCGATCAAGAATTACTGGTTTACGTGGGGACAGGTCTGCGGCCTGTACAACGTGATGATCGCCCGCACCGGCTACACCGGCGAGGACGGGTTCGAGATTTACATCCCCTCGGACGAGCCTACGAGCACGCGAGTCTGGAACGAGGTGCTCGAAGCCGGTAAGGAGTTCGGGATTGTGCCCTGCGGCCTGGGCGCTCGCAACACGCTGCGGCTCGAGTCCGCAATGGCGCTGTACGGCCATGAAATTTCGGACACAATCAACGTCTTCGAGGCCGGGCTGGGGCGTTACGCGAAGCTCGAAAAGGGCGACTTCGTGGGCCGCGAGGCTCTGGTGAAGGTTCAGGAAGAGGGCGGTCCCAAGCGCAAGCTGGTTGGGCTGGAGATGATCGAGCGCGGCATCGGGCGCGATGGCTACCCGGTGTTCTCCCTCACGGGCGAAAAGATCGGCGAGATCACCAGCGGCTCTCCCGCACCGTTCCTCAAGAAGAACATCGCACTGGCCTATGTTCCGACGGAGTTCTCGACGCTCGACACCGAGGTTGCGGTGGAGATTCGCGGGCAGAAGGTGAAGGCGAAGGTCGTCCCGACACCGTTCTACAAGCGCCCGAAGAAGTAGCGTTCCTGCTGTATTTCGCTGGTTTGGCTTTCGGAGGTGAGGATGCAGTTTCTCGTTTTGACGGAGCGTTTCACAGACAAGTTCCCCGCCGAGGAGTGGACGCCGGAGCGCATTGAGGCCGAGAGCCAGAGGGTGCGCGAGCTGTACGCAGCCGGAGTCCTGCGGACGGCGTGGCGGCGGAAGGACAAGCCCGGAGCGGCCCTGATCCTCGAAGCCGCGAGCGAGGCCGAAGCGAGGGCTGCTGTCGAAACCCTGCCGCTGTACAAGCTGGGGATGATCGGGTTTCCGCTGGTCACGCAGCTCGATCCCTACCCCGGATTTGGCCCGCGCTAGGCGACCTGCACAGTTTTTCACACCCGACGCTCTACAATAAAAGAGCAAAGTTCCCCAGAAACAAAACAAGTTTCCCGTAAACCATCAAGAAGCGGAGATTCCCGATACCTATGTCCTACCCTGCGGATTTCAAGTACACCAAGGAACATGAGTGGATCAGCGTCGACGGAGCCAAGGGCACGGTCGGCATCACCGATTACGCGCAAAGCTCGCTGGGCGACATCGTCTTCGTCGATCTGCCCAAGGTGGGCGACAAGGTCAAGGCCGGAGAGATCTTCGGTTCGGTCGAGTCGGTGAAGGCGGTCTCGGACCTCTACTCCCCCGCGACCGGCACCGTGACCGAGGTGAACGAGGAGCTGAAGGATGCTCCCGAGAAGGTCAATGCGGACGCCAATGCGACGTGGATGATCAAGGTGGATCTTGAGAACGCCGGGGAGCTGGACAGCCTGCTGTCGGCTGCCGATTACGAAAAGTTCATCGCTGAAGAGACCGGACACTAAAGAATGCGCTATCTGCCAAAGTCCCCCGCGGACCGCGAGGCGATGCTCGCCGAGATTGGCGTGGCGTCGATCGACGACCTGTTTTCGACCATTCCCGCCGAGTATCAACTGAAGCGAGACCTCGCGATCCCCCGCCAGCACGGCGAATCGGAGATCGTGGACCGCTTCCGCGCCTTTGCCGATCAGAATGCGGTCGGCTATGCGACCTTTCTGGGCGCGGGCGTGTACCGGCACTATCGCCCGGTGATGATCGACACGATCGTCTCGCGCGGCGAGTTCCTGACCAGCTACACGCCCTACCAGCCGGAGATCGCGCAGGGAACCCTGCAGGCGATGTTCGAGTTCCAGACGATGATCTGTGAGCTGACGGGGATGGAGATTGCGAACGCCTCCATGTACGACGGCTCGACCGGTGCGGCTGAGGCCATCATGATGGCGGTGCGCGTGACCGGACGCGACGGCGCGGTGATTGCCCGCACGGTGCATCCCGAGTACCGCGAGGTGGTCGCCACCTATGCGCAGCACCAGGAGATTCCGCTGACCGAGGTCGGCTACGCGGAGAACGGTCGCGTCGATCTGGCCGCTCTGGACGCAGCGATTACGGACAGCACGGCCTGCGTGCTGATCCAGTCGCCGAACTTCTTCGGAACCATTGAAGATGTTGCCGCTATCGCAGACATCGCTCACAAGAAGGGCGCTCTGCTGATCGTCTCGATTGCGGAGGCGGTTTCGCTGGGCATCGTGAAGGCTCCTGCGGAGGCGGACATCGTCTCGCTCGAAGCACAGAGCTTCGGCGTGGCCCCGAGCTTCGGTGGACCGTTCTGCGGCGTGATCGCGTGCAAGGAGAAGTTCCTGCGGCAGATGCCGGGCCGCATCGTCGGCGAGACGAAGGACATGGACGGCAAGCGCGGCTTCGTTCTGACGCTTTCGACGCGCGAGCAGCACATCCGCCGCGAGAAGGCGACCTCGAACATCTGCACCAACCAGGCTCTCGTGGCCCTGATGACCACCGTTTTCCTGACCGTGTACGGCAAGGAAGGCCTGAAGGAGCTGGCCGTCCACAATCTCGCCAAGGCCAAGTATGCCGCCGATACGCTGGGAGCGAAGGGCAAGGTTCTGTTCGGTGGAGCGCCGCGCTTCCACGAGTTCGTGCTCGATCTGGGCAAGGACGCGGAAGCGATCAACGCTGCCCTGCTCGAAAAGAAGATCATCGGCGGCCTGCCGCTGGCGAAGTGGTACCCCGAGCTTGGCCCGAACGCGAGCCTGTGGTGCGCGACCGAGCTGACAACGAAGGCGCAGATCGACTCTGTAATTGAGGCGTTGAAATAGTGGACCTCTCAGAGATTCTCGGCGAGGAACTGGCAGCAGTGGAGTTCGTGCAGGACTACCTGCAACTCCGCTTCGACGGCCCTCTGCTGACGCTGTACGCGTGGCCGCATGTTCTGCTGAGCGAGTATTCGATTGCCTTCGGCGAGCCGGAGTATCGCAATGCCCTATGTGCGCTGATCGGCGAAAAGGTCGAAGAGGCAACACTCGAAGAAGGCGATTCGCTGACGCTGCGATTCGAAAACGATACGGTGATCGCGCTTTCGCTGCGTGAGGAAGACCTGGACGGGCCGGAGGCGGGGGCGTATTCACCGACCGGCTCGGCTGCGGACCAGATGGAGTTTTAGGTTCCGGTAGTTGTGAGGGATAGATGAGCGAGACAAAGTTTGTCGGAACACCGAAGAAGGTGACGACGCACGTCAACCAGAACGAAGACCTGATCTTCGAGAAGTCCGCAGCGGGCAAAAAGGCCTACCGGCTGGCGGAGCTGGATGTTCCCGCGGTGGACGCCGCTGCTCTTCTGGGCGACGTAGCCCGCGCCGATCTCGGCGTGATGCCGGAGTTGAGCGAGATCGAGATCATCCGCCACTTCACGCGGCTTTCGACGTGGAACTATGCCATCGACCTCGGCATGTATCCGCTGGGAAGCTGCACGATGAAGTACAACCCCCGAGTGAACGAGCTGGTCTCTCGGCTTGAGGGCATCGCCGAGGCGCATCCCTATCAGCCGGAGTCGCTCTCGCAGGGCGTACTGAGCATCATGAAGCTGCTGAGCGACTGCCTCGTCGAGATCACCGGCATGGACACGATCACGCTGCAGCCCGCCGCCGGAGCGCACGGCGAGTTCACCGGCATCCTGCTGGCGCGCGCGTATCACGAGGCCCAGGGCAATCCGCGCAAGAAGGTTTTGATCCCCGACTCGGCGCACGGCACCAACCCCGCGACCGCCGCCGTCTGCGGCTACCAGGTGGCGAACCTGAAGTCGAACGCGCAGGGCATGGTCGATATCGCGGAGCTCGAGCGCATGGTCGACGAAGACACCGCCGCGCTGATGCTGACGAACCCTTCGACCATTGGCGTCTTCGAGAGCGAGATCCACAAGATTGCGGACATTCTGCACGCGAAGGGCGCGCTGCTGTACATGGACGGCGCGAACATGAATGCGCTGGTCGGCAAGACGCGGCCCGGCGACTTCGGCGTGGACGTGATGCACCTGAACCTGCACAAGACCTTCTCGACCCCGCACGGAGGCGGTGGCCCAGGCTCTGGCCCGGTGGCGTGCAAGAAGATTCTTGAGCCCTTCCTTCCGAAGCCTGTGGTCGTCACACGGCCCGATGGCCTACTCTCGCTCGACTACGACCGTCCGCAGAGCATTGGTCGCGTGCGCATGTTCTACGGCAACTTCGGAATGTTCGTGCGCGCGCTGGCGTACATCCTGGCCAACGGGCCGGATGGTCTGCGCCAGACCACCGAGGACGCCGTGCTGAACGCGAACTACATCCGCGCCAAGCTGGAAGACACCTTCGAGCTGCAGTTCAAGACGCGGTCGCTCCACGAGGTCGTCTTCTCGGACAAGCGGCAGGCGAAGAGCGGCGTGAAGACCGGCGATATGGGCAAGCGTCTGATCGACTACGGCTTCCACGCCTACACGGTCTCGTTCCCGATGGTCGTGCAGGGCGCGATGATGATCGAGCCGACGGAGAGCGAGAGCCGCGAGGAGCTGGACCTGCTGATCGACGCTCTGAAGCAGATCGCGCAGGAGGCGGAGGAGAATCCCGAGCTGGTAAAGACGGCCCCGCACACGACGCGTCTACGCCGGCTGGACGAGACAGCGGCAGCCCGCAAGCCGGGGCTGCGGTGGAAGCCGGTTCCGAACGGCACCGCTGATCCTTCGGCGCTGACGCCGGACTCTGCCGCGAAGGAGTGGTAGTGCCGAATTTCCGCTATCTCGGGGACGATCGTCGCGCTGAGTTGGAGAAGTATGAGTTCATGATGGGCGAGGCGCGCGGGCGTCTCGCCGCAACCTTGGACTGCCTGACCGATGCGCTGATCCTCGCAGGCCAGCACGGCGTGTACTGCACGAGCAACCGGAACCCGAATGTTCCGGCGCTCGATCTGCAGGCTGTGATGGCGAATCTGAACGGAGCCAAGGAGCTGGTCTCGTCCGTGATGGAGCGGTTGCGCGAAGAACGCGACGCCGCTGAGAAACAGTAGCTACTGCGCGGAGAATGTCACCGACTCGTCGACATTCTCCCACTTGACGTGAAGCTCGGTGGAGCTGCCGTGGGTATTCTCGAAGGTGATGGACATCTTCTCCTGCGGCGAGGAGAGCTTCGCGGACTTCATGGGGATGCGGGCGAGGTCCTGTGACTGGTCGTACTTCGTTCCCCACTGACCTGTCTGCTTGTTCACAATCAGAAGCCACTGGCTCGCGCCGGGAAGGGTGTAGAGGGTGTAGCTTCCTGCGGGAACGGTCGTGCTGCCGATCTTGAGGTTGCCTTCGGAGACGAAGCTGGTGGACTCGTTCGCGCCGGTGCGCCAGACCTGATTGTAGGGGACGATTCCACCGACGACCTTACGGCCACGCATAGAGGGAGCGCCGTACTTCACTGTGACAGATTTTCCATTGAGGGAGACGGTTGCGTTCTCTGGAGGGCTGGGGAGCTGAGCAAGGCTGGTGGAAGCAAACAGGATGCTACAACAGGCAAACGAGGCGAGGCTGCGGAAAAGCATGATGCGTCTCTCTTTCGGTTCTTCTCGGAAGTGGTCGTGCATGACAACACTTCGATGCTGAACTGAGCCACGGAACCTGTCAATCAGGCACGGTCGTGCTAGGCTAGAGGTATGCGCCCGTAGCTCAGCTGGATAGAGCGGCAGCCTCCGAAGCTGTAGGTCAGAAGTTCGAATCTTCTCGGGCGCACCATCTTTCCCCAACTCATTCAGATTGAGAAATAATCGCAGCGGCTATATCAGCCCTGTTTCTTTTTGCGCAAAAAAAGAAGAGGCTCCCTTTGCAGGGAGCCTCTTCTTCGGTATGGGTTGCGTTTAGAAGAACAGCTTCGCCGAAACCTGCACTTGGCGCGGACCGTAGAGCGTGCTCGAGGTCGAGCTGGGCGTACCGAAGGCGCTGGCAGCGTTCGTCTGGTAAGGGACGATGCTGTTGCTCGAACCATAAGCAAAGGCCGTGGTGTTGAAGCCAAGCTGCTGCTTGCGGTTGACGACGTTGAAGGCTTCCGCGAAGAGCTGGAGCTTGATTCCCTCGTGAATCGGGAAATCGCGGGAGATACGGGCGTCGATGTTGCGAACACCGTTGCTGGGGAACGCGTTACGACGGTACTGCGGAGCGCGTCCCGAGGAGGGCGAGGGGCTGTTGCCCACCGAACCACCGGTGACACCGCCTTCGATACCGCCCGAGGCGTTGCCGTTCATACCCGCGGTGAGCGGAAGCCCGGTCTGCTCGGTTGCGGTACCCGAGAGCGACCATCCGTTGACCGCGTAGCTGGCGTAACGGTTCGAGATACCAACCTTCGGCGACCAGACGAGGCTGCCGACGAAGCGGCTGCGCATGTCGAGATCGGAACGGCTGTACTCGCTGAGCGTGCCGGGGTTCTTCAGGTTGAAAGGATCGAGGATCGTGTCGGTTCCGTTGAAGGTACCGAACTGACCAGGAACCTGGCCACCATCAATTGCCTTGGCCCAGGTGTAGTTGATGAGAGCCTCAATCTGATGGCTGAAGGGCTTGCGGATGGTGAAGGCAGCCGAGTGGTACCAGGAGTTCACACCGCTGAAGCCGGTGAGGATACCGCCATCGTTCGGCGAGGGACGAGCACCGGTGTAGAACGGCACGGTGATCGAACCTGTGGACGCGCCAGATAGATCGGTCACCGCGTAGGTGCGGCTCGTGGCCTTGGGCAGGTTGGTATCGATGAAGTACGGCAGACGCATACCGCGGGTGCCGACGTAAGCGATGGTAAGGCTGATGTGGCCCGGCATCTGCTGCTCAACCGACAGGTCCATCGAGTGCGTGTACGGATTGGTGAAGTTGGGGTCCTGACCGCGGAAGGAGAGCTTCTGCAGCCCGGCCGAACCATTGATCGTGGGGGTCACGGCTCCAGAGAACGGAGCGGCGAGGGGCAGGCCAGGAGGCGTGAAGAGGACACCGATGTTCCTCGGAGCGCCTGCGGCGTACGTGTACGTCGTCGGGCCGGAACCGGTGGACTGTGCAACGCTCAACGAGTAGGCCTGCTGATAGACGCCGTTCTCGACGCGCGTGGCGTAGAAGGTGGAGTTCGAGGTCAGGCCGTAGAAGATGCCGTAGCCGCCACGGAAGACCGTTCCCGGGTAGGGAGACCAGGCAAAGCCGATGCGGGGCTGGAACATCTTGTAGTTGGTGTTGATCGTCTTGGTGTAGTAGTTACCCAGCGCCGAAGGAGCGCCATTGAAGCTGGTGGTGTAGGGGTTCGGCGGCTGGGGTACGAGCTGCACGTCGTAGCGGAGACCAGCGTTCAGGGTGAAGTTGTTGGTGATCTTCCAAGTGTCCTCGACGAAGCCGGCGAGATCCTTGTTCCAGAAGTCGTCCGCGCCGATGTGGGTGATGGGATCGTTCACCTGCTGGAACGAGGTCCAGTGCTGACCGCCATTCACGCCGTAGACGTCCTGCACCCAATTGGCGAAGGCTGCGCCCTGGCCACCGATTACATTGTTGTTTGCAGCGCTGCAAACCGTGTTGCCCTGATCGGCCGGGTTCAGACACTGGTTGTTGAGCGCGGCGTAGGAGTAAACGCCGCCGCCTTGGAAGAGGTTAGCCAGGTACTCGTGGATGAGGTTGATGTCCACACCGGCCTTGAGGATGTGCTTACCCATGATCTTCGAGACCGTGTCGGAGATCTGCCAGCGGTGCTCGTCGGGGAAGGCCAGACGGGGCAGGGCGTTGGGCATACCGTAGCCCTGAACGCCGGAGATCGTCACCGAGGGTCCGGGCGCGTTGGCCGAGGTGACCTCGAGATCGCGTCCCCACTGGAAGCGGAAGGCGTTGGTCGTCGTGGGGTTCAGCACCGACTCCCAGTTGGCGATGAAGAAGCGCTCGTGGAAGTCCGAGCGGCCGTTGGTCGAAGCGGAGCTGGCATTCGCCGTGGTGGAGGTGGTATAGCCGTTGGGGAGATTGTAGTTCTCCCAGTTGAACTCGGCGCTGATGTGGTTGTTGCCGTTGAGCTGGTAGTCGAGGCGGGGGAAGAAGATGTCCTGCTTGAGAACACGGGCCGCCGGACCGCTAAGGCCGTTCAGGTAAGACTTCGCCGCATCGCACTGGGCCGAGGAGACCGGCGCCGGGCAGGCAAAGCTGGAGATCGGAGCCGTGGTGCTGTAGAGCAGCGGGCTCGAGCGGCGGAATCCATCATAGGTGAAGAAGTAGAAGAGCTTGTCCTTGATGATGGGGCCACCGACCGAGCCGCCGAACTGCTGCTGCTGGTGAATCGCAGGCTGCAGAAGGGCCGGATTCGCTCCCGGCTGACGACCGTTGAACTTGGTCAGCGGATCGAGCGCGTTCAGCGAAGGATAGCGAAGGTAGTAGAACAGGTCACCGTGCGTCGCGTTGTTTCCCGAGCGGGAGATAGCATTAATCTGTCCGCCGGCAGCCTGTCCGAACTCGGCCGAGTAGCCGGAGGTCGAGGACTCGAACTCCTTGACGGAGTCCTGCGAGAAGACGTAGGGAGAGCCGATGGCGCGACCGCGGGCCTCGGAGAAGAACGCCTGCTGGTTGTTGGCGCCGTCGATGAGGTTCGTGTTGTAGAGGCCGGAGATGCCGCGGTAGGAGATCAGACCGGAGTTGCCGTCGGGAACCACGTTCGTGGTCAGAAGGACGAAGTTGTCGTAGCGACGCCCGTTGACCGGGAGGTTCGAAACCATCTGCTGGCTGATTGTCTGCGAGACCTGGGTCTTCTCGGTATCGATCAGGGGCGACTCATCGGTCACCGTGACCTCGGTCGAAGAGGAGGCGGCAGGAAGCGCGACATCCACCGAGAGCACCTGGCCGACGGTGAGATTCAGGTTCTTGCGATCCACCTTGCCGAAGCCGCTGCCGGTAGCAATGACCTCGTAGTGCCCGGGTTGCAGGAAGGTCGAGTTGAACTGGCCGGAGCCGTTGGTGGTGACCGTACGGGTGGCTCCGGTGTCGTTGTTGATGACCGTAACCGCGGCGTTCGAGACCACTGCTCCCGAAACATCGGTGATGGTTCCTGAAATCGTACCCGTGGCGGCCGTCTGTGCAGACGACGGAATCGCCATGGAAAGGGCGAAAACCGTTGCTGCAGCGGCCGTAAGAAGAAGGCGCTTGCACGCAGAAATAGAACTCATTTTGTAACTGGCTCCTTGAAAACGTCACCGATGATTAATGCGGTGAGTGAAAAACGATTGGCTGACGCAGAACGGCTGTGTTATCTGCCGAAGCTGGTTCAGATACGGGTCTTATGCAAAAACTCGTAGTACTTTCTACGGTCAAGCCAGCGAAAGCCTGTGTCAAGAGCGCTTTTCCCGCAAAATGGGGAAATATGGCCCGAATTCCTGCAAACATAGCAAAGAAACCGCTTTCGATAAGGCGATTGCATAAGGCAGGAGCGAATGTTAAATAACAGTGAATTTCAAGACTTCAGGCGGCTTCGTGGTCGCCCCGGGAAGAAAGCTCAGTGAAGCGTATCGGGGATTACGGCGTACTGAATCAAAATCTCGAAGGGAACAACGGCGAGCGTGGCCTCATGCGTCGCTTCGAGCACAACAGGACAAGCGGCTCCGGCCTGCTGGACCTGCAACCAGCGGGCGGCACAGACACACCAGCGGTCTCCAGGCTTAAGGCCGGAAAAACCATACTGCGGCATTGGGGTGATCAGGTCGTTGCCCAGCCGCTTCGAGGCCTCAAGAAACTCTTCGGTGACGATGCAGCAGACAGTGTGGACACCAAGATCGTCCGGTCCAGTCTCGCAGCATCCGGTACGGTAAAAACCCGTCATGGGCTGGCAACCGCAGAGGTCGAGAGGCTGTCCGAGAACGTTGCGGCCTCGGGCCTTGATGCTTTCTCTGGCGGATTCGATACTGGGCATGGCTTGATTCCCTACCCTCAGAGGCCCGCTTACTTCAGGCGCTTCAAGGGGTTTTCTCCAAAATATCTCATTCTGCAATTCTCTGCGAGATGAAATCGTAGCCAGAATGCTGGAACATAGAGAGATAGATCCGATAGATCAGTTCGACAGGCTGGGTGAATGGCGCAATTAAGGAAGCTGAGGGTTGGGATCGTCGGCTGTGGAAAGATTGCCGACGGACATGCGGAGGTGGTGAAGCACCTCGAAGGGGCCGAGCTGGCGGCAGTGTGCGACCGCGAGCCCCTGCTGGCCGAGCAGCTTGCCGTGCGTTACGGCGTCCCGGCCTGGTACGGCGACACCGCCGAGATGCTGGCGCGTGAGAACCTCGATGTCGTTCATATTACGACTCCTCCGGGAGTTCACCTGCCCCTGACGCGCCAGTGCGTCGAGGCGGGAGCGCACGTCTTTCTCGAAAAGCCGCTGGCTCTGACCGCTCCCGAGGCGAAAGCGCTGATCGACGTGGTGGTGGCAGGCGGCAAGCAAATGAGCATCAACTACTGGCCCAACTTCGATCCCCCGGCGATGGAGTTCAAGCGGCTGCTGGCCGCGGGCGAGATCGGCGAGCCGGTCCACGTCGAAGCCTTCATAGGCTATGACCTCGCCGGAGCCTACGGGCAGGCGCTGATGAGCGATGCCGGACACTGGGTTCACCGGCTTCCGGGCAAGCTCTTTCAGAACATGATGGACCACATCTTCAACCGCATCGTTCCGTTGTTTCCCGATGTCGAGCCCGAGGTTCACGCCTTCGCCTACAAGCGGCGCGAGGGGGTTCGCAACGACGGAACCGACGCTCTGCTCGACGAGTTGCGTGTCTTCCTGCGCGGAGGCACGGTTTCGGGCTACGGAAGCCTGTGCTCGCACGCGAGGCCGGTCTCGAACACCCTGAAGGTCTACGGGACGAAGGCGACGGTCGAGGTGGACTTCAACAACCGCACGGTGGTCCAGACGACCTCGCAGAAGTACCCGAGCGCGGTGGGAAGGCTGGTTCCCCCGGTGCAGATGGCGGGGCGTTACTTCGCAGAGGCGAAGAAGAACCTCGGTCAGTTCCGGCGACATGAGTTCCATTTCTTTGCTGGAATGTCGAAGCTGCTGGAGCTGTTCTATGCGTCGATCCGCTCGGGGAGCGAGCCGCCGATTCCTTACTCTGAGATCATGCGTGTCGTCGACGTAATGGATCAGGTGATCGCGCAGGTCTATCCCGCAACTGAAGGAGGTGCGCGATGAAGATTCTCGTGACCGGAGCAGGCGGATTTCTGGGCAAAGCCATCGTCGAGCGGCTGCTGGCGCATGGGCAGAACGATATCCGCTGCATGTTGCGCGACACCTCCAAAGCGCGCGGGCTTGAAGCCATTGCAGCGCGCTATCCCGAGTCGAAGCTGGAGTTCATCGCGGTGAACCTGCGGAACCCGGCGGAGATCGTTCCGGCGGTGGCCGGGTGCGACGTAGTGATCCACGCGGCGGCGGCGCTGAAGGGCTCGCCCGCTGAGATGTTCATGGACTCGCCGGTGGCCTCCCGCAACCTGCTGGAGGTCATCGTCAACGAGCTGCGACCCATCCGCGTGGTGCTGGTCAGCTCGTTCGGAGTGATGGGCGTGCCGGAGCTTCCGCGCGGGGCGATGGTGGACGAGAGCACTCCAATGGAGCGGCACCCTGAGCTGCGCGATGTGTACTCGCACTCGAAGCTGCGGCAGGAGCAGCTCTTCTGGGAGTACCGCGAGAAGTACGGCTTCGAGCTGGTAGTGCTGCGGCCGGGAGTGATCTACGGGCCGGGCGGGGGGCACTTCTCGAACCGCGTGGGATTGAGCCTCTTCGGAAGGTTCCTGCACCTCGGGGGAGACAACCTTCTCCCCCTGACCTACGTGGACAACTGTGCGGAGGCGATTGTCGTAGCCGCGTTGTCCGAGGAAGCCAACGGGCAGATCTACAACGTGGTGGACGACGATCTGGTGACCTCGAAGCAGTACCTCGCGCGGTACAAGAGCAAGGTGAAGCGCCTCAGCTCAATCCCGGTTCCCTACCCCGTGCTGATGTGGGGTTCAAAGATGGTCGAACGCTATAGTCAGAGGTCGAAGGGGCAGCTTCCGGCGATCTTTACTCCATACAAGACGCGGGCGATGTGGGCGGGAAACCAGTTCAGCAATGCGAAGCTGAAGAGCATTGGATGGAGGCCTGTGGTTTCAACTCAGGAAGGGCTGGAACGGGCGTTTGCGGCCTTCCGGGCCGAGCCGGAAAAGGTGAAGTGAAACGCAACCTCACCGAACTACGGCCATGAGGAACGATCTCCGACCGCCGTCATTCTGAGCGCAGCGAAGAATCCCTGTATTTCTTTGCAGGCTGTCTCCTTCCCGCGACTTCTTTTTGAACGTGTCATTTCTCACGCTGAACTTGTCATTCCGCAGCGGAGCGGAGGAATCTGCTTTTCTTTGTCCTTGGTGGCACTTCAAGCAGATTCCTCCCCTCCGCTGCGCTCCGTTACGGAATGACAAGGTTCCACGGTAATGGGGAATGGAGGAGAGTAGTGGCAGCACGAACAAAATACAGGAATTCTTCGCTGCGCTCAGAATGACGGCGGTCGAGAGGGTTGCCGTCCAAGAAATAACCTGCATAAACAACGATGCGCCCCGATGATCGGGGCGCATCGTTGTTTATGCAGGCTTCCGTTTACTTCGCTTCGAGAACCGCCTGGATGCGGTCGCAGGCCCAGAGCAGGTCTTCGCGCTCGATGGTCAGCGGCGGAGCGAGCCGGATGACGTTGTCGTGCGTCTCCTTGCAGAGCAGACCTTCCTTCATCAGGGCCTCGCAGATGGGGCGCGCCGGGCCGTTCAGCTCGATCGCAACCCAGAGGCCGCGTCCGCGAACCGTGCGGATCTGCGGGCTGTTGATCTGGCGGATACGGTCGATCAGGAGAGCGCCAAGCTCGGCGGAGCGCTCCGACAGCTTCTCCTCGACGATGACCCGCAGCGAAGCGCGAGCGACCGCGCAGGCCATCGGGTTGCCGCCAAAGGTGCTGCCGTGATCGCCGGGGTGCAGCACGCCGAGAATCTCACGCGAAGCCAGCACAGCCGAGACGGGATAGAAGCCTCCGGCCAGCGCCTTGCCGACGATCATCATGTCGGGGGTGACCTCCTCGTGCTCGCAGGCGAAGAGCTTGCCGGTGCGGCCGAGGCCGGACTGTATCTCGTCGGCGATGAAGAGGACGTTGTTCTCGCGGCAGATGGCGGCGGACTCGCTCAGGAAGCCGTCCGGCGGAATCAGCACGCCCGCCTCGCCCTGAATGGGCTCGACGAGGAAGGCTGCGGTGTTGGGCGTGATGGCCTCGCGCAGCGCGTTTGCGTCGCCGAAGGGAACGACCTTGAAGCCGTCGAGATACGGGCCGAAGCCGTCGCGGTACTGCTCCTCGGTGGAGAAGCTGATGATCGAGATCGTGCGCCCGTGGAAGTTGTTGGTGCAGACGATAATCTCGGCCTTGCCGTCGGGGATGCCCTTGATCTTGTAGCCCCACTTGCGGGCGATCTTCAGCGCCGACTCGACCGCCTCGGTGCCGGAGTTCATCGGCAGGGTCATCTCGTAGCCGGTCAGGTCGCTCAGCTCCTTGTAGAAGAGAGGGAGCTGGTCATTGCGGAAGGCGCGCGAGGTCAGTGTGACACGCTGGGCCTGCTCCAGCATCGCTGCAAGGATGCGAGGGTGGCAGTGGCCCTGGTTGACCGCCGAGTAAGCCGCGAGAAAGTCGAGGTACCGGCGGCCCTCGACGTCGTAGATCCAGACGCCGGAGGCGCGGTGGACAACCACGTCCAGAGGCTTGTAATTGTGCGCGCCATACTGGTCCTCGAGCGCGATGAGGTTGGTGGTTGTCGTGGCCTCAACCGTAAGATCGTCCACGCCGTCGCCGTGCAGTACTGAACTTGCCATAATCGACCGCCTGAGCTGATTGGAGAGTGATGAATATGCTCTCGTTACAGGTCTATTATTTCACGGTAACGATAAAACCCGCGAAAGACAAAGGACTTATGCAGCAGCTATTGCATAAATACAAAAAGCACGGCGCATTTGCCGTGCTTTTTGTAGCTGCATGAATAAATATTCGTCGTTGAACTGTGGCGAAAGGCTACTTTGCCGACATCGCCAGTTGCTGGCGGTACTCCTCGTAAGGCCCCTTATGGTCGGTGATGCGGAAGTCCGTGGGACCACCCTCGAAGTGCCAGACGCGGGTTCCGACCTCGTCGATCAGGTCCTCATCATGCGTCACCAGGAAGACCGTTCCCTCGTACTTCTGCAGCGACTGGTTGAGCGCGTTGATGCTTTCGAGGTCAAGATGGTTCGTCGGCTCGTCGAGGACGAGGATGTTCGGCTTCTGCAACATCAGCTTGCAGAAGAGCAGACGCGCAGCCTCTCCTCCGGAGAGAGCGTCGGTCTTCTTGTTGCCCTCTTCGCCGCGAAAGAGCATCTGTCCGAGGATGCCTCGGATGTCCTCGCGGCTGGCCTGTGGGTCGAACTGGTGCAGCCAGTCGGCGGCGGTCATGCCAAGTTGAATCGAGCCTTTGTGGTCCTGCGCGAAGTAGCCGATCTGCGCTTCGTGGCCCCACTTGACGGTGCCAGAATCGATAGCCGAGGCCTCGGATTCGTCGAGCCCCGCATTCGCCAGCAGAGCCTTGAGCATAGTCGTCTTGCCCTGTCCGTTACGTCCGATCAGGACCACCTTGTCGCCGCGCAGGACGGCGCTCGAGAAGTTGTTGATGACGTGCTCGGTCTTGCCGTCGGGCTGGGTGTAGGACTTGTTGACGTCCTCAATCTCAAGGACGTGCTTGCCCGAGGGGCGCAGCATGTCGAAGCGGAGGTACGGGCGCTGGATGTTCGAACGCGCCAGCTCGGTCGTGGCGAGGCGCTCGACCTCCTTCTTGCGCGAGTTGACCTGCGAAGAACGCGTACCGGCGGAGAAGCGGGCGATGAAGTCGTTCAGTTGGGCAATCTTCTTTTCGCGCTGCTCGTTCTGGCTTTCGATGCGGGCGCGGACCTGGGTCTTCTGCAGCACCATGTCGTCGTAGCCGCCGTTGTAGGTGATGATCGTCTCATAATCGATATCGGCGATGTGGGTGCAGACCGAGTTGAGGAAGTGGCGATCGTGCGAGATGGTGATGACGGTGCCGTTGTAGCGGAGCAGGAAGCCTTCGAGCCAGTGGATCGAGTCGAGATCGAGATAGTTCGTAGGCTCGTCGAGCAGGAGGGCTTCGGGGTTGCCGAAGAGGGCCTGCGCAAGCAGCACACGGACCTTCTGGCCGCCCTGCAGCTCGCTCATCTTGCGCTCGTGGACCTCGTCGGGGATGTCGAGCCCCTGCAGCAGCACGGCGGCATTGGCCTCGGCCTCGTAGCCGTCCTCGTCGCCGACGATGCCCTCAAGCTCGCCCAGGCGGGAGCCGTCCTCGTCGGTCAGCTCGGGCTTCTCGTAGATGCGCTCGCGCTCTTCGAGCGCCGCCCACAGGCCTTTGTTGCCCATGATGACGGTGTCGATGACGCGGTAAGCGTCGAACTCGTACTGGTTCTGCTTGAGGACGCCGATCTTCTTCGGGCGGACGACGACACCCTTCTGGGCGTCGATCTCGCCGGTGAGCACCTTCATGAAGGTGGATTTTCCGGCGCCGTTGGGGCCGGTGAGGCCGTAACGGCGGCCCGTGGTAAACGTGACCGAAACATCCTCGAAGAGGAGCTTCGAACCATAGCGCATGGTGACATTGGAGACAGAGATCATCACCTTAATTCTCTCACGAAGACGCCGCTCCGATGAATAGGTTCAACGGATGGAAAGGCCACAAGAAAGGCCTTATTTCAGGAGAATTCATGCAATCGGCGCAGTTGCGGGCCAGGGCAGGCTCAGGACTGCCCGATCAGAACCCCTGCGGCAAAAACCAGCCCTCCGCCTACGATGACCTGCACGAACGAGAGCAGGAAGCTGGTCTTGAAGTACCGATGACGAATGAAGGAAATGATGATCAGTTCGACCCCGACCACGGCATAGGCCAGCGTGAGAGCGTTGTGGACGTTGCCGATAAGAAACGGCAGCGTATGCAGGAAGCCTCCGAGGAAGGTCATCAGGCCGGTTACAAGTCCACGGACGACAGGACTGCCGCGCCCCGTCAGCGTCCCATCGTCCGAGAGCCCCTCGGAGAAGGCCATCGAGATTCCCGCTCCAACCGCCGTCGCCAGGCCGATCAGAAGAACCGTGCGCGAGTTGTGCGTTGCGAATGCGGTGGCGAAGATGGGGGCGAGCGTCGAAACGGAGCCATCCATCAACCCGGCGAGTCCGGGCTGAACGACGCGCAGAACGAAGTTTCTGTCCTCTGCGGCAGAGGAGTTTTGCTCCGTGGGAGCGGAGGTGTTCTGTGGCATAGCTTTTCTGGATGATCTACTACGGCGACGGATTCGGGCAAGCGCGAAGAGCGACCGTTGCAAACACAAACTCGCAGGAAGGCTGGTTTGCCTCTCCTGCGAGTAGATTGTGGAACGAATCAGTTACTTAGCGACCCCGATTGCCGCGAGTGGGGCGGGAGCCGGAGTTGCCTCCGCGCGGCTGCGAGGCGCTGCGGCCAGGGGCCGCCTTGCCACCACCGTGCGAGGACTGGCCCTGCGAACGGCTTCCGCCATTGCTGGAACCTTTGCGACGATTCCGGAAGCCGGAGCGGCCTCCAGCAGGTGCGCCGGGCTGGCTGGACGAATCACCGCTACGCCACGTGCGGGTTTCAAGCGCCAGCAGGGCTCCCAGCGGGTCAACCGCAGCCGCAGCCGGGGTTCCGCTGATCGTGTTGAGATCGAGAGGCTTGTTGCGTTCCTCTTTCTCAAGGTTCTTATCGGCCTCGCGCCAGTCGAACTTGATCTTCAGCTCGCGCTCCAGCTTGCGGGCGTCGTGACGCTCCTGCGGCATGACGAAGGTCGTCGCCACGCCCTTGGCTCCGGCGCGGCCCGTGCGGCCAATGCGGTGGACAAAGTCGTCGCTGGCATTTGGCAGGTCGTAGTTGACGACGTGCTTGATGTCAGAGATGTCGATGCCGCGCGCCGCAACGTCGGTCGCCACCAGAACGCGGTGCTTGCCCGAGGCAAAGCCCTTGAGCGCGGAGGTGCGCTGCGACTGCGAGCGATCGCCGTGGATGGCGTTCGTATCGTGCCCCAGCTTCTCCAGCTTGCGGGCGATACGGTCGGCCCCGTGCTTGGTGCGGGTGAAGACGAGAAAGCTGCCCTCTTCTTCAGTGAGCATCTGGTTCAGCAGGCCGAGCTTCTGATCCTGCATGACGGTGAAGGCACGAAGCTCGACACGGTCCGAGGGCTTCGAGGTGTTTCCAATCTCGATGCGGACGGGGTCCTTGACATAGTCGCGCACGATCTCCTGGATGTTGGCATCGAGCGTCGCCGAGTAGCACATGGTCTGGCGTCCGCGAGGAACCGCCGTGACAATGCGCCGGATCGCCGGGAGGAAGCCCATGTCGAGCATGCGGTCGACCTCGTCGAGGACGAACATCTCGACCTTGGAAAGGTCGATCTCGCGGCGACGGAGGAAGTCCTCAAGACGGCCGGGGGTAGCAACGACGAGACGCGGACCGCGGTCGAGGTTGTCGAACTGCGTGTTCTCCGAGAGTCCGCCGCAGATCAGCACGGCATCGTGCTTGGCCGCGGGCATCAGCTTGAAGTAGTTATCCAGCACCTGCATGGCCAGCTCTCGCGTGGGCAGCAGGATGAGGGCGCGGATGGGGTTGCGCTTGCCGCGTGTGCTGGGAACGGAGTTCGCTTCCAGCTTCTCAAGAATCGGAATGAGGAAGCTGAGGGTTTTGCCGGTTCCGGTCGAGGCGGTGGCGAGAATATCGCGGCCTTCGAGCGCGGGGGGAACGGCTCCTGCCTGCACGGGCGTGGGCTTCACGAAGCCGGCAGCAGCCAAGCGGCTCTTGAGCTGCTCGGAGATGTTGAAGTCGGTGAAAAGAGGAGAAGCGGGGGTCTGGATGGTGTCCAGCTGTTCGGTTATTTCGAGTGTGGTGGTCAAGATAGTCCTTCGGTGTGGCCGCGCATCTGGGCGGGCGTCCTTACTTCGGTATGCAGAAAGGTGCGATAGAGCGCACCATGGATTCCGGGGTTATCAGCTTGCCCTGCGTCGGGCACAACGCTGCTGCACGGCGAGAAAGATCACGATTGATCTTCCATCGAAGCCAGAGCAACCAACGCTTTTCTTCCTATGCCTATCTTTGTAGAAGAATGAATGGCAAAGCGCGGGGAGCGAACTTCAGCGGTCTCTGGCCAGCCCGAATCCATCCAGGGCCTTTCCCGCGAAGCTTCCTACTACTGTAGATAGTAACACCGGATACCCGATTCAACAAAAAACATTCATTAAGAAAGGGGCGCTCTCAAGGAGCGCCCCTTTTCCTTCCCGTACAGGACTCGCTAGATGTGACAGCTCACCATGCCTCGCTTTTCGAGGTAGCGCTGGTGATACTCCTCCGCCTTCCAGAAGGTCGTCGCAGGACAGACCTCGGTCGCGATAGGATCGCGGTAGGTGCCGGAAGCATTCAGCTCGGCAATCTTTGCACGAGCCTCGCGGACCTGCTGTTCGCCGTCCGTAAAGATCACGCTGCGATACTGCGTTCCGAAGTCCGGTCCCTGCCGGTTGACCTGCGTGGGATCGTGCATCGTGAAAAACGCGTCCAGAAGAGATTCGTAGCTGATACGAGAGTTGTCGAAGGTAACTTGAACGACTTCCGCATGGCCAGTGCGGTCGGTACATACATCTTTATAGGTTGGGTGCTCGAGGTCTCCGCCTTCGTAGCCTGCCGCTGTGTCGATAACTCCAATAATTTCATTGAATTTTGCTTCTACACCCCAGAAGCATCCTGCTCCAAACGTAGCCTTCTCGATTGCCACTCGTGTTACTCCTTTGCTGCAAACTGCAAGGTATTGCGGGTTAGACAACAGCCAAAAAGCCTGCGGCCGAACATGTTGATTTGATGCTCTTCCAGAGGAGGAAGTCTCTCCCGAAAGATGAACAGCGTGAGTATTCTGGGCGCACGAAACGAAAGCTGTCAATCCGGTCTGTGGACTATCTTCCGATACGTGAAAAATAGTCCACAGCCAGCCAACTCCGGTCGGCTTCTCCTGAAGACTTTCGCCTTAAGCTCAACGTGGAATCGCCCCGTGCAATAAAAGAGTTGCACGGGGCGAGGAGCTTCTTTCTGAAAAAAGGATTAACCGCGGCGACGAGTCCCGGAACGGGAAGCCGCAGGCTTGCGGCGGGCCACCTTCGGAGGAACGGGCTTCTTCAGCTGCGCGAACTCCGGGGTCTTCTGCTTCGGAACGACCTTTTGGCCCTTGGCTGCGCGTCCCAGAGCCGTGACCTCACCGGGAGTCAGCTCGCGAAACTCGCCCGGAGGCACGTCGAGCCGAAGCGCGCCGTAGCCAATGCGACGAATCTTTTCCACATGGTGCCCGATCTCCTCGAACATCTTGCGAAGCTGCCGGTTGCGCCCCTCTGTCAGAGCCACCTCAAACCACGGATTGTCGCCGCCGCGCACCATCTCCACCTTGGCGGGGGCCGTGATGACGCGGTCGCGGCGACCGCTGCGGACCTCGTTCAGACGGCCACGGTCGATCATGATGCCACGGCGAAGCTGCTCGATGGCCTCCGCCGAAGGAGACCCCGAAACCTTGACCAGGTAGGTCTTTTCCACACCGGCAGCGGCCTTCGAAAGCTTGTTCGCCAGGTCACCGTCGTTGGTCATAATCAAAAGACCTTCCGACAGATAATCGAGGCGGCCCACCGGATACAGGCGCACCTGGTCACCGTGAGGACCGCGCTTGGTCAGCATCAGCTCCATCACGGTCGGGCGCTTCTCCGGATCGGAGAGCGTGGTGACGTACCCACGCGGCTTGTTGAGCATGTAGTAGCGCTGCTCCTGACGGCCATGCAGCAGCTTGCCGTCGACGCGAATGTGGTCGCGGTCGAGGTCAGCACGAGTACCCAACTCGGTGACCACCTGCCCATTGACCTGGACGCGGCCTTCGAGGATCAACTCCTCGGCCTTGCGGCGGCTGGCAATACCTGCGGCCGCGAGAATCTTTTGGAGGCGCTCGCCCCGGGGTTCGGTCAGATCGGTCATCCTTCCATTATCCCCTGAATAAGGCCTTTCTGCCGGTTTTCCCGCGTCGAAACTGCCCTAACCGTTCGTCTCTTCCACGGGTTCGGGAGAGGCGGTTACCTCGACCGGCTCCGCGTCGGGCTCCGATTCTTGCTCCGGCTCCGATTCTGCGGCAGAGGACTCTTCCCCCGCCTCCTCTTCCTCCGGAAGCGGATCGTCGAGGGGATCGTCCGACTCGTCGGGGCTGCCGTCGGCCTGGGCCAGATGCGTGTGACGCTCCGACTCGACCTCCTCGGTGGGCTCAGGAGCGTCGTGCTGCTGCTCCGTCGCCGCTGGGGTGGACTCCATCTGCATCTCCTCCTGCTCGGCAAGCTCGCCAGCCATCTTTTCGAACTCCTCAATGGAGGGAAGCTCATTGATGTCCCGCAGGCCAAAGCGAAGGAGGAAGTCCTTCGTGGTCTTGTAGAGGATTGGGCGTCCGATGACCTGCTTGCGGCCCGCCGTGGTGACAAGCTTCCGCGACATCAGCGAGCCAAGCACGCCGCCAGAATCAACGCCGCGAATCTCCGAAACCTCGGGCGCGGTAATGGGCTGCTTGTAGGCGACGACCGCCAGCGTCTCAAGCGCCTGCAACGAGAGCTTCAGCGGCGGCTTCAGAGACTTCACGAAACCGCGCACCGCGTCGTGATACTCAGGCTTGGTGGCCAGGCGGAAGCCCCCAGCCACCTCGCGGATCTCGAGGCCTCGGTCGCCGTTGGCATAGTCAACGATGAGCTGGCTGAGGATGGAGCGGAAGTACTCGCGCAGGCGGCGAGCCTTCTCCTTCTCATCCTTGCTCTCGCGGGGGGAACGCTGGCCTTCAGGCTCTTCGGAGGCCTCGACAGCGGAAGCAGGCTCGACCTCCTGTTCGGGCTCGGCGGAGGTCTCAACGGCGACCACACTCTCCGGGTTCTCCGAAGCAGGCTCAGTCGCGGCGTCAGGCTCAGAGCCTGTCTCGACGGACTCGGGAGCCGCCTCTTCCACAGATTCTTCAACGATAATCTCGTCGTTCAATCCGTCCACATCGGCGTCCGCAGGCTGCTGCTCTTCGTCGCTCGCTTCGAGCGCGAGTGCCTGCTGGGCCTGGGCGATCTGGTCAAGCTCGGCCTGGGCCTCCTGACCGAGCAGGCCGATCAACTGGGCCAGGGTAACGGGTTCTTCCGACGCGTAAATGACGGCTTCAATCTTTGCTTTGAGGCTCATTGCCTTTGAGTGTATAAGAACGTCCCCTCCGGAAGACCGCATCAAAAGGAGTTAGAGACGGGTTTTGCACAGGAGAAAACAGAAAAGGGATGGAGAAGCTTCTCCATCCCTTTTCGATCAGGGTTTTACAGGTTCGTCGCAGCGACTAGACCAGCTTGTTGAAGAGCCAGAAGAGAACACCGGAGAGGATCGCGGCCGCCGGGAGCGTGAAGACCCAGGCCAGCGCGATATCGCGCAGGGTCGAGGTCTGCAGGCCGCTCTTGTTGGCCGCCATCGTACCGGCGATTCCCGAAGAGAGCACGTGTGTCGTACTGACGGGAAGACCGTAGTTATCCGCCGCGAGAATGGTCGCCATCGCCATCAGCTCCGCCGAGGCTCCCTGCGCGTAGGTCAGGTGGGTCTTGCCGATCTTCTCGCCGACCGTGACAACGATACGCTTCCAGCCCACCATCGTTCCCAGTCCGAGCGCCAGAGCGACGGCGACCTTGACCCAGGTCGGGATGAACTTCGTTGCGCGATCGAGGAAGACCTTGTAGTTGGCGAAGACCTTCTGGTCGCTGTCGGAGACCTTGGGACCGTACTTCGGAAGAAGGCGCATCGTCTCGCTGACCAGGTACATCTGGTTGCGGACGTTGGCCTGCATGCTGGCGGGAACCTTGTTGAGAGCGCCGTAACGGGTCACTTCGTTCTGGATGTCGTTGATGGTCTGACGCAGAGCCAGCATCGTGGTGGGCTTGAAGGTGCGAACCGAAACAAACTGCTCAAGGTCGGCGTTCGCATCGGCGATCACCGCGTTCTGATCGACGTAGTGCGAGATGCTGTCGGAGACCTGCTGCGACACCGCGACGAAGGTCTGAACCTGCGATCCGGTCACGGCATGGTTGAGAGCGTAGGCCGTGGGAACCGTACCGACGAGGATCAGCATGATCAGTCCCATGCCCTTCTGTCCGTCGTTCGATCCGTGAGCAAAGCTGACGCCGGTGCAGGTAAGCACCAGCAGGGCGCGAATGTAGAACGGCGGCGGCTCGGTTCCCTTCGGTGCCTCGTAGAGGCGAGGGTCGCGCATCACCAGCTTGAAGAGACCGAACAGAATCGCGGCTCCGATGAAGCCGACGAGCGGCGACAGCAGCAGCGCCTTGAAGACCTTGGTGACCTGTTCCCAATCCACGCCGCTGACGCCGCTGGCGCCGTGCAGAAGCTGGTTGGTGACACCGACGCCGATGATCGAGCCGATCATGGTGTGCGAGCTGGAGGCCGGAAGGCCGCGATACCAGGTCGCCAGGTTCCACAGGATGGCAGCAACCAGCAGCGCGAAGACCATCGCGAAGCCGGAGCCCTTGCTCACCTTGAGAATCAGCTCCACCGGCAGCAGCGTGATGACCGAGTAGGCGACCGCGCCCGAACTGGTGAGCACGCCGACAAAGTTCCAGAGGCCCGACCAGACGACCGCAATGTGCGGCTCGAGCGAGTGCGTATAGATCACCGTCGCAACCGCGTTCGCCGTGTCGTGGAAGCCGTTGACGAACTCAAATCCGAGGGCGATCAGCAGGGCGATGCCAAGCAGAAGGTACGGAAAGATCGAGCCGGTATGAACGATCGAGAGATCTTCCGAAAGCCTATTGACGATGTAGCCGACTCCACCCACCAGCAGCAGC
The DNA here is from genome assembly GCA_018449715.1 of Acidobacteriaceae bacterium dw_441. Classification (GTDB taxonomy): domain Bacteria; phylum Acidobacteriota; class Terriglobia; order Terriglobales; family Acidobacteriaceae; genus Edaphobacter. Next base: position 333,500 of record JAAVVA010000003.1, on the reverse strand, counting down.
GCGAACACAATGCCGCCAACCTTGCCGGGCGAGGATTTCTTCAGCTTTTCGTCGAGAAGAGAGCCAGATGGGAGAGTTGCTGGCGTTGCCATAAATTGTCACCTGAGAGGGATTCGATGTCGAAGATGACAATATGCGCGATTTACGAATAGAGCGTTAAAGGAGCATAAAGATATCCCACAGGTCAAAAGGAGCAACTTCCTCATTTCAAAGGGAAATTACCCACGCGACTATGCAATTTTATGCACACCACATTGCAACTCTTCTTCCCTTTCTCTCCGATCCACCTCTCCTTCGAAGTCACTAACTCTTTTCTTATCAGGCAATTTTTCGCGAGCTCCCAAAGCCTCTTCAATGGCCCTCTATCTGCTTTCAGTTCATTGAATTAAAGGCCCACAAAGAATAATGAAAATAAAGATTTTTTCCCTGGTCGCAGCAACTCTGATTGCCCTGCCTTCTATCTGCAAAGCCGACGGAGTAGCCCCCTTCGGTATTGCCAGCGCTTATAACCTCGTGGCTCTTGGTACGGTCAACGCAACCGGCAAGACAGTGATTGCCGGCAATATCTCCACCAATGCGGATGTGGAAGGACGAATCGCAGCCGCCGGAACAGTTCTGAACGGAACGACCGTTGGCAGCGCCCTCAGCTCGAAACCCGATCCGTGGGGTTCTCTGGCGACCTACGACGTGGTTTCCGAGCAGGGTCTGACGAACAGCGGAAACTTCAACGTCAACAGCCACGGCAACGTCTACGCCCCCGGCACCGACGGCAACATCAACTTCAATGGCGGCGGACATCGCGTCAACACCGGCGGTTCGGGCATCGACTTCGACAGCCTGCGCACGGAACTGGACGCAAAGTCGCTCTCGCTGGCGGCCCTGACCGCTACCGGCGAGCTCGTGGGAACCAACAGTCCCCTGTCCAACAATCCCTCTAACTTCGTTCTATACGGAACCAGCTCGACCCTGAACATCTTCAACATCACCGCAGCCGAGTTCGGCGACGTGAACCACCCGCTGGACATCATCGCTCCCGCCGGCTCTACGATCATCATCAACGTCTCCGGCACCAGCGCCTCCCTCGGAACCGCGCTCTACTTCAACAACCAGCAGGGCGGGAACAGCGATATCGTGTTCAATTTCTCCGAGGCGCAGGATGTGACGCTCAACGGCTCGATCAGCGGCACAGTGCTGGCTCCGTTCGCGGTTCTGACCGGAAACGCACAGACGACCGGCACGATCATCGCCGCCGCCATCAACGGCACCGGAGAGGTCCACAACCAGGAGTTCACTGGAACTCTACCGGACAACACCCCAACCGCGGTCACCCCGGAGCCTGCATCCCTGGCCCTGATGGGAACCGGGATCACGGCGCTGGCGGGCTTTCTCCGCAGACGCCGCTCCTGAACTCGCTCGTTCAACGGAAACGCCCTGCAACCATCTCGGTTTACAGGGCGTTTTCTTTTGTCTTGAGATTCGGTCGGAGCTATTGCCAGTCGTCGCGGACCTGCTGCTGATCGGCAAAGACCTGGTCGAAGTTGTCGGTCTTCTTGATGAGAATGTCTCCCTGCTTGATGGGCTGGTGCAGCAGCACAGCCTGCAGGCGGACCAACTCCAGCATCGCGAGAAACATGCAGATCAGGGCGCGTTCGGTGTGGGTGTTATGCAGCAGACGGCGTAAAGAGACGGGCTTGTCCTCCATCACGAGGCGACGTTTTACGTAGTCGATCATCACGGCCACCGTCACCGACTCCTCATCGACGTTGAGTACAGGGCGTTGGCGCAAGCGACCGAGGACGTCCTGAAAGACACGGACCAGGTCGATGGTGTCGGCCGCGATCTCGCGCTCGGCATTAGCGGCTTCGCGGAACTCGCCGATGCCGGGGTTGGTCCAGGTGGCCTCCTCGATCTGCTGTTTCTGCAGCAGCATCTGGGCGGCGGCCTTGAAGCGCTCGTGCTCGAGCAGGCGCTCGACCAGCTCGCGGCGAGGGTCTTCCGAATCGCCACCGGCGACGTCGGAGGGATCACGCGGCAACAACATCTTCGACTTGATGTGAATCAGCAGCGAGGCTGTGTAGATGAATTCGCCCGCTGCGTCCACATCGGTCTGCTTCAGATGGTGCGTGTACTCGAGAAACTGCTCGGTGATGCGGGCGATGGGGATGTCGTAGATGTCGATGTTCTGCTTGCGGATGAGGTCCAGCAGAAGGTCGAGCGGACCGTCGTAGACCTTGCCCACGAGGACAGAGAAGGGCGACTGCGAGGCCTCTTCCTTCTCCTTGTCTTTCCGGTCTTTGGCGGTGGGGCGCTTCGGCTCGGGAGCAGGCGCGGGGACCGGATGCTTGAGCGCAAAAGGCTCATGAGGGGCAGCCTCGGCAGCCTGCTCTGGGGCTTCCGTCTGCGGAGCCTCGGCGGGAATGGTCTCCTCCGGCTGCGTCACGGAGTCTTCGGGTTGGAGGGTTTCGTCGGCCATTTAACCTGATTGATTTTAGTTGCTGGGGATAATCGTGTAATTCGCTTCCGTATCGGTAATGTCGATTCCCGCGGCCTCGGGCAGGTTGAGCAGGAAACGCCCCTCCTCACGGCTGACGGAGAAGACGATGTTTTCCTTCCCGGCGCGCTTCTTTGCCGCGACCCACTGGGCGAGAAACAGCTTCTGCGGAACGACGAAGTCGCGAAGCGCGAGGTCCTCGCCCCAGCAAAGCAGCACCAGCATCTCGTAGGACTTCGGCTTGACCGAGAAGGTCCAGGTCTTCCCTTCCCCGCTCTCGGTTGCGACCGCGACATACATCCGCTGATTGTTCCGGGTGATCCAGACGCCCTCCGCATCGGGCTTCAGCACCCGGTCCGAAGGCAGAATCTCCTTCTTCCACAGCTCGCGCAGGTTGCGCGCAAGAACCGCCGGAGCAGTCTCCCACCAGTCCTTGAAGTTCGACAGGTCGCGGATCTGCGGCTGATCCTTCGGGAGCAGACCTGAATCGACACGGACACCGGAGCGGTCGCGTGAAAGCCCGGTCACGGCGCGGATGGCCAGCATCGTCTGCTCGGCGCGGGCGGCGGCGCGGACGGCTCCCAGGTCGAGCGCGTTCCACACGGCATCGGGGTCGCGTTCCAGTTCGACACGGCGTTGCAGGATCGGTTGCAGGTGCTGGTTGATCGAGCCCGCGGCCATCACCTTGCACTCGTCGCATCGAATAGCGGCGGTACGGCAGCCGTTCGAGATGTGATCGACGACATCCTGCGGGCTGAAGAGTCGATGCATGTCTCCCACCGGGCAGATCGCCGGGTCGCCGGGATCGTGCTGCGTGGGGCGCTGGCCTCCGTTGCTCATCCCGGCCATCTTCTGCAACACGGTGCCCGGCTGGTCCGAGAGCAGGATGCTGTTGCCATAGCTCTTGGACATCTTGCGTCCGTCGAGACCCGGCAGCTTGGGCGAAGGAGTCAGCAGAACATCAGGCTCCGGCAGCAGAAGCTTGTCGGGATCGGGTTCGGTGAGACCGGTGCCGCCCTGCGACTCGGGAACGACACGCTTGGGGCTGTAGAAGTAGTTGAAGCGGCGAGCCACCTCGCGGGTCAGCTCGATGTGCGAGACCTGGTCCTGACCGACTGGAACATAACGCGGCTGGTAGAGAAGAATGTCCGCCGATTGCAGAAGGGGGTATCCAAGGAAGCCGTAGGTCGCAAGATCCTTCTCGCGAAGCTGCTCCTGCTGGTCCTTGTAGGTCGGCACGCGCTCGAGCCAGCTGACCGGCGTGATCATGCTGAGCAGAAGGTGAAGCTCGGCGTGCTGAGGAACGTGCGACTGCACGAAGACGGTACACTTCGCGGGATCGAGCCCGGCAGAGAGAAAGTCGACCGCCACCTCGAAGATGTTCTGCTTGACCTGGCCCGGGTCCGCGTAGTCGGTCGTGAGCGCGTGGTAGTCGGCGATGAAAAAGTAGCACTCATAGTCGTGCTGCAGCTTCACCCAGTTGTAGAGCGCGCCCATGTAGTTGCCCAGGTGCAGCTTCCCCGTGGGGCGCATGCCGCTCAGGATGCGCGGGCGTGATGTGGAAGAGGTCGAATCGGTCATGAGGCTCAGATAGAGATGATACGGGAAACAGCCCCGCTAAAGCGTCGCCAGAATGCCATCGAAGGCCGATTGCAGCGGGTAAAGGAAGGTCCGGAAGAGGAATCCGCCAGCCACCAGCATGAAGATCCAGAGCGCGAACATGCCCATGCGGTCGTAGACCTGCAAGGCTCCATAGGGCAGAAAGTGGCGCAGGATGCGGCTTCCGTCGAGCGGAGGAAACGGGATCAGGTTGAAGACGAAGAGCAGAAGGTTGATCAGGATGATGAAGTAGAGCAGCAGCGCGATGGGAAACAGCGTCGGAAGGTTCTCGGTGGAGACGCCGGGATAGTGCATCGCCAGCGCCATTGCGGTGAAGACCGCAACCGCTCCGCCGGGAATCACGTGCTTGATGACCAGCAGCAGCACCAGCGCCACGGTGGCCAGCAGCAGGTTGCTGAGCGGTCCCGCCAGCGTCACCAGGATGTCGTCGCGCTTGTAGTTCTTGAAGTTCCGCGCAGTCACGGGGGTCGGCTTGGCCCAGCCGATCAGCGGCCAGTGGTAGACCAGCGCGATCAGCGGCATCAGCACGGAGCCGAAGGGGTCCAGGTGCTTCAGCGGGTTCAGCGTGACGCGGCCGAGCATACGGGCCGTGGGATCGCCCAGACGCCACGCCGTCCAGGCATGGGCGCACTCGTGCACGCTGAAGGCGAGGATCAGTGCAACGACCTGGAAAAGGATAAGGACTACGTCCTGGTTCATACCTTTAGCTTAAAGGATGAACGCATCCGGCGAGAAACTCCGGTCGAAACGTAGTCCCTTCCCTGTTACGACTGCGCGGGCGAATTCTTTTCGCGCTTGACCTTGGCGGGAATCCCGACCGAGACCACGCCCGGAGGAACCGGCTTCGTCGCCAGCCCCATCGCTCCCAGCATGGCGTTCTCGCCGACGTGCGCCCCGGCCAGCACGGTCGCGTGGTACGTAACGCGAGCGCGCGGTCCGATTACGGTCTGCTTGTTGGTCACATCCGCCTGCACGTTGATGTCGTGGGTGTGCGAGTAGATGTTCGCGTAGTCCGAGATGCTGGAACCCTCGCGGATGATGATCTCGCCGCGATCGTCCAGAAGGACATTGCGGTGGATGGTGCAGTTGTCCTCGATGGTGAGGTTGTAGCCGTAGCTGAACTCCACATTGTGGAAGATCTTCACGCCCTTGCCCATCGACTTGAAGATGTGATGGCCCAACATACAGCGGAAACGCAGCCCTAGCCAGACGTTTCCACCCAGCGGGGAGCGGTCGAACATCTGCCAGAACCAGATCAGCGGCTTGCGGATGGCAAACTTTTCCGCGTCGATGTCGCCGTAGTATTCGGGCTCGAGCGTGACGTTGAGAGGGTCGAAGTTCTCGGCCAGGGCATAGCTGGCCAGCTCGCTGTTCAGCGTGGCCGGCGTGCGGCCGCCGTGCGGCTTGCCGAGGAAGATCTGGTAAAGCTCATCACGCACGATCTCGGAGCGGCGTTCGACCGACTGGTGACGGGTGAACTCCTCGTTGAGCTGGGAGAGCCAGCGGCGATAAATCGCCTCGGCTTCAGGAGTCGGCTTCAATTCGCGATAAGGATACTGAGGCATAATTCTCTCTTCTTAAACTATTCGTTTCCGACCGTTGCAGTCTATTCGATGGCGAAGACCGCGTATACGGTCGCAGACTTTTCAATCTCGCGGGGATTGATCGCGAGGGGCTGAACCTTCTCCATCATCGGAGCAGCGGCCATGGCGCGCATCATCGGGCGCGGGACGCTGGCCTCCACCTGGTTGCTGGCGTAGAGCAGAGACCCAAGCCTTGCGTTGAGGCTGGTCGCCATCTGCTCGGCCTGGGTACGGGCGCGCTTCAGAGCCTTGGCCGCAGCCTCCGCCTCGGGAGCGTTCTCGTCCTTGAAGCCCCACTCGATCTGTCCCGACTGGTTCGCTCCGGCCTTCACCGCAAGATCGAGCGCCTTCGCCGCATCGTTGGCCTGCGTCTTCACCGTCCAACTCTGCGACACCTGGAACTGGCGCTGCGCCTTCTGGGCCTCTGTCAGCTTGTCAAGCTGGTAGTTCTGCACCGGCGCAATCTGCTGGTTCTCGCTCTGGATCGTCTCCTTCGGGATGCCCGCATCGGTCAGGGCCTTCACGATGGCGTTCGAGACGCGCGAACCGTTCGCGTAGGCCGTGTTGCTGTCCGGCCCGTAGGCGATGAAGCCGATGTGCAGCGTCGCCTGATCGGCGATGGCAACCACCTTATCGGTCGCGGTGATGGCGATGGTGCGGTTCTCCTTGTTGACCTGGATGGACTGCGCTCCACTCGATACGGCAAGAGCTGCAAGGGCCGCAAAGGCGGCGACACGGAATCGGATCATCATTCTTCTCCTGTTCTGCGGATAAGGTCGGCGAGCGTCTCTTTGTGCTTCGGATTTTCGGTGCGTTTCTGTTTTGGGTCGGGCAAAACGCGTTCGGGCGGTGGCGTGCCCACACGGTCGCGGGCGTTGGATTTGACCGCCTTGACCGCCGAGAAGACCTGTTTCTTCGCTTTGCTCATCCCATGCACCATTCAGGACCAACCGCAACCTCCGCGACGCCCTCTGCGATTATGCAATACTCTTGTTCTCATGGTCCGGTAACTGCCGGACCGCACGAAGGATGCGGCCCTCAAAAAGTCGGCCGCACCCCGGAGAGGTGCAGGATGGAAGAACGGGATTTTTTCGACGAACGAGCGGAACAACGAACCCACACAATGACCTGCCCCCACTGCGGACAGGCGGCAGAGTACGAGCTTAGCTGGATCGTCCGAAGGAAGAAGAACCAGCTTCCCCGGGGAGCCGACGAGCGGGACCGTGCCCGTTTCGCCAAGGCGCAGAGCTACATGGTGCGCCGCGACGACATGGTGGGTTGCAAGAACGTCCGTTGCCGCAAGCGGTTCGACGTGATGGGGATACAGTCGGTGGCCTTTATTTAGCTGCCTCGCTGGCCATTGAGCTGTCCGGCACGCTATTTAGCTGTCCGGCTATCGCGCACAAAGAAGAAGAACGCACCAGAAGCTATGCTTTAATGGAAAGCGAAGCCTCCGTTTGCGGGGCTTCCCTCGAACCGCAAGAATACGCAGGGAGACGATAAGAGAGTCATGGCCAATACACTGCTGCCCATCGAAGAACGGAACCTGACCCCCGAGGAGGTCGAACACCTGGATCGCCGCCGCCGTCGCGGACAGCTTTTCCTGGTCATCGGCTTCCAGTGCCTGATCGTCTGCACGCTGGTTTCGCTGTGGGCAGGACAGGACATCACCCTCTCGCCCGGTCTCGCGCACCCCATGTTCTACTGGGACATCATCACCGGCGCACTCGCGCTGTTCTTCCTGTTCAACGGAATCCGCCTGCGCCGCGGCTCCAACGAGTTCATCAGCTACTAAGCTGTCCGGATACCCTGTTCGCGTGCGACGGTTCTAACCTTCCGCACGCGAACAGAGGTTCCATGTCGCCGGTTCGGCGACGGAAGTCTCTCCCCCCCGGCTTCCCTGTTTCTTTTCTCCCCCCCCCAATCCTCTCCTCTCTCGATAAAGTAAGCAGAACCAGTTCTGTCCTGATTTCCTTTTGCTCGCTTTTCCGTCTTATCTGGGTATAGGGCCAGATTCAGTCGCAGCTTTTCCCTTTCCGAAACGGAAAGTCGGCCTCAGTTTGTCTCCCTTTTCGAGCCTCGCGCATCTGATATTAGCCAGAGAGGACCATTGAGCCCAGTCGCCCCAGCACTCGCGCTCGACGAAGCCGCGGTCGTCCTTCCCAAAGAAGAACGGCTGCGCGATCCTTTTGGTCGAGCGATCACCGATCTGCGACTCTCGGTCACAGACCGCTGCAACTACCGATGCGTCTACTGCCGCACGGGCAACGAGGGCTCGCAGTACACGGAGCTGTCCGGCGAGGACTATCTCCGTATGGCAGGTCTCTTCGTTTCGCTGGGAGTGGAGAAGATTCGCCTTACCGGCGGCGAGCCGCTGCTGCGGAACGACCTCGTCGAGTTGGTGCGCGAGCTTGCGAGTCTCCGCACCATCATGGGCGAGCCGCTGGACCTGGCCCTGACCACCAACGGGCACCTGCTGGAGCCTCTGGCCGGACCGCTGAAGGCAGCCGGACTTCGCCGCATCACCGTGAGCATGGACGCGGTCGAGCCGGAGACATTTACCGCGATCACGCGGGTTCCGCGCAGCTTCGAGCGCGTGTTGGCCGGGGTGCGGGCCGCGAAGCAGGCCGGGCTGGAGCCGGTCAAGGTGAATTGCGTCCTCCTGCGCGGCTTCAACGACGACCAGATCGAGGGCTTCGCGGAGCTTTCCCGACGCGAGGGCGTCGTCGTGCGCTTCATCGAATTCATGCCGCTCGGGGAAGACCAAAGCTGGAAGCCCGAAACCGTCGTCCCGATAGACGAGCTGATCGACCGGCTTCATTCCTTCCGTCCCCTGGTCGAGCTTCCGCGGAACGCGGCAAGTGAAACTGCGCGACGGTTTACCTTCGACGACGGAGTGGGAGAGATCGGAATCATCGCTCCCGTCTCGCGTCCCTTCTGCGGGCATTGCAGCCGGATACGCATCACCTCCGACGGCAAGATCCGCACCTGCCTCTTCTCCCAGGACGACCATGACCTTTATAAAAAGATGATGCGTGGCGGAACAAATGAGGAGTTAGCTACGTATATTCGTAAAATCGTCCACCAGAAGGAAAAGCGCCATCATATTGGTGAGCCAGAGTTCCAGAAGCCCTCGCGCAGCATGGTTCATATCGGCGGCTGACGCCTTTCGCGGATGATTTGATACAAAGAAGCATTAGTTCTCTCCAGACTTTCCCGGGGAGAAGAAACCTTATAAATCCTGTCCCAGAGGATCTGTGTTGAAAGACCGACGCCAGTTCGAGGTCAGTGACAGCCGCCAGATGGACCATCTCCGGATGTTCCATGACGTAGCGCGTGCGTTGACGGCGAGCCTTGAGCTTGAAGAGATTCTCAGCACCATCATGAACAAGATGGCGCAGTTTTTTGGCCCCGAGCGTTGGTCGATGCTGATGGTCGACGAAAAGACCAACAACCTCTTTTATGCGATTGCCGTGGGAGAGGACTCCGAGAGCCTGCGCGGGCTGCAGGTTCCGATGGGCGAGGGCGTCGCTGGCTGGGTCGCCTCCACGGGCAACCCGCTGATCGTGCCGGATGTGCGGCTCGACCCGCAGTGGGCGGCCTTTTCCGCCAAGCACCCGGACCTGAACATTCAGTCGATCGCCTGCGTTCCGGTGCGCTCCGGCAACAAGACGCTGGGCGTCATCCAGCTGCTCAACAGCAAGCTCGATCTGCTCTCCGAATACTCCATCTCGTTCCTCCGCATCCTCTGCGACTATGCGGCCATCGCGATTCAGAATGCGCGGTCGATGACGCTGATCCAGGAGCTTACGATCACCGACGACTGCACCGGCCTGTTCAATGCGCGGCACCTCTACACCATGCTCGATGAGCTGGTGGCGAAGCGCGGCGAGTTCAGTCTGATGTTCGTCGACCTGGACCGCTTCAAGGCGGTGAACGACACGCACGGCCACCTGATCGGAAGCCGTCTGCTGGCTGAGGTCGGCAACCTGATGCGCCGCTCGCTGGGACCGGCGAACTCGGCCTTCCGCTACGGCGGCGACGAGTTTGTGGCGCTGCTGCCCGGCATGGGCAAGGCTGCCGCTACGGGAACGACGCTGGCGCTCCACGACGACCTTCGCAAGGCGCGTTTTTTGGAGGGCGCGGGGCTTTCGCTCAACCTCTCGGGAAGCTTCGGCCTCGCTTCCTACCCAGAGGACGGCAACACGGTCCAGAGCATCCTCCGCGCCGCGGACGAGATGATGTACGAGGCCAAGACGACCCGCGATAACGTCGCGGTCGCAGGCCGGGGGCTTCTGCTGGAGAGGGTCCGGCTGCAGAGCGTTCGCAGCTCCCGCTAAGCCTGTTCCCTGTTCCCCAAATTATCGATCGGGCCTGCGCGGTGAAAGCGCGAAGGGGCGCTTCGGCTGCGGCAGAATCGCGTCGCGATTGGCGGGCGCGGTCGGATGCACCCCGAAGTCCCACACCCCGAGGTTAACCTCTTTATCGTTGAGCACCTCCATCAGGGCGTACTCGCCAAAGGTCAGCGACTGTTGCGGAGTCAGCTTCATCCAGTGGCCCCCGGGCATCACCTCCGAGGTCGTTTCCACCACGTCCTCCTCCAGCTTCGTCCCCCCCAGAAGACCGATCTTGAACGAGGAGACGATGCGCGACCCGGTCCGCACATCGGCGCGCACGATCACGTAGCGACTGGCCGTGGGATCGCCGGGACGGTTGTCCTTCATCGCGGTGGAGGCCCCATGCGTATCGACCGTAAGCGGAGTGGAGCCGCTGGGAACAATCGCCTCGCCCAGACGGATATAGAGTACCGGCTTATCGACGTGCAACTGCACCATCGCTCGCTCGCCCTTCAGCTGCACCAGCTGATGCGAACTGGAGAGCGGATTCACGACCGCCTTGAGGATGTTGTGCCCGGTGTTGTGGTTCAGCTCGCCGTCAGACTGCGGCAGGGGCACGAGCTGCGGCTGGCCCTGGAAGGTATCGAGCGCCAGCATGTTGTCCAGCTCCGGCAGCCGCAGGTCGGGCGCGACCTCGGGAGTCATCGCGGCGCGGTCGGCCTCTTCTTTCAATAACTCAGGGTCGATGGCAGGAGCCGAACCGGGAGCCTGTGCATCGCCTTCGGCGGGCTGCGCGTGGCTCTTCTCCCACTTGTGGGTGGCGTCGAAGTCCACCAGCGAGACCGGAATCTCCTCTTCCGCCCCTCCGCGCTCGGCCGAGACGTACCGTACGCGGTCGCCCACCACCCGGTAGCTCATCACGACCTGGTAGCTTCCGTCCTTCAGGAACAGGCGCGTGCGGCGAGGCTCGGAGTCGCTGGCCGAAGCAAGCGGCCTCTGCTGCGGAGGCTGGGCCGCGAATCCGTCCGTACCCACGAAGCCCGCAACAAGAAGCAAAATAAGAAGTAACTTTGTGCGCATCCGCTCCGTCTTATCCATTAGAACCTGACTCTCAGTTTAGCCTTGGCAACAGATTAGACGGCCCTTCCGCAGGAAGGCACTCGTCACAGTTTTTTGGAGTTGCCGGGCCTTCTGTGCTAAACAGAAGAGATACATCTTTCCCCTCATGCGTGCGATCTTCCAACTCGGACTGAAAGAGCAGCGGCCCCTGTGGCTGCGCATGCTCGCGCTGGTTTGTATTCTGGCGATCGCCATAATGAGCACCGCGCAGCTCGTGCATACCCATGCCGATCTCTCCGCGCTGAAGCATGGGAAGCAGCACCAGAACAGCCCCACGGACGACCATTGCCCGCTGTGCGTGGCGATGCACTCCGCCCTTGCGGCTCCGCAACACTTTGCTCCAGAACCGACGATCTCCTTCCAGCGGCTTGACTCCGTCGCCGCCGAGGCCGAGCGCATCTTCCGGTGGCGCTTCGAGATGGCCTCCCGTCCCCCACCTGCGCAGGATTACGTTTAGTCCCCGCAGGTACTCGAAGTTCCGGCAGCATCTCAAAGCCCCCGAACCATTCGCATACCTGTCTCGCATCAGTGATGGCGTCGCCTTTGTGCGCCTTTCCCTTCAGCACGACAGGAGTTTTTCTCATGCACCGTTCCGTTTTCCTACGGATTTTCGCTGTGTTTCTCGTTTTGACCGCGCTTCTTCCCAGCGCGAAGGCCTACCAAAGCAACTCCGGCACCATCTCCGGAGCGGTCACCGACCCCAGCGGTGCCGTCGTTCCCGGAGCCACCGTCGAGATGGCGAACCATGTAACCGGCTATACCCGCACCACGACGACCGACAGCTCCGGCCAGTTCCGCTTCTATAACGTGCCCTTCAACCCCTACCGCGTAAGCGTGACTGCGAAGGGATTCGGAAGCACGACCCAGTCGATCGACATCAGCTCGATCGTGCCGATCACCCTCCCTATCCGTCTTAACGTGGCCGGAGGAGATACCACGGTCGACGTGGACACCGGGGCCGACCTGATCGAGAACGACTCGACCTTCCATACCGACGTCGACCGTTCCGTGATCGACAAGATGCCGATCGAGAGCCAGTCCTCGTCGCTCAGCTCCATCGTTACGCTCTCGTCTCCCGGCGTCGCAGCCGACTCGAACGGCCTGTTCCACGGCCTCGGCGACCATGCGGAGAACTCCTTCTCCATCGACGGCCAGCCCATCACCGACCAGCAGAGCAAGGTCTTCTCGAACCAGCTTCCTTCTGACGCGGTCCAGTCGCTTGAGGTCATCGGCGGCGCGCCGACCGCCGAGTACGGCGACAAAACCAGCCTCATCATCAAGGCCACCACCCGCTCCGGACAGGGCGTCACCACGCCGCACGGCAGCATCGCGCTCGATTACGGCACCTTCGGAACCGCGACCATCGACGGCAACATCGCCTACGGCGGACCGAAGTGGGGCAACTTCCTCGCGGCCAGCGGTCTGAACTCCGGTCGCTTCCTCGACGGTCCCGAGTTTCAGACGCTGCACGACAAGGGCAACCAGCAGAACGTCTTCGACCGCGTCGACTTTCAGTTGACCGATGTCGATTCGCTGCACACCAACCTGCAGTACACGCGCTCGTGGTTCCAGACGCCGAACGCCTTCGACACGATGAACGTGCTCGACCAGTTCGGCAACTCCGTTGGACAGACCGACCAGCGCTCGAAGATCGAAACCTTCAACATCGCTCCCACCTGGACGCGCCTGATCAACCAGAACACGGTCTTCAACCTCGGAGCCTACGTCCGCCGCGACGCATACAACTACATCCCCAGCAACAATCCTCTTGCCGACCTCAGCTCCATCCAGCAGGAGACGGTGCAGCAGTACCGCACCCTGACCAATACCGGAGCGCACGCCGACCTCTCGTGGATGAAGGGCATCCATAATGTGAAAGTCGGAGCGGTGTACCAGCAGACCTTCCTTCGCGAGAACATGACCACCGGCCTCGTCGATCCCGGCCTGAACGCTCCCTGCGCCGATGCCGACGGCAACCCTGTCAACGGCTTCACCGACCCGTCGCAGTGCGAGGCCGCCGAGCTGAACGCAAACGACGCCTACAACCCCATCCTGCAGCCCTACGACCTTACGCGCGGCGGCGGAACCTACACCTGGCACGGACGCACCGACGTCAAGCAGCTCGCGCTCTTCGCGCAGGACCAGATCACCAAGGGTCCCTGGCTGGTCAACATCGGTATCCGCGGCGACTTCTACAACGGCCTCGCGGTGCAGAAGCAGGCCGAACCCCGTGTCGGCGTCTCGTACAACATCAAACAGACGAACACGGTCCTTCGCGTCTCGTACGCCCGCGCGCAGGAGACTCCTTTCAACGAGAACCTGGTGCTCGCCACCAACGGCTGCCGCGACTCCGTGCTGCAGGCCGTCTTCCTGACGCTCGGCGACTGCACTCCGGCCCCCTTCAACCCCGGCTTCCGCAACGAGTTCCACGCCGGTATCCAGCAGGCCTTCGGACATCACCTGGTCATCAGCGGCGAGTACATCTGGAAGTACACGCACAACGCCTATGACTTCAGCGTCTTCGGAGCGACCCCGATCACCTTCCCGATCGAGTGGAAGAACTCGAAGATCCCCGGCTTCGCCCTTCGCGCCAACGTGCCGGAGACGCACGGCATCAGCGCCTTCGTGGTGATGTCGTCGGTGGCGGCCCGCTTCTTCAACCCGCAGATCGGCGGCGTCGGCGCAACCGTCGGGCAGTCGGGAGGCTATCCCTTCCGCATCGACCACGACGAGCGCTTCAACGAGACCACGCACCTGCAGTACACGCTTCCCTTCCACAAGAGCACCTGGTTCGGCTTCAACTGGCGCTATGACAGCGGTCTCGTAGCAGGCGCTACCCCCTGCTACAACACCACCGACCCCAACAGCGGATGCGCGGACTTCTCCTTCGACGCGAACGGAAACCCGCTCACGATCAACGGCACCCCGGCGATCGACCTGAGCAGCCTGACTGCCGACCAGCAGTTCCAGGCAGGTCTGGCCTGCGGCGGCATCAAGGCCACCCCGACCAGCGCCCTGCCGGATTCCTGCCCGGCGGGAGAGCTGACCTCGAGCCTGCTGAGCATCCCGCGCCCCGGCACGGAAAACGACGATCACAACCCTCCGCGCGTTCAGCCGCGCAGCCTCTTTGACATCGCACTTGGAGAAGACAACCTCTTCCACGGCGACAAGCACAAGGTGGGCCTGCGCGTGACCGCGGTCAATGTGACCAACAAGTACGCTCTCTACAACTTCCTCTCCACGTTCTCGGGAACGCACTACGTCACCCCGCGAGCGATCACCGGAGAGCTTAGCTACAGCTTCTAACCCAACGTAAAGAGCGCGGGGAGCTTTGCTCTCCGCGCTCTTTTTTCACGTTGCGGCTGTGGCCTGCACACAAAGGAATCGAAGAACCAATGAGTACCGTAATCTCTACGACGCAGACGCGTCTGCACTCTCACGCCGATGTCGCAGGCGCAACGGCTTCGGGCCTCTGCCTGATTCACTGCCTGCTGACGCCGGTTGCCATCAGCTTCTTCCCCGGCATCGTCCCGTATCTCCCCGGCGATACGTGGGTCCATCGCATGCTTGCCATCGGAATTGTCCTGATGGGAGCCGTGGCCTTTATCCCCGGCTATCGCCTGCACCGCCGCCGTTCATTGCTTGCGCTGATCGGAGCAGGAATCTCACTGATCCTCGTGGTCGCCTGGTCGGGCGAGACGATGAACGAAGCGAAAGAGATCGCCCTCAGCGTCTCCGGCTCGGCAATGCTGGTCGCGGCACACCTGCTGAATCGCAGCTTCTGCCGACAATGTCATAGCTGCGAAACAACAAGCACCTGCAAGACAACGAGCCTCGGCGTATAACGCCGGGGCTTTTCTTCGTTGCCGTCGAAGCTTTCCTGTTGAAAGCCCGGCGACGAGCTCTTCGACAAACAGTACATGCTGCAAAGCAAAAGTCCCTTCCCCGCTGCATGCGGGAAAGGGACTTTTTGCACCACTGCGGCCAGCCTACTGCGGCGTGATGATGCCGCCGACCGGAAGGCTGGTGGGCAGCGTACCGGGGCGCTTCAGGTGCATGGCCTCGGCGGTCATGTCTGTGTACTTCAGACCCGCGCCGGTGTTGAACAGGACAACCTTGTCGGTGGGCTTCAGCTCGCCGCTCGCAAGCAGCTGGTCGTAGGCAGCGGTAGCCGCCGCCCCCTCGGGCGAGAGGAAGATTCCCTCATGGCGCGCGAAGTCCAGAATGCTGGCGAGGATGGCGTCGTCGGGCGAGGCGATAGCCTTGCCTCCGGATTGCTCGAGGATGTCGAGGATAATGTAGTCCCCGTAAGGTTTCGGAACACGAAGGCCAGCAGCGAAGGTCTGGGCGTTCTGGAAAAACTCGCTGGCGGGCTTGTGCTCGTCGAAGGCGCGGGCCACGGGAGCGCAGCCGGAGGCCTGAAGGGCGTACATCTTCGGACGCTTTCCGCTCACCCAGCCAAGGGCTTCCATCTCCTCGAAGGCCTTCCACATTCCGATCAGGCCGACGCCTCCACCCGTGGGATAGAAGACGGCATCGGGATAGGTCCAGCCGAGCTGTTCGACCAGCTCGTAGCCCATCGTCTTCTTGCCCTCCACGCGGAAGGGCTCCTTCAGGGTCGAGATATCGAACCATGTCTCGTTCGCAGGGGTGTTGGCGTCCTTCTGCGACTTGATCCTCTCGCCGACGATGCGGGCGCAGTCCGAGATGAGGCCGTCGATCATGTTGACGTCGGCTCCATAGACGATGCCCTCAACGTAGTTGGCGAAGGGAACGTCCTGCGGCATGAAGATGTGCGCGGCGATTCCGGCGGCGGCTGCATAGGCGGCCAGCGCTCCGGCGGCGTTGCCGGCCGAGGGCACGGCGAGATGCTCAAGCCCGTAGTGCTTCGCCATCGTCACAGCCAGCCCAAGACCGCGAGCCTTGAAGGTTCCGGTCGGGTTCGCTCCCTCCTCCTTGATGTAGAGGCCGGGATAACGCTTGCTACGCAGCATCGGGGTCCAGCCTTCGCCCAGCGTGACGGGGGTGACGTCCGGCAGAACGGAGGAATAACGCCACATGCCGAGCGACGCGGGGCTGGAGGCAACCTTCGCGGCGATGTCATCGCGGCGGGCCGAGCGCTTGAGCGCATCCATGTCATACCGAACATAAAGAGAGCCCGCACAGACCGGGCAGAGGGTCTGGGGAGTATCGGCTGAGACATGGTGATGGCAGCGGGAGCACTCAAGGAAGGCTATCTGTGGCATGACTTCGATGCTACGCGATGATGCGACAGATTGCAGGGGGCTTCCGGGCAAAGTGAGAGAATGAAGCCATGAGCAGCAGACAGATGCGCATGGTCGCAGTGGATATGGATGGGACTCTCCTTGGCGCGGACGGGCAGGTGAGCGCTCGAAACCTGGCCGCGCTGAAGGCCGCCGAGCAGGCCGGGGCAGAGGTCGTCGTTGCGACCGGGCGCAGGCACAGCTATGCCATGCGGCAGCTTCGCGGTCTTGGCCTGCGCGAAGAAAACGCGCTCATCAGCTCCAACGGCGCCGTCATCAGGACGATGGGAGCCCGACTGCTCAAACGCACCCTGCTGGAGCGCTCCACCGCCGAGTGGCTGTGCGGCCACATGGACGAGTTCCGTCGCTCGCTGCTGATTACCTTCGACCGCGTGCAGCCGGGAGGCGACGACGTGCGCGGCGCCCTGGTCGTCGAGGAGATGGACGATCTGACCGCGAGCATCGGGCGCTGGATGGAAGCCAACCAGCCTTACATCGAGCGCGTCATTCCGATGGAGCAAGCGCTGGGGCGCGAGGGTCTGATCCAGATGATGCTCTGCGGCACGGTCGACCGGATGCGCGAGGCCGAGGCGCGGCTGCTGACCGATCCCAGGGTGATCGGGGTAGGCCTTGAGCCTCTCTCGAAGGGCGGGGTTCTCCCCGAGGAGAAGGCTCCTTTGACCGCCGAAGCCGCGCTGCACCGCACCGAGTACCCGGCGCGCGACCTCAGTATCGTCGATGTGCTGCCCGCGGGATGCAGCAAGGGGAACGCGCTGCTGAACCTGGCTGAGTCGCGCGGCATTGCCGTCGAGGAGATTCTGGCCATCGGGGACAACTGGAACGACGTCTCCATGCTGGAGGCGGCGGGAAGCTCCGTGCTGATGTCCAACGCTCCCGAAGACCTGAAGAAAGAAGGGCTTGCGCGGGGATGGGCCATCGGAGGGCATCATGCCGAGGACGGGGTTGCGCTGGCGGTGGAACTCGCCCTCGCAGGGGAGTGGGGCCAGGCTCTGCACGAAAACGCGACAGTAAATGCCTGAACCATGTCTCAAAACGGCAAAAAAGCAGTCTGAGAACCGAAACCTGACGATGGTAGGCTTTTGGGAGTGAAGATACCGTTCCATTTAGATTGGCGGGCGTGTGCCCTCCTCGTGCTGGCGGCGTGCCCTGTGGCGCGAGGGGCCGAGCACGTGACCCTGAAGAACGGCTTCGAGCTGGATTGCGCCCGGCAGGAGAGGTCTGGTGATCACATCCGGCTTTATCTCTCATCCGGAAACACAACCGTAACCAGCGGCGAGGCGGCGGCGAACTATCTTGATGTGGCTTCAGATGCCATCGTGCGGGTGGAGACGATCCCCGATCCCCCGGCGGAGACTGCACCTCTCAACATTCCTGTGAAACAGACCCCCGCGACGGAGCCGACCCGCGAAGAGATGCAGACGATGCTGACGCACGCGGGCGATAAGCACAACATCGACGCCGACCTTCTGGCAAGCGTCGTGAAGGCCGAAAGCGGCGGTCATGTGCGAGCCGTCTCGCACGTCGGAGCGCAGGGGCTGATGCAGCTGATGCCGAAGACCGCAGCGGAGATGGGCGTCCACGACGCCTTCCGCCCCGAAGAAAACATCGCCGGGGGAACGGCCTATCTCGACCGCCTGCTCCTCCGTTATCACGACAACGTGGCCCTCGCGCTGGCCGCCTACAACGCCGGTCCGGAGGCGGTGGACCGCTACCACGGCATCCCTCCCTACCGGGAGACGCGGGCGTACGTGGCGCGGGTGATCCGCGAGTTCAACCGGCGCAAGAAGATGGCCGCCACCGGCCAGCAGGTCGCGCAGGCAAAGTAACAATCATTCAAAGTTCAAGCGAGGCAGTCGGTCTTTTAATGAAGAAGCGAAGTGGAGTGCTGTGGGTTGTCCTGGTCGCGGTCCTTGCGGTCGTCGTTGCGGTCTATCGCGACAGGATTCACTTTGACTGGGGAACCTTCAAGCAGCAGTTCCACCAGATCCAGCTCGCCCACATCTTCGCGGGAATCGCCCTGATCTACGCCACCTACTGGCTGCGTGCCATCCGCTGGAGCGTGATGGTGAAGCCCACCAAGCAGGTCAGCGCAGTTTCGCTCGTGGGGCCGCAGTTCATCGGCTTCACCGCGGTCGCGCTCTTCGGCAGGCTGGCCGACCTCACGCGGCCCTATCTCGTCGCCCGCAAGATCGAGCTTCCTCTCAGCTCGCAGGTCGCGGTCTACACGCTCGAGCGCATGTTCGACCTCGGCTCCGCCGCGCTGATTTTTTCGACCGCTCTGGCCTTCATGCCGAAGGACATGCCGCACCAGCAGATCTTCCTCCGAGCAGGCCTCGGAAGCCTCGCCATGACGCTGGCCGCCGCTCTCTTCGCAGGCGCGATCCGCATAGCCGGAGGAGCGGTCGCTACCTTCGCCCGCACCGTGCTCAAGCCTCTCTCGCAGCCCGTGGCTGAGAGCATCTCAGAAAAGATCCTCGGCTTCCGCGACGGTCTGAACGCCCTCAAAAGCTGGCGCGAGTTCGTGCTGGTCGCGGCCATCTCGCTGACGATGTGGCTGATGATCGCCTCGGCCTACGTGCAGACGGCGCACGCCTTCGTCCAGACGCCGGAGCTGGGCGAGCTTTCCTTCTCGCGCGCGATGCTGCTGATGGCGGCGAGCATCGGGGGCAGCCTGTTGCAGCTTCCCATCGTCGGCTGGTTCACCCAGATCGCCGTGACCGCAACTGCCATGCACACCTTTTATGGAGCTCCTCTCGAAGCATCAACAGCCTGTGGCGCTCTGCTGCTGGTGGTGACCTCGATCTGCATTATTCCGACGGGGCTTCTGTGCGCACAGCTTGAGCACGTCAGCCTGCGGAGCGTAGCCGTTGAAAGCGAAGAGGCCGGAAAAGAAGTCGTTACCCCGCAGGAGTAAAGCGCGATTACCGGCAGACCCGCAGCCGACGCTGTATGCCCGCTGCTAGAATCGAAGTCAATTCCAATGAAGTGTCCCTACTGTGGTTTTACCCAGGATCGAGTGGTCGATTCGCGTGAGAGCAAGGAGGCGGACTCCATCCGCCGCAGGCGCGAGTGCGAGGGCTGCAACAAGCGGTTCACGACCTACGAGCGCATCGACGAGATCCCCTACATGGTGGTGAAGAAGGATGGTCGCCGGGAGAAGTTCGACCGGCAGAAGATCCTCAGCGGGCTGCTGCACGCCTGCGAAAAACGCCCTGTCTCCGCAGGAAAGCTCGAACAGATCGTCGATGAGACCGAGGCCTACGTGGTGGACTCGCCCGAGCGGGAACGCTCAACCTCCGAGGTGGGCGAGCTGATCATGGCGCGGCTGAAGGAGATCGATACGGTGGCGTACATCCGGTTCGCCAGCGTCTACCGGGACTTCAAGGATGTAAGCGAGTTCAAGCAGGAGCTGGAGCAGCTTCTAAGCGGCAACGGGAAAGACCTGAAGAAGAAATAACAACCTCAAACGTTCAAGGAACACGAACACAAGGGAGCGGAAGAAGATGGCAGTCGAGAGAACGCACAAGGTTACTTTGATTCCGGGCGACGGCATTGGCCCGGAGGTTTCAGCCGCGGTCGTAAAGATCGTGGAGGCTGCGGGTGCGGCCTCGGGCGTGGGTTTCGAGTGGCA
Organism: Acidobacteriaceae bacterium dw_441; assembly: GCA_018449715.1. Lineage (GTDB taxonomy): Bacteria > Acidobacteriota > Terriglobia > Terriglobales > Acidobacteriaceae > Edaphobacter. The sequence goes on along the minus strand of JAAVVA010000003.1, from coordinate 313,434 downwards.
CACCTACGCGGCGGGAGCCGATGCCTTCGAGAAGACCGGAGAGTACATCCCGAAGGAGCTTTACGAGTCGGTCCAGCAGAACAAGGTCGCCCTGAAGGGACCCGTGACGACGCCCGTGGGCGGAGGCTTCGCCTCGATCAACGTAACGCTGCGCAAGAAGTTCGACCTGTACGCGAACTTCCGCCCGGTCAAGAGCCTCCCCGGCCTCGAGACCAAGTACCCCAACATCGACCTGATCATCTTCCGCGAGAACACGGAAGATCTGTACGCCGGTCTTGAGCACGAGATCGTCCCCGGCGTGGCCGAGTCGCTGAAGATCATCACCGAGAAGGGCTCGACCCGCATCGCCCTGTCGGCCTTCGAGTACGCCCGCAAGCATGGCCGCAAGAAGATCCACGCCATCCACAAGGCGAACATCATGAAGCTCACCGACGGCCTCTTCCTGCGCTGCTGCCGCAAGGTCGCCGAGAGCTTCCCCGAGATCGAGTACAAAGAGCACATCGTCGACAACACCTGCATGCAACTGGTGCTGAACCCCTACCAGTACGACATCATCCTGACCGAGAACCTGTACGGCGACATCCTGAGCGACCTGTGCAGCGCCTTCGTCGGCGGCCTCGGTCTGGTCCCCGGAGCGAACCTCGGCGTCGAGTGCGCGATCTTCGAGGCGGTCCACGGTTCGGCCCCGGACATCGCCGGGCAGAACAAGGCCAACCCGACCGCCCTGCTGCAGTCGGCCGTGCTGATGCTGCACCACCTCAACGAGACCGAGACGGCCAACAAGGTGCAGGCCGCCATCGAGCAGGTCTACCGCGAGGGCAAGAAGCTGACCCGCGACGTGGGCGGTTCGAGCGGAACCAGCGACTTCGCCGACGCGGTTCTCGAGGCTCTGGCCTCGCCCGTCGCCGCAAGCTAACGGCAAAACACTAACGCACTGTGGCCACGGAAGCTCCCTTCCGTGGCCACAGTGCATTTAACTGCGTCTTCCAAGTCACACTTCCCGCGAAAAACGGGGCAGACGATTCCCAAAAGATTGCATCGAAGAAAAATACGAGGGCCGAATTTCCTATTCGCTGCAGTAGGGGGTGCTGCGCATGGAGTTGTCATCTGTCATGGGACAGGAGAGGGCGGGGTTTGGCCTGTTCCTGGTTTCGCATCGTCTTCCCTTCTGGTTTCTGGTTTTCTCGCTTTTTCTGCCGCGCGTCTCTCTTCTCGTGGCCTGGCTTCAGGGCGTTCTTCTCCCCTTCCACCTTGCCGGTTGGATTCCTCTCGTGGCGGCGGTCCTGCTGCCGAGGGCGCTGGTGCTCTACCTCATCTACATCGATCAGGGCACCAGCCTGTGGTTCGTCATTCATCTGGTCGTCGCGCTGCTGGTCTGGGTCGGGGGAGGCCACACCTATCGAAGCCGATGGGATGATTGACCGTGAAAGATGCATTGAAAACGCATTCCGGCCCGCGAAAGCCTCCGTCCGGGACACTGGATGCGCTCCTCGAGGCCCGTTTCGTGACGGGGAGTGACACACCGCGTTATTCTTAAAAGACTATGGAACGGCGACGGGTTGGCATTCTTGGCGCGACCGGCATGGTCGGTCAGCGTTTTATTCAGCTTCTGCATAATCACCCCTGGTTTGAGATCTCGTGGCTGGCGGCAAGCGACCGCAGCGCGGGCAAGACGTACGGCGACGCCGTCAAGTGGAAGCTCGACACCCCCATTCCGGCGCACATCGCCGCGATGAAGGTGCAGCCCAACGTGCCCGAGCTGTGCGAAGGCGAGCTGCCGAAGATCATCTTTGCCGCGCTGGACACGGACATCGCGCGCGAGCTGGAGCCGAAGTTCGCCGCAGCCGGATGCGCGGTCATCTCGAACTCCAGCGCCTTCCGCATGACCTCCGACGTGCCCCTGGTCGTCCCCGAGGTCAACGCCGACCACCTGCAGATGATCGAGTCGCAGTCGTGGCGTCGCGAGACGGGCGGCTACATCGTCACCAACCCGAACTGTTCGGCCATCGGCCTCGTTCTGGCGCTGAAGCCGCTCGAGGAGCGCTTCGGCATCGAGAGCCTCTTCGTCACCACCATGCAGGCCGTCAGCGGCGCCGGATACCCCGGCGTGCCTTCGCTCGACATCCTCGGCAACGTCGTCCCCTTCATCAAGAACGAAGAGGAGAAGATGCAGGAGGAGGTCGGCAAGCTGCTGGGCCGCGTCAACGTCGACCACGTCAACATGCTCGACGCGAAGGTGAGCGCGCACTGCAACCGCGTGGCGGTCGAAGACGGCCACACCGAGTGCGTGAGCATCAAGTTCCGCAAGAAGGCCACCCGCGAGGAGATCCTCGCCGCATGGAGCGAGTTCTCTCCCCTGCGCGGCGAGGGCCTGCCCACGGCCCCCGATGCCCCGGTTGAGTTCGACGGCTCGGTCGACCGCCCGCAGCCCCGCCTGGACCGCATGCGCGGCAACGGCATGGCCACGACCGTGGGACGTCTGCGTGAGTGCTCGCTGCTGGACTGGAAGTTCGTCCTGCTGTCGCACAACACCATTCGCGGCGCTGCCGGAGCGGCCCTGCTGAACGCCGAGGTTCTGGCGCGCATGGGCAAGCTCGACAAGCTGGGAGTACCAACCGGAGCAACGCAGAACCAGGCAGCCGCAGAGAATTCGGCGGTGTCCGCTTGAGCGAAGCACGGGAACAGCTTGTAGTAATGAAGTTCGGCGGAACCTCGGTTGAGGACGCCAAGGCAATGACACGCACCGCCGGAATCGTCGGCGGACGCCGCAAGAAGGGCCTCCAGACCATCGTGGTCGTCTCGGCGATGGCGAAGGTCACCGACCAGCTTCTGGCCGCTGCTGCGGCAGCGGGTCGTGGTGACAAGTCCGGCGCGCTGGCCATCAGCTCCCGCCTGCGCACCCGTCACATCGACACCGCTACCGAATTACTCGACGAGCAGCGTCTCGCGGCCCTGACCCCGGCGGTTCACCAGGAGTTCGACGCTCTCGACGATCTGCTGCGCGGCATCTCCGCCGTGGGCGAGCTGACCGACCGCACCAGCGATCTCGTCGTCAGCTTCGGCGAGCGGCTTTCGAGCCGCATGGTCGCCGCCGCCTTCGACCAGCACGGCCTGAACGGAACCCACGTCGACGCCCGCACCTGCATCATCACGGACGCGAACTACGGCAAGGCCGCCCCGCAGGAAGCTGCGATCGAGGCCAAACTGACACAGTTCGTGCTTCCCCTCATCGAAGCGGGCAAGACCCCGGTCATGGGCGGCTTCATCGGCTCGACCGCCGAAGGCATCACAACCACCCTCGGACGCGGCGGCAGCGACTACACCGCCGCCCTCGTGGGCGGTGGCCTGCACGCGGGAGCCATCGAGATCTGGACCGACGTCAACGGCATCATGACGACCGATCCGCGCATCGTCCCCGAGGCCCTGCGCGTGAAGTCGATCAGCTTTGAAGAGGCCGCCGAGCTGGCCTACTTCGGAGCGAAGGTGCTGCACCCGGCGACGATTCTTCCGGCGGTGCAGAAGAGCATCCCGGTGTGGGTGCTGAACTCGCGCAACCCCGAGAACGAAGGCACCAGGATCACCGCCGTTGCTCCGCACTGCCGGAGCCCGTTCAAGTGCATCGCAGCCAAGAAGAAGCTGACGATCATCGACATCGTCGCCAGCCGCATGCTGATGTCGCACGGCTACCTGAAGGCCGTCTTCGACGTCTTCGACAAGTACAAGTGCGTGATCGACATGGTCTCGACCAGCGAGGTCAGCATCTCTCTGAGCGTGGACTCGAACGAGCGCCTGCCGGAGATCGTCGAGGAGCTTTCGAAGATCGCCGACGTGAAGATGGAGGGCCACAAAGCCCTGATCTGCATGGTGGGCGAGGACATCCGCGGCCACAACGGCATCGCCGGACAGGTCTTCACCGCTGTCAGCCACGTGAACGTGCGGATGATCTCGCAGGGAGCCAGCGAGATCAACATGAGCTTCATGATCGACGAGGATGATGTGGAGGAGGCTGTGCGCAGCCTGCACCGCTACTTCTTCGCCGACCCAGACGAAGCAATCTTTGATGTAGAAGCGCGAGTGGCTGCCGAGAGCAAAGCCTAAGGAAGGTATTGCAATGCGCGTATTGGTTCTAGGACACGGGAAAACGGGAAAATTAGTGGCCGAGGTAGCGGCCGAGCGCGGGCACAGCGTTCATGTGCTGGATGCCACGGAGAACCTGAACGGAGCGGCTCTGACGCCTCCCTTCGTCGCGGGTTTTGACGTGGCCATCGACTTCACGACGCCGGAGGCCGTGCTGCAGAACATGCGCGCGGTGCTGGCGACGGGAGCCCACATGGTCGTCGGCACGACCGGCTGGTACGACAAGCTGCACGACATGCGCGGCCTGGCCGAGCGCAAGCAGGCGGGTCTGCTGTACGGCACCAACTTCTCCATCGGCGTGCAGGTCATGCTGCAGATGGCGCAGCGCATGGGCGAGCTGCTGAAGAGCGCCGGGTACGAGTTCTCCATCGAGGAGACGCACCACGTCACCAAGCTGGACGCCCCTTCGGGAACGGCGCTGACCCTGGCCCAGGTAGTCAAGGATGCTTCCGGAGCCGCGGAGGTTCCGGTGAAGGCGCACCGCGTGGGCGACGCCGCCGGTCTTCACATTCTCGAAGCGAAGAGCAAGGCCGACCGTCTGGTCCTGACCCACGAGGCGTACTCGCGGCGAGGCTTCGCCGAAGGAGCCGTACGTGCAGCCGAGTGGATCTCGACGCGCAAGGGCTGCTACGACTTCAAGGACGTCTACACGCAGATCTAGCTGGCGCGGATGGCTTCAAAGCGTCTAACAACCTGAGGAATCGACCATGAGCGTTGCAGAGGCAGTAAAGAAGTTCGACGAGCTGACGCTGGATGAGAAGCTCGACCGTCTGGCCGAGGTGGCCGTCAAGGTCGGGCTTGGCCTGAAGGCTGGACAGGAGCTGATTATGACCGCTCCGATGGACGCCCTTCCGCTGGCCCGCAGGATCACCGAGCAGGCGTACAAAGCTGGAGCGCTGCTGGTCACGACCTTCTACGGCGACGACCCCAGCGTGCTGGCGCGTTATCAGTACGCCCCTGATGCCAGCTTCGACTACGCCCCGGCGTGGCTGCAGGACGGCATCGCCAACGGCTTCCGCAGCGGAGCCGCCCGGCTGGCCATTGCTGGCGCAAACCCGGCGCTGCTCTCGAAGCAGGACCCCACCAAGGTCTCCCGCACCAACGTCGCCGCCTCCAAGGCAGGCAAGCCCGCGATGGAGCTGATCACCCGGCACGAGATCAACTGGACCATCGTGGCCGCCGCGACGCCCGAGTGGGCGAAGCTCGTCTTCCCCGACGACCTCGAGCACATCGCCCTCGCGAAGCTCTGGGAGGCGATCTTCGCCTCCTCGCGCATCAACGTGGACGACCCCGTCGCCGAGTGGAAGCAGCACGGCAAGCATCTGAAGCAGCGCGTGGACCTGCTGAACGCCAAGCGCTTCTCCGCCCTGCGCTTCAAGGGGCCGGGAACCGATCTGAAGGTCGGCCTCGCCGACGATCACCTCTGGGCCGGAGGCGGAACGACCGCCGGAAACGGCGTCTACTGCCAGCCGAATATCCCGACCGAGGAGTGCTTCACGACTCCCCACAAGGACCGCGTGGACGGCACTGTCCGCGCCACCAAACCGCTCTCGCACCAGGGAACCCTGATCGAGAACATCGCGGTGCGGTTCGAGGCGGGAAAGATCGTCGAGGCCACCGCAACAGCAGGCGAGGATGTCCTGAACCGCCTTATCTCGACCGACGAGGGAGCGCGGCGGCTGGGCGAAGTTGCTCTCGTACCGCACAACTCGCCGATCGCGCAGAGCGGAATCCTCTTCTGGAACACGCTGTTCGACGAGAACGCGGCCAGCCACATCGCCCTCGGACAGGCGTACTCCACCTGCATCCTCGGAGGCGAAAAGATGGACTCGGCCCAGCTCGCGGCTCTCGGAGCGAACGAAAGCCTGATCCACGTGGACTGGATGATCGGCTCTGCCGAGATCGACGTGGACGGCATCGCCGCCGACGGCACCGCCGAGCCGCTGATGCGCAAGGGAGCCTGGGTCTAGTCACCTGGGTCTAGCCTTTTCTAACCACAACGCAATCAACGTATGCCCGGCCCGCACCCGCAGGCCGGGCATACGTGTTTCTACGTAGATTTCCCGCGATGGACGCAGCCGCAACGCATCACTGCCTCTAAAATCCTTGGGATTTCCACCACGAACGGGATTTTTTTGTGCGCCCAGGGGAGTTTCGCTGTACATTGAAACTCATCACGGGGCTGATGCGTCATCCTTCGTGATCCCATCCTATCGAGTCGCTGCGTGAGCCGAGACGCCCGCAGGAAGTTCCGACCTCCGATCCAGCATCTGCGACCCTCCGTTCCCGCGTCGCGTGTTTCACACCCCGGAAAACTTTACAAACACGCGCGTCCGCCGCGCACATCGACTTTGGAGGAGCCATATGAGTTCCAGCATTTACACAGGTGTATCGCGCAGGTCCTTTATGCGAATTCTGGGGGCCGCCTCTGCCGCCGCCACCTCGTTCCCCGCTCTCGCAGCCGTTCAGGCTCCCGCTGCCGCCCCGCAGGGACGCCGCGGCATGGCCGCCGCCGGGATGGACGGCTCGATGTCGCCGGATACGGTCATCATCAGCTCGAACGAGAATCCCCTCGGACCGGCCCAGTCCGCTCTCTCGGCCATCGGCCAGACGGCCCCTCTCGGGGGCCGCTACCACCACGAAGAGACCATGCAGACCGTCAAGGTCATCAATGACCTCTTCGGCCTGAAGCCTGGCTACGTCGCCCTGACGCCCGGTTCGGGAGGCCCCCTCGACCTCGCGCTGATGTCGAACATCGGCCCCGACAAGCCGCTCGTCTACGGCGACCCCAGCTACGAGCAGGGCTTCCGCGCCGCCGAAACCATGAAGGCTCCGAAGTACCCCGTGCCGCTCACCCCGACCTTCGCCCATGACGTCCGCGCCATGGTGAAGGCGCATCCCGCGCCCGGCGCCTACTACATCGTCAACCCGAACAATCCGACCGGAACCATCACTCCGCGCGAGGACATCCTCTGGCTGCTGGCGAACAAGCCCGCCGGTTCGGTCGTCATCGTCGACGAGGCCTACCACCACTTCTCGAACGAGGATTCGGTGATCGACCAGGTCGCCGCCGACAAGGACATCATCGTCGTCAGGACCTTCTCGAAGATCTACGGCATGGCTGGCATCCGCGCCGGCATGGCGATCGCCCGTCCGGACCTCCTCGCGAAGTTCACGAACGTGGCCGCCCCGGCCCGCAGCCTGGCGAGCATCTCCATCACCAGCTCCGCCGCCGCCCGCGCCAGCCTGCTCGACAAGGACCTCGTTCCTCTGCGCCGCAAGATCAACGGCGACGTACGTTCGGAGACGCTGGAGTTCCTCACCAAGCACAATTACAAGATCGTCCCGGGCTCGCAGGCGAACTTCTTCATGGTGGACGTGAAGCGGCCCGGACGCGACTTCCAGGCCGCGATGGTCAAGGAGAACGTCGCGATTGGCCGCTCGTGGCCCGCGATGCCCAACTTCGTCCGCGTCACCGTCGGCACCAAGCAGGAGATGGAGAAGTTCCAGACCGCCTTCGTGAAGTGCATGGACATGCCTCCCGGAACGGTCAACGGAGCCTCCCTGCACCTTCCAGAACACCTCATTCCTTCCGAGCTGTATCGCGGATAATCCAAAACAAACCCCAACGAACTGGCGGAGACTCCGCGAAACGAACCCCGGCACCGTGCCGGGGTATTCGTTTTTTGCTACGAAACGGACGTGGCGCATTCTAAAGCCCCGCTCCACGCGGTAAACTTGCATTCATTATGGATTTGTTAGGTTGTGGAACGGCTCTGGTAACTCCCTTTCGAGGAGACTCGAGCGTGGATGAGGCTGCGCTCCGGTCGCTGGTGGAGTGGCAGGTCGAGAGCGGAATCGGCTTCCTGATTCCCTGCGGCACGACGGGCGAAGCGGCGACGCTGACCGAGCAGGAGTGGCTGCGCGTAGTCGAGATCACCGTCGAAGCCGCCGCCGGGCGCGTGCCGGTCTTCGGTGGATGCACCAATAACTCCACAGCTGAGGCCGTCGCCAAGGCGAAGAAGCTGGCGCAGGTTCCCGGACTGAACGGAATCCTGACTGCGAACCCGTACTACAACAAGCCGGGCCAGCAGGGCCAGTACCTGCACTTCCGTGCCATCGCCGAGGCCGTCGAGCTTCCCATCCTGCTCTACAACATCCCCGGACGCACAGGCGTCAACCTCGAGCCCGCAACCCTGCTGCGTCTCGCCGAGATCCCGAACATCGTCGGCGTGAAGGAATCGAGCGGCAACATCACGCAGATCACCGAGATTCTGACCGCTGCTCCCGAGAGCTTCAAGGTCTTCGCCGGAGACGACTCCCTGGCCCTGCCGGTGCTTTCGCTCGGCGGCGCGGGACTGATCTCCGTAGCCTCGAACGTCCTCCCCGCCGAGATGTCCGCAATGGTACGCGCAGGACTCGAAGGCGACTGGACGAAGGCCCGCGAACTGAACCGCAAGTACTTCCGCCTGATGCAGGCGCACTTCTGGGAGCCCAACCCCTCTCCTGTGAAGGCCGTCATGAAGCTGATCGGCCGCGGCGACGACGTTCTGCGCCTGCCGATGATCCCCGTGGCAGACCCGACGCGCAAGCGTCTGGAGGCGCTGGCGACAGAGCTTGGGCTGCTTCAGGAAGTCGCGGCGAAGGGCTAAGCCCTTCGCCGCTAAACCCTTCTCGTCCCGCCCGCCGGGATCGAAAAAACATACAAATTTAACTTTGGAAAAGGTGACACGTGAGTCTGAACGGTTCGCTGCAGGAAAAGATCGAGCACTGGTTTGCCCAGGGCGCGGAAGCTATTGGAAACAAAGACGCAGAGGCGGCGTTTGCCGAGCTGCGCGGTGCGCTCGAAGCGGGAACTCTGCGCTCGGCAGAGCCCGACGCCTCGCTTCCGACCGGATGGCGCGTCAACGCATGGGTGAAGCGCGGAATCCTTCTGGGTTTCCGCCTCGGCCAGATGGTCGAGATGGGCTCGCCCGACAGCCTCTCCTTCGTCGATAAGGCGACCTACCCGGCGCGCCACTTCAGCGTGGCCGAGGGAGTCCGCGTGGTTCCCGGCGGATCGAGCGTCCGCAGCGGAGCGTATCTGTCGAAGGGCGTCGTCGTGATGCCCCCTGCCTACGTAAACGTCGGAGCCTACGTCGATGAGGGCACGATGGTCGATTCGCACGCTCTCGTCGGAAGCTGCGCCCAGATCGGCAAGCGCGTCCACCTGAGCGCGGCGGCGCAGATCGGCGGCGTTCTGGAACCGGTCAACGCCAGCCCGGTCATTATCGAAGACGATGCTCTGGTCGGCGGAAACACCGGCGTCTACGAGGGAACCATCGTGCGCAAGCGCGCCGTCATCGCCGCCGGAACCGTGCTGACGCGCGGAACCCCGGTGTATGACCTGGTCCGCGGAGAGGTCTACAAGGCCACGGCGGAGTCGCCGCTGGTTATCCCCGAGGGCGCGGTCGTCGTCCCCGGCTCCCGGTCAGTCACCAAGGGCAAGGGCGCCGAATGGGGCCTCAGCATCGCCGCCCCGGTCATCGTAAAGTACCGCGATGAGAAGACCGAGCTTTCGCTGATTCTGGAAGACGTCCTGCGCTAACCTGTCCTGCTGTAAGATTGTAGTTTCATGGCACAAGATAAGTTGAAGCTGATTCCGCTGGGAGGGCTGGGCGAGTTCGGAATGAACTGCATGGCCCTCCGCTGGCAGGATGACATTCTCGTCATCGACGCTGGCCTGATGTTCCCCGAAGAAGAACTGCTGGGTGTGGACATCGTCGTCCCGGACATCAGCTACCTGACGGAGAACCGCGACAAAGTACGCGGCATCGTGCTCACGCACGGCCATGAGGATCACATCGGCGGTCTGCCGTGGATCCTCTCCGAGCTGAACGTGCCGGTTTACGGAACCGAATTCACCCTCGCCTACGTCGAGGGCAAGCTCGAAGAGCACGACCTGCTGGACGACGCCGAGCTGAACGAGATCATCCCCGGCCATCGCGTCACGCTGGGGCCGTTCTCCATCCTGCCCATCCGCGTCACGCACTCGCTGGTCGATTGCGTCGCGCTGGCCATCCACACGCCCGTGGGAATCGTGCTGCACACTGGCGACTTCAAGGTCGACCTCTCCCCCACCGACGGAAAGCCCTTCGATCTTCAGGCCTTCGCCGAGCTGGGCAAGCAGGGCGTTCTCGCTCTGCTGCAGGACTCGACCAACGTGGACCGCCGCGGCTACACGCCGAGCGAAAAGGCCGTGCGCCCGCGCCTCGACGAGATCTTCGGACAGACGAAGAAGAAGCTCTTCTTCAGCTGCTTCTCCTCCTCGATCCACAGGATTCGCCTCGCGATGGAGCTTGCCGCCGAGCATGGCCGCAAGGTCGCCATCATCGGCCGCTCCCTCGACAACTCCACCGAGATCGCGCAGGACCTCGGCTACATCGAGCCTGCGCCGGGGCTGATTATTCATCCCGGCCAGATCAAGGACCACCCTCCGGAAAAGCTGTGCATCATGATCAGCGGAACGCAGGGCGAGCCGATGAGCGCCCTCAGCCGCGCCGCGGTGAACAACCACAAGTTCGCGCACATCGACGCGGGCGATACCGTGCTGATGAGCTCACGCGTCATCCCCGGCAATGAGAAGTCGATCTACCGCGTGATCGACCACCTCGAGCGCCGCGACGCCAAGGTGATCCACGACGATGGAAACTCGGGCCTGATCCACGTCAGCGGACATGGAAGCCAGGAAGAGCTGCGGCTGATGATTAACCTCGTCCGCCCGAAGTTCTTCATCCCCGTCCACGGCGACTATCGCCACCTGAAGCGCCATGCGGAGCTGGCCGCGTCGATGGGGCTGGTCGAAAAGGCCATCCTGATGGAAGACGGCGAGGTTCTGGAGCTGGACCGCAACACGGCCACGAAGACCGGCAAGGTCACCGTGGGCCGCGTCTGCATCGACTCTGGTGGAACCGCCTCGGACGTGGTCGAAGACATCGTGATTCGCGACCGCCGCCACCTCAGCGAGGACGGCATCGTGCTCCCGATCATTGCGATCAACAAGGGAACGGGACGCCTTGAGAACCTGCCCGAGATCGTCATGCGCGGCATGGCCGTTCCGGAGGACGGTCTGATCGCCGAGGCCCGCCAGGTCGTGCAGCGCACGCTGGATGGATCTTCGGGCGAGGAGAAGGCCGACTACGGAGTCATCAAGGAAAAGATCCGCACCGACCTGAAGCGCTTCATCCAGAAGAGCACCAGCCGCAGGCCGCTGATTATGCCGGTCATCCTCGAAATCTGACCTCTTCTTTGCCGAAGTTTGGCAGAATGACCGGGTGCCCCATCCTTCGCAGTTTCATCGCGAAGGGTGGGATGAACCCCGTTCGTACCAGCACAGGCTTCTGTTTTTTAAATTTCCCCCAATAGGAATCCCCCATCCTATCCTTCCCGACAAAAGGCGTCAGGAAGGATGGGGCACCCGGTCAGCGTCACCGCTCCACAAAACTCTTCCCCTGAAGACAGGTGCCACGAAGGGTACGTGTCCGCTGGAAACGCTCGCAACCGGGCTAAGATTGAGTTCTGGGCGAACTTCCTGAAATAACAGGAAATCGCGGCACGAATCCCGGCAAACAGCGGAGAGATGGCGGCGAATGAGGAGAACCGATGAAGGAAGATTGCGACCTGCGTTTCGTCGCGGCCTGATCCTGGCACTCGCAGCGACCCTGTCCTTCCCCACTGCGGCCATCGCGCAGCAGCCGGCGTTCTCTTCTTCGCAGTCGGCGGAAGGCGCCACCTCCGCCCCCACGGTCAAAGGCAGACAAAAGATCGGCCTCGTCCTCGAAGGCGGCGGTGCTCTGGGCTTCGCGCACGTCGGCGTCATCGAGTGGATGGAGGAGCACCACATCCCGGTCGATTACGTCGCCGGAACCAGCATGGGCGGCCTCGTCGGCGGCCTGTACGCCTCAGGCATGAGCCCCGATGAGATCAAGGCCTTCATCAACAGAATCGACTGGCCGACCGTGCTCAGCGGACAGATTCCCTTCCCCGACCTGAGCTACCGCCGCAAGGAAGACAAGCTCGCCTACCCCAACCGGCTGGAGTTCGGCCTGAAGAAGGGCATCTCCATGCCGAGCGCGCTCAACTCCGGCGCGTCCGTCGGCCTGCTCTTCGACCGCTCGATGCTGCCCTACTGGGACCTGCACACCTTCGACGACCTTCCGATCCCCTTCCGCTGCGTCGCCACCGAGCTGAACACCGGCCAGCCGCACATCTTCGACGACGGCTCGCTCTCGCAGGCGCTCAGGGCCACCATGTCGATCCCCGGCATGTTCGCTCCCGTGCACCACGGCAACGACCTCTACTCCGACGGCGGCGCGGTCGATAACCTCCCGGTGGACGTAGCGAAGTCGATGGGCGCGCAGGTCATCATCTCCTCGTACCTGAACGTCGGCCCGGTCGATCCGGCGAGCCTCAGCACGCTGACCGGAGTCGTCGGCCGCAATGTCTCGCTGATGGTCGCGGCCAACGAGATCAACAGCCTCAAGAACTCCGACATCGTCGTCTCGTCGGACGTCAGCAAGGTCGGCACGCTGGACTTCCAGAAGAACGAGCAGATTGTCCCCTTGGGATACAACGCCGCGAAGCTGATGAGCAGCGACCTGCTGAAGTATGCCCTGAACGACGCCGACTGGGCCGCCTACATGGCGCAGCGCAAGGCACGCCGCCGCACCGACGTCCCTGTACCGCAGTTCGTCGAGGTCTACGGCATCGCCGGAATGCAGCAGCAGGACGTTCACGCGCACTTCCAGAAGTACATCGGCCACCCCATCGACCCCGATCAGCTTGAAGAGAGCATCGGCGAGCTTCAGGGAACGGGCCTCTACTCCACCATCAACTACAACATGGTGGAGCACGACGGAAAGATCGGCCTGCTGATCCGCCCGACCAACAAGGTCTGGGGACCTCCGTTCATGAACCTCGGCTTCCCCATCCTCGCCAACGATGTCAACAATGTCGCGCTGGGAATCGGAGTCCGTGCAACGCTGTTCAACATCGCCGGTCCGGGCTCCGAGATTCGCATCAACGGCACGCTCGGCCAGCCTGCGGATATCAGCGGCGAGTTGTTCAAGCCGCTGCGCGCGGGTTCGCGAACCTTCCTCGCTCCTCACGCCTACGCCTCGCGCCAGGTCAATCCCTACTACGAAGGCACGCAGCAGCTCGAGCAGTACCGCGAGAACCGCAACGGCCTCGGCGTGGACCTCGGGATGATCCTCAACGCGCACACCGAGCTGCGTGTCGGCGAAGACGTCCAGTGGTTCAACGAGCACCGCACCATCGGAACCGACGGCGAGCGCGAGTTCAGCCTGATTCCCTTCGTCAGTCGCGTCCGCTTCCAGTACTTCGGCCAGAACGACGTGATGGTTCCCACGAAGGGCAGCGTCGCGGTCGCCAACTACAACTACTTCACCAAGCGCCCCAACGGAGCAGCCGGATACTCGCAGCTCACCGGGCGGCTGGAGCACTTCATCCCGATTCGCAATCAGGATGTGCTCTTCGGGCAGGTCCAGGGAGGCACCAGCTTCGGAGCCGACGACCTCGGCTTCGCGGGACTGACGCTCGGCGGGCCTCTGCGCCTGAGCGCCTACGCCCGCAACGAGCTGCTGGGCACGGACTACTTCCTCGGCCAGATCGGTTATCTGCACAAGCTCGCGCAGCTCAACCCGGTCTTCGCCGATGCGATCTACGCGGGCGGAGTCTACGAGGTCGGCAAGATGTACGGAGGCAACGCGCAGACGCCCTCCACCCCCAACGACTTCGCCGCTGCCGTCGTCGTCAAGACGCTGCTTGGGCCCGTCTACGGAGGCATCAGCGTCGGCGACCGCGACCACCACCGCTGGTTCTTCGGGCTGGGCCGCGTCTTCTAACGCATCCCACGGTGCGGGTGTTCCCGCGAAATCGGGTGCCCCATATCTGGCGGTCTTATCGCCAGATGTGGGTTTGCAGGATATTCGGCATTGCCCACTCCTTTTTGAACTTGTCATTCCGTAGCGCAGCGAAGGAATCTGCTTCTCTACTTGCAGAAGGACAACCCTTTACAGGGGTCCGCCCAACCGCCGGACTTCGATCGAACGGAATCCCCTCGCATATATGATGTTTTCACTATGAGCGAGTTCGTAACCCTCGACGAAATCCGCGCCGCGCAACAGCGCATCCACGGCGTTGCCGTAAGAACGCCCCTCTACCGCGTGGAACGGGCGCGGCTTGAGAGCCTGAAGCTGCCCATCCCAGCCTTCGACCTCTACATCAAGGCCGAAAGCGAGCAGCCCATCGGCAGCTTCAAGCTGCGCGGAGCCTACAACATGGTGGCGCAGCTCTCGCCCGGGCAGCTCTCGCGCGGCGTCATCACCTACTCCAGCGGCAACCACGCCCAGGGAGTCGCCTACGCCGCCCGCTCCCTCGGAGCGAAGGCCGTCATCGTAATGCCGTCCAACGCTCCCGAAGGAAAGAAGGCCGCAACCAAGGCTCTGGGAGCCGAAATCGTCGAGGTCGGCCCCGCCTCCTCCGAGCGCCGCATCCGCGCCGAGGAGCTGGTCGCCGAGTTCGGCTACTCCATGATTCCCCCCTACGACGCCCCCAAGATCATCGCCGGGCAGGCGACCTGCGGGCTTGAGATCGTCGAGCAGCTTCCCGACGTGGACCTCGTCCTCTCGCCCGTCAGCGGAGGCGGCCTGCTCAGCGGAACCGCCACGGCAATCAAGCTGGCCGCACAGGCAGGTCTTGCCTCGCCCACCGTTCAGGTCTGGGGAGCCGAACCCGAACTCGCCGCCGACGCAAAAGAGAGCTTCTACACGAAGCATCTGGTCGAGTGGCCCGCCGAAAAGACCGTCCGCACCCTCTGCGACGGCCTTCGCACGCAGAGCATGGGCAAGCTGAACTTCGAGCACATCCTGCGCTTCGTCGACGGCATCGTCACCGTCACCGAGGACGAGATTCTCGCGGCGCTGCGCATCCTCCTCTCCGCAACCAGGCTCGTCGCCGAGCCCAGCGGAGCCGCAACGCTCGCCGCAGCGCTCTTCCACGCGCACGAGCTTCCCAAGGCCCGGAAGGTCGCGGTCATCCTGAGCGGAGGCAACCTCGAGCCCGCCTTGCGCGAGCGCCTTGAGGCAGAGATAGCAACCACAGCATGACCACGCTCCCACTCCATCAATCCGCGCCGTCTAATATGACGTCTATGGGAACGGAACGACTGCAAAGGCTTCGTCGATTAGGATCACTCGCCCTGTGCTCTGCCCTGCTGGCCAGCGCCACGGCGACATGGGCGCAGAAAAAGAAGAGCAAGGACTACGACAACTCTGCCCGCGCCACCGTGCTGCACGAGGCGAACGTCTACGTGGCCTCGGACCCCGGTTCGCAGCGCGTGGCCATGATCTACCCCGGCCACGAGGTCGCGGTCGTCGAGCGCAGCTCCCCGTGGGTGAAGGTCTTCGCCAACATCGACGTCGAAGACGACGTGGAAGACAAGCCCGAGTTCGGCGAAGAGGACGCGCCGCCGCCCTCCTCCGGCTGGATTCGCGACAAGGGCGTCGTCGGCCCCACCACCCCGAACGGCGACGTCATCCTGTACGGAACCGCCGCCAACCTTGAGGACGCGGCCACAAAGCCCAACGCCCCCAAGGACGCCGCGATGGAGGCACACCTGCTCTACCGCCGCGTCGCCGAGTACTTCCCGCAGTCGCCGCTCGCCGCTGAATCCGCATGGCGCTCGGCCGACATCCGCTGGCAGCTTGCCAAACGCGACATTGCCGGTCTGCCCTCCGCGAAGGAGCAGGACCCCAACCTGCGGCCTCGCATCTTCGACGGCGAGATGAAGAAGGTCATCAAGAACTATCCCGGCACGAAGTACGCCGCGCTGGCCGCCTTCGACCTGCTCGACACCAGGCTGTGCGGCGACTGGCAGGGCCTTCCGAAGTGTCCTGAGTCCGAGGCCGAGATGTACGAGAAGTACGCCCGCCAGTACCCGGACGGCCCCCGCGCCGCCGAGGCTCTCTACAACGCGATCTATCGCTACGCCACCACCGTCACCATGTACACCGTGCAGGAGGACAAGAAAAAAGCGGACGCCGCCGCCGCGCGGGTGCAGTCGCTCACCGCCGACCTGAAGGCGAAGTATCCGCAGACCGACTTCGCGGCCCGCTCCACCAGCATCGCCTTCCGCGTGCAACAGGGGATCGCCATCTATGGCAACGACCGCGACTGACGCCGTCACAGTCCGCGCCATCACGCGGGAAGACGCCGCAGCCGTCGCCCTGCTGAGCGGACAGCTTGGATACGAGACGACTGAGAAAGAGATGCGGCAACGCATCGAGGCGCTCCCCTCAGATCATCTAGCGCTAGTCGCCTGCCTCAACACCGAGATTGTCGGCTGGATCGAGGCCGAGATCGCGCATCACCTGCAATCTCCTCCGCACGCCCTGATCACCGGGCTGGTCGTGAAGGACGGCGTCCGCTCCCTCGGGATCGGCAGACGGCTCTGCTCCGAGGTGGAGCGATGGACCCTCCGGCAGGGCCTCGACACCGTCCGCGTCACCTCGCGCTCCACCCGCGAGCGGGCGCACCGCTTCTACCTCCGCGAGGGGTACGTCCAGACCAAGACCTCGGCGGTGTTTGAGAAGATACTCTCCCCCGACTCCGCCTGACCGTCTTCACAGCATCTTCAGCTTCAGCATGTAGCATTAACACCATGCCGATTCTGAAGGTTGTCGTACTGGCCATCGTGCAGGGACTCGCCGAGCTTCTGCCCGTCTCAAGCTCCGCCCATGTCGTTGTCGCCGAAAAGCTGATGGGGCTCGACCCCTCCTCCCCCCAGATGACCCTGCTGCTGGTGATGTTGCACACCGGCACCATGTTCGCCGTCATCGCCTACTTCTGGAGCCAGTGGAAGAAGACCTACTTCGCCAGCGCCGACGCCTTCAAGCGCTTCCTCATCCGCGTGATCTGGGCCACGGTCCTGACCGGCATCATCGGCGTCGTGGTGAAGACCGCCATCGAAAAGACGATGTTCCACGGCGCTCCCAAGGCTGAAATTGAAGAACTCTTCGGCAGGCTCGACCTGATCGCCCCGGCGCTTCTCGCCGCTGGCATCGTCATCCTCATCGCCGGTCTGCGCGAGCGCAAGGGCGCTCCCCTCGAGCAGGTTTACGGAAACAGCGTCACCATGCGGCAGGCCGGATGGATGGGCGCGGTGCAGGGTCTGTGCCTTCCCTTCCGCGGCTTCTCCCGCTCCGGCGCGACGATTTCAACAGGAATGCTGACGGGCGCAAGCAAGGAACGCTCCGAGCGCTTCAGCTTCGCCCTGGCGGTGGTTCTTACTCCTCCGGTGGTCCTGCGTGAGGCTCTGCGCCTCGTGAAGGCCTCGAAGGAAGCCGCAGCAAACGGAGCCCCCATCGACCTGCACGGCAGCGTCGTCGCCAGCCTGCTGGGAATGGTGCTGGCCTTCCTCGCGGGCCTCGTCGCCCTGCGCTGGCTCAGCTCGTGGCTCGAAGAGGGACGCTGGTATCTCTTCGGAATCTACTGCATCGTCGCTTCAGGCGTGGTGTTTTACCTGCACTCCATCGGCTACTAGAGACACAAAAACGGCAGGCACAACCCAACGGTTGCACCTGCCGTTTTCGGAAATGCCTCTACGCTACAGCGTCCCGGTGATTCTTCACATAATCGTGGGAATCGAGAATATGCGCCTGCTGCTCCGCCAGCAACTGGCGAACCGGCAGAGGAAGCTCCTGCTCCAGCGCATCCTTGTACGCTTCCTTCGCTGTATCCTCGGCCTCTTCCGCCGTCGCCAGCAGAGTATGGTCTCCCCCTCCGAGCTTCGCCTTCAGATCGCCCCAGACACGGCTGAGCGTTCCCGCCGCCGTTCCGGATTCCTTGATGTCGTGAACACCATTCTGGTGCAACACCTCTTCGAGGTCGCCCCGAAACTGGGCGCGCTTCAGCGATTCGGCAAGGAAATACCGTTTTACCGTCTCATCTTTCAGATGGTCGCCAATCTCCGCGAACCCCTTCTGGCTGTCGAGCAGAGTATTGATAACGGAAAGCAACGCGGTCCGCATCTCGTTGGTCCTGCCTGCATCGGTGGACATGCTGTACCTCTCTCTTTTCAGTTAAACATCCCGGTTGAAGCAGGGTCCGCCGGCTGACTGCGATTCTCCTTCACCGACGGCAAGCCGGAGAAATCGCGAAAATCCCGCTCCCCTGCCAACCGGATACCACGAGCCGCCGGAATCGTTCCGGCGGTGCTGGTTCTTTCTCTTTAGATGCAATCTGCGGCACTCTTTCGGCGCTTCCAACGCGGATACTTCAACTTTTATCCATCGTCAACAAAAATGTTCCACGTGGAACATTTTCAGTACCTTACAGCCAATCTCACGGGCTCCTGCACAGGGTTTGCATTCGGGTACCCGCACCCCTTTTTTCGATTTTGTTTCGTGTCCCCCGGAGTCCGTCTGGAATAATCGAAGCTGCTCTGGTGGTTCTACAGCCTCGATAGCGGTTCGCTACGATCGGCCGGCACGGAGAGGCTCATCCGCTGGCGCGTGTGTAGAGAGGCTGCGCGAACCCCTGATGAAGACTCAAAGACTCGTCCTAACCCCGACCCGCAATCGCCGCCTGAATGAGATTCTCGGCCTGACCGTTCTTGTGGCCGCCGGGCTGCTGTTGCTGGCTCTGGTCAGCTACACCCCGACCGATCCCTCCTTCAACACCGTGGGAACCTACGCCACGGGAAGGCCCGCGCACAACTGGACCGGAATCGCCGGGGCGTATCTTTCGGACGCTCTGTTTCAGGCCATCGGCGTTGCCGCCTTCTTCCTTCCGCTGTTGATGGCGCGGCTCGGCATCTGCTGGATGATGTCGCGGCCTGCGGGCTCGCCTCTGGCCAAGGCCGTCGGGCTCGCTATGTGGACCCTCTCCGCCCCGGCTGCCATCGCTCTTCTGCCCGGCCATAAGCTGTGGCGCGGAACCCTGCCCATCGAAGGCACCAGCGGTCGTCTGCTATCCGATATGCTGGTCGGCTTCCTGAACCTTCCCGGAGCCTCCATCGTGCTGGCCCTGATGGTTGCCCTGTCGCTCTACCTGGCGACGACCTTCACCTTCAACACCGCCCAGGAGTGGGCGACGACGCGCTTCGGCTTTGCCGCCCGGCTGTGGGACTGGTGGTCGCAGTGGCGCGAGAGCCGCCGCGGAGACGAGCTTCCCGAGGAGCAGTGGGGCAGCAGGCGCGAGCGTGCCGAGCTTCGCGCCCAGCGCGAGCGCGAGCAGGCCGAACGCAAGCTCCGCGAGGCCGAGGCCAAGATGGCCGAGCCGAACACCTCGACCCTGCTGGGTAGCCTCTTCGGCTGGCTGGGCCGCCGCAAGCGCAAGAAGATGGCCGACGTGGAGCAGGAGCCGGTGGTTGCCGAGCCTTCGGTCTGGGAGGCGATGCCGCGCACGATGGTCGATGCTCCCCCGGCAACTCCCCTGAGCACGGCAGCGGCGGCAGTGGCTCCGTATGCGGAGGCGCTGGCGAAGGCCGCCGAGCCGATGCGGGCGATCGACGACGTCTCCAACTTCGACGACGATCACTACCGCCACGAATTTCATTCAGCCGCAGCTCCCGAGCCGGAACCGGAGCCTCTGCCTCCGTCGATCCCTGTCGCCGCTCCTCGCGCCGTCAGGCCCGTGGAACAGACTCGCCCCCTGCCGCAGGCTCCGACCGCGGAGGATGGAATCTCCTTCGGCAAACGCGCCGACGCCGACATCAAATCCGTCGCCATCGCTCCGAAGAGCATCCGGGGCTACAAGCTTCCTCCCTCCTCCCTGCTCTACCGCAGCGAGGAGCAGACCGAGGTCCGCGAGGACGCCCTGCGCGACGAGGCACGCGTACTGGTGGAGAAGTGCGCCGAGTTCGACGTGGATGGGCAGGTGACGCACATCAACCCCGGCCCCGTGGTCACGACCTTCGAGTTCAAGCCGGACGCTGGTGTGAAGTATTCGAAGGTGACCGGGCTGGCCGATGACCTTTGCCTCGCGATGGCCGCCGAGAGCATCCTGATCGAGCGCATGGCCGGAAAATCGACCGTCGGAATCCAGGTTCCGAATACGACGCGCGAGACCATCTGGCTGCGCGACGTGGTCGAGTGCGAGAGCTTCGCGCAGTCGAAGTCGCGGCTTCCGATCGCGCTCGGCAAGGACATCAACGGACGCATCGTGACCGCCGACCTCGCGGCAATGCCGCACGTTCTGATCGCCGGTTCGACCGGTTCCGGTAAGTCGGTCGCGATCAACGCGATGATCATGAGCGTGCTGTTCAAGTCGACACCCGAGCAGGTTCGCATGATCCTCGTCGATCCGAAGCGCGTGGAACTCGGCATGTACGAGGGCATTCCGCACCTGTTCACGCCGATCATCACCGAAGCCAAGCTGGCGGCCAATGCTCTGCGCAACGCCGTGCGCGAGATGGAGCGCAGGCTGAAGCTGCTGGCCGCGAACCATGTCCGCAACATCGACCAGTTCAATAAGCTCTTCGACAGCGGCAGCGGGCACCTCTTCGAGGACGTCAACCAGGAGCCGCTGCCCTACATCATGATCATCATCGACGAGTTGGCCGACCTGATGATGCTGGACCGGGCCAACGTGGAAGAGGCCATCACGCGGCTCGCCCAGATGGCCCGCGCCGTGGGAATCCACCTCGTTCTGGCGACGCAGCGGCCTTCGGTGGACGTGATCACGGGACTCATCAAGGCCAACGTGCCGACGCGCATGAGCTTCCGCCTGGCGACCAAGGTGGACTCGCGCACCATCATCGACTCGAACGGCGCGGAGAGCTTGCTGGGACGCGGCGACATGCTCTACCTTCCGCCAGGAACCAGCCGCGTGCAGCGCGTTCATGCTCCATTTGTGACTGAGAAGGAAATCTCGGCGGTCACCGACTTCTGGAAGGCGCAGGGCGAGGCTGAGTACGTCGAAGGCTTCCTCGAAGGTCCGAAGGACGAGCAGGGACGCGACCTCGACGGCAACTCGGACGGAGAGGCGGACGATCCGATGTACGACGATGCGGTGCGGCTGGTCTTCGAGTTCGGCAAGGCCTCGACCTCGCTGCTACAGCGGAGGCTTCGCATCGGCTATGGACGGGCGGCTCACCTGATCGACATGATGTACAATGATGGTCTGGTAGGCCCGGCGGATGGATCGAAGCCGAGGGAGATTCTGAAGTCGCCGAACTGGATCAAAGAGGTGGATGCCGCGATGCGGTAACTCGTATACTCCCAAACGATGAAAAGAGAAAAGCCCTCGGAGGACCCCTCCGAGGGCTTTCTGCTGCGCAGGTGAAAATATGGTCGAACTTTGCTCGACATCTCACATCTCTAATTCTGTTGGCGGTAAACCTACTCGAGAGGTAACACGCGACCTGACGCCGGAGGAAGATGATCGAAGCAGTCCAGCAGTACTACGAAGCGGAATGGCACTTCGCAATGTTGTGTACAGGAATCGGAGTCGTTCTGGTGCTCCTCTCTCTGCTTCTTTGGAGAACGGCAGGAAAAGCCTCTCTCTCCCGAGGCATGGCATATGTGCTTCTTGCGGCGGGTGTGTTTCAGGCAGGCACGAGCTTTGGTTACTCGAAGATCGTCGAGAAACGCTCTGCGGAAGCGAAGAGTATCTCCTCGCCTCTCCCTGACAGAGAGATCCGTCAGGCTGAAATCCTGCGTATGAAAGAAGTGTTCCGTTCGGGCTATACCGGAGCGCTCCTGCTCGACGGAGCACTTCTGCTCAGCGGTGTTGTGCTGGTGTTCCTCCCCCAAAGAAGACCAACAAGAACAGGCGTTGCGCTGGCCCTGATGTCGGTTGGAGTCCTGGGATTCTGCATTGAGGCTTACTCCATCCATGCCAATCGCCAGTATCTCCGCTCCGTCATCTCTCAACTCGCGGAGTGATCAGCGCGGCAGGCGGCGCGTGGAGCGGATGGCAACGATGGCCAGGATGCAGATGACCGCGAGGAAGGCGACCCAGATCAGCTCGGGGTGGCGCTCGGTGGCGGCGCGGGTGTCCGGGCGGGGGGTGTAGACGGGGTTCTTCTGCTCGGAGCCGACGCGGGCCAGCGGGTCGTGGTTGGTCAGGGTGACCGTGCGGGCGAAGTCGTAGACCGGCGAGGAGAGCGTGGGGTCGCCGTAGAAGAGCGTGAGCGGGTCGGTGGAGGCGGCCTCGAAGCAGAGGCGGCGCTGGCGCATCTCCAGCCGGACGGCGGCGATGGGAAGGGGCTGATCGTCTCCGTTGTTGACCACAATCTCGACCTCGGAATCGCTCTGGAGGTTGGAGCCGAGGGTGGCGGGAATGCTGAGGCGCTGTTGGCGAATCTCGCGCCCTGCCTGCGTGAGGCGCACGCGGAAGATGTTGCCCGAGAGGGTCTCGTCGGCGGTCGGGGTTCCGGTGGAGCGGTCGCGGAGGGTGACGTCGCGGCTGAAGTTCTTCGTGAAGCCGGGGGCCAGCTCGAAGCTGATGCGCTCGACGGGAACGCGCTGCGGAAGGTGGAAGCGGATGATGCTCTGGCGGCCCTGCTGGGTGATGGTGCTGGTCTCAGTGGTCGCGGCGAAGACGGTCTGGGCCTCCCGGCTGGGCGGGACGGAGGCCCCGGCAATCATCTGGGGAGAAACCTGCAGGCTGGGCGCGCCGGGAGCCGGTGAGAGGCTCAGCTCGACGTGGAGATAGGGGAAGCTGGACTCCTGCAAAGGGAGCGTGGTGTTGCGCGAGAGGCGCTGCGAGGTGAGGTCGAAGAGGGTGAACTCGCCGAGGCGCGTGCCGGTGGTGGAGCCGGGGGTGTCGGTGCCGGTGACCGTCGCCGTGGCGATGAAGTCGGAGCCGGAGAGGTTGAGGTCGACCTCGGTGTAGGGGCGGTGCGGCATGGCGAGGTCGAAGCTGAGGGAGCGCCCCTTGAAGCCGAGGTTGAAGACGCGGGCGGATTCGGAGTCGGGCTGGACGGGCTCGCTGAGGGTGATGGCGTAGGGGATCTCGCGGGCCTGGGTGGTCTGGGGGAAGAGGCGGAGGTCTTTGAGCGAGGCCGCGGAGTGGGCAAAGGTGTCGGCGTCGAGCACGGCGCAACTCAGGCCGGGGCCAGAGGGGACAATCGAACGCTGGTAGAGGAAGTAGGCTCGCTCGGCTTGAACAAAGTCCGGGGCGACGGTCTGGGAAACAGCTTGGGAGACGGCGACGGATTGCCAGAGGAGGAGGAAGGCGAGGGGGAGGAGCTTCACTGGCCCTCCCCTGTCGAGTTGCCGGAGTCGCGAAGGGCCAACCAGTCCTTCTGGTAGGCGAAGCTGACGGCCATCAGCAGCACGCCGAGACCGAGGAAGCTGACGACGCGGTATCCCTGGCTGAGGCTGCGCATGTCGTAGAGGAAGGTCTTGCCGATGGTGAAGACCAGCAGAATGAGCGCCTGCCAGCGGATGAAGGCCGTGCGGCGCCAGAAGCCGATGGCGAGCAGGGCCGCTCCGTAGAGCATGAGGAAGGCCGAGACGGCGAGAGCGCGTTGCAGCTCGGCTTCGGGGGTAGACGCGGTCGCAGGCCAGAAGGATTCGATCTCGCGGACGCCCGTGAGGATGGCGACGAGGTTGAGCACGATGACGGTTCCGCCGGAGAGCTGCGCCCAAAGGAGGGTGGCTGTATCGGCGAGAGCGATGCGGAGGGTGCTCCATGCAACCGCCGCGAGAAGAGTGAGGCCGAGGAGCGCCATGCCGAAGTCCGCGCTGAGAAGCGGAGGGTGCACAACGACGCTGGAGCGGGAGGTGGCGATCTCGCGCAGGGAGAGGAGGATGGCGACGAGATCGACCGCGATGGCTGCGACGAAGGCGAACTGCGACCATGCGGGCCAGTCGGGTTCGCCCTGCTGGCGGGTGCGGAGGGCGAGCCAGCAGGCCGCTGCGAAGGCGGCGGCGGCGGTGAGGGCTGTCCCGAGATTGTGGTTGAGGAAAGCGGAGGGGACGTCTCCTTCAAACCAGAAGGTCACGGAGAGCAGACCGGCGAAGCCCAGGATGAGCGAGGCCGCTGAGAGCCAGCGCAGGACCTTGCTGGAATCGGCAGCGGAGCTTCGGGTGCGGGAGGCGACCCAGAGGAGCGCGACGCCTTCGACGAGCCAGGCGACGGTGATCCAGTGTCCGCTGGCCTTGAGGGGAATCGCGATGGTGAGGAAGACGACCGCGAGCGACAGGTGGATGGCCGCGGGCACGGCGGACTGCGGGAGGCGGGTGAAGAGCAGGTAGACCGCCGCCATGATGAGCATCAGCCAGGGGAGGAACCAGTGGCGGTCGGCTCGCTCCATCGCTGCGAAGAAGGCGAGAGAGGCGAAGGCCGCGTTGCCGATGGGGAGGAGGATCTGCGGGGTGAAACGGATGAGGAGGCCGAAGCGTCCGCGTGCGGGAGCGGACTGAGGGGCGGCTCCGAAGGGCACAGCGGCGAAGACCGCGAAGAAGAGTCCGATGAAGAGAGCCGTAGTGGTGAAGGCGGGCTCGGAGTAGAAGCTCCAGTACCAGCCGAAGAAGTAGAGCACTGTCGCAGGGAAGGCTCCCAGGAGAAGGCGGGGCCACGGGCGAATACGGACCAGCCCGACGACAGCGGCGTCGATGGCGAGGAGGTAGGTGAAGAGGAAGACCTCGTGATCGCCTCCGGTCGAAAGCAGGAGAGGCGTGGAGAGGCCACCGGCGAGAGCATAGGCCGCGAGTAGCTCCGCGTTCTGCGCCCATGCCATCCATACGTTCCATGCGGTGACGAGGATCATGCCGCCGAGTGCGGCCTCTGACGGCAGCAGGTGGTAGAGCTGGTAGGCCGCCCAGAGCGTGAGGTAGAGGACGCCCGAACCGATGGCCTTGAGCGAGTAGGAGAAGGCCGGGAAGCCCTTGCGGCGGAAGCGCTCGGACCAGAGGACGAGCCCCGCGCCTGCGATGAGTCCGATGAGGATGCGGCCAACCGGGCCGATCCACTGGTTGTCGATGGCGAGTTTGAGGAACCAGGTGGCCCCGATCATCAGGGCGATGATGCCGATGCGGTTGAAGACCTGCGCTCCCAGACGGTTTTCGAGTGAGGTCGAGGGGGAGGCTACCGCAGGAGGGGCAATTGGGAGAGGCTCCACGGGCGGCAGGGGGACAAAAGGCGGTGGAGGTGGAGTTGCAGGAGTGGGCCTTGCCACGGGAGCAGGCGCGGGGTTTGTCGCGGGAACGGATGCGGCGCGCAGTTCGGCCAGTTCGCGCTCGAGGGTTTCGACGCGAGAGGTCAGCAGGCGAAGCTGCGAGGCGACCGAGGCATCGTCGTTGGAGTGCGGCGGTGGAAGGTCCTCAAAACCCATGAGGTCTAATGTACCGCCTGCGTCGCTTTACCGGCAGGGACTGTAGGCTTTGGTACTCTTGCCGCATGAGCGAGCCGCTCCGCATTCTCGTGGTGGACGACGATTCTGTAAGCCGCGAGGTTCTCGAGATGCTGCTGGCTCATACAGGCTATGCGGTGGAGACGGCAGAGTCCGGCGAGGCGGCCCTGACGATGCTTTCGCAGAAGGATGTGGTCCTTGCGGATCTCCAGATGCCGGGGCTGCGGGGGAGTGCCCTGGCGGAGGCGCTGCGTACGGTGTGCGGCGGCTCTGTGTGGGTGATCGCCATGAGCGGGAGTGAGGCTGCGGCGGGGGATCTCGCGGGGTACGACGGGTTTCTTCGCAAGCCCTTCACGATGGACCAGCTGCAAGACAAGCTGCGACGGATGCTTGAGAAGGAGAGCGCCGATGCGCCGCAGGATCAGGCAGCAGCCCTGACGCTCGATGAGAGGACGTACGAGCGGCTGAGTGCGTCCATGAGCGCGGAGCGGCTGGCGACGCTTTACGAGATGTTCCTCGGCGATACGAGGAGACGCATCGCCGAGATACGCGATGCAGTCGAGCAGGGCGACGCGGAGGAGTGCCAGAGGCAGGCTCATGCGATCAAGGGAAGCTGCGGCATGGTGGGAGCGCTTGAAGTGCAAATGATTGCAACTTCTTTTGAAAACAATAAGTTATATGCTTACTCCAGAGAGTCACTCGAAACGTTCCTGAAGGCGTGCGATCGCCTCGAAGCGGTCGTGGCCCAACATAGGAGCCGCAGCGTGAGACAGTGAGGAGACCCGACCATGAAAGCCACCGGGAAGAAGAAAGCGGTTCCAGCTGCTCCGGTGCGAATTGTTGTCGCGGATGATCATCCTGTCGTTCGCTTTGGCGTAAGGAACATGCTTGAGAGCGAGCCCGGCTTTGAGATTGTGGGAGAGGCCGCGGACGGCGATAGCGCAGTGAAGGAGACGACGGAGCTTCAACCGGATGTTCTTCTGCTCGATCTGCACATGCCGAGGATTCCGGGGCTTGAGGCGATGCGGTCCATCGTGGACAAGTCTCCGAGGGTGAAGGTCATTCTGCTGACCAGCACGGTTTCGACACAACAGATTATCGAAGCGTTGCAGATTGGCGCGCGTGGGATTGTGCTGAAGGACTCGGTCGCGGAGGATCTCGCACAGGCGATTCGGGCGGTGCTCTCGGGCGACTACTGGATCGGCGGAGAGAGGGTGGCGAATCTTGTCGCCGCGCTCAATGAGCTGATGAAAGTGGCGGCGGCTGTCTCGGAGAAGAAGACGTATGGGCTGACTCCGAGAGAGCTTGGGGTGGTGACGTGCATCGTCGAAGGGTGCAGCAATAAGGACATCGCGAAGCAGTTTACGATCAGCGAGGAGACGGTGAAGCGGCACCTGTCGAACATCTTCGATAAGACAGGGGTTTCGACGCGGCTGGAGCTGGCTCTGTTTGCGATTGCGCATAAGCTGGTGACGCTGGAGAGTTAGAGCTTGCGGCCTGCTGCACCCTGCAAAGAGAAGCGGATTCCTTCGCTGCGCTACGGAATGACAAGTTCAAATTAATTGCGGAGAAGATTACCTCCTGCAAAAAATACAAGGATTCTTCGTTGCTCTCAGAATGACGTTCGTGGCTACGCGACGATGATTGAAGCTTGTGTAAACGGGCAGTTCAGTAAGATAGATACATGAGCGAGCAAGCGGCCTACACGGAGACGAAAGCAGATCTGGTAGTCATCGGAGCCGGTCCTACCGGCATGGCGTGCGCGATCGAGGCGCAGCGGGCGGGGTTCAAGGTGGTTCTGATCGACAAGGGTTGCCTGTGCAACTCGCTCTTTCACTATCCATCGAACATGACCTTCTTCACGACTCCGGAGCTGCTGGAGATTGGAGATATTCCCTTCTCCAGCCCGAACCAGAAGCCCACGCGGGATGAAGCTTTGGAGTACTACCGCAAGGTCGCCGAGCACTACAGGCTGGACGTGCGGCAGTATGAGACGGTGGTGCGGGTCGCGGGGAGCGATGGCAACTTCACGATCCACACGATGGATCGCTTTGGAAGGCAGATCGAGCATCGGGCTCGCAAGCTGGTGATCGCTACGGGGTACTACGACCTGCCGAACTACCTGGGAATTCCGGGCGAGGAGCTGAACAAGGTTACGCATTACTATCACGCTCCGCATCCTTACTACGGGCTGGATGTGGTGGTGATCGGCGGCAAGAACTCCGCAGCCATTGCGGCGCTCGACCTGTGGCGGCATGGAGCACGCGTGACGCTGGTGCATCGCGGCGCGGAGATGCACCACCATGTGAAGTACTGGATTCTGCCGGACGTCAACAACCGTGTGAAGAATGGCGAGATCACAGCGTACTTTTCGAGCAGCGTCACACGCATCACCGAAGACGATGCGACGATTGCGACTCCTAAAGGCGAGATTACGATTCCTAACCAGTTCGTCTTTGCCCTGACGGGGTATCAGCCGGACTTCCGCTTCCTTGAGGCTCTGGGCGTGAAGCTGGATGAGGAGAACGACCGCTGCCCGGCGTGCGATCCCATGACGCTCGAGAGCAATGTTCCGGGGATTTATCTTGCGGGGGTTGTGGTCGCGGGCGAGAGGACGAACGAGATCTTCATTGAGAACGGACGCTTTCATGGGAAGCAGATTGCGGCGGATCTGCTGGCGAAGAATGTTTCGGCTGTCGCGGTGGATTGAGCATCCTGCAAAGAGAAGCAGATTCCTTCGCTGCGCTGCGGAATGACAAGTTTTATAAGTTGTGGCTAAAGAAAAAAGCGGAGACAAACGAGAAATGGCTTCTCCTTGCGGGGAAGCCGTTTCTCATTGCACTGAAGGCGCGCAACGAGCGCGTTTCGCCGTGCGTGCAGCACTAGCCGATGACGCGGCGGAGGAAGCCGCGGATTCCAAGCCATGTCAGAAGGATGAGGAAGAAGGTCAGCATCCCGAGGATCATCGCGTGGGGCATGTGCGGCAACGTGGGCGTGAGGGCCGAGCGCAGGCCCTCGCTCATGTAGACGATGGGGTTGATGAGCACTCCCATCTGAAGCCACGGGATGGGTGCGAGAGCGCGCCACGGGTAGTAGACACAGCCGAGGAAGGTGATCGGCATGACGACGACGCCGAAGATAAGGCCGATCTGTTTGGGCTCGACCGTGGTGCCGATGGTGAGGCCGAGTGCGCCCGCCGTGATCGAAGCCAGCAGCACCACCGCGACCAGGTACGGCCAGCTTTCGACGTGCGCGACGACCGGCGTGCTCGGGATGTAGTACGCGAGCGGGAAAACGACGATGGCCGCGATGACGCTCTGCATCGCGGAGAAGCAGATCTTCTCGATGGCGACGGCGGCGACCGGCAACGGACACATGACGCGGTCGTCAATCTCGCGGGTGATTCCGAACTCCTGCGCGAGAGGGAGAGCGACGGCGGCGATGCCGCTGAACATGATCGCCACCGCCATCAGGCCGGGCAGAAGTACGGTTCCGAAGCTCGACCCCATCGCGGCGGTGGGATTCATCGAGGCTCCGCCGTTCATGTGCGGCATGATGAAGGTGAAGACGAAGAGGAAGAGCATCGGGTTCATGCAGACACGAACGATGAAGGGAAACATCTCGCGGCGCAGCACGTGAAGGTCACGAAGGAACAGACCGGCGAAGGCGCGGGCGTACTGCATCCTGATGGAGCCGCTGGCGGCGGGAGCGGGGGTTGCGATGACGGCGGATTCGGACATGATTACTCGCGAAGCTCCCTTCCTGTGAGACGGATGAAGACGGTTTCGAGGCTCGGTTCGGTGATGGTGAGGTCGCGCAAGCCGTAGGGGTTGGCCGCGCTGACGACGTCGGAGAGAAGGCCCTCTCCTCCTCCGGCCCCTCCTCCTGCAAAGATGCGAACCCCTTTGGCGGTGGCCTCGGCGCTGGCGATGCCGGGCCTGCGCTGAAGCTGTTCGAGAAACGCTGGGATGCCTTGCAGGTCGCGGAGATCAAGCTCGTAGACTCGCTGCGCCCCGATGGAGTTTTTCAGAGCGGCGGGCGTGTCTTCGATAAGAATCTTTCCGTGGTCGATGATGGCGACGCGGTCGCACAGTTCGTCGGCTTCTTCCATGTAGTGCGTGGTCAGGACGACGGTGATGCCCTCTTCGCGCAGGCGCTTGACGGCCTCCCACATGGCGATGCGGCTCTGCGGGTCGAGCCCGGCGCTGGGCTCGTCGAGGAAGAGGACCTTGGGGTAGTGCGCGATGGCGCGGGCGATCTGGACGCGCTGCGCGAGCCCTCCGGAGAGCTGCTGCGGGTAGGCGCTGGCGCGCTCGGTGAGATGGAACTGCGCGAGCAAGTGCTCGGTGCGCTTCTTCGCGTCGGCGCGGGAGAAGCCGAAGTAGAGGCAGTGGAAGTGGATGTTCTCGTAGATGGTGCAGGCACGGTCGAGCGTGTTGTACTGCGGCACGACTCCGATAGAGCGGCGGGCCTGCGCGGGCGACTGCACGACGTCGATTCCGGCGATGCGGACGCGGCCCGCGGTGGGCAGGGCTCGCGTAGTGCAGATGCTGATGGTGGTGGTCTTCCCTGCTCCATTCGGCCCGAGGAAGCCGAAGAGCGCGCCGGGCTGGATCGCGAGGTCGATTCCATCGACGGCCACGACCTGCTGCCTGCCCTGGTAGACCTTGCGCAGTCCCTCGATCTCAACGATCACCGCAGTCCCTCCCTGTACATGATTTCTCAGATTACATGAGCCGGAGACTACAGGCGCAGATGCTCCTAACCTTTCTAAAATCAGGCACAAACGTGGAACAAATGATTGCCGTTTTGGTCATGGGGATGGCAAATGGGCTTTCAGATTGATCTTCGACAGGTAGAATGAGCGCATGTCACGTGGATGGGAGAGCAAATCCGTGGAAGAACAGCAGGCAGAGGCGTCGGCTCCGAAACCGGAGCCGCAGCAGGAGAACAAGGCGGACATCGCCGAACGCACACGCCGCGTGCAGGCGCTTGAGATGCAGCGCGAACGCATCCTCTCGGAGAGAACCTCGAGTCCGCACCGCAGGTCGGCCCTGACCTATGCTTTGGCGGACATCGAAGAGAAGCTGTCCGAGCTGGGCTGGTCTGTGCATATGTAGGAAGGCGCCGGAGTCCTCCCTCTGGGGAAGACACACGGCGCCGATACGATTGCTGCGTCTGCTGGCTGTAACGGTGCTTCGTTAGCTGTGACGATTAAAGACGGTCGAGTTGGCCTGGTCGATCGTCGTTATCACGACAGTATGGATGTTGACGTGCGCGGGACGTGAGGCCGTCCACACGATGGTATCCGCGATGTCTTCGGGCTGCAGCGGCGTGATGTTCTGGTAAACCTTGGCGGCGCGCTCGGTGTCGCCGCGAAAACGAACCTCGCTGAAAGCTGTCTCCACCATGCCGGGATCGACCGAGGTGACGCGAACGGCGGTTCCCATCAGGTCAATCTTGAGGCCCTCGCTAATCGACTTTTCCGCAGCCTTGGTGGCGCAGTAGACGCCTCCGTTGGCGTAGGTGATGTAGGCAGCGGTCGAGCCGAGGTTGATGACGTGTCCGCGGTTGCGGGCCACCATGCCGGGAACGACGGCGCGGGTGACGTAGAGCAGCCCCTTCACGTTGGTGTCGATCATCTCTTCCCAGTTTTCGGGGTCGTCCTCGTAGAGCTTGTTCAGGCCGCGGCTGAGGCCTGCGTTGTTGACCAGGACGTCGATCTCCTTCCAGTCGTCTGGAAGCGCGGCCAGCGTCTCTTCAACGGCGGCGCGGTTGCGAACGTCGAGGACGAAGGTGTGAACGGCTGGCGCTCCAGCCTTGGTAAGCTCGGCTGCAAGGGGCTGCAGCTTGTCTTCGCGGCGAGCGCAGACGGCCACGCGCGCTCCCTCACGAGCAAAGGCCAGGGCCGTGGCCAGGCCGATGCCCGAGCTTGCTCCTGTAACCAGAACTGTCTTTCCGCTCAAATATCCCATAGCACTCTTATAAACAAAAGACCGCGGGATGTGCGAGAAAGCCTTTGATTTTTGCAGGAATCCCGAAGCAACCCCGCCAGAGAGGCGGCTCGGCGCTGGAGTGGATGCTAGTATCCGGCTATGAGTGTCGCCCTGGTCGAGGCCCGAGGACTGGTGAAGGAGTATGGCGCGAACGCCCGTGTGGTGGATGGGGTTTCGTTCACCATCGCACGCGGCGAAACGCTGGGGCTGGTGGGAGAGTCGGGTTCGGGCAAAAGCACGGTCGCCCGGATGCTTCTGCGGTTGATTGAGCCGACGTCGGGCGAGGTGATCTACGACGGCCGCAACCTGCTTGCGGCGAATGCGCGGGAGCTGCGCGGGCTGCGGCGGAAGATGCAGGTCGTCTTTCAGGACCCGTTCGCTGCGCTGAATCCTCGAATGTGCGTGCAGGAGATTCTGGCGGAACCGTTTGCGATTCATGGCGAGAAGTGCGGCAAGGACCGACTGGCGGAGATGCTCGCAGAGGTTGGGCTGGAGGCGAGTGCGCTGGAGCGCTATCCGCATGAGTTCAGCGGAGGGCAGCGGCAGAGGGTGAACATTGCGCGGGCGCTGGCGCTACGGCCGGAGTTCGTGGTGCTGGATGAGCCGATCAGCGCGCTGGATGTGAGCGTGGGGGCGCAGGTGGTGAACCTGCTGAAGGATCTGCAAGCGAAGTACGGGCTGACGTACCTGTTCATCTCGCACTCGATGCCGCTGGTACGGTACCTGTGCGATCGCGTGGCGGTGATGCAGAGGGGACGGCTGGTGGAGCTGGGCGACTGCGAGCAGGTCTGTGAGGATCCCCGCGAGGCGTATACCCGTGAATTGATTGGGGCTACGCCGGAGATGCGGGTTTAGCCTGCGGCTGGGCCTGAGCCGATACAATAAAAGGTGAATGAGTCACGAAGGTATCAGGTTTGTAAGCGCGGAGCAGGCCGAGCGCGAGGCGAAGATGGGACGAGATCTTCCAGTGGACGCAGTCACCCCGGCCAAGGTGCGCGTGCAGAAGACGGAAGGCACCGGCGTCGAGATCGAGTGGAAGGACGGGCATCGCAGCGCGTGGAGCTTTGCGTGGCTGCGCAATGCGTGTCCTTGCGCGACCTGCCACGAGGAGCGCGAGCGCAACGGACGCAGGCCCGGCGAACCGAAGCCCAGGCCGCAGACGTTGCTACCGATGTATGAGGCTCCGGTGCGTCCTACCGAGGTTGTCCCGGTGGGCAAGTATGCTGTGAAGTTCAAGTGGAGCGACGGGCACGAGAGCGGCATCTACTCGTGGGAGTACCTGCGACGCGTGTGCGACTGCGAGATGTGCAGGATCGACGATTAGCCGTTCAGGCTGGCGAAGGAACCGACCTGCGTGAGCGCATCTTCGACGGTGTTCGCTACCAGCAGAAGCTCGCGGACGCGAGGCTTGATGACTCCTTCCTCGACACAGTGATCGAGAAAGGCGAGCAGCTTGTCGTAGAAGCCGTTGATGTTGATGAGTACGACCGGCTTCTGGTGCAGGCGAAGCGCCTGCCAGGTGAGCACCTCGAACATCTCTTCCAGAGTGCCGAAGCCTCCGGGCAGGATGAGGAAGGCATCTGCAAGCTCTCCCATCATGGCCTTGCGGGTATGCATGTTGGTGGTGATGTGCAGCTCGGTGAGTCCGCGGTGCGCGACCTCGAGATCGACGAGCACCTCGGGAATGACGCCTACGACGCGGCCTCCCTGCTCGAGCGACGACTCGGCGACAGCCTGCATGAGTCCGACGTTGGCTCCGCCATAGATGATGCCGATGTTCTGTGCGGCAAGAGCGCGGCCAAGCTCGACGGCAGCCTCACGGTAGAGCGGGCTCGCTCCGTTCGAGGAGGCACAGAAGATAGCTGCGTTGCGGATCACAGTTTAAGGATACCAAGCGTTGCGGAATCCTCTGTGAATTTCGTGGGAGATGCGGTCCTTGAGGCGATGCCCTGCGAGTGGACGCCGCCTCAAAGACCGGAGTTTTTTGCGGTTGTTACTTGATGTGGATGGTCGCTCCGCTGAGCTGCGAGGTGACCTCGGCGATCAACGTTCCAGACTGCTGGCTTGCGGTTGCGGTGCTGGTGACGATGCGCGTTCCCACGGCAAGGTTGACGGTGACGGGCTTGCCGGCATCGAGCTTGATGATTTCATCGCCGGCCTTTACTTCCATGGGGGCCCCGGTGTCATCGATGATGGTGATTTTGATGGTCTTGGTTTTGCTGAACATCGCGTGGATCGGCGTATGCACGG
The DNA here is from genome assembly GCA_018449715.1 of Acidobacteriaceae bacterium dw_441. Lineage (GTDB taxonomy): Bacteria > Acidobacteriota > Terriglobia > Terriglobales > Acidobacteriaceae > Edaphobacter. The sequence continues at coordinate 279,690 of JAAVVA010000003.1, read as the reverse complement.
TGGCGGCATAGACGGTGGGCGATGCGAGCAGTGAAGTAGCGAGGACGGTAGCTGCGAGAAGAGTGCGGAATTTCATTTTGAATCGGCTCCGGTAGTTCTGCGTTACGAACGATGGACCTGCTGCCATGGTTCAGAAAGCCCATCCTCTGTCGATACGCATTGGACTCGGAGAAGTTCCCTGAGATTTTGTGAAGTGACGAAGCGTGTGGAAATAGTGACGGACAGCAGGGAACGTCACGCGAAGGTTAAAATTGATGGTGGAGCGTGTACCCGATTGAGTCGTCTTTTGGAAAATATGAATCCTCAGCAGCAGGAAGGGATTCGCACGGTGGATGGGCCGGTGCTATTGCTTGCTGGCGCGGGCAGTGGCAAGACGCGAGTGGTCACGCACCGCATCGCATATCTGATTGAAGAACGCGGTGTTTCGGCAGACAACATTCTTGCCGTGACCTTTACCAACAAGGCCGCGAAGGAGATGGAGGAGCGCGTCGATAAGATTCTTGGACACTCCTCGCTGGCGAAGCCGACGATTGCGACCTTCCACAGCTTCTGCGTGCGCGTGCTGCGGCGCGATATCGAGGCGCTGCGCGTGAATGGCGTGGGGCTGACGAAGACCTTCGCCATCTATGACGAGCAGGACCAGCAGGCGGTGGTGAAGTCCGCGCTGAAGCGGCTGGGCATCGACGACAAGAGCCTGAAGCCGCGCGTTGCACTGGGAAGAATCAGCTGGGCGAAGAATCACATGATCGACCCTCAGGAGTACTTCCTCGCCTCGGCGAACCCGATCGAGGAGAAGATCGCGCACATCTTCGAGATCTATCGCAAGGAGCTGGCGAAGGCGAACGCGCTGGACTTCGACGATCTTCTGCTGGAGACGGTGCGTCTGCTGAAGTCTTCTTCTGAAGTGCGTGAGCGGTACAACCGGCGCTATCGCTACGTGATGATCGACGAGTACCAGGACACGAATCGTCCGCAGTACGAGCTGATGAAGCTGCTGGCGGGAGAGCACAAGAACGTGTGCGTGGTCGGCGATGAGGACCAGTCGATCTATAGCTGGCGTGGCGCGGACATCAAGAACATCCTCGACTTCGAGAAGGACTTTCCGAACGGCAAGACGATTCGTCTGGAGCAGAACTATCGCTCGACGCAGATCATCCTTGAAGGCGCGAGCGCAGTGGTCGCGCAGAACACGCAGCGCAAGGGCAAGAACCTGTGGACCTCGCGTGAGGGCGGATCGCTGATCGGATACTACGAGGCTCCTGATGGCGAGAGCGAGGCGCTGTTTGTCGCGGACCGCCTGAAGCAGTATCTGCGAGAAGCAGGACAGAACAACGAAGAGGCCCGGAGCGCTGTGCTGTATCGGACCAATGCTCAGTCTCGTTTGATAGAAGAGGCGTTGCGGCGGTACCAGATTCAGTACCACATGGTCGGGGGCTTCAGCTTCTACGACCGCTCCGAGGTCAAGGACCTGCTGAGCTATCTGAAGATGGTGCAGAATCCGCATGACTCGATTGCGCTGCAACGCGTGGTGAACACACCGACGCGCGGTATCGGCAAGACGACGATGGAGACGCTGGAGCGCATGGCGCTCAGCTCGGGCATGAGCTCGTGGGATGCGATGGCGCGGGCGATTGAGGACAGGCTATTTCCGCAACGCACACTGAATGCTCTTGAAGGCTTCCGCAGGCTGATTGAGGATGCTCGCGCGATGATTGGAGCGAACTTCGCGGAGAAGCTGGAAGAGGACGTGCAGGGCGAGGCGGAGGAGGATGATTCGTTCGACATCGCCGCGTTTGCTCCGGAGCAGGAAGAGTCTGCGGCGGAGGAGGCTGAGTCCGAAGAGAACTTCGATACGAGCTTCAACTTTGCCTTCGACTTCGGACCGACGGAAGAGAACTCGACGATTGCTCCGGAGAACTCGCACGACTCGGATGAGCAGCATGGGATCGACAGCACGAGCTTCAATCCGTTTGCTCCCGTGGTTCTGAAGGAGAACACGAGCGCGGCAAAGGCTGGCGCGGTGAAGACGCCCGTTGTGGCTGAAGCAGTGCCGGAGAAGCCTGCGTTCCGCACTCCCGGCGGCAAGGCCACCTTGCCGGAGTTGATCAAGTTCCTGAACGACCGCAGCGGCTACATCCGTGCTCTGGAAGATGAAGGCACTCCTGAGAGCTTCTCGCGCATCGAGAACCTGAAGGAACTGGCCAACGCCGCGCAGGATGCTGAAGAGCGCGGCGAGACGCTGGACGAGTTCCTCGACCACGCCGCGCTGTCGAGCGACTCCGACCAGTACTCGGCCGAGGCGAAGGTCACGCTGATGACCCTGCACGCGGCCAAGGGGCTGGAGTTCCCCCTCGTCTTCCTGACCGGCATGGAGGAGGGGCTGTTCCCCAGCGCCCGCACCATGATGGACCCTTCGGGCATGGAGGAGGAGCGAAGGCTCTGCTACGTCGGCATGACGCGCGCGATGGATACGCTGGTGATGACGCGGGCGCGGCATCGGCGGCGCTACGGCAACGACATGCCCGAGTCGAGCGTGGCCTCGCGCTTCCTCGAAGAGGTTCCGTCGAAGCTGGTGGAAGACCTGGGCAGCCCGGCGGCTCAACCCCAGTTTGGCGGAGACTACAGCAGCAGGCTGTATGCGACGCCGTATCCGAAAGCGAACCGGTTTGGGCGCGGCGGAGAGCGCGAGGAGGGCGACCGCCACTGGAGCTACGAGGACGAGGACCAGAGTGGATCGTATGCCAAGGCGCGGCAGCAGAACGCCGGAAGCCGTGGCGTGACCAGCGGTTCGGGCTCGCTGGACAACATTGCAAGCTTCTTTGCCGCGAGAGGCGGCCAGAAGCCCGGCGTGAAGTCGGCTGCACCCGGCGGAAGACCCTCCGAGGCACCCGGAAAGACGGGATTGCAGCAGGGAACGAGGGTTCGGCACCCCAAATACGGCGAAGGAACGGTCTTTCGACGTGAAGGGGATGGGGATGACGCTAAGATTACAGTACAATTTCTAAAGCATGGCGTGAAGAAGCTGGTGGAGAAGTTTGCCCAGCTGGAACGCCTCTAAGTTTCCCGGAAATTACCTTTTGTAAGAAGAAAGATTGGCAGATTACTGATGGCAAATACCAAGAGCATTACAGACAAGGCAGAGCGCAAGCAGGTAAAGCGGACGGCGCGTAAGAAGGCCGCCCCGAAGGCAAAGCGGACGACTCCTCGCGGCTCGAACAAGGCGAAGGTTCGCAAGCTGGTGCGCGGCCAGTCGAAGCGTTAGTTCAAATCCATTGAGGCCCTCCGGTCGGGCGCGGCGTAGAAGCCGTGTCTGCCCGGAGGGAGGCTCCTCCCCGATGAGTTTCAGCTGTATCGTGTAACTCGGGTGAGTCCGGGACGACTCTGCCGGACAATTCTGTTTGAGGAGCAGGGCACTGGACAGCCAACTCTTTAAAACAAAATCGATCGACAAGCTGATCTCTGAATCGGAGCGGCCGGAGCATGCCCTGAAGAAGACGCTGGGGCCGGTTTCACTCACCGCGCTCGGCGTCGGGGCCGTGATCGGCTCCGGCATCTTCACCGTGATCGGCACGGCGATCGGAGGCAATCCCGCCAGCGAGGTCCGGCTGGTGGATTCGCCGGTGGTCGATCTGATCGTGGGACTGCTGCACCATACCAGCGGCGCGGTTGCGGGACGCCCTGGAGCAGGCCCGGCGCTTGCCGTCTCGCTGGTGCTGGTGGCAATTGTCTGCGCGCTGACGGGCCTCTGCTATGCGGAACTGGCGAGCATGATCCCCATTGCAGGGTCGGCGTACACCTACACCTACGCGACGCTGGGCGAGCTGGTGGCGTGGATCATCGGCTGGGACCTCATCCTCGAGTACGCGTTCAGCAACATGAGCGTCAGCGTGGGCTTTGCCGCGCACGTCGTCGACCTGATGGACTGGATGGGGCTGAGAGTCTCGCCGCAGTGGTTATCACCGGCGTTTCTTCCTCTCGGCCTGCAAGACCTTGAAGGACATACCATCTACAACCCCGGATGGCACGCTGGATTCAATATCCCGGCGTTCCTGATCGTGCTGCTGCTGACTGTCGTTCTGGTGCGCGGCATCCGCGAGTCGGCGCGCACCAACAACATCATGGTGCTGGTGAAGATCGTGGCGATCCTGGTCTTCATCTTCTTCGGGATCAGCTTCATTCATCCGTCGAACTATGTTCCCTTCTCTCCCAACGGGTGGAGCGGGGTTCTCGCGGGCGGCTCGATCATCTTCTTCACCTACATCGGCTTCGATTCGGTTTCGACTGCGAGCGAGGAGTGCAGGAACCCGCAGAGCGATGTGCCTATCGGCATCCTTGCGACGCTGGTGCTCTGCTCGATCCTCTACATCGGGGTCGCAGTCGTTCTTACCGGCATGGTGCCGTGGCAGACGGTCGCGGGTGACGCCGCGCCTGTGGTGAATGCGCTGAAGCGCGTCTCGCTGATGCCGGGCGGCCACAGCCTGCACTGGGTGCGGCTGGCGGTGCTGCTGGGAGCCCTCGTCGGCATGATCTCGTCGATCCTCGTCTTCCAGCTGGGGCAGGCGCGTGTGTGGTTTGCGATGTCGCGCGATGGCCTGCTGCCGGGTGCCTTCAGCAAGGTGCATCCGAAGTTCAGGACGCCCGCCTTCGCGACGTGGGTCGCGGGGTTTCTTGTCGCGATTCCCGCGGGGATGTTCGACGTGGGAACCTTCGCGGAGATGTCGAACATCGGCACGCTCTTCGCCTTCGTGCTGGTGTCGATTGGCGTGATGGTACTGCGCCATCGCCAGCCGAATCGCTATCGCGGATTTCGCGCTCCTCTGGGGTCAGTCATCCCTGTGCTCAGCATCTTTTTCTGCGTGCTGCTGATGGCGGGGCTTCCCGTGCTGACGTGGATACGGTTCTTCGTATGGCTGGCGGTGGGACTGGTCGTTTACTTCCTCTACAGCCGCAAGCGGAGTGAGTTTTACTCTCCCAAAGCCTAAGATAGAGCAATGGCTCGAAGGCTATCGCAACAGGACCCTGAGATCGATGTCGTGGAGTGGCTTCGTGGACTGCCCAAGGCAGAGTTGCACCTGCATCTTGAGGGCACGATCAAACCCGAAACGCTTGTGGAGCTGAGCAGCCGCCACGATGCGGAACCCTTGACGCTCGAAGCGGCGCAGGCTCTCTACCAGTACGAAAATTTCCTCGGCTTCCTGATGTCGTTCAAGGCTGTGACGGAGCGGCTGAAGGGGCCGGACGACTACGAGCTGATCACCTACAACATGATCCGCGAGCTGGCCCGGCAGGGCGTCGTTCATGCGGAGGTCTACATCTCCTTCGGCATCATCTTCTACTGGAAGAAGACCGACGTGGAGCCTTACGTCGAGGCCATCGAGCGCGGACGGCAGCGCGGTGAAAAAGACTTCGGAACAACCGTGTTGTGGATCGTCGATGCGGTGCGGCACTTCGGCGTGGAAGAGGGCGCGAGGGTCTTCCGCAGGGCCGCCGAGCTGCGCGAGAAGTATCCGAGCATTGTCGGGATTGGCATTGGAGGCGATGAAGCTCGCGGACCCGCCGACCAGTTCCGCGAGCTGTACAAGGAAGCGAAGGATGCGGGGCTGCGTCTGACGGCGCACGCGGGCGAGTCGGTGGGGCCGGAGAGCATCTGGTCCGCCATCAACATCGGAGCCGAGCGCATCGGCCATGCGCTGGCCGCGCAGCACGACGCCGAGCTGCTGGAGGTGCTGGCGCACAAGCAGATTCCGCTGGAGATCAACGTGACCAGCAACATCAGGACCGGGTGCTGCAAGGCGTTTGAAGAGCATCCGGTGAAGGATTACTTCGAGTCGGGCCTGATGATTACGCTGAACTCCGACGATCCGCCGATGTTCGGCAGCGACCTGCTGGGAGAGTATGTGCTCGCGCAGGAGCAGTATGGCTTTACGCTGGAGCAGATGCGCGAGCTTGCGGCGAACGCGGTGGAGGCGAGCTTTCTCGATCCAACGAACAAGCTCGCCCTGTTGCAGCGCGTCGAGCAGTATCGCTAAGTCTTAGCGGGCGCGAAGGAATCCCGTCGAGCAGGACTCTTCCGCGCCCGAGCCTAAGCGGGGCAGCTACGCGGCGGACTCCGCCACCTGGCGGTGCAGATCCTCGAACCGCGAGTAGTACGGCACGCAGATGAGGCCGATGGCGCACTTGCTGAAGATGGGGTTAATCTCCGGACCGAACCAGCTGTTTCGCACGGCGCTCTGCTGATTGAGCACCAGCATGTCGGCTCCGCTGCGGCGAAGAAGCTGCGGCAGCTCGCGCGATACTCTTCCCTGCGCGACGTGTACCTCGACCTTGCAATCGAGCTTCATGGTCGAGGCGATGTCCTTGAGCCATGCGTCCGCGGTCTCTTCGCCCATCGGAGCGGCGGAGAGCATCGGCTTCAGCATGGAGCCTTCGTTGATCTCATCGACCACGTGCAGCAGGTGCAGCGTGCCGCCCGTCTCCGACGCGTACCGCGCCGCCTGTTGCAGATGCGAAAGACCTTCCTCCGGATCGCCCAGCCAGACGCCGATGTGACGATCCGCCGAGGGTTCGCTGTCGCCGACGTTGCTTCGGCCCAGCGTCCAGATGGGAACGGAGAGACGCTTGATCAACCGCGCCCGCAGCGAACGATGAAACGGACGCGGCAGCCCGGTCTGGTCGCTGGGAGGAAGCATCAGCATGACGTTCGGTCGACGCTCACAGTAAGCGGCAATCCCCTCGCAGGGATCGCCGCTTACCAGGACACGGTCGCAGTGCTGGTAGTTGTCCGCCTCTGCGAAGAACGACCGCAGCAGCGCCTCCGCTTCGCGGTACAGGGTCTTGTTCGCGTCGTAGACGTGAAGCAGAGTCAGCTTTGCGCCCAGTGTGTCCACCCACTGAGCCACGGTCGGGATAACGGCGTGGCTTGAGTCGGAGAAGTTGGTTGCGAATACGATTTCAGTTGCCCTTTGCAGCATGGCGTCCTTCCTTTGCGAATCCTTAGAAAACGAATCCATCCACCGGCAGCACCTCGGTGATGGCTCGCGGTCTGCGCTGCTTGTAGTTCCATCCGCGCTCGCGGTCGATCTCTTCCATCTGTTCGCGCAGGTTCAGCTCGATCGTGCGCGAGAGCGCGGTCATCGGGGTGTCGTGAATGGTGTTGTCGAACGGGTTGGAGATCTCGCGGCTCATCAGGTCGGCCGCGATGAAGGTGAAGCTGACCAGCACACTCGCAATCGGCGTCATCAGCCCAAGGTCTTCGACGATTCCCAGGGGCAGCAGCCAGCAGAAGGCGTCGAGCAGAATGCTCGGCAGGTAGTCGAACTGGCGCGGCAGCGGCGTGTTCTTGATGCGCTCGCAGGCTCCCTGGATATTGGTCAGCATGGTGAGGTTTTCGTCGATGGCCGTCCAGCGGTAGCTGTCGATCATGCCCTCGTTGCGCGCCTGACGCAGAAGGCTTCCCATGCGCAGCACGATGGCCGCAGGAAGATTTTTGCACGCGCTCAGCTCCTCCGTAGCCTCTTCTCCCAGAAGCGTCCTTATCTCGGGCAGAGCCGCCTGCTTCCGCAGATGGCAGCGCAGAGCGTGCGCGAAGGTGATCTGGTGCAACACGAGCGAGTTTCGGAGCGGGACGCGGCCCGGGTCTTCGTCCTCGTCGTCGAGCATCGTCAGAAACTGCTTTGCCAGAGCGCGCGAGGTGTTCACGAGCTGTCCCCAGAGCTGGCGCGCCTCCCACCAGCGCCCGTAGGCGGCGTTGGTGCGAAAGGCGAGAAAGATCGTCAGGGCAGAGGCCAGCGGAGCCACCGGCAGGCCATTCAGTGAAATCCAGCGGTGGTCCAGAACCGAATACACCACCGCAACCGTGCAATCGAAAACCAGAAGCACCAGCAGACGCTTCCACGCCTGCGGCCAGATACGCTTCAACGGCAATCGGTCTCGAACAATCATGCAACCACTCCTGATACACGGATTAGACTGTGCCCGGAGAGCGCATGAATCCTATCTTCCAGCCGCTCTTTGAGAGCCCCCGGAAGATGCGTCGAGACTATCTTTCGGCTATTCCCGAACCACTCTTTCGCCTAATCGCGTCTAATGGAAAGAGTGAATAGCTTCTACAAACGATTTATTCACATGCGGGTCGCTGCCGGGACGCGAGGCCAGATTCTTCTGACCGCCCTTGTACTGGTCGCGATCCTCGTGCTGCTGGAATGGCACTTCAACTTCGATTTCTCGCTTGGGATTCTTTACATCTTCCCGGTCATGATCGCCGCGACCGTGCTCTCGCGCTGGCAGATCGTCGTCGCCGCCGCTTTCTGCGCCTATATGCGCGGCCTGTTCACCGCTGACGAGACGCAGATTGAACACATCCTGCGCTTCTGCATGGCGACCGTCGCCTACGCTGGCTGCGGCCTGTGGATCTACCAGATCGCCGATCTGAGGCGCGTCGTGCTGAAGCACTACTCGCGCCTGCGTTATGAACAACGTATGCGCCGCCGCGCGCAGGAGCAGCTTCGCCTGCTGGCCGAAAGCAGCCCTGCCGCCATCCTCACCGTCGATAGCGACGGCGTCATCCTCGCCGCCAACCGCGCTGCGGAAAACATGCTGCAACCGGCTGAGATGCTGACCGGGCACTCGATCCGCCACTTCATGCCCCTGTTTCACGATGCTCTGCAGCTCCCCCCTGGCCTGGGTGATATCAGCACCTCCGCAAACGCATGGGCGCGTCGCGGCGATGGTATGCAGATTCCGACGACGACGTGGTTTTCCATCTACGGCGAAGGAGAGGCGCGTCATCTCGCAGCGATCATCGTCGATATGTCGAACGAGGTGCGCGAGCGCGAGCACGCTCAGTTCGAGCAGATCGCAAGCCACGACCGCATTCTCGCCAGCGCCGTCTCGCACGAGATCCGGAACCTGTGTTCTGCCATCTTCGTCGTCGCCTCGAACATGGAACGCAGCACCGACATTGCGGGCCACCCGGACTTCGTCGCGCTCAAAAACCTCGCCTCCGGCCTGCGCGATCTCGCCTCCGTCGACCTGAGCAAGAAGGCGCGCATCCAGCTTTCGCCGGTTCGCCTGCAGGAGCTTGCCGAGGAGATGCGCGTCATCATCGGGCAGGATTGGGACGATATCGGAGGAGAGTTCGACTGGCGCGTGCCCGACAATATTCCCGCCGTCCGCGCCAACCGGCAGGGCCTCATCCAGACGCTGCTCAACCTCTCGCAGAACTCGCTACGCGCCGTGCAGGAGTCTCCGCGGCAACGGTTCAGCATCGACACGGTTCTGCATGAGGGCCGCGTGCTGCTTCGCGTCTCCGATACCGGGCCGGGGCTGAAGACGACCGAGCAGCTCTTCCAGCCCTTCCGTCCTGGCTCCGATGGCTCCGGCCTCGGTCTTTATGTCTCGCGAGCGCTGATCGAAAGCTTCGGCGGCGAGCTACGTTACCAGCCCGCCAACGCAGGCTGCTGCTTCGTCATCACCCTGCTGGCCGAGCATAATGAAGACCAGCCTGCCGATACTGCAGAGGAGCGGTAAAAGCCCTTCATGAACGCGACTATCAGCGCAACAAACGCCACCACGAACGCCATTCGCATCTACCTGCTCGACGACCACACACTGTTTCGCGAGGGTCTGCGACGCCTGCTGGAATCGGACGGGCGCTTCGTCATTGCAGGCCACAGCGGCGACCCTAAACAGGCGTTGGATGCGCTGCAAAAAGTTCCGGTCGATGTGTTGGTTCTGGACTACGACCTTGGCGGACAGAACGCTCTCACGCTGCTCGAACCGCTGCGCTCCGCAGGGTTCTCCGGAAAGATTCTGATCGTCACCGCAGGGCTTCCCGACAAAGACGCGCTGGCCCTCATCAAGGGCGGCATCTCGGGCATCTTTCACAAGCAGGAGTCGCCGGAGCAGTTGCAGAGAGCGATCCTCGAGGTCGCGCAGGGACGCGTCCTCATCGACCAGCAGTACCTTCAGGCGGTCGTGGCCGCCGCGCAGCCTCAGGAGTCCACCCGCTTCACCGAGCGCGAGCGCACGACGCTGCGCTACCTGTTGCAGGGGCTGGCGAACAAGCAGATCGCTGCGAACCTGAATATCTCCGAGAGCGCGGTCAAGGCAACGCTACAGCAGCTCTTCTCAAAGACAGGCGTGCGAACACGTTCGCAGCTTGTGCTGCTGGCCATCGAAAAGTACCGCGATCAGCTCTGACTATTTGGGGCGGGGAGCGAAGTATCCCTTGCTGGCTCGCACCTTGTAACGAGGGTCGAGAGCCTGCAGGTAAATCGTCCGGAACGAGCCGTCCTGTTTGAAGTCCGCCGGGCGATAGACCAGCGAGTACTGGCTGCGAAGCTCTTCCTGAATGTTGCGGAAGCCGATAGCCACGTCCTCGATCTTGACCGGGAAGAAGGCCATGCCGCCGGTCGCCTCGGAGATCGTCTTCAGGATGTCGTCGCCTTTGTCCTTGCTGGGGCTGACGTTCGTGCTGATGGTGTAGACGATCGTCTCTGCACGCTGGCACATCTTGATAGCGTCGGACTGCTGGGCGCGGCTGTAGTTGTCGTCACCGTCGGAGACGACGATGAGGGCGCGGCGAACGGCTCCATCTTCCTGCATCGTAAGCATCTGGTCGCGGCAGGTCTTGTAAAGCGCATCGTAAAACGCCGTACCGCCGCCGGGGCGCAGCTTACGGATGCCCTGGTTGAGCAGGTCGATGTTGTTGGTGAAGCCCTGCGCCATGTCGGTTTCAATATCGAAGCCCATCACGAAGGCGCGGTCGTTGCGGTGCAGAATCTGGAGGAGGAACTCGACGGCGGAGTCCTGCTCAAACTGGAAGCGCTGACGGATGGAGCTGGACGTATCGAGCATGATGCCGACACGCAGCGGAAGGTTCGTCTGTTGCGTGAAGCGAAGCACCGCGACCGGAGGGCGTCCATCGTCGAGCAGACCGAAGTTTTCGCGCTGCAGGCCGGTGATGAAGCGGCCCTTCTTGTCCGTGACCGTGAAGATGAGGTTGACCTCGTTGACCTGTACCTTAATGGTCGCGACGTCATCGTTCGCAGGAGCCTGGGGTGCGGTCGGCTGCTGCTGGACCGCAGGAGCCGGAGGAGTTGCGGGAGCCTGGGGTGCTGCCGCCGCAGGCGCCGGGGCCGGAACCGCGGGAGTGGGTGTCTGCGCAAGCAGGGGCGCTGCAAAAAACGAGGCAGCTGCGAGGGAGAGAAGGGTGAGACTCCGAAAGGTACGGTTCATTAGGGTCGGTACAGTCACTCCGAACATTTTACTCAAAGCCGACCGCTAATCGGCATGAATCGCATCCAGAAGCTCACTAAGATCTTTGGGAAGAGGGGCTTCCATCGTCATTTCCTTGCGCGTGCGGGGATGCTCGAAGACCAGCTTCGTCGCGTGAAGGAAGTTCCGGTCGAGCGAGAGGGTATGTGGAGGCTGGCCGATATGGTGCGGCGCTCCGTAGAGCGTATCCCCTACGACGGGATGCCCAAGTGCCTGAAGATGCACGCGAATCTGATGCGTGCGGCCTGTCTCGATCTCGACCTCGACGAAGGTGAAGTCGCCGTAACGGGGCGAGTGAATCCTCTCCAGCACCTTGACGTGCGAGACGGCGTTGCGAACTCCTTCGCTCTCGATGGGGCGGCGCGTGGTCATGCGCGTGCGCCGGACGAGGTCGCGACCGATGGGAAGATTGACCGTGATGTTCTCGCGCGCGAGCCTGCCGTGGACCAGCGCGAGATAGGTCTTCTCGAGGTCGCGGTTGGCGAACATCTCGCTCAGCTTGCGGTGCGTGCTGTCGTCCTTCGCGACCAGGATGATGCCGCTGGTCTGCTTGTCGAGCCGGTGCACGATGCCGGGGCGAAGCTCGCCGCCGACGTTCGAGAGCTTGTTGAAGTGGTGCAGCAGCGCGTTGACCAGCGTGCCGTGGTTGCGCTCGTCGTCGGTCGCGCCGGAGCCTGCGTGGACCATCATTCCGGCGGCCTTGTCGATCACGGCGAGGTTCTCGTCCTCGTAGAGGATGTTGAGCGGAATCTCCTCGGCGAAGGCATGCAGTGGAGGAGGCTGCGGCGTGCCTTCGATCTCGATGGCCTCGCCGCCCTGCAGCTTCAGCTTCGCCTTGGCAGACTGGCCGCCGACGCGCACCTGCCCGTTCTCGATGAGCATCTGGACGCGGGCGCGGCTGATGTCGGGGATCGCCTGCGCGAGGTACTGGTCGAGCCGCATGCCTGTGGACTCGGGCGCGGCGGTGAAGGCGTGGATGTTGTCTTCGGCGTCGTCCTCGATCTCGAGGACCGGAATGACGGGAGGCCCGGACGGCTCGACGCCGCGGGTGGCGCGATACTCGGGCTTCACCGTGCGGCGGCGCTGGCCCTTGGGAAGCATGTTTTTAGACGGCATGGGCGGCCACCCTTCGAGGTTGCTGCCAGAGAACTCCGGCAAGGACGATCATACCGAGCGCGAGCCACTGGAGGGGGTCGAGCAGGTTTCCGAGTTTGCTGTCGTAGCCCGCAGGCTCGCGCAGGAAGCTCAGGAGGAACTGGGCCAGGCCGACGAGGGCGAATCCGAGCGCGGCGGTGTCGCCTGCTTTGCGGCGGCGCAGAAGGTGGGTATACAGGACCACTGTAAAGACGGCTGCGACGATGGCTGCATAGATTGCGACTGGGTGTTGGCGCGAGACAGCCCACGGGAGGGTGCTGGGAAGGCCGGGGTCGCTGCCCTCGGCGAAGTGTCCCAGGGCGAGGAAGGCCCAGGCGAGCGTCGCGCATGGGGCCCAGGCGTCGAGCGTGGGCAACAGCGGCAGATCGCGCAGGCGCAGGTAGATCGCAGTTGCGATCACCGTGAGCAGAAGCCCGAGCGGCGTGAGCGACGGAACCATCAACAGAAGAATGGGGTAGGTGAAGAAGCTGTGCAGGTTGGTCACGACCAGGAGCACCCGCGAGAGAACAAAGGCGGCAAGGACGGCAAAGAGTCCTGCGTTCCAGAGGCGGTCGGAATTCAGGCCCGTCAGCGTGGCGGTGCGCAGGCTGAGGGCGAGCGCAAGCATCAGCCCGACGGCTGTGAGAAGTCCGAAGGTCGGGATGGTCAGGAAGCCGAGGTGAAGGAGACTGGGATGCACAGGCAAAACACTGAAGTATGAAAGAAAACCGACCCGCGGGGCCGTGCGCAGATGCGCTGGTGAACCCGTCCTAAGACGGCGGGACCCTGCCGTGGTTCTTTAGGCATTCCGGACTGGCGGACTTTGCACACCGAACCATGTATACGAGCCAGGCCCCTGTTCAATGAATGTTGGTTCAACCAGCGTGGATCGCGCACCTGCTTTGCAGGCCGGTCTCTTGAGTGGATGCTACCTGTGGGACGCTGGCTTTGCAAGTTGACGCGCAGGCGTAAGATGTGCGGTGGCCGCTGTTTTCCAGTCCGTTTAAGGAAGGCTGTCCTTCGATTTCAGGATCGCTTGCCTTCGACGAGGTCGCGCATGGCGAGACTCGCTTCGGTGTCGAGGGCTTCGAGCCCCTGCTCGATCGAGGCGCGGGTGCTCTCGGATTTGTTCTGGCTAACCTTCCACTTCCCTTCCAGACGCTCGACCTTCAGCTCAATCCCGACGATGCCCTTCGCAAGCGCGGCGATGTAGTCGGCGGGGGCGTCGGCTACGCTCCACGGTTCGGGCATTGCCGCCTCGTGCGTGTCGGTGAGGGTGTGGAGGTGCGCCAGCAGCCACGCGGGGTCGTCGATGATGCGGAGAGGGCCGTAGGCGTGGACCACCGCGTAGTTCCACGTCGGGACGACCTTGCCGTTCTCGGCCTTCTCGGGATACCAGGAGGGACTGATGTAGTGCTCCGGGCCGGAGAAGATGGCCAGCGCCTGCACGCTGGGCGAGAAGTCGCGCCACTGGCGGTTGGCCCGCGAGAGGTGGCCGCGCAGGATGGCCTCTCCGTCAGCTTCGCGGTGGAGCACCAGCGGGAGATGCGTGGCAAAGAGTCCGGAGTCGCCCAGGGTGACCAGCGCAGCCAGAGGGCGCGACTGCATGAGGCGGTCGAGCACCTCGATGCGGGTCTCCTCGTTGTCCCTCGGGATGTACATGGTGGCCTAATTCTATTTCAGACCCTAGTTTCCAGCCGACGCCGTAGCGACCGTACTTTCGCGCTGAGCCTTCGCCCTGGCGATGAGCTTTTTCAGCTTGCCTTCCACGTTCGAGCCGCTTCCTAGCATCTCCGCCGTCAGGACGCCGTCGGTGTCGATGGTGAAATAGTGAGGAATCGAAACGATCCCGAACTCTCTGGAAAGCGAGTGGTCCGCATCGCGATATTGCACCCAGTTCATGCCGTTCTTCGCGACGAAGTCCTTCCACTTGGCCTCGTCCGAGTCCCACGAGACGCTGACGATCACGAGGGGTTCGTTGGCGAACTCCTGCGCGATCTTCTTCAGGTGAGGAAGCTCGCGCATGCAGGGGCCGCACCAGGTGGCCCAGAAGTCGATCAGGACGATACGTCCGCCCATCTCATCGAGGTTGAAACGAGAGCCGTCGAGCGCGGTGACTTCAAAGGAAGGGGCCATCTGGGCGAGCGAGAGAGCAGGATTGGCGGCAAAGTGCTGCGCGCGCACATAGCTCGGGTCCTTCGGAGAGAGGCAGCTGACACAGGTGCTGAACTGTTCCCGCGCAGCGTCCATCTGGTTGAGACGAGCGAGGGTCTTGCCGTCGTAAAAGTGAGCAGCCGCATTTTTCGGGTTGTCCGCAAGAGCCGCCTTGAAGGCCTCGTCCGCCGCCTTGAGCAGGTCAGGCTTTCCCTTGTCTCCCGCCTGAAAATACAGCGTCATGCCACGATTTGCCTCCACGGCAGAGCGCTCCGAAGGACTTGTCGCAAGCGCCATCTGCGAAGAGGACGTCTGCAAGGCTCCTTTGTAATCGCGGATATTCATCTGGAGCTTGTAGATCTTGTTGATGGAATAGAGATCGCTTCCACCCGCGATTTTGTTGGCTTTTTTATAGGCGTCAAGAGCGAAGAAAAAATTCTGCTGCTGCGTCAGCCGGTTGCCCTCGGCGATTGCGGCCTGATACTTCGGATCGTTTTTGTAGGTGGCCGGGGTCTGCCCGAAAAGAAAAGACGCTGAGAGCAGCACAGACGAAAGAATCAAGGACGGAAGGAACGAACCGCGCATGGGGAAGCTCCCGATGAAAGACGATAGCGCCATCATCCACAGAAGCTATTGAAAGATCAAGTGAAAGACTTCAGCCGGCCTTGCGGTCTTCGAGAATCTCGTCCAGCATTCCGGCGAGCGAACCGGCGCGGGAGCGGAGCGTGACCTGCGAAAGCGAGAGGCTTCCGGCAAGGGCCTCGTAGCGCTCACGAAGCGCCTCAAGCTCGTCGGAGATGTTGAGCGCGGCGAGCACGGCGACGCGGAGCGAATCCACCGTGTTGCCCATCGCGGAGACGGCGCGCATCTTGGCATCGACGACTCGCGCCAGCTGCTCGATGTGGGCCGGGTCGGTGCCGCGAAGATGGTAGACCTGATCGTAGATCTCGACGGCGACGGCCTTGCTCTCTGCCGGGGCTTCCGGCTGAGAGGGGGTAGCGGTCTGGGTGGCGTTTTGATCCATCAGGTCTCCTTAATTCCGAAGCGTTAGACCAGCTCGTCCATCTGCTGCAGCATCTTCTCGACGCGCTGGCGGACACCTTCGCGGTCCTTGGTCAGGGTGTTGACCGCGGACTGAGCCTCGTTGGCAAGCAGGGACTGGAACTCAAGCTGCTCGCGGAGGCTGGTAATCTCGGCTTCGGCCTTGGCGCGGGCCTCGCGCTCCTGCTTGATGATCTCGACGGCGCGAAGCACCTTCTGTTCGAGGGCCTGGAACTCGTCGACACTGACCGTTGCTGTGCTCATGGACATCTACTCCTCTGGGACTCTCTGGTGAAAAGTATAGATGCCCGCAAGGTGGATTTTGCACAGGGGAATCCAGATGGGTGCGGGGAATTTCCGCGTGTGGAAAAGCTGTGCGAAAAACTCAGGCGCGAAGCGTTCCACCGAGAGCGGTAAGAGCGTCGATGATGCGCTTCGACCAGTCGGCAAGCTCCTCGTCGCGCATCGTGCGGTCGTTCGACTGGAAGACCGTGCGCAGCAGCAGAGAGTAGACGCCGGGGTGCTTCTTCGCATCGCGCCAGATCTCGATGGGGCGGCGGCTTTGCAGCTCCGGGATGGCGAGAGCATCGACCGCGGAGGCGATGGTGTGCCACTCGACCGCGTCGGGCAGGACGAAGGAGAAGTCGCGCTCGACGGCCTGGAAGCGGGAGAGCTCGCGTGAGGTGGTTCGGCGCAGCGGAAGAGCGTAAAGCTGGGTGAGGTCGATCTGCGCGAGGTAGACGGGCTGGCGTAGCTTGCGGGATTCGCGCTCGGAGGCGGCGAGTTCGCCGAAGCTGGCGAGGGGCTGGCCGTCAAGCAGGGCGACGGCGGAGCGACCGGGCTCGAGCCATGCGGGTGTGCCTGCGGTGGTGAAGCTGAGGGCCGCGGGGCCTCCGGGGAGCGTGAAGAGCGAGGCGAGGGACTCGAGGACACCCTTCAGCTCGAAGATGGAAGCGTCGGTCGCGGGATAGAGGCGGCTCTCCGCGGGTGTGGCCGTAGTGAGGCCGAGGGAAAGCTGCGAGGTCTCGTGGACCTCGGCGATGTATGCAGCGTCTGGCGCGGAGGTTCCGGTGAAGACCTCGCCCTGCTCGAAGAGGCGGGCCTCGCGGACGTCACGGTTGAGGTTGTGGCTGAGCATCGTCAACATGCCGGGCACGAGCGACGGGCGAAGGAGGGAGGCCTCCTCGGAGAGGGGGTTCTCCATCGCGACGGTCTTCTTCGCCGCGTCGGCGGGGGTGTAGAAGAGGTCGGAGTCGCGCTGGCCCCCGAAGGTGCTGGAGACTGCCTCGCTGAAGCCAAGCGCGAGCAGCCGCTGGCGGATGGCGCGCTCGGCGGGGGCCGCAGGGGAGTCCGTGACGGGCAGGGCCGTGGGAAGCGTGTTGGCGAAGCCGTTGTAGCCGTAGACGCGGGCGATCTCTTCGACGAGGTCGATCTCGCGCTCGAGGTCGAGACGCCACGAAGGCAGCTTCACCGAGTACAACTCGGGGCCGTGGAGCACCAGCTCGCAACCGAGGGAGGTGAGGAAGCGGGAGACGATCTCGCTGGTGATGCCCTCGGGGGCGAGGGTCGTGCCCAGGTGGCGCTGCACCTCGCGGACGGAGACCTCGATGGAGGGGCGATCGGCGGTGCGGGAGGCGACCTCGGGGGCGATGATGTCGATCAGCTCGCCTTCGAGGGTGCCGCCGCTCTGGAGGATGAGTTCGGTAACGAGGGCATTGGCGAGGGGAGCAGCATTGAAGTCGGCTCCGCGCTCGAAGCGGTGGCTGGCGTCGGTGTGGAGGAGGTGGCGGCGCGAGCTGCGGCGCACGGTCGCGGGGTCGAACCACGCGGCTTCGACGAGGATGTTCTTCGTCTCAGGCGTAATCATGGAGTCCCAGCCGCCCATGACTCCGGCGAGGCCGAGGGCCTTCTTTTCATCGGCGACCACAAGGTCGTCGGCTTCAAGGGTGCGCTCGGTGCCGTCAAGCAGGCGCAGCTTCTCTCCCTTGTGGGCGAGGCGGACGACGATGCCTCCCTCGATCTTGTCGAGGTCGAAGGCGTGGGTGGGGTGGCCCATGCCGAGAAGGGTGAAGTTCGAGGCATCGACCGCGTTCGAGATCTGTTTCTGGCCGAGGAGGGTGAAGAGGTCGGCGACGAGGCCGGTCGAGGGCGCGATGGTCGCGTTGCGGAGGACCTGCGCGGTGAAACGGCCGCAGAGCCCGCGGGCGGACGCGTCGATGCGGACCGGGAAGGGCTGATCGACGAGGGTGCCGATGGGGAGCTTCGGATGCAGCCGCTCCAGCGGCAGGCCGTAGATGGTCGCGGCCTCGCGGGCGATGCCGTAGTGGTTCATGGCGTCGACGCGGTTGGTGGTAATGTCCATCTCAAACAGATGGCTGTTGCCTTCTTCCAGGGGGTGTACGCCCTCGACGGCGATGCCGCGGAGGGTGAGGTCGTCGGCAAGCTGCCGGTCGGTGACGGTGAGCGTGGGAAGGTAGTGGCGCAGCCAGCGTGTGAGGATCTTCATGGGTGAACTCTTCTAGTCTAACAATCCCGAGATAAATGACAGGTTTAAGGTGAACCATTGTTCTCTTCCCAACGTATGGAAGACTCATAATCCCGTTGGAAGAGGTGATTTTCGATGAAGAAACTCGGTTTTTTACTGTGCTGCATTGCGTCCCTGACGCCTGCGGGAGCGCGTGCGCAGGCAATCCCTTCGCTCGACAGCATCAAGAACCAGGAAGAGCTGAACCGCGTGATCGCGATGCTGGATACGCAGGTCTTCGACGCCTACAACAAATGCGATCTCGAGAAGTTCAGCTCCTTCTTTACCAGCGATGTGGAGTTTTATCACGATCAGGGCGGAGTGACCCTGGGGAATAAAGCCCTCACGGAGAGCATCAAGAACAATATCTGCGGAAAGACGCAGAGAGTACTGGTTCCCGAGACTCTCGAAGCCCATTACATGAAAGGCTATGGCGCGGTGGAGATGGGGACGCATCGCTTCACGCATCCGTGGCAGCAGGATCATGGCGTCGTCGGGGAGGGAAAGTTCATCCAGCTTTGGCAGTACAAGGATGGGGCATGGAAGATCACCCGCGTGATCAGCTATGAACATCACCTGGCGAAGTAATCTCTTTCCTTTCTGAAGTTTCGGATGGTGAATCGCGCCGGAGTCGGGTATCCTCGTGGGCGGAGGCGGCTCGACCGCTCTTCCAGCGAAACAGAGGAAGGGAAAGGACTTACATGCGCTGGTTATTACATTGGATTCTGAACGCGGTGGCTCTGCTGGTGGTTTCGCATTTCGTCGAGGGGTTTGTGGTTTCGAGCTTCGTTTCGGCCTTGATCGCCGTCATCGTGATCGGCCTGCTGAACGCGACGCTGGGGCTGCTGCTGAAGTTCATCACTCTGCCGCTGGGAATCCTGACCTTCGGGCTGTTCTTCCTGGTGGTCAACGCCATCGTGCTGTTGTTTTCCAGCAAGTTCGTTCCAGGATTTGCCGTGACGGGATTCAAGGCAGCGTTCCTGGGCGCGCTGGCGATTGCGGTCATCCATATTCTTTTTGGGTTCTTTACGCCGAAGCCCAAAACCTTCTAGCTTTAGACGTTCCAGCTTCGGCCCTTCCCTGACAGAAGGGCTTCGATGAAACTGCTGGACGATCGACAGCCCGCGCATGGGCCTTATCCGCGTACACCCTCAGGATCTGGAGACTGTAGCAAAAGATGCTGCGGTAGAGGAGACCGGCGCGGCTTTCTGTCCGCCATGGTCTCCGCCCTTCAGAAGCGGCTCTTCGATCATGATCCAGGACAGGGAGGCATAACCGACGCAGGCGAGGAAGGTGATCACCGCCGTCGCATACTCCGAAAGGTACTGCCCGAGAAACGTCAGGACTCCGACGTGGATCAGGTAAAAGGTGTAGCTGATCTGACCGATGTACATCAGCGGCTTCCAACAGAGGACCTTCACGAACCTGCCGCTCAACGCCCAGAGCATCAGCCCCAGGGTGCAAAGCAGGGAGCACTCAAAGACCGTGACATTGCCAAACCGGGTGTTTCCGTAGGTCGAGATTCCGAACCGCGACAGGAGAAGCAGCCCCACCAGCCCCATCGAACCACAGAGGACTCCAACCTGTAACCCCTTCTCTTCCAGCCACTTTGGGAAGTTGCGATAGGTCAGGCACAGCAGGGCTCCCACCGCCAGAAGGTCCATGCGAAACGGCGTCAGCATGTACACCGCCCAGGGGGTCGGCCGGTGAAAGACCCCTCGCAGGAGCGGCGCGATGACCACCAGGGACGATGCGGCCCACCATAACTTCTGTTCGTCGAGGAAGTAGACCACGAACGGCCATACCATGTAGAACTGCTCCTCGACGGAGAGCGACCAGAGCGGGCCAAAGGCCGCTGGCACCGGGATGTGGAGCACAGCGAGCAGGTTGGTCAGAAAGAGATAGAGGTACCAGTGCCTTGCCCACGAGACGCCTACGAGCAGACTGACCATGAGGAGCAGAATCGCGTAAGGCACCAGCAGACGGCGAAAGCGCCGGGCATAAAAATTTCTGAAATAGGATTTGAGGTCCTGCTGCTTCGCCTTCAAAAGGACGTTCGTGATCAGGAAGCCGGAGAGGATGAAGAAGAGATCCACTCCCATCCATAAAAGTTTGGCGTGAATGGCATGGTGAATGAACACCATGAGGATCGCTAAACCACGTATACCGGTCAGTTGCGGAATTCTCTGAATCGCTGTCTCCCCCGGATCAAGCTATGCAGACAGAATACCGAACGAATCGCAAAATGATTCGCTTTCCTGTTCTTGTAACAGGACATTTTTCTGCGACCGAACCGGAATCCCGTTGGGAAGGGGCGGCTCCGCCCCCGCGCCCCCGCGCCTAGGCAAACTGTTCGAGGAAACGCATATCGCCGGAGTAGAAGTGTCCGATGTCGGAGACTCCGTGCAGCATCATGGCGATGCGCTCGACGCCCATGCCGAAGGCGAATCCGGAGATGCGGCTCGGGTCGTAGGCGTCGTCATCGGGATTGACCTTGCGGCGCTCCTCGGTGACGGAGGCGAAGACGGCGGGGTCGACCATGCCGCAGCCCAGAAGCTCGATCCAGCCGGAGTGCTTGCACTTGCGGCAGCCGGTGCCTCCGCAGAAGATACAGCTGATCTGTACGTCGGCCGAAGGTTCCGTGAAAGGGAAAAAGCTGGGGAAGAAGCGCGTCTTCACCGCGGAGCCGAAGAGTGCCTTCATGGCGTGGTCGAGTGTTCCCTTGAGGTCCGAGAAGGTGATGTTGGTGTCGACGCAGAGACCCTCGATCTGGTGAAAGATGGGCGAGTGCGTGGCGTCTGCCGCGTCGTTGCGGTGGACCTTGCCGGGGATGACGATGCGCACGGGAGGAGCCTGCGCGATCATGGTGCGGATCTGCACCGGCGAGGTGTGGGTGCGCATCAACAGGCGGTCGCGCGAGGGGCGAACCTGCTGCCCGGCGATCTGGAGGGTGTCCTGGGTGTCGCGGGCGGGGTGGTTCGGAGGAAAGTTGAGCGCCTCGAAGTTGTAGAAGTCGCTTTCGACCTGCGGCCCGAGGTTAGTGGAGTATCCGAGCTGGTGGAAGACGCGCACGACCTCGTGCATCGTCGAAAGCAGAGGGTGCGGGATACCGGGGCGGCGAACCGTGCTCGGGAGAGAGATGTCGATCCCCTGCACCGTGGCGGTCGAGGCCGAAGCGGCGGGGGCTTCGAGAACCTGCTCGATCTGCTGCTTGAGCTGGTTGAAGCTCATGCCGAGCGGCTTGCGGGCTTCGGCAGGAGCGGACTTGAGCCATGCATCCGAGATCAGCTTCAGACGGCCCTGCTTGCGGCCCAGCCAGTGCAGGCGGAAGCTCTCCTGCGCCTCGGGGTTCGTCAGGAAGGCGGCCTGCGAGCGCACCTCTTCGGAGAGGGTGGCGAAGGCAGCGTCGAGGGAGGTCTGGTCGTAGCCGTTGAGCTGAGGGATCGTGTCGGTCATGATTCTTGAGACTTAAGGATAAATGACGGGCTTCCGTTTCGTAGCGAAGCCCTCAATTCGCAGCGAAGGCCTAAAGGGCGGACAGCACGACGATCACGACGATAGCCCCGAGAAGGAGGCTGCTCTTGTCGGTGATGGCGTAGACGACCGGGTCCTCGTTCAGCTCGCCGCGCGAGGCCAGCAGCCAGAGACGGCTGATCCAGAGCAGAAGCACGGGGATCATCAGCCACAGGCGGTTGGTATGGGAGTAAAGCTGGGCCGCGCTGAGGTTGGAGATGTAGAGCGAAAGCACGGCGGCCGAGACGTATCCCGAGGCCGAGCCGAAGCTGCGAAGCTGCTCGATGTCGCTGATGTGGTAGCCGCGGCCCTTGGCGACTGCTCCGCCACGCTCGCGCAGGTTCTCAAGCTCGGCGAAGCGCTTGACGAAGGCCAGCGAGAGGAAAAAGAAGATGCTGAAGCTGCCCAGCCAGGCGGAGGCCTGGATCCCGGTGGCAGCGGAGCCGGCCAGAATACGGATGGTGTAAAGCCCTGAAAGAACAATCACATCCACCAGAACGGCGCGCTTGAGACGCAGCGAGTAGGCCAGCGTCGTGACGGTGTAGATGCCCAGCCAGAGGAGGAAGTGGTAGGGCCTCGTTTGCGCGAACCTTGGGTCCACGCGTAGGAGCACCTGCTGGAGCGAGAGCGCGATGGTCAGCGAGATGGCAAGGAAGAGAACAATGACTCCGATGCCCGACAGAGCCGAGAGATCGCCCGCAGCGAAGGGACGGCGGCGCTTGCGCGGATGCAGCCGGTCGGCCTCGATGTCCAGCAGATCGTTGACGATATAGGTGGCCGAGGCGCAGAAGCCGAAGGAAAAAAAGGCCATCAGCGAGGCGATGATCGGTCCGGGCCGAAGGGCATGAGCCAGCAGAATAGGAAGGAAGAGCAGGACGTTCTTGGCCCACTGGTGCAGCCGGATCGCCTTGAGCCACGCCTTGAGCGGAGAGGCCTTCTCCGTAAAGACATGCACCGGGGTAAGTTTTGCCTTGCGCATGGCCGAGCGCAGCCCGGAGGTGGGGTTGGCCACCATTGGCTCCTGGCAGTTTTGCAGGAGGGAGATGTCGGGCGTGGCATTGCCGATGTAGCTGAAGTTTTCGCCGAAGGCCTGGCGGAAGGCGGCGAGCTTGTTGTGCCCGGCGAGGTTCAGGGCTCCATCGGAGGCGAGAACCCCTGTAAAAAGACCAAGATGCTCGGCAACCCGGTTGGCCAGCGCGGAGTCGGCCGCCGTCGCGAGATAGATGGGACGACCGGTAGCGTGCTGCTGTTCAAGATACTGCAACAATTCCCTGTTGTAAGGGAGGTGAGGCACGTCTAAAGAGACAGCGGAGGTAATGTGGCGTTTGAGCGCAGCCTTACCCTGCAGCAGCCAGCCGGGGAGCTTGAGCAGCATGGAGGGTTGATATCTTGCCAGCGCAAGAGCGGAGTCTACCAGCGTGTCCGATTTTACAAGCGTGCCGTCAAGATCGACGCACAGTACGGATTGTGTCTGGGGAGAGACAACAGAACCAGATTCGAGCAAAATCGATTCCTTCCTTTAGGGAGCGATAACCGGCCAGAAATGATGGAGAAGCAATGAGTCCATTCTTAATGATGGCGCACAGCGAAACATTCGGTTCTCCTTCTACGTCATTATTAATTATTCTGGGTGTTCTACATCTGTAGTCCCTAGTTTTGAATAATTCTTTAATAGTCTGAACATTCATTCCTTTTACTTGAGAGCACGGTGAGCGCGCCAATGTCATCAGCCCCAATCAGCGAACAAGAGACCAAATCGGCCCCGCACGCCGCCAGACCGAATTCTTCCGAGCCCGAGAAGCCGCAGGGTGGCGGCTTCCGGAAGTGGATCATCATGCTGGTGATCGCCCTTGCCGTAGGTGCGGCCGTGTGGAAGATCCGCAAGAACACGGAAGAACAGGAGACACAGGGACAGAAGATGATGGCTGCCCTGGATCGCCCGACCCCCGTGCAGATTGTGAAGGTGCAGCAGAAGACCATGCCGATCTACCTGACGGCTCTGGGAACCGTGACCGCCTACAACACCGTTACGGTGAAGTCGCGCGTGGACGGACAGCTGCTCCGGGTAAACGTGCGCGAAGGACAGCGCGTGCGCCAGGGCGAGCTGCTGGCCGAGATCGATCCGGCTCCGTACCAGGCGGCGCTGGCGCAGGCGCAGGGGCAGTTGGCCCGCGACCAGGCACAGCACGTCAACGATCAGGCCCAGTCGAACCGCTATAGCGCCCTCTTCCAGGCGGGCGTCGTCTCGCGTGAGAGCGCCCAGACCCAGGAGGCCGCAGCCGGTCAGTCGGGCGGCGCGATTCAGGCCGACCAGGCTGCGATCCAGGCGGCTCGCGTGAACGTGAACTATACGAAGATCACCTCTCCGATCAACGGCGTCGTCGGTCTGCGCCAGGTCGATCCCGGCAACATCGTTCATGCCTCCGACACCAACGGCCTGCTGGTGGTGACACAGCTTGAACCGATCGCCGTCATCTTTACCCTTCCGGAAGATCACCTTCCGGAGGTTCTCGACCTGATTCGCCAGGGCAGAAAGCTGGTGGTCGAGGCCTATGACCGCTCGGGCGCGAACCACCTTGCGACCGGCAGCGTGCTCACCGTCGATAACCAGATCGATACGACGACCGGAACCGTGAAGGTCAAGGCCGTCTTCGACAACAAGGACGGCGCGCTGTTCCCGAACCAGTTCGTCAACGTCCGCCTGGTGCTGCAGCAGCGTCCGAACGCGATCGTCGTTCCGACCGCCGCGATTCTTTCGGGCACGCAGGGCAATTATGTGTACCAGGTGAAGCCGGGCGATCCTCCGGCGGAGCTGGAGGCTGAGCTTGCGGCGCAGCGCTCGTCCCGCAAGGGCGGTGGAGCCGGACACAAGGGAGGAAATGGCTCCGACCAACAGAACCAGCCCCACTTCTATGTAATCGCGCAGACCGTGAAGGTCGATCTGACCGAAGGCAACCAGGTGATTCTGACCAGCGGCGTCAATGCTGGAGATTCCGTGGTGGTCGACGGACAGGAGAAGCTGAAGAATGGAAGCCGCGTGATTCCGCGGCAGGCTGCCAACCCGAACGGCCCGAGGGCGGTGAACCCGAACCGGGCCGATACGGGAGTCGCAACCCCCACAAATGACGCACCGCAGGGCGCCGGCCAGAAGGGTCAGGCAGGAGGCCAGCAGCAATGAGTCCGTCAAGGCCATTTATTCTCAGGCCGGTGGCCACCTCGCTCCTGATGGTGGCCATTTTGCTTGCCGGGTGGGTTGCATACATGCAGCTTCCGGTTTCAGCATTGCCCCAGGTCGATTACCCCACGATTCAGGTCATGACGTTCTATCCGGGAGCAAGCCCGGAGGTGATGGCTTCGTCCGTTACTGCACCGCTCGAGCGCCAGTTCGGACAGATTCCAGGCCTGACCCAGATGACCTCGACCAGCTCCGGCGGCGGCAGCGTAATTACGCTGCAGTTCGACCTGTCGGAATCGATCGACATCGCCCAGCAGGACGTGCAGGCCGCCATTAACGCGGGCTTCAGCTATCTGCCGAAGGACCTTCCAAATCCCCCGGTCTACAGCAAGGTCAACCCGGCGGATGCTCCGATCCTGACCCTTGCGCTTTCAAGCGATACCCTTCCCCTGATCAAGGTCGAGGACCTCGCCGATACGGTTCTGGCGCAGAAGATCTCGCAGCTCTCCGGCGTGGGCCTGGTCTCCATCAACGGCGGACAAAAGCCTGCGGTCCGCATCCAGGCCAACCCAATGGCGATGGCCAATTACGGCCTGAGCCTCGAAGACCTGCGGACTGCTCTGGGTACGGCTAACGTCGATCAGGCCAAAGGCAACCTGAACGGCCCGCGACAGGCTTACACCATCGGAGCGAACGACCAACTGCTTTCGAGCGTCGATTACTCGAACGTCATCATCGCGTATCGCAACGGTTCGCCGGTACGGCTGACCGATGTCGCCAATGCGGTGGATAGCGCGGAGAATCTCTACCAGGCCGCGTGGATGGGAACGACGGCGCGTCCCGCAGGCAAGGACGCCGACGGCAAGGATGTTGAAGCTCGGGATGCAGTGCTGAAGCCCGCGGTCATCGTCAACATCCAGCGGCAGCCCGGCGCCAACATCATCGGTGTCGTCGACGAGGTGCAGAAGCTGCTGCCTCAGCTGCGGACGACCCTTCCCGCGGGAGTGAATCTCGAGGTTCTGACGGACCGCACGAACACGATCCGCGCCTCGGTGAAGGACGTCCAGTTCGAGCTGGTGCTGACCATCGCGCTGGTCGTCATGGTCATCTTCCTCTTCCTGCGATCCATCGCCGCCACCATCATTCCCTCGGTCGCGGTTCCGCTGTCGATCATCGGAACCTTCGGGGTGATGTACATGTTGGGCTACTCGCTCAACAACCTGAGCCTGATGGCCCTGACCATCTCGACCGGCTTCGTCGTGGACGATGCCATCGTCATGATCGAGAACATCGACCGCTACCTCGAGATGGGCGATTCGCCGCTCGAGGCCGCGCTGAAGGGCTCGGAGCAGATCGGCTTCACGATTCTGTCGCTGACCATCTCGCTGATCGCCGTGCTGATTCCGCTGCTGTTCATGGGCGATATTGTCGGTCGCCTGTTCCGCGAGTTCGCCGTCACACTGTCGGTCACCATTCTGGTTTCGGCGTTCGTCTCGCTGACCCTGACCCCGATGATGTGCGCTAAGCTGCTGCGGCACAAGACGGATAGCGAGAAGGGCGCGTTCTACCACAAGAGCGAAGCGTTCTTCGAGTACGTCATCGCGAAGTACGGGGGCGGCGTGCGCTGGGTGCTCCGTCACCAGACCCTGACGCTGCTGGTGACGCTGGCCACCTTCCTGCTGACGCTGTACCTATATGTCATCGTGCCGAAGGGCTTCTTCCCGGTGCAGGATACAGGCGTGCTGCTGGGCATCACCGAAGCGCCGCAGTCGATCAGCTTCCAGGCGATGAGCACGAAGCAGCAGCAGCTTGCCCGCGTGATCCTGGAAGACCCGGATGTCGAGAGCATCTCGTCGTTCATCGGGATCGACGGCACCAACACGACGCTGAACAGCGGACGTATCCAGATCAACCTGCGCGATCTCGATCAGCGTTCCAGCTCCGCCACCGAGGTCATCCAGAGGCTGGGGCCGAAGCTGGCCCAGGTGGAGGGCATTCAGTGCTTCCTGCAACCGCTGCAGGACCTGACGGTAGAAGACCGCGTGAGCCGCACGCAGTACCAGTACACGCTGGAAGACGCGAACGCCGAAGAGCTGGCGACCGCGACGCGGCGCATGATCGAGAAGCTGAAGACGCTTCCCGCACTGGTGGATGTGGCCAGCGACCAGCAGCTTGAGGGTCTGGAAGCGCATCTCGTAATCGACCGCGACACGGCGTCGCGCCTGGGAATCACGCCGCAGAACATCGACGACACGCTGGACGATGCCTTCGCGCAGCGGCAGGTTTCGACGATGTTCACGCAGCTCAACCAGTACCACGTCGTTCTTGAGGTCGCGCCGAAGTACTCGCTCGATCCCACAGCGCTGAACAATATCTACGTGAGGAGCTCGAACGGGACGCAGGTTCCGCTGTCGGCCATCACGCACTTCGAAGAGCGGAATGCGACGCTCGCGATCAATCACCAGGGCCAGTTCCCTGTCGTGACGATCTCGTTCAACCTGGCTCCGGGCAAGTCCATCGGAGACGCGGTGGAGGCGGTGAACAAGGCCAAGGCCGAGCTGAACCTGCCGCCGAGCGTCAACGCGGAGTTCCAGGGCACAGCGCGCGCCTTCGTGGCCTCGCTGAGCAATGAGCCCATCCTGATTCTTGCGGCGCTGGTCGTCGTATACATCGTGCTGGGCGTGCTGTACGAGAGCTATATCCACCCGATCACGATTCTTTCGACGCTGCCTTCGGCGGGTGTTGGAGCGATCCTCGCGCTGCTGATATTCCACGTGAACCTGAGCGTAATTGCGCTGATCGGCATCATCCTGCTGATCGGCATCGTGAAGAAGAACGCCATCATGATGATCGACTTCGCCCTTGAGGCGGAGCGCGAACATGGCATGGAGCCGGAGGAGGCGATTTACCAGGCTTGCCTGCTGCGCTTCCGCCCGATCATGATGACCACGATGGCCGCCCTGCTCGGCGGTGTTCCGCTGGCGCTGGGAACCGGAACCGGAAGCGAGCTGCGCCGTCCGCTGGGTATTGCCATCGTCGGCGGTCTGATCGTTTCGCAGATTTTGACCCTGTTCACGACCCCGGTCGTCTACCTGTTCTTCGACCGCATTGGAAGGAAGTACTTCAACACGGCCAAGGCAGATGCGGAGTTTCGCGAACATGAACATGCGGTGAGTGCGGACTGATGGATAATCCCAGAGAAGATCGCGACATGATGGAGGCCCGCGCCGGGGCGAAGAAGATGCCCCGGGCCGCGGGAGTTCACTTCTCCGCACCATTCATCAAACGCCCGGTGGCGACCTCGTTGCTGTCGGTCGCCATTATTCTGGCTGGCATCGTGGCCTACACGATGCTGCCGGTCGCCAGCCTTCCGC
This sequence comes from Acidobacteriaceae bacterium dw_441, assembly GCA_018449715.1. Taxonomy (GTDB): domain Bacteria; phylum Acidobacteriota; class Terriglobia; order Terriglobales; family Acidobacteriaceae; genus Edaphobacter. The sequence continues at coordinate 251,498 of JAAVVA010000003.1, read as the reverse complement.
AGGTTGAGTTCCCCACGATCTCCATCGGAGCGGGACTTCCGGGAGCTGACCCGGAGACGGTGGCCTCGGCCATCGTGACGCCGCTGGAGCGGCAGTTCGCGAGGATCGCGGGCGTCAACGAGATGACCTCCAACTCGGGGCTCGGCAACGGCTCGATCGTGCTGCAGTTCGACCTGAGCCGCGACGTCAACGGAGCCGCGCGCGATGTGCAGGCCGCCATCAATGCGGCGCGCAGCCAGCTTCCGTCGAACCTTCCGCAGAATCCTTCGTACCGCAAGATCAACCCCTCGGATTCGCCGATCCTCATGATCGCGCTGACCTCGGACACGCTTTCGAGGCCGCAGATGTACGACGCCTGCGACAGCATTCTTGCCCAGAAGATCGCGCAGGTCGAGGGTGTGGGACAGACCTTCTGCGGAGGAAGCTCGAAGCCTGCGGTCCGTCTCGAAGCCAACCCAACGCAGCTTGCAAATTACGGCCTCGGCCTTGAGGCTCTGCGCGCAGCCGTCGGCACGGTTAACGTCAACCAGCCGAAGGGCTATCTGCAGAACGACACCAGGCGCTGGAGCATCAGCACGACCGATCAGCTCTTTGGAGCCGCGGCGTATGCCCCGCTGGTCGTAGCAACCGACCGCGGCCCGGTCAGTTCGGCCGCTGCGGACAGTGGGCTTCCCCTCTCTCTCCAGAGCGCGGTGGCGAGCCAGACCTCTTCGACGACAGCAACGACGACGACAGCAACTTCAAGCGCCAGCCCCGCGGCGGCGGCCCACGGCATCGTCCGCATTCAGGACGTCGCGCAGGTCATAGACGACGTCGAAGATATTCACACCGGCGGCTTCTTCAACGGAAAACCGGCAATTCTTGTCATCGTCTTCAAAACCTCGACCGCAAACGTGATCGACACGGTCGACCGCATCATGGCTCTGCTGCCTTCGCTGCAGGCGGCGATTCCACCGGCGATTCAGATGGACGTCGCGATGGACAGAACCACCACGATCCGCGCGTCGATCAAGGACGTGACCCGCACGCTGGTTCTCTCGGTGCTGCTGGTGATCCTGGTCGTCTTCCTGTTCCTGCGCGAGGTGCGTTCGACGCTGATCCCGAGCGTCTCGGTTCCGCTGAGCCTGCTGGGAACCTGCGGCATCATGTACATGCTGGGGTACACGCTGGATAACCTCAGCCTGATGGCGCTGACGATCTCGACGGGCTTCGTCGTGGACGATGCCATCGTCGTGATCGAAAACATCTCGCGCCACCTGGAAGACGGCAAAACTCCCTTCGAGGCGGCGATGGAAGGCTCGCGGGAGATCGGCTTCACGGTCGTCTCGATGAGCATCTCGCTGATCGCGGTCTTTATCCCCATCCTGATGATGGGTGGAATCGTCGGAAGGCTCTTCCGTGAGTTCGCAGTCACGCTGTCGGCGGCCATCATGGTGTCGCTGGTGGTTTCGCTGACGACGACTCCGATGCTGAGCGCGAAGTTTCTGGAAGCGCACGACAAGCGCAAGCATGGACGTTTCTATCGCTGGGGCGAGCAGGGGCTGGACTGGCTGACCGGCGAGTATGAGCGCGGCCTGAAGTGGGTGCTCGCTCACCAGGGGCTGGTCTTCACAATTACGATTCTTACCTTCGCGCTGAATGTTTACCTGTTTCTCCTCGTGCCCAAGGGCTTCTTCCCGCAGCAGGACACGGGACGCATCGGAGGCATGATCCGCGGACAGCAGGACGTCTCGTTCGACTTGATGAAGCCGAAGATTCAGCAGCTGGCCGCAATCGTGCAGCAGGACCCCGGCGTGCTGAACGTGATGTCGTTCGTCGGTGGCGGCGGACCGGGCGGCGGCGGATCGAACTCCGGCAACATGTTTATCTCGCTGAGGCCGGATGAAGAGCGGCTGCCCAAGGGCGATACCGCCGATGTCATCATCAACCGGCTGCGGCCCAAGACCGCGGGCGTGCCGGGAGCGACGCTTTACCTGCAATCGAACCAGGAGCTTCGCATTGGTGGGCGCGGCACGGCGACGCAGTACCAGTACTCGCTGACGGCGGACAATCTGAAGGAGCTGAACGAGTGGTCGCCGAAGCTGATGGCCGCGATGATGAAGCTGTCGGAGTTGAAGGACGTTGCCACCGATCAGCAGGACCAGGGACTTCGGGCTCAGCTCGTAATCGACCGCGATACGGCTTCGCGGCTGGGCGTTTCTCCGCTGACGATCGACGCTACGCTCTCGGACGCCTTCGGACAGCGGCAGGTTTCGACGACCTATCGTCCGCTGAACCAGTACCACGTCGTGATGGAGGTCGCGCAGGAGTATCAGCGCAATCCCGACTCGCTGAAGAACATCTATGTGAAGAGCTCGACGGGAGCAATGGTTCCGCTCTCGGCGATTACGCACTTCGAGGCGCAGCGGATTCCTCTGACGGTGAACCACCAGTCGCAGTCCCCTGCCGCGACGCTGAGCTTCAACCTGAGCCCCGGCGTCTCGCTGAGCCAGGCGACGGCGGCGATCGAACAGACTCGCGTCAACATCGGAATGCCCTCGACGATCCACGGAGGCTTCCAGGGAACTGCGCAGGCCTTCCAGGACTCGCTTTCGAGCGAGCCGATGCTGATCCTGATGGCGCTGGTCGCGGTTTACATCGTGCTGGGAATGTTGTATGAGAGCTTCATCCACCCGCTGACGATTCTTTCGACCCTGCCCTCGGCGGGTGTGGGAGCCATCGTCGCGCTGCTGCTGTGCAACGTCGAGCTGAGCGTGATTGCGATGATCGGCATTATCCTGCTGATCGGAATCGTGAAGAAGAACGCCATCATGATGATCGACTTCGCTCTCGCCGCTGAGAGGCTGGAGGGCAAGCCCCCGGTGGAGGCGATCTACCAGGCCTGCCTGCTGCGCTTCCGCCCGATCATGATGACCACGATGGCCGCCCTGCTGGGTGGACTTCCGCTGGCGCTGGGAACCGGAACCGGAAGCGAGCTGCGCCGCCCTCTGGGTATCACCATCGTCGGCGGACTGATCGTTTCGCAGTGCCTGACGCTGTTCACGACCCCGGTGGTCTACCTGTTCTTCGACCGGCTGCGGGGACGCTTCCAGCGGATGGTTCCTGCGCGCAGCCCGAAGCACGTGGTTGGCGAGGCGCATGCTGTGTCGGGAGACTAAATCTCCACGCAGGATGACCGCTTAACCTTAAATAGGGAGGGCTATGGGCATCCTGCAAAACAAAGCAGACTTCTCCGCTTCGCTATGGAATGACAAATTCTGAAGGGAGCGATTGAGGAAATAGTCGCAGTAAAGGGGCCGCCGGTTCGATGACCGGCGGCCCCTTTACTGTTTGGCTTGTTACTTGTTTCCCTGCGAGAGAGCACTTTCTGAAAGGCTCTCCTCCTCACTGGGCAGAAGAGAAAACTTGCTGGGGCCAGCGGGATAGTAGGCGTTCTCGAAGTACTGGCCGAGCATACGCTGGGTGTTGAAGAACGCTCCGTTGATGCCGATGCAGTGCTGCTGGATGCGAGCCCATGCGTTCGGGTTCGCCCAGAGCGGCGCAATCGAATTTTCGAGCTTGTGATAGAGGCTGTTGGCCTCAATCTCCTCGCTTTCACCGTTTTCGATGGCCCAGCCGGTGGTGTTCTCGGCGCAGCCTTCGATCCACCAGCCGTCGAGGACGGAGAGCGAAGGAACTCCATTGACCGCAGCCTTCATGCCGGAGGTTCCCGAAGCCTCGTAGGGGCGGCGGGGGGTGTTCACCCAGACATCGACACCCTGGGTCAGCATGGCTCCAAGCTCCCAATCGTAGTTTTCGATGTAGTAAATCTTGAGAGATTCGGAGTTCAGCTTGACGGCGGCGGCGTAGACGTCGCGGATGAGCGCCTTGCCGGCATTGTCCGCAGGGTGAGCCTTACCGGCGTAGAGAATCTGGAGGCCGCCGATCTTCTCCGCGAGAGCGCAGAGGCGTTCGGGATCGTGCAGCAGGAGTCCGGCGCGCTTGTAGGTCGCCACGCGGCGGGCAAATCCGAGGGTGAGAACCGAGGGGTTGAAGTAATGCCCGGTGCGACGGGCCAGCCAGGCGAAGAGGCGGTGCTTGTTCTTCACATGACAGGCGGAGATGCGAGCCGGATCAATCCCGTAGACGGAGCGGAAGTAGAAGTTATCGGTGCGCCACTCGGGGATTTCGGCGTCGAAGAGCTCCTGAAAGGAGGGGGCCATCCAGGTAGCGGCATGGATGCCGTTGGTGATGGCGTGTACCTTGTACTCCGGGAACATGTACTGCGAGACTTTGCCGTGCTGCATGGCCACGCCGTTGACGTAGCGGGAGAGGCCGAGGGCGAGGTAGGTCATGTTCAGGAGGCCGTTGTGGATACCTCCGGCAGCCTCGATGGCGACGGAGCGGTCGGAGCCAAGCACCTGGTTCATCTGGTCCAGGCCGAACTGGTCGTGACCGGCGGGAACAGGCGTGTGGGTGGTGAAGACGCACTTCTCGCGGACGGCGGCGCGGTCGTCGTCGGTGGCCTCGGAGAGAGGGCGGCCCTGAAGGCGCTCCTCCAGCAGGCCGATGGTCAGGAGCGAGGCGTGGCCCTCGTTCATGTGATAGACCTCGGGTTTGACGCCGAGCGCCTGAAGGAGCGCGATACCGCTGAGGCCGAGGATGGCCTCCTGGCAGAGGCGGTAGTAGCTGTCGCCGCCATAGAGCTGGTCGGTCAGCTTGCGGTCCCAGGGGTCGTTGCCTTCGACGTCGCTGTCGAGCAGGAAGACCGGCACGATGTGGCCGGTCGTTCCGATGACGTCGTAGCGCCAGGAGCGGAGCTGGATCTGGCGGTCCTGTATGTGGATAGAGACAGAGGGACCGGCAGGAAGACGGTCGGGAGCCCAGGGGACGTCGGTCTCGGTCTGCTGGCCGACGTCGGAGAGCTGCTGGCGGAAGTATCCGCGATGGTAGACCAGCGAGATCGCAACCACCGGCGACGAGGTGTCGGCGGCGGAACGCAGAGTATCGCCCGCCAACATGCCGAGCCCGCCGGAGTAGGTCGGAAGCTGCGGGGAGAGGGCGATCTCCATGGAAAAGTACGCGATGTCGCGGTGGGTAAGGTCGAAGTCCTTGGACGAGATAGCTTCGGGTGTACTCATTCGGCGATAGTCCTCATAAGAAACCGGGAGGCGTTCAACCGGGGTTTGCCTGTCTTGCCTTGGTCGATAAGGCAGGAGCAGGGTCGTTGGCGTGAGTGTATCAAACCGTCCGTTACATGATTGTGCAAGACAAGGGGATTATCGGCGGGTTTCTCGAAAAGCCGGGATTCTTTTCAGCGAGATAGAAAAAATACGGGGATGCCTTGAGAGAAGGAAAAGCAGATTCCTTTGCTGCACTCAGAACAACGGTTCTCGGGGAATAGACAAAGCCGTTACCGTCGCCTCGTCGAGGCGCTGCCAGATGGCGTCGAGCCAAGCCAGATGCTCGGGCTTCATCAGGACCGAACGAAGGCAGGTAACTGTGCCGGAGGAGTGGCCGGGGAAGGTTTCCGGCGGAAAGAAGCGGAGGGGCAGGTTCGCCAGGGCGAGGTGGAGGTCGCGGCGGGCAGCCTCGTCGAAGATGCTCTGCGCCAGCGCGGAGGAGGCTGAGGGGGTGGCCTCGGGAGAGCGGACGGCCCAGAAGACGATGTCGAGCTGGGGTGGGGCGATGGGGGCGAGGAAGCGCGGGTCGGCGGCGATGCGGCGGTTCAGCTCGATGGCGGCGGAACGACCGGACTCGAGGCCGCGGGAGAAGTCGCCTCCGGGGGTATAAGGCAGGAGGCGCTGGGTGCTCCAGAGGGCGACGGCGGAGGCTCCGGCGCGGGAACATTCGAGGGAGATCTCGCCGAGGTGGAGGTCGTTGGAGGAGAAGTAGGTATAGGGCGAGTCGTGTTTGTAGAAGCGGCCAACGGTGAGGTCGCGGAAGAGGATGGCTCCGCAGCCGTAGGGCTGGAGGCCGTGCTTGTGCGGGTCGACGACGATGGAGTCGGCGTGAGGGATGGCGTCGAAGGCGTGGCGGGTTTCGGGCAAGAGATTGGAGGCGAGGGTGAAGTAGCCTCCGTAGGCCGCGTCCACATGGATGCGGAAGGAGTACTTCTGCTGAAGCGCAACAATCTGGTCGAGGGGGTCGACGGAGCCGATGGCTGTGGTTCCGAGGGTGACCACGACTGTGCCGATCTCTCCGGTGGCGAGGAGAAATTCTAGGGCGGCGAGGTCTATGCGTCCGGTGTTGTCCGATGGGACGCTGACGAAGGGCAGGCCGAGCACCGAGGAGATGCGGGAGTGCGTGTAGTGAGCCTGGTCGGAGGCGGCGATCTTCTTGCCGGGAGCGAGCTGGCCTGCAACCCAGAGGGCTTCGAGGTTGGCGAAGGTTCCTCCGCTGGTGAGGTGGCCGAGATGTTGGGGCCAGCCGAACATCTTGGCGAGCGCGGCGACGGCTTCGATCTCCATCGCAGAGCTGGCGCGACCGCCATCGAGCGCGTGGTTGTTGGGGTTCACCGACATGGCCAGCGCATAGGCCGCTCGGGCGATGGGGTGGGGCGGCTTGAGCATCTGTCCGGCGTAGAGAGGATGGGAGTAGGGGTAGTTGTCCTGAAGGCGCGTGGCGGCCTCGCCGAGGATGCTCGCCGCCTGCGCATCAAGAGAAGGCGGGGGCGTAGAGGGGAGGCTGCTGAAGCCTTCGTCGAGAAGGGACTGCGCCTGGGCGAGGAGGTCGAAGAGGTTCTGGTTCATGCTTCAGATCTGCGTGGTGATAAAGCCCAGCTTGACGATGTAGCCCGCGGTCACCGCGAGAACGAAGGCAAGGACGGTGTGGGGAGTGTCGCAGGTGCGTTTGCGGAGGGACTGCACGATGACGATGGCGAGGAAGACTCCCAGGGCGAGGAGAAGACCGTCGGGGATGAAATAGTGCATCCCATCGGGGGTTCTTTTCTCAGCCCAGTGGAGGTTGAAGGGGTGCATAAAGCTGCCGACTGCGAAGAGAACGAAGAAGATAAATGATTGCAGGATGGTCCAGAGAATCTTCATGCTGCGCTCCTTGCTGCGCGGTCGTGGTGCTTAGTTCATCGTGATGCTTAGTTCATCTTAGCCGTGCCGGGCAGCACGTGGATGGTGTGCAGCCATGTCTCCACCAGCGCGGGCCAGCGGGAGACGGGAAGCGCGGAGGGACGCAGGCCGTAGCCGTGGCCTCCTTCGGAGTAGACGTGCAGCTCGGCGGGAACCTTGAGCTGCTTGAGCGCCTGGAAGTAGACGAGGACGTTCTCTTCGTGGACGGGGTCGTCTTCCGCTTGCAGGAGGAAGGTCGGCGGCGTGCTGGCGCTGGGGTCGATGCCTGCGGAGAGCTGGGTGAGGGCGGGTGGCTCGGCGAGATAGGCTGGATAGATGGCTACGACGAAGTCGGGACGGGCGCTGATGGCGGAGTCAGATGCGGGCTCGTTGGCGCGCTTGAAGTCGTGATGATTGCTGAGCACGACGATGAGGTGGCCTCCCGCGGAGAAGCCGAGGACGCCGATGCGGTGCGGGTCGAGGTGCCATTCGGCAGCGTGCGAGCGGGTGATGCGCATGGCCTGCTGCGCGTCTTCGAGGTCAGAGGTGTCGTCGGGGTAATGCTTCGCGATGGGGACGCGGTATTTGACGAGGGCGCAGTTGACCCCGATGGAGTTGAGCCAGGTGCAAACCTCGGTGCCTTCGAGATCGTAGGCGAGGATGCGATAGCCTCCACCGGGGAAGACGACGATGGTGGCCCCGGTGTTGTTGGTCTTCGCAGGATAGAAGGCGAGGGTGGGTTTGCCGATGTTGGTGAGGTGGGCCAGCGGGCGGCCTTCGACGAGGCGGTCGGTGGACTGGGTGATGTCGGTTTCGGCCGCGCCCTGGTAGGGCTCGGGGTTGCCGTTGGGCCAGAGCGGAAGCGTCACCCGCTGGGCTCCGGCAGTCGCGACGAGCAGAAGGAGAGCGGAAAGGAGAGGAATTCGCACGGCAACATAGTACATGCGCGTAGTGATGGAGAGGGAGGATTCAACCTGTCGGTCATGCTTCGAAGCCGCTGAAATCGAAGAGGGTTGCGACTCCTGTTTCTTACGCGTGGCGCGGCGGGTAGCAAATTTTACGGGGATTTCGCGGGAGTAGTCCTACACTTGATGCCATGCAGGTGTACGCGCGGTTTGAGGTTTATAAAGCCGGACGTTTTCTGTGGTCAGAGACCCACGCGCTGGAGCGCCTGCCGCAGCCCGGAGATGTGGTGGAGGGTGACAACTGTCCTCTTCGGGTGATGGAGCAGGCCAACCCTTCGGACTATCAAGGAGCGATGGGAGGCATCCACGCAGTGTTTGTCTGCGTCGATGCGAATGACCTGGCGTATTAATCACTTGTCGTTTTAATCGCTCGTCGCCCGGCGATACTCAAAGCACATCCGGGCTCAAAGCGTGTTCCACGCCGGATTCTTCGGCCAGCGCACGGTTGCGGCCACCTCGCTTGGCCGAGTACAGCATGGCGTCGGCTCTACGAATAAAGCTGTCCAGACCTTCGCCCGGCACATACTCCACAATGCCGAAGCTGGCTGTCACCGTGCGACCGTAAAGACCGCTTTCGTGGAACTGCGTGCGTTCTATCTCCTGGCGCAGGCGCTCGGCTACGGAGTGAGCCTCGGTGCGGTCAAGGTTCGTGAAGAGGAGAAGGAACTCCTCTCCTCCGAACCTTCCGGCGGCGTCGGACTCACGGATGCTTCTTCGCAGAAGAGTTGCGATCCGCGCCAGCACGGCATCGCCGGAGCCGTGCCCGAAGGAGTCGTTGATCGATTTGAAGTTGTCGATGTCGCAGAGGATGAGGCTGAGCGGGAGGCGGTTTGGGAGAGCGATCTGCGACCGCGCAAACTCCTCGAACCCACGACGGTTCATAAGGCCGGTCAAAGGATCGGTCACGGAGCGCTGCCGCAGGTCGTCGATGATGTCGGAGGCTGCGGCGCTGATGAGCGTGATCCCGAGAAGCACGAGGAAGAAGAGGACGGAGAGGTTCAGCCACGCCCAGAAAGGCGTTTCGACCAGCATGGACAGGGTGCTTCCCTTGCTCATGTGACCGATTGTGAAGAGCGTACGAGGAAAGTGCTCCGCTCCGAAGCAGATAAGTACCCAGCCAAGGACGCGGTCGATCGTCTTGCGAGCGACACTCCTGATCCGCAGGCCTGCCAGTAGAAACTGTATCCCGATGCCGAAGTTCATGATGTAGATGCGCGCCTGAAGGTTGCGATCCACGTAGATGAAATAGAAGGCTGCGGACACCATCAGGGCCGGAAACACGGCTGTCAGCAAGTGGCGATGCCGTATCTGCAGGCGAAGGAAGCAGGCAAATGTCAGGAACGATGCCGCCAGGGCATACAGGAGACAGGCGGCTGCTGAGTTCAGGCCTGTATCCAAGGGCAGCCGTAGGATCTGCAGGGCCGATCCCAGTGCGTAGAAGAAGATACTCGCAGCAAGCCATAAAAAATAGTGGAGGTTTTTCCATCTCGTCCCAATGAAGGCATAGGCCGCGATAAACAGCAATGCAATCAGGGGCGAAGTAAGGTTCAACAGGCGAACCTCATTCATGATGGGAGAAGAGGTGGATAGAAAGAGGCTCACGGCCAAACTCAACCTTGCATGGAGCTAGCGTAAAGCCCCGGTGATATGGGGGATTTCTCCAAAGAGATCATACGTCATACGTCTGTGCCGGAAGAAGATAAAACCAGTAACGAAAGCTGTGAGATCTTTCGAGGCGTACCAATCAGGAACTACCTGAAATCGCAAAGCAGGGGAGCTTTCACTGAAGTCAGAAGGCGAGATGGCTTGCCGAATTACTCGCTTCGCTTTGCTCGTTGCCCGTGTCGGCAAGGGAGCGATTGCGACCTCCGCGCTTGGCTGCGTAGAGCATGGCGTCGGCCCGCTGGATGAGGCTCTCCAGACCTTCTCCTCGCGCATGCTCGACGACGCCGAAGCTCGCCGTGACATGATGCCTTTCAAGAAGACCGTTCTCGAACTGCGCGCGTTCGATCTCCTGGCGCAGGCGCTCGGACACGGAGTGGGCCTCGGCTCGACCGAGGTTGGTCATCAGGAGGGCAAACTCCTCTCCCCCCAATCTTCCGGCTGCATCCATCTCGCGAATATCCTTCCGCAAGAGGACGGCAATCTCGGTGAGCACGATGTCGCCGCTGGCATGTCCATAGGAGTCGTTGATCGATTTGAAGTGGTCGATATCGCAAAGGATAAGGCTGATTGGTCTGCGATTGGGAAGAGCAAGCTGGGAGCGGGCAAAGTTCTCAAAGCCACGGCGATTCAGAAGTCCAGTGAGGGGATCGGTGATGGAGGAGTGACGAAATTCTTCGATGATGTCGGAGGCCGCCGCGGCAACCAGAGAGACTCCGACAAGAACCACGAAGAACAGAAAGGAGAAATTAAGCCATACCCAGAAGGGAGATTCCGTCATGGTGGCCACCGCGCCGGGGCTGTTTGTGCGCCCCATCGACAGGATGGTTCTCGGAAAGTGCTGCAGGCCGAAGAGAAGGAAGACCCAGCCAAGAATATGGTCGATCCTTTTGCCAGCAACCCGCTTGAGACGCACCCCAGTGGCCACAAGCATGATCCCGGTGCCGAAATTCACGATATAGATTCTTGCTTCGAGGCTCTGGTGGACATAGAAGAAATAGATGACCCCGAAGATCATCAGAAGCGGGACCGCCACAGTCAACAGGCCGCTCAGCCGCAGACGCATCCGCATGGTGCAGGCCGAGATCAACATGGAGGCCGCCGCGGCGTAAAACACGGTGGTGACAATCGAGTTCAGTCCCCCCTGCGGCAGCCGCAGAATCTGCAGGAACGCTCCAATGCTGAAGGAGAAGAAAGCCGCGGAGAGTCCGAAGAAATAACGCAGATTCCGCCAGTGACTTCCAATGCCGGCAAACACGGCCGCAAAAAGCAGGCCAATCGAAGGAGCAGCAAGAGCCAGTATTGTGATTCCACTTGTAGAAGGAGAGGCAGCAGAAGAAGAGAAACTCACAAGCGGACCCAATTCCTACAGACAGTTAAGAGAAGACAATCAATGTCACTGAATACACAATTTCATCTGAAAACAAGAGCAAATCAGGGCTGCTTCTCTTCAAAGAGGCGGTAACGATGCTCCAGTTGCCACTGCTCGTTTGCCCGCTCGTTTGCCTGGAGAAAAGCCTGGCACTTGGGGGTGGGGTTATCGGCTCCTAACGTCTGCGAGGCGCAGGCGGCGTTGACCGAGGTGAAGACATCCGGCTGCTCCCAAAGGCTGGCTCCGGGCAGGAAGCTGTGCTCGAGCGAGGTGCGGGCCATGCGCTTGAGGTCGAGATATCCGAGGTGGAAGTCGAGTACGGCTCGGGTGTACTCATGAGTGATGTCGATGCGCGAGACGCCCTCGTCGTCGGTCGAGAGAGCGACGGGGACTCCTGCGGCACGATAAACAGGGAGCGGATGCCACTGCTTCGAGACGCCGAGGATGAGGTCGTTCGAGCTGAGGTTGATCTCGGTCATGATGTGGCGCGAGGCCATCTCTTTGAGGAGAGCCTGCGCCTGATCCTCGTACATGACATCGACGCCGTGGCCGATGCGCTCGGCGTGTCCCAGCTCGACTGCTTCGCGGATGTGGAAACGGAGGCCATCGGGAGTCACGAGGCCAGGGGCAATCTCTCCGGCGTGCAGCGTGATGTGGACGCGTGGGTAGACGCTGTGCAGGTAGTCGAGCATGAGCATCTGACGGTGATACTCGGACATGGAGAGGTAGCCGTCTTCGGGCATGACGAAGTTGATGCCGACGACGCGGGGATGGCCGGAGTCCAGCTCGGCCTGGATGGTCTCAAAGCCGAGGAGGGTCTGGGCGAAGACCTGCTGCGCGGGAAAGCCGCGGAGAATCTGGTAGATGAAACGGAGCTTTACGGAGCAGGCTTTGGCCGCCTCGGGGGTTCCACAGTGCTCGATGCGGTCGCGGGAATCGAGAGCGTCGGCATACTCCTTGCGGTCGGTCGCGACCATCTCGCGCAGGCCTCCGGCAAGAAGCTGGTCGCGGAGCTTTGCCAACTCAGCGGGAGAGGCGCCGGAGGCATCATTGGCGCTGGTTGCGCCTGCTGCGGGGAAAGACGCAGCGGAGGGCCACGGGATAGAGTAACCGAGCTTCGCGGCGGCAGCGAAGTCAGCGGTGTGCATGATCTCGAGGTACTGCTCGTTCTGGGCGGCGGCTCGGCTGGCGACCTCGTCGAGCCACTCGCCGATGTGCGAGTGATTGAGGGCACTGAATCGAGCAAAGGTGGCGAAGAACTGATCGTGCCCGCTGACGCCCGCGCTGGGCACAAAGCTGCGCATGGAGAAGTCATCGACGAGAGTGTCGTAGAGAGCCTGATCCTTCAGCGCCTCGTCGGCGCGGCGGTTCCCTTCTCCGCAGACGGGCTGGGGAGGAAAGCTGCGCGTGGTGGCGGATGGCTTGAAGAGGCGGCGCGTGGAGGGGCTGTAGCAGAGGGTGTCGGCGATGGCCTGGCGGATGAAGCTTTCAGCGTACACAGCTCCGGTGAGGTGCATGTGGAGATCGCCTCCCTTGGGCAACTCCGCCAGAAAGGCCGTAAGTTGCAGGGGGTTCTCCGCCACCGCATCGAAGGCTCGAATAGCGCGCCGCTCGGCAGGCGTTGCCGCGGAAGCAGCCTGTGGCTTTGCAGGGGTCGCAGGACGCGCCTGTCCATAGAGAGAAGAGGGCAGGCAAAGGAGCAGAGCAACGGCCAAACGCGAAGCAGAACGCAGCATAGAACTTCCTTCGATCGAAGAGATTAGGACAAGGATAGCTCGGGACGGGGAAAAGAGAATCCCGGTCGTGAATCATCTCAAATGGACCCACTAGAGGCTCTTCGGACCGACTGGAAAGAATGGCCTCGGGTTGCTATACTAAGTTTGCGTTTGCGTTGCGGGCTCCCCGCCCAGCGACAAGCTCCCTTACCAAAGGATGATGCAACAGACGTACGCCCGGGGTTCTTGGCGATCCCCGAATAAGGCGTTTTGTATCTCTGCCAAGGCCAGATAGCTCAGTGGTAGAGCGCGGCCCTGAAAAGGCCGGCGTCGGCGGTTCGATCCCGTCTCTGGCCACCACTTTATTCCATGTAAAATCAAACACTTACAGACGACACAAGCGAACTGTACCAACTTTGTACCGCCACCAGAGTTAACCTCTTTATACGGAGGTTGATTCCGATGCTCCATATCTATACCCGTCACGCAGCCGACTGCGGCCACGCAGACGATACCCAATGGCGGCGTTGCCGCTGCCCCAAATGGCTCCGCGGCGTCCTGCCCAATGGAGAGGCCATCCGCGAGTCTGCCGGCACTCGAAGCTGGGAGCAGGCGGAACGAAATGCCCGCAAGAAAGAAGCTGAGGCCGACCCCACTCGAGTCGATCAAGTGCAGCCCCGTCGTGCGACCGTGAAGGAGGCCATTCGCATGTTCCTCGAAGACGAAGAGGCTCGTGGTCTGGAGCACTCCTCCCGCAAGAAGTCGCGGACCCTTTTCGAGCGTCAGTTCCTTCCCTTCTGCGAGACGCGGAAGTTCGTTCACCTTGACCAGGTCGTTCCCATCGATCTGACTGAGTTCCGCTCCACCTGGAATAACGGCGAGGCAACCACGCATCGCAAGCACGAGCGGATGCACTCCTTCTTCTCCTTCTGCGTGGCGAACGATCTGCGGCGCAAGAATCCGATGGACGCGCTCAAAAAGCCGAAGACGCCGGATGTCGTGCCGACCGATTACTTCCTGCCTAAAGAATTCGAGAAGGTCGTCGCCGCAACGGACAAGTACGAGTATGGCGGTGGTAATGACAATCAGCATCGTGGCTGGCGCCTTCGCGCGTTGACGTTGCTGATGCGCTGGTCGGGACTCGCCATCCTTGATGCCACCTCGCTCGAACGGGAGCGGCTGACCAAGAATGAAAATGGGGACGATCAGATTTTCCTGTATCGCGCGAAGACCGGCGTAGCTGTTAATGTCGTCATCCCGAACGAAGTTGGCGACGAGCTGCGGGCGCTGCCCAACCCGAATCCGCGTTATTTCTTCTGGTCGGGCAACGGCGATGCGCGCAGCGCAGCAAAAGCGTTCCAGCGGTCGTACTGGAAGCTCTTCAAGTTGGCAGACATTCAGAAGCCTGATGGAACGCCGAAGCGGTGCCATCCTCACATGTTCCGCGACACCTTCGCCGTCGAGTTGCTGCTGGCGGGTGTGCCACTAGATCAGGTTTCACTACTGCTGGGACACTCAAGCGTGAAGATCACCGAACGGCACTACGCGCCGTTCTGCAAAGCTCGGCAGGATCAACTTGCAACTTCCGTTAAGCTGGCGTGGAAGAAGCCGATGCAATCGCTTCCCGAGAAGAAAGATGCCGTTAGTAAAAAGCGTGTCGGCTGCCAGAATTCGGAAAGAATCAGGAAAACGGCTTGAGCCTTGCCGCTCAGGTTCTATGAGGACGATCACAGATTTCTGCGACTCATAGGACTGAGATAGCGATGGCTTGCAGCTGATTCGCAAGGCTTGGACTTATCTCATTACCAGACTTAATCCAAGGTAGATTGCTCCCTTCTTGCGATACTGAAAATATGTCAATCGAATTGCCGGCCTTGATCTTCGACCTTGACGGCACGATCATAGACTCGAAACCAGGTATTCTAAGCTGTCTACGCAAGCTGCTTGGCGCTCATGGTCTCGTGACAAGTGGTCCGTTGGATCGCTTTGTTGGACCTCCAGTTGAAGATTGGGTCATCGAACTGCTGCCGGGCGGGAGCGAAGAATCCCGTGCAGCCTTGGCACGGGATTACCGTAACTGTTACGACCGCGAGGGTTGGATGAACAGCACCGTCTTCGAGGGCGTTCCCGATCTGCTCGCCGAACTTCGTAAAAAGGGATTTTCGCTGTACGTGTGTACCTCAAAGCGACATCATTTTGCGATTCGGATGCTGAATGCGTTCAAACTGACAGACCTTTTCATCGCCATCTATGCAGACAAAGCGGAATACGCCAGCCATAGCAAGGCTGATCTGCTGGCTCTGCTCATTCGCGAGAGTGGCCTTCGGGCAAAGTCAGCCTGGATGATCGGCGATCGAATTTTCGATTTCGAGGCAGCCCGTGCCAATGATCTTCGCTGTATCGCCGCCGGATGGGGCTACGGGCCTGAGGAGGAGTGCCTTCGGGCTGATGCCGTCGCGGTTACTCCGTCAGACGTGTTGGCTCTGCTTTCTCGTCAAACCCCTTGAGAAGAACCGAGCTGCGACCTCTTCCGCGACCTCTTCCACGCCATCGGAGGGAATCGGGCCGCAGCTGGGGCGGCCAGCCCGACGAATCAACTAAAACTTGCCGTTATCGTTTTTCCAATCTTCGCGAGGCGGAATGGCCTGCAAGATATCCCAATGCTCCGCGATCTTGCCGTTTTCAACTCGATACAGATCGTAGATGGCGGTGAGTTCGCCACTAAAGGTCGCCTCCGAGACGACAAGAACGAAATTCCCCTCGCCGAGTATGCGGTGGACTGCCTTGTAACTGATCGCCTTTCCCTTGGCCGCGAGTTCTTGTAAGCCTTTGAGTAAGCCTGGGATGCCATCGCCAACCCAGGGGTTATGTTGAATGTAGGCCGTCCCCTCGAAATATTCGGAGAATGCCTCGCGGCGTCCCGCGAGCAGATCATCCATGTACTGCCGCAGCAGCGCTTTGTTCGCCACCGTCGAATCAAGATCCGTGGCGATCGTCGGCCCATCGACCATGCTGTGGCCGCTGGGGCTAAGTTCAGAGGCAGTCTCCTGCTGATTGTCCCAGTGTTCGACGATTTGGCCATCTTCAAAGCGGAAGATGTCGAATCCGACCTTCGGACCGAATAGATCAAATTCGGAGTGGGTAAAGACAAAGTCACCATCTTGGAAGACACGGAGAGTGTTGGCCTTCGTGCCTGAAGGCAAGCTCTTTACGAGCGCAGCGAGCGCATCTCGACCATCTGGTAAGAGACGCTGATGCTGGATGTATTTGTTCGGGTTGATATAGGAAATGGGTAGCGTATCGCCGGTTTCGAAGGATTTCAGCAGATCAACGACTTTCTGTTTGTGGTCAGCGGACATCATGTCTCCAAATGATTTCTGTGTTGAGCGGTTGGCGGAGTAAACTGGGCCAGTCTTTGGCGCGCACTTGACGGTTTCGACGTGAAGACCCGGTTTGGCTCATTTCAAATAGCGTCCATTACGACGGACCACATTGATCTTGGCGATGTCACTCGAAGAACATGCCGGAGAAGTCCGGACCGAGAGCCTGTCCTACTGCTTTTGAGAGAGCGAGCACTCCGGGCAGAGGCGAATAGCTAACGTTGAGTCTCGTAATAAGACCATCCTCGCTACGGATTATCGTAATCAGGCCGTAGACCTCTTCGCCGGAAATAAGGTTTGCTTTATATCCAACAAGGACACGTCCCTCAATCGAGCCCTCGAAGAGCGGTGTCTTCAATGCATAGAGATCCGCTACTGCGTGTATGACACGAGTGATTTCCTGGGGGCCTTCCGCGGGGCGCCGCATGATCGTCGCCGTTAAAACAGCCTCCGGAGCAAGTTCCTTCAAAAAGCCCCGTCCATTGGCGTCATCGTTGTCCATACATCCTCCTTGTATCGGTTTGCGGGTTGGGTTGGGTTCGCGATCATCCATATGGGACAGCCGCACGAGAATTGTTGGCAGTTCGTCAGCCGATGAATTTTCCGCCGGGCAGACCTTCGAGACTGTTCGGTCGATCGGTCAGAACGGGCGTATCTGCCCTATGTTCGAGCACCCATTTCGCAATCTCGTCCTTACGGGCGAACCAGACGCCCTGATGACTTTTTGCGTAGGCGAAGAACCGGTCGAGCATGCGGATGCGGTTTGCGTGTCCATTGATGCGGTCATGAAAGCCGACTAGCATCATGCGACGCCGCTTTGCACCTTCTTCATATAACTGGTCGAACTCATCTTTGAGCGCCATTTCATATCCCATTGGGTTGTACCCTTCCATTGGGAAGGACGAGATGTCATTCATGTGGAAGGTATACGGAATGGTCACGAAGTCTTTCCCTTTCACCGGAATGATGATGGGCTCATCGTGACTCGGCTCGTCGATGAGATAGAGGAAGCCCAACTCTTGCAGCGTCGCCAGGATGTGAACGGAATTTCGCATGTAGTAGGCATTCCACCCGACGGGACGTTGTCCGGTGACCTTCAGAATGGTCTCCGCGCAGTCTGCGATGAAACGCTTCTCTTCATCCTGTGGCAGAAAGTACGAATTTTCCCAGGTTCGTCCATGTGCGGCTGCCTCGTGACCACGCCGCACGATCTCCTTAGCGATATCAGGGGCGTTCTCCACCGCTTTACCAATCATGAAGCTGGAGACTTTGATTCCGTGCTTGTCAAACAGATTGAGGGCACGAGGAATACCCTCATAGTGTCCGTAGGAGAAAAACGCGTTGGTCGGGAAATCTGGCAGACCATTCTTGATGGGCTCAGAGATGGGACCTCCTGCGCCACTTATCGGCTGGCCACCTCCCTCAAACATTAGGGAGACGCTGATCGCTAACCTTGCTCCGTTGGGCCAGAAGCCACCGGTCGTGGACTGAGCGTCGACATCAACCGCTCCCTTGTTCCGTTCGGCGAAAGCATCGCTGGATAGCGTTCCAGGCAGCACGCTGGCCGCGACGGCGCCAGCAGCAAAGTTCCTTCTTGTTATGCGCATACTTTCCTCCTACCTCGCGATGCGTCCGTCCCTTTGCGTCTGGTGCAACCATCTCGGCCAATTGGCCAGTTGCACCAGAGTCGATCAACCTACGGCGTCCAGCCGCCGCCGAGTGCGCGGAATGATGTGACCGCCGCACGGGCAGCATTCTCACGCGTCAAGGCAAGTTCGTCCCTGGCCACGAGTAGTTGACGATCTGCATCGAGAACGTCGGTCAGCGGAATGACGCCTGCGGTGTACGACTCTTGGGAGCGATCCTTGACGCGTTGCAGAGCACCTACTTCTATAAGGATTTCCTTGCGGCGGGTTTCCGATTGCGCCAGTGTGCTGAAAGCATCTTCAACGTCCTCGGTCGCTTGCAGGATGGACTTCCTATAGACGAGGAGCGCTTCCGCACTTGCTCCACGCGCCTGTTTCACTTCTGCATCAACGCGACCAAAGTCAAACAGCCGCCATCTCAATCCAGCTACCGCGGCTGGCTGGAATCCCTTCTCTTGAAACAGATTGCCGGGAGCAATGCTTTCGGAACCGAGGACACCGGAGAGTGAGATCTTCGGATAATATTCGGCGAGTGCCTGACCGATACGAGCGTTCGATGCAGCGACGCGCCTTTCAGCAGCGATGATGTCCGGTCTGCGGCGCAAGAGATCGTCCGCTGGCGTGGAGACATCGACAGACGGCACGACGGGAATATCGGCGGGCTGCGCCAACTCGGCGGCATAGGTTCCCGGCTGAGCCCCCATGAGCACGTCGAGCCGATTCAGCTGCGATTCAAGAGTGATCTGAAGCGGAGGGACGATTGCTTTCGCTTGCGAAAGAAGAGCCTCTGCCTGCGCCAACTCCCGGTCTGAGGCAACACCGGCCTCTCTACGCTGGCGTACCAGCTGAAGAAGATGCTCGTCTGTCGTTATCTGATCCTTGGCAAATGCAATTCGAACCTGAGCTCCGCGTATCTGCAGGTAAGCATCCGCTGCATCGGCTACGACCGAGACGCGCGTTCCAAGTTGTTCTGCCTCTGCCGCCTGGGCCTCTGCCGTCGCGGCCTCAGCGCCACGCCTTATGCCTCCAAACAGGTCCGTCTCCCACGTGGCCCCGATATTCAGGTCAGAGTAGAACTGGTTCCGGTCGTAGCCGGGCAAAGCTCCCCCATAACGTCCTACGGGACTTTCGAGCGACTGACGAAATGTTTGGACCTGTGCATTGAGGTCCCCACTGGGAAGACGTTGAGCCCCAGCCCCTTTCGCTACGGCACGAGCTTGTAGCACACGCGTGATTGCGGCTTGCAAGTCCAGATTCTGATTGAGCGCCCGCTCCACGATGCGTGTCAGCATCGGATCGTTGAAGCCATTCCACCATTTGTCGAGAGGCGGGGCCGGAGTCTCGGAATTTCTCGCGGTGATCTCCGGCGCGTTGTGAAACGGCTGTACCGCGACGGTCGGGCGCTTGTAGTTCGGCCCAACACGGCAGCCTGTCGCAAATGGCAGCAGCAGGAGTGACGTGCAAGCGACCGCCAGCCGTCCGCGCGTCGCGCTTTGACGTCGGAGCGAAAACGCGGGCTTCCGGGGGGCGAGGACAGAGGTGAGTCGGAACCAGGGTAGCCAATCCATAATAAGTGAAGACTAGTGTATCTTGTCACTCGTAGTCAAACTCGAACGGAAAGACTATGATGAAATCTATGGATTTCCCTGATCACGGGTCGTCTCATGCAGTGGCGACCGCTGGCCAACGTGGCCCAGCAGAGCATGAACGCCGCCAACAGATCCTCCAGGCGGCTGCGGAACACTTCCGACTGTACGGCTACAAGAAGACAACCGTGGGCGATCTCGCGCGCGCTATTGGACTGTCCAGCGCGTACATCTACAAATTTTTCGATTCGAAGCAGGCGATCGGAGAGGCCGTCTGCTCGTTGGGACTCGCACAAATCAGCTCTAACCTTGAGACGATTCTTGCCACAACAAGCTCTCCGGTCGAGTGTTTACGCAAGGTTTTTCGCGGTCTTGCGTCGATGTCAGCGAGAGTATTTCTCGAAGATCGCAAGATCCACGAACTGGTTGTCGTATCGTTCGAGGAGAAGTGGAGTTCCCTCCAGTTGTACAACGAGGCGCTTGTCAATGTGATCCAGCAAGTGGTGCTTCGTGGGCGGGAATCAGGCGAGTTCGAGCGAAAGACGTCTCTTGAGGAGACCTGCCGCGCGATCCTCTTTTCGATGCAAGCCTTTTACCATCCGGTTCTGCTGGTCCAGTACCTGGATAATCTGGACGACAATGCAACGGCGGTCGCAAATCTCGTATTGCGTTCGCTCGCTGTGTAATCAGTGACAAATTGACAAACCTATAACTCTTCATTATTGTCTGCTCAGGAGCGGACTTGAAATGAAAAAGTGGGTTTCACCTCAATCCTTGTTACTTGCCCTCTCGTTGACCGCTGGCCTGACAGGATGCTCGAAGCAGCAGGCTGCGGATCCAAGAACACTGCCTCTACTCGTTCGTGTCGAGGCGGTGCATTCCAGCGGCGAGGGTAGCCGAGCCTATACGGGTGTCGTTACCGCCAGGGTTCAGAGCGATCTGGGTTTTCGCGTCCCGGGCAAGGTGACCAAGCGTTTCGTCGATGTGGGCGAAAAAGTTCGCGTGGGCCAGCCGCTCATGCGAATTGATGTCACGGACTACGCCCATGTGATCACGACCCAGACCCAGAATGTTGAGGCCGCAAAGGCGAAGGCCGATCAGGCAGCGGCCGATGAAGCGCGGTATCGCGGGCTGGTGAGCACGGGAGCTGTGTCGGCATCGACGTATGACCAGGTGAAAGCGACTGCCGATGCCGCGCGGGCGCAACTGGCAGCGGTACAGGCCCAAGCCCAAGTGGCGAGGGACGAAGGTGACTACTCGCTCCTCGTCGCTGATTCAGATGGGACGGTCGTGCAAACACTCGCAGAACCCGGTCAGGTTGTGGCAGCCGGTCAGACAGTCGTGAAGTTAGCACACGCAGGGCCACGAGAAGCTGCGGTCAATCTGCCAGAGACCATTCGTCCTGCACTCCATTCAGTTGCGAACGCGACACTCTATGGGGAAACGTCGAGCGTTCCCGCGAGACTCAGGCAATTGTCCGACGCTGCCGACCCTGAGACGCGTACCTATGAGGCTCGATATGTCCTCGAAGGCCCCGAAGCCAGGGCGCCACTCGGTGCAACAGTCACGATCCAGCTTCCAGTGAGCAATGCCGCAGACTCCCTGGTCGTACCGAATGCTGCAGTTACCGATCGCGGATCAAATCCCGGCGTCTGGGTAGTGAACAGACAAACATCGACGGTCGCATTCAGCCCTGTGAAGGTGCGTCGCATCAACGCTGAAGAGACCTTCATTGATAGTGGCCTTCGTCCCGGGCAACTCATCGTCGCTCTTGGGGCACATTTGCTCAGCGAGGGAGAGCACGTCCGCATCGCCGAGAAAGAGACGGCGTCCCGATGAGCGAGTTCCACATAGAAATCCCGAAGATCGAAAACCCCGAGGAAGAAAAAGGCTTCAACCTCTCTTCCCTCGCCGTTCGAGAAAAGTCGCTTACTCTCTTCTTCCTGCTCGGCATCATCCTCGCGGGTGTGGTGGCATATCTAAAACTCGGTCGCGCCGAGGACCCGGTATTCACGATCAAGGTCTTTACCGTGACGGCTGCATGGCCCGGAGCTACGGCCCAGGAGATGCAGGATCTCGTTGCCGAGCCGCTAGAGAAGCGCATGCAGGAGTTGAAGTACTACTATCACGTTGACACGTTCACCCGACCAGGACTCGCGTTTCTCACGGTCACGCTCCAGGACTACACACCGCCCGAAGAAGTGCGGGAAGAGTACTACCAGGGCCGCAAGAAGATCCAGGATGAGACATCGAAATTACCTCAGGGTGTCCTCACTCCGGTGCTGAATGACGAGTACACCGACGTTATCTTCTCCGTCTACTCTCTCAAGGCGAAAGACCTGCCTCTTCGGCAACTGACCAGAGAAGCAGAATCCATTCGCCAAGGCCTTCTTCATGTGCCTGGAGTAAAAAAAGTCAACATCCTCGGTGAGCAGCCCGAACGCATCTTTGTGCAGTTCTCTTACGACCGGATTGCCACTCTGGGAGTCAGGGCACAGGACATCTTCGACGGACTCGTCAAGCAGAATGTGGTGACTCCCGCAGGTTCGATCAACACGAGCAACCAACAGGTTTACATCCGGCTCGACGGCGCGCTCGATGACCTTCAGAAAATCAAGGACACGCCTGTCGTAGCTAATGGACGGACGTTCAAGCTTTCCGATATTGCAGGTGTGACGCGCGGCTATGAGGACCCGGCACAATATGTTGTCCACCATAACGGTGATCCAGCCATGATGCTCGATGTCGTTATGAAGGACCAGTACAACGGCCTAGACCTAGGCAAAGCCCTGGACGCGGAGCAGGACAGACTCCAAAAAGAACTGCCAGCCGGTCTCACATTTGTGAAGGTGATCGACCAGGCGCAGGTCATCAAGGAAGCGGTGGATGAGTTCCAACTCAAGTTCTTTGTCGCTCTCCTTGTGGTCATGATCGTCAGTCTGGTGAGCCTGGGATGGAGGGTCGGTATCGTGGTTGCCGCGGCGGTCCCGCTTACCCTTTCGGCCACTCTCGTCGCCATGTTGTCCGCTGGCATCAACCTGGACCGAATCTCGCTGGGAGCACTCATCCTCGCTCTTGGTCTTCTGGTGGACGATGCCATCATCGCGATCGAAACCATGGTCGTGAAGATGGAAGAGGGCTGGGACAGAGTCAAAGCAGCGGGGTACGCATGGAGCCATACCGCGGCGCCAATGCTTGCAGGCACACTTGTGACGATTATTGGCTTGATGCCAATCGGCTTCGCGCAGTCAAGCCCCGGTGAGTACGTAAGAAATCTGTTTTGGGTAGTATTTATCGCGCTAATCATTTCGTGGATCGTCGCGGTAACCTTTACACCTTATCTCGGAGTGAAGATGCTTCCGAATATCCATCGTATGGAGGGTGGATATGCCGAGATCTACGAGACACCGAACTACCAACGATTTCGCAGGCTCGTCGTTGGTGCGGTAAGTCATAAGTTCCTGGTTGCCGGCGCGGTGATCGCCCTATTTTTCACGGCGGTCTTCGGTATGGGATTTGTTCAACAGCAGTTCTTTCCTAACTCGGATCGAACCGAAGTCCTGATTGATGTGACCATGCCTCAAGGGACAAGCATCGAGGCAACTGAAGGTGCCGTCAAGAAGCTTGAAGACTGGCTCAAGAAACAGCCAGAGGCCAAAATCGTTACTTCCTACGCCGGAGGTGGTGCCCCTCGGTTCTTCCTTGCTTACAATCCCGAACTTCCAAATCCGAACTTCGCGAAGCTGATCGTCTCGACTCCCAACGAAAAGGCACAAGGCAAGTTATTAGAACGCTTACGAGAAAACCTCGCGGCCGGGTTGGTACAGGAGGCACGTGTTCGCGCGTCCCGGTTTGTCTTTGGACCGTACTCTCCGTGGCCCATCGCTTTCCGTGTATCTGGTCCGGACCTCGCGAAGGTGCGCGAGATTTCAGATGAGGTGCTCGCCAAGATGCAAGCGAATCCAAACACACGGCAGGCTAACGAGGACTGGGGAGAGCGCGCCCCGACTGTCCACTTTACCCTCGACCAGGAGCGCCTCCGTCTCATCGGCCTGACGCCGAGCGATGCGGGACAGCAGATCCAGTTCCTGCTCACTGGTATCCCGGTGACTCAGGTACGGGAGGACATTCGTGCTGTTGACGTTGTCGCTCGCACATCCGGAGACAATAGGCTCGATCCCAGCAAGCTGATGAACATGACCTTGCAGAGCCGTGACGGACGCTCCGTTCCGCTGAGTCAGATTGGCAAAGTCGAGATTCGCCCTGAAGACTCGATCCTGAAACGCCGAGACCGTGTTCCGACGATAACGGTGCAATGCGATATTGACGAGGCTCTGCAGCCTCCTCAGGTCACTGCCGAACTGGCAAAGTCTTTCCAACCCATCATGGACAAGCTACCTCCCGGATACGCCATCGAAGTAGGCGCGGCCGTTGAGGAAGCAAACAAGGCGAACGCCGCCTTGGCGAAGGTCTTTCCGATCATGCTCGTCTGCATGCTTGTCGTCATCATCATCCAGGTGCGTTCTATTTCGGCATTGTCGATGACCTTGCTCACCGCGCCTCTCGGAATCGTCGGAGTCGTTCCCATTCTCCTTATCTTCCACCAGCCCTTCGGATTTGACGCAATTCTCGGACTCATCGCCCTGGCCGGAATTCTTATGCGCAACACCTTGATCCTGATGGGGCAGATCAAGGTCAACAAAGCCGAGGGCCTGGATGACTTCCATGCGGTAGTGGAAGCGACCGTCCAACGGTCACGTCCGGTCGTCCTAACGGCCCTTGCCGCTGTGCTTGCGTTCATTCCGCTCACGTTTTCGGCTTTTTGGGGATCGCTGGCGTATACGCTGATCGGCGGAACGGCTGTGGGCACAGTGCTCACGCTTGTTTTCCTGCCTGCGCTCTACACGATCTGGTTCCGGGTAAAGCCTACGGATCGTCCGGGTTCCAAAGAGAGTCTCGAACCCGGCTTCAACCAAATCGAAACCGCATAAGGGGAGCAACATGTCTGACATAGCAAATCTCAATGGAAAGGTCGCCATCGTAACGGGTGGCGGCCAGGGTATCGGAGAGGCAATTAGTCGCGAGCTATCCAAGCGGGGCGCGTCCGTAGTCGTCACCGACTTGAAGAGTGACACAGGCGAGGCTGTTGTGAAGGATCTGGAAAGCCTTGGTTCTCAGGCGCTCTTCATTTCCCACGATGTCGCGAAGGAAGATGACTGGAACTTGGTGATCGAACGCACAGTTGAGCGATTCGGAAAGATCGACATCCTCGTTAACAATGCAGGTCTCATCTGGTTCGCACCATTCGCCGAGATCCCCGTTGAGCAGTTCGACAGAGTCATGGCAGTTAATGTTCGTGGGACGTTTCTTGGCTGCCAAAAAGTCCTCCCAGCAATGAAGTCCGCAGGCGGAGGAGCCATCGTCAATATGTGCTCGATGTCAGGTATGGTCTCCAACATGCCCGATCAGGGAGCTTACTCAACGTCGAAGGGCGCTGTACGCCTGCTGACAAAGGCGGCGGCGATCGACTATGTCCAATTCAATATCAGAGTGAACTCGATCCATCCCGGTGTGATTGCTACCCCGTTCGTGGTCCCATATTTAGAAGATCCGAGTTTCAAGCCAAAGCTGATCGGGAGAACGCCGATGCAACGCGCCGGATCTCCGGAAGAGGTAGCAAAGGTAGTTGCTTTCCTGGCATCTGAAGAATCCTCCTACATGACGGGCTCCGAGGTGGTTGTGGACGGTGGATACCTGGCCTGCTGAATCTGTCACCTAGCAGTGCTAGCGCATCGGCCAAGGCTGCAGCGCCGAGGATTGCGACGGAGCCACCCATTCCCGCTGCCGGTGACGTGCAGCACCTGAGGCCGGAGACCGATGCGTTCGTTTGTCTTCCTGCGATCCAGCAAAGCGGCAGTCGGGTCACCATCATCACTTCCAAAAGCTCCAAATCGGCTGGAAGCGGACCGTATCCAGCGATAAACTCGCCCATCTCTGCTGCACCGTCAGGGTGAAATGGCCATGCCCCATACAGACCTCACTCAAGAAACATCGCGCGTACGCGCGTGGGTTGAACATCGGTGAATCGGGCAACATCAGCCATCACAGCAGGAGACTCCGATGAAGAGAACGCTGCAGTCATCGCCGCTTCACTTGCAAATCGGCATTCGCAGATGGCTATGGTGCCGGTGTGGTCGGCTGCCGGGAAAAAGGCGGTGGTGCTCTCCAGGCCGTACTGCCCCCAGGCTTTCATGACGAGAGGCAGGTGATGGCTCACGTAGTAAGCCCGATCGAAACGGGTTTGGGGTGTTCCCTTATAGGTCACGTAGACGGTGACCGGAGCGGTCTGGGGCTTGTTGTTTGGCATGATGATCCAATCTCAGTCGGCGGTATGTGGTGAGCAATATGCCCCACCACACGCTGGAGGTTCTACCAAGGAATTTCTCCGCCCGTTTGGAGGAACTTCCCGGTTACTGGAGGGTCGAGAAGAGCTACGCGGAGGATCTCCGCGGCACCTTCGGATACCGTCTGCGTGCCACTGTTTCCGTTCAGGTCCGTCGCTGTGTAGCCTGGGTTTACCGAATTCACAGCGATATTTCCGTCGCGGAACTCGTAGGCCAGCTGGACGGTCAGCATGTTGAGCGCCGCCTTAGACGCGCAGTAGCCCAGCACCACCCAATTCGGGTTGGTCGGCTGGCTTAGAGAGCCGAGTCTGCTGGAAACGTTAACGATTTGAGCTTTGCCAGCAGCCTGGAGGAGAGGGATCATAGCTTGCGTGACCGCAACCGTGCCTATGAAATTGGTGTGCATGGTTTTCTGGACGGACTCCAGGCCAACCTTGCTCGGCGGACCGTCGTCTTGCCTCGCCACGCCAGCGTTGTTGATGAGGAGATCAAGCTTGCCGAACTGCTTCCGAGTGAGCTCGGCTGCAATGGCTGCGCTTTCCGGTGCATCGAGATCGATGTGAACGTACTGTACGTCGAGACCTTCCGCCTGGAGTTTCGCGACTGCCTGCCTTCCGAGCTCTTCGCTGCGCGCGGACGCGAGAACCGTCCAGCCACTCTTTGCCAGCTGGCGGGCAACTTCGAAGCCAATGCCTTTGTTTGCTCCGGTGATCAGAGCCACTTTCTTTACTTCTTGCATGTTATTCTCCCTCGTCTTTGAAAAGTATCTGGGGCGACGGCATGTCTGAGTCCCTGATGTGGCCACATTGTCTCCTAAGAAGCCCGCGATCCGAATACGTCGTGGGCTTCCTCGGTCTTGATGGGCCGTGGTCCTAGACCAATTGCAAGCTCACCTCAATATTGTTCCGCGTCGAGTTGGAGTATGGGCAGATCTGATGAGCGGTATCGATCAGTTGCCTGGCTTGCTCGGGATCGATTCCCGGAAGCTTGACGGTGAGATTCGCGACGAGTCCCCATCCGCCCTCAGAGCGCGGACCGACGCCGATGTCAGCGGTGACTGAGGCATCCGCCGGCAAGTGTACTTTTCCTTGTTGTGCGGCGAACTTCAGAGAAGAGAAGAAGCAGGCCGAGTACCCCGCTGCAAAGAGTTGCTCCGGATTGGTACCATCACCCGGGCCTCCGAGTGCCTTAGGTGCCGCAAGTGAGAGGTCAAGGTGTCCGTCCTCGGTGTGGATCTTGCCTGCGGCCGTGGTTGCGCTTGTCCGAAATTTCACATCAACTGACATCACGATTCTCCTGTGTTGGTTATTTCCAAATTCTTGTGTGCGGGGGAGTCGGCTACTTCTTCCGCAAGGAATGCTTCAGCGGTCAGCCCATGGCTTCAGCCGAGGTGGGCCGGGACAGCTTGCGGCTGAGCAGGATGCCCGCGATCGAGAAGTAAAGGGCGCCGAAGATTGCGTAGCCGCCCAGATTCTTCGCGTGAACCGTACCATGGAGACCGCCCAGGCCAAGAGCTATACCGGCAGCAGTCGATTGAAGACCGCTGAGGATCATGGCCCACTGTCCGCCCAACTGCTTGCGGCGAAAAAGGCCAGCCGCGAGTTGGAGCAGACCTGCGCCGAGCGCCCATGCACCGAAGATCCCAATCGCGTAAGCAGGTTGCGAGAAGGTCGTTAATCCAATCCCCAACGCCGCGGCAGCACCCAGCACCGCGTTGATGGTCTGAGATGTTCGCGTGCTGCTGTCGAGCGCTGAAGTCTTCAGATCGTAGGCGGTGCAAGCGACGTCCCACAGCGGATAAAGGATCAGCAAAGCGGCCGCAACAGATGGTTGGGTCATCGCCGTTGCAAACACGCTGCCAGCCCAAAGCAGTTGAAATGCGGTCCTTACGAAATACAGCTTCCGAAGAGAGCTTGCTTGTTGATATTTCATTTCCATATCCATCCTCACTATCTTCTAGTTGGTAGGTAATCTAAGCGTACGGCTCCTGAAAATGGAGCCGCAGGGTTTAGCGCTTTGGCGCCGATAGCCTCTTGAGCGCTGCATCGGTGATAGTCTTGAATACCTCACCGCTCGACAACGCACGCGCCGAAAGCATCGCGCCATGCACCATGGCCATCAAGGCCTGCGCTTCTGTAGCGGCGGAATTCTGAAGTTGAATCTCGTGCTTCTTGACTCCAGCCTTCAGCGTTCGTTCAAGCCAATCCTCCAGTGCGTTGAAGTGCAGGGTGACTTCAGCCCGGACCTCTTCGGGTAATGAAGGCATTTCTGCCGCAAGCAGTGCCGCAATGCAAAACGGCACTGTTTTATCGCGGATACATCCTTCCCAATGCTGGACATAAGCCTGGATCCGCCCCAAAGGACTTTCAATCTTTGAATCGATCGCCGCGGTTCCCTGGATGAGCCTTTCACGATGAGCTTGGAGCACAGCCACCACCAGCCCGGCTTTTGTCGGGAAATGATGATGAATGCTCGGCTTCTTGATCTCGACTGCTTCGGAGATGTCGGCATAGCTAAAGGCCGAATATCCCCTCTCCATCATCAGGGATCGCGCTGTTGTCAGGATGCGTTCTGCCGTTTCACCTAGCATAGAAAGTAGACTACCAACTAGTCGGTTTGGATGCAGAATTTTCTCGCCCTTTTCGCTTGTCTTGGCCCAACTGTTACCAGATCAGACGTTCAGGAGGGTAAGGCGTCCTGGACGGACTCCGCGATGTAGCTTTCCATTGCCTGACTCAGCTGTGAATCCACCTCGTCAGCAATCGTCATAACGCCGAGAAGCAGAACGCTGAAGTCGATCGTGCCCAGGTTTTTTTGTAGGGTATGGAAGATGGTCACCTGAAGAATACGGCTCTCTTCCACCATCATCGCGGCTGTATATCCCTGCCTGCGCCGTTCCAGCCCATGATTGGAGGCAGCTTCGGACTTCAGCTCTTTGGTGCCGAGCGGCTTAAACGCTTGCAGGCGCCTTCCAAGATCACGGAAGAGCTGAGGGAGATGCTTGCAGCGCGCCTCGCGACTGAGTGAGATCGCCATCAAGGTGTTTTCCTTCTCAACCTCTTCATACCAGTCGGCAATGCTGGCTTCGGTCGTGCGTTCGAGGATCGTAGCCAGGGTTTCCACATGACGTTTGTGAAGCGGGCCCTTGGCGAGTCGTTGTGTGATCGCGTCGAGTAGGTCGGGCACATTCATGGGTTTGACCAGAATCTCATCGGTCTGCATCAGGATCGCATTGGCCGCCGCGGACATCTCGGGAAAAGCACTCAAGAGTAGAGTCACGGCCTCGGGATTCGCATGACGCATGGCGCTCACAACGGTAAGCCCGTCTCCGGCTCCCGGCATATGCAAATCACTCAAAAGGACGTCGTATGGGTGGGAACTGATCAGCCGTAGCGCTTCGCTAACATCGGCGGCAACGGTAACTTCGAAATCGTGCTCTTCGAGAATCGCCCCCAGACTCAAGCGGATTGCTTCATTATCATCAACGACTAAAACCCTGGCCCGCGCCATCGATACCTCCAGGTGGTCGCAGACGAGCATCCGAGTGTCCCCAGCTATCTACAAGCATACGCTTTGTCGCCTAGCCGACCGACTTGTGAGGATTAGCAATCCCGCCTCAGAGGACATGTCAAAGGCAAGCGTGAGACAGAACCCAGTGGACGGAGGATGTAGATCCTTATTCAGGAGATGATTCGGTTGTGGCGATAGTCTTTTCAGACTTCCACTGTGCGCAAAAGATCTCGAATCTCAATTAAGCAGTTGGGATGAAATTTCGGTTTTCATCGCCCGATGACGCCGAATGCGCTTCTGCGGCCTCAAAGATCCGGCACAACTGTGTAGCTATGGCGCAACGATCGTGGCTTGCCGCGCCACCAATACCCAATGGCCCGAGGCAATTTTCCATACGTCCGTGAATCGCCGGCGCACTTCTTTGCCCGCCATAGGCGCACTGCCTTTCGGCACGACCATTTCATCACCCATGAGCAACACCATGTCCCCGAGCTTCCCGGCATATTCGATCGAGCGCACGTATCTGCTGTAACTGATCAATCCAGCGGCATCTCTGTGCGCGGTCGCCCCCGGAATGGAGATGCTATTCTGTGGATTATTTACAACGAGATCCGGGGCAAGAAGGCGGGCGAACGCAGCGCGATCATCTGCAATGAGAGCGTTGTCGATCCTGTTGACAGCTTCAAGTACAGCCGCGATCTCAGCATCCTTAGCCGCAGCAGCAACTTGATTGTTCGCGGCCTTCCATTCCGCTGCGGCGGTGCCGACCAAAACGAGTTCAATGGAAATGAGGCACAAAAACATCCTGAGTAGATGAGAATGGACCATACTCATTTCTCCTTGATCGCGAAACAATCGAGTCACAAGAATAACCAATTGTGAGCCGACTGTCAGACCTGGGAAGTCGTCTAGCATTTACCAATACCAATAGCCGTCGATAAGTGCATCGGCGATTTCGCATAATCCGAGCCCACAATCACGGAGCAAAGATCGCATCATCCAGATCTTTCGCTAGATCGGTTGCTGGCCCGAATGTATGATCCGCCACAGTGACGTACCCTCCCGACCCAACGCGACAATCGACCGTCCCCGTACTCCCATTTATTGTGAAATCGACTGTGGTTCCGACCGAGTGATTCACCACACCTTTTCGGATTACAATCTGTTTGGTTGCTTCAAGCTTGCAGGAGTCCAGAGGATACTTATTCCAGTCGTAATTGCGGTACACGGTCACGGCCCACACCGGCTTCAGCCTAGCGTTTTCTTGAGACAAGTCCTCGTTCTGTTTCGAAAATTTAGCGTTTTGTTCAGAGAGATTCTTGTTCGCAGATTCCACGTCGGCGAGCCTTGCGGCCAAGGAATTCCTTTCTGCCGTCAGCTGACCAATCTTCGGATCTGGCACTTCCGTTCGCTCCTTCTGCGCTTTCAGGTCAGCAGCTAGACGCGCATTCTCTCTTTTCCAGCACTGGAGCATTTCCTTGATGGCCGCCTGAGAGGTGTTGTCATCAAAAGATGATTTGCATTGGGCCCGACAAGTCGCACTACCCATCAAAAACAAACCAACTATGACAATCAGCTTCACGATTCACCTCGGATTACACTTAATCTTTTTCTGATCTCCAAGCTTTGGGTCACAATCTGGATCGGATGTCTGCTGCTTCTGAGCTTGAGGCTGGCTCGTCGGTTGCGCAACAATCATTGAAGGCTGTTGGGTCTTGGCCGGAGAGTCCTTCTGATGGATGAGGCCTACGATAGTCGTATATCCACCTATGATAGCGGCTGCCAGTCCAATAAGTGCGATGACTAATCTATGGATACCGCCAACGGCTCGTATCGCACGATCCCACCAATTTTTTTTGGAAGCTTGTCGAGGACGATTGGTGCGAGAAGTAACTCCCCCACGAGGACCTGTGCTTCCCCGAGACCCCGCGTTAGAGTCGGGATCTGGATGGGCAGATTCTTCTACGCTGTTTCCGAACATGAGACCTCAGAACTTAGAACTCATCAGTTTCCTTGGAAAACAACACTATAATCCAAAAAACCAAAGTCCGAAATGACATCTAACCAGGATCGCCGAAGTCCTCTGAGGGTAGTTTTTTCGTCCAGAATCGGGGAAGATTATCTCCCCTGTGGGGAGATGTCTGTATTTTGTGAAAAGGACGCGCGGGTCAGACAGGCACGGGATTTTCAAGACAGGACGACCTGCTCGCCTCCGCCGGTGTCGCCTATCCTTTGTCGCTGCGATAGTTCAGCCACGAGATAGTTGCGGAGCCAACTCCAGCTAGTCCTGTTATGTCTTTGAGCTCGAAGCCAGAAGTTTGCCACTGTCGACCGAAGCCCCTTGCTCAGAACCGGTCGATCACATCATGTCCTAAGAATACGGTAGGTTGTCGATAACAGGCGTGGCTGTTGAAAAAGTCATCTACGGAAAAATCCGCAGAAATTCATGGCGCCAGTATCCCCTACAAGCGATTTTCTCGGGCTTGGTAGACATTTTCCATCACCTAATTGGGGGCTGTTTTCTCAGAAAACGAGTTTTTCAACAGCCACAGTCAGTATGGAGTGACCGGCGCCGATGCGCCGACCGTGGGTTAGGCTGTGAGCGTCCGAAGGGCGCACAGTTCAGAGCCACAAGCGGAAGGGAGCCGGTCATGAAGGAGAAGGTACGGTTTTTAGGTTTGGATGTCCATGCTGAGACGATCGCGGTGGCAGTCGCGGAACCGGATGGTGAAGTGCGGAGTCTTGGAACGATTCCGAACCGCACTGAGTCTATCCGTAAGTTGATCAAGAAGCTTGGTCCAGCAGACAAGCTGAGAGCATGTTACGAAGCCGGGCCAACGGGCTATGTCGTGTACTGGCAGCTGGCGGGTCTGGGCGTCGAGTGCGAAGTTGTGGCGCCCACGCTGGTACCGGTGAAGGCTGGCGATCGAGTCAAGACGGATCGACGGGATGCAGAGAAGCTGGCACGTTGCTATCGGTCCGGAGATCTTACGGCGGTGTGGGTTCCGGATGAAGGTTCCGAAGCGTTGCGCGATCTGGTGCGAGCCCGCGAAGCAGCCAAGCAGGATCAGACCCGAGCGCGGCATCGCTTGAGCAAGTTCCTTCTGCGCTCCGGTCAGCGGCCACCGACCGGAGTCAGGCCTTGGACACGACCTTTTTTGATCTGGGTCGCACAACTGCGTTTCACCCAGATCGCGCAAGAGTCCACGCGCCAGGATTATTTGCACGAAGTCGAGCACATGCGGGGACGGGTGGCACGGCTGGAGGAGGCCATCCTGGAGGCGGTGAAGCTGGCATCCCCAGCGCTGCAACAGGTCATCAACGATCTGCAGGCACTGCGTGGTATCGCAGACATCTCGGCCGTGACCATTGCAAGTGAGTTGGGTCAGGTATCTCGCTTCGAGAGTGCTCGACAACTGATGGGTTACTGCGGCGTTGTACCAAGCGAGGATTCCAGTGGTAGACGAACGAGACGCGGTGCCATCACCAAGACTGGCAACGCGCACCTGCGACGCATCGTTGTCGAAGCCGCATGGAGCTATCGTCGTCCTCCAGGTATCTGGTACGGTCTGCGAAGACGACAGGAGTGCATCTCGGAAGAGACCAAGGAGATTGCATGGAAGGCGCAACACAGGCTGCACAAGCGATATTTGAAGCTGGGTGCGGCCGGCAAGGACCAGAGGAAGATCGTCACAGCTATAGCTCGAGAGCTGCTCGGCTTTATCTGGGCTATTGGAACCCGAGCAGAGACTGTCTCCAGGCAGCGAGTCGCAGCCTGACAACGACGAGAGCAAGACTCCCTAAAAAGGAAAAGAC
Organism: Acidobacteriaceae bacterium dw_441; assembly: GCA_018449715.1. GTDB lineage: Bacteria > Acidobacteriota > Terriglobia > Terriglobales > Acidobacteriaceae > Edaphobacter. The sequence goes on along the minus strand of JAAVVA010000003.1, from coordinate 218,399 downwards.
AAGAACAGTACCGATGAACGCTGACATCCATCTCGAACACAAAGCCAGCAGCAGCCAGGGCAAGCACGAAGGAGAACCCTCGCTTGGCCTATGCGACAGGCTCAACCGGACTCGCGATAACAGTCAGAGGCAGCTCCCGACGGATCATGATTATGCGGTTTCGACCCGCGAATATCAGACTGATCAATCGTCGCTCAAAACTGCTCCGACTGCTGCTCGCTCTGTCTTCGGGAAAGGACAAAAGCAACGACAACAACAAGAACAACCCGCAGTTGTGCGGAGTTGACACGGTCACTCCATATCAGGCCTTAGCACTCATCGACATCGAATTTACAAATCGGTCAACACAAAAGCGTTTGCCGGTAGCAACCACAAAGCGGCCCTGACACGAGTCAATGGGCACATGCCCTGGATGCGCCAGTCGAGAGTGTAATTGCCGAAAACGTCACTTTTCGGGGAGCTTAGTCGGCCAGGGAGCGTTACTCCCACGGCAATGCGCAGAAAGATGCTACTTCGCGTAGTAGCCGGCGCGAGCTCTCAGGACCAGGCCGGGGCGATTCGGTTGAATGACGATCTTGCGGAAGGAACCATCGCGAACCTTGTTGGTGGATTGATAAGCAACACCATAGAGGGAGCGTAGTTCCCCGGCGATCTCCGCGAAGGCCTGGCTAACCTTCATGGTGTGGGTGTCGTAGGACTTGCCTCCCGTTTGTGCGGTCAGGTGCTCCAGTTCGCGCATACCGTAGCGGTCGCGTGCGTTCATCCTGCCGTGATCCAGTTCTGTGTAGCGGATCGCATAGACAAGGACGTCGTTACTCTGGGCCACTTCGATGGCGTCAATGAGGTCGTGTTCGCTGGAATTTTCTTCGCCATCCGAGAAGACCACCAGAACCTTTCGGCGATGGTGGACATCGGCCATCCTCTCGGCGGTGGAGTAAAAGACGGCATCGTCGAGCGCGGTGCCGAGTTCGCGGTTTTCTTTTGGACCGAGCTCGGGGCCGTCGCGATGGCCCTTGTCGTAACTGCGCAGACCATCGATGATGGCAGTCTGATCGTCGGTCCAATCACTGACCAGGCGGAGATGGTTTCCAAAGCAAAGCGCGAAGGCGCGGTCGCCGGGGAGTAGCGTCTGATGGAGGAAGTCGGCGATATCGCGCTCGTGATCCTTGATGAACTTTTCCTGGCTCCCGCTGGCATCAATGACAAGGCCTATGCTGAGGTTGAGCTGATCGGCGTGGGAGAAGAAGCGGATGGTCTGGGGGATGCCGTCCTCGACGATGGAGATGTCGTCCCGGGTAAGGTCGTTGACGAGACCGCCCGCGGTGTTGTGGACGCTCACCGTGGTGTCGATCAGATGGGTCTCCACTTTCAAGGGAGGGTAGTCCTGAGCAAGAACGCAGAGTGGCAGGAAGAGGGTCGCTGCTAACAGGCATCGTATCCATGGGAACATGCACTCTCTAACGTAAGAGAGCCGGAATTGGTTCCATGAATGAGGCAGGCTTCCGGCCGATGTCGACACTCACACTCAATTCCATTGAGTGTGAGTGTGACATTAACCTGGGCCAATGGCTGAGGCGATTCTGTTTCATGTGCATGGAAAACGGGGCTTTCGGAAACTTCGAGAAGTTGTGTCTGCTCCCCATCAGCTTGTCAGATGGTGCAAAATCGCCAACGTACTCATCGAGACCTGATAAGTACCGCCAGGTCGGCTTATCGGAAATGATCAGCCCCTCACCGAGTGGTTTGCCGATTTGGTATCAACCCAGATGGATCAGTGACAGGAATCGCGTTTGTCGGGACCTATGTTCAGTGATCGAGGATCGCTGGTCCCTGTGCGTTGTCGATCATGGCCTTCCATCCGCCATCATTCTGTTGACGTAGAACTGTAGTTGAGATGAAGGTTTTTTCGTCTTGACCCGGCACACTTAGGCCCCAATGAGAGATGAATAGCGCGATCCCATCCGCTTCGAGCACACGAATTTTCAGCTGGCGAGCCACCATTCCCGGCTGGAGCATCTTCGCGTACATGTCGCGGATAGCCGCTTTTCCCCTAGCCTCGACCCCAGGTTGAGGCACGACAACGGCGGCCTCATCGTAGAAGTTCATGATTGTCTCTAGATCGCCTCCATTAAAGGCACGGTCGAGAATCTCAATAGCGTGTTCGGGGCTGCGAGCAATGTCATCCATGCTCCCCATGTTCTCACCGATCAACAGATTTCCATAGCCTGGTCCGGGCAACCCTCAGTTTGCTACCGACGAGTCGGCCTCTCGTGAGTTATCCAGCCAGCGGTCTCTCGTTTCATAAGCGAAAAGGGCACTCATCCAACCCGAAAATTCAAATGCGCCCAACCCCGGACATTGACCTTGGGCAGACGGGCTTAATAGGATCGCATTATGGCGACCACTAGCTTTCAATTCGCGGTGGCAACACACATCATGGCTTCACTGGGGTTTCACTATGGGGAAGCAATGACATCTGCGGCTCTTTCCGAGAGCGTGAATGCGGAGCCAACTTTTGTGCGGAAGACCGTCTCAAAACTCGCCAAAGCGGGACTGATTACCACTAGCCGGGGAAAAGGCGGCTTCTGTGCTCTGGCTTTGCCTCCCGAGCGGATCTCCCTAAAGGACATCTATCTCGCCAGCGAAGCCCCAGCAGCATTCGCCGTTCACAATTACCCAGTGGAAGAGGCATGTCCCGTCAGCTCGAACATCAAGCCTTTTCTATCGGACATCCAGGCGGAGACACAAGCCAGTGTAGAGAAGACGTTAGCCAAAGTTTCTCTATCTTCGATCATCAGCAATATACGAACAAGGGCAAAAAGTAAAAGGATTCCAAGAGCGTCGGTCAAAGCCACAGCGCTTCGGAAATAGCCGTGAGCTGCTGATCCTCCAACTTATGCTTTTGGGTTTGCAGCGAAACGCTTTAATTCGGCCTTCGCTGCCTCAATAATGTCCTTCGCCAGCTCCGGATTTTGGCCTGCTACTGCTCTCGCCATCGAGAGGCTCCCGGACATGGCTGAGACGCAGGCAAGGGCTCTGCGCCGAGCTGCTTTCCTGGGCATGTCAGCGGAAAGGGCTTCCTCCATCAAACCGACCATCCTTTGAAAACCAACTAGAAACTCTTCCTTTATAGACTCGTCCTGCCGTCTCACCTCGGAAGAGTAGGCAGCCATAGGGCAGCCGCCCCCCACGTTTTCGATATGGTCGGGCGCGAAATACTGATCGATGAAGGCCGACGCGTCAGAAGCTGTCTTACCTTTCCGCGCCTGCCACGAAGCCAGGCCTTTGACGTGCGACACCTGGCATGCCGCAGCGGCCAACTCACTCTTAGACTTGAACTGGCTATAGAACGCCCCCTGAGTCAGTCCGGCACGAGCACTTATCTCAGCCACACCCGCGCCATCAAAGCCTCGCTCCTGCAGAAGCCACATCCCCGCTTCGACCAAAGCAGCCCGATTTCCCTCGAGTTTTTCTTTGCTAACTTTCAACACGCACCTCCGTTTTGGCGCTTGCTCTATTCGTAGAAGTCAGTATGATTAGAGCTATTGATAGTGTCCGCTATGATTATAGCCCGGATACAGATGATCTGGTACACGCTGTATCGGCGACCGTTTTACGTGAACGGAGCGGGACACCCGGAAGGTGGTTATTAGATGGCAAACGAAGTGACCGTGACAGTGCTGGTTGATGTGAAGCCAGAAATTGTGGAGAAGTTCTGGAACGAGATCCTCCCGGGCTTGCTGGCCGACACTCGGGTTTTCGAAGGCGTTCTCTCCGCGCGAGCCGTTCGACAAGTCGGTCCATCAAACAAGATTCTGTTTATCGATGTATTCCGGTCCGCGAAGGCGGCGGACGATTACTTCGATTGGCGGCGTCAACGTGGGGATCTGGACACACTTCTGTCGATGGTCTCGGTTCCGCCCGAGATATCGATGTGGCCCCTAAGCACCGAGTAACTTTGGTCAAGGCACGTTATTCCGAAGTCGTTTGGTCTACAAATGCAGCTGATCTCGTCCCTGCAGGTTAGAATTTAGTGCATCTGAATGTGCTATTCAACATCACATTTAGAGCGCAAGATATCTGGATGGTGCTTCGTCGATTGGTGAGTCCTCCTCAAGCCGTACCGAGCCAGCGAGTCCCGCATGTGGAACCCGTTGTTCAATCGGTCGTGGGACTCATATTCGAAAGCTGCATTTGCGCGGCGAGCCCCATCCCGTCCGATCTTAAAAACAGGAGCCACGATGAGCATTCTGAGTGAGCAGGAAACGTCATCAGACTTCGAGACATCGACGGTGTTCACGGCGATTACACACAATCGATACGGCGAACCAGGAGAAGTGCTGGTCGCATCCGAATTCAAAGCGGAAACGCTGCAACCGCGCTCGCGTGACGTCGTGGTTCGAGTCTCGAAACGCCCGATCCATCCCGGTGACCTTCATATCATTCGGGCGCTCGCGAAGGGCGGTCCCTCAACGCCCATTTCCACGGATACCGGCACGGATTTGGGCCGTTATGGACTTCCAATGGGCCGCGTGCCGGGCTTTGAAGGCGTCGGAGTAATTGAACGGTTTGGCTCAGATGCAAACCGTGAGAATAAGCTCGCGATCCGTCAGCGGGTGGCGTTCTTTCATCCCAAGGCAGCCTCATGGTCGTCGCTGACGGTAGTGCCGTCGGAAGCCCTTGTCCCTGTTCCCGATGATGTGCCGGATGAGATCGCCGCACAGATGTTGGTGAACACAATTACAGCCCGCATCGTGCTTCGCGCCGGTCATAATTCACTTCCACCTGATTTCGAATTACCTGTCTACATTCTTCAGACGGCTGCGGGATCGGCTGTCGGGATGTTGATTTCCCGCCTGGCGATGGACCTCGGAGTGAAGCCGATCAGGCTTGTCCGATTCGGTGAACGAGCGAGGACGCTCGAAGCGGTCCTTCCCGGCTCGCCGGTTATAGCCACCGAGGACCGTGACTGGAAGGCCCAAGTGAAGGTGGCCTTCGAAGACCGCCCATTGCAAGTAGTCATTGACTCCATTGGCGGATCTTTTCTGAACGAGGTCGCATCGCTGATGGATTACGGAGGCGCGATTGTGAACTTTGGCTGGCTTGGGGAAGGCGTGCCAGATCTCACCGGCTTTGCTCCCAACGGTCTCTCGCTTCGAGGGGTATCCATCGGCGGGTGGATCCAGTCGACGACAGCCGAACTTCGCGCTTCGGATATAAAGGCGGCGCTACGGCTCGCCCAGAAATTTCCGGAGCTCTTCCCGGTAGCAGCGGACTATTCCCTCAGCGATTTTCAACAGGCGATCAGCCATGTTGAGAAACCCAAGGTTGGAACGGTGATTTTGAGCAGTTAGCGGCCAGCGCATACGCGGCCCCTGGAGGATTTATGAAGGCAATCCAACTCTTTTCCTATGGCGATCCTCTGGAGAGTCTCAGATACGTTGACCTGCCTGAACCCGGTGCGCCTGGTGACGATGAAGTCCTGATCAAAGTCGAGTTTTCTCCTATCAATGTTAGCGACCTTTTGCTCGCCCGGGGCATGTACGCAGCCAAGCCAAATCTCCCTTCTGTCATCGGGAATGAAGGCGCCGGGAGAGTGTTGGCAATCGGAAAGGACGTTCGTTCCGTCAATGTCGGCGACCAGGTGCTGATTCCTCACGGGACATTCGTCTGGGCGGAAAAGGTTATAGCCCGGGCGGAGGACGTCTTCATCGTTCCAACAGGCGTCGAACCTCAGCAGGCGTCGATGCTTAGCATTAACCCGCCGACCGCCGGCCTCCTTCTGACAGAGTTTGTAGAGCTCAAGGCGGGCGACTGGATCGTTCAGAATTCGGCGAATTCTGGAGTAGGACGAGCGGTGATTGCAATCGCCAAGTCGATGGGGGTCAACACAATCAACATCGTGCGGCGAAGCGAGCTTGTCAATGAACTCAAGTCGCTGGGAGCCAATCTAGTGGTCGTGGCATCCTCGTCCGTCGTTGACGAGATCAAACAGGAGATCGGTGATGTTCCAGTTTTGCTTGGACTTGATGGGGTGAGCGGAGCTGCGACTGCAACACTTTCAGAGATTCTGACGTGGCAGGGAAAGATCCTCTGCTATGCAGCCCCAACGCGAGAGCCAATTGCGGTCAATCCTCTCACGATGGTAGCGAAGCACGTCAGCGTCCATCCGTTCTACATGTACTACCCGGAGTATCTATCCAAGTTGCCAGAATGGATCGCGCGGGCTGCCGCGCTCATCGCCGGAGGCCAGCTTCATGCGCCAGTGGCAGCAACATACCCGCCGTCGGAACTCACCGCCGCTCTCAACCACGCGCTACAAGGCGGTAAAGTCCTGCTGGATTTCACGCCGTTGCCGTGATGACAATGCGAAAGATGATCTGCAACACAATCAAGCTCGGGGCCAACTGTAATTTTTTGGGAAGGAGTTCTATTTTCAGCTCCGTTCTTCTGCTCTGCTCCTTTGGTTCTGGAAAGCATGCCGTCGCCCAACTTACCAGCGATCTCATGGAAAGGGAGCCGTCGATACGTGCAAGCCAGCACACCGTGAAAGTGGAAGGAGCGGACTTCCCCTACACAGCCACCGCAGGTTTCCTGCCAATACAGGACGAGCAGGAACGTATACACGCGCAGATGTTTTTCGTGTACTACGCTGCGGGTCACAAGAAGGCCTCCGGGCCTCGCCCGCTTGTCTTTGTCTGGAATGGCGGTCCGGGGTCAAACGCCTCTCTCCTGGAACTTGGTGCGCTCGGCCCAAAACGCATTCTCTCAGCCGCCGAAGCGGGGAAGAACGACAGGACGTTGGTGGATAACGAAGAGACATGGCTGCGCTTCGCGGATCTTGTGTTCGTCGATCCCGTGTTCACTGGATACAGTTACGCAACGACCGACGAGTATCAAAGGACCTTCCTGAGTGACAAAGGCGATGCGGATGCGATGGCGGAGTTCATCCGCATCTTTCGCGTCCACTTCCAAACGCAGAGCGCGCCCGTCTTTCTATTGGGCGAGAGTTACGGCACATATCGCGCCGTTGGGGTCGCGGACCTGCTGCTTCGCCGAGGCATCCCTGTCTCCGGACTCATGCTGTTGTCTACCATTCTAAAGTTCGCTCCTGATGCGGACATCGGCTCGGCGCTCATACTTCCGAACTATACGGCGGCTGCCTTTGCACAGCACAAGCTGGATGCCTCCTATATGAAAGATCTGTCGACAACCGTTTCGGAAAGTCAACGTTGGGCCGAGACCACATATATTTCCGATCTGATTCAAGGCGATAAACTTTCCATAGAAGAAAAAGAAGACGCCTCTCGTACACTGGAGAAGCTTACCGGCGTAGACGCTTCGATCTGGCTGAAGGCAAATCTCCGACTCACGGCAGATGACTTCGCGATCGATCTGTTGGGTCCGAGTCGCGATCGCTATGTTGGCCACTACGACACGCGGGTGGTCGGCACATTCGATCGTGCGGGAGCCTCCTACGATGTGTCGAAGGATCCTAGCCTCGATTCAGGAGTCGAGAGTCAGATCGTGCCTTACCTCCGCAACGAGCTTGGCTGGAAGTCCGATGCTTTTTATGCCGGGCCATTCGGTGGTCGATGGCCCTCACCGGATTCTCCACGTGCCGATTGGACCTCATCGCGTTGGGATCGAAGTGGCAATTCGATCGACCGCGGGCCGATGCTGGCTTCCGCTATGTTGCGCGCTCCACGACTACGCCTTCTCGTAGCATCTGGGTACTTCGACCTCTCCACGCCTTTTGCAGCCGCTGATTACACGATAAGTCATCTTGCGCTGCCCACAGAAGCTCGAAAGCGGATACGTCTAGTCCGTTATGAAGGCGGCCATGCAGCATACCTCACAGCCGTGGTGCGCCATCAGTTCAGCCATGATGCGGAAGCTTTTGTCACCGCGTCGCCCAATCCATCGCCCTAACCCTGGAATCATTTCGACGGTTGTTTCCTTCCCCGGTAAGCAAATTGGCGAGAGGGGTTGGCGAAGCCGCTAAAGATCGGAGGGATACGGATGTTGTGACGCGAAGCGCTACAAGACGAAGTACGACCAAGAGGCGGCTCATTGAACATGCGGCCAAGGGTCTCCTTGAAACCGGCACTATCCTTGGGCTTGGATCGTTCATGGCGAGCGCAGGATTCACTCCAGGTGGGTTCTATAAGCATTTCGTATCCAAGGAATATCTCAACGCCCTGGCTGCTGAATGCGTGCTGAGAGGTTGCACTGCCCGGGCACAGACCCTTCTTCGTGAAAATTGCAACGGCACAACGCTTGCCCTGGCGATCCGCGCCCTCATAGATTCCCTTATTTGCACCGAGGAATATACACGATCTCTTCTCGTGCCCTTTGGATCGATGGAACAATCGCTCGGGGATCTCTTACTCTATGACGCGTACGCCAATACCGTGAACTTGCTCACGACGTTGCTTGACACGTGCCCGGAAGCGGAAGCTTTCAATGACCGTCGACAGTCTCCTCGTGCTCAAGCAGAGATGTCCTAAATTGCTGTATCTGCGTCATGGCGCGGCAAGGGAGCGAGAGGTAATGTTCATCTGTGAGGGCCCATACAGGAGGAATCAATGGCTACTGCAGCACACGAACCAACAACATCCATCTCAGGAATCCAGGTTCCCGACAGTAAACTCGCTCGGGAAATCACCGAATTCATTCGCGATACCGAATCGACCTTGCTCTTCAACCATTCAAGCCGTGTTTATTATTTCGGCGCTTTGGCGGGGCAACGCAGACAGTTGAAGTTCGATCAGGAGTTGCTCTACGCGGGAGCAATGTTTCATGACGTAGGGCTTGTGCCGGCTTTCAGCAGTGAGGCCGACCGGTTTGAAGTAGACGGAGCGAATGCCGCGCGCGAGTTCCTTAGAAAGCGCAATATCCCGCAGCAGGACATTGACTCCGTGTGGACGGCAATCGCCCTGCATACGACGCCCGATATTCCGAAGTACATGCACCCTGTCGTCGCTCTGGTAACAGCTGGAGTCGAGATGGATGTACTCGGCATCGACTACTCCGGATTTCCCGAGACGGACCGTGAAGCTGTCGTGAGAGCTTATCCACGTACCCAGCACTTCAAGGAAGACATACTTCAGGCGTTCTATGACGGGATCAAGCACAAGCCGGAAACAACCTTCGGAAACGTCAAGGCCGACGTCCTTGCCGACAAGGACCCGAAGTTTCAGCGAGGAAACTTTTGCGCAATCATCCGGAATTCCTCCTGGATTGGTTGAGCAGAATATGGGACGAGAGCCGCATATTGACGAGGAGGGCAGCATCGAGGGTTGGACTACGTCGTGGCCGGCTTTCGATCGCCCTTACCCCTCCTGGTTCGCTTCGAGCTTCTTTTGTGCTCCATGGACTGAATATTATGGGCCGTAACAATAGCCTTGATCAGCCCCGGAAACCTTTGCTCGACTTCATCGCATCTAGAGACGTTGTACATCTCCACTCCGTGGCGCTCGCCTCTGATGAGTCCCGCTTCGCGCAGGATTCTGAAGTGTTGCGACAGCGTGGATTTCGGGATGGCTTTCTCGCTTACGGTGAGGAAGCTGGAGCAGTTGTGGGCACAGTCTGAACCCACGATGTCGGAGAAGATGGCGACCCGCACCGGATCGGAAAGTGCGTGAAGAATACCTTCTACCGAAATGTCATCAATCGATGGATGAGTCAGCGGCCTCATATGTTTGATCCTAACTGCAGCCGGATGCTGCGTCTTATAGTTCATTATATCGGAACTATTGAATCATTCGAGATAGTAGCTCACTCTAAACAGTCAACGGTTGTTTGTGTAGCTTCGTTCACCGCTCAACTCGTATCAGTCGTTCTCAACCTCCAATTCGAAAGGAAGTTCATATGAGCAAGCTCAAGGGAAAAGTCGCTGTGATTACAGGCGCGTCAAAAGGTATCGGTGCGGCAATCGCTAAGGCATACGCACTTGAAGGCGCATCCGTTGTTGTCAACTACGCATCAAGTAAGTCCGGAGCAGACGCTGTGGTAGCCGCTATCACCTCCGCTGGCGGTAAAGCAGTGGCCGTCGGTGGCGATGTATCGAAGGCGACGGACGCGCAAGCGATCATCGATGCGGCCATCAAGAATTTTGGAAGACTCGACGTCCTGGTGAATAACTCGGGCATTTACGAATTCTCCCCCCTCGAAGGCGTGACCGAGCAGGACTTCCACAACCACTTCAACATCAATGTCCTTGGTCCTGTGCTTGTGACCCAGGCTGCCTTGAAGCATCTCCCTAAAGGGGGAAGCATCATCAATGTGGGCTCGGGCGTCAGCCGCATCACTCCTGCCGGCTCGACCGTGTATACAGCGACGAAGGGCGCTCTTGATGCCCTGACCGGCGTGTGGGCGCGCGAATTCGGCGCTCGGCAGATCCGGGTGAACTCACTGAATCCAGGTATGGTGGAGACAGAAGGAACGGTTTCGCGGGGACAGATCGGTTCCGAACTTGAGACCTTTCTGGTTTCACAAACTCCTCTCGGACGGGTCGGCCAGGTCAACGACATTGCTCCGATCGCCGTGTTCCTGGCCTCTGACGATTCAGCATGGCTGACTGGTGAGTTGCTTATTGCTAGCGGTGGCATTCGCTAATCGGTATGCCCGTCTCTTTCAACAAGAGTTGATCTGATTGAATGGGACGGGCGCCGTCAGCCACGCTCGAGCGCAGCCGAACCGCTACGCGGCTGCGGAGTACCCACAACTACTAAAATGACCGCAATGAGGATTATTCCTCCACCACTTAGCATGACCTGGGACACCCCTATCCGAGATACCACAGTGCCGCCGATCGCAGTCCCCAAAGCTATCGCAGCCTGAAAGACCAACGTCAAGAGTGCTTGCCCAGCTTCAGGCTCTGTCGGAGTCGCCTCAAACAAGGTGGCCGACAGGCAGACAGGCGCTGCGCCAAACCCCGCTCCGATCAAAACGACAAACACAATCGCTGCGAGAAGCCCGTGGCCAAGATGATGCCCAATGAGCATTGAGAATACAAGGCCTATAGAGACGAACACTAACGCTTTGCGCACTCCTAGCCCCAGGAGGCGCTCCGCCATGAATGTCCCACCTATTCCGGCGATGCCATATACAAGAAACAAAGATGACAACACTTGCCCGGATACGGCGAACATTTGCATCAGGTACGGGCTCAAGAAAGCGTAGCCGGCAAAGTATCCTGCGATGACGAAAAAGGTAGCGAGTAAGCCAAGCCGAACCGCGGAAAGTCTAAGAGGACGGGCCAAATTGGACCAATAAAATGAGCTTTGAGCGGGGCATTTCGGCAATGTGAGAGTCTGGGCCAGCAAGATGAGCACAGCCAGGATGCAATTAATCACGAACGAGACTCGCCAGCCCAAGGCCAAACCTACCCATGCCCCAGCCGGCAGGCCGCAAACAGTCCCAGCGGATATCCCGGCCATGATGATCGCAGTCGCTCGGTCTTTTTTGTCTTCCGGCACCAGCCGTCTTCCAAGATTGGCGGCAACAGCCCAAAAGCCTCCCACGCAGATTCCGAGCAGGATGCGTCCGACTAACATCACGGTGAAATTCGCCGCCATAGCCGATACAAGATTCGAGATCGCTGTAGTTACGGTAAGCGCGAGAAGGATGGTCCGCCGATCTATTCGCCCCGCCTTGACAAGCAAGAGAGGCGCCGCGCAGGCCGCGACCAGGCCCGGTATCGTGACCATCCATCCTGCCGAGCCGATTGACACTCCGAACGACGCTGCAATTTGTGGGAGCAGACCGACCGGCAGGAACTCAGTGGTCACTGTCGAAAAAGTTCCAGCTGCGATAGCAAAAATGGGCAGCCAATTCACATGCTGATTTTCGTTAGTCTTCTGCGACTTCTTCGGCTCGGTCAATTGCACCTCTCAACTATCAATCTCAATGTGATATCCGCGGTTAATTCGAAGCTCAACGCGACATCATTTCCCGTAGATATTAGAGCGATTGCTCAAGTATTCAATTCGATGTGTCCAAACTCAGCAAGACGCGGAAAAGTTGGCGAGCTGGGATTGGTAGCAGCCCGAATATGCAAATGGGTTAAGCGATCACTCGCGTTTGATCAACTAGCCTTCGGCCATGCCTCAAGACCGGTCCGCACAAGATCTAGAAGCTCTCTCCGTGTTGCGCCATTGACTCCCTGGACTGTCATGCCCTGATAGAGCGTAGTCACAAATCGGGCCAGACTAGCTGGATCTGCAGAATCAGGTAGATCGCCCTCCTTTTTGGCGCGGGCGAAGCGCTGCCGCAGGGCTCGTTCGGCATTGATCCTCAGGGAAATCAAATCATTGTGAACGCCTTGAGCCTCATCGGAGGCGGCCAACGATGTCTGAATTGTCAGGCAACCGTGGGGGAAGCTTGGACGTGTCAGAAACACCGCAGTGTCGCGAAGTAACTTTTCAGCAACAGCGAACGCGCTGGATTCCTTGAGGGCGTCTTGCACAAACGGGACTTGAGATGCGCGATAGCGTGCAAGGACTTGCGTGAATAGTCGCTCCTTGTTGCCAAACACCGCATACAAACTCGCGGGTCGAATGCCCATCGCTGTGGTCAGGAGTTGAAGGGAGGCTCCCTCATATCCCTTTTCCCAGAACACCCTCATGGCCTTGTCGAGCGCCTCCTCCTCATCAAACGATCTCGGACGGCCAACATGACCTCGCGATTTTTCAGCAGTGACGTTCATCGTTCCTCCCATCGATCTGAGCCATCATGCTTATTTTAGCGATCGATCTGATATTTGATGTATGTCCAGCTCCGTAGCTTCATCTCCGAGCCGGATCGTTCACTTGATGAATTATAGATCGATCACTCAAATATCTGCGACTCTGGCCGGCTCACCGCATCTTATTTTGAGGTTCATCAAAGTGAACCGATAGGAGACATATGGCAAAGAAGCTTAGTGGTAAGGTCGCACTCGTCACGGGAGGCTCTCGCGGAATCGGAGCAGCCACAGCATTGGCCCTTGCAGAGGAAGGCGCGGACGTAGTTATCAGTTATACCGCCGCAGCCGACAAAGCAGCCGAAGTCGTCAAGAAAATCGAAGCAAAAGGCGTGCGCGGGTTCGCGATTCGTGCGGACCAAGGCAATATCTCCGAAGCTGAAGGACTCGTAGGTAAGACGGTCGATAAGTTCGGCAAGCTCGACATCTTGGTTAATAACGCTGCAGTCTTCGTCATGGCTCCCGTCGGTGGGGACGTAGATGCGGAGGCCCTTGAGCGCCAGAACAAGATTAATGTCGACGGCGTCTTTGCAACGACGCGCGCCGCGGCAAAGGTTTTGCCCGACCACGGCCGCATCATCACTATCGGTTCCGGCGCTGGAACACGGACAGGTTTCAATGGCGCAGCTGATTATTCTGCGACGAAGGCCGCTGTAGGTGCCTTCAATCGTGTGGCCGCGAGAGATCTTGCGGCGCGCAATATCACCGTGAATACGCTTCAGGCGGGTTTTGTGGACACGGACATGAATCCTGAGAACAGCGATTGGGCTCCTGCCTGGATTGCAACGGTGCCACTCGGTCGCTATGGCCGTCCCGAGGAAATCGCGGCGGGCGTCGTGTTCCTCGCAAGCCCCGAAGCCTCCTACGTCACGGGCACGCTTCTCAATATCGATGGCGGCCTTCTCGCCTAACAAGGCGCGCTGCGGAGGACCCAGCTGACAGCCACTGAGTGACGCCGCAGCTACAGAGGGTTCGGTGCGGGGGCTGGCTTTCGAAAAAAGAGAGCTGGCCTGCGTCCCGTTATACAAGGTCGAGAGCATGTAAGAAAACGTGAGGATTCTGGGATGGCATTGCCTGCACAGACTGGAGAAAAAGTTCTCGTAACCGGAGCAACCGGCCGGCAGGGCGGCACCGGCTCGTCTGTGGTCGAGGAGCTTTTGGCCCGCAGCTACAAAATCCGCGCCCTCGTTCGAACGGAAGACGATCGTGCCGAAGCACTTCGTCAACGCGGCGTCGAGGTGGTGCTCGGCGACTTCACAGACTACCAAAGCCTCGTCCGCGCGCTCGAAGGAATGGAATCGGCCTATTTTTGCTATCCGGTGGCGCCGGGCATAGCAGAAGCCGCGGGGCTGTTTGCTGCCGCGGGTAAGGTTCAAGGACTCAGGAGAGTCATCGATCTGTCAGTGGCTGCAGCGAGCCCGACAAGCCCAAGCCCCCAAGGCCGCGCCCAGTGGGTTGCCGAGCAAATCTTTGAATGGGCGGGATTCGATGGAGTTCATCTCCGAATTGCCGCATTCTTCATGGAGAATCTGCCCTATATCCACGGCGGAGAGATCCGCAGTCGTGGGCGGATCGCTAATGCATTTGGGGACAAGAGGCTCAGTTGGATAGCAGGGAGCGATGTAGGCGCACTAGCGGCAAGTCTCATAGCTCAGCCTGGACAAAACGACCGTACAGTGCTCGCCGGGGGGACCGTCCTCCTCAGTTTTTCTGAGATTGCAGAGAAGATTTCATCGTTGACCCACAGGACAGTTCACTACAAGGAGTTGTCGCCTGAATACTGGCATCGAGAGCTGACTGCCTCGGCGGAGGCGGCGGGGCGTCCAAATCCGCGAGGAATCGATCATCTCGTCGCGCAATCCAAAACCCTTCGGTCTATCCCCGACCTGCCTGTTACGGATCATGTGCAACGCCTCGTAGGGCGGCCACCGATTACCTTTGAGGCGTTTCTCCGCCGTCATGAGAAAGAACTTACCCCACAGTCCTGATGTCCCCAATTCAATCCCATATCGACCAGATTTCAATGCAGCGCACAGGAGGTGTGATGACGCAAACAGAGAACGATGAACAGGCTCTGAGAGAATTTAGGATTTCCGTTCCCCAAGCTGATATCGACTCGCTCAGGGCTCGTCTTCGAGATACCCGTTGGCCATCGCCCGAGACGGTATCGGACTGGAGCCAAGGTGTTCCTCTCGCAAAGGCAAAAGCTCTTGTCGAGCGTTGGGCTGGAGACTACGACTGGCGACAGTTCGAGGCGGCTCTCAACCTGCATCCTCAGTTCCTCATCGAAATCGACGGGCTTCCCATTCATTTCATACACAGGAAATCCCCTCATCCCAATGCGCTGCCCTTATTGATCACACACGGTTGGCCTGGGACAATCGCGGAGCTCTCGAAGGTGATTTGGCCACTCACTCACCCAGAGAACAGTGGCGGTTCCGCGGGCAATGCATTCGATCTCGTGATTCCTTCTCTCCCAGGCTTTGGCTTTTCGGGTAAGCCCACGGAACCCGGATGGAACGTCGAGAGAATCGCAAAAGCTTGGACCGTTCTTATGACTACGCTTGGATACAAGCGCTGGGTTGCACAAGGGGGCGATTGGGGAGCTGTCATCACGACAGTGCTCGGAAAGCTGAAGCCAGAAGGATTGGCAGGCGTCCACCTTAACTGGCAATTCGTCTTCCCAGATCCGCTTCCGGAACATCCATCGCCAGAAGAGAAACGAGCTGTAGACGACTTGAACGTCTACACCCAGGACCAAGGCGGGTACAACCATCTCCAAAGCACCCGACCCCAGACCATTGGTTACTCCCTGGCAGACTCTCCCGTTGGACAAGCTACGTGGATATTGGAGAAATTTCAGGAGTGGACTGATAACCAACACAGTGTCGAAGAAGTTTTATCCCTCAATGAAATCCTTGATGTCATTTCATTGTTCTGGTTCACCAACAGTGGAGCCTCATCGGCTCGCATGTATTGGGAGAACAAGGCCGCGAGTTTCGCCGGGGGCATAGTGGATCTTCCGGTGGCCGTAACCATCTTTCCGAAGGAGCGTCCTCGCTTACCTGAGAGCTGGATTCGGAAGAACTATCCGAACCTCATCCATTTTGGAAGGTCCGCTTCAGGTGGCCACTTTGCTGCCTTTGAACAGCCACAATCCTTTGTTGCCGAACTACGCCAGGCCTTTCGCCCTTTACGTTAGGGTGCGGATATCTTGTGCTTCCAATTCATCGGGCCTTGTGCCCCACAACGTTCAATCGCAGCAAAAGGAGAGAAAATGGCGAGACTCGAAGGGAAGGTAGCTGTAATCACCGGAGGTAGCAGTGGGATTGGATTGGCTACGGCGAAGCGATTTGTTGAAGAAGGCGCGTATGTCTTCATCGTCGGTCGCGGCCAGGAAGCTCTCGATTCTGCGGTGAAGGCGATTGGCAAGAATGTGGCGGGAGTCCGCGCCGATGTCTCGAATCTTGAGGACCTGGACCGCCTGTACGCAGAGATTGCCTCAAGCAAGGGCAAGATCGACATCCTAATTGCGAACGCGGCAATCGTCGAGATTATGCCCACACCTGCCGTAACGCCTGAGCACTTCGACAAGATATTCAACACGAATGCCCGAGGCGTGTGGTTTACGGTGCAGAAGTCGCTTCCCGTTCTGAACGATGGCGCCTCTGTGGTCCTAGTCGGGTCTGCTGTCTGGTTAAAGGGCTTCCCAGGCTACGGCACGTATTCCGGAACCAAAGCGGCGCTACGCTCGTTCGTGCGGACCTGGACTACTGAACTCAAAGATCGAGGGATTCGTGTCAACCTTCTCAGCCCGGGCGCGGTCGAAACCCCCGCCATCGACGGCCAGTTCGCAACGAGGGAGGAGGCCGACAGAGCGAGAGACTGGTTCACGTCGATCAGTCCTGCCGGTCGGATTGCGCGCCCGGAAGAAATCGCCTCGGTCGCCCTGTTCCTCGCTTCAGACGAGAGCAGCTACGTGCTTGGAAGCGACATCCTGGCGGACGGCGGCGTTACAGCCGTCTAAGCACGGCAGTTTGCCCGAGCGGGAAGCTGAAGATGTCTTCGAAACCCAGACTCTGCGAGTTCACTCCTGCGCACCAAGAGAAGCGGGAGTGACTTCTGCAGACGCACGACGGGAGTATGTACATGATTGCTGAGCAACTCATGGTCCAGAGCGCTATTGGAAACTGGACTCGCACGATCCAACGTGTCAGTTCCACCTTCAAGGTCCTGCCCGAGGCGAAGTTCTACGAGACCGTCGCCCCCGGAAGGAACCGTCTTATTTATCTTCTTGGACACCTGACTGCGTCGAACGACGGCATGCTCCCTTTACTGGGATTCGGCCCGCGATTGTATCCCGCGTTCGAAGAGACCTTTCTCCATCGTCCTGATCGCTCCGTCGATCCGTTGCCGAGTCCCGCAGAGCTATTGCGCTGCTGGGTCGAGGTCACGAATCGACTCCAGGACCACTTTACGAGTCTGACACCGTCTGAATGGGTGCAGCGGCATCAGGCAATGACCGACGAAGACTACGTGAAGGATCCCGGCCGAAATCGTTTCGCGGTGCTTCTTAACCGAACGAGTCACGCTTCGTTTCATCTGGGCCAGATCATCCTGGCAACGAAATAAGGGATTCGTTTACTTGACTCCCTCGATCTTCCGCAGGATTTGACGTCTGGAAGTCAGGGTAATTTTCCTACTTTTGTGGCAGTACAGTAAACGCTTTGCCGTAACTTAGACTGACCTTGACCGCTGCCAAGATTGCAGAGTCTGGCATGG
Organism: Acidobacteriaceae bacterium dw_441; assembly: GCA_018449715.1. Taxonomy (GTDB): domain Bacteria; phylum Acidobacteriota; class Terriglobia; order Terriglobales; family Acidobacteriaceae; genus Edaphobacter. The sequence goes on along the minus strand of JAAVVA010000003.1, from coordinate 200,869 downwards.
TTGCGTCGATGACTAGTACGCCGTTGCTGGATTCAAATGTTTGCCCTCATCGCTTCCCGCATATCAACAGTTTCGTCCATACTTCGTTGTTGCGGCGGATCAATAATTGAACATTATGCGTATCCCTTCATGCGTATCCCTTCCAATTAAGCTTCTTGTTTCTTTGACTCGGGAGTCGAGCTTATGAATCCCTTCACTTTCGTCCAGCGTGTGCCTCATGTCGCAGGAGGCGCGGCCTTGGAGGTGCTGATGGATTTCACCCTCTAGACCGCACTGCAATAGCGGAGTAGATGGTGCCACCATACTTCGATGGCCGGGTTGTCAATCTCTTAACACGGTCCACTCCCACTCCACGGAGGAGGTTGCAGAGCTTCTCAAAGCCGACCGGATACGGTCCCCACGGATTCGGCGTGGATCTTTCATACTCAACAATCAAGAGACGATCTGTGACGGAGAAAAGCCTTCCCAGGAAAAGCCGTTGCTCGCGAATGAAGTGCAGGATGTTTGCCATGAGAATTCCATCGACCGAGGGAAGGATGAGGTTAGGCCTTTGTAGATCCCCCAGGGCCTTTTGGATTTCGACTCCATCGTATCGGTTCGGAATTTTCGCTAAGGCTCTTGGGTCCTGATCGACAGCGTGAATCGTGCTGCCGGCAGGCAATAACTGAGCGAGGGCGGCAGTGAACGTTCCACTACCGCAGCCGAGATCGCACCAGGATTGCGGTCGCGTCCATTCGATGAGAGGCGTATGAATGAGTTCAACTGCCTGACTTGTTGTCATCTCTTCACTATTCTCTTCGCCGGCGAGAAATGGGGTGAGCAGGGGTCATAGAACGTCTGCAATCGATTTAACACTCGCTGATTCGAATGCTGGCACTTGACGTCAGGCAATTAGCCGCAAGGTAGCTAGCCCCGAGTCGTTAGTCGCACTCCGCATCGTTCCTCGACCGACTCGTCAGGATTGCACCCGCGATAAGACGGAAGAGATAGTCAGCACGTGGCGCAAGCGAGGGTTGATCGTGAATCCAGGCCAGCGCTCCGACCAGCGCAAAGAGGTCCGCACCCTCGAGATCGCTCCGTGCCAATCCCGAAGCCTGAGCGCGGACAAGGAGCCGCGCACCCGCTGCTTTCATCGTGACGCACGAGGCATGGAGTGCAGAATTCTCGTCCGCGATGGCAGCCGCCATGGACGCCACAACACCGCGAGGACTATGTGCAACCGTGACGACATCGCGAAGCCATGACACGAGCGCTTCCGCGGGCGAATTCGATGTTTCGCTTTCCTTTGCCTTTGCCGTCAGTTCGTCGAAGCTTGCGCGGAGCAGAGCTTCGAGCAACGCCTCCCGCGTCGGGAAATGGCGATACAGCGTGCCAAGTCCGACTCCTGCTCGACGGGCGACATCGCGCAGCGATGCATCCACGCCTTGTTCGGTGAAGACGTCGCGGGCTATGGCGAGTAGGTGGTCGTAATTCTTCTGGGCGTCGGCGCGCATAGGCTCTCTTGACAAGCGGAACACCGCTCCGTATATTCGGAACACTGCTCCGGTAATCATAGCCGATCTGCGGTCTAGGAGACAGCAATGCCAGCAAAGATGATGAAGGCGGTTCGGCTACACGAGTTTGGTGGCCCAGAAGTCCTGCGTTACGAGGAAGCTCCGATTCCTGAACCGACGCCGGGAGAGGTGCTCGTTCGCGTTCATGCGGTGGGCATCAACCCTCCAGATTTGTATCTGCGCGAGGGATACAAGATGCTCCCTCCTGAATGGCAGCCGAAGGTGGACTTCCCCGTCATTCTGGGAACAGACATCTCGGGCGTCATTGAGGCGGCCGCTGACGATGTTACGGGCTTCTCCGCGGGAGACGAAGTGTATTCGATGGTCCGCTTTCCCAGCGGCCTCGCTGGTGGCAGTAAGGCTTATGCCGAGTATGTCAGCGTGCCGGCCTCGGAAGTTGCACTGAAGCCGGCCGGCATCGATCACGCGCATGCCGCTGGAGCACCGATGTCGTTGCTCACTGCGTGGCAGTACATGATCGAACTCGGTCACAATGAGCAGAATCCGCTCCAGCCGAACAGGCATGAGCCTGTGCCGCTTGAGGGCAAGACTGTTCTCGTTAACGGAGCCGCGGGCGGCGTGGGGCACTTCGCGGTGCAACTCGCGAAGTGGAAGGGCGCGCGAGTGATCGCAGTAGCGTCAGGCAAGAACGAGGAATTTCTGCGTGGCCTCGGCGTGGATGAGTTCATCGACTACACAAAGACCACGCCCGAGGATACCGTCCGTGACGTCGATCTCGTTATCGACGCAGTTGGCGGTTCAACTACTGGCCGTTTTCTGCGCACGCTCAAGCGTGGCGGTGCTCTGTTTCCGATCTTCCCGTTAGGATTTTCAGGCGCCGAGGAGGCCAAGAAGCTTGGCGTCACGGTCTCGGCAACCCAGGTCCGATCGAACGGTGTGCAACTGGCAGAAGTGGGGCGCTTGCTCGATGCCGGAACGGTTCGCGTTGCGATCGACAGTACCTACCCGCTCGCCGATGCACGCAAGGCGCACGATCAGGCCGCACATGGGCACATCCAAGGCAAGCTCGTCCTCACGGTCGAATAAACGTAGTGAAGAAAAACACGTTCCGGCGGGCGTGTTCTTTCTCGCTACGGGTTTTCGGGAAGTGCCGGCTCTTACCAGTTGAAACGGAGAAGCGAAATTGATCATCGTTATGGGCTACGTTTATCTCGATCCGTCCGACGCAAAGGAGTTTCTGACGGATATCGAAGTGATCGGTCCCGCTACGAGAGCCGAGAAAGGATGCCTCTTCTATGCCGTTACTCTGGACGACGCGCATACCGGACGCATGGTGGTCGCTGAGCGCTGGCAGGATCAGGCATCGTTGACGGCTCATCTTGAAGGGCCACAGACGGCATCTTTTCAAAGATGGATAAACAGGATCAGAGTCGATGTTCTACGTTACGACGCCACCAACGAACGACCGCTCATCGATTAAGTTAACTATTCGCCGCCCCTAGCGGAGACCGTCTGGCCAGCTTGGCAACCCATCAGTAACGAGAAGTCGCCATCTCATCAGCAAACGACTGGGGCGAAATGAGTGTTAGCCGTGAGCTGGCGATTGCTGACGCTAAGCAGAGTTCCCTTTACTTACGCAAATTCTCGAAAGCACCTCACCTTCAATGGCGCGGGTTGTCGTTGTGATGCCCGAGGCTGTCACTCCTCGTTGACTCCGATCTACTCTAGAAGCAGACATTGAGGTGGATGTGAAAACGATCGTCCTTCTTGTTGGGCCACATGGCAGCGGCAAAACTTCACTCGCGGACGCCCTGGATCGCGAGCATGTGGCAGTTCGCTTGCGGCAGTACACGACCCGCTCAAGAAGAGACGGAGAGAGCGATGAATATATGTTCGTATCTACAACACAGCCAGATGTGTTGTGGCGATATACCAAGGCCGGTTCAGAATATGGGTTTGCGATCTCAGAGCTAAGTAGGCTTTCGGCTCACTCCGTCGGTGTTGTTGCAGCACATACGGAAGCGATCCATCGCCTGAAAGAGAAACCATCGGGTGCCAATATCGTGACGGTTGGCCTGGATACGCTGACGAGTCATGAAGAACAGCTTTCGCGCGTAAACGATATTGAGGGCCGCGTCCAGACTATACAGGCGTTTGAAGAGTCGAGAAATATTGCAAGATCCCAGGACGTTTGCCTTTCTGGGGATTTCAACTCCGTCTTGAGCGAACTCAAAAGAGTCATCGAGCAGATCAGAGACACTACTACCTTCAGCCCAGCTTACAGAGAGAGGAAGAAGAGCAATGGCAAACCCGCAACCAGTGACGTGTCAGATTCGATACACACTGAATCTGGCCAGGATTGACGCATTCGAGACCTACGCACGTACCTGGATTGCCCTTATTCCGCAGTACGGCGGCATTCATCATGGATATTTCATCCCAAGAGCTTTTCCAGATAGAGTGGGCCCGAGTTTCCCTGGGCTCGGCTACGACGGCCCAACAGATATCGCACTGGCGATGTTCACTTTTCCGGACGAAGAGAGCTACCGGCTCTATCGCGAGAAGGTTGCAACCGACCCGGAGTGCTTATCGGCAGCAGCGCTGGTCCGGGAAACCGGATGCTTCACTCGTTATGAACGTCTTTTCCTTCAGCCCGTGTCGGGATATGAGGCATCTGGCGAAGCGATGGACGGCATATCAGGATAATCGGCCTCAGTACGGGCAAACCGAATTACGGTACCCATATCCTTATCTGGCTGGATCGAATTGCGCGGCCATCGGGTTGATTGTGGTGTTATGCGCTGCGCGGATAAGCCACCGTCCGTCCGTCTGCTTCACCAGAAGGAGAGTCATGCGGTCATGCATGTCTTTCTCCAACTTGCCGGTAGGATCGTGGAAATCCCCCATACGGAACGTCCTCACCGCCAAGGCAATACCAGGAGTGACATACGAGAGCTTCGTATCTAGTGGATGTTGCAGGACGCCCTTGAACATCGTGTTGAGGTATGCCGTGTGTGCCTTCATCACCGCGGCCTTGCCGTCCCAGTGCATCCCCACAATGTTGACCCAGCTGCAATCGTCAGTCAGTTGTGCCGCGTACCCCGGCATGTCGTTGTGGTTCCATGCATCTTCCAGACGCTGCAGGGTAGCGTTGATCTCTTGAGTCTCTGCGGCTGTCAGCATTCTTGTCTCCTGGGCCTTCATCGATAGGGTCAAGCTGGCAATGACCAGCACGGCGGTAACGATAGTTCGAAAGGTTTTCATGATTCGGAGGCTAGAGTATCCGCAACCGCACCGGATAGGAAAAATGCGACATCGTGTTGTGTGGGTGGCTGATGTAGAGAGTGCCACACGTTCTTACCAGCAGCCGCCATGGCTGCAAAGCGCACCGGAGTTTCACCCGTCATCAGCCGAAAGTCACGCCCGAGATGGGCCTGGTCGAAGTAGCCGCAAGTCAGGGCGATATCGGCCCAGCTTAGCTGCGGGTTCTCACTTCGTATCCGCAGAGCGCGCTCCAATCGTTGGAGCTTCGCAAATGTCTTCGGCCCAACACCGACTTGATCAAGAAATTGTCGTTCCACTTGCCGTACGCTTCTTCCGAAGTGATGAGCCAGCGTATTCACATCTGCAGTGCCGCCCAGGCGCTGCAGCGTTCCCGCCATGGAGCTAACTATTAGAACCTCAGGAGGGGAGCTGATTCGTGACAAACGCCCCAGCAGGAAAGCCTCCGCGGCATCAACCATCCTGTCTAGTGATTCACCGCAGTCGTTCAGTTGCTCGTGCAACAGAGAGACCTCCGAACCAAAGATTACGGATGCCTCCACAGCAGTGTTAACGAGCTCTTTGGGTGAGAGTGCGGCTAACGCTCGCAGGCCGACGGGTGTGAACTCTATGCTGAAAACCAGCAGGTTCCCCCTGTACACCAGATCTTCCAGCCGTTGCGTATGTGGTCCAACCACGACAGCAGATGGCGACTCATGCATTGCTCCTGTCGCCACCATAACAATCTGATACCGATCGCGAAGATAAAATTCAAGGAAGCAATCGCTTCGCGCAGGGAGCGGGAAGTGAACCCATCCCTGCCGCACATGCGCAGACCGTAGTGCATACCGCCGCACCCATGGCAGCAGCGACACATTAGGTTTTGCAAAAAGCACGCCCATACTAACTTCGCCTGTCAGAAGCCTATCAGCGCAACCTTGGAGACTGTCCTGTTTCCGCTATGGCAGAATGCTGTCGTGCTGAATCTTCGGGCGCAAGCGAGAAGAACTCACCACCGTGCATGGACTCGCCAATAGAGAGGTGGATGGACTTTACGGGCCGCGATCGTGCGTTCTAGCTTCGCCTAGATCATACTTCGATCCTTGTTGACCGTCGGTACCGGGTTCATCACTGCACGTATTTTCGCCAACGATGCGGTATCAGCCAACACGGAAAGAACGTCGCCCGCCCTCAACGTAGTACTTCCTCGCGGCACCAGATGTTCGCTTTTCCGTGAGACGAGCATAATGTGGGCCTCGCGCGGGAGGTGCAAACTCACCAGTTGCTTGTCCACTGCTAGCGATCCGTCACTCACTGTGATCTCAGAAACCTGGCTGCGGTCAACGCCGGCCGGCAGGACCTCCAAAGGGAATCTGCGGTCGGTGGCAGGCGATGGCTTCTGGAGTCTCAACTTCCGCGCAAGCCATCCAATCGTGGTTCCCTGCAGAAGAACCGAAATCGATACCGTAAAGAACACGATGTTGAAGTAGATCTCAGCATTCCGCACACCAGCCAGGAGCGGAAACGTTGCTAATACGATGGGAACCGCACCGCGCAGCCCAATCCATGAGATGAGGATCTTCGGACGAAACCCAATCTTCGCAAAGGCAAGGCTGAGGAGCACACCGACCGGACGCGCAACAAAGACCAGAAACAGCGCCAGGAGCACAGAAACTCCCATGACGGGGCGTAAGCGTGATGGATAGACCAGCATTCCTAATACAAGAAACAGAATGATCTGCATCAGCCATGCCAGACCGTTATGGAATGACGTTAGACTGCGGCGATGGACAAAGTCTCTGTTTCCCATCACGACACCCGTTAGATAGACAGCAAGAAACCCACTTCCTCCTGCCGCAGTGGTTATCCCATAGGTAAATAGCACGATCGCCACAGTAAGCGCAGAGTAGAGACCTTCCGCGTCGAGGTCCAATCGGTTGATGACAGGAACGGCCAATCTTCCAAATCCCCAGCCTATCGCGCCGCCGATCAGCATTTGTTTTAGAAATAGAGAAACGAGCAGCCAGGGACTCAGCCCGGGCGAGACGATGAGCTGGATTATGCCGATTGTCAGGAATACGGCCATAGGGTCGTTGGTTCCTGATTCCAACTCCAGGAGCGGTTGGATTCGCCCCTTCAGGGATATCCCTTTGGAGCGGAGGACCGAGAACACAGCGGCAGCATCGGTTGAGGAAACAATCGCTCCAACGAGCAATCCCGACAGCCAATCGACACCGAGTAACATCCTCGCAAACCATCCGACGAGAAGCGCGGTTGTGAAGACACCGATGGAAGCAAGACTCAGGCCTTGCCATAATACCGGCGAGACTGTGCGCCAATCTGTGTCCAGACCTCCCGCGAAGAGGATGAAGGCAAGCGCTATTACCCCAACGGATTGAGCCAGGCTCGCATTGTCGAAGGGAATGCGGCCTGGCCCCTCTGATCCGGCCAGTATCCCGACCAGGAGAAACAGCAACAGAGCCGGCACCCCAAGCTTGCTTGACGCCTTGCTTGCCACCACTCCCAGTAAGAGCAGGGTTGCCGTTATGATCAGGAGTTGTTCGATCGATAACATGTCTGGCCCAGAATACCGGCTGCTGGGCATAGGCGGCCATATCCGCGCCACTTCGCCATCTTCAGACATCGCGACGATTGCGAAATTATCTTGAGTGATCTCTACCTGATGACACGATCAAAAGCGCAGGACTTCTGCTTCCTCCGATGGGTCGTGAGATGCGGCCGCCGCAAATATACCGACAGAGCGAACTCGCTCAAGCGCTAGCGAGAACGGGTGATTGTGTCCCGAGGCGATAGTCTTACGCGGTTGTCATCTTTCGAGGCCTAACAGGGCGATTGTGTGTCATCCGTTGTCCGACTGCGCGGACCTGCTCTCTAAACCAGCGGTGGATCGGATCGTCCTCCAGGCGCGGATGCCAGATCATGTCGTACCGATAGCCTTTGATTTCCGGCGGCGGGTCCATCAGTCTCACTGCCGCGCTTCGCGCCATCATAAGGGCGAGTCGTCGAGGAAGAGTAAGAATCATGTCGCTGTCCGCCACTGCACCGATTGCAGGAGCAAAAAACGGAAGAGCCAGGCCTACATCTCGCTTCAGGGAAAGGTCGCCCAACGGCGATCCACAAGAGTCTGTTGACCGGCCATTACCGCCACCACCACATGACGATACTTCAAATATTGCTGTAGGCTGACTCGCTGAACATTGAGTGGATGGTGCGTTGACACCATACAGACAAATTTATCTGTGAAGATCGTCTCGCTGGTGAGGCTTCGATGCACGCCGAGACCCACTACGGAGATAACTGTATCGATTCGTCCGCTCCGCAAGTCATCGAGATAAACTTCGGTCCACGGCAACACCTCGATCTCGGCATGAGGAGCATCCCTGCTTACTCGCCCGACGAGTTGCGGAAGGAAGATCATGCAGGCGTTGTCTGTCATCGCCATTCTGAAGCGGTCGTAGCTGCTTGCGGGATCGAATCCGCGACCTTGAAGAATTCCTTCCAGGCGGGGCAAGAGAGGTTCCAATTCGCGGAGCAGGCGTTCGCTCATCCGGCGTTGCCTTCCCCCCCGCGGAGCTACTCCAGTTCAGACGACGAATGTGCAATGAAGCTGCGGCTTTTCGAGATCTCGAAGGGATCGTCCCTTTTGCAGGGAACCGACTGAAATCACTCGTAATACTCTAAACCAAGATGCGTGATCAGTTCTTCGCCCATGACGTGGCGCAACGTGTTCTTCAGCTTGGCGCTCTGAATGAAGAGATCATGCTCCGGATAGACTCCTGGTGCGGAGTCGGGGTCCTTGAAGTAGAAGCTCAACCATTCCTGAATTCCGAGGTGTTTGAGTACCGGAGTACGGTGCGCGAGGTCCATGAAAAGGCAAAGGTCGAGTGCCAGTGGAGCGGCGAGGATGGAATCGCGGCAAAGGAAGTCCACCTTGACCTGCATCGGATAGCCGAGCCATCCGAAGATGTCTATATTGTCCCAACTCTCTTTGTTGTCACCCCTGGGCCGGTAATACTCGATACGAACCTTGTGATAGACGTCGCCGTACAGGTCCGGGTTCTTCTCGGGTTGGAAGATGTGTTCGAGCACCCCCAGTTTCGACACTTCCTTGGTCTTGAAGTTGATAGGCTCATCCAGTACCTCGCCGTCTCGGTTACCGAGGATGTTGGTCGAGTACCACCCGGAGACGCCTAGCTGCCGCGTCTTGAAGCCCGGTGCGAGAACAGTCTTGATGAAGGTCTGTCCGGTCTTGAAGTCCTTTCCGCAGATGGGAGCGCCCATTCGTCTCGACAGCTCCTGTAGGGCAGGAATATCGACGGTCAGGTTGGGAGCGCCGTTGGCGAAAGGGATTCCTTCCTTGAGTGCAGCCCACGCGTATAGCATCGACGGAGAAATGCCCGGGTCGTCATTCACCAAGCCTTTTTCGAAGGCTTCGAGCGTCTGATGTATCTCGCTCGGTTCGATATAGGCTTCGGTCGACCCGCACCAGATCATCACTTGCCGATCCGTTCCGCTCGTGGCACGGAACTCCGCGATGTCGTTACGAATCTGGTTGGCCAGATCGCATTTGTTCTTGCCCTTCTTTTGCACCTTTGGGTCAAGACGCTTGACCCAGCTTTGGTCGAAGGCCGCTGGCAGTGGCTCGATTGCACTAAGAAAGTCCTTCATGCTGTCGAGCTGGTCTCTGTCGAGCACTGCCGCGGTCTTGGCGGCGTCATAGAGATTTCCACCAAATACGTCCCATCCGGTGAAGACCAGATCCTCAAGCGGGGCAAGTGGAACGAATTCTTTGATCAACGGGGTCCGGTTATCTGTGCGCTTGCCCAGACGGATCGTACCCATCTGGGTCATAGAACCAAACGGCTTGGAGAATCCGCGGCGGACCGCCTCCACTCCTGCGATGAATGTTGTTGCAACAGCGCCCATACCCGGGATCATGATGCCTAGCTTTCCAGTGTGCGGAGTGATGCCAGCAGCGCCAGTAGACGCGCCCGTGGAGTTCGACATAGTTTTTGTTCCTTTTCGGTCTATGGCTAGATGCTCAAGGCATTTGGCGTGCGGGATTCAGAGGTTGACATCGAGGCCGCGTTCTGGCGGGCGCTACTTTACCCACCAATCCAACGCTCGTGCCCTCTATCTCTATTTCGCGAGACCGTATCGCGAAGCTGGCTTCTTGGTCTGGGAGCCTTGAAATAGCTTGATGCGTGCGGCATCAAAGGCTTCCCAGAGGCTGGCATCTTCGACTGAAGGGAGGGTTACCGTCTCTCCGCTATCGAGCCCCGCCAGAGCCGCATCCACGCAATCCTCCGCTGTCATGACGGTCTCCGGGTCGAGAATGCCGATGCCGACGCCAGCGACGTCCCATATCTCGGTGTCGGTGCTCGCGGGCAAGACCAACTGAACGCGTACGCCGGACGCCGCCAGTTCATCGCGAAGACCGATGGTGAAGAGCATCACGTTCGCCTTTGTGGCGCTGTATGCCGTGCTGATTGGGATTGCGTAGTAGGACAGTACGGACCCGACGTTAACCAGGGTGCCGCTGCCTCTCTTCACAAAGTTCGGGAGGACCGCCAGGCTCAAGTGGATGACCGATTTTTCGTTTACGTCCAGCATCTCCTGCACCCTGTCGCCCGGAAGGTCAATCGACGATTTGAAGGTACAAGTGCCGGCGTTATTCACCAACATCGTGATTCGCTCGTTCGAGGCGATCAGATCTGAGACCCTTCTCAAATCACCCGCCTCACCCAGATCGGCCGCGACGACTTCCGCCTTGATTCCGTAGCTTTGCTGCAGACGCTGTGAAAGCTCGTCCAGCCTTTCCTTTCGGCGCGCGACCAAAATAAGGTCGAAGCCGCGCTTTGCCAGCCGATCGGCGTATACCTTGCCCAGACCAGCCGAAGCGCCGGTTACAACCGCGATTCCAAGCGACGATAGATCGTTCGTACCACTGCTCAAGTGAAGCTCCCTTCGCGTCAGGCATGTTTATTTAGGTCACGCCGAACAAGAATGAGCATGACAGACATCATGCACATCGTCAAGAAATGGGCCGCAGCGTTCCAAAAGTTTGTTCATACCAGAGGTATCTTGCTTGTAGTCGAACATGAGACTTATCATGAAGAGTGCCGCAAGATTTGGAGTTATACCTCGATGGGATATTCAGCAAGCCATACAGCCCAACAACACGAACGTATCCTTGACGAATCGATCAGGATGTTCCGACAGCGCGGATTTTCCGGCGTCAGCGTGAGCGAGCTCATGAAGGCTGCCGGGCTGACTCATGGGCCGTTTTACAATCATTTTTCCTCAAAAGAGGCTCTGATCAGGGAGGCTCTGACTCGCGCTTTGCAACGATTCGTTGGGGAGATCGACAAGCTGCCCGCGAACGAGGCCGGAAAGGCCGAGTTCTCCGATTTCTTCCTAAGCGAAGAGCACATGCGTGACTGCAGCGGAGGCTGTACGGTCGCGGCTCTTTCATCGGAAGTCCGTCAACTCAATGACGTGAGAAGCACGTTTACCGAACAGGTCAAGAGCACAATACAGAAGTTTGCGACCTATTTCCCTTGGCGCTCGCGTCGTTCCGCACGCGGAGATGCGATCCACTGGTATACCTCGATGATCGGAGCACTCGTTCTCGCGCGAGCTGTTGACGATGAGGAGTTCGCGAGCGAGATACTTGCGGAGACCCGCAAGCGGATCCAGTAAGCTGGTCGTCCCGCGGATACGTGGATGGACGTTCTATTTCTTCGTCGCCATCGGAGACGCTGTCGGACCTTTGACTAAGAGAATGTCAAAGCAAACCTCGAGAAAGTCGTCATAGGCATCCTGAGATCTGGCGATCCTAGAACGGAGTACGGCGCCCAGAAATGAATCGAGAAGGTATCGAGCCAGGACTCCGGAATCGCGAGAAGCGTCGATTTCGCCTCGGGCCTGGCCCTGTCGAATGACCGCCTCGAGGTTATTGCTCCATTCGGAGTGATGATGCAGGGTCGCCTGTCGAAAGTTGGGATTACTCGCGAGTTCCGAGGCGAAGTCCCCTATGAGACAGCCTGATCGATATTTCAATCGGTGATAGTCCGATACAAGGATATTGAAGTGCTCACGGAGACGTTCGACGGGTGAAGTTTCGTCGTTCAGAGTAAGTGTGGCCTCCGTGTCCCGGGCATCGTCGGAAAGTACTTCGAGCCCCAACGCCTCCTTACTCTTGAAATGGGCGTAAAAGCTCCCTTTGGGTATCTTGGCAGCGTCCACGATGTCTTGAATTCCGGTCGCGTTGTACCCAAACTCATGGAATCGATGGGACGCGGCCTCGACAATCCTCTCCCGAATATCCTTCTTTGCCAACTGGCCCTCCGAACTCCTTGATAGATCATATTCGAGCAGATAGCGGTCCATTGATCGCCGGAGATGCATTGCTGAGCGCCTTTTACAGGTAATCACCGGCGCTCGTTTCTGCCTCAATCGCCACGTCAGCGACTGCCCCGGATTTTGCACTCTCAGTCGAATGTGGCAAGATACATTGTAGTCGAGATGTAGACGACTGGTCATCTTTTGAATCAGGATCACCTATTGCGAAATCAGTTCTTTGGGTCAACAAAAACCGAGGGGCGCCAACATGTGTGTTTGCTTTGCTTTGAAATTGTCGGGTAAATAGCAGGTAATTTGGGTTTTAGGTTGCCTTTTTGACCGCTTCGCTGGGTAGAACTGTTCCCTATTATGTATGTTCTATTAGAACAATAACTATCAGACTTCCGCCTACATGGAGACAATACGATGTGGATCGTTCGCTTAGCACTCAACAGGCCGTATACCTTCATCGTCACCGCGATCCTCATCCTGGTATTGGGCTTCACCTCCATCGCTACGACCCCGGTAGACATTTTTCCGAACATCGATATTCCGGTTGTCACGATCATCTGGACCTACAACGGTCTGTCCGCGAAGGAGATGGAAGGGCGCATTACCAACTTTAGTGAGTTCGTGATGGCGATCGTGAATGACGTCAAGGCCGTTGATTCCCAGACAATCAACGGCGCCAGCGTCATCAAGGTTTCATTTCAACCGCAAGTTCATATTGATGCGGCAATGGCGCAGATTGGGGCGGCCGTACAAGGTATACGGTTTCGAATGCCACCCGGCGTCAACCCGCCATGGATATTCCGATTCAGCGCGTCGACGGTGCCGATCATTCAGCTCTCGCTATCAAGCGAAACACTGTCCGAATCCGAGTTATACGACTATGCTCTCTACCGCATCCGTCAACAGGTGAGCACTGTTCCGGGCATTCTGGTCCCGACTCCGTACGGTGGAGTTGCCCGTCAGGTAATGGTCGATCTTGACCAGAATGCGCTGTTAGCAAAGGGGCTCACTCCCGTAGACGTGACCAACGCCATCTCTGCGCAGAACCTGACCCTTCCATCCGGGACCGTAAAGTTCGGGGAGAAGGAATACAACGTCAGCACCAATTCGAGCCCACTCAAGGCCCTCGACATCAGTGACATTCCGGTAAAGGTGGTGAACGGTTCGATCGTTTACATGCGGGACGTAGCCCATGTGCGGGATGGCTGGGCTGTTCAGCAGAGCGTGACCCGTGCTGACGGAAAGGCTGCCGTTCTTCTCCCGCTCATGAAGATCGGTGCGGTCTCGACCTTAGACATCGTTGATTCGATCAAGAACAAGGTGCTCCCGAGATCAAGAGCTGCAGCTCCGAAAGGCCTCGTGATCAAAGAACTCTTTGACCAATCCGTCTTCGTTCGTGCGTCCATCAAAGGTGTCCTTCGTGAGGGTGTCATCGCGGCTAGCCTTACCGCCCTCATGATTCTGTTGTTTCTCGGTAGTTGGCGAAGCACGATCATCATCGCCATTTCGATCCCTCTCTCGATCTTGAGCTCGATCATCATCCTGAGTGCAATGGGCGAGACTATGAATACGATGACGCTAGGCGGCCTCGCCCTGGCGATCGGAATCCTCGTCGACGATGCAACCGTGACGATTGAAAATATTCATCGCCACATGGATGGCCAATCTCTCATGGACGCCGTGCTGATAGGAGCGTCGGAGATTGCAGGTCCGACGCTCGTCTCGACCATGACGATATGCATCGTCTTTGTATCTGTGGTCTTTCTTACCGGCCCCGCCAAATACCTTTTTACCCCCATGGCATTGGCCGTTGTCTTTGCGATGATAGCCTCTTACCTCTTGTCGAGGACTCTGGTGCCCGTTCTGGCCCACTTCCTCCTTGGCGCAGAACATCAGGTGAGTGATACCAGCAAGCCGCAGAAGATCTCCTTCTTCGGCCGGATTCATGACAGCTTCAATTGGGGATACGCCTGGGTTCAAAACAAGTACACAAGTGCGCTGAGAACCATGCTTCGTCATAGAAAGATCGCGCTATTGGGATCTGTTGCGATCATGTCCACGGCATTCTTGCTGCTCCCGCTGGTTGGGCGGGACTTTTTCCCTTCCGTTGATGCCGGTCAGATCCGACTGCACCTGCGCGCGTCACCAGGAACAAGACTCGAAAGCACAAAAGTCATCTTCAGCCGGGTCGAAGCGGAGATTCGGCAGGTCATCCCTGCGCAGGAACTTGCTCTTATGACCGACAACATTGGGTTGACCGCAGAGACGTACGACTACGCCTTCGGTGACGGCTCAACCATTAGCGCGGCTGATGGAGAGATACTGATCTCGCTCAAAGAAGATAAACATGCGCCAAGCGAGAAATACATCAAGGAACTCCGGGCGAAACTACAAAAGGATTTTCCCGACCTCACGGTATTCTTTCAGCCCGCCGACATCGTTACGCAGATTCTGAACTTTGGCCTTCCATCACCCATCGACGTTCAAATCGAGGGTTACGATCCCGCGAATTATGATGTCGCTCGGCGTATCCGAGAACGACTCGCCAAGGTTCCGGGGGCGGTGGATGTGCGCCTTCACCAAGTCGTTGATGCTCCCGATATTCAAGTGGATGTCGATCGCGTACGTGCCGCTCAGTTCGGCCTCACGCAATCTGACGTTGCGAACAGCATCTATGTTTCCCTTAGCTCGAGTGTGGCAGTTCAATCCAATTTCTGGTTTGACCCTAAAACAGGCTTCACCTATTGGGTCGCTGCGCAAACCCCACAATCCCAGATCAACTCAATGAATGCGCTGGCGAATACGCCGATCCCTTTGCATACCCTCGAGAACCGCACCGAGGTATTGGGCAATATGGCAACATTCACCCCTTCCTCGGTCCCGGTCAATCTGAATCACCACAATGGCCAGCCGGTCTTTGACATCTATGCCAACACACAAGATAGCGATCTGGGCACGGTGGCTAAGAAGGTCAACCGCATCGTCAAGGAGGAGAGCCAGCATCTGCCTTCAGGGACTGCGATCACTGTAAGAGGTCAAGTGGAAAGCATGAATGAAGCCTTCACGCGGCTTGGCCTTGGCCTTGCGTTTGCGGCGCTGATGGTCTACATGCTCATGGTCGTGAATTACCAGAGCTGGGTGGATCCGTTCATTATCATCTGTGCTCTTCCGGGAGCGTTCTGTGGAATCGTGTGGGCTCTCTTCCTGACTCAAACTACTTTCAATGTTCCAAGTCTTATGGGCGCGATTATGTCGATTGGAGTCGCAACGGCAAACTCAATTCTCCTTGTAACGTTTGCCAACCAGTTGATGCGAAAGGAAGGGATATCTCCCTTGGAGTCCGCCGTTAAAGCTGGATTCACTCGCCTGAGACCAATCGTTATGACGGCCTTTGCCATGATCGTGGGGATGCTTCCGATGGCGTTAGGGCTCGGCGAAGGTGGTGAGCAGAACGCGCCGCTCGCGAGGGCGGTCATCGGAGGACTTGGCGTTGCAACCTTCGCAACACTTTTCTTCGTGCCGCTGATGTTCACCCTCATTCATGGACGCAAGGAACCAACACAACAGGAGGCAGCATGACCTTTTCAAACATAACAATACCTCCCTCGCAGGAGCAGGGCAGCTCATCGAAGAAACTCGTGCGTGTCGCCGCGATCGTCGTCGTTGTGTTTGCACTCCTTGTGATCGGTTGGTACCCACATTTCGGACGACAGCGCGAAGCTGCTGCGGCTTCTGATTCCGCCGCAGCTACACATCCTGTCGTTGCGGTCACACAGGTAACGACGGGGGAGCCCACGACGGAATTGTCGCTCCCGGGGAACATTCTGCCGTTGTACACCGCGAATCTCTATGCACGAGTCGACGGATATCTCGAACGCCGCAACGTGGAGATTGGCGCAAGAGTGAAATCCGGGCAGGTGATTGCGGTCATCGCTTCGCCTGAAATCGATCAGCAACTCTTGCAAGCACAGGCTGCACTGGAGCAGGCCCAGGCGTCGGTGTTGCAGGCCAAAGCAGCACTGAAACAGGCTCAGGCGAACGCTGAGTTAAGCCGTCTGACCAAGGATCGCGATGTCCCTCTTGGGCAACAACAAGCGATCTCCCAGCAGGTTGTAGACGCCGCAGTGCAAAGTCATGATGCGCGGTTAGCCGATGTCTCTGCAGCAGAAGCGAACGTTGTTGCTTCGCAGGCGAACGTCTCCGCGAATCGAGCGAACGTAGCTCGCCTACAGCAGATGCAGCAGTTTGAACACATCGTTGCTCCATTCGACGGAGTCATTACGGCGCGGAACATCGAACGCGGTGATCTCGTCTCGGTCAGTGGCAATACGGCAAAACCGCTCTTCAGCATCGCGCAAAGTGGAACCCTGCGCATACAAGTCGACGTTCCCCAATCTGAGGTCGTGAACATTCGCGATGGGCAAAAGACGAAAGTCACGGTTCGCGAGCTGTTCGGCAGGGAGTATACAGGCGTGATCACTCACACCGCCGGCGCTCTGGATGCTGCGGCAAGAACGATGCTCACCGAAGTACAAGTGGACAATCGGGATGGCTCTCTTCTCCCCGGCATGTATGCACAAGTCAAGTTCACACTGCCGCACCAACGCACCTCGCTTGTCATTCCAACCAGTGCTCTTATAGCGAACCACACCGGAATGCACGTCGTCACTGTCGACGATAGCCATGTCGTTCACGTCCGTGAGGTCGTTATCGGCAAAGACATGGGAACCACCGTCGAGATCATTAGTGGACTCAGAAGCGGCGAGACCATCGCTGCAAGTCCAAGTGACCTACTTTCGGAGGGGCAACATGTCGAGGTTCGCTAAGCTCCAATCGCGCAATTCGGCCACTCGAGATTCCTGCCGCAACCCGCCAGTCACGAGACTGGTAGGGCAGGGATTGCTTGCAGCTGCATTGCTAATCCCGCTAGCTGGGTGCAACGTGGGTCCTCGTTACAAGCGACCAGCGCTCAACATAGCGCAAGGATATCGAGGCGCGCTTGCACCGACCACCCCGACCATTGCGGACCAGAGTCTCGGGGACAAAGAGTGGGCAGCGATTTTTGGCGATCCCGTCTTACAACGGCTTGTTACCGAAGCCCTCGCATCGAATCTCGACCTCCAGATCGCCGCCCAGCGCGTTCTCGAAGCCCAGGCGAGAGCGGGACTCACGAGATCGCAGCAGTTCCCTACGATCGGAGCGGGAGGATCGTACTCTGCTCTTCAGCTCCCGTCTTCGCTCGCTCCGACGAAGTCAGATGGAACACCAGGCAACAATTTCTTCAACGGAGGTGGACCAACCGCTTCGGCCGTTTGGAACCTCGACTTCTGGGGCCTCTATCGGCGGCAAACCGAGGCGGCCCGGGCGGACCTCTTAGCGACCGTTTGGGCTCAACGCGCGACCCGGGCCGCAATCGTTGAAGGAGTGGCCCAGGCTTACTTTGAACTTAGGCGGCTCGATGCTCAGTTAGAAGTCACGCAAAACTCGATCAAAGCCCGGCAGGATTCGCTCAAACTCGTTTCCGCCCTCCAACGAGGCGGAGCCGGCTCCCTGGCCGACGTCCGCCAGGCGGAAGAGTTGCTCCACGTCGCCCAAGCCAATCTGCCCGCTATACGGAGGCAAATCCTCGCCCAGGAAAACACAATTAGTATCCTGCTTGGGAAAAACCCAAACGGCATCGAGCGCGGTCTTCCAATCAGTCGCCAGCCTCATCCCGAGTCGGTACCGGCCGGCCTTCCCGCGGAGCTTATCGAGCGCCGTCCTGATATTCAACAGGCCGAAGCCAAACTCATCGCTGCCAATGCACGGATCGGGGCTGCGAAGGCACAGTTCCTGCCAAACATATCTTTAAGTGCAATGGGCGGGTCGGCAAGCAATCAACTTCAGAACGTGCTCTCAGAGCAAAGCAACTTCTGGCTGGCGTCCGGGTCGCTCACGGAGCCGCTATTTGACGGAGGTCGCATCCGTAGCAACTATCACCTCTCGCAGGCGCAGGAGCGAGAGATGCTTCTGTCCTATCGGAAAACGATCCTGAGCGCCCTCAAGGACGTTTCGGACGCTCTATCCAGCTACCAGGAGACAAGATTATCCCGGGTTGAACAGTCCGGCCAGGTGGAGTCCGCCGTCGATGCCGTGCGCCTGGCGAGAGCCCGGTACTCTGGTGGAGACGCGAGCTATCTTGAGGTGCTTACGACAGACACTATCCTCTACGAAGCCCAGCTCAATCTTGCCGAAGCTCAGGAGGCAGAGGCGCTTTCACTCGTCCAGCTTTATGCTTCGCTGGGAGGAGGTTGGAAGTAGACAGACACGTCAAGCGTTGCCATCCTTATGTATCTGTGATATATACATAAGGATGGCGTCGACGAATGTGCAGTTCTCGGTTGCAACTCATATCATGACCGCCCTTGGCGACCACTATGGAGAGCACTGCACTTCAACCTTTCTTGCTGAGAGCGTGCATACGACGCCGAGCTTCGTCCGCAAGTCCATTTCGAAACTGGTGAAGGCCGGGCTTGTCATCGCAACCCGAGGCAATGTCGGCTATTGTCTGCTCTCTCGGCCACCTGCGAAGATCAATCTCCTCGATATCTATCGAGCGAGCGAAGCGCCCGCAACCTTCGAGATGCACAACTATCCTGTCGAGAAGACCTGCAGGACGAGCACGAACATCAAGAAGATCATGGGCAACGTACTCTCGAAGGCTCAGAGCGGCTTCGAGGAGGAGCTTGCGGCGATCACTTTAGCGGACCTTGTCGCGCAAGTTCGTGCTCGTTCCAAGTAGAGCTTGCACGGTGTGGCGGGTCTCTTCGGCAGTTCTTGATGACCAGATAGCGAAAGCGGATTTGGGCCATCCGCACGTTTAGATGATTCGTCATCCGCGACTTCATCCTCCGGCACATTCGATACATCTGCACTAATCACCGACGACAAAGACGTCATTTTCTTGCATCGTATTGTGATTATGATAATCACATTAAGCATGCACGCAACTTTCGGATGCGTTCGAGATGATCCGGCGGATAAGTGCCGCTCGCAACGAAGTCGTCCGGTAAAGAGTTCACTCGGCACCAATCCCAAAGGAGATCAATATGCCCGTAGACGTAACAAGCAAGCTCTTCACTCCAGTCAAAGTGGGAGCACTCAACCTGGCTCATAGGGTCGTAATGGCTCCCATGAGTCGAATGCGATCAAACGAAGATGACTCCGTTAGTGACATGATGGTCGATCACTACGCACAACGCGCATCCAAGGGGGCCTTGATCATTATGGAAGGGTCCGTCGCGGCAGCGAACGGACGCGCATACAAGGGTGCGCCAGGCCTCTATGACGATCGCTTCATCCCAGGTTTCTCCCGCATCGCTCACGCGGTTCACACCAAGGGTGGCCTGATCTTCGCACAGCTCTATCATGGCGGCCGAGTTTCGCATACCTCTCTCCAGCCAGATGGCGGTTCACCGGTGGCGCCGTCGGCTGGCCCATTCTTTGGTCATGCTGCAACGGAAGAAGGAGAAGTAGTAGCCTCGCCAGCCCGTGAACTGACGATCGAAGAGATTCGAGCAGTAATCGAGGAGTTCCGAAAGGCAGCCCTCCGGGCGAAGGTTGCAGGCTTCGATGGCGTCGAGCTACACAGCGCCAACGGCTATCTCCTCGATCAGTTTCTTGAGGACAGTTCGAACAAGCGGAATGACATCTACGGTGGGTCCATTGAGAACCGTGCGCGTTTTGTCCTGGAAGTGACGAACGCTGCCATATCCGTATTTGGCCCGGGACGGGTCGCCGTACGGATCTCGCCAAGTGGTGAATTCAACGAGATGGGGGACAGCAATCCCGAAGCTCTTTTCGGTTATCTCGCCCAACAGTTGGACAAGTTCCCGCTCGCGTTCCTCCACATTATTGAGCCACGGATCTACGGTAATGACGATAAGGTGACCGCGACGGCGATCCCTCCCGTTGCGGCAGCGATTCTTCGGAAGCACTACAAGGGAACGATCATGGTTGCAGGTGGTTTCCTTCGTGACAGCGCCGAGGCCATCCTGCAGAGTGGTGACGCGGATGTCGTCGCTTTCGGCCGTTATTACACATCCAACCCAGATCTTCCCGAGCGCCTGCGGCGCAATCTGCCTCTGACCAAGTACCAGCGCCAGTATTTCTACGGCAAGACACCGCTTGGATATAACGACTATTCGGTTCATGAGGAACTCGTTAGCGCCGGTGAGACGAACAAGACTCGGTAACTGAGTGTAACCATCCTGAACTTTCGATGGGAGTCGTTGCTGTTAGAGCGGCTTCCCAAGGCTTAGCACAAACCGTTCTATCAACAAAGGAGTCTGCAATGCCACTCGTTCGTGTCACGTTGCTCAAAGGCAAGTCCCCCGAATACCTGGACGCGGTATCAACTGGAATCTACGACGCTCTGGTGAAGTCCTATGTGATGCCAGAGGAAGACCTCTTCCAGGTTTTTGAACAGAAGGAACCCGGCGAGCTTAGGTTTGACCGTAATTTCCGGACCCAACATTCTCGTACCGACAACTTCATGATCGTGAACATCAAGTCTGATGCCCGTCGGGCTGAGGAAAAGGAGGCCTTGTACAAATCGATCACGGAGAATCTCGCGAAATCGCCGGGGATCGATCCACAGGACGTATTTGTCTCCCTCGACGTGAACACTTACCTGGAAGACTATTCGTTCGGCAATGGAGTGTCGAACGCCAAGGGATTCTAAGGTCGATGCTCGTACCCTGAACTCGCGGTCTGTCCTGCTACCCGAGTTCAGGGCACAAGCTCTAAATGACAGAGGCCACGCCTATTGGCCCTGAAGCCACTCCGTGTTGGCAGCAGGAGAAGCGGATTGCTCTCTAAGCTCTGCCGTGTCTCCCAATCAAGCCTTCGAGGAGCGCGAATGCGCTACCCGACCGGTACGGAGGTTCCGGGTAGTTTTGGTCTTTGTTCCGCTCCGGCGTTCCTTCTCCATCGGCTTCACAACATCGGCGAGCATGGTCTTTTGAAGAGAAAGCTCAAATGCTTCCTGGCAATCCATAAAAACCTGTTCCATGGTCTCTTTGTGATGAACACTCACGACGCACTTCTTGTCTACTGGATAGTTGTGGGTTGCAAAGACGCCCGGCGCCTCTATGGCGCGGTAGATCTCAAGCAAGCTGATCTGGCTGGCTGGCCTGGACAGTTCACAGGAGCCATAGCGACCACGGGTTGAATTCACCAATCCTGCCTTAACCAGCTTTGACAGCGTAAATCTCACCAATCCAGGATCTGCGTTGACGCTTCCCGCGATAAACGAGGAGACAACCTTCTGGTCCGAATACACCTCCAGGACCTGCATCACATGAACTCCAACCGAGAATTGGGTATTAACTGCCGACATAATGTAAGGATAAATCCAACAGATTCCATTGCACGTGTCATGCCACCTCCCCGACTCCGGCATTCTATGGAAACCGGATCCGGGGAAGATTCCTATTGGCAATTACGATAGCGTGATGGATGGCTCGACTTGTCGAAGAGCCAATCTTCTGTTCACTCGGGTAGCTAAGGCTGCCAGAACGGCAAGCACCGAAGCTGCGATGGGCAATGCCGCCAAAGTGTGACCAGAATCAAGAACAGCGCCGCCAACTCGGGCGCCCAAAGCAATGCCTGCATTGAAGGCGGCGATATTCAATGTGGAGACAAGATTGGGCGCTTTTCCCCCAAAACGCATCACGTTGACCTGCAGCGTAGGTATTGCGGAGAAGGCCGCGATGCTCCAAACAAACCAGCCGACTTCAGCACTCCAGATGCTGTGGCTGGCCCAACGAAGGAGAATCGACGCAAGTGCTATGGCGACCGCGATTCCCGTTAGGGCCAAATCCAGGTTCCAATCGGAGAGTTTGCCACCAACGATGTTTCCGATCGTCAATCCACTCCCAATCAGGAAAAGGCTGAGCGTGATCCCATGGGGTGAAACTCCGCTCAGTTGGCCGAGCATGGGCGCGGTATAGGTAAAGAGTGTGAAGTAGGATGCAGCGAAGATGATGGAAGTCCCCAGCGCCCACCAGATGCGGAGATCTCTTAGCGCGCGCAACTCGTTGCCAACATGAATATGTTCTTCCTCTCGATTGGATGGGAGGGTTCGCCATAGTCCGATCAACGCGAGGGCGCTCATACCAGCGATGGGCCAGAACGCCACCCTCCAACCCGCCCATTGGCCAATGGCCGTCCCCAGCGGAATCCCTGCAACGTTCGCAAGCGTCAATCCAGCGAACATCATGGCAATGGCAGATGCACGCCGTTCTTCGGCAACTAGGCTGGCTGCCATCACGGCCCCAATGCCGAAGGACGCTCCCTGCCCGAGCGAGGTAATGATCCGTGCCAGCATGAGGTAGCCGTAGTTAGGCGCCAGTGCGGATAGGAGGTTCCCCAGCAGGAAAACCAACTGTAAGAGCAGCAGCGATGTTTTCCGGGGAATTCGAACTGTACTGAGCGCGACCAGAGGTCCGCCGATAGCAACGCCGAGTGCATATCCTGTGATGAGCCATCCGGCGGCGGGAATCGAGACGCTAAGGTCGTGCGCTACGTTCGGCAACAGCCCCATGATCACGAACTCGGAGGTGCCGATGATGAAGGTGCTTAGGGTCAGGACAAATAAAGCGAGGGGCATCTTCGGTTGGGACAAGGGCTTCGCTGCAGTCACGGTGCTTCCTTTCATGGTTGATCGGCGTTGTTGGGTTCCACGAAATAGTGTCCCGCTATCGCTCCAGCGAAGTGACCGCTCGCGCGGTCGAACTTCCTCACTCCATAATGTTGGAATAATAACAACAATTAAGGCCGGAAGACAATTCAACTAAGAGACTTGCAATCGGTTGGCGTCAACAGGAAGAGTGAAGAGTACAAGTTCTGGGGGAGGGCGAGACGACAGGCGCAGTTAAAAAAGGCAGCTAATTCTACGGATATAGAATATAATTGTGGTAGTCGGGAGCTTGTGCTCTTCGACCAGGCGATGCTGTACAGGCGATCAAAAACGGATCAGAAGTTCAGGATCACGATCGAGGGCCTACGAGAAGGTTCCGCGTTAAGTCTGTGGCTCATCTTCTATGTCATGGTTCTGACGTTGATGGTCGTTCCGGGACAAAAGAGACTCCCTGGACAACCTCCCGCGATCCTCTACTGGGTTGGAAGCTTCGGCACGGCTTTTATCGTGATGGGCTGCCAGTGGCTCAAATACCGAGCAGCGATTGCAGTAAGGCAACATGTCACGCCCGTGCTCATTGTGGCAAATCTGTGGATGGCAGTGCCCATATTCGGACTCGTGCTCGCAGCCGCAAATGCAGTGGATTGCAGATTGAACGAGCCATCCATGATCCAGTACACGTTTTGGGTGTGTGTCTTAATGCTCTCGGGGAACTGCTTTCGTTGGGTTTGTGAACGGGAGATGGCGCATCGACCGCCAATCGCCGATCGCGGGGGCGATAGTCGAAGCGATTTATGGTCTTTCCTGACTGTCCTGGTCTCGCTTCTTGTGGGAACCTGGAACTCCGACGTTTCGCTCCTTGTGATCTTTATGGCGTTCGCAACGTATCTCTTTAGACTTGTCGACGCGCCGGCGACTTGACGCTTCGAGCCTTGCCGATCGGTCCTCTGTCATCTTTGTTGAGAAACGTCGCGAGAATACAACGCGTCATGTCGGCTTTGAGCTGATCTATGTCCCCAGGTCGCTCCTCAAAATGCTCGAGAAGGTGCCGATAGGACACTGTCATCGCAACTGCATGCAAAACCATGAAGTACAACACCTCCACTGGCTGCTTGCGTATCACTTTTGCTTTCATCGCCTGCTTTAGAAGGGACTGGAAGGGGTCGTGGTAGGGACGCAGCAACTTCGAGATCAGGAATTCCAGCTTCTCGCCTCTTTCAGAGCCGATTCTTGCGACGAACATACCGAAATCGGGCTCCTCGCTGCATATGTTGATCAATTGGCGAAACGCAGTTTCAAGCCGGATTTCAATTGGAGTATCCGTACCTGTCACCAGATCCTGTAGCTCTGAAACCAATTGACTGCATCGTTCTGCAAGCCGTTCGATGACGGCTTCCCACATAGCTTGCTTCGTTCCGAAATAATGTGTCGCCAAACCGGGATCCACGCCCGCCGCCGCTGCAATTCCGCGGAGGCTCACGCCCTCGAAGCCGTATCGCGCGAACGAGGATTGCGCTGCTCGCAGCAAGGCAAGATTTCCCTGGGGCTGGCCCTTCTGACCTTTCGCCGGCCTGCCTGGTCTACGGCGCAATGGTTTCCGCGTCACCTTTTGCATCTCCATTCGGGCTTCCTCATCATATTCTACAGGTGTAGAATACCGGAGGATCTCATGGTGAGCCGCAGAGCGCGGCACATGAACTCCTTCCAGACCTCATCCCCTGAGGCACTATGCGTGAGTATAGCGATCGACGGACGGTATATCTTGCTCGGCCGCGCCAGCTCCCGAGCGGTGCGGTCTGCGCTGCGATAGGCGCAGGAAGCAGTGTGGTATCGCTTCGCAATAGCAATCGATCCGATCGTCTGCGTGTTCCCATCCTGACAGCAGCTGAGGCCAGCGGTATCCATTACATAAATCCTCTCACCGGCGAGGATGGGCCGGTACCGATCCAGCGGATATTGGATAAGGAGCTATGCCATGTTTCACGAAATTATGGTTGCATATGACGAGTCGCCCGAATCGGGCAGAGCGCTTGAGGAGGCGATCCTCCTAGCCGGCACGCTGAAGGCGCACCTGAGTATTGTCACCGTCCTCGAACCGCCTCCCAGTTATTTCTCCTGGGCCATGTCCGCTCTCCCGTTGATTGAATGGTCTGAAAAGAAGAGGGCGAAGTATATGTCTCTCCAAGCAAGTGCTATACGCCAAGCCGGGGATGCGGGACTGGCTGTTGATGCTGAGCTTGTCAATGGCGATGAAGTAGACAGCATCATCGATTGTGCTAAGAAGTACCATGCGGATCTCCTCGTCATGGGCATGCCTCATCATCTGTTGCTCACAGGAAGCACATCGAAAGAGATCGCCCAACGATCTCCCTGCGCACTCATGGGGATTCGTTAGGTGGCCGCCCCCAGCCGTGCTACATGTTCCGGTGATCTGCGAATGTCTCCTGCGATGGAAGGCGGAACGACCGAGAATGAGTTCCTTGAAGCCGATGCAGTCCTGATAGCGAAGGCGTTAGGCGATCCCATTCGCTTGCGGACCTACAGCGAGATCGCGCAGCACCAGGAAATCTGTGCCGGCGAGCTGCGCGTTTGTGAGATTGTCACGCCCGCCACGGTCTCTCATCATCTTCAGACCCTGAGCCGGGCCGGCCTGGTTTCCTCCCACCGTAAAGGACAACACATTCTCTACCGGGCAATTCCGGGCCGGCTCGCTGCATACCGTCGCTATCTCACCAGACTCGACAAGCGGTCGGCCAATCGTGCTTAGCGACAAGTAGTCGCATTTCCAGCGCGTACTCGGACCTTAGTGTTTTCGCATGGGAATTGCCGAATCTCACCGAATGGGTCGCCCTATAAGGGGCGCGGACCAAACGATAGCATGGCGTCACCATGCTATCGTCGCGAGGAAATCCTGCATTGCAGCCGCGATGTCTACCACATGCGTCTCTGTTGCGAAATGTCCAGTATCCAGAAATTGAACCAAAGCGTTCGGGTTGTCTCTTCGGTATGCATCTGCGCCCGCTGGAATGAAGAAAGGATCATGCTTTCCCCAGATTGCCAGCAGGGGAGGTTGTGCTTTGCGGAAATACTCTTGAAATGCAGGGTACAGTTTCACGTTGTTCGCATAGTCGAGAAACAGGTCTAACTGAATCTCCATGTTCCCAGGACGTGTGATCATTGCGACATCGAGCGTATAGCCCTCCGGCGCAATGACTGCGGGATCTGGAACCCCATAGGTATATTGCGAACGTATTCCTTCAGGGCCAAGTTCGTTGCGGACGGCGTCCCGATTCTGAGGTGTCGGATCTAGCCAGTACCGTTGGATCGGTGCCCAGGCATCGCCCAGTCCTTCTTCGTAGGCGTTACCGTTCTGCGAGATGATCGCGGCGATTCGTTCAGGATGAGCCATGGCCATCCGGAAACCCGTGGGGGCACCATAGTCGAAGACGTAGATCGCATAACGCTTCAGCTGCAGTGCATCCGTGAAGGCCAGGATCGATCGCGCCAAAGCGTCAAAGGTGTAGACGTACTTCCGAGCCTCGGGCACTTCCGTGAAGCCGAAGCCCGGCAGGTCCGGCGCAATCACTCGATAACGACCTGCCAAACGTGGCATCAACTCGCGGTACATGAACGACGATGCTGGGAAGCCATGTAGCAGCAGTACTACCGGAGCGTTCGGTGGACCGGACTCGCGGTAGAAGACGCTGATGCCGTCCACTTCAATCCTGTGAACCGATGTATGCGGCAGTGCGCTCGTGGCAGGTGTTTGCGACGTGTCAACTACAGGAGATGTACTCATGGCTGCGATTGGTCCTCCGCATTGCGTTAGGAAGTTTCGGCGAATCAAAAGATCTCTATGCACTCAATTCGATGTTTTTGGGCTTCCTTGTGCTCCACAAAATCGATGCAGCCAGGTAGCACTCCACAGCGCTACGCTCAACTCTCCAGGGGCAACAATCCTTAGTCCTGGCGCCGCGATACAACCCGTCTGTTCATCAGTGGTCGGTTGCCCTGATATTGCTGGAACTGCCTAAGAGTTCTTCAGCGAGTCCAGCAGCGATGGCTTGCATAGCCTCCGCTTTCGGATGAAACGGGACAGGAGCTGAAGATGAAAGGTGTTCTGGAAACTGGAAGCCAAAAACCCATGGCTGAGCAGAGCACACGTCATGCCCGCGCGTCAGCTGGGATGCTTGAACGAGGCCGGAATCAGTCCGCCATGCAGTCTCCGCTGTAATTGCGTTGAGACGCATCGCAAGCTCCCGGCCTGCATCGGCCTCCTGCGACGACAAACGCAGTTGATTGCAGGTGCCACTCTGGGGAAGTACATCAGCGTAATCGACCAGAACCACGCGCGCTCCCGGAGCCCGTCGATGGACCTCATCGACGATGTTCTTCAACTGAACAGGCAGCCCGGCAATGGCCTCTTCGATTTCGGCACTCGCGGTCTCCCGGCAGAGTCCGAGTAAACGCGCCAAGACAGGCACATGTACTGGGTCGTTGGCGCAAGCCCACGCGCCGAGATTTCCTAGATAAGCTACATCATTGCCACCGATGGTCACCGTTACGAGCTTGGTTGTCTCGCGCACGGCGTCTATCTGTGCCGGCTGGAAGAACTGCCCACCCTCCAGAACATCGTGCGTGGTTGCGCCTGAGCAGGTCACGTCGATCAAGCGAAGCCTGGCGTGTTCTGCAAAGAGATGAGGGTAGTTCACGCGGGAGCGAAAACACGGCAGATAGCTGCCTGCAGCCTGCTCGCCATCTCCGGGGCCTGCGGCGAAGGAGCTACCAAGCGCAACATACTCGGGATCTCCCGGAGGTATGCGAGCTGCGTGGTGTATCAGAACTCCACCGAAAAGCAAAAGAATCGACACCGCGGCTCCAGTTCTCATCCAGGGACGCTTCCGCGGTGCGGGAATCTGATTCTCCGCTGTCATTGGAGAGCTTCCGCATTCGAGAGTGGCGCGCCATGATTCGCCTTTCGCAAGTCCTTCGCGACCTTTTGCGCAAGAGAGGTCGCCGCATTCAGACTCTCCCGGTCACCGCGGCGTGAGGTGCTGTAGATTCTATCGAGTAAGACGGTTCCGTCAGGTCCCTTAACTACGACATGGGCATGCACATGGGTGACGTCAGCGAACAGACCGATGGGGCCAGTCATTGTTCGCACCATCGCATTGCCTTTTGCAACACTTTGCATCGTGATGGAAACGGTTTCAGTTCCGCAAGCAAGCTTTTCGTCAGTACCACGAAGGACCGTCGTGGACGGCCACTGACGGCGAACGTCGTCGACGAGGTGTTCGTATACGAGGGCTCCGTATTCCGGTGCCGAACCATCGGTATCGCTCATAACAATGCGAATCGCAGAATTGACCAGGGAGCCCGTAGTGCATGACGTGTCGCGGGGCGAGGCTCTCTCCGTATTCACGCCTCCTGAAATCCACTCCTGCGCATTGGCGGCTTCCGCTCGCGGCATGAGAAATACGGCCTCATGAAGTCCGTTTGCGGAATCCGCATAGCGAATGGTCAGAATACCGACATTGCGCTGCGTGAATGTACCCAGCAGAGCACCGCCTCCGTAGGGCACCGCGGCGCGCGCGACCTTGCCTGCCGTTCCTCCGGTTTCCACACGTTCACTTCCGAATGTGACCGATTTCACCTGACGCCGGAACAACACGACACGTTGATTGGAATCGACAAACGAAAGAGTGTCCTCAGTGAGCACCAGCTCACCCTTTGCATTTTGCGTCGCGTTGCCAAAACCAATGACATGCTTGACCTGTGCCCAATGGCCGCCAGAGAGCGTAGCCGCCATAGGTATGCTCATCCCACCTAAACACAGCGCCACCAACAACCCTCTTAGAACTGCCATAGTAACCTCCCGCTTGCGCCATGTCGGCTCCGGTCGCATCAGCCTCGATATATACAAGCCGGATGGACGGCTTGTAACATAACAAGAGATGCAGCATGACTGCACTCCGATGCGGAGAACATCCCAAAATGGCAAAGAAAACGTTCGAAGTATTCGAGCCGCACGAACGCCGGTCACAGGAAGAACGATCGAGCGCGACGCAGCTCCAGATTTTGCGGGCAGCAACCGAGATCCTGTTTGCGGAAGGATATGCGGCGGCGACGACCCAACGAATGGCAGCGCAAGCCGGAGTCAGCCGTGGCGCCATGCTCCATCATTTCCCGTCCAAGGTCGATCTCATGGTGGCGGTGTTTCAGTTGGCGCACGACGCAGATACGGCTTATCTGCGTGAGCATCTCGAAAAGATTGAACTTCCCATCGATCGAGTTGCGTCGCTTCCTCAACTGACATGGAAGGCGTTGAGCGGACCATCTGGAATCGCAGCTCTCGAGATCATGATGGCATCGCGGAGCGATCACGATCTGGCCCAGAAACTGGAGCCCGTTCAGACCCAGATTGAAGAGGAATCCCAACAGCGTGTGGCTGAGTTAATGCATTCCGCTGGCTTCACAGTTGATGATGCAAGCCGAGAACTGGTTACGCTCGTCGTGGCTGCAATCCGCGGACTCTCTATCCAGGCCATGTTTAGAAAGGAGTCTCGCGGCGCGCCTTCAGCCTTGCGCGTGCTTCAATCTCTGGTCGAAACCCAGATCTTGAAAGGGATTGAGGATACGTCGACCGAGACCAACTCGAAGCGACGCGTCCCAACTCCGCCTTCCGAGAGCAACCAGCCTGTCGCTCCCCATCCTCGGAAGCGTAGCAGCTCACCTTCTTCTGGCGCTCTTTGAAGCACGGCGTGGACGGGCTTCTACTGAACCCGTTTCTTTGAAGAGGCCAGCGAGAAGTTCGTACGAGCGAAGTCGCGCAACCGAATCGGTCATCATGTCCTGAATTACAAACTCGTCCACCAAGAAGTCTTCGCTGATCGCGGTTAGTTGTTCCGCCACCTGCTCAAAGGTGCCCGCAATATAGCGAGGCGGAAGATAATCGCCTCGTTGATATTTCTCTACGGTAGGAATACCGCCGAGCATCTTCACCGCTTCGGCCGGTGAGGGCAGCACAAACTGCAACTTGCCTTCACCCAGATAGCGGTACCCGATTTGCACCGGGGCAATCTGCCGTCGCGCCTCCAGTTCGGTATCAGCACAAACGACGTGGAGCCCCAGCCGTGTTTCGGGCGACTGCACCCCGACCGATCCCGAAGCCGGGTGGAAGGAGTCTCTATAGAGTTCGACGCACTCCCGCGTTTGATACTGATTGAAGAAGCTCGCGAACACGTACCGAAGGCCGAGCAGGCCCGCCGCGCGCGCACTCCAGGGGCTTGTGCCCGTGAGATGAAGTTGCGGGCGGGACTCAATGCTATGAATTGGAATCGTGCCCAAAATCGAGTCTGCTTCGAAGGAATCCTGCAGCCAGTCCACGATCTCGGTGAGTTGCTCGCTTGAGTCTGGATGGAATAGCTTGGAGCGATCTTGTTGCAAGGTAAGGTCGATGACTGGGCCAGTCGTTGCGCGGCCGATGCCAAGATCGATTCTTTCGGGATAGAGCTCATTGAGCGTACAAAATGTCTCCGCTACCCGATAGGCGCTGTAATGGTTGAGAAGCACAGAGCCAGAGCCGATACGTATCGTCTGTGTGCGGGCGGCAGCAGCAGCCATCAGGACGTCCGGAGATCGGCCAACGAGCGCCTTTCCGTGATGCTCGGAGAACCAGATCCTC
Source organism: Acidobacteriaceae bacterium dw_441 (assembly GCA_018449715.1). Lineage (GTDB taxonomy): Bacteria > Acidobacteriota > Terriglobia > Terriglobales > Acidobacteriaceae > Edaphobacter. The sequence goes on along the minus strand of JAAVVA010000003.1, from coordinate 170,352 downwards.
TCATAGCCAAGTTGTTCCGCAAATACAGCGAGATGGAGACTGTGTTCGAGCGCTTGCGCTGGCGTCTCGCCTGGTTGAACCACGGCAAGATCGACGATGGACAGTTTCATCGCGTGAGGCCCTCGGCAAAGATGCCGTTGCGATCGCGCGTCCACAAAGAGATACTGGCTTCGTTGAGACGCACATAGTATTCGTTTCCGGCGGCCTTCGAGTCACGGAGTGACTGACGGGCGCTCTTGAGAGCAGCCTCTCTGTCCCCCAATTTGGCTTCGATCAGCGACTTGAGTCGGGAATAGAAGTACGGCTTCCGCTCATTCATATCAAGCGCGGCGTTGATGCGGAGGAGTGCGCCGGGCAGGTCTCCAGAGTCGTAATAAAACTTCGTTGCAGAGTAGTAGTCATTAATCGAAACGCCCCCAGTCACAAGCTCGTCTTCTTCAAGTGCGTTTCGCTGCATTGGCATTTCGAACGGCACGGATACGCCAGTGTTGTCCCATGCGATCTGCAACTCGCCTTCGAAGTGACTCGTCTGCTCAATGGAGATTGTCAGCGCTTCCACAGTGCGTTCAAACGTATAGCTGGGAACTTCGACCGCAAGAGCTTCCTTGCCCTCGTCCCATTTTCTCGGCAGGCCAAAGTTCGTAAACTCGGAATAGAAGATTACGACCCAGCGCTCCGGTCCCGGAACGGTAAATAACGCATACTTGCCGCTCCTGAGGAGGCCTCCGGCGATCTCCAAGTCCCGGCTCAGGAAAATTGTGGTGTTTCCGTTCGCCCCGGTACGCCATACGTGTCCGAAGGGAACCAGCCCTCCAAAAACTGTTCGCCCACGCTTAAGTGGTTGCGAGTATTCGATCTCGATGTCCGTCACATCAGACGGGCTAAACACAGTAATGGTGCTGACTGACCTATTCATGCGTACTCCAGACCCCGAGCATTTGATGACTTGTCATTATTTTATGTCGAACGGCACAAAAATAATGACAAGTCACCTCAGCAAGTATTTAATTGACTAGTGATCGATACAGAAAGGTGCAAAAAATATGGCGCAGCGAGGTCGCCCGAGAGAATTTGATCGAGAGGATGCCCTGAAACGGGCCATGCTTCTCTTTTGGAGCCAAGGGTATTGCACCACCTCTATCAGTGAACTATGTTCCATGATGAAAATCGGATCCCCGAGCCTATACGCCGCTTTCGGAAGCAAAGAAGAATTATTCTGCGAAACCTTAAACCTCTACCGTCAGGTCATCATTCCAGAAATATGGAATGTCCTGGAGGAATCAACAACTGCCAGGGACGGAGTCTCGGCATTATTGCTCAACTCCGCCGATCTACTGTTGAAACCCTCCCGCCCAAAAGGCTGCATGCTCACCCTCTGTTCGGTTCCGGAAAATCCCGATGGAGCAGGAAGCAGACTTCTTCGGGTAAACGCTAGGCTAAGCCGACAGCGGATATTGCATCGGCTCAAGCAGGGTGCAGCGAATGGGGAGATCGCAGACGATACTGATCTCGCCAAAATGGCGCAGTTTTACCAAACCGTACTACAAGGAATGTCCATTCAAGCGCGGGATGGAGAGCCCCGCAAGAGGCTTATTGAAACGGCACATGTCGCAATGGCCGCATGGAATGTGATTGCTAGGTAATCGACGAATCTGGAGGGATGCGATTGGGCTCATATGGCTCACCAAAAACTTAGACCGGATTGATAATCTACCACGCGGAACTGCTCACCGAAATCCGATGTACTGTAAATATGTTCAGGCATCGAGAACAGTTTCCAGCCTTTAGCAAACGAGGAAATGCATGTCGGGCGATCCCCGCGACCGACCAGTGGCTAGCCTGCACTTGCGTTCATGGTCTAGCTATGCGTCGACTTAGGGTAACTATGGACGGCCAAATCGCCGTCCTCGCGGTAGCAGAAAAAGGGTCATTTGAAGCCGCGGGGAAGTACCTCGGCATCGGCAGGTCCGCCACCCGCAAGCGGGTCCAAAGCATAGAGAGTGAGACCGGAACTTCTCTTTTCCGTGCAGTTGGAAAAGTGATGGTTCCAACCGAAGCCGGTAACCTTTATCTTCTCTCAGCAAGAGAATCAGTCAGACAGGCATGGCTCGGCCTGGATCGCGTACAAGCATTTCTCAAAGCGCAGACGAATGATCTGCGCATTGGATACTCGACTTACCTCAACACGAGGCTGCTGGATATAGTCCGGCATATCCCACCGACAGGCATCGGCTCTCCATCTGTGACAAGAGAGAGCCTCATGACATATCAGATAGTCACGGGCATCCTTCAGGGAGATCTCCATGCAGGATTTGGAATCCTCCCCATTATGGAACCAGACTTGTCGACTCGTCTGCTCTTTGAAGAGCCGCTTATGGCCTGTTTGCCTGTAGGCCATCGTCTCGCAGCGAAGTCTGCCATCCGGCCCGAAGAGTTGGCGGATGAACCGATGATATCGGTTATGCGGAAGGTGCTTCCGGGTAGACATGAAGATATCGTGGCCCATTTTGAAAGTCTCGGAATCTCGCTCGGATTTCCCGCCGAAGCTTCTTCATTAAAGGAGGCTTTATGGCTGGTGACGCAGCATGTCGGCGTGGCACTCATGACCCGATTCTCTGCAATGTCGCATCGGTACGACGTTGTGGTGAGGCCACTTTCAGACCGACTGCTCACGGTAAAGAGCGGAATATTTACTCGCAGGGATCACGATCAGAAAGTTATAAACGACTTCGTGAATTTGGCATGGGCCGAGACTGCGGCTCTGCGTGCGAGTTCAGGCTGACATGGCAGGCAGCCGCCACAACGACAACTCAACTGAACCTTTCGGAGAACCGTACATGCGCCACTCCTATTATTTTGTTTCCATCGCAGCACTGCTCGCTCTCATCGCATGCAACGGCACGAAGAAACCGAGCGATGCCAATTTCAGAACTACCATCAATCGGTATTTGGCAAAACACGGCGAAGCATGTACGGGAATTGGCCGACAGTTTCCGGTGGATATTTCTGACGCCGAACAGAGACTTCATTCCGATGCCGCTTCCCAGATGGCGGTGCTGGAACAGGCTGGATTGGTGCATTCGAGCAATACGACTGCGGTCATTCATGGGATGCTGGATGCCCTGCGCGGCCCCACCCCACCACAATCTGTGAAACGCTACGACCTCACCGCCGATGGCAGGAGATATTTCCGTCAACGTGCCGACACCCTGGGGCAAACGGCTAGCTTCTGCTATGGAGAGAAGACCGTCGATTCGATCGTCAAATGGACAGAGCCTGTGACGGTGGGAGCGACTACGCAGACCGAGGTCACATACACCTACAAGATCGCAAACCTCCCGCCTTGGGCAACTCGTGTCGACATTCAGCGCCAGTTCGGGGATGTGCGCGTGATCGTCAACGGCATATCGAAGTCGAACGAGATTGCGGAACTCCAGTTAACCAACCAGGGTTGGGAGGTTCCGGGACAATGAGATGAGCTCCGGTGCGGCATCATGTGCCATCAGTAATTCATGGGACGTACGAATCTCTGTAACGTGCCGCCAGCCATCCTGATTTGCCACATGTGCGATCAGGTCGATGGATCGTCGGCATTCCTCCGTGACATCTGCCAAAGGGACGCCGCCCGAGCCGCGTATGGCGAGCTGCGCCAAGCGCCGCAGAGCATCGCCGGCGCTGTTGGCATGGATCGTCGAGAGCGATCCGCGATGGCCGGTATTGAGCGCATCGAGAAAGACACGCGCCTCGGGACCACGGATTTCGCCTACTATAATTCTGTCCGGCCTGTGGCGGAGCGCCGCTTTCAGCAGGTCACTAAATCCTATCTGGCTCTTGTGTGTATCGAGCTGAGCTTCGGCAGAGATGACGTGACGCTTCGGTATGGAGAGTTCGGCGACATCTTCGATGATGAGAATACGGTCGTTGTCGGGGATAAAATCCGCAATAACATTGGTCAACGTCGTCTTGCCCGCGCCCGTCCCACCTGAGATCAACAGGTTGTCTCCGCGGCGGACCGCATCGGTAAGTTGTTGTCCTTGCTTGCTGGTGAGCATCCTGCGCTCGATCAGATCGTCCATCGTGAACCCTTGCGAGGTGAACTTTCGTATCGTGAGCAAGGGCTGGGGATTGACGACAGGTGGGATGAGCGCCGCCATGCGGCTGCCATCTGGCAGGCGCAGGTTCAGGATGGGCGAATCTGCGTCGAGTTTCTTGCCGAAGCGGTTGGCGATCACTTCAAGGCTCGTTAGTAACGCTCCTTCTTCAAAGCGGATCTCCGGTAGTGACTCAATGCGGCCCTTCTCTTCCATCCAGACAGAACCATCGGGGTTCACCATAATCTCAGAGACAGTGCGGCTGGCGAGCAGTTGCTCGATGGGTTTGAGGAACGGGATAATGACTTCGAAGCTCATTGCTGTACCCTCTCTGGATCGAACGCGATCCTTTCCTGCTCAAACCACGACATATCGATGGGCAGGAAGTCAGGCTTGAGATAGCAGTACGTCGGCGGTAGCGGACTGACACCATCAAAGGCGACGACGACGGACTGCGCATTTTTTAGGTCGAAGAAGACCTTCTCTTCGAACAGCGGTTCTTTGTGTTTTTGATATGCCTTCGAAGCGGAGACGGAGCCCTTGCTGGACGACGTGCGGCCACTCAACCAACTGACGTTGGCATTGGTGGAGGACTCGGAGACGGTATAGCTGATCCGAGTGCGATCGGCCTTGCCGCATAGCTCCGACGCATACCGGGCCGTCTCCGGATCGGTGGTCGTAAGGAAGACCTTGTTGCGCAGTGCCTGCAGGAGTGTCTTGACGCCTTCGTTGGGCAGCGCGTCTTTAAGGCTGGAGATGCTCTGCGTGGCGACGATGGGAATGCACTTCGGCTGCCGCGAGATGGAGAGGAAGCGTTCGTCACCCGTCGGATTATCACCACCGACTGTAGCGAAGTTCTGGTACTCATCGCAGATGAAGACAGTCGGACGATAGTGTCTTTCAGGATGAGCGTCCATCTTTGGGATACGCAGTTGTACGGCGCGCTGATAGTCGATCTTCATCATGGTGCCGATGGTCTTCGCCAGGGCCGGGTTCAGGGCGACTGGAAAGTTCAGGCCAACGACTGCACCGGATTCGATCAGTTCCTCGAACGGGCGCAGGACGACGCCGTTGGGATCAGAGGCGCATGGCTTGCTGTCATAAAGTTCCTTCGGCGGGCAGAAAACGCGACGCACATCGGGGTCGGTCTCGAAGAGCGAGAGAAACACGACAATACCCTGAATGATGGAGGTCTTAACCTCGGAGCGAAAGAATTTCCAGTGCTGCCAATACCAATACTGGATGCTGTCGAAGCGGTCGCGGTGCTCCGGTCGATACGGCTTCCGGGTAAACACATCGAAGGCTGCGGAGGTCTCCAGGGTGAGCAGGTTCTCCAGCTCTTCCCTCCACGCAATCAGGTAAAGATTGGCCTGCTCGTTCCACTTGAAACCCAGTGGTGACAACAGACCCTCATACTCTCGATATGCCTCTTTGCCGATGCCGATATAGCTGACAGTGCTGAATCGAGACCCCACCTCCGTCAGCATGTCCTCCAGCTTCCCGGCGCTGATGACGGTACGGAAGAGATCGACCATCGTGATGTATCCATCGCGGATGCGGTGGAGCAGAATCACGTACCGGACCAAGTCCGTGTAACTCTGTTGCCAGAAGGGTTCTTTTCCTCTGCCCCAGATCGACGTGATGATCGATGCAATGTTGAACGCCTGCGCATAGGCATCGAGGGAATTGTTCAGCGGGTTGTAGCGGATATTGCCGTCGAGCGAGACCTCGACATAGTCCTGCTCCCGTCCACACCATTTCAGGATGCCCTGGAGTTGGCGGCACAGATCGCCTTTGACTTCGAGGACAATACCCGAGAGTCTACGCATGGGATCATCGGCGCGATACGCGAACAACTGGCGCATGGCCGGAAGTATTAACCCATAGGTTTTCCCCGATCCGATAGAGCCAAACGAAGCTATGCCGGTATAGAGGCCGCGCTCGGGAATCGAGAGCCACTGCGGAGCGGGGCTGGGTTTCGGCACCAGCTGACGATGCACTTCGCCGAGTATCAGGGAAATTTTCTCCCGGGTATGCGGTTCGGGATATGGCGGGAGGAGTCCTGCCGCGAGTTGTTGCTCATTCTTATATAGATGGACGTACAGCAGGGAGAAGAACATGGAGCAGGCCAGGAATAACGTCGAGTACAGGAACAGGTTGTAGCTCCAGACGACGGAGTGAAAGACCGCAGGCCGCTCCAACGCAATCAAGCGGAGCAATCGGTTCGTCGTGTCGATTGGAAACAGGCTGTTGAGCACGATGCCGCAAGCCGCGCTCAATCCCAGCGAGAGAAGGAAGCGGTACTCCACCATAAATCGGACGAGTTTTTGAAGATGCGGATTCTGACGCACGATGGTGTACCTCCTCTATGCGTGGGCAGCTGTGCCCGATACCGTAGCGTCCGGTTTTGCAGCAGGTTCGGATACAGACTTGATGGGCGTCGGTGCTGGCTTGGAAGTGGTCGCGGCACGCGCGGCGGTTGCTGAGGTGGTGGCTTTGTACTTCTGGAAGTCTTCTTCCTGAGTCAGAGCGAAGCGCAACAGCTCATTGATGACATAGTTGGTTTCATTATTCGACCAGTTGGCCAGTAGCTCGATGTCATCGGCTACCGTCTGGTCGATGGAGGATTGCAGCTTCGCCCGCCGAATCCTGCTGACGCCGTGCTCCAGTTTCAGTTTGCTCATGAGGTTCTCCTGTGGATGAGTCTGTGATCTTGCGTGTATCTGTTCCGGCTGCGATATGGATCAGCGAAGGACGCCGAACTGATCCGGTTTGTATCCGGCGCAGACGCGTGAAATATCTGCGTCAGATATTTCTGGATGCCTGGTATGCCGGGGGTGGGAGCGACCAGCGCGGCGTTAGCCGACGCGGCAGGCTGCAAGCCGGGGTCGCTCCCACCCCCGGCACATACTCTCCCTTGACCCCATCTATCCGCATAACTCGTTGTATCCGCATGACTAAGCCTCCTCAAGCAATGACCGCTGGCCTGACCGCAGCCGTGACCCGTGATCCTCGCTGGTTTTCCTCTCTCGCTTCAGAGTGAAGAGCGGATAGATGTACGGCAGAGCTATGGTCGTGAACTTTGCCTGCGGACCCGGTTGCATAAACCGCTTTCGGATCTTCTCCGCATTAGTGCTCTGCATCTTCCACGCCGCATACAACGCCTGGTGTTCTAGGGTGGTGTAGATGAGCTCGCCCTCGCGCAGAACCCCAAGGTCGTGCAGGGTGACGAGATGCTTTTGCGCCTCATGCGTCTCACGAGCGCGGAGGTAATCGAGAAAGTGTTCGACACCGAGCGGTGTCTGTTCACTGACACCGGGGATATGCGTCTCGGTGAAGTGAGAGGCGAAGGCGGTGCGGGCAAACGGAAAACTCTTCTCGACGTTGGAGAGATAGATCAGCTCGAGTGCGCGGAGCGCGGAAAAGAGCGGGCGATGCTGATCGAGGTAACGCTCGAACCGGGTGAGCGTTACTGAGCCATCCTCGAAGAAGGTGAAGCGAGGGACCCCATCTGGTGAAACGAAGATGGGGTAGCCATCCGGGAAGAATATGGCTCGACCGGCCCACCCGCGAGGCAGGAGTTCGGAACGAACGCCGCACCGGGCGGTGAAGAAATCGACCTTTGCCGCCTCGTTTTCAAGGATGGTGTCGCTGAGATTGTCGAGGACGAAGTCCAGAATCAACAGCCGAGACTGCATGTAACTGAAGCCCTTGAAGCGCCGATGCTGGGAGTCGGCACGGAGGATGGTCTGGTATACCGGGCGCGATGTCAGGTGGTACACATGACGAGCCTGCCCGCACTCGATCACCTGGAGGTGGTCGAGATGCAGAGATTTTTGAATGAACCTGTCTGCGAGACCGCCGCGGTCACGCTGCACGAATCGGGAGAACTGCCTGCGCAGGAAGTAACCGGAGTGGACGGCGACCAGATACAGGAAGGCTGCCTCCTGCTCGGTATACCCGGCATTCTCCAGCATCGGGATGGGATCGTAGCCAGACATCATAGCTCCAGAATGTTCTCCATGAGGTGACTGTCATCCTCGATCTTGGCAGTGAGCGTGGCGCGATCGGAGGCCGAGGCATAGTTGCGGAAGCCGGCCTGCGCTTTCGAGCGCAGATGCCCGGCATGATAAGCGGCAGTCAGGACCTCGATGTCTTCGTGTCCGGTGCGCGAACCCTGGTCGACATCCTGGCCAACTTCACGCGGCAGGTCATAGTCAATCCGCGCGTCGGGGATCTGAATCTTCCCATCCACAAATGGCAGCTCTAACCGCTCGGCGACCTGCTGCTTGATCTCGCCCATATCCCGCTTGGGGTCGGTCTTACGCTCGGCGTAGATCGCCTTCTGAACCTGAGCTTTGATCTCGTAGTCGAGCCTCACCCGCAGGTTGCTTCCACCTCTGCCCTCAATCCGCTCGGCCTCTTTCCGATAGGCACGGTATATCTGCGAGTCATGCTCGACTTCCCGTGGTTTGACCAGACCGGCGTACACCTTCTGGTCTTTGAGCAGCTCGCCCTGCTTGATGAGCAGGCTGCGACCGGCCTTTGTGAGCGTGACAACTTCGACACGCTCGATCGTCCGCCGCTTTCCATCGTGACGAAGGTTGACGCGCTGGGTCTCCACAAGGCCCTTGTCGCGGAGATAGTTCAGATCGTTCTCCAGCTTCCGCGACTTGCCATCGTAGATGGTCTGGTTCAGGTCCTCGACTCGAACTACCCGGAAGCGTCCTACCTCCGTGAGCAGCTTCTTTTCTTCCGCACGCAACTCAAGACCGATGACCTCATGAGGCACACGACGCGCGCGGCGTGTGTCCGCAGGGTCTACGGTCCGCGTCCGTGGCTCCCGCGGAACGGTGCGCGAAGCGGCGCCACGTTCCACGCGGGGGCGCGGATGATAGGGCTGTCGACGGTCGGCGCGTTCGCGCAGAGAGTCCAGGCGTTGCTGAACCGGCGTCTCCGATACAACACGGGGCGTCCTGTTATCTGCGGAGGGTTGATCATCCGGCGCAATCTCGCGGCGCCGGGGAACATCCTGGGGAATATCCAGTCTCATTCGCCCTCGCTGTCATCGCCCTGCTCCGCAGGAGCGGGCACAAACTCGATCGATGTCTGTGTGGTCGAGGATTTTGCGGCAGACCTCTTCGGTCGCTCCACGGCAGGAGCAGGCGGGACTGTTTCGATAGAAACTGGCGATGCCTTCTGCTTCTGGCCGACGACGCGACGAATGTCGTAGTCGGCCACGCGGGTGAAGCGGTTCATCTCTTTTTCGGCAGCTTCGCGCATCGCACGGACCTTGGCCACAAGGTCCGGCGTGCGTTCCATGTACTGGTCTTCGTTCGGCATGCCCTATCGCTCCTCCTCATCGCCGAACTGTGCAAGGATTTCGTTTGACAGTTCGCTCTGGCCGGTGTGTATCTCCTGATCGAGATGGCGGAGCTTGCGGCCTGTATCGCGGAGAAAGAACTTACGCTCGATCCAGACGGTGAGACCAAGGATGTTCGCAAAGAGCAGAGCGCAGTAAAGCGCGATGTTCTGGAGATGGTTGTGCAGGATGAAGCTGCGCCACGGAGTAAGGAAGCGCAGCTCATTGCTCAACCAGAAGCCGAGTGCGAGAAAGATCAGCGTGGCAACGAAGACAGCATTGGCGATCATGATTGTTTCCTCCGGGTGTATCCTTTCCGCCGCGACGAAAGAGCGGCACTATCAGAACAAAAGCGGAGAGGCATCAAGCCTCTCCGCGAAAAGAGAAGGGTCATCCGTTGTACTGTTCGATCACTCCAGAGAATGGAAGCTCCAGACGTTGGATTGCGGTCGCTCGAATCTCGTAGACAGGACTGTTGTGTCCCAGGTCGGCATAGTGGTGTATGTGGAGATACCCTTCCACCTCGATGTAACTGCCCTGCGTCATGCCACGCGTAAGGCCACAAAAGTATGGTCCAGGGCAGATGATCCGAAACCATCCAGTATTGGAGAGCCACTCGTTACGAGGCCGCCACCACACGCCTGACTCAAGGCACAGCGTGAGCACGGCATAGGCGTCATCGGTAATGTGATTGGACGAAGGCACTTCGGCATCTTTGCCGAGGAAGCCTCGCAACTTGAGGGCGTTCTCAAAGAGTGCGGTCATGATCGCACCTCCCGAGGGAGGACAACGCGGCCTAAGCCGCGTCGTCCTCCGTGACCGGCTCGGCGTCGAGGTTCTCTTCGCGGGAGCTCTGGGGCTTCGGCAGCGGCTTGACGAGATTGGCGCGCACCTCCCACTCGCGGATCTTGATCTTTGTCTTCTTCTTGTCCTTGACGATCTCGATTTCACGCTCGGTGCTGCGCAGCTCGCCTTCGACCTCGACGTAGTCGCCCTTCTTCAGGGGCTTCGCGTGGTCGGCGGGCTTGCCGAAGGCGACGATGCGGGGCCACTCGGTGCGGTTCACCCACTCGTTCGTCTGCCTGTCCTTGTAGCCGTTCTTGACGGCCAGTGAGAAGACCACGAAGGTGGTCTGGTTCTTGGTTGCGAAGCTCTCGGCGTCCTTGCCGATGTAGCCCTTCAGTTTCACGTTGTTTTCGTAGAGTGCCATGTCATTTCTCCTGTTTGTGTTTGCCCGGATTGCCCTCGGGACACTCTTGCGCGAAGCGACGCGAGGTGCCCCGCTCCCAAGGCCAAGCGACGCATTTTCGGAAGGTTTGGAAAATCTTTTCGTCCGCGTTCTGTGCGGAGATTTGCCGAAAAGATTTTCTGAATGCCGAAAAAGCAAGGAGCGCCGTTGCCGCAGGGCGCGGGATCAGCACCTAAGCGAGTGACCGAGGGTGAGCAGGGAAAATACGGGAGAATTGGTGCTCTATGGAAACACTCGCCTGAAGGGTGGCTGTATAAGGATGCAGTCGCAACCAGACAGCAGACGGACCTCTGTGTTCGCTGGCCGTCAAGAACGGCTGCAAAGGCAGAGAGTGGGCGAACCGCACCGGATGGCTCTGCACTGGCCTCTGCACACCCCCCTGCGAAGACCCTGTCTTTGGGCGACGGAGTCGAGGGCAAGATGCACGGCTCCAGACCAGAGGCGGCAAGGGTGAGAAGAAGACCTGCCTCTCTCCGCGGCTGGGAGGTGTGTGCCATTGCCGTCTGAAGCTGTGCTTGTGGGCTCACCGGGGACTCCCGTCGCCGTGCCGGTCACGGAGGATGGCATCGACGGCTGCGATGCGTTGTCCGATCCAGCGCATGACCGGAACCGCCATCGAGTTGCCGAGTGCTTTGTAACGGGGGCCATCGGCTGCCGGTTTGCCGCGATACTCGACCAGCGTGTAATCGTCGGGGAATCCCTGCAAGCGTTCGCACTCGCGTGGGGTCAATCGACGCACGGCCATCTGAGAGTGAAGCAGATTTGGAGGGCCATTGCTGGTATCGGAGCTATCGACTTGTTTTCCGTACGAAGCAGTCAGGGGTGATGCAACAGGGGCCTCCTGTAATACAGCCGTTCTCGAGCTGTTCTCGATGCTGCCCGGAGCGCGGGTGCGCAGGCTGCCTGCGACGTCAGTGGGTGACGCTGCGCTGGTGGTGCCGTCGCTGCCATGAAGGGTGAAGGCAACAGTCGGAGCATTGCGGCTGGTCGCATTGGCATTGGTGCCCAACGAGTGCATGACATCGCCGCTGCGAAGATCTCCATCCTGGCTTTGTGCAAAGGCGATCGCTACCTGGCCACCGCCATTCGCATGGCCGCTGGTATTGTTCATGCTGCGCAGGGTAGGAGCTATGTCGCCTGTATCTCCCCCATAATCGACAGCAGAGAACGCCACATAGGACTGTTGCTTGGCGCCGGGTTGCGCTGCGAGTGCGCCGACTGTCTTCCCATCGCCGCCATACAACCGCACCTCGTCGCGGGTGTTCTGCGCAAAGGCGACAGCCTGAGCGCCTCCGCTCTCCAGAGTGTGTGCAACATCATCGGAGAAGCCGCTGCCATTCGACTGCGTGTGCGCAGTGCAGATGGCGACCGGCACCAGGGGCGTTCCACGCCCAGTGCCGTCTTCACTGGCGTCGAAGCCATCGGCGGAGAGCGCATGAGTGATCAGCGTTTTAGTCTCGAAGTCCTGCCTGCCCATGCCTCCGGCGTTCAGACAATGCGATGTCTCGCCGGTACTGGCAACGAGAACTTCTGATCCGCCTCCGATGTCTCCACCATTGCTGCGAAGGGTTCCGCTTCCTCCCGTTGTGTAGCTGCCATGAGAGCTTGCTGCAAACTCCGCGGCAAGACTTTTCCCCGCTTCTCGGCGCGGCGGAGGATACCCCGACAGGCTCGACCGCTCAAGTAGTACCGCCGCGGCAGCTCGCCAGTCTCCAAGATGTCCGACAACGAAGACGCGGCGCCGTCGCTGGGGTACTCCGAAATACTGAGCGTCAAGAATTCGGTAGGCGATCCCATACCCGAGCTCGCCCAGTATTCCGAGGAAGGCTCCAAACGTGCGTCCGTCGTCGATCGACAGGATGCCGGGGACGTTCTCCCACACCAGCCATAGGGGCCTGAGTCTGCCAGCAAGTCGAGCAAACTCGATGGTGAGGTTGCCACGCGGATCATCCAGTCCCGCTCGCTTACCGGCGACGGAGAAAGACTGGCAAGGTGTACCTCCGGCCAGAAGGTCGATTGCTCCAACATCCTCAGCTCCTATCTTGGTGAAGTCGCCGGCGTTGATGACTGCGCCATCGGCAGGCAGAGCAACGACGTTGCGAATGGCTGCCGCGCGCTGCTTAGCTTCTTTGCGAGAGGCCGCGTCATGCGGACTCGGCATGTGGATCGGTCGCGATGCGCCATAGCGCGAGCGCAAGATCCAGCAGCAGAAAGGATCGATCTCCGCGAACATCGCAGGTTGCCAGCCGAGCGGTCCCCACGCAACGGAGACCGCCTCAATGCCCGAACACACGGAGAGATATCTCACGCAGCACTCCGTGGTCCACGCTTCCGAGCGCAGAGCACATTAAGTGCGCCGAGGATGTGAGCCATAGAAGTGTTGCGGCCATAGAGCACCATGTCCGCGTAGCGGACGGGTGCGAGATCACCGGCTAGATCCACAAGAAGCAGGGGGACATGCAGATCCGCTTCCAGCAAACGACGAATCAGCCGACCTGCGAAATCACCCTGCCTTGCGTGAATCAGGATGCCACACACAAGGTCGCTCGCCATCATGACCGCAGCAGCGCTGCGACTGTCATCGATGGCTGTAACGTCATAGGGTTGCAGGCGCAACGCGAACGCTGTAGCAGAGAGCAGTTCACGGTCAGCGCAGTAAAGCAGAATGGGCATCTTTGGTCGCATGGTTAGCTCCCGAAAGCCTGGTCTTCGTGGACGTAGCTGATGACGAGACCGAGAGGATTGGTGAGCAGCATCGCGTTGGGCACTTCGTCACGGAAGCCATAGACCACATTGGCGGTCCAGCGTTCGCGATGCTGCTCCTGTTGGTCGCCGAAGGAGTAGAAGACTTTCTCGAATTCAATATGGGCGCGATACGGGGCCTGCCGCGTGTCGTCGAGCACGACGGCCTTAATCTCGATGTCCACGTTCGGGGCGCTGGGATCAAGCAGGAAGGTTTCAAGGGTCTTGGCCTTTGTGACCCGAGCGAGCGTCGCGCCCTGCAAATCATTCGAGAAGAAGTTAAGAGAGTCGGCGAAATCGCGCTGCAGCGTGGCGTGATTGCGCCCATAGTAGAGCTGCGCCCAACGCGCCAGATAGTATTTGCTGACGCGCTCAACGGGGACCTTCGAGAAGTCGGCGTAGTTTCTGACCTCGCCGCGCCCGGCTTCAGTTGTTGTGATGATGAGAGGCTTCAGGTGCAATGCGGCGGTCTGCGCCCTGTAGAGCAGGACCACGCAGCAAAACGTGACGACCGAGAGCACAAGGATGGCGACTTTGAGGTAGGTATTGGTGACGACGGGTTCGGCATACAACTCAAGGAACTTGTGGCCTGCATCGGTGGTGAGAAGTTTATTCTGTGTCGGCATGACTAATCCCCCATCACGTTGACCCAGGTGCCGGCGCGGCCACTGAGAATGGCTGAGGTAAGTTCAGGGATCTTGACCAGCCCGTAGATGCAGACGAACAGCGTGATCAGCAGCGCGGGCAGGACCGTAAAGGCGTTCGAGATGGTGATGTTGCCGATGACCTGGAACATCGAAGTCAGCAGCTTCGAAAAGACATAGATAAAGGCGGAGGCGACGACCTGATAGAAGCTGAAGCCAATGAAGGCTTTCAGCCACCCCCAGAAGAGCCAGTCCATCTTAGGCACGATGAACCAGGGGATGAAGATCGGACCGATGAGGACACAGACCGCCGCGGCGACGTAGCCGTAGGCGATCACCGCGAAGGCCGCGGCTTCCATCAGCGCGAGGATGACGACAATCAGCAGATACGTGAGGTCTTCGATGAGGTTGAAGCTGCCCGGAGGCGAGCCGAGCTGCTGCTCCTGGGCAGTAATGGTGTCGGCGATCGACTGCGTTTGACTGGACTCGATCTGCGACGAGAGGTTAAGACCCTCTTTGGTGATGAGGTCACTGAAGCTGTAGCTCGTGCCGGGAATCGGTGCCGAGTAATACGTCAGCATGCCAAGGCCGAGCGAAATCATAAGAATGAGGTCGGCAAACTTGGCGAAGTGGAAGCCGCCGAGTCCCTGCGAAGCGGACAAGGCGGCCTTGATGCCGAACCAGACGATGAGGATGGTTGCCAGGCCACGGAAGATGTCGAGGCCCGTGGCCTGGAGAGTGTTGCTTTGGGAAGAGAGCAGTTGAGTAATGGCCTGCCCTAGCTGCGCGATGATGTTCTGTCCCATCAGTTGCTCCCGTTGATGCTGAGCGAAATCGAGTGCATCGAATCGCTCACGCCGTTATTCACGTTCTGCATAGTGGTGGGAAAGTTCTGCTGGAAGTAGACCGAGTTATTGAGGGAGCGATTCTGCGTGTCGATCTGCTGCTTTTGGGCGACAAGCTGCTGTTGGATCGAAGCTGCGAGAAGCTGGTTGGTGTCCTGCTGGGAATGGATCTGGAGCAGGGTCGCCGAGTTGATCTTGCCGAGTAGGGCGTTCTGGGTCTGCTGGCTGGAGTCGATCGAAAACGTGTCTGAATCGAGATTGGAGAGCTTGGTTGCGAACTGTTGCTCGTTGGTGCGGATCGTCCCCAGGGTGGCAAGTGTGTTCGTCGTTGTTGTCTGTGCCAGTTCCGACGTGGCGTACTGGTTGGCGACCGTGGCCTGCGTGCGCGCATCGAGAGATCCATAGTTACTCGAGGGATAATTCTGGGCCTGCACATAGGCGCTGTTGTATCCCTGTTGTGCATTGGTAAGAGCGCCGTAGTTGAGTGCGTTCACCAGAGCAGATGTGTTGCCATAGGTGTTCGCCGGAGCCTGCAAGCTGGTCCACTGCGACCAGTCGGCCTTGTAGCGCGCTTCGAGGTTCTGCGGCATCTGCGCCATCTGGTGGGCGAGGTTGTACATGGTGACGATCTGGTTGCGGGTATCGACGGCGGTTGTATAGATCTCCGAGCCCTGCTCTATCTGTTGAAGAGCATGGGCAGATTGCGTGGGATCGTAGACGATACCGCTACCGAACTGCGCGTGCGCCGCAGGCGTGAGCATAGTGAGGACAGCGAAGAGAAGGCCATACAGCTTTATTGATTTCATGGTTGAACCTCCGTAAGGGCGCTCACAGAGCGTCGGGTTATGAATGGATGGGCTGATTTACATCACGCTCGACATATCGTGGTTCTCGTAGGCGGGCAGGAGCATGTCCTGGGTGATGTAAACCTTGATCCGATGACCATTGCGAATCGTGATGGTCGGCGGGATGTTGATGAAGCGGTCGAGCACGTTCGCGCTCGACTGCGAGAGACTCGATGCGATGCCGGCCTTGTATGCTTCTGTACCGGACTCGTTGTAACCCTGATTGAGGTTGGTGGCCTCGGCTGCGCCAGAGATCACACCCAGGGCAATCGACGCGCCGAATATCTCGACGTAGTGGTTATTGACCTTGTCCTTGATGCCGCTCTCACCCGCCTGATCGAGACCGTGGAACTGGTCGAGATCGACGGAGTATCTGTCGGGCATGAGCATCCGGTGGAAGGTGAGGGCGAGGCGCTTCTGGCCCAGTCCCGAGACCTTCTGCACGGTGCCGAGGACGAACGTGCCTTCAGGGATCAGGACGTGCTGGCGATCCTCGCTGTAGACGGGGTTGGTGACCATCACCTTAACGTCCCCGGCAAACTCCCCATCGAGGCGATCCACCAGCACGGTGTCGATGGTCGTGCCCTCGAAGACCGCATACGGTTGGCCGTGCGCGGCGTTCAGGTTGATCTCCGGCGCCCGCTTGTTGGCAGTAGCGGGCGTAGACGCGGCCTGCATGGGAGGAGTCGGCGGCAAGCTCGAAGAGCGGGCGGCGGCGCTCTCACTGAAGCTGACAGGTTCTGCCAATGGGTGCGACGCGCTCTCCCCCGCGGAGACCAGGTTTGACGCAAAGCGCGACTTGAAGGCCAGCGCCTTCTCCGCGTCTGCGACCGGATCGCTGGACGGCGTGGCTGGAGGCGATACCGGCACCATCGGAGCCGCACCGCCATTGATCGCCCCATTGGGCTGCATGGGAGACGGCGCACCTCCAGGCATGGCAGTAGGGCTCATGTTCTTCTGCGCCAGTGCCTGCTGCTGGCTTTGGCGCTGGTCGGCGCTCAGGTCCTGCTCCAGTTCCTGGATCTTCCGCTGGTTCACGTCGGTGGACATGGCCAGCGGACCGGATGGAATATCTTTCGCAGCAGGCTTGGCATGGTTCTTCGAGAACATAACGGCCATCAGGATCAGCACCGCTAGTCCCGCGATGACGTAACCCTGGGCCTGCTTAGGCACCACGCCTTCGGGCACGATGCGCTTGTCACGGAGCTGCGCGCTCGGCGACTGCGCCTCCGGCGAAACTGCCTGTGGCTCTATGGGGGAGGTCTGTTTTTCGTCTGTCATCGCGCCTCCTTACTGGGCCTTCCGTTGAAAGTCGAGCTTGTGCTTGCCGATTTCGAGATAGCCTTTATCGACCACGGTCGGGATGACGTAGGTGCCGTTCTGCAACTGGAAGGTGATGAGGTCGGGCTTGCCGTCCTTCAGCTCGTAGATGGAGAACTTCTCCGTAGCTGACGACTTGATGTAGGTGAACTTGTCATCGTGATAGATGGCCGACACATCGAAGGGGCTTTCGTTGTGGAAGGTGTAGTCGAACTGCAATGCCTTCGTCGGGTAGTCGGCGCGGAACTGCTCGACCGCAACCGAAGCGCGAGTCTGAGCAGCCTGCGACTGGGCGCGCGCCGCCTCTACCTCGCTGGCCGACACGAGTTTGCCGGTGCCATTGGCGGCAGCAAGCGAGGACGGGTCGGACGGCTCGATGACGACCTTCAGGTCGGGATCGCCGGACTCGACATCGTCGAGCACGAAGGAATACACCGTGCCCTTATCGGTAATGAGGTTGAGGTTGGAGTGGATGCCTTCCTTGGCCGGATGCAGGAAACAATAGTTGCCGACCGTGTCGATGATCCAGAAGTCCTTATCTCCGGTGGCGACCTCCAGAATCTTCTCTGTACCGGGGAGCTCGATCAGCGTGGTGTAGCGCATCTTTGCGCGGACGCTGACGATGTCGTTGGCGTGGTACTTGACCAGACGAGCGGTAGTCTGCTGACCGTGGGCCACGGTCGCGGCAAGGCCAAGTAGAAGGGGGATGATGGGTGCAGCAGGGCGCATGAAGATCTCCTTTGGGGGTTGGGCTGAGTTATGAGTTGAGGGGGTTGGGGTAATCCTGGACGAGCCGGATCAAACCCTGCTCCGGCCCGAAGCGGGCGAAGTAATCCTGTTTGCGGATGTTGTCGCGGGGTGTGTTGGTCGCGGTCCAGTAGCTCAGGGCATCGACTTCAAGGCGCAGCTTCTTGGCATAGCGCGGCTGCTTGAACAGCAGGTTGCGCTTGGGCACCAGCGATTCGAGCAACTCCAGCTCGGTATCATTGAGCTGGAACGTCTCGGCGTACAACTTGCGGTCGATGCCGGGATTAGCGAGGAAGATACGCGTCGGGCAGGACTCGTTGACCAGTTCCAACAGCCCGGAATTGGCGAGTTCCATCATCGACTGCGTGGCCAGGATCATGGCGGCGTTTTTCTTGCGCCAGGTCTTCTCCGCACGCATGATCCAGTCGCGGATGATGGCCTTTTTGAAGAAGATCCAACCTTCGTCGATGACGAAGAGTTTGAATGTCGCGGCATTCTCCGGTCGCTCGATCTCCGTGGACGCGCGTTGCAGCACGTAGAACAGCATCGGTTCGAGCACGTCCGGGTACTTGTCCCAGCCATCGAAGTTGAATGTCTGGAAACGCGAGAAGGTAAGGGTGTCCTCTACGTTGTCGAAGAGGTAGCCGAACTGTCCGGCCTGGGTCCAGCGGTGCAGATGTTCCCCGAGCGGGCCGAGGATGGACGCGAAGTTCGAGAGCGTCCTGATCTCGGCGGGGAGCTTATAGACGCGCTCCAGCGCGGCGTAGAGCGCCTTTTCATCGTTGATGGTGAGGTCGTAGCGGCCACCGGCTTCGATGAGCACACGCAGGAAGAGGTACAGGAAGTTCAGGTTTTCGTGCGTCTGCGCAAGCGAGAACGGATTGATGCTGAAGCCGGGATTCTTCAGCCCAACATTCAGGTACGTCCCGCCGAAGGTCCGCGTGAGCATCTCGTAGCTGGCGCCGAGGTCGAAGATGATGGTCAGCGGGTCGTATTTCTGCGCCGATTGCAGGAGGCATGAGGTTAGGAAACTTTTGCCGGCACCCGTCGCGCCGGTAAGCAATGCGTGCGCTACATCGCCCCAATGCAGGTTCAGGTAGTAAGGTGTGCCGTGTACCGATTCCAGTACGGCCAGATATTCCTTGCCTAACTGCGGGTTCCACGTCGATCCGGTGTCGATCGTGAATAGGAAGGACAGGTCGGCATAGTTGGAGTTGAGTGCCCACTGCTTGCGGAGGTTGAACTGCCTGTTGCCAGGAATGGTGGCGAAGAAAGCGTTGAGCAGGTTGTAGCGTTCCTCGTACAGCAGGCCATCATGTTGCGTGAACAGCTTCTGAAACTCTGCGACGGCATGCTCTACCTTCAGGCGGTCCTCGTCGTAGACCACGATCGACAGCGTGAACTCGCCGAAGTATTTCCCTTCCATGCCGAGCGCGGTTAGGGCGCCACCAAGCTCAGCGATTGCGGCCTCCTTGGAGTCATCGACCAGTTCGTCCTTCGGTCCAGTGTTCTGACGGTCCTGAAGGTTCGAGACGAAGCTGGTCTTCGAGTTGTGGTTGTGGCGGCGGCGTGATGCGATCTCCTTGCGCGACTTCGCGTTGTCATGCGCGTGCCACTCGGTGACCACATGGAAGTTGGCGGGAACGTCGAGCAGACCCTGCAACAGCAGGGGCCGCGTCTCCGAAGGCAGCTCTTTCAGCGTAAGGACGCGGACATAGTCGTCATCCATCCGCAGATAGCCGCGGTGCGCCTCCAGCTCCGAATCGCACACCTGCCAGTCGAGGTGGCGTGTGTCGCACAGAGGGGCGTCGTTGATCTTGGAGGGGCGGAAGTTCACGAGACGCCGGACGAGCCGGAATATCCCTTCCGCCCCTGACAGCTCGACCTTCATGAGGTCGTTTAGCTGCCCACTCAAACTGTTAATTTTTTGTTGCAGGCGCAGACGGTCGCGCTCGACCTGTTCGTGGAGCAACGTGCGCGCCTTGTTGCCGGAGAAGAGGGAGCGCAGGTCGCGTAGCGACGCGCCCGGCTGCTTCGGCAACTGAGCCAGAGCATGCAGCAGCCCCGTTTTGCGGTAGCTGCCGTCGATCATGACGACCCAGAAGATTTCAATGCTATAGAGCCGGTCCGACTTGGATTCGAGGAACGCCGCGCGCTGTTCTACAGCAGCGCGGACCAAAGGGTTCTCATACTCTGCGTGCGGTATCTCCGGATGGTTGCGTTTGAACAGGATCTGGTACAGCCTGGTCCTGTCGTCGAGCGAGCGGAGAGCGGCCTCCAGCCGCTTGACCGCGTAGTTTCGCCCGGCATGGTCGAGGCTCTCGTAGTCGATGCCGCCGATCTTCAGCACGGCGCCGAGGTCGCCGGTCTTGGTCAGGAAGCAATGCTCATCCCAGAACCCGTACAGGTTGAGCTGCGCGGGAAACGAGCCTGCTTCTTTCCAGTCCTTCGTGATGGTGTCAACCTTCAGCATGGTCCCTCGGGATGCGTATCTCTACTGGCTCCCACTTCATGGGGTCGTAGCGTCTGCGGAATTTGGTGGAGTTGAACAGAATCCGGAGGATTTCGATGTCGTGCTTGGTGGCAATGCGGGCGATGATGACGCCCACGATGAAGAGCCCGATGCCGCCGAGCAGCGAGTGCAGGAGTGAGAAGACGGAGCCGCCGCTGATGAGCGCGACAAAGAACAACCGCCGCTCCGCGCCCAGCACGGTCAGAGGGCGGTTCATCGCTTTATAAACTTTGTTCTGTCGTGAGCCGCCTTCTGCCATGCGCGTCCTCCTCTCTGCCTGCTAAGTGGTTTGTATTGTGTTTATTGAGCCTGCCGTCTGCGGATTAGGACGGGAAAAGCCAGGCCATAAAGTTCACTGCACCTATAGCCATGCCGACGCCGAAGACGATGCCAGCGAGCATCTTTTTCGACTGACCCTCGCCGTAAGCGAACATCAGACCGCCGACGACGATGGCTACCAGGCTGAGACCCTGGGCAATCGTGCCGGTGAAGGCGGTCTTGAGAACGTTCACGGCGTTGTCCCACGGATCGCTGCCGGTTTGTGCGTAGACCGGCAGTGCGGCGAGGAACATCAGCGAGGGAATGGCCCATCTCCGGCACTGCGCGCACAATCGCCGGAAGTGAGGCCGCCTGATGGGAAGGGTGATTTGCATCTCTCTGCTCCTTTCGTTTTTCCGGCGAGTGGAGACTCTCCGTGGAAACGTCTGGAGCGAAGGTAGGGCTAATGGGGGCTGCTTTCGGTGGAAAGATTTTCCACGCGGTGTCCCAAAAGGACACCTGAAAATGGCGCAAATCGCTGGGGAATGGGTGAAACTGACATCTGATGGCTCAGGAAGGATCCGGCTGGAAGCAGTCGCTTCCCCGCGCAGACTGCGCGGATATACTCATTCCCACGATAACCAGCAAGAATCCGCGGGCGCGGCGCGGGTCAAGGCCGAGACGATCACAACTCAAGGCGATGCTTCGCCTTGAGGCGCGGTGGGCATGCGGCTACACTCACCGCAACGAGGGAATGAGCACCGGAGAGGACCGCTTCGCGATCCTCTCTTTCACTCTGTCTAACCTCTGCGAGGCTGCCTCATGGAATCCAGCATTGAGTTCAATGCCGAAATACCTGCGGCCGGTCAGCAACGATGCCGCACAGATCGAGCCACTCCCGGTAAAGGGATCGAGTACTAACTCACCGGGCAGCGTGAAGCTACGAACCAATGGAGCCAGCGCCGCTACCGGCTTCTGTGTCGGATGAAGCTTGTTGCCGCTGTATGGCATATCCACCACATCAGCTAGCGGCTGCTTCGGCAATGGCGGTCTGCCCTTCGCCAGCAGGTATGCCTGCTCGTGGTGATAGCGCAAGAACCTGCTCTTTGAGCTATAGGTCTTGCGGAATACCAGGTGTCCAACCGGCTGGAAACCCGCAGACTTCCAGGCATCGAAGAACGCATCGATCTTCGTCCATCCGTAGAACATGATGGCTACGCGGTCCTGCTTCAGCAGCCGGTATGCTTCCCGCATCGCGGGCTTAAGCCAGGCGTCATCGGCGTCGTTCTGAATGGTGCGTCCATCGCGGTCGCGGTAGTTCACCAGATATGGTGGATCGGTGAGGATGAAATCGACGGTCTGTGCGGGCATCTTGCGCATGATCTCGATGCAGTCGCCCTGCGTGATGGTGTTGATGAGCTGATTCTGAACTGTAGTTTGTGCTTGCATGGCCTTGATCTCCTTTGTGGTCCCGGAGTGAGCTCTCAGGACACACTCCCGGAGGGCGCGAGAGATGGCCGCTCCCAAGACCCAACGCCGCATTTTCGGAAGGTTCGGAAAATCTTTCCCTTTACCGCGTTCTTTGCGGAGTCTTGATGAAGGATTTTCTGAAAGCCGAAAAAGCAGAGGCGTGCCGTGTCGCCGGGCGCGGTCTGTCTTTCTCTCGCGGTGCCTGAGAGAACATGCAGGGCACAAGGAGATTTACTGTTCTGCAAGCATGGGGATAGTTTGGGTCAGACACTACCGATTTGCGGGGCACACATCCACAGCAGGCCAATGTGAAACCTTAATTTCCGGATGACCGTTGCTCAGGAATGATCGTAACTTCGCATATGGCTGACCGCCATTCTTTGGTAGCAAGCCGATATCCTTAGCTCTTAAGGAACGCCAACAGGTCGGCATTGATCGTTTCCGCTTGCGTGGTGATCATGCCATGAGGGAAGTCCTTGTAGGTCTTCAGAGTTCCGTTCTTCAGTAGCTTCGCGGACAGAGGCCCGGCGGCGACGTAGGGGACAATCTGGTCGTCTTCACTGTGCATGACCAACACCGGAATAGTGATCTTTTTGAGGTCTTCGGTGAAGTCAGTCTGGGAGAAGGCCACGATGCCGTCATAGTGCGCCTTGGCCCCACCCATCATGCCCTGACGCCACCAGTTTTCGATAGTGGCCTCGGAGGATTTCACTCCCGGGCGGTTGAAACCATAGAAAGGGCCGGTGGGCAGGTCGCGGTAGAACTGCGAACGATTGGCGGCGAGTTGCGCCTGGAGACCATCGAACACTTCTTTGGGAAGGCCGAGCGGGTTGATGGCGGTCTTCAGCATGAGGGGCGGTACGGCGCTGATCAGCGCGGCCCTGGCAGCGCGGCTCTCGCCATGTCGCGCCAGATAATGGGCCACCTCTCCACCTCCAGTCGAATGGCCGACGTGGATGGCGTCCTTCAGGTCAAGATGAGTGGTGAGCGCGGCGAGGTCGGCGGCGTAATGGTCCATGTCGTGGCCGTCGGCTGTCTGGCTCGAGCGCCCGTGACCGCGGCGATCATGGGCGATCACGCGATAGCCATGCTGTAGGAAGAACAGCATTTGCGCATCCCAGTCGTCGGCCGAGAGCGGCCATCCATGGCTGAATACGATAGGCTGGCCTGAACCCCAGTCCTTGTAGAAGATCTCAACGCCGTCTTTGGTAGTAATGGTGCTCATCGAAGTGTCTCCTGGATGATGCGGGTAATGCGAAGCGTGAGCGTTCCGGTAAAACCGCTGAGATGCTCGCTAGAAGGTGTGCCAGCCCTTCCCGAGTGCATGTGCCTCGATGCTTTTGGCAAAGTTCGGTGTTTCCTCTTTATTATGCGCGTCGCTTGCGGACTGTCGCGCTGCCGCTGCCTGTTCGAATGTAACGCCGTGTGCCTTAATGAACTCCAGGAATTCATCTGTGGCATACGCATTGATGTGGTTCGTGTACTCGCAGCTTGTGTCATCGAGAGGTTTCGCGCTCAGATCCCAAACGACTTGAACTTTACTGCGCCCATTCTTCGTGATTGCGTCCGAGATCGAAACCATTCGGCAGTGAAGTGGCTCGTGAATCTCTGCGTGATAGTGCTGAATGACAAGGGCATCACCGATCGTCTCCACATTGATAGACATCGGCTTGCCGTCATCCGTGGTGGTAACTCCCGCCGCGATATGCGCATGCGAGCATCGCTGATATTCACTGTCGGGCAGATGGAACAACCAGTCAGCAATGTCCACCTTGTCTGCGGGAGCATGGATGATGGCCCTAACCACTGAGTCTGAAAGCTGACGATCACTCATAACCGTTCCTCCTGCGTTTCATTAAACTCCTGTGGTCTGGCTAATCTACGCGAAACATTTTTGCCTAGAATGCAAAGATGATGCCCAGTAGCTCATCTTCGAATCTGGAAGCTTTCGTACAGGCGGTTCGTCTAAAAAGCTTTTCTGCGGCAGCGCGCCGGCGCGGTCAGTCCCCATCTGCCGTCGCCAGACAGGTCAGTGCCTTGGAGAAGGAACTCGGGGTGCAACTCTTGCGACGAAGTACACGCTCGCTGGAGCTAACCGATGCGGGACGGACCCTATACGAGCGCGCGGCGGACATACTGGAACAGATTGTCTGCGCCAAGCGCGAAGCGGCAGCGAGGAACAAAGAGGTTCGTGGCACAGTACGGTTGACCTGCTGGCCGACTCTTGGGAAACGCCTGGTTCTGCCCTGTCTTCCAGAACTAATAGCAAAGTTCCCAGCACTCTCTATAGACCTGGACTTTTCTGAGATGGTGCATACACCGGCCCTGGAGCTTACCGATCTTGCCATTCGTGTGGGACACCAACACGATACGGCAATGATTCAGACGAGGATTGGCACGCACAGAGGCGTGGTTGTCGCAAGTCCTGCGTATATAGCCAGGCATGGAGAGCCTCTGACTACAGACGATTGCGTACAGCATAAGCTCATCGACAAAAAGCATCCCGCTCCTTTTATGGGCTGGCGATGCCTGTTGCAGGCAAACCGTTCCCTTGACGCTGCGCGGGTGCTCACGACTGATGATCTGCAGGCACAATCAGACGCGTGTGCATCCGGCATCGGGATAGCACACCTGCCAGACTGGACGGTGCGTGAGAGATTGCGCTCAGGCGAACTGGTTGCGTTGCTGCCGAAGGTGAAGCCTATCTCGGCGCCGGTGTTTCTATTGCGTGCGGCAGGAAGTCCGCCCGCATCTGTGAGCGCTCTTGCACGCCATTTAGCGATGCATCTGCGACCACTTCTGTCTTGCTGAATCCGCCGACGAGTGCTTTGGCGATGATGCGTCAAGCGAGGTTCTATTGTGTGGATTGCTCTCTATGCAGCATCGGAGAGTACGCCGAATTTCACGCGCGTCAGGCGCTCAGATTCTGCCCAGAGCCGCTTTGCAACCGTTACGTCCAGCGCACTTTTTGGAATTGGTACAGCAGTCGGATACCCTTTTAGCTCCGCGATGCCATCCGGGCCGTAATAACCCCCAGCTACTGCCGCCGGAGCTACCGCCGCATACAGAGTTGGCAGAGCCCCGTGAGCCGCGTCCTGCGATAGGAAAGGTTTCATTATTGCCATCAGCATCTTCAATCCCGCCGCCACATGGTCTGCCTGCAGGTTGGTTACCGCGTATCCGGGATGTGCGGCGGTGCTGAGAATGGGCGACCTGTAGTCCACTTCGTCTTCATGAGCTTAGTATTATGCCGATAGTATCTTCTGGCAATAAGGCACCTTTTATTCCCGTACATACCTAAAGGTAACTAATGAAGAAATCCGTGAAGAAATCGAAATTGAGTTGGGAAGAAATCGCAGAATTCTGCGAGACACTGACCGAAGCCGAAGATGCACTCACACGCGAGATGGTCTCCCGTATCTCAGACAAGTGGTCTCTCTGGACCATGAGTGTGGTTGCCGATATCGATGAGCCCATGCGCTTCTCGCGCATCATGGAACATGTCGAAGGCATCAGCCAGAAGTCCCTCACGAAGACGCTCCGCGGACTGGAGCGCGACGGGCTCATTACCCGCAAGGTATTTGCTGAGGTTCCGCCCCGGGTTGAATACACGATCACGGCGCTGGGTTCCGAGATGCTCGACAACGTCGCGCCCCTCTGGCTCTGGACGGCAAAGAGCGTCCAGCGCTTTCAGGCCTGCCGAGCTGCCTTCGACGATCGCGGAGTCCAGCCCGCAAGAAAATGAATGAGGTTGGCGGTGACGAGGAGATGAAGGATCGACGGGCTAGGCCCCACCGCCGAAGTCAGAATCTTCCGCTTCAAAAAGCTTCCGCTATTCCGGCATGGCCGCAGCATTCAAAACCACGTTTGATGTATTCACCGGTGTTGGCTTCGACAACTCGCTTGAATGCCTTACTGAACGCAGCGTCGGACTCGTAATCGACCAACCGAGCAACGTCTATGAGCTTTTTGTCATGCTGTTCGAGTAATTGCATCGCCTTCTGCATCCGCCACCCAGTTACATATTCCAGTGGTGTTTGTCCGAGTAGCTCTTTAAAACGCGCTGCGAATGCGGAGCGAGACATGCCCGCCGCCTCGGCCAGGGATTCGACCGTCCAGGGTGTATTCACTCTGTCGTGAATGGCATTCAGAGCAGTGCCCGGTTGAGGATCGAAAACGGCACGAAGCCATCCTTTGTTGCGTTTTGGTCCCAACGCGATGTGCGCCCGGAGTATCACCCAGGACGACTTTCAGAAATTGACGAAGTCGATGGAGAAGGACCAGACATTCCTTGTCGCAGACCACGCTTAGAAATCATGCTTAATATGGTGCATCTCTTGAGTTCACCTCTAAACTCAAGAGATGCGCCGCGCGCTGTGAGAGGCGACATTCGAGCCAGGACGACGATTTGTCCGGTCCAATTCCTGCGGAGGTCAAGTTGCGCAATCTCGATTTCAGCTCTCTGCATGCTCTCACCACTACCCTGCTGAGCCTTGCGGTCATTACGCTGATCGGTGTCGGTATCCGCCTGCTTACGCAGGTCACGATTCAGCAGCGCCGGGAACGTATGAATCGCCAGATCAACGAGCGGCTGCGCGCCCTGATCGCCGCCTACAAGACGTTAGGCGGGTCTTTCACGGGCGACTTGACCGTCGATCCCACTCACCGTCGTGATCTGCGGCGGCACGCCGAGAGGCCGGACGCCGCCTCAACGACGCCATTGGACCTGGGTATGGCTGATTCGCCGGGCACGGATCGGGCACGCCGGGTCCGGGATGCGGTCGAGGCGGCCTTGTCCGACATCATCCTGCTCGGTACAGAAGAACAAGTCCGACTGGCAGCGCGTGCCGCGAACGAGCTTGCCACCGGCAAGCTCGTCCATACCCACGAACTGGTCGTATCGTTGCGCGCCTTCATTCGCGAGGCGCTCGATCTCGATCCCATCCCGGCTGACCTGGCGATTCCGAAACAAGGCCCGGCCCGGTCGTCTGCCTCTGGTGGTCGCGACAAGGCAGATAAGGCCGAAGGCCGTCAAGGCGGCGGTGGTGGAGGGGGCATGGGGATCGGCGGCGGTATGGGTGGCGGAGTTGGCCTTGGATCGGGATCCCACCATCAAGATGGTGACGAAGAGGAGGATCGTGCCGACTCACACCCAACTTAAAATAGCCGGGGCAGAGCAGCCCGCTTATGTTCTGTCGAGAGCTAGATAGACTAATGGCGCTGTTTGAGCGTCAATCGATCGCCTCTATATCACGAGACGATCGACTGATTTTTGCGCCTCAATAATCCACTGCGTCACTCAGGCAATCTTCTTTCCAAACAAGGTACTGAATTTCCCGAACATGACATCCAGCCGATAGACGTGCGCGGGATAGGCCAGCATCTCTTCCAGTTCTGCTGAACGGAGGAAGTTCTGCCCGCCAGGCCCTACGTCGTGCGCGTTTCGCGCCGCAATGTCGGGGAACGCTTCGAAGATTCCAAAGGTGGTATCAGAGAACCGGGTGCCAAACCAGGGGCCGGTACCTGGTTCCTGTTCAACGCCGGCCAAAATGTCCCGCAGGAACTGTTCCACCTCGTCGCCTTTGCCGGGCTTGGCTTCAAGATTGATGTAGTAGGCTTTCCGCCCCGGCGCATTGTCCTGACCGCTCCGCACCCATCCTGGGTGGATCTCGAGTTGTGCCTCGTTAGGGGTATTGGGACCGGGTGATTGGGTATCGTTGCTCATTTTGCGTCTCCGTGTACTTGGGTTGGCGTGAACGGCTGAGCTGGGGTTACAAGCTCGGCCTGGGAGTAGCGGCTCGAATGATGCCCGCCAATGATTTCTACCTAACGATTGGTAGGTATAATTATGAGAGTCTACCTGCCATATGGTAGATTAAATATCTAGACAGTTTTCTTTCCTCCGGTCCGCACGTTTGGCCGGACGGTGACCTGCAGCGAAGGCGTCCCATGACTGAGAATTCACGCGAGAAAATCTTGCTCGCCGCCACGAAGATCGCGCAGGCGCATGGTTACAACGGACTCAACTTTCGCGATCTCGCAGAAGATGTGGGCATCAAGGCTGCAAGCATCTATTACTACTTCCCGAGCAAGGCCGATCTTGCAGCCGCGGTAGCGAAGCGCTATTGGGAGAACGCCGCAGCTGCTCTTGAGACGCTGTCAGCCGAATCCGCCGATCCGGTCAGCGCTCTGCGCCGCTATCCCGAGACATTTCGCTGGGCGCTCGAGAACGAGAACCGTATGTGCCTGAGCGGCTTCATGGCTGCGGAATATGACGATCTTCCGGAAGCGGTGAAGAAAGAGGTCCAGACCTTTGCGGACGTTAATGTGGCGTGGCTGAGCAAGGTTCTCTCAGCCGCGAAAGTGGTCAGCCCGAAGAAGAGTGAGCCGCGGGCACGGGCTATTTTCGCTGCGGTCGGCGGCGCACAGCTCATGGCGAGGAGCCGCTCGGATATCACGCTCTATGACACGCTGATAAGCAGCTACCGCGCGGCTGGCCTTCTGCCGGCGTAAGAGGTTTGATCTTCTGTGGTAGCTGAGCGGCATCGCAGCTCAAGAATCGGCATCTCGTCACGTTCCTCTCAATTTTCGCCCATTCGGAAACCTTGAATTCAAACTTCCCCCATCCATCACGAGGCGAGCGGGAGAGCAACACTGCATAATGGTAGCATTATAAATCTGAGAGTTCGGTGACCAGTTGTACGGGCGCTTACTTACCGGCAATGATCCTTTGCGCTCGGTCGAGTGCGGCGAGGGCGACAAAACTGCTGAGGCTGCGGCGTTCCAGCTTTGCCGCCTTCTCCAGCAGTTTCCGTTCTTCCTGGGTGTAGTAGGAAAACACTTTCGCTCCAAGTGAGGTCTTGCCGGTGCGCCGGGAAGGAATGTGTTCCTCTTTGGCCACCGATTATTATGGTACTACTGCACTAGATAACAGAGGTATTATGCGGCGCGGCGCTTTATGAAACATGGAGGGTTTCAAGGCACATTCATCGTTCTACGCGTCCAGTTGGCTATGCTCGGACCGGGAGCCCTTCTTGTGCCGCACAAGGAGTTTTTATGACAAAGAGCAAGGATCGGGATGTCTTCCCTTCGCCGGATCATTCGCGCAGGGCGCTTCTGGTTGAACTGAAGGGGGAGAAGATCGCCGAGGATGGAAGTACGACGACATCTTCGGCAGAGATATTCGCGGCACTCAGCATGGAGGAAGTGATTGCCTATGTGCGGAATCGCCAGCCGAGTATCGAGATCATCGAATTAAAGGTTCTCGGGCAGGTGCAGGTGCTGTCCAGCTCGGAGCATCTGAGATAGACCATCGGTCGGGTGCGGACGGTGTCCTGGCAGGACACCGAGTGGAAGATTTTTCCACCCTGAATCATTGTTGTGCGCCCTACGCTCATCTGAGAGGGTGGCTTATCGCAGGATTTCCCTGCGATCGCTATTTGCGACATGCTCAGGAAACCAATGGAGTCACAGAGATCCGGGTTGGAAGAAGGCTGGCAAGATCCGGCGTTCGAAAAGCATTACTCCGTGCTGGAAGTCGCCAAACTATGGAGCCTGAGCGAGAACACGGTCCGCAGAATGTTTATGGGAGAACCGGGAGTGGTCGAATGGGGTAGTGAGGAGACGCGGTTCAAGAGAGCATATAAGACGATGCGCATACCTGAGAGCGTCTTGCAAAGAGTACATCGCCGTCTGGCTAAGGTAGGTTGAGCATCGGCGACTATTGCAAAGGCATGGGTGGCCCCGGCGTCTGCGGACGTGGGACTTCGGAATGGTTTTGTAGCTCCGCAAAGCAACAGCGTGGGCTTATATGATGAGGGTGCTGAGAAGAGATGTCGTTGCCATCCAATCCCAACCCGTCGAGCATCCGTTCCGCCACAGCTGAAGACGCGACGTTTTCCGAGATAGTCGGGCTGATCGTAGCCACACGGGAGAAGGCTCTCCAGGCAGTCAATACTGCCCTGATTGATCTCTACTGGAACGTGGGGGAGATCATCAGCCGCAAGATTACGGGTGCTGAGTGGGGAGATGGTGTTGTTGCCCAATTGGCCGAGTACATCGCCAGAACGCAGCCCAGCCTGCGCGGGTTTACCAGGTCGAACTTATTTAGAATGAGGCAGTTCTACGAGACCTACCGGGGAGATAAGAAAGTCGCACCGCTGGTGCGACAATTGCCGTGGTCTCACAACCTCATCATTCTTGGGCAGAGCAAACGACCGGAAGAGCGGGAGTTCTATCTTCGGATTGCCATACAGGAGGGATGGACCAAACGCGAGCTGGAGCGCCAGGTCAATAGTGCGCTGTTCGCCCGCGTCGTGCTGAGTCCTCCAAAAGTCTCGCCAGCGGTGCGACAATTGCACCCCGAAGCTCTGAGCATCTTCAAAGATGCCTACAATCTGGAGTTCCTCGGTCTGCCGCAGGTCCATGCGGAGACTGATCTTCACCGGGCTCTGCTCCACAAGCTGAAGGATTTCCTGATCGAACTGGGACGCGACTTCTGCTTTGTCGGTTCGGAGTACCCGCTCCAAGTTGGCGGACGGGATTTTGCACTTGATCTCTTGTTCTTCCACCGTGGCCTGAACTGCCTGGTGGCAATCGAGCTAAAGATTAGCGAGTTCCAGCCGGAGTATCTGGGCAAACTTGACTTCTATCTTGAAGCACTTGATCGTGATGTGCGCAAGCCGCACGAGCAAACGTCTATCGGCGTGCTGCTCTGCGCCAGCAAGAACGACGAAGTTGTCGAATATGCATTGAGCCGGAGCTTGTCGCCGGCTCTGGTCGCTGAATACCAAACACAACTTCCAGACAAGAAGCTGCTCCAGGCCAAGCTTCACGAGTTTTACCTCCAGAATTCTCTAGAGAACGCCGAAGATACGCCAAAGTAATATCGTTGCAGGCCGTCATCAGAGATGACAATGACGGTGCCTCGAAGAGGCGTTCATGTGCAAGACTAGCGTCTCAACTGATAGCTATGCCGGAGCTTCCCGACATCACGGCCTATCTCAGCGCGCTGGAGGCACGCGTCATTGGCCAGCCGCTCGAACGGATACGCCTAGCCAATGCGTTCCTGTTGCGGACGGTGCAGCCACAGATTGAAGCCATCGAGGGGCATACGGTTCGTTCACTGCGACGCATCGGGAAACGGATCGCCATCGAGTTCGATAACGGCATCTGGATGGTGCTTCACCTGATGATCTCTGGACGCCTGCACTGGCGTCCTGTTGGAGCGAAACTCGGCGGACGCAACAACCTTGCAGCTTTCGACTTCCCTAACGGCTCGCTTGTTCTCACTGAAGCTGGTGCCAAGCGTCGCGCCTCGCTTCATCTGTTCCGCAATGAAGCAGAGATGCAATCCATCGATCCTGGTGGTGTCGATGTCTTTGCTATCGATCTCAATGAATTCCGCGCGGTACTCACGGCGGAGAATCGAACACTGAAGCGAGCACTGACTGATCCTCGCATCCTGAGCGGGATCGGCAACGCTTATTCCGATGAGATCCTGCATGCAGCTCAGCTTTCGCCCATCCTGCAAACGCATAAATTGACGCCCAAAGAATGGGAGCGGCTGTTCACGGCAACCCGCGAGACGTTACAGCTCTGGGTAGACAGATTGAAAGAGGAATCGAGTAAAGACTTCCCGGAGAAGGTCACAGCCTTTCGAAAAGATATGGCGGTACATGGGCGCTTCGGGCAGCCTTGCCCACGGTGCGGCCAGCAGGTACAGCGCGTTCGTTATGCCGATAACGAGACGAACTACTGCGCTCAGTGTCAGACCGGGGGCAAGGTGCTGGCAGATCGAAGCCTGTCTCGGCTCCTCGGAAAAGACTGGCCGCGAACACTGGATGAACTGGAAGCTCTGAAACGGAAATAGCTCCCTCCAGGCATCCAAGCGCAATAGAAGGAATTTCTCTCATGCGTGCAAGCGCAGAACAAGGTGCGGACCCATTTGTACCCGACGACCGAACGCTACCTGTTTTGCAGGAAGCAGTTCAGCACTGTCGAGGCTGTGATCTCTATCAGAATGCAACGCAGGCAGTATTTTCACTAGGACCTGACTCACTGTGCCGAATACAGGGCCTAATTCAAAGTGATGCTAGAGATAACTCTGCAAGACTTGTCCAAGGAATCAAGATGAACAGACAGACATTGTCGACAGCGATCACCAGATCCGGGTGGAAAGGTGCATGGGAAGACCAAATAGACGGGCTATTGTCGAAGCTTGAGTTTCTCGCCAACAAGGGGCGGTACAGCAGACTCATGGCGAATATCGAAACAGCCAATAACCGCAGCAACTTCATGGCTTCAGTGTTGGAGGCGACCATCGCGTTTCAATTTGAATCTGTAGGAATAGAACTGGCGTACGAGATCAAGCAGAACCCTGCTCATGCAAGTTCAATAGATTTCCGCTGGATAACGGTCTCAGGAGACACTGTATTTATAGAAGCGAGGCTTCTCCAGCAGGACAAGACAACCGTTGATTCAATTGAGAGCCAGCTACAAAGGCAAAATTTCTGGGCAGTCGCTAAAGACGGGACGGATGAACAGTCAGACATCATTCGAGTGCAACAAGCGATTTTGGAGAAGGTCCAGAAGAAAGATGGTGTACAGACGAAATTCGTCTCGAAAGTTCAAGGCAACATCAACATCGTGGCGATTGAGGTATCGCAGATTATCTTAGGAGCATTCGACAGGCATGATTGCCTGCTCGTTGCGCAGGGTGACCCTTCCGTCCCTCTAGTATTCCGAAGAGGCATCTTTGGACTCTTTCAAGAACCTTTCCCAGCTTACCCGGATCACATCCAACTTCTGGGAAAGTCGTACACCTATTTAAGGCAGACGATACATGGCATTCTGTTTTTGTTCAGGCACCCAAGAATGGAATCATTCAATTTCTTCCTCAGCCAATTCATGATCTGGAACCCCAGCATAATGCGGGAAGAAAGAGCGAGGGCCATCTCAGGGGAAATCGAGCCCGCGCTGCCTACGTTCAAGAAATGAATGCATGGCCGCCCGATGCAGAATCGAATACACTCCGACCCAATGATAGCCTTGCTACATGGAGATGAATCCCGGTGTGACAATCCTTTTCGCAGAGGATGGCAGCGCAAGTATCATGGTCAACCATAACGGTCATGTGTGGAGCAAGAAATACCAGAGTGGCGCAGATGCCATCCGGGATGCCATTGAAGCGCGGCTCGTGACCCCAGATATGGCTACGACTCTCCTCAAAGACCGCAATGGATATATGGGGCCACCATTGCATTACTATCCGCCAGCCCTCCGAGAATGCGGTTTCGCGGAGTTCCCTGTTTCGGATTAATCTGCGTGCCGTGATGAGCGCTCCCCCGGTAGACTCGAAGCGGGCCCAACGGTCTCCGCAGACAGCACAGCGAGGATACTCAAAGTGGACAATTTGACTCCGGAAAAACGCTCAATAATCATGAGGGCGATCAAGAGCTCGAACACAAAGCCGGAACTGATTGTACGGAAGTTGCTTCACGCCGCTGGCTACAGGTATAGGCTTCACCCGAAGAATCTACCAGGACGTCCAGACATTGTTTTTCCTGCACGCAGAAAAGCCATATTGATTCACGGATGCTTTTGGCATGTCCATAAAGCCTGCGGGACAGCACGAATCCCCGACTCTCCTATGTGGCGTGAAAAGTTGGTTCGCAACATCCAGCGCGACAAAGATGTTAGGGTGGCACTACGGAAGTTAGGTTGGCAGACCGTAGTAGTGTGGGAGTGCGAAATCAACAAGAGCACCTCGAAGACTCTGCGAAAGCTCAAGCTTTTTCTCGACGCTTAGGTCTCCTTCAAAAGCTGCTCCATCTTTTTTAGGTGTTCTCGATACGCTAGTATGATCTGCCGGAGTTGTGTGCTCGATTGCTCGTTATAAACATAATCACGCCCACTGAAATGAAAGATAAGGTCAGAACCTTCTTGGCGTGGGACGCCATGTGCAAGACAATTTCTAGGAAATAAGAGGTCGGTTGCGAATGGCGGCATCGTCACCTCTTTCAACTTAACGTTCTTCTTTTGTAGCCGGCAAAGATTGTCCCATCTCTTGCTGCTGTCGCTAAGCGCCGCGATGCCATCGGTGGTGGGAGATGCAGCACATGCCTGGAGCTCTGTACGTCGCTTTTCCAACTGCTCTGTCGAGGTGGAAACGAAGCGTGTTGCTACATAATTGCGTCCGGCATCCTCTAGGGAGGACCAACCCAAGGCCAAGAGCGCGTCGAACTGGAGATCAAGATCGCCGAGTTCTGCCATGATGAGTCCCCTCATGTTATTTAGGTCGAGAACCTTGTGAAGGGAGTGCTGGGCTACCCGTTCGATTTTTGACACAATGGGGTCGCGCCCGCTGACATAGACGCCCTCTAACTCCTTGGTACGGATTGCATCCCAAAGCTCCTTGCCAGGATTTGCCGAATAGAAGATGACCTCGGTAAGGACGTTGTGTTCACGGATCGACTTAATGAATACCTCGCCATGAGGCTGATTGTCTCCAAGGTTATAATCGACAACTATCAGGTCGAAATCCTTGAACGGTTTGTGCTCGATGAACTCAGCCGGGTCATCCACTAGAACCAGTTGGGGAATGAATCCCCAGCCAGAGATTGTCTTCTTCAGGGCCTCCTGATCGATGGAGTCCAAATAATCTCTCCGGTCATCGAACCAGAGGATTGAATAGGTCATTCTCAACGCATCACCTCTATACGAAATGTGACCCCGCGGTCCTTGTTCTTGATAACGCGAATTGTTCCGCCAAGAGAATCCACAATCGATTTTGCGTGGTAAAGACCCAGCCCGGAGCCTGAAGTCGTCGTGAAACCTAACTCAAAAATAGCCTCTGGCGTCGGGACATCCGCCGATAAGCCCCTCCCGTCATCTTGAAAATCCATCTGGAGGGTATTGGCATTGAGGAGCTTCAGCGTTACCACCATGTGCTGTGCATGGGCCTTACCGGCATTACTGATGAGGTTGTCAACCAGTATGCTTAATTCAATTCGCTTTAGCTTGATCTCGAATGACTCCTTCACTTCGTTAACCACGTCGAGGGCCAACCCGGAAGCGATGAAATCGCGTGCAACGTTTACTATGTACTGCTCAACAAACGCGGGTACATCCGTCGGTTCTTTTTGTGTCGCAGATTTGAAATTCGCCTTTGTAGCAAATTGCGAAATTGCCAGGATGCGCTTGTTCGCCAAGCTTATCTTTTCCAGCGCCGCCATCAATGGTCCTGGCTTGGATTCCGACCGGACCAGCCCAACGCACTTGCTCACGTAGTTGTTGATGATGCTCGCATTTAATGCAATCTCATGGTGGAATGCCATGAGGCGTTTTGTGTCTAGGGACGTAGCAGCTTCCAGGAACAGCTTCTGGGCTTCATACGCCTTTGCCTTGCGAGTTACCAGGCTGAGCTGCTTGCCCTGCTCGGCGACACGTACATTTAGATCGGCAACCTGTGCCTGTGCCTCACGCGCTTGTTCCTCCCGGCGCTTTACTAGGCGCTTGAGTTGTGCAATCCCCTTCTTGACGCTGAGATCGACTTGAGAACCATCAAAGGCATCAATCTTCCCAAAAAGTCCGGCCAGGTCTTCGGATCGTTGTTCGTGAAGTTCATCAAGCAAGGAAGGATTGAACCAGAATGAGATAGTGCGGTCAGGAGAAATATTCGCAAATGACATGATCGAAAGGGCGATGCGGTGCCGCTTCTTCTGTCTCGATTCCGAATATTGCTCCGCCGTGTCCTTCCAGTCGAGCCCCTCTTCGGACCTAACTTCGTTGCGAAGGGAATCGGGAATGCTGTCCCAGTCGAGCCCGTCAACAACGAAACGCTCAAGCCGGCGGACGATTTCGAGCGCGAATTTTTCCCGCAGGGCTATGAATGCGGAAGTATTGACCAAGCCTTCCCTACTGGAAATCGGCTTGAATGATGCTTCATCGTCTTCAATCTCGATTCTCCCGATGAGGTCGCGGCCTCCGAGGTAACGCGTCCGGCCCTGAGTTTGCCTGCTGTCAAGCCCAAGCCAGTCGTTACCCCTGTCTCCGTATGGTGCGATTCGGAAACCATTCAAGAACAGGAAGATTGATCCAAAGTCGATTACACGAAGTCCCGTTTGGCGCTTGAAGTATGCCTTTTTGTAGGAATTTAGAAAATAAAAAACGCTGTGGACGCTCTTAAGTCCTGTCTCGTTTTTCTCAGTGAGGCGAAAGACGGGTTCGCCCTCATGGAACAGCTCTGTCGTAATTCGCTTCCCAGATTTATCGATTCGGACATCAATATATGTGGCCTCAAACTGGAGTTTCTTGAAAATCTGGTTTTCAACGATTCCGTTGACTCGATCCTGAGGGTCCACACCTTTGCGATCCACGAGATCGGGAGCATTCAAGGAAATGGCAAAATCTTTCTTTGTAAAGAGCTGGTTCGGGTTCATGAACCGCTCTAACTGCCTCCGGAGATCAATCAACTTGCCCTTATCCCAAGAGGACCGGAGCTTCGATATGAGCAGGACAGTGCCCGTCGCAGGGAAATCCCTGCCAATTTTCTTTCTAGCCTCGGCTTGAGTGGCGACAGTCAACGACATGGGAATTTGCTGGATCGTTAAATCCTTCTCATCCTCGACTTCAAAATCAGGCCAGTGAATCTGCAAGTGCAGCAACGGGGAGCCAGCGCAACGAGTGAAGAGGTCCAACTCCTCTCCTAACCTGTCGCATGAAAATCGCCCGACCCCTTTGTTGCCTGCGTAGGGGTTTCCATGTTCGCTACGTGCATGCTTCTTTTCCGAATAGGCGATGTTTAACCACTTGTCATTAAGGTCGTCTTCACTCATCCCCTTGCCGTCATCGTAGACTTGCAACGTAGAGTCGTGATCAGTCAGGCCTTCCTCATCAAAGTGGTCGAAATTTACCTCGACAGTCTTTGAACCTGCGTCGTAGGCGTTCTTCACCAACTCGATGACAGCGATGTTGTCATCGTTGATGAGGTCCTTGCCAACAAGGTTTTTCAGGAGGGTGTTGGTCTTAAAGTGAAGCGTTTTCGCCAATTTTCCCTCTCAATATCTGCTGGAGAATGATTCCGACCGCCTCAGCAAAAAGCGGTGGGACTGCATTTCCAACCTGCGAATAGCGGGGACAGTCGTGCCGTCGTGCTTTTCCGCCCGATGTGTACTTGCCCAGAAACCTGAACCAGTCGGGGAAGGATTGCAGCCGGGCATTCTCCCGGACTGTCAGTATTCGAGGTTCAGAATAGTGAAGAACGTCATCCGGCAATGTGGTGATCGTTGCGCCAGGATGGCCAGATGACAGTACAGTCAAGGCCTGCTTTTTCATCGTAAGGCGTTTACGATCCTTGTCCGATAGCTGCAAACCCGGACCGCAGATTGATTGAATCTTGCGGAATCGTGCCACCGTAGTAGGAGCGTGCCTAGCCAATCTCAGGCTATTGGGGCTCCCATTCGCATTCCTACGAATCAGTTCAAGATACCGGGAAGACCTCTTGGTCGAGGGAACATACTCAATTTCAGAAAAGCCTTTCAACCCGGAATCGGTGTTCGCTCGGAGCGCTTTGCCGTTGGTTTCGAGATCACCAATTGCTTCCTTCACTGAGATTGCACCCCTGCGACGTAATCCCTTGGACTGACGGAAGGTTGGTGCATAGGCTTTCAACAACTCAATCGGTGATTGTTGGCTATCCCTTTGCTTCGACAACGGATCGCGGCGAATCCCAATCATAATGAAGCGTTTCCTCTTTTGGGGAACCCCAAAAAAGCTCAAGTCCAAAAGCTCCGAATATACGGAATAGCCATGAGCTTCGAGGCGCTTGGTCAGCACCTTGGAATGGGCCTGCTCTTGAGCCTCGCCCTCACCATTTTTCTTAAAGGGCAGGGTGAACCCCAGCACGTTTTCAATCAGCAGGAGCTTGGGCTGGATGATGCGAACGATCGCCAGGTAGTCTTCCGTCAGCCGGTTGCGGGGGTCCGTGTGAATCCGCCTTCCTGCGAGTGAGAATCCCTGGCAGGGCGGTCCCCCCGCAAGCAGGTCAATTTTTCCACGCAACTGGGCCAATTCAAGTTCATAGTGGTCCAGAACATCGGAGGTAGTCAGCGCCTGTTGGGGGAGCCAGTGAGGCCAGTTGAACCGATAGGGCCCAGCGATCAGGTTTTCAGAGTATGTCTTGAAAGCATCGCCATTCTTCTCGATCGCAAAGACACCACTCCAACCTGCGTTGAGCAGACCCAGCGACAAGCCACCACACCCAGCGAACAGGTCAATGAACGTGGGCGCGGCATTCGCAAGTTGTTGATGTTTCGTGGCCACAGGGGTAATCCTCTTCGTTCCCCAGGACGAGGACATTTACCCCATATCTTACAGTTTACACACAATTGCACCAAATTAAGTGCATACGCGGTTCTACTGATTGACCCTTAACCCAGAGCAGAACGAGTAGCCTTCGGGGAGTTTATTGCGGTGGTACGGTCATAATCGCAGCATTTCTCGATGCTGCTGGTACAGCAGGTGTCGTTGGTGAACTCGGCGTTATCGCTGTTTGATTGTTGGCGTCTGAAACCTGATTAGCACCTGCTGGGGGAGGAGTTTGGTCGGCACCTATCACCTTAGTTGTCGCTGGCTGATCGGCGGCCTTCGGTGCTTGATAGGAGATGGGAGACAGCGTGCCGTTTGTATTGAGTTTCATGAGGGCGATTTCCACTCGGTTGGCCACTCCGGGGGCAGCTGATGCGATATAGAGAATTCCGTTTTGCTTCGGAATTGGCCCAGCATCTACGCCGCAACTCGTGGTATTCAGGCAGGTGATTTTTACGCCTGGGGTTCCGGGACCAACTTCTAAGTATCTAAAAATAGCGTTCAGGTTTTGCCCAGTCCAAGAAGTTGAATCTGGACTAATGTATGTAACTACGGGTGCAATTAGACTGCGAACATTCAACCACAGTAGGTCAACCTGATTGTCGAGTTGTTTGGTCGCCGGAAAAGACGGGCCTCCACTGACGGTGCCGGTCGAAAGAATGCTCGATGGAACAGCGGGCACGGCAGTGGTCGGGTTTGCGATATTTCCTGTTGCAGAAGCCGGAACCCAGGGAGTCGACGGGGCTTTAACTAAGCCGGCTTGGGCACTTAAGTTTGCAATATTGGCGTTTATCGCTTGAATCTTCTGGTTGGCTGTTGCAGTTGCCGCACTGTCGCCGGCCGTTTGTGCCTGCTGCAAATCCTGTTGGGCCTGATAAAGCTGTTGCTGTGCTGCTAACTGCTGCTGAAGAATGCCTTGGGCTTGTTGGGCCATTACAGATTGATATCCGAGATTTGCGACCGCCATTTGCGATGCGACGGAATTTTGAATCCCAGCAAGTTGACCGTAGCCAGCCTGAATTTGTAATGACTGGACGACCGCATCCAGATTTGAAGCGTTCGGAGAGTTGTTGTTCATTAACAATGGTGCGACCTGACTACTGACAACATCCTCGAACAAACCGTCAAGCAACGGATAGACGCGGTCATATTGCCATACGCGGACACCAACAGATACTTCATTTACTTGGGGTTTTGCCTGAGCTTCAGCCATTGATGGCAACGCGAGGAACAACAGGCTAAACGAAAGACTATTAGACAAAGCCGCAAAACTCTTCATGAGTCGGCCTCTATCGCAGTAGTAGGGGTGCGAAGAAACCTTATCACAACTTTATCTGCATCTGTCTGTGTACGAAACAAGTACTTGGTTCTGAGGAGTCTACGTGTTTACAAGGATTTAGGCAGCCACCGTGGTCTTGTAAACTATTGATAAGTTTAGTGTTGGGTCGATGGCATGGGAGAGGTCATCGGCACGATTTGACCACTCCTTATCCACTAGTTACATAGTTACAAAACATCTTCATGCCGCCGGTTGGAGGGCAAGACCCACGATTGGAATGTACAGCGAGTGTAGAAATGTGTAATGGCGGTGGTGGCCAGAGAAAGCTTCGAAATGGGGAGCCAGCTCGCAGCGTTACCAATGAGGTGAGCTTATTTGTACCAATTTTGTACCGCCGAGCCGGGAGAGCTGGAGTTTTCGGATTTCTTGACATTGTGTTTTCTGCAACTTACAGAACGACAAGGCCCATGGAAAGAACGATCCCGCCTCTGGCCATCAAAATAAGTTATTTATTATCAGATGCTTACAGTGTCATTTTGGGGCTTCTCGGAAATCAGCCAATTTAAAATTCCAACATATTTGATTTAAGGCGAATATATAGCGAAAATAATTGGTGAGGGAGAGGATTGCTATGAAACGCGCCGGAACCGCCGATCTTCCCCTCCATGGAGGCCGTGTACCTCCATGGCTGGCCAACCGGATGACCGAACTCGGAACAGCGATAGCCGAGCAGGTTGTTCTGAACTATGGACAATCCGGATTTCTCACGAGATTGAGCGATCCATTCTGGTTCCAGGCTTATGGGGCAGTCATGGGCATGGACTGGCATTCGTCCGGCATTACGACTTCGGTACTCGGAGCACTGAAGCGTGGCATCAATCCACGTTTTTCGGATCTTGGCATCATGGTCTGCGGCGGCCGTGGCCGACATTCCATCCGCACTCCGGATGAACTTCGTGCTTTTGCTACGAGGACTGGGCTTAACGGAGATGCTCTGGCACGCACGAGCCGGCTTACGGCACGCGTGGACAATAATGCCGTTGTGGATGGGTTCCAGCTTTACCTGCACTCTTTCGTCGTTACACAATCGGGAGAATGGGCTGTCGTTCAGCAGGGGATGAATCCTCAAAATCGCGTCGCGCGACGTTATCACTGGCACTCAACCACAGTGCGGGACTTCGTGTCTGACCCACACACCGCCATTGTAGGCAAACCGCAGGGCGAGATCAGGAATCTCGTGGATGCCCGCGCCGAGAAGGCACGCGACGCTTTGCTTGCGATCACAAGAGAACCTCTGGAGAGCGTCCTGGGCGATGTTCGCAGGCTTTCGATGCCAATGCATCACGACGTTCGAGCAAAGGATGTCGATACAAAGCGATTAGGCGCGGTTCTGGCAGTCGCACACGAAAAAGACCTTCGAGACTTTGCTTCGTTACTTCTTGTAGAAGGACTTGGGCCGCGAACGCTGCAATCTCTTGCTCTCATTGCAGAGGTGGTGCACGGTGCTCCCAGCCGGTTCTCCGACCCAGCACGCTTTTCATTCGCGCATGGTGGCAAAGATGGGCATCCTTTTCCGGTTCCGCTCAAAGTCTACGACGAGTCACTCGCCGTCCTGCGGCGCTCTCTGGAAACAGCCCGACTCGGACACACAGAAAAACTTGAGGGCTTCCGGCGATTGGATCGCCTGACCCGCGATGTCGAAGAGCGACGTGAACCACTTGCGGAC
Source organism: Acidobacteriaceae bacterium dw_441 (assembly GCA_018449715.1). Classification (GTDB taxonomy): domain Bacteria; phylum Acidobacteriota; class Terriglobia; order Terriglobales; family Acidobacteriaceae; genus Edaphobacter. Next base: position 128,894 of record JAAVVA010000003.1, on the reverse strand, counting down.
TTCGATGCGGCGCTGACACACGAGCGGGCGATTTCTGCGTCGGTTGGCGGGAGGACAGTCTTCGATGACAGGATGCCGGGGAAGCGATCAGTTCAAACGCAGCAGATGAGTCTGTTCTGACGAATTTCAGGAGATTCTGATGGCAATACAGAAAGGTCTTTTCGCTGAACTTGAGAGTGCACAATCTCCTTCGATGCCGAGTGGCTTTCGTTATCAGGATGACATCATCAGTGAAACTGAAGAGGCTATTCTCGTAGCATCACTTGCAACACTCGAACTCAGACCATTTGAATTTCATGGGCACGTTGGCAATCGACGAGTCACCTCTTTTGGTCTTCGCTATGACTATGCACGCCGCGCGGTTGAACGTGCGGAAAGGTTTCCGCTGTTCATCGAAGAACTTCGCAGAAAGGCTGCGGCTTTTGCTGGAAGGAGCATCGACGAAATTCAGCAAGGTGGGGTGAATGAGTATCCTCCAGGCGCTGGAATCGGTTGGCATAAGGACAAGCCGCAATTTGGTGTGGTTGTTGGTGTCTCGCTTCTGGCGACAGCAATCATGCGCCTTCGGCTTTCCACAGGCACGGGCTGGATTCGCAAGTCACAAACACTTAAACCGCGATCGATCTACATTCTGGAAGGTGAAGCCAGAACGAGTTGGGAGCATAGCATCCCGCCTGTCGGCTCGTTGCGATATTCACTTACGTTCAGAACTCTGGCGCCATAGCGACGCCTTACATGCATCGGCTCCCCGCGCCTCGAACAAGGAGGTCGCCAAGGCAAATCCTTGAGAGATAGACGTTCGTACGGAGGGGCGAAGCTGTTGAATCAGCTTCGTCCTTATGGTTTTTATTACGTAATTTCAATGAGTTGCGTTATGCTGCCGTAAGCAGAGGAAGCGATCGCCAGGCGTAATTTCTTCTTTAGTTGTGAAAGTTGAAGATACGACGTCCTGTTTTAGAAGCCTTCGACAGGTCCTTTGAAAGCTGGGGTGTGGCAGCAACGGGAACCGCAGCCATTCTGCTACAGGTTCATCCCTTCTCCCGTTCGAAACCCACTTCGGCTCGCCACCACATCTGTTTCTAAGCTATGGCGCGTTCATGGTCAGAACAAGTCGAGGAGTTGCGCCTTCGGTGGACCATGCTTCTCTAATTCGGCTCAAGGGAAGATCTCTTGTTGCTATATGAAAGCCGACCTCGGATGCAGCCTGCATCAGCCTGGAAAGAATCAGAGTGATTTCTTCTAAAGCGACACTTCCTATTCCGCTGCCCATCATCTGAATCGCCGAAGATCTCAGGATGGCGCCAGGAAGCGTGATATCCGGTGCGCTCGTCGTTCCAATCTGAACGAAGCGAATGGGCATAGTCCCTTTAGCTGCATTTGCCGCCTCAAGTATTTGCTCGGCACTTGGGCCCCAGAGATAATCGAGCACGACACCGATCCTTTGCTCGAATTGCTTTCTAAGGTCGTCCTCCGATGTCCTGCCGTTGTGGTCCAACGGAATCACGTCGTCGGCTCCAATCGACAACAAAGCATTTAACGTTTCTCGATTTCGTCCGGTAGCGATAACTTTCTTTGCTCCGAGGTACTTTGCGATTTGAACGGCCATCCTACCCGCCGATCCTGTTGCTCCGTTGACCAAAACCGTCTCTCCCGGCAACAACTTCGCACGCGCTTCGAGCGCGGCCCAAGCCGCCATACCTGGATCTGCTATGGCAGCCAAGGTAACATCATCCACGTTGTCGGGAACAGGGATGCACTGTGAAGAACGCACGACAGTTCGTTCCGCCATTCCGCCGAATGGGATTCGTGGAAAGAGAAAATAGACTCGTCTGCCATCTTCAAGCCTTCCCACTCCGTCTATGCCAACGACAAAAGGGGGGACGAGCTGCGAAGCTGAAATGCTTGCCTGCGGCTCGGACCTTTGTGAAGTTGGTAAGGGCCGAGGCCGTTATATGGACACAAACCTCTTCCTCATGCGGGATAGGTTCTTCAAATTCGCTATATATGGGAGATTTTCCCACTTTCCAAACGACTGCGGCTTTCATCTTCACCTCCGATTGGAAGACGAATACACTTCGCCCTTCATCGAGGTCCGCGGCCTATTGGCTGGATTGGATATTGCAGTCGAATCCGACCTGCGATATTGACCGGGGCTTACCCATGTCCGGTCCACCATTTTCGACAGAATCAGCGTAATGCGATTGAGACCCCAAGGTCCATTAAATTTTTCGTGTCGATGAATGAAACTGACAGCGTCTGAAGGGGGACTCTTCCCCATCACTCTGTTTGTTCTCGTCGAGAGAAAGCCACATCGCGGAATCCGTTCAGGACGCCTTACCTCCTGAACGGCTGATCTGGTGATAGCCGAACTGAGACAAGATCTTACATGGCCTTGTGTGCGTGTAGCGCGGCGCGGACTTTTTCGACGTGGGTCCCGTGACTGCGGATAGCTTCGTGGAGTTGGTCGCCGGTGACGTCGAACTCTTTAGACCAGTAGGCGATGTCGGAGGCCATCTTCGGATTGATCTCTTTTGCATCATGAGGTCCTTTGATATGGTCTTCGCGGACGACATGAGGTTCATGGACTTTAGGAGCATCGCGATGTTCAGACATATATGGTGTTTCCTCTTTTAGGTACTTTTTTCAGACGGATAAGGAACGGCTGGGGTGAAGATGTACAGGAGGGAGAGATCTTTCAGGTACTCACGCACTTCCTGCTGGATGCTATCGACGCACTTCCGCAAGCTGGGAGCCAGCATGTGCCTTTGCGTCCCAGAGAGGAATCGGAAAAGAACTACGAAACCTGGTCGGAAACTTCCCCGGCAGCCGAATCAGATCCGTGGAGCTTAACCAATTTGTTGTAGATCCCCAACAACAAGAATGGTGCAGCCCACTGACCGACAAAAAGTGCCTCATGTTCCTTCTTCAGGAATTTCAAGGCAAGTGAGGCTCCCATAGATCCGACTGCCGCAGCTAAAAACAGACTTGACGGAGCCTGCGATGTCACCTTCTCGATCGCAGCTGTGACCTGATCCTCTTTTGCTTGGCCCTTCTGTACGCGATGATCTTCCATAAATACACCTCCGGGGTGTCCTCAGATAGATGCCTGCAATGCCACATGCGAGAAGTTGTACGGGTGAATAAATACACAAACACGCCGTTCCGCCAGAGATACTGCGGATGCACACGATATTCCGCGTCCTATGCTGCTTCAATCTCTCACCAGAGCTAAGTTGATTGCTTCACGTAATGGAGCTATGGGCGGCCAGGCGTTGCGCCGCTCATGCGGTGGTGACTTCTGAAGATTATTTTCGACGGGTACCAGACCTCTCGCTCGGCGCGTCAAGCAAACTAAAGATCATGCCTCTGCGTACTTAGCATTCACGACCTGAAGAGTCTTAGATTTTCTGGACTGATTCAGTCGCAATTTACACAAAACAAACCACATACTATTGTTGTTCCTGAAGGCAATCCGTCACAGGAGGCAACAACATGGAATCAGTTCACGATGGACAGTGCGGACTCTGCACGCATTTCGGAGAAGGCCATAAGACCGATGTATTGGTCAGCATCCGCACGAAGCATGAAGCAGACCTCAAAGTTCTAGACGAATGCGGTCATCCCAGGCACGCAGCCCTGCATCTGAAGGTCACGCCGATCAGCGGTTGCGACGGATTTGTTCCGGCTGCGGCAGCGTAGAGAAGGGCTAAATCAATGCAGCGGCCCGAATCGTCGGGCCGCTGATGCTTTAACGGCTGCTTGCCTTCCAGTGTTCGACTGCAAACCGGGAGCCTCGTAGCTGTTCATCGCTCATATCTGGATGATACGGGCGCGACGAGGTTGTGTTTTTAGGTGACGCTCAGATCCCAAGATCGAACGGTATTATCGACACGGATTTGCCATAACCTGGCAGTGAATAGCTTGAAGTGCAGATATCGTGGGCCTGCCGCTTCAATCCTGAAAAGCCTTCCATCTCACCATGCGTTCCTTGAGGTCGATAGTCCTGCCGTCCACCGTAAAGGTGCCATCTCCCCGATGATGAAACGTTCGCTGCTCTTTGCGGTCAGGATTGATAGAGGCTCCGACAGCTTCGAGAATGAACAGGCTGTATTTATTCGCAAGGCTTACGTCCTTCACCCTGCATTCGATATTGGCAAGACACTCCTTTACCAAAGGCGCCTTTACCTGTTTGCCCGGAATCTGCGTAAGGCGGAAAGCTTCAAATTTATCAACTTCATCTCCTGAACAGTTCCCGATGTCGACGACCTTTTGAGCGAGGTCCACTCCCGGAACGGCCAGGACACATTCTCTGGTGGCGCGCAATGCGTTGTAGCTGTAGTCCCACGGACCGATGATGCAGCCGATGAATGGAGGATCATGCTGCACCATCATGTGAAAGCCAATTGTCATGATGTTGGCTCGACCTTTGTGGAAAGTCGTTACCAGGAGAACAGGACCCGGCTCGATCAGGCGGCAAACTTTCGAGACAGGAAATTCCCGCATGGATTCGCTCCTCATAGCAGCGGTTCACTTATCCCCGAAAAGAGGGCAAGAGCGACCCGCGTGGCATACGATTCATCCTAAAGCTACTCGACTTGAGCGCCAATCCGTCTGTTCGTCCGACTGTTTTCAATCTGCGCGGGAGAATCCACTCGGAACCATGGACAGTTGGACAAGGTTCTTGCGAAGAGCGCCATGCGGCACCGACCAACTAGGAAAGCCTGAGCTTCGCGAAGATCGGAATCTTGATGATGTTGAGGACCATCCAGAACATCACGGCCGCTCCCAGGATGATTGCCAGAACAGCGACAGATAATGGCGCCATTGCGATACCGCGGTTCGCCAGGACAGAAATGAACAGTATGTCCGCGCATGTGGACAGCACAAGCCATTTCGTCGGACGCAGACCCCAAAGATGGCGTCGGTCCCGAACGGCATAAGTGATGGACTGGCTACCGTAGACAAGCACGATGGCGGTAAGGGTTCGCAAGGTATCTATTCCGTAGTGCATTTCGAACTTGCCTACAGCCAGAACACCTGTACAGAATGCCAGGAAGAACAGTCCGAGGATCAGACCCGCGCCTGTAATCTTGCCGATCTCCCATGAGTTTGGTGTCTCGGAGGGACGGACCCTATCTGTTGCCAGGGCCATGGAAAGGAAGTCGCCAGTGATCATGATGATCACCATCAGCATCGGGGTTAGGATGGCTTGGCCTGTCATCAACAAGCCGATAGCGAGCAGAAGAATCTGCGCCATCTTCTTGATAGTGGATCGTAGTGTGTAACTGAGGATGCGCTGAAATGTTGTCCTACCGACCTTCACGGCTGCAACGATCCCGCCGAGGCCGGGCTCGGTGAGAACGACACCGGCGGCCGACTTCGCGACGTCGGTTGCTGTAGAAACAGCGATGCCGATCTGTGCCTGACGGAGAGCAGGGGCATCATTTGCGCCGTCCCCGCACATGCCGACTGTGTGTCCGCCCTTTTGAAAGGCTTTGACGAGATCGAACTTGCCCTCAGGAAGAATGCTCGCAAAGATCGCGAAGTCCTGAGGCTTGATGTCATTAGGTAAAGCCCCCGCCGGGCACACGGTATTGTCCAGACCTATCGCATGCGCCACGATGGCCGCAGTCTCCGGCGCGTCCCCCGTCACCATTACGGTGAGCACACCGAGCGACTTCAGCTCTGCAATCAGGGAGACGGAATCTGGGCGAGGTGGATCGCTGAGCGCAATCAGTCCAATGATCTTGAATGTCGCCGGAGGGCCAGCAGCGACTGCAAGCACGCGAAAACCCTTCTTTTCCAGTTCATCTGCAATGGCGGCAGCATCGGGTGCCGGAGCCGTGAGGCCGGATACAGCAGTGAACGCGCCTTTGACGATCCGAATAACCTCGCCCATTGCATCGGTAGCCGTGGCTTCCGAGGTCTTCTTGGTCGGGTCGAAGGGCACGAAATTGGTCAGTTTCAGCACGTCTGGTGGGAGCTTCTTCTGGGAAGCGGACCGGATCGCGGCATCGACCGCGTCCGAACCTCCATCCGAACTAGCGAGAGAAGCCATCGCCAGCACACGGGCCTCATCCGAACCAGACAAGGGACGGACGGTTGTCACTGACAGTTGATTGAGTGTAAGAGTTCCTGTCTTATCCGAGCACAAGACATTGATCGTCCCTGCTTCATCCACTGCGGAGAGACGCGTTGGTAAGACGCCCAACTTTGCCAGCGCTTTTGCGCCGAGTGCCGCGGCAAGAGTGAACGTTGCGGGCAAGCCTACAGGAATTGCAGCGAGCACAGAGGTGAGCAACAGGGAGATAATCTCGCCGCGCGGTAGAGAGTGCGAGTAGGCGAAGATGCCCATCAGCACGATGACGATGCCATTGAAGATGGCCAGATTGCGAACGATCTGCAGCACGGCGGTCTGTTGGGAACTAATCGAGTGGGCCGTTTGAACCAACTCCGCAGTTCGCCCAAACTTGGTGCGAGTTCCGGTTGCGGTTACTTCTGCCGTAGCTTCTCCTCGCCGGACAAGCGCACCGGCATAGGTATCTGCACCTGCGCCTGCCTCGGTGGGCAGCGATTCTCCAGTAAGCATCGATTGATCGAGCAGGACGGAACCGCTGACTAAATGAGCATCAGCTGCAACAACCGCGCCAAGCGATAACTTGACCAGATCTCCGCGCACCAGTTGCGTGGCGGGAAGGGTCTGCCACTTGCCATCTCGGAAAACCGAAGCGTTCAGAGCGAGACGCGATCTCAGCGCTTTCAACGTCGCCTGAGCTCTTCCTTCCTGAACGAATGCCAGGGTGGCGTTGAAGATAAGCAGGCCTGCAATAATCGCCGCCTCGAAATACTTGTGCAGCCCAACCTCAAGTATCAGGGAAGCCTCAAGAAGCCACGGAATCGGTGCCCAAAACTTGCTGAGGAGATTGATGATGGGTCGAACCGAAACGTCCGGCATGGCATTCAGCCCATCCGCTTTTAATCGGACAGATGCTTCATCGCTGGTAAGGCCGCTCGACTGTTTGTCTGGTTTCGTCTGCCCACTGGGAGGAATGGGTTCTGCTACCGCAACGCGATGAGTGGACATACTCCAAATCCGATCTGTCTACGTGTTTCAATTTCGATGAATAGCGTGTTCTTGTATAGCTTCTGTTTGCAATCGAACCTCTGCTGTAGATGTCATCTTCCACAAGAAGCCGATTTGCTCGTGTTTCCAATCGTCTGCGCTATAAATGAAGAACTTTGGGCCTCGGCGAGAACCGTCTACTGCAAGAATGGCTTTGTTCATCCTGTCCAAGATCAGCTTCCCGCCGTGCTGAACAAGCTGCAGCGAAGCTTGTCAGGCATATTGAATCATGAGATCTGGCGGAAAGCGGCAATGGGTACATCGTCCATGATGAACCCCTAAGTATAAGAAATAAGCTAATAGGTAATCTGAGCAGAATTGCTCGCACTGTTCTTTCGATTCCCTACCAAGAACCTTGAGTCGTCGAGCCCAAGCTTCCACCTCCCGCCTTAGGTTTTCCTAATCTTCGCCCCAAGAATCGGCAGTACTTTCTGCAAGAAATTGAAAGTAGTTCTCATGTCCTCCAACAGCATGTTTATCCACATAGTCAGATGTGAACCGCTTGATTCTATTGACTTGTTCAAATTGCGACGACATACGGTTCAATTTCTAACTGTCAGGCGAAGAACTCCAATTCTCAATGGGACTTGACTCTCCAAAGAGAAATCCTTGGAACTCGCGGCAGCCCTGAGCGAAAAGAAAATCCCGCTGTTCGACGGTTTCGACTCCTTCGGAGATGACAGATAAGCCCAGACTCTTCCCCAGGGTGATGATCGAGCCAGCAATCGCCGCGTCCTTCGGATTGGTCAATACGTTACGTATGAAGGATCTATCGATCTTCAGTTGATCGAGGGGTAGATTTTTTAGATAGGTAAGCGACGAATAACCTATGCCGAAGTCATCCAATGAAAAACGCAGACCACGCGCTCGCAAAGTATCGATCTTGACGATTGCTTCCTCTACATTCCCAAGGATCGAACTCTCGGTGAATTCCAACATCAACTTGCGTGGATCTGCACCAACCTGATCGATGATCTCGAGCGTGCGTGTCGCAAACGTCAGATGCCGGAATTCATACGCACTCACATTGATAGAAAGGGTCAGATAAGCGGTCCCAGGGTCGGCACTCCATGCAACAAGTTGGAGGCATGCCGCCTTGAGCACCCATTGCCCCAGGGAGAGGATGAAACCCTTCTCTTCCGCCAGCGGGATAAACTCTGCAGGAGAAAGTAATCCTCGAGTGGGATGTTTCCACCGCAACAAAGCTTCGGAGCCTATCTGTTGCCCCTCGTGATTTACCTGAGGCTGATAGTAGAGGACAAACTGATCTTCCTGCAGTCCTCGCCGCAGGTCGGCATCAAGGATGGCGCGGGCTGTAACAGCAGTCTGCATCTCCGGTTCGAAGAACCGCAGTACATCGCCGCCGACCGCCTTCGCACGATAGAGAGCAAGATCCGCACGTTTCAGCAAATCCTTCACGGACGCTAGTTCCTTGCCAAATAGGGTGGCGCCAATGCTGGCCGAACTACGATATTCCTCGGCCCCCAGCAAGTACGGCGCGTTGAGTGTCGCAAGAATCTTCTCGGCAATGGCTTTTACCTGCGATGCAGCCTCTGTTGGCTCTCCACTTAAGCCTTCGAGCATCGTTACGAACTCGTCGCCGCCGAGCCGCGCTACCGTATCGAATGCGCGCACACATATAGTCAGCCGCTGCCCGACCTCTCGCAAGAGATGGTCGCCGGCGTCGTGACCTTGTGTGTCATTGAGGGTTTTGAAGTCGTCCAGATCAATGATGAGGATAGCGCCATGCAACCCGGTGCGGACACAAGTTAACGTGGCGTGCTGCAAACGATCAAGCAGAAGCCGCCGATTGGGTAATCGGGTGAGCGAGTCATAAAAGGCGAGCTTCTCTATTTCCATCTCCATGCGCTTGCGTTCCGTAAGATCGGTAATCGTGATTCGCATTCCAGACGAGGTTCCCCCAGCCATTTCGCTCACGCAGTCGAGCTGTGCGTGAAAGGTTGAACCGTCACCGTGCCGAAGCCCAAGGTCACAACTATGCCGCTCGCCATCCCGCTTAGCTTGAGCGATCATGCGAAAATAACGCTTTCTGTCTTCGGGCCTCACGAAAAGGGCGAACCGACGCTGGAGTATCTTCTGGCGGTCTTGGCCTATCAACATTCCGACACCGGTCAAATTGATCTCAGAGATCAAGGCGTCCGCACTCAATGTGAGATATCCAATAGGAGCGAAGGTGTAGAGATCCAGGTAGCGGTCTCGTGATTCTTCGAGTGCCGCCTGCAAAAGTTGACCTCCGGCTCTTTCCATCTCAAGATCATTTTGATGATCCCTTGATTCGTATGAGCGCAACTCGGAAGGCCGCGTTATAAGTTGAGCCGCACTTGATACCCCAATTTTCAGGTCGGCAGGCTGCACGTAATCGATAGCGGTCTCTCTGATTTTTCTCGCCGCCACTATGATTCTCCGTTTAGCAATCGCGGGGGTACACAAATTGAATATCGAATGAAGAAGTGTAACCTCTTTATGCTTTGATGTCCGATCGGAGGGATTGACTAGTTCTGCGAGTGGAAGATTCTCAAAGCGCACGAAGTCATAGGTATTAGAGGCGTGATTGAGATCACAGATATTTTCAGGATTATTTGATATTGAATTCTGGCCACCCGAGAGGGTGGAAATACGAAGGTCTTCAAGTTGGTGAGGCATCACCGACTGTCTGGACTTCCCAGAGCGGCAAGCAGATAATTGAGCCTGCTCCCCCTGACAGAAGCCAGGCCAACCGCGACCATTGAGCTCGTCGCAGTTTAGGAGTCCAATCTGGTCTCGCAAAGAGTCCGACATCTCGCGGAACGATTGGTCGGACGTGAGACTGCCTCGAACGAGCCTCCGTCCGAGACCTTTTCTAGTTTTCGTGTTTGCGAAAAACTTCGCCAGCCGCTATCGTCCCTGGCGGGAAAAGCTGGCTTCCAGGCTTTACTCTCTCGTGCCCTCACGCTGACGAAGTCAGAGTTTCCCCAATTGGGGCCAGTCAAGGTGAATCCCGACGGTCACCTCGAAGGGACAGCGGAGGTACGTCAGAGTCTCACTGCACAAGAATCGATCCAAGCTGAAACCGCCTTAGTAGCTCACATCGTGGAACTGCTCTGCACCTTTTTGGGCGAGATCTTGGCGATCCGCCTACTCCAGGACGTATGGCCTGATGCCTCCTTCAAAGACGGCAACTCCCGGAAGGAGACAACAATATGAATCGCGAAGACAAGGTAACCATCCATACGCTACCGACGGGAGTTCCGGGACTCGATGACATCCTGGGAGGAGGAGTTCCAGAATTCTCCTTCAATATCGTTGCGGGCGCACCGGGTTGTGGAAAGACTACGTTAGCGCATCAATTCCTGTTCGCGAATGCGACGCCGGAGCGGCCTGCGCTCTACTTTACGATTCTGGGTGAGCCTGCCATCAAAATGCTGCGCTACCAGCAGCAGTACGAATTTTTCGAACCAACGAAAGTGGGGACTTCGGTCCGGTTTATCAACCTCGGCGACATCGTGATGGAGCAGGATCTGGACGCCGTATTGGCAGCGATCGTCAAGGAGGTTGAGGCCACAAATCCGAGCATTGTGATTGTGGACTCCTTCCGAACGGTTTCGCGGAAGGTAATGGAGGGATCGGGAGAGCATGAGCTGCAAGCTTTCGTACAGCGTCTTGCGTTACATCTGACGAGTTGGGAGGTAACCAGCTTTCTCGTTGGCGAATACACGGAACTCGAATTACGAGACAATCCTGTATTTACGGTTGCAGACGGTCTGATCTGGCTCTCCCAAGTTGCCGAACGCGACTCAATCATCCGTAAACTGCAGGTCATCAAGCTGCGGGGGCAGGCATCCGTACCTGGCCTCCATACCTTCCGAATCACCCATGCCGGATTGCAAGCTTTCTCTCGAACGCTTGGTTTGACAGGTCGCAAGCAGAAAGCTCCATCCATGCATCGTCTCTCGATAGGGATTCCAAAACTGGACGAGATGCTTGGCGGTGGAATTCCAGAAGGCGATAGTCTTCTTGTAGCTGGGCCTTCTGGGACTGGCAAGTCGGTACTGGCCACCCAATTCATCGCGGAGGGTCAGAAAAATGGAGAACCGGGTATCATCGCAGTCTTTGAAGAGCGCCCGGACTACTACGTGGGGCGAGCAGATGCCTTCGGACTTGATCTCGAAGCGGGCCGCAAGAGTGGCATGCTGAAGGTCATCTATCTTCGTCCTTTGGATCTTTCTGTCGACGAAGCTATGCAGGAGATTCTTGATGCCGTTCAGAAGATCGGCGCCAAGCGCCTGGTGATCGATTCCTTGACCGGTTTTGAAATGGCCCTTGCACCGGGCTTTCGCACGGACTTTCGTGAGTCGCTGTATCGGATGATCGCTGCCCTGACGGGCATCGGCGTAACTGTTCTGAGCACGGTAGAGATCGAGGATTCGTTCACCGCACTGGCTTTCAGCAACTACTCGATCTCGTTCCTCACCGATGATCTTATTCGGCTTCGTTATGTCGAGATCGACGGAGAACTACGCAAGGTTATGGTTGTTATCAAGATGCGTGGTGGAAACCACAGCAAAGCAATCCGGGAATATGAAATTACCTCCGCTGGTATGGTCTTGGTTGGGTCTCAGCTTACAGGCTATCGAGGTCTTACTACTGGCGTTCCAGAACTACTAGACTTATCTGCCACCGATAAGGAGTCCGCAGATGGACGAAAGAACGGAAAGTAAGAACTGTTTATGACACCGGGAAAGGTGGCAAAGACAGCCAGTTCGGCGACACAGTTATTCGATATCGGTCATGCGCTGACGTATTCCTCTCCCTTTGTCATGGCGCTCGTTGATGGCGCCGAGCAGACGATACGTTATGCAAACCCTGCATTCTGTCAGTTTGCTAAGGCAACGCTCGATGCCTTGATAGGCACGTCTATAGTTGAGTGCCTGCCGGACCATCCCGAGTGTTCCTCACTTATAGCGCGTGTGCATGATAACGGTCGGGTAGCCAGCTACGCCGAGCAGGCCACTCCTGAATCACAATCTACGGCATCGTCGTATTTTGCATGGCCCATTGTTGCCAAAGTCGGACAATCGATCGGTATCATGCTCCAGATGACCGAGACTTCCAAGTTTTGGCAGGAGTCAATAGCGGTCAATCAGGCACTTATGCTTTCGGCAGTACGACAGCACGAACTTGCTCAGATGGCGGCCGAGTTAGCAGCACAGATGACCGTTGAAATAGCGGAACGGAAGAAAGGCGAGGCGGCATTGCAGGCAAGCCATTCTCGTCTGCTTCTGGCGCTGGAGTTTGCCAAGGCGAGCACCTGGGAATGGGACCTTGAAAAAAACCTGGTGAAATGGACGGATGAGATACGGGTGTTGTCCGGCCTTGAGAAAACAACCCGCGAAGCACCTTACCGCGCATGGCGCTCCATTATCTATCCGGAAGACCGGGGATCGGTCGACAGAGTAGCCGACCAAGCGGCAAAGTGCTGCAACGAACTCAATGTGGAATTTCGTTTGCAGAGTTCCGATGGATTAGTTCTTTGGATGCTTGCTCGCGGGCGTCTGGACCGCGCCGATGCGGACCGAGCGATAAATTACTCAGGCATTATCCTCGACATCACAGAGCGTAAACACTCCGAGCAGGTGCTTCTTCGGAGTGAGAAATTAGCAGGCGTCGGACGTTTGGCCGCTACCCTGGCTCACGAAATCAATAATCCGTTAGATGCAGCAATTAATGCCCTCTACATCGTAAAAACCAATCGAGAAGTTCCTGCTTCTGCGCATGAGTTTTTGGATATTGCCGACGAGGAACTGCGCCGAGTCGCCCATATGACGAGGCAGTCGCTGGGGTTCTATCGCGAAGCGACTCTGCCTACCGTCTTCCGGGTCGATGCGTTATTGGAGTCGGCGCTTGGTCTACTCAAAAACAGGATTGCGGCGAAATCGGTAACGATTGACAAGCAATTCGATGAAAATCTGCGCGTCAATGGGATCTTTGGCGAGTTGCGCCAGGTATTCGTCAACCTGGTTTCGAATAGCCTGGATGCACTCAACGTCGGTGGAAAGATCACACTGCGAATTTCTCAGACAACGCCACTAAGCGATGGCCAATCTCGTATTCGAATAACTGTCGCCGATACCGGCAAGGGCATCAGTCCACTTCAGCTGAATCGCATCTTTGAGCCCTTCTTTACCACCAAGGGCGAATTGGGTACCGGGCTGGGTCTCTGGGTGACCAGACAGATCGTCGAACAGCATGGAGGGATCATTCAGGTCCGTTCCACTATCCATCGAGGACGTAGCGGAACAGTTTTCTCGATTCTTCTGCCAGAGTGAGCGTCGACCGGTAAAGATGGGTATTGGAAGGTCACATAACACTCATCCCCTGCACACGTAACAGGCGATGAGCGAATCTGTGGACTAGGTCTGAGATACAAACTGCACTGTCCGGTCGCATACGTTGGCGATTCCTACCGGCAAACTTAGGAGCGCCAGGCGCGAGCAACGCAATGACGCAGGTATCCACTCCCCGTCGAATTTTGTTTTTACGGTCCTATTGCTTTGTGGATCGCCAATGCTGCTTCGTCCCCGTGGATTTCATCTAAATCACATGCAACAACAACAGGACTAGCACGACTAATACAATCAGGCTGAGACCGCCTCCGCCGTAGTAGCCAAGTCCAGGTCCCATGCGATAGCCGCCGAAACCAAACACTAACAAAAGCACAATCAGTAGAATAATCATCACACCCTCAGTTAGAACACGTTCGGACGATACGCATCGCCTCTTGTAATCGTGTCACTGCACAATGGTGACACGTGATCCTGCGTAGAGTATGTTCCTAATTGCTCACAATTTTCTGAGCAGGATGACGCCCGATCCAGAGGGTGAACGATGTCTGCAACTTCTATTCGTCTGTTGATCGCATCAGCGTCTAAATGCATCTCACTTAATAACGAGGTGTCATATGAACAATGAACACGTAAAAGGTGCATCCGAAAAGGGCGAAGGCAAGATCAAGGAAGTAGTTGGCCACGTTACTGGTGACAGGAAGCTCGAAAATGAAGGCAAGGTAGATCAGGTTAAAGGTTCCGTCCACAGCGCGGTTGGAGACGTGAAAGACGCTGCCAAAAAGACTTTTCAACAGCGTTAGGGAACACTGTGACCAAACGTCCGATGTTCTGCATCGACGCCGCGGAGCCGCTCTTGCTACAACGGGCGGCTTCGCTGCTGTAGCCTCCAAGACTTACCGAAGCTTTGCCGGTCAGGCTGGACGAGCACTCACCGAGCAAATCTCGGTAATTCATAGGGGGCCTACGGGAAAATTTCCTTACGCTCAGTCCGAATCGCATCATTTTTTGCTCGAGGCGCTATCGCCGAATAAAGAGCCATCATGAAGGCGAAACTCGAATTGCTGATTAGGCCTGCTGTCATGTTTTGATGCGGGGACGATTGGTTCGAGGCTGTGAGAGAATTCGCCATGATCTCATTCTCCACCGCACCGACTAAACCGTTGGAGGTCGTCATACCTCCTTACGCAAAGATACCCTTGGTTCCTTTGGTTCATTTACCGCGCCCTCTGGCCGCACGCCTCTTCCATATTGGACCAGCACCTCGTTCAGGTATTTCACTGTCCCCGCAAGCATGACATCCGTCGATCCGGCAATATGTGGAGTTACAAAGATCCGCGAGTCGGACAGTAATGGATTGACGGACTTGACCGGCTCATCCTTCACAACGTCCAATCCGGCCCCATAAAGATAGCCGCTCTTCACCGCCGTCAGCAACGCAGCCTCATCTACAAGTATTCCGCGCGAGACATTCACCAGCACCGCACCCTCTTTCATTGTCGCGAGTATTTCTGCGTCGATCATGTTCTCGTTTTCCGGTGTCCCCGGAATCGCCAGAACCACGTAGTCTGCAGCCGCCAGCGCGATCTTCAACTCGTGGCTCGCGTATCCCTTCACTCCCGGCGGTGCATGTTCCGGATATTTGTCCACGCCGGTCAGCACCATCCCAAATCCGCGCAGTCGCTCTACCAACAAATCCCCAATCCCACCGAGTCCTACTATGCAGATTGTCTTGCCGAAGAGCGCCATGTTCATCTCTGGCTTCTCCGGACGATCCTGTGCGCTATTCCGTGTATACGCCAATGCTTCATTTAGCCGGCGAGATGCTGCCAGCATCAACAGCACCGCAAACTCCGCCACAGACTCTCCGTTGCCCGTCTTCGTAGTTGGCGCAGACGCTACCCAGATTCCGGCCCTCGTCGCGGCCTCTACATCCACTCCTTCGTATCCCGCGGAAGCAGTCTGCAGCAGACCCAGCCTCGTCTGCCCTTCCAATTCAGCAGCGCCCACCTTGCCTATCGCAAGCAGCACATCCAGGTCCATTGCCGGTGCCTTATAGCCCGGCATCCACGTCAAAAACTCATCCTGAGAATTTCCCGCCTTCAGTTGCTTCAACATCTCGACCGCAAACGAATCCTGTTTTCCCAGATAACCGATCTTCACAAATCACCTCACTGTTGGTCAGATGCCCTTTAGAGGCTTAAGTACTTATCGGGCCCTTCATGATTCCGCTTCCTATCCCCGCCGACTCCGCAGAATCATCAATTCTGAAGTCATAGCCACAAGGATCACAGACGATGGGCGCTGCAGGAAGACGCTGACCGTGGGCGTTACGACGGGAACGCACGATGCGGCGATGACAAGATAGGGTTCTAGAACTGCCATCAAGCTGTTCAAGGTTGCCTGAGGGAACAAGGACTAACATGAGACGAAAGGAGCCTTCATGTCAGATGCCGAACGGGAACAGGCTGAGGAACGCGAACGCAATGCGACACGTTCGAACAGAAGGGTTTATCTTGTCGGCGGCGGAATCGCATCACTGGCAGCCGCAACCTTCTTTATTCGTGATGGCGGTATCCTCGGTAGAAACATCACGATCTTCGAAGAACTGGATCGGCTGGGCGGAAGCCTTGATGGTTCAGGAACGCCGGAGGATGGCTATGTCGTTCGCGGCGGCCGCATGATGGAGTCGAAGTACCTTTGCACGTACGATCTCTTTTCCACCATCCCGACCCTCGATCGCAGCAAAACTGTGACGCAGGAGATCTTCGAGTGGAATGAAGTGATCAAGACGAGCTCTCATGCTCGTCTGGTGCGCGATGGGCAACCTATGAATGCGCCTGAGTTTGGACTCAGCGAGGCTGACATTTTGAAGATCGAATGGCTGATCGCCGAACCAGAAGGTCTACTTGGCAGGACAAGCATCGCCGACCAGATGAGCGCGGATTTCTTCAAGACGAATTTCTGGTTTATGTGGTGCACTACCTTCGCTTTCCAGCCATGGCACAGCGCTGTGGAGTTCAAGCGCTATCTTGCACGGTTTACGCACATGGTGCAGGGGTTCAACCAACTGCACGGCATTATGCGGACCGTGCTGAACCAATATGATTCCTTGGTACGCCCACTGCAGCAGTTTTTAGCGGAACGCGATGTGAACTTCCTTCTCAAGACCAAGGTTGAAGATTTAATCCTGCGAAAGGATGGAGACAAAGACGGAAGAGTAGAGAAGATCGTCTATACGGTAGACGGTCGTTCCGAAGGTATCGAAGTACAGCCTGACGACTTCGTGGTCGTCACCCTTGGCTCCATGACGGAAGCTTCCGCTTTAGGAACAAATGATGCCGCAGCTCCACTCAAGGGAAAACGTGACGGCGGAGCATGGACGCTGTGGGAGAAGATTGCGACAGTCCGCCCTGAATTCGGCAAGCCACATGTCTTCGCCGATCACATTGACGAGTCCAAATGGATGTCTACGACGACAACGCTTTATGATCCGGCATTCCTGAAATTTGTTCGGGATCTAACGGGCAATGTCCCCGGCGAAGGTGGCCTTGTCACCTTTCCCGACTCCAATTGGTTGTGCTCTATCGTGATTCCGGCGCAGCCTCACTTCGCCAATCAGCCGGCGGATGTTGAGGTCTTCTGGGGCTACGCACTCTATGTCGATAAACCCGGCAATTTTGTTTCGAAGCCAATGCAGGAATGTTCCGGGCGTGAGGTCTTTACCGAGTTCCTGGGGCATCTGCATGTGCCCGAAGCACAGCAACAGACAATCCTTGAGAAATCAAAGACCATTCCCTGCATGATGCCCTTCATCACCAGCCAATTCCTGAGACGCGAAAGGGGAGATCGCCCCGATGTGTTGCCGAAGGGATGGAAGAATCTTGCCATCACCGGTCAATTCTGTGAGCAACCTGATGACGTCGTGTTTACCGTGGAATATTCCGTGCGGAGCGCTGCCAATGCCGTCTATGGTCTGCTTGGAATCGACCGTAAACCACCCGCGGTCTACAAAGGCCAATACGATCCTCGTGTGCTGTACAAAGCATTCAAAGGCCTTCATGACATTGCATGACAGCCTCGGTGCGGCGTAGGAGCTGGGTGACGCTCCACGCCCGTCGACGAAGCCAGCCGTAGTGCATGGATAATTCCGGCATCTAACTCGTATAAAACTCCCATAGTCAGACCTCTCGTGATCGCAATTGAGGCGTCTGGCCGAGTACGCTCAATAAAACCGTTCGATAAGGCGAAACAATGACCAAAGTAGCAGTGTTAGACGACTGGCAAGGCGTGGCAGAAGGTAGCACAGATTGGTCTCCGCTGATGGCGGTTGCTGATGTGGTCTTCTTCATGCAGGCTTTCAAGGATGAGGATGAGGCCGTCCGAAGCCTCGTAGATTTCGAAGTCGTTCTCACAATGCGCGAACGGACTCCACTCCCTGGTTCGTTAATCAAACGGTTGCCTAAACTGCGCATGCTGGGCATTACGGGTTCACAAAATGCTCTCCTGGATGTGGGGGCCTGCACCGCTCAGGGCGTACTGGTTTGCAATACGGTTGGAAGCGGTAAGAGCGAAGCTGCGACCGCTGAGCTTGCGCTGGGCTTACTGTTGAGCGCGGCACGAGCAATTCCTGCCGCCGACGCAAACATGCGTACCGGTCGATTTCAAGATGGCCTGGCTGTCGGCATCGGTCTGGCAGGAAAGACCATTGGCATCGTTGGCCTTGGAAGATTGGGCTCCCATATGGCTCGTTACTGTCAGGCATTGAATATGAATGTCCTGGCCTGGAGTGAGAATTTGACTTATGAAAAAGCTCAGGCGGCAGGAGCGACCCTGGTCTCAAAGGACGAACTGTTGTCCCGCTCGGATGCGATCAGCATTCATCTTGTGCTGTCGCCACGATCCCGAGGATTGATTGGCGCGGCGGAGATAGCCAAAATGAAGCCCGGAGCGATCCTCATCAATACATCTCGCGGCCCCATTGTCGACGATGCGGCTCTGATCGACGCCGTTAAGTCGCGCCGGATCATTGCAGCACTCGATGTGTATGATCGGGAGCCTCTGCCCGCAGACAGTTCATTGAGGAACGCATCCAACACCATCCTGACACCCCACCTTGGCTATGGCGTGAGCGAGACATGGAAAGAGTTTTATGGGCAGAGCAAGGAAAACGTCCTTGCCTTTCTGAAAGGAACACCACTGCGCGCCGTGAATCCTGAAGCCCTCGGACATAAATCCTGAATCGGCGAGTTCCTCAAATGGGGATTACTGGGACTAGTGGCTCGGGACCGAACTGGCGAATGGATATGACTTCGCTTTTCGGCCGCAGTAGGCTGTGATTCTGGTCACCTCATGTCGACTAGACAACATGGTATTCTCCCGCCATAGGCCCTTAGAGTATCCGGTTCGAATCAGCATGAAACGATTCCGATGAACGAGCGAGAGAAAGCCGTATTTGATCCGGCCGTATTCCTGACGAATGCGGGTCTGGGACGAAAGATCGTTCAGGTGAAGCCGAATGAAACCTTCTTCTCTCAGGGAAGCCCAGCCGATGCTATCTTTTATCTCCAGGCTGGCCGGGCAAAGCTCACGGTTGTCTCGAGAGAGGGCAAAGAAGCCACTATCGCCATAATCGCCGCAGGAGATTTTATTGGCGAGGAATCCATTGCCTCTGTGGGTGGACGGCACATGGCAAGTGCCACTGCGATTACCGCTTGCACGGCAATGAGAGTGGAGCGGTCTGAAATGATCCGGGTCATGCATGAGGAACATGCATTCTCCGATCTTTTCCTGAAGTTCCTGCTGACCCGCAGTATGCGCACACAAGCTGACCTCGTCGATCAACTCTTCAATAACAGCGAGAAGCGCCTGGCCAGGATACTCCTGTTGATGGCGGAGTTTGGCAAGCCCGGAGAGCCGGAATCTCTCATCCCGAAGATCACGCAGGAGACGCTGGCAGAGATGATCGGAACTACGCGGTCTCGCGTGAGCTTCTTCATGAACCGGTTTCGCAAGCTTGGATTCATCGAGTACAACGGACGAATCCGAGTTCACAAATCCCTGCTCAATGTCGTTTTGCATGATTGAGCGACAACCCCGCTTCGGCGCGGCAACATCGATCATTATGTTTGGAGCCTATACATCAGGAATCGATCGCTCTGCATAGACCGAACACCAGACGACAGACCGCTCTCGCAGCCTATGCGTCTGGACCAAATGTCACTCTCCAGCGAAAAGAGCCGGCATGGGTTTCCAAAGACTGCCGATCCTGATACGGACGTAGCAGAGGTGACCTCCGGCAGCCTAAAATGCCGGAAATCATACCCGTCATCATCATGCTTTCTCGCCACCACCGTCGATATGACGCCTGAAGTACTCAATTCACACGACCATGCGTTGGCGGACCAAGTTCGTCGTCTTGAGAGTCCCCAGTTCTGCTTCGAATGAGTGTGAAAACATCCAAAACCGTGGCAATATTGCGAATGTTCCCCGCAACGCTCATAAGCTCTTCGATGCCGGCATGGTTGTCCGCCAGAGCCTCAAGGCGTTCGCTCACTTTCCGCAGTTGATCAGCTTCCAACAAAATGTTCCCGAAAGGCCCGAAGTAGCTCGTACTTGGAGTGAAGTTGCTAGTTTCCGGGATATCAAGGGTCGCCTTGACCTCGATTTGAAAGGGCATATCATCTATTAAACGTGCCGTTGTTGCCTCGCCAAGCAGACTAAGAAACAGTCTGAGCATCTGCGTAATCAGAATGATTCCGACTTCGACATCTTCATCTATGTTCAGCGGTGCTTCAATTTCGCCAAGCCCACGCAAGCCCCCGTTCGTAGTCACGTTCACGGCACTGAGACTTGGAAACTGCGACTTCGTCAAAGACAATGCACGAGAAGCGAGAGCCTGAAATGCGCTAACTCCGACGGGAGCACAGAGCTGTCGGCGAAGTCTTTCATAGACCCGAAGCGTAGCAAGCTCGGTCCGCGCCGAGGCCGAATCCGCAACGATTTCGAAGGCAATAAGCTTGCTGGCCCAATTGCGAATCTTTGGTGGAGAAAGCATTGGTTATCTCCTTACGGCACCAGGCCCGTGGTAAGGGAGAGATCTTGTCGCTATGTTACCTTCTGCCGCCTCACTCCGGCAGGAGGAGGCGGCCTGAGAACGGCAAATTGGAAGAGCGCAATTCGATTATGGAAAACTTACAATGTTACCGTCCAAGCATTTCGTGCACCTGACTCAGGCTACATGAATTAGCTTCTTATTCACGAACTCCCCGATACCAAGATCGGATAGTTCACGCCCATAGCCAGAGTTCTTGACTCCGCCAAAGTAGCAGATCCGGAGCGGTCCAGATCGCTTGATTAACGAAGACCATCCCGGTTTCGATCTGCCGGGCAACTCGTTTGCCGCGCTCTATGTCCTTTGTGATCACCGTTCCACCAAGCCCATAGGGAGAATCGTTTGAAGGTAATCCCACGTAGGAGGGAATAACATGGAACCAGTTCACGATCGACAGTGCAGACTCTGCACTCATTTCGGAGAAAACGAGAACAGAGTCCCATCCATGCAGGATTCGCTCGCATATGCGGCCAGCACCTTCTTTCAGATCCGCCCACCCAGATTTGCTTGGAAAGAATCAAGCTATACCTGATCGAGAATTGCCCTAGTAAACACAAACCAACTAGCGATGTTAGCCTGCAGACGAACCAAACTGATGACGAGACGCTCCAATGTTTGCTTGGTCGCGTCCGCCCGGAACGCGGGAACCGCCGGACAACATATGCTCTTTGGTCGCATACAGGCACTTCTATGCGGTTGGAATGCATCACAATTAATCGGGCGAGGGAGATGCGATGGCCAAGGCAGATGATGCAGAGTCGCTGGAGGTTGCGGGACGCATGGTGCGCATCAGCAGCCCTTCCAAGCTCTACTTCGCACGCGGCGTGAAGCTGACAAAGCTGGACATCGCGCATTACTTCCTGGGCGTTGCACCTGGTGCGCTACGCGGCATCGTGGATCGTCCCGTGGTCCTAAAACGATTTGTGAATGGCGCGGAGGCGGAGCCGTTCTATCAGAAGCGCGCCCCCAACGACCTCCCAGAGTGGATGCGGACCGTCACATTGTCATTCCCTTCCGGACGCACTGCAGACGAAGTGGTGGTGGATGATGCTGCCGGCCTGGCATGGATCGTCAATCTGGGCTGCATGGAGTTGCACCCACACCCGGTACGTACCGGAAACCTCGATCATCCAGATGAGTTGCGCGTGGACCTTGATCCACAGCCTGGTGTCGGATGGAACGACGTGCGCGCCGTAACCATGGAAGTGAAGGCTTTGCTGGATGAACTGGGACTGGCGGCGTGGCCTAAGACCAGTGGATCACGTGGCATGCACATCAACATACGAATCGAGCCAAGATGGAGTTTCACCGAGGTACGCAGGGCTGCGCTGGCGCTGGCTCGCGCGGTGGAAAGACGCTGTTCGCTGGCCAGCAGCAAATGGTGGAAGGAAGAGCGACACGGTGTGTTTCTGGACTACAACCAGAATGCGAAGGATCGAACCACCTGCTCCGCCTTTTCGGTAAGGCCGCTGCCCGACGCGCGTGTGAGTACTCCCTTGCGCTGGGATGAAGTCATGACGTGCGATCCTGCGGACTTCACAGTGCTCACGGTGCCCGACCGCTTTGCGAAGATAGGCGACCCGCATGCCGCTATGGACGAACACGCCGGTATGCTGGACGCATTGCTCGAGATGGCGGCACGCGACGAAGCGGAGGGCATCGGAGACGCTCCGTGGCCACCTCACTTCCGCAAGATAGAAGGTGAGCCTGCCCGCGTGCAGCCCTCAAAGTCGCGCACATCTGCCAAGAAGAAGATGGTGAAAGCCGAGGGCGAAGGGGTTGATCCAGTGGCTGCTCCTGCTGCAAAGAAGGGTCGGCGGCAGCCCACGATGCCCTTGGTGGTGGTTGCGCAGTCCCGCGACAAGACTGCGGCAGAAGCTGGGCTCGAACGGTGGAAACAACAGAACGCCGAAGCAGCGACGCTGCTGGCGCCGGACGATGTGCTGATAGACCGCATGCGCGGGCCGGCATACGTGTGGTATCGCATTCGCGTGAACCTGCGGCATGTACCGGAGTCGTTGCGACCTGCGCAGGGCATGCCTGATCCCGATGATGACCCAACTCATAAATCGCGCGAAAGTAAGCCGATTTCTGGCACTAACGCCTAAGTTCGTTCCGGAAAGATGCTCATCAGTTCCTGAGGTGGAACGATCTCAAGCTGCTCGTAGTTGCAACTGCTGGGCGCCTTATCAGGACGCCAGCGACGGAAGTGCGCGAGGTGACGAAAGCGAGTGCCCTGCATGTGCTCGTAAGCGACCTCGACCACTAGCTCAATGCGCAGTGGCTCCCAGCTCAGATCTTTACCGCCGCTCCATCGCGATCGACCGCCGGGCATGCGGCCGTCGGCTTGTGCCTCCTCACTCTGCCAATCTTTCCACGGGTGGCCTTGCAGGGCATCTTCGCGATACGGTGCGAGGAACTCCACAAGCTCCTTGCGTTTGGCTGCGGGGAAGCTGGCACAGACGCCGACGTGCTGTAACTTGCCCACATCGTCATATAGGCCCAGCAGAAGCGATCCAACCGCAGTCCCCTCCCCGTCCTTGTTCCAGCGGAAGCCCGCAACCACGCAATCGCAGTCGCGCTCGTGCTTGATCTTGAGCATGGTGCGCTTGTCAGGCGTGTATGGTCCCGCGACAGCCTTGGCAATCACGCCGTCGAGTCCCGCTCCCTCAAAACGCGTGAACCAATCCTGCGCTGTTGCACGGTCCCGCGTCGCGGGTGTGAGATGCAGTGGTACTTGTAAATCCGCGAGGACTCGTTCAAGCTCAGCACGCCGTACGTCGAAGGACTCGTCGCGCAGATCGCGGTCGTCAACCTGAAGCAGGTCGAAGAAGACGACCGAGGCAGGAGAATGGGCAGCGAGCGTCTTCACGCGGGACGCAGCTGGATGGATGCGCAACGTCAAGGCATCAAAGTCCAGACCAGCTGCACGCGCGACTACGATCTCACCGTCCAGAACGCATCGTTGCGGCAGTTGGCGCAGCAGCGGTTCATGCAGATCCGGAAAGTAGCGATTGAGCGGCTTTCCATCGCGGCTTTGGATGAGCAGTTCATCGCCGTTGCGAAAGATCACCGTGCGAAAGCCGTCCCACTTCGGCTCAAACATCCATGCGTCTGCATCTGACGGGATCTCATCAACCCGTTTGGCAAGCATGGGCAGGATCGGCGGTGGCAAAGGCAGCGGCACCCTATGTTGGATGCAGTTAGTCCTGCCATGGTGAATGCCGCCCCAGAAAGGAAACCCTCCTCTTCTTGCCACGCTCAAAAGCTTATCTTGCCGCAGGTCGAAATCTGGCGGACACGATTTCGGCTGGCCAGCAGGAACAGCCCCATCGCGTTCATTTCATTTTCTATCCAATCACGAATTGCACTTCTAAAACATTAAACTGCTTCAGATCAATCCTCCAGCGCGGAAGGCAGGCCCAGTTTCACGATTCGCCCTCGGCAGACGCGCTTTGCTTAGTCGAATTCCCAACACTAAGGTATCGACTGGATGAGCGCTAAATTGTCCATGTACTCATCGAGAGTCACGATTAACGGGGTGAGACACCGGGCCGTTCTCTCGACGCGCCGTCTCAGAACTTAAACGCATTATCGGAGATTCGCTGATCAGAGTCTTATCCGCCAGCTTTTTCGCGTAGCCCGATTACTAGACTCCCTTGTTGCGGTGACGAGTACTCCTTTTGAACGTTCTGAACATATTTCGCCCGTGCACTTTGGAGGTGTTGGATCTGGTCTTCCCTAAGAGGACAAGCGGTCCGTAGGTGATGGGCAGCGAGAGCTACGTGAGCCAGATGTTCAACCGTCTCCATATTCATGAATGCTTCCATAAGAGTTTTTCCGTAGCTGACCACACCATGGTTTTCGAGCAGAATCGCGTCGTGGTCTGCGATAAAAGGCCGCATGCTCGCTGCCACTTCAGCCGTTCCTGTGGTTGCATAAGGAGCCAAAGGAACGATTCCCACTGTCATCACTGCTTCCTGACAGAGGATCTCGTCAAGCGCTCGTCCCGAGCAGGCAAAAGCCGTCGCAATCGGAGGATGAGAATGGACGACAGCATGGATGTCCTCTCGTTGTTGATAAACGGCGAGATGCATGGACATCTCGCTGGTAACCTTCCGTGAGCCTGCGAGCAGCCGTCCATCGAGATCGACAATGACCATGTCGACAGCTTTTACCAGACCTTTGCTGACGCCGGTCGGAGTCACCAGAAGCCGTTGTGAGTCGAGACGTACCGAAAGGTTTCCCGCAGTTCCGGGCGTAAACCCGAGGCGAGAGAGCCACCTGCTGAACCGCTTCAGGTCGCGCCTAAGTCCTTGTTCTATGCTGCATTCACATTCGTTCAAAGTTCCGCTCCTGTTCGTTTAATTTCACGATTTAGCTGGACAGAATCTTGAACGGCACCGATTCCGTTTGCGTGGCAGGTTTTGACGAGAAAGTTTCTTGCACTTTACGCCATCCTTTCCCGATTCTGTCTGACGCCATGAAGAGATGACCGGCAGTGAGACCCCCAATAACTTTGTAGTGGCCTACTGCGGCGAGCCCCATAGAGGCGATGCAGCCGCACTGCGAGCAATCCGGGTCTCCTCCGAACTGACAAGGCGTGATCTGGGTCTTAAGGTCCGCAGAGATCGTTTCCGTCGTTCGAGCGAAAATGCATTCTTCTGGACTGGAGGGCGGCGTGGCGATCTCGTCGATGACGATATCGTGCATGTCCAGCTTTGGATAAAGAGGGCGAAGGCGTCGAAGCTCATTCATGACGACGACTCGCTGAGATGGAGACAGGATTTCAGGATCAGTTGCACCGCGCTGCGGCGTAAATAGACTGAACCAGATCTTCCTGATGGCCGGATTAGTGCTCCAGAACGCCAGAAACTCCTCCAGATAGCCTGGCCGCGAAGCGATCTGCGACGTGATCGTAGAGTGTATTGTGACTTGCGCATCGACGATATTCTTCAGAATCCGTTCATAGGTGGCTGGTTTTCTGCGTTCGTCGTGCTCGGGCTGAAGGCCATCAATCGAAACGACGATGTTCAACTTCGTGTAGTCCTTCCAGTGCGACGGGATCACCCGGAAAGCACTCGTGACCACCTGGGTATGGATACCGCGAGCCTCAATTTGTGGAAGAAGCTGCTCCAATTCCCGATAGCGAACCAGTGGATCTCCGCCGACCAGGGAGACATGGAGCGGCTTCAGATCGTCGAGAAGGGTGAGAATGCGAGTAACGAGCTCGTCTCCCTTGAAATCTGAGAGCTGACGCAGTTGGGTGGAACTGCCGAGATGGGCAGCGTCGAAGGCATAGCACCCGGGGCAGCGCAGGGGACATTCCTTGGTGATTTCGATAGAGAGCGACGGAGCACGGCCAGACAAAATACTGGCCCAGGCTTGGAGCACTTCAGACTTTTTCATTATTTCTCCCAATACGGAACACAAGTATGGTCGGTTCTTTTGCAGGAATTCGCGATGACTCAGACATGCCACTCAGATGAGGAGTTGGGAAGGGCGTCAGACCTGCAGAGGGAGAGTATATTGGCGCAGAGATGGACTCGGAACCGCTATGACATGCAGAGCTGCGATGAGTCCCATGAACGATCCCGGGACAATAGGATCGTCACGGCGGAATACAATGGAAAGCCATTTCCGCAAAGAGAATGACTGATCCACAGAGCACTTGCCGTGCTGCAGCATAATCATAACGAGACAGAAAATCGTGGCAATGGAAAGTAAACCAAGCTCGAAGTCCTGGCCGCCCCTTAGGAACTTGTCAAAGCTCCAGAAATATTCGGTCCATGGCATGGCCAATAAAAGGACACCAGTGAACAGAAGAGCGACTCGACTTCCGGCAGCCCATAGGCTGGACATCCCGTCGGCACGGTTCAAGCTCGGGATGGATGTCCTGTTCATCGTTTCACGCCGCTGCTTAGATTTTACGCTTTGTGATTAACCGATGGGCCAAGCCCGGATAGGCACCGGTAAATGCGCAGGTTGTCAGGATCGATTCTGAATTTGTGACAAACTCGTCGAGTCACTCAGCCAGAACTCAGGCGCAATAGCGGCGCCTATGAGGCAGAAGCCGCGATCAGTGTTTGAAGTTGAAGAGCATTCGAATACGCGTGGGACAGGGCAGTATTGTCAAAGACAATCCAGACATTATCCTGGGCCTTAATTTTGGAAGCCAGTGTAGCCAGAAAATTCTCCTCGTAATTCGAATAATAAGTCTCTGGCGCACCGTGTAGCCGATAGTAGCTTAACCCTGTATCTCCACCAGGTTCAGCTGCTGCCGGGTCACCTTTAGGAGGATCGGCTACTACCCTCGTAATCCCCTTCTCTTTAAGAAGCATGTTTACAGATGCAGTAAACCAGGTCGCGTGGCGTGGCTCAAGAACTATTTCCCCTCTATAGAGTTTCAGCAATGAAGAAAAGAAATCTTCCGCAACCGCAGGCTCAAACGAAAGAGACGGCGGAAGCTGAAAAAGAATAGGCCCCGTCTTCTCGCCCATGGGCTTGATCTGTTCAAAGAAGGCTTTCAGGAGGTGAGTTGTATCACGTAGCTTCGCCTCATGAGTTATCGTTTTCGGAGCCTTGATCGAGAAGCGGAAATGGGACGGCGTCTCTTGTGACCATTTTTCCCAGGTTGTAGCACGATGCGGACGATAAAACGATGAGTTGATCTCAACACAGGAGAAGGTACGTGAATAGTGGTGCAGATGGGTTCCTTGTCTTACTTCGCTTGCAGGCACGGACCAGCCAGCCGTTCCAATTCGTAGCATGGAAGTTTGATGCAACGTTCGAGATCACTGTGCAATCTGAAAGTGTAGCCCTTTCGGTCGATAAGCAAATAAGGATATCCAGGCATCCAGGAAACCTTTATCTATGAAGTCCCCGAAACTGCAATCGGTTCTTTGCTGCAGGGTCTTTACGACGAGGCGGATGCTCTACAATATGTAGGGTTTAAATTAGAAAGGCGTCGGAGTTGGTTAAGCATCTTGCACCTTATCGCAAAGATGTACTGAAGCATCATCCATGGAGGTTATAGACTAGTATCGATGCTGGCAGTGATAATGAGCAGCGTATGCCCGGCGGACAAAGCTACTGGACTCAGGGTAAAGGTCTTTCGTGGGAGCCATTGCGACCGAAACTTGTGATCGAGGTGGCGTACGAGTACATACAAGGCCTTCGATTTAGGCATCTGGCCCAATTCCACAGGGGGCAAGTCGATAAGAAACCTGCTGACTGCACTTACGAACAGTTAGAGGTGGTTCCGCCACACGAACTGATGGCAATCTTCTGCAATGATGGTTAGAGGCTTATTTATCAGTTCTCTTCATCGTCGTAGGTTTTGTGACTGCGTGTGGGATCGTCGTCGAAATCAGGTGTTTCATGAGCACGCCGGAGATCTTCAGGCACGTGACGCAGACTGATACGAATACACGTCCACACGAACGATCTTCCACGTATACGATCAGCCAGGACATCATTCACAGCTAGAAGAGCATTCGCCTCCAGATATCTCCTCAAATCATTTCAACGTATAAGTAACTCCGGTCGTGAACTGAAAGGTGTTGCGCAAAAATCCCTCGGGCGGGTCGCCGAGATAGTTGTCCGTTGTCGTGACAGAGAAGTTCAGGTTCTTATACACCGGAAAGACAAATCCCGCTCCCGCCACGCCCGAGTATGCCTTAACTACATTGAATGTAGGATTCAATGTCAGATATTCGTTGAATCTGATGCTATGCGGAAAGGTCCTGCTCCACGTCTCCCCGATCGAGGCACTCACCAGATTTTCCGTCGGCGTTCCGAGTCCGCTTGTGATGCCGTTATAGAACTGCTGCTGTTCATACTGCAGGCTCGCACGGACTGCCAGATCGTTCTGCGGGCTCCGCAGGATGGCCCAGCCGAGGCCCGCTCCATAGGCCTGTTGCAACTCCAGGCCGTTGCCGAAGTTATGATCCGCGCTCCCGCTCACCAGACCAAAGACCATCGGTGTAAAAAACTTGTCATACTCCAGATCGCCGTGCAGAATATCCGTCTTCGTCACCGATGCCGTCTGAAACACATTGCCGCCGGAGACAATCTCCGGGGCTTTCGCCAGCCCATAGGTCCCACTCAGATTCAGAATCGTCTTGCTCCCCGCCGGCAGCCCGGCGATCGTCGGAATCGCCCGAACCAATCCGACCGTACCTGTATAGGTTTGTGCACTGTTCGTCGATTTCACGACACTCGCGCCCAGCGTAGCTGTGCCATACCATCCATACAAAAAGTCCGACTGGTTATGTAGCTCCCGCCGGTAGGCCGGCTCATCCAGCATGAACTTCAGGTCTTTTGCGGGGAACTCCCGCACCTGGCCCTGTGGCAGCATCACACTCAGAGTCTCGTTCTCAAGCGCGATCTTTCCGACCGGTACCTGCTCCGCAACGTTCTTCTTCGTGAGCCGCTCTGTATTGGACCCCGCCGCGAACGCCGTCGTCGTATGGATCGCCTTGAGCTTAGTCAACGGAATCGTCAGGTCTCCCAGTTCGTCGCTGTGAAAGCTCACATTGCCGTACACGACCTTGCCGACTTTACCCGTCAAGGTATCACCGTTGCCGAAGGTGATTGTGTCCTTATCATTCCCGGCAGCTTGATCGGCTTTGGCCACCTGCGCTTGCATCGGAACGCCTGCAACCGTAAGGACCAGCCAAATCACCACTGGCCAGAAGACCAAAAAAACACCATGCAGAAACCCAAAGAACCTGTTTGGTTTAAACATGTTTCTATGATGATTTTTGCCGTGAAAAATGTATCCGGCAGTAGCCGAACAAAACGCACCGTCAGAACTCGCGGCTGGCGATGCCATAATGACCAGGCTTTCAAGCCTCACCGCCGGACAGAGATGGCTATCCTGAAGACAGAACTGCCAGACGTAGCCATCATCGTCGCTCAGCAGGCCTAGACACTCAACTTTCGGAACATCGAGCGGATTGGTCCTCAAGAACGTTCCTATCGTCCAGGATAGGCGCCATGCATGATTAGGCGTCTACTCATGGTCAAAGATCTCTTGACTGGACGATCCCGCGCAGCGAAGGAGCAGTATGCCGGACGGCGAGATTAAGAATCGGAGCACCGAGATGGCCACCGATGCCCACCTACATGGCATCTACTAAATAAAGAAGTCATCTCCAAGCAGGAGAATGCGGCAATCTGTCCTTCTGATCCCATTCCGGAAGACCTCCAGGAACAACAGCCGCAGAGCCATGTCCGGGATCTGGTCTCCCGATCTCCGCTTCGTTCCCTTTGGAAGCTGGAAGGTATCCCCATTCGGATCGTAATGAAACATACCTGGCGTTCATTGCTGGAAGATAATCTGGTTGGCAGGGCAGCTGAATTGGGTTTCTATTTTATCTTTGCACTCTTTCCTTGCCTCTTTACGGTAACCTCTCT
This sequence comes from Acidobacteriaceae bacterium dw_441, assembly GCA_018449715.1. Taxonomy (GTDB): domain Bacteria; phylum Acidobacteriota; class Terriglobia; order Terriglobales; family Acidobacteriaceae; genus Edaphobacter. The sequence goes on along the minus strand of JAAVVA010000003.1, from coordinate 98,896 downwards.
ACTTGGACTTGCGGCCCGCTCGGCGTCGCACATCTACTACCTGCTTCTCGGCTATCTCTCTATCGTTCTCCCACGGGCCGCTATGGGCACCGTGCTCGATACATTCGACCAGATAACATCCTCTTCCACCAGTGGCAAACTGACGTTCGGCATAGTTGCCTCGCTCTGGTCGGCCTCTGTCGGTTTCTCGGCTATCCAGGATGGCCTGAATACCATTTATAAAGTGAAAGAGACTCGACCCTATCTGGTTGCCAGGTTATCGGCCATCGGCGCCACTATCCTTCTTCTGGTTCTGGTTACTCTTATATTGGCGTCTCTCCTGGGTGCCGACTACTTCGGTCGAATGGGGAACGTCCGGATTCATCCACACTTTGTGGCGATTCTGGCTAACTATACCGTCACAATCTTAAGCTGGGTCTTCTCTATATGGCTTCTCTTTCTGATCTTTGCGGTGATCTACTACTTCGCGCCGGATGTAAAGACCAGCCACTGGCGCTGGTTTACTCCCGGTTCCGCGGTCGGTATCCTGGGCTGGCTTTTGGCCTGCATGGGCTTCCGAATCTATGTCCACCTGGTGGGAGATTATGCTGGTACATATGGCTCATTAGGGGCCGTCATTATTCTTCTGACCTGGTTCTACCTGGGCGGCCTCATGCTTCTTCTAGGTGCGGAAATCAACAGCGAGATCGAGGCTGCCGTCGTCGCACGGAGAGTGCTGCGTCACTAAATGTCGTGATCGCTCGATCATTCGTTCTGGAATTTAGACCTCACTACACAGCGTCGATGGCTTCCATGTGTTTGGGAAATCGATGCCGACAACATCAAATTCGACACTCGAGGACTTCGCCAAAGAACTTTAAGCCCGCCCGCTTAATCTTCTGTCGTGCCGCCGCAGACGGAAAATAGATTCAAGGCCCGTAGCCAGGAAGGCGGGGCCGGTAATCTCACCAGGTCTTCTTGATGAGCGTGTCGACAGCGAAGCCGCCGTTCTGGTCACGAGTGGCGCTAACCGCCACACGAGGCGAGATTTGGTATTGTCCCTGGATGGTCTGGTTCTGTGTAGAGGCGACGTTGGTGGAAAAGGTCACAAAGAGATTTCCAGTGACACGCTGCTGAATTGTGATATTCGCGCCCGGAGGCCCCTGGCTGCTTCCCCCCTGCAATACAGGGTTTATAGAAAGCTGCGAGATGCCGGCGACTTTGGAGATGCGACTTGTTACCTGGCTGCTTACCTGCGAGGCAACAAGTGACTCGGCAGCCTGATTGGCAGGCGTCGAGGGATTAGCCGAGTTTGCCTCGGTCGTATTGCCGAAGGCGAGGAGGTTGATGATGTCGGCCGATGGGAGTGCGGGGTCAGAACTGTACTCCGTATGGAGCTGCGCCACGGGACCCTGGAAACGGAGGAAGATGTTGTACTGCTGGATGGTCGTGTTCAGCGAAACATTGACGACCGGCTCGGTCTCGGAGGGATTTACGAATTGAATTGTCCCCCCATTGAGCAAAAACCGATCTCCGTTGAGGATCAAATCGCCATTAGTGAGGTTCACGCGACCGAGGATAACCGGCTGCGAGGCGGTGCCGCGCACCTGCAGGTTGGCTGAGCCACCGATGCTCAAGGTCCGACTAACGAGATCTATATCGTTGGTCGAGTGCACACCAATATTCAACTGGAGGTTCTGACTGAAGCCGGGAGTCGGTGGCGCAGAGACACCTCCTGAAAACTGGCCGATGAAGTTCGTGAGGTCGAAAGCAGGGGTAAAAGAGATCTCTGTCAGGCTAACGTTACCCCCTAAAAGGGCATTCTCCATCGTGCCTGTCAACTTCAGATTGGCATCGACGCTCTCGCGCACGCCCTGTGGATAGAGCGCACGTACCCCTTGAGCTGAAACCCCGAGATCGAACTGGATGCTGGGACGATACGCTATACCGCCCTGGGCCGTGACCTTGCCTCCACCTATCGTGCCCTCGAATCGGGCGATGTTGAGACGATCCTTGGTAAGGGTGAGCACACCATTTCCTCGCTGCAATCCGACCGGCAGATCGGCCGAGGCATAGTTGGCGTTGACAATATCGATCTCGCCGCCGATCGCTGATCCATTCACGGGGCCATTGGAATTGATGTTGAACTTGAGTTGTCCCGAGCTTCTCACATCAGGCATAAACAATTGCGCGAGCTTCAAGTCGACCGTTCCCAGCAATACTAATGACATCGGACCGCTTCCGGTAGTCGGGATGGTGCCCCCAAACTGCAGATCGGTATCGGTGCCGCGAATGCCTGAACGTTGTACCTGAACGACGGTGTCTTTGTAATCGATCTTGATCGGTGCGGCTGCCGCCAGCTGAATATTGTTGCTGTAACCCAGTTTAAGAACAGGAATCGTGACGTGGGCTTCAATCAGGTTTTTGTTCCTAAGGGGACCATGCAGGGTCGCATGCAGCTCCGTCTGCCCGGTAACGTCGCCAGCCTGATCGGGCGCATAAGTGGCTACCAGAGGCTGCAGAGGAATGGTCTGCGTATCGATCTTTGCATCCGCCATATAGTCGCCCGTAAGCTCAACGCGGGCCTGTCCCTGGATCCCGGTTCCGATGGCGGACGTGGAGAGGTTCGCATTCGCCACATGATTGGCAACATCCATCTTCAGGTTGAGAGCCTTGACGGTCTGGTTCTGAATAACGAGTTGTGGGATCGCCAGCGTCGCATCGAGTTGCGGATTATCGAAGCTTCCTTGCCCCCTTGCATCGATGGCAAGAACTCCGTTCGCACTCAGATTTCTGCTCTTCAACACCTGTAGCCCATCAAGATGGATGCCAATTGAATGAAGCTGTGCCGTGTAGGTCCTCTGCTGCGGACGCACGCTCGCCGTTCCCTGGATGGTGCCCGCCGGCAGATCGACTGCCAGATTGCCATGCACCTCGTCGCCGGTTCCGGCGAAGGTTAAATTGATCGATTTTACCGGCTCCTGGTAAGCAACAAGGTTTGTAACCGCCAGGTTGCCATTCCCGACCGGGTTGAGTTCCGTGCCATGCAGTTTGAGATTGACGTTCAGTGTTCCGGTTACCGGGTACTGCTGGCCAGCAAGACTTTGGAGCTGAGCGATGTCGAACTGGGATGCGGTCAGGTCGACCTGGACGGGACTCGTCTTGGTGAAGGACCATTTGCTCAGCTCAGTGCTCGCACTGAAGAGAAGTTTCCCTCGCGGCGCGAGCTCCAGATCGGCGTTTTGCAAACTGGCATACGACGGGCTGACATCAACATTGGTGCGCAATATTTTTACAGTCGAACCGTGAACGCGCACGTTGGAGGCCGCGAGCTGTCCTTGCAGATGAGGTGCTGCCGTGGTGCCTCGCACCGTTCCTTGAAAGCTGGCTGTCCCCTGGAGTCCCAGAGCCATGACGGGGTGTCCAGCCGAAGGTGTGCGGAACAGCAAAGATGCTGTCTCGAACTCTTGCAGGTCGTTCGCTTGTAGCTTGACGTTCAGGCTGGAGCGATTGCTTACCGTTCCATTGAGCGATAGATTCGTGGCCGGCGTACGCAGATAGCTGTTCGCCAGAGTGATTTCTTGATCTCTTCCGACGTATGTGCCATGGATGGCGCTGTCGATTGGAATGGCCTGGGCGATAGAACCGTCCGGGTTCGTGCCAGCCACCTTGCCGTGCACTATCGCATCGGCCTTAGCCACCAGGTCGTCGAAGCTCTTTCCCCATGTGGCATTCGCCTGTGCATTGACTCCACCGCTGATACCAATATTCTTTGGTACTGTCGCCGGCGCGAAGGTCCGCCTCAGATCAGCAAGGGAAACACCGCGCAGATCTGCAGTTACCCTGGAGTGGGTATTTCCCGTCAGATCGTTCATCTCGCCCCGCGCGCTGAGCACGCCACCGAGCAGGCTGGCTTTGAAGTCCTGCAACATGACATCTCCCTGTGCAAGGGAGTAATGCCCTGCGATGTTGCGAATCCGCGTCCGCAGCACAGCAGACCGTACATCGAGAAGTGTGCTGCTCACATCGCCTTGCAAAGTCACGGCATTCAGCGCTGGTTGATTTGGCATGGCCGCATATTGAAGTGAACCCGTGGCATGGATAACACCGGTCGGGACCGCCTCGTTCTTGAGGAGGTCACGCACCTCGGTGCCATTTATGGAAGCATCATAGTGGGCCTGCACGATGGGGTTCGAGTAGTTCTGGACCGTTGCGGTCAGCGTCACCTGCGAAGACCTGCTGGTCAACTTTGCATTCGTCAAATGGAAGGTCGTCGGGGTCGCGTTGAACTGTGCTGTGAAGTTATGGGGAATTGATTGAAAGGTTCCCGAGGTCAGATGGCCATCGGTATAGGAAAGTGCTCCGTTATACCTGGTCAGCAATGGATCAAAGGAAGCATGGAAGTCTACCTCATGCAGATCCGCTGCAAGCGGACTCTTGCGATCGTTGTAATATACCTCTCCCTGATTGAGAACAGCATGGCGAATCCCCAGATCGAAGATGCTCCGTATTGCTGCTGCTCTTTTTGCTGCTCCTAATAGTTGGGATATTCGAAACACCCTTCGCATCCACGTAAACACGAACGATCGGCCGGTCGATGCGAATGCTGTCGATGTACCACTTCCGGTGCAGGAGTGAGGTGATGCGTACCCCGGCTTCGGCGTGATCGACCTCAAGCAGCGGCGGATTGAGATAGGGAGCTGCCCCGTTGACGTGCAGACCATACAGATCGAGACTCAGGGTTGAGAGGTGTAATGCGAAGTTTTGAAGGTGGACTTCTGTGCCGAGGGTCTCGCTCGCGTCCTTCTCGACAGTTGTCAAGAGGTAATCGTGGAAACGTGTGCTGTGCAGAAGAACTTCCAGTGTGAGCCCCGCGAGCAACAAGAACACTACAACTGTGCCCGCCAACCATGCCCCAATGCGCATCAGCGGGTGCTTGCGTCGCTGCGGTCCGGGTTGAGGATCCGATTCTGATATAGCGTCAGTGAACACAGACAACCTCCGCTTAGAATGCCTGGCCGATACTGATGAAGTATTGTGTCGCATTGATACCCGGCACGGGATTCAAATTGCGCCCCAGATCGATACGCACAGGACCAACTGGCGTGGCATACCGCACTCCAATGCCTATGTTGTTCGAATACAGTGACGTGAAGTTGTGAAATCCTACCGTCGAGAAAACATTGCCGCCGTCGTAGAAGGCGGCCATGCCCAGGCCCTTTTTGATTCCGATCGGAAAGCGCAGCTCGGAGTTAATCAGCAGTAGCTCATTGCCGCCGGTAGGTACATTGATACGAGGGGCATTCGGGTTAGAACCGCAGTCCACACTGTTTCCCGATTCGCCGATGCAAACCGGCTGCTGAGGCCCTGCGCTATCGAGCGGAAATCCGCGCAACGTATTACCGCCGCCGGTAAAAAACTTCTCACTCAGCGGAACGCGGCTGCCTGTCAGCGGCTGCGCCAGACCGATGCGTATACTATTTGCCCAGATCAGGTTCTGATGGTGCAGGACCGGCATGTAGTAGGCTGCCTGGGTGGTGAGTTTGGCGAAGTCGACACTGGACCCGAGCTTGGACGCGTTGTAGTCGAATTCGATGCTGTCGAGCATACCTTTATGTTCATCAAGAGGGTTATCTCGAGTGTCATGGGTGAAGTTGGCCGCCAGCGTCGACAGTCGCACATTGCGATCCTCTAGAGGGACCAGGGCGTCCAGTTCCACTCGCGTTAATTTGGTATGGCTATAGCTGTAGCGCAGAAATAAGGTGTTTGCCTTCTTTTTGTCCAGCGTGCGCTGTATCTGGTAGCTTCCGAGCTCCTGCTGCGAGGAGAAGATCGGGTTCTCCTCATCACGCTCGCCGGAGACAGACAGCGTCGCCTTCCAGAGAGACCAGCGCAGGTTAGGATTAATGTAATACGCGGCCAGACGTTGATCGAGGCGTCCGCCGAAGGCGGTGAACGAGAGGGATTCTCCTTTGCCGAGGAAGTTGTTTCGGGTGTACTGAAAAGTTCCTCGTGGCCCGTAGAACGTCTTCTGGTTCGTTCGATAGGAGGAGGGGAGACCGATGGGAGGAAGATTCGGAAGGGCGACCGTGCCGCTTGGGATGCTGCCGCCGCGATTGATAAGTTCAAAGCCAAACCCATAGGTGATCTGGTTCTTCTTGCCCTCGTGCACCTTGACCAGAACATCTTCCTTGGTCTGGGTCGTGATCTGGCGGCGCGGATCGATCTCGGCCCAGTCAAAGACTCCGCTGTGGTCATAAAGCTGGCTTTCGGCCGTCAACAGATGGCCTTCGGTAAGTGGCTGGGCCGATCGGATATAGGGATCGACATCGCGATCGATCAGTCGCTGCTGAGTATGGATGCGTCCCAGAGTCACTACATCCCCGGTGAACACCCGTGGCCCCTCATAGATGTGATAAACCACGTCGATGTGGTGAGGGTCCGTCTTCGAGACAACGGTAGCGGTCTGACGAAAACTCGAGGTCAGATATCCTGCCTGAAGATAATGCGCCACAATGTTTGCCCGGTCGGCTTCTACGAAGCGTTGCGAGTAGGGCCTACCGGGAGCCAGTTTCAAGCCATCCGGAGCGAATTGTGCTTCGGGGAACGTGTCCGCTCCCTCGATACGGAGAGCATTGACGATGTCACGCGGCCCCTCCGTGACATGGAAGGCGACGTTGATATTGCCCGCCTGCCGAGTCACCGCTGGAACCACCTTCACGCTGCTAAACCCCTCGGACTTGTACACATCCTCAAGGTTTTTCACGCTGCCGCGCACCAGTTTTTCGCTGTAATTGCCATGGGAGAAGAGGTGCGCCTTCGTCACAGTCACGTGGGGCACGAGATTTTGATTCGGCAATGTCGTGTTCCCGGCGAGGTTGACGGAGGTGACTTTGTGCTTGTCCTTCTTCTCGATCTTATACAGGATGGTAATTCCACCGCCGTTCGGTTTTCGGCTGAATTGGGAAGTAACCGCCACATCGAAGTAGCCCTTGGCCTGAAAGTAAGAGACGAGTGCCTGCTGGCCTTCCTGAACCGACTCCGAGTCGACGCCGACCCCCTGATACATGGGTAGCAACGACTTCTTCGTCCAGCTCCATAGATGCGCGCCTTCGACGCTCACCCCGATCAGTGGGCCTTCGTGCACGTCGAAGTGAATATCCGCACGGTTGGTCTCCGCGTTGTACTCTGCGCCCTGGAGCTGGACGCGGGCCGAAAGCCGGTCCTGTTTGATGAGCTTGTTTTGAAGAGAGGTCGTCGCCTTATTCAGTGTTCCGCGATGGTAGGTCTTACCTGGACGTATCGCCGATCCTCGTGCGCGCGCTACGATCGTCTTCAGACTGTGATCGAGGTTGGCCGCCTCCGCCGGAGGGATACCGGCGATATCCACCTGCCCGAACTTTGCCCGCTTCTTCAGATCGGTGCGGAAGAATACATTGGCCAGCCCATGTGCATTGTCCATCTGGACCTCGGGTGTCACCGTGGCCTGGAAGAATCCCTCCTGGCGGAAGAAATTCAATAGGTTATCCCGGTCGACAGCGATGTCATCCTCATTGTAGGGTGCCTGAGGAGGAAAGTTGGATATCTGGATGAGGCGTGAATATGCAATCCGGTCTGCCCCTGGGAACTCGAACACTCCAAAGTAAACTGCAGGCTCCAGCACCAATAAAACCCGGACACCCTGTGCCTCCGGGTCGACCTGAAGCTGTATCTCCTTGAATTTTCCGGTAGCTTTGAGCGCTGCGATCGTCTGCTGCACCTTCTGCACTGAGAACGGCTCGCCCTCATGTTGCACAAAGAGGGACGCGTAGTCGCTCGTCTTCGCATCCGGCTGGCCGGCGATCTGGATGCCGGTAACCTTCTGGCCTTCATAGGACGAGAGAATCGCCGCAGTTGCCGGAGCCGTCTTCGGCGCCTGACTTGCAGCAGGTTCAGGAGGAGCCTCTTTCTGTTGCTGCGCGCCTGCCAAAAGACAGACGAACGGCAGAAGAGCGCATGCCGCCACTCCGCGGAGCCAATCGCTCGGAGCCGGAACTTTAGCCCTACCCTCTCTATGCATTCCTAAGGTACTCAATGAGGCCCTCATCATTCCTCTGTCAGAAAGATTGGATGCACTTTAGGCCTTCATCATTGCTCGGACTAGCTTGCATATGCAGGCGTTGCATGCTCCCGCTATGCCCGGAAGCGGGACGAGTTCAACGACTATAGAAGGGCTGGTACCTGGCTCATTTGCGGATCGACTCGTCCACATATAGCCGATTGCGAAATACGAAAGAGTCATTTTCACTGTAAAAAGGCATGTTGCTCCCGGGAACAATGCGCTACTTCGATTTCCGAGTTCTGCCATGCCTGAAGAGTTGATTGACGGTTCTAACAAAGTGAATAGCGCTTGGGGGCGTCGGAACCCCACCGCTCAGAATCACCTTGTAGGGGATATCTTTACCGTAGAACGAGTTTGTATCCGCAGTATTTTGGTGGACTATGTCCCCGTTAAGATCGATTCCGGCGAATAGTCCTTTACTACGCGAGTAAGCGAAAAACTCAGCATTGGCAAGTTCAGTAGTAGAGGCTTGGGAATTGCGACCAAGCGGACCCGCAGCTACAGCGGCATCGCCCCCGAGCTTGACCTTATCCTTAAGTAGATCGTCCAGGCTGCGACGGGATACCCCTACGAGAACAAGGTCAGTCGACTGACCGCCAATTTGGAAGCCGAAGCTGGCGCCTTCCATCTGAATGAAAACTGGGGCACTCCAGCCATGAACTGTGCGGCAGGTAGCAATGCCCTGTCCGTATTCGGCGCCTACAACGAAGGCACCTTTCTTGAAGCTCGGCACGACGGCAACGCATTGCGCTTTAGCAGCTATGTCGAGCGGGATCCCTTTGTCGGGGGTGTCCATCAATGCGTGGAGAACCTCGTGTGCGGAGTTAATCCGGTGATCAAGTTTGCCCACGCTGTCCTCCTGGGCAAAAATGACTCCAGACAGAGCAAGAAAAAGAGCGGCGGCTAGATATTTATTCACGAGTCCATCCTTTGCAGTGCCTTCAATTCCTTTGATGTCGAATTGGAGGAAGATGGCAATTACCATTTGTATTTGGACTATCAACCAATCATGCGTGAGCCTTCTGCTATCCGTTTGATGGAACCTGCAGTTGTGCCGGGTTCGCGATGAATTGCCTCCGTCGTCGCAGCGTCGGGTAGCTTCCTCAACAGCAGATTCTCGGTCGAGACTCCCCTATCGGGGTGATAAACGTGCTCACGACTCAAGAAGCGTTCGGCTTTTCCGATAAAAAAATATAAATTGAGATTGCCTCCTGAGGACGGAAAGCATCAATAGGTGCTATGAAGAAGATTTTGTTGGGATGGGTTCTTTTCAGCTGTGCAGCACCGGTTTTGACAACTACCGCGGCCCAAGCGCAGATCGTGGTAGTGCAGCACCCTCGCCCCCATCACTATCACCACCGCCATTACAGACATCACCGCCCTTATCGCAGGTAAGAACCGGACTACGTCACGGTGTCACACATAGGAGAGCGGTATCCCATGAAATCTTGCGGATGGATATTTGCAGGGCTAGGTATTGGAGTCAGTGCATATATTTTATTTGCGCGGCGCCCGGATGTGCGTGACGGTATGAAAGCAGCTGCAGGTAGAACCAGGCTTTGGGGACGCCAGCAACGATTTTCCGGGGCGGTCAGATACGGAACGGGCAAGCTAAAAAGAGGGATCGGGCAAATCGCCGGTAATGATGCACTTGTCGGTGAGGGCATGGTAGATCAGGTTGCGGGTGCCGTGAAATATACCGTTGGCAAAGTCGCCGGGACTGTTGGCGAGACACTGCATGATGTTAATCGCTCTTTTCTGACTGAATCTTAAACTCTATTGAATTTCAGATAAGTTCTGATGGCCATGCTGGGCTTGAGAACCATCGTCCAAATCGGCACCCTTCCATACGCTGCCTCTTCCATCTTGACGAACGTGGGCAGTTCTCCATCCAGCCACCAAAGTTGCCTATCCGATGGCTCCTTGCCGATCATTGGAGAGCGAGCAGCCCTGTCTTGCCACCGAGATCAATATGGACGTTCAAGCGCTTCGATTGATGACCGGCGCCGCCTTATCTGGGTCCGTCTTCACTATCTGGCTTGATCGGGAGTTTGAAGATAAGAGGATGGCGCATCGTGAAGACGATCAGGTTCTGTATCACCCACATCCCGCTTTCTGGCCTACTCCTCAATCCAATGAAGTCTGGGATCGGCAGATTCTGCCACTAGGGGATTAGAGACGTTCTAACACGGCTGAGTGAATGACTTGGCCTGTTTCCGCAGTCTTAGCTCATCCATGATCTCGAGCAGGTGCATCTCTAAAGAAACCCACCTCGGGACTTGCAAGACGAGTGGGGCCGCTGTTGAACTGCATTGCGCTTATCTCACTTGGAAAGAAGCTGAGAATGATCGAAGAAAGGGGGACGCGTGGAGCTCTTTGAAGGCATTTTAGTTCTGATGGTTGTGGCAGTGATCTTACTACAGATCTCCAGGCGCTTCAGCCTGCCGTATCCATCTCTATTGGCGTTGGCAGGTATAGCAGTCGCGGCTATGCCGTTTATGCCGACGATTGTTCTTGAACCGGATCTCGCACTCGCGATTTTTGTCACGCCAGCACTATTCGATGCGGCCTATGACACGACTCCCAGGGAGCTAAGAAAGCATTGGCTCCCTTTATTGCTTCTGGCGGGAGCAGCAGTCATTATCACGATGCTTGCGGTCGGAACTGTTGGCCACTTCATGGGCGGTCTGGACTGGGCTGCTGCCTTTACGCTTGGTGCAATCGTCTCTCCGCCAGACGCCTCAGCCGTAAGCGCGGTGCTAAACAGATTTTCACTGCCGAGGCGAACGCTGCTGATTCTTGAGGGCGAGAGCCTGTTGAATGACGCTACAGCGCTCCTGCTGTTCGGTACAGCGCAAACGATGGCTTTACATGGCACATCGTCGATATGGCATACCCTCGGCCCACTCTCCCTGGCGATACCGGGTGGAGCGCTTGTCGGTTTTGTTCTCGGCAAGTTATTTCTCGTCGTCGCCCGATGGACAGCGGGAAGCTTATCTGCGTCCATTGCGGAGATCTCCGTCACCTTTGGGGCCTGGATTCTCGGCGAAAAGCTGCATGTCTCACCCATTCTCTCTGTAGTAGTGCTGGCGATGACGATTGCCGGGGATGCTCCGAGTCAGGAATCTCCGCGTGACCGGGTGCATTCCACCGCACTCTGGGGTTCGCTTACCTTTATTTTGAGTACACTTGCCTTTCTCCTTCTTGGGATGCAGGTGCTCGACATCTCTGAGCATCTTGCCGGAATCAGCTTCAAATCCGCGATTTACTTCGGTAGCGCCGTGTTTCTCACAACCGTGACCGTGCGCTTCGCCTGGATATTTCTTTACCGCGCCAGCGTGGAACGAGCGATGGCCAGCAGCGATATGCCATTCCCACCTGCGAAGGTGAGCTTTCTCACCTCATGGTGTGGGATCCGCGGTATCCTCACGATCGCCACAGCCTCCGCGCTACCTCCCAACTTTCCAGGACGCAGCCTCATCGTCTTCGCGGCTTTTTCGGTTGTCCTCGGAACGCTGGTTGTGCAGGGGTTCACCATTGGCCCCCTGGTAAAGCTACTTCACATTGAACAAGACGGCTCCTTGAAAAATGAAACGGAGCAAGTCCGAGAGCAGCTCCTGCGTGTAGGTTTGGATTCGTTGGGGAACAGAACAGAGGCAGCCGCGACAAGTATCCGCAGAGAACTGGATAGCGCTCTGAAGCAAGTTGGCAGGCTGGACTTTTCTGTCCAGAGTTCAGGCATAGACAAGCTTCGACGCAGTGTCGTGGACGCACAGCGTGAGCGCCTGATCGATATGAGAGACAAAGGCGAGATCGAGGAAGACGTCTTCCAGGCACTGCAAGAAGAACTGGATTGGGCAGCGCTGGCAGCATCGCCAGCGGACGACCTGGCACTCGAAGAGGTCTAGGTAATCCTGCTTCTGACAGACGATAGCGTCACCCTGCCAAACACGAGCGCAGCGCCTCCAACGCTTCGCAACGTAATGGTCTGAGTGACAAGCAGGCAGAACAGGAAGCCATAGAACGCGTCTAAGGTCAGAGATTCGTCAGCCTTCCGAGGAGGAGTTTGCTATGGGCGTGATTTCGGCGATGTATACGCAGCATCGGTGGTTCTTTGTAATCTTCTTATTTTGCGCCGCTTTATTTTTAGCGAATGCGCTTCATTTCCTTCTCTTCCGGCTAATCCGCCGAAAAACTATAACGGAGCAGAAGATTGGCTGGGGTTTACAGAAGCATCTGGGTAGTCCCGCTCGGGCCATTTTTCTACTGACCTGTGTTCTTATCGCATTACCGTTCGTGCCTGACCTGCCAGCTGGCATGGAGCATAAAGCTCAGCATATCGTCTTTATGATCGTGGTGGGCGCGCTGGGATGGTTCTTTATCGGGTGCGTGTATGTCGCTCAGGACGTTTTGCTGCGCAGATACGACGTAACCGTCGCCGATAATATCCGGGCGCGGCGGGTACATACGCAATTTCAACTCTTCCGGCGAATCGCGATTGCGTTCGTTGTGGTTCTGACGGCCGGTGCGTTGTTGTGGAGCTTTGATGATCCACGACTATGGCACTACGGATCGGGCCTGCTGGCCTCTGCGGGAATCGCATCCCTGGTCCTCGCGACAGCAGCCAAGAGCACCGCCTCAAACTTTCTGGCGGGGCTGCAGATTGCACTGACCGAGCCGATACGCATCGACGATGTCGTGGTTGTCTCAGGCGAATGGGCGCGCGTAGAGGAGATCACTTCGTCCTATGTGGTGCTGAAGATCTGGGATCTGCGGCGTTTGATCGTCCCGTTAAGCTGGTTCATCGAAAACCCTTTTGCGAACTGGACGAGACAGAGCGCAAACATTTTGACTACGTCCTTTCTTTACCTCGACTATGAGGTGCCCGTAAAGGAACTACGCAAACAGTTGGAAGTGATCGTGAAAGCAGCTCCCCAGTGGGATGGCACAGTAGTAGGACTTCAGGTAACAAACCTAACCGATCGCAGTATGGAGATACGCTGCCTGATGGGATCACCTGATTCAAGCAAAGCGTTTGATCTCCAATGCCTCGTTCGTGAAGAGATGATGGACTGGGTGCGCGAACACTATCCCACAGCTTTTCCTACAGCGAGATTCGCGGCAACGCGCGACATTAAGCTGGAAAACCTACTCCCAACCTCCGCAGTCAAGGTCCAGGCTGTGCCTGCCGGGCAAAGCGCATGACAACGGGAAAAACGAAGGCTTAATGTGGAGCTGGCGAGGTTTTTAGAGACCTCGACAACGAATCACTCAGCTTTGAGCAGCTCTATCAGTTTACTGGGATGAATGGGCTTCGCGACCAATTCAAATTCGAAGCCCTGCTTCTGGCCATCCAGCAATATCTCCGAAATACCTGCCTGGCCTGAAAAGAGAAGGATTTTCGCGGATGGGTAGGTCTTCCGGATGGCGATCGCCAACTCAACCCCGTTCATTTGCGGCATGAGCACATCGGAGAGTAGATAATCCGGGTGGAACCGGGCGGCACGCTCCAAAGCTTCCCACCCGTCGTAGGCGATCGCGACATGGAATCCCGCCAATTCGAGAATTTCTCCTAGCGTATCGGCAATACGCCGTTCATCATCGACTACCAGGATTTTGGGCAGGCTTCGTTGCGGCTCCTTCGAATCCATTCCGTCGGCCAACGATGTCAATTGGTTTTGAAAAAAATCATCTGCTACGTAAATGGCGACTGAGGATATTTCGAACATAATTGGAAACCCAGATGGAACAAGTTTATCCCTGCTCGGAGCTAAGACGCGAGGAGGGAGTGGCAAAGGGAAGAAAGATCGTGATTGTGGTGCCACTGCGTCCCTGTTCAGTACTGCTCGCGACTGAGATTTGACCACCACGTCTTTCTACAAGCTGCCGGGCGACCCAAAGTCCTATGCCGGTTCCTAAATCCCCTTTCGTCGTGAAAAAGGGTTCGAAGATTCTTTCCAGATGCTCCTGTTTGATTCCAGTTCCACCATCTCGAATTACGGTCTGAATTCCATCTCCTGTAGCCCCCGCGAGTTTGCGAGTTGAGACCTTCAAAGATCCGCCATGGCGCATGGCGTCAATGGCATTCGCGATGATATTCGAGAAGACCTGGAGCATTTCGCCCCTGCTCACCATAATCTTCTGCAGATCATTGAACTGTAGATCCACCGCAATACCGAGAGCGGTCACCCTGGAGTTGTAGACTGCTAGTACGTTTTCGATGAGTTGGTGAAGGAATACCTCTGCCGGTGAACCGGTATCTTTGTAATAGCCCAACGTCTGGCGAGCTATGTGAGAGACACGCTCCAGCTCCTCTTCGGCGGTGAGCAGATATTGATGAGCCTTTCCTGACTCTGCACTATGATGGCGCGCCAGATAGATGAGGTTCATTACCGATTCCAATGGGTTATTAATCTCATGAGCAATCGTCGCGGCCATACGACCTGTAGCGGCCAGCTTCTCCGACTGGATCAGCATGCGCTCCATTCGCTTGCGATCTGAGATATCGCGAGCGATCTTTGAAGCGCCGATGACTCTGCCCGATCCATCTCTAATAGGAGAGATCGTGACCGATACATCGATATCTTCTCCATTTTTCTTTCTGCGAGTCGTCTCATAATGGTCGATGCGCTGCCCAGCCCTGAGCTTTCGCAGTATCTCGTCCTCTTCATACTGCAAACGCTCTGGAATGAGGCGCAGAATGGATTGACTAACCATATCCTCCGCCGTAAAGCCGAACATCCGTTGCGCCCCTTCATTCCAACTGGTGATAATACCGTTCAGATCTTTACTGATGATGGCGTCGTCCGCGGAATCGACGATGGCTGCGAGCCTGAAACGGCTCTCATCAGTTTGTTTCCGCTCGGAAAGATCGCAGACGATCTTCGACGCACCAACCACGTGGCCGGTCTCGTCTCTTACAGAGTAGACGGTTATAGAGACCGGGATGTTTCCTCCGCCTTTCCGAACCCATGTGGTTTCGTATGGATCGATCGGTTCCTCGGCTCTCAGTTTTCGCTGGAACTCACTCTCTTCATGCTGGAAGTCGGGATGGACCAGATGCAAAATCGATTGGCCCACTATCTCCCTCTCCGCGTAGCCGAATACCCGAGCCGCAGCACGGTTCCAACTGAGAATGTTCCCAGATAGATCTTTGCTGATGATGGGATCGTTTGAGGAATTCACCAAAGCAGCGAAATGCAGTCGAGTATCAATAACTGATTCGCCGACCTTCGCTGGCAGATCGGGCTGTGGCTTGTCGGGTCCGGGCTGCAAGGCTGTTCACTCCAATAGCATCTTTCTGTCGATAAGAAGGCACGATCATGGTCTCAACAGTACGATGCAAATCGGCCGATTGGAGTTTGGCGCGATCAAGACGTAAGTTTCTCCCTGGATACCGGAGTAATAGGTAATTCCTACTAACTAAAAAGAGGCGGCGATTTCACCATGTACAACAGTTGAAATCCGTAAACCCATCTCATCTAGGCACACACTGTAATTCAGGAGGAAACCATGAGCGTCGGCAGACTGAGCTTTCGTCTCACGATTTGAGGTCAGAATATGCGTTCGGTCACCGGTTTGATGGAAGCAGCGGCTTTTGCCATCTGATAGATGTACAGCAATGTGAGCAATCATGGACGACGTTGCTAAAGTTACAAGCATGGGTAATCTCGGTGGATTCATAGTCAAAGTTCATTTGCTTACTGGCAACAATGGCTAGATTCCGCTTGTCCGTTCATCCGCTGGTCACTAGAGCGCTTAACCGCTATCCTATTGCTCCCTGATGTAAAGAGCAGCCGGTGAACCATTGCGGAAGCATCCAAGCAGAAAAAGGCTTAGCCCAGTGCATGCATCTGACCACTCCCCGGAGGTATAGCTCGTGAAGGAGAGCAATGAAAAGGCCCGCATCCCACCAAATGACAGCATGGTTCGGGTACGAGGTGCGCGTGAGCATAACCTCAAGAACATTGACGTGGACCTCCCCCGAGATGCGCTGGTCGTCTTCACAGGGGTCTCCGGATCCGGCAAATCCTCTCTGGCCTTTGGAACACTCTATGCCGAAGCTCAACGACGGTATCTCGAGTCGGTGTCTCCGTACGCCCGGCGGCTTTTTCATCAACTGACGGTGCCGGAAGTGGATTCCATCGATGGTTTGCCTCCGGCGGTGGCGTTGCAGCAACAAAGGGGTTCGCCAACGACTCGATCCTCCGTCGGCAGCGTTACTACCCTTTCCAATCTTCTGCGAATGCTTTACTCCCGTGCGGGTGACTACCCAAAAGGTCAACCTCTGCTGTATGCCGAATCCTTTTCTCAGAACACGGCGGAGGGAGCCTGCCCTAAGTGTCATGGGCTGGGGCGGATCTATGAGGTGACCGAGAAATCGATGGTCCCCGATGACTCGCTGACGATTCGCGAGCGTGCCGTGGCCGCGTGGCCGACCGCATGGCAAGGTCAGAATCTGCGAGACATTCTCGTGACGCTCGGTTACGACGTGGATAAACCCTGGCGCGATCTGCCGAAGAAGGATCGAGATTGGATACTGTTCACTGACGAGCAACCGACGGTGCCGGTCTATGCAGGATTTACACCAGCAGAAACACGAAAGGCCTTGCGTCAGAAGTTAGAGCCTAGCTATCAGGGGACCTTCACGGGTGCGAAAAAATATGTATTGCAAACCTTCGCAAACACGAACAGTCCCTTGATGAAAAAACGAGTGTCTCAGTTCATGTTGAGTACCGGTTGTCCGGTATGCCATGGTAAGAGACTCAAACCAGAGTCGCTATCGGTCAAATTCGCAGGTTACGACATAGCCGATATCTCTACCCTTCCCCTCAAACGCCTGAGATCGCTTTTGGCACCGTACGTAACGGATGGCGGCGGAGCACGAGGGGACCATCCGGAAAAGACTCTGGTGACCCAACACATCGCTACGGATTTGGTGGCCAGACTGGAAGTTTTATTAGATCTCGGTCTTGGATACTTATCACTCGAACGAAGCACTCCCACCTTATCTCCCGGCGAGATGCAGCGACTGAGGCTGGGAACCCAGCTACACTCCAATCTCTTTGGCGTCGTCTATGTGTTGGATGAGCCTTCGGCGGGTCTTCATCCTGCCGATACAGAAGCGCTACTCAATGCGCTCGATTCTTTAAAGAGAGCGGGGAATTCTCTCTTCGTGGTGGAACATGAGTTGGATGTGATCCGCCGCGCGGATTGGTTGGTCGATGTGGGACCAAACGCCGGTGAGAAGGGCGGTGAAGTTCTTTACAGCGGGCTGCCGGAAGGTCTCCGCACAGTCAAGGCATCGGAGACTCGGCGTCATCTCTTTCGCGAGTCAGCCCTACCTATACGAACGCCGCGGAGTCCGAAGAGCTGGCTCCATCTCCGTGGCGTGACACGGAATAACTTACAACACCTCGATGTTTCGTTTCCGCTTGGCGTATTCACTTCAGTCACTGGGGTCTCGGGCTCCGGCAAATCGAGCCTAGTAAGTCAGGTCCTGGTTGAACTTGTGGCAAAGCGGTTGGGGCAAACGCTCGCAGATGAAGAGTCCGACGCGGACGACCTGGAACAGTCGGCGATTGTGACCACGGGAGGCGAAATTACCAGCGGCATGGAGCATATCCGTCGTTTGGTTGTAGTTGATCAGAAGCCCATAGGTAGAACTCCACGTTCCAACATGGCAACATACACCGGACTGTTCGATCATGTTCGGAAGCTATTTGCGGCTACGAGAGCTGCCAAAGCCCGGCATTATGATGCGGGACGTTTTTCCTTCAATGTAACCAAGGGAAGATGTGAAACCTGTCTGGGGGAAGGTTTCGTGTGCGTCGAGCTGCTTTTTTTGCCCAGTGTCTATGCTCCTTGCCCAACGTGCCATGGCAGCCGGTTCAATGCGAAGACCCTCGAGATTAAATATCGGGACAAGAGTATTGCTGACGTTCTCGCCATGACAGTCGATGTGGCAGCAGACTTCTTTGCCGAGGAGCCGCAGGTCTTCAGAGCTATCAATGTGCTCCGAGAAGTAGGCCTGGGCTATCTTCGCCTGGGCCAGCCTGCGACGGAGCTTTCCGGCGGCGAGGCACAACGCATCAAGCTGGCCACGGAACTTCAACGGATGCAGCGTGGAGATGCCCTGTATGTTTTGGACGAGCCAACCACTGGACTTCACCCTTCCGATGTAGAACGGCTCATGAAACAGTTGGACGGTCTGGTGGAGTCCGGCAACACGGTTGTTGTGATTGAACATGACATGCATGTGATCGCCCGGAGCGACTGGGTAATCGATATCGGGCCCGGGGCGGGTGATGAGGGTGGCGTGGTCGTCGCAGCCGGGAGACCCGACGAGGTTGCTGGAGTCGCCGTCAGTAAAACTGCACCGTATTTGTCGGCAGCGCTGTCTTAGAGGAAGAGCTTAGGTCGATGGAGAATTCCGACCTGAGCGACTACCTTAGACCGTACAAAAATCAGAGCTTGGCTCTGATCTGCCGGCCGCTTCATAGGGAGGATAATTCGGAAGATCGTTCCATCTCTCTTAGGAAGGGCGCTGCTGCTTCGAGCGGCGACGGTCCCGGTGTAGCGCTCAATAATTTCTTCGAGAGGGCAAGATCCGACCGGTCCCTCTATTTTTCTTCCGTCGTAAAGAATAGTTAAAAAACACGTGCTCACGTGATCAGGCACCATACCGTGTGTCCATTGTCTGCAACGAGCAACTGCACAGGCTAGTCGCGCTTTCTCAACCGATGCGAAATCGTGCCACCTTCAGTCAGAGCGTCGAGAAGTATTCGCCAGGAGATTGCAAAGATGCAGTATCTTGCCCGAATAAATCTCGGCGGTGAAGACCTTGCAAAAGAAAATGAAGGGATAGCTCGGCGCAAGAAGATCGACCTACGTACTGCCGAGCTGGTTCGCAAAGAGTTGTCCATGCGCGAACCGCAGAACTTTTCGTCGGACGACACGTATGACTCTTTTATTCGCAAGTTTAAAGCGAAAACCCCGCCGAAGCGGGGTTCAAAGCGATCCGATTAAGCCGCGCCACCAGATGTGTTGAGATCGGGAGCAGCCTTCGCCTCGTCCTCTTTGCTCTTCTTCGCGGAGTACTGTTCTTTGCCGGTCTTTGGCTTCTTCGGTTCCTCTGGTTCGCGCACGCTCTGCTTCATGATTGGAACACTCGCAGCCGTGATCTTCTTCGCCACATTCAGCTCTTCTTTTAGATTGGAATTCAGGAGTCGGACGACTTTGGATAGTCCCAATGTTGTCGCCATCGAGATGCACGCCTCGTAACCAGCAATCTCATAGTGTTCGGTCCGCAATGCCGCACCGATGAGGCCGGAATCAAAAGACGCGCCCTCTTCCTCCTTCTCCAGAGCGTCTTTCCCCTCTTCGATTACGCCTTCCATTCCGTTGCAGTGCTGTCCGGTAGGTTTCTCCCCAAGCTCAAGAAAGACTTTCTTGAGCCGTTCCACCTGGCCCTTCGTCTCTTCAAGGTGCGCGGAAAATAGCTGCTTCAGTTTGGGATTGACAGCACCCCTCGCGAGCTTCGGCAGGGCTTTTACCAGTTGGTTTTCCGCGCTATACATGTCGCGAAGTTCATCGATCAAGACATCTTTGAGTGCCATAAAGTCGTTCTCCTTGTACTTAGAAGGATGCAAATGGCATGGCTCACGCCTGCGAAACGAAGAAGGATGTCTCCCAAAAGTGGATTCCTGGAATCACCCGAGTACTTAAACGCCGGATGCGTAGTGCCGGCAGTGTTCGAGGTAGGCCGTCTCATGATCCGCGATGAGTGCGATGACGCTCGACCAGAGCCAGCTTGGGGCATCAAGGCTTTTAGAGTGCTGTTTCCTTAACTTGGAAAGCCAGGATGCCCTTGTTTTGGTGTCCATCTGCCTCCCGTGAGCTTTGCCGACTATTCCGGCAAGGTAACGAGCTGCAGCCACGGCTTGCTCCTGCGTCAGGCGATCCAGATCGAATTTCAGGTCCTGAGGCATAAGCTCCCGCATGACCAGGTCTTTGCCCAGGAGTGTAACGGCCAACATCCGCTCGCCAAGGTTGGGGGAGAGGTGACAGGCTCCAGTCACGACTCGTTGGGCATTATTGCGAATCGTCATCTTTGCTTGAGGTGCAGCGGCAGCGGCTGCCTCTTTCAGGTCGATGAGACAGTAGCTTCGATCGCTCTTCTTGCCGATCCCCAGCAGGACAGCATACCGGAGGCGGCCTAACGAACTACATCCCTTCATCCAATAAGCCGCATCCACAACGGAAATCTTCGTGTCTTTTTCGTGCCCCTTGAATCCCAGGATTTTAGCCGCGACGGCTTCATCCCGAAAGAGCGCCTCGATGCCCGCGTGCTCCTTCTTGTCCAGGGCCCAGAAGCGCCTGCCGAGAGGAATCTGAGGTTCTACGTCTTCGATTCGTTCCTCCGCAAGATGATGCCAGCGCCGGCGACGCGATTGATCCAGAACAGCCTGAATCGGTGCAAGATCATCGCCGTTTACTTTCACCTTAGTTCTGGGAGCAGTAAGCGCTGACTCATATCCATCGATCATCTGCTCCATCATTTTGACGACCGTGACACCAGGTAGGTCCGAGCCACGCGCGGCCGTCGCCAGAGAAAGGGCCAGCCGGACAAGATCATGGGCAGGGTTACCCACTACAGTTTGGTCCAGATCACGAATCTGGATCTCGATTTTTCCCTCTGAGTCGGCCAGAGGCCCAATATTTCCGACATGGCAGTCCCCGCAGATCCAGACGGGCGGTCCTTCGGGAATGCTACGAGCCGAATGTTTCTTCAGCCATTCGTAGAAGTGAAGAGTATTCCCTCGAACGTAAGCGTGGGCCGACTGGGCCATCTTCGCCTGACGATTTGCCACAAGAACTTTCGCTCGGTCGGCGGGTCTGATAGAAACGGCAGCATTGGCCATCTGATAGTTGTACAGGAAATGTGAACCATCATGAACGCGCCTGTTCCTGACCGCGACTGATATGCAGCGACTAGCGGAGTATTCTGAACCCAAGGAGACCAAATGCCTAATACAAATCGTGTGGTCTTCGTCGTAGATGATGAAGCAGTGATCGCTCAGACACTCACCATTATCCTGAATCAAGCAGGTTTCCAGGCAATGTCCTTCGATCATCCGGAGCAAGCTATTGCTGCCCGCGCCGAGTTCGCCCCTGATCTTCTTATTAGTGATGTCATGATGCCGGGTATGACCGGCGTAGATTTGGCAATTCACTTCCGCAAAGCCCAACCTGATTGCAAGGTGTTGCTCTTCTCCGGGCAGGCAGCAACGGCCGACCTTTTGGAAAAAGCACGTGCAGAGGGGTATGACTTCGATTTGCTCTCAAAACCTGTTCATCCGGCCGATCTTCTGGCAAAGCTTCGAAATTAAATTGAGAAGTTCAATTTTTTCGATCGGACGGGATTGCTTAGATAATTGCAGGGTTGTGATGTTGCGGTTACGGTGATGACGATTCGGTTGTTCGAACCAGATTGCGAAGAGCCCTGAAAATAAGAAACGGGCCACATGTGGCCCGTTTCTTTGTCCATTCTCCGATCCCTATTTCGTGCTGTCCCGAAAGGCCTTCACTTGATCATGTGAGCTGCCGATGTGACCCTTCTGTTTCTGGAGAATCTCACGAACCGTCACGGGAACAGAGGTGTCTTCAAGAGCCTCGCGATAGGCTTTCTTGGCAGCATCCTCACCCTGTTCCGCAGTTTCGAGCAGGGTATGATCTCCACCGCCGAGGTGCGCCTTGAGATCTCCCCACGTGCGATGGATCGCGCCAGATGCGGTGCCGCCGACGTCGGAGTCGAACCCAGCAGCAAGCTCGAGTTCACGGGCGAACGACTCGCGTGTCTTCGATTCCTTAAGGAAATAGGCTTTGAGGTTGGCATCCTTCAGATGTTCGCCGATATCGGCAAATCCTTTGTGGCCATCGTGGAGAACCTCGACGACGGTTTTGACGTTTGAGTTTTGATCTGACATAGATACCTCTTGCATGCATTAGAGGGTGTCGTTACACCCCGGGTTGTGCCTTATACCTGTTCATCTACGTATCACTCGAACTCTGTTTTTCGCACCTTGGACGAGTTCGCTAAATAGGGCATCTAACCTTCTGAACTATCGAGGATGGCACTATGAAGCCTGCAACTGTTATCGGGGGAATTCTGATTCTTCTTGGAATCGTCGGTTTTGCCTTGGGTGGGTTTTCCTTTACCCACGAGAAAAAAGATGTCGACCTTGGTCCTGTTCAGCTCAGCCACGAGCAGAAGAAGACAGTTCCCATACCACCAATCCTCAGTACGATCGCTCTGGTCGGCGGTATTGGTCTCGTCGTTGTAGGTGTACGCAGTAGGTGAGTGGTTATGCGGCGTTAGCGTGTACAGCGTTTTTGCGACAGAATCGGTGGTCCGATCCTGCACTGCGCAGGAGGTTTGACGACACGCTCAATCGCGATTTAGCATCTCATGCTTATCGGAGTCGACCTCACGCTATCCCTGTCCTTTGTTGAGCGCTGAAGCTATCCGGTTCAAAGGGGATCACCATGAAGAAGGCACCAGCTCCAAAAACTCCTAAAGCCCCAAAAAGCAGTGAGCGTACCGGCAACGGTGGCGAATTCCACCAGTTTAGCGGCGGCACCCATCCCCAGTTGACGACGCAGCAAGGGCAGCCGATTTCGGACGACGAAAACTCACTCAAGGTGTCCAATACCTCTCGCCCCGGACCAGTACTTCTCGAAGACTTCGTCCTTCGCGAAAAGATCAACCACTTCGACCATGAACGGATTCCCGAGCGTATCGTTCATGCCAGAGGCGCGGCGGCGCATGGATTCTTTGAGCTGACCGATTCTCTCGAAGAGTTTTCGAAGGCACGCGTTTTGAGCAAGATAGGAGAGAAGGTCCCGGTATTCGTTCGTTTCTCGACAGTGGCAGGAAATGCTGGCTCCTCTGATCTAGCGCGCGATGTTCGCGGATTCGCAGTGAAGCTTTATACGCAGGAGGGAAACTGGGATCTGGTAGGAAACAACATCCCGGTCTTCTTTATCCAAGATGCGATCAAATTTCCCGATCTCATTCATGCTGCGAAGCAGGAGCCGGATCGTGGATTTCCGCAGGCTCAAACCGCCCATGACACCTTCTGGGACTTCGTCTCGCTGACGCCAGAAAGTACGCATATGCTGATGTGGATCATGTCAGATCGAGCCATCCCGCGCTCCTTCAGGAACATGGAGGGCTTTGGCGTGCATACCTTCCGTCTGATCAATGCGGCTGGTAAGACGACGTTCGTGAAGTTCCACTGGCGACCGAAGCTCGGCCTTCAATCCGTGATCTGGGACGAGGCACTCAAGATCAGCGGTGGCGATCCTGACTATCATCGCCGCGATCTCTGGAACTCGATCAACGAGGGCAATTTCCCGGAGTGGGAGCTTGCCGTGCAGTTGTTCGACGAAGACTTCGTCAACAAGTTTGAATTTGATGTGCTCGACGCGACCAAGCTCATTCCCGAAGAGCAGATTCCGCTTCGCGTCATTGGTCGCATGGTCCTCGATCGCAATCCTACGAACTACTTCTCTGAGACGGAACAGGTCGCATTCATGACCCAGAACGTGGTTCCCGGCATCGATTTCTCGAACGATCCCTTGCTTCAGGGACGAAATTTCTCCTATCTCGATACACAACTGTCGCGGCTGGGAGGTCCGAACTTCGCCCAGCTTCCGATCAATGCACCCAAATGCCCGATGATGAACTTTCAACGGGACGGCCATATGCAGTTCCAGACCTTTCCGGGACGTGTGTCCTATTCACCCAGCACGCTCGAGCCGAATACAGCAAGAGAAGACCCACATGCTGGCTTCAATTCTGTAAAGGAACCTATCGAGGGAGATAAGCTCAGAGTCCGTCCTGAGCTATTTGCAGATCACTTTAGCCAGGCGCGTCAGTTTTTCTTTTCGCAAACCGAGACGGAGCAGAACCATATTGTTTCCGCATTTATCTTCGAATTGAGCAAAGTTGAGGCGAAGGACGTGCAGGTCCGCATGGTCGGTCAACTGGCAAATGTTGATTCGGGAATAGCGCAGCGAGTCGCCGATGGTCTCGGCATGGAGGGAAAGATTGAGAAGGTCCCTACTACCGTTCCAGCCCGCGAGGATCTTCCCGAATCTCCCGCTCTCAGTATTCTCAAGAAGGCAAAGAAGTCTTTGGAGGGTAAGCTGATCGGATGCTTGGTCGCCGATGGAAGCGACGCTGCCATAGTCGTCAACCTGCGTAAGGCTGCTAAAAAGGCTGGCGCCGATCTGAAGATCGTTGCTCCAAAGATCAGAGGAGCGAGAGCAAAGGACGGCTCACTCATTGAGGCCGACTTTCAGTTGGCCGGTGGTCCGTCAGTGCTTTTTGACTGTGTCTTCCTGGCTCTTTCCGCAGATGGCGCTTCCATGCTTTCGACGGAGGCTGCGGCAGTTTCTTTTCTCCATGACGCATTCGCCCATCTGAAAGTGATCGGCGCAACATTAGAGGCTCAACCTCTCCTCGACAATGCGGGTGTGGTGGCCGACGACGGTGTGATCACGAGCAAAAAAGGTGCTTCGACCGACGCTTTCCTGACTCGAGCCGCAATGGGACGCGTCTGGGAACGAGAGCCATCGGTACGCACAACGTATTGATGGCTGCTGAAAGGTGCATGGCGTTAGAAGCGATTATTCAAATTGCCAAGAGCAGCCGGCTCTCTCACCATGAGGAGAGCCGGCTGTTGTTTAAATCGCAACGACTCTCCAGCGTTCTGGAGGCTTGGCTCCAGGAATCAACGGTACTTATCAACGACCACGATATTTCCAGCATCTGACAGGTTGAGTTGAATCTATGATCGTACCTCTCGCTTCAGAAGCGGAATGGACGTCGGTGTGGACCACAGCCACATCATGGCAGCCGCCAGACAAACCTTCCCTCGTGATCGTGCCTCATCCCGACGATGAGACGCTAGCGGTTGGCGGCTTCATCGCCACGCAGGTTGCGAAGGGTCTCCCGGTGAAGATCGTTGCGGTTACTGATGGCGAGAACGCATACGGAGGCGAAACGAACCTCGGAACCGTGCGTCGCGCAGAACAGATGGCAGCTCTAAAAAGGCTCGGTGTGAATGCTGACGACGTCGCGCGACTCCAACTCACGGATAGCGGAATCGCTTTCCATGAAAATGCGCTGGTAGAACGCCTTCTGCCGCTGGTGACGAGAGAGACACATATCCTCGCGCCATGGACGGGCGATTTTCATCCGGATCACGAAGCGTGCGGCCGCGCCGCCGTGCAAGTGGCGGAGCGCACGGGGGCTGCCCTGACGTTTTACTTTTTCTGGACATGGCATCGCGGAGTTCCAGCCCTTCTCCGAGATCTGCCTTTGCGTTCGTTATCCCTCCATCCCGATCAACTGCGTGCGAAGGAAGAGGCTTTGTCGAACCATCGATCGCAATTGGAGCATCCATCGGGAGAGCCGATACTGCCCGATTACCTTCTGTGGCCGGCGAGGCGTCCTTTGGAGGTCTTCCTTTCGATATGACAGCGGACACTACAAGCCGGACATTCTTCGACAGAATGTATCAGGTCGACATCGATCCCTGGAAGTTCGCATCG
Organism: Acidobacteriaceae bacterium dw_441; assembly: GCA_018449715.1. GTDB lineage: Bacteria > Acidobacteriota > Terriglobia > Terriglobales > Acidobacteriaceae > Edaphobacter. The sequence continues at coordinate 73,194 of JAAVVA010000003.1, read as the reverse complement.
AGTGACTATGAGCTGGGACGGTATCGCACAATTCTCGAAGCCCTGCCTCTCGCCCGTTATCGACACGGGTTCGAGCCGGGCTGCTCCGTCGGGGTTCTTACAGAGCAGTTGGCTTCGAGATGCGATGTAGTCGATGCTATCGATATATCCCCACTTGCTGTCGAGCGAGCGAGGCAGCGGTGTAGCGATCTTCAGAATGTCGATATTCAGTGTGGCGCGCTTCCTGCAGATATTCCGGCTGGTGAATTTGATCTCATCGTATTTAGCGAGATTGGATATTACTTCGAGAGCCGGCAATTGCGGTCTCTGGCCGCTGAACTTCTTAGCCATATGCCGGGAGGTGGAACCTTCCTCTCCGCCCACTGGCTCGGGTCTTCACCCGACCACATTCTGAGCGGAGATCGGGTTCATGAGGTGCTCCTCGGTATCGAAGAGCTATCCCTTGAGTACTCTGAGAAACATGCTGGCTTTCGCCTTGATCGATGGAGGCGCCGATGAACCGATCCTCTTGGCACGTTGCGGTTCTGATTCCTGCTCGCAACGAGGAGGAGTTACTTCCTCGCTGTTTGAACTCTGTGCTCGCTGCCTGTTCGCTGCTTCCTCCATCGTTCACATCCGATATCGTCGTCGCCTGTGATAGCTCCACCGACCTGACGCTTGAAATTGCAGAGAGGATCTTGCCGGGCCACGGCACCGTCATCACAACTCAGGCAGGAGTTGTGGGCCATGTGCGAGGTATTGCAACTCGGGTTGCGCTGAAACGATACTCTGGGCCTCTGCAGCGCTGCTGGCTGGCTAACACCGATGCCGACTGCTGTGTGCCGAAGAAATGGCTTGTGGATCAGCTTGCGCTTGCGCAGCGAGGTGTCGACACCCTTGCCGGCATTATTGATGTGGACTCCTTTGAAGAACACGATCCAGGCGTCGAAACGCGTTTCCGCGATAGCTACCTGATTCATGACGATGGCTCCCACCCTCATGTTCACGGGGCGAACTTCGGCATTCGTGCCGACGCATATCTTCGATGTGGCGGCTGGAGGGAGCTCGCAACGGGAGAAGACCATGATCTATGGAATCGCCTGAGGAGCGTATGTTCGCGACGATGTTCCACCGCCCGAATCAAGGTGTTGACGAGCGGAAGACGCATAGGACGTGCGCCGGCTGGATTTGCGGACGCCCTTTCGGCTCATGACGAGGCGGTCGCATGCTGAGAGAAGAACTTCTGCCCTCCATTCGATCATTGCTTGAGGAAGACCTTCCCCTGCCTGGTCATGGCGATACCTCAATGCGCCATCGCCGTTTATTTGAGATTGGTCGTGAAGATCTTTCGCTGGCTCGTCTCGCAGAGGCGCATTGGGACGCGGTCGCCATTCTTGCTGAAAATGGAACTAAAGCCGAGCCAGACTGTATCTATGGGGTCTGGGCATCCGAACGCATCGGGCAGGAACTAACGATGGAGCCACAGGGAGAATCATTTCGGATCAATGGCAGGAAGATGTTTTGCAGCGGGGCTGGTTTAGTCGATCGCGCGCTTGTCACTGTTGGTGCTCTGGAGCAACGGCTTGTCGATATCGATCTCCGCCGTAATGCCCGATCGATTCAATTTGACGATTCGAACTGGAAGACCAACGCCTTCCGAGAGACAAAAACGGCGACTGCAACCTTCAATGACACGGTCGTTTCATCCGCGGAACTCATAGGGGATTCTGGATGGTATCTGCAGCGCCCCGGGTTCTGGCATGGAGCTTGTGGCCCAGCCGCTTGTTGGGCCGGAGGCGCGACGGGATTACTTGATTATGCGAAAAGACAGTCGCGAACGGACGCTCACACTCTTGCACACCTCGGCGCGATGCATGCGGCTACCTGGGCGCTCTCATCATATCTGGACTCAGCGGGCCGGGAGATCGATGCTTCACCGGAGGACCGGAAGCAGGCAGTTATCCGCGCCCTTACCGTGAGACATCTTGTGGAGCAGACGTGTACAGAAATTATTCGCAGATTAGCGCGGGCCTATGGGCCTCACCCTCTCGCTCTGGATGAAGATGTTTCTCGGCGCTATCAGGAGTTGGACTTATACCTTCGCCAATCTCATGCCGAGCGCGATCTCGAATCGTTAGGACGTCACGTACTCGATATTTGAGCAGACATCGGGAAAATACAGAGTGCCACGTGCAAATTGGCGGATTCTCGTCGATCATCCTGCTGCTACCGACGTACCTTCTTGTGGCTAAGCGGCTCTTCCGACGAGGAGCCCGGATGTGACAGTCAGCATCCGGGCAATAGAGTAAATGCTGCTTTCGACACATCGTCAGCTCTCTTTGGCGGGAAATTTGTTGAACATCTTCGTAATGGCTTTCTCCAGCTTCTTTGCGTTCTTGTCGGGATTGTCGCTGAGTGTGTCGTGTGCCATGCCTCGCCACAAAAGATGATGCGATCCGGTCTCATAAACGTCGAACACCAGCGTACCTACTGGAACGGTCTCAACCGTCGTCATCGCCATACCACCCCATCCGTGCCATCGCCAGCTCGGTCCCAGACCTTCGTAGAATGTTTCATATTCAGCCCTGTTTCTGCGGACAGCGATCGCGGTGAAGGTGACGTCACCTCCTGTGGACACCTCCTGCCATCCGCGTGCCTGCAGGACCCGGTTCACATCCTCGCGGATACGCGACTCCACGAACGGGTCCGAAGAGTGCACGTGTCCCCACGAATAGGTGTGGAACTGTGTGAAGTCGATGGAGTGGTCATAGTCGGCTTCAACTTTCTGCGCTCCTGCTGGAAGTGAAGTAAGAGCGCAAGACAGTACGACGAACATTGAGAGTTTCTTCAATAAATTCATGGGTTGTTCCTCCTTCCTTTTTCTCGTGTCTTGTTCTCAGTGGGCCTGGAGATGAGCCCGGGCCCGGAGAACTTCAGTTAGCGTCTCGGATGATGTATCTCTACGCGCGGACCGACAGGCCGCACCCAAGGATGCGCATAGGGATGGACGTATCCAACACGGGTGCCCCACACCCGAATCCATGGGTGACGATCGATCAGGATCGTGTGGGCCGGCCAGACAAAACCTGAGCCGAACCACCATCCCCACGAGTTAAACGTCGCTCCGATAGTCACGACCGGCCCAAAGTGGATGGCCGTTCCGGCAACGAATCCTGGACGGGGTGGAGCGAAGACGACAAACGGATCGTAGTATGGCACGTAGATCAGACCGGGGTTCAGCGGCAGGATCTGAATGTAGCCGCCAGTATCGACCACGTTCACGTAGCCGTTCGGAACGAGATATCCATAGCTCCGTGCCTGCTGCCTCATCCGCTGCACGGCGTCCATGACCTCAGGACGCTGATTTAAAACAGCGTCACCCAGCTGCTCCGTCCACGCCGGGTCGCGCGCCATCATGTCGAGAACAGATGGAAACGGGAGCAGACCCAGGATGCTCGGATCCCACTGCAGGTGATCCGCCTGAACCGCAGCCGCGAGAGCGTCACCCTTCAGATAGCTGTGCTGGTCGGCCCATGTCGCAGCCTCCGGAAGTTGATCCCAATACGTCGATGCAGTCAGGACCTGAGCCAGCAGCGGATCGGGGTAAAGTGCGATTCGCTGCACCAAGTTATCGAGTTGCGGCGGGGGGAGTAACGGCCCCTGGGCCGTCCCAGCCAGCGGAAAGATAAAAAGCAAGGATACGATTGTGGCGATAAATACCTTTGAGAACAGCCCATCTTGTCCGGAGTGACCGATGGAGTCACCGCGGCTGTTCCATCGAGCGATAAGCTGACGTAGCATAGCGTCCTCCTTTGAACTTCATCGGGCTCGCTGAGAAGCCATCGGAACCGCTTCTCAGTCGTTCCGCCACTTTGGACACTCGAGCTCGCCAAAAGTTGCGTGAATCTTAGTGCAAGATGCTCAAGTGTTCTTGTATGTTTTCCACTCAAATTTTGAGCAACCTTTTTTCCAGTGGTGCGTCTATTTGGGCAGATCGGGATATCTCCCGAGAGGTGAATAGCTATGACTGCATTGAGCATCTTGCGGCCGTTCCGCGAAGTCACTTCTTTTCCGGAACACATCAACCAAGTCTTTCGCGATGTCTTTCCTGAGATGGACTCGCTCGAACAATCTCTCCTGGCTCCGATGTCACTTGCTCCCAAGACCGACGTCTACGAGGAAGCGGATCGGATCGTCCTGGAGATGGAAGCACCTGGACTTCGAGAGGAAGACCTCAATCTGACGCTCGAAGGCAATACCCTCACGATCAGTGGCGAGCGGAAGCGGAGCGATGATCGCAAAGAGGGCCGGTACCAGCGGGTGGAGCGTTATTACGGAAGCTTCTCCCGCGCGTTCACTCTGCCCTCGACGGCAGATCCGAACAGCATCGAGGCGAAGTACGAGCATGGGGTCCTTCATGTCTCGATGGCGAAGCGGGCTGACGCTCGACCACGTCAGATCAAGCTGAACGGCCAGGCAAAGCAGCTGACCGCCTGAACCGGTAACACGCTGAACACTGTAACTTCTGACCGACCACGCCCGGTACGCCGCGGACATGCTCGAGTCTTGTCTTCTCGACAATCTCAGGTAACCGGGCTGGTCCTGATCATCTGGAGGACTGCCATGAGACTGTGGAAAGGAATTGTTTGTGGTCTGGTAATTCTTGGTTTCTGCTCGTCGGCTCCGCAAGCGAGAGCCGGGAGCGCAAACACCGCAACCCCGGCTGGTTATGGTGATGAGAGCATCGAACGTACCCTGCGCGACACGCTAAATCAAAATCCCGCATTGAGCCAAGTCGAACCCAGCGTGTCGCACGGAACGGTAGTCCTGACCGGTTCCGTCACGCACTACCAGGACAAGATCGACGCGGAAAGCGTAGCTCGTCAGATGCCGGGCGTGCACAATGTCCGGAGTCAGATTTCGCTCACCACGCCGGTGGCCGATGATCTGGAGTTGGAAGAGCGTATTGAAGATCATCTCCGTTTTGCCAGAGCAGACGTGGGCCTGAGCTTCCCGCAAATCCAGGTCGAAGCACATAAAGGCATCGTTTCACTGACCGGTACGGTGAAAGATCCGATTGAGCACGCAGCCGCTCTTACTTTGGTGGGTAATACCGATGGAGTCTTCTCTGTCAGGGACAAGCTGTCTATCGAGCCTGGTCTTCAGAACGATGACGATGTGCGGGTCCGCATCAACAAGGCGATCTATCGCGCTACGCGCGCCAACGGAGAAATTGGAATCGGTGGCGCTGTTCCCGTTCGTGCATCCTTCCATAACGGAAGCGTCACGTTGATGGGAGCCGTTGCCGATGACAAGACCAAAGAGGAGTTGATGTCCAAGATTCGGGAGGTGTATGGCGTCCTGACCGTCGAAGACCAAGTCCTCGTTCGGAACTCCGCACCTGCGATAGAACAGACGGCTTTACACACCACGGCTCCCTGCACCTCGAATAAGGAGGTCGCCAGTGCGAATCATTGAAAGACAGATATACGAAAAGGAACGAAGCTGCCGGATCAGCTTCGTTCCCAGGTGAATGCGGTTGATGCCGATTGGCTGGCGCTTTCGGATGATGCTTCGACCCTGGACAAACACGTGCGTGCAACTAACTGGCATTTCTTCTGCCTGACAGAACGAGTTGAGGGATGGGCGATTGCAGATGACAAAGAGGAAGCTTCCAAGCACGCACTTCGCAGAGAGCCATGAGGCGAATCGCTGGTTCACGGAATGCGGCAGAAGCCGAAAGCATTGAGTACAAATTCTCTGCGGATTGTATTTCTGCCGGGTTCGACTTGCAGTCCGGCATATTCAGCGGGAGATGATTCTGCGTTTGACGCAGGCCGTAAGGATAATCTCTTCCACGGTAAAGCCGGAAAGATGGATAAGCCAGCCCATGCACGCCCCGCAGGAGATTGTAGACACTTGAAGCCCTCCGCGGTTCGCCCGTCGGGCCTCAAGCTGATTACATCATCTGCTAAACCTACAAGACGAATAGCCGGTCAAACAATCAGGAGTTTTGCGCAATATAGCGCTTCGAGTCAAACTTTCGTCCCGTCGATGCCGCGGACATATACCGTATCTTCCCAAACACAGGGCGCTCGCCCCAGGCCCTGTCGAACTTTCCGGCGATCGCCCATGCAATCCCCCCATAGCCATTGGGATCGCGACCATCCAAAAGATATTTGTCGTTTAAATAAATCGCATACTGCATCGTCTTCTTCGCATTCGGTGTCCACTCCAGGATCTTCTTTGCCCAGTACATCCGCAGATAGTTGTGCATCCATCCACGCGCCACCATCTGCCGCTGCGCGGCGTTCCAGAGCTCGTCGTACGTCTTGCCTTCCTCCAATTGCTTCAATGTGTAGGTACGCTCCCGCTCGTCCCTGGCGTGCTCCTTCATCGTCTTCAACGCCCATGGTTCGGCCCCTTCGAGGGAATCGTACCTGTCGTTGTACAGAACATAGTTCACGCACAGCTCGCGCCACGTAATCAACTGGTCCAGGTATGCATCCGCAGCGCCCCGCAGCGACTCATCCTTCTTTACAGCCGCTTCTATTGCCAACGCGATCGTCAGCGGACTAATGTGTCCGAAATGCAGATACATCGAGAGCATGCTTGTTCCATCAACTTCAGGACGATTTCGTTCCCTGCCATAACTCCCGAGCATGAAATTCACGAACGTCTTCAACCTCTTACTCGCCGCGTGCGTTCCTCCGGCGAACTCCTCGACAGGCAAGACACTCCGATCCAGGTCCTTCCAACCGCGAGTTATGTCCAGCTCGACATCGTCCGCGAACAATCTCTTCGTTCTCTGCCATGCCTTCGTCGCTTTTGGATTCTCATACGGCTGCACAAAATCCGGTAATAGCCGTTTCAGCCGTGGCCGTATCGTCCTCGCCGCAAACTGCGCCTTTCCCAACATCCGTGATGGAACAATCACATCCGCATCGACTGTCCAGAACGGAATGGTCAACCGTTTCGAGATGAGCCTTCGCCATTGCTCCGGTTCGCGCATCGGGTTTTCATCCCCGATGACCATCGCCGCACCAACGTCATGGAAGAACCGCAGATGATCTTCATGGGGCACTCGCCGCATCACAAAGCCGATTCCTCGCTCCGCGAGATCCTCCTCGACATCGCGAAGACCTTGATTGAGAAAGTAGTAGTGTCGAAGGTTTGCATGTGGAAAGTTGCTGATGCCAGCAAAGTACACTACTACCGGAAGCTTGAGCTCATTCGCAACATGCACGGCCACGTTCAGCGCATGGTTGTCGATCCCGCGCTGTGCTCGCTGCATCCAGTAGACGATGGCCTTTCCGTCTTTCGCCGGGACTCCATCGCGCCGCACCTGCACTCGCGGATCTTCCCTAAGCTCCGACAATCTTGTACCGATATCGCTCTGGTTGTTCAGGGCGCGACTCCGTCTGCCTCGACTATGAGGCGCAGAACTTTGATCCGTGTGTCCAATAAGCTTCTTTCATTGCTCACATCAGGAAAAATATTCCTCTTTACTGAATTTGGTTATAACGACGCGATGCAATATTTCCGAGGAGCACTGCTTGTTGAAGTTCTCGATTACGCACCTCGCGACCGAACTGTGCCGGTGTCGATTCAGCGATCGGCAAAGGGAGCAGGAAGTTCATCCACTGCATGATGCGTGCAGTCAATGCAGGGGAAAGATTGCCGAGTCGTGCGGCTAGCTGAGCCTGAGGTGTGATTGCGATTTCTCTCTTTCCAGCGATGACGGCACGAACAATTTGGCGGGCAGCGGAACGCGCTGAAGTTGAAATCACTGGCAAACTGGCCGCCAGGCTGAACCACCGATATTCACGCTCTGCGTCGCCCTTAAACTGTGCATTCAGGTGGGATCCTGTTCGCATCAATCCAGGGCAAACAGTGGTCACTCGAATCCCCTTTGCTCGCAATTCAGCATTCAGCCCTTCTGAAAATCCAACTACGGCAAATTTGCTGGCAGTGTATGGAAGCATGTGTGGAACTGCAATTTTCCCGCCAATCGAGGCGATATTTACAATCGCTCCCTGCCGACGGGCAAGCATCTGAGGTAGAACAGACAGAGCGCAATGAACTCCGGAAAAGAAATTGGTATCCATCACATTTCTGAAGTCCTCTATGGTCTGGTTCTCGATAGGACCGGCCGTAATAATACCCGCATTGTTGACTAAAATATCGATCTGACCGAATTGCTTCACGGTCTCCTGAATCAACCTCTCCGCTTCCTCCATATGGCGCAGGTCGCTAGGGAAAAGAAGGACATCTTCTATACTGTCGATGACTCCTTTCTCCAGCAGGAGTGCCCGGGCACGATCCAGTTCTGTGGCATCTCTCGCGGCAAGGACCAACTTTGCACCCATTTTTCCGAATTCCTCAGCGATTGCCAAGCCTAATCCCCGCGAAGCTCCCGTGATGAGTACGACTTTGCCTCGCATTCGATCGGACCTCAGCTTGCGCGCCATCGCCACTGTCAGTGCCATAGCTCCCACACAGACACATCCTGCTCCGGCCAAAACAGCACTGCCTACCCTCGCACTTCTTCGGATTCCCATATCGTCGTACCCTCCGTACGAATTAGGATGCAACGACCTGCACAACTCGGAGGTCGTCCGATGCAATTCCGCAGCACATATCCCAAAATGAAAGAGAGCTATTGCCTGATTTGAGCAGTCTTTCAAATGGACCGATTTAGCTCTTTCGACTTGCGGATTGAGCGTTAACGATCTCGCGGCCGTAGCGGTGCTCACGACCGAGGTCCAGCTAAAGATTGCATCGCTTCCGGTCCCGCACGGCCAGTGAATCAAGGATGTTGTTTCGTGACGGCGGAGCCGCTATTGCAATGAATCGTTCACCAAAATAGATTCCACCTGAACAGAGAGACTTACTTTATTAGCCAGGAACCGCGCTTCGAATTCCGCGGCAGGCAGAGGCTTGCCGAAGAAAAACCCCTGGACTTCTTCACAACCTTTTTTCCGCAGCCGAGCACATTGCTCTGCGGTCTCCACGCCTTCTGCAATTACCCCCAGGCCAAAGCTCCGGCCCAGGTGGAGAATGGCTCGCACAATCGCAGCATCTTCCGAGGACGTAGGAATTCCCTGAACAAAACTCTTGTCGATCTTGAGCCGTGTCAGTGGATAGCGCTTCAGCATACTGAGCGAGGCATACCCGGTTCCGTAGTCATCGAAGGTAATGCCTACCCCGTCTTTGTGAAGTTCACGCAAAGGTTCCAGCATCACATCGTCGTGGCGGAGAATAATGTTTTCCGTGATTTCTAACTCTAATGCAGCAGGAGGGAGATTCTCCTGTTTGAGGATTGCCCGCACCTTCTCTGCAAGATCTCCAGTGCGGAATTGAGCGCCAAAGAGATTCACGCCAATCCGAAAATCAGGTATCCGATCTCTACGCCATTGCGCAGCCTGGGCACACGCTCTTTGGAGTATCCAGTCACCGACCCGGGCTGCCAGCAGTCCGGATTCCAATGCGGGCATAAACGATGACGGCAGGAGCAAGCCTTGCTGGGGATGTCGCCACCGCAAGAGTGCTTCGGCTCCAATAAGGGTCTCATCAGCCAGTCGGATCTGGGGCTGATAGAAGACCTCGAACTCTTCTTTCTCAAAGGCCCTTCGCAGTTCTCCTTCATAAGCCCGACGGTTTAGAACTGCCTGCCGCAAGGATGGCGTAAAGATCCGGCGGCAATTCTTGCCTTCGGACTTTGCAAGATAAAGGGCGAGGTCGGCATTGGAGAGAAGTTCCTGCACGCTTGCGCTGTTCAGTGGCCAGGAAGCTACGCCCGCACTTGCGCCTACATGAACTTGCTGTCCCTCCAGATAGAAGGGTTCCATGAGCGTTGCGATCGCAGCATCGGCCACGGCAGAGGCTGACGTTTCCATCTCCGGAAGAAGCAGGGCGAACTCATCGCCTCCCATCCGGGCGACTGTATCGATGGGGCGAACACAGGCTAGCAATCGCTGTGCGACCTGGCGGAGCAGTTCGTCTCCTGCAGAGTGTCCCAACGTATCGTTTATATCCTTGAAGCCATCGAGATCGACCGCGATAACGGAAACTGGGACTGCCGTCTCGGCGGTCTGTGCGAGGCGACTCCTGAGAACCGCCCGGTTTGGAAGATTGGTCAGGGAATCCAGGTGGGCCAGGCGAAAAAGGCGGTCTTCATTCGCTCGTCGTTCTGTAATATCGCGGACGATAGCTCCATAGCTGACGACTTCCTGGTCACGCCATGTAGACAGGGAGAGCTCTGTAAGAAACTCAGAACCATTCTTGCGCCGGGCCTTTAGTTCGACTGTCTTTCCGACCCAGTCATAAGGTGTTTCATGATCATCCTCTTTGACTGGATCTTCCGCGCGGCGATGCCGAACAGGATAGGGAAGTATGGTCGCTATCTGCCTTCCATTCATCTCCTCTGTGGTATAGCCGAAGAGTTCGATAGCTGCGTGATTCCAGAACGAAATTGCGCCTTTCTCGTCTGTGCAGATAATTCCGTCCGGTGAAGTCGCAGCGATCTGCTCGAAACGCATCTGACTCGCGCGCCGCGCAATGTTCAAGCGGCGAAGCTCCATCCTGTCGAGCACCAAAGCTGCGAGGTCTTTGAGATTCCGCTGATCACTCTCACTGAAACTGTTACGCGGTTTGGTATCGATAATGCAAAGCGATCCCAGACCAAAACCGGACGGAGATATCAAGGGAGCACCCGCATAGAAACGGATCCTGGGACCGCCCGTTACGAGTGGATTGTCGAAAAAGCGTGGGTCCAGCGCCGCATCCAGAACGATCAGGACATCCGTTTGCTTAAGTGCGTGGGCGCAAAAAGAGACATCACGGTCGGTTTCACACGCATCAAGCCCCCTCCTGGCCGGAAAAATCTGTCGCTCGCGTTCTACCAGGGAAACCAGAACAGTCGGAACGTCGAAAAGATTTGAAGCCAGATCGACAATGCGATCGAGTTCAATCCCCATGCTGTCGCTGGTGATGCCGTATTCACTGAGAGCCGCCAGGCGGTCATGTTCTTCGAGATGGAGGGGAGGAACACGCATTATGCGGCAAAGTATAGGCCGCTTAAGGCTAGTTACTCAATACCTCTTAGAGATTATGTTTATTAGGATCCTAAATCAGCTTTGATAAGCACTGAATTCCTTGCGCATCAAACGCGCGATGAGAAATGAAAGTCCGAGAAGAAGAGACACCGCAGGAAGAGAGCCATCGCCAATGCCATCAATCTCCCCAACATCGCCACTGTCGCTGTCTTGTGCATGCGCAGACGCTAGACTACCCGACAATCACAGCAATAAACAGTTCGACGAATAATCTGACCATTGAACCTCGGAGTATTTGACATTCTCCGGAATTATCGGAAAAGCGTCGCCGAGGAATATCAAAGGAAATAAGATTGACGGCCTGTGGAGTCAAGCTTATTGCTGCATCGAGTGGATGGCCATGTTGGGCTTGTGAGGACCATCGTCCGGTTAGGACCTTTCCGGTAAAGCTCATCTTGCATTTTCATAAATGTGGGAGCATCACCGTCGAAAACCCATAGCTTAATATCCTGCAACTGTCTGCGGAACAGGCGCGCCATGAATCCGGAAACGCCGCCAATTTAAATATGGACAGGTCGTCATCGATTGAAAGCTGTACGTCGGAACAGAATAAGTTCGGATGCGTTTCGAGGATCGGAAACGCCAAGTTGGATGTCCATTTGGATCCAACCATGCTTCCAGACCTCTGGCGAGTCGATGCCAAATGGAAGACCGTTCGCACGCGCAATCCGTCCAAGCGTGTAGAGGCTCCAGCCCAATACTCGAGCATTGATCGTCGATGGCTGGTCGAGCGCACTTTGGTCACGAGCCTCTTGAGTCAGTGAGATGTTGGCATCCTGCCATCCCATATGCCAGCAGATCGTCTCACTCCTTAACCGGGCAGAACCATTTAAACGGGAGGCGAAGCCCGCTTCGTACTCTGCCGAAACCCAGACCTTGAGTTCCGCCTGCTCGGCGATATCGTCCACGTATTCCCGTTGTTCCGGCATGGCTATCCCCATTGCAGCATTCCAAATTATGAGGTTCGCCAAGTTAACGTCGAAGTTGGCATCGAAAGAGTGCTAAAAAATGGAAAGGGCAGCCATAAAAGACTGCCCCTTTCCCATTTGGGTAGTGAACTTACGCTACCTGAACGTTGTCAGCTTGCCAGCCCTTGGGTCCCTTGCTGACGCTGAATTGAACGTTTTGGCCTTCTTGTAGGGAGCGGAAACCGCTGCTCTGGATTGAACTGTGGTGGACGAATACGTCCTCACCGTTGGCACGGCTCAGAAATCCGAATCCCTTTGCGTCATTGAACCACTTAACTGTTCCTTGTTCCATGATGTTGTTCCTTTATGACTTGATATATCGCTGAACGCAATGTTGGATTTTTGCGAGTAGAGCGACAAGCCAGAACAAGCAACAAGACCAGATCAGATCCGACGACTGAAGTTAGTGTATCAGGCGGCGATTACAGCTGTAGCCAAGACTCAAACCTTCGGGAGTCTTTCTCTGCGCGAACGTATAAGTCTACGGTGAGGACGGACCAACATTAGTCAGGATGATCGGGAGATTGTGAAGCCATTCTGCCCAATTAGCTAATTGCCCTGAAGCGCCGCCTCGGTATTGTCCAACTTATGCAACATGGCGCGTGCCGCTTCCTGATCCAGTTCACGCTCTTCAATCAATCGGTTGATTTCGTGGCGCTCAGCTCGCACGGCTTCCAGTCGCAGCTCTATCTCAGCCGCCCGAAGAGCGCCCGCTTTTGCCTGGTTGGGGTTGTCGCCGGTCAACGCTTCCATGCGCCGGCGATAATAGGCCATTAGGCGCGACGCAATCGCCGCTACTCCATCAGCGACATCGCTACCCCTCGAGACCTGATGTTGTACTTCCTCCAGTCGCTTGATAGCTGCTTGTGCTGAAAGGACCCGTGCTTTCCGTTCCTGCGCCTCCCGAGAAGACTCGGGAGGCTCCTCCACTCCTTTCATCACCACAGGGAGTCCGACGGATGCGGTAACAAGCGAAAAGAGAATTACCCCGGCAGAAAGCAGAATCGCGAGATCGCGGCCTGGAAGTGCGGTCCCATCGTTGAGAGTAAGTGGGAGGGAAAGAACAGCCGCCAGCGTAACCGCACCTCGAACCCCAGCTAAAGACATAGCAACCAGCAGGCGTTTCGGAGTGGGCCGCCTTGTGCCTGTGTTCCGCTTTTCGCGATAGAAGGTCCATTTGAGCGAAGTCCATGTCCAGAGGAAACGCAGCAGAGCCAGACATAGGGTGATGCTCAGGACAAAGATACCCACAACCCATGCCGAACGAAACTGTTCCTGCTTCACGATCAGGGAAATGCTCTTTCCGATTGCAGGCAATTGCAGCCCAAGCAAAATAAAGATGAACCCGTTAAAGGTGAACTGGACCATGTCCGTGATGGCCTCGCTCTTGATACGAGTTTCAGCCTCTGGAATCTCCTGCAACACCCAGTTGCCCACAAAACCTGCAGCGACAGAGGAGAGGATGCCGGAGAAGCCAAGATGTTCTGCCGCCAGGTAGGCGGCAAAGGGCAGAAGCAGGGTGAGCAGAATCTGGCCGGAGGGAAACGAACCGATCTTCGTGCCAATCCATCGTTCTCCTCTCATGACGACAAAGGCGACTAAAGCCCCGACAGCGAGCCCCCCGAGGGAGACCTGAAGGAAGGTGAAGAGAGCATTTGAAGTAGAGAAGGTGCCGGTCAGGGCAGCAGCGACGGCAAAGCGAAAGCAGACAAGACCGGAGGCGTCGTTCAGCAAGGCCTCTCCTTCGAGTAGATGCATCAGACGTGATGGAATCTTTACCCCTCGTACCGACCCGGATAGAGCCACGGCATCGGTTGGAGAAAGCACGGATGCCAGGGCGAAGCTGACTGCCAGAGACATCGTGGGGATGATCCAGTGGATGAAATATCCCGCTCCAACTACAGTGAAAACTACAAGTCCCACTGCCATGGTGAGAATTGGTTTACGAAGACTTAGAAATTCGGCGCGAGGAAATCGGAAAGCGTCTACATAAAGAAGCGGCGCGACAAAGAGCAGGAGAAACAGTGAAGGATCAAGTGTGCTGTGAACATGCAAAGCGGCTAGCGCGACACCGAGCCCTATCTGAAAGAGCGGTAAAGGAATCCGCGAGACAAGCGAGGCCACTCCCGAAAGGGACACCGCAAACAAAAGAATAAGAATCGTTGTCAGCTGTTCCAATCTCAGTGCCCACCTTTGGGGCTGTCGCTAAAAGACTCAATGAAAATGAGTCCGCCCTGGCTTCCAGGTCTGAGCTCTCGGTACAGCGAGATAGGTGTGTTCATATTAAGACTTCCTCCACCGATCCACCAGGATTGAGAAGTCAGGCCGACTGAAGCTCGTGTTGGGCTCTATACCAGTCATCTTCGGCCCGACCATGCTGACAGCCACCTTCAGTCCAGAATCGGTATGCGAGCTGCGCGATTTCTTCATGGGTGGGAGTCTTTGCCGGGCGCTGCGTTTCGCTGGATTTCATGGCGGTGCTTTTCCTGGGCTTCATAGACTTCTTCACGGCTTTAACAGTCTCTGGCATTACAGCTCCTGTACTTTGCTCAATTGAGGTAATTTGCCTCTTCTCTAGGATATCGTTAGCCAGTCTTCGTCAGCTTCGCAGGTGCCTCCCGGTTTGATGATCGCAGATGAGATCGAGCACGATGTGCATGTTGGCACTTTCGAAGAGCGATAATGGTTTTATAGCTTTGCCGTACCATTCCCGCAATGTGAGTTAACTTGCACTCTATCGCTCGGCTAGACCTCTCCACCTTATATGCATGTCACCTTCTCGTATGTGCGGTCGCAGGTATAGCCTTCTTGCTGGTGCATACTTCCGTGAAAGTCCCGGGACTGCGGTGGGTTGCAGCCAACTTCTTTCTGGACACCATCTTCCTGGCTCTGATGCTGAGCCGTTTCGCATGGCAAGGAGAGTCGCTGCCCGTAATGATGAGCGATGCTTCGCTCCTGCTGGCAAACTACACTTTCTATATTGGTTTCTGTCTGGTCATGGGTCTCCGACCCCATCTGACTTGGATTCGGGTCTTGTTCGGCCTGAGCGTACCCGTGCTCCTGTACTTCACCGCGGTGAAGTACAGTGTAAGCCTGAGGTGGATCGTAATACTCCTCGTCACGGCTCTCATGCATCTTTTGCTTGCAACTCAGGCGGCGCGGCATAGAGAAGGCCTGCTCGCTCGAAAGCTGTTTGCATCGATAGAGTTTCTGACCGCAGCGGGAGCACTGTATCAGGGGCTGGTAGTGATATTGCATCCTATGGCCGAACATTCGTCTGCGTCCGCTCCTGCGCAAACGATGGCGCTATTTATTCAGTTATCACATGTCTTTGGAGTCTCGATTTGCGGGTTCATGGCGGCATACGCACGCGCAACTGCTGAGGCGGAACAATCTGCCTTGCAGGATGCATTACCCGGGGTGTTGAACCGTAAAGGTATAGAGTTAGCGTTGATCAAATACCTCGGAGAGACACATCTGCACGAGAGTCCTCTCGTAGTTGCTTTGATCGATCTGGATCATTTCAAACGGATCAACGATAGTCATGGGCATCCTGCGGGAGATGCCGCATTGGCTTATCTCGCTCAAGCCTTGACGGAACGTCTTCGACCTTCGGATTATGTAGGTCGATTCGGCGGCGACGAGTTCCTTATAGTAATGCCGAGTGCCACGGCAAGCTATGCGCACCAGTTGCTGGAGGCAGTGCGCATTGAGGTGAGCGGCCGTCCCGATCTACCGTTCACGTTCAGCTGTGGTGGAACGACAGCAGGAAGTGGCGACACAGCGAAAACAGTGGTAAAGCGTGCCGACGACATCCTTTACCGAGTGAAGCGTAGTGGAAGGAATCGAGTCTTGGTCGAACGCGGTGGCCGAACTTCCCGTGTAACGGTGGCAGTTTCTGCAAGCTCTTAGCTTTCTTTTGTGCCTTATACCGAAGTAATGAGAGGCTGCCCACTTCGCTGCGGATCACGAATACCATAACGCACGATGACTGCATCCAATTCATGCGCGGGATGCCCGCCCAGAGCGCCGATTTCATCCTAACCGATCCAGCGTATCCGGCGAACTATCGCGACCGTGACGGACACACCAATAAGATAATGCGTCCACCAATTGGCTTAAGCCCGCAATGCGGGAAGCATACCAAGTGTTGAAGCGGGACCGCATTAGCCATCATGCTTTCTACGGCTGGACGAAAATCGGTAGGCTTGTAGGATTTTAGTGGCCTCATTCGTCATATTGATCGTTGCATTCTATTGCCGAGTAGCATCGTCCTCTTTGCCCTCGTGTCTCGAATAAGACGAGACCGTTTTGTACCAAATTTGTACCGCCGAGCCGGGAGAGGTGGATTTCTAGGAGTTCTTGTCATTGTGTTTTCTGTAACTTACAGGACTACAAGACCCGTGGAAGGAACGATCCCGTCTCTGGCCACCATCACTAATGCACACTACAGTCTCGTTTTCATTGGGATTGAACAGTTCAATGCCTCCCTCGACATCAAAAACGGACCCTTGCGGGGTGTTTCGCGGGGTAAGAACGATCTGACAGACGTATCTACTCAGCGCCTCTCTGGCCCTCGGTTTTGCAGAGAGGGCCAAGTCTCATCTGTGCGTAAAATTGAGGTCTAGTTTTACTAGAATGGACGCTAACGTAATTGCCCGAAGGACACTTTCTCAGACCTATTGAGCTGTCCGCCCTTGAAGCAACTGAATCATAGTCTACATCGTCCGCCCCCCCGTTGCTTACGCTCGCTTGGCCAATTGGCGCTTTATTGCAATACCTGACGCAAAGCTTTCCGAGCATTTGCATTTTCCGTGGGCGTGCCGATCGTGATTCTGATCCAGTTCATATACGGGGGGAAGGCACGAGCAACCTGCACCCCCTGTTCCTTCATTCGAGATGCGACTTCGGCCTGGGGACGGCCTGCATCGAAAAAGACAAAGTTTGTGGCAGAACGTGTGTGGGGAAGATGCAAGTCTTCCAGCAGCGAAACCCACTTCTCCCGTTCGTTCGCTACGGCAACGCACACCATGTCGGTATGAGCAGTGTCCGAGAGAGCTGCCGACGCTGCCGCCATGTTCAACCGTCCTAGAGACTCGGCATCTCCTAACCCCTGAGCTCGAAGTGCGGTAGCCAACTTCTTTGGGGCCAGCGTGTATCCAATCGGCAGTCCAGCGAGACCATGGATTTTGTCGAATGTCCGAAAGACTAATACGTTTGCACCATCACGAACGAGGGACACTGCAGACCGAGACTGAAAATCAGGTGTGAACTCTAGGTAAGCTTCGTCAACGATTACAGGCGCTTGTCTCGATGCGTCACGTAGAAAGTCCTTGAAGGCCTTATCATCGCTCACGGTACCGGTTGGATTGTGCGGATTAATGAGGTAGACAGCGCGGGTCCTGTGATTCAGCTTTGCTTTCAAGCCGGGCAGGTCATTTTCATAGTTTGTGTTCAGGGGTACGGGAATACCGACCCCGCCAACGTGCGAGGCCGAATCAATCAAGGCCAGATAGCCAGGAGTCGAATAAACGAACTCTCCTCCAGGTCCCCCCTCGCTTCCAAGATAGAGTCCCAGAGCACCTAAAATCTCTCCGAGGACAATATGATCGACATCTATCTGCTCGTAGGCTGCGATTTGTTCGGTTAGGTCTTTGGCAGCCTTTTCGTCACCGTAGCGAGAAAGCCTTCCTAATTCTCTCTCGATCGCAGGAGCCACCCTGGAAGATGGACCAAAGGCATTTTCGTTCAGATTCAAATGTATGAGTTCGCCTTGAGTTCCAGCTGTTGAACGAGCTTCAGCGCTGGCGGGCAAGATCCCTGCGGCTAAAGCTAGACCCGACGTTCTCAGTAACGATCTCCGTGTCAAAAAATCCATGTCGTGTTATTCCCTCCTAGAAAGCAATCCGTAATCCCAACTGGAGATAGCGCGGAAAGTTGGCCTGGGTTGTGATCTTGCCGAAGGTGGTACTGCCAAAGGCGGTGTTCGGACCGGTGAAGTATGGTGTGTTGAATGCGTTGAAAGCCTGTGCTCGAAACTGCACATTGGCTCGATCACGAATCGGAACGCTTTTGAAGAGCGAGATATCCCAGTTCTCGTAGCCCGGACCCCGTAGCGACAGTGTCCGAGGCGCATCGCCAAAAGAGTATGCCGACGAAGCGGAGAAGGCAGCAGGATTGATGTAGCCGTTCAAGCGATCGTAGAGGCTTCCCTTGGTTCCCAAAGAGGCTCCTTTGTTGATATTTGGACGCTGAACGCCATTTCCGGCGATGGAGCTGTTTGGATTACTTGTCTGCCGTATAGATACAGGAAATCCTGCCTGAAATGTTGGAAGCACATTGAGCTGCCAGTGGCCAATCACCTCGTCCAACCACTTCTTGCCACTCGCAAACTTCTCCCCTTTGCCAAAAGGAAGATCGTAGAGAGCGCCTGCAACAAACCGGTAGGGCACATCCGTCACTGAACGCGAGTATTCGGCCTCGAGATCGTAGACATTCTGAGGAGCGCTGAACCCAGGATTCTGAATGCTGTTGGTAGTCGCAAAGGAGGAATCGTTATTGCGTGACCAGGTGAAGGACGCAACTAAGTTCAAACCATGTGTTGCACGTTTCTCGGCCTTCACTAAGAGTGCGTTGTAAGCCGCATGAGCTGAACTTGCGAATAGATTCACCGAAGTAAACTGAGGAAACGGTCGAATCGTTTGCGAGCGCGCTACCGTTGTCTGTCCAAGGATACCGGGGCCTCCTGCGACATAGTAAGGGTTGGTGACCTGATCGTTGAGAGAGCTTTCCAGTGAGAAGTTTGATGGGTTAAGTTGATTGATATTGATCGCGGTGCTTGCACCAGGGGATGGCGACAGGTGCGCAGATCGAGCACCGATGTAGGAGGCTTCGAGCGCGATGTGGCCCGGCAACTCGCGTTCAACTCCCACGGAGAATTGCTGGACGCGCGGGGCCTGAAAGTTCTGATCGTAGGTCGTCACTGAATTCCCGACTCCTGTGAGGAGCCCCGCTGAGTTTCCTATCGGCTTCTGCAACCCCACAGGAAATGGATTGCTCAGGCTATTTGCCGGACTCTGATTATTGTCGTTGCTTGCGACGTAAGAATTGGTCTGGGTGTACCCCGGCGCAAGAGAAGCTACCGGGTCATAACGGGTTGGAGCATAGAGAATCCCATACCCGCCACGGATGATCGTCTTCGGCGTCAGTTGGTAGGAAGCGCCGAGTCGCGGGGCGAACTTCGCGCGCGACAAATTTCCTATATCCCGCTGGTTTCCGTTAACACCAGCGAAGAGTATTCCTCCCGTCACCTGTGTGCCGCTTACAAGGCTCGCTTTTGCATTACGATCAAAGCCGACGGCCAGCTGATTGTTATTTTCCTTCAGTCCAGTCTCTGATTCCCAGCGTAGACCGAGGTTAAGCGTCAACTTTGAGCTCACACGCCAGTCATCTTGGGCGAAGACCGCGTTGTAATCAAGATAGGTGTTCAGTTGGGTGGTAATGTCTATCTGTCCTGAGATAGGAAGTCCTAAGAGCAGGTCCGCGATATCCGATCCCGATCTTCCATCGGAGGAGTTTGGACTTTCCTGAGTAAAGGCGCCAGAAAAAGAATAGGTTCCCGGAGCATTCCCAAAGTCCTGATAGTCCATCCGAATGCGGCGGTACTCAGCACCAAAGGTAAGGTTGTGACGGCCCGCCGTCTTAGCAAGAGTTCCATTCAATATCTGCGACTTCCAGTTATCCAACTGACTTGTGTTCTGCCCAAGCTGGTCATAGTTCGCAAAGAAGATAGTAGGAAAGAACTTCGACTGCAGTTGGCTGGTGAGGGACGCCGGAAACCCCAGCGCCACGGGGTCAAAACCCTGGCTTACTTCTGCTATAAGATTCGGAAAACGATTTGTTCCATAGCGGGCAGTTATAACTGTCGTCGGATTTACAATCCAAGTGCTATTCACCTGGATCGCGTCCACTTGCCGGTGGTAAGTGTAGGAATAACTTCCCGGCAAAGTGTGAAGTGGATTACCGAGCGGCTGCAATGCTTCATAAAAAATATAAGACCCGCTCACGTTCCACCATGGACGAATCTGCTGATCAAGCTTCACCGTTACTTCCTGAGCATGGTCACGAACGTTGTCCGTTCCCGTGTAGTTATTCGTTCCCGACGTCGGCGAAGGAAAGTAAGAGGCAATATTCCTGCCGATTGTATTCGGGTTCGTTATCCGATTTCCTGCAAACGGTCGGCGATGGGTGCCTGTCTCATCCGTATATGTATCGTTAGGGTTGTAGATAAGATGCAGGCTTCCGTCCGGATTGAAGGTTTGCGAAAAGTCACCGGAGCGCTGGAGATCCGTTGGAACAGTGAATGTCTGCGTATATGGAGATGTCTGAATGTACCCTTCAGAGCCAACCCAGAAGAAAGTTTTATTGCGGCCATCATAGACATGTGGAATGACGATCGGCCCACCCAGCGATGCTCCCCAATTGTAGTAAGGACTATCGGGCCGCGGAGTACCATTACGGTTGGCAAAGAAGTCGTTTGCCAGCCATGCCGTCTGCCGCGTCTCACCAAACACAGAACCATGAATAGCATTCGATCCTGACCGCAACAGCGTGTTGAAGACGCCTCCACCTGTACGACCGACCTGCGCATCATAGGTCAGAGCCTGCACTTTCACGTCCTGAATCGATTCGATCGTTGGAATCACGATGGGACGATTGTTCGTGTCTGTGATCGGCACCCCGTCCACCAAATAGAGGTTTGAAGCGATAGGGCCTCCGGCAACCGATGTAGCAGACGTCCCATTCTGGTCGGCGAAACGGATAAATTGCGGATTCCCCGTGTTGACAAATACTCCCGAAAGCTTCGCCGTGAGGTAAGGGTTGCGCCCCAGCACCGGTGTGTCTTCGAGACGCCGTTGATCGAAGTTCGTACTGATGGAAGCTGTCGAGCTATCGACTAATGGAGCCTCGGCAGAAACCTGAATCGTATCCGTCGCCGCCGTCACAGAGAGCTGAATATCGAGCGTAAGGAAGTCCTGTGTCGCAACACCTACATTGGTTCGGTCCGCGCTCCCGAACCCTGTCTCTTCGACATGCAAGGAGTATGTCGAAGGACGAAGCGCATTGAAAACGTATACACCGGCACTATCAGTCTTACTCTCACGCACCTGGTGAGTCGCCTCATCGATAAGAGTGACGGCTGCATTCGGCAGCACAGCGCCAGTTCCATCTGTGACCGCACCTCGAATCGCTCCATTGTACGTTTGCGTCAGGCCTGAAACAGCAGACGCGAAAAACCATAGGATAAGAAACGAAGAACGCAATCTGAAGTTGCTTGAAGATGACATATGGCTCTCCCGTGAATCGACACAGCATTGTGATCCATCGACCGGGTAGGACAAATCCTGGATTTTATAGGGATTGCCCGAACCGGCAATCTGTCCTGCTTATGAGCAGTATGTTTAAGACTGGCGACAGTCGATAGACGCCAAGCCACTCAATTCAGCAGGACAGGCCTCTGAAGAGTCGCAACAACAACGCTTGGACTGAATCACCATGAGAACTAAGAGTATAAGTGAATACTCTCCAAGGTCAATCTGCTGCATTCCTCTATGCCTGACGAGTCCTGGGACTAAGACAATGTAATTACCCATCCAAACATTTCTTCGCTTCGCACCAGACTATCGTCCCGTTGCCGGCTTCGCAGGAATTCCAAGAGGGCAAACCTCGTTGAGGTAAGCTTGTTTCCAGTTATCTTCACATGTACTACTGCGGATATACTTCGCGGATTACGGCGAATTGAAGACCGTTGGTGGCGGTGAGATAGCCATATTCTGGCTTAGCAAGCGTGGAGAGAACAGGTGAGACGCAGAGACTTTTTAAAGCGATCCGCTGCAACGCTGGTGACATCTTCAGTGGTTGACATTGCACTGGCTGCATCAACAAAGATGCCTCGCAGTCTATTGTTTATTACTGTCGATGATATGAATTGGTCACTTCCTGGATTCATGGGAGGTCGCCATAACTTGACTCCGAACCTGGACAGATTGGCAACGCAGTCGCATCGGTTCGTGCGGAACCGCACGACAGCACCGATTTGCCAGCCCTCACGCGAAGCGATGATGACGGGGCGGGTACCGCATCGTAGTGGCGGCCTGGGATTCACTCCTGTCTACGAGGGCACTCCTACGCTGGTGACCGTATTGAAGGATGCCGGTTATTACACGGCAACGATTCATAAAACCGAGCATATGCAACCACCTTCCTGTTTTCCATGGGATCACACGATTCCTGGTGTGAACCGGAAGCCCTCGGAATATGAACAAGGCGTGTTGGACGCGGTCGATGCAGCTCGAAAAGAGAATAAGCCTTTTTTTGTAATGTGTAATATCAACGATCCGCATCGCCCTTTTTACGGAACTCGCGCAGCAGCGACCATGGACAACAATGACACAGGAGAGTACGTAGTTCCACGCCTAATTCGCCCAGAAGAGATTGATGTTCCACCTACATTGGAAGACCTGCTCGATATCCGAGTAGAACTAAGTCAGTACTACAACAGTACACAGCGTATGGACATTAGTCTCGGACGTGTTCTGGAGGCACTGAAAGCGTCAGGTGCGGAGTCCGATACGATCGTGTTCTTCTCGGCCGATCATGGCATGCCGTTTCCATTTTCAAAGGCAACAACCTACGACTATGGAACGAGGACGCCAGCACTTGTTCGCTATCCTGGCATGACCAAGCCAGAGAGCTTCGAAGACCTCACCTGCAACATCGACTACATGCCCACACTATTGGAGTTGTTGGAGGTTCCTGCTCCGGAAGGCATGGATGGGCACTCATGGATTTCATTGATGCATGGCGCCAGAAAACAACACCGCGAGTTTCTCGTGACCCATGTGAATAGTGTGAACTCCGGTGCAGAATATCCGTCGCGCGCGATTCAGGATAATCGTTACGCCCTGATGTTTACACCGTGGTGCGACGGCAAGTTGAAGTTTAGTATCGAGTCGATGCAGGGACTGACTTATCCTGCGATGCTCAAGGCAGCGGAGACTGAACCAGAAATCAGGGCCCGTGTCGAGCAATTCATCATAGGAACACCGATGGCGTTCTTTGATCTTCAGGAAGATCCAGGACAGCGAGTAAACCTAATGGATCGTCCAGAACACCGTGAGCGTATTGAACGAATGACACAGGCATTACGCGAATACATGAAAAGATCCAGCGACCCGCAGTATGAGAACTTAGAACGGGTGCTTGCCGGGAAGCCTGCTACGGTGATTCAGCCGCACAACACCAAAGGTAACGATTGATCTGCAGAAATCAGTGCAATCACTGCGTAATCTCACGCTCACATAACAGCACAAGGCGCCGGGAAAGGCTTGCTCTGGAGCTTTGTACTATCGCTACGACCTGTTGTCTTAATAAAGAAATTTGACGGCAAATTGTAATTGGTGCCGTGTATTGTTAGTCGAGTTGATTACTCCGAACTACACATTCGACGGGTTCATTACTGGCGAGCCAAATACCATTGGCTAAGTGCATTGAAGCTTTCTGCGCGAACCTGAACCTTCAGATCCTTCTTCAGCGCGAAGTTTTGAAGAGTGAGATTGTGGCATCAGATTGATGCGTAGGCTTCTCCATCGGCGCAAAGAGGATGAAAGACAAACTCCTCCACAGCATACATCAAGGCGCCCAGCAGGAGCATGGTCACGATGGTTACCTCTGTATGTCCTGTACTGCGGCCAATGGTCAACATGTAGCCAACTCCCTTAGGGACCCCCACCATCTCCGCCGCAATCACGACTCTCCACGCAAAACCAAAGCCAATACGGAAGGCTGTAATGAGATACGGGATAAGGCTGGGAAGAAGTACTCGCAGGACGATCTTCCTTTGTGTTGCACCCATGATCTTTGCAGCTTCGATCAATCGCCGATCCACACTGCGCACTCCCTGGATCGTACCGAGCAAAATCGGAAAGATGGAGCCAATGGCGATGATGAAGATAGCCGCCTGATCTCCCAGCCCAAACCAGAGAATGGCGAGAGGTACCCATGCCACCCCCGGAATAGGAGAAAAGATGCGGACAAAGGGCTCCATCATGTTGTTGAGCAGCGGTGATAGCGCCATGGCGATGCCGAGAGGCACGCCGATAATCGCGGAAATCAGAAAGCCCACGACCACGCGCGCAATGCTGACCGACAGGTGATCCCAGAGATACCCTGTCCTGGCCATTTCAAAGATCGCGGTAACGACAGACTTCGGCGTGGGAAGAAGAAGTTGTGAATACTCCGGCTTCATATGACCGAAGATGCCAGTAATAGAAGCAATCTGCCAGAAAACGAGGAACGCAGCCAAGGCAATTGCCCCCTGTAGCATACGCTGATATCGATGTCTCACTATCGGCTCTCCTCAGGCAGGTACTTCAGATCGAAGAGGGCTGATGGCTGCGGCATGGTCTTGAGATAGCCGAGCGAATGCGCCCATTCTAAGGTGGTGAGCGAAGCTGCAATATTCACATGGGAAGTGAAATCGATTCGTTTACGCGCCGCCGTAACGATTGCCAAATCGAGATGCAAAGCATTCACGATTATCTGATTGGCTTCCGACGGATGAGCATTGATGAACTCGATCGCCGCCACATGAGCAGACAGAAACTTGCGCAATATGTCGGGGTGATGATCAATCAGGTCTTGCCTGGCAATGACGACGTTAACGGGATACAAATCGTGCTCGGCAGGATGCGATCTTCGCCACTCTGCAGCCGCGTCATAAAGTACAACTGAATCTTTGTATTTGGCTTCCGCCTGGCTCGCATACGGTTCCCATGTGATAGCAGCGTCCACCTCACGCGAAGCAAACAGGACGGTTGATAGATCGGCAGCTGCCATGTTTGGGACGATCTGGATATCCCTGTCTGGGTCGAGATGTGCGATGTCACGCATTAGGGACGCGCGAAAGAGTGTGTCTGTTACAGTTCCCGGTTTCGGTGTCGCAACTTTTTTTCCGGACAGATCACCGATGCTATTAATACCTGTACCTTGGCG
Source organism: Acidobacteriaceae bacterium dw_441 (assembly GCA_018449715.1). Taxonomy (GTDB): domain Bacteria; phylum Acidobacteriota; class Terriglobia; order Terriglobales; family Acidobacteriaceae; genus Edaphobacter. The sequence continues at coordinate 48,077 of JAAVVA010000003.1, read as the reverse complement.
AGTCATCAGTACATGACCGCCTCCATTCGCGGAAGCCACCACCTTGAGAGGTACACCCTTAGCTTGCCAAATGGCGGAAGGAGCAATCCCCAGCATAGCCACGTCAATCTGTCCTGAGCTAAAGGCCTCCATCAATGTGGTCACATCATTAAAATCAATGATCTGTGCATGCAGGCCCTGCTTTTTATAGAGGCCAAGGTCATTCGCGACATACGGCACTACCGTACCGAGAGCACGATTCGTGCCGATACGGATCGGCGAGTCTGCTCTCGCTTCGTTTTTTGAAAAGTGCGGCGTAATCCATGCGTGCCAGATCGAGGCGACAGCAAGCAGTGCGAGCAGATAGGCCCCAAGAAAGCGTGTATGCTTTTTCATCGAGCTGCCTCCCGAAGATGGGAAGAGGCTCGCTCGTAGAGCGACAGCAGATAGTTTCGTATTTCCGTGAACTGCTTCCCAGTGCGATCACGACGATGCGGGAGAGGCACAGAAACAATGGTCTTGATAGCGCCCGGTCTCGGCGTCATAACCACAACGCGATCTGCAAGGTATACAGCCTCTTCAATATCGTGCGTGACAAATACGCTGGAAAAGCTCTGCTGTTCTCGCAGCCGAATCAGCTCCTCCTGCATCTCCATGCGAGTAAAAGAATCAAGCGAGCCAAATGGTTCGTCCATCAGAAGTACCTCCGGCGAAAGTGCCAGGGCGCGTGCAATGGCGACGCGCTGCTTCATGCCACCTGAGAGCTGCCTGGGAAGCATTGATGCAAAACCGCGCAGCCCGACCAAGTCAATCCATCGTGATACGGTATCGCGCACCGTCCCTTTTTCTTCCCCGCGCAATCTCAGGCCGAATCCGATATTTTCTTCCACCGTAAGCCAGGGGAAGAGTGCGAAGTCCTGAAACACCATTCCAACCCCGCTTCGCGGGTGAATGACAGATGTTCCATCAATTTGCACTAATCCCTTATCCGGAAATTCGAGCCCGGCAAGCAACCGCAGTATGGTTGACTTCCCACAACCAGAAGGACCAAGCAGGCAGAGGAACTCCCCTGCATTTACATTGAGGGAAACATCGTTCAGAGCATGTATGCTTAATCCGGCTCTGTCTCCTAGGTAGGTCTTAGATGCGTTTGATATCTCAACATGCATGTCGGCGACAACACCTCATCTTCCATCCACCTTTACATAACCACGTCCGTCACGAAAATCGACCTTTGTCCCGAAGAGTTCGGACAGGTGGGCAAACTGCTCCACGATAGCCTTCGCATCCGAAGAAGATGCAGGCAGAGGATGTCCGCGCTCGCTACGGAACTTGCCATAACCCAAGGTGACCGGATTTAGCACGATTTCTTTCAACTTGTGATCTGAGGTGAGCGTAATTTGAACGACAGCGCTTTCCCATACACCGCGCTGCTCTGGATATCCTACGGTGTCATTCTTTGAGCTGGCATCGCGGAAATCTGCGGTTGTTGCGTTCGCGGGAAGGTGCTCCGACTCATAGCTTTCAGCTGGAAGAAATGGGATGCCCGCTTCTCCGTCGAAAACGAAGTTCGCAAGCCCATAAAAAATAGGCTTCCCTTTGTAGATTTCGATACCGCGGAGCTGTTGCGGTCCATGGGCGACAAAAACATCTGCTCCCTGATCAATGGCAGCATGAGCAAACTGAACCAGAAACTCCGAAGGCTGGTCTGGATGTCCAGGCGGAGTTTCGTGCGAATGAATGGAAGCAATCACGAAGTCTGCCATTCGTTTAGCTTCGTGAATAGAGTGGAGATTACCTTCCAGGTCAGCCGGCAGAACTTCGGTGTGTGCCTTGAAACTGTCTCCAACCACATAGCTGGCACCAGCGAAGCTAAAGAGGCCGTCTGCTTTTCCTGTCCGAAGGCCTTCCAGCTTCGCCAGCTTCTTCAGGTTTTCCAAAGTCTGCGCGTCGACAGTGTATGTCGTGTTGTAACGCAGTGGATTGGAACCGATGCGGCCAGGCAGATCAATGCGCTGCGCACCGGCCAAGCCCCCGACACGCAATGAGGAAGCGCACGCCACGAGCGCGATGCGGCCATTCTTTGTATCGATGTATGCCGGAGAACGTGCAAAAGCAAGATTCTCTCCCGAGCCTGCATTTGCAATGTTCGCGCTGTTCAGGGCAGCCAATGAACTGCGTAGACCCGCTTCGCCATAGTCATAAGCGTGGTTGTTTGCGGTTGAGACCAAGTTGAAGCCGACCCACTTAATCTCATCCGTCAGCCAGGGCGGAGCATAGGCATAGCCTCCGCCAGCCCATGGTTGGGCAGACTGCTGGATGGGATGGATCAATACTTCGAGATTCGTGAAAGCGGCGTCCGCAGAGCGAATCTTCTTGATTAGATCGAGATATGCAGGATCATCATAGACCGAGATGCGCCGATGCCAGTTGGAATCCCCCGTCAAGACAATATGGACGTCGTTGCCAGTCTGTGTCTGCTTTGTCTGTGCAGATAAGGTGGCAGACACAAGTTGGAGCAGTACGAAATGCATGAACAGAACGTGTACTGATTTTTTCATATCTCCTCGTTAGAACGACGCTTTGAGAGCGAACTGGAACTGACGACCGGTGTTATCAATCGTGCTTGTAATTTTCCCGAAGGTTCCACTGGTAAGTGTGGTTGCTTCGTACGGCGTAATGGCCGCTGCATTAGGTGCGGCGAAGATCGCGTTGTTGAAAAGCTTGAAGACCTCCGAACGAAACTCAAGGTTCCCGCTGTCACCCAGGAGGTGTATCGGAAAGTTCTTCGAGAGCGTAGCATCGGAACGTGATTGAAAGGGTGCATGAAAAACGCCCCTCGTCTGCTGACCAAGCAGATAACCACCACCTGCTCCCACGGGATACGATCCGTTTCCCGGAGTCTGCTGCGATGTTAGGCCGTCCAAGCTAGTACCTGCCGTCTGAAGAGGCTGCAGCGTTACGCAGTTCGGATCGAGATAGTTGTTCAGATGATCCTGTATGCGTCCGCCCGTGACCAACTTGCAGTTTGGCTTGAGGTAGCCGTAGCCGCTACTACCGCTCAGCGAGCCATTGCCAATAGTCTGTGTCACTACGCCGGCCTGGCCATTCTGGAAGGTTGAGATGCCGGAGAGTGTCCAGTTACCCAGAACATAGCTGAGAGTGCCCCGCTTGAAGCCCGGAATATCCCATACATAGGTAAAGACCAAGCGATTCGGAATGTCTTGTCCTGATATTCCTTTGTTGAGAGCGAGGCTGTACGGATTTCCCAGCGCGGACCCGGCGTAGTTTGTACCAGGATCTGCCTGATAGTTGTCTTCAGTCTTTGAATGAGTGTAGGCAGCCTTAATGAGGAAGCCCTGCGTAAAGCGATGGCTCAACGTTGCAATGAATGCGTGGTAGTAAGACTGCGCATTGTTCGTTAAGTAGGTGAAGCCACTGGCAGCGCTTAGACCTGCGATGGGCACGCGCGCATCACGGTTAGCTGAAGAATTTGCCGCGAGGCCGAAGCGCCCGGGCCCCGAAGGATTGACCAAGAGGGCGTTGTTACGCTGCGTGTTCGAAGTTTGGCGAACACCGTGGCTCCCCAGATAGCCAATCTCGATGGTCCAGTTGCGAACGAATTCATCTTCGATGGTGAGGTTCCAGTTCTCAGAGTAAGGATTGCGAATATTGCGATCGATTCCCTTCACCGCTAGCTGGGGAGCGGTGTACGTAGGCGCACCACTGCTATTAAGCCCTGTCATCATAGGATAGGTTGGGTCCTGCGGAAAATCACCGGGGAGCGGCAGAACGGGGAATGGATTCGCGAGTTGCTTCGTGCTCTTTGCGGAGTTTGTGGAGCTTGTTCCAATCTGGAAGGGCGGATTACCCGAGTTAGCAAACTGAAGCGAGTATCCCGTGGCCTGATAGTAAAGACCGAAGCCCCCACGAACGGCTAGGCGAGAGTTTCCGAAAACGTCCCAGCCAAAGCCAACACGCGGCGACCAGCTTCCATAGTTTGTGCGAAGCATGGTGGTATTCGAGACACCATTCTGCCCTGCAACTACGAAACCATCTTTAAGCCCCGCGCCACCCGTTGCGAGCGTTGAAGGTGACAGCAGAGAGGGATCGAAGTTGGAGATAAGATTCTTGATCTCCCATGGATTACCAAGATGGTCGTACCTCAGACCGAGGTTGAGCGTTAACCGTGGACGTACGCGGAAGTCGTCCTGCAGAAAGCTTATGTAATCTCGCGCCCGGAAGTCGAGTCGCGTGGTCCCAGCGATGTAGGACTGCGAGGTATATGTTCCGGTGAGGAAGTCCTGAAATGGGGTACTGTTGGTCGAGAACGTTTTACCCTGAAATGCGAGCGAGCCACGGGGCAGGTAAATGCCGTCGTTGAACTGCTCCCGCCGAGCCTCGAATCCTACACGCAAAGAGTGGCGGCCGAGAACCCACGTGAGCGTGTCACGGAAGTCGAACGACGCCGAATGCTGCGGATGCTGCACGTTCGCCGTGTATCCACCAGCGCTCATCTGATTGGCGATGCTGAAATCGGGCAGAAGATCTGTAACAGATGAGTTCGAACGTGTGATGCCGACGTCGCTAAGCTTCAAGCCGTTATCGGCGACAATGTCGCGTCGGTTCCAGTTATACCCGTAGACTGCTTCATTAATTAGATTAGGACGAAAGACCAACGTGTCCGTGATGGACGCATTCTGGCTGCCGAGTGGGTAGGAATAGGGCTGTCCCAGAGAGCTGCCGCTGTCGCCAGAGGGATTGCTGAAGAGTTGGCTGTGAACGAATCCAGCTCCCGTGAGATGATTCGCCTTACCCAGCACAGTGAAGTCCGCATCGACTCGGGAACTGACCTGATTCGAATTCAGCGTAACAGGCTTGGAGTAAGAATAAGTTCCAATCTGCCCGACCGCAGCGCCAACGCCACTTGGAAAAAGAAGGCCGCCATAAGGACCAGGGGCATTGAGCAAATTGACTACCACTGGGTCGATGTCTGAAGCTTTGAGACCAAAGGCGCTCGCCAACGTAGCGGCTGTGCGCGTCGAAGGCAGAACTGGAAAGGGACCGGAGACGGAACCCGTGACGCCGTTCTTTTGCCGCACGCCTTCGTAATTTACGAAGAAAAACGAGTTCAACACTGGAGCAATGGGCCCGCCCAGCGATCCACCGAATTGATTTTGCTGCAAGACAGGCCGAGCAACACCGTTGCTCTTCAGGATGTAGTCATTGGCGTTGAGATCCGTATTGCGAAGAAACTCATAGGCAATGCCGTGAAATTGATTTGTACCCGAGCGGGTGACCAGGTTGATGTTTCCACCAGAACTGTAACCCGTGGTCGCATCGTAAAGGCTTGTCTGCGTCTTGAACTCCTGCACGGAGTCAGGGCTTGGAATGGGCACCACACCCGGCGCTAGCGTCTGGAACTCGAAGTTATTCGAGTCCACACCATTTAAAAGGTAGTTGTTCGAGGTCGCACGAGAACCAGCGACATAAATGGTGTTGGACCCCTGCGTGATCGTTGAAGCTGGAGAAGTCAGAGTCGCCGCAACACCTGCGTCAGTCGCCATCAGATCAAGCACGTTACGGGTTGGAAGTGGAAGAGAAGTAATCACCTTCGAGGTGACAATGCGTCCAAGGGTAGCACTTGTGGTCTGAATCGTCTCCCCTTCAGCCTGCACGTTGACTTCCTGTGAGACGGCACCTACCGTGAGAGTCACATTCGCGTTCGTCGTCTCCGTTATGTTGACCGTCAACGGACCGAGTACCGCTTTATCGAATCCAAGTTTCTCAATCGAAATGCTGTAGCCAGCAACTGGCTGTAGAAGAGGGAAGCTATACGTGCCATCCGCTTTCACCGTCGCATCACGCTGAAAAGAAATGCTGCGGTTCTCAAGATGAACGACCGCGCCGGGAACGATGGCTCCGCCAGCATCGTGCACGCTGCCTTGTATGGCACCAGTCGAGGCGCTGGTCTGAGCAAAGAGTGAAGATGTAAACACTGAGACGAGGAAGAATAAAACGAGGAAAACTGCCCCTCGAAAAGATCGCATGACTAAACTCCTAATGATAGCTGCGCCCAAAACGCAGGGAATGTCGAAACGGGTGCGTCCCGTATGGATTTCCCAGAGGGATACAGATACGCAATTGTGGGAATATTTGGAGGACTAACGTCTCAGCTAGATCGAAAAGGATCTTGAGCGGATTAGGAACGACAACAGCGACACGAACAACAGCGGCGCGATGCGTTACGCATCAAGCGGCCTGCCACAAAAGACGAAATGTTCGAATCAAGCTGCATGTTAAATTGTGCGGGGGTGCACTTTGCTGATCGTACAGACAGGTCTGTATCATGTCAACATGGAACACATGGTCTGCGCTCAGATAACGAAGAAGTGATGAGTGCCATCCCGCTCCAGTTGCTCGACCAGGCCTGCTTCCCAGTCGAGATACGCCTGCATCGCTCCTTCACTGGCGGATGTCCCTTCATAGGGGCGCATGTATCTGTCCTGGACCGTGCACGCATAGCGTGGACTCTCTGTCTTCAGCAGCGAGATTGGCAGGCTGCTGCGATCAAGGACCATCACCGGCTTATCAAGCATGTCTAAAAGATCGTTCCATGCAAATAACACAAGGGTGGGATCAGAAGCAGTCACGACATAGCGATCATATCCCGCAACATTAGCCAGCACCTCGTCGAGGTGGTCACGAGATGCGAACCACGAGTTCGGAAGGTGACCGGCACGATAGACCATTCCCGGACTGAAATCCAAGACAACATGGTTAGCCTGATGCTGCAGAGATTCGAATTTAATCTCTGCCTCCTTCGGAAGTTCTGGAAGCAGGGGGGGAGCTGTCTGATCAAGTCCCGTCTGTGTGAGCCTCTCAACAGAGACTCCAGACATGGTCCATACTTCCCACCCCATTTGCCTCAACCACGATCCAGTCATACGAGCACGAACGCCATCCGTGTCACAGAGCACAATCTTGGCGCCGCGAACAGGAGCAAACATATCAGTTTCCTGCACGAGTTGACCTCCTGGAGCGCTACGAAATCCGGGGAGATGGCCCTCGATATACTCAACTGGAGTACGCACGTCAAAGAGGTACGTTGTGCGCTCCTGATCTTGGCGCCACCGCTCTACCTCTTCAGTGGAAACCTCCTCCAGCACTGCTCTCACAGCGACTTGTCGCGCAGATTGCTCAGCGGCCAAACGCTCCACGTCACTGGTCTGAGAAAAGGTCGCAGAAGCCCCGTGCGCCAAGCTTTGTTGCGCCAGACGCCATCCAATTGCACCATTCCGTAAAGCTGCTACCGGATTTGGAATGCCTGCATTGATCAACGACTGTGTGCCGATAATACTTCGCGTTCTACCAGCGCAGTTCACAATCACCTGGGTCTCCGGGTTTGGTGCCAAGCTTCGAATACGTAGCACAAGCTCCGCACCAGGCACGGACATGCCGGTCGGAATACTCATCGTCCGAAATTCGTCATAGCGTCGCACGTCGACGATGACGTAGTCACCGCCAGATTCAATCATCCTCTGCACTTCGTGCGCGCTGAAGGAGGGCGTCTGACGCTGAACCTCAACAAGTTCTCCAAATGCTTTGGACGGCGCATTAACGTCGATGAAAATTTCATAGCCTGCATCTCTCCAGCCCTGAAGATTACCTTCGAGAAGAGATACGTCTGAAAAACCAAGACTGCGGAATTTTCTTACTGCCACCTCAGCCAGACCTTCACCGTTATCAAAGATCACGATGCGTACACTTTTGCGAATAAGCCGCGTATACGCTTCGACCTCAATACGACCGAGCGGCATGTTTGCGGCAAACAAAGGATGCCCGGTAGCATGCGGGGCTTCTTCTCGCACATCAAGCAGAGCAATCTCCTGCCTCGCCAGGAGAGCTTCCCGCACTTCCCTGCTGCTAGTTCTTACAACAGCTTCTCTCTCAGGCATTCGTATATCCGGAAACAAAGACCTTCTGTGTTCCATCCTGCTGAAACGATGAACGTCTTACCCTCCCGATATCAGCTCCATAAACATGAATACTGATGGAAGCTTTGTCAACAAGTGCATTCTCAACGGAGTGCACATCTCCAATCGACGGCGAGACTGCGTCGATCTCACCTCTTTTAAGTAGGACCGGCTCCCCATCTGGCTTCAGGGATCCATCCTCTGCGAAAACATATCCTTGCGCGATCTCTTCACCACGCAGCATACCTACCAAGCCCCACACGGTGTGATTATGCACGGGCGTCTTCTGTCCAGGGGCCCAAACAAAACTTACGACAGAGAAACGCGATTCTGCGTCGAGATGAAGAAGATACTGCCGATAGCTGCCCGCGCCCACTTCTGCAAAACTCTCCGGCAGCCAGTTATCTTCTGCAATCAGCGATTGCAGCAAGGTGCGACCTCTCTCCAGGATCACCTGTTCTGAGGAGACGCTTTTGAGGAGATCCTCGAATCCCTCAACAAACTGCGTAAACTTCGGATGTTGAAGCTTTGTCATGACTAACTCTCAATTCCCTGATTGCGGAGCAATGCATCCGCAGCACCCACAATGGCGTGCTGTGTCTCTTTACCAAGCATGCCCGCTGTCGCTTGAGTACCGTTAATGAGCAGGAGAAGCTGTCTCCCGAGAGCCTGTGGATCAATTGCGCCCGCGGCTCTACATAACTTCAGCAAACGCGCAGCGAGTTGTCGCTTATGGTCGACAGATACCTGGTGCGCAGGATGCGATTTATCCGGAAAGGTCTGCGCTGTATTCAAGAAAATGCAGCCCTGGTACGTCGGATCAGATGTCCTGCGCGCCATAAATTTCATCGCGTTGCGAATCTGCTGCGCCGGCGCTGAGTGCTCAGGATCAAGATTATGATCCCAGAGTTGCCAATAGTCCCGCTCATGAGCCTCCAGACAGGCGACAATCAAAGCATCCTTAGAACCGAAGTGCCGGTACAGGCTCATCTTTGCAACGCCGGATTCAGCGAGCACACGATCAATCCCTACTGCCCGTGGCCCCTCCGCATAGAACAGCTTCCTCGCGGTTGAAAGTAGCCGCTCGCGGGCATCGAGAGCTGTCCCCATTACAGCGCGAGAGACTAACCGCGTAGACGTCCTTCCAGTGTGCCGTGCTGGTCTTTTCCGCATTGCCAAGTTCAATACAGTTGTCTTTTTGGGCATGATACCACTCTGTCTACGTCAGTAGTATAGACGGATCACGTAGCCGTTTGACATCCAGCAGGCACTCTGTAACCATCCGAAACATGCAAACCATGTCCTTGCGTCGCCGCTGTTGCGGCCTTCGGTTTACCCTGGTTCAGGCATTTCTGCCCTTCTGATCTGTTGCTTCTGACAGAATCCTTCCTGAAATTTAAGCTTTGCATAACTGGCAGAAGAGTGCGCCTTCCATGGTTCGTATATTTTCATTTCTTGATCGACAACACTCTATCGCCTCCCTTGGATATAGCCGATGGATCATTCCCCCTGCCGCGTGGGCCATCAACCTGTCGATCGGCCAGGTATACGCTTTTAGCGTTTATAAGCTCCCCCTGACGCGTTCCCTCGGAATATCTCACTCGATTGCGGGCGATTGGTCGCAGACTTCCATTGCATGGATCTTCTCCTTCGCGATAGCCGTTCTTGGTTGTTCCGCAGCAGTGCTCGGCGGATGGATGGATCGAGTTGGTCCACGTCGTGCGACCTTCTATGCGTCCGTTCTTTTTGCAACGGGATTTTTTGGCAGTGCACTTGGCGTGCACTTTCATCAGTTATGGCTCCTGTATCTGAGCTATGGGTTTATGGGGGGAATAGGCCTCGGGCTTGGATATATCACCCCTGTGGCCACTTTGATTCGGTGGTTTCCCGACCGTCCCGGTCTCGCGACCGGCATTGCAATGGTCGGCTTCGGTGCGGGAGCCATGGTAGGCTCTCCCCTTTCACTCGGCCTGATGCATCACTTCGCCTCTCCAAACAGCACGGGAATAGAGGCCAGTTTTCTTGTCATGGGTGCTCTGTACTTTATTGCTATGACAACGGGTTCGCTTTTCATTAAGCTTCCGCCGGAAAGTACCAGTTCACAACCACAAGGCATGGAAGAAGACCAATCCATCTCGGCGCAGCAAGCTATACGCACTCCGCAATTTTGGCTGCTATGGCTTCTGGTTTGCACCAACTCCATCGCGGGATTCGGCATCATCGAACAGGCATCCCCTATGATTCAAGACTTCTTCCCCGTCGGTCCTCTCTTTGCAGCCACCTTCGTCAGCGTCCTCAGCTTCTTCAATGTCGGCGGCCGTTTTATCTGGGCATCTATTTCCGATTATCTAGGGCGGAAGCGTACCTTCCTCTTGCTGCATCTCATAGGAGTTTCTCTGTACTGGTTCTTACCCGATACCGGGAGCACGCACCTGAACAACATCCGATTTTTCTTCATTCTTGCAGGAATTGCTATCAGTCTCTATGGCGGAGGCTTCTCCATCGCGCCCTCGTATACGAGAGAACTGTTCGGGACGAAGGAGGTGGGAGCTATCTACGGACGCCTACAGACCGCAACCGCAACTGCAGGCATTCTTGGCCCCATTCTTGTGAATGCCTGGCGTCAGCACGAGATCGCTAGAGGTCTTTCTACATCCGAGGCATACCGTGCAGTACTGCACTTCATGATTTTGCTAATCCTTGTAAGCGCACTGGCAAACCTGCTGATACAGCCACTCGACTCACGACAAAAGATTGCTTGACAGGTAGACAGACCTGTCTTTACCGTTTCAGAAGATGATTTGTCACATCCAAAGTTTCACGACCTGCTCGAGGCCCGGTATTTCAGCCGGCGCGTCGCAGTGTTGTTGTCTCTCCCGATAAGCCTTCTGCGGCCGTTCGGCCGCATCTCTTCAAAACATCGCGCTTACCCCCACGTCTTAGGCGACGCGAGCATTCGGAGCTTTCATGAAAAATGCCTTCTATAGTGATCGGGACTCTACATGCAGCCTGAAGGAACGCTCCGCAGTCCGTTCGCTGGCGATCTTTGCAGTGCTGGTTTCGCTCCCTCTGGCGCCACAATACTGGCACCAACTCTTCGGACAGCACGTCGCTATCTTTCAGGTTCTCTTTGACCTGGTGAACTATGTGCCGAATATCCTTCCTACGCCACAGTGGGGACTTGCGAGTTTTAGCAGCCTCTTCGCCATCGCGTTTTTCGCCTTGGCCGGAGGCACTGTCTGGGCCAATCTAGATAGACGAGGAGAGAACGATTCCGATCTATACAACGCAGCTCGCCTCCTACTGCAGTACAAATTGGCTTTTGCGCTGCTCTCCTACGGCATTGTGAAGTTCTTCCCTCTACAGTTCCCTCACATCACTTTGAGTGACCTAAACACAAATTATGGCGATTTTCTGCCCTGGAAGATTTACTACCTGACGAACAGCGCAGCAGCAGCCGGCTATCAGAGAACTCTTGGAGCCTTTGAAGTCGTCAGTGGAATCCTTTTGCTATGGCGGCGCTTCTCCTCCATAGGGGCTGTCGTCGCTGCGGGAGCTCTGGTGGATATCGTGCTGGTGAACTTTGCTTACCAGATCGGCGACCACGTCTATGCGACACTCCTTCTTCTGATCGCGGTCATCATTCTGACGAACGATGCGCACCGTTTATTCGACCTTCTCATCCTGCGACGGGCGGCCCGAGCTGACCATTTCCACTCACGACTGAGCGATTATTCACAACGTAAATTCAGCGTCGCAGTCCACGCGTTTGTGATTGCGTTCTTTGTTATTTACGCTGTCGCAACATATGCAAGTTACCGAAACCGGGACTGGCCGTCGAGTGGGGTCGCAGGCCTTGCGTCTTCGGAGGGCCTCTACGACGTGAAGGAATTCTCTGTGAACGACAACATTATTCCTTATTCCATCGTCGATCCAGTTCGTTGGCAAAACGTCGTTTTCGAGCGCTGGAATACGCTCAGCATCCGAAGCAACCGCCCCTTGGTTTTACAGGTAGCGCGCCCCAATCTTGGCAGCAACAACATTCGGGACTACGAGGTGGCAGGTAACGGCGGGCGACATTTCTTCAGCTACACCTTTGACGGTCACACCCTCCACCTCTCCGGCAGGAATGACCCCGGTGCAGCCATGACACTGACCTATCAGCGCAACGCCGACGGCCAGATCGTACTGGATGGAAGAGATGAACACGGCAACATGCTGCACGCCGTGCTGGAGAAGATCAATAAGACCTACTTGCTGAACGAAGGACGGCGCAAGCCTCTAACCATTTATTGACCGGCTCGGGAGACAACGATGGCAGTAGCAGAGATTCCAGAAAGCACCGTAAACGTGACATCTGCGGATAAGGACGTACTCCCCGAGTGGACTCCATGGGAGCGCGCAGGATTTCGCTTTGCATTTCTCTTCATTATTCAGTTACTGGCGCCGGTCCGGCTTGAATGGTGGAAGCACCTCGCGGGTTTTCGTTCGCTGAAAGAAATTTATTCCGTTGGGATGGGGCTAGGTTTCAACTACATCACCCTGCGCAACGAGAGCGGCCGATGGGGCATCGGCAGCTTTGCCTCATGGGGAATCGCCGCGGCTATCGCCCTCGCAGGAGCGGCAATCTGGACGTGGTTTGCACGTAACAGCCCGCGCAAGGAGTACAACAAGCTGAACTATTGGCTCCGATTGGCGGTGCGTTACTGGGTGGCCTTTCTCACGATGGAGTACGGCTACTACAAGATATTCCCCATGCAGATGCCATTTCCATCCGTCTCCAATCTCCACACTCTCTTTGGCGAACACGCCCCGTACCGTCTCTACTGGCAGGCTGTCGGCATCGTGACCTGGTACGAAGTATTTTTGGGTGTGATGGAGGTGCTGGCGGGCGTCCTAATGCTCTTCCGAGCCACCATTGCCGTAGGCGCCCTCTTCAACATTATCGTCATCTACAACGTCGTTCACGGAAACTTTGCCTACGACGGAGGTGTGCACCTCATCAGTAGTGAGATCCTGATTCTCTCTGGTTTCCTGTTCATCCCGTATGCCAAAGAGATTTGGCAGCTATTGGTCCAGAAGAAGGATGTTTTCCCTTACACCTACTATCCCGTTTTCAAATTTAATTGGGCCCGTTACAGCTATTACGGAATTCGGGCCGTCGCCATCTTCATCTTGATTCCCCTCTATTTCTTCGACACTTATAAAGGCTTCTATGACACCAACCGCAGTAAGGAACCTCGCTCTCCCGGTCTCACCGATGCTCGCGGCATTTACAACGTAAGCGAGTTTCGCCTCAACGGAAAAGAGATTCCCTACTCCCCACTCGACCCCGTGCGCTGGCATGATGTTGTCTTTGAAAATTACTCTACGCTCACCTACAAAGTGAATTATCCATGGCCGATCCGGCTGGACAACCAGAGTTCCATGTTCCGGGAGATCGACAAGAAGTATGAGCTTGCCGGATTCGCTGGCGGACGACGTTATTTCTTCTATACCTTCGACGAAAGCAAGCACCTGTTCTATCTCCAAGACAAGAACGACCTGGCCGCCGGCGAGAACAGTAACGAGCGGCGTCCAAAGAAAGCTGCATCCAAGCCGAAGAAAGAGAAGGCAGTTATCAAATTGGCGTGGCACTATGAGCGACCTACCGCCGATCGTATCGTGCTCTCAGGGAAGGACGATCAAAACAATTCCATTTACGCTGTTCTGGACCGAATCCCCGAGCATCTAGCCATCAATGTTGGATCTCCCATTCAGGGGCAACCGCTTCAGTACAGCCGCTCATTCTATAACCGCTATCCTGTTCATGACGCGAATTTCGATGGGACGCAAAGCTTTTGGGATCGTCCTGCTCCTAAGGGCGCTGTGGCCCCTTGATTAGACGAATGACAGAACAGACAAAGTACGACGCGGTTGTGGTTGGATCGGGACCTAATGGTTTGGCAGCCGCCATCGCGCTGCAACGCGAAGGGCTCTCCGTGCTCCTCCTCGAGTCGAAAAAGACCATCGGCGGAGGAATGCGCTCGGGCGAGATTACGCTTCCAGGATTCATACACGATATCTGCTCGTCTGCTCATCCCATGGCGACGACATCGCCTTTCTTTCGCACTCTACCCTTGGAGCAGTTCGGACTCACCTACATTCATCCAGATATCGCCGCGGCCCATCCTCTTGAAGGCAGTGATGGCACGACACTTTATCGTTCGCTGGAATCGACCGCTGAGTCCCTCGGCAATGATGCGCAGGCGTACCGCTCTCTCTTTCAGCCGATTCTGCATGATTGGGAGCAACTGTCCGCAGAGATTCTCGGCCCATTGCGCATCCCCTCCAACCCTCTGTTATTCACTCGATTTGGACTCAAGGCAGGGCTCTCTGCCACACATTTGGCATCGCGGTTCAAAACAACTAAAGCTCGCGCTCTCTTCGGAGGAGTGGCCGCACACGCTATGCAGCCGCTCTCCGCTTTGACGACCGCCGCGGTCGGACTGGTGCTGACGACGGCAGGCCACTACGGTGGCTGGCCTGGTGTCGCCGGGGGCACACAGAAACTGGCAGATGCCTTAGGAGCCTATTTTCTCTCTCTTGGCGGTGTGATCGAAACCGAACGGGAGATTACCTCTCTCAAACAACTACCACCGAACCGCGCAGCCCTCTTTGACGTCGGTCCCAAGCAGTTCCTTCATATTGCAGACTCTGAGCTCTCATCAAGCTATCGTCGGCAGCTTGAACGATTCCGCTATGGTATGGGCGCATTCAAAATCGACTGGGCACTCAACGGTCCAGTTCCCTTCCTCAACGCTGGAGCACGGCATGCGGGTACGGTTCATCTCGGCGGCACACTCGAAGAGATAGCGCAGTCAGAGTATGAGGTTAGCTGTGGAAGGCATCCAGAGCGCCCTTATGTTCTGCTCACGCAACAGAGCCTATTCGATCCTACTCGCGCTCCGATCGGGAAACACACATTATGGGCCTATTGCCATGTACCTAATGGATCGACCCAAGATATGACAGAAAAAATTGAGTCTCAGATTGAGCGCTACGCTCCAGGTTTTCGTGACTTGATTCTTGCAAGAACTGCGACGACACCCGAAAACCTCGAAGCGTACAATGCGAACTATGTTGGAGGAGACATCAATGGAGGCTCCTTAGACTTGAGCCAATTGTTCACGCGTCCAACGTTGTCATTGTCTCCGTACCGCACTCCTCACCCTGGCCTTTATCTCTGTTCTGCCTCTACCCCCCCGGGAGGTGGCGTGCACGGCATGTGCGGTTTCCACGCAGCACGTATTGCGCTACAAGAAGTATTCGGTAAAAAACTCGAATTGCATAGAAAAGGTTGATCAGGATGAAAGCTCTCCGAGCCATTTTGACTTCGCTCTGCCTGCTCGTCACCACCTACAGTTCCCACGCGACACAAAACGCCACGGGTGTCCAACCTGGCTCGAAAATACCCTATTTTTCTCTAAAAGACCAAAACGGTCACGAGCAGACTTTCGATTCCCTCAAAGGCAGGCAGGGTCTTCTCATTCTGTTCAACCGCTCTGCCGACTGGTGCCCTTTCTGCAAGGCGCAACTCATCGACCTCGAAGGCGCACGGAAGAAGTTCGAAGCCAAGGGCATTAACGTGATTGCGATCACGTATGACTCGCCCGCCATTCTCAGCAGCTTTGCCGCTCGCAAGAACATCCGTTTCACCATGCTCTCCGACCCAGGTTCAAAGACGATTGATGCCTTCGGCATCCGCAACCACGAAGCGACAAGCTATGAGGCAGGTGTGCCCATTCCGAACTATTATCTTATTGACCCGGATGGCGTAGTACGATTCCGTCATGCCGAGACCGGCCTGACGGATCGCATCACAGCGAACTACTTCTATGCGGCCATCTATGGTTCGGCCACTCTCCCAACTGCCTCCACGATCTTGCCCGCCACACCGCATCTCAGTGTAGCGGTATCGCAAAGCGACACCTCCGTTGCACCGGGTTCCAGGATTCAGTTGTCCATCCGTGCGAAGTTAAAGCCAGGCGAACACCTCTACGCTCCCGGAGCGGATCAATTTGGCTATCGCTCGGTGAAGATCGTCTTTTCTCCGTCCAGCCTTTATAAAGCGAGTTCCGTGCATTATCCCAAATCCACGGAACTCCGATTCGCGGCATTGAAGGAGACTGTACCTGTCTTTGAGAAAGACGCTTTGATGACAGTGGACCTCACACCAACGCGAACTCCGGAGACGGTCACTCGTTTCTCTAACACTCCGGATCTCGTCGTCAACGCTCATGTGGAGTATCAGGTGTGCACTGCAGACAGATGCTTTCCCCCAACCAGCCTTCCATTAGCGTGGAAGATACATGTTTCTCCACAGGACCTTGACTCCATTCGCGTTCCAGACGAAATTCGAAGGAAATGATCCAACAATTCAGGTGGGATCTCTGGTCATTGGACCGTTGGTGACTTCGACTTTCAGTTGCGATTTCTCAAAGCGACCTCCTGTTCAACGTAATTCAGTAGCGGTGACCTCCGCATCATCGCCCCTTGGCACAAGGCTATTCCAACGACCTCGGGTTTTCTGACCCAGAGGCCGCCCGTACTACTTCGCTAAGGAAGCTCTCGATTTTGAGGCAGCCAATAAGGCAGCCATATAGAAAGAATCCTGACTAATCAGATGCTTGAACGACCACGGAACCGCCATGTCCGCCGAAGCACTAGGACATGGACCTAGAAATATCCAGTCGTCATCCGTTGCGTCCACTATCGCGGCAAAACGATCTTCGACAAACACTAATGCAGCAATGTGCATCACTAACCAAAGCCGTCTCATGCCGCACTGTCTTTTTTAGGATCTAAAGACCTTCCAGTGGAAGTTAAACGGAAAGAAGTGTGCATTTAGTGACCAAAGCCGTCTCTGGCCACCATCACATTACACACCTCTCAAGATTCCCATTGTCGATTTCATACTTCGGCCAGCCGCATAGCCGTTCGATGGATTCGAACCTACCGCTTCCACCGTGTGAATCTACAGATTTTTGACTATATAACTCAAAACAGGGCCTCAGCCGCCACCTAAAACCCTGTAAATCTGCCCAAGACACAGGATCTTGTGCTCTTGAGGTGTCCATTTTGTACCTCGCTAGTATCGTTTTGCGGATCGTTTCATAGGTACTAAGCCCTCTCTAGCTTAAAACTGCCGAGGAATGCCAAATGTAAGTGACAAATGAGTATCTCAGAATCAGAGGCCAGCGCTCCTGAAATTTCGGGAATCGTCCACTGGTTACCGCCAAAAGATCGGGCCGTCTTTCGAGGGATTCAGTGTGACCTCTGCATCAGATAGAAGTTCTCGAAGCTGTCTGATGTCAAAATATTTGTAAAGATCGAGACAAAACAGTTCCGGCATTTGTGCGTAGGAAAACTTGTTTTCAAAGATGCTCTCGAAACTCGATAAGCCATCTTCAACCCTCAGTGATCCTAACAAAGGAAAGGGTTCTAGAGCCATTGCCGTCAACGCAACCATCTGCGAACGAGGGCCATCCATTGTCATTTGAATCTTGAGAGTGTTTGTAATCGCTTTAGCTACATAATTCGGTGAAGATGTTCCATCTGCTTCCGTCGATCGAAACCAATCTGCAACCGCGAGCAACTGAGCTGCTTCCATGCCAAGTGGCCGCTCTCCAATGGTATTCAGCATTTGTGCCGCGCTCGCGATATTAGGACGCTCGTGCGTGCCAGGAATGCTGTCACCGAAGAGAACGGGGTCGAAAACCAAAACGCGATATCCACGACTCACTAGATTTCCAGCGTCTGTCGCCATCGATTCGCGACCAGTATCAGAGATGAGAATCGCCATGTTCGCATCCGCTCTCAGTCCAGAACTTTCTAGAATAACTCCGGTTGCACTTAGCCCATTGCTGAACTCAAAACGATAGCTATGGCTTTCAATCCCTTTTTCGCGCGTAGCACTGACAGGCCATGCATGCTTGACCGTAACAGCAGTAAAACGAACTGTCTCGCGAAGAAGATCTTTATCTTGAGCACTCCTTCCAGAAGATGAATCGTGTTGAATCCTGCTGGCCAGCTTATTCGCCAAACTTACAATGGTCAGGTTATCTTTTGGCAATCCAACGATAAGTTCTTTTTCCGGTAACACCTCTGAGTCCGTATCCGGATCTTCCTCTGCCGACGTTTTCAGATGGAACTGATCTTTGAAGAACTCATAGGCATGTCTGCGACTATCGATCTGATAGTTGTGAGTGCCCGGATCGTCGTTCTGATACCAGAGAAGATTGCTCGACTGATGAGCTGCCGCGAAAAACGGTAGGGCATCACCATAAACACCTTGTTTGACGATGCCCGCACGAAAACAGCAATCATCCATCGAGTTATAGATGAGGAGTGTTGGACGCGGGGACCGAACTGCCATCAGTTGTGCGTAATCCGCTTTCGAGCGCATATCGGGAGCATTCTGCTCTGCGTCACCCGCATATTCAGGATGTTCGATTGCTGTCGTAAGAGAACTGAATCCAGCCACTGGAACTGCGGGACCAATGCGAGGGTCAAGCGAACTTAGCAGCATCGTCTGCCATCCCCCACCAGATAGCCCCGTCATGCCTATACGTTGACGATCCACTCTTGGATCTTCATAGAGAAAATCGAGGCCTCGCTTCATTGCGAGATAAAAAAGTCCAACTCCATTGGAACCAGCAAGATCCAGAAGACCAATCTGATTGTGTCCGTTCTCAGAGGAGGCGAGTTCACCAAAGCCAATCCACTCCAGGCTCAATGAGAAAATTCCATGCCGTGCCTGATTAATACAACGCTTTTGTTTGTGCTCAACAGCCTTCCCGCCGGGGCCGTGCCCATTGACATTCAGAATGGCTGGCATGTTCGCCGTAATGTGTTCCGGCTCATATAAAAGCGCTGTGGAAAGAAAGCCTGGGACAATCTCGTAACGATATTTGACAATTCTGTATCCCTTGCGTTCGATAACGCCCACGCGCTCAAACTTCGGTGCAGCGTTGACCCACTCCTCTGGCCAGCCGTGATAGATGACCGATAGCTCATAGCTTCGTAACTTATCCGTCTGTTCCTGCAACTCTGCAGCAGTACGAATCTTCGGAAGCGGTTGCACCTTCGACATCATGAAGCGCTTCAGTTCATCGGCCACAACGCCAGGGCTCTGCAGCGGCTGCTGCAGCAGTGGATCGATTGTCTTGTGAGTAGCTTGTGCAAAGAGAGTTATCGAAGAGATACAGAATGAAAATCCTACGAGGTATTTTTTCATAAAAGTAGCAACCTAAAGTAATCAGCCTCGCGGAAGACTTTTCCGCGAGGCTGAGGTTATTAGAAAATGAGCTTCAAGCCAAGCTGCCCGATGCGAGGATCTCCTGCAGCCTGAATGGTTCCGAAGCCACCACTGTTGATGCTCGACACAGGATCGGCTAGATTCGTGTGGTTGAGAAGGTTGAATAACTCTGCGCGAAACTGTGCATGGAAACGATCCGAATTACCGAAGTTCTTATAGAGGCTGGCATCCCAATTGAAGAAGCCAGGCCCACGAAGCGCGCCTTTCCCGATATTGCCATACTTATACTGATACTCCGCATAAGTAGCAGGAGCCGTACCCACCGCAGGAAGCGGAAGCGAGAACGACTTGCTATTGAGCCAGTTAGCACATGCAGCAGTTGTAGAAGAACAACCATTCCCGCCATAAAGATCTCCTTGCAGAATTGCACGAGGAGATGCTCCTGTTGCGGCGACGTCGGTCCCTGCCGATACCGTGAATGCGTCTCCTGTGGATCCAGAGAAGATTCCACTAACTCCCCAGCCACCCGCCACCATGCGAGCAGCCAGAGACATTGATGAGAAGGTTGGAAGCTGAAGAACATACGATGCGGAAAAGACATGCGTCCGATCGAAGGGGGAGGGGCCGTATTCAAACCTGCTGAAGCCAGGCACGTAAATCGGTTGACTGAAGCTGCCGCCGCCACCGTTCTGCAGGGTTTGGTTCGAAGGCACATCATCCAACGACTTGGAGTAAGTATAGCTGGCCAGTAGTGTCAGTGAACGAGTGAAGCGACGCTGCAAAGCAGCCTGGAACGCGTGATAGCTGGACGATCCGGACTGCGTGAGCATATTGATGCTGGTATAGTTCGGAGCGTATTTTGTGCGCGCCGTTACAGAAGCTCTCGGATCGCCAAAGATGCTGGGATCTCCGGGAATATAGATGCCGGGATTGAACTGCATATCGCGACGAATGTGACGGCCTCCCGATCCCACGTAGGAAGCGCGCAGCGACCACTCTTGCGAAAGCTGACGCTCCAGCGAAAGATTCCAGTTATAGCTGAGCGGTACCTGAAATTTCTGCAACGGATTGAACGTGAGCACCGACACAGGCAGAGGAAAGTTGAAGTTTGACGGCGCGGGGTATGGAAACGGAGGATGCGCCGCGAGTCCACGATATGGATCGCTGAACGGTCCGGGCAGCGTCGTGATCGAAATGGAAGGGCTGAACGGATTATTGCTGACGATAGCCTGCGTGATCTGCGAGATACCACGAGCATCATAGAAGAGTCCGAAGCCGCCGCGAACACTGGTTTTGCCATCGCCGGTAACGTCATAGGCGAAACCGACGCGAGGTGCAAAGTTCTTGTAAGACGCACCCGTGGCGCCCCGCGGGAAACCCGGGTCTCCTGGGAAGAAAAGTCCTGGAGGAGCATTCACATAGACGATCGAACGCGTACCAGTAGCATACGCATCCGGCGCGAAGAGTTCTAGACGTCCATTAATCTCGTTCCATGGACGGTAGGGGTCATAACGCAGACCAATGTTGAAAGTAAGGCGCGGCAAAACGTGATAGTCGTCCTGGATGTACAGGCTCCAGATTGTATTGCGCGCGTTCTGAAATTGACCACTGCTCTGCGTGAAACTGCGCACGCGACCGAGCAAAAAATCCGACATAGCAAAGCCAGTGGAATCACCCGAGAAACTGAACGAACCAAAGCGGCGATAGTTGTTGACCACGTCAAGCGCCGCATTCTGCACCGAACCGCCGAAGCTGATAGAGTGACGTCCGAGAACCCACTTCACATCGTCGTCCCAGATATAGTTAGCCCGCGCAAATTTTCCATAAGGATAGCTGCCAAATGAGAATAGGCCGGAGACCGAGAGGGATTCAATTGCTTTGGGAATTCCTTCCGGCTGATACATATTCACACCAAGGTCGGCGTAGTCCGGAGCATTGGAAGGTGGATTCTGCGTTCCATCTACCGAGGAACGTGTGAAACGAAAATCATTGAGCAACGAGTTGCTGAAGATATGACTCTCGCTGAGGAGAAGGTTCTGCGAGATGTTGGGATAGCCATCTCTGTAAGTAAGAATATTGCCGTCTTCGTAGATAGAAGGATTGATATAGGTATCGCGGAAATAGCGCCCCGTTATGCGATCATGGCTGGAAAGAGTGTGATCGATACGGATGAGTTCTTCGTGAAAGTTTTGTGCAGCGTTCGGCTGAATATAACTCGTGAGTCCATTCGTCGTTGTGGCCTGGGGTAGCAGCTTGAGTGTATTCAGCGAGGCTGGATCAAATTGAGAGACAGGAACGATGTTGCCAGGATAAGGTGTTCCAGTCACGGGGTCCTTGATCGTCACAGCGCGTCCAAGAGGATTTGCAGGGTTGTTCGCAGAGAGCAAAGCCGAGAAGTCTCCGCGCAGGTTTGCCGCCGTCGGCAGATAGGCACGGCTGGTAGCGCTTGCACTGTGGAAGATTGTTCCCTGAAAGCCAAAGAAGAAAAAGGTTTTGTTACGGCCATCATAAAGTTTCGGAAGGAAGACAGGGCCGCCGATCGTACCGCCAAACTGATTTCGCTTGATGGTATCGCGGCTGGTAGCTGACCAGTTCCGCGCATTGAATGCTGAGTTCCTTATGAATTCAAATATGTTGCCGTGTAGGTTATTCGTACCCGAACGAGTAACAACATTGACGACGGCTCCAGAATTACCACCATACTGCGCACTGTAATTACTGGTCTGCACGCTGAACTCGCGCACCGAGTCCGGCATAGGAAAGGGTTGATTTACGTTGGTGTACTGGTCCATATTATCGCTGCCATCCATCAGATAATTGCCTGTTGTCTGACGCGATCCATTGGTAGAAATCGTGACGGCAGCGGCCTGCCCGCCAACAGCCTGATTGCCAAAGGTAGAGGATTGAACCGCTCCATTCGCAGGCGCATTCACGGCGCCAGGAACAAGAGTGGTCAGCGTAGCGGCATTGCGTCCATTCAGAGGAAGCTCAACGATGCGGGCCTGATCGATCACCTGGCTGATTGTTCCTGTGGTGGTATCAATCTGAGGAGGCGTATCGCTGACAGAGACGCTCTGCGCAGCCGAGCCGACCTGCATCTTCATGTCGACCGTCAAAACCTTATCCGCCTGCAACGAGATGCCTGTGCGGACTGCCTGCGTAAAACCGGAGGCGTCCACTTTGATATCATACTCACTTGGAGGAAGTGAACTGATAACGTAATATCCCTGACCGTTGGAGACAACGGTTCGTACGCGACCCGTTGCTGTTTCAGTTGCAGTCACATTCGCAGAGCCCAACACGGCTCCGCTGGAATCTGTGATCGTTCCGACGATAGTACTGGAATTTTGAGCATAAGCTAACACGCCAGAAAAGAGCACCGCGCTCATGGCGAATAGCAAAAGCGATTTAGCAAACAGAGCTTGCAATCGGGCAGAAGGCAGACCATTTGGGAGTGACATTAGAATTCTCCTATTTGATAGGGCTTAGGATTGAATAACATCATCTCGTACATCGGAGTCTCGATATACGAGATGACGAAGGACCTCACGAGAAGCACCGAAGAATCTCAGCGCAGCGGATTTTGAACCGCTGATTCGGCAGGAAAGTTGATCCGTAAGCTCAAAACTTGAGTTACGTGCATTGTTGAGCCAGAGTTGTGTTGTAGATTCGCTACGGTCCGACTGAAACCTTGCGAGACGAAGATCGACAACATCGTCCGCTGCCATGACGGGGAGCATTTCATTATGCGAACTCTGAATCCGGATATCGCTCAGATCGATTTCTTCCGCATGACGAATAAAGAACCCATAGCATGGCAATTCCCCAAACATAATTGGCTCGGGGTAGCTCCCAGGGCGTTCCGGAACAGCTAACAGATCGCTGCTTCCTTTTACTGAAGCAGCCATGTTGATACGAAGACCGCTGAGAGAGATTCCCACGACAGGAGCATCCGGCAAACCAGCGATTACGCTCGGAAGCTTTGCGTCGGATGCAACCACGTTCGATATGCGAATGGAAGCAAGAGAACCAGGTCCCGCAGCCAAATGGCAACGATCACGGTTACCCCGAAGAATGGCAATGGGAGTGCCTACATCACGCATCACGATCCCAGTAGCAACGATATTTGCGAGCGTTCCACCATCCACCGTATAGAAGGCGAGTCCAGGGTTTCCATGACGCATCCCCATGCCACCTTCAAAGGCGCAGTTCGAGATGGTTATATCTTGAAAATCTCCACAGCTTTCCGTACCGCATTTGAAGTAAATGCTTGCCGTCCGTAGAATGCAGTTTTCGATGGTGACAAACTCCGTAGACTTGAGTTCTCCAAGTGCGTCACTGGACTTGAGCACGATGGCATCGTCGTAGGACTCAATAAAACAATTGCTGATGCGAACATAGCGGCAGCAATCGGGATCGATGCCATCCGACAGGCCATTCCGAATGGTGATGTTATCAATTGTGACGAACTCACAACCGAGTAGACTGACGTTGTAACTAGGAGAGTTCCGGATTGTAAGGTCGCGTATTGTTACATTTCTGCAACGCCGCAGAGCAATAGGCTTGGGACCGCCTCCTTTTGTATATTCACAATCGATCTCCCCCGGTCCGGCCACCGAGATATTTTCGACACCATCCCCGACGAGGAGTGCGACATGGAAGTTAGAGGTCGCAAAATTCGCCTTCGGATCGTAATCGAGTTTTTCCGGAGAGAGAAACTCGCGTGGCTCCTTACTCATAACCAACTTCGCGCCGTCACCGAGCCAAATCGTTACATGGGAACGTAAGCACAGGCTTCCACTGACGTATCGCCCTGCGGGAATATAGACGGTTCCTCCACCACGACGATGTGCTTCATCTATCGCTCTCTGAAGCCGTGCCGTGTCAGAGAATTCTCCCTTACGACGCAGCCCCGGAAGCACCTCATTCCCTTTTGCCTTCTGCTGGGACCACATAACAGGAGAGAAAAGTGTCGCAAAAGAGATCCCTCCAAAGATAAAGTTGCGACGCGTATCTCTCAGTTCGCTGGACCAAAGATCCAATAGGCGCTTTCGTACGATCCTCTGCATAAATTCTGTGTTACCTCTGTCTATCCAGCCGTAATTAACGGAACCAATCAATGAAGTCCGACATGCGGTCTATGTCAGCCTGAATTTTTCGTTTCGATATGCGGATGCTAGGTCCATCAGATATCCCCAAACAACGTTTGGAACAGTTACGAGCAAAATGGCGGGTTTCGCATCAATCGCAGGGGGTTACGTGCTCGTAACCCCCTGCGATTAACCCCGTTGTAAAAAAAACATGTTCTGATGATAGAAAGGAGAAGTTCCTAAACAGGCCTATGCAGGCGATAGCACCAGACCCCAATGAGGGGGATGCTGTTCGAGGGTCGCTGTCCCAGTGCAAGAGCATTGATAAAGATATCCAGCAGGAATTAGAGAGAATTCTTGCCAGCGATTTTTTCCGAAGCAGCAAGCGATGCCAGACGTTTCTAAGGTATGTCGTAGAGGCTGCGTGCTCGAAACCCCAGATAGAACTGAAAGAACGGACAATTGGGATCACCTTGTGGAATCGTCCGGTGGATTATGACACTGGAACCGATGCGATCGTTCGCGTAAAAGCAAACGAGGTTCGCAGGCGTCTGATGAATTACAACCTATCAACCAAAACTGGCAGAGCCGTTAGTATCACGTTAGAGCCTGGTTCCTACGTTCCACACATTGTTCGCAACGAGGTTTCTTCCGCTGCTCCAGCACCGGTCGCACCAACACCCATAGAAATTTCGCTTGCTGCTCCAGCAAAGCATAAGTTTCTACGACCAGTACTGGGAGCGGCTTTCTCTCTCGCTCTTTTAGGCTCCTTGGCGGCAGTTCGATTTCTGCATGTAGGAAATAATCAGCAGCCTACGATCACACGTTTCTGGCGACCCATTATTGGACATAAAGAGATCATGATCTGTACGGCCTCTCCCAGTGCGTACCGTCGAGTTCCCTTTCCTCCGAGCAAGCCAACCGACTCGAACGTCGCACTTCGTCTGCGGACAGAAATCGAGCAGATGGGAGCCAAACCCCGTATCGGCAAGGCGGAGGACATTACACGGAAAGACCTGGAATCGTCGCCTTACGTTCTGGTTGGCGGACCTGTCATGAATCACTGGAGCGCGGATCTTGCGAACCACTACCGCCTGGGAATGGAAAACATCGACGGTAAAGGAAGAATTGTAGACCGGCAGAACCCTTCACACTTCTGGGAACAGACGGAAGATGCAGAGGGCAAGCTGATTGAAGATTTTGCCCTGATCACACGTGTCTTTCATTCTGATTCGGGGCAACCAATGATTTCCGTGGCGGGCATCTCGCAAAAAGGAAGCATGGCTGGGGGATACTTACTGACCGATGAATCCCTGCTTCAGGCGGTGAACCGTTTTGCCCCTCCCGACTGGGATAAAAGAAATATGCAGATGGTCATCAAGACGAAGCTGGATCAGGGCAATACCAAACCACCGGAGATTGTCTCCGCTATCTTCTGGTAGAAGCCAACTTATTATTTTTACCTTAACGCTAACTAAGCGGGCGTCTCAGAGGAGCCATAATCGCCACAGATCGATGTGATATCTCTTACACTCCTGAAGAATTTTGGCCACTGTCGAAAGGAGCAGCGTCATCGTGCCAGAAGCCGTCCTTGAGCTGATTCATGGTCGTAAAGCCACGAATGGTGATGCTTTCGGAACGACCTATTATCTCGACTTCAACATTTCCCCGGTCCTCCCTCCAAGCGGTTGAACCAGTAGAAGCTGACTCTCGACCATCTCTGTCCTTTTGCGCTCGATCGTCCAGACGTAGCCGGGTTTTGCCTTATCCCAGTCGAAGGCCTGACCGTTGGTGGGTAGCATAACCGTGAGAACATATTCCAGACGAGTTCCCTGCCTGAGGAAGTATCTCCGGCAGATCGTGGTCCGTGGCATAAAGAAGGTCGTCCCTGCCTCAAAGCCGTCTCTGGCCACAAGGCTATTTATCTCAATAATATCCGCTGATTCCAGGCTACTTAGTGCGCTTGCTAGGCTGCCCTGAAAAGGCCGGCGTCGGCGGTTCGATCCCGTCTCATGCCGCACTGTCTTTTTTAGGATCTAAATGTGAGTCTTCTCTAGGTTATTGTCTTTCCAGGGAGGACGAGCGATGAAGTATCACCCATTAGCGCGGGCGACTATTTTTAGTAGGGAGCAGATGGCGAAGGCTGTGATCGAGGGGCGGCTGAGCTTGAAGGAGGCTTCGGCCGAGTTCAAGCTCAGCCGCCAGAGCGCGGGCAAGTGGGTCAAGCGCTATCGCGAGCAGGGCGTAGCTGGCCTGGCCGATCGCAGTTCACGTCCTCATCGGCTGGCGCATCAGAGTCCGGCTGCGTTGATCGAACGCGTTGAGCGGATGCGCCGCGAGGGCTGGACCGGGCTGCGCATCGCCGAGACCACCGGGCTCAGTTCGGCCACTGTCAGCCGCATGCTGACCCGGCTCAAGCTCAACAAGAAGTCCATGATCGAACCCAAGCCTCCTCCCCTGCGGTATGAACACGCCGCGCCGGGAGACCTCTTGCATATCGATATCAAGAAGTTCGCCCTCATCGCCAAGGCGGGTCACCGCATCACCGGAGACCCGCGCGACGAGACCCGCGGTGCGGGCTGGGAGTTCCTCTACGTCGCCGTCGACGACCACTCGCGCATCGCCTTCACCGCCATGTATCCGGACGAGAAGGCGGTCTCTTCAGCCAACTTCCTGGCCAAGGCCGCGGCTTACTTCCGGCGCTTCGGCATCCTGGTCCGCCGCGTGATCACCGACAACGGGCCATGCTTCTTGGCCAACCTCTTCCGCGACACCTGCCGCGCCCTCGGCATCACGCCAAAACGCACCCGCCACTATAGGCCGCAGACCAACGGCAAGGCCGAACGCTTCATCCAGACCGCCATCCGCGAGTGGGCCTATGCACGACGATACGAGAACTCCGCACAACGGCTCGACGAACTCCTGCCATGGACCCACCAGTACAACTGGCATCGACCTCATAGCAGCTTGCTACAAAAGCCACCCATCTCCAGATCAGGACTCAACGTAAATAACCTGCTGATACACCACACTCCATATCTATACTCGTCACTCTGACGATTGCGGCCACGCAAACGATACCCAATGGCGGCGCTGCCGCTGCCCCAAATGGCTCCGGGGCGTCCTGCCCAATGGTGAGACTGTCCGCGAGTCTGCCGGAACGCGAAGCTGGGAGCAGGCCGAGCGAAACGCCCGGAAGAAGGAAGCTGAGGCCGACCCCACTCGCGTCGATCAGGTAAAGCCTCGTCGTGCGACCGTCAAAGAAGCCATCCGCATGTGTCTGGAGGATGAAGAAGCGCGGGGCTTAGAGCACTCCTCCCGCAAGAAATCCCGTACTCTTCTGGAGCGCCAGTTTCTTCCCTTCTGCGAGGCGCGGAAGTTTATTCATCTCGATCAGATTCTTCCTATCGACCTGACCGAGTTCCGGTCCACCTGGAATAACGGCGAGGCAACCACGCATCGCAAGCACGAGCGGATGCACTCCTTCTTCGCCTTCTGTGTAGCCAACGACATGCTCCGCAAGAATCCGATGGATGCGCTCAAGAAACACCGGATGTCGTGCCGACCGATTACTTCCTGCCTAAAGAATTCGAGCAGATCATCGCTGCCACCGAGAAATATGAATACGGCGGTGGCAATGACAATGAGCATCGTGGTCAACGCCTCCGCGCCTTATCGCTGCTGATGCGCTGGTCGGGGCTCGCCATCCTCGACGCCACGTCGCTCGAACGAGAGCGGCTCTCGACGAACGAGAACCGCGACGACCAGATCTTCCTCTATCGCGCCAAGACGGGCGTAGCGGTGAATGTCGTCATCCCGAAGGATGTTGGCGACGAGCTACGGGCGCTTCCCAACTCGAATCCGCGTTATTTCTTCTGGTCGGGTAACGGCGATCCGCGCAGCGCCGCAAAAGCGTTCCAGCGGTCGTACTGGAAGCTCTTCAAGCTGGCAGACATTCAGAAACCCGATGGAACGCCGAAGCGGTGCCATCCGCATATGTTCCGAGACACATTCGCCGTGGAACTGCTGCTGGCGGGTGTGCCACTAGATCAGGTTTCCCTACTGCTGGGACACTCCAGCGTGAAGATTACCGAACGGCACTACGCGCCCTTCTGCAAGGCGCGGCAGGAGCAACTTGCCGCCTCAGTGAAACTTGCATGGAAGAAGCCGAACGCGGGACATGCTAAACCGCCTCAAAGAGCCAAGAAACCTTTGAGGCAGAGCCTCGAAAGGACGGCGGGGTAGGAACTTATCGTTCTTCTGGCTTGAAACCCGGCTTCTGACCATAAACTGAATACGCAGCACCACTGCACTTCCAGAAATATATTCCTGGAAAAATCTCTTGGACCTTCTGTAGAGCTACCTATGAACGAGAACGACAATCTACCGCTTGCATTCGGCTCCAACTTCTTACGGGACCATGCTGGGCCAATAACGATTGATCCCAGGGTAGCGATCTTGGAGCTCGTAGCCAATGCCTACGACGCAGGTTCGACACGGGTAGAAATTGTCTGGCCATCTGGAGCCACTGGCGAAATCAAAGTCACCGACAACGGCATAGGGATGACGCGGGATGAGTTTGCACGACGTTGGGGGACATTGTCGTACAGCCGGATTCAAGAACAG
The DNA here is from genome assembly GCA_018449715.1 of Acidobacteriaceae bacterium dw_441. GTDB lineage: Bacteria > Acidobacteriota > Terriglobia > Terriglobales > Acidobacteriaceae > Edaphobacter. The sequence continues at coordinate 19,107 of JAAVVA010000003.1, read as the reverse complement.
GGTGCGCAGGTAGTCTTTCCGCCTGGGGTAAAAAAACATTCCCGCACTGCGTTCGGCAGAAATGGTAAGGGGCGGTATAGCCCCTTTTGCTTTGCCGATTCATATACTGTGACCACTACGAAGGACGGTAAGCGCATCGTCGCCGAGGTGCGACTGACAAACGGTGGCAGTGAGCCGTTTCACTCCGATATCGAGTCAGAAACGGATAGCCTTGGACACGGGACCATCGTTACGGCTCACGCCTACAGACGACTTTTACCCCCCGACACGATCGCTGAATTGATTGGATCAAAGTTTAGCGTTGACCATCTTTCTCTATCACGCTCAACGGGCGAGCGGTATCCCTTCAGACTCTCAAAGATTTACATACAGATTCGCTGAACGTGGAAGGCGTCGGATCGATCACGATTCACCGTATCGACGCTGCGATCCAGGACCGAACCATCAAGCTTCGTGGAATTACCTGGTGGGTAAATGGACGCATGGTTGGTGAACCTTCATGGGACGGACTCGATGGTGAAGGGCAGTACCTAGATGGCAGGACCACGGAAGCTAAACGCTACAGTTTTGTTATTGAGGCCAATATTCTAGTTGAAGAAGTGAAAGCGGACTGGACCGGCTTCTTCGTAACGAAACGCTTCAACTCGGTCAGAGATCAGGTGCATAGATTTGTGATAAAGGCACTCGGTGAGTTGATGTCCGAAAGCAGAAAGAGCAGGAAGATCGAGGCTCTCGCTCGGAGCAAAATCATATTGCGAGACTTGCCTGCAGTAGGAAAGGCTGCCGTCGGCAAATTTGCCGACGAAGTTCAAGAACGCTGTCCCTCATTGTCTCCCAAAGATCTAGCCAAGACCGTTGAGATTTTCAGCAAACTTGAGCAAAGCAAGATGGGGTATGAATTATTAACTCAATTAGCGGCGTGCTCCCCAGATGATCTGGGCACCTGGAACCAGCTTATAAAGTCTTGGGATGCCGGAACCGCAGAAATCGTTTTAAATGAACTTGAAAAGCGACTAACTCTCCTCAAGCGGCTCAACGAACTTGTGGGCAAGTCGACGAGTGACGAGCTTCATGTTTTACAACCACTCTTTGAGAGGGGTCTATGGGTTTTCGGTCCTGAGTACGAAGGGATCGAATTTCGGTCGAATAGAGGCATGGCCGAAGTCGTAAGGAATTTCTTTGGCGTGGCCGAAGCAGAAGTAAGTCGCCGTAGGCCAGACTTTGTAGCACTGGCCGACAGGTCGGTCGGCATCTACAGCGCGGATGCGTATGGCGACGATTGTGAGGTCCACGGTATCTCAAAGGTTCTAATCGTTGAATTGAAACGGGGTGGATTCGCTCTAAGTCAAAAAGAACTCGACCAGGCTCGAGATTACGCATTGGAACTACGTGAGCGCGGATGTGTTCAGAGCAACACGATCATTGAATGCTGGGTCTTGGGTACTATATGCCCTCCGAACCTGCAATTTAATCGAATAGGCGATTATCTTAAAGTGGTTCCAGCAACCTACCACACTGTGCTTGCTCGGGCGCAGGCCCGAATTTTTCACCTTCAACAACAGATTGATCAAAGTTTGCGTGAACGTCTCATCGATCCAGAGATTGAAGAAGTTCTCTCTTCCTCGGAAGCTGAAAACCTGCTGCTGGGTTTGGACAACGAGATGCTCGGTGACGCTGAGGCTTCCTCGGCAGTTGCTGAAGTTGCGATAGTAAAGAGTGGTTTGGACGACGTTCCCCCGAAGACTTCTGTAATTCAATAGTTCGTTCGAGCCCAAGATGTGGTCTGGGTCTTCAAGGCGTAAATTCGTGTGGTTGCGGGGGGCCTGCAACGTCACGAATTTGTTCGTAATTCCTTTTTAGGCGATCACTCGCAGCGTGATTCGGGTCTACTGTGACAGTTATGCTAAACGGTTGTATCTAAATGCCTTCATGGCCCATCGACTGCCAACTACAGCACCCTTGAGCATTAAAAACTGCAAAGCCCGTATTTCAGCACCCTGCTCCATGTAGTCCGAGAGGAGATTGACCTCTGCCTCTGCTTCGCAAAGGTTCGCCGCTCAAGATTGCTTACGCTTCTGAGTTCGTCCTTCCACGCGCCAACTTGCCGGACTCTGTAATTACAACTGCAGCAGTCTCATAGCATACCCAATACCTCAACGAATACTGCCAGTTCGATACCGACAAATAGCGATCATGGACCCCACCCTCCGCTCATCTGCGAAGGGCGGGGCTACCGGACATTCGTGGTTACTTGCTAGTTGTGGTGTGGAGGAGCCAGTCATCAAGCCGGGTTGGTGCTATGCGTGGATTGTGGGTGCTGGGGTTGAGGGAGTTGTCATCGATCATGTAACCAAAGTAGGTTGCATTCGGGTCGGCAATTACGTTGCGTGGGTCGTGCTTTGCGACGAGCGCTCTGCGTACGAGGTCGGCCATGGGGAGACGCTCAGGTCCGGCGACTTCTAGAATGACGTTGGCCGGTTTGCTGAGAACGACGTCGACAAGAGTAGTGGCGACATCATCGGCTGCGAGCGGCTGCATGAGTGCCGAAGGCAGGCGGACGACGTCTTCCTGCGTGGCCGTATCAGCGATAGCGGAGAGAAACTCGAAGAACTGAGTTGCGCGAAGGATGGTGAACTGAAGGCCGGAAGCCTTGATCAGGAGTTCCTGCGCGATCTTGGCGCGCATGTAGCCACCGGCGGCCAGACGGTCGGCTCCTACGACGGAGAGTGCAACGTAATGAGAGACCCCGGCAGCCTTTCCTGCTGCGACGATGTTACGTGTTGAGGTCTCGAAGAAGTTCAGCACGGCTGTCTCTTCGAACGACGGAGAGTTTGAAACGTCGACGACAGCGTGTGTACCGTCGAAGACTTCCGCAAGTCCTACGCCTGTGAGAGTGTTCACGCCAGAGGAAGGTGAGGCTGCAATAGCCTCATGGCCCTTTACGATGAGCTCGTTGACGAGCCTCTTTCCGATGAGTCCAGTACCGCCGATCACTACGATTTTCATAAATTACCTTTCGTTTCGCTGCCGCACAGGCAAACGAGGGTTGTCCGGGATATTCCCAGTGTTGCGGAGTATGCTTGTATCGCTTTGGCTGTAGTTTGGGCCGAATTATTTCACCGGGATCAGTACCGGGGTGTCTTTGTCTTTGATCAGGAAGACAAGAAACTTCGCAGGTTTGGTCTTGCTTGCGTTGCGGCCCACGATGTGGATGTCGTCTGGGCCTTCGTAAAAGGTCTGGCCCGGCGTCAGCGTCGTCTCTTTGCTGCCCTTAACCTGCATGACTACGGAACCTTCAAGCACATAGATAAATCCGTGCGCGTTGTGGCGGTGGATAGGGTCTGACGCGCCGGGCGGATAGTCGACCGTGATCATCAGGCCTTCCTTGCCGGGCAGGTCTGTCAGGTTCTTTGATATGAGAGGTGTGACTTTGGCTTGCTGAGCCATTGCCGTTCCGGCAAGAAGGCATGTCAGCAAGAGAATTTTCTTCATCGATCCACTCCTTATTCCATCGTTCTTAATAACAAGGACCGAGGACAGGTGTGTTCTGTGACATGGCTCGTGAACAAGATTGTTCAGACGGCAGAGAATGAAGTGCTTGGGCGCGACCCGGACTTGGAGATTGCGACGAGTTTTGCGGGATTCATGATCCACATGATCTGGCCGATACCCCGTTCCGATGCGTCGATCGACACTAGCGCAATGAGAGTATCGCCGCGCGAAATGAGCACGGACGGCTGGCCGTTGGTCTCCATGGAAGTAAGGGTTACGCCAGTCCAGAAGTGCGAGGCGAAGGATGAAATGAACTTTGCCACGCGGGCACGTCCGAGAACGGGGATGCGGGCGGCAGTGACGACGCCCCCACCATCGGAGTAGGAGACGACGTCTGCGACGAAGAGTTGTTCCAACTCGGCGAGATCGCCTTTCTGAGCGGCAGAGATAAGGGCTGCAAGGAGCCGTTGCTGCTCAGCGGCATTTGCAGGAGATCGGCGTTCATCAGCGATGTGCTTCCGCGCTCGGGTAACGAGCTGGCGCGCATTGGCCTCGGTGCTTTGAAGGATATTTGCGATCTCGCTGTAGGAGTAATCAAAAGCTTCGCGAAGAACATAGGCCGCACGCTCGTTGGGCGTGAGTTTTTCGAGTAGCAGCAGGACGGCGAGTTCGAGTGCTTCGCCACGTTCAGCCCCAAGAGTTGGGTCGGAGCTAGTGTCGACGGGCTCGGGAAGCCAGGGGCCGATGTAAGTCTCGCGGCGGGTATGTGCGGACTGCGTGAGGTTAATCGCGAGGCGCGTTGTCGTGGTGATAAGAAAAGCGGTCGCATCTTGCACAGCAGTGCGGTCGGTGGACTGCCAGCGCAGCCACGCGTCCTGCACAATGTCCTCAGCCTCGGCGATGGTCCCGAGCATACGGTAGGCGATGCCGAAGAGACGAGGGCGCACGCTTAAAAAGACTGACACAGCTTGATCGAGCGTGCCGGCATCTTCAAAGGGCTGCATTCCATCATTTTACTCGGGAGAAAGTTTAGAGTTGGCGAGAAAGGCGCGAAGCCTAAGGAAAATAAGGATTCAGAAGTTTCAAAATTATGTACTTATTCGTTCGGCGAAAGCCGAATACATTGCACCACCAAACAGAGAGGGAAATGTCTCTAGTTTCTCCACTCGATTCACTCCTACCTCCGAAAAGAGTTGGCGCAGTCTTTCAAAGCCGACCGGATATGGTCCCCATCTATTCGGCTTGGATCGTTCATACTCCACAATTAAAAAGTGATCTGTCACAGATAAGAGTCTTCTCAACAGCATTTGCTGGTGCTGAATGAAGTGCAGCGTGTTTGCCATGAGAACTCCGTCGACCACTGGAAGGCGCAGGCTAGGATTCCCAATATCTTCCAACGTCTTACGAATTACGACTCCGTCATAATGGTCCGGGACCAACTCCAAAGATCTCGGATCAAGATCGACAGCGTGAATCACGCTGTCCGGAGCCAGTAAGTTTGCAAGCGCCCTTGTGAACGTGCCGCTACCACAACCGAGGTCACACCAGGATTGTGGATGTACCCGTTCGATGAGGGGTGTACGAAGGACTGTGATGGCCTCACTGATCTTCACTTCTTCACTGTACTTTAGCCCGTCGGGTGTAGCACGATGACAATCCAAAGATCTGCTCTCCAGAAGTGCCCGCGCTCCTTCAGTAGCATCTGCAAGGAATCATTCAGACATCAGATGAATACTCTTTGAAAGAGAACCGAATTTGAAAGCAAGAACCGGAGTGTTGCAAATCGCGAATGTCGATAGTGTTGTTCCTGAAAGAGAGGAATGGCCCAATGACGAGGTCTCTCAAAAACGAAGAACTGGCAAAGGCAACACTGAGCGATCCACGATGGCCTTTCATTGTCGCTCGCGATGCTTCAGCCAATGGCAAGTTTTATTATGCCGTCAAGACAACCGGCGTCTATTGCCGGCCCTCATGCGCTGCCCGCCTGGCACGGCCGGAAAACGTGAAGTATTTCCGGAGCTGCACCGAGGCCGAGAAAGCTGGATTTCGTCCTTGCAAGCGATGTAAGCCCGATCAGGCAAGCATCTCCGAGGAAAACGCCAGCAAGATTGCGAAGGCCTGCCGCCTGATCGAAAAGTCGGAAGAAATACCTTCACTCGCTCGGCTCGCAAATTACGTAGGCATGAGCACATATCACTTCCACCGGATATTCAAGTCCATAACCGGGCTCACGCCGAACGATTATGCTGCAGCACAGCGAGGTCAACGGGTGAGGTCTTCGCTGGAACGGAGCAATACTGTGACGAACGCTATTTACGAAGCAGGCTTCAATTCAAGTGGCCGTTTTTACGAGAACACAAACAATGTCCTCGGCATGACGCCTTCCCAGTTTCAAGCAGGCGGGGCTCATACCGATATCTTCTTCGCAATCGCCGAATGCTCCTTGGGCTCGCTCTTAGTAGCGCAAAGCAAGAAAGGGGTCTGCTCCATTCTCATCGGAAATGATTCGGAGTCGCTCGTGAGAAATCTGCAGGACCAGTTTCCGAAGGCAAATCTGATTGGCAATCAGTCCGGCTACGAAGACATCGTCGCGAAGGTTGTTGGGCTAATTGAACATCCCGGAATTGGGCTCGGTCTGCCCCTCGATATTCGTGGAACGGCCTTTCAGCAGAGAGTCTGGAAAGCTCTACAACAGATTCCACCCGGTTCGACTGCTACATATACCGACATCGCAAAGAAGATCGGAATGCCCAAGGCTGTCCGTGCTGTAGCTCAGGCATGCGCTTCGAATGTTCTGGCAGTGGCGATTCCTTGCCACCGCGTAATCAGGACGGATGGAGCTCTGTCGGGGTATCGCTGGGGTGTCGAGCGAAAGAGTGCTCTTCTCGAAAGAGAGACGCACTCATGAAAACCCTGTATGAGAACGATGCACTGGCCTCGCAAAAGGTCAGCGTGCTCCTTCCGGACGCGACAAACGCGGTTTCACAGATCGAATCGCTCGATTGGCAATGCGTGGAAGATGAGCTGAACGAATCAGGCAATAGCTTGCTGAAAGCAATTCTCAAGCCTCGGGAATGCGAATCCTTAGCGGGTCTATACGCTGAAGATGAAGGCTTCCGAAGCCGCGTGGTGATGTCCCGACACGGTTTCGGACACGGTGAGTACAAATACTTCAGCTACCCGTTGCCGGATCTCTTACAGAGGCTGCGGACCGCGCTCTACGAGAGACTCGCTCCGATCGCGAACCAGTGGAACCAACGAATGAGCATCGGCATACAATACCCGGCAAGCCACACTGACTTTATCGAACGTTGCCACAAGGCAGGACAATTACGCCCGACGCCTCTGCTTCTGCAGTATGGAGCCGGAGATTACAACTGCCTGCATCAGGATCTCTATGGCGAGCATGTTTTTCCGATCCAAGTAGCCTTTCTGCTCTCTGAGCCTGAAAGGGACTTCACTGGCGGCGAGTTTGTACTAACCGAGCAACGCCCGAGAATGCAAACCCGACCGGAGGTCGTGCCGCTACGCCAGGGGGATGCAGTCGCCTTCGCGGTTCACCATCGCCCTGTGCAAGGTACACGCGGCAGCTATAGGGTCAATCTTCGGCATGGCGTCAGTCGCCTGCGAACAGGACAGCGCCACACACTCGGCGTCATCTTCCATGACGCTAAATAGAGGAGAGCTATGAATACATCGCTCTTTGGAATGGAACCACCGGCGCCGCTCTCGAGAGATATTCTCGGCGCCGGTGCGGCGGTTCTCGCCGGCTTTGCGCTTAGCGTCGAGGATGAAGTGCTTTGTGCCTTGATGTCCGTTGTCGAGCAGTCTCCATTTCGCAATATGGTTACTCCAGGTGGATTCCGCATGTCTGTTGCTATGTCGAACTGTGGCGCGCTCGGATGGATTACAGACCGAACCGGCTATCGATATGACCTGATCGATCCGGAGACAAATTGTCCATGGCCAAACATGCCCACGGCATTCCAGAAGATTGCCGTAGCCGCTGCAGAGGAAGCAGGCTTTCCTGGTTTCGTTCCGGACGCGTGCCTCATTAATCGGTACGAGCCTGGCGCGAGGCTATCGCTGCACCAGGATAAAAATGAGCGAGATTTTACGCAGCCTATCGTCTCTGTCTCGTTGGGGCTACCCGCAACGTTTCTTTTCGGAGGTCTGGAGCGGGAGGATAAGACGCGGCGCATCCAGATCGTCCATGGAGATGTGCTTGTGTGGGGAGGCCCTGCGAGGCTGCGTTATCACGGTATCGCTCCACTGCGAGACGGCGAGCATCCGCAACTCGGTCGGATTCGCTATAACCTCACGTTTCGCAACGCCGGTTGAGTTGGGTCGAAATCTCGCCCATTGAAGTACGAGAGAGGACATGAATGTCCGTCGTCGCATTCGTAGGCATAACGCAGGAATCTCACAGATGAAGACCAACAATAGCTGCAACAACATTTCCAAAGTTGCGCCTTCAACGGATCGAACTGTCGTCCTTGAGATACTTTCGGAATTTGTACGAATGGGTCACGGTCGTCTTGAGGAGGCCCCCAATCTCAATTCGCAGATTCTCTATCTGGAATCCGGAGAAATCTATTGGCTTCGCCCCCACGAGATCATGCGCATCCAATAGTCCCCCCGAAATTCTGATCCTCACACTTGTGCAGGCGCCACTTATTCGGAAGTGGGAGAGTGAAGCTACATCTGAACATGGAGCGCCAGATCTAGTAGCGAGGAACAAAGACGTAGCCCAGTGGCTGGGGTCCTCCGACCGTTACTTTCAATTTCAAGTGCTGCTTTTTTCGTAAACTCCAAAAGCTGCCTATCTCCGTGATCGATCGTTTCAACCGAATTTTCAGGATACCGTTCGATTATTTGCGCGGCTCTAAGGAGAATCTCGGAAGAGCGACGTTTTGCATCATCGACCAGCTCAGTATGCTGTTGCATATCGTTTATCGTTCCGTCTTGGAGTAGGCCAGTTTTGACAAGAAGGTAGGCGCGTAGCTGAGGCAGGAAGGACTCAATGCAGTGAGCCATAAAAGCCTCGTGCCGATCCTTCGGAAAAGATTCGAAGACCGAGTGATCGGAAAGAGTACGAATCTTATCGAAGTTGCGGCTGATGCGCTCGCACTCGGCTTGAAAGCGACGTAGCTCGTGCGGTGGCTCGGCGTTGCTCAAGTGATCCAGTTGTGCGACATCTCGTATCGTCGTGGGAAGCATAACTCTCATCGTCTCTGCGGTCGAGCGTGACCACAAGTGATCGAAGAAAAGCCACATCGCAACGATTCCGAGAATGATGCCGAGGATCGCATCGCGGGCCGGCACGAGCGAGGTGTTCAACGTAAAGCGGTTGAGATTGGTGAGGTCGTATGCCAGTACAATTTGAAATCCGAGATAGGCTAGGCGGGGGCTGGAAGTCGCAGCCCATGCTCCGAGGGCAATCACAAAGGCAAACAAGAGGGTGAACTCGGGAAGAGAATCAATCTGCGGCAAAATCAATGTTTGGGTTCCAAATCCAAGGATGCAGGCTCCGACAAAGAAGCCGGCGAATCGAAGCAACTGCTTGTGACGCGTTGCACCTGTGTTCGTGAGAGCTGTCAGAATGCAGGTCGTCACCGATCCCGCCAGAAACGTCCATCCGACGCCCATGTAAAAGAGATAGCAGGCCATCGCACTCAGGGTTCCACGGATGGCAAATTTGAGATGCTCCGGGCTGCTAAAAGCATCGTTTTGGAAGATTCCTATCCTCTGCTGCTCGCCGGATTCAGGCAAATGGTGATGTGGGGTTGGATCATCGTCGGAAAAGGATTCGGCGATCAGTTCGACATTTCTTTCAATCTCGGCCAGTACCGGATTCGCGTGCTCCACTTCATCGGAAAGATCGAGCCAGTCAGGCGCCTCCTCCCGAGCAATCCTTAACCTAATTCCCGCTATATTTTGCGCGATCGAGCTACAGCGAATTGCATCGGACGGCGATAGGAGGCGGATCGTTTCCCCGAGGTTCACAGACAGTTCTATAAGCTGTCCGGACAAGGCGACTACGGTTGCAAGCTGAGCCTTGTACGAGCCATCGTAGTTCGAATGAGCGAGGATCTCCCGAATATCCCCTGTGCCCCTCGTAGCATAGCGCCCTAGCTGAACCCTGATGGAGGCGATGTCAGCATCGATGTTGCCACCTTTGCGCAAGAGCTTCTCTGTCAGGGTGAGACGCTGCTGAATACCATCAAGTACCGCGTCGGAGGGGTGAGTTTGGGCGAAGAGAGTCTCGATGAGGGCAGAGATCACACAACCCATCAAGATTGAGAGCAATGTGTACAGGGTGAGAGTCACACGGGTCGCAGGCGATGCTGCCGTATCCCATATGGTCATTGCTGAGGCGATCAACACGCCAAGAGCAACGGCTGCATCGTAGAGCTTCATAGCACTGATGAGGTAGAAGACGGCAAAGAGGTTCGCCATCAGCCAGAAGAAGTGCAAGAACGGTGAGCCCGCAAAAAGCATCGCGCCAATGATGATTTCCATCGCCCCGAGCGCGCAGACTATCGACGTCCGCAGAGCAGATCGGCGTGTTGCTCGCGGGCTATCACGCGAAAGCAGTAGCGGGTAGTAGGCTCCAAGCGCGGCGGCGGGTATGCGAAAGACCATCACCAGCACCATCACGGACGTGCAGGCGAGCACAATTCTGAACATAAGTGAGAACCTGCCGGGATACATGGCAAGCTCCGCACGAACTACATTTGCGGCCCGGCTGATCGTCGGAAACGCCTGAAGGGTTCGAGACATAGTGTTCCTTACCGAACTATGACATTCGCTACCTGCCCAACGCGCAGGACCGAAGGTGGTGGATCGATGATGCGGATGCGTACTGGATAACGAGACGCGAGTCTCACCCAGTTGAGCGTGCGCTGCACATCGGGCAGACCAGAAGCAAGTTTCCCGACGACATCGGGATCTGGCGTGACACCGTACCCGACGCTCTCAACGGTGCCGCGAAGCTTCGTCTTCGAGTTCGACATCAGATACACATCGACTGATTCACCGGCCGTGATATGACCGAGTTGGGATTCACGAAAGTTGGCGAGCGCCCACCAGGTACGGTTATCGATCAGCGTGAACATCTGCTGACCCACCTTGGCATACTGCCCTTCAGAGATTGTCAAGTTCGTGACCCGTGCATCAAATGGGGCTACGACACTGCACTGCTCGTAGTTGTACCGCGCCAATCTGACTGCGGCGGCACGACTTTCCCTTTGTGCGAGCAGTGGAGCGAGGACCAGGACTGAGTGTGCCGACTCGTTCACCTGCGCTTCACTCTGAGTCTTCTGAGCGACCGCCTGTTGCTTTTGAGCGGTTGCCGCAAGCAGCTTTGCTTTGGCCAGAGTGAGCTGTGATTCAGCCTGCTGTACTGCTGCATTTTTTGCGTCTGCAAGTGTACGAGCACGATGGACATCATCTGTCGTCACAAACCCCTTAGCCAACAAGGGCTCAATACGGTGGAGGTTGCCGGTAGCGTACTCCGAATCAGACTGGGCCTGTCTGACGGCAGCTTCGGCCTCAGAAATAGCTGCTTCACTCACTTTTATTTCATCATCAGCACGAACCTCATTCGCTAAAGCCGCTTGTCTTCCGGCCGAGGATACTTCGACATGACTTACCTGCGATGAAATCTGCCGTGATTCATTCTCGATAAGGCCTTCGAGTTGTTCCTGCGCAGCGAGTGCACTCTGCAGAACATAGAGGTACGGGCGATCATCGATCTTATAGAGAAGCGTGCCCTTCTTCACGAAGTCGTTATCGTGGACAGGCAACTCTACGACCGGCCCTTCGACTAGCGGCGCCATGCCGATAAAGTTGGCAGTCACTTCGGCATCATCCGTCCTCGGATGAGCAGTTACGCTGTGCACGACCATGGCCCCCGATATCAGCGCCCCCAGCAGAATGCATGCGCTGACTAGAATGCCGCGGTTCGTTCGTTGCGATTGTTCGTAGGTTACGTTCAAGGGTCTCAGTGCCTCACTAATTGAAGAAAATGATCCAGAGCGTGCAGCTCAGGAAGCTGATCAGGGATGAGTAAACGACAGGCAATGGCCAGAGTTCTGTCACCATCTTTGTTTTGGTGAACACTGTATGGATCACACTCGTCAGTGCCGTAGCGACAGCGAAGCAAATAATCCACGCCGGAAAGTACGAGCCGAGGAGATTGAATGAGGGCGAATAGGAGCAACCGCTCATACCGACAACAGAGAGCGTCGCGAGAGATACAGTGGCACACTTCTCAAACGGCTGTCTGGATTGTGGCTGACTCAGTGTTAAGTTGGTCTTCATGGTGTTTTACCTTTCGGATGCTGCGCGAGGAGATCGCCGGTCCTGAACGCGAGACTGGTGAACGACTGCAGGACCCGTGTACGGGCAGTCACATCAAGAGCCCTGGCTCGTGCAAGGTCGCGCTCTGCATTCAAAACATCGAGCAGGTTGCGCACGCCATCCTTGTACGACTCAACGGCGGCCGAATGAGATTCGGTAGAAGCCGTGAGCAAGGATGCTGCGGCTTTCCGCTGCTCGAGCGCAGTAACCGCATCCTCATAACTAGCCCATACGCGGTCGGCTATCTGATCCTCTCGCTCGTGTACGGCGTTCCTTGCTTCGGCTTCCTCTGCCTTTGCCTGCGAGATCCGGTTCTCCCGGCGCAAGCCATCGAAGATCGTCCATTTGAGAGAAAGCCCCGCCTCGTAGGTTCGGGTCTGCGCATATGTTCCCGGATAAGGGTTCTGTTGCCCCCATGCACGAACCCACCCGCCCTCACCTTCAAAGCTAAGTGTCGGGAAATATGCGGAGATGGCGTGAGTTACTTCGGCATGAGCAGCCTTGACCTTTGCTCTTTCGGCCAGAAGGTCCGGGCGCTGCTGGAAGGCGTTTCCGATTGCATCTTCGACGGTCTGATCCAGAGCATCGGGAATGTGCAGGTCATCGAGTTCCTGAACTTTGAAAGAATGAGTGGGCCGTGCAGCGATGACGGTCGCCAGATCTCCGAAAGCGGTTTTTTCTACGCCAATTGCACTTTGAAGATCGTAGTTGGCCTTTTCTCTTTCCGCGCGCGCTTCGAGAAGGTCGGGCAATGTGGCAAGACCGTTGTTGCGTCTCTCCTGGGCGGCTTCTTCAAGAGCCGTTGCATCACTGAGGTTCACTTCTGCCGCTGCCCGTAATCCGCTGGCGTTCAGAAGCGCGTAATAGGCCTGACTCACCTGCTGAATCAGTTGGAGGTGGACGTCATTGAAGGCCAGATTCGCAGCAACCAGCTTCGCCTGCGCTGCCGTGATTTCAGACCTGCGAGCGCCGAAATCGACCAGGGTGTAATCGAGATGAACCGCGGTAGCAAAGAGACCAATGTCCTGAACGACGAAGGTGTTATAGAGGAGCGGCGGGCTGTTGTAATTCTTGCCTGTCGCGAACGCGAACAGTGTCGGGTACAGCTCACTCTTCGCGATCCCGACCGAGGCGGCACTCGCCTTGGCACGGCTCCAAGCCTCTTTGGTCGTTGGGTTGTTTGATTCAGCAGTGTCGATCAGTTCCCCGAGCGTGTAAGCCTCGGTTGCGTCTAACTCCGCCTCACTATGCGTAACGATGGGAACGTACCTCTTCAGCACCGCCGCAGGAGGTTGCCAGGGAGCATCTGGGAGATTCGGTGCGTGCTGGCTCCATGCCTGGGGAGCTACAGAGCCGAGTGAGCACAGGATGAGCAGAGACCACGTCAGGCTCGGCTTGGGTATGTTTCTAGCGAGAGACATCACAAGCACTAGCTTGTCGTAAAGGCTACTTGATGGTCTTGTACGATAGTGCGCTTGCTTTGCTTCAAGGAAGTAAGGGACACAATTACTCAGCGTCCGGTACAGCCGTCTTCTTGCATTACAACCTCATACGCAGTTTCACGAAGTTCCCAATCTAGGTCTACTACCTCTTTAATCGACTTGGGTTGGACCTCTGGTGCAAGCGAAAGAACTCGCTCTATAACTCGTGGAATGCTAGTGAACTTTATCGATCCCTCTAGAAATGCTTCGACGGCCGTTTCATCAGCGGCATTCAAAGCAATCAGCAGAGAACCACCAATTTCTGCAGCTTCATAGGCAAGGCGCAGGCATGGAAAACGCTCCAAGTCTGGTTGCGTGAAATCAAGCCTGGACAGACCTGCGAAATCTAATCTGAAATCCGAAATGACACGCTCAGGATAGGAAAGGGCGTAGAGAATCGGCAACCGCATGTCGGTGACGGACAACTGTGCGAGGAACGAGCCATCCACATACTCAACCAAGGAGTGGACAATGGACTGCGGATGAATGGTCACCTTCACCTGCGAAGGTGACAAGCCAAACAATTTTGCTGCCTCGATTACCTCGAGACCTTTGTTCAACATCGTCGCAGAGTCCACCGATATTCGTTTTCCCATCGACCATGTGGGATGCTTGAGGGCCTGGGCCGGGGTAAGAAAATCGAACTCTTCCAATGGAGTTCGTAGAAAGGGGCCACCCGAGGCTGTTAGCCATATCTGGCTTATCTCCGGACGGACTCCCGCTCTCATACACTGGTGAATTGCATTGTGCTCGGAATCAATCGGAAGAAGTGTTGCATTGTGCTCACGTGCGGCAGTCAAAAGCAAGTCTCCTGCAGCAACCAGACACTCTTTACTGGCGAGACCTATTGTTTTGCCTGCCACAGCAGATGCATATGTGGCTTCGAGTCCCTCAAGTCCCACGATAGCGCTGACAACGAAGTCAACTCCGGGGAGAGTGGAAACTGCGATCGTCCCCTCTCGCCCATACAGAACTGCGATGTCATTCATTCCGCGTGTCCGAAGTTCACGTTCTAAGAGAGCGGCATTTTCTTCTTTATTGACAGAGACCACGGATGGGCGCCACCGGATGCACTGTTGTAGCAGCATAGAGGTGTTGTGACCCGAGGCCAAAGACACCACATTGTATCGATCTGGGTATCGCTCACAGATATCCAGGGTAGAGCTACCGATAGAGCCCGTTGAGCCTAAAACGGCGATATTTTTCATTTCGTTACTTCTTTCGTCGCAAAGGCTTTCCGCCCCTTCCAAGACTCGCTGCAGATGATTACGTTAAGTTAGAGTGGGAGGATTCGAAATCAATCTCCAGCAACAGGCTCTTCGATACCTGTTCCACGGGAGGACGGATCAACTGGCTTGATGTCACCTAACTGTACGAACCCGGGCTGGTCTAGTTCCTTCAGAATTTCCTTGCGATAGAGTCGAGCCATACGCGCATTCTCCGCGTCTTGCTTTAGCTTTGCGTCACGCGACCGGATCTTCTCTTCTCGAGCATTCTTTGCAATTCCTGATTTGTCGAAGGTATCGTTGGCTTGAGCGTTAACATGGTCCTCGTTGAGGACAAGGTCATATTTGTCCTGATGGCCGATCCCAACCTTCTTACCACCCGCAAAAATCTCATGCCGGCCATGTTCCTCGTACCACTTCGTCAGGGTCGCAGTCATGTGCATTTTTTCGATGATGTTCCTCCAGCCAACACCTGTGTTGTAGGCACAGAAGCTGATCTCCCCTTCCTGCGTGGCGTAAGGGATGATGCATTGCTCTGTACGCCGAAAGTCATAATTGAATAAATCTTGAAACCACATGGCGGAGACAAAGAGGAAGTTCCAGCGGTCGGCACGTCTTCGATCGATGTCTGCTTTGGTCCTATCGGCAGTGACTTTTCCGTAGCTGCGTCCTGTAGCGCCGAAGCTCTTGTCAAACTTTTGCAGAAGATCTTTAATTCTGAAGTGTGTCGGTGCCGCGTTTGGTTTGTAATTCCGGAGGAGCGCGAGCGTGACACCCAGGATCGAGATCCATTTGCCCCGCGCTGCATCGTTGATTCGTGCCACGTCCTTGGCCAGTCGATCTGCGTTGATAAATGCAGTGACCGGAACAGCCTCTTTGGTCTCTTTATCGATCATGAGCGCCATGGCGATGCCGCAATTGGGATGACAACCGCAAGAGAGTTGCCCCCAATCACGATCTGGACCGTGAACGAGATCCGCCCAGTCCGAAAAAGTCGACATGAACGATATCGGGAACCAATCGCGCGTTGGTTCTCCCAGGCCTGTTTGAGTCTTTACGTCATGAGCGAGATGGGAGAGTGTATACCGCTGGGCTACACGACGTTCGTCAGTGATGTCTTCGTCGCGCCCTGTAAAGCTAACTGGCTGGAAGCTGAGGAAATTGATCTTCTTCGGATTATCTAACGCGAACTGGATGATGCGTCCGACCTGTTCGTTATTGATCCCGTTGACGATCGTTGTTACTGGCACGATGTCTACGCCGGCTTCATAGAGATTGTGGATGGCTTGCAACTTCACATCAAAGGCATTGCCCACCTTACGATGGGAGTTGGCTGCATTTCCGATACCATCGAACTGAAGGTATGCGTAACGCAATCCCGCATCCGCTGCCGACTGACAGAATTCCTTCGACTTCGCAAACTCGATTCCATTAGTTGCGGCTTGTACCGACGTATATCCGACCTTGCGAGCGTAGGCAATGGCATCAAGAAAATAAGGGCTAAGGGTCGGTTCACCACCAGAGAACTGAACGGACATCTGACGCCTGGGCTTGATTGACACGGCGTTGTCGAGCATAGTTTTGACTTCTTCCCATGTCAGCTCGTGAACAAACCCAACCTGATTCGCGTCCATAAAGCAGGGATCGCACATCATGTTGCAACGATTTGTTAGGTCGATCGTGAGAACTGCACCCCGTCCGTGGGTGACTGTGGATGTTCCATGATTGTGGAGTTTTTCATCATTGTGGGCGCGGATATCCCTGCCAGGAAACACCTCTTCCAGATGCCGAAAGAAGTCTGTGTCGATGGACATGAGGTCTTCAAAATGCCCATGAATCGGGCAATCCTTGACCATCAGAATATTGCCGTCCCGTTCGATAATTTGGGCCTTAATCTCCCCGACCTTCTGATTCAGCAGAATTTCGTGCGGTAGCGTGCCATCCACAATCTGTTTACGAATCTCCGGCACACATTTCGGACAGAGCGAGTCTGTCGTCCGTGGCCAGCCAAGCGGCGGCTTCTCTTTTTGATAGCTCTTTAGGAGTGGCTTCTCACTCCACTTCGGAATGAATCCAGGGTTGGGGCTGATTGAGTTGAGCT
Organism: Acidobacteriaceae bacterium dw_441; assembly: GCA_018449715.1. Classification (GTDB taxonomy): domain Bacteria; phylum Acidobacteriota; class Terriglobia; order Terriglobales; family Acidobacteriaceae; genus Edaphobacter. The sequence goes on along the minus strand of JAAVVA010000003.1, from coordinate 2,443 downwards.
TGTCAAAAATCGCCCAGCCCACCCGGGCTCCATGGGTCAAAGCATTCTCAAAGAGTTTTGCCTTTGGCATCGATTGCGTCTCCTGTACCGTCGATGCCAAGAATGAACTCAGCGCATGTTGCCCGTCTTGTATGAAAGTGCGGCATACAACTTTGTTGCTGTCAATCCACACCCTGCTAGACTCAAGCTGTGAGCCAGATCACAGGTGTCGACATGGGCGCATTAAAAAGAATCAGGGTTTCTACAAGTTCGGGAGCGCAGGATGTACTCGTACGCTCTCGAGAACCGAGACCTCTGGGTTCAGGAGACAGAGCCCGAATCTGGCGCCATCCAGAACTTGAAAATGTCGAAGTGTTACAGGGTTCCTATGGAAATTATGAGTTTGCTCAGCACTTTCATACTGTTCCTGCCATCGGTGTTGTAGACCGTGGAACCATGAGTTCCTATTGTCAAAGCGCCACGCATATTCTCCCAACCGGAACAGTGTTGCTCCTTAATCCAGGTGAAGTACATGCTCCGAAGCCTGCGACAGAGAACGGTTGGGGCTTTCGAATGATCTACTTGGAGAATGGATTCTTTCAGAGTCGCCGAGAAGATTTCGGATCTGGAGTTCCACGATTTGTAAAGCCATTCGTGCAAGATGATGCACTCGCGGCGAGCCTGCTACGACTTCATCGCAAATTGGAGAAAGACGCGGATACCCTTAACATCGAAGATGATTTAGCTGATGTATTTACGCATCTGGGCGAACGGCACGTGTGTGAGCCGAGAAATGATTCGACTACTCGGGACGAACGAGGCAAAATTATCCGCGTCAAAGACTACCTCCATGGCTACTATCGAAAGAACATCAGCGTCGAAGAGCTAGCCGAAATCGCACAACTCAGCCGCTTTCACTTGATGAGAACATTTCGACGGGACGTAGGTCTCTCCCCCCATGCCTATCTGACACAGCTTCGGGTCGAAGCGGCAAAGAAGCTCCTGAGCGAGGGGGCTTCGATTGTGGATGTCGCGAGCGATACCGGCTTCACAGACCAGAGTCATTTCACCCGTCACTTCAAGCGGATCACAGGAGTCACGCCCGGACAATATCTTCCGCTGTGGCGTTCGAATCGATATCGTGCTCAGGGACTCACAGACTAGACTGAGCACATCGTCACATCGTGGCGATGCCCATTAGTATGTACACCCTCGAATCCATATTTCCATAAAATCTTCCTGAAAGCGGCTGAATAGGAATACGCCGCCCCGTGTTTCATATCGTTACTTCATACAGGGATAATCCGAACAAGAGCACTTCTGTACAAGACGCATAGATTGGTGCGGGAGCATTCTATTGCTTGACAGTGCCCGATGGAGAATGCCATTTACTGGCTGGTATGCGTGCGACAGAACGCGCAAGCTCCGACCTGATTATGCAGGTGCGACTATCGCTAGACCAGCACTGCCGATATGGACCGCACATGAATTGAGGGCTCACACAATGCACACACAAGAATCATCTTTGTATTCCCGGCTAGGAGGCTATGACGCAATCACTGCCTTAGCAGATGACCTTCTTCCTCGCCTTCAATTAGACCCTCTGCTTGCCCGATTCTGGGCACATCGTGGCGCCGATGGTCTCAAACGTGAGCAACAGCTTCTTATCGAATTTCTGTGTTCCTGTGCCGGGGCTTCTACATACTACCGTGGCAGAGATATGGCTCTAACCCATCGCGGTATGAGAATTGATGAGGGTGACTGGGCCATCTTTATGGGACATGCTGCGGCGACACTATCCAAGCTGCAGGTTCACGAAGTAGAGCAAAGAGAAATCGTCCAGTTTCTCCAGAGCCTAAAAGGCGAAATTGTCGAGACTCCCGCCTAGTAGGTATCAGCAGCCAACCTATGACTTATGTCATCGCCTCGGCTTGCAATCCTGATTAGGGTCGAGCTAGCGCCATACAAGCATGGCGGAAAGGAATCGAAGATGCTCACAGATCGGCAACGCACAATTATTCGCAACACTGTACCAGCCTTGCAGCAGCATGGTGAAGCGATCACCAAGCATTTCTACCTTAGTCTGTTTAAAGAAAACCCGGCACTTTTGAATATTTTCAACAAAGCAAACCAGAGAGACGGCGGGCAGGCCGCAAATCTTGCAGCTTCTATTCTGATGTACGCAGCCCACATCGACCATCTAGACAAGCTGGGGGGCATGGTGGAGCGCATCGCACACAAACATGGCAGCATGGAAGTTCAAGCGGAGCATTACCCCATCGTAGGCGATCATTTGCTGCGGGCAATTCGTCATGTGCTGGGAGAGGCCGCGACCGACGAGGTAATTGCGGCCTGGGCAGACGCTTACGGAATCCTCGCAGACATTATGATCAACCGCGAATCTCAGCTCTATACCGAAGGCGCAGAGAAGAATGGCGGCTGGAGGGGCTTTAAACCGTTCACG
>JAAVVA010000002.1 GCA_018449715.1 Acidobacteriaceae bacterium dw_441 | reverse complement strand
ACGCTGAAGCTGTCGGAGTCGCTGACGGAGTAGCTGAGGAAGTAGGGCTTCGGCTGCTGCTGGTTGCCTGCGGTGCCGAGAGAGCCGAGGGCGCGGTGCAGCTCGGCGTCCATCGTATCGAGCAGGGCGGTGTTGGCCTGTGGAGCGGCGTGCAGCGGGAGACTGAGAAGAACCAGGGAGAGAGTGGCGGCAAGGGCCGCGGAAGGCGCTGTTCGGAATCGCATCATCGGGACGAACTCGTTTTCTCCAGATACGACCTAATAGTACCGGGAGAGGTTTTTGTTTGCTTGAAGAGGAGGATGTTCGTGAAAGGAAAGTGTCCGGGTGCCCCATCCTTTGCGGTTTTATCGCAAAGGGTGGGATGAAGGATGTTTGGAGTGGACGTTTTAAAGATGGATGGTGCAGGTTCGAGCGGGGTTCATCCCACCCTTTCCTACGATGAAACTGCCGGAAAGGATGGGGCACCCGGTCATTTGTGGTTCGGCTGCGGGAGAAGCAGATTCCTTCGCTGCGCTGCGGAATGACAAGTCAAAAAGTGGCATGACAAGTTGAAAAGTGGTCGTGGAGGTTTCAGGCGGCGCGTGGGGAGGAGAGGTTGCGCGGTTCCGTGCCGCGGTTTTCGATGCGAAGCCAGTTGAGCAGAGGCGTGGTCATCATGGTGGTGATGAGCGCCATCACGACCAGCATGGTGAAGAGGGTCGGCGTGAAGACGCCAGCCTTGTAGGCGATGTTCAGGACGATCAGCTCGACGAGGCCGCGTGTGTTCATCAGGGCTCCGAGGGCGAGGGAGTGCTGCCATGTCTGGCCGGTCCAGCGGGCCGCGAGGACAGCGCCGCCGATCTTTCCTGAGACGGCGAGGAGAAGCACAAGCGCGGTCCAGAACCAGACGCCGGAGCCGGAGAGAAGGTCGAGGCGCGTCCTCATGCCGGTGAGGGCGAAGAAGAGAGGGAGCAGAAGCACGGAGACGAGGGTGTCGAGGCGGCTGCGAAGGGAGTGTTGCCAGCTCGCGACGCGCGGAAGGCAGAGACCGGCGATGAAGGCTCCGAAGAGAGGATGGACGCCGATGGCCTCGGTCGCGGCGGCGGAGGCCAGGACCATGATGAGGATGGCCGCGAACATCTCGTACGAGAGAGCGATGCTCGTCTGCCGCTGTGCGAGCCGCTTGCCGAGCGGGCGCACAAGGAAGAGCATTCCCGCGACATAGACGACCAGCCACAGAAGTCGGTGGAGGAGCGTGAAAGCGCTGCTTCCGGGCTGAAGCATCGCGAGCGCTACGGCGAGCAGCGACCAGGCGCAGACATCGTCCACGGCGGCGCACATCAGCGCGGTTGCTCCCAGGGGAGTGGATTGCAGGCCGCGTTCTTCGAGGATGCTGGCGAGCACGGGGAAGGCCGTAATGCTCATCGAGATGCCGAGGAAGAGCGTGAAGGGAAGACGTCCGACTCCTTCGGGAGCGAAGCAGGAGAGCATGGCAGGGGCCACGGCGATGGCCAGGGCGAAGGGCAGAAGGATGCTCATGCTGCTGCCGAGGATTGCGGTGACGCGCTCTTTGCGGAGGTGCTCGTAGTCCAGCTCGCTGCCGATGAGGAAGAGAAAGAGGATGAGTCCGACGTTGCTGAGGATCTCGAACGATCCGAAGGAGCTTGCCGGGAAGAGCGTGGAAGAGGCGTGCGGCGCGAGGCGTCCGAAGACGGAGGGGCCGAGCAGGATGCCGCCGATGATCTCACCGATGACGCGGGCCTGTCCCAGGCGACGGGCGACCCACCCGCAGGCGAGGGTGATGAGGATGACGACCGCCATCTGGAGCAGGAGTTGTGTCATTAGGCGGCCCTCTGTTGCTGGCGCGCGTGGCGAGCATAGAGGACGATGATGACCTCCATCACGAGGAGGGCGAGGCCGGGCATCATCATGCGCGTGCCGAGCATGGAGGGCCACAGGAAGCGAAAGTCGACCGACCAGTCGACGGCGGTGAGGATCAATCCCCCGAAGAAGAGGATGGAGCCGACCCAGCGGCGGAAGCGGGGAGTAATCTCGGTGTCCTTGAACCTGCTTCCCCTGATCTCACGGACGGGCTTGCCGACGCGGCCGTTGTGGTCGTAGATATTGCAGAGGAGTTCGGGGTGTTCGGCGACCTGTTGCTTCGCGTAGGCCTCGGCCTCGGGGAGATTGTCGAAGACGGTGCAGAAGGGCGTTTCGCCGGGAGCGAAGCTCGAATAATGAACGGCGTACTCGCCGGGGACCATGCGCTCGTTCCACGAAGACAGCTCTGCTTCGGGGTCGAAGAGAGGCAGTGTGCGTGGCTGCGTGAGCGATCCGGCCATAAGAAAAGTGTAGCAATCCACGGCGAAGCCTGTAGATTTGCGGGAACGGGTGCGACCCGTGCAAACTGGCTCAGTTCAGGAGTAAAACAGCATGATGCGTGTTCGTGTTCTGGTTTTCGTTCTTTGCCTGTTTTATGCGTTGACGGGCGTCTCGCTTCAAGCCCAGACCTCGGGCAGTCCTTCGCCTTCGAGCGAATCCGCGCAGGCGCAGGCGTCCACGACGCAGCAGAAGGCTGCGTATTCGTTGCCTCCGGAGAAGCTGGCGCGGGCCGTCGCGTACTCGCGCATCCGCGTGATTCTGGATTTTGCCGGAAGCGCGTGGGGGATTCTTCAGCTTGTGCTGCTGCTCGCCCTGGGAGTGGTGGCGAAGATGCGGAACGTGGCGGTGAATCTGAGTAAGAACCGCTGGGCGCAGGGATTCACCTTTACCCTGCTGCTGCTGATTGCGAGCACGGTGCTCGACCTTCCGTTCGATATGTATGGCCATCATGCTGCGGTGGTCTATGGGCAGTCGGTGCAGGGATGGGGAAGCTGGGCGTGGGATGCGGTAAAGGGGCTGCTGCTGAGCTTCGTCTTCGGCGGGCTGATGGTGATGCTGTTCTTCTGGGTGGTTCGCAAGTCGCCGAACCGCTGGTGGTTCTGGTTCTGGATTCCGGCGATGATCGTGGTGCTGATTACGGTCTTCGTGGCCCCGGTGCTGATCGATCCGATCTTCAACAAGTTTGAGCCGCTGACGAAGACGAACCCCGCGCTGGTGGACCGGCTGGAGCAGGTGGTGGCTCGCGGAGGCATCGTGATTCCGCCGGACCGCATGTTCCTGATGAAGGCCAGCGAGAAGGTGACGACGCTGAACGCCTATGTGACCGGCTATGGAGCGTCGAAGCGCGTGGTGGTGTGGGATAACTCCGTTGCGAAGGCTACGCCGGACGAGATCAGCTTTATCTTCGGGCACGAGATGGGGCACTACGTTCTGAACCATATTCCGGCGACGCTGGCCTTTATGGGAGTGCTGCTGCTGATTGAGTTCTACGTTGGCTATCGCGGCGTGCGGTGGCTGATTGCGCGTTACGGTGCAAACTGGCGCATCTCTTCGCAGAACGACTGGGGCGCGCTGGTGGTAATGCTGCTGGTGCTCTCGGTGCTCTCCTTCTTCAGCGAGCCGATTGTGAACGGCTACAGCCGGATGCACGAGCACGAGGCCGATGTGTACGGGCAGGAGGCGATCCACGGCATCGTCGCCGACCCGGCAAAGACGGCGCAGCAGTCGTTCCAGTTGCTGGGGGAGATGTCCCTGACCGATCCAAACCCCAGTCCGTTCGTGGAGTTCTGGAGCTTCAGCCATCCGTCGGTGGGGAGCCGTGCGGCTTTCGCCGCAACCTACAATCCGTGGGTGGAAGGACGCCATCCGAAGTACTTCACGAAATAATGCCGGTTGACGCGGCTACGTGGAGAGCGGGATAAAGAAGAGAGATGAATACCGATTGCCTGTTCTGCAAGATCGTCGCCGGAGATATTCCCGCAAAGCGCGTCCACGAGGACGAGCTCTGCCTTGCGTTTCCGGATATCAATCCCCAGGCCCCAACCCATCTGCTGATTATCCCGAAGGAGCACATCGCTTCTCAGGCGAAGGCGATGGCCGAACATAAGCTGCTGCTGGGCCACCTGATGGCGACTGCCGCGGAGCTGGCCCGGACTCACAAGCTCGACAAGGGATACCGCGTGGTGACAAACACGGGCGACGATGGAGGCCAGACAGTCCACCATCTGCACCTGCACCTGCTGGGCGGACGCCCGATGGGCTGGCCTCCAGGTTAGGGCGAACGCCGCATTCTGCAAACCCACATCTGACGATGAAACCGTCAGATATGGGGCACCCGCTTAAAGTGAAGACCGGCAGGAGAGCGTAAGGCAAAGTCCTTTGTGCTCTCCTGCCGGTTGTTCTTCAACAGAGGCGTTACTGGTTGTAGTTGGCTTCTTCCTCTTCCGCAATGCCGTAGCGGCGAAGCAGGTTCGGAAGGTTCTGCGAGAAGGCCGCGCGCGGCATGACGGTGTCGCATCCGGCCTCGACCGCCTTGGCCTTCAGGTCGCCCTGCAGGTGCGAGAGGAAGCCGACGATCGAGGTTCCGCGCTTGAGCTTCGTCTTGAGCTTGGGAATCAGGGTCAGGGGCTTCGCGCTGGTGTTGTTCAGGTCGAACACGATCAGGCCGGGACGATCCTCTTCCTTCGCGGTGGTGAGCTGCGTGATCACGTCCTTGTCGTTCTTGACGAAGGCTACCTTGACTCCGAGCTTGCGCGAGGTCTCCTGGATCTTGGCGGTGATGAAGAGGTCTTCAATGAAGAAGAAGATCTTCGTCGGAGCGTCCTCGGGAATCGGGATGGGGCGGCCCTGCGAGTAATCGATCGGCTGCGAGTCGCTGATGTGGAAGCGTCCGCCACCGTTGCCGTTCTGGCGCCGGAAGCCGGTGTCGATGGTCGAGGGAGGAGAGTCGGCAAAGTTGCCGTTCACCTCGCGGTAGCTGTGGTCCATCGGACCGACGAAGCTGCGGGGACCGCGCTGCTGCTTGCCACCACCGCCGCTCTTCGAGCGCTTGCCGCCATAGAGCGTGTTGCCCGGCTGGTGGGTTTCGCGGAAGCCATTTCCGTTTCCATTGCTATTAAAGTCGTTGCCTGGATTTTGGCTGCCGCCGCCGCGCTGCTTGTCGCGAAACTTCTTCTTCCAGCGCTTGGCGCCTGCGCCCTGCTGCTGCCCGCCGTTCTGGAACGGCTGGCCGGAGGGCTGCTGAGGAGCCGCGGAGGCCTGCATGGAGGGAAGGGAGAGTTGTCCGTCCTGAGGGGGCTGGGAGACGGACGGAGTCGACTGCTCCGGGCCTTGCGAGGAGGACTCCAGCTTATTCTTGCGCTTGCGCCGCCGACGTCGGCTGCTCTTGGACTGCCCCATGCCATGGGGGATCGGGCCCCCGGCGTACTGCGAGTCTCCGTCTTCTACGGAGGTCGCCGGTGAACCCTGGTGCGACTGCACCTCGGGTACGTTCTGCTCTGAAGTCATGCTTCCACTTCCTGTTGCGCCTGGACGCAATTAGCGATTCACTCCCACGACCACAGGTTTTCCTTTTTCGTCGAAGTGACGAGGAAAGAAACAAACCCGTATTGCAGCGTCGGAGGAAACGGTCTCAATTTGTACTCAAAAACGGACGTCTTGTGCTGCCGTTACTCGCCGTCGGCCAGCAAACATCCGGCCCGGACGGCATGGAAGGCCTGAACCCGGCCATTCCTTCACCCTTTCATCTTTGCACGTTTGCCCGGTCACGCCGGGGCATACGATCAGTGCCTCCACCACTCCAGAACCGTTTCGTCGGTACACAGGGTCGGAACCCACGGCCGGTTTCACGAGGCAGACACAGGGTACGCGCAAAACAAGATGTTTTGCAAGCACTCTCTGTGGAGACATCTCTATTTTTACATAGACGGGGGCTGGAGTCCATTGAATGCAGATTTCTGCAAAACGAAGAAAAGCCGCCTCGAATAGGCGGCTTCTCCTTATATTGAATGGCCAGTCGCTGGCCTCCTGAAAAGGACTCCATCGGAGTCCGGTCCGCTGAACCTGGCTATCTCATCCGTGGAGACAGCATCTCGGGCAAACAGCGACTGTGAATCGTCCTTAGCTCCTGCAAGGGCTTTCGGTGCGGAACACGTTTATATACAGAGCAATCGCAATGCCAAACCCGAGACTCGTTTTTCAAGGGATTTTAGCGATTCTAGAGACGCCATCGCCCAAAAAACGGAGCCTTTCGCCGGATAATATCCAGTTTTTTGTATTTGCAGTAAATATGGGCACATTTGTTTGACCGGCTTCATGGGCCGCCCTATAATCGACCTGTTCTGGCAGCCCTCTCGCTCCCTGCCGGTGATTTTTACCGGATGGTCGAGGTTCAAGGTGGTGCTCCGGCATCATCGAGCGGATGCAGGGCCATTGGCTCGGAAGGTCGCGATCCTGCGCCTACGGCCGGATGATTTCTTGGACGATCCCCGAAGGAGTACCGAACACCGCATGAATCGTAATGTTGTTCTTGGTTCCGCCCTTGCTGCGGTGTTGACCTCTGCCGCCAGCTTGGCTCAGGCCCCAGCCGCTCAGGCTCCAGCCGCCCCGTCAGCCCCCGCTTCCGCTCCCGTTGCCCCTCAGGCTGTTCCCGCAAAGATCGCGGTCATTGAGTACGAACAGGCCGCAGCCGCAACGAACGAGGGACAGCGGAGCCTCCAGGAGATTCAGCAGAAATTTCAGCCCAGGAAGGCCCAACTCGATGCCCTTGCCGCGGAGATCGAAACGCTGCAGAAGCAGCTTCAGTCTGCTCCGGCAACCATGACGGACGATGAGCGCGCTTCGCGTGCGCGTGCGATTGACGTCAAGCAGAAGCAGTATCAGCGCGATGGCGAAGATGCGTCCAATGCCTACGCCGCCGAGGTGCAGGAGGCGATCGGCAAGATCGCCCAGAAGCTTGGTCCGATTGTTATTAAGTATGTGCAGCAGAATGGCTACACGATGCTGTTCGACAATAACAGTGGGCAGCAGCAGGGTGGTGGCCTGACCCTGATGTGGGCTCCTGGCACGGATATCTCGCAGGCCGTGGTCGATGCGTATAACGCATCTTCTGGTGTGGCGGCTCCTGCGCCGGCGGCGCCATCGGCAACCCGCCCCCGCCCGGCGGCTCCCGCAACGAGGCCTGGAGCGTCCAAGTAATTACGCAGGCAATTTTTGTATGATCCGCGAAGGCAGCTCTTCGCACTAACTTTGTACGATCCCGAAGGAGTACCGAACACCGCATGAATCGCAATCTTGCACTCGTCGCCGCCGTAGCTGCGGGACTTTCGACCGCCGCTGCAATGGCGCAGACGGCCGCTACCCCGGCCCCGGCCACAACCGCTCCTGCTGCAACCGCCCAGGCCCCCGCGCCTCCGCAGGCAGTTCCCGCCAAGATTGCCCTGATCGCCTTTGAGCAGGCTGTGTTTGCCACCAACGAGGGCCAGCGCGCCGTTCAGGAGGTTTCGAAGAAGTACGAGCCCAAGAAGGCGCAGATCGACTCGCTCGGTCAGGAGGTCGATTCGCTCAAGAAGCAGCTCCAGAGCGCTCCCGCCACCCTCAGCGATGAGGAGCGCGCAACCCGCCTGCGCAACATCGATGCCAAGGAAAAGCAGCTGAACCGCGACATGGAAGACGCCAACAACGCCTACCAGGCGGACCTTCAGGAGGCCTATGCCAAGGTCGCTCGCAAGGTTTCGGCTGCGGTGCAGACCTACGTCTCCCAGAATGGCTACACGCTGCTGCTCGACGTAAGCAACCAGCAGAACAGCAATGTTATGTGGGCCAGCCAGAACCCGAACATCGACGTCACGATGGCAGTGGTTCAGGCTTACAACGCCTCTTCGGGCGTGACCGCGCCTCCTCCGTCCGCTCCTTCGGCAGCCCCGGCTGCTCGTCCGCGCACGACGGCTCCGGCGGCTTCGCGTCCCGCGACCACGAAGTAACTCTTTCCCGCTGTTTGCTTATGGGAGGCCCGAAATGGGCCTCCCATAAGCATTTTTATGCATGTTTTCACAGAAGTGGAAAACTGTGGAAAACCTGTGCATTCCTGGTCTAGGAAAATTGTGGAAAAAATATTTCCTTCGAAAGCTGGCTGGAAGGCTTTCGTGTGATAAATCCGCAACTATCGAAGTTGTATAGACTTATACCATCTGTAGGTGGGAAAAAGAGCCATTATCCGGTCAGAGATGTCCAAAGGCTCTTCTATCAACAGTTTCCACAGACGAACGTTACTGGATTGTTACGCTAGTTTTCTGCTTCCAGCTCAAAGGAAGGGCTTGCGCAAAATCTTGCATGTTTGGTGAGCGGGGAGATTTACTCCTCGCCCACCTTCAGGACTGCTAGGAAGGCCTCCTGCGGGATGTCGACCTTGCCGATCCGCTTCATGCGCTTCTTGCCTTCCTTCTGCTTGTCGAGCAGCTTGCGCTTGCGGCTGATGTCGCCGCCGTAGCACTTGGCGATGACGTTTTTGCGGATGGCCGTAACGGTGGAGCGGGCGATGATCTTCGAGCCGATGGCGGCCTGGATGGCGACCTCGAACATTTGGCGCGGGATCAGCTCACGCATCTTTTCTACAAGCACCTTGCCGCGGTCGTAGGCCGAGTCCCTGTGGACGATCAGGGAAAGCGCATCGACCGGATCGCCGCCAATCAGGATATCCATCTTCACCATCGGCGAGATCCACGAACCGGACAGGTGATAGTCGAGCGATGCGTAGCCGCGCGAGACGGATTTGAGGCGGTCGTAGAAGTCGAGTACGATCTCGTTGAGCGGAAGCTCATAGGTGAGCATGACGCGCGTCTCGGAGACATACTCGATGTTCTGCTGGCGACCGCGCTTGTCTTCGACGAGCTTGAGAATGTTGCCGACGTACTCCTCATTGGTGAGGATCTTCGCGGTGATGACGGGCTCTTCGATCTGTTCGATCTCGCTCGGGTCGGGCCAGCGCGAAGGATTGTCGACCGTGAGGAGGCTGCCGTCGGTCATCGTGATCTTGTATTGCACGCCCGGAGCCGTCGTGATGAGGTCGAGGTTGTACTCGCGCTCGAGGCGCTCCTGGATGATCTCGAGGTGCAGCAGACCAAGGAAGCCGCAGCGGAAACCGAAGCCGAGGGCAACGGAAGACTCGGGCTCGAAGTTGAAGCTGGCGTCGTTGAGCCGCAGCTTTTCAAGCGCGTCCCGCAACATGCCGTGCTCGTGCGAGTCGACGGTGTAGAGACCAGCGAAGACCATGCTCTTGATGTCTTCAAAGCCGGGCAGCGCATCGGTGCAGGGGCGATCGACGTGCGTGATCGTGTCGCCGACCTTGGTGTCGGCAACATTCTTGATGGTTGCGACGAAGAAGCCGACCTCTCCCGCTGTCAGCTCGTCGAGAGCGACCGGTTTGGGGGTCATGACGCCCATCGAATCCACGTCGAAGGTCTTGCCGTTCGACATGAGCTTGATCTTGTCGCCCTTGCGGAGGCGCCCGTTGACGATGCGGGCCAGCACGATGACGCCGCGGTAGGCGTCGAACCAGGAATCGAAGATCAGTGCCTGCAAGGGAGCATCGGCATCGCCCTTGGGAGGCGGCAGAAGATGCACGACGGATTCGAGGATGTCGGCGACGTTGAGGCCGGTCTTCGCACTTACGGCGACAGCATCGTCTGCGGGAAGGCCCACAGACTTTTCGATCATCGTCTTTGTCCGCTCGATGTCAGCGCTGGGAAGATCGATCTTGTTGATGACGGGGATGATCTCAAGGCCGCCCGCGATGGCGAGATAGGCGTTGGCGAGGGTCTGGGCCTCGACTCCCTGCGAGGCGTCGACGACCAGCAGAGCTCCTTCGCAGGAGGCGAGCGAGCGCGAGACCTCGTAGCTGAAGTCCACGTGGCCGGGGGTGTCGATCAGGTTGAGCTGGTAGGTCTCACCGTCTTTTGCCTTGTACATCATGCGGACGGTGTGGGCCTTGATGGTGATGCCGCGTTCGCGCTCAAGATCCATCGCGTCGAGTACCTGGGCCTGCATCTCGCGCGAGGTCAGCGAGCCGGTCAGCTCAAGCAGGCGGTCCGACAGGGTGGACTTGCCGTGGTCGATGTGCGCGATGATCGCGAAATTTCTGATGTGACTGGGATCCATACGGTGGGTCGCAATGCCTCAATCTATCGATGATATCAGCGCGTGAGGCGTTCGCGTGCGTGTGTCCTGCTGGTTCGGGTGAAAGGTTTGCTCAGGTTTTCTTGCTCCGCGCGTCATACAATGAGCAGGGACAATGCAGCGGGCAGATCGAAAGAACAAAGTGCGGCGGTGGGCGCTGATAGCGACGGCATGTATGCCGATGCTTCTGCTTACGGGATGTCCCGAGAACCAGACGAGTCTTGGCGCTCCGGGGAAGGTTCCTGCACAGGCGACGGCGCCTGCGGTGACGCCTGCTGCGGCGGCGAATGGAGCGCAGGCGGCTGCTCCGCGCACAACGGCCCAGTCGGTAGAAGACTCCGCGAAGGCGTACAAGGCGCAGCAGCTGATGAATCGCGTGGAGCAGACCTACCGCAGCGGCGTCGATAACTATCGCGCCGGGCATCTTGAGGCGGCGCGCGCGGACTTCGATTCAGCGGTCGATCAAATGCTGACCAGCGGGCTCGATCTGAAGAGCGACCCGCAGTTGAGCGACGCGTTCGAACATCTGCTGGATGCGGTGAACTCGCTGGAGATTGCAGCGCTCAAGCAGGGCAACGGTTTTTCGCCCGCTCTCGAAGAGGCTCCGCTGGATGCAGCGAACGACGTCACCTTCCCGACGAATGCCGCACTGACAGCGCAGCTTACGGCAGAGTTGAAGACCACACAGTCGGATTTTCCGCTGGTGGTGAATGACTATGTCGCAGGCTTCATCAGCTACTACTCGAACTCCACTGGCGGTCACGCTCATCTGCTGCGTTCGCTTGAACGAGCGGGCAAGTACAAGGAAATGGTTTCGAAGGCGCTGGAGGAAGAGGGCGTTCCGCAGGACCTGATCTACCTTGCAGTGGCAGAGTCGGGTTTTCAGCCGCAGGCGCTCAATGCACATACGGGCGCGGGTGGCATGTGGCAGTTCATGCCCTTTGCTGATTCTTATGGTCTTGTACGCAATGGATGGGTGGATGAGCGCTTCGATCCGGTGAAGTCTTCGCATGCCTATGCGCGTTACATGAAGACGCTCTATAACCAGTTCGGCGACTGGTATCTGGCGATGGCGGCTTACAACTGGGGGCCGGGCAACGTGCAGCGTGCCGTGATGCGCACCGGGTATGCAGATTTCTGGGAGCTGTATCGCCGCGGGAATCTTCCGGGCGAGACGAAAAACTATGTTCCTGGCATCATCGCGGCGATCATCATGGCGAAGAATCCGGAGAAGTATGGGCTCGACAAGCTGAATCCTGATTCGGCGGTGATTTCGGATACGGTGACGATCGACTATGCGATCGACCTTCGCCTGGTGGCCGATCTGACGAACGCTACCGTGCAGGAGATCGTTGCGCTGAACCCGAGCCTGCTGCGTATGAGCACGCCGCATGATGCTCCGTTTGATCTTCATGTTCCTCCCGGCACAAAGGACGTTTACCAGGAGCGCGTGAAAGATATTCCGGAGGACAAGCGATCGATCTGGCGCTTCCACGTGGTGAAGACGGGCGAGTCGCTCGACGCGATTGCGTCGCTGCTTCATGCGAGGGCGCAGGATATCGTCGAGGTGAACAGCATTGCTCCTGGCGAATCGGTCGATGCGGGCGACGAGCTTGTCGTTCCGGTGATCGTTGCGGCTCCTTCGCATCCGCAGCGTTACACCGTGCGGCGCGGCGACACAGTGATTACGGTTGCAGATCGCTTTGGGGTTTCGGTGGAAGACCTGCGACGCTGGAATCATCTTTCCTCAAACGCGGTGACGCCCGGTCGTACGCTGATGGTGGCGGAGCCGGTTCGTCTTGCTCCGAGCGTTCGCGCGCGTGGAAGGAGCAAGAGCAGCACGACTACGTCTTCGCATGGCGCATCCAGCAAGACCTCCGCGAAGAGTGCTGGAGCGAAGGCTTCGAAGAAGAGTTCTGCTGCTGCATCGACGAGTGCGAAGCCGAAATCATCTTCCAAATCGAAATCAAAGGCTGCACGATAAGCTTCCTCATGAAAAAGATTGCTTGCCATTGCTGGCGCTCAGAGGCATCCTGTTGCTAGAATCTCGTGCCGGGATTAGAAATTGATTCGGGTATGCGTCGAACGGGAAAAGAAGCAAAGCTCGGGATCGAAAGAAAAAGTCAAAGGCAGCCAGGGGATAAGTGGACATGATGTTTGAAGACGAGACGATCAAGTTTTACGCTGCGGCCGCAGACGATAACGGTTTCGATGAAGAAGATGACGACGATCTGGGACGTTCTTTCCTCGATGAAGATGACGAAGAAGAGGAAGAGATCCTAGTCTCCTCGGACGATGATGATGATCTCGACGATGATGATGATCTCGACGATGACGATGAGGACGACGATGAGGTTGTTTCAGCCGGTGTCATCGTAGCGGTTCTCGAAGACCGCGCCGAGGATGCGGAGATTCTTGCGGAGCCCGTGACCAGCACGGAGCCCTACACGCCCGCAACCAGAGAGTCGATTGCTCCGGTGAGCGCTCCTGCTCCCGCGGTGAAAAAGACTCCTCTGAAGAAGGCTGCCAAGAAAGCGGCTCCGAAAAAGGCGGCTCCGAAGAAGGTTGCCGCTACGAAGGCAACTGCGAAGAAGGTTGCTCCTAAGAAGACCGCACTGAAGAAGGCCGCGAAAAAAACCGCCGCCAAGAGTTCAGCAAAGAAGGTGGCTGCGAAGAGCCCAGTCACAAAGGCCGTGAAGAAGGCCGTTCCTTCGAAAACGAAATCTGCCGCGAAGAAAGCCGGGACCCAGCGCGGCGGTAAGGTCGCTCCAAAAAAAGCGATCGGCAAGAAGGTCTCGGCGAGCATTAAAAAATCAACGAAGAGAGGTACTAACAACTTGGCAACGAAGAAAGCTGTAAAGAAGGCTGTGAAGAAGGCCCCCGCAAAGAAGGCCGTCAAGAAGGCTGTAAAGAAGGCCGTCAAGAAGGCTCCTGCGAAGAAGGCCGTCAAGAAGGCTGTGAAGAAGGCCGTCAAGAAGGCCCCTGCGAAGAAGGCCGTCAAGAAGGCGCCCGCGAAGACAGCCGCAAAGTCGTAAGCACGATCTAACCTAAGGCAAGCAAAAAGGCCCGGTCTGCTCTCAATGAGCGCCCGGGCCTTTTTGCGTCTGCAGGTTGCTTTCCAGACTGTCAGCGGAGAAGTTTTGAGGTGTATCCGTGGTGGCTTCTACTTCTTTTCGGAGGCGATCTCGGCCAGGACCTCTTCGCTATGCTTCTGCACATCGACCTTGGGCCATACCTTGACGACCTTACCGGCGGGCGAGATGAGGAAGGTCTGGCGGCTGGCGAACTTCATGTCGCCGTGTGCCATCACGGGCACGCCGTAGGCATCCACCACCTTGTGGTCGGGGTCGGCGAGAAGCTTGAAGCTGAAGGTGTCCTTCGCGCACCATGCCTTGTGGCCCTCGACGGTATCGAGGCTCACCCCGAGCACGACTGCGTTGGCGGCATCGTACTTCGCCATGTCGCGCTGGAAGTTATGCGCTTCGATGGTGCATCCCGTCGTTTGGTCCTTCGGGTAGAAGTACAGAACGACCCACTTGCCCTTGTAGTCGGTCAGGCTTACTGGCTTGTCCTCCTGCGAGGGCAGGGTGAAGTTCGGAGCGGTTGAGCCAGCCTCGATTGCATCCGCGGCGGCGCGGGCCTTCATGCCAAATCCCAGCGTCGCAACGACGCCGAGAACCACTGCCATCCACATGTTTTTACGCATCATGATTCCCCTTTTGGTGAAGCTTGTGTCCATTAGACGGCGGTTTGCGCGGCAGGATACGCGTGGGTGCTCGCGCACGGAAGATTTTACTCCGCAGAGACAATTGCGGTTCGAGGTCTACTCGGCGACGATGGCGATTCCGGCCTGGTCGGCGGCGGTCACAATGGCGGCGGGGTCGAACATCAGCGTTCTTCCGGCTTCGAGCGAGAGGCAGGTGGCCCCGGCGCTCTGCATGGTGCGGATGGTCGGGACTCCGACGACGGGGACATCGAAACGCATGTCCTGATTGGGCTTGGCGACCTTGACCACGGTCAGGGAGCGGCGCAAGGTCGTGTCCTGCTGCCCGTTCTCGCGCACGGCGTCCTCGGCTTCGAGCGAGCGGAAGAGCGCCCCGGCGCGCTCGATGGTGGCGTCGGTTCCTTCCATCGCTTCGACCGCGACGCAGGCCTGCGCGGCGATGACGACGGTCTGGCCGAGGTCGTATCCGGCGATGGCGCGGGCGATGGTGCGGCCGTAGGCGATGTCCTTTAACTCCTGCTCGTCGGGGGCGCGGCGGGTGAGGACGCCGGGCTTTGCCAGCAGGGGCTCGAGGAACTGCGTGGAGGAGATCAGCTCGATGCCCTCGTCGCCGAGGACCTTGGCGACGGCTCCCAGAAGAACGTCGGTCGAGCGGGTGCGGAGGTTGAGCAGCAGCTTGGCCAGCCGCCAGTCGGGACGGATGCTGGAGAAGATCTGCTTGTGTCTGACCTGCCCGGCCATGACGGCGCGCTGGACACCTTCGGAGTGAAAGGTCTCGATCAGGCGCGAGAGTTCGCCGAGGGACATCCAGTGAACGCGGACGTTGGGATCGGCGGCGGCGCGGGCATTGATGGAAGGATCGGTCTCTTCCTTGATGGCGGCGACGACGACAGTAAGGCCGTGGGCGCGGGCCGCATCGAGCAGAAGAAAAGGGAAGCGTCCGTTGCCGGCAATCAGGCCAAGTTTCGACATGGGCTTACTTTAATGCATCGGGAGACTGTGGATGGTGCCGATGCGGAAAACCCTCCACCTGCGCGTCGATGGCGAGGTGGAGGGTTTTGAGGATTGCAACTGGTGAGGTAGGAGCGTGCTTCCATTCGGGTTATTTTGTGCCAGCCGGAAGAGCAAACGCGATGTAGCCCTTCGAGGTGGCGGGAACGGGCTTGCCGCCGGGGGGAATGTAGGCTCCCTCCGGATAGATCGTGCCTGCACCTGCGACGGCGAACAGGACAAACTCGCGTCCATTCGCCTCGTAGACGGCGGGCACGCCCTGCGAGCCGTTCGGCAGGTCCTTGCTGAAGAGCAGCTTGCCGGTGGCGCTGTCCAGAGCGTAGAGCTTCGAGTCGTTGCCTGCGAAGAGGACGAGTCCTCCTGCCGTAGTCACGAATCCGCTCTTGGGATAGATGTTGCCGCGCATCGTATCGCTGGGGCCTGCCTGCGGAACGTCGCCGTAAGGCGTCTTCCACTTGATCTTGCCGGTGTTCAGATCGTAGGCGGTAATGGTGCTCCAGGGCGGAGTGATGACGTAAGGCTCGTTGCCGTAGCCGGTCTTGTAACGCGAGGGCGGGCCCTCGACGTCAGCCGGGTAAGCAGGCTCAGCCATCGAGCGCATCATCGCCTGAACCGCGGGCGGAGGAGCCGATCCCAGAGGGGCAAGGTCGGGTTCCTTGAGGAAGGACATCAGCTGCGTCATGGACTGCTCGGGCAGCGAAGCGAAGGAGGGCATGGTCGCCCGTCCATTCTTGATGGTGTTGCGGGTCGTTTCAAGGCCGAGGCGGCTGACGACGGTGTCGAGCGCTGGGCCGCGGTCGCCCTTCAGTTCGGGGCCGTGGCAGAACTGGCAGTTCTGCTCATAGACGGCGCGCCCCATCTCTTCCGGTGTGGGGAAGCCGTTGCGGGCACGTGCAGGACGAGCGGTGCGTGGACGAGACGGGATCAGTCCACCTGCATTGGCGGTGGTGGGTTCTCCGGCAGGCACGAGCTTGACGATGGAGGGCATGTCCTTCGAGAGGACGTAGACCGTGCCGTTCGTCGGGTTCGCAGCGGTGCTGAAGAACAGCGCGCCGCCATTCACGCTCGGCATGTTGATGGTGTCTTCCTTGGTCGACGGAGGAGTGTAGAGACCGGTGCGCGCCTTCGACAGGCGGTTCCGCCACCACTCGACCTCTTCCGGACGCATGAAGCCGGTGTACATGTCCTTTACGGTCATGCCCTGGCGCGAGAAGGGTGGCACGACAGTCGGGAAGGGCTGCGTGGGCGAGTAAGTCTCGCCGGGTACGTCTCCTGCGGGAACGGGACGCTCTTCGATCGGCCACAGAGGCTTGCCGGTAACGCGGTCGAAGACGTAGAGGAAGCCATTCTTCGAGGCGAGTGCGACGGCATCGACCGTCTTGCCGTCGTGCTTGACGGTTACGAGCTGCGGGGCGGCGTCGGGGTCGTAGTCCCAGAGGTCGTGATGAATGAGCTGGTAGTGCCAGAGATGCTTGCCGGTGCGGGCATCAAGCGCGAGGATGCAGTCGGCGTAGAGGTTGTTGCCGGGGCGGTCGCCGCCGTACAGCTCGTACTTCGCGGAGGCCACGGGGAAGTAGGCGATGCCGCGCTTGGTATCGACCGAGATCTCGCCCCACACATCGACGCCGCCCATGTACTTGTAGGCGTCCTTGGGCCAACTGTCGTAGCCGAACTCGCCGGGGCGCGGGATGGTGTGGAAGACCCAGAGCAGCTTTCCGGTGACCGCATCGAAGGCGCGGATGTCGCCGGGAGGAGCGAGATATCCTTCGCCCGTCGCGCTGCCGAGGATGATGATGTTCTCGAAGATACGTCCCGCCGAGCGCGAGGAGAGGGGGCGGGTGGCGCGGTCGATGCCAGTCTTCAGGTCGAGCTTGCCGTGGTCGGCAAAGGAGTCCACGAGCTCGCCGGTCTTCGCGTCGATGGCCTGCAGGGAACCTTCGGCGGAGACAAAGATGCGGCGGTCCTTGCGGTCCTTGCTCTCCCAGTAGTTCGCGCCGCGCATTCCGGCGATGCCGCTGAAGCGCGAGGCTGCACCGGGGGTCGTCAGAGAGTGCGTCCACAGCTCCTTGCCGGTCGTGGCGTCTACTGCTACCAGCGAGCCCTTCTTCGCGGCGATGTAGGCGATGTTGTCGATCACCAGCGGGCTGAAGGTGTAGCTGATGTCGTCGTCGGTCACGTAGCTCCAGGCGACGTCCAGCTTGTTCACGTTGCTGGGGGTGAGCTGCTTCAGGGGCGAGTAGTGCGAGCTTGCGGGGCCACCGAGATAGTCGCTCCAGTTGCCCTGGGGCTGCTGGGCAACGGCGGTTCCTGTGCAGAGGATAGTTGCTATGACTCCGGGGAAGAGCGGCCTCAGCCTGCTCTGGAGAGTTTTTCGCGTAATAAAATTGCCGGAGCTTACTCTCCGAGATCTTTGTGGACCTTCCACTTCTTTCCCCTTTCTTAGAAGAGCGTGGGAACTGCGGAGAGAATAGTACATGACGCAACATACCTTGCGCATTATGCAATTTACATATTTGTGCGACCGTACGTTTTTCGCTAATGGACGGACTGGAAGGGCAGGAAAAAGTATCCGTCAGGCTTGAGCGAGCGGCTCTTTTCTTTGGGACAAAGACTTTATCGGTAACGGTTTGAATGGACTTTGTTCGGAGGACTTCTGCCGCATCAAGTTGCTAGTCGGCACACGGGGCTCTTACGCTCGTTGCTCCTCCAGAGCCATCGCCAGCTCTTCCCACTCGGCAAGCAGAGTAGTGCGCTCGCCGCGCAGACGCTCCAGCTCTGTGGCGTCCTTTTGTGACTGCTCCGCCGAGACGAAGTTCCCCAGGCGTTCTTCTGCGGTGGCGATCTTCTCTTCGAGTCGCGGAATCTCCTCTTCGGCGAACTTAAGGCGGTCTTCCATCTGCTTCAGCTTGATCGGGTTCAGCCGCTTCACGGGAGCAGATGCAGAAGTGGCCTCGACCACCGGCTCGGGCGCAACGACGGGAGCGGGAACAGGGATGCTCACCTTCAGACCTTCGCTCAGCGACTCCTTCACCTTCTCGGGTCCGCCCTGCTTGCGCCAGAGGTAATCCTCATAGTTGCCGGGGTAGATGTGGACGCGGCGCTCCTCCACCTCGAAGACGCGTGTGGCTAGACCGTCAATGAAGTAGCGGTCGTGCGAGACGAACAGCACCGTGCCGGTGAAGTTGCGGATCGCATCCAGCAGAACATCCTTGGCGCGCAGGTCGAGGTGGTTCGTCGGCTCGTCCAGCAGCAGCATGTTGCTGGGGGAGACCAGCATCTTCGCCATCGCGTAGCGGTTGCGCTCTCCACCGGAGAGCACGCCGAGCTTCTTGAAGACGTCATCGCCCGAGAACATGAAGCAGCCGAGCAGGCTTCGCAGTTCCACCACGGGAACCTTTGGCGAGGCGGCTGCGATGTCGTCGAGCATCTCGGCGTTGGGGTCGAGCACCTTGTACTGGTCCTGCGCGAAGAAGTCCACGATGGCGTTGTGGCCGTAGCGGATGACGCCCGAGGTCGGGGACTCCTGCTCGCTTAACATGCGGATGAGGGTCGATTTGCCTGCGCCGTTGGCTCCCACCAGGGCAATACGGTCGCCGCGCTCGATGTTGAAGCTGACGTTTTCGAGGATGGTCTTCTGGCCGCCGTCGGGTGTCGGATAAACCTTCGTCAGGTTCTGCACCTCGATGACCGTGCGGCCCGAGGCCGGAGGCTGCGGGATGGTGAAGTGGATCGTCGCCTCTTCCTCCGGGACCTCGATGCGCTCGATCTTTTCCAGCTCCTTGATGCGCGACTGCACCTGCTTGGCCTTGGTCGCCTGGTAGCGGAAGCGGTTGATGAAGGCCTCCAGCGCTTCGATGCGCTCGCGCTGGTTCTTGTACGAGTTCATCAGCTGCGTGCGACGCTCGTCCTTCTGGGTGACGAACTTCTCGTAGTTGCCGTGGTAGACGTGCATGCGCTTGTTCCACAGCTCGATGATCTTGTTCACGGTCACGTCGAGGAAGTAGCGGTCGTGCGAGATCAGGATGAAGGCGTTCGGGTAGTCGTGCAGGTAGCCTTCGAGCCAGTTGCGGCTCTCGATGTCGAGATGGTTCGTCGGCTCGTCGAGCAGCAGCAGCGAGGGCTTCTGCAACAGCAGCTTGGCCAGCGCGATGCGCATCTGCCAGCCGCCGGAGAACTCCTCCGTCTTGCGGTCCCAGTCTTCCTTGCTGAAGCCGAGGCCGCCGAGCACCGCGCCCACCTGGGAGTCGAGGGTATAGATGTCATGCACATGCAGCTGGTCGGCGATCTCGGAGTAGCGGTCGGCTGCGGCTTGGTACTCCTTCGACTTCGGATCCTTCTCGCTCATCGTCGTCATCAGCTCCAGCGACTCGCGCTCGAGCGCGTGGAGATGATCGAAGACCGAGAGGCACTCCTCGAAGACCGTCTTGCCGCGCATCGCCAGGCCGTCCTGCGGAAGATAGCCGATGGTCGTTCCCTTGACGCGGGTGATCTCGCCGTAGTCCAGCGACTCGATGCCGCCGATACACTTCAGCAGCGTTGACTTGCCCGTGCCATTGCCTCCGACGAGGCCGGTGCGCTCGTTGGGAGTAATCAGCCAGTTGATGTCTTCGTAGAGCAGTTTTTGGCCGAAGCGTTTGCCAGCCTGGATCAGTTGCAGCATGTACTTCTATTTTCGCATCCCGCCGCGTGTATTCCTTTTTTGACGAAGGGATGACACGCCGATGACACCAGCCCCCTGGCCGCGAACCTAATCTTGCCGAGGATTCAATGGCAGCTTCTCCCCGCCTGCTGTTGCGCCCTGCCTCTACCAGATACCGGGCTACGGTGGAGCGCCTCTGTCGGGTCCGCGGGGGCATCCGTTTCAAGGAGCTTCTATGAAAGGCCTTTCGAACCTGATTGCCCTGGCCGCGTCTGTCTCGCTGCTTCCGGGCATTGCCTTTGCGCAACATTACACGCAGGTCAACCTGGTGGCGAATGTCTCCGGAGTCGCTCCTGTCACCGATCCGCAGCTCATCAATCCCTGGGGCCTTTCGCGCAGCTCAAGCAGCCCGTGGTGGGTCTCCGATGCGGGAACCGGCCTGAGCACTCTCTATAACGGTGCGGGAGCCAAACAGGCTCTTGTCGTTACTGTTCCAAAGTCCGACCCCAATAGCCCGACGTTTCCCACGGGCACTCCCACGGGAACAATTGCCAACGGCAACCCGACCGACTTCCTGCTGGCTGCGGGGAAGCCCTCCACCTTTCTCTTCTCGACGATTGACGGAACCATCGCGGGGTGGAACTCGACCGTCGCGGCTACACCGGGCGCTGCCGGACCCTCGACCAATGCCGTGACCGTCTTCCGCACAAAGGACGGCTCCAGCTACACGGGGCTGACTGTTGCCGAGATTGACGGCAAACGCTACCTTTACGCCGCCAACTTCGGCAAGGGGAGGGTCGATGTCTTCGATAATGCCTTTCACCCCGTCAAGCTCAAGGACGACGACCATCGCGGTCCCTTCGACCGCTACTTCGGCGATGACCGTTTCTTCGGAGGGGATGACAAGCCCTTTACGGATGAGCGGCTTCCGCGCTTCTTTGTTCCTTTCAACGTGCAGGCCATCGGTGGCAACATTGTCGTCACCTACGCCCTGCACCTTCCGGGCCAGCAGTTCGAGAGCGACGGGCCCGGTTTGGGCTATGTGGATGTGTTCTCCGCCAAGGGCAAGCTGCTGAGCCGTCTTGAGCATGGCGACTGGCTGAACGCTCCCTGGGGGGTGGCCCTGGCTCCGCTCGACTTCGGACACTTCAGCCACGACCTTCTTGTCGCGCAGTTTGCGGGTGGTGGAACCTCGGAGTCCAGCGGTTACATCGCGGCCTACGACCTGACGACGGGAAAATTCGACGGCCTGTTGCAGGATGCCAGCGGCAAGCCACTGGCGATCAATGGCATCTGGGCCATCAGTCCAGCCAACAGCGCCGCAGCCGGAAGCTATGACACCACCGGCGCTCCCGCTGGCGAGCTTTACTTCACCGCCGGGCCTGACCACGGCACCGGCGGTCTCTTCGGATACCTGAAGCCTGTCTCCACTGAGCTGATTCAGGGTAACGCTCAGTAGCTTTCTTCCTGTGGCACTTTCTCCAGCAAGGAGTCGCGAGGCAAACTCGCGGCTCCTCTTTTTTATTTTCGGGAGGAATTTTTGCATTTGGGATGGGGGAGAAGGCTCCCTTGGAGAGTTGAGGAAGAGACAACGGCGGAGCCGCTCTGCTACTGTCAGAGGAGAGCTTGATGCCACGTCAGTCCCAACTATTTCCGGACCACGAACCCACCGTGCTGCCTCCGCCTCCCAGCGGCCCTTCTGAAACCAGACGCGCAGCCGCTCCTGTATGGCTGCAACGGCTCTCTCTTCTTGTGCTTGTGCTGTTCTGCGTCTACCTGGGGGTGCTGGTGCTGGTGTTGCCGTGGTCGACGCGGATGTGGGACAACAACCTTTTCTTTCAGTCGCATCCGGCGCTTGGCTCTGTCCTGCACCACGGTGCGGTGCGGGGTATCATCTCCGGGTTGGGGCTGCTCGATATCTGGATCGGCATCTCAGAGGCTGTACACTACCGCGACTATCGCGGCTGACCTTTCACTCCTGACTGAGGAAACGACGAACCGTGGCAGACGAATTCATTCCGACCCCAGAAGCTCTCGAAAATGCACCGCTCGCCTACGAGAACCCCGACTTCATGGATTCTCCAGATGCCCGCATCCTGCGCATCATGGCCGAGTATCAGGAACCGCTTTCGCGCTTTCGCCGCGAGCGTATTCAGGACACCATCGTCTTCTTCGGATCGGCACGTTTTCGCGCACTTGATGTCGCTGCCGCCAACTTTGAGCTTCTGGCCAATACTGGCTCCCGCGAGCGCGCGGCACAGCAGCCAGCCTCGCTCGAAGAGGTTGAGCATGGCCGGGCCTCCGGTGCGCGTCTGCGTCTTGCCGGGGCTGCTATCGAGATGGCGGCCTACTACGAAGACGCCCGCACGCTGGCCAACATGCTTGCAAACTGGGCCAAGGGGCTGCCCGGACCGCGCCACCGCTTCGTCGTCACCTCCGGCGGAGGCCCCGGCATCATGGAGGCCGCCAACCGCGGGGCATACGAGGCG
Organism: Acidobacteriaceae bacterium dw_441; assembly: GCA_018449715.1. Classification (GTDB taxonomy): domain Bacteria; phylum Acidobacteriota; class Terriglobia; order Terriglobales; family Acidobacteriaceae; genus Edaphobacter. The sequence goes on along the minus strand of JAAVVA010000002.1, from coordinate 649,444 downwards.
GGAGCTAAAACCATCGGCCTCAATATTAAGTTGCCCTTCGAGCAGCAGCCGAACCCCTACATCACCCCTTCGCTCAACTTCGATTTTCACTACTTCTTCATGAGGAAGTACTGGCTGGTCTACCTCGCGAAGGCCTTGGTGATCTTCCCCGGAGGCTTCGGGACACTCGATGAGATGTTCGAGATCTTAACCCTTGCCCAGACCCACAAACTGGCCAAGAAGATCTCCGTCGTCATCTACGGCACGTCCTACTGGAAAAGCGTGATGAACCTCGATGTGCTGGCGGAAAAGGGAGCCATCGCTCCTGCCGACCTTGCTCTCTTCCATTTCGCCGACACTCCGGAAGAGGCCTTCGAGATTCTCAAGAACGAGCTGACCACGAACCATCTGGATTCGACCTGGGAGCGCACCGCGCGCGAACGGGCCAGCCGCGCCATCGGCGATGACAGCGTCTCGCCCGATCCGGCGCCGACGGCTCAGGATATTCTTGGCCCGGATATTGCTTCAACCCGTTGATTTGAAAATGAATCAACTGCCTTTGCCCGCGAGGATTGAGCCCTGGTGCTCTCCTCGCTTGAGGCGAAGGCGGCGCGAAAGCTCTTTGTTGCCCGTCCTGACGAAAAAATGCGAGGGGAATCTGGAGATTCACTCCCTGTAACCAACTCTGATTCCACTGGTTACAGATATTCAAGCCTCATTCTCTGTGCAGTCATCGCATCTTCACACGAGAGATTCATACTGCCTCCGAGTAGGAAGAATCGTCGGGAGGGCCAATGAGCCAGTCCACCATCTCGTATCTGTGGCGTGAACCCAAAGCCGCGGGCGGCTTTACCACTGGGGTGTCCCTGCACAGCCACACCAATCAGTCCAAGGAAACCCTGGACTTTATCGCCGAGTTCTCCCGGGAGTGGAAGTTCGCCCACAAGTTCATGCTTTGGGCTGAGGACCGCTGCAAGAGCTCGTCGGGCCTCAAACCGGACTATGCCAATGGTTACTGGACTCCGCCGCTGACTCCGCGGCTGGCCTTCGATCTCGAAAGCTCGCAGATCGAGAACCAGCTCCAGCTCTCGGCCCTTGTCTCGCTCTCGGACCACGACGACATCAAGGCCCCCATGCTGCTGCGCTCGGTGCCCTCGGCCCGCCACATCCCCATCTCGGTAGAGTGGACGGTTCCGTTCCACGAGAGCGCCTTCCACATCGGCGTCCACAACCTTCCTTCGGCCACTGGCCAGGAGTGGATGGACCGCCTCCAGAAGTTCACTGCGATTCCTGTCGCTGAGCGTCACGCTGACCACCTGCGCGAGATCTTCGCCGAGCTGCATGAGATTCCGCAGGTTCTGATCATCTTCAACCACCCCATCTGGGATCTCTACCGCGTCGGACGCCAGCGCCACGATGTTCTGGTCAACGAGTTCCTCGCGGTCTACGGCCAGTACATCCACGCGCTTGAGCTGAACGGTCTGCGCGACTGGAAGGAGAACCGCGAAGCCGCCAACCTGGCCAGCAAGTGGAACCAGCTTGTGATCTCCGGCGGTGACCGCCACGGCGTCGAGCCGAACGCCAACGTCAACCTCTCCCGCGCGACCTCCTTCACGGAGTTTGTCCACGAGGTTCGTCAGGAGCGTCAGAGCCACGTTCTCTACATGCCGCAGTACGCCGAGCCCTGGAAGCACCGCATCCTGCAGTCCACGCTCGACGCCATCCGCGACTACCCGCACTTCCCCGAGGGCAGCCAGCGCTGGGACCAGCGCGTCTACCACCCGGACTCGAAGGGCGAGATCCGCTCTCTGGCCGATTTGTGGAAGACCGACGACAATCGCGCCCCCTCCTACATCCGCGCCATCCTTTCGGCGGTGCGCCTGATGGGAGCAGCCCCCCTCTCCGGAACCCTCCGCTTCGCCTGGGATGACTCGGCCAAGATGCGCGCCGCGCTCGCCAAGCAGGAGGCCTGAGAGGCCGCGAAAAGATACTAGCAACGGCTAGTCTCCAGCTGTGTCTGCGCTTGTAAGGGCGGACACAGCCCTTTCTTTTTTGTGCGAACGTTGCTGGTGGTTGCGCCTGATTACAAGGCGATCCATCCTGCATGAATCGCCCACAGGGAGAGGCTCGCTACTACTATCCAGAGCAGAATGCCCTGTGCCAGGGGTCTTACTCCAACCTGCCGCAGAGTGTTCTTTGAGATTCCTGTTCCGATCAGGAAGAGGACAACGGTTAGCCCTGCCCTGCCCAGCTTGTTCAGGTCGCCGAAGAAGGCCGCGCTCGCAGGAATCAAACCCGGGAGGTAGCTTGCCGCGACCGCTGCCACGCAGAACCAGAGGATGAACCACGGCCACTGGATCTTTGCGTTGCTCTTGCGCAGTGCCGCCGTACTGATGGCCAGGGGCACGATCCAGAGAGCCCGTGCCAGCTTGACGGTGGTTCCCACGGCCAGCGCCGTCGGACCGTACTTGGCTCCGGCTCCTACGACGGAGCTGGTGTCGTGGATCGCCAGCGCGGCCCACAGGCCGAACTGCGTCTGGCTGAGGTGGACCGCCCAGCCGATGAAGGGAAACAGCAGCAGAGCGACCGAGTTCAGCACGAAGACCGTTCCCAGGGAGACGGCCATCTCCTCCTCGTCGGCGTTGAGCACCGGCCCCATCGCCGCGATGGCGCTGCCGCCGCAGATTGCGGTGCCGACGCTGATCAGCAGCGACTGGGTTCTGCCCACGCCAAGCAATTTGCCCAGCGCAACCCCGAGGCTAAGGGCAAAGGTAATGCCGAGCGCCGTGTAAGCGAAGCCCGATCTTCCGGCCCGGACCACCTCGCCCAGGTTCATGCCGAAGCCGAGGCAGACGACCGCGGCCTGCAGCAGGAACTTCGAGAGGCGTCGGCTTTCCGCGTGGAAGGGATGCCGGACCGTGAGGCCGAAGGTAAGCCCGAGGGCGAGCGCGAACGGAGGGCCAATCAGGCCGCTGGCCGCGAGGATGATGCCGACGAAGAAGAGGATCTCAACCATTGCCTCTTAAGCATCGGACTGCTTCGGGCTGGCGTCGAGACGGAGTTTTGAATTGCCGATAAGAATAAATTATCGCAGCGATTATTTTTACTGTTCAGGTAGGCGCACCGCTGCCAGGGCGAACCGTTGGAAGACGGCGGCGGCTCCCGTAAGCTCCGTTCCAGCAGGCCGGACGAACCGGAACTCCCGCACGATGCGCATTCCGGAGACGCGAACCACTCGAACCGTCCCCAACCTTAGAGCCTTGTCGATGGCCCAGCGCGAGACGAAGCCGACTCCCAGATCGGCCTCCACCCCCGAGATGATTGCAACAGTCGAATCCAGCTCCATTGCAATCTTCAGCGAGCGTAGCGGCAGGCCTGCCTCTTTCAAGGCCCGTTCGACCACCCGGCGCGAGCCCGATCCTCGCTCGCGAAGAAGCAGGTGAGCTTTGGCCAGTTCCGCCGGGGAGATTGCGGTCTTACGCTGTGCCCACTCGTGCTCCGGATGCACGATCAGCACCATCTCGTCCGGAGCCATCGGCTCGGCCTTCAGGTCGCGCCGCATGGAGGGGCCTTCGAGGATGCCGAGAGCAACCTTCTCTTCCGCAACGGCTTCTGCAATCTCCTCGGTATTCCCGCTTATCATCGACATCCGCACCTGCGGGTACTGCTTCAGAAACGCGCCGAGGATGCGCGGCAGAAGATACTGCGCGATGGTTGTGGACGCTCCGAGCTTCAGCTCGCCGGTGACCTCGTGGTTCAGGGTGGCGAGAGCGCGCTGCGCCTCGGCCAGCGTTGCCGCCGAGCGGTTGGCGTATTCAAGCAGAAGGCGGCCTGCTTCGGTCAGGGAGATCTGGCTGACTCGCCCGTCGCCGCCCGCACGGTCGAAGAGGCGTGCTCCGGTCTCTTCTTCCAGTGTGCGGATCTGTTGGCTGACCGCGGGTTGGCTCAGGTGAAGGATCTCTGCCGCCTTGCGAAAACTCATCGCATCGGCAACAGCGCGAAAGACCTTCAGCCGGAAGTTCTCCATTCCTTCTCCTTGAACGATACAGACTACTTTTTATCAGCTTAAGCGGCTGGCCTCTTCTTCGTGAAAGTCGCGCTGAAAGAGTCATTGACGAGGCGGTTGGAGGGTGTGATAGCATCCGTGTCTCGACGGAGCGCCGGGTACTTGGCGCAGCGAAGGGAGGCTTTTTGCAAAGCTGTTCCTTCAGGTTGGGGATGCAACTGGCGTGACCGGAAAGAGGGGTGCCTTCTTGGTGAAACCGGACGGCAGACCGATGGTGCCAGTGGAGATCGTCTGGCAGATGCATGAGACGGCAGACCGTCCCCGCCCTGTCTTTGTATCCCATACCAAAAAACTGTACAGAGTGTTTGCCAGTCGGTGTCTCAGGATCGCTTCCTGCACGGAGGGCTTCGCATGAGGGTCTACACGGGAGATGAGATTCGGAACGTGGCGGTGGTCGGCCACTCGCACAGTGGAAAGACCTCTCTGATTGCGGCGATGCTGCACGCTGCGAAGATGACTCCGGAGCTGGGGCGTGTGGACGATGGTTCCGCAGTCACCGCCTATGACGAGGAAGAGGTTCTGCGGAAGACGACGATGGCCAATGCGGTGGCCTTCGCGGAGTGGAGTGGCGTGAAGGTGAACCTGATCGACACGCCTGGCTTTCACATGTTCGTGCATGAGGCGCGGGCCGCGATGATGCCGGTCGAATCCGCACTGATTGTCGTCAATGCGTGCTCAGGTGTCGAGGCGATGACCGACCGTGTGTGGAAGTATGCCTCGGAGGCGGCGCTGCCGCGTGCGATTGTTGTGAATCAGGTGGATCATCCCAGGGCTGGCAGCCGGGATGTGCGCCTGCAGATGATGGAGACCATGCAGACGCGGTGGGGGAGACAGGTTGTTCCGGTCGAGCTTCCGATTGTGGATGAGGGAGGGTTTCGCGGGGTTGTGGATCTGGTGACCATGAAGGCCTATCTCTACTCTTCCAGTGGGAGTGGACGGGGGGAGGCTGGTGAGATTCCTGCCGCGATGGAGGAGGACTCACGTGAGGCGCACGAGGCTCTGGTGGAGTTGGTTGCGGAAGGGAAGGACGAGTTGATGGAAGAGTTCTTCCGCGAAGGGACGATTCCGGAGGGACATCTGATCGCTGCGCTGCACGAGGCCGTGCGTGAGGACAGGATCTTTCCTGTGCTGTATGCCAGCGGGTTGAGGAATGTGGGCGCAGATCATCTGCTGGATTTTCTGAAGATTTATGCTCCGGCCCCGGTGGAACGCGTGCCGATTGCGGTGCGAGCCATCAGCTCGATGATGCACGGCAACGGCGATGGGCGGATGAACGGCAGCTACGTGGCCGAAGAGATGGTGATGCGACCGCTCGATGATCATGAGCCGCTTGCTCTTTATGTCTACAAGACGATGTCCGATCCGTTTGCAGGAAGAATCTCGTTCTTCAAGGTTGTCAGCGGAGTGCTGAAGAACGATGCTATGGTGCAGAACTTTACGCGGCACGAGCAGGAGAAGCTGACGCATCTTTCGGTGATGCAGGGACGAAAGGCGATGGAGATTCAGGAGCTTCATGCGGGAGACCTTGGCGCTGTGGCGAAGCTGCGCTCGACCCTGAGTGGAGACACGCTGGGAGACAGGGCGCATGAGATCTTTCTTGAGCCGGTCTCGGTTCCAGAGCCGGTGATGACCTATGCGATTGAACCGAAGTCTCGCGCGGATGAGGACAAGCTGACTCCGGCGCTGCATCGGTTGATGGAAGAGGATGCGATGGTGCGATTCTTCCGCGATCCGTACACGCACGAGTTTCTTGTGGCGGGATCGGGGCAGACGCATATCGAGGCGATTGTCTCAAAGCTGAAGAAGCGCTATCACACCGAGGTGACACTGAAGGCTCCCAAGGTGCCGTATCGAGAGACGATTCGCACGCGGGTCGAGGCGCAGGGGAGACACAAGAAGCAGACAGGAGGGCATGGGCAGTTCGGCGATTGCCGCATCCGCATGGAGCCGCTTCCGCGTGGGAGCGGGATCGTGTTCGAGAACGATATCTTCGGTGGAGCGATTCCGAAGCAGTTCATTCCCGCTGTGGAAAAGGGGATTCACGAATCTGCTGGCCGTGGCTTTCTTGCGGGATATCCGGTTGTGGATTTCAAGGTGACGGTGGTGGATGGAAGCTATCACGATGTGGATTCGAGCGAGATGTCGTTCAAGCTGGCGGCCCACATTGCATTTCGCAAGTGCATGGAGCAGGCGAAGCCAACCCTGCTGGAGCCGGTGATGGGCGTGGAGATTGAGGCTCCGGATGAGTTTGCAGGAGCGTTGATGGCGGATCTCAATAGTCGTCGCGGTCGTGTGCAGGGGATGGAGAGCGCGGGGATGGGGACCGTTGTGCGCGCCGAGGTGCCGATGGCGGAGATGCTGAACTATGGCACTGCGTTGACTGCAATCACACAGGGGCGTGGTAGTTTCAGGATGGACATGACGCACTACGATATCGTTCCTCAGCCTCTGGCAGAGCGCATTCTGGCAACCTCCGGAAGGCCTGCAACGCATGAGGAAGAGGAATGAATCTCAGAGTATTTTCTGCGAGAATGCAGCTCTATCTTAGATAGACGTGTCATCATTCATCCAACGATGGGTGCGAATTGTGCATCCATTCGTTAAAGTGGTGGGGTGAATATCGCTAAACAAGATTCGGCTATGAACGGTTCTGTACGCTCTCAAAAATCTCAGAGCCCGTGGGCGGAGCGTCTGCGAGCGCTTCGCAATGTTCCTCCTGTGCTGCATATTCTGTGGGAATCGGGCCCGTGGGTGGTGACGTGGGGCCTGATTCTGCGCCTGTTTGTGGCCGTTCTTCCGTTCGGGATCGCAAAGGTTGCACAGTACATCGTCAACGACATTGCGAATGTTCTGCATGGACAGAGGCTGGAGGAGAGGTTCTGGATCCTGGTCGCGACGGAGGTGGGGCTGAATGTCGCGCTCGGGCTTCTGATGCGGGTGATCGACTACACCGACGCCCTGCTGGCGAACCGTTATACGCAGCACGTGAGCGTGCGCGTGATGGATCAGGCTGCGAAACTCGACCTGACGACGTATGAAGACCCGGCCTTCTACGACCGTCTGGAGCGCGCGCGTGTGCAGGCTACCGATCGGCTGGTGATGATTCAGCAGATGGGTAGGCTGGTGCAGCAGATCATCACGACCATTGCGTTCTCCGCTGCGCTTGCATGGGCTTCGCCGTGGCTGGTGCTGCTGTTGGCGTTGGGGGTGCTGCCATCGTTTCTCGGTGAGACGCACTTTGCCTTTCTTGGATACGCGAAGAACTTTCGGCAGACTACAGCGAAGCGGCAGATGGATTATCTGCGTCAGGTGGCCGGAAGCCGCGAGGGCGCGAAGGAGGTCAAGCTCTTTGGCCTGCATCGCTTCTTCACCGACCGCTTCAAGGCGCTTGCCGATCAGATCTATCGCGAAGATGTGGAACTGGCGCGGTCGAAGCTGTTTCTCGGCGGTCTGCTGGGAGTCATCGGCACGCTTGGATATTACGGCGCTTATGTCTACGTCATCTGGAGAACGCTTGGCGGGCGATATGACATTGGCCAGTTCTACTTTTTGACGACTGCGATTCAGCAGGCTAGCTCGAATCTGCAGCAGGTCTTCTCGACCGCGTCGGGCATTGCGGATCAGGCATTGTTCCTGACCGATCTGCTTGCCTTCTTCGAGATGAAGCCGTTGGTCGATGCGAACCCGAATGGCAAGAAGATTCCTGGGCACATTACGCAGGGCTTTGAGTTCAGGAATGTATCCTTTGCTTATCCGGGAACCACGCGAACTGTGCTGAAGAACTTCAACATGGTGTTGCGACCGGGAGAACGTATTGCTCTGATTGGAGAGAATGGTCAGGGTAAAACCACAATTGTTAAGCTGATTACGAGGCTCTACGATCCGACGGAAGGACAGATTCTTCTTGAAGGCGTGGACCTGCGCGAATACTCTCTTGAAGACCTGCACCGGAACATTGGTGTAATCTTTCAAGACTTCGTGCGGTTTGAGATGACCGCTCGAGAAAACATCGCGATCGGACGTGTGGAACGCGTGAACGATCAGCCGGAGCTTGAGCTTGCGGCGCATAAAAGCCTGGCGGATACGGTCATCGGCAAGTTGCCGGGTGGTTATGATCAGATGCTGGGGCGCAGGTTTGAGGGAGGGGTGGAACTCTCCGGTGGAGAATGGCAAAAGATTGCGCTGGCGCGTGCGTATCTGCGCGATGCTCAGTTGCTGATACTGGACGAGCCAACCGCGGCGCTCGATGCGCGCAGCGAGTTGGAGGTCTTTGAACGGTTTGCAGAGTTGACGGAGGGCAAGATGGCCCTGTTGATCTCGCACCGTTTTTCGACGGTTCGGATGGCCGACCGTATTGTGGTGCTTTCCGGTGGACGCCTTATCGAAGAGGGAAACCACCAGCAGTTGATGGCGGCAGGCGGTGTTTACGCCGGAATGTTCGAGATGCAGGCAGCCAGTTATCGCTAGGCCGGGCCTGTTGCGCATTCACCTGACCGCAGCCTGATTTATTTGCGATGTAACTACGTTGAGGAGAGAGTAACGTTCGATGGCATTGTCTGAAGATCTTTCGTCGGCACACGCAGCGCCTTTAACCGCGCCTGTGCAGGAAACCGCAGCGACAGGGTTGCCGGAAGAACCGACGATCGGCGAGGCGGAACTGCGGCGGCACGCCGACGAACTGGCGCAGCATCTGCACTCGCAGATGCCGGGAAAGAGCCAGGAAGATCTTGTGCGCTATCTGGATCGTCTTCGCAAGTGGCTTGCTGCACGTGTGCCGGTATGGACGCAGGGAACCTCGACGACTGAGCTGACTCCCAAGCTGGAGCTGGTTGAGAGCGCGAGAATGTTCGAGTCGGTGATTCCTCGCGGAGAGGGCGCCGTGAGCCTCTATGCGGATGTTCCGGTTGCGGACCTTGCCCCCGTGGGGCTGCTTCCGCAGGTCATTCACCTGGCGGGCAGCTATCTGACGGCGGCGAAGGGCATCTGGTCGCCGAAGTCGCTTTCGATCTATGTGGAGCAGATGCAGAAGCATCATGCTCTTCGTCTGAGAGAGATTGAGCTTCTACCGGATGCGTTGAAGATCGCACAGCTTGAATACATTCTGAACCTGGCGGATGAAGCGTTTGCGGCGGGAGAGTTGCCGCCAATCGAACAGTCACCGTTTTCGGCCCCGATCCACAGCCTGCGGCGCATGAACCAGATTGAGTGGAGGGAGATTCTCGAGCCTCTCGTTGCTTTTGATCCTGTGCTTCGGCTGGACCCTGTCTTCGCGAAGATGGAGGAAGAGACGCGAGCGGCCTACAGGCTGCGTATTGCAGAGCTTTCGCGGCACGCCGATACGAACGAGGTGCAGACGGCTCAGATTGCTTTGGAGCTGGCGCAGGTCGCGGAGAAGATGGGGCACCAAGACCCGCGGATGGCGCAGAGGAAATCGCACGTCGGCTACTACCTGTTTGCCGATGGCGTGCGGGAGCTAAAGCTGCGCATTGGGTTCCGGCCGTCTCCTGTCGAGTGGTTGCGCGACCTGATCTCCTCTTATAACGAGGAGTTTTATATCCTCGGCACGTTCATCGTTGCGTTGTTGCTGATCACGGCCATGATTCTGCCCCTGGTGCCGCATCATGATTTCTGGCCGGTGATGGCAGCGTTGCTGCTGGCTCTGTTGCCTGCGACGCAGGGAGCGGTAGACCTGATCAACGGTCTTGTGACGATGTTGATGAAGACGGAGGCTCTTCCGAAGCTGGATTTTTCGAAGGGTATTCCGCAGGAGGCCGCAACGCTCGTCGTAGTACCGACACTGCTATTGCATGAAAGGCAGGTGGAGGAGCTGCTGGAGGAGCTGGAGGCGCGATATCTCTCGAACCCGGACCCGAATCTTCACTTCGCTCTGCTGACCGATCTTCCGGATACGGCGGCCCGTCCTCCGCAGGTGGATGAAGGTCCGCTGGTCGACCTGGCGGCTCGGTTGATTGATGCTTTGAATCGCAAGTATGCCGGGCGCAAGGCGGGATCGTTCCTTCTGCTGCATCGGCACCGCAGCTTCAATGCGAAGCAGGGCGTGTGGATGGGGTGGGAGCGCAAGCGTGGCAAGCTGCTTGATCTGAATCGTCTGCTTGAGGGTGAGCAGGACAGTTTTCCGCGCAAGGCCGGGCCATTGGGAGTGCTCGAGCATATCCGTTACGCGATTACGCTGGACTCCGATACGCAGCTTCCTCGCGGAACAGCGGCGCGCATGATTGGAACAATGGCGCACCCGTTGAATCGAGCGATCATTCATCCGAAGCTTCGCATCGTTACGGCAGGATATGGCATTCTGCAGCCACGTGTGGGGGTAAGTGTTTCTTCGGCATCGCGCTCGCGGCTTGCGGAGCTGTACTCCGGTGAGACGGGGTTCGATGTTTACGCGCGCGCGGTCTCGGATGCCTATCAGGATCTGTTTGGAGAGGGAATCTTCACGGGTAAAGGCATCTATGATGTCAGCGCGTTTCACGCGGTGCTGGATCATCGTTTTCCGCGCAATGCTCTGCTGTCGCATGACCTGATTGAAGGCTCTTATGCGCGTGCGGGGCTGGTATCGGATATCGAAGTGATCGACGATTATCCGTCTCACTATTCGGCTCACATGAAGAGAAAGCATCGCTGGGTGCGTGGGGACTGGCAGATTCTTCGCTGGCTCTTCAACACGGTGCCGGATGAATCAGGCAGGCTGGTGCTGAATCCGATCAGCACGATCTCGCGGTGGAAGATTCTGGATAACCTGCGGAGAAGCCTGATTGAGCCGATTGCGTTTCTGCTGTTTGTCTTTGGCTGGTTCTTTCTGCCGGGCGGAGCGCTTTACTGGACCATCACGGTTCTGCTGCTGATTCTGCTTCCGGGATTAGTGCAACTGGGCTTCAATTTTGTTCGCGCTGTGTTCAAGGGAAGCTTTGCCGTGTTCCGCGATGGGCTTAAAGCATTCGTCTCTTCGCTTGCGATTACGCTGTTGAACCTGATCTTCCTTCCGCATCACATGCTGTTGTCGCTGGATGCGATTGTGCGTTCCCTGGTGCGCCTGTTCCTGTCGGGTAACAATCTTCTGGATTGGGAGACGGCTGCGCAATCGGAGTCGAGTGCTGGGCGCGGTTCGCTGGATACGTATTTGAAGCTGTCTCCTGTGATCTCGCTGACAATTGCGATGGGTCTGGCGTTGGCCAGGCCGCAGGCGTTGTTCCCGGCGGCTCCTGTGCTGGTGCTGTGGGCGCTTGCTCCACTGGTTGCGACATGGGTGAACTCACCTCCACGCGCTACGGAAGGGCCGTTGAAGGAGACGGAGCGCGCATTTCTTGAACGTCAGGCTCTGTTGATCTGGAGATACTTTGCAGAGTTCGGCGGGCCGGAGAACCACTGGCTGATCCCTGACAACGTGGAAGAGAAGGGAACCCTTCAGGTACGGAAGCTTTCGCCGACGAACCTGGGAATGCTGTTGAATGCGCGGCAGGCTGCGTATGAGTTCGGGTTCCTGACGCCGGTGCAGTTTGCGGAGGCGACGCAAGGCACGCTCACTACCTATGAGGGGTTGGAGAAGCAGCGCGGGCATATCTATAACTGGTATGACATCGAGAGCTTGCAGCCGATTGCGCCGCGTATCGTCTCCGCGGTGGATAGTGGCAATCTTGCGGCTTCGTTCTATTCGCTGTCTTCCGGCACGCTTGAGATGCTGAAGAAGCCGATCACGCTCGAAGGCCCGCTTTCAGAAGCAGCGGGAGGAAGTGGAACGAGCTGGGCGGAGGAAGAGATTCGCCGTTGTCGTGATCGCTGGTCGCAATTCGTAGAAGGGCACATGCCCTGGTTGCTGCCGCGCTTTACACGCCTGTTTGAAGGGACCGGAGTTGCGGAGCCAAGCCCTCGCTCGATTGTGAAGGCTATCGGCTATGCGGACGAACTGGAAGCAGGGTTGTCCGGAATGGAGGGAAGCGCGCATCAGAGCCTGGCGGCGGAGTTGCGTACATTGCTTCCGGAGGCGAAGGAGAGGCTGAGGCAACTGCGAGCCGATCTGGAATCGATTGCGCAAAGGTCCAGCGATTACGCGGATGCGATGCAGTATGGATTCCTGCTGGTGAAGTCACGCAATCTTCTCTCGATTGGCTATGACGGTCTGACGGGAGAGCTATATGGAGCCTGCTATGACCTGCTGGCTTCAGAGGCGAGAATGGCCTTCTTCCTCGCGGTGGCGAAGGGTGATATCCAGCAGGAGTCGTGGTTCAGGCTGGACCGTTCGCATGTGCTGGTGAAGGGACGAGCCTGCCTGTTGTCGTGGACGGGAACCATGTTCGAGTACATGATGCCCGCGCTGTGGATGCACCTGTATCCGAATACGCTGATCACGCGGTCGTTGGAGTCGGCTGTACGGATTCAGCGCGAGCATGTGAAGAACATGCCGTGGGGCATCTCCGAATCAGGATTTGCGAAGACCGATGAGTCCGGACGCTATGGTTATCAGGCGTGGGGCATTCCGCAGGTGGCTTTGAAGTATGGAGCCGAAGATGGTCCGGTGATCTCGCCTTACTCCACCTTCCTTGCGCTTCCGCTATTGCGAGATGAAGCTGTTACAAATCTGCATCGGATGGATGGCATGGGCTGGGTGGGAGACTATGGCTTTTACGAGGCTGCGGACTACACCGGTGGTGGGGAACCGCAGATAGTGCGGTCATGGATGGCGCACCACCAGGGGATGAGTCTGCTGGCGTTGACCAACCTGTTGCGGGAGGGCGCCTTCCAGCGCTGGTTCCATGCAACGCCGATTGTGCGTGCGGCGGAACTGTTGCTGCATGAAAGGCCTCTCAGCAAGGAGTCGCGGGAGGCGCTGGATGAAGCGGTTCCTGCGAAGTCCGGGCCGAAGGAAGAGACGCAGTCGAGGGTCGCTTAGTAACTACGGAAGCCGCTGAGTCTCATCGCATTCGCGGCTTCCGGGTTTTGCATGAAGGTCTTCCAGACGAAGCCGCTGCGGTAGTTTTCGATCATCAGCAGGCTGATGCCGAGGTCGATGCCGAGCACGTCGGAGTCGTACCAGGCGAGCGTGGGATGAAAGGCATCGCAGGGGCCGTACCTTCCCCATGCGTACTGTCCGTACTTGTCCTTGAGTGAGCGAAGAACGCGCAGGCACTCGTTGGGCAGGAAGGGCATGGCTCCTGCTGTTGCGCAGGGGACGACCGTTCCATCAACGGGGCCCATCAGGGGAGGGCCGCCCCACGCGGTGTAGCCGTGCATCCAATCTGAGGCGGTGATGCCCCAGTAGTCATCGTTGTATCCGCGGTTGAGACTGAGGCAGAAGGCCTTATGAGCGCGCACGGCGGTGACTGAATTGGAGAAGTAGTCCGCAAAGGTGTCGCGCTTGCGATAGAAGTCGAACCATGCGTGCGAGTAGCAATGAACAAAGAGAGGGTCGTGACCGCCGATGTAATTGAAGCCTTCGAAGCGCGTGCGAGGGCGGGAGAAATTTTTCCAATAGGTCGGAGCGATGGCGTGTGTGGGAGAGCCGATGGCGAGAAGATACATCATCATCATCTCGGCGTAGTGGTCCCAGCGCGGGGTAAGGAAGCCGGTGGCGGGCAGCCAGCCGAGAGCGAAGGTCTTTCCCTCGTTCAGCATCCACGGCCAGTCGACGCGGTTGTAGATCTTTGTGGCCAGGTCGGTGATCTGCGGGTCTTTGAAGTGTGCGCGGCAGGTAAGGACTCCGCAGAGAAGGATCGCCGTGTCGATGGGCGAAACCTCGATATTCAACAAAGGCAGGCCGGTTTTTACGTCGTTGAAGTGGTAGTAGAAACCATGCTCGGTGGGCATGGGGTTGAAGTGGAACTGAAGCGTAGAGAGCACGCGGCGGCGGATCAGGTTTGAAGGTAGATAACCCCGGCTGTCGGCGATGCAGAGCGCGGTGAGCCCGAAGCCTGTGGATGCGATGCTGGAGGCGAATCGAGGGTCGGGATGGCCGGTGGTGGTGTGGTTGTTGGCTCGGTCGAGAACCTGTCCGGTGGCGGGATCGGCCTGTTCGTAGAAGTAGAGACATGCCTGCCGCGTCATCTCGTCGAGAAAACTGTTGGAAGCGGGATCAAGCCTGCCGGGGCGCGGCTCCGCGAAGGCGAGCCTCTCGGTGACGGAGGGGAGAGCGAGACCGGAGAGAAGGGAGCCGGCAATCATGCGATTTGCGCTGCGCCGCGTGATCTCCCTGGCTGAAACAGCCTTCATACTGGAGCCACCATACTCAACTTTGAGATCGGCTGACACTTTGCAGTCTAATGTGTAGCCTTTCGGTTTTCGATGAGAACGACGGCGAGTCCCTGTGGGGGAACCTGAAGGGTAAGAGTTCCATTTTTGAGCCTTGCGTGTTCGGCGGGAGCGGCTTTTCCTGCTTCGCGCAACTGCGTGATCTGGGTGCGCGAGAGGAAGGCGGGACGACTCATCGCATCGTAGGCTGCGATGACGTTACCGTGCGTCTCATCGACGCGAAGAATGGTTGCTGAAGCATTTGCCGGGACTCCGGTAAGTTGCAGATTGAAAACGCGATTGGGGCCACGTTTTGTTGGAGACGGGGTATAGGCCGCTCCTGTGCCGTCTGGTGGAGCGTAGTTCCAGAGCGCGAGGGCAAGCGTGCCGTTCGAGCTGCGGGTTGCGATGGCGGAGTCGGAGTTGAGGGCGATGCGCTGCTCTCCGAGCTGGTGAAGCATGGCAAAGGCGTGGAAAGCGGGCTTGGGAATGCCATGCTCGGCGATCAGGCCGAATCCTCCATAGAACGGCGTGCGGATGACGCCCTGCTCCTCAAAGACGTCGGAGAAGGTCCAGTAGCTCATGGCCTCGGTGAGTCCGTCACACTGGCTGATGGTCGTGGCAAGCCAGGGGCCCATGTAGGTCGTATCGGTGACGTTGGGCTCGTTCGCATAGCTGGCGTTGTATTCGCTGAAGATCAGCGGCGTGGAGGGAAGGGGAGATGCGGTGATCTCGTCATGAACCTTACGGACGGAGCGGCACACCATGCGATCGCGGGGGATGTTCTCGTCAATATGGAGGACGTCCTTTGCCGTGTCGTTTGCATAGACGTGGCTGGAGGCGAAGTCCACGGGGATGTTCTTCTCCTTGCAGTGACGCAGGAAGTCGCCGGTCCACCCGGCCTGTGCGGTGGCCGGGCCTCCCACGCGCAAACGCGGGCTTACTTTCTTGAGAGCGAGCGCCGTGTGGTCGTAAAGCTCAAAGTAGCTCTCCTGTGCGGGTTTGCCGCGCCAGAAGTCGATATTGGGCTCATTCCAGACCTCGAAGCTCCAGCGTGCCACCTCGTCGATGCCGTAGCGGTCTACAAGATGTTGCGCGAAGGCGGTGATCATCGCGTCCCATGCGGCGTAGTCACGCGGGGGAGCGACGTTTGGCTTGTACCAGAAGGCGTGCGAGGTGTCAGGCTCGGAGGACATCTTCCTGGGCATGAAGCCCAGCTCCACGAACGGTCGAACGCCCTGGTCGAGCAGGCCGTCGTAGATCTGATCGACGTAGGAAAAGTTATAAATTCCGGCGTTATCCGAGGGTGCGGCCCCAGCATCCTTCATCTGCGCGAACTGGATCGGTTTGCGGTCCGGATCGTACAGGCCCACCTCGTCGTGGAAGATGCCGTGAAACCGAACCTCCTGAAGCGCGGTGGCGTCTTTTACCGTTTTCAGGTCTTTGCGATAGCTGTCGCGCAGCGTGAGGATGGCGCGTCCCGAGCCAAAGGTCTTCTCCCAGAAGTGCGGAAAGGGAGTGGTCTGGGCCGCCGCATCAATCGTGAGAGTTTCGGTGTAGGCGGTCTGAGATTGGGCCTGCGATATAGAAGACATGATCGTAAGGGCGAACAGGGTCGCAATGCGAAGCCGGGAATATCCAGCAGACCGGCTTTGCCGGAAAGACATCATAGAAAACTCCACACGTTCTTAGACGCTAAAGATAAGATGCATGTCGCTGCGGAAAGCAGCCATGCTTTTTCCTGCAACCAATACAACGGTATAAGAGGGGAAATTTGTCAGGAAGATGCGGTGGAAGAACGCTTTTTCACAATTTTTCGTGCTGGAGCGGTGGACTCGCGCACGATGAGCTCGGGTTCGACACGAAGGAGTTCGGGAATCGGTTCGCCAGCCAGTTTGCGGAGAAGCATCTGCGCTGCGTCCTCTCCCATGTCTCTTAGTGGTTGCCGGATGGTGGTGAGGCTGGGGATCTGGTAGGCGGCGGATTGAATATCGTCGAAGCCCAGGACGGAAACATCCTGCGGAACGCGGAGACCGGCCTCGTGAAGGGCGCGGATGGTGCCCATTGCCGAGATGTCGTTGAAGCAGAGGGCCGCGGTGAAGGGGGAACCGCTTTGAATCAGCTTTCGGATGCCGGGATAGCTGATCTCCGGCGAGTTTGAATCTTTGGAGAGATGAATCATCAGCTCTTTGTGTATCTCGATGCCAAGTTCGTGCGCGACCGCCCGCGTGGCAGACCAGCGCGAGTTGGCATCGGAGCTGAATGGCTGGCCATGCATGAAAGCGATTCTGCGATGCCCCAGCTCCACGAGATGAGCCAGAGCGAGGTGCGCTGCGCGAGCTTCGTCGAGCAGCACATTCGAGACGCCGGGCAGAGGCTTATGTCCTGCGATGGTGACGGTCGGCAGCATGGGTGGTTCATCGAGTTGCGTATCAATCGCCAGGATGCCATCGACACCTCGTGCGCGAAGCAGTCCTGGGTGAGCGGCGATCAGCTCTTTGCGATGGCGGTGATGCACGGTGAAGTAAAAGTAGTCCTTGCGCATCAACAGATCGCCTGCGCCGGAGAGAACCTGCGAGTGATAGCCTTCGCCAAGCTCGGGCAGCATGATGCCGATGGTCTTCATGCGTTTTCCCTGCAGGCTGCGGGCGATCATGCTTGGCTGATAGTTGAACTTTTGCGCAGCCGCCCTGACGCGTGCGCGGGTCGCCTCCGGGATGGAGCGGCCCGGAGTGTTATTGAGGACAAAAGAAACCGTCGATGGACTCAGATTGAGATGCTTTGCGAGAGTTTTGAGGTTGATCGGACGGTTGTTGGAGGAAGACTCTTGCATAAGAAAGTAGAAGTTGCAGCAATCCACATTGCTGTTGCTTCGTTAAAAATATCAGGCGAGGTTGCAGGGCGTAACCGAGTTGGAGTGTGCTGGAGAATATGGTGGCAATGGACAACGAAACAAACGTTTGTCTAGACTTATTCTTTCCGACGCTCTTGGCGTCGAAAGATTTGGAGTCTGATTGATGTTGCTGAATACGTTACGCCGATCTTTTCTTGGCCAGGTGCTGGCAGGAAGCTTTGTTGTGTTGACTGCGATTCCTTCTCCCCGGATGGCGATTGCACAGACCTCGACAGCGAAAACGACAGAAGCCGATCGTTTTGTGGATGCTCTGCTGGCAAAGATGACCTTTGAAGAGAAGATCGGCCAGATGACGCAGATCGCCTTCAATTCGCCGGAAGGTCCGAAGAGGGACGAGCGAATCCTCAAGGGCGAGGTCGGCTCTCTGCTCTTTGTGCGCGATCCGGAAGAGGTCAACAGGCTGCAGCACCTGGCAATGGAGAAGAGCCGTCTGCATATTCCCCTGATCTTCGGGTTCGACGTCATTCACGGGTATCGAACGGTGTATCCGGTGCCACTGGCCCTGGCAGCCTCGTGGGACCCGGCGACGAGCGAGCGCGCGCAGAGGATGGCGGCGCGTGAGGCAAGCTCCGTGGGGATTCGATGGACGTTTGCCCCGATGGTGGATATTGCGCGTGATCCGCGCTGGGGCCGCATTATGGAAGGCGCCGGTGAGGACCCCTATCTTGGCGCGCGCATGGCAGAGGCGCAGGTTCACGGATTTCAGGGGAAGAGGCTGGACGCGGAGGATAGCATCCTTGCCTGCGTGAAGCACTTCGCCGGATATGGCGCGGCGGTCGGTGGGCGTGACTACGATTCATCGGACATCTCGGATGAGCAGCTGCAGAATGTTTATCTCCCTCCGTACAAGGCTGCTGTGAATGCGGGCGCAGGTTCGTTGATGAGCGCGTACATGGACCTGAACGGAGTTCCGGCGACGGGAAATCGCTGGCTGCTGCACGATGTGCTTCGCGAGCAGTGGGGATTCAAGGGATTTGTCGTCAGCGACTGGGAGTCGATCAAGAGCCTTACGACGCATGGCTTCGCGTCTGGCCCGGAGGATGCCGCTGTTCGCGCAGTGAACGCCGGGGTCGATATGGAGATGACTTCGACGACGTACCGTGACAGTCTTGCGGACGCGGTGAAGAAGGGCCTGGTGCAGCAGAGCACCATCGACGATGCTGTGCGACGGATTCTTCTGGCGAAGTACAACCTCGGACTCTTTCAGCATCCTTATGTTGCGCTGGAGCGCTCGAAGAAGGAACTGGTTTCGCAGGAGCAGCGCGCAGCGTCGCGAGAGATTGCAGCACGCACGGCAGTTTTGCTACGTAACGAAGATCATCTGCTTCCGTTGAAGCGGGATCTGAAGTCGATCGCGGTGATCGGGCCGCTGGTCGATTCGAAGCCTGACATCATGGGGTCGTGGAGCCTCGGTGCTCATCCTGACGATACCGTTACGGTGATCGAAGGAATACAGCGCCACTTTGCTGCGAGCGGAACGAAGGTTCTTTCGACGAAGGGCGTTGAGATCAAGCGTGGGCAGGCCTCCATCTTCGACGATCAGTTTCCCAGCCCGAAGCCGACACTTCTAACGGACGAGGCGAAGGAAGCGGAGTTTCATCATGCGATCGACCTGGTGAACCAGGCTGACGTTGCCGTGCTGGTCCTCGGAGAGGCGCAGACGATGAGCGGAGAGCGGGCATCGCGCTCGTCTCTGACTCTTCCGGGCAAGCAGCAGCAGTTGCTGGAAGCAGCGGTTGCGACTGGGAAGCCGGTTGTCCTTGTGCTGGTCAACGGTCGTCCGCTCGACATCACATGGGCTTCGCAGCATGTTCCTGCGATTCTTGATGTCTGGTATCCGGGAACAGAGGCGGGGAACGCGATTGCCGACCTGCTCTCAGGAGATGCGGTGCCGGGTGGAAAGCTTCCGGTGAGTTGGCCGCGCACAGTTGGGCAGGTACCTGTCTTTTATGCACGCAACCTGACGCAGATTCCGAATGATCCGGATACGAGGTACTGGGATGGTTCGAGCGCTCCTCTGTATCCGTTCGGCTATGGACTCAGCTATACAACCTTCTCGCTGGGAGAGGTGAAGACGAGCACGAACTCTGTGCAGGCTGGTGGAACGATGGATGTTTCCGTCGAGGTGAGGAATACAGGCTCTTCTGTTGGAGATGAGGTCGTGCAGCTTTACACGCACCAGCGTTCGGGTTCGGCTTCGCGACCTGTGCGCGAGTTGAAAGGGTTCCAGCGTATTACTTTGAAGCCGGGTGAGAGCAGGGTGGTGACGCTGAAGCTGGATACGAAAGAGCTGGCTTTCTGGAGTCCGCAAACGCATCGCTGGTCGATTGAGCCGGGAGAGTTCGACCTGTGGGTGGGGGCGGATTCGAATGCGACGGCTCACGCGGCCTTTGAGGTTACACCGAAGTCATAAGACGTATATATCGTGTATTCCCTTACAGCCTTTTGCTCTTCGTGTGCAAAAGGCTGTAAAACATTTGTGATCCCCCAAGCGAGAGTGAGAAGCATGAACTGGAAGCGTGTGCTGAGAAGGACAGTTGCGGTCGCAGCGGTAAGCATGACCGTGCCCATGTGGGCAGCTACTTCGTATTACCCCTTGCGTCCGGACGACCCAAAGGCCGTCTATCTGGTTCGTAACGAAAAAGGGCTTCACGGTGACGGTGTCGGTGACGATACCGAGGCGATTCAGGCTGCGATCAACAATGTGCAGGAGACAACAGGTCAGGGAATCGTCTTTCTTCCCGAAGGCAGATATCGCCTGTCGAAGACGGTCTTCATCTGGTCGGGGATTCGTGTGATTGGATACGGCGCCCATCGCCCGACGCTGGTGCTTGGAAAGAACACTCCGGGCTATCAGGAAGGCATGGGGTACATGGTCATGTTTACCGGAAATCGTCCTCCGGCGAAGGGTTCTCTTCCACGGCGTCCGGGACGTCCTGCGCAGCCAATCGAAGGCATCGTGCCCGCGAACGATCGCATTCAGGATGCGAATCCCGGAACATTTTATTCGGCGTTGAGCAATGTCGACTTCGAGATGCAGGAAGGGAATCCCGCTGCGGTTGGCATTCGCGGGCGCTATGCGCAGCACAGCTATCTTGCGCACATCGACTTCCACATCGGCTCTGGGCTTGCCGGAATTGCCAACACGGGCAACGAAGCGGAGGACCTGCACTTTTACGGAGGGCAGTACGGCATCATTACGCGCAAGCCTTCGCCGGGATGGCAGTTTACCCTGCTGGATTCAACCTTTGAGGGGCAGAGCACAGCGGCTATCAAGGAGCATGAAGCGGGACTGACGCTGATTCGAGCGCAGATTCGTCACGTTCCGACGGCAATTTCAATCGATCCGGATTACGCGGAGGAGTTGTGGGTCAAGGACTCGCAGTTTGAGGACATCAGCGGTCCAGCCGTAATTGTGAGCAACGAGCACGGGCTTCGCACGGAGATCAATCTCGAAGACGTCGTGTGCCATCGCGTTCCCACCTTTGCCAGCTTTCGCGAAAGCGGAGACACGCTTAAGGGCAAGGGTGAGATCTACCGTGTTCATGCGATGAGCCACGGACTGACCTTTGTTGCGGGAGCGACGCAGGGTCAGGTCAAAACGAACTACGATGCGGCGGCGCTCTCCTCCATGCCCGCGCCTGTCGCTTCGGATATCGCTACGCTGCCGGCACAGGATAGCTGGGTCAACCTGAAGTCGCTGGGAGCGAAGGGCGATGGCGTGACCGATGACACTGCAGCGATTCGCGAGGCGATTGCATCGCATCGAACGATCTACATTCCGACGGGCCGCTACCTCGTTACGGATACCATCACGCTTCGTCCTGATACGGTGTTGATTGGTCTGCATCCCTCGACGACTCAGTTCGATCTTCCGGATTCGACTCCAGCGTTTCAGGGGCCGGGTTCGCCGAAGCCATTGCTGGAAGCCCCGAAGGGCGGAACGAATATCGTGGTCGGCATTGGACTTTATACGAACGGTATTAATAGCCGTGCTGTCGCTGCCAAGTGGATGGCGGGAAAAGATTCCATGATGGACGACGTCCGTTTTCATGGCGGGCATGGCACGTCGATCCCTGGTGTCTCCAACGTGATTTATAACAACACGCATACGGCTGATCCGGACCTCAATCGGCGTTGGGATAGCCAGTACCCAAGCCTGTGGGTGACAGATGGCGGCGGCGGAACCTTCGCCAATATCTGGACGCCGAGCACCTTTGCGCAGGCTGGCATGTTGATCTCTAACACCTCGACCGAGGGCCGCGTCTATGAGCTTTCGAGTGAGCATCATGTACGGAATGAAGTGAAGCTCGACCATGCTTCGCACTGGAAGATTTATGCCTTGCAGACGGAAGAAGAGCGTGGGGAAGGGCCTTTTGCGCTGCCGCTTTCGATTGAGAGCTCCAGTGATATTACGGTCGCCAACTATCACAGCTATCGCGTGGTCAGCAGTTATCAGCCGTTTCCAAATGCAATCCACGTAGCGGACTCGCACGACATTCGCCTTCGCAATATCCATGTCTATGGAGATAACAAGGCCTCCTTCGATAACTCGGTCATCATCGACGGCAGGAAGCCGAAGCTGATTCGCAATCGCGAGTTCGCTTTTATGACGATAGACACTTCGGCTCCTGATGCTGCACCTGCGGCAAAGCATGGTTCAGTGCTGGCTGCGGGGGCGAAGGTCGAGCGTTTGGCAGAAGGCTTTTACAACATATCTGGCGCAGCGACAGATTCCACGGGCCAGCTTTATTTCGTGGATGCACATTGGCAGCGCATCTATCGCTGGCTTCCAGAGGAGGGTCGCACTGCCATTGTGCGCGATAGCCCTCTTGATCCAGTGCAGCTTGTCTTCGATAAATCCGGCAACCTGATGGTCGTCTCTTATGCGGGAGACGGAACGGTTTATACCTTCAAGCCCGGCGCGCTGGATGAAGAGATTACCCTGCTCAAGCCTGAGAAGAGCGCATCACGGCCAGGAATGATTCCTGTGCTTCCTCTGAATTACTGGCGCAACGAAAACGATTTTCCAAAGGCTATTCCGGTACAGAAGCCGTACCAATATGTCTCTCCGGATGGATCGACATTTATTCCGGCAGGAGAGGATTTTGTTACGGGAGCTCTTTACTACGGCATCAAGATGGCCGACGTGGTTCGCGCCTTCGGTCTCGGAAAGGCTGTGGCAGGAAAGCCATTTTACGTGAGCGACGAGAGCGAACAGAAGACCTACGCAGCTACGGTCGATCCCGACGGCACGCTAAGTCATCTGAAGCTCTTTGCGGAAAATGGAGGAGAAAGTGTTACACAGGATGCCGATGGCAATGTCTATATTGCCGCGGGACAGGTGTACGTCTATTCTCCGAAGGGCGAACTGATCGATGTGATCGAAGTTCCTGATCGCCCGATTGATCTCGTCTTTGGCGGGAAAGATGGTCGCACGCTCTATATTCTGGCGAGGACATCGCTCTACAGCGTGGCGACAAAAGCGAAGGGACTTATGAACTAAAAATCTTCTGGCGCTTATCATTGCTTTTCAAGCGTGATGAGCGCCAGAGCATTTGGCTCCTGCTATCAAGGGTAACTGTCCATTGTGCAGTCTTATCTTTTCAATCGACGAGTTGAGTCCTTGCCTGAGTATTCTCTGAATTTGAGGTTCCACCAGAGACTTTCTTAACGATTACATCGTGCGATTGCGTGCTCCGATAGACAGAAGAAGAGGGAGCGTTTAGAAACGCTCCCTCCGGAAGTGAGCAATTTAGAAGCTGAAGCGCGCCTGGAACTCGATGGTGCGCGATCCTAAAGAGCTTCGTGCCTGGCCAAAGGTCTGGCTGGTGATGAGGGTGTTGTCCTCTCCAGTATTGAATGGAGTGAGGTTGGTCTGGTTGAAGAGGTTGAAGAACATGGCGCGAACCGTGAGTCCCGCGTTCTCTCCCAGGATGGTGTTTTTAGGAATGCCGAAGGTCTTCTGCGCATCCATGTCGGTATCAAAGTAGTTTGGCCCGCGAAGGCTGTTGCGGCCTACACCAGGAGGCGGAGGAGCACCGTTGCTGGAGAATGCAGGAACGGAAAAGTAGGCAAGACCTCCATTCGGAAACTGCCCGCCAGTACGCTTGAAGGTGTCGTTGCTGGTATCGCCGGAGCCTCTCGCGAGTTGAGCGCCCGGACGAAGGTTGCAGTATCCGCTGCCAACATAGACGACGTTGCAGCCGGTATTGGCGTAGATCGGAGTCCAGGGAAAACCCGTGTGGTACTGGATAATCCCGCTGATCTGGAAGCCTCCGAAGATTCCTTCCATCAGACGATTGTGGGGGAAGAACTTGGGAGAGTAGGTCCCGAACAGTTTTGCGTTGTGGGTGACATCGTAATCTGCCGGACCGTAGCCATAACGGTTTTCATACGGATATTGATCGATGTAGTAATCCTGCGAGGCCGTATCCATAACCTTGCCCCAGCGATACTGCGCGTTCAGGGAGAAGTTATGTCCGAACGAGTGCCTTAATTCAGCGAGAAGCGCATGTGAGCTTGCGCTGGCATCATTCAGGAAATAGTTAAGCGAACTGATGGAGGGATTGAGATTCGGGTAATAAATCCAGTTGAGGTTCGTTTGCCGGGTGTAGTGACGGGACAGGCTTCCCTGATAGCCAGCGCTGAGAATCCATGTCGGAGTGAGAGCATACTCAACGCCAAGAGATATCTTATAGGTAAGCGGTGTAGGCATGTTCTGTTGGATAGCCTGAATCTGCAAAGGCGCTCCTCCCACAGGAAGTCCGTTCGCGCCAAAGCTCAATTGAGCTGCTGGATTGATCGGATAACGATTGATATCCGTTGGGCTCGCCGAAGCGGAGTACTGCACGCCGGGGCAGTTGGTCAAAGCAGTATCGGTACATACCGCATTGATGTTTGCGACTAGCGGTGGATTAGCGCGTCCGTTGAGCGTGACAGCTTGCTGCATACGGTTGTAAGCGATTCCGAATCCTCCTCGAACTACAGCTAGATGTGAGGAAGAAGGATTGATGGAGTACGCAAAGCCGACTTGTGGTCCCCAGTTGTTGGCGCTTGTTTTGTACAGATCTCCACCGATCTTCATGCGCAGATCAGTCAGGGTTTGAGCGCCTGTTCCGAAGATGGGATTGCTGAGGTTGTTGTTTTTTTCTGTGGTGGGGGTGAAGTACTCCCAGCGCAGGCCAAGATTGAATGTGAGTCTCGGAGTGACACGCCAGTCATCCTGCACATATCCGGCATAGATATTGGAGCGGATATATTTGGTGGCTGAGGTGGGGATGCCTGTGCGTGGGTCAAAGTTTCCATTCAACAGGCGAGGCTTGTCGTTTGCGAACTCCCACAGGTTGCGGAAGGTGTAAGTGGGAATGGCTTGGGAAGTAAGCGTGTCATTATCGAGCTCTTTGTAGCCATCAAATCCAAAACGAATATTGTGGGAACGGATTGTCTTCGTCACGGTGTCGCGGATGTTGTAGGTGGTCTGTGCAAAGTTTCCTGGACCGGGCGCACCGAAGAACTGAAAGTCTGACGAAGCGATACCGCCCATCGTGTCGATATTGCCGTGAGGAAGCCCGAAAGGCTCCTGGGGATTAGAAGCGATTTCGTTGAAATACCAGCGCACGGCATTCAGGCGAAACTCGTTGAGGAGCGATGGCGTGAAGATGTGGTTCCACAACGCTGCATGAGAATATGCGAGACGATTTACATTCCAGAGATTCGCCGCGCGATTGGGACCGTTGAAGGATGTCTGTGAGGTGGGAACCCAATAGATGGTATAGGCAATCAGGTCACGAGGATTAAGCTGCCAATCTAAGCGGCCATTGAACTGTTGAGCTGTATTGGTGCTGGGATTGACTGTGTTTGCGCGAAAGACATCAGCAACACCGTCGAACCCATTTCCTGTACCGGGTTGGTTATTGCTGACGTAAGTGGGATCAGCGGTGCCGAGTGGAGTTGCAAGTGGCGATCCGAGGTCAAGCGCGGTGCTGCCATTGTAGGAAACGGTGCGGCAGTATGCGGCAGGAAGATTGACGAAGGCGCAGGTCGAGCTGGGATCTACAGTAGCATTGGTGACGCTCTCTCCCGGATATCCGGCGACTGCTGCCGAGACGCCTCCCTGCTTGGTCTGCGCGACGAG
Source organism: Acidobacteriaceae bacterium dw_441 (assembly GCA_018449715.1). Lineage (GTDB taxonomy): Bacteria > Acidobacteriota > Terriglobia > Terriglobales > Acidobacteriaceae > Edaphobacter. The sequence goes on along the minus strand of JAAVVA010000002.1, from coordinate 624,109 downwards.
TTGATCGAACTCCGGCGTTTCGTACCAACGAGTGTCCTGGGTTCGACCGCTGTTGCGAAGCTCTTCATACGAGAAAAAGAAGAAGACATGGTTCTTCCAGATGGGGCCGCCGACGCTGCCTCCAAGCTGGTTGAAACGATTGTTATCGCGGAAGAGCGTTCTGGTGTGATCGGCGGACGGATCGAGAGAGTTTGGACCATTCCAGCGTTGGTAAGCATTAAGGCCGGGGCGGTGAAACTTGAAGAACGCGCTGCCATGAAAATCATTGGTGCCGTTTTTGGAAACGATGAGCACCTGCGCTCCACTGTTACGACCATTGGTCGCATCGTATGGACTGGTTTGGGTTTGCACTTCTTTGACGGACTCCTGATTGGGAGTGATAACAGCACCGCCGCCCCATGCGAGAGAGTTCACCTGGCTGCCGTCGATCTGAAAAGAGTTGCCGGAGACGCGTACCCCATTGGCCTGAGTCTGCGCTCGGTTCTCTACCATGAAGATGCTGCCCGTGGCCGTGCTTCCTCCAATGCCTCCGTTGCCGGGAAGAGAATAACTGCCACCGCCGCCCTGCTGCGAACTGTCGCCAAGAGCCCCTGGTGTAAGGCGAAGAAGTTGATAGGGGTCGCGGTTCATGGAGGGAAGGGATTGCAATTGCTGGCCACTAATGGTTCCAGAGATCGTTGCTGTTGCGGTGTTGATGGCAGGAGCAGTATCGGTCACGGTGATGGTCTGGTTTGACCCGGCAGCATCGAGTGCTACATTCAATGCCTGCATCGTTTCACCGGAGATGCTTACGTTATCAATGGTCTTTTGGGAAAATCCCTGCGCTTCAACAGAGATGGTATACGGAGCAGGTGCCAGACGGTTGAAGGTAAATGTTCCTCCCGCATCTGTTTTAACGGTCTGGGTCTGGTTCGTTTCTTTATCGACGATGGTGACTGAAGCTCCGGGAACTACGGCGCCAGTTGGATCGCTGACCGTTCCCTGAAGTCCGGCACGATATTGTGCGTGAGATGCGATGGGGAAGATAAGGGCAAAGATAAGGCAAAGATATTGATTACGGAAGAAAAGTGCTTTCATCACAGGCTCCTGAAGGGAGTGGTCCTGCGTGCGTGACCGAAACTCCGAGTTGATTCTGGTCTTATGGTCTGGATGCCAGTTGGGAAAAGGCATCGACCACGGCTTTATGGATTTCTATGCCAACCTGGGAAAATCGAACTCGTACAGTGAGACACCGTTTGCGCGCCGGAAATGCTTCAGGAACGCATAGATGTTCATCCACTAGAGATGCAGAAAATGCGAAAGAGGTGATTTCGGCACAACAAAAAAGATTTTTCCCTCGCTGGCAGAAGAATCTTTGTAAGCAATTGAATTGATTCAGGGATTCGAGGAAACAGTGCGGGATAGATGATCCACCCGTTATTGCTTCTTTTGAGTCAGGATTCGTGATTGGCAGAGTGGGCCAGAGGACTAAAATAAACATAACTGACATGGAAAATCGGGATATTCAGGATCTCTCTACCTCCGCCGAAGAAGCAAACTCCACTGAATCTTTTGCGTCGGCTCTCTTGCAGTTTGAAAAGGAGCGCGCTGATCGCAAGCAGTCCGAATCTGCTCAAAAAGAAGGAGTCGTCGTATCCGTCACCAGCGATGCGGTATTTCTCGACATCGGTCTTAAGATCGAAGGGACGTTGCCTCGTACAGCGTTTCGGGATAATGCGGATGGGATCTCGCCTGGCGACAAAGTGCCCGTCTCTGTGAAGGGGCGCACGGAAGATGGTTACTATGCCTTGTCGCTCGCAAAGGTTGTGCAGCCTGTAGATTGGACCTCCATCGAGAAGGCTTTTACTGAAAAGACTGCTGTCGTCGGAACCGTGACAGCAGTAGTCAAAGGCGGGTTGACCGTCGATATTGGCGTGCGGGCTTTTATGCCGCTGTCGCGAAGCGGAACGCGCGATGCCGCCGAAGTAGAACGACTTGTGGGACAGGAGATCACCTGCCGCATCACCAAGCTTGATGTTGCCGAAGAAGACGTGGTCGTTGATCGTCGCGTACTTCTTGAGGAACAGGCACGCGAGGTTGAGCAAAAGCGATATGCAGAGGTTGGTGAGGGCGATGTCGTAACAGGACAGGTGCGCAGCCTGACCAGTTATGGAGCCTTTATCGATCTCGGAGGTGTTGATGGCCTTTTGCACATCAGCGATATGGCCTGGAGCCGGCTTGCTTCTCCTGAAGAGCTTCTTGCAGTAGGTCAGCAATTGCAGCTGAAGGTCCTTAAGTTGGACGCGGCGAATAAGCGCATCTCTCTTGGGTTGAAGCAGCTGCAGCCCGAACCGTGGGAATCTGCCGCCGACAGGTATCAGCTTGGGCAGCGTGTAACTGGTACGGTCAGGCGCTTGACGGACTTTGGAGCATTTGTCGAGCTGGAGCCCGGAATCGAAGGCCTTATCCACGTCTCTGAGATGTCCTGGATTAATAAGGTGAGGAAGCCCAGCGACATATTGAAGCTTGAAGATTCGGTGGAGGCCGTCATACTTGCCATCAACCCTTCCGAACGAAAGCTATCCCTGGGATTGAAGCAGGCCTTGGGAGATCCCTGGGCAGACGTATCAACGCGGTTCCCGGCGGGGACGATCATCGAAGGTCCGGTCGTACGCCTCGCAAAGTTTGGCGCGTTCGTGCAGTTAGCCGAGGGCGTCGAAGGCCTTGTCCACATCAGCGAGATCACCTCGGAGAAACGCCTGAACCACCCTCAGGAAGTATTGCGTGCGGGGGAGACGGTCAAAGCGCAGGTGATGGCTGTGGACACCGAAAAGCGCCAGCTCAGACTGAGCATGAAGCAGCTGATTCCGACGGATCTTGATGAATTTCTGGCGGAGCATAAAACGGGCGATACCGTTTCAGGACGTATTCTCATCGTGAGAGCAGAGGACGCGACGATAGAGCTGGGAGAGGGAGTGCTTGCGATCTGCCGCACAAGGGCGGCTGAGGCGGCTGCCACCTCGAGCCAAACGGAACCATCTCTCGATCTGTCTGCTTTGACTTCGATGTTGAATGCGCGGTGGAAGAGCGGGGCGAGCCCCTCATCGCAGCCGGAGTCTTTCTCCGTGGGGCAGGTCCGAAACTTTCGCATCGCGAAGATCAATGCTGATACGAAAGAGATCCAGCTTGAGTTAGTGAAGTGAGCTTCGAGAATGTAGCCAGCAACAGGCTGCATCCATTTACTGTTCCCTTGCGCTGTTCGATCGTGAACGGCGCAAGGGAACAGTAAATCGGCCTCATATCTCGAGCGCCACAACCTCGTACATCTCTACCTTTGGCACTGTGAGCGATACCCGATTGCCGTTCTGTTGAAATTCGACGGTAGTCGCGGCATGCAACAGCGAAACCCTGCGAATCTTTTTCTCTGTGGGAAGAGTCACCTGCACAGTTTGAGCAGCGAGTGCCACTGGCTTTCTCATATGGCCGCGAAAGGCATTTGCGCCATTGTAGTTAAGCAGATGCACTGCGTACCCTTGTTGCGTCTCCCACGGAATCACCTCCATGAGACCATCTCCCTGAACATGGACGGCGTTGTTCCCCTTCAGTAGCCAACGCACTGCATTGCTCATCTGCCGCCCAAGATCCATGTGATCAAACCGCCAGAACGAGCTATCCACGTCGCCTGCCAGATAGACCAATCGCGAGCTTCCGATCTTACGCGACACCATCGCTGGAAGATCGCTCGGTGGCTCACGCTGGTAGACCGCCTCTGGAGGATAGACCGGATACGGCTTGATGAATGTCAGGTCGGCCTCTCGGAGCGGTGTGATCGGCTGGCGCCACTCCGGCCCCGCAATCCATGTTGTCTCCTCGAAGCCCTCGGTCAAAGGGCCGCGCCGCCTGATGGATTGTAGATGGATTCCGCCAATGGGTGCGTGGTCGGTCTCATCGGCGCGTGATGCTTCCCCTGCTTTGTCGATGCCGAAGAGTTCTCCCAGAGCAAAGTTCTTCCTCGCATTGCCGGCTTCGTCGAACAGGCCCGTCTGAAATGTTGCGAGTACTGACCCTCCGCGCTCCACATACTGGCGGATTGTAGCGGCCTGCGCGTCGGACATGAGCGCCATGTTGGAGAGGATCAGGACTGGATACTGTGCAAGCCGCTCCAGTGTAAGGTCCTGCTCGTGGACAAAATCGAAAGGAATCCGGGCTTCCACCAGCGCAGCGTAGGTGCCTTCCAGGTGATCGGTACGATCTTCCGTGTAAGGAGCCTTGTACTGGTTGACGGAGAGCGGGGACACGACGACAGCGACACTCGCAAGGGAGCGCTTGTTGTGGAAGTGTGCGTCGTTCTTCGCGTGCCACGCGAGGAAGTCGCGCCCCGGAGCCTGCCAGCGACGATCTTCCTTGAATCCCTGCTCCAGTCCTAGCCAGTGATACCAGATGATGCCCCCGGCGGCCGTCGTCTGTGCCATGCGAAAGGAAGGTTCCATGGAAGGATCGGTTGCTTGCCGCCACGAGATTCTTCCGGCGCGTCCATAGCTTGCGCTCACAGCAGCGACCGAACGATCGCCCATCAGGGCGCGAGCAAACTTGACCTGCTGCGCGGCCTGCCACACAGGAGCCACGACACCGGAGCGAGCTTGATTGTCCGCGGTGTACCAGCTGGCCTCGCGCGTCAGCCGCCACTGGTCCAGCCCAGACTCCTTCAGTCCACCGCCGAGGTTACAGGAGTAGAAGTTGTTCGGGCTCTTCTCAAGCACGGCAGCCTTGTAAAGTTGGATCAGCTCAAAGGCTTTGTCCATCACGGCTTTGCGGTATTGCTCCGAGTGCGGATCGCCGATCCTGCGGCAGTTGTCGCAATAACACACCTGTACAGTAGGCCATCCATTCATGTAGACGCCATCGATGTCATAGTTTGCGTTCAGCTCGCGGATGATTGCTGGCTGCTGTTTCGCATAGTGATCGCTGAAGATGCATGTATTCGCAATATCGGGCGCGGGTTGTTGCAGGCTTCCATCCTGGTTTCTGCGGAACCACAGAGGATTTGCCTCCAGCAGCTTCGGGTCGGTCCACTGAATATCGGGGCTCATGCGACCGTAGACGTATAGCCCGCGCTTCTTCGCTGCGCGAAGGCATTCGCCAAACAGGTCGCGACCGTTCAGATAGATGCTGTGATGGAAATAAGGGATCTTCGATGGATAAAAAGCGACCGGACCTGAGACGGACAGAGCAACCGCCTGCACCTTTGCCGACGCCCAGAAGTCCGCCCACTGCTCTACATTCTTCGAATCCCCGTCGTGTTCGTTGAAGTTCGTCTGTCCAATCCGCTTGATCGTCCTGTACCAGGGGAGAGTCTCGCTCGAAGAGACGCTAGAATTCATCCCCTCTGCGAGAAGATTTTTGCTGGAAGAAAGAGACGATAGAAGCGTGCCTGCGCTCAAGGCGTTAAATTCGCGCCGTGTTATTTTCATGTGCCGAGTAAGCTCCTTGCTACAAATACTATTCTGCGACGAGGGGTAGCTGCGGCACATCATACCTGATTGACGTCAATACGTTCTGCTGGCGATCTTCCAGTCCGTATCGTTAGATCGGTCGAAGCGATATGTGATCGGAGCAATTCGAGACGCTCCCGTGAAAAGCCAGTTTTCAGTAAGACGGTTAGCTTAAAACTCTGTCTTGTAATTAGGTATTGACAGTGTTTTCTATACTTGTTTACTCTATGCATGTTCTGGAAAGGTGTTGAGCTTTCTATGCAAAAGCCACGCGATCTTTTCCCCGGCGCTTTGGAGATGATGATTCTCCGTTCTCTGCAAATTAAATCGATGCACGGTTACGCTCTTGTGCAGCATATTCAATCCACCTCAAACGACCTGTTGAATGTGGAGGAGGGCTCTCTTTATCCGGCCCTTCAGAGAATGTTGAAGTCGGGGTGGCTGAATGCGAAGTGGGAGATTTCGCCAACCAACCGTCGCGTGCGAACCTACAGCATCACTGCCGCCGGGAAGAAACATTTAGCGGAAGAAACGTCTAAGTTTGAGTCGATGTTGAAGGGCATTCAACTAGTGTTAGCTAACTGAGAGCTACGATGACGAGCTTGTGGAGCAGGCGATCGACGGTAGAAGAACTCGCAGAGGAGATGGAATCTCATGTCCTTGAAAAGGCAGAAGCACTTGAGGCGGAAGGAATGTCGCCCGATGAAGCGCTTCGCGAAGCGCGCCGCTCTTTTGGTAACAAGGCGTTACTACAGGATAAAGCTTATGAAATCTGGACTAACGATATCTTCAGTCGTTTATCCACTCTACTTCGCTTTGCTCTTGCTCAATTAAGACATAAGCCTTTATTCGTTATCATCTCAATCCTGGTTTTAAGTTTGGGCATTGGCGCGAATACTGCAATCTTTTCTTGTCTACATCAGGCAATCTTTCGCAAGCTCCCCGTTGCCGATCCCGACAGTCTTGTTTTTGTGTCAATATCCGGTCCGCAATATCATGGTCAGGAACTTCTCCTGTCTTATCCGCTCTTATCTGAGCTTGCATCGCAACAAACAGACCTTGAGGCTCTTTCCGGATGGATGCACGATCGTGTTGTCGCATTGGATGAGAACAATCAACCGCGCAGTATGAACACGATGCTGGTGACGGGAAACGCCTTTGACATGCTGGGTATAAGGCCGGCCACCGGGCGCTTACTGACACCGGAGGATACCCGAAACGCACATCCCGCACTCTGGCCGGTAGTGTTGGGTTACGAACTCTGGAATGCAAAATACCATCGCAATAGCTCCGTAATTGGTCAGCACATTACTGTTTCCGGTCATCAGGCACAAGTTGTCGGTGTGGCCCCGGAAGGGTTTGAAGGCATTGCTCCGAATGTTCCTACTCAGATGTACCTGCCGATTACGTTTCTGCCAGAGCAACAACCTCTTGCAAAACAGAATGCACTGCAATTGCGAGACTACTTCATATTCAAGGTGCTGGGGCGACTTCGGAAAGGAGTGAAGCTCGAGGAAGCCGATTCTCAACTCCGGCGAACTACAGCATCGTGGTTGCATCATGCTCTTCCGCCATCCAGCGCTTCTTCTCTGAAGATCGAAGAGATGAGTCTCCATCTCTCCAGTGCAAGCAGGGGACAGCAGGTGTTGGACGAATATGCTCCTACACTGTCACTCTTGCAGGTCTTAATGGCATGTGGGCTGCTCTTCTGCTGCATCAATGTGGCAGGCTTGCAGCTCACTCGCAATCTTGAGAGAGCTCATGAGTTCGCTATTCGCGTCGCACTCGGCGCCAACCGTGGCCATCTCATCCAGCAGTGCTTGATGGAAGCGTTTCTTATCTCTGCTGGCGGCGCTATTCTGGCGCTTCCTCTTACTGTCGTTGTTTCCCGTATGCTCTCCAGCTTTCTCACTCAGCCGGGTGCCAGTGAGATCGTCGTGATTCATCCGGATTGGGGAATATTTGCAATCGCAGGTGCGCTTACGATCGTGTGTGCCGCTGTAATCGGTATCGTCCCAGTCATCTTTGCCAGGAACACAAGTCCTGTTGCGGTTCTGAAGTCTAAATCGAGCATGAAGCGGTCGCCTTCCATCGCCAGCAAGGTTCTGCTTATTGCACAGTTCGCCGCTACATTTTTACTGATTGCAATGGCGAGTTTTTATTGGAGAACGCTGCACCACATCTATGAGCAGCGTCTTGGCTACAACCCGGAACAAATTACCGAGATCGCCGCGCAGTTCCAAGAGCTAGGGAAAACGCCAGAAGAGCTAATGAAGACCTATAACCAGATGCTTCATAAGCTCAATGCACAACAGGCAATTGAGTCGGCCACGATGACCTGGATCACCCAGTTCACCACCTATGACCCGCAAGTCAACGTGGAGCTGCCTGGGAAGAACAATGGCATGCAGGTATCGTTCAATCGAGTGGGCCCCCTGTACTTTCAGACATTACAAACGAAGCTGCTGGCGGGGCGGGAATTTACGGAAGAAGATGAGAACGATAGCCATTGCATCCTCAATAATCTTGCAGCTCAAAAGATTTCCCCCGCCGATCCAATTGCAGCCATAGGACACCGAGTCCGTGTCAGTAACGTCCTTTACGAAAAGCTTGATACATCCTGTGAGGTGGTAGGAGTCGTGGCTGCCGCTAAATATGCGGATATTCATAAGCCTCCACCTCCTATTCTGTTTCTACCTATTACTCCAACTCTGTTGATGCAAAATAACCCCGACATGGTCTTCCTGTTGCGTGGAGAGAATGAAGACGATCTCGAAAACGCATATGTGGCGGTACTTTCGCAAGTCGCACCCGGAACCGGCTATCTTCGCTTTCTGCCGATGCAGCGACAGTTGAATGACGCTCTCGGAAAGGAACGACTACTCTCTTATGCGGCGACCTTCTTCGGCATAGTTGCTTTGTTCCTGTGTGCTGTTGCAACGCTTAGTCTGCTGTTGATGCGCGTCAGGCAAAGCATTCCAGAGATTGCTATCCGGATGGCGCTTGGTGCGTCACCAAAACATGCGGCAGGAATCATCCTTTTCGAGACGCTCATCCTTGTCGCTTCGGGTACAGCAATCGGAATTTTTTCTCTGGGCGCTATTGAATTCCTGTCATCGCGTTTCACGAGCATCCACCATGTCGTTGCTCTTCGAGATGTGTGCGGCGCAGCAGTGTTGCTCTTCATCATGGCATTTGTAACAGGAGGAATTCCCGCGCTGCAGGCCGCAACATTACAGCCAATGCAGGTGCTCTGCAGGGAATCCTGATGTCAAAAAAACGGTCGGTTAGGGTGCTCTGTGGAGCATCGGGAGGTCGTATTGTCTCACTACAAGGCGAACACCGTTGTGAAGAAGCTGGCAAAGAGCCTTCTGTTTTGGAGCCTGTGGTGTTCTGCGGCAATGGCGCAGAGCACTGGAAGCCTTGCGGGCAGGATCGAAGATAGTACAGGAGCCGTGGTGCCGGAAGCCCATCTTCTACTTTTGCAGCGTGGAGAGAAGGTTGGGGAACGTACGAGCGGACCTGACGGAAGTTATAGCTTCAAAGATATTTCGCAAGGACTCTATGATCTTGACGTTGAAGCGACAGGATTTGCTCATTACACTCTCACCGGCATCTCGATTGAAGATACGCATACCGAGGAGATTATCGTCAGGCTGCATGTAGCTTCGGAGGAACAGGTCACAGTAACAACCCAGACTAATGGCGTCAGCCTGAGTTCAGAAGAAAACAATAATGCCACTGTGTTGAAGGGAAGTGATCTCGATGCGATGGCAGATGATCCTGATGCATTTCAAACTGAGCTTCAAGCTCTCGCCGGACCTGCAGCCGGGCCCGATGGGGGCCAGTTATATATCGACGGATACACCGGGGGACAGATTCCACCTAAAAGCTCCATCCTGGAAGTACGCGTCAATCAAAATCCGTTTTCCGCTGAATACGATCGCATTGGTTATGGGCGTATTGACATCATTACCAAACCCGGCGCTGTAAAGTTCAATGGTCACGTGCGTGCCTCCTATCTGAACTCAGCGTTGAATACGTCAAATTCGCTGGCAAGTATTCAGCCGGACTATCAGTATTATTCCGTCCCTGTCGATGTGGCGGGACCGATCGGCAAGAAGGCGTCCTACTTCATCGCGACGCAGTACTGGCAAAGGCAAAACCAGAATTTTCTAAGAGCAGTGGATCCAAACGATACCTCGGCCGCGCCGCGTGTTTTGAACCAGGCCTTGGCCGCGCCCTATTCCACGACTACTGGATACAGCCGCCTTGATGGACAGGTCGGGAAGCACCTGCTGCAGGCCCAGTGGATCTTCTTTCGCATGCGTCGTACTGGTGCAGGCACAGGTGGCTTGAACCTGCCGGAGCAGGGATATAACAGCTCCGACATTGAAAACTTTTTTCAGGCGAAGGACACGATGATTTTAAGTCCGAGCGCGCTCAATGAACTCAGTCTGCGCTGGGTGCGTATGCGCACGAGTCAGATTCCGGGCAACACAAAACCCGCGGTAACAGTGCAGGGTTCTTTTGTTACTGGTGGAAGCACCTCTGGATACGCCAGTAATCACCAGGACAATCTTGAACTGCACGATTACATGACGTATACCTCCGGTTCTCACGTCATGCGAATGGGAGTTCTAGGACGCACCTATAGAGTGGCGGACTACTCCAATTCCGGCTCTAACGGAAATTACCTTTTCCAGTCCTTGGCGGACTACCACGCAGCTCAACCGAAACCATACATCTATACCGCCACTGTCATCACCAATCCTTTAGCCAGGCTACTGCAGTTCGACGGAGCGCTTTTCTTTCAGGATGAGTGGCGATGGAAGCCATCGCTGAACCTGAGTTATGGATTACGTGTAGAAGGACAGAACAGGGTGCACGATCATCTGAACTGGGCTCCACGGCTTGGTCTGGCATGGTCGCCGCGATACAAAGGGAACTCCGCTCCTAAAACTGTTATCCATGTTGCGGGAGGAATCTTCTACAACCGTGCAACGCCTGCCATGCAAATCCAGACGATTCACAATAACGGATATTTTCAGCGAAACTACATCATTCGCAACCCCGATTTTTATGACCCGGATCATCCCATCTCTCCAGATGTTTTAGCCGGTGAAACAGCTTCAACTCCCTTCATCTATACGTTGGATTCCAAGTTTCGCATCTCGCGTAATGTGCAGGCCGCGATTGGTGTAGATCGCAGCCTGGGGCGGTTTGGCTCGCTGAATGTGAATTATCTTTACACGCGTGGAGTGCATCAGTACTACACCAACAACGTAAATGCGCCAGCTTTCGATCCTTCAACCTATACGATCATCGGTCCAACACCTTCTACCTACAACTACCAGTTCCAATCGGGCGGGGATTTCCGCCAGCACCAGATCATCGTTACCTCGAACACGACTTACAAAAAACTTACTCTGCACTCGGTCTATACCTACAACCATGCGAGGGCAAACACGCAGGGCGTAAATTATTTCCCATCCATTTCGCATCTTCCATCCCTCGATTACGGCCGCGCCGCCTTCGCTCCGGCGCACCAGTTGGAAGCATTTCTGACATACAGAGCACCATACCGCATCACCTTTACCGCGATTGCCACGGTGGAAGCGCAAAGGCCCTACAACATCACCATCGGGAACGATTTGACAGGTAACAACCAATCGAACGCCAGGCCAACCTTCGGAGTCTGCGGTGCGCCTGATGTCGTCAGCACGCCCTATGGTTGTCTCGACACGAATCCAGTGGGTAAAGGAGAGAAGATCGTTCCTTATGGTTTGGGAACGTCTCCGACGAGCGCTACCGTGCATGTAACTCTCAACAGGGTATTCAACTTCGGAGAACGAGCCGCCAGCACGGAGCCTTCACCGCAACACAACGCTGCATCCAAGCCGATTCCTCGTTACACTCTGACGATGATCGTAGGCGCCACCAACATCCTCAATATGGTTAACCTCGCACCGCCAAACGGTGTGCTGGGTTCTCCTTTATTCGGACAACAACTTGTTCCGGCAAGTGGAGCGTTTGCTTTGTCCTCGCCGGGAAACAGAACCGTCTACTTTACCTCGTACTTCTCATTTTGATTTTTTGAATACGGACAGGACATGAGGAGTTGAAATATTGCTGCATTGTCGTTCAGATATCTTGGATGCGAGCAAGACCTCGAAGCGAAGATATGGAAGGTCCGATTGCAGATGCCACGCCTGTTCCTGTTCATTGAATTTACAGTTTTGTATTTCGCGCTTCCGTTGGCATTCCGTTTCTCCCCGCGTCCCTTGCCAGCTTTGCCGCTCCTGTGGGTGGTAGCGCTCTACTGCTACTGGCAGTTGCGCCTCGATACAGGCTTTTCACGAAACCTCCTATGGAATCCAGCGCCGCTTGCAGGGAGCCTATCGAGTATCCTCCTCGTTTTTCTGGTCGTTGGCGCAATTCTTTGGATCCGCGTTGGCGCAGCAGCCCCTCATCTATTGTTCAGTTTCGTGCGGCAACGGCCCGTGCTTTGGGGAGTCGTGATGGTTCTCTATCCGATTCTTTCCGTCTATCCGCAAGGCCTGATCTATCGAAGCTTTCTCATCCAGCGATACACGCCTCTGTTCTCAAGCCATCTCATGCTTATCGTGATAAGCGCAGTTGCATTTTCTTTCATGCACCTGATCTTTCGAAACTGGATTGCAGTAGCCCTGACTTTTTTCGGTGGACTCCTGTTTGCCTGGCGCTATCTCTCGACCGACAGCCTTCTGGTATCTTCCGTCGAGCACGCATTTTATGGATGTTGGCTCTTCACGATTGGGCTTGGCGAATATTTTTACCACGGAAGAATTCCCTCGCGCTGAAGATTCCAACCACGACAACTCTGTCGGTGAACGCGGAAATTCAATCGCTTACTGATTGGGTCTAATGCTGTATAAGTTGGCGTTCGAGGTGTTTAGCCGGATCAGCGGGGTGTCACCGGGCGCCAGACTATGAAACCAGAACACTCCCACATCGTTCAGGCGCATATCCTCGATGCCGATGACATGCTCAAGGTGACCGTCTGAAAGAGAGAAGCGGAATACGGTTCTTCCTTCTGCCTGGAAGGCGAGGAAGAACAACGAACGACCATCATGTGCCCAGACCGGATCTGAGATTGGCATATCTTCGAGCATGCGCCATTGATGGCTTTCTGTATCGAAGAGAACGAGCTGGTGCCCATCGTTCTTGAGGGCTGCAATATGCTTTCCGTCGGGCGAGTAGCGAGGACTGGTCATACCCAGCGAACCAGGAACGGTGCTGACCTTGTGCGTGGTCAGATCGTAGAGAGAGAGATACTTTGGCTCGCTGTCTACCTTCACCGAGTCTGGAACCCGGCCAAAGAGGAGATAGCGCCCATCCGGGGACCATTCCACATCGGTTTGCCCCCGGTCCTGCGGCAGAGGCACCCATGACTGCCCTCCGACCGAACTGGTGACATGGATCTTCCACGGTTCGCCGGGAGTGCGGGAGATATATGCGATCTGTTTGGCGTCAGGTGACCACTTCATCATCCAGACTTCATTCGGGGGCGTCGTTAACTGCAGCCGAAGAGTTCCGTCAGAACGACTGCGCCACAGGGATCCGGTACGGGAGTCGATCCATGCCATCCAGAGCCCGTCCGCGGAGAACTCCGTGCGCTTTACTTCGCTGGGCAGAGGAAGGTCCGGAAGCACCTGGCGTGTCATGGGATTGAAACGGAACTGGCGGGAGCTTTGCTGCAGACCGATTGCAAACACGGAAGAGTTTCGCTTGCTGGCAAGCGGAGCGAGAAAGTCCAGCGGCCCATTGGTCAGATGGTAAGGTGCAGAGGCCCACGGTAGTAAGCCAAAGAGTTTTTCATCCTGCTGCCATAGGTCACTGTAGCTATCCTCCGTCACGCTGAAGAAGAAGTGCTTGCCATCCTCGGTCCAGCTTCCGCAGCAAATATCTACCTCCGGCTTCCAGTGGGGAAGAACAGGGCGAAGGTTGGAGCCGTTGGAGTCGATCTGCCATAACGATCTCTTTCCGTCCAGAAGATTGCTCATCGTGAACCGAAGTCGTTTCCCGTCGGGAGACCAGCGCATCCACGAAGCACGGGAGGGAAGCGAGGCGAGGGGCGTAACCTCATAGCCATCAGCTCGAGCCTGATAAAGCTTATTCTCGCGGGCGAAGAGGATATGGGTTCCATCCTTGGTCCACACGGCATCGTGTGCGAGTGTGTTGGCGACTCGTTCCGCTCCCCCGCCGTTGACCGGGACAATCCACAGGGGATGCTCCGAGGTCAGTCCAATGCGGTCGATCACCAGCAGTCGTGTGAGATCAGGAGAGATGTCCGTTGGGATGGGCATGTTGATCTCCGGCGGCAGGTGGAGGACGCTGATTTCTCCATCGCCCACCAGTGCAGAGCTGAGCAGAGATTTGCCACCTTCAAACATTGGAAAGTAAATCTTCGGCCCGTCGGTGATAATCCCCGGAACGATATCTCCATCTCCGTGTTTCGTTCCGGTAAAAACATGATTGGTCGTGGTGATCTGCGAGATGCGATACGTAGGTGTGACCGCCGTGCTGCGGACCCCCCAGAGAGTGACAGCCGCAATCAGGACGAGAGCGCAGACCATTAATAAAGTAAGGGGAGACAGCCTCTCCCGAATCGTCGTCTGTGTTCCCTCTCCGGTTGAGGCGACAGCTGCGAGTGCGGAGACAGTCGAACTAGGCGACTCGGGAGCGCGAGTGCCTCTATTTTCCGCCACGCCTTCGGGAAGCTTCGTCTGTGCCTGTTCTTCGGTGGCCTGTTGTTCCACGTGGAACGTTGTTACAGGAGCGATAAAACGATATCCCCGTCTGGCAACGGTTTCGATGAAGAGCGGGTTGGAGGCTGCATCTTCGAGCGCCTCCCGCAGCTTTTTGATCGCAGAGCTGAGGCTTTGTTCGAAGTCGACAGTGATGTTCTCGCCCCAGAGCGCCTCCCGCATCTCCATCCGGGTGACGACCTGGTTCGGGCGTTCGAGCAGCAGAACCAGCAGGGTGAACGGCTGCGATTGCAGGCGAATCAGCAGACCGCTGCGCCGAAGCTCACGGCGTTCGAGATCGACCTCATATCTTCCAAAACGCAGGATCGAAGATATTGCCTTGAGTTCTTTTTGCTCCGTTTCCATTGGAATGCCGTTACAAAGACCCTAACAACGCCCCATGAATGCACCGTGAATGTGAGTCATTAGTCTCTGTATCTTTCTCAAATTAAATGGCTTGCCAGGTCAGGAGGAAGTCAGAGAGGAACAACGCGCAGAACATTGAATCGACCAGAGGAATCGAGCACTGTGGCGATGGGAGGTGCCATGAGCACCTCCCTCACTCAGGAGACAATCCATGAAGTCGTTTCTATTGGCCATCGTAGGCGCTGTGCTGTTCGTGTGCCTGCCCTTTCGAGCGTTCGCTCAGCTCGACCAGGGGCAGATCAGTGGCATGGTCACGGACAGTTCGAACGCAGTCGTTCAGGACGCAGTGGTAAAGATCGTCAGCTCTGCGAAAGGAACCACGCAGACCACCCGCACCGACTCCAAGGGAGTCTATAGCGTTCCCAATCTTCCCGTGGACCTTTATGACGTCGTCATCGAAGGAACGGGATTCAAGATGTACAAGCGCACGGGCATCCAGCTCGACGCCGGAGCACACGTCACGATCAACGCCGCCCTTGAACTGGGCGAGATCTCGCAGGAGGTCACCGTCGCCTCCTCGGGAGCAGAGGTGCAGACCGATACCGCAATGGTGGGGCGCACCATCGAGTCGGCTCAGATTAAAGACCTCGCGCTGAACGGAAGGAATCCCATTAACCTGGCTCTCACAAAGGCGGGCGTTTCGGGTGGAAACTTCAACCAGTTCAACCCGGATGATCTCGGTTCCAACGGCTTCACCATCAACGGCAGCTCCAGCACTGAGAACGCCATCACTCTGGACGGCGTCAACGCAGTGCGTACGCGTTCAGGAACGGCGACCATCGGCGTCTTCAATACCGATGCCATTCAGCAGATCCAGATTCTCGCGGCGAACTATCCCGCGGAGTATGGCCGCGTCGATGGTGGACAGATTCGCTTCGTCTCCAAGAGCGGTACCAGCAGCTTTCATGGAACGGCCTTCGAGTTCTTCCGCAACTCAGCCCTCGACGCCAACACCTGGGTAAGAAACAGCAGCCCCAACCCGACCTTGAACAGCAAGCCCGATGGTCTGCGCTTCAACCAGCCCGGTTTCTCCATCGGCGGCCCGATCTACTGGCCCGGCAAGTGGAATGTTAATAAGGATAAGCTCTTCTTCTTCGTCGCCGAGGAGTGGGTCCGTTTCCGCCAGCAGCAGACCAACACCGCAACCGTTCCCACCGCGCTTATGCGTGCCGGAAACTTCAGCGAGCTGCTCAACCCTGCGAATCCCTTCACCAACTCCGCGCAAATCGTGAAGGATCCGACGACCGGCCAGCCCTTTGCGAACAACATCATCGACCCATCGCGCCTCAGCAGGAACGGCCTTGCGCTTCTAAGCGCGTACCCCCTGCCGACGCCGGGTTTCCAGCAGGGAGCCTCAAACTGGATCGGCGCTCTGCCCGCTCCCCGCAACAGCCGCAAAGATTTTTATCGCGTCGACTACTACGCTGGACGCAACCGCTACACCCTGACGGCCCAGCACTATGAGTACGAGTCGATCAGCCCGTTCACCTCCAACCTCGACCGCGTGGGTACGGACCAGTCCCGCCCGAACGACACCGCGGCCTTCAACATCACCAGCACGCTCTCGTCGAAGTGGCTGAACGATTTCACCATCTCGGCCTCGAACGAGCTGGTGAAGACAGCCAACCTCGAAAGCCGTCCGTACGAGCGCAGCCTTTACGGAATCGACTACCCTTACATTTTCCCGGGCACGAAGGACGTGGAAGAGAAGATCCCGACCGTCGCCATCACCAGCTTCACCACCCTCGACGGCGGACCGTACCCCTCGAAGTCGAGCGGACAGGTCTATACCTTGAGTGACAATGTCTCGTGGGTTCCCACGGGACGCCACGTCATCAAGTTCGGCGCATATATCGAGCGCGGCCTGCAGAACAACCGGGACCAGGTGGTCATCTCGAACGCTCCCGGTGGAACCAACAACCAGAACGGCGGCTTCCAGTTCTCTCCGACCGGCAACCCCCAGACGACCGGCGTGGCCATCGCCAACGCCGCTCTCGGAAACTTCAACAGCTACGGCGAGATCTCAAGCAGGGCGTACACCCTGATGCGCAGCAATGCCTTCGAAGCCTTCGCGCAGGATACTTGGAAAGCCACTCCGTGGCTGACCATCGAGGCCGGTCTTCGCTACTCCTACTTCCAGCCCTGGTATGCGAAGTGGAACGACATCTCCAACTTCGATCCCAACTTCTATTCGCAGAGCAACAGAGCCATCATCGATCCCAGCGACGGCCACATCCTCTCCGGCGACGCGTACAACGGAATCGTTCTGCCCGGCTCCGGCTTCCCGGACTCGGCAGCAGGCCACGTGCCCGCGATGACGGTTCCCGGTGTGGATCGCCTCTTCCACAATCTCCCGCGAAGCCTCGTGCAGGACTACAAGCTGTTGTTCCAGCCTCGTATCGGCTTCTCGGCCCGTCTCGATCCCAAGACCGTGCTGCGCGGCGGCTTCGGTATGTATGCCGATCGCGTCAACTTCTACAGCAGCTACCTGTTCGGCAACGCTCCCAACCAGATCACGGTGGGCGTGACCAACGGCAGTGTGGACAACCCCGGCGGCTCGGGCGGAACGCAGCGTCAGTATCCCTTCGCGATGCGCGCTCTCGATCCGGCGTATCGTTCGCCGACGGCCTACACCTACAGCCTCGGCCTCCAGAAGGAGTTCCCCGGCGCCATCCTGTTCGAGATCGGTTACGTCGGCAAGCACTCGATCAACCTTCGCGGACAGCGCAACATCAACCAGCTTCAACCCGGCACCGTGCAGGCGAACCCCAGGGTCAATGCCGACGCTCTGCGTCCGTGGGAGGGCCTGGGCATCATCACCCTTGGCGAGTACAACCGGCAGTCCAGCTACAACTCTTTGCAGGTCAGCGCCGAACGCCGCTTCCGCAACGGACTCTCGTTCGCGGCTGCCTATACCTTCTCGAAGCTGATCGACAACACCACGACGCCTTACGATGCGTATCACGTCAACCTGGTTCGCGCGGTTTCTTCGAACAATCTTCCGCACGTGCTCAACATCAACGCGATCTACGAGCTTCCTTTCTGGAAGGATCGCACCGATCTGGTCCACCGCATCGTGGGCGGCTGGCAGGTCTCCGGCGTCTTCTTCCTCCGCAGCGGCGATCCTCTCTCGGTGGTCTCCTCGGTCGATACTGCGGGTGTCGGCTCCGGCAGCGGTTCGCAGCCCTGGAACCTCGTCGGCAACACCGGCGTCAGCGATCGCGGCCTGAACAAGCTGTGGTTCAACCCCAAGGCCTTCGCCGCTCCGAGTGCTGGAACCTTCGGCAATGCCGGACTCAATCTCCTGAAGGGACCCACGTTCAACGATCTCGATTTCGCGCTGTTCAAGAACTTTTCACTGTTTGATGAGAAGCTCAAGACGCAGTTCCGCGCCGAGGCCTTCAACCTTCCCAACCACCCGCTGCTCGCCGACCCCGGAGTCAATCCGAACGCCGGCTCCTTCGGTCTGACGACCTCCAAGAGTGGTCAGCGCAACCTGCAACTGGGACTGAAGTTCCAGTTCTAAGAAAGGACGCGATTCATGAAGACGACACGTAGAGAGTTTCTTTCGCTTGCGGCGATGTCTGTTCCCGCGGCGTACCTGGCCTCCTCGACCCCGATGAGCGCTGCGATCCCCTCGAAGTACCAGCTCATCGCGCATCGCGGTGGGCTGGTCGACGACCAGCACGCGGAGAACAGCCCCGGCTCCGTGCAGGGCGCAATCGACCGCGGCTACTGGATGCTTGAGGTCGATATCCGCCGCACGAAGGACGGCGAGCCCATTCTGCAGCACGACAACAACTTCAAGCGCTTCTACAACGATCCTCGCAAGGTCGAGGAGGTCACCTGGCAGGAGGCGAAGCAGCTCCGCGCCACTCCCGGCAACACCAGCCCCATCCACTTCCGCGAGCTCTGCGAGATGTGCAAGGGCAAGACGCGCCTGATGCTCGACATCAAGAGCGAAGCGTTTCCGGACGACTTCTACCTCAGCATAAAGAAGTCGCTCGAAGACAATGCCATGCTGGATACGACGTATCTGCTGGGCGGAGGAGCGAAGGCGAAGTCTCTCCTGGGAACGCCGGTGTATCAGGGCGGTGACCGCAAGAAGCTGACCGCAGCGATCGAGCGTGGCGACGACGTGAAGCACATGTACCTCTTCGAGCTTGCCAGCGACTTGAATGAAGAGTCGATGGCGCTATGCCAGAAGAACGGAATCACGGCAGTTGCGGCGATCAACACCTTCCGCTATACGATGGCGAAGCGCGATGAGTGGGCAGGAGCGGCGGAAGATGCCGAGCGCATGAAGAAGCTGGGAGTGACGCACTATCAGATCGACTCCATCTATGAGAAGCTCTTCACCTAATCAGAAACACTTGTCTAAAATCTGAAACGGCGTGCCTCCGAAGGGAGGCACGCCGTTTTGAGGAAATGCTTTTTTCGATCTCAGAAAGAAGAGAGCTTTACCACTGAAGCAGCACAAGCTCGGAGCAGAAGGCTGGGCCCATCGCCGCGAGAATGCTGTAGGTGCCGGGCACTCCCGGATGCTCCTTGAGGTAGCCCTCCAGCACCGCGAGAACCGAGGCCGCCGAGAGATTGCCGACTTCGCGAAGGCTCTTCCACGAGGGAGCGAGAGCATCGGGAGGAAGACTGAGTGAGGTCTGCATTGCCTCCAGAACCTTCGGGCCTCCGGAGTGAAAGATGTAAGTGGAGATGTCCTCGCGACGAAGGTTGTTGTCGGCAAGGAAGCCCTCCACATCCTTCAGCAGGTTATCTTCCACGACCTTGGGAACATCGGGAGACAGAACGATCCTGAAGCCGCTCTCGACGATATCCCATCCCATCACGCGTTCGGTGTTCCGGTAGAAGGTCGAGCGCGTATCCAGAACGCGCGGCCCGCGCTGCTGTTGCGCCAGCTCCGTCTCCGCTCCTGAGATGACCACCGCGGCGGCTCCATCTCCGAACAGTCCGCACGAGATCAGGTTGGCGATGGATTGATCATCGTCCTGCCACGTCAGCGAGCACAGCTCGACCGAGAGCAGGAGGGCGTGCTGCTTCGGGAAGGCGCGAACGTAATCGGAGGCTCGCGAGATTCCGGCGGCTCCTGCAACGCAGCCGAGACCGAAGATCGGCGTCCTCTTGATGTTGACGGGGAAGGGCAGGCGGTTGATAAGTCGAGCATCGATCGTCGGACTGGCGATTCCGGTCACTGTGGCAAAGAAGATGGCCGAGATGTCTCCCGGCTCGATGCCTGCGTAGTCCAGAGCGCGGCAGATGGCCTGCTGCCCCAGGTCGACCGCGGCCTTGATCCATGCATCGTTTGTCTTGCGGAAGGTGTCGAGAGCGGGATACTGCTCGATGGGAAATACGGTGTGGCGGTACTCGACACCGCAGTTCGCGTGGAGACGCGTAAGTAGCCGCGGCTCCTCCATCTTGTGCTGCCAGCGCTCCCGAAGGGCTTCGGAGATGACGCTCTGGTGATAGCGATTGGGAGGAAATGCTGTTCCAACAGAAGAGATGCGCATGCTTATCAGGAGCCTTTGGTGGTATCAGGATGAATTGATGATGGAGCTTACGAGACGCATCTAGCCTACATGCTTCGGTTACAAATCGCTGTAAAAACTTCTCGTATCTGGATTTATGTCAAGGGATCAGGGCGAGCTGGCGATCGTAAAGAGCGTTCTGGGGAAATTCGCGTTTGAGATCGATCAGGATTGAGCGCGCCACCTGTGGATGATTTTCGCGCAGGGCGGCGACCGCGAGCATCATGCGGGCAAAGGGAGCAAGGTAGTAGCCCTGGGTGGCGGTCAGATTCAGCAGGCGAATCCCCTCCTCACGGCTGGTTGAGGCTCCGGTCAGGTTGAGCAGCCAGCGCACCGGGGCGAACTTCAGGCTGAGCATGTAGTTCTCCACGCCCGACGCCAGGTACGCATCGTACATGTGTGGATTGATCGCAAGCGCCTGCTTGGAGAATGAGCTGGCCTCCTTGCTGTAGTTCAGTGCGGCAAGGTCTTTCTTATCGATCATCAGGGCGTAGTCGGATCGCATCCCGCTGACCAGTGTCTTCACGTAAAGCGCGCGCGCATCCCGCGCGTTGCGGGTCAGTGCGGTGTCCGCCAGATGCCCCGCCTGGTCAAGGCGCTCCTCGAACGACTTCCTTACATTGGCGTCCGGCGTAAGGCGGCCTCGGCTATCGAAGCGATCCTGATTTGCGAACAGCTGCACGTCGATGATCTTGAGTCGCTCGAACTCGCTGAAGAGCCACGCCGCCGCATCGGAGACCGGCCCCATCGGATCTTCCGGATGATCCACGATCCACTGCTGAAATTTCCCATGCGCATCGGCGAAGCGCAGGTTGTACATGTCGCGGTAACCGTCGTCGAGCGGGGTTCCGTTGAGCGGCTGGGCGGCGAAGGCCGGTATGCAGAACGCAGACAAAAGAACAATCGCTAAGGCTATACGGCGGATGGTCTGAACAATGCGGAGATGCATATCTAAGTCACCACCCTCTTCGAGATCGGCAATCTTGCAGGAGAACACGCGTTTGGCAGCTTAACCTTACCTCCCCTCAGCAATTAGACGAAAGAAAACAGGAGATGGGCCTCATTCCTCTAGTGGCACTCCCGGTGAGTATGGTGCGCAACGATTTGCGTATTCTCGATTCGATCAATCATTCAAGTTATTGAGAGTAAATGATATTCCGTTTGGTCAAGAAGATGCTTCTATCAGGGGCATGACTGCTCCAGGCGAACAGGAACGCAGGCCGAGTGACAGGGTTTTCAAACCCTATGCCGCTGCATGGAGCAGAATGCACGACCTTTTGCGAAAGCTATAGCAACCAATCGCTTGTTTTGTGAAAAGCGACTTTTGCGGGACGCGTTTTGAAGCAGAGCTGAATCGGATGGGCTTAAATTCTCACTTCGAGCAGCAAAACATTGCATATCCTGCCGCAACGCGATTCTGTAAATGATTGATTTTGTTTGCTTGGATTTTGGCTGGTGATCTGCATTAGTGGTTCGTATCAAGAAAGACTCATGAACGGAATGAGTGTTTTCGGGGCCCTGTTTCAAAATTGTTTGTTTGACGTGGCAAGGATCTCTGGACGAGGCGGTTTTAGAAACCAAATTTCCTGTCGTTCAAGGCGACGGCATTTAGTTACAGGAGGAAACTCAAAATGAAGCTCTTTTCGAAAATCTCTCTTTTGGGAGCAGTCTTCGCACTTTCGACTGCTTTCGCAACGGCTGAAACTCTCTCTATCGGAAGCTATGGCGCTCTGAACGGTGACGGCGCTGGCTCGGTTGGAGCTTACAGCAACTCGGCTCTGACCTATAGTGGCGCCGATACCTACAACATCGGTGCTGGAACCAAGTGGGCTCCGGCGATTGGTTCTTCCAGCTGGGTTTCCCTCAATCCCCACACTGGACCGAGCACCCCGGATGCGTCCCTGGTCGTTCTTCCTAACGGCACATACGAGTACACGACGACCTTCGATGCGGTTGGTGGAAGCTATGGCCTCGCCCTGTCGATCCTGGCGGACGATACGACCAGCGTTCTGCTGAACGGTACTCAGATCATCCCCGAGGCTTCGAACAACTTCGGTGACAACTGCGCTCCTGACAAGCCGAACTGCATCTCGGTTTACAACTTCGACGGCTGGTTCGATCTGAACGCCGGGGAGAACACCCTGACCTTCGTCGTCCACCAGACGAACGGTTACAACCAGGGTCTCGACTTCGAGGGTTCGGTCTCCACCGTTCCTGAGCCCAGCACCCTGCTGCTCCTCGGAACCGGCCTGGTTGGCTCGGCCGGCGCTCTGATGCGTCGCATGAGGGTTGTCGTTTCGAAGTAACTGCTTTCGGTCCGTTCCCACGAGCGGTGCCGGGAGCCCGGTCGTGGGAATCAAACGGCTCGGAAACAGATCCGCAGAGTGAGGAGTTTATCTCCTCACTCCTTTTTTTGTGTGGGGCTGGAAACATCGGTTTCGATCCGGGGTACATATCCTAAGCCGCCTGACGTATGCAATGATCGCAAGTGGATGCGCTGGAGTTTGCGATTTAAGCATATTCCCGCGGTCGTGGGATGCTGCCGGTTGTCTCTGTAGTTTTACGGGTGGCGTGCTTTGTCGCGTTCGGCAGCGGTCTTCTCCACATCGTGCTCTGCTTCGCGCAAGCGACGATCGATCTCGGAGTCCGTCATGGCGCTGCCATCCGGTCGGGTGGCAACGCGTTTGCCGTCTGCTGCAATCGTGATATGGCTTCCATCCTTGCCCCGGTACTCCTTCGCACCGTCAGCGTGGTAGGTGTAGCGTGTTCCATCCGAACCCTGATACGTCTTCGCACCGTCGGCGCTCGTCGTAAGCCGCGTCCTCTTGTTCTGGTACACGCTGGAGCCGTCGGGGTTGGCGACGATGTGAAGTCCGTTCTTATTGATAATGACGGAGGAGCCATCGTTGCTCTGGATGTTGACTCCGTTCCTGTCCACGTCCACGGATGCGCCGTTATTGCGGATCGAGATGGGGGCGGGAGGCGGAGGAGGCGTCGGCGGAAGGGGGTCGATCATAGCCTTTTTGAGCGAGACGTCGCCCTGGCTGGTGGTGATGCGGACCAGCGGGCCTCCCTTGCCGACCGTGCCGTTATAGCTCTTGCGGTTGCTGTCCTCTTTTTCCTGCTGCGACAGCGAAAAGTCGTTCTCCAGGTCGCCGTTGGTGGTCTCGGCCTGAACCGTGAAGCTCGCCTCTTCCGGCAGGGTCAGGTCCACTGAGCCGTTGCGGTTTTCGACGGTGATGTTGCCGAGCGGAGGAGCGCCGGTCAGATCGACCGAGCCGTTGCGGTTCGTGACCGAAATGTCGCCCGAGATGCGCTCCAGCGTGACGTTCTTGTTGCCCGTGGCCAGTGTGAAGGGGCCTGCTGCCCGATCCGCCGAAATGTCGGAGGAGCTGATCTCGGATTCTCCGTCCAGACGGGCGAGCCGGAGGTCGGTGCGGCTGGTGTGAAAGCGGACGTCTCCGGTGATGTGTTCGAGGTGCGTGGTTCCGAAGAACTCGCCGTTCATCGCGGCGGTTCCGCTGATGTCGGAGAAGGTAAGGTCGCGTGCGCGGCCCTCCACGCTGACCGCGCCGGTCACGCTATGGGCAGAAAAGGATGAGTCGCCGTTGTTGATGTGCGCCTGGACCGTGCCCGTGATCGCAGTCAGCGAGATATCTCCGTGGTTCGCCGTCACCGTTACGGGAGCCTTGATGGCGGCAACGTGAATGTCTCCGCGATTCGCCGTGACCGTAACGGTGGCCGATGCGGGAAGGGTGATGTTGAGGTCTGCCCGCGCTCCATCGACCGTGGGAACGGCAAGCTGAACGGTGGAGCCGCTGGGCTCAAGCCGGGGAGCGAGCTGCTGGGCGCGGCTCTCCGCCTCCGAATCCGACCGGGTGAAGACCTCTTTGTGGACATTGATGTGAATCTGCCCGTCATCGCTGGTGCCCGCCACGACGATGTTGCCGCGAGGATTGTTGATGGTGAGCGCGGTTCCCGGAGCGAAGGTCTGCGAGAGAGTCTGATCGCTCTCGTGCTTGTCACCGAGAAACTCATCCATGTTGTCGGGATTCAGGTTGAAGGCCCTGCTGAAGGCTCCTCCACGAAATCCGTTGAAGAGAAATCCGATGATGGAGAAGAGAAGCAGCAGGGTGAAGACACCGCCTCCAAGGGTGCGACGGCGGGGTTCGTCGTGGTGGACAAACTGGTCCCAGCCCCACTCGATCAGCAGGATGATGCCGGTTCCGATCAGCAGGAGAGGCCACCAGTGTCCGTACCAGCCCCAGAAGGAGCTGGCCGAGATGTGGCCGGTCTGGATGAGGAAGAAGACCACGCCGACGGAGATAATCAGCAGCGGCCCCACGATGGAGCTGCGCCGGTACTGGGCGCGCTGGGCACGGTAGGCGGCCTGCTGGGCTCGCAGATACTCGCGCTGCATCCGCGCCTGCTGCTTCATGAAGCGGCGCTGGTAGCGCCAGTCACCCTGCGGCGGATACGGAGGACCGGGCGGTGGATAAGGCGGAGTCTGGTTGGCCATGACCTACCGCCCTTCCTGCTGCCCGTTGGAATCTTCCTGCTGCGGAACGAAGGAGGTCGAGGCCGCGGGGGGCGGCGGAGTCGTGGGAGGCACTGGATACGCCGGAGGCGCGGGGACCGACTGGTAGACAGCGCGTTCGGCCAGGATCATAACGCCTGCGACGATGATGAACAGCGGCCAGCTCTTTCCCCACGAGAGGATGTTGAGCGACGACAGCAGGAACATGACGCCCGCAAGGATAATCCACACCGAGCCGCGAAGAGCGTTGAACAGGCGCACACGGTAGTAGGGCGTGCCGTCATCGGCCAGGCTCCCGCCGGAGGAGGTCATCATAGAGATCAGCAGCCACACGCCCGAGATGATCATCATGGTCGGGAAGATATAGCTGGAGCCGTGCAGGAAGCCGGTGTTGCTGATCCAGAAGAGCAGTCCCAGCCCGATGAGCCAGATGGCTCCCGCAGGAAAGCGGTTGCGCGGCGGGGGAATGGCGCCGGGATCGAATGGCAACGGCGTGTACGACCCTGCGTAAGACGCGTTGTAGGGGGAGCCGGTGTAGCTGTCGCTGGGCGCTCCCCAGGTGGCTCCCGGAGGAGGATAGTTTGCGGGGGGCGGGGGATATGCCGCTGCCGGGGGAACCTCGGGCGCAGGAGGAACCGAGGCTGGCGGGGGAGAGGCCCAGCTGGAGTTTCCAGTGGAGGTCCATGACCTGCCGAAGCCGAGCCGCTCTCCAATATCGTTCAGACCGAAGGGATTCGGCAGGGGAGTTCCGTCGCGACGGGCGCGGGCGGTCTGGTAGGCCTCAAAGACCTGGTAGAAGATCCAGCCCGTGACGAAGAGTCCGAAGATGTTGTGTTCGTCCGTGAGGCTGATGAGCACGGCAAAGACGACGAGATGAACGATTCCCTTGGCGTACTGGCCATTGTACATCGCACCCACGCCGGGAATGAGACCGAGAAAGGCTGCCAGTCCGGGGTTCGGTTCGCCGTTCGCGGGTGGCGGAGGAATCTCGGGGCCGGGTGTGACGGGAGGAGCTGTATAAGGGGTGCCGCCGGGAGGGGCCGTGTAGGGGGAGTTGCCGGGGGCACCTGCGAGGCGGGCCTCAAGGCAGGGCTCGCAGAAGACCGCCTGGCCTACGATGCGAGCGCACTCCTGGCAGAGCGGCTTGCCGCAGTTCTGGCAGAAGGCGATCTTTTCACGCTCTGGATGATTCGCGCAGTTCATGCCCGTCCCCCTTGCTTGCCGGTGCTGAAGACCGTGGGTGTAAAGATAACAAAGCTTTTCCGTGGCTCCTGGCCGGACCGGGGGGAGAGGTCTGGCTGGGTGAGAGCGGCGGCGGTGAACTCGTGGCTACGCTGTGCTTCAAGGCCACGCTGCGGCGGGGTCAGGCTGCTGCTGCCGGAGCGCCTGCTTGGATGTTTCTGCTGCTCAGGCGCCTTCTGCTCATGCTTCGGGGTGTTCTGCGCGGGGGCCGGGGTGTTGCCGTAGTCGTTTCCGTAGTCGTCGCCGCGCTGAAGATCGCGGACGCGGGATTCAAGCTCATAGACCACGCGAAGATTGTCGATCGAGCGGGCGACCCGCGCGTTGGTGTTGTAGAAGCTGCGCTGAAGGTTCGAGGGCGTGAAGTCGCTGGCGCGCAGTTCCGTGAGCCGGACGCCGGTAAGGTTCAGCGTGAGGGCGATGGAGAAGAAGGCCATCGCCGCCGTCATCGCCAGCCGCGGCTGCGCCAGCGTGGAGGCAATAGTCTGGGGCCGCAGGGCATTGCGCAGGCGCTGGCGGAAGGGCAGCACAGGGGCCTGGTAGCCCATCGGGAACGAGGCCGCGGCGGGAACGGTTACGGGCCAGCTCAGAAGGGTGTTCTGCGGCATGACAGGAAGCTCGGTCGCCGGGCCGGTGGTCGTCAGGATGCGCTGGAGCAGAGCGGAGGATGGCACGGGCCTCTCCTCGTTCAGAGTTGCGAGAAGCTCGGCTCCGATCTTCGCGTCGGCGAACATGAGGGAGCAATCCGGGCAGGTGGCCAGATGGCGGTCGAAGCGCGCCTGATCCTCCGGCAAGAGGCTCCGGTCGAGAGCGTCGGCCAGCATGGCTTCGCACTCGGCGCAGTGGTCCGGATTCGTCTGCCTGTTACCGAATTGATTGAACTTGTTGAACTCTGCCACCTGAAACCACCTCGCTTTCTAACGTTACATCCTCTGCTTTTCTATACGTTGTAACAGTCTTGCAAGTTCCCCGCGACCACGACTGATGCGGCTTTTTACCGTGCCCTCGGGAATCTTGAGGATCTGGGCAATCTCCTTATAGTCCATGTCTTCGAGATCGCGCAGGATGACGGCCTCGCGCAGTTCGGGGGAGAGCTGCTGCAGGGCGTTCTGGATGAGGGCTTTTTTCTCGAGTCCGGCGACGTGCTGCTCCTGCGACTCGCTGCGCGGGTCGGCCAGGCGCTCGGCCATTGTAGGGCCGTCTTCTTCGCCGTCGAAGGTTGCGTCCAGCGATTCAGAGGCCCGCTCCAGACGTGTTCGACGGAAGTGATCGACCAGAAGGTTGCGTGCCAGTGTCGTAATCCACGTCTGAAAGCTGCCTTTTTGCAGATCGAAGCTCGCAAGGTTGCGATAGAGCTTCAGGAAGACGTCCTGTGTCAGGTCTTCGGCGTCGGTGGGGGAGCCGGTAAAGCGATAGCAGATCGCGTACACGCGGCGATGCTGCGAAACGACAAGCTGCTGCCATGCCTGGGCATCTCCAGCGAGACACTGCCGCACCAGCCTGACAATCGCCTCCTGCGCGGCTTGTTGTTCGGGGGTGCGTTCCAGCATGGCTTCGACCGGCTTTGACTGTTGTACGAGTGTACCGTCTGGCCCGGTTGGAATTTTAGCCGTGACCGCAGGATTAGCCACGGGGTTATCCGGGGAGAAACGGGCGATCGAACGCTCCCGCGTCGTCTTCCGCGAGCTGCCTGCTCGGGGACCGGCGGTGAGGGGAAGCGCAATGGAAAGGACGCCCATGCAGGTCTATACGCAGGGGCGTCCGGATTGGTTCAACGGCCAAAGGCCATTCTTTTCAGATTTTCGGGCTGAGTTTTCAGACCGATTTTCAGGATAGATTTAGCTGGCGGGCTTGATGACGCCGCAGGCGATCCGGTTGCCGGCATTTCCGGTCGGGTCGGTCTTCATATCGTCCGCCTTCTCGTGGACCATGATGGAGGTTCCGCCGTTGGCGAAGATGGAGTTCGCAGCCGCGGGATCGAGCGAGAGGTAGCTGACCTTGAAGTGGGCCGATCCGGTTCCGTCGGTAGCAACTGTCACATTCTGCGGAAGATCGCCGTTGTGGTGGCCTGCCGGGTTCTCCATGCCATGCTTCTTGGCGTCAGGGTTGAAGTGCCCGCCCGCGGTCTTGAAGTCGGGAGCGTCGCACACCGCATGCTCGTGGATGTGGACGGCGTGCTCGCCTGCGGGAAGGTTCTTCAGCTTCACGTTGATCACGAGATTCTTCTTCGCGGGGATAAAGGTTGCGGTTCCCGCATCCTGTCCGGTGCTGGTCTTCAGAGCGACAGTGACTCCGCCCTTGGGCTTGGCCATTGCGGGGAGAGTGAGAAGGCTGACGGCGAGGGCTGCTGCGGTAAGGCGCATAGATTTTTCTCCTGCTACGAGGTAGATGCTCGAAGACACCTAGAAGGATACCGCACGCAGATGGAACTTTCTCGGAGGACGCAGGTTATTGGGCGGTCGGGAGTTCCAGCTGCTGGGAGTGCGAGGCATCGACCCACGGCTCGAAGTGGGCGCGGCAGCGGGCTTCGTACAGTCCGGCGGCCCCGACGACGACCAGCTCCTGGCTCTGGCCCAGCCGCTGTGTGTGGATCGCGGGGGCTCCGCAGACCATGCAGACGGCGGAGAGCTTGGTGACCTCATCCGCGATGGCCATCAGGTTCGGGACGGGGCCGAAGGGCTCGGCGGCGAAGGTCGTGTCCAGGCCGGCCATGACGACGCGCTTGCCGAGGTGAACCAGTTCGACGGAGAGGGGAATGATCGCTTCGGAGAAGAACTGTACCTCGTCGATCCCGACCACCTCCACCTCGTCGAGCTGCGGGAACAGGGCGGCGCGAAGGTCTTCGACCGTGGTGACGGTCGCGGCCTCGTGCGTCTGCGAGCTGTGGCTGGCGATAGAGGTGCGGTGGTAGCGCAGGTCGATGTCCGGCTTGTAGCAGGCGACGCGCTGCCGGGCAATGCGGGCGCGCTTCAGGCGGCGGATCAGCTCTTCGGACTTACCGGAGAACATGGGGCCGGTGATGATCTCGATGCGGCCGGGGGGAACAGTGCTCATTGTTCCCATGTTAAATCCTGGCCCGGTGGATTTTGCGGCCGCTCCTGTGAGGGAACGATTTCGCAGAAATCCTTGAATTTCTTTTTATGTCGAACGATATCGCTCAGTCTTCTGCAGGTCGCTTATGAAGCGAAGCGCGCCGTATGAAACGATTACTGGTTCACGCCGCTCGCCATGTAGCCGCCGTCGACGGTGAGGATGGCTCCGTTGGTGAAGGAGGCGGCGGGCGAGGCGAGGTAAAGCGCGGCTCCCACGACCTCTTCGGCTTTGCCGAAGCGGTGCATCGGGGTGCGGATGGTCAGCTCGTGGCCGCGCGGTGTCTCAAGCAGGCTGCGGTTGAGGTCGGTGGGAAAGATGCCCGGCGCGATGGCGTTCACGCAGACGCCCTTGTCGCTCCACTCCACCGCGAGCGAGCGCGTCAGCGAGCCAATCCCGGCCTTGCTCGCGCAGTACGGCGCGACGGCGTGGAAGGCCACGAAGGTCGAGAGCGAGGCGATGTTGATGATGCGGCCATACCCCTGCGCAAGCATCGTCCTGCCGAAGATCTGGCACGACCGCAGGGCGCCGGTCAGATTGATGTCCATGATGGAGTTCCACAGCTCTTCGGTGCAGTCGAGGATGGGAACCTTGCTGGTGGTTCCGGCGGCGTAGACCAGGATGTGAACGGTCCCGAAGGCTTCGACGACGCGGTCGTGAAGCGTCTGGAGGGATTGCCGGTTGGTCACGTCGGAGGCCAGGGCCAGGGTTTTGCTTCCCTTTGCGGCGATCTCCGCGGCGGTGGCATCGACTGCGGACTGCGATCTTGACGAGGCTACGACATCCGCTCCGGCATCGGCCAGTCCGAGGGCGATGGCTTTGCCCAGACCTGAGGTTCCGCCAACGACGACTGCCACCTGCCCCTTGAGATCAAACATGCCTGCCGGATGCCCCCGTGTTCCATGAAATGTATTCCTTGTGTATCACAAATATTTCTCCGCCGCGCTGCTTCTGAAGGCGTTGAGTCTCTGAAATGCCTGAGATTTCGCGGATTTGCGCGGTATTCGCGGGCGGAAGAAGGAGGCTTCCACTGCTTCTGGAAGCCTTCTCCTCGTGGGCTAGCTCGCCGGAGCGTGCAGGTAACGGCTGGCAAAGGTAAGGAAGGTGGGCCAGTTCGGGAGCGGGGTGTGGCCTCCGCTGTGCTGGCGGAAGGAGATGTCGCCGTCGATCAGGGGAGTCTCCATTGGAGGAAACTCCGTGGTGCCGAGGTCCTTCTTCCCGAGCAGGCGATAGACGGGACCGGCGGCGGCAGCGGCCATGAACATGCCCTTCGCATCGACCCAGCCGTCGCCCTGCGCGAGCGAGCCTCCGCTGATGAAGACCGGGCGCGGGGCGCAGAGAGCGATCAGCTCGTGCGCGTCGACGGGGAGGTCGTTCCAGTTCAGCGGCCCGGCGTACTTCAGGAAGTTGCCCGCCATCCAGTGATACTCGCTGGTTCCGGCGACGTTCTCGACCACCTCGCCCCAGTCGCGGCGGTTCAGCTTGGCCCCGCCCTCGCCCGAGGAACTGATGTAGCCGATGGCGAAGCGGCGGTCGTCGGCCATCGTGACCAGGGCGGCTTTGCCGTAGCGCGAGTGTCCCTCGATGCCGACCTGCTTCGCATCGACGGTCTTGTCGGTCTCGAAGTAGTCGAGAGCGCGGCTTGCTCCCCAGCCCCAGGCGCGCAGGGCTCCCCAGTCGTCGAGCTTGCGCGGCTGGCCCTTGTTGCAGAGGCCGATGATGCCTTCGGTCAGGCCGTCGCCGTTATCGGCCTGCACGCTTGCGGGGACCAGCGTGGCATAGCCCCACCCCTTGTCTAGAACCTGCTGCTGCCAGGTGGGGCCGGGTGGCGGTGGAGGAGGCGCGGGCCTTCCGGGAATCACGGGGCGTGGTCCGATGAAACCGAACTCCAGCATGACGGGGACCGGGCCTTTCGCGTTGGCGGGAGTCGTCAGCTCAAGTTGAATGTCGACCTTGACCAGAGGGTAGGAGGAGTTATCGACGTGGCCGACCAGGCTCTTGGTGATGATGGGAACGCCGTCGTTGGTGCCCTGTTTGGTCGCCGTGACCTCCCATGTGACCTTCGGGGTGTGGGAGGGCATACGGCCATAGATCTCGCGGTCGAAGAGCTCGACCAGCTGCGGGCGGCGAACGCTCCACCACACCTTCGCGGTCGTGACGCGCTTGCCGTCGTTGAGCACCAGCGGATCGGGAAGCGTGGGGAAGGGGTTCGCCTTTGCCTCATCGTAGTTGGCCGCGTTGGGAGAGCCTGCCGGGGCGCGTCCGTCGCGGCCCCGCCGCAGTGACGTGATGTGGAGAAGGTCCATCATGCGCTGGCGGTCCTGTTCGGCGGTCAGGTGAACGACGGGAGACTGCCCGGCGGCTGTCTGGGCTTCGATACGGCTGGCGGGGTGTGCGAGAAGCGCCAGAAGTACGGGCAGCGTCCAGCGAAGGATGGGGCGTGTGGACATCCGGAGGTTCCTCCTCGAGTCTGCGAAGAAAAGGGTGACTGAAAACCCGACAAATCATAGCCCACGGTTGCAGGATTCGGCTGTAGTAATCTGATCGCCCCGGCTGGAGGCGTTCCATTACATCTCAATGAAGATTGCGGCCTGCGAGAGAAGTCGATCAGGGGCTGCGGTAGATTGAACGCACAGACGGATTATCGGGCGCTGGCGGTCCAGCGCCGGACGGCAGAGACCTTACCAGAGCAGTGACAGGAGGAAGACCCTTGGCTACTTACAAGATTGATCCGGCGCACTCGACGGCGCAGTTTATCGTTCGCCACATGATGATTACCAACGTGCGTGGAGGCTTCAGCGGCGTGCAGGGAACGGTGGAGTTCGACGCGGAGACCCCGTCGGCTTCGGTGGTCGATGTCGTGATCGATGTCAACACCATCAACACGAACGACGCCGGACGCGACACGCACCTGAAGAGCGCGGACTTCCTCGACGCCGAGCAGTTTCCGACGATCACCTTCAAGAGCACGTCGGTCAAGGAAGACGGCAGCGACCTGCTGGTGACCGGCGACCTGACGATTCACGGCGTGACCAAAGAGGTCGTCCTGAAGGTAGATGAGCCTTCGGACGAGGAGAAGGACCCCTGGGGCAACCTTCGCATTGGAGCCTCGGCGGTGACGAAGATCAAGCGCAGCGAGTTCGGATTGACGTGGAACGCGGCGCTCGAGACCGGCGGCATGCTGGTCGGAGACGACCTGAAGATCGAGCTGGAAGTCTCGCTGATCAAGTCGTAGCTTCTTTTTGTGTGAGAAGAAAGCCCCGCTGTATGCGGGGCTTTTCTGTTTAGCGCGTCTTCGAAGAAGAGGGTGTGCGTGAGCCGCGGAGGTCTTCGATCAGCCTTTCGACCGCGCCTGAGTCGATGGTGCGGGCCGCGAGTGCGACTCCGGTGAGCATGTCGGGGGCAAGATCGGCGGCCACCAGCACGGCTGCCGCGTTGAGCAGCACGATGTCGCGGCGCGGTCCTTTTTCTCCGGCGAAGATCGCGAGCAGAATCGCGGCGTTCTCCTGCGCTTCGCCTCCGAGCAGGGTCTCGATGGGGGCGCGTTCGAGGCCAGCGTCTTCGGGGGTGAAGGTCGCCAGCCGCACGACGCCGTTGTGAACCTCGGCGAGTTGCGTGGGGCCGGAGATCGAAATTTCATCCAGTCCGCGAACGCTTCCGTCCTCGCCTTCGGCGGTTCCGTGGACGACGAAGGCGTGCCGCGTTCCGAGCTGCGCCATCGCCCCGGCCACCAGAGGAACGGCGTGCGCGGCGTAGACTCCCATGACCTGCGCGGAGGCTCCCGCCGGGTTGGTGAGCGGGCCAAGAAGATTGAAGACCGTGCGGACCTTCAGCGCCTTCCGGACCGGCATCACCGCCTTCATCGCCGGATGCAGCGAAGGAGCGTGCAGGAAGGCGAAGCGGTGGCGGCGCAGGGCTTCGGAGGCCTCGGCTGGGGTGAGATCGACCGGAACTCCCAGCGCCTCAAGCACGTCGGCGGAGCCGGTCTGCGAGGTGATGGCGCGGTTGCCGTGCTTGGCGATGGAGGCTCCCGCCGCCGCTGCCACCAGCGCCGAGGCCGTGGAGATATTGAAGGTGCGACTGCCGTCTCCGCCCGTGCCGCAGGTGTCGACCAGCAGCGCCTGCTCTTCGACGGTGAGGGGAATCCTCGTGGCCGCCGAGCGCATGGTGTCGACGAAGCCCGCGACCTCCTCAGGGGTCTCGCCCCGTGCGGCCAGAGCGCCCACCAAAGCGGCGATCTCGATGTCCGAGAGCTGGCCTTCGAGGATCTGCTGCATCAGCTCGCGGGCCTGCTCACGCGAGAGCGAGGCGCGGGCCTCGATAAGGTGTCTGAGGTGGGGCTGAAGGGCCATCCCATTAAGGGTAACAGGAGGGAAGGTCTTTATTCCGGGCCGTTTAAGTCCGGTTTCCTTCCCTCGGGAGGTGTCTGGATCGGTAATCGGCAGCTTCCCCGATTTTCACAATTCTTCCTCTTCGTGGAGTGATATCGTTTTGTTCAGAGTTTGATAAAGATTATTGTTCGTTAACTATTTTTATCCCGTCGCTCCCTGTTGCGATCTTCGTTTCTGAAGTTTCGTTTGTGGTGGTTGCTTCGTGAAAGAGAGGGATTATGCAGAACTTGAGAGGTGTGCGCAGGACCGCAATCGTCAGTGGACTGGTTCTTGCAGGTGTGTGTCTCCTTGGAGGAAACACACTCGTCTCCGCGGCCGGTCAGGATACGGTCAAGAACAGTTACGCCCCGGTGGATGACAAGGAGACCTTCGCCGCAATCCATAGTCGGATGGTCTCGGCTAAGCCGGGCATCATGAAGCGGCAGATGGACCTGCTGGAGCAGAGGTACGACCTTAGCGACCGCCCGGCAAAGGGCGTCACGATGGACCGCACCAAGCCCGTGCAGGAGGGCGTCCGCGTGAAGCTGCCCGCTGGCGTCAGCTGGGATGAGCTTTCGAACCTGACTCCGGACCAGATCCGGGATCGTGGTGCTTTCCCGCAGGGCTTCCTTCCGCTGCCGCATGCCAACCACCCCGAAGGGGGCATGGTCTTCCCGAAGACCGAGCTGGACGAGCTGAACAAGCAGGAGGCACGTGACCTCACCCGCTTCGATCTCGACTTCGATATTCCCGACCGCTTCCTGGCCGAGTTTCCCGCGGCCATCTACCTCACGACGCGCCCCGACCTTGGAGACGTCTCGCAGGGCAAGCTGGTCACGATCGACAACTACTACGACATCTTCAGCGGCATTTTGAACCCCAAGCAGATTGAGGGGCTTCGCCTGCTGCTGACGCCGTTCCCGCAGCAGCAGTTCAACCAGACCACCGACCGCCGCTCGGACAAGCCCAGCCGCGGCGTCGCCTGCCTGGACTGCCACCAAAACGGCGGCACCAACGGAGCCTTCCACCTGGTCGGCGACATCCGTCCGCAGGAGTTCCGTCACCGTATCGAGACTCCCGCTCTGCGCGGCGTCAACATCCAGCGCCTCTTCGGCTCGCAGCGCGCGCTGAAGACCGTTGAGGACTTCACCGAGTTCGAGCAGCGCGCCGCCTACTTTGACGGGGATCACGTCATCGCCGCCAAGAAGGGCGTCAATGTTCTTGAGCGCGGCAGCCAGGTTCACTTCATGGCCGAGTTCGAGGAGCTTCTCGACTTCCCGCCTGCTCCCAAGCTGATGTGGGACGGCAAGCTCGACCCGAAGCTGGCGACCGCCGCCGAGCTGCACGGTCAGGACGTCTTCTTCAACAAGGGCCGCTGCGCCGAGTGCCACTCCGGCCAGTACTTCACCGACAACCAGATGCACGATCTTCATGCCGAGCGCTTCTACAAGCAGCACATGGTCAACGGCATGATGATGGCCCGCGATGGCGCGATCAAGACCTTCCCGCTGCGCGGCATCAAGGACACCCCGCCCTACCTGCACGACGGCCGTCTGCTGACGCTCGACGACACCGTGGAGTACTTCAACCTTGTGCTCGGAACCAAGCTGACCGAGCAGGAGAAGAAGGACCTCGTAGCCTATCTGCGGGTTTTGTAACTGATTTGTAGCAAATAGAAGCGGCGACGGGGAGAGCGCACTCTCCCCGTCGCTTTTTTCATGGAATTGGAACGTAAAGGGCGCGATAACCGCACCAATGTTCGTCTTCCGCATTGCGGGCGCTTATCGGCGTCCGATACACTTCTCGCGCGGGCAGAAGAATATCTATGAAAATTCACGAGTATCAGGCAAAAGAGATTTTGCGGAAGTATGGCGTGCCGGTTCCTAACGGCGAGATGGTTCAAACGCTGGAAGAGGCCGACCGGGCCGCCAAGGACCTTTTCGACAAGGGCAACCCAGTTGTCGTCGTCAAGGCGCAGATTCACGCTGGAGGCCGCGGCAAGGGCGGCGGTGTGAAGGTGGTCAAGTCGCTTGGGGACGCATCCGTTGCTTCGAAGGCGATCCTTGGGATGCAGCTGGTGACGCACCAGACCGGGCCGCAGGGCCAGAAGGTGCAGCGTCTCCTGGTGGAGGAAGGCTCGGCGATCGACCGCGAGCTTTACCTCGGCATCGTGCTCGACCGCGCCGCGGCGCAGCTGGTGTTCATGGCCTCGCAGGCCGGCGGCATGGAGATCGAGGAGGTCGCGCACGCGACCCCCGAGAAGATCTTCAAGGAGTACATCCACCCGGCGATTGGCCTGCAGCCCTTCCAGGCTCGCAAGCTGGCGTTCAAGCTGGGCCTGAAGCCGACGCAGATCAACGACGCCGTGAAGTTCATGCTCGGCCTGTACAAGGCCTTCGTCGAGACCGACTCGACCCTGATGGAGATCAACCCCTTCATCACGACGAAGGACGACAAGCTGCTGGCGCTGGACTGCAAGATCAACTTCGACGACAACGCGATGTTCCGCCACAAGGATCTGAAGGAGCTGCGCGACCTGAGCGAGGAAGACCCGCTCGAGGTCGAGGCTTCGAAGTTTGCGCTGAACTACATCAAGCTCGACGGCTCGATTGCCTGCATGGTGAACGGCGCCGGTCTGGCGATGGCGACGATGGACATCATCGAGTACGCGGGCGGCAAGGCTGCGAACTTCCTCGATGTAGGCGGCGGCGCGAACCAGGAGCAGATCGAGAACGCCTTCGGCATCCTGCTGAGCGACCCGAACGTGAAGGCCATCTTCATCAACATCTTCGGCGGTATTCTCCGCGTCGACGTTCTGGCGACTGCTGTGGTCGCGGCTGCGAAGAAGCTGAATGTGCAGGTGCCGATCATCCTTCGCCTGGAAGGAACGAACGTTGAGGAGGGCCGCAAGATTCTCGAAGAGTCGGGCCTGAAGTTCTCGGTCGGCGCAACGATGAAGGAAGCTGCGGATCTGGCCGTAGCGGCTGCGAAAGGTGGAAATTAATGGCGGTACTGGTCGATAAGAATACGCGACTGATTGTGCAGGGCATCACCGGACGCGAGGGAACCTTCCACGCGAAGGCCTGCGCCGAGTACGGCAAACAGTTTGGCAATGACATCGTCGTTGGCGGCGTGACCCCCGGTAAGGGCGGAACGACGCACGAGGGCTGGCCGGTCTTCAACACCGTCGAAGAGGCGGTGAAGGAGACGGGCGCGAACGCCACGGTGATCTTCGTTCCCCCGCCGTTCGCGGCGGACGGAATCCTCGAAGCGGTGGCGGCGGAGCTTCCGCTGGTCATCTGCATCACCGAGGGCATTCCGGTGATCGACATGGTGAAGGCGTGGGAGATCGTGCGGCAGTCAAAGTCGCGGCTGGTCGGGCCGAACTGCCCCGGCGTGATCTCGCCGGGCAAGGCCAAGATCGGCATCATGCCGGGCCGCATCCACAAGGAAGGCTCGGTCGGCATTGTGTCGAAGTCGGGCACGCTGACCTACGAGACGGTTCATCAGCTGACGACGCGCGGTATCGGACAGTCGACCGCAATCGGCATCGGCGGCGACCCGATCATCGGAACCACGCACATCGACGCTCTGAAACTGCTGAACGAGGACCCGGAGACCGAGGCGATCATCATGATCGGCGAGATCGGCGGAACCGCAGAAGAGGCGGCGGCGAAGTACATCCAGGAGAACGTGAAGAAGCCGGTGGTTGGATTCATCGCCGGTCAGACCGCGCCTCCCGGACGCCGCATGGGTCATGCCGGGGCGATCATCTCGGGCGGCGAGGGAACGGCTGCCGAGAAGATGAAGGCTATGACCGAGGCCGGAATCACCGTGGTCAAGTCGCCTGCCGAGATCGGCGAGGCGATGGCCCGGGTGCTTGGCAAGGCTTAGTCCGTTTGGAGAGATAATTTCTTCAGAAAATCGAGGGCTGCATCCTTTGGGGTGCAGCCTTTCGCCATTTCCGGCGGTTCACAGCGCGTTCAACTGGCTGATTTATCGTTGCTGTCGGCGGTAGAAGAGGCCTGCGGCGAGGAAGACCATCGCCACCAGAAAAGCCAACTGCGCGTGCTGCGGCGCGCGAAGGTGTAGGCTGATCGCTCCATCAATCAGCCAGACGACGAATCCGGCAAACCAGATCCATGCAACCCAGCGCATGGAGATTGGATGCCGAAAAGTGGCTCTGGGGCTCGGCGCGCACGTGTTTTACACTGGAAAGAACAGGAAACAGACAGGAGAACGACGTTGTCACAGCGTACATTCAGCATCATCAAGCCGGACGCGGTCAAGAAGGGCCACGCCGGAGCCATCCTGGCCGAAATCGAAAAGGCCGGATTCAAGATTGTCTCCATCAAGAAGGTCTCCATCTCCAAGGCTCAGGCCGAGGGCTTCTACTACGTCCACAGCGAGCGTCCGTTCTTCGGCGAGCTGACGGAGTTCATGTCGAGCGGACCGATCTTCCCGATGGTTCTCGAGAAGGAGAACGCGATTGCCGATCTGCGTAAGCTGATGGGCGCGACCGACCCGGCCAAGGCCGAGGAGGGAACCATCCGCAAGCAGTTTGCGGCTTCGATCGGCGAGAACGCGATCCACGGATCGGACGCCGAGGAGACTGCGGCCTTCGAGATCGGCTACTTCTTCGCCGGTTACGAGCTGAAGTAAACGGTTTTCAGGTTGTTGGGAGAGGCCGCCGGTTTTCCGGCGGCCTTTTTTCGTGCTGGTGCGACTGGAGAGACCTGCGAGGAAGGAAAGCAGATTCCTCCGCTTCGCTGCGGAAGGACAAGGTCCAGGGGGAGGACGGTCGCGGTGGGCGAAGAGGTTATGCCTGCGGGTTGCGGGTTTCGGCGATGCGGACGGCGCGGTCGAGGGCGGCCTGCACGGATTCGCGCTCGGCGGGGACGGGTGCGGACCAGCCGACGGTGACGCGCGAGAAGGGCTTGGGGATCAGGAAGCGGTCCCAAGAGCGGAGCGTCCAGGCGCGGTGCGGGTGAAGGTAGATGGCTCCGACGGAGGCTTCGACGATCTGGCCGAGTTGGGTGACTCCGGGCTTGGCCTTCTGGGAGGGGCCGCGGGGGCCGTCGGCGGTGACGGCGCAGTAGTTTCCGGCAAGGTAGGCGCGCTGGAGGTTGCGGAGGCCGACGGCTCCGTCGCGGGAGCTGGAGCCTCGGACGGCGACGAAGCCCAGGCGCTCGACCGTGCGGGCGATCAGCTCGCCGTCGAAGCTCTGGCTGATGAGGATGTGGATCTTGCCTTGTCGAAAGCGCCAGGCGCAGGCCAGAAGGCAGCGGTGCCACAGAGCGTAGATAAGCGGCGGGGGGGTGTGGTACGCGGGCTCGGTGCCGGGCTCGCAGATGTCTTCGAAGCGCAGGGTGACCCCGATCAGGCAGATGACCATGTAGGCCAGCGGCGGGATGATCGCGAGCATGAGGCGCTGCTTGAAGGTGTAGTTCGAGGGCACTTCTGTGAGTGTAATTCTTCGGGTGGAAGGGATGTTCGGGTGCCCCATCCTTCGCGGTTTTATCGCGGAGGGTGGGATGCGGGATTTCTATGTCGGGATTTTTTCAGGGCAAGGGAGGTGGAGGTGCGAGCGGGATTCATCCCACCCTTCCTGCGGAAGGATGGGGCACCCGGGCTTTGGTGACGGTTTGGGGAAGGCGGATCGCGCTTAAGGCGCGATGGACCCACATCTGGCGATGAAACTGCCAGATATGGGGCACCCGGCACCCGGCATTGGGATGAACAAGCAGATTCCTTCGCTTCGCTGCGGAATGACAAGTTCATAAGGGAGTGCCAGAGAGCTGATCGCTTGGCTAGCTGTACTTGAGCCAGCGTAGAAGCTCGGGCAGGCTGGGGCGCTTGCCGTACATCAGAATGCCGACGCGGTAGATGCGGCTGGCGATCCAGAGGAGGGCGTAGATCGTTGCGATCATCAGGACGATCGAAAGAGCGATCTCCCACGCCGGGGGCGTCGCCAGCGAGATGCGGAGGTACATGATCAGCGGCGTGCAGAAGGGAATCAGCGAGATCACGCGCGCCAATGTTCCGCTGGGGTTGCTGATGACCGGGACCAGAGCGAACATGCAGCCTGCGAGCGGCATTACCAGGATCATGTTGAGCTGTTGCAGCTCCTGCTCGGAGTTGACCATCGCGCCAAGCGCGGCCGCGATGGAGGAGTACAGAAGGAAGCCGAGCAGGAAGTAGACGACGAAGAAGATAATCTGCATCGCGCTGAGAGAGACGTGGACCTGGCCTCCGGCGATGGCTCCCATCAAGGAGCCGCTGGTAAGCAGGACCGCCGTGAGCAGCCAGACGGCGACCTGCGTGAGTCCCACGGAGCCGACGCCGATAACCTTGCCCGCCATCATCTCCTCGGGGCGGATGGTCGCGAGCAGAACCTCGAAGACGCGTGAGGTCTTCTCCTCGATGATGGAGCGGGCCACGTTCATCCCGTAGAGCAGGATGACCATGTACATGAGGAAGAAGAGGACGTAGATGGCGACGAAACTGGAGGTGGTGTCGGCGTTCTTGCCCGCCTGCGTGGTGTCGACTTTTACCGGCTGCATGAGGGCGTCGACGTCGCGGGAGACCATGCCGTTGTGTTCGAGACGCTCGCGCATCAGTACGGTTTTGAGGGCGGTAGTGATGCTCCCCTTGGTGGTGATGTCGGCGGTCGAGCGCGGCGTCCAGGAGAAGCTGGGGCGCTCATTGGGGTGCGCCGCCGGGGTGATCCAGAGATAGCCGTCGAGCTGCTTGTCGGTGAGCATGGAGTCGAGCGTGGCGCGGGTGGCGCTGTTGCCGGGAGAGATGACGTCGACGGTCATCTGGCTGTCCTTGCCGTGTTCGAGCTCCTGCTGAAGGTCGGTGGCGAGCTGCTGATCGGGCGAGACGATGGTGATGTGCGAGGTGGACTTTGCCTTGCTGCCCATAATGAGGGAGCCGACGATTCCGCCGCCCATCAGCAGGGGGATCATTAATGTAGAGACGAGGAAGGCCTTGGTGCGGACGCGCTCAAGGTATTCGCGTTTGGCGATCAACCATACGTTACGCATCGGTTCGACCTCCTACGGTTTCGATGAAGATCTCTTCGAGGGTAGGCTCCATGACTTCGAAGCGGGAGATGCGGGCCTTCGAGATGGCCTCGGCCAGAAGGGACTGGGCGTCGGCTCCTTCGCGAAGCTTGATCTCGGCCATGCCGTTGTAGTTCTTCGCGCTTTCGACGACGGGGTTGTCGAGGAAGGAAGCGTCGCCCTCGAAGACCATCTGGACGCGGTTCTTCGGGTAGCGGGACTTGATCTCCTGCATACCGCCGGAGAGGACGAGGTGGCCGCGGTGGATGAGGCAGATGTTGTCGCAGAGCTTTTCGACCTGGTCCATGCGGTGGGTGGAGAAGAGGACGGTGCGGCCTTCTTTGTGAAGATCGACGAGGGTGTCCTGCAGGAGCGTGGCGTTGACGGGGTCGAGGCCGCTGAAGGGCTCGTCCATGATGATGAGCTCGGGCTCGTGCAGGAGAGAGGCGATGAACTGGATCTTCTGCTGCATGCCCTTGGAAAGCTCTTCGGTCTTCTTGGGGATGGCCTCGGTGATCTCCATGCGCTCGCACCAGGCATGGGCGCGTTTGCTGGCGACGATTGCGTCGAGCCCGTGAAGCTGGCCGAGGAAGACGAGCTGGTCGATCACCTTCATCTTCTTGTAGAGGCCACGTTCTTCTGGAAGGTAGCCGACACGGTGAAGGTTCTTGCGGTCGAAGGGCTGGCCGAAGAGGGAGACGGTGCCGGAGTCCGGCAGGGTCATTCCGATCATCATGCGGATAGAGGAGGTCTTGCCTGAGCCGTTGGGGCCGAGCAAGCCGAACATGCTGCCCTGCTCGATGCGGAAGCTGAGGTCGGCGACTGCGATTTTGGTGTCGTAGGCTTTGCGGACCTGCTGGAGTTCAACAATGGGCATGGAGTTTCGTCTGAGGACGACGCCAGTGTAACAGGGCGTGGATTAGCGGACGGGAGAGGCAGGATCGCGGCGATCGCTGACCTGCTGGATGAGTGAGGCGAAGTCGAACTGGTTCCATGCCTCGGCGAGAAGGCCGTCTTCGATGCGGGCAATGATGATGCCGGTGATGCGGACGGGCCGTCCGGTCGCGGGATAGCCCAGGCCATCGCCGGTGTGGGTTGCTGTGACGACGCAGCGGGCCACGGTCAGGTTTCCCTCGGTGATGGTCTGCTCAACCTTAATATAGAGGTCGGAGAAGCTGGCGCGGAACTGCTTGTGAAAGGCCCTGAACGCGGTGTGGTTCTCGACCGGGGTTCCATCGGGGTGCAAAAGGCCGTGGTGTATTACGTTGGGAAGCACGAGCAGGTCGATGGCTTCAGCGCGGCCCTTGTTCCATACTTCTTCGACCCAGTGTTCTAAGAACGTCATTTTGGAGATCTCCTGTGGAGTGCAAAACGTGGGCCCGGTACTCCCCCTTCACCTGAAGACAAGCGTTTAAACGGGGGCATAAGGATTATAGGGCGTCGGGCGTGCAGGCCCACAGACCGAGACTGTAGCATCGATCTGTGCTGGAACTTTCGACTCCAATCAAGTATGTGAAGCGTGTGGGAGAGAGGGTCGCCGAGGCGCTGGCAAAGCGCGGAGTCGAGACCGTCGAGGACCTGCTGTATCATCTTCCGTTCCGTTATGAGGACCGGCTGAACCCTCTGCCGATCCGGGAGCTGAAGGCCGGAACGATGGCCTCGATCATCGGAGAGGTGAGGGGCTCGGTGCTGCTGAAGACGCGGTCGATGCCGATCTTCGAGATGACCGTCGGGCAGGGGATCGAT
This sequence comes from Acidobacteriaceae bacterium dw_441, assembly GCA_018449715.1. GTDB lineage: Bacteria > Acidobacteriota > Terriglobia > Terriglobales > Acidobacteriaceae > Edaphobacter. Next base: position 581,834 of record JAAVVA010000002.1, on the reverse strand, counting down.
ACGGTCAAGTGCCTGTGGTTTCACGGCAACTATTTAAAAGACAAGTTTCGCGCCGGGCAGATGGTCGCGCTGTATGGGAAGCTCGAGGCGTCGCGGTCGAGCGCGGGGCGGTTCAAGATGATCCAGCCGCAGTTTGAGTTCATCCCTGCGCTGGACTCGCCGGAGGCGGAGTTTGTCTCGCTGGAGGTGGGGCGGATCGTTCCGGTGTATGAGTTCCTGGGAGGGACGACGGCGTGGGGAGCGAAGCTGACCTCGAGGTGGCTGCGGAGAGTGGTTTGGAGTCTGCTGGAGGAGCTGGGGGGAGAGTCGGCTGGTGGGGCTGGTGATAGAGAAGCAGATTCCTCCGCTGCGCTGCGGAATGACAAGGACAAGGTAGGGGCGCGGGACGGTAAGGATAAGGTAGGGGCGCTGGAAGACGGTGATGCCGGAGCGAGGGCTGCGGCGAAGGCGGTGGTCGTGGAGACGCTGCCGCGCGCGATGCTGGAACGGCTGGGGCTGCCGGGAAGGCTGGAGGCGCTGAAGGCGGTTCACTTTCCCGAGGCGGGAACTCCTGTCACGGAATTAATGTCGGCTTCGACGCCGGGGCATCGTCGGCTGATCTTCGAGGAACTTTTTTATCTTGAGCTGGGGCTGGAATTGAAACGGCGGCGGCTGCGCGAGCGCGAGGGGACGGCCTTTGCGACGGGAGAGAATGTTCGCAGGGCGCTCAAACAAATTTTGCCGTTTCATCCCACGACGGCGCAGAAGCGTGTGCTGGGAGAGATTGCAAGCGACATGCGCAGACCGCAGCCGATGCGCAGGCTGTTGCAGGGAGATGTCGGCTCGGGCAAGACGATTGTTGCGATGCAGGCGGCGCTGATCGCGATTGAGAATGGACTTCAGGCGGCGCTGATGGCTCCGACGGAGATTCTTGCGACGCAGCATTATCTTTCGGCGAGAAAGCTGCTGGCCGACAAGATTTCGCCGCATACGGGACGGCCTTATCGCGTGACGCTGCTGACCGGATCGCTGGACGATGCGGCCAAGCGCGAGGCGAGGGGGAGGATCTATCGCGGCGAGACGGAGTTGGCCATCGGGACGCATGCGCTGATCGAGGAGAAGGTGGACTTCAACAACCTTGGGTTAGTGATTGTGGATGAGCAGCACCGCTTTGGTGTGCAGCAGCGTTTTCAGCTGATGAAGAAGCCGGGCCCGGATGGACGAGTGGCCGATCCGGATGTGCTGGTGATGACGGCGACGCCGATTCCTCGCACGTTGGCGCTGACGCTTTATGGCGATCTTGAGACGAGCGTGATCGACGAGCTTCCGCCGGGAAGGACGCCGATTGTGACGCGGCGGACTACCGAGGAGCGTGCCGCCGATGTGTGGGCGTTCGTGCGGAAGCAGGTCGCGGCGGGGAGGCAAGCTTATATCGTCTATCCCGTGATCGAAGGAGCGAAGGACGATCAGCCGGAGCTGGACTTTGCTCACGACGATGCGGACGCGAAAGCCGAGGCCGGGGTGAAGGCTCCGGAGACGACGGCGAAGAAGCGCGTCTCGACGAAAGCTGCGTCTGCAACGGCGAAGAAGGCCACGTCTGCAAAGACGAAGAAGGTTGCGAAGACGGAGAAGCTGTTTCCGAAGAAGCCTCTGCGTGCGGCTTCGGATATGTACGAGGAGCTTCGTGCAGGCGCGTTGGGCGGGCTTCGGTTGGGGCTGCTACATGGACGCCTGAGCGCGGACGAGAAAGAGATCGTCATGCGGAGGTTTCAGCGCGGCGAGATCGATGTGCTGATCGCAACCACGGTGATCGAGGTCGGCGTCGATGTGCCGAACGCTTCGGTGATGGTGATCGAGCACGCCGAGCGCTTCGGGCTGGCCCAGATGCATCAGCTGCGCGGCCGCGTGGGACGAGGAGCCGCGAAGAGCTACTGCATCCTGATGACCGGCGGCCAAGTGAGCGAAGGGGCCGAGGCGAGGCTCGACGCGATGGTCGCGACCCAGAATGGTTTCGAGCTGGCGGAGCTTGATCTCGAGCAGCGCGGGCCGGGTGAGTTCTTCGGCACGCGGCAGGCCGGGATGCCGGAGTTCCGCGTCGCCAACCTGGTGCGCGACCGCAGTGTGCTGGAGCTGGCCAAGACCGAGGCTGCCCGGTTTGTCGAGCAGCCTGACGCGGCGATGACCAGGGAAGAGCGCGATGCGGTGTGGGCGCGGCTGAAGCAGCAGTGGCAGCGGCGGTACGGCCTGGTAGAGGCCTAGCTGAAGCCGCGGGCCTCTACGACGCGATGGCGGTGCGGGGCAGCAGGATGTGCTGCGAGTGTACGGCCTTCTTCGGTCCGCGCTTGCGGGCGACGAGGACGCGGATGCGCTCGATCATCTCGGCGGGCGAATTTGCGCCCTTGGGGAGAAAGACATCGGCGCAGCAGGCGCGCTCGGTGGAGCCGGTGGTTCCGGAGACGATCATCGCCGGAAGCGCGGGCTGCAGCTTCTTGGCGCGGCGGACCAGCTCGTTGCCGTCCATCTGCGGCATGTTGAGGTCGCTGAGCAGAAGGTCGAGCGAGCCGGGAGCGGACTGCTCGACGACCTCGAGGGCCTGCTGGGGAGAGAGGGCCGGGATGACGCGGTAGCCGCGGGTTTCCAGAAGGAACGTGCGGACAGAGAGTGCTTGTTCGTTGTCATCTACGCAAAGGATCGTCTTCTTAGGCCGCAAAGGTTAAATCTCTCTTCTGCCGGAAGGCAGCCGTAACGGCTGCTCCGACCGATGGGCCAGGCCTGCGGATCGGCTGGTTTGCGCTCCGCGGGCCCAGGTGTTTCGGGACATCCTCGCGGTCCGATTCGGAGCGCAGTGGGGCTGTCCATTCCTGAGGAGCGAAGACGAAAAGAGACAAAGCTCTCCCGTCCGCTCCCGAGAGGGGCAGAACAGAAGAGGCAAAGCTCTCCTGTCTGCTCCTCCGAGGGAACAGTGCCACCGGTCGACTCATGGAGTCGAACCGCGAGGAATGAGAGATACTCGTCCGCCACAGGTTGCCTTGGCGAAGCTCGTCGAATGCGTATAGATCGGTCTGCGGGGTGCGGTCGGTGCGGAGCAGTTGAAACAGCTCGTACCCGACGGCGTGATGCAGGCGGCGATAGTGCGCTTCGAGGACTCGCGACTGTGAAGCAGTCGGGCGTCTCTCAACTCAGGTTGTCAGTAGTACAGGCGAAAGACTCATCAGCGATGTTTCGCACATTGTGCGCGAACAATCGTTAACGCTTGCTAAGAGTAAGAAGAGATGAGGCCCAGCGCAACAGCGAATTTAGGGCGAAAAAAGGAAAGATTAGAACTTGCACATCCACCACAAAATGAATTAGCCGCGAATTTATTGGGCTTTCACGAATCCACGCTGTTGAAATTAAGTGCATTGCCGCAGGAAAAGGCGTCCCATTGCAACGGGAATGGTGCGTCCTCCGACGCACACTTTAGAAACTTTCCCGTTGTCGAACTCGGCGGAGAGGTGAAGACGGCTGGGACGGAGCATCTCGATGCCCTGCTCGAAGACGACTTGTTGACCGCTTGCGGCGAGTCCGTATTGCACAAGCCATGCGACAGCAGGGCCTGCGGCCGATCCAGTGGCGGGGTCTTCGCCGTTGTAGAAGATCATGCGGGCGTGCCAGTCGGCTGCGCTTCCCGCTTCGGCACGGGTGAGGAAATAAAAAAACTTTGCGTCGTGCTGACGGAGATACTCTGCGACCTGTGCATTCTGAGGAACTACTAATCTGCGCGCGGCGTCGAGCGAGCGGAGGGGGACGATGCAGATGGGGTTGCCCGTGCTGACGGTCTGGATGGGCAGGGTGAGGTCGAGGTCGTCGAGAGAGAGGCTGAGGGTGCGGGCCAGCTCGGCGTGGTCGTGCAGGGGGCCGAAGGTGGGATCGTTCTGGAGCATGGTTCCGAAGATGCCGGGCTCATCCTCCTGCGGAGGGGTGAAGCGGATGGGGATGGTGCCGACGTTGAGGTCGAGGGAGAGCGTTTCGGAGCCGGCGAGGGTGGGGTGGTTCCAGTAGAGCCAGCTTGCGGTGCCGAGGGTGGGATGCCCGGCGAAGGGAAGCTCTTCGGCGGTGGTGAAGATGCGGACTCGGACGCCGCGCTCGCGCTCGATCTCGGGGGAGCGGGGGAGGACGAAGGTGGTCTCGGAGAGGTTGGTCTCGCGGGCGATGGACTGCATCCGGGCATCGGAGAGGCCGGTGGCGTCGGTGAAGATGGCGAGTTGGTTTCCTTCGAGGGTGCGCTCGGCGAAGACGTCGACCAGGGCGTATTCGTGGGCGGTATGCGCCCGGAAAAGCTCGTTCGGATTTGACATGAAAAGGCTCCCGGGACTATGGTTTGGTTAGACCGCAGTCAGGCCAACCTGCCTGATGCTAGCTCAGCTAGCCGCGGTACGAAAGATTCCGACGTGACAAAGATGATGCTCAACCCGACCTCGATGTGCTGCTGCTGTCGCTGTGGCTTCGCGAGGGTGTGAGGGATGAGCGAATCGAAGTAAGCGTCTTCGAGTAGCACAGAACCCACCCCAATCGCGAGGGTGGGTTTTCTGTTGTGAGAGATAATTGAAGTTCTGAAACGTGGGGAATTCCCCGGAAGGCAAAAGAGAACATGTCACTTCGCATCAATGATATCGCTCCTGACTTTACTGCGGAAACGACGCACGGCACCATCAACTTCCATGAGTGGATCGGCGACAACTGGGCGGTTCTGTTCTCGCACCCCAAGGACTTTACCCCGGTCTGCACGACCGAGCTGGGCGCGGTGGCGACGCTCGAGCAGGACTTCGCGAAGCGTGGCGCCAAGGTGATCGGCCTGAGCGTCGACCGCGTGGACGACCACAGCAAGTGGGCTCAGGACATCCAGGATGTCAGCGGCTCGAAGGTGAACTACCCGATTATCGGCGACCCGGAGCTGAAGGTTGCGAAGCTGTATGACATGCTCGCCGCGGAAGAGGGCGACAGCTGCGAGGGACGCACTCCCGCTGATAACGCTCCTGTGCGCACGGTCTTCGTGATCGGCCCGGACAAGCGCATCAAGCTGACGATGGCTTATCCGATGACGACGGGTCGCAACTTCGACGAGATCATCCGTGTGGTGGACTCGATCCAGCTGACGGCGAAGCACAAGGTGGCGACCCCGGCGAACTGGAAGCAGGGCGACGATGTCATCATCACGGGCGCGGTTTCGAACGATGAAGCGGCGAAGATCTTCCCAGGCTACAAGACGGTGAAGCCGTATCTGCGCACGACCGCGCAGCCGAAGTAAGGTATTCTGTTTTGCATCGCCCTCCGCTGTACGGACCGTACAGCGGAGCGACGGGCACCGATGGCGAAGTGGCTAACGCGCTGGTCTGCAAAACCAGTATTCGCGGGTTCAATTCCCGCTCGGTGCTCCAAAAACTCTAAAGAGGTTATGAGAACCAAGACGAGTCGAGAAAATGGCGATTGTGCCCATTTTCGTACCCCATCAAACCCTACCTCGGCAGATCAAGAAAAGGCCACCCCTTAAGAGGTGGCCTTTGTTATTGCTGCAGGCTTAGGGTTTGGTAGGAATCTCCGACAGCTCGGGGAGGAAGGCCTCTCCCAAGGGGCCGCGGTCGATGTTTTGAAGGTCGACGATGTGTAGAGAGACGCGACGAGTGTTTTCAGGCGCGGTCACGGTGGAGGAGAGTTTGAGTGGCTCGAAGGGAGTCGCGTCCGCGACCTTCTGCGTGCCCAGGGGTTCTCCTCCGCGACCGTAGAAGTGGGCCACGAGGGTTCCGGGATAGAAGAGGCCGAACTGTCCGGTGAGCGTGACTCCGGTGGCTTCCTGCTTTGCGGCGAGTGGGACTTCGATGGTGCCTGCGTAGGTCGCGGATTGCAGCACGTCCGCATTCCGCGTGGGGTACCAGGTGGTGTCCATCGCGTAACTCTCCTCCGGGGCAAGCTCGACGATGGGGCTGTTAACCTCGGCCTCCATGTAGTGGATGGGAGGGGGCGGTGGAGTCGGAGGATTGTTCGGGCGGTTGCGCTGGCCTCCGGTAGTGAAGAAGATCATCGTCGCCTTGTCGGGATAGTTGGCCGTTGGCTCGTAGTGGATTCGCTCGACCATCGTGTAGTGGCTTGTGGTGTCGGCGACCGCGAGCCAGCCGCTAGGAGTGTCGATCCAGACCTCGCCTCCGCTGTTGAGAGGATGCACTTTGAAGAGACCGTCGGCGGCAGTGTATGCCGCCTCGCTCGGCATGCCGGTGCGAACGTGGAAGCCGTTGAGGTAGGCGCTCGCGGGGTTCGTTGGAGTGAGGCCCCAGATGCCGGAGTTGATCTTCGACGCATCGGTCGCGTCGGCGGTGTTGTATTGCGAAACGGATTGCTGTGACCAGCTTCGCGGATAGCCGCTCTTGTTCTTCATCACGGAATGGAAGGAGATAACCGGGGAGTCATTGCCGATGCTGATGTCGCGGAGGTACTGCTGGCCGGTGAAGGAATCGACCGGGCCGGTGAGGCGCACGGAGCAGGTGGCGTCATGCGAGAGAACCTCGAAGGCGTATGGCATGTCGTCGAGGAGGGAGCCTCCTGCGCCGGGCCAGTGCTGCTCGTCCTTCGAGCCTTCGGGCATGGGCCAGACCTTGTCGCCGCCGTAGTTGTACCAGCGGTGGGTGGCCTCGTCGGGCGGAAGGTACTGGCCCTTCAGCTGGTCGTTGACGAAGAGGAAGTCGTGCCCGTTGAAGGTGACCTGCATGAGGCGGCCGCCGAGCTGGGGGACGATCGTAAGCTCGACCCACGCGTTCGAGAGCTTCTGGGCCTTCCAGCCGAGGTAGTCGGCGGACTTCACCGAGCAGTGCTGCGGGGCTGCTGCCCGTGAGGCCAGCGGTGAAAACGCGAGTGTAAGAAAGAGTGCTGAGAATAACTGTTTATGTCCCGTTGTCCAATGTTTCATCGAAGCGATCCCCTGATCTTTCCTCTTCTGTTGTTTCGGAAAACAAAAAAATAGAACGCGTCAGGCGGAGCCACCCTCTGACGCGTTCAAGGTAAAAGATCTTCCGTGTGTCTAGAAGCGATATTTTGCTGCGAACTGATAGACACGCGGGTTGACGGCAGCGGTGACCAATCCAAACGACGAAGGGTTGTTGACCGTGGCGCTGGGATTGCTGAACTGGGTGTGGTTGAAGGCGTTGAACGACTCCGCACGCAGCTGGATGACGTTCGATTCGGAGAGATGGACATCGCGGAGAAGCGCGAGGTCGGTGCTGTTCATGCCGGGACCGTGGAAGAAGCGGCGGTGCGAGTTTCCGAAGAAGCCGATCTTTTCCGCGGTGAAGGCTGCAGGGTTGATGTACTTGTTGCCATGCCGGGGATTATGGTCGCCCACGACGCTGGCTCCGGTGTAGTCGGGAACATCGCCTCCGAAGCCGATCAGGGAGTGGTCGTCGGACTCGGCCAGGGTGATCGGAAGACCCGAGGCAAAGCGGGTGATTCCGGAGATCGACCATCCTCCTACGATGGCCTTGGCCCAACGCTCCTCGACCAGGCGGTCGAAGGGCAGACGGACGTTGTAGCTGCCGACGAAGTTGTGGGTGACATCGAACTTCGAGAGGCCATAGCTGAGTCCCGGGTTATAGGGGTTCGTGCGGTCGGTCATACCCGACGAGTTGTCGAAGGAGCGGCTGAAGGTGTAACCCAGCAGCACGTCCCAGAGGGGAGTCGTGTGCTTGAAGTTCGCCTGCAGGGAGTTGTAGTTGGCCGTGGCGCTGGTCAGCAAGTACGGGTTGCTGCCGAAGGCGATTCCCAGCGTCGGGCGGGTTCCCTGTACGGTGGTTCCGTTCTTCAGCGTGTAGACGCTGGTTTCGAGGTTCGGACCGCAGGGGGTCTGGCCTTCAGCCAGTACATCGGCTGTGAGCGAGGCGCAGAGGGCTGGGTCGCCAGGGTTGGCTTCGACGGAGTTCGCGAGGTGGCGGCCTACGCTGCCCACATAGTTGAGGGTCAGGACGGAGGCGTTTCCAAGCTCCTGCTGCACGCCGAAGAAGTAGTTCTGGTTATAGGGAAGGGTGTTGTTCACACCCACCGCATCGCTGGAGCTGATGGGAAGGTAGCTCTCCCAGGGAACATTGTTGTCCGGGTTGGTGGCCGAGACGTTGGTCGGAGGAAAGGTGAAGGGAAACTTCTGAAGCTGAATGTTCTGCGTAGCGCGGTCGACGTAGGGCGTTTCCGCCATGACCGGCACGGCCGACTGGTAGTAGAGGCCATACGGAGCATCGCCGATTTCGACGAAGCCAGACTGGTCCTGGAAGTTGGTGTAGAAGAGGCCGTAGCCTCCGCGGATGCTCATCTTCTGATTCATCCACGAAGGAACGTAGGAGAAGCCGAAGCGAGGAGCGAACTTGTTCCACTTGATGGGAGCAAGAGTGCGGGGAATACCGGGATCGCCGGGGAAGACCCAGCCCTTGGGGGCTCCAGGGAAGACCACGGACTGTAGTCCTGGAACGATGGTTTCGATCTTGTTCTGCGTGTCGTACCAGGGGGTGCTGACCTCGTAGCGGATGCCGTAGTTCAGGGTCAGGTTGGAGCCAACGCGCCAGGAGTCTTCGGCGTAGGCTCCGAGGTAATGGCTGCGGGAATCGAGAAGCTGCGGAGTCGCCTGGGTGAAGGTGTTCACGGCTCCGAGCAGGAAGTCGGCGGTGTCGATGCCGGTTTCGTTGCCGCCGGAGTAATCGAATTGACCGTTGACGGCGTAGAAGTTGCGGCCGTTGATCTGATCGTAGTGATAGTTGACTCCGAACTGGAGGGTGTGGGTACCGACCACCATCATGTAGTTGTCGAGCCACTGGAAGCTGTTGTTGACGCGGACGTTCGTCGAGTTAGGAGTACCGAGGCTGAAGTTGCTGAAGCTGATGTTCGGTACTCCCTGCAGTGCAGGATTTACCACGTCGATGCCTCCCGTCGGTCCCCACGGAGTAACAAAGCCGAGATCGGAGAGCGAGGGGCCGCTGCTGAGAGGGTTGTTGGTGTGCAGCGCGCTGCGCATGTAGGTGAAGCGGAAGGTGTTGACGGCGTTGTTCTTGAGGGTGGTGGTCAGGCCGACGTTGCCCATCTGCGCACGACCCGAGGTCGCGCCGGCAAATCCGGGGACGGTTCCACCTGCGTATGGATTGACGACCGTATCGTCGTCGAGGAAGTAGTAGCCGAAGAGCGTTCCGTAACGGGTGTTGTCATCGACGCGAATCGCGCCCTTGTAGTCGGTGAGAGAGGATGGGAAGGCCGCAGTGGAATAGTAGGGCTGGCCGTCCTGTGTTGTGTTGGAAGCCGGGATGTACTTCTCCAGAGGCGCTGCCGTTGAAGACCAGGCGGACTTGGGAATCTGCGCGTTCGGGAAGACGCATTGAGCCGAGCTGGTGCAGCCGGGAACATAATAGGGCTCGCCTGCGGTGACCGCATGTCCAAGTCGGCTGGAGAGAACGTTGGCCCAGCCTGTTCCTTTCACCTGAAAGGGGACTTTGGTTTTTGGATCGCTGAATGAATCGGCCTGGTCGGTGAAGTCGCCGTTGAGGTTGGCGACGGAGGGAACCTGGAAGTTCTGGGTTGCTCCCTGCGTCTGCTTGGTGCCTTGAAAGTCGCCGAAGAAGAAGATTTTGTCGCGCTTGATGGGGCCGCCGAACATGCCGCCGAAGATGTTCTGGTTGAAGGCGCCGCGTGTCGGAGAGAAATAATTGCGGGCGTTGAGCACGGTGTTGCGGAAGAACTCGAAGGCTTCGCCGTGGTATTTGTTGGTTCCGGACTTGGTGACGACGTTGACCTGGCCACCGCTGTAGTTGCCGTACTCGGCGTCGAAGTTGCTGGTGATGATGCGGAACTCGGAGATGGAGTCGAGGGTCGGAATGATGGCGGCGCCGTTCTGGTAGCCGTCGTTCACGTTGCCGCCGTTAACCATGAAGCCGTTGGAGGCTTCGCGGCCTCCGTTGACCGACTGGTTGCCGGGGTTCAGGTTGCCGGAGGTGGAGTTCTTCGTGCCTTCGCTGGTCGCCGTGTAGGGCGAGACGCCGGGCTGCAACGCGAGAAGGTCGGTGTAGGAGCGGCCATTCAGGGGAACGGCGGTGATCTTCTGGCTCTCGATGACCTCACCGAGCTGCGTGTTCTGTGTTTCGATCTGGACCTGGTCGCTGGTGACCTGCTCGGTCTCGGTGACGCTGCCGATCTTGAGGGTAATGTCGGTGCGGATCGAGGAGTTGGCGTCGACCTTGATGTGATTGATCTGCTCGGTCTGGAAGCCGCTCAGCGTGGCGGTCACCGTGTAGGAGCCGACGTCCAGAGCCTTGAAGCTGTAGTAGCCCTTGCTGTCGGTCTGGACCTTGAAGGCGACTCCGGTGGCTTCGTTGAGGGCGGTGACCTCGACCCCGGTGACGACTGCGCCGGAGGAGTCCGTTACCGTTCCCGACACGATGCCGGTAATGGCCGCGAAGGCTGTGGATATGGCTAAAAACATAAACACTACCGCGAGTGAGACGCGTCGTGAGCGATTCATACTGATCTCCCGTAAGCTGCTAATGCACTGCGAAGAAGCTGAAAAGAATAGTTTTTTCTTATGGGTTGTACTGTCTTTAAGACACAAGAATGCCTGGGACCTCAGGGACAGGAAGGACCGTTTCGCCTGGCAGGTCGCACGTCCTCATCGTGGAAGACTGGCGACGAATAAAACTTGTGTTAAAAATTTACGCAACAGTAGCAAGCGCGAGATAGCAATGTCTACGGACATATGTCCTACCAGCAGGCAAGTGCTTAAACACCGCGCCATTCGCGGGGATATTTGATATATCTACGTGGCTGTATAGACATGAGGACAGGCATAACGACGGGCTGCGAGGAGTGAATCGCAGCCCGTTGTTATGCCTGGAAGAGCCTGTCGACGGAGGAAAAGCTTATCGGGCTGGAGGAGCGGGCAGGCTTACACGGCGCGTAAGGTCGTATTCGCCGTCGAGCATCCGCTTGGCTTCGCTCATGGTGATGTCGCGAGGAACCTCACGGAATCCGGAGCGCTCCTCGCGGGTGTCCTTGGCGATGGTCTTGAAGAGAACGGCGCGGCCAGCTACGTGGACCTCGAGTACCTCTGTCTTCCAGTCCGTCTGGCTTATCTGTGCGCGCTCCAGGTTGAACCAGCCCCCCTTGTAGAGGCGTCCCAGGATGCCGTAGCCGAAGTCGATGTTATCGATGAGATGACCGTCGAGCCGCGCCAGACGCTTCCAGCGGGCGTTCACGTAGACCTTGCCCTGCATGGCGTGGAAGACGCGGGCCTCGATCGACGGGGGATGGAAGGCCGGGTTCGGACGGAAGCTCAGGCAGTAGTTTTCGCCTTCGAGACCTTCGTACTCGTATAGGAAGGCGACAGGGAGCAGCTGCATGATGCGACCGATGCGCTTCTCGTCGTCGGCGTACTGCTCGCGCACCTTGCGTTGCTTGCCGGGGTCGGAGAGCAGCTCGTCGAGCCGGACCTCTTCTTCGTGGCGGCGCTCGTTGGTCAGGGGCTCGCCGTTGACGGCGACGAGGCGATGCACGGGACCGTTGGTCGTCTCGACCTGTTGGAGCTGATCCAACTCGCTGGAGGTTTTCTTGAGGACGGAGTACTGCCAGTATCCGTGACCTTCGTGATCGTGAAGCTCGTTGTAGACCGTATCCCGAATCAGCTGTTCGGGGTCCATTGTGACTGTGGGGGCCGCCTTCTTAGCTTCCCGCGTGGGGACGTCTGCCGCCCACGCAGGCACTGCGGAGACCAAGGTGAAGAAACATGCCGCGATCAGACCGATTCTGCTGTTACGCATCTTCGTTACCTCCCTGCGGGATCTCCTAACCTACGGGGCCAGTATGATCTTTCCTGTTTGAACGGGTGTGAAAGGAGATGTGAATTGCACAAGAATTGGGGCGTATTTCTACAGATTCGGGAATTGATATGGCTGTAATGATTTTTGTGCTCCGCAAAAAGAAGAGGCCGATGCGCGGGCATCGACCTCTTCTTTTATGCGGTGGGGGAGTGCGTTACTGAGCTTTTTCTACATCGACTCCGAAGACATAGGTTGGTCCGAACATATTCGAGCGGAAGATCACCATCTTGCTGTCCGGGGTGAAGCTGACGTTCGGCTCCAGCGTGTAGTTGTGCTTCGACATATTGACCAGCCGCTCCGAGTGTAAGACGCCGGGAGTCGGCCAGGCTGGGTTGGTGATTCCGTTCGTCGTCAGAATCTCGGGGTGGAAGAGATAGATCCACTCGCCATTCTTCGCCTTGGCGACCTGCCGCGGATCGCCGCCGTCTCCGGTGAAGAGTGTTGCTCCCTTGTTTACGTTGAAGTGAATCGACCACTCATCACGCTGCAGGTGATACCAGGTGCGAGCCTTCGTCTTCATGTTGACGGAGGCGAGCCAGAAGTCCTCTCCCTTGGGTGTCTGCAGGTCGTACCAGAGAGTCTCTCCGTCCTTGCCCCAGAACTCGTGCCCGGCGATCTCGCCCGGCATGATGCGCTGGTGCATCAGCTGGTTCTGGCTTCCGTCGGTGCGGATGGTCCAGATGCGATCGACCTTCTGCCAGGGGCCTTCGTGGCAGTACATCAGCAGCGTGGGGTCGGTGGGGGAGAACAGCAGGTGGTTGACCCAGTCGGTGCTGTGGAGCAGCGCCGTTACCTTTCCGTTTCCTGTCAGGTCGATGGTGAAGAGGACCAGCGGAATGCGTGCTGCAAGACGCCGCTCCATCATCTCTCCCTTATTGGCGGCCTGCTCCAGCGGACTCGTTTGGGGGCTGCCCGGTGCGGCGGGTTTGCCTCCGTTGCTACCGAACTGTTCATTCGGCTTTTCGACTTCGTCATAGGTTCCGGCGGCGAGCGTCTCGTCGGCGTTCACGGTGATGACGCGTCCCAGCTTCGGAACCTTCGCCAGCATCTTTGTCTCGCCCGTCTTCAGGTTCGTCTTGTAGATCGCGTCGTCATCGAGCTTGATGTAGAAGATGCTCGGTGTCTTGTGACCTACCTCCATCGTTCGTACTTTGCCTTTGACGACGCTTCTGGTTGCGTGTGTCTGAAGGTTCAGCACGCTGATGCCGTCGCTGGTGGTGTAGACCATCTCCGTGCCGTCGGGAGTGTAGCCATTCACGTTGAAGTAGAAGCTCGCCGAGCCCGGTTCGTCGGTGAGCCTTGTTACGCGATGCCCCGTGTCCTTGTCGATCCATGTCTTCGGAGGATTCTTGATCTCGTCCTGCGTGGGCATCTTGTCAGGAGGGCGCGTATCGGCACGTGCCTGGGCGAATGCTGCCGCAGGGCAGAGCAGAAGTGAGAGAGAGGCCATCGGCAGGAGATTGCGTGTGGAGAAGAACTTCATCCGGAGATCCTTTCGTCTGATGCTGCGAACAGAGGCAACCCATGCATGAAGCAGTCTCTTCGCGCATGGGCTGCGGTTCAGAAGGTGAAGTGGCCTGCGAGTTCGAAGGCGCGTGGATTGTTTCGTGCCGATCCAACGGTTCCGAAGGCCGCCGATCCCCAGACGGCGTTCGGGGCGGAGAAGATGGTGTGGTTCAGCGTGTTGAAGGAATCCACCTCCACGAGGAAGGCCATGCCCTCTTTCGGCAGGGCAAACGAGCGTTTGATGGCGGTGTCGATGTTTTGCGCTCCGGGGTTGGTTAGGTGCAAAGCCCCGGTGCGTGGAGCGTTGCCGATCAGGTGAATGGCCGTGACATCGGCAGGTGAGATCGTGTCGGGAGCCTTGAAGCCGTTGGTGTCGAAGTAGCGAACCGCCGAGCAGCCGATTCCCTGACCGAGATTGCAGGCGGTGCGCTTTCCGTCGGGGCCCTTGCCGAAGCCTCCACCGATGCGGGCGTTGCCGGAGAAGGCCGGGTTGAGATCCGGCATGCACTGGCCCGATCCCGGTGTGTTACAGCCGCCGTAGGTCACCTGCACGGGAGTTCCGGACTGGTAGGTGTAGATTCCGGAGAACTGCCACCCGCTGGTCAAGGCACGTGAGATCGCATTGCCTCCTCCGAGATGATTCTTTCCAAAGGGAAGGTTCCAGACACCGAAGGCGTTGATGATGTGCGGGCTGTTGACGATGGTCTGCGAGCGTTCGATGCGGTCCTGGGCATAGCTGCGCCCGTGGCCTGAGAGCGCAGCGGCGGGAATGGCGAAGCCGCTGCGGAAGGTTCCATCGTCGCCGACGTTACGCGACCACGTGTAGTTGAAATTGAAGGTCAGGCCGTGGGACATTCTCTGCTCCACTGTCACCTGCAGGGAGTTGTAGCTGAAGTTGCCGACGTTGCCGCCCCAGGTGTCGGTTAGGCTGCTGTACTGGGGAAACGCCACGAGTCCCTGGGCGATCGTCGCACCTCTGGCACCGGCAGCGGCGGCAGTCTGGAAGAACGCTGGGATGTTGATGCCCGGCATTGCCGCTTGCGCCCTGGCGACATTTGCCGGGGTCGCAGGTGCTTGCAGCAGAGGAACATTGCCGCCGCTCACGGTTCCGACCTGACCGCCGAGACCGGCCAGATAGATCGGGTTCAACTGATTGGTCCAGTATCCACGGGCAGATCCGGTTCCGGAGTTGGTGGAGTTGATGAGGTGGTGGCTCTGGTTGCCAACGTAGTTGATGCCCAGAGTCATGTCCTTGGTCAGGGCGCGCTGCATGCCAACGTTGTAGAACATGAAGTTCGGCGCGCGGCTTGAGAAGTATGGGTCGGCATAAGACACGCCGCCTGCTGTTATGACTTGGCCATTGAGCACGTAGTTGCCAGCGTTTAAGGACTGAGACGCTGTGCTTGGCGTGGGCGCCGCAGGATAGACATACCCGCGGCCGAAGAGGTCGGTGTTGGAGAGACCGGCGGACTGGAAGGCCGCGCTGTTGTTCAGGTAGAACGATGGTCCCGCATCTGCGCCGAAGGTTACCTCGGACGGTCCGGTGGCGGTTGTATTGAACCCGAGCTGACCGGTGCCGTTGAAGGCTCCTCCGCGCCCGCCGACGCCTCCGCCCTGCGAGTAGACGCGACCGATGCCGGCGCGGAAGACGGTCTTGTCGTCAGGAGCGAGGGTGATGCCGATGCGCGGCCCCCAGTTCTTCCAGTAGGTCTGGACGGGGGTACGGCAGTTGCAGCTTACTCCCGCGCCGCCGTAGTTGCCTGCGAACTGGATGGCTCCGGGTGTGCCGGTCGCCGGGTTGGTGAGGTCGGGATTCATGAAGCTCCAGCGGTCCTTGACCTCGCGGTAGGGCGGAAGATAGTCCCAGCGCAGACCGGCGTCGATGGTGAGTTTGGAGTTCACCTTCCATGTGTCTCCCACGTAGGGAGCGATCGGACGGTAACGTCCTCCGACCTCGCTGACGGGTTGCAGCCCGAGCGATGGGGGAGAGTTGCCATTGTTTCCAACAGCACCGAGCAGGAAGCTTGCGTAGGAGTAGCCAGTGGTGTTCGGGGAGAGCGAGGTTCCGACAAAGTTTGCGGTCGAGTTTGCGTTGTAAGGCAGCAGCAGAAGCCCTGTGTATGTCGCGGGGTTGGCGTTGTTGATCTGCTGCCACTGGATCGTAATGCCGAAGGTCAGGGTGTGCGATCCTTTTACCCATTGCAGGTTATCGACGAGAGCATAGTTGTTCGGCGTGGTGAGCTGTGTAGCCGTTGTGCTGCTGGGAGTTGTCCCCTGTTGTGCCTGCCATGTCTGGATCGGCGTGCCGAATCCGTTGGTGGCAGCGAAGGTAGCGGCGGGGAAGTTCTGACCTGCCTGGCCAAGCGGGAGATTGGTGATTCCCAGCGTGCCAATCTGGTAGCGAGGATCGTTCTGGGTCGAGCTCTGGATGTTTTGGAAGAAACGGACGAAGCCGAACTTCAACTGATTCACCATCGTGTTGCTGATGGTGTAGGCGTCCTGCACGTCGAAGACCTTCGGATAGATTGCGGCGAGGTCGCCGCCGGTGTAGGGCTGCGGCAGGTACGGCAGGCCGTAGTTGTTCAGGTAATTCACCGTTCCCAATGCACCTACAGTCGAAATGCGATGGTTGGGAGTCATCTGGAAGTCCACGCGGTAGTTGTACAGGTGATTGTCGAATCCCTTTGCCAGAGCCGCCGAATAATTGTTACTCAGGCTGGTGGGATTCGTGGGGTCCGGGAGGAACTGCTGTTGCGCCTTAGCGATCGGCGAGATGTAGCTGTCGGGAATGACGTTATTGGTGGGCACGCCATTTTTCAACCCTTGAAACGGCCTACGTGTGCATGTCCCACCGCTGCAGACGGTCGATGTTGGGTCGAAGAGAAAGGCAGGATTATTCGCGGTTCCGGTGAGTCCACCTATACCAACTCCACCATTCAGCTCGGTAAAGTCTCCCTTTCTCATCAGAGTGCTGGGAATGTTGAAGTTTGTTAGGTTGGCCTGCGTGCGGTTGTGGTAGCGGTCATAGGCGAAGAAGAAGAAGATTCGCTTCGTTCCGGGGACGTGGCCTCCAATGGTCACCGAAAGCTCGTTCTGGTGATCGACCGGCTTGGCTGAGACAAGCTGCCCGGCGGCGTTGCGGGTCTTGCCGCTGAAGGGCCACGCATCGAGCGAGGTGTTGCGGATGAAGTCCTTGACCGAGCCGTGGTAGCCCAGCGAGCCGGACTTCATGGTGAAGTTCGAAGCTCCAGCGCCGGAATACTCCACCGGAGGCGTACTGGTGACCACCTGGATCTGGTCGATCGCGTCCACGCTGACTGCCTGCGAGACGAGACGGTTGTCGCCCTGCTGGCTGACCGTCTGCGCCGGAAGTCCATCGAGGTACAACTGACCGAGGTAGTTTCCTGTTCCGCCGATGATCGGCAGGCGGGCTCCGGCGGTTGCTCCGGGAGAGAGCTGCGCGACATAGGTCGGATCACGCTGCTGCCCGTTCATCGCAAGAGGAAGATTGGCGTAGGTCGTGTTCTCGATGGTCAGCCCGAGCGTGGCGTTGGTTGTTACAAGCTGCGGCGGGGCGTCTGTAACTTCGACGGTTTCGTTCGCTTCACCGACCTTCATTGAGATGTTCAGTGAGGTCATGGACAGCGCGTTGGCGGTGAGATTTTTCTGCACGTAGTCGCTGAAACCCTGCGCCTGGACCTGCACGGTATAGGTTCCAGGGAGGATCGGAGACACGGTGTACAGGCCGTCTCCCGTGGTCTGGCGCGTGATGATAACGCCTGTCGCGTTATTTGTAACCTTAACGGTTGCATTAGGAATGGCTGCGCCCACGGTATCGGTGACCGTGCCCTGGATCCCTGCTTCACCTCCGGTCTGAGCCTTGAGGTTGGGAGAGAGAGATGCCACAAGAAGCAGCAAGCATGCGAAGAGCGCGCGCGCAGCTCTTGCAGAGAAGATTCTGATCGTCTGTGCCGTCATAAACAAAGGCCTCACCGCGAAATGACAGGGGGTGTTCTTTCCGGCATAGAACCCTATGGTTCAAGGCGCGAGTGTGTCAATAGAAAAATTATTCCTGAAATCAAAGTTTCTCCTTTTTAAAGGAGGAAAGCTGTCAGAACCTCAACGTATGCAGTGTTTTGCAGGAGGATGGGAATCTTCGGTTCTCTTCCGCAGGGGGTAAAATCGTAGGCGGAAAGCGGAAGCCGGGAGAAACGCATGGAGTTCGCCATGAAGACGCCGGAAAGGTTGCAGCGGCTTGTTGTTGCGCTGGCGATGGGATTGGTACTGAGTCCCTGTTCTTCTGCCCTGGCTCAGCAGGGAAGCACATCGCAGAAACCGGCGGCTGAGGCAAAGTCTTCCGAAGATGCAGCCAAGGCTCTGACTCCGCAGGAAAAGAAGAGGGCCGCTCTGGAAGCAGACACGGAGAAGCTCTACCGGCTGACCCAGGAGCTGAAGGCTGAGGTAGCGAAGACCAACAAGGACACCCTCTCGGTTCCTGTGGTTCGGAAGGCGCAGGAGATCGAGCAGCTTGCGCGGAGCATCAAGGAGCGGTCGCGCAACCAATAAAAGTCGCCGGATCAATTAATTACCGCTGTCCGAGGCCATCCGGGGCCGGTATGCTGGTGGAACAGCGCCTTGCAAACCTGACGGACTGTAAGACTATTCCGCCTATTCTCAGGAGGCATAAATCGTGACACCGCTGCGCGCTCAAAGCGACTGGCCGCCTGTTGTCGTCGCCAGCGTATTCCAGACCGGGCTGAACCTGATGCGCGATCTTCTGCGTCACGACGTGCGTGTCGTGGGAGTCGATTGCGACGGGGAGCACGAAGGCTTCCGCTCGAGCTACGGCAAGTCGTACCTCTGCCCCAATCCGGATACGAATCCTGATGAGTGGGTCGCCTTCATGATCGACCTGGCGAAGCAGCTTGGAGCGAAGCCGGTGATTATTCCGGCGGCAGACATCTTTGTCTCCGCGTTGGGAAAGCATGCGGATGTGTTGAAGGAGCATTATCTCTTTCACCAGGATTCGGTGGTGATGCAGGCGGCGTTGGCTACCAAGGAGCAGCAGTATGCGTTGGCGGCTCGCTATGGCCTGCCGATTCCGCGCACGACCTATGTGCAGAGCCGCGCCGAGCTTGAGGCTTTTGCTGTGGAGACCCGTTATCCGTGCCTGATCAAGCCGCGCCATCAGCGCGAGTGGGACGCATTGCCCGAAGGCAATCCTTTGCGCGGTCTGAAGCTGACCACTGCCGACAGCTCCGAGCATCTGCTGAGTGTGTACACCTATACCGAGGCGCAGAGGCCGGAGGTCGTCGCGCAGGAGATCATCGCAGGCGGCGACGATGCGAAGTACTGCTACCTCTCCGTCTATGGAGAAGGAAGCCGCAGGCTTGGGCATGTCGTGGTTCATGAGCTTCGTTGCCATCCGATCTACTTCGGCAGCGCGTCGATCGTCGAGCCGGTGGTGGACCCTGAGATTGCCACGCTGTGCGACAACTTCCTGCGTGGCATGGGTTATGTCGGCATCTGCGAGATCGAGGTCAAGCGCGATACCCGCGATGGAACGGTGCGGCTGATCGAGGTGAATCCGCGGTACAGCGGCACGGGTGATGCAGCAATCTATTCCGGGGTCGATATTGGTTGGCTGCACTATCTCGATGTGATCGGGCAGCCGGTCGAGCCAGTCGAGGCGACCCGCTTCGGTTTTCACCACATCACGCTGCAGCGCGATCTTCCAGCGATTCCACGCTACGTCGATCGCGGTTTGTTGACGTGGAGTGAGGTACTGGAGCCTTACATGGGCGAGACGGCTTACTACGACTTTGACCTGCGCGACTGGCGTCCGACGCTGGCCACGCTCAAGGGATGCGTTCGTGTCGCCGGAGGAGTAGTTCTGCGCGCCCTGGGACTCAAACGGAAGCTGGAATAACACGCAGCAGAACGAAGCTGGGAGGAGAGCATTTCCCCATGTCGAAGAGAGGATTAGCCGCAAGAATACTGAAGAACTCCGGTGTTCTGCGCGCTCTGGAGATGACCGGCTCGAAGCCCGGTATTCTCGTCATCAATCATCATCGTGTTGGAGACGCCTCTGCGTCGCGTTTTGATCGTGACGTCTTCAGCGCCTCCGCAGATGCCTTCGACATGCAGCTGAAGTACTTCAAACGCTACTTCAACGTGGTGGCCGGAGAAGAGCTGGAAGACCTTGTCAGCGGCAGGACTCCCCTGCGGCATACGCACATTGCGGTGACCTTCGACGACGGCTACCGCAACGACTACACGACCTCGTTCCCGGTTCTCAAGGCGAATAACTGTCGCGGGACTTTTTTTCTTGTGCCGGAGTACGTCGGAACGGCGACCATCCCCTGGTGGGATGAGATTGCGTACCTTGTTCGCAACTCTCCGAAGCAGCAGATCACCCTGCAAACGCCTGTGCCTGTCACCATCTCCCTCGGTGGCGACCGCGAGCAGGCGATCCGCGCCGTGCTGCGCCACTACAAGCGTCCGGACAATCACGATAGTGAGCGGCTGATGAATGAACTGCGCGAGCAGGCTGGTTGCTCGCTACCCGCTACCGACCGTAGGTTCATCACGTGGGAGGAGGCGCGCGAGATGCAGGAGGCGGGAATGCAGATTGGCTCGCACACGCAGACGCACGGCATCCTCGGACAGATGAGCGCGGAGAAGCAGGAGTGGGAGCTTCGCGAATCGCGCAGCAACATCGAGGCCAACATCGGCCGTCCGGTTCGCAGCCTTGCCTACCCGGTGGGGATTCATGGCGCCTTTACCGAGACGACGGAGAAGATCGCCGACAGCCTTGGATACACTATGTGTTTTTCCTTCTACGGAGGCTTCAATGCGTCGGTGCATATGCAGCCGATGAATCTTCTGAGGATGGCGGCCAACCGCGATCCTCTTATCTTTCGTCTTGAGACGGCCTTGCTCTCGCGGTTTGGCCGGCTGCCTTTTTAGGAACGACTTGAGGTCCGCACTGTTGTGGGGGGTGTAATTGCACGGTATTGCCGCCCGGTTTTTCAATCGCTCGCTGATTGCAGGTTTATTTCTCTGGGTCGTTGTTGTTTCTTTCAGTGGGTACTATGCCACCTGGGGCTTCTTCGATAAGCCTGCGCTGACCGATCATTATCGCGATTTTGTGGCGATCATCGACGGTACGGCCGATCGGCCCTATGTCTATCGCCGGTTGATTCCTTCCATCGCGAATAGCGCGGAGAGGGTGACTCCCCGCTCGTTGCAGGATGCGCTGGGAAAGAGCCGCAGCCGCTCAGGGACTCCTTTTTATCGCGCGTTCTTCGATTCGGCGGAGGCGCTGAATCCGAGCTACTCTTTCCGTTATTTCATTTTTTACGCGGAGGTGTTTCTCAGCGCTCTGCTGGCCATTTTTTCCGCATACTTCGTTTGCAGGATGAGTGAGATTCGTCCGTTGCCATCGGCCTGTGCGGCGATCTTTCTGATCCTGCTGATGCCGTATTTCTCCATCGTCGGCGGGGGCGAGTTTTACGACTATGCGGAGGTGGCCTTCTGCGCCCTGGCATTGTCCATCGCGCTCCGGTTTAGCTGGTGGTGGCTTGTTCCTCTTGCCGTTCTTGGAGAGTGGAACAAGGAGTCCTTCCTGTTTTTTGTCATCGCGCTGTATCCCATCCTGCGGCGGAGTAAGTCGCGAGTTGAAGCCATGCTTTGCACCGGCGTCCTGGTGACTCTGTGTGGGATGGTTTACCTTGCGATCCAGTCGCGGTTTCAACATAATCCGGGTGGCGTCGTTGCTCACCATTTTGCCGATCAGTTCAGGTTCTACACCCACGCGGTCAGCATCGTCGGAAGGCCGGAAAAGCTCTACGGATTTCCTGTGCTGTCACCGCATTCCATCCTTCCACTGGGCTTTCTGGGAGGAATGGTATGGTTCGGCTGGAAGTATCTCCCGCTGGAGCTTCGGCGTCATGCACAGCTCGCGGCGGCCATCAACCTGCCGCTCTATCTCCTGTTTTGCAGTCCGGGGGAGATACGCAATTTAAGTCTTCTGTACATGACGTTGTTGCTTTGTTTCGCGCACAACTTCGCGAGGATGGAGAACCCCGTGGCTGTTCCGGTCCATGAGCTTTCCGATGCGGAAGAAAGCGTTATGGTCGAAGTCAGGAGCCTGTGACCGCCGCTCCGTCAGGGGAGGGGAGTGGCTTCGGCTGCAAGGATTTTCTGCGGCTATAGATGCGAACCAGTGCCGAGGGAAGAGACGGCATACGGACGCCGTCGCGGTAAGGGCCGCTGCGGTCGAGCCATCCATGCCAGAGCCCAGCGAGGATCGCTTGCTGGGAGTCGGGTCTGCTGTCGAGCCGGTTCACGAAACGCAGAAAGCGGTTGAAGCTGTGCCATGCCATCTTTCGGCTCGCGAACAGGCCGCGATGCTTTCTCCAGAAACGGCTCTCATTGCGCGCCATGTAGTACCAGAAATAGGGTTTCATCCCCAGCGGTTTCAGGTAGTACTGCTTGTCGACATGCCGCACGATCGAGTTTTCGTCCACGACGTTGCGGAACCCGGCCTGCAGGCTTCGCGCGGAGTAGTCGAGGTCCTCGTAGTAGGCAAAGAAGCGCGGGTCCAGCATTCCAATCTTCCTCACAAGGTCGGCGCGAACCAGCAGAGCGGTTCCGAACAGAACGATGCCCAGGCCAGGGTCTTCGGCGAGCCAGTGGGCCATCTCCTTCGGATCGGATGTGTCCTCGTAGATCTGCCGCTCGATGGAGAGGACTCCTCCAGCGAAGATAAGCCTGTCCTCATCCAGTGCGGCGATGAGAGGAGTGACCAGACCAATCGTTGGGTCAGCCTCTGCTACGGCCACGAGCGACGAGAGGGTTCCCGGCTCGGTGACAGCATCGTTGTTCAGCAGCCAGATGTAGTCAGCGCCTGTTTTCAGCGCATGCTCCATGCCAAGATTGCAGCCGCCGGTATAACCCGTGTTGACGGGGGACTCGATAAGCTCCACTCCCGGTCCGACCAGTTTTCTGAGATGGACTACCGAATCGTCACTCGATCCGTTATCAACAATCAGCGTGCGGAAGTTTGGATAGTCCATGCGGCTTACGGAGGCGACAGCTGTTGCTGTCTCCACGGCGCTGTTCCAGTTGAGCAGCACGACCAGAACAAGGGGAGCCTTCTGCGCTATGTCGCCATTCTGTTGTGAGGCGGGACCTGCCATTTTCTTCTCCTGAAAACCAGCAGCAGAGCTTCCACAAAATCAAAGTCTTTCAACCATCATATTTACAGCCGAGGGTTGAATACACCATACTGATCCCCATTCTTTTTTCGCGAGGCTTTGTACTCCCAAACTCTTATGCTGATTGCAGACCTCTCTTCTAGCGGCCCCGCCTTTCTTTGTGCCATGGTGACACCTCAGTCGCAATGGTTACAGAGTTACGATCCTGCGCACCATTGGCTTCTCTCCGCCCTGTGGGCGGCGCTCCCGCTGGCGGTTCTGCTTGTCACGATGGGAGTCTTCCGGGTAAAGGGGCATCTGGCCGCGCTGGCGGGACTGGCGACGGCATTTCTGATCGCCATCGGAATCTTTCATCTCCCGCTGAAGTTAGGTGCGGTTGCCACGGTCTATGGAGCCTCCTACGGGTTGTTTCCTATCGCGTGGATCGTCTTTCCGGTTCTCTTCCTGTACCACCTCACGCATCACTCCGGCAGCTTCACGCTGCTGCAGAAGAGCCTTGTCGGCGTGACGCAGGACAGCCGCCTGCAGCTTCTGCTGATTGCCTTCGCCTTCGGAGCCTTCTTCGAAGGCTCTGCCGGGTTCGGAACCCCAGTGGCTATCTGCGGAACCATTCTGATCGGACTGGGCTTTCCTCCGCTGCAGGCCGCCGGGCTTTCTCTGCTGGCGAATACTGCGCCGGTTGCCTTTGGTGGCCTCGGAATCCCGATGGTGGCGATGCACGGCATAACGGGGCTGGATACGCTTTTGCTCTCCCGTGTTGTTGCGCGCATGATCGCTCCTTTCTGCGTTCTGGTTCCGTTCTGGTTGATTTGGGCCTATGCCGGGTTCGGCGCGATGCTTGAGATATGGCCGGCCATCCTAGTTGCGGGAGGAACCTATGGCCTGACCCTGCTGCTGGTTGCGACCCTGCATGGTCCGTGGTTGGTCGATATCTTCTCCTCGAGTCTTACGATTCTGGCTCTGCTGCTGTTGTTCCGCTTCTGGAAGCCGAAGCGCATCCTCAGCCCGACCCTTGAGGTCATCACGGAGACGGCTCGCCCCGAGGAGCACCAGAAGGAAGAGGGTTTCGTGAAGCGCGCCATCCTGCCGTGGGCGATCCTCTCGCTGTGCATCGTGTTGTGGGGGCTGCCTGCGTGGTCGCGATGGCTGGACTCCTTCAGCGGCTTCCGCATCGTCATTCCGTGGCTGCACCAGACCGTCGTGCGCGTGCCTCCGGCGGTTCCCACCCGGGTGGCCGAGGCTGCGATCTTCAACTTCAACTGGCTCTCCGCGACCGGCACAGGCATCTTTATCGCCGCGATTATTGCGGGCTTTGCGATGGGAATCAAACCACGTGTGATGGCGAAGACCTGCCTCGATACCTTCATCACGATGCGCTTTACGTTCATCACGATCGCCGCGTTGATGGCGCTGGGCTTCATCACCCGCTATGCCGGGATGGATGCAACGCTCGGCCTTGCCTTTGCGCGCACGGGTAAGTTTTATCCCTTCTTCGGCACTCTTATTGGTTGGATCGGCACGGCCTCGACGGGGTCGGATACCTCGTCGAATGTGCTCTTCGGAAGCCTGCAGAAGCTGACGGCGATTCAACTTGGCATCTCCCCCTACCTGATGGCGGCTGCCAACTCGACGGGAGGCGTGATGGGCAAGATGATCGCTCCGCAGAGCATCGTCGTGGCCACGACTTCGACCGGGCACTACGGCAAGGAGGGAACGCTGCTGCGCTTCGTCATCGTGCACAGCTTCGCGCTGGCCTGTATGGCGGGCATCCTCGTTCTGCTGTACACAGTGGTTCCGCCGATTACGGACCTGATGCTGCGCTAGAACGCGCTCAGGAGGGCGTTCTAGGGAGCGAGCAGCACGCGCAGGTCGCGCAGGTTGTTTCCCGTGGGGCCGATCACGATGGCATCCTGCAGCCGCTCCAGCAGGGAGTAGCTGTTGAACTCCGCGAGCGCGTCGTTCAGGGGATAGCCTTCGCGCTGCGCCCGTGCCACGGTGGCTCCATCGACGACCCCGCCCGCTGCGGGGCTGTTGCCGTCCACGCCATCGCTGCCCACGCTGAGCACGGTGATCTCTTCGTCCACGATCAGCTTTGCTGCTTCGAGGACGAACTGCTGGTTGCGGCCGCCCTTTCCGGATGAGCCGTGCGGCACCAGCACGGTCACCTCGCCAGCGGAGAGCAGGCAGACGCGCTCCTTCTCCTGTCGCAGCTCTCGCACGCGCTCCACAAGATAGCTGGCCGCGGCCTCCGCGCTCCAGTCGTCGCAGGAGTTGTCGATGACGACGTTCCAGCCCATTTCCGTGGCGCTCTTTTCAGCGGCAGCCTCCAGGGTTGCGCTATCCATCAGGACCAGCCAGCGCGAACGCGCAAAGATGGCGTCATCGCTCTTCGGGGTCTCTTCGAGCGAATGGTCCGCCAGCCGTGCCGCAATCTGCTGCGGAAGCCTCTCCATCAGGCCATACCGTTCCACCGCGTCGTAAACGTCGGCCAGCGTGCTTGCATCGGGAGTGGTTGGCCCGGATGCAAGGGCATCCAACCTTCCCGCAGGCACGTCCGAGATCGCAATCGTCAGCTGCTCCGCAGGAGCCGCTGCTGCGGCCAGCCTGCCGCCCTTGACCGAAGAGAGATGCTTCCGGACCGCGTTGATCGCAGTGATCGGAGCCGCGCTCTCTACCAAAGCCTTGTGTGTTGCGGCGATGGTTTCGAGCGAGGTGCCCTCTTCGAGGAACTGCTCCATCAGCGAAGACCCGCCGCCGCTGATCAGAAAGATCACCAGGTCGCGCTCGGTCAGATCATTCAGCAGCTTCAGGATCGTCTCGGCGGCCCGGATGGATTCGACGTTCGGGCTGGGGTGTCCTGCGTGAAAGGCAACGAATCTCTCCGAGGGAACGACGACCGGATCGGGAGCTACAATCACGCCCTCGAACAGTTGCGCCGCGCTTCCGCTACGGGCAAGGAACGACGAAAGCATCGACTCCGCGGCCTTGCCAATCGCTATCAGCATGCAGCGGTCATACGCCGTCAGAGCATAGTGGAAACCATCGGCCTCCATTGCTTCTCCGTGGAACTGAATGCGCTCTTCGATGACTTTTTCGACTCGCGAAGCGTGAAATGCACCTTCAAAGATCTCAATGATGTCCTGACGCGGTGTCGGCATTCTTTAGTTCACCACCTGCTTATTTGTCGAGCGAGAAGGTGAAGATCGTTGTGCTGTGTCGCATCTCACCGGGCTTCAGCTCTGTTGTAGGAAAGGAAGGATGGTTGGGAGAGTCCGGAAAGTGCTGGGTTTCGAGGCAGAATGCTGTGTTCTTCGAGTAAGGCCAACCCTCGGGGCTTTTGGTGGATCCGTCGAGCGATACGCCAGCGTAAAACTGCACCCCCGGCTCGGTCGTCGTCACCGTCAGAACACGGCCCGACGCTGGATCGTGGACACGAGCCGCGGTCTTCATCTCGCCGTTCGAGCCGCGCAGTACAAAGTTGTGGTCGTATCCTCCGGCAATCTTCAGCTGGGGGAAGTTGTCGTTGATGCGCTTGCCGATCACGGTGGGCTTGCGGAAATCGAAAGGCGTTCCCTCGACTGGGGCGAGATCGCCGGTGGGGATCAGGGTGTTGCTGACCGGAGTGTATTTGTCGGCGGCGATCATGATCTCTTCGTTCAGGATGGTTCCGCTGCCCCGTCCGCCCAGGTTGAAGTAGGTGTGGTTGGTCAGGTTGACCACGGTGGCCTTGTCGGTCGAGACACTGTAGTCGATCCGCAGCGCGCCGTGGTGCAGCGTGTAGCGAACGTGCGCGGTCAGGGTTCCGGGGAAGCCCTGGTCGACGTCCTTGCTCACCAGCGTCAGTTCTATGCCGTCCTGAACCTCACGCGCCTTCCATACGTGCTGGTCAAAGCCGACGGTCCCGCCGTGCAGAGCGTTTTCGCCGTTGTTGATGGGGATGTGGTAAGTCTTGCCCTCCAGCGCGAACTGGCCGTGCGCGATGCGGTTTCCATAACGGCCGACGATTGCTCCAAAGTAGGTCTTGCCATCGGCCAGGTATCCCGCGACCGAGTCGTAGCCCAGGGCCACGTTGCCGATCTTACCGTTGCGGTCGGCTGTCTTGATGGAGACGACGCGAGCGCCGTAGGTGGTGATCTGCGCCTCGACGATGTCGCTCTTCAGGGTGTAGAGGTCTACCGCGGTCCCGTCAGGCATGGTTCCGAACGAAGCCTTTGTGACCGAACCGTGCGCTGCTATCGCTGCTGTCATGCTAAGCAGCATAACCCTAAGCCATCCCCTCGTCATATTTCCTGAGACCTCATGTCGATTTCGCCGCAGGGAAATGGTGTCCCCCGGCGACCTCGTCACTATAATTCACCGGGGTTGCTTCAAAGAAACCTTCTCAAGAGGCCTCCGGTTAAATTGATTCCTTCTTCTGAAAACAGAGGTAGGATGGAGCGTCGAAAAAAATCACGTAAGGAAGCCCATGAAACTGCATCAGAGAATCCTTGTCCTCTCCGCAGCCCTCACGCTTAGCCTTCTTTCCGTTGCAGCCTCCGCGCAGGACCACTGGGTGGGAACCTGGGCCGCGTCCCCTGTCGCGCTTGTCAACTCGGATGGCAAGTACGGCGTCGCCGAGACGACCTATCGCGAGATCGTCCATCTCTCACTTGGAGGACCCAGCGCACGCGTTATCTTCACCAACGAGTTTGGACTGACTCCGCTCACGATCAACGCCGCGTATCTTGCGGTCCCGACGAAGGGAAGCGACATCGATGTCTCCACGGCGCATCCTCTCACCTTCAACGGGCGTCCTTCGATTACGATTCCCGCCGGAGCCCTTGTCGTCAGCGATCCCACGGTTCTGAACCTTGCTCCTCTCTCCGATGTCGCCGTCAGCTTCGTCATCCCGGCCCAGGCGATCCAGCAGGTCTCGCAGCACACCTTTGCCGACCAGACCAGCTACACGGCTCCCGGCAACGTCTCCGGGGCCGCCTCGCTTAGCAATGCCACGGAGATCACTAACTGGCCCTTCCTGAAGGGCATCGACGTGAGCGCGGACGAGAAGAGTGCTGCGATTGTGGCCTTTGGCGATAGCATCACCGACGGCTCGCACAGCACTCCGAACACGAACCGCCGCTGGCCCAACGTGCTGGCGCAGCGGCTGCAGACGGATAAGAAGACGCGCAATCTCGCGGTGCTGAACGAAGGCATCGGAGGTAATCGCGTGCTGCACGACGGCACCGGACCCAACGCTCTCTCGCGCTTCGACCGCGATGTGCTCGCGCTGGCGGGGGTGAAGTACCTCGTCATTCTTGAGAGCATCAACGACATCGGACACGCGAAGAACCCGGTGAATCCTGACGATACGGTCTCGGCGGAGGATTTGATTGCGGGAATCGCGCAGATGGCGACAAGGGCGCACACGCACGGCATCAAGGTCTATGGGGCCACGCTGACTCCTTACGTCGGGGCAAAATATGCTTCGCCCGCAGGGGACCAGATGCGGCAGGCGGTCAATAACTGGATTCGCACGACCAATGTTCTGGATGGTTTTATCGACTTCGAGAAGGCGACGCAGGACCCGGCGAATCCTTCAGTCTTCGCCACGGCCAACGACTGCGGCGACCACCTGCACCCGAACGATGTGGGCTACAAGGCGATGGGAGAGTCCATCGATCTGAAGCTCTTCCAGAAGTAACCTCCGACCGGCCTCTCTTCTGTGCAGGAGAGGGGCCGGACTCGTAGAACTCTTCGCGCACCGTTAAAATTGAACGAGTGCGCGTCTCCGACTTCCATTTCGACCTCCCTGAAGACCTGATCGCGCAGGCTCCGCCCGCCGTTCGAGGCTCCAGCCGTATGCTTGTGCTCGATCGCCGAGCGGGCGAGTATCGCGACGATTTCTTCCGCAGTCTTCCCGATCATCTTCATCCCGGCGACTTGCTTATCCTCAACGACAGCCGCGTCATTCCTGCACGTTTGTATGCCACGCGAGCCCGTGGCCAGCACACGCAGGCCAGCTCTCCCGACCCTACGGGGCGCATCGAGGTGCTGCTGACGCAGCAGCTTGGGCCTCATGAATGGACCGCGCTGGTTCGCCCCGGACGCAAAGTGCAGCCCGGTGAGCGCCTGCACTTCAGCGCTGCGGGAGAGGAGACGCCGCTGCTTGAAGCAGAGGTGATCGCTGCGGGGGAATATGGCGAGCGCACATTGCGGTTTGCTCCCTCGGAGGAGTTCCGCGCCATTCTCGACCGCATCGGCCACATGCCGCTGCCTCCGTATATTCATCGCGACGATACAGACGAAGATCGTGACCGTTACCAGACGGTCTTCTCGCATGAGCCGGGCTCCGCCGCGGCTCCCACGGCGGGGCTGCACTTCACTCCCGAGGTGCTGGAGCAGATTCGCGCTCGCGGTGTGCAGGTCGAGACGGTGACGCTGCATGTTGGCCTCGGAACCTTTCAGCCGGTCCGTGCCGAGAACGTCGAAGATATTCATCTTCACGCGGAACATTACACACTTCCTGCAGCGACCGCCGAGGCCATCAACGCGGCTCTGCGCGAGCGGAGACGCATCATCGCAGCCGGAACCACGACCACGCGCACGCTTGAGCACTGCGCGCACATCGCCTCGACCGATGCCTTTGAGCCGCATGCAGGCATACGGCTGCATCCTCACTCGGGTGAGACGAGCATCTTCATCCGTCCCGGATACCAGTTCCGCGTCGTCAGTGGATTGCTGACGAACTTCCATCTGCCGCAATCGACGCTGCTGATGCTGGTAAGCGCCTTCGCTGGAAGGGAGAACGTGCTGGCGGCCTACAACCACGCCGTCCGCGAGCGCTACAGGTTCTTCTCCTACGGCGACTGCATGTTGATTACTTAGAGGGTGTTCGGCTCGGTGAGAGTCTTCGCTGGAATTGCGCAATGACGGCGTGAACATTGGCGGGCCACGGCCTGTCCTTCTGCCCGCGGTAAGTTTCGACCCATACCAGCTTTCGCTGGCTTTCAGCGCCGGAGTAGATATTCAGGCTCAGAATCTCCTCATCAGCAGGGCCAAAATCGACGCCGGAAACTGTCGCGGGCGAAACCTCAAGGATGAGGTCAGGAGCCTCCTCGGTTGCTGCGATGGTCTTGCCAAGTGATGTGGCGAGATTCCTGAGCTGGGCTCCCGTGGAGCGGTCCATGTTCGAAGACTCCACCGCAACAGTGCGGGAGGAGTCGAGCGTCTTGTGGAACCAGTACCAGTCGCAGGTCGTTTGTTCGTCTTTCGTCACGCATCCTGCGAGGTTTGCGGGTTTCTGCGCCATTGCTGGAGATACAGTTGCCAGGGAAAACAAAGAAACGATTGCCAGTCTGATGAGGCGCGTCATATTGTCTTCCTTTCTACAACAACGATGATGAGGATTGGTGAAACGACGCATTCTGCAACGAGTGTTTCCTGTCGCAAACGCGCTACCATCAAAAGGCTATGGCAAAGACGTCGAACCAACCCGCTGCATCGAAGACCGCCAAAACCGGGAAGTCTCCCATCTACCTGCTCGATTCGATGGCCTTCATCTACCGCGCCTATCACGCGATGGCGCGCCAGCGGCCCATGTCCACGCGTACGGGGATTCCCACGGCGGCGACCTACGTTTTCGTTAACATGATCAACAAGCTGCGCAAGGACTTCCAACCGGAGTATCTTGCCGCCGTCTACGACGTGGGCGCGCCGGTGCATCGCAACGAGATGGCCGCGCAGCTGAAGGACGTTCAGAAGTTCAACATGAAGACGCAGCAGTTTGAGACGGTCGAGTACGGCGGCTACAAGGCCAACCGCGCGGAGACGCCTCCCGATCTCATCCAGCAGCAGCCTTACATCCGACGCGCGCTTGAGGCTTTCCACATTCCCATCCTTTATTACGAGGGGTTCGAGGCGGACGATGTGATTGGTACGCTTTCTCATCAGCTTGCGGCGCTCGGGCATCACGTTTATGTTGTGTCGCCTGACAAGGACATGATGCAACTGGTTACGCAGGATGTCTCGATCCTGAACCCGACGAAGGAGAATCTCGTGCTCGACCCCGCGGGCGTCGAGGCGAATCTGGGTGTGCCTCCCGAACGCGTGATCGACGTGATGGCGCTGCGCGGAGATGCGATTGATAACATCCCCGGCGCTCCCGGCATCGGCGACAAAGGCTCGGTCGATCTGATCCAGCAGTTCGGCACGGTCGAGGCGGCGATGGAGGCCGCGGTCAGCAACCCCGAGAGCATCAAGCGCAAGACGTATCGTGAGTCGCTGGCGAACAACCGTGACAACATCCGGCTCTCGAAGGAGCTGGTGACGATCCACACCGAGGTGCCTATCGAGTTTTCACTCGATGCGATGCGTACGCAGCCGCCGGATGTGGCTGCATGCCGCGAGCTATTTTCGGAGCTTGAGTTCACCACGCTGCTCAAGGAGCTTGCTCCTGCGGCGGACACGACCGTCATCACCTACGAGCTGAAGCCGACGGAGAAGCAGATCGGCGATCTGCTTGCACAGGCCCGTGTTCTCGATGCCACGACTCATGCTCCGAAGGGACTTGCAATCGCGTTGTTTGAAGATGCTCGCGCTCTTGCCGAAGAGGTCGCGACGGAGACGGAAGAAGGAGCTGAGGTGGAGCCGCCCCCAGCGGAGAATATGTCTCTCTTCGGAGTGACCGCAACGGAGCCCGAGATCACGGAGGAGAAGCCTGCGGAAGACTCTTCGCTTCGGCTCGGTCTTGCGGTGACGGGCGACTTCGCGATGGAGATCACGCTCGATGCTCCCGGTGTTCGCGAGGCGCTGGTCGACCCATCGCTTCCAAAGGACGTTCACGACCTCAAGGCCGTTCTGCGTGCGCTTGGTTCACGCGGTGTTGAGATCGAAGGCGTGCGGAACGATGTGATGCTGCTCAGCTATCTCATCAACCCGACGCACGGCTCGCACACGCTGCCCGATATCGCGGCGCGCAGCACCAGCCGCGCCCTGACGCACCAGTTCACGAAGGACAACCCCAACGACCCGGAGCGTCTGCCGGAGGCCGCCGCTGCGGTGGTGCGCCTTTCTGTCGCGCTTGGCCAGCAGATCGCAGAGTATGCTCCCGTTGAGCGCATTGTTCCTGCGGACGATCCTGCGCTCGGCGGCGCGGTCACGCAGGAGATGCTCTTTGCGGCTCCCTCCTCTTCGGCAACGAAGACGATCACAGCCTCTCCGCTGCAGCATGTCTACGAAACGATTGATCGGCCTTTGGTCCCTGTGCTGCTTCGCATGGAGCAGGAAGGTGTCCGCATCGACTCGGATTTTCTCCGCACCATGTCGTCGCGGCTCGCCATCGAGATCGACAACTTCGCGGAGCGCATTTATACGGAGAGCGGTCATCGCTTCAACGTCAACTCGCCCAAGCAGCTTGGCGACGTGCTCTTCAACAAAATGCTTCTGCCCAAGCCAACGAAGCACGGCAAGGGCAAGGTCGTTTCGACCGCGCAGGATGTGCTGGAAGAACTGGCCGAGTCTCACGTTGTGCCGAGGCTCGTGCTGGAGTATCGCCAGCTTGCGAAGCTCAAGTCCACGTACCTCGATCAGCTTCCCGCGCTCGCCGATGCGCAGGGAAGGGTCCACACGACCTTCAACCAGGTGGGCACGGCGACGGGAAGGCTTTCGAGCACCAATCCCAACCTGCAGAATATTCCTGTGCGCACCACGGTTGGACGCGAGATTCGCGCAGCCTTTATTGCCGCGCCAGGCAATGTGCTGATGTCGGCGGACTACTCGCAGATCGAGCTGCGCCTGATGGCCCACTTCTCCGAAGACCCGCTGCTGCTCGATGCCTACCGCACCGGCAAGGACATCCATACGTTGACGGCGTCGGAGGTCTTCGGCGTGGATGTGGCCACGATGGATAAGGAGACGCGCAGCCGCGCCAAGGCCGTGAACTTCGGCATCGTCTATGGCATCTCGCCCTTTGGATTGGCCGCGCAACTTGGCATCGATCAGAAGACCGCACGCGAGTACATCGAGCGCTACTTCGAGCGGTACAAGGGCGTCGAGCGTTTCATCGAACAGACGCTCGAGACGGTTCGCCGCGAGCAGGCTGTCCGCACCTTCTTCGGGCGGGTGCGTCCTATCCCCGATATCCAGTCGCGCAACCCGAACATGCGCGGCTTTGCCGAGCGCACCGCGATCAACACGCCTTTGCAGGGAACGGCGGCTGACCTTATCAAACTGGCCATGCTTCGCATCGATGCCGCAATCCTCGAGCGCGGGCTTCGTTCACGCATGACCCTTCAGGTCCATGACGAACTTCTCTTTGATGTTGTTCCAGAGGAAGCTGAGGAGCTTGAGACGCTCGTGCGGCACGAGATGGAGAACGTTGCCGAATTCTCTGTCCCCATCGTCGCCGAGATCGGCGTAGGAGCGAACTGGCGCGATCTCAAATGATGGCCAGGTTCTGCTGCGGGGGAGCGGAGCGGACGCAGTTGCGCCCCTCGCCCTTCGCCCGGTAGAGAGCCTTGTCGGCGCGCTGCAACAGGTGTTCCGAGTGGTCGTGAATTGTGGGATAGGTGGTTGCGACGCCGCAGCTCACGGTTGCGCGGATGCTCTCGTCGTAGGGGCCCTGCGCAGGGTCGATGGCCGGGAAGCCGGCGAGCTCCACCATCTTGCGCAGGCGCTCGGCCACCTGGATGGCCGCGGCCTCCGGGGCTGCCGGCAGCAGGATGACGAACTCCTCTCCACCGTAGCGGGCCGCGAAGTCGTCTTTGACGCGAAGCGCCTGTTGCAGCAGCGACCCGATCCGCTTCAGCACCTCGTCGCCGTACAGGTGCCCGTAGCGGTCGTTGAGCTTCTTGAAGGAGTCCACATCGACGAGGATGACCGACATCGCCGTTCCCTTTGCAATGGCCTTCGTCCACATCTCGGCGTAGCGCAGGTCAAAGGAACGCCGGTTCCCCAGCCCGGTCAGCGCGTCTCTTTCGGAGTGGCGCACGAGCTGCGCGTTCAGCTGGTTCAGGTTTGCCACCAGCATCTCACTGCGAAGCTGCAGCAGGAAGTTCAGCCGCTCCTCGCGGCCCGCGCTGTAGTTTGCAATCGTGGCGATGAGGACGATTCCAATGCCCAATCCCAACCCGAAGATCTCGTCTCCCAGATCGAGCGTCCTGTCCTTCCATAGAAAGATACTGTCGCCGAGCAGCATGACCACCGAGGTGCCGACGGCATAAGGAAAGCGCAGCCGCATGACGATGGTGTTGAACAGAATGACCGCAAGGACGGACATCTGCGCATAGGAGGAGGCGACCTGGCTCTGGTTCGATTCCAGGTAGAGCTGCATCAGTCCGGCCAGGCATGCTGCCGCTGCGATGCTGGATTCGCGGAAGATCTTGTTGGGGCGATACAGGAGGCTGGTATTGACCAGCAGGCAGATCGGAGTCACCACCAGCATTCGGAGGAAGAATGCCTTGTGGAACTGCCACGGCGCCCGGTAGAAGTCGACGATCAGGAACAGGTCGAAGAGAATGATTGCGATCAGGCCTTCGAGCCAGAGGCGTCCGGAGCGCCTCTCGATGGTCTCTTTCTCAAAACGCTCTTCCAGGTCCTTCGGAAAGGCGAGCCACTGGAAGCGGATTCCAGACAGCTTATGAATCAACCGATCTACGACATCACGCTGGGCAGAAGGGGACGGGGGCATAGGGCTCGTGGACGGCCTGTAGCGGTCTTTCTGTGCTATCGGCGTTTTTCCTCGTCTCTTCAATTACTTGAAGGGGGGAGGGGGTACGGCAGTACTGGGGCCTGATAACGTGCTCTAAAAGGACGCTTCCATCTTAGACGATGGCAGGAACCCTCTGATTCGGGAATCTGGCAAAAGCGAAATTTTGTGATGAAAGGGAAGCACAGGCTCCTCCGGCCATAGGTCATTGGCTCTTCGGCTGGTAAACTGTAAATTCGCGGCGAGCACCCTGGCGACCGCGTGAACTTTCGGCAGTATCCAAAAGGAAAACCCTCACCCGTGGACCAGCAAACCCGTCAAGCTCTCAAGCACGACCAGTTCGTCGATACCACCCAGCATGGCCTTGAGTGGGCCAACCAGAACCGCCGCCCCCTGATCGTTACTGGCGCTGTTGTGGCTGGGCTCCTCGTGATCTTCGCGATTGTTGCGGTCGTCTTCAATCAGCGTAGCGAAAAGGCCAGCACAGCCTTCGGCGAAGCCATGCAGACCTATCAGACGCCGCTTGCCGCTCCCGGACAGCAGGTTCCTCCCGGCATCAAGACCTTCCCCTCGGCAGCGGAGCGCGCCAAGGCGGCGAACCAGCTCTTTCTTCAGGTGGCTGACAACTATGGCATGACCTCCAGCGGAAAGCTTGCCCGCTACTTTGCTGGCCTCACCTATATCGAGGCGGGCCAGAGCTCACAGGCCGAGAGCACGCTGAAGCAGGCTGCTGACAGCTGGGACAAGGATCTTTCCGCGCTGGCGAAGCTGGCTCTCGCGCAGCTCTATCGTCAGACCAACCGCGACGCCCAGGCTATCGAGGTCTACAACGACATCACGGCGCACCCCACCACGTCAGTTCCTGCGGGAACGGCGCAGCTTCAGCTGGCCGATCTTTACGAGGCCGAGGGCAAGCCTGACCTCGCGAAGAAGGTCTATGCCGAGCTGAAGGACAAGGACTCCAAGGGGCCTGCCGGAATGATCGCCGCGCAGAAGCTTAACCCCGCCCCGGCTCCGGCTGCGGGCGCTCCCGTCGCGCAGTAAGATTTCATCGTCCGTGGCTGTAACCGCAGGAAGGTCTGCGGTTACAGCCACGGATCGGTGTTTAAGGCTCGGGAATCTATCCTGTATCCATGTCGGACCTCGGACGCATCCTCATCTCGCTTGGCCTTCTACTGGTAGTCGTGGGGCTGATCTTCCTTTTCTTCGGGAGGATCAATCTTCCACTGGGACGCCTGCCCGGCGACTTCTCGTGGAGAGGCCGTGGCTGGAGAGTCTCGTTTCCTCTGGCAAGCTCGCTGCTGGTCAGCGTGGTTCTTAGCCTCATCCTTTGGGCTATCAACCACTTCCGCCGTTAGCAGAGCGCATGATTCCTGAGGGGTTCTGGGAAAGACTCCTCTCCCACCTGTTAAACTCGGCTATGTATGTCCAGCCAGGAGCAGAATCCGCCGACCCTTGCCAGCCTTCGGGCCGGAAAGGGAAACGCTCGCCGGGCGCGCTCCTCCGCAGCGTCCTCTGAAGAGCAGGGAAACCTTCTCTTTGGCTTCGGAGAGTCGGAGCCTTCTGCGCCAGAGCTTGTTTCTGTTCCCGAGAATCCCGTTCCCTCAGCTGTGCAAGAGGAGGGGATTCGGTCCTCCGTCCCCGTGGAAGCTCTCGTCGAAACTCCTGCCCCTGAAGTCCCTGAGAGGCGCATCTGGACCGTGGGCGACCTTGTGGGCCGCATCCGCCAGCAGGTCGAGAGGGAACATGCCGACCTCTGGGTTGAGGGAGAGATATCCAACTGCCGTCCCGCGCCCTCTGGCCACATCTATTTCACCCTCAAGGACGTGGACGCGCAGCTTCCGGTGGTTCTCTTCCGCAGGCAGGCGCAGCTGCTTCGCTTCCGACCCGCCGACGGGCTTTCGGTGCTCGTGCGTGGCCGCGTCTCGGTGTACGAGTCGCGGGGGCAGCTCCAGCTCATCGCCGAGACGATGGAGCCACGCGGGGCGGGCTCTCTCCAGCTTGCCTTCGAACAGCTGCGGGACCGGCTTCGTGCCGAAGGGCTCTTCGACGCCTCGCGCAAGCGACCTCTTCCTCCCTTTCCGCGCTGCGTCGGCATCGTGACCTCGCCCACAGGGGCGGTCATCCGCGACATCGTTACGGTGGTTCGCCGACGCCACGCGAGGCTGAACCTTCTGGTCTACCCCGCAGTCATGCAGGGAGCCACCAGCCCCGCTTCGGTCGCCGCCGGAGTCCGCTGGTTCAACGAGCAGCCCGGTCTGGTCGACCTGATCGTCATTGCACGTGGCGGTGGCTCTATGGAGGACCTCGCCTGCTTCAACGACGAGGCGCTGGCTCGCATCATCGCGGCCTCGGAGCTTCCCGTCGTCTCAGCTATCGGGCATGAGACGGACTTCACCATTGCGGACTTCGTCGCCGACCTTCGCGCCCCTACGCCGTCTGCCGCCGCCGAGATCGTCACCGCCGCGCAGCACCGCATCGAGGAGCGCATCGACGCTCTCTCGCTGCGCGTTCGCCGCGCCCTGCGGCTGCATCTGCTGGAGGCACGCCAGAGGTACGAGCGGCTTTCTGTGCCGATGGTTTTGCGCCGCCTGTCAGACTCGATCAATCGCCGAGGCCAGCGCATCGACGAGCTTTCGTTGCGGCTCGACCACGCCGTGCATCGTCGCCATCGGCTCCAGTCTGAGAGGCTGCGCCAGCTCACAGACCGCTTGCAGCGGCAGGATATCTCCTCGCGGCTTGCGGCGACGCACCGCCGCATCGAGCGGGCTTCGGCTCGACTCGAACGCTCGGTGACCGAGACAGCTTCACGTCGCCGGGCAAGGCTTCAGGCCGCCACGGTGCGGTTGCAGGCGCTTTCGCCGCTCAGCGTGCTGGCCCGCGGCTATGCTCTCGTTTACGCTGAAGATGGAAGCCTGCTTCGTTCGGCCAGCGAGACTGCGCCGGGCCAGGCCATCCGGGCCCGTCTTGCCACTGGAACACTTTCAGCCCAGGTCCTCGCGACCGATTCAACGGAGAACAGCAGCTCATGAAGAAGCTCTTTGGAACCGACGGTATCCGCTCCGTCGCAGGACAGTACCCCCTCGACCCGCCGACGGTCCACGCGATCGGCCTTGCGCTGGCGCATAAGCTTTCGGCGACGACACCGTCGCCCCGCGTCCTGCTCGGCATGGATACCCGCGAGTCCGGCCCTGCCATCGCCTCGCAGCTTACCTCCGGCCTGGTTGCAGGAGGAGCCTCGGTCGAGAGCGCGGGCATCATCACCACCCCGGCCATCGCGCACCTCACCCACACGCACGGATTCACGGCGGGCATCGTCATCTCGGCCTCGCACAATCCCTGGCAGGACAACGGCATCAAGATCTTCGGCCCCGACGGCTACAAGCTGCCGGACTCGACCGAGCTGGCGATTGAGGAGGAGATCTTCGCCCGTCTCGCCGCGACCTCTGCTGTGGCAGAGCAGACTTCGGTGATGCCCGAGATCAACGAGGCCGACCGCGCCGACTACATCCGCTTCCTGCTTGCGGCTGTGTCCGGGCTCTCGCTCGACAACCGCCGCATCGTCATCGACTGCGCCAACGGAGCCGCTTCGGCGGTCGCTCCCGAGCTGTTCGCGCAG
Organism: Acidobacteriaceae bacterium dw_441; assembly: GCA_018449715.1. Lineage (GTDB taxonomy): Bacteria > Acidobacteriota > Terriglobia > Terriglobales > Acidobacteriaceae > Edaphobacter. The sequence goes on along the minus strand of JAAVVA010000002.1, from coordinate 543,959 downwards.
CTTGGCGGAGGCGAGGTACTCATCACCCACGCCTCTCCCAATGGCCGCAACATCAACGAGCAGTGCGGCGCGCTACACCCGGAGATCGTCGCCGCCGAGGTCCGGCATCACAAGGCTTCGCTTGGCATTACCTTCGACGGCGACGCCGACCGTGCTCTTTTCGCCGACGAGCTGGGCCGCGTCGTCAACGGCGATGCGGTGCTGCTGCTCGCGGCGCGTGATCTTCAGGCGCGCGGCCTGCTGACGAACTCCACCGTGGTCGCGACGACGATGTCGAACATGGGACTTGAAGCCGCGCTCAGGCGCAGCGGCATCCAGATGCTCCGCGCCGCCGTGGGCGACAAGTACGTGCTGGAGCAGATGCTGGCCACCAACGCCGCGCTCGGGGGCGAGCAGTCGGGCCACATCATCTTCTCGGGCCGCTCGACGACGGGCGATGGCCTGCTGACGGCGCTCCTGCTGCTCGACATCGTTCACCGCAGCGGCAAGTCGCTCTCGGACCTGATCGCGGACCTCAAGGTCTTCCCGCAGGTGATCGTGAACGTCAAGGTGCGCGAAAAGAAGCCGCTCAACTCGATCCCGACGGTGGCAGCCGCCATTGCGGACGCGGAGAAGGAGTTGGCCGACTCTGGTCGTGTCGTCATTCGTTATTCAGGCACCGAGGCGCTGGCCCGCGTGATGATCGAGGCTGAGTCCGAGCCTGCGATGCGCCACCACGCCGACACTATCGCCAATGCGATCCGGGCCGAGCTGGGCATCTAAACCTTACTGACAAAAAGAAGGGCCGTGCCGGGGGCACGGCCCTTTTGCTTTCCCTACCAGCCCCAGCCCGGTCCGCCCGGACCGTGTCCCGGCCCGTCATGACCCGGACCATCGTGGTCATCGTGCCCGTCGCCGGGTCCGTCATGGTCGTGGCCATCGTGTCCATGACCGTGGTCGCGGTCGCACTTGCCGATCTCCGCGCCCTGGGCCACGAGGATTCCGGTGAGAAGCCTCGGCACCTGCAGGTTGATTCCCAGTTGGCAGACGTTGATCTTGTTGGGAATGTTGATCGTGACCGTCTCATCGTGGCTGGGCAGCTTGCCGTCGCCCGTCATCAGGGTGAGGGTGTAGCTGGAGGTGCGAAGGAAGTCGATCTCCTTTGCGTCTGCAATCTCGATCTCGCCGGTGTCGGCATCGATCGTGAACTTGTAGGCTCCGGTTCCTCCCTTGACCTGCCATTGCTGTAGCGGATCGGTGTCGGGGTCGGTCGCATCGACCTTGCCTACTGTTCCCGCAGGAGCTTCGCCGAGGGTGAAGCTCTGCCCCGGCGTGATGACCGGGCGGCCATCGTTCAGGTAGCGTGCCGACCACTGGGCGAAGGTCGGCCAGTCCGGGGTATCGGTGTGTCCCTGCGAGTGGCGGCGGTACGCGACCGTGCCCTCGGTGAAGGCCACGTCATAGGGAGGCGTTCCGTTGACCGCTTCCGCCGGTCCGCAGTTCACGCAGGTACGCGGACCGGGCGAGCCCGGCGAGGTGAAGGGGGTTCCCTGCGGAATGACCTGTCCGGGCCATCCCAGAAACTCCCACGCGGGCGAGCCGTACTTGCCCGTGAGGTACATGCCGGTCGGGTCCTGCCAGGCGTCGCCGTTGCCCTGCGGGGTGTCGGTTCCTCCGTTGGTCATCACGGCGCGCGGTGCGATCAGCGACAGCGTCGAGTAGGCGTCCACGTCGAGGTACTTTACCTTGCGCGGGAAGGTGTGGGCGGGGTTGCCGTCGTAGGGGTGGATGGGACCGGCGTAGGTCATGCTCTTTCCGCTGACCCAGTGATACTCGGAGGTGCTGCTGGTGACGAAGTCCAGCGTCTCTCCGTAGGCGCGGCGCGCGGGGGCCGTGCCTAAAGCTCCGCCGCAGCTAGGCAGGGCCACGACGATGCGCTGGTCGTAAGCCGCTGCAACCAGCGTCGCTTTGCCGTAGCGCGAGTGGCCTTCGACGCCGATCTTGTCGGCATCGACATCAGCATCGTTCGAGGATTCAAGGTAATCGATGAAGCGGCTGATCCCCCAGGCCCATTCGACGAGAGCGCCCGCGTCGTCCGGCTTTCTCCAGCCGCCGTGGTTCTTCAGGCCGATGACGTAGCTGGAGAGGTTTGCGCCGCCGCTGTCAGGGGCGACCAGCGCATTCGAGTATCCGCACGACCCGTACCCGTACGGAGCCGTGTACTGGAAGGTGTTGTTCGCACCGAAGTGGATGATCGAGGGATACTTTTTGCCCGTCGCTTCGGGGAAGCGGCAGTCCATGACGATCTGCGGCACGTTGCGCAGGGCAGGGTACGCCGAAACGTCCACGACTCCGGTAAAGACCTTGTCCCGATAGGTATAGGTCGCGCCGTCGCTTCCCACCTGCGTTCCGGTGGTGGTTGGGCCGACGGTCCAGGTGATGTTGGGCTTGAAGTTGATCAGCGTCTCGCCGTACAGCTCGTCCTGCACGTTGTTGAAGATCTCGGGCCTCCGCTTCAGCCACCAGTCTTCGCGGTGCTTCACGGTCCTGCCGTTGTCGAACTTCAATACAGGTAAAAGTTCATATCCTGGAGTATCGGGGCCGTAGGTTCCGACGCCGCTCATGGCTCCGCCGTTCAGCGAGCCGGTGAGGATGCTCGGGTCGGGGTAGTGGACCGAGGGAGAAGGCTCATACGCCGGGTCGGAGTCGTAGGTGTGCCAGTTGCCCCAGGCGGTGCGGACGATGGTGTGGCTCTGGGCGTCGGTCCAGTTGCCCTCGGGGGCCGTGAGGTCTTTGGGCCACGCGTTGGTGGGTGCGGTCGGGTCGTTCCACGGCCAGGCCGTGCCCTGCCGGGTAGGCAGCGTGGGCAGCTTGAGGCGCTGCTGGCATAGCATCTGGTCGCGGTCCTGCGTGGTGGTGATGGTTCCGTCGGGAACGGCGGGGAGGCTGCAGCTCTGGGCGTTTGCCTGTGAGCCGGCCAGCAGGGTGAAGGCCGCAAGAGCGCCTGCTGTGCAGAGGGGAAGGAGCGCTGAAGACTTCATGGACTTCTCCTTGTGCATGTGCTGCATGGAGGGTCAATACCAGAGGATTCCGCAGTCGCCTTTGGCGAGGAAGAGTCCCTGGTATGGGGAGGCCCAGGAGTCTGGGAGAGAAGTCAGGTTCAGGGAGTACCGTGCTGACAAGGCCCGCAGGGTGCGTTCGAGGATTTATTGTTGTGTCAAATAAAATTCCGCGACTCGAAAACTTAGGCCGTTCCTGCTTTCTCTGTCAATAGGGGAAAGAATAATTTTCGTGCCGCGCGAAGGAGCGGCGGGGGTGGGTCTTCCCGCTGCGCTAAAATGCAAGCATGTACGAAGACTTCAAAGTGACCGATCGCTGGACCGGGGAGCAGCTGCACTGCAAGTGGAAGGGAACCATCGTCGCCATCGCCACGCGCCATGCCGACGCGACCGATATTCGCTTTGCGGTCAACGACCGTCCGGTCTGGATCTCACTTCCGAACCTGGCCTGGGTCGAGCAGAAGCGCCGCACCGGCCACGTCATCACCGACTATCTCGCCGCTCAGATCGCGGGCCTCTACCTGAAGCAGGCCGTTGAATCCGGCTACGACAACGGTCGCGAGATGTACACCGTGACGGTGGACGAGGTGCTTGAGCTTGCCGACAAGGTCGTCCACGAGGCGGGGCATACGACGAAGCTTCCCAGCCTGCCGGTCATCAACGAAGATCTGCGGCCCGAAGACGAGATGGCGATTCATCTTCCCGGAGAGACAGCCTAGCCTGCCATGATTACGCGCAGGCGCTTCCTCACACTGTTACCGGCCTATACGGCTTCCGCGCAGTCGCTTTTCCGAAGGAAGTCGCCTCCCTCCGCGCTGCCCACGCGAGTCTACATCGGCACAGATACGACCAGGGGCATCAGTAAGGGCATCTATTCCTGCACATTTAACCCGGTGAACGGGCAGCTCAGCGTTCCCATTCTTGCGGTGGAGACGCTGCGCCCCGCGTACATGGCGCTTTCGCCGCTGCATACGGGACGCAGGTCGCTCTTTGCGGTCAATGCCATTCCCGATCCCTCGGCGACCGTGACCTCGTACGATCTCAACCCGAGGAGCGGCGTGCTGACTGAAAAAGGCAAGGTGACCTCGGCGGGAGCAGGACCGGCGTACATCGCCGTCGATTCCACCGGGCGCTCTGCTTTCGTCGCCAACTATTACGGTGGGACGATCTCTTCCTTCCGCATCCAGGACGACGGCACGCTCTCGCAGCCGGTCGATACCTTCGACTATCGGGACGCGAAGTTCGGCCATCATGGCCCGGTTCCCGTACGGCAGGAGGGGCCGCATCCGCACTCGGTCTTCATCTCGCCGGACGATCGCTTCCTCATCGTCAACGACCTTGGCAACGATGCGCTTTCAGTCTTTTCGATCGACACGCTTACGGCGAAGCTGACGCCATCGGGAACGCTGCTCAACAATATGAGGGCAGGCTCCGGACCGCGCCACATCGCCTTCCATCCCAACGGTCGGTGGGTCTACCTGATCAACGAGCTGGATTCGACGCTCGACCACCTGCTCTGGAGCACGACGCACTCGCTCCAGCATCCGCAGGGAATGCTGGTGAACACGAACAAGACCGTCAGCACGCTCGCTCCGGGGTTTCCGAAGGAGAAGAACACCGCCGCCGAGGTGATGATCTCGCCCGATGGAAACTTCCTGTACGCCAGCAATCGCGGCGAGGATACGCTGGTGGTCTTCAGCATCGCGGACGATGGCTCGCTCAAGGAGATTCAGCGCATCTCCTGCGGCGGAAAGACGCCGCGCTTCTTCACCTTCGACCCGACCTCGCAGTGGATTCTATGCGGCAACCAGGAGTCGGCCACGGTCACGGTCTTCCGCCGCGACCAGGGGACGGGCAAACTCGCCGGTCCTGCGGGAAGCGTTCCGGTCGATTCGCCGCTGATGATTCTCTTCGCCTGAGCATATTCGCCCAAAGGCTTCGCATCGCCTGCAGACCGTGATGAAGGGTTGGTTCCGCCGCAAAACTTCATCGGGCTCGAAGAGCGTCTCCGCGTCTCCGAGCCCGATGGCGTGCCTGAGGTTCTGTAGAGTTGTAAGCTATCCCGTGGCTTACAGGGTCTTCAGATCAAGAACGAAGCGGTACTTCACGTCGCTCTTCAGCACGCGCTCCCACGCTTCATTGACCTGTGGGAAGGTGGTCATCTCAATGTCCGAGACGATGTTGTGTTTGCCGCAGAAGTCCAGCATCTCCTGGGTCTCCTGGATGCCGCCGATCATCGAACCGGCGAAGCTCTTCCGGGCTCCGACCAGTGCGAAGGCTGCGGTGGCCAGCGGCTTTTCAGGAACGCCCACCAGGCACAGCGTGCCGTCACGCTTCAGCAGCGAGAGGTAGGTGTTGATATCGTGCTCGGCCGAGACACAGTCAAGGATGAAGTCGAAGGTGCCCGCGTGCTTTGCAGCCCAGCCCTCTTCCTTCGTCAGGATGACCTCATCGGCGCCGAGGCGCTTCGCGTCCTCGACCTTGGAGGCCGAGGTGGTGAACAGGGCCGTCGTCGCTCCAAAGGCGTGCGAGAACTTCAGGCCCATGTGGCCGAGTCCGCCGAGACCGACGATGCCGACCTTCTTGCCGGGGCCGACGTTCCAGTGCTTCAGGGGCGAGTAGGTGGTGATGCCCGCGCACAACAGCGGCGCAGCGGCGGCGGGGTCGAGGTTGGCCGGAACCGAGAGTACGAAGGCCTCGTCGGCGACGAGGTGGCTGCCGTAGCCGCCGAAGGTCAGGTTGCCCTGCTTGTCGCGCGAATTGTAGGTGAAGACCGTCTGTCCGCGCTCGCAGTACTGCTCGAGGCCTTCGCGGCAGGAGAGGCACTCGCGGCAGGAGTCGACCATGCAACCAACGCCGACCAGGTCGCCGACCTTGAACTTCGTCACCTTCGATCCCACCTTCGCGACCGTTCCGATGACCTCGTGGCCGGGGACCATCGGATAGAGCGAATTGCCCCACTCGTTGCGCGCCTGGTGGATGTCCGAGTGACAGATGCCGCAGAACTGTACGTCGATCAGGACGTCCGTCTCGCCGGGCTCGCGGTGCTCGTAGCTGAAGGGAGCCATCGGCGTCGTCGCCGATTGAGCGGCGTAACCATTTGTTGCAATCATTTCTTTCTCCGTGGAAGGGATGGTTTATGGGTAGATGCGTCTTTCTCGCAGAAAGACGCAGTTGAAACACACATATAACAAAACTGGAGACGAGTCTCCAGTTTTGTTACTGCATCGAGAAGGTTTGTGAATTTTTACTCGTCGTAGTGCAGCAGGCTGAGGACGTCGTATTCCTTGAACTTGTCGCGGCCCTTCAGGAAGTCCAGTTCCACGGCGAACGCGAGTCCGGCGACGACGCCTCCCAACTGACGCACCAGTTGTATGGTCGCTTCCATCGTGCCTCCGGTCGCCAGCAGGTCGTCGACGATGATGACGCGCTGGCCGGGCTTGATGGCGTCGAGGTGAATCTCGAGCGAGTCGGTGCCGTACTCGAGGTCATAGCTGACGCGGGCGGTCTGGGCGGGCAGCTTCTTCGGCTTGCGCACAGGGACGAAACCCGCGTTCAAGCGATAGGCCAGGGCGGGGCCAAAGATGAAGCCGCGAGCCTCGATGGCCAGCACAAGGTCGATCTCCTTGCCAATGTAGTACGAGGCAAAGGCGTCGATGAGCTGCGCGAAGCCAGCCTTATCCTTCAGCAGCGTCGTGATGTCGTAGAACAGGATTCCCGGTTTGGGGAAGTCTGGTACGGTGCGGACGAGCGCCTTCAGAGGCTCGCAGTTGATCTGATTTGCATTCGGCATTCTTTTTACCAGGCTCCTTCAATCACAAATGGTCCGAGCTTCGCGTCTTCGCTCTCGTCCAGCTCTTCCTCGAACACCGCGTCCACGCGACTGCCGCGTGAACCCTTCTGCAGCGCGGCCTTCAGCTCCGCAAGCGACTCCGGAGGGCCTGAGGCGACGACCTCGACGTGGCCGCTTTCGGTGTTGCGGACCCAGCCGCGCAGGCCAAGCTCCGCGGCTTCGCGGTGGACGAACCAGCGAAATCCTACGCCCTGCACGCGTCCTTTAACGAGATAAAAGCGAACCATGAACTTTAAGTTTCGCAGAGCGTATCTGTGTACGCAAGAAACAAACTTCTCGCACAGGGGGCAAACAAAAGAGGCAGAGCCGGTCGCTCTGCCTCTTTTGGAACGGAAGTCTTAGGCGCGGCTCATGTACGCGCCTTCGGCGGTGTCCACGCGGATCTTCTCGCCCTCGTTGATGAACGGGGGAACCTGCACGACCAAGCCAGTCTCGAGCTTGGCGGGCTTGGTCACCGACGAGGCGGTGGCCGACTTGATGCCCGGCTCCGTCTCGACGACCGTCATCTCGACGACGTTCGGAAGCTCGATGCCGACGGCCTTGCCGTCATGGAAGCTGACTGCGATGGTCAGGTTGGGGAGCAGGAAGTCCACGGCATCGCCCAGCGTCTCGCGCTTCAGGTTGGTCTGCTCGAAGGTCTCCATGTCCATGAAGTAATAGTCGTCGCCGTCGTTGTAGAGGAACTCCATCTTGACCTCGTCGACGATGACGCGGTCGATCGGGTCGGGCGAGCGGAAACGCTCGACGAACATCGCGCCGGTGCGGACGTTGCGCAGCTTGGCCTGGATGAAGGCGCGGAGATTGCCCGGCGTGCGGTGCTCTACCGAGAAGACGAGGTGAAGATCGTCCTTGAACTTGATAATCATGCCCGGGCGCATCTGCGTTGCGGGAATCGACATAAAAAACCTCTGATCTGGTTGAAGTTCAGCTTGTTCTGAGAGTGCGGCCGGCGGAGGCGCCTGCCTGGCGTCCGGTCATCCGAACCTTTAGGTATTGTATCGCAGCGAGGTTGCCGCGCCTCCGTCAGTGGCCTCCGAAGAGCCGATGGAAGAAGCGTCCGAGGGAGTGAAACAGATCGCTCGGAGGAGGCGTCGGGGGAGGGGGAGGAGCCTCGGCCCGGCCTGCGGATGTGTTGTCCGTCGCGGGAGTTGAGGGTATCTGCGTGGCAGCAGCACTTGCTGCATTTCCGGCAGTAGCGGAGTTTGCGGGAGGGACGGTTGTGGTGGCACCGGACGCGCCACCTCCGGAACCGTCGGAGCCCGTGCCGCTTTCTCCTCCGAAGCTCATAGTGGTCGAAACCTGTGCATGCACCGCTCCCGCAGGAGCCGGTGGAGGAGTGTTCACGGGAGCCAGCCCGGCGCTTTCAGCCGCAGGGAAGGGATGCTGCTCGGCTGCGGCTTGGGCCGCCACCTGGCCTCCCGGAGCGGCGGCGTTTGCGCCGGTCACCCCGGCATCGGCCACGGAGACGACAGGAGCCGCAGGGCATCCGCATGGCTCGTGCTCGTTATCGACGACCTCTTTCAGGCTGGCGTGCTCGAACAGCACGTGCTGCCCTGCCTGCACCTCGTAGGCCGACTCGCCGAACTGGTCGGTGACGCCGAGGACCGGGGCCTTCGCGCCGCGATTCTCCACACAGGTATCGCCGTTGCGGGCGACGCGCACGCGCAGGTCCAGTGTTCCCTCGGATTTCATCGCGAACCGCAGGTCAGGCGTCATCACCACGTCGTTGGCCGTCACATGGGTTGCAACTTCGATTGCGCCACGGTCGATGGCCAGCAACAGAGGAGCCGTTCCCGTTCCCTTGCCCGCGGTGAGGTGCAGCCCGCTGGTGGAGCAGACCTTGACCGTTCCGCTGCGTTCGAGGGCGATCTCAGCGGTATGGTCGCGTGCTGTCACGGTGGAGGCTCCCACGAGCACAGCACGACCATTCGACACCTCAAGCGAACCCGCGACGGTCGCATCCTGCAAGCCGACGGAGCCAATCTGCTGCGCGAAGCCGCTCCCGGCCGCAACACCGAGGAAGATCAGGCCAAGTGCTCCGGCTGTACGTGTAAGGGGCGTCATGAGAAGGCGAGCTACATCTTCAGGAAGTTGGCGATGATGTCTTTGCCGTGCGAGGTCAGCACGCTTTCGGGGTGAAACTGCACGCCCTCGATGGGAAGCTCGCGGTGACGCAGCCCCATGATGGTCTCCTCGCCGGTCAGCTTGTCTACGGTGCGGGCCGAGATCTCAAGCTCTTCCGGAAGCCCCTTCTGGCTGACGATCAACGAGTGATACCGCGTGCAGGTCATCGGGGTGGAGATGCCGTGGAAGATCGTGCGTCCGTCGTGCTCGACCTCGCTCGTCTTGCCGTGCATCAGCTTCGGAGCGCGAACGACATCGCCTCCAAAGGCCGCGCCGATAGCCTGGTGCCCGAGGCAGACTCCGAGGATGGGAACGCGCTTTTCCGCCTGTGCGAAGTGGCGGATGAGATCGATGCTGATGCCCGCCTCCTGCGGCGTACACGGTCCGGGCGAGATCAGGATACGGTCCGGTGCGAGCGCCTCGACCTCTTCGGGAGTCAGCTCATCATTGCGGCGGACGATCATCTCGGCGCCCAGCTCGCCCATGTACTGCACCAGGTTGTAGGTAAAGGAGTCGTAATTATCGAGGACGAAGACCATGACTCTTACGATTCTACGCCCGCGCTTTTTCGATGGCCTATTGCCCGGATGGAACGGTCGTTCGAGGAGGCTAAGCTATGCCCTTGCCTTTTCGATGGCCCGAACCACGGCCTGCGCCTTGTTGCGGCACTCCTCGAACTCTTTCTCCGGCACCGAGTCGGCCACAATGCCCGCGCCTGCCTGAATGTGACCGTGCGTGCCGTTCATGTAGAGGGTGCGGATGGCGATGCAGGAGTCGAGGTTGCCGCTGAAGTCCGCGTACAGGATGCTGCCGCCGTAGACGCCGCGGCGGGCAGGCTCCAGCTCCTCGATGATCTCCATGGCGCGAACCTTCGGGGCTCCACTCAGGGTTCCGGCGGGGAAGCAGGCGCGGAAGGCGTCGATCGGCTCCAGCCCTTCGCGCAGCTTGCCTTCGAGCTTGCTGACGAGGTGCATCACGTGGCTGTACCGCTCGACGAACATCAGGTCCTTCACCTTCACCGAGCCGAACTCGCTGACGCGGCCGACGTCGTTGCGGCCCAGATCGACCAGCATGATGTGCTCGGCGCGCTCCTTCTCGTCGTCGCGAAGCTCGGCCTCGATCCTGCGGTCCTCGGCTTCGTCGGCGCTGCGCGGACGCGTTCCGGCGATGGGGCGGTACTCCACCTCGCGCCCGTGGACGCGCACCAGAAGCTCTGGCGACGAGCCGACGATGTGGTGCGAGACGGGCTTCTTCTTCGTCGAGCCGTCTTCGAGGCCGAAGCGCAGGAAGTACATGTACGGCGAGGGGTTCACGATGCGCAGGGCGCGATAGATCTCGAAGGCGTCCACGCCCGGCTCGCAGTCGAACCGCTGCGACAGAACGCACTGGAAGACGTCGCCTGCCGCGACGTACTCCTTTGTCTTGGAGACAGCCTTGAGGAAGGCGGCCTTCGAGGTGCGAGGCGTCAGCTTCAGCTTGCCCGCGGGCTTCTTCTTCCGCAGAGCGGGCAGCGCGCTCGAGAGCCGCTTCTCCAGCTTGTTCAGCCTGCGGACCGCTCGCGCATAAGCTCCCTCGCGCTTCTCGCGCGCAAGGTCGGTGGTCACCATCAGGTGAATCTCTTTTTTGACGTGGTCGAAGGCCAGCACCTGGTCGAAGAACATCAGGCAGGCGTCGGGAACGCCAAGCTCATCCTTCGCGGTCGCGGGAAGGTTTTCGATCTGGCGGACGACATCGTAGGCAAAGAAGCCTACGGCTCCGGCGGTAAACGGAGGAAGCCCGGCCAGCTTCGCAGGCTTGTGGCCGTTCAGGGCGCGCTTCAGCTCTTCAAAGATATCGCCTGAAAACTTCCGCTCGCGCTTTCCCTCGCGCGCGGTGATCTCGGTTCCGCGGGCGACCATCTTCTTGTACGGCTCGATGCCGATGAAGGTGTAGCGCCCCACGTGCTCGCCGCCCTCGACCGACTCCAGCAGGAAAGCCTCGGGCTCCTCGGCGGCGATGCGCAGGAACGCCGAAACCGGCGTTTCAAGATCGGCGGCCACGGTGCGGTAGACAGGCACCAGCGTATGCGAGCGGCTGAGCCGCAGAAACTCTCGTTCCGAGGGCAGGGAATTCGTAGCGGAGACTGGCATGACTGCCTCCATCATACCCGTGCGCGGCCCCGTCCTGCGGTTTGCCCCGGTCGTAGCGGGCGTGGTTCGCCAGCCGCCTTCGTCGTATTGCTGGCACCTCCGGGGAGTCCTATACTTCAGCAGGTTTTATCACGGGCTGTACATGCGGCTTTTACGCGAGGACAAAACGATGGCGGAAGAATCGCTGATACCGGCAACCGAGCAGAAGGAAGTCACCATGCAGACGCTGAGCATCGAGCAGGAGACAAACCCCTGGGAGGCGCAGGCGGCGCGCTTCGACTTTGCCGCGAAGAAGCTCAACCTCGACCAGGGAATCTGGAAGGTTCTCCGACAGCCCTCCCGCGAGATCATCGTTCATTTCCCGGTCCATATGGATGATGGCTCGATCGAGGTCTTCACTGGCTATCGCGTCCAGCACTCCGCCGCACGCGGCCCCGGCAAGGGAGGCATCCGCTACGCCCCCGACGTCTCGCTCGACGAGGTGCGCGCGCTGGCCTCGTGGATGACGTGGAAGTGTGCTGTCGTGAATATCCCCTTCGGAGGGGCCAAGGGCGGGGTCATCTGCGACCCGAAGAAACTTTCGCACGGCGAGCTGGAGCGCATCACCCGCCGCTACACCGCCGAGCTGATCGAGTTCCTTGGCCCGGAGAAGGACGTTCCCGCGCCCGACATGGGTACCGACGAGCAGACGATGGCGTGGATCATGGATACCTACTCGATGCACATGCGCCAGACCGTCAACGCGGTCGTCACGGGCAAGCCTGTGAACCTCGGAGGCTCGCGTGGACGAACCGCCGCCACCGGGCGCGGGCTTTCGGTAGTCTGCGACGAGGCCCTGAAGACGCTGGAGATGCCCGTCGAAGGATGCCGCGTCATCGTGCAGGGCTTCGGCAACGTCGGCTCGAACGCCGCGCGCCTGCTGGCGGAGAAGGGCTACACCATCATCGGCATCGCCGAGTACGATGGCGGCCTCTACAACCCGAAGGGCATCGACATCCCCGCGCTGATCGAGCATCGCAAACAGGCCCGCACCATCACGAGCTTTGCCGGAGCCGAAGCCGTCGAGAGCGATGAGCTGATGACCCGCGAGTGCGAGATCCTTCTTCCCGCGGCGACCGAAAACGTCATCACCAGCCGCAACGCGGCGAAGCTGCACTGCAAGATCCTCTGCGAGGGAGCCAACGGCCCGACCACTCCCATCGCCGATGACATCCTCGCTGACAAGAAGGTCTTCGTCATTCCAGACATCCTCGCCAATGCGGGAGGCGTGACCACCAGTTACTTCGAGTGGGTGCAGGACCGCATGGGCTACTTCTGGACCGAGGCCGAGGTCAACCAGCGGCTCGACCACATCATGACCGAGAGCTTCCGCGATGTCGTGGCCTATGCGCGGAACCACAGCGTCAACAACCGCATCGCGGCCTACATGCTGGCCATCGACCGCGTGGCGTACACGACGCGCCAGCGCGGCATCTACGCCTGAGCGAAGTCTACTGCGTGACCACCATCTGTAGCTTCTGCGAGAGCTGCGCTCCGCCAGTGCTTCCGGAGACCGTGACCGTGTAGGTCCCCGGAGGAGTTCCAAGGTCCGCGCAGTTTCCCGCCCCGCATCCGGTCATGGCTCCCGTGGCCAGGGCCGCGCAGAGGAGCACCAACAAGCCCTTCATCGCACGTCGTCTCCACGGCAGAAGAAACAGCAATAGAATCGCTGCTCCAGCCGGAGTCTTTGTATCGGAAGAAGCCGCCGCGCAGCTTCGAGGGGCAGAGGTGCTGATCCGCAGCGTGGCGGTCGCTCCATTCGTTACCGCCGCGCCCGTCACGTACGAGCACGAGGCCCCCGGAGGAAGCCCCGCGCAGCTCAGGCTTACGCTCACGCCCCTTGCCTGACTGCTCCCGGAGGTGATCGTGACCGGAATACTCGCCGTACTGCCTACCGCAACCGTCACCTGTGTCGCTCCGAGCGTCATTCCCGGTGGAATCTGCTCCGGCTCGTTCACCACTACGGTCAACGGGGTCGAAGCGCTTCCCGCTGTCCACGCATCGCCACCATAGTAGGCCGCGATGCTGTGGCTCCCCGGCGTGAGCGCGGAGGTGCTCCATGCAGCCATCCCCCCGCTGACGGTGGCCGACCCCAACGTCGCCCCTGCCTCAGCGAAGGTGACCATGCCTGCCGGAGCAGCCTGCGCTCCGCTGGCTGCAACGACTTTCACGGTGAAGGTCACACTCTGGCCCGCCGTGACGGAGCTCGCGCTGGCCGAAAGCGTCGTCGTGGTCGCGGCCAGCGTCCCCTGCACCTCCACGTGGACTGCCGCGCTGGTCGAACCTGCTGAGTTCGCATTTCCCGGATACACCGCCGTAATCGCATGGCTTCCGGGGCTGAGCATCAGGGCCGAAAGCGTCGCCGTGCCGCTGGAGTTCATCGCCGCCGATCCCATCTGCTCCGTTCCATCGAAAAAGTTCACGGAGCCGACCACGGGACCGTGCGCTCCCGCGACGACTGCGGTGTAGATCACTTGCGCTCCCGCGGCCACCGGACTCGCAGAACCGGCCAGAGAGGTCGTGGTCGTGTCCTGGTTCACCGTGACGGTGACGGCGTTCGAGGTCGCCCCCGCGTGCGTCGTGTCGCCGGAGTAGACCGCCGTAAATACGTGCGTTCCTGCGGAGAATCCTCGGTCGGTCCCCTCTGGGCAGGTGGCTCCGTCGGTCAGAGGCAGGGTGCAGAAGCTCGTCGATCCGTCGAAGAAGATGACGTTGCCCGTTACGTTCGAGCCGTCACTCGCCGTCACCTGGGCCACCCCGCTGATCGAGTCGCCGTAAAAGACGGTCGTCGGCGTCGAAACCTGCAGGGCCACCGTGGTCGGAACCTGCGTGCTCGCCAGTGCGGCGGCTGTAATCAGCAGCGCCGCGGATACCTTCAGGATGGCCGTAATGATCGCGCGAATCGACATAGTCGAGTCACTTATCGGCCAGTGGTGTCCGAGAAACAGACAGAGGCGTAAAATTTCTCCGCAGCACGAGATGAAAATGGGAATCCGCCTCCGCCCAGCCGCTCTTCCGGATGCCCTTCGTCCTCATTCAGTTCCGGCTGTGGCCGAGTTCCGCAAGGCCGTCGCCGCAGCGGAAAGGCGGCCAACCGGCCCTAGTGGAAAAGTTAGCCGAAGAGGAAGGCGAAAACTGTGGCTTCCCCGTCACACCAGAGGCCCCCTCCAGTGTGGCAGAATGAACTCATCGACCCAGCCGGAGCGGTTTCCGCCGCCCCGCCCGAGCCACCGAGCGATGAACCTGCCGAACTCCATCACGATGAGCCGTATTGCATGCATTCCGCTGCTCATCTGGATACTCTCGCCCGTCTTCCCCCTACAGGGGCACGGCCACACCGGCCTGCGCGGCGGCGAGCAGGAGATCATCGCCTCCATCATCTTCATCATGGCTTCGATTACCGACGGCGTGGACGGCTACCTGGCCCGCCGCCGTGGCCAGATCACCACGATGGGGATGCTGCTCGACCCGCTGGCCGACAAGCTCCTGGTTTCGGCGGCCTACATCGTGCTGGTGGCTTACAACCCGCGCATCGTCCCACCGTGGATCGCCGTGGTCGTGATCGGGCGCGAATTTCTGGTCTCCGGTCTGCGGTCGATCGCCGCGACCGAGGGGTTCACCATTCCGGCGAGCGAGATCGGCAAGCTGAAGACGGTCATCCAGATCGTCTCGGTGGTAGCGGCGATTCTCGCGCACCGTTGGGACTACTGGCTCTGGTTCCCGAGCTTTCATGGCGGCTTTGTGATCGCGGTGCGCTTTATCGCGCTGACGTCGATCTACTGGATGACGATGGTTTCGATCATCTCGGCAGTGGATTACTTCGTGGCCTTCTGGAAGAAGATCGACCGCGCCTCGGAGACGCAGCGCAGCCGCGTGGTGCTCAGCCGCAAGGCCGGAGCTTCGCAGCCATCGTCGCCGGAGCACCCTTCGCGCATCGGCTAATCCTTGTAGTTTCAGGTTAAACGGCGAAGTCTCCTCGTTCATGCTGGGGAGTCAATTCTGCTAAAGTTCTCCTGCCATGAAAACAGCCCTAGCTATTGTACTTATCGCCGTCTCGGCAACTCTGCATGCGCAGCAGGCCCCCGAGGTTCCCGACTGGGCGCTGCCCGGCTCGCCTACGCATAAGCAGGTCGCACCTCCGGCGGACTTTCACCGCCCCAGCCGTGACTTCAACACGCCCATCGGTATCTTCGAGGGGCAGTCCGACGTGGGCTCGGCGGTCGTTCCCGGCTCGGCCAGCTACGATGCGGCGAAGAAGCAGTACACCATCCACTCCGCCGGATACAACATCTGGTATAACCGCGACGAGTTCCGCTTCCTCTGGAAGAAGGTCTCGGGAGACGTCTCGCTCGCAGCCGACATCGCCTATCCCGACCCCAACGGTTACGGAGACCGCAAGGCCGTCCTCGTCATCCGCCAGAGCCTCGACGATGATGCGAAGGAGGCCGTCGTCGCGCTGCACGGTCTTGGCATGGTGCATCTCGCCCAGCGCGCGGTGAAGAACACCCGCATGACCGACATGGAGTTCCGCATCGCCGGACGCGGACGCCCCGGCGGAGCCACGCCCGACTCGCTCGTGACCATCGTCGCCAAGCGCATCGGCATCGAAAAGCATGGAGATGATATTGCGCTGTACGTCTCGCTCGACGGCGAGCCGATGCACCAGTTCGGACCGCCCATTCAGCTGCACTTCGACGCTCCGTTTTACGTGGGCATCGGCTTTGTCTCGCACCTTCCCGCGACGGTCGATACCGCCGTGCTGTCGAACGTGGTCTTCGCGAACGCGGCAGGCAAGGTTCGTTAAATAACGAAGGGGATGCAATGAGCATCCCCCTTGTTGTTCTGTGAGGTTTTACTGGAGGATCGGAACCCCTCCCAGATGACTGGCGATGCGGGCTTTCCACTCTGCCGGTCCGGTCTGGTGGACGCTCACACCCTTCGAGTCGACCGCGACCGTCACCGGCATATCCACCACGTCGAACTCGTAGATCGCCTCCATGCCGAGATCGCCGAAGGCCAGCAGATTCGAGCTGCGGATCGCCTTCGAGACGAGGTACGCCGCGCCTCCGACAGCCATCAGGTAGACCGCCTCGAACTCGCGGATGGCCTCAATGGCCGCCGGACCGCGCTCGGCCTTGCCCACCATGCCCACGAGGCCGGTCTCGGCCAGCATCTGGCGGGTGAACTTGTCCATGCGGGTCGCCGTCGTCGGTCCTGCCGGTCCCACGGCCTCGTCGCGCACCGCATCGACCGGCCCGACGTAGTAAATGAAGCGGTTCTTGAAGTCCACCGGCAGCTTCTCGCCGCGGTTCAGCATATCGACCATGCGCTTGTGTGCTGCGTCGCGCCCGGTCAGCAGCTTGCCGTTCAGCAGCAGCACCTCGCCCGGCTTCCACGACTTCACCTCGTCGTGGGTGATCGTGTCCAGGTTCACGCGCCGCGCGTTCGAGGTGTCATAGGTCAGCTTCGGCCACTTCTCCAGCGCCGGCGGCTCCAGAGCCACCGGCCCCGAACCATCCAGGTGGATGTGCACGTGTCGCGTCGCCGCGCAGTTCGGGATCATCGCAATCGGCAGGTTCGCCGCGTGCGTCGGGTAGTCCTGAATCTTGATATCGAGCACGGTGGTCAGGCCGCCCAAGCCCTGCGCTCCAATGCCGAGCTGGTTGATCTTCTCGTACAGCTCGATGCGCAGCTCTTCGATCTTGTTCTTCGGGCCGCGCGCCTTCAGCTCCTGCATGTCGATGGGGTCCATCAGAGATTCCTTCGCCATCGCCATTGCCTTCTCGGCCGTGCCTCCGATGCCGATGCCGAGCATTCCCGGCGGGCACCATCCCGCGCCCATCGTGGGAACGGTCTTCAGCACCCACTCGACGATGGAGTCCGAAGGGTTCAGCATGGCGAACTTGCTCTTGGCCTCAGAGCCGCCGCCCTTGGCCGCGACGGTCACGTCCACCTCTCCGCCCTCGACCATCTCGACCGCGACGACCGCGGGGGTGTTGTCGCCGGTGTTCTTGCGCGAAAACGCCGGGTCGGCCAGGATGCTGGCGCGCAGCTTGTTGTCGGGCAGGAGATAGGCGCGTCGCACGCCCTCATCGACCATCTTCTGCACGGTCATCAGAGGGTTGCCGTCGTTGTCCCACTTGGTCTCCATGCCGATCTTCAGGAAGGCGGTGACGATGCCGGTGTCCTGGCAGACAGGGCGGTGGCCCTCGGCGCACATGCGCGAGTTGATGAGGATCTGCGCCATCGCGTCCTTGGCCGCGGGTGCCTCTTCGAGCTCATAGGCGCGGGTCAGGTTGGTGATGAAGTCTTCCGGGTGGTAATAGCTGATGTACTGCAGCGCGTCGGCGACAGACTGGATGAAGTCGGCTTGCTTGATCGTGGCCATGAATGCGATGTTTCCTTGGGAGCTCTGTTTCGATATTCGTCCGGAATATTCCGTTCGTAATATCCACGACGATGCGCTCATTCTAGGATGTCCAACATACGGTTGTCTCATTCTGTCCGCATACCGCATACATCTAAATAAAGAAGAGGTGTGAAGATGTCCGATATCCGTACCGAAACCGACTCTCTCGGCGCTGTCGAGGTTCCTGCCAATGCTCTTTACGGAGCCCAGACCTCGCGCGCGGTGGAAAACTTTCCCATCAGCGGTTTGAAGGCCAGCCCCTTCCTTATCCGCGCTCTGGTGATGATCAAGCTGGCTGCCGCTGAGGCCAACACCGAGCTTGGCCTCATCACCGCAGAGCAGGGCAAGGCCATCGCGCAGGCCGCGCAGGAGGTGCTCGACGGACAGCATCACGAGCACTTCGTCGTCGATGTCTTCCAGGCGGGAGCGGGTGTCAGTCTGCACATGAACACCAACGAGGTGCTCGCCAATCGAGCCAACCAGATTCTCGGCGAGTCGCTGGGAAGCTACAAAAAAGTTCATCCGAACGACCATGTGAACTATGGGCAATCGACCAACGATGTCTTCCCCACGGCGATGCGCCTGAGCGCACTGCTTGCGCTCGAAGAGCTGTATCCCGTGCTCGATTCGATGGCTGCGGGCTTCGCGGAGAAGGCGGCGGAGTTCAAGGACATCCTCAAGGCCGGGCGCACGCACATGCAGGATGCCGTCCCCATCACGCTCGGGCAGGAGTTCAACGCGTACTCCGTCGCGGTGAAGGAAGCATCGGCGGCTATTCGCCGCAACGCCGTCACGCTGCACTCGCTTGGATTGGGGGGCTCGGCCGTCGGGACCGGCCTCAACACGCATCCCGAGTACCGCGAGAAGGCTGTGGCCAGGCTGGCGCACATCGCGAAGCTTGAGCTGCATCCCGCTTACGACCTGCGCTATGCGATGCAGTCCTGCGCACCGATGGCCGATATCTCAGGCGCTCTGCGGGCGCTCGCGCTCGAGGTCATCCGCATCTCGAACGACCTTCGTCTGCTCTCCTCCGGGCCGAACACGGGCTTCAACGAGATTCATCTTCCCAGCCTGCAACCCGGTTCGAGCATCATGCCGGGCAAGGTCAACCCCGTTCTGCCGGAGCTGGCCGCGATGGTCTCCTTCCAGGTGATCGGCAACGACGCCGCGACCGCGATGGCCGTGCAGGCGGGCCAGCTTGAGCTGAACGTGATGATGCCCGCGATGGCGCACGCCACGCTGCAGTCGATTACCATCCTGACCAATACTCTGCGCGAGATGGACCACCGCTGCGTCCGTGGCATCACGGCGAATCGAGAGCGCAACGCCTTCTATGCTTCGAGCACGATCGCGCTTGCCACCGCACTCAACCCCTACATCGGCTACCGCAAGGCTGCGGAGCTGGTGAAGGAGTCCGTGGCGACCAACCGCTCCATCGTCGATCTCGCCCGCGAGAAGCAGCTTCTCAGCGAGGAGCAGATCGCCGAGATTCTCGATCCCAAAAACATGACCGAACCCCACGTCAAAGTTTCCTGACGCCGGGGTTCGGTCGGTTGATTCAGATTGCGGTGCGGTCTACTTGATGCGTCCGAAGCGGTAGATAATTCCGAGGTTCGCGCCGATATTGTTCTGCACGCTGCCGCCCCAGGTCGTTCCGAGGTAGTGCGGGGTGAGCCGGACAGCGAGGTTCGGGTAGAAGTTGTAGTCGATGTTCGCGCCCACCGAGAAGGCCGCGCGTGTCGACGAATCCCACAGACCAAGATCGGCTGCAGGGATTCCCTTCGATCCGCTGTCGAACTTGCCGACAGCCGCGCCAGCCATGCCGAAGACGCTGATCGAGGTCTTCACCTGCGAGTAGACCCGGTAGGTCGGTCCGCCCATGAAGGTGTACTGCGAGATCTGAGGGTTCGGAATGTTGAACTCGGTGTTGCCGACCTTGGCGTTGCCGTAGGCTCCGCCCACCTGGCCGACGACTCCGAACTTCTGGTTGAAGTAGCGGGTTCCCGAGAGCCAGAACGTGACCTCGTTGTTCTTCAGCAGCAGGTCTCCAGAGCGGAAGCGCAGATAGCCGCCACCGCCGCCAATCTCCCACTTGTGGGAGTAGGTGTCCTGAATGGTGCGCTCGATGCGCGCCCTGCGATTGGCATTCGTCTCGCGCCTCGGATGGGGCAGAAACTGGGCCTGCGCGGTGACCGCGCCGCTGGTAACGAGGACGGCTGCCAGCGCGGCTGCCGCGTACTTCACACTAAACCTGAAACCGAACATCAACGATTACTCCTGCACGAGCTGGCTCTTGCTATGGTGGAACCTGAGGGCGCGCCGCCTCTCGCCGCGGGCCAACTCTTATTAGAACATCTGCGGGAGCGACGGCGGGAGGGAAGCGGTGTTTCCCTTGCAAATTCCCCCTGAAAGGTACGGGATTTTATGGCAAAGAAGGGCGGCGGAGGCTTCGGCAAGCTCCTTTTGGGATTTCTTCTCGGCGTGGCGGCAGTTCTGGCCGCTGGTTACGCCTGGCTTTACTTCGGCGATCTTCCGGTCGCGGTCAGCGATGCGGCCCTGCCGTTTGAGAAGCAGCTGGTGCGGGTTCCGCTGCATCAGCGCATCGCCCGCGAGAAGAAGGAGCCTCCCTTTGGCCCGAGCGAGGACGCCTTTGAAGGGGGAGCCCGCGTCTACCGCGTGCAGTGCGCCGCCTGCCACGGTACTCCCAGTCACGATGCTTCCTTCGCGCACAATATGTTTCCTCCGGCTCCCCCGCTCTGGAAGAAGCATGGACGCCGCGGTGTTGTGGGGGTGAGCGACGACGATGCGGGAGTGACCTACTGGAAGATCGCCAACGGAATCCGGCTGACCGGGATGCCAGCTTACAAGGGCGCGCTTTCGGACACGGAGATGTGGCAGGTTGCCGTGCTGCTGAAGAACGCCGACCAGGATCTGCCGGATCCGGTCAGGAACATTCTGAACGGAAAATAAAGCGAACAGGGCAGACATAAAAAAGCTGGCCGGAGAAGATTCTCCGGCCAGCTTTTGCGGTTTGCGCCGCGGTTTAGTGGAATGTGTAGGTCACGCCGGTTACGTACTGCAGGCTGTTCTTCTTGTAGCCGATGGGCGGGTTGTTCAGGTAGTTGTCGAGGAAGTTCACGCTCAGGCTGAGGCGGTGGTAGACCGGCAGAGCCAGACCGAGGCCTCCGATCGCCGACCACGCGTCGGTGTTGTTCCACGACTGGATGAAGGTGCCGCTCTCGGTCAGCGCGATCTTGCCCGGCAGAAGGCGGCGGTAGTTTTCGGCGAAGGTCGAACCGATCAGGTCCTGATTCGGTGTGGAGAGGAGGGTGGGATCGTCGTACTGGATGAAGTTCTGGCGCTCATAGTGAACGTCGGCCTTTACATCGAGCTGGTGGACGGGGTTGCT
This sequence comes from Acidobacteriaceae bacterium dw_441, assembly GCA_018449715.1. Classification (GTDB taxonomy): domain Bacteria; phylum Acidobacteriota; class Terriglobia; order Terriglobales; family Acidobacteriaceae; genus Edaphobacter. Next base: position 522,958 of record JAAVVA010000002.1, on the reverse strand, counting down.
GAAGACCGTGTAACCGGCTCCGACGCCGTAGATCTGCTGGAAGTTCAAACCCTGGGAGTAGTTGTGGTCGAACATCAGGTTGCCCAGCATGTAGAACTGCGAGCTGAAGTACTTGTCGTGCTCGAAGTCGGTGTGGAAGATGTTGGTCTTCGCCACCGCATCGGGGGTTGCGGGATTCGTCTGAGGAACGGTCGGCTGGGTCAGCTTGCCGTAGGTCTCAAGCAGGTTGAAGGTGGTGCGGCTGCGGGGAGGAAGATACGCCACCGTGGGAATCGCCCGGATGAGCGAAAGTCCCGCCGTGTAGGTCTGTCCATACGAGGTCGACTGCAAAATCGTGATGCCGCCCGTCGCCGAGCCATCCCACCCCTTGAAGAAGCCGGGATGCCCGTTCAGCTCCTTGTTATAGGTCGCACCATCGACGATGTAAGCCACATCCTTGCTGGCGACGGTCTGGGTGGCTCCGTTCGAGCTGGATTCCTTGACGGCTCCATCTTCGACTGCGAGATGAACCGGCTCCTTGGGGGTGCTGGTGATCTTCTCGTCCTTCTTCAGCACGACGAAGGAACTGCCCGAGCGAAGCTCCTTTACCTTGTCCATCGGGATGGTGACCTCTCCGACCGCGTCGCTTTTGAAGACGATGCTGTCACCGGCGCCGCGTTCGAGCGTACCGGTTAACTGGTCGCCGTTTTTGAAGACGACGACGTCAGGAGCGGGCTTGTCCTGCGCCCGGACCGCTGGGGCGAACAGGGCGGCAGCCAGTCCAGCTGCCACAAAGGTGCGAACGAAATTCCAGCGGCCTCGCAGAAGGGGGAGAGTATTCCGATTAATTCTCATTGGTTCCTGAATGATTTTGGTTTTGGTCCAACTTCCTCGTTAGACACAGGTTCTCCGAGTAAAGTTGTCAGGCCGAAACCCTCAGTACGGAATTCCTCATTGGTTCCTTTCGCAGGCGAAATATAGGTGAAAGTGCTGCCAGGTCACCGGTTGTGATGATTTTTGTGCCGCTGCGGGCGCATTTTTTTCTCTGAGACTCTTGCCAATCGTTGTCGCATCGGCTTAGTATCCGTTTCGGCTTAGGGAAATTGCGCGCTTATCGCGCACTCTTTGAGTCTGAAAGTGTTGTAAATAAGTTATTTGTCCGGACCCTTTCGTTTCAGCATGAGTTACATATCCAAACGGCCCTAAGGCAGGCGTGCGCATGTTTGCCGGGGCGCATGGGAAGGTTAAAACGATGGCATGGTACGCCTATTGCATAGCAGAAAGACAGGCTTTTCCGGAGCTTTGCCGGCATCGTCGCCCAATGCCCCTGACCGGGGTCGCGGGTTTGTTTGGTAATCAGACTTTTCTCTTTCCTGCCAGCGATCTTGCGGTCGTTGTCTCCGAACATACCCCGGAAGACAGCGCTCGGATGGATCAGCAGGCACAGAAGGACCACGCCCGCGTTATCGCGGACTGCTTCAAACACTCTACCGTTCTGCCCTTTCGTTTCGGGACTTCCTTTGAGGACGACGACTCTCTGCGTCGCTCCGTCCGCTCCAATCAACGTCACTTCCTGGCCAACGTCGAGCGTCTTCGCGGCAAGGCCGAGATGCACCTCAAGGTTCTGGTCGATGACATCTGCCCCGGAACTACGCAGCGCGATATGACGGTGGGCCAGCAGTACCTTACTAGCCTGCGCGAGAGCGCCAGCCGTCAGCGCGAGCGCCAGTCCAAGGCGAGGGCGCTTTCGGTGCAGATGCATCGCATGTTCCTTCCTCTTGCGGAGGAGATCACCTGCCGCCGCATGGAATCGGGCAAGATGCTGCTCGATATCGCTCACCTGATCGACAACAAGACGATCGAACGGTACCAGAACAAGTACACCTCGGCGATGCAGCAGATGAAGGAGTGCCAGATGCAGCTTTCCGGTCCCTGGCCCCCGTATCACTTTGTTCATCGCACCAATGCGCATCCGCACCAGAACCCGGCCCAGCACTCTGCTTAATTAAGGAGTGCGTCAGAAAAAGGGAGTGGATCTGACCCCGGACTCCGGGGTGAGATCCACTCCTTTGTCATTGAAGAGAAAGCATTTCTACGCATGGACGCTGCGGCGCAGACTACTTTTTCTTCTCCCGGAGCATCGCACAGAGGAGGGGCAGGCTTAAGCCGTTCATAATTACAGGCCTGCTCGCACGAAGGAGAAGGTTCATGCTCAAGACAGGCCACCGGGTTCTTGCCGGATTGCTGCTCAGCGTTACGCCGTTTACTGCTGCGGGGCTCATCGCCCAGGAACCCAACCCGATGTCGCAGGTTCAGGCTCCCTCGGACGACAACAAGATCACCAAGGAGTCGGAAGGCGTCTATCTGTATCGTGTGAAGGTCGTGCAGCGCGACCTCGACGCGGTGAACTACCTGCACCGCAGCGGCTCGACGAAGATCGCCTTCAAGGGAACACCTCTTCTTCCCGAAGCCAAAGGCGAGGCGAAGGTCACGAGCGAGCGCGGAGGCATCACCATCGAGGCCCGCTTTCAGGGACTGACTCCTGCGAATGGCTTTGGCCGAGAGTATCTAACCTATGTTCTGTGGGCGATCACGCCCGATGGCCGCCCCAACAATCTCGGCGAGATTCTGCCCTCGAGCAACAAGAACGACATCACCGTAACGACCGCGCTGCAATCCTTCGGCTTGGTGGTTACTGCTGAACCGTACTTTTCCGTGACGCAGCCGAGCGATGTCGTCGTGCTCGAAAACCAGATCATTCAGGACAAGACCAACGGCGTTCTTGAAAAAGTTAACGCGCACTACATGCTGCTTCCGCGCGGAACCTATGCTGAAACCGGGGGCGCGGACAGCGTCGCCAACCCCATCACCCGCGACGAGAAGATGCCGCTTGAGCTGTACCAGGCGAACAACGCGCTCCGCATCGCCCAGCAGGCCGGGGCAGACAAGTACGCCTCCGATATCTATGGCGAGGCGACACTCGATCTGAAGAACGCGACCGACATTCTTTCAGGAAAAAAACGCGACACGAAGATGGGCATTACCTATGCTCGTCAGGCCGTGCAGCGTTCTGAAGATGCCCGTCTGGTAACGCTTCGCAAGCAGGCCGCTGAGCGTCAGCGCGATGCAGAGCTTGCTCGCCAGCAGGCCCAGACGCAGGCGCAGCAGTCGGCGATTGAGGCCGAGCGAGCCCGTGCCGCGCAGGCTGAGGCCGACGCAAACCGCGCTCGCGCTGAAGCCGCCGCCGCCAGGGCGCAGGCTCAGGCTGCTGCGGCCAGCAAGAATGCCAACCAGGCCCAGGAGGCTCGTGAGCGCCTGCGCTCGCAGCTCAACAGTGTGCTGGCTACCAGCGAGACGGCCCGCGGCCTGATTGTGAATATGTCGGATGTCCTTTTTGACACTGGCAAGTACACGCTGAAGCCCGACACGAAGATCAGCCTCGCCAAGGTCTCCGGCATTCTGCAGGCGTATCCCGGCCTCAAGCTACAGGTTGAGGGATACACCGACAGCGTTGGTAGCGCCGAGTTCAACCAGAAGCTCTCGGAGAACCGTGCCGGTGCCGTTCGCGACTTTCTGGTGACGCAGGGAGTTCAGACGGACAACATCGTCGCCACGGGCTACGGTATGACCAAGCCGGTCGCCGACAACAGCACAGCGCAGGGGCGCGCCCTGAATCGTCGCGTGCAGCTGGTTGTCTCCGGCGACGCTATCGGCGTGCAGCAGCAGAGCCCGGACGCGGACACGACTCCTGCTCCCGCACCTCCTGCTCCTGCGACTGGAACTTCCAACCCTCCGCAGAACTGATCACTGTAATAAGAGAACACGCAGTCAGCAAACCGGTCGGACGCCTCACGAGGCTCCGGCCGGTTCTATTTTTAGCTCTGTTTTCTGCGAAGACGATTGGTATTCAATTTGCATATATAAAGTGCGACACGTGTTCTGATCCGCCACCTGGCTCAGGACCGTGCCGGTGAAAGCTATGAAGCTTGACCGAAATGCGACCGGAACGGAAGAGGGTTGTAGACCTCTTAAGTTGTCCCGTTTCCGTTGCTGTCCTGATGGCCTCCCCCTGAAGGAGGTCCACCCGAACTGACAGTTCAATATCACCTTTACCTGCCGGACGGGAAAGGGGTTGGCGCGTGCCTGCCTCTTCGCCGGCAAAACGCAACAGCGCGTCCGAAAGCGCGCAGGAGACTCCATTGCAAGCCCTCACGATCGTTCTTCTCGTAGTAGCCGTTGTTCTGGCTATCATTGTTTTTCTTTCTCCTAACAGCGTTGCTCAGTTCTTTGGCGTCGTCTTTGTCTCCAAAGACCGCGTAGGCATCGTCAACAAAAAATGGTCGCTACTTTCCCAAAACCGTACACTCCCCGATGGCTCCATCATCGCTCTGCATGGCGAAGCCGGTGTCCAGGCAGACACGTTGCCGCCCGGCGTTCACTTCGGTCTGTGGTACTGGCAGTACTCCATCAAGATGGTGCCGTTCGTGACCATCGAGCGCGGACAGATCGGCACCGTCTCCGCGCGTGACGGACATGCGATTACGCCCGGACGCATTCTCGCGCAGAACGTCGAGAGCAACCTGTTTCAGAACGCCCGCCAGTTTCTTGAGAACGGAGGCCAGCGCGGTCAGCAGATCGGCATCATCCCGCAGGGTACCTACCGCATCAACACGGACCTGTTCGACGTCTCGCAGGAGGAGGCGCTCGACATTCCGGATAACCAGATCGGTATCGTGACCACGAAGGACGGCGCTCCTCTTCGCACAGGAGAGATTGCCGGTGCGGAGGTGCTGTCGCACAACAGCTTTCAGGATGGCGAAGCCTTCATCCGCGACGGTGGGCACAAGGGCTTGCAGGAGCAGGTGCTGAAGTCGGGCCGCTACTTCATCAACCCGCGCTTTGCGACGGTAGAGATCAAGCCGATGACCGAGGTTCCGATTGCTTCTGTCGGCGTCGTTATCTCCTTCGTTGGCGAAGAGGGTGAAGACCAGACCGGCGAGCACTTCAAGCATGGCAATCTTGTGAAGAAGGGGCAGAAGGGCGTCTGGGTCGATCCGCTTGACCCCGGCATGTACGCCATCAACCCCTACACCCACAAGGTCGAGATGGTTCCCACGGCCAACATCGTTCTGAACTGGGCGACCGGCAAGAGCGAGGCGCATAAGCTCGACTCGAACCTTTCGACTATCACGGTGCGTTCGTCCGATGGATTCCGCTTCAATCTCGATGTCAGCCAGATCATCCACATTCCGCGCAACGATGCCCCGAAGGTGATCTCGCGGTTTGGAACGATGCGGAACCTTGTAACGCAGGTGCTGGAGCCCACGATCGGCAACTACTTCCGCAATGCGGCGCAGAAGTCGGACGTAATCCAGTTCCTCAACCAGCGCATCGAACGGCAGAATGAGGCGAAGGCTTCTATTCAGGCCGCGTTGAACGAGTACAACGTCAATGCCATCGACACGCTGATCGGCGATATCGTTCCGCCGGACGACCTGATGAAGACGCTGACCGATCGGAAGATCGCAGAACAGGAGAAGATCACCTACCAGACGCAGGAGGAGGCCGAGGTTACCCGTAAGGGCCTTGAGCAGGCGAAGGCTGTGGCCGATACGCAGGCTCGCGTTGTCGATGCGGAACGCAGCGTTTCGATTGCCGAGTTTGCCGCGCAGGCCGCGATCAAGAAAGCTGAGGGTGAGGCTCGCGCCAAGACGCTCAATGCTGAGTCGGATGCCGGTGTGATTACGCGCATCGGTACCGCCGAGGCGGAGAAGACGAAGGCCATCGGTACAGCCGAAGCCGAGGTCATCAAGTCGAAGATCGCTTCGATGGACTCGCAGAGCTATGTGGCGATCCAGATTGCGCAGGTGCTTGCCTCGAACAATATCAACCTTGTTCCCCAGATTCAGGCGGGAAGCGGCGGCGGCAGCCTGATTGAGGCGTTTCTCTCGCAGATGATGCTGCAGAAGCAGCCGGTCCAGCCGCCTGCTCCGACGACTAAAACAAACTAACGGAAGAGAGTACGATTTTCTTCTGAAAACTGTAAGTGGGGCTCCAGAGAACTGGAGCCCCACTTCATTTCTGCTAGCTCTTGATCCCCGCTAGAAAAGCTTTTTGAACGCGGTTGAAGCTGCGCCCGCGCAGAACTGCGGCGACAATAGTGCGGGTGGCGCGAGCATCGCTCAGGCGCACATAGCGGCAGCCGGAGTTGCGATCCACGGCCATCTCCGGTACTAGCGATACACCAACTCCTGCGGCAACCATTCCAACCAGGCTGCTGAACTGTCCGCTCTCAAACGCGATGTTTGGCGTGATGCGCGCATGGGTGCAGGCCGCAAGGCTGAGGTCGCGGAAGCAATGTCCGTCGCGCAACATGACGAAGGACTCTCCCCGCAGGTCTTTCAGCGCGAGCGACTCCGCTGCGGCGTGAGGGTGATCCTTTGGCAGCACTGCGAAGAGCGGCTCGGTGCGCAGAGGAAACAACTCAAGGTCTTTGTGTCGCAGAGGCAGCGCAAGAATCGCAAGGTCGATCGAAAGGTCGCGCAGGCTTTCGACGAGGATCGGCGTCGTCTCTTCCACGATGCGCAGCTTCGCTTCGGGATACTTCTTCGCAAAGGCTGCTGTGTAGCGCGGCATCAGGTAAGGGGCGACGGTGGGGATCACTCCCACGGCAACACTGCCGCGAATGTCCGCGCCCTTATCGGCTACGCTCGAACGAGCCTCTTCCATCTGGTGAAGGATCGAGCGGGCGTGCGGCACGAAGGCGCGACCGGCCTCAGTCAGGCTGACGCTGCGGCCCAGCCGGTCGAAGAGCTTTACGCCGAGGTCTTCCTCGAGCTTGAGCACTTGTTGCGAAAGCGAAGGTTGTGCGACCTGGCAGCGCTCAGCGGCGCGGCTGAAACTTCCTGTTTCCGCCACCGCGCAGACGTAGCGTAGTTGATGGAACTCCATAGGTATTAACTATACTCCGGATGGGAAATATATATTGGAGCTATCTATCGTCCTAATGCTACATTCATCTGGTCGAGTCAAACTAGTGTTCGGGCTTCAGCGAATCCCGACCGTTGGACTCAACCAGCAAAGGAGAGAGAACGCATGTCAACCGAAGCGAAATGCCCGTTCCATCAAGCCAAGAGTGTCGGCACAACGAACCATGACTGGTGGCCGAATCAGTTGAACCTGAACATCCTGCACCAGCACTCGTCGCTGTCCAATCCGATGGACACGGACTTCAACTACGCGGAAGAGTTCAAGACGCTCGACCTTGCGGCGGTGAAGGAAGATCTTCGTAAGGTCATGACGGACTCGCAGGACTGGTGGCCCGCGGACTTCGGTCACTACGGTCCTCTGTTTATCCGCATGGCGTGGCACAGCGCGGGAACCTATCGCATCGGCGACGGTCGCGGCGGCGGCGGAAGGGGACAGCAGCGCTTCGCTCCTCTCAACAGCTGGCCCGACAACGTCAGCCTCGACAAGGCGCGCAGGCTTCTGTGGCCTGTCAAGCAGAAGTACGGCAAGAAAATCTCCTGGGCCGACCTGATTATTCTTACCGGCAACGTCGCGCTCGAGTCGATGGGCTTCAAGACCTTTGGCTTCGCGGGTGGACGCGTCGATGTGTGGGAGCCGGATCAGGATGTCTACTGGGGCTCTGAGACGGTGTGGCTGGGCGGCGACCACCGCTACGGCAAGAAGAAGAGCGGCGAGGGCGTCATCGTGGCCGATGAGGAGATTCATGGCAGCGAGAAGGATCGTACCGACAGCGGCGGACGTATTCTGGAAAACCCCCTTGCAGCAGTGCAGATGGGCTTGATCTACGTCAATCCCGAAGGCCCGGAAGGCTATCCCGACCCTGTTGCCTCGGCGCACGATATCCGCGAGACCTTCGGCCGCATGGCAATGAATGACGAAGAGACAGTGGCTCTGATCGCGGGTGGTCACACCTTCGGCAAGACGCACGGTGCAGGACCGGCATCGCATGTTGGACCTGAGACCGAAGGTGCTCCCATCGAAGATCAAGGGCTGGGCTGGAAGAACAGCTTCGGCACCGGCAAGGGTGGTGATACCATCACCAGCGGCCTTGAGGTTACGTGGACCAGTACGCCAACGCGGTGGAGCAACAACTTCTTTTGGAATCTTTTCGGTTACGAATGGGAGCTGACGAAGAGTCCTGCTGGAGCGCATCAGTGGACTCCGAAGAACGGCGCCGGAGCCAACACGGTGCCCGACGCGCATGATTCGTCGAAGCGTCACGCGCCTGCGATGCTGACCTCAGACATTGCACTGCGCGTCGATCCCGAGTACGAGAAGATTGCCCGTCGCTTCTACGAGAACCCGGATGCCTTTGCGGATGCGTTCGCCCGTGCATGGTTCAAGCTGACGCACCGCGACATGGGCCCGCGTGCCCGCTACCTCGGTCCCGAGGTGCCTGCGGAAGAGTTGATCTGGCAGGATCCTATCCCCGCGGTCGATCATGCTCTGGTCGATGCGCAGGACATTGCTTCGCTCAAGGAGAAGGTGCTTGCTTCTGGACTGTCCGTATCGGAGCTCGTCTCGACTGCATGGGCGTCGGCCTCGACCTTCCGCGGCTCCGACAAGCGCGGTGGCGCGAATGGCGCTCGCATTCGTCTTGCTCCGCAGAAGGACTGGGCGGTCAATCAGCCGGAGCAGCTCGATAAGGTGCTGAAGACGCTCGAAGGCATCCAGGGCGAGTTCAACAGCGCGCAGACCGGCGGCAAGAAGATCTCGCTCGCCGACCTGATTGTGCTGGCGGGTGGCGCGGGCGTCGAGCAAGCCGCGAAGAATGCGGGGATCAGCGTAACCGTTCCCTTCGCTCCGGGCCGCACGGATGCTTCGCAGGAGCAGACCGATGTTCAGTCCTTCGCCGTGCTGGAGCCAGTTGCAGACGGCTTCCGCAACTACGTCAAGGACAAGTACAGTATTCCGGCGGAGGCGCTGTTCCTGGACAAGGCACAGCTGCTGACGCTGTCCGCTCCGGAACTGACTGTTCTGATCGGTGGACTGCGCGTGCTGAACACCAACTACGGACACACCGCACATGGTGTCTTCACCACGCAGCCTGAGTCGCTGACCAACGACTTCTTCATCAACCTGCTCGACATGGGCACGGCGTGGAAGCCGTCTGCCGAAGGGCACGATGTGTATGAAGGGCTCGACCGCAAGACGGGAGAGCGGAAGTGGAGCGGCACGCGTGTCGATCTTATCTTCGGCTCGAACTCTCAGCTTCGCGCGCTGGCCGAGGTTTATGGAAGCTCGGACGCGCAGGAGAAGTTTGTCCATGACTTCGTTGCAGTCTGGAACAAGGTGATGAATCTTGATCGCTTCGACCTGCCCCGTGCGTAACTCGTAGGACACTCTTAACCGCACAACCTCGACCTGATATCGGTTGAGGTTGTGCATTTAACGCGAGTGCTATTTCGTTGGAGACGTGCAGGAAAAGTTTGCAGCGTCGTCGATGCTGCCGCTTCCTTTATAGCGTGCGACTTCGGGATACGGGCAGAGAGGTCGTGTGCGGTCGACCTTGCCTCCTGCGCGATGCGATGCGACGATCTCCGTGGGAGCCTTTCCATGCTCCACCCACTGTTCGAGAATGCTGATCTTATCGAAGGAGTCCGGGCCTTCTCCACCGGAGCAGTGTCCCATGCCTGGAACCATGAACAGACGAATCCAATCTGATGCATGTTCCGCATCGCCGCTCTCCTGCAGCACCGACTTGTAGAACTCGACGCTTGCGCCGGGAGCGACCTGCTGATCTGCCCAGCCGTGATACAGCAGCAGCTTGCCCTTGCTCTTTGCGAACGCCGCAAGATTCGGATTCAACTCATCGACATCACGGTTGATCGCATTGGCTTTGGCCGCATCCCGCGCAAGGTCGAAGCTGCGCCAGTCCCAGTCCGGATTCTGATAAACAACATAACGGAATTGATCGAGAAAGAGATCGGCAGGCTCGGGACCGCCTGCAAGCCGCGCCCAGCGAAGCTCTGTTCCTGGCTCGACGCGTGGAAAGTAAATATTTCCCTTGTCATCGGTCGCTGGGCTGATGATTGTCTTTGCGGTCTGTATCTGTCGTGGAGTCAGGCAGTCTGCCTTGTCCTCTCCCTTGCACGCAAGCTTCGTGAAGTCGACATGGCAGCTTGCAGGGTTCTCGATCAGGCCGTCTTTCACTCCGTCGTTCGCGTCACAGGTATCCAGTATGGCGCGATGAATCATGGGATATTTACTCGCGGGAATGTAGTCTGCGGAATCCTTGAATGTTTTGTTGGCAAGCCACAGTGCCCATGCATTGCGGCGCATGTTCGCAGGATCGCCCGCAATGATGCCGTCGAATTCATCGGGATAACGCGCTGCCTGCAACAGCCCCTCGCGTCCTCCGCCGGAACAACCGTTCCAGTAGGAGTAGCGCGGCTCGCGCCCGTAGAAAGCTTTGATAAGACCCTTCGTCTCGACGGTCATCTCATGCTCTGCGCGGTAGGCAAAATCAACGAACTTCTCAGGATGCCCCATGATGAAGCTGGCGCTGCTGCCGACATGGCCGTCATCGGTGGCGCTGGTGGCATATCCTCGGCGCAGCGCATCGGCCATCGAGCTGTAGGCGATGGAGCCACCCCATCCGCCGCTTCCGACGGCAAGATACTTACCATTCCATCCGCTGACAGGAAGCCATACCTCGACGCCGATCTCCGAATCGCCGGTGGGCTTCAGCGTTACGGCAACACGACAGAAAGCAGGAAGAGTCGCGAAATCGTTCTTGCTCTCAGGAGTTGTAAAGGCTCCGGCAGGAATTGTCTTTGCGATGGTAATAGAGCTTGTGGAGGAAGCCGTGCTCTGAAGGTTCTCACAGGATTGCCCCCAGAAATATGTTGGCGCTAAAGGAGTCAGGAGAGCGAATGCAGAAAAAATCAAACGAGTCATCATGATTGTTTGCTCGTGCTTTGTTGGAACGGAATATGGTTGATGGTTTCCTCTACAGGGTTGGCGACAGCGCAGCTAAGAAGTCTCGCAATCAACTTGTCGGCCTTGCTTCATACCGTCTAACTCGATCTCGCCTGCCTGACGCACAACGCTCGAAGATTGCGATTGCCTCCGAAGGGGGAATTGCACCTTCAGCGGCCATCGCTTAAGTATGTCATTGACGTCTTGACGGCGCTCAATCAGGACTGTTTGGCTGACCATAAACCGCTCTTGGGCATAAGTTTATACCTTCAGCGAAGTTGTAGCGCTCCTGAAACTTTCGAGGGCAAAATCTGCAACTGGTTCGCCGATGAACTGACAAAGAGAGCTCTTTTGTCAGTTCATCGGGGCGGGGCTAGGTTGGAGGCTGCTACGAAGCTCGCTGGTAACGATGGATGCTAGACTTCTTCGACGATTCCTGCCGATAAGACGACTTATCGTTATTTCGTTATTTGTGTTCAGAAAGTATCGCTTCGCTCCAGGCATCATGCACGGCTTCAACCACCACTGTTGGTTCGTCCAGCATGATCTCGTGCCCGCTTCTGATTGCGATTCGCAACTGTCCCTTGGAAGAACGAGCAGCGAGGTTTCGCGTCATACTGTCGACAGCTGCATTGAACTCCGCGGTGTGCGCGGCCAGCGGCCCCTCGAAGGTGAGTGGAATGCCATGCTCCAAAACGATCAGGGGCTTGTCGTAATGCCACACTAGCCGCTCTCCGGGAGACAGGCCACCCCCGCGCTTCACCAGAATTGGATCAGCGGGCGGTCCCTGAACCGAGCGTGGATCAATCGCTTGAAAACGCCAAACCTGCTCCTCGTGAGCTGAGATCCCCACTCGGTTCGCTCCGTCCGTTCTCAAGAATGAGAAACGCGCGAGTGAGGGTGGTACATGCGTGCAATGAGTGCATTGCCTGTTGTCGACACGGGAAGGAGGAGGCTACCGTATCAGCACTTACTGATGCAGTAGCTAAATTTGTTGCTCTCGATCGAGTAAACCAAAGCATAATGAATCGTTTCGAGGTGGATCGGGGTCTGATACTTATCGAATTTGGCACTAATTCACCCTAAAGACAGAGATTGCATGTTTCCAAAATCGCTCACCACCGGGTTATTCCTTCTGGTTATGCAATTGCCTTTGACGGTGGTTGCTCCCGCTCAAAGCGTGAAAAAAACGATCCATGTTCAGGTAATCGACGACCGAGGTCGGCCGCTCTCTGGCGTTTAACTCCAAGCCGGAAGTAAGAGCGCCGTCTACTCAACCGCAACCACCGACCTTGAGGGGAACGCATCCATCAACTGTAATGGGCAAGAACCATGTGTCGTCGCGGCGGATTCCAAAGGATATATACATATTGAGTTTCCCCTGGAATCCGACCAAAGCTCCGACTCTCCACTGCAGATCATCATGTCAAAAGGGATTACCAGGGAAGATGCTGTGACCGTACAGGGTGAGGCGGATAACCCTTTGGCAACAGCACAGAGCAGCGAATCAAAGCTTTCTGTAACGGAAGCTACCCGGAGTCCTTTGCGACCAGTGACCCTCATCGACTCTCTTCCTCTCGTGCCCGGAGTGATCCGTACTCCAGATGGCCGAGTGAAGATTGCTGGAGCCGATGAACAGCACAGCGCCCTCATCGTGAACTCCGTCGATGTCACCGATCCTGCTACCGGTGACTTTGGATTGAGTGTTCCCATCGACAGCATCGAAACCGTGAAAGTAATGCAGTCCCCCTATCTTGCGCAGTACGGCAACTTCACTGCAGGTGTCGTCAGCGCGGAGACGCGTCGGGGTGGGGACAAATGGGCTTACGGCTTAAACGATCCTCTCCCTGAAGTCCGCATCCGGAGCGGGCATCTGGTTGGATTGCGGTCTGCGACGCCTCGCTTGAATCTCAGCGGCCCGCTGATTCGTAACCGGGTTTATTTTCTGGATGGCACGGACTATCTCATGCACAAAGACCAGGTACGGACACTTCCGTTTCCGGAAAATGAAATTCGTTCGACTGCGATCAACTCGTTTAGCCAACTCGATGTCCTAGCGACCAACCGCCAGACGGTCACGGCTACATTTCATCTGGCTCCGCATCAGATCCAATACGCCAACTTGAATTTTTTCGATCCCCGGCCCGTCACCCCGAACGCGGATTATCAGGAATACACGGGAACTCTCACTCATCGCTTACAGCTCGGGAACGGTCTTCTTTCGAGCGCTGTAGCCATAACGCATATCGGCACCGATGTGCGGCCACAATCTCCCGGAGAGATGACGCTCACACCTATCGGAAACTTTGGCCGTTACTTCGGAAAACAAGATGTCGATGCGACGCGTATGCAGTGGCTTGAAACGTGGAATCCTGCCCAGCTGCGATGGCATGGAGAGCACACCTTCCAGGCAGGCATGGTCTTCGCCTACGCCGAAGACCATGGGCAATTAACCAACAGCGCCGTACATCTTCAGGACGCAAACGACAATCTGCTCCAATCCATCACCTATAGCGGAGCAGGCAATTATCGTCTGCACGATATTGAGCCAGCGCTCTATGCTCAGGATCATTGGGTTCTCAACTCGCAGCTTGCAATGGATGCAGGGCTGCGTTGGGAGACGCAGAGTCTGACAGCGACCACCCGACTGGCTCCCCGAGCCGGCTTCACCTGGACTCCAATCCCGAATATTCAAAGCACAGTGATTCGCGGCGGCATGGGAGTGTTCTACGACGGAGTTCCACTGAACACATACGCTTTTCACAGCTATCCGCAGCAAACCGTAACCACTTATGATGGACACGGAAACATCACGGACGGACCCCGCGTTTTCGAGAACGTCACCGCAACCGATCCTCATTCTCCATTTCCCTTTATCGATCAGGGAAACCGCAGCGGCAACTTTGCGCCGTATTCTTTAGCGTGGAATGTAGAGGCTGAGCAAAACGTTTCGTCCTTTGGTTCGATTCGGCTTCGCTATTCCCAAAGTGAAGCAAGCAATCAACTCACGCTCCAATCGCAGATCACAGAGGACCAAAGTGCTCTTGTTCTTGGAGGATCAGGCTCTGGGACAATGAAGCAATTCGATGTCACAGCTGGTTTTGGCACGGACAAAGAGCACCATGCCTACTTTTCGTACGCCCGACAAATTGCCCGCGGTGTCCTCACGGATGTCGCTAACTATCTTGGAGCCTTCCGCTATCCCGTAGTTCGATCTTTCGCCTTGGCGAGCACCGCGGGCGAAATTCCGAATCGGTTCCTTTTCTGGGGAATGTGGAATCTCCCATGGCGCATGGGCCTCTCCCCCCACGTGGAATATCGCAATGGTTTTCCGTATCAGCCCGTGAATGAGCTGCAACAGTATGTTTCCCTTCCGAATGCACCACAGCCACGCTATCCCCGGTACTTTTCACTCGACGCACGTCTCTCGAAAGATATCAACATCACATCGAAGCATGCGGTACGGCTGTCTCTAAACGGAATCAATCTCACCAATCACTCAAATTATCTCCAGGTCCATAACAACATCACAGATGCACAATATGGCACGTTCTTCGGAAACTACGGAAGACACGTTTTGGCAGATTTTGACTTTCTTTTTTAGCTGAGCACATAACGCTTCTCGTCAGTAACCCGGGCAAACGGAATGGCGGTTGGCCCGGGTTTCGTAACAGCCTTGTTCCCCTTTCCGCACTTTCCCCCCGTTACGGCCTGCGGCGTTCTCGCTTATGAGGTGCCTGGCCTCGCTATTTGCCTGGCCAATGTTCACACCGATAGCTGGTCGAACCAGTTCGTATCCAGTTCTTCGAGCAACTCGTTCTCTGCGCTTTGATGTTTGAGCGGGCGATTTGCCCACAGCAAAACGAGGGAGCCTTTGTAGGTGGGCATCTCATGAGTGATTCGGCGATTTAGCGTCAACTAGCTTGTAGCTTGTCCACATTGTTATCACTTCGACCGTAGCAGGACAGCTTTATCATCCTGCGGAGCGAAGAAACGGCAGATACTTCCGCTTCGGTTGGGTGACAATTACAGTGAGAAGCTTCCTATCTGCGATAGGTTTCTAGCTGGGAGTTGGCATCCGATCCTCATCCACGGGCATGTTCCGGCTTTTTAGACCGCTCCTGGATTCCGACACCGATTTGAATACCCGATTTCTTCCTCTCTGCTTGGCCTGATAAAGTGCCGCATCTGCCAGCTGAAATAGTTCGTCGGAAGTGTCGGCATCGCATGAAGCTGCAATCCCCACACTGACCGTGACGACATCGCCTATCGGTGTCTTATTCCTGAGTTGCAACGCCCCAATGGCGCGACAGATCCGTTCCGCCACCTTCTCCGCGGCGTCTGCGTCAACATCGTGCAGGATGACGACAAATTCTTCGCCGCCGTATCTTGCCATATAGTCATGCTCATTGCGAGAGATGGAGACCAATACATGGGATACAGCGCGAAGGCATAGATCGCCCTCGTGATGCCCGAAGACGTCATTCAACATCTTGAAGTAATCAATATCGATCACCAGGAGGGCAAACGTGCGTGCCGATCGGTCTGCCCATTCCCACGCCTGACCAATATGAATGTCATACCCTCTACGGTTTCCGATTCCTGTAAGGGGATCTGTGAGGGTGAGATCGTGAAGATGCGTATGGAGCGCTGTCATCTCCGATTGAACTTTCCGATAACGAACCTGGATACGAATTGTCTGGATGGCAAAGACACTCAAAGAAATGCTGATAGCAGCCACGGCAAGGAAAAAGTGGGCTGGCGCGATCAGTACGCTCATCACTCCGGCAGCTACAGGCAGGGCGACAGAAGCTCCGTGATCCAGAACAACGACCAACAGTTCCTGCCCGGAAGAGCGTGTCTCTTTGAGAGCGATGGGAGGCGGATGAATGACCAGAAAAATCAGGGTCAACTCCGCAAGAAATAACAGCCAGGTCCATCGCAACGCCGTGCCCGGTTGTAAAAATACTGCCACGCCGTAGCAGAGACTCGTCACGGCATAAACCGACGTCGCACAAAATAAGACCAGGAAGAAGCGTCGCAGCGTCGTAGGACGCGGATGGCTCCACCAGCGCAGACCGGCGCCGATGGCAATCACGAACTTGACCGCAATAAATGCAATGTAAGCGTTACGCTCGAAAGATAATCCACTCCGCGGCCAGAAGAATGGAAAGCTACCAAAGATAAGGTTGAAAAACAGAGTCAATAACAGAACAATCTGGATCGCGCTCGCCCAGTAGAAAAACCTGTCCCGTTCACTTTCGGTAGGAATACTCAGCAAAAGTACCAGCGGCAGTATCCAGGCAAAGAAGAGAAGATCAGAGGGGTGAGTGTGCTGGGGAGGGACTCGCCATACCGTCAGTTCAACCCCCTCCAGAAGCAGGGCACACGACCGAATCGACGCTGCGATCACGAGAAATATCCAGAAGCCTCGCCATGTTCGATCTGAGGTCTGAAATCTCCAGAAACAGACGTACGCCTCGGTCAGACTTTCCGCTGTCAGCAGGATCCTGCACCACCAAAATGCAGTGGACGCGCTAAGTGCATAGGGGACGATGACCCCCGCGAGCAGTGCAATCGTGCAAGACCAAAGCAGAATAGGCGGAGCTGTAGAAAGCCACACCCGGAAATAAGTTTTTTCCTTGTTCAGATGCGCCACGACGTTCATGAAGATAGGGTCGTATCAATCTGATGCAAGATTGCTGGGAAAGTCGCATCTCGTAAAAAATGATCGATCCGGTCGCCTCCTACAGGTCTTTCAGGATGTTTTCTCTAAAGTGTATCGACATATCTTGTAGGGGGAGCCGGTCATAGTGCAGAGCTCTGAGCGGGGACAAGCACTGGCTCAGACGGCAGGGATAGCCTCACCGTCGGTTTGCCGGGTACCCCTTCAGATTGATCGATTTCCGCGGATTCATTGTCTCGACGCCGCCCGTTGGGCGGCATTGGAGCAGAGGCTAAATTGCTGGAAAAACATTACCTAAAGCATCTGGCCCCATGATTCTTGGGATCATGGGGCCAGATGCTTATTCATTTCCGGAATTTCACTTTATGTGTCCCCCCTACAAAAAGCATGGGGATTAGATATCCAGGTTCTTTACGTCGAGTGCGTTCTCTTCGATGAACTTCCTGCGGCTCTCGACATCCTCTCCCATCAGCGTGGTGAAGATCTCCTCGCACGCCGCGATGTCCTCAAGCCTCACCTGGAGCAGTGTTCTGCGCTCCGGGTCCATCGTGGTCTGCCACAGCTGCTCCGCTGTCATCTCGCCCAGTCCCTTGTAACGCTGCACATCATAGGACTTCTTACCCTGCTCGATGACATAGTTGAACAGCTCGCGTGCCGTCGCCTTCTCCACCGGATCCTGCGGACCCTTGGCCGTCTTCTTCACCTGGCGTGTCTCGACGATCGTCGCGGGCGTCTCCGCCGCCTCGGCTGCTGCCTCCTCCGAAGTCTCTTCGGTCTCCTCGGTCTTGCCGCCCTTCGCTGCATACTCGATCACGAACGGCCCGACCAGCAGGTCCTTGATCTGCGCATGCTTGGCCAGCATCTGGCGGCTCTCAGGAGTAGACGCTAGCGCCCAGTCGACCTTACGGACCGCACCCTGCGCGTCGGTAAAGTTCACCGAATAGATGTTGTGCTCCTCATCGCGCTCGACGTTGCCTACGTGCTTGAACTGGTACGTCTTGGCAATGGCCTCCAGCTTCGCTCTCATCGCTTCGAGCTTCTCGGGCGACTCGAAGTCAGCGCGCCTGGCCGGCTCCTTACCTTCGTGTGCGAACAGGTCAGCAAACTCGCGCGTGACCACTTCGTTGCGAAGGCGCTTCTCCACCTTGTCGAAGAAGCCAAGGTAGTCGTTCAGCTGCTCCATGAACTTCGTCAGGGCCGCGCCTTCCAGCTGCGCTCCGCCCTCGCCGTGCCGGATCACCATGCCGTCGGAGGCGCGCTTCACCATGACGCTCACGTACTCGCGGTCATCCTTGATGTACTGCTCGAACCGGCCCTTCTTGATGCGGTACAGTGGCGGCTGCGCGATGTAGACATTGCCGCGCTTGATCAACTCCGTCATGTGGCGGAAGAAGAAGGTCAGCAACAGCGTGCGAATGTGCGATCCGTCGACATCGGCATCGGTCATCAGGATCAGCTTGCCGTAGCGCAGCTTGGAGGCGTCGAAGTCGTCCTTGCCGATACCCGCGCCGAGCGCAGTGATCATGGCGCGGATTTCTTCGTGGCCCAGCATCTTGTCGTAGCGGGCCTTCTCGACGTTCAGGATCTTACCCTTCAGAGGAAGGATCGCCTGGAATTTGCGATTGCGTCCCTGCTTCGCGGTTCCGCCTGCGCTCTCACCCTCGACGAGATACAGCTCGCAGCGATCCGGCTCCCGCTCCGAGCAATCGGCCAGCTTACCCGGCAGACCGCCGCCATCCAGAGCACCCTTGCGGCGTGTCAGGTCGCGAGCCTTGCGTGCAGCCTCACGCGCACGGGCTGCGTCGATGGCCTTGTTGATGATGCGCTTGGCCACCTGTGGGTTCTGCTCGAGGAAGGCTCCCAGCCGCTCGTTGATGAACGCCTGCACGGTCCCGGCGATATCCGAGTTCAGCTTGCCCTTCGTCTGTCCTTCAAACTGCGGCTGCGACAGCTTTACGCTGATCACGGCGACCAGACCTTCGCGCACGTCGTCGCCGCTCAGGTTCTCCTTCACGTCCTTGAACAGGCCCATCTGCTGCCCGGCCCAGTTGATCGTGCGGGTCAGCGCCGCACGAAAACCCTGCAGGTGCGTTCCGCCGTCGACCGTGTTGATGTTGTTGGCGAAGGTGAAGATCGTCTCCGAGTACGCGTCGTTGTACTGCAGAGCAATCTCCATGGCCACGTTGTCGCGCTCGGCCTCCATGTAGATCGGCTTCTCGTGCAGCACCTGCTTGCCCTTGTTCAGGTGCTTGATGAACTCCGCGATGCCTCCGATGTACTTGAACTCCTGCTGCTTGCTCTCGCCGGTCTTCGCGTCGGTGGTGCGCTCGTCGGTCAGGTGAATCTCCAGCCCCTTGTTCAGGAAGGCCAACTCGCGCAGCCTCTGGGCCAGTGTGTCGTAGTTGTACTCCGTTGCCGAAAAGATCGACTTGTCCGGAAGGAAGTGGACCTTGGTTCCAAGGCGCTTGGTCGGTCCCATCTGGCGCAGCTTGCTGATGGGGTCGCCCTTCGAGTAGTCCTGGGTCCACGCAAAGCCGTCGCGCCAGATCTCGACGTCGAACTCTTCGCTGAGAGCGTTGACGCAGCTCACGCCCACGCCGTGCAGACCGCCCGAGACCTTATAGTTCGAGGCGTCGAACTTGCCGCCCGCGTGCAGCATGGTCAGAACCACCTGGACGCCCGGCATGGTCTTGCCGTTGACTGTCTTGTTGTCCACCGGGATGCCGCGACCGTCGTCGGTCACGGTGATGGAGTTGTCCACATGGATCGTCACGTCGATCCGGGTCGCATGTCCCGCCAGGGCCTCGTCCACCGAGTTATCGACCACCTCATAGACCAGGTGGTGCAGCCCCTGCTCTCCGGTCGAGCCGATGTACATCGCCGGCCTCTTCCGTACCGCCGCCAGACCTTCGAGAACGGTAATGTTCTCAGCCGAATAACCTCCTGAAGCCTTAGGCTCCGCAGAGGTCGTCTTGTCGTTGTCCAAAAGTTCTGTATCGGTAGGGATTGCCGTAGTTGCCATGTAGCTCCTGAAAGTTCGGGAAGATCCGGGAAACCAATCTGCCGATCACTGCGAAAAGCCGTGCCAGTCAAGCACTTCAGGCAGGTTTCGACCGGAATTTCATTAACTTAAGTATAGCACGCTCAGGGGCTGGGAAAGACCGTAACCCGGCAGGTGCTTCGGTCGGTTCCTCTACCTGCAAGGCGATGATAAATATAGGCTTATTGGATAGCTCTCTTTCGAGATGGACCTGGTCTTCCACCTCCCGCAACCGTCATCCTGAGCGAAGCGAAGAATCCCCATATTTTGGGTTGTGCCACCCCGAATCCTCCTTTCTTTCCCCCTTCAGAGCTTGTCACTCCGTGACGCAGCGAAGGAATCTGTTTCTCTTTTGCAGGACGTCCGTTCTGCCTCAACAATCTGTCAAGAGAGGAACTCATCTAAACGACACAAAATAAAGCGATATCGAAGGGGAATGCCTCATCCGGGTAGAAGGCACTAAGGTGGAGGAGCGCAACAAGGCCCCTGTCCTTCAAGCAGGCAAGGCGGAAATATAAATTATCTCGAATGAATGGTTTGCGCGAGAGTTCCGGGAGAGGGGAGTAGCCCTTCGGAGAGGAAGGCCGCAAAATATGGTATATTCAATAGGTTGTCAAATAGAAGCACTCTGGGAAACACCAATGCCAAAGTTGAAGACACACTCCGGCGCGGCCAAGCGCTTCAAAAAGACCGGCACCGGCAAGTTCAAGCGCGGCCAGTCGAAGATGCGCCACATCCTCACCTCGAAGAAGACCAAGACCAAGCGCCACCTGCGCACGATCACCCTGGTCTCCGTGGCGGATACTCCGAAGGTCGCCCGTATGCTTCCTTACGCCTGAGCTTCAGGTGGAAGGAAACGAAGTTTTTCAGATCGAGCCGCTGACACAGCAACGGGCCGGAAAAGCGTAGAGGCCCCTGGGAAGAGCGCAAGCCACTCCCACCGAGATCTGAAGTAGTAAGCGAGTGAAGAGGCTACCTTGCCTCCAGCCGCTAAAACGATGTACGCAAAAGGAGAACTACGATGCCCCGTGTAAAACGGAGTACAAAACGCAGCGACCGCCGCAAAAAGATTCTTAAGCGCGCAAGCGGTTACTTCCTCACGAAATCCAAGCTCTACCAGGCAGCCCAGGAAGCCGTCGAGCGCTCCCTGATGTTCGCCTACACCGGACGCAAGCAGAAGAAGCGCCAGTTCCGCTCCCTCTGGATCGTCCGTATCAGTGCCGGCGCCAAGCTGAACGGCCTGAGCTACTCGACCTTTATCGACGGCCTCAAGAAGGCCGGTGTCGAGCTCGACCGCAAGGTCCTCGCCGATATCGCCGCCAACGACGCAGCCGGTTTCACCGCTCTGGCCGAGCAGGCCAAGACCGCTCTGGCAGCCGCGAAGGCCGCACGGGTTGCCGCGTAAGACAGCTGTTTGTAGAAAGAGGCACGGCTTTGAGCCGTGCCTTTTTTTATCCTCCGAAAGCCCTGGACGTAAATCTGCACACGGAAATTAATGTGCAAACAAGTATCCTGTAGCTATGCCTGCTGCCGCCGAAGCCAACGAAGCTCAGAAACGCCTCCAGTACGACTCCGGCAACTCGACTGCGACCCCGCAGTTTGAGTCCTGGGGCCGTTACCCGACCTATGCTGCGAACGTCGTTCCCATGCACTGGCAGAGCGACTTTCCCGCAGTCACGCAGAATCTCCACAACGGAGTCCTCCCCGTCGGACTCGGCCGCAGCTACGGCGATGTCTGTCTGCTGAAGGGCGGCAACCTGCTCGCAACCCCGGCGATGAACCGCATCCTCAGTTTCGATCCTGAGACCGGGCTGCTCACCGCCGAGGCGGGAATCTCGCTTGCCCAGATCCTCGACTTCACCGTTCCGCGAGGCTTCTTCCTTCCCGTCACTCCCGGAACCAAGTACGTGACGCTGGGCGGAGCCATCGCCAACGATATTCACGGCAAGAACCACCACGTCGCCGGAACCTTCGGTTGCCACGTCACCCGGTTCGAGCTGGTCCGCTCCGACGGAACCGTCCTCCACTGCTCTCCCACCGAGAACGAGGACTTCTACTCGATGACGATCGGAGGCCTCGGGCTTACCGGCTTCATCCGCTGGGCCAGCCTGCGGCTGAAGCCCATCGTCTCGCGGATGATCGACTACGAGGGAATCCAGTTCCACGGCATCGACGAGTTTCTCGCCCTCACCGAGGCGAGCAAGGAGATCGAGTACACCGTGAGCTGGGTCGATTGCGCCTCGACCGGCAAGAACTTCTGCCGCGGCGTCTTCATGCAGGGCGACCACTCGTCGAAGCGGGCGCCACTGAAACCGTCGCCCGAGCCGAAGCTGGTTTTCCCCTTCGACGCCCCTGGCTTCGCCCTGAACCACCTCAGCGTCTCCGCCTTCAACACCGTCTTCTTCCACAAGCAGATGAAGAAGCGCGTCGTCACCCTGCAGGACTACGAGCCGTTCTTCTACCCGCTCGACAAGGTCCTCCACTGGAACCGCATGTACGGCAAGCGCGGTTTGCTCCAGTTCCAATATGCGATCCCGTGGGACAACGCCCGCGAAGGAACGGTGGCGATCCTCAAGGAGGTCGCGAAGTCTGGTCTGGCCAGCTTCCTTGCTGTGCTGAAGGCCTTCGGGGACGTTCCCTCGCCCGGCGTGATGAGCTTCCCGAAGCCCGGAATCACGCTCGCGCTGGACTTCCCGATCAAGCCCGACAAGAGCTTCCCGCTCTTCGAGCGTCTCGCCGACATGACGCTTGAGTTCGGCGGACGGCTCTACCCGGCGAAGGACGCCGCGATGACCGCCGCGCAGTTCCAGGCCTTCTACCCCGAGTGGCAGAAGCTGGCGCGCCTTCGCGACCCGCTGATCACCTCCAGCTTCTGGGAGCGCGTCACCGGCGATCAGCCAAGTATCTAGTGGAAGCCCCGCCGAGTAGGTAAGCCAGCTCGGCTGAGCGTATAAACAGATCGCAAGTCAGAGACAACCGCCCGAAAGTCCGGCGACATTACTGGAGTCAGATGGCAACTACAGGAAACACCGCAGTGCAGCGCAAGATCCTCGTCCTCGGGGCCACCTCGGGAATCGCCGAGGCGACCTGCCGCATCTGGGCCACGCAGGGAGCGAGTCTCTTCCTCGTCGCTCGCAACGCCGACAAACTCGCCGCCGTGTCCGCCGACCTTCGCGCACGGGGAGCGGCCTTTGTCGATACCGCCGTCGCCGATCTCGACGACACCGACAGCCATCCGGCTCTACTAGCGCACGCCGTCAACTCGCTGGGCGGGCTCGATGTCGCATATCTTGCTCACGGCATCCTCGGGGACCAGACGCGCGCCGAGCAGGAGTTCAACACCGCCGCGCACATCCTGCACACGAACTTTATGGCCCCGGTCTCGCTGGTCACGTGGCTGGCGAACTACTTCGTCCAGCGTCGGGCGGGCGTCATCGCGGTGCTCTCGTCGGTTGCGGGTGACCGTGGCCGCAAGTCGAACTACGTCTACGGCTCCTCGAAGGCGGGGCTTTCGGCCTTCCTCGATGGCCTGCGTAACCGTATCGACCGCGAGGGCGTGACGGTGCTGACGATCAAGCCGGGACCGACGAAGACCGCGATGACCTCGGCGATGAAGGGCTCGGAGAAGTTTGCCGACGTGAACGCCGTGGCGAAGGCGATTGTGACCGCCATCGACAAGCGCGTCGATACGCTCTACGTGCCGTTCCAGTGGCAGCCCATCATGTTCGTCATCCGGCACATCCCGGAGCGCGTCTTCAAGAAGCTGAACCTCTAAGAACGCATCAAGCTAAATCGTTGAGATTCGACAGGCCCAGCCGTGGCGCGACCGGTTTTCCGGCCTGCTGCTGCTGGGCCATCTGCTGCTGTTTGCTTGGAGGGGGCAGCTGCTCCGGCAACTGCGTCGCCTTTTCGACCAGGATGGACCAGTCCTCAGGCACCGGAAGGTCGCGGTCGAGTCCTGCATTGGCCGTGCTGGGTGTGACGCGCACTGCGACGGTCAGTTCGCTCGCTGCGTTGCCGCGAAACATTCCGCGCGTGGGAGGAACGTCAGCGTAGTCGCGTCCGATGGCGGTGCGGATGTGGCGCTCTCCTGTGACCAGCCAGTTCGTCGGATCGAAGCCGACCCACCCGAGCTGCGGTAGCAGCACCTCGACCCATGCGTGCGTGGCCGAGCTGATGGAGCGGTCCTGATCGTCCGAGCCGTGGTAAAGATAGCCGCTCACGTAGCGGCAGGGAATCCGCAGCTTCGAGCGGATCAGCGCGATGGTGACGTGGGCGAAGTCCTGGCAGACGCCTGCCTTTGTTTCGAGCGCGAGATCGATGGGCGAGTCTACCTTCGTGGACTTGGGCTTGTAATCGAAGTACTCGAAGATCTGCTGGTTCAACTGGTGCAGCACCATCAGCGGGTCGTCGCGGCGGCGGAGGTCGAACTGCTTCGCCAGATCGTCGAGCGCATTGGTCGGCTGAGCGAACTCGCTGGGCAGAAGCATCTCCCAGTAATCGCCCTGCTCCACGATGGAATCAAGCTCGGCCCACGCATCGGGCGCGAGGAACGATGGGATGTAAGCGGAGGGTTGCACCTCGACCAGCGATTCAGCGACGATGACGAGCTGCGGATGCTGGCCGGGAATGTCGAAATGATGCACGTGGTTGGCAAGATGGTCGCGGTAGCTGAAGACGCGACAGCGAGGGCTGACCGACAGATGGAAGGTGAGGCAGCGCTGGTTCTGGTCGCTGCGCGGATGCATCCGCGTCTCCATCATGCTCTCGCTCACCGGCTTGCTGTACAGGAACTTCGTCAAGTGTCGGATCGAGTAATACATTGTGCGGAGCGCTCCCTTCTAGCCTGCCAGAGCTGTCTGGATCGGATAGTCCACGTACAGCTCGTAGATTGTGTTGTGAATGGCGCGGCACTGCACCTGAATGTTGTGTAGAACTCCGACGATGTCCTGTCGCAGGATGTCGTCGATGCTGCTGAAGCTCAGCATCGCGTGCAGGCGACCTCCCAGGCGGTGCAGCGATTCGGCGCGGGTCTTTCCGCTCTCGTGCTGGATCGCATCGAGCGCATTCTGCATGACGTCGATGGAGAAGCGCAACGAGTGGGGGAACTGCTTGTCGAGCAGCAGGAACTCGAGGATGCGGTCGGGCGTGAGGTCCGCGGTGTAGACCTTGCAGTAGGCCTCGAAGGCTGTGGCCGAACGCAGAAGTCCCATCCATTCGAGATACTCGTTGCTCTCCGGGATGCGCTCCGAGTTAATCCAGAGGTCTTCGTGGTAAGCCTCAAGCAGCATGGCTGTCGCGGCTGCGCGCTCGATGAAGCGGCCCACCTGAATGAACTGCCAGCCCTCGCCGTGGCTCATCGTGGAGTCGGTGATGCCCTGGAACTGGTGGATGGAGTCCATCACGAGCTGCAGGAACTCCTCGGTTTCGATCTGCAATCCGGGCCTGGTGACATGCAGGTAGAGCGAGTTGAGCTGGTGCCACTGCTCTGTCGAGATCTGCTCGCGCACGTGCCGCGAGTTTTCGCGCGCAGAGACGATGCAGCTTACGATCGAGGGCTTGTGGTTGAGGTCGTAGGAGAGCGTGCGTGTCAGAAGGTAAGGGTCGCCGACCCACTCGACGTCCTGCGGGTTGCCGAGAGCGTGCAGAACGCGCTGCCAGCGATGTTCGGAACTGGTCTGGCTCTCATCGAGCATCAGGTTCAGGTTCACGTCGAGCAGGCGAGCCGTGTGCTCGGCGCGCTCGAGGTAACGGCTCATCCAGTACAAACTGTCGGCTACGCGTGACAGCATCGGCGGTCTCCTTTCACTGACTCAGCACCCATGTATCTTTGCTTCCGCCGCCCTGCGACGAGTTCACGACGAGCGAGCCGCGTGTGAGCGCCACGCGGGTCAGGCCGCCGGGCACGACCGTCACCTTATCGCCGTAGAGCACGTAGGGGCGAAGATCGACGTGGCGCGGTTCTAACGCATCATCCACAAGACACGGCGCGCGCGAGAACGAGATGGTGGGCTGCGCGATATAGTTGCGCGGATCGGCTTCAATGCGGCGGGCGAACTCCTCGCGCTGCGCGGCGGTCGATTGCGGACCGATCAACATGCCGTAGCCTCCGCTCTCGCCAACCGCCTTGACGACGAACTTGTCGAGGTTTGCCAGCGTGTGCTGTCTCTCGCTGGGGCGCGTCATCAGGTAGGTCTCGACGTTTTTCAGCACGGGCTCTTCGGAGAGGTAGTAGCGGATGATGTCGGGCACGTAGGCGTAGAGCGCCTTGTCGTCGGCGACTCCGGTGCCGAAGGCGTTGGCGAGCGTGACGTTTCCTGCGCGGTAGGCGTTGAAGAGGCCCGCGACACCGAGAATGGAGTCGGGACGGAAGGCCAGCGGGTCGATGAAGTCGTCATCGACGCGGCGATAGATCACGTCCACGCGACGCAGTCCGCTGGTGGTCCGCATGTAGACGACGTTGTCGTGAACGACGAGGTCGCGGCCCTCGACCAGCTCGATTCCCATCTGGCGCGCAAGATAGGCGTGCTCGAAGTAGGCGGAGTTGAAGACTCCGGGCGAGAGCAGAACGATGTTCGGCTCGGGACGTCCTTCGGGCGCAAGCGAGCGCAACGTGCCCAGCAGGAGCTGCGTGTACTGCTCAATAGGACGGACGTTGTAGCTGCGGAAGAGCTGCGGGAAGATGCGCTTCATCACGCGGCGGTTGGTCAGCATGTAGCTGACGCCGCTGGGCACGCGCAGATTGTCTTCGAGCACGACGAACTCGCCGTTCTCAAGCCGGATAAGGTCTGTGCCGCAGATGGCGATATAGATGTTGCGCGGAACCTGCAGGCCGATCATCTGACGGCGGTACTGTTTGCAGCTGAAGACGACCTCGCGGGGAACGATGCCGTCGCGCAGGATGTGGCCTTCGTTGTAGATGTCCTTCAGGAAGAGGTTGAGTGCGGTGATGCGCTGCATCAGGCCCTGCTCGACCTTTGTCCATTCGGCCGCAGTGATGAGGCGCGGCAGCAGGTCATAGGGGAAGATCTTCTCTGTGCCTTCCTGCCGTCCGTAGACCGTGAAGGTGATGCCCTGGTTGAGGAAGCTCAGGTCGGCGGCCTGCTTGCGGCGCAGAAGCTCCGAGGCCGGAAGCGAGGAGAAGTGCTGGAAGAGAAGCTCGTAATGCGTGCGCAACTCGTCCGGCGCGGAGAACATCTCGTCGTAGGCATGGTCCAGCAGATAGTTGTCCATTGCCATCTGCGCGAACTGCATGGAAGGGTCTTGGGCCATCGAAGGAAGTTTGAGTATAGCGAGACATCCGCTAAATACCAATAGAAGTTTTGGCGATCCTGATTAGACTTCGAGAGCAAAAATATTGCTTTGCAGGCATGGAAGGATACGATAGGCTTCTTCGCATGTTCTCTCGTAAGATCTTTGTTTTGCTTGCACTTTTGTGTTCTGCCTTATCGTTGCCAGGTCAGAATGAGATGAGCGGCCCCGAAGTAGCGGCGGGCATTTCACTGCCTGCAACGGGGTCGATCTACGGTTTGGATTCGCAGGAGAACAAGCCTGCGCTGCTTCAGATTCATCCCACCGAAATTGCCACGAACACACATGCGGGCAGCAATTTTGCGCGAAGCATGGTTTACTCTGGGCCGCGCAGTACGGTGGAACTGTTGGGTGTCAGTTCGGCCGTTACCTTCCACACCTCTCAACCCGTTTTTTATGTCAGATTGAGCGGTGATGATTCTGAAATATTGAGAAGCCGAGTGCGCATCATTCGTCTCAAGACGGTAAAGGATCGCCGCGTCGTCTCTGATTTCTCCATGAATATCTTCGGTGGCCAGAGGAAGCGCCAGTACGATGAAGTTGCCGCATCGAAGAGTGATCTGGAGACGATCTGGCTGAAGCTCACTCCGCAATCCGCCCTCGAACCAGGAGAATACGGTGTCGTCTTCATGCCCAGGGATACGAATCTCATTCCTGAAACCGTTTATGACTTCAGTATTGCTGGTGCTGTCGCGGGCAAAAAGCAGCAGTAGAGCCTCGTTGCTACGGCTCTATTGCGGTACCCGGTGTCCTTCCTTGCTGAAGTAGCTCAGCTGGCGGCGGTAGCAGCGCTGCTTTTCGAGGTCGAAGGCGATGCAGGAATCGAACGGCTTCGAGTAGACGTGCAGGCTGATGCAGCCCGTCGATCCAGCGTTTTCGATCTGGTGGATCGTCTGGAGCTTATCGACCGTCACCATGCCCGTGCCTTCGGCGCATTCGAGGGTGCGAACCTTGTCGAGCTGAAGCTCGGTCGCGCCTCCGAGGCAGTCGATGTTGACGACGTTCTGGTTCTCAGGAGCGTTGCAGTGCGTGTGGTGGTACTCGTGCGTCAGCACCTCGCCCTGCGAGACGGTCATCCATCCGAGCTGGCCGTTGTGCGTGTGGATGGCGGTCTTCTGTCCGGGCGACCAGCAGATGGTCATCACCTCGAACAGCTCGTCGCGGTAGATGAGATTGCGGGTGTAGAGGCTGTCGCGCCACCATGTGTAGTCGTGAAGGGCCTCGGGGCGCAGCGTGGTCGCGGACATATAGGCCGCGATCTTGTCCTTGGTGATGAGATCCCGCTCCAGCTCGCGTAGTCCGGCAACAAAGTCCGCTACGCTGGTCCGCAGCGGGTGGGTACAGCCTGCAATCTCCGGGGTGGTCATGGTCTGGCTCCTCCAAGGGTGAGCTTTTCTCTATTATCTCGCGGAAAGGGAGCCGTTTTCGCCGGTTTTTTACGCCGTGTTCATCCCCGAGAGGACGATTCGCGGCCCTTCGGGAGGGGTATCTGCGGTAAACTAAAGCAACACGCGCATTTTCAGATTCTTGCCATCCTCAGAGCGCGCAGACAGGATATTCAACACCAGTGAGCACCCAGCAGATCCGCAACATCGCCATCATCGCCCACGTCGACCACGGAAAGACCACGCTTGTGGACGCCATGCTTCGACAGTCCGGTACCTTCCGCGCCAACGAGGCCGTTACCGACCGCGTCATGGACTCCAACGATCTCGAAAGAGAGCGCGGCATCACGATTCTGGCCAAGAACACTGCGATCCACTACGAGGACTCGAAGATCAACATCGTCGATACGCCGGGCCACGCCGACTTCGGTGGCGAGGTGGAGCGCGCGCTGAAGATGGTCGATGGCGTGGTGCTGTTGGTCGATGCCTCGGAAGGTCCGCTGCCGCAGACCCGCTACGTGCTCGCGAAGGCGCTTGAGGCGAAGCTGACGCCGATCCTGGTCATCAACAAGATCGACCGCCCCGACGCCCGTCCGCAGGAGGTCGTCAACGAGGTTTATGACCTGTTCATCGACCTCGACGCCGATGAGACCGTGCTCGACTTCCCCATCATCTACACCAACGGCAAGGCAGGCACGGCGACGATGGACCTGGCTCAGCCGGGCACCGACCTGAAGCCTCTCTTCGACCTGATTATCAAAACAATCCCTGTCGCGCCCGGTTCCCCGGAAGGCGACCTGCAGGTGCTGGTCACGAACCTCGACTACTCGGACTACCTGGGCCGCCTGGCGATTGGCCGTGTCTTCAACGGCACGCTGCGCAACGGGCAGGAGGTCAACGTCTCGCGTGCCGACGGATCGCTGACGCCGGTCAGAATCACCAAGCTTTTCAGCTACGACGGCCTGAAGCGTATCGATACCGACGCAACCGACGTGGGCGACATCGTCGCGGTTGCGGGCATTGAGAACATCACCATCGGCGACAGCTTCTGCGCGATCGAAGACCCGAAGCCGCTGCCGCGCATCAAGATCGACGAGCCGACCATCGCGATGGTCTTCACGGTCAACAACGGACCGTTTGCGGGCAAGGAAGGCAAGCTGGTTACCAGCCGCAACATCCGCGAGCGTCTGGATCGCGAGCTGCTGGTCAACGTCTCGATCCGGGTCGAAGACACGGGTTCGCCGGATACCTTCAAGGTGATGGGCCGTGGAGAGCTGCAGCTCTCGGTGCTGATCGAAAACATGCGCCGCGAGGGCTTCGAGCTGATGGTCTCGCGTCCGACGATCGTCACCAAGCGCATCAACGATGCTTTGATGGAGCCTTCGGAAATCCTCTCGGTTGACGTGCCGGAGGAGTTCTCCGGTGCGGTCATCATGAAGCTCGGGCCGCGCAAGGGCGAGATGACGAAGATGAGCAATCACGGCTCCGGGCGTGTGCGCATGGAGTTCAATGTGCCGTCGCGCGGCCTGATCGGCCTGCGCAACGAGATGCTGACCGAGACCCGCGGCACGATCATCATGAACTCCATCGCGGGCGAGTACATTCCCTACACCGGTGATATCCCACAGCGTCCCTCGGGCGCGCTGATCTCGGACCGTCAGGGAACGACGACGACCTACGCGCTCTCCGGCCTTGAAGACCGCGGCATTCTGTTCGTTCCCGATGGCATCGAGGTTTACGAGGGCATGATCGTCGGCGAGCACTCGCGCGACAACGACCTCGACGTGAACTGCGTGCGCGAGAAGAAGCTGACCAACATGCGTGCTTCCGGCTCGGATGATGCTCTGCGCCTGACGCCGTACAAGCAGCTGACGCTGGAGCAGACGATTGAATTCGTGGCCGACGACGAGCTGGTCGAGGTGACTCCGAAGTCGCTGCGTATGCGTAAGAAGGTGCTGCAGGCCAACCGCCGTCCTCGCAAGGGGCAGTCGGTCGAGTAACAATCCTTATAGCAGTTGGTTTTGATCGAAAATCCCTGAGCAGCGCTCAGGGATTTTTCTTTGCGGCGGAACCGTATCTTTGACGGTCTGCATCTCTACGCCCTATCGTGGTGGGCGGATTTTTCATCATCAAAACCTGGAGACGAAGATGAGGAGAATGCAGGCGATCTCGGTGGGCTTAATTGCGATAGCGTGTGTGGCCTCGGGGTGGGCGCAGAGCCCTCCCAGTGAAGTTGCGGGGATTCCCGTGAACTACGACGAAGCGAGGACCGGGACGTATACGCTGCCCGATCCACTGGTTCTGAGTAACGGCAAGCCGGTGACGGATGCGAAGACCTGGACCGAAAAGCGCAGGCCGGAGATCGTCTCTCTCTTCGAGACGCAGCAGTTCGGCGTCGCTCCCGGCAGGCCGAAGAGCGAGAGCTTCGAGGTGGTCGAGAAGGACACATCCGCGCTGAGCGGCAAGGCTATCCGCAGGCGCGTGGACATTCATCTTGCAGCGGAGAAGAGCGCTCCGGTGATTCATCTGGTGGAGTATCTTCCAGCCGCCTCAAAGAAGCCAGTTCCTCTGCTCCTGAGCATCAGCTTCACCGCTCCGTCGAGCACGGTGGATGATCCGGGGCTTCCTGTGGGCGAGATCTGGGACGCAAAGACCCACAAAAAAATCCCGGCCAGCCAGGGGCGGAGCTTCGGAAAGATCAACGTGGGGCTGCTGCTGGAGGCAGGCATCGGCGTTGCGACCTTTTACTACGGCGATGTGGACCCGGACTACGAGGAGGGTTTTGCGGACGGTATTCGCAGGTTTTATCTGAAGCCGGGGCAGAGTCAGCGCGGACCGGAGGCCTGGGGAACAATCTCGGCGTGGGCCTGGGGGATGAGCCGTGTGCAGGATTACCTCGAAACAGATAAGAGCGTGGATGCGAAGCGGGTGGCAATCCACGGCGTCTCTCGCCTGGGTAAGACGGTGATGTGGGCGGGGGCGCATGACCAGAGGTTCGCGGCGGTGATTGCAAGCTGCTCGGGCGAGGGAGGAGCGGCGTTGAGCCGCAGAAACTACGGCGAGACCATCGCGCACCTGACGGCTCCCACGCGATATCCCTACCAGTTTGCGCTGAACTACGGGAGGTGGGGAGGTTTTCCGGACAAGGCTCCGATGGATGGGAACCTGCTGGTCGCGCTGATCGCCCCCCGCCCACTGCTGTTGCAGACGGGAAACACAGACTACTGGTCCGATCCGAAGGGAGAGTTCCTGTCGGCGGTCGCGGCGGCGCCGGTCTACAAGCTGTTCGGGAAGGACCCTCTGGATACCGAGACGTGGCCTGCGGCGAAGCAGCCTATCCTGCATGATTTGAGCTACTACATGCACGACGGAGGACATGGCATGGTCCCGACGGACTGGAACGTGTACGTGGACTTTCTGAAGCTGCACCTGCATCCGGAGAGGTAAATGGCCCATTGGAACGCTCGGAAGAGCTGCCGAAGCATTTTTGCGGGAGTTGTCTGCGCGGCGATGTTTGCTGTTGCGTCGCAAATCTCTTTGGCGCAGACCACGCAACAGCCCTCATGGTTGCTGGGACCTTTTTCGCGTCCGATGGATGGTCCTGTGATCAGCCCGAAGCCGGAATCGACCTTTGACGATCCCATTACCGGAAAGCCGGTTCGCTGGGAGGCACTGCATACCTTCAATCCTGCGGCGGTTGTTCGGAATGGCAAGGTCTATGTTCTGTACCGAGCGGAGGACGACTCAGGGAAGATGGTGATCGGCGATCATACCTCGCGCCTGGGGCTGGCGGAGAGCGATGACGGCACCCGCTTCCGGCGGCTGCCTGCGCCGGTCTTCTATCCCGACCACGACAGCCAGCTGGAGAACGAGGTGCCGGGAGGCGTGGAGGACCCGAGGCTGGTTGAGCGGGAGGACGGGCTTTATGTGTTGACCTACACGCAATGGGCGAGAACGCGTGGCATTTATACGGTCGGGATTGCGACCTCCCGCGACCTTCGCCATTGGGAGAAGCACGGTAAAGCCTTCGGAGAAGGTAAATACGGTGCGCTGAAGTACAAGTCCGCAGCCATCCTGACGCGGCGCGCGGGAGGCCGGTTGATCGCGGCGAAGGTCAAGGGCAAATACTGGATGTACTGGGGCGAGATCCAGATACGGCTTGCCACCTCGGACGATCTGATCCACTGGACTCCGGTAGAGGATGCGAGCGGCAGGCCGGTGGAGCTTCTGAAGGACCGCGCAGGGAGATTTGATAGTGCGTTTCCGGAGAGTGGGCCGCCTCCGCTGCTGACGGAGGACGGAATCGTGATGATCTACAACGCAAAGAATGCGGAGAAGGGCGGAGGCGACCCGAAGCTTGCGCCGGGGACTTATTCGGTAGGAGAAGCCTTGTTCGACGCCGATAATCCTTCGCTTTTAAAGGCCCGCGTGGAGGAGCCGGTCTTCAAGCCGGAGCGGCCCTACGAGAAGACCGGGCAGTACGCCGCGGGGACCACCTTTGCGGAGGGGTTTGTGATCTTCAAGGGCAAATTTTATCTCTACTACGGCTGCGCCGACTCGCATGTGGGAGTTGCGACCGCGCCGGTGCGGTAGGGGCATCCTGCAAAGGGAATGCTGAGATTCTTCGCGGCACTCAGAATGACGGCTGATAAAAGATCGCGGTGAAAGCTGGAAAAGAGGCTGCCCGAAGGCAGCCTCTTTCTGTCAGCGAAGAAGGTTTTCGGTCGAGATTTAGTAGCTCTTCGCGGTCTCGAAGCGCTTATTGACCTCTGCCCAGTTGACGGTGTTCCACCAGGCGGCGAGGTAGTCGGGGCGCTTGTTCTGATACTTCAGGTAGTAGGCGTGCTCCCAGACATCGTTGCCCAGAATCGGGTAGAGGCCCTGCGAGAGCGGGTTGTCCTGGTTGGCGGTGGTGACGATCTTCAGCTTGCCGCCCTCGAAGACCAGCCAGCCCCAGCCGGAGCCGAACTGCTTCGCGGTGGTTTCGTTGAACAGCTTCTTGAAGCTCTCGAAGTCGCCGAAGTCGGCCTTGATCTGGCTGGCGATGGCTCCCGTGGGCTCACCGCCGCCGGCGGGCTGCATGATCTGCCAGAACATGGTGTGGTTGACGTGGCCGCCGCCGTTGTTCTGGACCACCTTGCGGATGTCCTCGGGGATGGCGGCAAGGTCCTTAATCAGCTCCTCGGGCGACTTCGAACCCAGCTCGGGGTGCTTCTCGATGGCGCCGTTGAGGTTGGTCACATAAGCCTGGTGGTGCTTATCGTGATGCAGCTTCATGGTCGCTTCGTCGATGTGGGGCTCAAGCGCGGCGTAGTCATAGGGCAGAGGGGAAAGTTCGTATGCCACTGTATATCTCCTGTCTCGTGCGGTTCATTTTTCCGGCGCGACGGGGCGGGCCGGAGGGGGTTCAGGTTGTTCAGATGCCTCTTGTGCCGGGCGCGATGCAGCCCGGCGAGCGATTGAGGTCGATCTGGGACATCATAGCGCAACTGGAAGAATTGACATGCGGTTCACCTTGGCCGAGTAGTACAGCAGGAGAGGATTTTGCGTTCTAATAGCAGCTATGACACCTCTTTCGGCGAACTACCGTTGGTTGAACGATGATGGGCCAGCCTTTGGAGCTCCTGGCCTCGAGCCCCGCTGGACCTCGAGCCGCAAGGACGCAGTGGGAACGGCCTACTCGGCTTCGAGCCGCGTCTGGTACACGCTCTCGCACGGCATCCTGAACGAGATTTACTTCCCGACCATCGACCGGCCGCAGACCCGCGACATGGAGCTGCTGTTCAGCGACGGCGAAAGCTTCGTCCACGAGGAAAAGCGCGACCTCGACTACGACTTCGAGTACGTGGACGGTTCGGCGCTGGCGGTGCGGGTGACGGCGCGGGAGCGGGGCGGCCGCTACAGCGTGACCAAGGTGTTTATCGCAAACCCGCACTTTCCTTCGGTGCTGGTGCATGTGAAGGTCGAGGGCAATGAAGATGTGCTGCAGCGGATGAAGTGCTACGCCCTGCTGGCTCCTCACCTGAACGGCGGCGGCGGGGGCAACTCGGCGCGCAGCGTGGATGTGGCGGGCAAGCGCAGCCTGCTGGCCTGGAAGGGGAGCACCTCGCTGGCGTTTGGAGCCGACTGCGGATTTACGCGGTCCTCGTGCGGTTACGTGGGTACAAGCGACGGCTACCAGGACATGTTCGACGACATGTGTATGACCTGGCAGTTCGGGCAGGCGCTGGACGGCAACATCGCCGTGATGGGTGAGATCGACCTTTCGATTCATCGCGAGTTCACGCTGTCGATTGCCTTTGGCGACGGCCACCACGCCGCGCTGACGGGGATGCTGCAAAGCCTCGCGACCCCGTTTGAGAGCCATTTGAAGCGCTTCCTGAACCAGTGGTCGCGAGCAGAGTCTCCCGAGCGGCTGGCCTCGACGGCGACCGATGGCGGATGGCTGGCGAGGATTTCTCACAACATTCTGCTGGCGCACGAGGACAAGAGCTTTTCCGGCGCGTTTATCGCTTCGGCCTCGATTCCGTGGGGAGCCTCGAAGAGCGACGATGACCTGGGTGGGTATCACCTGGTCTGGACGCGCGACATGGTGCAGACCGCCACGGCCTTAATGGCCTGTGATCGTGAGGATACTGCCCTGCGCGCTCTGGTGTATCTGGCGGCGACGCAGAGGCCGGACGGATGCTTCGCGCAGAACTTCTGGATCGACGGATCGCCCTACTGGCAGGGGATTCAGCTCGACGAGGTTGCGTTTCCCATCATTCTGGCGTGGCGTTTGTGGAAGCGTGGCAAGCTGGGGAGCTTCCAGCCCTTTGCCTTTGTGGAGCGGGCCGCTTCCTTCCTGATCAAGTTCGCGCCGGTCACCCAGCAGGAACGCTGGGAGGAGACGGCGGGGTACTCGCCTTCGACATTGGCGGCGGTGATCGCCGGACTGGTGTGCGCGGCGGATATCGCCCGCGCCCATGCCGCCCTTGAGATGGCGAGCTTTCTGGAAGGGTACGCGGACTGGATCGAGGCGCATCTGGACGGATGGACGACGACGAACGACGGTGTGCTGCACCCGGAGGTGAAGCACCACTACGTCCGCATCAATCCTCCCGCGCCGGGCGAGCCGTTCCACGACGGCAGCGTTCCGGTGGGATCGTTCCGGATCTCGAACCGTGAACCGGGTGAGAGGAACGTCTTCGAGGCGCGAGAGGTGATCGACGGAGGATTCCTGGAGCTGGTGCGGTATGGCATCCGCCGGGCCGACGACCCGTTGATTGTGGACACGCTGAAGGTGGTCGATCACGTCCTGAAGATCGAGACGCCCTCCGGCCCCTGCTGGCGTCGTTACAATCACGACGGTTACGGGCAGAAGAAGGACGGCGGCCCTTACACCGGCTGGGGGCAGGGACGCGCCTGGCCCCTGCTGACCGGCGAGCGCGCTCACTATGAGCTGGCGGCGGGCAAGAGCTGCGAGAAGCTGACGACGGCGATCGAAAAGTTCGCCTCGAAGGGCGGCATGTTGCCGGAGCAAATCTGGGACAAGGACGATCTTCCGCCCAAGCTCTACTTCGGACGCTCGGCGGGCTCGGCGCAGCCGCTGGTGTGGGCGCACTCGGAGTATCTGAAGCTGCTGCGCTCGCTGGCTGACGGGCAGGTCTTCGACCGGATCTCGGTCGTGGCGGAGCGGTACGCGGTTCCGGCGGAGAAGCGCGCCTTCCGCAACCACCTGCAGATTTACTCGGAGGGAAGGCCGGTGAAGATGGTTCCCGCGGGCCACACCTTGCGTATTGTGGACTCAGGCCACTTCCGCGTGGTGTACACGACCGACGACTGGACGACGGTGAAGGAGGCCATCTCGAAGATGGTCAGCTCGTCGGTGGCGTATGTGGATATTCCGACGCACGAAGCAATGGACGGAAAGATCATTTTCACCCAGTCCTGGTCGCAGGAAGGACAACCCGACCGCTGGCTGGGCTGGAATGTAGAGGTAGAGATCGTCCCCTCGCCGGAGCGGTGAGGGATGCGGTAAGGCGGCCTGCGCCTGTACACTGGGTAAGGCAATCGCCCTAAGCAAAGCAAATACGCGAATTGAGAGCCGCCGCGAGGGGCGGCTGAACCTGAAAAGGAAAAGACTAGAATGAGCGAACAGCAGACCGATCAGCAGAATGCGCTAGACCAGCTCTCCATTAATGCCCTCCGTTTTCTCGCCGTCGACGCGGTGCAGAAGGCAAACTCTGGCCACCCCGGCGCCCCGCTGGGCTGCGCTCCGATCGCCTACCTGCTCTACAACAAGCTGATGAAGCACGATCCTTCGGACCCGAAGTGGATCGACCGCGACCGCTTCGTTCTCTCGAATGGACATGCCTCGGCTCTGCTCTACGGCGTGCTTCACCTTTCGGGCTACGATCTTCCTATCTCGCAGTTAGAGCAGTTCCGCCAGTGGGGATCGCACACGGCGGGCCACCCGGAGTACGGTGAGGCCCCGGGCATCGAAGTGACCACCGGCCCGCTTGGACAGGGCTTCGGCATGGCGGTGGGAATTGCGACCGCCGAGAAGCATATGGCCGCGGTCTACAACCGCGACGGCCACAAGGTGATTGACCACCACACCTACGTGCTCTGCGGCGACGGCGACCTGATGGAAGGCATCTCGCACGAGACGGCTTCGCTGGCCGGAACGCTGGGCCTGGGCAAGCTGATCGTTCTGTATGACGACAATCTGATCTCGCTGGACGGCCCCACGGAGCTGAGCTATACCGAGGACGTGACGAAGCGTTTCGAGGGCTATCACTGGCATGTGCAGATGGTCGACGACGGCAATGACCTCGTCGCTCTCGAGGCCGCCATCAAGGCCGCGAAGGCCGAGACCACGAGGCCCTCGCTGATCCGCGTGCGCACGGTGATCGGCTACGGCAGCCCGAAGGCCGGCACCAGCAAGGTTCACGGCGAGGCGCTGGGTGTTGAGGCTGTGAAGGAGACCAAGAAGAACCTCGGCTGGCCCGAGGACAAGACCTTCTACGTTCCTGAAGAAGCCGCGAAGAACTGGGCCAAGGGCAAGGAGAACGGCAAGAAGGCTCACGAGGAGTGGTCGAAGGCATTTGCCGAGTACGCGAAGGCGTATCCCGAGCCAGCCGCTGAGTTCGAGCGCACGGTGAAGGGCGAGCTGGCCACCGGCTGGGAGAAGAAGATTCCGACCTTCCCGACCGAGAAGCCAGTTGCCACCCGCAACGCTGGCCAGGTCGTGATGAACGCCATCGCAGGCGTCGTGCCCGAGCTGTTCGGCGGTGCGGCCGATCTGACTGCTTCCACCAAGACGATCTTCAAGGACTCGCCCAACTTCCACATCGACCCGAAGGGTCGCAACGTCTTCTTCGGCGTGCGCGAGTTCGGAATGTGCGCGATGGTCAACGGCATGGCGGCTCATGGTGGCCTGATCCCGTTCGGTTCGACCTTCTTCGTCTTCTCGGACTACGCCCGTAACGCCATTCGCCTGGCAGCCTTGATGAGCGTGCACTCGCTGTTCATCTTCACGCACGACTCCATCTGGCTCGGCGAGGACGGCCCGACGCACCAGCCCGTCGAGCACCTGATGAGCCTGCGCCTGATCCCGCAGCTTACGGACTTCCGTCCCGCCGACGCGAACGAGACGGCAGCCGCGTGGCAGATTGCGGTCGAGCGCAAGAGCGCAAGCTGGATGGCTCTCTCGCGTCAGGACCTGCCGGTTCTGGATGCCGAGAAGTACAAGGTCTTCGAGGGCGTCCGCAAGGGCGCATATGCTCTGGACAACACCGGCAAGGACATCATCCTGATCGCCACCGGCTCCGAGGTCTCGCTGATCGTGAAGGCCGCCGAGGAGCTGAAGGCCGCCGGAATCGGCGCGACCGTGGTTTCGATGCCGAGCTTCAAGCTGTTCGACGAGCAGGACGAGGCCTACAAGGCCACCCTGTTCCCGGAGAACACTCCGAAGCTGGCCGTCGAGGCGGGCGCCACCCTGGGCTGGTACAAGTACGTTGGCCACAACGGCGGCGTGATCGGTCTGGACCGCTTTGGAGCCTCGGCTCCCGGCCCGATCGCAGCGGAGAAGCTGGGCATCAGCGTCGCTCACATCGTCGAGAAGGCAAAGCAGCTAGTCAAAAAGTAAGGAAGAGGGCGAGGGGGACGGACTCCTCGCCCTTGTTTTATTGTTTGGATTCGCGTCCGATGCTCGTTGGGGAGCATCCAAAGGGCAGCGCCGCAAGAGAAGCGTTGCCGCCACGTCCGGGAAGAGACAGTTTCGCTGCCAGATTCCTGTGAACCGGATTGGCAGACGCCTTATGCATCAGTCGCTCGAACGTTGAGGAGATGGAATGGCAGAGACAGGTAGCCCGCGCACCTGGTTTATTACAGGAAGCTCGACCGGATTCGGTCGTCTGCTGGCCGAAGAGGTTCTGAAGGCCGGGGATAATGTAGTCGCGACAGCGCGGAAGATCGAACAGGTCGCCGATCTTGAAGAGAAGTACCCGGAGCGCGTTCTGGCGCTCCCCCTGGATGTGACCAAGCAGGAGCAGATCGACGCGGCGCTTGAGAAGACGCTGGCGCGCTTCGGTCGTGTGGATGTTCTGGTCAACAATGCAGGGTATGGTGTGACGGGAGCGGTGGAAGAGGTCTCGGACGAGGAGCTTCGTCCGATGTACGAGACCAATGTCTTCGGCCTGCTCCGCGTGACGCGCACATTTCTTCCCCAGTTTCGCAAGCAGCGCAGCGGTCATATTTTGAACCTGTCGTCGATCGGCGGGGTGACGGCTGGGCCGGGATGGGGGCTGTACCAAGGGACAAAGTTTGCGGTGGAAGGCATCTCCGAGGCGCTGGCGCAGGAGGTCGCGCCGCTTGGGATTCGCCTGACGATCATCGAGCCGGGCCCCTTTCGCACGGACTTCCTCGGACGCTCCGGCGTCGAGGCGGCCAGGCGGATCGAGGACTACGGCGCGACCGCCGATAACGCTCGCCGCTACCGGAACGATCAGCACGGCAAGCAGCCGGGCGATCCGTTGAAGGCGGTGCAGGCGATGATCCAGGTGGTGGATTCTCCGAATCCTCCGCTGCGTTTGCTGCTGGGAGCTGCCGCGCTGAAGCGTTTGCGTCAGAAGCTCGACGCCTGGCAGAAAGAGATTGCAGAGTGGGAGCCGGTCACAGTGGGAGCTGATTTTCCGGAGGGGGAATAGCAGCTTCGACTGGTTTTAGAGGACACGCGCGATCTGCGCGTGAGGGTTTTTCAATACGGCGTTGCCGTTTTAGCGAGGAAAGGAACAACGATGGAATTAGGACTTATCGGTCTTGGGAAGATGGGCTTCAACATGGCCGAGCGCCTGAAGCAGGCTGGCCATAAGGTGGTTGGCTTCGACTTCAACAAGGATGCAACGGCGAAGCTGACCGAGTCGGGTGGAGTGGGCGTGAACTCGCTCGAGGATCTGGTGAAGAACCTCTCGGCTCCGCGCGCGGTCTGGATCATGGTTCCCTCGGGAGATCCGGTCGACCAGACGATTGCGAAGCTCGAAGCGCTGCTCGAGAAGGGCGACACGATCATCGACGGCGGCAACTCGAACTACAAGGACACGCAGCGCCGTCACGCCGAGGTTACGAAGAAGGGCTACGAGTACGTGGATTGCGGAACCTCGGGCGGCGTGTGGGGCCTGAAGGAGGGCTACAGCCTGATGATCGGCGGCGACAAGGCTCCGGTTGAGCGGCTGAATCCTATCTTCGAGGCTCTGGCTCCTTCGCCCACAGAGGGCTGGGGACATGTGGGACCGTCGGGTTCGGGCCACTTCGTCAAGATGGTTCACAACGGCATTGAGTATGGCCTGATGCAGGCCTATGCCGAGGGCTTCTCCATCATGAAGGCCAAGGGAGAGCTTGCGCTCGATCTTACGCAGATCGCGCACATCTGGCAGAAGGGATCGGTGGTCCGTTCGTGGCTGCTGGACCTGACGGCGGAGGCTCTGGACGGAAATCCGACGCTGGAAGGCCTTGAGGCCTGGGTTCCGGATTCGGGCGAGGGCCGCTGGACGGTGACCGAGGCCATCGACCTGAACATCTCGGCTCCCGTCATTACGGAATCGCTGATCCGCAGGCTGCGGTCGCGCGAAGAGAACAACTTTACCGATCGTATGATCTCGATCATGCGCGGCGCCTTCGGCGGACACGCCGTGAAGAAGGCTTAACCTGAGATTAAGAGTGTAAGGAAGATCAATATGGCTACAGCTGAAGTTCAAGTGACCCCCGCCTCTGTTCGCAATAGCGAGCGTGTTCCTGATCCGTGCATCGTCGTTATCTTCGGTGCTTCGGGCGACCTGACCAAGCGCAAGCTTCTGCCCGCGCTCTATCACCTGGAGCAGGCCAACCTGCTTCCCGAAGACTTCGTGGTGGTCGGCGTGGCTCGCCGTCCGCTGGAGGAGACGTTTGCTCCGGACATGAAGGAAGGCATTCTGTCCGGCGGCGGCGTGGATGAGAACGAGGCCAAGCTGGGCCCCTTCGTCGACCGCGTGCAATATCATGCGATGAACTTCGACGACGGCGCGGGCTACGATGGGCTCAAGAAGAAGCTGGCCGAGCTGGACGGGAAGTTCAACACGAAGGGAAATCGCCTGTTCTATCTGGCGACTGCTCCTGAGTACTTCTCCGACATCATCAACTACCTTGGCGTGCATGGTATGGCGAAGCCCGAGGCTGAGGTTGATGGTAAGTCTCCTTGGGTTCGCACGATCATCGAAAAGCCCTTCGGTCACGACCTCGACTCGGCGCGCGCGCTGAACGACGAGGTCAACAAGGTGTTCGACGAGCACCAGATCTTCCGCATCGACCACTATCTCGGCAAGGAGACGGTGCAGAACATTCTCGTCTTCCGCTTCGCCAACGGTATCTTCGAGAACGTCTGGAACCGCAACTACATCGACCACGTCGAGATTACGGCGGCGGAGTCGATCGGCATCGAAGGCCGCGGACCCTTCTACGAGCAGGCCGGTGCGCTGCGTGACGTGGTGCAGAACCACGTGATGGAGCTGCTGAGCTTTGTCGCGATGGAGCCGCCCGTCTCGTTCCAGTCCGATGGAGTTCGCGCCGAAAAGGTGAAGGTCTACAAGGCGATCAAGCCCATCAAGCCCGAGGACACGGTTCGCGGCCAGTACGGCCCCGGTGTTGTGGGCGACAAGACGGTTCAGGGTTATCGCCAGGAAGACCGCGTGAACCCAGAGTCGCAGACCGAGACCTACGCTGCGCTGCGGCTTGAGATCGAGAACTGGCGCTGGGCCGGGGTTCCGTTCTACATCCGCGCCGGCAAGCGTCTGGCGAAGCGCGTCACGGAGATCACGATCCAGTTCAAGCAGCCGCCGCTGCGTCTCTTCCAGGGCGCGGAGTGCCACGGAGATGAGGGTGTCATGCCGAACCTGATATCCATGCGCATCCAGCCGGACGAGGGAATCTCGCTGCGCTTTGGAGCGAAGCTGCCTGGGCCGAGCATGGACGTCAGCCCCGTGCTGATGAACTTCAACTACGCCGATGCCTTCGGCAAGTCGTCGGCCAACGGTTACGAGCGCCTGCTGCTGGACGCGATGCTGGGTGATGGAACCCTGTTCGCGCACCGCGACGGCGTGGAAGCGACCTGGGCGCTGATGACCCCGCTGCTGGAGGCGTGGGCCAAGACTCCGGTTTCGGACTTCCCGAACTACGAAGCAGGCACGTGGGGCCCGAAGGCTGCCGACGATCTGCTGGAGCGCGAGGGGCGCAAGTGGCGTAAGCTCTAAACTTTAACCTGGAGCCTCCGGCCTTTCAGCTGTTTTGCTGGAAGACCGGAGGCTTCTGTTGTGTTTGTTGGAAGAAAATCAGATTTGAGCCTTCGGCCCGGGATGGGTGGCCGAAGCCGGGAGTTAAGCTGAATGCCACGTTCTACGACTGTTACATACCGCGTCTTCTCAACGCCGCCCGAGGTGGCAAAGGCCGCCGCTGGCCTCTTTGCTTCGTCTGTGGTCGAGGCGGCGCAGGCGCGGGGCATCGCACGGATTGCGATCTCCGGAGGAACGACGCCGAAGATGATGTTTGAGCTGCTGGCCGATCCGGCGCAGCCTTTTTTCACGCAGATTCCGTGGGACAAGCTGGATCTTTACTGGGTGGATGAGCGTTGCGTCGGGCCGGAGGACGCAGACTCGAACTATCGGATGACGCGCGAGGCTCTGCTCTCGAAGGTTCCTCTTCCTGCCGAGCGGGTTCACCGCATCGAGGGCGAATTGGAGCCGGAGGAGGCTGCTGCCCGCTACGAGGCTGCAATCCGCAACGGATTCCTGTTGGAA
The DNA here is from genome assembly GCA_018449715.1 of Acidobacteriaceae bacterium dw_441. Lineage (GTDB taxonomy): Bacteria > Acidobacteriota > Terriglobia > Terriglobales > Acidobacteriaceae > Edaphobacter. The sequence continues at coordinate 480,298 of JAAVVA010000002.1, read as the reverse complement.
GGGGCGGAAACGCCGACCTTCGACCTGATTCTGCTGGGCATGGGCGATGATGGTCATACTGCCTCGCTGTTTCCGCACACCGAGGCGCTCGACAATATGATGAACATTGCGGTGGCGAACCACGTTCCTCAAAAAGAGACGTCGTGGCGCGTGACGCTGACCTGGCCGGTCATCAATCAGGGACGTCATGTCGCCTTTCTGATTGAGGGTGAGGCCAAGACGCAGGTGCTGCACGAGGTCTTTCAGGGCAAGTACCAGCCGGAGGCGTATCCGGCGCAGATCATTCGTCCGGCAAGCGGGAAGCTGACGCTGCTGCTCGACGAGGCGGCAGCCGCAAAGCTGCCGGAGACGGTCAACGGAATTGGAACGCTGGAGCTGAACTAGATGATTCTCGCTGGAGATGTTGGCGGCACGAAGGTCCACCTCGCTCTTTATGACTTTGCCGGAGGACGGCTGCACGCCATCCGCGACCGTAAGTTCCCTGCGCACCAGTTCTCCTCGCTGGAGGAGATCGTCAACAGGTTTCTGACGGGTGATGAGGATACTCCTGCGACGAACCGCGCCGACATCGTGGCCGCCTGCTTCGGTTGCCCTGGGCCGGTGCGCGACGGCCGTCTGAAGCTGACGAACCTGCCGTGGGTTCTCGACGTGCGCGACCTCTCGCGCTCGCTTTCGATCCAGCACGTCTTCCTGATCAACGATCTTGAGGCCAACGGTTACGGCATTCCCGAGCTTGCTCCGGAGATGATCTATACCCTGCACGAGGGAAATCCCGAGGCCACCGGCCATCAGGGACTTGTCTCGGCGGGGACGGGACTTGGGCAGGCGCTGCTGATCTGGGACGGCAAGAGGCACAACCCCATCCCCTCCGAGGGCGGTCACTGCGACTTCGCGGCGCGTTCGAATCGCGAGATTGCGATGCTGGAGTATCTTCGCAGCACGTTGAAGGGGCGCGTTAGTTTTGAGCGCGTGGTCTCGGGGCTTGGTATTCAGAACGTCTACCGCTTCCTGCGCGAGGTGGAGAAGCTGGACGAGCCGCAGTGGCTGCGCGATCGCATGGCCGCCGAGGACCCGAATGCTGTGATTGGCGAGTGCGCCGAGGACGGTTCCAGCTCCATCTGCTTTGAGACTATGAAGACCTTTGCCTCTGCCTACGGGGCTGAGGCGGGCAATCTCGCCCTGAAGGTGCTGGCCACGGGCGGCATCTACCTTGGAGGCGGAATCGCTCCCAAGCGACTGAAAACAATGAAGAACGGCTTCTTCATGCAGGCGTTTCTCGACAAGGGTCGCATGTCGCCTCTGCTGCAGGCGATTCCTGTGAGGATCATTCTGGACGAAACCTGCGCCCTGCTGGGAGCGGCAGCCTACGCCGAGGCCCGCGCCGCCGAGGTGGCCGGATTCTCGGAGCGGGCAAAGTCGCTCGGTCAGGCCTGATCTTCCATCTTCCGGGGTGGCGGAACCCCGCGTTCCGTCACAATTTCTTCAGGAATGGCGCGGGTTTTGTGTGGCTAACGGCAGATGTTGGATACTCTGAAAGATATGTTTTTCAACACCGTCCTTCGTCGTACCAGTCTTGCTCTCGCCCTGTCTCTTCCTCTTGCCGCCCCGGCGCTCCACGCGCAGCGTCTTCCGGGTGGCGTGCACCCGGAACACTACTCGCTGACGCTGACGCCTGATCTGCAGGCCGCGACCTTTTCCGGCGAGGAGACCATCGACCTCGTTCTCGATGCACCGAGCAAAGCGATCACGCTGAACGCGGCTGAGATCAAATTCCTTTCGGTGAAGGCCGGTTCGCAGACCGCGCAAGTGACCGAGGACAGCGCGAAGGAGCAGGCGACCTTCAGCTTTCCGCAGGAGCTTCCCGCAGGCAAGACCACGCTCAGCATCAGCTACACCGGCATCCTGAACGACAAGCTGCGCGGCTTTTACCTGTCGAAGACGAAGGCCCGCAACTACGCGGTGACGCAGTTCGAGCCGACCGATGCGCGCCGCGCTTACCCGAGCTTCGACGAGCCTGCGCTGAAGGCCACCTACGACCTCACGCTCATCGTCGATGCGAACGACACCGCGATTGCAAACACCGGGATCGTCTCCGACAACCCCGGCCCTATCGCGGGTAAGCACACCCTCAAATTTGCGACGACACCGAAGATGTCCACATATCTCGTGGCGTTCCTCGTGGGCGACTTCCAGTGCACCAGCGGCAAGGCCGACGGCGTGCCGATCCGCGCCTGCTCGACTCCCGACAAGGTGGGGATGACGAAGTTCGCGGTGCAGGCGGCGGAGTACATCCTGCCTTATTACGACAAGTACTTCGGGATCAAGTACCCGATGCCGAAGCTGGACATGATCGCCCTGCCGGACTTCGAGGCTGGCGCGATGGAGAACTTCGGCTGCATCACCTACCGCGAGACGGATTTCCTCGTCGATGAGAGGACCGGCTCCATCCCGGCGAAGAAGCGGGTGGCCATCGTCGTGGCGCACGAGATGGCGCACCAGTGGTTCGGTGACATGGTGACGATGCAGTGGTGGGATAACCTGTGGCTCAACGAGGGTTTTGCGACATGGATGGAGTCCAAGCCCGTGGCGAAGTGGAAGCCGGAGTGGAACTTCCCGCAGGACAATGCAATCGATCTGGATGCGACGCAGAACCTCGATTCGCAGGCGACGACGCGCACGATTCGCGCTCACGCGGAGACGCCTGAAGAGATCAACGAGATGTTCGACGGGATCGCCTATGGCAAGGCTGGAGCCGTGATCGGCATGGTCGAGAACTATCTTGGCGAAGAGACCTTCCGCCAGGGCGTGCACAACTATCTGGCCGCGCACCTGTATGCGAACGCGACGGCGGAGGACTTCTGGAACGCCCAGACCACGACCTCGCGCAAGCCGGTCGATGCGATCATGCAGAGCTTCGTGACGCAGCCCGGCGTTCCCCTGCTGACCTTCTCGCAGCAGGATGCGAAGGGCGCGCCGGTGGCGCAGAGCCGCTTCTTCCTTTCAGGAAAGGGCAACACCGCGCAGAGCTGGACGCTTCCAGTCTGCGCGAAGAGCAACGGCAAGCCGGTCTGCAACGTCCTGACGCCTGCGGATAAGGCGATCACGCTCCCGGCGAAGGCTCCCTTCTTTTATGCCAACGCCTCGGGTAAGGGCTACTATCGCACGGCGTACACGGCGGATCAGCTGAAGGCCATCATCGCGAAGGCGGAGACCGGCCTGACTCCGGAGGAGCGCATTGGCCTGCTGGGAGACCGCTGGGCGCTGGTGCGTTCGGGGCAGGGAACCGCGGGGGACTATATGAGTCTCGTGCTCGCGCTCAAGAACGATCCGAACGGCCTGGTGATGGAGACCGCGCTGGATACGGTGAAGCTGATCAACGCGAGGATTGCGACCGACGACGACCGCGTGAAGCTTGCCGAGATTCTGCGTCGCGAGTTCACGCCGGTGTATAAGTCGCTGGGCAGCTCCGCTCCGGGCGATTCGTACGATCGGCAGGAGCTGCGCGCCCAGTTGATGAGCCTCCTCGGGCTGGCGAAGGACCCCGCGGTCCTCGCCGAGGCGAAGGAGCTTACCGACCGCGCCTATGCCTCCGGCTCGAAGCGCGACAAGGGACTCGATCCCATCCTGACGGACACGGCCATTGCTGTGACGGCGGCGAACGGCGATGCCGCTCTCTACGACAAGGTCTTCACTGCCAGCAAGGACCAGAGCGATCCCGGCCAGCAGTCCGATGCGCTGCGCACGCTGGCCCTCTTCCGCGATCCCGCGCTGGTGAAGCGCACGCTCGACTATGTCGTCTCCGGCGAGGTCCGCAACCAGGACAGCTGGATTCCGCTGGCGATTCTTCTGGTTGGGCGAGACACGCGCGAGCAGACGTGGAGCTACATTCAGCAGAACTGGGAGAAGGTACACGCGCAGATGACGACAAACTCCGGCTCGCGCGTAGTCGGTGCCGCTGGCAGCTTCTGCTCGGTCGAGAAGCATGATGAGGTTGCGTCGTTCTTTGCGACCCACAAGGTCGATGCTGCGGAGCGCACGCTTGCCAAGGCGCTCGACAGCATCAACGACTGCGTGCACCTTCGCGAGGCACAGGAGCCGGTGCTGCACCAGTGGCTCGCGGAGCAGGCCAGATAATGACTCCGTCGACCGAGATCAGGGAAGAGTCGAGGTCCGCGCTGCGACAGTGGGCCCCGGTGGCGTCGATGACGCTGCTGGGGCTGCTGAGCTACGTGGACCGCAGCGTGCTCGCTATTCTGAGCCCGACGATCCTCTCCTCCCTGCATCTCACGGCGACGCAGTACGGTTATGCGATTCTCGTCTTCAGCCTCAGCTACATGCTCGCCAATCCCATCTGGGGATTCTGGATGGATCGCGCAGGCCTGTGGGTGACGACGCTGATCGCGGTCGCAGTGTGGTCGGTGGCCTCCGGCAGTCACGGCCTGATGATGGGCTTTGTCGGCATGTGCGTCGCTCGCGGCATCCTCGGCTTCGGCGAAGGCGCAACCTTTCCTGCCGGACTGAAGACCGTGACCGAGACGCTACCGGCAGAGAAGCGCTCCTTCGGGCTGGGCATCGCGTATAGCGGAAGCTCGCTGGGAGCATCGCTGACTCCTCTGCTGATTACTCCCGTCGCCATGCGCTGGGGTTGGCGCGCTGCTTTCGCGGTGACTGCCGTGCTGGGGCTGCTGTGGATTCTCCTGTGGCTGTTGCTGCGCGCTCTCGGCTGGTACGCCGCTCCACCCTCCGCAGTGGACCGCGCAGAGGAAGTACTCGAAGCAACGAAGCCGCGCTGGAGCCGCAACCTCTTTGCTACAGCGGCGATCTACGGTCTGGGAGCCGCGCCTTTGGCCTTCGGCCTGTATGCCGCTCCTCTGTATCTCACGCGCGTGCTGCACCTCAGCCAGACAACGCTCGGCCATCTGCTCTGGCTGCCGCCCGCAGGGTGGGAGGCGGGCTATCTCGTCTTCGGCAGGCTCTCCGATGCACGCCGCCGCCGCGATCTCGCGCAGGGAATCACGCGGCGTCCGGGTGCGATCTTCCTTCTGCTTTCGATTGCCGGATTCCTCATCATGCTCGCTCCCGCTGCTGCGACCTGCTCGATGCCGGTCGCAGCAACGATGACTCTGTTCTTTCTTCAGATGTTTGTTGCCGGGGGCTTCGTTGTCTTTGCGCTCGCCGATGGCATGACGATGCTGCCGAAGGAGCACTCAGCTTTTCTCGCAGGATTCAGCATCTCCTCCTGGGCGCTCGTGACGGGTCTGCTGATGCCGCTGCTGGGGCATCTCTTCGATCTGCAGCGCTACAACCTGACGTTCTGGCTGGTGGCGTGTCTGCCGCCCGTGGGAACGCTGTTGTGGAAGCTGCTCTCTTCGGCGCGGCGCGCAGCCTGACTACATGATGCGGAATCGCTCCCGCATCAGCCGCTGAAAACGTGGTCGCCAGATCAGGTCGTAAGCAAGCTCCTTGCCGGGAAACATGGCCAGCGCAGCTTTGCGCGAGTCTGCGATCATCTGCGACGCATCCTCGATGGTCAGGGTGTTGTCCTGCGCGATGACCTGCATCACCATGTTCATCATCATCTGCATTCTGCGGATGAGCTTCCGTTCTTCGATCTGCTCCTCTGTCAGAGTCTGAACCACGCTCTTCGGTCGATCCGGTGATTGGCCCTGCTCCATGCGGTCTCGCCTCCGTTGCCTTCAACGGTACACCCATCGCTGCTCTGTGAGCAGAAAATGCAGGGCAGGAGTCAGCGGAGGAACATTTAGAAACCGTCGTTGCCTGCTCCGAGAACCTCGTGAATCGTGCCGTCGCTCTTGAGAAGAAAGGTCGTCAGTCCAAACTCATCCGTGCGATAGAGACGCGTCTTCGCCTCCGCGATGCGTGCAATCACTTCGCCGCGAGGATGCCCGAAGGTATTGTCTTTGCCAACGGAGATGACGGCATCCTTCGGAGCGAGCGCGGCGAAGAACTCCGGGGTCGTCGATGTTCTGCTGCCGTGATGCCCGACCTTCAGCAGGGTGACGGGAGCAATGCCATGCGCAAGCATCCCCTTTTCGCTGGGAGCTTCGGCATCGCCCTCCAGCAGCACCGAGGCTTTGCCGTAATCCATCCGCAGCACCAGCGAGTCGTCGTTGACCGGCTCCCCGCCGTTGCGATAACCGGCGTCAGGCGCGAGCACGCTTATCTCCGATCCTCCCCAACGTATGCGCTCTCCCGCGCTGAGGTGACGAATGGTAACGCCAAGCTCACGGGCTTCGCTCAGAAGAGTACGGTACGCCTCCGAATCCGGATCGACCGAAACCCAAAGCTCGTGTGGCCGGAAGTTGCGCAGCACTGCCGCCATTCCGCCCATGTGATCGCTGTGTGCGTGGCTCAACACAAGTACGTCGAGCCGACGGATGCGCCTCGACCACAGGTAGGGCGAAACGATCTCTTCGCCGGTATCGAACGCCGCCGTCGCAGAGGCTGTCTCCGCGACACTCCCCACCGGGCCGCCTGCATCGACCAGCATCGTCTCTCCCTGCGGATTTACAACCAGCAGAGAGTCTCCCTGTCCCACATCGAGCGCGGTTACCTCAAGCCGTTCCGGTGAGACAATGGGACGCTCGGGCCACAGGATCATGCAGAAGACGAGCGGCAATAGTATCGAGGCTGCGAGCGCCCATGCACGGGACCTTCGCACCGCCCAGCAGCAGAAGGTCCACGCCGCAACCGCAAGCAGCGCGATCCACCATGAAGGCGCGGGCGTTCGAAGGTCGGATATATGTGCATGGCTGATCCGCGTGATCGTCCACAGGATGCTATGCAGCATCAATGCCGTTCCCGCAGCCGGAATGGAGGCAGCCCACGGACCGAGCAGGAGCATTACGCAGAAGGTCATGACGGCGGCAGGCGCCAGCAGACCGACGATAGGGATGGTCAGAATGTTGGCCGGAAGCGCGAAAAGCGTGATGCGATGAAAGTACATTGCCATCGGCAGCGCCATGACCATCTCGGAGACCAGGCCGATCAGGATAAGTTCCGAGAGATAGAGCAGCCCTTGCAGGAGATAGCCGGGCAGAGGATAGGTCCATCGCCCGAATACTTTTTCGAGCGAGCTGCCCCACAGCCGCAGCATCACGCGGAACTGTGTCAATGGGGGAGGCAGGACAGGATCGAGCCAGAGAGCATCGAGATTGCGGGAGGCGCGCGCATGAGGAAGAATCGTGTGTTCTCCGAGCGGCACGGCAATTCCGGCAATGGCAACGACAGCAAGAAACGTCATCTGAAAGCCAGCTTCAAAGAGGCTCGCAGGAGAGAGAACAAGCTCAGCCAGTACAGCAGCGCCCAGCGCATTCAAGACACTGCTTTTGCGAAAGAACAGCCGTGTCAGCAGAAAGACCGCGGTCATAAACAACGCGCGCTGCACCGGAGCCCCGAAGCCCGTGAGCAGGGCATAGGCCGTTGTGAGGGTGAGGGTTGTGAAGGTTGCCAGCCATCGGTTCATCCGAAGCCTTTGCAGAATCCATAGGACGATTCCCGCCAGCAGCGCGACGTGCATCCCCGACACGACGAACAGGTGGAACGATCCAGTGCGTTCAAATCCCAGTCGCAGCGCATGGTTCAGCCGCGTACGATCTCCGAGGATCATCGCGTTCAACATGCCCGCGTCCTCTTCGGTGAGCCTCATGGCTGCCGGCAGACGGCGGTTTGCTTCGGAGCGAACGAAGACGAGCATCTGCTCAGATGCCCAGCTCTGAGCCGCAGACAGCCTGCATTGCAGACTTGCCGTGTGACGTGAGAGCAGAAGAAGCTTTTCGACGTGTGTGCTCGCGTGTACCGAAACTCCCTGCGAAAGAAGATAGTCCGCATACTGCCACGCACCGGGATCGCGATATCGTTCCGGCGTCTTCATGCGCAAAGGCGCTTCGATCACGTCTCCGCAATGAAACGGCGGAAGCGCGCCGTCCTGCGAGATGATTGTGATGCGGACGCCGCCCTGCATCGGAACCATGCGGGTCGTATCCGGAGTCACCTCTTCGATCGACTCCACGGCAACATCGAGTGACAATGCGGCAGCGGCCTGCGGCTCCTGCTCTAGCCACCAGGCAGGATCGTTGTCCTGATCGTGCTGCTTCGCCTGGGTCGCAAGAGGACGTATGCGCAGGATGTGTCCCTGCACCCTGCGGCTCAGACCATCTGCATACTGCACAAGATCGCGCTGCACCTGTGGGACAGGGCGTATCTGCCAGCACCAGAATCCTGCAGCGGCCCAGAGCGCCGTAATAGGCAGAACCGCAATGCGAAGCGTCCATCGCAGAGCGATGCAGGAGAGCAGAGCGATGCAGGAGAGCAGAGCGAGCAGCGCAACAATGGCAAGCAGTACCGCCGTGGGCAGCCAGTTGCGGGCGATTGCGATTCCCAGCGCGAAGCAGCACGCCGCTGCAAGCAAGGGAGTACGCCGCAACCGCAACGGTTCAATCGTCTCTGTGGCCCAGGGGTGCTCTGCGTGGCCTCTCAGAATCCGTTCCTGCCTTTATCTCCGCATCAACGCTTCAGGATTACGACCGTCTCCTGGTGAAAGGTCTGGGGAAACATATCGACCATGTGCAACTGATGCAGGCTGTAGCCGGAGTCTATCATTGCCCGCAGGTCGCGTCCCAGCGTCGTCGGGTCACACGAGACATAGATGATCTCCAGCGCCTTGATGCGGGCGAGCAGCGAGCAGACTTCAGCTCCCACACCCGCGCGAGGAGGGTCCATCACGATGAGGTCAGGACGGTCGCGTTCGAGCACTGCCTGGCGCAGGAACTCGACGGTCGTTGCGGCAACGGCCTGTCTGCCCTCGCCGCGAAGATTCACCGCAAGGTCTCCCTTGACCGCCTCCACCGCGACGACAGTGCCGAACTGCTTCGCCAGCACGCGCGAGAACAATCCGACGCCTGCATAGAGGTCCCACGCGAGCCTTCCGGATCTTCCCTCTGTTGCCAGTTCCACCAGCTTTGAAACGATGCTGCGATTCACCTGAAAGAAGCTGCCCCGGCTGACCCAGTACGTCTCATCCGAGACCGTATAGTTCAGTCCGGCAGCTCCCCACGTTGCTCCAGGTTTAACCTTGAGAGATTTCCTGCCGCGCCCCGCGCTCTCCATCACCTGAACGCCAGCCCCGGCAAGCGCAGGCATCTTTTGCTGCAGCGACTCGCAAAACTCCGCGAAGCCTTTGTGCGGCTGCGTGCGGACGAAGAGCGTCATCTGCATCTTCTCTTCGTTGTGGCTGGTGAAGAACTCGATCTCTTCCGTCACGCGTGTCCACTGCGGAAAGCCCTTGTCGAGCGCAAGGAAGGCCTCTGCCGCCTGCCACAGCGAAGGAGTAGCAATGGGACACATCCGCACCGAAAGAAACTCAGCCGATCCGCGCCGCAGATACCCAACCCGCAGAGCATCGTCCTCCACGGCAACGCGCAGGCGAATGCGATTGCGATACTCCCACGGCTGATCTGCATGGACCGCAATCTCCGGCAAAGCCTCCAGCCCTGCACGCTCCAGAGTCTCTTTGAGGATCGCCTGCTTGATGCGAAGCTGCTCCTCGTAAGCCCCATGCTGATACTGGCATCCGCCGCAGTGCTCGAAGTGATCGCATCGTGACGCGACGCGATCGGGCGCGGCCTTGATGATGTTCGAGAGCGTCGCTTCGCTGAAGCCGTTGTGCGCAGCCGATATGTCAGCTTCGACGACCTCGCCCGGAAGCGTGAAGGGGACAAAGACTGTCTCCTGCCCGTTGTGCGCAAGCCCTGCGCCGCCGTACACGATTTTTTCGATCGCTAACTTCATCAGCCAAGACTCATATAGAACAAACTCAGTCGCGGCAGGCTGCGCGCTTCCAGCAACTTCTTTTGCAGAAACTGTTGCTGCACCTGCTTGATCTGGACTGCCTGCATCTTACCCCGGTAAGGAGCCAACTCACGCGCAGCCTGCTCGCGCAGAGCAGTTAGCTCGATCTCGTCGGCAGCGGTCAGCAGCGCGGCGAAGACCTTCTCTTCCAGTACGGTCAAGGTGCGATCCAGTTCTTCGAGCGAGGCGGCGGCATCCAGTCTTACCCCTGAAGCCAGTGCACGAAGCCGCGATGCCGTCTCTGCGATCGCCGCATCGGCAGGCGATGGAATACTCGCCGCTTCAAGCGACTGCGCGTTGTCTTCGAGATACTTCGCCACGCGCTCGTTCTCGAAGCCGCTCTCTGCCTGCGTCGCATCCTGCGAAGGAGCCGCGCCCACAGCCGCCTCCATCGCTTGTTCGACCGCCTCCATCACGCTCTGCGCACACCATGCCAGGCCGTTGACCTTACGCATCCGCCCCTGCGCCTTACGCGCTCGCTCGTCATATTTGTCGAACGCATTGTCGATGCCACGAAGCACGGCCTCAAGCGGAATGCCCGCCTCGCGCCATGTCTCGATCAGCGCCCAGTCCAGCGTGGACAGCATCAGCAACGACCCACGCCGTTGCTGAAAGCGCTCTTCGATCTCCGTGAAGTAATTGAAGTAGTTCCGCATAAATCCTTTTCTGCTCAACGAGCCTCGCGCACTCCGCCTGAAAGCACGGTGCGCTGCATGCCATCATCGCCGTCCACCAGCAGGAAGCCGCGGGCATCGAGCCCCGCAGTCGTGCCGCTGTACCCACCCTCTTCTCCAACGCGGACACGCTTGCCCTTGATCCACGTCGAAGCCTGGCTTACTCGCTCAAGCAGGGTGTATCCTTGCTCGTTCTCCAGCAGGTTCAACTCTTTTTCAAGCTCGCGAAGCAGCATGACGAGTAACGTCTCGCGTTCGACGCCGCGTCCTGTCTCCACGCGCAGCGAAGTGGCAATCTGCGCGATCTCGTCAGGGAAGGACGCATGGTTCAGGTTGATGCCGATGCCGATCACCGCATAACGCAGCATCGCATCAGGAGCCACCGTCGTCTCTACAAGAATGCCGCCGCACTTCTTTCCATTCGCAAGAAGATCGTTGGGCCAGCGAATATCGACCTCAAACCCCGCGACCTCACGAATCGACTGCTTCGCCGCGAGTCCTGTAGCCAGCGAGAGCCACAGCGCCTTCGCGATCGGCAGCGCGGGAGCAACGAGGATGCTGACATACAGTCCGTCTCCCGCAACCGAGTGCCAGCCGTGGCCTCCGCGCCCGCGTCCGGCGGTCTGTTCGTCTGCGATCCAGACGCCGACACGCTCTCCCGCCTGCGCGGCCTCAAGAGCAAGCGTGTTGGTTGAGCCTACCGAGGCGAGGTGCCTCGCATGACCGGCGAAGATCGTCCCCGCCAGTCCTGCATCTACCTCATTCAGGTCGAACGCCATTGCGATTAATACACATCTGCGGTGATGCGCATGCTCAGGTCGACCGCCGTAGCCGAGTGCGTCAGCGCGCCCACGGAGACAAAGTCCACGCCAGCCAGCGCATACTCGCGCACTGTCTTCAGATTCATGTTGCCCGACGACTCGATCTTGATCTCCGGCAGCGCCTCGCGAATCTTCTTCACCGCCTTCTTTGTCTGCGCCGGTGTCATGTTGTCGAGCAAGATCGATTCCGCCCCACCTGCAATCGCCTGCTCAAGCTCAAGCTCGCTGCGAACCTCCACCTGCACGACCTGCCCGCCTTTGCGGCCTTTCAATGCCTTCTCCAGAACGACCGGCAACCCACCACCAAGCGAGATGTGATTGTTCTTGATAAGGATGCCGTCCTGCAGATCGAGCCGGTGATTCACGCCGCCTCCGCAGGAGACAGCGTACTTGTCCAGCAGACGCAGTCCGGGGATCGTCTTGCGCGTATCCAGCACCTTGGTCTTCGTCTTCGCCACCGCGTTGACGAACTCGCGGGTCAGCGTGGCGATGCCGCACATGCGTTGCAGCAGGTTCAGGATGACGCGCTCGGTCGAGAGCAGCGCCGCCGCGTTGTGTCGGATGACAGCCAGTGGCTGCCCTGCCTTCACCTGCACGCCGTCGAAGATCTCCGGATGGCTCACCACCTCGAAGCGCCCCACGGAAGAGCCGCTCATCTTAGAAAAGATGTCGAGGATCACCGGGATCGATCCCAGGCCCGAGACGACGCACGCCTGCTTGGCGAGAATCGTGCCGGAGGCCCGCAGCTTCGGGTCGATGGTGAGCGTTGTCGTCACATCGTTCGCCGCCTTGTCTTCCGCCAGTGCGGTCTCAAGGAGAGTCCGTATCCGTTTGCTCTTCCAGTCCATGCGTGCTCCTCTACCTCCGAATCCGCCGCGATTACGCGGTGGGCAATGATTCCAGCGCCGTCTTTGCCTTCTCGTGCAGCATCTTTGTTTCGGCGGCCTGCTTCCTCAATCCATCGACGATGTGCGCCGGAGCCTTTGACATAAACGTCTCGTTACCGAGCTGCTTTTCGGCTGCGGCAAGCCCCTTCTCGAGCTTCGCGAGTTCCTTCGTCAAGCGCTCGCGCTCTGCAGCGACGTCGATCTGTCGCTCGTAGATCACGGCAACATCGAACGCCGCGGTAGCGCGGGCATTGCTGCCCGAGAGCGCTTCTTCCGCAAACTCGAGGTCCGAGACGCGAGCCATCTTTGCGAGCATATCGCGGTTCGCATCGGCCAGGGCCAGCACGCGGTTCTCCGCGTGGAGCCTGATCGGCGCAGCCTCTTTCTCCGGAACGCCAAGCTCCTTGCGCAGCGCGCGCACGGTTGTAATCAGCTCCTGCAATGTGTTCATTGCGGCGACCGAATCCTCGTCTGCAGCAAAGTCCTTCGCCTGCGGATACCGCGTCAACGCAATCGACTTCGCAGGCGCGTTGCCTTCATACAGCGCGTGCCACAGTTCCTCGGTGAGGAAGGGCATGAACGGGCTCAGCAGCCGCAGTGCAGCCTCGAAGACAGCCACCAGCGAAGCCAACGTGAGCGCGGTGATATCGTTCTTCTCCGTGCCTTCGCCGAACTCAAGCCGCAGCTTCACCAGTTCGAGATACCAGTCGCAGAACTCGCCCCAGAAGAATTGGTAAACGGCTGCTGCGGCCTCGTCGAAGCGATAGTCCGCGAGCGCCCGCTCGACCTCCGTGCTCACAGCATTCAGACGACCGAAGATCCAGCGCGTCTCCAGCGGCGTATTCTCCGGAAGTTCCGGTACCGTCCCGCTCGCACGCATAGAAACCTTGTAGCCAGCTTCCTTCGCTCGGTCGATCTGCATGAAGAGGAAGCGTGCCGCATTCCATATCTTGTTCGCGAAGGCGCGATAACCCTCGGTCCTCGACTCGTTGAAGGCGATATCGGTTCCCGGCGAAGCCATGCTGGCCAGCGTGAAGCGCACGGCATCGGTGCCGTACTTCGTCACGACCTCGATGGGATCGATCACGTTGCCCTTGGTCTTCGACATCTTCTGCCGGTCGGCGTCGCGCACCAGGGCGTGGATGTAGACCTCTTTGAAGGGCACAGCGTCCTTCAACTCGCGCTTCGAGCCATCGGGCATCGGCACGTCGAGCATGAAGTGCGAGCCGAGCATGATCATCCTCGCCACCCAGAAGAAGAGAATGTCGAAGCCTGTAACCAGCAGCTCGGTCGGGTAGAACTCGACCAGGTCACGCGTCAGACCGTTCGAGCCTTCCGCTCCCGGCCATCCGAAGACGGTGAAGGGAAGCAGGCCACTGGAGAACCACGTGTCGAGCACGTCGGTCTCCTGCGTCAGCTCCGTCGCTCCGCACTTCGCGCACACGGTCGGAGTCTCCCGCGCAACGTTGATCTCTCCGCACTTCGCACAGTGCCACGCAGGAATGCGATGGCCCCACCACAGCTGCCGCGAGATGCACCAGTCATGGATGTTCTTCATCCACTCGTCGTAGGTCTTGCGGTACTGGTCCGGCGTGAAGCGGATGTAGCCCTTGTCGACGGCCTCGATGGCTTTGTCGGCGAGCGGCTGAATCTTGATGAACCACTGCTGCGAGAGCCGCGGCTCAATCACAACGCCTGTGCGCTGGCTCAGTCCAATCGAAAGCGTGTGATCTTTTACGTCGACCAGCAGACCGCTCTCGCGCAGGTCTTCGACGATCTTCTCGCGAGCCGCGTAACGCTCCATGCCGTCATACGGCGAGCCCGGCAGAGCAATGTTCGCCGTCTCATCGAGGATCGAGAGATTCGCCAGGCCATGACGCTGTCCGATGGCAAAGTCGTTCGGATCGTGCGCCGGTGTGACCTTCACGGCTCCGGTGCCGAACTCGGGCTTCGCCCACTCGTCGGCCAGAATCGGAATCTCGCGCTCCGGCCCGCCGTTCACGCCGCTCAGAGGCAGCTTCACCAGCTTGCCCACCAGCGCGGTGTAACGCTCGTCGGTGGGATTCACCGCCACAGCCACGTCGCCCAGCATCGTTTCGGGGCGCGTCGTCGCGACGACAATCGAGCCGCTCCCGTCGGCCAGAGGATAGCGGATGTGATAGATCTTTCCGACACGCTCCTCATGCTCGACCTCGAGGTCGCTGACGGCGGTCTGAATCGCGGGGTCCCAGTTGACGATGTAGGCTCCGCGATAGATCAGGCCCTGCTCCCACAGGCGAACGAAGCACTCCTTCACCGCGATGCTCAGGCGGTCGTCCATCGTGAAGTACTCACGGCTCCAGTCAACGCTCGCGCCCAGCCGCTTCATCTGGTCGAGGATGGCCCCGCCATAAACGCCCTTCCACTCCCACACGCGCTCGATGAAGGCATCTCGGCCCATTGCGCGGCGATTCGTGCCTTCGCTGGCAAGCTGTCGCTCCACCATCATCTGCGTCGCAATGCCCGCGTGGTCGGTTCCCGGAACCCACACGGAGGTCTCGCCGCGCATCCTGTGCCACCGCGTCAGGATGTCCATCTCGGTCTGGTTGAGCATGTGCCCCATGTGCAGTCGCCCGGTGACGTTGGGCGGCGGCAGCAGCATGGTGAACTTCTTGCGGGCTTCGTCCGTATCTTCCGGGGTGGCGACGTCGAACAGGCGCTCCTCTACCCAGTACTTCGCCCAGCGCTCTTCAATGACGGATGGATCGTATGCTTTCGGCAGTTCGTGACTCATGTCTTTTAAGCGTAGCATTTAAGCGGCCCTTGGCCATTGTGCAAGGATCGCCCGTTCCACCATTTGCGGCGTACACTTCCCGACGAGGTCTTTTCATGCGTGGCAGGCTGATTCCGGTCGTACTTCTTATCCTTTTTGTCACGACCGCTTTTTTAAAGGGAGGCTACAGCGACGGCAGCGACCGGGCCAGCTTCGGTTCCGACATCACCATCGCCGAGGGCGAAACCGTAGGAGACGTCGCCTGCGCCTTCTGCTCCGTCCATGTACGAGGCGATGTTGGCGGCGATATCGCCGTGGCCTTCGGCTCCGTCACCGTAGACTCCGGCCATACCGTAGGCGGCGACACGGCAATCCTCGAAGGCGATCTTCGGCTTGGCCAGGACTCCGCCGTTCATGGCGACCTCGCGATCCTGGCCGGCTCCGCGCATCTCTCCGAGGGATCTGCCGTCCACGGTTCCCGCGCCATTGTCCCTCAGCCGCTTGGGACGCTGCTCCTGCTCAGTCCATTGCTTTTCTTCATCGCGGTGATCTGGCTGATTGTCTACCTCGTGCGGCGCAACCACTACCGCTTCCCGGCCTACCCGCAGGGGAAGGGAATTTATCCTCCTCCTCCGCCGCGCAACTAAATCCTCGTTTTGAGGGAACTCTTCAGCCTGACTGCGCGTATCTACTGCGCGGGCCATCGTGTTTGCCGCGCCATTGTTCGCGTAACTCACTTCAGGAGAAGGATTTGTGATTCGTGTACCCCGTTTTTCGGGACTCCTCTGCCTTGTTCTTCTCCTCCTGGGAGCGACGGCGGCGCGTTCTCAGCCTCAGGCGCACGGCTCCGGCTCCCGCACCTACTTCAACCAGGACATCTTTGTGGCGCAGGGCCAGCAGATTCGCAATGCTGCCTGCATCTTCTGCTCGGTTCAGATCGAAGGCGACCTGACCGGTCATGTCTTCGTCCTCTTTGGAAGCCTCAACGTCACCGGACGCGTCGAAGGCCGGGTGACGGTCGTCGGAGGCAATGCCGTGATCGACTCGCAGGCCCGCGTCGGCGGAAACGCCCTTGTGATTGGCGGCAATGCCGTCTACGAGACGGATGAATCCATTGCCGGGAACGCCTGGGTCATCGGCGGACACCTTACGCCGGTCAACAACCGTCACAGCTCGGTCCGCCGCGCCGCCTTCAGCCCGGTCCTTTTCTCGGTCGCCGGATTGGCGGCGTTTCTCCTGCTTTCGGCCCTGTTCCTGCCTCGCCGACGGTCCGGCGCAGCCTGAGCTGCAAAAGCAAAGGCCCCGGAGATCCGGGGCCATGCCATGTTTCTTCCATATCGCGTTAGAAGGGGTTGATCTTCGAAAGGCCCTTCTTCTTCTTGTGCTTGCTCGACGACTCTTCGCCCTTGTCGTAAGCGGGCTTCGGAGCCTTCTTGCCGTTGGCCGTCGTGGGCGTAGCCTGTCCCGCGGGCTGCTCGCCGCGAACCACGTCGTTGATCGCGTCCGGAGCCGTCTCAGGCTTTTCAACCGGTGGCGGAGTCGCGTTGTTCGTCGGACCCACAGCTTTCAGGCCGCCGTTCTGGTCGTTCTGGGCAGGAGTCTGTCCATTCGCTCCCGGCGTAAGAATCTCGACTCCCATCGAGTTTGCTCCGCCCGAGGTCGCTGCAGCGGGCTGGCTCGCAGAAGGAACATTGGAGACGGCCGCGCCGCTTCCACCGCTTCCTCCATCGGAAGCCGGAATATCCTGGAACGCCAACGGAGCTGCCGGTTTCGCCGGGGCTGCGGCCGCAGGAGCCTCACCCGTCGCGGCTGCATTCGTGGTGTCCGTAGCCGTTTGCCCGGCAGTGGCCGCAGCAGAGTTGGGATTGAGAGCCTGCTGGTAATCCTGCTGAATCTGCTTGACGACACCCGGAGCAAGCGTCGGTTTCGCGTCCACCAGCGACGGCTCGCCCGAGTGCGCCGCCATGACCACGTCCGGACGGCGAAGGATCATCAACCGTGCGCGATCCTGCAGGTGGTACTGACCACGGCTGTTCTCAAGCGCCTCGCTCTGGGCCGCCTGGTCCGGAGTCGGGGTCGGAAGCGGAATGTTCATCGCAGCCAGACGGTCGCGCGCATCTTCGACGTGCGGCGAAGCGGCGTGCTCGGTTGCAACTTTCTTGTAGGATGCGACGGCGCGATCCTCGTAGATCTTGATCAGGCGGGCTTTCGCGTCCTCAGGAAGTCGGGGCTGCGAGCGCACGATGCGGGCCTCGGAGGAGTAGGCATCGCCCAGGGCCACCAGCACGTCGTCCATGTGGCTGAACTGCGGATAGGTGTCGGCGACCGTTTGGTAGCGGGCAATGGTCGCGGGCCAGTTCTCATGTGTCTGGTAGAAGGCCGCGATCTCCGCTTCGCGGGTCGCCAGAACCTCCTGGACCTCGCGCAGCCGCTGCTTGGCCTGCGGAACCAGCGTCGAATCCGGGAACTGCTGCAGCATCAGGCGATACTCTTCCTGCGCGTGCAGAGCCTTCGAGTAATCGCGGTCCGGCTTGTCCATCTGCCGGAAATAAATGTCACCCACGCGCATCTGGGCCTCGGCGGCCTCAGGAGCATTGGGGAAGAAGGTGATGAAGTCCTTGTACTCCTGCTCGGCCTGGGTCAGCGCGGCGCTTCCGCCCTCGCGGTACCAGCTGTCCGCGATCGCCAGCTTGGCCTTCATCTGGTACTGCGAATCGGGATAGGTGTTCAGCAGGGTCTGCAGGTCCAGGCGGGCCACGTCGAAGTGCCCCTTCTTGGTCGCCTTCAGGGCCTTGTCGTAGAGCATGCGGTCGGGAAGGTTGGCGTCCGCATCGGTGGCATTGGCTGTGGTGGCGATATCGCCCTTCTTCGCCTCGGCCTCGGTCTTCTTCGCGTCCTTCAGATGCTTCTTCGTATCGTTGGACTGGATGACCTTCTCTTCTTTTTCCTTCTGCTTCTGAGCCTTGCGGCTCTTCTTTGAAGAGTCGGGCGAAGCCGACAGGGTCGCATCCTGAGTCTGTGCCTGCGGAGCGGCGCTCTCGGTCGTCGTCTGCGTGGGAGCTGCGGCATCCTGTGCGCGCATCATGGCTGGCGTTGCCATCAGGGCAACCGCGACTCCGGCCAGCACCGCGGCCCTGAGACTAGGGAAGAAAGAACGATGATTCATCAGCCGTGGACCTCACATCCGCCTCGCACCGAAAGGCGCGAGGACTCGCTACTATTCTAGTCTTTCCCGGCGGGCTTGTCTTTGGTGTGCGAATGGGAATCGGAAGACGGTTTCGGAGCCGCCGCGCGGGCCAGCTTCAGAAACTTCTTCGCATTCTGCTCCGCCTTGCCCTTGCCGAAGATGGCCGAACCGGCCACCAGCATGTCCGCTCCTGCTTCGACGACCGAAGCGACGGTGTCGTTAGCGACCCCTCCATCCACTTCGATCCGGAAGTTCAGCCCCATCTGTTTCCGCAACTCTGCCAGGTAGGCGATCTTCTCCGCGGCAAAGGGGAGGAACTTCTGTCCTCCAAAGCCCGGATTCACGCTCATCACCAGCACATAGTGAACCATCGGAAGCACTTCGATCAGGGTATCGACCGGGGTTGCGGGGTTGATGACCACGCCGGGCAGCATCCCGTGGTCAGCGATCAGCTGCAGGGTGCGGTGCAGGTGGCGGCACACCTCCTGATGGATGCTCAGCAGGTCCGCGCCCGCCTCGGCGAAGGCCGGAATGTACTGGTCCGGATTCTCGATCATCAGATGGCAGTCCAGCGGAAGGTTGGTCACCGGACGCAGCGCCTGCACCATCGGGGGGCCGAAGGTGATGTTCGGGACAAAGTGCCCGTCCATCACATCCACGTGGACGATGCTTCCGCCGCCGAGTTCGGCAGCCTTTATGTCGTCAGCAAGATGGGCAAAGTCCGCAGAGAGGATCGAAAATGCCAGTTCAATCAAGGGTGCGCTCCTGAGCTAAGTCTATCAGCGGCTTATCGCATCATCATTACAACTTAGCCTTTGAACTTGTCATTCCGTAGCGTAGCGGAGGAATCTGCTTCCGTTGCAGGATGTCTGGGCATTCCAGAACTCCCTACTGATCTTTCTCCGCTACCGGAACCACCCTCTCTACATCGGGGCGTCCCTTGTGCAACACGCGAGTTTTCTTCGCCTTCGCGGCGGCCTCGCGCTGAACCTCGGGCAGGGGCTTCGGGTCTCCCAGAACCTGCCGCGCTGCTCCGTTCAGGATGCGCCGGACCGGCCATCCCCCATCGGGATTCGGCAGAAAGGCCTCGCCCACGCGCTGCTTCTCGGGACGGTAGTACCAGCGGCGGAAGAGCGAGAGGTGATCGCTCAGCATGGCAAGATCGTTGCTCTCGGAGACCTTCTCCTCCAGCCGCTCGACCGTTGCCCGCGCCCGCTCTTCCGGCGAATTCACAGGCTCAGCAGCGCCTTCCAGTGGAACCGCCGCCAGCATCAGGGGCTGCGCAAACAGCGAGCTTCCCACGCTCGTCTGCTCCTTCACGGCGCGGACCCCGAGCGTCGAAAGCCGCTCCGGCCCGACGATGCACCCCGCTGAGAGCAGAAACAACGCAGCTTCATCTTCTTTCTCTTCTGTGGGAGCGGCCTTCTGAACAATGACAGCCCGCAGCCGCGGGACGGGCTGCACGACCTCGTCCGCCAGCGCGGCTGCGGACTTCACCCTCTGGTACTGCTCGTGAAGCTGCGCTGCCTTCTCGAACTCCATCTCCTCGGAGGCGCGGTCGCGCTCGACCGCGATGCGCGACAACATGCTCTCGCCCCTCGTCTCGAAGAACGCCTGCACTGCTCCGGCCTCTTCCGCGTACTGCTCCGGAGTGCAGGCCTGCTTGCACGGCTCAAGACACTTCTTCATCTCGCCGTAGACGCAGCCGGGATGCTCCGGGTGCGGCTCAAGCTCTTCGTGGCATCGGCGCAGCTTGAAGAGGTCGAGCACGGTATCGCAGTAACGCTCCGCCGCCGCCCGCGAGGGAAAGGGGCCGTACATCTGCGCCAGTCCGCGCTTCGAGAGACGGTTGGTGACATAGACTCGCGGAAACTCGTTCTCCGCCGCGAAGCGAAGGAACGCAGGCGTGTGCAGCCGGAGCCTTCTCCGCGCCTCGGCATATCCGAAGACTGCCGCCGACGCGTGGTAGAGCGTGAGCGTCGATTCAAACTCGGAGCCGGTGACGGTGTACTCGATGCGCGCCACCCGCTCGCGCAGGTTCAGCCGCTTCGACTGCGATTCGGGAGGATCGAGCAGACGCTTCATGCGTCGCCGCAGGTCTGCGGCCCGCGTCAGATACGGTTCCGCTCCCTCCTGCTTGCCGTAGAGCGCGAAGACTCCTGGAAGCGTAGGGATGGTGCGAAGCGTCTCTGACGCGTTCTCAGGGGAGAAGCCGAGGGTTTTCTCGAAATGAAAGGTCGCCGCCACGTCTCAGGATTGTAGTTCTACGCTCCGGCGATGGTCATGCCTTCGACGTGGATCGTCGGGGCTGCGGCCGAGCTGCGGAAGACCAGGTCGTTTCCAATGGCGACGATGTTACGGTACATATCCTTCAGGTTCCCGGCGATCGTGATCTCTTCGACCGGGTAGGCCAGCTCGCCGTTCTCGATCCAGAGGCCTGCCGCGCCCTGCGAGTAGTCGCCGGTAACGAGGTTCACGCCGAAGCCCATCGTCTCGGTGACATAAAGGCCGCTCTTGATTCCCCCGATGATCTCCTCCGGGGTCTGGGTTCCGGGCTCGAGGTAGAAGTTTCCCGAGCCGATGCCGGGGTTTCCGGCCAGTCCACGCGAGGCGTTGCCGGTGGATTTCATTCCCAGCTTGCGGGCGGTGTAGCTGTTATTCACATAGCTTTCGAGCACGCCGTTCCGCACCAGCACTGTGCGGCGCGAGGGCAGACCCTCGCCGTCGAAGGGCGAGGTTCCGAAGCCTCCAATGCCGTCCAGCATCATGGTTCCGTCGTCGATGACGGTGATGTTCTCACCCGCGACCTGCTTGTCCAGCATGTCGTCGAAGAAGGTCGCGTGGCGGTAGATGGCGTCGCCGTTCGCGGCGTCGAAGATGTTACCGATGATCGAGCGCGCAATCTCAGGCGAGAAGACCACCGGGGCCTTCTGGGTGGAGACGCGCCGCGCTCCCAGGCGGCGCAGCGTGCGCTGTGCGGCGATGCGTCCAATCTCCTCGGGCGATTCGAGCTTCGAGGCCGTCCGCGAGCTGGAGTACCAGTAGTTGCGCTGCATCCCGCCCTTCTCGTCGGTGGCGATGGGGGAGACGGAGAAGCCGCAGTGGCTGCGGCGGTACTCCCCAGTGAAGCCGCGGGAGTTGGTCAGGATCTTGCGCGAGGTCCCGGTGTCGAAGTTAGCCCCGCCGGAGTTCTGGATGCGCGGATCGAAGGCCATCGCGGCGGCCTCCGCACGCTTCGCAATCTCGATGCGCTCGGTAGGAGGCAGATGGTTGACGTCCTCAAAGTAGAGCTTCAGGTCGCCTTCGAGCTGGCCGAACTCCTCGGGCTCGGGCAGCCCGGCGAAGGGGTCTTCGCCGGTGACGCGGGCGAGCGAGACGGCTCCGTCGATGAGGTGCTTGATGGCATCGTCCGAAAGGTCGGAGGAGGAGGTGCTGGCTACCTTGCGGCCGAGGAAAACGCGCAGGCCGATGCCGCGCGAGCCGGACTCCTTGAGGGTCTCGACCTCGCCAAGCCGGATACGGGCGGAGAACTCGTCTCCTTCATAAACGACGGCCTCGGCATCGGTGGCTCCAGCGCGGAGGGCGCGGTCGACGACCTTCTGGGCAAGCTGGCGCAGATCAGTGGTTGGCTCTGTGGTCGGCGGGGCGGTCTTCAAGGTTTCGGTGGCCATCTGTCAGTTCAGGATAAATTGCCCGGACCGATCCGGAGAATTACAACGTAGAGCGGGACGATTGGCATCTCTAAGAGATTGATCCGATATAGCTTACAAAGTAGGTACGACTTGATGCTTCAAGAGAGGCTGAATGCACATCTCCACTGGAACATTGATTTACCTTGGGTTTGTCTTCGGGCTGCTGGTAATTCCGCGCACGCTGCAGCGGTTTCGCCTGCCCGCGCCGCTGACCTGCGTGGTGCTGGGGATCTTTGTTGGGACGTTCTTTCGTTCACTGGTCGATGACAAGGTGCTGCCTGTGGTGGCGACTTTGGGTATCGCATCCCTCTTCCTGTTCGCCGGGCTGGAAGTGGACCTTCCCGAGTTGCGTCGCCATATCCCGCGGCTGACGGTCTACCTGCTGATAAGTGGTCTGGTGCTGGGCGGGGGAACGTGGGTGGCGACGCACTTTCTCCACATGGCATGGCAACCGGCGGCGTTGCTGGCGCTGGGGCTGTTTACGCCTTCGACGGGCTTCATTCTGGACACGCTGCCGCACTCCGGTCTGGACGAGGAGGAGCGGAGGCTGGTCTCGATCAACGCGATTGCGGGCGAGATCATGGCGCTTCTGGTGCTGTTCGTTGTCTCGCAGGCCGGGTCAATGCGGACCCTGGCCATATCGAGCGGCATTCTTGCCCTGTTGATCGTGCTGACTCCCATGCTGTTTCTTGTGCTTGGAAAGTATGTTGTGCCGCACGCTCCGGGGTCGGAGTTCTCACTGTTGCTGATGGTGGCAATCCTGTGCGCGGTGGTGAGCAACGGGCTGGGAGTTCACTTCCTGGTGGGAGCGTTTGTTGCGGGTATTGTCGCCAGAATGTTGCAGGACCGGATGACGACACTGGCCTCGGATACGAACCTGCAGGCTGTGCGATTGTTCTCGACCTTCTTCGTACCGTTTTATTTCTTCAACGAAGGGCTTGAGGTTCCGGCGGGAGCGCTGGTCTGGAGGGCGGTGCTGTACGGGCTGGCGCTGTCGGTGGTGGTGCTTCCGATCCGCGTCGCGAAGGACTGGCTGGAGTCCCGCCTGATTGCCCGGCGCAGGGGCAAGAGCGGCGTGCGGGTTGCGGTTGCGCTGGCTCCCACGCTGATCTTCACGCTGGTCGTCGCGGGGATGCTGAATGAGGCGTTTCACGTAGGCGACGAACTGTTTGGCGGTCTGCTGGTGTATGCGGCGCTTTCGACGATCCTGCCCTCGTTCCTTCTGCCGGGTCTGGTGAAGGAGTTGGCGTTCGACGACCTTGATGTAACGGAGGCTAGTGTGACGGAGCGTAGTAGCCTGACCGCGCATGAACCATCGCTACACGATCCGGCGGCAGAATGACGATGTGGTGGAGCGATCCGTCGTGGAGGAGCTGCGCCGGGTTGTAGACGATGCGGTACTGGTTGTGCAGATTGGATTGAATAATGCGCAGGGCTTCGTCGATCTCGTTACCGGAGATGCTGTTGCGGAAGACGTGGCCCGCGGTGAGGTTGGCAAGCTGAGCGAGATTGCCGAGGCCGGTTGAATTGGAGTCCGACCGAAAGACGTAGATTGCGGTGTTGGTCTGCTGGCACATATCGACGGCGGATTGCAGGGGGAGGAACGAGGAGTTATCTTCGCCGTCACTGAAGAGCATGATGAAGTTTCCGCTGCTGTCGCGGGGGAGTTTGCCGAACTGGTAGCGGCAGACGGAGTAGAGCGTGTCGTAGATGGCGCTGGTGGAGGGGTAGACGCCGGTTTGCTGGATCGCCCGGGTCAGAATCGTGGGATCGCTGGACCACGGCACTCGGAGCTGTGTGCGCTTGTTGAAGCTCATGACGAAGGCCTGATCGGTCTTCTGTTCGAGGATGCGCTGTACATAAGCTGTTGCAATGCCGTGGATAGAAGGCACGTCTTCGTTCATCGAGGAGCTGGTGTCGATGAGGATACCCGCGCGGATGGGCAGGTTGCGCAGTGCCTGAAAGCTGAGGATGCGTCGCGGCGGACGATCGTTGTCGAGGATTTTTAACTCGTCGAGGCGAAGGTCTTTTATGGCGATGCCGTGGGCGTCGTCGGCGTGAAAAGTCAGCTCGACCTCATCGACGTTGACCTTCATGTTGTAAGGAGCAGACGTCTGCGAGCCGGTCTCCAGTGTGCTTGCGAGAAGCGCGGCAGCAGCAAAGATAGTTCTCACAACGTGGCGAATAGCCATTGTTACGAGAATAGCGGAAGGCCGAGATCAGCTTTGTCGCGAGGCTGTGGGGTGGAAGGCGATTTCACGGTCGATGGTGAGGAAGTAAAGCGCGACCACCACGAGGACGATGCCTGCCCCTGTCAGCGAGCGGGTAACTCCGAAGATGGGAATGAGCTTGCCAATCGCGAGCGCGCCCAGCGGAATGCCTGCGCGGAAGGCGAGGCTGTAGATGCTCATGACGCGGCCACGCATGGCGTCGGTGGTGAACAACTGCGCCAGCGAGAGCATGAACGACGCCGAGGCCATCAGGGTCATGCCGATCACGAACAGCAGAACGCAGGAAAGCGGAAGCCAGCGGGAGAGGGAGAAGCCCGAAATGGCGAGTCCCAGAAGGATAAGGATGAGGATCGAGATGCGGCCCTGCCTCGTCATCTTTTCGACGGCGGCGGCCCAGAGGGCGCCCGCGACGGAGCCTGCTCCCGAGCAGACGAGCAGGAGGGTATAAACGCTGGGGCCTTTGTGGAAGATGGTGCTGACGAAGACAGGAAGGAAGTTGCCGATGGAGGAGCCGAAGAGGGTGGCGCAGAAGGCGAGGACGACGAGGGCGCTCATGCCGCTGCTACATCGTATGAAGCGGATGCCCTCTTTCATGCTGTCGAGGACGGATTCGGTGGTCTTGGCCGGGATATAGGTGACCTTGATCATGAAGAGCGACGCGATGACGGCGAGGAAGGAGAGTCCGTTGAGCGTGAAGCACCACATCGGGCCGAGGGAGGTATAGGCAAGTCCGCCGATGGTGGGTCCGATGATGCGCGCCAGGTTGAACTGGATGGAGTTCATCGCGATGGCGTTGGAGAGGTCTTCGGGCCCGACCAGAGAGGGCAGCAGGGCGGAGTAGGCGGGGCCTCCGAAGCTCTGGCCGACTCCCACGAGGAACGAGAGCGCGAGGATGTGCCAGACCTGCACGCTATGGGTGACAAAGAGCGCCGCGAGAAGGAAGGCGCAGACCATCTGGATGTATTGCGATGCGAGCAGCATCCGGCGGCGGTCCATGCGGTCGGCGAAGACTCCGCCGAAGAGCGAAAACAGCATGATGGGAAGCTGACCGAGGAAGAGGTCGAGTCCGAGGTAGAAGGCGTCCTTGGTGAGGTCGTAGACCAGCCAACTCTGGGCAAACTGTTGGACGAAGGTGCCGATGGTCGAAACGCAGGCCCCGATCCACATCAGGCGAAAGTCGCGATGGCGGAAGGCTCTGAAGATGCGCGCGAAAAACTGGGTGAGACTAGGCATTACGACGTGGAGGCTCTTCCGGCGATGGATTCGCTGGCAATATCCATCGTACAAGGATGGATGACCGAAAGATCGGGGAGGTCGCAATTCCTGGGTTGTGGGATCAGGTTACAGGAGGGTAAAAGCCCGGATTGCTCCGGGCTTTTCTGTTTAGTTTGCGAGGGAGCCGATGGCGTTCAGCGTGTCCAGCGTCTCGGACGAGAGCGTCAGGCTGGCCGCTGCGAGGTTCTCGCGTAGGTGACCGACCGACGACGTTCCCGGGATGAGCAGGATGTTCGGCGAGCGGTGCAGCAGCCAGGCGAGCGCGACCTGCATCGGTGTGGCTTCCACCTGCGCGGCGACCTCTTCGAGCGTGGAGGACTGGAGCGGTGTGAAACCTCCAAGGGGGAAGAAAGGCACGTAGGCGATGCCTTTGGCGGCGAGGTGATCGACGAGGGCGTCGTCCTCGCGCTGCACGAGGTTGTACTGGTTCTGCACGCAGACGACCGGGGCGATAGCGCTGGCTTCCTCGACCTGCGCGGCGGTCGCGTTGCTGAGGCCGAGATGGCGGATCAGCCCCTGCTGCCGCAACTCGGCGAGTGCGGTGAACTGTTCTGCGATGGAGCCCTCAGAGGGTTTGTGAATATCGCCCATGATGCGAAAGTTGACGACGTCGAGCGCATCGAGGCCGAGGTTGCGAAGGTTGTCGTGGACCGACTGGCGGATCTCGGCGGGGCTCTGCGCTGGGAGCCATGAGGCATCATCGCCGCGCACGGCTCCGACCTTAGTGACGACGGTGAGTCCATCGCGGTAGGGGTGCAGCGCCTCGCGGATGATCTGGTTGGTGACGTGCGGGCCGTAGAAGTCGCTGGTATCGATGTGGTTGACCCCGGAGGAGATGGCCTCCTGCAAAACCTCGACGGCGGCGGCGCGATCCTTCGGAGGCCCGAAGACGTTGGGACCGGCAAGCTGCATGGCGCCGTATCCCATGCGGTTGAGGGTGATTGTGGTTCCGGGGAGGGTGAAGCTGCCTCCGAGTGCGGTTGCGTCTGGCATTGTTTTCTCCGTGCCTGGTTTCGATCTACATGTGTTTAGATGAAGAAAGCTTCAGGTTAGGAGTTCGCATTTGGTTAAGGCAGCCGGGGCTACGTTCGAGCCGCGAAAAACGCCGGTGCAGAGGCGTTCGGGCGAAAGTGTGGACGCGATTCTCGAGGCCACGATTCAGGTTTTGCTCTCCGTCGGCAAGGAGCAGCTGACGACGACGCGCGTGGCCCAGCGAGCCGGGGTCTCGGTCGGGACACTCTACCAATACTTCCCGAACAAGACCGCGTTACTGCGCGAGTGCCTCGTGCGGCACATGGACGGAGTGAGGAACTCCGTCGGGAAGATGTGCGAGGAGCACAAGGGCGCTGGCCTGCTGGAGATGGGAACGACTCTGGTTTTTGCGTATCTTGGCGCGAAGATGCGTGACCCGAAGGAGAGTGCGGCTCTTTATTCCGTAAGCTCGGACATCGAGGGTGCAGCGCTGAGCCATGCAGCAAGCGAACGCGCCCGCAGCATGGTGGCCGAGATGTTCGCCACGGCGAAGGAAGGCCTGACGAAGGATCCGGAGACCGTGGCCACGATGGTGCTGGCCTCGCTGAACGGCGTCGCTCGCAGGTTGCTGGAGATAAAGTCTCCCGAGCGCCACCTGGAGCCGATGCGCGAGGAGCTGCTCGCGCTGGTACACGCTTACCTGCGCACCTGCGCGGCATCTCCGCTGGAGTAGAGGCTAGCTGGTACCGCCGACGGTCATCTTGTCGAGCTTGATGGTCGGCATGCCCACGCCCACCGGCACGGACTGGCCGGACTTGCCGCAGGTTCCGATGCCCTCGTCGAGAGCAAGGTCATTTCCTACCATCGACACGTACTTTAGCGCCTCCGGTCCGTTACCCACCAGCGTCGCTCCCTTCACCGGGCGCGTCACCTTGCCGTCCTCGATCAGGTAGGCCTCGCTGGCGGAGAAGACGAACTTGCCGTTGGTGATATCGACCTGCCCGCCGCCGAAGTTGACGGCGTAGAGGCCGCGCTTGACGCTCTTGATGATGTCCTCGGGCATGTCCTCGCCGTTGAGCATGTAGGTGTTGGTCATGCGCGGCATGGGGATGTGGTGGTAGCTCTCGCGGCGGCCGGAGCCGGTGTTGGGCATGCCCATCAGCTTCGCGGAGAGCTTGTCCGAGAGATACCCCTTCAGGATGCCGTTTTCGATTAGCACCGTCTCCTGCGTGGGGTTGCCCTCGTCGTCGACGTTGATGGAGCCGCGGCGGTTGGGCAGGCGGCCGTTATCGACCACCGTGACCTTGGGGCTTGCCACCTGCTGGCCGATCAGACCGGCGAAGGCGGAGGTCTTCTTGCGGTTGAAGTCGGCTTCGAGCCCGTGGCCGACGGCCTCGTGCAGCAGCACGCCGGGCCAGCCGGGACCGAGGACGACCTCCATCTCACCGGCGGGGGCGTCGATCGCGCCGAGCTGAAGGATGGCGGTGCGGGCGGCTTCGCGGGCGAAGTGCTCAGGGGATTTTTCGTCGGTGAAGAAGTCCATGGTGATGCGTCCGCCGCCGCCGGAGGAGCCGCGCGCGGTGTTGGTCGCATCTTTTGCAATGACGAAGACATTCAGGCGAGAAAGGGGCTGGGTGTCGGAGGCGAAGGTGCCGTCGGAGGCCGCGACGAGGATGCGGCGCAGCTCGTCGGAGAAGCTGGCGCGGACCTGCGTGATGCGCGAATCGTAGGCGCGGGCGGCAGCGTCGGCGCGCTGGATGAGCGCGAGTTTCTGGGCGATCTCGGCGTCGGCGGTGGCCCCGGCGATGGGGTAGAGGGAGTCCGCCTCGGTGTGGCGGAAGCCGCTCATCAGCTCCTTGGCGGGACCGGAGGCGATCAGGGCCGCTGTGCGTGCGGCGCGCAGAAGCCGGTCGGTGGAGAGGTCGTCGGTGTAGGCGTAGCCGGTACGCTCGCCCGAGAGCACGCGCACGCCGCAGCCGACGGAGATGCCCTGCGAGGCGGTCTTGACGATGGACTCGTCGATGCCGAGCGAGGTCGAAGAGACGGCCTCGAAGTAGAGGTCGGCGTAGTCGCCACCCGCCGAGAGCGCCTCTGCGAGGCAGCGCTCGATGAGGCGTTCGGAGACGCCGAGCTTGTCCATGAAGTAGCGCTTGTGGTCGGGGGCGGGAGTGGTCATCTTATTTTGATGATAGGGGCGTGAGGAAGGGTGCGGCAAGCTGTTTGGCGGAGCGGGGTGCGCTGGGAGGTGGCCGCTGTCGGGCCTGGTTGCGACAGCAGCGGAGATAATCGTTGCATGATTTCCGGAATCAATCACATTACGCTTTCGGTCCGCGATCTCGACGAATCCTTTCGCTTTTACACGGAGATGCTGGGGTTGCGGCCTGTGGCCCGCTGGTACAAAGGAGCTTATCTGGAGGCGGGAGGGCTCTGGGTCTGCCTGAGTCTGGACGAGAAGGCTCGCCGGGAAAGCCTGGAGGAGTTCACCCATCTGGCGTTTACTGTCGCTCAGGATCAGTTTCGTGCAGCCGTCGAGCGTCTGGTCCAGGCGGAAGTCGAATGCTGGCAGCAGAACAGGAGCGAAGGAGATTCGTTTTACTTCCTCGATCCGAACGGACACAAGCTGGAGCTGCACGTAGGCACGTTGGAGAGTCGAATGAGGTCTCTGCGGGAGAGTCCGCCGCTGGATTTGCAGTGCTTTTGATGAAGGACCGTGACGAGCCGGTTGTTACCGGCCATGCGAGGGGTCGTCTGACGCGGCCACGCTCATGTCGAGAAAAACACTGGGGACTCCAGGAGCGTAGCAGTTGTTGTCGCGGGCATATGTCTTTGCGCAGGCTCGCGTAAGCTCCGGGCGGCGGGGCGACTGCGCATACTGCCACGCGGCAATGTCTGGCGTCCCCGCTGAAGAAATGGGTGGCGGCGTCACCGTGCATCCGTTCGACGGCGGGCAGGCGTCCTGGTAGACGAAGAGGGCGACCGGGTGCAGGTGCTTCGCGGCGATTTGCTCGCGGACATCCTGCGCGGTGGTGATGGTCTTGCCGGGGCCGTCTTCGACGGGCTGGCCGCTGAGGTAGACGCCGGGCTTGTAGCTCGATGCGGCGATGGCTTCGGTCCACCCGAAGAGATACCCGGACTGCTCGGGCAGCAGACGGCCTCCTTCCTCCTGATCGAGAAAGATCGTGGTTCCGGCGGGGAAGCGCTCGCGCTGTGCTGCGGCGATGGCTGCTGCTGCATCCTTCTGTCCGAGCGCGGCGGGAGTGGTGCCGCGACGCCCGGTGCGAAGAATCTCCGCGTCGAGCCGGCCATTGAAGAGCACGAGGAAGCCGAAGCCGTTCTGCCGCAGAACCTCGCGTTTGTCGAGCCACGTATTCGTCGTCTCGCCGGGAGGGTTGTTGAGCCAGTAGCCGGTGAAGGCAAAGTGTTTTCTTAGCGCGGGAAGAGCATTGTCGCCGGGATAGAGGTTGCGGTCGAAGCCCAGAGGCTGCGCCTGAGCCACAATTGCCAGCGCGGCAAGCAGAAGAGTTGCGAAATGGGAGAAAATGGGACGCATCGACTTCGTCTTTTCTCAGAGTACACAAGCGGCTGTGCTAAGTTGCCTTTAGTGCGACAGAAGGAGGCCCAATGAGCACGACCCTTACAGATCCGCGTTACCCGATCGGAAAGTTTGAGCGTCCGGAGACTATTACTGCGGATGAGCGGCTGAACGCCATCGCCACGCTGGCCGAGTTGCCGGAAGAGCTTCGTAATGCGGTCGATGGCTTTGGCTCCGGGCAACTGAACACCCCCTACCGCGAGGGCGGATGGACAGTGCGGCAGCTTGTCCATCACATCGCCGACAGCCACTTGAACGCCTTCGTTCGTATAAAGCTGGCGCTGACCGAGGACTGGCCGACGGTTAAGCCCTACGACGAGAAGGCCTGGGCCACGCTGCACGATTCGGCGGCTCCCGTCGAGTGGTCGCTGGAGCTGATCGAAAGCCTGCACGCGCGCTGGGTGATGCTGCTGCAGTCGCTGACCGAGGAGCAGTGGAAGCGCGGCTACCGGCATCCCGAGGATGGTGACTGCTCGGTCGAGGTTGCAGCGCTGATCTATGCGTGGCACTCGCGCCATCACACGGCGCACATCACGCATCTGCGCAGCAGGGAAGGCTGGTAGGCCCCGACCTATGAAGGAGCTTTGATTCTGCCATCCGCCTGCGTGTGATAGCGTTCGGCTATGCCACTCACACGCAGCGCCCGCGTGCCCGGCAGGGTGCGCGCGGCAGTCGAAGAGCAGACGCCGGAACAGATCGCGCACTCCATCGAGGAGTTCCTACTGGAGCACACGAAGGCGGTGGTGATCGAAGAGGGCCGCGTGCTCTTCGATATGCGTCGGGCGAAATACCGGCTCGATACCGAACATGGCCGCTGCATGTTTCAGCTCTGGAGCGATAGCGCCAACATGGTGCGGCGCGTGGTCGCAGCGGAGCAGCGCAAAGGCAGCCTGCGGCTTGCCGTGCTGCGTTTCGGGCAGACGAAGCCGCAGACACTGGAACTGACGCCGGACCAGGAGCACAGGACGCCCTCGGCGCGTGAGGCGACGCGGACAAAGTTTCTTCGCGTGTTGGAACGCGTGCTGGCGAGGGAGTTTCCCGAGTGGAAGGTCGACAGCCTGCGGACCGCGATGGATCTCGAAAAAAGCTTTGGACCTGCCTATGCGCGAGGCGCGCTGGTGCAGGGGCAGAGCGCGTGGGCAGTGGTCGCGGTAAACGCCGAGGAGTCGCAGGCCACCATCGACGGCATCCTGACGATCGCGATTCTGTGGCTCGAGCACTGTCGCTCTATCGGCGATGGACGCCGCGTGTGGCGCGGGGTGAAGGTGATCGTGCCGCGAGGTACGGGCATCCTGACGGCTTCGCGCATGGCGTGGCTCAATCAGCGCGCCGCGCAGTGGGAGCAGTGGGAGCTGGACAGCGCGACCGAAGAGATGGAGCAGCGCGAGGCCGCTGATACCGGCAACATCGCGACGCGGCTGGTTCATGCTCCTGACCGCGAGGCGGTGCGCGAACGCTTCGCCGATGCGATCAAACGAGTGATGTTGTTGGTGCCCGAAGAGGCGCGTCCACGCGTGGAGACCGTGATCGCGAGCAGCGCGGAGATGTCCTTCCTGCTGCACGGCCTTGAGTTTGCGCGGATACGCTCCGGCTATGCGGGCAACTCCTTCAACATGCACGAGGAGATCACGGTGGGCGCGGCTGCGAGTGAGACTCCTCTGACCGCCGACAGCGAAGACACCCTGCGCGAGATGGTGACGCGGCTCTTCGAGCGCAGGCACGCGGGGGGCGACAAGCGCGACCCTTTGTATCGGATGCAGCCGGAGCGGTGGTTGGAAAGCGAGCTGCGGCGCAATCTCGAACCGTTCGATCCGCACCTCGATCCCCGTCATGTTTACACGCAGGTCCCAGCCTTCGCGGGAGGAGATCGCGGGATGCTCGACCTGCTGGGAGTGCTTCGCAACGGTCGTCTTGCGGTCATTGAGATCAAGGCCGACGAGGACATGCACCTCGCGTTGCAGGGGCTGGATTACTGGGTGCGCGTGCGAAGGCATCACCTGAGCGCGAGTGGAGAAGGAGAGCTTCAGCGCGCCGGATACTTCACGGGTGTCGGATTGGCGCAGACTCCACCGAAGCTGTATCTCGTGGCCCCGTCATTGCGGATTCATCCCGCGACCGAGACGGTGCTGCGGTATCTCGCGCCCGAGGTGGAGTGGGAGCTGGTCGCGCTCGACGAGCGCTGGCGAGCGAAGCTGAAGGCCGTGTGGCGCAAGCGGAGCACGGACCCGCGAGCGGTAGTCTGATTGTGCAGACGAGAGGGAGGACGGATGCGGTTCCTGTTCGGCGTTGTGTTGATGTTCTGTCTTGCGGCTTCGCTTGAGGCCAAAACCGTGACGCTTGGCTCTGCGGATGATCGCACGGCGGTCTCTCTGAACCTGGGAGATACGCTGGTGGTCGAACTGCCATCGACGCTGCCGGGACAGTATCGGTGGGTTTCTCATATCGAGAAGGGCGGGGCGCTCACGTCGCAGGGAGACTCGGAGATCGCCGCCGATAGCAGGAAAGAAGCCGCACAACAGTTTCGTTATAACGCGGCGCGTGTCGGGCAGGCGGTGCTGAGGCTTGCCTTCGAGACGGAGAAGAAACAGGCATCCGGCGTTCCGGTTACTTCGCGATTTTCTGTGAGAGTGCAGGTAGCATCGGGAACTCCTTCAGCAGATGCAGGTGTACTGATCGGCTCATACAAAGGCATGTTGCCGTGCGCCGACTGCGAGGGGCTCGACACGGAGTTGAAGCTCTACGCGAAGGGAAGGTTCGATACATCGAACGCGGTCTATATCGAGACACGCACCTATCGCGGCAGCCGCGACGGAGACGTGGCCTACACGGACCGCGGTTTGTGGACCATGCTGAAGGGAAGCGCCACCGATCCGAAGGCCACGGTCTATCAGCTTAATCCAGACAAGGCGGAGGAGCGGCAGTCGTATCTTCTGAAGGACAACGGAGCCGCGCTCGAACAGCTTGATCGTGAGTTGAATCCGATTGAGACGAAGATGAACCTGACGCTCAGGAAGGTTCGCTGAGGAACTAGTCGCAACCCGCGCCGATAGCCTCAAGGGAGGTTTCCTGCGATTCGACCGCATCCTCCGCACTTGCCGCGGGAGGCGCGGTGAAGAAGCGCTCGACCGCGTCGATGACAGCGTTGCCGTTCTTGGACTCGAAGATCTGCTTCCGCAGTGCTCCTCCGCCGGGGACGCCGTGCGTGAACCACGCGGCGAACTGCTTCATCTTGCCCACGGCATCACGGTTGCGCTGCTCACGCGCGATCTGCCCGGCGGCGATGATCGCAGCGGCGCGAGCGGCTTCGGCAGCCTCTTCGAGAGCGATCTCATCGACCATCATCTGGAAGTAGGTGCGGATCATGCGGTAGCGGTCTTCGTTGCTCGGAATGTCGTAGGTGCCGACGCCGGTGGCTTCCTTGGTCGCGGTGTACTGGGCGATCTGGCGGAAGATCCACGGGTTCGACGGGGCGGTGCGGCCGATCATTACAGCGTCGCAGCCGGTCTTCTCGACCATTGCGGCGGCGTCCTCGGGGGTGCGGATGTCGCCGTTGCCGATGACGGGAATTTTGACCGCATCTTTGACCGCGGCGATGTACTCCCAGCGAGCCTGGCCGGTGTAGCCATCTTCGCGAGTGCGGGCGTGCAGGGCGCAGGCGTTCAGGCCGCAGTCTTCGGCCATCTTCGCCAGTTCCACGCAGACAATGTGGTGGTCGTTCCACCCCATGCGGAACTTCACAGTGAAGGGAATCGTGACCGCGGCGCGGATGGCCTTGAAGATGCGCTCGATCTGCGGCAGGTCCTTCAGCAGGCCCGAGCCTCCATTGCACGCGACGACGCGCTTGGCCGGGCAGCCGAGATTCAGATCGACGAGGTCGAAGCCCGCGTCCTGAATGATGCGCGCAGAGTCAGCCAGCGTCTCCGGATTCGATCCGAAAAGCTGCGCCGAGATCGGGTGCTCGTCGTCGTAGTAGGTCAGGTAGCGCTTGCGCTTGGTTTCGCGCATCCGCGAGAGGCCGTCGGCGGAGGTGAACTCCGTCATGATGAGGCCGCAACCGGACTGCTGGTTGCTCTGCGTGGCCTCGACGTCGGTTGAAGCGGAGTCCGAGGTGAACTGGCTCGCGTTCTTGATGAAGCGGCGGAAAACTGTATCGGTGACACCGGCCATCGGGGCGAGCACGGTCGCGGGCGCAATGGTCACGTTGCCGATGGTGACGCTGGCAGGCACGCGAGCGTGCGTGGGCATCTCGTATTCAACGGGCGAGTCCCACTTCTTCTGCTCGAGGGTGTAGCGCTTCTTCATCGTGGCTATCGAGTCTTCCGTATTTCAGTATCTCAGCTGGACAAAATCTCAGATGGACAAAGGGAAAGGCCCCCGCAAATCTGCGGAGGCCTCTCGGTGTGTTGCCTGCTCCGCTTACTTGGTGGCTGCGGCCTTGGCGGCGTCCGACTGGGCGAACTTGCGGCGGAAGCGCTCGACGCGTCCGGCGGTATCGATCAGCTTCTGCTTACCGGTGAAGAACGGGTGGCAGGCAGAGCAGATTTCCAGAACGATGTCGCCCTTGTGGGTCGAGCGGGTCTGGAAGCTGGTTCCGCAAGCGCACTTGACGGTGATAGTTTCGTACTTCGGGTGAATTCCCTGTTTCGGCATGAGGCAGTCCTTTCGCCGGACGATCTTTTCGCCGGCGTTTGAGATTGGCTTATCGGGTCGCGGATCGCTTGCAACGGGAGGGTCACGTCACATCGATGGGCCTGTCGCGATGCCGTGCCACCACGGTAAAGCCGGGGTAGCAAGCGCTTCTTCTATTCTAGCACTTTTGCACAGGGATTTCAGGGCCCGTTTCGCACAGCCGAATCTCCGTGCAGACGCTCTCCGGTGCTGCGATACTGAGGAGACAGGAAAGATCGCGATGGCTGAAATTTGTGCAATTTGCGAAGGAGCGGGGCTCAAGATCGTCGAGCGCGATGGGCGCAGGTTCGCCCAGGAATGCGTCTGCCGCATCCAGGAGCGCGCCCAGCTGCGCCTGAAGCGGGCCGGGATTCCGCGCCGCTACGAGCACTGCACACTCGAAAGCTACGAGACGAACTTTCCCTCCTCCCACAGGAGCCTCGGACCGGCGCTGATTCGGGCCAGAAAGTTCGTCGAAAGCTACCCGCTCGAAACGGACGGAACCGGGCTGCTGCTGACCGGCTCGATCGGCGTAGGTAAGACGCATCTTGCGGTCGGAATCCTGCAATCGCTGGTGATCGAGCGCGGAGCCACGGGTCTCTTCTACGACTACCGCGACCTGCTCAAGCAGGTGCAGAACAGCTACAACCCTCAGGTCCGCGAGACGGAGCTTGAGGTGCTGCGCCCGGTCTTCGAAGCCGAAGTGCTTGTGCTGGACGAGCTTGGCGCTGCGAAGCCCACTGACTGGGTCTGGGACACGGTCGCCCACATCCTGAATACCCGCTACAACGACCGTCGCACGACGATCATCACGACCAACTACCCGAACTTCGGACCGTTGACCGGGGTGGGGGGCGATGCCACAGGCCGTCTCCGCGAGGAGACGCTAGGGGATCGCATCGGCGAACGCATGCGCTCGCGTTTGCAGGAGATGTGTGTCGTGGTCGAGATGCAGGGTGAGGACTTCCGCCAGAAGGTCAAGCGCGCCAGCTTCGCTTAGGAAGCGGCAGCAGTCTACATCACAGTGGCCAGCAAGATCAGCCCAGCGGTCAGCGCGGCGATGCGATAGGCATAGTCCGCGGTCCGCGACGGGGCAGCAGCCGTGGCGGGGGCCGCGTCGGGCGCAGCCTGGACAGGCCGGATCCCGGTAATGGAGTCTGCTTCCTTGTCGGTCCTGAAGCCGATGGGGGGAGTCATGAGAGTACTTCTCCTGCTGTATTAGCAGTAGATGTTGGTTCTGCAAGTGATGATGCATCAGGAATTAAATTTCGAAGATGAAAAGTTGACGCTGTCTTCGAGAAGAAACTTCCGTGGTTCCTTAATCGGATCGACGGAGCAGATGGCCGCAGAATGAGGCTGGGTTTCGCGGCAGGGACGGGCGTTATAGAATCTCGGCCATGAGCGAGATGGAACAGAAGCCCGAAGGAACCAGACCCCCGACGGAGCAATCGAAGATTCAACAGGATGCAACTCCGGGACTCTTTGCCCCTGCCCCCGAGGAGCGTTCCTCCGGTATGCCGCTCGCCGTTTGGCTGACGGCGGGAGCCGCCGTACTGGTGGTCGTCGTGGCGCTTCTGCTCTTCGGACGTCATAAGGCTCCTGCGATCACTGGTGTTCAGCCGCTCGATGCTTACGCCACGAGCCTCCCCCTCTCCCAGCTCCAGATGAGCGAGTCCACCAGTCTCTCAGGGGGTAAATCGACCTTCATCGACGGTCACATCACCAATAACGGCTCTTCGACCGTTACGGAGGTAATGGTGCAGGTGCTCTTCCGCAACGAGGAGCAGATGCCGCCGGGACTCGAGACCCTCCCGATGATGCTCGTCCGGACCCATGAGCCTTACGTGGACACCCAGACCGTAAACTCCAACCCCCTGAAGCCCGGTGACGACCGGGAGTTCCGACTGATCTTCGAGTCGATCCCGGCCAACTGGAATATGCAGATGCCGGAGGTCCACATCATCGCAGTTCAGAAGAAGTAGGTGGCATTTCCTACCTGCCGGTCTTCAGAAAGAAATACCGGCCCCCCGGAAGAATTTGCAGGAGGGATGCAGAGGCGGTCAAAACTTCCTGGCTGTTGAAAAGCCTGTCAAGCCCAATGTTTTCAGTATGATTTAGAGATATTCCCGGTTTGGCACGGGACATGCTCTTATCTCCAGCGTACAGGCGTCTGAATCGGCAGACGCAGTGCATGAGGAGCTAAGACATGATGAAAACCGGAACGAAGTTTGGTCTCTCAGTTGTAGTACTCGGCACCGCGATGGGGATGAGCGCATTTGCTCAGTCCGCCACACAGGCCACACCGGGACAGGATACTGCCTCCTCCACCTCGAGCCAGATGGGCGTCGACGACAAGTCGACCTATGCCACTGGCAAGCCGCTTGAGACGCAGTCGAAGGAAGGATTTTGGGGCCATCTGAATCCCCTGGCCCGCAAGAAGTGGGTTCACAGGCAGCTTGATCCGATCAAGGATCGCGCCAATGAGCTGGATCAGCTTCAGTCCAAGAACGCCAACGATATTCGTGATGTAGATGCTCGCGCTACCGCCGGAATCAACAAGGCGCAGAGCGCCGCCGAGCTGGCCGACCAGCACGCGAACGACGCCTCCACCCGCGCCAACGCCGCGCAGCAGACCGCGTCGAACGCCAGCACCCGCGCCACCTCGCTGAACTCGACCGTCAGCAACCTCGACCAGTACCAGGAGGTCACCGCGACCTCGGTTCCGTTCGTCTCCGGACGCACGACGCTGGGACCGAAGGCCAAGGCTGAGCTGGACGACGTTGCCGCCAAGCTAGCGAACGAGAAGGGTTACATCGTCGAGGTGCAGGGCTACAGCCGCTCCGGCGTGCAGAACTCGCAGGCGATGGCCGACTCGGTCGTCCGCTACCTCGTCACCGAGCACCAGGTTCCGGTCTACCGCATCTATCGCACCGGAATGGGGCGCAACACCGCCAAGCAGGTCGAGGGCGAAAAGCTTGTAACCAATGGAGTTCGCGTCACGTTGCTGCACAACAGCCTGGCGACGATGAGCTCGGACTCCGCCGCGAACAGTGTTCCCTCCGCTCCTCAGGGCTCCCGTACGGGAGTCAGCAATCCTCCTGAGGTCAACCAGTAGCAGCCCTCCCCAACCAGGGCGGCATGACTTCCCCCATGCCGCCCGACAGTTTAGCGGTTCGTCGGCGAGCGGCCAAGATCGCTCCCGCAACAAGCTCTCCTAACCAGAGAGAACCAAGGCAGATTGGCCCCTCACACGAGGGGCCGTTTTTTTTAACTTTTGTTGGGGAAGTCACAACAGAGAGAGCCAAGGAGACTGCGCGGGGAGG
Source organism: Acidobacteriaceae bacterium dw_441 (assembly GCA_018449715.1). GTDB lineage: Bacteria > Acidobacteriota > Terriglobia > Terriglobales > Acidobacteriaceae > Edaphobacter. Next base: position 442,354 of record JAAVVA010000002.1, on the reverse strand, counting down.
CTCTTCGATGCTAGGCCACTGCCTGGTGAATCGCAAGCAGCTTTTCCAGCACGCCCTTCAGGTGGTTCAGGTGCAGGGCGTTGGCTCCATCGGATTTCGCGTGCGGCGGATCGTTGTGGACCTCGAGGAAGACTCCGTCCACCCCTGCCGCGACGGCAGCGCGGGCAAGCACGGGGATGAACTCGGGCTGGCCGCCTGAGACTCCATTGGCCGCCGAAGGTGCTTGTACTGAATGAGTTCCGTCGAAGACCACGGGGGCGAATCCGCGCATGATGGGCAGCGACCGCATGTCCACCACCAGGTTGTTGTAGCCGAAGCTGGCTCCGCGCTCAGTCAGCGAGACGCTCTCGCATCCGCTCTCGCGAACCTTTTCGACCGCGTGGCGCATGTCGGCGGGGGCGACGAACTGTCCCTTCTTGATGTTGATGGCGCGCCCGTGGCGCTTTGCGGCCTCGGCGGCGGCGATCAGCAGGTCGGTTTGGCGGCAGAGGAAGGCTGGGATCTGGAGCATATCGACGGCCTCGGCCACGCGCTCGCAGTCCTCGGCGGTGTGGACATCGGTCAGGACGGGCAGGCCGTTCGACTCCGCGATGCCGCGCAGGATGCGGGCGCCCTCGACGATGCCGGGTCCGCGGAAGCTGTGGATCGAGGTGCGGTTGGCCTTGTCGTAGCTGGCCTTGAAGATGTACGGGATGCCGAGGTCCGAGGTGATGCGTTGGATCGAGTCCGCCATCATGCGGGCGTGCTCCTCCGACTCGATGACGCAGGGGCCGGCGATGAGGAAGAGCTTGCCGCGGCCCACGGAGATATTGCCGATTTCAAAGGGATGGTTCACGAATTTATTTGACCACAGGCAAGGAAAGAGGTGGACATGGGGATATCTTGGTTGTATATGCATCTACATTCCTCGGAGGCATCCATGTTCCTGCTTCGTCTCTCTGTCCTCGCTCTTATATTTTCGACCGGCCTGAGCGCCCAGGCCCCCGCCGCGCCACCGCCTGTCCCCGTGACCGATGTGATGGCTTTGCTGACCGTAAAGCCCGAGACTCGCGCCGACGCCATGAGGGTGTTGCCCGAGGAGGTGCGCCAGACCGCTCTGCTCTACCTCAGCGGCAAGATCGACCAGTGGTACTCCCGCGCCGACGGCAAGGGCGTCATCTTCTTTCTCCGCTGCCAGACGGTTGAGGAGGCGAAGGCCCTTATGGAAGGGCTTCCCCTCCACAAGGCCGGCTACGTTGAGATGGAGTACATCCCGGTCGGCCCTCTGGCCCCGCTGAGGCTGCTGACCACTCAGCCCGCGTCTGGCAACGCATCTGGCAAATAGCTCTAGACTGGGAGATATGGTTCGCAAAGCAGCCTCGGAGGGAGTCTCGGTCGCATGGCCTGCCTGCGCCGTCTCCTCGGCGCGAAGGGCAGCGCGGCTGCTGACGCAGCTTTACGACAGCTACCTCGCCGACTATGGAATCGAGATCACGCAGTTTGCCCTGCTGCGAATGATCGACGCCTCCCCCGACAAGGGGCAGGCAGCCATCGCGCAGTCTCTCGGGATGGACAAGACGACGCTCTCACGCAACCTGAAGGTAGTGCGGGAGAAGGGGTGGGTCGCCTCCGAGGTGGGCGACGACGCCCGCAGCCGCCAGCTTTCGCTGACCCCGGAGGGCCGGGCCATGCTGCTAAGGGGACGCCCCGCGTGGAAGGCCGCGCAGGAAGCCCTGCATCGCGAGATGGGGCGCGAGTGGGACGCGCTCTCCAGCGGGCTCGACAACCTCAGCCGTGCCGCGACCTCTGCCATCGAGAGCAGGGAATCAGAGAATTCGTAAGCGGACCTTATCCGTGCTGTGAGACGGAGAGAACGTTGCCGTCGGGGTCCTTGAACCACGCGACCCTGGCTTTTCTGTCGGGGGCCGTCCAGACTCCGGCCTCGTCCTGTTCGAGGTAGGGATAGCGCTCGAAGGTGACTCCAGCGGCTGCGAGATCACGCACCACCTTCTCGATCACCGGCACCTCCCAGCCGAAGACCGTATGCGAGGCCGGGCTGAAGGAGTCCATGCGGACGAGCCGAAGCTCGATGCCTTTGCCTCGAAGCACAAGGGAGTAGTGCTCGTCGGCGATAAACGTTAGTCCGAGCAAATCGACATAGAAGCTGCGTGAGCGTTCGGCATCGACCGTGAGGATGAAGCCGATTGGGTCATGTTGTGCAAGCATGAGCAGTGCCTCGAATGCGTGGAAAGCATAGCACACGTTCCCTTGCGGCAAGGTAACGGCAAGGCTGTCCAGCTTTCATGAAATCAACTGGACGAGAGCGCCTGCTGCGCGGCTCTCAGCCCGGACCGCATGGCGGCGTGTACGGTTCCCCAGTGGCCGGTCGTGTCCGTGTGTTCACCCGCGAAAAAGAGAGTATCGTCCACCGGCTCTGCGAGTGCGCGCGAGGCATCCAGCCCTCCTGCCGCAACGTAGCTGTAGGCCCCAAGCGCGAACGGGTCGCGGCTCCAGTCGTGCATGTAGCAGCCCATCAGCATCGCTCGTATCTGCACCCGTTCAATGTCGAAGATGCGGGCGAGCGTCCCGCAGGCGCGTTCGGCAAGCTCCTCGGCGGAGAGGCCCGCCAGCGCGGACGAGCGCGGTCCTCCCACCCATCCCGTAAGGAGGGGAGTAGGCTCGGGATTCGTCGTCCACCACACAGGAGGCATCTCCCCCAGGCTCAGAAGAAAACCGAGATCTTTGAGCGCAGGTTCTTCTTCGAGCATCGTCCAGAAGGGCTCGCGGAAGAGCAGAGAAAAGCGTAGCGCGTGCCCCATGCGAAGCTGTTGGAGCGCCTGCGCGATGTGCTTCGGCATTGGCTCGATAGCGGGCCTTCCCGCCTGCAACACGCCAAGCGGTACGGTCACGATCACGCGGCTGGCGGCGAAGTCGAGGATGTCGGTCTTCACCTGTACCTCGTTCCGGCTCCATCGCACGGCCTGCACCACGGTCTTCAGAAAAATCTCGCCCTCGTGGTCGACGATGCGACTTGCAAGATATGTCGCAAGCTGGTCATAGCCTCCGCGAAGGTAGAAGAGGCGGTCGCCTTCGATCTCGTCCTCCGCCTTCTGCTGCACGCCGAGCGACGCGGCGCTGATCTGCGTGGCGTCAGCGGCGTTGAATCCCTCGACGAAGCCGAGCACCGACCGCCGCTCCTCTTCGCTAGCCTTGAGCGTTGCCAGATACTCCGCAAAGCTGACGTCGGGGCCTTGGTACTCCTCAAGCCCCTCCAGCAGGTGAAAGGCGCGGTCGTTGTCGTTGCATGGCGAGAGCGCGTCGTCGCGGAAGCACACCTGCTCCCCTCCACGCTCGTAGGTGCTCAGCCTGGCCTCTTCGACCAGGCTCCACAGCTCCTGCGGACGCCCGTGCAAAAACTCCGCGCCCAGCTCGATGCTCTGGCCCTCTGCGCGATGCGTCAGGATGCGCCCGCCGATGCGCTCGCGGGCCTCGAGCACGGCCACGCGGACACCGCGTTCGGCAAGAACTCTCGCAGCCGTAAGGCCAGCGATCCCCGCTCCGATAATGATGACGTCGAACTTCTTCATAGCTCCGAGATTAGATGCACGCAGGCGTGTTGTAAGTGGCAGGAAATCACACCTGCCGCGCAGGCACACCGAAGCGTTCTTCGACGAAGCGCAGCGCCTCGGCCTGCGTGCTCACCTCGCCTTCAAGCTGCGCGTCCTCTGCAGCTTCGAGCATCTTTTTGAAACGCGGTCCCGGCCTGTATCCGGCGGCGATCAGCTCGCGCCCGGTGAGCAGCGGCTTCGGCTGAATCTCCTCGACAGGGATGGCCTTGTATTTCTCCTTTGCGAACTCATACAGGCTGAGGTCTTTGTGGGACGAAAGACAGTCCAGCCGGTGCAGCGCAAGATGCTCGTCGAAACGTGGCAGGCGCAGAAACCGTTTCAGTGTCGATTCGCGCATGTGCCGCACGTCTCCGAAGCGCATGTGGTTCTTCACCAGTGCGACGATCTGGTCGATTTCGTCGTTCGAAAAACGTAGCCGTGCCAGAATCTCCTCGGCGATGCGAACCCCGACCTCGACGTGTCCGTTGAAACGGATACGATCGTTGGGAACGGCAGGGTCGGGAGCGCGAAAGGTCGCAGGCTTGCCGACGTCGTGCAGCAGCGCCCCCCACGCCAGCGTCGGCGAGGGAGCGGCAGGAAGCTGCTCCAGCAGCATCATCGTGTGGATCCACACGTCGCCCTCGGGGTGATACTCCGGAGGCTGCTCGACGCCGTGCAGCTTCGTAATCTCGGGCAGAAGATGCGGCAGCAGCCCAAGCTCATCCAGCAGCTCGAAGCCTCTCCGCGCGCCTCCTTCGGTCAGGATGAGCGTCAGCTCATCGCGGATGCGCTCCGGGCTGACGACCGTGACCTGCGCGGCAAGCTGGCGAATCGCCGTAGCGGTACTGGCATCGATGGCAAAGCCCAGCCGTGCCGCAAACCGCACGGCGCGCAGCATCCGTAGCTTGTCTTCGGTGAATCGCTGCACCGGGTCGCCGATGGCGCGAATCACACGCGCCGCAAGATCCTCGCGGCCTCCCACATAATCGAGCGTTGCCGCCGCAACGTCTCCCGTCGCTTCGTAAAGCGCAGGGTCGAGCAGCATCCCGTTGATGGTGAAGTCGCGCCGCAGTACATCCTCGCGCGGGTCGGTGGAGAAGCGCACCGCATCGGGCCGCCGCCCGTCGGTGTAGGCCCCATCGTGCCGGAAGGTCGCAACCTCGGTGGAGGTGCCGTCCGGCTCGCACACCAGCACGACGCCGAAGTGCGCCCCCACGGTAAGCGCCTTCTTATCAGGAAACAGCGCCAGCACCTCGTCAGGAGTAGCGCTGGTGGCCACGTCGTAGTCCTTCGGCGCAACTCCCAGCAGAAGGTCGCGCACGCAACCGCCCGCGAGATACGCCCGGTGGCCCGCATCGCGCAGTGTCTTCGCGATGTTGCGTGCTGCCTGATAGCTCGGGTTTTCCTGCGCGGTCATCTTGTCTCTTATGATAAAGAGATGCGCGACGACCACGATAGCAGCGAACGCAAGGCCCTTGGCTTGAAACGCGAAGGCCTGATTCTGGGCATCGAAAGCTCGTGCGACGAGACCGCCGCGGCGGTCGTGCGCGGAGGCTCCGAGGCGCTGTCGAACGTAGTCGCCTCGCAGATGAACCTCCATGCCAACTACGGCGGTGTCGTCCCCGAGCTGGCCTCGCGGGAACACCTCCGCAACGTCGTCCCCGTCGTCCGCGCCGCAGTCGAGCAGGCGGGCATCCGCCTCGAAGACGTGGACGCTGTCGCGGTCACCGAAGGCCCGGGCCTCGCCGGAGCCCTGCTCGTGGGCCTCACCTACGCGAAGGCGCTGAGCTTCGGCCTCGGCAAGCCGCTAATTGGCGTGAACCACCTCGAAGGCCACATCCACGCGGTCCTGATGGAGGCGCGGCAGCGCGCAGAAGCCCCGATGGAGCTTCCCCTGCTGGCTCTGGTGGTCTCCGGCGGCCACACGCACCTCTATCTCGCGGAACAAAAATCCGAAGGCGTCTGGAGCTACCGCAACGTGGGCCGCACCGTCGATGATGCGGCAGGCGAAGCCTACGACAAGGTGGCGAAGCTGCTTGGCCTGGGCTACCCCGGGGGCCCGTGGATCGACACGCTGGCGCGTCACGGCAATCCTCTTGCGGTGCCGTTCCGCTTCGCAAAGATCAAGCCGCGACCCCATCGCGAAGGCGTCTCTCTGCCGAACAAGAAGGCTCCCGCAAAGCTCGAAGAGGGCGAGGAGAGCTTCGACTTCTCCTTCAGCGGAATCAAGACGGCGGTGCTGCGCTACATCGAAACCCACCACATGCGCGAGAGCATCGACGCTCGCCGCCGCGCTCTCGCCGAGCATCCAGACTGGCGTCCCGGCTCCGACGAAGCTGCCGCGCTGTGCGATGCCGAAACCCTCGACCTGATTGCCTCGTTCCAGCACGCGGTCGTCGGCAATCTTCTGCGTCAGGCCTTCGGCGCGGCCGAACGATACGGCGCTCGCGGCATCGTCGTCTCAGGCGGAGTGGCGGCCAACAGCGAGCTTCGCCGCAGGTTCCAGTCCGAGGCCGACAAGCGCGGCCTGCCGGTGGCCTTCCCCTCGCTGGCTCTCTCGACCGACAACGCCGCGATGATCGCTGCCGCCGCCTGGCCCAAGTTCGTCTCCGGCGACTTCGCCCCCGAAACCCTCGCGGCCACCCCGCAGCTTCGCCTGGGCGGGAGCTGACGCGTCCCGTCAACGGCAATCTTTCGCGGCATTGTTCTGCCGAACCCGGAAAACGATCGGGCTGAACTACTTCTCCAGCGGCTCCACGACCACCGCCGTGCCGTAGGCCAGCACCTCGGTCACGCCCTGCACCACCTCGTTCGCGTCATAGCGGAACCCGATGATGGCGTTTGCTCCCATCTGCTCGGCATGCTGCTCCATACGTAGAAAGGCATCCTGCCGCGTGCGCTCGCACAGGTTGGTAAACAGCGTGATGTCGCCGCCCACCAGCGTCTGCAGGCTGGCTCCGATGGTGCCGAAGACCGACCGCGACCGGACGACGATTCCACGCACAACCCCAAGGTTGCGCACGATGCGATAGCCCGGCAGCTCAAAAGCGGTAGTGACGAACGAGGGGTGCAGCGGCATAATCAGTTGCCTCCGGCAGTTCCGCAGATGGCAGAACGCTCACAGGATAGCGCAGCCGCTCCGGAGAATCGCTTATGCCGGGAAAGAAACAGGGAAGCTCTCCCTTTTCTGGAAAGAGACGGTTCAAAACCCTCGGTTTGAGGACTTTCGCCGGTCATCGGCTAAAATCGACAGGGAAATCCTTTAAGGGAGAGGTCTGCACCGCGCCGCGTGCTCGGCTGCGACAGGACTAATAGCGCACGTGGCAAAGATGGAACTCTTCAACACCCTGGGCGGAAAAATCGAGACGCTGGAACCGGTCGGCGCACCTGAACTGCGAATGTATTGTTGTGGTCCCACGGTTTACGACTACGGCCACATCGGCAACTTCCGCACCTTCCTGCACGTCGACGTGCTGCGCCGCTTCCTGCGCCAGCAGGGCATGGCCGTGAAGTTTGTCATGAACATCACCGACGTGGACGACAAGATCATCCGCAACTCCGCCGCAGCGGGCAAGCCCATCGCCGAGTACACGGAAAAGTACGAGCGCGCCTTCTTCGAGGACTCCGACGCCCTCGGCATCGAGCGGCCCGAGATTGTCGCCCGCGCCACCGCCTGCATCCCCGACATGGTCGCGCTGATCGAAAAGCTCGCCTCCGAGGACATCGCCTACAAGACCGAGGACGGCAGCTGGTACTTCCGCATCGCCCGCTTCCCCGACTACGGCAAGCTCTCGCGCAAGGACTTCGAGGGCATCGAGGACGGAGCCCGCGTCGACGTTGACGAATACGAGAAGGACGCCGCCCGCGACTTCGCCCTGTGGAAGGCCACCAAGCCCGGCGAGCAGAGCTGGGAGACCGGGATCGGTCGCGGACGCCCCGGCTGGCACATCGAGTGCTCCGCGATGGCGCTCAAGTACCTCGGCGAATCGCTCGACCTGCACTGCGGCGGCGAAGACCTGATGTTCCCGCACCACGAGAACGAGATCGCCCAGTCCGAGTGCGCCACGCACCACACCTTCGTCCGCCACTGGATGCACGTACGCTTCCTGCTGGTCGAGGGCCGCAAGATGTCCAAGTCCGAGGGCAACTTCTACACCCTTCGCGACCTTCTGCTGAAGGGCTACCGCGCCTCGGCCATCCGCTTCCTGCTCATCTCGGTGCCTTACCGCAACCAGATGAACTTCACCTTTGAGTCGCTGACCGAATCGACCAACGCCATCGACCGCCTCCGCAACTTCCACCAGCGCATGCTGAAGGGTGGGTTCGCCGAGGGGCTGGACGAGGCCGTGGCCGCCGCGACCTTGAAGGCCGAGCAGGGCTTCACCGCCTCGCTGGCCAATGACCTCAACACCGCCGAAGCCCGCGCCGCCATCTTCGACCTGGTCCGCGCCGCCAACGCCGCCGCCGATCAGGGAACCCTGCGCTCCGGTAACGTCGGCGAGATCCTCCGCGTGCTCGGTCTCTTCGACGGCGTCTTCGCCGTCCTCAAGGATACCGACGCCGAGATCACCCGCGCCGCCCTCACATGGGCCGAGGCCGAGGGCCGTCTCGGTGAGGCCGCGCCTGAGCTGGTGACCAACCTCGCGCTCTCCGACGCGGACATCGACGCCCTCGTCGCCGAGCGCACGCAGGCCAAGAAGTCCCGCAACTTCGGACGCGCCGATGCCATCCGCAACGACCTTCTCGCCAAGGGCATTCTCATCGAAGATTCGAAGGACGGGGTTCGCTGGCGCAGAAAGTAGTCCGCTCGCCGCACGGCAAAGTAGTTCGTTTACCGCACGGTTAAGAAGCCAATCGCAGTTCCCAACCGTCTTTTAACGTATGTAGAATGCCGGTGGGTGAGGGAAGCCCGCCGTTTTTTCAATCCAGCAACAGGAGAACCGATGATGAAGACTTGGATCCGTCCCGATTTTCAGGAAGTCAACCTTGCCTGCGAGATCAACTGCTACGCCCCCGCAGAACGCTAAATGTTTCTGTTCAGAATGCTGGGGACCGCTGCCGGTGGCGGCGTTCCCCAGTGGAACTGCGCCTGCCCGCTCTGTACACTCTCCCGTTCGTCCCCACACCTTAACCCACCTCGACTGCAGCTCCAGGCCATCGTCTCCGGTGACGGCGAGGGATGGTTCCTGCTCAACGCATCGCCTGACCTCCGCGCCCAGATCGAGTCGAACCCCGAGCTTCAGCCCACGCCCGAGCGTGGCCGCCGCAACACGCCCATCCGCGGCATCGTTCTGACCTCCGCCGACCTCGACCAGGTCCTCGGCGTCCTGCTGCTGCGCGAGTTCCAGCCACTCCCCCTCTACGCGACCGCGCTGGTCCGCAAGACCCTCGAAGCCAACAGCTTCTTCCGCATGATGCACCGCGTCCCCGACCAGCTCACGTGGGTCGAGATCACCCCCGGCCAGCCCTTTGCGCTCGGCGACTCGGGCATCCAGTGCACTCCCATCCCGCTCGAAGGCTCGCTGCCGTTCTACGCCCGCGACCTCGACACCGGCGAACACGGACAGGCCAGCATCGGCCTGCTGCTTGAAGCGCCCGCATCTCCCGAATCCAAAGCCCGCCGCATCGCCTACACCCCCGCAGTCCCCGAGATCACCGACGAGCTTCGAGCAATCTACTCTTCCTGCACTGACATTTTTGTCGATGGCACCTTCTGGAGCGACGCCGAGCTGAGCAACACGCACACCGGCACACCGCTCGCCCGCGCCATCGGCCACGTTCCCCTTAGTGGAGACGACGGAACCATCGCCCTTCTCCGGGCGGTGCATCTCCCCCGTAAGATCTTCGTCCACATCAACAACACCAATCCCATCCTCGACCTCCGCAGCCCCGAGCGCTGCGCCGTCGTCGAGGCGGGATGGCACATCGCCAACGATGGATGGCAACTGGACTGACTTATGACGACGCTTCAAACTGAAGAGACGACCCTTCTCACCCGGCAGCAGCTGCGCGACCGCCTACAGGCCGTGGGTGACAGCCGCTACCACCACAAGCACCCCTTCCACCTGAAGATGCACCAGGGCCAGCTCACGCGCGCACAGCTTCAGGCGTGGGCGCTCAACCGCTACTACTACCAGAGCCGCATCCCCATGAAGGACGCCCTGCTGCTGGCCAAGAGCGACGACCCCGCCTTCCGCCGCGCGTGGCGCAAGCGCATCCTCGACCACGACGGCGATCAGGACGGTTACGGAGGCGTCGAAAAGTGGATTCAGCTCGCCGAGGCCACCGGCGTCTCCCGCGACCAGGTCATCCCCTGCAACGGCATCCTTCCCGGCGTTCGTTACGCGGTCGATGCCTACCTCGCCCTCGTGCGCGACAGCTCGCTGCTGGTGGCCGTGGCCTCCTCTCTCACCGAGCTTTTCTCCCGCGACCTCATCTCCCTGCGCATGGACCAGATGCGGATTCACTATCCATACCTCGTCCCCGGCCTCGCGTACTTCGTGGGCCGTCTCACGCAGGCTCCCGAGGACGCGACCTTCGCCTTCGACTACGTCGCCACCCACGCCCGCACCCGCGCCGAGCAGGAGCAGGTGATCGCCGCCCTCGAAGCCAAGTGCACCCTCCTGTGGGCGCAGCTCGACGCCATCGAGTACGCCTACGTCACCCCCGGCAACATCCCGCCCGGAGCCTTCGTCCCGACGGTGGCAGACTAATAAGGTTACGAAGAGGTCTTTTTCATGGAACTAAGCTCGATCCCCCGGCTCGCTCCCGGCTGCCGCCTTCACCCTACCGAAGACGTGCTGCTGATTCCCGAGGGAACCCTCAACCTGACCGGCCCCACGCGCGAGATCCTCGCCCTGCTCGACGGACAGAAGACCGTCGAGCAGGTGGTGGCCGACCTTCTGCGGCAGTACCCTGATGCCCCCGCCGACGTCATACAGAAGGACATACTCGATCTCCTCAGCCGTCTCCAGCAGCGCGGAGTCGTCCGGGCCTGAACATGACGCAGCCAACCCCATCGCCGGTGCTCTCCACGCCGCTCTCGCTCATCGCGGAGCTGACGCACCGCTGCCCCCTGCACTGCCTCTACTGCTCGAACCCCATCGAGATGCAGAAGGCCGAGCTTGAGCTTGCGACCGAGGACTGGCAGCGCGTCTTCCAGCAGGCCGCGCAGATGGGCGTGCTGCACCTTCACCTCACCGGCGGCGAGCCGCTGGCCCGCAAGGACCTCCCGCAGCTTATCCGCGCCGGACGCGACGCCGGGCTCTACGTCAACATGATCACCTCCGGCGTCGGCCTCACCGAAGAGCGCCTCGCAACGCTGGTCGATGCGGGCCTCGAACACCTCCAGCTCAGCTTTCAGGACATCGAGGAGACCTCGGCCAACCACATCGCCGGAACCCGCTCCCACGCCATCAAGCTCGCTCTGGTGCCGGTGCTCAAAAAGTTCCACGTGGCCTTCACGATCAACCTCGTCGTCCACCGCATGAACCTCGACCACCTCGAAGAGTTCATCGCCCTGGCCGAGCAGCTTCAGCCCGACCGGCTTGAGATCGCGCACGTCCAGTACTACGGCTGGGCCTTGAAGAACCGCGCTCTCCTGATGCCGACCGCCGAGCAGGTTGAGCGCTCCATCCCCATCGTCGAGGCGGCGCGCCAGCGGCTCCGGGGAAAGATTCACCTCGAAGCCGTCTTCCCGGACTACTTCGGCAGCTTTCCCAAGGCCTGCGTCGGCGGCTGGGGACGCCAGATGATGCTGATCGACCCCGCCGGTCTGGCGCTTCCATGCCACTCGGCGGCAGTCATTCCGGGCCTCAAGTTCGACAACGTCCGCGACCACGACCTCCGCTGGATCTGGCAGTCTTCCTCTGCCTTCAACCGCTTCCGCGGCGACGCGTGGATGTCCGATACCTGCCGCACCTGCGAGCGCAAGGAGCGCGACTTCGGAGGCTGCCGCTGCCAGGCCTTCATGCTGACGGGCGACCCCGACGCCATCGACCCGGTCTGCAGCCTCAGCCCCGACCACGGCCTGCTCCAGACCCTCCGCATCTCCGTTCCCGACGTCCTGCCCATCTGGCGGGGTTAACAGTTCCGGAAGAACCACCCGCCTTAATCCCCCGGCATCTTAAAAGCCCGGAGGATTTGTTTATGCGAAAAAACGTACTCCTCACCCTCGGCCTCTCCGTCGCCTTAGCCTTTCCCCTTGCCGCTCAGGACGATACCCACCATCAGGACGTCACCAAGGCGCAGAAAGAGCAGTCGAAGCAGCAGGAAAAGGCAGACAAGGCACAGGCGAAGGCCGATAAAGCCAAGCACAAAGCCCTCGACACCGACGAGCAGAAAAAGGCCGATAAGGCTCAGGGCAAGGCCAACCGGGAGGCCGAGAAGGCCAAGGAAAGGAACGCAAACACCGGAAGGAATCCCACTCCCCCGTACGACCCCACGCGTCCCTGATTCCGGCGTATCTGTCACAAAGATAAACGTTTGTACCTGCCAGTCCTACCTCTTCCATCCGCTATAATGAGACAGGAATCAGGAGAGCCCCGGAACGCCGGGGCTCTCTTTTGTTCCGCCAAAAATCTCCGGCCACGACGCCGGAAAGCAGAAGTGCCAGGCCAGGTTCTACTTTGCGCAAAGGTACGGGGAGGGGTATGTCGATTCGTCAACAGATACGTCCCGTCCTCACTCTGGCCCTCCCGCTCATCGCCGCCGAGCTTGGCTGGATGTCGATGGGCATCGTCGACACCATCATGGTCGGCCACATGCAGAACCCGGCGATCAACATCGCCTCCGCCGCGCTCGGGCAGGTGCTCTACAACACCCTCGCCTTTGGAATCGCGGGTGTCCTCCTCAGTCTGGACACCTTCCTCTCGCAGTCGCACGGCGCGGGCCGCTTCGACGAGGCCAACCGCTGGCTCTACCACGGGCTCATCCTCGCCGCTCTCCTTGCCGCGCTGCTCTTCGGACTGATCGAACTGGCTCCGCTCCTGATGTACAGGATGCCGATTGCTCCCGAGGTCATCCATGGAGCCGAGCGCTTCCTCCACGCCCTCAACTGGGGCACCCCGACGCTGTTCCTCTACTTCACGCTGCGCCGCTACCTGCAGGCCTTCAACCATGTCCGGCCCATCGCCTTCGCCCTGATTACGGCGAACCTTTGCAACGTCTTCGGCAACTGGTTCCTGATCTACGGACATAGCTGGGGCTCCATCCACATTCCCGCGCTCGGGATCGCAGGCTCCGGCCTCGCCACCTCGCTCTCGCGGACGTATCTGGCAATCTTCCTCCTCGCCGCGATTTGGAAGGTCGAGCACGATCACAACTACGGCCTGCGCTCGATGCTGCGCCACATCGAAAGCTCGCGCCTGAAGCGCCTGACGATGCTCGGCGCTCCTGCCGGAGCCCAGATCTTCGTCGAAATCTCCATCTTCGCCATGGTGACCTTCCTCGCCGGAACCATCGGGCCGCTGCCTCTCTCCGGCCACGAGATCGCGCTGAACTGCGCCAGCTTCACCTTCATGATCCCCTTTGCCATCTCAGCTGCCGCCGCCGTGCGCGTCGGCCAGGCCCTCGGCCGGGGAGAGCCCCGCGAGGCCGCCGCCGCAGGCTGGGCCGCGATCCTCTTCGGAGCCGCCTGCATGGCCACCTGCTCGGTGCTGCTGGGCCTCTTCGCCCACCCTATCGCGCGCGCCTTCACGCCCGACCGCGACGTGATCGCCGCGACCGTTCCGTTGCTCTACGTAGCCGCCGCCTTCCAGTTCTTCGACGGCCTGCAGATCACGGCCAACGGAGCGTTGCGCGGCGCGGGAAACACGCACGCCGGGCTGTATGTGCAGATCATCGGTTACTGGATCATCGGTCTCCCGGTGGGCTGCTGGCTGGGCTTCCGCCAGCACTACGGTGCGCTCGGGCTGTGGCTCGGACTGTGCGCGGGTCTGATCGTCGCCGGGCTTGCTCTGGCGACCGTGTGGAACCGCACGACGCGCACACTGTCCACGAAGAACCTCGTCGCCTGAGTGTGAGCCAAGCGAAGGATGAGGGGGCGCAGCCTCGCAGCGCTGAGGCTTTAGTGATAGGTCGAGAGCGTCGAGGCGGCGCGCTCCAGAACCGCTGTCTGCCGCTCCATGCGGCGAAGCTGCTGCTCTGCGGGAGTCTCCTCTTCGGAGGGATTTGTGCTGGCCGAGCTTGTGCTTCTCTGATCGACCGCGAGCCAGGCACGAGCCTCCGCCGAGGCCGTTCCCTCGTCGAGCATGGCGTGCAGCATCCTGCCCAGCTTTTCGAGACGGTCGGCCACGCTCTCGGAGCGGCGGCGTGTCTCCGCAGTCGGTCCTCCGACGAAGGCCAGCGTCGTCACGGCGCGGGTGATGCGGCGCAGGTAGGTCACGAAGGTCAGGGCCTCCTCCCAGCGGTCGCTGCGTGAGAGAGGAACGCGCGGCTCCAGCAGGATGCGGTCCAGCGTCTCCTCGGCGTCGTTGATCGCAAGGCCGCAGGCACGACGTGCCGGGGCGAGCAGCGTGCGGTCGGCGGAGACGCGGTCAGCATCGGCCTGTGCTTTGCCGGTCGTCTCCCAGAAGCGCAGCATGGCGCGGACGTATGCCGCGTCCGCGAGAGCGCCGCGAGCCAGCAGTCGCCCAAGCTGCAACTGGTCGCGCTCCGGCCACAGCAGCCGCATCGCAATCACGCCGACGATGGCTCCCAGCAGGGTCGTTCCCATGCGGATGCCCGCGAAGCGCCAGTCGCGCAGGTGCGGCAGGCTGAGCAGGACGAAGGTGGGCGTCAGGAAGAAGCAGTACCAGCCGTAATCGACCGCGTAGGTCGCAAGCGTGAAGACGCTGGTGATGGTGATTGCGATCATCAGGCCGGTCTGGTTCGGCAGGGCCGCAGCGAGGATCGCGGCGAGAATGCCTCCGGCGATGGTTCCACCCACGCGCTGTGCACTGCGTCGCAGGGTGCCTGAGCCGTAGGGTTGCAGCACGATGATCGAGGTCATCGCGAGCCATGCTCCGTGGCTCACATGGACCATCCGCATCAGCAGCACATCGACGGCCCCGACGACCATCATGCGCAGGGCGTGGCGCATCATCACCGAATGCACGGTCCAGTTGGCCTGTGCGGCGTCGAGCATGGTTCGCCAGCCTGACGCGGGTGCAGCCGGACCGGAGTCTGTGAGAGCAGTCCTGCGGCTGGAGCGCGCCGAGGAGCTGGGGACGCGAATCTCCATGCCGCTCCAAAGCGCGTGAAGGGCCTCGAAGGCGACCTCGACGTTCAGCAGCGCATCGCGCTGGTCGCGCATCAGGTGCTCGGCCAGTGAACCCGCAGGCGGAGCAAAGGCCTGAAGCGCCGTGCGCCGCTTGCGAAGGTGCTCGATGGAGTGCGAGCCCTCCGGCGAGAAGGAGGCTCCGCTGTCGGCAGGGCGCTGGTGCAGGGACTCCTCGATGGTTCTTTCGGCGCGGCTGAGCCAGGCGAACATATCGGCCAGGGCCTTTTCGGAGTCGGCGTCCGAGGCCGCTTCGCAAAGCTCGGTCCAGCGGATGGTTCCGGCGAAGAGGATGTCCGCGGTCTCAAGCAGCACGGTCAGCGAACGCGCCCGGATGGTGCGTGCGGTGACGCGGGCTCCGGTCGTTCCCACGGCTACGCGGGCGGCCTCCATCTTGGCGCGCATGTGGCGCTGCAGCTCGTGCATGCGATGGCGCTGCTCATGCAGGGCTTCGCTGTCCGGTTCGGTGTGCCGGACGGTCGCAGAGAACTCGGCGAGCAGGGCATAGCATTCGGCCACGGCGAGGCGGGCGGGGCGGAAGGGGTCGAGCGGCCAGAGGAAGAGGCTGAGCATCGCGGCCCACAGGCCACCGAGCACGAAGGCCAGCGCGTTGCCAAACGCCTGCTGCGGCGTGCTCGTGAGTCCTCCGAAGCCCGCGAAGTAAATCACGAGGATGATAACCGAGGTGGAGGCCAGCTGGTTCGACAGCACGCGTGCGAAGGTGATGGCGAAGCAGAAGAGCGCGGTGATCGTGATGGCCAGCCATAGCGAGGTCGCGGCCACGGTGCCGAGAATGCAGCCGAGGGCTCCGAGAACCAGGAGCGTGAGGATGGTGGTCAGGCGGCTGCGGTAGGGGCCGCCGTTATCGACGAGGATGGCCTCGAAGCCTCCCAGCGCGGCCCATCCCAGCGGCCGGTCGAGGTAGCGGCAGACGATCATCGCGGCTGCAACCGCGAGACCGGCGCGGATTCCTCGTGTCCAATGGAGCTTGCGCAGGGCTGCGGCCCAGCGTGCGGGAAAGGCCATGAGGAAAGTGTAGCCGCTAGAGCACCAGCTGCGGCTGCTCGACGACGTACGCTTTCGAGTGTGTCGTCAGAGTAACGGCAGCGATGAGGATCAGCAGGCCTCCGGTCCACGCCGAAGGGCCGAGATGCTCCTTCAGGACGAAGACCCCGAGCAGGCTTCCGATCAGCGGCTCCATGTTGAGCAGTACCCCGGCCTGCGAGGCGGGAACCTTCGTCATGCCCCAGTTCCACAGTAGCGTGGAGGTGGCAGTGCAGAGCAGCCCACTGGCCGCGAGCGCCAGCCATGCCTTCAGCGAAACATGCGCGACCGGCGGCACTCCGTAGCCCAGCGGAACCCACATCGTGAGCATCACCGTGCCAAGCAGGGCTCCATAGGCCGTAACTACGATGGGGGAGTGGCGATTCAGCAGGCGCTTGTTCAGCAGAATCCAGAAGAGCGCGATGGCGAGCGAGAGCACGACCATAAGGTCGCCCTTCAGCGAAGGATGCCCGGCCCCTGTGCCGTGCCGTCCGAAGGCGATCAGGGCCGCTCCGGCAGTCGAGCCTGCGAGCGCGAGCCAGCCGGTTGCATCAAGACGCTCATGTGCGAAGAGAGTCGCGCCGACGGCGAGGATCACCGGCATCGTCCCGACCATGAGCGCGGCATGCGAGACCGTCGTGAGCGAAAGCCCGTAGAACTGGAGAAGGAACTGGGCCGGAATCCCGAGGAAGGAAGAAAGAGCGAGCGTTCCCCACTCTTTTCCGCTCAGCCCCGGACGGTGCATCACGATCAGGGGCAGCAGCACGGCCACCGCGAAGAGCCAGCGATAAAGGACCATGTGGGCGAAGGACATCTCCGCCATCGCGATCTTGCCGAAGAAGAAGCCGCAGCCCCACAGCGAGCTGGCCATCGCACACGCGAGAAACCCGACGACGCGATGGTTGGAGTGAAGGGGCATGTCTTATAACTCTCGCATAACTCGCTTGAGTGACTGATTCGCTTACGAGCAAAAAGAAGCGGGCGCAGCCGGAACCGAAGCCCAGCCGCGCCCACTCTGTTGCCACTACGGTGTCAGTTACCAGACGCGGCAGCTGTTGGCCGGAACCATCGGTGCGCCCTTCTTGCAGCCGAAGGCCGAGGAGAATCCCGGCTGGTTGACGATGGCCCCGTTGGCGCGGAAGTGGTCGGGCGAGTGCGGGTCGGTCAGCACCTGCTGGCGAATAACCTCGTCGCGAGAGTTCTCGCACCAGTTCTGCGCGTAGGCGATGTAGAAGCGCTGCGGCGCGGTGTAGCCGTTGACCTTCGCGTTCAGATCGACCTTGTTCTGCTTCGCTCTCTCAAGGTAGGCGAGATAGGACAGCACCAGGCCACCGTTGTCGGCGGTGTTTTCGCCGAGCGTCAGCTTTCCATTTACCTTCACATCGTCAACGGCGGTGAAAGCCCCGTACTCGTTCACCAGGCAGTCGGCGCGGGCATCGAACTTCTTCGCATCCTCCGGGGTCCACCAGTCGGTCATGTTGCCCTTCGCGTCGAACTTGCGTCCTTCGTCGTCGAAGCCGTGCGTCAGCTCGTGGCCGATGACTGCGCCGATGTGACCGTAGTTCACCGCATCGTCCTGCTTCGTGTCGTAGAAGGCGGGCTGCAGGATTCCAGCGGGGAAGTTGATGTCGTTCATGCTGGGATCGTAGTAGGCGTTGACCGTGGGCGGCGTCATACCCCACTCGCTATGGTCGACCGGCTTGCCGATCTTGTTGAGCACGCGGTCGTTCTCAAAGGCGACGCCGCGAAGCCGGTTGCCAAGAGCATCGTCGGCCTTGATCTCAAGGCTCGAGTAGTCGCGCCACTTGTCCGGATAGCCGATCTTGTTGGCGACGCCGTGCAGCTTCTCCTTGGCGCGCACCTTGGTCGTGGCCGACATCCAGTCGAGCTGGTCGATGTCGCGCTCCATCGCGGCCTCGATGTCGTGGACCATCTCCAGCATCTTGGCCTTGCTGTCTCCCGCGAAGTACTGCTCGACATACACCTGTCCCAGGGCCTCTCCCAGCGCTCCATTCACTGAGTTCGAGCAGCGCTTCCAGCGGGCGCTCTGCTCGGGCTGGCCGGTGAGGACGCGGCCGTAGAAGTCGAAGTTCTCGTCGTCGAAGCGCCTCGGCAGGCGGCTGGCTGCCCCTGTCAGCAGGTGGTAGCGCATGTAGGCCTTCAGGGTGTCGATCCGGGTGCTCTGCACCGCATCCACCATGGCCTTCGCAAACTCGGGGGTTGCGTTGTTGATCTCGGTGATGGCGGGCGACTGGATGGCCTGACGGAAGGCGTCGAAGGAGTCCGCCGGAATCGTCTCATTGAAGGTGGCGAGTGTCTGCAGGTGGTAGGTCTTCTCCGGGTCGCGCCGATCTGTAACCGGCATGGAGGCTTTGGCCAACACGGTCTCGAAGGCCATGATGGCGGTGGCATCATTCTTCGCCTGTTCAGCGGGAGTCCCAGCCAGCATCAGCATCTTCGCCACGTGCTCGACGTACTGCTTGCGGATGGTTTCGTCCTTGGCCCCGGTTCGGAGGTAGTAGTCGCGCTCGGGAAGCCCGAGGCCGCCCTGATCGATGTAGGCGATCTGCTTGCTGGCGTCCTTCAGGTCCTGCTGCTCGCCATAGCTGAAGAAGACGTCGATGCCGTACCGCTGCAGCTTGCCGATGATGCCGGGAAGGTCTTCGGCCGCCTGCACTGCGTTGATCTCGTCAAAGAGCGGCTGCAGGGGAGCGAGTCCCTTGGATTCGATAAGGCCGGTATCCATGCAGCTTTTGTAGTAGTCGCCGATCTTCTGCTCGTTCGGGGTTCGGCTGGAGCCTCCCGCCGAGGCCTTCGCGAGAATACCGTTCAAGGACTGCGTATTGACGTTGTAGAGAGCGTAGAACTGATCGACGCCGGGCTGGTCGGAGGGGATCGGATGGTTTGCGGCGAACTTTCCGCAGGAGAACTTGTAGAAGTCGTTGCAGGGATCGACGGAGACGTCGATGGAGGTGGGGTCGAAGCCTGGGATAGGCTTGTAGACCTCGGCTGGCTTCTCAGGGCTTACCTGGGTCTGCTGTGCCTGCATTGCCGCCGCCGCGCCAAGCAGCGCCACGGCGATCCCGAGAGTAACCCTGCTTCGCGAATATCCCATGCTCTGTTTCGTCATCCTGATCTTCCTTCTGGATTCCGTCCGGAACCCTTGTATTTTGTATCACCGGGGTATGACCCGATGAAGAACCGGCCTCCACACACGCTCCCATTGGCGGGTGGCGCTCGTCTGTGAAAGAGTAGTAGTCAGTACGTGTGGCCCGTCATGCCGGTTCTCTGCATCATCCCCTCGAGTCTTCGGCTTCGCAAGCCGCCGCGCCGTCTCATGCTTGCGGTTGTGCTGGTTTTTGTGACGAGCTGCGCATGGGCCAAAGGGCCTGACCCCTCCCAGACCATCCCCTTGGCTCCGCTTGGCTTCCAGCCGCTTTCCAGCCAGTTCCTTCTGGCCGGAAGCTCGATGGAGACGGTGGACTTCGTCGATGCCCGGCATCTGCTGGTGACCTACAGCACCAAGCGTCTGCTGCGTCGTCTACCCGACTGCCCTCCCGGCGATCAGGACCGCGTGATCGAGGCCGTGCTGCTGGAGATTCCCTCCGGCAAGCTGCTGGCGCGAACCGAGTGGAGGGTCCACGACCGCGGCCAGTATCTCTGGAACCTTGGGCACGGGCGTTTCCTGCTGCGTATCCGCGATGCTCTTGCTACCTTTGCCCCGGTGGCGAACCTCTCGAAGGGCAACGCTTTTTACGAGAAGGGATTTATCCGGACGGACCGGAGGATCGGCGGTCTGATCCTGTCGCCCGACGCCGACCTCCTGATCGTCGAGACGCTGGAGCCCCTGAAGGGCGACGCTCCCATTGAGGAGGCCAAGCAGGATGAGACCCCGGTGCAGATCAACTTCTTCCGTCTGACTCCGCAGGGTGAGGACGAGATCGGCATCGTCCCAACCGGGGCGTTGCGCGCCCGTGCGCCGGGACGCATCCCCGCCAACGCAGCCGGTTTTCTCTCCGCAGTCGACCAGGGAAGACAGCACTGGGGCTTCAGCTTTCAGAGCTTCAGCGGCAAGGTGAAAGAACTGGCCGCGTTCGATTCGACCTGCCGCCCTTCAGCCATGCTGGTCAGCCGCAGCGAGTTTGTCGCCTTCGGCTGTCATGCGACCAGCACGCCGCAGATTATCGGTGGCTTCAACCTGCGCGGCGAGGAGATGTGGGAGCAGAGCATGACGGAGAGCTACGTCTCTCCTATGTTCGTCTTCGCCTCGGGAGCCGGGCGCTTTGCCCTGAGCCGCGTGCTCACGCACTCCGCCGCGGTGGACGCCGACGCATTTACGCAGGAGCAGTTCGACGGCCAGGCGATCACCGTCTACCAGACCGACAGCGGGCGGCAGCTTCTGCGGGTGGACGCAACTCCGATCTCGCGTGCGGGGCAGAACTTCGCTCTCTCGCCGGACGGCCTGAGGCTCGCGGTGCTTCAGAACGACACGGTGGCGATCTACGGCCTTCCCGCCCTGACCTCGAAGGAGCGCGAAGCGGTGCAGATGGCGGAGGCCGCCGCTCCGCAGATCGACGGCGATCCCGCGCTGGCCCTGCGGGAGAAAGGCACAGGAGCTATGACTGCTCCCACTGCTGACGTTCTTCCCTCGGGGATGGAGGCTGCTCCGGGAGCCTCCTCCGTAAACCAGGGGCCTATCGCGCCCGCAGCAGACGCTGCTCCTGCTTCGAACTCTCAGGGGTCTGGGCAGACGGTGGGTGATGCTCCCCCCGAGCAGCGCCGGAAGCGACCGACGCTCTATAACCCCGGCGAGAAGCGCGAGGACGGCTCGCACGCTCCCGAGTAGAAGTGGTGCAGGGGAAATGAAAAGGCCAGCTCCGAAGAGCTGGCCTTTGAACCTTCTGGAACCGGGGTAGCTGCTTAGGCGACCTTCGCGGGGACGACAACAGCCTTCACGCGTGCGTTGAGGCGCGCCTTGTAGCGGCTGGCGGTGTTCTTGTGGAGCACGCCCTTCTGGACGCTCTTGTCGAGAACCGAGACGGTGGCGCTGTACGCCGCGCCGAGAGCCTGGGCATCGCCCTTGACGATGGCCTCGCGCAGGGTACGGAGGCTGCCACGCAGCTTGCTCTTGTTAGCGCGGTTGATCGCGGTCTTCTTCTCGGTCTGACGTGCGCGCTTCAGGGACGAAACATGATTTGCCATTCTGAACTCTTTCTATGCCCGGAATCTTGTCGGGGGAAAAATTTGGGGTGCAGGCCTCAGGCTGGCCAGAAACACAGCCTGACCCATCCCCTGCAATCTCTAAGTTTAGAGAAATTCTGGGTTGGGGTCAAGAGAAACCACGCCTTTCCAAGATAGTTGTATGGGGTACCCGAGCATTCGGCAAAGAGCCCAATCCGGCCCCGGTTACTTCTTTAGATTCATTATGGCCTTGACGTCGCGGGATAGGAGAGCTAGTCTGTGCCCATCTTCGGCACACGATTGGCAAACTTCGCCAACCCGGTTGCGGCACCTGAATCTACCATCCTTTCTGTGCGCTTTGACCGGCCTGAAACCTCAATCCCTTACCTTCTATCCAATCATCAGGAAGACAACCCCGCTGTCCCTGACGGAGGTCAGACCCGCTCTTGATCAAACACGCTATCGAGATCACCCCAGGTATCGAGCCGCTTTACGGAACCCACGACGAAAACCTACGCCTGCTGGAAGACGGGCTGCATGTGACGATCGACCTTCGGTCGGACGCGATCCACGTAACCGGCGACGCCGAAAGCGTTGCTCGGGTGGAACGCGTATTTGCCGACTTTGAATCCCTGCGAAAGTCGGGAGTAAACCTGCACAACGGTGAGTTGCGCGGCATGCTCAAGATGATTGTGACCGATCCCTCGGCGACGCTGAAGTCGCTGATGGACTCGGGCAAACAGCGTTCGGCCGGGGCCAAGCGGATCGTTCAGCCGCGGTCGATCAACCAGAAGCGCTATGTCGAGGCGATCGAGCAGGGCGACATGGTCTTCGGACTGGGACCGGCGGGAACCGGAAAGACCTACCTCGCGGTCGCGATGGCGGTCTCGGCGCTGCTGGCCAAGAAGGTCAGCCGCATCATTCTCGTCCGTCCGGCGGTTGAGGCCGGCGAGAGGCTGGGCTTCCTTCCCGGCTCCTTGCAGGAAAAGGTCGATCCCTACCTGCGCCCGCTGTACGACGCTCTCTACGACCTGCTCGACCCGCAGAAGGTCGACAAGATGCTGGAGACCAACGTGATCGAAGTGGCCCCGCTGGCCTTCATGCGCGGCCGCACCCTCAACGACGCTTTCATCATCATGGACGAGGCGCAGAACACGACCACCGAGCAGATGAAGATGTTCGTCACCCGTCTCGGCAACAACTCCAAGGCTGTCATCACAGGCGACCTCACCCAGACCGACCTTCCCAACCCGAAGAAGTCGGGCCTGCTGGAGGCCTTACAGGTGCTCGACGGTGTCGAAGGCATCCGGTTCTGTCACTTCGAGGACGTGGATGTCGTGCGGCATCACCTGGTCCAGAGAATCGTCCGGGCCTACGACAGCTATGGCCGTGCCCAGCAGGAGCTTCCGCTCTCGATGGGCGAGTCGGTCATGCCTGATTCCGCAATGGGAGCCAACAAGAGCAAGCCTGTGGCGAAGCCGCAGTAAGTTTGTGATTTCAGTAAGATAGTATCGATAGCAAATGGCGGCGCAGAGTGGTGCGCCGCTACTTTGTTTTTTGCCGTTATTGTTTTCGAGACAGGTTGAAGAACTCCGAACGATGATTACCATCGAACCCCCTAGTACAGGCTCCATCCCGCTGGCGAAGTCCGGCCTCACGCGATTTCTTCGTCGCGCCCGCGAGGCAGTCGGGCTGACGGGAGAGGTGGAAGTGCTGCTGACCTCCGACGTCGAGATTAAACGGCTGAACCGGACCTTTCGCGGAAAGAACAAGCCGACCGACGTGTTGAGCTTTCCCGCTCCCGAAGAGATCTTCGAGCAACACGCTGGCGACCTCGCGATCTCGCTGGATACGGCGGCGAAGCAGGCCGCGAGCTTTGGGCACGACCTGACCGGAGAGGTAAAAATTCTTCTGCTCCACGGCTTGTTGCACCTCTCCGGGATGGACCACGAGGTCGATTCGGGAGAGATGGCCGAGCGCGAGGCGGAGCTGCGCAAGGAACTGAAGCTTCCGGTCACGCTGATCGAGCGCGTCTCGCATCCCTCAGTAAAGAAGTCCGCGAAGAAAGCAGCAAAAAAAGCTGCGAAGAAAACCGTGAAGCCTGACGACTCGAAGAAAAAGACCCGCACGGCGAAGCAGGCTCTTTCGAAGAAGAGGAGCAAGGCATGAGCTTCTCCGAGCTTGTGTATCCCCTCACCCTGACGGTTCTGCTGGTCATGCTCGCGCTGGCGGCCTACGCCGACCGTGTGTACTCCGAGATGGGCAAGTTTCTCGCCCGCGAGTACCAGGACAACATCGACTCGTGGGAGGCGATGATCGAGCCGCGCCTGCGGCTGGGGCGCGAATCGGTTGCGCTGTCCGCCTCGGTGCTGCGGCAGCTTCTGCTCGCGGCGATGTCGCTCTTCTGGGGCCTGCACCTCTATCGCGTGACCAACGGGCTGGTGGAGATTCCCAGCCGCGGAGCCATCGCCCGCGCGGTGGCCGAGCTGATCCTGCTGATCCTGATCTTCGACCGCCTGATCCCGCAGATTCTCTTCGCCCGGACCGAAGGTCTCTGGGTCCGCCGCATCCGTTTCCTGCTGCAACTGTTCTTCTACCTCATCCTGCCGGTCACGATTGTCCTGCAGCTTCTTCTCTCCATCGCCGCGCTCGCCGAGCCGGAGGACGAGACAGAAGAGGAGCGCCCGTCGGAGGCGATGGAGGCTCTGCTCGAAGCAGGCGAGGAGGAGGGAATCATCGAGGAGTCGGACCGCGAGCTGGTGCGGTCGGTGGTCGAGTTCGGCGACAAGGTGGTGCGCGAGATCATGACGCCGCGCCCGGAGGTCTTCGCCGTCCCCGGAACCATGACGCTCCGGGAGTTTACGGCGGTCATCAACGAGCACGCGTTTTCGCGTGTGCCTGTTCACTCCGACTCGCTCGATCACGTCACCGGCATCGCCTTCGCGCGCGACCTGCTGAAGATTCTGGACGTAGAGGCCGGAACGAAGACCGTAGCTCAGATACAGCGTCCCGCAGCGTTCGTTCCCGAAACCAAGATGGTCGCCGAGCTTCTACGCGAGATGCAGCGCGAGAAGCAGCACATGCGCATCGTGATCGACGAGTACGGCGGGGTCGCGGGTCTTGTGACCATCGAAGACCTGCTGGAGACGATCGTGGGCGATATCGCCGACGAGCACGACGAGCCGGAACTCGACGAGACTCCCGTGCACGAGCCGGACGGGTCGTACCTTGTCCCCGGAAGCTTCGAGGTTTCGCGGCTGCGTGAGCTGTTCGCCGACCAGATCGAGCAGGCGGCCAGCCGTCCTGCGGAGGCCAGCGAGGAGTCGGAGGATGGAGACGAGACGGAGGAGGAGCGCGATCCCGCACCGTTTCTCTCGGGCGAGTACGAGTCCACCACGCTGGGAGGACTAGCCTCGGAGCTGGCCGGACACATCCCCGCGCCCGGCGAGGTCGTGCAGGAGGATGGCCTGCGGATAGAGGTCATCGCCTCGACCGACCGCAGGATCGACCGCCTGCGGGTAAGCCTGACCCACTAAATCTTATTGGTCAAAACAAAAGGCCCGGCATCATGCCGGGCCTTGCTGTTATTCCTGAACAAAAAACTAGTCGATGGAGATCTTCCGCAGCAGGTTGAAGTCCGAGAGCATCTTGCCGGTTCCCAGAACCACCGAGGCCAGCGGATCATCGGCGATGGAGACCGGAAGCCCCGTCTCCTCACGAATCCGCTTGTCGAGGTTCTTGATGAGAGCGCCGCCCCCGGTCAGCACGATGCCGCGGTCGGAGATATCGGCTGAAAGCTCCGGCGGGGTGCGCTCCAACGCGACGCGGATGGCGTTGATGATGGTCGAAATGCACTCCGAAAGAGCCTCACGGATCTCCGAGTCGTCGATGGTGATGGTCTTGGGAACTCCCTCGATGAGGTTGCGTCCCTTGACCTCCATCGAAAGCGGCTTGTCGAGCGGGTAGGCCGATCCGAGCTGCATCTTGATCAACTCGCCCGTGCGCTCACCGATCAGAAGGTTGTACTTGCGCTTCAGGTAGGTGATGACCGCTTCATCCATCTGGTTCCCGGCCATGCGGACCGAGCGCGAGTAGACGATTCCGGCCAGCGAGATGACGGCGATGTCGGTGGTTCCGCCTCCGATATCGACGACCATGTTGCCGCCGGGCTCGGTGATGGGCAGTCCCGCGCCGATGGCCGCGACCATCGCCTGCTCGACGAGGTGGACCTCGGAGGCCTTGGCGCGATAGGCGGAGTCCATGACGGCGCGCTTTTCTACCTGCGTGATCTCGGAGGGCACGCCGATGACGATGCGGGGGTGAACCATCATCTTGCGGTTATGTGCCTTCTGAATGAAGTAGTTAAGCATCTTCTCGGTGTGGCGGAAGTCGGCGATGACGCCGTCCTTCATGGGCTTGATGGCCACGATGTTGCCGGGGGTTCGCCCGAGCATCTCCTTGGCTTCCTTGCCCACGGCCTCCACCTCGTTGGTGACCTTGTTGACCGCGATGATCGATGGCTCGTTAACGATGATGCCCTTGTTATGGGCGAAGACGAGAGTGTTCGCAGTTCCCAGATCAATGGCGAGATCGCTGGAAAAGAGGCTGAAAAGCGACCGCATATTGTGGATGCGCGAGTAGCGGGTCTGGAAGGTGTTCGAAGACATTTTGGGCAGTCTGGCGTTCCTGATGGTTAACTACGGCTATTGTACGGCCAGAATCAGGTGGTTTGTATGTGACCTGAAGGGATACGGCCCATTCCGGGAAAAGCAGGAGCGGACGCTTCTATCAATATCGTGATGGAGAGTGGAGGAGATGGCCTCTTTATGTGGTTCCGGGCGTCTTTTCGGAGAGAGCGAACCCGCCTCGGCTAAGAAGCACCCAGCCAGCCCCGTAGGCAAGAATGCACCATGCCAGCATCAGAAGGTTCGGAAGCAGCAGCGAAAACGATCCTTTGTAGAGAAAGAGAAGGAACGACCAGGAAAGCGCCAGGTGCAGGGTCAGAAAAGCTCCTGCGTTCCGAGGAGAGCGGGTGATTCTCGGAACGATCAGCAGCGGTATGGCGACAAGGAAAAGTGGCCACCCGTATCCGAACAGTCGAGGGGTATTGGTTCCAAGCATCGGAGCCATCAGGAACGAAACAGCGCCATACACAAGGCAGAAGCGGAGAAGGACAGACTCCGGTGGAAGAGAAAGAAGTTTCTTCTTCCAGCAATACGCCGCGAAAAGCGGCAATAGCCCGAAACTGGTCATGGCTACCGTCGTGGTGAACAGGCTGTTCTCCGGTCGAAAGGAGCAGACCCCGACGCTCGTTATGTGGCCGAGATGGAGCGGCATACTCCAGATCGGTTTCGAGCACGTCGGTGTGTAGTTGTTCCAGGGGATCAGGCCGAGCACGTTTTTTAGGAGGTTCCATGGAACCTTCCCTGCCATGTAGAGAAGAGGGGAGATCTTCTCCTGGTTTCCCACGGCCCCTGCCGTGAGCATCTTGACCACGCGCATTCCAGCATAGGTGGCTACCACGGCGGTCAATCCCGGTACGAGGCGGATACGCCGCCATCCGGCAATCAGAAAACACAGCAGCACAAGGATGGTTGCTTCCCGTGAGACCTGCAGAGGAAACAGGAACAGGGCGGCGCTGAAGTACCGCTTTCGTGAGAGGAGCAGCAGAAATACTCCGAGCAGCGCGGAAAACCAGAGGTCAGGCAGGACGAATCCCTGGAAGAGCTGCGGCCAGAATGCAAGGCCTCCTACGGCATACAGCAGCCACCGCGGAACTCCGCCGCGAACCAGGAAAATACCGACCATGCTCAGGAGCAGCAGGATGGAAAAGATGCCTTCCACGATAAAAGCGTGAGGAAGGCTGAGATGTGTCAGCTGGATCAGGAGACGAACGACTAAAGGGCCTAATTGCCTGGAAGCAAAAGGCTGCATCACCTGCGCGGTCTTTCCGTCCGCAATTGCCTGATACCACCCGGAGTCTGACAGCTCGAAGTTCAGGCCCATCACGAAGCCGCCCACAATGGAGAGGAACCCGACAGAAGCGACAAACCACATCCAGCGAGTTGCCTTTATTGGAGTCGCTGAGGTCGAAAGGTCTTCAGAGAGAGAGGCTTTTCGTGTAGGGAGCGTCGATTCTGCCGGTTCATTCTGGCTGCTCATGTTGCCTCTCTTGCTGGGATTGAAATGCTGCGATGTTCTCTGTCATGCATTCAGTTCTTCCGCAAAGTTCGTCCGGTGCTCCTGAAGCTCCGAGTCGTACTCGAAGTGCTTTTTGAAACGCAGGAAACGGACCTCGAAGAGGTCATAGCTCAATTTGGCCATCAGAAGGTACAGGGCAAAGATGAAAACATCTGAAATTCCATTCGCCAGAATCGAGGAGTGAAGCCGGGACGCGAGAAACCGGACGAGGACGAAGTAGGGGCCGGGCCAGAGCTCGTGGTAGATGTAAAACCCGTAACTATATTTCCCCAGCAGACGCAGGGGGCGAAGATGGAAAAAGCGATAGGCGGCTGAACCGTGCCGCAGGCTGATTCCCAGCAGCCCCGTCGAAAACAGTGCAATGAACGAAAGGCCGATCGTAATAAGCCAGGTGGAATAAACCTCCGAAGAGGCGGCGCACATGGCGATTACGGGGATCAATGGTAGCAGAAAGAGCCATTTGCACCGACGCTGCCAGAGGTCCGCGTTCTCCCCTCGCAGGAGCAGGGCCAGGATGCCGCCGATCAGCAGTGTGTCCATGCGGAAGGGGAGCAGATGCATGATCCAGTGCTCTGTCTTCGAAGGGTCAATATTCATGACCATGATCACGCGGAGTACAAAGGCAAGAACGGAGAGTGCCGCGGCGATGCGGATAATGCGAATCCTGTCCCGGACGAACCAGATAATCAACGGCCAGAGAAGATAAAACTGTTCCTCGACGCACAGAGACCAGAAGTGAACGATGTGGACATCGGCGAGTGGGTTCCACGAAGACCGGAGTATCTCCAGGGAGGGATTGGAGATCATGGAGAGGTTGCCCATGTACAAGAGAAAGAAGAAATGACCCGGCTTCCACTGGAAATGAAACAGGGGCGTCAGAAGAAGAAGGACAAGAAAGACGAGATAAAAGATCGGAAAGACTCGAACGCTGCGGCGGGCAAAAAAGCGTTTGAAGTATTTGGAATCGGTGCGGGTGTCGTAGAGGATTCCCGTGATGAGGAAGCCGGAGAGGGCGAAGAAGAGGTCGACGCCGATCCAGCCATAGTTATGGGCGCGGTTCATAAAGTGCAGAAGAGGTCCGCCATGCGTTCCTCCGCCGTAATGGGCGGCGAAGACCATGAGGATGGCGAGTGCGCGAATGCCATCCAGGGCGGGGAACCGGGCCTTAAAATCAATCGGTTTGAAGTGATGCTGGGGAGCGCTCATCGGTATCAGTGGTATCAGTCTAAGCGATAGTGCTTGCTTTCATGTAAAACCGTTCCCGGTGCGAATCTGGGCTCTTCTGATGGAGCCGAATGAGATCGGAGGTATCATCTCGCTGGATACCGGTTGGGATTCAGTCGCTACAATAAAAGCATCTGCTGCGCGAGGCGAAGGCATGATCATTGGCGTTCCGAAGGAAGTGAAGGACCACGAGAGCCGGGTTGGGGTTACCCCAGCTGGAGTCAAGGCGTTGGTGGACGCGGGTCACAAGGTTCTGGTCGAGCAGAAGGCCGGGGCTCTTTCGGCGATGCCCGACGAGGAGTATCAGAACGCCGGGGCCGAGATCGTCGGTTCGGCCTATGATGTCTGGCGGCTGGCCGATATGGTAGTCAAGGTCAAAGAGCCTGTGGAGACCGAGTATCGTCACTTCCGCGAGGGGCTGGTGCTGTTCACCTACCTGCACCTTGCTCCTCTGGAGGCGCTGACCAACGCTCTGCTCGAAAAGAAGGTTACGGGCATCGCCTATGAGACGGTGCGTGACCGTGTGGGAGCCTTGCCTCTGCTGACTCCGATGAGCGAGGTCGCCGGACGCCTGAGTGTGCAGGTGGGAGCCGAGTATCTGACCAAGGAACATGGCGGTCGCGGCCTGCTGCTGGGAGGCGTGCCGGGAGTTCCTCCGGCGTCGGTGGTCATCATCGGCGGCGGAATCGTCGGCACGAACGCCGCGAAGATTGCGCTGGGGATGGGAGCGAAGGTCACGCTGATCGACCTGAACCTGAACCGTCTGCGCGAGCTGGACGACATCTTCAATGGCCGCGTCTTCACGGTGGCCTCGAACAGTTACAACATCGAGCGCGCTGCCAGCGATGCCGACCTTTTGATCGGCGGCGTGCTGATCCCCGGAGCCGCAGCCCCGAAGATCGTGACCAAAGCGATGGTCGAAAAGATGAAGAAGGGCGCGGTCGTGGTCGACGTTGCTATCGACCAGGGCGGCTGCATCGAGACGGCGCATCCCACGACGCACAGCAATCCGTCGTACGAGGTCAACGGCGTCGTTCACTACTGCGTGACGAACATGCCTGCGGCGGTTCCGAACACCTCCACGCTGGCGCTGACAAATGCGACCTTCCCCTACGTGCTAAAGCTTGCCAGCCTGGGAGCCAGGGCGGCGATCCAGGAGGACAAGGGAATCGCGGAGGGCGTGAACACCTTCGATGGCGTGCTGACCTACAAGGCGGTCGCCGAGGCTCAGGGCCGCGAGTGGAAGAGCGTGGCGGAGCTGGTTTAAGAATCTGATCGGATGAGGAGGCCCGGAGCTTCAGGCCGGACCGGAGGGGCACGATGAAGGACAACAAGCGGAAGGTACTGAGCATCGCGCTGGGAACCTGCCTGCTTGTTCTTCTGGCGGCGCTGGCGGCGCTGAACGCCTTCAACCAGCGCTTCCTCGACCCCGAGACGACCGAGCAGATCTTCATCTACACGGGCCTGTCGATCGTGGCGTTCCTTCTGTTCGTCGCGGTGCTGGTGATGCTGGTTCGCAACGTGCTGAAGCTCTACGCAGACCAGCGCAGCCGCGTGATGGGCACAAGGCTGCGCACGCGGATGCTCTGGGGAGCGGTGCTGGTGAGTCTGCTGCCCATCTCGTTCATGTTCGCCTTCAGCTATCTTCTGCTGAACCGCGCTGTGGAGCGTTGGTTCTCGCAGCCTGTGACGGAGATGCGCGACGCTAGCAGTAGCATGGCCTTTGAGCTGGCTCGCTACACGACGTCGAACGCGAGAGCGGAGGCCGAGTCGATCATGGCGACCCTGCCCGATCTCTCCACCGACCCGGCGAGCCTGCCCCGGTATGCGGCGGAGGGGCAGGAGGTTTTGCGCCATCACGAGATCACCTTGCAGAGCGGCTTTGCGATCATCTATCGCGATCAGCAGCTGGTGGCCGCGTTCCAGGTTCCTCCGGGAGCGGTGACGCACGTGAAGCCCTGGGTTCCGGAGACGGCCATCAATACGGCGCCAAAGAAAGCAAAAGGCGCTACTTCGGCGGGGAAGACCGTGGGGGCAGGTGGTTCGAAGCAGGAGGCGATTCTTTCGGCGGCGCGACGCAGCGATACCCCGGTCTTCAGCGTGGGAGACACCGACTACGCTCTCGGCATGGCCACGGCCCGGCAGGGAATCGTCGTGGTGGTCGGGCTTCCGATGCCGCACGGCATGGCCGACACGATGGCCAACCTGCGCGAGGCCGCCGACACCTACTGGGCGCTGTTCCGCAGCCGTCGCCAGGTGCGCAGCCTCTACACTCTGCTGTTGTTGATGATGACGATTCTTGCCCTCTTTGCTTCAAGCTGGCTGGCCCTGCATCTTTCGAAGCAGGTGACGAAGCCGGTCGAAGCCCTGGCCGATGCGATGGCGGCCATCGCCGCAGGAGACTACGCGCATCGTGTGCAGGAGAGTGCGACGCAGGAGCTGGGCGATCTTGTGCACAGCTTCAACCACATGGCCGCCGATCTTGAGGGCAGCCGCCGCGCCGTGGAAGAATCTACGATTCAGCTGAGCGCGGCCAACGCCTCGCTGGAAGCCCGCCGCAGCGAGCTGGAGACGATGCTCGAGACGATTCCGAACGGCGTGGCCATGCTCGATGCCGACCGAAGGATTCTTCTGACCAACCGCGCGCTCAGCGAGATGATGGACCCCGGCGGACAGAGGCCGTTCCTCGGGCTGGTGATGGAAGAGGTCTTTCCCGCCGATGTAGCTGAGGTCATGGACAGGCTGATCAAGCGAAGCCATCGTATGGGCTCGGCGTCGAGCGAGATAGAGATGGCCGCTCACGACGGCGTGGGCGGAACGCTGAGCCTGCTGGCGACCGTGGCTCTGCTGGAAACTCCCGTGGGCAACGAGAGGCTGCGCCGCGAGCACAGGGGATACGTGATCGTTCTCGAAGACGCGACCGAGCTGCTGCGAGCGCAGAAGCAGTCCGCGTGGAAAGAGGTTGCGCGACGCGTGGCGCACGAGATCAAGAACCCGCTGACTCCCATCGGCCTGAGCGCGGAGCAGATTCGCCGCCACATCGACCGCCTGTCGGCCACGCTGCAGCTTCACCAGATCGAGTCGCCTTCGCCCGCGGTCATCCGGCAGTGCAGCGAGGTCATCACCGGCTCGGTCGAAAGTATGCGCTCGCTGGTGGACCAGTTCTCGACGCTGGCGGAGTTTCCCGCAGCGCAGCCGCGCCCCGCGGACCTGAACACCATCGTCGAAAACTCGCTGGCGATGTTCGCCGGCCGTATGCAGTCGATCAACGTGGTCAAGCGCATGGGCAAGGGGCTGCCGCTGGTGATGGCCGACCCGGAGGCGCTGAAGCGCGCTCTCGGCAACCTGATCGACAACGCCGCAGAGGCGATGCAGTCGAGCCTGCTGCGCGAGCTGCGCATCACGACCAGCCTGCTCGAAAGCGGCATGGTGGAGCTGACCGTGGCCGATACCGGCTCCGGCCTGACGGATGAGATGCGCGAGCGGTTGTTCCTCCCGTACTTCTCCACCAAGCAGCGCGGCACGGGCCTCGGCCTCGCGATTGCGGCGAAGATCGTGCAGGAGCACCAGGGAACGATTCGCGCTGAGAAGAATGTTCCTGTAGGAGCGAAGTTCATCCTTGAGCTGCGCGCCGCCTCGGCGACCGAGGGCGAGCAGGAGATATCCTCGGCATTGAACGCAAAGGGAGGAGTAACAGCTTGAACCATGTGCTGATCGTCGACGACGAGGCGGAGATTCGCAGATCGCTTGAGGGTATCCTGCGCGAAGAAGGGTACATCGTGACGACGAGCGCGACAGCGACCGAGGCGCTGGAGCTGGTGCGCGATGCCGCGTACGACGTGGTTCTGCTGGATATCTGGCTGCCTGACCGCGATGGCCTGGAGACGTTGGCGGAGATTCGCCAGCTTGAAAACGACAACGTGCCCGAGGTCGTGATTATCAGCGGCCACGGCACGATCGAGTCGGCGGTGCGGGCGACGAAGCTGGGAGCGTACGACTTTCTCGAAAAGCCTCTCTCGCTCGAACGCACGTTGATCGTAGTGAAGAACGCAATGCGCGCCCGTCAGATGCGCGAGGACAACGCGGAGTTTGCGCGGCAGCTTGCGGTGAAGGGAAACGTCACCGGGCAAAGCGTCGCGATGAAGGCTCTGCGCCAGCAGATCAAGCTGATGGCCCCGACCAACGGGCGTGTGCTGATCTTCGGCGAGAGCGGCACGGGCAAGGAGCTGATCGGACGCGCCATGCACGCGGCGAGCCTGCGCAAGGATCGTCCCTTCGTCGAACTGAACTGCGCGGCGATTCCCGAGGACTACATCGAGAGCGAGCTGTTCGGCTACCGCCACGGAGCCGTGCCGGGAGGCCCGCAGGAGAAGCGCGGAACCTTCGAGCGCGCCGACGGTGGAACGCTGTTCCTCGACGAGGTCGGCGACATGAGCCTGAAGACGCAGGCCAAGGTGCTGCGCGCTCTCGACGAGCAGCGCTTTCTCCCGGTAGGAGCGTCGCACCCTGTTCTGGTGGACGTGCGCGTGATCGCCGCGACGAACAAGGACCTTGAAGAAGAGATCGCACGCGGCAACTTTCGCGAAGACCTCTTCTATCGCCTGAACGTGATCCCGTTTTATGTTCCTCCGCTACGCGACCGCAAGGAGGACATTCCTCTTCTCGTGAAGGAGTTCCTCGAAGAGTTCGGTCAGCAGTACGGCCGCCCGCACGCCGAGATGACCGAGGATGCCGTTGCGACGCTGCGACAGTATCACTGGCCGGGTAACGTGCGTGAGCTTCGCAACCTGATCGAGCGCATTCTGATCCTGAACCCGAAGGTTCACCGCATCGAAAAGAAGCATCTTCCGGTGCTGGTGTATCGCGGACCGAAGCTGACGGAGTCGGGCCGCATCAACACGCGGACAGAGGAGTTCGCCAGCCTCGTCGAGGCCCGCGAGGCCTACGAGCGTGAGTTCATCCTGAAGAAGCTCGACGAGGTCCACGGCAACGTGAGTCGCGCAGCCGAGACGCTCGGACTGGAACGCAGCCATCTCTACCGCAAGATGAAGGCGCTCGGCGTGACCGTGAAGGAGTAGGGGATACCCCCACTTTCAGGGTTAATCCCGACAATTTAAATCCTTGTCATTCCTTTTTGACTTGTCATTCCGTAGCGCAGCGAAGGAATCTGCTTCTTTGTGAAGCGCCGCCACAGCTCGGGTGCCCCATCCTTTCCGCAGGAAAGGGTGGGATGAATCCCGTTCGCACCGACACAAAACCATTCTTACGGAATGCTGAAATCCTTCATCCCACCCTTCGCGATAAAGCCGCGAAGGATGGGGCACCCGGATATCCTGCAAAAGAAAGCAGATTCCTTCGCTGCGCTACGGAATGACAAATTCTAAAAAGTGGTTTGAATCACTCTCGGATCAAGGCGTGTAAAGAGGATTATTCCTCTTCCTCAATGTCGATTTGCTTGGCTGCAATCTCTTCAAGCTGACGCCGCCAGTCGAGGTCTTCGACGAACTTAGAGGAGCTGCGCCAGTCCTCCTGCACCTTGACGAACAGCTCAAGGAAGACCCGCGTGCCGAGCAGCGGTTCGATCTCCTTGCGAGCGGTGGTTCCGATGCGCTTCAGCATCTCGCCCTGCTTGCCGATCAGGATGGCCTTCTGCCCCGTGCGCTCGCAGAAGATCGTCGCGGCGATCTTCGTGACGGGCAGCTTGCCGTCCTTCGTCTTCTTCAGCGAGGCAGGCTCTTCGAAGAGCTCGATGACGACGGCGGTGG
This sequence comes from Acidobacteriaceae bacterium dw_441, assembly GCA_018449715.1. Lineage (GTDB taxonomy): Bacteria > Acidobacteriota > Terriglobia > Terriglobales > Acidobacteriaceae > Edaphobacter. The sequence goes on along the minus strand of JAAVVA010000002.1, from coordinate 408,095 downwards.
CGTAAGGAACCTCTTCGCCGGTGAGCAGCAGGATCTTCTCGCGAATAATCTCGGCGACAAGAAAGCGTTCCGGCTGATCGGTGAGCTGGTGCTTCGGGAAATAACGCTGGCCCTCGGGCAGCTTGGAGACGGTCTGGTCGAGCAGAAGGTCGAGCCCCTGCTTCTTCTTCGCAGAGAGGGGGATGACCGCGGCAAAGCTGTGCAGCGAGCTCCAGTGCGCGATCAGCGGCAGCAGGTCCTCCTTCTGCACAGCGTCGATCTTGTTGAGCACAAGGATGACCGGGCAGGTGAGCTTGCGAACGAAGGAGAGCGCGAAGTCGTCCTCGGCCGCCGAGAGCCGGCGCCGCGTGGACGAAGGCGATTTGCTGTCGGTATCGCTCTCGCGGGGAAGCCGGTGCGTGACATCGACGATGAACAGCACGAGGTCGCGCGACTCCAGCGCGTCCTGCACCTCCTGCATCATGCGGCGGTCGAGCTGCGAGTCGGGCTTGTGAATTCCGGGGGTATCGACCAGCACGACCTGCCCCGAGGGACGGCCCGGATCGGTCTTCGTCTTCTTGCGAAGCGGCACTTCCAGAACGCCGTGAATGCGGGTGCGCGTCGTCTGCGGCTTGTGCGTGACGATCGCGAGTTTTTGGCCGAGCAGGGCGTTGAGCAGCGTGGATTTGCCCGCGTTGGGGCGGCCAATGATGGAGACGAAACCAGAACGAAATGCCATTCCTTTTATTATGCGCTGATGGAAACGGCTGTGGGGCGTTGCTCCGGATTCATTTGGCTTCGGCTGGGGCCGGGGGAGCAAGCTCCTTCAGCATCTCGGGAGAGATGGTCTTCTTCTCTTTCGCGATGCCCAGAAGCGTGGGGTAGAACTGCACGAAGGTTGTGTCCACGATGCCATGCTGCTGATGGCAGGTGTAGCAGGGAGCGGTGCGCGGGAAGGGCGCAGCGCTTACGGGATTGCTGAAGCCGTAAAAGGCCCAGCCTCCCTTGGAGTTGTCCTTGACGTGGACCTCAAGCCCGGTGATGCCGGGCGATTGCGTATGACCGCGCTTGTTGATGGACGCAGCTCCCTCGGCTGCCCGGGTTTCAAGCACCATCACGGTCTTGTCCGGCCATGTGCCGGTTGAAAGAAACGAGCGGTAGGCGTTGGGATTGACGAAGACGTTATCGAAGACCGAGTGCGCGGGATCGGCTGTGGATGAGTAGCTCATATCGATTCCGGAGGTAAGGAAGATCCACTCGCGATATTTTTCAGGAAGCCTCAGCTCGCCGCTTTCGGTATAAGTAGGGCCATCCCCGGCGTCTGCTGTCTTTGCTGCCGGTTCCTTGCCGGGATGGGGAGCTGCAAACAGGAGAAGAAGCAGAAGCGAAGGAAGCATTCAGACTCCCATAAAAAGAAATTGGTGAGGTTGAAGGATTGTACGAGGCTTGGAGCGATTGGTTCCATGAAGTTCATCGGCTACACTTCTCGCGTATGAAAAATGGATTCCTCGCTCTTTCGCTCGTCTTGTCGTGTGCGCCTTCGCTGGCGTTCGCCCAGGCTCCCGTGCCGCCGGTTCGGTCGGTGGAGGTGAATCCCGACCACACCATCACCTTCCGTCTCCGCGAACCAGCGGCTACGAAAGTTGAGGTCGGGGTCGATGTGCTCGGCCCCGCGCTGGCGATGCAGAAGGACGATGCGGGCGTCTGGTCGGTGACGACCCCGGTAATGCAGCCGGAGATCTACGCGTATCACTTCGCGGTCGATGGCGCGAACCGGGTGGATGCGACAAATCCTCGCATAGCCCCGAACCTTGTGGGTATCTCGAACCTGATCGAGGTTCCGGGTGACGCTCCCGAGATGTGGGACGCGACGAACGTGCCGCACGGAGTCGTGCATCACCACACCTACAACACGGCGGTCGTGGTGGGGCGAGAGAACAACCAGAGCGATTACTACGTCTACACGCCGCCCAGCTACGACGCAAAGGCGAAGAAGCCCTACCCGGTGCTCTACCTTCTGCACGGCTGGAGCGACGACGCCTCGGGCTGGACCTCGGTGGGGCAGGCGCACCTGATCCTCGATAACCTGCTGGCGCAGGGCAAGATCAAGCCGATGGTCGTGGTAATGCCGCTGGGCTATGGCGACATGGCCTTCGTCCACGATCACGGTGTCTGGAACCAGCCCGAGACGGTCGAGCACAACGTCTCGCTCTTCGAGAAGGCCCTGCTGACTGAGGTGTTGCCGCAGGTCGAGGCCACTTACAAGGTCTCGCGCAAACGTGAAGACCGCGCCATTGCAGGGCTTTCGATGGGTGGCCTTGAATCCCTCCGCATCGGCCTGAGCCACACGGACCAGTTCGCATGGGTGGGCGGCTTCAGCTCGGCGGTGCATTCGCTCGATTCGCTGGAGGCGATCAAGGGGCTCGACCCGAAGATCGCTAACCTGAAGACCCTCTGGATCGCGTGCGGCGTGGACGATGCGCTCATCACTCCGAACCGCAGCTTCATCGACTTCCTCAAGAACAAGAACATGCCCGTGACGCAGATCGAGACTCCGGGGCGGCATACGTGGTCGGTGTGGAGAGACAACCTGATCCACTTCACCCCTCTGCTCTTCGTGGAGAAGTAGGCGTGAGGATGCAGCTTCGATGGGCTCTTGCGCTGCTGTCGTTCAGCTTGCCGATGGCGGCGCAGAAGGCCCCCGATTTCCGCTCGACGGAGATTCATCCCGACCGCACCGTGACCTTCCGCTACTTCGCTCCGAAGGCCGCCCGGGCGGACCTTGTGCTTGAGAACCGCCCCGACCGTCTGCCCATGCAGAAGAGTGAAAGCGGCGTATGGAGCGTGACCACCGGGCCGCTTCGTCCGGAGATCTACGGCTACCGCTTCGCTCTCGACGGTCAGGCGCGGACCGAACACGACCCGCAGAACCAGGTGCGGCGATACGGCAACGACCTGCTCCTCGTCCCCGGCAAGCCGCTGGAATCTTCAGCACCGTGGGAGGAGGCCGGTGCTCCAAAGGGCAGAATCGAACGCCACGAATACGTGTCCAAAGTTGTTGCGGGGCTGCCGGACAACCGCAGCGCCTTCGTGGTCTACATGCCGCCGGGGTACGACGCCAAGGCAAAGAAGCCCTATCCAGTACTCTACCTGCTGCACGTCTGGGGAGACCGCGAGGACAGCTGGAACCGCTTCGGGCAGGCAAACCTGATCCTCGACAACCTGATCGCGCAGGGCAAGGCCCGCACGATGGTGGTGGTGATGCCCCTGGGCTACGGCGACATGAAGTTCGCCGACGACTACGGCCTGTGGGAGGACCACGCGGCGGTGGAGCGCAACCTCCGGCTCTTCGAAAAAGCCCTGCTGACCGAGGTGATCCCGCAGGTCGAGTCGGTGTATAACGTCCGCAGGGACGCCGAGGGAACGGCGATTCTCGGGGCCTCGATGGGAGGCCTTGAGAGCACGATCATCGGGCTGGGGCACCCCGAGCGCTTCGGCTGGGTCGGGGGCGAAAGCTCGGCGCTGAAGGGGCTGAACTTCGACACGGAGCTTCCCGCGCTGGCAAAGAACAGCCCGCATCCTGTCTGGATGGTTTGCGGCCAAAGCGACGAGCTTCTCGAAAGCAACCGGCAGATGGCGAAGTGGCTTCAGAGCAAAGGCAGGGCAGTCACGCTGGAGCAGCCGGAGGGGACGCACAGCTACATCGTGTGGCGCGAGGGTCTGGTCCGGTTCGCTTCGATGATTTTTTAGCGAAACTCTCTTTTTCCAGCCCGTTTTGGGCACGCACCACAAACGCCACCCTGCGCCGATACGCCTCTCGCGGGATAATAGGAAAAAGCGCGCATGGAGTCCTTTTTCAGCCGATTCAAAAACGTACTGGTGCTGGTCGTGGTTCTGCTGGTGCAGACCATCGGGCTTGCCATCCAGGTGCGTCGTCCTGTCGTCGTCGGCGCTCCCGACGGGGCGAAGGTCACGCTGCTGCGCGGCTGGGCGGTCGGGGCGATTACGCCCATCGAGCGCTTCCTGCACTGGATCGGCTCCGGCGTGCGCTACGGCTGGTCGAACTACATCGACCTGCGCGACACGCGCCAGAAGAACCGCGAGCTGAAGGACGAGGTCGCCCGCCTTCGCCTGGAACAGGCACAGTTCGCCGAGGACGCGCTGCAGGGCCACCGCCTGCAGGTGATGCTGAACTTTCAGCGTAGCTACGTCACCTCCACCGTGGCCGCGCAGGTGATCGGCGGCAGCGGAACCGACCAGTCCCGCGTGCTTTATATAGATAAGGGCTCCAACGATGGCCTGAAGGCCGACCAGGCTGTGATGACTCCCGACGGAGTCGTCGGCAAGATTCGCGAGGTCTTTCCGCACACCGCGCAGGTGCTTCTGCTGAACGATCCCACCTCGGGCGCTGGCGTGCTTCTGGCCTCGACGAGAATTCGCGCCATCCTCAAGGGCTCGCAGGGAGGCCACACGGTCATCACCAACCTGACGTCGGACTCCCGCATCAAGCCGGGCGAAAAGGTGCTGACCTCGGGCGGCGACCAGGTCTATCCCCGCGGGTTGAACGTGGGGGTCATCGAGTCGATCGCGCCCGACCCCGAGCATCAGCCATACACGCTGATTCAGGTGAAGCCAGCCACCAATCTTTTTCAACTGGAGGAGGTTCTGGTCATCACCGGGGGGCAGGGCGACCTTCCGCTCCTGGCCCAGCAGGATCTTGCCTCGGGGCTGAAGACGGCGAAGGAGATCGCCGAGGCGAAGGCGAAGGCCAAGGCTGAGGCCGATGCAGCAGCCGCGGAGGCGGCGGCGCGTTCGGCGGCTGAGATCGTCTCGGACAAGCTTCCCAGCCTGCAGGAAAAGGATGCAGCGAACGGAATCAACCCGGCTGACGGCACGGTGAAGCCCACGGCACAGAATCCTGCGGGTGTGGTTCCCCGTCCCGTCCCGGCGCTTCACCCGGACCGCTATACGCCGGGCACGACTCCTCCGGCCTCGTCCCTGACACCGGGAGCGCAACACCCGGTCACGACCTACCCGGCGCAACCCGCGCCTGCGCCGCGCGTCGTCGCCCCGCGTCCTGCCGAGGGAGACGCGACCACCACTCCTGAGGGCGAGACACCCGCTCCGAAGCCGGTAAGGCCGCCCGTGCCCCGGTCGGAGAGGCCCGCGACCAGCACGCCGCCCACGAGCACAACGCCTCCATCTGCACAAGAGAAGCGGCCCGCGCAGGAGAAGCCAGCCGCCCCGGAGAACGAGAACCCCAACAACTAACCCTATGCCCAGTCTCAGCTACACATCCCGCCGCGAGCTTGAGGAGCACAGCTTCTCCCCTGCCGTCACGCTGCTGATCCCGGTTGCGGCGATCATCCTGCAGGTGCTGCTGTCGAAGCTCTACTGGCGTTTTTCGATGCTGGACCTCCCCCTGATCGTGGCCATCTTCTTCGCTGTCTCGCGCCGCAGCCCGACCGTCGGCACACTGACCGGGGCCGCTATCGGGTTGGCACAGGACGCTCTGACGGGCCGCCCCATAGGGGTCAACGGCATCGCGAAATCGGTGATCGGCTACGTCGGCGCGAGCATCGGCGTGCAGGTGGACGTGGACAACCTGACCACCCGCGTCGTGATGAACTTCTGCTTTTCGCTGCTGAACAGCCTGATCCTGTTCCTGATCAATCGCCGTTTGCTGGGGCAGGAGGGGGTTCATCCCCAATGGGTTCAGGAGCTGCTGCGAGCGTTGGCGAATACGGTGATTGCAATTCCCCTCTTTCTGCTGCTCGATACCACCAAGCGAGAGGAATCGTAGCTTGAGGCGTCTAATCCACATACTGGGACAGGCATGGAGCTGAATCCTCAAACCGAGCTGACGCTGGGACAGACTGAAAAACTGCCTATCGGGAAGCTGCACGCCTCGCAGTACCTGGTCGCCGTGATCCTGCTGATTCTCTCGGTCGGCCTATGGCGGCTGGAGGTAGTCGGCGCAGACAACTTCCGTGCCATGGCCGAGGCCAACCGCATCCGCAAGGTTCCGGTGATGGCTCCGCGTGGCCGTCTCTTCGACCGCGAGGGCCGTCTGCTGGTGGACAACTACCCCTCCGTCTCCTGCTACCTTCTGCGCGAGCAGGGACACGACCTCAACGCCGACCTGCCGCGAATCGCCTCGGGTCTGCACCTGACGGTCGAGCAGATCGAATCGGTGCTCAGGCGCTACCAGGCCGCCCCGAAGTACCAGCCCATCCCGTTGAAGCAGGACATCACCCCCGACGAGCAGGCCTTCATCGAGGCCCACCGCAATGAGCTTCCCGAGCTCGAGACGCTCGAGGAGCAGCGCCGCGTCTACCCGCGCGACGGCTTTGCGGCGCACCTGATCGGGTACGTGGGCGAGATCTCCGAGGACGACCTTAATAAAGAGAAGTATGCCTTCTACCAGCCCGGCGACGTGGTCGGAAAGTCCGGCGTGGAAGCGACCTACGACGCCCTGCTGCGCGGAGTCGATGGCAGCCGCGACGTGATCGTGAACTCGCACGGCAAGGAGATCGGACACTTGGGCGAGACGCTGGCCAAGCCGGGGCAGGACATCAAGCTGACCATCGACCTCGACCTCCAGATGGCCGCCGAAAAGGCGATGGAGGGTAAGGTTGGCTCGATCATCGCGATGGACCCTCACAACGGCGAGGTTCTGGCGCTGGTCTCGCGCCCGACCTTCGACCCGAACCAGTTCGCCGGAAAGCTCACGAAGACCTACTGGAACGAGATTCTGAACAACCCCGACCACCCGCTGCTGAACAAGGCGATCCAGGCGCAGCTGGCTCCGGGTTCGACGTTCAAGATCATCATGTCCTACGCCGGTCTGCAGGAGCAGGAGGCCCAGTCGCTGCGCGTGATGTGCAACGGCGGCGCCAGCTTCTACGGACACTTCTTCGCCTGCGATGCGCGGCACGGCATGGTCGACATCAACCGGGCCATCCCGGTCTCCTGTGACACCTTCTACTACACGCTGGCGAACAAGCTGGGAATCGACACGATTGCGAAGTATGCGACCTCGCTTGGACTCTCGCAGCACACAGGCGTCGACCTGCCGGACGAGGCCTCGGGAACGATGCCCTCGACCCAGTGGAAGATGAAGAACTTCCATGAGAAGTGGTACGCAGGCGAGGTGATCTCGGTCGGCATCGGGCAGGGAGCCGTGGCCGTGACGCCGGTCCAGCTTGCGCGGGCCATCGGCGGCATCGCCTCGGGCGGTGTGCTGCACCGTCCTCACACGGTCTTCCCCGACGAGGTTCCTTCGGACATGCTGGAGGCGGTCCATGAGACCTTCCCCGGCTCGGGCGAGAAGACGGTTCCCTTGTCGCCGGACAACTGGGAGACGATCACGAACGCGATGGCCCAGACCACGATCACCGGCACGGCGGGAGCAGCGCGTCTTGAGGGAATCGACTTTGCGGGCAAGACCGGCACCGCGCAGGTGATGAGTCACGACGCCCTGGCGCGCAGCGGCGGCGGACACAGAACGGTTCCGAACGCATGGTTCGTGGGCATGGCCCCGCGGCGCAACCCCGACATCATCGTGGTGGTCCTGTGGGAGAACGGAAACTGGGGCGCGAACTCCGCCAAGCTGGGAGCGCAGATCGTCAACGCCTTCGTCACCAAGCAGCGGAAGAAGGAGAACAACATCCACATCGCCGAGGCTGCCCCTGCCCCTGTTCTGCCTGCCTCTTCCGGTAGCGCCTCCACTCCCGTCGCTCCGGTAAGGAAGCCCGCTTTGGAGAGCACGGACGCAGCTCCGGCGATCAAAAAAACCGCAGTTACGGAGATTAAAAAACCTGCCCCGGTCGATGCGGAGAACTGACGACATGACCTTCGCCTGCACTCCGGGGACAAACGAAACAGCTGTGACTACACTGGGATAGATCACCTCTACGATGGTTCGGTTCTCCTCTTATCGCGACTTTGACTGGATTCTGCTGGGGTTCGTCCTCGTGCTGTCGATCATCAGCGTGCTCGAGATCAAATCGGCGACGTTGCACACGAAGTTCCACGGCTTCGACCACAAGCAGATCGTGTTCCTGGCCGCTGGCCTGTTCCTGATGTTCGTCATCTCGGCCATCGACTATCACCGTCTGATCGACATCGTTCCATGGGCCTACGGAATCAGCATCGCCTCGCTGCTGGCGGTGAAACTCGTGGGGCAAAAAGTGCTCGGCGCGCGGCGCTGGATCAACCTCGGCGGCGGCGTTCATTTTCAGCCCTCGGAGTGGGTGAAGCTGGTGCTGATCGTCGCCGTGGCGCGATACTTCTGGGGGCTTTCCGGCAAAGAGCTTACCTGGCGGGACATCGGCAAGGCCGCCGCGCTGGTCTGCGTTCCGATGGCTCTGGTCCTGACCCAGCCTGACCTGGGAACCTCCCTGACCTACCTGCCCATCCTGATCGTCGGCCTGTTCCTCGGAGGAATTCGCCTGCGGCAGGTCGGAATCATCGTGCTGGTGCTGGCTTTGCTGGGCGGTGTCGCGTGGAAGAGCGGCAAGCGGCTGAAGCCCTACCAGCAGGCCCGCATCAACGCCTTCATCAACCCGGACTCGGACCCGAAGGGCTCGGGCTACCAGATTCGCCAGTCGCTGATCGCGGTTGGCTCGGGCGGCATCTGGGGCAAGGGAGCTAACAAGGGAACCCAGACGCAGGGCGACTTTCTCCCCATTCCGTACACGGACTTCATCTTCGCGGCCTTCTGCGAGGAGCACGGCTTCGTCGGGGCGATGGGGGTGCTGCTGCTCTACTTCCTCATCCTGATGCGGCTGATTCAGAACGCCCAGACGGCGGCAGACCTGCCCGGGGCGTACCTCATCATGGGAGTAGTCGGGATCATCGTCTTCCAGATCGCGGTCAATATTGGCATGGTGGTCGGCCTGATGCCGGTGACGGGAATTCCTTTGCCCCTGATGAGTTACGGCGGCTCGTCGATCCTGTTTACCTTTCTGGCGCTGGGCATCGTGATGAACGTGCGGATGAGCCGCTTCGTCAATTAGGCTTCCGATTCGAGGAAGAGTTCCCGCTTTTGTTGTAGAGTTGCAGCCGGTGTTATAAGGTAGTGGCGGCTGTCGTGACTTTAGTGCAATACTAGAAACAGCAAACCTGACAGGCTGTAGATGCCGAGTCAGAGGTATCCCGCTCCTCACGAGGCGCATTGCCGCCGGAGCGGCTAACAAGATTTGAAGAAAAGGCCGGCCAGACGAGAGTCATCGATCCGTTGGCCGGACAGGTTTCAGGGAAGATGAATGCATCCGGATGGCAAACGGCCCCGCCTCAAACCACGTGTTTTGAGGTTGTTATGGTCACAAAGTCCGCATGCTCCCAGCAGTTGTTCGAAGGTTCCCCCGGCGTATCCGATCTCTACCACCCCAATCCATCCGCTTGGAGCGGAAGGCCTGCGGGCAGAGCAGTTTACCCAAAATCTGACCAGTTTTCCGGTCGTCGTTCCTTCGAGGCTGCACTCGTTCCTTATCCTGTCCGCCCATCGGCGAGCCCAACCCAGCAGGTTGCCGGGTAAGCTCTCCGATTCCTCTCTGTCTCGTCTGCCGCCCATTGGGCAGAAAGAGCAGAGGAATGTCGAAGGAAATTTACATATCAAGCACGCCGCACGAAACGCGGCTTGCCATCGTCGAAAGTGACGCACTCGCGGAGATTTACTACGAGCGCGAGAACGAATACACCCTTGCCGGATCAATCTACAACGGCAAGGTGACCCGCGTGCTTCCGGGCATGCAGTCCAGCTTTGTGGACATTGGCCTCGAGCGCGACGCCTTCCTGTACATCACAGATTTCATGGAGGAGGCCGGAGACTCGGCTGACTTCGACGCCGAGGGCGGACAGCGCGGCGGTCGTCGCGAGGCTGCTCCGGCGGCTGAGGGCGAGCGTACGGAGCGTCCCGAGCGCAGTGAACGTGGAGAACGCAGCGAGCGCGGAGGTCGTGGCCGTCGTCGTGGCGGCAACCGTGACCGCCAGCAGAGCAGCGAGCAGCCTGCCGCACAGACCTCGGACGAGTTCGCTCCCGAAGAGAACTACTCCGCAGGCACGGTAGAGATTCCTGAAGAGACCAGCCGCGAGGGCCAGCCCGAGGAGATCGGCGAAGGCGCTCCTGGAGCCGACGGCAGCCGCCGTTGGCGTGGACGCCGTGGCCGTCGCCGCGGACGTGGCCGTCAGCCGGGCGAGCAGAACGCCTCCGAGCCGCAGGGCGCGGAGGAGGGCTCCGATGAGGCGCCGGAGTCCGTAGAAGTTGCTGATTCTTCGTTTGATATCGATGCGGCAACCGAAGCGCTCGATGTGACCCCGGAGATCGGTTCGGGCGTAAACGAGTATCCCCAGGAAGCTCCGAGCCGCCGCGAGCGCAATGATCGTGGAGGTCGTGAGGATCGTGGCCGTGGAGGCCGTGACCGCGAACGTGGCGGACGCCGCGCCCCGCGTGGCTTTGCTCCCAAGACCGCGTACTACGGTCTGGATGGCGGTGCGGACGAGGGCGTGACCTCGGGAGAAGCTCCGGCAGAGCCGATGATCCTTCCGGGCGAGTCGCTCTCGAAGTACAGGAAGGGTGGCGAAGAAGAGCCGTCCGGCACGTCGAAGGCCGAGGCTCCTGTCGTGCAGGTCGTTAAGGCTCCGAGCTTTGAGATTCCCGAGGGATGGGATGGTGGTTTCGTTCTTCCGGGCGAGTCGCTCTCGCGGCGTCGCCCCAAGGAAGCCCCGGTTGCGGCTCCTGTTGCCAAGCAGGTAGCTGCCCCGATCGCAGCAGAGCCGGTTGCTCCTGTCGTCGAGGAAACTCCTGCCCCCGCTGCGGAAGAGATTGTTGCCCCCACGGCTGAAGTTGTTGTGGAAGAGGCTGTTGCTCCCGTCGAGGAGAAGGTCGAGCAGACTGAGCCCGCCGAGTACGAGCCGACCGAAGAGACTTCGGTTTCGTTCCGCATCGACCCGGTTCCTCCCAGCGAGTTCCGCCAGAGCGCCCCTGCCGAAGAGGCTGCGGCTGCGTCTTCGGTGGAGGAGATTGAAGAGATTATCGAGGAGCAGGCTTCCGCTGAAGCGGCTGCGACCGAGCAGGCGATTGCGGTGAGCGAACCTGTCGAGGCCGTTGCCGAAGAGGCCACCGAGGAAGAAGCTCAGCACGAGATCACCGAGATTGAGGCGAGCGGAGAGATGATCTCCCCGCAGCCCGAGATCGATGTGCTTGAAGAGGATTCTCTCGACGAGACGGCCCTTGATCCGGCGACGCTCTTCGCCAGCTCCATCGAGGAGATGGATGACTTCGACGAAGAGGAGACGCTCGAGGGAGCAGCCGATCTCGGCACGATGATCCGCGAGATGTCCATCGACGAGATCACCAGCGTCCCCGACGAGGAAGAGGATTTCGAGGAAGAGGACGCGATCGACGACGCCAGCTTCGGCGTTGCGGAGCAGGAGTACGGCTCCGACGACGAAGAAGATGCCGACGAAGAGTCGGAGCAGGACGAGTTCGTCGAAGAGGGCGAGGCCGTAGCGCAGGAAGAGGGCGCGGCTCCCGGACAGGAGCGTTCGCGTGATTCCGAGCGTCGCCGTGGACGTCGTGACCGCAAGGGAGGCCGCGACCGCGCGCGCCACTCCGGTGGCGACCGCGAGCGCAGCGGCGGAGGACGTGGCCGTGGGCGCAGCTCGATGCAGGTCACCAATCTTCCCGCGATCACCGAGCTGCTGAAGCCGGGGCAGGAGATCCTGGTCCAGATCGCCAAGGAGCCCATCGCCAAGAAGGGCGCGCGCATTACCTCGCACATCGCCCTGCCGGGCCGCTTTCTGGTCTTCATGCCGACCGTGAACCACACCGGCGTCTCGCGCAAGATCGAGTCCGACGCCGAGCGCCGCAGGCTAAAGGAGATTCTGCTGAGCGAAAAGGGAGACGCCGCAGGCGGCTTCATCGTTCGCACGGCGGCTGCCGGGGCCAGCGAGGAGGAGCTTCGCTCCGACCTTCGCTTCCTTCTGCACCTCTGGGCCGACATCAAGCAGCGTTCGGAGTCGTCGAAGTCTCCCGCGCTGATCTATCACGATCTCAACCTCGTCGAGCGCATCCTGCGCGACCAGGTGACGGACAACTTCTCGGCCATCTGGGTCGATTCGGAGAGCGAGTACGAGCGCGTGCTGCGCTTCCTGCAGCGCTTCCAGCCCAGCCTGATCCGCCGCGTGAAGCTCTACACCAAGGAAACGCCGCTGTTCGAGCAGTTCGGCATCACCGAGGAGATCAACAAGGCTCTGCGCTCGAAGGTATGGCTGAAGTCCGGCGGCTCCATCGTCATCAACCAGACCGAGGCGCTGGTCGCCATCGACATCAACACCGGCAAGTACGTCGGCAAGACGGCGCGGCTTGAGGACACCATCGTCAAGACGAACCTCGATGCGATCCCCGAGATCGTTCGCCAGATTCGCCTGCGCGATCTCGGCGGCATCATCATCATCGACTTCATCGACATGGACGAGCGCAAGAATCGCAACAGGGTGATGGCGGCGCTCGAAGAGGAGCTGAAGAAGGACCGCGCACCGTCGAAGATCCTGCAGTTCAACGACTTCGGCCTGGTGGCGATCACCCGCAAGCGCGTGAAGCAGTCGCTTGAGCGCACGCTCTCGACGCAGTGCTCGATCTGCGCCGGAACCGGCATGGTGAAGTCGCCGGTGACGGTGTGCAACGAGATCTACATCGAGATGCGCAAGATGTCGAAGCACCTCGACCGCGGCGACGTCATGCTGCGCGTTCATCCGGACGTGGTCAAGCAGCTGAAGTCCTCGACCAAGTGGCTGCAGGAGATGGAGGATATCGTCGGCAAGACGATCCTGGTCAAGTCCGACCCGAGCCTGCACCCGGAGCAGTTCGATATCCACTAATCGACTGTTCGATATCCGGTAAATCCAGAAAAGGCATCTCTTCGGGGATGCCTTTTCCTTACTTTCGTCACAAAACCATACAATATCCTGTCATCCAAAGGGCGGTTTTGCGCGTCCTATACACAACAAGAACATCAAGTTAGGGTTACAGCCCAATAGATTTTCGTTTTCAGGAGCTGGAAGATGCAATCGATATACAGAACCTTCAGGAAGAGCCACTTCTCCGGAACCATCACCCGTACCGCGGCCATCGCTCTCTTCAGCGTTTCGGCAGGGTTGTGCGCCGTCGCGCAGACACCCGCCGCAGCGGGAAAGGCAGTTGATCTGAAGGCGAGCCTGATGGCTCCCATCGAGCTGACCCGTCCCTCCGACGTGGGCTACAGCTCGAGCGTGGGAGCCGAGGAGACGGCCACAGCCGAAAACTTCCTCACGGCGGGCAAGGGCGAGACGCAGCCTCCTCCGCGCCGCACCTACGGCCGCCGCACCAACTACAGCGACCACTGGCACAACCCTGACGGCTCGAGCAAGTACACCTTCGAGGCCGGCTTCGGCTTCAATTCTCCGACCGGCTCGGCGGGCAAGGAGCTGGGGACGAGCTGGAAGTTCCAGGTGGGCGGAGGCTACAACTTCAACAAGAAGTTCGCCGTGCTGCTGCAGTACGACTACGACAAGTTCGGACTGACGGGCGGCAACCTCGACCGCCAGTATGCTCGCTACAGCAGCCTGAACCTTGTCGACGACACCGGCGCCCCGATCAGCTTCGCCGGTCTCGACGGCAACGCGCACATGTGGTCGCTCACGCTGAACCCGATGTACACGTACTACCAGGGCGACTCGTTCGGGGCGTACGTGATCGGCGGCGGCGGCTTCTACCGCAAGGTTACGAACTTCACGCTGCCGCAGACGGGAGCCTACTGCGACTTCTTCGGCTTCTGCTACCAGTTCACGCAGAACCAAACCTTCGACCACTATTCGAATAACGCGGGCGGCCTGAACGGCGGCATCGGCTTCACCTATCGCCTGTCGCGCTTCGCCTCGCAGAAGCTGTTTGCCGAGGCCCGGTATGTGTGGGTCAATAACCAGCCCAGCACCAACTCGGCGGCTCCCGGCGCGCTGTATCCAGAGAACAACAAACGCACGGGATACTTCCCGGTCGTGGTCGGCATTCGCTGGTAAGACAGCAGGCTGATGGAAAAACGACAAGGCCCGGCATATCGCCGGGCCTTTCTTCATTTAACTTGCCGCTGCTTTCAAAACCTTCATTCCAATATTTTGAACTTGTCATTCCGTAGCGAAGCGGAGGAATCTGCTTTTGCTTTTCTCCAGAACTACCACCACTGATCGGGTGCCCCATCCTTCGCAGTTTCATCGCGAAGGGTGGGGTGAAGACTCTTCACCTCACCGCTTCTTCATCGCAGCCTCGATCTCCGAGGCCTCATGCGGCAGCTTCTCCATCAGGTCGACCAGCTTGCCGTTCTCATCGACGTAGTAGACATCTTCAATGCGCACGCCGAAGCCCTCGTCCGGAAGATAAATCCCCGGCTCGATCGTGAAGACCATGCCCTTCTCAAGCGGCTTCGAGTAATCCCACGGGTCATGCACGTCGATGCCGACAAGATGTCCGATGCCGTGGACCATGTACTGCCCGAGCGGCTGCCCGTGCAGGTCTTTGCCGTGCTCGTTGATGTAGTTGAAGGCGACGGTGTCGAGCGAGTTGAGCCGCTTGTGTTCGGGGTCGTTGATCGTCGATTGCCCCGCGACAAAGGCAGCGGCAGCAGCCCTCTGTGCTCCCAGGACGAGGTCGTAGATCTCTCGCTGGCGTGCGGTGAAGTGTCCGCTGACCGGCATCGTGCGTGTAATGTCCGAGGCGTACATGCTGTACTCACCCGCCTCGTCGATTACGACCAGGTCGCCCGCCTTCATGGTGCGCGCGTTCTCGCTGTAGTGCAGCATGGTGGAGTTCGGACCTGAGCCAACGATGGGCGGATAACTTGCGCGCTCGCAGCCCAGCTCCATCATCTTCGCCAGCTCCGCTCCCGAGACGGCGCGCTCCAGCACGCCCGGTTTGATCGCCCGCATCCCTGCAAGCTGCCCCTCGATGGAAGCGTCCGATGCTTTGCGAATCAGCTCAATCTCTGCGGGCGACTTGATGGCGCGCAGCATCATGATGGGCTGCGAGAGATCTCCGGCAGGCTCGATCTCCGGGCCTCCGAGAGTTGCTGCGGTGAAGCCAAGCAGAGCCGTTGCAGGAACTGAACTCGCCTCGGTCCACACATTCCTCATGCGCGGACGATCTTCCATCGCAACCTTGTTGAGGACGGCGGGAAGCTCCGTCATCGGTAGAACCTCGTCGAAGCCCGTGGTCATGGTCACGCTGGGAGTTGCCGCGTCCATCTTGGGGCCGGTGTACTTTTCCATGCGGGCGTTGCGCGAGGGCAGGAAGAGGATCTCGCGATAGGGCCGCGCCGGACGGCCTCCCAGACCTGTGCCGGGCGTCGCGGAGGTCGCCTCGACAGAGGGAAGAAGCAGCATCGCCGCGCCGGGCTCGTTCCAGCCGGAGAGATAGTAGAAGTCCTCATCCTGCCGGAAGTCCTGGTACTCCATCGTCGGCTCGTTGTTGGCGAAGAGGACGGCGATGCCGCCGTGCAGTTTTTCCGCAAGAGCCGTGCGCCGTTGGTGGTACTCAGGCTTCGGGACAGAGTCGAGGGCGTGCAGGGAGTCACAAGGGATA
Organism: Acidobacteriaceae bacterium dw_441; assembly: GCA_018449715.1. GTDB lineage: Bacteria > Acidobacteriota > Terriglobia > Terriglobales > Acidobacteriaceae > Edaphobacter. The sequence goes on along the minus strand of JAAVVA010000002.1, from coordinate 392,500 downwards.
CCGAGCAGAACTGCCACGATCCACCATCGCAATCTCATCGTGTGGTACTCCTTTTTTGATTTGTCATTCCGTAGCGAAGCGAAGGGATCTGCTTCTTTTGCAGGCTGACGGGGTGCCCCATCTTTTCCGATGGTTTCATCGTCGGAAAGGGTGGGGATGTATCCAGTTTGTCTCCACGCAGTCTTTGCAAACTCCCGGTACGAACATTCTGCATCCCACCCTTCGCGGTAAGGCTGCGAAGGATGGGGCACCCGATCATTGTTCTGAAACCGGGTCCTGCGAAGCGATGAATCCTAAATCCCCATCGGATACGGCTTCTCGTGGAACTCCTGCCCAGCGGTTCCGAAGCGCTCGAAGCGCCCTTGCAGCAGGCTTAGCAGACCGGTGTACCAGTAGCCGAAGACGAACAGCACGAGGAAGGGCACGGTGAAGTAGTTCTCAGTCGAGAACGCATACCAGACCGTAAACGCGAAGTAGCAGCCGATGGCCAGCTCGATCCACGGGATGATGCCCAGCCGCTTGCGGTACTTCTTGGCCTGGCTCTTCTCGCCCTTCTTGTTGACGCGGTACTTCGGCGTGCGCGCAAAGGCGCTCTGGACGCCGAACAGAGCTTCCATGACGGCCTTGGTGTTGGTGATCGTCAGCCCCACACCCAGCGCCATCAGGCACGGCAGGTAGAGGACGGTGCGGTACCACTTCTTCGGGAACAGCTCCTTCTGGCTGACCAGGTAGAAGCTCGAGACCGACATCGTGCTCGCCATGAAGAGCGGCAGGTCGATCAGCAGCATCTGCAACAGCCCCTGCCAGCTGCGGATAATCATCGCGGGCATCAGCAGCACGCTCAGCACGATCATCAGCGGATAGCTGAGGTTGGCCGTGAGGTGATACCAGGCCTCGAGCTTGGTGTGCCACGGTGCATCGCTCTTCATCACACGCGGCAGAATCTTCTTGCCCGTCTGGATCAGCCCCTTGGCCCAGCGCGCCTGCTGGGTCTTGAAGGCGGTCATCTCGATGGGAAGCTCGGCGGGGCACTCGACGTCCTGCAGGTACTTGAACTTCCACCCGACCATCTGGGCGCGATAACTCAGGTCGGTATCTTCGGTCAGGGTGTCGTGCTGCCAGCCTCCGGCGCTGCCGATGGTCTCCTGCCGCCACATGCCCGCCGTGCCGTTGAAGTTGAAGAAGACTCCCGCGCGCGAGCGGCCTCCATGCTCCAGCACGAAGTGGCCATCGAGCATGATGGCCTCTACCTGCGTCAGAAAGCTGTAATCACGGTTCAGGTGCGTCCACCGCGTCTGAACCATGCCGATCTCCGGCTGCGCGAAGTGGTGGATCACCTGCATCACCCACTCGCTCGGAGGAACGAAGTCGGCATCGAAGATGGCGACAAACTCGCCGCGAGCGACCTTGAGCCCCTCATCCAGCGCGCCCGCCTTGAAGCCGTGGCGGTTGGTGCGGTGCAGGTAGACGATGGGCTGCGGCTCCATGCCGGGGAAGCCCGCGGCGTAACGCTCGACGATCTGTTGCGCGACCTCGGTCGTCTCGTCGGTCGAATCGTCCAGCACCTGGATCTCGAAGCGGTCGCGGGGATAGTTCAGCTTGCAGCAGGCGTCGATCAGGCGGTCGATGACGAACTGCTCGTTATAGATGGGAAGCTGAATGGTGACGAACGGAAGCTCGCCCTCGGCGAAGCGCGCCGGAGGCTGGTCCCACTTTGCGGCGTTCTTGCGATTCTTGTAATACAGCCAGACCAGCTGATAGCGGTGGATGCCGTAGAACGCCAGCACCAGCATCACGATGAAGTAGGGAACCAGCAGTACCGTGTCGAAGGTGTTCCAGCGATACAGTCCCTTGAAGGTCTGGTCGAGGTAGTGCGCCTTCCAGTAATGCGTGAAGCCGTGCGGAGCCAAAAGAAGGCCAAGGGCCGACATGCGGCCCAGAAGCAAAGATGGAATCAGAGAAGACAGGTTGCAGGCTCCGGCAAAGGAAGTACTTCGTATCGAACCGATTCTACCTAATTCAGGAACATCGTCCTGTACAAAGTGTCGCGCTGTACCGGTTTGAAGCCCGCATCGCGGATCACGCGGCGCAGTTCCTCCTCGGTGGTGCAGTTGGCGGTTCCGGCTGCCTTCACGACGTTCTCCTCCAGCATGACCGAACCGACATCGTTGCCGCCGAAGCGCAGACCCATCTGCAACACCTTCAGGCCCTGCGTCACCCAGCTCGACTGCACGTTCTCGATGTTGTCGAGATACATGCGGCTGATGGCCAGCGTCTTCAGGTACTCGACCGAGGTGGCCTCGTCCCATCCTCGTCCGCCCAGGGCGGTGTTGTTCGGCTGGAAGCTCCAGGGGATGAAGGCGGTGAAGCCTCCCGTCTCTTCCTGAATACGGCGGACGACCTCGAAGTGGTTCACGCGTTGTTCGAAGGTCTCGCCCACGCCGAACATCATGGTGGCGGTGGTTCTCATGCCAAGCTCGTGCGCGGTGCGGTGGACCGAAACCCACTCCTCGGTGCGGCACTTCAGACGAGCGATGCGCTTGCGAACGTCATCGTCGAGAATCTCAGCCCCGCCTCCGGGGATCGACTGCAACCCGGCATCGCGCAGGCGCATGATGGTGTCGCGCAGCGACAGCTCGGAGTATTCGGCGATGGCGAGGATCTCGCTCGCCGAAAGGCAGTGCAGCCACACGGAAGGGAAGCGCTCGCGGATGCCGTTGAAGAGCCGCTCGAACCAGTCGATCTTCAGGTCGGGATGCAGACCGCCCTGCATCAGCACGCCGGTCCCGCCCATCTCGACCGTCTCGGCGATCTTCGCGTAGATCGTCTCGAAGTCGAGGATGTAGCCCTCAGCGGCCATCTTGCCCTTCAACGGGCGATAGAAGGCGCAGAAGGTGCAGTACTCCGTGCAGAAGTTCGTGTAGTTGATGTTGCGGTCGATGATGTAGCTGACCACGCCCTCGGGGTGCAGGCGGCGGCGGACCGCATCGGCTTCCATGCCGATGCCGATCAGGTCGTCGCTTTTGAAGCAGTCGAGCGCTTGTTCGCGGCTGATTCCCATGTGGTTATTTTACGCTCCCAACCTGTTTTGAGGGCTTACTTCCTGAGCAGCAGTCCGAGGATGACCAGCAGCAGCACCGTGCTCACGCCCAGACCGGCCTTGACCCACAGGCCGAGCGAGTAGACCGTCTCCTCCAGCGTCCTCACGCGGCGCTCGGACTGCTCCAGCGCCGTGCGCAGCCCGCGAACGTCGTCGCCGAGGATGGTGAGCTGCGCTCCCTGCTCCTGCAACAAGCGGTAGAGTCCCACGTGGGCCTTGGTCACCTGCCCAAGATCAGCCTGAACTCCCTCGGCCATGGCTGTCAGCGCGGCCTCGTTAGCGCGGTCGCCCGCGGCCTTCGAGGCGAAGTAACGGTCCGCGGCCGGGACTAGCCGTGCCGCGTGCGGCAATAGTTCAACAAGCTGCATCAGTACCTTGGGCCACATGGTTTTGCCGAACCCTACCTTTCCACGATCAGGCGCTTGGTTCGCATCGCCTGCGTCGCCAGCAGAACGCCCGTTACTACCAGCAGCACGGTCAGGATGCCTTGCGACCATAGACAGTAGATGCACCATTTCTCAAGAACGTAGGCTTCAAGGTAGCTCAAAAAACAGGCTCCGAGAAATCCGACGAGCGAGGCCTGGAAGGCGAGCCATCTCCACCCGGCCAGGGCGAAGGCTCCGATCAGGGTGTAGCCCGCGATGCCGATGGCGGCGATGGGAATGTGCTGGCCGCCGGTGGCAGGTTCATCGAAGGTGCGCGGCGGAAAGACGGCGAACCGGCTGTGATTGACGGCTCCGCAATCGAACTTCTCGGTGACGGCGCAGGGCGGCGCCTGGGAGGGGTCCATGTAGTGCACATGCAGCGCCATGCCTGAGACAACGATGCCTGCAACAGCCAGCAAAACCACCAGATACTTCATCGCTCGATTCTAAACATCCTTCCGGGGGCGGTAACGATCCAGCCTGTTAGACGCATGGACACGGAACAGGATTCTTTGACTTGCCGCATTGCCTCTTCCACCTGGACACCCCATTTTTGACCTTGTCATTCCGCAGCGCAGCGAAGGAATCTGCTTCTCTTTGCAGAATGATCGGGTGCCCCACTCTTTCCGACAATCTTTTCGTCGGAAAGGGTGGGATGAATCCCCTTCGACACCGCGAGGACCATTTTCCGGGGACAACCGCCCTGCATCCCACCCTTCGCGAGGGAGCCGCGAAGTATGGGGCACCCGGCCATCCTGCAACCTCCCTGGAGGCGGGAATTCTTCATCCTGTTACAAAACGGACTTAAGATGTCCGCGTGACTACCCGCCGCGAATTCCTCTCTCTCCTTGGCGCAGCCGGTGCTGCCGCAGCCGCCCCGTCTTCGCTTCTTGCTGCTCCAAAGGCCGAATCCTTCACCTTCCTCTTCTTCACCGACACCCACACCCAGCCCGAGCTGGATGCGGCCAAGGGGACGGAGATGGCCTTCAAGAAGGCCCGCGGCATCAAGGCCGACTTCGCCATCCAGGGCGGGGATCACGTCTTCGACTCGCTCGCCGTGCCGAAGCAGCGCGCCATCTCGCTTTTCGACCTCTACGGCAAGACCGAGCAGGACCTCGGCCTGAAGGTCCACCACACCATCGGCAACCACGACGTCGTCGGCATCTACCCGGCCAGCGGAGTCGCACCGACCGATCCCCTCTACGGCAAGAAGCTCTACGAGGACCACTTCGGCAAGCGCTACTACTCCTTCGACCACAAGGGCCACCACTTCATCGTGCTGGACTCCATCGGCCTCACCTCCGACCGCGCCTACGAGGGACGCATCGACGCCGAGCAGATGCAGTGGCTCGCGAGCGACCTGAACGCGCAGGCCAAGGGAACTCCAGTGATCGTCTCCTCTCACATTCCTCTGGTGACGGCCATCGCCAGCTACATGCCGCTTCCCACGAAGCCCGAGGCGCATCACGGAATCTCGGTCGCCAACTCCGACGAGGTCATCAAGCTCTTCGAGGGCCACAACGTCCTCGGAGTCCTACAGGGCCACACCCACATCAACGAGCGCGTGGAGTGGCACGGCGTCCCCTACATCACCAGCGGAGCCGTCTCCGGCAACTGGTGGAAGGGCACGCGTATGGGAACTCCCGAGGGCTTCACCGTGGTGACGGTCGCGGGCGGCAAGCTGAGCACCCGTTACGAGACCTACGGCTTCAAGTCCATCGACCCTCAGAACACGTAGTCAGAAGGAACTGCCATCCTGGCCTATATGGGGTTGCCGGGTGCCCCATATCTGACAGTCTCATCGTCAGATGTGGGTTTGCAGGATGATGGCTGAGGAGTTTGCAGAGTGCCGGGGTGCCCCATCCTTCGCGGTTTTATGCGAAGGGTGGGATGCCGAATGTCTGTACCGGAAGAAACAGAATTGTACCGACGCCGAACGGGATTCATCCCATCCTTCCTGATGATGAAACCATCAGGAAGGATGGGGCACCCGAACCTCCGTACCAACCGCAGAGCCCTTAATCTGTCCTCGGTGTCGCGGCCTTCCTCGCCCTCTTCGGCAGCCAGGCCGCGAGCCGCTTCCGCATAATCGCAATCGCCTCGGGGTTTTCGTCGATCAGGACGAACCCGCGGCCATTCTTCGCAGCGGCCTCGCCCGCGGTCCCGCTGCCCGCAAAGAAGTCCAGCACCGTATCGCCCGGGTTGGTGTGGACCCGGACGATGCGCTCCAGCACTCCGAGCGGCTTCTGCGTGGCGTAGCCGGTCTTCTCCTTGCCGGTGGGCGAGACGATGGTGTGCCACCACACATCGGTGGGTGTCTTGCCCCGCGCGGCCTTTTCTTTTCCGACCAGTGCCGGGGCCATGTACGGTATGCGGTCACACCCCGCGAGGTTGAAGGTGTAATGCTTCGGATCTTTTGTGTACCAGAGGATGTTGTCGTGTTTGGCGGGCCACTTTTTCTTGGAGCGAGCCCCGTAGTCGTAGGCCCAGATGATCTCGTTCTGAAAGCAGTCGCGCCCACGGACAAGCCCGCCCGCTCCGAAGATCTCGTCGAGCATCACCTTGCAGTAGTGAACCTCGCGGTAGTCGATGTGGAAGAACAGTGAGCCGGTCGGGGTGAGGATACGCAGCGCCTCCTCCATGCGCGGCCGCAGGAAGCCGAGAAAGTCCTCGAACTGGTCGTGGTATCCGGCGGCCTCGGTTTTGCTGGCGATCTTCTCGGTGCGGTAGCGAAACCCTCCGAAGCCGATGCGGTCTCCCGCCTCGTCGCGTACGGTGCGAAGCCTCGGCCTGGCCTGGCGGCGGCCCGTGTTGAACGGAGGGTCCACGTAGATCAGCTCGACCGATTCGCTCGCTATCTTCCGCAGCGCCTTCAGGTTATCGCCCTTCAGGATGCGGTTGGTGCCTGTTCCCATCTTGCTCATTTCGTTTCTCAATAACACTAACGCAGCCTTTGCCTTCGGCGAGCCAGCGTGTATTGTTTTCTGCGAACCATTTTTTTGAGAGTGCCAGTTCCAGTGCCAGCGAAAGACCTCATCTATGCCATGTTGTCCGACTCCGGCCGGGTCCGCCGCGGCAACGAGGACGCGTGCGCCGCAGCGCCTCTGTACGGGGCTTTCGTGGTCTGCGACGGCATGGGAGGAGCCGCCGGCGGCGAGGTCGCCAGCCATCTTGCGGCGGAGACATTTCTCTCGCAGGTCGTCGCCAACGATGCCGCGTCCACACGCGCCCGGATCGCAGCGGCCGTGCAGACCGCTAACCGCACAGTATTCCAGCAGGCCCAGCGAACCCCGCAGCTCTGCGGCATGGGGACGACGCTCGTAGGGCTTCTGCGCTCTCAGGATGCTCCGGACGAGCCTGTGCCCACCAACGGCAACGGAGGAGGCTACACCGCCGACCCCCTGACGCTCTGGCTGGTCCACGTGGGCGACAGCCGCTGCTACCTCTGGCGGCGAAACCAGCTGAAGCGCATGACCAACGACCACTCGCTGGTCGAGGAGCAGGTGCGGGCCGGGCAGATCACCCCCGAGCAGGCCATCGCCTCGCCCATGCGCAACCTGATTACCCGCGTGGTCGGCTCGCAGCCCGCCGCCGACCCCGAGATTCACGGCTACCGTCCGCAGGAAGGCGACCTGTATCTTCTGGCCACCGACGGTCTGACGGGCGAGCTTTCCGACGACGAGATTGCCGCCATCCTCGAGCGCGTCCCCGCCAGCGCGACGCAGCCCGACCTGCACGAGGCCTGCCGCGAGCTGGTGCAGGCGGCCAACGACAAGGGCGGTCGCGACAACATCACCGTGTTGCTGGTGGCTCTCTCGCCTCCATAAGCGAATCTTGCTGCAAACAATCGGCACGCGTGTTGCATCCGGGCCAGTTCTGCGCCCGTGCGTTTACACTACCGTGCAGGAGATTCCATGCCGAAAGAGATGTACTTTGAAGATTTTTACGTCGGCCAGAAGATGAACTCGGTCGGCAGCGCCAAGGTCACCGCCGAAGAGATCAAGGAGTTCGGTCAGAAGTACGATCCCCAGCCCTTCCACCTCGACGAGGCCGCGGGTGAGGGGTCCTTCTTCAAAGGGCTTGCCGCCTCCGGCTGGCTGACGGCGGCCATCGTCATGCGTCTGCGCGTGCAGTCGGTTCCCGTTGCCGGTGGCATGATCGGCGCGGGCGTCGAGGAGATGCGCTGGACCCAGCCGGTTCGTCCCGGCGACAGCATTCGCACCGAGATCGAGATCGTCGGCGTGCGCCACTCCAACTCGCGCCCCGACTACGGAGTCGTACGGACCCGCACGCTTGCCTACAACCAGCGCGACGAGGTGGTCCTGCGCTCCACCGTGAACTTCCTCGCGCCCCTGCGACACCCGGTGCAGAAGTGACTCCAGAGGAGCGAGCCCTTCTTCCATCCCTGATCGACCATGCGGTCGTCCTTGAGACAACACAGGGCGACCGCATCGTGGCACAGATTCTCGTCGTCTACGACGAGGGCGAAACGCCCGACCTCTTCTACGTCGAGATCGAGCCGGGGCCGGATGGCACATGGTCGAAGAAGGGAACCGCGGGCTATTCGATCCTGCTCGCGGACATCGCTCGCGTCGAGCGAGCTGTGTTGCCGGAATCAAACCAGTAACACTCCCGTAAAACTCACAAGAATCCGGCGTACATTAGACAAATGATGCGCATGACGGTGCTGGCTTCGGGGTCCAAGGGAAACAGCACAGTCATCTCTTCCTCGCGCACGAAGGTTCTGGTCGACGCTGGCCTCTCCTGCCGCGAGTTGATGAAGCGCATGGTCATCGCAGGGGAAGACCCCAGGGCGCTCGACGCCATCCTGATCACGCACGAGCACCAGGACCACGTCGCCGGGCTGGGCGTGATGGCCCGCAAGCTTGGCATCCCGGTTTACTTCACGGAGCCCACGCATCGCGCATGGGTCCGCATGCTGACGCCGCGCACCACGATGTCGTACGCGCAGTGGATGGAGCATGTGCAGAAGGAAAAAGAGGCCCGCGCCGCTGCTGCGGCTACCGAGTCCGGCGAGCCCGAACCAGGCATCTGCGACAGCATGTCCGCCGCGGTGGAAGCCTCCGCTTCTGAAGCTGTCGATCCCGACGAGTCCGAGCTGGAGATCGAGGCAGCTCCTACAGCGAAGCCGAAGACCGACCCAACCTCTTTGCCTTCAGTCGAATACTTTCACTCCGGGCGTCAGTTCTCCATCGGAGACATCGAGATTACCCCGTTCACTATTCCGCACGACGCGGCGGACCCCTGCGGTTTTGTTTTCGCCTCGGAGGGCGTGCGGATGGCGGTCGCAACCGACCTCGGCTACATGCCTCCGAACGTGAAGGCCGCGCTCAAGCGCATCGATGTACTGCTGCTGGAGTCGAACCACGACCTGGAGATGCTGAAGGACGGACCGTACCCGTGGAGCGTCAAACAGCGCGTTCTCTCTCGTGTGGGGCATCTCTCGAACCTGGCCACGGCGGAGTTTCTGGAGCGCGACTATGATGGCAGCGCCTCGCACATCGTCCTGGGGCACCTCTCGGAGTCGAATAACCAGCCGGAACTGGCCCTGCTTTCGGCGGAACAGGCGTTGTCGAACCACGCCACGCTGCTGGGAAACCGTGTCATTCTGGCCGAGCAAACGGCCCCGTTGGCTCCGATCACTCTATGAAACCTTAGTGCCCTGGGCTAAGATTTTGTTGATTCAACGTATCATCGCGGCTACCTGAAAGTAGAATCTTTTACCTATCCGGGGTATCAAACACGGTAGAATGGATTCTGAAAAGACGATGAAAAGAGTTGCATCCAAATCCTCTGCCGATGGGAATACTCGTTCCACTGCCTGCACCGATCAGGTTGTGGGAGACATCCTTTCTGGTTGGCGTTACGACATCTCTGGCCTCTCGCCGGAGATGCGGACGGATTATGAGCAGCATCTCGCAGAGTGCTCCTGCTGCCGCCGGCGCCAGCGCATCGCCCGCACCATCGACGTTCTGCTGATCGTCATCAGCACCCTCTCCATCGCAGCCTTCCTGCTCGCCGCGGTCGTGATTCACCGGCTCGAACTGATGACCCATATCGGCAAGGTTGAGCTGCATCTGAACCAGGCGCACGCCATTGCCATCTCGCTGGAGGCCATTGCCATCGCGGGAGCCGTGCTCTCCACCCTCATGTGGGTTCTGGTTGCCATCGCCACGCCCCTCCCCGGCTACCTCGGAGAGATCGTGCAGCAGAGGATTCCCGCCGACATCCGAGAGCGCTTCACTAAAGCCGCGTAAGGCAATACGGGGCGGGTAAGCAACCTCGGGGCGTCCCCACGATTCCCATAAGAGAAAGATTCGGTACAAGGAGGGCTCTCAAGGCCCTCCTTTCACGTTCATAGGCTCCGGATTTTGATAGCGTAGAGAGAAGACCTCATGTCATCTTCTTATCAGCCTGACGGCGAGATCTTTCCGCCCGGTGACCCTGCGGGCGCTTACATCGCCGAGGAGCCTCCTGCCCCGCGCCGCTCGACCCGCAGTGTTCTCGCGGCTCCGGGAACCTATGTTCTGCTTGGGATTAACTGCGCGGTCTTCCTCTGGATGGTGCTTTACGGCGTCGATCCGGCCTCGCCGTCCCCGGTGCAACTGATTCACTTCGGAGCAAACATTCCAGCCTTCGTCCTGCAGGGGCAGTGGTACCGCCTGCTGACGGCGACCTTCGTCCATGTGGGGCTGATCCACCTGCTGACGAATATGTGGTGCCTGTGGAACCTGGGGCTGCTGGGCGAGCCTCTGCTGGGGCCGTGGGGGATGGTCGCGGTCTATCTGCTGACCGGCATCGCCGGGAATCTGCTGAGCCTGTTGATAAATATTCTGAGGCGCGACTTCATCTCGGTGGGCGCGGGAGCTTCGGGTGCGGTCTTCGGGATTGCGGGAATCCTGATCGTGCTGCTGTCGAACAAGCGGCTTCCGATCCCTTCGCTGGAGCTGGACCGTCTGCGGAGGTCGGTGATCCGGTTCGCCGGGCTGAACCTTGTGATCGGGCTGTCGACGATCGTTCTGCCGCTGATCCGCATCGACAACTCGGCGCACGTAGGAGGTTTTCTCTCGGGGCTTGCGCTGGGGGTTCCTCTGGTTCCGAAGATGACGAGCGGACGCGTGGGCTACCTGTCGCGGCAGAAGATTACCTTTGCCATCGCCGCTCTGCTGCTGGCGCTGTTCGGGCACTGGATCGCAAAGCTGCGATAACCGCTTCAGTGGAATATTTGTGGAAAAAGTGGAAACTTCAGTGCAAATCTGCGTTGCAAGCGGAATGTTCCACGTGGAACATTCCTTGTCAATAGAAAATCAATAGCGATCTGTGGGTTTGGACCTCGAAGTGATCGAAACTTCGCCGGGCTTTAGCTGAGAGCCGTCTGGGCGAACTTCCGGACCATCGCCAGCAGGAGGCGGCGGTCGCTGTCGCCGAGGTTGGCGGAGTAGCGCTGCACCTGTGTCAGGAAGCGGATCTCGTCCTCTTTGAGATGCAAGGAGGACATCTCCTTACTGACGATCTCATCAGCGAAGAACTCGGCGAGCTGCAGGTCGAGGGCGCGGGCGATCTTCTGGAGCGTCTCGAGCGAGGGAACGGTGTGGCCGTTCTCGACGCGGGAGAGGTAGCAGCGCAGCAGGCCGGTCTTCTTCTCGATATCTCCCTGGGACATGCCCTTCTGGAGCCGGTATCCCCGGATGGTGTTGCCAATATTCATCGCAATCGAAAGAGCCTCGGATGCATTGCTCTCGAACTCGGCAGGAAGTGTTTGCAGGTCGGCCATTAGCCACAAAGTAAACAGGTACGGCGCGGCGGTCAATCCCTAACTTCGTAAATACGTATAACTTCCGTACCACGGGAGGTTCATCGTCCGTAGGATCGGGAACGGAAGCTGAAGTTTTACTTGAAGCCCAACGCGGGGTGGAACCTGTTACGACAACAGAGTTTTTGCTTCTTATCGGACGTTGACTGGAGGGCCCGGTGAGGGATTACGAGAGGTCGGCAGGGCTAGGGCAGGGGCTTGCGGAAGAACTCGACCCCGGAGACGGGGTTTCGGTTGTAGCGCTCGACTGGGCGGAAGCCGAGGCTGGCGTAGAGGCGGTTGGCCTCGGGCATGGCGGCGGGGACGGTGTCGAGGTACATGGCCGGGTAGCCGTGCAGGATGGCCCAGGCGAGGGACTCCTCGATGAGCCTGCGGCCGAGGCCCAGACCGCGGAAGCCGGGGCCGACCCAGAGGCGCTTCATCTCGCAGGCGAGTTCCGGGCCGGTGGGGTTGGCGACGGTGATCTCGTGGAGGGCGACGCATCCGGCGGGCTGACCGTCAACTTCGGCGAGGAGGAGGGCGTCGTAGTTGACGGGAAGGCGGGCAAGCTCCTGTTCGTAGCCGGAGAGGCAGATGCTGGCCGCGCCGGAGGGGCTGTTGGAGAGGAAGTGGCCGTACTCAAGCATCAGGCGGCGGACGGAGGCGATATCCTTTGTGTCAGTTGCCGGATGGATGGCGATCTGGGGCATGGGTGTTTTTCAGGATACTGCTCATCCTTCAAGGCCCGAGGCCTTCGATGGTGTTTTCAGGGTAGGAAGCCTCGCTCCATACGTCCAATATATTGTTCGTTGCGATTAGGAGCTTTTAGATATGGATCATGCTCTCTGGCTTCGCTGCGGTTGCGATGAGGAGGCATGAGCATCCTGCAAAAATACAGGGATTCTTCGCTTCGCTGCACTCGGAATGACGGCTGTGGCGGGGCGTTGGTGAGGAGTGCGAACGGGATTCATCCCACCCTTCGCGGTGAGACTGCGAAGAATGGGGCACCCGGACGGTATGGGCGATGCGGGCGAAGGGCGGTCGAGCTTCCGCTCGATGGCCACTTATGCGATGAGGTCGCAGGAAGAGGCCACCCTGTTTCGCCGATGCTTGGATATCCCTGCAAAGAAATGCTGAGATTCTTCGGTTTCGCCTCAGAATGACGGTCGTGGGGAGGGGGCGGTCGTGGGGTACAAACGGGATTTATTCACCCTACATGCTGGAAGCCCACCTCTGGCGATAAGACTGCCAGAGGTGGGCAGTCTGGTGGCGATGGTCTAATGGATGGAACCCACGTACCACAAGGTCAGCAAGCTTGTGCCGCCGGAAGGATTCTGGACAGCGGAGGCGATTGCCGATGTGGATGAGGGAATTACGATCCGGAGTGAAATTCCTCGATGAGAAAAACACTCGTTGCATTGCTGGTGGCGCTGGCGATGCAACATGCTCCTGCTGTTGCTCAGACGCTACCGGTTCCCCAGGCGGGAACGATGCGTGAGATTCCCGGTGCGCATGAACTGCCGGACCCAACGCTGGATTACAAGATCGTCTTCGACATTCGTTCCGTCGCCGACTCGGCGGACCATGTGAGTCCTGCGCTTGAGGATGTCGCCCGGTTGATCAACACCTTCCGTAAATACGGCGTTCCCTCCGAGCACATGCATCTTGTCGCCGTTTTCCATGGGCAGACCATTGTTCTGGTGACGAACGATGCGACTTATCAGGGAAGAACAGGGGGAAAGAAGAATCCGAACACCGAGATTCTGAAGCAGCTTGATAGTGCCGGAGTGAAGATGGTGGTGTGCGGACAGTCTGCGCTGGCTCAGAACTACGAGGCAAGCTCGCTGCTTCCGTTCGTTCAGATGAACCTGTCTGCTACCGTCACCTTCATCAATCTGCAGACCCGCGGCTATGTCCGGGTGGAGAAGTAGAGAGTGCCAGCAGGTCAGGGTGTGATCGCCTGACCTGCTTCGGCAACTTCTCGGGCTAATTCATGTACATGCCGCCGTTGACGTCGAGGGTGTGGCCGGTGATGTAGCCGGCCTCCTCGGAGGCGAGGAAGGCGACAGCGTGGGCGATGTCGAGGTCGGTTCCGACGCGGGCCAGCGGGATGTGCTGGGTCATGGCGTTCTTCTGGTCGTCGGTCAGGACGGAGGTCATCGCGGTCTCGATGTATCCGGGGGCGACGGCGTTGACCGTGATGGTGCGGCTGGCAAGCTCGCGGGCGAGCGACTTGGTGAGCCCGATCAGCCCGGCCTTCGAGGCGGCGTAGTTGGCCTGCCCGGCCTGTCCGATTTCGCCGACGACCGAGGTGATGTTGATGATGCGGCCCCAGCGGTTCTTGACCATCGACGACATGAGCGCCTGCGTCAGAAGGAAGGCTCCGGTGAGGTTGGTGGTGAGGACGTCGTCCCAGTCGGCGCGCTTCATGCGCATGGCGAGGATGTCGCGGGTGATTCCGGCGTTGTTGACAAGGATCTCGACCTTGCCGAAGTAAGCGAGGACGGCCTTGGCGCCCTCCTTGATCGACTCTTCGCTGGCGACGTCGAGAGAGAAAGCCTTGGCGGTTCCTCCGGCGGCAGTGATCTCAGCCTCGACGGCGGCGAGTTTTTCCACATTTCTTGCGGCGAGGGCGACGTGCGCTCCTTTGCGTGCCAGCTCGAGCGCGATGGCGCGCCCGATTCCCTGGGATGCTCCTGTAACTAATGCAATGCGACCGCTGAGAGTGCTCATGGACCTCCGAAAAGACAACCAAGTCGCATTATACGAAGCGTGAAGAGCCGCACTGCGGAGGTTCATGGCATGGCGTATCCTGAGGTTCACTATGACCGTTGAGAAGAAGACTCCCTCCCTTGGCAACGTGGCCGCCAGCGAAACCGATGTTTATGCAATTCACGGGGCTGACCCTGAGGTTCTGGCGTATGCCATGGCGAAGTATTCGCGCTCGTCGCTGAGCATGAAGGAGTCGCTGGCCGAGATCAGCTCGCAGCGGGCCGAGCAGTTTTTGAACACCTTCTACTTTCAGTACGGCCATCGCTCGATTGCCGACCTCGCGCATATTCCTTTTGCCATCGAGAAGCTGAGCTTGCTGGCCGCCATCGACCTGGTCGATGAGCAGCGGTGGGACGGGCAGGAGCGCTCGACGCGCTACCAGGACTTCCGCCGCTCGGGGTGGTACACGCCCGATCTTGGTGCGGAGACGCCGAAGTTTACCGCGGCGGTCGAGGCTCTGTTTCATGCCTATCAGGGCGTGAGCGCGGGGATGCTGGAGGCTCTGAAGGGCGCGGTGGTCCAGCCGGAGGAGATGAAGTTCGAGTCGTACGAGCGCACGCTGAAGGCGCGGGCCTTCGACGTGGCCCGCTACCTGTTGCCGCTGGCGACGAACACCTCGCTGGGGCAGATTGTGAACGCGAGGACGCTGGAGACGCAGATCTCACGCCTGCTGACCAGCCCGTTTACGGAGATTCGTCAGCTTGCGGAGAAGCTGCGGCTGGCGGCCGCGGAGCCTGCGTGGAGTGTCCAGCGCGAGGACGCGCAGGTGCTGTGCGAGGAGGTCGGCTCGGTCGATGGTGAGTGCGGGAAGCGGGTGGCCGAGCTGCTGCTGCGCGAGGTTCCGACGGCTCCGACGCTGGTGAAGTACGCGGCTGCGAATCCTTATCTTGAGGAGAGCCGCAGGGAGCTTACTGCCGCTGCTGCGGAGCTGATGGCGGGACAGGCGATCGAGCCCGCCCCGGTGGTCGACCTGGTGGATGATTCGGAGGCGCTGGAGGTGGAGCTGGCGACCTCGCTGCTTTATCCCAACTGCCACTATTCGTATCGTCAGCTAAGGGCGAATGTGGCGGCGCTCTCGGAGGCGCGGCGGGATGAGCTGATCGCTCTGGGGACGAAGCATCGCGGACGGCACGATGAGCTGCTGCGGGCCTTTAGTGCGGGGCAGGGCTTCCGGTTCGATATTTTGATGGATATTGGCGGCTTCCGCGATATGCATCGGCATCGGCGCTGCGTGCAGCTGTTGCAGTCGTTCACGGACGCGCACGGGTACGAGGAGCCGGTCTGCCCCGGTCAGCCGACGCTGGCTGAGGCTGGGATCGAGGCCGAGTACAAGGCCGCGATGGATGCTTCGCTGGCGGCGTATCGCGCGTTGCGGGATTCGGGAGCGCCGGAGGCTCCGCAGTCGGCGCAGTATGTGCTGCCGCTGGGTACGAGGTGCCGCTCGCTGTTCAAGATGGACTTTGCTGAGGCGCTTTATATTGCCGAGCTGCGGTCGGGAGTGGCGGGGCACTTCAGCTACCGGCGCGTGGCTTGGGAGATGTACAGGGCCGTCGCGGAGAGGCATCCGGCGCTGGCGAAGCACTTCCGGATTGAGGATGTGAATGTGCCGGTGGATTTGCTGAAGAGGTAGCTTGGCCAAAGGGAATATTGCGATGGACTTTTTTTCGCCCACTCATCCTGTTTGGAGATATTTGAGATGGGGATGGTTCGCTATAGCTCTGATCGGTGTTCTTCAGACCCCCAGCGCAATTATTAATGTGATTGAACTCTACCGTTCAAACCATGTGCTGGGGTTTATCGCTCCGTTTGCGTTTGCCTTTAGATTTGCTCAGATTGGGTTCTTTTTCTGGCTTTGGTGGCGCTATCGACCGAATGCTTACCAAAAATGAAGCAGCATTGCTTCGCTTTTTATTTGCCTTTTAAGTTTTAACTGCTAGAATCCGATTTGACCCTACCCTGAGGAGAATTCGTCCGTGGCAGATGACCGCAGCAAAGCAATAGAGACAGCGCTCTCGCAGCTGGAAAAGCAGTTCGGCAAGGGCTCCATCATGAGGCTTGGAGCGAAGGAGGCGATTGTCCCGATCTCGGTCATTCCCACCGGCTCCATCTCGTTCGATGCGGCGCTGGGAGTCGGCGGCGTTCCGCGTGGGCGCGTCGTGGAGATCTTCGGACCTGAGTCTTCGGGTAAGACGACCATCACCCTTCAGATCATCGCCGAGGCTCAGAAGGCGGGCGGACTCGCGGCCTTCGTGGACGCCGAGCATGCGCTCGATCCGGCCTACGCCAAGAAGCTGGGCGTGGACACGGATAACCTGCTAGTTTCGCAGCCGGACTATGGCGAGCAGGCGCTGGAGATTGTGGACGCCCTGGTGAAGTCGGGAGCCATCGATGTGCTGGTGGTCGACTCGGTCGCGGCGCTGGTGCCGAAGGCCGAAATCGACGGTGAGATGGGCGATTCGCACGTCGGATTGCAGGCTCGCCTGATGTCGCAGGCGCTGCGCAAGCTGACTGGAACGGTCGCCAAGTCGCGCACCTGCCTGATCTTCATCAACCAGATTCGCGAAAAGATTGGCGTCATGTTCGGCAACCCGGAGACGACGACCGGCGGACGCGCTCTGAAGTTTTATTCGTCGGTGCGTATCGACATTCGCCGCATCGGAGCGGTGAAGGAAGGCGATGTCGTCACCGGATCGCGCACCAAGGTTAAGATCGTCAAGAACAAGGTGGCTGCGCCGTTCCGCGACGCGGAGTTCGACATCCTGTACGGCGAGGGAATCTCGCGCGAGGGCGATGTGCTGGACCTTGCGGTGCTGAACAACATCGTGGAGAAGAGCGGAGCCTGGTACAGCTACTCCGGTGAGCGTATCGGGCAGGGACGCGAGAATGTTCGCGGCTTCCTGAAGGAGAACAAGGACACCTTTGCCCGCATCGACGCGGAGCTTCGCAAGAAGCTTGGCATCGGCGCGGCGAGCAGCGCCGCCGAGGTTCCTGAGATCCCGGCCAATGGAGCCGCTGTGGCGACCGAGGCCGTGAAGGGCCGGCGTTCGTCGTAGCTTATTTGTGAGTGCAGAAAAGTGAGGCCGCTCATCGTAAGGATGAGCGGCCTTTCTGTCTCCGGGAGTGTTACGGACTGAGGTTGTCGAGGTGGAGGCTTACGGCTCGACCGTGCCCTCGTTCCTGACCGGAGAGGGGAAATTGGGGTGGTTCTGTCTCTTCCGGTGCGAGCGTTATGCATCCCACCCTTCGCGGTGAGACTGCGAAGGATGGGGCACCCGGTCATCCTGCGAAATCGTCAGCGGTCATCCTGCAAACCCACATCGAATATCCTGCAAACCCACATCGAATATCCTGCAAACCCACATCTGACGATGAGACTGTCAGATATGGGGCACCCCCTTTTTCCTCCGAAAGAGTTTTCAGAAGAAGGCTAGAGGTCGCCCGAGGGTTCGTGAAGGAAGGCCTGGCCGGGGCCTCCGGGGTGTCCGTCCTGGTTTGGTCCTTTGGGGCCGCGTGGACCTCCGGGGCCGTCCGGGCCTCCAGGGCCTTTGCGGAAGAGGAAACGCATGTTCTCGCGCTGTTCGGTCTTCAGCTTCGTCCACTGATCGGCGGTGAGGACGCCGCGGATGCCGAGGAGCATACGGGCGTTCGCCTTCTCAAGCTCGGCGCGGGCCGAGGCGATGTGGTCGATCTGGGAGAGGACCTTGCCGGTGTCGGGCTGGTCGGTGGAGAGCATGGGCTCGAGCAAGACCTCCTGCTTTTCGATGTTGGCCTTGAGGTCGATCAGCTGCAGGCGGCTCTGCTGGAAGATATCGTCCATGCGCTTCTGCTGGTCTGCGGTGAGCGCGAGCTTCTGAATGAGGTCGGGGTTCTTCCACCACATTCCGGGAGGCCCGAGGCGGAACTCGGGGCGCATTCCTGCGGGGCCTCCCGGGCCTCCGTGGAAGGCATCGCCGTGGGGCCTGTCTCCCTGCGGGGGCTTGGGAAGAGCGGAAGGAGAGGGCTGCTGTGCCGAAGCAAAGGGGGCAACGGAGGCGCACAGGAGAGCAATGGAAGCAAGGGTAAGGTTGCGGGTCATGTCAGTTCTTCCTGGTGGAGCTGGTCTGGCTCGACTGGCCGGCGGTAGGGTCGGCGAGCGGTTGCATGGGGGTTGGGACGGCGGAGGAGAGGGTCTGGTCGATCTCTTCGAGCAGGGCCTCGTCGCCGAGCTGGTTGTTCTGGCTGGATTGTGTGGTCAGGGCTGCTGTAGCCAGGGGCTGGGGGCGTGGCTGGCGGTAGTGGAGAGAGAGCGGGATGGCGGCTGCGAAGACCAGCACAGCCGAGGCCCACAGGAGCTGCCGCTCGAAGAGGCGGCGTGGCGCGGCAACGACCGGGGCTGGCGACCAGGAGCGGTTGAGCATGGCGTGGCTGGCCCAGGTGCGCGTCGCGTCGCGGAGGTTGTGGAGCCCGTCGCGGAGGGAGGCAAACTCGGCGGCGCAGAGGGGGCAGTCGCGGAGGTGCTCGGCTGGGCTGGATAGCTCTGTTGGAGCAGAGGGCTGCGACGGGTCGAGAAGAAGGTCGCAGAGCTGCTCGTGAGTGAGGTGTGGAGTTTTGAGGTTCATCGGGAGCTCCTCGTGGATTTATCAGCTTTGTGCGCTTTGCCGGATTGATCCGGCTCGCTGAGGCGCTCGCGCAGGTGGGCGAGAGCGCGGTAGAGATGGCTTTTGACGGTGTTCAGGGGAATGCCGGTGACGGTGGAGATCTCGGAGAGGTCCATCTCCTCGACGAAGCGGAGCAGGAAGACGGTGCGCTGGCGCGGCGAGAGCAGGGAGGCGGCCTGCCAGAGACGGGTGACCTGCTCGGTGGCGATCAGGCGGGAGTCCGCCGGGGAGTCGGGGTGGGGGAGGAAAGCGGCGATCTCGGAGGGGTCGACGGCCTGCGCGGAGACGCGCTTCCAGAAGCGGAAACGGTTGGTGCGGGTGTGGTCGCGGACCAGGTTGAGGGCGATGCGGGTGAGCCAGGTGACCACGGAGCAGTCGCCGCGGAAGGAGGAGCGGGAGTTCCAGGCGCGGAGGAAGGTCTCCTGCGTGAGGGTTTCGGCGAGGTCGGTGTCGCGGAGAGAGGCGAGCAGGAAGCGGAAGATGCGGGGCCGGTGCGTCGCGACGACGGCGGCGAGGTCGTCGAAGGGCGTTGGGAGAGCCTCGGCGGGTGGCGTTTCTCGAAGAAGATTGGTGGCGATGGCTTCGGTCAACATGCGTTTCCTGCGGCGGCGGGGCTGTTTCTTCCGCTTGCCGGATACCAGAACAGACGGGAGGCCGCAGGAGAAGGATTACAGAGGGGACAGATATTTTTGTCCGGAAAGGGTATGCTGCTTTGGAATGCATACGGTAAAAGCAATCTATCCGGGGACGTTTGACCCGCTGACGAATGGACATCTCGACCTGATCGCCCGGGGCTCGAAGATTGTGGATGAGCTGGTGGTGGCCATCCTGCGCAACTCGGAGAAGTCGCCGCTGTTTTCGGTGGACGAGCGGGTGGAGATGATTACGGAGGCGACCGCGGAGTTCGGCAATGTGACGGTGGCGACCTTCGATGGGCTACTGGTGGATTTTTGCCGTCAGCAGGAGGCGAAGGCGGTGCTGCGGGGGATTCGGGCGATCTCGGACTATGAGTACGAGTTTCAGATGGCGATGATGAATCGCAAGCTGGACCCGGAGCTGGAGACGCTGTTCATGATGCCCGCGGAGAAGTACACGTATGTCAGCTCGCGGCTGATCAAGAGCGTGTTTCAGCTGGGGGGGGATGTGAGTTCGCTGGTTCCGCCGATGGTGGTGGAAAGGCTGAAGGTGAAGACGGCTGGGTGAGGGGTGTGGCGAGGGCGGTCGCCGGACTGGCCATCATGTGTGACAATCCGACTTGTCAGAGCAAATTATGTATACAACGTGAGAGGGTTTCGGCCTGCGAAGTGTCGCTTGTGGCTAAGGCTTCCTGTACACCTCGCCACCCTTCATGACAAAAACGACTTTTTTCAATGAAGAGGGGTCCTTGAGAGGGTTTCCCGTAACTGCGACTATGTCGGCATCCATGCCCTTCTTCAACAGCCCATGCTTCTTTTCTACTCCCAGGAGCTGCGCTGCATCGAGCGTCATCGCTCTAATGATGTCGGCTCCACTGACACCGGCCTCCGTGAAACTGTCCACGTAATCGAGTGCGGATTCCCCTCGTGTTTGTCCGGGCACTACGGACATGAGGTCGGTTCCGAAAACTACCCGGACACCTATTTCGTATGCCTTCCGTAACCGCTCTACGTATCTGTCATGAGTTCGCTTTGCGGCGTCCGGTTCCATTCCGTCCGCAATCAATTCCGAAATGGTGAAGGTGGTGCTCACAAGCACTATGCCCTTCGACTTCGCCAAAGCTAAATCATTGTCGGTCATTCTCCAGCCATGTTCAATGGAATCGACGCCACCTTCCAGAGCTACCCTCGCACCCTTTTCCGTCTGAGCATGTGCTGCTACTTTTACGCCAGCAGCATGAGCTTCACTAACGATGAAGCTCACATCCTCGGCATCATATTGGTAACGTTGTCCATCCACTACGATCTTTATCACTTGCGATCCCCAGTAGATGTTCTGGCGGATGGCCTTCCTCAGCTCATCCTTCGAATCGGCCACTAGGTACTCGGGATTGTCTAATGTCTCCGGCTTCGCGGGATGATCCCAGAACTGTCCTCCATAGGGAGTAATGATCCGGCCTGCAGGAACGATGGTTGGCCCTGGGATCAGCCCCTCTTCGATCGATTTCTTCAGGTCCACATCGAGGTAATCTCCTGAGTTGCCGACGTCTCGAACGGTTGTGAATCCGGATTGCAGCATTTCTCGGGCGTTCGCAGCACCCAGCAGAGCGCGGTATCCGGGGCGTCGCTGCATTGCCATGATCCAGAAGTCACCCAGATCCCATTTCGCATCAACGTTTGCACAAAGATGGGTGTGCGCATCCATCAGGCCGGGGAGGACCGTGTCATTACTAAGGTCAATGACCTTCGCCCCTTTGGGGATGGGCAGCTTTCTTCCAATCGCTGTGATCTTCCCGCCGTCAACAAGGATCGTCTGGTCCGCTGTTAGCTGTCCGGTGGCCGGGTCTATGAGCCCGCCCGCGAGAATAGCCGATCCCTGGCAGTACGCAGGCATTCCAGCCGCAAGCATCAGGAATGCACATACTATGATCCGGCGTGACGATTTTCTGGCTCTCTTGCTCATTGTCGTCCTCTCCCTGTATTGAACTATGCTTGGGCTCAGTTCGCGATCTCTGGAACCACCACAGCCAATGGCAGAGACCTGATGCTTCTAACATTTGACAGGGTTACTCCCGACAAACGTCCTTGTCGTCATCATCGGATGAACTGCTGGATGTTTGGTCAGCGGTTGTCGGCTGGAATATGTGTTTTGGGCTATTGTTTGGCTGCGTCGGGGACTTTCAAAAAGTTTGCTGGCGGGAGGACGCTGGGGGTGAAGCGTGCTGAGTGAACATCGCCGGTGAAGAAGTCGCGCTTGTCGATGCGGGTGCCGACGGACGTGGTGCCGGGCGGGAGCGGCTCCAGGATGACGGCGATTTCGCCTTGCAGTTTGCCGTCGATGTATCCGCGGAGGGTTTTGCCGTCGTAGGTTGCGGTCGCGACGTACCAGCGGTCGAGTGGATGGAGATGCGCGGCGTCGCAGGCCAGGGTGACTCCATGCTGCTCGACGCCGTGATGGATGTCGATGCCGACGGTATCGAGGCACCACTGGTTGTTGCGGATGCGGATCTCGAACATGCGGCGGGATTCGGAGTGGTTGTCTTGCAGATGGAAGAAGCGCTGTGCGGGCGCGCCCTTCGACGAGGGGCGGAAGAGGACTTCGAGGGTGTAGGTCGTGTCGCCGGAGAGCGGGGCGGCGTTGAGATAAAGCGCATCGCCGGTGGGGTTGCCGCTTTCGGGGTCGCTGCTGTGGGTGTTTCCGTGGCCTTCAAAATGGATGGCCTTGCCGATGGGGGTGTCCACGACCTGTGGCTTGCCGACGGTGCTGACCTGGGCATCACCGATTTTGGTCAAGTTATCGAAGCGCCAGGCGGTGGCTTGCTGGGCGAAGCTGGGGACGGCGAGCATGATGAGTGCGGCGGCGAGGAGTTTCATGTGCATACCAGCATACGTCGACAGTTGTGATCCTTCGGTGTTTGTAGGCCAGTAAATATAAGCCGATTTCCTGCCTCCAGCCCGGATGGAACGGCTAAGATTGGTGGGATCGGGGGTTGCTTTGCATTGCATCAAAAAGTCTTTGCTTTGTTTATGGTTGCTATCACTCGTGAGCGGCTCTGGTCTTATGGCCCAAAGTCCATCGACAGAGTTGTCTCCGGTGGTGCGACAACGTGTTGAAGCATTACTTCGTTCGAAGGTAGAGTTTCCTCCGGCTTCGAGCTTGTCTTTCAATGTAGAAGGCCCGAGTGAACTTCCCGGGTTCGATAAGCTTTCTGCTCACTTTGTCAGCGCGATGAGCGGGGCGAGCGGCGATGTCTCCCTTCTTATTTCGAAGGATGGCTCTCGGCTCGCACAGTTCACAACCTATGACATTGCTGCCGATCCTCGCCCAAAGATTCCACATGAAGGAAGACCTTCTCGGGGCGGACCTGTGACAGCGCCCGTTCTGATTGTCAGTTTCGATGACCTTGAATGCCCGTATTGCGCGCGACTGCACAAGGAACTATTTCCCGCGCTGACGGACCACTATAAGGACCAGGTGAGGATCGTTTATCAGAACATTCCCAGTGAGGGGCATCCGTGGGCGATGCGTGCGGCCATCGATACAGACTGTCTTGGTCGGGAAAATCCCGCCGCATATTGGGCCGCCGTAGACAGGATTCATGAACACTCCTCAGAGTATGGCGGAAGTGAACGTAAGCTGGCTGTCGCTGAGCATGAGATCGACACGGAGGCTACGGAAGAGGGTCATCGCTTCCATGTCGACGAAGAGAAACTGAAATCGTGTATCGAAAAACAGGACCCTACTCCAGAGCAACAAAGTGTGGCTATTGCGAGCAGTTTAGGAGTTTCGACTACTCCCACAGTCTTTGTGAATGGCGCCAAGTTCGAAGGTGCGGTGCCTATCGAGTTTGTGTTCGACATGGTCGATAACGCGCTCAGGGCCGAGGGGCAGGTGCCTCCTCCTCGTACGGACAAAGCAGAACAGACGAGATCAAACGCAAAGTGAACCTCCGCACAATCCAGTTGTAGGCCTCCATTACATTTAGAGTCGCGCGGTGTGGGGATAGTAGTACGATGACAAACACCGACCAGACTTAGAAGAGCAGGTTGCCGCATTTCTTTGTAAGAAATTAAATCTGTATCGACAGGATCGAATAACCGTTATGAAAGAGAAGCAACTCGAAATTGCAGGCGGGGTGACAGGTTCCTCGCCAATCACTGAAACGATGGAATTGAACTCTCTCTTCACCCGGCGCGAAATGCTGGGAATGGCCGGGATGGCCGGTCTGGCGGCTATGACCGGGATCACGCCCAATGCTGGCGCGCAGACTACGCAAAAGCGGCCACGTATTGCCTGTCTTGTCAGCTATTGGGGGCTTCCTACTTCACACGCGGACTGGATCGTAAACAAGCTGATCGACGGTTATTGGTGGAAGGGCGCCCACACTCCTTCGCGGGTGGATGTGGTGTCGGTTTATGTCCATCAGTTCGATACGAGCCTGCTGGCTCAGAAGGTATGCAAAGCGAAGAATATTCCTATCTTCAAAACAGTCGGGGAAGCTGTCACGCTGGGTGGGAAGGATCTTGATGTCGACGGTGTGGTCATCGTCGCAGAACATGGGAACTATCCGACCGATCTGAAGGGGCACTGGCTCTTGCCGCGCTGGTGGATCTACCAGCAGGTGATGAAGGTTTTTGAGCAGAGCAAGCGCTCGGTTCCTGTGTTTAATGACAAGCACCTCTCTTACAACTGGGACGATGCCAAGTGGATGTTCGATAAATCCCGCGAGCTGGACTTTCCCCTGACCGGGGGGTCCTCCATTCCGGCTTACTTCCGCAAGCCCGAGGTCGAGATCGCCACCGATACGCCGATCAAGAACTCGATCGTGGTTGGAGGCACCGCGGATGAGGGAGCCATCTTCCATTGTGTCGATGTGCTTCAGGCATTCCACGACCGCCGCAAGGGTGGTGAGACGGGCGTCAAGTCGGTGCAGTCCATTCGGGGGCCTGAGACGTGGAAGTGGGTCGAGAGTACTCCCTGGGCCAACAACCTGCTGGAAGCCGTGCGAAAGAATTTTGACCTGAAGCAGGGACACTTTCAGGAGGGGCCGCGCCCGAATGTCTGCATCGTGGAGTATAACGACGGGACCAATGCGGCGGTGATTTCGGGTGCGGGGGTGGGGTGGACCTATGCGGGCGAAATCGAAGGGCAGAAGGACCCGACCATCATCTCGATGCTTGGCTGGCCTGGCCCTATCTCGCAGTATCACGCGGCGAACGGCCACGAGCACTGGATCACGGAGATGATGCTGACGAGAAAGGAGCCGTTCAATGCGGAGCGGCTGCTTCTATCGACCGGGATTGTGAACCACTACATGGACTCGAACTGGGAGAATGGCCGTTACTCGGCCGTCGGGCGCCGCGTCGAGACTCCGTACATGAACATGAAATATCGCTCGACGCACGGACCGCTCTTTGAATCGGGCCCGCGGCCTCCGAATACCCCCTATATACGCGGATTTGCGTCGTGAGCTTCAGTGGAAGATGTATTTGGAATTGATTGCCGGGGTCTTGCGGTAAGTAAATGCGCTTGTCGTCCGTAAAACATTACGGACGACAAGCTGACTTATTGGTACCGAGCGGCAGAAGACGTTCCATGCATATTGCGCGAGCATCTTCTGCCATTCCTTGCTTTTGACAGCAAGTTCCTAAGCTGCCTCTGGTTCCTCGATAGGAAGCATCGTTACGTTGCCGTCCTTCCGCCGCAAGAGCATGTCGCAGTTTTCGCTCAGCCCCCTCACATGGAGAACTTTCCCAAGATCGCGGTAGCGTCCCGCCAAGGTTTCTATGGCTTCCAGCGCAGAGGAGTCCATAATCCGTGCATGATCGAACTTGAGATAAACATCCGCCGGGTCTTCCTTTGGAGTGAAGAATCGCGTGAACTGGGTCGCGGAGGCGAAGAAGAGACTGCCATGCAAGCAGTACGTTTTGCTCTCCTCAGACTCCGTGATTTCTACCTCCAGTTGTTGTGCGTGATCCCAGGCAAAGACAAGCGCCGCGATCACGATTCCAGTGACGACTGCGACGGCGAGGTTGGTCAACACCGTAACCAGGGTTACAACAAGCATGACCATGGTGTCGTGTTTCGGGACCCTGGCCATGCTCCGAAGGCTCTTCCAGTTGAAAGTCTCCGCGGCCACGACGAACATAACGCCTACCAAAGCCGCAAGCGGAATCTTTTCAATCAGTTTTGATCCCACAAGGATAAAAGACAGCAGAAAGCTCCCGGAAGCAATGCCCGATAGTCGGCGCCTCCCCCCGGCGTTCAGGTTGATCATGCTTTGCCCGATCATGGCACACCCACCCATGCCACCGAAGAGCGCACCGATGAAGTTGCCCACACCCTGTGCCATGGCCTCTTTGTTCGGTCGCCCATGTGTATCGGTGATTTCGTCAATCAGGTTCAGCGTGAGGAGGGTCTCGACGAGCCCAATCACGGCCAATATCAGGGCATACGGCAGGATGATGCGCAGAGTCTCTAAGCTGTAAGGAATCTGGGGAACATGGAAGCGTGGCAGTGCGCCGTGAATCGAGGCGAGATCGCCGACAGTGCGCGTCTTGATTCCAAACGCCAGAGCGGCCACTGTTGCGGCAAGAATACCGGCAAGCGCTGAAGGAACGGCCTTCGTTAACTTCGGCAGCAGCACGGTAACCAGCACCGTCACCGCGACAAGCCCCAGCATGGTGAGCAGTTTGGCCGGGGCCATCCACATCTCGGTCCCCTGCGCCGTGTGGATGCGGAAATGCTGCAACTGAGCGGATGCGATGATGATCGCCAGCCCATTGACAAAGCCCAGCATCACTGGATGCGGGACCATGCGGATCAACTTGCCAAGCCGGAACCAGGCGAACATCATCTGGAGAATTCCAGTGAGGACGATAGTGGCGAAGAGGTATTCGACTCCATGCTGGACCACCAATCCCGCGGAGACAACCGCCATGGACCCAGCAGCACCGGAGATCATTCCGGGGCGTCCACCCCATATGGCTGCGACCAGACAGATGATGAATGCTGCATAGAGCCCGGTCAGCGGATTCACGTGCGCTACCAGGGCGAAGCCTACAACCTCGGGCACCAGAGACAGTGCCGCGGTTAGACCCGCCAGCACTTCGCTTCTTACCTCGCCTAACTTCATCCACTTCCTTTCGCCTTGCCGGCTACATGCCCCCCCGGTCGAACTGACCACTCATCGCTCAGATTCTTGAAGGTGCGCCGGTGTGCCTAAGGTTAAGCATATCGGTAACGAGAAACGCGCTTTTCGCTATGTAGATTCAGATTTGCCGTCTATTCAAATAAGGGTGGATTCAAGTCGATCCACCGCCGAAAACCGGCTGCCGCTTTATCTCGGTGGGCAAATCTGACACACTAGAGGTATGAGCACAGCGACGGCAACCAAGATTTTTGCGGACCGGATTGGCCGCATTGAAGTTTCTGCAACGATGGCTATCACCGCTGCGGCGCTGAAGCTGAAGTCTGAGGGCGTAGACCTGGCGGACTTCGGTGCAGGTGAACCGCACTTCGCAACTCCGCGCCACATCAAGGACGCGGCGATCGAGGCCATTGAGAAGAACTTCACCCGTTATACGAACGTCGCTGGCATTCCCGAGGTTCGCAAGGCAATCGTTGATCGTCACGCGGCGGACTTCGGCTCGGACTATGCTCCGGAGGAGTGCGTCTTCACGACCGGCGGTAAGCTGGCGCTGTTCAACGCGGTGCAGGTGCTGGTCGATCACGGCGATGAGGTGATCCTGCCGGTTCCTTACTGGGTTTCGTTCAAGGACATCATTCAGTACGCGGGCGGCATCGTGGTTCCCGTCGAGACGAACGAGGCGGAGAACTTTCGCGTGACTGCGAAGATGATCGAGGCGGCGATTACGCCGAAGACCAAGGCGATCATTCTGAACACGCCGTCGAATCCCTCGGGCGCGGTGGTTTCGCCGGAGGATCTTGAGGCTATCGTGCGGCTGGCGCACCAGCGCGGGATTTTCGTGCTGCTGGATGAGTGCTATGTCTACCTGAACTTCACGGGCAAGATCGTCTCGGGCGGCAGCTTCAAGGATTGTAAGGAGCATGTGGTCGTGCTCGGGTCGCTGTCGAAGACCTATGCGATGACGGGCTGGCGCGCTGGTTTTGCGCTGGGACCGAAGGCGGTGATCGCTGCGATGAGCAAGCTGCAGTCGCAGAGCACGTCGAACACGGCGAGCATGGTGCAGCGGGCTTCGATTGCTGCTGTCAGCGGATCGCAGGAGTGTGTGGCGGAGATGCGGGCTGACTACATCAAGCTGCGCGACCGCGTATTGGAAGGTTTCAAGACCATTCCGGGGCTGACCTGCACGGTTCCGGAAGGGGCGTTTTACGTTTATCCGAACGTGAAGAACTTCATCGGCAAGGGCGGAATTACCTCCGCGACAGACCTTGCGGCGAAGCTGCTGAGCGAGGCGCATGTGGTGGTGGTTCCGGGTGAGGCCTTCGGTACGAAGGAGCATATCCGGTTGTCGTATGCGGTTTCGCACGATGTAGTGGATGAGGGCGTCAAGAGAATGCGGGAGTACTTTGCCTCGCTTGGTTAGAGAGTAATTTTCAGGAGAGGGCCGCATTTGGGAAACCGGTGCGGTCCTTTCCCTTGGGATAAAAAAACATGGGCTATGCTGAAGGTCAGTCCGGGGAAACGAAGCTTCGTTTCGCACCGGTGATTCTTGCGGGTGGCAGTGGCACGCGGTTCTGGCCGCGGAGCCGCAAGTCACGAGCGAAGCAGGTTCTGGCTCTCGACGGAGAGCGAACGATGATTCAGCAGACGGTGGACCGGCTATTGCCGGTCGCCTCGGCTGAGGATATCTGGGTGGTGACGAACGATCTTTTGCGAGACGAGATCGTTCTACAGCTTCCCGGTCTGAGCCAGGAGCACATCCTGAGCGAGCCGACGGCGAGAAATACCGCTCCGGCATGCGCTTTGGCTGCGTTTCTGCTGGAGAAGACCGAGCCGGAGACCGTCATCGGCATCTTCCCTTCGGATCATGTCATCAAGGATACGAAGAGGTTTGCCGAGGTCGTCAGGGCCGGGGTGAAGCTGGCCGCGAGCGGCGAGAAGATCGTCGTGCTCGGGGTTCCTGCCACGAAGGCCGAGACAGGCTACGGATACATCGAGCAGGGTGGCGAGGTCGAGACCATCGATGGTATTCCGGTCCATCATGTGAAGCGGTTTACCGAAAAGCCGCACAAGGCGCTGGCCGAGGTTTTTGTGGCTTCAGGGACCTATGCGTGGAACAGCGGCATGTTTCTGTGGAGCGTGAAGACGCTGACGGGGGCGATCCGCGAGCACTGCCCGGAGCTGGCGGTGCAGATGGAGAAGATTGCCGCAGCCTATGGGACGCCTGGGTTTGCGAAGGTCTTTGAGGAGGTCTATCCGCTGTGCGAGAGCATCTCCATCGACTACGCTGTGTTGGAGCCGAGGTCGGCGAAGGGCGAGGGGGCTTCGGAGATTTATTGCCTGCCGGGAGACTTCTGCTGGAACGACCTGGGGTGCTGGTCGGCGCTGCATGAGCACGTGGCGGACTGCTGCCCGGAGGATCTGGCGCTGAGGAACATCTTCGACAAGACGGACCGGGCGTGCGTGAACATCGACGCGCATGGCAACTATATTTATGCTCCGGGCAAGGCGGTGGCTCTGGTCGGGGTGAGCGATCTGGTCGTAGTGGAGACGGAGGACGCTCTGCTGATTACGACTCGCGAGCGTTCGCAGGATGTCGGCAAGGTAGTGGCTGAGCTGAAGCTGGCGGGGCACGAGAATCTGGTCTAACGACTGCGGCGCGGTGGAAGCGGGCACGGGGCTTCCATCGCGCTATCTCATGGGATTTCAAAACAGCCTTTCAAGACGGGCTTCAAAAAACACAGTTGCGGAGACGACTCGCGGAATTTATGGCAGAGACGACGGTAGTGAAGTTTGGGACGGATGGCTGGCGCGGCGTAATCGCCGATGATTTTACCTATGCCAATGTTCGGGTCGCGGCAGCGGCGATTGCGAACTATGTGCTCGAACATGAGGACGTGAAGGCGGGCGTCTGCATCGGGTGGGATACGCGCTTCGGGTCGCACTCGTTCGCGGTGGTCGCGGCGGAGGTTCTGGCGAAGGCGGGGATTCCGGTGTTTCTGGCGAAGGGAATTACTCCCACGCCCGCGCTTTCGTATGCGGTGCGCGAGCGGAAGGCCGCGGGCGGCGTGATGATTACGTCGAGCCACAATCCAGCCGAGTGGAACGGCGTGAAGTACAAGGCGACGTATGGCGGGTCGGGCAAGCCCTCGATCATGACCTCGATTGAGAGCTATCTGCTGAAGCCGGTTCCGCAGGCGGCAGAGGCTGCCGTCATCGAAGAGGTTGATTTTGCCCCGGATTACATCGCGGCGCTTGAAAAGTTTGTCGACCTGAAGGCGATCAAGGCCAGCGGGTATAAGTTCCTGATCGACGTGATGTATGGCGCGGGGCGCGGTGTGGTGGCGGGGATCTTCGAGCGGGCGGGCGTTCCGTTTGTGGAGATTCGCAATGAGATCAACCCGGCGTTTCCGGGGATCAACCCTGAGCCGATTTTGCCGCACATCAAGGCTACGCAGGCGGCTGTCGTCGCGGAGAAGTGCGATGCGGGCCTGATTACCGACGGAGATGCCGACCGCATCGGCGCGGTGGACGAGCATGGCAACGTCGTGGACGCGCACAGGATTTTTTCGGTCCTGCTGTGGTGGCTGCTGGAGCGCAAACACTGGCCGGGCGAGGTGACGCGTGCCTTCAACACGACCAAGATGATCGACCGCATTGCGGCGAAGTATGGCCGCAAGCTGAACGAGCACGGGATCGGCTTCAAGTATGTTGTCGATCTGATGCTGGAAAAAGAAATTCTGATTGGCGGCGAAGAGTCGGGTGGCGTGGGTATCAGCAAGCATCTGCCGGAGCGCGATGGGATGCTGAACTCGCTGCTGCTGGCCAACGTGATGGCCGATGAGAAGAAGACGCTCGGCGAGCTGGTGGCCGCGCTGCAGGCGGAGTTTGGCGTGCATGAGTATGGGCGCGTGGATATGCACATCGCCGAAGAGGTGAAGCAGTCGGCGATTGCGCGGGCGAAGGCTGGCGTGGAGGAGTTCGCGGGCATGAAGGTGCTGCGGATGGAGACGCTGGACGGGATCAAGTTCTTCCTCGACAACCCGGAGGCCGTGGGCAAGCCGAACGCCGCGGAGACGTGGCTGCTGCTGCGGGCCTCGGGGACGGAGCCTCTGCTGCGGGTGTACTGCGAGAGCTGCTCGAAGGAGTCGGTCGCGAAGGTGCTTGAGGCGGCGCAGGTTTTCGTTCTGAAGGGAGCGACGGCTTGAGCGAACTGGTACGGATCGAGGCGCAGGGGCTGCTGTTCGATATGGATGGGGTGCTGATCAGCTCGATCGGTTCTGTCGTGCGAAGCTGGCGGACCTGGGCGAAGAAGTACGAGGTTCCGGATGCGGAGAACTATGTGATTCCGCATGGGATGAGGGCGATTGAGATTATCAAAACCCTTCGGCCCGATATCGACCCGCAGGTGGGGCTGCGGGAGATCGAAGACCTGGAGCTTGAGGATACGGCGGACCTGGTGGTGCTGCCGGGGGCGCGGGAGTTGCTGGAGAGTCTTCCGGCGGACCGTTGGACGATTGTGACCTCGGCGACGCGGAGGCTGATGCTGGGAAGGCTCGAAGTGGCTGGTTTGCCGGTGCCGGAGAGGATCGTCTCGGCGGATGATGTGCAGCGCGGTAAGCCGGACCCGGAGCCGTATCGCAAGGGCGCGGAGTTGCTGGGGTTTCGCCCGCAGGATTGCGTGGTGATTGAGGATGCTCCGTCGGGGATTGGCGCGGGTAAGGCCGCGGGTGCGCGGGTGCTGGGGGTGATCGGCACGCACACGCTGGAGGAACTGCACGAGGCGGACTGGGCTGTGAGGTCGTTGACGGCGGTTTCGGCGAAGGTCGGCGGCGATGTGCTGGAGTTGGAGTTTCAGGCGGAGTAGGGAAGTTACTGGCATCCTGCAAACCCACATCTGACGATGAAACCATCAGAGGTGGGGCACTCGATTTGGGTGGTATAAGCGGGATTCATCCCACCCTTTGCGATAAAGCCGCAAAGGATGGGGCACCCGGTCTTGGTGGCTCGGAAAAACAGAGCAGACTCCTTCGCTGCGCTACGGAATGACAAGTTCTCAGGGGATGGGGAGCCACTGGTATCCTGCAAACCCACATCTGGCGGTAAAGCTGCTAGATGTGGGGCACCCGATTTTGGTGAGTGCCCGATTTTTGGTGGGTACGCCGATTTTGTGGTGGTTTGGATTTAGCGGGTTAGCAGGGCTTCCACGGTGAGGAGGTCTTCTTCGGTGTCGACCCCGATGGTGTCGAAGGGGGTGGGCTCGACGTAGAGGCTGACGCCGTTTTCGAGGAAGCGTAGCTGCTCCAGCCGCTCGGTGTGTTCGAGGGTGCTGGCCGGAAGCGACGGGAAGTGCTGGAGCGCGGCCTTGCGGTAGGCGTAGAGTCCGATGTGCTTCCAGTACTGCGCGGGGTTGCCGTCGCGATTGTAGGGGATGGTGGCTCGGGAGAAGTAGAGGGCGCGTCCGTCGGAGGCGGTGACCACCTTGACCGCGTTGGGGTTGTGGATATTTTCAGGTGTGCAGAGGACCTTGAGGGTCGAGACCTCGACCTGCGGCTTCTCGAAGGGCTTCAGCAGGGCGGTCAGGTGTTCGGGCTTCAGAAGGGGTTCGTCACCTTGAATGTTGACGTAGATATCGGCCTCGACGAGCTGCGAGACGGCGTGGACGCGGTCGGTTCCGCTGGGGAGGTCGGGTGAGGTGAGCTGGCAGGGCCAGCCGTTTTCGCGGCAGAGTGCGACGATCTCCTCGGAGTCGGTGGCGACGAGAAGGTCGTCGAGTTGCGGGCAGGCGCGTGCCGCGTCCCACACCCAGGCGAGCATGGGGCGTCCGGCGATGGCGCGAAGGATCTTGCGGGGAAGACGGGTGGAGGCAAGCCGTGCGGGGATCACTCCGAGGACGCGCTTCGCGGCATCCGCGCCGGACTTTTCCGCATGGCTGGAATCAAGTATGATGGATCTTAGCTGTGACGCGGCGATTCTCCTCTGCCCGCGAGGGTTCTCCCAGAACCGGAAGCAGCCTTCACACATCGGCGGTGTAGCTCAGATGGTTAGAGCGACGGACTCATAACCCGTAGGTCGACAGTTCGATTCTGTCCACCGCCACCATGAACATCTCTTCACAGGCGAAATGCTTTATTTCCGGTCCTTTTACGGACTCCTTGAGTATATGCGAGGGGTAAACCTACGGGAAAATTCCCGTAGGTTACTGGGAAACCCGTTGGTTATAAAGATCGGGGCCTGCTCTGCGGGCAACTATCGCGGAAGTTCCCGCGAGAGTATCATTTCGCTAGTGTGGTTCGTCTAACGCCTGTTGGGTGGCTTTTGCCGCTCTGGAGAGTGCTGTTCCTATGCCGAAGATTTCGAAGATCCTTCTGTTGGCCGTTTCGGTGGTGCTGGTGCTGACCGTGTTTCTTGGCGTGAACTCGAGCGGAGTCAGCGCGGCGACCGACGACCAGGACGGAGCCTACCGGCAGATCAACGTGTACAGCGAGGTGCTGCGGCATATCCAGACGGATTATGTGGAGGAGCCGAGCATCCCCGCGGTGACGAATGGCGCGCTGCGCGGCCTGCTGGAGTCCCTGGACTCGGATTCGAGTTATCTGACGGCGGACGACTATAAGACCTTCAAGGCGGACAAGGGCGACAAGGCGCAGGTCGGGATCAATATCTCAAAGCGCTGGGGCTATGCGACGGTGGTTTCGGTGGTTCCGGGAAGCCCGGCCGATAAGGCGAACCTGAATGACGGCGACATTATCGAGGCGATCGGAGGCCATGACACGCGGGATATCTCGCTGGCTATGATCCGCCTGATGCTGGAAGGCGCTTCTGGGAGCGAGCTTGATATTGCCGTGATTCGTCCGGGCAAGTCCACGCCGGAGAAGGTGACGATGACCCGCACGGCGGTTTCGCTGCCGCCGGTGAGCGAGACGATGTATGAGAACTCCTCGATTCTTTACCTGAAGCCGGGAATTCTAGACCACGAGCATGTGCAGCAGGTCGAGGCGAAGCTGAAGGGGATGCAGAAGGCGGGGAACAAGAAGATTCTGCTGGACCTGCGCGATGTGGCGGCGGGCGATACTCCCGAGGCGATCCGGATGGCGAACTTCCTGCTGAAGTCGGGCACGATTACGACGCTTGAGGGCCAGAAGATCGAGAAGCAGACGTTTGCCGCGGAGGCTTCGAAGGCAATCAACGCGACGGCTCCCGTGGTGGTGCTGGTGAATCGCGGAACGGCGGGTGCGGCGGAGATTGTGGCGGCGGCGCTGTTGGATAACAAGCGGGCGGAGCTGGTCGGAGAGAAGACCTTCGGCGAGGGCTCGCAGCTGAAGACCTTCGAGCTGCCGGATGGCGCCGCCTTGATTCTGTCGGTGGCCAAGTACGAGTCGCCTTCGGGAAAAAAGCTGGAGGACGAGGGTGTGACGCCGGGGGTTCAGGTGGCGTCGAACATCGACGATGGCAGCGGACCGTCGGAGGACGATGGGGATGCGACCCAGCCGTCGGCTCAGCCGGAGCCGAAGAAGCCCGTGGTTTCGGTGGACGAACAACTGACCAAGGCGCTGGACCTGTTGAAAAATCAAGCGGCCTGACCTTGTGTTTTCAAGGGTATAGCTTGTGATTCGACCTCCATTTTGTCTCGGGGAAGCTCTGCTGGCCGTGCTAAGGTGAGGGCAGGTGCCGAGTTTATTCAGACGCGAAGATGAGGATACGACGGCTGCGTCGGAGCCGCTCTGGCAGTGGGTTCTGCGGAGGCTGGCAGGTGGGCCGGAGTATCTGAGCCGCAGGCGGGCGCGCCTGATTACCTTTTACGTTCTGCTGGGGCTTTCAGCGGTCTTTGGCTCGATGCTGGGGCTGATGCTGGTCTACTCCATCGACCTTCCTGAGATCGACGACCTTACGCGCTACCGTCCGAACACGACGACGGAGGTGCTGGATGTGCATGGCAGGCCGTTCGGGTCGTTTGCGCTGGAGCGGCGCGTGGCAGTGCCGTACTCGGATTTCCCTCCGGTTCTGAAGGACGCGATCCTCTCGATTGAAGACAAGAGCTTCGAGAGCAACTGGGGCGTCAACCTGATCCGGGCGGTAGGTGCGGCGTATCGCGATCTTCACTCGAAGGGGAAGGCGCAGGGAGCTTCGACCCTGACGATGCAGCTTGCCCGCAACCTGTTTCTTTCAAGCGAGAAGACCTTCGGACGAAAGTTCCAGGAGGTCATCCTTTCGATGCAGATCGAGAGGCGGTTTACGAAAAACCAGATCTTCGAGCTGTATGCGAACCAGATCTACCTGGGGCGCGGAACCTATGGGTTCGAGGCGGGGTCGGAGTACTACTTCAGCAAGCATGTGCATGACCTGACGCTGTCGGAGGCGGCCCTGCTGGCGTCGCTGCCGAAGGGGCCGGAGTACTACTCTCCGACGCGGTACCCGGAGCGTGCGCTGAAGCGCCGGAATCTTGTGATCGACGAGATGGAGAAGGACGACAAGATTACGTTGCAGCAGGCGGAGGCGGCGAAGGCCTCGCCGCTGGGGTTGCACATTGAGACGCCGCCGAACAGCATCGCCCCGTACTTTGTGGAGGAGGTGCGGAGGCAGCTTGAGAAGGAGTATGGCGTCGAAGAGGTCCACGGCGCGGGGCTGCGGGTGTATACGACGCTCGATCTCGACCTGCAGAAGGTGGCGAACAAGGCGGTGCTCGACGGGGCGGCCTCGTATGAGCGGCGCGAGGGGTGGAAGGGCAAGCTGCAGAACATTCTGCTCTCGGGGGAGGACCTTGAGAGCTACAAGCATCCTGACTGGGTGCAGACGGTGGCGAAGGACGATTATGTTCACGGGCTGGTGACGGCGGTGGAGCCGAAGCGCGTGACCGTGAAGCTGGGGCAGCAGATCGCCGTGCTCGGCCCCGAGGACTGGGCGTGGACGCAGTATGGTCCGGCGGGGAACTTCCTGAAGAAGGGCGATATTGTTTATCTGCGGATTGAGGGGGCGGAGAGCGCGGGGGTGTGGAAGGCCACGCTCCAGCAGGACTCCGGTGCACAGGCGGCGCTGATGGCGGTGGATAACGCCAGCGGAGAGGTGATGGCGATGGTTGGCGGGCGCGACTTCGCGCTGTCGCAGTTCAACCGGGCGACGCAGGCGAAGCGGCAGGTGGGATCGTCGTTCAAGCCGTATGTGTACACGACCGCGATTGAGGCGGGAGCGAAGCCGACGGATATTGTCGTCGATGGACCGACG
Organism: Acidobacteriaceae bacterium dw_441; assembly: GCA_018449715.1. Lineage (GTDB taxonomy): Bacteria > Acidobacteriota > Terriglobia > Terriglobales > Acidobacteriaceae > Edaphobacter. Next base: position 356,748 of record JAAVVA010000002.1, on the reverse strand, counting down.
ACCTTTCCTACTCCGAATGGGCCTTACACTCCGCACAACTATGAGGGCGACTATCGCGGGGCGATGTCGTTGCTGTATGCCTTCGCGGAGTCGCGGAATATTCCGGCGCTGAAGCTGGCCTCGCACGCGGGGATTCGCAAGGTGATCGAGACGGCGCATCGGTTTGGAGTCACGAGCAATATTCCGGCGTTTCTTCCGGTGGCGCTGGGCTCGGCGGATATCTCGCTGTATGAGCAGGTGGGGGCTTACAGCGTGTTTCCCAACGATGGGATCAGGATTGAGCCGCACTATATCCGCAAGGTCTCGCAGGCCGATGGTCTGCCTCTCGATGAGAAGCCGACCGATGTGCGCGAGGTGGTTTCGGTGGAGACGGCGCGGACGATGATGCAGCTGTTCCAGGCGGTGGTGCGGATGGGAACCGGGACAGCCGCCGCGCAGCTTCAGCATCCGCTCGGGGGCAAGACGGGAACGACGAACAACTACACCGATGCGTGGTTCATCGGGTTTTCTCCTTCGGTGACGTGCGGAACGTGGGTGGGGTTCGACAATCGGCAGTCGTTGGGAGAGAAGGAGACGGGAGCGCGGGCGGCGCTTCCTATCTGGATGGACTTCATGAAGGTCGCGATTGCGAACAAGCCGGATGAGACCTTCCCGGCGGAGGGGGCTCCGAAGAAGGCTTTGAGCGTTGCGGCTAGCAAGGATGCGGCCACTGCAAAGCCGAACGATGCGCCGCCGCTCCAATCCCAGCCGCAGTCTCAGCCTCAGCCGAAGCTGGTTCCTGCGGCTCCGGTTCCAGCCGTTCCTCCTGCGAAGAGCGTTAGCCCTGTTGCGGTGGCGCAGCCAGCAGGTTCCGCAAACTGAAGTAGCGCTGGGCGTAACGGACATCTTTGCCGATCTGCTCGCGCAGGGCCTCGGGTGAGGGCCAGCGGATCTCGTCGCGCAGGCGATGCAGGAACGCGAGTTCCAAGGGCGTCTCTTCGGTCAGGTCGATGGGGTGAAAGTTCAACAGGTGCGACTCGATGGTGAAGGAGTCCGCGCCGAAGGTGGGCCGGTTGCCGACGTTGGTGACCGCGTCGAAGCACTCGCCGTTGACCGTGAGCGTGGTGATGTAGACGCCGATGGCGGGGATCAGCTCGGTGTAGGGAGCGAGGTTGATCGTCGGGACCGTGTAGCGCGTGCCGTAGCCTCGTCCCGAGGCCGGGGTGCTGGCGATGGTGAAGGGTTTCCCTAACAGAGCGCGGGCGTGGCGGACGTCTCCAGCGGCGATGAGGCTTCGGATGCGGCTGGAGGAGATGGGCTGGCCTCTCAGCAGACGCGGCGAGTAGATGGAGACGTGAAACCTTAGCTCGCGCCCCAGGGCTTCGAGCGATTCGACGCCAGCCTCGGCGCGGTGGCCGAAGCGGAAATTTTCTCCCTCGTGCAGCTCGATGATTCCGAGTTTCTGCCGGAGAACCTCGTCGGCGAAGGTGCGGGCCGAGGTGCGCGAAAGCTCGGGAGTGAAGGGGAGCGCGAGCACGGCGTCGATGCCGGTGTCGGAGAGCAGGCGCAGCTTCTCCGTGAGCGGCGTGATGAGCGGAAGGGTGGTTTCGGGCCGGAGGACGCGGGAGGGGTGCGGGTCGAAGGTGATGGCTAACGAGCGGGCGTTGAGCGTGCGGGCGCGGGCGATGACCTCGCCGATGACCAGGCGGTGGCCGCGGTGGACGCCGTCGAAGTTGCCGATGGTGGCCACGGTGGGGCCGAAGTCGGAGGGAAGCTCGGAGAGGGAACGGTAGATCTTCATGCGGCTTGCGGTCGTGCTGGAGAGGGGCGCGGGCATCAGGCGATCTCGAAGGTGAGCTGAAGACCGTCGTAGGCCAGGCGGACGTTCGGAGGCAGCTCCTCCTCGGTGGGGCCGTGGTCGAGGTCGTGGCTGATGTGGGTGAAGTAGGCACGTTTGGGCTTGAGCTGCTCGACGAAGCCGAGGGAGCGCGCAAGGTGCGAGTGGCTGGGGTGCGGCTGGCGGCGCAGGGCGTCGAGGACGAGGATGTCGAGATCCTGGAGCAGGGCGAGGCTCTCGGGAGGGATGTCGCTCATGTCGGTGAGATACGCGGCGGAGCCGAATCGGTAGCCCGTGATGGTCTGGGAGCCGTGCGTGACGGGGATGCGCTGGAAGTTCGCTCCGAAGAGGTCGAAGGGGATGCCGGGAGCGCTCTCGTCGAGCGGATGCAGGTCGACGCGGGCGGCGGTGGAGTAGCGCTCGCGGGCGCTGAAGGTGTAGTTGAAGATGCGCTTCAGGGTTTCGGTGGTCTCGGCGTCGGCGTAGAGGGGCAGGCCGCCGGGAAGCTGGAAGCTGAGGGGGCGAAGGTCGTCGAGGCCGAGGATGTGGTCGGCGTGGCCGTGGGTGTAGAGGACGGCGTCGACGTGGTGAATGTTTTCGCGGATGGCCTGCGCGTGGAAGTCGGGGCCGGTGTCGATGAGGACGACGTGGTTGTTATAGGCGAGGCGAACCGAGGGCCGCGTGCGGCGGTTGCGCCGGTCGCCGTCCGGGGAGACGGCCGAGGCGCAGACCGCGCAGTCGCAGCCAAGCGTCGGCACTCCCATCGAGGTGCCGGTGCCGAGAAAGGTGAGGGTCGCCTCCATTCGTCAGCGGATGATGCTCGGGCCGGAAGTGGGGTTCGGTCCCTTGGCCGCGGCGGAGCGGGAGAGCGCCTGGGTGATCTCGAGGAAGGCCATGCGAAGCTCGAAGAGCGCGCTGTCGAGCAGCTTCTGCTCGGTGGAGGAGAGGTTGCCCTGGGTCTTCTCGCCGAGAACGCCGAGCATGTCGATGCTCTGGCGGGCTCCCAGGATATCGACCTGCGGCTGCTGGCCCTCGGGGGTGGCTCCGCCGAGCTGGACGATGGTGGTCATGTAGATGGACTGCACCAGCGTCTCGAAGCTCATCGCGGGAGGATGGTCGGCTCCGGGATTGGCGGCGCGGATGGCGGTGTCGAGGCGTTCGGAGGTGGCGTCGTAGGCGGCGCGGGCCTGCTCTGCCTGCTCGGAGGTGGGGCCGAGTGGCTCCTCCTGCACCTCTTCGGAGGCTTCCTCGGGGGCGCTGGTTTCGGCCACGGGCGAGGGGACGGCGATGGGGCCTGAAGTCTGCGCGGATTCGCTCTCGTCCGGCTCGGGCGAGGGATCGGCGTCGGGGCGAAGCTCGCCGTCGAGGTTGAATTTGCGGCGGTCGGTGACAACGAAGGGCTTGTTTTGCTCGGACATGGGCAGGCTCTCTTTAGGAAGCGGATGGGGACGGCTCGGTGGCCGTCGGGGAAAAGGGGGATGCGATGGGGTGGGCTGCTCCGCCGGGGTACTGGAGCGGCTCGTGGCGGTCGAGGGCCTCGCGGCGAGCGTAGCCCAGCGCGAGTTGGACGGGGCCGCTTTCGAGGGGAACGACGATGATACTGGTGAGTTCGCCGGCGGACTTGCCGGAGGATTCAAGGGCCGTGCCCGAGGCCGGGAGAGTTCCTTCGAGACGGAAGGCGGTAAAGGTGCGATGGACGTTGCCGCGCGAGCGGATACGCTCGACGATCTCCTGGCCGAGGTAGCAGCCCTTGTTGAAGTGCAGGGCACGGGATTGGTTGGTCTCCTGCGGAAGGTCGCGGTCGCGGATGTCGACGCTGTAGAGCGGCGTTCCTTCGAGGATGCGGAGGGATTCGAGGGCGGCTTCGTCCGTAGGGGTTGCGCCTGCGGCTTCGAGGGACTGACGCAGTGCCTGGGCTTCCTCGGAGGTCGTGACCCACAACTCGAAACGGGGGGCCAGGGGGCTGTGAGCGCGGATGAGGGTGATCTCGCTGGAGTTCCACGGGAGCTTGCGAAGTGCAGGCTCGCCGAGGCCGTCGACGGAGAGGCCAAGCTGTGTGAGAAGCGCGGGGGCCTGCGGGCCGATCAGGGTGAGGCCGTGGCGCTTGTCGGTGATGTCCGCCAGCTCGACGTCGTCCATGATGATGTAGTGGTCGAGGTAGGGGATCAGCGTCTCGACCTGCCTGCGGTTGGTCTCGATGAAGAGCTCGTCCAGCGTGGCGAAGATGGTTCCGTCGGCCTGGATGCGGCCCTGCGCGTTGAGGAAGAAGTTGTAGGCTCCGTCGCCCGCGGTCAGGTGCTGCACGGAGTTGGTGGCCATGCCGTTGAGCCAGCGGACGCGGTCCGAGCCTGTGACGCTGATCCAGCCCGTCTGGTCGAGCGAGGCGAGGCCTGCGCCATGCAGGAGGGCATTCAGCTGCGGGTCTGGACTGGAGAACGCGACACCGGAGAAGACCGTGGAGGACGGATTGGAGGAAGCAGCCGGGGTCATAAGCATCATCGCGCGACGACGCAGGCAAACTCTGCGTACACTTGATTATAGCGGTCGGATCGAGAGGCGGGGTTGCAGCAACGGATGGATGGCGGGAAGTTCGGATGGGTGCGGCGGTGGGCTGCCGGGACCGTGTTATTAGCGAGTTGCAGTGCCGTGGCGCTGGCGCAGGTGCCAGGACAGGGCGCGGGCGACGACAATAAACCCCATGCTCCTATGACAAAGGACCAGGCGAAGGAGCTTTTCCGCTCGGTCGATGAGATTCTGGGCTTTGTCAGCACGGATACGAAGCTGCCGATCGAGCATAGCGTGAAGCGCAAGCTGATCTCCCGCAACGAGATATCGAAGTACCTGACGAAGAAGTTCGACGAAGACGAGAGCACGCGCCGGATGGAGCGTTCGGAGCTGGTGCTGAAGAAGTTCGGCCTGCTGGATCGTGATTTCCGTCTGCGGCCATTTCTTCTGTCGCTGCTGACGGAGCAGATTGCGGGTTTCTACGACAACAAGACCAAGACCGTGAATTTGCTGGACTGGATTGAGCCGGACGATCAGAAGCCGGTACTGGCGCATGAGCTGACGCACGCCTTGCAGGACCAGAAGATCAACCTTACGAAGTGGTCGGATGTGAGCCTGGAGGATGTTTCGCGCAACGTCGGCGACGACAACCGCCACATTCGCATGGATGAGGCGAATACGGCTCGCGAGGCGGTGGCGGAAGGACAGGCGATGGCGGTCTTCGTCGACTACTCGCTGAAGGCTTCGGGACGGACGCTGGCGGATGCGACTCCCGAGATGATGGCGAAACTGAAGGATATGACAGCCGATACCAACGGCTCTCCCATTCTGGCGCGGGCGCCTTTGTTGTTGCAGGAGTCGTTGCTGTTTCCTTACAGCGATGGCCTGAGCTTCGAGCACGCGGTGCTGACGAAGGGAGGGAAGGAAGCCGCCTTTGCGGGCGTGCTGGCGAACCCTCCGGCGTCGAGCTTTGAGATCATGCAGCCCGAGGCATACCTGACGCATGTTCCTGTGCCGATGCTTCAGATGCCGGATATTCATCCGCTGATCGACGCGCAGTATGAGCCTTATGACCTGGGCGTGATGGGCGAGTTGGATGTGCGGATTTTCGCGGAGCTGTTTGGCGGGCGTGAGATGGCTGAGGGACTGACTTCGGACTGGAGCGGCGGCATCTACTATGCGGCGCAGCGCAAGGCCGCGACGCAGGAGGAGAAGCAGACGACGGCTTCGATCGGGCTGCTCTATTACTCGAAGTGGAAAAATCCGGATTCGGCGAGTACGTTTCTGCGGATTTATGGCACGCAGATTGCGCGCAAGTATTCGAAGGTGGTTCGGCGGGATAAGGACGAGAAGGACGGGGAGCAGATCTACTCGACGAACGAGGGAGATGTGCTGCTTTCGCTTTCGGGCAACAGCGTTTTTGTGAGCGAGGGATTTGACCTGGAACTGGCTCGCAAGCTGCGCGACAGCATCGCGGATGCGCAGGGGCAGGGGCCGATTCGCATGGCGCAGGGGACGCATGAACCGGCGCTTTCGCTCTCCCGCCTGATGGGGGCTTATGGCATGAGGAAGCTTCCCGGGCGATATACTTCGGAAGGACATTTTGCACATGAGTAACGCACAGGAGACAGGCATTTTGAAGAAGGCAGAGATTGGAATAATCGGCGGCAGCGGACTGTATGCGATGCCGGGGCTGACGGATGTTCGCGAGGAAAAGGTGACGACTCCGTTCGGCGATCCATCGGATGCTTTCATCCTGGGCGAGCTGGAAGGCCGGCGCGTTGCCTTTCTTGCGCGTCATGGACGCGGCCACCGCATTCTGCCGAGCGAGCTGAATTTCCGCGCCAACATCTATGCGATGAAGGCGCTGGGTGTCGAGCGCATCCTCTCTGTTTCTGCTGTGGGCTCGCTGAAGGAAGAGCACAAGCCTACGGACTTCGTAATGCCGGACCAGTTCATTGACCGTACGTTTGCTCGTACTTCGACCTTCTTCGGCGATGGCATCGTGGCGCATGTGGGCTTTGGCGATCCGGTTTGTGCGACTGTCTCCGCTGCCTTTCAGAAGGCGTGCGATGAGGTCGGTGTCGTCGGCAAGACCGGCGGAACGTATGTCTGCATGGAAGGCCCGCAGTTTTCGACGCGTGCGGAGTCGAACCTCTACCGCAGCTGGGGAGCCGATGTGATCGGCATGACCAACCTGCAGGAGGCCAAGCTGGCTCGCGAGGCGGAGATCTGCTACGCGACGATGGCGATGGTGACAGACTACGATTGCTGGCGCGAAGGCCATGATGATGTGACGGTCGACCAAATTGTCGCGGTGATGCACCAGAACTCGAAGAACGCGGAGAAGGTGGTTCGCGCCGCTGTAGCCGCGATGCCGAAGGAGAAGAAGTGCGCCTGCGGCGATGCGCTGAAGTTTGCGATTCTGACGGATCGCAAAGCCATTCCTTCGGAGACGCGACAGAAGCTGGCTCTGCTGCTGGACAAGTATCTGTAAGGTTGTTTCAGGCATATCCCCAACCACTTAGAAAGAGGAGCGATGTCCATACTCGTTGTAGGTTCGGTAGCGTTCGATAACATTCAGACGCCAAGCGGCACGGTGGAGAATTGCCTGGGAGGCGCGGCGACGCACTTCTCGCTGGCGGCCAGCTACTTCACCGATGTTCGCGTGATCGGCGTGGTCGGCAAGGACTTTACTGCGGAGCATGAGGCGGTCTTTACGCGTCGCGGTATCGACACGGAGGGCATTGAGCGTGCCGACGGTCTGAGCTTCCACTGGACGGGATCGTATGTGAACAACCTGAACGAGGCCCAGACTCTGGGAACGGATCTCAACGTCTTCCAGACCTTCGATCCGAAGATTCCGGAGTCGTGCAAGGACAGCGAGTATCTCTTTCTGGCGAACATCGACCCTGTGCTGCAGGCGCGTGTGCGCAGCCAGATGCCGAAGGTCCGCATGGTGTGCGGCGACACGATGAACTACTGGATCGCCGACCATGCCACGAATCTGGCGAAGGTGCTGCGCGAGCTGGATGTGCTGCTGATCAATGACGGTGAGGCCCGCATGTTGGCTGGCGACCGTAACCTGGTGATGGCGGCGAACAAGATTCTCTCGATGGGACCGAAGACGTTGATCGTGAAGCACGGCGAGTACGGCGCGACCTCCTTCTTCGGCGAGCGTTCGTTCGACAATGCTCGCGCGCTGCATCCCTTCCGCGCCCCGGCGCTACCGCTGGCCGAGGTGGTCGATCCTACCGGAGCGGGCGACTCGTTTGCGGGTGGCTTCTATGGCTACCTTGCTTCGCAGCCGGAGCTGACGCCTGCGGTCTTCCGCACGGCGATGTTCTACGGCGGCGTGATGGGATCGTTCGCGGTGGAGCGGTTTGGAACGGAGCGTTTGCAGAACGTCACCCGCGAGGAGATTGACGAGCGCTTCAAGCTGTTCAAGGAGATCTCGCATCTTGAGTATGCGAACGCGTAGACGTACCCTGCGAGGCGGAGCGTCCGAAGGGACGGCTCCGCTGAGCTTTGTAATCGAACCGGCAAAGCGCGAAGAGGCGATGCCAGTCGCCCTTGTGGCCATCATTCTTGCCTTCGTTGCGCTGATCGTGTGTGTCGGCCGCAACTATCTTCTTCTTTATGGAGACGCGGTTGCGCATCTTGGCATTGCGCGCCGCATTTTCGACACGCGCAATCCGGGCCTGATTCAGCTTGGCGGCGTGTGGCTTCCGCTGCCGCACCTGCTGATGGTTCCCTTCGTGCAGAAGATGGAGTGGTGGCAGAACGGCCTGGCGGGGGCGTGGCCTTCGCTGTTCTTTTACATCCTGAGCACGGCTGGCATCTATCGCCTGGCGCGGCGCATGATGCCGACGCAGTGGGCGCTGGTTGCGACGGCGTTCTATGGGCTGAATCCGAACCTGCTTTATCTTTCGACGACCGCGATGACGGAACCTTTGTTCCTCGCCATCGTTATCTGGACGACGCTGTTTGCGATGGAGTGCGTCGCGGCTATTGGAGCCTCGCGGGCGCTTGCTGTGAGCGGAAGGCTGGTTGCGCTGGGCTTGCTGATTTTTGCGGCGGTTTTTACGCGCTACGACGGATGGATCTTCGGCGCGGCGGTCTGGTGTGTTGTGACGTGGAAGCTCTTTCAGGCAAAGGCTCTGCGCCGGAAGGTGACGCTCTTCTACACGATCTTCACGGTGCTCGCGGTTGCCGGGCCGATCCTGTGGCTCGCCTATAACCAGCACTATTTCCACGATGCGCTGGACTTCATGCGCGGGCCTTACTCGGCGATGGCGATTGAAAAGCGCACGACGCCTCCGGGGGCGCATCACTATCCCGGCTGGCACAATCCGCTGTGGGCCGCGGTGCTGTATCTTCGCACGGCGCAGCTGGATGCCGCTGCTTGGGAGACAGGGTTTCTGGTTGCGGCGATGGCGGTGGTGGGGGTTGTTGTCGCGGTGAGGCGGCGGTTAGAGATTACCTCCACGCTGCTCTGGATTCCGTTGCCGTTCTACATCTACTCCATTGCGTTTGGCGCCATCCCGATCTTTATTCCGGCACTGCAACCGCACTCGTACTACAACTCGCGTTATGGCATGGAGATGCTGCCTGCCTTTGCGATCTTCGCGGGTGTGCTACTGGCGTGGCTGCAGGAGAGCTGGTCGGCGAAACAGCCGCTGCTGGTGCGGCTGATGCATCCGGTTGCTCTGCTGCTGATTGCGATCAATGCGATTGCGATGATGTACTTTGTTCCGCTGGTCCTGAAAGAGGCGATTGTGAACTCGGTGACGCGTGTCGCCTTCGAGCAGGCCATCGCGAATGAGATCAAGAACTTTCCTGCGGGCGCGCCGATCCTGATGTACAACTCCGACCACATCGGGGCGCTTCAGCGGGCGGGAATCCCGCTGAAGCAGACCTTCAGCGAGACCGACTACGACAGCTGGAAGGCTGCGCTGGCGGCTCCTGCGCAACATGCGGCTTACGTCGTCGCCATTGAAGGCGATCCCGTGACGGCGGCTGTGGCGGCGCATCCGGAGGACCTGACGGAGATGTCGGTTCTGTGCACGACGGGACAGAGCTGCGCGAGGATCTACAAGTCTTCGCGCTTCTGAAGTGCGCCTCTGACGTGAGGTGCTACTATCTCTCGCAGACCCCATGTTTGTTCCTCAGTTTCACTTCAGCCAGATCGACCAGGAGCTGCTCTCGACCGGAACGGCGGCGCGGCTGCTGACTGCCTGCGCCCTGGGCGGCGCGGTCGGGCTTGAGCGCGAGTGGAGGCACAAGGCCTCGGGCTTGCGGACGAACATGCTGCTGTGTCTTGGATGCGCGTTCTTCACGTTGCTTTCGGCTGCATTGGTCAACGATGGCTACGCGGACAAAAGCCGTGTTGCCTCGAACATCGTGCAGGGGATCGGCTTTCTGGGAGCGGGAATTATCCTGCACACTCGCGACCGCATCGTTGGGTTGACGAGCGCGGCGACGGTCTTCGTGATCGCGTCGATTGGAATGGCGTGTGGAGCGGGGCTATATCTTGAGGCCGTGCTGGCGACCATCATCACGCTGGTTGCGCTTGCGTTGGTGGGCTATGTCGAATCGCGCGCCGGATGGAAGCACATCACGATGTTCTATGAGGTTCGCGGCAGCGATCAAGCTGCGATGTATATCGCTGTGCTCAGTGTGCTCGACCGCATGTCGATACGGCTCAACATCGTGGAGCGAGACACAGTGGGAGAGATGATCCGGATGACCTTCGCCGTTGCCACCAATCGAAGGCATCACGCCTTGCTGTTGCGGGAGTTGCAATCGACCAGCGCGACCGATCAGGTTGTCGTGACCCGCGATCCTGAGGAAGAATAGAAAAGATATGATCCCTTTTGTAAAAGCACATGCGTGCGGTAATGACTTTCTGATTATTGAAGAGACGCTGGCAGGCCGGAAGCACGCCGAGCTGGCGCGGAAGCTTTGTAGTCGCAACACCAGCGTCGGCGCTGATGGTATTGAGTTTCTTGAGCGTAAGCCGAACGGTGAGTTCTTCCTTCGGTTGTTCAACGCAGACGGAAGCGAGGCGGAGCTTTCGGGCAATGGAACGCGCTGCGTGGCCGCGTGGCTGGCGAACTCCGAGGGACTGAATGAGGTGGTGCTGGGGACGCACGGCGGTCCGCGAAGCTGCCGCGTTGTTGAAGATGTCGATCCTGTCTACTGGATCGAGAGCGAGATGGGCGTTCCGCGTGTGATGCCGCGCCTGATCGAGCTTCCCGGTGTTGGTACGGTGACGGGAGCGATGGTGAACGTGGGCAATCCGCACTATGTCATCTTTGTCGATTCCAATGACTTCGGGGCATATGGCTTCAGCTGGCAGGCGCTGGGTGGACTTATCAGCACTAGTCCGCTGTTTCCTCATGGGACGAATGTGGAGTTCGTGAAGGTGAACTCCGAGAGCGAGATTGAGTTCCGCATCTTCGAGCGTGGCTGCGGTCCGACGACCTCGTCGGGAACCGGGACGTGTGCCTCTTCCGCGGCGGCGATGGCGCTGCGCGGCGTGAACCGCGAGCTGAAGGCGATTGCGGAGGGCGGAGCGCAGCGTACGGTGTGGGCCTCGAACGAAGAGGTGATGCGGCTGACGGGACCGGCGGAGATTATCTGCCGTGGAGAGGTCAACGCTCTGTGAGCCAATCCTCTGGGAGTCAACGGTCTGGGAGCCTGAAGCGCGAGTTTCTCAGGCCGGCAGCACTCAAGCCCGGAGCGAGGCTGGCCGTGATCTCTCCCGCGAGCACGCCGAAGCGCGAGCTGGTCGAGAGGGGGCTCGCTGAGCTGGAGGCTGCTGGGTATCGTGTCCGGCTTGGAAGGCATGCGTTTGGCGGAGGCCCGCTGTACTACGCCGGAACGCTGGCGGAACGGCTGGAGGATCTGCACGCGGCTTTTTCCGACAAGTGCATCGACGGAATTATCTGCACACGCGGAGGGTGGGGCTCGGCGGAGCTGCTGCCGCATCTGGATGCGGAGCTGATTCGGGCGAATCCGAAGGCATTTATTGGCTACAGCGACCACACCTCGCTGCACACTTGGCTGCAGAACGAGGCGAACCTCATCAGCTTTTATGCTCCGATGGTTGCGGCGGATTTTGCCCGCGACGGTGGCGTGGACCTGGCAAGCTGGCGCAACACATTTGAGGGTGTCAGCGAGTGGTCGCTTGGCTCAGAGGATGGGTTGCGCGTGCTCCAGTCGGGCGTTGCCGAGGGGCCGCTGATGGGAGGGTGCATCTCGATTCTTGCGGCGGGGCTGGGGACTCCTTACTCGCCGAGGCTGATGGGAAGCGTGCTTTTTGTGGAAGATATTGGGACGAAGCCTTATCAGTGGGACCGGATGCTGTTGCATCTTCAGTATGCGGGGCAGCTTGAGGGTGTGAGCGGCATCGTCTTTGGAGATATGGAGCAGTGCGTCTCCGGGGAGGAGATGGACCTTCTGGAGCGGGCGATTCGGCACGGTCTGCGCGGGTTCAAGGGCGCGGTTGCGATTGGGCTGCGGTGCGGTCATGTGTACGGCGCGAACCGGACGCTTCCTCTGGGGGTGCAGGTGCGGCTCGACCTGATGGACGCGGGGAATCCGCGGCTGAACTTCCTCGGGGCTGCGGTTTCGGTTTAGTCTTGCCTAGTCAATGAAACATATTTATCTGATTGGAATCTGCGGCACGGCGATGGCTTCGCTGGCCGGAATGCTGAAGCAGCAGGGGCACGAGGTCACGGGCTCGGACGCGGCGGCGTATCCGCCGATGAGCGACCTGCTGCGGGAGCTGGGCATCACGGTGCATGAGCCGTATGCGGAGGCGAATCTCGACCGGCGGCCTGATCTCGTGATCGTCGGCAACGCGATCTCGCGCGGCAACGTGGAGCTGGAACTCGTACTGGACGAGAGGATTCCGTTCTGCTCGATGGCGTCGATTCTGCACGACGAATTTCTGGCCAGCCGCGAGCCGCTGGTGGTGGCCGGGACGCATGGCAAGACCACGACGACCAGTATGCTGGCGTGGATCTATGAGACGGCCTCGAAGCGGGATGCGAGGTTTGCTCCCTCGTTCCTGATCGGAGGTGTGGCGGAGAACTTTGGCACCAGCTTCATGGTGCGTCCGACGAAGCCTTTCATCCTCGAGGGCGATGAGTATGACACGGCCTTCTTCGACAAGGGACCGAAGTTTTTGCACTACTTTCCTGACTCGGCGATCCTGACGCATGTCGAGTTCGATCATGCGGATATCTATGTCGACCTTGCGGCGGTGAAGACGGCGTTCAAGCGGTTTGTGAACCTGGTTCCTCGGCGCGGGCGCGTGGTGGCCTTCGATGCCAGCGAGAATGTCAGCGAGTGTGTGGCGAAGGCTTTTTGCGCGGTCGAGCGGTATGGTTTCCGAGAGGATTCTTATTGGAGGGTTGCGGAGCTTCGTCATGAGGGCGCGGTGACGCGCTGGACTCTGCTGCGCGGAGGGATGAAGTTTGCCGAACTTGCGTTGCCGATGGCGGGGGAGCACAACGCTCTGAATGCTACGGCCGCGGCTGCCCTGGCGGCGGGGCAGGGTGTTCCGGTCGAGGCGATTGTCGAGGCGCTGGCGAGTTTTCGCAGCGTGAAGCGGCGGCTTGAGGTGAAGGCCGTGGTCGAGGGCGTGACGATTATTGACGACTTCGCGCACCATCCTACGGCGATCCGCGAGACGCTGCGGGCGCTACGGGGGGCGTATCCGGGGCAGAGGCTGATTGCGGTGCTGGAGCCGAGGTCGAATACGCTGCGGAGGAATGTCTTCGAGCAGGATCTTGTGGACAGCCTTGCGTTGGCAGACAGGGTGATGCTGGCTGGGGTCTTCAAGTCGGAGAGCATTCCGGCGGCGGAGAGGCTGGAGCCGGAGCATGTGGTCCGGGCGCTGGTGGAGCGCGGGTTTCCGGCCGAACTGCACGAGGATGCGGATGCGATTGTGGCGGCGCTGGCTCCTGAGGTGAGGAGCGGGGATGTGGTGGCGATTCTTTCGAACGGTGGGTTCGGAGGGATTTATCAGAAGCTGCCCAAGGCGATTGCCGAAGCCGCAAAGCGGTAGGATTTGCGGCTTCGGGGATGGTTTGGACATCCTGCAAACCCACATCTGGCGGTGAGACTGCCAGATAGGGGGCACCCCACTCCTTACTTGGGCCGGTTCTGCTCGTAAGGGAGATTGCGATATCCTGCGGAGTGGAATGTTCTCTACGCTAACACTGCTGTTTGTTTATCTGTCGCTGGGGGTGCCGGCGGGCATCTTCGGAATGCCTTACTCGATGCTGGTGGGGAGTGTTGACCGGCTGTATCGGATCGCCATGTGGATTGCCAATGCCGGGGTGAGGGCGGCGGGGATCAGGATCGAGCTTTCGGGGACGGAGAATGTCCCGGCGGGGCGGGCTTGCATCTTCATGTGCAACCATGTCTCGAACCTCGACCCGCCTGTGGTGCTGCCGCTGATTCCAGGACGAAGCTCGGTGTTGCTGAAGAAGGAGCTGATGGGGATTCCGATCCTCGGGCGGGCGATGCGGATGGGTAAGTTCGTTCCGGTGGAGCGGGGCGGCAGGCGCGAGGCCGCGCAGGCCAGTGTGCAGGCTGCGAGTGAGGCGTTGCGCGAGGGACTGCACATGCTGGTCTTTCCCGAGGGGACGCGGTCGAAGGATGGAAGGCTCTCGGCGTTCAAAAAAGGGCCGTTCTTTCTGGCGATGGAGACGGGGGCTACGGTGATTCCGGTGGCGATCTCGGGGACCGAAAAGATGATGCAGAAGGGAAGCTGGGCGATTACGCCGGGTGTGGTCCGGCTGCAGATGCTGCGGGCGATTGAACCTGCGGAGTTCGTAACGAGGGAAGACCTGCTGCGAGCGGTGCGGGAGAGGATTGCCGAGGCTCTGCCGGAGGAGATGAAGCCGCTGGAGTAGGGGGCGGTGAGTTGGAATCCTGCAAAGAAATACAGGGATTCTTCGGCTTCGCCTCAGAATTACGGCGTGGAAGAATCCCTGCTGGTTTTCAGGTGGTGGCGTTGTAGACGCCTCCGCGTTTACTTGACGATGGCGTTGTAACCGTCGGCGATGAGGCGCTGGCGCATGGCGTCGGCGTCCTTGCGGGTGGGGTAGGGGCCGAGCTGGATGTGGAGGAGCTTGTCCTGCGGCTCGTGACGGACGGCGACCGTGTATCCCTTGCGCTTGAGAGCGGCGATGAGCATGTCGGCGTCTTCCTGGTGGGAGACGGCGGCGATCTGGACCAGCGCGGGTGCTCCTGCGGCGGCAGCGGCGGTGGCGTGGGGAGCCGTCGCAACGGGGGCAGGAGGCTTAAGCGCTACCGCAGGGGTGGGCTGAGGTGTGGGAGTCGCCGGAGCCGGTTTGGTGACGACGCGAGGCTGCGGAGCCGGTGTAGTTTCGGAGACGACGGGTTTGGTCTTCGCCGGAGCCGGAGCGGGTTCGTCAAACTTTTCGGACGGGGTGGAGGCGGCAGCGGCGTCGGCGGGAGTGAGGCCGTCGGCCAGATCTTTTTCGCCGGGTGCGGGCTTGGAGTCGCCGGACTTGCTGACGGGGGCGTCGTCGTCACTGGTGTTCGCGGCAGAGGCAACGGTGGGAGCGGCGGAGCGCTTGCCCATGCTGTAGCCGAATCCAAAGAAGATGGCGCAGACGATGGCCAGCAGGAAGAAGATGCCGAGAAGGGTCGAGGGGCTGAGAGAGAGCTCGCGCTCGGAGGTGTCGAGGTCGTCGTCTTCGATATATTTTGTCTTCACGGTCGGGTCCTTCTTCAATGCTTCCGGCAGGAGCCGGCGTGAAGGCTCCTACGCGAGGGGATCGGGCGGCGCGGGGCTCGACGGGGGAGCGCCGGGGCTGTCGGGCTGGGCGGATGGTTTCGCCACAGTGTCCAGGGTCTGGACTGTTTTATTCAACAGCGTCATCAGCTCCATTGGAAGAGGAAAAACGATGGTCGTATTCTTCTCGACACCTATCTCGGTGAGGGTTTGGAGATAACGCAGCTGGAGCGTCATGGGCTGGGTGGCGAGAAGGGCGGCGGCATCGACGAGCTTCTGGGCGGCGTTGAACTCGCCTTCGGCGTGGATGATCTTGGAGCGGCGCTCGCGTTCGGCCTCGGCCTGCTTGGCCATGGCGCGGAGCATGGACTCGGGCATGTCGACCTGCTTGACCTCGACAGAGACGACCTTGACGCCGAAGGGGGCGGTGTGGCCGTCGAGGATGGTCTGGATGCGCTGGTTGAGGCGGTCTCGGTGGGCGAGCAGCTCGTCGAGCTCGACCTCGCCGAGAACGGAGCGCAGGGTGGTCTGGGAGAACTGGGAGGTCTGGTAGATGTAGTTGGCGACCTCGATGACGGCCTTTGTCGGGTCGATGACGCGGAGGGTGATGACGGCGTTGACCTTGAGGGTGACGTTGTCGCGGGTAATGATGTCCTGCGGTGGGACCTCCATTGCTTCCTGACGGAGAGAGACGCGGACGATCTGGTCAAGGGGACGGAAGACGAGGATGATGCCGGGCCCTTTGGAGGGCGAGATGCGGCCAAGGCGGAAGATGACGCCGCGCTCGTACTCCTTGAGGATCTTGATGGAACTGATGAGATAGAGCGCGATGATGACGATGAGAAGAAGGATAGGTGTATCGATCACAGAGACCTCGCTTGATGCAATGCCGTCGGATGCGATTGTACGCGGTTCTGTATCGGCGTAAGGTGGGTGATCTGAAAGAAGTTGCAAGATAGACTTGGTTGAATTGTTAGCTCTCTGTAAAAATAGGGAACAACAAACATCCTGACAAAATATCGATTTTCACCTGTGGTAATTCACCAGCCGCCTGATGGGCGGGGTTTCGGGAGATCGTGATGGCACCTGCAAGCTTTGATGGATTGAGGATCCTCTCACTCGAGTCGAGACGGTCGAACGAGATGGCGAAGCTGATCCGGACTTATGGAGGCGAGCCGTTTGTGGTTCCGGCGATGCGCGAGGTTCCGCTGGAGTCGAATCGGCTGGCGCTGGAGTTTGTCGAAAAGCTGCTTGAGGGAGAGTATGACCTGGTGATTTTTTTGACGGGCGTTGGTATCAGGGCCCTGATGAATATTGCGCAGGAGGTGGGGAAGGCGGAAGAGGTTGTTGCGGCTCTGCGGAAGACGCGGGTGGCCGCTCGCGGACCGAAGCCGGTCGCGGTGCTGAAGGAGTTGAATGTCCCGATTGCGGTAGTGGCTCCTGAGCCGAATACGTGGCGGGAGCTGCTGACGGCGCTGGAGGCGGAGTTCGGCGAGGCGCTGGATGGATTCAGGGTTGCGGTGCAGGAGTATGGGACCTCGAATCCTGATCTGCTGGAGGTGCTGGCGGGGAAGACGGCTTCGGTGACGAAGGTTCCGGTGTACCAGTGGGCGCTGCCGGAGGATGTGCGTCCTCTGCGCGAGGCGGTGCTGGGAGTCGTGAGCGGCAGCGTGGATGTGGTGCTGTTTACGACGGCAGTGCAGGCGATTCACCTGTTCGAGGTGGCGGCCCAGATGGATTCGGCCGAGGACCTTCGGGCGGGATTGCGGTCTCTGGTAGTGGTCTCGATTGGACCCACGACGACGGAAGAGCTGGCGCAGCACGGAATTACGCCGGACTTCGAACCGTCGCATCCGAAGATGGGCTTCCTGGTGAACGAGGCAGCGCAACAGGCGAAGAAGCTGGTGGAAGAAAAGAGGAACAATCCGAGCCGGGATATGAGCGCGAGGCAGGCCGGATTGAGGACAGCAGTCATGAGAACAGTGCCGGTGACAGCGGCAACGGAGGGACAGATGGAAAATCCTGCGGTGATGGCCCCGATTGATTTCCTGCACGAGATTACGAGCAGGATTGCTTCGGCGGACTCGTTCCACAAGGTTCTGGGAAGGATCGTCGATTTTGTGACGACCGTGATTCCTTGTGACTCGTGTTTTGTCTATGTGCTTGAGGGCGACAAGCTGGTGTTGCGCGCCTCGAAGAATCCGCACGCGGATGTGATTGATCACCTGGGCATCAAGCTGGGACAGGGAATCACGGGATGGGTGGCGGAGCATCGCGAGCCGGTGGTGCTGGCGGCGAATGCTTCGGAGGATCCACGCTTCAAGCTGTTCAAAAACCTTCCGGAAGATCGTTTTGAGGCGATGCTTTCGACGCCGATTGTGTGCGCGAGCAAGGTGGTTGGGGTGATGAACCTGCAGCATCGCCTGTCGTATCAGCACACGACGAATGAGGTGCGGCTGCTTTCGACGATCGGCTACCTGGTGGGAGCCGAGGTGGAGAGGGCTCGCCTGGAGAACGAGAATGCGCAACTGGCCGGAAGGCTGGAGGCTCGCAAGGCCGTGGAGCGCGCGAAGGGGATTTTGCAGCGAGATATGCGTGTGGGTGAGGAAGAGGCCTATCGCATGATGCAGCGCGAGAGCAGGCAGCGGAGGAAGTCGATGCTGGAGATCGCGGAGGCGATCCTGCTGGGCGAGGAGATTCGCAAGGGACAGATGGCCGCGGAGAAGTCGGCGACTGCGAGTAGCTAGTTCTTTTGCTGGGAGGTTTATGGTCGTGGGCTGCGCTGATGCGCGGCCCTTTTTTTGTTTACCCGGATGGGATCGGTAGGATGTTTGCGGGGGAAAGACTGTGAAGGTTCGTGATGGAGTCGTAGCTACTCTGGTTTTGCTGGCGGGGATCGTTGGATGGTCGCAGGAGAGGCAGCCGGACAAGGTGCTGCGGGGAACGATTACGGAGGCGAACCGCGAGACATATGTCGAGGTTCCGTTTGAGGTGTCCTCGGGGGTGACGAGGGTGAGTGTGGAGTTCCGCTACACGGGGCATGAGAAGAAGACCACGATTGACCTGGGGCTGTTCGATGGAGAGAGGTTTCGTGGATGGAGTGGAGGGAATAAAAGCGCGTTCACTGTTTCGGAGTCGGATGCCACGCCGTCGTATCTTCCGGGGCCGGTGAGGCCGGGCGCGTGGAAGCTGATTCTTGGAGTTCCTAGCGTTGGTGTTGGCGTGCGGTCGGAGTATGAGGCGAAGGTCTACTTTGGGCATGCGGGTGAGAGGTTGGGGGATTCGACCTTTGGTGCGGCGGCGCTTCCAGGGCCTGTGCGCGAGGGGCCGGGATGGTTTCGCGGCGATCTGCACATGCATGACGCACACAGCGATGGAAGCTGCGTGAGCCAGGCGGGGAAGAGGGTTCCTTGTCCTCTGTATAAGACGGTGGAAGATGCGTCGGCGCGTGGGCTGGACTTTATTGCGATCACGGACCACAACACGATGTCGCACTTCAACGAGATGCGGGAGATGGCTCCGTACTTCGACAGGATGCTGCTGATTCCCGGGCGCGAGATAACGACCTTCGATGGTCATGCGAATGTGTTTGGCGCGACGGAGTTCATCGACTTCAGGCTGACGAGCAGGCATGTTCCTGGCTTCAACGATCTGCTGAATGAGGTTGAGAAGGAACATGCGGTGCTTTCGATCAATCATCCGGGGCTGCCGACGGGAGCGGCCTGCATGGGGTGTGGGTGGTCGGTGAAGGATACGGATTTTAGCCGCGTGCATGTGATCGAGGCGATCAATGGACCGAATGCAGATGGTGCATTGTCGGGGATTCCGTTCTGGCAGCAGAGATTGAAGGATGGGTTTCGCGTGACGGCGGTGGGGGGAAGCGATAATCACGACGCTTCGTATACGCCGGATCATGCAGCCGCTGTGGGAAGGCCGACGACGGTGATTCATGCGGCGAATCTTTCGGAGAAGGCGATTCTGGAGGGGATCCTTGCCGGGCATGTGTTTGTGGATGTGGAGGGTTCGCGGGATCGGGTTCTGGAGTTTACGGCTTCGGATGGAGTAGGGAACGCTGAAATGGGCGATGTGCTGAAGGCTGTATCCGGTGTGAAGGTGCGATTTGCTTTGACGGTGAAGAACCTTGTGGGAGAGCGGGTGGAGGTAGTTCGCGATGGGGTGGCGAGTCCGTTGGGAGATGTGGTGAAGACTGCGGAGGAGACGAGGGAGTTTGAAGAGGTCTCGGATGGAGGGAGGCACTGGGTGCGGGTGAATGTGCGGGGAGAGGACGGGAGGCTGCTGGTGCTGGGGAATCCGATCTATCTGAATTACTGAAGTGATGGGGTGAAAAGCAGATTCCTCCGCTGCGCTGCGGAATGGCAAGTTCAAAGGGAAGTGGCGGCGGGGGAGATTGTGGCGGCATGTATGCTTCTGTGTATGTTTGGTGGATATTTTGAGGTGATATGTGGCGACGGTAAAGCTGTGGACTGACGAGGATGTTTCAGGCAATGCGGCGGTGAAGGCTGTCTTCGACGACATACGGAAGACGCGTGGGTCGGATTTCGTGAACAACTTCTGGCGCGCGCTGGCGAACCAGCCTCTGCTGCTGGAGAGGACGTGGGCGAGCCTGAAGACGGTGATGGTGGAGCCGGGTGTGCTCGATCCGTTGACGAAGGAGCTGATCTACATGGCGGTGTCGATCGCGCATAGCTGCAACTACTGCACGCATTCGCACACGGCGGCGGCAAAGGCCAAGGGGATGAGCGAGGCTCAGTATGCGGAGTTTCTGGCGGTGGTCGGGATGGCTTCGGAGACCAATGCTCTGGCGAATGCGTTGCAGATTCCGGTGGACCCGGAGTTTCAGGCTGGCTGAAGAATAAAGTTCATCGTCGAGACAGGACGGAGGTTGAGTTGTTGATTGCCCCACAGAAGAAGCCGTTTTTCCGGACTCTTTATTTTCGTGTTCTGGTTGGGATTGTTGCCGGGATTGTGATGGGCTTCTTCTGGCCGCATTCGGCTGAGGTGATGAAGCCGTTTGGCGATGGGTTCATCAAGCTGGTGCGGATGATGGTGGCTCCGATCATCTTCCTGAGCGTGGTGATCGGGATTGCGAGTGTGGGGGATCTGCGCAAGCTGGGGCGCATTGGAATCAAGGCTCTGATCTACTTCGAGGTCGTGAGCACGCTGGCGCTGCTGATCGGGCTGGTGGTGGCGAGTGTGGTGCAGCCTGGGCGCGGGATGAATATTGACGCGCGGAGTCTCGATACGAAGTCGATTCAGCAGTACACGTCGAAGACGGAGAGCCTGGGCGCGGTCGATTTTCTGCTGAACATTATTCCCGACACGTTTGTCGGAGCCTTCAGCAAGGGCGAGATCTTGCAGGTGCTGCTGCTGGCGATTCTGGTGGGAATGGCGCTGGTGATGATGCCGGAGGAGAATCGGCTGCTGCAAGGGGCGCAGTCGCTGAACAAGCTCTGCTTCAAGTTGATTGCGTTCATCATGGAGGCGGCTCCGCTGGGCGCGTTTGGGGCGATGGCGTTTACGGTGGGGAAGTATGGCGTGGCGACGCTGGTGTCGTTGGGCAAGCTGTTGCTGTGCGTTTACCTTACGGGGTTCGGCTTTGTGGTGATTGTGCTGGGGACGATCTGTATGGTGAACGGGGTTAATTTGTGGAGGCTGATTGTTTATCTGAAGGAGGAGCTGCTGATTGTGCTGGCGACCTCTTCTTCGGAGTCGGCTCTGCCTCCGTTGCTGAAGAAGATGGAGGAGCTGGGCTGCTCGCGAGTGGTGAGCGGACTGGTGATTCCGGCGGGATATTCGTTCAACCTGGATGGCACTTCGATCTACCTGACCGTGGCGACGCTGTTTATCGCGCAGGCGACGAATACGCACCTGACGCTGGGGCAGGAGGTATTCATCCTGTTTGTGCTGATGCTGAACTCGAAGGGCGCGGCGACGGTGACGGGCGGCGGATTTATTACGCTGGCGGGGACGCTTTCGACGCTGGGGACTCCTCCGGTGGCAGGGATTACGCTGCTGCTTGGGGTGGATCGGTTTATGTCGGAGATGCGTTCGCTGACGAACCTTGTGGGCAACAGCGTGGCTGCGATTGTGGTCGCGCGGTGGGAGGGGGAGTTCGACGTGGAGCAGGCGAAGCTGGTGTTGAGTGGAAGTCCTGATCGGGCTCGGTAGTTTGATGGAGGGCGCGAAGGTTGGTTCGCGCCCTCGGTTATTTAAGACGCCAATGCGGATTTGACGGCTTCGGACAGGGGAGCCGTCTGTCTGCTAATCAGGGTGCTGAGGTCATGCGAGGTGTCGTCGAGCTCGCCTTTGGCGGCCCATGCGTCGGCGTCGGCGAGGATCTCTGCAAGCGGGGCGGGCAGGCCGAAGCCGGTGAGCGCCTTGGCGTATTCGGGCTCGGAGAGGTTCTGGTAGACGACCTGCTTGCCGGACTGCCGCGATACCTCGGCTGCGAGCTCGGCGAGGGTGTAGGGCGCGTCTCCTCCCAACTCGTAAATTTTGTTTTCGTGGCCGGGGTTGGTGAGCACGGTGGCGGCTGCTGCGGCGTAGTCGGCGCGAGCGGCGGCAGCGAAGCGACCGTTGCCTGCCGCGCCGAGGATGACTCCGTGAGCAAGGGCTGCGCCGAGAGAGGCGGTATGGTTCTCGAAGTACCAGCCGTTGCGAAGGAGAACATAAGGAATGCCGCTGGCGAGGAGATACTCTTCGGTCGCCTTGTGCTCGGGTGAGAGAGCGAGCGGGGTGGTGTCGGCGTGGAGGAGACTGGTGTAGGCGAGGAGGCTTGCGCCCGCGCTCTTCGCGGCGTCGATGACGGCCTTGTGCTGCGGGATACGCTGTCCGACCTCACTTGAGGAGATGAGCAGGACCTTGTCTCCGGGCTTGAAGATGGAGGCGAGCGACTCGGGCTGGGAGTAGTTGGCCTGGTGGATGGTGATGCCGCGGGCGGTGAGGTCTTTGGCGCGTTCGGGATCTCTCGCGAGAGCAGCGATCTCGGACGGCGGAAGCTTTTCGAGCAGGCGTTCGATTACGAGGCGGCCAAGATGGCCGGTGGCTCCTGTTACTACGATCATCGTCTTCTCCTTGCCGGTCGTCGAACCGGCGATGAGAGCTACTTTAGTCTCAAAACTTACTTTTAGTAAGTACGTACTTTGAAGTAAGCTACTGGCATGTCCACCTCGAAGATCTTGCCTCTGCCCGTGAAGAGACGCCGCTACGGCAACCTGTATGAACCGGATTGTCCGTCGCGCGGAGTGCTGGATCATGTGACCTCGCGATGGGGTTCGCTGATTTTGGTTCTGCTGCAGGAGCGGACGCATCGGTTCAGCGAGCTGGCGCGCAGGATCGGGGGCGTGAGCGAGAAGATGCTGGCGCAGTCTCTTCAGCTTCTGGAGGCGGATGGGTTTGTGCTGCGTACGGTGTATCCGACGGTGCCGCCGAAGGTGGAGTACAGCCTGACGGAGCTGGGACGGCAGGTGGCTCCGCAGATTGCGGCTCTCACGGAGTGGGTGGAGAAGAACCTTCCGAGGGTGATGTCGGCTCGCGAGAGGAAGCAGAAGGCGGCGGTGGGGGCGAGATAAGGAGCGGAAAGCCGCCGATTTCGCCGTGCTCCTTTTATCTCGCTGTCTGCCTGTACATACGGCTTGGCTCTGTAGTAAAACTCAAGTAATCATTCACAGCGGATTCCTTGCATCTCTGTGTGCTGTTGCGTTTTCCGCAGAACATTACGAGATATTGCTTCAGGTACCGCGGATTTGAAGGAAGGTGCTTGTGAAGGTTCGCCCCGCCACGTTTGGCTCCGTTATGGCCGCGATTGCATGTGCCGCGGCATATGCCTGGATGCCGTCTTTCAGTATTGTGCCGGTTGCTGTAGCGCAGCAGCAGCCGCGGCAGACATCTTCTTTCAACTCCGGTAAGGTTCGCGCACCGGAAGATCCGGCGATGGTGGCGCAGGGCAAGACCCTGTATGCGGTCAACTGCCAGGCGTGCCACGGACCGGACCTGCGCGGAGGCGATATGGGAGGCCCGAACCTGCTGCGCTCGCAGGTCGCGCTGACCGATCAGCATGGCGAGAATATCGTCCCGATTATTCAGGGCGGCAGGATGGCGCAGGGGATGCCGAAGATCGGCATCAGCGTGGAAGATTCCAATGCCGTTGCCGCGTATGTTCGCAGCGTGATCGGAATGATTGGCAGCCAGGGAAGGCCGCCGGGAGAGCAGAAGGTTCTGAACATCGTGGTGGGAGACGCGGAGAGGGGCCGGGCTTATGTCGCGGCGCACTGCTCGTCGTGCCACTCGGTCGATGGCGACCTGAAGGGAATTGCCAGCAAGTTTCCTGAGCCCAAGATGTTGCAGACGCGATGGGTGGCGGGAGGGGCCAGTTCGACCTACGACGGAGCCTCGGGGAAGATGACCGCGGAGGTTACGACGCCTGCGGGACCGAAGAGCAAGGCGGAGACATTCAAGGGGCGCGTGCTTTATATCGACGACTTCCTGGTTACGCTGGAGCTTGAGGACGGCACGTTGCAGAGCTTTCCACGCAATGGCGCGACGCCGAAGGTGGTGGTGCATGACTCGTTGCAGGCGCACCGCGACATGCTGCCGTTGTATACCGATCAAGAGATTCACGACGTAACTGCATACCTGGTGACGCTGAAGTGAAGATAAAGACTTCTCTGCTCCTTACCTGTGCCTTGCTGTCTTCCGCGTTTGCGTGGGGACAGCAGGGGACTGTGCCTCCGGAAAGCCTGTTGAAGCCGCTTTCGCATTCGTGGCCCACCTATAACGGCGATTACACCGGGAAGCGCTACAGCGCGCTGACCTCCATTAACAAGCTGACGGTGAAGAACCTGACGCTGGGTTGGATGTCGCAGCTTGCGCCGGGAGCGGATGCGAGCCCGGCGAATGGGAATCGCAGGAACCAGGTTCCGCTGATTACGGGCGGAGAGGGACCGGGCAATATCAATATTCGCTCGGGCTCGATCAAGGGATCGGTGCTGGCGGTGGATGGCACGCTCTATGTGACGATGCCGGATAACGCGTGGGCGGTGGATGCGCGGAGCGGGCGCCCACTTTGGCACTACTACTGGAGGACAAAGGGCGGAACACATATCGGCAACCGCGGCTTCGGCATGTGGCATGGCTACCTGTTTATGGAGACGCCGGACAATTACCTTGTGTCGCTGGATGCGAAGACCGGCAAGGAGCGCTGGCACAGGATGATTGCCGATGTGGACCAGGGGTATTTTTCGACGCCTGCTCCGATCGTGATCGGGAACCATGTGCTGGTGGGTACCGGCAACGACATCGATGCTCCGGGCTTCCTGCAGTCCTACGACCCAGAGACGGGCGATCTGCAGTGGAAGTTTTATACCGTTCCCATGAAGAAGGGCGACGTCGGCGAAGACACGTGGGCGAGCCTGGATGCGGCGAGCCACGGCGGCGGACAGACGTGGATTACCGGAGCATATGACCCGGAGACGAATCTCTATATCTTCGGCACGGGCAATCCGACGCCTGCGTATACGACGGGCAAGCGCGGAGAGGGAGATAACCTCTTCACGTGCGCTCTGGTGGCGCTGAATGTGGATACGGGCAAACTGGCGTGGTATTACTCAACCTCGCCGCACGATATGCACGACTATGATTCGGCGCAGACGCCGGTCTTTGTCGATGGAGTGTTCAAGGGCAAGGCGCGCAAGATGGTGATTACGGCGGCGCGCAATGGGTACTTCTTCGTGCTCGATCGCGTGACGGGCGAGCACCTGCTGACCAGCAAGTATGGCATGACGACCAACTGGGCGAAGGGGTACACGCCGAAGGGCGCTCCGAAGCACGACCCGGAGAAGGATGCGACGGTCGCGGGTGCGTTGGATTCGCCGAACTCGAGCGGTACGATCAACTGGCAGCCGGTGGCTTTTTCTCCGAAGACGGGATTGCTTTACGTCTACGAGACGGACTCCTTTACTCTGACTTACCTGACGGATACGGACCCGCGCGGCTCAATGGGGCTTGGCGGCAAGGAGGAGATGGGGGTTGGCTCGGCGGGAAGTTTCCTGACCGCGATCGACTATAAGACAGGCGAGGCCCGATGGAGGCATAAGTTCTATACCAACGGGATCGGCGGCGGCGGAATTCTGGCCACGGCAGGAGGACTTGTCTTTACAGGAGACGGCTCGGGTAACCTGGTGGCGTATAACGAGGTGGATGGCAAGCCTCTGTGGCATACGCACATCGGGCAGGTGAGCAACGCTCCGCAGACGTATATGCTGGACGGGCATCAGTATCTGGTCTGCGCCACGGGCGATATGCTCTGGTCGTTCCTGCTCTACTAAGGCTGCTTCGCTTACAGCACCAAAGAAAAGGCTCCCAAACGGGAGCCTTCTTCTTTGTGCAGAGATTGTTGATGGACTACAAGCTTGTTTCGGACTTCCATGTGTTGAGGCGGGAGATGGCGGTGCGTACGTCGGCGGTCTTCGTGGCTGCGTCCGGCTCCTCGCGCTCGATGGTGAGCTGGCCCTGGTAGCCAATCTGCTTGAGCTGCGCGAGGAAGGCGGGGAAGTCAACCTTGCCATCGCCAAGAGCGACCTCTTTACCGAGCCCAGTGCCGGGAGCGGGTGGGAGGCCGTCTTTGCAGTGGACGGAGAGGACGTGGTCCTTGAGAAGCACGAGGGCTTCGACGGGGTCGCCGGAGCCGTAGAGCACCATGTTGGCAGGGTCGAAGTTGACCTTCAGGTTGGGGCGCTCGACGTCGGCGATGAATCGGAGCAGGACCTTTGCGGACTCCTGGCCGGTCTCGAGGACGAAGTTCTGCGAGTAGGCGGCGCAGGCGTCGCAGAGGACGCGGGTGAGGTCGCGCATCTCCTCGTAGAGCTTTGCGGTGCGGTCCTCGGGGATGAAGCCGATGTGGCAGGAGACGGCGCGGATGCCGAGGCCGTCGGCGAACTTTGCGATCTGCTTCGTGCGCTCGATCCGTTCGGCGCGGTACTTTTCCACGGTGAAGCCGACGGTTGCGTGAACGCGCTCGATATCGGCGTAGTCCTCGCCCTCGTAGCAGCAGACGGCGCTGGTCGCGGTGACGCCGTACTGCGGCAGGGCGGCCTTCCACGGCTCCAGGGAGGCTTCGCAGTCCATCGACGGAGGAACGCCGAGCTGAAGGGCGTGGAGGCCGAAGCCGGTGAGATAGGTCAGCGTTGCGTCCGCGGTTCCTTCGGCCCAGAGGACCAGTCCGATTTCAAAGGGAGTTACACCTGCCACGTTAGTTCCTTTCCATCCTGCTCGCGAGAGAGTTTTAACAAGTTTGAGATTTTTACGGCCTGGGCGGATTCGACCGGAGGGCACCGCAGAGGTGCGGAGCCGGTGCGGCAGCACTCCACGAAGTAGGCCAGTTCGGAGAAGTAGCCGTCGTCGGTTGTCGGGATCTGGATTGCGGTGTGCGTGTCGCCGAATTGCAGTAAGAGCTTGCCGTCCTTGAAGGTGAGCGATTCGCCTTCGGCTTCGATATGAAAGCTTGCGGAGAAGGGAAGATCGGGATTGAACCATCCACCTTCCACTTTGATGGCGATGCCGTCGGCGTAGCGCAGGGTGGCCTCCATCGTATCGACGGGGCCGAGGCTCCTGGCGGCGATGGTTTGGGGCTGACCGAAGAGGGAGAGCGCCTGGTCGAGGTCGTGGCTGAGCAGGTCGAGGATGGCTCCTCCGCTGAACTCCTCTTTGCCCAGCCAGCCGCCCCAGCCGGGAAAGCCGGTGCTGCGCTGCAGGGTGCAGGCCTTGATGCGGTCGCGACCGACCTGCCGCACGAACGCTGCGGCGTAACGGTACGGGAACATGAAGCGAAGCACCTGGCCGACCATGAAGATGCGGTCGCTCTTGGCGGCGGCTTCGAGGAGGTCGTTGCAGTCGGCCTCGGTGAGGGCCAGGGGCTTTTCGCAGAAGACGTGCTTGCCGTGCTCGAGGCCGAGCAGAATGGCTTCCTTGTGCAGGTTGGTCGGGAGGCAGATGTCGATGGCATCGATGACGGGGGATTGAATGGCGGCTCGCCAGTCGGGGGTCCACTCGACGGAGTCGGGCAGGGGGCCGCTGGGGAGGTCGAGGTTGCCGCGCGCAGGAGCGTCAGCCGAGGGCTTTGTGCGTGTGGCGACCGTCGTGACGGTAACACCGTTCACGCGCTGGAGGGCGGCGAGATGAGCCCCTCCCATGAATCCATATCCTAAGATGGCAAACTTCATTGCGACTTATCCAAATGTACAACCTGTTGCGCGCCGTGGTGTGAATGCTCGGCCTAAAGATTGAGGTCGGGGCGAGAGGGAGAGTTGGCTGGAGGAATTCCTGTGTGAAATTCCTGATTCCACGACGATAATCTTGGAACGATGTCGTCTGCAAGTTGCGATCCTAGAGAGGGATCAAGGAAGAGGAGCGGGATGCGGGATCGAAGAGAGTTTTTGAAGAACGCGGGAGTGGTGACGGCGGGGTTGGCGCTTTCCGGGGGCAGAGGGATTGCGGAGGCGGGTGCGCCTGTGTCGCCCTCGCAGCATGAGCCGATGGCTTTGGGGCTGTTGATCAAGCCGTTTCCTTCTCTGGAGGAGAAGATTGCGCTGGTGGCAAAGCTTGGGTTCCCGACCTGCTTTTTGTCTCTGGATAATTACCTTGGGAAGTACACGCCGGAGCTAGCGAAGCGCATGAACGATGCTCTGGCGAAGAATCATGTTGTGGCGACGGCGGCGGAGGTGGTGCATCCGGAGCCGCTGAAGTGGAACTTCCTGGAGGGCCCGGCGACGATTGGGATTGTGCCGCGGGCGACGCGAACGGCGAGGATGGATGCGCTGAAGCAGACCTCGGACTTTGCGAAGCTGCTGGGTGTGGGGCGGATCCAGACGCACTGCGGTTTCATCCCGGAAGACCCGCACGATCCGTTGTATGAGGAGTCGGTGCTGGCGATTCGAGAGCTGGCCGAGCACTGCGCCGGGAACGGGCAGAGCTTCCTGATGGAGACGGGGCAGGAGACTCCGATCACGATGCTGCGGATGATCAAGGATGTGGATCGTCCGAACCTTGGCGTGGGGCTGGATACCGCGAACCTGATTCTTTATGGCAAGGCGAATCCAGTGGACGCGATTAAGATTCTTGGGCCATACGTGCAGGCGATGCACGCCAAGGATGGCAAGTGGCCGACCGATCCTGCGAAGTTAGGGCAGGAGGTCGTGATCGGCAAGGGAGATGTTGATTTCCCGAAGGTGCTGGAGGGGCTTCATGCGCTCGGTTACAAGGGAGCCGTCAGTATTGAGCGGGAGACCTCGGGGCCTCAGCAGGTCGAGGACGTGCGGGCGGAGAAGGCGTATCTGGAAAAGATACTGGCGCAGATCAAGGGATAAAGGTTTTAGGGAGAGTGAAATGGATCGTCGTGATTTTCTGAAGGGTGCGGGCGCGTGCGGCCTGCTGATCGTAAAGCCGGAGACTGCCTTTGGTTATGCGGCTAATTCAGCTGTGCGGTACGGGCTGCTGGGGTGTGGAAACCGTGGCACGTCGGTTGCCACGTCGTTTGCGAAGAATGCTGGAGCGCGTGTGGTGGCGCTGGGAGATATCTTCGAGGACCAGCTGGCCGCGGGCAAGACGCACTTCGACCGGGTGAATGCTTCGCTTGGACAGGGTGCGATCGACCCGAAGCTGATGTTTCATGGGTGGGATGCTTATCTGCAGATGGCGGCGTCGAAGGAGATCGACGCGGTGCAGATTTCGACGCCACCGATCTTTCATATCGAGCATATGGATGGTCTGACGGCTGGCGGCAAGCATGTGTACTGCGAGAAGCCGGTCGGCGTGGATGTTCCGCAGACGCGGCGGGCGCTGGAGATTGCGAAGAAGCATGACGGCAAGCTGAGCATGGCTGTGGGATTTCAGATCCGTTCAGCTCCGCCGTTTGTGGAGCTGATGCGGCGCATCCATGAAGGGCAGATTGGCAAGGTGGTGATGCTTACGGGACACTATGACTCTGCTCCCAGGGAGTATCCGGATCGCGGAAGCATGGGCGCGGATGAGAAGCGGTTGCGGAACTGGCTGTGGGATCGCACGATCTCGGGAGACATTTTGCTGGAGCAGAACATCCACGTCATCGACGTGTGCAACTGGGCGATGCAGGGGCATCCGGTCAGCGTGACGGCGAGAAGCAGCCGCAAGGTCATCAACTTTGGGGATATCTCCGACAACTATGAGGTGACCTTCACGTATCCGGGCGATGCGAACTTTACCTTTACCTCGACGCAGTTCAACAAGAAGGGATATGGCGATGTGAGCGAGCGCTTCTATGGAAGCGAGGGCGTTGCCGAGTCTCCGTACAAGGGATTTCTTGGGATCAAGGGGCCGAACGCCTGGGAGTGGAAGGGAAATCCTCCGAAGGCTCCGCAGGAGAACCTGGCCGAGGCGGATGCGATGAAGGACCGCAGCTTTATCGATAGCATCACGAGCGGCAAGCTGCAGAACCAGATCGCCGCAGGGGTGGAGACCGCGCTGACCTGCATGATGGGACGGAAGTCCGCTGAGCTGAAGCGGAGAGTGACCTGGGATGAGATCGAGAAGGACAACGAGACGTATCAGCTGGGCTTTGACGTGAAGCAGTTCAAATAGAAAAGACCTGCCGCTCGGTTTCGAGCGGCAGGTCTTTCTGCGTGTCGGGAGGCTGTTGCAGCTACAGCGACGCGCTCTCCAGAGACTTGGTCGAGGCTTCATCTTCTTCCTCTTTTTCGTGAAAGACGAAGAGGAACAGGACGAGGATTATGGCCGAAGCTGCGGCTGCCGTCAGCCAGATGGCGCGCCAGTTATAGTTGTTGGACCCATTGACGGAGTAATGGTCGGCGATGACGCCGACGAGCCAGGAGCCGACGAACATTCCAAGGCCGAGGGTGATGAAGGCGATCAGTCCCTGTGCGGCGGAGCGAAGCTCGGGAGGGGCCTTGCGGTCGATGTAGATCTGTCCGGTGACGAAGAAGAAGTCGTAGCAGACGCCGTGGATGAGGATGCCGAGAAGGAACATCCATGCACGGGAGTCGGCGTTGCCGAGGGCGAAGAAGGTATAGCGGAGGGCCCAGGAGGCCATTCCGGCGGCGAGCATGTACTTTACGCCGAGGCGGCGGAAGAAGAAGGGGATCAGCAACATGCAGATCAGCTCGGACATCTGCCCGCCGGTCATCTTGCCCGCGGCGTTGGTGACTCCTGACTGGTTCAGAAACAGGTTGGTGAAGGTGTAGTAGTAGGTCAGCGGGATGCAGATGAGGAAGGATGCGATGGCGAAGATGGCCATCGAGCGTTCCGTGAGCAGCATGAGGGCTTCGCGGGGGAAGAGGCTGCTGAGCGTGAACTTCGCGTCGCGTGCGAGCGGAGGCGTGTGCGGCAGCGTGAGGCAGTAGAGGCTCATGATGATGGAGCCTGCGGAGCCGAGCAGCAGGGGCGTCGAGGTCGCCTCGATCTTCATCTTGCCGAGGAGGATGCCGATCACGATCCAGCCGATGGTGCCGAGCACGCGGATGGGGCCGAACTCCTCCTTGGGGTCGCGAATGTGGCGGAAGGAGAGAGAGTTGGCCAGCGCGAGGGTGGGCATGAAGAAGCAGCAGTACAGCAGCATGAATCCGTAGATAGCGGGGAAGGTGTGCTGGCGTGCGGTGAAGAAGAGAAGGATGCCGCACACGAGATGCAGGACGGCGAGAACCTTTTCGGTGGCGAAGAGCTTGTCGGCGATGAGGCCGACGAGGAAGGGAGCCACGATGGCCCCGACCGCGGTGGTTCCGACGACGAGGCCGACCTGCTGGCCCGTGAAGTGCAAGGTGAGGGAGAGCCATGTGCCGATGGTGACATACCACGTTCCCCACACGGCGTACTCCAGAAACATCATGACGGCTAGACGGACTTTGATCAGCAGGGCGATCTCCCTCTTCAAGAGCTATGGGACATTATCAATGTTTCGTTGCGGAGTCCGGTAGTGCAAAGACGACGTAGGCTCCGTGGATGGGGTCTTGCGAGGCGGCGTGACCGGGGACGGCGTGGGTGTAGGTCGTGGCGCGGGCTGCGGCGCAGAAGGCTACGTACTCTTTACCGTCGATCTCATAGACGGCGGGCATGCCTTCAAGGGCGGCGTCTAGCTCGGCCTGCCACAGCACCTTGCCGGTTGCAGTGTCGATGGCGCGAACCTTGCGGTCGCGGGTCCCGGTGAAGATGAGGCCTCCGGCGGTGACGACGGGGTTGGTCTTCGGGAAGTGCGAGCCGGTGTCGGCGTGGCCCTGCGCGGCAAGCTCGGGAACCTCTCCGAGGGGAATCTTCCAGCGGATGGTGCCGGTGTTCAGGTCGTAGGCGGTCAGGGAGGTCCAGGGCGGTGCGATCACGGGAAGGCCGCTCTTGGCGAACATGAAGCCGAAGCCGGAGCGGTAGTGTGCCTTCACGGGATCGACTGCGGAAGAGGCCGTTTGTTGCGGGGTGGGGGCGGAAGCCTTTTCGGGGTGCTTCAGGTAAGCGAGCAGGGCATCGACCTCGTCGTTCGAGAGCTGCGAGAAGGCGGGCATGGGAGGCTTGCCGAACTTTACGGTGTTGTGAAGGTCTTCGTCGCTCATGCGCGTGTGGATGTCTTCAAGCGAGGGAATCGCTGGTGGGTGTCCGTGGAGGTCGGCTCCATGACAGGCAGCACAGTTGCTGGCGTAGACGCCCTGGCCGCGTGTCTCCGTAGAGCCGGTAGAGGACATCGCGGGGGCCAGCGTCAGCTTCAGGATAGAAGGGAGATCTTTGGAGACGATGTAGAGCAGGCCATGTGTGGGATCGACGGCGGCTCCACCGAAGTTTGCTCCGCCGTTGTTGCCGGGCATCTCAACGGTGTCCTGCGTGCTTGGCGGGGTGAACAGGCCGCTGTTCTTTGCGGCGCGAAGCTGCTGCTGAAGCTCGGTGCGTTCTTCCGGGGTGAGATAAGGGCTGAGGTCTTTTTCGGTGAAGGCCTGGCGCGCGAAGGCGGGAGGCTTCGAGGGGAAGGGCTGCGTTGGCCATGTGATCTCGCCCGGCATGTCGGACTTCGGCACGGGACGCTCTTCGACGGGCCAGAGAGGCTTGCCGGTTTCGCGGTCGAAGACCCATAGGAAGCCGACCTTGCTGGGCTGCGCGACGACATCGACCAGCTTGCCGTTGTGATGCACGGTGGCGAGCAGAGGTGTCGAGGGATTGTCGTAGTCCCAGATGTCGTGGTGGACCATCTGGTAGTACCAGATGAGCTTTCCGGTGGAGGCGTCGAGGGCAAGCAGTGAGTCGCCGAAGAGGTTGGCCCCGGTGCGGTTGGCTCCGTAGAAGTTGTACTTCGGGCTTGCGGTGGGGACGTAGAGGACGCCTCGCTTCTCGTCGATGGACATGCCGCTCCAGGCGTTCACTCCACCGACGCTTTTCCATGCGTCCTTTGGCCAGGTGTCGTAGCCGACCTCGCCGGGGTGCGGGATGGTGTGGAAGGTCCATGCGAGTTTTCCGGTGCGGACGTTGTAGGCGCGGATGTCGCCGGGGCCGGACTGGTACTCCTCGTTCATGACGGAGCCGAGGAGGATGAGGTCGTGGAAGACGCGCCCGGGGTTGTAGGACTGAACCAGCGTGAGGCTCTTCGGATCGCGCCCGAGGTCTTCGCGAAGGTCGACCAGACCGTTTGCGCCGAAGTCGGTGATGGAGCTTCCGGTGCGTGCGTCCAGCTCCTGAAGGTAGTTGTCGACGGCGAGGATCAGACGGCGGTCGGTGTGGTCGGGGCTCTCCCAGTAGTTGAGGCCGCGGGTGGTGATGAGCGGTGTCTTTGCGTGGAAGGAGTGCGTCCACAACTCTTTGCCGGTGACGGCATCGAGCGCGACCACGGAGTTGTCCTTTGCCAGCACGTACATCGTGCGGTCGATGACGAGAGGGTTGAAGACGTAGCCTCGACCGTCGCCGGTGCTGAAGCTCCAGACCTTTTCGAGCTTCGCCACGTTGGAGCGGTTGATCTGTCTCAGCGAGGAGTACTGCGCGCCATCGGGAGAGCCACCGTAGTCTCTCCACTGTGCATGCGGATCTTTGTGGGGTGCGCTCGCGGCAGTTTGGGCGGCTGCTCCCAGGGTGAGACAGAAGAGCCCGGAAAACATAAACAGGGAAGCGAACAGACGCCGAGGAAACACTGCTTCAGCCAAAACCACGTACCTCTCGAAGATCTTTTATCTATAGGAAAGCCCGCCGCACCTGAGAAGGCGCGACGGGCAGAAGAAGTTAGCGGGCCGAAAGATCGCGAATCCAGATGTCTTTGAACTGCATATTGCCTGCCCCGCCGGAGTGGAGCTGCAGAGCGATACGTCCATCGGCGGCGCCGGGGTGCGGGTCGGTGAAGTCCACCATCACCACGCCGTTCAGGCGCGAGCGGTAGTGGTTGCCGACGACCTCGACGAGGTAATCGTTCCACTCGCCGGCGCGCACGACGCCTTCGTTCTCAGGCGAGGGCCACACGACCCATCCGCGACCGTTTTCCGCGTAGACGCCGCCAGTATGGTGCATCATGTTGCAGTCGATCTCGAACTGAGCGCCCTGCGTGGTGTCGACGGAGTTGGGCTTGAAGCCGGTGTGGAAGAAGATGCCGCTGTTGCCGTCGCCGACGCACTTGAAGCGAAGGGAGAGCTGAAAGTCCTTGTAGTCCTTGTCGGTTTCGAGATAGCCGTAGGCCTTGGTGAGGCCCTGTCCATGCAGCAAACCATCCTCAACGGTCCAGCTTTCGGCGCCGATCTTCTCCCAGCCGGTGAGATCCTTCGCATTGAACAGCTGAATCCAGTCGTTGCCCGGCAGCTTTGGCTTCTGTTGTTGCTGCTGTGCGCTCGAGGTGGAAAGGCTGGTGCCACCAAGGACGAATGCAAGGATCATCGTTCCGGTACGAAGCAGGTGGCTCCGTACGGGACGTGTGCTCGCAGATTGAGTGTGGTTTGCCATGCAGGTCTCCGTCTCTTATTCAATTCAAATGGGATAAAGCGATGTCGGCAGGCAAGCTGCCGTAAATGAATCGTACACCGGAGGGTTGGTTGAAGTCCTCTGATATCTATGGGGCGCGGATTTCGGGTGTTTCTTCTGTAAAAAGCCTGCGTTTTTGCGGTTTGTTTCTGTGCGGTTGACGAGTGCTGGTGGCTAACCTATATTTTTTGTCGCGTAATAAGCACATTTTATTGCTCATTGTGCAAGACGCGAGACGAGATCTCGCAGGGAATTTTTTCGCGACGTATAGGGGAGCAGGGATGAGAAAAACTACGGTGTTTTTGCTGGTGGCGGCGTGGCTGGGGGGAGTTGCCGCGTTTGCTTCGGGACCTTCCTTTGCTCCTGATGCGCAGTTTGCAGGATCGACGACGAAGGGCTGGCACAGCTTTGGTCATGCCGCGTGGAGCGCCAAAGACGGGGTGATTACGGCAGAGCCTGGCAATGGCAGTGGATGGCTGGTGCTGGATGAGTCGTTCCAGGACATCAGCTTTTACACGGGATTTCGCTGTGAAGGGGAGTGCGAGGCGGGAGTTCTGCTGAGAGCGGAGAAGACTCCGGACGGAGGCATGAAGGGGACCTTTGTCGCGCTGAATGAGTCTGTGCTGAATACGTATGCGGTGACGGTGAACGCGGCGGGCGAGATTACAAAGCGCGAAAAGTTGCCCAGGGGAGGCGTGCTTGCGCGCATTACTCCTCCACCCACGCCGGGGGCGCAAGGGGGAGGGCCGCGGCCACCCAGGCCGAACGTCGATCTGCCATTGAAGCAGCCAGATACCTCTTTGCGTCCGAAGGACTGGAATGAGGTCGAGATATTTTTCGACACGAACACGGTGCGGTCGTTTCTGAATAATGGCTTTCAGCAGGGAGCGATGACGGAAGATGGCGACTATGGGCCGATCGCACTCTATGCAGGCAAGGGAGCGGTGCAGTTTCGAGGTACTTCGTATCGGGATATGTCGCTGAAGGTGCGGGACGAGGAAAAGGTCGGAGCGGGGTTCAGGAAGCAGAGGTTGAGCGATTTTTATTATTCGTGGGGAACGGCTGCGGCGGACTTCAATCACGATGGCGTGCTCGATGTGGTCTCGGGGCCGTATATCTACTATGGTCCCGATTACAGAAAGTCGCGGGAGATTTATTATGCGTTTCCTTCGAATCCGGTGACAGAGTTTGCGTCGGACTCGACGATGGAGTTTGCGGCAGACTTCAACGGGGATGGCTGGCCTGACATCATTACCGTGACGTTTGGCGGAGGGCCGGGCGTGCAGCTCTATGTGAATCCCAAGGGCGAGCGCAGACGCTGGCAGAAGTTCGCGGTGGGGACGGGGGTGCAGAGCGAGATTGCTCTGCTGCGCGATATCGATGGAGACGGTAAGCCGGAGCTTGTTTACTCCGCCGAGGGGCGCGTGCGGTATGCGAAGCCCGATCCTGCTGATCCGACGGGGAAGTGGCCGGTACATGATGTCTCCGAGCAGGGGTATGGCTGGAGTCATGGCATTGGCGTGGGAGATGTGAACGGCGATGGGCGTATGGACATCGTCGATCCTTATGGTTGGTGGGAGCAGCCTGCTGCGGGAGCGGCCTCGGGGTTGTGGATCTATCATCGGGCCGGTTTTGGGCAGTTTGGCCGAGGCTTGATGGGCGGAAGTGTGATGGCCGTTTACGACGTCAATGGTGATGGATTGAATGACATCGTGACCTCGCTCAACTCGCATGGATGGGGGCTTGCCTGGTATGAGCAGAAGCGTGACTCCGCGGGGGCGATCTCGTTTACGCAACACATGGTTATGGACGATCGCTCTACGAAGAACGCGGGGGGAGTGACATTTTCGGAGCTTCATGGGACGAACTTCGCGGACATGGACGGCGACGGGATTCCTGATTTTGTTGCGGGAAAGCGATACTTCTCGCATCTGGATACGAACATCGATCCGGACCCGAGAGGAGCGCCTGTTCTTTACTGGTACAAGACTGTGAGGAATCGCAATGCGCCCGGAGGAGCTGAGTTGTTGCCGCAGCTCGTCGATACCCACAGCGGCGTGGGTTCCGATGTTTTGCCTGTGGACCTAAACCACGATGGCGTGATGGATATTGTGACCTCTACACGCTTCGGCACATTCATTTACTGGGGACTGCCGCATCATGCGGCTTCTGCGCAGAAGAAGCCTTAGTCGACTTTTTGCAGCCGCAGGATTCCCGTATGGTGAGTGTTACGGGAAGTACAACTCGAACGCTCGGTGTTCTGACTTCATTGTTGATCCGTTGCAGCAGAAGACGGGTTGCGGCATTTCCAAGCTCGGCGGCGGGTTGTCGCACAGCTGTGACGGATGGAGTGATCAGGGTAAAGAAATCGACATCGTCGAAGCCGACGAGGCCGATATCTTTACCCATCTTCATATTCAACTCTTTCAGCGTTTCAATCACCCAGATGGTTGAAGCATTATTTGCTGTAAAGAGTGCGTCGGGACGATTGCGCGATGTGAGCAGATCTGTAAGAACAGGCCTCGATGAGGCGCTGGACTTCAGGAGCACTTCTTTGGAATAGGACAAGCGAGAGCGTTGCAGGGAATCCTTATAACCGGCGATGCGATCTTTAATGGGTAAGAGGTGGGTGTTGGCTGCAATGCAGGCAATTCGCTTGTAGCCATGCTGGATCAGGTGGTCCATGGCCATGATTGCTCCAGCTCGATTTTCTACACCTACGGAGTCGGTGGCCGTAATTTCGATGGGACGGTCGACGGTGACGACCGGGGTGCTGGCAGCAGCGACTCCTTTGAGATAAGGTGCCCGGCTATTGCTGGGAACCAGAATGATTCCATCGACAGGATGATGCGTCATGGTTTCGACCTGCGCAACTTCGATGGCCAGATCATCTTCTGAAGCTGCCAGCCATACGAGGTAATTTTCAGCACGTGCGGTTTCCTGAACAGCATGACTGACTACGGAAAAAAAAGTATCGGAGATGTCGGGCACGATGAGGCCGATGGAACGCGAAAGCTTTCCGGTAAGGACGCGGGCTGCATGGTTCGGACGGTAGTCAAGGGATTGAATCGCTTCCTGAATCTTTCGCGCGGTTTCGAGAGTGACATACGGATGTCCGTTGATCGTTCGAGAAACGGTCATTGGCGATACGCCGGCGGCGAGAGCTACGTCCTGAAGGGTCGCCCGTTTTTTTTTCGGGGGTTGGTTCACTCTTACCTCAAATATGTGATGGCGTTACCATACCGCTGCCAGATTTCGGTACCGATAATCCACAGTAATTCTCTACATTGTTCTTGACAACCCAGCATCCAGATGCGTAAACCGTTCGTCGTTGTGATAGCGCAATCATATTTATCACCGTACGAACCCTGTTTTGCATTGAGGAGGCTGAATGAAAAACAAGGAATTCCCCGTTCGTGCATTTCTATTCGTTTTTGTTTATTTCCTTCTAACGGGCTATGCACTGTTGGCCCAAGACACCTCGTCTTTGTCCGGCGCGGTAACGGATGCTTCAGGTGCCGTTGTCGCAAAGGCGAGCATCGTACTTCGAAACAACGCAACACGTGCCGAAATCCATGCATCTTCAAATGAAGATGGGAGTTACACCATTACCAACCTTGCCCCTGGCGCTTATACCATGCGCGTGGAGGCGCAGGGCTTCAAAAGCGTAGACCTCAACAATATTAGTCTTGATCCAAATATCGGCCGCCGCGTCGATGTGACGATGAATGTTGGCGAGGCCAATATGTCCGTTACAGTTGAGGCGGAAGCGAACGCCGTGCAGACGGAGAGCGGATCGGTTGGGCAGCTCATCACACAGGAGCAGGTGAAGAGTATCCAGTTGAACGGTCGCAATCCGCTTTATTTGTCTCAATTGGAACCTGGCGTGGTTCGGAATAATTCAATGGCCGCTTTTTCCTTTGGCCTGGACAACGGGATCAACGTAAACGGAGCTCGCTCGCAGGATAGTTTGATTACTCTGGACGGAGCGCCCATGGTGCGCACGCGCTCGAATGGAACCAGCGTTGGCGTTGCTGATGTGGACTCCACATCGCAGGTTCAAGTGTTGACGACGAGTTATCCCGCAGAGTATGGCCGCACGTCGGGTGGACAGACGCGCATCGTTCCGAAGAGTGGAACAAGCGATCTGCATGGCAGTGCCTTCGAATATTTTCGCAATACTGTTTTGAATGCAAACACCTGGGCCAGGAACAATACGAATACAGAGCGCCAGGCATTTCGCTTCAATCAATTCGGGTGGAACCTGAATGGCCCTGTATTTATTCCGGGACATTTCAACAAAGATCGCAAAATGCTCTTTTTCCTCGTGGGACAGGAATGGATCAAATATAACCACGACGATTTTGGGCAGCAACGTGTCCCGACCGCGTTAATGCGCCAGGGAAATTTCAGCGAACTTCTAGGGCCAAATATTTTCTATAACTCGCCGGTGCAGATTGTTAATCCGAATACGGGGGTGCCTTACCAGAACAACATCATTCCGGCAGATCAGTTGAGCCCGAATGGTATTGGGCTGTTGAATGCTTATCCTGCTGCGAATACCCCAAACAATCCGAACAACTGGACCGCTTCGGCGGGCTATACCGAACAGCAGAGAAAAGACAGTGTGGTTGTCGATTTTATTCCGGCATCTTCCCATCATCTTCGGTTCAGTCTGCTCAATTACACCTACAAGGACTATGAGCCATTTTTTGGCAACTTCAACCTGAATCCGCGTATCTTCGATCGTCCGAATCAGATTGGTGTGCTCCATTACACTTGGACGATCAGCCCGACCCTGGTGAACGATGCTTATGTTTCGGGAGCGGCGGACCATGTGAACATCAACATCGATACGTCCCTGGGTCGTTACGACCGTACCCAGTACGGTATCAATTATCCCTATCTCTATTCGGCAGACACCAAGACGCTTCCCAATAAAGTTCCGACGATTCAACTGTCGAACTTTGGCACGTTGGATGGAGGACCCTATCCATCGCGTTCGGGCGGCATCGTGTATGACGTCGGCGATACGTTGACGAAGGTGATTGGGAATCACACGCTTAAGTTCGGCGGACTGTGGGAGTATGCCGGTGAGAACAACTTTGACCAGATCAGCGTCGATAACACGCGTCCGGGAACAACAAATAATCAGAACGGGTTGTTTGTGTTTACCGACGCACGTGGCGGCACTTCCGCTTCTCCAGTACCCAGCTCAAGAGCAGCTGTAGCGAATGTGGCGCTTGGTCTTTTCGATACTTATGGCGAGATTGGACAGCGTTCCTACACACTGTTTCGCGGCAATATGTTTGAGGGATTTGCGCAGGATCAATGGAGAGCGACCTCGAAGCTTACGCTGGAGTTTGGCGTTCGCTATAGCGTGATGATGCCGTATCACGCCCTTTGGGGCAATCAATCCTTCTTTAGCGAGAAGGACTACAACCCATCGCTTGCTCCTACGGTGAATCCCACGACCGGATTTATCTCCGGCGGT
Source organism: Acidobacteriaceae bacterium dw_441 (assembly GCA_018449715.1). Taxonomy (GTDB): domain Bacteria; phylum Acidobacteriota; class Terriglobia; order Terriglobales; family Acidobacteriaceae; genus Edaphobacter. The sequence continues at coordinate 317,178 of JAAVVA010000002.1, read as the reverse complement.
GATCCTCTCAACGGAGTTGTGATTCCGGGAAGCGGATTTCCCAGTAAGGCACAAGGGCATGTGCCGGATAATATCCTGAATGGGGGATACGACCGTCTCTTCCGTGGCTATGGTAGCGGCTATCATCCGACGGTCTACAGCAATATCCAGCCTCGACTTGGGTTTGCCTATCAGGTGTCGCCTGGCACTGTAATTCGTGCGGGCGCGGGACGTTATATTCAACGACTCGGCATCAGCGATACGGTTCATGTGGGAGGCAATGCGCCGTTTCAACCTGCATCCAATGTGACGCGCGGCAGTGTCGATAATCCGGGCGGTATTGGCACCAATGCAACACCGCTTGCTTTTACCTCGCAGTCGTACACCTATCCGAACCCGGAAGCGTGGGGATGGAACGTAACCGTTGAGCATGAATTTCCGTCGATTGCAGTTTTTACCCTGAGCTATGTCGGCAGGCGTGGATATCACCTCGAACAACTGGCCAATGTTAATCAGTTGCAACCAGGAACAATTCAGGTAAATCCTGGAGTCAACCCTGATGCTCTGCGTCCGTACAAGGGTTACTCGACGATCATCGAGGCCCAGAACACGGGAGGTTCAATCTATCATTCTTTCCAAGCTAATCTGAAGCGTCGTCTTACGAAGGGCTTTCTCTTTGGAGTGGCTTACACCTGGTCGAAGAGTCTCGATTATGGTTCTTCCAATGGAACAAATATCACGAATGCTTTCGATAACAGCATCATGTATGGACCAAGCGACTTCGACACGCGGCATGTACTGGTGACGAATTACGTTTGGGATATTCCATACGGCACTCATAACCCCAATCGGTTGGTGAGATCCACGCTGGGAGATTGGCAGTTCTCAGGAACGATTCAGGCGCAGACCGGCCAGCCTGTTGCCGTGTCACGGAATCTCGATGTGGCAGGGGTTGGTCCGGGATCGGGCAACCAGTTTTACATCCATACGCGCACGCCGAATCTGCCGCATCAGTTTGCCGGAACCACGGGAACAGGGCAGTGGTTTGAGACGAGCGTCTTTCAGCCAGCTGCATCCGGTACGTTTGCTGGACGCGGCTCACGTAATAACATCTACTCTCCTGGCTTCAATAGCTTCAATGCAGCATTGCAGAAGTCGCTGCACATCATTCCGAACCATGAAAACCATACCCTTGTTTTCAAGGCAGAAGCTTTCAATTACCTCAATCATCCGAATCTGGATAAGCCGGATGTATCTCCTACAAGCGGTACGTTTGGACGCGTAACCAATAAGGGAACTACTTATGCGTCAGAGCGGCAGTTTCAGTTCAGCCTTCGTTATGCGTTCTGAACAAGTACGTAATTTAATATGGCGCGCACGGGTTCCGCGTTTGCTGAGTGGAACCTGTGCTTGTCCGACCAGTCAGCTACATCCAGCCATGAGGAGGAATGGTTACGCTATGCAACCGTTAGAAGCTGAGTATGCGGTTCTTATGAAGAAACAATATTACCGTCGCTTCTGGCGGTTTATGTGTGGGGCTTTTGTCGCATGTGGCTTTCCTTCTGTCTTGGTTGGTCAGACGATGAAGGCTCCTGATATTACGAAACAATCGACACTGTATGTTGTTCCCTATGCTCATCTGGATACACAGTGGCGGTGGGAGTTTCCACAGACCATCAGTGAGTATCTGTTGAAGACGATGCGCGTGAACTTCGACTACATAGATCGCTATCCGCACTACGTCTTCAACTGGACAGGCGCGAATCGTTATCGGCTCATGAAAGAGTATTTTCCGTCGGATTATGAACGCATGCGTAAATATGTTGCGGCTGGCCGCTGGTACCCCGCAGGCTCTTCCGTGGAAGAAGGAGATGTCAATCTGCCGAGCGCAGAGGGAATATTTCGTCAGATACTTTACGGCAACAGTTATTTCCGTAAAGATTTTGGCAAAGCAAGTGATGAGTATATGCTCCCTGACTGCTTTGGTTTCCCCGCATCGTTGCCGAGTATTCTGGCGCATGCCGGAGTAAAAGGGTTTTCTACGCAGAAACTCAACTCACAGTGGCAGCCTGCTCCGAAGGTGGGCGGGCCGAACTCTCCAGAACAGACGCCCGAAGGTATTCCTTTCAATGTTGGCGTATGGGTTGGCCCTGATGGCAAACAGGTGCTTGCGGCTCTCAACCCTGGTGGATATGGCAGCAATGTGTATACGGACCTGAGTAAAGAGCCCGCGGGGACTGTAACATCAGCTCCGCAACTCACCAGTGAAGAGAGAGCACGGCTTACACCGCAGCAGGTGGCTTCCATGAGACCAGGACGATCCCAAGAGCAGAATTGGGTGAAACGCATTGATCTTAATGGACGAGTGACGGGTGTGTTTGCGGATTACCACTATGTTGGCACTGGAGATATCGGTGGTGCGACGCAAGAGTCTACCGTGAAGCTTCTGGAAGCAATTGTGACGAAGAGCAACACTGTTCTGCCGACTCCTCCTCAAGCGGCCTTTGCTATGGGAGAGGTTCCTGCGTCCGCTCCGAGCAGGACAGACGTGAAGGTTGGTGACGGCCCTGTACAAGTAGTGGTTGCAACGGCCGATCAGCTCTTCAAAGATATATCGCCTTCCATGATGTCGCGTTTGCCCCAGATAAAAGGTGATATCGAGCTTATTAATCACTCCGCCGGATCGCTGACATCGCAGGCGTATCACAAGCGCTGGGTGCTGAGGAATGAAGCCTTGGCAGATGCGGCGGAGAAGGCCTCTGTCGCTGCCGCGTGGATGGGGGCTCAGAGCTATCCACAACAGCGACTGAACGACGCATGGATACTTGCTTTAGGAGGGCACTTTCACGATACGGCTGCAGGGACGGCGACTCCTCGTTCGTATGAGTATGCATGGAATGACGATGCGATTGTTGCTAACCAGTTTGGAGGAGTACTTACCAGTGCAACGCAGGCGATTGCCTCCGGGCTCGACACGGAAGGTGAGGGAGTCCCTGTTGTTGTATTCAATTCACTGAATATCGAACGTGAAGATGTTGTGGAAGCAAAGGTCACCTTTTCTGGTGCTTTCCCGAAGGCTGTGCGAGTTACAGACCCGGCGGGGAAGGAGGTTCCATCACAGATCGAAGATGGCAAGATTCTCTTTCTTGCTTCCGCTCCTTCCGTCGGATATAGCGTTTACAATGTAAAGCCCGTGGCTCATACAACTGTCAATTCAGGGCTGAAGGTAACGAATTCTTCTCTTGAAAATGCACGATATGTCATCAAGCTGAATGTTGGTGGAGATGTCTCCAGCATCTATGACAAGCAGTTGAAGAAGGAACTTCTTTCGGCTCCCATGCGTCTTGCGATCTCGAACGATAAGCCGAAGGTTTATCCCGCATGGAACATGGACTTCGATCAGGAACAGGCGGCTCCTCGCAGTTATGTTGAAGGTACTCCGGCTATTCGCGTAAAGGAAAAAGGACCTCTTCGTGTTTCGCTTGAGGTGACGCGAGAGGCCGAGGGATCCAGATTTACCCAGACGATCAGCTTGTCGGCAGGTGATGGTGGCAATCGGGTGGAATTCGGGAACATTATCGACTGGAAGACGCTATCGGCGAATCTGAAAGCGACCTTTCCACTCAGTGCCTCAAACGAGGAGGCCACTTATAACTGGGATCTTGGAACCATTAAGCGGCCGAACGCCAATGAACGTCAGTTCGAGGTAGCTTCGCATAAGTGGATCGATCTTGAGGATAAGAGTGGAAGCTATGGCGTAACAATCCTTACCGACTACAAGAATGGATCGGATAAACCGAACGACAATACGATCCGCTTGACCCTTCTACGTTCACCGGGAATCGTGCCACCTGCGAATGGGAATCCATCTCCGTATTCCGATCAGGCGAATCAGGATTGGGGCCATCACGAGTTCGTTTTTGGACTGATGGGACATGCGGCAGATTGGCGCAATTCTCAGACGGATTGGCAGGCTTATCGTTTGAATGAACCGATGGCGGTCTTTCAAGCAGTTCCTCATGAAGGGACGTTAGGAAAGAGCTTCTCTCTTGTACATCTGAATCATTCACGCGTACGCGTGCTTGCTTTGAAGAAGGCGGAAGAAAGCGATGAGGTAATTCTTCGGATGGTTGAGATGGATGGCAAGTCGGCACCGGATGTACGAGTGTCGTTTGCCGGACCCATCTCTGCGGCTCGCGAGGTTAACGGACAGGAGCAGCCTGTCGGAGATGTCACTGTGGAACAAGGAGTTTTGAAGACATCATTCAATCCTTATCAGCCACGAACCTTTGCTCTGCGACTTGGTAATCCTTCGGCAAAACTGAGTTCAGTGGAGTCGCACTCTGTGGCTTTGCACTATGATCTTGCCGCAGGCAGTAGTGACGATACCAGCTCTGTCAACGGTGGCTTCGATGGCAAGGGCAATGCTTTTCCCGCGGAGATGTTGCCAGAAAAGCTGCAGTATCACGATGTCGTCTTCGATCTTGCATCGGCAAAGACTGGCAATCAGGACGCGGTCGTGGCAAAGGGACAGACGATCAATCTGCCAGAAGGAAAATTCAATCGTGTCTATATTCTGGCGGCGTCTACCGACGGCGATCAGAGAGGAGTCTTTACGATTGGGAAGAGTGAAGTTTCTCTCAATATTCAAAACTGGACCGGGTTTATTGGGCAATGGGATACGCGCCTGTGGAAAGAAAAAGTAGAGCAGGATTGGGCGATCTCTGCGAATCATGCGACCTGGCCGCCCGAAGATATGCAGGAGCGTGAAAGGCGTGCACCCTCACCTCGTTATCCTGAGGATTATCTCGGTTTGAAGCCGGGATATCTGAAATCGGCAGGTCTTGCATGGTATGCCTCGCATACGCATACGTCGCAGGGGCTCAACCAGCCATATCACTATTCTTATCTGTTCGCGTACCCGATCGATGTGCCGCAAGGGGCAAGGACGCTTGTGCTCCCCAATAACGACAAAATTCGTATCTTTGCTGTTTCTACTGTGGCGGAAGGAGAAAAACTTACTGCGGCTTCGACCCTATTCGATGAATTACCAGGAGAAGATCGGTAGATCGCGCATCTTTCATGCAGGGTGTTGTACATAAGGAGGAGGATTCCAGATGGAATCCTCCTCTCATGTTTAATGGTCTTGGATGAATCGTAACCACTATCTTCCTATCGACCGGCTGCTGCCCCTGATCTCCGAATCGTTGGCGAAGCATTCGAGCCTTGTTTTGGAGGCTGCTCCTGGTGCGGGTAAGACGACGCGGGTTCCGGCGACGCTGCTTAATATAGTTGCCGGTGAGGTTATTGTGCTGGAGCCGCGGCGAATTGCGGCTCGCATGGCTGCGCGGCGCGTGGCGTGGGAACTCGGCGAACAGGTCGGCGATACTGTCGGCTACCAGGTGCGCTTTGAGGAGGTCGTCGGACCGAAGACGCGGCTTCGATTTATGACGGAAGGTGTGCTGCTTCGGAGGCTTCTCTCTGATCCTGAACTAAAGGGCGTGGATGCCGTTGTTCTGGATGAGTTTCATGAGCGGCACCTTGAGAGTGACCTGGCGCTCGCGCTGCTTAAGCGGCTGCAGCAAAGACGGAGAGACCTCATCCTCGTCGTTATGTCGGCGACTCTGGATAGTGCGGTTGTGGCGAAGTATCTTTCGGAGTGTCCTGTGTTGCAGGTGGAAGGACGCAGCTTTCCGTTGGCGATTCGGCACATGGGGTATTCGTCCGAACTGTTGCAGAAGCAGGTTTGTAACGCCGTAGCGACTCTGATGACGGAAGGCTCTACGGGAGATGTGCTGATTTTTCTTCCAGGCATCGCAGAGATAAGAAGGTCGATGCGCGAGTGCGAGGCTGTCGCTCTTCGGTATGACCTGACAATGCTTCCGTTGCACGGCGATCTTTCTCCCGCGGAGCAGGATGCGGTGGTAGCGCCATCGCTAAAACGAAAGCTGATTCTGACGACCAATATTGCTGAAAGCTCCGTCACACTGGAGGGAGTGACGGCGGTGATTGATAGCGGTCTGGCTCGCTTTGCCAGTTACTCGCAGTGGACGGGAATGCCGACTCTTCATGTGGGGCGGGTGAGCCAGGCATCGGCGAAGCAGAGGGCTGGTCGCGCGGGAAGAACGGGGCCGGGACAGGTGTTGCGCTTGTATTCGGAAGAGGACTATCTGCGAAGGCCTGAGCACGAGACGCCAGAGATGATGCGAAGTGATCTGTCGCAGCTCTGTCTTACATTGCGGGCGATGGGAATTGCTGAGGCGCAGACATTTGAATGGCTGGATGCTCCTCCCGATGTGGCGCTGCAGCATGCAGAGATGTTGCTTGACCGATTGGGTGCGGTCGATGGCATGGCGCGGAGGATGGCTCGCTATCCGCTTTCGCCAAGACTCTCGAAGATGCTTCTTGATGCCGCGGAGCGTAGTGTTGGAGAGGATGCGTGCATCGCTGCCGCCTTGTTGTCGTCGGGAACTCGTATCGAGCAGAGTGATTTGCTGGAGGCGATCGAGGCTCCGCTGGATAGAAATCTTTCGCGCCATGTCGATCAGTTGCGGAGGATTGCGCGGTCTTCAAAGCAGGGAACGCATGATGATGATGCGCTGCTCCTGTCGGTGCTTGCGGGGTTTCCGGATCGGGTCGCGAAGAGGAGGGCGGGGAACCAGGTGTTGATGTCGAATGGCACCTCTGCAGAATTGTCGGGACAGGTTCCGGCGTATGCGTTTATGGTGGCGGTTGATGCGGAGGATCGCAAGGAAAGAGCATTGCCGCTGATTCGTATGACTGCACGGATCGAACCTGAGTGGCTTATCGACCTGTTTCCTGAGCGGGTTCGTGAGCGCTCGGAGGTCCAATGGAACGAGGCTACGCAGCGCGTTGAGGCTGTGAGCGAGTTGTTGTACGACGAATTAGTGTTGCAGTCTTCTCGTGATGCGCAGCCGGATGAAAAGGCGGCGTCGGAGATGCTGGCGCGCAAGGCGCTCGAAGCTGGTATAGAACGCTTTGTTGACGGCGAGGCTCTTGAAGCTCTTCTGGCGCGAGTCGATTTTGCGGGGTTGGATGCTCCGAATATTGAAGAGACCTTGTCTGAGGTATGCGGAGGGCTGCGAAGCTTCGCTGAACTCAAACGAGTCTCAGCCAATTTCATTCCTTTGCTGGAGCAGAAGATGGAGGCGCATCATCTGCGTGATCTTGCGCCGACGAGCCTGCGATTGCAGGGAGGAAGGCAGACCCGCATTCATTACGAGAGAGGGAAGCCACCGTGGATTGCTTCCCGGTTACAGGATTTTTTCGGTATGCGAGAGACGCCTGTGATTGGAAAGAGCAAGACTCCTGTTGTCATTCATTTGCTCGCGCCGAATCAGCGGGCAGTGCAGACGACGACGGACCTTGCGGGCTTCTGGGAGAGACTTTATCCGCAGGTGCGGCGTGAGCTGATGCGGCGTTATCCAAGACATGCATGGCCGGAACGGCCTTAGGGCGCGCTTCACTTGTAAAGCGCGCCTCTAAAGAAAAGCGAGTCTTTCAGGCAAGCAGTTGTTCGGTCGCGCGTTGCGCTTCAGCGATGGATGCGCGGTGATCCATGATTCCGGAGAGATCGGAGTTGGCAAAGGAGATTCGGTTGAAGGGAGCCTTGCGAAGGATCTCGCGTGGGGCAGGTTTTCCGTCCGTACCGAAGAAGAAGCCGGGCTGAGCGCAGAGATACGCGTGTCCCCAGCGATTGAGGATGATTCCAGCGATATCGCGTTTCGCATCGAAGCCCCACCGTCCGAACATAAGCTGGAACTGTTGACGCAAAGACTTTTCATACTCGGAGAAGGGGGTGCTGAGCATTTTCATGCGGCCTCTTGTCGCCTGCTGTTGCAAGGGCAGGCCGGGTTCTGTGAAGTAAATTTTCATCGTCAGGACTACTGGCTCATCAGGGGTAAGGGGAGCGTTGTTGACGGCGTAGGAGGGCAGACGCCGCACGGCGAAGGAGTTGCCAAGACCCTCGTACCAGGAGGCTTCGCTGAGGCCTTGCTTTGCGAGAAAACGCCAGTTGGTCAGGGCGATGTTCGCGACGAGGCAGGGCATTCGGAAGAACTGCTGATAGGACTCACGATGAGCTTCGGGAAGATCCTTTACGACGCGCCATGTAGACCATCCGCCAGCCATTACAACAGAGCGCGCACGAATCCGATGGAACCTGCCTTCATGCATGTAGTCAACATTCACTGTTGTTGATTGCTCCGGAGAGCCTTCATGCTGCACGGCGTGCACTGTTGCGTTGAGTCGAATGCGGACAGGTTGACCAGGGCGGTCGAGCGCGTTGAAGTTGATGGGAGCATGGAGAAGTCCGGAGGTGGTTGCGGGCCCACCGAGCGCCTCGGGGATAAGAGCCTTGACCTGAAAGCGTGCAATCCCGGCGTTTCCTCCGGGGAACATCTGTGATCCCTGTTTGGTGTCGTAAGGAAAGATGAGGTCGGGTGCATAGTCGGCCAGCGCGGAGATAGCATCGGCGGATGCTCCGGCGGCGCTTCCGGCGTAGGGCATGTAGGTGCGAATGGTGTCGCGGGTGTAGCCGTGATTCCGGATTAACAACTCTTCCATCGAGATGCGATCCAGCGTCAAAGAAGCTTCGTCTCCAAAGCTCTTCGACAAAGGGAACTGTTCAGACGAAGGCGGCTTGCGCTGGCCGAGAAGCTGGCTTTTTACCTCCGCGGGGAACGGAGTTCCTTCGAGTTTTTTGCCATATGGGTCCGCGACCCAGAGGCCTTCGGGATGACCGAACTTTGAGCCGAAGAACATGCCATGATTAGGGCCGGTTCCGGCGTAGGTGGTGTTCGAAACTTTCATTGCTTCCAGATCGGAGGAAAGGGTTTGATAATCGAGCCCCTTTCCATCGAAACCGATCGATTGGTAGAAATCGAACAACGCCGAGCCGGGAAACGGCGGAAAGAACATTGCGGAACCTTGCGCCGCGATGAGGTGATGGCCATTTACTTCGAACTCGTTACGGCGAGCCTCGCCGCCGAAGACGGGGTGATTTTCGAGGATGAGGCAGGTCTTTCCCGGCGAGCGTTGCTTGAAGGTCTGCGCAGAGGCGAGTCCGCTGATTCCTCCTCCGACGATCACGCAGTCGTAGGTCTCGTCCGGGGTGCTGGGAGCGAGGGAGAACGGATCGACGGACTCGTCCCTGACTGCATGGCCAGCGAGCATGGCCGCGTGAACATTTCCGTTTGCGTTTCGATAATCCCCGATACCGCTGAAGCCGTTCCAATCCTGCTCGGTAAGGCCGTAGACGAGAGGAGATGCTTTGTCGGCGGCAGAAAGATTGTCTTCCCGCTGAATCGGTTGGCTCATGCCAAGCAGGTCGGAGTCGCGCTGATCGTGAGGATGCTTCATGGGTCCTATGCTCGAAAGATGTTCTTTGTTACACGTAGTGGATCATCTGCATGAAACCGTAGTCCATGTGCAGTTGCTGATGGCAGTGGAAGAGTGTGGGGCCAGGCTGATTCGCCAGAAGATCTACGTCGATCACGCCATAGCGAGGCAGAAGCACGGTATCTTTCATGATGCCGGAGACAGAGACCTCCGCAACTCGTTTCAGCTCGAAGCTGTGGCGATGAATATGAATGGGGTGGGCGCATCCGGTGGCATTCACAAAACGCAGTCGATGATGCTCTCCCTCGCGAACCTTGAGCGGCGGCACGTCAGGGAAGGACTGTCCGTTGATCGTGTAGGTATCCATCATGCTCATGCCGCGCATTGCTTCCGCGGTCTTCTTTTCAAAGAGCATGGTGACGAGGTTCTGCGGGTCCTGTTCTGCGGGAAGAGGCTCTGCGGAGAAGAGGTTGTAGCGCCAGTCGATGTGCGTTGGGGCAATCCATTGAGGTTCGCCCGTTGCGTCCGCGTATTCAATGACTAGCCCTAATCCTTTATTGCGTTCGGAGGGATTGAGGGAACCAAGAATCCATTTACCGGAGTGGTTCATTTCGACGATTGCATCGACGCGTTCAGCGACGCCCAGGGACAGGACTTCGACTGGTGCGGGATGCGGGACAGGGTTGCCGTCGAGCGCGACGATAAGGAAGCGGTGACCGGGAAGAGAGAGCAAAACGTCTTCGGTCGCGCTTGCATTCAGAAAGTGAAACAGGATGCGTTGCCCTTGTTCGACTCGCAACGGCTCGGCAGCGCTTAGCAGCTTATCGTTGAAGGATGCGTATCGGTAAATAATGTCCGGGCAATTGCGCCAGGTATCCTTTGTTTCCGCGAAGGATGGTTCCCAATGATGCGCGGCAAGAAAGACCTCCTGATCGTATCGACCGGGGTTATTCTTCGGCTCGATATAAAGAAAGCCGTACTGGCCGGAGTAGGCGGCACGAGTGAGATCGTGCATGGCCATGGTGTGCGTGTGGTACCAGCGGGAGCCGGAAGGGTTCGGCGTAAAGCTGTAGAGAAGGGATTCGCCGGGAGGAATCTCTGGCAAGCCTTCTTCGGTGGAGCCATCCACGTTCGAGGGGATGTGGAGGCCATGCCAATGCACGATCTCCGGATGAGGCGTGCGGTTGGTTACATGGATTTGCGCAGGGACGCCTTCGCGCATTCGCAGCAGCGGGCCGGGAGCCTGATCGTTATAGCCCGTGGTGCGAACGACTACGCCGGGGGCAAGCTCAACCTTCGTCTGGTCGATGACAAGGGAAAAGTTCTGGGTATCCGAAGAGAAAGCTTTGCCAAACGTTGGAAGAGCGCAGCTTGCCGCCGTCGCGCCTGATGTTTTCAGGAATTGCCTGCGATTCATAGATGCCTGAGTATATGCCGAATAAAACGACTCTGAAATGATAACTGTTCTTCTTCTGAAGAGGTGTAATTCTGGAAGGGCGTGTCGGTGGTGACGTTATGATGTAGGTCAATGAAAATCATAGATTGGTTGGTTCTGAGTCTTTACTTCCTGGTGATGCTTGGGATGGGGCTTTGGGCGCGTACCAAGGTCAAGACCGCCAACGATTTTTTTACGGCAGGCGGCTCGATGCCGTGGTGGCTCTCCGGCATCTCGCATCATATGTCCGGATATAGCTCTGCGGTCTTTGTTGCTTATGCCGCAATCGCCTACACGACCGGGTTCAGTATCTATATCTGGTGGGCCTGTTCCATCAGCGTTGCGCTTGTGATAGGTTGCAATATTTTTCCGGGCCGCTGGTCGAGGCTGCGACAGAGGCTGGGGATCATATCGCCGTTGGAGTATCTTGCGGTTCGCTACAATCTTCCGGCGCAGCAGGTACTTGCATGGAGCGGCGCGCTGCTGAAGATCTTTGATGTCGGTGCGAAGTGGACCTCAGCAGCGATTCTTCTACAGGCTTTTGCCAATGTTCCTCCGCTGTGGGGCGTCTTGATTACGGGCTCTGTCACGGTTGTTTACTCCGTGGTGGGAGGGCTTTGGGCAGATGCTTTGACGGATATGAGCCAGTTCATTATCCAGGTGCTTGCTGGCATCGTGATGCTTGTCGCTGTGCTTGCTCGCCTTGGAGGCATCTCTGCGATCTGGACTATTTGGGGCAGGCTTCCCGAGAGTCATTCCCGGCCCTTTGTGGGGCAGTACACGCTGGCGTTTGCGGTGGTGTATCTGTTCGTCAACACGCTTTCTTATAACGGAGGAACCTGGAACCTGGCGCAACGCTTCATCGCGGCTCCTTCGGAGAAGGCGGCTCGCAAGGCTGCACTCCTTTCGGCTGTGCTGTATCTCGTCTGGCCCTTGGTGCTCTTCTTCCCGATGTGGGCGTCTCCTTTGCTGTTGCCTCACCTGCAGGATCCTTCAGAGTCTTACGCTATGCTGACGAAGACGCTTCTGCCTCAGGGGCTTATTGGACTGGTTCTGGCTGGGATGTTTGCCCACACTATGGCGATGACCTCTTCGGATGCGAATGCGATTTCGTCGGTGGTGATCCGCGATATTCTTCCGGCCTTGCGTAAGGATCGCCAGCGCCCGAGCGATCGTATCCAACTGCTTTCGGGAAGAATCTGTACGCTTCTGTTTCTCCTGCTCAGCATGGTTATCGCGCTTACGGCTGACAATTTTGGTGGGGTCTTCGGGCTCGTCATCCTATGGTACGGAGCGCTGCTGGGACCCATTGCGATTCCGATGCTCTTTGGCATGTTGAATCTCTTCAAGCGTTCCGGTGCGAATGCGGCCATCGCCTCGTGGCTTGCAGGCGCCATTGCCTTTGCCCTGATTAAATTTGTATTCCCGGTGCAGATTGCGCATTTGCCTGGTGATCTCACGACTACCATCACGATTGCAGGTCCGGTGCTCAGTTCGCTGATCGTTTTTGTTGGAGTCGGTTTGCTCTGGCCAGCGAAAAATCCTTCTGCAGATCGTCTGCTCGATCTGATCAATGATCCAGATGCTTCCTCTCACATTCACCAGACGACGTAATCTTATGATTGAAGCTATGCGACCAAGCCTGATAGAAAAATCCATGCCCGAACCCCTCATCGCTGCATCGCGCGTAGCGATGGGAAGAAAAGCTGCTGAAGATATTGCCGAAGACCTGCGCCGCCGGCTGCAAACGCAGCAAGGAGTGCGCATGATCTTTGCCGCTGCTCCGAGCCAGTCCGAAATGCTTGCGGAACTTATCCTCATGCCCGGTATCGACTGGTCCCGCGTAACGGCCTTTCACATGGATGAGTATCTGGGATTGGCGCCTGACGCTCCTCAGCGTTTCGGTCTGTGGCTGCGTCGCACAATCTTTGATCGCCTGCCGTTCGCTTCGGTGGAACTGCTTGATCCCGGAACTGATGCGGAAGCGACCGCGGTTGCATACGCGGAAAAGCTGGCTGCTGCGCCTATCGATATTGTTTGCTGTGGAATCGGCGCGAATGGACATCTTGCATTTAACGATCCTCCCGCGGATCTGAGCGATCCCGCTGATGTGAAGGTCGTACAGTTGGATCTCGCCTGTCGTCAGCAACAGGTGGATGATCGTTGTTTTGACCGTATCGAGAATGTTCCCACGCACGCATTGACCCTCACTGTTCCGCGTTTACTCGCGTCGGGTCGTATCTTCTGTTGTGTTCCGGGAGAGATCAAAAAAGTGGCTGTCCGCCGCACTCTTCAGGAGCCCATCAGTGGCTTGGTTCCTGCGACAGCACTCAGGACGCACTCCCATTGGTCGCTTTATCTCGATCCAGATTCTGCATCCGACCTGGTCTCTGTCGAGGCGCGATGAACCGTATTAGTGGACGCGATCCTCAAACGGGGAGAGGGATTGAAGTCATCGTGCAGGATAGTGTTATCACGGCCATCAACGACGCTTCATGGGCCGACCCTGTGTGGCTCTCTCCTGGGCTGGTTGATCTACAGATCAATGGCTATCGTGGGTTCGATCTCAATGGAGACGGACTGACCACCGATACGGTTATCGAGTTGACTCGTAGTGTGCTCAAGGTTGGAGTGACTGCTTTTTTGCCGACAATCATTACTGCATCGGAAGAGAAGATTATTGATTGCCTTCGCGCAGTAGCCACTGCAAGGCGGCTCGACCCTGTGGTGGAGCATATGATTCCCGGTGTGCACGTCGAAGGTCCCCATCTCTCTCCGGAAGATGGTCCGCGAGGAGCGCATCCCCGCGCATATATTCGGCCTCCATCGGTTGCAGAGTTTGACCGCTGGCAGCAGGTCTGCGGTCACCTGGTGAAGATGGTTACGGTATCGCCTCACTTCGAGGAAGCGCCTGTCTATATTGCCTCTTTACATCAGCGTGGCGTTCTGGTTTCCATCGGACATACACATGCTTCGGTCGAGCAGATTCACGCGGCTGTTGATGCCGGGGCTACACTCTCCACCCATCTCGGCAACGGTGTCGCCGATCCGTTGCCACGACATCCGAACCTGCTTTGGACGCAACTCGCCGATGATCGCCTGACCGCAATGCTGATCGCAGATGGTCATCATCTTCCTGACGACACGCTGAAGGTCATGCTTCGGGCAAAGGGGCTGGAGCGGGCGATTCTGGCTTCAGACACCGTGGCCCTTGGAGGAATGCCGCCCGGGCTCTACAAGACTCCAATCGGAGGAGTTGTTAAGCTATCACCGGATGGACGCCTCAGCCTTCCGGGGACGCGTTTTCTGGCAGGCTCCGCTCTTCCACTGAAAGATGCGGTGGCGCACGTGGCGAACAAACATCTCTCGCTGGCGGAGTCTCTGCAGCTTGCTACGCAGAACCCCGCGCGTTTCGTGGGGCGTGAAGGAAGGCTTCAGGTCGGGGCGTTGGGAGATATGATTCGCTTTACGTGGGAGCCGGGTTCCTCGGTAAGCATAGAGTCCGTGATTCTTCAGGGAACTCAAATTTTATAAACAGCTACCTAGAGATTGCATGGCTCTGTGTCAGAGCCAGTGGCATTACCATGCGAACGGTTGTGCCTATGCTTTCCTTGCTGGTAACGCTTAGTCTCGCATCGTGTAGCTCGGCGATCCATGCAGCAATCGCAAGGCCCAGGCCATTGCCTTCTACCTGGCTGCGCGAAGGGTCTGCGCGATAGAAGCGATCGAAGATGTGCGGCAGGTCCTGCTCGGCAATGCCAATGCCTTGATCCCGTACTTCAAGCACAGCTTTTCCTGTTTGCGTGTTGAGGTCGATCTCGATCCTGCCTGGTCCTTCCGTGTACTTGATTGCATTGTCGAGTATGATCCACAGCAGACGGCGAAGGCTGGGGAAATCTCCCAGCACGGTGACGGGATTGCGAGGGCAGGTCACGGAGATTTCCACGCTCGATCTTGCGGCAACCGGCTGAGCCATGTTGCATGCTTCCGCTATCACATCATTCAGATCGACAGGCGAGAGTTCTGCGGACCTTGGAGCCGCATCGGCGCGTGCGAGAGTCAACAGGCTTTCGAGCATTTCGGTTGCTTTAGAAACTTCATCCACAATCTCTTGAAATGCCCTGTGGTTGGCTACATCTGTTTCAGGCCTGCGCATGGCGATCTCGGCAACAGTTCGCACAAACGAGAGAGGGCCGCGCAGCTCGTGCGAGGCATCGGCGGTGAACTGCTTGATGCGGTTTACCGCGGATTCGATCCTGTCCAGCATGGCGTTACAGGTCTCCGCCAGTCGCTGTATCTCATCCTGTGTCTCTGCAGCGGGAAGTCTCTCGGAGAGGCTGCGGATGCTGATGGACCTTGCCTTCGCGGTAATTTGATCGACCGGATCTAGTGCCCTGCGGCTAATCCAGTAACCGCAGCCGAGCGAGAGCAGCAGGAGGATAGGCGCGGAGATCATCAGGCCGGTCCAGAAGTTCTCCAGCACGATCAGATTTCCTGCCTCTGGAGCTGCGGCCATCAGCACGAGCGATTCTCCGCCTTCGATGGAGACCTTTCGCGTCATCACCCAGTAGGGCCGACCCTCCGACTCGACATGGATGAATCTCTCTTGTTCGCCCGGCTGCACTGCGGGCCATGCAAAGCCGCGCGCGGCAAGTGAAGGAGAGGGCAGGGCGCGTTGTCCGTTCGTGTGAAAGATCTCGGAAAGGCCGTTGCCTGTGGCGTAGGCGAAGTCTTCAAAGTCCTGAATGCGGTCGGCTTCTGTCTCGCTCTTGTTGCGTGTGAGCAGTTCCTGCAAGCGGTCCATGCGCCGCGTCAGCGTTAACCGGCGTTCTCCGGTCAGCGTGTGCTTCAGGTTGAACCACATGGCAGTGCCAAAGATGGCCCAAACCACGAAGAAAATGATACCGAACCACATGGTGAGGCGCAGCGAGATGGAGATTCGGTGGTTCATGATGATTCTGGGCGTAGGGTGTAACCCACTCCTCGAATGGTGTAGAGAATCTCGGGTTCGCCGGGTTGCGTCAGCTTGGAGCGGAGTGTGCGGATGAACACGTACAGGCTGTCATAGCTCACCTCGGAATCGTCTCCCCAGCCTGCTTCGATAAGCACCTGGTGAGGCACGACTGCTCGCGTGCGTCGCATCAGCGTTTCAACGAGTAAGCATTCGATACGGGTAAGAGATATGATGCGGTTGCCTCGTTGCAACTCGTAGAGATGCGGGCGAAGCACTAGGTCGCCAAGCTCAATTGTCTGCGGCGCCACAGTGGGAAGACGTCGCTCCGATGCGCGGACCTTAGCCATCAGAACATCGAGTGGAAATGGCTTGGTGAGGTAATCGTCGGCACCTGCATCGAGCCCCATCACAATGTCCTGCATGGAATCGCGTGCGGAGAGAATCAATGTCTGCGTTGTCAGGCGGTCCTCACGCAGCTTTCGGATGACGGTAAGGCCGTCCTTGCGGGGCAACATGACGTCGAGGATCATCAGGTCAAAAAGATCGCTTCGGCCAAGGCGCAGTGCTTCGTCACCATCGTAGGCAAGAGTTACAGTATGACCCTCTCGTTCGAGAGCCTGTCCAAGGTGCCCGGCCAGGCTTTTTTTATCTTCGACCACGAGAATGCGCATGTGTTTGCAGCGTAGCGGCGAAAAATGAATATTGTGTAAATCGTCCCGACTGGTCAGGGTTTCCTTAGATTCACTTCAGAATCGCCTGCCACACTCGCCTCAATCCCGACGCATGTGTATCCATCCAGCCAAACGGAAAGAGGCCCGTATGATTATCTTCAGACGCTTGAAAACTATTCTCCCATCGTTAGGACTTATCTTCTGCCTGCTGTGGGGCATTCCGAAATTGATCGCACAGACAGCCGAAAAAGGAACAATCTCCGGCACTGTAGTCGATGGTTCAGGAGCCTCTCTCACGGGGGCTCGACTTAAGCTGTTGCCTACCGGTATCTCCGCTGCGACCAATGGTAAGGGCGCTTTTGTTTTGCCGGAGGTTCCCGTCGGTAACTACACGCTCTCTGTCTCATACATCGGTTTTGCTCCGATTGAGGTTCCTGTTGTGCTCGCAGCGGGCCAGAATCTCACGGTGACCCCTGAGATGAAGGTCGCCTCGGCCAGCGAAGAGATTCTCGTTTCGGCGGAGCGTCCACATGGGGAAGCAGAGGCGATCAACGAGACTCGCACCGCGGATAACATTCTTCAGGTGATTCCTGCGGAGGTAATCACCAGCCTTCCGAATGCCAATGTGGCCGATGCTGTAGGACGCCTGCCTTCGGTCTCTCTTTATCGCATTGAAGGCGAAGGCGTGTACGTGCAGGTTCGTGGAACCGAGCCGCGTCTTACCAATGTGACGGTCGACAATATTACCATTCCCTCGCCCGAGCCTACGGTGCGCCAGGTTCGTCTCGACATTATTCCGTCGGCGATGGTGGATGCTATTCAGATCAACAAGACGCTCTCTGCAAACCAGGATGCCAATGGCATCGGTGGCTCTGTAAACCTGCGCACCAAGGAGGCGGGAGAGCAGCCCACTGTCAACCTTTATGGCAATGGTGGCTATACGCCGATCCTCAATGGACGCGGCAACTATGGCTTCGGCGGCACGGTGGGCAAGCGCTTCCTGAGCAACCATCGCCTTGGACTGCTTGGCAATGTGGTCTTTGACTATAACGGTCGCGGCATCGACAACATTCAGCCTTCGCTTGATCCTCTCTCCAGTTTTTCGGCACCCTTCTACGACAACAACACCATCCGCGAATATCGCTACTACCGCACGCGTTATGGTTTCGACGGCAGTCTTGACTACCGCTTCAACGACACAAACAACATCTACGCTCATGGTTTTTACAGCGACCTGCAGGACTATGGAGATAAGTGGTACTACTCGCCTGTTTCCACCGGGCTGAAGTGCCCCAAAGGAATGGACTGCACCGGCGGGGCCAATGTCACAACGCCATCTGCCACCGCTGCGTCGCCCAGTCCAAAGTTTTACACCTCGAATAAGCGTCCCAATGCTGCCGTGGGCACGTTGATCCTTGGCGGACGTCATACTCGCAACACCTCTTTGTTCACCTGGCAGATCTCCGCATCGCGTTCTTACGAGCAGGACTCTGCGGGTAATCCCAAGGCTGACTTCTCCTGGATCGGACCTTCGGTCAACTGCAATTACGTTCCTTCGGGCCAGACGAATCTGATGCGTCCGCACTTCGGTGATTGCGATACTACGAATTCATCGCCGCTGCTCAATGCGAATAATTGGATCTTCAAGGACATCACGATCTCCGGGGGGAGCAATGCTGCTCTTGCGCTGACGGCGCAGACCTCGTGGGCGAAGATGTACTCGGCGCACGGGCACTACGGAACCTTTGAGATGGGCTTCAAGTTCTCCAACAATCACCAGTCCCAGAACTCGACCGAGACGGTGTACGACGGTTGGTCCACCAAGGCCAGCTCGAGCACGCCCACCATGACGAAGCTGCAGGATGACTTCAACAACACAGACTTCTATGACCGCAGCTACTTCGGCGGACAGTATGGTCCGGTCTCGAACTTTACGCAGGCTCAGGACTACACTCTGAAGAACTTCTCCGGCTATGTCGATGCGCAGAAGACGGTGGCTGCACTCTACCCGAATCTCTTCAGCACGATCGAGCAGGTTGCTGCCGGATACGTGATGAATACTATCGACTTCGGCAAGTTTCATCTGCAGACCGGTCTGCGTTTTGAAAATACCAACATGCCGACCGCAGGTTACAACCTGACCTTCTATCCCACGACTACCGCTGACGATTCCGGTACGCCCTGCCCGAATCCTCTGCCTGCGAATCCGGTCAACTGCTACACCGCAGTGCGTGTGAAGAATACTCCGTCCTATCTCGATGTCCTGCCCAGCATCCAGATTCGCTACGCGCTGACGCAGGATTCTGCTCTGCGTGTGGTTTATGCTCGCGGTCTTGCTCGTCCTGATCCTTACCAATTGATTCCTTACGTGATTGAGGATTCAAGCTCCAGTCCGACCTCCGTCGATATTGGCAATCCCTCGCTTCGTCCTGAGCACGCGAATAATTACGATGTGCTTTACGAAAACTATCTTCGTCCGCTCGGTCTTATTCAGGCAGGATTTTTCTTCAAGCAACTCACCGCTCCGCAGATCGAAACAATTCTGCCCGCAGGTCTTACTCTCGACACACTGCCCCCTGGCTCAATCTCTCCCTCGATCCGGACGGTGCTTGCACAGTATCCGGGCGACAGCATCACCCAGTTCGTCAATGGTCAGAACGCATGGCTGTATGGCTTTGAGTTGAGCTATCAGCAGCATCTTAGCTATCTTCCCGGATTCCTGAGCGGAATTGGAATTGCAGCGAACTACAGCTATACGGCCTCGCGCGAAAAAGGTGTGCCGTTGCGTAACGATCATCCGGCGCTCATCGATCAGTCTCCGAACACCTTCAACATTGGAACAACTTACGATACTAAACGCTTCTCGGCTCGTGTGGGTATGGCGTACAACCAGGCGAGCGTATTCTCCTACAACTACACCTCGCCCGCCGTCACTGGCCAACTGGATAGCGACCCCACGGGGCTTGGTCCCAATGGACCCTCGGGTGACGTTTATACCCTCACGCACTTTCAGGTGGATGCACAGGCCAGCTACCGCTTCTACAAAGGACTTAGTGCGGTTGTCTCTGGACTCAATCTGAATAACGAGGTCTTCGGCTACTACACGGGTAGCACGACCTTTGTGAATCAGCGTGAGTACTACAAGCCAAGCTACTCCGCCGGGCTGCGTTACAACTTTGTACCGAAGCGTTAGTGCAACGAGGACGGTAGCTTCACTCAAAAAACCAGTTTGAAGGATGTCATTCTGAATGATTCGTAAAACTCTCATCGCTGTCCTCCTACTGGCGAGCCTTCTCTCCGTGACGGCAGGGGCGCAAACCAGCGCTCCTGCTGCCGCTTCCAGCGCCGATCTGCGATTTGTTGTGTATCTCACGCGCCACGGCGTGCGTTCCCCAACTAGCAAATCGGACCAATACAACAAGTATTCTTCTGCTCCGTGGCCTGTATGGCCTGTTCCACCGGGATACCTCACTCCGCATGGTTTTGAGTTGATGCGACTTTTCGGAGCTTACGACCGTACTTTGTTTGCGAAGGATGGGCTTTTCAAACGGTCAGGATGCGATGATGCTCGCTCTGTGACTTTCTACGCGGACTCCGACCAGAGAACACAGGAGAGTGGTAAGGCGCTTGCTGCTGGACTATTTCCTGATTGCGGGCTTCAGGTCCATTCACTTACCGAGGGAACGGCGGATCTTCTATTTCATCCAACTGCGGCTGGTGTCGATCCCGTCGATGCTGCATTGGCTTATTCGGCGATTTCAGGCCGCATCGGTGGTTCGCCACAAAACCTGACCGAGGCTTATCGTCCACAGATTGTTGCGTTGGATAAAATTCTCGCCACCTGCGGCGCTTCTGGTTCTGCGCAGTCTCGATCCTCTTTGTTGGAGATTCCTGCAGTACTCTCCTCCGGCAAGGGAGACCATGCGGCTGAGCTAAAAGGACCAATCAATACTTCCGCCACGTTCAGCGAAAATATCCTGCTCGAATACACGGAAGGGCTTCCCGCGAAGGATGTGGCGTGGGGATGCATCGACGGTACTTCGCTTCGCTCGCTGATCAACCTGCATACGGCAGCGTCCGATTTCGCTCAGCGAACTCCTGCGATTGGGCGTATGCAGGCTTCTAATCTGCTGGATCGCATTCAACGTGCTATGCAACAGGCGGCAACGGGTAAGCCTGATTCAGCTGCGATCGCAAGAGCAACCGATCATGCTCTCTTTTTGGTCGGTCACGATACGAATCTTCTGAACATTGCTGGATTGCTTAATCTCAGTTGGATCGCCGATGGACGCCGCGATGATACGGCTCCTGGGTCTGCTTTTGTTTTTGAGCTTTGGCAGGATCGTGTGAGTCATGCCTACTTCGTTCGTACATGGCTTATGGTCCAGACTCTTGAGCAAATGAGAGAGTCAACACCGCTTACGCTTGAGAACCCTCCTGTACGCATTCCTCTTTTTCTTCCCGGTTGCAGCGAAAAGGATTTTTCCTGTCCTCTGGAATCATTCTCGCGAACGCTGGCAAATGCGATTGTCTCTCGATCTGTCAGGCATTAGGCTGTGATCCTACTAAAGAAAAGGAAGAGGGAGCTGCAAATGTTGTCGCAGCGCCCTCTTCCTCTTTTATCAATGAGAAATGCTTTACTTCTTCAGCGCGGCTTCAATCGCCGCAGCCACCTCGGGGGAGTCCGGCTTAACGGCGGGCTCGAAACGGGCTACAGGTTTGCCGGTACGGTCTACGAGAAACTTGGTAAAGTTCCATTTAATCTCACCGGCAAACTTCGGATTTTGTGTCGTATCGGTGAGATAGGCGTACAGCGGCGTCTTGTCCTCTCCCGCGACCGAAACCTTCGACATCATAGGGAAAGAGACAGCGTACTTGTTGCGGCAGAATGTCTTGATCTCTTGATCGGTGCCCGGCTCCTGCTGAGCGAAGTTGTTTGCAGGAACTCCAAAGATGATCAGTCCCTGACCCTTGTACTTCTCGTACACCGATTCCAGCGCGGAGTATTGTGGCGTGAATCCGCATTTGCTGGCCACGTTGACGATCATCAGTACCTTGCCGCGGTACTGTTTCAGGGCAACAGGCTGGCCGTCGATCGACTTCATCGTGAAGTTGTAAACCGACTTTACCGCAGACGCCATGGCAGTTGCCGCTACACATAACGTAAGCACAAACATTAATTTCCGCACTGGATCTTTCCTCCGATGAATGAGGAAATTATAGTTCTCGCCGAGCGAGAAGTTGTCTCATTGTTTTCTATAATTTTTTCTATTATGTTTCTGTGGTCTACGGACCAGCAGAGGCCTTTACTCCAGAGCATCTGGCCGCGCATGGGTATCACGGCAACGCTGGCAGAGGATGTAATGCCGCAACCGTAGTGCCGGATGCGGATGTTATCGAAGTGGCTAAGGCCATAGTCAAGGTTGTTGACGTGCTTTTTGGCACTCGCCCCTTCCGCGTACATATCGACCCGGCAGATGATGGCTCGGAGGTTGTGAATGCGGCGGCGGACCGTATTCGCAAGGAATTCTCCAGGCGATGGGACTGTCCGATTTGTTGGAGCTTCGAAGATCAAATAACCCTGGCCTCCCGGAACTGAGGATCCAGATGTAGTTAGAGCCAAACCAGCCGGAATATGCTGTAGATAAGATTCCATCGTTTGACCTATAGAACAACAGCGCGGAATACCTTGTCCATAATTCGCTTATATTAAAACGATATAAGTATTGCTCTAACTGTCATAACCATTTTGTGCTATTGAATTCCATTACCTACTCTTGCAAACTATCTTTGCAGCAGGAGATATTTTTCTTGTAAGAGTGATGAGTAGCTGAGTGATGCTAGCTATCAGCTGATATCGATCGTGTTTTGCTGACTCTCTTTTAGTGTCGCTTCCTGCCTCTCTGGATTCTTGCGAGAATAATTCCTTAAGAGGTACGAAAGCGAATGTATAAGAAACATTATTCCTCCCCTAATGTTTTCGCATGTTCTCAGACGTTTCGGAAATCGTGTCTCTTCATCAGAGCAGTCTTCTTGACGTACATGATGTTATTTGTAATAACGGCGTGCGGCTCTGGCGCGGTAGGTATCTCTAGCGGCTCGCTTCAAATCTCTCCAGGAAACCTCGACTTTGGAGACGTTGGGCTAGGTCAGTCTGTGAAAAAGACGATTTCTCTGTCCAGCACAGGACGGTTCGCGCTCTCGATCTCTAAGGTGAATCTGCCATCATCCGTGTTCTCTTTAGCGAGTGATCAGGCATTTCCTCTCAGTATTCCGGCCGGTAAAACACAGCCGATATCGATTGCCTTTACTCCTTCCGCAGCACAGGATTACACAGCACAGGTCGCATTCATCGATTCGTCTTCAAACACTTTAGGGCAGATTGCTACACGAGGGCGCGGACAGAATGAGGTGTCGCCGACATCCCAGATCTCCGCGAATATGAATACCGTAGACTTTGGTGAGGTCGTTGTAGATACCGCAGCGACGCAGACCATATCCTTGACCGCAAGCGGAACTGCTGTAGTTACGGTAGATTCTGCAGCTATAAGTGGAACAGGATTTACTTTGGCAGGAGGAACCCTTCCTGCTACGTTGAACCCAGGTCAGTCCGTCGCACTGACAGTGCAATTCAAGCCGACAGCTGCAGGATCGGTGAGCGGGCAACTCGATATCCACAGCAATGCCTCGTCGGGAAACACCAGGATCACACTCCACGGAAGGGCTTCATCGCCGGCATACCCAAAACTCGCCCTCAGTGCAGAATCTCTGGATTTCGGCGATGTAACAGTGAACATTGTGACGACGCGACTGCTGACTTTGAGTTCAACGGGCACCTTACCGGTAACCATCAACTCTGTCAATATTGGGGGCAACGGTTTTTCACTTGTGAGTGGAGTTTTTCCGGTAACACTCAACCCCGGTCAATCGATGACGCTACGAGTGCAGTTCAAGCCTACAGTGACTGGTTCAGCCGCAGGTAGACTGGCAATCAGCAGTACTGTCTCTTCGGGGGCAATGGTGCTCCCGCTGAGTGGTCTTGCTGTAGCACCGAATCCGCAGCTGACACTGAGCGCAGGATCGCTGAGTTTTGGCAGCGTAACAGTCGGCACGTCTACGACACAATCTCTGATTTTGAGCTCTACCGGGACATCCCCTGTAACCGTAAATACAATCGGTGTTAGTGGTGCAGGATTTGTGCTAGTCCCCGGCAGATTGCCCGCTGTGCTGAATCCGGGGCAGTCGATGACACTGCGGGTCCAATTTTCCCCTGTGACCACAGGTCCATCGATAGGTCGGCTGACGATCAACAGCAACGCCTCACCAGCGACAGATACCGTTGTGCTAAATGGAAGCAGCACCGTCGTGCCAATTCCACAGCTGACGCTAAGTAACGCCAGCCTCACCTTCGGTAGTGTTACCGTCAATACTTCATCGACGCAGTCTTTGACGTTGCGCTCTACGGGAACTGCGCCGGTCGTGATCGCTTCGACGACGCTGAATGGCTCTGGATTCGCGGTAACTGGAGGAGCACTTCCCGCGACGCTCAACCCCGGACAGTCGATGACGCTGCAGATAAGCTTCACTCCTACAGTCACAGGTGCAGCCACAGGACAGATCACAATCAACAGCAACTCTTCGCCCGGGGCGGCGACCGTTGTGCTTGCCGGAAGCGGCATTGCAGCACCTGTACCGCAACTGACGGTCAGCACTGCCAGCCTTGCGTTTGGCAATGTTACCGTCAAAACCTCTGCGGCCCAGTCTCTCACGTTGCGTTCAACAGGGACTGCGTCGGTAACCGTAAACTCCGTCACCATTACAGGAGCAGGATTCGCTCTCGTCGGCAGTCCATTGCCAGCCACGCTGAGCCCAGGGCAGTCTATAACGCTGCAGGTTCAGTTCAGCCCAACAGCTACTGGCGCAGCTACAGGACAGATCACAATCAACAGCACCTCTTCAGCCGGGGCGGCAACGGTTGTGCTTAGTGGAAGCGGAATCGCTGTACCTGTGCCACAACTGACGGTGAGCAGTACGAATCTGAGCTTCGGTAGCATAACGATCGATAGCTCTACGACACAGACCCTTGTGTTGCGCTCGAGCGGAACGGCGACGGTGACGGTGAACTCCGCTGTAATCACTGGTGGTATGTTCTCTGTTGTCGCCCAGAGCTTCCCGATCTCGCTTGCAGCAGGACAGTCTGTGACGCTGCAGATTCAGTTCAGCCCCACGACGGCTGGCACGGCAACGGGGCAACTGACGATCAGCAGCAACTCGACAGGCAACAATATAACGACGGTAGCTCTCAGCGGAATGGCGACGGCTGCAAATCCTCAATTGGCAGTCAATTCCAGCACATTGAGCTTTGGCAGCGTAGCGCTCAATACTCCGATATCGAAGACGTTGACGTTGACCTCGACGGGAACTTCGACTGTAACCATCAGCGCGGCCACTGTCGGGGGGACGGGATTCACCCTAGTAGGCGGCAGCTTCCCCCTATCGCTGACACCTGGCAAGTCTGCGACGTTGCAACTGCAGTTTCTGCCTACGACAAGCGGAGCTCGGTCCGGGCAGGTGACAATTGTCAGTAACTCGGCTGGAGGGAACCTGACGGTTGCCCTGAACGGTACTGGGACGGGAGGAGCCTCTGAGGTTGACCTTAGCTGGGATGCACCGTCAAACTCCCCTGTACCAGTGGTTGGGTACAACATCTATCGCTCCATCGGTACAACCGATGGCTTTAGTGTCCTCAACTCCTCTCCTGTTGCGGCGGTCGTTTTTGCAGACAAGACCATCACGAACGGAACCACGTATGCCTATATCGTGAAGTCCGTTGATGCTACTGGAACGGAGAGCACACCCTCGAACCAGATCACCATGGCGATCCCTTAAGTCATGTGGGCTGGGCCTTCTTCAGGCCCAGCCCACAACCTCTTCCCGAAGATTCTTCAGGACAATAGCTACATAATCTTGCATATGAATGTTGCAAAGATGATGTGGTCCGACCGTCGCCGCTTTGCAAAGTGCGCAAGTCACTGCAAACAATTTGCAAACCGTCCCAGCATTTTTCAGTAAACCTCTGCACAAGTACATTTAATCCCTCTCCTCTGGAATCGATGGATTTGGTCATCCATTTGCATCATCCAGTGCGGGCGAAAATGCATACACTTCAACACATTCTTCGAATTTCTGCATGGGCGTCCCTGCTGGGGGCGACCGGCCTTGCCGGTCAAACCATCGCGTCTTCGCAACCCGCTTCCGCTACTATGGCCGAAAGCAGGCCTTCCGTCTCAAAC
Organism: Acidobacteriaceae bacterium dw_441; assembly: GCA_018449715.1. Lineage (GTDB taxonomy): Bacteria > Acidobacteriota > Terriglobia > Terriglobales > Acidobacteriaceae > Edaphobacter. The sequence goes on along the minus strand of JAAVVA010000002.1, from coordinate 291,486 downwards.
TCAGTCGTAGAGGGTGAGGCTCGCACATCCCAGTTCATCCTGGGCCCAGCCGACATCATTCGCATCAATGTCTGGAAGAACACAGACCTTTCACAAACAGTGACGATAGGACCGGATGGGTTCATCTCTCTACCTCTTCTAGGTGACGTTCATGTCGTGGGCATGACGGCGAATACACTGGCACGCGAGCTTAAATCAAAGCTCAGCAGCTTCGTGATGAATGCTCAGGTGACAGTCAGTGTCGTAGATATTCGAAGCAGACAGGTATTCGTCACCGGTCAGGTCGGAAAACCAGGGGGATATCCTTTGGTCGCTCCTATCTCGGTCTTGCAGCTCATCGCTCAGGCAGGCGGTCTAAATACCTTCGCGAACCGGAAAGAGATCGTGATTCTCCGTAGTGCAGGAAATCGTCCCGAACGCTTGAAGTTCAACTATAACAATGCCGTACGTGGCGATCCAAAACAGAATATCGGCCTTCAACCTGGCGATACAGTCATTGTTCCCTGATGAAAAGAGACGCCCATCTCGGCCTCGTTATGCTCTTGCTCGCCGCGCCATGCTCGATAGCAATAGCGCAAAGCCAGGACGCGCAATCGCTTAGCAGGCAAGATGGCGTGGACCAGCAGGAGGCTGCTACCAACGAGGAAGGCAGCAGATCCGAGGTCAGGATTCCGGAATATGTCGCCTCACTCAGCGGAACAGGCCTCATCGCAATGGATAAAGTGGGAGAACACCTGTTGCTTTCCATCAGCACTGGCGGAGGTTGGGATAGCAACCCCGCCAATACATCAATCAACCGCTCAGCTACTGTCTACAGCATCAGCCCTTATATCGGGTACAAGGGAGCTTCTCCTAAGAAGCGATACATCTTTCAATACCAGCCAACAATATTGGGTTACATGTCCGCTCTCTACTCGAATCAGACATTGCATCGTGCTTCCGGCTCAATCACGTTCGATTCGAGCGAACGCTGGAAGTGGGAGATAAGCGGAGGTGGAAGTTATGGACCAAACAGCACGCAGCTTCTTGTTTCCCCGCAGTCCGTGGCGGTTGGCGACGTTCCAGGAACCAATGGCGGGGCTTCGGCAGCCTATCTAAGCAACTCTGGAAATATCACTTATATCGCAGGATCCGTCAACGCCAGTTATCGTGAATCGCAACGCGACACGATTGAAGTAAGTGGTTCGAACTCATACAGCAGTATCAGTGGATACTCACAGCAGGGAAGCGTGGCTGGATTGAAGGCCAGCTATATTCGAGATATCTCCGAAAGACTGAGCGTCTCAGGATATGGTCAGGCTTCTCACTTCTATGGGGACCTTGTCTGTGAAAGCTCTGGCGTGGGAGTCGGGATGCGCTGGCAGAGTGGTGAGAAGACTTATCTTTCTCTGAGCGCAGGACCGCAGATCAGCACTCGCAACTGCAACAACACTCGAGTCGGAGTGACATATAGTGTCGCCTTCAGCACGAAGGTCACCTGGAAATCCCAGATGTACCTCCTGACTGATTACATGCCTACCATTTCTTATCTTGGACCGGGCTCGTGGCAGCGAAGTGCCTCCGGAGGATACCAATATCAGATTACGAAGATTGGGATACTTGGCGCAGATGCCGGCTACGTCAGCAGCAATACGCTCACAACAACAACTTCTTATAAAGGAATCTTTTGGACCGCTCATTATGGCTTTTATCTGCCACATGGAATCTCCGTCGCTTACAGCTACCGGGGATATATCACGGATAATGCGGGAAGCAGCTACAACCGCAATCTCGCTCAATTTTCTGTTACGTGGACACGCAATGCAGGACCGAGATCTCTTACAGGATATTAGGGAATGATGACTGAAGAAGAAGAATCTACACGCGCAGGATCTCCTGTAACCATCCAGTCGTGCATTGCTGCGGTACGCAAGCATGTTCATCTGATCGTGACAACATGTCTTGTCATCCTGACGGTTGGGATCGTGGGTGTCTCTTTACTGCCAAATATCTATCGGGCAACGACCACTATTCTCGTTGACCCGCAAAAGATTCCAGAGCGCTATGTTACCTCCACCGTCACGAGCGACCCCAATGCACGAATGACAACTCTTACACAACAAGTGCTGAGCGCCAGCCGCCTGCAGGAGATTATCGAGAAATACAACCTCTATCCCGAAAAACGAAAGACTGCGTCGCGCGAAGAGCTCGTAGAGTACATGCGATCGAAGACAAAAGTCGAGATAAAGCCAAGTCCGGAGCCTGAACAGGGCCTCAGCAGCTTTACGATCACTTATGAAAATACCAACCGTAATATTGTGGCTCCTGTAACCAATCAGCTTGCCACCAGCTTCATCTCCTGGAACCTGAAAGCTCGCCAGCAACAAGCGTTGGGGACAACCCAGTTTCTCTCCGGTGAGCTGGAACTCGCGAAGAAGAGTCTCGAGGAACAAGAAAACGCATTAGAGCAATATCGTTTGCAACATGCCGGCGCAACGCCGGATGCTCTGACTGGAAATCTACAAGCGCTATCCCGTCTGCAATCAGAAACCACAGCCAACCAGGACGCTATCAGCAGGCTTGATCAGGAGCGCATCCTATTAACACAGGTGAAGTCAACGGAGCCTCGCGCAACTCCTCTCACTGAGAGAGACCGTCTCGTTCAGGAAAAGCACCGGCTGGAGACAGAACTATGGAATCTGAAACGACAGTTCACCGACACATACCCAGATGTGATTGCGACAAATGAGCAGATTCAGGAGATAAACCGCCGCTTGTCTGCGCTCCCTGAGCCCGCTGCAAACTCAGCGGATCAGATAGATTCAAACACGAAGGTACGTTTGTCGCTGATCGAAAAAGAACTTCAGCGTCATAAGGAGCTACAAGAGTCTCTACATCAGCAGATACAGTCTTTTCAAGGCAAGGTAGACTCTGTGCCGGTCCTCGAAACCCACCTGGCAGAACTATCGCGCAATTATGAGGTGTCACGTCAGAACTATCAATCCCTGCTGGACAAAACATTATCTGCAGGCATGTCGGAGCAGCTGGAACAGAAACAACAAGCAGAGAGATTTACAGTTCTCGATCCGGCAAAGACACCAGAAAAGCCCATCAAGCCAGTCAGAATTCCTCTATTTTTTGGTGTTATTTTCGCCGCGTTTTTTCTACCATTGGGCGGAACGATAGTCAGGGAAGTCCTCAGCCCCGCAATCAAGAGCGAGAGTCACCTGAAAGACTTATTGCCTGTAAGGATTCCTGTGATCGGAACGATTCCTCCGATCAATAGTAAAAAAGATGCACGGCACGCCAGATGGATGAACCTACAAACCAGCCTTTTGGTCATAGTTTTTTGTACTGCCCTGGCAATTTTTCTCCTAAAGGTCAGGCCTATATTATGAGTGCACTTTACGGACTACATATGAGTGTAGACGCACACGCAGAAACTTCACTGCGTCTATTGTCTGAAAGGCAAATTCGCCTTAATCCTGATGAGGATGACGAATCTCGTCTCGTCTTTCTCACAGATCCAGAGGGCCTGGCAGTAGAGCGGTACAGGCTGTTACGCCGCCGCCTCTGCACGCTTCATCCCCACGGTGGGGTGCTCCTGATCACGAGTTCGAATCCTGGAGAGGGAAAGACCCTGACCTCCATCAACTTAACCTGGGCTCTTGCAGAAGCGGGCCAACCCTCCTGCCTTGTTGACATGGATTTCAGGGCTCCCTGCATCTCGCAGACCCTTGATTACACCTTCGAGCAGGGAGGAGTTCAGGAGGTGCTGGAAGGCCAGGCAAAGATATCCGATGTGATCTGCAAAATAGGAATTCCCCACTTTCACATTCTGGGTATCCGAAGGCGAGTGTCTTCACCGGGGCATTTTTTCTACGCCAAGGCTGTCGAAGACATGATCGTGGAACTCCGGAACAGGTTCAAGTGGGTCATTCTCGACTTTGCGCCAACTGTCCCCATGGCGGATGTCTCGGAGATGATTCCTTATATTGATGGAGCCGTATTGGTGGTGCGCACCGGAAAAACAGACAAGAGCATGCTAGATCCGGCGATCGAAGTCATTGGAAGCAAGCTGTGGGGAGTTATCGCAAATGACTGCCCAATCAGTGGGAGTGCCTATTACAGTTCCTATGGTAAGCGTCCCATGTGAGTCCCTGTAGACCAGATCGATTTCTGTGCACAGCAAGTTGCAAATATTTTGTTTATCCCAGGCGGCATTGTTGAAACACAGGTTCAACAATGCTGCCTACAGCTTTGGAATAATCCCATCTCACATAAGTACACACCTCAAAATACCGCTAACTCATACAGATACAGACTTTTATGATTGAGTCTCCCACGCGATCTTGGCATCCGAACCGCTACTTCGTCATTGTTCAATTGCAATGCCAGCTAATCCCGCTGGTATTGCAATTGCTTAGTAAGTTGTGATTACAGTTCGAGATCAGGCCTGCTGTAAAACATGACGGAAACGTGCGATTAGATATCGAAGTTTCCGTACATTCAAAACTATACGAGGCAGTATAAAAGCTACTGAATCATCAGCGCTCAAGGACGAAGAATGGCTACTGATAAATCTGATTTACTCGACTGGACCGACGGAATATCTTACGACAGTCAGTCAGAACCTATCTTTGATGTTCAACTTCGAACTGTTGTCATTCCTCAGAGCAGCTTTATCCAGTTGCTCCGGCTCGAGCGACGTCGAACCGAGCGCTCAGGTCGCAGTTTCATGCTTGTACTGATACGCTGCGATCAATTCGATATTAAGCTCAGTCAACTGCTTACCAAGCGCGCTATGAAGGCTCTGTCGAAATCAACACGCGAGACGGATCTGATCGGCTGGTATGAGCAAGGAACAACTCTAGGCCTCTTAATGACAGAGATCGGCGATCCAACCGCAGTTGCAATCAGCATCATCAAGCAAAAAATTCTGCTAGCGATTCAGCAAGAACTACCTGCCGATGAGTTCCGGAGGCTCTCGTTTCAGTTCCGCCTCTTCCCTCAAGAGATTGATAAGTCATCGAGCAATGATGGCAATCACATCCACTATCCCGACATCGTTGGCGTCAGAACGCCGAGATATACTTATCGTCGTTTTGTAAAAAGAGCGATGGATATCATCGGCAGTTTACTGGCAATTATTATTACTCTGCCGCTATGTATCATCATCGCAATTGCAGTTAAGCTCACTTCCCGTGGTCCGGTTCTATTTTGCCAGAAGAGAGTGGGTCGTTACGGTAAAGAGTTTAATTTCTATAAATTCCGTACCATGTATACGGGAAATGATTCTCATATTCACGAGGAATATGTCAAAAGTCTCATAGAGGGCAAGCTAGCCGACTCTAATGGCGTATTCAAAATAGTCAATGATCCTAGGATCACCCATATCGGCCGCCTTCTAAGAAAAAGCAGCCTCGACGAACTTCCTCAGTTTTTCAATGTTCTGAAAAATGATATGTCTCTGGTCGGTCCTCGTCCGCCACTGCCTTACGAGTTTGAACGCTACCAGACCTGGCACAAACGCAGAGTACAGGAACTCAAGCCAGGATTGACCGGATTATGGCAGGTCGAAGGGCGCTCCCGCACCACGTTCGATGAGATGGTACGGATGGATCTTCGCTACGCCATAGAACAATCATTTTGGTTTGACTTGATAATTCTTCTACAGACTCCCTCCGCGATACTTTCGGGGCGCGGGGCTTGCTAACGATCACTCTTCCAGAGATTTAAGGTTGGTTATGGCGACAGTATCCTATCCTGATCCGATCGAAAGCAACTCAAACGAGGCGGCTAATCCGGATATCTGCGAACAATCTCATGAGACGAGCACCCATGGACAGATTCTTAAATCGTCTGCCCTTGTCGGTGGATCGTCGATCGTAAATATTGTTATAGGGATAGTTCGTACCAAGGCGATGGCCCTTCTTCTGGGGCCTGCCGGATTCGGATTATTTGGAATATACAACTCGATTGCAAATATCGTTCAAACTGTTGCCGGCATGGGGGTTAACTCCAGCGGGGTCCGCCAGATCTCCGATAGCGTCAGTTCAAACGACGATCACGATCTTGCACAAACAGTCATCACTCTGCGATATGCTTCTTTCTTCTTAGGCGTTCTTGGTGCGTTAGCGACAATAATTTTCTCACGCCAGCTATCCCGAATAACATTCGGCAATGATGGCCATGTGATAGATATCAAGATCCTCTCTGTCGCAATATTTCTCATGATTGTTTCCCTGGGGCAGGGTGCGCTCATACAAGGCATGCGAAGAATCGCTGACTTGGCAAAGATGAACACACTCAGCGCCCTGCTATCTACACTGTTCAGCATTCCTGTAGTGTACTTTCTCCGCGAACGCGGAATTGCTGTAGCACTGGTTATCGTCGCTGCAATGACATTGGGTACGTCATGGTGGTTTAGTCACAGGATCAGACTTACATCCACAGCGATAGACGTTCTCGTTATAACGCGGGAAGCAAAGACTCTCTTGGGGTTGGGAATTGCCTTTATGTCCAGTGCTCTGATGACGATGGGCATCGCCTATCTCGTCCGCATGATGCTGTTAAGAAAAGCGGGCTTCGAGGCAACTGGTATGTATCAAGCAGCATGGACTCTGGGAGGACTCTATGTTGGCTTCATTCTGCAAGCAATGGGGGCAGACTTCTATCCCAGGCTCACTGCCTCTATCCAGCAGCACCGTGTCTGCAATAGGCTTGTCAATGAGCAAACTGAGATAGGTGTTCTTTTGGCAGGCCCTGGTGTAATAGGCACCATAACCTTTGCGCAGGTTGTGATCTCGCTGTTTTACAGTCACAAATTCCTCGCCGCCGTACCCATTCTCCGCTGGTTGAGCCTTGGTATGTTTCTGCAGGTCATAACCTGGCCGATTGGTTTCATCGTTATTGCCAAAGCCAGGCAGAAGCTATTCGTGGCTTGTGAGGTCTCATGGGCGCTGGTCAGCCTAATCCTCGCACAGGTATGCATTGGGGCCTTTGGTGTTGTAGGCGCAGGACTTGCCTTCTTCGGGTCATACATATTTCACGGAGCAATGATCTATGCCGTAGGTCATAACCTGACGGGATTTTCCTGGTCGAAACAAAATACACAATACATATCTCTCTATGCAGTAATTATCGCGGCTGCTTTCTTGTCTTTTTATGTCCTATCTCCCTTGCTTGCTTTAGGCCTCGGTGTGATGGTGTTCGTTAGCACCTGTTTCTACTCAGTAAGAGTACTCTTGCGTCTAGTTCCTTTTGATAAGCAACATCCAGTTATCGTTAGCGTGCTTGGCCTTTTATCGAAACGGCTTAAACACTCTTAGGTCACAGATTGGTTTGGGTAAGTATGAAAATACTGGATCTGTCGATCATCATCGTTAACTGGAACTCAAAGGACTTTTTGCGGAAATGTCTGGTCAGTATCGAGACCGAAGCTGGCTCACTGGCATATGAGGTCATTGTCATAGATAACGCTTCATACGATGGCTCCGAGCAAATGGTGACAAGCGAATTCCCGCTCGTTCAATTCATTCAAAGTAAAGAGAATCTGGGATTTTCGAAAGCGAATAATCTCGCCTTTAGCCAAAGCCGCGGACGAAATATTCTGTTCCTGAATCCTGATACCGAGGTTCAGAGAAATGCTCTCCAAGAGCTGATACGAGTGCTTGAGACAACACCAAAAGCAGGTTTCGTCGGCGCAAAATTACTCAACTCGGACTATTCTCTACAGACAACCTGCATCACCGCTATTCCCTCCATCATCAATCAGGCGCTAGCTTTCAATCTATTGCGCCGATACTTTCCACGACTGCAAATATGGGGGATGCAGCCCTTATATACTGTCTCTCCTAATATCTCGACCGTGGAAGCTATCTCAGGTGCATGCATGATGTGCAAACGATTCGTTTTAGATGAAATAGGGGGCTTCACAATAGACTATTTCATGTACTCGGAAGACATGGACCTTTGCATCAAAGTTAAAAAAGCTGGTTTCCTCATCTACTATGCTCCAGAAGCTACCGTGGTTCATCACGGAGGAAAAAGCAGTTCAATGCATTTGCAGAGCAATTTCAGCTCTGTGATGAAGTGTGAATCACTGGCAAAGTTCTTTGCGCGCCACCACGGAACTTGGTACTCGCGATCCTACAGAATCAGTACCGCTATCGTTGCAATGGGCAGAGTATTGTTTCTTGTAGCCGCGTTCCCGGCAACTCTTATTCTCAAAGGATATACATCGTGGTCCAGAATAGTCAGCAAATGGTCCGCGATACTCCTGTGGTCTCTCGATTTCAGCCGCTGGTAAGCCCAGTGGTAATGGACGGGCAATGGTTCTTATCGCTTTGCTACAAATCGCAATTATTGCGAGTTTGTTCTACGCGGGACGACAACGCGTAGAAGAATCGCTTCCATTATTCTGTTTTTTCCTGATGCTGATGCCGCTTGAAGCCAAACTTGTAATCCCTGGCCTCTTCGATTTGAACATCATGCGAGTCTCTCTCATGACATTGACGGCGCTTTATTTCATGAAGCCTAAACCTCGTCAGGGATCGAAGCTCCCCCTTGCAACGTTGATGCTTCTCCACGTATCGTGGGCAGTACTCTCGACCGCATATTCGCTGTCGTTCGCCACCAGCGTAAAGCAAGTGCTTTCCCAGGTAGTTGAGTTCTATCTCATGTATTTCATCCTTCTGAGAGCGATCACCAAGATTGAGATTGTTCATAAAATGCTCTATGCCATGATGCTAGCAATGGGCATATGCTGCGTCTTTTCTCTACTTGAAGTATTTGCCTCGTGGAGTGTTTTGAGGATATTTCCAGCAAGTAACTGGATCACCTACAACGGTGGACTGGATCCCCTATATTCAGAGCTTGGAAGAGGTTTGCGTGTGCGCGCAACATTCCCACATCCCATTCTCTTTGGCGATGCACTGGCAATCAGCATCGTGTTATGCCTTTACCTGCTGGGCTACTGGGCCAAGGGACACCAACGTACAAGCCTGTGGTTGATCTTGTTTTTAATGGTCTGGGCCCTCTATAAAACGCAGAGTCGAGGGCCATGGCTGGCTACTATCTTCTGCTGCGCCATGATGTTCATAATGCTAAACCGTCATATACGCAAGTACCTGTTCACTGCGTTTGCTCTAACGCTGATCGTGCTGATCGCCAGGCCAGGTGTATGGCAATCCATCGATGCCTTATATGAAGCAAGTACAGATCCTAACCAACCAGTAGGGACCTCCTACCTTTATCGCCATGCGCTAATGGATTCTATCGTGAACACGGTTCAAAAGGATCCTGTCAGGATACTTCTCGGATATGGATTGGGCACATTCCGGGAACTCGGACTCGAGGTCAACTTCCTCGGCGAAACCAAACGATGGTATACGTGCGACAACAACTGGGCTGCGTTCCTATACGAAACCGGGTATGTGGGACTTTTCCTGATATTTATATTGTTGTGCGCTCCATTACTGCTTGCCTTACGCAATTATCGGAGGCTAGGTTCACCTGAAGGGCCCTTAAGTGGAGTGCTTTTCATCGTAATTGCAGGATTCTATTTTTTGATGTTGAGTGTCGCGGCATATAGTTGGGGACAGCAAGGGTATATGAACTGGATCCTGATCGCGATCTCAATGAGCCTCCCTCATATCAAAGCCAAGAGGCTCCAACTCTCTCGCTTACACCAGTTCAATGCGGATAATCAGCAGAGTAAGACTTCCGCTCTACCTGCCCTGCGCGAGATGGCGTAGAGCTAAAGCCCAGGTTGGTCCAGACTTCGACGAATAACATCATCTACTTTTTTACCGGCATTATCCCAGGACACATTCTTGACGCTCATCGCCGCTTGTCTTGAGAGTGAATCGAAGTTCTGGTCCATGACGACAGATTCCAGTACATCTGCCAGAGCCTGTGGATAAGGAACTGCATAACGTACATACGGATTATCGAGCACAATTCGATTGTGTGCAGCCTCATTAACGACTGGTATGCAGCCAGCGGCAAGCATCTCATGCGGCACCAGGGAGACATTAGTAAGGGAAAGAGATAATCCTGCACGGCAACGGTTATAGATCGAACTCAATTCTGCGGGAGTGACATGACCATGGTCGATAAAGCGAAATGGGAGTTTTCCCATCTTCTCTCCATAGAAGTGCAGATCGATCTCAGGTCTTCGCGAAGCAAATACCTCCAAAGCTAAAAGTCCTAATTCAAAGCCGCGACGAGTGGCGTCAGGACGCGCATAAAACACGATGCCTGAACGATTGGCGGACTCCGACCTTTTATAAATTTCAGTATCGCAACCGAATTCGAAGAAATCCGCCTTCATGCTGAACTCCTGAGAGAGTTTCTGTGAGAGCCACCTGCCAGCCGTGATGGCATGAAACCCCATACGATAGGTGTTCTCTGCGAACAGACTGGTTGCCCCGACAGAATAAAAATAGGGCTCATAATCCTGAACAAAATAGAATCGCTTGCCCGCACAATGCGAGTTGAAAACAGGGTAGGCCGTTGCCCACGACGTCGCCATCAATGCATGCGCATCTTTCATCCCCTCGTCCAGAGAGCCTATAAATCCATAAAATCCATAAGAGTTGCGGACGATAGTTTCATAGTATTGATGGTCAGCCCCATACAAGTTGTAAAAGTAAACGCGATTAGTGTACCCATGGGCCTCAAGATACCGAATGATCCGGAAGATTGTCGTGTGCCCCCCTGAACCTGCACGCGCTGGCACAATGACCCAATTGAGCGAGAGAGGTTTCCCTGATTCGATACTTAAAATATTTAACGATGGCGCATGCGATAAATTTGCAGCCAAAACCTCATCACGTCCTACAGGCAATGCTCCACTCTTCGGGCGAATAGAATCTGCTAAGGCCGTAAGAAATAAATCGATAGCGCTACGGCGACTCTTTTGGTCCAGCAATTTTCTAAGCTGCCGGGCACGCCGATTTAGCTGGAGAACTACTTGATGCATGATCAAATACCGTGCCTTAACAGGCGCGCCTTCTTTAATCTTCGATCCAGCCAGCGAAAAGATGCGGGGATCGCAAATATCTGTGTTCGGTGACAGAAAATTGCACCTAAACGCTGTCGTCTCCGAAGAGCAGAAAACTCCGGGAGACTCTCGGATTCCTTGTATGTCGATATGGCAAACTGAAGCAGTTCCTCGATGTTTACCGTGTCGAGACGGTCACGATCGAAGGCGCGGCAGGCATCCCATAAGGCCTCAGACGCTAAGGCGCGGTTCACAGAATGCTGCAAAGAAGCTAGGAAGGAGATCGATGAGTGATGTTGAATGAATGAATCGAATGCGGCTTTACGATGGACTAGATCAACGAAGCTGCTTTTGTATTTTGTGCGCTGCATACTCGATGGATGCACGCGATAGTAGGCCTGAGTGTGATGAAGAAAAGCAATATCTGAAACTGCAGCGATGCGTAACCATATCTCCAGATCGCCACTGTGTGGCAACTCTCTTCGATATCCACCAACTGCCCTGTGAACAGTACCTCTCACCACAACCTCTGGAGAAGTGATGACGTTATAGCCTGCACGAAATCTCTTATCCAGCCATACAGTACCAGGATAGCGATCGAATTTAGTGACGGGCTTGTCTGTTGGAAGAGCTGCCAGTTGCTTTTCCTCGTGAAAATGGAATGTGCGACCATAAACCATTCCGATCGATTTATCCGACTCCATAACCTCCATAGCGCGTACAAAAGCTTGAGGTGCCAATATGTCGTCTGCGGATAATAAAACAACATAGTCCCCGGATGACCACTCCAGTAGTCCCTCATTGTAGGTTGCTATGTGGCCTTTATTGGTCTCGTGGCGGATAAATTCGACACAGGCATGCTCGGTGGCAAGAGCCTTACCCACCTCAGGTGTCCTGTCCGGGGAGGCATCATCTATAATAAGAACTCTTACATTCACACCTTCCTGGGCAAGTACGCTCTGCACACAGTTTGATAGGTAATGCCCATAGTTATAGCAGGGGATAACGACATCAACTGTGGGAACGCCCACTTGATGTTTGTAGGTTATGCTCTGCAATTCACTCTTTGCACTTGCTTGTATCATTGCGGACTGCTCCACAGCTTATAAAAATGCACTACAAGCGTTGATCGTTAGAGCTTTCTACAGAAATTAAAGTGGATCAAGGGACTACAACACCCTTCAAATTTACAGGGGAAGCAGGCACTGGCTTGCCGCTCACATATTGGAAAGCACCCCGATTCCAGATGCCATCAGTCCCGGGGCGCGAACTACCCGCAAAATCGACGTTATACGGGCTCGCTAACGCCTGCCCATTGGACCAATTCGTGTTCTGACTGGCCAGCGTAAATACGGAACCTTGCCAGTTAGTGAATGGATTGGATGCTCCAGTTGTCAAAACTATATCTGTTGAACTGATACCGGATTTTGGCATCCCGGAATTGAGATAGGTGTTATGGCTCTCCGTCAGCGACCCGCCACAAGTCTGAAAGTCAATCCGATCGTCTGGAGTAATTCCATAGAACAAATTGTTCTTCCATGTGAATGTGTTCGGATTGCCGTCGCAATGGGTTCCCAGAGCTCCAGCATAGTCAGCAGTATAGTTGACGACGGAGTTTCCGATAAAAGACCAGTTTGTGCATCTGTTGCCCGAATTGATGCAGGAAAAGATTCCGTTCGATGTTCCTGGACGTGAGCTGCCGGCTGTACGCCACAAAACATTATTGTAGATAGTGAAATTAGTCGCCTGACAGCCTGTCAGGCAGACCCAGACTCCAGTTCCTTCGATATCCTGGATGATATTACTGTGAAAGTCGACATTGGAAACATCGACTTCGCTATACCACAGCTGTCCGTGGCAGGTAGAAGAAGACTTATTCTGCCTGATGTAACTATTTTGAACAGTGAAGGATATCGTCCATGGAATTTTGAAAAAATCGCACCCGGTGTCATGGAAATAAACGTGATCGACTAAGAAATCATCGCATCCCCCCCTGCACCGTATTTCTTCTTCAGACTGCCCTCCATTATTGGAATCGCCACCACCCTGAACTTCGAAGTATGTGATTGTCCATGATGGCGAGCGATGCTGGCCATCGTTATTGTTTAATCCAATATCAAAGTCGCTATCCTGCCCAATGCTTGCAGTAATTTTAAGACCACAATCTGAGACTGCAGTTGCTGCCGTCGGTGCAACCCCGCAGCCAGCAGCAGTAGAGTTCCCATTGCCCGTGAGAGTTAAGTAACCTGGCTGTGGTGTGCTGCCACTACCGTAAAACTCGTTCCAGTTCGCTTGACCTGCCCCCATCGAACTCTGACTCCAGCCAGCCGAAATATCGTTTGTGCATCCGTCAGATGTTCTGCCATAGTCATAGGACTGTGCCTTCTTGATGGTAATGCGACTGATTCCTAAGTTTGGCGTTTTAAACGTGTACTTTCCATACTCGCCATCAGCAAGATAGTAGACATCGCCACGCACAAGAGTGGCAGGAAGATTATTCATACGATTGGCCCAGTTCGTCCCCGATCCATCACCTGTAGCGGATGGGCCGATCGCATGACATGCAGCCATGCACGAAGCTGTAATACAGATCCACATAGCGACTAACACCCAACCATATCGCAGTTGCATAGAAATCCTCCTGCGAGTGACCGTGACCATCTGAAGCCGATGAGCGTAAAGACATTCTAGGTTCATCAGCTCGAATTATCTCAAGTTGATGGTCAGATATCACTCCTACTTCTATTTATGAACACTTTTAGCTTTATGCTGACGTCCGGAAACATTAGTAGCCCATATCCATAAAACAATAGCCGTAAGTCATGCTATGCGATAAGTCAGGTAATTATCCTCTATGCGCGCATAGGCAATCCGCGCTCTTTCTGCTCCTTGTCCTTCTATCTGCCAGCAATCATCGTTCCACACGAGATGCATGTTATTTCGTTGGCGCCACCATATATTAACTTCTCCCGGCAGAGCAAGCCACAGGCCTTTCTGCTGGCGCAGATACGACAAATAAGCCAACAATTCTCTGTAAATTCCCATAGGTCGAGATGTCTGAATATAATCGGGATGCACAATAAATGATGCCAGCCCGTGTTGTTTCATAATGATGTCTAACTGCTCATGCCACAGATCCAGTGAGTATTGCTCGAGGACATGGAAGAGTGTGTAATCTTGCGTCATAGTCACAGGTATCTCTAATAAAGAACCAACAAAATACGGCATAAAGGTACAGCAGCCCCCATGTTGGGGATCAAGGTGGGCGCTATTCGGAACCGACATGTCATAGGAAAACCTGAACTCGCTAAACCATTCCTGGTTTCGGTAAAGTGCACCAGACCGGAATCCTTGACTGCCAAACTCTTGCACAAAGTTATTAATCTTTGCCGCAGCCTTTTTGAAATCGACCTCGTTTTCATAAAGTCGACCATCATGCTTGAGGTCATGGACGTTAACCTCAAAACCTCTCTTCCTTATTGACTCCAGAATTGCTGGAGTTACCGAGTAACGGGCATCGGGGATGAGTTGGAACGAGCTTTTTATGCCGTAACTGTCATTTATATCCATTAATGTGTCTGCATACCTGAGACCTGCCTGCGTCTCGACGTCATGGGTCATAATCGAGCAGCCAGACCAGCCTTCGGGCCAAAACCATATGAATGGAATCTCGGATTCTGGTTGGAGTTGCAATGCACAGTGCATCATCTGCTTAAACATTAGGTCTACGTTACAGTCGCCGGGCCATCTGGGAAAAGAGGCCTTATTCCAGCCTTTCAACCAGATCCGCTGTAGATGACGTCGGAAAGCGACTGGGAAGGCAGGACGTAAAAGATAATAGACATCTCGAATGATGCTCTTCTTTGAAGATGTTTTATTGTTGCAATAATAGCGCTCATAACGAAGAGAGCTAGCCACTTCATCGGGATTAAACGGTAATAGCACTACATCTCCGTCCAATTCCATTTGCTCCAATGCATCAGCAAGTTTAAGCCCTGCATGACTTACTGCCTTTGAGAACGTGCCATAGCAGACGCTCTCAGGTCCGAAGCGAAAATACCCCGGATGCGTTCCAGTCGTATCCCACTCTCCCCATATCCTGAATGGCGAAAGTGATGGCGGGCATTTAAAATATTGAACAAAGCTCTCCGTCATAGGTAATGCGGTCATCCCATGTGCCTATAAAGAAGGTTACCGACGCCTTCGAAAACTGGATTGGGAAGTCTGGAAAATAAGGGGCGAACAAAAGAAGCTAAGGCAGAAGGTAGGCTTGTTGCTGCCTTTGGAGGCGTATTGCGGAGATAGATAAGGTCGTCCGTCTTCGCACCTAAATGCTCTTTAAAAGTAATAAGACCTGAATCATCGTAGTCCGAACGGCCCAGGTCAAACTCTACCAGGCCTACTGCCTTTGCCTGCTGTATCACCTTCCAGAAGAGATATGGTGTGCCCCCCATATGGCTGTACGAGGCATTGGAGCAGCCGTACTTGTATACGATCGTTTCCTTATGCGTGATCGTGAGTATGCTGGCGACTGGAATGCTATCCTTCCGTACAACGTGGATCTTAAGTCTTTCTCCGAAAAAATGAGCCAGGTTGAGCGACCAGACTCGTGGCGGCGGAGGCAGTTCATGCCGCCGCCGCGTTAGCAGAAAGAGCTCGCGGAAATCCTGCAGCAGTTGTTCCGAGGAGCCCTCTTCATAAACGAGTCCTTCTTTTTCGGCCCTCTTGATCTTTCTGCGAATACAACTTTCGTGCAGATTTTTGTATAAAACATTCGATTCTTTACGAAGATCGATTGCCTGATAACGAAACTTCTTCGCATCAAATATTGCAGATGATCTATGAGAGGTATCCACTTTTAGAGGGCGAAACTCTATATATTTCAAACTTTGCGCCCTCGATCCCGCTTGAAGGATATCTATAATTTCCTTCGTCTGCTCAGCGTCTGCCAGCGGCTGACAATGATCTGAAAACGGTAAAGAAACCAGACGGCTTCCAGTGAAGGAGCTCTTTATTTTGCAAAAAACAAGAGCATGGTCAAGTTGCGATAAGTTGCTGGTCGTAAAAGCGATAGGTTGATAGCGATAGGTGCTGTGTAAGCTTGCTAACCATTCCCGCGTATGGAAGATACTTGATTCTGGATGGCTGTTGACAAATTCTGGCCATCGCCGATCTGTCAAGGGATCTAACTCATTGATAGCCAAAGCAAACTCCTTCATCTCAACCGCTAATTGGTCCGCTTGCACGGAGTAGTTGGAAGATCAGGAAAGCAATAAGCTACGCCGAATACGCCCCAACTGTTCTCTCTGAAGAAAAGTGACGATCTCAGGAGCAACCAGGCGGGGACTGCGAGTCACATAGGACGCAAGGAAACCACTCATCCGCGCAATCGACCCGAGACCGAATGGATACTCCGGTATCCGTCGCATGCATTTTATGAGTTCGAACATTGGGTGGCTACCAACGGAAAAATCCATCTTTCCTTCCCGAAACCGATGCCTCAAAATCGCATCAGAAGCACCTGTAGGGCGATGATGCATCACCTTTAGATCTGGAAATGAACAAACCTGCCAGCCTTTGCGACGCGCCCGGATCTCGGCATACCAATCCTCCCCACCGAATTCGAGAGCGATGTAACCGCCGATCTGAGAATAGCAATCACTGCGTACAAGTTGTGCTGCATGCGCAACAGATCTTATGTTGTTGGAGATGCGAGGTTGGAACTCTATACCGGCTTTCTCGTAAATCATTCCACCCGCAATCCCCAGGTAGGGTTTGCTATGGAAATGAGCTATCAACCCCTCGTAGTAACTTGGATCAAAACTTACATCCGCATCGAGGTTCCCGATGAAGTCGAAGGACATAGGGGCAAGCTCTTTGTACGCCGCTCGCAAGGCATTAACCTTTGCAATGGTTCCGCGTCCAACATTCTCATCCAGCCGGATCAGACGAATGAAGGAGTGTTTTTGACAGTAGCTGGTTACAATATCGTCTGTGCCGTCTGTAGATCGATCACTTACTATCACCCATAAGACTGGAGGTATGCTTTGGATTAGAACAGATTCGATCGTCTGCGCTATGAGTCCAGCCTCGTTGTGCGCTGCTGTCATAAGTACGTATCGTTCCATACGCTATAGCACCGGAGCCATTATGAGTTCTGCATCTACCATAGAGTCGATCAGCCGAAGATATTCATGCTTGCGAGCGTCCCACGTATTGCGATCGGCATACTTTTTTGCCCTTAGAGCAAGTTTTTTTCGAGCAGTTGGGTCATTCTTCAAGCGCAGCATCTGCTCAGCCAATTCAACCTCGTTGTCGTGCTCGTAGTATTGAATAATCGAGTCATCGTAATAGTAGGCATGGATCGTCGTCCTGGAGGCGATGACCGGCACCCCAAGAGACATGAACTCGAGAATTTTCGTACTCAACGCTTCGTTTCCGAAAGCATTCGTTGACCGTTTTGGTTCGATAGCCAGATCGGTATTCGCCATGACCTGTGCGATCTCCTTGCTCGGCAGGAAGTTATGAAAGTGGATTCTGTTTTCCATGGAAAGCTCTTTTGCCAAAGCAATCAGAGATGGCTTGTCAGAGCCCTCTCCGTAGATATGGAACTCTGCTTCAGGCATACGTTCGCAGACCAGCGCAAAGGCTCGGATCGCTACATCGACTCCTTGATGTGCATTCAACGATCCTGGATAAGTAAGGATGAATTTTGATACGTCTGCCTCACGACGAGGAGTGCATTTGGTAAATATACTCAGATCGGGATGATTGCGGACCACGCTGCACTTCTCTGCTGTCGCAGATCGACTAATGAATCTCTGACACCACAGGTGATTTGCAATGATCACGTGATTTGCAAAGACGGCGGACATTTGTTCTGCAATCGTCAGAAGCTTGAAGACGAAGGAAGTATGGCTGATACCAAACTTGCTGGCATAAAACTCAGGCAAAAGATCATGAATATCCAGAAGGATTTGTGCGCCCTTCAGCTTTGGATATGCCGCGCTAAACACAAGAAAATCAGGGACATTATGGACGTGAATCACATCATAGGAATGCTGCTGCTCCTTCTTGGCAAGAAATAGAGCAGATTTGATTGCGAAGCGAGCGATACGACTGACATAGTCATAGATCCCCTTCTCATTGAGAAGGCGCTGTTGAATTCTATATAAATTGACGCCATTTATCTGCTCATAGTCGGGCAGATCGGAGCTTCTCTTCAACGCAATCACATCGACAACATCACCACGCTCCGCGAGTGAGGCCGCGTATTGGAGTATTCGGGTATCTGTCTCGTAGAAAGCATAGGCGAGCATACAAACTCTAAGCTTCGCTTTCCGCCCAGGCAAGGCGCTTACCTGATCGTTTACAAGCACGTTCGTCGATAACGATGACATATTCCCTCGCGTAGCCGTAGCAGCTATCGCATCCTGCAATCATCCATCTGCCGGGCACCTTTCACGCGACCAGAAGGGCACCGCCATGACTGCAGGTAAAGCAATTGGAGTACCAAGCGATTGAGACAATAAAATCAGATGATTTATGGGATTTCTCAACCTCTTTCGGATTTATCCTCCGAGGAACAAAGCAATAAGGTGTGCAGCTGTGTGCACGACTCTGCAGCTTTCTTGCCCAGTCGACCATCTTTTTGGATGTTTATCCGAAACCTGACAACGCCAAATAAGCAATCAAAGATTGCGCGTGTCATGTGGCAATCCAACGAAAAATATTGCATATTTTTTTACAAATTTTGTTTATTTCCTGCGAAATAAAGAGGAAAAACAAGGATGCGGAGACGAGGGACTTGTTCGCAAGCCTGAGAAGAGCGGATGACATGATCCGCGTGTAAGAGGCCTCGCGGTTTTGGCATCGATCCTGCTTGCATTACTATCTTCTTTGGTTTTGCACAGTTGTAATCAGATTTTGTGAGAAGAACCTCCCAGAGATCCGGCGCCAGGAATACATAGGCGCCTGCCGACCGAGCGGATATCCAGGTTCATAAAGTGCGCTTCTGCGAATTAGGCACTTAAGATGCATTACACGCTCTCAAGATGATCTGAGGCGCAGCCATTAATACTCAAGTGAAATGCTCATTCTCCATTATCCAGCGGATTAATACATTTTCTGCTGGCAGGTTTGTGGCCGGGTTGATGATGTTCATGCTTCTTACACTCGCCAGTCAAGCCTGGGCGCAGTGCGCTAATTCAGCAAATCCCATTGTCGCGGAGAACTGCCTGACCGGAAGTCCTGACTCGGAGTGGGATGTAAAAAATGGCTATGCCGGGGATCCATCCATCCAAGGATTTGCGACCGATATAAGTGTCAACCGCGGCAGCACCATCTACTTTAAGATCGATACGTCCGCGGGAGCATACGCAATTGATATTTATCGAATGGGATATTACGGCGGCATGGGGGCTAGAAGGGTCACGAGCATTAAACCTTCAGCTACGCTGCCCCA
This sequence comes from Acidobacteriaceae bacterium dw_441, assembly GCA_018449715.1. Lineage (GTDB taxonomy): Bacteria > Acidobacteriota > Terriglobia > Terriglobales > Acidobacteriaceae > Edaphobacter. Next base: position 272,035 of record JAAVVA010000002.1, on the reverse strand, counting down.
AACGCAGCCTCCCTGCGCAACAGATGGAACGGTTGGCCTCATGGATTGCGGCACCTGGGCAATCTCCGCATCATGGCCGGTTCCAGCAACCGCAACCTCCGGAATTTACTTTGCCCATCTGATCCGAACAGATACCGGTGCCGACAGTCACATCATCTTTATTGTCAGGGACGACTCCAGCCACTCCTCCATCCTCTTCCAGACAGCAGACGAATCATGGCAAGCCTACAACTATTACGGCTCTGGTAGCGTTTACAGCCAGGGTACCCCCATCTGGGATCTAGCTAACCGCTCCAATAAGGTTAGCTACAACAGACCGTTCTACACGCGCAACTTTCAGCAGGAATCAGATACCTTCGTCTTCGGTCCCGAGTTCGCGATGGTTCAATGGTTGGAGCAGAATGGATACGACGTTACCTACTTCACCGGTATCGATGCAGCTCGCTTTGGATCTTTGATAAAGAATCACAAGATCTACATGGATACCGGGCACGATGAGTACTGGTCGGGGCCACAACGCGCCAACGTTGAGGCCGCACGCGATGCAGGTGTCAACCTGGCGCTTTTCGGAGGGAACCAGATCTTCTGGAAGACTCGATGGGAGAACAGCATCGACGGTTTGAGTACGCCCAACCGGACTCTCGTCTGCTACAAAGAGACGCTGGCATTCGCGAAGATCGATCCCACCTCCACATGGACAGGTACATGGCGCGATCCAAGCTTTAGCCCTCCGAGCGATGGCGGACGTCCGGAAAACAGCCTTCAAGGCACGTTGTTCATGGTTAATGGCATCAGCCAGGACAACGACGGCAGTATGCAAATTCAAGTGCCTGCTGCCGATGGCAAGATGCGCTTCTGGCGAAACACTGCTGCTGCTTCACTTAGTGCAGGACAGACCTACAACCTTCCAATAGGCTCTCTGGGCTACGAGTGGGACGAAGATGTAGACAACGGATATCGTCCTGCCGGCCTCTTCCGTCTCTCAACCTCCACTCACACGCTTGCCTCTGATCTTCTGCTGGACCAAGGCGCGACGTATGGCGCCGGCATCGCCACACACAGTATGACCATGTATCGCGCTCCAAGTGGAGCACTGGTCTTTAGCGCGGGATCGATCGACTGGTCCTGGACATTGAACAAAAATCACGACAATCCATTTACCTTCAGCACGCCAGATCCCGATCCGGTCGCTCAACAGGCGACGGTGAATCTGTTTGCGGATATGGGGGTTCAGCCAGCAACCTTACAATCGAATCTATCGCTGGCAACCGCTTCTACCGATATCACCTCACCTATCACCACAATCACCTATCCCGCATCCGGATCGACCTTCAACACGGGAAGTGCCGTTACTGTAACGGGTACGGCCTCTGACAGCGGTGGCGCAGTCGCAGGCATAGAGATCTCAGGAGACGGTGGTACTACATGGCATCCTGCAACTGGACGCACGAGCTGGACTTATACATGGATGCCTTCGGAAACCGGGGCGGCAACGCTGATGGTTCGAGCCGTTGACGACAGCGGTAATCTTGAGATAGCTCATGGAATCACCCTTGCAGTAATACCTCAACAGTGTCCCTGCAATATCTGGCGGACTCCGGTTACGCCTCAGACCATCGATAGCGGTGACGGTAACTCGGTGGAGGTTGGCGTCAAATTCCGGACAGATACGGATGGTTCTATCCTTGGCGTTCGCTTTTACAAAGCAGCGACGAACGTCGGAACACATATCGGCCATCTCTGGTCCAGCACCGGAACCCTGCTTGGAACGGCTAACTTTACTGGCGAAACCAGTTCAGGATGGCAGCAGGCAAACTTCACCAGTCCCATTCCAGTTACCGCGAATACCACTTATATCGTTTCCTACCTTGCTCCATCCGGCCATTACTCGGTTGACTCGGATTTCTTTCAGGCAGGCGTTGATAATCCACCTCTTCACGCACTCGCTGACGGCGCAGACGGCTTGAATGGTCTGTTTACCTATACCTCAATCGGCGATTTTCCCACCTCCAGCTATCACGCAAGCAATTATTGGGTAGACGTCGTTTACACCTCATCCAACACATACAACATCACGGGTCAGTTACAAGGCGTCGGCGGTGCAGGTGCCACCGTCTCTTTGAGTGGAACCCAAACTGCCACTACGACAGCTGACGCGAGCGGTAATTACAACTTTGCCGGATTGCTGAATGGCACATACACGGTAACGCCTTCCAGCGCCGGCATAACCTTCACTCCTGCAAGCGCGCAGATCACGATCAATTACGCCTCGGCTCCGGGAATCAACTTTACATCCGTTGTCACCAACCCACAGACCATCTCGGGAACCATATCTGACGCACCCGGGGCCGGAGCTACCGTCAACCTCACCGGTGCCGCTACTGCAACAACCAGCGCAGACAGTTCCGGACACTATTCGTTTACAGGACTTGTGAACGCCACATACAACGTGGCACCCTCTGCTCCGGGAGTGATATTTACACCTGGTGTTAAATCTGTAACCCTCTCGGGCGCGGGCTCCAGCGGAGTAGACTTCCAGTCACAGATTTGCAACTGCATCTCAATCTGGCCAGCCTCTACGATTCCGTCGTTGGTCGACAGTAACGATGGGACACCCGTTGAATTAGGTGTGAAGTTTACGAGTTCCGTGTCAGGCATTCTGTATGGACTTCGCTTCTATAAGGCTGCGGCAAATACAGGCACACACATTGGAGATCTCTGGTCGAGCACAGGCACCTTACTGGCGACGGCAACATTCACTGGAGAGACTGCCTCAGGGTGGCAGCAGGTCATCTTCTCAACCCCCGTCACCATTACACCCAACACAACCTACATCGCTTCATACTATGCTCCGGCAGGCCACTACTCAGCCGATACAAACTACTTCGCGTCGGGTGGTACCACGAACTCCTCGCTGCAGGCCCTGGCTGACTCTTCCAGCTCCAATGGAGTCTATGTCTACTCTCAAACTCCTGGAGTCTTTCCCTCAAATAGCTACTCCGCCACCAACTACTGGGTTGATGTTATCTTCTCCACGGACCAGTCCTACTCTATAAATGGAACGGTGAGCGGTCCCGGTGGAGCGGGAGCAACGGTCACTCTGTCCAGCGGATCAGGTACAGTTACGGCTACGGCTGATGCCTTAGGACATTATTCATTCAATGCAGTCGGTGCAGGCGCATATTCTATCGCACCTGCCAATACGAACGCGGCGTTTACACCTGCTGCACAGAGCATCACGGTCAGTACTGCTGATATCGCAGGAGTAAATTTCACCGGCTCAAGCCTATGCCCATGTGTGAGCATCTGGCAGCCATCTTCCGTACCGGCAATCGTGGACTCTGGAGATGGAAACCCTGTCGAGACCGGTGTCAGGTTCCAGTCGGACTACGATGGTTACATCCTCGGCATTCGCTTCTATAAAGCTTCCACAAATACTGGCTCACACATAGCAAATCTCTGGTCGACGGATGGAACTGGCAGCCTGCTGGCGACAGGCACATTCGATGCAGAAAGCAATTCCGGTTGGCAACAGATTACCTTTGCCAACCCTGTTCCGGTATCCGCCAACACTTCCTATGTCGCGTCCTACTTTGCTCCGCACGGGCACTACTCTACGACGAACCTTCTTTTTGACACAGGGGGTGTGGATACGCCACCTCTCCACGCCCTGGCCAATACCTCCAGTCAACCGAATGGACTCTTTAGCTACAACGCCTCCAGTACCTATCCAACAAGTGGCTATAACGCATCCAGCTATTGGGTCGACGTTGTTTATGCCCGCGCGACGACGAACTTCTCGCTGAGCGGAACTATCACCGGAACTGGCGGTGTCGGAGTAAATCTCATCATTATCGGGCCGGGAGGAACAAAGACCACGATTGCAGATAGTGGGGGCAAGTATCGCTTCGATGGACTTGCAGCGGGTACTTATACGATCACACCGAGCAGTACTGGCTCACAAATTTTCAATCCGGCTAGCCAGAGTGTGACAATCGCATCCAGTCACGTCTTTGGGGTCGACTTTGCAATCTCACAGCCGACCTACTCGATATCGGGTACGGTGACGGGAGCAGCCGGTGACACAATAGCTCTCTCGGGAGCTGCGACTGCTACCACCATCGCCGACAGCTCAGGAAACTACACCTTCACCGGCTTACTGAATGGAACATACACGGTAACGCCTGGTACGGTGGGATATGTCATCAGCCCGGCAAATCAGAGTGTAACGATCAACGGAGCCAATGTGTCTTCCATAAACTTCACTGGCTCCAGCCTGAACTACTCCATCAGCGGCGTCATTACAGGAGGTGCAGGGGCTACGGTTACATTGGCCGGAACATCCAGCGAAACGACCGTCGCTGACGGCTCTGGTAACTACAGCTTCGCAGGGCTTATCAATGGCTCCTACACCGTCACGCCAGCTCAGGTTCGCAAGATCTTTACCCCTGCGAGTGCTGCGGTCGCTGTCATTGGAGCTAGCATGAGCAATGCCAACTTCACTGTCCCGGTAAACTGCCCATGTGACACAATCTGGCAGCCATCGGCGACACCAACCATTCTCGATCCAGGTGATACACACCCCACCGAGGTCGGAGTGACCTTCCGTGCCGATGCGGATGGATATATAACTGGCGTTCGATTCTATAAAGGCTCCGCAAATACTGGAACTCATAAAGGCAACCTCTGGTCGAGCACAGGCGCCTTGCTGGGAACTGCGGACTTCGCCGCTGAGACCGCCTCCGGTTGGCAACAGGTTCTCTTCAATCAATCTATTCCAGTGACCGCCAACACCTCATACGTGGCCTCTTACTTTGCTCCTGCCGGACACTATTCCGGAGATTCGCAATACTTTGCCACCAACGGTATAGACACGCCTCCGCTTCACGCCCTGCAGGATGGTGTGAGTGGACCGAACGGTATCTATATATACTCACCCAGCAGCGCATTTCCAACTGCAACCTATAACGCCGCCAATTACTGGGTCGACGTCATCTACACGCCGACAGCCACCTATAGCATCACTGGAACTATCACAGGTTCTGGAGCGGCCGGTGCAACCGTCAATCTGGCCGGAAGTGCCACCGCGACAACTGTTTCGGACAGCGCCGGAAACTTTTCATTCGCGGGCCTGACGAACGGCACATACACCATCAACGTGGCTGCATCCCCGGGATTCACTTACTCTCCAGCAACCCGGTCCGTTACGATTCAGAACGGCCACGCATTAGGGACATCGTTTAGCAGTCAGGTTTCCTATTCCATCAGCGGGGCAATCAGCGGCCCAGGTGGATCTGGCGCCACGGTTAGCCTGACTGGTCCTCAAACCGCAACCATCACTGCCAATAGCTCTGGCGTTTACAGCTTCGTCGGTCTTGCCAATGGAACTTATACCGTAACGCCAAGTAAGACGGGATACATCTTTACTCCACCCAATCAAAGCGTAACCATAAGCAGCGCAAACACAACTGCTTCCTTCAGTTCTGCTGCTACTTACATGATCAGCGGCACTATCAGCGGAGCGGGGGGAGCAAATGCAACCGTGCAGTTGACGGGGGCTTCAACCGCCACGGCGACCGCCAACGGCTCCGGCGTGTACTCCTTTACCGGCGTGGCCAATGGAACATATACCGTGACACCAACCAAGACAGGCTACATCTTCACCCCGGCAAATCGCTCGGTGACCGTGAGTGGAGCGAACGCGACTGCCTCCTTCAGTTCCGCAACCACCTATACGATCAGCGGCACCATCAGCGGGGCGGGTGGGGCAAACGCAACTCTTCAACTAACCGGATCTTCGGCTGCTACGGTGACAGCCAATGCCTCTGGTGCATTCAGCTTCACCGGCTTACCTAACGGAGCCTATAGCATAACGCCATCAAAAGCAGGCTATACGTTTACACCTACTGTCCGGAATATCACGGTGAACGGATTAAACGTGACGACCAGCTTTAGCTCTACGGTCACCACCTACACGATCAGCGGCACTATTAGCGGGGCAGGGGGAGCGAATGCAACCGTGCAACTGACGGGGGCTTCAACGGCCACGGTGACAGCCAACGCTTCCGGTGCATACTCCTTCACCGGCGTGGCCAATGGAGCATATACCGTAACACCAATCAAAACAGACTATGCTTTCACCCCGGCGAATCGATCGGTAGCCGTAAATGGCGCCAATGCGACAGCAAGCTTCACCTCCGCAGCCACCCATTCGATCTCGGGCTCAATCACAGGAGTCGGTGGTCCAAGTGCAACAGTAACGCTGACTGGCCCGGTCACAACCACTGTAACGGCCAACACCTCTGGAGCTTTTACCTTTACTGGACTTCCTGGTGGAACTTACACGGTGACACCGAGCAAAACAGGACGAACGTTCATCCCCTCCAGCCGGTCTGTGACCGTCAACACATCCAACGTAACAGGAGTCAGTTTTGCCTCATTGTAGGCAATAAGTGGTTGATGCTTGGGATTCTCGGGTTATGCTCAATGTCGAGGAAGACGGGCTTTGACCACCATCATTCGAACAACGGTTCTTGCACTTCTGTCGTCCTTAGCAACCCTGCCTGCTACTGCTCAGACGGCAGCCAAATCTCATGACCACGCAATCCGAACCTCTCCTGTCGCGACAACCAATCCACCGTCGGCACAGCCCAAGCCCTCTGACGCTCCTGGCATAACCAGGCTCTACTTCATCGCGGCTGACGAAGTTGACTGGGACTACACCCCCAACGGGAGAAATACGGTAGGTGTACCTCATCCGGAATCCGCCGAAGACGAATCTCCCGGCGGATCAAAACATCGGGTGTATCACAAGGCGGTCTACCACGAGTATACCGATGCGACCTTTAAAACCATCAAGCCGCGCCCTCCGGAGTGGCAGCATCTGGGAATTCTGGGCCCAGTGATTCGCGCAGAAGTCGGCGACTCCATACGTATCGTCTTTCGCAATAACACCCATCTGAGTGTGACGATGCATCCCCATGGCGTCCGCTACTCGAAGGATGCGGAGGGTGCTTTCTACAAAGACAACACGAATGCCTCTCTCAAGGCGGATGATGCGGTGCGCCCTGGTGGGACCTACACATACATCTGGACCGTTCCTGAGCGCAGCGGCCCGGGTCCTATGGATGGGAGCTCTGTGCTTTGGATGTATCACTCTCACTTCGTGGAGTCGATGGACATCAACACAGGCCTCATCGGACCTCTCATTGTGACGAGGAAAGGAGAAGCCAAACCCGACGGTTCTCCAAAGGACGTAGACCGCGAATTTATAACTGACTACTCAATATTTGATGAAACCGATAGCTGGTTCACAGAGCACAATATTGGAAAACTGGCGAAGACTGTTCGCCTGAAGATATCTGATCCTCAGCTTCGGGAGCAGCATATGCTCTATTCGATCAACGGATACATCGAGGGCAATCTTCCCATGCCCGTAATGCATAAAAATGAACGGGTTCGCTGGTATCTGCTCTCAAACAGCAATGAGGAAGACATCCACATGGCGCATTGGCACGGAAATACCGTTACATGGAACAGTATGCGCATGGACACCGTCTTTCTAGGGCCAATGGCTATGGCAATCGCCGATATGAAGCCTGACAGCGAGGGCATCTGGCTCTTTCACTGCCATGTCAACGACCACTACAACGGTGGAATGATCGCCCGATATCAGGTTTTACCCTGACCTGTCTCCTGTCTGTCATCCGATCCTTCGGACGACAGACAGACAACGGCCAGCAACATCGTTAGGCACTCAGGCCATGCTGCTGGATCTTGTAGAGAAGGCTCCTGTAGCTGATGTTCAGGTTCATCGCGGCCTTGCGCCTGTTCCACCCGGAAGCGGACAGAGCATCCTGTAGCATCCGAATCTCTGTTTGATTCTTGACCTCGCTGATTGCGCTCTTCATTCCCGGCGGGTACGTCGACTTGGACTCCACCAATTCTGCTGTTGAACTCGCTGTCGGCGAAGCAGACTGCCCCTGAGTCTTCGCACGAAGATAGGCGTATGCAGATTCCTGATCGCGCAGGATAAGCGTTCGAATAACAAAATTGCGCAACTCCCGCAGATTCCCGGGCCAGTGGTATTCCATCGCAGCCATGATCAGACGATCCGAAAGTACGACCGGTTGATCTACCCCCGAAACACCTCTGCAATTGAGTTCTTCGATCAGCAGAGGAATCTCTTCTTTACGCTCGCGCAACGGCGGAATGGTAAGTGTAAGCGTGTTCAAACGATAGTAGAGATCCTCCCTGAATCGTTTTTCGGCGATTGCAGTCTGCATGTCGATATTTGTGGCCGCCAGCACCCGGACATTTACCTGTGTGGAGGAGCGCCCACCCAACCGGCAAAAAGAGCCATCCTGCATGACGTGAAGCAGCTTAGCCTGCATCTGCGGGCTCATCTCGCCGATCTCGTCCAGCAGCAACGTGCCATTATTGGCAAGCTCGAATTTTCCGGGCTTGGCCTTCATCGCTCCAGTGAATGCTCCAGCTTCATAGCCGAACAGTTCGCTCTCCAACAACTCCGTCGGCAAGGCCGCGCAATTGATATTGAGAAACGGATTCTCGGATCGCGTGTGGTATTTGTGCAGCAGCATCGCTACAATCTCTTTGCCAACGCCGCTTTCACCGAGAATCAGTACTGGTATGTCGATGGGCGCCAGAACGCGAATCTCCCGGTATAGCTGCATCATTACGGGGGTGCCTGCGAGAAAAAACCGCCCGTTGCTGAGTTCCTCGAGGTGGTAATCCTGACTGGCGGCAGAGTGTTTGCAGTGATCTGACATCTCCGTAGGAAGCTGCCGTCGCAACAGATTGACTAGGTCCTGCTGTATCCGTGATCTGGTCAATACCGTTGTAATACTCCACTCCGAAGCGAAACTCTGTCCCATATCGTTATCTTCATCTGAGAGTATGCAGAAGCGCTCCCTCTTCACCATCTGCAGCAGCCTTGGCTCAACCATCTGTTCGTTTTGCTGAGATGTCGCATCGATTAGAACGTACTCTGCCCGCACGCCACGGTTGAGCACCTGTATCGCGTCTCGCGATGACGATACACACATCACTCGATAGTCATGGCAAGCAAGAGCAGTGTGAACAACATTGCAAACATCCTGATTATTACTGATTAGAAGAATCTGCAGAATATCCGTCATTGAAGACACACCTCATGGTAGAAATACGCAGCGAGGCCCATGATCTCGGAACCTAAGTTAAGGCCCGAAGGAATATATTCTCAGGATGGATTTGCAACAGAATCCAGAGAGCTATGCAGATAATCGTTGCCTGCAGGGCAAGGCCCTGACCTGCCACGAGAATTACAGCAAATATTCCCAATGTTCCCCAGGAAAGTAACTACCGATCTAAGTTACTGCGCCCTGTAGCTAACAATCTTGATGAGGTTTTTACACTTCCTGAATTGCGCAAAATTTAGCCCCATATCTTAAAGCTGTCAAATGAATTTTGACAATTTTCGTTCATCGTACTGCGCATAAATTAGCATCCATTAGTAAATCTATGTAGACCTTTATTTACATGTGCAAGCCAATAGCGTAAATATCGGATTTTAGTGTTTGTCGTAGAATATTTCAGTTGTTACCAGGAAGAGTTTCGGTAACCATTCGGTAATCAGGCCAAATTGATGCTGATTTGGAGATCAGCGTGCATATTGCATGGGGAATAGAAGGAGTCCTATCACCGATTTCTGCACTCAACCTACAGAAAGTTCAGCCATCAGATAAATGACCGAGGCCCTCCGTTCTAGTTCCGTATATGATGTGGCAATTATTGGCGCAGGAATTATCGGATTAGCGACTTGTCTCGAGCTTTGTACTCGCTTTCCAGATATTACCGTCGCGGTCATCGACAAAGAAAAGACTGTCGCTGCGCATCAGACAAGCCATAACAGCGGAGTCATTCACTCTGGCATCTATTACAAGCCCGGAAGCCTCAAAGCCCGCTTTTGCACCGAGGGAGCTGCTGCAATGGTTCGCTTTTGTCAGGAACACGGAGTGGATCATGAACTCTGCGGCAAGACCATCATCGCTACGTCAGGAGACGAAATTCCCAGGCTCGAGGAGCTTTACAGACGTGGCACAGGTAACGGACTTGCTGGTTTAAAGATGATCTCTTCCAAAGAGATACAAAACCGGGAGCCACGCTCCTCTGGCATACGAGGCATTCACATACCAACCACAGGCATCGTGGACTATGCCCAGGTTGCTCGTAAATATGTTGAGCTTATTACAAGATATGAAGGACGGTTGTTTCTCTCTTGTGAGCTTCTGAATCTGAAGAGGTTCGGCACAACAACCGTTCTTGAAACCACGCGGGGAGACTTGAGCGCCAGACTCGTCATCAACAGTGCTGGTTTGCAGAGCGACAGAATCAGCCGCATGGCGGGTGCAAAGCTTGATCTTCAGATCATTCCTTTTCGCGGCGAGTACTACGATCTTGCGCCGTCGAAGGTTCACTACCTCAGAGGGCTTATCTATCCGGTTCCAGATCCCCGGTTTCCTTTTCTTGGCGTTCACTTTACCCGGCGCATAGGAGGCGGTGTCGAAGCTGGTCCTAACGCGGTTCTGGCTCTTAAACGCGAAGGATACACAAAGGCCTCCTTCAATGCTCGCGATGTGATGGAGTTCGGCACCTTTCCCGGATTCTGGGTCATGGCAGCCAAATATTGGCAGACATCGCTGGACGAATACTATCGCTCCTGTAGCAAGGCGGCTTTCGTTCGAGCACTCCAGCGGCTGATGCCGGATATAGCTGAGGCCGATCTGGTACCGGGCGGCTCAGGCGTTCGCGCCCAGGCGTTAGATGTCCATGGGAAGCTGCTTGATGACTTCTACTTTGTCTATACCGAGGGAATGATGCACGTGTGCAATGTTCCCTCGCCCGCAGCCACCGCTTCTCTTGCTATTGGCAGATACATCGTCGATACCCTGATGGCCCAAGGGAGACTTCCGAAGTAGAAGCATCTCTCAGACAGAGATGGAATGTAACGCTTCTATTACGTAATCCTGTTCTTCCTCGTTCATCTGGTGGAATAAGGGAAGAATAAGAGCCGTGTCCGTTGCAAAGTTTGTCTGCGGCAGGACCTTATCCCAATGCTCTGACATGTAAGGACGCTCCCGATGGATAGCCATAATCGCCCTTCGCGTAGATATCTTCTTCTCCAGCAGCTCCTGCATCACCGCATCGCGCTTCGCGGCCACAACGCCCTTAAGTCTCACCATATAAGACTGGTAGTTATGCCTGCAGTTATCAGGCACGAATGGTGTATCTATCCAAGAAATCGAATGTAGCCCCTCGTCATAACGAGAAGCAAGATAGCGACGTTTCTCCAAAAAATCCGGCAGTCTTTGTAGCTGAACACTGCCTATGGCGGCCTGCATATCCGTCATGCGGAAGTTATAGCCAACCTCATCATAGGTCTCTGTCATCACCTGCTTGGAGCTATGGCGCGCTACATCCGAAAGGCTCATGGCATGTTGCCGAAGCTTGCGAAGCCTCGCTGCCAGCCCTGCATCATCTGTCGTAATCATGCCGCCTTCGCCGGTCGTGAGGATCTTGCGCGGATGAAAGCTGAAGCATGCCAAAGTGCCTAGCGGTCTGCCGATCAGGCTACCTTCGTATTCCGAGCCGATGGCACACGCAGCGTCTTCTATCACCACTATCTCATGGCGCTTCGAGATTTTCAGAATCGCGTTCATCTCGGCGGGAAGCCCTATCTGATGTGCGACGAGAATCGCCTTTGTTTTCGGAGTAATCGCCTCCTCGACTCTGGCCGGATCCAGATTGTAAGTCACTGGGTCGATATCGCAGAAGACCGGCGTAGCTCCGACATAAACGATCGAGTTCGCGGTGGCAATAAACGATAAGCTGGGGCAGATCACCTCATCCCCAGGTCCAATGTTGAGAGCAACCAGCGCCAGGTGCAGTGCCGTCGTGCACGAAGAGACGGCCACGGAATGGCCGCAGCCAATATAGCTAGAAAAATCACTCTCAAACTGGGCGACGCGCGGCCCTTGTGTGATCCAGCCGGACCGCAGAGTGTCTACCACCGCGTGCTCTTCTTCTTCGCCTATAAAAGGCCGTGCGACGGGAATCATTGTTGGCGGTTGCACCGATGTTTTGCTCATTTTGCGCTCCCGATTGCATCTGTTAGTTCAGACTTGACCTGATTGCGCCACTCGATGAGCATCTTCAAGCCCGATTCAAGATCGATACCTGCCTTGAATCCGAGCATCCGCTCTGCCTTTTCAATCGTTGCGCGGCGCGCGCGTACGTTATTCACCTTGCGGGCTTCGTGGTACTGAGGCTGTAGAGGCGATCCTGTCACCTTCAGCAGCTGTCGGCAGAGTTCGTTCAACGTTGTCTCTACTCCGGTGCCCACATTGAATACCTCGTCCGTGGTATCGGATATCAGACCTGCGACGTTGGCCCTCGCTACATCCTCGACGTAGACAAAATCCATGGATTGCAATCCGTCTCCAAATATCTTGGGGGACGTACCCGCTTCAATGGCATCCATCCAACGCACCAGGACCTCGGTGTACACACCGTCCAGATCCATTCGCGGACCATAGATATTGAAGTAGCGGAAGGCCACATACGGCAGCCGGAACATCTCATAGTACGAGCGAAGCATCTGCTCGTTCGCAATCTTGCACGCGCCATAAAGGGTGCGGTTATTGAAGGGGTGTTGTTCATCCATCGGAAGATAAGATGGATCTCCATAGACGGAAGCAGAAGAAGCTGCAACGACCTTTTTTACATTGTGTCGAACAGCGCTCTCTAGAACGTTTGAGGTGCCATTGATAAGTACCTCTATGGCCTCTCGGGGTGCTTCCGCACATCGTGTAATGCGTAAAGCCGCTTGATGTAGGACATAGTCAACGCCTTCGGTAAGGCTATCTACCATCGCGGCGTCTCGGATATCTCCTTCGACAAGAATTACTCGTCCGGTGAGTTGTGCGACTTCGAGATTTCGCATGTTGCCGCGGATAAAATTATCTAAAACCCGCACTTCCGCTGCGCCCCGCTCTAAAAGTTGGTCAACCGTAGCACTGCCTACAAATCCAGCTCCGCCTGTAACGAATATCTTTTTTCCATCAATAGGATTCATCCGATCCCCGCTATATCTTCAAACGCATATGTTGCTTCGAACTACAGACTGTTATTTGCGATATCGCACAAGTTTTGCAGGAACCCCCGCAACTACTGCATATTCCGGGACATCAGCCGTGACGACTGCGCCTGCTCCAACAATGGAATTGGCGCCGATGTGAACCCCGGGAAGAACCGTTGCATTGGTTCCAATATCTGCTCCATAGCCAATAACGACGGGCTTGATTGTCAGTTCGGTTGCAATAATTGGGATATCCACCGGGTCACCCGTATGGCTGGAGCCGAGCACTTTAGCTCCAGGACCCCAGCCTACGTAGTCTTCGATCACAAGATGTCGTGCATCGAAGTAAGCGTGGGGGCCGATCCAAACGTGGTTCCCAATGCGGCAAGTGCCATCGTATCGGCCTTGAATCATTGTTTGAGCACCCAGAAATACTGCATCTCCAATCTCCATTGTTTCTGGATGCTTCAAAACAATCCCCGGGCCGCTTTGCAATGCATGTCCTGCAGATTTGCACATCGCTCTTATAAGGAGCCTGCGCATATTCATTTCGAAGAGGCCTTCGTCATTCCGATACTTTGAGAAGAGAGCCAACAATTCTTGCGAAGTGAAGCTGTGCTTTAGGTGGGCAGAAAATTCCCACTCCCAAGCTGCATCCGTCACCATCTCCGCTTTGCCAAAAACTGCGGCGACGGTCCTAATCTCCGAATCGATTGCTGTTTCGTGATCAACCGACATAGCAACCCTCTTTCAATTCGGAGACTACGCGAGTGATGGCATCAGAGCAGATCCCCGGATACATCGGAAGTGAAAGGATGCGATCCTTTATGCGCTCTGTGACAGGAAAATCTCCCTGTTTATACCCAAGCGACCGATAAGCTTCCTGCAGGTGCAGCGGGGTCGGATAATGCAATCCCGATTCGATTCCGGACTCTATCAACTGTTCCCGCAGTTGTTGACGCTTTGCCGACTGAACAACATAAAGATGGTAGACATGCCGGTTGTAATTCATCTCAACTGGTGTCTCGATATCGGTTCCGGCAAGAGCCGCATCATATTGTGCAGCAGCGATACGCCGCTGATCGTTCCAGTGATCAAGGTACTTCAGTTTTACTGAGAGAATCCCACCTTGAAGTCCCTCCATCCTCATATTCAATCCAGGAAAGACATGCTCATAGCGCTTGGACGATCCGTGGTCGCGCCAAAGCCGTATCTTGCGCGCGAGCTCTGCATCATTGGTCGTTACAGCACCTCCTTCTCCACATGCCCCGAGATTTTTTCCAGGATAGAAGCTGAAACATCCAGCTAAACCAAACGAACCCGCCATGCGCCCCTTATACTCCGCGCCATGTGCCTGACAGGCATCTTCAATAATGGGAATCCCATAGCGATCAGCTATCTCTTGAATTCGCTCCATATCGGCGATCTGCCCGTAGAGATCAACTGGAATGATTGCTCTTGTTTTATCGGTGATAGCCGCCTCAAGCAGTGCGGGGTCCATCGTGAAACTTATTGGGTCGATATCAATAAATACTGGCCGAGCCCCGACAGCCGAGATTGCCTCTGCGGTCGCGATAAATGTGTGTGGCACGGTGATGATCTCATCTCCGGGCCCGATTTCGAGCGAGGCCAATGTAAGGTGCAGCGCTGCTGTACCCGTGTTGACCGCAACACAGTGGCGAGTCCCAACGTAATCGGCAAACTCCTGCTCGAACCGTTGAACCTCTTCACCCAGCACAAAAGATGAATTGGACAGTACGCGGTCAAAGACTTCCTGAAGTTCATCCTTGATCGCCAAATGCATGGATCGCAGATCGACAAAGGGAACCTTCATGCTTCCTCCACTAGTTTCAAAAAGCGAGCGGGGTTTCCAGCAACGATCGTGTTCGGCGGAACATCTCGCGTGACTACGCTGCCCGCACCTACAATGGACGACTCACCGATGGTGACGCCACATAGAATGGTCGAGCTTGTTCCGATGGAGGCGCCACGTTTAACAAAGGTCGGTACTATATGCCAGTCGGCTTCTGTTTGCAATCCGCCGCTGACATTTGTGGCGCGAGGATGCTTGTCATTGATGAACGATACATTGTGTCCGATAAATACATCGTCTTCAATCTTGACGCCTTCACAGATAAAGGTATGGCTGGAGATTTTGACGTTTTTACCCACCTCGGCATTCTTTTGAATCTCGACAAAGGTTCCAATTTTGCTGTTATTGCCGATCGAACAGCCGTACAGATTGGTGAATGCAAAGATGCAAACTCCCTCTCCGATCCTCACGTCAGGTGCAATCCGGCTAAATTCAGCCAATAGGGTTTGAGGTGCTTCTCCCTCTTCCCGCTCCTCTGCGATTACAAAATCATCGATCTCATTGCTCTCGATCTGATTTTTCATCAGGCTGCTCCCCGTATGAGTTCCGAGACGCCGAGATTAATCAGCTTGCCTCGCTGCTTCATAGAAAGGGAAGCGCTCTCCAGGATGCGCACAACTCGCAATCCTGCCTGTCCTCCTGTGATAGGTTCCGAACCTGTTTTAATGCAGTCCACAAAGTGCTGAATCTCAACCTTCAGAGCCTCACATACATCCAGTTGAGGAGCGAACATATCTCCCGACCGATATCCGACAAGAGCTTTGTAAAGTGAGTCAGGAGTTGAATTGACGGTGATGCCTTTGTCGTAAACCTTCACCTTCTCGCTTGGCTCCATATCGTCATATACGATCATTTGTTTGCTGCCACCAAGCAGCGTGCGACGAACCTTCACAGGAGACAGCCAGTTCACGTTTACGTGTGCAATGATGTTCTCCTCGAAGAACATCGTGATGTAGGCAAGGTTCTCCGTCCCGCCAAAGACATGATTGATCCCTGTAGCAGCAATGGCACATGGAGTCGCAGGAAGTATGTAATCCATAATTGCAAGATCGTGGACCGCAAGATCCCAGATAACATCGACATCTCTCTGGAATAAGCCCAGGTTGATCCGTGTTGAATCGTAATAGAGAATGTCCCCAAGCTTGCCGGAGTTGGCGATCTCCTTGATCTTGCGCACGGCCCCCGTATAAACGAAGGTGTGGTCCACCATAAGTACAAGGTTTCGTTGTGCCGCTTCGTCGATAAGTCGCAGCGCTTGCTCCGTGGTAGACGTCATCGGCTTTTCGACCACAACGTGCTTGCCATGCTGTAAAGCCTGTAGAGCAAGGTCGTAATGAGTGAACACAGGGGTCGCAATTGCGATCGCATCGATCCGGGGATTACGGAGCATCTCCTGAAAGTCCGTCGTGACTTCTACGGATGGGTAACGACTCTTCACCAGCTTTAGCCGATCGGTGTTCATGTCGCTGACTGCAACGACCTGCGTTTCAGGAACCTCAAACAGGTTGCGAACCAGATTTGGTCCCCAGTATCCATAACCAACTACGCCGAAATTAACCACGCAAGCTCTCCCGGTATGCAGAACTTGACCGTTGAATTGCGGCCCTATGCAAATCCTTTGCACAGTTCATCAGAAAAATGAGCGTTCATAGATGATTTGCATGCTCTTCAAGCGGTCTGTTTATCTAACACTGAAGAAAAGATGCACGTTAGATTCCAAACCGATTGCAATAAACCCGAGTATGCGGAAAGAGATATAAGAGAAACTATTGGGGAGAAGAGTTACCAGATCGGGGTAGGTGGCCTTCTTTGATCTTATAGAGCAGGGTACGATAGCTAATGTTCAGTGATCGAGCAGTCTTCCTGCGATTCCAGTTGTGAGCCTTCAACACGCCTAGAATAATTTGTCTCTCTAGATGCTGTACTGCACGCTTTGTCTGAATGCGCAAAGGAGTGGTGAAGTCAACGTCTTCTGGAAGAGTTACGTTCGCCTGGGGCGTTTGTGACATTTGTAAGACATGACATTCCTCCGCCCCCAGCACAACATAGCGCTTGGCCATGTTCTCTAACTCTCGTGTATTTCCAGGCCAGTGGTAGGTCTGCAGGCTCTTTACAAAAGGTGAGCTTACCGGAACAGGATACTTGCCGAATCTCTTACTGTAGATGCGGATAAAATGCGCCATCAGGGCAGGAATATCCTGAACACAATCTCTCAAAGGTGGCATATGAATGCGCAGGACATTGATGCGATAGAAGAGATCCGTGCGAAATGTTCCCGCATCGATCCTTTTCTCAAGCTCGTGACTCGATGTACAGATCAGTCGGACATCTCTGCTGGGCTCGCCTGCCTCATGAAAGCCCGGTAGTTGTGAATCCTGCAGCTTACAGAGCAGCAGTCCCTGAAGTATAGGGTCCAGTTCGCCGATCTCATCCAGGAGGAGAGTTCTTCCATTCTCTGCAGGCGATTCCAGTCTGACGTCTCCTCTTCGAGACGAATCAGAAAGGTTTGCATAGCGCTCAAATTCTTCGTCAAAGAATCGACTCGACAGGGCCGCACAGCTTATTTTATGAAACTGATGTGCATGCCGTTCGCTCATACTATGCAAGAGTTTTGCGACCAACCCCTTCCCGGTGCCGTTTTCTCCAGTGATCAACACTGGTACCTCTGTCAGAGAGGCTTTTTGCAATTGATCGCGGATCTGCTGAATTGCCGGGGAGTTCCCAAGTAAAACAGGTGGGGTATGACAATCCTGGGCTTCAGTCATTTCGTCCTCAACGTGAGCCTTACGCACGCAAGGGGCCAAATCTAGAACAAACCATTTTAGCGGCAGTCCCTGAAGATTTCAGAGAAAGATGTAGCTATATAAGGAGGCAGTAAATTAGTCACACCCCAAAAGGTGACAGGACTACTTTCATAGATAAGAGGGGGAAGGGGATTGCCTGGATGGTCTATTGGTCGGGGCGAGAGGATTCGAACCTCCGACCCCCTGCTCCCGAAGCAGGTGCGCTACCAGGCTGCGCTACGCCCCGACTCTGTACTGCGATAAGTGGCCGGAAAGTAAGGAGAATGTTCCGTACTGCTCAGACTGCCGGGCGAATTCGGGATCGCCACAAACTACCTGCCAGAACATCGTTTCCGACTTATTTAGTCTAGCAGATTTTGGGACGGTTGCGGCAGCCTGTGGAGACTTCTATAGTTAAGGAGACGATGTCTGCGTTTCCCCAATGCGCTTGTTGCTGTCGGACGCTCCCGTGTCCCTGTACGCGCTGTTGTTGACCTGCGTAGCGACTCTCTCTTCCTCTATCTATAATTTCTGATCGGTTTCTTTGACTTCAGAAGGGATCATCCAGGCGATTTTCTCGATGATTCCGAAAGATGATTTTCTATGACCAAGACCACAGCTCTCGATATCGACTCGACCCTGCTGCCAGCGAGATTGAACCATCTGCAGGCGCTTGAGGCCGAGAGCATCGTAATTCTGCGCGAGGCCGTTGCCGAGTTTGCCCGGCCCGTAATGCTCTATTCCATCGGCAAAGATTCGAGCGTCATGCTGAGGCTCGCCCAGAAGGCGTTTTATCCGGGCAAAATTCCGTTCCCCCTGCTGCACGTGGATACCAGCTACAAGTTCCCCGAGATGATCACCTTTCGCGATGCCTATGCGAAGGAGATTGGCGCGGAGCTGATCGTTCACCGCAACGAGGAGGCAATCGCCGCCGGAGCGAATCCCTACACCCTGGGAACGCAGAACTGCTGCGGTCTATTAAAGACGCGTAGTCTTCTGGATGCTCTGGCCGAGGGCGGCTTCGACGCCGCGTTTGGCGGTGCGCGCCGCGACGAAGAAAAAAGCCGCGCCAAGGAGCGCGTCTATAGCTTCCGCGACTCTGCCGGCCAGTGGGATCCGAAGAACCAGCGCCCCGAGCTTTGGAGTCTCTACAACTCGCGCCTGCGCAAAGGCGAGAGCATCCGCGTCTTCCCGCTCTCGAACTGGACAGAGCTGGACATCTGGCTCTATCTCTACGCCGAAAAGATTCCAATCGTGCCGCTTTACTTCGCGAAGGAGAGGCCGCTGATCGTCCGTGGAGGTCAGATGACGCTCTACCACGACGGTCTGAAGCTGCTCCCCGGCGAAGAGGTTCGCTCGGAGAAGGTTCGTATGCGTTCGCTCGGTTGCCTGCCCTGCACCGGCGCGATGAAGAGCGAGGCTGATACTCTGCCGAAGATCATCGAAGAGCTTCTGACCTTCCGGAGAAGCGAGCGCGAGAACCGCGCTATCGACCACGACGAGGAAGGCTCGATGGAGTCGAAGAAGCGGGAGGGCTACTTCTAATGGGTGCGATTGCGACAGATTTTCAGGATTTCCTGGAGGCGCATCTCGGTCAGGAGCTACTTCGTTTTACCACTGCGGGAAGCGTGGACGACGGCAAAAGTACTCTGATCGGGCGACTTCTGCACGATACCAAGAGCGTCTATGAGGACCAGCTTGCGGCGGTGAAGAAGAGCCGCGTAAATCGCGCTGCCAACGGTCATGTGGATCTTTCGCTGCTTACCGACGGTCTGAAGGCCGAGCGCGAGCAGGGAATCACCATCGACGTGGCCTATCGCTACTTCTCCACCTCGCGACGCAAGTTCATCATTGCGGATACGCCAGGGCACGAGCAGTACACGCGCAACATGGCGACAGGCGCTTCGACCGCGGATGTTGCGGTGGTGCTGATCGATGCGCGCGCGTATCTGCGCGAAGGCAAGCTGCTTCCGCAGTCGCGCAGACATACCTACATCGCCTCCCTGCTGGGGATTCCTCATGTGGTCGCGGCGGTCAACAAGATGGACCTCGTCGGCTACTCGGAGGAGACCTTCCGGGCCATCCGCGCAGAGTTCGTCGAGTTCTCTACGCAACTGGGTCTGAAGAGCGTAACGGTGATTCCGGTTAGCGCACTTGAGGGCGACAACGTCGTGTCCCAGAGCAAGGCAATGCCTTGGTACGACGGCCCCACGCTGCTCGAGTTCCTCGAAACGGTGCCGCTGGCAGAGGCCGGGCACGATGGCCCGCTACGTTTTCCGGTGCAGTTGGTGCAGCGTCCCGATGCGAACTTCCGCGGTTTTGCCGGTCAGGTAGCTCGCGGAGTTCTCCGCGCAGGCGACCGCGTGATGGCGCTGCCTTCGCGGCGCGAGACCACGGTGAAACGCATCGTTACCTGGGACGGCGATCTTCCAGCCGCAGCGTATCCGCAGAGCGTGACCGTGGAGCTTGAAGATGAGATTGACCTGAGCCGCGGCGAGATGCTGGTTCCTTCGTCCTCTGTGGGCGAGCTTGCACTGCCTTCGATCGCTCGTCGCTTCCGCGCGATGGTCGTCTGGATGCACGAGCAACCTCTGGTTGTCGGTCGAACCTACCTGGTGAAGCACACGACACGGACGGCTCGTGCGACGGTGAAGGCGATTCGTTACCGCGTGGATGTCGGCTCTCTCGAACACCAGCAGGCAGATCGTCTTGTGATGAACGAGATTGCCGAGGTCGAGCTGGAGACGAACCTTCCGCTCTTCTTCGATGCCTACGCGGAGAGCCGCACAACCGGCTCGCTGATCCTGATCGACGGCTTGACCAACGCGACGGTTGGAGCGGCGATGATCGTCGGCGCTTCGGAGAGCGAAGGAGCTGACGGCGAGCAGGCTGCGCTGGTTCTGGTCGCAGGGCGGGCGGAGCTGGCCGAACGCGTGCGCGATGGGATGGAGGCTCGTGGAAAGCGAGCGGTGATCGTGGATGATCCGCTGATTCCAATAGAGTCGCTGGTGGCAGCGATTCGTGCGCTAAGCCTTGCCGGTGTAACGGCGATCTCGGCGCGCTCTCTTTCAGTAAACGAACTGGAGCAGGTAAGAGGGTTTGCAGAAGGCCGGATTGTTCTGGCAGAGAGTCTTGAGGACGATGAAGTTCTGCGGCTCTCAGGAGTAGAAGCATGAGTGTGATGGATGCGGCAGTAGATTATGAGGCGTTGACAGCAGAGGGTCTGGTCGCGCAGATCGCTCAGGCAGCGGAGAAGGGCTCGGTCTGCCTGACCTCGAGCTTTCAAACCGAGGATATGGTCGCGCTGCACATGCTACGGAAGCACCTCCCCGATGTCCCGGTGATCTTTCTGGAGACGGGGTACCACTTCCCGGAGGTGATCGCATACCGCGATCGCATGGCCGAGGAGTGGAACCTTAATTTAGTGAATGCGATGCCTGAACTCACGGTGAAGGAGTTCGAGGGCAAGTTCGGCATTCTGAACATCGTCGATCCGACCGCCTGCTGCAAGGCC
Source organism: Acidobacteriaceae bacterium dw_441 (assembly GCA_018449715.1). Classification (GTDB taxonomy): domain Bacteria; phylum Acidobacteriota; class Terriglobia; order Terriglobales; family Acidobacteriaceae; genus Edaphobacter. Next base: position 250,730 of record JAAVVA010000002.1, on the reverse strand, counting down.
CGCAAGGTGGAGCCGCTGATGCGTTCGCTCGAGCCGTTCGACTGGTGGTTCACCGGGCTGCGTCGCGAGCAGTCGCCGACGCGTGCCGGGCTGAAGAAGATCGAGGATCACAAGGTTCCCTCGGGCAAGCACATGAAGAAGATCAGTGTGCTGGCTGACTGGGATTGGGCTCGCGTAACGGAGTACGCCGAGCGCGAGGGGATCCCACATCTGGAGCTGTACGACCGCGGCTACACCAGCATCGGGTGCGAGCCCTGCACAGCGATTCCGGCGGCGGGTGAGGATGCCCGTAGCGGCCGTTGGGGCGGCAAGAAGCTGGAATGTGGCATTCACACCTTCTCAGAGAAGGAGTAATTCCCCTTCTTCCTTGTTTGTTGATGCAGAGATGCCCGGGCCTTCTGGTCCGGGCATTTTCTTTCTCTTGAGCCGCTATTTTTAGAACCTGTCATTCCGTAGCGCAGCGAAGGAATCTGCTTTTCTCAAGCACTGCAGTACGGCCATCAACTGGGTGCGGGTGCCCCATATCTGGCGGTTGTATCGCCAGATGTGGGCCATCGAGCGAAGCTCGACCGCTCTTCTCTTCGCCGCCCGGCACAACCTCTTCGGATTCGACCGTGAGTGCTTATCGCTTTCTGATCCCGGTTTTCTTGCCGCCCTTGCCCTTAGTCCCTTTGCTTGGCGGCTTCGTGGGTTTCTTTGTCGTGGAGGGTTTCACCGCCGCGATAAGCTGTGGGGCAATGGGAGAACCGAGGCCGGTGCAGGCATCCCATCCCGAACCTGCTTTGAAGGCCCCGTTATTGCCCTGCGTAATGTCGCGGAAGGAGGACTTCGCCTTTGCACTATAGATAATTGTGTTGATGAAGCCCGCAGGAGCGCCGTTCTGCTGGTTGGCCAGGGCGATAAGTCCTGCCCACAGAGGGGCAACGGCGCTGGTGCCTCCGATGACCAGGCTTTGCCCGTCAACCCGAACGATGTAGCCAGTCTCGGGGTCGGCGTCTCCAGCCACGTCAGGAACACCACGGCCTCCGGCAGAAACCATCGGTTTGGGAACGTTGGCGCCAGACTGCCACGAGGGCAACGCGAAGGCATTGCTGACGCCTCCTCCCGTAGCTCCTCCGTTCTGGTCATTCCAGACTGTCTCCGAAGAGATGGTCCCGTTCGAACTTTGCAGATTCGTCCCTCCACAAGCGAGGACATGCGGGCTGGAAGCGGGAAAGTCCACATGGTTTTTGTTATCGCTAACCCCATCGGTCGAGCCGTTATCGCCCGCAGCTACCGTGATGGTGATGCCAAGAGCAGCCGCCGACTGGCAGGCCGCGTCGAGTGCATTCATGGCCTGCGTCGTCCAGCTGGATTCGGCAGCTCCCCACGAGATGGAGACAACGGAGGGCTTGTTCGTCGTGTCGTGGACGGCGGTGGCGATAGCGTCCACGAATCCCTGGTCGGTGTTGGGGGCGAAGTAGACGACGACGCGAGCGCCGGGAGCGACTGCGGCGGCAACCTCAATGTCGAGCATCACCTCGCCATCGGCTCCATTGGCATCGCCGGGAGAGTTTTTCCCTCCTGAGACGCTGATGGCGGTGACCTTGGGCGCAGGCACGCCGATGGATTTGAAGTAGGCGGTGATGTCAGCCTGGCGAAATCCTCCGCCCAGTTCGACGATGCCGATGGTCTGGCCCGAGGCCGAGGCTCCTTCGGGAAAGCCATAAAGCTGGCCGACCTGCACGGGCGTGTAGGAGACGCTGGTCGCGTGAGGACGGGCGAATCCGCTGCCCTGTGCGGCGCGGGCAGCTGCTCCGCCGCGTTCGCCTGCGATGCGGAAATGAGGTTGTGCCTGGGGTCGGTTGTCGAGTCCCAGGACGGCAAGAATATATCCGGCAAGCTCCTGCGGAAGCTGAATGCCGCCTTCACGGACGCGGCAGGCGAGGCCGTTGAGGTCCTTGTGCACCAGTGAAACCCCGAAGGCACGTTGCAGGTTGGCGATGGTCCCGGTGAGCTGGATGTTGCGGCGTCCGGGGGCTGGCGGCTCCACAGCGAGTTCATACTCGGCGGCGAAGGTTCGGACGAGGCGGACGGCGGTGGGATCGGCTCCGTGGCTGGCGCGGAACTGGGTGCGGGTGAGCCGGGTTCGGCCGGTTGTGTGCGCGGTCTTGAGCGGTGTTTTCCGCCGGACGATCACCGAAACGGTAACGCGTCGGCCAGAGGGGGCGGGGGTGGAGACGATCTCCGGCGCAAGAGCATTTTTTTCACTGCCGGGGAGAAGGATGCGGGGTTGTGTCGAGAAGCGGGGAGTGATCTTCCGGGGAGCCATGATTTCCTCCAGATGGAGTTTGAGATGCTCTGACAGCGGCCCGTGTGCAGGAAGCGATGAGCCTAAGAGTATGACGAACGCCGGGCGGTGGAAAGAAAAATTCTGAGAATAAGAAAGAAGGTCTTCGGAGAAGGAAGAGTTATTTTTCAGGCGTGGAAGTAGGGTTTTGAATATGATGAGGGACGGAGGCGGAATGGCCAGAAGGATCGACGCGCATCATCATCTCTGGAAATACTCTGCGGAGGAGTACGGTTGGATCGACGCCTCGATGCGCGAGCTGCAGAGAGACTTTCTCCCTTCAGACCTGATCGCAGAGATGCTCGGCGCTGAGATCGACGGCGCGATGGCCGTGCAAGCCCGGCAGACAATGCAGGAGACGCGCTGGCTGCTCGACCTGGCGGACAGCCATGAGGCGATCTGCGGCGTGGTGGGGTGGGCTCCGATTGCGGCAGATAACTTCGGAGCCACACTGGAAGAGCTTGCAGACAGACCGAAGCTGAAGGGGCTGCGGCATATCGCGCAGGCAGAGCCGGACGGTTTTCTTCTGCGTGAGGACTTCAACCGCGGGATCGCGGCTCTGCGTGGCACGGAGCTGGTCTATGACGTCCTGGTCTACGAGCGTCAGCTTCCTCAGGCGATCGAGTTCGCGGACCGGCATCCGGAGCAGGTATTTGTGCTGGATCACATCGCGAAGCCGAAGATTGGGGAAGGGTTGCTGGAGCCGTGGGCTGAACGTGTACGCGAACTGGCCCGACGCGAGAACGTGTGGTGCAAGGTTTCGGGTCTGGTGACCGAGGCCGATTGGAACGCGTGGACGCCGGAGGGGTTGCGGCCTTATCTCGATGTCGTCGTGGAGGCGTTCAGGCCGCAAAGGCTGATGGCGGGGTCGGACTGGCCGGTATGCCTGGTCGCTTGCGGCTACGAGCAATGGTGGGGTGTTCTGGAAGAGTACTTTGCCGGGTTCAGCGAGCAGGAACGCGCAGACATCTTCGGAAAGAATGCGGAGCAGGTGTACGGTCTTTAGCTGTGAGCCGGAGATACCCGGTTGCGTGTAGGATTTTCGAGGGAACGTACAGGATTTTCAGGAGAACGAATGCAGATTTCAGCTCCAGCAACTCAGAAGAAGAACAGCCCTGTAAGCGGAAGACATCCGGTGTTTCCGGTGGGGCGCATGTTGCCGTTTTTGCTCGTGACGGTGTTGTTCTTCCTTTGGGGAATGTCGAACAACCTGACGGACATCCTGGTACAGCAGTTCCGCAAGTCTCTGGAGCTTTCGCCGTTCAGCGCGCAGCTGGTGCAGACGGCAAACTTCTTCGGTTATTGCTGCATGGCGATTCCAGCGGGCCTGGTGATGCGGCGCTGGGGATACAAGACGGGAATGGTGGGAGGCCTGGTGCTGTTCGGCGCAGGGATGCTCCTGTTTCTTCCGGCGGCAATGCATGACCAGTATGTGCTGTTCCTGATTGCTCTGTTTACGGTGGGCTGCGGAGCGTCAGTGCTGGAGACTGCTGCGAACCCGTTCATCGCCCAGTTCGGCGATCCGGTGACCTCGGAGCAGCGGCTGAACTTCTCGCAGTCGTTCAATCCTCCAGGAACGGTGGCGGGCGTGCTGGTGGGGACGTACTTCATCTTCTCGGGCGTGGAGCCGGGACCGGCGCAGATCGAGCATATGAAGCTCGCGGGCACATATAAGGCGTATCTGCACGGAGAGGTGATGCGTGTGGTGCCGACGTATCTCGTCTTCGGGCTGGTGGTGTTGCTGTGGGCCTTTGTGTTATTGCGGACGAAGTTTCCGGAGATACAGGCGGAGCATGAGGGCGAGGGAGAGAATCACGGCAGCTTCGCGGAGCTGGTGCGGATGCCTGCGATCTGGTTTGCGGTGGCGGCGAACTTCTGCAATGTCGGAGCGCAGATTTCCTCATGGAGCAGCCTGATTCCGTACATGAAGCAGTACACCGCGGTCAGCGAGAGGACAGCCGCGCATTACCTGACGATCCTGCTGGTGACGATGATGGTGGGGCGGTTCGTTTCGACTCCCCTGATGCGGTACATACGTCCCAGCCTGATGCTGGGAGTGTACGGCGTGTGCAATGCCGCGCTGATGCTGGTGACGGTGCTGCGGCCCGGGATGCTGGGAGCATGGTCGGTGGTAGCCAGCGGCTTCTTCATCTCGATCATGTTCCCCACGATCTTCGCCCTGGGGCTGAAGGGGCTGGGGAGAAACACCAAGCTCGGCGGCTCGCTGCTGGTGATGGCGATGGTGGGAGGAGCAATCTGCCCGCCAATCTCGGGCCTGATCGCTCGGCAGACGCACAGCCTGGCGCTCGGATATATCGTACCCATGATCGGGTTTATCGGTGTGTCGATCTTCGGGTTCTACCAGAGGTCGCAAAGAACGCTGCTCTCAGGAGATGTGTACTAGGGGCATCTCCTGAAAGGCTGGCACACGGAAGTTACGGAAGAGGTGGGAAGCTGATCCCGTAAGGGGTGGAGACGGCGACCACCTCTTCGATCGTCGGAGGCATGGAGAGCTTCGAAAGCTCTTCGAGATAAAGGTCGAAGCCTCCGGGAGTGATAACGACGTGGATCTTGCCGTCGGTGGTTCCGCAATTACGAAAGGTGTGCAGGCTGCCGCGCAGCTTGAACGCGCTCTCTCCCTTGCGCAGTGGATGCCATTCCTTACCGTCGAAGACCTCATAGTCTCCTTCGAGCACGGTGAAGAGTTCGTCTTCGCGTTCGTGGATGTGCGGCGGCGGACCTCCGCCGGGAGGAGACACCTGCGTTACCACGCAAAAGGAACCATGGGTCTGTTCACTGCTGACGAGGACTTCGACGGGCTCTCCGAAGACGAGGAACTGCTTCACAGGGGTAAGGGACATCCCACTCTCCTTGCTGGTGTTTATTGCTTACCGAGGCGACAAAGGAACCTTAGCATTAAGGAACGAAGCGAAGGTAAACGAGGTAGCAGAGAAGCGTTCCTGCTACTGCGAGAATGAGGCCCGAGGTGCGCTTCTTGTAGAGGAAGAAGAGAAGCAGAAGGCCAGTGAGCGAGACCAGCGTGAGCAGCACGGCGGAAACGTCAATCAGCCCAGCCCAGACCTTGCCCGCGTCGCGTCCTTTGTGCAGGTCGTTGATGACGGCGACAAAGCCGTTGCGGACCTCGATGATGTCGTAGTGGTTGGAGGTGCGGTCGATCATGGCGTCTGCAGAGTAGCCCGGAGCCTTGAAGGAAACCTCAATCTGGTCGTCATCGATGCGGAAGTCGGAGACGGCGCCGTGCAGCTTGGCGGCGGAGCGGAGACGCTCGACGATCTCAAGCTTTGCCGGTTCGGCGTTGTTGGCAGGGCGCAGCCACTCGTGCGGTATCTCGCCGGTGATGCGGTTGGTCTTCTCTTTAGCAGAGAAAAAATCGGCATGGTTGAGGGTGATGCCGGTGATCGAAAAGAAGAGGACGATGGCGAAGGATGCCATCGAGAGGTAGATGTGCAGCCAGCGTCCGATGATGGCCGTCTGACGGCGCAGCTTTGCGCGGAAGGTAAGAGGCTGCTTCGCGGCCGGAGACTTTGGAGTCGCCGACCGCGTGGTGTTTGCTTCAGTGGTTGTGCTTGCCACCGCGTTAGTTGTGCTTGCCACCGCGTTAGTTGTGCTTGCCATAGTCAAGCGATGCGCCTGCAATCTCCTTGTTGCCCTGCAGCGTGAACTGAGCTGCGGTCTTGCCGTCCCAGTTGATCTCCTGCTTCATCAGGCCGTAGGTTCCGTGCTCGCGGGCGGCCTCGATGAAGATAGTGTACTTGCCCGGTTTTACAGGCTTTCCGGCGTTGTCCTTGCCATCCCAGCGAAGGGTGTACTTGCCCGGCGAGCGCGTCGCAGAGGAGACCGTGGTGGAGAGATCGGAGCCTTCGGCGAGGTTGCGGATCTGGTCGGAGTGATACCAGGACTTCAGGTCGGGCAGCCAGCGCGACTTCTGGAACCACAGAGCGAGCGTGCGGACAGGAAAGTGGTCGGTGTCCTCGACCCAGACAGCGACGTAGGGACGGCGGTAGCGCGGGTCTTCGATGCGCGCCAGCTCAAGGTTGATGAGCAGGTCGAGTGAGGGAACCGCCTTCTGCGGGGCGTAGTAGGCGGCGTTCTGCAGGCGCGGAACCTCGCGGGTGGACCAGTTGCGGCTGGTGATGGTGCGTCCATCGCGGAGGACGAGCATGTAGTCAACACCCGGCGTTGCGGCGGCAAGCCTCCGGCTCTCCGAAGGAGTCATCACCGAAAACGCTGTTGCAAGAGCGCCTGCGGTGGAGGGATCGGTGGCGATAACCGTGGAGGAAAGCACTTCTTCGGCGGGCTGGGCCGTGCGCGGGTCGATGATGTGGGAGTAGTGCGCCCCGTGAATATCGAAGCCGCGACGGTAGTCGCCGCTGGTGGCGATGGTGCGGTTGGAGAGGCGCACCAGGTCGATCGGAGGATCATTCTCGGCGGCAGCGCGGGGATCGGTGATGGCGACGCGCTCGGTGAGCGAGCCGCGCATTACGATGTCACCGCCGATGTTGATGAGGACTCCGGTGGCTCCCGCAGCGAGGGCGGCATCGGCGGCGTGGCCGGAAATGTAGCTCTTGGCGAAGGAGTTCAGGGCGATGGGAGCGTCGTCGAGATGCGTCGCTGTGTGGTGGACGGGGTCGAGCGACCAGTGCGAGTGCTGCATGGTAGCGACGGCCTTCTCCAACTCGGCATCGGTGGGCTCGCGGTCCTCGACGGAGGCAAGCTTCCAGACGCGGGTGGCAGTCTCAGCGGAGGCGTCGAGCGCCCCGCTAGTCTGCTCGCGGAAGCGGTCGAAGAGGCTGAGGACGTCGTACAGCTCAGGAGAAACCTTGACGGCGGTGTTGTGGGTGCGGACCCAGCGGGAGAACTCGCTGTTGTTGGACCACGCGCTGAGGATGCTGTTCTCGCGGTCGATCTCGCGGAGCACGGCGGCCTCGGCCTTTGTGGCCTCGGCGTTGGTGGAGGTGCGGAGCTTCAGCTCGAGCGAGGTGCCGAGCACGTTCTCATGATGGGAGATGTGTACGTTCGAGGACGACTGCGCGCCGGCAAAGGGAAGCGCGAAGGAGAAGAAAAGTGCTGCTGCGGTCTTAGTGAGATTCATGTTCAGGGCGTGATCCTTGATTAGGGTTGTCCTGTCCGCGTCCCCCCTCGGGGCGGCGCGGCTGCTGCGGCATACTGGCGAAATAGACGGTTAATTCGTCCTCGGTGAGTACACCGTCCTGATTTGTATCGATCTTTTCAAACTGCTCCTGCATGCGGTCGGGAGCCTCGGCCTTGGCGATCTTGCCGTCCTTGTTGGTGTCCCACTCGTCGAGCATGTGCTTGGCACGGTCCGCCGGAGTCATCTGGCGGGGACGAATCTCAGCGCCGGCAAGCTCTCCGTCGCCATCTTTGTCGAGCGCCTTGAGAGCTGCGGGAGCGGCTGCGATCTCGTCAGCGGAGAGAACGCCGTCGTGGTTGGCGTCGAGCGCGCTGAGGATGGGGTCCATACGGGTAAGGTCGCCGCCGCGCAGGGCGCGTCCGTTGGGTCCGCGCTGGCTCGAGGCCGTGGAGCGAAGCTCGTCGGCGGTCAGCTTGCCGTCGTGGTTGGCGTCAGAGCGGGTGAAGATGCCCTGCAGACGCTCGGGAACCTCGTCCTTCGTGAGAACGCCGTCGCCGTTGCGGTCGAGCAGCATCAGGCGCTGCACCGCCTCGTCGGGCTTGTTGGAGTTAGGGTCATTCATGCTGGCAAGGTACTCGAGCGAGGTCAGCTCTCCGTCGCCGTCCTTGTCGAGCGTCTTGAGCGCTGCGGGAGCGGCTGCGATTTCGGACGCGGAGAGCTTACCGTCGTGGTCGGTGTCGAGCGCGAGAAGGGTGACGCGTGGAGGCGGCGCTCCCGGCCCTTGGGCGCGGAGAGAAGGAGAGAGCAACAGCAGGGAAAGGTACAGATACTTCCGATTCATGGTTGCGTGGACTGCCTGAATTGGATTAAGGACAAAAATAGTCTCAATTCTTTATAGGACATGATTGGTCCTATATCAAGGGCAACCTGCAAAGAGAAGCGGATTCCTTCAATGCGTGGCTAAGGCTATCGCCAGCGAAACCCTAGAAATGGCGCAGGGTTTCGCTGGTGGTCGTGGTGTGAGGCTTGTAGCTCTCCGGGGGAAAGCCCTCGGTGTCCACGTTTCTTTCGAGCGAGCGGCTGACGATGTCGCGGGAGCCGAGTCCGACGGCCAGCGAGAGGGTCAGGACTATTCCGCCGAAGAGGATTCCAAAGGCGAGATCGACGACGGTGCCTCCGATCTCGAGGTGGTCGAGAACGGTGGCGGCGGTCAGTACGAGGACCAGCCACTTGACCCCGACGGAGAGGAAGCGAGCGTAGTGCAGGCGGGCGTTGACGGCCTCGATCAGCACCGTGCGGGCGAGGAAGCGGGCGAGGAGGGTTCCCGCGATGAACAGAAGGACAGCCCCGACCGAGTGGGTGAGGTAGGGCAGAAGAAAGAACGACATCTGAGAATTCCCCGCATAGGCCGCGTCGAAGGCAGAGATGCCGATAAGGAAGCCCATGATGACGTTGGCCCAGAAGACGGCTCGTGTGACCAGCAGCGTGGGACCGTGCGCGGGAGCCCAGTCGAGCGGGATCAGCGAGTTGCGCGAGAGGCGCTCATCAAATCGGATGGCCGTGAGCAGGCGCTTCAGCAGTGCAGCCAGCAGGGCTCCGATCAGAGTGAGGATGAGGATCGCCAGCAGCAGGGCGAGCATGCCGGGGAGAAAGTTGGCCAGTGTGACGAGGGCCCGGTGTGCGGATTGGCTCAGGGCGAGTTCGACTTGTTGCCACATGGGCGGATCTCCTTCGGAGTGGGATGTGGCCGTTTGTCCGGCCCTTTCGTCTACGGGTTGAAGCGGTCGGGCCAGCGCCAGCGCGAGACCAGGTAGGGTTTATCGGTTTCAAAGGCCAGAGCGAGGTCTTCGATGTGGCGTTCGGCGGCGATACCGCTTTGGATAAGAGTAAGGTGCGAAGCCACCCACGCGAGATAAAGCGGTGTAAGCGCGCCGAGCAAGTGGCCGCGATTCATCGTGCGCAGGCGATAGGCCAGGATGAAGTCATAGACAATGCGGGTCCACAGGCTGTCGGGCATACGGAAGCTGTCCGGCGGCATGACGGACAGGTGCTTGAGGCCGAGTAGGGTATGAGGCGGAAGCACGAGGCTCCAGATCTCCTGCAGGTTGGAGTAGGCGAGGTGGAAGGACTCCAGCATGGCGGCCACGTCAAGCGGCTCGGGCGGCGACGGAAGATCGACCATCTGGGGGGGAGGAATGACGGCTCTCATGCGCTGCCAGAAGGGGGCGCGGAGGTCGATGTCGTTGAAGAAGGAGCCGAGGATGTTGCTGAAGAGAGCGTTGAGGTCGGTGGCCGCGGGCTGCGGCAGGACGCGGGAGGGGGTGTCGAACTCCGACGAGGTGAAGCCCGCGGAGGCGGCTTCGGCGACGGGCCAGAGGAGAGACTCCTCCTGATTGGCGGCGGTGAAGCGCTGGGCCGAGGCGGCAAGGCGTTCCGCCATGCGGGTGGAGAGGCCGAGGTCGATGGCGAGAGGAAAACGTGGGCGCGAGCAGAAGAGGGCGCGGGTGACCGGGTAGAGGATCGCGGAGTTGACCAGACTCTCTCTCGGTCCGGGGTGGTAGTGCGCGACGACGAGATCGGACGAGCCAGAGAGCGTCGCCTCGGCGAGCGAACGGAGGGACGCCGATGGCAAGGTGAAGGCTCCTGCTCCCAGCAGGAGACAGCCGGAGGCCTGGTGCTCGACCGCAAGCTTGTGCATGTTGAGGTAGTCGGCGGCGGTGAGAACCCAGCTCGTCGTCGAGGAGGCTGCCGGGGTATGGGGCAGCAGCTGAAGGTTGGGGAACTGGAGCGACTCGAGGCTGATGCCTTCCGGGACAGTGACAAGAACCGACTGGTCCTGCAGGGCCGAGGAGAGCTTCGAGAGGGTAGGCTCAAGCTCTTCCGGCGAGACGACGCTGAGATGGATCAGGAGTCCGGTGCTGCCGACGGGGGCGCTGACCTCTGGAGGGGCGATTGCGAGTTTGGTCGGTGTGGAGGCCATCGTGCGTTGCGGCTGTCCTTATGTCCGTAGACTACGCTGCTGCGGACGGCTCTGGGAGATGAGATGCGGACTGGCGGTAAAAGACGAGTCCTCTCCTCGGGACCTCCCCGAGGGAAACGATTTAGACGATCATAAAGCCGGAGGCGAGGGTGGTTGCAACTCAAGCCAGAAGAAGGTGTAGGGCGCGAGAGTGAGAGGGTAGGGCTGGTCGGTGATGACAGGGAAGGGGACATAGCCGAGCATCTCGACCGGGGTCATCCCGGCGAACTCCGAAAGATCGAGCGAGACGGGCTGGGCGAAGCGCGAGAGGTTGGCAACGCAGAGGATCGTCTCGGTTCCGGGCGAGGAGGTATTGCGGTTGCGCCCGGTGGCGGTCTGCTCGCGCGAGGGCGAGGTGGGATCGTAATGCCGGATGTAGGCGAGGATCTTACGGTTATCTGGATTGAGGAACTCCAGCGTGCCGCGTCCGAAGACCTGGAAGAGCTTCCGCAGCGCGATCATGTTGCGGGTCCAGTGCAGCAGCGAGGACTGGTCGGCCAGCTCCGCCTCGACGTTGACGGCTTGGTAGCCGTAGACCGGGTCCATGATGACAGGGAAGCTGAGGCGCGCCGGGTTGGCGGTGGAGAAGCCCGCGTTGCGGTCGGAGTTCCACTGCATCGGCGTGCGGACGGAGTTGCGGTCGCCCAGGTAGATGTTGTCGCCCATGCCGATCTCGTCGCCGTAATAAAGGATGGGTGTGCCGGGGAAGCTGAGCAGGATGGAGTTGAGCAGCTGGATGCGGAGGCGGTTGTTGTCGAGCAGAGGCGCGAGGCGGCGGCGGATGCCGGAGTTGACCCTCATGCGCGGGTCGGCCGAGTAGGCAAAGTACATGTAGTCGCGCTCGTCGGAGGTGACCATCTCCAGCGTCAGCTCGTCGTGATTGCGGAGGAAGAGGCCCCACTGGCAGGTGTCGGGGATGGGAGGGGTGCGGGCCATGATGTCGGCGATGGGAAGGCGGTCTTCCTGCCGCAGCGCCATGTAGATGCGGGGCATCAATGGGAAGTGGAAGGCCATGTGACACTCGTCGCCATCGCCGAAGTAGGGCCGGACCTCGGGGGGCCACTGGTTGGCCTCGGCGAGGGTGAAGCGGTTGGTGTACTCGGCATCGATGGCGGCGCGAAGGCGCTTGATGATGTGGTGCGTCTCGGGGAGGTTCTCGCACATGGTGCCGTCGCGCTCGACGAGGTACGGTATGGCGTCGAGCCGGAGGCCGTCGACGCCGAGGTCGAGCCAGAAGCGCATGGCCTTGAGGACCTCTTCCATGACGGCGGGGTTGTCGAAGTTCAGGTCGGGCTGGTGCGAGAAGAAGCGGTGCCAGTAGAAGGCCTTGGCGGTGTCGTCCCAGGTCCAGTTCGACTTCTCGGTGTCGGAGAAGATGATGGGAGCGTCTTTGTAAATCTGATCGGTGCTGGACCAGACATAGAAGTTGCGCTCGGGCGAACCGGGAGGAGCGAGGCGCGCGGCCTGAAACCACGGGTGCTGGTCGGAGGTGTGGTTGATGACCAGCTCGACGAGCACCTGCATGTTGCGCTGGTGCGCGGCGTCGAGCACGCGTTTGAAGTCGTCGATGGTGCCGTAGCTGGAGTTGACGTCGGTGTAGTTGGCGATGTCGTAGCCGTCGTCCTTCAGGGGCGAGGGGTAGAAGGGAAGAAGCCAGAGGCAGGTAACGCCCAGCTCTTTCAGGTAGTCCATCCGTGAGAGGAGGCCGGGAAGGTCTCCGATGCCGTCACCGTTCGAGTCCTGGAAGGTGCGGACATGCAACTCATAGATGATGGCGTCTTTGTACCAGAGGGGATCGGTGGCGCTGCCGGCTTTCTTCACGATGATTGTTTTGGCTCTCCGTGAGAGGAGATGCGCGAGGGGCGTCTCCGGTTGTAGCGATTGAATTTTGAGGGCGATACGGCGATACTTTCAGCCCCGGAAGACCGCGTGAAAACTGAACTAACAGTTTTATTGCCGAAGGTGAGATAACTTCTTCGGTACCGTCCTAAATCTCCCCTGTTTTTGGAAACTTTTAACAAAGCGGAGCGTCTTTCACGTACAGAACCTCACGTAAGACGGGCAGGCCCGGTTCAGGCAGGACCGAGAGCCGGAGTGTCAGCCCATATCTCACAGGACGGACAGATAGATGCAGATACGATCGGCCCTCCACACAGCTTCGCTGGCCGCAGGGATTGCTCTGGGAAGCGCAGTGGCTGTTTTCCCCTCCCCGATTGCGGCACAGGCTCCGGCAGCAGCGGCAGCAAGGCAGCTGGGGACGGTCAAGGCAATTTCGGGAAATACCCTGACGGTGGCCGCCGACGGTGGAGCGCAGACGAGCGTTACCGTTGGGGATGGCGCGAAGGTTCTGCAGCTTGCGCCCGGAAGCACGGATTTGAAGACCGCCCAGCCAGGCACGTTTAGCGAGATCGCCGTGGGTGACCGGGTGCTGGCGGTGGGCAAGGCAGAGGATGATGGCTCGCTGCAGGCGACCAGGGTCATCCTGATGAAGTCGTCCGACATCGCGCAGAAGAACGAGGCGGACAAGGCCGACTGGCAGCGGCGCGGCTCGGGCGGGTTGGTGAGCGCGGTAAATGGCTCGACGCTGACGATCAAGGCAGGCGCGAGAACCATTCAGGTGGAGACCTCCGCCACGACGAAGTTCCGCCGTTATGCACCGGATTCCGTGAAGTTTGAAGATACGAAGCCGGGAGCGCTGGACCAGATTCGTACAGGCGACCAGCTTCGCGTGCGCGGCGGCAAATCGGAAGACGGAGCGACGATTCAGGCGGAAGAGATTGTCAGCGGAGCATTCCTGAATCTTTCGGGAACGGTAGCGACGCTGAATGCCGCCGGTGGCGTGCTGACGCTGAAGGATCTCACCACAAAGAAGACGATGTCGGTGAGCGTTACGGGAAACTCCGACCTTCGCAAGCTGCCGCCTGAGATGGCCGCAAGGTTTGCGGCACGCGCTCGCGGCGGTGCAGCCGCCGCGAGCGCCGCGGGAGCGAATGGAGGCAGTGCTCCGGCAGGAACTGCCGCCGAAGGCGGGGCTCCACGGCCCGGAGCAGGCGGACCGGGAGGTCCCGGCGGAGCAGGACGTGCTGGTGGAGGCGATCTTTCGCAGGTTTTGCAGAGGCTTCCGACCGAATCGCTGGCTGATCTGAAGGTAGGGGACGCCGTGATGATCGTGGCCACGGAAACCGCTCCGGGCAGTGAGAAGGTCACAGCGGTCACGATGCTCTCGGGGGTCGAGCCGATTCTGGCGGCCTCACCGAGCGGTTCTCCCGCGATGACGCTTTCGCCGTGGAATATGGGCGGTGGAGCAGCCGCCGCCGAGGGCGCAGGCGGCCCGCAGTAACCCTCCTGCCATCCCGATGGGATTTGCGTATGTGCATTTGATTGAGGAGAAGGAATGGGATTTCGCAGGACACTGAAGTTCTTTTTGTTTCTTTTGATGGCCTTGACGTCGATCGGGATGAGGGCGCAGACGCCCGGAGCCTCGGTTCATGGAACTGTTACCGACCCCGATGAAGCGGTGATTCCGGGGGCTACGGTTACGTTGACTCCTGTCAAGGGCAAGGCCTTTATCGTTCAGTCGAAGGACGACGGAAGCTATGCGGTCACGGGAGTCGCTCCGGGAACGTATGCGATGACGGTGACGATGAACGGCTTCTCCACCTTCGTGCGGCAGGGGGTTCGCATCACCGCAGGGCAGGCGCTTGCGTTGGACGTGAAGATGTCCCTGCAAACGGAGTCGCAGGAGGTGCAGGTCACGGCAGAGAGCCAGCAGGTCAGCGTGGACCAGGAGAGCAATGCCAGCTCGACTGTGATCAAGGGCAAGGACCTCGATGCGCTTTCCGATGACCCGGACGAGCTTTCGTCGGAGCTTTCCGCGCTCGCCGGTCCCACGGCGGGACCAGATGGCGGCCAGATCTACGTAGACGGATTCACGGGCGGGCAGCTTCCTCCGAAGTCGTCAATCCGCGAGATCCGCATCAACCAGAATCCGTTTTCGGCGCAGTACGACACGCTTGGCTATGGCCGCGTGGAGGTCTTCACCAAGCCCGGCACGGACAAGTACCACGGCTTCTACAGCATCCAGGGCGGCGACAAGTCGTTCAACACCTCGAACCCGTTCCTCGGGCAGAGCAACAACCAGCCGGACTACCACACGGTCTTCATGCTGGGCAGCATCAGCGGCCCGATCAACCGCTTCTCGTCGTTCACGGTGGGAGGCTCGCACCGTAACATTCAGGACAACTCGATCGTGAACCCCGGCGGCTTCTATGCCAATCCGTCGGACCCGACGACGCCCTGCCTTCCCGGAGCCCAGGGCTGCGTCTACTCCCAGTCCGTTCCTGAATCGATCCGCGCGGTCTTCCATCCGCAGACGCGCAGCGATATCTCGCCACGCATCGACCTTGCGCTGGGCGAGAAGAACACCCTGACGGTGCGCTATCAGTACGACATCAACAGCTCGCAGAACAACGGTATTGGAAATACCAACCTGGCGACCACCGGTTATAACTCCGAAACCACGGAGCACACGATTCAGATAAGCGATACCCAGATCATCAGTCCGCGCGTGATCAACGAGACGAGGTTCGAGTATCAGCGCGACTACTCGGCGCAGGACCCTCTGAGCACAGCGCCAACCCTTTCGGTGCAGGGTATCTTTACGGCGGGAGGTTCGAGCGCGGGAACGCAGCACTCGACCTCGACGCATATCGAAGTTCAGAACTACACATCCATTGCCTTGGAAAAGCACTTCATGCGCCTGGGCGGAAGACTGCGTACGACGGGGGAAGACCTGATGTCGACGCAGGGTTCGAACGGCACGTTTACCTATTCGTACCTTCTGGATCCGTGTACGGATACGAACCCCGGCATCAAGAGACCGAGCAACTGTGCGCCAACGGCGACGCCGTGCGACCAGGCAAACTCCGGCATCTCTTCGTATCAGTGCGGAAACCCGGGACAGTATGCGATCACGGCGATCAACAAGCCGACGATTCATGCACGTATGACCGATGTGGGACTCTATGCCGAGGACGACTGGAAGCCGAAGCAGAACCTGACGATCAGCGCCGGTCTTCGTTTTGAGGCGCAGAACAATATCAACAGTTCCCATGACTTTGCTCCGCGTGTGTCGTTTGCCTGGGGAATTCCACGAGGCAAGGACAAGTCGCCGCTCACGGTGGTGCGTGGAGGATATGGCATCTTCTACAACCGCTTTACTCTGACCAACTATGTAAACACTCTGCAACTGGATGGCACGGCGCAGGTGCGGTCCACGTTCATCAATCCCGGAAGCGGTTGCGGGCCGAACACTCCTGAAAGCTGCGGCTCCTCCTCGGCTCCGCGCAGAGGGACTATCTATTCGATGGGCGATGGGATTCGCAGCGCGTATACCTTGCAGACGGCGATTGGTGTAGACCAGCAGATTGGGCGCAGGGGGACGATCTCGGTCAACTACATGAACGCCCGCGGCGTGCATGAATATCTGAGCCGGAACTTCTATGACTCCACTACGCAGGGAACTCCTTACAACTATCAGTTCCAGTCAGGAGCCGTCTTCCGGGAGAGCCAGTTGATGGTCAACGGAAATGCGCGCTTCAGAAACGTGACGCTGTTCGGTTTCTATGGGTTGAGCTACGGCGACGCGAATACCTCGGGCGCGGGATTCTTTCCGACCAGCAACACGAATACGAAGGTCGATTATGGCCGCGCGACCTTTGCGCGCAGGAACTTCGGAGTCATTGGCGGCACGATGCAGCTTCCGTATGCGATTGCGGCGAGTCCGTTCATCATCGCGCAGTCGGGAACTCCGTATAACATCACGAGCGGCCTCGATCCTCTGGGATCGTCTGTCTACAACGCCCGTCCTTACTTCCTGAATGGCGATCGTGGCAACTGCACGAACTCGGCGGACTTCAGCCCGACCCAGACAGGTGACCTGACTCCGGTTCCGATCAATTACTGCACGGGACCGGCCAATGCAACGGTCAATCTGCGGCTTGCGAAGGTCTTCGGATTCGGTGAGAGGACTGGCGGTGGTCAGAGTGGACAGGGCGGCAGCCAGGGAGGACGTCGCGGTGGCAGTGGTGCTGGCGGCTCTCGTGGTGGTGGCGGCGGCGGACCTCGCGGCGGCGGACCCGGCGGCGGCCCAATGGGAATGGGAGCCGGAAGCTCGGGGCGGAAGTACACCTTCACCCTGGGAGCGCAGGCGATGAACCTGTTCAACATGGTTCCGTATGCGACGCCGACAAGCAGCTTGAGTTCGCCCAGGTTCGGCCAGTACACCACTCTGGCGGGACAGCAGTTCAGCTCGCAGACCGCGGTACGCCGCATCATGCTGATCGCGTCGTTCAACTTCTAACCCTGAACACAAACAAAAAGAGGCGCGGCCTTTGCGGGCTGCGCCTCTTTTTTGTTGCCTGAAGAAGAAAGCTACTTCGTCGGCTTCTTCTCCGGGGTGGTGAGTGGAGCGGTGATGTCGTCGAGGTACGCTGGCGTTCCCTTGACGCGCTCGAGCACGGGGAAGCGTTCGCCGTCGTGGTAGTCGAGGTCGGACATCGAGACGAAGGTGTCAGCCTGCAGGATGAGGTGGATGGGGTCGGTCTTGCCCTTGGCCTGCTGAATGGCTTCCTTCAGCGCGCCAGAGGAGAAGATGTTGCCGTTGATCGCGAGGATCTTCTGTCCGGGAGCGAGATTGGCCTTATCGGCAGGGCTTCCCCAGCGAACGTCGGAGATAACTCCCTCCGCCGAGACGCGCAGACCGAGCGAGTACCACGCGTTGATGCCAGCCGTGCGACGGCCCCCGACGGAGGCCATCGTGCGCTCGGAGGCATTGGGCTTGTCGGTGAAGACGAGGCGGTAGCCTCCGCGCTCAATGCCGTCGAGGTTGGCACGCGGGTTGACGTTGTCGATGCGCTGGCGGATGAAGGTGGCCCAGTCGTAGGGAACGACCTGGTTGAGGTCGGCAACCAGCTCGTCGCGGTTATACGGAACGATGAGCGGGCCGGTGTTGCCACCTTTGGCGAGGAAGATGTGCAGGAAGTCAGTGAGGGACTTCTTGTTGCCGGTCTGCTTGCGGATCAGAGTGTCGGCGTCGAGCCAGAATAGTTCGCCCTCCTGGTAGTAGTCCTGCCCTCGGCGCCAGTTCGACCACGCGGGATTGCCTCCGCGCAGGATGCTGGCGGAGATGGCGGTGTCCTCGGTGGAGCGCCACTGGCGGCCCGGCTTGTAGTCGAGGCTGGCGGCGGACATCGCGAGCAGGTCGCGATACTGCTCCTGCGTCTTCAGCCCTGCCCGCGCGGCGAGCACGTTGCCGAGGTACTGCGTCATGCCCTCGTAGACCCACAGCAGCGAACCCTGCTGCATCTTGTGGAAGTCGTCCTGGTAGAGGTTGAAGGGGCGGCGGTACTTGCCGTTCCACGAGTGCGTGAACTCATGCGCGAGCAGGTCGGCTTCGGCGATCTGGTGCGCGTCGTCAGCAAAACCTTTCTCTCCAACCCCGTTGTCGGAGGACTGGCCATGCTCGAGACCCTCACCTCCAGCGACGTCGGAGAGAGTGAGGAGAAAGTGATAGACGCCGTAGTGGCGCGAGTTGTAGGCCGCTCCTGTCTCGCGGACGAGATTGTTCAGCTCGGAGAGAAGCTCGGGGCGAAGGTTGGAGTCTTCAGGGGCGTCGGAGACGACATCAATGTAGTGCTTCGGAGAGACCTCGGGGGCGAGTGCGAACTCGTGGAAGTACTCGCCCGTGATGACAGGGGAGTCCTCAAGCTGCTCGACGTTGGTGGCAGCGTAATGGGTGGTTCCACCGGCGGGGTGCTGCGGATCGTAGCCATCGGTCGGGGCGAGCGCGGTGCCGATGCCCCATCCCTTCGGGACGGTGACGGAGGGCTCGATGGGAATCTCTTTGGTGGGAATGTTGGCGGGATAGAGCAGAAGCTTCTCCCACTCGAGCACGGCGAGCTTCTGGCTGATGCGCGAGGTCACGATGCAGTCGAGGTGCGCGTGCAGCGTGGTGACACCCTCGGGAACGGTCACGTGGAACTGGTAAAGATCCGCGTCGTCGCGTCGCCAGGGGAGCGTTTTGCCGTTGGCGGTGAAGACGACTCCGGTGATGTCGCTGGCGGGGCCGGTGGGGCGATGATTGCCGGGAATCCACTCGGGCGTGGTGAGCGAAACGACGCCGGGGGTGACGGGGATGTCGATCTCCGCGTGGTAAATCTTGCGCGGCCCGTCGGAGAGGTCGGCGGTGATCTTGATAGGAGTCTTTTGCGCGAAGGCGGGTGTGGCGGCGAGCAGGAGCAGAGGCAGGGCTGCGAGTCGTGGGGACATTGAGTGGATTCCTTTGTGAGCGATGGGCGGTGCGGTATTGCTTGAATCCTGCAGTTGCTTCAGAAGTATTTCAAACGGAACAGCCACGATGGCTTCGCGGCCACCGTGGCTTGTCCAGTGCGGTGTTTCTCTAGCTGGTTGCGATGGCCGACTCGATGGCCGCGACAACCTGCGGATCATCGGGTGTAACCTCGGGCGAGAAGCGGGCGATGGCCTTTCCGGTGCGGTCCAGGAGGAACTTCTCGAAGTTCCACAGGATTCCCGGCTCGGGATTGCTGGTGGCGCCGTTTTTTTCGAGGAAGCCGTTGAGACGCTCGCGGAAGGCGGCGCGGGTCTCGCCGATGGCCGTGGGCTGCTCGGAGATCAGCTCGTTGTAGAGCGGGTGCGTGGCCTCGCCCGTGACCGCGATCTTCGAGAACATGGGGAAATCCACGTTGTAGCTGCTTGAGCAGAAGGTGGCGATCTCTTCGTCCGTGCCGGGTTCCTGCGCTCCGAAGTCGTTAGCAGGGAAGCCGCAGATGACCAGGCCTGCGTCCTTGAAGCGCGTGTAGAGGGCTTCGAGGGCCTCGTACTGCTTGGTCAGGCCACAGCGGGATGCGACGTTGACGACAAGCAGGACCTTGCCGCTGTACTCGGAAAGGGTGGCGGGCTCGCCGGTGATGCGCTGAACGGGGATGTCGTAGAGATTTGCCATGGTGGCCCTAGTGTATCGCTGTAGCTGAAAATTAAAGGCGAGTTTGACAGGTCAGGTTACTATCGAATACGGCCATGTCTTTAAACGATGTACTTTTCGGACGCCCTCTGGCGTCCGGTGATGAGCGTGCCGAGCATATTGGGGTAGCGGCGGGAATACCGATTTTCGGTCTCGATGCCCTCACAAGCGCGGCGTATGGACCGGAAGCAGCCATGACGCTGCTGATCCCAATGGGGATCTACGGTCTCGATCACATTGTTCCTGTGATCTCGGCGATCCTGATTCTGCTGGTGATCGTCTTCTTCAGCTATCGGCAGACGATTGAGGCGTATCCGGGAGGCGGTGGGTCGTATACCGTCGCAAGCGAGAACCTGGGCGCGGGAGCGGGCCTGCTGGCAGCCGCCGCCCTCATGATCGACTACATCCTGACCGCCGCGGTCGGCATCTCGGCTGGAGTCAGCTCGCTGACATCGGCGTTTCCGGGGCTGAGCCATCACAGGCTTCTGATCTGCCTGGGCATCCTGGCGGTACTGACGGTCGTCAACCTGCGCGGCATGAAGGATACGGGAGCGGCCTTCATCATCCCGACCTTCCTCTTCGTCGGCTCGCTTCTGGCGTTGATCTTTGGTGGAGTTATCAAGGTCTACCTCAGCGGAGGCCATCCCATCCCGATCGTGGTGCCTCCTCCTCCCGCCGCCGTGACGATGAAGTACCTGAGCCTGTGGCTTCTGCTGAAGACCTTCGCCAGCGGCTGCGCGGCGATGACCGGCGTCGAGGCCGTCTCAAACGGCGTGACAGCGTTCCAGGAGCCGAGAGCGAAGAACGCGCAGCGGACCCTGACGATCATTGTCGTCACCCTGATCGTTCTGCTCTTCGGAATCGCGTGGCTGTCGAAGGCCTATGGGATCACGGCGATGGAGCCGGACGCCCACAACTACCAGAACGTCCTGAGCATCCTGACGACGGCAGTCTTCGGGCGCGGCTGGTTCTACTACCTCACCATGGGAAGCGTGCTGCTGGCGCTGTCACTGAGCGCGAATACGGCCTTTGCCGATTTCCCGCGTCTGGCGCGTGCCATCTCGATGCACGATTATCTCCCACACGTCTTTACGTTGCGCGGACGTCGCCTGCTGTACTCGCACGGCATCTACGCGCTGACGGGATTCACCGCTGTCATCCTGATGCTGTTCGGCGGCGTCACCGACCGGCTGATCCCTCTCTACGCCATCGGAGCCTTCCTCGCCTTCACGCTCTCGCAGGCTGGAATGGTCATTCACTGGTTAAAGGAGGAGGCGCATCCGGGGCGTCTGTGGCACATGTTCGTGAACGCCTTCGGAGCGGTCGCGACGGGCATCACGCTGTGCGTTGTCCTGGTCGCGAAGTTCATGGCCGGAGCTTGGGTGACGGTGTTGCTGATCCCGGTGCTGGTCGTCATGATGCTGATGATCAAGCGGCACTATACGAGGGTGAAGCGCGAGATGAAGGACATGACTCCGCTGAACCTGACCAACCTGGAAGAGCCTCTGGTGGTCATCCCGATGGCGCGGTGGGACCGCATCGCGGAGAAGGCGCTGCGCTTCGGTTTGCTGATGTCGAAGGATCTGAAGGTCGTCCACGTTCACTCGGACGATGAGCCGCTGAGCATCGAGGCAGAGTGGCAGGACAAGATCCTTACGCCGCTTCGCACCGAGGGGCTGAAAGAGCCGGAGCTGGTGTCGATCTCCTCGACCTACCGGTTTGTGGTCAACCCGCTGATGGAGTACATCCTTGAGCTGGAGCGCAACAACCCCGGAAGAAAGGTTGCGGTGCTTCTGCCGGAGCTGGTCGTCCGGCACTGGTGGGAGAATGCCCTGCATAACCAGCGTGTGCAGCTGCTGAAGCTGCTGCTGCTGATGAAGGGCAATCAGCGGATCGTCGTGGTGAACATTCCCTGGTATCTGTAAGAGAGTAGGGCGCGGGCGCCGTTTCGGAGGTTTCATAGTTCCGGAACAGCGCCGCGGCGGTTGTCAGGGAAGCCTGAAGACGATGCCTGTACTGATGGTTGATGTGGGATAGTTGTTTCCCGATGCGCGAAAGCCTCCGCCGCTGACCTCAATCACGCGCCAGTCGAGTCGCGGAAAGACGGTATAGTCGATCCCGCCCGCTCCCATATATTGAAGACCGGATGTCGTAACACTTCCTCCACCAAAGTTGGTGCTTCCTCCTCCGACAGAGGCCTGGAGGTAAGGGCGGAACGGAGCGACCGGAGGCTTGAAGGCGAAGCGCACCCCCGCGAGTCCGCTGTTCAGCTTGTGGCCTTTCGAGTTGAAGATATTGCCACGAAGATCGACCCCGAGACGAACCGGGCCAAGGTGAAAGAAATCGTCATAGATGCCGAAGGTTCCTCCTGCGGCCCAGAAGCTATAGGAGCCGGTGTAAGGATAGGGCGGATTGATTCCGCCAAGATGATCTCCGCTGAAAGTGCCGTAGACCGCGATCTGTGCTTTGGCGTGAACCGAGAAAAACAAGGCTGCGATGAGCGCAAGGCAGCAGCGAATGCGCATAAGAAAAGGCTCCCTTTGTTTGTGAACTGGAGGGAGCCTAACAACTTATTTTGCGTGAAACAAGTAAGTGTTCGGATGCACTGCGCATCCTTGCGGTCTTACTGTGCGACGGTTACGGCAGCCTTGTTGTACGTCGGCGAAAGCTCACGCAGGTGAGCGACCGCGGCGGGAATCACCTTGAGGGCCGTGTCGATCTCGGCCTCGGTGGTGAGCTTCGATAACGAGAAGCGAAGCGTTGAGCGGGCGCGGGTAGCCGAAAGGCCCATCGCGGTCAGCACGTGCGACGGCTCGCTGGCCCCGGACTGACAGGCGCTGCCTCCGCTGACGGAGATGCCCTTGAGGTCGAGCGCGATCAGCAGGGCCTCGGCCTCGACGTGGTCGAAGTAGATGCTGGTGGTGTTGGCCACGCGGGGAGCGCCGGCTCCGTTGACGCCGGTCTCGGGAACCTGCGAGAGGATGCCCTGCTCAAGACGGTCGCGAAGTGCGGCGAGCTTTGCCGGACCGTCGTGCTGGAACCAGTCCACGGCCATCTCGCAGGCCTTGCCCAGGCCGATGATGCTGGGGACGTTCTCGGTTCCGGCGCGGCGCTGGCGCTCGTGCGATCCTCCGTGAAAGATGGGCGAGAGCTGCACGCTGCGGCGAACGTAGAGGATGCCGATGCCCTTGGGCGCGTGGAACTTGTGGCCCGAGAGCGTGAGCAGGTCGACGTCCTTGAGGAAGCCATGCGGGCTGACGTCCAGCGGCAGCTTACCGCCTGCCTGAACGGCGTCGGTGTGGAAGAGGGCTCCTCCCGCATGGGCGATGCCTGCGAGCGCGTCGATGGGCTGGATGACGCCGGTCTCGTTGTTCGCGTACATGATACTGACGAGGCGGGTGTTGGGCTTGAGCGCGGTGAGCAGCGCGGTCGGCTCGACGATGCCCTGCGCGTTGACCGGCAGGATCGTGACCTCGACGCCGCGCTTCGTGACCGACTGGGCGGCGTGCAGGATGGCGTGGTGCTCGACCGAAGAGGTGATGAGGTGGTCGCCGGGCGAGAGGACGCCGAAGAGGGCGTAGTTGTCGCTCTCGGTGCCGCCGGAGGTAAAGACGACCTCGGCGGGTCGGCAGTGCAGCATCCCGGCAACGGCTTCGCGGGCGCGGTCAACCGCGGAGCGGGCCTGCTGGCCCTGCTGATGGATAGAGCTGGCGTTGCCGTAGTGTTCGAGATAGAAGGGACGCATGGCCTCGAAGACCTCGGGTAAGAGAGGCGTGGTGGCGTTGGCGTCAAAATAGATGCGCTGCATACCTTAATTCTACTTCTTTAGAAAGAAACGGGCCGGAATCAGGCGAAGCGGTGCGGGGAGAGGAGGGCTTCTGGTAGGCTGAGCGCGGCCTCCGGGAATTGAAATCACGGGGGTAAGAGGAGAGTTCGAGATGAAGAAACAGTGGATGACGGCATGGGTGCTGGCGGCCTGTTGTGTCGCGGGAGCAGGGGCGCAGATCGGCAGCGCGCCAAAGATCGCGCCCGGAACGGTGATCGAGCCGTCGAAGTCGTTCGACGCCTCGCTGAGCGAGATGGAGGGTGAGTTCATAGGGGTGGCGAAGGCGATGCCCGCGGAGAAGTACAGCTTTGCTCCGAGCGCGGCGATCTTCGTTCCTTCGCAGAAGACGGATTACGAAGGAGTTCGGAACTTCGGGCAGATGGTCCTCCACGTCGCGCAGGCGAACTACTTCTATGGCGGTCTGGTGAGCGGACTGAAGCCCGATGTGGACACCAAGGCGCTCGCCAACCTAACGGATAAGGAGCAGATCGTCGCGGCTCTTGAGAAGTCCTTCGCCTTCGTTCACCAGGCGATTGGAACCCTGACGCCGCAGAACGCCTTTGAGAGCGCTCGCGGGTCGCAGACGCGCGCCAGCCTGGCCGGGGGAGTGATCGCGCACGGCTTCGACCACTATGGGCAGCTGGCGGAGTACCTGCGGATGAATGGGATCGTCCCTCCCGCAAGTGTGAAGAAGTAAGCTGTTTCAACGCATGAAAAAAGCGCGCTCGGTGTGAGCGCGCTTTTTCGTGCGTGAAGAGTGAATTAGCGTTCGCTGACCGGAACGTAGGGCGAAGGATACGCGGGCCCAACGTACTCGGCGCGGGGACGGATGAGGCGGTTGTCGTCGTGCTGCTCGATGACGTGGGCGGCCCATCCGGCGATGCGGCTGACGGCAAAGATCGGGGTGAAGAGATCGATGTCGATGCCGAGCAGGGTGTAGGTCGAGGCCGAGTAGAAGTCGACGTTGGCGTTCAGCTTCTTCTCCTGCTTCACGAACAGCTCGATCTTCCGCGACATTTCGAACCACTTCATGTTGCCCGCGGACTTGCTCAGCTCCTCGGACATGCGGCGCAGGTGCGTCGCGCGAGGGTCTTCCGTGCGGTAGACGCGGTGGCCAAAGCCGAAGATCTTCTTCTTCTCCGCGAGCAGCTGGCGAACGTACTCGACGGGGTCGGCTCCAGCAGCGTCAATGGCATAGAGCAGGCGCATCGTCGCCTCGTTGGCTCCGCCGTGTAGCGGTCCCTTGAGGGCGCCGATGGCTCCTGTGATGGCCGAGTGAATGTCGGCCAGCGTGGCCGCGATGACGCGTGCGGCAAAGGTGCTGGCGTTCAGCTCGTGGTCGGCGTGCAGGATCAGGGCGATGTCGAAGGTGCGGGTGGCGGTCTCCGAGGGCTTCTCGCCGTTCAGCATCCAGAGGAAGTTGGCGGCGTGCGAGAGCGTGGGGTCAGCCTCGACGATCTCCTTGCCCTTGCGGATGCGGTCGAAGATGGCGACGATCATCGCAACCTGCGAGGTCAGGCGGAAGGACTTGCGCACGTTGGCGTCGTGGGAGTTGTCGGCCTCGTCGGCGTCGTAGATGCTCGACAGCGAGACCGCCGTGCGAAGTACCTGCATGGGAGTCGCCGAGGTGGGGACGCTGCGAAGCAGGTCGATAATCTTGGGGTCGAGCTTGCGGGACTCCGCCAGCGTCTTCGTAAAGTCGGCCAGCTCAGCTGCGTTCGGCAGCTTTCCGAACCACAGAAGATAGGTCGTCTCCTCGAAGGTCGAGCGCTGGGCCAGCTCATGAATGTCGATGCCGCGGTACGAAAGCACCCCGGCGTCGCCATCGATCCAGCAGATAGATGAATTGGTGGCTACAATGCCTTCCAGGCCCTTCGGGGCAGCTACGGTGGACATAAAATACACTTCTCCCAGCGAACAGAATTACATCTGGTTATAGCGCAGCGGCGAAACGATTGTCACCAACGCTGGGCGAATATCGTAGCCTCTGTGCGAACGATGGTTTATCCGCGCCGCATGGGCGAGAACCGGCTGAGGTCTACCTGGGGCTTCTGACCCGCCAGAAGCTGGGCCATTACCACCGCCGTCGCGGGTGCCAGAAGGATTCCATTGCGATAGTGACCGGCGGCGATGAAGTGCCTCTCGGAGACCTGCCCGAGCAGGGGAAGCCCATCGCTGCTGGAGGGACGAAGCCCCGCCCATGTCTCCACCTCGACGGCATCGGCGAGCGCGGGCAGCAGCTCTGTGGCGCGGGCGCGCAGGCGGGCGATCTCTGACGGATAGACCGTCTTGTCGAACCCGGCGTCTTCGACGGTGGCCCCGATGACGGCACGGCCCGCATGGGCTCCGGTCGTGCGAGGAACTATATAGATGCTGTGCGTGCGAACGACGAGATGCAGGGGGAAGGAGCGGGGAAGCTCGACGGCGAGCATCTGTCCCTTGCGCGGCATGGTGCGCACCTGGCCGGGAGGCATCGCGGTCAGGCCCCATGCTCCGGTGCAATCGACGAAGCGCGACGGGGTAAGGATTTCGGATGAAGTGTGAACCTCGATGCCGCCCGAGCGGGAGCGCACCATGCGGATCGGAGTATGGCTGCGGAGATCGATTCCGGTGGCGCGAACGGCGGCGAGAAGAGCCTGCGCCAGTTCGCGCGGATTGACGCTGTGCTCGTCGAGCAGGACGAACCGATGCGGCTCGGCATGAAGCTGCGGAAGCAGCAGCGAGAGCGGCTCAGGCGCGAGCAGTGTCAGGCCGCGAGTATTTTCTGCGCGATCCGGGTTTACCTCCTGCAGGGTCGTGCTGGTGTGGAAGGGAACGGCGACTCCACCGAGATCGAACAGGCGATTGATAAATCCGGGGTAAAGCGAGCGGCTCAGAACGGAGAGCGGATACAACTCCTGCGGGTTGTCGGGGTCGTCTGCGGCGAGCATTCCGGCGGCCGCCCAGGAGGCTTCAGAGAGCGGTTCTCCCTGGTCGAGAACAGTGACACGAGAGCCCTGGCGATGAAGTTCAAGCGCAAGCGAGAGTCCGATGATGCCTGCTCCCGCAATGCAGATGTCCGGGTAGTCCATAGTTACAGTCTATGTCCTTCGCGGGGAGAGAAGAGGATATAGTCTTTTCTGTGCCTGTTCGCCGCAGCGAAAAGGTGAAGCGAAACGCGACGGTAACGCGTCCAAACGACTGCAGTCGGTACGTCAAGGAGAGTGCAATGGAAGACAAAGGGTACGTGGAAGAGAGATCGGTCTCTGGAGCATTGCTGGCAGTGGTGGCGGTTGCGCTGCTGACAGGGCTTGGAGGTCTGGTCTGGTGCTACTCCCTGCAGAAGGACCTTGGAGCTGCGAACCAGAAGCTGGTCGCCGCCGATCAGAAGAATGTGGAGCTGGGCCAGAAGCTCGATGCAACCAACGCTCGTCTTCGCGCCGCCAGCGAGACGCTGGGGCAGAGCGTAGGTATGACGCAGCGGCAGCTTGAGCTGAAGGCGCAGAGCATTCTGGCGCAGCAGAAGCAGGCACAGGCGAAGCTCGAAGAGGCGCAGGCCGCGACGCAGAAGCAGATCGGCGCGGTCTCGAACGAGGTCTCCAGCGTGAAGACTGACGTGGGTGGTGTGAAGACCGATGTCGCCGCGACGAAGACCGACCTTGAAGAGACCAAGACCAAACTCACGCGCGTAGTGGGAGATGCGGGCGTGATGAGCGGCCTGATTGCGACGAACCATGATGAGCTTGAGGTTCTGAAGCACAAGGGCGACCGCAACTACTACGAGTTCTCGCTGCAGAAGGGACAGCAGCCCCTGCTGCTCTCGACGATCAAGCTGCAGCTGAAGAAGGCAGACCAGAAGCACTCGCGCTACACGCTGAACGTGAGCGCGGATGATCGCACCATCGAAAAGAAGGACAAGGGACTCGACGAGCCCGTGCAGTTCTACACAGGCAAGGATCCGGTGCTGTATGAGCTGGTCGTGAACTCGATCGACAAGAACAAGGTCTCCGGTTATCTCTCGACTCCGAAGAACGGAAAGACCGCTACGCCATAACTGTTTTGGCGCAGACGCGGAACGGGGGACGCGATTCGCGTCCCCCGTTTGCTTTGCCTGTTGTTGGTTTACTTCTTCTTCGGAGCGGCCTTCTTAGCCGGCGCCTTTTTTGCTGCCTTCTTCGTTGCCATTTGCCTATTCTCCCTGTGACTAGACATTGACTCTGCAACACGCTTCATTGCAGCTAACGAAGATATAGATTTACGAAAATTCACTGTCAAGGAAAATCGATAAGTTTTCAGATTTTTTTTGAGGGTACTCTTTTCCGTTTCTGTCCAAAGACGACGAGACACGATGAAGCAGTGCGTGAAGACGACTTGTTGAATGCATCGACTTTTAACGGGATGCTGTCTTCAATGCGATGGATTGACGCGATGATTCACGCTGCAAACCCTCTTCATCGCGTGCGATGAAGAGGCTGCATGATTGATCTGTAAAAACACGGATGCATCTGTAAACAGCTGACATCCTGTTGCTCTGCAACGCATCCAAATACACATGAGCCAGAATACAGAGCGTTTTACCGGACGGGTCGCAGACTACGAGCGTTATCGCAGCCGCTATCCTTCCGCGGTGATTGATCTTCTCGTTGAGCGTTGCGGTCTGACCCGCGAAGCGAAGGTTGCAGATATCGGAGCAGGAACGGGGATGCTGTCGGAGTTGTTTCTTGAAAATGGAAACCCCGTCCTCGCCGTGGAACCGAATGACGACATGCGCGCCTCGTGCGAGCGGCTGACGGAGACGTGGTCCCAACTGGTGGTGAAGAAGGGAACCGCCGAGACGACCGGGCTCGACGATGCTTCCGTCGACTTCATCGTCGCGGGCCGCGCCTTCCACTGGTTCGATCCCGAGCCGACGAAGCGCGAGTTCGAGAGGATACTGCGTCCTGGCGGCTGGGTTGTGCTGGTCAGCAACAGCCGTGTGCGCGATGATTCGCCGCAGTCGGTGGCTTACGAGTCGCTGTTGCGGGAGCACGGCACCGACTACGCGGACAATCGCAAACGCTACGAGATCGAGCCGCGCGTCAACGCCTTCTTCAGCGGAGGCGAGTTGTTCCGCGAACAGATTCCCGGAGAGCAGCGCGTGACGCTCGATGGATTGATCGGGCTGACGCAGTCGCTCTCCGTCTCTCCCCTGCCCGGCGATTCGAATTACGAGCCGATGCTGAATGCCCTGGGTGGATTCTTCGCGAAGTGGCAGCGTGACGGAGAGCTTGTGATGAAGACGGTCTGCAAGCTCGCGTGCGGAAGGTTCACGGCGAAATCGTAAACTGCCGGTTCGTCTGAATCCGGCAAATCGAAACTCAACACTCGATGATGTTCAAAGCCAGTCCCGCGAGCGAGGTCTCCTTGTAGCGGGACTGCATATCGAGTCCCGTTCGGTACATCGTCTCGATCACCTGGTCGAGTGAGAGCTTATGGCTCTCCGTCTCGTGTAGGGAGATGCGCGCGGCATTGATGGCCTTCACGGCTCCCATGCCGTTGCGCTCGATGCAGGGAATCTGCACGAGCCCTCCAATGGGATCGCAGGTCATACCGAGGTTGTGCTCCATCGCGATCTCGGCGGCGTGCTCGATCTGGTCATTCGTTCCACCGAGCGCGGAGACCAAACCTCCTGCGGCCATCGAGCAGGCGACGCCGACCTCGCCCTGGCATCCGACCTCTGCCCCGGAGATGCTGGCGTTCTCTTTATAGAGGATGCCGATGGCGGCGGCGGCAAGGAAGTAGCGCAGGATACCCTCCTCGCTGGCTCCGTCGACGAAGCGCGTATAGTAGTGCGCGATGGCGGGGATGACACCCGCGGCTCCGTTGGTCGGTGCGGTGACGACGCGGCCGCCTGCGGCGTTTTCTTCGTTCACGGCCATCGCGTACACCGTCACCCAGTCCATCGGGGCGAGCGGATCGCGTGAGCCGATGGTTTCGAGCTTGTGCGCGAGTCGTGGAGCGCGGCGTCGAACGTTGAGTCCGCCGGGAAGAATTCCTTCGGTCGCGAGCCCTCGGGTGGTGCATGCCTGCATCGTCCTCCAGATGGTCAGGATGCCAGCCTTCACCTTGTCTTCTTCCGTCGCGGTCGAGACTCCTTCCGCAGCGGGAGGTCGTGGAATGGAAGCATCGCTGAACAGAGCAATCTCATTGGCCATCAGAAGGTCGGCGATGGAGAGGTTGTGCGTGGCAGCGGTCGCAAGCAGATCGGCTGCGCTTGCGAAGGGATAAGGAACGGTTCGCGTGGTCGATGTCTTCGCGGTCTGCTGCGCTTCAAACTCGTCGGCTGAAAGGATGAACCCTCCTCCGATAGAGTAGAAGGTCTCGCTGAAGATAAGCGAACCATCGCTGAGGAAGGCGGAGAAGCGCACTCCGTTCGGATGCGTCGGCTTGTCCGGCTCGGGATACATCTGGTCGCGGTGGAAGAGCAGATGCTCGATCTCGGTGAAAGGAATCGGCTCGCGGTCGAGAAGGTACAGAGTTCCGGTGGAGCGGATCGCGGCCAGCTCCGCGTCGATGAGGGAGGGATCGACCGTGTCGGGAGCCTCGCCCATCAGGCCGAGCAGGATGGCGCGGTCGGTGCCGTGTCCGTGACCGGTGAGGGCGAGCGAGCCGTAGAGATCGACCGTGACGTGCGCCGTGTCGGCGAGCCGTCCTCGCTGGTCGAGCGACTGAGCGAAGCGAAACGCCGCTCGCATGGGGCCGACCGTATGAGAGCTGGAGGGACCAATGCCAATCTTGAATAATTCAAAGAGGCTGGTGTTCACGCTGCTATTGTAGGTGGGGCTAAACGGTTTGCCGCTTTTTGTTTGCGAGACCAAACCGTTTCCGTTACGAGCGGCACCTTCATGCATAGCGATGCTATACACTGCGAACATCTTCCGCCTCAAGGAAACATCAGGCTCAGAATGCTCTTCAAGGCTCGTAGTGCCGCCGTCTATGGAATCGACGCTCACCTGATCGACGTCGAGGTTGATTTTTCTCCGATCAAATTGGATAAGGAGCAGTTCAGCACCGTGGGGCTTCCCGACGCCGCCGTGCGCGAGAGCCGCGACCGCGTGCGTTCGGCGATTCGCAACTCGGGCTTCGAGATTCCTCCGACCAGGATCACCATCAACCTCGCCCCTGCTGATCTCAAGAAAGAGGGCTCTGGCTTCGACCTTCCCATCGCCGTCGGCATCCTCGGAGCGTATGGCGCGCTGATGATGAAGGACCTCGACGACTTCCTTCTGGTTGGCGAGCTTGGGCTCGATGGCTCCGTGCGCGCAGTTCCGGGGATGCTTCCCATCGCGGTGGCGGCGAGGGCAAACGGGATCAGGAACGTGATCGTTCCGGAGAGCAATGCGCGGGAGGCCGCGGTCGTCGAGGGAGTCAACGTCTATCCGGTGAAGAGCCTGATCGAGGTGCGTGAGCTGTTGAACTCGGCAGCGAGCGGAACCATCGCCGCTGCTCCTTTGGTAGTGAGGTCGGGCGAACTGCTGAATGAGGCGCAGAGCTTTGCGTACGACTTCAAGGATGTTCGTGGGCAGCATGTTGCGAAACGCGCCCTCGAGGTGGCGGCAGCGGGCGGTCACAACATCCTGATGATCGGGCCTCCGGGCTCGGGCAAGACGATGCTCGCGAAGAGGCTGCCTTCGATTCTCTCTCCTCTGAAGTTCGAGGAGGCTCTGGAGACGACGAAGATCCACTCGGTCGCAGGCGTACTCGACGGAGAACAGGGGCTGGTCGCGCATCGCCCCTTCCGCTCGCCGCACCACACGATCTCGGACGCCGGGCTGATCGGTGGCGGAATGGTTCCGCGACCGGGCGAGGTTTCGCTCGCGCACAACGGTCTGCTCTTCCTCGACGAGCTTCCGGAGTTTCCGCGAAATGTGCTCGAAGTTCTGCGGCAGCCGCTGGAGGACGGGACGGTGACCATCGCCCGCGCGGCGATGAGCCTCAGCTTCCCGGCGCGATTCATGCTGGCGGCGGCGATGAATCCTTGTCCATGCGGCTACTTCAACGACAAGCGTCGGGAGTGTACCTGCACTCCTCCGATGATCCAGAGGTACGTCTCGAAGGTGAGCGGTCCCCTGCTCGACCGCATCGACATCCATATAGAGGTTCCGGCGGTGGAGTACAAGGAGCTGCGTGGCGGGACAGCGGCCGAGGGCTCCGCGGAGATCCGTCAGCGGGTACTGGCGGCGCGTCAGAGGCAGCATGAGAGGTTCGGCATAGCCGAGGAGCGGACGAACGGCTCCAGCAAAGCCGCCTCGCGGCGGGTCTTCGCCAACGCGCAGATGAACACCCAGCAGATCAGGAGCTTCTGTGCGCTGGATTCGGACGCGGAGCGGCTGCTGGAGAGGGCGATGCAGCAGAGAGGACTGAGCGCCCGGGCGCACGACCGCATCCTGAAGGTGGCCCGGACAATTGCGGACCTCGACGCGGCTGAAAGCGTGGCGACGAAGCACATTGCGGAGGCGATCCAGTACAGGACCCTGGACGGAAGCTACTGGGGATAAGCAGAAAAGAAAAATCCCGTTTTCTGGAAGGTTTTTAATCGGGATTTTCCAAAAATAATTATTGACCTCACCCCGCAGAGGATTTACCTTTCTAAGGGTTGAGGTTGTCCTGAGAGTGTTTTTGGGGGCGATCCGGCTTCAAAACATCAGGAATACCGGGTGTTTTCCTCTGCTTCTTTCTGTTGCACGCCCAGGCGTTTTGCGTCGCTGACGATAACCAGAAGAGACAGGGTAGTTCCAAAGCGTAAATCGAGGTTCGATTGCGCAGGTTATGCTCGTCTGCTTGCGGATTTTGGGTGGATCGAGTTTGGTTTGAGAGATTTACCGATTAATAATTTTGGAATCCCTTTTATGGGATTTTGCGTCTAATTGCAGTGAGAGGGCAGGGACGTACCTGCCACACGAAGAAGTAAGATTTGCGGGAGTCACACCGCAAAGTACGAGTAGAAAAGGAGAAGATTGATGCGCTCGGATCTGGTTTTTGGAGCCCTCACTCACGTAAAGAACCGCTATGAGCTTTGTCAGCTGGCGTCCAAGGCGACCCGTAAGCTGCACAAGCCTAACACCCGTCTGCAGGACACGACCAACGAAGTGCTGGATCGTTTCAAGGACACGGCTCCGATGGGTGACAGCACTGAGGCTCCCGTTCAGAAGGTTTCGCTGGAGGAGCGCCGCGCAGCTTAATGCGCGGCCTTCCGGCCTCTCTTTTTCAACTCCCGACAGATAACCCTTCCGCAAGTCCCAAAACCCATTCACAATTGATTCAGTCTCCCAGGTTTCCGCAGGACCCTCTCCAGGTACATCCCGCCCGGCTTCAAACATCCTTCCTCCGCATCACAAGGTAAAAGCATGACAATTTCAGAGTTGAAAGAACACAATATCGCCGAACTGGGCAAGCTGGCCCGTGGTCTGGACATCGCAGGCACCAGCGGGCTCCGCAAACAGGACCTTATCTTCAAGATTCTGCAGGCGCAGAGTGAAAAAGAAGGCCACATCTTCGCCGAGGGCGTGCTCGAAATCCTCCCCGACGGCTATGGCTTCCTCCGTTCGCCGGATTACAACTACCTGCCCGGCCCCGATGACATCTATGTTTCTCCGTCGCAGATCCGCAAGTTCGACCTGAAGACAGGCGATACGATCAGCGGCAACGTCCGTCCCCCGCACGAGGGCGAAAAGTACTTTGCTCTGGTCAAGATCGAGGCGATCAACTTTGAGTCGCCCGAGGAGACCCGTAACAAGATCCTCTTCGACAACCTGACTCCGCTGTACGCCGAAGAGCGCGTGAAGATGGAGACGGTTCGGGACAACATCTCGGGCCGCGTGATGGACCTGCTGACTCCGGTGGGCAAGGGACAGCGTGGCCTGATTGTCGCTCCGCCGCGCACCGGTAAGACGATGCTGCTGCAGTCGATTGCCAACTCCATCACCTCCAACCACCCGGAGATCGTGCTGATCGTTCTGCTGATCGACGAGCGTCCGGAAGAAGTTACGGACATGCAGCGCTCGGTGAAGGGCGAGGTTATCAGCTCGACCTTCGACGAGCCGGCGGCGCGTCACGTGCAGGTGGCCGAAATGGTGATCGAGAAGGCCAAGCGCCTGGTCGAGCACAAGCGCGACGTGGTGATCCTGCTGGATTCGATCACGCGTCTGGCGCGCGCCTACAACACCATCGTTCCTCCGAGCGGAAAGGTTCTCTCGGGCGGTGTCGATTCGAACGCCCTGCAGAGGCCGAAGCGCTTCTTCGGAGCGGCCCGCAATATCGAAGAGGGTGGCTCGCTGACGATCATCGCGACGGCCCTGGTCGATACGGGTTCGAGGATGGACGAGGTCATCTTCGAAGAGTTCAAGGGAACCGGCAACATGGAAGTCATCCTCGACCGCAAGCTGGTCGACAAGCGCGTCTTCCCGGCGATCGACATTCAGCGCTCGGGAACGCGTAAGGAAGAGCTGCTGATCCCGAAGGAAGACCTGCA
The DNA here is from genome assembly GCA_018449715.1 of Acidobacteriaceae bacterium dw_441. GTDB lineage: Bacteria > Acidobacteriota > Terriglobia > Terriglobales > Acidobacteriaceae > Edaphobacter. The sequence goes on along the minus strand of JAAVVA010000002.1, from coordinate 216,914 downwards.
GAGGATCTGGATTCTGCGCAAGGTTCTGAATCCGCTGAGCCCGGTCGAAGCCATGGAGCTGCTGACCGACAAGCTGGCAAAGACGAGGAACAACCAGGAGTTCCTGCACAACATGAACTCGCTCTAAACGAGCGGGAAAAATATTACCGGGTCCGGGTGGTGCTGGTCCGGTAATGAAAAGGGCAGTCCTTTATTGAGGACTGCCCTTTTCTATTTGGGGAGGATGACTGCCGCTGGTTAGCGGCTGCCGCCAGAAGCGACGAGTGTCTCGCCGGTGAGCCAGCCGGAGTCGTCGGAGGCCAGGAAGACGGCGATGGGCGTGATGTCCCGCGGCTGGCCGATGCGGCCGAGCGGGGTCTGGCTCTCGGCGAACTTCTGGAAGTCGGAGCCGATGAATCCGGCGGAGTGAACGCCTTCGGTCTCGACCATGCCGGGGTTCAGGGAGTTGACGCGGATCTTCTTCGGTCCAAGCTCCTTCGAGAGAACGCGGGTGATGGAATCGACCGCGCTCTTGGTGGCGGTGTAGATGACGCTGGTAGGGAGGTTCAGCTCCGTGGCGGCCGAGCCGATATTGATGATGCTTCCGCCATTGTCTCCGAACAACTTGACGGCCTCGCGGCTGGCCAGGAGAAGGCCGAGGACGTTGGTGTCGAAGAGATCATGGTAGCCCTGCTCGGTGACCTCTTCGATGGGCGAGAACTTGTAGACGCCGGCGTTGTTGACGAGGACGTCGAGCTTGCCGAAGGCCTTCTCGGTCTCTGCGAAGAGGCGCTTCACGTCGGTCTCGCTGGTGACGCTGGCCTGGACGGCGACGGCCTTGCCGCCCTGCGCGGTGATCTCGGAGACGACCTTGTCTGCTCCTTCTTTGCTTGAGGCGTAGTTCACGACAACCGACGCTCCCTCTTTGGCCAGGCCCTTGGCGATGTCAGCGCCGATGCCCTTCGATGCCCCGGTGACGATGGCTACTTTACCGTTCAGCTTGCTCATGCTGATGACTCCTCAGAAGATCATTTAATTTAATAATTCGACAACCATCTAATTGATGTGAGGTGTGAGGAAAGGATTCGCGATGTGGCGGGAAATCGCGGGATCGAGGAAGTGTTTCTGCTGTGTTTCATGTTTTTTCGGGGAGTGCCGATGAAGGGGACGATGTCTCTTCCTTTCGCTACTGCTGTATGAGCCTGAAGAACGGCCGGTTACGGTCCGTAACTGATTTGTGGAGATTGCTGTGATGCATGGTGTTTACAACCCCGGCCTGGTAGCGCTGTCCCTGATCGTGGCGGTGCTGGCCTCGTACATGACTCTGGATCTGGCGACGAGGATTGTTCTGATCGCCGCGTATGGACAGCGCAGGTTCTTCTGGCTTTCGGGCGGCGCCGCCTCGATGGGCACAGGGATATGGTCGATGCACTTTATCGGCATGCTGGCCCTGCGGATGCCGATCGAGATGGGCTACGACCTGTGGATGACGGTATGCTCGCTGCTGTTGGCGGTGGTTAGCTCGGGGCTGGCCCTGATGCTGATGACGCGCCGCAGGATGGGGAGAACAACCCTGTTCGCAGGCGGCGTGCTGATGGGCCTGGGGATTGCGGCGATGCATTACGTGGGGATGCTGGCGATGCGGATGCATCCGGCGATCCACTATGCCCCTGCGATGTTCGCGTTGTCGGTGGGGATTGCGGTAGCAGCGTCGTGGGCGGCGTTGTGGCTGGCGTTTACGCTGCGCGACGTCGGTAAGAAGGAGCTTCGCTGGAAGCGGGTAGCAGCGGCCCTGGTGATGGGAGGCGCGGTCGCTTCGGTCCACTATCTTGGCATGTGCGCGGCGCGGTTTCCTGCGGGAGCGTCGTGTGGGGTGAAGGGCGGCGTCAACACGGACGAACTGACGCTGATTGTCACGGGAGTCACGTTGTGCGTGCTGATGGTGACGCTGATCGCATCCATCATGGGAACGAAGTTCGACCTGCAGGAGCTGCGTATGAGCGCCTCGCTGGAGGCGGCGAACCGGCAGCTGATCGACATGGCGACGAGAGATGCCCTGACAGGAATTGCGAATCGCAAGGCCTACATGGAGGAGCTGGAGCGGGCGGTCGTGCGGGCGAAGGAGAGCGGGGGCAAGTTTACGGTCATGTTCATGGACCTGGACGGCTTCAAGGCGGTGAACGACTCGCTAGGGCACTCAGCGGGCGACATGCTGCTGAAGGCGTTCTCGCGCCACCTGATCCAGTCGGTGCGGAGCGGAGATTCCGTCGCCCGGCTGGGAGGAGATGAGTTTGTCGTTCTTCTGGAGGGGCTGGGTCGTCCGCAGGAGATCGAGCAGGTCGCGATGAACATTCTGGGCAGGATGCAGGAGGAGTTTCGCATTGAAGGCACGCCGCTGCGCGTGACCACCTCGATCGGGATTGCGACGTATCCGGAGGATGGCGATACCGCCGAAGCTCTGCTGAAGAGCGCGGACATGGCGATGTACGATGCCAAGCAGAATGGACGCAACCGCTACCGCTTCTTCGACACGGAGATGAGCAAGGCTGCGGCGAAGACGCTCATGATCTATCGCGGCCTGAGCGAGGCTATCCGGAACAACCAGTTTTCGCTGGTGTTTCAGCCGAAGTTCCGCTCGGTGGGTGGGGTGACGGGGGTGGAGGCGCTGATCCGGTGGATCCATCCGGAGATGGGGAATATTCCTCCACTGGACTTTATCTCGGTTGCGGAGCAGACGGGGCAGATCGGCGAGATCTGCGACTGGGTTCTGGCCGAGGTGTGCCGGATGATCAACCGCTGGAAGACGCTCGGTCTGCCTCCTGTGAAGGTGGCGGTGAATCTTTCTCCCGAGCAGCTGCACCAGGACGACTACGTGGAACGGGTGCAGGCGTTGGTCGAGGCTGCGGGCGTGCGGCCAGAGCAGATCATGTTCGAGATCACGGAGACGGTTGCGATGCACGACGCGGAGATGACCGCGGAGTTGATTCAGAAGTTCCAGCGAGCCGGATTCGACATTGCCATCGACGACTTCGGGACAGGGTACTCGAGCCTTGCCTACCTGCAGCAGTTCCGTGTGAAGCAGTTGAAGATCGACCGCTTCTTCACGCTGGGGCTGGACAGTCAGGGCGAGGAGGGCCACACGATCGTCTCGAAGATGATCGAGCTGGCGCACTCTCTACAGATGGTGGTCGTCGCGGAAGGTGTGGAGACGGAGAGCCAGATGGAGATGTTGAAGGATCTGAAGTGCGACGAGCTGCAGGGATTTCTTCTGGGCAGGCCGCTGCCCTCGGGGGATCTGGAGAGGTTGTTGCAGGAGGAGCATGGGGTAGAGGTTCGGGAGCCGGAGCATGAGATGTTGATGCTTCCGGCTCCGAAGAGCCTGACCGCTGCTATGTGGTGAGGTAGTTTTCGAGCACCTGGAGGAACTGCGCGAGCCATGCGGGATGCGCAGGCCAGGCGGGGCCGGTGACAAGGTTGCCGTCGGTGATGGCGTCGGTGACTTCGAGGGGAACGAAGGTTCCTCCCGCGAGCTCGACCTCGGGAGCGCAGGCCGGGTAGGAGTTGAGGCGCTTGCCCGCGATGACACGGGCGGCGGCAAGAAGCTGCGGGCCGTGGCAGAGCGCGGCGATGGGCTTGTCGGCGCTGTCGAAGTAGCGGATGATCTCGAGCACGCGAGGATTGAGGCGCAGATACTCAGGCGCGCGGCCTCCGGGGATCACGATGCCGTCATAGCTGGCTGGCTCGACCGCGTCGAAATCGTAATTCAGAACAAAGTTGTGGCCGGGCTTTTCGGAGTAGGTCTGATCGCCTTCGAAGTCATGGATGGCGGTGCGGACGCGGTCGCCGGACTTCTTGCCGGGGCAGACGGCGTGGACGGTGTGGCCCACCATCTGGAGCGCCTGGAAGGGAACCATGACCTCGTAGTCCTCGACGAAGTCGCCGACGATCATGAGGAGCTTTGCGGGACGGAAGGGCGTTGCCATGAGGCGAATCTTCTCCTTGCGGGATGGGCTTAGTAGCCGTTGGCGATGAGGTACTGTTCGGTGAGAGTGAACTCGGCGGCCTTTTCGTGCTGCCGCTCGGCGTACTTGCCGAGCACATCGACCTCGATGTTGAGAGCGTCGCCGGGAGCGAGGGTGCGGAGATTCGTCGCCGCGTAGGTATGGGGAATGATGGCGATCTCGACCTCGTTGCCGTGGACCGCAGCCACGGTCAGGGAGATGCCCTCGACGGTGATGGAGCCCTTCTCGACCACGTAGCGGGTGAGAGCGTCGGGGATGATGAAGCGCAGCCGGTAGTCGGTGGTGTCGCTGCCGGGTGAGAGAGGTTCGCAGCCGACGAGGGTGGCGGTTGCATCGACGTGACCCTGGACGACGTGGCCTCCGAGGGGCGATCCGGCAGGGGTGGGAAGTTCGAGGTTCACGATGGTCTCGGGCTGGAGGCGCGAGAGTGTGGTGCGGGCGATGGTCTCGGCGGCGAGGTCGGCGGAGAAGCGCGGGGGGAAGGCGTTGGGCTCGATGTCGAGCGCGGTGAGGCAGACGCCGCTGACCGCGACCGAATCGCCGGTGGTGAGGCGGCTAACGAGTTCCGTCGGGGCCGCAAGGGTGATGCGCGTGACTCCGGCGTTGGGGGTGACGCCGAGGACGGTTCCGGTGGTTTCGATCAGTCCGGTGAACATAAATATAGGGTACAGGGTTCGGAGGGGAGGGAACAGGCGTCGTGGGACGCCTGTTTCTTGTGCGTGGGGCTACACGGTCGGCATGGTGCCGCCGTCGATGATGTAGTCGGCTCCGTGGATGGAGGCGGCGCGGTCGGAGGCGAGGAAGGCGACCAGCTCGGCGACCTCGGCGGGGTTGCCGGGGCGGCCGATGGGGATGCCGCCGATCATGTTCATGATCTGCTGGCGCGACTCCTGCTCCGTGATGTTGTTGGCCTTGGCGAGCTGGACGATCATGCCGTGCGCTCCGGAGGTCTCGATGAAGCCCGGAGAGACCATGTTGACGCGAACGCCTTTCGGGCCGACCTCGTTGGCGAGGCCCTTGCTGTAGGTGCGGAGACCGGCCTTGGCCGCCGCGTAGGCGAGGGTGGAGTCGTACAACGGCAGGCGGTGCTGGATCGAAGAGATGTGGATGACCGCGCCGGAACCGCGCTCGATCATACCGGGGAGGAAGGCTCGGTCGAGACGGACAGCAGCGAGAAGGTTGACGTCGAAGGCGCGCTGCCAGTCGTCGTCGCTAAGCGCCTGAAAGCCTCCGTTGGGAGCCTCGGAGCCGCCGACGTTGTTGATGAGGATGTCGAGGCCGCCCCACTGTTGCTGGACGCAGTCAACGACTTGCCGGATGCCGTCGCGGGAACCGAGGTCGGTCTGGACGAAGAGCACGGATGCGGGAGCTTCGGGCCAGGCAGAGCGGGCGGTGGTGGCAACGTCGGCTCCACCGAGGAGGAAGCGCTGCAGGGTGGCCGCTCCCATGCCTTTGGTGGCTCCTGTGATGAGGACGCGCTTGCCTTTGAACTCGTCGGGGAGGAAGGGGAAGGGATAGTTGCTCACTGCGAAAGTTCTCCTGGGTGCGGATTGCACAAAGAGGAGTCTCGCACCATACTGAGTTAATCGGAAGTACACACAAAAAAGTATGTTACGGAGTTTTCGATGACCGAGGCAAAACGGTATACCCCCATGACGGCGGCGGCCGATGTCGAATCGGCGTTCGGGATGCTGGAGGGACGGTGGAAGCTGATTATTCTCTTCCACCTGTTCGACGGTAAGGTGATGCGCTTCTCCGAGTTGGAACGCGCTATCCCGAGCATTACCCAGAAGATGCTGGGTCAGCAGCTCCGCAGCCTGGAGGCCGATGGAATTGTCACGCGGACGGTCTACCCGCAGATTCCGCCCAAGGTGGAGTATCGGCTGACGACGTGGGGGCAGTCGCTGTGTCCGGCGCTGGACGCGATTCTGAAGTGGGCGGACAGGAAGCCTCAGCCCCAGGGATCGTGAAGGGAACCGGTGACGCGGAGGTCGGGGCCGATGCTGTCGCGGGTGACGCGCTGAAGGGATTGCTCCAGATCGAAGGGGGAGATGTCCTCGGCGAAGGGGATGGCCTCGTCGCCCAGTGTTGATGGCGCGTGGAAGAGGACGGCCTTGCCGACGAGGTTCTGCCGGAGGAAGGCTGCGTTGAGGTGCGAGCCTGCTTCGAGGAGAACGCTGAGGATGTGGTGTTCGGCCAGCGCGGTGAGGACCGCGGGGAGCGAGAGGTGTCCTTCGTGCTCCTCGATGAGGGGCAGGACCTCGGCACCGCATTGGGTGAGGAGGGCGATCTTCTTCTCTGAGGCGGTGTCGCTGGTGAGGATCAGAAGATTTTTGTTGGCCGATTGCACGAGCTGCGAGGTGAGCGGGATGCGGAGGTGCGTATCCAGCACGACGCGCAGAAGAGGGCGTCGGCGCGGAAGTTCGCTGCGGTCGGTGAGCTGCGGATCATCCGCGAGAACGGTACCGATGCCGGTGAGGATGGCGTCGGAGGCGTGACGCAGGAGCTGCACCTGGTAGCGGGATTCGGGGCTGGTAAGCCAATGAGGCTGGTTCGCGCAACGGTCAGACGTGGGCGGTGCGAGCTTGCCGTCGGAGGAGATCGCGGACTTCAGCGTGACCAGCGGGGTGCGCGTGCGGATGAAGTGCGCAAAGGCGTCGTTGAGGTCGCGGGCCTGCTGCTGGAGGACTCCGATGGTGACCTCGATGCCTGCGGCACGGAGCTTTTCGATGCCTCGTCCGGAGACGAGCGGGTTCGGATCAGTTGTGGCGACGACGCAGCGGGAGATTCCGGCGGCTACCAGAGCGTCGGCGCACGGGCCGGTGCGTCCGTGATGGCTGCATGGCTCAAGCGTGACGTAGGCGGTGGCTCCCTGCGCGGAGAGGCCACGGGAGGCCGCCTGCTTGAGCGCGGCGATCTCTGCGTGGTCGAAGAGGTCGTAGAGGTGGGTGCCGGAGCCGAGAACCTTGCCGTCGCGAACGAGAAGACATCCGACGCGAGGGTTGGGGCTGGCGAGCGAAGTGGCTGCGGCGGCCAGTCGCAGAGCGTGCTGCATGTAGTGCTCGTCGGCGGGGCTGAATCCTTCAGAAGACATAGAAGTGAGATGCGTTAGCCGACGAGTGAGTCGATGAAGGCGGCGCTGTCGAAGGGGATCAGGTCGTCAATCTTCTCGCCGATTCCGGCGTAGAGGACGGGCAGCTTCAGCTCGGTGGCTATGGCGAGGACGATGCCTCCCTTGGCTGTGCCGTCGAGCTTGGTCAGGACGATGCCGGTGACGTGCGCGGCCTCGGTGAAGAGGCGCGCCTGCTGCAGGCCGTTCTGGCCGGTGGTCGCATCCATCACGAGGAAGGTCTGGTGCGGGGAACCAGGCACCAGCTTTTCACAGGTGCGGCGCATCTTGTCCAGCTCCTTCATCAGGTCAGTCTTGGTGTGGAGACGTCCTGCTGTGTCGGCGATCATGACGTCGGTGCTGCGAGCCTTTGCCGCAGAAAGAGCGTCGTAGAGCGCGGCGGAAGGGTCGCCGCCTTGCTTGGTCTTGATGACGGGAACGTCGGAGCGCTGTGCCCAGACCTCAAGCTGCTCGATGGCGGCGGCGCGGAAGGTGTCAGCGGCGCACAGAAGGACGCTGCGCCCCTGCGCGCGATATAGATTCGCGAGCTTGCCGGTGGTGGTAGTCTTGCCGGTTCCGTTGACCCCGACCATGAGGATGACCTCGGGCGGGGTGGCGGGGTGCTGCATGGGATGGGCGACGCCGTCGAGGATCTGCTTCAGCTCGGCCTTGAGGATCTGCTTCAACTGCTCTCCGCTCTCGATGCCGGTCCGGAGGGCGCGCTGGCGGAGGTTCTCCATGATGATGGCCGTGGTGGCGCTGCCGATATCGGCGGCGAGCAGGCGCGGCTCAAGCTGATCGAGCGATGCCTGATCGACCTCGCGGGTGAGCGCGACGACCGAGCTGATGGAGTCGGAGAGTGACTCGCGGGTGCGGGTGACCGCCTGCTTCATGCGGTCGAAGAGGCTCAGCTTCGGCTGCTCGGGGGCAGGGGACTCCGAAGGCTTTTCGGGTTCTGACGGGCGCTTGCCGAAGAGGGATGAGAAGACCATGCTGATTCAGTTTATCGGATGGCGGTTCTCTCCGCTCTTCGGCAGAGCGAGCGGTTAGGCGGCCTGCGGAAGTGAGATGGCAAGGCCGGACCGGGGATGGTTGTTTGGCTGGTCAGGCGTGATTTTGCTGCCTCTGCCTTTGATCAGTACCACGGACGCGATCAGAACGAGCACAAGGGCAATGGCTGTGATGATGACGACGGGGAGGAAGCGCGAATCTCCCTGACGCCGCTGAGGAGTGGGGTCGTTGCGGGTTGGTTCGATCGGCTCTGTCATGTTCCGGTTAGATGCCGGGGACCGGGAGGGCGTGGGCTACTGCCGGGCTTACTGCTGCTCGTCGCGGCTGGGGCGGGTCATCAGGTCGCGGATGGCGTCGGCGGGCTTTTTATTGTGGTGCAGAATGGCATCCACCTGTTCAGTGATGGGCATCTCAACGCCGTAGCGTGCGGCCAGTCCGAGGGCAGCGGCGGTGGAGCGAACGCCTTCGGCGACCTTTCCCCCCATGCTTTCGAGAATCTCGTCGAGCTGGCGTCCTTTGCCCAGTTCGATGCCGACCGAGCGGTTGCGCGAGAGGGCTCCCGTGCAGGTGAGCACGAGGTCGCCGATGCCCGCGAGTCCAGCGAGGGTCTGGCGTCGTCCTCCGCAGGCGACCGAGAGGCGAGTAATCTCCGCGATGCCGCGTGTGATGAGAGCGGCGGAGGGGTTGTGGCCGAGATTCAGTCCTGTGACGACTCCCGAGGCGAGGGCGATGACGTTCTTGAGCGCGCCGCCCAGCTCGACGCCGGTGATGTCGTCGTTGGTATAGACGCGAAGCGTCGGTGAGGTAAAGTCGCGCTGGATCGTCTGCGCGAGACGAAGATCGTTGGCCGCGACGACGACCGCGGTGGGGCTTCCGGCGGCGACCTCCTGCGCGAAGGAGGGGCCGGAGAGCACGGCGGAGGGATTGCCCGTAATCGAGGCGATGACCTGCGTCATGCGGAGAAAGCTCTTCTCCTCGATGCCCTTGGAGGCGGAAATAATGGCCTGGTTGGGGGTGAGCAGGGGAGCAATCTGGTTCATGATCTCGCGGAGATGCTGCGAGGGCATGACGCAGAGAATGTGGTCGGCCTCGAAGATGGCAGAGGTGAGGTCGCTGGTGACGCGGATATCGACCGGCAGGATAAAGCCGGGAAGGTACGCGATGTTTTCGCCGTGCTCGTTGAGATGCTCGGCGAGCGACGGCGAGTGCGACCAGAGGCAGATCTGGTGGCCTCCGCGGCGGGCGAGCGAGACGGCCAGCGCCGTGCCCCAAGCCCCTGCTCCAAGGATAGCGATACGGCTCAAGCGGCCACCTTGTGCGAACCGAAGCGGTTTTCGGTTCCGGAGAGAAGACGGCGGATGTTCTGGTGGTGCTTGAGAATGACGATCAGAGGGATGAGGATGTATCCGGCAAGAACGATAGGCGTGCGCGTGGCGTGCGGCAGCGCGAAGAGCGGAAAGAGAGCTGCGGCGACGATAGAGGCCAGTGAGACAAACTTCGTCAGCATCACAATGACCAGGAAGACTCCGAGCAGGCAGAGCACTGTGAGCGGAGCCAGCGCGAGGAAGACGCCGAGCGCGGTGGCGACGCCTTTGCCTCCGCGGAAGCCGAGCCAGACAGGGAAGCAGTGGCCGACGACGGCTGCGAGTGCTGCGGCTGCCGCAAGATCCTGCGCGGGCAGGCCGTACTGCTGAGCGAAGTGTCGTGCGATAACAACGGCGAGGAAGCCCTTGAGCGCGTCGAGGACGAGAGTGAGAATACCGAGGCCCTTGGCTCCTGAGCGGGCTACGTTGGTCGCGCCAATGTTGCCGCTGCCGGTCTTGCGGATGTCTTCTTTACGGAAGATCAGGACGAGCAGGTAGCCGAACGGGATGGAACCGAGAAGGTATGCAATCGAAATGGAGAGCAGCCAGGGTGACATGGAGGTTCCATCTTCAAGTCTATCAAGCGAAAGCCTTGCAGAAGGAAAGACGCGCTGTGGAACTCTCCGGGTGCATTAAAGATTCGTAAGCAGCGTCTGTCGTATAAGTTCGAGCGCGTGCTGCGAGGCCCACCAGCGGACGTAGTCGCGGTCGCCGTTGAGGTGCAGCTCTTTGACCCGCGTCTCGCGACCATCGGAGAGACCGATGTAGACGAGTCCGATGGGCTTGTCAGCGTCGAGGCCCGTGCCTGCGGTGGGACCGGCGATGCCGGTCGTGGCGATTCCAAAGGTAGCCCCGGTGCGAGAGCGGATGCCCTCGGCGAGAGCGCGGGCGACCTCGGGGCTGACGGCTCCGTAGGTCTCGATGATCTCCTCCGGCACGTCGGCGAAGAGGGTCTTCAGCTCGGGAGTGTAGACGACGGCTCCTCCGACGAAGGCGCGCGAGCTGTTGGGGACGGCGGTGAGGCGCTGTGCGAGCAGTCCGCCGGTGCAGCTTTCGGCGGCGGCGAGTGTGAGGTGGCGCATCTCCAGCATGAGGAGCACGACCTCTTCGAGGCTCTCGCCCTGCGAGGAGTAGATGGCGTCCTGCATCTCGGCCTCGATGCGGCTGGTCAGCTCGTCTACGCGTGCCTGCGCCTCGAAGAGGGTGGTCTTGGAGGAGACGAAGTGAAGCTGGATCTCTCCATGACCGGCGAGGATGGTGGTCTGGATGTCGGTGTACTCGCGATAGATGGGCGCGGTGCGGGCGTCGACGTGTGACTCGGGGATGAGCGGCATGCGGAGGACGCGGCGGGCCAGGTAGCGCGGCGGAAGGGTTGCTGCGAGCAGAGGCTTGACGACCTCGGTGAAGAGCGGCTTCAGCTCGCGGGGCGGGCCGGGGAGAAGGATGACGACCTTGCGGTAGCCGTCGACGACGGTGTCGAGCAGCTGGCCGGGCGCGCTGCCGTTGGGGTTCGCGAGGACGGTCGCGCCTTCGAGAATGTCAGCCTGCTTCGCGTTGTTGGGCGGCATCGTCATCTGGCGCGCGGCGAAGCGCTTGTAGAGCGCGGCGAGAAGATCGCCGTCGCGGCGGATTTCGAGTCCAAGCGCGGCGGCTGCGGCCTCGCGGGTGAGGTCGTCCTCGGTGGGGCCGAGGCCTCCGGAGAAGATGACGATGTCGGCGCGGGAGAGGGCGGTGCGGGCGGCTCCGGTGAGGTGGTCGATGTTGTCGCCGACGATGGTCTTGAAGGCGACCTCGACACCGAGGTCGTTAAGCTGCGCGGTGAGAAAGAGAGAGTTGGTGTCCTGCCGGTGCGGAGTAAGCATCTCGGAGCCGGCGGCGATGATTTCAGCGATCATGTTGCGGGTTCGTCCTCTCGCGTCTGTGTAGACACAAGGCTTTAGATGCGGCGACCTCTCTTTTTATCATAAGAGTTTCGCGAACGACCCGAGGGAGAAGAGACAGTGGTGAAATAGCAAAGGGAGGAGCCTTTGGCTCCTCCCTTTGCGGTAAGAAGAGTAGTCGTTAGACCTTCGGAGCCCAGCCCTTTTCGTACTCGCGTCCCCAGGATTTCATCGCCTCGGCGTCGTTGACGATGTGGCCGTTCTCGGGGTTGAGATTGAGTCCGCGGTTCAACTCCCATGCAACGTTCGAGAGTTGCAGCATCGTCACCGCGACGTTGCCGACCTCGATGGGCGCGTTGAGCCTCTCGCCGGAGCGAATGCCCGCGATGAGGTTGGCGAAGTGGCGGTCGGTCATGGAGTCGGCTCCGACCAGATCAGCGGAGGCGGAGGACTTCTCAGCCTTGACCTCGCTGGTCTTCGTGCCCTTCAGGTCATAGATCTCGTAGCCGCCGCGATCGACGACGACGGTTCCGGTGGTTCCCATGATGGCCGAGCCACGGTCACGGTCATAGAATTTCATCCCCTGGCAGCACTTGCCCTCCCACGAGATGATCTTGTCGTCGTACTCGAAGCTGGTGACGAGCGTGTCGTAGAACTGCCAGTCATCCTTGAACTGATAGCGTCCTCCCGAAGAGGAGATGTGCTTGGGGAAACCAACGCCGAGTGCCCAGCGGCAGACATCGATCTCGTGTGTGCCGTTGTTGAGCGTCTCGCCCGTGCCCCAGTGCTTGAACCAGTGCCAGTTGTAGGGGTGGTAGTTGTCCATGTAGGCCTTGCGCGGGGCTGGACCCTGCCAGAGATCCCAGTCGAGCGTAGCCGGGACGGCGACGGGCTTGCCGGTTCCGATGGACTTGCGCGTGTTGCTGTACCAGGCTTTCGCGTAGTACGGGCGACCGATCAGGCCTTCGTTGATCTTGCCGACGACCTCGATGGTGTGCGGGGAGGAGCGCTGCTGGCTTCCCATCTGCACGAGCTTCTTGTACTTGTTGCGCGCGGCGACCAGCATCTCGCCCTCGGCGGGATTGTGGCTGCAGGGCTTCTCGACGTAAACATGCTTGCCTGCCTCGAGTGCGGCGATAGCCATCGGGGCGTGCCAGTGGTCGGGCGTGGCGATGGTGACGGCGTCCACGTCCTTCGACGCAAGCACCTTGCGGAAATCCTTGTCGGAAGCAGGCTTGTAGCCGAGGGTCTTTTCGGCGGCCGCGGAGAACTTGTCGAGGATGGGCGTGTCGACGTCGCAGACGTGGGTGATGCGGGCGGTCTTCTCGTTGGCCTTCAGCGAGGAGAGGTGAGCATAAGCGCGGCTGTTGAGCCCGATGGTAGCGAAGCTGACGCGGTCATTGGAGCCCACGATCTGGGCGTAGCTCTTTGCGCTGGTGCTGACGGCCGCCCCGGCCGCCGTGACGGCGAGTGTGTCGAGAAATTCGCGTCGGGTAATCACTTCTTTTTCTCCTCGGAGTTTGTTCGGGCTTTGAAACAAAGGAACCGGGAACGCCCGGAGTCCGCAGATGCCATGCGGAGATAAATGTACATGAGCGCAAAGGCAATAAGCCAGAAAGCAGGGCTTCAGCCAACCAGGGAGCGGCCTTCGACGTCGAGCGCGACGTGGTACAGGGAGTCTCGTGTGGCGAGGACCGCGCAGCCGTCTTCGACAAAGGCAAGTCCGACGAGGTTGCTGCCCGAGAGCACGAACGAGGCCTCGCGGCGGGGCGTGATGCGGACGACGCCGCGTTGTCCGCGCAGGCTGGCGGCGATGTAGAGGTTATCGTCGACGTCGAAGGCCATGCCCTGCGCTCGTCCCAGCCCCTGGTAGAAGACCGAGGTGTTGCCGTCGCGGTCGATGGCGTGGATGGCCTGGTTGGAGGAGGTGGTGGGTCCGGTGACGAAGAGTGTTCCCGCAGCGTTGAAGGCGAGGTGGTAGGCCGCGATGGATGGCTCGAGCGTGGCGAAGACGAAGATCTCGCGGCTGGGGTTGATCTTGAAGATGGTGCCGGAGCGGTCGCCGACGTAGAGGTTGCCCTCGGCGTCGAAGGCGATGCCGGTGGCAATGCCCATGCCTTCGGCGTAGGTGGAGATGGCTCCCTCGGGCGAGATGCGGTAGACGGTTCCTTCAGCTCGCGAGCTGGCGTAGAGATAGCCGTCGCGGTCGAAGGCGAGGCCGGTGGGGTTCATCAGCTCGCGAACGAAGGGGACCATCTGGAAGTCGCGCTGGATGCAAAAGATGGAGACGGGAGTCGCCTGGCCTCGTGAGCCGGAGAGCGTGGTGAAGACCTGCCCATTGGCGTCGACCGTCGGGTTGGAGACGGGGTGGAGGTTCTCGGCCATCGGGACGGCGATGCGGACGTGGAGCGGGTTGGAGATCTCGCCGCCACGGTGCAGGATGAGGTCGCCGGAGATGCTGCCCTCGGGGACGAGGACGGTGGCGCGGTCGGAGCGACTCATGGTGACGGAGGCGAAGGTGTCGCCGATGGTGGCGTGGGGCAGACGGCTGCTCGCGGGTTCAAGGTGGGAGCCGTGAAGCTCAATCTCACCTCCGGGCATGGCTGCGGAGGGAAGCGCGTAGTTCAGCTGTGGGGCGTGCAGCGAAGTTGGGTGGAAGAAGCTCATCCGACCTCAAGGGTAGAACGATGGAGGAGGCAAGACAAGGAGGGCGTTCAAGCTCTTAGAAGAAGAGTCCGATCAGCTGCGCGCAGATGAGCGCCAGTACACCCGCTGCGACGTCGTCCATCATGATGCCGGTGCCTTCAGGGAGGCGCTCAAGCTGGCGGATCGGTGGCGGCTTCGTGATGTCGAAGGCGCGGAAGAGAAGCAGCGAGAGTGCGGCGTGACGCCAGTCGGGAGCGACGGCGATCAGGGCGATCAGCTGCCCGGCGGCCTCGTCGATGACGACGTGTCCGGGGTCTTCGCGTCCGGACTCGCGCGCAACGATGGTGGCAGACGGAATGCCGATGAGAGTGATGACGATAGCCGCGATGGTGGTTCCTACGGCAAGCGAGAGGGGCGTCGGCGCGAGCGCGTGCGCGGCACCGTACCAGAGCAGCAGCGCGGCGACGGAGCCATAGGTTCCGGGACCGGGTTTGAGCAGGCCCGCTCCGAAGAAGGTTCCGAGCATCCACGCCCAGAGGGTCTTTTTCTCCGACGGGGGGTGAATCTGAACGTTGGAGTTCGCCACTAGTCCTGGTCGTCCTCGGAGGGCTTGTTGCGCTGCGAGCTCGCGAGTTCTTCGAGAAGGTCGGGGTCTTGAATGGGAGACGAAATCTTGTAGTCGCCCGAGGCCCACTTGCCGAGGTCGATCAGGCGGCAGCGGTCGCTGCAGAATGGGAAATACTCGTTGGTGGCGAGGACAACCTCGCGGCAGGTCGGACAGAAGAGTGCTTTTGCCATGACAGGATCGATTGTAAATCTGCCGGAGAGAGCGCGCTCGACGATGCGCTTGAGACAGCCAGCAGAACTCGCGGGAGAGGCTGGTTGTCCTCTCCCTGCGAGGGGCTGCGCAGATTAGCGGTTGAAGATCCTGCGCCGCATCATGCTGACAGCGCCGGCCATGCCGGAGCCGAGCAGCAGGAAGGTCGAAGGCTCGGGAACGGGTGAGGTCGGGTTGATCGGCACTCCGTCCACGGTCACGCCGTCGAGGGCGAGGCCGGAGGCGTAGAGTTGATCGATCCAGTTGACGACTCCCACCTTCAGGTAATAATCCCCTGCGTCGGGGATGATGTAGTTGGAGTTGATCCAGCCGGTATATCCGCAGCCCGCGTCATAGCATCGACCGGAATCGCTCCCTAGAGGCGACCAGACGGGGCCTCCTCCGATGATGGGAACGGAGGCAGGGGCCAGGGTCGCGTTGGGATCAGGCATCCCGTTGCCGGGAACGATGGTTCCGCTGGGCAGGGTGCGTGCGGTGAAGAGCAGGGAGACGGGGTTGTTGGAGGAGTCGAAGAGAGCGGCCCACGCGTAGTCGGCATAACCGGCTCCGTCGGAGGTGACGTAGTTGAAGTAGAAGTTCAGCTCGGTTCCGGCGGTGGCGGTAAAGATGCTGGTGGAAAGTGTGGAACCGTTGGTTTCACTGCCCAGCGGGCCCGAGGGAAGGGCGCCAGCACCCGTGGGGCCGCCCGCGGTGGTGACGTATTGGTAGGGATTGCCGAGGGGCGACAGCGAAACTACGCCATCGGCGCCAAGAGTGCCGCAGGTACCAACGCAGGTCCAGCCTGCGGGAATCGGAGCTGCATGAAGTTGACCCGCGCCAATGCTTAGAAGAGCGGCGAGGCAGAGATAGCCGAATGGGGATTTCATAGGTCGTTCCTCTCGAAATATGTGACATGACAGCAATGCGTGGCCCTGATTGGTGCGCGGCCCTTGTTTGGATCGAGAGAGATGCACTTGACGCGCCCATGAGCGCAAGGGATAAGTGTCCTGATTGCAATGAGGGTTTCTGGAAGGATGTCTCTCCCTGTGCATAACTTTGCGGCCCTGTGGATAAAACCCGGGAGAGATAACAGGGAGGGGCAACCTTAAAGAGTGCGCAGGACCTCAGAACGAATAGGAGGAGCGCGATGAATCCTGTCCTGTGGGGTGGTGTCGTCGTAGTTCTGCTGATCCTTATTTCGCTCATCACGATGAGCAAGACGAGATGGGGTCGCTCGGAGCAGCCAGCTCCCAATCTACCCGGAAGCCGGGGGCGCGTGAGCGGCGAGGATGATTAGCCTCTTCGTCGAGTGAGAGTGTTCTTAAAAGCGAAAGGCGGCGGGCTGAGAGCCTGCCGCCTTCGTACAGGATAGGAATGTGCGTTAGGGCTTGACCTTGGTAAACAGGTCGAGCTTGCTGATGTCGTTGAAGATGACCATCGCGGCAAAGACCAGGATGCACACGAAGGCGACCTGGTAGACGCGCTCCTTGAGCTGCTGGTTGAGGTCGCGGCGCAGGACGGATTCGACCAGCAGGAAGACGATCATTCCGCCGTCGAGGATCGGGATGGGCAGCAGGTTGAAGATGCCCAGGTTCAGCGAGATGTACGCCATCAGGCCGATCAGGGGCATCCAGCCGGGCATTGAAGCGGCCTGGTGAATCTGCTGGCCGATGCCGATGGGGCCGGAGAGCGACCGCACCGAAACCTGGCGGGTGAACATCCGCTTGAGGACTTCGACGATCAGCAGCGAACCCTTCTTGTTGTACTCCCACGAGGCGACGACGGCCTTGCTGAAGGGAAGACGCTCGATCTTGACCGGGGGCTGGACAGGGTGGAAACCAAGGCGATAGTCCTTGGTTCCGTCGCCGACCTCGGCCAGCTCAGGGGTGATCTGGATGGGAAGGCTCTGGCCCTTGCGAAGAACCGTGAGGGCAGCGGGTTTGCCAGCCTGATCCTGAAGGTACGAGAGCAGCGCCGGGACGGAGTGAAGCTGCAATCCGTCGATGGTGGCAATCTGGTCGCCCGGTTGAAGTCCGGCGCGCTGGGCGGGCATGTTCGGCTCAAGCGCATCGACCTGCACGGGGACGTTCTGCATCTTCGGGATCAGTCCGAGGCGATCGAGCGAGAAGCTGTCGGGGCCTTCCTTGGCCTCGACGAAGAGCTTCGTGTCGGTGCGCTGACCGTCGTGGACGAAGGAGAAGGACACGGTCTGGTTGATGTTGAGCAGCGAGCGGATAGCGACCTGGTCCCAGGTGGGGTTCTCGACGGTGTCGTAGTGAACGATGAGGTCGCCGGAGTGGATGCCGGTGCGCGCGGCCGCCGTGCTGGCCGGGATGTAGTCGGTCCAGGCGGGGCTGGAGATGTACTCCTGCACCTCGTTGTGCAGCATCGAAACGCCGGTCATCAGACCGATGGCGAGGATGAAGTTAGCGAACGGTCCGGCCAGGGCGACGAGGATGCGCTGCCAGCGGGGATGCGCGTTGAAGTCGCCGGGGTCGTTGGGGGCCTCGCCGGGGTTGTCGCCGGACATCTTGACGTAGCCGCCAAGGGGCAGGATCGAGACGCGGTAGTCGGTGTCGCCCTTGCGGAAGCCGAAGAGGCGCTTGCCGAAGCCGATGGAGAAGGTCTCGACGCGGATGCCGCAGAGCTTGGCGACGGCGAAGTGGCCGAACTCGTGCACGAGGACCATGATGCCGAGCACGATACCTAATTGAATGATGGTGGACATGGGAGAGTGAAAACCTCGCTCGGAAAATCGGTGCGGCTAGCGGAGAACGCCTGAGTAGTGGGTGGCGATTACATCACGGGCACACGCTCGCGCCGCAAGATCGGCTTCGAGCACTTCTTTGATAGACGAAGGACGACGGCCTGAGGTTTGTTGCAGCACCTTCTCTATTGTACGCGGGATGCCCAGGAAGGGAATGTGACCTTCGAGGAATGCCGCGACGGCGATCTCGTCGGCTGCGTTGAGGGCGATGCAGGCCTCGCCGCCGGTTTCGGCGGCCTCGTAGGCCAGGCGGAGGCAGGGGAAGCGGTCAAGGTTGGGAACGGAGAAGTCCAGATGGCTCAACGAGGTAAGGTCGAACTGGAGCTCCGGGGCCGCGACGGAGTCCACGCGCTCGGGGTAGGCGAGGGCGTAGAGGATGGGCAGCCGCATGTCGGTCACGGAGATCTGCGCGAGGATGCTGCCGTCGATGAACTCCACCATCGAGTGAACGGTCGACTGCGGGTGGATCGTGGTGCGGACCTGTGCTGGAGGCAGCGAGAAGAGGCGGCAGGCCTCGATGACCTCGAAGCCCTTATTCATCATCGTGGCGGAGTCGATGGTGATGCGCTGACCCATGACCCAGGTAGGGTGCTTGAGGGCCTGCGCGGGGGTGATGTGCTCGAAGTCGGCCAGCGGGGTGTTGCGGAAGGGGCCTCCGGAGGCCGTGAGCCAGATCTGGCGGACCTCGCGGGCCTCGCCACCCCTCATGCACTGGTGGACGGCGTTGTGCTCGGAGTCGATGGGGAGGAGGGCGACGTTGTGCTCCTTCGCTGCGGCGATAATCAGCTCACCGGCGGCGACGAGGCACTCCTTGTTGGCGAGGCCGATGGTCTTGCCCGCCTTGATGGCCGCGTAGGTAGCGTCCATTCCGGCAACCCCGACGATGGCCGAGACGACGAAATCGACCTCGGGGAGCGTGGCCACCTGAACGGTTCCTTCGGTTCCATAGACGATCTCGATGCCGGTGACACCTGCGGCGGCGAGGCGCTGCTGAAGGTCGGCGGCAAGCTCCTCGGTCGCGATGGAGATGACCTGTGGGCGCCAGCGGACGCACTGGGCAAAGGCAACGTCAACGTTGCGGCCAGCGGCCAGCGCGATAGGGAGGTAACGGTCGGGGAAGGATTCGCAGATGGAGAGGGTCGAGGTGCCGATAGAGCCGGTCGAGCCGAGTATGGCGAGCTTTTTCACGACTTCTATTTTCTCAGATTGAGCGAGGGGAGGAGGATCGGGTGCCCCATCCTTTGCAGTTTTATCGCAAAGGGTGGGATGCGGGATGTTCGTACCGGAAAGAAAAACGCGCAGGTGTGAACGGGATTCATCCCACCCTTTGTCGCGGAAAAGCTGCACCGAAGAATGGGGCACTCGAGCTGCTGTGCCGGGATGCGAAAAGCGGAGAAGCAGATTCCTTCGCTTCGCTACGGAATGACAAGTTAAAAAGTAGTGGTGGGGCTGTGACTAGAAGCGTCCGAAGCCGAGGTAATCCTTCAGCAGAAGGAAGAACCATAGCACCGGCGCGGCCACCAGCAGGGCGTCGATGCGGTCGAGGATGCCGCCGTGTCCGGGGAGCATATTGCCGGAGTCCTTCACTCCTGCGCCACGCTTGATCGCCGATTCGAGCAGGTCGCCCAGTTGCGCCGCGATGTTCACGATGGCTGCGAGCACAAGGGTCTGCCAGATGGGCTCGGCGATGTGCATGGTCAGGTTGCCGCGGGCGGCGAGCGAATCGCTGGCCCAGAGGACCAGACCTGCGGCGGCGATACTGCCGAAGATCGAGGCGACGGCTCCCTCCCAGGTCTTACCGGGGCTGAGGCGCGGGGCCATCTTGTGGCGACCAATGGCTTTGCCGACGTACAGTGCGGCGATGTCGCCGGACCAGACGCAGACCATCAGGAAGACGATGAGGGCCGTGCCGTCCTCCTGCTTCCAGAGCATGGGGACGAGGGTGAGCGGGTAGGCGATCCAGAACAGGCCGAAGAGCCCCTGCGCCGTGTCCGGCAGAACCTGCGCCAGCGGAGCGCGGAAGCCATTCCAGGCAAAGAGGATAAGGGTGATCGCGCTGAGGACCGGGAGCTGAGCCTCGACCGGGAAGTTGGGCAGCGTGACGACGAACGCCAGGGCTGTGCCGAGGGCCATCCACCAGAAGGGAATGCGGAGGTGCGCTCCATGAGCCTCGGCTCCGACGGCGGCGAGCTTGAGGTACTCGTAGGCCGCCAGCTCGGCGACGAGCGCGGAGGCAAGCGTGATCATCCAGAGCTGACCGTAGAAGAACAGGGCAAAGACGACGAGGATGAGGACGATTGCGGTAAGGATTCGCTTCATTGGGCCAACTCAGTATATCTCCAGCTATCTGGCTGAAAATGGAAGAGGAAAATAATTATCTTTACATATCAAGATATATCTTGATATGGTTTGTAGCATCAGGAGGTAGTTCTTATGTTTTATGAAAATTTCAAAGGCTTTCGCGGACGGGACGATATTCGCGGAGGACATCATGATCGTCACCAGCGCCACGAAAGGTTCGGCGGCAACTTCGGAGGCTTCGGCCAAGGACGCCACGGCGGTTTCCGAGGACGCTGGCGCGGCGATGGCCGCATGTTCGCCTCCGGCGATCTGCGATACGTGATCCTGCAGCTTATCTCGGAGAAACCGAGCTACGGCTACGAGATCATCAAGTCGATCCAGGAGCGGCTGGGCGGAAACTATGCCCCTAGCCCCGGCGTGGTCTATCCCATGCTGACCATGCTGGAGGAGATGGGCTACGCGAGCGTCGTTACCGAAGGCACGCGGAAGCTCTACACCATCACCCCGGAGGGCGCGAAGGCCCTGGCCGAGAACAAGGCCACGGTGGACGCGATCTTCGCCATGATGGACAGCCGACGTGCCGAGTTTGCGAGCCAGCGTCCGCAGCAGATCGAGCGGGCGATCGAGAACCTTCGCATGGCGCTGCGCATGAAGATGGGGTCGTTGACGACGGAGCAGATTCACGCCGTGACCGACATTATCGACAACGCCGCCAAGCAGATTGAGAGGATCTGATATGTACCGGTACCGGATTACAGTCGAAAAACTGACCGATGCAAAGGGCGAGGCGGCCGATGGGCAGAGCCTCAGCTTCTATGCCTCCAATCACGACGACATTCTCGCCATCGTGAACCGGCTTGAAGAGAAGCTGCCGATGGCAGCCGGAACGGTCGCTTCGCTCGGAGTGGGGTTGAAGCTCTTTGGAGAGGTTGCGCTGATGCATCGCAACGATCCGCTCTTCGCGGAGATTCGCCCGGCGCTGGCGGCCTTTATCCAGCAGCTGAAGCAGCTTCCGGCTAACGCCGGCTAAGCTCGCGCGGAGGAAGCAGCTCGGAGGCGATCTCGGTTTCCAGCTCGGAGACGGGCTGGAGAGAGTCGATCTTCTCGTCGGAGCTGTCGGAGAGTCCACCGAAACGGCGCTCGCGGCGCTGGTAGTCCGCGATGGCCTCGAGCAGGTGGGGGCCGCGGAAGTCAGGCCAGAGCCGGTCGGTGATGTAAATCTCCGAGTAGGCGATCTGCCAGAGCAGGAAGTTGGAGATGCGCTGCTCGCCCGAGGTGCGGACGATCAGGTCTGGGTCGGGCATGTGCGCGGTGTAGAGAGCGCGGGAGATCGTGGACTCGTCGAGCGAATCGAGCGCGCCTGCGCCGAGGATGTCTTCGACCGAACAGCCGCGGCTGTGAGCCTCGGTGGTCAGGTCGGTCAGAATGCGGCGGACGGCGTCGACGATCTCGGAGCGCGCTCCGTAGTTGAGCGCGAGGGTGAGGGTGGTGCCGGTGTTCTTCGCCGTGGACTCCATCGCCCACTGCATCGTCTCCTGAACCTCCTGCGGGAGGTCGTAGGTGCGGCCGATGTAGGCCATGCGGACGTTGTTGTCGTTCATCCGCTTGACGTTGCCGATCAGGTAGTTCTTCAGCAGCTTCATCAGGAAGCTGACCTCGGACTTGGGGCGGCGGAGGTTGTTTTCGAGCGAAAAGGCGTAGAGGGTCAGCCAGGGAAGATTGATGCGCGATGCGGTCTCGACGACGTACTGAACGCTCTCGGCTCCCTGCTGATGGCCGAGGAAGCGCTTCAGCGCACGCTTGCCTGCCCAGCGCCCGTTGCCATCCATAATGATGGCGATGTGCTGGGGGATGCGGGACGGATCGAGCTGCCGGTAAATGTTCTGTTCCTCGGCGGAAAGCTCGTGCACGCGGCTGGGCAAATTAGACGACAAAACTACCTCTCAAAGCATGACGCTAGCACACCGGGATGCGTGGCGCAACGAAGCGACGACTTGCAGACGAGGCAGAGAAAGGGAAGCAAAACGGAGGGTGCCGCGTCGTTCCGCGTTTTGTTCGCGATACAGCGCGGCACTTCAAAGGAGTGGTGACAGCAGACTACCTGGCAACTTCCAGCGTTTCCTGTTACGCCGAGCGGCGGCGGCCCGCGGCGAGCTCGCGGACATGGTTCAGGAAGATGGAACGCTGCAGGGCGTCGAGCTGCGAGGTGTACGCGGCGATCTCGGCGAGGAAGGGGTCCGTCATCAGGACGGCGGCCTCGTCGCGGTGCCGGGTGCTGGGGTCGCGCAGAAGGGTAGAGATATCCACCTGCAGGGCCCTGGCCAGGCGGTCGAGCGAGGAGAGGGTCGGCATGGCCTTCCCGTTCTCGATCTTTGAGATGTAGGTGCGGGGCACGTTCATGCGCGCTGCAAGCTGACGCTGCGACAGGTTGCGAACGTGACGAAGTTCCTTCACGGCGCTTGCGACCTGCAGGCCATCGGTGGATGCAGCGGCTTGCGGAACGATGGACAGCGGGGCTGGTGCCGGCTCAGGCTCTTCGACCTCGAGCGATTTGTGGCAGCGGCGGCACAGCGAGTTCGCCGTGCGGAACTGTACCAGGCTGCAGTGGTCGCAACGCAGAACTTCGCGCTGTTCGACGGATGCCATCATGGTTGCCATAAGTTGTTTTGACGCGGGCGGACCCAGAGCAAGGAAACCGCAGCGCACGTCCGATAACGGACAATGCGATGTGCCTAGAGTGACACCGGGGTTCCTTGAGAGTCAAGAGGAAAACCGCCAGTTCTTAGTAAAATACCCGAAAAACCCGGAAGAGAACCAAAGTAGTAACTTGGAGTCTCACGGCTTGTGTGATGCAGGGAGGGAAGCATGGGCTTTGGACGGGACGACGCGATGGCGTTGCTGAAGGAATGGACGCAGGGAGAGTCGCTTCGTAAGCACGGGATGGCGGTCGCGGTTTGTACGGAGTCGTATGGACGGCGCGAGGCGGAGCGGCTTAGCCTGAGTGGCACGGAAGCCGAGGCCTTTTCCGAGCAGTATGCCTGCGCGGGGCTCCTGCACGATATGGACTATGAGCGGCATCCATCGCTCGAGGAGCATCCGTTTGTCGGGGTTGCGTTTCTGCGTGAGAAGGGATGGCCGGAGCCGATGCTGCACGCGATTCTGGCGCATGCGGACTACTCGGGGACGCCGAGGGAGTCGCACCTCGACCGGGCGCTGTTTGCCTGCGATGAGCTGGCGGGGTTTCTGACGGCGTGCGCGCTGGTGAAGCCTACGAAGTCGATCCTCGATGTGGAGGTCGCCGGGGTGAAAAAGAAGATGAAGGACAAGGCCTTCGCCCGTGCGGTGAAGCGCGAGGATATTACTGGAGGCGCGGAACTGTTGGGGATTCCTCTGGAGGAGCACTTGGGGAACTGTTTGAGGGCGATGCAGGAGAGGGCGGAGGAGTTGGGGCTATGAAGGATGCAACCGTCATCAGGGGGATTATGGCGATCATTGTGATGGTCATAACATTTGTGGCGGTCTTCTTAGTTATCTTTGTGCCACTGCTGCTCTATGACATGCACACTGCACCGCATGATGGACAGGGAGGGATGGGTGGTTTCTTCTTAGGGCTTCCTGTTGCATCAATTGTGGCGCTCATTTCTGGCCCGTGTAGTTTTGTTTGGATGAGCAAACGAAAATGGTTGGAACGTCCGACAGAATGACTCCTTAGATATCTGAAGAGAAAATGTGAGCGACATGAGAAGACCGCAGAACTCTTTGCGTTTCTTCCACCGATCCGGGCAGGTCCACTGCCCGCGTCGCATCTTCGATGACGATGCACTCGAATCCTGCCTCCGTTCCGTCGATGGCCGAGGCTCGCACGCAGAAATCGTAGGCCAGTCCGCAAATAAAGAGGCGCTTCAGGCCGCGCTCGCGCAGGTAGCTGGCGAGTCCGGTCGGGGTGGCGTGGTCGTCTTCGAGGAAGGCGGAGTAGCTGTCGATCTCGCGGCGGAAGCCCTTGCGGAGGATCAGCTCGGCGTGAGGGAGGTGGAGGCCGGGGTGGAGGTCGGCTCCGGGGGTTCCCTGAACGCAGTGGTCGGGCCAGAGGGTCTGTGGGCCGTAGGCGACCTCGATGGTGGTGAAGGGCTGCGTGCCGGGGTGCGCGGAGGCGAAGGAGATGTGTCCGGCAGGGTGCCAGTCCTGCGTGCAGAGGACGTGCTCGAAGTGCGCAGCGAGGCGGTTGATGAGGGGGACGACCTGGTCTCCGTCGGTGACCGCAAGCGAGCCGCCGGGGCAGAAGTCGTTCTGGACGTCGATGACGAGGAGGGCGTCTTGTGGCGTGAGGGTGAGCATTCAGCCCGATGATAGTGCAGGCTTATTTGCCGGTGGTGTTCTGGATGGTCCTGATCCTGATATCGACCGTTTTGCAGGCTTTGTCGCGGCAGATTCCGGCGATCCAGACCTCACCGGAGCCGAGCATGGCTCCCTGGTAGTTGACGAAGAGGTCTTCATACTTCTGCTTTGTGATGACCTCGGCGATGTGGGGCGTGACGATGCCGTCGTAGCGGGCGATGAAATCTTCCGGGGTGCGGATGGTCCGGGCGCGTTTCGTGTGGGGATCGATGGCGATGGGATAGCTGACCAGCGAGGCCACGGTGGAGGCGTCGTGTTTGGCGACGGACTGCTGGAGTGTTGTGAAAAAGCTGTGGAACGCCGCTGGGTCGCCGATGTTGGCGGAGATGGATTGGTCGATCTCCGAGGGGGAGTGGGGGGCTTGCGCTGTGAGAGCAGCGGGGCGCAGGAGAGCGCAAGAGAGCAGAAGCAGGTGAATCAGGGTGCGGTGAATCTTCATCGTTCCTCCCGGATCACAGGGTACACTTCGCGGGCGTGGTGCGATCATGAAATGAGGATGAGGTGCAGGGCACGGACATCCTGCAAAAAAACGAGGATTCTTCGGCTGCGACTCAAAAGGACGGCTTGCAGCCGGGGCGGGAGTAGAGATTGGTCAAGATTATTGAAAGTCCGCGCGACGCATGGCAGGGGCTGCCGCTGCATATTCCCGCGGAGCTGAAGGCAGATTACTTGCGGCTGTTGATCGCGGCTGGGTTCCGGCATATCGATGCGGTGAGCTTTGTTTCGGCAGCGGCGGTGCCGCAGATGACGGACTCGGAGAAGGTGTTGGAGTATCTCGACCCCATCGGCGATGCCGAGATTATCGGGCTGGTCGTCAATGCCAAGGGAGCGGAGCGGGCAATCAAAACCGACGCTGTGCGGACTCTTGCGTTTCCTTATTCGATCTCGCCGGAGTTTCTGAAGACGAACCAGAGTCAGACGCCCGAGGAGGCTCTGGATGCCCTGGAGCAGGTGGGGACGGTGGCCTACAAGGCGGGGCTGGAGGTCGTGGCGTACCTGGCGATGGCCTTCGGAAATCCCTTTGGCGATGCGTGGTCGATCGACGAGGTCGTGGATGCGTGCGACCTGCTGATCGACTCGGGCGTGACGCAGGTGGTGCTGGCCGATACGGCCGGGGTGGCGACTCCGAAGCTGGTCTCGGACCTGGTGAGCGATGTGATGGCGGTGCATGACGGCATTGAGGTGGGAGTGCATCTTCATGCGCGGTACGACAACGCGAAGGAGCTGGTGAGGTCTGCGTACAACGCCGGGTGCAGGCGGTTCGATGCGGCGATTGGCGGTCTGGGAGGCTGTCCGTTTGCTCAGGATGTTCTGGTGAGCAACCTTGCGACCGAGACGGTGTTGGAGGAGTTACGGGCGTTGGGAGCGGAGGTCCCTGAGATCGGGCCACTGGAGGCCATCCAGGCCGCGAGCGCGGAGATTGCGCGGAAGTACGGAGCAAAAGTGCAGTAGGCCTGCGTTGCGGGTGCAGTCGGGCCCGCATTGCGATAGCATTCGGTGCGGTAACAGCAACGGGGAGCGAATGAGCTACAAGACGATTCTGGTAACGGAAGAAGACGGCATACGAACGATTATGTTGAACCGGCCGGAGCACCGCAATGCGATGACTCCCGAGATGCAGGAGGAGCTGATCTCCGCATTGGAGAAGGCGGCGGAAGGTCATTGCCGGGTGGTAGTGCTGACCGGCGCGGGAGAGGCGTTCTGCGCGGGGCTGGATCTGGTTCACCTGAAAGCGGTGGAGCAGAAGTCGCAGACCGAGCACGTGGCCGACGCCGAGCGTCTGACGCGGCTGGTCCGCACGCTGTACGAGCTGCCCAAGCCGACGATTGCGATGGTACAGGGACCGGCGATTGCTGGCGGCACGGCTCTGGCTACGATCTGCGACTTCACTCTGGCAGCTCCGGGAGTGAAGTTCGGTTACACCGAGGCGAAGATCGGGTTCATTCCGGCGCTGGTTTCGGCGTTTCTGGTGCTGCAGGTGGGCGACAAGCGGGCGCGGGACCTCCTTCTGAGCGCGAGGCTGTTCTCTTCCGAAGAGGCGGAGCGGCTGGGGCTGGTCAACGAGGTGGTTCCGGCGGAAGAGCTTGCCGGGCGCGTGGAGGCGCTGGCGCAGAGCCTGAAGGCGAGCAGTCCGCAGGTGGTGGCCGCGACCAAGCGCCTGTTGGCGACGCAGAATCGGGCGTGGCTCGACACGGCATTGGCTCATGCTCTTACGGCGAACGCCGAGGTTCGGGCGATGCACGACTTCCACGAGGGAGTCGCAGCCTTTCTGGAGAAACGGAAGCCGGTCTGGGAAAAATAACTGACTGACCGATGTTTGAATGCTCTTTGGGCCTGTCGCTACTCTTTCTCCTTCGCTCACTCTTCTCTGTGGCCGCCGCTCTTTTCGGTAGACTGAAAGGATGAGCGAAGGAGTCGGAACCAAACAGAAGGTCAGCGAGTCGCGCGTGCGGGTGCGCTACGCCGAGACTGATCAGATGGGCGTGGTCTATCACGCGAACTACCTGGTGTGGTTCGAGATCGGTCGCGTGGACTTTATCCGCACCCTTGGGCTGGACTACAACACAATGGAGCGCGAGGACGGGCTGCGCATTGCGGTGGTCGGGGTCACGGCTCGATATAAGGCTCCGGCGCGGTACGATGACGACCTGATTGTAGAGACTCGGCTGGTGGCGGCGCGTGGCGCGGTCATCAAGTTCGGGTACAGGGTCATCCGCTGCGCCGACGGAGTGGTGCTGTGCGAGGGCGAAACCGTGCACGTGGTGGTTGATACGGAGATGAAAAAACACTCGCTGCCTGAGAAATATGCGAGCCGTTTCGCTGCGGTGCTCATCTGAAGCTCTAAACTTCCGACAAAGGCCGCAGAGGTGTCGGGCGGTGAATGAGGGTGAGCGATGAGCACAGAGAAAAAGGTTGCGCTGATCTCCGGCGCGAACAAGGGAATCGGCTTCGAGACGGCGCGCCAGCTTGGGCAGAAGGGGATCACGGTGATCCTCGGTGCGCGCGATCTGGCCAAGGGTGAGGCTGCGGCGGCTCAGCTTGGGCAGGAGGGCATCGATGCCCGCGCGGTGAAGCTCGACGTGGTCGATGCGACTGATATTGCGAATGTGGCCGCGCTGATCGAAAAAGACTACGGCAAGCTCGATATTCTGGTGAATAACGCGGGCGTGAGCTTTGAAGGTCTTGGGGCGAACACCACACTGACGACCTCGGAGGAGGTGCTGCGCAAGACCTTCGATACGAACTTCTTCGCCGTGGTTGCGGTGACGAAGGCGTTGCTGCCTCTGCTGAAGAAGAGTGAGGCCGGTCGCATCGTGAATGTGTCGAGCATTCTCGGCTCGCTGCTGCTGCACGCGACGGAAGGCTCGCCGATCTACGAGGCGAAGGTGTTTGCCTATAACGCCTCCAAGTCGGCCCTGAACGCCTTCACGATTCACCTGGCGCATGAGCTGAAGGGAACCAGCATCAAGGTGAACTCGGCGCATCCTGGCTGGGTGAAGACGGACATGGGCACCGACGCTGCTCCGATGGAGCTTGTGGACGGAGCCAAGACCGAGGTCGAACTGGCAACGCTGGGACCGGATGGCCCGAGCGGCGGATACTTCCACCTGGGTGACACGCTGCCTTGGTAAGTTGACATCAGCTTAAAACGAAAACGGCACGCCGAAGAATGATCGGCGTGCCGTTTTTCTTTGCGGCTACTTGCCGGTGGGAAGGAAGGGAATCATCTCGGAGGAGTTTGCAAGCTGGTCGATGGAGCGGTAGACGAGGCTGACGATCTTCGTGAGCTTGGGGTAGTTGATGCGGTCCCAGGTGTCGTTTTCGGTGTGGTAATCGGGGTGCAGTCCGGTCTGAAACTCGACCTGCGGGATATGCAGGGTGGCGAACCAGAAGTGGTCGCTGCGTGACCACAGCGAGTCGGGATCGACGACGTCCATCTTGTAGTCGAGCTTGAGGCTCTCGTGCTGGTTTTCCTGATCGAAGAGGCGTCGCAGACCGGGGTTATACCGCGTGCCGAGTATGTTGACCATGTTCACGTTGCGGTCCGCGGGAGTAGGCCAGTTGGCGTCATCCTCGTTGCGTCCGATCATGTCGAGGTTGATGGTGGCGACAGTCCGGTTGAGCGGAACCGCGGGGTGCGTGACGTAGTAGTACGAGCCGAGAAAGATGCGTTCTTCTGCGTCGTAGGCGAGGAAGAGGACGCTGCGCTTCGGTCGCGCGTTCTTCGTCATGGCGCGGGCAACGGAGAGAAGTCCCGCGATGCCGGAGGCGTTGTCGTCGGCACCGTGGTAGATATGGCCGTTCGAGACGCCCATGTGGTCATGATGCGCGGTCAGGACGATGGTCTGGGGGGCGAGCTTCGGATCGGAGCCTGCAAGCAGGGCGAGGACGTTGCGGCCTTTGTGTGTCTGGATTTCGTTGAAGGTTTTGGTAAGGCAGGCGGAGCTTTTGGGGACCGCGAAGGACGCGGGCTGCAGCAGCTGGTCAATGGAGGCTTGCAGAGTGTCTGTGGTCTTGCCGCTAGGGGCGAGCAACTGGTCGGCGGCGTCACGCTTCAGTAGAAAGACGGGGATGTCCCACATCTCGCCTTCGAGAGCGTAAGAGGGTTCGCCCGTGGGGCGCGGCGAGGTTGGAGGGATGGGCTTGACGGGGCGCGGCACGCGGTCCTGCACGATGAGGATGCCTGCGGCTCCGCGCTTGCGAAGCTCCTCGATCTTCTGCCAGTTGAAGGCGTGGTAGGTGTCGAGCGTTCCCATGAGCTTCGAGTTGGGGTCGTTGGCCTGCGGTTCGCGGAGGAAGACGAGCGCGACCTTGCCCTTGAGGTCGAGTCCGGTGAGATCGTCGTAGCCGAACTCGGGCGCGCTGATGCCGTATCCCGCGAAGACGACGTCGCCGCAGGCCTTCGTGTTGCGGATGCTCTGGCGGGCGAGCTGGAGGTCCTGGCCGAAGGCGTAGCTGTGGTCGGAGCCGTTGACGGTTGCGGTCAGGGTGGTGTGCTCGGGATCGACGCGGCCGGTGAGGATGTTCATGCCCTGGAAGAAGGTGCCGTTATCGCCCATCGGCTTCAGGCCGAGCCGGAGGAACTCCGAGGCGATGTAGTCGGTTGCGATGTGGTCTTCGAGGCTGCCGGAGTTGCGTCCGGCGAGGTCGTCCGAGGCGAGGAAGTAGATGTCGGCCTTGAGATCGTCGGTACGGATCGAGTCGCTGGACTGGGCGCTGGATTGGGCCGAGAGTGGAGCTGCAAGCGAGGTGGCAAGTAGAAGGCAGAGAGCTGGGCGCAGGAGCATGCGTCCATTTGTAACATGCGCCTTTTCTTATCGGATGCGGGTTGTTTGCCAGGCCTTCGCGTACTTCCAGCTCGTGTACGTTGAGTGGTACATGTGCAGCAGAAGACCCTCACGGCCGTCGAGAAAGCCGAGCCGGAAGACGTAGTTCCACAGGAAGGTGAAGAAGGGGATGATGACGATGTTGTAGTAGAAGGCCCACCACGAGCGGCTGGTTTTGCCCTTATCGACGATGATCTGCGCCCCGAGCGTGCTGTAGCGGTCCATGTGCTCGAGGTAGCTTTCGATGGTGGGGTAGGCGTGGTGGATGAGGTCGTGGTTGAGCGTTTCGAGGATGCCGTCGAAGGCGATGGTCTCGTGAACGGGCCGCTCGGTGAAGCGCGCCGGCGGGGCGAAGTTCGCGGAGTAGCGGCGGAAGAGGCGCAGCTTGGGGTCGGGGTAGTAGCCGCCGAAGCGTATCCAACGTTCGAGGAAGAGATTGCGGCGACGGATCATGTAGGCGTCGGCTTGCGGCTTGCCGCGCAGCAGGATGAGAATCTCATGCTGCAGCTCTTCGGAGAGTTCTTCGTCGGCGTCGAGTGAGAGAATCCATGTCCCGGAGCACTTTTCGATGGCAAAGTTTTTCTGGCGGGCGAATCCCTGCCAAGACTCGGATACGACCTTGGCCCCGGCGGCATGGGCGATTTCGAGGGTGCGGTCGGTCGAGCCGGAGTCGACGACGATGACCTCGTCGGCGAACTTTACGCTGGCCAGGGTGCGGGCCAGGTTGATCTCTTCGTTGAGGGTGATGATGGCCACCGACAGCGTCTGATGCGCAGGCGAAGACGCGGCAGTCTCCTTGGGAGAGTCGGTGGGGGCAAATCCCGGCGATGTTTCCTGTTCAGGGCTCAATAGTGGGATTGTGACACATCCCGCGGATTCATTCAGCCTTTTCGGGCAGGAGATTGTCGCGGTGAGCTACGAGAGCGTGATGGAGGAATCGCCGAGGTGTTCCTGCAGAAGCCTCTGGGTGAGGTTTTGGAGGTCTTCACCGGTCTTCGAAAGCACAAAGGAGTGGCTCTCTTCAGACCAGTCGAGCTTGAAGCTGGTGGTCAGGGCCGAGATCCATATCTGGCGGACGGGGGTGTTCGGGGTGAAGACGAACTTGCTGCCGTCGTGCTCGAAGAGGACGTTGAGGACGCCGTTCTTCTCCTCGGTCTCGAAGGGAATCTCTTCGGCGTCGCTCTGCTCTTCGGCGCGGATGAGGGACTGCTTCAGGGATTCGAGAGCGCTGTCGGATTCGCGCCGGAAGGTTGTTTCGTCGATCATGAAGATAGTGTAGCTGGTTGGCGGCCTGCGCAGGTTTCTTCGAAGTAAAGGCCGGAGGGTTTTCTCCTGCTGAAGCCGCAGGATAGAATCAGTTGATTATCAGCCTGGGCTATGACTCCGGTGGTTTCTCTTCTTTTCTGATCGAAATACGCAACGGGATAGAAGGAGTCATTGTTTGCACAGAGTTTTCATTCCGCTGCTCCTGCTGGCCCTAAACACCGTGGCCGAAGCGCAGGGCACCTTCCTCAGAAACTTCGCCTCCGACTGGAGCGCCCGCGCGACGAAGACGCAGGCCGAACAGCCCAAGTGGGCGGTCCCCATGTTCTCTCCGTTCCCGATGCTGGCGCAGGTCTACCGTGCCGACTTCATCCGGCAGAAGACCGCGACCGGAGCGAGCAACTGGAACATGGGGGGAGGCAAGGGCTTCAACCTGATCCCCTTTGCCAGGACGCAGGTGGACATCTTCGTTCCCGGCTATATGCAGCGCGGCGACGGCGAACGGGACGGCATTGGCGACATGACCCTGCTGGGCAAGTACCGCTTCCTGTCGCGTCCGGAGAAGAAGGGCAACTATGTGGTGAGCGCAGCGCTCTCGTGGAATATCCCGACGGGAAGTCACAAGAACGGCACGCCCAGCTCGGTGCTGACCCCGACGCTGCTGGCGGGGAAGGGATTCGGCAGGCTGGACCTGATGACCTCGCTCGGGGGAGGACTGCCGACCTCGGGGACAGCGACCAGCGGCAGGACGATTCACTGGAATTCGGTCGCGCAGTACAGGGTCGGGAAGTTCTATTATCCGCAGCTGGAGATCAACTCGACCAGCTACCTCGGAGGCACGCGCGATGGAAAGACGCAGGTGTTTCTGGCTCCGGGGCTGATGGTGGGGAGGATTCCGATTCGCCCCACCGAGACGCAGAGCCGTCTGGGGATTACGCTCGGCGTGGGGTTTCAGACAGCTGCGACCAGCTTCCATACGTATAACCACGCGTTCGCAGCCAGCGCGAGGCTTGTGTTCTAAGGATCAGTTCGACTGGACTGCCGGAGCGAGGCGCGCTCCGCAGTCTCCGCAGAAGGTTGTTGCTGTGGCCGCGGACGAGCCGCAGGACGGGCAGACCAGTCCTTCCTGAACGGTCTGGGTCTTCTGCTGCACGGCGGTCACACCTTTTTCCGCAAGCGCCTTGCCCTGCTCCGTGAGCGCCTTCGCGGAGTCCATCGCCTTGCGCCCTGCCTTCCCCAGAAGCTCGTTCAGACGCTCGGAGTCGTCAGAGATCATCGACTTCTGAACGCGCATCTCGGGGTCTTCGGTGGTGCTGATGCTGAGGTACTGCGCCTCACCAAAGCCGAGAGGGGAGGCATAGAAGACCGTCGGGATTGAAGTGCGTGCCGTGTTGTAGACCTTGGCGTTGTGGTTGTAGGCGGTGCGGGCGTTCTGAACTTCCTGCTCGGTCCTCTGCAACGCGTCCATCAGCATGTTGTACTGCTGGTTCGACTTCAGCTCCGGAAAACGCTGCGCTGTTCTGCCGATGTCGGCGATCACGGTTCCTGAGAGAGAGGTGGCCTGCTGGACTCCCTGCACCGTGTCGGAAGAGACCTTCAGCATCACGAACTTCTCCGACTCCGCGTAGTTCTTCACGATGTCGATCAACTGATTGATCAGACTGACCTTTTTGCTGGTGACGACGGAAATGTTGGAGAGGCTCTCCTTGAGATTTTCCATGTGGTGCCGCATGGAATTGTAGGAACGCAGTACAAAAAAAGCGATAACAGCCAATAGAAGCAGGATCAGATACATCGGCTTACCTCGTACTCGTGCGGAGTTTGTGATGTCCAGAAAGGAGCGGGGAGACGACGGTCAAATTGTCGATCAGGCGTAAGCGTCCAGCAACAGTTTTTTCGGCATACTGACGAACCAGCGCCCGCGCGGCCTTGCTGGAGCACTGCCCTTCGAGCAGGAGTCCGGCGCCTTCCGCAACGATATGCACCGGTTCTTTTCCCGTGACGGGGTCGCGTGACAGCTCCAGCCGAACCTGCTCGGCGACGACCTGCGCCGAGACCGCCTCCGCCAGCGGATTGGTCGCGCGCTGTACCAGTCGCGCCCGGTACCATCCCTGCGCAAGATAGGCGCCGTAGAGCAGAAGGAAGGCGGCTGCCACCAGCCAGACGGTGCGACGGGCGGTTCCGGGCATCCGGATGCCGTCGGTGGTGGGGATGGAGGCGGTCAGCTGAGGTTCTTCGAAGAGGGGGGAGCGCTTCGTGGGCTCAGAAGCAGCCGGGGGAACAGCGGCTGTTGTAGCCGTGGCTCCCCCGGTTATGGAAGATTCAGGTTGTCTGGAACCGCAGTGTGAGCAAAAGCTCTTCTGCCGGTCCATCGGAAGTCCGCAGGCCGCGCATGGTATCTCCGGCGGCGCTGCCGCCCCGCAGTTCGTGCAGAAACGAAGATGCCTTGCTAATGGAGTGGCGCAGACAGCACATTCCATTGGAAGCGTTCCTTATCCTTTAGAAGGGAATGTCGTCGTCCGTGATGCCCTGGTCGGCATAGTCGGTTTGCGAGGCCGGGGTGCGCTGATCGAAGCTGGCAGTGTTCGAGCGCGAATAGCCTCCGCCCGATGCTGCGCCTTCACTGCGTCCACCACCACCGCCTCCGCCGAGCAGGCTCAGGTCGTTGACCAGAATCTCGGTACGATACTTCTTTTCGCCCGAGGTCTTGTCGTCCCACGAACGGGTCTGGATGCGGCCCTCGACGAAGATCTGGGTCCCCTTCTTCACGTAGTCGCGAACGATCTCGGCGGTGCGGTTGAAGGCGACCAGATTGTGCCACTCGGTCTTGTCGGCCCAGTTGCCGCTTGAATCCTTTGCGCGCTCGGCCGTCGCCAGGGAGAAGGTTGCGACGGTGACGCCGCCCGGGGTGGCCCGGATCTCGGGGTCTTTACCCACGTTGCCGAGAAGAAATACCTTATTTACGCCTTTTGCCATGCGAATACTCCGTGTTCAGGGGCAATTAAATTTGTCAAGAGGGGCAATTTACTTGTCCACAATAGCGCTGACTGCGATTTGTGGAAGACGACTGTTGCCGGCTTGCGTAATCGGCTGACTCCCCTTTATCAGATCGTTAGAAGAGTATAACTGAGCAGCCAGTGGAAGCTGGGGACCACACGAACCTGTACGCGATTTAGGGGCCGTCCGTTGAGTTAACGCCCTTCGCTACTTTGGGAGACTGGCCCAATACGCTCTGCGACAATGTGGGGGATCGAAGCATTGGTCGCGACGTTATCGGATTCGATCAGGAGCTCAAATTGCTGAAGATCGCCGTGTGAGGTTCGAGCGCGCTCAAGAGTTGGCGCGATGAGGCTGGGATTCAGCAGCACTGCTCCCGCCGCCTGCGTTCCGGCCATATTGACGCCAGCAACAATCAGAACATGATCTGTTGCATTGAGATTCGGCAAGTATGCGATGACCCCATACGTATGTTGGTCGCCAAGGTGGGTGTAGAGCGGGGCTTCTCCTGGCCTGGGAGACTCGTTCGTAATGACGAGTTCCTTATCGATATTCCTGTCGAAACGAAAACGAAAGTGCATTTGAGGTTGGAAGAGCTGAACCCACGGATTCGATTGGATGGAGCCGAGCAGGATTGCATTGCTGGACCGTAGGTCGTCCATGCGGAGATCGCGAGCAAAGCGAATCATCATGTGCTCTGGCACCACGTCGTTGAACTGTGCCAAATGCGCAACGAAATCCAGGTCGGTCACATTGGTGTAGCGTTTCGAGGCAAGTATCAAAAGTCTCTTTACTCCCCAGGAGTCATCCGATTGAATCTTTGCTCGATAGCTTCCATCGACATAGGAGTTCAGAGGCAGAGGACTCGGGATCAGTCCCTGCAGGATGACGAGCCCATTGTCGGAAGGCACAACGAACGTGTCTCGATCTTTGTTGAAGAGCTGGCGCCATAGAACACGTGTGGCTTCCTGGTCAGGAGACAGCAGGAGATTTCCTCGCAGGATCAGGAGCGTTAAGCCGATTCCGAAGATCCCACCGATGCCAAGTGTAAGCAGTTGCTTAAAGTTGAAGAACTTTTCCAGGCCGTTTAGGAAATTCCCTCTGCCAGAGGCTGTCGAGCCTGCGGGAACCGGGGTTTCCTGTACATTCGGTTCTTCCGAATCTTCGGATACAACGAGCAGGTTGGGCTCGGAGGATGCGATAACTCCGTCCAGAACCGCTTCGAGAGCCTTCGATCTCGAAGTAAAAAACGGTTCATATCCTCCGCGTGGAATTTCGAGGAGTAACTCCTCCTCGAGTCCCTCTGTTTCAAAATATTTCTGAATGCGATCGCGAAGGGTACGGGCGTAGCTTCGAACAATATTATCTTCGCCCGGATCGTAGTCTCCCGGTCGGCCAAAGACATGGACACCGATCTGCTGTTCGGTGATCTCGTCAGAGCGATTGCTGACATGCCTTTCTACGACGTACTGCAGAAAACGGACCAACAGCCGCGATCGCCCGAGGCTCCCACTTGCGGCTATACGTTGGGTAAGCTGCAGGCGAGGATCGTCTGCGTTGATTACACCAAGAACGTTTGCGTGGCTTGGGGCTTGAGCGTATTCCGCGGGAGTCTTTGAGGGTGATTCCAAGACACGCATGATACGTCTTTCGAGTTCTGACTACTTCGATGAATGTACGGCTTTTATATGAATGCATCGTCAATCAATCGACTTTGGTCGCTCTACACGAGTGTGAGATACCGGATTGCGGCAGTGAATGAACGTACCGATTCGCGTTGGCCACTGGGGATTTTGGCCGCGAACGCTGAAAGATTACAGCTCGGTGAATCCATCGAGCGAACAGGCTCGCCTGTCCTCCAATACGGTCTGTATCTATATATAGGATGAGCTGTCGCTCTATAGGTGCGGGCTGTACTCCATCAGGAAGCCAACGCATCCCCTCAGCGCGATGAGCGCTCCTTGAGTCGACGTGAAGGACCTTTCACGAAGTCAGGCTCAGTCTTCGCGATGAATGAAGTGTCCACTGAATCCCACACCTCCATCGGAGGTCCGTGTAGGGTCGTTGACCTTTCCCGCATGAAATCTCTGATTGCAAGGCCTTAGACGCCCTCCCATGAGGGGTGAGAAATCTATGCACTTGAGCACACCTTGCGGAGTATTGGAGCGACCGACATACTCGCGGCATACTTATGCACTTTTAGGCAGATCAGGCCTACGTTGACAAAACGGAGAGAGGAAAGTCATGGAGCATTGGTTTCTCAATTTGAAACGGGATAGGTCACCGCAATTAAATCCGTCAGGGAAATTTTTAACGAAGAGAGCAAGGAGGAGCTTTTCTCTTTTTGCCTGTTTGTGGGGAATATTTGCCCTGGTGTCGGCAACAGCAGCATTCGGACAGGGAATTACGGGATCGATCACTGGTGATGTGACCGATGCCAGTGGAGCTTCTCTGGCCGGAGCAACCATTTCGATCCGTCAGCTGGATACGAACGAAGTTCGCACTGTGACCTCCTCCGATCGCGGCTCCTACAGTGTTCCGCAGCTGCACCCTGGAAGCTACACGATCACGATCGACAAAGCCGGTTTCAAAACCTTTCAGCAAAACAACATCGTGCTTGCGATCGATCAGGTCGTACAGATTCATGCCAAGCTCGAGATTGGCTCGGAGCAGCAGACTATTACGGTCAACTCCGACAGTCCTGTGCTGCAAACGGAGAACTCTGCCGTAGGCCTGGTGATCGACAGTCAGACGCTGCAGAACACGCCGCTGAATAGCCATTTGAGCATCATCGGTCTGTTGCAGCTTATCCCCGGAGTGTAGGCGATCTCCGCTACGGCGCAGGACACGATTCCTAACAGAGGCGTGACCTTCTCGATTGGCGGGGCGCAGCGCAACTCCTACGGCGGTGTCGGCTTCACGCTGGACGGCGTTACCAACATGCAGATCAGCTTGCAACGCGGCCAGGGCGAGGTACCTCCGCTCGATGCAATCTCCGAGTTCAAGATGATTACCTCGGGTGGTTCTGCTGAGTTCGCCCAGGCGGCCCAGGTGATCGTCGCCAGCAAGAGCGGTGGAAATCAATTGCACGGAGAGCTTCTGGAGTTCAACCGGAGCAAGGGCACCGCTGCAAAGAGCTACTTCGCCGGCGGGCAACCGCGTCCGGCGTACCAGCGCAATGAGTATGGCGGGAATGTTAACGGTCCCATCTATATTCCAAAAATCTATAACGGTAAGGATCGTTCCTTCTTCTTCTTTGCGTATGAAGGGTACAAGCTGACGCAGGCTGCCACGGTTAGCAGTCAGCAGCCAACCGTGCTGGAGCGGCAAGGTAATTTCTCCGAGATCAGCGATCCGATCATCAATCCGCTGACAGGACAGGCCTTCGCCGGAAACGTGATTCCGCAAAGCATGCTCAATACGGTGGATCTCCAACTGCAGAAGATGCTCTACCCGATGCCCACCAAGCCTGGGATCGGCGTCAATACGGTGGAGCTTGTACCGTTTACGGATAACGCTACTCGCTTCTCGCTTCGCCTCGATCACAGGATCAACGAAAAGAATCAGATCCGTGGAACGTTCATGAAGGGCAACTACGGTCCAAATCCTGACGTAGGCACTTCGAGCTTGTCCGGAGGCATGTCCCAGGATGGAGAACACAATACCAATTTCATCGTTGGCTGGACCCACACCTTCTCTCCAACCCTGATCTGGGATACGTCTGCCTCCTACTTCCATCTGCCGATCTATCGCATCCCGCAGAACAATAAGACCGATTGGTCCTCGATCATCCCCGGGCTTGGTACAGAGTTGATCCCGGGCTCTCCGGGAATCTCCATTACCAACATTGCATCGCCGGGCGAAGGCGGGTCGAAGGGACTCGAGCAGGACGAACAGATTAATACCTCGGTGACGAAGGTTCTGGCGAGACACACCATCAAGGCAGGGTTCTCCTTCCTCTTCGATAGAAACGATAATGCTGGTTCAAACACGGGAAGCTTTTCGTTCAATGGCCGCTATACAGGCAACGCCTATGCGGACTTCCTGCTGGGATATCCTGCTTCGACGGGGAACTCGCTCCCAGCGAACACTGTCACCAGGAACTTCTCAAGCCAGTACGGCATGTATGTTCAGGATGACTTCAAGCCGATACCCAAGCTGACGATCAATGCCGGTATTCGTTATGACCTGCAGGTGTTTCAAGAGAATCCCTACGGTCAAAACTCTCTCTATGTTCCCGAGGTGAAGAAGGTCGTCATCTTCGCCAAGACCTACCCCACCTCGGTTATCCCTGCTTTCATTCCGAACACGGTGCTGGCGTCCTCGGTCGGCTTGCCGTCGAATGTCTTCAGCTATCTGGGACTGGCGAAGACGAACATCGCTCCACGTTTCGGCTTTTCCTATCAGATGCTGCCGAACACCGTGGTACGCGGTGCGTTTGGCCTCTTCTTCAACATGATTCCCTCGCAGTATATTGAGCAGGGCTCTTCTTCGGGCTATCCCTTCACGAGCTCGCAAAGCTTCTCGCAACCGAGCGGCACGGTTCCTGCCTTCACCATGTATGCGCCGTTTTCGAGCACGGGAGCCTTCGCGGCCAACCCCTCTGTCACTGCGCAGCACTCCACGGTCGCTCCCTATACCGAACAGTACAACCTGGCTGTGGAACACCAGTTCTCGAAGGGTCTGGACATCCATGTCGGTTATGTCGGTCAGCGCAATATCCACCTGAACAACTCTGGCGGCTCTGCGAGCCGGGATATCAACCTTCCTCCTCCGGCTCCGGGTGTTGTTCAATCTCGCCGTCCTGTCCAACCCTTCTCCACAATCAGCTACGTATTTGAGCCGATGTATCACACCACGATGAACTCTCTGCAGGCCGGAGTCCATAAGCGCTACAGCAATGGGTTCATGGTCAACGCTGAGTTCCAGTGGGAAAGGATGCTGGGACTGGAGACGTTCGAGGACCCTGCAAATATCGGCGACTCTTACGGAAATATTGGCAATATCGCTCCCATTACGTTCCGGGTTAGCTACTCCTATGGGTTGCCTATTGGCCAGGGGCACCTGTTGCTCGGGACTGCCAATGCATTCGTCAACAGGATCGTGAGTGGTTGGCAGATCTCTGGAATCACCGCATTCCAGGAGGGAACGCCATTCTCCGTCAGCTACACCGCTCCGGGTAATCCTGTCGGCCTCGTAAGCGGACGCGCGAATGTTGTACCGGGAGTCCCTCTTTACCCGTCCCACAAAACGAAGGACCAGTGGTTCAATCCAGCCGCCTTTACTGCGCCTCCGAACTTCACCTATGGAACCTCCGCATACAACATGCTGCGGGGGCCCGGTTACCAGAACTGGGACATGAACCTGACCAAGAACACGACCATCTGGAGAGAGTACAGGCTTCAGCTTCGTGCCGAAGCCTTCAACACCTTCAACCATCCTAACTTCGGCGCTCCTGGAGCTTCGGTCACCAATACTTCCACTCTTGGAAGGATCTCTTCCGTCGTTTCGGAAAACCGCACGATGGAGTTTGGAGTGAAGTTCAACTTCTAAGAACTTCGCTGCAAACAACTAACTCCCGCATGCCAGAGAGATTCATCTCTGGCATGCGGGCACTACTTCGCATAGACGGACACACCCTGATTTTGTAGCTCTTGAAAGGTATTGAATATGCGCGCACATGTTTTCGCCGCCGGTCTGGTCATGGCGGTTTGCAGCTCCTTGTTTGGGCAGTCGACCCACAGCAATCCGTGGGCATCCACTGAGCTTGGTCCGCTGCCGGCTATCGCTAGCTTGAGCGATGGCGTATGGATGAAGGGTGATCTTCACGTTCACTCCAGGCATAGCAAGGAGTCCAGCAATAACTCCGTTGCAAAGATCATCTCTTACTCCCAGTCTGTCGGGATGGACTATATCTGCATTACCGACCACGATAACCATGTGCTTGGCGATACAGAGCACAACACCTGGTCCGATCCCGAGTTCAAGTCCGACTCGCTCCTGCTTCTCTACGGCGCGGAGTGGACGACGACTCGCGGACACGGCAATGTATTTTCGGCCAAGCCTTACGACCATCAGCGCCTCTACGACGTTCGCGACCAGCGCGATGTGGTCGTCGGCGCGGTGAAGAAGGAGCTTGGAGTTCACTTGTCGGCGAACCATCCCAGCGGCAAAGACCACTTCGGATACTCCTACGATATGGTCGACTCGATCGAGGTGTGGAACTCCGCGATGTGGCCCAAGAACGCCAACGCCATCATGATCTGGGACGACATGCTCTCCTCAGGACGCAAGCTGACCGGCAGAGGCGGAAGCGACGCGCATCATGGATTACCAGATACG
Source organism: Acidobacteriaceae bacterium dw_441 (assembly GCA_018449715.1). Classification (GTDB taxonomy): domain Bacteria; phylum Acidobacteriota; class Terriglobia; order Terriglobales; family Acidobacteriaceae; genus Edaphobacter. Next base: position 176,694 of record JAAVVA010000002.1, on the reverse strand, counting down.
CCCGAGCAGGCAACGAAGAACAGCGCCCAGGCGAAATACAACTACATCGGCACTCCGACCACCTGGGTCTTCGCGCCTGCCCGCACGAAGCAGGCCGTTGTCGATACGCTCACTGGTGGCCGCGTTTCGGTGAGCGCAAATCCGTATGCTCCGCGCGTCGAGTTCTATGCCGACCTCGATCAGGATGGCAAGATGGACATGATGATGGGCGATAACGCCAAGTCCACCGGCAAGCCGGTCAAGTTCCGCGTCCAACTCACCGGAAACACCGTTGCAGGCGCGACCTACACCGTCAACGTTGTCAAAGACGGCAATAAATTCGGCACCTTCCAAGCTACCGGCGGCAAGACCACGATGGTGGAGTTCACCGACACCCCGCAAACTCTTGTCCGAAGCTACTACCGCGTCACGGTGGAGGGTCCTTCCACGGCCTATCCGCAGGTTCCGGAGTCGATGGCGCTGAGCGGCAATATGGTCGGTCTGTCGAACCCCATCTACTTCAACTTCAATCCCAACTTTTAAAGATCGCTTCGATGTCATCGGTAGCCTCGTTCCAAACCACGGGGCTACCTGATTCAAGGTAACGAACTGTTCGTGATCTGGAGAACGAAATGGAAAATCAATACCCAGCTGCATCAGCGCAGCGCTTTACGCGTCGCCGTCTTCTGCGAACCGCGGGCGGCGTTGCCGCTGCTGTTGCCGCAGAGACGTTAATGCCTCCGAACCTGAGACGTGTTCTTGCACAAGGACGACCACGTCAGGGTTCTATGCGTGACATCAAGCACGTAGTCATGCTGATGCAGGAGAATCGCTCCTTTGATCATTACTTCGGGACACTGGCTGGCGTGAAGGGATTTGATGATCCTCATGCCATGACACTCTCCAGTGGACGGTCCGTCTTCCATCAGCCGGATCCCCAGAATCCTCTCGGTTATCTGTTGCCGTTTCATCTCGACACGAAGGCGAGCAGTGCCCAGAAGATCCCTTCAACCAACCACGGGTGGGCAGTACAGCACGAATCCTGGAATGGCGGACGGATGGACAACTGGGTACCGGCTCATCGCAAGGCGGACGGGGAGCAGGGCCCCTACACGATGAGCTACTACAAGCGAGACGACATCCCATTCCATTTTGCCCTGGCGGATGCGTTTACGCTCTGTGACTCCTACCACTGTTCGATGATGGGGCCGACGGGGCCAAACCGCATGTACTGGTTGACAGGAACGGTAGATCCCGACGGCATTCATGGCGGACCCATGACCCATAACATCTGGCCGGAGCAGGGCTTTACCTGGACGACCTATGCCGAACGCCTGGAAGCCGCAGGGATCTCATGGAAGGCTTACTCTCATCAGGCCGGTCATATTTATAACCGGCTGCAGAGCTTTCGGAACTTCATCGAAGCTCCCGTAGGATCACCCCTCCACACCAAGGGGCTGCTAATCTCCGCGCCTGGACAGTTTGAATACGATGCCATGCACGACAAGCTGCCCGCAGTCTCTTGGCTTTTTCCCACGGCTCGCGAATCAGAGCATCCTGATTACACGCCTGCAGATGGAGCGGCGTTCATTGCAAGTAAGCTCGATGCGATTGCGGCGAATCCTGACGTTTGGGCCAAGACAGTCTTTATTCTCAACTACGACGAAAACGATGGGATCTTCGACCACGTGCCGCCTCCCGTTCCTCCCGAAGGGACGCCTCATGAGTTCATCGAGGGGCTTCCTATCGGCGCAGGGTTTCGCGTTCCATGCATTCTGATCTCTCCGTGGACAACCGGAGGCTATGTGTGCAGCCAGTCCTTCGATCACACGTCCGTGCTTCAGTTTCTGGAGAAGTTCACTGGCATTCGAGAGCCCAACATCAGTGACTGGAGAAGGCGCACGTTTGGTGACCTCACCTCGGCCTTCCGCTTTCACGAGGCGAACGAGAAAGCAGCAGTATTGCCTGACACAACGGGAGACTACAGACTCGCACAGTATGAGATCGCCAATCTGCCAGCCCCTACGTTCCCCGGGGAAGAACAGGTGCAGCCACGGCAGGAGAAGGGTTCTCGCAAACGCATATAAAAACACCGCAGGAAGGTTGCTGCATGAACACAGGAAATCAAACATTGAGGATCATTAAGATGCGAAGACTCTTTACTCTCTTGCCATTTGCATACCTGCTCTCGACGAATGTCGTAGCGCAACAAACCACTGCTGCCAGGCAGGATCAGGTCGTTCATATCAACCAGGTTCAGGTTATCGGAACCCACAACAGCTATCACACGGGCCTTGCACCGAGCGAGGTCAAGGTGGTTGAACAAGCGAGTCCAAGGGGGATGCGGGCTCTTGAGTATGCGCATCCGCCGCTTCCCGATCAGCTCTCAGGCGGCGTTCGCCAGCTTGAAATCGACGTCTACGCCGATTCCAAAGGCGGTCGCTACTCACACCCGACGATCGTTGACAAGGTCGCCGCTGCGGGGCTGCCTGCCGATCCGGACTTCGACCCAAATCACGAGATGGACAAGCCGGGATTCAAAGTCATGCACGGGATGAACGTCGATCAACGCAGCTCCTGCCATACGTTTATCGGTTGCCTCACGATCGTCCGCAACTGGTCGCAACAGCACCCCGGTCATCTGCCGATCTTCATTCTCGTGGAGACCAAGCAGGGCAGGCGTGCTCCCACAACACCCGCTGCTGGCGCTGAAGCTGCTCCCCTTGGTCCTGAGCCTTTTACCTCTGCGACCTTCGACGCGCTCGACGCGGAGATTCGTTCCGTCTTCTCCGAGAAAGAGATGATTACGCCCGATCAGGTTCGTGGAAGTTACGACACGCTGCCGGAGGCTGTTCAGGCAACCGGCAAATCGGTTGGGGGAAAGAAAGGCGGCTGGCCCACGCTGGCGGAAGCTCGCAACAAGGTGGTCTTCCTGATGGATCAAAGGCCGGTTACGCCGGTCTATACCGAAGGACACCCTGCTCTGCGTGGCCGCGTCATCTTCACCAACTCAGTGGCTGGCGCGCCCGACGCGGCATTTATGGAGCAGAACGATCCAGACAAAGCCAAGATTGATGCTCTGGCGCTTCAGGGATATCTGATTCGGACTCGCACCGATGACGGCACCGTCGAAGCGCGCGCTAACGACCACGCGCACGCCGATGCAGCGCTCTCCAGCGGTGCCCAGATGTTGAGTACGGATTATCCTCCTGCCGAACCCGCTAAGTGGACCGGATTTTTTGTCGGCTTTCCCAACAGTCTGGTCGCAAGATGCAATCCGGTAACGGCTCCGCAGGGTTGCGTCGACAGCCTTATCGACTCATCGGTCGCAAAACGATAAGCCCATTGGGGTATTCGGACGGGCATCACTATTTCCATCTGTGATGGCCGTTCGAATATCCAAATCGCCTGCTGACTGGATCTCAGTTTGCCGTGGTCGTGAGGAAAAGAAAGGGAAATATGTATCTGAATCGCACTACTGTCGCTTTGCTGTTGCTCACAAGTTTCTTCGGCAAGATGCAAGCCCAGAGCTCTTCGAGTCATGAAGCGCAGACACCCGTTCGCGCAATTGGAGAAGCCACCCAGCAAACTCCAAAATACATCCCTGATGGCTTCGACCTTCCAAATGGATGGAGGATTACTCCGGCTGGAAAGCCAATCGCGACCATCGGTGACATGGTGTTGAATGCCGTTGTGTCGCCGGATGGGAAGGTCGTTGTCGTGACTCATTCCGGGTATCAGCCGCACGGCATCGATGTGATCGATGTCAAGACTCGCAAGCTGATACAGGAGATTCCGCTCAAGACGACCTGGCTGGGACTCGCGTGGTCTCCGGATGGCCACACGCTTTATGTCTCCGGAGGCAATGCCACAGGCGCCAAGAACATAGCGGGAAGCATGGCTCCCATCTATGAGTTCTCCTACAAGGATGGACGGTTGAGCGAAAAGCCAACCGGAGGACTCGAAGAAACAATTGATCCTAAGAAGGTCTGGTGGTCGGGAGTCGTGCCATTGCCCGGCAAGCACCTTATCTACGCCGCGAATCGCGGCACAGGGCTTGGGCCGAGTAATGTTGTGGTCTTCGACGCGAAGACGCGTCAGATCGTCACCAGGATTCCTGTCGAGATCAACCCCTATGCAACGGTGCTGAGCAGCGATCATCGCCGGCTGTTTGTGTCGAACTGGGCAAGCGAAAGCGTAAGCGTAATCGATACGGAAACCAACAAAGTCATACGCACGCTGCATGTCGGAATGAATCCAAACGACATGAAGCTGGCATCCGATGGCCGCCTGTTCGTCGCGTGTTCGAATGACAATACGATCTACGTGATCGACACCGCAAAGCTCGAAGTCGTGGAGCGGCTCGCAACGACGTTGACTCCGCTTGCGCCTGAGGGCTCGACTCCGGATGCGATTGAGATCGACGACAAACACAAGCTACTGTACGTCGCGAACGCCGATAACAATTCCATCGCTGTCATTCGGATTGCAGTGCGAGGTCACAGCGCGGTGATCGGTTTCATTCCGACGGGGTGGTATCCGTCTGCGTTAGCTCTGGCGGAAAACAACAACACGCTGTTCATCGGAAACAGTAAGGGAGAAGAAGGTCATCCTGACCTGAAAAGCGTTGGAAGCCCCCTGGCCTCGAAGTGGAATGGGGACGAAACCATCAAGACGATTCAGAAGAGCAGTGTCGAAGTGCTTCCCGTGGCAAATCTGAGACAGAATCTTCCGAAGTGGACGCATCAGGTCATCGAAAACACTCCTTATAACGACTCGTTGTTGTCGGAGGCTCGTCCGCCCAAAGAGCCAACGATCCTTCCCCGTGAGGTCGGTGTGCATACCCCGATCGAGCATGTGATCTACATCATCAAGGAGAATCGTACCTACGATCAGGAGTTCGGGGATTTCAAGCAAGCCAACGGCGATCCACGCCTCGCGATCTTCGGCGAAGAGATCACTCCGAACCAACACGCGTTAGCACGGCAGTATGTGATTCTGGACAACCTGTATTGCGATGGCGAAGTCAGCGTCGACGGGCACTCCTGGTCGAACTCGGCCTATGCGACGGATTTCAATGAGCGGTACTGGCCACCGACATACGCCGGCCGCAGCGACGCCGCTCGCACCCGCGCCTACATCCCCTCCGCCGGTCATCTCTGGGATCTCGCTCAGCGCAAAGGCCTCACCTATCGTTCTTATGGTGAATACGCCTCCCGCGCAAGCACTGGCACCACACTCGATGCCGCCCCCGGAGCGGAAGGCCTCTACGGTCACGTCTCGCCTCACTACATCGGCCCGCGCGACACCGACCGCACGGCGGTATTCCTGCAGGAGTTCAAGCAGTACGAGGCCAACTACGACAGCCCGAATGCAGACAAGCGCCTGCCCAACTTCATCGTCATGAGCATGCCTGAGGACCATACTCGCGGCACCGCTCCCGGAGCTTTCACGCCGCAGGCCATGGTCGCCAACAACGACTTCGCCATCGGCCAGCTCGTGGATGCCGTCAGCCATAGCCGCTACTGGCCCAATACCGCCATCTTCATCATCGAAGATGACGGACAGGACGGATCGGACCATGTGGATGCGCGACGAACGGTGGGGTTGGTCTTGAGCCCCTACGTGAAACGCGGCGTCGTGGACAGCACGCTGTACTCGACCAGCTCGATGGTGCGTTCGATGGAGTTGCTGCTGGGCCTGCCACCGATGAGCCAGTACGATGCTGCCGCCATGCCCATGTACGCATCCTTTGGGACCGAGGCAAAGGTGACGGCATTCAACGCGATCCAACCGGAGATCGATGTCAATGCGAAGAACAAGAAGGGCGACTATGGATCGGAGGAGAGCAGCAGGATGGACTTCTCCGATATAGATCGTGCGCCGATGCATGCACTCAACGAGATTATCTGGAAGAGCATAAAAGGCGCCGACTCCCCTATGCCTCCGCCTGTGCATCGCTTCCGGCCACTCATTGACGCAGGTGACATGATCTCCAAAGACAATGACTAAACCGAGGTAAAGAGCTCAGGTCCATTTCTTCGACCTGGACGGCAGAAGGTTGCCGTCCAAGTGGATCGCTTTACTAGAGAACTGGGATTGTCTATGTGTGTGACAAGTACGCTAACTGCGTTTTTCAGAACCAAACAAAGTGGGATCGATATCTCTTCATAATCCTTTGATAGAGCGGGCATGAAGATGTGTTTGTGCTTGGCAATATCGACAAAGGTAAGAGCTGTCAGCAGATGTGTGTTCGCGAGGAGTTGGGTGGAGAAGGGAATTATGCGTCGAAGAGTTTGTATTTCGCTTGAAGTTGGCATTCTTTATTTATTTGCTGGAATCGTTGCGTATGCGCAGGTGGACCGAGCCGGACTCAATGGCACGGTTAGCGATTCCCAGGGACGTGTGCTCCCGCGGACTCACGTTACCCTGACTCAGAGTTTGTCCGATCTCAAGCGCGAAACCTACTCAAAATCAAACGGACGCTATAGCTTTCCCGAACTTCCCGTGGGAGTCTATACGATTACGTTCGAACACGTTGGCTTTGGAAGGATGACGTACGCCAACGTGGAAGAAGTAATTGGCAGGACGCGCACGCTGAACGTAACGCTGCACGTCGCAGGTGGGGAACAGCGCGTGGAGGTTTCGGCAAGCTCCGAACAGATGGATACCGGCACTGCTGCATTGGGCGGCCGCATTCAGAAGAAGCAGGCGGAAGAGCTTCCACTGAACGGTCGCAACTGGGCAACATTGACGTCGCTCGTGCCAGGCGCTGTCGATACGGGCGGCAGCAACCAACGCTCGATTCGCTTTGCAGGCCGTGGTCGCGACGACGATAACTTTACCTATGACGGCATCGACGCGACCAACGTCATCAACCAGGCGCAGCAGCCCTACGTGCGGCTCTCGATTCCGCTGGACACGATCCAGGAGTTTCGGATCGACTCGATGCTGGCGACTGCCGAGGGGGGAGGGACGGGCGGACCGCAACTGGCCGTGACCTCGCCTTCGGGGACGAATCGGTTTCATGGGAAGTTGTTTGAATATCTTCGCAACGATGCTCTCGACGCCAGGCAGCCTGCACCGGTCGAGGCGAAGCCGCCGTTTCGGCTGAATCAGTTTGGCGGGTCGGTTGGCGGACCCATCGTGCGAGACAAGACGTTCTTCTTTCTTGCCTATGAAGGCTATCGTCAGCACTGGGGATTTCCGCTGACCGGGCTCGTACCAAGCAGTACCTTCCGCGCTGCAGTCCTTCAGCAGTCGCCGTCACTTGCTGCGATCGTGAACGCGTATCCGTTGGGCACATCGTCAACCGGCAATCCGAATGTAGACAACTTCGTGAGCGAGGGAACGCAGGTGGTCAATGAGAACTCTGCGATGCTGCGGCTCGATCAGCAGTTTTCCCAGAAGACCACGGCGTACATGCGTTTCAATTATGATCGCGCGGTCAATACCCAGCCGCTGGCGGGGAACTCGAATCAGTATTTGCAGGATAAACAGCAGCTTGCGTCCACGCCGGTCAATGGCGCGCTCGAGCTGATGCATGTCTTCAATTCGAGCCTGGTGAACGAGTTCAAGTTCGGTTTCAATCGCAGCACTGCCAATACCCTCGACCTGAACCATACCGGCGTTCCCTATGCGGTTTCGGTCTCGGGATTCACCACGCTGAATAACAATCGTATCGCCATCGGCGCAGGCAACAGCTTTTCGGAGATCGACAATCTTACCTGGACTACGGGCCGCCACGTGGTGAAGGCTGGAGTAGAGATTCGCAGGGTTCAACTGAACCAGGGCAACACGGAGGCAGGAACAGTTGCTTTCTCCTCTCTCGCTGCCTTCCAGGCGAACCAGGTAAGCACCGCTACCCTGAATGGAACGCTGCCCGTCAACGGACTGCGCAAGACGCAGTATTACGGTTATATCCAGGATGAGTTCCATTGGACGCCGAACTTCAACCTGAACCTGGGCGTGCGCTACAGCTTCTTCAACATCTTTCACGAGGTGCTGGGGCGTGCTCATCCGTTTGACTTTGCTACCTGCGGAGCGCAAGGATTCTGCGGTGTTGGCTCGAGCTTCGGCCAGCCCAACTACGGTGATATCGACCCGCGCATCGCCTTCGCGTGGTCGCCGAACAGGAGGAACAAGACCATCGTCCGTGGCGGTTTCGGTATCTACCACGAGGATGGTCAGCTCGATGATCAGAATCTCCCGATCAGCAACGAGGTCTTCGCGTACTCGCTCTCCAACAGCACCATCCCCAACCTTAGCTATCCGATCACGCCGTTTCTCTCGAATACACAGGGCATCGTCTCGCCGCGCAACGACGATCGTATGCGCAAAGACACTTATGTGGAACAGTGGGGCGTGTCGGTGCAGCAGGAGTTTCCCGGAGACTTCGTCGGTACGGTCTCCTATGTGGGCAGCAGTGGCCTTCACCTGTTGACGCTCTCCGAAGTCAACGTCCTGAACCCGGTGACGAAGACGCGCCCGTATCCGAACTTCGGTATGGTGAGCTGGCGAGGCAACAAGGACTCGAGCAGCTATGAAGGAGTTGCCGTAGCCGTGAAGCGGTCGTTTTCTCGTGGGCTTCTATTCTCGGCGAACTATATGTTGTCGCACGAGATCGACAATGGCTCCAACGGCAGCGGCGACGGCGATTCGCTGGTGGCGCAGAACGTGGCCTGCCCGGCCTGTGAGCGCGCCGGCGGCATCTGGGATGCGCGTCACGTGCTGAACGCCAACGCGGTGTACGATCTGCCGTTTGGTCCGGGCAAGGAATATCTTAACCAGCGTGGAGTTGTTGGCGGCCTTGTCGGGGGATGGGAGTTGAACTCTGTTGTGGCGGCGCGGACCGGCTTTCCGGTCAACGTGCTGGTCAACCGCTCCTCATCAAGTGTTCCGGACGGCAACACTACAAGTCAGCGACCCGACCTGGTGCCGGGAGTTTCTTTGACGCCGCCTGGCGGCAGGGGAATCAGACAGTGGATCAATCCTGCTGCGTTTGCGATGCCTGTGAATGGAACCTTCGGCAATGCTCCGCGAAACCTGCTTCGTGGCCCCGGTGCGTGGCAGATGGATCTCGGTGTGGTGAAACGCATTCCATTGAAAGACACTGCTCGGTTGGAGTTTCGCTCGGAGTTTTTCAACCTCTTCAACCACCCGCAGTATGGACTACCGCAGTCCACCTTTGGAGTTCAGGGCTTCGGAAGCATTCAGCAGACGGTGAACACGACCACGCCGGTAAGCCCGATCGGCTCGGGTACGCCGCGTGAGATCCAGTTCGCGCTTTCGGTGCAGTTCTAGGGTTGTTGGCCCGAGGTGCAGGTGGAGGCTCAGTTGTTGCGGCGGCGGAAGTCGCCGATTACCTTCAGGATGGCGAGCAGCATGGTGAGCGAGCCGGTGGGGAGGCAGCCCATCGCAATCATCAGAGCCAGCCATCCGCCGTTGGTGTGCGGCCCCTGGCGGCCAATGCCTCCAAGGAAGAGATGAATCGCCAGGACACAGGCTACGCCGGTTCCGAAGATCCAGAGTCCGGTGCGGAGAAGGGTGCGTGTATCGGGTTGCAGATAGGCAGGGAACCGCATGTTCGTCAATCAGAGTCCTGAAAATTGCCGCAGGCGAGTCCTGCTGTGTGTGGCAGGGCCCGGAGGCCCTGGGTTAGTGGATCGCCGACTGCATCCAGTAAACGACGACGCCGGTGATCGAGACGTAGAGCCAGATGGGATAGGTGTAGCGCGCAAGCTTCTTGTGTCCGGGAAAACGTCCGGTCAGCGACAGGAAGAAGGTGATCAGGATCATCGGCAGAGCAATGATCGAAAGAAGAACGTGCGAAAGCAGGAGCTTCCAATAGAAGGGCCACCAGGGGCTCAGGCGGTTGAAGTGTGTCTCGCCGTGGAGGGCGAAGTTCGTGAGATACGAGACGAGAAAGATTGACGAGAAGAAGAAGGCCGCGAACATCGCCGCGCGATGTGCCGGAATCTGGCGGGCGCGGATATAGCGGTAGCCTACGACAAGCGCGATGGTCGAAAGCGCATTCAGAATGGCGTTGACCAGCGGGAGCGAGCGGAGCTGGGTTCCAGCGACGTCGATGGGAGCGTGGAAGTAGACCAGCCAGCAGATGAAGGCGCTGGCGACGGCGCTTACCGCGATGATGCTGGCGATGATCGAAGGCGGGGTACGAAGATTGGCTTGCGATTCGGTCATAGACATGTCAGAAGAGCAACAGGCGTCCTTTGGCGTCGAGCATAAGTGCAGCCATGAGCAGGGGGAGATAGATGATAGAGGCCTTCAGCAGGTCGCGGGCGTAGACTCGGGACTCCGGAGCCGTGGGATTGCGCGTGATGCGCGCAAAGCGGAGGGTGTACCAGAGATAACCCAGCGAGAGGATGAGGGCGACGACCTCGTAGGCGTATCCCGTGACGCCGAGCCAGGTGGGCCACATGCTGACCGGGACCATGAGCACCGCGTAGAAAAGCGACTGAATGACGGTGGAACGGGCGGCGTAATCGTGGTCGGGCTGCGTGGGGGTCAGGCGGATTCCGGCGGAGGCGTAGTCGTCGCGGTGCATCCAGCCGATGGCCATGAAGTGCGGGAACTGCCATACGAAGAGGATGGCGAAGAGAGCGACAGCAGGCCACTCGATGATGCCGCGGGCGGCGGTCCAGCCGATGAGCGGGGGAAGCGCGCCGGGAAAGGCTCCGATGAAGGTGTTGACGACGGTAATGCGCTTGAGCGGGGTGTAGATTCCGACGTAGCCGACGGCGGTGAGTAGCGTCAGGGTTCCGGTGAGCAGGTTGGTGACGTGCGCGAGGTAGAGCGAGCCGAAGAAGATGGCGGCGAAGCCCAGTAGAAGCCCATGCACGAGGGAGATTCTTCCGGCGGCCATCGGGCGGTTGGAGGTGCGTCGCATCAGGGCGTCGGTGCGGCGCTCAAGTGCCTGATTCAAAACGCTGGAGCCGCACGTGACGATGGCGATTCCGGCCATCGCTTCGATCAGGCCGGTGTGGAAGGGGCTGATTCCGCTGGCCAGGGAGCCGAGGTAAAAGCCTGCCGCCGCCGTAATGACGACCATGACCGAGACGCGGATCTTGAAGAGGGTCGCGTAATCGGCGAGCAAACCGGGCGAGGCTGCGGCCTTTTGCGCAGTGAGTGTCGCCGGGGTTGTTGCGGATTGTGCCACGGTATAAGGATAACGCGTTTGTGAGCCGGTATTCGGCGGTCGATTCGGCTATCGCCCGCTATTTGCCTTGCTTCGATACCTGGAGCGGCTATGGTTTTGGCCGTAAATCGGCCAGAAGGGCCTCGGCGGTTGGTCGGGTGTTGAGCACGTCGGGTGCGGTCAGCCAGGCGCGGCGAAGCTGCGTGATTCCATAACGGACCATGTCCAGCTCGGCGGTGGAGTGGGCGTCGGTATTTACAACGATCTTGCAGCCGTGCTGTTTTGCCAGTCGCAGGTGGAGGTCGTTGAGGTCGGCGCGGGCAGGGTTGGCGTTGTGCTCGACGGCGACGCCAAGCTCGGCGGCGCGCTTGAGAACGGGGTCGAGCTGGACGGCGTAAGGCTCGCGCTTGAGGAGAAGACGGCCGGTGGGGTGCCCGAGGATGCGGACGTGCGGGTTCTCGATGGCCCGCAGGATGCGGTCGGTGATCTGCTGGGCGGGCTGGTCGAAGCGGCTGTGGATGCTGGCGATGACGATGTCCATCTGGGCGAGCGTTTCGTCGGAGAGGTCGAGTTCTCCTTCGGCCAGAATATCGACCTCGATGCCTGAGAGAACACGGATGCGGCCCTGCATCTCGGCGTCAATCTCGCGGATGCGCTTGATATGTGCGAGGGCTCGGAGGTCGTCCATGCCGTTGGTCATGGCGAGATTTTTCGAGTGGTCGGTGATGGCGATGTAGCTGAGTCCACGGGCGAGAGCGGCCTCGGCCATCTCGCGGATGGTGTTGGAGCCGTCGGTCTCATCGGTGTGCATGTGCAGGTCGCCGTGGAGATCGGCGAGGGTGATGAGGTCGGGCAGGGTGTGGCTGGCCGCAGCTTCGAGCTCGCCGGAGTTCTCGCGAAGCTCGGGCGGAATGTAGTCGAGGTCAAGGGCGCGGTAGATCAGCTCCTCGGTTGCGGCGGCGACGATGGAGTTGTCCTCGACGCGGACGAGGGCGTACTCGTTGAGCGTCATGCCGCGCTTGATAGCCCGCTGGCGCAGAGCGACGTTGTGCATCTTGGAGCCGGTGAAGTATTGCAGGGCGGCTCCATAGCTGGCTCGGGGAAGAAGGCGCACATCGACCTGAAGATTGTTCCGCAGAGTGAAGCTGACCTTGTTCTGTCCGCGTGCGAGCAGCTTGTCGATCAGCGGAAGCGTCGCGACGTGCTCGACCGCAGCGGCTACGACGTCGGGCTCGCAGGCGGGGCCGGTGACGAGAAGGTCGAGGTCGCCGACGGTCTCGCGGCCACGGCGGAGCGAGCCAGCGGGGGTGATCTCCTCGATGCCGGGGAACTCACGGATGAGTGCGGCGATGCGGTCGGCTTGCTCGCGGGCATGGTCGATGCGGAAGCGGCTGTTGTTCTTGCGGTAGTCCTCGATGCCCTTGAGCAGCTTGGCGGTGAACTTTTCGCCGAGGCGGGGAAGCGTATTCAGGTGACCCGCTTTAGCGGCCTCTTCGAGCGCGTCGATGTCTGAAACCTGCAGCGCAGACCAGATGAGCGCGACGGTCTTTGGGCCCATGCCGGGAAGATGCAGCAGCTCAAGCATGGTGGGGCGGTACTTCTGCAGAAGCTCTTCGCGGAGGGGAGTCGTTCCGGTCTGGACGATATCGACGATGTTCGACGCCATGCCCTTGCCGATGCCGGAGATGGCAAGAAGCTGTTTGGGATCGTCGATCAGGGCAGAGAGCTGCGTGGTCTGCTGCTCGACGGCCTCTGCGGCGCGGCGGTAGGAGCGGATGCGGAAAGGATCAGCCGCGTCGATCTCAAGCAGAGCGGCGGTCTCATCCAGCAGACGTGCGATCGAGATGTTATCCATGAAGATTGACCCGGAGCCGATTAATCCGGCTCCTGAGCCAGTATGAATCATTTGGCGTCGGGGCAGAGAACTCAAACTCGCATCGCGGCGGCCGCACACGATAACGAAGAAAGAACAACAAGACCTGGGAAACGAAAATTTTGTAGCGGGGAGTTTTTATTTAATTTGAGAGTTCCTTGAGACGAAAGACCTGATCGGCCTGCGGTCCCTTAGCTCCCTGGATGATGTCGAACTCTACCTCATCGCCTTCTTTGAGGCTCTTGTAGCCGTCCCGCTGGATCGAGGTGTAGTGAACGAAGACATCGGCTCCGCCATCACGGCCGAGGAAGCCATATCCCTTTGCATTGTTGAACCATTTCACGGTGCCTTTGTACTGTGCCAAGACCCTGCTCCTTGCTGTGCGATCAATTCGAGTCTTCTGTCCTGCCCTCAAAGACAAGAAGGAAACTCTCAAACTGTGACGCAAAAGGTCGGAATGGGGTTTTCTGAAAAAAGTGTGAGGGGTCCGTGTAACTCTTTGTTCCTCAGAAGTAAGGGGTTAGCGCATTGCTCCGAGAGATGGGGTGGCATCCTGCAAAAGAAATGCCGGGATTCTTCCATCATGGAAGCATCCCGGCCATGGCCAAACAACAGGTGTTCGGCTAAGAGCAGCTACAGGCGGCCTTCGCGAAGCAGGCGATCGAAAAGCATGAGGCCGATCAGCGTCTTGCCGTCGTGGATTTTGTTGGCGGACGCGAGCGCGAGCGCCTCGGAGAGAGGCATCCGGATGACGTCGATGAACTCATCGGCCTCGGGCTGCGCGATGCCCTCGCGGATCTCGCGGGCGAGATAGATCTGCATCCACTCGCCGAGGAAGCCGGGGCTGGCGAAGTACTTCGTCAGCAGCGACCAGCGTTTGGCGCGGTAGCCGGTCTCCTCGATCATCTCGCGCTTTGCGGCGGCGAGGGGGGCCTCGCCCGGCTCGATGCGGCCCGCGGGAAGCTCCAGCAGGAACTGTCCGGCAGCGTGGCGGTACTGGCGTTCGAGGATGACGTCGGGATCTTTCGGGTTCTTCGACTCATCGACGGCGAGGATGACGACCGAACCGTTGTGATGGATGATCTCGCGGGTGTTCCTGCTGCCGCCCGGCTCAATGACCTCGTCGCGGTGGACCGTAAAGACCTTGCCCTTGAAGACGACCTTCGAGGAGAGTACCTTCGTCTTCGCGCCCGTGCGGGGAGACTTCGCCGCCGCCGGTTTCGTCTTTGTGGAGGAGGCCGTTTTAACCGCCTTCGCAGGAGCCGATTTCACCCTTTTTGTAGCGTTCTTTTTCGTCGCAGCCATATCGCTACGGTATCATCCTGCATCGGGAGATGTTTGATGCTCATCTAACGAAATGCGATAAATAAAGAGACCGTCAGGTTTCCCGGTCGCATCAGATAATAAAAGACATCAGAACGTTTGAAGCAAAAAGACATCAGTAGGTTGAACGGAAAAAGCACTGCTCGCGGATCGGATCGGGTCTGCGGTGGGATTTGAGACTCGAGGACGAAGGCCGGAAGATGAGCGTTGAGTGTTACCCGATTACGGTGTTGCCCCATGTATCGCGGCTGTATCGCGACTATCTTGCAATGGGGGAGAATGCCGATTCGCCGGTGCGCCCGTGGTACGGCTCGGGTGACTCTGGCGGCCCCTTTGCCAATGGCTGGATGAAGGCCTCGCTTCCGCAGGAAGACCGCAGTCGCCTGGCCGAGGAGCTTCTGCGGCAGAACAGGGGCTTTGGAGCGTCGGAAGACGTGATCGCCAGCATCGAAAAGCTGCGCAACGGAGCGCGTGCGGTAGTGACGGGGCAGCAGGTTGTGCTCTTCGGAGGACCGCTGCTGACGTTGCTGAAGGCCGCCACTGCGGTTTCGCGGGCTCGTGAGGCCACGCGCATCACGGGAGTCGAGCACGTTCCGATCTTCTGGATGGCGACCGAGGACCACGATCTCGCCGAGGTGGACCAGGCGGCGCTGCTGACCAAGACGGACGTTGAAATTTTGAAGGCGGGGTTGAAGGTTCCACATCCGGTGCCGGTGGGCGGAGTTTCGCTGGATTCGGCGACGGCTCCTCTGCTGGAGGAGGCGGTGGAGCGAGCGACGGAGCTGCTGGAGTTCGCCCCTATTGCCGATTGGATTCGTGAGGCGTATCTCGCGGAAGGCGCGACGCTGGCCTCGGCCTTCGGAAAACTGATCGCACGCATCTTTGCCGGGCATGGGCTGATTCTCGTCGATGCCGCGAGCCGCGAGTTTCACGCCATGGGAGCCTCGACGCTGCGTTATGCCATCGAGAACGCCGATGCGTTGCACGACCGTTTGCTGGCCCGGACCGAGGAGCTGAAGGCGCACGACTATCACGCGCAGGTGATGGTCGCGGAGTCTTCGTCGCTGCTGTTTCTGCTGGATGAGAAGACGGGGGAGCGTATCGCTCTGAAGCGTGTGAGCGATCCGGCAAGCGGTGAGACGGAGTGGAAGGCGGGCTCCGCGAGCTATTCGACCGCGCAGCTGCTGGAGATTCTTGAGAAGACTCCGGAGCGGCTTAGCCCGAACGCCCTGTTGCGCCCGGTGTTTCAGGATACGGTGCTGCCGACGGCTGCCTACATCGGCGGCCCTGCGGAGATTGCGTACTTCGCGCAGAGCGAGGTGATCTACCGCGAGATTCTGGGACGGCTTACGGCGGTGTTGCCGCGCCTGAGCGCGACGCTGATCGAACCGGCCATCGCCACCGTGATGGAGAAGGACGAGGTTCAGCTTCCGGATGCGATGACGACCCCAGACGAGCTGGCGCAGCGTCTTGGAGCGCGCGCGATGCCGATTGCCCTGAAGCGCAAGCTGGCGGCGGTGGGTAATACATTGGAAACAGAGCTGGATGCGCTCACCGAGTATCTTCGCGGCATTGACGCTTCGCTGGGAACAGCGGCGGAGACCTCGGGCTCGAAGATGCGTTACCAGATGAACCGCTTGCGCCGCATGGCCGCGACCTACGAGTTGCAGAAAGAGGCTTCGCTGGGCAAGCACGCTGCGGCGATTACGCTGCACGTTTTTCCCGACGCGCATCCGCAGGAGCGACTTCTGGCGGGCGTGTGGTTCCTGGCGCGTTACGGCGATGGGCTGATCGAGCGCATCGTGCAGGTGGCGAACAACCAGTGTCCGGGACACGTGGTTGTCCGGTTATAAGTCTCTCGTTTCAACAAACAACTGCAATGCGGCTCCGGTGAGGGCCGCATTTTTCGCGTTGATTTCCGGTTCTTCCGCGAAGCGCATTAAAATGACGCACTGAGGGAGTTTGCCATGGGCCTGAGCGATCAGCCGTTTGAAGTGATGTGCCCCGATTGCGGGGGAATGCTGAAGATCGACCCTGTGACGCGTTCGGTCATCTCGCACAAGTCGACGCCGAAGAAGAAGACCTTCGAGGACTTTGGCGAGGCTGCCCGTGCGCTGCGCGAGGCCGATGCACGGCGCGATTCGCTCTTTCAGCAGTCGGTCGAGGCCCAGAAGAACAAGGACGACGTTCTGGCGAAGAAGTTTGCCGAGGCGGTGAAGAAGGCGAAAGAGACTCCGCTGAGTGACCGCCCGTTGCGCGACTTCGATCTCGACTAGGATCTCGATTAGCGACCCCAGATAGTCTTTTCGGAGCAGATGGGCCGCGCAGACTCTTTGCGCGGTTTAAACTGAAGTCATGCCACCGATTCTCAACGCGCAAGGACTCTCGAAGAGCTTCGGCGCAGCACCTTTGTTTCGCGATATCGCCTTCACCGTCTCCGAGGGAGACCGCATCGGCCTGATCGGCCCGAACGGCGCCGGAAAGAGCACCCTGCTCAAAATTCTTGCCGGTGAGGAGGATGCGGACGCGGGCGATGTCGCGGTCCGCCGCAAGGCCCGCATCGGCTATGTGCGTCAGGAGTCCACCTTTGCTCCCGGCAAGTCGGTGCGTGAGGTGCTTGAGACCGCGCTGGTTCAGGGCCACGTTGCGGAGGGCGAGCGCGAGGGCAAGCTGCGCGAGACCAGCGGAAGGATTGGGCTGTCCGATCTTTCGGTCGTGGCCGCGACGCTGAGCGGCGGCTGGCGCAAGCGGCTGGCGATTGCCGAGGCGATTGTCTCCGCGCCCGATGTGTTGCTGCTTGACGAGCCGACGAACCATCTTGATCTCGCGGGAATCGCCTGGCTTGAAGGGATGTTGAACGAGGGCGACTTCGCCTCGGTCATCATTACGCATGACCGCTACTTCCTCGAAAACGTATCGACGGAGATCGTGGAGCTGAACCGCGTCTATGTGGATGGGTTGCTGCGGGTGCAGGGAAGCTACTCGAAGTTCATCGAGGCGAGGCAGGCGTATCTTGAGTCGCAGACGCGGCTGGAGGAGTCGCTGCGCAACCGTGTCCGCACGGAGGTCGAATGGCTGCGGCGCGGACCGAAGGCGCGTGCGACCAAGGCCAAAGCCCGCATCGACACCGCGAACCAGTTGATCGGCCAGTTGAAGGAAGTCTCCTCGCGTGGGCAAAGCTCGACGGCGGCGATTGGCTTCGAAGCAACGGACAGGCAGACGAAGCGGCTGGTCGAGTTGAACGATGTGACCCTCGAGCTGGGCGACAAAAAGATCGTCGAACATCTCAGCTTCTTGATCGCCAACGGTATGCGCGTTGGTCTGGTGGGACCGAACGGAAGCGGCAAGACGACGATCCTTCGTTTGCTGACCGGAGAGCTTGCGCCGACCGCCGGAACGGCCAACAAGGCCGCGTCGCTGCGCATCGTCTACTTCAGCCAGATGCGCGAGCTTCCGCAGGGAGTGACGCTGCGGCGTGCGCTCGCGCCGGATTCGGACTCGGTGATCTACCAGGGGCGCGTGGTGCATGTCGCCAGCTACGCGCAGAAGTTCATGTTCACCTCGGAGCAGCTGAACCAGCCGGTGGACCGCCTGAGCGGTGGCGAGCGTGCGCGAGTGCTGATTGCGCGGCTGATGCTGGAGCCCGCGGACCTTCTGCTGCTGGACGAGCCCACGAACGATCTCGACATTACGACGCTTGAGGTGCTGGAGGAGAGCCTGCTCGAATACACCGGCGCGCTGGTGCTGGTGACGCATGATCGCTACATGCTCGACCGCGTCTCGACGACGGTACTGGGGCTGGACGGCAAGGCCAGCTCGGCGGTCTTTGCCGATTATCCGCAGTGGGAGCAGTGGTATCTCGGCCAGCAGGCGGGGTCGAGAGAGGAAGAGCAGCCCGCGAAGGCAGAGGCTTCCGCTCCTGCGGCAAACGCGCCGAGTGCTCCAGGGAAGAAGAAACTCTCCTACCTTGAGGCCCGCGAGTTTGCGGGGATTGAGCAGAAGGTCGAGGTTGCGGATGCTCGTCTCGAAGCCGCAAGGACTCGCGTCGAAGATCCCAGCGTGGCGGTCGATGCGGCGAAGCTGACCGAGGCTCTTGCGGAGATGGAAACAGCGCAGGACGAGCTTGATACGCTGTACGCCCGTTGGGCCGAGCTGACGGAGAAGGCTGGCTGAACCGGGCTACGATCCCCACTGCTCGTCGGCAGAAGGCCCGTAGAGCGCGGGGACGGGAAGATCATTCAGCCGCAGATAAACGCCAAGCTGCGTGGTGTGATGGATGAGATGGTTGAAGCACATCTTGCGGAAGGTGAGGGTGCGCGGGTCGTTAGAGATGATCTGCTCGCCGTAGCTGAATCTCCACGGCGCGGAGAGAGCCTCGTCGGAGGAGGCTGCGATGGCGTCACGGCAGGCCTTTGCGCTCGCATCGAGCTGCTGTAGACAAGCCTCTCGTGTGGTGAAGACCATTGGCACGTGAGGCCGTTTGGAGTTGGCCATGTCCATGCCGTCGTCGAGCATAATGTACGAGCCGAAGAGCGGAAGCGTGGCGCAGTGCATGGCCAGCTTGCCGAGGGGCATCGACTTCGGGTGGGGAACCCAGTCGTTCTGCCCCTCGGGAACACGCTCCAGCGTGCGGCGCGTGTTCGAGATCTCAAAGTCGAAGTCCTGCAAAAGAAGTTCGGAGATCTTCATGGCTTGCCTCCAGGTGGAGAGATGGTCGATCAGAGCCCTGTAATGTTGTAGCCGCAGTCGACGAAGGTGATCTCGCCGGTGATGCCGCTGGCCAGGTCGCTTGCGAGGAAGAGGGCGGTGTTGCCAACCTCGACCGTCTCGACGTTGCGGTGCAGCGGGCCGCGCTCTTCGACGGCGGTGAGAATCTTGGTGAAGTCGCCGATGCCGCGCGCGGCCAGTGTCTTGATGGGGCCGGCGGAGATGGCGTTGACGCGAATTTTTTTGCTTCCCAGCTCGGCAGCGAGGTAACGCACCGTGGACTCAAGAGCAGCCTTGGCCGGTCCCATGATGTTGTAGTTGGGGAAGACCTTGTCGGAGCCGTAATAGGTCAGCGTAAGGATCGATCCGCCCTCTGTCATCAGCGGGGCCGCGCCGCGGGCCAGCGCGATCAGCGAGTAGGCGCTGATATCGAATGCCACGCGGAAGTCGTCGCGGGCGGTGTCGAGCACGGCGTTCTTGATGTTGGGGGCGAAGCCGATGGAGTGGACGAGGATGTCGAGCTTGCCGTAGGTGGCGGCGAGCTGCGAGAAGACGGCGTCGATGTCGGAGTCCAGCGAGACGTCGCAGCGGAAGGTCTTCGCGGAGGGAAGCTCGGCAGCCAGCTCGTCGGCGTCGCGCTGCAGGCGCTCATTCTGGTAGCAGATGGCGAGCGTGGCGCCCGCTTCGGAGAGCCTCTGGGCGATGGCCCAGGCGATGCTGCGCTTGTTGGCAAGTCCGAAGACAACGGCGACTTTTCCCTTGAGATCGATCATCTTTCTAGTGTTCACTCCTGTTGATTTCCCGTTGCTAAGGATAGCAGCGCGAGCAACCGCAGGCGATGGCCTTACGGAAAACATTGAAAAAACGTAGCTTTGATGTTGGAGTGAAAAGAAGGGGAGTTTGAGTGAACGAAAGGGTTCACGACCTCTCGCAGAACGCAGACGCAGGAAGCGTGCTGTGCATCAATTGTTTTATTGAAGGATAACTTTTATCATCTTTTAGGAGTAGACTTAAACCTGTGCAGCAGACCACCACAACCAGTTTTCGGAAACTTTGCGCAGAACATGGAATTGCCGTGACGCATCAGAGGCAGGTTCTGTATGAGGTGATGCATGGCATGGAAGGGCATCCCTCTCCGGAAGAGGTCTATGCGAAGGTCAAAAAGAAGGTTCCGGCCATCTCTCTGGCTACTGTCTACAAGAACATTCACCTGTTTGTTGAGAGCGGTATCTTCCGCAAGATGAGCATGCATCATGGCTCGGTTCGTGTGGAGATGAACAGCGAGGCGCATCACCACATGGTGTGCTCCAGGTGCAAAGCGATTACCGACATCGGGGAAGAGGAACTGGGGCTTGCTCCGTCACGGAACAAACTCCCCGGTGGCTTCCTGGTGGAACGGTACTCCGTCGATGTGATTGGCCTCTGCGAGAAGTGCCAGCAGGCCTGACGTTCAACTGGCTCCGCGGGACGGAGCCCATGACATGCAGAAGCGGCAGAAGCGCTCCGGAAGACCCCGGATAGCGGTGGGCTGTCTTCGTGTAAGTTATTGATTTTATTGTATTTATGTATTTGCTTGTGAGCGATTTCTGCTAAAATCGAATTACGCGGCCTGATCGCGATTTTTCGATGTCGTGAACTGCGAAAGTTTCTAACCATAACCCCTGAGGAGTTACCGTAATGCTGCAAATTGGAGAGAAGTTCCCTGAGTTTGAGCTGACCGCCACCGTTTCCATCGAGAAGGACGAGGCGAAGGCCTTCAAGACCATCACGGGCGATACCTACGCCGGCAAGTGGAAGCTGTACTTCTTCTGGCCCAAGGACTTCACCTTTGTCTGCCCGACCGAGATCGCCGCGTTCGGCAAGCTGAACAGCGAGTTCGCGGACCGCGACTGCCAGATCCTCGGCGGAAGCACCGACAACGAGTTCGTTCACGCGGCATGGCGCACGCACCACGCCGACCTGAAGGACCTGCCCTTCCCCATGCTGTCGGACATCAAGCGCGACCTGTGCGGCCAGCTCGGCATTCTCGACGAGAAGGCCGGTGTGGCGCAGCGTGCGACCTTCCTGGTCGACCCGGAGAACATCATCCGCTTCATCTACGTGACGGATCTCTCGGTAGGTCGCAATCCGCAGGAGGTTCTGCGTGTGCTCGACGCCCTGCAGACCGACGAGCTTTGCCCCTGCAACTGGCAGAAGGGCGAGCAGACGCTGAGCTAACTGCTGTTTCTGATAACTGCGGGCGCGGCTGCACACGGCAGTTCGCGCCCGTTTTGCTGAAAAGAAGAGAGGGATAACACGATGACGATGGAAGAGATTATTGGCGGACTGCCCGCGTATGCGAAGGACATGAAGCTGAACTATTCTTCGCTGGTCCGGCAGAACTCCGAGCTGACCACGCAGCAGCTCTGGGGAACGATTGTGGCCGCCGCGATTGCGACCCGCAACGCCGAGCTGACCGCCGCTTCAATCGCCGAGGCCGAGGCCGCCGGACTGACCCCGCAGGTGATCGAGGCCGTAAAGGCTGCCGCGACCATCATGGGGATGAACAACATCTACTATCGCTTTCATCACCTGACCAAGAACGAGAAGTATGCGACCCTTCCCGCGAAGCTGCGCATGAACGCCCTGCGCGGTCATGGCGTCGAGGCGGTGGACTTTGAGCTGTGGTGCCTGGTGGTGAGCGCGGTCAACGCCTGCGACAAGTGCGTCGATTCGCACGAGCACGTGCTCCGCGAGAAGGGTGCGACCGAGGAACTGATCGCCGCGGCCATTCGCGTGACCTCAATCATTCACGCAATTGGTGTGGTGATCGATTCCGAGAAGGCTGCTCCGACCCCGGTTCCGGTCGTCGCCTAATCGAGAGATCGTAAGCGAAAAGAAAAGAGGCGCGGGATTCGTCCCGCGCCTTTGCTTTGCCTGCGATTACTTCGCTTCCGGTGAGGAGGTTTTCGGATTGCTCCCTGGGTTCCACTGCGGCTTGAAGCCGGAGTCAGAGAGCCAGCGGATGGGGGCGGTCATCGAGGCGATGGCTTTGGTCATGTGCTTGAAGTCGATGGTGCCGACCTCGTCGGAAGGCTGATGGTAGTCGTGGTGCAGACCGAAGCTCGAAACCGTGTGGGCGATGATGCCCTGGCGGGCAAGAGCGTAGTTGTCGGAGCGCTGAAAGAACAGCTCCTTCGGGTGGGGATCGTTGACCAGGTGCGCTCCGTGCTTCGCCAGCTCGGGGCCGAGGTTCGAACGGGTGAAGCCGGTGAGCCACAGGGTTCCGGCTGGCACGGCGGAGTCAGGACGACCGATCATCTCGAACTCGAGGTTGGCGATGATCTCCGAGAGAGGGACGGGAGGATGGTCGAGGAAGGCGCGGTTGCCGTAGCCTCCGATCTCTTCCGAGCCGAAGAGCGCGAAGACGATGGTGCGCTTCGGTCGCGGCCCTCTGGAGAGCAGGTGCGCGAACGTGAGGACGGCGGTGGTTCCCGAGGCGTCGTCATCGGCTCCGTTGTAAATCGTATCTCCGCTTGTGCCGGGGGCTGCGACGCCGAGGTGGTCGAGGTGCGCGGTCAGCAGGATGACCTCGTCGGGGCGCGTGCTTCCTCGCAGGACGGCGACAGCGTTCCAGGTCTCGGTGCGGGGCGTGTCCTCGAACTGCGAGAGGCGCTGCCGCAGGCGGTCGGGCAGAGGGTTCGGGAGCGCGGCCTTCTGGACGAAGCCTCCGTTATCTCCTCCGGGCTCAAGCCCGAGGGACTGGAATTGGGCGGCGGCGAAGAGGGCGGCGATGTGCTCGTCGCGGGTGGCCGAGCCGCGTCCGTGAAGCTCGTCGCTGGCCAGGAAGTTCATGTCGGAACGAACCTCCCGCTCAAGTGTGGTTGAGGCGGGTGTCGTTTTCGCCGCGGCGGAGTCGAAAGAAAGTACGTCCTTTTGTCCCGAAATGAGAAGCAGAAGCAGCAGTGCGGCAGTAGAGCGAAGGTGCGGTCGGATGTTAGCTGGCATGGCGGCGATTATAGAAGGTATGGTGGAAGGCGGCGGTCCCGAAGGGAAGCGGAGAGGTTCGAGAATGAGGCAGGGAAGGCGCTGGCTGCGGGGCGTGTGGCCGCTGGTAGTTCTGGCAGTGTTGACAGGGTGCGGCGGATTTTTCGTTCCTCCTGACAATAGCAGTGGCGGTGGAGGAGACGATGGTGGTGGAGGAAGCACCGGCACGGCCCGCGTCTATGTTGCCAACCAGGGAGCCAGCTCTCTTTCGGCCTATACGGTTGGCGACGGAACCCTGACCCAGATCTCGGGCTTTCCGATGGCTCTGGGGTTTATTCCGGTCGCGCTGGCGGTGTCGCCGAACAACAACTTTCTTTATATCGCGGGGACGTCTTCGATCAGTGTGTATGCGATCAACTCGGATGGAACCCTGACCGCGAAGAATAACGGTGCGGTCGCCAGCGTGGCGTCGCTGGATATCTCTCCGGATGGCCAGTGGCTGTTCGGGCTGGATCAGTTCCAGAACATGCTGGATGAGTACAAGATCGACTCGACCTCGGGGGCGCTTTCCCTGCAGGATAATCCTGTCTACACGCTGGGCGACGGCGAGACGGCGACGCCGAAGATGGTGAAGGTCGCTCCGACGGGCAACTACGTCTTTGCCGCGTTGGGTATGGGGGGCGAGGTCGTGTTCACACTCAACACGACCTCGGGAGCTGTGGCCCAGGTGCAGCATCTTTCCGTGGGTTCGGTCCAGACGAACGACAACGCACTCGCGGTCGACAGCACGACCGCGCATCTGTATATCGCCCGCAGCGGCAACAACGGTGGTATTGCTGTCTATACGGTTGGGGCGAATGGGGTGTTGAACTCGATCTCCGGTTCGCCGTTCGCTGCAGGGGGCCAGCCGTACTCGCTCACGATGGATACAAGCGGGAAGTATCTTTATGCCGCCAATCGCACGGATGGCACGATCTCCGGCTACACCATAGGAACCGATGCGGGACTGACGGCGTTGGCGAACTCACCCTTCAGCAGCGGTTCGCTGGTCGGCTCGCTGGCCGTGGATTCGAGCGGGCTGTACCTGTTTGCCGGGTCCGAGGGAGGAAGCCCTGACCTTGGGATGTTCAGCTTCGACACGACGGCGCTCGGGCAGATCAACCTGATCAAGAGCATCACGACGGATACCGCGACGAGCCCGGCGGGTGTAATCGCTGTGGCTGCAACGCACTGAGCGAGGTATACGGACGGATAACAGCGCAGCTCGCGTGTGGCGAAGGTTCACGGTTGCTTATCGCTAAAATGAAAGTAGCGTTCGGCAAAAGCTGTGGAGCCAGAAACCATCGTTTCCTCGTCCAGACAGATCGGTAAGTGGTTGTGCGTCTCCTCTCGGGGAGTAATCCTGAGTGGGTGCCTTTTGTTTTCCCTGGCGGGCTGCTCGCGGCTGAGCCCGAAGCCGAAGGCTCAGTATGTTTACGTGACGGCGAAGCAGACCTACCTGCGCGACCGTGTGGCTGCTGTCTCGAACCGTACGGCGACCGTGGCGAACGGCGAGAAGCTGCAGGTGCTCGAGCGGGGTCGCCGGTTCATGCGGGTGCAGACTCCGCAGGGCGAGCAGGGCTGGATCGACGAGAAGGCAGTCGCGGCCCAGGAGATCTTCGACCAGTTCGATACGCTGCGGCAGGGCCACGAGAAAGACCCCGTCGTTGCGAACGGCGTAGTCCGCGACGATGTTTATCTTCACACCAAGCCGGGCAGAGATACGGACCGGCTGTTCCGGCTGCTCGAAGGCGAGAAGCTGAAGCTGCTGCGGAGAGCGAGCGTGGAGAAGCCACTGCCTCCGGGGCAGAAGGCTGCGGTACCCCCTCCGCCCCCCGCTGCCGCTGCGGGGATGAAGGCTACGACTCCAGCGGCTCCTGTAGTGCCTGAACCTCCGGCGATGGAGGACTGGTGGCTGGTCCGCGACTCGAAGGGTGAGACGGGTTGGCTGTACAGCCGCATGATGGACGTGGACGTTCCGGACTCGGTCGCTCGGTACTCCGAGGGCCAGAGGATCGTGGGAGCGTATGTGCTGACCACGGTGAACGATCCCGAGGCTCCGCAGGACGAGAAGAATATTCCCTTCTACGTGACAGTGCTCAGCCCATACAAGGCGGGGCTGCCGTACGACTTCAACCAGGTGAGGCTGTTCATCTGGAACGTAAAGAAGCACCGCTACGAGACGGGCTTCCGGGAGCGCAACATCGAGGGCTATTTGCCGGTGAAGACTGGCACGGCCAGGGACCCGTACTCGAAGATGCCGACCGGAATGGTTGAGGCTCCGACGTTCAGCTACCGGGTGCTGGCCGCCGATGCGGGGACGGTCGTTCCTGACCCGGTGACGGGGGAGATCAGGCCGGGGAAGACCAACCTGAAGACGTATCGTCTTGAGGGAAATATTGTGCGCCGGATCGTTGATCCTGCCGCTCCTCCGACTGAGGATGCTCATCCGGAGCCCCCGCCCGAGAAGAAGAAGGGCGCTCAAGCCCGTCGGAAACACTAAAGGCGTTTCCTGCTCGTCCCGGCAATAAATTTCTTCATGAATTGTTGCTCAGGAACCCCACTCATCCTGCGATGAAGCCAAGTCATGAATGGGTACCCAGGTCTTTCAGGCGTAGAAGGAGCGGATGGCCTCGACGACGGTCTGCTGCTCGTCCTCGCGCAGCTCGGGGAAGATGGGCAGGGCCAGAACCTCTTCGGCAGCCTGTTCGCTCAGGGGGAAGTCTCCCTTGTTGTAGCCGAGGCTCGCGAGGCTGGTCTGAAGGTGAAGCGGGACGGGATAGTAGATCTCGCTTCCGATGGAGCGCTCGGTGAGGTACTGACGCAGCTCGTCACGGCGCGGGGCGCGGATAACGTACTGGTGGAAGACGTGCGTCGCTCGCGGGTCGGTGATGGGGAGCACGATTCCGGGGGCGGAGCTGTCGGAGGTGAGGCCGGTTGCGGTCAGCAACTCGTCGTAGCGGCGGGCGATCTCGCGGCGCTGCTCGTTCCAGCGAGGCAGATAGCGGAGCTTGACCTCGAGCACAGCAGCCTGGATGGAGTCGAGGCGCGAGTTCCAGCCGATCTCGTCGTGGTAGTAGCGGCGGCGCATTCCGTGGGCGCGCAACATGCGGGCGCGCTCGGTGAACTCGGGGCAGGTGGTCGTGACGAGCCCGGCGTCTCCGAAGGCGCTGAGGTTCTTGGTGGGATAGAAGCTGAAGGCCGCAAGGTCACCGAGAGCCCCGGCGGGGGTCCCGCTCCAGGCCGCCCCGAAGGCCTGCGCCGCGTCTTCGATCAGCAGGAGGTTGTGGCGGCGCTGGAGCTCGCGGAAGGCGTCCCAGTTGACGCACTGGCCGTAGAGATGGACGGGGAGAATGGCCTTGATCTTTGTGGTGCTGCCGGAGGCCGCGTGGTCGCGGATGACCTGCTCCACGGCGGCGGCGGAGAGGTTGTAAGTGGCCGGGGCGATGTCGGCCAGCAGGGGCTGTGCCCCTGCGCGCAGGATGGCGCTGACGGTGGCGAAGAAGCTGAAAGGAGTGGTGATAACGGCGTCTCCTGGGCCGATCCCGGCAGCGACTAGGGCCAGCCAGAGAGCGTCGGTTCCGCTGGCGCAGCCGATGCCGTAGGGGGTTCCGCAGGCCTGGGCGGCGGCGGCCTCAAAGGACTCGACCGCGGGGCCGAGAACGAACCTCTGGGAGTCGCAGACCTGCTCGATGGCGGTCAGGACCTCTTCGCGAATCCCGGCGTACTGCCGGGAGAAATCGAGCATGGGAACGGGTTGAGAAGACACTCCATTATGGTAAATCGCGGCGGCGGCGGACGCTAAACGGTTGCTGAATTTACTCGGTAAGCCCAGTTCGGAGTCCTATCGGCGTTTGCGTGCGTCTAACTGCTATATGGGCGAAACCACTTCTCCTGCAACGTGCTGCAGGTTGAAAAATACGGTGGATGCTCGTATCGTGGAACCTCTTGGCTTCAGACTCAGCAGGGCATCTGCCCGGAACGTCGCCTGAAGTACATGAAGTTTGGCGGGATCGTTTGGAAATTTATAAAGACTAAGGAGATCGGCACCATGGAACCAAAGCCGGCACAGAATATTCAGGACACGTTTCTCAACACTGTCCGCAAGGACAAGAGCCCGATCACAATTTATCTGGTGAGTGGCGTGAAGCTGACGGGCAAGATTCGTTCTTTCGACAAGTACTCCGTCCTGCTCGAGAACAACAGCCAGGAACAACTGATCTTCAAGCACGCCATCTCGACGGTGGTGAGCGGTCGCATGGGAGCCCCTCATGGAGAGGGCAGGGAGCTGCGTGCTTCTGCTCCAGCCCAGGCTGCCGCGCCTGCTGCCGAGATTGCAGGAGCTACCAGCCGCTAACGTGTTTGCTACGGCGGGCGGTCCTGTGAAGCTTCTCATGATGAACTTGGTGAAGGTGCTCAGATCGCTGCGGTGAAGACCTCGAAAACGGCACGAAAGTCTCTCGTGGAGGCGCAGCGCGCCTCCACGGCAGAGGACAAATCTGTCTTCTCCCGCGATCGTGCAGAACGCGCTGTTCTGGTCGCGGTGGAGTTCACCTCTACGCGCAGGAAGCTGACAACGGCGGCGAGTCAGGCTCGCAAGGCCGCGGCGATTCTTGCGTCGGACTCCTCCGAGGAATCCGAGGATGTGGCGGGTTCGGAAGGTTTGGAGCTGGACTTCGACGCCTCACTCGCCGAGTTCGAGGAGCTGGCCCGAAGCGCCGGGGCAGAGATCGTTGCGACGCTGGTGCAGCGCAGAAGCAGGCCCGATCCTGCGACCTTGGTGGGACAGGGAAAGCTGGACGAGATCGCCGGGGTGGTGGCTTCGACCGGGGCTGACATTGTGCTCTTCGACCATGAGCTGACGCCCTCGCAGATGAGAAATCTCGAGCGAAAGCTGGATACAAGGGTAATTGACCGGACACAGCTAATCCTCGACATCTTTGCGCGTCATGCGCGGACCCGCGAGGGCCAGCTTCAGGTGGAACTGGCGCAGCTGGAGTATCAGCTTCCAAGGTTGGCGGGACGCGGCAAGGCGATGAGCCAGTTGGGTGGCGGCATCGGAACGAGAGGTCCGGGCGAGACGCAGCTCGAGACGGACCGAAGAAAGATCAACCTGCGGATCGATCATGTGAAAGAGCAGCTTGAGGCGGTGCGGAGGATTCGCCGCCAGCAGCGGCAGCGCAGGGAGGCGGTTCCGGTCCCGGTGGTCGCGCTGGTGGGATACACGAACGCGGGCAAGAGCACGCTGTTCAACGCGCTGACCGAGGCCGGGGTTCTGGAGTCGTCGCGGATGTTCGCCACGCTCGACCCGAAGCTGAAGCAGCTGCAACTGCCTTCGCGGCGCAGGGTTCTGCTGTCGGACACGGTCGGGTTCATCCGCAATCTGCCTCACACACTGGTGACGAGCTTCCGAGCGACGCTGGAAGAGGTGGAGCGTGCGGAGCTGCTGCTGCACGTGCGCGACGCGTCGAGCCCGATGCTGGACGAGCAGAAGGCCGAGGTCGAAAAAGTTCTGGGCGAGCTGGAGGTTGCGGGCAAGCCGGTGCTCGAGGTGATGAACAAGGTCGACCTGCTGAGCCCGATAGAGCGCGAAGGGTTGGCGCGACAGGACAGGGTGCTTGTCTCTGGGCTGAGGGGAGAAGGGCTTGAGGATCTTCTGCGAGCGATTGACGAACAATTAATCCTCGACCCGGTGATCGAGCGGGAGTTTCGTCTGCCGCAGTCGGAAGGGGCGGTGATCGCGGCGCTTGAAGCGGGGGCGCGGCTCACGGAGAAGAGGTTCGAGGGAAACCTGGTGTACCTGACGGCGAAGGGACCGGCGTCGCTGTTGAATCGCTTCCGGAGGTTCTACCTGCATGGGGCGGAGAAGGTGGCTTCGCAGCTTTAACTAGCATAGGCCGCCTGATGGGGAGCGGAGGTGGTGTCCCCGATCACGCGACCTATGTGACCCAGAGAAGGGTCCGGGTGGTGCTTAAGATTCTACGGGTTTTATAGGGAAAGTCAAAGAAAGTTAAGGGAAAGTTGCGGGGCCGGGGAGAAGGGCGATGAACGCCCATCTGTTCGGTTATCGCCATTCCTTTGTTTGACACTCCGTCAAACGCTTTGCTAAAACTAGGTGTACCGCAATCTTCAAAGCAGGCCCCAGCCTGGATCGCTTCGAATAGAAATTATGCTTGCCTGAACGGCTGATGTAAGAAGAAAGTCGGAGCGGTCGCTGCCGAACCCCTACATGGATCAGATACTCAATCAACTCGGTGGACTTGTGCTCGGCGCTGTGCCGACCATGATCCTCTTCATCCTCTTGGTTATTGCATACGGTCTGCTGGTTCGCCGCCCTCTGGAGCGCGTTCTGGCCGAGCGTCATGCCCGCACCGCAGGTGCCGTAGAGCAGGCGAAGAGTGCGATTGCCGCCGCTGAAGCGGAAACGGACGTCTACGAAGAGAAGCTTCGCAAGGCGAAGGCAGAGCTGTTTGCGGCTCGCGAGCGCAGGTTGAAGCAGTGGGCCGACGAGCGCGAGGCTGTTCTTGGCCAGGCCCGTCAGGCTGCTCAGGACCGCGTCGCTTCGGCGAAGCAGGGAATCGAGCAGAGCGTCTCCTCGGCGATGGCCCAGATCGAAGGCGTCAGCGAAGAACTCAGCTCGCGTGTTCTCTCTGCGGTTCTTCCGTCCGGGATCGCCGCGACGGAGGTGGCACGATGAAGATCTCTAAAAATATTTTGAAGGCACTGCTGCCTGGACTGGCGCTTGCATTCCTGCTGGCTGGACCTGTTGCCCCGCGTCTTCATGCCGTCGAGCAGGCTCCGGCCGCGCAGAGCGAAGGCTCCGCATCGTCCGCTCAGCCCGCTGAGCAGGAAAAGAAGGAAGAGGGCGACGAGAACGACGTCTATCGGCACTCCGCGATAGTGAAGGCTATGGGCGCGAAGCTCGGCCTCAACGTCGATCAGGCCGCGGACGCCTTCACGATTGCCAATTTTGTTGTGCTTGCGCTTCTTGTCGGCGGATTCGCGCTGAAGGCTCTTCCGAAGACCTTCAAGGCGCGCAACGAGTCTCTGCAGAAGCACCTGGTTGAGGCTCAGAAGGCCAGCGCCGAAGCCAGCACCCGCCTGAGTAGTGTTGAGGCTCGCCTGTCCAAGCTGGATGAGCAGATTGCCGCGATGCGCACGCAGGCTGAAAAGGACGCTGTCCTCGAAGAGCAGCGCATGAAGGCCTCGGTGGAAGAAGAGAAGCAGAAGATTCTTACCGCGGCCGAGCAGGAGATTTCTGCGGCGACCGCGCAGGCTCGCCGCGAGATTCAGAAGTTCGCCGCGGACCTCGCAATCGACCAGGCGGCCAAGAAGCTGGTCGTTAGCGCGGAGACGGATCGCCTGCTGGTGCAGGAATTTGCTCGCCGCCTTGGCGGTAAGGCTGAGGGAGGGCAGAACTAATGTCGGTTGTCGCGCTTCGTTACGCCCATGCCTTTGCCTCTGTTGTTGCCAGCCAGAATCTGGATGCGGAGGCCGCGCAGCAGCAGCTTCGCGATTTCTGCGGAACCTTCCAGGGAAGCCGTGAGCTTCGCGAGGTCCTGATGGACCCGGCGATCGCTCGTGACCAGAAACTGAAGGTGCTGGACGCGATTGCAGGAAAAATTGGAATGTACCCTCAGGTCCGGAACTTCGTCGCGGTCATCATGGAGCACGACCGTCTTGGCGACCTGGGAGTCATTCTCGACGAGTATCATACGGTTGCCGACGACAAGGCCGGGCTTTCCGAGGCCGAGGTCGTCAGTGCGCGTGCTTTGACCGAGGAAGACCGGAACGCTCTGGAGGCCCAGGTCTCCCGGCTTGCCGGTGGTCGTGTTCGTGCGACGTACCGCGAAGACCCAACGCTTCTGGGGGGCGCGGTGGTTCGAATTGGATCGACGGTGTATGACGGTTCCATTCGTGCCCAGTTGGAGCAGTTGAAGCAGCGCCTGGCCAGTGCCTAGCGCGCAGAGTACGGAAGACACGAGATTTACGAAAAGATTAGCGAGTAGAAGGAAGACATGGCACAGATCAATGCAGGTGAGATAACAGAGCTGCTTCGCCAGCAGATTGAGAACTACGAGCAGAAGATCCAGGTCGATGAAGTCGGCACGATCATCTCGCTGGGCGACGGTATTGCGCGTATTCATGGTCTCGACAAGGTAATGGCTGGAGAGCTGATCGAGTTCCCGCATGATGTTGCGGGTCTCGCCATGAACCTTGACGAGGATCAGGTGGGCGCGGTGCTCCTTGGCGACTACACGGTGCTGAAGGAAGGCGACCAGGTTAAGCGGACGGGCCGCATCATGTCGGTTCCCGTTGGCGATGCGATGATTGGCCGCGTGGTCAACGCGCTGGGCCAACCCATCGACGACAAGGGACCGATCAACACGGACCAGTTTCTTCCGGTCGAGCGTCTCGCTCCCGGCGTTATCGCGCGTCAATCGGTGCGCGAGCCGATGGCCACCGGAATTAAGGCCATCGACACGATGATCCCGATCGGCCGCGGACAGCGCGAGCTTCTGATCGGCGACCGTCAGACGGGTAAGACCGCAATCGCGCTCGACACCATCATCAACTCGGCGAAGAACGACCTGATCTGCATCTACTGCGCGATCGGTCAGAAGCGTTCGTCGGTGGCGCAGGTGGTCCAGACGCTTGAAGAGAACGGCGCAATGCCGTACACGATCATCGTGGCTGCGACGGCTTCCGAGCCTGCCCCGATGCAGTACCTGGCTCCGTTTGCCGCGACCGCCATCGGCGAGTACTTCCGCGACAACGGCAAGCACGCTCTGGTGATCTACGACGATCTTTCGAAGCACGCGGCCTCGTATCGCGAGATTTCGCTGCTGCTCCGCCGTCCTCCGGGACGCGAGGCGTACCCTGGCGACGTGTTCTACCTCCACTCGCGTCTGCTCGAGCGGAGCTCGAAGCTTTCGGATGAGCTGGGCGGCGGTTCGCTGACGGCCCTGCCGATCATCGAGACGCAGGCGGGCGACGTTTCGGCGTACATTCCGACCAACGTCATCTCGATCACCGACGGTCAGATCTTCCTTGAGACCGACCTCTTCAACTCGGGCGTGCGTCCTGCGGTCAATGTCGGTCTGTCGGTTTCGCGTGTAGGCTTCGCGGCGGCGGTGAAGGCGACCAAGCAGGTCGGTTCGACCCTGAAGCTCGACCTCGCGCAGTACCGTGAGCTTGCGGCCTTCGCGCAGTTCGGATCGGACCTCGATCCGGTGACGCAGCGCCAGCTCAACCGCGGCCAGCGCCTGACCGAGCTGCTGAAGCAACCCCAGTTCCAGCCGCTTCCTTTCGAAAAGCAGGTTGCGATCATCTTTGCCGGAGTCAACGGCCTGTTGGACGACGTGGCGGTTCCGGACCTGCGCGCCTTTGAGGATGGGCTGTATCCGTACCTCGAGTCGTCGGGAACCGTGCTTGCGGACATCGCCTCGAAGAAGGCGATTGATGACGACCTCAAGGCCCGCCTGACCTCGTCGATCAAGGACTACAAGGCGACCTTCCTGGCGCAGCGCAAGGAGTCGGCTAAGGCCAAGTAAACATGGCAAACGTACTCGATCTACGGCGTCGCATTCGCAGTGTGAAGAACACGCGGCAGATTACCAAGGCCATGAAGATGGTCTCGGCTGCCAAGCTGCGTCGTGCGCAGGAGCGGGCGTTGCAGGCGCGGCCTTACGCGCAGATGATCTCGAATGTGCTCGAGTCTCTGATGCGGCGCTCGGATATCTATAACGAAGAGACGGGCGATGTGCGTCACCCTCTCCTGGTGGAGCGCGAAGAGAAGAATGTTCTCGTCGTCGTGGTCGCCGGAGACAAGGGATTCGCAGGAGCCTTCAACTCGAACATCACCAAGGCGGCTCACTCCTTCATCAGCCAGCGTCAGGCTGCGGGGCAGAACGTCGATATTGAATCGGTCGGACGCAAGGCCCGCGACCTGGTCGCGAAGCGGTACCCCGCTGCGGTCTACCAGAAGACGGAAGAGCACTACGACAACGAGCTCTCCACGCACTTCGAGGTAACGCGGCAGCGGAGCGCTCCGGTTGAGACGACAGGCGAGCATCCGACGCTTCTGAACAAGGTTCATATCGACGAGGTGAGTCATCTTGCTCACACGATCACCGAGCGTTACACGCGCGAGGAGATCGATTCGGTTTACATCGTCTACAACGAGTTCAAGTCGGTCATCGCGCAGCGTCTGGTCGTCGAGAAGCTGCTTCCCATCCGGAAGCTCGGCTCGCACGAGATCACGGTTGCGGAAGAGATGACCGAGGAGCAGAGGGAAGCGGCGGCTCATGCGGCTCGCACCTCGGGCGTGAGCCTGGGCGAGACGGAGGATTCGGTGATCGAGTCCGAGGCGAAGAAGTTCGGAACCGCCGAGGTCGATTACATCTTCGACCAGCAGCCGGAGAAGCTGTTCCGTAACTTGATGCCGCGATATGTGACGACGCAGTTGTTTCATGCGTTGCTGGAGTCGGTGGCGGCGGAGCATGCTGCCCGTATGACGGCGATGGATTCGGCGACGAACAACGCCGGGGATATGATCGACGCGCTCTCGCTGGAGATGAACCGGGTGCGTCAGGCGGCGATTACGAAGGAAATTATTGAGATCGTGAGCGGAGCGGCCGCTCTTTAGAGAGAAGAGACCTATGGCAGAGAATATTGGAAAAGTAATTTCGATCAGCGGCCCGGCCGTTGACATTCAGTTCGAAGAAGCGAAGATGCCGGCCATCTACCAGGCCGTGCGCATCGTCGGTGATGGCTTCGACGTTCCCAACCCGGTCAACGTGGTCGTCGAGGTGCAGCAGCACCTGGGCGAGGGCCGCGTGCGTTGCATCGCCATGGTTGCGACCGAGGGTCTGGTCCGCGGCATGAAGGCGATCGATACCGGCGCTCCGATCACGGTTCCTGTGGGCCGCGAGACGCTGGGCCGCGTGCTGAACGTCCTGGGAGAGCCCGTGGACGAGCTTGGCCCGGTGAACGCGAAGAAGCATATGCCGATTCACCGTCAGGCTCCCGCGTTCGACGAGCAGTCGACGGGCGAAGAGATGTTTGAGACGGGCATCAAGGTCATCGACCTGATCCAGCCGTTTTTGAAGGGCGGAAAGATCGGCCTGTTCGGCGGCGCCGGCGTCGGCAAGACCGTCGTCATCCAGGAGCTGATCAACAACGTCGCCTCGAAGCACGGTGGTTTCTCGGTGTTCGCCGGAGTCGGTGAGCGTACCCGTGAAGGAAACGACCTCTGGCACGAGTTCCAGGAGTCGGGCGTTATCGATCCCAGGGATTACAACAAGTCCAAAGCCGCGCTGATCTACGGCCAGATGACCGAGCCGCCGGGAGCCCGTCTGCGCGTGGCGCTGACCGGCCTGACCGTCGCCGAGCACTTCCGCGACGAAGAGGGCGCCGACACGCTGCTGTTCATCGACAACATCTTCCGCTTCACGCAGGCGGGTTCCGAGGTTTCGACGCTGCTGGGCCGTATGCCCTCGGCGGTGGGATACCAGCCGAACCTCGCCACTGAAATGGGACAGCTTCAGGAGCGCATCACCTCGACGAAGAAGGGTTCGGTTACCTCGGTGCAGGCCGTTTACGTTCCGGCTGACGATCTTACCGATCCGGCTCCGGCGACGACCTTTGCTCACCTCGATGCGACGACCGTGCTTTCACGTCCTCTGTCGGAGCTTGGTATCTACCCGGCCGTCGACCCGCTGGCCTCGACCTCGCGCATTCTTTCGCCGCGTGTCGTTGGTCAGGAGCACTACGATGTTGCCCAGGGTGTGAAGAAGATTCTGCAGCGCTACAAGGATCTGCAGGACATCATCGCCATCCTCGGTATCGACGAGCTTTCGGAAGAGGACAAGATCACCGTCGCCCGCGCCCGCAAGGTGCAGCGCTTCCTGTCGCAGCCCTTCCACGTGGCCGAGATCTTCACCGGCATCCCCGGCGCGTACGTCAAGGTCGAGGACACGATCCGCTCGTTCAAGGAGATCATCGAGGGCAAGCATGACGACATTCCGGAGCAGGCCTTCTACCTGAAGGGCGGCATCGAGGATGTTCTGGCAGCAGCCGAGAAGATGAAGGCCACCGCCTAAAAGTACACGGGCTGTCCGGTCGTTGTTTCGGCCGGACAGCCGCTAAGTTGCTTCAAAAATTTAGATCGAATCGTCTCCGATCGCCGGAGACACTGAGAAACGAATGGCAGATACAAACCAATCCGGTCTCCTTGCTGTCCGCCTGGTCACCTCGGATCGCGTTCTGGTGGACACGACTGCAGAGGCGGTCGAGCTGCCGTCGATATCCGGCTACCTTGAGGCTCTCTACGGCCACGCGCCCCTGCTCTCGGAGCTGGGAGCGGGCGAGGTACGACTGCACGGCGGAGAGTCCGGCAATCAGAAGTTCTTTGTGGCGTGGGGATTCGTCGAGGTTCTTCCGGAACGCATCACGATTCTCGCGGAGAACGCTCTCCGTCCTGATGAGATCAACGTCGAGGCTGCCCGCGCAGAGCTGGCCGAGGCGGACAAGATTCGCCACGAGGCCGGTGACGATGGCTCGAAGTACGACGAAGCCAATGCGCTGACCCGCGAGGCGGAGGAGAAGCTCGCCTCAGCAGGAGCTGCCACCGCCAGCCACTAGATTTTTCCTGTTCAAACGATAAGCCATCCCGTCTTGGGGTGGCTCTTTTTTCTTAAGCTCAGGTTTTGATGAGAGGGATTGTCCTCCCGGCAACTTTACCGGGAGGAATTGATGGAGATTAGGAGGCCTTCTTGCGTTTTGCGGGAGCCTTGACCTCAGGCTTTGACTTCGTCTCAGCCTTGGCCTTTGGTTCTGCCTTGGTTTTTGTTTCAGTCCTGGCGACCGGAACGGCCTTGGGGACAGAGGTGGCCTTCGTCGTGGGAGCAGCTTCTTCGGAGGTTGCCGCGGCTTCAGCCTCGGCCTTCTGGCGAAGGGCGTGGATGACCACGCGGAGCATCTCCTCCTCGGGGGCGGGCTTGCCGGTCCAGATCTCGAACTGGCGGGCTCCCTGCTGCACGAACATCTCGACGCCGGTGATGATGGGGATGTTCTGCTGGCGGGCAAGACGGATGAGCGGGGTTTCGAGCGGGTTGTAGACCAGGTCGAAGACCAGCTTCGTGTTCAGCTCCTTGTCGAGAAGGTGCGTTCCCTTTTGCCCGGCCATGCCGATGGAGGTGGCGTTGATGATGACGTCGAAGGGCGTCTTGGCGACGGCTTCCTTCTTGATCGTCTTCGCGCCAGCCTGCTTCGCGAGCTTCTGTGCAGTCTCGGCGGTGCGGTTGAGGATGAAGACATCTGCTCCCTTGTCGCGCAGGCCGAAGACTGCGGCGCGGGCGGCTCCTCCGGCTCCGAGGACGAGCGCCTTGGCTCCGCGAAGCGACATGCGCTTTTCGAGCGGTCCGACGATCCCGGCGACGTCGGTGTTGAAGCCATAGAGCTTGCCGTCCTGCGCGCGCAGGACCGTGTTGCAGGCGCCGATCTTGGCCGAGAGCGGGTCGGTGCGCTCAAGGTACTGCATGATCTCCTGCTTGTGCGGCATGGTGACGCTGAGGCCCTGGATGGGGATCTCGTTGACCAGCTTGATCAGGTCGCTGACCTTGGTCGTCTGGAGCGCGAGGTAGACGGCGTTGACCGTCTCGCGGCGGAAGGCCGTGTTCAGCATGATGGGCGAAAGCGAGCTGCGGACCGGATTGCCCGCGACGCCGTAGACCTTGGTGGCGGCATCGACCTGGTCCACCCGGTAGGTTTCGAGCAGGGTGCGGGCGGCGATCTGGCCGGGGCCTGTCTCCTCGCCCTGGGTGGCAGCGGCGAAGGTGAAGACCGAACCGGCGCGGAGGCCGAGCACGCGGGAGATGATTCCGGGCTCGCCCATGCAGATGCCGATGATGCTCGATGTCTCGTGGCGGCGCTCCATGAAGTTCATGAGCGTGAGGTTGTCGCTGAGCGACTTGGCCGTGGGGACGATCTTGTAGAAGTCCGGCTGGAAGGGAGCGATGCGGTCGTAGACCTTGTCGAGGTCCTTGGTCGCGTTGAAATCGTGGTGGCTGATGATGAGGGCGATTCCGGTATCGCGGAGTTTCTGAAGCTCGCCTTTTTTGAGGGCCTCGGCGGACTCGATCTCGAGATCGACGAGGTGAAATCCTGCCCCGGCGGCCTTCGAGAGAACCTCAAGCTCGGCGGCGAGCGTTCCCTTGAACTTGCCTCCGTTCGGTTCGCGTCGACAGGTGGCGATGCCGGTGGCGGCGGTGTTGTCGGCGAAGAACTGCTTCAGCCTGGGAAGGGCCGCGAGGGGCTTTTCAAGGTAGTCGAGCCGGAACTCGAGAAAGGGATTCTCCTTGACGACAGCATTCGCCTTTTCAATCATTTCGGCGGCGGTGGAGCCGATAATGGCGACGCAGATTTTGCCAATTCGAGTGCGGAGAAGTTGTGTGGCAGCAGTGGTGGGCGTGGGCACGTTCGCTCTCATGTCTACAATCGCGGTATCTTACAGGCGCCCGACCGTAGAAGCAAATAATTATTGAAGAACAAGGCAGTTATCTTTTCGGGGAGGGTCCGGAGACGTCCCTGTAAGAAGACGGTCTGGGCCGGGAAAAGTCAACCCGCCGTCGACTTTAGAATGAATCCATTATGGCAGAAGCCTTTGTTGTAGATGTGCCGGGGTGGCGAAAGTTGCAATGGCTGCGGCATGGTTTCAGTGTGCGGCGGGGCGGAGTTTCGACGGTTTATGGGGGGCGGTCGCTGAATGTGGGATGGACGAAAGAGGACGATCCCGCCAATGTCGCTGAAAACAGGAGGTTTCTGGTGGAGAAGGCTGGCGGGCCTGCTATGAAGCTGGTGACCATCCGGCAGGTACACGGAAACCGCATCTGGCCTGTTGCGGGAGAAGAGGCTCGGGCGAGGAGGCTGGAGACGCACGATGGCAAGGCTGTGCTCGAGGGAGACGGGCTGGTGACGGATGCTCCCGGCGTGCTGCTGGCAGCAGGGACTGCCGATTGTGTTCCGGTGCTGCTGGTCGATCCGGTGCGGCGAGCGGTAGGGGCGTTCCATGCGGGGTGGCGCGGGACCGCAGCGAGGATCGTGGAGCAGGGAGTGGCGGCGATGAGGAAGGAGTATGGCTCGCGGCCTGAGGATCTGCTGGCGGCGGTGGGGCCGAGCATCGGGGCGTGCTGCTACACAGTGGGCGAGGAGGTTCGTGAGAAGTTTTCCACCGAGTTTTCCTACGGTGAAGAATTGCTGAGCAAGGTGCTGGGAGAGGATGGCTCCGCTCAATTGAGGATCGACCTGTGGGAGGCGAACCGGAGGCAGCTTTTGGTCGCGGGAGTTGCTCCAAACGCAATTAGCCTGATCGGAGAATGCACAGGATGCAAATTGGAGGAGGATGGGGGGCGGAGGTACTTCTCGCACAGGATGGAAGAGGGACGGACGGGAAGGATGCTGAACGTAATCGGAATCTCCGCAGAGGGGGCCGGCGTCTAAATTTTATGGATTTGAGACCGTAGGGTCTTTGTTGGGCTTGTTCGAGAGGAACGTGCATGAATAAGGGAGAAGAGACTCGACAGAGGATTATTGCGGCGGCTGCGCCCCTGTTCAATCAGAGGGGATACGAGGGGTGTGTCCTCAAGGACATTATGGCGGCCACGGGGCTGGAGAAGGGCGGCATCTACCGGCACTTCGACAGCAAGGAAGAGATCGCCGCCGAGGCCTTCGACTATGCCTGGAAGGTGACCTCGGCGTTGCGGCGGCAGGGGCTGGAGGAGATTCCCAACCACGTGGACCGGCTGAAGCACTACATCGCGGGGTTCGTCTTCCGGTCGGGGATTCCGGGGGGATGTCCGATCCTGAATACCGGGGTGGATTCGGACAATGGGAATCCGATTCTGCGGGAGCGGGTGCGGAATGCGCTTCGCGATTGGCAGAAGATGCTGCGGAAGATTCTGGCCGATGGGATTGCTGCCGGGACAGTGCAGGCGGATGTGGACGTCGAGCAGGTGGCTCGACTGATCGTCTCGGGCCTTGAAGGAGGGATGCTGGTGAGCCGCATCGAGAAGAACGATCAGGCCTTGAAGGATGCGATGGAGCATCTGGACACCTATCTTGAGCTGCGGGTGCGGGCTGGGTCTTCCGTCTCGTAAAGCCTGTGGAATCTGAGCGCTGAAAATATATGGAATCGGAGGCCTTCGCGGGGACATCGTAATCTTTGTCTAAAAGAGACTGTTTAGTCTCAAATTATAAAAAGGCAAGGGAACGATGGGAGCAGCGGTTCAGGCATTGCCGCAACAGAAGGCCTCGGGGACACGGAAGCCGGTCAATCCGTGGGTAATTGCCCTGACGGTGACGCTGGCGACGTTCATGGAGCTGCTGGACACCTCCATTGCGAACGTATCGCTGCCGCACATTGCGGGAGGTCTGGGGCGCAGCTTCGACGAGGTTACGTGGATTCTGACGACGTATCTTGTTGCCAATGCCGTCGTGCTGCCGATGAGCGCGTGGCTGAGCCGCGTCTTCGGCCGCAAGAACTACTACATGGCCTGCGTGGCGCTGTTTACGCTGACGTCGTTCTTCTGCGGCATTGCGCCGAGCCTTGGCGTGATGCTGATCAGCCGTGTGCTGCAGGGCATCGGCGGCGGCGGGCTGGCTCCGGTGGAACAGGCGATCCTGGTGGACACGTTTCCTCCGGCGAAGCGGGCCTCGGCCTTCGCGTTGTATACGGTGGCGATTGTGACGGCCCCGGCGATCGGGCCGGTGCTGGGTGGGTGGATCACCGATAACTACGACTGGCGCTGGGTCTTCCTGATCAATATTCCGATTGGGTTGCTTTCGCTTTATCTAACGAACCGCTTTGTGAGCGACCCTCCGTCGTTCAAAGAGGAGCGCGAGAAGGCACGGCAGGGCGGGGCGCTGAGGATCGACGGCGTTGGCATCGGGCTGCTTGCGCTGGGATCGGCGGCGCTGGAGATTCTGCTGGACCGCGGGCAGATCGACGACTGGTTCGGAAGCCCGCTGATCTGCTGGCTGTTCGGGATTGCGTTGGCGTGCTTTGGCGCTGCGATCTTCTGGGAGCTGAAGGGAACCGACGACCCGATCATCGAGCTGCGGCTGCTACGGTATCCGAGCTTCGCGGTGGCTTCGGTGTTTTATTTCGCCTTCGGCTTCGGCCTGTTTGCGACGACGACGATGATTCCTCAGATTCTGCAATCGCTGTATGGCTATCGCGCGATTGATGCAGGACTGGTGCTGGGGCCGGGAGCCTTCGTGATTACGCTGCTGGCCCCGTTGGGAGCGCAGCTGGTGCAGAGAGGGCTGGTGTCTCCCCGAAACCTGCTGATCTTCAGCCTGACGACGGTGGCGGCTTCGATGATCTACTACAGCGGACTGACGCTGCAGAGCGATTACAAACACTTCGCGTTGGCGAGGGTGTTCCAGGGACTGGGGTATGCGTTCTTCTTCGTGCCGCTGAGCGTGGTGGCCTACTCGCAGCTAAAGCCGAATGAGAACAACCGCGCTTCGAGCCTGACGAACCTCTTCCGCAACTGGGGAGGCAGTTTCGGAATCTCGTTTGCGACGACGCTGAGTGAGAGGCGGCAGAGCTATCACCAGTCGGTGATGTCGGCGAATCTTCCGGCGTCAGGGGCGTGGCTACAGGACGCGGTGCGTCGCACGACGAACTACCTGATGAGCCAGGGATACTCGCATGTGGATGCGGCGAGGGCCGCGTATCTTCACTACTATCAGGAGCTGGATGCGCAGACGCGGCTGCTCGGGTTCATGGACGTGTTTCGCGCCATCGGGTGGTTCACGATTGCGGTGATGCCCCTGGTATTCCTGATTCCGAAGTTCAAGGTGAGCGGAAAGCCCTCGGGTGGGCACTGAAACCAGGGGAGAGTTACCCGGAACGGCCAGTTCACTATTAGGATAGTGTTGGACACTGTTTGCTGGCCCGGAACAATCTCTAACGACGAGGGACGACGAGATGAAGCGATTTGTGATGGCGGGGCTATTTCTGGCCTTGTCGGCGACTCAGGTAAACGCGCAGATCAACGCGGGCACGCAGCAGCCCGAGCCGAGTGTGCCTTTTAGCGTAACGAAGGTGACGACTCTCAATCTTCCCTGGAAGATTGCCTTCCTGCCGGATGGAAAGATGCTGATCACGGAGAAGGTGGGCGCTCTGTGGGTGGTAACGCAGCAGGGAGCCAAGACGCAGGTTTCGAACGTGCCCGAGGTTCTCTACAAGGGGCAGGGCGGTATGCTGGGCGTCTTCCTGTCGCCGTTCTACGCGAAGGACCATAGCGTATATCTCACGTACTCGGAGCCGGGCGACGGTGGTTCGAGCCTGGCGCTGGCGAAGGCGGAGCTGAAGCTCGGTGAGGATACGGCGAGCCTTGAAAACCTCAAGGTGATCTGGCGCGACGGCGAGCGGGGTCTCGGCGGACAGTTTGGCGCGCAGGTCGCGTTCTCCCCGGATAAGAAGTATCTGTACCTCTCGGTCGGCGACCGGCAGCGTATGACTCCCGCGCAGGACCCGAACCAGCCGCTGGGCAAGATTCTGCGCCTGACGTTGGATGGCAAGCCCGCGAAGGGCAATCCCAAGGCCGGAAAGACGGGCGCTGCCAGCGTGCCGGTGATCAATCCGCCGCAGAACACGGAGGCGGCGAAGACGGCTCCTGTGGTGAAGACGTACACCTTCCCGGGGCCGAACCTGACTCCTGCGGAGACGTGGACCAGCGGACATCGCACGCCGTATGGCCTGGCCTTCGCTCCTGATGGACGGCTGTGGGAGGTGGAGCACGGGCCGAAGGGCGGCGATGAGCTGAACCTGATCCAGCCGGGCAAGAACTATGGCTGGCCCCTGGTCTCGTATGCGGTCAACTATGACGATGTGCCGATCCCCAGCCCGGACACGCGGTCGGACCTGACCAAGCCGGTGATCTACTGGACGCCGGTGATCGCTCCGGGCAACCTGATGTTCTACAAGGGAGCGATGTTCCCGCAGTGGAATGGGAATGCGCTGATCAGCGGCATGGGGTCGATGACGCTGAACCGCATCACCTTCGACGGCAAGGGCGGGGCCAAGCCTGCGGAGCGCTGGTCGATCGGCTTCCGCGTCCGTGACGTGGAGGTTGCTCCCGATGGCGCGCTGTGGATGGTCGAGGACTCGAAGACCGGCGGGGTGTACCGCGTGACGCCGAAGTAAAGCGGGGTAACTTATCAAACGCACGAAGGCCGAGGCAGATGCTTCGGCCTTCTGCTTTGTCCTGTATCTGTGGGGAGCTTTGCCAGCCTGTCGATGAACACGTGTCCACATTGCGGATCGCCCTCGTGTCTCGGAGTTCTGCGAAGGATGGTGATGGGGCCTTCCTCTTCAGCTCGTTGCCGCTCCTGTGGTTATCGCGTGGGCAAGGAGGTGGTGGGCGCGTTGTTTGCCGTGCTTCTGATATGGGCTCCCCTGATTATGCTGGCCCTCCTG
Source organism: Acidobacteriaceae bacterium dw_441 (assembly GCA_018449715.1). Classification (GTDB taxonomy): domain Bacteria; phylum Acidobacteriota; class Terriglobia; order Terriglobales; family Acidobacteriaceae; genus Edaphobacter. Next base: position 134,160 of record JAAVVA010000002.1, on the reverse strand, counting down.
AGCGCCTTCCTCACGGTCGAATCCCTGCTCGCCGGCATCCTCGTGTGCCTGATCTTCCTGTGTGCGGGGCTGGTCATCAACACCTTCTGCGTACGGCTGATGCCGGATGAACTGACGACGCCGGAGATGGTCGCGGAAGCACTGCAAAAGAAGCAGGAGAAGGCTGATTGAGAGGTTCTGTCGCAGAGAAAGCCCACTGCAATTCTCTTCTTTTTAATACGGCTTCACTATAGTTTGCCGTGTCAGGAGGGGCATCATGCGATCCTCGAAGATATCCAGTCGTTTTTTGCGTAACCGCGTTGGGGCCGCCATCGTGGCGCTGTGCGGATGTTCAGCATCCGGCTTTTGTGCTGCGGGGACGGGGGCAGCGCAGGCCACTCCTCAGTTGAGCGATCAGAGCTTGCAGGCGCTTCAGCAGGCCAACGCTTACGGCGCGTCGATCTTTCATGTGCAGGCTCCCGGGCCTGACTTCGTGCGCCAGATGCGCAGCGCCATTCCCCGCGACTACGCGGGCATGGATGAGGGGATCAGGGCGGGGCTGGCAAACATCGTGCGCGATCTGCCTTATCTCAACGGTTACTTTGCGAACAAGAATTCTCAGCAGATGGCGTCCTTCGTTCAGGAGTATCGGGTCAAGATCACGGCTCCGAAGGACCCGGTCGAGCAGCAGGTTATTCTGGCGGAGTTGATGGCGTTTGTTGCCCTGACTTCGTATAGGCAGCACCAGAATGGCGGCGCTGCCGGAAGCGCCTTCCAACAGCAGCAGATGCAGATGCTGAGGAACAAACAACTGCAAGGCGCTGCGCGCTCTTACTCGCCGACCTGTTTTCCGGGGAGCAAGGATGCAAGCTGCCATCCTTAGCTGATTGATTGGTTGCGGAGAAACACAAAGGCTGATAAGCAATGAGGTGGGCTGCATCCGTAAATATACCGCCCTATCCTTCTAGGAATTTCTTCTGCTCTTTCTTACTAGGCGTTTTTTTGCTGAGGGCAAATCAAGCGTCTCTTTAAGAGAAATGAGGAGGCATACTAATGCTCTATGGAACAGCTATTAGAGCAGATCAACTTACTGAAAAAGAATTTGGCCAGTATTGAGCCTTACGCTAAAAACTGTGTGAAGTTAGAACGATTCATGCCCTGTCGCGCTTTTTTCCCCGGAGGAGATGGATTATGGAACCCAGGGCGCCCATCGAAGCCGATCCGAGTCCTGTTCCTGGGATCGGATTTCAATAACGAAGAGAACTATGACGCTGAGTTCAAAAAGCCTGAGAGCGAGATGCGGGACAGTCCAAAGACCTGGTCGGGACTTGAGACGCTCATAAAACAGGTGGGGATCGCGCCGGAAGAATGTTTCTTCACAAATGCGTGGCCCTGCTTGCGAAAAGGTAATCTTCGCAATGCTGGAGATCCTCCGGGAGCGAAGGATCTTGAGTTTACTTCTCGTTGCAGGGATTTTTTAAGGCTTACTCTGGATGTCTTGAGGCCAAGGTACGTGATTTCACTTGGAACATGGCCGACGATGTTTTTGAGTGGATTCGTTCCTGATGCGATGAAGAACTGGAACATTGCGAAGTGGAGTTCTATCGATGCGACGGACCGCTTCACCCTGGTTTTGAACGGTCAACAAGTCACGTTTATCCCAGCTATCCATCCGAGTCTTCCAAATCATCGTTACCGTCTCGTTCACAAAACAGCATCCGCGGAGGCAGATCATATCCGTAATATTGTGGCGAAGTCTGAAGATAAATTTTGACGCAGGTTCGCTAAAGAGGTTGTGGTTTAAATGCACAAAGGCCGAAGCATTTTGCTTCGGCCTTTGCGGTTTGTGTTACCTGTCAGGACTACTCCGTCTCGGCTCCTCCGATGAGTGTGTTCTCCGGAGCCTTGCGCAGGAGCAGCGGCATGATGAAGAGGATGGCGATGACCGTAGTGATCATGCCTCCTACAACGACGCGGGCCAGCGGCTGCTGTGCCTGCGCTCCGATGCCGTTGGAGGTAGCGGCAGGAAGCAGGCCCAGACCGGCGGCCATGCAGGCCATGACCACGGGACGCATCTCGTCGACGCAGCCGTGTTCGAGGCCCGTGCCGTCGATGCTCTCGCGCTGTGCTCGCCGCACGCCCGACATGAAGACGACGGCTCCCAGCGTGGCGACACCGATCAGAGAGGTGAAGCCGACCGCGGCCGAGATACTGAACGCGGTGTGGGTGACGAAGAGCGACACCGTGCCTCCTACAGCGGCGAAGGGAAGGGTCGCGATCACGATGAACGCGTCCTTCCACGTGCCGAACTGCATGTAGAGAAGCACGACGATAATGGCCAGCGAGATGGGGATGATGATGGCGAGACGCGCCTGCTCCTTGCGGAGCGAGTCGAACTCGCCAGCCCAGGTGTAGTCGTAGCCGGTGGGCATGGGGATCTTCTTCTTCAACTGCGCCTGAAGATCGGTGATGGTGGTGGCAAGGTCTCGTCCGCGGACGGAGAACTTGATGGGGATGTAGCGGCGTCCCGCCTCGCGGAAGATCTGGAAGCTGCCTTCGCGGATAGAGACGTCGGCGATCTGGGCCAGCGGAACGCGGCTTCCGTCGGCAGTGGGGATGAGGATGGCGCGGACCGCCTCCGGTGTGGAGCGGTTGGCCTCGGGGTAGCGCACGGTGAGGTCGAAGCGACGGTCGCCCTGGATGACCTGGGTGACGGGCGCTCCGCCGACGGCAGCCTGCACGACGGCGTTGATGTCGCCGGAGAGGATGCCGTAGCGTGCGGCGCGCGCCCGGTCGATCTGGATGACCAGCGAAGGCTGGCCGCCAACCTTGAAGACGCCGACGTCAGTGACGCCGGGGACCGTCTCCATCAACTTCTCGATCTTCGCCGAGAGCGTGGTGAGGGTATCGAGGTCGTCGCCGAAGAGCTTGAGCGAGTTCTCGCCCTTCACGCCGGACATCGCCTCTTCGACGTTGTCCTGAATGGCCTGCGAGAAGTTCAGCTCGATACCGGGATAACGCGAGAGGCGCTTATTCATCTCGTCGATGAGCCTGGCCTTGGTGAGTCCCGGACGCCACTCTTCCTGCGGCTTCAGGGCCACGGAGACCTCGACGTTATTGAAGGTGGAGACGTCGGTTCCGTCGTCGGGGCGTCCCATCTGCGAAACCGTCTGGGTTACCTCGGGCGACTTGGCGATCTCGGCGCGAAGCCCATCGGCGATCTTCGCAGCCGTGTCGAAGGAGATGTCCTGCGGAAGCGTAGCGCGAATCCACAGGTTACCTTCTTCAAGCGGAGGCATGAACTCGCCGCCGACCAGCATGAAGCAGAGCACGCCGACAGCGAGCAACGCCGCCGCTCCAATCCAGACCAGCTTGGGGAAGTGAAGGGCGCGGTGCAGCGTTTTCTCGTAGCCGTTCTTCATGCCTCGGCTGAGCCACGTGTAGCCGTCGCTGACCTTCTGCTCGGTCGGCGCGGTCATGTAGCCCAGCACCGGCGCGAAGATGAGCGCGAAGAGAAGCGCACCCAGCAACGCGAAGCCGTAGGTGACGGACATCGGGGAGAAGATCTGTCCTGCAACGCCCTGCATGGTGAACAGCGGAATGAAGGCGATGAGGATAATCGCCGTCGAGAAGAGCACCGGACGGGCCGCATCGGTGACGCCTTCGACGATCAGGTCACCGGTCTCTTCGCCGGGCACGCGGCGCGTGAGCTTGCGGTAGATGCTTTCGAGCACGATGATCGACGAATCGACCAGGATGCCGAAGTCGATCGCACCGATGGAGATGAGGTTGGCCGAGCGTCCGCTGAGTACCATCATTCCGAACGCGAAGAGCACGGCGAAGGGAATGGTGACGGCGGCGATAAAGGTGATGCGAAGATCGCCCAGCATGGAGAGAAGCACCAGCGTCACGAGGACGAGTCCGGTGAGGATGACCTCGCGGACGGTGTGGGTGGTGCGGTTGATAAGGTTGGTGCGGTCATAGACCGTGCTGAGGTGCATGCCCGGAGGAAGAAGGCTGCCGCTGTTGAGGAAGGCAATCTTCTCCTTGAGGGCCTTGAGCGCGGGAAGGGACTTCTCTTCCTTTTGCAGCAGCACGATGCCGAGGACGACGTCGTTGTCCTTGTTGCGGCCCACCTGTCCGAGACGCGGCTGGAAGCCCTCGCGCACGGTGCCGAGGTCGCCCACGGTGATGGGAGCGCCGTTCTTTTCGGCGACGACGATGTGCGAGATGTCGTCGGGGGTGTGGACCTGCCCAAGGGCGCGGACGTTGATGTTCTGGTTGCCGAGCTGGAGGTAGTTGCCTCCGGCGTTGGCGTTCGACGACTGGATGGCCGTGAGCACCTGCGGCAGCGAGACTCCGTAGCTAAGCAGGCGGTTGGGATCGGCCTCGACCTGGTACTGGCGCGTGGTTCCGCCGAAGGTCGTGATGTCGATGATGCCGGGAACTTGCTTCAGCTCGCGGCGCACCAGCCAATCCTGCGTGGCCTTCAGCTCGTTGATGGTGTAGCCGCGGCCGGTGAGCTGATAGCGGAAGATCTCACCGATGGGTGACCAGGGCGAAAGCTGCGGCTGCAAACCGGTCGGCAGCGAGAGCGTCTGCAGGCGGTTGAGCACCTCCTGACGATCGCGGAAGTAGTCGGAGTCGAAGGTGAAATAGAGCTTCACGTCGGAGAGACCGAAGATCGAGATGGAACGCACCTGGTCGAGGTGCGGGGTTCCGTTGAGGGTCGTTTCGACGGGAACGGTGACCTGCTGCTCCATCTCCTCGGCGGACCAGGAGGGGTTCTGGGTGATGATCTCGACCAGCGGTGGCGAGGGGTCGGGGTAGGCCTCGATGTCGAGGCGCGAGAGAGCGAAGGCTCCTGCGGCGAGCATGACCGCGAAGAGGATCAGGATGATGGCGCGATAGCGGATGAAGAGCCGGATCAGTGATTGCACGCGTTACTCTCCAGAGGTGGGACGGAGCAGCGCTCCGCCGACGGTGACGACCTTCTCGCCGTCGCTGAGGCCGGTGAGGATCTCGATGGTCTTGGTCTGGCCGGACTCGAAGCTGCGGCCCACGGTGACGACGCGCTGATCGTACTTGCCCGAAGCGTTCATGACGAAGACCGAGGTCTTCTCGCCCTCGTGCAGCACGGCGGTCGTCGGAAGAATGACCGCGCTGCGCTGGGCTCCGGGGATACGGACCGTGGCGAACATATCGGCCTTCAGGGTGTGCTGCGGGTTGGGAAGCACGACGCGCAGCTTGAGGGTGTGGGTGTCGGGATCGACGACGTTGCCGATGTTGGAGATCTTGCCGGTGAGTGTCGTGTTGGGATACGCGGGCACGAGCACCTGCACCTCGCGGCCCGGCTTCAGGCTGGCAAGGTCGCGCTCGAAGACGTCGCCGACGATCCAGACGGAGTCGATGTTGGCGATGGTCGCGATGGGAGTGGCGTTATCGAGCGAGCGCTGCATCTCGCCTGCGGCTGAGCCGATGTCGAGCACGACGCCGGAGATGGGGGCGCGCAGGGCGACCTCGTCGGCGGTGCTGTCCTCGGAGAAGCCAAGCTCGCGGATGCGCTGGCGCGAACGCTCCAGCTCGGAGTGAGCGGACTGGTCGGTGGCTTCCAGCTCGTAGTAGTCGGCCTGCGAGAGCACCTCGTGCTGCAACAGCAGCTTGCCGCGTGTGAGGGAGCGGTCGGCTCTCATAGCCTCGATCTTGGCCTTCTCGTAGTCGGAGCGGGCGGCGGCGATGTCGCTGCTCTGAAGCTCAGCGACGACGTCGCCCTTTCGGACCTCCTGCCCCGGCAGCACACGCAGGCCGAGCATGCGGCCGCTGAGCGGGGGGAAGATGCGAACGACGTGCGAGGGGTCGGCCTCGATGCGGGCAGGAACTTCGAGAGAGTCGGTGCTCTGCTGCACGTGAGCGACCGTGGTCTCGATGCCGGCGTCGGCGGGTTGCTGGGCCTCTGCGGCGGGGGGAGCCGAGGACTTGCAGGCGGTGAGCGGCGCAGCGATCAGCGCCAGCAGAAGCAGGGATTCAGTGCGTGTCGTCTTCATCATGGGAGAATGTCCGTTGCGGTGGCGAAGCTGAGCTGATGGATGGCGAGCCAGACCTGTGCATTGGCCGTCAGGCCGTTGACACGGATGGCGCGATAGTCGCGAAGTGCAGAGAGGTAGTCGAGCAGCGTCGAGTTGCCGTTGCGATAGCTGAACTGCAGGTTGTCGCGGACGTGCGAGGCCTCGTCGAGGTAGTGGCTGTTATATCGGTCCGCGAGCCGCCGAGAGGTATCGAGGGTCATCCATGCCTGATCGACCTCGGAGACGACCTGGTTGCGGGCGGCAGTAACAGCATCGCGGCTGGAGGCGACCTCGAAGCGCGTGCGCTCTTTTTCGCCCTGGTTGCGGTCGAAGATGCGCAGCGGAACAGCGAGGCTGAGGCCGAAGGAGTTGTCGATACCGTTGCGATCGTACTCAGCTCCGAGGGTGGGGTCGGTCTTGCCGTTGGCGACTGCGAGCTTCGCATCAGCCTCGGAGGCGGTGAGCGCCTGACGAGTCGCGAGATAGTCGGGCCGCGATTGCAGCGCCTTCTCCTCGGCTTCGGTCATGGTGAGCGGAAGTGGCGGAGGAGCGAGTGTGCCGGTGACGTCGAGCGACGGGTCGGGCCGGTCAGCTCCGAAGAGAAGCTGAAGCTGTGCCGAAGCCTGTTGCAGGCTCAAACGCGCGTTGTCGGCGTCGGATTCGAACTGCACCTGTTGAAGATCGATGCGCTCGAAGTCGGTGCGGGTGATGTCCCCGGCATCGAGACGCGCTCGGCTCAGCTCGACTGTCTTGCGATAGTCGGCGAGGTTCTCTTCCGCGACCGCGAGCGATTCCTTGGCGAGCAGCATATTGGTGAAGGCGTCGCGCACAGCCAGCGCGAGCTGCCGCTGCTGGTCGCGGTAGAGGCTCTGCGTGGATTCCGCGGTGGCGCTGGCGGAATCGAGACGAAGCTGCCGTTTGTTGCCGCGCTCGAAGAGACGCGAGACGTTGGCGGAGTAGAAGAACGGGTTTCCGGCAGGAGCGTTGGGCGTCTCGGGGAGTGAGATGCCCTGTCCATAAAGAGTCAGGGTGGGGTTCTGGCGAAGTCCGGCGGTGAGCTTGTTGGCCTCGACCGCGGAGACGTGCTCGCGTGCTGACTGGAGATTAGGGTTCGCGGCGAGCGCTCGGGCCACGGCCTGCTGCAGCGTCATGGGCGCAGCGGGAGGAGCAGCCGGAGAAGGTGTCTGTGCCGTCAGAGACGCCACGGAAACCAGTGCAACGCCGAGTGCATAAAATGCTTTCGGTGTCATGCCTACCTTCAGGTTCGGATCAAATTGAGATAAAGGACTTCCCGGTGCCGCGAGGTGCTATTCCCGGAAAAAGAATAAAACTAGGCTGCGAGAAGAGCCATAGGAGGAGGACGCACACCAGCTGCGCGGACGAAGCCCTCCATCGCCTTCCTGATAAAGGAGGGACGCAGGGGAAACCGCGAAAGGCGTGCCAGGAGTACAGCAAATCCAAGGATCAGAAGTACGGCAAGAAAGATCGTATCCAGGGGGATTGCGATATCGTGCGTTAGATGGAGCAGGGGAGTCTCGTTGGGTCGCCGCACGGTGTGCTGCTCGTACTCAAGCGAGTTATCGTCCAGCGCAAAAAGATCGTCTGTGATGGAGATGATGGGAAGCAGGAGAGCGATCAGGAGAGAGAGGGCAACGAGCGCCCGGACCGCATTTTTTGTGTGTCCGTGCCATACTGCACTCGCCCAGACGAAAATAAGGGCGAGCGAGACAGTCAGCCACAAAAAATTGAGAAGCAACTCCACGCTGGGGCAATTATAGGGCAAGAAGATGTTTGTACAGAGAATATCTTTTGCTGCGGGAAGGCGATGGCCTTCCGAAGAAGGCCCTAACCTGTTGTGATTTCATCAGGCTGCGAACAGCGTTACATTGCGGGCGGATGATGCGGGTCTACCTTGTCATCCGAACTCTTGCCACCGGGATTGACTAGGTCGCGAAGCTCCTTCGAAGGCTTGAAGAAGGGAACCCGCTTAGCCGGGACATCGACCTTTTCGCCGGTCTTTGGGTTGCGTCCGATGCGCGCGTTGCGTTGCCGTGTGCGAAAGCTTCCGAAGCCGCGAATCTCAATTTTGTCACCGGATTTGAGAGCGCCGATGACTGATTCGAAAAGGGTATCGACGATCACCTCTCCGTCGCGCCGGGTGAGGTCACCGAGAGCCGTTACTTTGTCGACAAGATCAGCCTTGGTCATGAGTGGGTCCTTTCAATCGGGGAGGGCCAAATAACTGCATCCGAAACATCGGCTTACTGGCTTGATTATAAATGGGATGCAAGTTTGGGCCGAAAAGAAACCCGGGTCTGGTCATGAAAATGATACGAACCGGACGAGAGAACCGATACGGAAAACGGGCAAAGGCCAGCAGGTCACCACTTACTTCCACATGAAGTAAAAGCCCGGAGCCCGGTTGAGCATCTGGCTGGGGTTGGGGAAGAGGTCTTCTCCGTCATCGGTGAGCACGGTGAACAGGCTGCGCTTGTTCTTCGACGGTCGAACGACAGTGGGCTCGCCCGAGATTCCGGCCTCGCGGGCGGTGTCGGTGAGCGCGGTGCGATAGCCTCCGATCTTGTCGATCAGGCCCAGCGGGATGGACTGCGCCCCGGTCCAGACTTGTCCGGTGGCCAGCGGCTTGATCTTGTCGTCGGTGGTCTTGCGGCCCTGGGCGACGTCGTGGATGAACTGGGTGTACATGTTATCGACCAGCGACTGGAAGTAGGCCTGCTCCTTCGGGGTAAGGTCGCGGCTGGGGTCACCGGCGGACTTCAGCTCGCCCGCGGTGATGGTGACGTTTTTCAGCTTCGCCCACTTCATCAGGTCGCCGTAGTTCATCCACTCCATGATGACGCCGATGGAGCCGACGACCGAGGCCTCGTTGGCGTAGATGCGGTCGCAGGCGCTGGCGATGTAGTAAGCTCCGGAGGCTCCGACGCTCTCGACGGAGGCGATGATCTTCTTATGCTTCTCCTTACGAACGCGAAGGACCTCGTGGTAAATCTCCTGCGAGGCGGCGGCTCCTCCACCGGGGGAGTTGATGTGCAGGATGATGGCCTTGACGGAGGAGTCGTCTCCGAACTTGCGGAGCTGCGTGTTGACGGTCTCAGCCGACAGGATGACGCCGGAGATGTCGATGACGGCGATGCGGTCCTTGCCGAGGCCGAGATTGGAGGAGCCGGTCGAGTCCTGAACCGAGCGCATCATGAACCAGAACATTCCGGTCAGCACCAGGCAGACGGCGGCGAAGGTTCCGCCGATGGTCGCGATGTAGAACCAGGGGGAGCGGCTGGGGCGCGGGGCGGGGCGGTAGATGGGCGGAGGAGGGAAGGGGCCTGCGGTGTAGGTGTAGGAGGCAGGCTGGGGGCCTCCGAACGACGGCGGAGGGGGCGGTGGCGGCGAAGGCGGCAGTTGCGCAAAATCGTCCGGCATGTTGTGGAGTGTAGCAGGGAAGTGGGTTGGTGGGGCTTTCTGTCGGGAGGTAGTTTTTTGACAGGAGCGGCGGAGGCTTCTTCGGGAAGAATCCGGCTGCTCGGCTCGCAAAAATGAAACGTAAATCGTTGTTCATTCGTCAAATAATTGCAGTATGATGAACGGCGGTATTCCTCTGACCTCTCGCTGTAAGTCTGCAGGATCTCTCCCGGAAGGTTGGCATCGCGCGAATGGCGCATCCTGAGTTAAGTATTGTTATCCCTGCGTATAACGAGGGCGCGCGCATCGAGCATGCGTTGGAGCGTGTGATGTCGTGTGTCGCGGAGCGGGGCTGGGATGCGGAGGTTCTCGTGGTCGACGACGGCTCCAGCGACAACACCGCGGCGATCGTCCAGCGCTGGATGCAGACGCATCCTCGTCTTCACCTGGTGCAGAACCCCGGAAACCGCGGCAAGGGATACTCGGTGCGGAACGGCCTGCTGCAGGCTGCGGGTGAGATTGTCATGTTCACCGACGCGGACCTTTCGGCCCCAATGGAAGAGGCCGAGAGGCTGATCATCTCGCTTCGTGAGGGTGCGGACGTGGCCATCGGCTCGCGCTGGCTCGACCGCGCTCGGCAGACGATTCACCAGCCGCTCTACCGGCAGTTCTTCGGACGCTGTTTCAACTGGATCACCCGCACGGTGATGGGGCTTCCGTTCAAGGATACGCAGTGCGGCTTCAAGGCCTTCCGCAGGGACGCGGCGCAGGTGATCTTCCGGTTACAGACGATCGAGCGCTGGGGGTTCGATCCTGAGATTCTTTTCATCGCGCAGAAGCTGGGGTTTGTGATCCGCGAGGTTCCGGTGACCTGGGGACACGATGAGCGCTCGCGCATCTCGTACCTGAAGGACGGAATGAAGATGCTGGAGGAGATGGGGCGGATTCGCTTCAACTCGCTGGCGGGGCGGTACGACAAGGCGATTGCCGCGATGCGGGATACGACCGCGATGGTGACGCGTCCGGTGGGGCTGGCGGCGAATGTTCGCCCGGCGGCGCAGGATTCCAGCCCGGTCAAGTAATCCGGGTAATCTGCTGTTCTGATTTGGTCGTTGTCGTTGGTTGTGGTGAGGTGCTTGCGTCTTGCTTCGATCTGCCTTGATCTCTCTGTCGCAGAACAGAACTCTTAGAAGATTTGCTGAAAGCTCCTCGGTGGGGAGGAGCATGTCCAGCCGGTTCGTGGCGGGCATGAGGCCCGAGGACGCGGTCGCGTGCTGCGAACGCATCAACCGCGAGGGGATCGCGGTAACGCTGGATGCTCTGGGTGAGAGCGTCACCACGGAAGCCGAGGCGCGGGCTTCGGCAGAGGTCTATCACAGACTGCTGGATGCGATTGCTGCGGGTGGGCTGAAGGCCAACGTGAGCGTGAAGCTCTCGCAGATGGGGATGGACTTCGATCCTGCGTTGGCGGAGAAGATTGTTGGCGAGCTTGTGGAGCATGCCTCTGGGGTCGATTCTTTTGTGAGGATCGACATGGAGGGGAGCGCTTATACCGAGGCGACCATCGTGATCACGGAGCGGCTGCAGGCTCGGGGTCGCGTGGGGACGGTGTTGCAGGCTTATCTCTTTCGCACCGAGGCAGACGTGGAGCGGCTGCTGCGCCAGGGGATTCGCATACGGCTCTGCAAGGGAGCGTACAAGGAGCCTCCGGAGATAGCGTTTCCTCTGAAGGAGGATGTGGACGGGAACTACATCAAGCTCGCCGAGAGAGTGGTGACCTCGGGGGTCTTCTGCGGGCTGGCGACGCATGATGAGGCTATCGTCGAGCATGTGCTGCGGTTCGTTCGGGAGCACGGAGTTCCGAAGGAGGCGTTCGAGTTCCAGATGCTCTACGGGATTCAGCGAGACCTGCAACGGCGGCTGGTGAAGCAGGGCTTCGGGGTGAGGGTTTATGTTCCGTTCGGGCCGGAGTGGTATCCGTACTTCATGCGGCGGCTGGCCGAGCGTCCGGCTAATGTGCTGTTCCTGCTGAAGAATCTTCTGCGGTGATTTTGGTGCCGCGAATGAAAATGCCCGGACTTTTGTCCGGGCATTTTGCTTTTTTGTTGCGAGTCTCTTAGAAGGAGGCTCGCTGGGTGGGAACGGGCTCTGAGAGGAGCTTTTCTACCAGCGAGGTGACCTCGTGCTTCAGATCCTCGTGGGCCTGCGGGTTGGCGGGTCCGGCGAATCCGGCATGGATCTCGCGGACGCGTCCGTCGCGGCCAAGGATGAATGAGGTCGGCCAGCAGTTAAGGTGGTCGGCCTGGGTAATCTTTTCGTTCAGCTCGTCCGGGGTTCCGGCGACCAGAACGGGGTAGGTGATGCCGTAACGCTGGATAAAGGCGCGCAGGCGTGTGGGGTCGTGAAGCTGATCCTCTTCTTCGAAGCTGAGATCAACGACCTCAAGCCCCTTGCCGTGGAACTGCTTGTAGAGGCTCTCGAGGAAGGGAGCCTCGTCATGGCAGTTGGGGCACCAGGAGCCGCCGATGGCCACGATCACGACCTTGTCGCGGAACTCAGGGTCGGTGCTGGAGACCTGCTTGCCCGCGAGGTTCGGGAAGCTGAAGGTGAAGGGGGCCGAGGGATCCTTGATGCGGGTCTGGTCGGTCGAGGCGGTGGGGGCGGCGAGGTTCTCCTTGCGGGCCTCGGCGGGGCGGCGGGCGACGAGGTCGCGGGACTGCGCCTTCTGGGCCTCGGTGGCGAGGAGGTTCGAGACGAGGAGGGTGCCGTCGGGCTGCGGCACGAGGGAGTAAAGCGCCGGACCGGAGGCGGTGAAGTGGCTCACGTTGTACTGCTTGCCGTCCCACGTGCCGTAGAGGGAGCCGGTGTCGCCGTCGATGCGCTGGATGACGGCGCGGATCGCGGCGGGAGCGGCGTCCTTGCGGGCGGGAGCGATGCGGAGCTGCCAGGCGGACTCGCCCTTGTTGCTGGCGACGGCGATCTCCCAGTCGCCGTGGATATCAGGACCGGACGCGGGTGAAACGGCGGCTGAGCGATGAAGGGAGATGGGGATGCGCGGAAGAGAGTGCGGTCCGGGCGCGACTGTGGAGCCGAAGGTTCCGGAGAGCTGGTCGCCGGAGAGCGTCGCCTCAAGGGTGCGGGCGAAGTAGTTGAAGTTGAGCAGGAGCTTGCCGTCCTGAAGGGTGGCGGAGGAGGCGGGGGACTTCTCCGCTCCGTTGAGCAGGGCGGCGTGAATGGAAGAGGGAGCTCCGGTGATCTGGAGACGAAGGGGAACCTCGTGGCCGCGGTAGGAAGCGGTGCCCTCCCAGGTGCCGTCGAACGAAGAGGACGCGGCGAAGGAAGGGATGCTGAACAGAAGGGAAGCAGCCGCAATAAGCAGCTTTCCGGCAGGGAATCTCATGAGAAGACTCGATTCTTAAGTTGTATGTGGGGGATATGCAGGGGGCGCTTTGAGGATCAAGCGCGGACACGCCTCTGCGCTGGCCAGCTTAGGAGCGGCAACAGCGACAACAGAAGATGGAGAGCGTGTACATCCTATTTAAAGGATAGGCCGGGGGAGAGGTCGAGTCAAGGACGAGGAGAGGCTACTCCGGGGTGTTACCGGGGCGGCGCAGCGGGAGGTACGGCTCGACTGTGAGAAGGTTTGAGAGGGCGTTGCGCTCCTGGTCGGAGAACTGGCGGTAGCGACCGGAGTTCAGCATGGACTGGCGCTGCGGCTCGGGGGTCTGGCGAAGTTCGCGGAAGGCGCGGGCGACCTCGCGGCGGCGGTCCGGAGGAAGCCCCTTGAACTGGTCCATCGCACTGCGGAACTGCTGGCGCTGCTCGGGCGCGAGGCGTGCGATTGCCTCGTTGTGTTCGAGCAGGCGCTGGCGGCGCTCGGGCGGCATGTTGTTGAGCTGCGTGAGGCGGTCGCGCATCCGCTGCTGGGTTTCGGGCGGCAGGTCGCGGAAGCCGGGTTCGCGGCTGAGGGCCCTCTGCTGCTGCTCGGGGGTGAGGCTGCGGTGGCTCTCCATCCACTGCTGCAGGTGCGGGCTCTGCCCGGGGTACATGCCCGGGCTGTGCTGCGGCGGAGGAGCCATGCGGGGAGCGGGTCTCTGTCCGGCATTGTTCTGCTGGGCCACCGCCGAAATGCAAAGGGCAGCCAGCAGCGCCGCCGCGGGTGCGGTGGTGAGGGCGCGGCGGATTGTGACGTACAGAGACATAATTCGAAGCGCACCTAAGGGCGCTTTCCTTGATAGAAGATTACTGCGTTCGACCCTTTCCGGAGAAGGAGAAGTATCGGCCTGGATAGCCCTAGGTTGCGGGAACGGCCGAAGCATCGTCCGTCGCATCGTCGAGGAGCAGGTCCATCGTCTGGAGAGCCTGATCGTTGCGGTCGAGGATCTCCAGATCGTCCACGGTGGCCGAAGCCTGTGGAGTGTTGCCGAGGTGCAGGCTGGAGAGATTGGCGAAGGTGCCGCCACCGACCAGCAGAACGAGAGCGAGCGCACCGGCGAGCGCGGGACGGAACTGGCGTCCGGTGTTGAAGAGCAACCGGGTGCGAAGGCGCTCGAACCAGCCGGCAGGGGCTTTCTCCTGCTCCTCGCGAAGACGGACGGCGAGCTTCTGGTCGAAGTAGGCCGAGGGTTCGGGGGCCTCCCAGGCGTCGAGCAGAGACATGGTGGCCTGCAATTCTGCAAGCTCCTGGCGGCATTCGGCGCAGGTGTCGATGTGGGCGCGGGTCGTGGTGTTCGACGGGGCGGACGGATCCAGCAAAAGATCCGGAAGTGCGGATTGGCAGTCGCGGCAGTTCATAGTGACTCTCTCCAAAATCCTTTCTCCCTGCCTGTATTCATGTACGGACAGGGGCCATAGAGAACTAGATGAAATCCTTCAGTTTTCCGCGCAACGTCTGGTAAGCGCGGAAGAGCAGTGATTTGGTGGCGGACTCGCTCAGCTTCAGAACATCGCCGATCTGTTTGTAGTCCATGCCTTCGTACTTGTGCATGAGCACGGCCATGCGCTGACGCTCGGGCAGGGCGAGTACGTGCTGACGGATGGCTTCGAGACGCTCGTTGCGAAGCAGGTTGGACTCGGCGCCAGGGGTCGAGTCGGCGAGGTCGGGCGTGGTGCCGGTCTCGGAATCGACCTCGTCGAGGTAGACGGTGGAGGCGGTGCGCTCATACCGGGTGTCGCGGGCGTGGTTGACGCCGAGATTGGTGGCGATGCGGTAGAGCCAGGTGCTGAAACGTGCCTCGGCACGGTAGGTCTCGCGCGAACGGTAGACGCGGAGGAAGACCTCCTGGGCAAGCTCTTCTGCGACGGCCTGGTTGTGCACCATGCGGAACATGAAATGGATGATCGGCTTGCGATACTTCTGGATCAGGTAATCGAAGCCTGCCATGTTGCCGGCGCGTAGTTCGAGCATGATGGCGGCGTCGTCCATCTGGGCGAAATCGCCAGGGGCATGATGATGCTCGGCCGCCTGGGACTTCTCGAGGAGCGTCGGGCTGATAGCGAGCGTTGCCATACTTGTGCTAACCCCATCTTCGGCTCTGGGTTGCGCTTCTGCGGGATTTTGCGGGACGGCGTTGGAAGGAGGGCGGTCTGGCAGGTGCGAGTCGGAGCGCGGGGGGCCGGAATGGGGAGGAACTGGCATACTCGCAGGTTGTGGTGATTGTATCGTCCCGGAGGCATGGGGAGTACCGGGATGATGGGATAGCCTGTGCATTCAATGATTTGCCAGGGATTTTGGAATGCGGGCCTGGAGTGTTATCCTTATATACATCCCTTCGCTGGATTTTCCTGATCCGGCTGCGAGAATCGCAGGGCGCATAACTCAGCGGTAGAGTGCCACCTTCACACGGTGGAAGTCGTAGGTTCGAATCCTGCTGCGCCCACCATATATTTTCAATAACTTAGCGCAAAATCTGGGAACAGATTGGAATTGCGTGGGAACAGTATGGGAACACGTGCTGTTCACTGCACTACCACCTGTTGTTGTTGGCGGTTGAAGAGCACATCTACTGCCTTGCTCTGCGCCCGCCGTTTGGATGGCGTCAGGGCATGCGTATAGATGTTCATCGTCGTGGTGATATTGGCGTGGCGCATCAACTCCTGCACCACCTTCACGTCCTCCCCGTTGTCCTTAAGCAGAGTGGAGTAGGTGTGACGGAAGGTATGCCAGCCGATCCGCTTCGTGATCCCGGCCTTCTTCGCCGCGGGCTGGAGGAACTTCGTCCGCAGGCTGTCCGGCCACATCGGGCGTTTGCCGAAGAGCGTATGGCTGGCGAAAGCCCAGTCCGAGTCGGCGCTGTAGGCACAGATCGAACGCCACTCCAGCAACCCCTCCACAGCGATGACGTCGAGCGGTACCGGCTGTTGCGAGACCTCGCTTTTGCAGGGGCCAATGGCTCCGTCGGCGTACGAGCGAAGCACGTTCATCGACATGTCTTCGAAGTCGATGTCCTCCCACTTCAGCCCCAGCACCTCGCTGATGCGAAGGCCGGTCGTGGCGCAGACGATGCCCAGAGCGCGTTCACGATCCGGCAGGATCTTGAAGAGCGCTCGGAACTCCTCTGCCGTGAGGGTCTCCGGAACCCGTGTGCGGCGTGAGCTGCACCGGACCATCGCGATAGGATTTTCGTGCTGTCCCAGCCAGCCCCAGCGGATGGCATGACGAAAGACAGTGCTCATCACGTTCCGGATCTTCGCCCTTGTCGGAGGAGCCAGATGCCGGAGCGTCTTCAGCCAGTCCTCCACCTCCGTGCTGGTGACCTTCCGTAACGGATAGTCGCCCCAGCGCGGCAGAACGTAGAGCTTCAGATTGCTGTTGTACACGAGTTTTGTTCCCCTGGTCTTGCCCTCGTGCGTGTCCATCGGAATTTCCTTCAGTTTGTAGTGCTCGACAAGTTTGGAGACCGTCTGCGGAGGTCCGCCTTGCTCAATCGTGTAGCGATTGGCGTTGGACCGAAGCACTTCGATTGCTCTCTGTGCGTCGGCCTGTGTGTGAAGCTCCCGGACTGTGCCAACGATCTGCTTGCGCAGCTTTCGTTTGCCAAACCCATCCGGTTCGCGCCAGCGGAAGACCCAGACTGCGTGTCCCTTCTTGCGAGGTTCGAGGTACAACGTACCCAGTTGATATTGAGACCGTTTCATGGAAGTTTCCTCTCCCTGCAACGGCCCTGATCGCTGGTCCATGTTACCTCTGTCCGTATCCAACGATCGAGTTCTGAAAGTCGAAATCTCCAGAGCTTTCTGCGGCCCTCACCCACGGGATGAGCGGGAACTTTCCCCTTGCGGGCGAGTTTGAGTAGCGTCTTGCGAGAGAGCGATAGAAACCCTGCGGCTCGCTCTGCGGCAATATAGGGTTCGATAGGCTCGATGGCGTTTCCCACGGTAACCTCCACCAAGGCCCTCGTAGCACCTCGGATGGATTTAATGTAGGGTTGAATTTTGCGGTTCCCTGGTGTGGCGGCAGTGGCAGTGGTGCATACGATGCACCGCTAAAAGGCTTCTGCACCAGGCGTACGGAGCGTGACCAACGATCACTCTTCCTGCTCCGTCCAAGCACCTGTATAGTCCGAAGAGATACTGGAGCGCCCGTAATCTGCCGCGCTGGCTCTTCAGACATACCCGGACAGCGCCCAGACGGCCGGGCGTCTCCCTCTTCCAGATAATCAACCGGTTGTGAAGAAAGGGCAGGCGCGCACGTTGTCCACCGCACAGCAGACCTTCAGAATTGTCGGCAGCCCAGCTCCAGAACAAGCGTCGAGAGCAATTATTGGTGCTTCGGCATCAAATGAGCTCGTGTTTGCAGTCGTCGGCCATGCCGGGTCCGGAACCAGTACCGTTGCCACTCAACTCAGTAATCTGCTCAGCGAGCGCCAAACAGCGGGACAACAATACGAAGTGGTCATATTGAAGGCCCGCGAAGTGATTAACGAGTGGGCCGAGAAGAAAGGCAGCCCGAGGAAAGGTCAATATGGCACATCACCGCTAGAAAAGGTCAGAATGCTTCAGGATTATGGTGACGACATGCGCGCCGAAGAAAACAGCGCGCATACGCCAGATTACGCAGCCATCGCTCGGGCATTCGCCATTAAGATTAAGGCTGCGAGGGCAAAGCAAATCGGCGTGGAATCTGTTCCAGGAACCCCTGTGAAGCCCGATGGCAAGCCACGGGCATACATCTTGGACTCCCTTCGACATCCGGAGGAAGTCAATCTCTTACGCCGCGTTTACTCGCAGGCGTTTGTTCTTGTGGGTGTTGTTTGCGAAGAAGAGAGAAGAATAAAGCGAATTTCTGATAAGTATGAAAAGCCCGACCCGAGCGACATCGAGAAGTTCATGGCTCGTGACGCTGATGCTGACCAAAAATACGGTCAACACGTAGCCGACGCTTTTCACCTCGCGGACTACTTCATTGATAACACTGAGGATCGAGGCGACGTTCGTTCTTCGAATCCATCCTGGGAGGTAGTCGAGAATCTTTCTCGTCTGGTCAAGATCGTTACCCATGCCGAACTCGTTCGTCCTCTGGTCGCTGAGACTGCGATGTACCATGCCTTCAGTGCGCAAATGCAGAGCGCGTGCTTGTCGCGGCAAGTTGGGGCAGCAGTCGTCGATACAAACGGCAACATATTAGCGACCGGCACTAATGAGGTCCCGAGAGCTGGTGGAGGAGTCTATGGAGAATCCTTCGAAAAGGAACCTCAGGATTCCAGATGTGCCTTCTTCGCTGATCCTGTTGAGCGCTATTGCCGAAATACGAGGTCACAGAGTGACATCATCGAGAATCTGATTACTTCGTTCAAAGAGGAGTTCTCGGAAGAAAAAGAATCCGAGGTGCGCGAATTGATTGAGAAGAAACGTTCCGCTCTATCTTCTGCGTTGAGAAAGACGCGTGTCGGGGCGCTTCTTGAATTCAGTCGCGCCGTTCACGCCGAGATGGATGCGCTTCTGTCTGCCGCACGAAAAGGTGTATCGCTCGTCGGGACCAGGCTTTTCGTAACGACCTTTCCATGTCACTATTGTGCTCGGCACATCGTCGCTGCCGGGGTCGATGAGGTCCAATACATCGAGCCGTATCCGAAGAGCCAAGCTCTTAAGCTCCACAAAGATTCGATTCAAATCGTGCATTCGGGCTGGTATCCCCCCAGCCAATATGCTCAACGGAAGTTAATTAATGAATTGCGTGATTCGGGCGAAGGGCCGCCGGCCGCCGAGCCTCTCTCAGCGCCGAAAATACTCATCCGCCCGTTTTCCGGAATCTCACCTCGCCTATACGAACGAGCTTTCATGAAGGACCGCGAGTTGAAAAAGAAGGAAAGTGGCGAGATGCTAATCCAAGAGCCCTCATGGGGCACGCCTTGGCACCTTTCTAAGCTGAGTCCGTCCGACATCGAGGTACAGTTGGAAGGGGTGAATGCGAATGTCTGATCAAGGAAATTCCAGCAAGCTCCGCCTTGTACCCGCGCTGCACCGGGCAAAGATCGAGCGCAAGGATTTCGTTGCGGAAGGCACTCAAGGGGAACTATTTCCAACTCGTCGTCCCCGCATGGTCATATTCATCCATTTTCCTGACGTTACAGAGCAGGAATTTCGTGAAATTGTCGAATTTGCGGAACCATCTTACGTCATTGAGCTACGTGCTTCTCCACGATTTGATATTGGCGGATTAGATCGCAGGAGCGCTTTTCAAGCATTTGAAAAGAAGAGGATCACCTATTTGGATCTGACTTCTACTTCGATGGGAACTTCAGATTCAGATGCTCTTGTAAACAATTTCTCGGAGTTTCTTCGTGCAAGTCGTCCAGCTTTCGAGAAGCCCATTGTCTTTTTGACGAGTCAACCGGAGGAAGTGAGAGGCGTGCCACAGCGCGTGCTTGAAGCCTGTCTTCAGTTCGGCTTAAAGCCAGACAGTGTTTACGAAGTACCTCGATTCGTCACTTCGACGCCTGAACCAGTTCATGCTAAATCACACGTCCAGGCATAGGGATGGACGTGGTTCGTAAGTGGAGCAACGCTTCGATGGAGGATCGGCGACCCTTGCTCCGACATCGTAGAGGCTGGCGAAAAGGGTTCGGCTGGGATAGTGTTGTTGCATAAATGGTGCACTTTGCAGCTAAACTGATAGTATCTGTCTAGGCGAACAGGAGGCGAAAATGTCAGATAAGTCTTCAATCGAATGGACCGACGCGACATGGAATCCAGTTCGGGGCTGCACGAAGATCAGCCCTGGATGTAAGCATTGCTACGCCAAGACCTTCGCTGAGCGTTTCAGAGGAGTGCCGGGACACCCATACGAACAAGGCTTCGACCTACGACTTGTACCTGAAAAGCTTTCAGACCCTTTGAAGTGGAAGAAGCCGCGCAAGATCTTCGTAAATTCGATGAGCGATCTGTTTCATCCCGAAGTCCCGGATGACTACATCGTTCAGGTTTGCGAGGTAATGCTTCAAGCTCACTGGCACACATTTCAGGTACTTACGAAGCGTGCTGACCGAATGGCAAGATTGCTTAATTCAAAGCTTACCTTCGCCTCAAAGTTCGAACATATCTGGTGGGGGACCAGTGTTGAGAACCGGAAACACGGCGTGCCTCGGATCGCTCAGCTCCGGGGCGCTCGTGTGGCTGTACGATTTTTATCCATCGAACCACTGCTTGAAGACCTAGGCAAGCTCAACCTTAAGAAGATTCACTGGATGATCGTTGGCGGAGAAAGCGGAGCCGGCGCAAGGCCAATGCATTCTGAATGGGTTCGCTCCCTCGAACGGCAATGTCGGGAGTCAGATGTCCCGTTCTTCTTTAAACAATGGGGAGGAGTCCGAAAGAGCGAAGCTGGACGCCTGCTGGATGGACTCACCTATGATGAATTGCCAATACTGACTCAAATTACCCCGTATTCCACTGGTGAGCATGACGGAATCAGGTTATCAAGATCGTGAGCAGTCCGAACTCAAACATTACGCCATCAAGCTCTATCTCGAAGCCGCCGCCAGGATTTTGGGGTCGGCATGGGATCTGAAGTACGTTGATTGCTGCGCGGGTCCCTGGAACTCTACAAAGAGCGACTATAGCGATACGTCCTTTGGTATTGCGTTTGAGGTTTTGCGAACGACCCGCGAAGAGCTTTCGGGCAGAAACCGGGCGCCTCGAGTAGCATGTCTGTTCATTGAAAAAGAGAAGATTCCGTTCTCTGAACTGGACACATTCGCGAAAACGAAAAACTCGTCGGATGTCCGTGTCCATGCAAGAAACTGGGACTTTGCCGAGCGCATCAACGACATTGTTCGTTACTGTTCCAGTCCCCGAACATTTCCCTTCATACTTATTGATCCCTGGGGGTGGAAGCTTGCAGGAATATCTCAGATATCTCCTCTGCTGAAACTCAAGCCGGGCGAGGTTGTAATCAACCTCATGTCGTCGTTCATCACTCGATTTGTAAATGACAGCGCCACTGATCTCAGTGACCTGCTCGGAGAGGATTTCCCTGAGCTTCGCAGCCTTACGGGGACCGAGCTCGAGTTTGCGGTGGTAAGAAAGTATTGCGACCTCATTAAGCGCGAAGGAGACTTTGCGTATGTCTGTGCGCTGCCGGTAATGAAGCCAGACTCGGACGCGTTCAACTTCTATCTGATCTACGCGACTCGTCATGCTAAAGGCGTTGAAGTCTTCAAGAGCGTAGAAAAGCGAACTGAAGAGCGAACTCATGTCGTCAGAGCGGATGTACAGAAACGCCAACGTCAGGAGCGGGGCGGCAGTTTAGATCTGTTCGAGCCGACCGTTTTATATCGAGAGCGTAAATACCAACAACTCGCAACCGACAATTGCGAGAGGGCGAAACGCCGTGTACTCGACCTCTTGCAAACGACGGGCGAAATTCCGTTCGACGATTGCTGGGCGGAGGCCCTTCAGTATTCCGCCGTGTACCAAACAGATCTTCGGTCGTGGATAGACGCATGGGAAAAGGATGGAACGGTCTTGGTAAAGGGAAGGAAATTTCCGGCCGAACTGCTAAAGAGGGGCTGCGGTCATGTGCTCGCATACCAAGGTCAGGTAGCTTCGAGTTAGCCATGATATTGGCCTCAATCAAAACGGGCTCGAGCAGCATGGTCTATCAGCGACGCAGGATTTTTCTCAAAAATTTAAGTTGCTAAGCCAGTGTCAACTCGCACGGATGGTTGATTCGATAGCCCAAACAAAACGCGGCATTGCGATTCGACCATCCAGAGCCGAAGGCCTTTTTCTGTTGCAAGTGCCTTGGCAGTGGCAACTGTGTCGGCTGCCTCATCGCTACGCCCCTGTCCATCCAAAGCGCAAGCTAGCCAGACAAAATGCCAAACATTACCATCCCCGCTACGAGCCCTCAGTATCTGCTCGGCGTCTCCGTATTCGCGTCGCCCAAGCAACGCACGTACCCTCAGGTGGTCATAGAACGAATTACTGCGGACTTTCATCATCTCTTCGATGACTTGACTGCGTAGTGAGTCCGCGGTATCTGGGACATCCGACTGCAATAACTCAGCGACGTGTAAATATACCTCTGCAACCGCGGCTCTACCGCTATCATTGCGCAAAAGAGACGCGGGAGGTACAGGCAACTCTTTGAATAAGCGCAACAATTGGGCAGCGTCATTTTCCGACCAGAAGCTTGCTAAGGAGGCTAACGCAAAATACGGTTGTTCGAAACCCGTAGTAATTGTTTTCTCGAGGTGAGTGACTGCGATGTCAGAGAACTCCCTCGCAAATTCATCTCGAAAGGGCAATAGACTGCCGTGTCGTAGAGTTCCAAACACCTCCAGCACGATCGTCGTTGGTACCGATTCTGGATCAGTCCTTGCGATTCTAAGAACCTCACGGATCAGATCCGCAGCTTTAGCTCCTTCATCTCTCCGTTCGAGGATTCTAGCGAGCTGTAGGCGCGATTGATTCAAAGGCTTCGGACCGGCGAGTATGTCTCGATAGAGCTTCTCCGCCTCATCTCTCTTATCTGCACGATTCAGCGCCTTCGCCTTGTGATGAAGTAAGAGAGCCTGGTCATCTTGTTCCATAGGCTTGGAAAGCAGCTCATCGAAGGTTGCTACTGAATGAAGTGCGAATTCTTTGGCGGCATCCTTCTGTGAAGTAATCAGGCGGAGATATTCACGCTCCATAGCCTCAACAACGGTGAGGCAGCGGAGTTTCATAGGCACATGAGGATGGCCATCCATGATTTCAGAAACAAAGCCAGCCGGGTCCTTTACGCATTGCTGTGCGACGTTTCCAGGATCGTTGGCTGAGAATGCAGAGTATAGAAGCGCTGGAGCCTTTTCCCCCTCCCCAATCAAACGATTGATTAAAGCGATGTGCCTGTGGACACAAGCAAAGAACGGGGCCTGCTTTGGTAAAGCAGACCGCTGCAGATAAGCGATGAACATTGTCTTAAAATTGGTCGCCCGAGTTCCGTCCGCAGACGTACTATTCGCAAAGTTGGCGATGATTTCATGAAAACTAACGACATCGTCTGTACTGCGCGTCAGTAGATTCAGGTCATTGAGATTAGCGACGCTTCCCACGCCGAGCACATGGCTCACAAGTGCACGGTCGAGATCTGCAGTACCTGACCATCGGAGGAAATCCAGTTCTGTCGAGACCAGGGCTTCGACTCGACCGAGCACCCGTTGGCGGAGATTGTCACGAGATGAAGGGTCATACAGATTTCCAATCTCAAGCGTATCTGAGTTGAGTTCAGCCCAACCATATCGACGTGATAAACGACCGACCAATGAAAGCGTTAAAGCGTGACCGCCTGTAGATTGGAAGATCCGATCGAATATTGCTTCTGGACATGGCTCGTTCCCATTGAGGAGTATCTCGCGAGCTTCCTCAGGCCGCATTCCTTCGAGTTTCAGGCCTCCGAGTTCACTCGTTTTCTGGGTTATCAGTATTCGCGAGCCATTCTGCAACCAAGCATCGAACGAGCGAAGCTCCAGTGATGATTCAACGTTGTCCAGCACCAATAAGACCCGTTGCCTTTGAAGAAATCCAAGGAGGCTCTGAGGCGCTCCGAATCGATGCAGGCTGATTGATCCCAGATCTTCTACTCTTTTGAGATCACGAGCATCGAGCCAGGCGACTGCTTCGAATTTCGGCTTCAGACCCCAGGCCACCGCGCAACACAGGTCGCTCTTGCCCGTTCCGCTAAGGCCGTGGACGATTGTTATTCGCTGCTGTTCAATTAGTTCCCGGAGATCAGCTTCTTCTGGCCTGCGTACATACTCTGGGCGGAGCCGCGGCAGCAGTTGCGAAAATGCGTATTCAGAACGGAAGATTTCGATGCAACGCATAAACTCAGAAATGGTGTTGCAAAATGGTTCATCGTGGAGTTGATCAATGAGGAAATCCGCAATCCTCATCGCGTCCCACGTCTCTACTTTCACACCATCCGTTGCGGATCTATTCTTTACCCATTCCAGAAAGCCCGTGAAGTTCACCGGTGCTACATCGTTCGACAATAGGTGAATTGTTTTCGCGGACGGGTGACGTGCCCTCACCTTGCTATAGTCAGCTTTGGGTTTATGGGCATCTCCCGCGAAGTAAGATGCTTCCGAGCTATATTGGGCGGCGACGCTTGTGTCAGCCGAGATGTTGTCAATAACAGTTTTTACTGGCGCTCCCTCTGGGTTCAGGCCGCGCGGCAGCATTACAGTTGAAACGCAGATCTTATCGATGAGCGGATATCCGAACCGTTCAAAGCGCGCACCGGAGAGGCCTTGAAGATCAATGATGATTCGACGGCGATAGGAGTCTTCTATCGAGGGCAGCAAGCCAAGCTGGTTCACTAGTTTACGTTTCTCCTATCGCATTCGGATTCGCGGCCTTAGCTGCGCTATCACAAATAATTTTATAAGTCTTGACTGGCGAACGAGATGTGCCTCTCCTCAATCCAGATTGAGGACGTAAGAAATCGCGCATTCTCTGGCGGCAGCGCGTTTCGGGACGACGGTATCGATAGCAACCCTCGTGGCGTATGCCGCTGCCGGACCTGCGAGTGCCAGAAGATGGGGCCAGGAGAGAGCACCGAACAGTGAAAGTCTGACCGATCCCATGCTGGTGGTCCCAGAGCTCCCACAACTCCCTTGGCCAAATTCCCGAACAGGGTATCTCGAATGGCATCCATCTTGTTCTTGAATGTCCTTGCTGGGACAATCTCCGTCTGGACGATCTTAGAAATCTTCGCTTGATAGTCCTCATCGAGCTTCAGCGAGCCTTGCTTGGGCTGAATCGTACCCAAATGTTCGAGGAAGGCTTCTCTCGCCCTGGTTGATTCCTTAGCGGTACAGTTCATCGGAAAGCAGCAACGACCGATTTCAGCGATAGTCCGGGAACCGGATGGGGAAGATGTCCCCCTGAATTTTCGAGATCTCAACCTCTCGCCCAAATAGTTCGATGGAAGATGCTTCGTTGCGCAGCACACGCTCAAAAGGGACGCGCCTGTCGGCTCTTACTCCGTGCAGACCACAACGATCAACACTGCTGGTCAATCAACAGGCGCTTTATCGCTAGGATTTCAGGTAACCCGCTAGTCGAGCTACTCTGTCATCTCTTCGCAGCTTTCTTAGTCTTCGCCCAGCGCTTAATCTGAGCCTAACGGACACGTTCCCGCCCTTCTGGGCTCATCGTCCGCCTGCCTTGCTTCTTCGCACTCCTCGCGTTTGTCCCTGGTCCAGTTATTTTCAACTTTGCTGTCCCGCTATCCATGGTGGCAAGCAATGTTCTGGCCTGCTGGAGCCGCGCGATTTGCGCATCGATTTCGTTCAGAACTCTCTCTATCAAGAAAGCCTCCTTAGCTCATTTGTAGCACCCAAATGCAGGTTCTTGCTTCGTTGGTTGTGACTGTTGCTGCTGGGCACTGTATCAAGTCCATAGTCTCTGACTATCGCCCGGACACTGCTTCGGCCCTTCACCGCCGCCCTGCGGACAGCGCCTGCTCTGCTTTGGCCTCACGGCCACCCCACGGGTTTCGGCTTTCAGAAAACCTTTCTGCAAAACCCAGGAACGTCGAAAGCTTTTCCGAACCTTCCGAAAAAGCACAGGCTTGCCTAGGGAGGCGGGGACCTCGCATCGCTTTGCGTGGTGTGTCCCGGTCGACATCAGAGACCAGGACCTAAGGAGATACACCGATGTCCTTCACAGTCCAGACACCCGAAGCCCTCAACAATCAGATCCTACATGCTGACTGCATCACCGCGATGCGTCAGATGCCTTCCAACAGCGCCGACTTCATCCTGACCGATCCACCGTATCTGGTGAACTACCGGGATCGTACAGGCCGGAGCATCCAGAACGACGCAAGCAGTGAGTGGCTGAAACCCGCGATGAAGCAAGCCTATCGCGTACTCAAGCAGGACCGGGTAGCCATCATGTTCTACGGTTGGACTCGCGTCGATGAGTTCTTTACAGCATGGCGAGAAGCTGGCTTCATTCCCGTAGGTCACCTGGTGTTCCGCAAGCAGTATGGCTCGAAGAAACGCTTTCTGAGTTACCGCCACTAGCAGGCTTACCTGCTTGCAAAGGGCAAACCACCGCTTCCCAAGCAGCCTCTAGCCGACGTGATCGACATGCCCTACAGTGGCAATAAGCTGCATCCGACACAAAAGCCTGTGCCGGCTCTTGTTCCTCTCATCCGCAGCTTCACTCTTCCCGACGAGCTGGTCCTCGATCCCTTCGCAGGCAGCGGTTCTACCTGCGCGTCTGCCATCCTTACGGGGCGCAGATATCTGGGGATAGAGCTCGATCCTGAGTACCATGCACAGGCAGTATCGCGTCTTCAGCGAGTAAGGGGACGCATGGCAGCACGTCGCTCAAAGTGACGTGCTGCTGGCTTTCCAGCGTGGTTCAATGCTATAGGCCTCTCCGCGAGCGCCTCAAGGCGCGCTTATCTCTCAGTACATCGTTCATTCAACCTTGACCCGCTGCGGAGATGACTGTGTCTTTCCTGGTCATCGCTGGAATGCCATGCTGTGTAGTTCCTGCCTTTAGATTGCGTCGCATGACTGGTGCGTTCCATGCACCACCCCTGCACGAACTCCACCAGTCCCCCTGAAAAATCAAGGCTACCTTCACTCCAGATGTTTGAAACGGAGAGCGTGACCGCTCACCCGAACAGCAAATGAGAGGAGCCTATGAAACAACTTCCTTCCTTCCGCACCGCCTATCTCCGACGATGGGCCGCGCGTCTCCGCAGAGCCGCACTTCCAGCTTTCATCCTACTGATGACCGCTCCCGTCTATGCGCAGACCAGCGGCGATCCGTGGGAGAACGCAGTCAACGTCCTCAAAACTGCCTTCACTGGAACGATCGCTCAAGGTCTCAGTCTCGTCGCCATTGTTGTCGGCGGCCTGATGTTTGCCTACGGCGAAGGTCAATCCAAGAAAACCCTTGCAGGCATTGTGTTTGGCGTCGGCATGGCGATCGGCGCGGTTAACTTCATGGCCTGGTTATTTCCGTAGGAAAGGGGGTGATCCATTGTCTCGGTCAGCGGAACGCCGTGCCAACAAAGTCTACAAGGCCATGAACCGGCCGCTGACTGTCCTGGGAGCAGAGCGGCGATTGTTCTTCGTCGCTCTGATCTCGGGAGGATCCATCTTCTCCCTCCTGCATTCACTGCTGGGCGGTATCGGCCTGTTCATTGTGGGGGTCATCGTCGCCCGCATAGCCACGAAGCATGACGTGGAGACCCTGCGCGTCCTCTTCAACTCGAGCAAATTCCGCCGCCGCTACGACCCCATGAAAAGGGATGAAACCGATATACGCATTTCGAGGCACTATGCACAGGATTGAGCACATCACGAAGGACTGGAAGGAAGCAGGCTCCTTCGCCGCCCAGATCAATCTTTTCGGCTTCTGGGACGAGAACAGTTTCCTCACCAAATCCGGAGACCTTGGCACCGTACTGAAGATCGGTGGCATCGACTACGAGAGCCTCGACTATGCCGGACACGACCATGCGGTAAGACGCCTTGAGACTGCACTGCGCTCGCTGGACGACAGATGCAGGCTCTATCAGATCCTGTTCAAGCACAATCATCCACACATCCCTCATGCCGAGTATGACAATCCGCTCGTCCGTGCTGCCGTGGAACAACGTGCGGCCTTCCTAAAAGCCAAGTCGGACCGCCTCTATTCGATCGAGATCTTCTGGTTCGTGATGGTGGATGGCAGCTACCAGAGGACCGGTTTGCTGCACGCACTTTCTCAGTTGCCGAAACAGCCTCGCTCGTCGCTGCGCGGCTTGCACGCTTTGTTCTCTGGCAATAAAGAACGCTCTCTGCTCTATGAGCAGATTGAGCGCGACCGTCTGCGCCTTCAGCAGAAGATCAACAGTTTGAGTGGACAGCTAAACGACCTCATGACGGTCGAGCTGCCAGGGGCGGAGGAGACGTTTCGCATACTGCGCCGTCTCGTGAATCTCCGCCCCACGAAGATCAATGACGCTCCGCTCTCGGATACGAGTCATCTGGACTGGCAGGTCTGTGACTCTGAGCTGGAGGCTCATCGTAGTTATCTCCGCCTCGACGACGACTACCTCCGAGTTCTCACGCTTAAAGAATTACCGAGCGAAACACGCCCTCTCTTATTACAGGGACTCTTCGATGTCCCGGCGAACTTCCATGTTGTCACAGAGTGGCATCCGGTCTCGAACGAAAAGGCTCACAAAGAGATAGCCTCGCGCCGTCGCCACTACCACAACTCGAAGACGTCCTTTGTCTCGAACCTTCAGGACCGGCAAAACACTGCCAACCAGGACAACCTAGTTGACGACTCCAAGGCAGCCGCCGTCGCGGAGCTTGGCAACGCCCTGACCGCGCTCGGTATGGAAGGAAAGCACTTCGGTGAGTTCACCCTGTCAGTCGTTATCTACGACGAAGACCAGGTCAACGTCGAGCACTCAGTTGTCGAATTCCAGAAGTTGTTTACCCAACACGATGGGCTTCTCTATGAGGAGCGCTACAACCTGCTGAACGCTCTGTTTGCTACGGTTCCCGGCAATAGGCAGTTCAACCTCCGCAAGCAGTGGGCGCTCAACTCCAATTATGCCGACCTGTCGTTCCTGTTCACCATGGACACTGGCTCCAAATGGAACGATCAACTCGATAAAGAGTATCTGGCCGTACTTGAGTCCGCGCACGGCACACCTTATTACTTGAACCTCCATTGGGGCGATGTGCCCAACGCGTTCATCCTCGGCGCGATCGGCAGTGGCAAGTCATTCACCACCAATTTCATCGTCCAATCGGCGCAGAAGTACGACCCACTGACCTTCATCTTCGACCTCGGCGCCAGCTACCAGATGCTGACGCAGTCGTTCGGCGGAAGCTATCTAAACGTTGGCCTGAAAGACCCCGGCTTCAGCATCAATCCGTTCGCTCTGGAAGCGACGCATGAGAACCAGAACTTCCTCTATCTGTTCTTGCGTGTGTTGATCGAAGCGGGTGGCAGGTATGACCTTACGCCTGAGGATGAGAAGGCGCTCTTTGCCGGTATCGAGCGCGTGTACAAGCTTCCGCGCGAGATCCGGACGCTGACCAACTTCGCGTCCATCGTTGGCCCGTTGGGGGACCGCCTCCACCGCTGGCTGCAATCCGGCCAGTTCGGCTACCTCTTCGACAACGTCGACGACACCCTCACCTTCTCTCGGTTCCAGACCTTCAACTTCGACGGTTGGGACAAGTATCCCGATGTGTTGGAGCCGATGCTCTTCTATCTTCTCCAGCGCGCAGCGTCCGAGATCGAGAAGAAGCAGAACATCGGCACCTTCAAGCTGTTCGTCATCGACGAAGCGTGGATTTTCTTCAAGCGGCAGATCATCCACGACTGGGTCATGCGGGCGGAGAAGACGTGGCGGAAATTAAACGCCGCCATGATCCTGACCACGCAATCGATGATTGAGCTGGTTGCGAACAACCTGCTGCAGTTAGTCAATGAGTCCTGCCCCAGCCGCATCTTCCTGGCCAACCCAGGAATCGACCACAAGCTGTATGCCGAGGCGTTTCAACTCAACGACACCGACCTCGAACTATTGGAGTCACTCGTCCCCAAGCGCGATCTCCTCTTCAAGCAGCCGCAGTATGCGAAGAAGCTTCAGCTTTCAGTCGATCCGCTCACCTATTGGATGGCGACCAACACCCCTCGCGACAACATCCGCAAGCAGGAATACTTCGCCCGCTTCGGGCCGGAGCAGGGACTTCTGCGTCTGGTCCAGGACTTTCCCGACCCACTCAACCGCTAAGGAGCTTTATGCCACGTTCACCTATGATCCCATTGCTGCTTGGCCTTGCCGCTACTGTCGCGCACTGCCAGCAGTCCGCCCGCATCGTGAAGTACCACGTCAACGACATCGTAAACGTCCGCGCGAAGATGCGCTACACCACGCTGATCGAGCTGCCATCGACCGAGAAAATCATGCAGGTCGCCACCGGAGACAAGGACTACTGGATCATCGACACGGTCGGCAACTACTGCTTCCTGCACCCGGCCAAGGAAGGCATCCACTCCAACCTCAACCTGATCACCGACCACGGCAGCGTGTACTCCTTCACGCTCGATGATGTTGAATCGGGCGACCCCGACCTGAAGGTCGTCATCGAGCCGTCCGACCCGTCCTCGCTGGCCACCGTAAACGGTGCGCGACAGTTTGTGCCTGCCGCGGAGGTAGACGCTGCCCGCGCTGCTGCGCAGCTTGCCCAAGCACGCGCCGCAACTGCTGTGGAGACCTTCCGTGCCGACTATCCCACGCAAGCTTTGAAGTTCGACTACGCCTACAAGAACGAGTCGCCCTTCGATGTCTCTGCCATCTACCACGACGACAAGTTCACCTACATCAAGTCGTCGGCCTCGGAGAAGTTCTCCGTGTATGAGCTGAAGGACGGCAAGCCAGACCTCATCACCTTCCAACTCAAGAACGGCACCTACATCCTGCCCACGGTCGTCGACAGGGGTTATCTCGAAATCGGCAAACACAGGCTCGACTTCGAGCGGAAAGCGAAATCCGGGGGCCCCGGCGACAGGTCTTTGTCGCTGGGGTGGAAGTAGGTGCGCCGATGGCAGATGATCTCCAAACCAACAACACTCAGACTCCTGAGCCGGAAGCTCCAGCAACGTCTCCTGCTCTGCGGGACAAGCGGAAACTGCCTGAGGGTGTGGTTCCTAAGCAGGCGCAGGGGTATGTCGTCGCAGGACTTGCAGTCCTGATCCTGATGGCCGTCATGTTCACGAAGAACCATACGCCGGTAGCCAGGGTCACGGTTACCGCACCCGCGTCGGTGGCCACCGACGCCAATCAACGGAAGATTCAGGAGCTGGAGCAGGATCTCTCGGCCACGCAGCGCCTGGGGCAACAACAGGCCGCAGTTCAAAGGATGGGCGCCAGTGCCCCTGTGGGAACAGCACCCGGATCAAATCTTTCGCAGCCAGGCGCCACCGCTCCCACATCGCAGTTGCCGGCGCTTGTTGCTGGCCCATCGACAGAGTCACAACGCGATCCCATCGCCGATGCGGAGAAAGCGATGGCCTTCAAAGCTCGTTTCGCCTCGAACCTCGTCGTTCCCGGCGATGGTGCTGCTGCGCACCCGTCGGTTGTCTCCGAGGCAGCTCCCGCAAGCGACACGGATCGTTCTCCCAATTCCTCGCCAACTTCTGTTGCACAGTCCCCGTTCCTCACCTCCGCTTCTTCGGCCTCGGGTGACAAGAAGCACCCAGCCGAGGTGAACGTCAATTCGGCGCATGGCCAGCCCTTCGTGGTCTTCGAGGGCACGACTATCGACACAGTGCTGGTCAACCGCCTTGACGGCGAGTTCGCGGGACCGGTGAAGGTCATGGTGACCAACCCGGTCTATAGCCAGGACCGCCAGCACATGCTCATCCCCGAGGGCACGTTCGTTCTCGGCGATGTGCAGAGGGTCTCCAGCCTCGGCCAGAGACGCCTCGCTGTCACGTTCCATCGCATGTTGATGCCCGATGGATACTCCGTCGATCTCGACCAGTTCCACGGTCTCGATCAGGCCGGGGCCACCGGCATCAAGGACAAGGTCAACAACCACTACGTCGAGATCTTCGGTGCGTCGATTGCGCTTGGCGTGATCTCGGGCGCTGCCGAAGCCACGAACGCGAATCACGGGTACAACCAGTCGGGCTCCGAAGCCTACAAGGCCGGCATTGCATCGAGCCTCTCCCAATCCGGCTCAAATGCCCTTGACCGCTTTATCAATATCCCTCCCACGATCACGATCCGTGAAGGTCATCGGATCAAGGTCTACATCACGCAGGACATGCTGCTGCCAGGTTACGAGAACCACGACACGCCGGAGGTATTCTGATGCGCCTTGCTTTCAGCTCACTCATCGCCTGCCTGCTTGTGCTTGGTTGCGCCTCGTCCTCGCAACAGGGCAAGCCTTCGCCTTACGGCAACCGGCTACCGTCCACGACTCCCTGCTCAAAGGGATGCAGGTGCCGGCAGCATAGTCATCCGCGGCGCACGACACCACCTCAACCTGTCTTTCCCCCTACCGCCAGGGTGTAACGCCCTGGCAAAGCAAAAGGAGCTCTTCATGAAATCCCGCAATTTCGTTTTCTTCCTTGCCTCTCTGTGCCCGCCGCTGGCGCATGCCCAGTTCGGCTCGGGCATCGTCTACGACCCGACCCAGTCGGCCCACGCCATCCAGCAGATCCAGCAGGCGTCGCAGCTCTACACCACCGCCGTAGCGACGCGCAACCAGATCGTGACGATGTACAACCTCGCCTATCAAATGTCGCAGATGCCGCAGAACCTCGCATCTCGGTATCGCGCCGACTGGTCTGCGTGGACGAGTCTCCAGTCCACGCCCAATACCTACGGCAATACCTCTGCACTCATCAACGCTCTTAATTACGGCGCTCTTTTGAACGCTCAGCAGGGCTACAACAGCGCCTACGTCCAGTATCAGAGTTATCCCTCAGGAGCATACTCGTCCCTCGATGCGTCTACCCAGGCCACGGTCGCCAACCAGTATGCGACCTCCGAGATGGCGCAGACGACCACGACCAATACTCTGTCCACGCTCGGCACCATCCGTTCCGACTCGCAGTCGTTCGCTCAGAAGCTTGCGAACCTTGAGTCCGATACCTTCTCGAACGATCCCTCGCAGCAGACCCAGAACGCGCTGCTCGGCAAGATCAACTCCGCCACGCTGCTCCAGATTCACTCGCAGCAGGACACCAACCAACTGCTTTCCGCCTCTGTGCAGCAGCAACTTCTAGCGCAGAAACAGCAGATTGATGCGCAGAATCGCGCTATCAACAACGCCATCTACTTCCAGCAGAATTTCCCCAACGTCATGCAGCAGACGACCGGAGGCATGACGCAGGCCATCCAGTCCATCTCTCTCAGCCCCAGCGCGAGGTAGCTCATG
Source organism: Acidobacteriaceae bacterium dw_441 (assembly GCA_018449715.1). Classification (GTDB taxonomy): domain Bacteria; phylum Acidobacteriota; class Terriglobia; order Terriglobales; family Acidobacteriaceae; genus Edaphobacter. The sequence goes on along the minus strand of JAAVVA010000002.1, from coordinate 101,288 downwards.
GGACAGAACTATCTCACTTACATTTCGCGGGCAATCAGCGAACTCTTGAGCGCCCATAGCGTGGCGTTACAGTCCGCCGGCATAAACATCTTCCGCGGACTGGCTACGATCCTCCTCGTCTGGTTCGGCGTCAAGGCCGCCCTGTCCGCCTCACAGGGCCATGGCGGCTTCCACTTCGCAAAATTCGCCGACCTGATTCTGACCATTGCGCTCGGTCTTGGCATGCTGACCTATTACTCGACGCCGATCCCGGGTACCAGCTACAGCTTCTCCGACCTCATCACCCAGGAAGCGATCCAGATCTCGGCGCAGATCCAGACCGATAACGCGCAGACCATCGTCGACTCGATCACGAACGCCGAGAAGCAGCTCGGCTCTCCTCCGGGTCTCTTCAGTATTGACGAGGACGTGAGCTGGGTCATCGCTCGCATTGCGCTTGCCATTATGCAGGCATTTGTCTTCGCCGTCATCGCCTATGGCTATGTGGCAACAGCCGTATGTGTCCTCGTTGGTCCGGTCTTTATCCCGTGGTTCATTGTCCCGAAGATGGACTGGCTCTTCTGGGGCTGGCTCAAAGCCTTCATCGGCTTCAGCTTCTACCAGGTTGTAGCCAGCGCCTTCATCTTCGTTTTCTCGAAGGTCGTCATTGGCATGTTCCAGGTCATCGGCACGCTGAGCCTCATGAACATCGTGACGCTGCTTCCGGCGTTGCTGACGCTAACCTTCGTCTGCATCTACGGCCTCCACAAGATCCCGGAGCTGACTGGCTCGATCCTCGGTGGGCGCGCCGGCACCTGGGTCGACCTCAACAAGGACTAATTTCCATGGCAAAGAACACTTCCTACTCCACGACCGAAGCCGGGCACAGGTTCCTTGAGCTTTACGCGGAACCGGTTGTCACCAACAGCTACCTCAAGGTTGCCCTCCTCGTGCTCTCTGTCGTCGCGCTCGCTTCGCTTGCACTCCTCTATCGGGCACAAACGGCTGCCTCGCGGCTGAAGCCGCTTGTCATCTCGGTCTCCGATATCGGACGCGGCCAGGTAGTGAATTATGCCGACTTCTCGAAGGTGCCTATCGAGCGTGTCAGCAAATACTATCTCGCACGGTGGGCACAGCTTTATTACGGACGGAATCATGCAACCCTCCAGCGGGATTTTTCTGAGTCGCTCAACTTCTTCTCGAACGAGTTGCAGTCCGCCACGCTTGCTCGCGTGAACAAGGCGAAGACTCTCGATAACTTTCTGCTCGATCCCAGCGCTGCAAACGTCGACATCGAGATCAAGGCTGTCGTCCTCGATGACACGTGGCAGGCTCCTTATCGCGCCCATATCGAGTTCGAGAAGGTCATGTACTCCCTCGGAGACCAGCAGGAGCAGAGCCGCGAGCGCTGGACGGCAAACGTCATCTACGGCTTTCGCGACGAGGTACCCAACCCCATGCTGCTGACCAATCCGCTCGGTGTTGTCATCAGCTACATCCACGAAGACCAGGCATTTGGGAGATGAGCATGCGACCGAAGAAGCCCATACTTCTCTACTGCGCCGACCACGAACTGTTGTCCACGATCGCTTTTGCTCTTCGTCTGCACCCTTACGATGTCACTGCAATCGACAACAGCCGCTCCGCTACTGCCGTCATGATGGCGAGCGATCTCGTTTGCGGGGTTCTGATCCATGCACGGCAGGGCGACCTTGCAGGCAGGCTTATCCATCGTCTGCTCGAAGCAGACCTTCATATTCCCGTATTGCTTGTGGACCGTGCGGGCGATCTCGCTCCCGTCCGCTACGCGGACATGGTTCTCTACGGCCGCAATACCTCGATGAAGCACATCCTCGGTGCTCTCGATGTGCTCTGTGCGCGGAAGCACGCGGCCCGGAGTTTTACGTGAGATACCTCTCCGTGTGCTCGGGTATAGAGGCCGTATCGGTTGCGTGGCAACCTCTCGGCTGGCGGCCAGCCATGTTCGCAGAGATCGATCCCTTCTGCTGCTGGCTGCTCCGCTCGCGCTATCGCGCATCGCGCCCTGTGTTCATGCCCAGCCCACATAACGCTCCGGATCGGAAAGAAGCTAAGCGTCGCGCGGTAGGCATCCGCAACGTCGTTGCGCTGCCTGTCGATGGCGACGTGATCAATGCAGGTGACTTCACGAAAATAGGTAAAGAGGATGTTGGAGCAATCGACCTTCTGGCCGGAGGAACACCTTGCCAGCCTTTCTCCGTTGCAGGGAAGCGAGCAGGACTGGATGACCCGCGTGGCAACCTCACCATCGAGTTTGCTCGACTTGCTGATCGACTCCGGCCCGTATGGGTGGTGTGGGAGAACGTCCCCGGAGTTCTGTCTATCGACGGAGGACGGACGTTTGGAGCCTTCCTCCGGATGCTGGTCGACTGCGGGTATGGGGTCGCCTACAGAATACTTAACGCTCAACATTTTGGAGTACCCCAGCGACGGCGTCGCGTCTTCGTTGTCGGATGTCTTGGAAGCTGGAGAGGTGCCGCAGCGGTATTTCTTGACCAGCACTGCCTGTCGGGGCATCCTCCGCCGCGCCGAGAAGCGCGGAAAGACCTTGCCCCCACCCTTAGCGCACGCACTCATGGCGGTGGCGGGCTTGGAACCTACTTCGACCTCGATGGCGGCTTGATCCCGAGTACCGGAGACACCTCCCACTGCCTGAATGCCGGAGGCATGGGCCGGCAGGACTATGAGACAGAAACACTCATCGCCCACTCGCTCTCCGCCGATGGCTTCGATGCAAGTGAGGATGGCACCGGGCGTGGTACGCCAATGGTGCCAGTCGCCATCTGCACTGCGCATACACAGTCCAATGGCTCCGGCTTCTCCGACGACGTCGCACACACGCTCGAAAGCGCACCGAGCACGCAGGCCGTCGCTTTCAACCTGCGCGGACGGGATGGCGGAGCGATGCCGGAAACTTCGGAATCAGCCAGCTTGCGCGCTTCTTCCGGTGGAAGCAGCAACAGTTATATTGCCTTCTCCGCGAAAGATCACGCAGCCGATGCCGACGATATCGCGCCGACGCTACGTGGCATGGGGCATGACAGCAGTCATGCAAACGGTGGCGGGCAGATTGCTATCGCCTTCAGCACCAATCAACGTGGCGAAGCCCGCGAGCGCGATGTCCATGGAAGCCTGAGCAGCGCGAGAGGCGGTGGCAACCAGATCGACGGTGTCCTCCAGGTCCGTGCCGAGGACGCTTCTGCTCCACTTGCGTTCACCCTGCATGGAAGCGATGGGACAACGAGTGCGGCGTCATCGACAGAAGTTGCTGGAAGTCTGCGCACGCGAGCCCCAGGCAGCATCGAGAACAGCTCGACCACCGCGATCTTGCAGGAGCAATCCGTAGCATCGCCGCTCACGGCTTCTTACGCCAAGCAGGTCGATAGCTCCGATACAAGTAATGGTCCACCGAATCTTCTGCGTTCTCCGATGGCGGTGCGGCGTCTGACACCGCGCGAGTGCGAACGCCTGCAAGGATTCCCCGATGACTACACGCTGGTCGAGTATCGCGGCAAACTCGCCTCCGATGGCCCCCGCTACAAAGCGCTCGGCAACTCGATGGCTGTTCCCGTCGTGCGCTGGATCGGACAACGCATCGCAGCGGTCGACGCAATCCTCCGCGACGGGCACGAGGCGAGGAGGGAGCCATGAACCTCCGCTCCTTGACAGTGTGGGCGCCTTTCTTGCGTAAGAGAAACGACCTTGGCCTTCGCCCTGCACAAATCCACTCGGCTTCCAGACCGCACAACTTCGCCTTCCACGTAGTCGCCCGGAAGCAGACCCTCACTGTGTCGGCAGCGAGGCAACAATGCGGAAGAGCACAAGTGCGGTTCCCCCACTCCCCGCTGGTCAACGCCAGCTCAAAGGCGCGAGAAGACGGACGACTCCGGCGTACAGGTTGCGAATCAGGCGTGTCCCTGTCCAGATACCCTCGGACGAGTGTTTACGTAAAGCGCCATCTCTCCCGGATTTTCCCATGTCTCACTCGGTCACTCGCTTCGGTGCTTATCCCGCGCCCTGCGGCACGGCACGGCTCTGCTTCGCACTGCGTTCGCCCTTGCGGGTTTCGGCTTTCAGAAAATCTTTTCGGCAAATCTCCGCACAGGACGCGGACGAAAAGATTTTCCGAACCTTCCGAAAAAGCGCCGTTTGGCCTTGGGAGCGGGGCACACTCGCGTCGCTTCGCGCAAGAGTGTCCCGAGTAAGAACAGGGCAAATCCAAACAGGAGAAAACATCATGGCACTCTACACCAACACCGTCACAGTCAAGGGCTTCCTGGGTAAGGACGCCGAGACCTTTGCCACCCGTAACCAGAAGACGTTCGTCGCCCTCTCCATCGCCACCAAGTCCGGCTATAAGGACCAGCAGAAGAACGAGTGGGTGAACCACACCGAATGGCACCGCATCGTCGCCTTCGGCAAGCCCGCCGACTACGCGAAGGGCCTCAAAAAGGGCGACTACGTGGAAGTCGAAGGCGAACTGCGCTCAACCGAGTACGAGAAGGAGATCACGCAGGGCAAAAACAAGGTCAAGGTCACCTTCCGCGACAAGGAAGTGCGCGCCAACACCGTGAAAAAGCTCACTGCCCCGGCGAAGGGCGAGAACCTCGACGCCGAGCCCATTACGGAGGATGACGCCGCGTAAGCGGCGTTGTCCTCCCCATGGGAGGTGCAATCATGGACGCTCTCTTTTCCAATAACGTCCTCCTGCGGGGCTTTCTCGGCCAGAACGCTGAGGCTCCGCCCTCGGATGGGATCACCGATACTGCCTTCGCAGTTCTGCTGCTGGCGACCGTCTCCGGCAAGTGGGATCTCGGCGCCAACCAGTGGGTGCCGCGCACCGATTGGCATCGCATCATCTGCCCAGGGCCGTTCTTCTGCGGCATGGTTCGGGGCATGCGGCGCGGCGACTATCTTGAAGTCGAAGGCGAACTGCGTGCTCTCGAACAGGATCGTGGCGTCGTCGTTGCCGGCGAACGCTTTTCGGCCAAGCACTCCATCTATGCCGTCCATGCAGCCCGCATTCAACGGCTGGATCGCCCCGACGCACTGGTCGATTTCGGCGACTCCGATGACGACAACAGGGAGGTTCTGCCATGAACCTCACCAGGCAAACAGTAACACTTCGTGGATACCTCGGCAGAGATGTCGAGGTATCCGGCGAACCCTACGTTGTCCTCGCGCTCCTGATTGAATCCGTGATATCGGACAAGCCGACTGGCCTGCGCGTCGCCAGAACCACGCAAGTCCCCGTTGTTTGTTTCGGCCCAGACTACTCCGGCGCCCACAGCCACATGAAAGAGGGTGACTACATCGAGGTCGAGGGTGAGCTGTGTTTGTGTGAGGAGGACGGCCCGGTGGTATGGAGCCGCGACCCGCATGTGATGCGAGTGGCCGGGATCAAAGTCTGCGCGACTCACGTGTGCGAGGTGAATGCCCCGGCCGCCAGCACAGCGATCTGATCTCTGCTTCACGCTTTTCGCGGAGAGGTCTGCCTCTCCGCTCTTGTTCTGATCGTGCCGCTCTTTCATAGCGGCGGAAAGGATGCCCATGATCGCCAATGCCGTCTTCGTCGCGACCCTGTTCTTTCTCGCGCTCATCTTCTGGATGTCGCGCGAGTTCGTGTTTCTCACGTCGTGGCGTGCCCTCATCCTGCACGCCTACCTGAAGACCATCGCGCTTTACTGCGCTCTGCTCTTCACGAACCTGCTTGGCCTGACCATCTGGATCGAGCGCAAGTTCTTCCTCCGCGACACAGGGCGCAAGCTCAAGCACTTCGACCAGGAGATTCACACCGGCAAAAGCGAATTGTCGGCGGAGATACTGTCCCGATTCAGTGACCAGGAGGAACAACTCTAGCCATGCACACCGAGGAGGACTCTCCATTGGATCGCACACATGACCTCGTCGCGAAGATCCGCGCACTTCGTGAACAAGCCGAGAAACAAATGGATCAGTTCACTCGCGCGGACGACTATGAGGTTCGTCGCGTTATCGGAAACAAGCCGAAGGCCGACGTCGTCGCCCCTCCGACCGCCAACAGCCCTAAGAAAAAGCAGGGACGCAAGACGGAACAGACATCGATCGATTTTGCTTCTCCTCCCGGCGAGCACGACACCTCTGAAGGAGAACAAGGATGAGGATCGATATTCCCCATGACCAGCCGCGCAGAAGGGAGACTCCTCCCCAGACGAACGTGCCGCGCACGCAGGAACCGACCTCCGTGCAGCGTCACCTCCAATCCCTCAAAGAACATGCAACGCAAGGGCGCGCGAACCAAGCCCCTCCTCGCTCCGCGCCCTCCAGGCGTCCGGAACGTGACCGCGAAGTCTCCACCCCCCCGCGCCGGGTCAGAGACCCGCGCGAAGGTGGAGACCCACGGCGAACCCGGCGCGACCGCATCCCGTCGCAGACCATTGGCATGCAGCTTCGCCCCGAGGAGCGCAAAGTTATGCTGGAGGTCGGGCGCTTCCGTGTCGTCCGCACCCGCGACCTCGCCGATACGATCTACGAAGGAAAGCAGCGAAAGCTCGATGAGGACCTGCGTTACCTCAAGTCGAAGGGGCTGATCGAGACCCGCCACATCAATCTTCGCCGCGATGGAACCCGACGCCAGATTGATCGTGTCGAGGTCGCCACGCTTACCCGCGACGGTCGCGCGTGGCTCACGAAAAGTGGCGAGGTGCCGGGGGGGCAGACCGTCTACTACGGCTTCGTAAAGCCGCGCGAGATGGAGCACGACTCGCTCATCTATCGAGCCTATCGTGATGCGGCCCAGCGCATCGAGCGGGATGGCGGCAGCAACCTCCGCGTGAAGCTCGACTTTGAGATCAAGGCCGATGTCCAGAAGGACATCTATCGCGCGCGCAAAGCCGACCCGAAACGTGAGATGGCCGACATCAAACGAGAGGTCGCTGCCAAACACTCCCTCCCGTTCGTTGACGGCGGCATCCAGATCCCCGATGCCAGGATTGAGTTCGATCGTAAGCATGATGAGGCCCAGAGCCAGGAACCGGATCAGGGGTCTCGGACTGGCGGACATGAGGACATCGAAGTGCTGACCGCGGCCTACCGTCGCGGGCACCTGCGCGCCAAGGCGCAGGCAGGCTTCCGCAACTACGCCTCCGGTTCGGACCGCTCTAGCATTACGGCCAAGATCGAGGACGAACACCAGATGATGCGGGACATCTTCGATCTATGACTCTCGCTTACGATCCCATCCCGGTCTTGCAGGTGGTTGGCTACACGGAACGCGAGGCCGCGTTCCTGTATCTCGCCGCCCTGCACTCGGGATATTTTCTTCGCCGCCAGTATCTACGCTTTATTGAACGTGGCCGTGGCGCGTTGGCCGCGCAGTTCCTGCGCCGGGCCTCCGCACTCGGCCACATCCAAAGCATCGCCTGCGGCCAGGCTCGCTTTGTCTATCACCTCACCTCGACCGAGGTGTATGCGGCTGCCGGACACGGCGCTTCGCACCATCGCCGGCTGAAAAGCGACGCCACCATCAAGTCCCGCCTCATGGTTTTGGACTTCGTCCTCGACCATCTCGGCGAGACGCTGCTCAATACCCGCGAATCGAAGGTTGAGTATTTCACCGGCGTCCACGGTCTCAACGAATCTCTGTTCCCGCAGACTCGGGGTGTGGTCTTCGCCGAGGAGTTTCCGCTCCTCCTTAATAAGGATGGAGGTATTTCGTTCAGCTATATCGACGAGGGCGCACTCTCTGCAAGTGGCTTCGAGCATTTTCTTGACCGGTACGCTCCGCTTTTCCAAACTCTTCCCGGCTTTGAGCTGCTTTACCTCGCCGACTCGAGGAGTGACTTCGACCGTGCATCGAGACTCTTTGCCGCGCAGTGTGGGGACGAGCAAGCGCGGGGCACAACACCGCTGACTCCTCGCGGCGTCGACCACCTCCTCGATTATCTTCGCGCACGTGAGGTTGCCGACTCCAGGAAGTCGGCGCTCACTCTGCGCGATCTCGCCCTGCTCCGCGAGGGCGACAGTCTCTATACCCGTCCAGAACATCAGGCACTCCTGGCGTCGGGAACAGCCAACGCCCACCGCGTCCGGCAGCAGTTCGAGCAGATGGGCCAGCGCAGGAAGTTCACTGCCGTTGTTCTTCCGTACAGTTATCCGCTCCATCACTTCAAATTCGAGAGCCAGTCTAAGCCGGAGCTTGGGTCTAGGGTGCGGTCTATTCGTAAACCAGTTCGTCGTGCGGAAGTTATGCAGGAACAACTATTTAGCGAAGGAGGTGATGAGGGATAAGTAGGTGCCGAGGGGGGAGCGACCCCACCCCTGCGGGGTTGACGCGACGGCTTGACGCCGCGCTGGTCGCTCCCCCTCGGTCCCCTTCGATACACCTCGTATCTGTCGCAGATATTTTGCTGATCCTCATCTCATCTGCGCTGGATACCAAACAGATCAAATCCGGATCGTTCGCTGATACCGTTCGCATCCGCCAGCAATACAGCACTGATTCTCAACTCATCCATAGGAGATGCTCATGAGCAGACTGAAACTACAACACGGAGTGAGCCGCATCCGCCGCGCCAAGCTGCAATCTTCCATCGACCAGACCATTGCTGACGATATCGAGCTGATGGCGAACTGGTCGAACAACGAAACGCAGTATGTCATCAACGAGCTCCTGCGTTTCGCCATCGCGCAGGAAGAAGACTTCCTGAAATACAAGGCAAGCGTCGCTGCGAATCCGCCGCGAAACACCGATAGCACGAAACCCGCTACGTCCATGGTCAAACCAGCATCAGCAACGGCCGCGAAGCCGGAAACGCCGACATCTGTCAATACCACTCACGCATGAAGGAGGTCATAGTCCATGCGGTCATCGCCACGCGTTCAACGCATCATCCGCCCACTGGTCGCACATCGCTTCCTGCTCTCGATTGGTTTGAGCGCGGCTTGCGGCATCGTACTGAATTCGCTGCTACCGATCAACAATGCCGATCCCTTGCTCCGCCTGACCGAGTTTCAGCGGTCCCAGATCGTGCATGGGCTGTTGATGGGTTACAGATTCTTCCTCTATTCCACGCCCTTCATCTTCTTCTCGATGGGTTTCTCGCTTCTGTATGTTCATCTCTATAAGAGCGAGCTGGAATTGCATCCCGGCGCGCTGCCGCCATATCCCGATCCGCGGAGGAGGACAGAGCTATCCCTGATTCTCGGTGAAGTACATAGCAGACTGCTGCCGAGAGCGAGCGCTCTGCCGTCGTGGCTATCCATTCCTGAACGTGGCCTCTACACAGGCATCGCTTCCTTCGGTTCGATCGGTTCGGGAAAGACCTATGGACTGATCCTCCCCGCAATGCGGCAGCTCTTCGCATATAAGGCTGATGATCCCGAGCGAAAGCTCTCCGGCATCGTGCTTGAAGTGAAAGGCGATCTCTGCCGACAGCTCCAGCGCATTCTCAAGTGGTGCCACCGTGAAGAGGACTACATCGAGATATCTCTCGACGGGAAGGTCCGCTATAACCCGTTGAACAACACGCTGGATGCTTATGCCCAGGCGTTCAATATCGCCTCTATCATCACGTCGATCTGGGGCAAAGGGAAGGAGCCCTTCTGGCAGCAGTCCTATACAGACCTGGTCCGCTACGTGATCCTACTGCATCGTATCCGCGATGGATATGTGACGCTCGTCGACATCTTCCAGACCGTTATCAGCGCCGGGCGTCTCGAACAGATGCTGGTTGAGGTCGGCTCACAGTTCAGCAATGCCAACTACATCGGTATCGAGAAGAACGACTACCTCGGCGAGGAAGAACAACTCGCTCCTCTCGGATTCAAATGGAATCCAAAAGCCAAGCTATATATAGCGGCGTGGGATGAACAACTGGAGGCTGCGCTCACCGAGCAGACCTCCATTGAGTTCCTGATCTTCACCCGCAAACCGTCCAATCCTGCTGCGCGTGAGCGGTTCCTCAGCGTCCAGTATTGGTACTGGGAGCACTGGAAGTTCTTCCGCTCTGAGGTGAAGACGTCCATCGTGCAGGGCATCGCTGTCTTCCTCTCGCTCTTCGAGACAGACCCGGATGTGCGCCGCGTCTTCTGCCCGCCGAAGGAACTCTATCAGGGCAAACACTGCGCCTCTGATCCTGAAGGCATCGTCATGCGCCCGTTTGAAGAACTGATCGAAACCGGCAAAGTTGTCGGATTGAACTTCCCCGTAGCTCTGAACCCGGCGCTCGCGAAGACCATCGGCACCATGATGAAGATCGACTACCAGCGGGCTATGCTCCTGCGCATCCCCAGGATGGATGCCGCACCGGACAAACACTATCGCGCCTCTGTCTTCATCTGCGATGAGTATCAGAACTTCGCTACAGTCGGCGGCGATAATCCCACCGGGGACGAACGCTACCTGAGTTTGTCTCGGCAGCCGAAGTGCATCCCCATCGTGGCTACCCAATCGGTCGCCAGCCTGAAAGACGCGTTGCCGAACGAGGGCGTGAAAACGCTCCTGCAGGCATTTCGTACAAAAGTGTTCCTCACGACCTCCGATCCTGAAACCGCACGGTACGCGTCCGAACTCTGCGGAAAGGAAGATCGCACACGCATCGGCTACACGCTCTCGGAGACCTCAACCAACGCCAATGTCGGATGGCTCTCGGGCCGAACGTCCGCAAGTAAAGGCTCCGTGGCAGCAGTCAAGCAGTATCAGAAGCAGAAGGAGCCTGTATTCGAGGAAAAGGTCTTCTTCGATCTCAGGAATGTGCAGTCCATCGTTGTTGCCTTCGATGGCGTCAGCCCGCTGCAGCCCACGTACTGCTATCTCAAGCCGGACTTCCTGCCCATCACCATGAACTGGTTCGAACAGGAAAAAATCGACTTCGATCCAAAGCGGATATAGAAGTACGCACCCCTATCGGCGATGGAAATGACAGGCAGTGGAAAGCCCGGAAAACGGTCGCGTTGTTTCCCAGTCCTTCCCACTGCCTTTGGAAATCGCTTTGCGATTCCACACATTCCCATCGCCGCGACCGCGACGGTGCGTTTTCATTTTTCACATAGACACATAGGAGAATAATTAGTGAGCTTTGAAGTCATCATCCCGTTCCTTAAACCGATTGAGCAACTACTTCAGTCGAAGACCATCACCGAGATCATGGTGAATCCCGATAATTCCATCTGGATCGAAGAGAAAGGAGCAATACGTCATCTTCCCGAGTTGCACTTCGACGATGGCGCATTACTGACCGGTCTTGAAGTGATAGCGAACCGGTTCGGAAAGAAGCTGGATGCCGACTCTCCCATCCTGAATCTCCGGCTTCCCGACGGCAGCCGCATGGCCGCGATGATTCCACCGGTCGTCAACCCCAGGCCACTTCTCACGATCCGAAGGTTCTCCTCGCGCGGTTACACACTGGACGACCTGATACGCTCGGAGATGCTGACCGAAGAGCAGGGGACGATGCTCACGACTGCCGTTAGAACCGGTGAAAATATTCTTATTTCTGGAGGAACGGGCAGTGGAAAGTCGACACTTCTGGGAGTGCTCGCTGACGCCATTCCAGAGAATGAGCGTATCCTTCTCATCGAGGATACGGCGGAGCTGCACATCCGCAAGCCTCACATCGTTTCGACCGAATCCCAGACCGATACTCATCGTAGTGACATAACATTTGATGATCTTCTGAAAGCCGTACTCCGACATCGTCCCGATCGCATCATCGTAGGTGAGGTGCGCGGTCCTGAAGCCCGGACGCTGCTCGATGCAATGAATACTGGACACAGAGGAACACTGGCGACGATACACGCGAGCAGCGCGGATGAAGCCCTGCGCCGTCTGGCGGGGCTCACCATCCGCAGTGCTCCTAACCTTCAGCTTAGTGTGGCCGAGGAAGACGCATCGCGGTCGATTGATCTGATCGTGTATATCAGTAGAAGAGACGGAAGACGGCGGATCGATGATGTGAAGAGAATTGGCAAGTCGGTCTGATCTATCTCCACTTGGCTGTCCTCTCGCCGTAGAGACTAGAAGCCATCCACCTCCCAGCCCTGATTGGTCGGGTGCAGAGTGGCCCTCTGCTCGGTCCCTACCAGACCGAACGAGCTCTTGAGCAGGGGAAAAGCCTGCTGCATCTCCGGCGACTTGGCCCAATCGGCTAGCCTGTCGATCTTATGCGTATAAGTAACACTCGTAATGGCGTACCCGCCCTGAGTTACAGGTTCGTCCCACTTCACGATCGATGCAACCTGACGAACGCCATAACAGAATCCCTCCGCACGTCCAATCGAAGTGAAATACGAACGTAAATATCGGTTGCCCTCCGGCGTTGCATCATACCGCTTCACTGGTTGAGGAGCAGGGCGAGAGATTGAAAAGGGATTCAACGGCGTCTGCGGAACTACCGTCATGGTCTTTCCTGCGACCAAGCCGGACTTTTCCAGAGCAGAGAGCTGAGCCATGATTGCGCTGGTCTGTGCAAGGTCCGCGACCGGAATGTCTATCGGAAGCGGCCTTAAGGGAGAGATACACTCCCCGCCGTTCTTATCGAGATATTGATTGATCGCCTTGGTAAAGTTGGAGGTATTCGGGCTCTTGGCACTATGGCAGCCGGATGCCAATAGAACGACGCAGACGCGCAATGCGGTTAGGGGATAGCGCACGGAGGACCCCTTGACAGCTGAGGATTATCTTCCTGACTGCTTCCGTTCGAACAATCCTGAACCTTAGTCAGGAGAGCACTTGTGGCGTCATGTTAGCACCGATTTCAGCAGCGCTCCCTGCGTCTTTCACTATGCCAGCCTCTCTTGTTCTGCTGGCCGTGCATGTGGAGTCGCTCGATATTTCGCCTTCCGCAGAGCCTAAGCTTCACATGAGTTATCCGCAGGAGCGTGGCACCCAATGACTTTCATGAGTAGGCCCGCCCGTGTCAAGTCGATTCAGTCGCAGATTTGTCTTATTTGCGGGCGAGCACGATCGGTTGATAGAACGTTGTCGCTTCTGGCATCAGCCATTCGATTTCTTTGAAGCCGTGTGATTCAAGACCCTGGGTAAGCTCGGCGCGCGTTATGGCGCGATATCGAGACGCATAATGCTTGCTTGTCCAGAGTGAGGCTGAGTTCCAGGTTAGGTATAGATGAACTTCGTATTGGTTCCCATCCCAGTCCCACACCTGATGAACAATGCGCCGAGTCTCATTCTCTGAATAAAAAGTGGGGCCTTGAAAGGATGGACGGGTGGATAGCAGGCTGTCATAGTCGCGAATCGTGGCGAGCAGGACACCTCCGGGCTTTAGTCGAATGGAAATATTCTCTAGCGCCTGGCTCAAATCCTCATCGGACAACAGATGAGGCAGAGAATTATCCCCAACCAGTACTGCGTCGAAATCCGACTTGGGCAGGACGGAGAGATCTCGCATGTCGGCCACATGGAATTTGATATCCAAGCCCAATTTGCGCGCTTCACGGGCAGCTCGCCTTACTGCCGCCTTGCTCAGATCGGAGGCAACGACCGTATGACCGCGTTGTGCAATCCCGATGGCTTGTGTGCCGATCCCACAAGCACAGTCAAGTATCTTTAGAGGGCCTCGAGCCAGCTTATTTTCGAGCAACGGCCCGAGCGCACCTGCCTGTCGTTCAATCGAACGACCCCAATCCTCAAAGATCAAATGATAGTGTTCCGCCAAATCATCGTAGAATCCCGCGGTGTCCGTACTCATGGTCCTCCTCGACTGTGGGGTGACTATCTGGTGTTGCTCCGGATCATCTGTCGCCACCCTTCCATCCGCACTCCATGATGGGCGTTGTTTTAGCCCGGTGCAAGTTGGGTGTTACTCGATTCAGCTGATGCTGCCACCTGTTCCGCGGCCTCGTTCTTCATCCCTGTGGATGGGCGGCGCCAAACCCGCAAGACGCAGCCACCAAACCCGGCGTACGACGAAAAGCTGCTTGCATGATTCGAAAGACGAGTTCCTGATGGTTGTTTCAAGAACTTCCTGTCTCTGTGGCCGATAGGGTACCTGGCTGGGGAGCAGATACCGTTCTTCGGATGAAATGTGTTCACCGGAGCAGGTTGCGTGCTACAGTTCCATCGGGAGAATAGTTCTATGGAGCTAATTCGATTCCATCAACGGCAACAGAAAAGAGCCAGCTTCGGTTGGCTCTTTCTGCTTAAGAGCTATAAGACATACTTCGCGGCTTTGTATGCGACAGCCTCAAACGTCTCGTTCCACTTTCTGTTGATAGGCCCATCAACTTTGAGTTTGCTCATCCCAGTCTCTTTCCAGACTTCTTCGATGGTGGGCGAGTAAACCGTGAGTTCAAAGAGTGTCATGCTTTTTTGGGCGCGCTCAGGGAGAGTGCGCTCGTATTCCTTCTGAAGTTCATCCTTGAGGTTTATGGCGAGCTGACGAATCTCAGGCTCTTGAGAGGATCGAGGCGAACTTGTTTCGATCTGCCGCACGATGTGCAGGGCGGTAGAGCCGATTGTTTTGAGACGCAGGAGTCCTTCGTTCCTTGTCATGTCAGAGAGTTCCTCCTATCTATTCTTGGATCTCAGTCACCCATTACACCCAAACAAAGATAATCTGGGAAACCGCTAGCGGTATACTGACGCTGGCGTATCGGACGCCTCCGTGTCCGCGGGCAGGGCTGAGCCCATCGATGAACTTTTTTCACCAATCTACCCAGACCATCTTCTTTGAGCCCGTCACGCGGACACCGGGCAGTGATCCAAAGGAGATTGTCATGCCCGATCCACGCTCCACACCAGTACCTCCTCGCCGCCTTCCACAGCAGCCCCATCTCGAACAACTTAAGAAACAAGCGAAAGAGTTGCTTGAGCGATTCCGCGCTGGCGAGTTAACTGCTGTTGCTGAAGTAGGTCAATTCGAGAGCAAACCCGATCCCTCCCATTTCGCCCTTAACGATGCGCAACGCGTGCTTGCCCGTGCCTACGGCTTCGAGAGCTGGCCGAAGTTGAAAGCCTTTGTCGATGGCGCGACCATCGCTCGGTTCGCCGATGCCGTGAAGGCCGGAGACATGGCACAGGTGCGAAGCATGCTAGCGGCGCGTCCCGAGTTGGTGGGCATGGACCGGGCTGGGAATGACGAGCATAGAGGTCTGCATTACGCTGTGCTGAGCCGCAACGCACCGATGGTGAAGCTGTTGATGGAGGCGGGTGCGGACGCTCGCAAAGGCATCTGGCCCAACCGCGATGCGACCTCGGCGCTGACCCTGGCCCGGGCTCGTGAGTACAGCGAGATCGTCACCATCATCGAAGAAGAAGAGCGACAGCGGCGCGAGGAGATGAGCTGCCCGAATGCAACGGTCTCGCCGGTGCAGGATCAGATCAGCACCACCATCCTGCAGGGCGATACAGCTACGGCGATGCGCCTGCTGGAAGCTGACCGCTCTCTGATTGAAGCGTGCGACCGTAACGGTGCAACGCCGCTGCACATTGCCGCTCAGGTGGCTGACGTCGCCATGGTGGCATGGCTACTGGAGCACAGAGCCAATGTCCGCAAGCAGGACATGTGGGGCAGCACTGCGCTAGATCGAGCCGCGCAATCCGCCGAGCCGCGCAATGACTACGCACAGCATTTTCCTGCTCTCGCGTGGTTGCTGCTTGATCATGGCGCGGAGATCACTATCTCTGCGGCAGTTGCGCTGGGCGATGCGGAGCGAGTGCGCGTGATGATTGCGGCCGATCCCGCTGCGCTGCGCCGGACTCTGCGCAATGGCGGACTTCTCTCCCTGGCGGTAAATCACAACCAGCTCGAAATGGTGGAACTACTGCTCGACCTGGGCGCGGATGTGGATGAACGGGTGATGCTGGAAGAACTGGAGGAGCCGACGCTGAGCTGGGGTGCTCCGCTGTGGTATGCAGCGTTGGGCAATCAGCTAGAAATTGTGCGCGTGCTGCTTGATCGCGGTGCCGATCCTGACGCCAATGTCTACGCTTCGGGTTGGCCACTGAGCAATGCGTGGAATCACGAGGGCGGCGCAGTCAAGCGCCTGCTTCTGGAGCGCGGCGCACACCTGCAGCCTCACACGGTAGCTGCAAATCATGATGTAGCTGAGGCCCGGCGTCTGCTCGAAGACAATCCCAGCGAACATGTGGTGGAAGAACTGCTTTGGTCAGCGGCGGACCATGGCTGTCCGGAGATCGTCGCGCTAGCACTCGACCGTATTCAGTGGCCACTCAATGACCGGACAGCGCACTGGGTGCTGATGCAGCCGATTCGCGGCGCGGGCGGCGATCCGGCACAGAACGAGGGGCACTTCGCCAGCCTCGATCTGATTCTCCGGAGGAGTATCGATCCGAACGTAGCGCGTATGGGCGCGACCACACTGCACTTCACAGCGGCGCGTGATGGTCTCGATGGTGCCAGCCGGGCTCGCTTTGCTGCCATGCTCATTGATCACGGAGCACGGCTCAATCTGCGCGACGATCTGCTGAAGTCGACGCCGCTGGGCTGGGCTTGTCGGTGGGGACGGTTGGAGATGGCGGAAGTGCTTATCGCACATGGCGCTCTGGTCGAAGAAACGGATGCTGAGCCTTGGGCCTCACCGATTGCTTGGGCCAAGAAAATGAATCACAGCCAAATTCTTTCTCTACTAAACGGCAATTTAGGTGCGGGGCCAGCCTGAGTTGAATTGATGCGGACTGCAGCAGCCAATTGGAATTGTGCAGCTAGAGATGTCCGACTTTGTATTCTTTCCCCACGCGAAGGTTAGCCAGCTTGCGACGGCTGGAACCTGTGCCATAATCCTTCCATCATCGTTAAGCCGCGACGGAGCTCTCTATGGAAAGACCAGATGTCAGATCCATCATGCGGGAACTGCGCGAGATCCGGGGCGTGACTGCGGACGACATTGCGCGCGCCATGTCTTCTTACTATTCGGGACTGGAGCCGGACAAGCGGACAGAAGATGTTCGTCCCATGACTGCGGAAGAGATTCTGCGTCTTGAGAGATCGGGCAATTGTGAAGCACCACACGAGACTCTTTTCCTTCTGGCACGTGTTCTTGGCGTCGGAGTAGGCTATGCCCCGTGGCTCGTCGATCTGATCTACCCGCACGATCAAATCCTGAGCGATCCCATCTTCCGCAGGGTGGATGAACGGGCGGAACAGCTGGTAGTGCAACAGCGATACGCACCAGGCGAACGCGGGTTTGAGGATACATTGCCAATTACCCCGGAAGAGGCGAAAGCTCTCTATCAAAAGACCGGCTTCGTCGCTGATCTAAAGATCCATTCCATGTTGCTGAGCCGGTTTCTTCGGCAGCCATTCCCATCAGATCGTTATCGGGTATTTGTAACTGCGCTCAAAGACGGCGACCTCTACCCATTCTTATCGCCAGGCTCCATCGTTCTCGTCGATACAAAGGACGATCTCAAGGCTCAGAATCAACCGCATATGGAAGACCCGTACTACCTATGTACCATCGAGAAGGGGCATCGATGTGGCTGGCCGATTCGGACGGCGAGCAAACAAACATTGAAGACAATGCAACGCGATGGGAGCTGGCATGATCTCCATGATGCCGTTCCGATTGGTGTCCCACTACAGATAACGTGGAGCGCCCGACCTCTGGAGCGCCACGATTTCTGGATGCAGGACCACAGAGACCGCGACACCCTGGAATTCATCCTGGAGGTTCGAAAGTTGTATCCTCCGCGATTGATTCAGTAAGAAAGGCCAATGTTCTTGCGCTGGCCCCCCACCTGAGTGCCATTGCCATCGGGCAGCTCTAGGGCGGATAATGGTGACAGAGGCTTCCTATGGATGTGCAGCTGCAAATCCCGGACGATGTCGCGCAGGCTCTCAATCGTGAAGCGATCGACCTGTCGCGAACAGCCCTCGAATCGCTGGCGCTCGAAGGATATCGCACCGGCCGTCTCTCCGAAGGGCAGCTCCGTCGCATGCTCGGCTTCAGCACGAGAATGCAGGTTCACGCATTCCTCAAGGAGCACCACGTCTATCTCAACTATTCGGTGGACGAGTTGAATCAGGACCTCAAGTCCCTGGCCGCGTTTGAAGAAACCCTGACAACATAGGTCGCATGATCGTCGTCGCGGATACCTCTCCGATCAATTATCTAATCCTGCTTGGGCGCATCGAGGTGCTGCATCAGATCTACGGTGAGGTGCTGATTCCGCATGCTGTACTCGACGAACTGCTGGATGGCGCGGCCCCTGCTGCAGTTCAAGACTGGGCCTCCAGGCCTCCATTATGGCTGCGCGTCAGCGATATTCCCAGCGATCCAGACCCGGAGCTCACATGGTTGGACCGAGGAGAACGCGAGGCCATTCAGCTGGCAGACTTCGTCAAGGCAAATCGACTGATCATCGATGACATGGATGGCCGACGAGCGGCGCAGAACCGGAACCTTTCTGTCATCGGCACGCTTGGCATCCTCGCAGAAGCGTCTCGGCGCGGCCTGCTCGATCTTGCGCAGACACTCGCCGCTCTTCAGGCGACGAACTTTCACATCGCACCTTCTCTGATCCGAAGGTTGCTGGACCACGAAGAGGAGCGCCGCAGAAGAACCTAGCTGCAGGCAGAAACGAATTCGTCTCCTTCGGTCTCGACCCCTCGCAAAAGAATATCGAGGTCGATCTTCAGGATCTCGCAGATCGTCGCCCAACTCGATACAAGGGAACACCTTCTACCTCTCTCCCAATGCTGCCAGGTGTTCGCATCTCCCTCACGATCGACGATGTCCCCGAGACTCCACCCCTTTTCCAGCCGTAATCTTCGGATACGCCAACCAAAGCGAATCTTGAATTCGTCAAGAGTGATAGCGGCTCTGCCGTATTCCGGTAAGGACCGACAAGCCGCAAGCCGAGACCGAAAATCGTCTTCGGCATTGGCATTGAGATCGTCCCGCATTTGGTATGGACGCTTGCGCACCACCCTCGGAAGGTTGCGGTAAATTCCCTTGTCCGTCCCCTCAAATATCTCGTGGAGCGGGAGTCTGCATATTGCGCTGATCTTCAAGGCGCTTCCTGCGGACATTCCAGCATCACCGCGACGGTGACGCTCCCAGCTGCCATAGTTGTATTGCATCCGCTTGAAGTCTGCTTCTTCCCAGCCACGCTCGCTCTGAATCTCTCCCAGTCGATAGCCGAGTTGCCGGTAGAACCGCTTTAAATCGGGCACATACTCTATGTATGGCTATGGAAGCGGAACAACCACCAGCGGATTGTAGGATTCTTGCGAGTCGTACACCGTCCTGAACTTATCCTCTATCTTCATCAGGAGGCACAGACTCGCCGGGCTCGGTATCTGGTTGTTCGTACAGGCCCTCATCCAGCCCGGCCAACAGCGTCTTCAGGTCGGTCTGCAATACCTCGCAGACATTCAGCAGAGTCGAAATATTCATGCCCCGGTCGCCACTCTCGATCTGCTGCCATTGGTTGGGATTGAATCCCCGCTCACTGATCTGTTTTTGTTTCCATCCCTTGGCTTCCCGAATCTCCCGGATGCGTCTTCCCAGTCTTTTAAAAAACTCCTCAGTCCTCGGCATGCCAATGGTTTAGGGGCACGAGGAGAAAACCACCACCAGCGGATTGTAGGAATTCAGTTGACCGGACCTTTTTGGAGCGATAGT
The DNA here is from genome assembly GCA_018449715.1 of Acidobacteriaceae bacterium dw_441. Classification (GTDB taxonomy): domain Bacteria; phylum Acidobacteriota; class Terriglobia; order Terriglobales; family Acidobacteriaceae; genus Edaphobacter. Next base: position 81,686 of record JAAVVA010000002.1, on the reverse strand, counting down.
TTGGCTACGGACATCCCCGGTCTTAAAATCAAATCCATTCGGCGGATCATAGCCATGCCCAGAAGTACATCCTCTTCACCGATACGGAAGCGGAAAGGCGCCTCCTCGGCGCCGAGGACCGCCTCCGCTAACGATCTTTCCAACCGCCAGTGCTGTAGAGAGATCAGCGGAAAGACGATTGCCTACCTCCGCTATGTGAACTCAAAGGACTGGCAGGAGTTGGAGATACACTTCACCGATCAGACGTTTCTCTCACTCGAGTTCGGCTTCCATCTCCAGATCAAGGCTGAACACCTCAAGTTCTCAGAGGGCAAGCTCGAGAAGATCAGAAATTACGGCATACTCCAGGGAGAGCAGCCCTTCGAAGAAGAAGTCCAGTAACTGGCTTTTGCGTAAACAGGCACGGAGGAAGGACATCTCCCTCCGTGCCTGCACGTTACGACTGGGGCTGATCTCCTGGACCGTCGTCTTTCCGTTCAGAAGCAGCGGTTTCGCTCTTCTCTTCACGCCTTCGAATTCGTTCATTTTCTGGCAAACGTGGAGGAAGGAGATGGTCGATGCGGTCTCCCGCAGTACCCTCCGGATCGAATAACTTCCGCTGCAGTGTGCGGCGCTCCCCGTATAAAGATCCGGATACCTCAGTTTCCTCTTCGTGGATGAACCACAGAACTTGGTACATCACGTCGGCGCGTAGCTCGAGAAGGTGGATCTCGGCTACCTTGAGGGCCTCGGCCTCCTCCGGTACCGCTTCGGCGATCTTCTTGACCAGTTCAGCGCTCTCCTCTATGTTCCGGACGAATTGAGCGATCTGTTCGTAGACCTCAGCTTTCATGGGGCACGCCCCTCTCCGCAACGGGGCGTTGCGATTGGATCTCAAGCGCTGAAATCAACAGTTCTGTGGTTTGTGCCCGCTGTCGGCACACGTTACCTTGAATAGTAGCCATAGTCGTCTCCTACGGTGGCGATTGTGGTTAGGGGCGTGTCTGGTGGTCACACACCGGCACGTCCTGCTTCGTTTGTCTTAGCTAACTCTCCGAAGCCGGAGCTGCAAGGCTCGGAGCAGTCATCTACCGGTCTTCACCTCCTTCTATGAGGGCGATGTCCTCGCGGTGGCAGAGGCTCTGGACGTTCCTCGTAGAGCTCCTCATCCAGACCGTCGAGCAGCGTCCCGATATTGATCCTCAACACCTCGCAGACCCGGAGCAGCGTTCCCATGCTCGCCCCCTGCCTGCCTGTTTCCAGGCGTTGCCACTGCTTTGGGTTGAAGTTGTGTTCCATCAAATCCTCCTCAGTGAGCCCCGCGCCTCTGCGTTCCGTGCGAAGCCGGTAGCCCAACCGCCGCATAAAACGTGCAAGGTCAGCCATCTGTGTCTCTTAGCTCGAATACGGTCAGATATGCCACTAGCAGATTGTAGTATTTTCGTTGACTTAAGCAACGGGTCGTGGATATTGTCGCAATCAGATAGTACACCAGCAGATAGTAGTCATCTGCACGGAGGCCACGATCCCATGAAGTGCCATTTCAGGTGCCTGAGGGCGCTGCTACTCGCTCCCTGCCTGCTTCTTCCAGGTCTGTTCTCAACCCCAGTCAGACTCGTTGCTCAGACAGGAACGGCGACTATCCGAGGAACCGTCACCGATCCGCAAGACGCCGTTGTTGTTGATGCCGAGATCACCATTACCAACACTGCAACCGGCAACAGCTTCCACGCCAGAAGTAACAAGGCAGGAATCTTCATCAGCCTGCCGCTCCAGCCAGCCAACTACTCCATTCGTCTCTCGAAGCAAGGCTTCTCAGCTATCGAGATCTCAGATGTCATCCTCAATGTCGGCGATCAGAAGGTATTGAACATACGGCTCAAGGTCGGGTCTGAATCACAAACTGTAAATGTAGATGGCAGTACATTCACGATCAACACGGCAGACGCCTCAGTGAGCACAGTCATCGACCGTAAGTTTGTCGAGAACATGCCTCTCAACGGAAGGAGCTTCCAGGATCTCATTTCCATGACACCAGGCGTCGTGAGCCAAACGCCGCAAGCTTCGTCGAGTCTTGGATATAACGGAGACTTTAGCGTAAATGGGCAGAGGACAGAATCGAACTACTACATGATTGACGGTGTTTCTGCCAATGCCGGTTCTGGTAACGGAATTGGCTATGCTCAGGCATCCACCTCCGGTACTCTCCCCTCTGCTACTGCACTGGGAACAACCCAAAGCCTGTTATCGGTCGACGAACTTCAGGAGTTCAGAGTCTCGAGCTCCACTTACTCTGCGGAATTCGGGCGAACACCGGGAGGTCAGTTTTCCTTTGCGACACGCTCCGGAACCAACATCATTCACGGCACGGCCTTTGACTACTTGCGGAACAACATCTTCGACGCCAACGACTGGTTCAATAATCACTATGGCAAGCCGATAGCTGCGTTGCGACAAAACGACTTCGGAGGAACCATCGGCGGACCGATCTGGCTTGGCAGCCTGTATCCACACAAAGACAGAACATTCTTTTTCCTTTCCTATGAAGGGTTGAGATTGCGGCAGCCACAGGCCGCGAGCATTCTCTACGTGCCTGATTCCTGCATGAGGACTTCGGCGAAGTCGGCCCTACAAGGAATTTTGAACGCGTTTCCTATACAGAATGGGATCGACTATGGCACCTGCACTTCAGGAGCAACCAGCCCAAATCTCGCTCAGTTTATTGCGTCCTACTCTCTCCCCGCATCTATCGATTCAACAGGGGTGCGCTTCGATCATGTTTTTTCACCTAAGCTTTCCGGCTTCGTGAGATTGGCGTACTCCCCGAGTTCAACGCAGAGCCGGAATCTTTCAGCGGTCTCTACGACACGCATGAATGCTCAAAGCTACACTTTGGGCTTGACCGCTCAGCCATCTACGCATATCAGCAATGAATTCCGGCTTGGTCTCTCCATAGGAAGGTCGGCGCAGACCGGTGCCCTGGACGGATTTGGCGGCTCCACTCCGATCAATTTCGCGCAACAAGTAGGGCTGGACGGCTTTGTAAATCCATATCCATCCATAACCCTCAACTTCTCGGGAATCGGGAGTTCTGCTTTGAGCACGCTGACTTCCAGCACCCGTTCGAGGCAGTGGAACCTGACCGACTCAGCAAGTTTCGCTTTCGGCCATCACAACATCAAAGTCGGCCTCGATTATCGCCGTATCATCTCCACGTTGAATCCCTTTGCGGCCTCTGTCAGTGGACTGTTCTACACACCACAGGAGGTCCTGAACAATGCGGCGACGAGTGCGGTCGTACAGAAATACCTCGCTTCGAGTCCTGTCTTCAACGAGACCGCCGTATTCATCCAGGACGAGTGGCGCATCTCGCAACGCCTCTCTGCCTCCCTCGGGTTGCGATATGAGGTCGATCCTCCGCCGCACGAAGCCAATGGAAATGACGCATATACGGTCACGGGCAATGTCGGAATCCCATCCAGTCTCGCACTTGGACCACGAGGAACAGCTCTTTGGAATACAAGCTGGTATAACTTCGCCCCGCGCCTCGGCGTGGCATGGACCGCGCATGACAAGCCGGGTCTTGAAACCGTCGTCAGAGTGGGTGGAGGTGTCTTCTTTGACACCGACAATCAGGCTGCCACAGCAGGATTTACGGCGATTGGCTTCAGAGCATTCAAGGTATATTCCGGGGCATCGATTCCGATTACGGCCGCGCAATTGGGATTCTCGCTAGCTCCCAGCACTCCCTACACAACCGTTTATGCCTTTCCATCGCAGCTTCAGTTGCCTTATACGCTCCAATGGAATACGAGCATCGATCAGTCCCTGGGCAAAAAACAGTTGCTGACAATTTCTTATGTCGCCTCAAACGGGCGACGGCTGGTCCAGACGCAACAGAAATCTCTATCGAAACAAAATTCGACCTTCACAACTGTCGCCTACGTAGCTGGAGGCGTCACTTCGAACTACCAGTCACTTCAGATCCGGTTCCAACGGACGATGGCCGAGGGGCTGCAGGCTCTGGTCTCGTACACGTGGTCGCATTCTCTCGACTTCGGTTCGAATGCGAGTGCGTTGCCGCTCATCCGTGGCAATTCAGATTTTGATGTGAGACATAACCTGCAGGCCGGTGTTTCCTGGAACATTCCCGGTCATGCCCGTGGCCGATATGCCGACATGCTTGTAAATCACTGGGGGATCGATCTCCGTGCCACAGGAAGAACGGGTTTTCCCATCACCCTGCAGGGAACATACTTCACCGACTCAAACGGCAACCAATACTACGGGAACGTGAATTACGATGCCTCAAAACCGTTATATCTCTATGGTAGCCAGTATCCAGGTGGGCGTGCGATCAACGGCGGCGCGAACAATAAAATCAATCCTGCGATCACCAGCCCGACCAGTACAGACACCGGGAACGCACCCCGCAATTTTGTCAGGGGCTTTGGCGCAGCGCAACTGAACCTTGCGGCTCGTAAGGAGTTTCCGCTTGGAGAAACTCTGAAGCTTCTATTTCGCGCAGAGGCATTCAATCTCACGAACCATCCAAACTTCGGATATGTCGATCCGTACCTGACCGATGTCACCTTCGGACAGGTAACTTCCATGCTGAATCGGAGCCTTGGAACGGTAGCGTCACAATATCAACAGGGCGGAGCGCGGTCTATGCAATTCGCTCTCAAGGTCCAGTTCTGAGAGTGCGACTCATGTTCCGAGCTGGGATCTACCGTCTGCCTTCTTGGCTTCCCGTGAGCGTTCTCCTTTTCGGAGTTCGATTGGCCTCTGCACATGCGCAGAGGCCAATCGAAGCTCGCGATTGCGTTACGGTGCGATACCTTGCGGTCGATAACTCCGGGCAGCGAGCGATCTTGATGAATCCCCAAGGCACACGCGTCGTATACCTCGTGAAAGTTCCCGATCTCAGGATCAACGAGAATCTATTCGAGCTGTTTGCCGCCGATCTCAATGACGGAGGTAAACCCAGACTTCTCCTCACCGGACGAGAGCTCGGCCAGTTGCAGTGGCTTCAAGATGGGGTTCATCTTGAATTTCTTTATCGCAATAGAGCTAAGCGAAGGGCCATCTACAAGGTGAACACTGAAACGGGAAGCCTAACGCCAATCATCCAGTTCAAAGATGACATCGTCGAGTTCAGTTCTGACAGTCATGGAGCAACGATCGCGTTTGCGGCAGAGAACAAGTCAGAAGGTTTCTCCGGCAAGACCAACCACACCGCGGAAGAGATCGATTCAGGCTATCGGATACCGTTCTCCGATCCCCAACATACTGATCTTCATTATCGGCGTATTTACGTGGCTCGAAAGCATGATCAGCACTATAGGGCAGAACCGCTTCCAATCAAATCGCCATTTGACCATACGCGACTTATCTCTGTGCCGTACCTGGGCACGCTGCATCTAAGCCTCTCTCCGGACGGGCAGCGGCTTCTCGTGAACTACATAGACACGACCGAAGCCCTTCCTTCGTCATGGCTGGCGAACAAATATGTTCAGCGTTTGAGACAGGTTGGGTTTGCGGGAGTTCTGCCTACTGTACTCGTCAGCATTGCGAATGGGAGGTCCGCACTTGCACTCAATAGCCCATGGATATCCAACACGCCCCTATGGTCATCTGACAGCAGGAGATTCGCTGTCTATGCTGAATCTCCGATTGGCACCGAGTGGGAGAGAAACGATGAGGCAGCAAAGCAGTTGGGCTCTGCCGGTGCTCATCTGTTCTCGGTCGAGATCGCCAATGCACAGATAAAGGAAGTATCTCCGAGGATGACGGATGGCGCTAAACAGCCGTTGTTTTGGAGTGATGAAGGGAACCTGGTGCTTCGTACTTCGGCGACCACCCTCAGCATCTTTCAGGAGTCTTCCTCAGAATGGCGCCAGATATCTTCCTTCGAGTTGCCGTTGAAGGACTATTTTCGGTTTTCAGAGATCGCCAGCAACGGCTCGACTGTTATGGGTGATTACCAGAATTCCTACACGCCGCCACAAATCTATTCTTTCAAACCGGGAGACACGAGAGTGTCGATTCTGACCAAACTGAATCCACAGTTCGATGGGCTTACTTTGGCTCCCGCGAAGCCAGTCCAGTGGTCGACATCAACCGGATATAAAGTTGAGGGATTCTTGTTTGTTCCGCCTGGCTATAAGGACGGAGATTCGTATCCTCTTGTCATTCAGACCAAGGCGTATGAAGGCCAGTTCGCTTGCGACACCGGCTATAACCACTATCCATCGTTCGCCCCACAACCGATCGCCAATGCAGGAATGATGTACCTCGTGCGCACCTATCCTCCGGATTGGAAGGAAAGCGATGAGGTGAAGCGCTATCCTTCGGGCTACCCTGGCGGTATAGCGGAAGCGGCATTCCAGATGGATATCTGGGACGGTGCCGTCAATCAGTTGGCGGCACAAGGACTGATCGATCCGAAACGGGTTGGACTTATCGGCTTCAGCAGAACAGGCTGGTATACCGAATTCATCCTTACCCACTCGCACATACCCTATCGCGCAGCCACACTCACGGATAACGTTCAATACAACCTCCCGGAATACTGGTCCCTGCGAACTCCATCTACACTCCGAGGGTGGGATGCGATGTACGGAGGTCCTCCGTATGGAGATTCTTTGAAAAGCTGGGTCGACTATTCAGCATCCTTTCATCTGGATCAGGTTCATGCAGCCGTGCTGATGGAATCGATGGGATATGGCATTCAGTTTGACGACCCGAAGAGGCCACCTCTTTATCTTTCGACAACGATGGACTGGTTGACCGGGCTTACCCGCTTGAACCGCGCAGTCGAGCTGTACTATTACCCAAACGAAGATCATCAGCCTGACCATCCAAAAGCTCGTCTTGCTTCGCTGCAGCGTAATGTCGATTGGTATAGGTTCTGGCTGAAAGGATCGCGACGGCAGGATGTGCTACTGAAAGATCAATATGAACGCTGGGAGATGCTTCGACAGAAGCTCGATTCAGCGAGATAAGATTCGGTCGAGCACGTTCTCAAGCTACCCGGTCGTACGGTCTGTGGAGGCCGCATGAATCGACCGGGCACGCTTGCTGTGATGTGGCAAAGGGTTATTCGTCAGCTTCATATCCCGCATTCGATCCCAGACTCGATGGACCGTCGATCACCTGCGGGTCGTTCTTATTGCTGTTCATGCTCTTCACTTCAGTGAAGACATTCCTGGTACTGGTTACGAGAGGACGTTCATACGTTTTCATTGCATTCTCCTTGTTGGAAATTCCGCAAAGACATGGACTATGCCCTGGCGGAGCTTTGCGATGTCCGATGGACATCTGATTTTGAAATGGAACTTGACGGACACGCAGCGGGCCTCAGGTTAAATCTCGCTCGGATCCATAGTTCAAGATTGATCAGACGCGCGAGTGACAGACTCCATTCCGTCTTACGAAAAGTAAGAATTTCCGTAAGGTGGCGACGTAATGAACTACCGTCGATACAGCCAATCGTCTCCAAATAAGTTTCTTTGAGAAGGTGACTGACCTCTTCTTCTTTGCCCCTCAGCCAAGTGTGTGGCCGTCTGGATATAAAGGCTTTCCGTTTCCTGTCCAGAATTATGTCGGGAACAATACCTCGTAAGGATCGACGCATAAGCGACCGTGGTTCTCCGGGTCGGACTAACTGCTCCCGTGGCAGGCGAAGCACAAATTCAACTAGCGCTCGATCCAGGTATGGGTACCTGTATTCACGCAAAGCAAAAAGCGTTGGAACGGAATGGGGCAAGTGCCCGACAAGTGACGGCCAACGAAGTTGATCAAAAATGTTTGACGGCCGGGCAATAGGAATCTGGACGAGTGGATTGGTCGATAGCAGGGAATTGCTCGGAATGAAATGCCGATTGATCCATGGGGCGTAAGTCCTCTTTACAGAGCCATGCTTCAAGAGGAGATTACTGAATTCCGCGATCAGATCCCAAACTGTCGCTCCAATCGTCGTTCTATTTGTTAAAGACCACTGCAAGGAACGACTGAGAAGCTTGTTGAGATCAAAGTCCCACAGCAGATCCATCAGCTCCGGTGTTGGGTTTGGAATTCCACCTAGAAGGTCGTCGCCACCGACTCCCGAAATGATCGAGCTGTATGAACGTCCAGATATCGTCTTTTCGAAATGCTCTTCGTTATAAGGGGTTACTCCGAGACAGGGTACGCTGTAGCGTCTATCGACTGTCCAGGGATCGAAGCTAATCGTAGAGGCATCAATATGCACGCCTCTCTTCCCACGAAATTCCTCGACTGCGCGAATGAATGGCAGCTCATCCCAATGCGGTTCCGTGTCATCAAAATACGAGACCGTATCTACTAGATCGTCCGCCTCTGCTCCATGAGAACGACGAATATGGTCTGAAATGCACACGATCGTCGAGGAGTCTCGCCCTCCACTAAGGTGAGCCAGTACATTCTCGTCCGAGGGCACTCTACACTCAATCGATGCGGTTAGTACGGAAACAAAATGACGTTCGTAGTCTCCATCAGACTTATACCGGAAGACCTCCTGGCATCGAGCTGTCCAATGGCAGGACCTTGTTACGCTCCTGTTCGCAAAACGAAGGGTGCAGCCTGGAGGTACAACTTTCACTTGTTCATAAGGAGTTAAGTCATAGGTGGATTCGTTCGCAAGATAGCAACTCAGATAGCTCCTGTCGAGCGTCGACGCCGTTTTATCCCTACAAAGTGCATCCAGCATAGAAGAGAAGCGAATGCTGTTAGGGGCTTGTTCGTAAAAAAGGCTATGTGTGCCTGCGTGATCTCGGCTCAAGTAGAGCTCTTGCCGTCCTTTGTTCCAGAACACCACAGACCAGTCGCCATAAAACCGTTCACAACATGCCTCGCCCCATGTCTCATATGCGGCCAGAGCTATAGACGCATCTGAGTGATCCATAGAAGAGTTCAGACCGAGTTCAACGCAGAGGTCCCGAAAGTTATAGAGGAAACCATCCAAGACCGCGATATTCCCCGCGGGGCTCTTAACAAGCTTTACATTGGCCTTCGTTCGTTTGTTTGTAAGAAATGGGTGAAGTCCAACCCCTATCTTGCCGTCGATCTCCGTCACCAGCCCGGTAAAACCGTAGCCACTTGCGGTACCTGCCAGCGCACGCAGCTCTGATTCAGATATTGTCGAGCCGCGTTGGTTAACTATTCCAAATAGAATGCTCATCTGAGGGCCTCGTCAGCAGCGATCCAGTATTTGGTAAATCTGATTGATGTGGGGTCGATCGTTAGCAACGATGCCATCGATCTCAACCCAGGCATGCGCTTTAAAGGGTAGTATCTGTGCCCCAAGCACCAGCTCGGCGTTCCAGCCATATCGACGTAATAACAAGGTTGTGGCGGCGGATCGTTGCAGACACAAAACGCGTTTCAGGTAGAAAACGCTGGCCAGATCTACGGCATGACAGAGATCGCGATACGAACGCAACCGCCGATCGACCAGCGTTCGAATGGTTGTGTGTCGAACGAGCCCGTAGAGTTTGTTAAATGATGACCACTTCATCACAAACTCCAGATAGCAGAGAAGCAACCAGCTCTCAATTACCAGGATTGTCATTGTTTTTCCCCTCTACTCCAGGAGATGTTTAGCTCACGGCAAACAAATGCAATTCGCCGTGCCAATGAATCAATCCGTATAGTTAGAGGGAGCACCGGAGAGTGTCCTCGTTCTCCCCTGTAGTCAAGGAGAACCGCTCTATCTTGTGCAACACGGTTCTGAAGAATAGCGGTCATCTTGCGGGTATGGGCTGGGTTGCACCGTGAATCACGGTCACCAGAGATGAAGAGCACCGCAGGGTAATTGGTATCCGCTTGTACGTGGTGATATGGGGAATATGCATACAGGGCTCGGAAATCGCCGGAATCCAGATTGGAACCGTATTCGGCACGCCATTTCCATGCATCATCGAATAGCGCATATCGGACCATATCGAGTAGCGGTGCAATGCACAGGACAACCCGAAAGAGTTCTGGTCGATTCGCCATCGCCGCTGCGACAAGTAGCCCAGCGTTGGAGCCGCCAAAGATCGCTAAATTACCGCGAGATGCGATCTCTTCTTGAAAGAGCCATTCCGCGACAGTGGTGAAATCATCGATGCTCCTTTGCCTTTTCCGCCCACGCGCGGTCGAAAACCATGCTCTGCCAAAATCACTTCCTCCTCGGACGTGAGCAAGGGCAAAGGTGACGCCTAACTCCAATAGAATCGAGACCAAGACTGAAAACTGTGGAGAGGCGGGGATTCCGAACCCGCCATAGCCGGTCATTATTGTCGGTGAGGCTGTAGTGCTTGGTCTCGATGAGACCAGAGTCACAGGAACCGAAATGCCATCATTTGCGGTAGCTGCCTCCTCTCGTATATGGAGAGAGGAAGGCGATTTCATCTCAACGATTACCTGGTGCAAAGAAAGAGTTTGCGACGGACTTGGGACATACTCGTGGACCGTTACGGGGTCAATGAAGGATTCCGTTGTAAAAAATAAAGATTTGCCATCCCCATAATTTGGAAGTAGTTGCACGGTCACCCCATGAGGGAGAGATAGGCATGCCAGCTTGACGGATTCGAAAGTCCAGATCCGCAGGATAAAGTGCCTTTCACTGTAGAAGAGAGCGTAAACGCAGTCGCCGACGACAAAATTCCGCAGCGTACCGAATTCGTTGGGGATAATGGTTTTAATTACATTCCCTGCTTGATCTAATTCGACCAATCTCTCACCACTGTTGCTCGCCTGGATCAGTGCGAAGATTCGGCCATTTTTTAATATTGGGCCGAAAGGGAGTTCACGTCTTGCAGCGACACGTATCCATTCATATGGTTCACATTGATGAGTCATCCAAAAATCCGCTCGCAAGCAGTCCTGGTCATTTCGATACCAGATAGCTCCAATATTCAATTCATCGGCTGTAAGGACCAGGCGGGTTCCATGCGAGCGCGCCGCTCGAAAAACCACCTGGTCCTCCACCGACTCGTCGAAGAGACGGAGCCGAATCTCGTGATCTCCTGTAGCATTTGGTGTTTCATGGCAGCAGTAGAAACCTCGATTGTCCGTAGTGAAAACAAACCCTCTCGCGAAGCCTCGTTCCAGGTAGGTCGACAACCGCTGGCTGGTTTCGACATTTACGACATGGATTTCTTTCGTATCTTCGCCACCCTCCTTGCGCTCATATGCGAGGAAGCGTCCGTCGCACGAGATACGGTGAATTCCTATCGAAACAAAGATTCCCTCCGGGGACGGGTCGACCAGGAGTCTGTCGATTCCGTTCTCACGCACATAGATGCATCCCTGCTCCTGACCTCTTGCACGACGCCGGAAAAAGAGCTTCTCGCCGATTCGCGCCGGCTGGTCCATCACCTCTACGTCGAGGTATTCGCGGACGCGCTCCCGGATGCGATCGATATCCGGGCATCCGGCAAAATACTCATCACACCGCCGCTTCTGGTTCTGCAACCACTCCTCGGTCTCTGGAAGACTGCGGTCCTCGAGCCAACGGTATGGGTCTTTGACCGTTACACCGTGGATGATATCTTCGACAGCCGGGTAAGGGGCGCTCATTCGCGGCATAACGCCTCCTGGAAGTGAGGATCCGCAGCGGTACGGCTCAGATGACGTGCCAGCGAGCGCCTGATCGACATACGACGTGGATCGTCCTGCTGCGGATCGTCGAACCAGTCCCCGCGCCCATAAAGCGAAGAGAGCACCGCGAGGAACGGCCAGAAGGAATGCCAGCTCGACATTCTCAGATTTCCCGAACGATGATTCCAACGCTCGATGTAGCGTTCCTTCAGCAGCGAGTGAATGAGTTGTCTAAGATCCGCGGCTTCGCTCTTATCGAGAAGCAGGAGGTGCTCCAGATTTATACCCACAGGGCCTATATAGGCTTCTGCCCAGTCGATGAACTGACAGGAGGACTCTCCAGCGACGATGTTTCCCAGGTTGAGGTCGCCATGAATCAGGCTGATGGGGAGATCTTCCTGCATGAGGAGGTCACGAACTCTTAGGAGTGTGTTGTACAGGTCCCGAAGCCGGTTGCGATCCAGTGGCGGTGACTTGGTCGAAGTCTGGAGACTCATAGCGCGTTCCAGATAATCGAAGAGCTTCTCTGCGTTCTTAGCGATCGCCTCTAAGGACTGGTCGGGCGCACCAATCAACTTCAGGGCACGTATAATTTCGATGGCCCGCCATTCCATCTCCAGCAAGGAGTACATAAGGCGCTCGAGGGTCTTATACCGTTGTAACGGATTGTCCGGTAGCTGAATCGGCTTGTTGCCGCCACCAGCCATGAGCCATGCATTCCACTCTGGCTTTGCAGCCACCACCTCTGGGGTGAACCCCTCGCAGACCTCAGAGAGGAGCAGAGTGATTCCATACTCATGAGCATTGGGTTTGCCTGTGGCTTTGATCCAGTAGTCAACACCGTCCGACATGGGCAGTCGCAAGAGAGCAAAGTTGCCGCCGGCATTGTATTGTGTGATGCCGGTCTTCGCCGTCAGCTTTTGAGGGGTTACAGCTTCACACCACGCAATCGCTTCCTCTATCCAGCCGATCTGGGAGAGCCGGGGGCGGGAATCGTTGTTTCCATCTAGCATCTCCTGAAGTGCATTTCTCTGGGTTTCTGGCAGCGCGGCTGGCGAGAGCTGGCAGAGAGGAATCAGCTTCAGACCATTCTCCTCAGGAGGTTCGATCACCTCGAGAGCGACGCAAGACAGGGCTGTCTCTTCGGAGGGAAGGTAGTCCAGCATGATGCTGTGCGTCTTCCATGCATCGCGTACTGTGCGCTGAAGCTGCTCTGCCGGTCGGGTCCATTGCGGAATCTCCACGGTGGGAAGGTGATAGCCACCGTTATGGCCGGCGGCATACACACCACGCGACTCAGGATCGATAAGAACCAGCCTTTGCGTAGCTGTTTCGATCATGGTCTGCGTGGTTGCCATCACGTCACCTCTTCATTGCGGCATCAGGTTCCTGTGTTTGAGATCGTCGATAAATGCTTCGACGTCACGTTCAACTACAAGTGGGTCCTCACCAGTCTGCTTCGCGAGCGATGCCGCGATCTCAGAAGGACTCTCCCCACGCTTGAGACTTTGCCAGATGAAGGATCCGGTCGCATTCAGCGTCGAGATCAGGCCTCGCTCAACATCGAGGATGGCCGCTCCATCGGAGTCTGCGATTATGTGCAGGGACGAATTTTGGCCATTCATTGGATTCTCCATCCATCAGACCTCTAGCAGGGCGCCAGGTGAGAGTGAGAGTAAGACAGAAATGGCCACATCCAGAAAAATCTTTGCAGTCTGGCCAAACTTACTCCGTCGCCTTATAAGAACTGAATGGGTTAGCGCAGGCGGTGCACCAGAAATAGTTCACAAAAAGTCTCTTTTCCCGGCCAAAGATACTCTGCTGTCATCGAGGCAATTGCGCGACGAAGCCTTCTACGCGGCGTAGTTCGCCAAGTTCGCGAGTGGGAATCGGCGTGTACACACGCCGATTCCCAGGTTGCGTCACCAGATACCAGCGGCCATCGTCGTGGCGCAGATGGCCGCAAAATACATGGTTGCCTTTCCGAAGGACGTACAGCCGTTTATTCCAACCGATCTCGTCGTCATCTGGAATGTCTTCAATCCATTCGGAGTCCTGATTCAACAGCAACCAGGAGCCGGTTGAGAGAAGTGGCGCTATTCCCTGGAAGTGCTCTCCGGCATGGATTCTCAAGACTCGGCTCTGCAGCGACGAAAGCGCTGGGAACCATCCCGGCACGAGTGGTGACCAGCGGCCCAACTCACCGAATAGCTGAAGCCATACCTGTTCGGGATATGGGGGCTCAATAAAAGAGTCAGCCTCTTCCAACTCTCCGAGATTATCTACGCGCAGGAGTTCTTCGAGAGAGTAAAGCCCTTCGTCGAAGTCGACTGACTGAAACACCACACGTAGGACATCGGAAAAACTCGGACCAAACCGTAATGCAAGACCGATCAGATGTCCGGCCAACGGGAGCGTCCTGGCTTCTGTCTCTTCACCCTCACAATAGCGGCGGATCGTTCGCTCGCTAACGTGAACCCCTAGTTCCGCTTCCAGTGTTGGCAGCACCTTACGCCAATAGGCATGCGGTCGATAAAGCCGAGCTTCACCTGCGGCAAATAGCCTTCTCAAAGAGGGATGGGTCCAGGGATCAACGAGCGGTGCGCTCTTATGCGTCATCGGGAGGTCATGAAGCTGGCCGTGTAATCTTCTGCGTGCAAGCCGCAAGGCGAAGCTGTTGATTCTGCCGATTACTCGAACGTCTTTGTCGAGGACAAACTCGAGAGGCAGAGTTCCATACGCCCGATAAGGCAACAGCACTAGGCGTTGCCCTTTCAGAGTGTATCCACAGCACCGATATCCATTGCCGAACTGAAGCATGTAAATGCCGCGAGGATCCGGGGAATGAATTTCCTCTTTCAAGACCGACTCAACAGAAACGATTGCTCCTGCGGGAAGGGGAGAGGTAAGGCTGTCTTCGAATCCGATCTGGGCATAGCGGACTCGATGCGGGAACCATTCCGCTCGCTCAAGCTGACGCACCGAAACTCCATGCTGCCACGAAGTGACAGCCTCACGCATCAGGGCTGGCCGCAGGAAGGCACGTTCTTCCAGCCGCAGCGGGAGGTCGATACGGCGATCACGCTGGAAGCGGTAGGACTCGATATAACGAGTACGCATTCCATTGAGTCGGAAGTCGAGGGTCTGAATCTCTTGCAGTCTAAAACCAAAGAACAGATACGCCGCTTCCATCGACATCCCGAAGTGCCGTTTCATCTCAAGGATCGTACGCACAGTCGGCTGATGGCGCCCTACCCGAATGTTTCTCGCCAGGTATTTTCCGAACCTCTCCCGTTCACGCTGCGTCTGCCAATCGGCATTGCTCGCAGGTTGGAGTCCACGGTATAGGGACCGCACGTGCTCCAACTGATCGAGCATCACTCGCGTCGAGGCAGGTTTATACATGACAAGCTCGTACTCTCTCTGAAGCTCAGCCAAAGAGCCGGTATGTCACAGATCGGGAAAGTGGCCCAATATACTCTGCGCATCATGGCCGTAGCCAGGGCGTCATTTTCACCTAGTCGCTAGGGATCTCCGACTCCGGGTGGGAGAAGAAGAGGCTATAGGCTAAACGGATCGCCCGCGTCCCTCAAGCATCCATTTCCCACTTTAGATGTCTTTATCTTCTGAGACGGCTCACCTTCGGAGCGCGCACGAGGCGGACCTGTGCTCAATCCCAATTGGACAGGTGACTCCATGCGCACAAATATCGTTGTCGACGTTCCATTTCGCACACAGCAATTCGTCATCCTTGCAGCACAGACCGGCAGCTTTCACAAGGTCGCACGCCTCCTTGGTGTGGACCATACGGTCGTTCTCCGCAGTATTACCCGCCTGGAGAAAGATCTGGGCCTCCACATCTTCTCTCGCAGCCACACGGGTTTCACCATCACTGATGCTGGAGTCGTCTTCCTAAAAGAGCTTCAGTCTGCTGTAGAACACGTCGAACGAGCATGCGATCTTGCGAGGCACCGGGAGAGCATCGCACGGGGCCCTCTGCGGATTGGTTACTCAATGTACATCCATAACCGCCTCATTCCCATTTTGGAACGGATGCGCCTCGGCGTTATCCCCGGGCTTTCCTATCAACAGCAGGGGGTGGAGTTGCGTACGGGAACCACTCCTCAGCTTGTCGATGCGGTCCTACGCGGTGAACTGCACATCGCCTTTGGAGTGCAACCTGCCTTCGATGAAGATCTCTGGGTGAAACCCCTTGCCAAAGAAGGATTCAGTCTCTGCATCTCGAAGAACCATCGCCTGGCAAGAAAGCCTGACATCATGATGAAGGAGGTCGATGGAGAACTGCTTTTCTGGGTTCCGCGAGGTGCCAATCCCCACTTCTACGACCGCACTATCGAATACGTTGAAAGCACGGGAGCCAAACCCCGCCTGAGGGAAGTCCTGTCCTTGGCGCACGCCCTTGAAATCGTTGCGCAGGACTTCGGGGTCGCCCTGCTACCTAGATCTGCCACGCGGCTAACGTACACGGGTGTACTCTACAAGCCCATCACCGATAAACCCATGTGGATCGAAAGCACCTTCTGCCGGCGGCGCGACGTCAACGACGATCGCATACAAGCCTTCCTCGACGTCTTGCTCGGTCAACTAGCAAGCCAAAGGCTGGCTCAATGATTCAAAGGCTGCATAGTCTTGTCAGCCTAGCTATGCAGCCTTTATCCTACCTTCTTCGGCTTGAACTTCTCCTTACGGCGAGAAGAGACATTCTTCAGGATCGCTGGGGCTGGTATGGACGAGACCTTGGCATACACCCCCTGGTCAAGCCCATTGAGAAGCACATCGAGCGTAGTTCCAAGGGTCTCGCAGATTCGTAGCAACGTCGTGACCGTAATCGGACGGCCAGACTCGAGCTGTTGCCAATGCTTGCCGGAGAATCCGTAGAGAACCATATCCTCTTGCGAGAGGCCACGTTCGGTTCGCAGCTCACGCAACCGGCTTCCCAAGCGTCGGAAAAATTTATCTGTATCTGCCACATAGATGGTTTATCAAGCTGCTATGAGATAGACCACCAGCAGATTGTAGGATTTGACGGATGAAACACGATAGCATTTTCTTGCCGGTTATCGCTGAACCAGAAACAATGCTATTCGTCGGCCTAAATTTGAGGGAGTTTTGGTAAAGAAAAGGCGATTTAGTGCCGCAGATTATTGGTGTCTTAAAGCAGATGTAGGTGGGAGTGGCCTGCAGGGTGTTCTTTGTACCAGTTGAAATCATAGAAACTGGACAAAGGAGTTGGAGATGGCAAGGAAGCGTCACACGGCAGAGTAGGTGGTGAACCTGTTTCGTCAGGTTGAGGTAGCAGCAGCAAACGGAAGACGACGGTTCAGGCTCGCAAAGAGGCTGAGATCACGGAGCAGCCGTACTATCGCTGGCGCAAGGAGTACGGCGGTTTGCAAGTGGACCAGGCTAGGCGGCTCAAGGAACTTGAGCAGGAGAACGCGAAGCTGAAGCGTCTGGTGGCGAACCTGAGCCTGGATAATCTTGTGTTGTAGGACTTTGCGCGGGGAAACTATGTCGGTTTCAGATTCGGATAATTTCGTATGAAGTAGACCGTTTTAGGGGCTATGATGTACGCCTCATGTACGTCGCCATGTCTTCTGCATTACGAGGAGCCACTCGGTTTCGATTCAGAAAGGAATAGCACGTGGAGGTTACTTCCGAAGCGTGATTTCCCAGCACACGAATTTTCCAAAGTCATAACGAGATATCGTGGCTTCTACCAGTGACCTGGAAAATAGAACTGTCCCCCAGAACGACTCGACCAGACCGCATTTTCGAAGGTTGGAGAGTGGACAATGTCTCGGACGCATTCCCGATTAATGGTTTCTACCGTGTCAAGATCTCAACGTAGCGCAACTTACTGGAACCAGTTCGCAAGAATCAGGCGATCGGTGATAGATTTGTCGAACCGCTGCCGCGCTCATTGCATTTCGGTATTTCCGCTGTTCAAGCCGCAGCCATCGCGATTGGAGATTGCTTTAGGGGCAATATCTCATCCGAGGCAATCTTGAGTCGCTTGCCTGGCGGAGGGGGTCGGAGAGACGCAACTAAGGGTGGTGTCACGTAATGTTCGATAGATGGTACAAGGTCTTCGCTTTCGCTGCCCTCCTCTTGACTCTCATTCCACTTCGCGCCCAAGTCTCAAAAAATGTACTTGTCCTGCATATGGGGAGCCCTCAGCTTCCGGTGAATCTTCAAGCGAACAAGATCTTTCAAGGAGCCTTGGCATCGAACGAATACCAAATCTTTGAAGAGTATCTTGATGAATCGCGCTTTCAGTTGGACAACGCAAAATATGCAGAAGCGCTTCATCGGAAGTATGAAAACCAAAAGATCGACCTCGTAATTGGTTGGGGACCACCAGCACTCACATTTTTACTCCAGCATGGTGAAGAATTATGGCCGACGGCGCCGATGGTTGTTTCGTTTCTGGATTATCGACACGTACCCAAGTTGCCTCCCAACATGACGGGCATCGTCGGAAGCTTGGATGATCTAGGCCCCACATTGGAGTTCGCTCTTCGACTGCTCCCGGATACTGAACATGTTTTTTATGTCGGAGACGCAGCTCCTGGAAAGCAGTTTGCATCTGGTGCAAATGGAGGTCAAGCGATCGAGATCCTCTCGCTTAGCAAAATGACTTTAGGAGAATTACTCGAGCGATTGTCTAAACTTCCCAACCATAGTGTCGTCGTATTCGGTGCAGTTTTTAAGGATGGCAGCGGACGACCTCTATTTCCGCTTCAGATTTGCCCCCTCATCACTTCCGCCGCCAGTGGTCCGGTCTTCGGGTCGTATAAGACATTGCTCACTTGTGGAGTGGTCGGTGGCAGCATGATCGACATTGAGCAACCTGCGAGGCGAGCGGCTCAAATGGCGATCAAAATTATGCATGGGAAGGCAGTTGAATCTCTTCCAATAGAGCGTGAACCGCCGAATCCCCTACTTGTAGATTGGAGGCAATTAGAGAAGTGGAATATTCCAGAATCCAGGCTGCCAAAGGGGACAGCTGTTCTTAACCGAGATCAAACTCTATGGCAACGAAACAAAGCCGTTATTCTAGGAGTTTTATCGGTTGTGGTCGCCCAGAGCGCCATAGTGGCCATTCTGATCATTCAAGTGATTCGACGGAAGCGCTCGGAACAGGCAAGCCGTCAGCTTTCACGCCGTCTACTTACAGCCAGCGAAGATGAGCGGAAAGCTATTGGCCGAGAGTTGCATGATGACTTTGGCCAGAGACTATCCTTGCTTTCGTTGAACCTATCGCTTCTCGAAGGCCAACTTCCATTTGATGATACTTTCGACCACGACAGATTTAGTCAATCTCGTGATGATCTCGACATCTTGATTACAGATGTCCATCACCTGTCTCATCAGTTGCATTCAGCAAAACTTGAGCAGCTCGGACTTGCGCTCGCCCTGAAGGAACTGGCACGACAGGCTTCTGACGGTCACAGTATCGAAGTCAAATGTGAACTCGAATTTGCTGATCAAACGTTACCTCCAGACGTTGCTTTGTGCTTGTACCGCGTGACGCAGGAAGCACTGGCAAATGCGCTAAAGCATAGCGGAGCCAGTCAGGTGCTAATTACAGTTATTCAGAATGCTGAGAGCCTTAAACTGGTCGTGAAAGACAATGGAATGGGCTTCCGATTTACCGAAAAGACGCCCGGTTTAGGTTTGATAGCAATGAAAGAGCGCTTAGAAATGATCGGAGGAACGTTGTCAATTGGTCCACGACACCCGAATGGAACAAGTGTTGTCGGTGAAGTGAGAACAGACCTTCAATCCAAAGACAAACTGTTCTCAACCTAGCGTTCCAATGCGATCCGAATGCGTTGGCTTAGTAAGCGGCGATCATAGGAAGCCAGGGCAGATGTGGAAATTTCAAAATCGCGACTACGGATTCTTGAGATGTTCGATTAGCTTAATCGGGGGTGAATCGGCTTGGCAATCAATTCAAATTTGAAGTCTTGCCGGTGACCGTCCATGACTATATCCGAAATTCGAGCCCTGACCCGAAAACAACAATATCCGGGCAAGCCCGACAACGCCTACTATAAGTGGATTATTGGGAGAGACTGATCATTGTGAACATCCAGGGTGCGGCGCGTTTGGTTGCGATCTGTCTGGCAATTTCTTCTGCTTGTCTTACGGGGCAGACCCCACAGAAAACTGTCTCAGACGCCCGTGCGGTGCTGCGTTTCGGCGTTGAGTCATCGGACCCGAAGGTGCGTGTGCAGGCCATCCAGGCGGTCGGTCTGATTGGAATCAGTGACGAAGTGAGAGGGAAGCTTGAAGGCTTTCTGAAGGATGGCAATATCCAGGTACGCATCGCGGCGATCAAGACGCTGGCCGATCTCAAATCGACAGGCAGCATCCCGATCCTGGAAAAGCTGCTGAAGAAGGACGATGTACCCGAAGTGCAGTTTGCAGCCGCGAAGGCGCTCTTTCGGTTCCACGATGAGAGGGGTACTCAATGGCTGGAGGAGCTGTACGACGGATCGCGGACAGCGACCTCGAGTGCTTTGGCAAGTCAGTCGCGGAAATTCTTCGGCAACTTCCATTCGTTTGAGTCAGCGGCTTCTTTCATTGTCAGTGAAGGTGTGGGGTATGTTCCGGTACCGGGAGTCGGCGAGGGCTTCTCGGCGGTGACGGGCCTGATTGCCGATCCCGACCTGTCGCCACGAGCGGCAGCGTTGATGCTTCTTGTACGAGATACAGGCCCGGAATCCGAAAGGCTACTGAAGAAGGCGCTCGCTGACAAAGACTGGTCGGTGCGTGCGGCTTCCGCGCAGATGATTGCCTACACAGGTCGCACAAGCCTCCGGGAAGATCTGACTCCGCTGTTTAAGGACAAGAATGATAAGGTTCGATTTCGTGCGGCGGGGGCTTACCTGCACTTCGCACTGATCGCACGAAGCACTGGTACTGCACAGTAGAACCGGAAGAGGTAGAGAGTTATCGTGCAGCAGGGTGTTGTGAGGGGGGCCGCTCGCTGTCAAGGCGGATGATGCCCATGGGGCTGGTCAGACTCGTTCCTGCTTCTTCTACGACGCGCATGATCTCCAGGATGACCTTCTCCTGCTCTTCGAGGAAGTTGTTGTAGTTGCCGCCAGGTCGGTTGAAGTACGCAAAAACCTCAATCTGCGGACCAGAAGGCGCGAGCTGAACGATGCGGACACGCGCCGTGCTCGCATCGATGTTGGCGCGGCTGGTGAGGACTGTGGCGATGTCCTTGAGGACGCGCTGTACGGTGGAGTGGGGTGTGTCGAAGCGCACGATGAAGTTCTGATGCACCCAGAATTGGTCCCGCATGGTGAAGTTTTCCAGCTCCATCTCGGCAACCTTTGAGTTGGGGATGGAGATGACAGAGCGGTCAAGGGTGCGGAGGCGAAGGGCGCTGATGCCAATCTCTTCGACAGTCCCGGTCTGGCCGGCAACAGTGCAGTAGTCATTCACGCGAACGGCACCCCGCATCACTATGGAGATTCCGCCGAAGAGGTCGGCAAGGGTCTTCTGTGCCGCAAGTGCGAGTGCGATACCACCGATGCCTAGACCGGCAAAGACGGCAGAGACATTGACCCCGCCCATCGTCATCAAGAAGATGCCTAGGATAATGACGATAAGAATTTTCAGAAGCCGCGCGACCAGACCGACAGCGGTGATGCGCTCGATCTGGTTTTGCAGGAAGAGGCGATGAACGACGAAGGCAGTTCCGATGTCGACGAGCCGCATCAGCAACCATGCAGTGCTGATAGCGGCGGTGAGCACGGACGCAACGATCCAGTAATGATGGCCGAGAGCGGTGATCGTATAGTCGGCTCCGATGCGAATCAGTAGTGCCAGAATCAGACCGAAGTTCGGACCGTTGAGTTTTAGAGTTGTGGCTTCGAGGCCGGGCACCGTCCTATGGCGAAATGGCAGCCGCAGTAGATGAAGAACCAGACGGGCCAGCAATTTTGCCAGCACAAGCGCAAGCAATAGCGCGATGGCAATGATCCCCCAGCGCCAGAGAGGGACTGAGAGGATGCGCACGCGAGAGGTCCACTGAGGAAAATAGTGGGAGATGTCTTTGTGCTGCGTACTGGCATAGGCAGCAGGAACTAATGCGATGGTTTCCTGCGAGAAGAGCCAGATCGGCGATTCGTTGGGCCGATCAATGCGGTCGAGCAGGATGGAGAGGGAGCCACTGGGAGTGGTGATCGTGCCGATTTTTTCGCGGGAGATGCGAAGAGCATCGTCGATGTTGCCTTTCGTAGAGCGTGAGATGCTCTCGAGATCGGCCGACGAGTTGAGGTCGAAGAGTGCTTTGAGCTGGATAGCAAGCTGCTCGGTCTGCTTTTCTGAAAGCTTGCTGTCGAGGAACCTGGCTGCGCGCGGATAGTCCTGGGCTTCAGCGGCGCGAAGGAAGCCAAGCACCGTGCCGTGAGGAGTAGAGCGACCGAGAGAATCCAGAGGCAGCGGGGGGGCAGGAGTTGGAAGGGCTTCGTTTTGTTCTGCGGGTGGCGTGGCGAGAGGCAGCGTCGCGGAGGGCGGAGGGGTCGCTTTCTTCGACGAGCTTTGCGAAACAGGGGTGCGTTGCGCAAGGCAGGGAACTGCATGGAAAGATATCGCGGCTACGCAGAGAAGACGTAAGACGAACGTGATAGCGGATTGGCGGCGATCCTGCATGTTAGGAGGGACCTTCGAGAGAATTACATCAAGATTTTCATCAGGAGCTTAAGAACAGCCTTGAGAGGCATGACGGTGAGTAGGAGACTCGCCATGGGAAGCAGCGAGAGGACAATGATCTGCAGCAGCGTCTTCGGGTCTATGGGGATTGGCTTCATGTGCTCGATGAGCTCGTAGCTATTGCCGAGGTCGGCGAGGGACTGGATATCGCCGGTGCCGAGCAAGTGTTCGCGCTCGGGATTGTCGCCCTCGATCCATTTGCGATGGAAGGAACCGGTGTAGGCAGTTGCCAGTGCACCGTACTCATGCAGGCCATGACGTTTGGTGGCGAGAAGTTTCCCGGTGAAGACGAATAGCGGAGCAGCCGTCAGCAGAAGAGCGACGATGACATAAGCGACGAAGACTGGGGTGAAGTACTGGAGTTGCAATCCAGCATAGAGGACTTCGTTCGCAAGGACGCCTGTAACCGCACAGGAGTAGGCGAAGAAAAGCATGCCGAAGAAGCGCTGTGCCTCGCCGATGAAGCCGAGGCCACCAGCTTCGTCGGGATGCGTTGGGAAGAGGCAAAGGTCTAACTTGCTGACAGTGCCAAGGAAACGGAACCAGAGGAAGATGCGCCAGAACCAACGTAGTGTGAGGAACTGAAGCAGCGGTACGGAGACGAGAAGTAGCCACCATCCGGCCCCGGTGAGCACAAAGCTGCCGTTGCCTTTGTCGATGGAGTACCAGGTACTGGCGTGGACGGCGAACTGGCGATAGTTGAGGAAGGTGGCGGCGTAGGCGAGCGTGACGATGATGATCTCGGCGAGGAGGGAGTCACGGAGGCGGAGGCCTTTCTCGACGGCACCATCGAAACGGGCGTAGTCCTTTGGCTGAACGATGCCGGAGAGGAGGAAGTGCCCGGCTGCACCAGCGATGCGTGGTGCGAGTATGAGTTCGGTGAGTAGCAAGAGTGGCACGCCGAGTAGAAAGCGGCTGTAGGCACTGAAGTCGTGCAGGAAGGGAATGCGCACGTTGCCGAGAGCGGTGCCTTGCAACAATGTGAAGACGAGCAGCGGTAGCCAGGTGATGCAGGCAGCGAAGACGGCGCGGCGAATGGTGAGGGGCGAGTTCTCGCGGACGAGTCCAATGCGACGCTCGATGCGGTAAAGCGGGCCGCCCTGCATGAGAAGGAAGGGCGGCGTCTTTGGTATGTGGCTGGCGTCGGGTAAGGTGCTCTTGCTTGGAACAGTGTTGCTTTGTGCGTCCACGGCTCCCCCTTGTTTGCGGCTCGGTTAAATGCCCATCATCTTCTGAACAGCAGAGTCGTTCTTGACGGCTTGAATGAGAGCGGCGTGGTCGAGGACGGTTTGGTCGCCATAGGCTTCGGCGAAGGTGACGAGGGCGTCGTCGAGAACGGCGGAGTTGCCGCAGTAGCCGGCGACGAGCGCGATGTCGGTGGTACGGGCATGGGCACGAGCGAGGATGGCACCACAGACCCAGACATAGAAGTTAAAGGCTTCGCCGGAGAGCCACTCGATCGGGATCGAGCCTTTCATGTTCTTCATCTGGCGGACGAAGAAGGGGCGGTCGTCGATCTGGGTCCAGCCGAGCATGACGTCAGTAGAAGACTGCAGGGCACGTTGGCCGATGACGATGCGCTTGCCTTCGTGGTTGAACTCGTTGCGGCCGACACGATTAATGTACGGCGCTGCGGCAGGCACGATCGCCTCCTTGACCTGAAGGAAGAGTGGGTCGTCGTCGCCGTTGCCGAAGAGAAGTGCGAGGTAGGCGCGGGTGCCGACGCTGCCCACACCGACGACGCGGTGGGCCACGTCGGCGATACGGTAGCGAGTGAGCATGAACGTTCGTTCACGAGGCAATGTATCGGCGTACTCGATGAGTGCCTTTTCGACGGAGTGCCGGGTCGAGGCGTCGACACGCGTGAGGACGGGAGGATCGTTCCGAAAGCGCCAATCGCCACCGACTTTTTCGGCTACCTTGGCCAGGAGGCTGGAGTTGGTCTGCTGGGAAGCCTTGGCGACAGCCTTGGCCCAGACTGCCCTGGACTTGGGGTCGACCTTCAATAGTGGGTTTTCGCGGCCGGGATATGCGTGGAGATACCAAGTATCAAGCACTCCTATGCTCTGCAGGCGGTCGAGGTTGAAACGATAGCCACGCACACAGCGGCGCACGGCGATAGCGCGCTCGCGGCGGTTAAGGCCGTTCTCGCGGCCGGCGAGATTGACGCTGGCTGCGAGGCGCTTGAGATCCCATTCCCATGGACCGATAACGGCCTCATCAAAGTCGTTGAGGTCGAAGATGACATCGCGTTGCGGTGTGCCGTAAAGGCCGAAGTTGTTGATATGCGCATCACCATCGATTACTGCCTGCAATCCTGTGATAGGTGTAGGAGCAAGGTCGTGTGCCATGACGGTGGCAGCACCTCGATAGAAAGCGAAGGGGGATGCAGCCATACGAGCCAAGCGTAAGGGTATATATTCGGCGAGGCGTCCTTTGTTGCCGGCCATGACTATCTCGACAGCGCCGGGGAAGTCGGGGCGGCGAATCCATTCACTGTGAGCCTCGCGCGGAATCTTATCGCGGAGCGCTTTACCTGCGGCGCGTCGTTCGGTGAGTGGACGATCTCCGTGGAAGGGGAGCACCGATGATCTTTCAGGTATTTTGCTCGGCTGCTTTGTGCGGCGGGGAGGTGCGGCCACTATTGATTTGTCTGATTTTTTCGACTTTGCCATCAGAAACTCCACCGAAACTAATTTAGGTACGCGTCAAGAGATATTTAGTGGAAGGACCAACCGACCGTCGTTGATCCGCCAATGTTATTCGGGGGAGCACCGACGACCGGCTGGTTGTCATAGTTGTCATAAAGACTCAGGCGAATATAGAAGTCCCCAAGAAATTTGTAGTAGACATCCTGATTGAGAGTGAAGCGAATACGGCCAGGGGACGTGAGACTCGGATATAGCCAGAACGAAGTATCAAAGGTCGTGGAATCAAAACGAAACGTTGAATACTGAACGGCAAACGCTGAATCAATTGCCCTAGTCCTCGCCGAACTCTGCGAGCCCTCTGCATCACGTTCAATGGTTAGCGCGAGACCGCCAACTGCGCTAAGGTTGGTTCGATTGGTAAAGATAAGACGTTTATTGAACGTTCCGCCGAAGGTAGACCGCAAGGCGATCTGCTGCGCACTGGATGAAATAAAGTTCCCAATCCCTCCGTAGTACCAGTTTGACCTGCGAAGTTCCTTGTAAAGAGATGTCTTGATGTTAGTTTCGTTCGTGTCGTCGGTCGCCTGTTGACTGGTGAACTGGGAGTTTGAGGACAGGGAAAATAGATGTTGTTGTGACTGATAGTTAAGCCCTCCCTGGAGGGAGAGATTCTTCTGGTTGTTTGACTGTGCGAAGCTGGTTCCGAAGTCGATATTGCCGCGCATACGTTTCCAGAAGCTTTCGCCCAATTCTTCAATCTGAATCACTGATATAGCGGGAAGTTTTGTGGTGTCGGAACCGATGACCGCAAGCTCCTTCGTCTCTGGATCGGTACTGAGAGCTCCCGAATACAACTTGCCCTCCGGGTCTGCTACAACGAAGTTCTGCCGACTCTCGATGTGATCCACCTTTTCCCAATCCAGGACGATCGCTCCGCTTGTATAGTCGGGCTTCACGGTCAACTGTCCTTTCTCGAGCGAACGAACCTCGCAGGTGATCTTGTCGCCGTTCTTCATGAAGACGATGTCTGTCTTTGGGCGGCTGTCGGCAAAGACGAAGGGAACAAGGGTAAGCAAACTTATGATGGCGGTAAGAGTTCTACGGATGATGCATTGAGCATTCAAATAAATTCGAGGTTCACTCAAGCATGATTTCTTTCGCGCGGGCATCCCCAATTCCTTCCGTAGAATCTACAGGCTACTCGCTTTAATGTGAATGTCTTCCTTTCTGGGAAGTCGGTCGAAGTACAACAGCGTCGGAAACTGGCTTCAATTGTTATCGTCGTGGACTCAAAATCGAAATCAAGTCATCCCGGCTCCGGAAGCGGGGACGAGAAGATATGGCCGGCCATGATTTCCCTCATTGATAGAACTAAATCAATATGCATGCGCCGTTTCAACACGTAACTTGCCCCGAGTTGTCGTGCCGCATCAACGTAATCGGGGTCCTCCACGGAGGTGAGGAAGATAATTTTTGTTTCCGATCCGTGCTGCTTTAATGATCGCGCGACCTCGAAACCATTCATGCCAGCCATTGCGATATCGAGTATTGCCATTTCGGGTGTGAACGCCCTGATGAGATCGACTGCCATTTTTCCATTGGTTGCAATCCCTAAGAGCTTGCAGTGTTCAGCCAATATCTCACTTACCGCAGCGATCGTAACTGGATGGTTATCCATGAGAACGACGGTCGCTTTGCCTTTTGCAAATGGCTTCATGATTGGGCATGGTGCCGTTACTATGCACGCTCTAATATGCAGAACGATTCAAAACGTGTAATCTTTACCTGCGAAAAGCTAACGAAGTGATTTTTACGACAGTAGTGCCCTTAAAGGTCAACTCCAGCATCCAACGAAGAATACGGCCTGTTCGTTCATTTGAAATCTGTCAGTTTTGACAGTGGTGTCGGATTTGCGGGCTTAAGCTAATGTAGTTATGTTGTTCTTTGCTACCCTGCCGGACATTGCATCACCGGGTCAGAATGTTGCCATATTCTTGTGCAGAGGGGTTGCGATGACTCGTTCCCGGATTTTGCTTGCAGATGACCACACCCTATTGACGGACGCCTTCAGAAAGCTACTTGAGCCTAACTTCGAGATCGTTGGAGCGGTGACCGATGGTCAAACGTTGCTTAAGAATGCCGTGCAGTTAGTTCCGGATGTCATTCTCATCGATCTGGGGTTGCCGCTCCTGAACGGGCTAGATGCAGGTCAAATGCTGAAGCGGCTATTACCGAAAGCGAAGCTCCTGGTTGTCACGATGAATGAGGATGCAGCAGTCGCACAAAAGGCGCTCCGCTGGGCATCGGGCTATTTATTAAAGAAGGCTGCTGGAACCGAATTGGTTCATGCCATTCGAGAATTGATTGCGGGAAGGATCTACATCACCCCGACTATCGTTCGACAACTCGAATGCAAATTTATCAATGACCCTGGTTGGGATGGCGACAAAGCGTTGACATTTCGTCAGCGGGAGGTTCTTCAACTACTAGCAGAGGGCCTTTCAATGAAGGAAACGGCCGACAAACTCAAATTGACTCCCCGAACGGTGGCTTTTCATAAATATCGCATCATGGAAGAGTATGGGCTGCACAACAATTCAGATCTTCTAAGATTGGCACTTCGAGAGAATCTTATGGTCTCTGAGGATCATGCTTCTTCGAAACGTCTGCTAAGTGGCGCTTGAATAGAAATGGTTGTTCCTTCGGATGGCTTTGAGGTTATCGATAGGCTTCCACCAACGATGGACATTCGCTCTCCCATCGTAGCCAACCCCCAATCTTTGCATCTGATCCGTTGATTTGTTATGAACGTCCGAGATCACCGTGTCCAACTCATCCAGCGTATCCTGCACCGGATCATGGGCGGGATGACCCACTTTCTTGTCTAGTTCGTGAATTTGAGCTAGCTGCACTGCGACGAGTGAGAGGCGTTGTCCAAGGTCTCCGGTCTTGATAAGTCGCCGCGTAAGGCGGCGTACGATGACTGTGGATCGTTTCGATCTCCGTATATCTTACAGCGCTCAAATCATCATGCGAATGCGCGGATGCATGTCTGCATACCAGGCCATAGCTAACCTCAGTTGGATTGCAGATCCATGGCGTGATTCGTTTGGGGAAAACTTAGCACACTGAGCTCGCTTTGGGCGTCGTTATAGCTGAAGGGTAACCATCTGTCAGTTTTGACAGTTCCAGAGCTTCTCCGGTTTTGAAATACCTAAGTCGATAGGGTTTTCTAATTCGGCTTGCTCACTGTCCCGGCAAGTCAGGTTGATCGGGCTCAATAACCAGCAGTTCCTTCACGGAGACGTATTAGAGTGATTCGCACCAATCGAAAGGAGTACTTGTGATGCTGTCCAAGCGCCTTTCCCAAGTGGCGTCGGGGGTATCTATTGTCTGCCTTTCCATATCGTCTATTGGTCTCCAGGCACAAGCAGTTGGGACCTCCTCTGCAGACGGCGCAGCTCGGCAATCCGTTGCGCCAGACCCCGGCTGGCCACGGCAGATCATGAAGAACAGCGCGACGTTGGTGTACTACCAGCCACAGGTGGACAGTTGGGATAACTATAGGCTCGTGAAAGCGCGCATGGCGTTTTCACTGACGCCGTCGGCGGCCGGCAAGCCTGCGCTGGGTGTGGTATCACTGGAGGCGGGAACGGCGGTAGACCAGGAGACCAGGACGGTCAACCTGCACGACTTGAAGTACACGAGTGTGCGCTTTTCGGGGGTTGATGCGACGCAGGAGGCGACGCTCGAGAAGACCTTTCGTGCAATCGCGCCCACCGGAGGCGAGCCGATTGCGCTAGACCGCCTGATGGCCGATGTGACCGCCGGCCAGACACCTTATAAGCCGGCGTCCAATCTGAAGAACGATCCTCCGCAGATCTTTTACAGTGAGTCTTCAGCGATTCTGCTGACGGTCGAGGGCCAGCCTGTGCTGACGTCGATTGAAAAAACGGACCTGCAGTTTGTGGTGAACACGAACTGGGACTTGTTCTTCGAGAAGTCGAAGGGCGATTACTACCTTCTTAACGACAAGATGTGGCTGACGTCGAAGAATCTGGGTGGCCCATGGATCATAACGAAGTCGTTGCCGAAGGACATGGCGAAGCTTCCGGCAGGCCAGAACTTCGATGATGTGAAGCGGTATGTGCCTCCGCCACCAGTGTCGGCTTCGGCGCCACGCGTGTTTTACAGCCAGCAGCCGGCGGAGCTTCTGCTGTTGCGAGGCAAGCCCGTGTATACGCGCATCCCCGGGACTCGGCTGTTGTATGTCACGAACACCGACAACGATGTGTTCCTGGACGACGCACAGAATCAGTACTATCTTCTCCTTTCGGGTCGATGGTTCCGTGCGCCCTCGTTCAACGGTCCGTGGACTTACACAAGCGATAATCTGCCACAGGATTTCACGAAGATTCCGGAGGATTCGGAGAAAGGCCGCGTGCTGGCGTCTGTGCCGGGCACCATTCAGGCCGCTGATGCTGTGATGCTGGCGCAGATTCCTACGACGGTGACGGTGAACCGCGCCGAAGCGGAGGCGAAAGCCAGGGTGACCTATGATGGGCAGCCGCAGTTCAAGCCGATCGAAAAGACTAATCTGCAATATGCGACGAACACGCAGCAGAAGGTTATCAAGGACGGCGATCTGTATTACCTGTGCTTCGATGGCGTGTGGTTTATGTCGCGCGTCGCGAGTGGACCTTGGAAGACGGCGGACACTGTGCCGCCGGAGATCTACACGATTCCACCAAGTTCACCGGTCTATAACGTGACATACGTCACGCAGACAAATCCAACCTCGACGACAGTGAGTTCGAGTACAACAGCGGGTTACTTCGGGATGTTTATCCTGGGCGCGGCGGTGGGAGCTGCGATCGTCTATGGATCGGGTTGGTACTACCCACCCTATATCTACTGGGGGGGCGGATATCCGATCTACCATCCGTGGCCAATGACCTATGGCGCGGGCTATGTCTACAACTCGTGGAGTGGAGGGTGGGCTGGCGGCCGGGCGGTATATGGGCCATACGCGGCGGCGGGATCGGCAGCGTGGTTCAATCCGGCGACGGGGCGCTATGGCCGCGCGGCGAGCGTGCAGGGATGGTATGGCGGCCGGACAGCGGCCTCGGCGTATAACCCGTGGACGGGGGGCTATGGGGCAACCTCACAGGGACACAATGCGTACTCGCAGTGGGGAAGCTCCGTGGTGGGCCGCAACGGCAACTGGGCGCAGACAGGGCACGTGACCACGGCCGCGGGCACGGCGTTTGGTTATAGGACGTCGACGGGACAGCAGGGTGGCGGATTTGTCGGCCCCAATGGCTCCGTGGTGCGCGGAGCTAACAATACGTATGCAGGTAACGATGGCAACGTCTATCGCAAGGACGGCAGCGGCAACTGGAGTAAATATGACAACGGCAACTGGAACACGGTAGACACGACGGCTGCGAAGCAGCAGGCGCAGCAGAACTTCAACGCCGACCATCCAAACGCGCAACAAAACAAACGGGCGTTCCAGCAGAACCACCCCAATGCGCAACAAAATGTGCAGAACGCGCGACAGAATGCGAGCGGCAATCTGAGCGGAGCGACGCGGAATCCTTCACTGAATAGTGGAACGATGCAGGGGCTGGACCACTCATCGTGGGCGCGACAGAGAGGGCAGATGCAGACGGGACGATTCCAGCACATGCAACGTGGTGGCGGAGGACGGTTTCGCCGGTAGTTGTGCGGAGATCTGAGGTATGGGCAAGGTGAAGGTGACGGTGGAGGAAGCGCCGAAGAGGAAGACGTCGCTGGTGGTGGGCCTGGTGGTTCTGGCGGCAGTAGCGGCTGCGGCGTTGGTGGTGAATAAACAGGGAGGAGTCAAGATCGTTCCGACGGTAAGCGAGAGTGGCGCCGATCAGAGTGTGGGTGCGCCGCCAGCCACGTCTGCTTTAACGGCAGATCACGCGGCGATGCATAACGAAACAGCGGCTGCGGAGAACAAGGTGGTCTTCGGGCTTACGGTGGCAAACACAGGCGAGCCTGCGATGAAAGCGCCGTCGAAAATGACGTGGATTCCGGGTGGTGAATTCTCGATGGGCGCGAAGGATCCTCCCGGCATGGACGACGTAGGCATGAAGGCAACTCTGGATTCGCGGCCGGTGCATCGCGTTTACGTCGATGGCTTCTTCATGGACAAGACGGACGTGACAAATACGGAGTTCGAGAGGTTCGTGAAGGCTACGGGTTCAAACGATTTTTACAAAGGAGAGATGACATGAGGCAACTACGACTGATCTTTAGTTTTCTTCTTGTAGCAATTACCACATCTTCTTACGCCCAGAAAGTGACGATTGACTATGACCATCAAGCCAGCTTTCAAGGTTATAAAACTTACGCGTGGACAAAAGGGACCCCTCTATCAAATCAGCTCTGGGACGAGCGAATTATCAGGGGTATCGACCAGCAACTCGCAACCAAGGGCTTCCAGAAAGTTGAGGGTGATGCTAATCCAGATTTGTATGTTCTTTATCACGGAGCCATCGGTCAGGAAGCACAGCTCAACACCATGAACATGGGGGGCTGGGGCTGGCGCTGGGGCGGCGGAATGGCTACGACGACTGTCGACAAAATCCCAGTCGGTCAGCTGGTCGTTGATGTCGGCGATGCGAAGACAAAAAAGCTTCTTTGGATGGCGAACTCCTCTGACACGCTGGCCGACAAGCCTGACAAGAACCAGAAGAAGCTCGACAAAGCGCTAAATAAGATTTTCAAGGACTTCCCACCGAAGCCTTCCAAATAGAACGATAACTCGTCGATGGCATAGTGACATAACCTCCGAGCGGTGACGATATCGAGCCGTTGTTGTCTTGTGTTTTATTCGATTAGTCCGTATGAGATGCATTTCACCTTCCGCAGGACGTCGCGGTCGTCAATCATCCCGACAGGAGCGGAGGCCGTATTTCGACTGCGGCTAGAAGTTTGGAGACTCGAATAAGGGAAGCAGTTGAGGATGGGAACTTGTTCCAGGCCAAGGGAGAAACAGAGGTTGTGGCAATGACGACGAAGAGTAAATTTCTGAAGACCTACTTAAGAGGACTGCTCGCTACTGCGGTGGTGGCTCTTACATTTTTGAATACGTCTATTCAATTGCACGCCCAGCAACTGGGGCACTACGTTGGAGGTTTTAGTGGCCTTGAAAACGGATCGACGCCGCCACCCGGACTGTATGTGTCCGGTATCGGTCTGTTTCAGCCCATCGATTCCATCAAAGGGCCTAACGGCAACACTCTACTCAAGCCTGATATCAACGTGGGTGGCGTACTTGCCGGATACAGTGTGATCACCCAAAAGAAAATTCTCAAGGCGGACTACGGTCTAGCCGTTATCGTTCCAGTACTCAATACGCGTTTCAATTCAAACCTCTTTGATGCTTCTGCGGAGTCCGCCGGGGTGTCGGATATTATCTTCGAGCCAATAATCCTTGGTTGGGAGAAGGGCAAAGCGAGTTACACCGTCAACTACGGCTTTTATGCACCTACCGGTGATTTCAATCCGAGCCTGCCGCTAAACCCCGGTCTTGGCTTTTGGGAGCACCAGATCCAGGCCGGTGCAACTTACAATTTCGACAAGAAGAAATTATGGAATGCCTCCATGTTGACCACCTGGGAGCTCAACCACAGTAAGCTCGGAACGGACACCAAGGCTGGACCGATCTTTACCGACGAGTTCAGTTTTGGTCACCGCTTCTTCAAGTATCAGATGAACGCAGGCGTTGTCGGTTACTATTCGCAGAAGCTCTCGCCCGATTCCGGCAGTAGCGTTAGTCCGCTGACAAAGGGATACCTTGATCGCGGATTCGCCATTGGCCCGGAATGGAAGTATACCGACGTCAAACACCATCTTGCCTATGACGTCCGCTATGAGCAGCAGTTCGGTGTCCAGCTTCGCGCCTCTGGTAAGACGTTAATCTTCGGCATCACCTTTCTTCACTTCCTCCCGCCGCCGGCGAAAGCAAAGTAAGCGGTTTGCGTTTGCAAATGTCTAATCCCGGAACGGCTAAACGCGAGAGCTGTATCTATTCGCAACCATTACTGAGAAAGCTCGCTTGCCTTCCTTGTTTATGCTCCGGCGAAGGCTGAAAGGGAACAGCGTATGAAGATCTTTCGGAGTCGACTGAAATCGGAGTGGCTTTTCGCTATCAAAAGAGATTCAGTGAAGCGAAGCTTGTGGGGAAGACAGGAGAAGTGTCTTTTGATGCTGATTCTTGTAGGGATGGTGGCACCTGTCAATGTGCATGCGCAGTCTTCGAATAAAAGTTCACCTGTCAATTTTTACGGAACGAATACGAATCTTGAGGGCAGCATCAGAGATAAGGGAAGCACCCTTGGAGTTCCTCCATCTTCTGTCAAACGCGACACTTCGAACGGTAAGGGCAGCCGAAAGAAAAAGCGAGGCGAGTTTGCATTTGCACCGATACCGATGGTCAATCCGTCGATCGGAAATGGCGGCGGAGCGGCCGTCCTCTACACGACTAGACTCGGAAATGACGACGTGTCTCCCCCCTCTAGCTTTGGTGGCGGAGGCTTTGGCACTGGTAGAGGAAGTTGGGCGCTAGGTCTTGGAGGAAGGTTTTATCTCCGCGAAGATCGCTATCGTATTCTCGTGGGTGCTGGTGGAGGAGAATTCAACTACAACTTTTTCGGAACCGGATCCGCTGCCGGTGAAGCAGGAATAAGCATTCCGCTATCTCAAAGATCGCGAGCATTCCTGATTGAACCTAAAATAAGAATCTTTCCGAAGTGGTATTTGGGACCCCGCTATCATTTGATTACCAATCGCATATCGCTCGGATCGAGCAAATCTGATCCTTCCAATCTGCCCATTCCTCTTCCACAAGACGTAAAGTTTCAGACTGCGGCGTTGGGAATTAGGCTACAGCGAGATTCGAGTGACAGTCCGTTCTATCCTCGACATGGCTCTTTAACCGATTTAACGACAGACTTCTTCGGGCCTGGCGTAGGAGGAGATCGAACGTATCAGTCCTTGGTTTTGTCGTACGACAAATATCTAAGTGTTGCCACCAAAAATGTCTTCGCTGTCCATGCCTCTATGTGTGTCGCGAGCGACAAGGCCCCATTCTTTGATCTATGCCAATTTGGGCTTTCGTCCGATATCCGTGGATATCAGGTTGGTCAGTATAGAGATAATCGGATGCTCGTGGGGCAGGCAGAATATCGTCGCGAATTATTTTGGAGGCTGGGTGCGGTTGCCTTTGCTGGAGCTGGAGCAGTCGGCAGCGACTTCGGCAATTTCGGGGATGCCCAGCCCGGAGGCGGCCTCGGAATTCGCTTTGTCCTCGCCAAGAAGAACCATATCAATCTCCGGGCAGACTACGCATGGGGAAATAACAGTCATGCAAGCTACGTGAGTATTGGGGAGGCGTTCTAATCTATCTCGCTCGTTTGATGACGATGAATGCTCACTTCGAAGAGATCCATTCGGCTGATAACAGACCCTATTTTGATCAGTTGCTGCCCATGCTGTCGTATACAGCTCGAGAAGAGCAAATGCCATATGTATACCCGCACTAGGAATGTAAGGGTATACATCCAAACGCTTGGATGATGGTTTTGAGAGAACTGACAATACTCGAAAACCTCCGTATGCGATATTGCATTTGGGGAGTTGCCTTTAGCTTTTTGACGTGGTGTCACGGTGCATTGTGTACGGCTCAAATACTGGAACGTCCGGGGGGTCAGGCCGCGGAAGCACTGGTCGACGCTCCACTTCCCAATCTGATAAGTCCAGTTTCGGTTATTAGTCCTACACCAGATATCCCAAGGCTTGAGAAAGATCCAGTGGCCGCGGCCCATTTTCAATCGTTGGCTAGGTTCCGGGAGCCATTTCATTGGAAGGGGTTGATCCTGCAGTCGCTCTCCTTTGAAATGCTCCAGAATGCCACCCGGGTTATGACCGCAGATCAGCATGATAGACACATTCTGTTGAACAAGCCATACTGGTCTGATTACTGGGCCTCTCTGGGACAGTTCAACATGCGGCGCTGGAACGATGGTGACAGCATTAAGGTCAACTACATTGGTCATCCGATGCAGGGAGCCATTTCCGGATACATCCAGATTCAGAATGATCCTCAGGGGAGGGAACTACGCATCTCGCGTGGACATGCTTACTGGAAGAGTCGCTACCACTCATTTCTGTGGTCCACCGTGTATTCGACTTGGTGGGAGATAGGGCCACTGGGTGAGACGGCAATCTTTAACCAGGGTGGATTTACTTATCCCATCCGCTGCGATTCGCATCCCGGCCGCAGCAACTATTGCGAGTCGCCCAAGGCGATGTACACGAACAATACAGGATGGGTAGATTTCATCATTACTCCGATTGTTGGCACGTTGTGGCTCGTAGGCGAAGACACAATAGATCGCTACATTTCGGATCCGCTGGTTCAGAGACATCCGGATGTATTCATGTACAAGGTCATCCGCTCCTCGCTGAATCCTCCTCGATCGCTGGCCAATCTTCTTCGCGGCCGCTATCCGTGGTGGCGCGATTATGAGCATCCTGGCGCTGGTGATTCGTCGATGCATCAGCAGTATGTACGAATGCTCTACGACGAACCCGAGGAACACTTCGAGATTGACTTTCATTCGGCATCGTTTGGCCTGCAGACGAATCGTCCGGGGTGCATGAACTGTCGACAGACTGTGAACGGGGCAGGCGTGGGATTGGGAATCCGACTAAAGCGTTACCTGGACTTTGTGGCTGATGTTTCGGTTCTTCCGGATGCGAGCCCTGTCTCATCCATGAGTGTAGGCGGGACGATGACAAGAGCAACCTTTGGGCTTCGCTCAGGCTATTACAA
The DNA here is from genome assembly GCA_018449715.1 of Acidobacteriaceae bacterium dw_441. Classification (GTDB taxonomy): domain Bacteria; phylum Acidobacteriota; class Terriglobia; order Terriglobales; family Acidobacteriaceae; genus Edaphobacter. The sequence continues at coordinate 45,827 of JAAVVA010000002.1, read as the reverse complement.
GGAGCGTTATGCGATCCGTATCTCCCTCGCACCCGGGTTTGCTAGATACTCATGCACGGGCCCCGATCCAAAAAAAATGAGACCAAGTTATAACTTCGCGACGTCCGCGATTCTGTCGGGCGACCTCTACTTCTCGCGGCATCTCGGTGTTCGTGTTTCGGCCACTCAAACGCTGATTCGCTACAGAGGAGAACGCGATCCAGGCGGAATCGGAACTCCGCCCCGACTATCCTTCCTGTCGAATGACAACTATATCAACTCAACAAACTGGGGTGTGCAGTTCGGGCCAGTGGTTCGCTTCTGACCTGTGATATGGCGATCCGCGCCCTTGTCGTTTGTCAGCCAGAACTCCGGTACTGGTAGTCCGTAATCCCGCTTTGAGCGTGAAGCGTCATGAATGCAGCTTCAAACGCTTACTGTGTCTGATCCTGGAACACGGCAGGCAGATGTGCTGCCAGTTCGACGTCAGCAAGCAGATTCAGCCTGTGTTGAAGTTGGAAAAATTTAGCTACGACTATGCCCGGAAGCACCTTGCTGAAGCTCTTGAAGTATTTTTTGTTGAGATCAACTCGCTGGCGCTCAAACTCGAAAGACCGGGATGTTAAGGAAGAGGCTTGCTGGTCTGTCAGTGAGGCAAGGGAGGCTGCGTATTCCCTGATGATTGCTACACGCTGATCATTGAGTTTGGATACATCAGCTTCATATTGGTGATAGACGGGCCAGAAAGCAGTTGCATCTTTTTCCGAGAACTGCATGACATGTGTGATGATCTTGGTTCGGTCCGCACGAACGTCCGCACGTAGCGATTCGATGGTTGAGGTGGTGTCTGGGGATTGCCCGGACACAAACGGGGCAGCCATGATTATAGAAAGGAGTGGAAGTGCGATAAAGGGCAGTGTTGATTTCATGATTCGAGCTCCTCAAAGAGAGTTTAGGTCCCATAGTTCATGCGCCTGTTTCGTCAATTGTGATTGCTACGGCGGACGATGGGACTGGGATGCCGACATGTCGAACAAGATATTTGCTCTTCTGGCTAATCCCAAGCCTCAGGAGTAAGAAGGGTTGATAGCCGATTGAAGTTGTGCAACGCAGATCCTCATGATGTGGTTAACGGCTCACTCGAGCCTATTGCACTGATCTTGTGATTTCTTCACTGTCAATCTGAGATCTACCAAAATCGGTGCATGATCAGAAGATTGTTCAGGAAAGACGCGATTTAGCTCCATCATTGTTCTACCAAAGTAGGGAGTAAAGACATCACGGTTTTTAGAATTTCTTTTTTGGGGCATCCTGGAACTATAGGATTTGGTCGTAATGGAAGTCGGACACGTAACCGGCTTTATGAAAAACCAATCGAGCTTGGAACGTCCTACCATACCTTTGAAGTCGCGTGGTAGACCAAACGTATAGGCAAAGCCTTTTAGCGCTCTTTCATTGCTGTTGGCGAGTCGTTTCCGTCGTCCATTAACGGATCGATCTGTTGTTCCAGTGAAGTCAAAATGTTTACCATCGTTGAATAGTTTGTGCTGGGCGTCGTTGAAGAGAGCGGCTTCCTTGTTGTCCATTAGAAATGGAATGTCACGTGTGGTGGGATCTGTATAGCTCTTGAAGTACTTCGTAAGGTGAAGGGCAGGAATAGGAGTGGCGTACATCAGCGATTGGTGAACCCAGAAGCGATAGTCGGTGACTTTGCTTGTGACAATATATTTAACGGAGAGTTGGTTGCCGTCCATGCCAGTCGTGTTGAAGTCCCCAGATAGTATGATGGGGTCCGTTACTGATTGGAGGCGTTCAAGGATGGATTGCATCTGACGCCTTCGGCAGTCTGGCTTGGTCTTATCCTCGAGGTGGGTGTTCAGGACGGTTATATACCCGGTTGGACTAGCTGACAGCTTTAGGCGGACCAGCAACGCCATTCGTCCGCCACGGCGGACCTCACGACCAATCTTCTCGAGAAATATCTTCTCTGAGGCGTAACGCTTACCCTCTTCAATAGCTGCAGTCTTTGCTGCCTCCTTTGAAAACCAGTCGTAACAGGGCGGCAAACGAAGCATTTCTGTAGATCCGATCGGCAAGCGGCTGAGAACGGCTGATCCATGAAGTCCTTTGTATCGACTGGGGTCTGGCTTGAGTTCGTCGTTGAGTTGTTTTTGTAGTGCCTCATCGTCCGCCACATCCTGCTTCGAGAGGGTTTCGAGACCCAGTTTGAGCGGATCGACTTCGACAAACTCCACACCGTAGACGTAGTTCATGTTGAGCCGGTGAGCGAGGTCGGCAGACACGTCGTGATACCCACTACGGGTAACCCCAAGATCGACTTCGTTGAGCACAAGAATGTCAGAGTCGGCCAAGAGCCTGGCTTCTTCAGTAAGCCTCGTTGAGAGTTTCTTGCGGTCTTTCGTCTTTTTAGCGGCCGCTGCCTTGGAGGCTACGGCCGAAGAAAGTTCTGGTGAGTTCGCCAGCGTCTCCGCGACCTGCTCAAATTGTTCCCCGCGTTCGATGTTCCACTCGGCTGCACGCAGCACGGGGCCGATATTTCGACTTGATGGAAGATGAGGCTTGGTATTGGCGGAGCGGAGAACGATAAGGCCATCGAGCACTTGGTCGAGCTTCGATAGGAGCGAGGGCGGTATATTCTTGTCGGGATGATTGGGATCATCGACTGAGAGCGACTTGAGTTCGGCAAAAGAGAAGTAAGGAAAAGATAAAGCCGTGTATTCTACGGTCTCTTTACCTGCGGGCCGCAAATTCTTATCCTGTCCGATTCCTCGTTTATAGCTGACCAAAGTAAGGGCCATAGCCAGAACTAAAATTGATCGTTTTCTCGTCATAGTGTAAGTGGGATAATGATTCCGATTCATCGGACCTGCGGAGGTTGACAAAGCATAAATAATTCTGAGGAGAATCGATCTAGGTTGGGAGCCTATTCCAGAGTTAATCTTCATTTTTACGGGTTTGTCATAAGCTGTATCTGAAAAACAACTGCGCCTTCTGCATTTCTCTATGACTCCTGTAAGAGTCAGACGAATGGATAACGATGAAGGCCGTTGTTTTGGGATCGTCTTCGGTCTAACTAATCTTCACTGTAGTTGGGTTGCTAGTGTAGTGCGAGTCACCTCTGAGTTCAGATAGTCGCCGTCTCGTGCGCTGGTTTGTAACCAGACGAAGAGTGAAGTCTGACGTTGTGGTGGATGCGCTTTTGTTCGGCCAGCACTTGTACTTCCTTGAGCGAGTAGAAGATTTCGCCGTTGAGGAACTTCGCCCCCGAACACCAAGTAAGTTCTCTGGTAAGAACCTCTTTCGACGTTCCAGAAGCCATCGAAGGCGCAGCTTCAATGCGGCTGATTAACGACGATGTAGGTCGTAGTGGATCCGGAAAATTGAGGCTGATACCAGGTGCTTCCGCAGTGTTGATAGCTCAATCCGTTGACCACAACGACGGAGCAAGCCGGAGGCAACGTATGGACCATGGAGCCGACGACCGCTGCCGTAACTACGGCAGTTGCCGTGACAGCGGCGGCCACGGCAACCGGGTGATAGCAGCAGCCTCCGCCGTAGTATCCACCCCCGTAGTAACCACCGTGAACGTTGGTGTTTACATTGACATTGCGATTGACGTTCACATTTACGTTACGGTTGACGTTGACATTTTGGTTGACGCTTGTCCGTGCGCCTCCCCGATAGCGCTGGGCGGATAGCGTCCCAGGCAAGAGACAGACGATGACGAAAGTGAGGAGTATTTGGCAAATATGCTTCATATCTTTCCCTTATTTTTCCTTTTCAGTGGACTGCGCCTTTGCATCAGCGATGATGATTCGGTGGGCATCAGCCGGTGGATCGAAGGCAAATGCGCCGTCGTTGAATGAAGGTGCAAGATTCCAGGTAAGGACTTCGCTGTGCTGCGGCTTCGCTTCATCCGACAGGGTTCTGATCACAAGCTTCCGAGGCAACGGATATTGCCCAAGTTGGATCCATATCTGCCAGTCGATGTCATCCTGATGGAACGCATATTGCTCGCACGTGACTCCATCAACTGTAGTGAGACCAATATCGACAGCGGTCTTAATTTTCTTTGTATCCCCTTCATCTACGCCCCATCGAAAGAGATCGACCAAGGGAAGATCAATATTGTAACGTTCAGTGAGTTTGTCGATAAGTTCGGGAATCGTTGGTGGAGCCGGTACCGTAGCATAGTAATTCGTGGGTTGACCCCAAATGGTGAAGCTCTTCCCGTCGTAAAGGTATAACCTGTTTGCGTCGTCACCGGTTACATCGACCCGAAACCGATTTGGCTTGGCAGCGAGCAGATTTATCTTGCTGTTTGATTGAACTATTTGCCCATTCTCCATCACGTCGTCAGTAGAGAGATCTGCTTGTACCTGAAATGACTGCAGGGTCCGCAGATATGTTCCCATCTTCTTCAGCATCTCAATTGCATGGGGATCTATTCCGGAGGATGGCTGGGATTCAGCCTGTCTTCCGCTCTTTGCAAGAGCCTGTGATCCGAATGGAGTAAAAAGAATTGCTCCGCCTATCGCTGTAGCCACGAGAAAGTGTTGAATGTATCCCCTCGGTGACGTCCGTCTCGTTCTCGCTGTAGGCTGCTCGATGTCCAGAGCTCCTGGATAAGAACGCCTTAATTCTTCGGCTTCTGAGTTCATGTTCCATTCCTCGTGGGTAAGTCTGTTTAGAGCATCCAGCTACTATGTGAAAGCCAAAAAATTGTCAGGGAATCTGAATATTTCTACTGACAGACGGTGCTTATGCAGTGCGATTTATCTCAGGTAAGCGACAATATGTTCGTGGCTAACGAGCTGAGAAATTCCCCAGAGAAAACAATGTGCAATAGCTGAAGCCAAAATAGTAGTTGTATCCCAGATGGGAAACTGTCAGAACTGACAGGGAGGTCGATATTTTTACAAGAACACGTATCGGACAAAAGTACAGAGTTGCTCTTCGTCAGGTGTGACTGGTAACGCTTTTCAATTGGCCCCGACGGGATGATAGTCCGAATTTGTCGTAGTCACCTGCAGCTGCTTAGCCGTCGCACCAAGAACACTTCGCTCCACGTAGTTGGTACCATCCGGCAGGCTCGCAAACTGCACCGCAAGTGCCACAATATCCTTTGGATTATCCATCCACGTCTTTACGTTCAAGGTACTGATCTTTTTACCAGCGGTGTTGAAAGCAATCGTCATCTCGTCGCCAGGCTGTGCATAGTCCTTGAACACAATCTCCGCCAGGCCGGTCTTTCCTGCCGGTTTCAAAGAGACGTTTCCAGCCTGAAGAGCCTGTTGCATCCGCTGCGGGTCCGGCGGGACATACATGGCGATCACCTTCTTCACTCCCGCCATGTAATCCTTCATCTCTTCCTTCTTTTTCGCGATGATCCTTTGCTTGAGTCTTCCTCCGCTGGGAGCTTGAGGCGAAGCTCCCATAGAAGCCATAGGAGTCTTCTGCACCTTCCCATCCGGGCCATAGGCACATATTGATTGCGAGGCAGGTTTGGCATCACCCTTGAGCGCCAGTTGGGTCGTCTCGACCCATTGATACTTGTGCAATTTCTGCTGGTTCTCAGCGGCTGACTGCTTCATTGCTGAAAGTTTTTGTTGTAGCTCTCCTCCGCCTCCTGTAGGCCCCGCCTGCGCTATCACAGCGGATGTAGTTGCAGAAAACGCTGTAGCGATCAGAAACGTGCAAACGCTACGGCTACGGAAGGTGCAGATTTTTGAGTGGACTAGAGACATCTTTATGACTCCCGTCACTTGCAGTTGGAAAAGACTATTTATCAAAGAAGGTGCTGTTGGTCTCTACGGCTGGAATAAGGATGTCTCGCTTACTAACTGGAAACAGTGGATTCATCCTGATTTGTGTTCGTCTTCAATAGGAAGAATGCCGCAAGGCATTTTTTTCATTGCAAGCAAGCTAACGCAGCCGTCTTTCCGCGTCACCTGTAAAAAGTACCAGTAGTCCAGGCTCATCTCCAACATTAGTATCAAGCGAACCGAAACTCGGCATCAGCACGAACTAATAGCCACGAGCCGGTCTTCGTGTGCTACGCAAGGGCATGCGGCCGAGTCGGCAGTCTTACAAGGAGCAAAGGGTGCATATACCTTCGCAGCGGCTTAAAAGATCCAGACTTCGGGTCATTGCACTGTTCTTTCTATTTTCGTCGGCTGTTGCTTCTCTCTTGGCACAACAGCCATCCGCTGGCGACCAGAACGCAGCAAACAACCCGCTAACCCCGAAGATTACGTTGAACTTTCAAGACCAGGGAGCGCCGAAGCTTTACGACCTAAACCAGGGCTCAAATGCCTTTCTTCTGCGCGGGCTTCTCCCCCATAAGCTGGGAGGCCGGGGACAACTCTTCCGTTACACGCTTCCGGTGGTTACCGCTCCAAACGGAAGCGGTGGAATGGCAACCGGATTGGGCGACCTGAACGTCTTCGACCTTTTTCCTTTTCTTTGGAAGAAAGCAAAGATGGAGGTTGCGGTCGGACCGCAACTCACCTTCCCGACCGCGACGGAAACAGTAACTGGCACTGGAAAGTGGCAGGCAGGGCTTGCCACTCTGGCAGTTGCTCCCCGCAAGTGGGGACTTGGGGGCGGCCTTGTGACCTGGCAGCATTCATTTGCTGGCGACAGCTCTCGATCTACCCAGAACAACCTCGCGGCGCAGCCACTGTTCCTCTATAACCTTCCTCAAGGCTTTTATCTGCGATCCACGGCGACTTGGAACTTCGATCTCGAACAAGGAAATTATTCGATACCATTTGGGGCTGGGTTCGGCAAGGTTTGGGTTCTCCACAATGGAACAACGGTGAATGCTTTTGCAGAACCACAGTGGACGGTTGCCCGTAACGGCGCGGGACAGCCACAGTTTCAAGTCTTCGGGGGACTTAATATTCAGCTCCCCGGAAAGAAATAGCTCGATTTGCAAATGCCTCAATTCGGGATAGCGCTGCTATTCAGTTTCCGCGAAGGTGAGGTTCATCGAAGACGGACACATGCTGCTACGGCTAGGAGAGTTTATGTTGAAGAAAGGTAATAGAAAGTTTTTGCAGAAGATCTACAACTTCTTGGGAGCGTCTCTTTTCTCCACGCTCGTTATCCTCGCTGGCTGCTCCAAGTGGGGCGACACCACCTCATCGACGGAATCGACGCCGCCCGACGCGCGCGCCATAGCCAAGGAGGCCTACATCTATGGCTTCCCTATGGCGGCCAACTATCAGACTCTTTACAAACAAGCGGTCGACACCACTAGCCACGACTACCGCGCTCCTTTCAATATTCTCTCCAATGCGAGCACCGTTGCCACGCCGGATGACAAGTTTGTGGTGACCCCAAACTCCGACACGCCCTATTCCTATCTCTGGATGGATCTCCGCGTCGAGCCCATTGTCGTCACCATGCCGAAGATCGAGAAAAACCGATATTACACTGGCCAGCTCGTTGATCTCTATACCTTCAACTTCGCCTATCTCGGCACACGTGCATACGGCAACGACGGCGGAAAATTTCTCATCGCCGGCCCAAATTGGAAAGGTGCAACTCCTGCCGGCATTAAGGCTGTACTGCACTCCCAGACCCAATTCGCTTACCTTCTCATCCGCACACAGCTCTTCAACGCGGGTGATATCAACAATGTCAGAAGGATTCAGTCTGGCTACCGTGCCGAGCCTCTCAGTACCTTTCTCCACCAACCTGCTCCGGTCGGGGCACCTACCGTCAACTGGCCCAAACCAACAGAGAACATGCTGACCACACCGGCCATTTTTCCCTACCTCAACTTTCTCCTTCAGTTCTGCCCCACCGATCCATCTGAAACGGATCTCACGGCCCGGTTCGCTAAGCTCAACATCGGCGCAGGTAAAGTCTTCGACTTTGCTGCTTTCACTCCAGCCACCCAGAAGGCCATTACCGACGGAATCGCTGATAGCAAAGCGGACGTCGAGGGCATCATGAAGAAGATCAACGCCGATCAAGTCGCCAGCTCCGATTTCTTCGGTACCCGCGAGTTTCTTAAGAACAATTACCTCTATCGCATGGTCGGAGCCAAAGTTGGCCTCTATGGCAACACCGGTGCGGATGCCGCCTACTTCGGCTTCTTTGTCGACTCACAACACCATCCCCTCGACGCCTCGAAGAACAACTACGAGCTGCACTTTGCCAAAGGGGGCATTCCCGAGTACCATGCCTTCTGGTCCCTCACCATGTACGACGGCAAGACCCAGTTCCTGGTCGCCAACCCGCTCAAACGTTATCTGCTCAATTCCACTACCCTCAAGTCCTACAAGTATGGCCCCGATGGCTCACTAACGTTCTACATCCAGAAGAACTCACCCGGTAAAGACAAGGAATCTAACTGGCTGCCTGCGCCAGATGGCCCCTTCTACGCCGTCTACCGTGTCTACATGCCCGGAGAAGCAGTGTTGAACGGTACCTGGAAGAAACCTCAGATGGAGGTGGTCAAAGATTAGTAAGACGACACTTGAAGCAATCTAGAGAACTATGCGCAGGGTGCGCGATTCCCGTCCTAACAAGTTTTTGGAGGAATAGATGGCCCAGGCAGACGAACAGCGGCGACTCAACGAAGCCAGCGAAGAGCTCATCCCTTGGAAGAAGTGGGGCCCATACCTGAGCGAACGACAGTGGGGGACTGTTCGAGAGGACTACAGCGCCGATGGAAATGCCTGGGATTACTTCACGCACGATCAAGCTAGGTCGCGGGCATATCGGTGGGGCGAGGATGGTCTCGCCGGAATCTGCGATGACCATCAGGTGTTGTGCTTTGCCATCGCATTGTGGAATGGTAGAGACCCGATTCTCAAAGAGCGATTGTTTGGTCTAACGAACAGCGAGGGCAATCACGGCGAGGATGTGAAGGAGTATTACTTTTACCTCGACAGCACACCGACGCACTCGTACATGAAGTATTTGTACAAGTATCCGCAAGCCGCATATCCCTATGAGAATCTTGTGAGGACCAACAGGGAGCGGGGTCGCGGGGCGCCTGAGTACGAGCTGCTCGATACGGGCGTCTTCAACGAAGACCGGTACTTCGATGTTCTGGTGGAGTATGCCAAAGGTAGTGCGGAGGACCTCGGAATTAAGATCAGCGTCTCCAACAGAGGTCCAGAAGAGGCGATTCTGCATCTATTGCCAACGGTGTGGTTTCGTAATACTTGGATGTGGTCGGATGCTGGCAGCAAGCCAGTGCTGAAAGGTGCACAGCACAAGGGGTTCAGCGCCATCTCCGCACATCACACGGACCCGATCTTTCAGGAATCGCTGTCTGACTACAGTTTGTACTGCGAGGGCGATGCGGAACTGTTGTTCACGGAGAACGAGAGCAACAATGAGAAATTGTTTGGTACGAAGAACGCTTCGCCTTATGTAAAGGATGGCTTTCACAACTACCTTATCCACGGTCGGAAAGAAGCGGTGAATGGAGCGTTGGAGGGAACCAAGGCGGCTCCGCACTACGTTCTGAGCGTGCCGGCGGGAGAGACAAAGGTGGTGCGTCTGCGACTTTCGCGGGCCGTAGGAACGATGAAGACTCGACCGTTTGACGATTTCGAGGATGTGTTCAAGAAACGATTGAGCGAAGCTGATGAGTTTTATGACGGGATCACACCGGCGGCAGTGAGAGCTGACCCGGATCGCGCGATGGTGCTGCGGCAAGCAATGGCCGGGATGTTGTGGAGTAAACAATATTTCTATTACGACCTGAATGTTTGGCTAAGAGAGCATCAGGTGGGGCCGACAAGTACCCCTGAAATTAGGGCGAAGGTACGCAACGGCGAGTGGTTCCATATGTACAACAACGACATCATTTCGATGCCGGACAAGTGGGAATATCCATGGTATGCGGCGTGGGATCTGGCGTTTCATATGCTAGCGTTTCAGGCTGTAGATCCAGATTTCGCAAAGTCCCAGCTGATGCTCATACTGCGAAACGACTATCAGCATCCGAATGGACAGATACCGGCATATGAATGGAACTTTGGCGATACCAATCCGCCAGTGCATGCCTATGCGACGATGCAGATTTACATGAGCGACAAGGAGAGGAATAACGGCAAGGGAGACCTCCAGTTCTTGACGTATGCCTTCTCGAAACTCCTCGTCAATTTCACTTGGTGGCTCAATCGAAAGGATCGGGCGGGTAACAATCTGTTTGAGGGCGGATTTCTCGGGCTGGACAATATTGGCGTGTTCGACAGAAGTGCTCCGCTACCAGGAGGGGGATACTTGGAACAAGCGGATGGAACCGCATGGATGGTTTTCTTCAGCCAACAGATGCTCAGGATTGCGGTCGAGTTGGCGCTGAATTTTCCTGTCTTTGAGGAATTTGCGATCAAGTTCTTCGAACACACCATGTGGATCTCCGGGGCCATGGATCGGATGGGTAAAGCACAAGACACAATGTGGGATGACGAAGATGGCTTTTACTACGATGTGCTTCGGATGCCGAGTGGTGAAGCGTTTCGAATGAAGGTGCGGTCCATGGTGGGGCTGTTGCCGCTGACCGCCGTCGCAATCTTTGAGGAAGACATCATGGAGAAGTTGCCGACGTTTCGCAAACATGCAAAGAACTTTCTGATGAGGCATCCGGAACTGGAGGCAAACCTCCACCTGCCCAGCACACCCGGTCTGGCAGGGAGAAGGATGCTTTCCACGGTGAATGAAGACAAGCTGCGACGTATTCTGACAAAGATGCTGGACGAAAAGGAATTCTTTGGACCGCATGGAATCCGCGCGCTATCGCTATATCACCGAGAACATCCATTTGAGTTTGACTTCTTAGGACAGAAGTCCCAGGTTGGATATCTTCCGGCCGATTCGGACAGTGGGATGTTTGGTGGAAACTCGAACTGGAGAGGACCGGTATGGATGCCGGTCAATTTTCTGCTTTACACCTCGCTCATGCGACTTGGCGCCTATTACGGTGACACTTTCAAAATCGAGTGCCCGACAGGCTCAGGAAATCTGATGACTTTGTTCGAAGTTGCTAAGGAGTTGGGAGAGCGATTGATTGGAACGTTCGTCAAAGATAGCTCAGGAAGGCGGCCAGTCTTTGGCGGTGCGGAGAAGTTTCAAGCGGATTCACACTGGCGCGATAATGTGCTCTTCTTCGAATACTTTAATGGCGATACCGGGTCTGGCGTTGGGGCAAGCCACCAAACGGGTTGGACAGGATGCATCGCGCGGATTATTCAGGCGAACGGATCTTTCGAGGAGAAAGATCTCGCCAAACCTGACGCCGAGCGACGAGCGATCAGGCTTGGCCAGGGCCAAAGCGCCAAGGATGCTGGCATTGCTGCCGCAAAATAGTTAGAGTCCGCCAATGTGTGAGCCTGCAATGGAAAGGGAGGAACCATGACATTTTCGTGCACTAAGTTGATCCGTTTTGTACTCCTGCTTGGTGGATTTGGACTAACTTCAACTATCCGCGCACAGGTACTGGGCGGCCCTACTTCGGTTCCGACGGTTACTGCCCCCGCGCCGCCCCCTACCGCGGTGCAATCGCGCTTTCTTGGTCACCTGGCATTTGAGGATGGTTATCCGACCACTGCGACAACGCAACGGCTTTACGATGAACTTGACTTTCAACGGGCGACGCAAGTGTTTCTCCGAAACACCCCTGCGTTAAGCATGTATAACCTCCGCCTCGGCTTGGCCCGAGACTTAGGTGTAGATGCCTCGAACAAAATTGCGATCTTCCGAGCCACTGCCACAAGTCTCATGCTGACGCCCAACTCAGAGACGCTGTATGGGATGAACTTCCTCTCGCTCGATAAAGACGGGCCTACGGTTCTTGACGCGCCACCCGGCGTTCTTGGCCTCGTCAACGATATGTGGATGAGACCGGTGGAGGACATAGGGCCGGGCGGTCCCGATCAAGGTCGCGGAGGCAAATACCTCTTTGTTCCTCCCGGATATAACGGAACGCTTCCTGATTCGGGTTATTACGTCGTGCATATGCAGACGTATGGTGGGTGGTTCCTGGCGCGCGCCTTCCTTACGCCTTCCGGAGATGCCTCGCAAGCGGATGCCCTTCTGAAGAAAACTCGCATCTACCCACTTTCCAAGAAAGACAATCCACCGGCGATGTCTTTTGTAGAAGCAACCGGCAAGCCATTCGACACAACGTCGCCGAACGATATTCGTTACTTCGAGATGCTCGCTGATTTGGTGAACCGTGAAGACGATCATGTCGTGGATGCAGAGGTCGCAGGCATGATGAAGACGATCGGGATTGAGAAGGGGAAGCCCTTCGCGCCGGACGAGCGCATGAAGGCGATTCTAGTGGAGGCCGGAAAAACGGGCAGCTATCTGGCCCAAGCTATCAGCTATGCGCCGCGAAATCCCGAGCGTGTGCGAAAGGGTTCGCAATGGATGGCTGGGTTAGAAGGTTATCCCACATTCAATGACGGGACTCGTACGCTCATCGATCCCATGATCTACATGACATGGTTTGCTACTGGCGCCGCCAAAGCCATGAGTGCGCCCAAGCCAGGTACGGGATCGCAGTATGCGTGGACATACTATGACAGAACGGGCCAATGGCTTCTTGGAGAGAAGAACTATCGCTTTCACATTCCGGCGAATCCTCCAGCAAAAGACTTCTGGTCCGTCGTTGCCTACGACAACTGGACACGAGCGATTCTTGCCAATGGTCAGGCAGTAGCGAGTAAAAACTCTTACGACAAGGCGATTCAGAAGAACGCCGATGGCTCGATTGACATTTACTTCGGTCCCGATGCGCCAGCGGGGAAAGAAAGTAACTGGATTCGCACTGTGCCCGGCAAAGGGTGGTTCGCACTCTTTCGTCTCTATGGGCCTCTCCAAGCTTGGTTCGATCGCAGTTGGACGCCGGAAGACATCGTAAGTCAATAATAATCATCCAGCCTAGTACCAATGTTAAGTAGGAGATTGAGAATGAAGAAGACCAGCTTCGTCCTGATGGCAACGCTCGGCCTCACCGCCTGCACACCACCTTCTCAACCGACGCAGACACCGGCGCAGTCCGGCGATAACGTGGGCTTCACGGCGACTTCATTTGCCATGAACGGCGATCTTCCTGCCAAAGACTCAGTTCCGAAACTCTACGACGAGATGGATCTCCAGCAGGCGACTCAGGCTTATCTCTGGGCGTTACCCCTGGTCTCTTTCGCGCAGTGGCAATACGAACATGAATCTGTGTTTGGTGCCCATAGTGGCGATTTGGTTCTGTATCAGTCCTACGAGGACAAGCTTGGGATTCTCACGGCGAACGCTACCACACCGTACATCATCGCCTTTATTGATCTCTCTAAGACCGGCCCGATGGTGCTGGAGATGCCTCCTGGCCACATTGCAGGAGGTCTAGGCGATTTCTGGCAGCGTGAAATAGGTGTCATGGGCGAGATGGGTCCTGATCAGGGAAAAGGAGGCAAATTTCTGATTGTGCCTCCTGGGCAAACGACGCCAGCGACGCAGGGTTATCACCTGATTCAGGCAACGACGATGAACGTCTTCATCGGCTTCCGCACCTTGGATCCGGACGAGCAAAAATCCATGGCGTTGATTCGGCAGGTCAAGGCTTATCCCTACTCACAGCGCGCGACTCCTCCGGCCACCCATGTCGTTACGCCGGGCGGGAAGAAATGGTATGGCGGTCAGCCTGATGGCATGGCTTACTGGGAGAGGCTGCATGCGATCTATCAGGAAGAGCCCGTGGAAGAGCGTGATCGCTTCTTCGTCGCGTTCCTGGATACTCTTGGCATTAGTAAGGGTAAGCCCTTTCAACCGAACCCACGCCAGCGGCAAATTCTGGAGGCCGCTGCAAAACTTGGCGAATCCATGGCTGAAGCAAATAGCTTCGCCAAGCGTTTCCCCAACATCCTGCATTGGCCTGACAAACGCTGGGAATACGTTGCGACGATGGATGATCCATCTCAGCGGCTAGGAGATATCTATCAATTCAATCAGCGGACAGCCTGGTTTTATGAAGCTGTCACCTTTTCTAAAGCGATGGTCTCGAAAACGCCAGGTCTTGGCCAAGCATATTTGAGCGAATATAGCGACAAAGACGGGAACTGGTTCGATGGAGCTAAGACTTACAAACTTCATCTGCCTGCCAACCCACCCGCGAAAAACTTCTGGTCATTGACGGTGTACGACGCCAAGACACGTTGCCTGATAGAGAATCCGCAGAAGAAGGGCGACCTGTCCTCTCGGCAGGATCTTGAAAAAAACTCAGACGGATCGGTCGATCTATATTTCGCTCCATCTGCGCCCACAGGTCATGAGAAAAACTGGGTGCAAACCGTTCCGGAGAAACATTGGTTTGCTTATGTTCGATTCTATGGTCCTACCGAAGCGTACTTCGATAAGAGTTGGACCATGGACGATATTCAGTTCGTTGCGAACCGCTGAATCGTCCTCAGTGAGAAGGCATCTCGCATCAGCCGTGCGGGAAATGGTCATGTGAGAAGCTACATGACTTTCTGAGTCGCTGGTGGGAGAGCCTCTCCGCGAGTCGCGTGCGATCGCTATGTCTTGCTCGGCTGGAATGGAAGAATCTCCGATGTGCATATGCCTGAGACGCCATAAATGGTACAGAGGATCTTCCCAACGCGCGCGAAGCACAAAGCGGATTTCAGGCGATGCCCCTGTCGGCCTTTCTGCGTTATGGACTCGGTTACAAGCGGCCAGCCGAGCGCACCCTGCTCCCGGAGGTATCAAAGCTCCGCTTGCTCTCCAGTCATGCCAACATCAAGATGACCGAGCGGCACGCCAAGCTCGGAAAGGCCATATCAGCAACACGGGCGACACGGCGAAGCTGATCTGGACCCCGTGGAGAAGAAGCCGGTGCAGCGTGCCGGGAAGCCGGATAAGAAGGTGGCGCACACCGCCTGACGTGCGATGTACACCTATATGTATGGGACCAGCAAATTGATGGCTTTCCTGGTTGTTCGCTGCGCTTCATCGACAAGCTTAATAGATTCAATAACTTAATCTACTCGAAATATTCGAGGAGTGTGAATGCTAATGGCGGCCAGAGATGGGATCGAGCCGCCGCCATTGAATTTTTGACCAGAGTTCAGCATGCAAGCTTCCCATTTTTATTCCCCTGATAGATTCGAACCAACGATCCAAACCATCTTCAGGTAATTGCGTAAATTATTGCAAATAAGCAGGTTATCTCGCGACAAGTGTATAAGGGAACAGGTAGTCAATTTTGGGGAACAATTCGGGAACAATAAGTCGTTTCAAGAGCACTTACAGGGCTTTCTGGGGCGATCAGGGCCTTGTAGATTCAATCAGTTATGGTTGACCCGAATTTTCACACGGTGGAAGTCGTAGGTTCGAATCCTGCTGTGCCCACCATATAAATCAACAACTTAGAGGAACCTTCCAAACCCGTTTGGGGGCATTTGGTGGCAAACCGAAGGCGACTGCCTCCAACTCTGCCGGTTCTTCCCGCCGCAAACCTACATAATCTGCTGCGGCGTCGTTGCTTCGGTGAGCTTCGCGTAGACCGTTCCTACCATTTGCTGCACGCTTTCCGGCAGCTCCTGCATGTACTCGTTGGCCGTGGTATCTGCCCGCGAGTGCCGCAGGTGTGACTGAATATCCTTCACCGACCCCAGCTTCTGTGCTCGTGTGGCGATGGTCCGCCGGATCACCTGGAAGTTCAGCTTGGGAATCTCCAAATCGTCCGCAATCGGTTGGAGGACGCGGGTGCGGTAGTTCGCCGTGTCCATGAATCCACCATCGGCGTTCGGGAAGATGAAGTCATCGGGAGAAGACATCTTGTGTGCCGGTTTCTGGCACGAAGTGGTCTTGCACGATGCTTTCTTGCACTCCAGTTTCCATTGCCTGAGTTCCTCTGCCAGTCCATCGGGCAGGTGAACCTTGGTCATGCTTCCTGGAGTCTTCCCGAAGGGTCTGATCTGCCTCCGGTAGACGGTTTCGGTGATCGACAACGTATTCACGTCGTCGAAGGAACTCCAGCGCAAAGCAAACAACTCGCTCGGACGAAGGGCGTCGGTCATATCCAGCATCAGTACGAGCCGATCTCGCCGTGGGGCTTTCTCCAGCACGGCTCGCAGTTCCTCCCAGCTAAGAATCCGTTTGTCCTTGGGACGAAGATTCTTGGGAATCTTCACCTTTCGGCTCGGGTCTTTGACCAGGAACTCCTGCTCAATGGCTTCGTCGAAGATGGACTTGAGATAGGAGCGCGCCTGTTTCACTCGATCCTGCGAATAACGCAGGGCTAGATCGTTCAGGTGCGTTTGCAGCGCAAACTTCTCCAGTGACTCGATACGCTCTGATCCGAACTTGGCGATCAGGTCGATCTCGATTTGCGCCTTCTTCTCCTTCGCCGTTTCAGTTCGCCAGTCTCCCTCTCGTAGCGGAAAGTAGCGGTTGCGAACGAACCACTCAAAGGTGACAGTTCCGTCCTTCAGTATCCTGCCATCGGTGATCTGGCCCGTCTGCTTGGCGATCTCTTTGTGCAGCGCATCACGCGCTGCCGCCTTCGTCATCTGCGATTTGAGGCCGAGTCGAACAGGAATCTTGCTGACTCGGACGGTTTCGGTTTCAGGATCAATCACCTGCTTGCGGTAGTAGCCGTACCACCGCTTCCCGCGCAGCATGATCCACCCAGACTGGTGCGATCTACCCATTGATTTCTCGGTTTCTGTGGCGGAAAACAGCGGGCACCTTTATTTTACCTTCGTCCCGCACGCATAGCAGAGATTCGTTCCCGCTCATTGATGAAGTCTTCGATCCTGCTTGCCCGGTAGCGGAGCGTGCCATCTCCCATGCGGATTACAGGTAAGTGTGGAGTTTTACGCGAGGAGTGATCCCATACCCAGTCCTTACTCACATGCAGGCGATCCGCCACCTCATCGGCAGTAAGCAGTGGATCGTTTGTAAAGGGGGATGGAACCATTGCCCGCTGAGGTGGCTTACGCCGGGATGTATCGATTCCATTGGCAAGGGAAGGGCGAGAGTTCTCCCCGTCTTCGGAACCGATGATTCGCATTGATCCTGATGGTGGCATATCTCCTCCGTAGCTAATCGCGGTCATCGCAGGCCATGAACCATCTATCCGGCATGAGCGATGCTGGCAAAATCTTGATTGGGGTGAACCGACTAGTCCAATGAAATTTCGAGCGAGCGTCATTCCATTTAGGAATGACGTAGCATTTGCAGCAGTCCATAAACGGTGCGAATGGGGTAATTCAGAGTTACAATTACCTCCATTCAGACGTTGATCGTGCTGGTATTGAAGTGCTTGTTTTCCTTCCCAGAATCCCCATCTCGGAGGAAGGTCATGGTCTTGCCAGAGATCCGCTTGCTGCAAGCAGCGATTGTGCTTGCCGAAGAGTTACATTTCTCAAGAGCAGCAGACAGATTGAACATGAGCCAATCGACGCTCAGTAAGCAGATTTTTAAGCTGGAGCAAACAATCGGTTTCCGGCTCTTTGAACACAATCATCAGGCCGCTGAACTCACGCACGCAGGGCGGGTGTTTGTCTCCGAGGCGCGTGAGGTCATCTCTCACACGGAACGAGCGGTCTTGTCAGCTCGTGCCGTTCTCGATGGACCGACTGAAATCCTCAATATCGGCAAGTCTTCTTACACCGATCCTTTTTTCATTTCAACGCTCATGTCCATCCATCTGCCGCTCTTCCCGGACATGAAAGTTAAGCTGTGGAGCAACTTTTCAAACGAGCTGGCACAGCAAGTTGCTGCGGGAACTCTCGACCTCGCATTGATAACGGGCGTGCCCCACAAGCCAAAACTCAGCGTGCTGAACATTGCGAACAACCCTTTTTATATTGCTATGGCGGTGGATGATGAACTGGCAGCGCATCGGGAAGTTCGTCTGGAACAGATACACAATCGGAACTGGATACTTCTCGGACAACACGCAAATGCCCACCTGTACGATTCGATCCAGTCCGCCACCTCAGACAAGGGTGTACATCCTTCGGACATTTACCATTTCACGAGTCCCGAAGAAGCCTCTGAGTTGGTTCGTGAGCATAGCGGATTAGCGTTTCTACCGCGAACAGCCGCATGGAGGATTGCCTGCGACGGCCTTACGATGCGCCCTCTAGCGGATGATCGTCTTCGCCTTGTCACCAGTCTTGCAGTGCGAGCGGATAGCAAATCTCGTCTCGTGACTGAGTTTGTCAAAGCCGCAGGCCGAAAACTCAATGGTGTTAGGTTTGCGATCCAGGGACAACTGCCTCTAACCGGGTAACGGGTTTCAAGTTGCCTCCAATGGATGATGCGGTGTTTGGGTAAACGAGTCACATGAGGTCCGGCGACCAACGCTCTTCGTGAATGGCAAAAGTGCATCCATCACGATGGATGCGAATGAACCCCGGAAAATTAATGTGCATACCTCCAATCAAAATTTGGTCGTTTGCCACCATATCGAGGAGTCGTTTGCGTGTTTCGGCAGCTTGCCTGCGGTCAAGATCAAACGTGAGTGTCACTTCAGGCTTGGGAATCTGAATATCTGGCCAATGAGCGATGTCGCCCCAAATAAGAACGCGCTCTTTCCCTGACTCGATCATGTATCCGCTGTGCCCTGGTGTATGCCCTGGAAGTGGCTGGATCGTGACGCCAGAAATCACTTCCCCTCTACAGGCTGTCCGCATAACAGGGCGATAAGCATTGAATGTGTTAAGTGCTAACCTGCGAGTTGCAAGCAGATGTTCCGGCGCATCCGCAAAATTTCTATCGTTAGACCAAAATCGCAGTTCTTCTTCATGCAAAACCAGCTCTGCATTGGGAAAAAGTGGCGTTGCATTGTGTGCCGTTAAACCTCCGACGTGATCTGGATGTGCATGAGTCAGAAGAATGGTATCGACCTGTGACGGGTCAATATTTGCGGCTGAAAGCGCATATTGCAATCTGCCTCCAGAGCTAAGGCAGTTCGCATCTCCACCATCAATCAGAGTGGTCCGCAATCCGTCCTGAATGACGTAGACATTGACGCTCATGCGAGGAATGGGCGAAAGATTGGCTGCTTTGAGCAGAGCTTTAGCTTCATCCTTTGTAATGTTTTCGCTAAGGATGTCGAAAGAGAAATCCTCAAAGCCGTCGTTAATCATGGTGACAATGACATCGCCAATCTTCCTTCGATTGATGCCATAAGCCTGCTGCCTTGGTACTCCTGTACTTGCCACTACCAGCCTTCTTTCTTATCAACCGCGCCAGAGTCGTGCATTCGCCTCTAGCGGGGTGAGCATTTCGATGAGTCGGGAATCGCTCTGTCCGACTCACGTTCTATAGGCTCCCGAATCTGCACATTCAAGGGGCCATCGAGGCCGCATTTAGAACAGTGAAAAATCCCTGATGTAAGCGATCTTCCTTCAAAGTTTTCCCTCCTGAACGCGCTGCCGCAGTGAACACACACATGAAAGTGAAGGAGTTGAAGGTGCGATTTTTGGGCGTCTCGTCGAGTCACAGAATTTCCTCCCCGAGGTCACACCTGCACACTCCGCTACATCACTGCACTGCAGGCACTTTTCTCTGATCTGGGTTTACCGTACAGTTGAAAAATACTGAATACAAGTTCGTAATTTTTCATCAAATGATGAGAGTTTCTAATCAATGAATCCGACTAATTTGGACCTCGATACCGTGCGTTCCCTTATCGCCGCAAAGGATTTGGGAGGGTTTCGCCATGCCGCCGACCATTTGGGTCGAACACCCTCCGCGATTAGCCTGCAAATGAAGCGTCTTGAAGACAGTATTGGTGCCAAGCTCTTTCGCAGAAGGGGCAGAGGCACTGAATTGACTGAGGCTGGCGAAATTGTTCTCAGTTATGGGCGGAAGATGTTGGCCCTCAATGATGAATTGCTGGACACTATTCGCGGTACATCCCTGGCGGGAACTGTGACCGTGGGATTCTCCCAGGATTTTGCCGAGACGATCTCGCCCAATGTCTTGTCGCAGTTCACGAAGCTCTATCCATTCATCCAAATTGAAGTGCGAATTGAATCGACTGAAACCCTGGTGGATTCAGTTGAGGCGGGACAACTGGATTTAGCTCTGGTAATGGGACAGGAGAACCGCTCAACTGCGCAGGTACTTGGGGATCTAGAACTGGGATGGATAGCCAGCCGTAATTTTTCTCCTCCAAGTGGGCACTCACTTCCGTTAGTTCTTCTTGGTCCTCAGTGTCTATTTCGTAAGAGAGCGATTGCTGTACTGGATCACGCAGAAGTGCCTTGGAGAATTGCAGCCGTAAGCCCAAGTGTCGCCGGTGCCTGGGCATCTACGAGAGGGGGTGTCGGAGTCATGGCTCGAAGCACTCTTGGAGTACCTCAAGAACTGATATACGACCATGCATTGTTTGGTCTTCCACACCTGGGTTCATGTCCTATCACGCTGCACATGCGGAAAATTGGAGAGAGTCATAGCATTGAAAGATTACAGGCAATTATCACGGATGCAGTCACGCAGGTTCTTGCCGACGCCTCCAAAGGCAAAGCTCAGTGGAAGAGGCGAAGCCCTCGGTGGGGTTTGCCAACCTGAGGGTGACGGAGTGGAATTCTGACACTCGGTTCATTAGTTTATGGCTTCCCGTATCTCTACATTCAGTGGACCTTCAAGGCCGCATCTCGGGCAAAGATAAATGCCGGAGGTCAGCGCCCTCCCCTCGAAAACCTCTCTTCTAAGCGCAGTCCCGCAGTGAATACAGACATGAAAGTGCAGAAGTAGGGGATGCGATGTATTCGAGTCTTGTGCGATCACAAAGGCTCCTCTAAATTCGCTCGGCTATCTGAAGCCTTATGCTTGCTTGATTCCCGCTTCCCGTAACATGGCTTCCCCTATCTGAGCCATATACGTTTCAACATCTTGCTTTGTGAGGCGCTCACAATTCCCCCGCTTCATCACGTCTGACGTATTGATTCCATACTTACGCAGCCATTTGCGAACGAGCGGCGATTGCCGTCTATGCTTGCCTTCGGGATTTTTTGAAATCCTGTCATTCAAACCAAGTCGCAGCATCGGAATATCTTTCATGCGCCCCCCTGCTTTGCGGTAAACCCCAAATGCGCTACACAAGATTGTGCTTATGCGCGAGCAGCATCAGGTTTGTTCGGATCAAAACCAAGATCGGCCATGGCTCCAGCAACCATTTCAGCGGACACCTTTTGCTCTTTGGCGAGAGCACCAATGGCTGCAACGACAATACTCTCTGCATCCACTTCAAAATGACGGCGAAGATATTCCCGGTTCTCGCTCCGACCGAATCCATCCGTGCCGAGTGCGGTGATGCGACCAGGAAGCCAGGGTGCCAGCCCATCCGCCATGATCTTCATGTAGTCGCTGGCCGCCACAATCGGACCATCATGCCCATCAAGAGCTTGAAGAAGGTATGGCGTTCTCGATGGCTCTGCCGGATGCAGGCGATTCCACCGTTCGCACGCTAGAGCGTCGCGGCGAAGTTCACTGTAGCTGGTAGCGCTCCATACATCCGCGTCGATGCTATATTTCTCCTTCAATATCTGCTGCGCTCTGACCGCTTCATTCAGGATGGGGCCGGAGCCGAACAGGTGGACGATGGCCTTCGCTGTTTCAGCGGGTTTGAAGCGATACAAGCCCTTGAGTATGCCCTGCTCGACGCCGTTTGGCATCGGAGGCTGGACATAAGTTTCGTTGTAAACCGTCAGGTAGTAAAAGAGGTCTTCCTTCGCCTCATACATGCGGCGAAGACCATCCTGAATGATAACGGCGATCTCATACGCATAGGCAGGATCATAGGCCGCGCAGGTCGGAATGGTAGTGGCAAGGACATGGCTGTGACCGTCCTCATGTTGAAGGCCCTCGCCGAGTAGCGTTGTGCGTCCGGCGGTCCCGCCAACCATAAAGCCTTTTCCTCTGGCGTCCGCGAATGCCCACGCAAGATCGCCCACGCGCTGAAAGCCGAACATCGAGTAGTAGACAAAGAATGGAATCATAGGCACACCGAAGTTGGCGTATGCGGTGCCAGCCGCCGTAAAGGTAGCCATCGAGCCAGCCTCCGTGATGCCTTCTTCGATGAGCTGGCCGTCCTGGGATTCCCGATAGTAGAGAAATTGATTGCTGTCCACAGGCGTATAAAGCTGACCGTGGGAAGCGTAAATCCCGATCTGCCGAAACAGTGCCTCCATGCCGAAGGTCCGGCCTTCATCGGGAATAATCGGAACGATGTATTTCGCAAGTTCCTTTTGCTTGAGCAAAGCATTCAGTACGGCGTTGAAACCGGATGTAGTCGAGGCAGCACGCCCCTTCGTACCCTCAAGCACGTCTTTGAAGATGTCTACGGATGGCGCGGCAAAAGCGAGTCCCTTGTGTGGATTGCGGGACGGCAAATAACCGCCAAGCTCCTCCCGCCGCTGCTTGAGATACTTGATTTCATCACTCTCAGGACCGGGATGATGTAGCTCAAGATGGTCGATCTTTTCTTCAGGTACATCCACGTCAAAGCGTTTGACAGCATAAGCGAGTTGGTCATCTTTGAGCTTCTTGGTGTTGTGAGCGAAGTTTCTACCTTCGGCGGCATCGCCGAGACCATAGCCTTTTATCGTCTTTGCCAGAATGACGGTGGGACCGCCTCGGTGTTCCGTCGCTCGTTTGTAGGCGTTATAGATTTTCACCGGATCATGGCCGCCCCGGCTCAGACTGGCTAGATCGTCGTCCGTCATGCCCTCGACCGACTTCAACAGTTCAGGGTATTTGCCGAAGAAATGTTCGCGGAGGTATGCGCCTCCGAGAGCTTTGAACGCCTGATATTCTCCATCAACACATTCGGACATGCGCCTGAGCAGCAGACCGCCAGTATCACGCGCCAAGAGGTCATCCCAATTGCTTCCCCAAAGGCACTTGATGACATTCCAGCCAGCGCCGAGATAGTTGGCTTCGAGTTCCTGAATGATCCTGCTGTTTCCGCGAACTGGACCGTCAAGACGTTGGAGATTGCAGTTGATGACAAATACCAGATTGTCCAGTCCTTCGCGGGTCGCAACGGTGAGGGCACCGCGAGACTCCGGCTCGTCCTGTTCTCCGTCGCCGAGAAACGCCCATACCTTGCGGTCTGAAACAGGCAGGATTCCACGATTCTCCAGATATTTAATGAATCGAGCCTGATAGATGGCATTGATCGGGCCTAGTCCCATTGACACGGTAGGAAATTGCCAGAACTCCGGCATCAGCCACGGATGGGGATACGACGAAAGGCCGGGGTGTTCGCGGAGTTCGTGACGGAAGTTGAATAGATGCTGTTCGGTAAGGCGGCCTTCGAGGTAAGCGCGGGCATAGATTCCTGGGGAGGAATGTCCCTGAAAATAAACCAGGTCGCCCGCCTGATCTCCAATGGACCCACGAAAAAAGTGGTTGAAGCCAACTTCAAAGAGGGTGGCGAGCGAAGCAAACGAAGACATGTGCCCACCAATGTTTTCATCGTACTTATTTGCGCGGGCGACCATCGCCAGAGCGTTGTATCGAATCAGGCTCTCAATACGCTGTTCAAGCGCCCGATCCCCCGGAAAAGCCACCTCCTGATTGGGCGGGATCGTATTGATATACGGCGTATTGTGTTGGAGCGGTGTGGTAACACCAGCCTGGGCTGCAAGAGCTGCGAGGCTTCCTGGGGGCCGTCTGCATGGATGACTTGATCCAGAGCCTCAAGCCACTCGGCGGTTTGACCGGGATCTGCACCGGGATACGCAACTTCGTTGTCGGCTTGTTTCAGAACAGCGGGATAGGTATGGCTGGACATTCGGACCTCCTGCAACATCGCTCTCCATTTCGGGAGGCAGCGAAGTTCCACGATAACGTATAAGACAACAAGTTGTCTATTCGTTTATCTGTTGTCTTAGCGGCTCCAATGAGCCATACTGAAACTATGTCAGTGCCAGCTCGTATTCGTGCGCTTCGGAGGCAAAAGGGTTTGACAGTCGAGGTGCTTGCCACTTCGGTTGGCATCCATAAGGGCCATCTATCTCGTATCGAACGCGGGGAGAAAGCGCCGTCTCTCGCCACGCTGGAGGCCATTGCTCGTTCCCTCGGTGTAGGAATGGCCCAACTCTTTGGAGAGAAAACCAATGAGGACGATGTAATCGTGGTTCGGAAGACAGAGCGAGTTGTCAGCGGAGACAGCGAAACTTATCTCATAGAAGCTCTGCTCGCCGGGTCGGAGATAAGACCTCTCGCGGCATACATTGTGTCTCCCGGCCGGGAGTTTTTGGAACACGACGTACCAGAGCATGTCGGTCAGGAATTCTTGTTCGTACTCCAGGGAAAGATAGAAGTTGCCGTTGCCGATCAACTATTGACTTTGGATGCCGGAGACTGCGCGACCTACGATGCCGGACTTCACCACAAAGTACGCCGGAAAAGTTCGGCGGTTGCCAGGGTTCTTGTTCTCTTGGGAAAGAACTAAATACAGCACTCATCGACGATGTGTTTATCGCAATTGCGCCTAATAACGTCAGGCCGCAATCTAAAGCAACTGCCCTCTAACCGGGTGCATGATTTGATTCCCGTATTTCTATATTCAAAGGCCCTTCAATACCGCACTTCGGGCAGAGATAAATACCTGATGTGAGCGCCCGTCCCTCGAACACTTCTCTTCGGAATGCACTCCCACAGTGAACACATACATGAAGGTGTAGAAGTAAAGCTTGTGGCATTTTAGAGTCTTGTGCGTTCACTGGCTTTCCTTCAAATTTGCTTGGCAACGGATTCACAAGACACGCTGCGTATTCGATGAATAGCGAATCGTCAGTCCCCAAAACAGCAGGGCGAGAGCACTGATAGCCGCACCCAACATTGCCACTCCTTTCCAACCATTTCGGGAGTACACAAGGGTCGAGGTAATCGCCCCACCAGCGCTGCCAATCGAATAGAAGATCATGTAAGCAGCGACAAGACGGCTACGCGCCTCTGGCCTTACCGCAAAGATCATGCTCTGATTTGTGACATGAACCGCTTGAACCGCGAGGTCAAGTGCAGCGATTCCCACGCTGAGCGCCCACAAAGAATGTTCTGCGTAGCCGATTGGCAACCACGAAATCAATAGAAGTGTCAGCGCAATTCCTGTTGTCCATTGTGCCAGGCCCCGATCAGCCAAACGTCCAACTCGCCCGGCGGCTAATGCTCCCGCTACACCCACGAGGCCGAACAATCCAATCTTTGTATGCGAAAGCGAAATAGGTGGAGAACTAAGAGGCAATACGAGTGAGGTCCACAACACGCTGAATGCGGCAAAAATTAGCAGAGCAAGTACGGAACGAATGCGCAACAAAGGCTCATGGAGAAACAACGAAATCACTGAACGCAGCAATCTCGGATAAGAGGATGACGTTTCTGCGTTTACATGGTTAGGCAATACCCGATATAAGGCACCAGCCAGGAGCAGTGTCAGTACGGCAGAAACAAAGTAGATCGAACGCCAGCCCGCCAAGTCTGTCAATGCACCGGCTACGGTCCGCGCCAGCAAAATCCCAAGCACAACTCCGCTTGTCACCATGCCGACCGCCTGCCCGCGTTCCGCTGGTGCGGCTAAAGTCGCCGCAAACGCCACCAGCACTTGCACAACAACTGCCAGCAGCCCAACCGAAAACACTCCCGCCAGGAGTGCAACTCTAGTGGAGGCTGTACCGACCACGAGCAACGCCAATACAGATAGAACCAACTGGCCGACGATCAATTTACGTCGATCTAACAGGTCTCCTAACGGCACCACCATAAACAGACCAAGCGCATAGCCAATTTGCGTCGTAGTGACGACGATTCCAACGGATGCCTGATTCATGTGGAAATCATGCGCGATTGCATCGAGCAGAGGTTGCACGCAGTAAACGTTGGCAACGCTCAGGCCACAAGCTACGGCAAACAGCAACAGGACGGAGTGCTTTACAGATGATGGGGCAAGCGCAGCTCTTGCATGAAGGCACTTTCCCTCAGTTGTTTTCAGTTCGAGTTCTTCTGTTCGGCCACCACACACGTCCACACCCGGTTCCTCGATCTGCATCTATGTTCCCTTCCTACAAGTGGTTCTAAAACAGAACCACTTGTATCTTACCTGATCTGGTTCGATAATGAAACCAGACATCAACCGCTGGCGCGGTGGCTATGTACGAATCGCGGTGGTGCGCGGCGACCAGAAGGGAAAGATTGGCATGGTTAAGCGGAAAACTCCTAAAGGCGAAGAATGCCCGGTTGTAAGGTCACTCGGCGTTATTGGCGACCGATGGTCGCTTCTGATCGTTCGCAATGCTTTCGATGGCATGAGGCGTTTCAGCGAATTTCAGAAGGACCTCGGCCTGTCGAAGAGCATTTTGGCAACGCGACTACGCGCTCTGGTTGCTAACGGCATTCTTGAAATCGCACCAGGGACCGATGGCAGCGCCTATCAGGAATATGTTTTAACCGTAAAGGGGCGTGGCCTTTTTCATATAGTCGTCGGACTGAGACAGTGGGGCGAAGACCATCTGTTTCGACCCGGCGAGACGCACTCTGTCATGATTGATACCAAGAGAGGGCGTCCTATTCGCAGGCTGGAACTCCGGTCAGAAGATGGTCGCCTCCTGCTGGATTCCAGTAATACCGTCATTGAAAAAGTGGGCACTGAGCACTCCAAAACATAGGAAATCAAGAACCCATGTATTTTGCACGGCTATTTTCTTGGTTGAGTTTTCGGGTTAGAAGCTTTTCGTATGGCAAAGAACAATGCCACCGGGCTTATGCCGACTGATATCCACATTAGGAGCCGAAAGCAATCGGTGTAGGTCATCACGGTTGCCTGCCGATTGAGTTGTTCGTTGAGAAACCCGAGTGCCCGGACGGATGACGATTTAACGCTGTCTCCGCCGCGAGTCTGCATCCATACCGATGCACTAGAAACGACCTCACCCAATGCAGGCGAGCCAGAAGTAAGGTTAGCCGCGAGATAGGTCCGATGAACCTGAACCTGGCGGACCAGCATGGTATTCACGACGGAGATACCGATAGCCGAGCCAAGATTGCGGAACAGGCCATAGAGGGACGCCGCTGCATCGTTCTTTCCAGACGTGAGTCGCGAGTATGCCAGGACACTGAGAGGCGTCAGAAAGAGCGCGACCCCGGAGCTTTCCAGAATCCGTAGCCTTACGATCGTCCGGTAGTCGATGGCGAGAGACAGGCTACTCAGCTTGTAAAAGGCAAAGGTAGTCACCATCAGGCCACTGAAGATGAGCAAGCGTAGATCGACACGCTTCATCAGGCATGTCGTCAACGGAAGGAAGAACAGCAGCACAAGGGTGCCGGGGGAAAGCACAAGACCACTGTCTGTTGCCGTATACCCCAACATGCCGTGAGTGAACTCCGGCAGGAGCGCGGTGCTGGCATAGCGGGCAAAGTAGGTAAAGAAGATCATGCAGTTGGCAAGCGCAAAATTGCGATTGCCTAATAGCCGTAATTGCAAGATCGGATGCTTTGCCCGGAACAACTCATGCAGAATGAGAAACACAATAGCCAGTCCGGACAAGGCCGCACAGGTTGTAATCATCGGTGAGGCAAACCAATCCAGCCTCTCTCCACGATCCAGCACGTACTCCAGACAACCGAGGCCGATGGCGACTCCCGCCAGCCCCCAATAATCAATCTCGTCGCTTGCTGAATGCTCACGTTCCTTCTCCGGCTGTAACTCGCGGTTAAGGAAATAAGCCACGATTCCAAAGGGGATGTTCAGGAAGAAGATCCATCGCCAACCCCAGTTGTCACTGAGCCAGCCTCCGAGAATGAGGCCGAGAGTGGGCGCAAGAACAATGACGACGGAGTAGAGCGTGAAGGCAGAAGCAATACGCTCTTTGGGGAAGACGTCAGCCAGAATCGCCTGCGTTGTTGGCTGAAGTCCTCCACCGCCCAACCCCTGAAGCACTCGAAAAAGAATGAGTACAGGAAGATTGGGGGTGATTCCACACAGCAGCGATCCAACCGTAAAAAGCACGACGGAGGTCAGGTAAAAGCGTTTACGTCCCAGCCTGCCCGAAATCCACCCGCTGATCGGCAGGACAATCGCATTGGCTACAAGGTATGAGGTCAGAACCCATACGGCTTCATCGTCTGAGGAGGACAGATTACCAGCAATATACGGCAGAGCGACGTTGGCGATAGAGGTATCCAGCACCTCCACGAAGGGAGCAATGATCGCCGCCACAGCGATCAGCCAGAGATTGTTCCTTCGTGTAATAGTCCACTACCTCGTATAGTGGAGGCTAAGGCGTCTTGAGAACGATATGACGACACCAGTTATTGATAAAAGGACACAACGCAGTCTGGATGAATGCCTGGAGGTAGACCGCCCCGTCGCCGCACTGGCATACGATTACGCCGCGAACGACCACATCCCCGCTCACGAACATCACAAGGCACAGCTTATCTATGCCATCGAAGGGACGATGACGGTTATCACGCGGGAAGGACGGTGGGTTTTGCTGCCGACACGAGCGGTATGGGTTCCGGCGAGAACACGGCACTCCATCCTTGTCCGAAGTGTTCTGCGTATGCGAACGCTCTTCTTCGATAAAACGGTTACAGCTCCGGTGAACGGTTGTGCCGTTGTGGAGGTCTCCACGCTTCTCCGGGAACTTATTTTGAGCATGTTGAAAGAGCCGCGTGCCTATCCGAGAACAGTGCGTGGTAGTCATCTTGCAGCTCTCATTCAGGATGAGCTGAACTTCGTACATACATTACCGTTGCATCTTCCCTGGCCGAAGGAACTACGCCTGCGGAAGGTCTGCGAGGCGATGCAACGAAAGCCGAGCCTGCACGAGACCATAGGGTATTGGCGGATGAAGGCTCCATGAGCAGTCGGACGCTGTCACGGCTTTTCACAAAGGAACTCGGCATGACCTTCAAGGAATGGCGAACTCAACTCCTTCTTCTCGAAGCTCAATCGAGACTGTCTCAGGGGCATAAGAGTTCCCGCATCGCACACAGCCTGGGATATGACAGCCATGCAGCCTTCTGCGCGATGTTTCGCAAGGCGCTGGGTGTACCGCCATTGCAATACCTCTCACACGAAGAAGGTTGATTTCTTTCCCGGTCTCCATGCTTTCTTGCAAGTAACATTCGTTATTGTTCTGCTCGCCATAGTGGGTAACGGAGATGGCAGGAAGTCCCAGAGGCCCTGTTCCGATGGCTTCGATGACAAGCGCCATGTAGGGAGCGTTTTCGATCTTGAGGTAGAGGTTAGGCCGGAAACCTCCGGCCATTTTGAGGATGGTGAGGATGGTCTGCATTACGCCACCTGCGCCAGTTCTGCATCGGGCATCGTCTCGGCTGCGGACGGCTGCAATGCGGCAAGAATGACAGCGGATGTCTGCTGGATGACTTCAAGCGATTCCGCTAGAAGCGATGCGTTGCCGTGGTACAGGTGGATGTAATCAGCCGATGCGCTGCCCGTCTCCAGACCTACGGCCTTACCGATCACAAAGGCGATGGCCTCGGCCTCTGTCTCGCGTACTGTCTTGGTCGTGGCGGTGCGCCGTTCGGCCTTGTGCAACATCTCGTGCGCCAGCTCGTGAACGAGAGTCGAAAACTCCTCGGCCTTCGATTGTCCGGGCAGGATGGCGATGCGTCCGCCGTAGCTCATGCCAAGCGCGGGAGCGATGCGCTCGGTAAAGACAAGCTCGATACCCTGACGCTCGATGAACGAAATCAGGCGGTCGCGGTTTTCGCCCACCTCGCCGTAAATCTGGCGCATCGCGGGAAGCTCTGCGCCTTCGGTCTGCGACACGTCGAAGACATACGCCGAACGGAATCCAACCAATACCACCGTGTTCTGCTTGGTAATGTCCTTGTTGGCTTCTGTGTCCTTCTTGCGCTTGATGCCGACGATAGGGGCAATAATGCGGATGCCCTTTTCACCCTTCTTAACGCTGCGGCCAACTTCTTTCCACTTCCAGAATCCGGCAACCTGTGTTGCATCAGGCTTCTGCCGTGCAATCTCCAGAATGTTTCCGAAAGAGTAGTTGTGAAAGCGGCTCATCGCGTTCAGGTAAGCGGTGAGTGCATCGGAGTGCCCGGCCTCTAACTGCTCGATGAGGCTCTGCACGTTGGCGGCGATTACTTCTTTCGCCGTCTGTGGCTGTTGCTGCGGTCGTTCAGGGTTTTCGGTGGTGGAGCGATTGCGGCGGGTGGTGGCTACGGTGGTGACTGCGCCATTGCTGGCGGTGGATGCGCTGTTGCTGTTGCTTTGATATTCCATTGTTTTTGCCTCTGTCTGCCCGGTAGGCGTTTTTTGTTTCTCACCAGCGCAGCGAGACAAAAAACGAACCATCGGCAGACAGAGCAGAACGAGGCGAGCGAGGGTGGGGAGGCCGGAGTGGCAGGCGCGGCAAGTGCCAAACACGCACGATCGTTTGGCGCGCAGTCGGCGCTCGTCCCGAACGGACTCCACAAGGCCCGCTCTATGGGCCGACCACTCTTGCGACCCGAAGTGGGGCCAAGTCGCGCGTCAGCGCCTCCGAGGGGTTGCTTGGTTGTTATGTTTTGAGGGTCGGTGTTGCGGGCAGGAACGAGGCTGTTACGAAACCCTATGTTCGACCAACGTTATTGCCGGTACAACGTCCAAGCTGCTCACAAGTGATCCGGAATGCCATAAGCCCCCTTATTTGATGCTCAAGGAGCGCATTGACCTGTTCTCACAAAGTGACATGGATGTGTTATCCAGAGCGGACCTGGAAGGCGGCAAACAGTATCGTAGGGATTGCAGCGTGCGCTACCGCACTCCATTATTCATAGCCGTAAGGCTGGAGATTGTTTATTTATATTTTTCTGCAACTTCTACTTTTCTTCGTGTATAAGGATTGCACCACAAAAAACTTCCACCCGGCCCAGTAAAAAGAAGAGATTTGGAATGAGGGTGATTATGCGACTCAAGATAGGCATTTGTGCCTTACTTAGCTGCACTGTTCTGTCTGGATGCCTAAACAACCGCTACATTACACCGGTAACGAGTTTTCAGACATCCACAACCCAAACTATTTCGGTAATCAGCACCTTCTATTCTTCACGCAATTCCTACGAAGCACAGCTGTATTTAGCCGATATTGCTAATGACCCCAGTCTTTCCGTGGCTACGAAAGATGCTGCTGGGCACCCAACACCGCTGATGCAATCGACGTTTTCACCAGCAAGCATAAAAGCAAGGCTCGATGCGCTCTCGGTTGTCAGCGTGTATGCGACTCGCCTATACGATCTGTCCAATACGACGGCTCCGGCTGATTTTGCCACCGCCAGTACAGCGTTGGGAACGAACCTTTCGTCCTTGAATACAACATTTACAAGTCTGTCGGGAGGGGGCGATCCTACCGCGAATTCCTACATTGGGCCTATCACTTCAGTGATAGGCACCATTGGAAAGATGTATTTGAACGGCAAGAGAGACGCCCTTGTGAAAACTGCTATCCAGGAAGGCGGTCCACAGGTCAACGTAATTCTGTCTCTCATCAAGACTGATATGGACAACATCTTTTCCAAAGAGGTGATTACCGGGGCAAACGATCAACTTGCCTCTGACATCGTGGCCTACAACAAAGACAGGGTGAATTTGACCTACGACCAGAGAGTCGCTCGCTTAGCTACAATTGCGACCGCTGCTTCAGTAGCGACCTCAGCAACAGCCTCAGTTCCGTCCCAGCTTGTGTCATCTATGATTAGCGCCAACAACGCCTTGCTAAAAAGCGCGGCGTCGACAAGCGGCAAAGACAAACAGTTGTCCCTTTCGTCGTTGAATGATGCCTTGGGAGCATGGGTTACTCAGATTCAGACGTTATCCACTCAAATTAGTCCCTTGGTGAAATGAGGAAAATCATGGCAACAGCACCGATCGACACTGTCACTCTGACGGCCATAATCAACCAGTGTTTCTCCTACGCTACAGATGCGCGATTCAGCCTTGCAGACCAAACAACCTTCCTGATAGAAGGAAAACGCCTCAGAGGTCAACTGCTCAATCTGCTATCAGCCCAATTCGATAACACCACGGCTCCTTTTGCCGCTGCTACAGCAAGTTTGACCGCTGTTAATGCAACTCTGTCACAGAGCGCTACCGCACTCGCTAACACGGCACAGACATTGAATAGTATTGCTACGCTGGTCAGCAATTTAGACAAGCTCCTTGCCATTGC
The DNA here is from genome assembly GCA_018449715.1 of Acidobacteriaceae bacterium dw_441. Lineage (GTDB taxonomy): Bacteria > Acidobacteriota > Terriglobia > Terriglobales > Acidobacteriaceae > Edaphobacter. The sequence goes on along the minus strand of JAAVVA010000002.1, from coordinate 13,644 downwards.
TACGAGCTTTGTATAGCCATATGTTGCCCGCTGCTATCGTCAAGGTTCAACAGAAAGCTTCTCTGCAGATGGCGGTGTTCATCGGCATTTTGTTCTTTCTCGTCCAGGTTGCACTGTCAGCTTTCGCCCCTGCATTTACGAACCATCGGATGTATAGCTGCTTCCTGCTATCGCTCGTGGGGCTGGTCTCTGGATGTGCGGGTTGGTCCGCCGGAATATTCCTCTCCCCGCTTGGCAGCCAGATCAATGGTGCCCAAAAGGTCCTCGCGGGTCTCTCGGTGTTTTGGTCTGGCGTGATTATAAGCCGGTTACAAGATGTTTCGGCCTGGTTCAGCGCCAGGAAAACTTTAGTTACAACGCCCACCACGAAAATTGAGCTGGTATTTGGCATGGGAATTTTTCTACTGGCGCTATGCGTCACCTTTAACACGCGTTTTGATGAATCGTCTGCGGTTCCTAATCTTTCGTCAGGTGAGCATAGCCAATAAGAGTAGGTATGCTTATCCCAAGGGACTCCTCATAGGAGGGAGCCTCCAGTTTCCCCAATATGGGATACTTGCAATCCATTTCTAACACTACAGCGTAGCGGCTCCTGTACCGTTAGAAATGGATTTCGTAGCTGTGCCACGGATATTTTTAAACATGACATAGATGAGAAGATTTGTTGAACGGAGGCATGTCTCCTTATGGGTTATATCCAAGGCGAGGGGCGAAATCAAGGAACACTATTTCCTGTGATATTGGATGACTTTGTGCCAGCCGATCATGTGTGTCGGGTAATTGCAGCATTTGTCGAAAAGCTCGCGATGTCGGAGTTTGGCTTCGAGCGCGCTTGTGCCGCTGAAACAGGACGACCTGGCTATGATCCGCGCGACTTGTTGAAGTTGTATCTATACGGTTATCTCAACCAGATCCGCTCGTCGCGGCGCTTGGAAGCTGAGTGCCGGAGGAACGTCGAGTTGTTGGTCAAAAAGGCCACGTATGCAGTGGAGTATCACGGAATATCAAGCTACGTGCATTGCTATTCTCCGGCAGTGAGCAATTTTCTACCGTCGGAGAGAGCACCGTTTAAGGTAAGAGAATCCTCCGGGGAACGGCATAACTCCAGCCAGGTCACGTTCTTTATTCTGATCTCGTATCTGCACAGTTGCGTGGCGTACGCTCTTTATGGAATGAACCTGGAGCGCACACAGAAGTTCGTCTGGAACAGATACACAATCGGAACTGGATACTTCTGGGACAACACGCAAACGCCCATCTGTACGATTCGATCCAGTCCGCCACCTCAGACAAGGGAGTGCATCCTTCGGACATTTACCATTTCACGAGTCCCGAAGAAGCCTCTGAGTTGGTTCGTGAGCATAGAGGATTAGCATTTCTTCCACGAACAGCCGCATGGAGGATTGCCTGCGACGGCCTTACGATGCGCCTTCTAGCGGATGATCGTCTTCGCCTTATCACCAGTCTTGCGGTCCGAGCAGATAGCAAATCCCGTCTCGTGACTGAGGTTGTCAAAGCCGCAGGCCGAAAGCTCAATGGTGTTAGGTTTGCGATCCAGGGACAACTGCCTCTAACCGGGTGACGGAGTGGAAAGCTGATGGTCGGTTTGTTCTTCTACGGCCTCTAGTATTTCTACATTCAAAGGGCCTTCAAGACCGCATTTGGGGCAGAGCAAGATTCCAGAAGTAAGCGAACGCCCCTCGAAGACTTCTCTCCTGAACGCACTTCCGCAGTGAACGCACACATGGAAGTGCAGAAGCGAGGAATGTGAGAAATTGGACCCTTTTATGCTCACAAAGATTCTTTCGACTGCCGCTGTAAAGCGAAAGGCAGGATGGCAATGCTCCCGATAGCTATGCCTACGAACAGGACGGCTCGAAGACCCTTCGCACTGAGAGTTAATCCACCAACGAGCGCTCCTGAAGGCTGTTACATAGAGAGCTGACGCTGCATCCCCGTGGGAAAGGTTCAATACGTGCCTCTGACTTACCGAAAAATCTGCTCTGATTTGTGACATGAACCGCCCGAACTGCGAGGTCAAGTGCAACGACTCCCGCAGACGACCGAACACATCGGGGATGCCGCTGCTAGCGGCATCCCATAACTTTCCAGTGAACACAGACGAACATTCTTTTACCGGCATAGACCCAAATCAACAAGATAACGGCAAGGAGGCACTTTGCGCAGCTTTGTTCCACTTCGTGCCGTTCCGGTGGACGGCCCACAGAACGGGCCTTGTTGAGTCCGTTCGGGCGAGCGCCGCCTGAGTAGATAACGCACGACACTCCTTAACGAAAGCCTCCGCTCGCATAAATGAGTTCGCCGGTGAGCCAGAGGGAATCTTCGGAGGCGAGAAAGACCGCGACCGAACCTATATCTTCCGGTTGTCCAACACGACCAAGGGGTGTCAGCGAGGCGACAGCGTTGGCAATTTGCTCGAAATTGCCAGTTGTCTTAGCACCCTCAGTTTCTACAAATCCCGGATTGATGCAGTTGACGCGGACCTTCTTACCAGCCAGTTCCTTGGCTAGGACGCGGGTGATGCCGTTGACCGCAGACTTCGTGGCGACGTAGGTAGAGTAGCCGGGAGGCGTGGAACTCGTAGCAGCAGAACCTATGTTGATGATGTTGCCTCCACTCGTGCCAAACGACTCCACTGCCCTCCTCGATGCGAGAAGAACCCCGAGAACATTGGTGTTGAACTGGCGATGGAACTCGGTTTCGTCAAAGTCCTGGAGTAATGCTGAGGTGAAGACTCCGCGTTGTTCACAAGAATGTTCACATTCCCAACCTCCTTCTCCGTCTCTGTGAAGATGCGCTCTACATCAGCCGCAGAGGCAACGCTGCCTTGTACGGCGAAGGCTTTGCCAGCGGCTGCTTTAATCTTCGCAACGATGCGGTCCGCGTCTTCACGGCTTGATGTGTAGTTCACCGCCACTGCCGCGCCCTCCGCCGCGAGTGCGAGAGCGATTCCTGCACCGATTCCTTTGGACGCGCCTGTGACCAATGCAATTTTCCATCCAGCTTTCCCATTCGTATCTCCTTATTATTTAAGTTCGTCAATTTGTGTGGTTTGACGCCTACGCGCAATCTGCATTTCCTGCTCGAACTGCGTTAAACTTCCAGCCGGTCGAGTGCTTCTATATCGGTGTCGGCAAGCTCGATGCCAGAGGCGGCCACATTCTCTTCAAGATGAGCGAGAGACGATGTGCCGGGAATCAGAATGATCGCAGGCGATTTCTTCAGAAGCCAGGCGAGCGCAACCTGTGCTGGTGTTGCTCCTCTCTGGAGTGCGATTGCAGCCATAGCTTCCGACTTTGCCAAGGCTCCAGAATGGAGCGGCCAGAAGGGGATGAAAGCAATCCCATTGCGCTCGCAATAGGCCAGCACATCGTCATGCTTACGTATGGTCAGGTTGTAGATGTTCTGTACGGCAGCGATTTCGACGACGGACCGGGCGCGCTCGATCTCATCCACGCTCACCTCAGAGAGACCGATGTGCCGAATCTTGCCCTCTTCCCGCAAAGCCCTGAAGACATGCATCGTCTCCTCGATAGGTATTGTCGGATCAGCGCGATGAAGCTGGTAAAGATCGATTTGCTGGAGTCCAAGATTTCGTAAACTGCTTTCCACCGCGCGACGAAGATGAGCCTCGGTCCCATTGAAGGACATGCCCGGATTAGTTGCTGTCCACGGCCCGCTACGAACCATACCCCCTTTTGTAGCGATGACGACTCCCGGAGTGTAAGGAGATAGAGCTTCCCGAATAAGACGCTCTGTTTCGTTCGGCCCGTAGACATCCGCCGTGTCGATAAAGTTCACCCCAAGTTCTACAGAGCGTCGTAAAACCGCACGCGCATTTTCCACATCTTCCGGAGGACCCCATACTCCAGGGCCGGTGAGCTGCATCGAGCCATAGCCGATGCGATGCACCGGGAGATCTCCGCCGATCCTGAATATCTTGTTCACAGTCGCTGGCGTTGTTGTCGTCTCATTCATGCCTGAGTCCCTCGTAGAACCCTTGGCAAGCGGCTCAGATATAAGAATGCGGGGACATGGCTGTTCAGTCCATAATGTATCGGTCGCATTTTCTATCGAATCGTACGAAAATATCAGGATGGACCCTCTCTCTGATGTTTTCTCGCTGCTGAAGGTGAACAGTGTTATGTCCGCGCGTCTGGAATGCGCTGGAGCGTGGGCGCTGCGCTTTCCGGCTTATCGCCATTTGAAGTTTGGAAGCGTGCATGAAGGCTCGATGTGGGTGTGGATCGAAGATGTAACGGAGCCAGTAAAGGTGAAAGCCGGAGATTTTTACCTGATTACGAATGGCAAGCCATACTGCCTGGCGGACGATCTTGAGACAGAAGCAATCGACGGAGTGAAGGCCATCTCCGAAAAAGCCAGAACTGGCTGCGTGATTCGCTATGGCGAGGGGCTGACGAAGATGGTGGGAACAGGGGGAAGCTTTACGTTTGACGAAGAGATGAGTAGCCTCTTGCTTGACCTGCTGCCGCCGCTGATTCACATTCAAGCAAGTTCGCCACATGCTCGTGCGCTGGAACTGGTGCTTGACCTGATCGGGTATGAAACAGAGGTGCTGCGCCCAGGAGCGTCCACTGTGGCTGGAAACCTGGCGAATATCGTACTCGTGAATATCCTGCGAACGTATCTCGCCGACGAGTCCTGTTCTATTGGCTGGCTTGGCGCACTCTCGGACACTCAGATTCGTCGTGCTCTCGAACGAATGCATGGAGAGATCGCGCGGAGATGGAAGGTTGAAGAATTGGCGTCGGAGGTGGGCATGTCGCGCACGTCCTTCTCCGAGCGATTCAAAGCTCTTGTAGGTGTACCACCCATGGAGTACCTGATCCGTTGGCGTATGACAGTCGCGCGCAATGCTCTCAGACACGGCAAAGAGAGCCTGTCGAACATTGCCGCAAGTGTCGGTTATGCCTCGGAGACATCTTTCAGCTTGGCCTTCAAAGAGATGTTCGGGAAAAGTCCTGGGCGTTACCGAGCTGCCGGGACTCAAGCCTGATGCCTCACTCAATGATTGATTGCGGAAGCTGGGGAGACTGCTCGCGTCCTTTCCGCCGAAGCGCAACTTCATCATTACGCCTCGATTCGCAACATACAAGGTGGGAAGCGGAGAACGCAGCGTGGTCGTAGCGAGGGCAGGAGAATTCCTCCCAGAAATTTTATGTATAGATGAGAAATAGGCCCATATCATATTGATATGCAATACTTTTGAGGCCAAACGTGAAAGTTGTTCAGTTAAAGATTGAAAATTTTCGTGGAATTGAATCTGCCGAGTTGAAGTTCGATGGTCATGCTCTTCTGGTTGGCTCAAACAATGTTGGAAAGAGCACAATCTGTGAGGCTCTTGATCTGCTCCTTGGACCGGACCGACTTAATCGCTTTCCTCCTATTGAGGAATACGATTTTTATAACGGAAGATACCTCCAACCAGCACAAGTTGAGGGTGAAGACCCAACGCCGGTAAAGATTCGTGTTGAGGCCCTTCTCACGGATCTTAGTGCTGAGGTTCTAAAGCGATGTGCCAAGCATTTGGAGTTTTGGCATATTGCAGAGAAACGTCTTCTCACTGAAGGCGAAGTGAAAGCAGCAACTCCTGGTATCTCCATCCCGTGTCTCCGCCTAGAGACGGTCGGCGAGTACGATCCTGCTGAAGATGAGTTCAATGCAGAGACGTTTTATATACATAGCCCGGATGCGATTGAGGGTGAAAAGGAAACCGTCCGTCGAGACATCAAGCGACTGTTCGGATTCCTCTACCTTCGTGCGTTACGCACTGGAAGCCGCGCTCTCAGCTTGGAGCGTGGATCATTGCTTGATGTCTTATTGCGATTGCAGAAAGTTCGCACCGGACTGTGGGAGCAAACTATTTCTCGTCTGAAAGGTCTGGACATTGAGAATGATGCTGCTGAATTGGAGCCGGTTCTAACGGCCATTGAAGAGAGACTTTCGAGTTATGTGCCTGCGAGTAAGGCGGGGCGGAAGACAAAGCTCTACGTCTCACAACTAACTCGTGAGCATTTACGCAAAACGATGGCGTTCTTTTTGGCGATGCGCGACGACCAAGAGGCAGTTCCGTTTCAACAGGCGGGAACGGGCACACTGAATACTCTGGTACTCGCACTGCTTTCCTTCATCGCTGAGTTGAAACCTGATTCCGTAATATTCGCAATGGAAGAACCGGAAATTACAGTGCAGCCGCACACGCAACGGCGCATTGCAGATTATCTTTTGACACACACCAAGCAGGCGTTCGTCACGTCCCATTCTCCTTATGTCATCGAGCGCTTCACTCCAGAAAACACATTCCTGCTCGCCCGCGCCGGTTCTGGGAAGCTAGAAGCGATGTGTGTCGCCGATGCTACGGGCCTCAAGGAAAACGACTACAAACGATACTCTCGACGTGGGTTATCCGAGTGCATGTTGGGCAAAGGGGTCATCATTGTTGAGGGATCAACGGAATACCACGCATTACCAGTGCTGGCGAGATGCCTAGAGGGCGAAGACTCAGCTTTGAACCCACTTGACCTCGCGGGTGTTTCGATCTTCGACGCAGAGAGCGACAGCCAAATTCCCAAATTTGCTAAATTCTTTCAGGCCCTTGGTCTAAAGACATTTGGCTTCTACGATGTGAAGCAGCGCGATGCGACTGAAAAAGCTAAGTTCGCCGCCGTGCTTGATGTGAATGAGGAGCATAAGTACAAAGGGTTCGAGCAGATGTTGGCTGCCGAAGTGCCCGTCACGCGATTGCGGGCATTTCTGCAAGATTTGCTGGATAGTGGCGTAGATGCTGCACATTACAAAATCCCAACGACATTGCCTACTGATGATGCCGCAATTAAGAAACTAATTGTTAATGTGCTGTCATCCACGAAGGGAGCTGGTTGGTCTGCCCGGCTTTTAGAACAATGCCAGTCATCTGAACGACCGACAACAGCAGTTGAGTTTTTGAAGAAAATTTATACCTATTTCCCGCTCCCAGTTGTGACGCCAGCGACAGGGGCATCAGCGCAGACGCCATGAAGATTTGCACAGAACGCCAAAAACTTCTTGATTGTGATGGTCATGCAATGGTAGTCGGCGGGCCAGGGAGCGGGAAGACAACTATCGCGCTCAAGAAAGCACTTGTGCGTATTGAAAGAGGGCTGGAACCAGGCCAATCGGTTTTGTTTCTCAGCTTTTCTCGTGCGGCAGTGGCTCGTATCGTGCAGGCTTCACGACTACAACTATCACGGGATAATCGGACACTGCTCAATGTTCAAACATTTCATTCATTCTTCTGGGATTTATTAAAAACGCATTCCTACTTGCTTGGCACTCCACGCACAATCCGCATCCTGATGCCACAAGATGAGCGTGTACGCAACGGCGGAATTAAGAGGGACAAAGAGCCTAGGAAATGGGCTGCTTGGTTGCAAGAACGGGAGAACCTGTTCGCATCCGAGGGCCTGATTGCGTTTGATTTATTCGCGCCAAAAGCCGCAAGCCTTTTATCTCAGAGTCTGCTGATTCGGGAACTTATTGCTGAACGATTTCCATTGGTCATCGTGGATGAAGCCCAAGATACCGGCCCAGACGCATGGCGTTGTATTGAACTTCTCGCCGATTCAACGCAGGTAATATGTCTTGCTGATTTGGAACAGCAAATCTTCGATCACCTTCCGGGCATAGGACCGGAGCGGATAGAAGCAATTAAGACGGTTTTGCAGCCCACCAAAATTAACCTCGGTTCGGAAAATATGCGGAGTCCAGGGTCTCAGATTGCCGAGTTTGGGCAGGACATCTTAGCTGGTCGAACGCGAAGTGGCGGATATAGGGGAGTGTCTACACTTTCTTTCAATCGGGCGACCGATCTCGGACAAACTTTGAGAAAAGCCTTGGGGTGTTTGAAACGGCAAGTACGGAACGAAACAACGAATTGGCCCAAGACTATTGCGATCCTTGTGCCGTCTGGTAGCGAAGCCGCGAAAGTATCCGCAAGCCTAAACTCTGCAACCAAACCCGTACCGCATAAGTTAATGTTCGACGAAGACGAAGCGCGCCTCGCCGCGCGGTTTGCCGCGTACCTTTTAGAACCTCGTGAAGGCATTGATGAAACAAGCCAAATTGCCGAAGCGCTGATGTTGCTTTGCGATCTGAAGAAGGCGGCAGGGGCAAGTTCTGCGGTTAAGCAACTCCTCGGATGGGTCGCAAAGTGCAAGACAGGAAAAATCAGCACAGCAGGACAGGTTGCGGCACTTCGTATCGTGCTCGCTACCCTCAAAACGACTGCTTTCACTGGAGATCCCGCAAAGGATTGGACATTCACCAAGAAGACGCTGAGAGCCTCTGGTGAACCAATGTTGATCACAGTGGCCCAGCACCTGGATTATCTCGTTGCCTTCAATCGAGGGAAGCGCATCAGTGCCAATTTGAGTTCTGCGTGGGAGACAACCGAAACATATAGCCGCGCTCGTGAGGCACTGGACGCAGCTCTGACACAGGATTTGATCCTTGATGGCATAGATGACCCTGATGGAATCCAAGTCATGACCATTCATAAGGCAAAAGGTAAGCAGTTCGATGGCGTCATCGTGTTGCGCCGCGAATCGCATAACGGACAGAAATTGGTTTCAAATTTTGTCTGGCGCGGAGATACATCACCTTATCGCCGCAGCAGGAAAATTCTCATGGTCGCGGTGACGCGTGCGAAGACGCACACGATGATGGTGCAACAGATTTGGCCGTCATGCCCCATCATGAAAGACCACACTTTGAGTTCTGCTTATGAGCAAGCTCAATCAAAGGGATAAACCAAAGCCAGGAACAGACATTCGTTTTACTATCGAAGTCTGCTCTAATCCCACGCCCGCAGGCGGCCTCTGATATTTGCTGAAATCAATCGCGGAAGCCTTGGTGACATCCCTACTGAGGCTTTCCGCGAGCGAACCCGCATCATTGGTGTAAATCTGCGCGTCATGCGAGGCCCGCGAGACGGAGACATACGCAAAGCGCGTACTGATTAACTCCGGGTGAACCTCCGTATCCATGTTGACCAGCACACGCTCTGAGGTCAGCCCTTGTGAACTGTGCGAGGTCACGGCGTAGCCATGATCGAAGCCAATCCAGCCCGCGCCCCATCCGAGTACGCCTGCACCGAACAGCGCACCGAATAGGCCGGGGATGGCATCCTGAAAACGGCCACTCATCATCCGTATTCCGGCGAAGATAAGTCCGCCAAAGCAGATGACAGCGCCCGCGTAAATGGCAAAGGTCTTGAAGGTTCCCATGAGCGTTTGTGCTCCTGAGAAATCCATCGTTCCCTGGGCGTGAACCACGCCCGCGAAGGTGAGCGCAACAAGGGTTGGCCCCATCACACGCATTGCACGAAGTAGGGGGTGTTTGGAAAAGGGTTGTAGCTGATTATTGGTAAGCGAATTGGACGACCGATTGAGAGGCATTTCCAACCGGATTCGGCGGCGGATTCTGAGCATATATGCACCTCCGCTGACATGGTGTTGTCAGCTAGGCGCAACGCTAAGGGTGCGCTGAAGAAACGTCCAATGACTTTTGGGGAGAGCGTCATTCCTTTTTGGAATGACGACGCTGGATCGGAGGGGAATATCTCTACAGTTCGTAGTCGCGGAGGACCTGGGGAGTACCAACGCCGCCACGGAATAGTGTTGCTTTCACCACTGGCTGATAAGTAACCGAGCTTGAGAAGGTTGTCCCATCTGTGAACTCGATCACTGTTTCGCAGCCATCTAGGGCATCCTCATATACCTTGAGCGTTTTGACTGTCTTACCCGCTATTTCGGTGCATTCCACATACTCTCTTGGCATATTGACCTCATGGGAAGGATTCGGTGCAACCAGATTGTCCCTTATTAGGGGATTCGTCAAGCGTTACCCACACTTGAAAGGTGAAGCAGAAGAAGCCTGAGACTCGAATCTCGCGGAAGGGGAGAACTACGCCCCATCAGGCTCTCTACGACCGATTTCTTCAAAAGCTGATTTCTGCACGCGAAGAGGCAGAGTTGACGCAGCGCGAAGTCTCCGCACGTCTGGGAAGGGCGCACTCCTTTCTGTCGAAATGCGAGACCGGCGAGCGCAGTATCGAAGTGTTTGAACTCATTCAGCTTGCTCAGATATATGAGAAGCCTCCGCAATACTTCCTGGACCCTGATTAATTCAGTTTTACGCCTGAATCGTATGTGCGGAATTATATCCACGTAAATACATGGGCTTCGTTGTTTGGCGTTGTAGGCTCGCCCGATACTACTTCCTGCGGATTGACCAAGGCCCGCCAGAAGTCCAGTAGGAGTCTGTACTGGATGGGGTCGTCAATGGAACCAGGAAGCTACGCAAATCTGCGATCAACGTAAGCAGGTCGTTCGGCGCTGCGTTCATGTGCTCGCGCTGGAGAAAGGCTTTCCACCGCGCACCCCACTGCTCCCCGTATTGATCCGTCAAGCCTGTGGGTATATCAGTTGGCATGGGAGTTTCCCGTTGCTCAAAGGTTCGTTGCACAGCAGCGAACAAAGCAGCACGATCCAATTCAAAGGTTCGGGAGATCAGCCAAAGGTCATAGAAGTCTTTGAGCCGACTATTGGCAATCCCCAGCGTCACCATAGCGTTGAACTTTTCCGCAATTACGGTTTCGACCGGATAAGCGCGAAGATGCGGCGCTGGGGAATCGAGGAGAGCAGGGTAGTCGATCTCGACAGGCCCCGGTGTGATGACATCCCCAAAGCCAATGTCTACCTGAATGGGGATTCGTGCGCCGTCGATGATTGCCTGGGTACGGACTCGGACCCCACCATACTCAATGTCTTCACGGATCGGTGCAGCCGTTATGCCCTCAACGTCAAACGTCACGCCATCGTCAGGAACAGGAGTTGAGCATATCGCTTTAAAGGTGTCGGCGAGTGCTTCCGGGGTGCTAGCTCCATAGCCGAGTAGATCCAAGTCTCGCGTTGGCCGGAATGGATCGGGAAGCCATGTCACAAAGAGCAATGCGCCTTTCAGAATAAAGCGTTCGCTGTGTGTGGAGACACTGAGCCGATAGAGCAGTCTTTCCAACGCATATCGTGTCAGAAGGATTTGATAATCAGAGCTTTCCGCTCGTGAGCGAGCGAGAAGCCTGGCCCGTACCGAAGCACCGACATTCCGAGTTTCACGCGGCATCGGATACCACCGTTTCGACATAGGGACGCATTACCGTCCAGACCCGCGCTTTCTCCGCATATTGCCAGAGCTGATCCGACGTACATTTACGATGTCGAATACCTTCGCGCAGCCCTTCTATGGCTACGTCAATGCCAATCTTGTTGCGGTATCGAAAGCAGTCCACGATGGTTCGCGCAGGGTTTGTGATCGGGACTTCGCGGGATTGAATGGGATACCGCTCCACGCCCTCGGTCATCGCCCATCCACTGAACCGAACAAATCGAATGGGAGGATAGCTGATCGTTGGCCGCCATGCGGTGCGTTCGATTGCCATCCACACGGCGGAGGGCATCTGGAGCGTCAGTTCATGGAATTGGAGAGCTGAGATGAGGCAGACAATTCCTTTAGGTACGAGCACGGCAGCCTCGGCAAGCATATAAGCCGCTTCGATCTGAGTATCTGGAAGCTGATAAAGCCCTCGGGCGGGGCGAAGGACTTGCTTCTCTCTGACCAGCCGCGCCAGCGTCTCCGGCTCGATGTCCTCAGCGATAAAGTCTCTAAGACGAAGCATTCCTCTGGCCTTTAGGAGATCGAGAGCGCGAGTTCGTTGGGTGGCAATCATGTGATAAATCCTATACTTGTAAATATACCAGCATAGGTTTTGTCACGACAAGATTAACTGTCTCTTTTGATGGATTCTCACACTCGATATTGGCAGTCGTTTTGGGAAAGACATCTTGGTAGCAGTCCCTTTTATGTTTACAGGGGATGCCAACAGTGAATCTGTCAGAACTGGTCGGACCTGCGCTTTTTGCGAATCTGTTCTCTAAGCCATTGCAGAACTGCCTCGTCGCGTCGATTGAACTTCTGTATGGCCAGATCTGATTTGATCTGTTTCCGGGTATCAGAATGATTGAACCACTGGATCCACGGTTTTATTCTGCCGATGACTTGCTGAAATTCGTGAAACTCGGTATCGAGGAAATAGCCTCTCTTCCCGCGCTCGAGCAGCTTGAGATCGTCTGCCGACAACTCTTCGTTGTTGTTCAGTCCGGCATCTAGGAGAGCTTCTAACGCGCTGAGGCCTTCGTTCGCGTATTCGTGGGACCGGTCTTCTCGTTCCGCATCCAGTCGGTCTCCGCTCTTCCTGAGTTCGAGACGGTTGGTCCACATAGAGGCGACCGCATTGGCCTGAACATCGGAGAAATGATATCCGGAATCAGCGAGTAGTGAGAGGACTTGAGACATACGCGTCGGGGCCTCCGCACTCTCCGGCATCGGAAGATTCCAGGCATTCCGGAGACCGTTGTCGCAATGGAGCAGCTGCCAGATGACCCGAGTCCACACCTTGAGGGCCGGGTCCATGACCTTTTCTGAAAGCTCCAAAGGCAAAGGTCGAGAAATCCCGAAATACCTATAGCCGCGTCCTTCCTTCAGACCGATCTCCCACCCATATTCTGTCTGGACGCGCCCGATGCCTTGGCCGTCAGCATCGCCACGCCAGAGGAAGGGATGCACAGGGGCAAGGCGGCTAAAGCTGTTTTCCCTCGGTGTCCAGTTCAACAGGAACAGATGTCCCGAACCGACTCTGGACAGTTCGGCGAACGCGCTTTGCTGCGCTGCAAGACATGCCTCGAAGTCGACGAGTTTCGCCGCTTCTGCTGGGCCGGGGATGTATTGGATGTCGAAAAGTCCAAGCCCTGAAAGACCAAAGGAGATGTGCCAAAATTCGTCTGCAAGGATGGTAGAGAGCCAGTACACCGCTCGACACCATGCCATGTGGTCTCTGGTCATCCCGTACTGGAGATCGAAAGCGTCCCATGAGCGATAGGGTGATTCGGCGTCGAACCTTTCAACGGGAGCGTCGATTTGTTCCCTCATCGACCCAAAGAAATCGTAGTCTTCCTGTGCGCCATCATCCATCTCTTCAGGCTCAGTCACGCTCGCACTAGGTTTTGCATCGATCGATGCAACCATTTGTTCATATTGACTGGATGACTCGCTGCGATGTTGTCCAGCGAACAAAGCCTCAATCTGGGTCAAAGATGCCTCGATCTCCATGTATTGCAAGACATTCCAAATCTCAGAAACGAGAGCATCGAGTGGCCCCTGGAAGAACTCACGGTCTCGTGCCTCTCGACGCTTCCGTAGTTTGAGATGGACAGCATCCTCGACTTCTCTAATATCGATCTCTGGTTCTATCTCCCAGATAGCTTTGAACGCGAACTCTCCAACTACTCCCGTGGTTCTTAGTTGCTTAGGTCTATTTGTGAGGCCCCTAAAGTCCTTGCAATGCCCGATCTTGTGCAGATCCAGAGGGACATGCTCGAGTCCGTTTTGCAGAATGTAAAGAAATCCCATACCATCATTCTCGCTGTCGATCTCGCTAATACACAATGCCGTTTCGGATAGGCCGAATCTAAAATATTTCTCACTTCGTTTCAGGCTAATCTCAACTGT
>JAAVVA010000010.1 GCA_018449715.1 Acidobacteriaceae bacterium dw_441 | reverse complement strand
AACTTCCTCGAACATCTGCTCGAACACCTTCGATTCCTGGAAGCGTCCGTGTCGATTCTTCGAGAACGTGGAGTGGTTTGGTACTTCCTGATCGAAGCCAAGACCTGTAAACCAGCGCCAGGCAAGATGCATCCGCAGTTCCTCGACGAGTTTGCGTTCACTGCCGACGCCGTACAGATAACCGATCAGCAAAATCCGCATCAAGAGCTCGGGGTCGATGGATGGACGCCCAGTTTCGCTATAGCTGTCCTTAAGGCGCTCGCGTAAGAAATCGAAGTTGATGTGCTTATCCACTAACCGCAGCAGATGGTTTTCTGGAACTTGATCTTCCAGTCGGAAGTAGTAGAACAGCGATTCAGAGCGGGTATGCTGACCCATCATGAGCGTTAATCCTCCGATAAGGATGATCACCAAAAGCATGCTCAAACTATGCTGCCAATCTCCTCACATTGCCACATAGATTTCATGACGATCAGCCGATTCGTACCGAGTTTTTCAACACCCACCCCTGTTCTCG
>JAAVVA010000009.1 GCA_018449715.1 Acidobacteriaceae bacterium dw_441 | reverse complement strand
CTCGATGAGTGCATTGCCCTGTGGGTGTTGAAAAAGTCGATGTTGTTTTGCGATTTCGGAGATTGAGATCTGGAGTTGAGTTAGTCGGGATGGCCCTTACCGCTATGAAGTGGCGGGAACCGGTGACATCGTTGGTCGGTTGAGGAACCGGACGAGTCGCTTGATGTTCTGGGCAGTGGCCGCCAGGAAGAACTGCTCTCGTACGAACTTCAACCTGCGGAGCCGGAGCCGATGGAGGCCGATTTGGCTGTGACTCTTCAGTTCTGCGAAGAGCGCCTCGACCTTCTTTCGCTGTCGCTGTGCCTGCGCGAACTCCGGTGCAGTTCGGAGATCTCGCGCTCGCTGGCGAGCTGCTTCGTTCATATGGATTGCAAGATACCGGAACGGTCCAGTCGTGCACTGGGATCTCTGCTCGCATGGACCGCACTTCTTGCGAGTTCCGATATAGCCGAAGGTGCGATTCCTCTCGTTGCGTCCACCATAGTTCAACTGCTGGCCTGCGGGACAGATGAAGCTGTTGTTCTCTGGTAAGTAGGTAAAGGACTCCGGACCATACAACAGACTTCTCGTCCGCCCGACAGCATCCCTGGTGGGCATGTACGGCTTGATCTCTCGGTCCATCAGCCACTGCAAAAACTCCCCATTACCATAACTTGCATCGGCAGCGATCGATTCCGGCTTTCTTCCTTGCCATTGGGTGAAGCGACTGATCATGTCCTCTGCGGCTCGGGACTCCTCACTCAAGCGAGCGCCTGTCGCTTGCACGCCCACCACGATACAGCTGTCGTTATCGACCAGGTAATTGTTGTAATAACCCATACGAGCCGGCGTGCCGCCCTTGGTCGCATAGGTCGAGTCTGGATCAGTGGTCGACACCTTGTCCTGGTTATGCGTCGGCTCCTCGACTGGGTTCTGCATCTCCAACTCAGCCAGGTACTCACGCACCGTTCGGTTGACCTGCGCAGCCTCGGCCAACTGCTCTCGCGGAATACGGCTTTCCTTGGAAGCGTTTGCCTCTACGAAGGTCCCATCGACCGTTAGCTGGTCTCCGCGCACCAGCCCGACTGAGAGGCATTGGGCCAC
>JAAVVA010000001.1 GCA_018449715.1 Acidobacteriaceae bacterium dw_441 | reverse complement strand
GAGTGGGGGGGAGGGGTGTGTGGGGGCAGCGGGCTGGGGGGGTGGAGTGGGGGATGGGGGGGGGGGGGGTGCGGAGGGCAGGGGCGGGGGGGGGGGGCGGGCGGGGGGGAAGCCAGCCAATAGCCGGGGTTCGACTGCCTGAGGGCGTCGTTGTCGGCGGTGATGGGGGTGTACTCGTCGGTGGGGTCGGTGCCGGGGTTGGCAGCGCGGAAGACGGCGAGGCGCTCCGGGACCGTGTCCTCGGGATAGCAACGCTGCCGAAAGGCAAGGTAGCTGGGGATGGTGAGGGCTGCAGCGGCGAGCAAGGCTGTGAGCGCGGCTCGGCGGATATTGGTGAGGATGAATGAAAGAACGATGCCGAAGGCGGCGGCCATGACCGCGAGGAAGCGCCAGGGGAATTGCAGGAAGCGGAGCTGCGGGAGGTAGCGCCAGAGCGGGGTGGAGAGTGGCGTGAGCAGGAAGACGATGGCGAGGGTGAGGATTGTCAGAGGGAGGAGTGTGGCGGTAGGAGCGGCGTTCATCCCACCCTTTCCTTCGGAAAGGATGGGGCACCCGGGCGTTTGTGTCGCTTCGGGCGAAATACCGGGATTCTTCGCTGCGCTCAGAATGACGGCTTCAGGCGACGGGGGAGTGATCCTGCTCGTTCGCCAGGCGCGGAGAAGGGCAAGAGCCGTGAGGCTAATCATAACGATGGCGACGAAGGAGGCAGCGCGGAGGACGAGGTCGTGCTCGGGGTCGGAGGTGTGCTGGAAGAAGAAGTTGTCCCACGGACGAAGGCCGGGAAGGATGGCGAAGTCGATCTGGACGAAACGGCGTTCCCACGCGGCGGGGATGAGGTAGAACCCGGCGAGTCCGAGGCCGAGGAGAACTCCTCCAAGAGAGCTTGCAGCGTTTACAGCGCGATGCTCCGAGGAGCGCACGAGGCGAACGAAAACGATGAGGGCCATCGCATAGCAGGCCATCACGGCGGCGGGGGCATTGGTGAGCCACAGAAGCGCGACCGGGATGGCAACGTCTGTGAGGGTGATGCGGCGCTTCAGAACGGAGTGGAGCGCGAGGGGGAGCCAGACGGCGGCGAGAAGCTCGGCGTAGGCAGTGCGCTCGTAGGCGGTGTAGAGGGTATAGGGATTGGTGAGGTAAACAGCCGCTGCGACCAGTGCGGCGTTGGGCGGGGCATAGCGGCGGGCCACGGTGTAGAGCGAAAGTCCTGCGGCGGTGAGAACAATCCACGTATAGACGATGGGAGTCCACGTCCACGGCACGACGAGTCCGAGGAGCGAGCCGAGCACCCACGAGAGCGGAGGGTAGAAGATGAAGCGGGGCTCACCCGCGTTCCATGCTGGGGTGAAGGCCCAGTGCGGGTAGGTTCCGTGCGCGAGCTGGCGGGCGGCTTCGAACCAGTTGATGAGGTGAAAGTCGAAGTCGTGCCCGCAGGAGCAGCCCCGGAGGAGCAGCGGTGCGACGGCGATGAGCGCGGCCAGAGGAAGGATCAGGAATGGCCGTCGGTCTCGGGGCATGGGGTAAGGATAAAGGCTTTGGGAGGAGAAATTGTTCGCGATGAAGTTGCTTTCGCGAAGGGGACGGTGCGACCGTCACATCACTTGATGGATGTGACGGTCTGGGTGACGAGCTTGCCATCGCTCGTAATGTCCTTGCGCATGACGAGATTGATGGCGGGGCAGTAGTGGTCTACGATCCCGAGTGTGTTTTCGGAGCTGGGAAGGGTGCGTCCATGAAAGGTGATGCCTCCGCTCTTCTCAGTCAGGTCGTAGCTGACGGGCCAGCAGTCGAGCTTGCCTGCGGGGGTGTCGAGCGCCTCCTGCTGGCCGACGTGCCGCTCGGTGGTGGCGTAGCTCATGTCGGGCGCGGCGAACTGGCCGGTCGATGCTCCGTTCGTCGCGGTGTTGCCGCTGACCGCGGCGTGCGCGGTAGTGGCGGGCAGGGTCTGCCCGGCCTGCTTGATCTCCCCGGCGTAGGAGAAGAAGCCGCTGAGCTGCTGCGAGACTGCGGCGTTGAGGGTGGAGGCTCCGACCTTGCCCGTCAGGGTTCCGTCGGCGTCCTCCTGCGGCTTCAGGTCAGCGACGCCGTCGGCAAGCGTCAGGTGGAAGAGGCTCTTGCTCTCCATGGTTCTTCCCTGAAAGTTGAAGGCCGCAGTAGTGCGGATGGAGCCGGAGCAGTGGTCACTGTCCTGCTTTTGAAAGCTGAGGACATCGAAGGTGTAGCTGCGGCCTGCGGGCGACGAGGTGATGACGAACTGGCCGCCGGGGTGCATCCACGGAGCATCGCACGGAACGGCAGCATGGGCCTTTGCGACGGTTGTGGTGAGGGCGGCGATCAGGAGGAGGGTGCTGCGGAGGATAGACTGCTTCGATTTCATGCGAATGCGCGATTCCTTGGGTAACTGGCCGGGGAGGTCAGGATTGATCGTTCTTCGTGGTAACAGTTTAGCAATGAGGGAGTTGTCCGCGCTTTACGGGACGATGTCACCCCTCACGCTCATCCTTACTGAGGGGTGAGCGTGAGGGTGTGCTGGGTGGCGGCGTTCACGACCGAGGTGCTGAAGGGCATCGGCAGCGTCGTGCCCTGATACCAGGAACTCCACTGGTCCATGAAGTACGGGCTGGCGAGGTTGCCGGACTCTCCGAGGACGAGGTTCAGGGTGGAGCGGTCGAGGTCTGCGAGGTCGGCGGTGAAGCGCTCGGAGGGCCCGAAGCTGCGGCCTACCTGCTTGATCGTGGTGCCGTCGCCGCTCTGCGGCACGGTTCCGGGGCCGAGCGGGAGATTGAGGAAGGTTCGCAGAAGGCGCGAGCGCGAGAGGATGGGATGCTCGATCTGTAATGGATAGGCCTGTCCATGCTTCCAGCGCGAGAGATCGCCGGGCGCGTGCGCGGCGGCGAGTCCGCGAAGGACAGCTGCGGCGAGAAGCTCGTTCCAGTTGGCGAAGCCGTGAGGAAGCCAGCGGTCGGGCGTGTGGGTGATGATCTGTTCGGCGGCGTAGCTCTTCGACTTCCACGTGTAGAGCTTCCACAGGGGAACTGTGTGGCCGCGTGCATCGGCGTGCGCCTCCGAGCCGAGGCGCGGCTCCAGCAGAAGCTGCCAGAGAGCATCTACGGCTGAGTTGACGATGGGAGCGGCGGCGGAGTCGACCTTAACCTGACCATCCCAGTTGCGGAGAAGATCGGCGGCCTGGTGCAGGCGCTTGTCCTTCGAAGAGGAGTGGTCGATGGCATAGGCGAAGCGTTGCGCGACGTCGTGGTCGAAGTCGGAGTAGACGTCGGTTTGGAGCTTGAGCATGTCAGCCGGGGTGAGATGCTCGCGGTTGAGAAGAGTCTTCCAGATGCGCTCGTTGCGATAGGGAGCAGCCCAGTCGAGGGTGAGGGTGTAGGGCGAATCCTCCTGCGTGACGCGGGCGTTAGCTGTGGCGAGCACGCCTCCGGGGGGATCGAAGGACTGTGGAAGCTGGAAGAAGGGGACGTACCCGGTCCAGTCGTAGTGGCCGGTGACGGCGTCCACGGGGACGGGGCTGATGTAGCTACCCGAGGGTACTGCGGCAGGCTCGGGGACCTCTCCTGGCGCGGCAGGTGAGGGTTGTGGCGGCGCAACCGGAGCAGGAGACGGATTGCTGCGGATGGGGATGAAGCCGACGGCGTGGTAGCCGATGTGGCCCTGATCGTCGGCGTAGACGACGTTTTCCGAGGGGCCACCGAATGTCATAAAGGCATTGAGGAAGCTGGGCCAGTCGCTCGCGGAGTTGATCTGGAGCAGGGGCGCGGCGAGAGCGGCGGGGTCGTAGGCGGTCCAGCGGAGGGAGAGGGTGCGCTTCTCCGACGGCAACAGCGGTGAGATGACCGGCGTCGGGATGCCTGAGTGCATCGTGGAGGTGACGTCGAGGGTGATGTCAGACTTGCCCCGCACGCGGATCGTCTCGGTCTGGTGGAGGACGGAGTGCCAGGAGCCGTCGGCGGACTGGTACTCGGCTGAGGGGCCGGAGCCTCGCAGATGCTCGATAAAGACGTCCTGCACGTCAGCTTCGAGATTGGTGAATCCCCATGCGATGTGATTGTTATGACCGACGAGGATGAAGGGCACGCCGGGCAGTGAGACTCCGGCAACGTGGAAGTCTCCAGAGGGCGCAGGGGCGGCGAGGTCGGCCTGATACCAGATGCCCGGCACGCTGTGGGCCAGGTGCATGTCGTTCGAGAGCAGAGGCTTGCCCGAAGAGGTGCGTGCTCCGGAGACGGCCCAGTTATTCGATCCGGAGGTGCAGGAGTCGCACGGTGGGCCAAGGGCCTGAGAGAGAGCGAGAACATCGGCGGGCGAAGCCGTCCGCGGGCGAACGGCGCCAACCTGCGACTCGTCGAGTGGGATGTCCGGAAGCTCCTGCGGTGCGGTGAGATCGACGACGGGGCGCTCGGGAACGTGGTCGCGCCAGGAGCCGACTGGGTAGAGATCGGCCACCAGTTCCGTCGGGAGGCGCGAGGCAATCAGCTCGCGGCTGAGCTTGGTGGGAAAGTAGTTGCTGAGGTCCTGAAAGATCACCAGTCCGACGAGGAGGCTGTCGCGCGCGGTCCACGGGGCGGGCTTGTAGCCCAGAAGACGAAACTCGGCGGGAAGATGCGGGCGCTGGACGGCGATGGAGGCGTTGACGCCGCGTGCATAGTCCTCGAGGAACCGGCGCTGCTCCGCGGGAATGGTGGCGAGGGCGCGGTCGGCGGTGGAGCGAAGCTGCAGGACACGCTGGATGCGGTCGTGGTCGAGAAGGCTGGGACCGAGCACCTCGGCCAGCTCTCCAGCGGAGTGGCGACGGAGAAGGTCCATCTGGAAGAGACGGTCCTGCGCGGTGACGAAGCCCTGCGCGAAGATGAGGTCGTCGAGAGAGGCGGCGCGGATATGCGGGACGCCGTGATGGTCACGCTGCACAGCGACGGGAGCGGAGAGGCCGGGGACGGAGAGGCTGCCATCGATCTGGGGAAGCGATGCGGTGATGGCGTGATGCACGAAGCTGCGGACGGCGAAGAAGGCCGTAAGCCCGAGGATAAGGAGAACCGAGACCATAATCGTAAAGTGCTTCGGCAGAAAACGGAGCGGCGAAGAGGAGTTCCGCTCGCCAGTGGGGTCGCGGCGCGGGATCAGGGTGGGCTCGTTGGAGTTGGAAAAGCTCATGTGTTAATGCCGAGTCTAAATGGTTGGGGGAGGGCAGGAGATGAGGGGAAGTTTCATGCTCTGTGCACGGTCTGGTAGCGACAGGAAGATGCAATTTTGTTTTACTGGTGCTTTACCGGTGAATTAAAAGAGGAATGAGGAGGGCCGGGTGGAATCGGTCGTCGGTCTTCATGTTATCGAGAGAGTGGTGCTGCTGCTGCTGATAATGGTGGCGGGGTTTGCTGTGCTCGCTCACAAGCTGAAGGTGCCGTACCCGATCATGCTGGTGCTGGCTGGCCTGGTGCTGAGTCTGGTGCCGCACATGCCGCGCATTCCTCTTAATCCGAACCTTGTGTTCGTGATCTTTCTGCCCCCGCTGCTGTGCAACGCGGCATGGTCAGTTTCGTGGAGAGACTTCCGAAAAAACCTGGTGATTATCTCCCTGCTGGCCGTGGGGCTGGTGGGCTTTACGGTCTGGGGCGTGGCCGAGTTTTCAGAGCGCTTTATTACGGCGCTGGACTGGAAGTCGGGCTTCCTGCTGGGAGCGGTGCTGGCGACGACGGACGCGATTGCCGCGACCTCGGTGGCAAAGACGCTGGGGTTGCCAAGGCAGATCGTGGATATTCTCGAAGGCGAGAGCCTGGTGAACGACGCAACCGGCCTGCTGGCGCTGGAGATCGGTCTGGGGCTGCTGGAGAGCGGCGATCTTCCGACGGTGGAAACGGGAGTTGTACGTCTGATCTACCTGATCGTGGGGGGCATCGGCGTCGGGCTGCTGCTGGGCGTGATCGTTGCGAGGCTCGAGAGGTTTGTCGACAACGGTCCGATCGAGCTGGTGTTGAGCCTTATCGTTCCGTATGCGGCGTACCTCGCCGCGGAGGAAGCGAAGGCTTCGGGTGTGCTGGCGGTGGTGGCCAGCGGCCTCTACCTCAGTCGTCAGAGCGCGGAGTTCTTCTCGCCCTCGGTGCGTCTGCAGGTGTGGAACGGGTGGGAGGCGATCACGTTCATGCTGAACGGAATCGTCTTCCTGCTGATCGGGTTGCAGATGCCGTATGTGCTGGCCGGAATCACGGACTACAGCATGGTATCGCTGGTGGAGTACGGCATCATCTTCAGCCTGATGCTGATTGCGCTGCGAATTATCTGGGTGGTTCCGGCGGTGAAGGTGTCGAACTTTGTCGCTCGCCTGAAGGGGCACAAGGAACAGATCTGCGGCCGCGAGACCTTCGTGATCGGATGGACCGGAATGCGCGGTGTCATTGCGCTGGCTGCTGCGGTCTCGATTCCGGAGACAATCAACGGCCTGGAGTTCAGGACGAGGAACCTGATCCTGTTCCTGACCTTCTCGGTGATCCTGGTGACTTTGGTAGTGCAGGGGCTGACGCTTCCGGCGGTGATTCGCGCCCTGGGGCTGGCGGGGGACCACGGTATCGAACCGGAGGAGAGGCTGGCCCGCAGGATCGCGCTCGAAGATGCTCTGAAGTTTCTTGAGGCGACTCGCTCGGGGAAGAACGAAGCCATTGCTCATGCGTATGACGACCTGATCGATCGCTATGAGCATCGGCTAGCCGATGTCTCAGACGACGAGGACAAGGAGCGTAGCGCGACCAAGGCCGAGGTCTATCAGGAGCTGGTTCATGCGGCCCGTGGAGCATTGCAGGTGGAGCGTCGCGCGTTGATTCGTCTGCGGGACGAGGGGTCGATCAGCGACGATGTGATGCGCAAGGTGGAGCGCGAGCTGGATCTGGAAGAGAGCAAGCTCGATCTTAAGATAGCGTAGAGGGCGACTCCGGTAAGGCGGTGGGCATCTGCGCGGAGTAGCCGGCCGCGGTTGGTGGCTGGGTGAAGTGAATCACCGCCGCGACGAGAATCAGCACAGGAATGCAGTAGAGGCTGCCCTCGGGGCCGGTGGCTCCACCGCTGAGCAGGGGAGCGCCGACAGGGTGCGTTTCAAGAAGGCGATGGCTGAAGAAGGTTCCGCTGTCGGCCACTCCAAAGAGGAACGACTGCCCGTAGTCCCAAGCCGCGTGCATCCCGATGGCCCACCAGAGCGAGCCGGTGCGCCACAGGCTGAAGCAGAAGAGCAGCGAGGCGAATCCCGCGCAGACAAGGCCCGCAGGGCTTTCGCCGGGGTTCGAGCCGTGGACGGCTCCGAAGCCGAAGGAGACGAGCAGAGCCGCGAGCCAGAAGCCGGTGGCGTGAGGATCGGGCGAGCCGGGAAGAAAGCGGGCGAGGCCCGAGAAGCCACGCGCCAGCGTGTACTGGAAGAAGCCGCGGAAGAGGTATTCCTCGAAGAAGCCGATGGCGAGGAAGCCGGGAATCCAGATCAGGGCGTAGTGAATGGCCTCTGCGCCTTGGAGCAGCCGCTGGTCGATGACGAGCAGGCCGGACTTCAACAACACGAAGACAAGCAGCGAGATGGCCAGCAGGCCAACGATAGCTCCAAGGACGAGGCGAGGAAGCTTGTGCGGACCGCCGAGCCCGTAGACGGTGATGGGGCGTCGCTCGATCTTCGCCATGACGACGGTGGTGATGGCGATGGCGAGGAAGACCGCGAACTCAGAGAGGAAGAGAGGCCACGGGCCGGGCGTGTGCTCCATCGCGTGAGGAGTGACGAGATGGGTGGCGCGGAGGATGGAGTGAAAGCCCCACACCAGGGTCATGAAGATTGCCAGGGCAACCAGGAAGCTCCAACCGGCGCGCAGACCGTGCGGGCCAAAGAGGACGGGGGAGGCCTCATGCGGCTGGCTGGGTTCGTGGGAGATGGGATCGAGAGGAGCGTCGGACAAAGGGGACCTCGCGGCGATGGACTGCGTGCGTTTCAGAGAGGATATACGAGATGCAGCCTGCTCCACAGGGATCGCCGGCTTGGCGGCTGAGGGCAGTGCGGATATTCTAAGAGCTTCGGGCGCGGCACGAGAGGCGTTCGTTTACGGGGGCTTCCACTTGGATTGCAAGGTTTTTTATCACGACAAATGCTTCGATGGAGCCTGCTCGGCTTCGGTGTTCACGCGCTTCTATCGCGAGTGCATCAAGGCGGACACGAACTTTTCCTACCAGGGGCTGGTGCATCGCGCAGGCGCCCTGTTTGACGACGGCGAGTTCATCGACGGCGATAACGCCATCGTCGACTTCAAGTATTCGGACTCGAAGAAGGTGACATGGTGGTTCGATCATCACCTGAGCGCGTTTCTTACGCCTGAAGATCAGGCGGAATTTGAGCGCGGGCAGGCCGACGGCTCGGAGACGATGCGGAAGTTCTTCGACCCGAACTACACGTCGTGCACAGGACTGATTCTGGATGTGGCGGCGAAGAAGTTCGGCTTCAACGTCGAGAGTCTTGCGGAACTGCGCTACTGGGCCGACATCGTGGACGGCGCGAAGTACGAGAGCGCGAAGTCTGCGGTCGAGATGGCCGCGCCTGCAATGAAGTTGACGATGGTGATTGAGAGCACGCAGGATGAGTCGCTGGGGAAGAAGCTGATCCCGCTGCTGACCGAGATGCCGCTGCAGGAGGTGCTCGACCAGCCGTTCGTGCAGGAGCTTCTAGGGCCTCTGATGGAGCGTCACCAGGCCGCGCTGAAGCTGATCGGCGAGCGCGCTTCGATGGAACGCGGGGTGATTACGTTCGACATCACCGACCATCCGACCGAGGGATACAACAAGTTCATCCCGTACTACTTGTTCCCCGAGGGCGTGTACAACGTGGGGCTCAGCAAGTCGAGCTTCCGGACGAAGGTGGCGGTGGGGACGAATCCGTGGACGACGCTGCCGGAGGAGAAGCTGGCGAACATCGCGGAGATCTGCGAGCGCTACGGCGGCGGCGGACATGCCCGCGTGGGCGCAGTCAGCTTCCCGCCGGATCGTGAGGACGAGGCACGGAAGGCGGCAGCGGAGATCGTCGAGGAGTTGCGGTCGCGCGAGAACGCTTAGTTTGTAGTTGTGATGTGCAAAGGAGGAGGCATTTGCCTCCTCCTTTGTTTCTGTGCAGAGATGTTGCGGTTACTCGATAATGCGGGCGACCACATCGTAGTCGTGCGACTCGGTGATCTCGGCGCGGTAGAAGGTTCCGGGCACAAGCTCCTCGTAGGGGCCGAAGTCATTGATGAAGACCTTGCCGTCGATCTCGGGGGCGTGCTGAATAGTGCGGCCCTCCCACAGAAGTTCGGTCTCCTCGGACTCGCCCTCGACCAGGAGATCGACCTCGCGGCCAACCCACTCGGCCTTTGCCTTCGCGCTGATCTTCTGTTGCAGCTTCATCAGCTTGCGGCGTCGCGACTGGATGGTGCGCTCGGGAACCTTCGTCTCCGCAGGAAGGTTGAACGCCTTCGCGCCCTCTTCGTCGGAGTAGGTGAAGACACCGAGCCAGTCGATCTTCGCGGCTTTGATGAAGGCCTCAAGTTCCTTGTAGTCCTCTTCCGTCTCGCCGGGGAAGCCGACGATAAAGCTGGTGCGCACGACGATGTCCGGAACGATGCGGCGGGCCTTCTCGATCAGGTCGAGGAAGATCTTCGCATTGCCTCCGCGCTTCATGGTCTTCAGAACGCTGGCGCTGGCGTGTTGCAGCGGAATGTCGAGGTACTTCGCGATGTTGTCGTGCTTCGCCATCGTTTCAAGCAGGCGCGTCGTTACCTTGTTCGGATACGTATAGAGGAAGCGGAGCCACTTGAGGTCGGGTAGCGCAGCCAGCGCTTCGAGAAGCTGCGCGAGTCCGTCAGTCAGGCCGAGGTCTTCGCCGTAGCAGGTCGTATCCTGGCCGATGAGCGTGATCTCGCGGACGCCCTGCGCGATGAGCTTCTCCGCCTCGGACACGATGGACGACAGGCGGCGCGAGCGGAACTTGCCGCGAAGCTGCGGGATGATGCAGAAGCTGCACGGGTGGTCGCAGCCCTCGGCGATCTTGATGTAGGCGCTCGAGCTGGGCGTCGCGAGAATGCGCGGCGTCTCGTCGCTGTAGAGATACTCGGGCAGGGCGGCGGTGGCGCCGTCCCATGCGTCGCGCGAGAAGCGGCCCTGCTGCTGGCGGAGGTCGCCTTCGGGGCGGCTGGGAACGGCATGCTGCTCGATCTGAAGCTGTGGCGCGGAGTCCTCAGGGCGCGAGTGCTGCTGGACGGCGCTGTGGGCGCGTGCGGCGAGCGAATGCTGCTGCGACTGGGTCAGGATGTTGAAGGGCGAGTCCGGCTGCGCGAGGGGCTTCGGCGCAAGGCCCGCGGCGTTGAGGATGGCCTCAAGCTCGCCGGTGCCGACGACCGCATCGACCTCGGGGATGTTCTTGCGGATCTCGTCGCGGTAACGCTCGACCAGGCAGCCCGCGACGATCAGGCGCTGGGCGCGGCCACCGTTGGCCTGCTTATGCTGCACCATCTCGAGGATGGTGTTGACCGACTCCTGCTTGGCGGAGTCGATGAAGCTGCAGGTGTTCACGACCAGGATCTCGGCGTCTTCGGCGTTGGCGGTCAGTTCGCCACCTGCCGAATGAAGCAGTCCCATCATGACCTCGGAGTCGACGAGGTTCTTGGGGCAGCCGAGCGAGACGAAGCCGATCTTCGGGCGAGCGCCGGAGGTTTCGGTCACAGGGCCCTCGCTCAGGGGGCCAGATACGATGGTTGCCGTAGAATCCACAGCCTTCTAGTTTACCAAGATTTTTCGCGGAGCGCAGGAATAGTGATGCTATGGGGGTTAGCAGCGAGTTAAAGCAACCTGCCTTACTGGAGTCTCCGCAAGGGAACGCCAGTAAGGCAGGTTGCTGCCGGACCGATCGTGCTGGTCCGGATGTATTGCGGGATGAATTAAGCGTTCAAGCGACGACGAAGCGCGCCCGCAGCTCCGACGAGGCCGGTGCCGAGCAGCATGAGGGTCGAGGGCTCCGGAACAGCGGAGGTATTGCTCAGGGCGGTCGCCTGGAAGGTTACGATTCCATTGGTGTTTGTCGTGAAGAACAGAGAGACATCCGTAGGATCGTAAGCGGAATCCGCGGACTCGACAACTCCGCCACCAATGCAATTGTTGAAGGGACCACTGACCGAGCAGGAGATCGAGTTCAAAGTCAGGGTCAGAAGGGAGTTGCCGCTACCGAAGATGAGAGAGGCATCTCCTGGCAGGTAATTTGAATAGTTGATGGGGGAAGTAATGTTGCCAGTTTCCCCGGCGCTGAGAATGTTCCGGAAGTCTCCGGTGATGGTATTGTCAGCGCCAATATTGATGGTGCTGGGGTTGAAGATCAACTCAGTTCCCGTGTCCTGAACCGAGGCTCCGGTGATGGAGAACTGACCGCTGATAGGGGTCGCGTGAGCTGCTGAAGGGATGAATGCAAGGGCGGAGAATACTACCAGAGATGATAAAAACTTCTTCACTGCAGGGAACTCCTGGTCAAAGATAAATAGGCTACTGATGAACATCTATATGCATGTAGCGTGCCAAATTACGTCTGATAAATCCCAGATGTGACGTGAGTTACGGGGCTGGCCGGGAGAAAATCGCTGTTTTGCAGGCAGAGCGCGAACTATCTGGAAATCCCAAAATAGGAATGCGGCTGGATTTTTGTGACGAGCCGAGGAGAGTTTCCGGGCTGAATCGCGAACTGCTCCTCATATGGGAAACCTTTTTCCCTCAAGGGGAAATGCTCTCCCCTGCGAGAAATCGGAAGTATTGACGGGGGTTCAGTTACTGCGAAGAGTGCCTGCCGCGCAAATTCCGCAGAAAAACCGGACTATGCAGCTGTGCAGGCGATTGCATGGTCCGGTCGTTGCGTGAACTTGGTTCTTAACTTTTAAAGATGAGCTGTTTTTACGCGAGGCCGTTGCGGGAGATGACCTCGCGGTAGAAGTGAGCGCTGAGCTTCGGCGTGCGCTTCTGCGTCTTGAAGTCCACATAGTGGATTCCGAAGCGGTAGGAATAGCCGTCGGCCCACTCGTAGTTGTCCATCAGACTCCAGCAGAAGTAGCCGCGCACGGGGACGCCTTCGCTGACGGCTCTGTGAAGCTGCGTAAGGTAGTTCCGCAGGTACATGACGCGATCGATATCGTAGATCTGACCGTCGGGGGTGAGGGTGTCGGCGGCGGAGGCTCCGTTCTCGGTGATGTAGAGCTCCCCGATGCCCCAGAGCTGCGAGGCCAGCTTCGGTCCCCAGTAGAGAGCCTCGGGGCCGGTGTTGAGCCACGAGCTCATCATGTGCGGGAAGGACGAGGGCATGGGCACGGAGGCGAAGCCTGCGGCGGAGTCGTCGGCGCGGACATAGTGCGGGGCGTAGATGTTGAGGCCCACGAAGTCGATGGGCGAGCCGATGGCGGTCATCTCCTCGGGGGTGAATTTTGGAGCGTCGGCTCCGGCGTGCGCGAGGTAGGCGTCGGTGTAGCGGCCTTCCATGATGGCGGTGAGATATCCGGCGTTGGTCTCGCGGTAGGCCTTGGCTGCTGCTGCGATGTGCTCCGGCGTCTCGATGACGGGGACGCAGGTCTCGGCGTTTTCGGCGAGACCGACCTTCGTGCCTGCCTTCGCATGGGCGCGGATGGCCTGCACGCCGAGTCCATGCGCGAGGACGGCGTGGTGGCGGACCTGGTTGACCTTCGCGGGAGACAGCGTGAGGCCGGGGGCGTGGCGTCCGTCGCGGTAGCCGATATCGACGAAGGAACGCATCTCGTTGAGCGTCATGAAGTGCTTCACGCGGTCGGAGAGGTGCTGGGCGACGTATCCGGCGTAGTTGGCGAAGGCCTCGGAGGTGTCGCGGGACTGCCAGCCGCCCTTGTCTTCGAGGGCCTGTGGGAGATCCCAGTGGAAGAGGGTGCAGTAGGGCTGGATGCCGTTGGCGAGAAGCTCATCGACGAGGCGGCTGTAGAAGTCGAGGCCCTTGGGGTTGGGCGTGCCGGTGCCCTGCGGGAAGATGCGCGGCCATGCGATGGAGAAGCGGTAGGTCTTCAGGCCGAGGGCCTTCATGATCTGCACGTCTTCTTTGTAGCGATGGTAGTGATCGTCTGCGACATCGCCGGTGTCCCCGTTGTTGGTCTTGCCGGGCGTGTGCGAGAAGGTATCCCAGATCGAGGGGCCGCGTCCGTCTTCCTTCACCGCTCCTTCGACCTGGTAGGAGGCTGTGGCCGATCCCCAGAGAAAGCCGGTCGGGAAATGGCGCGGCGCGGGAGCGTTGGGGTGAAGGTTGGGGGAGGTTTCGGCTGAGACAAGGGCGGGAACGATAGCGGGGACGAGGGCGGCGGAGCCTGCAAGCTTGGCGAACTCACGCCTGGAAAATCGATTCGGCACGGGGTAGATCCTCTTGATAACTGAGTGGAAGTGTAGCCGCTTGCGGTGGTCGAGTTCCAATCGTGCGGAGGCTCAGGATGGTGTTGCGGCCCCGATGGTGGCTGCGTCGTCGTGGAAGCGGCGGCGAATCCAGCGGTTCATCGGCTCGGCATAGAGGGTGGAGACGAGCCAGCCAAGAACTCCGGCGCAGGCGATGGCTGCGAGGAAGAGTGCAGGCACGGCGCGCAGTGGTTTGCCGAAATGTAGGAAGAGAGAAAAGAGGCTCATCACCGCGAAGATGTGGGTGAGGTAGATCTCGTAGCTGAGCTGTCCGAGCCTTCGCAGAGGGCTGAGAAAGCGGGGAGCCTTCCACGAGGACTGCGTTGCGGCGGTGATTGCGAGAGCGGTGCCGAGGGCGAGCACGGTCATATTCAGGCCATTCTTTCCGAGTCCCCATGCGTAGGCCTTGATAGAAAAGCACAGGCTGAAGAGGAGGAGAGTAGCACCAATGGCTCCGCAGAGGCGGATCGCAGTCTTTGAAAGGCTGCGGTTCGAGAGCAGGAGAGCGGTGATGCAGCCGAGCGCGATGGCGTCCATGCCTCCGAGGTAGCTGTACTCGCGCCATACAGGATTCGGGTTGAAGGCCTTCATGCGCGCGAAGGGACCGATGACGACGAACAGCGTGAGGAAGGGAATGAGCAGCCTCTTATATTTGAAGGCGCGGAAGACGAAGGGGAAGAAGAGGTAGAAGGTCTCCTCGACCGATAACGACCAGAGGATGTCCCACGCGGCAGGAAGATAGTCGCGACGCGCTTCGAGCAGGTTGATGTGGAAGGTGAGGGCCGCGAGAAGCGCCCGGCCAAGCCCTCCGGTCTTCGCGGAGACGACGTATCCGTTCACGTGCGCAAGGTGTAGGAGGCTCAGCACGGCGAGCAGCAGAAGCAGCAGAGGAGCAATGCGGGCAAAGCGCAGGAGGTAGAAGTCCTTCACGGAGATACTGCCCGGCGCACTCCAGCGGCGCAGGCTGGTCGAGGTGATGAGAAAGCCTGAGATGACGAAGAACATCTGTACCCCGAACTGGCCATTCCACACCAGCGAGTAAACCAGTTGCGGCGGAAGACCCTTCATATAAGGGACGTGTGCGGAGAGCAGCCGCATATTGACGTGGTTCATCAGGACGAAGAGGATTGACAGGCCGCGCAGCAGGTCGATTCCGTCGATGCGGTTCCAGCTTCGAGAAGAAGGCACGGATTCAGTATCAGGGATGTATCGGGCTTTTATGGTGGGAGAACCAGTCTGAACAACTGGAAAGAGCCACGGCGTTTGGAGGCTGGAACGGGGCCTCGGTGGATTTCTGCAAGCCGAAATGAGTGTTAGAATTAGACGTGTGCCGGGTCCTACGCGACGTAATCCCGCCAACCCCGCCAGGTCCGGAAGGAAGCAACGGTAACGGGTTGTTACGGGCGCAGTGGGTCGCCCGGTACATTTTTATGCCTCACGAAGCCATGCTGCTCTCCGCGCAATAGCGCAGTAGGTCGTCCGGTACACTTTTATTCCTGCCTTCCGCATACGTTATTTCGGTAGTTCCTTCTCCCGCCTACATCCTGAATGGTTGATCTGAAGACCTCAGGCAGGTGCGTCTTCGGGGAGGAGTCGAACGTCATGGAGTGACAGCGGGTCTTCTTTGGAAGAGAATAATGATCGTTGCGTTAATGCAAGTTTGGTCCTAACCCACAGGATTGAGGTGTAGTTTGAGTCTGACGTTGAAGCCGCGGACAGCGGTGCGCGCAAAGATTTCTTCGGTAGGAACCTATGTTCCTCCCCGTCTGTTGACGAATGCCGATCTGGAGAAGATGGTCGAAACCAGCGATCAGTGGATCGTGGAGCGGACAGGAATCCGCGAGCGCCATCTTGTGGACAAGGGCGTGGCGACCAGCGACCTCGCGTTCGAGGCGGCAAAGTGCTGCCTGGCGAAGCGCGGCATCGACGCCAGCGAGGTTGAAGTCATCATCGTCGCCACCGTCACGCCGGACATGCTGTTTCCGGCGACGGCCTGCCTGGTGCAGAACAAGCTGGGAGTGAAGAACGCGTGGGGCTTCGATCTTTCAGCCGCGTGCTCGGGCTTCCCGTATGCGCTGCAGGTGGGCGCGAAGCTGGTCGAGAGCGGGATGCACAAGAAGGTGATGGTGATTGGAGCCGACGTGATGAGCTCGGTCATCGACTACACCGACCGCACGACCTGTGTGATCTTCGGCGACGGCGCTGGCGCGGTTCTGCTGGAGCCCTGTGAAGAGGGCGAGGTCGGCCTGATCGACTACTGGCACGAGATCGATGGTTCCGGCGCGGTGGCTCTGAATATGCCCGCAGGCGGAAGCCTGCATCCGGCGAGCGCCGAGACGGTGGCGCAGAAGATGCACTACGTCCATCAGGATGGGCAGGCGGTGTACAAGTTTGCTGTTCGCAAGATGTCCGAGGCTGCCGAGAAGGTGTTGAGCCGCAACGGTGTCGTGGGAAGCGATCTGGCCTGCTTCATTCCGCACCAGGCGAACAAGCGCATCATCCTTTCAACGGCGGAGCGGCTGGGGCTGCCGGAGGAGCACGTGGTCATCAACATCGACCGTTTCGGCAACACGACGGCTGGGACGATTCCTTTGGCGATGCAGACGGCGCTCGACGAGAAGCGTTTGAAGAAGGGCGACTTGGTACTGCTGGCCAGTGTGGGAGCAGGATTCACCGTGGGAGCCACGCTACTGCGCTGGGAGTTCTAAGCCGGACTTCTAAAAAGAGATACAAGAGAGCGAGCCTTCGGGCTCGCTCTTTCTTTTTTGACCTTGTCATTTTGCTGTTTTTACGGAACCGAATAATTTGTGTTGCGTTTTCATATCTGTCAGATATATATCTGACAGATATGAAGGAAAAAACCGGAAAACACGGTACAGGCACGACAACGTCAGAGGCTCTGCTGGGGATTCTGAGCATCGCTCCCATGTCCGGCTACGACATGCGGGCGACGATCGAGCGGTCGATCGGGAACTTCTGGAACGAGAGCTTCGGGCAGATTTACCCGGCACTGAAACGGCTGACGGAAGAGAAGCTGGTCGAAAAGAAGGCGGAGCGGAGGAAGGGGCATCCCGACCGCAACGTCTACTCGCTGACGGCGAAGGGCGAAGATCGCGTGCGGGAGTGGCTGGAGGTTCCGGCGGCCAACGAGGTCCCGAGGAACGAGCTGCTGCTGAAGCTGTTCTTCGGAGGCCACGCCCCCGTGAGCGCAAGCCGCGAGAGCGTGGAGTCCTTCGTCACGCGGCAGCAGCAGGCGCTGAAGCGTTACAGGGAGATAGCAAAGCAGATTCGCAAGGAACACTCCGACGATCCGCGAGCGGAGTTCTGGCTGATGACGGTCGATTATGGCCGTCACTACAGCGAGGCGATGGTGAAGTGGGGAAGAAAGACCTTGAAAGAGCTGGACGCAATCGAGAGCAGGGCTCAGGAGAAATCGGCACGTAAAAAACGCAGGGAATAGACGAGGTGACGCGATGCATGGACATGCGATGGACCCCTTGTGGGTGAAGGCGTTTCTGACAATTCACATTGCGGCGGGGGCGATGTCGTTCCTGCTGGCTCCGGTGGCGCTGGCCACGGCGAAGGGCGGAAAGCAGCATAAACGCTGGGGGATGGTCTACCTCTGGTCGATGGGAACGGTCGCCGCAACCGCGTTGCCGATGGCGTTCTTCTTCCCGGTGCGTTTCCTCGCGCTGGTGGCAGTCTTCAGCTTCTACGCGGCGTTTGCGGGGTATCGCGTGCTGCGGCTGAAGGAACTGGCACGCGGCGGCAGCGCAAAGCTCATCGACTGGATGGCAGGCATCGTAACCCTTGCGGCAAGCGCCCTGCTGGCATGGCTCAGCTGGTTTCGCCCTGCGTCGATCGAGGTGATCCCCGTGGTGGGGGTGATCTTCGGCTTCATCGGAATGAGCCTGGCGATGCGACAGATGATCACCTTCGTTGTGAAGCCGAAGGAAAAAATGTTCTGGTGGTACGGGCATCTCGGGAACTTCATCGGAAGCTACATTGCGGCGTGGTCGGCGTTCAGCACCGTGACGCTGTCCCGGATTCTGGGGAACCAGTGGTATGTGTGGCTGTGGCCTTCGATGGTGGGGATTCCTGCGATTGTCCTGATCGCGGCCTATTACAAAAGAAAATTTGCCCTGAAGGTGAAGAGCGCGACGGCGTAGGCTGCGCGTTACGTGGTGGTGTTGCGCTCGGAGCGGACGCTGCGTGAGCCTTCGACGTCCTTCGCGGTGCGGTAGATCTGCCGGAAGGCGATGATGCAGCTGATAAGGATGACGGTCCAGATGAGGATGAGCAGCGGCATGGCGTACTCCTCGGAGACGCGGTCCCAGAGGCGAAGGATGGCTCGTCCGTAGTAGAGGCCAAGCACCGCGGCGATAATGTGCCGAACCGTTCGGCTGATGATGAAGGCGCTGAGAAACTTGCGTTGCGACATGCGCAGCGCCCCTGCCGCGAGGACGAAGGGCGAGAGCGGCATCGGCGGCGGCAGGATGGCGGGAAGAGCGACGGCGAGGATGGCGTGCCGCTCCATCCAGTCGCAGACGAGCCGGAAGACGCGTTCGGGGACACGCTTTTCAAGGAAGGCTATCCCCCCGGATTTGCCAACGTGGTAGCTGAGGTAGCCTCCGACGGCGGAGCCTAGCGAGGCGATGACGACCAGCAGCGGCCAGTTCTCGTGCCGCGCCGCCATCAGGACGAGCATGACATCGGTGACGCCGGGGATCGGCAGAGGGATGAACGACGAGTCGATGATGGAGACGAGGAATAGCCCCAGCGGTCCAAAGGTGAACAGGAAGTGCATCAGCGGCGAACGCGGCTGTGTGGGCGCCATGACCTTAAGCGCGGCTCGCGCCGCGGAGTCAGCCACGAATAGGGTGGCGCTCGCTGGGGTCATAAAGACTATGACGCTGCGGAGAGGGATCTAGTCTCGATAAAAGCAGGTAAAAACTACGGGGATGCAGTTAGAGAAAGCGGAGGTCGGGAAGCGGAGGGAGGATGCCATCTTCGGCGGCGTAGCTGCGGAACAGCTCGATGGTGCGGATGCAGTCGTCGGTCAGGGTGTAGTGGATGTTCGCGGTGAGGTAGTGGTGAATCGTCGTGGCAGGCACGGCGATGCGCGGCGTCCACTCGTGGACGAGGTCGTCGATGTGGGCGAGGCCGTGGTCGCGTGAACCGGTGAGGTGATCGGTGAGCTGCGCTGCGGTCAGATGGCTGGCGGCAAGCGACTCCGGACGGACGGCCCAGACGGCGGCGACCCAGGGAAGCCCGGTGAGGGTGCGCCACTCGTGGGCGATGTCGAGCCACTGGCAGGGGCCGACGGCCTCTTCGATCTGAGCGCGGGACTCAAGCGCTAGCAGCGCAGGGTCTCCGATGAGCAGCGCGGCATCGGCCTCTTGGAGCATCTTGACGGGGTCGCCCGAGGCGGTGACGAAGCTGGGGGAGTTGCCGTGGAAGCGGCGGAAGAGGATCTCGGCATAGGCCCGCGAGCTGCGCGAGGCGTTGTGTGCAGCAACGGTGCGGACGCTTTCGAGGGTGTGCGGCTGTTTCACGATGAGCTGAATGGAGCGTACGCGGTCAAGCGATGCGATGGTGCATCCGGGCACGATGGCAAGCTCAGGTGTGAGCGCGGCGATGGGGATGAGGCCGAGGTCGGCGCGGCCTGCCAGAAGCTCGTCGGCGCAGAGAGCCGGAAGCGTGTAGTGGAGCTGGTAGTGTTCGGAGAGTGCGGAGGAGAGCGGAGGATGCTCGAAGTCCCACATCAAAGGAGCCGGGTTGAGGAAGCTGATGGCGGCTACGCGTACGGGATGGAATGAGTTGCCCAAAGGTCTAGTGTAGAAGATGCGTTGAGAGGAAATAAGATGCGGCGTGCGATCATCGGCTTCCATCAGGACGAGGAGAGCCACTGGGTAGCGGAGCTGGAGTGCGGTCACGGGCAGCACATGCGGCACGATCCTCCGTGGACGCTGCGGGCGTGGGTGACGACAGAGGAAGGTCGAGCGCAGAGGCTCGGCACGATGCTCGAGTGCAAGAGGTGCGACGAGGAGCTTGCGGAAGAAATCTCAGGCAAAAATTGACGATTCTGACGTCGCGAAGAGTGGCAGGCTTCGTAATCTGCTATAGATCAATACACTCCCACAGTCGAGACAGCAGGACTCCTTCGTGCGTCCGCGAGCCGATGTGGGGTTGGGTCGCACCAGTTTCGCATGCAGAGAGGTTGGCCGGTGCTGGAAGAGAAGATTGGGTTGGTCGCAGTAGACGAGCGGCAGAGAACGGCGCAGTTGGCATGGCTTGCGCTGATTCTGACGCCTGCGATGGGTGCCACGCGGACATGGCGGGCGATGAAAAGACTGGGCGAGCCGGAGCGTCTCTTTGCGGCCTCGCTGACAGAGCTGGAGGGCCTTGGGATGCCCGCGAACTCCGCGCAGTTTGTCTTCGACGGCAAGGCGCGAAAGGCCGCGGAAGAGGAATGGTCCCGCGTGCAGGAGAACGGAGGCATGATCCTGACTCCCTCGGACGATGCCTACCCCGAGCGGCTGCGCGAGATCTACGATCCCCCGGCGGTGCTGTGGGTGCGCGGAGACGTCTCTCTGCTGGCAAGACCGGGAATCGCCGTGGTGGGAACGCGGCACCCCTCGACCTATGGGGCGGGCATGGCGGAGGTGCTCTCGCGCGACCTCTCGGCTCGGCGGTTGGTCATCCTGAGCGGCATGGCTCGCGGAGTGGATACCGCCGCGCACAAAGGAGCGCTCGCGGCTCGCGGCAAGACCGTCGCGGTCTGGGGAACGGGGATCGACGTGATCTATCCCAAGGAGAACAAGCGGCTGGCCGAGCAGATCGTCGAAAGCGGTGGCGCGATCGTCAGCGAGTACCCCCTCGGAACCTTTCCTGCGCCCCAGAACTTCCCCATCCGCAACCGCATTCTGAGCGGAATGAGCGTCGGGGTGCTGGTGATCGAGGCCGGGGAGCACAGCGGGACGAGGATTACGGCCCGCCTTGCCACCGAGCAGAACCGTGACGTCTACGCGGTTCCGGGCAACGTCACCAACCAGAACGCCTGGGGTCCGAACACGCTCATCAAGCAGGGCGCGAAGCTCACCGCGACCTGGGAGGACGTCTGGGAGGACCTTCCGACGCAGGTGCGGCTGCAACTTGAAGATGAGATAGGGGTTGCGGCGGGGGATGAATCGAAGCCAGTAGAATCCGCATCCTTATTTAACGAAACGCGTCTGTCGGAGCATGAACGGGCGGTCCTAGAGCGTTTGCGGCAGGACGAAGCGATGCAGCTCGACGAGTTGATCGAGCAACTGGAGGGGCAACTGGGGTCGTCGGAGATCTTTACGGCTCTGTTTGAGCTGGAGCTGGCAGGGCTGGTAAGGCAGCTTCCGGGCAAGAACTACATCCGTACGATGTGAACCTGGTTCGCCAACGGTGGAAAACTTTTGCAGAGACGGATTCAAGTATTTTCATTTCAGTGAGTTGTCGGCACTGCCTCAAGCCGGTTCTGGATACCGGGAATAGTGACATTTTGGAACTGTCTCCGTCACTCTGGGAATATCGAGGGATGGCGCGCCTTGCCAAACCGTGTTAGGTTCGCAAGGGAATATCCGTAAGAAAGCGAAGAAGAGAGGGAACGTTCGGCCTCGGCTGGGCGTATCCGGCAGAACGAAGGGAACAGATGGCTAAGTCACTCGTGATCGTAGAGTCGCCGGCGAAGGCGAAGACGATCAACAAATATCTCGGCAGCGATTACCAGGTGGAGGCCTCGCTGGGGCACATCATGGACCTGCCCAAGAACGACATCGGCGTCGAGCTGAAGAAGAGAACCTTCGAGCCGACGCTGATCGTCTCTCCTGGAAAGGAGAAGGTCGTCGACCGCCTCAAGAAGCTGGCGGCGAAGGCCGATGCGGTTTACCTTGCACCTGACCCTGACCGTGAGGGAGAGGCGATTGCGGCGCATCTTTCGATGCAGCTGATGCCGGTGGTCAAAGATAAGAAGAAGGTCCGTCGTGTGACCTTTAACGAGATTACCCAGAAGGCGGTCAAGGCTGCCTTCGAGCATGCGCGAGACGTGGACGAGAACCTGGTGGACGCGCAGCAGACCCGCCGCGTGCTCGACCGGCTGGTGGGCTACCAGATCTCCCCTCTGCTGTGGGACAAGGTCAGGCGCGGTCTGAGCGCGGGCCGTGTGCAGACGGTCGCTCTGCGGTTGATTGTCGAGCGCGAAAAAGAGATCAACGACTTCAAGGCGGTCGAGTACTGGACCATCGACGCCGACCTTCTGCCCGGAGGCGGCAAGCAGGGATTCACGGCGCGGTTCGTCGGAGTCAACG
Organism: Acidobacteriaceae bacterium dw_441; assembly: GCA_018449715.1. Taxonomy (GTDB): domain Bacteria; phylum Acidobacteriota; class Terriglobia; order Terriglobales; family Acidobacteriaceae; genus Edaphobacter. The sequence goes on along the minus strand of JAAVVA010000001.1, from coordinate 2,054,463 downwards.
GCGTTCCTTCGCGTGTGGCCAACGGAACCGACGAGGACGGCAAGGAGCAGTTCATCGCGAACGCCCTGCCGGACAGCGATGCCGTCGATGAAGTGGTTGGCGAGCTGAAGGTGGCGAAGTGGACCGTGCGCTCGGTCGAGAAGAAGGAGCGCAGGAACAACCCGAAGGCTCCGTTCACGACCAGCAAGCTGCAGCAGGATGCCGCCGGACGTCTGGGCTTCAACGTGCGCCGCACGATGGGCGTGGCGCAGCGACTTTACGAAGGCGTGGAGCTGGGCAGCGAGGGAACGGTCGGACTGATCACCTACATGCGTACCGACTCGACCCGCGTGAGCCCGGATGCGATTGCCGAGGCTCGTGAGTTCATCGGTAAGATTGGCCCGGCGTATCTTCCGGCGAAGCCAAACGAGTTTGCGGGCAAGAAGCAGGCCCAGGCGCAGGACGCGCACGAGGCCATCCGCCCGACCTCGGTGAAGTTCACCCCGGACTCGATCCGCCGCTATCTTTCGGACGAGCAGTACCGTTTGTACAAGCTGATCTGGCAGCGTTTTGTGTCCAGCCAGATGACGCCCGCAGTCTTCGACCAGACGACGGTGGAGATCGAGGCGAAGGCGAAGCTGGCGTATGACTTCCGCGTGAGCGGCAGCGTGCTGAAGTTCGAGGGGCACCTGAAGTTCGAGGAAGAAGAGAAGCGCGCCCGTCAGACTGCGAAGGAGAAGGCCGCGAAGGAAGAGCGCCTTGCTCAGTCGGATAATGCTGATTCTGAGGGAGAAGACGAATCCGAGCGCAGACTGCCGGAGCTTGTCTCGGGCGAGGCCCTGAAACTCGAGAAGCTGGACCCGCTGCAGAAGTTCACCCAGCCTCCACCGCGCTACAACGAAGCCAGCCTGGTGAAGACGCTCGAAGAGAAGGGAATCGGTCGTCCTTCGACCTACGCCTCGATCATCAACACCATTCAGGATCGCGACTATGTGAAGAAGATCACCGGGCGGTTCGTTCCGACCGAGATCGGCATCGTCGTGACGAACCTGCTGGTGAAGAACTTCCCGTACATCTTTGACACGCAGTACACGGCGCGTCTCGAAGGGGAGCTGGATGCGGTCGAAGACGGGCAGGAGCGCTGGACCGATCTGCTGAATGGCTTCTATGACCACTTCGAGAAGGAGTTGAAGGTCGCCGAAAAGCAGATGGAAGACATCAAGCGGATGGAGCAGTCGACTACCGAGGTCTGCGACAAGTGCGGCTCCCCGCTGATTCTGAAGTGGGGCAAGTTCGGCAGCTTCTACTCGTGCTCGAACTTCACCAAGACGAAGCCCATGACCGTCGCGGCGGGGCCGTGGAAGAAGAATCCGAAGACCGTCGTGAAGAAGATCACCGACGCCTTCACCTTCCCCATGACCGTCAAGGCCATGACGGAGGACGTGACCAACCTGACCCTTGAGGCTAAGGATGCGAAGGCTCTGACCGAGGCTATTGATGCGGCGCAGGGGAAGGGAAAGAAGATCACGGTCGAAACCTTTAGCTGCGACTTCACCAAGGAGAACTACGCGGCCAAGCCCGACCTGATCGCTCCTGGAGCCGACGAGGTCGAGGAAGAGGAGTTCTGCGACAACTGCGGCCGCGTGATGGTGCTGCGCAATGGACCCTGGGGACCGTTCATGTCCTGCCCCGGCTACAGCGAAGACCCGCCCTGCAAGACGATCCGCAAGCTGACCCAGAAGGTGCAGCAGAAGCCTCCGGTGCAGCTCGAAGAGGCGTGCCCGAAGTGCGGCAAGCCCTTGTTGCTGCGCAACGGCCAGTACGGCGAGTTCATCAGCTGCAGCGGCTATCCGAAGTGCAAGTACATCAAGCAGGACCTGTTGGAGGCGAAGTGCCCGAAGTGCGGCGGCGACATCGCGGTGCGCAAGACCAAGCGCGGCGACGTCTTCTACGGCTGCACGAACTACCCGAAGTGCGATTTCGCCTCGAACCTGAAGCTCATCAACGAGGCCTGCCCGAAGTGCCAGAGCGCGTACCTGCTTGAGGTGGTCAACGACAAGGGAACCTTCTGGGTGTGCCCGAACAATCAGGAAGCCTTGCCGAAGCGCCGTAAGCGGAAGGGAGCGGAGGAGGAGCCTGCACCAACCGCGCCTCCCTGCACCTATGAGGAGAAGGTCGCGGAGCCCGCGGAGAAGCCCGAAGGCGCGGCCGCCTGAAAACAGTCTTACTAAAACCGGGGAGTAGAAGGCTACAATCTTCTGCTCCCCATTGTTTGTCGCGAAGAAGCCGCCTGAGCCTCTTCGTTGAAACCCTTGCGAATAAGAAAGGAACCATCGATGGCTACGGCGACGGATGCTGAGCTGATATTGAAGCTGTACGAGATGCGGCGCGAGGAGACTCTGCGGAAGGCGCGTCGCTTCATGATCTTCGACTTCCAGCCGAAGACGGTCGAGGAGTTGCGGGCGGTCTCGCGCGACGTGGGCTCGCAGTACAACGCCGCCTGGCGGCAGGTGACGAGCTTCTGGGAGATGGCGGCTTCGCTGGTGCTGCGCGGCGCACTCGACCCGGACCTCTACCTCGACTCAAACGCTGAAGGAATCCTGATCTACGCGAAGTTCCACCACTTCCACGTCGAGACGGAGAAGCAGTCGGGACGCCCGTTCATGCGGCACACGGCTGCCCTGATCGAGAAGTATCCCGAAGCGACGAAGCTGCACGAGGCCTTCCTTCGGTCGCTCGGACTGGTGAAAGCCTAGAAAAGCTGTCTAGACAATCGGTTTTCTTTTTGCATCATTTCTGTTACAACTACTAAAGTAGTCTTTTTCGTACTGAAGTATGTGCGCCGCCTGGGCTACTGGGCGGCTTTGCTGTAAATTCTTGAAAAGACGGGTTGTGACTATGGCGAAGGCAGTTTGGAACGGTCAGGTTCTGGCCGAAAGCGAGACATACGAAACGGTCGAGGGCAACATCTATTTCCCCGACGAGACGGTCAAGCGAGAATTCCTGAGGCCAAGCTCAACTACCTCAAGCTGCCCCTGGAAGGGGCAGGCGCGCTACTTCTCGATCGTCGTGGACGGGCAGGAGAACCAGGACGCGGCGTGGTACTACCCGGACCCCAAACCGGCGGCGCGTTCCGTCAAGCACCACATCGCCTTCTGGCGTGGTGTTGAAGTAACCAAGTAATTACGTAATTTACGTTATCGCGCTCTGCGAGCGCGGCTTCTCCTCCGAAGATTATGGTTAAGGCTATGGACCATCATCAGGCAGGAGACGGCGGCGGTGTGTCGCTGAGCGAGGCAGAGAAGACTCTGGACCCGGCGACCGAGCGCGAGTGGGCGGAGCTGCGTGGGCTGGGTCACAGGATGCTCGACGGCATCTTCGACTACATGCAGGGGCTGAAGGATACCCCGGCCTGGCGGGAGATCCCGGCAGAGACGCGCTCGGCGCTCGGTCAAGAGCCAGTTCCGCGCTCCGGGCAGGGAGCCGAGGCCGCCTACGAGAGCTTCCTTCGCGACGTGCTTCCGTATAACAGCGGCAATGTTCACCCCCGGTTCTGGGGCTGGGTTCAGGGAGGCGGCACGCCGCTGGCGATGCTGTCCGACATGCTGGCCTCGGGGATGAATCCGCACATGGCGGGCTTCAACGCTGCGCCGACGCTGGTAGAGGAGCAGGTGCTGCGCTGGATGGCGGAGCTGATGGGAATGCCCGCCGGAACGACCGGACTGCTGACCAGCGGGGGCTCGATGGCGAACCTGCTGGGGCTGGCTGTGGGACGGCACGCCTGCGCGGGCTTCGACCTGCGGGAGCAGGGGCTGCGGTACGGACAGCCGCTCAGGGTGTACGGCTCGACCGAGACGCATAGCTGGCTGAAGAAGGCGATGGATCTGATGGGGATGGGTACCGCCGGGCTGCGCGTGGTTGGGGTGGATTTTCAGTACAGGATGAATCTGTCAGAGCTTCGTGCCGCGATCCTCGAGGACCGCGCCGCAGGATATCGGCCTGTCTGCGTGGTGGCGACCGCCGGAACGGTGAACACCGGCACGACCGATGATCTCGAAGCTATCGCCGACCTCTGCGCGGAAGAGCAACTCTGGTTTCACGTGGACGGAGCCTTCGGGGCGCTGGCGTACTGGTCGGAGAGCCTGCGGCCTGCGATCAGCGGCATGGAGAGGGCGGACTCGTTGGCCTTCGACCTGCACAAGTGGGGATACATGCCTTTTGAGGTCGGTGCTGTGCTGGTGCGCGACGGCAAAAAGCATCGCGAGGCCTTCGCTACAGGAGCCAGCTACCTGACCGCGATGGATCGTGGACCGATGGCGGGAGGGCTGCGTTTTGCGGAGCGAGGCTTCGAGCTGACACGCGGCTTCAAGGCACTGAAGGTATGGATGACCCTGAAGGCGCAGGGCGCGGACGCGATCACGCAACTGATCGAGCAGAACGTCGAGCAGGCACGTTATTTCGCTTCGCTGGTCGAGGCGTCGCCAGAGCTGGAGTTGGCTGCGGAGGTCCCGCTGAACGTGGTGTGCTTCCGGTATCGCGGGGCCGATGACGCGCAGAATCAGGAGATTCTCGTCCGCCTTCAGGAGCGGGGAATTGCGATCCCTTCAGGAACGACCCTCGCAGGCAGGTTCGCTCTACGTGTTGCGAACGTGAACCATCGCTCACGCAGGGAAGACTTCGACGTTCTCGCAAAGGCGGTCGTCAAGATCGGCCGCGAGGTGATGCAGGAGGCAGCGCCCGACAGATAGCCGGGCGCTGCCTTGCTACGCATCCTTTTTCTCGGGGAAGCTGCTGCGAAGCTCCTCCATCCTTGTGCTGAGCCTCGCCTGCAAGTCCGAGTGCTCCGGCTTGCCATAGAGATTGTTGCGCTCGCCCGGATCGGCCCTCAGGTCGTACAGTTCGCCCTCCGACGGGTCCATCACGTATTGGATCAGCTTGTAGCGTTCCGTGCGAATGCCGCGATGCGGCGCGACCTTCTCAGGATTAGGCCACTCGTAATACTCGTAGTACCACTCCTTGCGGAAGTCGGGGTTATCGGCGTTCGCGAGCGGAAGAACGCTCTTGCCCTGCATGTGCGCGGGGATGGGAACTCCCGCGAGGTCGAGGAGCGTCGGCGCGATGTCGGTGTCGAGCACCATCTCGTCCCGAACCGTCCCCGCCTTCACACGCTTCGGATAGCGCAGCATGAACGGCACGCGGATCGAAGGCTCGTGCATCAGCCGCTTGTCGAAGAGGCGGTACTCCCCGAGGAAATAGCCGTGGTCCGAGGTGTGAAGCACGGCGGTGTCGTCAAGAATCTTCTTCTTCTCCAGATGCCCGAGGACGCGTCCGATGTTTTCGTCCACTGCGACCAGCCCGGCGTAGTAGTCCTTCGCCATTCCCTCCAGCGAGCCGCAGGCGACGTGCGAGGAGGTGGTGCCGATCTTGTTCTCTGCCGCGACGAAGCTCTTCGGCTTGCCCGGATAGCCCGCGAGGTCATCGTCGAAGGTCACCGGCTTCGCGATGGGAGCGCCGTTGTAGAGATCGAGGTGACGGCGCGGGCGGAAGAAGGGCTCATGCGGGGCGACGAACCAGAGCAGCAGGCAGAAGGGCTTGTCGCCGCGGTCCTCGTCGATCCACGCAAGGGCGCGGTCGGTCGCCAGGTCGTCAGGATAGATGTTGGAATAACGCTTCTGGGCCTCAACCTTTCCCTTGCGCCCCTCCTTGAAGAGAGGATTCGCGTAGTCGTTACCGGGGTCGTTGTGCCCGAAGTAGTAGTCCCAGTTGCGCTCTTCGACGCCGTTGCGGACGTGAACCTTGCCGAGGATGGCAACCTCATATCCGGCCTCGCGCAGCAGGTCGGTGAAGAGAGGAATGTCGGAGGGAAGTGGGATGTGGCCCTTCTCGTTCGAGAGCGCGCCCGTCGAGCGCGAGTACATGCCGGTGAGTGCCGTGGCACGGGCTGGAGCGCAGAGAGCATTCGTGCAGAAGGCGTTGTTGAAGCGGATGCCTTCCTTGCCGATGCGGTCGTGGTTAGGCGTCTTCAGCAGCGGGTGCCCTGCGATCGAGAGAGCATCGGCCCTCTGGCCTTCGCCGAAGAAAAAGACAAGGTTGGGACGCTTCGGTTTTGTCTGCGCTACGGCGGTGGCTGGGGCGATTCCGGTGGCGGCCACGGTTCCTGCTACGGCAAGCGCGCCCTGCAAAAACTCGCGCCGAGTGGACTTTGCTTCTTCCGGATGAGCGTACTCATCGGTGTGAGACATAGACACTCCCTTTCTTCGCGGAAATGGGATTGAGATCAGATGATTTCTCTAGACGGTATCACCGAATGCTTCTGTGCTGGAGAGGGATTTGTTTCCGCGAGGTGGAGGTCTTGCTGAAGGCAAAAAAGAAGGGCTGAGACTTAAGTCTCAGCCCTGTAAGAGAGTGGTTATGACGCTTATGAATCTGTGGGATTAGCGATGTCCGCCACCACCACCGCCGTGGAAGCCTCCGCCTCCACCACCGTGGAACCCGCCACCGCCGCCGAAGCCGCCGCGCGAGCCTCCACCGAAGCTGCCTCCACCACCACGCGATCCGCCACCGAAGCTGCCTCCGCCGAAGCTACCGCGTGAGCCGCCGACGTTTCCGCCGCCAAAGCTGGGGCGCGACGACTGGGCGAAGCTACCGCTACGGTTACCGAAGCTCTGGTTACCGCCGAAGCTTCCGAAGCCACGGCCAGCCGTCGTGTTGCCGCGATTGAAGCCGGTCGATTGGAAGCCACGGTTTCCAGCGAAGCTGTTACCGCGGTTGTTGAAGTACGATCCGCGGTTTCCGCCGAAGTTGCCTCCACGGTTCGACCAGCTCGATCCGCCGGGGCGTCCGTCAAAGTGACCGGCGTAGGGGCGGTTGTAGACGGAGCCACGGAAGCCGGAGCCGAAGTGGTTGTAGCCGCGGTTGTACCAGAAGTGTCCTCCGTTCCAGTAGCCGCCGTAGAAGCCGATGCCGAAGTAGCCGAAGCCGTAGTTGATGCCGCCGTAGTAGCCGACATTCGGGCCCCAGTATCCGGCGTTCCAGAAGTAGCCGCCGGTGCCGTAGCCCCAGTAGCCGGGGGTCCAGAGAGCGCCGGTGTAGGGAGGAAGCACCCAGGCTCCATCGACCCACTCATAGCCCTCACCGCTCCAGGCCCAGTAGCCGGGGGTCCAGATGTAACCGTCTCCGGGCATTATGGGCTGGGCGTACACGGGGATAGCCGGGGGAGCAATTCCAACAGAAACGAAGACCCGGGCCTCCGCGCGAGTAGGAGCAACGAAGGATGCGCCAGCCAGAATTGCTGTACCCAGAACGGCGGCGCTGAGTGCGTTACGAAGATTACGGGAGAGGTTCATTGCCTGCCTTTGCCGGGAATCCTTCGTTTTGCCCCATCGTGCTGGGCTTCGAGGATGGCCGACCGAGGTTCCTGCCCGCTTTGCTGTGGCGGATCAGGCACTCAGTTATTAGAACCCCAAATGTAAAGATTCGTTGCGTAAATATTAAGTACGTTTTATGTAACTTTGTTTTGTTCGAGTTAGGGCCATATAGCGGGGCCCCGAGAAAACTTTGGGTTTAGAAAATCAGATTCGGTGTGGCTGGACAGGCTAGTGGGCGTCCAGCTCGACATGCTTCTGGGCCGGGGGACGCTTCAGCAGGAAGATCAGCGGCAACATCACCACGATGACCAGACCGAGCGCGCGGAACTGGTCCATGTACGAGAGCAGGTTAGCCTGCTGCTGCATCGCGGCATAAAGACGGGCCATTGCCGTGTAATGGTTGTCGGCGGAGTTGCCCGCGTGGGCTGACGCGCCTGCGAGGAACTGCTGCACCCAGGGCGAGGAGGGGTTCATATTCTGCCCCAGAACCTGCTGGTAAACCTGCGCCTTGCGCTGTAGCAGCGTGCTGCTAAGGGCGATGCCGATGCTTCCTCCCTCATTGCGGACGAGGGCGTAGATGCCCGCCGCCTGCGAGCTTTGCTCCTTCGGCAGGAAGCGGAACATGATGGTGCTGATCGGAACCGTCGTGAGTCCGACGCCGAGAACCTGAAGAATGCGCGGCAGGATCATGTCCTTCTCGGCGACCCCGAGGTTCATCGAGCCCATCCACCAGAGCGAGACGGCGATGAACGAAAGCCCGAAGAAGACCAGCCTGCGCGGATCGGCTCCTTTCGTCAGGACGTAGCCGACGAAGGGGACCTCGATCATGGTGAAGAGCCCGGCAGGCGAGAGTGCGAATCCGGCGGTGGTCGCGTCGTAGCCCATCATCTGCTGCATGAAGAGCGGCAGCAGGTACGTCGTCGCGTACAGCACGGAGTACAGCCCGAGCACGATGATGCAGCAGGAGCGGAAGTTCCTCTCCTTGAGAAGATGCAGGTTGACGATCGGCTTGTCGTGATTCCACTCCCATACGATGGCGCCGCCCAGCGAGAGCACTGAGACGGTGGCGAAGCCGACGATGAAGTGCGAGCCGAACCAGTCCAGCTCCTGCCCTTTGTCGAGGACGATCTCGAGGGTGGCCAGCCCGAGGCTCAGCAGGCTGAGGCCGGTCCAGTCGATGCGGAGATTGCCCTTGTTCGCCGCCTGCTGGGCCTTGATGTGCGGTGGGTCTTCGAGCACGATGCGCGTCAGGATGAAGCACAGCACGCCGACGGGAATGTTGATGTAGAAGATCCAGCGCCAGGAGTAGTTGTCGGTGATCCAGCCGCCGAGCGTGGGGCCGAGCACCGGGGCGCAGAGGATGGCGACCGTATAGAGCGCCATTGCCATGCCGCGTTTCTGCGGAGGGAAGGCGTCGGCGAGGATGGCCTGGACGGAGGGCTGAAGGCCGCCGCCGGAGAGTCCCTGCAGGACGCGGAAGAGGATCAGGATGCCGAGGGAGGGGGCCAGTCCGCAGAGCGCGGAGAAGACGGTAAAGAAGAAGACCGAGACGAGGTAGAAACGCTTGCGCCCCATCACGCTCGAGATCCAGCCGCTGATGGGAAGGATGATGGCGTTGGCGACCAGGTAGCTGGTCAGCACCCACGAGCCTTCGTCCTGCGAGGCCGAAAGGCTTCCGGCGATGTGTGGCAGGGCGACGTTGGCGATGCTGGTGTCCAGCACCTCCATGAAGGTGCCGATGGTGACGACCATCGCGACAATCCACGGATTGAAGATCCTGGCCTGCGGAAGATGCTCCGTGTCGAAGGAGGGAATATCGCTGGCAAGTGCTGCTTCCGCGCCGGTTGCTTCTTCAATCTGACTCATGGTTCTCTCAATTGAACTATACAGTCTGATTTTTTGAACTGTATAGTCACCCAATCAGACGCTTTACACTTGCCAAGAGATTCAGGGAATGTCAACGACAGAGACAACAACGGCCCGAGCGCGGTCGGCGGATACGCGCAAGAAGCAGATCGTGACGGAGTTCCGCCGGTCGGAGATCCTGCTGGCCGCGACCAAGGTCTTCGGCGCGAAGGGCTTCGACGGCACGCGCATGGACGACATCGCGGCCGAGGCCGGGATGGCGAAGGCGACGGTCTACGTCTACTTCCGCTCGAAGGACGAGATCTACGAAGAGGCCGTCGAGCAGGCGCTGGCCGAGCTGGTGGAGCTGACCGAGCAGCATGTGAAGGCGGCGCAGGACTTTGCGGGCAGGGTGAACGCCTTCATCAAGGTGCGGCTGAGCTACTGGAAAGAGAAGCAGGCGCTCTACCGGGTGATCTCGACGGTGAACCGCGAGACGCTGAGCCGCAAGCGAAGCCTGAAGTGGCAGAAGGTGGTGGTCGACTATCTCGCCGCGATGTTTGCCGAGGCCGCAGTCCAGGGCGAGATCGAGCCGCAGCCGAGCTTCGAGGCCGCTGCGTGGGCGGTGATGGACATGATCCGCGGGATCAACGACCGCAGGATCGTCCATTACGAGCGCCCCTCGGAGGAGGAGGGCCGTTTTATGACGGAGTTTATTCTGAAGGCTCTCGGATACAGGCGTCCGTAGCTGGGCCGTTCCTGCTGCTAGAGTGGGAATATGCCCGTAACTCTTGCCCCTTCTGCACGCCTCTTCTTTGCTCCCACGCTTCGGATTCACTTCATCGGAATCGGTGGAATCGGGATGAGCGGGATCGCGGAGATCCTGCTGACGATGGGCTATGCCGTCTCGGGCAGCGACCTGCGGCGTTCCGCTGTGACGGATCGGCTGGTCGGGCTGGGGGCGAGGGTCTTCGAAGGCCACGCCGCGGCGAATGCAGCCGGAAGCGACGTGGTGGTGACCAGCTCTGCGGTCAGCCCGAACAATCCCGAGGTGGTCGAGGCGCGGTCGCGGAAGGTTCCGGTGATCCAGCGGGCGGAGATGCTCGCGGAGTTGATGAGGCTTAAATATGGAATCGCCGTGGCGGGAATGCATGGCAAGACGACGACGACCAGCATGGTCGCCTCCGTGCTCGCAGCCGGAGGGCTAGACCCGACGGTGGTGGTCGGTGGGCGCGTCAATGCGCTGGGCTCGAACGCGCGGCTCGGCAACTCGCAGTACCTCGTGGCCGAGGCCGACGAGAGCGACCGCTCGTTTCTGAAGCTGTCGCCGGTGCTGGGCATCGTGACCAATCTCGACCGCGAGCACATGGACACCTACCGCGATATGGCCGACGTGGAGAACGCCTTCCTCGAGTTCATGGACCGGGTTCCGTTCTACGGAGCTTCGACGGCGTGCGTGGACAACGCCCTTCTGCGGTCCGTGCTGCCGCGCGTGCGTCGTCGGCTACACACTTATGGCGAGAGCGAAGATGCGGACTTCCGCGTCTCGATGCTGGAGCGTAGTGGCGAAGGGTTGTCGCGCTTCGAGGTGAGCTATCACGGAGCGACGCTGGGGCCATTCGCCCTACGGGTTCCGGGCAAACACAATGTGCTGAACGCGACCGCTGCGGTGGCCATCGGGGTACAGCTCGGCATGGCCCCGGAGCAGATCGCCACTGGCCTCGACGGCTTCCACGGTGTCGACCGCCGCTTTCAGGTGAAGGGAACCGTGCGCGGAGTGACGGTGGTGGACGACTACGGCCATCACCCGACGGAGATCATGGCGACCCTGAAGGCCGCCCGCGAAGGTCGCGCCGGGCGGGTGCTGGTGCTCTTCCAGCCGCACCGCTACACGCGCACGCGGGACCTGATGCCGGAGTTTGTAAAGTCCTTTGGGGAGGCCGACCGCGTGGAGATTCTCGACATCTACGCCGCCAGCGAGGAGCCGATCCCCGGAGTTACGGCGGAGTCTCTGGTTAAGGCCATCGGCCGCGACGAGGTGAGGTATGCGGCCTCGGTCGCCGAGGGCGTGGACGCCCTGGCCCGCGAGGCCCGCGAGGGTGACGTGATCCTGACGATGGGCGCGGGAAACGTCTCGCAGGCGTCGGGGCTGCTGCTGGAAAAGCTCGCGAATTAGGCGCGGCGGGCCGAAAGCATATCAGAAAGAGACGTGCGTGGCCGGGGGGCGTTCCTGAAAGGGTACAAGCCCTGAAGTTGTCGGGCTAAACGGCGTGGTTTGCGGGATATAGTCAGAATGGCGATCCTCGCCGCCCTGCGGGCTGCGGAGGAGTCGCGCTGAAGAGGATGATGGCAACCCGCGAGTTTACAGAGTACGAAGAGGAGCTGGAAGACGACGTCCTGCCGAGCCATAGGCGGCAGGGTGGTGGCGTGCGCGTGAAGCTGCGCGGAGGCCTGCCTCGTTCGCGCTCGGGAAAGATTGCGATTGCCGCCGGGGCGCTGGTGTTCGTCGGTCTGTGCGGAGCGCTGGCGTATGCGGTTCGCACGGCGATCCTGCACGACGAGCGGTTCATGATCGCGTCCTCGTCGTCGATCGAGACGGTGGGGAACTCTCATGTAACGCGCAGGCAACTTGTGAGCCTCTTTGGCGAAGACATCGAGAGGAACATCTTCCGGGTTCCATTGGAAGACCGCAGATCGCAGATTGAGAATCTTCCGTGGGTACAGCGTGCAACGGTGATGCGGCTGCTTCCCAATCATCTGCGGATTTCCGTCGATGAGAGAACGCCGGTGGCCTTCGTGCGCCAGGGTAACCGCATCGGTCTGGTCGATGCGAACGGCGTGCTGCTGGGGATCTCGGCAGATGCTCAGTTGAAGACGCACTACTCTTTCCCAGTGGTGACTGGGCTGACGGAAAGCGATCCGCTGTCGATGCGAGCTGCGCGGATGAAGCTGTACAGCCGCTTCACGGGAGAACTGGACGGCAGCGGCCAGAAGATTTCGGAGAAGCTGAGCGAGGTAGACCTGTCGAACCCTGAGGACGTGCGGGCCGTCGTGCAGGACAAGGGCGGCGAGGTGATGGTTCACTTCGGCGAAGAGGAGTTCCTCGACCGCTATAAAAAGTTTGAAGAGCACCTTGGCGAGTGGAGGCAGCAGTATCCGCATCTTGCTTCGGTGGATATGCGCTACGACCGTCAGGTGGTGTTGGAGATGCAGCCGGGGACGGCGGCTCCCGTGGTGGGCGAGCAGACGGCTGCTCCCGCGGATGGCAGCGACAAGCCCTCCACTGTTGCCAAGCCCGCTACAGTTGCCGCGGCTCCCGCGCAGGTTATTCCTACCCCTGCAAGCCACGCTGCCGTGGTGAAGAAGCCGGTAGCGAAGGCTGTTGCGAAGGGCAGGAAGCCTGCTCCGAAGAAAAGCGCTCCTGCGAAAGGCGGGGCGGCAGAGACGAGGCCTGCTGCAGCAGCCCCGGCGCAGGCCGTGAGAGTTGGGGAGTCGTTTTGGGTCCATCCGAAGAAAGTGACTGCGGAATCGCAGAGTACACATCCGCCGCAGGTGGTTCATCCATGAAGAATCAGAAGCCTGAGAATCTGATCACGGTACTGGACGCGGGAAGCTCGAAGAGCTGCGTCCTTGTGGCGGAGCTGCATGACGGCGTGCTGCGTTATCGCGGGCACGGCGTGGAGCCTTCTCGCGGTATGCGCAAGGGCCTGATCGCCGAGCTGGGACCAGCGGCCGAGGCCATCAACCGTGCCGCGCTGACGGCGGAGCGCTCGGCGAAGGCGGGCATCGAGACGGCGGTGGTCGGCATCGGCGGAGCACATGTGCGCGGTATGAACTCGCGGGGCGGCATCAGCCTGGGAAGCAGGATGCGCGAGATTACCCGCGAAGAGGTGAAGGCCGCGGTGGACCGTGCGCGAAGCGTCGCGCTGCCTCCGGACCGCGAGGTGCTGCACCTTCTTCCGCAGGAGTTCATCCTCGACGACCAGTCGGGGATTCACGACCCCATCGGCATGGTCGGCAACAAGCTTGAGGTGAACCTGCACCTTTCGACCTGCTCGGGAGGAGCGGCACAGAGCGTGATTACCTGCGCCAACCGCGCTGGCCTCGAGGTGATGGACACGGTGTATGAGGGTATCGCCTCTGCGGAGGCCGTGCTCTCCGCAGACGAGCGCGAGCTGGGCGTGTGCGTCGCCGACATCGGTTCCAGCACGACGGAGCTTGCGGTCTTCTTTGAAGGCTCAGTGGCTCATACGGCGGTGCTTCCCATCGGTGGCGACCACTTCACCAACGATCTCGCGGTTGGCCTGCATGTGACCGTGGAAGAGGCCGAATATCTGAAGAAGACCTACGGGCACTGCGTGGTCACGGCGGTTCCGTCGCTGAACGAGATCGAGGTCGGTGGCGACCTTGCAATCTCCGGGGGACAGCCTGCGCGCCTGGTGCGGCAGCGTTTCCTCGCGGAGATTCTGGAGCCTCGCGCCCGCGAGCTGTTCACGATGATGCGTGACAATCTGCGGCAGGGCGGAGTGCTTGAGGCTCTGGGCGCGGGATGCGTCTTCACCGGAGGCGGCGCTCTGATCGCCGGACTGCTGGACAACGCTGAGAGCCTGCTGCGCGTTCCGGCTCGTGTGGGCTACCCGGTGCCACTGTCGAAGATGCCTGAAGAGCTGACGAAGCCAGAGTTTGCCGCGGTGATCGGAATGCTGCTCTACACGCACCGCACGCAGGTCCGCAAGGCCAGCGAGGAGCAGGGGCTGCGCTCGAAGCTGAAGGCAATCTTCGCCGGAAGCTTCTAAAATTCTTTCCGCGCAAGCGGTATGCTTATACTGAAACCAGTATAAAAAGGGATCGATGAAGCCCGTCCGTTTTCTTGGCGATTCGCTGAAGGCCATCCGTGATTTCGGGGATGACGCTCGTCGGGATGCTGGCTTTCAGATCGACCGCGTGCAGAGAGGTTTGGAGCCGTCGGACTGAAAGCCGATGCCGAGCGTGGGGCGGGGTGTGCAGGAGATTCGGCTCTGGGATGAGACGGGGACCTACCGTGTGATTTATACGGCCCGTTTGGCGGATGCTGTGTATGTTCTGCATGCATTCCAGAAGAGGACACGGGCTACGTCGAAGCATGATATCGAGCTTGCAAAGGCTCGCTGGGCTGAACTGGTGAGGGAATCGCGATGAAGAAGACCGTTGAATACGAGAGTGTGTGGGATGCGATTGCGGATACTCCCGAGGAGGCTGCGAATCTGCGTGCCCGTGCGGAGCTGATGCAGCAGATCGAGAAGATCGTTTCTGCCGCTGGCTGGACGCAGGCGGAGGCGGCGCGGAGGTGCGGCGTAACGCAGCCTCGCATGAACGACCTGTTGCACGGCAGGGTCTCCCGGTTCTCTCTGGATGCGCTTGTAAATATGGCCACCGCGCTTGGCCGCAGGGTGAAGGTGAAGCTTGAAGCCGCCTGATTGCGACTGTTGAACCAGCGATGGTACGGGGCGTGGAAAACGTTGATGTCCAGCGCGCAGGGATGATGTGAGAATTGTGGTAACGAAGGAGCACTGCACCGATGAATCTGCCTGAAGACGATATCCGTATCCACTATCACGACGAGATCCCCCGCGGGGCAAAGATCAAGGTGATCGGCGTCGGCGGCGGCGGAAACAACGCCGTAAACCGCATGATCGCGGCCAAGGTGGAGGGCGTCGAGTTTATCGCCGCCAATACGGACGTGCAGGCGCTGACGACCTCGCAGGCTCCGGTCAAGCTGCAGCTCGGCGTTAAGTTGACCAGCGGCCTGGGCGCAGGAGCGAACCCCGACATCGGACGCCGCGCAGCCCTCGAGGACTCCGACAAGATCATCGAGGCGCTTGAAGGCGCGGACATGGTCTTCGTCACCGCAGGTCTGGGCGGAGGCACGGGAACCGGAGCCGCTCCGGTGATCGCCTCGCTCGCCAGCGAGATGGGCGCGCTGACCGTCGCTGTCGTAACGCGGCCCTTCGGCTTCGAAGGCAAGCGCCGCATGATGCAGGCCGAGCGCGGCATGCAGGAGCTTCTGGAGTCGGTTGATACCGTCATCGTGATTCCGAACGAGAAGCTGTTGGCCGTGGCCAAGGACGCGGGCTTCTTCGAGAGCTTCCGCATCGCCGACGACGTTCTGCGGCAGGGCGTGCAGGGTATCTCCGACATCATCACGATCCCCGGCGTCATCAACCGCGACTTCGCCGACGTGAAGACGACGATGGCGGGCATGGGCTACGCCGTGATGGGGACGGCTGTGCGTTCGGGACAAAACCGCGCTGCCGAGGCCGCTATGGCCGCTATGGCCTCGCCGCTGCTCGAGTCCGGCGCGATCGACGGAGCCAAGGGCATCCTGATCAACATTACGGGCTCCAGCAGCCTGAAGCTGAACGAGGTGAACGAGGCCTCGACGATCATCCAGAACGCGGCGCACGAGGACGCGAACATCATCTTCGGCGCGGTGCAGGACGAATCGATGGGCGAAGAGGTGAAGATCACCGTCATCGCCACCGGCTTCAAGCAGCAGGACGAGATGCCCGCCCGTCGCGAGCGGATGCTGGCCGAGTCGACGCTGCCGACCGTCCGGTACGAGTCGCCCGCCGAGCCGCGCATCTCGATCTCGCGCCCCACGCCGTCCCCGGCACGCTTCCTCAGCGAGGAGCCGGCGCGTCCGGCTTCCCCGGTGATTCCCCCGACCGCTTCCGTAGCCCCGGTCGTCGTGACCGAGAGAATTGAGGAGGCGTTCCTCTCCGAGCCGGTGATTACGGAGGTTGAACCCTCCCCGGTCCCCGCTCCGGAGCTGGTTCCGGTCCCAGCCTCGGTCTTCGACGACGACTTCTTCCGCACCTCGTCGACCCGCGTGGTGCCACGCATCTCCGAGGAGCCCACGAGGGTTGAGACGGGTGTGCGAGAAAATGCTTACTTTTCGACCCCGGAGGACGTCCAACAGGAGTCTCCGGCTGCGGAGGCCAGCCTGCGTGCGCCCTACAGTGGAGCCGCGACCCCGCAGCCAGACCCCACGGAGCCGGATGAGCTTGATATCCCAGCCTTTCTGAGGCGCGGACACTAGGATTTCCCGGCTTTAAAACGGGAAGGCGCGGCAACAGGCCGTCTGGCAGGATAGATTTAAAAGGATTCTCAGGTTTGCCCGGTTCCGAATGGCAACTTGAATGCATGATTGGGTTTTGATTAAAGGAAGGAGCTCCTGGTGTCGAAATGGGTAAAGGTTGTTGGCGGAGTCCTTCTGGGCCTGGTGTTGGGTTCCGGAGGCGGGGCGGATGCGATGACGGCATCGTCGTCGGTGAAGCATCGTTCTTCGGGAACGGCGCACACCTCGGGAACAGGCAAGTCCCGTGTCGCGGCGAAGTCCGCAAAACATAGCAAAGGCAAGGCTGTCGCTGTCAGCGGGACGACCTCAAAGCGCCGTGGAGTCAAGACAAGGCTGGCGTCGCGCAAGGCGCGCTTCTATGAGCGCTTTACCGCCAGCTCGTTTGCGGACAACCTGACGCAGGGAGACGTGACCGACGGAGAAGATCCGGTCGTTCGCGAGGCCGCGCTCGAGGCACTTGGCAACATGAACGGCACCGCGCTGGCCATCGATCCCTCGACGGGACGCATTCTGGCGATGGTTAACCAGCATCTGGCGCTCTCGCGTGGAGCGGAGCCCTGCTCGACCATCAAGCTTTCGGTGGCTCTGGCAGCGCTGGAAGAGGGCATCGTCAAGCGCGATACCCCGGTGAACCTGGGCGGCCACTATCGCCTGACCCTCACCGAGGCGCTGGCGCACTCGAACAACGCGTACTTCGAGACGCTAGGCCGCGCCCTCGGGTTCGAGCGCGTGAAGCACTACGCCAACGAGTTCGGACTGGGCGAACTGGCCGGCTACAACATTCAGGGCGAGCAGCTTGGAACCTACCCCGATGAGGTGCTTCCGGCGAAGCTCGGCGGCGTAGGCCGCATGTGTTCCTTCGGCGAGAGCGTCTCGATGACGCCGCTGCAGCTCGGCGCGCTGGTTTCGGCTATCGCCAACGGCGGCACGCTCTACTATCTCCAGCATCCGGAGAGCGCGATCGACATTGCGACCTTCCAGCCGCGCATCAAGCGTCAGCTCAACATCGCCCCCCTGATCCCGGAGATGATCGACGGAATGCAGGGCGCGGTGATGTACGGTACGGCGCGGTCGCTGCGGGCCAACTTCAACGAGTTTCCGGTGATGGGCAAGACGGGAACCTGCTCGAACAATGGAACGCGGTTCGGCTGGTTCGGTTCATACGCCGACACTCCGAACGGTCGCATCGTGACGGTTTTCTTCCTGGAGGGCGGACGCCCGACCTTCGGACCGAAGGCTGCGGAGCTGACCGGGCAATTCTATCGTGCGTTGTGGGACAAGAGCTACTTCCACCCGAAGACCCAGCAGGCCGCGAGCGCGATGGGTGGAACCGACTAAATCATTCTAAGAAAATTACCGGAAGCCCTGCGACTTTGCAGGGCTTTTCGTTTGCCTCGGTGTTCCAAAAGGCGGTGCCCCATATCTGGCGGCTTTATCGCCAGATGTGGGTTTGCAGGATGCCAGCCCTTTCCCTCCCGCTTTTGCCTGCATCTTCCTGATGGAGTAGAAGGAAGGAATGAGAGTTCTCACAGCGGCAGAGATGGGCCAGACGGACCGTCGCACGGCAGAAGAGTTCGGAATTCCCCTCGGGGTGTTGATGGAGGCGGCGGGAGCGGCGGTTGCAACCTTTGCGAAGCGGCAGTATCCCGAGGCGCGGCGGGTGGTCGCGCTGTGCGGCAAGGGCAACAACGGCGGAGACGGCGTCGTCGCGGCGCGCAGGCTCGCAGAAGACGGAGTAGAAGTGAACGTCGTCCTGCTGGGCAAGGTGGCCGATGTAAAAGGCGAGGCCGCCACCGCGATGGCGCGTTTGCAGGAGGAGACGCAGGTTCCTGTCCTCGAGGTGGAGACGGAGGAGGAGCTGAAGCGGGTCTTCGGAGAGATTGGACTGATGGAGAACGTGAGCGACCTGAAGGCAGACCTTCTGCTGGACGCCGTGGTTGGTACAGGGTTCAAGGCTCCTCTGCGTGGCTTGCCGGAGGCAGCTCGTGTGTTGGTCGATCAGCTTGCCGTTCCCGTCGTCTCGGTGGATGTGCCGAGCGGATGGGACGCTGATTCGACCGAGCAGACGGTTGCGGGAGCCTATCGCTCCAGCGGCGTGGTCACCTTCACAGCCCCCAAGCTGGCGCACGTCTTCGGCTACATGACGCCGGGGCCGGTCATCGTGGCGGAGATCGGTTCGCCGGACGCGGCGATCCCCGCAGGGGACGGCCTGAGTTGGACCGGAGGCTCGAAGTCCGTGGCTGAAAAGCCTCGCGGTGTGGACGCCAACAAGGGCCGCTTCGGGCATGTGCTGATCGTCGGAGGAAGCGACGGCACGGCGGGCGCTCCGGCGATGTCCTCGCTGGCCGCGCTCAGGACCGGCGCGGGATTGGTGACGGCGGGTGTTCCAAGATCGCTGTTTCCCCTTGTTGCAGCGGTCGCTCCCGAGCTGATGGTGAAGCCTCTCGAAGAAGGACCGGAGGGATCGGTTGCGTTTGCGAATGTTCAGGGCCAGAGGCTCGAAGAGCTTCTGAAGCGTATGACAGTTCTCGCGGTAGGGCCGGGGCTTTCGCAGCGCGGCGAGGCAGGCGCGGTGGTGCGAGAGTTGCTGGCGAAGACGACGCTTCCAATGGTGATCGACGCCGATGGCCTGAATGCCTTCGACAGCAACTCAGTCCTGCTCGACGGAAGCGGACGGACGCTGGTACTGACGCCGCATCCGGGAGAGATGGCACGGCTCGCGGGGCTGACAGTGAAGGAGGTCGAGGCCGACCGCATCGGTCTGGCGCGAAGGTTTGCCACGGAGCACAAACTGACGCTGGTACTGAAGGGATGGCGGACGCTGGTCGCGCATCCTGATGGACGCATCGCCGTGAACACGACAGGCAATCCCGCGATGGCGAAGGGCGGCAGCGGCGACATCCTGACCGGCATCGTTGCGGCGATGCTGGCGCAGTACCCTGACGATGTCGCTCGCGCAGTAGAGACGGCGGTCTATCTGCATGGGCTGGCGGCGGACTTCGCGGTTCGCTCGATGGATGAGCACACGATACTTGCAACCGATACGGTTGCACATCTCTCGGACGCCTTTCGTTACCGCGTGCGCGACGAGGATGGTCTCCACTGGATCTGCGGGTTACGGTAAGGATTAAGCAAAGGAGAGCAGTTGAAGAGCTTTACACGAGAGAAGAGGTTTCGTACACGGAGCGTCGCCGGAACGCTGGCGCTGGGAGAGAAGATCGGGGAGATCCTGCTGCCTGCACCGAAGCTGGTGGTTCTGCGCGGCGAAGTCGGTGCGGGAAAGACGACGCTGGTGAAGGGCATCGCGGCCTTCCTCGGAGCCGCGACCGAGGAGGATGTGACCAGTCCCACCTTCACGCTGGTGCATGAGTACGTCGGGCCAAAGGTGCGGATCTACCACCTTGACCTCTACCGCCTGGAGACGGAGCGCGAGCTGGCGACGCTGGGGATCGAGGAGATGATCGCGGAACCAGACGCGCTGGTGCTGGTGGAGTGGGGTGAGCGCTTCGAAAGCCTCGTCTCACGCATGGATGCAGA
Source organism: Acidobacteriaceae bacterium dw_441 (assembly GCA_018449715.1). GTDB lineage: Bacteria > Acidobacteriota > Terriglobia > Terriglobales > Acidobacteriaceae > Edaphobacter. The sequence continues at coordinate 2,034,618 of JAAVVA010000001.1, read as the reverse complement.
GATCGCGATGGAGCACGGCGAAGGCGACGAGCGCAACATGATGGTGCGCTGGGGATGAAGTGCGCGGTGGAGGAATGGCCCCGCCGCGCACTCGTTGATGTTGGGCACTCGTTGATGTGAGGATGAGCCTTACGCGATGACCGCGCCGCCGTCGATCACGACGACCTGTCCTGTGGTGAAGCCTGACTGCATCAGGTAGAGGTAGGTTTCGGCGATGTCCTCGGGCTCGCCGATGCGACCTGCGGGCAGCTTCGATGCGGTGTCGGCATACATGGCCTCGCGTTGCTCGTCGGTCATGCCGCTCCAGAGAGGCGTCTTCACCATACCCGCGCAGACCGCGTTGACGCGGACAGGAGCAAGGTCGAGCGCGAGGCCTCGCGTCAGCGACTCCACTGCCCCGGCGATGGCGGAGGTCAGAGCCCATCCCTTCCACGGACGTATCGCGACGATGCCGTTGGTGAGGGTGATGGAGCCTCCGGGGCGGATGTGCGGCGCGGCGATCTTCGACGAAAGATAGATTCCCCAGAACCGGACCTCGAAGGCCTGCCTCGCCTGCTGGGTGGTGGGGTTGAAGGCGGGCGCGGTGTCTCCGGCGGTGACGACGAGGTGATCGAGCCTGTTAAGACCGGCGAAGAAGCGCTCCAGAGCCGCCTCGTCGGTGACGTCCAGTGTGGCTCCGGTGACGGATTTGGGAAGCGCGGCGAGGGCCTTTTCGACGTTGGCCTGGCTGCGCGAGGCGATGACGACCTGCGCTCCCGCGTTGGCTGCGGCCTGGGCGGTAGCGAATCCGAAGCCGGAGGTCCCTCCGAGAATGACGACCTTCTTGCCTGCGAGTTTGCTGCTGGGGATGCTCATGTTTTCTCCTTGCCGGGCTGTATCGGCTCAAAGCCCGTGCGCAGGTTTATAGATGGGTGAGAAGTTTATGCGAATCATGCATAATCTGCATCATGGACTTGCGATTTAAGCAATTAAGGCAGGTCGATCTAAACCTGCTGGTCGTCTTTGCTGTCTTTGCCGAGGAGCTGAGCGTGAGCGCGACGGCGAAGCGGATGCTGCTGAGCCAGTCTGCTACGAGCCGGACGCTGGACCGGCTGCGCGCCCAGTTCAACGACGACCTGATGGTGAGGAGCGGGAGCGGGTACCGCCTGACCCCGGTCGGGACGCATCTGGCGCAGGAGCTGCAGCGCCTTCTGCCCGAGCTGGAGACCCTGCTGGGTCAGCCCGCCTTTGACCCGAAGACAGCGGAGGCGAGCTTTCGCATCACCGGGCCGGATAACGTCTGCGGCATGCTGTGCTCCCAGTTGTACCGTGGCGTGTTGATGACCGCACGGGGAGTAAAACTGACCTTCGTGCCCTGGTACGAGGGTGCGATTGCGGACCTCGACCGTGGACGGGTGGACCTGGTGCTGTCCAACGACGACGTGCTGGTTCCGACTCATCTACGGTCGCGTCTGCTGTACCGCGAGAGGTTCTGGTGCATCGTTGCGCGTGAAAGGGAGTGGCCGGAAAAGATAACGTTGGAGCGATATCTCGAGGGCGAGCATGTGGCCGTATCGCTACTCGACGGGGTGCAGTCGATCCCTGACAAGCGGCTGGCGGCGCTGGGCAAGACGCGCCGCGCCCAGCTCCGCATGGCCTACTTCGGCGCTGCGCTGGAGTGCGTGCCGGGGACGGACCTTGTTCTGACGACAACCACCTGGGGTGCGAAACAGGCGCGGCTGCGCCCCGATCTTCGCGTTTTGAATGCCCCGAAGGAGATTACCGGTTTCGGGTTTCAGGCGGTCTGGCACCCGCGGCTCGAGGCGGACCCGGCGCAGTCGTGGTTTCGAGAACAGCTCTTCTCGATCGCTGAGACGTTGGTATGGTCCCTGGAGCAGTACGTGGAAACGCTAGCGGCCCCCGACCGGCCGAGGCGGAGGAAAGGCGACCCGGCATGAGCGGGGAGGCTTGCGTGCAGCGGGCTTCAGTGGCGGTATCGGTGGAGCGAATGGTTCTAAAGGGACTCTGCGCCTCCGCCTGCGGGAAGGCGCAGGGCAGAGGGTAAATCGGACGGTCCATCGTTTCATCGGTTCTCCTGATTTTCTGTGGGAGCGTTCAGGCAAAGAGGCTCTGCTGCACGGGGTGGCTGACCTTCTGCGGAGGCTTGCGGGAGGCGGCGGCCGGCTGTGCCGGGGCAGGCGGTCGCGGGTCTTCTGTGCCACTGGAGGTGTCGGCCTCTTCGACCATCTCGCGGAAGCGGCGGTTGAGGCCGTGGCGCTCGCGTGCCTGCTCGACAATGCGGGCGAGGTGCTGGGCGTAGGGCTTCGCGGCGAAGTCGGCGTGGCCGAAGCGGTCGTAATAGTCGGGTAAGAGATGGGGAAAGTGCTCCCGAACGAAGCTCAGGTAGGTAGGACGGGAGCACGACTTGAGGAACAGCGGGCTGGCGGCGAAGAAGCTGGCGTTAGCTTCGGCGGCGTGCCGGGCCATGCGGTCGATGGCCTGCTCGGTGTCGGTGATGCCCGGCAGCAGCGGCGAGCAGAGAATGCCGGTGGTGATGCCCGCTCGGCGCAGGCGGCGCACCGTGTCGAAGCGTAGGTCAGGGCGGGGCGCGCGAGGCTCGAGCAGACGGGCGAGGTCTGCGTCGGGCGTGGTGATGGTGATGTGGACGGTGAGGCGGTTGCGGCGGTGAATCTCCTTGAGCAGGTCGGCGTCGCGCAGGATGAGGCGGGACTTGGTGACGATGCCGATGTGGTAGCCGGAGTGGCGGGCGAAGACCTCCAGCAGGCTGCGGGTGATGCGGGCGCGGCGCTCGACGGGCTGCCAGGGATCGGTGGCGGTGCCGATGGCGATCTGCTCGTCGGGATGGTGTCGGCGCAGCTCCTGCTCCAACAACCAGGCGGCGTTCTGCTTGAGGAAGATGAGGCGCTCGAAGGTGACGGGGTCGCGGAAGTCGGGCTGTCCGGGCAGAGACGGTTGTCCGGCGGGCGGGGCCATGAACTCGTGGGTGTACCGGGCGTAGCAGTAGCGGCAGGCGAACTCGCAGCCGCGGTAGGGGTTGATGCCCCAGGCCATCCAGTTCATGCGACGGGAGCTGAAGCGGTTGAGGATGCCGCGGACCTTGAGGGAGCGGAACTCTATCAGGTGACCGTCGTCGGCGTGGGTGGACTCGAAGGCCAGGCGCGCAATGCCCGTCGGGGCAGGGGACTGTGCCTGTCCGAGGATGGGGAAGAGCGATTCGGGGGCGGGGAAGAGCGAGTTGGCGGAGCGGATTGTTTTCGCCATTTATTCGCCTTTCTGGATTGAGAATAGGTCGGTTTGGAGAAGGCGTCAAGAGGAAGTTCTCAACAGGCTGTGGGGATTCAAAAGAGAGGATGGTGCGGTAGTTTTAGTGTGTTCGTACCGCGTAGCCGACTTTAAAGAAGCGCGTTTATCGGTAGCCCGTCTATCTGCCAACGTTATGACACGAGATAATGGACAGTGTGAATTCTGCAGTGTCATCGACCCAATCCATAGAAGATATTGAGCAGCGCCTTGCGGGGTTGCGAGAGCAATTGTCAGAGCATCCGCTCTACGCGGCCATACGAACGATTGGCCAGTTACGCATTTTTATGGAGTCTCACGTGTTCGCGGTGTGGGATTTCATGTGCCTGCTGAAGAGCCTTCAGCGAGCGCTCACCTCCGTCGACGCCTTCTGGGTTCCAACGAAGTTTCCCGCCAGCCGCCGCTTCATCAACGAGATCGTCTTAGGCGAAGAGTCCGACGAATACGAAGGGCGTCCGATGAGCCACTTCGAGATGTATCTCGAAGCCATGCAGCGGGTCGGCGCGGACACCGCTGCCATCACCAGCTTGATCGATGCCATCCGGCCTGGCGCAGGCGATCGCAAAGCCGCTCTTGAAGAAGCTCTGCTGAAGGCGCCGCTCCCGGCGCAGCAGTTCGTGCGGTCCACCCTTCGGATGATTCAGCAGCATTCGCTTCCCGCTCAGGCCGCGGCGTTTACCTTCGGGCGCGAAGACGCGATTCCGGATATGTTCCGCTCCCTCGTCCGCGACATGAATCAAAAAATGGGTGGCGATCTCACGCAATTCGTCTGGTACCTCGAACGCCACATTGAAGTGGACGGAGAAGATCACGGCCCGCTCTCACTCCGCATGGTCGCCGACCTCTGCGGCAGCGACCCCGAGCTATGGAGCGATGCCGCCCAGGCCGCCGAGGACGCTTTGCGGTCTCGCTTGTTGCTGTGGGACGGCGTTCTCGAACAGGTTCAACGTGCCGAGGGATGAAAATCTTGAAGTTATCCTAGTTTGAAGCTCTGAAAAGGTTGCTTCCTTGCCCGATTTGATGCATACTTACAAGAGCGTCTCAACTCGCCGTTGAGACCAGTCGATTAACCACGCCCCGGAAGAATATATCTGAGAGGGGTGGGAGATGAGGAAAGATGGCAAGGAAGATCTCTAAGAATCTGGCGAAGGCGCGCGCGCTCGTTGAGCCCCGTCCTTACGTTCTGGCAGACGCTGTTCCGCTGCTCCAGAAGGCGAAATACGCAAAGTTTGATGAGACGGTTGACCTGACGCTGCGTCTCGGCGTCGATCCCCGTCATGCTGACCAGATGGTGCGTGGCACCGTCGTTCTGCCGCATGGCCTGGGCAAGACCAAGGTTGTGGCCGTAATCGCTTCGGGCGACAAGGTTCGCGATGCCGAGGCGGCTGGCGCTGAGTTCTTCGGCGGCGAAGAGCTGGTCGAGAGGATTCAGAAGGAAGGCTGGACGGACTTCGATGCCCTGATCGCGACCCCCGACATGATGAAGTCGGTTGGACGTCTGGGTAAGGTGCTCGGCCCCAAGGGCCTGATGCCGAATCCGAAGACCGGAACGGTGACCACCGATGTGGCCTCCGCGGTCAAGGAGATCAAGGCTGGTAAGGTTGAGTTCCGCACGGACAAGACCGCCCTGGTTCACGTTCCCGTGGGCAAGCTCTCGTTCGATCCGCAGAAGCTGATCGACAACGCTTCGACGGTGATCGCGAGCGTGGTGAAGGCGAAGCCTTCGGCGGCGAAGGGGCGGTACATCAAGGGCGTCACACTGAGCTCGTCGATGGGCCCCGGAATCCAGCTTGACTATGCGGCGGCTGAGGCTGCCGGCAAGGCTTAATCGCGGTTTCGGTTCGGATTTGGTCGCGATGAAGCGACACATTATTTTCAGCTAGCGATACGAGGCTAGCAGTGAAGGCTAGGATTTTATGGCACTGTCCAGATCACAGAAGTCGGATAAGGTAAAGAAGCTCGCGGCAGAGCTGGAGACCTCGACCTCAGCCATTATCGGTACATTTGCCGGGCTGACGGCGTCGAAGGACTTCGAGCTGCGCAAGACGGTTCGCGCGGCTGGCGGAAGCTACCACGTGGTGAAGAATAAGCTGGCTGCGAAGTCGGCTTCGGGAACGAAGATTGAGGCCGCGCTGCAGGGTCTGAAGGGCGTTACCTCGGTGGCTTACACCGCGGGCGACCCGGTTGCCCTGGCGAAGGCTCTCGCGACGTGGGTCAAGGATAACGCGGAGTTCACCTTCAAGCTGGGCATCGTGGACGGCAAGGTGATTACCGTTCAGGAGATCGGTGAGCTGGCGACGATGCCGGGCAAGGAAGAGATCTTTGCCAAGCTGCTGTTCCTCATCAATGCCCCGGCGCAGCGTCTTGCGACGGTGATCAACGCGACCGGACACGATCTGGCCGTGGTGATCAACCAGGGCGTCGAGAAGGAAAAGTTCGCCGGAGCGGCTCCGGCTGCTGCGGTAGAGGTTGCGGCCCCGGTCGCAGAGGCGGCAGCGGAAGCTCCCGCGACGGAAGAAGCTCCTGCGGCGGAAGCCTCGGAGCCTGTCGTCGAAGGCTAAAAGTTTCGTTTCGTCTTTTTCGGGGGCGCTGGTCTGGGCGCAACGGAAACCTGGAAGAGGCGGGACAACCGAAGCGGAGCAGGCTTCGGAGAAATAAATCGGCAATACAAGATTAGAAGTGATTGGAGAATAAAAATGGCGGACATTCAGCAGTTGGAAGATGCAATCGTTAGCCTGAGCCTGCTTGAGGCTTCGGCTCTGGTAAAGAAGCTTGAGGAGCGCCTTGGTGTTTCGGCTGCGGCTGCGGCCGTTGCTGTGGCTCCTGCGGGCGGCGCTGCGGCGGCGGCTCCGGTTGAGGAGAAGACCGAGTTCACCGTTATCCTTAAGGATGCGGGCGCGAACAAGATCAACACCATCAAGGCTGTGCGCGAAGTCACCGCCCTTGGGCTGAAGGAAGCCAAGGACCTGGTCGACGGAGCTCCCAAGCCCCTGAAGGAGAATATCTCCAAGGACGACGCGGCGGCCATCGCCAAGAAGTTCGAGGGTGTTGCGACTGTCGAGATCAAGTAGTAACCACCAGTTGCACGGCCGGGCGGAACGAGCTATTCTTTAATAGAAGATTTCGTTCCGCCTTGCTGTGCGTAGACTGGCGGAAGCGCGACGATAGGGTAGTGCTCCGGTCCATCCTCTGAAAATAAAGGGGTTAGGGGGCCGGACATCATGTGTCTCAAGCGGCGGATGCACATGGTGAAACAGCTTTAAGCGGGCAGCGGCAGATTTTGGGGCAAGGCGAGCCTCAAATGGCGGCAGAAATTTCTATTTACAAGATCGAAACAGTGCACAAGTCGAACTTTGCGCTCGTGGGACAAGCTGTCCTTTCGAGCGCTTTGCCGTGTTTTTCAGCCTTTTAGCCTTTCGGGCAGGTAAAGATTATTGGGTACGCGTTCCTTATAGCAGATTTGATTGATGTCGTATGAGTAGAACGCTGTGAAAAGTTTTTGAAGGTTTCCAAAACTGGAAGTGCCGTCGGGGAATGACGGCAAGACATTTTGCGCACGGGGTGGCCGTATTCGAGGACGGCAGGCCCTGAAGAGATCAAAGGCGCAGGCAGAACCAACCAGGAGGGCCGAACCGGGGCCTTCCCCTTTGGCCAGGTGATTCCGGATCACCTGGCCAAAGGACCTCGAAGGTACGTTTTCAGGAGAGAGCATGTCCAGCGAAATGCGCGCTATCCGCAGTCGTCTTGATTTTTCCAAGATTCCAACCGCAATCGAGATTCCCAACCTTATCGAAGTGCAGCGCCGTAGTTATGAGCGCTTTCTCCAGATGGACAAGCTCCCCCAGGAGCGCGAGGACAATGGCCTGCAGTCGGTCTTCACCTCGGTCTTCCCGATCACCGATTTCCGCAATGTGTCGGAGCTGGAGTTTGTCGATTACTCGATCGGCAACTGGGAGTGCAAGTGCGGCTACCTCAAGGGACTGAACCACCTGCGCACGGCCTGCGTGAACTGCGGCCACATGGTCATCACCGACCCGTTCCATCCGGGCGAGGTGCTTTGCAACTTCTGCGGAACCTACAACAAGAACACCCCCGACTTCTGCACCAAGTGCGGTGACCCCGTCGGCCTGCAGCTGAAGTACGACCAGGCCGAGTGCGAAGAGCGCGGCATGACCTACTCGGCCCCGCTGAAGGTCACGATCCGCCTGAAGATCTACGACAAGGACCCGGAGACCGGCGTCAAGACCCTGCGCGACATGAAGGAGCAGGAGGTCTTCTTCGGTGATATTCCGCTGATGTCGGCCAACGGCACCTTCATCGTCAACGGCACCGAGCGCGTCATCGTTTCGCAGCTGCACCGTTCGCCCGGCGTCTTCTTCGAGACGGCGAACAACCGCACCTACTTCCTCGGCAAGATCATTCCGTATCGCGGCAGCTGGGTGGAGTTCGAGTACGACCAGAAGAACACGCTCTATGTCCGCATCGATCGCAAGCGCAAGTTCCTGGGAACCATCTTCCTGCGCGCCCTTGGTCTGCGCACGGATGAGGAGATTCTGAAGACCTTCTACACGGTGGACACGGTCAACGTGAAGGAAGGCAAGCTAAGCTGGAAGGTCGCCCCCGAAGGCACGCCGACCAACCTGCAGGGCACCCGTCCCGCGGGCGCGGTCACGGTCAAGGGCGAGGAGATCGTTCCGGCCTCGCGCAAGATCTCGGGCCACGCGCTGAAGAACCTCCGTTCGCACGGCGTGGAAGAGGTTGAGGTCGAGACCTCCGAGTTCGACGGTGCGATGAGCGCCTCGGACGTGATCGACATGTCGACCGGCGAGCTGCTCTACGAGGCCAACCAGGAGCTGACCGCCGACAAGCTGCACAAGATTCTGCAGTCGGGCGTGACGAGCTTCGAGGTCTTCTTCCCGGAGCGCGACGACGTGGGCAACATCATCACCAACACGCTGCGCCGCGACTCGGTTCGCAAGCCCGAAGAGGCTCTGATCGAGATCTACCGCAAGCTGCGTCCGGGCGACCCGCCGACCCTCGATACGGCGACGGCTCTCTTCGAGGGCATGTTCTTCGATGCGCGCAAGTATGACTTTTCGCGCGTGGGACGTCTGAAGTTCAACATCAAGCTGTACGAGAACGGCGAGGCCACCAGCCTTGACCACCGCACGCTGACGCCCGAGGACTTCTACTCGACGATCAAGTACCTGCTGAAGCTGCGTAAGAACATCGGCATGGTGGACGACATCGATCACCTTGGCAACCGTCGCGTCCGCGCGGTGGGCGAGTTGATGGAGAACCAGTTCCGCATCGGCCTAGTCCGCATGGAGCGCGCGATCAAGGAGAAGATGAGCGTGTATCAGGAGATGTCGACGGCGATGCCGCATGACCTGATCAACGCGAAGCCCGTGATGGCGGCGATCCGCGAGTTCTTCGGAAGCTCGCAGCTCTCGCAGTTCATGGACCAGACGAACCCTCTGTCGGAGATCACGCACAAGCGCCGCCTGTCGGCCCTTGGACCCGGTGGTCTGTCGCGTGAGCGCGCAGGTTTCGAGGTGCGCGACGTTCACCCGACCCACTACGGTCGTATCTGCCCGATCGAGACGCCGGAAGGTCCGAACATCGGTCTGATCTCTTCGCTGAGCTGCTTTGCACGCATCAACGAGTACGGCTTCATCGAGTCGCCGTACCGTCGCGTGAAGGACGGCAAGGTTCTGGACTACGTCGCGGTGTCGAATGCTGGCGAGAGCGGTCTGCGCCAGGGCGACTATCTCGAGGTCTCCGAGTCGAGGAAGATCAACGAGCAGCTGAAGAAGGACAAGAAGCGCACGATGGACCTGGTCCCGTTCAGCTTCTACCTGTCGGCGTGGGAGGAGGATCGTCACACGATCGCTCAGGCCAACATCGAGCTCGACGAGGAGCTGAAGATCGTTCAGGACATCGTCGATGCCCGTCGCCAGGGCAACTTCGTGCTGGTTCCCAAGGCCGAGGTCGATTACGTCGACGTCTCGCCGAAGCAGCTGGTTTCGGTTGCCGCTTCGCTGGTTCCGTTCCTCGAGCATGACGACGCGAACCGCGCCCTGATGGGTGCGAACATGCAGCGTCAGTCGGTTCCCCTTCTGGTCGCCGAGGCTCCGTTCGTCGGAACCGGCATGGAGGGTGTGACTGCTCGCGACTCTGGCGCCGTGATCCTTGCCAAGCGCAACGGTATCGTGGACTCGGTCGACTCGGAGCGCATCATCATCCGCGTCGAGGGCGAGCATCATCCAACGCAGCTCTCGCGTGAGGTTGGTAGCGACATCTACCAGATGACGAAGTTCAAGCGTTCGAACCAGAACACCTGCATCAACCAGAAGCCGGTGGTCCGCAAGGGCGACCGCGTGCTGAAGGGGCAGGTAATCGCCGATGGTCCGTGCACGGAGCAGGGCGAGCTTGGCCTTGGCCGTAACGTTCTCGTCGCCTTCATGCCGTGGCGCGGTTACAACTTCGAGGACGCGATCCTTATCTCGGAGAAGCTGGTCCGCGAGGACTATTACACCTCGATCCACATTGAGGAGTTCGAGATCGAGGCCCGCGACACGAAGCTGGGACCGGAAGAGATCACGCGCGATATTCCGAACGTCTCGGAGCACGCTCTGCGTGATCTGGACGAGTCGGGCATCATCCGCATCGGCGCGAAGATTTCGCACAACGACATCCTCGTGGGCAAGGTGACGCCGAAGGGCGAGACGCAGCTCACGCCGGAAGAGAAGCTGCTGCGCGCGATCTTCGGCGAGAAGGCCGGCGACGTTCGCGACGCCTCGCTGACCTGCCCTCCCGGAATCGAGGGAACGGTCGTCGACGTCCGCATCTTCTCCCGCAAGGGACAGGAGAAGGACGAGCGCGCCAAGCAGATCGAGCAGGAGCAGATCGAGAAGCTCGAGCGCAACCTGGCGGATGAGATTCGTATTCTCACCGACGAGCGCCTGAAGCGCCTCGAGGCGATTCTGGGAAGCAAGGAAGTTCTTGCCGACCTGCACGACGAGCGCACGAACAAGAAGCTGCTCTCGAAGGGTGAGATCCTGACCCGCGACACCATCGAGCTGATCTCGACGCGTAACCTGAAGCGTATTCGCTACGCCGACAAGGACCCGCGCGTGAACGAGCAGATCGATGAGATCGAGGAGATGACCTCGCGCCAGATCGACGTGCTGCGCAAGATCACGAACGAGAAGATCACCAAGATGGGCAAGGGCGACGAGCTCGCTCCGGGTGTCATCAAGATGGTGAAGGTCTACATCGCGATGAAGCGCAAGCTTTCGGTCGGCGACAAGATGGCCGGACGCCACGGTAACAAGGGTGTTATCGCCCGCATTCTGCCCGAAGAGGATATGCCGTACCTCCCGGATGGAACGCCGGTCGAGATCGTCCTGAACCCGCTGGGTGTGCCTTCGCGTATGAACGTCGGACAGATTCTCGAGACGCACCTTGGCTGGGCTGCACATGAGTTGGGCGTGCAGGTGGCCGAGTTGGCTTCGAAGATGCAGTCGGCTGACGAGGTCCGAGAGCTGTTCAAGGCGCGCTTTGCCGGAACGGCTGCTCTCAACCAGCTTCTGAAGCTTGACGACGAGCAGACTCTGCGCGTCGCGGCGGGCATGAAGCGGGGCATCTGGTTCGGAACGGCGGTCTTCGACGGAGCTCGCGAGAGCGAGATCAAGGCTCTGCTGGCTTCGGCCGGTCTTCCGTCCTCGGGTAAGAGCATGTTGTTCGACGGCATGACGGGCGATCAGTTCGAGCAGCCTGCCACGGTCGGCTACATCTACATGCTGAAGCTCTCTCACCTTGTCGACGACAAGATCCACGCCCGTTCGATCGGACCGTACTCGCTGATCACGCAGCAGCCGCTGGGTGGTAAGGCGCAGTTCGGCGGACAGCGCTTCGGAGAGATGGAAGTCTGGGCGCTCGAAGCCTACGGCGCGGCTTACATCCTGCAGGAGCTGCTCACGGCGAAGTCGGATGACGTCTACGGCCGCACGAAGATCTACGAGGCCATCGTCAAGGGCGAGGCCGCGATCGAGCCCGGCGTGCCGGAGTCGTTCAACGTGCTGATCCGCGAGCTGCAGTCCCTTTGCCTCGACGTGGAGCTGATCAAGCAGAGCGATCACAAGAAGCTGCCCCAGCCTGCAATCGCAGCGGCGGATTAATGGTTCGCTCTCCCTGCCGGGTCGTATGGCCCGGCGGGGAGCCTGAAGATTTTTGAAAGAAACAGCAGCGCAGCAACACTTCGCGCTGAGTAGAAGACAGCAGCAGTAACAGGCAGCTAAAAGCCAGAGGCGTAACGCTGAAAGCTACAGTGCCAGGAGAGACGAAAATATGTTCCGCTCCAGCCCATTCGAACTGACCAGTCCTATCGCCGACTTCGACGCGATCAAGATTCAGCTTGCCAGCCCGGAGAAGATCCGCAGCTGGTCGCACGGCGAGGTCACCAAGCCTGAAACCATCAACTACCGCACCTTCAAGCCGGAGCGCGACGGCCTGTTCTGCGCCCGCATCTTCGGTCCCATCACGGACTGGGAGTGCCTGTGCGGTAAGTACAAGCGCATGAAGCACCGCGGAGTGATCTGCGACAAGTGCGGTGTGGAAGTCACCCTGTCGAAGGTCCGCCGCGAGCGCCTCGGCCACATCGAGCTGGCCAGCCCCTGCTCGCACGTGTGGTTCTTCAAGGGCCTGCCTTCGCGTATCGGCCACCTTCTCGACATCTCGCTGCGCGAGCTTGAAGCCGTTCTCTACTTCGAGAGCTACGTCGTCGTCGATCCGGGCGACGCTCCCGTCAAGGAGCGCGAGGTCATCAAGGACGAGACCAAGTTCCGCGAACTCGACCAGCAGTACCGCCCCACGGGCTTCAAGGCCATGATGGGCGCCGAGGCGATCAAGGAGCTTCTGAAGCGCGTCGAGGTGAACGAGCTGGGCATCGAGCTGCGCGAGCGCATGAAGCAGGAGTCCTCGCTCCAGAAGAAGCTGAAGTACTCCAAGCGCCTGAAGATCGTCGAGGCCTTCCGCAAGTCCGACAACAAGCCGGAGTGGATGATCCTCGACGTGATCCCCGTGATTCCGCCGGAGCTTCGCCCGCTGGTTCCGCTGGACGGCGGACGCTTCGCGACCTCGGATCTCAACGATCTGTATCGCCGCGTGATCAACCGTAACAACCGCCTCAAGAAGCTCATGGACCTCCATGCGCCTGAGGTCATCGTGCGCAACGAAAAGCGCATGCTGCAGGAGGCCGTCGACGCTCTGTTCGATAACGGTCGCCGTGGCCGCGTGCTGCGCGGTGCGAACAACCGTCCGCTGAAGTCGCTCTCCGACACCCTCAAGGGCAAGCAGGGCCGCTTCCGTCAGAACCTGCTCGGCAAGCGCGTGGACTACTCGGGCCGCTCGGTTATCGTCGTCGGTCCTGAGCTGAAGCTGCACCAGTGCGGTCTTCCCAAGAAGATGGCGCTCGAGCTGTTCAAGCCGTTCATCTATCACCGCCTCGAGCAGACAGGCCACTGCACCACCATCAAGCAGGCCAAGGAGATGGTTGAGCTGCAGGACCCGATCGTCTGGGACATCCTCGAAGAGGTCATCAAGGATCACCCGGTTCTGCTGAACCGCGCTCCGACGCTGCATCGTCTCGGCATCCAGGGCTTCGAGCCCGTGCTGGTGGAAGGCAAGGCCATCAAGATTCACCCGCTGGTCTGCACCGCCTTCAACGCGGACTTCGACGGCGACCAGATGGCCGTTCACATCCCGCTGTCGCCTGAGGCGCAGATCGAGGCCAGCGTGCTGATGCTCGCCGCGCACAACATTCTGTCGCCTGCCAGTGGTCATCCGATCACTGTTCCGACGCAGGACATGGTGCTCGGTCTCTACTACCTGACCAAGGCGAAGGTGAATGCCAAGGGCGAGGGTCGCGTCTTCGCGAACATCGAAGAGGTTCTGATGGCGCTCGAGGCCGGACAGGTGGAGACGCTGACGCCGATCCGTCTGCGCTACACCGGCACCGTTCTCGACATGACGACCGCTTACGACGACCAGGACCTGCTGCACACCGACGTAGTCGAGTTCAACAAGCAGTACATCAACACGACGGTCGGCCGCGCGATCCTGAACGACGCGCTTCCCGAGGGCATTCCGTACATCAACGGTCTGCTCAAGAAGAAGGGAATCGGCCAGCTGGTGAACTACTGCTACCTGAACCTCGGTCTCGAGGTGACGGTGAAGACGCTGGACCGCATCAAGGACCTCGGCTTCCGTTACGCGACGCGCTCGGGTCTGTCGGTCGGTCTGGACGACATGGTCATCCCGGAGTCGAAGTACACCGTGGTCTCCGAGGCGGAAAAGCAGGTCATCAACGTTCAGCAGCAGTACCTTGACGGCGCGATCACCAACGGCGAGCGCAACAACAAGGTCATCCAGATGTGGTCGGGAATCACCGAAAAGGTGGCCGACGAGATGTTCAACAACATGAAGCGCGCGGACAAGGAAGGAGCCATGAACCCGATCTACATCATGGCCGACTCCGGTGCCCGTGGTTCGAAGCAGCAGATTCGTCAGCTCTCGGGTATGCGCGGACTGATGGCCAAGCCCTCGGGCGAAATCATCGAAACGCCGATCACCGCGAACTTCCGCGAAGGTCTTACCGTGCTGCAGTACTTCATCTCGACGCACGGCGCTCGTAAGGGACTGGCCGATACCGCTCTGAAGACTGCGGACTCGGGCTACCTGACCCGCCGCCTGGTCGACGTGGCGCAGGACGTCATCATTTCGCAGAATGACTGCGGAACGGTGGAAGGTATCTACGTCACCCCGATCATCGAAGCCGGTGAGACCATCGAGCCTCTGCGCGACCGTATCATTGGCCGCGTCTCGCTCGAGAAGCTCAAGGACTTCGAGGGCAACGTCATCGTCGACGTGAACCAGGAGATCGACGAGGATCTGGCCAGCGCGATTCAGGCTGCTGGTATCGAGCGCGTGAAGATTCGCTCGGTGCTTACCTGCGAGTCCAAGCGCGGCGCCTGCATCCTTTGCTACGGCCGCAACCTCGGCTCGGGCAAGATGGTGGAGATGGGCGAGGCCGTCGGTGTCATCGCGGCGCAGTCCATCGGCGAGCCCGGAACGCAGCTCACCATGCGTACCTTCCACATCGGCGGTACGGCATCGCGCGTCTCCGATACCTCGCACATCGAGGCGAAGAACGCCGGTACGGTGCGTTTCATCAACCTGGTCACGGTCCGTTCGAAGAGCGGCGACCTGGTGGCGATGAACCGCAACGGATCGATTGCCGTCATCGACGACAAGGGCCGCGAGAAGGAGCGTTATGCGGTGGTCTACGGTGCCAAGCTGAAGATCGAGGACGGCGCAACGGTCGCTCTCGGCGACAGGATCGGCGAGTGGGACCCCTACACCTTCTCGATTCTGACCGAGATCGCCGGTACGGTCCAGTTCAAGGACCTGCAGGAAGGCGTTACGCTGCACGATGAGATCGACGAGGTCACCGGCCTGTCGCGTCTGGTCGTCGGCGAGTCGCCGGACGAGAAGCGTCAGCCGACCATCATCATCAAGGGTGCGAACGGCAACAAGCGTTACCTGATGCCGAGCCGCGCTCACCTGATGGTGACCGATGGCGATGAGCTCTTCCCGGGCGACATTCTGGCGAAGATCCCGCGCGAAACCACCCGCACGAAGGACATCACCGGTGGTCTTCCGAGGGTCGTCGAGCTGTTCGAGGCGCGCAAGCCGCGTGACCCCGCAATCATCTCGAAGATCGACGGCGTGGTTCGCTTCGGCGATGTCACGAAGGGACAGCGCAAGGTGTACGTCACGGCCGACAACGGTCAGGAAGAGGAGTACTCGGTTCCGCGTGGTGTGTATGTCAACGTGCAGGAAGGCGAACGCCTCCGTGCCGGTGACGCGCTCATCGACGGTCCGCGTAATCCGCATGACATTCTTGAGGTGCTCGGCGAGCGCGCTCTGCAGCAGTACCTGGTCAACGAGATCCAGGAAGTCTACCGCTTGCAGGGTGTGGCGATCTCGGATAAGCACATCGAGGTTATCGTCCGGCAGATGCTCCGCTGGGTGCGGGTTGAGGATGTGGGCGACACGAACTTCCTCATCGACCAGCAGACAGACCGCTTCCGCTTCAACGAGGAGAACAATCGCGTTCTGATCGAGGGTGGACGTCCAGCCATTGGCCGCTCGCTTCTGCTCGGAATCACCAAGGCGTCGCTTTCGACCGATAGCTTCATCTCGGCCGCCAGCTTCCAGGAGACGACGCGTGTTCTTACGGAGGCTTCGATCAACGGCGCAATCGATACGCTGCGCGGCCTGAAGGAGAACGTCATCGTCGGTCGCCTGATCCCGGCCGGTACGGGCATGGAGTACTACCGCAACGTTCAGCTCTCTCCGGAGCTGGAAGAGGCGGCAGCCCAGGTCCAGGCTGAGGTGCAGGAGGCGCACGACGCCGAAGAGCGTGAGCTCGAGGCGATGCGCATGGAAGGCGAGCAGGAAGAGATGGCCGCCGAGTAAGGACTGCGCGTCCAGCGAATCGCGCTTCGCGCAAAAACAAAACGGCAGAGCTTCGGCTCTGCCGTTTTTCTTTAATTCCCTAATAGTTGCTGAGGGAGAAATGCAGGGATTCTACGGGGCCTCTATTTCCAGAGCTATCCCTCAAAGAGAGGGCATGCTGAGGGGAGCCTGGCGGAGTCGAAGGATCTGCGGTTTGTTTTGTTTTGAAGGACGGTGGGGTTCAGTAAACGCAGATACTTCGACTGCGTCCGTCTGCGGCGGACTTCGTTCAGAATGACATCTTCGTTGGGGGAGTAGAGGTTGGGAAGGGAAGAATTAAAAAGAAAGGGCAGACCCATATAGGCCTGCCTTTTGCCGCTTTGTGGAGGAGACTAGCGGTTGGGAACGAGAGTGATCTCGAGGTTGACCGGGAAGTTGACCGGCTGGTTGCTGACCGTTCCAGGCTGGAAGCGGTACTGGCTGACAGCTGCGAGGACGTTCTTGTCGACCATGGGGCCAGCCGACTTGACGATCTGCAGGTCGGTGGGCTTGCCGGTCGCGTCGACGATCATGCCGACGGTGACGGTGCGGTTCGCAGGAAGATCGGTCCAGGGATGGGTCGCTTCCGAGGTAACGTCGACGGAATAAACGATCTTGGGAGCAACCACTCCGGTCGAGATGCGGAGGTGCTGAGGAGTCGTTCCACGGTCCGCTCCCGAAGCAACGGCAGGCGCGGAGGCGAGAGCAACCTGGGGCTGGGCAGGCGTATTTGCCTGGGCATGAAGCAGGACGGGGGACAGGATGAGTGTAGCGAGGAGCGCTTTACGCATCGTGGAATCTCCTTATGGATAAAAGTACCCAACACCACTTTAGTACTGTCTGATAACGATTGTCAAAACTTATTTTTGGGAAAGTTTTTCTCCTTTGTTTTCAATGCGTAATTTCCTGAAATGGGAGTCAATTTCGCTGGTCTATAAAATTCATAATCGGAATGAAGAAAGTAGTAAGCGGTTATTTCTCAGAGGCTTCCGGGGGAGAAACAAGGTTTGCGCTGTATGCTTTTCCACATGAAGAATGTTCTTGTTCTCGACATCGGAGGCTCCCACATAAAAGTGGCCTCGACGACCCAGCGGACTCCGTTGAAGATTCCTTCAGGCCCGACCATGACTGCGCAGCAGATGGTGGAGCAGGTGATTCTTGGTACGCGCGGGTGGGAGTACGACTCCATCTCCATCGGCTACCCTGGGCCAGTGGCGAATGATCGCCCTCTGGCCGAGCCGCATAATCTCGCCCCGGGATGGATCGACTTCCCCTATCAGGACGCGTTTCAGAAGCCCATCCGCTTCATCAACGACGCGGCCATGCAGGCGCTCGGAGGCTACCGCGGTGGCAAGATGCTCTTCCTTGGAGTGGGAACGGGGCTGGGCTCGGCGCTGGTCTACGAAGGCGTGGTGGTGCCGCTGGAGCTGGCGCATCTTCCTTACCGCAAGGGGCGCACCTATGAGGATTACGTCGGAAAGAGCGGGCTGGAACTTCGAGGCAAGAAACGCTGGCGCAAATCGGTCCTCGACGTTGTGGAGCGCCTGAAGGCCGCGCTGCTCTGCGAGTATGTGCTGCTGGGCGGGGGCAACGCGAAGCTGATGCGCAATCTTCCTTCTCACGTAATTCTTGGGGCGAACAGCAATGCGATCGATGGAGGCATTCGGCTGTGGCAGAGCCCGGATGAGAGGAAGGTGCTCTTCGCTCCCGAGAAGGATGCTGTCTCTTCGAAACCTGCTCGGGCTGCAAGGAAGCCTGCGAAGAAAGCTGCTAAGAAACGGAAGAAGTAAGGCTGTGGAGCGCGGGGCAAGCCGGGGTAGGCGACTTCTGTTTTAATCAGAGACATCCTGCTTTTTCAAGGAGCCTGCGATTTCAACTCGGCCTATCACCGATCCTCTTCCCGGCACGCAGGCGGTCGCCGTCATCGCTTCTGCTCCGTCGAAGCCGACTCCTGACGAGGAGATTGTCGCGGCGTTGCGTGAGATTCCTGCGCTTGAAGGGCTCAGCGAGCAGGAGTACTGCTGGCTGGCGAAGCACAGCACGGAACGCACTGGGCTCGACGGCGCGTTGATCTTCCGCGAGGACGATCCGTGCGTTCACATGAACATCATCCTGCGGGGCGAGGTGATGGCGCACCGGCGCAAGTCGGGGCCGCTGGCTCGTTTTGTGGGACGCACCTCGCGCGTCACGGGCAAGCTGCCGTTCTCGCGGATGAAGACGTGGGGTGCGGACGGTCGCAGCGTGGGGCCGGTCTGGGTGCTGGATGTTCACGAGGATCTTTTCGACGAGATGCTGGTGGCGATTCCGTCGATGGCGAAGCGGTCGGTGGCGCTTCTGCTTGATCGCGTGCGCGACTTCACGCGCATGGACGAGCAGGCGGAGAAGCTGGTCGCCCTGGGCAAACTGGCGGCGAATCTTTCGCACGAGCTGAACAATCCTGCTTCGGCGGCGCAGCGTTCGGCGGTAAGCCTGTCGGCGGAGCTGCGCGATGCGGACGAGGCGAAGTATCGGCTGGGGCGGCTTTTCCGCACGGATGAGGAGATGAAGAGCTATAAGGCGTGGGTTCGTTCGGCGCGCGACTATATTACGGCGTCCGATACCTTTTCGCCGATTCCGCAGAGCCCGCTGGAGGCCAGCGACTTCGAGGAGGCGATCCAGCAGTGGCTTGAGGCGCACAAGGTCGCCGAGCCGTGGGAGATTGCTCCTGTGCTGGCCGAGGTCAGGATGCCGATTGCGATGCTGGAGGATCTTGCGGCCTCGGTCAGCGCGGAGACGTTGTCGCCTGCTATCTCGACCTTTGCCAGTTCGCTGCGCGTCGAGCGCATGGCCCATACGGTGGTGGATTCGAGCGAGCGCATCTTTAACCTGATCAGCGCGATTCGCGGTTATTCCTTCATGGATCAGGCTCCATTGCAGGACGTGGACCTGCCGCAATCGATCGAGAATACACTGGCGATGTTCCGCTCGCGGATGACGCACGTGCAGGTGGAGCTTGAGTTCGAGCCGGACCTTCCGCTGGTGAGCGCCTACGGCAGCGAGTTGAACCAGGTGTGGTCGGCACTGATCGAAAATGCGCTCGACGCGATGCACGACAGCGGCAGGCTTACGATCTCGATTCGAGTGACGGGGCAGATCGCGATTGTGGAGATTCACGATAACGGCCCGGAGATTCCACTGGAGATTCAGTCGCGCATCTTCGAGCCCTTCTTCACGACCAAGCCGATTGGCACGGCGGTCGGGCTTGGTCTGGATACGGTGCAACGCATCGTCAGCAACCACTTCGGTTCGGTGGCGCTGGACTCGAAGCCGGAGTCGACGTGTTTTCAGGTGAGGATTCCGATCAATCGTCTGCGGGCGTATTAGAGGCTGCTGAGGAAATTATCCGAGGCTCTGTCCAGAGCAGAGTGCTTTCTACAAGCCGACTTATCGTTACAAAATCCGGTCCGCCTCGAGCGACGCCGCTATCGGACTGGCTCTGGTTTGGTGCTGAGCCAAATCGCATTCGGCGCGTCAGAACGGGCAGCTACGATGTCTGGCCAACCGTCGTTGTTGAAATCCGCAAACGCAAACCCATACACCGTGCCCTTACCATCATTCCAACGAACTTCCTCGAAGCGATGCCGACCTTTGTTGTAATACACTGACCCCGGCATCTCCACATTGCCCACGACAATATCGAGGCGACCGTCACGATTGAGATCGGCAAGAGCCAGCGCATACGGGGCGCTCGGTGGACCGGGAAGCCTTTCCGGTTTTCTGAAGTGACGTCTTCCAAGGTTGTAAATGACAAAGGTCGCTTGCTTTTGCTCATCGATGATCGCTAGATCGAGTCTTCCATCCCCATCGAAGTCGCCAGCGGCTCCTATACGAATCCAGTCAGCGTCCGTACCGACCTTTGTAGATGTCGGGAAATGACCCTTGCCATCGTTCCACAGGATAATGCTCTGACCACCGTCACGGTGTGGCACGAACAGGTCGAGTGATCCATCGCCATCAAGGTCAGCCGCCACGATGGATGTTGCGGATTCTGTCGGGAGCACTTTGCAGATGGGAAAGTGGCCTTTGCCGTCGTTAAGGCAGACGAAGCTCGGACTGGGCTCTTTAGAGCCTACGCCGGGCTTGTGGTCTACAGGGTCCGGATAGTTCCCACGGTTGGCGGCTACGATGTCTGGATAGCCATCGCCGTTCAAATCTGCCAGTGTCACATAACGTGTAGGCCAATCCGGGCTACCGAACGTACCAGCCTCAGAAAACCGTCCTTTGCCGTCATTCAAATAGAGCAGCTTGCGATCAGGCGCATCGTTGCTGACGATTATGTCCAGGTCTCCGTCGCCATCGATGTCCGCTAGCGCAGCAGAATAGGTGCGGTCCGGAGCGATGCCAAGGTTACTTCCGATAAATCCGCCCTTGCCATCATTCAGCAACACACGATTGTAGAGCGGCCAGTGGCAGCCCTTACCCAAGACGATGTCGGGAAGGCCGTCGCCGTTGAGGTCGCCCACGTTTACTCCTGCCGACGTTTCTCCCTTCTCTTCCAAGAGCAACACACGGTCAAAGGAGGGGAAAACCTTCCTCGTTGAGCGTGGCGCCTGACCACTGCTGCTCGCCGGGAGAACCAAAGCAAACGCGAAAGCTGCGAATCGCAGCACACATGTGTGGGTCTTTGAAGGCGAGAGGGGAAGAAGTGAGCTCTTCTGGAGGAGCATGGATCAAAGGTAACAGGCAGCCACAGATTGCTACTACGTCATTGCTGCTGCAAGCTTCCACACCACTCACAAAGCAGGCCATTACACTCACAGAGCGCAACCTGCACCTGTCTGTATTATCAATGCCGATAAACGCTCATGTCGTCAGCCGTTATCCAGCGATGACTCCTCGATGGATCGGCGCATTTGAGCGCGCGAAGTTGGCGTTAGGATTAGAAAGTCAGGCGCAAATGCGTTCGTACAGCTTTCAAAGAACTTGAGAGGATTCGTCCGGTCCAATTCCTGCGGAGGTCAAGTTGCGCAATCTCGATTTCAGCTCTCTACATGCGCTCATCACCACCCTTCTGAGCCTTGCGGTCATTACGCTGATCGGCGTCGGTATCCGCCTGCTTACGATGGTTACGATTCAGCAGCGCCGGGAGCGTATGAATCGCCAGATCAACGAGCGTTTGCGTGCCCTGATCGCGGCCTACAAGACGTTGGGAGGGTCTTTCACGGGCGACTTGACCGTCAATCCCACTCACCGTCGCGATCTGCGTCAGCACGCCGAGGTGCCGTCGGTCGCCTCAACGGCGCCCGTGGACCTGAGTGTGGGTGATTCGTCGGGCTCGGATCGGGCGCGCCGGGTCCGGGATGCGGTCGAAGCGGCTTTGTCCGACATCATTCTGCTCGGTACCGAGGAACAGGTTCGGCTGGCAGCACGTGCCGCGCACGAGCTTGCCACCGGCAAGTTTGCCCATACCGACGAACTGGTCGTATCGCTGCGCGCCTTCATCCGCGAGGCGCTCGATCTGGACCCCATCCCGTCCGATCTGGCGATTCCGCTCCAAGGCCCATCGCGGTCAACTGCCTCTGGTGGTCGCGAAAAGGGTGATAAATCCGAAGGCCGCCAGGGTGGCGGTGGTGGTGGAATGGGCATGGGCGGCGGCATGGGGGGTGGGCTTGGCCTTGGATCGGGATCTCACCATGAGGATGGGGATGAAGAAGATGGTGCCGCCTCATCCCTTCATCACGTCTAGCTTCGCTCTTGAAGCAGTTGCAGTACAGACAAGATACTGAGATTCTTCGCTGCGCTCCGGATGATGGTTGTGGACGGAGTGAATGATGTGCCCTGAGTGGATCAGGAGGGGAATCCAGCAGGGAACACGCTGGTTCCTGCGCGAAAATCCTCAGGAATCCAGAGGAGACAGGCTGTTAAGATAGCCCTAGCCGCGGCTTGCATCGCGGGGCTACTCATCCTGCGGATTCCACTCGAAGGCGGACGTTTTGCTCTATTGGCTGCTGTACCAGAAGCTCTTTCCTTACTTTCGCCTGTTTCGCATCTTCCGTTACCTTACCTTTCGCACGGTCTTTGCCAGCCTGACCGCCCTGCTGATCGGCCTGCTGATCGGCCCGTATGTGATCGAGAAGCTGCGTGAGTTCCAGATCGGCCAGTACATTCGCGAGGAAGGGCCGCAGTCGCACCAGAAGAAGAGCGGAACCCCGACGATGGGCGGCGTGCTCATCTGCATCTCCATTCTTGTTCCGACGCTGCTCTGGTCCGATCTTTCGAACCCCTTCGTGTGGCTGGTGATGCTTTCGACGCTCGCCTTCGGAGCTATCGGGTTTGCCGATGACTATATTAAGGTTGTCCATCGCCGCAATCTTGGTTTGACCGCACGCGCGAAGCTGGGCCTGCAGATGGTGGCAAGCGCCGGGGTCGCGGTGACGCTGCTGGTGCTTCAGCACCACGGCAACTATTCGACGCGCCTGATGTTCCCGTTCTTCAAGCGCTTCCGGCCCGACATGGTGTGGGAATCGCTGGGGCACATCCCGCATATGCATTGGCTGGCCTTCCTTCCGTTCATCGCCTTCGTGATGCTGGTGATCGCTGGTGCGAGCAACGCGGTGAACCTGACCGACGGCCTCGACGGCCTCGCCATCGGCTGCACGATCATTGCGGCCGGAGCGCTTACGGTGCTCACATATGTTAGTGGTCACGTCGTCTTCTCGGACTATCTTGAGCTGCAGCGGATGCCGCTGGTTAGCGAACTGACTATCTTCTGCGGAGCGATGGTAGGGGCCAGCATTGGCTTCCTCTGGTACAACGCGCACCCGGCTGAGATCTTCATGGGAGACGTGGGAAGCCTCGCGCTGGGTGGAGCCATCGGCACGGTCGCGGTAGCTATCAAGCAGGAGCTTCTGCTGCCGTTTATCGGCGGCGTCTTCATCCTCGAAGCGCTGAGCGTGATGCTGCAGGTGGGAAGCTACAAGCTGAGGAACGGAAAGCGTATCTTCAAGATGGCCCCGCTGCACCATCACTTCGAGCTGCTGGGGTGGTCGGAGTCGAAGGTGATTGCGCGGTTCTGGATTCTGGCGCTGATCTTTGCGCTGCTGGCGCTGACGACGTTGAAGCTACGGTAAGGGATGCTCTAAGGATTGTTCATGGATCTGAAGAATAAGCGGGTGTTGGTGGTGGGGCTGGGCAAGTCCGGCATTGCGGCGGCGATATTTCTGCGGAAGCAGGGAGCGCGGGTGACGGTAAGCGATACGCGCAGCGCGGCCGCGCTGGCCAAGGAGATTCCTGCGCTGCTCGAGGCCGGGATCATGGTCGAGAGCGGAGGCCACGGCCTGTTGACCTTTCGCCGCCAGGACCTGATCGTCGTCTCGCCCGGTGTTCCGCTGGAGACGCCCGAAGTGAAGCAGGTGATAAGCTTCGGCGTTCCGGTGATCGGCGAGCTTGAGCTTGCCAGCCGCTTCCTCAAGGGCCGCGTTGTGGCGATCACGGGATCGAACGGCAAGACCACGACGACCACGCTTATCGGAAAGATTTTCGCCGAAGGGGGCTTGCAGGCGCTGGTCGGCGGAAACATTGGAACCCCGGTGATCGATCTGATTCCCGAGAGCACGAACGAGACGGTGAGCGTGCTCGAGGTTTCGAGCTTCCAGCTTGAGACCATCGCGGAGTTTCGTCCGTGGATCGCTCTCGTGCTGAACATCACGCCGGACCATCTCGATCGTCACGGCAGCTTTGAGAACTATGCAGCAGCGAAGACCCGCATCACCGAGAACCAGCAGCCGGAAGATTTTCTGATTCTGAACGCCGAGGACAAGCCAACCCAGATGGTCGCGGCGAAGACGAAGGCGCAGATTTACTGGTTCTCCTCGCGGCGTCCGATCAAGCAGGGAGCCTTTGTTTACGGCGAGAGCATCGTCTTTATCCCCCGCGAGGGAGGGAAGACGGAGCCGATCATGCCGGTCGCGGAGATTCCTCTGAAGGGCTCGCATAA
The DNA here is from genome assembly GCA_018449715.1 of Acidobacteriaceae bacterium dw_441. Classification (GTDB taxonomy): domain Bacteria; phylum Acidobacteriota; class Terriglobia; order Terriglobales; family Acidobacteriaceae; genus Edaphobacter. The sequence continues at coordinate 2,010,782 of JAAVVA010000001.1, read as the reverse complement.
CGTGGAGAACGTGCTGGCGGCTGTCTGCGCGGCGCGGCTCGCGGGCGTTCCGGCGGAGAAGATTCGCGCTTCGGTGGCGAGCTTCAAGGCGGTCGAGCACAGGCTAGAGCTTGTCCGTGAGCTTGCGGGGGTCGAGTACTACAACGACTCGAAGGCGACGAACGTGGACGCGACGATCAAGGCAGTCGAGGCCTTCCCCGGTGGAATTCACCTGATCCTCGGGGGCAAGGACAAGGGCTCGGATTACACGGTGCTGTCTCCTCTGCTGCGCGAGAGGGTGAAGGCTGTTTATACGATTGGTTCTGCCGCGGAAAAGATTGGACGCGAGCTTCACGGAGTCGTGAAGATGGTGGAAGCCGGGACGATGGATGTGGCTGTGCACGAGGCCCGGAAGGCCGCGGTTCCCGGCGATGTGGTGCTGCTGGCTCCGGCCTGCTCGAGCTTCGACCAGTTTCAGAACTACGAGCATCGCGGCAGGGTCTTCCGGCAGATCGTTCATGAGTTGAGTTAGGGGATCTTCAAAAAGTTTTCTGAAGATCGGGGATGTGAAGAGAGATGGCGAAGCGGGTTGGAGTCGACAAGTGGCTCTTCGGAGTGGTGCTGCTGCTGGTTCTGTTTGGACTGGTGACGGTCTTCTCGGCCTCGGCGGTGATGGCGAAGGCGACCTTCGGCACGCCGTATTACTTCGTGCTGCGGCAGAGCATGTGGGCGCTCTCGGGAATGATTGCGCTGGCGCTGCTGATGCAGGTGGACTATCGCCACTACAACAACCCCAGGATCGTCTTTACGGCGGTGGCTGTGACGATGGTGCTGCTGGTCGGCGTCTTCGCGATGCGCGACTCGCATAATACGCACCGCTGGTTCCGGTTCGGCATTGCGAGCTTTCAGCCCTCGGAGCTGGCGAAGCCTACGGTCGTCCTGTTCCTCGCGTACTTTCTGCAAACACGGCTTCACAAGATGGAGGACTGGCGCGGGACGGTTCTGCGCGCTGCGCTGCCTCCCCTGGTCTTCGTCGGCCTGATCATGAAGGAGCCTGATCTTGGCACGGCGCTGGTTTGCGCAGGAGTGACGGCGATGATGCTCTATCTCGCCGGGATGCAGGTGAAGTACCTGTGGATGGGCGCGTTGGCGGCCTCGCCGATCATGTATTACATGCTCTTTCGCGTGCCGTGGCGCCGGGCGCGCATGCTGGCCTTCGTCAATCCGGAGGCAGACCCGCGCGGGACGGGCTTCCATATTCTGCAGTCGCTGATCGCGGTGGGAACGGGCGGGCTGCACGGTCTTGGGTTGATGGAGGGTAGGCAGAAGCTTTTCTATCTGCCAGAGCCGCAGACAGACTTTATCTTCGCGAATGTGTGTGAGGAGCTGGGGCTGATCGGCGCGATCCTCGTGATCGGGCTATTCGTCGCACTCGGCTATCGCGGTCTGCGGGCGGCTTATCTTTCGACCGATCCGTTCGCTCGCTTTCTTGCGTTCGGTCTGACCTGCACGGTGCTGATCCAGGCGTTCTTCAACATGAGCGTGGTAGTGGCGCTGCTTCCGACCAAGGGCATCACGCTGCCGTTCATCTCGTTCGGCGGAACCTCGCTGTTTGTGATGCTGGCGAGCATGGGCGTGCTGCTGAACGTCACCCGCGAGATCGACTGACGGTGGCGGGTTCTTTGCGAGTTCTGATTGCGGGGGGAGGCACCGGAGGTCATGTGGTTCCGGCGCTGGCGATTGCGCGAGAGCTGCGCGATGCTCACAGGGCCGAGGTTCGGTTCGTCGGGACAGCGCGAGGGCTGGAGACGCGGCTGGTTCCTGAGGCTGGGTTTTCTCTTGAGTTAATCAAGGTCGGTCAGCTTAAGAATGTGAGCCTGGCCACGCGGGCGCGGACCCTGTTCGATCTTCCATTGGGAGTGTTGCGGTGTGTTGAGCTGCTGCGCAGCTTTCGGCCTGATGCGGTCGTTGGCGTTGGAGGCTATGCTTCCGGTCCGGCGATGATGGCGGCGATCCTGCTGCGGGTTCCTACGCTGGCCTTCGAGCCGAATGCGGTTCCGGGGCTGGCCAACCGGTTGGTGGGCAAGTATGTTAGCGCCGCCGCGGTGAACCTGAAGGAGACGACGCAGTACTTTCGCAACGCCCGCGTGACCGGCACGCCGGTTCGCCCGGAGTTCTTTGCCATCGCTCCGAAGCAGGTGGCTCCTGCGCGTCGTCTGCTCGTCTTTGGCGCGAGCCAGGGAGCGAGGGTGCTCAACGAGACGATGCCGAAGATCATGGCTCGTTTGCTGGAGTTGTTTCCGGGATTGACGGTAGTTCACCAGACCGGGGCGCGGCACGGCGAGACGACCGTCGCGGCGTATGAGAGCGCGGGTCTCGGGTTCGAGCGCGTGCGGGTGACGCCTTACCTCAATGACATGGCGGACCAGTTCTCTGAGGCTGACCTGATTCTCTGTCGCAGTGGCGCGAGTTCTGTCGCGGAGGTTGCGGCGGCGGGACGGGCTGCGGTGCTGATTCCGTTTCCCCAGGCGGCGGACGATCATCAGAGGAAGAACGCGGAGGCGTTCGTTTCAGCCGGGGCTGCGGAGCTGATCATTGAGGCGGAGTTGACCGAGGAGCGACTGTTTGGGGTGCTCTCCGGGCTGCTGGCCGATGACCGGCGGCGGGTCGAGATGGGGGAGAAGGCAAGGGCGCTGGCTCATCCTCATGCCGTGCGGGAGATCGCAGGGATGGTGGCTGTGCTTGCTGGGCGGTAACTCCACCTCTGGCATTCTGCAAAATGCTGGGATTCTTCGTTTCGCTGCGCTTCACTCATAATGACGGCTGGGGCGAGGGAATGTGTTCATCCCATCCTGCGCGATGAAGCTGCGAAGGATGGGGCACCCGGTCATCCTGCAAAACACTCAGCAATCATCCTGCAAAACCCCTATCTGGCGATGAGACTGCCAGATAGGAGGCACCCTGTGTCTGTGGCGATCCTGATCTTTGTGGCGGTTGTGTGACTCAGTACGCCTGGGCCTGTTCGAGGGGCAGGCGGATCTGGAAGCAGGTGGAGCCGGGGCTGGATTCCACATGGATGAAGCCGGAGTGGCGCTGGATGATGCGCTGCGCCGTGTCGAGGCTGAGGCCCAGACCGCGCCCCGGAGCCTTCGTGGTGTAGAAAGGCTCGAAGATGCGGTTCTTCAGATCGGCGGCGATGCCGGGGCCGGTGTCCCAGATCTCAACGAAGGCCATCGAGCCGTGCTGCTGGGTACAGATGCGCAGGGTTCCGCGGTCCTTCATGGCGTCGAGCGCGTTTTCGATCAGCACCGTCCACACCTGGTTCAGTTCGCGGCCATAGCCGTTGATCGGGGGAAGGGCCGTGTCGAAGTCGGTGACGACCCGGACGTGCTGCAGGCGCGACTGGAGCATCGCCAGTGTGCTCTCAAGCGAGTGCGCGAGGTCGATGTCCTGGATGGGCGCCTGGTCCATGTAGGAGTAGTCCTTGATGGCGCGGATGAGGTCGAAGATGCGGACGGTCGAGTTGACCACGGTTTCGGACATGCGCTCGACGCGCAGCGAGCTGGCGAAGGTGGCGACGGCGGTCGAGAGCGCCTCGGGCGGGATGAGGCCGGTCAGCTCGTCGAGCTGGCTGGTGGCGATGCCGATCTCCGCAAGGGCGGGCGCGATGGCCCACGGGTTGGGAATGTTGTGCGATTCGAGCCAGCTGAGAAGGTCGATCTCGCGGTCGCTGATGGCGAGGGCGTTGGGGGCATCGCCTCGGGCCTCCTCCTGCTCGTCGAGCACGGCGCGGGTGCGGTTGACCCAGTTGCGGTACTGCGAGGTGTGAGTCTCGGCGAGACAGAGGTTTCCGAGACGGTACTTCTGGTCGCCGTACTGGCGCAGCTCGGAGAAGAGGCTCGAAGCCGAGCGCTGCGCGGCGGAGGCCGGGTTGTTCAGCTCGTGCGAGAGATTTGCGGCCAGCTTGCCGAGCGCGGCCAGCTTGTCGGCCTGCTGCTCCATGCGCGTGACCTCGCGGACGCGGTCCATCATGGTGGAGACGCAACGCTGTGTCATCGACGGAATCGCCTGAAGCATGGCGGGGAAGATGGTCTCGGGAATCTGGAGGAACCAGCCTGAGCCGACGAGATATCCGGAGCCCATGTAGGTCTTCATGCGCGAATAGGGCAGCTTGCCGGTCATCGCACCGGCGCGTCCGATCCACACGGCCATCGGCCCGGCGTGGTGACGGCGGACGTGGACCTCTCCTTTGAGGATGAAGACCATGCGGTCGGCAGGGGTATCCTCGTCGAAGAGCACGGTTCCGTCATCGCCCACGTACTCGGTGCCGTTGGAGGCGAGCCAGAGGTACTCCTCGTCGGTGAGGCCGTCGAGCACGGGGATCGTGCGGAGCGCCCCTACGATCTCGGACGGAGGAGTGGGAGTGACGGGCGGAGAGATGAAGGTCCGCGGGCCGAACTGTTGGGGAAGGATGGCTTCGTAACTGCTTGGGGCAGCCATGCGGTGGATCTCCTTCTGCCGTCGTGGGCAGGAAACAAGAAACCGGCGACTATTACTTTATTGTGACAGGTTTGGGAAGCGGCGGGGAGGGTTGTCTGCAAGGAAATGCAGGGATTGTGACGAAAGCCACAGAGGCATCCGTGAAGGATGCCTCTGTGGGGATAGACAGCAGGGATGAACCGCGAAAAGGAGTTACGCCTTGACGACGGCTCCGTTTTCGACCTTGACGGGGTCGAGGAAGGGCATTGCCTTGCGCAGCTCGGCGCCGACCTTCTCGATGCCGTGAGCGGCCTCTTCCTGACGGATGCGGGCGAACTCGTGGCGGCCCGTCTCGTTCTCCTCGATGAACTTCTTGGCGAACGATCCGTTCTGGATCTCCTCGAGCAGCTGCTTCATGGCCTTCTTGGTGTCGGCGGTGACGATGCGAGGACCGGCGACGTAGTCGCCCCACTCGGCGGTGTCGGAGATGGAGTGGCGCATGTAGGCGAGTCCGCCGCGATACATGAGGTCGACGATGAGCTTCAGCTCGTGAAGCACCTCGAAGTAGGCGAGCTCGGGCTGGTAGCCGGCCTCGGTGAGAACCTCGAAGCCGCACTTGACGAGAGCGGCGGTGCCTCCACAGAGGACAGCCTGCTCGCCGAAGAGGTCGGTCTCGGTCTCTTCGGTGAAGGTGGTCTCGAGGACTCCGGCGCGGGTGCAGCCGATGCCCTTGGCGTAGGAGAGGGCCAGCTCAAGCGCCTTGCCGCTGGCGTTCTGCTCGACGGCAACCAGGCCGGGGACTCCGCCGCCTTCGGTGAAGACCTCGCGGACGCGGTGGCCGGGGGCCTTGGGGGCGACGAGGGCCACGTCCACTCCGGCGGGAGGAACGATGGTGCCGAAGCGGATGTTGAAGCCGTGGGCGAAGAGCAGGGTCTTGCCGGGGGTGAGGTAGCGCTCGACCTCGGCCTTGTGAACCTTGGCGGCGGTCTGGTCGGGGGTGAGGTTCATGATGACGTCGGCCCACTGGGCGACGTTGGCGACGGTATCGACCTGGAGGCCGGCCTTGCGGGCGCGGTCGGCGTTGGGCGAATCGGCGCGGAGACCGACGCGAACCTCGACGCCGGAGTCCTTGAGGTTGAGAGCGTGGGCGTGGCCCTGCGAGCCGTAGCCGATGATGCCGACCTTCTTCGCCTGGATAAGGGAGAGGTCTGCGTCCTGATCGTGGTAGGTCTTTGCCATTGTTCTTCTTCTTCCTTTTGGGTTGTTACGTTAATCGTAAATGGTGAACGAGGGCTATGCCTCGTCTTCGGAGAACTGGTTGGGAAGATCGTCCTCGGTGGGGCGGCTCGGGAAGGCGACTCCCGACTCTTCGGAGGTCTTGGTTCCGAGGGCCTTGAGGACGCGGCTGGTGTGGTGGCCGCGGCGCATCGCCATGCGGCCGGTGCGCGAGACCTCGAGGATGTTGAAGTTGGACTCGCGCAGAACCTGGAGGAGGCCTTCGATCTTGCTGGCGGCTCCGGTCATCTCGAGCATGATGGATTCGGGCGCGAGATCGACGACGCGGGCACGGAAGACCGTGGACAGCTCGAAGATCTGCGAGCGCGAGTGCTGGCCGTTGGGATGGTTGGGACCGGCGGCGACCTTGATGAGGCAAAGCTCGCGGATGACGGCCTCGCTGCGGCCAAGTTCATCGACGTCGCGCGTGGTTTCGAGCTTGTAGAGCGAGGCGCGGATGCGGTCGGCGGCGTGCTCGGGGGCCTCGCAGACGATGGTCATGCGGGAGACGCCGTCGCGCTCGCTTTCGCCCACGGTGAGCGAGACGATGTTGACGTTGAGGCGGCGAAAGAGGGATGCGACACGGGTGAGCGTGCCTGGCTTGTCGTCGACGAGAGCTACGAAGGTGTGGAGCATCTATGCCTCTTGAGGTACAAGGTCTGGGTTGCGAAGCGAGTAAAGGACATGCCTGCGGTGAGGATGTCCGTCGGGAACGCGAGGATGATCGAAGTCGAGTTCCGGCCGATATGTCATGCCGAGCTTTTCCATGACCCGGCGTGAGGGTGCGTTTTGAACCGCGGTGATGGCGACGATCTGCGGCAGGTAAAGCGTGTGGAAGCCGTGGTCGAGGAGCGCCTGCGCCCCTTCCGTTGCGAGGCCCTTGCCCTGCGCCTCCGGAAGCAGACGCCAGCCGATCTCGACGGCGGGCTGTTCGAGACCGTCCACAAGATCGCGCATGGTCTGGATTCCGAGGATGCCGATGAAGTCTTCCGAGTTGCGCAGATGCGCGGGCATCATGCAGAAGCCGTCCCGCTCGAAGAAAGCGATGTAGCGGTCGATCGCCTCATCGCTCTGCTGCTGTGAAAGCGGAGCAGGGAAGTACCGCATGACCTCCGGATTCGCGCACAGGGCCGCGAAGCTGGCGCGGTCCTCGTCCTGCCACGGATGGATCAGGAGTCGTGCGGTTTCGAGTTGGAAGAGAGTGGAGGTCATCGGAAATAACAACGGAAAATCAAGGTAAATCGTAAGTAACTACGATTGGTCCCGCATTTGAATCTCGATGCAGTACATCTTTGGCTACACATTCTCGACATGAAATTTTCAAATGTTCATTGTCTTGCCATGTCGCGTCGATTGCATAACCGTGTTTTACAGAGAAAATGTTTTGCCTTTCGCTCGTGTTGCTGTTGGTACTGCGAATGCTAACGGTGAGGGTTTCAGCAGTTGTTGCGCCGCAATCTCGCATCGTGGTTTCAGCTACCCAGCGATTGTCTGGAGAGACAGCTTTATCCCATAGCTCTGATGAGCAGGGATCGCAGCCGCTAAGCAGACAAAGAGAAGTTGTCGTAGCCACGAATGCGAGAAAACGCATTACTCGTCCTCAGCGGTTTCGATCAGCGGGTTGGGGCGGCGGACCATCTCGTGCAGGGCGGCGCCGGGGGCGATCATCGGGTAGACGCCGTCCTCCTTCTCGACCGAGAAGTTGATGAGGAAGGCCGTCGGGGCCGTGCGCGCCTTTGTAACCGTTTCGGTTACATCCTTGCGCTCGGAGACGTGCGCGCCGGGGATACCGTGAGCATCGGCCAGCTTGACGAAGTCGGGCGAGAGGATGGGCGAGCAGGCGTAGTTCTTGTCGTAGAAGGCCTCCTGCCACTGGCGTACCATGCCGAGGAAGCCGTTGTTGATGACCGCCACGTTGATGTGCAGGCCCTCCTGCTGGATGGTCGAAAGCTCGGAGGCGGTCATCTGGAAGCCGCCGTCTCCGGCGATGCACCAGACGTCGCAGTCGGGGCGCGCCATCTTGGCTCCAATGGCGGCGGGAAGGGCGAAGCCCATCGTGCCGAGTCCGCCCGAGGTGACGAGCGTGCGGGTGTCCTCGTGCTTGAAGTACTGGGCCTCCCACATCTGGTGCTGGCCTACGTCGGTGGCGATGATGGTCTTGTCGAGACGGCCCGCAGCCTTGGCCTCCTGCCAGATGTCGTGGATGACGTGCGCGGCGTAGAGGTGGCCGTTGTCGGGAAGGTTGATGATGTCGCGCACGGAGGCATCACCCTTCATGGAGCGGATCTCGCGGAGCCAGTCGATGGTCTGGGCTGTGGTGTCCTTCGGGGACTGCGCCTCGACCAGCGGGGCGAGCGTGCCGAGCACCTGCTTGAGGTCGCCGACCAGAGCGACATCGACCTTCACGTTCTTGTTGATCTCGCTGGGGTCGATCTCGATGTGGATCTTCTTCGCGTTGGGCGCGTAGTTGGAGAGGTTGCCGGTGACGCGGTCGTCGAAGCGCATGCCGAAGGCGAGCAGGAGGTCGGACTGCTGGATGGCGTTGTTGACCCACGATTCGCCGTGCATTCCCATCATGCCGAGCGCGAGAGGATGCGAGGCAGGGAAGGCTCCCAGGCCGAGCAGCGTGGTGGCGACGGGGATGTGGTGGCGCTCGGCGAAGGCGAGAACCTCGGCCTCGGCGCCGGAGTGGATGATGCCGTGTCCGGCGAGGATGACGGGCTTCTTCGACTGGCGGATCAGCTCGACGGCGCGGGCCATTTCAGCGGATTCGGCGCGGAGCATGGGGTGCGGGCGGTAGGGCGCGGGAGCGGCGGCCTCGAAGTCGAAGATCGCGGTGCCCTGCTGGGCGTCCTTGGTGATGTCGACGAGCACGGGGCCGGGGCGGCCGGACTGCGCGATCTGGAAGGCCTGGCGGATCATCGGGGCGATCTCTTCGGGCCGGGTGGCGACGCAGTTGTGCTTGGTGATGGGCAGGGTGATGCCGGTGATGTCTATCTCCTGGAAGGCGTCGGAGCCGAGGACCTTCGACGAGACCTGGCCGGTGATGCAGACCATCGGGATGGAGTCGAGCATGGCCGTGGCGATGCCGGTGACGAGGTTGGTGGCTCCAGGACCGGAGGTGGCGATGGCGACGCCGACCTGGCCCGAGGCGCGAGCGTAGCCGTCGGCCATGTGCGTCGCGCCCTGCTCGTGGCGCGTGAGCACGTGGTGGATGGGGAACTTGCGCAAAGCGTCGTAGGCGGGAAGGATGGCTCCGCCGGGGTAGCCGAAGACCGTGGTGACACCTTCGCCTACAAGCGTGGCCCAGAGGATCTCGGCTCCGGTGAGGGTGGGGTGCTGGTTTTTATCGGTCATGGGTGTCTCTCCTTTTGCTGCACTGGCTGAAACGGCTACAGGTTCGTTCGTGTTGCCAATCTTTTTTGCGCGGATCGAGGATTTCGCGGGCCTCGATCCGCGGTCTTGCTGAACTAGGTCGTCACAGCGCCTTCGCTGGCGCTGCTTACCGTGTTGGTGTACTTGGCGAAGACTCCGCGCTTGTAGCGGGGCTCGGGCTGCTTGACGTCTTTCAGGCGGCGGACGATCTCCTCTTCAGGAAGCTCAAGGCGAAGCTCGCGGTTCTTGATGTCGAAGGTGATCTTGTCGCCCTCGTGGACGGCGGCGATGGGGCCTCCGAGGTAGGCTTCGGGGGCGACGTGGCCGACCATCAGGCCGCGGGTCGCGCCCGAGAAGCGTCCGTCGGTGAGAAGCGCGACCGTTTCGGAAAGCTCGGGGATGCCCTTGATGGCGGCGGTGACGGCGAGCATCTCGCGCATGCCGGGGCCGCCCTTCGGGCCTTCGTAGCGGATGACGCAGACGTCGTTGGGCTGGATCTTTCCGGCCTCGACGGCGGCGAAGCAGGCGTCCTCGGAGTCGAAGACGCGGGCGGGGCCGGTGTGCAGCACGCGCTCGTGGCCCGCGACCTTGACCACGCAGCCATCAGGCGCGAGGTTGCCCTTGAGGATGACGAGTCCGCCCGTCGGCTTGAGAGGCTTGTCGATCGGGTAGATGACGACCTGGCCGGGTGTTTCGACGGCGTGCGTGGCCTCTTCGGCGAGCGTCTTGCCGGTGACAGTGGGCTGGTTGCCGTCGATCAGACCGGCGTCGATCAGGCGCTTGGCCAGCACGCGGGAGCCGCCTGCGTCCTGGTAGTCCTTCGCGGCGTACTTGCCGCCCGGCGAGAGGTCGCAGATGTGCGGCGTGCGGTCGCTGATGGCGTTGAAGTCGTCGATGGTGAAGGGGATGTTGAACTCGCGGGCGATGGCGAGAAGGTGCAGCACGGCGTTGGTGCTGCCGCCGGAGGCGCAGGCTGCGGCGTAGGCGTTCTCGATGGCCGTGCGGGTGATGATCTGCGAGGGGCGGACGCCCTTGCGGGCCAGCTCCATGACGATGCGACCGGCCTCGCGGGAGGCGCGGGCCTTCTCGGGCGACATGGCGGGGACGCCAGTGATCTCGATGGGGGAGATGCCGAGGAACTCACCGGCCATCGCCATCGTGTTGGCGGTGAACTGGCCGCCGCAGGCGCCGGGGCCGGGGCAGGCCGCGGCTTCGACGGCTTCGAGCTGGTCGTCGGTGATGGTGCCGGCGGCGTGCGAGCCGATGGCCTCGAAGACGTTGAGGATGGTGATGTCCTTGGTGGTGCCGTCGGGCTGGGGCAGGTGGCCGGGGGCGATGGAGCCGCCGTAGAGCATGATGCCGGGGATGTCGAGGCGGCCCAGAGCCATGATGGCGGCGGGCATGTTCTTGTCGCAGCCTGCGATGCAGACGATGCCGTCGAAGGAGTTGCCGCGTGCGACCAGTTCTATGGAATCCGCTATGACTTCTCTGGAAATCAGCGAGGCCTTCATGCCTTCGGTGCCCATCGTGATGCCGTCGGAGATGGTGACGGTGTTGAACTCCATGGGGGTGCCGCCTGCCTCACGCACGCCCTGCTTGACGGCCTCGGCGACCTGGCGGAGGTGGAAGTTGCAGGGGCCGATCTCGGTCCAGGTGTTGGCGATGCCGATGATGGGCTTGTGCAGGTCCTCTTTGCTGAAACCGACGCCGCGCAGGTAGCTGCGGGCGGCGGCGCGGCTGGGGCCTTCGGTGACGACTATGGAGTTCTTCTTCGCGGGATCGATCGGTGTCTGGCTCATCTCGTCCTTATCTTTTCTTGAAGTACGTTGCTTGTTTCTCTTTGCTTGAAGTGCGTTGCCTGTTTCGGTGGCCTCTATCCGCGTGAGCGATAAGGGCCGAAGGTTCCTGTAATTAAGTTGCGTTCGTCGCTGCTGTCGAGAACGAAGATGCGGTAGCTGTCGCCGCCGGGAGCGACCCGGACAACGACGTGTCCCTGCTGCGATTTGAGCTGCCCGGAGAAGCGGCGGTTCATCAGCGCGTTCTGCGGGTGAAGTCCGGTGGCGAAGACGTCGCGGGTGGCCTTGTTCTGCCATGCGCCCATCATGCGTTGCATCTGCGCGGGGCCGGGGTGGCCGATGTCCCACGACTGGATGATGTAGACCTGCGCGTCGAGGTCGCGGACGAACTCAGGACCGCAGGCGTCGAAGTAGCCGTGATGATTGGCGGCGGCGACCTCGGTGCGTCCGGCGACGCGGGCGACAGGGGATTCGGTGTCCATCCAAGGGTATCGGCCGTCGGAGGTGTCGGCGGAGAGATCGCCCCCGGCGTAGTAGCTGAAGCGTCCGTAGCTGAGACGCAGGCCGATGGAGTAGACGTTCTCGTAGGCCTTGAACGGAGGATTCTCAGGGACGATGCGCTGCGTCTCGTGGCCCTGGCCTGTCCACACGACGCCGCTGGCGGCGAGGATGCGGCTCTTGAATGTGGGGTACTGCGTGGCGTGCTTCTTGAGAGCAAGCTGCTGGTCGGAGCCGACGTCGGCCTTCTGCACCGTGCGGCCTGCAGCGGCGCGGCTCTTGAGATAGCCGAGGTAGTTCGTGAGATACGGCGCGGAGGGCGGCAGGGTGTTGCCGTAGTCGGGCCAGGCGCGGTCGATCAGGGTGCCGATGGGCATCAGCGCATCGACGTCGCTGACTCCGGTGAGGCGATAGGTGCCGTCGTGCGCGAGAGGTGTGCGGTCGTTGACGTCGCCGAGGTGGTCGGTGTGGAGGTGCGTGACGACCATGTAATCGAGTGCCGTGCTGCCGGAGTGGCGCAGGGCGTAGCGGGCCTGCCACTCACCGGGGCGGCGGCTTTCGTCGGGGCGAGCTGCGGACATGGTTCCGGCAGGGCCGGTGCCTGCGCCCGCGTCGATCATGAGGGTGGTGCCGTCGGGAGCGACGACGAGCGTGCTGTTGCCGCGTCCGGTGTCGATGTGGTGGATGTCCATCTCTCCCTCGCGGCGTGCGGCGAGGGGAGAGCCGATGCCGTCGGCCTCAAGGAACGAGGCGAAGCCTTGCTGTGTGGAGAGCGCTGTGCCTGCGAGGCACAGCGCTCCCTTCAGCAGGGTGCGGCGATCGAGTTGGACGGTCTTCGTCATGGTGTATTCAGGTGTTGCTTAGCTGGCCTTCGGCGCGGTCCAAACATCCTTGTCGTGCTTCTGCTCGAACTTGTCGAGATCGTCCTTGTGGCGCAGGGTGAGGCCGATATCGTCGAGTCCGTTCAGCAGGCAATATTTGCGGAAGGGGTCGATCTCGAAGGTGGCGTGGAAGCCTTCTTCGTCGGTGACGGTCTGGGCTTCGAGGTTGATGGTCAGCTCGTGATCGGGGTTCTTCGTCGAGCGCTCGAGCAGCGTCTGCACGTCCTCTTCGGAGAGGCGGACGAGGATGATGCCGTTCTTGCCCGCGTTCGAGAAGAAGATGTCGGCGAAGGTGGGGGCGATGACGGCGCGGAAACCGTACTGGTTGATGGCCCAGGCGGCGTGCTCGCGCGAGCTGCCGCAGCCGAAGTTCTTCTCGGCGATGAGGATCTGCGCGCCCTTGTACTCGGGCTTGTTGAGCACGAAGTCGGGCCGCTCCTTGACGATGTCGGGGGTGTCGACATCGTAGCGCCAGTCGAAGAAGAGGAACTCGCCGTAGCCGGTGCGCTCGATGCGCTTGAGGAACTGCTTCGGGATGATCTGGTCGGTGTCGATGTTCGGGAACGGCAGCGGCACGGCCTTCGAGGTGAGGATGTTGATGGGTTCCATTAGCGCTGCTCTCCTTCCTGCTGCTTCCACTTGCGGATGTCGGTGAAGTGTCCGGTGATGGCTGCGGCTGCGGCCATCTCGGGCGAGACGAGGTGCGTGCGTCCGCCGCGGCCTTGTCTACCCTCGAAGTTTCGATTGGATGTAGACGCGCAACGCTCGCCGGGCTGGAGAATGTCGGGGTTCATGCCGAGGCACATCGAGCAGCCGGGCTCGCGCCACTCGAAGCCTGCGGTCTTGAAGATCTCGTCGAGGCCCTCTGCTTCGGCCTGACGCTTCACGGCCTGCGAGCCGGGGACGACCATCGCGCGAACCTTCGCGGCGATGTGGTGGCCCTTGATGACCTTTGCCGCGGCGCGGAGGTCTTCGATGCGGCCGTTGGTGCAGGAGCCGAGGAAGACGGTGTTGATCGCGATCTGCTCCATCGGGGTGCCGGGCTTGAGGTCCATGTACTCATAGGCGCGCTCGAAGCTCTTGCGGTCGGCCTCGGTCTTCGCGTCGGCGAGCAAGGGAACGGTGCCGTCGATGGTGGCGTGCATGCCGGGCGAGGTTCCCCAGGTGACGGCGGGGGCCAGCGTCGCGGCATCGATGTGCAGCTCGCGGTCGAAGACGGCTCCCTCGTCGGTGGGAAGGGTCTTCCAGTGCGCGATGGCCTCGTCCCACGCCTTGCCGGTGGGCGAGAAGCGGCGGCCCATCAGGTAGGCGAAGGTGGTCTCGTCGGGGGCGATCATTCCGGCGCGGGCTCCGGCCTCGATGCTCATGTTGCAGATGGTCATGCGGCCTTCCATCGAGAGCGAGCGGATGGCCGAGCCGGCGTATTCGACCGCGTAACCGGTGGCGCCGTCGGTGCCGATTTTGCCGATGATGTCGAGGATGATGTCCTTGGCGGTGACGCCGAAGGGAAGCTCGCCATCGACGGTGATGCGGAAGGTCCTGGGCTTCGACTGCGGTAGGGTCTGGGTGGCCATGACGTGCTCGACCTCGCTGGTGCCGATGCCGAAGGCAAGAGCGCCGAAGGCTCCGTGGGTGGAGGTGTGCGAGTCGCCGCAGACGATGGTCATGCCGGGCTTGGTCGCTCCAAGCTCGGGCCCGATCATGTGGACGATGCCCTGCGAGGCGTCCTGCACGTCGAAGAACTCGACGCCGAACTCGGCGCAGTTCTTGCGGAGGGCGTTGACCTGCGCCGCCGAAATCTGGTCGACGATGTGGAGGCGGTCATAGGCGCTGGTCGTGGGGACGTTGTGGTCCACGGTGGTGATGTGGCGGTCGGGGCGATGGATCTTGCGGCCCGCCAGGCGGAGGCCGTCGAAGGCCTGCGGGCTGGTGACCTCGTGGACGAGGTGCAGGTCGATGTAGAGGATCGTCGGCTCGCCTGCGGGCTCGACGACAACGTGCTGCTCCCATACTTTTTCGAACAACGTCTTTGGTGCTGTGCTCATGAGTGTGCCTTTGGTGTTGTGCTCGGATCGGTTCCGGTTGCGGGGGCTGTCTCCGCTGGAAGTTCGTTATGCGCTCCGATTGCGTCGGGGGCAACCGGATGCGGTGTACCGTCGGGATCGACAAGGAAGACGCGCGTGATGTTTTGAAGCTCTGTGCTGCCCGAAGAGGGATGCGAGGTCCAGCGGGTGATGCTGCGGACCAGCGCAGGAGGAATGTGTGTGGGGTCGATCGAGCGGTTGGAGAAGAGCCACAGGGTGTAGGCGGCTCCGCTCTGATCGGTGGCCTTGTTGTCGCTGATCCAGTCGATGGCGGCGAAGGCAACAAGAGGGTGAGGATGACCGAGGTCTACCCAGAGCAGGCCACGGTCCAGACAAAAATGGGGGACGCAGCCGTTGGCGTTGAGGTAACGGTTGTCGTCGCCGATGACCTCGCCGGGAACGCCCAGAAACTCCATGACGACCTCGCTGAGAGGCTTGTTCTTCCCCCAGAAGGTCTGCCGTGCTTTGAGATGGGTCTCGACAAAGGGCTTGAAGCGCGCGTCCCAGAGCAGTTGGTTTTCGCGGCTGCCAGGACCCGGCTGTGTGTACTGCCACATCCACGAAAGGTCTTCGACCTGCGGCTTGTTCTGCTTCAGGTGAATCTGCGCGCGCACGCCGGGTACTGTGGTCAGGAGCAGTGCGGCGGCAGCGAATTGGCGGAGACAGCGCATGAAATTGTTTTTTACTTCGACTTCGTGGGCGAAGGTTTCTTCCGTGTCAGTGGTACGAGCACGTTGATCAGGAGCAGCAGGATCACTCCGAAGATTGCCAGGGTGACGATGGGTGCGCCGTGGGACCAGCGGTAATACAGTGCCACGACCACGGCGCAGTTCATCAGGACGAGCTTCACGATCCAGTTGTTCATCGCTATACGGCGTGCAGGGCCTGGCGGCGGTCGATGGATTCGGCCAGCGCCTGGTGGACGTGCTTGCCCATCTCCTGCGTCGAGACAAGCTGGATGTTCTCGCCTCCGCGAGCGATGTCGGCGGTGCGATACCCGGCTTCGAGAACCTTGAAGACGGCCTGCTCGACGGCGCGCGCGTCCTGCTCGAGACCGGCGGAGTGGCGAAGGACCATCGCGGCGGTAAGGATCGCGCCGAGGGGGTTCGCCTTGCCGGTTCCGGCGATGTCAGGGGCGGAGCCGTGGACGGGCTCGTAGAGATTGACCGCGCCGCCGACGGTGGCCGAGGGCAGCATGCCGAGCGAGCCGGTAATGACGCCCGCCTCGTCAGAGAGGATGTCGCCGAAGAGGTTCTCTGTGAGCACGACGTCGAAGTTACGCGGCACGTTCATGATGTGCATAGCCATCGAATCGACTAGCTGATGCTCGAGCGTGACGTCGGGGTAGTCTTTGGCGATCTCGGTGACGGTGGCGCGCCAGAGCTGCGAGACCTCGAGCACGTTGGCCTTGTCGACCGAGGTGACCTTCTTGCGGCGCTTCGATGCAAGCTCGAAGGCCACGCGGGCCACGCGGACGACCTCGTCGCGGGTGTAGCGCATCGTGTTGATGGCCTCGTTGCTCTCCTTGTTCCACCAGCGCGGCGCGCCGAAGTAGAGGCCGCCGAGAAGCTCGCGGACGAAGAGGATATCGACGCCTTCGGTGACCTCGGGACGCAGGGGCGAGCTTGCGGAGAGCGCCTTATAGCCGACGGAGGGACGAAGGTTCGCGAAGCCGCCGAGCGCCTGGCGAATCTGCAGCAGACCGGCCTCGGGGCGCTTGTCGGGCGTCAGCGAGTTGAACTTGTTATCGCCGACCGCGCCGAGCAGGACGGCGTCGGAGTCGAGCGAGGCGTCGACGGTCGCAGTGGGAAGGGGAGTGCCGGTCTCGGTGATGGCCACGCCGCCGATGAGTCCTTCGACGAAGGTGAAGTCGTGGCCGCCCAGTTCCGCGACGGCGCGGAGGATGTTGGTGGCTTCCCGTGTAACTTCTGGGCCGATGCCGTCACCGGCGAGGACTGCAACTTTGAGACGCATTCGCTTTCCTTCTTAATGAGGTAGTGAGGGCTTCGCCCTGCTTTCGTGATTGCCGATGGCTGCGGGCCGCTTAGCTGGCCGTTACGACGGGGGCCTTCTCGGGCTTCAGCAGCCCGAGGATGTCCTGGTCGTAGATGGACTTCTTGCGGTCGGCAAGCTCCGTGAAGCGGTGATAGACCTCGTCGAGCTGCTCGCGCGTGAGCGGATGGCCGAGCTTTTCGAGGCGATCGGCCAGAGCGCGGCGGCCGGAGTGCTTGCCCAGCACGAGGTTCGTGGCTCCGGCTCCGACCGAGGCCGGGGTCATGATCTCGTAGGTCAGCGGATTGGCCAGCATCCCATGCTGATGGATTCCCGACTCGTGCGCGAAGGCATTGGCCCCGACGATGGCCTTGTTGGGTGCCGCGCCGAAGCTGATGCACTCGGCCAGCATCTGGCTGGTCGGGTAGAGCTGCTCCATCTTGATGTTGTTCGTGTAGGGGAACTTGTCGCGGCGAACCATGAGCGCTGCGGCGACCTCTTCGAGAGCGGCGTTGCCCGCGCGCTCGCCGATGCCGTTGATGGTGACCTCGACCTGACGGGCTCCACCCTGAATACCGGCCAGCGTGTTGGCGACCGCCATGCCGAGATCGTCGTGGCAGTGCGTTGAGAAGATGACGTTCTCGATACCGGGGACGCGCTCGCGCACCATGCGGAAGATGGCCGAATATTCTTCGGGGGTGGTGTAGCCGACGGTGTCGGGGATGTTGATGGTCGTGGCTCCGGCCTGCACGGCGACGGTGATCATCTTCACGAGGAAGTCGGGATCGGTGCGGGTTCCGTCCTCGGTGGAGAACTCGACGTCGTCGGTGTAGGTGAGGGCGTGCCGGACCGCCTCAGCCGTCTGGTCGAGCGCCTGCTCGCGGGAGATGCGGAGCTTGTACTCGAGGTGCAGATCGGAGGAGGCAAGAAAGACGTGGATGCGGTTCGACTGCGCGGGCTGGATGGCGCGGCCGGCGGCGTCGATGTCCTCGCGCTTGCAGCGGGCGAGCGAGGCGATGCGGGTTCCGGTAACCTCGCGGGCGATGGCCTGCACGGCGTCAAAGTCGCCTTCGGAGGCGATGGCGAAACCGGCTTCAAGGATATCCACTCCCAGGTCGCGCAGCTGATGGGCCATGCGCAGCTTTTCGTCGTGATGCATGGTGCATCCGGGGGACTGCTCCCCGTCGCGGAGGGTGGTATCGAAGAAGACGATCTGGTTCGGATTTCGCATAGTTCTGGTCACTTTCGATCCTGCACGTTATCATAACGCAGGCTTATGATGGTTTGCACGTATATCAAAACTTCTAATCGAAGCATTCGCGGCCGCTAAGGTTAGCCGAAAAAGGGGAGCAACGTGGATCTGGTTCAGATGGAGACATTCCTGGCTGTCGCGGAGGAACGTAGCTTTTCACGCGCAGCCTCCAGACTCCATCGTACCCAGCCTGCGGTGAGTCAGGCAATCGCCAAGCTGGAGAGCGAACTCGGGGAGGTTCTCTTCGACCGTTCTTCGCGGGACGGAACCCTGACGGACGCGGGCGAGGTGCTGCGCGAGTACGCCGCAAAGATGCTGAATCTGCGCAGCGAAGCCGCGGGTGCATTGACCGATCTGCGGGCGCTGCACCAGGGGCGTCTGAACCTTGCGGCGAACGAGTACACGTGCCTCTACCTGCTGCCCTTGCTGGACGAATTTCGCAGGCAGAATCCGAGGATCAAGCTGGCGGTTCAGCGCACGCTGGCCAGCCGGATTCCCGACGAGGTGCTGATGCACTCGGTCGAGTTCGGAGTGCTGTCGTTCCGCCCGGACGATTTGCAGATACGGTCGATCATGGTCTATCGGGATGAACTGGCGCTGGTGGTCAATCCGCGCCACCCGCTGGCGGGGGTGGGGAAGGTCTCGATCCGGCAGCTCGGGTCGCAGAACTTTATCGCGCATAACATTCCTTCGCCGCAGCGCCAGAAGGTCATCCAGACCTTCAAGAAGCATAAGACGCCTCTGAACATGGGGGTGGAACTGCCTTCGCTGGAGGCGATCAAGCGCTTCGTGGAGATGGGCAACGGTGTGGCGCTGGTGCCGCGGCTGACCGCCACCCCGGAGCTGGCGAGCGGGGCACTGGTGATGCTGGAGGTTCCGGAACTGCAGACCGAGCGAAGGTTGCGGTTGGTGTATCGCAAGCAGGCGAACCTTTCGCACGCGGCGACGGCCTTTCTGAAGGTGGTGGAAGGGTACGCTGCATCGCACGGCGATCCCTATTGTTTTCAACCCGAGCGCGGGGCCTGATTTCTTGCGCGTCGATTAATTTCTTCCCCTCGAGCAGAACATTTCCCCGGGAATGGCGTCTGAAGGGGCAGGTCCGGGATCCCATTCCCGGATACGAGGTGAAGAGCAATGAAGATGACTATTCGTAAGGCAGGAGTCCGGATGGCCCTGATCGCCATCTGTAGCGGAGCGCTGTGCGCTCTTCCGGTTATGGCGCAGGACCAGGATGCTGCGCCAGCCCGTCACGGCGGAAGGATGGGCGGAGAAGGTCGTGGTCTGAAGCAGCTTAACCTTTCGTCCGACCAGGAGAGCCAGGTCAAGGCGATCAACGAAGATTCGCGGAAGCAGATGGAGGCTCTGCGGAGCGATACCTCGCTCTCGCAGGCTGACCGCCGCTCGAAGATGATGGAGATTCATAAGACGTCGCAGGACAAGATCGGTGGCGTTCTGACGGACGAGCAGAAGACGAAGTACGACGCGATGCAGGCTCAGATGAGGGAGAAGATGAAGGAGCGTCGTGGCGGTGGAACCGATGGCGCTGCCCCACAGCAGCAGTAAATTACCGGGATTTTTTGCACAGGAGTCAGGCCGGAGGTTCCCCCTCCGGCCTTTCTATTTCCTAAAAGCCCATTCGAGCGGTTGTGCGGTTACAATGAAGGGACAGTGACGAAGGCGCTGGGGTTCTGCGGCGAGGCACCGTTGCGGCAGGCAGCCCGGAGTGTTCTGGACGATTTTGAAGGGATCTGGTCAAGAATGAAGAAGACGATGTTGTTGGGCGCCCTGATGCTTCTGGCATCCTTTGGACATGCACAGGAGAGCCGGCAGGACATAAGTGCAAGCGTGATGACGGTGTGGTCGCCTCAGGTCAATGGAAACGCGGTGCAACTGAATACGACGAAGCCGGTCGGATTCCTCGCCAGCTATCGGTACATGCTGACGCCCCGCAGCGCTCTGGAGGTCAACTACTCCTTCGCGCAGTACAACTCGAAGTACAGCACCAGCTTCCTTCCCAATGTGCGTATCCACACGCGCCAGCAGGAGATTTCGGGAGCGTATGTCTACAACCTGAACTTCCGGAACTTCAATCCCTTCCTGGAAGCCGGTGTGGGAGCCTTGCTCTTTTCGCCGATTCGCGACTACCGGACGACGAACTTTGACACGCGGCAGAGCACGGGCCTCGGCGCACTGTTCGGCGGCGGTCTGGCCTACGAGCTGAGCCCAAGCTGGGACATCCGTGTGCAGTATCGCGGCTTTGCCGTGAAGGCTCCGAGCTTCGGTCTGGACAACTTCAAGACGAACCGCTGGGAGGTCGTCTCGATCCCCGCAGTCGGTATGGCGTACCACTTCTAGTCTGGATTCAGACGGCATAAGAAAAGCCCCGGGAGATCCGGGGCTTTTCTGTGTCTGCGATCGGGCCGGAGGTTAGAAGTGGTAGGCTCCGCCGACGGTGATGATGGAAGGATGCAGGCCCTTGGGGACGTCGATGAAATCGGGGAAGTTGGGGAAGCCGAACCAGTGCTGGTACTCGTACTCTCCACGAAGGTTGACGTGGGAAAGCAGGCGGTAGTCCACGCCGCCGCCCACAGCCAGCAGGTTATAGGCGAGGTTGGCCTGGACGACGAACTCGGAGGGAACGCTGTCGGGGGTGAAGTTGAAGACGCCGCGCCCGTACAGTCCCTTGGCGTAGGGAGAGAAGCGGTTGTAGTGCAGGGAATAGCGCGGACCGATCTCGTAGGTCTTTTCGTAGGCTCCCGTGCGACCGTCCTTCAGGTAGCGGAACTCGCCTTCGACGCCGAGATGGCGGGCGAGGTCCAGATCGGCGTAGATCGTGGTTCCGTTGACACGGCCCGGGATGTAGCGATAGCCGGAGTCAGCGTTTGAGAAACCGGCTCCCACCTGAAGAGAGAGAGGGCGGGTCGCGGTCGCGGCAGCCTGAGCGAACAGGGCCGTGGGCGTGCAGAGCAAGGCAGTGGCGAGCAGAAAACGAGTCAACACGTACAAATCCCCTTGGGAAGTGCCCCTGGTCGATCGGCAGGGCAGGCCGGAAGTTCTGCTTAAAGGAAAAGGCTGCCCTGCTGATATCTTCGGCAGGGCAGCCGTAGGCATTAGTGGAATCGGTAGGCGGCTCCGAAGGTCAATACCCAGGGACTGAGCCCGTTGTAGAAGTAAGGATCTGAGGACCACTTCTGGTATTCGAAGTCGACAGCACGGACATTGAGATGGCGGGTGGCCCGTACGTCTACGCCTCCACCGAAGGCATAGATGCCTCGGGTGGTGGTGTAATTGGGGATACCGCTTCCAGCATCAAAAGTAGTCTTGAAATGGCCAAGGCCGACAAGACCCTTGGCGTAAGGCTGAAAACGGCGGAAGTGGAAGACGTAGCGCGGGCCAATCAGGTAAGAATTTTCGACGATGTCGGTCGGGGTGACGATGTTGAGCATGTGAACATCGCCTTCGATACCGATGTGGCGGGTGAAGTCATAGTCTCCGTAAAAGGAGATTCCCTGAGCCTTCTTTGGCCCGAAGTCAGGCTTGCCCCAGGACCAGCCTGCGCCGACCTGGATCTGTGAGTTTCGAGTCGCCGTGGGAACCGCCTGGGCTCGCGAAAAAATGGCCGCAGTCCACAAGAATAAGGCGATTGAGGTGATGCGAACGATTCGCTTCAACTTGTTTTCCTCCGAACAGAGGGCTCTCAGATCATACAGAAAGAGCTTCCATTCGCTGGGTGTGGGGAGTGTTGAATGTTCCTCCACAACGTTCGGTCAAGGGAACCGGCTTGTGGGGCTCGGTTCCCAGGGGGGAGTAAGTGCTGCTGGTTTGATGCTGATACTGCTTGGTGCTGCGGTACTAGTTCTGGGGCGGGTTGGCCGTTCCGGTTGCCGCCGCAGGCGCTGCCTGACCGGCCGCAGGAGCGGCATCGGCAGGAGCGGGTTGCTGTTGGGGAGCTGCCGCCGGAGCCGCGGCTGCAGGAGCAGCAGGTGCGGGAGTCTCCGTCGGCGGTTTGTAGTAGCCCAGCTTGATGTAAACCGGGGCAGCCTCGAAGGGCATCTTGTCGGCAGGAGACAGCAGTGGTTCAAAGGCGGTGTGCAGCGTGATGATCTGGTCGGTCCAGGGTTCGCGCCGCGTGAAGCTTGCGAGAGGCGTGGCAGCCTGCTGCTGCAGGTCGGCCATGTTGAGCTTGGGGCTCTTGGCGATAAGCGGAGCCATCCAGAAGGTGGAGTCCTTGTCGCTCTTCACCAGACCGTCGCCGATCATGGGCTGATTGAGAGTCTTAAGAGCGCCGATGCGCTGCTGGAGCTGCTGGAGGTAAAGGCCGAAGTACTGCTGTCCGCCCTCAAGCTCCTTGGCGCTGAGTAGCTCAATAGCCTTCTTCGCGGCAGCCTCGTTGTCCGCGTCGGTGTGGTGCATGGGGATGCGCTGGAACACCGAGGTCGAGGGGAAGAGCATGCTGTCGTTGAAGGCGTACTTGGTGTCGAGACGGTGGCCGAGGATGATGTGCGACAGCTGGAAGGCGAGCAGGGCGTTCAGGTTGCCCATCTGCTGCGCGCCGTCCTGGCTGAGGATGGCCGTGGTGTCGATCAGGCTCTTGGAGAGGATGATGGTGTTGCCGACGGCCAGCGACTCCAGCGGCTCGGTGAGCAGCGTGCGGACATGAATCTGACGCGAGAGGTTGATGTTGTTGTAGGCGAGGATGTTATTGACCAGCGCCTCCATCGTCTTGTCGAACTCGCTCGGAGCATCGACCAGACCGGCGCGGAAGAGGCGCTCGACGACGTTGTCCTCTGCCTGCTGGACCCACTGGCGCTGCGCTCCAAGCGGGCTGACATCCTGGGCCTCGTTGCTGACGTCGGTGGCTCCGACGACATCCATCGAGGTGTTCTGCGAATCCTTCACGGGGACCTTCAGGGAGTAGCCCCAGATGTGGTTGACCGCCTTGAAGCGAAGGGTGCGGCTGACGCTCTTGCTGTCGCTCTCTTCGACGTAGAAGTCGGTGGGGAGCCAGAGGCCGGGCTGGACGTTGGTGCGCCAGCTGTCGAAGTGGTAGTACTCGCGCGATCCCTCTTCGGTTCCGGCGAAGCTGCCGTTCAGGCGGACGACGTTGCCCTCCTGCGTCTCAATCCAGATGCGTCCGAAGAAGCGGCCCGTCGTGCTCTTGCCGAGGGGAGTGACGTCGAAGACCGCCGTGGGGACGTTGCCGAGGAACTCGTTGCGGACGTAGCCGAACTGGTAGTGGTCGCGGTCGAAGTTGTTGGAGTCGATCAGCAGCATCTGGATGAAGCCGGTGGCGCTGAAGTTGAGGTGCAGGCTGCCGCCGAGGCCGGTGAGGAACGAGGCCGACTGCTTGAAGAAGCCGAGCTTGCCCCCCTTATGCTTGGCGCTGCCGAACTGCTCTCCGCCGATGATCTGACCGAACTCGACGCGACCGAGAAAGTGCTGGTCCGACTCGGGAGCCTGGTTGAGCTGATCGTCGGGGCGCATGTTCTGGATATAGGTTTCGACCAGAGGAGCGCGTTCGCGGAGAGCCTTGATGATCTCCTTTTCCCGCGCAATGGACTTGTCGACCAGCTCGTTCTGGGCCGGGCTCAGCTTGGTGGAGGGAAGATCCTGATCCTGCTTCTTCTTGCCGAAAAGGGATGCCGCCGAGGTCACCTGCGACGAAAGGGTGACGGCTAGAACTGCTGCCAGCGCGATACCGGCGGTAGGCTTTTTCCGAAAGGTCATGTTTTACGGCTCCTGTGGTGGCCCTTTTCTGTGCCATCCGTTATGTCTTGTTCTCAGTATGAATGATGCAAATTCGCAAGAAGGCAGACGAAAATCAGCCTGCAAGCTGGAAGGCTACGTTTACGATGCCCTCCCAATCGACCGGACTTCCCGAGGCATCGGTCGCCGGTTGAAAGCGGGTGGCCTGCACGGCGCGAAGGGCAGAGTTGCCAAGGCCGTGACCCAGGTCGCTGGTCACACCGAGAACCTGGACGGCTCCGGTGGACGAGACGCGCAGCCGCACCGAAACAGTGCCTTCGATGCGAAGCTGAATCGCCTCCGCCGTGTATTCAGGCTTCGGCTTGAAGAGCACCTTGGGAGGGTGCGCGGCGGACGCGGTGGGGAGGTTGGGTTTCTGCACGGTCGGAGCGACGTTCTGGCCCAGGTTGACGGGGCCGGTCGCCGCGGTGCGTCCGGTGGAGTTCATGGGGCCGGTTCCGCCGGGAACGCCGAGTTTCACTCCTGCCACCGGGCGGGCTCCGTTACCAGACATGCTGGAGCTGCCGGGGGAGCCGGAGCCGAGGGTAACGGCGGTGGCGCGCGGTCCGGTTCCCGTGTTGGTCGAGGGCATTCCGGGGGCTCCGCGCTGGCCGAGATCGACTGCGGCAGTAGCGGGACGGTCGGAGGGAGCGATGGGATTATTGGTCTGCCCGAGAGCGACCGGGGTGGGGTGAGGGGAGTTGTTGACCACGGAGGCCGCCTGCGGATGCGCCAGCGAGACAGGCTTGGGGGCCGCCGGAGCGTTGACCAGCTTAGGCGGTGCCGGGGGAGTGGGAGGAGCCGGGGTCGGCTGCGGCATCTTTACCTCGACCTTCGGAGGCTCCGGCTGCGTGACCTCCGGAAGTTTGATCTTCGGAGGCTGGGTCTTGACGACGGGAGGGGGAGGCAGCTTGAACTTTGGCTTGATCGGCTGAATCTCCTTGGGAGGAAGAGCCAGCGTTATCTCCGAGAGCTTGCGGTTGTTTTCTTCGATGGTCTTTTTTGCCGCCGCGCCTACGATACAGACGATGATCGCAACGATGACATTCAAAGTAATGGAGGTTATCAGCGAGCCCTTGTTCTGCGTGTCTTCACGCAGAACACCAAAGTGGGAGAACTGCATATTCGGCGGAGCTGGATTGTCAGTACGTAATGGCTTAGCCATAAGTGTCCCTTTGTGTTGACCCCCTCTTTGCACAGAGGAGGAACATGGACCAATCCGGGAAAAAAATACCGGAGGACCTGCGAACCGGGAATAAATTCCCGACTAAATTTTCGTATTCCATCGAGCCACCGCTCGATACAACCTCTTGGTGGACGCCAGTGTTTTCGCTGCCGTCGTGCGACTTACCTAAGACAGACGAGAAGAATTGCTGCAGGGTTGCTATAAATTTCTATGCAATTAGAGGTCCAAATCCAAACTGGGAATTCTGACAGAAAACTCACCTTATCGCTAGGGTGCCGCAAAACGAGCAAAATGGCACTGATACTTTGGTGGTATGGGTGATTCGGAAGGTAAGGAGAAGGGAATGAAGATTCTGGTAACAGGCGGGGCCGGCTACATCGGAGGAACCGTAAGCAGGCTGCTGCTTGAGGCTGGACACAGCGTTACGATCTACGACAACCTCTGCCACAGCCGCCGCGAGGCGGTCGCTCCGGGAGCGGGCTTTGTGGAAGGCGATCTGGCGGACCGATCCCTGATCGAGTCCACGCTGCGCGAGGGACGTTTCGATGGAGTGATGCACTTTGCCGCGCTGATCGAGGCGGGCGAGAGCATGAAGGTTCCCGAGGTCTACTTTCGCAATAACACGGCGTCCACACTGACCCTGCTGGAGGCGATGCTGGCCACGGGGCACGACCGGCTGGTCTTCAGTTCGACCGCGGCCTGCTATGGCGAGCCGGAGAGCACTCCGATCCGGGAGGATGCTCGGTTGCTGCCCACCAACGCCTATGGCGAGAGCAAGTTGCTGGTGGAACAGATACTTGCGTGGATGAACCGCATTCACGGCTTCCGCTATGCCAGTCTGCGCTACTTCAACGTCGCGGGCGCAATCGAAGGCTATGGCGAGGCGCACGAGCCGGAGTCGCACCTGATCCCCCTGATCCTCGACGTGGCGATGGGGCGGAGGGCAAGCATCAAGATCTTCGGGCAGGACTACCCGACGAAGGACGGCACCTGCGTGCGGGATTACATCCATGTCCGCGATCTGGCTGAGGCGCACTTTCTTGCTCTCGGAGCGTTGGAGAAGAACAGCCGCCTAATCTACAACCTGGGCAATGGACAGGGCTTTACGGTGCGCGAGGTGATCGAGTCGGTGCAGCGGATTACGGGGAGGCCGATTGCGGTGGAAGAGTGTCCGCGGCGCGAGGGAGACCCCGCGGTGCTGGTGGCAGGATCGGAGAAAATCAAGGCCGAGCTGGGGTGGCAGCCGAAGTTCCCGGAGCTGGACCAGATCATCGCCAGCGCGTGGCAGTGGCATCAGAAGCGCCACGCCTGAGGGGCAGGGGAATCAGTTCGAAGGGGGCGTGGGCTTAGTGCTCAGCCCTTCTTCGCGAGATCCGAGTCCAGCTTCTTCTGGGCTTCGACATAGCGCTTCGGAGGCTCGGGCAGCCGGGCATCCCGAAGCGCGGCCCGGTAGCCTCCCATGTAGATGGAGTACATGACGGCAAGGGCGCATCCGACACCGAATGCGAAGCCGAGGAAGAAACCGACACCGGCAGACCAGAAGGTAACTGTGGAGGACATTCTGTGTTGAGTGTATTCTCCCGGCTTCGTTCGCCGCATCTCGCGCTGCTGCCAGAGATAGAAAACAAAGAAAAAAATCGGCGAACCCGTCTGGAAACCCGACAATTGTCCTATTTCCCTGTTGCCGCTTGTATAAGCGTTGGCGTACCTTCTTTGTACTGAAATCAGGGAGGGTTGTACGTGACGGCGATTCAGGAAGGTGCGACAGGTTTGGACTCTAGCTTGCGGGAAAACAGGGTCTTCGAACCGTCGAAGGAGTTTCGTTCCAAGGCTCATATTTCTAGCCTGGAGCAGTACGAAGAGATGTATCGCCGCAGCGTGGAGAAGCCCGAGGAGTTCTGGGCCGACGCGGCCTCGGAGCTGGAGTGGTTCGCTCCCTGGGACCGTGTTCTCGAGCCCGGTGTTAATGGTTCCGCTTTTGGAGCGAAGTGGTTTACGGGAGGTAAGCTCAACGTCTCGCATAACTGCGTGGACCGTCATGCCCTGGGAGCACGCCGTGACAAAGTCGCGCTGCTGTGGGAAGGCGAGCCGGGAGAGGTTCGCAAGCTGACCTTCGGCGACCTGCACGCGGAGGTGCAGCGCTTTGCCAATGTCCTTAAAAATCTGGGGATCAAGAAGGGCGATCGCGTCGCCATCTACATGGGAATGTGCCCGGAGTTGGCGATTGCGCTGCTGGCCTGCGCTCGTATCGGCGCGGTCCACTCGGTGATCTTCGGCGGTTTTGCCGCGCACGCCATTGTGGACCGCGTGAACGATGCCGAGTGCTCGGCTCTGATTACGCAGGACACGGCATACCGTCGCGGAGCCGAGATTCCGCTGAAGAAGATCGCCGATGAGGCGCTGAAGAACTGCCCGACAATCAAGAATGTGGTCGTCTACCGCCGCTCGGGGACCCCTGTTCCGATGACGCCCGGCCGCGATGTGTGGTGGGACGAGTCCATGCTGGCCGCGGAGAAGGAATGCCCGGCGGAGTGGATGGATTCCGAGGATCCACTCTACCTGCTGTACACCTCGGGAACGACCGGCAAGCCGAAGGGGCTGCTGCACACGACCGGAGGCTACTCGGTCCAGACCTATCTGACCTCGAAGTACATCTTCGACCTGCACGACGATGACGTTTACTGGTGCAGCGCCGATATCGGCTGGGTGACGGGGCACAGCTACGTGGTCTATGGACCTCTGCAGAACGGCGCGACGGTGCTGATGTACGAGGGCGCTCCCAACTGGCCGGAGAACGACCGCTTCTGGAAGATCATCGACACGCACAAGGTCACGGTCTTCTACACGGCTCCGACGGCGATCCGCGCCTTCACAAAGTGGGGCGTCGAGTGGGTTCGCAAGTACTCGCTCTCATCGCTGCGCTTGCTTGGAACGGTCGGTGAGCCGATCAACCCCGAGGCGTGGATGTGGTTCCACCGTGAGATCGGCAAGGAGAAGTGCCCCATTGTGGACACCTACTGGCAGACCGAGACGGGAGCCATCATGATCGCTCCCATCCCCGGAGCGGTCCCGGCCAAGCCGGGCTCGGCGACGCGGCCTTTCTTTGGAATTGTTCCTGAGATCGTCACAAAAGAAGGAGAGCCGGTTACCGACGGCAAGGGCGGTCTCCTGGTCTTCCGGACGCCGTGGCCCTCGCTGGCACGGACGGTCTATGGCAACCCTGTGCGGTATGAGCAGGCGTACTGGGTCGAGGTGCCGGGAAGCTACTTCACCGGCGACGGCGCACGCCGCGATGCGGACGGCTACTACTGGCTGATGGGCCGCGTCGATGACGTGCTCAATGTCAGCGGTCACCGCCTGGGAACGATGGAGATCGAGTCGGCCCTCGTGGCGCATCCCAAGGTCGCGGAGGCCGCGGTTGTGGGCCGTCCCGACGACCTGAAGGGGCAGGCGATCTGCACCTTCGTCACGCTGGAGCACGGGTATGAGGCCTCCGAGGAGTTGAAGCAGGAGATCCGCCAGTGGGTCGCGAAGGAGATCGGCGCGCTGGCTCGTCCGGACGATGTGCGCTTTACCGAGGCACTTCCGAAGACCCGCAGCGGCAAGATCATGCGTCGCCTGTTGCGCGAGCTGGCCTCGACCGGAGATGTTCAGGGGGACACCACGACCCTCGAAGACTTTTCGGTGATCGCCAAGCTGCGCGAGAACGACGAACAGTAATCTTTCTTCTGACGTAAAGGGCTGGACGCCATCGGCATCTTCAACCGCATCCAAGGGTGCAGGTTGAGGTGGTGATGGCTCCAGCCCTTACGCATGATGCGACGCCGTTTGTACCCAGGGATCACACCTTGCCCGTGTTGAGGGATGCGGTGCAGCGGTGTCATGGCTGCGATCTGTATCGCAATGCCACGCAGGCGGTCTTTGGAGAGCTTGAGTCGGGCGGCCAAGCGAAGAAGCCTGCTGTCGAGATCATGATGATTGGGGAGCAGCCGGGAGATCACGAGGATATCGAAGGGCGTCCGTTTATCGGCCCGGCGGGGAAGCTGCTGGATGAATGCCTGGAAGCTGCCGGAATCGATCGCCGCAGAGTTTATGTGACCAACACGGTCAAACACTTCAAGTGGGAGCCTCATGGGAATGTGCGGGTCGGTAAGAAGCCGGGAACTCGTGAGATTCGAGCCTGCAGACCGTGGCTCGAGGCGGAGATGGAGGCTGTTCGTCCGAAGCTGATCGTGTGTCTGGGAGCGGTCGCGGCGCAGTCGCTTCTGGGGGCGGATTTCAAAATTACGCTGATGCATGGCAAGGTGCAGCGTGCGGAGGGGCTTCCGCCGATCCTCGCAACCCTGCATCCCTCCTCGATTCTGCGGGCCAGGTCAAAAGAAGATCGAGGCCGCCAGAAGAAGAGCTTCACGGAAGATCTGCGCTCGGCGGCTAAGTTTTGAGCTGCCTGTCCATTGATAATGGAGTGAGCGTTCTGGTTTTTCATACTTGTCGTTTAAGATAAAGCGTCCCGCTCTCATGGAGAGTGGGGCATAGATCGGAAGCACGAGGACGGATCGTTGGCGCTTTATCTTGCAGTGGACCTTGGCGGAACCAAGACAGAGTATGTATTAGCCGATGAGACGCGGGAGCTGGCCCGCGTTCGCGGCGGCACGATCAAGCGGATGCGCACCGACGCAACCACTGCGGACGAAAACTTCGCTGCCGCCATCGCAGAGCTGGAGGCGAAGTCCGGTGTCTCGGTTCGCGACATCACGCGAAGCTGCGTGGGAGCCGCGGGATTTACCGTGGCCCTGGTCAGCGACTGGGTTCGCAAGACCTTTGCGGAAAAGATTGGCGGCTCGCTGATTCTCGTGGGCGATGTCGAGATTGCGCTCGACGGCGCCTTCTTCGGTGGTCCCGGCGTGCTGGTGATGGCGGGGACGGGATCGAATGTTGCAGGGCGCACCGCGAAGGGCGAACTGACGACTGCAGGCGGCTGGGGACCGGCTCTCTCCGATCAGGGCTCGGGCGCTCGCATCGGCCAGCAGGCGTTGCGCGATGCCACGCTCGCGATGGACGAGGGGAAAGAAAGCACGTTGCTGCCTGCAATCCTGAAGGTGTGGAATCTTTCGAACTTCGATGAACTGGTGGGGTATGCGAACCAGAATCCCTCGCCGGATCTGACGAAACTCTCTCCTGTGGTGGTTGCGTGCGCGGAGGCGGGCGATGCCGTGGCGCAGCATGTGCTTCACCGCGAGGCGGAGGAGTTGGCGCACCTGGCACGCATTGTGATCGACCGGCTGCGGAAGATGGATGGGCGACAGGACTGGCTGCCTGATCTTGCATTTACTGGGAGCATTCTGGAACACGTACCGATGGTGCGCGAGGGGATCGTCGCGGCGTTGCGCCGTGAGTTACCTTCGCTGAAGGTTGTTCCGGGGATGGTCGATCCTCTGCAGGGCGCGCTGTGGCGTGCGCGGCACGGATAGGATGTTCGGATGATGTTGTTCTGAGGGGGCAGGGCATTTAGCCTTGCCCCTTCGACGTTCTATGTGGATACGGCCTGATACAGCTACGGCTGCAAAAGCTGGGGGCGCGTTCCCGCAACCGTTCCCAGCAGCTCGCCGAAGAGCGTGTTGGCCCAGGCGAACCATGCGCGGGTGAACTTGTGCGGGTCGTCCTTGAAGTAGCTCTCGTGCATGAAGCCGAAGCCTGTGGCCGCTCCCTTCAACATCGTGATCGAGCGGCGAATCTCCTCGTCGCGCGTGCTGGTGAGGGCGTAGATAATCTGCGACATCGGCCAGATCATGTCGTGGCCGATGTGCGGTCCTCCGATGCCTTCGCCTGCTGTGCCCCGGAAGAACCACGGGTTGCGCTCGCTCCAGCAGAAGGCGCGGGTGCGGGCGTAGAGCGCGGTGTCGGTCGAACTGCCGAGATAGGGAAGCCCGAGCAGGCTGGGGACGTTCGCATCGTCCATCAGGAGCTGGCTGCCGAAGCCGTCGACCTCGTAGGCCCAGATGGTTCCCTCGGAGGTATTCGCGATGGCGTACTGGTGCAGGGCTTTCTCGACCTCGTCAGCGAGTGAGGTCGCGTCGTTGGCCAGTACGTCGTCGTGGAGGATGGCGTGGGCCATCTCCGCAAGCTGCCGCAGGGCGGTGACGGCGAAGAGGTTCGACGGCACGAGGAAGGGGAAGATGCAGGCGTCGTCCGAGGGGCGGAAGCCCGAGGCGATCAGGCCGACAGGCTTCACCGGGTTGCCGACACCGGCGGCGGGAAGGGTCTCGGTCGAGTAGGTGGAATCGCGCAGGAAGCTGTAGGGGCCGTTGCCGTTCTTGCGCTGCTGTACGCGGAAGGTCGCGACGATGGCCCGCATGGCCTCGCGCCAGCGCTGATCGAAGGGGCCGGTGTCGCCGGTCTGCTTCCAGTAGCCGTGCGAGAGGCGGATGGGGTAGCAGAGGGAGTCGACCTCCCACTTGCGCTCGCCGACGCCCTGGCGAAGCTCGGTCTTATCCTTCAGGCTCCACGGCAGGGGCTTGGCGTTGAGGTCGGCCATGAAGGCGTTGGCGTAGGGGTCGATGAGGATGCAGCGGGCCTGCCTTCGGATGACGCCTTCGAGCAGGTCGCGCAGGGGGCGGTCGCTCTTCGCCAGCGGAAGGTAGGGCCACACCTGCGCCGAGGAGTCGCGCAGCCACATGGCGGCGATGTCTCCGGTGAGGACGGCGGTGTCGGGCTTGCCCTCGAAGGTGCCGGGCTCGACCGTGGTGTCGAGGGTGTTGGGGTAGCAGTTAGCGAACAGCGCGGCGAGGGCGGGATCGGCGATGCGGGAGCCGCGCTCCTTGAGGAAGGTCTCGACCGCTTCGCTGCGGAACCTGCGCTCCGCGGGCTTCGGACGGCCCTCAGCCATGTTCCAGGGAGCTTTGACTGGTACGACCTCGACGCCGGATTGTGCCTCGGTTTCGGAGGCAAGCACGGGAAGAAGGGTGGCTGCTGCGGCGGTGCGGAGGAAGGCGCGTCGGCTGGGAGTGGTCGTCAGGCTGTTCATCGGTAGGCTGGTGTCATTTTGTCATAGTTGCCCCTGCCTCATCACTTACGTAAGAATGGAGCATTGAGCGCGTTTGCGGACGAGTGCGCGCGCCGTGACCTCTTTTGTCGAACCTCTGCACAACCCGGAGTATGCATGATCAGCCGTAGAAAATTTCTTGAGCGGAGCGCTGCTGTGTGCGCTGCGAGCGCGCTTCCCCTGGACACCTTTGCCTTTGCCAAGGGCACCGAAGAAGACCCGCTGCGCTGGGTCGATCCGCGCATCGGCACCGGCGGCCACGGCCACTGCTTTCCCGGCGCGGCGCTGCCGTTCGGCATGGTGCAGCTGAGCCCCGATACCTTCAACAACGAGTGGGACTGGTGCTCGGGCTATCACGTCTCCGACAGCTCGATCATGGGCTTCAGCCACACGCACCTTAGCGGAACCGGATGCGGCGACCTGCTCGACTTCCTGGTCATGGCTGGAACCGGCGACGCGCACATCGTTCCCGGCGACCGCAGCAATCCCGATGCGGGCTACCGCTCGCGCTTCGACCATGCGGACGAAGTGATGGAGCCGGGCTACTACTCCGTGTTACTGAAGGACTACAAGGTGCGTGCCGAGCTGACCGCGACCGAGCGCACAGGCTTCCATCGTTACACCTTCCCGGCAAGCGACAAGGCGTATCTCATCCTCGACCTGCAGCATGGCTACGGTCCGGGCGCTGGCCTCTGCGACTCCGCAGAGCTTCGCCAGCTTGCGCCGGACACGCTCGCGGGCGGACGCCGCACCTCGGCGTGGGGCAAGAACCGCCACGCTTATTTCACTCTGAAGGTTTCGAAGCGGCCTGAGCGCATCGTCTACTTCATTGATGACAAGGAAGTCGCTGCTCCGACGGGAACGGAGGAGCTGAAGGGCAAGAACGTAAAGTGCGTTCTCTACTTCAAGACGAAGGCGAACGAGCGCATCCTGGTGAAGACGGGAATCTCGGGCGTCGATGCCGAGGGAGCAGGGAAGAACCTTGCCGCCGAGACGACGAGCTGGGAGTTCGACAAGGTTCGCAAGGACGCTCGTGAGACGTGGCGCAAGCAGATCTCGAAGATCAAGGCGACGAGCGCGAACGAGACGCACAAGCGCATCTTCTACACCGCGCTGTATCATCTCTCTCTTGGGCCGACGCTCTTCGACGATGTCGACGGGCGCTATCGCGGCATGGACAACGAGATTCATTCGCTGGCGACGGGCGAGCATCACTTCTCCACCTTCTCGCTGTGGGATACCTTCCGCGCCGCGCACCCGACCTTCACGCTGATCGAAAAGCAGCGCGTTCCTCTCTTCATGAACACGCTGATCCGCATGTCGGAGCAGAGCCCCAAGGGAATGCCGGTGTGGCCGCTGATGTCCACCGAGACGGGGACGATGACGGGCTACCACTCGGCGGCGGTGATCTCCGAGGCGTGCAGCAAGGGCTTTACCGGCATCGACTATGAGAAGGCCTACGGCCTGATGATGAAGCGCGCCATGCACGAGGACTATCGCGGCCTCGGCTACTATCGCACGCTGAACTATATTCCGGCGGACAAGGAAGAGGAGTCGGTCTCGAAGACCTTCGAGTACTGCTACGACGACTGGTCGATCGCGCACGTCGCGCACAAGCTGGGCAAGAGCGACGATGCCGCGATGCTGGTCAAGCGCTCGGGCAACTATCGCAACTACTATGACGCTTCGACCGGCTTCATGCGTCCGAAGCTCGAGGACGGAAGCTGGACTACCCCCTTCCGCCCGATCGACATGGGGCATACCAAGAAGTGGCGCGACTACACCGAGTCCAACGCATGGCAGGCGACCTTCGGGATTCAGCATGATCCTGCCGGTCTGATCGAAATACTGGGTGGTCGTGAGAGCTTCGTGAAGCGTCTCGACGGCCTGTTTACCGCGCCCAGCGATCTGCCCGAGGATGCTCCGCCGGACATCGCCGGAATGGTCGGACAGTACGCGCACGGCAACGAGCCTTCGCACCACATCTCGTACCTGTACGTGTATGCGGGCGCACCGTACAAGACGCAGGCGCGGGTTCGTAGCCTGCTCGAAACGATGTACGCCGATCAGCCGAATGGAATGCAGGGCAACGAGGACGTGGGCCAGATGTCGGCCTGGTACATCCTCAGCGCGCTCGGCTTCTACCCGGTCGATCCGGTGAGCGGAAACTACGTGCTCGGCTCGGGTCTGTTCGAGAATGCTGTGGTTGAACTTGGCGGCGGCAAGAAGCTCGAGATCGTGGTCGAGCGCAAGGACCCCGCACACCAGTACGTGCAGGCCTTCTCGCTGAACGGAAAGCCGCAGCAGAAGGTGTGGTTCCATCACTCGGACATCGTGGAGGGCGGCAAGCTCGTCATCACGATGGGACCGGAGCCGAACACGACGCTCGGCGCAGACGTGGCGGCGATTCCGCCGTCGTTGAAGCTGGCATGAAACACGCGGTCACCTTCGAGCTATGCGCCGAGACGATGCAGGCCTGTCTCGCGGCGCGTGAGGGAGGAGCGGACCGCATCGAACTGTGCTCGGCGCTCAGCGAAGAAGGGCTGACGCCGAGCCACGCAATGATACGGGCAGCCGTCGCGCACAGCGGGCTGCCCGTTTATGTTCTGCTGCGTCCCCGCGCAGGAGACTTCGTCTATAGCGACGCGGAGTTCGCTCTGCTCAAGGACGACCTGATGCACGCCTGTTCGCTGGGCGCGAGAGGATTTGCGCTGGGAATACTTCGACCCGATGCAACGGTCGATGTCGAGCGCACGCGCGAGCTGGTGGAGATGGCTGCGCCGCTGGAGGTGACCTTCCATCGCGCCTTCGATCTCACACGCTCGCTCGACGAGGCTCTTGAGGATGTCATCGCCGCCGGGTGCCGCCGCGTTCTGACCGCTGGAGGAGAGCGCGACGTAGTGATTGGATCGGCGAACCTTGCCCGGCTGGTCGAGCTGGCCGCTAGTCGTATCGAGATCGCGGCAGGTGGAGGCTTGAGGCTCGACAACGCCGCTCAGGTCGCGAAGGTTACACGCGCACTGCACTTTCACGGAAGCGTGCGCGGCAGGAATGTCTCTCTTACGTCTTCGGGAAGAAGGGCGCTCTCATCCTTTGCGAACCAGGTCTCCGTCGTCGATCCCGCGGAGGTCCGGGCCATCATCCATGTGCTCTCCGAAGCCCAGCCGGAGATTACTTCGTCGTCTTCTTTGCCTTCGCTTTAGGACTGGTTGTTGTCTTCGCGGGCTGCGGCTTCGCGCTGGCTTCGTCGTGCATGTGAATGATGGCTGCCGCTGCGGCGTACCGCACCTCGGGCTTCTCATCGTCGAGCCGCAGTTGAAGAATCGGCAGCACGCTCTCGTCGTGGTTCAATCGGATCGCATCGATGGCGGCGGCACGGACCAGCCAGCTGTCATCGTGCGTTGCATTCTCAAGAGCGGCCAGCGTCTTCGTGTCGGGATCGTTCGACAGCACCCTTGCGGCTCCGGCACGCACGGGTGAGACGCTG
The DNA here is from genome assembly GCA_018449715.1 of Acidobacteriaceae bacterium dw_441. Taxonomy (GTDB): domain Bacteria; phylum Acidobacteriota; class Terriglobia; order Terriglobales; family Acidobacteriaceae; genus Edaphobacter. The sequence continues at coordinate 1,975,711 of JAAVVA010000001.1, read as the reverse complement.
TCCTTGGTCAGCGTTCTCACGATGTTCAGGCCAAGCCCTCCGAAGGGAACGAAGTTGATCCCTTGTTCGAAGCTGAACTTCGCCAGCTTCTTGGGGTCCTGAAACATCTTCTTCTGGCTCTCCACCATGCCTTCGTTGCTCTTCCTCTGGCCTGTCAGGATGGCGAAAAAAATATCGTAGCCAGTCGGATCATTCATGGCGACGAGAGCCCGCGCGGCTGCGATCACGACCGCCGGGTCGTCATCCTTGTCTGCTACCTCGGTCAGCTTTGGGATGGTCGATGGAACCTTCAGGCCTGTCAGCGCATCGGCTGCCGCGGCGCGGATGTCGGACTTCTCATCGTCGAAGGCCTTCAGGGCAAGATCGGTCGCCTTGGGATCGCCCTGAAGCGTTCCCAGCAGGCGCACAGCAACCTCGCGATCATCCATGTCTTTATTCGACAGGCCTTCATTCAGAACGGTCCAGGCTTTCTCTGCAGGAGCCTGCGCTGCGAGCGTGGAGGTGAGCGTAAGCGACAAGGAGAAGAGGGCAATGCTGCGGAGGAAGGCGTTTGTCATAAGAAGAACCTGCGTGTCCGTACAGAGTACAACGATGCGAACGGTCTGACATTGTTCAGCGATGGACGACAGGCAGAACGCGCACAGAGAGATCGTCTCCGACCCCTCTGTACGCGCTGCGATTACTTACACGTTGCGGCGGTAATGATGCCATTGGTGATTGCGGTGATCGTGCAGCTGCTTCCACTGACGGTTACGCCTCTGACCGGCGCCTGCTTCTCCGCCGGTGCAGGAGAGGCGGCAGGTCTTCCTCCTCCGCAGGGAGCGCCCGTGCTCTTCAGGGCTCCCGTGCTGTCGAAGTAAGCGCACCCTTGTCCCGCGCCGCTCATGGCCTGAATCCTGAACGGCCCGGTGCCGTTGAACTTGAAGCCGCCTGCTCCACTGGTGGAGATGATACTGTCGTTCGTCATCTGGAGGGAGATGCTCCCGGCTCTCGTGCGATTGATGAGCGTCGTCACGCCTTCCCTGGGATCGTAGGACCACAACAGCCTGCGTTCCTGATAGCCAAGAGCGCTCAGCACGTTGTACGAGCTGGGGTACCCGGCGGTCATGGGATCGTTGCCGAGAATGTTGATTGCCGTGCCATTGAGCATGGGAGCCTGCATCAGGAGCGTCGCTCCATAGGGCCCCGCCAGTCTCAAGCCAATAGGAGCCTCAAGCTGGCCGCTGCCTCCGCCGTTCTTGTAGTTCGCAAAAGGAGTCGCGTTGGCGATCCTCGCGCCTTCAAAGGCCCCTGTTACTCCCTGTCCTCCGAACTGAAGGAGCATGGTCTGGTTGGTTGAGGCGTTTGGCATGGTATCGAAGCCCATGATGCCGGATAACGCTACATTCTTTGCCGCCATATCCTGCAGAATGGCGACGTTGTCCCCGGCATGAAAGGCAATGTCGTTCGGCCCAAGCTCAAACGATCCGTCGATCCCTTGCTGAAGGCGGCCGTTTTCGTCGGTCCAGGAGGCGGCTCCGACCTTCTTGACCTCGGCAACCTTCCATAGAGCGATAGCCCCGGTTCCTTTCTGTCCTCCAACGTCGCCACCAGCCTGCACCGTGGCTCCAGTGATGCTGGCTGTCGTATCGCGGCCTGTGCTTGGATAGGTAAAGCAGCTCGATGGGTCCAGGTTGGAGGCGGGGCCTTCATAGTTGAGCGTCGTGTCCTTCGGCGAAGTAACACGGACGTATTGGCCGGAGAAGTAAGCTGTCGCGGCTCCCAGGTCGCATGCCTTCGCGACATTCGCGGTTCTGGTGATTGATCCCGCCATCGCAGAGGCGCCGAAGCTGTGCTTCCAGGGCTGAATGGCGCCCCTTCCGCCCAGAACGTAATAGTTGTACTTGAGCGTATGTTTCCCGATGGCTACGACGAAGTAGGAGGTCTTGTAGTGTGTCGCCTGCCGGTCGGCGATAAAGTCCATCGCGCCCCAGTGTCCGCCCTGGTAGACGGCGCATCCGCTCTCATACCCGTGCAGGAAGGGAGCCGTAACCTTGTAGCTGCCTCCGTCTGCTGTCACGTCGGCCTGGTAGACGTCGAGGTACCCTTTGCAGGCAAAAGTGACGATGCCCGAGGTCAGGCGGCCTGAGGTCAGGTGGACATTCGCCGTGTGCGTGATCCCCTCCGTGCTCGGCTCCGGAAGCGTCCACTCATCTGAGGTTTCTCCGATTCCAGTGGCGGGAGTAAGCTCTCCCGCAGTTGTGATCGTCATCTCCTTGTTATCCTGCGCGATTGCGTTGCCGGTCCAGACCGGGCCATTGGTCTCGTCGATCAAAAGGCCGTTCGCCAGCGGAAAACCCGCGGTGGCGGTTGTTGCGAGATGAGTCAGTCCGGTGCCGGTCGTGGTGCTCATGACCGTTCCCGCATAGGTGTTTCCGGCCAGGATGCCGCCGTTGAAGCGTCCGCACGTCATTCCTTCGCCCGAACGGTCGACCGCGCCTCCCTGCGAGAAGCAGTAGGCATAAAGAGCCGCTCCATCGCCCTTGCTCCCACGGTTGTACGCAATGCTGAGAACCTGCCCTATGCCCGACGTGTAATCGTTGAAGACCACCTGCTGGCCCTTGGTCACGCTCCAGCCGACATTGCCATTCAGTCCATTGCCGTTGTTGATGCCTTTGCCGGTAAACAGAACGTTATAGAAAGTAGCGTGCGAGGCGCCCCTCCCCTTGTTGATAGGAGGGGTGTCCTGCATGTAATTGATCAGGTTTCCCTGGGTCTGGTTGGTGTAGTAGGGAGATTTGATGTTCTGCGACGGGACGAGAGTGGTTACGTTATGCCCGTAGGTCAGGCTCTGTCCGGAGGAGAGGATCGTCTGCGACGGGTCGGTCTGGATGCCTCCTGATGCCTCCGCCTGCATAGGAGCCGACGCCCCAGCCGGGACGTTGTCGAAGAGGCGAAGGCGAACGAAGGTTCCGGGCTGTTTCCCTGTATCGTTTTTCTGAGGGGTGCTCTCGGAGGCGCTTTGTCTTTGCGTCGGCTCCTGAGGTTTTGGGGCAGAGGTCTGCGCGTATGCCACGGTGCCGATGAGGTAGACAAAGATTACTGCTGCCCTGAAAAGCCTGTGCATAAAAAATCCTTCTGGGGGATGGGGAGGTTTACGATCTCAGGTTGCGATAGGGGAGGAAGGGCAGGAGCGTCATCACTGGTTTCACTCGTACCGCTGATTACAGCATGGCGCAGCGCTGGGAGTTTTCATAGTAATATGAAACAGAACTCGCCAGAGACGTTGTCCTGGTATAAGCTTTTGATTCTAAAGGCGGGAGTAGTTCAGTGGCAGAACGTCAGCTTCCCAAGCTGAATGTCGCCGGTTCGATCCCGGTCTCCCGCTCCAGTGATCCCACGAAAATCAAAAGTCCTGCATGGCGCATCCCTTGTGCTGCGTGATCGTTCCTGCAAAATGAAAACAGCCCACATCCTGCGAGGAATGTGGGCCGTTCTGTTTTTGAGCGAACTGCGTGAGCGTTACTTGTTCAGGCTTGCCTTCTGCGCGAGCCGCAGGTGGTCCTGCAGGGTCTGGGCCTCAGGAAGGAAGGTGACCGCCTTGGCGACCTGCGGGTCCCACTCTGCCCGAACCTTCAGGCCCTCAAGCTGTCCGAACTGCGAGGTGAACAGGTCGCTCTTGATGCTCTGCTTCAGCCAGTCCTGCACGCCAGCAATGTCCTGATCGGTATATGGAACGGGCGTGGGCTGCGACTTCAGGAAGGTCTTGAACTCCTGCATCACCGCATCGTCCACCACGAAGTCCTTGTTCACCGAGCCGTGGACCGCCATGTAATGCTTGCTGAAGTTGAAGAAGGCATAGTTGCGCAACAGCTGCTCCTGGAAGTGGTTCGACTTGATATTGTCGACCGTCTCGTCCGGAGTAATTCCGCCGCCGCCATACACCGTGCGGCCAGAGTCCGTCAGCTTCACCTCAAGGTTGCTCTTGTCCTTGGGCTGTGCCGCCCCGTCGCGTACGAAGTAGTAGTCGTACAGCGAAATATTGTTGTAGTTGCGCTGAATCAGGCGACCCGACGGCGTGTAGTAGTGGTACGTCGTCAGTGCGAGTCCCGTGTTCTCCGAGACCTGGAAGACCGTCTGCACCAGACCCTTGCCAAAGGTCGTCTCGCCGACGATCAGGGCGCGATCGTGGTCCTGCAACGCGCCCGAGACGATCTCGGCGGCCGAGGCCGTGTTCCTGTTCACCAGCACCACAATGGGGTACTTCGTGTCCGACCCGTGGGCTGCGCGATAGACCTGGTCGGGGAAGGCACGTCCGCGCTGCGAGACGACAATCTGTCCCTTCTGAAGGAACTTGTCGCTCATGTTGACGGCCTCGTTCAGCAGGCCGCCCGGATTGCTGCGCAGGTCGAGGACCAGACCATTGATCTCACCAAACTTATCGAGAGCCTCGCCGACCTCGCGGCTCGTCGTCTCCATGAAGCTCGAAACGCGGATGTAGCCGATGCCGGGCCGAATCAGGAAGGCGAGATCGACGGAGTGTCGCGCGACCTCGTCGCGGATCAGGTCGAACTCAAGGCTCTTCTGCGCGCCCTCGCGTCCCATCGTCACGCGAACGTGCGTATTGCGTGGCCCCTTCAGCATCGAGGCTACCGCCCCGGAGTCCATTCCGTCGGTGCTCTTGCCATCGACGGCGAGAACCACGTCTCCCGGCTTGATTCCGGCACGGAAGGCCGGAGTTCCCTCAGAGGGGTACAGAACGACAATCCTGGTTCCGCCCTTGGCGTTCGGGTCCGGTTGCGGCTGGATCGTCATGCCCACGCCGTAGTAGCGGCCATGCTGGTCCTCGCGCATCTGCGCGTAGGCCTTCGGGTCGTAGAAGTTCGAGTGCGGGTCCAGAACGTGCAGCATTCCCGGAATCGCGCCGTCGTAGATGACCTTGTCGGTCTTATCCGTGGTCAGCTTGTCAGCATAGTTCTGCTCCACCAGCGAATAGACATTGGTGAAGTTGCGCAGGCTGTCGCGCAGGGTCGATTCGTCGGTCGCCGACTGGGCGGCAACTCTCTGGTTGATGAACGAACCAGCCACCGCGCAGGTGGCCAGAAAGACGGTGACGGAGAACATTGCGCGGCGTGTGCGGGGTGCCATCGATTCGATAACCTCAAGAACGGCAAAACTGCGCAGTGATCTTGCGCGAGACGCTTCTGTCTCTACTATAGACGCCTCTTTATTGAGACGGAGTATAGCACCGGCAGGTAAGCCGATGCCCGCCCCGAAACGGTTTCGCCACGGAGGCTTGCGGGGGTTAGAATGATGGGACGCGGATGTCGTCCGCTCTCCTCGGTCGTCAAACGAGGGAGGCGTGGCGTGGGGTGCAGGCCGCCCGTCCGTGGATGCTGGCAGAGATAACGAGTGACGATGACCTTTAGAAATTCGCAGTTCATGGCAGCATGCGGGCTGGGCCTGCTGATGCTGCCGGTTGCGGCGCTGGCTCAGACGCCGCGCTACCAGAGTCCGCTGTCGGTTCCGAACACCCCGCAGCCGCAACAGATAACTCTGCCGACGCCTACCCCCATCACCCCGGATGGAACCGTGGTTGAGGACGTCGTCGCTCGCGTCAACGACCAGATCATCAGTCGCACCGACATGGAGCGCAGTGTCCGGCAGTTGGCGGCAGAAAATCAACAGAATCAGGCGTCTCCGGAAGAGGCCTCGGAGCGTCAGAAGAACCTGTTGCGCGACATGATCGACCAGCAGCTTCTCCTCTCGCGCGCGAAGGAGCTGGGGCTGAACGCCGACGCTGAAGTCGTTCGCCGTCTCGACGAGATTCGCAAGCAGAACCACATGGACACGATGGAGGACCTTGAGAGGGCAGCGCGCCAGCAGGGCGTCTCCTTCGAGGACTTCAAGGCCGGCATCCGGAACAACATTCTGACCCAGCAGGTCGTCCGCGACGAGGTGGGCCGCCATCTTCAGATGACCCAGGGGCAGGAGCAGACCTACTACGATGCTCACAAGAACGAGTTTGCTCAGCCCGAGCAGGTTCGCCTGAGCGAGATTCTCGTCCCCACGCCTCCTGATGCCACCGACGCAATCATCGCTCAGGCACAGGCCAAGGCTGAGGGATTTGCCACCCGCATCAAGGCTGGGGAGAGCTTCGAGGATATTGCCAAGGCAAACTCCGGCGGACCGACCGCCTCGCAGGGAGGCGATCTCGGTGAGTGGAAGCGCGGCGGGCTTGCCAAGGTGCTGGAAGACCAGACCTTCGTGCTTCCCGCTGGTGGAGTGACCGCTCCTATCCGCACCCGGCAGGGCTTCGTCATCCTCAAGGTGACCGAGCACCAGCAGGCCGGTGTGCCTGCGCTCAAGGACATCGAGCCGCAGATTCAGGAGGCGATGTACATGCAGCAGATGCAGCCCGCTCTGCGCGCCTACCTGACGAAGCTGCGTGAGGACGCCTACATCGACATCAAGCCCGGCTTCGTGGATGCCGGAGCCAGCCCGCGCCAGACCAAGCCGGTCTTCAGCGCGTACACGCCTCCGGCTGCCAAGAAGAAGGAGAAGCCCGAGAAGCAGCGCTTCGACCGCGGCGGACGTTTCTCCGCGGCGAACAGGACGCCAGCCGCTACGAAGGCTGCAGCCCCGGCTGTATCGGCTCCCGCCTCTGCGGCGGCATCTTCCGCCCCGGCGGCCACTTCGGATGCTGCTTCGGCGGCCCCGACCGAGACTGCCGCAGCGAATGCCCCCTCTCCCACTGTTTCCGCCGCCCCGAAGGCTGTGAGCAACGGCAAGCCTTCGAAGCCGAAGAAGATCAAGCGCGAGAAGGTCCGCTTTGGACAGGCTCCGCGCAACGCGCTTCCTCCCGGACCGCAGGAGACGGCGGTTGGAGTTGGAGCGGGTGAGGCTGCTTCGACGCAGGCTGGCGATGCCGGTGCGGCGGTTGCTCCTGGAACCGCGATCGCTCCTCTTGAGGGAACGACGCAGGTTCTGAGCGGTGTGGGTGACGATCCGCTGGCTCCCAAGCCCGCGTCGACCGGCAAGACCCGCTATGCCTCCCGCGCCAAGACCGAAGCTGCCGAGAAGGCTGCCAAGAAGGAAGCGGTGGTGAAGCAGAAGGCCGCGTTTACTCCCGTGGCTGCCACGCACGACGAAAACCAGGACCAGAAGCAGCAGGCGGCTCCGCTCGGCTTGAGTGGAGACACGGCGACCAAGAAGAAGAAGGTTCGCAAGAAGGGCGATCCTAAGGAGCGTCTGCAGAACCAGCCGGTCAACAAGGAAGAGGCTCCTGCGCCCGCTCCAGCCCCGACGGTCAACCCGAACCTCGGAGCGACTCCGGACGGCCTGACGCCGACCCCACCTCCGGCCCCCGCCGTTCCTGCTGAACCACAGCCGCAGCAGACGACGCCGGCTCCGGCTCCACAGAACTAATAACACTGGTCCGCTACGGCGGTGCAACGAAAGACGCGAGGCTTTGGCCTCGCGTCTTTCGTTTTTGCGTTCGGGAGAAGCCTGCCCTCCGGCGTATTCTGTTTCTGATGAAAGACTTCTTTATCGCGGATGCGCCCCGCTTCGAAAACTCCGCCGTTACCTCCTACTTCGTTCTCTCCTCGATGCAGCTTCGCGAAAGACGCCAGGGCGGTGGCCAGTTTCTTTCGGTCACACTGACGGACAAGACCGGCTCGCTCCCCGGCATCATGTGGGACGAATTCGCCGACTCCATCGGTGCCTTGTCCGAGGGCTGCTACGTCAAGGCGCAGGGGCAGGTCACGCGTTATCAGGGCAAGTTCCAGATGGGACTCCAGAAGCTGCGTCACGCTGCAGAGAGCGAGATCGATCCCGCCGACTACCTTCCCGTCACCCACTTCGACATCGACCAGATGTGGGAGGAGTTGCGCGGCTATGTCTCCGGCTTTGCGAACCTTGACCTTCAGCGGCTGGTCTTCGCCTTCCTCGACGACCCGGAGATTGCTGCGGCCTACCGTGTCGCCCCCGCGGCCAAGGTGCTGCACCACGCATGGATCGGCGGCCTGCTGGAGCACGTGCTCACGCTCGTGCGCGTCTGCCTCGCCACGGCTCCGTTCTACCCCGAGGTCGACCCCGACCTGCTCGTCACCGGGGCTATCCTGCACGACATCGGCAAGACCCGCGAGCTGTACTGGAAGTCGAGCTTCGGCTACACGCTTGAGGGGCAGCTCATCGGTCACATCAGCATCGCGCAGGGGATGTTGATCGAGAAGGCAGGTCAGCTTCAACCCTTTCCGGAGAAGCTCCGCATCCTGGTTGAGCACATGATTCTCTCGCACCACGGCAAGTACGAGTACGGCTCGCCGAAGCTTCCCATGACGCCCGAGGCGCTTCTTCTCAACACGCTCGACGACCTCGAGGCCAAGATGCAGACCCTCCGCAATGCCTTCGCCGCCGCCGAGGCGCAGGGCAAGGGAGCCGCCGAGACGACTGAATGGGTCCGCTCGATGGAGCGCCCCCTCTTCAACTCGAAGGCTTATCTGAAAGCGGGCGCAGAGGTTGTTGCACCTGAGCCGATCGAAGAGCAGCAGGCGCTCTTTTCGGAGATCGAACCGACGGTGGACTAGCCTCCTACCGTCTCTGGTGCGGGACGAATGCCGATGCCGCTATCGTTGTTACAATAGAACTTTCGGTCTTCACGCCAGAACCATAAGGGTTGCGCAGCACGATGCTTCGATTTTCAACAGCAGGGGAAAGCCACGGCGAGAGTCTCGTCGCCCTGGTCAGCGGTCTTCCGGCCGGTGTGCCGGTCGATCAGGAGTTCATCAGCCGCGAGCTTTGGCGGCGCCAGCGCGGCTACGGTCGCGGCGGACGTATGCGTATTGAGCGCGACCACGCCCACATCCTCTCCGGCGTCCGCCACGGCAAAACCATCGGTTCGCCGATTGCGATGACCATTGCGAACAACGACTGGAAGAACTGGACCGAGATTCTTCCCGTCGAAGAGGGCGACCCCGCGAAGCACAAGGCAGTCGCCTCGCCGCGTCCCGGCCACGCCGACCTCGCCGGAGCCCTGAAGTACAACTTTCCCGACGCCCGCTACGTTCTCGAGCGCGCCAGCGCCCGCGAGTCCACGGCACGCGTCGCCTCAGGTGCGCTGGCCAAGCTGCTGCTGCGCTCGCTCGGCATCGAGGTGCTCTCGCACGTCATCCGCGTGGGCAAGGCCGAGCTGAGCCGCCCCGCGCAGTGGGATGAGATCGTCGCCCTCTCGCAGAAGGAGGAGATTCTCCTCAACTGCGTCGACCCCGAGGACGAGGTCCGCATGAAGGCCGAGGTCGATGCCGTGCTCCGCACCGGAGACACCGTCGGCGGAGTCTTTGAGGTGATCGTTCACGGTCTGCCTCCCGGCATCGGAACCCACGTCAACTGGGACGAGCGTCTGGACGGTCTGCTCGCGCAGGCGGTGATGAGCCTGCAGGCAGTGAAGGCGGTCGAGATTGGCCGCGGCGTCACCGCTGCGGAGTCGCACGGCTCGACCGTTCACGACGCCATCGCCTACGAAGGTTCGGAAGAAAAATTCACGAAGTTCTCCCGCGAGCACAACAACGCCGGAGGCCTTGAAGGAGGCATCTCCAACGGCGAGGACGTCGTCGTGCGCGGCTACCTGAAGCCCATCTCGACGCTGCGTAAGCCTCTGTCGAGCGTGAACTTCGAGACGCGTGAGCCGGTAAAGGCGGCCTACGAACGCTCCGACGTCTGTGTGGTCCCGGCGGCTGGGGTTGCAGCCGAGTCGATGGTCGCGTTTGCCGTTGCGCGCCTCGTTCTGGAAAAATTCGGTGGCGATTCGCTGGCAGAGTTGAGTCGCAACTACAACGGCTATCTTGAGCAGATAAGAGCGTACTAAGGTGGCAAAGAAGACAAAGATCCACGAGATCGTAAAGTATCCCGACCCTATCCTCTCCAAACGCGGTGAGGAGATCATGGTCTTCGACGACGAGCTGAAGACGCTGGTCGAGGAGATGTTCGAGTCCATGTACGAGGCGCATGGCATCGGTCTTGCCGCGCCGCAGATCGGGCTATCGAAGCGCCTGACCGTCATCGACGTCAGCTTCAAGAAGAACCCCGAGGAGAAGATCGTCCTCATCAACCCGGAGATCATCGAGCGCGAGGGTTCTCTGTACGAGGAAGAGGGTTGCCTCTCGCTGCCCGACATCCGCGACAAGGTGAAGCGCGCCGCGAAGGTGAAGGTGCGGGCGCAGAACGTCAAGGGCGAGTGGTTCGAGATCGAGGGCGAGGAGCTTCTGGCCCGCGCCTTCCAGCACGAGATCGACCATCTCGACGGCATCCTCTTCATCGAACGCCTCAGCCGCCTGAAGAAGGATCTGACCATCCGCAAGATCAAGAAGCTCATCAAGAACGGCGAGTGGTAGGGCGGGGGGAGTTTTCCTTCCTCCCTTCGCCTTTCGCTCGTGTTATTCCGATTCTTCCAGCTTGTCATTCCGCAGCGTAGCGGAGGAATCTGCTTTTCTTTGCAGGGACTCACCCTTCCGTCACACTCCCTGACGCTCTAAACCCATTTAAGATAAGACTCGAATGAGACTCGTTTTCTGTGGCACCCCGCAATTCGCCGTTCCCACGCTTGAGGCTGTCCTCGCAGCCGGTCACGAAGTGGCCCTCGTTATCACGCAGCCGGACCGCCCCGTCGGTCGCGACCAGAAGCTGCAGGCTCCTCCCGTGAAGCAGACGGCTTTGGCGCACGCCCTGCCCGTCCTCCAGCCGGAGAAGATCAAGAACAACGCCGAGTTACGCGAGCAATTGGAGACCATTGCCCCGGACGCCATCCTCGTGGTCGCCTACGGACGCATCATTCCGCAGTGGATGCTCGACCTTCCGCGCTACGGCAACATCAATCTGCACGGCTCGCTGCTGCCGAAGTACCGCGGCGCGGCCCCGATCCAGTGGGCGGTCGCCAGCGGCGAGGTTGTGACCGGAGTGACGACGATGCGCCTCGACGCCGGGTTGGATACCGGGCCGATGCTGCTGGCGCACTCAGTCCCAGTGGGTGAGGAGGAGACCTCGCTGGACGTCTATGAAAATCTTGCTGAGGTGGGCGCTCCTCTGATGGTCGAGACGCTGCGCAGACTTGAGGTGGGCGACCTGCATCCCACCGAGCAGGACCATTCCCAGGCGACGCTTGCGCCAATTTTGACCCGCGAGGATGGCCGCATCGACTTTTCGCGCACGGCGAAGCAGATCTGCGACCGCTGGAGGGGCTTCCAGCCTTGGCCTGGAGCCTTCACCTCACTGCGGGGGAAGAAATTGATCGTGCACAAAATGCATAAGGTGGAGCATCAGTATGCGCTTGACGCCGGGTTGATCCACCTCTACGAGGGACGCCTGCTGGTGGGGTGCGGGGAGGGCAGCCTGCTGGAGTTCGACGAGGTGCAGCTTGAGGGGAAGAAGAGGATGACCGCCGCCGAGCTGCTGCGTGGATATCAGATCAGCGCCGGCGAGCGGCTTGGAGAGTAGGGAACAGTTCTGTCTCCAATAAAGCGCGGCTTTACAGGTGGTTCAGAAGGAAGAGGAAGATTCCTCCGGCGACCAGCACGCAGGCGATGAGGGTTGCCGTGATGAAGAGGGCGGCGGTCCGCTCGTGGCCCGGCTTGGGCCGTGTGATTCCAATGCTCCAGATGAATCCTTCGCTAACGTACTCGGTGAGCTTTCTCATGTCAGCCTCCACAAATCTTCACAATTTAGAAGATGAGGCATGGTGGGGAGCCGGATATGCAATTCCTGCGGTGAAAGAAGGCGTTGCTCCGGAGGGGTAGCGCGGAGCATCTTAAAGAGATGAGCGATGCGGGGCAAAACCGGATCTCGGTGCTGCGGGACAACAGGATGGTCCCACTGCTGCCGTCGCACGCGAAGGCGGGCCGGGTACAGCCATGGAACGGTATCCTGCTGGAACGACACGCGGTTACGTCGATGGAGATTCCCGAGCACGAGCACAAAGACTTCTGCCTGCACCTGCAGATGACCGGGCAGGAGGGGATGGAGTGGTGGTCTAACGGGCATAACGGGGTGGAGAGGACAGCTCCCGGCTCGATGATCCTGCTGCCCGCCGGGACGAAGGACCGCCTGCTGTGGCATGGGCCGTCGGAGCGGCTGATTCTTTCGATGAACCCGGAGTTGATGGCAAAGATTGCGGAGGAGGCTGGTGGGGCCGCGCCTGAGTTCGAGGAGATGTGGTCTCTCCGGGACGCTTCGCTCGAAAGGCTGCTTAGCGAGATGGGCCGCGAGATGGCGGAGGGGTGGCCGCTGGGGCGGCTGTACGCCGATCTTGTGGCCGCTGGGCTGGCCAGTCTGCTGCTGCGGCGTCACGCGGCTGACCCTGTGGACCTGGGACAGGTGCGTGGCGGCCTGCCGATGCCGCAGCTTCGCCGGGTGATGGAGTATGTCACGGCCAACCTCGACCGTGACCTGCGGCTGGAGGAGATCGCGCAGGAGGTTAACCTGAGCCCGTTCCACTTTGCGCGGGAGTTCCGTGCCCTGACCGGACAGTCGCCCTACCAGTATCTTCTGGACCAGAGGATGGACCGGGCGAAGTCGCTGTTGAAGAACAGCGCGTGGACCGTGCAGGAGGTCGCGCAGATGACCGGCTTCCACTCGTCGGTGAACTTCGTGCGCAGCTTCCGCCAGCGCCTGGGCGTAACGCCGGGCGCGTGGCGCAGGGATGCCTAGAGGCGGCTGAGAAGAGTATTCTTGAAAGGGAAACGACCCTTTGCCAAAACCTTTTAAATCCAGACCCTCTTCGTCCAGACCCTCTCCCGCACGCTCTTCCGAGAAGCCCAAACCTGTCTCCGCCGCTCGCGTTGCGGCCTTTGAGATTCTTTTGCAGGTAGCCGCCGGGGAGGGCAACAGCGACGATCTGTTGTACTCCGCCCATACGGCGAAGCTCTCTCCGGAAGACCGCAATCTTGCCACGGCTCTGGTGTTGGGAACGCTCCGCTGGCAGATTGCGCTCGACGCCCGGATTCAGCCGCTGCTGCAGCGACAGGAGCAGAGGCTTGCCGAGCCGGTGGCGATCGCCCTACGGCTAGGCGCGTATCAGCTGCTGCACCTCGACCGGATTCCTGCACACGCCGCGCTGAACGAGAGCGTGGAGCTGACGCGGGTGAGCGGACATCCGCACGCCGCCGGGATGGTCAACGCGATTCTGCGCAAGCTGGCCTCGGCGAAGGAGCCGGGACGTCCGCTCCACGAAAGCACAGCCGCGTTTGCGAGCAGGCTGGGGCATCCCGAGTGGCTGGTGGAGCGCTGGGTTGGCCGCTACGGGCGCGCTACGGCAATCAAAATCTGCGAGGCTGGCCAGAGGGAGCCGGAGGAGTCCGCGCTGTTTGCGGAGAATGCTGAAGAAAATCTGCCGCGCATCGACGGAGGCTCGCGCCTGGTGGCGGAGCTGGCCGCTGCGTTCAGTCCGCAGGCCGCGAAGGTGTGGGACGCCTGCGCCGCGCCCGGAGGCAAGACTCTGGTGCTTGCGAAGCGGCTTCCGCAGGCGAAGATTGTCGCGACGGACGCGAGCCCGCGCAGGCTTACGGCGATGAAGGGAAGGCTGGCTCAATACGACTATGCGGAGGGGATCGAGACCGGAGTCGCCGATGCGACAGAGCCGCCGTCGTCGTTGAAGGAGTTCGACCTGATCCTCGCCGACGTTCCGTGCAGCGGGACCGGCACGCTGGCGCGCAACCCGGAGATTCGGCTGCGGCTGGAGCCGAAGGATCTTGTCCGCCATGCGAATCGTCAGCGCGGGATTCTGCGCACGGCGCTGTCACGGCTCGCGCCGGGGGGGCGGCTGCTGTATTCGACCTGCTCGCTGGAGCCGGAGGAGTGCGAGCGTGTGGTCGAGTCCGTCGTGGGTGAGACTGAGTCGGCCGAGGTGGTTCGCGTGGAGCCGCTGCTTCAGCGGCTTATCGAGGAGGGGGTTCTCTCCGCGCCGCTGCGCGAAGCCGTCGACGGCAACTACCTCCGCACCCTGCCCGGAGTTCATCCCGTGGACGGCTTCTTCGCCGCGTTGATCGAGCGCACAACTTAGAGCGGTTGCAGGTTAGCCGCGGACGAACCGGCGGCGCAGGACTCCGGCGGCTCCGGCCAGGCCGGTGCCGAGCATGAGGAAGGTCGAGGGCTCAGGGACAGGGGAGTTCTGCGCCTGTACCGAGAAGGTTCCGACTCCGGCGAAGCCCTGGTCGCTGATGGACTCGCCGAAGTTGTTGCCTGGGACGACGACCGATCCAGGGTTATAGAAGCTGAAAATATTGATGAGCTCGCCGTTCGAGGTTTCGACGCTGAAGCCGTTGGGGTCGAGGAGCGAGAGGTCGTTGGCATAGAGAAAGTTGTCGTTGCCCAGGTAGTCGGTCAGGCCGAGAATGCCGTTCCCACCAATGGTTCCGGTGATTGAGGAGATCTCCCACTGAGTAGCTCCGGACACAGTGACTCCGGTCTGGGTTGCGGTGATAGTGCCGTTGCCGGTCTCGGGGAAGTATCCGAGCGAGGGATCTCCTGCTGCGGTGAGGGACCAGCTGAAGGTGTCTGCGTGAGCGGCCAGAGTGGTGAGGGCGAAGGCGGCGACGAGGGCGAAACGGGTCAACTTCATCTTTGGGCTCCGAAAACAGGGTTGGGTGTTGCGCCTGTATTCGTGCAAGTCGTTGACCAGAGACCCTGTAGACCTTTCCCGCGCCATTCGCGAACTCGGCGTTTTTCCACAGAGAGGATGTTGCAGGAACTTGCCTCGGACGCAGGTAGCGACAGGGCAAGTTGATTTCAGGGAGGTTACGAAGTGGCTAGTGTGTCAGCGAGAGCTGCACGGTATCTCCCCGGGCGACGCGGTGTCCGGCGCTCGGGGTCTGCGCGACGACGATGCCCGGCGCAGGAGGAGCGAAAGGGGTTCCCGGAGCAGCTGGGGCGGGTTCCGTTGAGGATGGGGTAACATCCTCGGCGCTGACGATGCGCAGACCGGCGGCCCCGGCGCGGACGTAGGCTCCCGAGAGCGTGAGGCCGATCAGCGAGGGCATGACGTATCCCGCGGAGGACTCTTCTTCGATCGGAGCGCTGATAAGGATGCTGACGCGAGGGCGGTCCACGCCTTCGGCTCCAGCACCTGGGGTCTGGGCCAATACAATTCCCGAGGGGCCGGGCGACGGGACGTGGCCAACGGTTCCCAGCTCGAGGCCGAGGCGGCGCAGGTTGATGGAGACGGCGCGTTCGCCCTCGCCCCGGAGGTCGGGGATGGCGACCTTCTGCGAGCCGAGGCTCTCGGTGATCCTGACCGGCCACTGGCTGCGCACGGTGGCTCCCGCGACCGGGTACTGCGCAAGCACCTGGCCCGCCGGGACGTTGGGGGAGTAGAAGCGGTTTTCAAGCTGAAGGCGAAGTCCGACGGCGCTGGTTCTGCGGCTGGCCTCGGAGACGGACATGCCGGTCAGGCGCGGAACCTTGACCTCGCGTCCGTGGATGGCAAGGCGCATCGCGAGGAAGGTCGAGACCATCGCCACAGCGATCATCGCCATCGCCCCAAGGACGATGTTGAAGAAGCGCCGCACCGGCGCCCAACCCACAAATCGTATACGCACCTTCATCTTCGATTATCTGTCGCAGGCTCGGGATGGATCAGGAGACGATCCACCTCGGGCGCATCCAGTTTAAATGCTCCTTCGAGCGCGGTGATGACGGCGTGAACCTTTGACATGGGAAGGGCGTCGGGGAGGGTGCAATGGCAGTTGACCTGAAGGTGCGATCCCATGCGGGTTACGAGGACGTCGTGGATGTCGAGAATCTCGGGAAAGGCAATAGCGACGCGGCGCAGACGCACCTCGAGTTGGCGGTCGCGCTCCTGCGACTCGGGCTGCTCGATGGTGGCGGGCTCGCTTTCGATGTGGGTGAGGATGGAAGTGACTTCAGGGATGGCGCGCTGGATGGCATCCTCGAGGCGGGTCGCCAGATCGTGCGCCTGCTTGAGCTGCATGGTCTCGTCGACCTCGAGGTGCTGTTCGACATGCAGACTTTGGCCGACGCGCTGCACGGTGACGTCGTGGATGGTGAGGTTCATGCGAGCCGCAACCGCGCGAATGCGGTCGTGGACGCTCTCGGCCCCGGTAGGCATGGGGACGGTGTGGATGACGACGTCTGCTCCGGGAAGGTGGCGCTTGACTACGGCGGTGGCTTCGAGGGCGATCTGCTCGGTGCGCTGGAAGGTCAGGTTCTGGGCCAGCCCAAGCGTGAGGTCGGTGAAGAAGTCCGGGCCTGCGCGGCGGGTCCGCAGGCGGTTGACGGCGAGCACGCCGCCGATGGTCATCAGGTCGCGCTCCAGCTCACGGCGGGGCTCCTCGCGGGACTCCTTCGGGGTGGCGTCGAGAAGGGTGTCGATGGTGCGGCTGGCCAGCCCCCAGGTGACGTAGAGGATGATTCCGGAGACGACGAGGGCGGCGATGGGGTCGGCCAGCTCGAGCGAGGGGAGGTTCCAGTGGGCTCCGATCAGTGTGGTCGTGAGGCCAAGAAGGACGGCCAGCGAGGACCAGATGTCGGTGCTGAAGTGGACGGCATCGGCCTCGAGGGCTTGGCTGGAGGACTCCTGCGCGATGCGGTGCAGATGGCGCGAGCGGGTGAAGTCCACTGCGATGGAGAGCAGCAGCACGGCGAAGGGCCAGACGGAGTGCGAGAGCGCGAGCCGCTCGTGGTGGGCGATGCGCCGCACGGCCTCGATGACGATCCAGAGGCAGGAGCCGAGCATGAGGAAGCACTCGACGAACGCCGAGAGGCTTTCGACCTTGCCGTGGCCGTAGTTGTGCGTCTCGTCGGCGGGGCGATCGGCGACCTGCACGGAGAAGAGGGTGATGCCCGCGGCGACGAGGTCCACGGTGGAGTGCGCGGCCTCGGAGAGCATGCCGAGCGAGCCGGTGAGGATGCCGGTGACGAACTTCAGGATGGTGATCCCCAGCGCCGCCAGCACGGAGAACAGGGCCGCCGAGCGCTTTTCGTGCTGCGCGGTTCGGGGCTTCTCGGTGGTGGTGGCGTAGCTCATCGGCGTCTCCATCCTACCGTGCGGCAGAGGGCCGCGCACGGGGGATTGTGTGGCATTTCCAGTCTCTTGTGTCACTTAAGGAGGGGAGGTTCTCTGTTTTTAGCTAACGGCTCAGGGTTTGGTGGCACGGTAGAGTCCTGCCGTGCCGAAGGTGTATCCCGTCCAGCTTTCGTTGCGGAAGCCTGCGGCGCGGATCATGGCGAGCATACGTGCGGGACGGGGGAAGCGCTCGACCGAGGCGGGGAGGTAGCTGTAGGCCCCCGCATCGCCGGAGATCATGCCGCCGACTTTGGGGAGGATGCGTTTGAAGTAAAGGTTGTAGAGTGCGCCGACGATGCCGCCGGGCTGGTTGCAGTCGAGGATGCCGATCTGGCCTCCGGGTTTCAGCACGCGGTACAGCTCGGCGAGGCCCTCGTCGTAGTTGGCGAGGTTGCGGAAGCCGAAGGCGGAGGTAACGAGGTTGAGGGTGTTGTCCTCCATCGGGAGATGGAGCGCATCGGCCTCGATGGCGACGATGTTGTTTCCTGCGAACTTCTGTTTGCCGCGCGCGAGCATCTCGCGGGAGAAGTCCACGGCGAGCACGGGGGCCGCGCCTGCAACGGCGGGACGATGCTTGTAGAGGGCCATCGTCATGTCGCCGGTGCCGCAGCAGAGGTCGAGCACGGAGGCCTCGGGGCGCACGAGAACATCGCGGAAGGTGTTTGCCGTGCGGGACCACCACCAGCGGTCGAGCCCGACGGAAAGCAGGTGGTTCAACAGGTCGTACTTCGGAGCGATCGAGTCGAACATCTGCTGCACGTTGGCGGCGGCAGTCTCCTCCGTGGTCGCGCCTACGGGACGCGCCCCGGTCGAGATCTCGTGCTCCATCCGTGCCTGTTGTGCCATCGTTCGTTCTCTCTTACTTCTTCTTTTTCTTCTTTGACGGATTCTTTGAAGGATCTGCGCCGTGCTTCTTCACCACTTGCAGGGTCCACTCGGCGGCGGCCAGCATCTCGTCCTGCGTGACGTCGCGCACGATAACGGCCTCGCCGATCTTCGCAGGGAGAATGAAGCTCAGCGTTCCGCTGCGGCTCTTCTTGTCGTTCGCGGTCAGCTTCACCAGCTTCGCGGCCTTTGCCTTGAAGGTGCTGAGAGGGCCGTAGCGCAGGATGAGCTGCACGATGCGGTCGGCTTCTTTCTCGTCGATCAGGCCGCGCATCTGGCCGAGCCGCGTGGCCGCGATGCTGCCCCAGCCTACGGCTTCTCCATGCAGAAGCTGCTTGTAGCCGGTGGCGGCCTCGATGGCGTGGCCGAGCGTGTGGCCGTAGTTGAGGATCATGCGCAGGCCGGACTCTTTTTCGTCGTTGGCGACGACGTCGGCCTTCACTCGAACGCTGGCCGCGACGACGTGCGCCAGGGCCTTGGCGTCTCCGCGCAGCACGGCGTCGGCGTTGTCTTCGAGATAGCGGAAGAGCTTCGCGTCGCGGATGACTCCGGCCTTGATGGACTCCTGCAATCCGGCGCGCAGCTCGGTGGAGGGAAGGGTCTTGAGGACGTCGGTATCGGCCAGCACGGCAAGCGGATGATTGAAGCTTCCGACGAGGTTCTTGCCCGCGGCGAGGTTCACGCCGGTCTTGCCGCCGACAGAGGAATCGACCTGCGCCAGCAGCGTCGTGGGAACCTGCACGTAGGAGATGCCGCGCATGTAGATGGCCGCGAGGAAGCCGGTGACGTCGCCGATGACTCCGCCGCCGAAGGCTACGAGCAGGGAGTCACGGTCGGCTCCTGCCGCCGCAAGCTGCTCCAGCAGCGATTCGAGGGAGCGCAGGCGCTTGTGCTTTTCGCCCGCGGGAAGGAAGAGGACGGTCGGCTGCTCCTGCTTGCCGAAGGCGGCGATGATTTGTTTGCCCCACAGGCCCCAGATCTCGGGCGAGGTGATGAGGAAGGTTCGGAACGGCTTGCCGCCCTTCAGTTTTTTCAATCGCGCGGGAAGCGTTTTGAGCAGTCCCGATGCGATCACGATCTCGTAGCTGGCGCTGGGCGTCCTGAGTTGAATCGAAGGCACAATATCTTAATCCTATCGTAGAGAGCTTCTTTCAATACGACCGTAAGGAACTTCTTTCGTTACGGTTGTCGGGGCTTCGTTGAGCCCCTGCGATCAGATAGCATCGAAGACGAGGAGACTTTGTGCCATCCGCAGTTTCATCGGTCGATTCAGACCCTTCCAGATACCAGGTTGATTTTCTTGTCATTGGAGCCGGGATCGCCGGACTGAGCGCCGCGATTCGTCTTGCGCGGTCGGGCTCTGTTCTTGTGGTCACCAAAGAGGAGCTTGCGGAGTCGAACACGGCCTACGCGCAAGGTGGCATCGCCGTCGCGCTTGGTGGTGAGGAAGACGTCGATCTTCACCTCGAAGACACGCTGGCCGCAGGCGACGGTCTTGTCGATGCCGATGCCGCGCGCATTCTCGTAGAGCAGGGGCCGCAGCGCGTCGAGGAGCTTCTGGAGTGGGGGACTGCCTTCGACCGCGAGAACGGCGAGCTGATGCGGACGCGTGAAGGAGCGCATAGCCGCTCGCGCATTCTTCATGCAAACGGTGACGCCACAGGAAGAGAGATTGCCGTCTCGCTGCTGCGGCATGTCCGGTCGCTTCCGAAGGTTCGTCTGATGGAGTGGACGACGGGGATCGACCTGATCGTCGAGACCGTGGACGGAAAGAGGCGCGTTGCGGGAGCCACTCTGCTCGACGGCGAGGGAGGCATCCTCACGATTCATGCGCGGGCGACACTGCTGGCCAGCGGAGGCGCGGGGCAGGTCTACAGCGATACGACGAACCCCGCAGTCGCCACAGGAGACGGCATCGCGATGGCGTGGCGAGTCGGGGCCGAGATCAGCGACATGGAGTTCTATCAGTTTCATCCCACGGCCTTCAGCATGTCGGGCGCGCCACGCTTCCTGATGAGCGAGGCTCTGCGCGGCGAGGGAGCGTATCTGGTCAACGCGAAGAGAGAGCGCTTCATGCAGCGGTATCATCCGCTGCTGGAGCTGGCCCCGCGTGATGTGGTGGCGCGTGCCATCACGCAGGAGGGGATGGACGGCGAGGTCTATCTCGACATGCGGCATGTGAAGAAAAACCTGCACGAACGCTTTCCGGGGATCTCGCAGTTTTTGGCGGAGTATCGGCTGGACCTGAACCGCGATCTGATTCCGGTGCGTCCGGCGGCGCACTACCTGATGGGAGGCGTGCTGACCGATACGCATGGCCGCACGACGCTCCCCGGTCTTTATGCCGCTGGCGAGGCCGCCTGCACAGGAGTTCACGGAGCGAACCGGCTGGCCTCGAACTCGCTGCTGGAAGGGCTTGTCTTCGGCGCGCTCGCGGCGGAGGCGATGGTGGCCGACCCTGCTCCGTCGGAGGTTGCGCCGCAGACCTTCGCGCTGCCTGCGGAGAGCTACGCTACGCCCGAGGCGGAGGTCGAGCGCTGGATCGCGGACCTTCGCGCCAACATGTGGAAGTACGCGGGGCTTCTGCGCGATGCCGCAGGGTTGGAGGCGATGCAGGTGGTTCTGGATGCGCTGGCGGGAACGATGCCCAGAGGTCTTTCGCGCCGCGCCATCGAGGCAAGGAACCTGCACGCGGTGGCCAGGATGATCGTGGCTTCGGCGCAGGCTCGCCGCGAGAGCCGTGGAGCGCACTACCGCCACGATTTCCCGCAGAAGGATGCTGTTGCGCGGCACTCCGTCATGAGGGGGAGAGAGGTCGGCTTCAGCGAGGCCTTCTCTGGCTCGAAGTAAGGAAACTCGCGGGAGAGCAACCCGTTACGTAGATATGTGCAATTTATTGCATGTACGACCTTGCGTGAGAGGCTTAACCGATGAGTTTCGATTAACTTAGCGACCCTGGCTTTGGAAGATCAATTGCATCTATTTGAGACGGGTCCAAGGACTGGTGATTGGGCTAAACAGTTTCTAGTCAAAGCAGAACTTCATCCGGATTCAACTCTGCGTTGTGGAGTAGTGAAGAGACGATCTGAAGGAGAGGACTTCTCAATATGCGCGTTGGAAAATTTTTGATTGCTGCCTGCATTCTTGCCTTGTCATCGGCTGCCGCTCGAGCTGATAACTTTTCGTTCACAGGAAATCTGTCGGACGTCAACGACGTTCAATACTTTACGTTTACGGTTTCGGAGGGAGACAGCGTTGTCCTTCGCAGCTACTCTTATGGCGGCGGTGTGAATGCTGTCGGACAGACGATTGCCGCGGGAGGATTCGATCCTATCCTCTATCTGTTTCAAGGGGTTGGAACGGATGCGCCCTACATTCTGCAAAACGGCGACGATGATACGGGAACGGTGACGCCTGATCCTGTGACGGGGAACAGCTTCGATACTTACCTGGACTTTTCTCCGTTTATCGATTTCTTCGGCCCCGGCACGTATACGGCTGTGCTTGCGGACTACGATAATGCTCCTGCCGGTTCTACTCTTGGCGAGGGATTTACGGGCAGCAGCCTCGTTGGTCCGAACTTTCCGGACTCCAGTGGAGCGAGCCGCGATTCGCACTGGGCCTTCGACGTTCTTGGAGCGGATAGCGCCTCCGAGGGAACGATTGCTCCTGTGCCCGAGCCCGGAACCCTTGCGCTGCTGGGAACCGGTCTGATTGGAGTGGCGGGAGTGATGCGCCGCCGCCTGTTCAACTAACAAGAAGCGTTCTGAAATGGAAACAACGCGGTCCGAAATGGGCCGCGTTGTTCTGTTTTGGGCTCTTTTCGGAGGGGCAGGTTAAGGCTCATTCTGTTCTGAGGGCTTCGCCAGCAGGGAGGCCAGCACGGTGATTCCCAAAGTGGATGCCACGACCGCGAGGGAGGTCAGCGGTCCGATCTCGAAGAAGTGCGCACCCAGCATCTTAATGGCGGCGAAGGCGAGCACCGCCGCCAGACCGTAGTGCAGGTAACGGAGCTTCTTCAGCAGGTGCGCCAGAAGGAAGTAGAGCGAGCGCAGGCCCATGACCGCCATGATGTTCGAGGTGTAGGCCAGGAAGGGGTGCCGGGTGATGGAGAGGACCGCCGGGATCGAGTCGATGGCAAAGATGAGGTCCGTCACCTCGATGGCGATGAGCGCGAGCAGAAGCACGGTGGCCATGAGCTGACCGTCCTCTTTGACGAGGAAGCTGTCCTGCCGTGGGCTGATGGGTCTCCAGGAAGAGAGCCACTTGATCCAGCGGGGCATCTCCTCCTTCTCCGGAGTTTCCTCGGGCTTCAGCAGACGGAACGATGCGATGAGGAGCACGATGGCGAAGAGGTAGCTGACCCACTCGAAACGGGTAAGCAGACCGATTCCGGCGGCGATGAAGGCTCCGCGCATCACGATGGCTCCGGCGACCCCCAGCAGGAGTACGCGGGGCTGGTTGGGGGGCGTGATGCGGAAGAGCTTGAAGAGTAGAAGGAAGACGAAGAGGTTATCGACGGAGAGCGCCTCTTCGATGGCATATCCGGCGAAGTACTGGGTGGCTGGAAGGCGACCCTGTGCGAGCAGCAGAAAGATTCCGAAGGCCAGCGCCGCGCCGACCCACAGGATGGTGGCGACCAGCGAGGTGGTGTGCAGGCTGTCGGCTGAAGGGTTCTTCCGGCGCTGCTGGCGAAGGTAGAGAGCCTCGGACGCCATCAGAAGGAAGACGAAGAGATGGAACCCGATCCAGTAGCTTACCGGCGTCGCAGAGGGCATCTCTACGATGTTACAGGCAGAGCCGGATGTTACAGGCAGCCGCGTTTGCGGTGGGCTGCGTTTCGCCGGGTTAGTTGAGGCCGATCACCATCGAGTAGACGGTGTAGACCCCGATGGTCAGGAGTCCCCAGAGGACGGTGGTATAGACGAAGCCGCGGAGAATTTCACCGATGGGGTGAAGCTGGAAGTAGCTGGCCTTCCTCTCCCAGATTCCGGGGATAAACTCCGGTTGCTCCTGCGATCTTGCAAATGGAAGTACTCGCATCGTTGTCTCCTTTCAGTACGGTCAAAGGAGTCATCGACAGAGGAGCACGGAGGCATGAGCGGAGGCACAAGGTCTTCCGGGGATGTGCGGAAGAGGCAGTTCCGATATGGAACCGCCTGAAGATGATTAGTGCTGGTTGATGAGGCGGATCATCTCGACGAGGAGGTCGCCTGAGATCTGAAGCGAGTGCGCGCTGACCTTGTCGAGCGTGTCCAGCTCGGTGTGGTGGTAGCCGCCCTCGGGGTGCTCGCGGGTGGGCGGGCCGTAGTCGAGGTCGATGACGTCGAGCACAGGGACGCCGCGCTGACGGAAGGGAAGATGGTCGTCCATTACCGCCGTATCGTTCTTGAAGACGTAGGCGGTGTGGCCGGTGTTCTTCGCGGCGGTTGCCAGAAGGTCGAGCAGCCACGGAGTCGAGTTGGAATCGCGGTCGATGTTGAGGTCCTTGTCGCCGATCATGTCGGTGACGAGGAAGGCCTTGATCTTCTTGATGGTGCCGTCCTGCGACCACTTGGCCGCGAGGTGGCGGGTGCCGTAGAGGGAGTCGCGGTCGCTCCAGGACTGGATGGCCTCCTCGCCATCGTCGAAGACCAGCCACACGCTGTAGCCCTCGGGGGGATGGGCTCGGAGATAGTTGCCAAGCTCGATCAGCAGGGCGGTGGTTGCTCCGCCGTCGTTG
Organism: Acidobacteriaceae bacterium dw_441; assembly: GCA_018449715.1. GTDB lineage: Bacteria > Acidobacteriota > Terriglobia > Terriglobales > Acidobacteriaceae > Edaphobacter. The sequence continues at coordinate 1,952,051 of JAAVVA010000001.1, read as the reverse complement.
GCTCCTACGAAGCCGATGTCGCGCAGCGGGTAGTTCGTCTCGTAGTGGGTGGCGAGGACGATGACGCCGTCCTTCTTGCCGGGGTAGCGGACGATGAAGTTCTTCATCGCGAGCTGGCCCGCGGGGGTGGAAGCAGAGAAGCTATCCGTTTCGAAGTTGCCTTTGGCGGCCTCGACGGTGAAGTGCGAGCGGATGAACTCCTCAGCCTTCGTATGGTCGGGGGACCCGATCCAACGATGCGGAGCCGCGGCGATGTACTGCTTCGTCAGGTCGTAGGCGGCCTGCCCGCTGAACTTCGCAGAGGACGCCTTCTGCGCATGGGCCGGAAGGGTGAGAGCGAGAACAAGGGCTGCAGCTTTGAAGAGGAGGGACTTCACGCAGTCTTTTCCTGTTTTTCACGACGACTGGGGTGGACGAAGAAGGCCACGGCTACTCCGATAAAGTAGAGCGCCAGCATGGGAAGAGCGAAGAGGCACATGGCCGTCGGCTCCGGAGACGGGCAGATGATGGCCGCAATCACGAAGATGGCCAGCACCGCGTAGCGGAAGTGCTTCAGCAGGAAGCGTGCATCCACGATGCCGAAGAGCGCGAGGAAGAAGATCAGGATCGGAAGCTCGAAACAAATTCCAAGTCCAAGGATGACGGCAAGGAAGAAGCCTGTGTAGTCCTCGATGGTCAGGATCGGATGGAAGCGCTTTCCGAACTCCAGCACAAGGACCTTAATGGCTCCGGGAAGAACCCAGCGATAGCCGAACCATGCTCCCGCAAGAAAGAGGAGGATGGTTGCGGACATGAAGGGCACTACGTAGCGCTTCTCGTTGGCATACATGCCGGGCGAGATAAAGAGCCAGAGCTGATAAAGGATGAAGGGCGAAGCGAGAATCGCGCCACCAACCAGCGAGGTCTTCAGGTAGAGGTTCAGGCCATCGGTGGGATGCGTAAAGTTCAGCGGGATATGAAGCTGATCCAGCGGAGCCTGCACGAAGCCGTAGAGCCGCTCATGAAAGACATAGGCGATGACGAAGCCGATGAGAAGGTAGATGACGGAATGGATGATCCGCTTGCGCAGCTCATCGAGGTGCTCCATCAGGCTCATGCCCGGAAGCTCGGCGCGGTCGGTGACCGCAGCGCGTGCGCGATCGACCAGATCAGCCATGCAGTGCCTCACTTGCGTTGTGGTCCGGGGCGTCCGGAGTGTGTCCCTCGGAGGGGTCGGTTGCAGGCAATGCGTCCGGATCGGCTACGCGGGGGACAGAATCGAAGGCGTGGGAGACCGAGCTGCTCTCCACGGGAAGGCCGGTGGAGGGAGGCATCAGGTTCAGGTCGCCTGAGGAGGCGATAGGGAGAGGATCAGCCGCTGTGGGCAGGGGATTGGCCGCAGTCTCCTCGAGCGTCTCGGCGCTGCCGCTGTCCATCTCGCTGCTTGGCTCGGAGGAGGCGACGTTGACCTCTGTGTCGCTGGTGAGTGCCGGGGCCGCGGGCGCCGCAGATTCCATTGCGGCAATCTTTTTCTGCTGCTCGGCCTGGTCGGAGAGCCGAAGCTCTTCGTCCATCTGCATGCGGAACTCGTTGGAGGCGCGGCGGAACTCTGCCATCAGCTTTCCGAGCTGACGCGCGAGTTCGGGCAGCTTCTTCGGACCGAAGAGGATCAGGGCAAGGATGAATATAAAGGCGCTGTCGCCGAAGCTCGGCATAATTCTCTCTATGATAAGGCCTTGCTTGAACGGGAACAACGGTTGGTTCCTGAGGCTTCATCCTGTTGTAAGATCAATGCTATAAATACGCGGGGCGCGGAGAGAAAAAAGATGGTTCTTTCCGGCGGCGCAAGCGTCCAATGCAGGTAATGGCGGCTTTGGCCGCCGAGCAGTAAGAGGGTTGTAGATGTAAGAAGTCTGGTTGCAACATCCCCGTGGGTTGGGCGATGGCTCTAAAGGGCCGGAGCAGCGAATCCACTGCAACCGTAGCAGTGCATGCTTTCAACATCCCCGTCTCAGAGGCAAAGGACGGCGCTGCTGCTGGCGCTTGACGCTTCCGTGAGACTGAAGGCGGAGTATCTTGAGCGTTTTGATGGAAGAGGCCGCGACGATCGCGGCAGATGCAGTTCAGGATTCGTGTTCTCTCGATAACTACCTGGCCCAGCCGGACCACACAATGGACGCCCGCATTGCGGCGGCGCGTGAAAAGTTGGGAACCGATGTCGTTCTGCTGGGGCACCACTACCAGCGCGACGAGGTGATCCGATTCGCCGACTACACGGGCGACAGCTACAAGCTCTCGAAGATCGCCTCGCAGACGGATGCGAAGTACATGATCTTCTGCGGTGTTCACTTCATGGCTGAGACCGCCGACGTGCTGGCGAAGCCGTGGCAGCAGGTGACGCTGCCTGATTTGAACGCAGGTTGTTCGATGGCGGACATGGCGGAGATCGGCCAGGTCGAAAATTGCTGGGATTCGCTGGAGCGCGCCGGGCTGACCGGCAACCTGATTCCGCTGACGTATATGAACTCGGCGGCGGCGATCAAGGCGTTCTGCGGCGAGCGCGGAGGGCTGGTCTGCACCTCGTCGAATGCGCGCGGGGCGTTCGAGTGGGCGTTTGCGCGGGGGGAGAAGATACTGTTTCTGCCGGACCAGCACCTGGGGCGCAACACGGCCTTTGCGATGGGGATTCCGCTGAGCGAAATGGTGGTGTGGGACCCGTACCAGATCAACGGCGGGCTTGCGCCGGATCGTCTGAAGGCTGCGAAGGTCATTCTGTGGAAGGGCCACTGCTCGGTGCATCAGCGTTTTCTGCCGGAGCACGTGGATCGCATCCGTCGCGAGAAGCCGGAGATGCAGGTAATCGTGCATCCTGAGTGCCGCTGGGAGGTCTGCCAGAAGGCCGATGCGATTGGCTCGACCGAGCGGATTATCGATGTGATCGAGAAGGCCCCGGCTGGCTCGAGCTTTGCCGTGGGCACGGAGATTCATCTGGTGAACCGCATGGCGAAGCGCTTTGCCCCTCTGGGCAAAGAGGTGATTACGCTGGACGATGCGGGCTGCCTGTGCACGACGATGTATCGCATCTCGCCGCAGCATCTGGCGTGGTCGCTGGAGAATTTGATTGCGGGCAATGTCGTCAACCGCATCAAGGTGGACGAGGACGTGAAGCACTGGGCGAAGGTCGCTCTGGACCGGATGCTGGAGGTAAAGGGTTGAGCAAGACCTTTACCCTGAGCGAGGCGCAGACCTTGCTCCCGGTGCTGGAGTCGTTGTTGCGAAGGGCGCAGGGCTCGGGAACGCGAGTGGCCGAGATCGAGGCTGGGTTGGAACGGTTGCGGCAGAAGATCTTTCTGTCGGGCGGCGTGCATGTGGATGTAACGGCCACGGCTCGCCGCCGCGCCGAGCGCGACAAGGCTTTGCAGGAGACGAAGGACACGCTGGAAGAGATTGCCGAGATCGGCGTGCAGGTGAAGGATCTCGACCGTGGGCTGCTGGATTTTCCCTGTGTCGTGGAGGGGCAGGCGGTTCTGCTGTGCTGGAAGCTCGGGGAAGCGGAGATTGGCTACTGGCACTCGACCGATGAGGGAGAGGCTGGCCGCAAGCCGATTGACGCGAGGTTTGGCCGCACGGAGCGCAGCAGGCCGAACTGAGGTTTCTTTTAGGAGAGATGCGACGAGGCGATGGCGATGGCCGCGATGGCCGCTGTCTCTGCGCGCAGGATGCGCGGGCCGAGCGTGACCGGCTGCCACTGATGCTGGGTGAAGAGGTCCATCTCTTCCGGGGTCCAGCCGCCTTCGGGGCCAATCGCTAACGCATAGGTGAAGGAACCGTCGTCGTCCGTGCTCGCAAGCGCGGAGCCGATGGCGGTGACCTGCTCGGTCTCGGAAAGAAGGATGCGGACCGGCTCGGTGGTCTGCTCAAGCGCGGGCTTGAGGGCGATGGGGTCGGCGATCTCGGGAATAGTGATGCGGCGGGATTGCTTCGATGCCTCGAGCGCGATGCGCCGCCAGCGTTCGACCCTCTTCGAAGCTGCCTGCGCGAGATGCTTTTCGGTGCGGCGGGCGATGATCGGAGTGATGCGGGCTATGCCCAGCTCGGTGGCCTTTTCGATGGCCCATTCCATGTGATCGAACTTGAAGACCGCAAGCAGAAGATGCAGCGGGAGAGCGGCGTCGGACTCAAGCTCCTCGTGCAGGGTGAAGACGACTTTGCCGGGCTGAACGCTGACGATCTCGGCGCGGTGGAGAAAGCCTCCGGCGACGACGTCGTAAACCTGTCCCGGCGCGGCGCGAAGGACGCGGGCGAGGTGCTCGGCCTGCTCTCCGGTGAGCGTGGCGGTGGCGGAGGTCCATGTGTCTGCGATCCAGCGGCGGCGGGTCATCGTGCGGCGTTCGTTCCTGTCTGCGTGTCTTTGGGGATTTCGATGGAGACGGGGCCCTGATGATAGAGCGCGATATTGAGCGTGGCTGAGCGACGCTCCTTCCATGCCTCTTCGGTGACGGGGAAGCGGAGCAGAACCATTCCCACGGAGGTTTCTCCCGGGTTGATGAGCGTCTCGCGCAGGAGCGGCGAGGAGGAGAGAGGACGCAGGGCCGGGAAGCTGGTGTAGAGGTTCGGAAGGTCCTGCTTCTGAACGGCGCTGGCCTCGATGGTCTCACCTTCAGCGGTGACGAGCGTGGCGGTCATGTCCTTGATGAAGAGCGGAAGCTTCAGCTTGTCTTCAACGCGGACCGTGGTCAGGACGTAGAGGTTGTCCTCGATGTTGTCGCGTCCGACGACCAGCGATTCGGCCTTGTAGACCGTGTGGGTGGGGTAGAGGGAGGTCTTCAGGATCGCGAGGTCGGCTGTGCTGCGGGGTGTGTTGCGAAGGACCAGAACAAGCGCGATGCCGAGGATTAAAAAGGCGACCAGCACGGGTACCAGAAGATTGCGGCGGGCGGGTTGGGCGAAGTTCAACTCGGACACTGGAACTCAGGATAAGCCGGGGATATCTTCGGCCGGGAGCGTGCTGGGGCCGAACCTCTGATTGGATCATTCTACATCCTGCTGGACGGCGTACTCCTCCAGCAGGACCGCGATGAGGGCGGCGGTGGGGACCGCGACCAGCGCCCCGGTGATGCCAGCCAGCGAGGTTCCGCAGAGCAGGGCGATCAGCACGGTGAGGCCGGAGAGCTCGACGCTGGTACTCATAATGCGCGGGATGAGGTAGACGTTTTCGAGATTGATATAGATGAGATAGAAGGCGACGACACCGACGAGCTTCGTCCACGAATCGAACGCCGCAACGATGGCGGCGAGCGTGATGGTGATGATTCCACCCGCGATGGGGATGATATTGAAGAGCCCCATCAGGAAGCCGAGCAGCAGGGAGTAACGGACGTGCAGAAGGGCGAAGACGATGGTGGAGGAGATCCCAAGAATGACCATCAGGAGCAGCTGACCGAGCAGCCATTTGCTGATCTTGCTGTTGGCTCGGTCGAGCGTGGTCGCCAGCCGGATGCGGTAGTCGTTAGGAAACAGCGAGAGGACGAAGCGGAGGGCAGTGTCGCCTTCGAGCAGGAAGTAGATGCAGAGGAAGAGGGTGGAGAGGATGTCGAAGAGGTGCGAGATCCAGTCGGGCAGCGAGGTCATCAGGTAGCTGGCCGTGGTGGTCAGGGCTCCTTCGGCGCGGCGTACGATCTCATCGACTCCCAACTTGTTGGCGAGGGGCGTCTGGTCGATCCACGCGACCAGGCGCGGGATGCGTTGCGGAAGCTCGGCGGAGAACTGGTTGAGGTCGTGGAGGACCGGAGGAAGTCCCACGGTGAGGAAGAGACCGACGATCAGCACGACGCCGACGACCAGGAGGAAGATGGCCACGGGCTTGGAGGCACGGCGTCCGAAGAGGTTGAGCTGGGTGATCCGGTCGACGATGGGCATCAGGACGGCAGCGAACAGGGCGCTGACGTAGATGATCAGAATCTCCTTCACCAGCAGCCAGGCCAGGCCGAGGGCCAGCAGGACTGCAACGGTAAACAGGATGTGTCCGCGTACGACTCTGCGGGATCGCCTCTCGTCGGGGGTCAGCTCGGTCAAAATTTTGTCTCCAGTCCTCTGCTGCTGTTGGATGCCGATACGTCCGGTCCGTTGTTTGATCTCTAGCGGGAGGCCGGAAGCTGGTGGAGCGGGGCCAGCTTCAACTGGGTCAGGATTGCCTCGGTCGTTTCTTCAGGCGTGAGCGCGGAGGTATCGACGACCAGTCGCGAGAGTCGCGTGTAGAAGGGGCGGCGATGCGCGAAACGAAGCGCGGCTGCGGCGGCGTCGGCAAGGACGGGGCGGTCGATGGCCTGCAGCATGCAGCGATCGAAGAGGGTGGCGAAGGGAGCGTCGAGGAAGACGGCGAGGGTGTCGGGGGTCTGCTCGATCAGGAGGCGGTTGGTCAGCTCCTCGGGGGTGCCTCCTCCAAGCGCGAGCACGACGTTGGAGCGGCCAAGCGCAGAGGCCAGGGCGGTCGATTCGAGGCGGCGGAAGTGCCTCTCGCCGTGCCGGGAGAAGAGCTCAGGGATGGCGGCTCCGGTGCGGTTCTCAAGATGAGTGTCGAGGTCGAGGAATTCCCAGCCGAGACGCGAGGCGAGCTGGCGGCCAATGGTGGACTTGCCCGCGCCCATGAAGCCGGTGAGAACGAGGCGGCGCAGAGTAGAGGGAGCGGTAAGATTCTCGGGTTTAGGGTGGGGTTCCTGTTGACTGGTCGGCATTTGGCTCTCTCCGGTAACTCAATTATCTGGCAACAAACGAAAACCGCGACCTTTTGGGTCGCGGCTCGGGAAGATCGAAGACTCTGAAGGGTTATCTGTTTTCAGAGATGCATGCGAAGGCTCCGCCGGCCGCAGAGGGGTACCAGTAGCTAAATCGGCCGGTTTGGAGGCAGTTCAACATGCTCGCTTCAATCATAGATACGGTTCTGGGTATGGTCAATTATTTTTCATTGGGCTCGGCGTAGGACGGATCGGCGGCCAGGCTTTCCTGAATCTTCTTCCATACATCGTCGCTGGGCTCGTGGGTAGGCTGAAGCAGCTGCCGGGCCTGATCGGCGATGTATTGAAGGTCACGGACGAGGGCGGAACAGTTTTCGCAGGTGGAAAGATGATCGAGGAGAGCGGGGTCTTCAATGTGACCATTAGCTCCGGCGGCAAACAGATCCGGGAGCTTCTCCTGAAACTCGGCACAAGACAGAGGAGTGGATCGATTGGATTTTTGCAAAGTCATAACGCCGCTTCCTTCAGGTTGTCCTGAGGGGTTGACTCCGCCTGGCGGAGCAGCTCCCGCAGCTTCAGACGAGCCTTGTGGAGCTGAGATTTACTGTTTCCGGTTGAGCACTCGAGCATGACGGCGATCTCATTATGCTCGAAACCTTCCACATCGTGAAGGACGAAGACCATGCGATAGCCGGGAGGAAGCGAGGCGACGGCGCGTTCGAGCGCAACGCGATCGACCGAACCAGCCAGCTGCGTGTCGCGGCTTCCGAAGTCGCGCTTCGGAGAGTCCTCTTCCGAAGGATTGATGGTCTCTTCGAGGGAGACCAGTTGAAGGCCCTTCTTGCGAAGGTGCATCAGGACAAGGTTGACCGTAAGGCGGTGCAGCCAGGTCGAGAAGGCGCTCTCACCCCGGAAGCTTCCGATCTTGCGGAAGAGATGAAGGAAGGCCTCCTGGGTCATGTCCTCGGCTTCGGAGACGTTGCCGAGCATGCGGAGACACAGGGTGTAGACGCGGCGTTTATGCAGCGCGTAGAGCTTGGAGAAGGCCTCGGCATCGCCCGCCTTGGCGCGCTCAATGGCCTCTGCTTCTCCTGCAATCGGAGGATTTCGTTTGAAAAGCCCGGGGGCCGTCTTCGGTTCTGTCATCTGTTGCCCTTGGACATCCATGCCTCTACTCCGGGTTGTGTCAATATCTTCAACGCTTTGTTGTTTCCCTGTTCTGAATTGATGGGGGTGGTCAGGAGGGGCATTTGTTCCGTGTACAGTTAGAGTTTCTCCGATCAAAAAAGGTTGCTGCATGGTCAGGAGCCGATAAAGCGGGCGTAAAGCGAGCGAGCCACCATGATATCGGTTGTGCCCTGCACGATGGCGCGTCCGTCGGCAAAGAGCGTCAGGGTGTGAGGGGCGCGCTCGAAACGGAGAAGAAGGTCGTTGAAGCGGACCTGTCCGTGAGGAGCGAGGCGGTCGCGCATAGCTGCGAAGTCGACGGGGCGGTGATGCTCGTGAATCTGGACGGAGTTTCTTCCGCAGAGAGTGATGTGCGGTCGGTTCTCCCCGGCCAGATGGGTGAACTCGCGTTCGTCACAGACGGTACAGCCTTTGTAGGGCTTCGTTGCAGATATTTCGGAGCGCTCCGAAGTCCAAAGGTCGAACGAGAAGAGGGTGCGGCGCATCTTCTGCGGCTGGCCAGTGAGGAGCTTTAGAGCCTCGGTCACCTGGATGGAGGCCGCGAGGTTAACTGCCGTGGAGAGGATGCCGGAGGTGTCGCAGGTCTCGACCGGGCCGGAGGGCGGCTTGGGGAAGAGGCAGGCGAGGCAGGCGGTCGGCTCCCACGGCGAGGCGGCTTCTGTGCGGGGGAGGATGTTCATGGTGGCCGCGTAGGATCCGATGGCAGCGGCGTAGATCCACGGCTTGCCCTGCTGCACGGCAAAATCGTTGATGAGGTAGCGGGTTTCGAAGTTGTCGGTGGCGTCGAGGATGAGGTCCGCCTGCCCGAGCAGAGCTGCGACGTTGTCGGGGACGAGATCGGCGATGTGGGGCTGTACGTCGATCCCGGAGTTGAACTGCGCGATCTTGCGGCGGGCGGCTTCAGCTTTGGGGAGCGATTGCAGGGCGTCGCTTTCGTCGAAGAGTACCTGCCGCTGCAGGTTGGACGGCTCGACGAAGTCGCGGTCGATCAGGGTAAGGGTTCCGACTCCGGCACGGGCGAGGAGGGAGGCCGATGCCGCTCCGGTGGCTCCGCAGCCGACGATGGCCACGTGCGCTTCGGCGAGACGGCGCTGGCCCTCGGGGCCGATGCCGGGGAAGAGAATCTGGCGGGAGTAGCGGTCCTGATCGCTGATGACAGACGAAGATGTCGCGCCCGAGAGGGTTGCCTGGGTGGATTCGAGCGAAGTGTCCTGCATAAGCCGTCTTTCCGTGTCCCTGAAGGACAGTCCTGTTTCGTAGTATAGGGAAGTACGGCTGTGCGGGGAAACAGTGGAGGCGGTAGACTTTGCATCCAACGTCAGAGAGCGAGGCCGTTCGTACTGCGCGACAAATTGCGAAACCGAGGGTGTCTTTTGCAGCGGATGAGAAGAGGCAGAGGAGCGAAGTGGCCGGGCGAGAGAGCGCCGTGGGCGACCGTGATCGCATCGCTACTTCTGTGGATAGCTGCTGTAGCACCGGGTGGAGCGCAGACGAGCGCGGCTCCTAAGACCGCGACGCAACCGGCGGGGCAGGCGGCTCCGCAGCAGGGCGAGCCTGCACGGGGAAGGTCTTCTTCCCGTCCGTCGCGGCTTCTGAGACCGCAGCGGCAACCTGCAAATGACGAGCCGCTGGTTTCGACCGGGCCGGGGCTTTCGTCCTCGGTGTGGGAGTGGAAGGGGCTTCCTGTTAACAGAATTGAGTTCGACGGGGTGACCTTTGAGCCCGGCGATGTGCTGCCCGGTCAGCTGGCGCAGCACGCGGGCGAGCCGCTCGACCCGCAGAAAGTGCGCGACAGCACGCGAAGACTCTTCAACAGCGGAATGTATAGGGACATCGACGTTCGCGGGGTGCGCGAAGGCGATGGGATGGTGCTGATTTTTGTGGGGACGCCGCGGTACTTCGTGGGGAAGGTGACGATCGCGGGAGTAAAGATCGACCGGCTGACCTCTCTGTTGGAGTATGCGACGAAGCTGAGTCCGGGGACGGCGTACACCGATTCGTCGGTGCAGGCGGGAACGGATGGGATTCGCGATGTGCTGCGGTCGAACGGCTACTACCAGCCGAAGGTCTACGCCGGGACGAGTCTGGATAAGCCGAACAGCCAGGTGAACGTCGAATATGACGTCGATATTGGACCGCAGGCCCGCATTGGAAATGTGGCGGTCGAGAGCGACGACCTGGGGATGACGCTCGATGAGTTCCGCAAGAAGGGAAAGCTGAAGCACGGCAGCAAGGTGACGCGTGACACGACGAGCAACGCGCTGACGAAGCTTCGCAACCAGTACCAGAAGAAGGACAGACTGGAGGCCACGGTCAGCCTGCAGAACCAGGAGTACGACGACGCGAGGCGCGAGCTGGATTACGACTTCCATGTGAACCAGGGGCCGGAGGTCAAGGTGCTTGTCGAGGGAATCAAGGTCTCGAAGAGCAGGTTGCATCTGCTGGTGCCGGTCTTCGAAGAGGGAACGATCGACAACGATCTGCTGAACGAGGGAATGCATAACATTCGCGACTTCGTGCAGCAGCAGGGATACTTCGACGCTACGGTCGAGGTGAAGGTTCTAGGAGAGAATAGCGCGAATGAACGCGTGGTCTTCACGGTCGATCGCGGGCTGAAGCACAAGGTTCTCTCGGTGGAACTGAAGGGGAACAAGTACTTCTCCGAGGACATTCTTCGCGAGCGGATGCAGGTGAAGAAGGCAGACGCCTACCAGCGAAGCGGGCGGTACAGTCCCGGTCTTGTGGCCAGCGATGTTGCCTCGATCCAGGCGCTTTACGGAGCGAATGGTTTTGACCAGGCGAAGGTCACGACCGAGATAAAAGATACCGATGATAAGAACGGTCCCGTCAAGAAGAGGCGAGGACAGATCGCGGTGGTCTACAACGTCGACGAAGGTCCGCAGAAGAAGTTCGGCACGGTGACGGTGAACGGTGTCGATCCCGGTCGCATGCAGGATGTGAGGTCCCTGATGAACACGCAGGAGGGACAGCCGTTTTCGCTGGTGACGCTCTCGGGGGACCGCGATGCGGTGCAGACGTATTACCTGAGCCACGGATTCGATCAGGCGAGGGTGGACCTTCAGCTGCGCAAAGGAGACGACCCGGAGCGGACGGGCGTGGTGATGTCTGTCGCGGAGGGCAAGCAGGTCTTTGTGAATCATGTACTGCTGTCGGGGCTGGGCTTTACGCGCCCGAATGTCGTCAAGAATCAGATCCTGGTGCATCCCGGCGACCCGCTGGATCAGACAGCGCTTCTGGAGACGCAGCGCAATCTGTACAACCTTGCGCTGTTCAATGAGGTGGTGACGGCGGTGCAGAATCCTGCGGGCGACGCGCCGCAGAAGAATGTGCTGGTGCAGACGACCGAGGCCAAGCGGTGGAACGTGACCTACGGTGTTGGCTTCGAGGCGCAGACGGGAAATCCGGGCGGAACGATTCAGTCGAACTCGGGCAACCCCGGAGCGTATGGGCCGGAGGGAAGAGGAAGCGTCAGCCCGCGTGTGTCGCTGGATGTGTCGCGGATTAATTTCCGTGGGACGCAGGACTCGGTGACGCTGCGCACGACGTATGGATTGCTGGAACAGATTGCGGTGCTGACGTATCAGAACCCGAACACCTTCGGGTCGAAGAACTTTTCGAGCACGCTCTCCGGCGGTTATACGAACATTCAGAACATTACGACCTTTGCCTCTTCGACGTTGCAGGGAAGCATGCGCGTGACGGAGAAGTGGCGCAGGACGGACACGTTTATCTATGAGTTTCTGTTCCGCCGTGTGAAGGTCGATCCCAACAGCCTCCGCATCTCGTCGGACCTGATTCCGCTGCTGTCGCAGCCGGTGCGTGTCGGTGGTCCAAACCTTACGTGGTTTCATGACACGCGTCAGCCGAGCCCGCTGGATGCGTCGAAGGGATCGTACTCGTCGTTGCAGGGGTTCTATGCGTCATCGCGGTTTGGGTCGCAGACGAACTTCTGGAAGCTGGATGGAACGAACTCGACGTACTACCAGCTCTTTCATCGCCGGTATGTGCTGGCGCGGAATACGCGCATCGGTTATGAGCATACATCCGGGCAGAATCCGAACGCCGACAACCAGGTGTGCGTCGGCGATCTGATCTCGACGAATCCTACCTGCAATTCTGTGCCGCTGCCGGAAAGACTTTATGCGGGCGGCGCAAACTCGCATCGTGGATTTGGAATCAACGGCGCCGGACCTCGCGATTTGCAGACAGGGTATCCGGTCGGCGGCTCCGCGGCCTTCGTCAACACGCTTGAGTTGCGGATGCCGCCGCCTACGTTGCCCTATGTCGGCGATAGCGTGAACTTCGTGCTCTTCCATGACATGGGAAATGTTTTTCAGAACCCGGAGGATATGTTCCCCAGCTTCCTGCGTTTCCGGCAGAAGGACCGTGGCACGTGCCGCGTGGTTTCGGGAGATATCGGCCATTGCAACTTCAACTACTTCTCGCACGCAGTCGGCATTGGGGCACGGTACAGAACCCCGGTGGGGCCTATTCGTCTGGACTTCAGCTATAACCTGAATCCCCCGATCTACCCGGTGATTAATGATTATGCGGGCAGGTCGGCTTATGTTGGGGAGGGCAGCCACTTCAACTTCTTCTTCAGCATCGGTCAGAGTTTCTAAACATGCGCGATCCGGCTTACAACACGACACTGCGATGGCTGGGGAAGCCGCTTGCTCTTCTGCTGATGGCCGCGCCTGTCTGGGCGCAGCAGCAAAGTCCGGCTCCGGCTGTGGTTCCCGCGCCTGCGGCTTCTCCGATTGCCAAAGGGCCTGTACAGGAGCGCGGCACGGCCATCGATGGAGTGGTGGCTGTGGTCAACGGCGACGTGATTCTGGAGAGCGATGTCGATGAAGAACGCAGGTTCGAGAATATTCAGCCGTATCGCGGCGCTGCGGAGTTCTCGCGCGACCGCGCTGTGCAGCGGCTGATCGACCGCGCTCTGTTGTTGCAACAGGCCGCGCTCGAGGCTGACCAGATTGCTGTCTCGGACGATGAGCTGGACAAGCAGATACAGACGCTGCGCCGCGACATTCCCGCGTGCAGGCAGCAGTACCACTGCGATACGGACGATGGGTGGGCGAAGTATCTTCTCTCGCAGGGGTTCACGGTGCCGGAGTTTCGCAGTCGCTGGCGGAATCGCATGGAAGTTTTGCGGTTGACCGAAGTACGCTTCAGGAGCGGTATCCACATCTCTGATGACGAGATTAAGAATTACTACGAAAAGATGATGCTGCCGGAGTATGAGAAGCAGCGTGCTACTCCGCCGAAGTTGGAGACGATCTCGCAGCGCATCGAAGAGGTTCTGCTGCAGCAGCAGGTGGGAAGCCTGCTGCGTGACTGGTTGCAGTCGTTGCGCGCGCAGGGCAGTGTGTGGGTGATGAAGCCGGGGGAGGTGGCGCCATGAGCGACGAACAGCAGACGCCGCCGACTCCTCCAGAGGATGAACGGCGGAGCCTTGAAAAGCGCATTGAAGAGAGACGCCAGCAGATTGAGGAGAGGCTCGAAGAGAAGAAGGAGCAGATTGAAGAACGCCTGAAGAAGGTGAAGCGTTCGATTGCTTCGAGGATCACGCGCGGAACCTTGTGGGCCATCGGGGGAGCGCTCTCCCTGATGCTTGTTCTCTTCGGAGTCTTCGCCTGGTACACCACGACGCCTGACTTTGAGCGGCGCGTCGGAGAGAAGCTGATTACGGTGCTGGGCGATGCGACAGGCGGACGGGTTGAGCTGAAGCGCGTGAGCTTCGACCTGTGGCATCTTGCCGTGCAGGCAGACGGCCTTGTGATTCATGGGCTGGAAGGACCGGGCGAAGCACCGTATCTTTCGGTGGACAAGATTCTGGTGAGGGTGAAGATCATCAACTTCTTCAGGAATACCTTCAGCAGCGGGATTGCTTCGCATGTTTCGTTGAACTATCTGAGGGTGGAGCATCCTCAGTTTCATCTGATCGTGGATAAGGACGGCAAGACGAACCAGCCAGTTCCGAAGCATCGCAGCACCAGCAAGACTTCGGTCACCGATACGCTGCTCGACCTGAAGGTGCGAAGCGTGGAGATTGCGAATGGTGTCGCGCTGTTCAATGACAGGGCGATTCCGTTCGATGTTGCGGCGCGCGATCTTGATGCGGAGATCCACTACATCTTCAAAACAGACCGCTATGGCGCGACGATTGACCTGAAGGATCTTCGCACGCGACTGAAGAAGGAAGAGGAGGCGCAGTCTTCGCTTCATCTTGAGGCGGAGATGGGGCGGGATGAGGCGGTGTTGAATCGCCTGGTGCTTCACACCGGCAAGGCATCGCAGCTTGAGGCGAAGGGCACGCTGAAGCACTTCGCGAAGCCGGAGTGGAATGCTTCAGCTACTGGCTCGGTGGAGATTCACCAGATTGCAGTGCAGACCGGCGTCGATGGTCTGAAGGAAGGTGTGGTCGATCTCGATCTGCAGGGAAGGAACTGCGTTCAGCCTGCTCCTGCGACTAAGCAGAGAACGCCTCTGTGGCAGAGGCTGCGAGGCAGGCTGAAGCGGCAGGCGGCTCCGAAGCAGGCCGAGAAGGATGAGGAGTGTCCTGCGACGTTTCTTGTTACTGGAACGGCGAAGCTGCATGGTGCGGGATATGGCGACCAGTATGTTGCGGTCCACGGTGTTGATGCGGAGACGCAGGTTCGCCTGACGCCGGAGGAGCTGTCGCTGCCCAGTCTGACGGCGAGGCTTGCAGGCGGCGGCTCCGTGACCGGAGACATGCGCATCGAGAACTGGCTGGGTGGAGAGAAGGAGCCGTCTCATGCTCTTCTGGATGCCGACCTGAGCAGGGTTCCGCTGCGGTCGATCCTGAAGATCACTGCGGGGACGTTTGGCGATCTCGGGTTCGATACGGCGGTTAGCGGTCCGGTGAAGGTGCAGTGGGGAGGCGTCGCGAAAGATGTTGCAGATACTGTTGAGGTCGATGGTGACCTGACGCTTGCACCTACTGGCGTTCCGCGTTCCGGCGTTCCTGTGTCGGGAAGTGTGCAGGCGCATTACTCCGGCAAGAACGAGACGGTACAGATACAGCAGCTTGCCGTGCGGACGCCGCAATCGGATGTTCACATCTCGGGCATTCTGGGAGTGGATAAGAGTGATCCTCTGACGGACCTGCGAACGGAGCTAACCGTGCATGACCTGGGCGAGTACAACCAGTTGCTGACCACGTTGGGCTTGGAGGCGGACGGGAAGAAGGGAAGCGCTGCGATTCCGGTCAATCTTCATGGCGAGCTGAGCTTTGCTGGATCGGCGCGTGGAGCGCTTCGCAATCTCGATGTGAAAGGCCATCTGCAGGCGGCCAATATTGAGCTGGTGCTGGGATCGACCGATGCGTTGATCGATTCGGTCGTCGCTGACGCGGAGTTTTCGCCGAACTCGGGAGTGGCCATTGCGGACTCGACGGTCCGCCGAGGAACGGCGGTGCTGGTGGCTTCGGGGACGGTGGCTCCTCGACGCGAGGTGTCGCGCAAGGGAGTTGTCTCGTATGTGTGGGATGAGGAGACGGCTCTCGATATGAACATGCGTCTTGCCGACGCGCAGCTTACAGACCTGCTTCAGATTGCAGGGCAGCAGCAGAAGATTCCTGTTGCAGGGACTGCGGCGGCGAATGCACATATCGTCGGAACCATTCGAGATCTCAACGGGGACGGGCATGTATCGCTCAAAGATGGCACAGCCTATGGTGAGTCGTATGAATCGGTCGCGGCGGATCTGACTCTGCGAGGCAAAGAGATTGGCGCGACAAATGTTCTGCTTCGTCTGTACGGAATGCAGATCGCGGGCAACGGAGGATATGACCTCGATAGCCAGCGGCTGCGCGGTCATCTTGAGGCGCGCGACCTGCAGCTGTCGAAGTTCGAGAATGTCAGGAAGTCGGGAGCCGATGTCGATGGCCGTTTGACACTTGTTGCCGATGCGAATGGCACGGTGACGCAGCCTGCGCTGCGTGCGAATGTGAAGCTGGCGAATGTGACCTACGCGGGGCAGCCGGTGGGAGAGGCTACGGCAGAGGCGCACAGCGAAGGCGAGAAGCTGCTCTTTGCGGCGAACTCGAGTATCGTGGGAACGAAACTGAATCTGCAGGGACAGACGCTTCTTACTGGCGACTACCAGACGCAGGCGAAGCTGTCGCTGACGGACTTCGATGTGGATCGTCCGCTTCGGATGTTCGGGCCGG
The DNA here is from genome assembly GCA_018449715.1 of Acidobacteriaceae bacterium dw_441. Classification (GTDB taxonomy): domain Bacteria; phylum Acidobacteriota; class Terriglobia; order Terriglobales; family Acidobacteriaceae; genus Edaphobacter. The sequence goes on along the minus strand of JAAVVA010000001.1, from coordinate 1,935,932 downwards.
GCAACATCAAGGCGCAGTCTTCCATCAGCGGCGTGGCTTCGGTGGAAGGTCCGCTGAAGACTCCCAGGGCTTTGAGTGGCGTGGCGCAGCTCGACAACGTGGACGTGAAGCTGCAGGGAATTGAGTTGAAGGCCGCGGAGCCGTTGCGCGTTAGTCTGCGCGATGGCGTGGCCTCGCTCGAACAGGTACACATCACCGGGCAGGATACGGATATGCACTTCTCAGGCACGGCGCAGCTTTTTGGCGCGGCCGATCCGAAAGGCGGAAAGATCAATGTGAAGGGAAGCGGCGGAGTGAGCATGGCTTTGATGCACACCTTCGATCCGGACCTGATCGCCAGCGGCAGGGTGCAGTTTACGGTGGCAGCGGGGGGCTATGTCTCCAACCCCGGCTTGACCGGTAAAGTGCAGCTTGAGCATGTGAATCTTGCGCTCGACGGAGTTCCGAATGGCCTGAGCGATATGAATGGCACGCTGGTCTTCACGGAGGATCGTCTGCAGGTGCAGAACCTCACGGGAAAGACCGGCGGCGGCGATCTGAAGTTCGGAGGATCGCTGCGTTTCCGCAACGGGTTCTACGCGGACCTGACGGCCACAGGAGATGCGGTTCGCGTGCGGTGGTATGGCCTGAGCGCGACCGCGAATGCGAACTTCAAATTGCAGGGAACATCTACCAGTTCGCTGCTGAGCGGCAACATCATGATTACGCGCTTCGGCGTGGGGCAGGATGTGGACTTTGCGGCCTTTGCTGGCAGCGGAGCCTCGATCTCGGCGCCGCCCGATCCTGATGCTCCGTCGAACAAGGTCCGGCTGGATGTTCACATTACCAGCGCGCCGCAGCTGGACTTCCAGAACTCGTATGCCAAGCTGGCGGGTTCGGTCGATCTGAATATTCGCGGCACGCTTGCCGCGCCTTCGATTCTTGGCCGCATCCAGATCACGGATGGAAGCGCGACCTTCGCGAGTACGAAGTACCAGCTGCAGCGCGGCGATATCTACTTCACGAACCCGGTGCGCATCGACCCGATGATCGATATCGACGCGACCGCGCAGGTGGAGAATTATGAGATCACGATTGGTCTGCATGGCACGACGAACAATCTGAAGCCGACCTATCGCTCTGAGCCTCCGCTGAGCCAGAGCGATGTCTTTGCGCTGCTTGCATTAGGGCGAACACAGGAGGAGGCGCAGATCTACCAGCAGCGCCAGATTGCGGCGGGAACCGATCCAACGACCAGCGCGTTGCTGGGAGGAGCCTTGAATGCGACGGTCAGCTCTCGCGTCGAAAAGCTCTTCGGCGTGGGCAGCGTGAAGATCGACCCGGCGTTTGTCGGAACGCTGGGCAACTCCTCGGCGCGCATCACGATTCAGGAGCAGATTTCGAAGCAGATTACGGCTGTCTTTGCGACGAACGTCAATACCTCGGCGCAACAGCTCATTCAGGTGCAGTACGACCTGACGCACAACTCTTCGATCGTGGTGACGCGCGATGAGTCCGGTGTGTTCAGCATTGTTTATAAGCTGCGACGGCGCTATCGCTAGCGGCACGAGGAGAAAAACTGTCTCTGTGGCGCGTTGTCTTTTAGGATGAAGATATGAGTTCGATGTGGAAAAATACGGCTGTCACGCTGGAGATGATCAAGTGGGAGCACTCGGTCTTCGCGTTGCCGTTTGCTCTGACCGGAGCTGTTCTGGCTGCTGGCGCGTGGCCTTCGCTGCGCGTGCTGGGATGGATTATCGTCTGCATGGTTGCGGCTCGCTCGGCTGCGATGGCGTTCAATCGCCTGGTGGATGCGAAGCTGGATGCAGCGAATCCGCGCACGGCCATGAGGGCGCTGCCTGCGGGTGCGTTGACGACCAGCTTTGTCGCGGGCTTCGTGCTGGTTTCCGCCGCGATTTTCTTTCTTGGCGCGGCGATGCTGAATCGTCTTACGCTGCTGCTTGCCCCGGTGGCTCTCTTCGTCGTGCTGGTCTACAGCTACATGAAGCGGATTACGCGGTGGTCGCATCTTGTGCTGGGGCTTGCGCTGGGGATTGCTCCTTCGGCTGCGTGGATCGCGGTGCGCGGCTCGCTCGATCCTCGGATCATTATTCTGACGCTGGCTGTTCTGTTATGGGTCGGCGGCTTCGATGTTCTCTATGCCTGCCAGGACTTCGAGCATGATCGCAGCGCGGGACTCAACAGCGTTCCGCAGGCCTTTGGCCTGGAGACCTCGTTTTGGATTGCTCGTCTGATGCATCTTGGGATGCTTGGGACGCTGTACTGGCTTGTGGTTTCGTTTGGCCTTGGGAAGATTGCGATGGCGGGAATTGCCGTCGTCGCCGCGCTGCTGCTGTACGAACATCTGATCATTTCGCCGAAGGATATGCGGCGGATGAATGCAGCTTTTTTCACACTGAACGGCATCATCTCTGTGGTGTTTTTCGGGTTTATTGCGACCGATGTTCTTCTTCGGCGGTAAACGCAGTAGCCTGTCGCGGGATGATGGGATATAAAGGCGATCATGTTTGATCTGCGAACTCTGAACGACGTCCTTGTAAGAGCCACGGGGCGCGGCGACCACATTGTGCTGATGGCTCAGCAGTCCCCGGAGAGCTGGACGCCGATCTCTTCAACTGACCTGTATGGACGCGTGCGCGCTCTGGCCGATGTGCTGCTGGGGTGGGGTGTCGGCAAGGGCGACCGTGTGGCCTTGCTTTCGGAGAACCGCTGGGAGTGGCAGGTGACGGACTTTGCCGTGCTCGCGATTGGCGGCGTGGATGTTCCGCTATATCCTACGCTGACTCCAGAACAGATCGGATATATGCTGCGCGATTCAGCAGCGAAGATTGTGGTGGTTTCGTCTGCGGAGATGTACGAAAAGGTACGGCAGGCAGGAGAGATGCCCGACCTGAAGTATGTCGTGGTGATGGACGAAGGTACTCTCGAAGGGGCGATTCCTTTCGCCGACCTGATGAAGGATGCGTCTGCAAAGCAGCAGCGCGACGCGGCCTTCGACGTGATGGTGAAGACGACGAGGCCGGAGGATCTTTCGACGATCATCTACACCTCGGGCACGACGGGCGAGCCGAAGGGTGTGATGCTGACGCACGACAACTTCGCGAGCAACCTGAACTACTCGACGGGGTCGTTCCCGTTGAGTGACAGGGATACTGGCATCTCGTTTCTTCCTCTTTCGCACGTGACGGCGCGCCATCTGGACTATGCGCTGATGTGTCATGGCGTGACACTGGCGTACTGCAAGAAGTTCGATCAGCTTCCGGCGGCGATGAAGGTCATTCGTCCCACGATCTTTGTCGCGGTTCCGAGGGTTTACGAGAAGATTCGCGAGGCGGTGGAGGCGAAGTCCTCTGAGTCGCCTGTCAAGCGCAGGATTCTGAGTTGGGCGTTGAAAGTGGGACGCGAGCATCAGGCCGAAACACTGTCTGAAAAGCAGCCCAGTGGTCTGGGATGGAAGCTGGCGAACAAGCTGGTTTTTGGGAAGATTCGCGAGGCGTTCGGTGGAAGAACGAGTATCTTCATCTCGGGTGGGGCGCCGCTTGGAGTTGATCTTGCTGGATGGTTTGCGGATGCCGGGATTCCTATTTATGAAGGTTATGGGCTGACGGAGACCTCGCCGGTGATTGCTTTGAACTATCCCGGCGCGATGAAGCTGGGGAGTGTCGGCAAGCCGCTCGAAAACCTGCAGTGCAGGATCGCCGTGGATGAAGAGGTCGAGGTGAAGGGGCCGTCGGTCTTCGTGGGCTACTGGAAGAAGGACGAGGAGACGCGGGAGGCGTTCACCGAAGATGGCTGGTTCAAGACCGGCGATATCGGCAACATCGACGCGAATGGCTTCCTGACGATTACGGACCGCAAGAAAGAACTGCTGAAGACGAGCGGAGGAAAGCTGATTGCTCCGCAGCCGATTGAGAACAAGCTGAAGGCCGATGCCCTGGTGGGACACGCGGCGATGGTGGGAGATAAGCATAAGTTTGCCAGCGTGTTGATCTCGCCGAATCTGGCAGCCTTGAAGGGATGGGCAAAGGCGCAGGGAGTGCAGGAGAACGATGCGGCTGCGCTGGTAAAGGATGCGCGTGTGGTGAAGGCCTACCAGGAGATTGTGGACCGCGTGAATCGGGGGCTTGCGAACTTCGAGACGATCAAGCGGATTCACGTTGTTCCTGACGAGTGGAGTGTGGAGACTGAAGAGCTTACGCCGAGCATGAAGCTGAAGCGGCGTGTCATTGCGAAAAAATATGCTCGCGAGATCGCGGATTTTTATGCGGATGAAGCTACGTCCAGGGCGTAAAGAGTAGTAGCTGGTTATCTCTCTTGTAAGGTGAGTGCGTGATGAACAAGCTGCGTTGCCTGGGAATGTTGCTGCTGGCCTCTGAAATATGCCTTGGGCAGGTCTCCGGACCTCCTTCGTGTCCTGTGGAGCCGGGTGGAAGGCCAGTCAGCCTGACAACGGCAAAGCGCCCTTCGGCGGCGCAGATCAAGCAGACAGCCGAGGCGGCAGCGGCGGATTCGACCACGATTGTTGCCGCGGAGCCGGTGCCGAACTTTGGCGTGGAGCGGTACAGACTGGCCGATTATGCGGAGTGCGTGGGAGAGGAAGGATGCTATTGGTCCGATCTCGATGCGCAGACGAAGCGGGCCGAGGCTGTGCTCGACCGCGCGGTGGCCGGTGCAAAACGTGGTGAGAAGCTGGCAATCGTGTTCGATATTGATGAGACCTCGATGTCGAGCTTCTGCGAGCTGCGCCGTGAAGACTACGGGTTTCTGCTGGCTTCGTTCAACAAGTGGGCGATGTCCTCAGATGCCTCAATGCCGATTCCAGGAACGCTGCGGCTCTTCAACAGGGCGCGGGCTGCGGGTGTCGATGTCTTCTTCATCACTGGACGCTGGGAGGAACAGCGTGAGGCGACGGCAAAGAATCTTGAGCTGGCCGGATACAAAGGCTGGAAGGGTTTGTCGTTGAGGACGGGGCCGCAGAAGCAGATGGGGACCGTCGATTACAAGGGACAGGAAAGACAAAAGATCGTCGACGCGGGGTATCGCATCGTATTGAACATGGGCGACCAGTGGAGCGATCTGAACGGGCAGGCTCGCGGAGAAACGAGCGTGAAGCTGCCGAATCCGTTCTATTATCTGCCGTGATCGTGGAGGTGAGTGATGGAGACGGAGCAGGTCTCTAAGGCGGAGCAGGCGAAGACCTTTCTGCGTAAGGCCGTGTTGGAAGACGGACGTTTTCTGAACCCTGTGCCGACCGCGGTCGGTGGATGGGAGACGCTTCGTAAGGTTCTCCCGCTTTATCTGAACAACAAGGAAGAGAAGTTTCCGCGTAAGCTGCTGGGACCGTTTCGCACCGATGTCAGCATGTACGCGGCTCCACCTGCGAGCGGGCTGCGCATGACGTGGATGGGGCATTCGTCGACGCTGGTGGAGATCGACGGAATGCGAGTGCTGATCGACCCAGTGTGGGACCCGCGTGCTTCTCCCCTGCGATGGGCAGGGCCGAAGCGTTTTTTTGCTCCTCCTCTGAAGCTGGAAGAGATGCCTCGGCTCGACGTCGTGCTTGTCTCGCATGACCACTACGATCATCTTGGCGAGGCCACGATTCGTACTCTGGCCCGCATGTCTTCGACGCAGGAGACCGAATGGGTTACGTCGCTTGGAGTGGGTAGCATTCTCGAAGACTATGGCGTGAGCCGTCGCCGCATCACCGAGCTGGATTGGACCGAGAGCATCGGCGACACGGCGCTCAGGATCACGGCGCTACCGTCACGGCACTTTTCCGGTCGCGGCATGTTCAACCGCTTCGAGACGCTGTGGTCGTCGTTTGTTCTGGAGGGCGCAAAGCACAAGGTCTATTTCGGGGCAGACTCCGGCTGGTGGCCGGGGTATGAGGAGATCGGCGCGGCGCACGGGCCGTTCGACGTGACGATGCTTGAGATCGGCGCCTACAACGATCTGTGGAAGAGCATCCATCTTGGCCCGGACAACGCTGCGCAGGCCTTTCAGGATCTGGGCGGCAAGGGGCTGCTGATGCCGATTCATTGGGGCCTGTTCGACCTGGCGCTGCACGCGTGGCGGCAGCCTATCGAGCGGATGTATGAGATCGCCGATGAGAAGGGGCTGCTGCTGTGGTCGCCCGAACCGGGACGCCCCACAGAGGTAGTCGCCGGCACGCCGCTGCGCTCGGAGTGGTGGCGTTAGGATTGCGATATGATTCAGCCGTAAAGGAGTCGTTCATGCGTGTAGGAATGTTGACCGGTGGTGGGGATTGTCCTGGGTTGAACGCCGTGATCCGTGCGGCGGTGCGGAAGGGGATTCAGCACTACGGCGACGAGTTCGTCGGCTTTATGGAAGGCTGGCGCGGCGTTCTGGACGATGTGACCATGCCGCTGACGCTCGAGACGACCTCGGGCATTCTGCACAGGGGCGGCACGATTCTGCGTTCGTCGCGCACGAATGTGAAGAAGATTCCCGGCGGATTTGAGAAGTGTCTTGAGGTGATCCAGAAGCACAAACTGGATGCGCTGATCGCTCTTGGCGGAGACGATACGCAGTCGATTTCGCTGGCGCTGGCAGAGCGCGGATTGAAGTGCGTCGGGGTTCCGAAGACGGTCGATAACGACCTGAGCGGAACCGATGCCTGCTTCGGATTCGATACGGCGGTGAGCATCGCGACCGAGGCGGTGGATCGGCTGCACTCGACCGCCGAGGCGCACAACCGCGTAATGGTGGTCGAGGTGATGGGGCGCGATGCGGGATGGATCGCGGTGACCTCGGGAATCGCGGGCGGCGCGGACGTGATCCTTGTGCCGGAGGTTCCTATCGACATCGACGAGGTCTGCCGCCTGGTAACCTATCGCCGCGAGCATGGAAAGTTGTTCTCGATTGTGGTGGTGGCGGAGGGCGCAACCTTCCCCGGTGGTGAGCAGGAGTCGCATGGGACCAATGTGGATTCGTTCGGGCACGTTCGCCTGAGCGGTATCGGGCAGGTGCTGGCCGAGGAGATCGAGAAGCGCACGAAGTACGAGACGCGCAGCGTCAATCTTGGCCACACGCAGCGGGGAGGAACCCCGACGGCGTATGACCGTATGCTTGCGACTCGTTACGGCGTGGCCGCGATCGACCTGCTGCACGCGGGCAAGTCCAGCCGCCTGGTGGTGCTGCGGGGGACCGAGATCACGGATATTCCGTTGGCCGACGCCATTGCGAAGACGCGGACGGTGGGTGAGGATTTACTTGCTGTGATCAAAGGACTTCAGCCTCCTCCTCCTGCTGTTTAGTGATGCGTTATCAGTTATTTACTGGTAAACCCCTGAAGAATTTGATTGAAACGGGCAATGGAATCGGGATACAAAGAGTGTGCCGGGTTTGGCCGGGCTCTTTCCGGTTTTCGCCCGTTTCTTTCTGCGATTGAGGGAGGTCGCATCCGATGGTACAGGCACAGACGGCTCCTCGTGAAGTGATGGATATTCGGCAGGCGTCGGAGTATCTCGGCATCAGCGGCGATACGCTGTACCGGTACGCCTCGGAGGGTTTCATCCCGGCGTTCAAGCTGGGCAATCGCTGGCGCTTCAAGAAGACGCTGCTCGATGCGTGGATGGACGAGAAGAGTGGCGTAAAGCCGCAGGCGGCTCCTGTCTCCCCGAAGCAGAAGAAGCCCGCAGGCCGGGTACGTTAGGTTCCGTTTTCCTGATTTTTCTTAAAAGATTTTCGCTTCTTTTTCGCTTTGGTGTGATCCAATCCTTCCATGAAAGAGATTGTTCGTTGTCGCTGGGCGGAGAGCGATCCGCTGATGCGCGCTTACCACGATGGGGAGTGGGGTGTTCCCGAGTACGACAGTCGGGCGCTGTGGGAGAAGCTGATGCTCGACGGCTTTCAGGCTGGCCTGTCGTGGCTGACGATCCTGCGCAAGCGCGATGGCTTTCGCGAGGCGTTTTATGACTTCGACCCGAAGAAGGTCGCCCGCATGGCGGAGAAGGACGTGAAGCGGCTGCTCGAAAATCCGGGCATCATCCGCTCGAGAGCGAAGATCGAGGCGACCATCAATGGAGCGAAGATCTTCCTGAAGATGCAGGACGAGGGCGAGGACTTCTCGAAGTTTGTGTGGGGCATGGCGGGAGGGAAGCCGATCGTCAACCGCACGGGGAGCGTTCCGGCGAAGACTCCACTCTCAGAGGAGATGTCGAAGGCGCTGAAGAAGAAGGGATTCAAGTTCGTGGGGCCGGTAATCGTCTATGCGTGGCTGCAGGCCACAGGAGTCGTGGACGACCACGCTCCCACATGTTTTCGCAGAAAGAAGGGTTGAGCATCTGGTCGATGCTCAACCCTTCTTTTGCAATCGGCTCGGGGCTGTCGGAACTATCGGGGCTATCGCTCTGGCACCTGCCATCCGGCGAGGGTCTGGGCGAGCGATATCTTGTCGGTACCTCCATTAGCGGCCATTTGCGCCATCTGCGGGTAGGCCGCGCCGATCTCAGCCGAGCGAGCCCACACCGGAACATCCAGAAGCGTGTAGTGATACTCGATGTTTGTTTCGGGGAAACCGCTGGGGCCTTTCTCCGGCGTCGTGAAGTGGTCGATCGAGGCCACGGCGCGATGGCCGTAGCAGAAGCGTGGAGCGTAGCGCGTTCCCGTGGTGGACACGGTGTAGCGCGTTGTCTTCACCGCCGACTCGTAGCTCGCCTCCAGCAGGTGTGACTGGACGAGGGTGTTCATCTGCTTGACGACCGCCGCGTCCGAGGTGGCATACGGAAAACGCATGTTGGAGAAGAGGCATTCGGAGCGGTCCTGGTAGTAAGCATTGATCGCCTGGGTAAAGTTCTCCGGGGTTGGCTTCGCCTTGGAGTTGCATCCGGTGAAAAGCGGCAGGGAAGCAGCCAGAACAGCGCAAAGGCGTGCAGTCGTTACGATCTTGTTTTTTGTGCGTGCGAAATTGACGTTCATTCAAACTCCTGGAAGTAGTTCAATGCTCTGTGCGGGACAGTCCATTGCATAGTGTGATGCGCCATGAGCCATGAAAGGTAGGCAGGCATGTGTGCCGGAGGTCGGCGTTTTAAACGATTTGAGCAGCCGCCGGAGTATTGGGGAGGGAAGCCGGCGGCTGCTCGAACAGAAGGTGGTTAGAGGGACGGATTGTCGAAGTAGAAGTGCTCCACGGCGAGGCAGAAGATGTGTTCGAGCGCCAGGTGGCACTCCTGGATATTCATCGTGATGTCCGATGGGATGATGACGTTGTAGTCGCACAGATCGCGCAGCTTGCCGCCGCCGTTGCCGGTGAAGGCGACGGTCGTGATCTTCTTTTCCTTGGCCTGCTGTACGGCTTGAAGAATGTTCTTCGAGTTTCCCGAGGTCGAGATGCCGAGAAAGACATCGCCCGGCTGCCCGAGCGCTTCGATCTGGCGCGCAAAGATGCAGTCGAAGTTGAAGTCGTTTCCTGCTGCGGTCATGATGGAGCTGTCCGTGGTCAGGGCGATAGCAGGCATTGCGGGGCGGTTTGAGACGAGCCGCACGACAAACTCCGCGACCAGGTGCTGAGCATCGGCAGCGGAGCCACCGTTGCCTGCAACCATCAGCTTGCCGCCGGTCTTCATGGCGTTGGCCGTAAGCTTTGCGATGGCGATGACCGTATCGGCGATATGCTCGTCGGCCAGCGTAGCTTGCATGGTCGCAATCGACTGCGCAAGTTGTTTTTGAACGAGTTGTTTCATGAACTCTCCGAGGCTTATGATGGCCTCCCCGACTTCAGGGTACGGTGTGCGGTAAGAAAAATCCACCAAAGGCAGATCAATTGCTAGGGCGGGGCTTGCGTTTGAAGAGACTTGTTACAGTGAGGCAAATAAATCGGATGAAGAACTTTGACGTGCGTTTGATTGCGGCTGGACTTGTTGTTTTTTTCTTTCTGTCGGAGGGAGCAGCGGCCCAGTCGGGTCAGCAGAAGAACGGACCGGAGGTGTTGCTGTGGCCTTCGGGCGCTCCGGGCTCGCAGGGGAGCGAGGACATCGACAAGCCCGAGCTGACGATTTTTCTTCCGAGCATCCCTAACCCGACGAAGACCGGTGTCGTGATTGCTCCCGGTGGAGGCTACCAGCATCTTTCGATGGAAAAGGAGGGCTCGGACGTCGCGCGGTGGCTCAACTCGCATGGAGTGGCAGCGTTCGTCCTGCGCTACCGTCTCGGGCCTCGCTATAACCACCCGGTCGAGCTTGGGGATGCGCAGCGAGCCATTCGCCTCGTTCGGGCGCACGCCGCCGAGTATGGGATTGCCGAAGATCATCTCGGCATGTGGGGCTTCTCCGCGGGAGGACATCTGACCGCGACAGCTGGAACGCACTTCGACCTGGGAGATGCCTCATCTACCGACCCGATTGCGCAGAAGAGCAGCCGACCGGACTTCCTTATCCTGTCCTATCCCGTCATCACGATGATGAGCCCCTCGGTTCACCTTGGCTCGAAGCGAAACCTGCTGGGCGATACGCCGGACCCTGCTCTCGTCACGCTGCTTTCGAATGAGTTGCAGGTCACTCCAAAGACGCCTCCCACGTTTCTGTTTTCGACGACCGATGACCAGACCGTTCCGATTGCCAACAGCGTGATGTTCTACGAGGCGCTGGTGAGGGCCGGTGTTCCGGCGGAGATGCACATCTTCCAGCACGGGGCGCATGGCTCGGGGCTGGCTCCGACGAATCCTCAGCTGAGCGTGTGGACGGACCTTCTGATCAAGTGGATGCGGGAGCGCGGTTACGCGGCTCCGGCTCAGTAAAATAGACGGGATGACTCCGACAGAGTTCAAGGCGGCAAAACCCGACGCCTTCCGCGGGGCGCTTCTTGCCCTGTGGTGGGACGCGCAGGGCAACTGGGATCGAGCCCACGAGGTCGCGCAGGAGGTCGAGGACGCGAGCGGATCGTGGGTTCACGCGTACCTGCATCGCAAGGAGGGCGACCTCGCCAATGCCGGGTACTGGTACCGGAGGGCTGGGCGTCCTGTCGCCAGGGGCGATCTCGATGCGGAGTGGGCCCGGATCGTCGATGCGTTGCTGGCTGCCTGAGGCAGGGAAGAGTGGGGCGCTCCGGCTCGTCTTAGGGGAGAGACCGGATTTCTACTTTGTGATGAGCTTCTGCTTGTGTAGATTAAGATAAAAGTTAAACAAAACTCTTTGCTCCCACGTCGCAGCAAAGCTATTGGACTGCAGGTTTTCCGTTTCTGAACAAGCGTTTCGGTCTGCACGTCTCTCCTCCGAACTTTCAAAATTTATTCAGACGGGTGATCGAATCCATGCGTGTTGCCGTAGTAAAGGTGTTTCTGGCTCTTCTGCTGACTCTGGGAGTGGGCGGCTCGGTTCTGACCGGGCAGACGGCCCTGGCCCAGGCCCCTGCCGCGGCAGCCTCCGCGCCCCAGGCGGACCGCCTGGCCGCTCTCGAAAAGCAGACCGCCGACAACGCGAAGGCGATTGCTTCGGCGCAGACCTCCGGCGATAACGCCTGGATGCTGGTCTCCGCCGCGCTGGTGCTGATGATGAGCGGCCCCGGCTTGGCCCTGTTCTATGGCGGCCTGGTTCGCAAGAAGAACGTGCTCGGAACCATGATGCAGACCTTCGCCATGATGGCGATGGTGACCGTTCTGTGGGCGATCGTGGGGTATTCGCTGGCCTTCGGGGAAGGAAATGCCTTTATCGGCGGCTTCGGCAATATGTTCCTTCACGGAGTCGGCCTCACGCCGGACTCGACCTACGTGACGACGATCCCGCTCCAGACCTTCATGGTCTATCAGTTGATGTTCGCGATCATCACCCCGGCCCTGATCACCGGAGCCTTCGCGGAGCGCATGAAGTTCTCCTCGATGCTTGTCTTCATGTTCCTTTGGACGATCATCATCTACAGCCCGATGGCGCACATGGTCTGGGGCAAGGGCGGACTGCTGAACGCGGCTTTGGGCGGCAAGATTCCGTGCCTCGACTTTGCGGGTGGAACCGTGGTCCACGTCACCTCGGGAATCTCGGCGTTGGTGACGGCGATCTATCTCGGCAAGCGTCTTGGCTTCCCGAAGCAGCCGATGCCTCCGCACTCGGTCGTGCTCAGCTTTATCGGCGCGTGCCTTCTGTGGGTGGGCTGGTTCGGCTTCAACGCCGGTTCGGCGCTCTCGGCTGGCTCGCTGGCGACCTCGGCCTTCGTGGCGACTCATTTCGGCGCTGCCGCCGCGGCGATTGGCTGGATTGCTGCGGAGTGGATTCGCCAGGGCAAGCCCTCGGCGCTGGGAGCGATCTCGGGCGCGGTGGCCGGTCTGGTCGGAATCACCCCGGCTGCTGGTTTTGTCACCCCGATGTCGGCTCTCTGGATTGGCCTGTTCACCGGAGTCTTCTGCTACTTCATGGTGGTGAAGGTCAAGTCCTGGTTCGGCTATGACGACTCGCTCGACGCCTTCGGCGTTCACGGCGCGGGCGGGACCCTCGGTGCAATCCTGACCGGTGTCTTTGCCAATAGCACGATCAACCCCATCCTCGGGGCGGGCAAGCCGACCGGTCTGCTGGAGGGCAACGGCCACCAGGTTCTGAATCAGATCGCAGGTGTTGCCATTGCGTGGACGATCTCGATTATTGGTACTCTGGTAATCCTGTTCGTGGTAGACAAGACGATGGGACTCAGGGTGAGCGAGGAAGACGAGCGCGATGGCCTTGACCTCTCCCAGCACGGTGAAGAAGGTTACGACTGGGCGCACTAGGCTCTGGGAACGATGGAATCTGAGGGCGATGGCCTGAGAGGAAGATACGTATGCAGAAGATTGAAGCAATTATTCAGCCGTCGAAGCTGGACTCGGTGAAGGATGCTCTGGTGGAGATCGGCGTGGATGGCATGACGATTCTGGAGGCTCGTGGACACGGTCGCCAGAAGGGCCACACCGAGGTCTATCGCGGTCGGGAGTATTCGGTGGATCTACTTCCCAAGGTGAAGCTTGAGATTGTGGTGACCGACGAGATGGTCGATCGCACGGTCAACGCGATCATCGCGGCGGCGCGCACCGGGACCATCGGCGACGGAAAGATCTTCATCTCGAAGATCGACGAGGCTATTCGTATTCGCAACGACGAGCGGGGCGAGATCGCAATCTGATCTTCGCTTCGGCGGAGTATTCTCAGCCAACAGAGACAAGCCCGTGGCGGATGCCGCGGGCGAACTATCCTGAAGACTCGGAGAGAGGCGAATGCAGGCAAACGAGTCCGCAGGCGAGCGGCGCAGTTTTTACCAGCGACGGATGCTTGAGATCCGCGGCGCTTTTGAGGCCGGGGCCACCGGTGCGGTGACTCTTGCTGCGCGTACTTCGACCGTCGATGAGCTTGCCGCAGGGCTGTGGCAGGAGGCCGTCGCCCAGAATCCGAAGCTCGCCACGGGAGTCGTCCTGCTGGCTATCGGAGGGTATGGCCGTCGGGAGCTGTTTCCTTACTCCGACGTCGATCTTCTTTTTCTTCTTGACGCGAAGGTCAACGAAAGGGACGTGAAGGAGTCTCTCCGCCGCATCGGGCAGGAGATGTGGGACAGCGGCATTCGGGTCGCCCAGACGGTGCGTAAGCTCTCCGAGTGCGAGCGCTTCTCCGAGGAAAACGCCGAGTTCACCATTGCCATGCTGGATCGCCGGTTTCTTGCCGGAGATGTGGAGCTGTATGCGAGGCTCGATGAAGAGGTTCTTCCGCGCCTGATCGAGCGCGACCGGAAGGAGATCGTTACACGCCTTCTGGAACTGACGCGTGAACGCCATGCCAAGTACGGCAGCACGCTCTTTCATCTCGAGCCGAACATCAAGGACTGCCCCGGAGGGCTTCGCGACATTCACGTTCTTGGGTGGCTCCGGATGCTCGACGGAGCTTCGCCCAGTACCTCGACCCCGGACGAGGACGCCGAATTTTTGCAGGCGGTCGAGTTCCTGCACCTTGTTCGCTGCTTCCTTCACTATCGCCACGAGCGTGACGACAATACGCTCGACTGGCAGGCACAGGATGCCGCAGCCGGAGGCTCTGTTGGCCTTAACGGTCGCCGTGGGCAGTCGGTCGATGCCGCTTACTGGATGCGCATCTACTTCCGGAATGCGCGCAGTATCGAACGGGCTCTCAAGCGCAGCCTCGAGGAGATTCCTCAGAAGAATTCCCGCCGCCTGGGCGCATTTGCGCTGAAGCGAGAGAAGGCGGAGGCGGCGGAGGGGTTCCGCATCGAGCGCGGCAAGGTGGTTCTGGACTCCGCCCCCAGAGGCGCGGGAGCGGAAGACCCGGCACACAGTCCCGAGGTGGTGCTGGAGATCTTTGCCGCGATGTCGCGCACTGGCTGCTCGCTTGGCCGCGAGGCCGAAACGAGGCTCTCGCACGCTCTGGGCGCGCTATCGGCCAATCTTGAAGAAGGCCCCGCTCTGTGGAGCCGCCTACAGGCGATCCTTGTTGGCCCCTGCGCCGGACATGCTCTTCGCGCCATGCATATTCTCGGGGTGCTTGAGCTGATCGTCCCCGAGTTTCATGGCATCGACGCTCTTGTCATCCGCGATGCATACCATCGCTACACCGTCGATGAGCACACCTTCGTCCTCATCGACACGCTGCACGAGTTGGAGGTCGCTCCTCCCGTCGCGAAGCTGGAGTCAGGCTCTCGCACGGAGTGGGCCTCTCGCTTCGGAGCGCTTCTGCGCGAGCTTCCGCACCCCGGCCTGCTCTACCTGATGGCTCTTCTGCACGATACCGGCAAGGGCCGCAGCACGGGCGCCCACGCCGAAGAGAGCGCTCGCATGGCGCACGGCCTTCTGGCACGGCTGGAGCTTGATTCTTACGAGAGCGACCTCGTGCTCAGCCTGATCGAGAAACATCTGGAGATGTCTGCAACTCTGCGGCGCGACATCTTCGACGCAGAGACGGTGCGGGCCTTCGCGGGCAAGGTGCAGACGCCGGAACTGCTTCGGATGCTCACTCTGTTCACCTATGCGGACATCAATGCGGTGCATCCCGACGCCCTGACGCCGTGGAAGGCGGAGAACCTGTGGCGGCTTTACATGGCCACGGCGAACTACCTCGACCGCAGCGTGGACGACGAGCGCGTGGGCGCTCAGGAGGCCCATGAGCTGGTGGATCGCGTTTCGGCTCTGTTGCCCGATCAGCGGGAGGCGGTGGCGAAGTTTCTCGAAGGTTTCCCCGAGCGGTATGTCCTGACCCGCACTCCAGAGCAGATTCGTACGCACTTCCGCATGTCCGAACAGCTCGGAGAGGATCGCGTCCAGCTCGATTTTCGCTACGCTCCTGCGGTCAGCGAACTGACCGTGGTGACCCCCGACCGCGTCTTCCTCTTCGCGAATATGACGGGCGCCCTGTCGGCGTGGGGCATGAATATCGTCACGGCGGACGCTTTTTCCAACCGCAACGGCATCGTGGTCGACAGCTTCCGCTTCTCGGACACCTTCCGCACGCTGGAGATGAACGCCTCCGAGCATGAGCGGTTCGTAAAGAGCATCTACGACGTGATGTCGGGTACGGTGCCTCTGGAGAGGCTGCTGAGCGGACGTCGCAGGGGACGAAGGAAGGCCCCCAAGGTCGTGGTTCAGCCTCGGGTCGAGTTCAACGATGAGGCGTCCTCGCACAGTACGCTGCTTGAGGTTGTCGCGCAGGATATCCCCGGCCTCCTGCGCTCTCTCAGCCTCACGATCGGCGCGCATGGGCACAATATCGAGGTGGCCCTGGTCGATACGGAGGGCGAGACCGCAATCGACGTCTTCTACTTGACGCACGGCGGGGAGAAGCTCGAAAAGAAGCAGCAGAAGGCGTTGAAAACGGCACTTCTTGAAGCAATGGAAGAGAATGAGCGTTAGATGCTCCTTTCATGGGAAAGGGAGGCTGGGCGGATATCGACGAGTTATCCATCCGGAAAGATCGTCCGAAAGGCGGAAGTGGCTTTATTATTAGCGTATGAGCACAGAGAACAGCAGCAGCGACCGGTATCTCTTCGGCAACCTTGAAAGCTCCGCCAAGAATCAGGAGAAGCTGCGCGAGGTGAGCTGGGGATATGACCAGCAGGAGGGCATCGTGCTGGCTTCGCTCGATGCGGCCATCAACTGGGTTCGCAAGAACTCGGTCTGGCCGATGACCTTCGGCCTGGCTTGCTGCGCCATCGAGATGATGTCGATGGGCGGTTCCCGCTATGACATTGCTCGCTTCGGTGCGGAGGTCTTTCGTCCTTCGCCTCGTCAGAGCGACCTGATGATTATTGCGGGCCGTGTCTCACAGAAGATGGCGCCGGTGATCCGGCGTCTTTATGAGCAGATGCCGGAACCGAAGTGGGTGATCTCGATGGGAGCCTGCGCTACTTCGGGAGGTGTCTTCAATAACTATGCCCTGCTTCAGGGAGTCAACCAGGTGATTCCTGTTGACGTCTATGTCCCCGGTTGCCCTCCCAGACCGGAACAGCTTTTGTACGCTATCACGTTGTTACAGGAGAAGATACAGAGCGAACGGGGTACAATCAAAAAGACCTTGAACCTTGCCTGACGGTTAAGGTTAACTTACTAACTGGGAAGGTTCTCCCCTAGCTGCTTCCCACCTTCAGGCAATGTAAAGTATTGAAAATATAGTTGCCGAAAGGTATCTTTTATCGGTGCAGCTAGCAACCTGCAGTAAGCTTTACTGAATCGAAGCAACATATCAACAAAGATTGAGCCAAGAAGGCTCATTGAAATTTGGACGAATTTGAGCGGAGGAAGTCGAATGGTTTATAGCCCGTTACGTCGTTTTGGCCGGTACGTACTGGCTGCATGCGCAGTCAGCCTTGGAGTCGCGAGTCTGGGAGCTCAGACTCCCAGCACAGCCGCCCCAGGGGGCGTTAACCCCTCCCGTTTTGATCTCTTCTTGGGGTATTCCTACTTCGGAGCGCACGGTCAGTTGAAGCCTGCCGGGATCAACTACAACTCCATCGATGTGGGAGCTATCGCGAGCGGCGCCTACTACTTCAACAAGTACTTCGGTGGTGAGGTCAACTTCGTTGCCCATCCGGACGGAAACAACGACGGTCTGTACAGCACCTCCGCCGGTCCGATCTTCCGCGCTCCGATGCAGAACTTCACCCTCTTTGCTCACGGCCTCGCCGGTGCGGCAAAGCTGGTCGGCCCGAACAGCTCGGGACCCGGATTGTTCTATCACGAGCCCTGGACCTGGGGACCGACTCTGACGGCGGGCGGCGGTATGGATTATGACCTGCCGTTCTTCGATCACCGCTTCTCCTTCCGCCTCTTTGAAGCGGATTATCGCTACATCCACGCGAACTTCGGCCCCTACACTGCTCCTCCGGCCGCTGTTCCGTACATGGGTGGACGCGCGAACCTGAGCGGCGTCGATCTGAGCACGGGTATCGTGACGCACTTCGGTCACATCATTCCTCCTCCTCCGGTCACCCTTGCCTGCTCGGCTGCTCCGGCAGAGGCCTATCCGGGCGACCCGATCACTGTAACCGGAACGGCTGCGAACCTGAACCCGAAGAAGACCGCGACCTACAGCTGGACCTCCGATGGCGGCACGGTTTCCGGAACGGATAGCACCGCGAACGTTGCTACCACGAACCTGAACGCTGGCAGCTACACCGTCAAGGGCCACATCTCCGAGGGCAACAAGCCTGGCGAGATGGCGGATTGCACGGCTCCGTTCACCATCAAGGCCTATGAGCCGCCTACCGTCTCCTGCTCGGCGAATCCGTCGACGGTTGCGCCTGGCGACTCCTCGACCGTCACGGCAACGGCTTCCAGCCCGCAGAATCGTCCTCTGACCTACAGCTACAGCTCGACGGCTGGTTCGGTCACGGGTAACACCTCCACGGCGACCCTGAACACCGCTGGCGCGGCTCCCGGAACGATCACGGTGACCGCGAACGTGGTTGATGACAAGGGCCAGTCGGCCTCCTGCACCGCGACCGTCACGGTTTCGGCTCCGCCGGTTGCCGCTCCCACGACGCAGAACCTCTGCTCGATCAGCTTTGATCGTGACAAGCGTCGTCCGACCCGTGTCGACAACGAAGCCAAGGCCTGCCTCGATGACGTTGCTCTGAACCTGCAGCGCTCCTCGGATGCCAAGCTGGCGATCGTCGGCAACGGCGCAAGCAGCGAGAAGACGGCCTCGAAGGCTGCCGCTCTCCGCGCTGTCAATGCGAAGGACTACCTGGTCACCGAGAAGGGCATCGATGCAAGCCGTATCTCGGTCTACACCGGCACGCAGGATTCGAAGACTGTGTCCTCGACCCTGATCCCGACCGGAGCGTCGTTCACCGATAGCGGTCTGACCTCGGTCACCGAGGGTACCGTCAAGGCGGTTCCTCGCACGGCCCCGCGTCGTCACCGCAAGTAGTCTCAGGACGTACCTAACAAGGCTGGCCGGGAAATTCTCCCGGCCAGCCTTTTGTTTGCTATGTGTTTTGTTGTTTCTTTAGTAACTACGCAACGGGATTCAGCTTCGCTAAACTATTGATCAGGACCATGCGACATAAACCTGGACGTATCTTTTGTGCACTGTTCATCGCCTTGGCTTTACTCACCCCCCGGTCTGAGGCCGGAATGGTGGAGTGGCTTCCCTTTGGACCGGATGGCGGCGATGCGCGCGCTATCGCGGCCGATCCGCATAACAGCCAGCATCTTTACCTCGGTACCGCGAACGGCTGGATCTACGAATCGCGCAATAGCGGAGTGCAGTGGAAGCGGCTTGCACGTGTCGCGAAACGGGACAATCTTGTCCTCGATAACATCGTTATCGACCCGGCGGTGCCGGGACGAATTCTGGCAGGGGCATGGGCCCTGGGAAGCACCGATGGCGGCCTCTTCATCAGCAAAGACGCGGGAACGACATGGTCCTCTGCGCCGGAGCTGCGCGGGCAATCAGTTCTCGCGCTCGTCGGCACTCCGTCGGATCCAAACACCTTTGTCGCGGGAACACTGAAGGGTGTTTATAAGAGCGTTGATGGAGGCGTGAGCTGGAAGCTCATCAGCCCCGAAGGCAGCCAGGAGATTCACGAGGTCGAGTCGATTGCGATTGACCCGAAGGATCCGAAGATCATCTACGCCGGAACCTGGCACCTCCCCTGGAAGACCTCGGATGACGGCGCTCACTGGTCGAATATTAAGGAGGGCGTCATCGACGACTCCGACGTCTTCTCGATCATCATCGACCCGAAGGATCCAAGCGTTGTTTATGCCAGCGCCTGCTCGGGTATTTATAAGAGCGAATCGGCGGGTGCGCGATTCCAGAAGATTCAGGGCATCCCCTCGACGGCGCGGAGAACGCGTGTTCTGATGCAGGACCCGAAGAACCTGAACATCGTCTTTGCAGGAACGACGGAGGGGCTGTATCGCACGACGGATTCGGGGAAGACGTGGGCTCGTACCACGGGGCCGGAGCTGATCGTCAACGATGTCTATATTAGCCCTGACGATACGAACCGTGTGATGCTGGCGACGGACCGCGGCGGCGTGCTCATCTCGAACGATGGTGGAGCCAGCTTCCGTTCGACGAACGACGGTTTTTCGGCGCGTCAGGTGATCTCATACGTCGATGATTTTCGTCACGTCGGAACGATCTATGTCGGCGTGGTGAACGACAAGGAGTGGGGCGGAGTTTTTGCCAGCACCGACGGCGGCCTGACCTGGGTGCAGAAGAGCGCGGGGCTGGATCGGCACGATGTTCTCAGCCTTGGGCAAACTTCGGATGGGACGATTCTTGCGGGAACAAGGCACGGAATTTACCGACTGAACGGCGAGATCTGGGGTAAGGTCAGCCGTGTCTCGCTGACGACGTCTGTGGCTGCTGCTGTTGCTCCTGCCTCGACGGCGAAGACCGGGGTGCGCAAGGCGGTTGCCAAGACGACTGCCAGACCGGCTCCGAAGGTTGCGGCGAGCGACTTCGATGGAGCGGTTTTTGCTTTCACGCGCGATGTGGATCAGACCTTTGCTGCTACCTCGGAGGGGGTCCTGAAGAGTTCGGACGCGGGGCAGAGTTGGTCACTGACCGCTCCTCCTCAGGGACACGTCTGGTACACGATCGCCTCCTCGCGGTCGGCGGTTGTGGCGACTTCGCTGACGACGGCGACGATTTCTATCAATAACGGGCGGACCTGGTCTTCCCTGACGATTCCTTCGGAGCTTACGCAGATTACCTCGGTCGCAGTGGATGACCTGGGAGGAATCTGGATCGGCGGGCAGGAGGGCGTCTTCGTTTCGGAGAACAAGGGCGTCTCGTGGCACGCGGTTCCAGGCCTTACTGTTCGCGGTATCAACAGCCTCTTCTATGACGAGAAGGGGGAGAGGGTTCTGATTACGGCGAACAGCCCCACGACCATCGCGTACTCGGTCCACCTGCCGGACCGGAAGGTGAGCTACTGGAATACGGGGTGGAACCTGCGTCTGGTGCGTCCGGTCGGGAATCACCTGGTGGCGGCGACGATGTTCGACGGTGTCGTGATTCAGCCGGAGATGGTGAACTCGGCGGAAGTCGCGATGCACTAAAACCCGCTTCTTTTGGGCGGGATGAGGATTAGAATCGTACTATGAGCTTCGATGTGACTACGGCAGGCCCCCAAGCGGTGACTTCGCGTCCGCGGCATTCCTTTCAGACCGACGATCGGGCGCTGGAGCCGATCGCTGAGAAGGTTCTGGCCGGTGAGCGGCTGAGCTTCGAGGACGGAGTGGCCTTGTACCGCAGCGGCGATATTCTGGCCGTGGGCTGGCTGGCGAACTACGTGCGCGAGAAGCTGCATGGCAACATCGCCTACTTCAACGTGAACCGTCACATCAACCCGACCAACGTCTGCGTTGCGTCGTGCAGGCTCTGCGCCTTCGGACGTAAGAAGGGCGAAGAGGGAACCTACACGATGGCCCTTGAAGAGGCCTGGGAGACGGCGGGCAAGGGCTATACCGAGGCCGTGACCGAGTTCCACATCGTCGGCGGTCTGCATCCCGACCTTCCGTTCGAGTACTTCATGGACCTGGTGAGCGGTCTGAAGGAACGGTTTCCGAAGGTCCACATCAAGGCCTTCACGATGGTCGAGGTGGCGTTTCTTGCCAAGCGCGGCAAGATGACGATCCCGGAGACGCTGGAGAGGATGAAGGCGGCGGGTGTGGATTCGATGCCCGGCGGCGGCGCGGAGATCTTCGCGGACCGCATTCGGCACATCATCTGCGACCACAAGATCGACGGCTCGGAGTGGCTGGAGACGGCTCGGATGGCGCACAAGATCGGGTTGCGGTCGAACGCGACGATGCTATATGGCCACGTGGAGAATGAAGAGGACCGTGTGGACCACCTGGTTCGGCTGCGCGAGGTGCAGGATGATACGGGCGGCTTCCAGACCTTTATTCCTCTGGCCTTCCACCCGGACAACACGGCTCTGGAGCATATTCCGCGGACGACGGGGATGCTGGACATCAAGCAGATTGCTGTTGGCCGCCTGATGCTCGATAACTTCCCGCACATCAAGAGCTACTGGCAGATGGTGACGCCGAAGATTGCGCAGATCTCGCTTCGCTTCGGAGCAGACGACATTGACGGTACCGTGGTCGAGGAGAAGATTTATCACGACGCCGGTGCGACGACTCCGCAGGGAATGCGGCGGAAGGATTTGATCCGGCTGATTACCGAGGCCGGGCGCGAGCCGTTCGAGCGGGATACGATGTATCGCGCTGTGACCCGGACCGAGGATAGCTTTACGATCGCGGTTTAGTGGTTCGGTGCTTCCGGGTGATTCGCCGGTGACGATTAAATGCAACATCCCGTCCCTGTGGCGGGATGTTGCGTTTAATCCTGTTCGTGACCGGCGGAGGGCAGAGCGTTGGGGTGGAGTTTGCCGATGCGTCCCTTTGGACCGACGACAAAAGGGAGAGATAGAGCGTTCCAGTTCCTGTCTGCGTCGGGCTGGTCCTGGGGGGATGGTTTTAATGCACTCCAGTTGAGGCCGTCGTCGCGGGAGATGTCCGTGCCGTTGGGTCCTACAGTGATCCATGTCTTCGTGGCTTCGTCATAGGCGACCGCGCTGCGGTAGCCGTGGGGGAGAGTGTGGCTTAACGCATATCGCTCCTGATACCAGGCCAGTCCCTTATCGGGTTGTTTGTAATCCCCTCCGACGATCACCTGACGACCAATTCTGTTCTCCGCAACAGAGAAGGCACCTGAAGACTCCGAAGGCCTCGAATTTGGTAACGACTCGACAATCCAGCCTCGTGAGACGACGCGAAATGAGCTGGTTCCCGGAGCCACATGATCGGAAAAACTGTCAGTTGTGTCATCGAAGCCAACCCAGAACCTCAAAATCCGAGCGCCGCTCTTTCCTCCGGTGACGAAGATTCGAGATCCCTGATGTTGAACCGAAAGAGAAGAATTGCTCGCGGCAAAGAGGCTTTCTCCTGCAAGAGAGGGAGGAGATTCTCGAATTTGCTTCTCCCAACTATCGCCGCAGTCAACGGTGAGAAAGAGAGCGAAATGCCCGTTGATGGGATCGCCGACAACTTCTCCAAAGCATTTGCTTGATTTGCTGTTCCCTGGGGAATGAGAAAACTGGATGGCGTCCCAGAAGCCGTCCTTGTCAGGGTTGGTGAGGAGGAGCTTCCAGGTTCGGCAGCCGTCGGTGGTCTTGTAGAGGCGGGAGAGGTCGCCGGGGCCGGAGGACATGACGATAGCGGTTTCGGAATCGAAGGCCTGGATGCCGCGGAAGTCGAGGCGTTCGGCGTTGGGTGGGACGGCGCAGGCCTGCCAGTTGGCTCCGTCGTCGGTGGTGCGGAGGACCGTGCCCTCGGTTCCGCTGGCCCAGACGATGCCGTGGCCGACGTTGTGAATGCCTCGCAGGCTGGCGGTGGTGTGGGAGTCCTGCATCTGGAACTGTGACAGAGCAGGAAGGGAGGCCATCAACAGGGCCGCAAGGGGCAGGAGGCGCATACGGGGAGGATAGCGCAGGCTCGGCAAATGGCTGAATCGAAAAGGACAAACAGGGGCATTTCCTGTGAAATGAATTGCCACTGAAGGTCAAAACTTTTCTCTGGACTGTTTTGTTTTGACACAAATGAGGAGGGTTTATCCGGGAATTTCCTGAATTTTACGAATGGCCGAAGATTTGCACTAAGCAGAAGAAAAGCAGCGAATGACGTTGAGCGGTCCTCGTTTTACAGGGAACGTTTTCCGTCGAGAGGAACGACCCTGCGGCAACGAACCGGTTCCCGCAGGAGATGTGCAAAGGGGGGAACGTCTCCTAGTTACCGGCGGCGGCCCTGAAAGTTCAAGACGTAATTCAAGGAGATTCCTGTGAAGAGAAAGATCTGGTCGGCTGTTCTTGGTTTTGTCGCTCTTTCTGGTCTGGCGAAGGCGGATACGTTGAAGTATGTGGGATCGGTCCATGGCGGCGAGACCGGCCCCTATCACCTGGTGCTGAATGGCATGGACGATGTCAACCTGTTCTGCCTGGATGATTTCAGAACGATCTATCAGGGTGAGGTGTGGCGGGCGACCGCCTACTCGGGCGACCACTTCTACACGGAAAATACGCACAGCACGGACTTCAAGTACGAGCAGGAAGCGTACATCTATAGCATGTTGGGCGAGACGGGCAAAAACGGCCACGTCTACACGAACCAGGATGTGCAGGATGCGTTGTGGTCCATCTTCGACAAGAATGCGGACACGACGAAGTGGGCCAAGGACCTGGTGAAGGCCTCCAAGAGCTTCGACTACACGGAGAACTTTCTGGATGATTTCCTGTTCTATATCCCGACGAGCTGGTCGCACCGCGATGGCCAGCCGCAGGATATGATCGGTTCCGCTCCGACGCCTACGACTCCTCCGTCGCCCCCGATGGCAGTGACTCCGGAGCCCTCGACGCTGCTGATGCTGGGCACGGGGCTGGTTGGCTTTGCAGGATCGCTCCGCAGGCTGAAGGTGCGGGGATAAGAGCAATACTCCGGGTGAGCCGATGGGCTTGTCCGGCCATCCGGGAGGGTCTCAGAGAAAGGCCCGCCCGGAGGAGATTCTACGACCCTCTTCCATTGGTTTGATCTGTCTGTGTTGAACTGCATCTGAAGCCGTATGGTATGGCTTTGGAGGCGAGGCCAGGGTTTCCCCCCCTGGCCTCGTTCTGCTTGATGCGCGATAGATGAGGCGGATGAGATGCTGGAAGAGATGATCGAGCGCGAGTATAAGCGGGCGGACCTGGAGGCGATGGTCGAACTGGATGCGGAGTGTTTCGCCCCGCCGTTCCGGTTCAGCAGGGATGCGATGCGGCAGTTTGCCGAAGCGAAGAACGCCTGGGTGTGGGTGGTGGCAAAGGGGAGCGAGATTGTGGGGTTCTGCATCGTGCATCGTGAGAGGGCCGCGATGGAGGAGTTCGGCTACCTGGTCACGATCGATGTCGCGAAGAAGTTTCGGGGGCAGGGGATTGGAGAGAGACTACTGACGGCGGCGGAGGAGTGGGTGCGCGGCTGGAAGGGAAGCGGGATGCTGCTGCACGTCTTCACGGAAAACCATACGGCGCTTCGGTTCTATGAGCGAATGCGGTATGAGAAGGTGGAGTCGTTGCAGGGGTTTTATGGGCCGGGTCTGGATGCGGTGGCCTCTTGGAAAGAATTTGGGGATACGTAACTTGATGAGTTACGTATCCCCAAACTGCGTGATCAGGATGAGTTACTTTTTACCGAAGACGTCACCCATGCGGCGGATCTGCGCGCCGACGCCGCGAAGCTTCTCTTCGATGCGCTCGTAGCCGCGGTCGATGTGGTAGACGCGGTCGAGGATGGTTTCGCCGTCGGCCACGAGAGCGGCGAGGACGAGCGAGGCCGAGGCGCGGAGATCGGAGCACATGACGGCCGCAGACTGCAGGGGCGACTTCCCGCGAACGGTGGCGGTACGTCCCTGCACGGTGATGTTGGCCCCCATGCGGTTGAGCTCGCCGACGTGCATGAAGCGGTTCTCAAAGATGTTCTCGCTGACTACTGTGGTGCCTTCAGTCTGGGTGGCGAGGGCCATGTACTGAGCCTGCATGTCCGTGGGGAAGCCGGGGTACTCCTCGGTGGAGATGTCGGCGGCCTTGAGCGGGGTGTCGCCGGAGCGGACGCGGATGGACTCCTTGCCGACGTCGAGGCGGACGCCGCACTCTTCGAGCTTGGCGAGGAGCGCGCCGAGGTGCGCGGGCTCGCAGCCGTCGACGTTGAGATCGCCACCGGAGATGGCTCCTGCGACGAGGAAGGTTCCAGCCTCGATGCGGTCGGGGTTGATGCGGTGGCGCGCACCGTGGAGGCTGGTGACTCCCTGCACGCGGATGGTGGAGGTTCCGGCGCCTTCGATCTTCGCGCCCATCGCGGTGAGCAGGGCGGCGAGGTCGGTGACCTCGGGCTCGCGGGCACAGTTCTCGAAGATAGTTTCTCCGTCGGCGAGCACGGCGGCCATCAGGAGGTCTTCGGTTCCAGTGACGGTGATCTTGTCGAAGACGATGTGAGCGCCCTTGAGGCGGTCGACGCGGGCTTCGAGGTAGCCGTGGTCGTAGGTGACGGTGGCGCCCATCGACTCAAGACCCTTGATGTGGAGGTCGATGGGGCGGCCCCCGATGGCGCATCCGCCGGGCATGGCGACGCGGGCGATGCCGGTGCGGGCGATGAGCGGGCCGAGCACGAGTGAGCTGGCGCGCATGGTCTTGACGATCTCGTACTTGGCGACGGGGTCGGAGAGGATGCCGCACTTGATGCGGGTGCGGTGCTGGGCGCGGCCATAGCCGAGCTCGACCTCTGCGCCCATGGAGGCGAGCAGCTTGCGCTCGGTCTCGATGTCGCGGACCTGGGGGATGTTTTCGAGGATGACCTCGTCCTCGGTAAGGATGGCGGCGGCCATGCAGGGGAGGGCGGAGTTCTTGGCTCCGGAGACTTTGATGGTTCCGAGAAGGGGATTTCCGCCGCGTACTACGAACTTGTCCATTTCCACAGTTTACGGAAGAGATGGGCGGAAATGCTCGGAAAGAGGTATTGAGATTGGTACGAAAAAGATGGGGAAGCCGCTTTGGGCGACCTCCCCGGTGAAGAGGTATGGGAACAGTGGGTTAGCTGGCAGTCGGCGCGGCGGAGGAATCCTGCTGCGACTGGTGCTGGCGCTTGCCGTGGAAGTGACGGGCGGACTGGAGCTTCTCTAGCTGCTCGGGGGTGAGGACGCTGGAGAGCTGGGTATGGGTGTCCTTGGCGATGGAGCGGAACTGCTCGCGGCGCTGGTCCTTGGAGAGGCTGGAGTCGGAACGGAGCGCGGCGATCTTCTGCTGCTGGGTGGCGAGGATGGGTTCAATCTTGGCGACCTGGTCGTCGGTCAGGCCGAGGCGCTTGCCCATGCGCTGCGCGGCCTTCTGGGGATCGAAGGGGTGCTGGCCGCGATGGAAACGGTGGCCGGGATGCTGCTGGTCCTGCTGCGTGGCGGGGGCATCGTTGTTCGCGGGCTGCTGGGAGGGCTGCTGGCAGAAGGCGGCCGTAGCGGAGAGAGTAACGGCCAGAGTGGAAGAGAGAAGAATGCGTTTCATCATGTGAATCTGCTCCTTATGGCAGCGGCTGCGCTGCCGGATGCTACTGATGGAATAAACACGAATGGCGCGGAATGTTGTGGTTTTTTTATGGGTGGAATGGATGCGGTTGATTTTTCTGTGCGTTGTGGCGGAGGGGTGGTACGAACGAAATACTGAGATTCTTCGCTTCGCTCGGAAGGACGGCTGTGGGGATGCGCGGATTTACTTCTTCTCTATAGATAAGTAAAAAGGCTGTGTCCTGAATTCAGGTTTTGTCGCGTGGGGAAGGCTGAGCGGATGGAAGAGCAGAGGGCACGGTTCGCGGTGGTTGCGGATGACCTTACCGGGGCGTGCGACTCGGCGGTGGCCTTTGCCGAGCGCGGTCTTGCGGTGGAGGTGATGCTGGACCGCGAGGCTGCTCCTGGGGTGGATAGGGCGTGGGCCGTCAGCACGGAGAGCCGGGAGCTTGCGGAAGAGGACTCCGCTCGGAGAGTGCGAGATGCACTGGCGCGGGCGGCGGGAGCGTGCGAGGTCTTCAAGAAGATTGACTCAGTTTTTCGCGGCAATACCTTTGCAGAGATTCGCGCGGCGGTGGAAAGTGTGCCGCATGATCTTGTTGTGTTGAGTCCGGCCTATCCGGCGATGGGAAGGACGGTGCGTGATGGCGTGCTGCATATTCGCGAGGCCGGGCAGTCTAGAGCGGTTGATCTTCGCGAGGGATTGCGTGCTGCTGGGTTGAGTGAGGTTGTTTTGCTTCGTGTGGGAAATGCTCTTCATGAGCAGGGAAAGGGCGTTGTGTTGTGTGATGCGGAATCACAGGAGGATCTTGTTCGCACGGTCGCAGAGGCGCGCAGAGGCGGCGGACGTGTTCTCTGGATCGGCTCGGGTGGGCTGGCGTTTGCGCTGGCTGCGGGAATTCCTGCGTTGCCGCAACGGCATGAGAGCTGGCCTGCGGAGGGTGCGGTGGTGTTGTTCGTGGGGAGCGATCATCCTGTGACGAAGAAGCAGGTCGAGCGATTGAAGTTGAGCGCTCAAGTGCTCGAAGCAAAGATGGATGAGTTTGTCGGATGTGGGCCGGAGCCTCAGGTTGTCCTTTTGAATGTGGTGCGCGGCGTGACGACGGAGGAGCAGATACGCCGCTCTGTCGAGCAGCTGAGCGCGCAGGGCATTGCGTGTTGCCTGATGACCGGAGGAGATACGGCGATGCTGGTGTGCCGTGCGCTGGGGACGCAGTCGCTGCGGCTGACGAAGGAGTTTGCTCCGGGGCTGCCGCAGGGGATTGCCAAAGGTGGTGTTCTCGATGGTATCCATGTCATCTTGAAGTCTGGCGGGTTTGGGGCGGACGATGTACTCGTTCCTCTTCACCACCGTTTTGTGGAACGAAAGGAGTGCGTGTGAGCGAGCGTTTGCCGAAGATCGCGATAACGCTGGGAGATCCGGCGGGAGTGGGGGGAGAGGTCATCCTGAAGGCGCTGGCCGATCCGGAGGTTCGTTCTTCTGCGGAGTTTGTCGTGCTGGGAGACCGGGCCGGAATCGATGCTGCGGAGAAGAGCACGGGTGTGCAGTTCGATGCTCTGGGCGTGAGGTTTATCGACTGTGCCGAGCTGCCTGCGGGCGAGGCTGTGCGATATGGAGAGTTGCGCGCAGAGTACGGCAAGGCCGCGGTTCGCTATGTTCATGACGCGACGTTGATGTGCCTGAACAACGAGGCCGATGCGATGGTGACGGCTCCTCTTAATAAGGAAGCCGTGACGCTGAATGGAATGCAGTTCTCGGGGCATACGGAGTACATCGCGGAGCTTTGCGGGGTGAAGGGATCGCGCATGTTGCTGGCGGGCGTGAAGCTGAGCGTGGTGCATGTCTCGACGCACATCAGTTTGAGGAACGCGTGCAATCTCGATACGAAGCGCATTATCGAGACAATCGAGCTGGGCAACGAGGCGATGAAGCTGCTGGGCAAGGCGAGGCCGCGGATCGCGGTGTGCGGGCTGAATCCTCATGCGGGGGAGCATGGGCTGTTCGGCGCGGAAGATGAAGAGTTCATCAAGCCGGCAGTCGAGGCTTGTCGCGAGCGTGGCATCGAGTGCGAGGGGCCGGTAGCGCCGGACACGATCTTCTATAAGGCCGTGCACCAGGGGACTCATGACCTGATTGTGGCGATGTATCACGACCAGGGGCATATCCCAATGAAGCTGCTGGACTTCGAGGCGACAGTGAACACGTCGCTGGGGATTCCGATTATCCGGACCTCGGTGGATCATGGTACGGCCTTTGATATCGCGGGCAAGAACATTGCCAGCGATGCGAATATGAAAGCCGCGATCCGAATGGCGGTTACGATGGCGCACCATCGTCTGCTGCGAAGTGTGACAGCGTGACGTCGAAGATTGTTTGATAGCCAGTTTTGTGACCGGGAATATATTATTGTGGTCGAAATAAATGAGCCCCCGGTCGACGAGTCGTGAGAGTAGAGCCGTTGCTTCTGAAAGCGCATCCCGCTATGGGGTGCGCAGGATCGACCTTTCTTCCGCACAACTGGCGTCGAGCGAGATGGCGCGCGATATCAACCGCGATATCGTGCTGGAGTTTATACGGTTTCGCCAGCCAGTTTCTCGTGTGGACCTTTCGAGGTTCTCGGGGCTGCAGCCAAGCACGATCTCGGCGATTGTCGAAGACCTGATCGAAGAGCGATGGGTGAGGGAGGGGGCTGTCGTGCGCAGTGGGCGCGGACGTCCTTCGACGATGCTTTCTGTCAACGACGATCTTGTGACGCTGGCGCTGGATATACGCCCCAACCAAGCCATTATTGCGGTCGTTGACCTGAGCGGACGCTTTCTTTCGCATGAGACGGTGATGACGGCAAGTGAGCCCGAAGCCGCGATTGCGAAGCTGGTGAAGAGGATGCGGGCGCTGTGCAGCCGGTATCCCGAGAAGACGTTCGAAGGAATTGGCGTCAGCGTGCCGGGGAGGGTCGATCCGGTGACGCATCAGTTGATGATGGCTCCGAACCTGGGCTGGGATGGGTTCGACATCAAGACGGCTCTTGAGAAGGCGATGGGGCTGCAGGTGGAGATCGAGAACGATGCGAACGCCTGCCTGCTGTCGGAGCTTTGGTTCGGGAGGCTGGAGGGGGTTCGCAATGCCGTGCTGATTGCGGTCTCCGAGGGGCTGGGCGCGGCGATTCTTGCGGGCGGGCAGATGCACTCGGGGCTGAACGGAATGGCGGGGGAGTTCGGGCATATCCCGATTGATCCGAAGGGACCGCTGTGCGGATGCGGGCAGCGCGGGTGCTGGGAGACGGTGGCGTCTTCGCGGGCGGCGCTGCAGATGTATCACAGGCTTTCGCGCAGGCCGCAGGGGAACGATGCGCGGGCGCTGCTGCGGCTGGTGCAGGACGGCGACCCGATTGCCCTGAAGGCGGCAAGGGCGCAGGCGATGGCGCTGGGGCGCGGGCTGCGGCTGATTACGGCGGCGCTTTCGCCGGAGAAGATTCTGATTACGGGCGAGCTGACCTCGTGCTGGGAGATCTATGGCCCGGTGATTCAGCGGGAGCTGGAGGCCGGGATGCTGGGCGGCGCTGCGCCGCAGCTGGCGACGGCGGGAGATGGGTATCTCGCGAGGTTGAGCGGAGGGGCGGCGCTGCTGCTGCAGAGGCATTCGCACTATCACCGCTCGACGCACATGGCGAGGCCGCCGCATCTTGCGCGGGCGGCGAAGGCGGGACGGAAGAAACGGGCGAAGAGGCAGGCTCCGGCATGAGGATGTTTTTTCGCAGGGAGTAAAGAATCGGCGGGGAGGCCTTCTGCTAAGGTTGGTCTTCGCTGTGGATTGGGCAAGCGAATGAGCGGTGGAACGGGTGGTTCAGGAGGAGACGATGTATCTCGGAATTGATTGTGGAACGCAGGGAACGAAGGCGCTGCTGATCGACGAGGATGGACGGCCGCTGGGCAGGGGGTATGCTCG
The DNA here is from genome assembly GCA_018449715.1 of Acidobacteriaceae bacterium dw_441. Taxonomy (GTDB): domain Bacteria; phylum Acidobacteriota; class Terriglobia; order Terriglobales; family Acidobacteriaceae; genus Edaphobacter. Next base: position 1,905,467 of record JAAVVA010000001.1, on the reverse strand, counting down.
TCATGCGCTGATCGAGCGCGAGAACGGAGCGCGTGAGCAGGAGCCGCGGTGGTGGGTGGATGCGATGCGCGAGGCGGTTAAGCAGGCGGTCGCGCAGGCTCCGGGCGTGAAGGTGGTCGCGCTGGGAGTTTCGGGGCAGCAGCATGGGTTGGTGGTGCTGGATGAGAACAGGCAGGTGATTCGTCCGGCGAAGCTTTGGAACGACACGGAGACGGCTCCGCAGAACGCTGCGCTGGTGGAGAAGCTGGGCGGAGCGCAGGGGTGCCTGGATAAGATTGGCCTCGTTCCGCTGACGGGATACACCGTCTCGAAGCTGCTGTGGATGAAGGAGAAGGAGGCGGAGAACTTCGGCAGGATTCGCCATATTCTTCTGCCGCACGACTACCTGAACTTCTGGCTGACGGGCGAGCTGTGCGCGGAGTATGGCGATGCTTCGGGCTCGGCGTTCTTCGACGTGAGGGCGAGGGACTGGTCGGGCGAGGTGCTGGACCTGATCGACGGTGGAAGCGGGCAACTGCGGGCTGCGTTGCCGCGGCTGCTGAAGCCGGAGGAGATTGTTGGAACGCTGCGGCCCGAGGTTGCGGCGGAGCTGGGGCTTTCGCCGGAGTGCATCGTCTCTTCAGGAGGCGGCGACAACATGATGGGAGCGATCGGCACGGGCAATGTGAAGGAAGGCGTGGTGACGCTGGGACTGGGGACCTCGTCCACGGTGTACTCCTTCTGCAAGCATCCGGTGGCTGATGTGACGGGTTCGGTGGCTTCGTTCTGCTCGTCGTCGGGAGGATGGCTTCCGCTGGTCTGCACGATGAACGCGACCAACGTGGTGACGCAGACGTGGATGCTGCTGGGCAAGTCGGTGAGCGAACTGGATACCGCGTTGACGACGACGCAGCCGGGAGCGGATGGGCTGACATTTCTTCCGTTCCTCAATGGTGAGAGGACGCCGGACCTGCCACGCGCGAAGGGCTCGCTGGTTGGAATCTCTTCAACCAACTTCACTCCAGAGAATCTGATTCGCGCATCGGTTGAAGGTGTTAGCTTTGGCGTGCTGGCTGGGCTTGATTTGATTCTCGGTGGGAAGACGCCGCATGTGATCTTTGCGATTGGTGGCGGTGCGCGCTCGAAGGCGTGGCGGCAACTGCTGGCCGATGCGACGGGAGCGACGATCCAGGTTCCGGCAGAGGAAGAAGCAGGATGCTTGGGAGCGGCGATGCAGGCCATCTATGCTTACCGCAGCGTGAACGGCATTTCGACGAGCTTCACGGAGATTGCAGATCGTTGCGTGCGCATCTCGGCAGATGGCGTGGAGACGCCGCATGAGAACCGTCGAGCGGCCTATCGCGTGGCGATGGATGTGTATAAGGCCGCGCTTGATGAGCTGTACTTGAAGAAGAATTGACAGCGATGAAAAGGCGTACCTATTATTTCGCGTCGAATAATAAAAGCAGTTTCAATTACCTGTTAGGGTTATCGTGATGCCACTCTCCTACGCGCATATGCTGTTGCTGTTTGCAGGCCGTCAGCTGACGGTACTGTCTCCGATCGACATCGCGGTGCTGGTACTTTACTTCGTTGTGGTGATCTTCATCGGCTTCTATGTGAAGGGCTCGACGAACACCAGCGAAGAGTTTTTTCTGGCTGGCCGTGAGATGTCGGCATGGATTGCGGGACTGAGTTTTGTTTCGGCGAATCTCGGCTCACTGGAGCTGATGGGGTGGGCTGGCTCGGCTTATCAGTATGGAATCCTGGCGGCGCACTGGTACTGGATCGGCGCGATTCCGGCGATGCTCTTTCTGGGCATTGTGATGATGCCGTTCTACTACATCTCGAAGACGCACTCGGTTCCGGGGTATCTGCAGCTTCGCTTCGGCGAGGGAGCGCGTGCTGTCAGTGCAGTTTCGTTTGCGCTGATGACGGTGCTGATGAGCGGCGTCAATATGTACTCGATGGCGCTGGTGATGAAGGTGGTGCTGGGATGGAACATCAGCTTCTCCATCTGGATTGGCGCGGTGACGGTGGCGGTATACGTGATGCTGGGCGGTCTGCGCTCGGCCATCATCAATGAGGTACTGCAGTTTGTTTTGATCTGGGCGGGCGCTGCGCTGATTCCGATTCTTGGCCTGATCGAGACGGGCGGCTGGAGCAACCTGAAGGCGCAGATAGCGGCCAACATTGGAAACGATGACTACACGCATCTTTGGAGCACGCTCGGGCACTTCCGCGATAACCCGATGGGAGTTCACTGGACGGGAATCGTCTTCGGGCTTGGGTTCGTCATCAGCTTCGGATACTGGACGACAGACTTTCTTGTAGTGCAGCGTGTTCTCTCGGCCAATAACCTGCGAGCAGCGAAGATGGCTCCTGTGATTGGAGCAGCCTTCAAGATGGCGGTGCCGCTGATCGTGATCGTTCCCGGTCTGCTGGCTCTGACTGTTCTGAAGAATCCCGATGGAAGCATCATGCACCTGGTTGGCGAGGATGTCGCCAGGGTGACGGGGCAGCACAGCTACAACGAGGTGCTTCCCCTGATGTTGATTCGCTACTGCGGGCCGGGCTTGTTGGGGTTGGGAATCACGGCGCTGGTTGCGGGCTTCATGAGTGGCATGGCTGGCAACGTCAGCGCGTTTTCGACGGTGTGGACCTATGACCTTTACGGCGCGTACATGAACAAGAATGCGCCGGATAAACACTACGTTTCGATGGGGCGCTGGTCGACGATTGTGGGCATGCTGATCTCGGTGGGAACAGCGTACCTGGTGGCGCAGGCGGCCAGCATCATGGACTATGTGCAGGCACTGTTCAGCTTCTTCATTGCTCCTCTCTTCGGTACGGTGATCCTCGGCATGTTGTGGAAGAGGGCGTCGAAGGCGGGAGGGTTCTGGGGTCTGCTGTCGGGAACAGCCTCGTCGATTGCGATGTGGATCTGGGTGCAGAGGGATGCGGGCGCGTTGCGCTACATCGCTCTTTCGCCGGACGCGCAGACGATGGCCGAGAATCTATATCGCGCATTGTGGAGCTTTCTGATCTGTGTGACCGTGACGGTCGTGGTGAGCCTGATGACCGAGCCGGTGCCGATCGAGAAGCTATCGGGGCTTGTGTATGGCGCGACGGAGCTGCCGGACGACGGCGCCGATGCCTTGTGGCAGAAGCCGATCTTCTGGGCGTGCATCGTGATTGTGGTGTTCTTCGTGATCAATTTGATCTTGTGGTAGGAGCGTAAGCATGGCTGAGGGAACAGGGCGCGGCGAAAAGATCTCGATCTGGTTCTTCGTGGGAACTCTTCCGTTGTTATATGGCCTCCTTCTGGTTCCGTATGGAATCTATGAGGCTCTGGGGCATGAGGCTCCGACGACGTTGCATGAGCTGCACCCGACGTTGTGGTGGGGGCTGCTTCTGCTGGCATTCGGGGCTTTTTACACGTATCGCTTCCGGCCCGGTAAGGGCTGAATCTTTAACCGTGCCGATGCGGCACCGATAAAGAGTTGGGAGGAAGTATGGGCAGGCAGATGACCTTTGGCGTCATTGTGGGGAACCGCGGGTTCTTTCCGAGCCATCTTGCGGCGACAGGACGCACCGAGATGGTTGCGGCTATCGAGCGGCAGGGGCATAAGGCGGTTGTGACCGCGCCGGAGCAGACGGCGTTTGGCGCGGTGGAGACTTATAACGAGGCGAAGATCTGCGCGGAGCTATTTCAAGGGCACGCGAAGGAGATCGACGGCATCATTGTCACGCTGCCGAACTTCGGCGAGGAGCGTGGGATTGCAGATGCGATTCGGTTGGCGAATCTGAATGTGCCGATCCTTATTCAGGCGACTCCCGATGACGCGGGGAAGATGGGGATTGCGTATCGGCGCGATAGCTTCTGCGGCAAGATGTCGATCTGCAACAACCTGCGCCAGTACGGGGTTCCGTACACGTTGACGACGCTGCACACGGAGGCTCCAGACTCGGAGACGTTCGAGCAGGACCTTAAGGACTTTGCCGCGACCTGCCGTATCGTGCGCGGCTTCCGCAACCTTCGCATTGGAGCGATTGGTGCGAGGCCCGCGGCGTTCAACACGGTGCGCTACTCGGAGAAGCTGCTGGAGAGGAGCGGCATCACGGTCGATACGCTGGACCTCAGTGAAGTAATGGGGCGGATTCAGAGGCTGGGCGACACGGAGGATGCCGTCGTTGAGAAGCTGAATGCGATCAAGAGCTATCTGCCGGTGAACCAGACGCCGGAGCAGGCGCTGCTGAAGATGTCGAAGCTGGGCGTGGTGATCGACGGGTGGATGAAGACGAACTCGCTGGATGTGACCTCGGTGCAGTGCTGGACCTCGATGGAGGAGTTCTTCGGGATTGTGCCATGCACGGTGATGAGCATGATGAGCGAGAAGTTGCTGCCAAGCGCGTGCGAGGTCGATACGATGGGCACGGTCTCGATGCACGCACTGACGCTGGCGAGCGAGACGCCTTCGGCGCTGCTCGATTGGAATAATAACTACGGTACGAATCCGGATAAGGCGGTCTGCTTTCATTGTTCGAACCTGCCGAAGCACTTCTTCCGCGAAGGCGTGAAGATGGACTTTCAGCAGATCATTGCCGGGACTGTAGGCAAGGAGAACACCTACGGCACGCTCGACGGAACGGTGAAAGCTGGGCCTATGAGCTTCGTGCGTTTCTCAACCGATGAGTTCGATGGGACGATCAAAGGCTACGTCGGTCAGGGAGCGTTTACCGACGATCCGTTACAGACCTTTGGCGGAGCGGGTGTGGTGGAGATTCCGCAGATGCAGCGGCTGCTGCACTATATCTGCGAGAACGGGTTTGAGCATCATGTGGCGGCGAACTTTTCGCATGTCGCGGGAGCGGTGAAAGAGTCGGCGCAGAAGTATCTGGGCTGGCCGATGCACCTGCATAACTAACGTATTCCTGTTGCGGAGGCGGCTCTCTTCAGGCATAGATATCATCAGCCGGTGCGGTGAATGCGGCTGCGGGAGGGAGTGTCTTCGATGTCTGTCGAGCGGAAGCGTGAGGAGATACTGTCTGCTCTCAAGGGGAGGCTGATCGTCTCCTGCCAGGCGGATGCGGGCGATCCGATGGATGATCTCGACACGATTGCGAGGATGGCGCGTGCGGTGATCCGTGGAGGAGCGGCGGGGCTTCGGGCGGAAGGAGTGGCTTCGGTCAGGGTCATGCGCGCAGTCACGGAGTTCCCGATCATCGGGATTGTGAAGAAGAAGGATGCGAACGGCGAGGTTTATATCACTCCTACCTTTGCGGATGCGAAGGGGGTGGCTGATGCCGGGGCCGATCTCGTTGCGCTGGATTGCACGCGGCGCAGGCTGCGGGAGGCCGAGCCTTGGCCGGAGATGATCCGGCGTATCCATACGGAACTGGACAGATCAGTGCTCGCAGATATTGCCAGCGTGGAAGAGGGGCTTGCGGCGCAGGAGGCCGGGGCGGACGCGGTGGCGACGACGCTCTACGGCTATACAGAGGAGACCGCCGGGGCGAGGGAGTTCTCGTGGTCTCTACTGGAGAGGCTGGTGGAGGTGTTGAGGATTCCTGTGATCGCGGAGGGGCATATCCAGCAACCGGAGGAGGCGCGCCGAGCCCTGGAGCTGGGCGCACATGCGGTCGTGGTGGGTTCGGCGATCACGAGGCCCGCTACGATTACGGCGCGCTTTGCCGCCGCGACGGAACGGGCTACTCGATCGTAGTGGTCGGCACGCGAAGCTGAGCGCGGTAGCGGTCTCCACGATAGCGCGAGCAGGCGACCTCGATCGGCGTCTGTTCGGTGGTGACGATGACGCGTGAGATGGAGAGGATGCAGGTGTTCGACGGAATCGTGAGCAGCATGGCCTCTTCACGAGAGGGTAGGACCGCCTCGATGACCTCGTCGGCCCATGCGACCCGGACGCCATAGCTTTCGCGAAGGACGTAGTAGAGCGACTGCTTTTCGAAGCTGATACGTTCGAGGCCGGGGAATGGATGCAGAGGGATGTGCGACTCTTCGAGAGCCATTGGGATTCCATCGGCGAGACGAAGGCGTCGCAGGCGCATGACGGGGGATTCGGGGAAGATCTTCAGGCTTTCGGCCATGTCATCGCCGGCTCGCACGACGGTTTGTTCCAGCAGATGGGAGCTGGGCTGCATGCCGCGCTGCTTCATGTCCTCGGTGAATCCACGAAGGTGCAGAATGCTTTTTTCGAGCTTGGGCTTGGTGACGAAGGTTCCGCGGCCCTTCTGGCTGTGTGCGTAGCCTCGCGTCTTCAAGCCGTGAAGCGCCTGCCGTGCCGTCATTCTGCTGACCCGATACGTGCGAGCCAGCTCTTCTTCCGAGGCAAGCAGGTCGCCTTCGGCGATCGCCCCGGAGTGGATCTTTTCCATCAATACCTGCTGAATCTGGTAATAAAGCGGAACAAACCCGTTCTTGTCCAAAGGATGGACCGTCACGGGAGAAACCTGGGTCTTAGGCACGGTGATTCACTCCTGATGATGTGATATACGCGTGTCAGTTTCCTGCGCCGGTCGCTGACGGACTTGCGGGGCCTGTCGATGGAAATACGTGGAAAGAACGGTCTCGGTTCCGTTCTTTCATTCCCAGGCTGTATTTCGGCTGTTAGCAAGACAGTATAGACAGTGTTTTCAGGGAATGAGCTGTTTTGTTGCAATATCGCCTGTTGGTAACCCTGAGACGGACAAATGCCATACTCCGCCCCCGAAGGTGGAGATATAGACCTTGTCCGGGTCCAGAGGGTCCGGCTGGACGCGATGCCCCCACTTGAAGTTGTAGCCGGGGATGCGGGCCCAGTGCTCGCCGCGGTCGCGGGAGATCCAGGCGGAGGACTCGAAGCCTGTGGCGTAGAGGGTCTTCGGATCGCGAGAGTCAACGGTTACGTCGTAGATGTGGCGGTCGCGGTCGAGCGTCCATCGCCAGGTTTTACCGCCGTCGGTCGAGAGGGCGATACCTCCTCCGAGACCGTTGAGAATGTGTTGCCCTGGTCTGAGCGTGGCGTTGGGAGTTTCGCGAGCCCAGAGGGAGAGATAGATACGGCTGGGATCGGCGGGGTCGATGGCGATGCCATTGGGGGCGTTCGATCCTGCGGGAAGAGCGATGGGGGCCCAGTGGTCGCCTTTGTCGGTGGAGCGGTAGAGCGCTCCGTCGCCGGAGTTCCCGATGCTGCCGTCCTCGCCGCGACGAGCGATCAGGGCGTAGAGGGTTCCGTCGGAGGCGCGGGCGAGACGCCACGCCAGAGGGTCCTGCTGGGTGATGCCGTCATTGATCGGCTCCCAACTCTGTCCGTCATTATTAGACCGGTAGATGCCGTGGCCCATCGTCGCGGCCCAGAGCGTGCGGTGGCCTGCGGGGGACGTGGGATCGAGGAGAAGGTGCGTAGGGGCGGTCAGGGGCATTCCGTCGCTGGAAGCGTGCCAGGTGCGCCCTCCGTCGGTGCTCTCGCAGATGCCGCCGATGTAGGTGTCCGTGGCTTTATGTCGCCACATCTTGGGGCGGGGAAGGTCGTGGTTGTCGCTCATGGCTGCCCACATTTTTCCGCGTACCTCGGGGTCGAAGGCGAGGGCGTAGGAGGTGTTTCGCCAGCGGTTGGGGACTCCTTCGACGGAGCGCACCCAGGAGCGCCCGGCGTCTTCGCTGCGGAAGAGGCCGATGTCGGTGGTGAGGATGAAGCGGCGGTTGGGGTCGAAGGGGTCGAAGAGGTAGCCGTAAGTGGTAGTGACGTCGAGGCCGGTGCTGATCCAGGTTTCGGGATATGCCGCGGAGCCAGAATGCGATAGTCCGGCTGGTTCGGAGTAGCGAGCGGTCCACGTTTTGCCGCCGTCGATGGTGGCCAGAGTGCGGCCCAGGTCGGTGGCGTAGGCGAGGTCGGGGTCGTCGTCGGAGACGGTAAGGTTGAGGGGCTCCTCGGTCCATTGGGGCGACATCTGGGCGGCGATCCAGGCGTCGTGGATGTTCGCAGCTTCTTTGGAGCGGGTGGAACCCCAGAGGAGCGTCCAGTGCTGGCCGGAGTCGTCGGTGCGGGCGACTCCCTGAACGAGGTCGCCGTCGAGCTTCATCTCGCGGAAGGAGGCGTAGGCAGTGGCAGGGTGATGAAGGCTGGCGGCAACGGTGCGGAGCTTCGCTCCAACTCCGGGGAGTGCGGATGAGGTCCAGTTGCGGCCCCCGTCGAGCGAGACAAAGAGGCCGTTCTGGGAGACGGAGTAGAAGGTGGGAGAGGCTTGGGGAGAGGACGGGAAGCCTGCGGAGATGTCGGTGAAGGTGGTTCCTGCGGGAGCGGGGAGATTTTGCCACGCTCCTCGGATACGGGCTTCCAGGCCGCCCGGAGTTGCGGCATAGAGGTCGCGGATAGAGCGAGGGGAGTTTGGGGCGATCCAAAGGCGCAGGGGAGGCGCGGCAAGGGGGTGAAGCGTGTGCCAAGTGGTGCCTCCATCGCGGGAGAGGACCAGAGAGGTGCGTCCTTCTTTTGTGGCGGCAGCGTAGAGGGTGTTCGAGTCTGCGGGGTCGATGGCGAGGGCGACGATTTCTCCAATGGGATTGGAGGAGGTGAGGAGGGTCTCGTCCGCGTGGTCGGAGTCCATCTGGACTCCCCGGATGGTCGAGGGGCGCGGCCAGAGGAGGTTCCATGTCGCCCCGTCGTCGGTGCTGCGCCAGAGGCCGACGGTCGCGGCGTAGAGGACGTGCGGACGGACGGGGTCGAAGGCGAAGAAGTGGGCGCTGCCGCGAAGGCTGAACATCCGCCAGTGATGCCCGCCGTCGTGGCTGATGTAGGAGCCGGTCATGTCGCAGGAGAGCAGAACCTCGCTCGGGTCGCGGGGATTGAGGGTGACATGAAACATGGCTCCGCCACCGCCGGGGCCGACGATGCGGGGTTCCTGGGAGTGGGAGGTGGAGGCAGAGAAGAGGAGCAGAAGAAAGAAGAGGACGGGGTTAGCGCGAGGGAGAGATTTTGAGGTCCAAGAGAACAATTGCCACCATTTTCTGTTGTCTTTCGTTCGACTCGGCTTCCCGTGACTTGGTCTGAACGAGTTTATCGCAGGAGGTCGGGGCTATTGCGATGGCTTGGAGTCACCGGGCGGTGGATCTACGACTTTCGGACTAATTTGGTCGCACAAGGCGATGCATTTTACCGCGATGCGTTTTACCATAGATGCATGAGCGAAGTTCTGGAACAGGAATCGAAAGCTGGGGCTGGCCACGCCCAGAAGTACACCCGTAATAATCCGTATCACTCGAACGTCAATGTTAACTATCAGTTGACCGCCGAGGGATCGGAGAAAGAGACGCGCCACATTGAGCTGGCGCTGGAAGAGGGAATGACCTACGCGCCCGGAGATGCGGTGGGCATTCTTCCCGAAAACCGGCCCGAGGCCGTTGAGGATGTTCTGAAGGCCCTTGGTTACAAGGGCGATGAGCGCGTGCTCGACCACAATAAGGTCGAGATCTCGCTCGAAGAGGCGCTGCGTTCGCGCCTGACGATCGGCAAGCTTTCGCGCGGAGCCATCGGGCAGCTTGCGAAGCTGGCCCCCACGGTGGAGGGTCTGCAGAACCTGACTGGACCGGACAACCGCGCTCGCGCCGAAGAGTACTGCTGGGGACGCGAGTTTGTCGACCTGATCACCGATTTTCCTGGAACCATCACCGATCCGCAGCAGCTCTTTACGATTCTGCAGCGCCTGACTCCGAGGATGTACTCGATCTCGTCGAGCCAGAAGGCTCACCCGGATACGGTGCACACGACGGTGCGCGTGATTCGCTATGAAGCGCATGGACGCGAGCGTCAGGGCGTGTGCAGCGGACACCTGGGCGACCGCTCGGCGGTGGGGACGAAGATGCCGATCTTCCTGCACGCGAACAACAACTTCCGTCTGCCCGAGGACCCCACCGTTCCTGTGATCATGGTTGGTCCCGGAACCGGCATTGCTCCCTTCCGTTCGTTCCTTGAGGAGCGTCAGGTGCTGGGAGCGACCGGCGGCAACTGGCTCTTCTTTGGCGAGCAGCGCTCCAAGCTGGACTTCCTTTACCAGGAGCAGCTTGAGGGCATGGTGAAGGATGGCTTCCTGACGCTGAGCACTGCCTTCTCGCGCGACCAGCACAACAAGGTGTATGTGCAGGACCGCATCGAGGAGAACGCGAAGGAGGTCTTCGAGTGGCTGGAGCGCGGGGCCCACTTCTACGTCTGCGGCGATGCGACCCGTATGGCCAAGGATGTCGAGCTGGCGCTGCTGGATGCGATTGCCAAGGGCTCGAACGGAACCCTGGATCACGCGAACGAGTACCTCGCCAACATGAAGAAGCAGAAGCGGTATCAGCGCGACGTGTACTAAACACGGGACACGCCGCCCTGTTCTGGAACAAAGAAAATCCCCGGATTATCCGGGGATTTTCTTTTTGCACCCTGAAGGGCAGGACAGCTAATTGCTGTGCTTTGAGAGCCGCTCGTTTGCAGGTTCTTGAAGAGAGGCCTGCGCTACATGAATGACTTCGTCGAGTTGTCTTGGATCGGTAACTTCGATCCAGCGGTTGGCCGTGGCGACGATGATCGTAGGTGTATGAAGAACGCCGAGACGTGTTGCGAGTATGCAATCTGCCTGCACCTCTTTGGCGCAGCGGCCATCGGGATCAATGACAAAAGGGAGCTGCTGACCGTGAGCCTGGAACCAGGAGCGAGTGAAGGTGAAGAGATCGTCACGGCTTGCAATATGCGACTGGTTGGCAAAGACGTCGCGGCGAAAGTCTTCGGCAACTTTGGGGGAGATGCGATCTTCGAGATAGCGGGCATTGATTGCGGCGGTGCGAGACCATACATGGCTCGGAATGATGAAGTCGTGGTGAACGCGAGGGATGTTGTAACGGGTCATGGCCGCATGAGCGATAGGGAATGAAAGCGCACAGAGAGGGCACTCGAGATCCTCGAACTCGATGATGGCCATTTTGGCTCCAGCGGGCGGCTTGAACGTGGAGGTGTTTTTGAACGGCGTTGCGCCTGTCGGAGGGATGGCCGTTTGAGCGACCAGAGGAAATGCGGTGAAGAGCGAGATGGCTGCAAAGAGGATGCGCTTCATGGCCGGAATTATATCCGGTGGGATGCGAGCCTTCTTGAATTAAACGCGCTCGTGGTCGGCGCGCCAGTGGGTAATGCTCTCTTTGATCTGCTTCGGCTCGAGGTTGCGGGTGAGGGTCTTGTGGACGAGGGCGGGCAGTTCCTCGTCGGAGGCGAAGCGCAGGGCGATCAGCTGCGGTGTGGTGAGCTCGGGGATGTGGACCTTCTGTTCGGCAGGAAGCAGGGTGGCGAGGCGAAGGTGCTCTTCGAGGCGGATGATGCGGTCCTGCACCTTCAGGGCGTTCATGCGGGTCTTTGCGGCTACGATGACAAGCGCGATGGCGACGACGATCCACCACAGGCAGAAGGCGCGGAGGTTGTTCCAGTGAACGACGGCCTGCCAGATCGCAACGACCACGTTGATCAGCAGAACGGGGACGACGAAGAAGTGGATCGCTGGATCGACGCGGCTGTGATTGCGGAGGTTCTGCGGTGCGGGCATGGGATCCTTTTTCGAAATCGCGGCCTCAGCATAGCATGCGGATTTGTCACATGCGGTTGCAGTAGGCTGGAATCATGGCAACGACGACGAAGAAGCGCATTGGAGTGCATGTAGGGACGGGCGGCGGCGTGTGGACTGCGGTGAACCGCGCCGTGGACGCGGGAGCGAACACCTTTCAGATCTTTTCGGCGAGTCCGAGAACGTGGAAGGCCTCGCCGGTGAAGCCTGAGGATGCCGCGAAGATGCAAGAGCTGCGGGCGAAGCTGGATGTGAATCCGGTGGCGGTTCATGCGAGCTACCTGATTAACCTGTGCAGCCAGACCGATACGGTACGGGTGAACTCGATTGGCGCGTTTCGCGGCGAGGTGGAGCGGGCGCTGGCGCTGGGGGCGGAGTTCCTGGTGCTGCATCCGGGAAGCTGGAAGGGGCTGACGCGGGAGCAGGGGCTGACCTATGCGGCGGAATCGATCGAGAAGGCGATTGAGGGGATCGATTTTGCCGGAAAGAACTTTCACATCCTGATTGAGAACACGGCAGGCGCGGAGTTTTCGCTCGGCGGCAAGCTGGAGCAGGTGGCCGAGCTGGTGGAGACCCTGAAGGCGTGCGCCCCGGTGGCGGTGTGTCTCGATACCTGCCACATTCACGTGGCCGGATATGACATTGTGACGACCGACGGCTACATCGAGACGATGAAGCTGGTGGAGTCGACGGTGGGGTTCGATGCGGTGAAGGTGTGGCACTGCAACGATGCCAAGGCTGCGATGGGGTCGAAGCTCGACCGGCACGAGAATATCGGCGAGGGAACGATTGGGGCGGAGGCTTTTCGGCGGCTGCTGCACGATAGCAGGTTCAATCACAGCGCGTTTATCGCGGAGACTCCGGTGGATAATCCGGGGGATGAGGCTCGGAATGTTGGGGTGCTGAGGGCGCTGGCGGCGAGGTAGGTTTCGTGGTGCGTCCCGGTTGTGGCGGGGATGAAGGGTTCATCCCACCGTTGCCTGCGGCAAGGATGGGGCACCTGGAGATCGATGGTGGTTACGGCTTTTGCGTGGGGCGGATCAGGACTTCGCTGACGAAGGACTGCGGGGCCTGCGTGGCGAGCATCGCGACGATGCGGGCTACGTCGTCGGGCTGGATCTTGCGTGGGTTGCCGGGTTCGCCGCGGCCGAAGCTGGTATCGACCGAGCCGGGCGCGATGACCGAGACGCGGATGTTGTGCGGGCGAAGCTCTTCGGCGAGCGAGTAGGTCAGGCCGTTGAGCCCCCACTTGGAGGCCGAGTAGGCTGCTCCGTTGGGGAGGGGATTGCGTCCGGCGAGCGACGAGATGTTGATGATGTGCCCGGATTTCGCGGCGATCATCAGCGGGGCCAGGGCGCGGACCATCAGGTAGGGGCCGCGGAGGTTGGTTCCCATCAGGGTGTCCCAGTCGGCGGGGGACATCTCGACGAGAGGCTTGCCGAGCAGGCCGACTCCCGCGTTGTTGACGAGAATGTCGCAGCGGCCATACTGCATGGTGATGGTGCTGCCGAGAGCCGCGATGGATTCCTCGCTGAGAAGATCAAGCTCGATGGCATGGGCGGTGCCTCCAGCGGAGGCGATCTCCTGCTGCACCTGATCGAGCTTTGCACGGTCGCGTGCAGCTAGGATAACGGTGGCTCCCATCGAGGCAAGCTGTTTGCTGATGGCTGCTCCGATGCCGCGTGCGGCTCCAGTAACGACGGCAAGTTGGCCTTTGAGTTCTTCGGTCATGGTGTGTTGGATGCTCGGGGGCAACTGCAGGTTCTGCGCTCGGGATTGAAGCGGCTGGTTTAAAGAAGAAGTGCTGCAGGGGGGGGGACTGCAGTACTTCTTCCGAGACAGAGTGGGCTAGCTGTACAGCACGTCATTGATGAACTGGTTGCGGAACTTGCCCTGCGGGTCGTACTGCTTCGCCAGTTCTTTGAAGTCGTTCAGCTTCGGGTAAGCAGCGCGAATCTGTGCGGGCTTCAGGGTGAAGAGCTTCGCCCAGTGGGGGCGCGGGTTGAAGGGCGCGAGCTTCGCCTCGATCTGCGGCAGGATCTTCTGCACGATGGGCCACTCGCGCTTCCAGGTGAAGTGGATGGCGAGGGAGTCCTGCTGGTGGGCCATGCTGAGCCACAGGTTGTCGGCGGCGATGGTGCGCAGCTCGGTGGTGAGCAGATGCGGCGTGATCTGATCGCGTAGCGTCTCGACGGCGCGGATAGCCCGGTAGGCGTCGGCGCGGGGGACAAAGTATTCGGTCTGCAGCTCCTCGCCGCTCGACGGCGTGAAGTTCATGCGGAAGTGAGGCAGACGCTCGAACCACGGACCGGGAACGCCCATCTGCGGGGTGCAGTTGATGGCGTCGAGGTCGGGGATGGGGTGCATGTTCTTCGTCGCCAGTTTGCCGTTGTAGAACTCGGGCGGCGTGTCGAGCTTTTCGCCGGGTTTGACGCGGCGTTTGAGCCACAGCTCGGTGCCGCGGCCCTTCTGCCAGTCAGTGAAGATGCTGACGCTGTAGGCGGCTCCGTAGATGTCGTCGAAGTGGTGCTCCAGCTCGGCGAAGGGCAGGTCGGTATAGAGAGTCTGGGCGACCTGGAAGGTGGGTTCGACGTCGAGGGTGATGCTGGTGATGACGCCGAGCAGGCCGAGATTGACGACGGCTCCGTTGAAGGTGTCGCCGTCGTGTTCGCGCGAGAGCTTGTGGAGCGAGCCGTCGGCGGCGACGAACTCGAGGGCGGCGACCGAGGTGGAGAGGTTGCCGTTGTGCAGGCCGGAGCCGTGAGTAGCGGTGACGCAGGCTCCGGGGACGGAGATGTGGGGCAGGGAGGCCAGGTTGTGCAGGGCGAATCCCTTCGCGTCGATCACGGGGGCGAGGTCGCCGTAGCGGACACCGGCTCCGACGGTGACGGTGCGGGCCTTCTCGTCCAGCTCGACCTTGTTGAAGCTCTTCAGCGAGACCTGCGCCTGCGTGCTGTCGGCGATGGGGTTGAAGGCGTGCCGCGTGCCGAGGGGCCGGATGCTGGCGTGGTCCTTGATGACCTGCTGCAGCTCGCCGACGGAGGTGGGCTCGAAGAGGTGGTCGGTGTGGTAGGTGAGGTTTCCTGCCCAGTTGGTTCTATGTGTCATCTCTGTCTTCTGCTCAGCGGTAGAAAAGCCGGGAAAAAGGGCGGCTGCGGCGAACGCGCCCGAGGTCTTCAGAAATTGTCTCTTGTCCATGATCCCTCACGTTGGTCAATAACGGAACGCGGCCATGGTAACGGCTGATGTGCGGAAGAGGGAAGAGTGGGCGTTTTCCGGCCTAAATGCGGGGATTCTGCGCCTGCATATTTACAATGGAAGAATATGTCAGAGATCGAGAAGAACGAGGCGGAACGGCAGGCAAGGTATACCCCGGCGGAGATTGAACCGAAGTGGCAGGCGCGATGGGACGCCGCACCGGATCTCTACGCGGCGGACGCGCATGACGCGGGAAAGCCGAAGTTTTATTGCCTTGAGATGCTGCCGTATCCCAGCGGGCAGCTGCACATGGGGCATGTGCGGAACTATGCCATCGGAGATGCGCTGGCGCGCCATATGTGGATGCGCGGCTACAACGTGCTGCACCCGATGGGATGGGACGCCTTCGGGCTTCCGGCGGAGAACGCCGCGCTGAAGAACAACACGCCGCCGCGCGAGTGGACGCTGTCGAACATCGACGCCATGAAGAAGCAGATGCGGCGCATGGGCCTGAGCTACGACTGGTCCGCCGAGGTGACGACCTGCCTGCCCGACTACTACCGCTGGAACCAGTGGTTCTTCGTGAAGATGTTCGAGAAGGGGCTGGCTTATCGCAAGAAGAGCAAGGTCAACTGGTGCCCCGACTGCCAGACGGTGCTCGCGAACGAGCAGGTCATCAATGGCCGCTGCTGGCGGCATGAAGACACGATCGTCGAGCAGCGCGACCTGACGCAGTGGTTCTTCCGCATTACGCAGTACGCGGACGAACTGCTGAGCGGTCTCGACAAGCTGGAGGGCTGGCCGGAGAAGGTCCGCACCATGCAGCGCAACTGGATCGGTCGCAGCGAGGGAACGCTGGTGAGCTTCGCCGTCGATGGCGAGGTGAAGGCGGATTGCTCCACGATTACTGTCTTTACGACGCGCGTGGATACGATCTTCGGCGCGACTTCGGTGCAGCTTGCTCCCGAGCACGCGTTGGCGAAGGCTTTTGCCGCGGAAGATGCCGAGCTGGCTGCGAAGATCGAGGCTTTGCTGGATGAGCAGCAGAAGGCGCGTGAGGCTGATGATCTGGGCGGTATCGAGAAGCACGGCATCAACACGGGCCGTTTCGCGGTGAATCCGTTCACCGGCGAGAAGGTGCCGATCTGGGTGGGCAACTACATCCTCGCGGACTACGGCACGGGCGCGATCATGAGCGTTCCGGCGCACGATGAGCGCGACTTTGAGTTTGCGACGAAGTATGGGCTGGGGATCAAGCGCGTGATCGCTCCGAAGAAGGGCGGCGAGCCGGAGCTTCCGTTTACCGCGGAGGACGATGCGGTGCTGATCGACTCGGGCGAATGGACGGGGCTGGGCTGTGTCGAAGCGCAGCGGAAGATGGCCGCCGCCGCGAAGGCGAAGGGCTTCGGCGAGCCGACCGTGACCTATCGCCTGAAGGACTGGGGCGTGAGCCGCCAGCGGTATTGGGGCACGCCGATCCCGATGGTGTACTGCCAGAACGGGCACGAGGGCGTGGAGCCGGGCGGTGTGGTCGCCCTCCCCGAGAGCGCGCTGCCGGTGCTTTTGCCTGCGCAGGTCGAGATTACGCAGGAGGGCGGCTCGCCGCTCGGCCGCGTTCCCGAGTTCCTGAATACGACCTGCCCGGTATGCGGCGGTCCTGCTCGTCGTGAGACCGACACGATGGACACCTTCGTCGATTCGAGCTGGTACTTCTATCGCTACACGGACGCGAAGAACGACACCGCTCCGTTCAGCAGCGACAAGGCGAACTACTGGTTCCCCATCGATCAGTACATCGGTGGCGTCGAGCACGCGATTCTGCACCTGATCTACTCGCGCTTCTGGACCAAGGTGATGCGCGACCTCGGGCTGATCAACAACGATGAGCCTGCCGAGCGCCTGTTCACGCAGGGAATGGTTATCAAGGATGGCGCGAAGATGTCGAAGTCGAAGGGCAACGTGGTTTCGCCCGACGACATGATCGCCCGCTACGGCGCCGACGCGACGCGCATGTACGCCTTGTTTGCCGCGCCGCCGGACCGCGACCTTGAGTGGCAGGAGGAGGGCGTTGCCGGTATCAGCCGCTTCCTCGGACGTGTCTACCGCTTTGCGACAAAGTATGTCGATGTGGTGCGCGATGGCCGCAAGCCACATATCGTGGGCCGCACCGAGGTCGACCAGAAGCTGCTGCGCAGTCTGCACCAGACGATTGCGAAGATCACGCAGGACTTCAGCGGACGCTGGCACTTCAACACGTCGATTGCGGCGATCATGTCGCTGATCAACGAGACCGTCGCGGCGGAGAGCGCCATCGATGCGGAGCAGGCCTCTCCGGCTGCGGTCGCGGAGATTATCCGCAACCTCATCCTGCTGCTCGCTCCCTTCGCTCCATTCTTTGCGTCTGAACTGTGGGAGCAGATCGGCGAAGAGGGAGTGGTCTTCCGCACGCCGTGGCCGGTGGCCGATGAAGAGCTAGCCCGCGAGGATGAGATCGAGGTGCCGGTGCAGGTGAACGGCAAGCTGGTGAATGTCATCAAGCTTCCGGCGGATAGCGACCAGGAGGCGATCAAGACGGTCGCGCTGGCTGATGATAAGGTGAAGGCGCGCGTGGAAGGGAAGAGCATCGTGAAGGTCATCGTGGTTCCCGGCAAGCTTGTTAATCTCGTGGTGAAGTAATGGAGTCCACACGCGGAAGCGGCCTGGAGATTGCGGCGGACGGTTCGGTTCGCGGGACGCAGTCGTTCGTCCGTACGCTCTCGGAGTGCTGGTCGCGTCCTTCGCTGACCGGGCTGGAGATCCTGTGGCGCTGGCTATACGGCGCTCCGGCTCTGGTGTTGGTGCTGCATGTGGCGAAGGGGATTTTGTCCGGCGTGCAGCTGAACACCGAGGCCCTGAGGTCCATGAGCCTGCTCGACCCGATGCGCTTTGCCGCGACGCTGGCCGAAGCAACGCAGGCCCTGTGGCCTCCTGTAAGTCGCGCCGCGGTGTGGGTGGCTCCTCTGCTGCTGGCGGTGTGGGTGGTGTGGTCGTCGCTGGGCAGGACGGTGGTTTTGCGGCGCATGGACAGCCGTCTGCACGCGAGGCCGTTGACCGTGATGGTGCTGCAGCTGATCCGCGTGATCGCGCTGGCCGGGACGTTTCTGCTGTGGTTTGCCTGCGTGCGCTGGGGTGCAGAGGTGACCGTGACCGGGCCGCTTGCTCACGGCGGCGAGCCGAATCTGGTGGGCTATTTTGCTCTGGCCATCGTCTCGACGCTCGGGCTGTTTACCCTGTGGCTGATCTCGAGCTGGTTCCTCAGCGTTGCCCCGCTGCTGGCGATGCTTCGCAATCTCGGGCCGGTGGCGAGCCTTATTGCGGCAATGCGCCTGGGGCCGGTGAAGGGCAAGCTGATGGAGGTCAATCTGGTGCTGGGCATCGTGAAAATCGCGCTGTTGGTGCTGGCGATGGTCTTTTCGGCGACGCCGGTGCCATTTGAGAGCGTGGCGACGCCGGAGTTTCTGCGGCAGTGGTGGATCTTCGTCTCGCTGCTCTACTTCATCGCATCGGACTTTTTCCATGTGGCCCGGATGCTCGCGTACCTGAAGCTGTGGTGGGCCTACGAGCCTTCCCCCACGGAATAATCGCGCCCAGCAGGCTGCATTTACACTGGTAACGTGGACACCTCAACGATTGTCATCCTTGATTTCGGGTCGCAGTATACCCAGTTGATCGCTCGCCGCATTCGCGAGTTCAACGTCTTTTCGGTGGTTCTGCCCTGCACCACCTCTCTCGACAAGATTCGCGCTCTCAACCCGAAGGGCGTGATTCTTTCGGGCGGACCAAGCTCGGTGTACGACGCGGACGCCCCGAAGGCCGATCCGGCAGTGCTCGCGCTGGGAGCGCCGGTGCTGGGTATCTGCTACGGTTTGCAGTTCATCACGCATCACCTCGGCGGCAAGGTCGAGCCTGCTCCCGCGCGCGAGTACGGCCATGCGCAGGTCAGCGTGGTTGCGGAGACCGCGTTGTTTCGCGGTCTTCCGCAGACGCTCGAGGTGTGGATGTCACACGGCGACGAGGCGAAGGAGCTGCCCGAGGGCTTTCACCTGACAGCGAAGACGTCCAATGCGGTCGCCGGCATCGCCGATGAGGCGCGCCGCATCTGGGCGGTGCAGTTCCACCCCGAGGTCGCACACACGCGGCAGGGTATGGAGTTGCTGAAGAACTTCTGCCTCGAAATCTGTGGGGCCGAGCAGAACTGGACGCCGGAGCACTTCATCCAGTCGACAGTCGAGAGGATCAAGGCGCAGGTGGGCGACGGTCACGCGATCTGCGGCCTCAGCGGCGGCGTGGATTCGTCCGTCGCGGCGGTGCTGGTGGCGAAGGCTATCGGCGACCGGCTGACCTGCATCTTCGTGAACAACGGCGTGCTGCGCAAGGACGAGTTCGCCAAGGTGCAGCGCACGATGCGCGAAGGGCTTGGGCTGAACGTGGTCGCGGTCGATGCCGGGGAGCGCTTCCTGACGAAGCTTGCCGGAGTGACCGACCCGGAGAAGAAGCGCAAGATCATCGGCAACGAGTTCATCGCGGTCTTCGACGACGAAGCCGCGAAGATCTTTCAGGCGGAGAAGGGCTCGGTCGAAGAGGTGGCGTGGCTGGTGCAGGGAACCCTGTACCCGGACGTGATCGAGTCGTCGAGCGTGCATGGGCCTTCGCATACGATCAAGAGCCACCACAATGTCGGCGGCCTGCCGGAGAACATGAAGCTGAAGCTGATCGAGCCTCTGCGCGACCTGTTCAAGGACGAGGTTCGCCGCATCGGACGCGATCTCGGGATGCCGGACGAGATCCTGGAACGCCAGCCGTTCCCCGGACCGGGGCTTGCGGTGCGCATTCTCGGCGAGGTGACGCCGGACCGCGTGGCGCTGCTGCAGGAGGCGGATGAGATTGTGGTGAGCGAGATCAAGGCCGCGGGGCTCTATCGCAAGGTGTGGCAGAGCTTTGCCGTGCTGCTGCCGGTCAAGAGCGTCGGCGTGATGGGCGACCAGCGTACCTACGCTTACACCTGCGCCATTCGCGCGGTGGAGAGCGAGGACGGCATGACGGCCGACTGGGCTCCGTTGCCGTACGAGGTGCTGAGGACGGTCTCCAGCCGCATCGTCAGCGAGGTGCGGGGGATCAACCGCGTGGTGTACGACATTACTTCGAAGCCACCTGGAACCATCGAGTGGGAGTAGAGATCGAGGCGGTCATCATGCGGAAGGCGAACGATTTAGCCCGCGATGGCCGCCTCAAAAATTTAAAGGGGTTTATCTTTATCGGAAAAATTTACGCACCCTTTAGTTGACTTCTCCGTCTACTACGGTAGACTCCAGTCTAAGATCGCTTATGAACTATCAGAAAGCCATTTCGAACAGGTTGATCCTCGGCGCACTCTTCGTCGGGCTGAACCTGCTGTGCTTTCTCGGTGTCATGCACGGTCACCGGATGGGGCACCACACGCGGGTCAACTACTCGCACATTCCGGCGCATGGTTCACGCCGCGCTGGTTCGCGGAGTGACCGTACCGGACTGGTGGCCGCCGTCGATACGGTGGCGGAACATGCGGTCGTCGCATCGTCTTCCGATCATCACGTAACCAAGGTTTCTCGGGGTGGTCCGTTCGCTGCCCCGCTGATTGCTGTTGTTCCGGCTAAGTTCATCCTGCCGGTTCCTGAGCATGTCATCGAGTTGCTGGCGCGTGAAAACGTGTTGGCACTGGGAAGCGCTCCTCGCGCTCCCGGACTTGGCCGCGCTCCTCCCACTGCATAATCTTTCCCGTTCAACTTCGCCAGGCGTTGCAGGCTTTTTCTACCTCTGAAAAGCCCGCATCCGCGGAGGTTTCTGTGTTGTACCGAAACCTTCAGTCTCAGTCCTGGCGTGTCTGTAGCAACGATTGAAAGGTGTATCCGCAATCCTTTTAGGGCGGTGCGCCGAGGGAGATGTCTATGCAGCAACTTCTTGATGGATATGTGCGGTTCCGTTCCAACATCTATCCACAGCACTCGAATCTCTTCGAGCGTCTGGCTGGCGGACAGCAGCCACAGGCGCTGTTTATTACCTGCGCCGATTCCCGGGTTCATCCCGAGATGGTGACGCAGAGCGAGCCGGGAACGCTGTTCTCGTGCCGCAATGCCGGCAACCTTATCCCTCCCCCGAACGAAAAAGCCAGCGGAGTCGCGGCGACGATCGAGTATGCGATGCGTGTTCTGAAGGTTGCGGACATTGTCATCTGCGGCCACTCGGACTGCGGCGCGATGAAGGGTCTGCTGGAGAGTGAGCTGCTGGAGTCGATGCCCGAGGTGCGCTCCTGGCTGGAGCACGCGGGGCCGTCGACAAAGTGGCTGACGCGGTTGTTCTCGGATGCGATGTCGATGTCGTTCGACCAGAAGCTGCGGTTGCTGACCGAGGCCAACGTCATCACTCAGATGCAGAACCTGAAGATGCATCCCGCAGTAGACGAAGCTCTGCGCAAGGGCGACGTCCGCATCCACGGATGGATGTACGACATTGGCTGCGGTCACGTGCAGCGGTTCGATTCGGATATGGGATGCTTCCGTCCATTGCTGTCGGACGACGAGATGGGCGCAAACGTACAGGAACTGAAGATTGCCTAAGGGAGAGCTTATGTCGAACGATCTTCGATACGTTGCGAAAGAGACCTCCGCAGGGAAGGGGGCGTTCATGAAGGACCTTTCCGCTTCCCTTGTCGTCTTCCTGGTCGCGTTGCCGTTGTGCATGGGCATCGCGCTGGCCTCTGGGATGCCTCCTGCTGCGGGCCTGATTACGGGAATGATCGGTGGTCTGGTGGTTGGGTTTCTTGCCGGACAGCCGTTGCAGGTAAGCGGTCCGGCGGCCGGGTTGGCCGTGATCGTCTTCGAGTTGGTGCGGGAGCATGGCATCGGTGCGCTCGGTCCGCTGCTGATGATTGCAGGAGCGATCCAGCTGGTGGCTGGTCTGCTGAAGGCGGGGCGCTGGTTCCGGGCGATCTCTCCGGAGGTGATTCATGGGATGCTGGCGGGCATCGGCATCCTGATCGTGATTCAGCAGTTCCATGTGGTGCTCGACCGCGCTCCGCTGCACAGCGGACCGGCGAACATCATTGCAATGTGGGATGCGGTCTTCGGCGGTCTGTTTCCTCTGAACGGAAGCAAGGAGGAGGCCGCGGCGCTGGTCGGCGTGGTGACGATGGCGGTGATGCTGCTGTGGGAGAGGTTCCGCCCGGCGAAGCTGAAGCTGATTCCGGGCGCTCTGCTCGGGATTGGATCGGCGACGATTCTGGCGCAGGTGCTTCATCTTGGGGTCAACCGCGTGAAGGTTCCCGAGAATCTGGGGCAGATGATCTCGCTGCCCAGCCTGAGCGCGCTGCATGGGATTCCGACCTCGGCGATTGTCGGGACGGCACTGGCGCTGGCCTTTATCGCGAGCGCGGAGACTCTGCTCTCCGCTGCCGCGGTGGACCAGATGCAGACTCGCTGGAAGACGAATTACGACCGCGAGCTGGCGGCGCAGGGCGTTGGTAACCTTCTCTGCGGCTTTGTCGGAGCGTTGCCGATGACTGGAGTGATTGTTCGCAGCTCCGCCAACGTGCAGGCAGGTGCGGAGACGAAGCGCTCGGCGATTCTGCATGGAGCGTGGATGCTGCTTGCGGTAGCGGCGCTGTCATCGGTATTGCGCATGATTCCGACGGCGAGCCTGGCGGCGGTACTGGTGTTCGTTGGCATCAAGCTGGTGAAACCCTCGGATGTGAGGAAGCTGGCACGGTTCGGCAAGATGCCGGTGCTGATCTACTTCGCTTCTATGCTTACGATCGTCGCGACCGACCTGCTGACCGGAGTACTGGTTGGAGTGGCGCTGTCGCTGCTGCGGCTGCTCTACACTGTCACGCATCTGGAGACGCGCATCGTCGAGGAGGAAGGTGGAGAGACGCATGTTCACCTGTCAGGGGTAGGCACGTTCCTCGCGATTCCCCGGATGACGCAGGCCTTCGATCGAATTAGTACGGAGAACGCGGTGCATGTTCACTGTGCCGGTCTTCGCTATATCGATCATGCGTGCATCGAGGTAATCGAAGGATGGACGGAACGGCTCGAACAGAACGGACAGCAGGTGCATATCGAGATGGAGAAGCTCCATCTTCGCTACCGTGCCCGTGTGAGCGAGACCCTGACATAGAGATTGATTTTTCGCAGGAGCGGGGCTGCAATCCCGTCGGCCCCGCTCTTTTTTTTCAAGTTTGGTTTTTCGAGAGCAGTAAATTTACAGACGATGCAAGGTTATATCAGTTGAAAGAATAGAAAAGCGGCGGATCATATGATCCGCCGCTTTTGATTTGCTGTGTTGATTCTGGATGTTTACCCAAGGGCTTCGAGGCTGTCGACTCCGAACTTGTGGAACCACGGAGTTGCCGACTTCAAGGCCTTGTTGACGTTCTCGATGTTCTCGACGCCGGTGGTTTCGAGCCATTCGCGGAAGGCCTTCGCTCCCTGCTTCGCAAAGACCGGGATGCCTTCCTTCCAGGTAGCGCGACCGCAGAGCACGCCGTTGAACTTTGCTCCGGACTCGCCAGCAAGCTCAAGGGTCTCAATGAAGACCGGGTTCGAGACACCCGCCGAAAGATAGATGAAGGGCTTGTGCGTCATGCCCTCGGCGTCGCGGAAGTGCTGCAGAGCCTCGGCGCGGGTGTAGGCCTTCTCGCCCTTGAAGGACTTGGTGCCCTCGACGAAGGACATCTCGATGGGGACCTCGACCTTGAGGACATCGACGTTGTAACGGGCCTTGCCGAACTCGGCCATTGAGCCAGAGACGACGTCGGGCTTCTTCTTCGCGTAGGCGAGGGTGTTCACATCGCCACCCTCGGCGTCGTAGCCGACGGTCTCGAGGAAGAAGGGGATGTCGAGGGCGAGGCACTCGTCGCCGATGCGCTCGACCCAGGCGTGCTTGTGATCGTTGATGGCGCTCTTCTCATACGGAGTGTAGTAGAGGAGGATCTTGATGCAGTCGGCTCCGGCTTCCTTCAGGCGGCGGACGCTCCACACGTCGAGCAGGTCGGGCAGGCGGCCGGGGGTGGCGGCATCGTAGCCCGTCTTCTCGTAGGCGAGAAGAAGGCCCTTCCCGTTGCGCTGATGGGAGGCGGGGAGACCGAACTCGGGGTCGAGGAGGATGGCGGAGGCGTGGCGGGTGAGGACCTCGGTGACGTGCAGCTTGAACTCTTCGAGATCGTGACCATTCGCGGCGCCGCCGCGTTCCTTGGCCAGCGACTTCTGGAGGGAGCCGCGCTGGTCCATCGCAGCAGCGGCGATGACGCCGCGCGAATCGGATACGGACTTGAGTCCGGCGAGTTTCCCTGGGGTCAGCTTCGACATTGCTCTTATTCTCCTGAGGTTCTGTAGTGGGCCATTTTTCATAGCGGGGAAGATGGCCTGCCGCGGGACGGTGTTTCTACCGTATCCCCTCCCGGTGTACTTGTGCAAAGTCTTCAAAACAAAAGTTAGGTCCGTACTTGCTGCAGCGACGGATCGAAAGCCGTCGGGAGATCGCTCTCCCTGAAAACTATTTTACCGGGTGGCGGAAAGCTGGCTGGTAGGGCAAAGTGCTTATTCGCGAAGGTTTGATGGGGTTCCTTTGGCAGTCAGAGGAGCGTTCCCTGATGGAAGAGTATCTGCCAGTCGTCGAGGGACTTCCTCCAGATGGTGGAGCGGCGCGTGGTGCGGAGGCTGGAGGGAAGCTCCTGCTCGAGGAGGTAATTGAGGAGCCATGTGTTGGAGCCGAGGCGGAGGAGGCGAAAGTCAGAGGTGCTCCAGAGGTCGGGCGCGGGTGAGGGGTTGCGGAAGCGCTCTTCGAGGGTGTCGAGGATGAAGTCACGGGTGTAGAGGCGGCCTGAGGCTCCGATCTCAAAGAACTCGGGAGCGGCAAGGGACGCGAAGTCGGAACGATTGGGGGCTCGCCCCTGAAGGTGCTCGAAGCGGTGGAAGATGGGTTCGAGCTTGATGAGCTGGGAGAGGACTTCTTCGTCAGGCATACGTCGAAATGATACGGCGGGCGAGCGGTCTTAGGTGCATCATGGTTGGCATGGGGGATGGTATGGGCGTGTTGGGACGAACGATGGCAGTGGTGCTTGCGGTAGTGGCTTCGACTGCGATGGCGCAGGGAGCGGCGCAGGAGGCGGCTCGCAGCACGGACCTGGCGGTGAGCGGGTATGACGGCAAGGTTCAGGTGATCTATCGCAATGGGCACGCCTATGTGGAGATAGAGGGGCTGGCAAGGGTAACGCAGTCGTCGCTGGCGTTTCAGGGGAAGAATATTGTGCTTACGCTTCCTGCAGCCACGATCCAGGTGACGCAGGCTGCTCCCGCTTCGACGCCGCCTGCGCCTGCCGCGCCGCAGGAGAAGGGGTTCTCGCGGGACTTTCTACGGGCTGGTGTGGAGCAGATGACGGTGGTGCGGGAGTGGAGGAGCGCGGTCGAGAATGCCGTGCGGACGGGGAATCCTGTAGACCAGAGCTGGGTGGCCGGGTATCGCAGGAATGCGGAGAACAGGATGGCGATGGCTTCAGCGATGGCGACGACGGAGTCCGACAAGGAGGCGTTATCGCTGTTGCAGAACGTAAACGGGATGATTCAGCAGCTCAGCGACCGGTTTCTTTCGCTGAGAAGCACGCTTACGTATGCCCCGACAGATTCGCTGGATAACGATCCGCTGGACCAGAAGATTCTGGCGTGCGCTCAGGGAATGACCGCCGTGGCGATTCCGGGAGGGCAGTTTCAGGATGTGCAGGCCTGTCATTGAGCATCCTTCAAAGCGAAGCGGATTTCTCTTCAGAAGGACTTGGCTGTAGTGACTAGGTACGAATGCCGCAGGGGAGCGTCGATGCGGAGCTGGTAGGTCGAGGGATCGAGGTCGTACTCATCCTTGTCTTCGTAGAAGGAACGGGTAGCGCGGTGTTTTGCGGGGCTGGCTAAGAGCTGGTTCATCTGCAGGTAGACTCCGTTGGTCCAGCCGAAGCCGACGACGTTGCTCTTGTAGCCGGTGGCGACCTCGACGTTAGCCGAGCCGCTGACGACGTTGTACTTCTCGCGGATGGTGCCGTCGCGGAGGAAGTTGTCGAGGATCGTTCCGGAGAAGCTGGAAGAGATACGGCGGGCATCCGCCGTGAAGCCGTAGCGGGCGAGACCTTTCACGGTGAGCCAGGTGGTGGGAGCCCAGCCGAAGGGAAGATCCCACTGGGTGCCGGAGTCCAGGTCGCTCATGGCGAGGCCACCGACGCGCTCGAAGAGGGGAAGGTGCAGGCGAAGGGCGGCGGCCTGTGAGGGCGAGGCGAGTCCGGCCCAGAGAGGGTAGAAGGCCGCGAGGGAGTTGTAGGTGGAGGCGTGGCCATTTACGAAGTCGTAGTCGTAGAACATGCCGGTCTTCGGATTCCAGAGATATTTGTTGATCGCGGCCTTGCGGGAGTCGGCGCGGCGGTTCCACTCGGCCGCCTCGGCGGGGCGGCCGAGCAGGGCTGCGAAGTGAGCCATGTCGCGCTCGTACTTGTAGAGAAGGCTGTTGAGGCAGATGGGGGCGTAGCGGTCGGTCGATCCGCTGAAGGGGCCGAAGCGGAAGCTGGTGTCGAAGCCGGATTCGCGCATGGCGCGGTCGCCGCGATAGAAGGCCGCGGTGAGGCGGTGTCCGTTGACGTGCGCGGAGGCGCAGACGTGGGAGGCGGCGATGTCGCAGCTTGTTTTGGCTAACTCAGCCGCTTGCGCGGGAGTGGGCGAATCGGGGGCTTCGAGGAGGGAGTCGGTGTGGACGCCAGGGTGGTCGAGGAGCCAGCGGATGACGTCGGGGTAGTAGGTGCTGTCGTCGGCCATCTCGGGCACAGGGCCGGAGCCGATGTCTTCGTAGCGGGCGAGGCCGGTGTCCCCGGCGAGGTGCGGGGCGGAGGTCCAGACCTTGTAGTCGCGGGCGGCGTAGTCGTAGGCGCGGGCGAGCCAGGAGCGGCTGATGGGGTGTCCTGAGGGATGCTCGTAGACCTCCCGGATCATCGAGGTGAGGAAGGGCGGCTGCGAGCGGGTGAGGTAGTAGGTGCGGTTGGCGTTGAGGATGGAGCCGTAGTTTTCGATCTCGAAGAAAAAGTTTTCGATCATGCCGCGCGCGAGGTCGGTGCGGTGGTCGGCGACCAAGCCGAGGAGGATGAAGTAGCTGTCCCATCCGTACATCTCGTTGAAGCGACCTCCGGGGACGATGTAGGGATTGGGGAGATAGAGCAAGCCCTCTTCTTTCACGTCGGCGGCGGTTAGATCGCCCATGTGAGCGATTTTGCGTGGGAGATTGCGTACTTCAACCTTGCACTGGCGCTGCATGGCCGCTACGGCGGGAGGAACTTCCATGCCCGAGGGGAGATAGAGGACGGGCGTAGTCGTGACCTTGGTGTCGGTGACGGACTGACAGTTGGTCATGGAGCGTGAGAGGGTGTCCCATCCGGAATGGATATAGGAGAGGATCTTTGATCTGTCTTCCGGAGAAGGGCCTGCTGCTGCCTGTCCGGCCAGGTTTGCCGGAAGCAGAGAGGAGAGCAGGAGGGTCGAGACAAGGCGAAGGGAATGCTTCATCGAAGAGGTCTCCACTGGAGGTTATTTTAGTGATCTTCTGAGGCGAAGCGGTTGCCATGATTTGAGATGAATGGGATCGTTTCGTTGTTTTCCGGTGGGAGGTGGCGGAGAATTGCAGGATATTGTCCGGGGATGCGTTTCGAGGAAAAGTACAACTTGCATTATTTAATATTCCAATAGAGACTTATTTTCGGAAAAGGAACATGGAGGGCGGATGGGACAGGATAAAAACGTGGGATCGAGACAGGATGTCGTTTGGAAGGCACTGGACCGTTTTCATATCGAGATCCCTTCCTGGGGCTTTGCCAACACCGGAACGCGCTTCGGCAAGTTCGTGCAGAGCGCTGCGGCGACGAGTATCGAGGAGAAGTTTGCCGATGCCGGTGAGGTAAACCGTCTGACCGGGGCCAGTCCGACGGTCGGCCTGCATGTGCTGTGGGACCTGCCGAACGGCGTGGCCGACGTGGAGAAGATTCGTGGGCTTGAAAAGCAGCACGGCGTGAAGTCCGGATCGATCAACCCGAACCTGTTCCAGTCGCAGGAGTACAAGTACGGTTCGATTGCTAGCCCGAGCGCGGAGGTGCGGAGGATCGCGCTGGACCATCTGCTGGAGTCGGTGGAGATTGGCCGCGCGCTGGAGACGAAGGATATCTCGCTTTGGGTCTCGGATGGATCGAACTATCCGGGGACGCAGTCGATCAGCCGCCGC
Source organism: Acidobacteriaceae bacterium dw_441 (assembly GCA_018449715.1). Classification (GTDB taxonomy): domain Bacteria; phylum Acidobacteriota; class Terriglobia; order Terriglobales; family Acidobacteriaceae; genus Edaphobacter. The sequence continues at coordinate 1,877,390 of JAAVVA010000001.1, read as the reverse complement.
ATCGGATGGATGGAGGAGGTGCTCGGAGCGATGCACGCCGCTACGACTGAAGGGCAGCGGCTGCTGATCGAGTACAAGCCGTTCGAGCCTGCCTTCTATCACACGGATATCGCGGACTGGGGAATGGCGTTGCACCTTGCCAGCAAGATAGGACCGAGGGCGAAGGTGCTGGTGGATACGGGGCATCATTATCACGGGACGAATATCGAACAGATTGTGGCGTGGCTGTTGCATCTGGATGCGCTGGGAGGTTTCCACTTCAATGATCGGAAGTATGCGGACGATGACCTGACGATTGGTTCGATCGATCCGTACCAGGTCTTCCGCATCTTCCATGAGATTCTGAGCGCTCCTGCGACGGCGACGGCGGGGATCGCCTACATGATCGACCAGAGCCATAACCTGAAAGGCAAGATGGAGGCGATGGTGCAGAGCGTGGTGACTGCGCAGGAGTTGTATGCCCGTGCTGTGCTGATCGACCGCGAAACTTTATCCGCGCTTCAAGACGAGTGCAGGCTGGTGGAGGCCGAGGAGTTGTTCCGCGACAGTTTCTGGACGGATGTTCGCCCCATCGTGCGGGCGTGGCGCGAGGCGCGTGGTTTGGCCGGTGATCCTCTACAGCAACTTCGCGAGAGCGGGTATGTGGAGCGCATCGCGAAGGAAAGAGCCGAAAAGAACAGGAATTCGGTTTCGAGCTACGCCTGAGGCTTTTCGAGAGGGAAGAGCGCTGAATTAGGTAATAATAGTCCCGACCCTTATATAGGAGCGGTACTCGTTGGCCAAGACATCGAAGCGTCTTTACCTCATCCCGGTTCTTTCGAAATCGCTGGACATTCTCGAACTTCTACAGGCAGAGAACAAGCCGATGTCGCTGGAGGTGATCCACCGGCGCACGCGGATCTCGAAGACGACTGTTTATCGCGTGCTGAAGACGCTGGTGCACCGCGGCTATCTGGCGCAGGCGCCGGATGGGATGTATCGCCACGTGATGCGCCCGAAGAAGCTGCGCTTCGGATTTGGCGGACAGAGTGCGGATATGCCGTTCTCCGAAGAGGTGACGCGGAGCCTGCGCGATGCGGCGGCGTCCTCGGGCGTGGACCTGGTCGAACTGGACAATCGCTATGATGCGGCGACCGCGGTGCAGAATGCGGAGGAGTTTATCCGCAATAGTGTGGACCTGATTATCGAGTTCAACGTGGAGCAGTCGGTTGCGGCGGTGATCGGCGATAAGGTGGCCTCCGCAAATATTCCGCTGATTGCGATCGATATTCCTCATCCGAACGCGACATTTTTTGGGGTGGACAACTATCGTGTCGGCGTCGAGGCGGGCGAGGTGCTGGCCCGCTACGCGCAGCTGGAGTGGAAGGGCAAGGTGGACCGGGTGATCGGGCTGGACCTTCCGGAGGCCGGCATCCTGGTGCAGGGAAGAATCTCGGGCGCGTTCGAGGCGGTGCGGTCGGCGTTGCCGGGGCTTCCGGAGGGGACATTCCTGCGGCTGGATGGTCGCGGTATGCGCGAGACCAGCGCGAAGCTGATTGAGGATTACCTGGAGAAACACCCGAAGGACCGTGCGATTCTGATTGCTGCCGCGACTGACACCAGCGCGTTGGGGGCGATCGACGCGGCGAAGAAGCTGAAGCGTCAGAAGCATATTGCTGTGGTGGGGCAGGATTGCATCAAGGAGGCTCTGGAGGAGATGAAATCTCCTTCGTCGCCGTTGATTGCGTCGGTTTCGCATGAGATCAATACATATGGCCCGAACCTGATGCAGCTTGGGCTGTCGCTGCTGAAGGGCCAGATTGTGCCTCCCTACAACTATGTGAGCCATCGCCTGGTGACACGAGAGGCTGTTTCCTAGCAGACTTGCCAGGGACACGGTGGTGTTTCAATTGAGACGATTCATTTCTGTAGGGAAATATTTGCCGTATTGGTCCTTCGTGTGGAAAGATAGTGGTCGAAATTCCGAATGGAGATGACATGGCGGCGGCGAATGAAAAACTGAAGTTTCTGGAAGACAAGTGGGACGAGGCGGTTGCGTCGAAGCTGGATGCTCCTGAGCTTCTGCGGTATCGCAGTAACCTGCTTGGCTCGGATCTGCGGATTACAAACTTCGGAGGCGGAAATACAAGCTCGAAGCTGGAAGAGGTGGACCCGGTTACGGGAGAGAAGGTCAAGGTCCTTTGGGTGAAGGGATCGGGCGGTGATCTGGGGAGTATCAAGCGCACTGGCTTCGCCACGCTTTATCTCGACCGGCTGCTGCAGTTGGAGAAGCAGTACAAGGGCGTCGCGGAAGAGGATGCGATGGTGGCGCTGTATCCCCTGGTGACCTTCAACAATAATCCGACCGCGGCCTCCATTGACACGCCGCTGCATGGTTTTCTTCCGTTCGAGCACGTCGATCATCTTCATCCCGACTGGGGCATTGCGCTGGCGGCTTCGGCTAACGGCAAGGAGAAGATGGAGGAGTTCAACAAGGAGTTTGGCCACAAGCTGGCGTGGCTGCCATGGCAGCGTCCGGGTTTTGAACTGGGGATGATGCTGCGGAAGATCGTGCAGGAGACGCCGGGGTGCGATGGTGTTGTTCTGGGCGGTCACGGACTGTTTACATGGGGCGATACGCAGCGCGATGCTTATCTGAATACGATTACGATCATCGACCAGCTTGGGCAGTTCATCGAGCGTCACGCGCAGCAGGAAGGGCACAAGAGCTTCGGCGGGGCGAAGGTGGAGTCGCACGCCGACCGTGTGAAGATTGCTACTGCGGTAATGCCGTATCTTCGCGGCGCGGTCTCACGCAAGCAGCGCTGGATCGGAAGCTTCACCGACTCCGAACAGGTGCTTGGGTTTGTGAACTCCGAATACGCGGAGAAGCTGGCTCATCTGGGAACAAGCTGCCCGGACCACTTCATCCGCACGAAGATTCGTCCGATGTTCCTCAAGTGGGAGCCGTCGAGCGATCCGAAGGATATTCCGGCGATCATCGAGACGGCGCTTGAGACGTATCGCGCCGAGTATGCGGAGTACTATTCGGCGCACGCGCTTCCGGATTCTCCGAAGCAGCGCGATGCCAGCCCGACAGTGGTTCTGCTGCCCGGTGTGGGCATGTTCACTTTCGGCAAAAGCAAGACCGAGGCGAGGCTGACGGGCGAGTTCTACATCAACGCCATTGGTGTGATGCAGGGCGCGGGCGCGTTGGGGCACGGCGTGGATGCGCAGGACATTCCGCAGGCCGGTCCTGCGGCCTCGGCTGATCAGTTCACGGTCTTCGACAACTACGTTGCTCTGCCTCCGAGCGAGGCCTTCCGGATCGAGTACTGGGCTTTGGAAGAGGCGAAGATACGCCGCCAGCCGCCGGAGAAACAGCTTAGCCGCAAGGTTGCGCTGATTGTCGGTGGAGGAAGCGGAATCGGTCACCAGGTTGCTTTGATTGCAGCGGAGCGTGGAGCCCATGTGGTTGTGGCCGACCGCGATCTCGCAGGTGCGGAGAAGGTGGCCGAGGAGTGCAAAGCGATTGCCGGTAAGGAAGCTGTTGGTTTCACCTCGATCGACATCCGCGACCGCAAGGCGATCCAATCCGCGCTTGAAGCAACGATCAAGCAGTTTGGCGGTATCGACATCCTGATCAACACGGCTGCGATGTTTCCGTCGTCGCCGGACGGCATTATCACGGACGCGCAGTGGGCGCTTACGCTTGAAGTGAACGTGACGGCAAACTACCTGCTGGCGGATGAGGCGCAGAAGATACTGAAGGCGCAGGGTCTGGATGTGAGCGTGGTGCTGACGAGTTCGGCCAATGCAGTTGTGGCGAAGCGCGGAAGCGAGGCCTACGACGTGAGCAAGGCTGCGTTGAGCCACCTGGTGCGCGAGCTTGCCGTGGGGCTGGCTCCGAAGATTCGTGTGAACGGCATCAGTCCGGCGACCGTGGTGAAGGGATCGACGATGTTCCCGCGTGATCGCGTGAAGGCGTCGCTGACAAAGTACAAGATTCCATTCAACGATTCGAGCAGCGACGACGAGCTTCGCAATGCGCTGGCGCAGTTCTACGCAGAGCGCACGCTGACGCACACACCGATTGACCCGAAGGATTGCGCGGAGGCGATCATGTTCCTCGCTGGGCCTCTGACCCGCTGCACGACGGGGCATATCATCCCGGTGGACGGTGGACTGGTGGAGGCATACCTGCGATGAGCGGGGCCTCGGAGCCTCGTCAACCAAAGGATGCTCGGGCCTCTATCGCAATCGATCTCGGGGCAGAGAGTTGCCGCGTAAGTCTGTTGCGATGGCAGCAAGGCGAGCCGCGGATTCAACTGGTTCATCGCTTCGGCAATGGGCCGGTGCAGCGCGAGGATGGCCTGCACTGGCCGCTGGAGCGTATTCTTGCCGGTCTCGACGAGGGATTGCGGAAGGCCGCGGAGCTTGCGCCGGAGGGCGTTCGCTCGATTGCGGTCGATGGCTGGGCGGTGGATTATGTTCGTCTGAACAGTGAGGGTGCTCCTGTTGCGGAGCCGTTCTGCTATCGCGATGAACGCAACCTTCGCTCTGAGGCAGAACTTCACACGCACATTCCGGCGGAGCGGATACGCGAGATCACCGGCATCCAACAGATGGCGATCAATACGCTGTATCAGCTCTATGCGGATCGTCAGGCCGGGTATGTTCCGACGCGATGGCTCAATCTGCCGGAGTATGTGCTGACGTGGCTTGGAGGCGAACCGGTCGCTGAGTTTACGAATGCGACGCACACGCAGCTGATCGACCTTCACTCGCGCAGGTGGAGCGAGGAGATCTTTCGTGCGGCAGGATTTGTGATGGATCTGGCTCCTCGCATCGTTCCGACAGGAAGCAGACTCGGTAAATTGAAGGGGTCGTTGCAGGAGTTGGCCGCGTTCGGAGATACGGAGCTGATTGCGCCCGCGTGTCACGACACGGCCTCGGCGATTGCGGGGATACCGGCGCTGGGCGATGACTGGGCCTATATCAGCTCGGGGACGTGGTCGCTTGTGGGAGCCTTGACACGGAGGCCGGTGGAGAGTGCGGAGGCACGTGAGGAGAACTTCACCAACCTGGGCGCTGCCGGGGGAGCGAACTGCTTCCACAGAAATGTGAACGGCATGTGGCTGCTGAAGCAGTGCGAGAGTGTGTGGGCGGAGCAGGGATTTGCTCCGGGGATTGCGGAACTGCTGCTCCAGTGCAAGCATCTGCCTGCACCTGAGATGCTGCTCGACGTGGATGATTCCGAGCTGCTTCGTATGGGAGAGATGCCGACGCGCATCAATCGCCAGTTAGTTGCAAAGGGAGCGAAGCCGCTGGATGAATCTCCCGCAGGAGCGCCCGCGATGGTCTCGCTGATCATGCACAGCCTGGCGGCGCGATACGCTGAGGTGCTGGCGCGGGTGAAGCATCACACTGGCAAAGAGCTGCGCTGTTTGTATATCGTGGGCGGCGGTTCGCAGAACGCACTGCTCAATCAGCTTACGGCCGAGACAACGGGGCTGGAGGTGTGCTGTGGTTCCACGGAGAGCTCAACCCTGGGCAACTTCGCAGTGCAGCTTGCTGCGCTCGAAGCCGAGTGCTCTCCGGAGTCTGCTGCGTTTGCAGCGGAGATCTATACATGGGTGAACCGACTTTCGTAGTTCAGGAGCGATGGATGAATCGCATCGTGGGTGTTCGTTGCAGTGGATTAACTCTTGCCGTATTCGCTGCGATGACAGCAGTGGTTTGCCCAGCGGATCTGCACGCGCAGAAGACAGTGCAGACAGTGGAACAACTACGAGAGGTTTTTGCCGCGCCTCCGAACGATGCGCGTCCGATGGTGCGATGGTGGTGGTTTGGCCCGGCAGTCTCGAAGGATGAGATTGCACGCGAGATTCGCGAGATGCACGAGGGAGGCATCGGAGGCTTTGAGCTGGCCTCGGTGTATCCGCTGGCTCTGGATGATCCGCAGAAGGGAATTCGCAATCTGCGTTATGGCTCGCCCGAGATGGTGGAGATGCTTCGCTATGCTCAGCAGCAGGGACGCGCACTGGGGATGCGTGTTGATCTTACGCTGGGCAGCGGATGGCCATTCGGCGGACCGCATATTCCGATTGAGCAGGCTGCAGGACGCTTGAAGGTCGTTGCCATCTCCTTACCTCTTGAGAAATTGCCGGAGATGGAGGCGGGGGATACTCCGGTTGCGGCTTTTGTTGCTAAGGGAACGCCACAGCACTATGATGCCGCGACAGCAAAACAGATTGAGTTCCCGAAGAACGTCGGTGCGCTTCCTTCTGCTGCGGGTGAGTCGCAGGTTGTTCTGCTCTTCATCAGCAGCCATACGAAGCAGACGGTGAAGCGCGCTGCAGTGGGCGGGGAAGGATATGTGCTCGACCACATGTCGCCCGAGGCGACGGAGACACACCTTCGTGCGGTGGGAGATGCGCTTCTGGGAGGCTTCAACGATGTGCCCCCGTATGCCATCTTCTCCGACTCGCTTGAGGTGTATGGAAGCGACTGGACGCTGCGACTTCCGGAAGAGTTCAAGAAGCGGCGTGGTTACGATCTGATTCCGCATCTTCCGGAGTTGGTTGCTGGAGGTACTCCACAGGCCGAGGAGGTTCGGCACGACTGGGGTGTAACGCTTTCCGATCTGGTGCGGGAGAACTATCTCAAGCCCATGACGGAGTACGCTACGGCGCACCATACGCTGTTTCGCTCGCAGACCTATGGCGTGCCCGCGGCAACGCTCAGCGATGAGCGCGTCCCGCATCTTCCGGAGGGAGAGGGGCCGCAGTGGAATAGCTTCTCGTTCACGCGCTGGACCTCGTCGGCGAATCATCTGTTCAGCAATAACATCACCTCGGCGGAGACGTGGACGTGGCTGCACTCGCCTGCCTTTCGTGCGACGCCGCTGGATATGAAGGCTGAGGCCGACCGCATGTTTGTTGAGGGAGTCAACCAGATTATCGGTCATGGCTGGCCCTATTCGCCTTCTTATGCGACCGAGCCAGGATACTCGCTTTATGCTGCTGCGGTCTTCAATGCGCATAACCCGTGGTGGCCGGTGATGCCGGATGTTGCGAGCTATCTGCAACGCGTGAGCTGGATGCTTCGGCAGGGGGAGCCTGCGAATGATGTTGCGCTGCTGCTGCCGGAGGATGATGCCCAGGCAGAGTTTGAGCCGGGGAAGGTCTCTGTGACCGATGCGATGAAGGTGAAGATATCGCAGGGGCTGATGAAGGCTATTCTGAACACTGGACATAACGTGGATTATGTCGATGGCGCGGCGTTAGGTGATCTCCATCATCATCCTCTTCTGGTGGTTCCACCGACGCATCGCATCAGCTTGGCAGCGGCCCACCAGTTGCAGGAGTATGTGCGTGGTGGAGGCAAGGTGATCTTTGTCGGAGCGACTCCCTCGATGGCGCCGGGGTTGAAGGACGCACAGGATACGTCAAAGATTCAGGATGAGATGAAGCCTTTGGTCGCAGCCTCCGTGCATGTTGAAAGCGAAGTGGATCTTGCGGCTGCGATCGAACGAACGATCCAGCCGGATTTCGATGTTCGTGGCGGAGACGGCGCGATCGGATTTCTGCATCGCCGCCTGAAGAATGCTGATGTGTACTTTATTGCGAATACCTCCGCAGAGTCTCAGACGATTCCTCTTCATACGAGCAGTTTGTATCACCATGCCGAGTGGTGGAACCCGGAAAATGGTACACGGCAGGCGGGAGGGAAAGAGCAGGCAATTGTTCTGGAGCCGTATGGATCGCGCTTGCTTGTTCTATCTGACGCCGCAGAAAAGGGAGCAAGCTCGCAGGTCATGATGAAGGAGACTGGAACTCCGATAGAACTATCACACTGGTCGGCGGCGTTTCCGGGGAGCAGAGGCTCTGCGCCGTTACCGACACGCACGGAAAGCGGGACGGTCTGGACGGAAGAGGATGCCACGAAATTTTATTCGGGTGAGGTACGATATCGCACAACATTCAAAGCGATAGCCCCAAAACGTGCCCAACATGTCTTTCTGCATTTCACTGAGGGCAAGGCCGTGTCGGATACGCAGGGCGCAGGTAAGAACGGTATGCGCGCATGGTATGACGCGCCTATCCGTGAAGCTGCAGTGGTCTATCTCAATGGCAAGCGGGTTGGATCGTTGTGGCACCCGCCGTATGAACTCGATCTTGCAAAGCTCATAACCACGGGTGAGAATAAGCTGGAGATTCGCATTTACAACACGGCTATCAATGAGCTGGCAGGTCAACCTCCACGTGATTACACTGCGCTGAAAGCGAAGTATGGAGATCGCTTCCAGATGCAGGATATGGAGAATCTTCAGCCCATTCCTTCCGGTATCTTTGGGCCGGTACAAGTGGTCTATCGGATCGAAAGCAAAGCGACCCTGCCGTAATGCTCTGATAGATGGAAGACAAATTTAGCTGCGCTTGTAGATGTCGAAGTAGGGCTGGTTGGAAAGTGTATCGTTGAATGCCGGATGAAACCATGCAGCCTTGGACGTTCGCAGCTCAAAGTAATACTGCAAAGGATATGGGGAGTTGGTATAGTCTGCCGGGATTGCGCCCTGATAGTTTCCAGTTCCTGACTTTGTCATAGGAACGGACTTCCAACGCTCTGCGTGATTGACGTGGCGATACCAGAGAACGGCTTCTGACACAGGTGTTTTGATGTTGATCGCAACGGGAAGCTCAGCGCCGGGATGAAATGCTTCTGTTGGCTTGTGTGCGGTTTTGGCTATAGGACGAATGGTCCGCGCTTTTACGATCTGCAAGGCAGCGGTCGCAGATTTTGCCTGGGGTTTCTTTTCAGAGACTTTTTTCTCCATCGCGGCGATATCGGTATCGAAGGCAGGAATGCGGTCGATCCAGTGTCCGTGGCGTTGCGGGATGTTGCCATAACTTACATCCGACATGTAGACAGTCTTTGCTCGTTCTGCCATGGCTACCCATGAAGCACGAGCCTGTCGGTAGTGTGTGAGGGCGAGATTGCCCGCTTCTGCATCCCCGGTCTGTTCAAAAATGGAATAGAACGTGCCCGCGCGGAAGAGATCGGCGTAAAACTTGCCAATACCACTCAGTATAAGTACGTCTTCTGTTATTCGACGAAATTCACTCGTCTCTGCCTGTCTGCCAGCAGTTGAGCGAGCGCTATCCAGCGCTTTGCCTGAAGTGATAGAAAAATTCTCGAGCCATTGAGCGACTTCCATAGGAGAGTAACGGGGGCTCAACTTTCCATCCAATAATTCCTTTGCGTATTGACCGATGGGAGCGAAGAGTTGAGGATCTAGCGGGCTGCAGGTGGCAAGGCAGAAGGGCTTGTCGGTGTCGGTATAGGGTGAGCGTTCGCTGTCGACGACAAGCGGCATGTTGGAGTAAATCTCAGGCCAGTATGAGTGATTCGCTGCCGAGGGGAGATAGGCCGAGGTGACCAGCGGAAGAATCCTACTGGAACTTGCTACGGCGACCTCTACAGACGTAGAGGCGGAACCAAACTCTTTACGCAGATAACGCCGCCAGCTTTCAGGTTTGGCCTCGGGGTTATAGAGCAGTCTTCCCCAGATGCGATAGGTATATGCATATTTGTTGTTGTCGCCTCCCTTTGGAGTGAGGAACTGATCGGCATAAGCACAACGGCCTCCTGGGTGCCCTGAGCCTTCGCGACCTTTGAAGGTGAGAGGTTCACATATCTCTATGCCAGAGGCTCCACAGAAGTGTGCGCTGCGACCGAAGCCGGATGCCAACGCAGGGTCTGCCCAGAGCAGATGCCGTTGCGTGCCAGGCCACAGACGGTATAGAACATCGAGGCCGTTTCCTTGCTGATACAGGTCGGCGTATCCATAGCGTGTAAAGCGACGTTCGCCATTCGAGACATTGAATAGACCGGATTCCATGCGGTCTGCTCGTGGAATCTCCTGCTCGCGGATGTCAGCCTGATGGTAGCTAAGGCTCATGTGTTCGGCAGAATATTTTGCACCGATCTTGATGGGCATGCCGGTCTTCCGTCCCATGTCGATCATGATCTGGTTGATGCCCTTGGCGTGCATGTCAATTTCGATGGTGCGGCCGGCAGTAGGAATAGCGTCGTAAAGCTTTTGCCAGAAGTCGTAACTTCCTTCGGGGATACCGCTTTCGCCGTGTACGCGAAGAGTAAGTCCGGTGATCTGAGGGCAAGCTTTGAGCAGCATCGCCAGGGCATCATGGCAGTACTGTGCGTGTGTCTCAGGCATCAGGCCTGCGATGTGATGATCGGAATGAGGGCTGTCTGTCCATTCATATGCATGGGTCCACAGGCCGAGTTGGAACTGTAGACCGCGCTTTGCGGTTTCAGCAGCGATGAACTGCAGCGTCTCGAGATTACGTTCTCGCTCGCCGGGCTGCAGTGCAGGCTCAACATGGACATTTGTGAAGCCGGGTACTTCGAGGAGATAGGGGTAGGGGAAGTGGAGGTAATCCCCAGTGACGCCCTTCGGAAAGTCGTAACCAAATCCAAGCGCAAAGTTGAAGCGATTGAAACGGTTGGTGACGAGATCGTCAAGATAGTTTGTCCAGAAGGAGCGGTCGTAGTACCAGGGCTTATCGTCAATCTCGCTGCAAAAGGCGCGCATTACGCTGCGAACCCTGTTGGGTGAGGATTCGACTTCAACTTGAGGTAGATGAAGCGCAGTCACGGGGTCGTTGCTGTATGTGACGCGGTCTGCAAGCTCGGTAATGCCGTAGACGATACCCAGAGTGTCGATGCCAGAGACGAGAACCGCGGAGGAGCTATTGACCCGACCAGGGATGAGGGCAACGCTTTCCGGTGTGGAGATCTGAGGAAGATTGACGAAGGACGCCGCTAGTTTAGATGTAACGGACGCTATGACGATTATGTGTGAGCCTGCGGTCGTAGGCATCGTCGAACTGGCAGTGATGCCCTTACTGGAGAGTGTCTGGCGTAATTTTCCCGTTGCCCATTGGACCGGTTCACTCGCAGTTATCGGAGAGTCCTGATCGACGATGATCGCAATATTTTGTGTCGGGGTAGCTACTGCAAGCTCTGCAGCGTTAACCGATGCCGCTGCAACCAGTTTGAGAAAAGTACGCCGTTCCATCTGAGGCAATTGCAGTTTCTCCATGAGTTCCCCTGATATCTCGGTTTCTGTATGGCGCGAGACTAGGATGTATTTCCAATTCAATATTCCGCAAGCGGGTGACACTCTAGAGCATACCTCTGAGTAAATGCAATGAAAAAGAAGAAATGGTCTGACGATGTGTCGGTAGGACCAGTAGTCCAATTTTTCTTGCAAAAAATCCATCGGGAGGACTATTGTGTTCTGCCGTCCGGGAATCAGGAGTGGTTTCGGTCTCGATTTATCGAGGTTATTCCGGTGTTCCGGCAAAAGGAAACAGGTTTAAAGCGCAAAAGTTGTATCCCCATCAAGGAGGGATGACTTATGCAAGGACGGGCTTTTACCAGAATCTGTGTGCTGTTTTTTTTGAGCCTGCTGACGTGTACAGGATGGGGTCAAGGATACGGCACAATCAACGGTCAGATTACTGACCCTACGGGAGCCGCAATCGTTGGAGCGACTGTCACGATAGTAGAAGTCGGAACAGGGCAGACGCGAACGGCCATCAGCGGCCAGGACGGTTTCTACACGGTTCCATCGCTCAAGCCTTCGGCCTATGAACTCTCGGTCGAGATGACGGGCTTCAAGAAGTTTTTTCAGAGAGGCATTACGCTGCAGGCCAGCCAGAGCCTTACGGTCGATGTTCCATTGACTGTTGGAACGGCTACCGAGAGTATAAGCATCAATGCGGACGCTGTGCAGGTAGATACGACGACCCCCACCTTGAAAGAAGTAGTGGACTCGACGCGGATGGTTGAAATTCCACTCAACGGTCGCAATGCGGCAGCATTGACTACGCTGGTTGCAGGTGCGGTGATCTCGCCTTCTAATAATGCTGACCAGGGAAATGCGAAGACGTTTCCAGCGGCTGTTACAGTTTCAGTCAATGGCACGCGTCAGAACCAGACAGGCTATTACCTGGATGGCGCTCCGAACATCGACATCATAAGTAATATCAACCAGCCATTTCCATTTCCGGATGCGTTGCAGGAGTTCAGTGTTCAAACCAGCAACTACAGTGCGGAGTATGGCCAGAATGCGGGTGGTGTCGTTTCGATCGTATCGAAGTCAGGGAAGAATCAGTTTCATGGGAGCGCGTTTGAGTTTCTGCGTAACCGGGTATTTAATGCAGCAAACTACTTCGGTTACGTCCAGAACAATTCGGGAACACTGGTAAAGACAGTCGATCCGCTCAAGCGCAATCAATTTGGAGGAACCTTTGGCGGCCCTATACGTCGTGATAAGACGTTTTTCTTTGGCGGGTACCAGGGAACGAGAATTCGCAGTAATCAGGGAGGCCAAACGGCCTTTGTACCAACAGAGGCGAATCGGAATGGAAACTTTTCGAATGTGACTACTGCAATCAGAGATCCCGATAATGGGGGAACATTCGCAGGAAACCAGATTGATCCCAACTGTTTCGATCCCGCATCCACCGCGCTGTTAGATTACCTACCGCATACGACTGATCCGGCGGGCAAGGTCTTCTACAGTACGAGAATTCTGCAGAACTTCGATGAGTACATCGCTCGTGGTGACCATAGCATCACGTCGAAGGATAAGCTTACGGGGCGCTATTACTATGATCGTTTTTACAATCTTGGAAGTTTTGGCGGGAACCTATTGGCATATCGCCAGGGATCGACGATCAGCTCTCATAATGCAGTGATTCAGGAGATGCATTTCTTTAATTCAAGTCTTTTGAATGATTTTCGTTTTGCATTTTCGCGCATCGTGTCCATTCGCCAGCCTCCTCCAGATACTCCGAATGTCGCGGATTTCGGAGTGGGCATCTATCAGCCGACCGATGTCCCAAAGCAGATTCAGAGCCTGGGTGTGAGCAGCTATTTCTCGACAGGAGCCAATCCAACAGCGAAATTTCCACGCACGAGTTTTTATGTGTTGGACGATATTCGTTGGGTGCATGGGAAGCACAGTTTTTCCTTTGGTGGGGTGTTCGAAAAAGATCAATTGAACATGGTGAATGTGCTGGGTCTTCCCGGGACATTTTCATTTACTGGTGACACGACAGGGAATGCGCTTGCGGACTTCATGCTCGGTCGCATGCGTACCTTTGGCCAGGCGAATGGACAACATGTAAAAAATCGCTATTGGGCGTTGAATGGCTATGCGCAGGATTCGATGCGAGTTACTTCAAAGCTGACATTAACCTTTGGAGTGCGATATGAGCCTTCACGCGTCTGGCATGATTTTTATTCGCAGAACCAGGTCTTTCATGTGGAGAACATTGCGTCGGGAACCAGGTCGACGCGTTTCCCGAATGCGCCAGCAGGTTTACTTTTTTCGGGGGATCCGGGAGTTCCAGTCGATGGCATCACGGGGGACTATAGAAATATTGCGCCCCGTGTAGGTTTCGCGTGGGACGTGTTCGGTCAAGGGAAAACGAGCCTGCGAGGTGGGTTCGGAATTTTCTATGATTCACGTGTTCCCGCTTTTTCGAATAATCGTATGCTTGGCGCGGCTCCGTTCAGTGCGACAGTTTCGCTCACAACGCCGGTTGGCCATTTCAGCAATCCGTATCAGGGAGTGACGAATCCATTCCCTGCTCAATTTCCTCCGGATGCAAGTGCGAAATTTGTATCGCCGGTGCAGATATTCACATGGGACCCGGGTCATAAGTTCTTTACGCCACGTAATTACATGGTCAATCTTGGTGTTGAGCAGGATCTTGGATATGGCTTTCTAAGCCGTATTGCTTATGTCGGCTCACGTGGTCAGCACATGACGGTGACGTTAGAGCAGAACCCCGCCATCTACTATGCAACGTCAACCAGCGGCGGCGCCTGTAATCTTTCGACCGATCAAAGACGTCGCTATAACAACTTGGGAGGTACCTGTAATAGCGCGACCCCTCCGGCAACAACGTTCTCAAATATCTATCAGCAGAGCAATTCGGGGAACTCCTGGTATCACTCTGCCCAGTTCACACTTTCGAAGCCACTCTCTCATGGCATAACCATCCTGGCAAACTATACCTTCTCGAAGAGTACAGACACGCTGCCGTATAACACGGACGCAGCCACTTTTGGGACCTCCGGATACTATGTCCTTCCGGTTACAAGCCCGGATTTTCGCAGATATGATCGTGGAGTTTCGGACTTTAACCGTACTCATGTATTTGTTGCTTCCTATGTCTGGAAGGCCCCGGCTTTACAAAAAGCAAACCCTTTTGTTCACCATGTTGTAGGTAATTGGGAGTTGAGTGGAATCTTTACTGGAGAATCTGGTGCTCCACTCAATTTGACGTCTGGAACAGATCAGTCAAAGACAGGTATCGGCTCTGATCGTGCTGTATATTCAGGCTCCGGGGCTTATAAGAAGGGTGATTGTGTTGGTGTTACCACCGCATGCCGCCAATGGCTGAATCGCGCAGCGTTTTCACTACCAGCAGCGGGGACCTTCGGTAATGTTGGCAAGGGGGAGTTTCTTGGTCCAGGATTCTGGAACTGGGATATGGGAGTTTTCAAAAATATTCCTGTTACAGAGAGAACTTCGGTGCAATTGCGGGGTGAATTATTTAATACTTTCAATCACGCGAACTTTTCAACGGATAATAGTGGTTCAAGGGCGAAGAGCCCGATTCAGGCAAATCCTTCAGCTACTTCGTTCGGACAGATTCAGGCAGCAAACGATCCACGCATCATCCAACTTGCTCTTAAGGTTGTTTTTTAATGCGCATGCGTTTTACCTATTCTGCATTTTTAGTGGTCGGAGCATTTTCTTACGCTTTAGCTCAGTCTGTTGTTCCAAAGAATCCTTTTGGTCACGGACCTGAAGTTGTAGCGGAAGGGCATGCAATCTTCAATCAAACCTGTACGACATGTCATGGGATGGACGGGAGCGAAGGGGAGCGCGCTCCTGCGCTGGTGGGGGAACGTCGTTTTTTTCGGCTGAGTGAGAACGCACTCTACGACACGATCAAGCATGGTATTCCAGGAACAGGAATGCCGGCGCTGAATCTTCCTGATGAAAGCATCTGGAAGATTGTTGTGTTTATACGGGCGATGCGTAGTTCGGCCTCTGAAGTCGATGTACCTGGAGACGTTGCACATGGTAAGCAGGTTTTTTCCGGCAAGGGTGGTTGCGTGAAATGCCACATGATTAATGGTGAGGGTGGGACAATCGGCCCTGATCTTTCCAATATAGGAGCGCAGATTACGTTGAAGCGCATGAAAGAGGCGCTGACGGTAGATGGTCCTATCCCTACGGGATATCAGCCCGTGAAGGTCGTGACGCTCAAAGGAACGACGATTGAAGGAGTCGCGAAAAACCAGGATAATTTTTCGATCCAGCTTCTCGATAATCAGAATCACCTGCATCTGCTCGACCGTGCGGAGTTGAAATCAGTAGAGGAGTCGAAGATTTCACTTATGCCTCATAACTACGACAAGGTACTCAGTCGGGAAGAGTACAACGACCTGTTGGCAATGCTGGCGAAGCAGGCAACTGTCAATCTGCATAAAAAGGTCGAAGGTGACGGCGAGGTGGGCCGATGAGGATTAGGGCTCTTGCGTTTCTGCTGATACTTTCATCATCGCTTTTCGCGCAGGTAACAGAGCAACAGCTTCTACAGCCACCCGGTAAGGACTGGTTGACTTATAACGGAAGCTACAACAGCCAGCGTAACAGTGAACTGGATCAGATTAAGCCATCCAATATTCACTCGCTCGTCGCGCAATGGGCTTTTCATGTGAATAGCGGCGCGCCGATGCAATCCGTTCCTATTGCAGTAAATGGCGTGTTGTACTTTACGCAACCGAATGCTCTCTATGCGATTGATGGCAGGAGCGGGCGACTTATATGGGATCATCATCATCCGCTTGTGAAGGTAAAGGATCGCGAGGGGCCACAGCGAGGTGCCGCGGTTTATAAGGACCGCGTCTACTATCTCACCACGGATGATTACCTGATCGCCTTGAATGCGACGACTGGCAGCGTGGTCTACGAGGTAAAGATTGCGGAGACGACTGAAGGATATTCGGCACCACCTGCTCCCTTTATCGCAAAGGGGAAGGTCATAGTTGGTGTAGCTCCTGGAGACCGTGGATTGAATGGTTGGTTGGAGGCGTACGACGCGGATACAGGAAAGAAGCTATGGCATTGGGATGCGATTCCTAAACCAGGCGAACCCGGCAACGAGACGTGGGCTGGTGACTCATGGAAGCATGCAGGGGCTGCTACCTGGATGAGCGGGAGTTACGATCCGGAATTGAATCTTTACTATTTAGGACTGGGAAATCCATCCCCTGACTTTAATGGCGATGTGCGTATGGGCGATAACCTGTACAGCGAATGCATGGTTGCGATTGATCTGGATACCGGAAAGTTGAAGTGGTACTTTCAGTTCACTCCGCACGACATGATGGATTGGGATGGTTCCGAAGTGCCGGTGCTGGTGGATGCTGTGTATGAAGGCAAGATGCGTAAGTTGCTGGTGCAGGCGGATCGCAACGGTTTCTACTATGTGCTCGATCGTGAAATGGGAAAATTTCTCCATGGAGTACCGTTTGTAACGCAACTTAACTGGGCTAGCGGTTTGACCGCGGAAGGTCGTCCTATCCGCGTGCCTGGAATTGAGCCGAGCCTGACAGGAACGAAGGTATGTCCTTCGTCGATCGGTGCAGCGAATTGGATGTCTCCGGCTTACAACCGCGATACGAATCTTTTTTATGTGGTTGCTCTGGAAGGCTGCGGTCTAGCTACGAAGAACACAGAGACCTTCCGCCCGGGAGGTTTTCAGTACCGTGCCGGAGGAGATGTTCTGCTGCATAACGCGGACTGGAAGGTTTATGTGCGAGCGCTCGATCTGATTACAGGTAAGCTCGTCTGGGAGCAGGAGCGTGTAGGCAACATGGGGCTTGGCGGTGGTCTGCTTTCGACTAAAACCGGCCTGATTTTCTCAGGTGAATTGAATGGTCAATTCGTCGCTCTGGATGCAAAATCCGGCAAGACTCTTTGGCATTTCAACACCGGGGAAGGCATCAATGCACAACCGATGACATATATGGTGGACGGCAAGCAGTATGTCGCAATCGCCACCAACACCACAGTTTTCAGCTTTGCTCTGCTCGATCATGAAAAGGGGGCTGCCAAGTGAGAATCCATTTGCCTCTTCTTGCGATTGCATGGATGGGAGCTTCTTCGGTCCTGTTGTTCGCCCAGATGCGCTACACCGTCATTGAGGAAAATGCATCTGGGCCGGACTCTCCAAAGGTAATTGTCCTGCACGATAACGTCGCTGGCGCAGAAGCTGCCGTCGCTCCGACAGAGGGGGGTGAGCTAAGCAGCTTCAAAGTTACTTTTCAGGGAAAACAGGTGGAGTTGCTTTATCATGCGCGAGATTACGAGCATAAGACTGGCTTTCAAGGGAAAGGTCCGTTACTGTGGCCTGCTGTCGGAGCACAATACCCAACGGATACTGTGCCGAAGGAAAGTTGCGGAATGGGTTCTTATACCGCAATGGGAAAGAGCTACCCTATGATCTGTCATGGATTCGCACGTACTCTTCCGTGGAAGACAGTGAGTCATACTGCCGACGAACACAGCGCTCGCGTAACGGTAGAGCTGGAAGCATCGGATGCGACACGAAGGTTCTATCCGTATGCGTTTCATCTCGACGCGACCTATGAGTTGATCGACGGGCATCTCACGATTGATTATGTCGTGAAGTCAGATGACTCCAACACCGAGCTGATGCCGTTTTCCATCGGGAATCACATCGGCTTCAAGCTGCCGTTTCTTCCAGCTACAGATCCCGCCAAAATGCTTTTTGAAACGCAGAATACAGTGCAGATGCTGCGTAATTCTGTGGGGGTTTTAAGTGGAGAACAGAAGCAACGTTCGTTCTATATTCCGGAAGAACTTGGTAGCTTTGATGCGCGTGTTGCATTGCCGCTGGCTGGATACAAGAGCCAACCGTTTTCGCGCATCATCGATCCTGAGGGAATGGTGCTTCGGCTGACGCAGACATCAACCACAACATTGCCCGAGCCGCTGATTCGGACCAACGCATATGGTGGAGCAAGCGTTGGGTATTTCTGTCCGGAGCCGTGGTTCGGCATACAAAATTCATTGAATACCGGGGTTGGTTTGGTGAAGATCAAGCCCGGAACCTCCTGGACCTGGCGTCTGGCGCTGGAGATTGAGCCACCTCCACCTCCTCCGGTTGCTTCGGGATCAGGCGTTGAGCGTGTTGGAACGGGCTTTTCTTTTGTGGAAGGACCTGTGTGGGTAAAGAAGGATGGAGGCTATCTTCTCTTCAGCGATATTTACAACTCTCGCACGATGAAGATCGCAAAACTGAACCAGCCAGAGGTCTATCGTCGTTACACCCATGCGGGAAATGGCAATTCAATGGATGTACAGGGACGGCTTTACACGGCAGAGCGCGACGGTCATCGTATCGTACGAACAAATCTTGATGGCAGCGAGACTGTGGTCGCTGAGAAATATGAAGGTAAACGACTCAACTCCCCAAATGACGTAGTCGTGCGACGCGATGGACAGGTCTATTTTTCTGATCCAGCTTCGCTTGCAGTGCTTGAGGAGCGCGAGCTTTCATTCAATGGTTTGTATCATGTCGACCCGCAGGGCAGGGTAACGCTGATCGCAAAGATGCAGCGTCCTAATGGAGTAGCACTGACGCAGGATGGTCGGATCCTTTATGTGGCGGACTCTCAGGAAAAGAGCATTCGCGCTTACGATCTCGACAAAAATGGCAATGCATCAAATGAGCGCATCGTGATTCGCAATCTCGAAGGTACGCCGGATGGTCTGCGTGTCGCTGCAAACGGAAACCTTTACATCGCGTGCAAAGGGGTTGCGGTCTATACACCACGGGGACAGCTACTGAAGAGGATCGAGTTTCCAGAGACGCCTGTGAATGTTGCCTTTGGGGGCGATGATATGAAGACGCTTTATGTTACGGCGCGCACGTCTGTCTATCGAGTACGCGTTCAGGATGCTGGAGCACAACAGTATTGAGTGTGGCGAATGACCTTTGAGTAAAGGTGGACCAGTAAAGATTGGGTGCGCTTGATAGATCAGTAAAATCTGGAGGAATGCTTGACAGGGTTCGCTTGTCGTCGGTACTATCCTCTCGAAATGAGACGTCTCATATTTCGAACGATCCACCGCCCGGAAGTCTCTTACAGGAGCTGCAAGACAGTTCCTTCGCACTCTATTCGAGGGGCAGAGATCTGTGCTGCCCTAGTTCTTTCGATGCTCTGCATCATGCCCGCATGGGGGCAAGCCATACAGCCAGAGTGGACTACAAGCAGTTACAGCCCGCAACGAGATGCCTGGCAGCGTGAGGAAACGAAGATCACGCCCCAGAATGTTGCGGGGCTGAAGCTACTCTGGAAGCTGAAGACCGACAACAAGACGATGGGGATGCAGTCGTTTCGCGAGCCTCTGATCGTTTCGGGCATCAACGCGAAAGGCGGAACTAAGACCGTCGCCATATTTGCCGGTAGCTCGAACGACGTCTATGTCGTCGATGCGGACACGGGAGAACTGGTGTGGCAGAAGAAGCTCAAGTGGGTCTCGGATCAGCCGCAGGAGCAGGGTGAGGGCCGTGGGTTTATCTGTACGAATGCGTTGAGCGCCACTCCGGTGATTACCCCGGCAGGTGAAGGGGAGCGTGTCCTGTACGTGATGACGACGGATGGATATCTGCACCTGCTCGATCCGGCTACCGGGGAAGAGACGCAAGCTCCGGTGCAGATTCTGCCAGGTGTTTATGGCAAGCCATACGGATTGAATCTGGTGAAGGGTGTTGTGTTTACCATAACTGGGCAGGGATGCGGTGGAGTTCCGAACGCCTTGTATGCCTACAACACTGTCACGAAGAAGGTCACTGTGTCTTCGCCGCCGCAGGGCGGGCTCTGGGGAACGGCAGGGCCTGCGGTTGGCAGCGATGGAACGATCTACTTTGAATCGGGAGACCATCCGTATGACGCGAAGACTGGTCAGCTTTCGACTAGCCTTCAGGCTTATACCTTCTCGAATGACACATTGATGCTGAAGGATTACTACACGCCTTCGAACTATAAATGGCTTACGCAGAGAGATCTTGATCTGAATACGACTCCAGTGGTCTTTCCGTATAAAGGCCGCGACCTGCTTGTCGGCGGCGGGAAGGAAGGACGCTTCTTCATGCTGGACAGCAAGTCGCTGGGAGGAGCGGATCATCAGACGCCATTGTTCCGGTCAGAGCTTCTAGCAAATGCAAATGTGAACTTTCAGACGGAAGGGACGTGGGGAAGCTTTGCTGCATGGAAGGATGCTGCTGGCACGCAGTGGGTGTTGGCTCCGAACGGAGGGCTGACGACGATGAAGTTCCCCATCAATTATGGCCCTACTCCAAATGGAGGTATCCTTGCCTTCAAAGTAGAGGAAAAGGCTGGAAAGACGGTGCTTTCGCCAGCGTGGCAGTCCATTGATATGCTGACGGCTGAGCCTCCCGTCATAGCAAATGGGCTGGTCTTCGTCCTTGCAGGTGGAGAGTTTACTGGCCAGACCAACGATATCGAAGGTGGCCTGTACTCGGCAGAGCAGAGAATTGAACGATCGAAGCCCGCGAAGCTGTTTGTGCTAGATGCACAGACGGGCAAACAACTCTATAGCAGTGGAGATCAGATCGTGTCGTTCCTGCATCAGGCGGGGCTATCTGTGGCTGGCGGTCGTGTCATCTTCGGGACATTCGATGGAACACTTTACTGTTTCGGAATCAAGTAAGTGCTGTGAGACTTGGGGTGGATTGTTGTGCCTGGAAAAGGAAACGTCAGCATGAAAAGATCGTCAGCCGTGTCGCTCGGACTCAGCATTGCAGGTGCAGTGCTCTGTGTGATGCAGGTCCATGCTCAGACTTTGGGGTATTGGAGCACGAATCGCAATGACGCTGGTCGCGCCGGTGCGCAGAAGGCCGAGAAGAGTATTACTAAAGAATCCTTCCACGGAGAGTTCAAATTTCTTTGGAAGCTGAAGCTCGGAAAAGAGGCGGGTGGCTTTCGCTCTTACAGCGAACCGCTGCTTATTCCGAGGCTGATTAATTCGCAGGGCTTCAAGGATTTTGTGATCTGGTCGGACAGGCAGAATGTGTATGCGGTGGACTCGGAGCTGGGGAAGATCTTGTGGCAGAAACATTATGATGCCGCGCCTTCCACGTGTGGGGCATCGAATCTTGCCATGACGATGGAGCCTCCGCTGGTCATTAATTTTGGCGCTCGCAGGGCGCCAGGACAGAAGCCTGCGCCGCCGCAAGGCCCCTTAGCGGTAAATGAGAGAAGGATCGGAGTGGCCGCTGGTGGTGGTGGATTCGGACTGAAGGGAATCTACGTACTTACACCGGATGGCGCGCTGCATGAACAGGTAATTACGACCGGGGTTGACTTCGCATCGCCGGTAAAGTTTGTGCCCCATGCGGTTGGTTTCTCGAAGGGGCTGGCTCTGGGCGGTACGGTGATGTACACGACGACAAGCGCTGCGTGTGCTGGTGGGAAGAACGCGCTCTACATGGTGAATATGGCATCGTCTGATTATCCGATGGCGTCATATGACTCGAAGAGTGTTCCGTTGCTGGCGGCAATCGGACCGACGCTGGGAGACGATGTGGCTTATGTGGTGACGGGAAAAAGTGCGAACCCGAACGCTGAGGGCGTTCACTCCAACAGTCTGGTTGCGTTGACTCCTGATGCAAAGGTGAAGGCGTGGTACGAGGCTGAAGGGCCGCTGCGTAATGTCTCTCCCGTGTCGTTTACATACAAGGGGAAGAGGCTGGTTGTCGCTCCGGGCAAGAGCGGCAGCTTTGTTCTGCTTGATGGGGGGACGCCGGGTGGAGAGGACCATCATACGGTGTTGGCAGAGACGCCCTCAGTGGGTGGAGCTTTGGGAGAAGCTCCTGATGCGCTTGCAGTGTGGCAGGATACTACGTCTGACACGACGTGGATTTTTTCTTCGATTCATGGTGCGGTAAATGCTTCAGCGAAATTCGCAACGAGTAATGGAGCGACCGCGCAGGGAAGCATCGTGGCATTCAAGCTGGAAGAGAACAATGGAAAGATGGCTCTCACGCCGCAGTGGGTGTCTAAAGGAATGGTGAATCCTGCTCCGCCCGTGATCGCGAATGGTCTTGTACTTGCGCTAGCGCAGGGTAACGCTTCTACGCCAGCCAGGCTGCTGGTGCTGGATGCGGCCGATGGCAAGGAACTTTACACAAGCGGAACAGCGGTTCCAACGTATGCGCTGATGGCGGGAGTTACAGTTGGGGATGGCCATGTGTTTTTCGTGACGCATGACAACACGCTGTACTCCTTTGGAATTGGTATCGAGCACTGAAACCAGGTAGTCCAAGAGGAAGAGAATGATCAAGCGAGCGAGTATTGAAGAAGCTGTGAACATGGGTGGCGGAATTCTCAGGCTGGCTCCATGCTGGGTGCCTCGATCGTTCATGATTCCGGGCAGAAGATTGAAATTGCATCCAGACGATCTTTATGCATTCGGGGGGCATCGCGGCGGCATTAACGAGCGTTGGTTCTCGTCAACAACGAAGGCATCGAATGGTCCTGAGACGTTGCCAGATGAGGGACTCAGCTACGTGAAGACGAAAGAGGGTGAGTCCTTCTTGTTGAAGGATGCAGTGGAAGCAGCGGGCGATGTTCTGCTGGGTTCTGATGTGATGGAGCGCGAAGGCGGGTGGAACCTATTATGCAAGTTCTTCGACAACCTGGGGCCGATTCCACATCACATGCACCAGACGGAAGAGTTCGCAAAATTGGTGGGACAGAAGGGAAAACCGGAGGCCTATTACTTCCCGCCTCAATATAACCAAATCCAAAATAACTTTCCCCACACGTACATGGGGCTTGAGCCGGGTACGACAAAGGCGGACATTCGTGGATGCCTTGAGCGGTGGAACCGAGGAGACAATGGAATCCTGAAATATGCGCGTGCCTATCGCCTAGTGCCGGGTGAGGGATGGCAGATCAATCCGGGAATTCTGCACGCTCCAGGCTCGCTGGTGACATACGAGCCGCAGGTCAATAGTGATGTGTTCGCCATGTTTCAGTCCGAGGTGGACGGACGCATCGTTGATTGGAGCCTGCTGACGAAAGATGTCTTGCCTGAGCACAGCAAAGACCTCGATTACCTGATTAGCATGTTGGATTGGGACGCGAATGTGAATCCCGAGTTTGCCAGCACAAATAAGACGTTTCCGAAGCCGGTGAAGGATGGGGAAGAGATGGCGCAGTCCGGTTATCGCGAGGTGTGGGTGACCTACGGCACATCGTATTATTCGGCGAAGGAGTTGACGGTGCTTCCGAAGAAGACGGTGACGATCAAAGATGCTGCGGCGTATGGTGTGATTGTGACGCAGGGGCACGGTCTGATGGGTAAGCATACGATCTCCACGCCTTCGATGATTCGTTTCGGTGAGACGACCGAAGATGAGGTCTTTGTAACAGCAGATGCGGCGAAGAAGGGTGTCGTGATCGAGAATCGCAGCTCGACCGACCCATTGGTGATGCTGAAGCACTTTGGTCCGGGCAATCCCGATGCTGCGCCGCTTGTGAAGGGGTGATGATCTGTGAGCACCGAAATAAAGCACACGAAGCCAGCGATACACAATGCGATGTGGCCTGGACTTGTAGGCAAGGGACCTGATTCCGAGCCACCAATCGATCTTGATACGATGCTGGATCTGACGGCTGCGGCAGAGGTTGATGGCAAAAAGTTCGATGGTGTCGATCTGTTTGCCGCTCTGCCGCACGTTGATATCGACTCAACAAAAGATGATCTCGCTCATCTGGCGGAGGGGATCGCGAGTCGCGGGCTGCTGGTTGGTTCTCTGGTGGCTCCTGTGTGGCCTCCGACGGGTGGCGGTTCCGCCATGGGAAGTGAAGAGGAGCGCAGCAGCTTTCTGGCTCAGGTGAAGAAGGCTTGTGCTATGGGAAAGACCTTGCGCGAACTGGGGATTCGTAAGTATGGCGTGATCCGTATCGACTCCGCTACCAGTACGTCAGAGTGGGCGAAGGATCCGGTAGCTAACACGAAGAAGATCGCAGCAACCTTTTGCGAGGCAGCGAAGATTGCGGAAAACTACGGCGAACGACTGGCCGCAGAAGGGGAGATTTGCTGGGGTGGCATGCATGGCTGGACGCACATGATTGAGCTGCTGGAATTGGTCGGGCGACCTCAGACGGTCGGTTTCCAGGCAGACATGGCGCATTCTCTTCTGTACACGTTGGGATATAACTCTCCGGAAAGTCGTCTATTGCCGGAGAACTTCGATTGGTCGCAGCAGGATGTTCTGATGGATGCTCTGCGTAAGCTGACTGACGCGTTGCGCCCCTGGACCATTGATTTTCATGTCGCGCAGAATGACGGAACTGTGCACGGAAGTGGATCGCACGACAAGACGGGAAGACACTGCCCTGCGAATGATCCCAACGGCAAGATGGATATTGTGAAGGTCGCTGGACTTTGGATGCGCAATGAAGATGGCAAGCCAACTCGTGCTTACGAACACATTTGCTGGGATGGCTGCATGTTTCCAAATGCAGTGATGATGTCTCCTGATACCTGGAACGATGTGCTGCGCACTTTGCTTGCTGTGCGTGATGCTCATGGATGGATTGAGAATCGATAGAAGCTATGGCGAAGAAGGATCTTAATATCGGAATTGTAGGCTATGGATTCATGGGGAGAACGCATTCGAATGCGTTCCTGCAGGCTCCCCGCTTCTTCGATCTTCCATATAGACCAGTCTTGAAGGCGGTATGTGCGAGGAACACCGAGCGTGCAAAAGGGTTTGCGGAGAATTGGGGATATCAGTCCATTGAGTCGGATTGGCGTACTCTGATCGAGCGCAAAGATATCGACCTGATTGATGTTGCCAGTCCCAACGACACACATGCAGAGATTGCAATTGCCGCCGCTAAGGCTGGGAAGATGCTGCTATGCGAGAAGCCACTGGGGCGCAACGCTGCAGAAGCGAAAGCGATGCTCGATGCAGTTGAGGCTGCAAAGGTGCCGAACATGGTGTGGTACAACTATCGTCGCGTTCCGGCACTGGCGCTGCTGAAGAACCTGCTGGATGAGGGACGATTCGGACGTATCTTTCACTATCGGTCTCAGTTCCTGCAAGATTGGACGATCTCACAGGATCTACCGCAGGGAGGTGAAGGTCTGTGGCGTCTCGACTCGTCGGTGTCAGGCAGTGGAGTGACGGGGGATCTGCTGGCACACAACATCGATATGGCATTGTGGCTGAACGGGCCGATTGCCGAGGTCTCCGCGATGATAGAGACTTTCATCAAGGAACGTAAGCATAGCCTGACAGGAAAGATGGAGCCCGTAACCATAGACGATGCTAGCTCGTTTATAGGCCACTTCAGGAACGGATCAACTGCGTTGTTTGAAGCGACACGCTATGCGCGTGGACACAAGGCTTTATTCACTCTCGAGATCAATGGCGAGTACGCTTCCGCACGCTGGGACCTGCACGATCTGCACCGCCTGGAATTCTTTGACCATAGAGATGAGGGAAGACTGCGTGGTTGGAAGAGTATTCATATTACGGATAGCGATCATCCGTACATGAAGCAATGGTGGGTACCAGGTCTGCAGATTGGATATGAGCACACCTTCATCCACCAGGTCGCCGATTTTCTAACGGCATTAGGTAAGGGCGAAGAGGCCGCGCCGACATTTCGTGATGGCCTGGCTGTTGATTATGTGACAGATGCTGTTCTGGATTCCGCGAAGAACAGGCAGTGGGAGGATGTTCGAGCATGAGGAAATCGAGGCGTATTGAAGGTCTGCTTGTCGCAATGATGTTTGCTGCGCCTGTGTTTGCTCAGCAAGTCGCTCGCCCTCCTGCTGGAGGCAGTCGCTTTGTACAGCCAGAGCCGATTGATTTCAACGATCACAATGGCTGGATACAGATCTTCGATGGCAAAACCCTGAATGGATGGGATGGTCCGTCCGATGTATGGCATGTCGAAGATGGAGCGATAGTCGGTGTCTCCAGTGATGCGAATCCTTCAGGCACAACGAACATCATCTGGCGCGGCGGTGAACCAGGAAACTTCAGATTGCGGTTTGAGATTAAGCTGGAGGGGACTGGTGCAAACGGAGGTGTTCAATATCGCAGCAAGCTTGTGGCTCCGCAGATTCGTGAGATTCCAACGGATCAGTTGGCGCAGATGAGTGAGCAGCAGAAGCAGCGGGTCAGGAAGAATCAAGAGCTACTCAAGAAACATGCGAAGTGGAACCTGACGGGATACCAGGCTGATTTTGACTATAACAATCGCTATACAGGTCAGCTGTATGAGCAGGACAGTTCACGCGGCATTATTGCCTGGCGAGGGCAGGTTGTAGCCACGGAACCGAATGTGAAGCCTCGACTTCTCGGCACGGTGGGAGTCTCAGATGAATTGAAAGCATTCATCAAACCGGGGGAGTGGAATCAGTTTGAGGTAATTGCTGACGGGCACACTCTGACACATATTGTGAATGGTCATGTGATGGCTATGCTAGTCGATACGGACCCGAAGTACTATGCTGCTTTAGGTGTGTTGGCGTTTGAGATCGAGGGTGGTGGAGACGTGAAGATTTCGCACCGCAATGTCTGGTTGAAGAAGCTTCCCTGAAAGGGCGTGAATGAGCGCTGACTGTAAGGATGAAACTCGGCGTCATATCGGAAGGCTTTCGCAGGCAGGAGGGATTACTCCTTTCCTGTACGCAGACGGGCGTGCTCGGGGAACATCGGCGTTGCGCGTAAAAACGGCAACTGGCCTCGAGTTTTGGGTGGTCCCGGATCGCGGGATGGATATCTACGAGGCGAACTTTCGCGGCAGTTCTCTTTGCTGGCACTCTCCGCAGGGAATGGTTCATCCATCCTACTATTCAAGTCGTGGGTTGGAGTGGTTGAAGACATTTTCTGGCGGCCTGTTGACGACATGCGGACTGACAATGGCCGGGACTCCTTCTATCGATGATGGTGAGGAGCTTGGGCTGCATGGGCCAATTTCAACGACCCCAGCGGAGCAGTTGCGATGGTCGGAACGATGGGAAGGCACAGATTGCCTCTTTGAGATTGCGGGCAACGTGCGCGAGTCCTCTGTCTTTGGCCCCAATATGCTACTGGAGCGGCGAATAACAACTTCGCTGAAGTCATCAGCTCTTGAGATTGAAGATGTGGTGTCGAATGAAGGCGTGCGTGTGACACCACTGATGATGTTGTATCACTTCAACTTCGGATACCCATTGCTGACGGCATCTTCTCAAATCTATGCGCCGACGAAGGAAGTACATCCAAGCGACCGATTTTCGGAAGAGAGCGTAATGCGGTGGTCAGAATTTGAGCCGGCTGTACGAGATCAGCAGGAGCGAGTGTACTTTCATGACATGGCTGCCGATAAAGATGGTTGGGTAGGAATTGTCCTTGCAAATGATCGCGATCAACCGCAATTTGGAATCAGGTTGAGTTACGATGCATCAACTTTGCCACAGTTTGCGCAGTGGAAGCTGACTGGGGAGAATCACTTCGTGCTGGGGCTCGAACCGTCTAACTGCAGGACATTGGGACGAAAGGCAGAACGCGAGCGCGGTACGTTGGAGATGCTGGCTCCGGGAGAAAAGAGGCGGTTTCGCCTGAGATTTGAAGTGCTTGATGATGTAAGCAAACTTCAAAGGGCAATAGAAGAGCTTCAGAAGCCACAGTGATGTTTGTTAGCGACGTGTACGAGAGGCTGACGAAGTTTTGGAAACCGAACGACGCGGTTTTGTTTCTGCGACTTCGACGAGAGGTTTTCCAGAGGATTCCCGCACCTTCACCATTGCAGGAAGACGAACCTTCTTCCGTGGAGCATCGTCTCCGCGTTCGATGCGGTCCAGAAGCACCTCGACGGCTTTATATCCCATGTCGTAGGTCGGCTGCACAATAGAGGTAATTCCGGGGCGAAAAAAGTCTTCCGCGGTTATTTCGTCAAACGTGACAAAAGAGAAATCTTTAGGGGTGCTGAGCCCCATGGAGTAGAGGCTGCGCAGAGCCGCGAGTCCGGTGACGCCATTGGTGGCCATGAGAGCGGAAGGCCTGCCGGTGGGACGAAGCATTCCGCTCTGGCAGCGTTTCGAGACATCGTCCTGTTCAAACGATGCGTCCCATATCAGCGATTTCTGTATTGGGATGCCACCGCTCTGCAACGCCTGGCGATAACCTCGCAGGCGCTCCTGCTCGTTACGCAACGTCAGAGGGCCAGTGATGATGGCGATATTACGGTGCCCGAGACTCATCAGGTGAGAGGTGGCCATCTCTGCTGCCCCTGTGTCATCAACACACACGGAGTCTATATGGAGATCAGCGGGAAGGCGGTCCAGGCAGACAACCGGAAAGTGCGTCTGCGCAGTCTTGAGGCGCTCCGGTAGCACCTCAAGACCACCGGCGGTAACAAGAAGCACACCTTCTACTCGCTGAGCGCGGAGGAGTGCAATCAGGTCCGATTCGCGATCGGAGCTGCCTTCGGAATCGAGCACGATAAGGAAGTAGCCATGTTCTCGAGCCGCGGATTCTGCTCCGCGAATGATCTTCGGGAAGAAGGGAATCGTAATATCAGGAACGATGATTCCGAGTGTGCGGGTGCGATTGGTCCGCAGACTGCGTGCGATCAGGTTGGGCTGGTAGTTGAGGACGCGAATGGCTTCAAGTACCTTCTGGCGTGAGCGCTCACTGACGTTCGTCGAGCCACTGATGACGTTCGAGACAGTTCCGGCAGAGACGCCTGCCAGCTTTGCTAGCTCCTTTTGGGTGGGCGGCATATGACAAATCCTACATGATTGTGAATGAGAGGTTTCATCCTAACGTTCGTCAGATGAGTGTTGTGGGGCCTTCGACATCTATGAACTATCGCAGAATTGTTGACAGTGTTTGAAGGGTATCTCTATATTTAGTCGAATTGAGTCGTCTCATCTTTTGGATGGAATTGAGACTAAAATACAGGCTAAGATATGAAGTCTAAGCAGTTTAGCTGCAAGGAGGTTTATGGAGGGTCGATACATGCGAGTGGCTGTATGCATCCTGGCGCTGGGAAGCGGGGTCCTGATTGCTTCCTCTGTTGTACACGCAGCCGGGGCGCAGTCACAGACTGCTTCCACGACATCCTCGCAATATCCGAAGCTTCCTGATGGTCCGGGCAAGGATACTCTGATTCGTGTGTGCGGCAAGTGTCATTCACCGACAAATGTTATTGCTAACGGTCAGAATCGTGAAGGTTGGGAGAACGAGATCACGAAGATGGCCGGTCTTGGTGCACAGGCTTCGGATGAAGAGTTCACAGAGATTCTGGATTACCTCGTAAAAAACTTTCCTGCTGTTACGACAAAGGTGAATATTAATAAAGCAAGCGCCGGAGAGATAGAAGCGCAACTGGGATTTTCCACGAAACAGGCAGAGAGTATTGTCAGCTATCGTCAGAAGAGCGGCGACTTCAAAACACTGGATGATCTAAAGAAGGTTCCAGAACTTGAGGCGCGAGAAGTAGATGCTCGACGCAATCGAATTGCGTTTTAGATATTCTTTATACGAAAGCAGTAGTAAAACGAGGATGCCCGACAAATACTATCAGGCATCCTCGTTTTGTTGTGGAACTAAAAGATAACTTTGACCGCTAGCTGGATACTGCGATTGTCTCCAGAGGTCGAAGAGATCTTTCCTACGGTACTCGGGGTCGATATGTTGGCCGCTGGTTGAGCGAAGATTCCGTGATTGATCACGTTATAGGCTTCAGCACGGAACTGAGCAGTGAGGCGGTCTCTGAAGTTAAAGCTCTTGATGGCGGAGAGATCGAACTGCACCGTCCCAGGACCACGTAGTGTATTGCGTCTCACATTTCCCTGAACTGTTCCGCCGGGATCGACGAAGGCGCTTGCATCAAACCAACGGTTAATGGAGCGGTTGCTGAGATAGGAGCTGGCAAGCGTTCTCCCCGGAGCAAGGTTGACGCGGCCCGGAGTATACGTGCCGAAGGTTACGCCGGAACGGGATGGAGAGAAGGGATATCCGCTTCGTAGCTGTACCGCAGGCTGAAGCGACCATCCTCCTGCAAGAACATTCCCGACGCCATGCTGCAGGTAGGCATGGTTTTTCCCGAAGGGAAGTTCATAGCCTCCGCTGATAACTGCGCGATGGCGAACGTCGAAGCGAGCATAGGAGTAGTCGAAAGAAAAGTCCGTCGAGTATGCCGTATCATTCGCCTCAACCTCACCGGAGTTGTTGTCGAGATTCTTCGACCATTGATAGCTGCCGAGAAAGTAAAGGCCGTCATTCTTGGCGCGCTTTTCAACCTTTACGGAGCCGCCTTCGAAGTTCGCAGTCGCAGCATTGCTGCTGGTCAAAATACCATGCTGGAACTGAGGGAACGGCCTCACTCCAACATTGGCAGTATTGCTGACTCCCGGCGCTGTATAGCCAGGCCTCAGCAGATCCATGTTCTGGTCATAGCGTTTCCAAAGCTTGCGAGTTGCGCTGGCTGTATATGCAAGCTCAAGAATGACGCCATGCCCTAGATCCTGCTGCACACTTGCCGTCCATTCCAGTGTGTACGGCAAAGCGTTGCTCGGACGAATGGAGAAGGGAGCCGGAAGTCCTGCTGAGCCGAGGGTTGGATCGGGAAACATATTCTGGACAAAGACGTTATTGAGAGACTGTTGGAAGTAGAGCGGTGCAGCGTAGCGAGTGAACTGAAGCTCGTTCGTGTTGATGTTCTCAAAGAAGATACCACCGCCCGCACGAAATACTGTTCCGCTGCGTGGTTCATAAGCAAGGCCAAGCCGAGGGCCAAAGCCTTTTTTTCGAGGCTCAATGATGCCGGGGCGATAGGTTGAGTCAGTTGTTACATAAGGAAGGAATACCGTCGGGATAAATTCCGGAACCTTGCTGTACTTGATCTTGCCAGTTGTGGGGTCCAGCGTTCCTTCCAGGCCATTCTGCTCAATGAAGGGTGAGTTGTACTCCCAGCGAAGTCCTGCGTTGATCGTAAGGCCATGACCGAACTGGAATACATCGCTGATGAACGCGCCGTACGTGTTGTCGCGATAATGCCCGCGTGTTGTGCCAAAGTTTCCATTACAGCTTGCAGTGCAGTATCCGCGACGATAGTTCTCTAATGCCGTGTAGTAGGTGCTTGTATCCGGATTGATCTTGTTGGCATCGTCGCAAGCCGTTGCCGTGCAGGGGCCAAAGGTGAAAGAGCCCGTAGCATTGTTATCCGCCAGAAGAATGACACGACGGTTCTGGTATTGGAAGCCAAACTTCAGAGTATGTCTGCCTTTGACGATACTCAGCGAATCGCCAGCGCTGATAATATTTTCGCTTCCGCCCTGACTTGTGACGTTATCGAAGACATTGGTAAAACCGACAATCGTGACGTTTGCACGACCATACTGTGTTGGATCTGTGAGACTCGTGACGTAATTCAAGCCTTCCTGCGATGCAAAATTCGTCCCCGGCTGATAGCCAACTCCAAGCTCAAAGTTGTAGTACATGTTATAGCCGATGCGCGCTTCATTGACGATGTTAGGGGAGATGAGGAAGGTATGACCAATCACGCCATTACGTCCGGTCAGCTTATTGTTAATGCCTCCCTGCACGGACGGAAGAAATTGCGTCGAATCGAAATTGACATAGCGCTCGAAGAGCATGTTGCGCGGAGACAAAGTCTGATCCGCGCGAATCGTGTACTGATCATAGTTGTCTGTGGTGGTTGGTGTGGCGCTGTAGTTGTACTGACCAAGAATCGTCGCAGCTCCATTTGGCGTCTGTGGCGTGGGGAAGGTTGGATTCAGCACTTGGGCAAGCTGATTGTCAGGCGTCCCCAGTTGTTCTGCCGTCGGGTAAACACCGTAGACGGGAGTATCGCGATTTGTGCGCAGACCTTCAAAGCCACCAAAGACAAACAGCTTGTCTTTCTTGATAGGAAAGCCCAGAGTCCCTCCATACTGATGACGGCTGAAGGCGGGCTTCACAGGATTGGTAATCGAGGTGGCGAAGTAGTTGCGAGCATCAAAGACACTATTACGCGCAAACTCATAAGCGCTGCCGTGGAACGAATTCGATCCGGATTTTGTGACCATCGAAACAACCGCTTGCCCCTGTCCATACTCTGTCGAGAAGGAGTTACGCAGAAGATTGAACTCCTGAATCGTATCGACGTTCGGTTGGATCGACATGTTATTGAAGCGAACAGAACGAATGTAGGTTCCATCGAGAACGTAGTTTGTGGAACTGCCGCGTCCACCGTCGATCGTGATGAAGAGACTGCGTGTACCGAAACGACCAGGGTTGCCGGTCTGTCCCGTTTGCGGCGGCGAAACTCCAGGGGCGAGAGTCGCAAGCTGAAGCACATTGCGACCGTTCAACGGAAGATCGGTGATCTGCTTCTGGCTGATGACCTGTCCAACGGTAGCTTCCGAGGTTTGTAACTGTGCGGGAAGGGTACTAATCTCGACTGTCTCTGTATGCTCGCCAATGCTGAGTGTCGCCGATCCGTTTGCCGTCTTACCGATTTCGACATCGAGAGATGGAATCTCTGCTGTTTTGAATCCATCTTTCTCGATGCGAACCTTATAGCTTGCAGGAGGAAGGTTGGGGATCGACCAATCGCCGCTCTCACTGCTCGTAGCAGTACGCTCCGCACCGGTTGCGTTGCTGATCAGATGAATGGTGGCCCCAGCGATCGTTGCTCCCGTAGAGTCTGTGACCTTGCCTACGGCATCGGAGCTTGAACTGGCTTGTCCATACGCGGCGGATGAGATCAATTGCAATGGAAGTAAAGCCAGGGATCCCATCAGAAGCACGAATGCAAGGCGCGCAAAAGATTTTTGTGAAGCAGAGATAGTCGCGTGGGGTGCTGATCTTCCACGCTGTACGAATCGTGTTTGTAGCATCAATAAATTCATGGGAAAGCCTCCAGGAACCATAAGCTCGTGAGAGCCTGGTTGTTATCTGTTAGTCGTAGAGTCTGCGGTCGTTTTCAATGTGTTGTGGGGCCATTCGTCATCGAGCAGATGCGTCCTTGTGATGTTGCGTGAATACCTGCAGCGCGATTGAAACTCCTCTTCGCTCCTTCAGAACTCACGGAGTTATGTTCGAAATTCGAAACCGAAGCAGAAGTATTCAGAAGTTTTTGATCGATAGATGAGACGTCTCATTTTTCGTGCGAAATCCTACGCAGGCAGTTCAAGCAGTGTCAAGGTGTTTTTGCAAAGACTTCGATTTTTTTACGATTCAAAAAACCTTCGCTATTGAGCGGAAAATAAAGGACTTTGACTACTAGAAATTGAGGCGACCAGTGTCCTTATTCCTGAACGGAGCGTTTGGGTAAAGATAAGTGGACTCTGTTCCAGAGATAGAAGGGGAGATGCGTTAGACGAAGGCCAAATGCCATCACAGAGCATCGCAGGAACAAACGCTGCGGCTTCATCTCTTCGTAGATCTTCGAGCAGTGGTTTAGAGTCCCTGGGCGTTTGCTCCAGACGCTAACGCCTTGTTACAATAGTTCTTACAGCGGAGAGGTGGCAGAGCCCGGTTGAATGCACCTGACTCGAAATCAGACGTACTCGCAAGGGTACCGGGGGTTCGAATCCCTCCCTCTCCGCCATCTAATTCATTCAAAACAAGATCCCTAAAGTTTTAGGGACCAGATCAAAAAGCTGGAATGGCATATTCTCGCCTGCGAAATCCCGTATTTCTCCATTCCTTTTGCATAGCTTTTGGCACACTTTAGACGTACTCTGCGTCGTTGCAGGAACCGTAGAATGTCATGGTGATCTTCGACCTCATCTACACCATCCTTCTCCCCTCTCAATCTCTACGCATTACCCTCCATCGGGAAGGCGGTCTCGTTCTTATCCGAGAGTTCGGGAGTGCCTTTGACTTCGCCGAGCATCTTGAACAGACCGAGCTTTCCGCAGAGGCGCGGTTGGCTTTTGATCGAGACCTCGAGGTGCTTGGTCAGGCCAACGATCTCGTCATTACGCGGAGAGGGCGTGCGATGGACGAGGAGGATGTTAAAAGGGCGTTCGGAGAGAAGTGGTCGCGGCAGGATTCTGATGTCAGCCATCCTCGATAACAATTACCCTGAACTCTGGCGTAGATGAGTGCCGTGGGGGAGAAGATTTCGCAGGCTGCATGGACGTCCGAGCTTATTCGCTGGCTTCAGGCCGAGGCGCGTGAAGCCGGGTTTGATGCCGCAGGGGTAGCTTCTGTGCCGGAAGACGGAAGCGAGCCTGCGCAGCGCGATGCCGCTCGTTTTGCTGCTTGGGTCGAGGCTGGCCGCGCCGGGGAGATGGAGTATCTCAAGCGCCGCAGCGAAGACGGCACATTGTTGCGAAGCAGCGTTCGGGCTGCTATGCCCTGGGCTCGCTCTGTCGTCGTCTGCGCTCTGAACTACAACGCGAAGGCTCCTACGTCCATCGCTCCCGCTCCTTCTGGAACCGGATGGATCGCTCGCTATGCGTGGAGCGGACGCACGCAGGAAAATGGTGCGAAGATTCCCACCGACTATCACGAAGAGCTGCTGACGCGCCTAAGGAAGATCGAGGAAGCACTTCTCCAGCGCGTTTCCTTCGAGGCTCGATGCTACGTCGATACGGGGCCGCTGGTGGAGCGTTCCGCCGCCGCGCGTGCCGGACTTGGGTGGATCGGCAAGAATACCTGCGTCATCAACGAACAGCTTGGATCGTGGTTGTTGCTCGGGGTGATCGTTACCTCGATTCCCATCGCGTCCGATGTTGTTCCAGAGCTTGCTGCTGACCGCTGCGGAAGCTGCACACGCTGCCTCGACGCGTGTCCGACGCAGGCGCTGGTGGCTCCTCGACAGATGGATGCCTCGCGCTGCATCGCCTATCTAACCATCGAGAAGAAGGGCGGCATCGAGGAAGAACTGCGCGAGTCGATGGGGCGACAGGTCTTCGGCTGCGATATCTGCCAGGACGTCTGCCCGTGGAATCGCAGGGCTCCAATCGCCCAGAAGGAGGGGATGGAGCCGAGGCAGGAGTTGGTGAATCCCGAGCTTGCTTGGCTGGCCAGCCTCGATGCTGCGAGCTTCCGCAGCTACTTCAAAGGCTCGCCTCTTGAGAGAACCCGAAAGAAGCGTCTGCATCGCAACGTCGCTATTGCAATGGGAAACAGCCTCGACAGTGGCTTCCTGCCCCGGCTTGAAGAGTGGAGTGCAGGCGAAGACGAAGTGCTGGCCGAAAGCGCACGCTGGGCGATCCGTCGCATCAGGCAGCAGGAAGATTCAGACTCTCACTAAGCGGTCTGCTTCCCGTTCTTCCGTCGCGAAGGCAGTGGCTCCTTCTGCTAGCATCGAAGTGAAATCGGCTCCTACCCGCCGCCTCGTTATGTTCTCGATTACGCCTCGCAATCCAGATGCAGTCCGCAAGGCCAAAGCAGCCGATGCGTCCTCTGCGCCCGAGAGCCTCCCGAAGCCATCCGAAGATCTTCCCATCGAACAGGTTCCTCCGGCGGTCCGCAGGGAAGGGTTCTGGCCGCAGGCAGTCGAGCTGCTGCGTTACATGATGCGTTCGGAGGTCCACACCTACGCCTTCAGCGTCGCGGCCAACGTCATCCTGTCGCTGTTTCCGTTCATCGTGCTTCTGCTTACGCTCTGCCGCCGCGTTTTTCATTCGCGGGCGATGGAGCAGGTCGTGGGCGATATGATGCGCAGCTTCCTTCCGGTCGGCCAGGACTTCGTCATCCGCAACATGCAGCTTCTCGCTCACCCGCGCAAGGGAGTGCAAGTCTTCTCGGTGCTGATGCTGCTGTTCAGCTCGACCGGGGTCTTTCTTCCGCTGGAGGTTGCATTGAATAACGTCTGGGGAGTGGCGAAGAATCGCAGTTACCTCCACAACCAGATCGTTTCGCTGGGGCTGGCGTTTGCGGTTGGCGTGCTGGCGCTGGCATCGGTAGGCTTTACCTCGGGATCGAGGGCGGTGCTGGCCGTACTCTTTTTCGGCCACACGGAAAACTTTGCCTACCAGCTTGCGGCGCAGTGGTTTCTGAAGATCTGTGGTGTCGGGCTGAGCATTCTTCTGTTTTTCCTGATCTACTGGGTGCTTCCTAATCGTAAGATTCCAGCCCGTGCCGTGCTTCCCACCGCGCTGATGATTGGCCTGTTGTGGGAGATTGCGAAGCAACTGTATGTCCGAGCGCTGCCCTGGC
Source organism: Acidobacteriaceae bacterium dw_441 (assembly GCA_018449715.1). GTDB lineage: Bacteria > Acidobacteriota > Terriglobia > Terriglobales > Acidobacteriaceae > Edaphobacter. The sequence continues at coordinate 1,841,046 of JAAVVA010000001.1, read as the reverse complement.
TGGACTTTCAGTCGGTCTACGGGCCGTTTTATATCTCTGTCGGGCTGATGATGTGGGCGTTCCTGTCGGGCCTGCTACTGTTTGCGGGAGCGTATGTCTCAGCCACGCGGTATACGCTCCGGCTCGCTCGTCAGGCGGAGCGGGAAGAGAATCCGATCCGGAAAGAGTAAGGCTCCTTTTCTTTTTCGCAAAAAATCATCAGATGGATATTGCTTATATACAGTGGGTTGTGTCTGGGCGGGGCCTGACAGGTCAAAACTGTGAGATGACTGGGTTCGATATGGGGAGGCACTCCATTGCTTCGTAAATTCCTGATGGCAGGTTGCATCTATGCTGCACTGTTCTCCGCCGGGCCATGTGTGGCGCAGTACCTCCGCGTTGGAATACAGGGCGCAATTCCTTTTGGCAAGCTGACCGAGATGGAGAGCATGTTAATGCTGGCTGACACTCCAGAAGACCGGGCTACTGACGCATCTTGGCATCGAGACATCTGTAGCAAAGTACGTCGTCGGAAACCTTCTGCCAGGGGACAGGATCGAATTGCGGCCCGTGCGTTCCGGGGAGAACGCTCACTACGGAGGTGCGTTCCTGCCGAAGTGGGACTGGAGTTTCCTGTTATCTCTATCTCCTGCAGGGAGCGGATGAGGATTCTGCAAAGATGTCGTGGCACGTAATTGACCATCGGGAGTTCGACTGCTGGTCCGGATCGAGTTCGATGGAACTGATCCCGCTTCGGCACATGGACGAAGAAGGTGTCGTACTCCACGGGGTGACCGCAGGTCATGGTTCGGGTTTTTTGTGAAGGAAACTCAGATCTTCTCTATCGTCCACGGCAGACTGCAGGAGATTCTGAAGACAGAGTATTACCATCACGGGGCACAGTTGCTTACCTATGAGACCGCACTCGATCGGAGCACGTTCTTGGGGTTTCCCTACGGCACTTTGGAAGAGACACGGACCACCACCTTAAACGACAAGCTCGAAAAAATTGAGCGCCGTTACTGGCACTGGTCGGAAGAGCAGCAGAAATTTATTGCGAACGACTTTCAGAAGATTGCAGCTCCGACCTTCTGACCTGTTACCTATTGCTGTTGCGGATGGTTAGTGCTGTGTGGCCTTGACCGCAATGCCGTTGGGTGAAGAGCCCGCCGGAAGAATCGTAAAGAGGCCCGCTCCCTGCTTGCTCTGCGTGCGAATGACCGCCACGTCTCCCGAGTGCGAATCCGCAGCGAGGAGAAGGTGCTCGTCGGCAGAGAATGCGAGCGTGTCCGGCGACGACCCGGTGTGGATCGTCGTGATGAGCTGGCCATCATCGATGCTGTAGATGCTCACAAGGTCGGAGCCAAAATTGGCAACCCACAGGGTGGAATTGTCGTGGGTGATGACGCCGTGCACAGGCTTCATGCCGATCATGTAGGTCCCGAGAACCTGGTTGTTCCACGTGTCGATCTCGGAGACTGAGTCGGAGCCGAAGTTGGAGACGAAGATCTCGCCTCCATCGGGTTTGACGGCGAGATGGACCGGCGTGGCACCCACGTCGAGCATCGTGAGCAGGTGGTCGGAGGTCGCTGCGGGGTCCTGACGGGCTGGCCATGAGTCGGGAGCGGCAGCAAGGCTGACAACCATCACGCTGCGACCGCCGGAGCAGGCAACGAAGGCCTTGGAGGAGTCGGGAAGAATAGCGACGTCGGTAGCTCCGGGACAGCCGGAAAAGGTGGAGCGGAACTTGAGCGCGGGCTGCTCTTTCTGCTGGGAAGGCTGTGGGGCGCTGGAGTACGGGGCGGCGTCGTAGATGGAGACGCTACCCGAGCCGCGATTAGAAACGACGACAGAGCGCATGTCAGGGCTGACGCGAGCGACGCCCGGCTGCTCGCCCGTGCCGACGGCGGCAATCTCGCGGCGGCGGTCGAGGTCGAGCACGCTAACGGAGTTGGAGCCGGAGTTGGCCACGTAAGCGCGGCCCCCGGCAGGATCGACGCTTATGAAATAAGGCTGACGGTGGACCGGGATAGTCGCGGCGACTGTGTTGGAGGTTCCGTCGATGACGGAGATGCTGCCGGAGCGAGAGTTGACGGCGTAAATCTCGTTACGACGTGGGTTAGCTGCGATTCCGGTGGGGTTGTCGCCGACCCGGAGGGTGCGGTCGGGCCGCAGGTTCACAAGGTCGAGCACGCTGACGGTATTGGAGTTGCCGTTGGTGACATAGGCAAACTCCATGTAGCCCTTGGGGACGTCAGGGAAGCCGTTGCGGCGGCAGCCGAGGGGCAGCAGAAGCGCGGGAAGAGACAGGGCGAGAAGGCGGACTCGCAGACGATAAAAAGGCTGTTGCACAGATTTTGAGTCTATCGGGCGGGAAAGAGGGCTGCAAGGCGCGGAATGCGGAAAAGATTTTAGAAGGAGCGAAACCTTTTTCTGAACGAGGTGTTTCCATGAACGGATGCGAGGAGTTGCCAGATGGGGAACTCCTGCATCGTCTGTAATCCTTCTCGGACAACGAAGCTGCCTTTGTGTAGCTTCGTTGATTTTTTTTAGAGGGAAGGGATTAGCGTCCAGCGCGGAACCAGTTACGGGCGACCCAGCCTGCGTAGCCTAGCTGGAGCACAAGCACTCCGGCATAGACGAAGACGAGATGGCGGTGGGCCATCGTAGAGAGGTCGAAGAAGGTCGTCCAGGTCATTGTGGCTCCGTTATTGGGGGGTCTCGAGAGAAGCCTCGAGGGCGAGAAGGGCAGCGTCCTGCTCGGCGATCTGGTGGCGGCGCTCCACGGCGAAGCGCAGCGCAATGAGGAAGATACCCCACATGGCCCATCCTGCAAGGTTCCAGAGAACGGCTGGGACCATCGCAGGGTCGATGCCGCCGCCTTCAGGCCCGAAGACAGGGGCGGGGTGCTGCGTGCGCCACCACTGGATGGACATATAGACAATCGGAATGTCGATGGCGGCGAAGACGGCGAGGACGGCGGAGAGGACACCGGTCTGGCCTGTGGGGGAAAAGCGCCGCAGCATCAGGTAGCTGATGTAGAGAAGCCACAGGATCAACTCCGTGGTTAGGCGGGCGTCCCACGTCCACCAGATGCCCCATGCGGGCTTGCCCCAGAGCATACCGGTCGCAAGCGTAATGCCGACAAAGAGCACGGTGATCTCAGCAGAGGCGACAGCGAGGGCGTCAGCTGTGAGGGCCTTCAACGGGTCGCGGCGACGCCAGTAGAGAAAAGCCAGCGAGGCGGCGAGGTTGATGTACGGAAAGATCAGGCCAAGAATCGCGTGCGCAAGGTGGTAGTAGAAGATGCGCTGCAGATTGCCCATCGTCTCTTCCATTGGCGCGAGGAAGATCGCCTGCCGGAAACCGACGACCAGAACCGCAACCGTGGCTGCGAGCCAGAGCCAGGCGACAGTGCGGAGTGTGGAGGAGCGGGCCACGATGGGACTATTTTAGCGCGAAATTGATGGAGGGGAGGGATGACGTGCGGTTGTTATGGGATAGAGCTGCGATATTCGCGCAGAGGGGCTACTCGGCGTTGAGAACGGTCTCAAAGAGAAGGACGCAGACGACGGTGTAGATAAGGTCGTATCCGGCGAGCTGGGTGATCCATGAGCGAAGGTAGATGGGGTCGAGTTCTCCGGTGAGGACGCCGGTGGTGGCTTGGACCATCATCAGGACCGCGGGGAGAGACAGCGGCAGCAGGATCAGCGGGAGAAGAAGCTCGCGGTTGCGGGCGCGGAGGCCGAGTGCGGCGAAGAAGGTTCCGTTGACCACAAGTGCCCAGGTTCCCAGCGGAAGGATGAGGGCGAGCAGCTTCGCATTGCCGAGAACGTGCAGGTTGAAGAAGACGACGAAGATGGGGGCCAGCACCGCCTCGACCGCGAGGACGAAGAGCATGTTCGCCAGCGCCTTGCCGACGAAGAGGGCCGAAGCGGGCGAGGGAGCCATGCGCTGGGCTTCGAGCACCTGGTTGCGCTGCTCGCGGCTCCAGGATTGGTTGAGCGCGGTCATGGAGGCAAAGAGGAGGCCGACCCAGAGGATGCCTCCGGAGATTTGGCGCGTGACCGAGGGGTAACCTGCGGGATCGAAAGCGATGGAGAAGACCACGACCATCAGGAGCACGAAAAAGAGCATTCCGTTGATGGCGTCGCGGGAGCGCCACTCCAGACGGAGGTCCTTGCGGAGATGCTCGAAGACGTAGCCGAGATACTTCAACGGGGTTCTCCTGCGGGTGGCTTGGTGAGGTCGGCGAGGGTGGCTTCAGAGGCGCGGAGGTAGTCGGCAGGGGAGAGCAACACCTGCAGGCCGCGCTGTCCGGCGGAGACGCTGATGATGTCGAACAGTTCGATGGTCTCGTCCGCGAAGGCGGGGAAGGGCTTGCGCGCTCCCATGACGGTGACGCCGCCGCGGATGTATCCGGTGAGGGGCTCAACGTCCTTGAGCGGAGCGAGTTCGGTGTTCTTGGCTCCAGCCGCGCGTGCGAGTTTTTTCAGGTCCAGTTCGGTGTCGCCGGGGACGACGGCGAAAAGATGATCGCCGGTGTTGGTGCGGGAGAGAAGCGTCTTGAAGACCTGTTCGGGAGGAAGACTGATCTTATGCGCGACGGCAATGGCGGTAAGGTCCGCGGGGTCGATCTCATACGAACGAAGCTCGTAGGAGATACCGAGAGAATCGAGCAGGCGGACAGCGTTGGTCTTGGTCGGCGCGGGTGATTTCATCCGTTGGTTCCGGTGGAGAGATCGACGATCTGCCCCTGTCGCATGGTCAGGGTGCGGTCGGCGAGAGGTTCGGCGAGCGAAGCCTGGTGGGTGGTAAGGATGAGGGTGCGCGAGCCTCCGCCGGGAACGGGCCAGGTGCGGAAGTCGGCAAGAAGCTCGACCAGTTGGCCTGCGCTTTTGACATCGAGGTTGGAGAAGGGCTCGTCGAGGAGGAGAAGCTCGGGGTCGGTCTGAAGGACGCGAGCGAGGGAGGCGCGCTGGCGCATTCCCTGCGAGTACTGGCCAACCGGGCGCGTGAGCGCGGGATCGAGCCCGACGGCGCGGAGGGCCATCTCGGGCGAACCGACGCAGGCGCAGCCGTCGCCGCGGTGCAGAGTGGCGAAGTAGGTGAGGTTCTCCATCGCGGTCAGCTCGTCGTAGAGCATGGTGGAGTGGCTCATGTAAGCAACGCGGTGGCGGTGCAGGTGCGGCGGGCCTCCGAAGACGATCGCCTTGCCGCGGGTGGGAGTGATGAGTCCAGCGAGCACACGCAGCATCGTGGACTTGCCCGCGCCGTTTTCTCCGAGGATGACCGTCGAGGAGCCAGCGGGGAAGCTGGTGGTGACGTTGCGGAGAGCCGCGAAGGCTCCGTAGATCTTCGAGACGGAGTCGAGACTGGCGGCGGCGGCAGCGGTCTCGGAGCGGATTGGAGCGGCGGTGGACATGCGAAGGCAGGTGAAGGACTTGCCTTCAGTATAGGTCGAACAAAAGAAGAAGGAACTTAGCGGGTGGCCGGAAGGGCGGTTGCCGCGGCGGTCGGAGCCTTCTGGCCCGGTGCCGGAGCGTACTTCGAGGCACACTTGGCCTGAAGCTGCGTGGCGTGGAAGACGCCGTCCTTGCCGTAGGTTCCGATGGCAAGAGCCTGTGCATCGTCCTTGAAGGTGTCCGGTGGCGGCTCGGTGCCCTGATAGGAGACCTTCAGGGTCTTGTCGAGTTCGACCAGCGTAAAGGTGGCGTTGGTGCCGGAGCGGGTGACGCTGCCGGGGGCGACGTTTCCGGCGACGCGCAGGTGGCGCGTGTAGGCCTTGTTACCCATGCCATGAAGCTCGTTGATGGTGACGTAGTAGCTCTTGTTGTCGCGCACGCCGGTAACGGCGAGATAGGCGACGGTCCCAAGGATCAGGACGGTGGCGACGATGATCTTCAACGGGCTCTTACGGTCGGGGGTCGACATGGCTTTATTTTACGCCGGGTTATGGGATGAGGAGCCGGGGAGGAGAAACAGAAAAGAAAAAATGACATGGCCGTGAACTTTTTTATACCTGTGGCGTATCCACAGGTGGGAGCACCACAGGAGAGATGGAATGGGAGAAGCGAAGCTGGACCTTTTGCAGGGAACGCTGGATCTGATGGTGCTGCAGACGCTGGCCACGATGGGAGAGATGCACGGCTATGGGATTGCGCGGCGCATCGAGCAGGTGAGCGGCAACGAGATTTTGCTGAACCAGGGAACGATCTACGCGGCGCTGGTGCGGCTGCAGCAGAGGGGATGGATCGAGGCCGAGTGGGGAGCTTCGGAGAACAAGCGCCGGGCAAAGTTCTATTCGATTACGAAGCAGGGAAAAACACAGCTTGCCGAGGATACAGCGTATTGGCGGCGACTGGCGGGTGTGATGGGTCGTGTGCTGGCGATGGGCGAGGGAGGTGCGGAGCGATGAAGCACGAGAGGCGAGGATCGAGGCTGGGGTCGTTGCGTCGCGGAGTGGCGCGGGCGGGAGCGTTCTTCCACAAGGAGCCGATGGACCGCGAGCTGGAGGAAGAGATTGCCTCGCATATCGCGATGGCGACCGAGGAGAACATGCGGAGCGGGATGAGTCCCGAGGAGGCGAGGAGGAGCGCGATGGTGAAGTTCGGAGGAGTGGAACAGGCCAAGGAGAGACAGAGAGAGTCGCGTGGGCTGCCCTGGGTAGATACGTTGTTGCAGGACCTTCGCTATACGATGCGGACGCTGAAGCGGGATATGGGATTTGCAGCGATCGCGATTCTGATTCTGGCGTTGGGGATCGGTGCGAATGTGGTGGTCTTCAGCGTGGTGAATACGATTCTGCTGCGGCCACTGCCGTTCTACGATCCTTCCCGGCTGGTGTGGATTGCTCCAGCCGATGCGAAGGGATTGTCCGCATCCACCTACTCGGTCGATGCATACGAAGACCTGCGGGCGATGAACAAGTCCTATGAGGACGTGACAGGCTACTTTGCGTTTTCGACGGAGGACAACTACAAGCTGACCGGGCATGGCGTTCCTCTGCCAGTGACGGGAATCCTGGTGGCGGGAAACTTCTTCCATGTGTTGGGAGTGCAGCCAATGCTTGGGCGCGAGTTCACTCCGGAGGAGTCGATCAAGGGTGGACCGGCGGCGGTGATGCTGTCGTATGCGTTCTGGCAGCGGCAGTTCGGAGGAGACCGTTCGCTCGTGGGCAAGACGATTACCCTCGACAGCAAGCCGGTGACGGTAGCAGGGGTGCTGCCCGAGAGCTTTGATTTCGGCTCCGCGTTCTCGCCGGGCGCGAAGGTGGACATCCTGACGCCGCTGATCATGGACGACATACGATTCGAGGGGAACACCATTGCCCTGATCGCTCGGTTGAAGCAAGGGGTAACGATCGAGCAGTCGCGGATGGAGGCGAAGACACTTTTCCCGCAGCTTTACTGGGGAAAGAGATTTCCGGATTCGAACCATCAATACACGGCCTATCCCATCTTTTTGAAGGAGTATGTCAGCGGCAAGCTGCGCAGGTCGCTGGTCGTGCTGTGGTGCGCGGTCGGGCTGATCCTGTTGATCGTGTGTGTGAATCTTTCGAACCTTCTGCTGGCGAGAGCCGCGGCGCGAGGCAAGGAGTTTGCGCTGCGCAGCGCTCTGGGAGCAGGACGCTGGCGTTTGATACGCCAGTTATTAACGGAGAGCCTGGTACTGGCAGGGGCGGGAGCTGTGCTGGGTCTGGGGCTTGCGTATGCCATGCTGCGCTACCTGGCGCATCAGGGGTCGATTGCGCTTCCGTTGTTGAGCAGCGTGCGGCTGGATGGAACGGCGCTGGCATGGACGTTGCTGATTACGGTTTCGACAGCGGTGTTTTTCGGCCTGATGCCTGGTATACAGGTCTCGCGTACAAATGTGCAGGAAGCGTTGAAGGATAGCGGTCATGGCACGACCGAAGGTCGTCAGCATGAGAGGCTGCGCACGGCTCTAGTTGTCTCAGAGGTAGCGTTGGCCTGTGTCCTGATCGTGGGAGCCGGTCTGCTGCTGCGGAGCTTTCTGCGGGTGCTCGACGTGGATCTGGGATTCAATCCAGGTTCAGCCGCAGCCGTACGTATCGACTATGACGACGGTGGAAGCACGGAGAAGCGATCCGCGATTCTTCAGGACATAGGGCGTCGTGTCGGGGAGTTGCCGGGGGTAGAGGCGGTGGGATTCTCCGACAATCTTCCGCTCGATCGCAACCGGACATGGGGTGCGCCGAGGATCAAGGGGAAGACGTATCGTAAGGGCGAGCTTCCTTCGACCTTCGTCTACGTCGTTTCGCCGGGATACCTGAAGGCGATGGGGATGCGGCTGAGGGGAAGGGACTTCGGCTGGAACGACAACGACAAGAGCGAAGGCGTCATGGTATTGAACGAGAGCGCCGCCAAGGGACTCTTTCCTAATGAGGATGCAGTTGGAAAGATGGCCGCGATCAATGACAAGGATGTTCGCGTGATCGGGGTGATTGCGGATGTTCGAGACACCAACGTGGAAGGGAATGCGAGCTGGCAGATGTACCTGCCGATGACACAGAAGGAATGGGGGCCGGATGGAGCCACGCTGGTCGTGCGGACGAAGCTGCCTCCTCAGCAACTGGCGGGTAGCGTGATGCGTACATTGCGACAGATCAATCCGAACCAGCCAGCGGTGGAGTTCCGGCCCCTTCAAAGGCTGGTGGATCACGCCGTATCGCCCCGGCAGTTCTTCATGATGCTGGTGGGGGGCTTCGCGGCTCTGGGACTGGCGCTGGCTTCGCTGGGAATCTATGGGGTGATCTCTTATTCCGTGACGCGGCGGACACAGGAAATTGGCGTGAGGATGGCGCTGGGAGCTTCTCCGGGAAATGTGCAGATGGGGGTGCTCTCGAAGACGCTTCAGATGGCTGCAATGGGAATTGTGGTCGGCGCGGTGGGATCGATTGCGATGGCTCACCTGATTGCCTCGCTGCTGTTTGGAACCGCGCCGACGGACCCGATGACGTTTGTTGTGATGGCGGTTCTGCTGGGCGCTGTCGCGGCGCTGGCAGGATACCTTCCGGCGCGCAGGGCGTCGAGGATCAATCCGATGGTTGCGTTGCGGAACGAATGAGGGTGTGAGTAAAGGCCCGGCAGGGAGTACTCCTGCCGGGCGCGTGAATCAGGCTGCTGCCTGAAGGTTGGCCCCGTTGGAGATAGTGCTGAGGAGTTTGTCGGCGTCCTTCTCCTGTTGAAGGATGGTGTCGAGGGTGACAGCGTCGTCGGCGAGACCGAGGATGCTGGCCCAGGTGCGGAGCGTGCCGTAGACAGCGATCTCGTGGTGCTCGACCTGCTGGCCTGTGGCGATGAGGGTGATGTCGAGGACGGCAGGATCGGCTGCGTCTTTCATCCCATCCTCTGCTTCGGTAATGAGACCACCGATGGCCTTGCAGGTCTCGGTGCCGTCGCTACCGGTTGCGTTGCGCAGGAGAGCCTGCACCAGGTTGACGTGGTTTTCGGTCTGCTGGAGATGGTTGCGGAAGGCCGTGGCCAGTTCGGGGTCGGTGGACCTTTCGATCATCTTCGGGAGGGCATCGGTGATCTTCTGCTCCATGTCGAGGGCTTTGCGGAGGTGGGTGACATAGAGGCTGCTGAGGGACTCGATGTTGTCAGAGAAGATTTTCATGGTGGAAGCTCCTTTTCGTTTTGTGCCGCACCGGGCTGTTGGCGCCGTACCGGCGCGGTGCGGGGAGAGCAGGATTTCCGTGGCAGAGACGGCTGCGTTCGCCGGAGTACTCACGGTCGTGCGCGTTCTGTGTGGGTTGGATGCGAGGCGTGTTGGCGGGTTGGCCAGCCGGTGTGCAGCTTCGGTCGTGTGCGGCTTCGAGGGCATCGGCGATATACTCGGAATACGTCGACTTGCGGCGTAGCGATTCGTTGAAAGAGGTTTTCTGACTATGAGCACAAACGGCAATCACACCGGCGTAAACGGCACGAACGGCAATGGATACAAGGTTCCGACGGGCCGCGCGGAATGGATCGTGAAGCGCAAGGCAGAGGCGGAGCGGACCGGCGACTGGAATATGTCGCAGATGCACTTTGCCCGCAAGGGACTCATCACCGAAGAGATGGCCTTCGTGGCCCAGCGCGAGAAGATTTCGCCGGAGCTGATCCGCAGCGAGGTGGCGAAGGGAACCATGATTATCCCGGCCAACATCAACCACGTTGAGCTGGAGCCGATGGCCATCGGGGTCGAGTCGCTGTGCAAGATCAATGCGAACATCGGCAACTCGGCGCTGGTTTCGAACGTGGACGAGGAGCTGCGCAAGCTGCACACGGCGGTCCACTTCGGAGCCGATACCGTAATGGATCTTTCGACCGGCGGCGATATCCCGATGATCCGCGAGGCGATCCTGCGCCACAGCCCGGTGCCGATTGGAACCGTGCCGCTGTACGAGGCACTCAGCCGAGTGAAGCGCGTTGAGGATATGAATATCGACCTCTACCTCGAGGTCATCGAAGAGCAGGCGCAGCAGGGCGTGGACTACTTCACGATCCATGCAGGCGTGCTGATCCAGTACATCCCGATGGTGTCGAAGCGCATCACCGGCATCGTCAGCCGCGGCGGTGCGATCATGGCGCAGTGGATGACGCACCACCACAAGCAGAACTTCCTGTACGAGAACTTCGACCGCATCACCAAGATCATGGCGAAGTACGACGTCAGCTACTCGCTGGGTGACGGACTGCGGCCGGGGAGTGTGGCCGATGCCAGCGATGAGGCGCAGTTTGCCGAGCTGAAGACGCTGGGCGAGCTGACCCGCGAGGCCTGGAAGAGCGACGTGCAGGTAATGATCGAAGGTCCGGGACACGTTCCGATGGACAAGATCAAGGAGCAGGTCGACAAGGAGGTCGAGCTTTGCGACGGCGCTCCGTTCTACGTGCTGGGGCCGCTGGTTACTGACATCGCTCCGGGCTATGACCACATCACCTCGGCGATTGGCGCGGCGATGATCGGATGGCACGGCGCGGCGATGCTATGCTATGTGACCCCGAAGGAGCACCTCGGTCTGCCGAACGAGAAGGATGTGAAGGACGGCATCATCGCTTACAAGATTGCGGCGCATGCGGCTGATATTGCGCGGCACCGTCCGGGTGCGCGGGACCGCGACGATGCGATCTCGCATGCGCGCTACACCTTCGACTGGGACAAGCAGTTCGCCCTGTCGCTGGACCCCGAAACGGCTCGCGGCATGCACGACGAGACGCTGCCAGACGACTACTACAAGGAGTCGGCGTTCTGCTCGATGTGCGGTCCGAAGTTCTGCTCGATGAACTGGTCGAGCAAGGTGGACCAGTTCAATGAGCGCGAGCATGGCCTGAAGAAGCCGGATCTGACGCAAATCGTTACCGAGCAGATGGCTCTGCGCGGGTAATCGCTGTTGTCGAGAAAATAAGCAAGGCCGCTCCATCGGAGCGGCCTTGCTGTTTGCGGGCTACTTTGCGGCGGCTTCGAGGATGTCTGCGGCGCGGTTGAGAGCTTCGGTGAGCTTGCCGAGCTGGGTGGTTGCGCGGGCTGTGTCGGAGTCGCTGATGGCCTCGTTGACTCCTGGGACGACGACGGCGGCGTAGCCGGTGTACTCGCCCGGAGCGTAGATGGCGTGCTTGTACCAGGGGCGGTGGGGCAGGCCGTCTTCGAGCAGAAAGGCGTGCTCGGCGTCGCGCAGGGCAGCGTTGAGAGAGGCCGTATCCGTCGGGATCGCCTGCTGGCGCATGCGAATGGCGGTTCCCGCTGCTTCGAAGCGTTGCGCTGCCGCAAGGGCCGCGGCGAAATCGAGCGACAGCTTGTCGGAGGCCGCGCTACTCTTCGCGGTGGTCAGGTAGCTGGTGATCTCCTTGCCGTAGAGCTGATAGTCGTAGGGGAGAACGTCCGTATCGGCCATGTGCAGAATCTCAAGACCGAAGACGCGGGCCTGCTGCTGCTCGTAGACGAAGGTGGGGTCGGCGAATTTGATGAACCAGTTGTAGTTGTCGAAGACGGAGTGATAAACGCCATACGGCCCCTCGGAGCCGATGTCGGTGGAGGGCACTCCGAGGTGCTGAATGAAGGGCGTGTAGTCGGAGCCGGAACCGAGGTCGCCGACGCGAACGTCGTCCTCGACCTGAGCGTTGTAGCGTGAGGGGCCGCCGGGAGTTCCGGAGGTGGCCGCCATGCGGCGCTCGGCCTCATCCTGCTGGTCGTGCCGCCACTGCTCGTAGACGGTGCCTCCCTTGGGGGATGGGACCTGCTGAGCGACCTCGCGGACGAACTGTTTGAGCGAGGGCACGGCGGAGGCCTTGAACTCGGGGCCAGAGACGCCGACGTCGGTGTTGAAGTAGGCGACGGCGCGGGCCAGTGGCTTCACGTTCTGCTCCACCCACTCGGTGGAACCAATCAGGCCCTCCTCCTCCGCGTCCCAGGAGCCAATGACGATGCTGCGCTTTGGCCGCCAGCCCTGTTTGAGCAGGGCTCCAAGACCGTGGACGGTTTCGAGCATGGCCGCCGTGCCGGAGCTGGGATCGACCGCGCCGTAGACCCAGGCGTCGCGGTGGTTTCCGGCGACGATCCAGTCGTCCTTCTGAGCGGGATCGGTGCCGGGGATGGTGCCGATGACGTCCCAGATGGTGCGCAGGGCAGTGTCCTGTTCAAGATGCATGTGGACGGACACTCGGCTGGTGCCGCCGACGTGATAGGTAAAGGGAAGTGCTCCCTGCCAGGTGCGGGGCGAAGCGGGGCCTTCGAGACCCTTCAGGATGGGCTCGGCATCCTTATAAGAGAGAGGGTTGACGGGGATGGAGGGCTGGTTGTCGCCCAGCTTGTCGAGGGGGATGCGTTTGGAGTCGGGGAGGTCGGGCGTGGAGGCGATGCCAGGAGTTTGTGGATCGCCGGGGTAGATGGGAAGGAACTGCGCGGAGCCGCGCTGCACGGCGGACTCAGGCCGGAAGGGCCCCTTGGGGTAGACATCGCCGCGATAGTAGCCGTCGTCTACGGGGTCGGAGTAGATGAGGACGCCTTTGGCTCCGAACTTCTGCGCGAGGTAGACCTTGACGCCGCGGAAGTTGCCGCCGTAGCGCACGAGAACGATCTTGTCCTTTATATGAACGCCCATCTGTTCAAGCCGCTTGAAGTCGGCGAGGTTGCCGTAGTTGGCATAGACGACCTCGCCGGTGACGTCGCCGGAGGGCGAGGAGCCGTTGAAGGCGGTGAAGACGCGCGGGTCGTCCTGGAAGGGATCGCCGCCGTACTTTTTGGGGTCGACGTGCTCGGGGGTGGGGCCGGACATGAGCTTCGCGCCCTTGTCGTCGAAGGCCTCGACGGAGATTTTGACCGGCTTGTTGAGAAGAATTTTGTAGGGGACGATGCGGGTTTCGATGCCCGCTTCCTTGAACTTATTGGCGACGTAGACGGCGGTGTCGTAGTCCTCTTTGGAACTGGCCCAGTGGGGGGAGGCGGTCAGGAATTTGAGGTGCTCGCCTGCAAGCTTCGCGTCGGGGATGGCAAGGAAAGCTGCGTCCCACTTCGACTGCTGCGTGAAATCGCGGTATCCGAAGACCTGCGTGGAGGAGGACTGGGCTGAAGCAATAAGGGAGGGGAGAAGAGCGGAGAAGGCCAGGATACGGACAGAACGCAAATTGGACCTCATACGTAAAAGGAAATATGAGGTAGGGTACAGCATCCTGCGCGGCGCGGAAGAAAAACCGACGCTGCGCAGGATGAGAGACGGGAAAGGCTAGGCGGCCTGGCCGCAGAACTTGCAGCGGCGGGCGGCGGCGGGAATGTCGGAGAGGCACTCGGCGCAGGTCTTGGTAGCAGGCTCGGGGGCGGCCGCGACGGGAGGATTGAATTTCTTCATCAGGTATTGCGTGGGAAGAACGAGGAAGAAATAGACAACCGCGGCGATCAGAAGGAAGTTGACGACGGCGGTGAGGAACTTGCCATACTCAATGACGCCGCCGTTGACGTTAGCCACCATGTAATCGAAGTTCGGCTTGCCGACGATGGCTCCGAGCAGAGGATTGATGATGTTGGCCGTCAATGCGGTAACGATGGCAGTAAACGCCGCGCCGATGATCACGGCGACGGCCAGATCCATCACGTTGCCCTTCAAAATGAAATCGCGAAAGCCTTTCAGCATAAGAATCTCCTGAGAGAAATTTTTAAAATCACGTGCCTGGGTCACGGCGAGTATACGACAGCCGTCGTGTCCTTGCTAGCATCTATCTCTGTTCCAAGGGGATCAGGAGTAGCGGGTCATCCAGAGGGCGTAAGGGTAAAGAAGCATGAAAAGGATGATGCTGAGCGCCATCAGGTCCATGTAGATCAGCAGCAGGACGCCTCCGTGATAAAAGCTCCAGCGTGTCTTCATGCAACGCACGTGATCCACAGTTCCTGCAATCGAGACGACGAAAGGAAGGATGAGGAAGGGATTGGCGCGATTGTTCGGGAAGTCCGAGAGGGGAACCGAGATTGCAACGCTAAGGAGAACCAGCAGGGACCCACGAAGAAGGGAACGGTTGCGCGGATTTAAAAAACGGGCGATCACCTGACTGTCTTCCAGAATAGAAGATTTCGGCGAAGAGTGGGAGGGTTCTCCGGTTCACTGTCACGGTATCATGATTCCAACGTCCCCGTCCTAATTGCAGGCCGATGAGCTGTTCGATGTCGTCATGTGCAGGAGAGTGTGTGAGTTTGATCCAGAAACAGACGTTGGAGGACGGGCCGGGCAGTGCGTCGCAGCTGGGCTTCCGAAGCGGGATTGTGCTGGTCGTTGCAGCGAGTTTTTTTATTCGCTTGCTGGCGCTGTGGAAGATTGCAGGAGCCCCGCTCGCATCGGATTCAACCGACTATCGCGGCGTGGCTCTCCTGCTTCTTGGGGGAGAGCGGTTCGTGCCGTACTGGCCTCCGGGGCTGTCGCTGTACCTTGCTCCGTTTCTGGAGGCAGGAGGCGGGGATACCGTACTGCGGCTCTCAATGCTGGCGTGGTGGGGGCTGTTCTGCTTCGGGCTGGTGCGGTTGGCGGGCGACCTGAGGATTGCGCGAGGAGCCACCGTGGCTCTCTTAGCGATCTTCAGCGTGACCCCGGCGTTGATCCATTTCTCGATTGAGCCTATGACCCAGATGCCCTCCGCGGCTCTGCTGCTGGTGGCGATGAGTGCTGCCGTGCGGTGCTCCGAAGACGCAGGCTGGGGAGAGGCCCTGCTGCTGGGAGGCTCGCTGGGGTGGCTCTCGCTGGTGCGGCCCAGCGCCTTGCCGTTGCTGCTGGTTCTGCCCGGACTCGCTTTTTTGCGCCGGAAGCAGGTAGCGCAGCCTCTGCTGGCCGTATCGCTGGGGGCAGCGATGATCTTCGCGTGGGTCGTGAAGGTGCATCAGCTTTCGGGCCAGTGGACGATCAACAACTCCAACGGGGTGAATCTTTACTACGGCAATAACCCGTGGACCCCGATGTACCGTACATGGTACTTCGGCTCGCACGCCAAACTGGGCAGCGACGAGATACGGGAGTTTCCGGAATACGAGGTGATCGTCCAAAGGGTGCAAGGGCTTCCCGCAACGGCGCGGGGAGATGAGTTCAAGCGGCTGGCCGTGGAGTATGTGAAGCAGCGGCCCGGCATCTTCCTGCACCGCACACTGAACCGTGTGCGGTGCTTCTGGGGCTTCGACATCTTTACGGCGGCCAACCTGCGGGGAGCGGGGAGCCGGTGGTTCCCCGTGGCGTTCGGGATGGACGCGGTCTGCTACCTCCTCGTGGCGGGATTTGCGTTCTTCTGGATCGCGGCTGCTCCTGCGGCCTTTTGGATGCGGTGGGAGACGTGGCTGCTGGGAGGCGTGGTGCTGTTGTACTCCGCGCCCTACTGGATCTCGATGTCGCACCCGACGTATCACTTTCCTGTGGTGGCTCCGCTGGTGTTGCTGGGATTGATGGCGCGCTCCACGGGCTCCGCATCGCGCTGGAGAGGCTGGGTGAGTCTCGCGGTGCTGGGACTGATCCAGGTGGAGTGGATCTTCAACCTGGCAAAGTCGTAAATGCAAAAAATCCGGCCACGGGGGCCGGATTTTTTATTCGCAGCGATGCGGATCGCTTATGCGGAAACCAGCTCGGGGTTAGCAGCGGCCTTCTCGAACATCTCGCGGATGGACTGCTCGTAGGGAGCGCGCAGGACGCCGTGCTCGGTGATGATGGCGGTGATGTACTTGGCCGGGGTGACGTCGAAGGCCGGGTTCTGGATGGCCGCGCCGTTGGGGGTCATCTGCTTGCCGTTGGAGTGCGTGACCTCCGTGGCGGAGCGCTGCTCGATGGGGATCTGGTCGCCGTGCGTGGTGGCGACGTCGATGGTGGAGAGAGGCGCGGCGACGTAGAACGGGATGCCGTGCTCCTTCGCGAGGACCGCGACCGAGTAGGTGCCGATCTTGTTGGCGGTGTCGCCGTTGGCGGCGATGCGGTCGGCCCCGACGATGACGGCCTGGATCTTGCCCTGGCGCATCAGCGAGCCGGCCATGTTGTCGCAGAGGACTGTGGTGGGGATGTTGTCGTGCAGAAGCTCCCACGCAGTCAGGCGAGCGCCCTGCAGGTAGGGGCGGGTCTCGTCCGCGTAGACGTCGATCTTGTGGCCACGCTCGACGGCGGCCCGGATGACTCCGAGGGCGGTGCCGTAGCCGCAGGTCGCGAGAGCGCCCGCGTTGCAGTGGGTCAGGACCGTGCCCTCCTGCGGGAGCAGGGCTGCGCCGTGGGCTCCCATCGACTTGCAGGCGGCGATGTCCTCGTCGTACATCTGCTGGGCCTCTTTGATGAGGGCTTCCTTGATCTCGGGGATGGAGGTGTTGGCGGCGGCGAGGGCGTTGTACCGGTCGCGCATCCGCTGGATGGCCCAGAAGAGGTTGACGGCGGTCGGGCGAGTGGCCGCGAGAGTGTCGCCGATGACGGCGACCTCTTTGGTGAGGGTGGAAATGTCGGTGGCCTTGCTCTGGCTGACGCCGAGTGCCACGCCCATCGCAGCCGAGACGCCGATAGCCGGAGCGCCGCGCACGATCATGTCGCGGATGACGGTGGCGACCTGCTGGTAATCGGTGGCGAGGACGTAGGTCTCCTCAAGAGGGAGCTTGGTCTGGTCGAGGAAGTTAACGCCGTTCGGGAGCCATTCGAGGGTAGGAATCATGTCTCTTCCAGTTTACTTGGTTTGCGCGGGGTTCAGCGCGATGTGGGCCTTGCGGACGTCGGTGGCGGTGTAGAGCGAATGGAACGCCGCTCCGGGTGCGTCCGCCTCAATGTTGGTGCGTCCGCCCTGCTCGCGGTCGACGAGGCAGAGGACTCCGATCACGTTCATTCCTGAGGCTTTGGCTGCTTCGATGGCGGTGATGGTGGAGCCTCCGGTAGTGCAGACGTCATCGACGATCACCACGTTCGCCCCGTCCTTGTGGAAGCCCTCGATACGGCGGCCGGTGCCGTGCGCCTTCTCGGACTTGCGGACGAGGAAGCCGTGGACGAGAGGGGCGTCGGGATTCTGCAGGTGGCTCCATGCGCTGGCGCTGGCGGTGTTCGAGACGAGCGGGTCGGCCCCCATCGTGAGTCCGCCGACGGCCTCGGCCTGCGGAAAATGCTGCCGGATCAGCTCGTGGAAGAGAAGGCCGGAGAGGCGTCCGCCCTCGGCGTGCAGGGTGGTGGTACGGCAGTCGATGTAGTAGTCGGACTTCTGGCCGCTGGCGAGGGTGAAGTCGCCGAGGCGGAAGGAGAGGGTCGCGATGAGATCGAGGAGTGCGGTGCGGTTGTCTGCTGGCATGGTCATCTTCGATTGTAATTCCGCTACTAGCCCTGGTTTGCTACTGACCCTGTCCCGGAGCGATGACCGGAGGCTTCTGCTGGGCAGCCTGCACGTCGCGGAAGACGCGCAGCAGGTTTTCGCCGAGGAGCTTGCGCATGTCTTCTGCGGTGTAGCCGCGGGCCATGAGGGCCTGGGTAATCTTCGGCAGGTCGGCGGCGGAGTCGATGCCCGCGGGAGGCACGGGGATGCCGTCGA
Source organism: Acidobacteriaceae bacterium dw_441 (assembly GCA_018449715.1). Taxonomy (GTDB): domain Bacteria; phylum Acidobacteriota; class Terriglobia; order Terriglobales; family Acidobacteriaceae; genus Edaphobacter. Next base: position 1,823,062 of record JAAVVA010000001.1, on the reverse strand, counting down.
AGTCGGTGCCGATGCCGACGTGGTCGATGCCCGCGACCTTGATGACATGGTCGAAGTGGTCGATGAGCGACTCCAAGGGGGCACGGCCGATCTTCTCGGAGAACTCGCGATCGATCTTGTCGGAGGCGGCGTAGGGAACCGGCAGCCCCTTGGCCTTGTACTCGGCGGCGAGAGCCTCCTGTGCCTTCTGACGCTCGGGACGCCGCGCGTTCCATGCCTGCCGCCACTGCTCGTCGATGAAGGCGGGGAAGAAGTTCACCATGACGACGCCGTTGTTCTTCGCGACGGCGAGCAGCATATCGTCGGTGAGGTTGCGCGGTGCGTTGGTGAGGGCGCGGGCGGAGGAGTGCGAAGCGATGATGGGAGTCTTCGTCGTCTCCATCACATCCCAGAAAGTCTTGTCGGAGACATGCGAGATATCGACGATCATTCCAAGGCGGTTCATCTCGGCGACGACCTGTTTGCCGAAGGGAGTGAGACCGTTGTGGTGCGGCACTGCGGGATCATCGATGTCGCCGGAGGAGTCGGCCCAGTCGTTGGTGTTCGACCAGGTGAGGGTCATGTAGCGCACGCCGAGGCGGTAGTAGTCGCGCAGAAGCCCGAGGGAGTTTTCGATGGAATGGCCACCTTCAATCCCCATGAGCACGGCGAATTTGCCCTGCTGGTGCGCGGCGACGATCTGGTCGGCGGTAACGCAGAGAGCGAGCTTATCCGGGGCGCGGCGAACCTGTTCGAGCGTGCCGTCGATCAGCTCCAGCGTGCGGCGTGCGGAGGCGTTGGCCGCGTACTGGTTTGGGTCCACCCAGATGGAGAAGAACTGCGCGTTGAGGTTGCCCTTCTTGGCGCTATCGTAGCTCAACATGCCGCCGTCGAGAGGGTCGGTGAAGTTCCAGTGCTCGTCGACGAAGCGCTGCGGCGTGTCGGCGTGGGTGTCGATGACGATGGCGGAGGAGTGGACGGCGAGAGGGTCCTGGGTGCTCATGGTGTCCTTTTTCGGATGGGTTGCCTGGGCCTTGGCAAGATGTCCTCCGACGAGCAGAAGACAGGCGGCGAGAGCGGCGGTGCGGGCAAACACCCGCTTTTCATGGGCTTGCGTGTGGACGCGACGGCGCATAGGAGTACAGCGATTGTAGCAACTTCGCGGAGGGCAACGGGGCTGGCGAAAAGCTCATCTCTCTAGATAGGAATGAGGTGAGGATCATGGCACAAGGACTGAACTCGACGAAGACGGGAACGAGACCCTCTCACGAAGCACTTGAGGAAAACGTACACGCGACCGAGGCCGACAGGACCGAGCAGCAGAAGATCGACGACCTCGCGATGGAGAGCGCAAAACGCGCACAGAATCGCATCCATGACGACGAAGGAACTACACCGGGAAGTACAATCTTCACAAAGTAATCGTGGGTGAGACGACAAAAGGCTCCCAGAGATGGGGGCCTTTTGCTTTTGTGCTTGAAGGAGTATTAGAAGGCAGCTGCGCCCGCTTCGGCCACGGCGTGGTCCTGCTCGCCGGAGCCTCCACTGACTCCAATGGCTCCAACCACTTTGCCATCCTTCTTGATGGGAATGCCCCCGGCGAAGATCATCACCTTGCCGTTGTTCGAGGCGTGGATGCCGAAGAACTGGTCGCCCGACTGCGAGTTCGCGCCGAGATCTTTGGTGGTGATGTCGAAGGCGCGGGAGGTCCAGGCCTTCTTCTGTGCTATGTCAATGGAGCCAAGCCAGGCGTTGGCCATGCGCTCGAAGGCGATAAGGTTTCCGCCTTCATCTACGACGGCGACGTTCATGGGCTGGCCAAGCTCTTCGGCCTTCTTCTCGGCGGCTGCGATGATGCGACGAGCGTCTGCAAGCTGAATCATGAAAACTCTCCTCCTTGATTGCGACACAATCTTATCGGTTCGCAGTTGCGGGGTGCGGAGAAATCGGACGAGTCAGGTTGCAGTTTCTTAAAAAGAAAGGGACGGGCAAGGGATGCCCGTCCGGATTGACCATGAAAACTGCTTAGCTGGTGAAGATGTCCTTGACCTTCTGGACGAAGACATCGCGGCTCATGTCGCTGATGGACTCGGTGAGCGGAAGCTCCTTCGGGCAGGCCTGCACGCAGTTCTGCGCGAAGCCGCACTCCTGGATGCCGCCGTCTCCCGAGAGGGCGCGGAGACGCTCTTCCTTGAGCACCGCGCCGCTGGGGTCCATGTTGAAGAGCTTGGCCTGCGCGATGGTAGCGGCTCCGACGAAGTTGGTGACGTCGTTGAACTGGGGGCAAACCTCCATGCAGCAGCAGCAGGAGATGCAGTTCGAGAGCGGGTAACGCTGCTCCTGCACCTGAGGGAACTGCTTGGGGCCGGAGCCGAGGTCGTAGGTGCCGTCGATGGGAACCCAGGCCTTGACCTTCTTCAGGTTCTCAAAGAGAACGGAGCGGTCGACCGCGAGATCGCGCACGACGGGGAACTTTGAGAGAGGAGCCAGCGTGATGGGCTGCTCCAGCTTATCCACCAGCGCGGAGCAGGCCATGCGGGCCTTGCCGTTAATCAGCATCGCGCAGGAGCCGCAGATCTCCTCGAGGCAGTTCGAGTCGTAGGTGATGGGCGTCGTCGATTTGCCGGCGACATCGACCGGGTTCAGCGCGATCTCGCCGAGCAGCGAGGTGATGTTCATGCCCGGGCGATAGGGGATCTCGAACTTCTCGGTGACGGGAGCGGTATCGGGGCTGGACTGGCGCTTGATTTCGACTTTGATGGTGCTTGGTGGCATGGTCTGTTTCCTCAACTTGGTGTGACGGCAGGGTAAGGCGTCTTGATTCTGCGTGAATGTGCAAGTGCGAGCGATGGTTTTTCAACCAGAAACCAGGAGAGAGCTGCCCCTACGGCGACAGCCAGAAGCGTAAGTGCGAGCGCGGCCCAGGGATGGCTTTTGTAGAGCCCTGCGGCTACGACGAGCTGGATGATGGGCCAGTGCAGAACGTAGGTCCCGTAGGAGAAGTCTCCCCAGCGCGTGGGGCCTTTGACCACGGGAAGCAGCAGCGAGGCGCAGAGGGTGAGGGTGGCGACCGCAGCGGGGCGCAGGATAAACCATCCTGTGGCGAGATGGGCGGCGTAGAGCAGAGCCGCGCCGAGCATGATCCAGCGGCCATGAGCCTCGAACCACTGCACGTGGTAGTGGATGAGCGCTCCGATCATGAAGAAGGAGAGCTGACCGGGAAGCTGCAGGGCCAGTGTGTTGTGCGCGGCCATCGCGACGCGGTAGACGATCGAGAGGGCGAAGATGCTCCAGAGAACGGCGTCGCGGTTGAGGCGGCGGCAGAGCCAGACGATGGCCGGAACGAAGATGTAGAACGCCACTTCGATCTTGATGGTCCAGAGCGCACCGTTCAGGCCGTTGCTGGGATTCTCGGGGAAGACTCCGGGGACAGAACCTGCAAGGAAGTTGGCGAAGGTAAGGTTCGCCAAAAGGAACTTGCCGACGTGGAAACTGCCATAGCAGAAGGCGATGGCGAGGCAGAAGGCCGTCGCAAGCCAGTAGCCGGGAAGGATACGGGCGGCGCGCTTGATCGAGTAGTCGCGCAGAGAAGAAGAGCGCTCCCAGCTGGCGAAGATAAGGAAGCCGGAGATGGCGAAGAAGCCTTCGACGGCGAGATGGCCGCTAAAGTAATTGGGGAAGTGGTCGAATACGGGGCTCCCACTGATGTGACCGACGTGGAAGAGCACCACGACCACGGCCAGCAGAAGGCGGATGATGTCGAAGTTGTTCTCTCTCTTCATTGAGAACACCTTCGGATAGAAGGGTTTAGCTGCTCTATGTTGAAGGAGAAATGGAGGGCAGGCATCTCCCGCGAGCTCGTGAACGAGGACCAGCGGGCGTGTGCTACCGGGGCCTTACGGTCCGCAGAGGACGCTGCATGGCGGCCATGATGCCTGCCTCCATACTGTCCAGATGACCGTTCGGACCTTCCATCTCGTGGATTCTGTGGCTGATACGCCGGATGTAGAAGAAGGCGTAGCCCCAGACCGCGAGGAAGACCAGCGGCAGCACGACGAAGACGAAGATGTTCGACTCCAGTTGTGTCATGGCTGGTTAGATGGCGGCAATCGTTTTGAGGGAAACCTGTCTGCATAGTTTTTGTTTCTCTCTAACGCCTGCACTCCTTCAGCCGCGCGCCGGCCGCGCCTCCGGGCAGGCCCGCCTCTTCGATCCTTGTCGAAGAGGCAGAGGCCGCCGGAAGAGCGGAGAGCAGCGCGAGTTTGAAGGAAGTCCTCATCTCGTTTGGGTTACGCGGTTGCGTCGTAGCGGCGCGGGCGCGGCTTGATGTGGCTGATATCGACGTCCTCAAGCTCGAAGGCAGGGGCTCCATCCTTGAAGGCGGCCTTGGTGGTCTTGAGGAACTTCTCGTCGTTGCGGTCCGGGAAGTCGGGCTTGTAGTGGGCTCCGCGCGATTCGTCGCGCAGGCGAGCGCCCTGCACGATGACGCGGGCCAGCTCGAGCATGTTGTAGAGCTGGCGGGCGAAGGCGAAGCTGGTGTTGGCCCACTGGCTCTTGTCGCTCAGGTTGATGTTGCGATAGCGGTGCAGCAGCTCGACGATCTTGGCGTCGGCCTCATCGAGTCCGCTGTTGTAGCGGATGATGGTGGCGTGCTTGGTCATGGTGTCGCCAAGCTCGCGCCAGATCTTGAAAGGGTTCTCTGTGCCGGGATTGTTGAGGAGGACGTTGTTGTACTCCTTCTGGCGCTGCAGCTCGGCCGCGTGGCCGCCGTCGCCCGACTGCTCGGGGAGCGACTTCGCATACTGCATGGCCTGCGGACCGGCGACGAAACCGCCGTAGATGCAGGAGAGCAGCGAGTTGGCTCCGAGGCGGTTGGCTCCGTGGATGGAGTAGTCGGCCTCGCCTGCGGCGAAGACGCCGGGGATGTTGGTCTGCTGGTTGAAGTCCACCCAGAGGCCGCCCATCGTGTAGTGCATGCCGGGGAAGATCTTCATCGGGACCTTGCGCGGGTCGTCGCCGACGAACTTCTCGTAGATCTCGAGGATGCCCTCGAGCTTGTGCTGGCTCGAAGGGGGAAGGTGAGAGACGTCGAGGTAGACCATCGGCTTGCCGTCGATGCCCATGTCGTGCTCGTAGACCACCTTGAAGATGGCGCGGGTGGCGACGTCGCGGGGGACGAGGTTGCCGTACTTGGGGTACCACTCCTCGAGGAAGAACCAGCGGTCGCTTTCGGGGATCGCCTGCGGGGCGCGCTTGTCGTTCTTGTCCCGGGGAACCCAGACGCGGCCGCCTTCGCCGCGGGCCGACTCGGACATGAGGCGAAGCTTGTCTTCGCCGGGGATGGCCGTGGGGTGAACCTGGATGAACTCGCCGTTCGCGTAGTACGCGCCCTGCTGGTAGAGCGCAGACTGCGCGGAGCCTGTGCAGACGACCGAGTTGGTCGACTTGCCGAAGATGGCTCCGTTGCCTCCGGTGCAGACGATGATGGCGTCGGCGGGGAAGGTGCGAAGCTCCATCGTGCGCAGGTCCATCGCGGAGATGCCGCGGCAGACGCCGTTGTTGTCGAGCACGGCGGAGAGGAACTCCCAGCCCTCGTACTTGGTGACCTTGCCCTCGGACTCGAAGCGGCGAACCTGCTCGTCGAGCGCGTAGAGAAGCTGCTGGCCGGTGGTAGCTCCAGCAAACGCTGTCCGGTGATACAAAGTACCGCCGAAGCGACGGAAGTCCAACAAGCCCTCGGGGGTGCGGTTGAAGGGCACGCCCATGCGGTCGAGCAGGTCGATGATCGCCGGTCCCTGCTCGGTCATCTGCTTGACGGGGGTCTGGTTGGCGAGGAAGTCGCCGCCATAGATGGTGTCGTCAAAGTGCTTGTAGACGTTATCGCCTTCGCCCTTGAGGTTCTTGGCCGCGTTGATGCCGCCCTGCGCGCAGACCGAGTGCGAGCGCTTGACCGGGACGATGGAGAAGAGATCCACCTTGCCGCCCGCCTCGGCGATCTTGATAACGGCGGAGAGGCCGGCGAGTCCGCCGCCTACGACGATGATTCTGGGAGTTGCTGCCATTCTTTTTCCCTCGGGGCCGGGGCCCTCTTTATCTATGGCGTTGAGGGACGCGACCATGGGCCGTGTCCCTTCAGGTTATTTCTGTAAAGTCGAAGCGGTCTGGACTGAACCTGGAACCGGAGCGTGGGCCGGAGCCGACATGCTGATTCCGGTCTCAGGCATCGCGTCCTCGGGAGCGTTCTGATACTTCGGTCCGACAAAGGCCCAGATGCTGACGAGTCCCATCAGGCAGAGCGCGATGCCGACGGCGGTGCAGACGTAGCCGAAGCGCTTGCGGGCCTTGTCGCCGGGGGTGATGCCCCACTTGGCGGCGAAGAGCCAGACGCCGTAGGCGAAGTGCCAGGTCGTCGCGATCATCGCGATGACGTAGATAGCCAGCATGATCGGGTTCGAAAGCTCGTGCTGCACCTTGGCGAAGGCCGCGCCGGGATGCTCCGGAAGCATGACGCCGCTGAAGCGCTGACGCCATACGTGCTGCACGATATAAAGGAGCGCGATGATGCCGGTGACGCGCTGGGAGAGGTACATCCAGTTGCCCGCCCAGGGGTAGACGTTCACGTTGGAACGGCCACGGAAGGCGATGAAGACGCCGTAACCCGCATGGTAAGCCAGCGGAATGAAGATAAAGGCCCATTCAAGCAGGCGCACGAGAGGCAGGCTATTGAGGAACTTGACCTGCATTCCATAAGCGAGGGGCCCGTTGATCGCCTCGAAGTTCGAGACAAGGTGCTCGACCAGGAAGGCCCCGATCGGAACGATGCCCGTAAGCGAATGCAACTTGCGCCAGAAGAAGGAGTTGCCTTCGCCAGCGCGAAGTGGTTGCACGCCACGGAGTGACGGAGTGGCGGGCGAGGCTGGCGGTGCGGCAGTTGCCATGATGGAACTCCTTGAAAGATCGTTGGGAGTGCTGTCTAAAACAATATCGGCAGCAGGCCTGATTATTCCGCTCCGATTGCAGCATCGTCAAGGAATCAAAGCCCTTTCGTGCGATTACCGTGAGCTTTGTGCGATTATTTGCATCATCGAAAATGCGAGCTTTTCAGTCCGAATTTGTCGCGGGAAGTTTACGCAGAAGAGCGCGAAGAGCGCGTCCACGATGACTCAGTTTGAGGCGTGTGACTGGATCGATCTCGGCCATGCTCTTTCCCTGTTCGGGAAGGAAGAAGAGGGGATCGTAGCCGAAGCCGGAGTCTCCCAGAGGCGCGGTGAGGATGCTGCCTTCGACGATGCCGTCGGCGGTTGCGAGAAGCTCTCCATCACAGGCTGCGGCGAGCGAGCAGCGATAACGGGCGGTGCGGGCGGCCTCGTCCACGCCTTCGAGCGAGCGCAGCAGAAGAAGGTTGTTGCGCTCGTCGAGGGGAAGCTCCTCGTGCCCGAAGCCTGCGTCCTCCGCGTAGCGAGCCGAGCGAACTCCCGGGGCTTTGTCGAGAGCATCGACCTCGAGGCCGGAGTCGTCGGCGATGACGATTCCTCCCTGCGCGTAGTTGGAGTAGTAGCGGGCCTTGGCGATGGCGTTGCCCTCGAAGGTCGGCTCGTCTTCGGGGGGAGTGGGGATCTCGGCGAGGCCGGGGAGGGGCTCGATCACGATGGCGCTGCCCGCGACTTCTTCCGCTGCGGTGGAGAAGTCGCGGAGCTTGCCGGGGTTGGAGGTGGCGACGTAGAGAAGCATCTTCCTATTCAACCACCTCCATGTTGTAGCTTCGATTACGAGGTTGCTGTTTGATTACGGCGCGATGCGGAAGCGCACGAAGGCAACGGCTCCCCACGGGTGCTTCCCGTAAGTGGATTGCAGGGCATCGGGCGTGTTGTAGACAGTGAACTGCGCTCCGGGCGCGGCGAGCAGGTGGCGAGCGATGCGGTAGTCGCGGTCGTAGCCGAAGCTGTAGGCCTGCACGTGGCCGATGGGATCCTCCTCGAATCCCGCGGGTAGGCTGGTCCCCGGATCCAGCAGAAGCTCGCTGGTGCGGCCTGCGTTTTCGATACGCGTCCAGACGTAGTTGCGGCGCGAGAAGCGCAGCAGAGACTCAGCGAGATAGCTGTTGACCTTGTGCTCGTCGTGTCCAGTGGTGATGGAGCGCGTACGTCCCCAGATGAGCGTGTTCGACCAGTTGCCCACGGTAAGACCGTTGGCGTCATGCGGACCGATAGGGCGGTTGTACATGAGGGAGGCCGTCTGGCGAAGTTGGTCCTCGTGCGGATAGAGAGCCTCGGGTTTGGCGATGCGGGCGATGGAGTACTGGCCGCTCCAGTTGGCGCGGGGAGAGACGGTCAGGCGCGTCGAATAGCTGTCGATGGCGAGACCGTTCGCCGAGGGCTGGAACTGCCAGCGGCCCTCGGACGGTTCACCGCCGTGAAAGCCCGAGCCTTCAAGCCGGAACCAGCGCCAGGTGAGCCCACCGGTCACGACGCTGTACGCGATGTGGGTGGAGTCCTGCTGGTGATGACTGAGCGAGCCGATGGGGTCCTCGGACGCAGACATGCGGTGCGGATACGCGACGGGACCGATGGCTGGGTCGCCGACGGGCGCGGCGTAGAAGCTGAGAAGCGTGTGCTCTCCAAGTCGGATGTCGTAGAGCGCGGCGACCTCCATGAAGAAGTTGTGCGGGTGCTGGCCATCGACGATGGGCTTGCCGAAGGCGGTTTCGCCTTGCTGGAAGAGCAGGGGATACTGGCGTCCGCTGACGGTGGCGGGTTCAAGCGAGAACATCGCTCGCAGCGTGAGCTGGCCCGGGCCGAGACGGCGCAGGGCCATCGGCATAATCCAGTTGGTGGAGAAGAGCTTGTCTTTGCCGCGATCGCCTGCGGCCTGCTGCTGTGTGTCGGCGACGAAGGCCTCGCCGTGCAGCATCCACATCCACGAGCCGTGCTGGCCCATCACCATGTACATCGGGGTGGAAGATGGCTCGATGGTGGTGCCGGAGGAGAGGTGGTTCAGTTGCGACTCGATGAGGTTGGTGGGCTGCATCATCATGCCGGGCATCTGCGGCATGGAGACTGTGCTCTGCCTCTCCTGCTGGTGATGTATGGAGTGGTCTTCTGACATGTTGGGCATGTCAGGCATGGCCGGTTGCTGCGCTACGGCGGCGAGGCTGTAGAGCAGAGGAACAGCGGTGAAGATGCGCAGCAATCTGCGCCAGATCTGCGGGGACACGGCTCTTTTCTCCTGTGTTGGGCAAGACAATTCGCCTGGAGTGAACGCGCAAAGGCGCCCACACCGCAGGCATGGCTCAGGGAAGAGAGGTGAATCAGATTCGCAGGGCGATCAGCGGAGGCTCTTGTAGAGGGACAGGCCGCGCATGGACTGCATGGTGCAGCGCCGCGCTCGACAACGACGGAGGCACGAACACCGCAAAGACAGCCGCGGCGTCTTCGTGCAACTCCGCTGCGACAACGCACGAGGCAGGCTGGTGATGCACCGTGCAGCACGAACTCGTCATCTGGTGCGCGGAGCCGTTGTGCGGGCAGCAATCGTGGTCAGGAGCGCTCATGCTGTGCATCGGCATGGGCATTGAGATCTCGTGAGCCGCCTCCTGCGGAGGCAACTCCACGGCAAGACACGCTGCCGAGCTGACGAAGAAGGCCAGCAGGCAGACGACCGTGACGAGATTGGAGAACACGCGCTTCATCCTGTACCAGTTAAGACGCATCGGCAAGGAAACCGTTACACCTTGCAGGTACAGTTTATCGCGTCTGCATTCTGTCAGGCGGACCAATGCGAGGAAGCGGCTTCTTCGCTGGGGACGGGAGGGGCAGGAGCGAGAAAAGTCTCCTCCTTCGTGCGAAGGTCGCGGGGAAGCACGCGGTTGGCCTCGGGATCGCGGGCTACGACGGCCCACGCATCGCGGACGTTGCGGACGTTGGCGATGACCTCGTGGAACTGTTCGACGGACTCGTAATGTGACGCTTCGAGGATCAGGGTGAACATCGCGGCGTAGAAATCTGAAAGCGACTGGGCAACGCTGCCGCCGAGATCGGGGCGAAGCCGGGCCTGAAGATGCATGAAGATGTCGAGAGCACGGTTGACGGCGATGCGGCGTCCTCGAACGTCCTGCTCTTCGGTGCACTGCACGGCCCGGTAGAGGAAGCGAATGGCTCCGTCGTAGAGTGCAAGCACCAGTTGAACTCCGGTGGCTCCGATCAGTGCCTGCTGCTGGTAGGTCGATTCCATTGCGCTCCTCTTCCGTTTCTGCTGCTAGCTTTTCTGGTTGTATCCGGTGACTGCGCTGTAGAGCTGGGCGATCTCGTTGAGCTGCGAGGGAATCGACTGGAGAATCGCGTTGGCCGTGTTCAGTTGGTCGGTGAGCCGGGCCTTGTCGTTTGCAATCCTGTCCTCCTGATTGCTGATGTTTTCGTTCAGCGTGTCTTCCTGCGAGGAGTTCTGCTGCAGAGCCAGGTAAATCGCTCCCGTGGTGGAGGTGCTGCTGAGTCCGTTCAGCGTGCTTGTGAAGTTCTGGCCGAAGCTCCCGGTGTTCTGCAGGAAGCCTTCGACATCGCTGAAGTTCGAGTTGATTACGCTGTCCAGCGTGTCTCCGTTGAAGCTGAGGTGGCCTGTCTTGTCGAGCGTGACGCCAAGCTGCGACAGGCCCTTGATGGAGCCGCTCGCAACGCCGGAGAGAAGTCCCTGCGAAAGCTGGTTCTGAATCAGGGCAAGCGTGGGATCGCCGTAAAGAGGCATCGCGTTGCCGTTCGCATCCTTGCCTTCTTCGGATTGAACGTCATCTACGACCTGGTTGTACGCGTTCACAAAGTCGCTCATCGCCTGTTGGACGGCGCCGCTGTTGGTGACAATTTGAAGCTGCACCGGATCGTTGACATTCGAAGACTTCGAAAGAATCTGGAAGGTCACGCCGGGGATCAGTCCGGTCACCGTGTTTGAGGGGCTGGTGGTGCTGAGGCCATCGACAACGAGGCTGGCATCCTGCCCCGCTGTTCCTTCCTGAAAGTTGACCGCGCTTCCGTTGGCGTCGTCCACGAGAGAGCCTCCCATCGTGATCTCGCCGGCGGCTCCGCTGGTGCTGCTTACGAGAGAGAGGCGCGAGCCGTTGGCCTCGGTGATGACGGCTGCGCGAACTCCCATAGCGTTGCTGTTGATCGCAGCCGCAAGGTCCGATAGCGTCATGCCGTTCACATCGAGTGACGAGGTGTTTGTGCCGATCTTGATGGTTACGGTTCCGCTCAGCGTATCGCTGGTATTCGTGATCTGGTCCGAGTACTGAGACGAGGTCTGTGCGAGCTGGTTGACGACGATCGTGTGGCTTCCCGCAGCGGCCAGTGAGCTGGCGGAAGAGATGGAGACGACATCTTCGTTCGAGCTGGAGCCCTGCTTGCCCGCAAGGACTCCGTTGAAGTCCGTAAGCTTCTGCAGTGCGGTCGCGAGCGTGGAGAGATCGGAGCCCATCTGGCTCAGCATCGTATCCTGCGCCTGCAAGGTGGAGAGCTGCGACTTCCAGGGATCTTCGATCGCCTGTTCCGCCGCCATAATCTGCGAGACCGTGGAGGCGACATCAATGCCTTGCCCGCTGTTGACTGCGCCGAAGTTAAGTCCAACTGTCCCCATCGTTCTCTCCTGAACACAAATATGCGTAACCGAACATGCAAGTTTGCTGCCTGATCTTCCGGGCTGCGATTAGGCGGCTCTAACGACAAAGTCCTGCGCCTCAAACGGGAGCAGGAAAAAAGGGCAGGAGCGGCAAACGGCCTTCGCCATTCACCGCTGCCTGCCTCGGTGGAACTACTGGAGCAGCTTGAGGATGTCCTGCTGCACGGCGTTGGCCTGAGAGAGGGCCGCGATACCGGTCTGGCTGAGCACCTGGAACTTGGCCATGTCGCTGGTTGCCTGACCATAGTTGGTGGCGCGGATGTCGTTCTCCGCCGACGACAGGTTGACCTGCTGCGTGTCGGCGACGTTCTGGGCCGCGTTGAGCTGGTTGATGTTGGCTCCGATCGCACCGCGCTGGTAGGCAACGTCGCCGACAGCAGTGGTGAGGGAGTTCAGGATGGCCGTGGCGGTGGTCGCGGTCAGGTTGGCGTTGGTCGTAAGGTCCACACCCGCGCCCGCCGTGCCCGTGGTACCGACGCTGGTCTTGGTCAGAACACCGACGGTCTCAGCGAAGGTGGTGGTTCCAGCCGTGGTTCCGTCGCTGACGACAATGTTGACCGCCGACGAAGAGAAGACCTTGTTGCCGTTGTAGTTGGTCGTCGAGCCGATGTTGCCGATCTCGGTCAGGATGTTCTGGTACTCCTGGTTGGCCGAGCTGACCTGCGTGCTGTTCAGGGTTCCGTTGGCCGCCTCGGTGGCCAGCGTGATGGCGCGGTCGAGCAGGTTGGTCACCTGCGCGAGGGCTCCGTCCGCGGTCTGCAGCATGCCGACGCCGGAGTTGGCGTTCTGGGACGACTGCGTAAGAGCAGTGGCGTTGGCGTGCAGGCCATCGGCCAGCGACAGACCGGCAGCATCATCGGCGCCGCTGTTGATGCGCGAGCCCGAGGAAAGCTGCTGCAGAACGCTCTGCAGGCTCTTCTGCGTCTGGTTGAGGTTGTTCTGCGCGTAGATCGACGAAATGTTGTTCAATACACCCAAAGCCATTGGGGAACGCTCCTCTGTATCACTCGATTTGAGTTACCGCACTGCCTGTCTTCGGGTGATCCGGAGCGTTTCGTTCCGGTTGACCTTGCGAAAGGCGTTGCGTTCTCCCCTCTCATCGGCGTCTGCCCGGTGGACTTGAGACATGTCCTCGGGGAAACAGAAAGGCTCTTTCTCTTTGTTGCAGATGCTCGCTTCCTGCTATTGCATTTGCACTCTTCCGCCGATGAGAGAGCAGAGAGGAAGCCTCCCAATGATTGAACTGACGCGCCTTAACGGCAGCCATCTCAGCCTTAACTGCGATCTGATCAAGTATGCGGATTCCGCTCCGGACACGGTGCTTACGCTGGTAACCGGCGAGAAGCTCGTCGTTCTCGAATCCCGCGCCGAGGTGATGAAGAGGGTGATGGAGTATCGCGGCTTAGTGCTTCGCACCGCATGGCCGGATGCGGACACAGCACTCTCCGCAAAGAGTGCGCGCTTCGCCCAGGAGACCGCCTTCGAGGCGGGAACAAACAAGACGGCGGAGTAATCAACAGACATTTTTAAACGGGTGAGGACGTTATATGGACATCGCCAGCATCGGTGGAATCTTAGTCGCGATTATCGGCATCCTGGCCGGCATGATGATCGAGGGTGGAAATATCGGTCAGATCACACAGCCGACCGCTGGCATGATCGTGCTCGGCGGAACGATGGGAGCGGTCATGCTCCAGTTTCCGCTGAAGGTCTTTCTCGGCGCGATCAAGAGCCTGGCAAAGGTCTTCGTCTCTGGCGCGGCGGACAACGAAGAGGTGCTGAAGCAGCTCGTCGAGTTCGCCAACAAGGCCCGCAAGAGCGGCATCGTATCGCTCGACCAGGACCTCGGCTCCATCAAGGACCCCTTCTTTCGCCAGGCATTGATGCTGGCCATCGACGGCACGGAGTCGAACGAGGTTCGCAAGATCATGCAGCTCGAGCTGGATAACAAGTCTGAGATGGAAGAGAAGATTCCGCAGGTCTTCGAGGCCGCGGGAGGATACTCGCCGACCGTCGGAATCATCGGCGCCGTGCTCGGACTCATCCAGGTGATGCAGCATCTCGACAACATCACCGAGGTCGGACGCGGCATCGCAGTTGCCTTCGTGGCGACGATCTACGGCGTGGCCCTTGCGAACCTCATCTTCCTTCCCGCAGCGGGCAAGCTGAAGATTCGCCACCGCGAGGAACAGATGGCGAAGGAGATGGTTCTTGAAGGCGTCATCTCGATCCTCGAAGGCATGAATCCGCGCATGCTCGAAACCAAGCTGCGCACCTTCCTTGCTGATGGACATGAGAGTGAAGGCGCCGCGGAGGCTGCAGCGTGAGCCGCAAGAAAAAACACGAACACGTAAACCATGAGCGATGGCTGGTTTCGTATGCCGACTTCATCACGCTGCTGTTTGCGTTCTTCGTCGTGTTGTTTGCTTCGAGTCAGTCGGACAAGAAGAAGCAGGCGCAGGTCGCTGCGGCCATGCAGACGGCTTTCACGCCGATGGGCGGTTTCGAGCAGCACGCTACGACCCCGCCGCTCGACCCTGCTGCTGCCGCTTCGGTGGTGACGAAGCCCGCCATGCTGGCGATGCCGTTTCCGCAGGCCGCGCAGATGAAGAAGGAAGAGGAGATGAAGGAGCGCCTGGGCAAGGTCGTCAAGGCGCAGGAGGCGAAGGCGAAGCTCCCCACCGGAAGCGTGACGACGCAGATCACCGAGCAGGGGTTGGTGATCTCGCTGCACGAGGCTGGGTTCTTTCCCTCTGGTTCGGCGGAGATACGCAGGGAGTCACTGGCGACGCTGGTGGCTCTTGCCGCAACTTTGCCTGACGCCCCGCTGCGCGTGGAAGGCCACACCGACAATGTGCCCATCCACACGCAGCAGTTCGCCAGCAACTGGGAGCTTTCGACGGCACGCGCCAGCATGATCGCCCGCATGTTGCTGGAGCACGGCGTCATGCGCCCGTCGAACGTCTCTGCCGCGGGCTACGCGGAGTTTCACCCCGCGGCCTCGAACGCGACCGCCGAAGGCCGCACGCAGAATCGCCGCGTGGACATTATCCTTTTGCGAGCCCCAGCACCTTCACGATGACGCGTTTCGAGCGCTGACCGTCGAACTCGGCGTAGAAGATGCGCTGCCACGTTCCAAGGTCGAGCCGCCCCTTCGTGATAGGTAAGGTCGTCTCGTGGTGCAGCAGAAGGGCCTTCAGGTGCGCGTCGGCGTTGTCCTCGCCGGTGTGGTGGTGTTGGTAGCCGGGCCAGCGCGGAGCCAGCTTTTCCAGCCACGTGCCGATATCTTCGATCAAGCCATCCTCGTGGTCGTTGACGTAGATCGCCGCCGTGATGTGCATAGGCGAAACAAAACACAGGCCATCATCGATTCCGCTACGGCGCACGATCTCTTCGACCTGCGGGGTAATGTGGACCATCTCGTAGCGTTCGCGGGTGTTGAAGGTCAGATATTCGGTATGGGCTTTCGTCAGGGACATCGGCAGGGCTCCAGAGGGTATCTCCTTCTAGGGAAACACATTCGCGAAAATGCGTATTCCGGGCAACCTAAATCGGTCTTAAATGGTCGTATTTGCAGGGAGATTTCTCATTATGGGGGAGGAGAATTTGCTGCTAGAATCGGATCAAACGCCCCTAACTGACATTGAGATTCAGACGAGGCTATAGGGAGAGATTAAAGAGATGGCTTATGTGATTGCGGAACCCTGCATCGGGACTAAGGATACGGCCTGTGTGGATGCCTGCCCGGTCGATTGTATCCACCCGAAGAAGGACGAGGCCGGCCACGCCGATACGGACCAGCTGTACATCGATCCGGCAGAGTGCATCGAGTGCGGTGCCTGCGTTCCCGTATGCCCGGTTTCGGCGATCTACGCTGCGGACGATCTTCCGGAGCAGTGGGCCAGCTTCCAGCAGAAGGCTTCCGATCACTTCGGACGCTAACAGTTACCCGCAGATGCGGGGAAAGATTCTGTACAGTTAAGACGCGTGGCTCTTGTGAGCCACGCGTCTTCGTTTTGTGGGTGGTTTTTGCGGGTGGGAGATGACACAACGGCAGGGCGAGGCGATTGTGCTGCGGACGTGGCCCTTTGAAGAGGCTGATCTGCTGGTCAGCTTGTTGACGCGGGAGCAGGGACGCATCAAGGGAGTAGCGCGCCACGCCATGCGCTCGCGACGCAGGTTCGGTGGCGCACTTGAGCCGATGACCTACGTTCGCGCCACCTACGCCGAAAAACCAAAACAGGAGTTGGTGCGTCTGGACGCCTTCGAGATCCTGTGGTCGCCCCTGGCCGGACCGGTGGATTACAGCCGCACCGCCGCCCTCGAGTTCGTCGCCGAGGTGCTGGAGGAGGTTCTTCCCGAGCAGGCTCCCGAGGATGCGATCTTCCGCCTGGCCGTTACCGCCACGGAGCAGATGCATGTCGGCCACGTGTGGATGCCGGTGACCTATTTCGCGCTGTGGATCAGCCGCCTGATGGGGTGGATGCCTGCGCTGGGGCACTGCGTCGCCTGTGGTCTGGATCTGCGGGGAAGGTCCGTCTTCTACTCCGATGTGGTGGACGGAGTGATGTGCGAGGACGACCGCAGGAACGGGAGCGAGCTGCTCTCGGCGGCATCGGTCGCGGAGGCCCTGCGCTTCCTTCGCTCTCCCCTGGCAGAGTTGGCGGAGGAAGAGTGGCCGAAGAAGCGTGCAGCCGATCTGCGGCACTTCGCCGTGACGCTGCTGGAGAGGCATCTGGAGCGCAGGATCAGGAGCGCGCGAGCGCTGGAGCGAGCCTGAGTCTCAAAGAAACTCGCGGTCGATGCGGGCAGCCATCCTTGCATCGCGCTGCGTGATGCCCCCGGCGTCGTGCGAGACCAGGGCGAGCCGTACGCGGTTGTAACGAATGTCAATGTCGGGATGGTGGTTGGCTGTCTCGGCAACCCCTGCGATGCGGTTGACGAACTCCATCGCCTGCACGAAGTCCTTGAAGGTCCAGTCGCGTACAAGCTTGCCGTCTTCGAGCTTCCAGTTGGGGTTCGTGTTGGCCAGGTTGTCGAGTGCGGCTTGATCGAGGAGTGCCATGCTCTTCCTTTCGGGAGGATTCGCCGTTTCGCACATGCTAATGCGTGTCGCCGAGGTCAGGCAAAGCGGAGGCCGGAGCGAGCCTAGAGCGTTGCAAAGGCATCGAAGCCGGACTCCTGCGTCTTGTTGCGGATCTCGCTCCAGAAGTCCTCTGGAATCTTCTGAAAGACCGCGACAATCGAGGGATCGAACTGCGTGCCGGAGCAGCGAAGAATCTCCGCTCGCGCCGCGGCGAAGGTTGTTCTCTTGCGATACGGGCGGTCGGAGGTCATGGCGTCGAGCGTATCGGCGAGGGCAAAGATGCGCGCTCCCAGAGGAATCTCATCTCCCTTCAGGCCGCGTGGATAGCCGGTTCCGTCAAAGCACTCCTGGTGGGCATAGACGATCTCGGCGACCTCGTGGAGGAAGGGAATCTTGCGCAGCATCTCGTAGCCCTGCTGGCAGTGTTCGCGCATCACGACCGTCTCGGCCTCGTCGAGCCGTCCGGGCTTGAGCAGGATAGAGTCTGGTGTGGCGATCTTTCCGATGTCGTGCAGAAAGGCTCCGCGGGCGATGGTGCGAAGCTCGTCGTAGGTCACGCCATAGGCGCGGGCCAGTTCGATGGTGTAGGCGGTCACTCGCTTGGAGTGGCCCTCCGTCTCCTGGTCGCGCAGGTCAAGCGCGTCGCCCATGGCTCCAATGGTGATGTCGTAGCTTCGCTCAAGGTCCTGCATGATGGAGCGCAGACGGCTGGTGCGGGCGGAGACCATGTCTTCCAGATGCTGGCGGTAGGCCGTGGTCTGAAGCAGGTGGCGGTGATGCTCGGCGGCTCGTGTTACGACGCTCTCAAGCTGGCTGCTCTCGAACGGCTTGATGAGATAGTCGAAGGCTCCACGGCGGAAGGCGTTGGTGGCAACCTGAATGTCGCGCACGGCAGAGAACATGACGACCGGAAGCTCTGGATGGTCTACCGAGATACGGTCGAGAAGAGCAAGACCGTCGGTGCCCGGCATCATAATGTCTGAGAGAACGAGGGAATAGCTGGAATCCTGACGAAGCAGGTCGATGGCTTCGCTGGCTCCGGAAGCTGTGACGGCGGAGTAGCCGCGTTTCCTGAGCATGGAGGCCACAAGACCGCGGACCGGTTCTTCGTCATCTACTACCAGGACCCGTTCCTGCATCTCTCCCCGAAAAACTCCTCTGCACGGTTCCGTCTCTCTCGTGTCTCATCGACCGGGGGACTAGAAGCATTATCCACGGTTCTGTGGAATCCATGAACGAATTATTTCCCGTTCTTGAGCGTTTTCTCGTGAGCCGCAACCCATCCGGGTTTGACGACCTGTCGGGCGCGTCCAAACGCAAGCGAGCCGCTGGGAACGTCATCGGTAATGCAGCTTCCTGCCGCAATGTAGGAGCCGGACTCAATCGTGACCGGCGCAACCAGCGTGGAGTCGGAGCCGACGAAGACGTTGTCTCCAATCGTCGTCTGGTGTTTGCGCGCCCCATCGTAGTTGCAGGTGATGGCTCCCGCGCCGACGTTTACTCCTGCGCCGATCACGGCATCGCCGAGATAGTTCAGATGGTTCGCCTTCGAGCCTGCTCCAAGCGTGACCTTCTTGGTCTCGACGAAGTTGCCGACGTGTGCCGCCGCGCCAATGCGGCTCTCGGGCCGCAGGTGGGCGTAGGGTCCGAGGATGGCTCCGTCGGCGATGGTCGCGGTGTCCATGATGCATCCGTTGCGGACGGTGACGTTGTCTCCGATCACGGTGTCCTGGATAACCGAGTAGGAGCGGATGCGGCAATCGGAGCCAATCTTCGTTGCTCCGAGAAGCTGGACGTAGGGTTCGATGACTGTGTCCGCGCCTACCTCGACCTCGGCGTCGATAACGGTGGTCTCGGGGCGGAAGATGGTGACTCCGTTGGCCATCAGGCGGCGCGCAGTGGCCAGCCGCATGGCGGCGTCGAGGTGCATCATCTCGGCGATGGTGTTGGCTCCGAGAACCTCATCGACGCTCTCCGCCTGCGTCGCGATGACGCGCTCGCCGTCCGCGACCAGCATCGCGGCGATGTCGGTGAGATAGAACTCTCCATGCGCGTTCTTGGTGTCGAGCAGGTCGAGCTTGTCGAAGAGTGCTTTGGTTCGGAAGCAGTAGATTCCGGAGTTGATCTCCTGCGTGTCGAGTTGATCCGGGCGAAGCGATTTCTGCTCGACGATAGCATTGACATCGGGCGTTTGAGTGCCGGGTTCGGCGCGGATGATGCGTCCATAGCCCGTTGGGTCGGTGGGGATCGCGGTGAGAATGGTCATCGCGGCATTTTCGCGGCGGTGGGCCTTGTAGATTTGCTGGATCGTCTCGGGACGGATAAGCGGCACGTCGCCGGAGAGCACCAGCAGATTCTGAGGAACCTCCTCGCCGGAGAGGGCAAAGAAGGCCTTCACCATCTGGAGAGCGTGTCCGGTTCCGCGCTGTTCGGGCTGAAGGACAAACTCGACTCCAGTCGCTTCGACGGCGGCGCGAACGCGGTCGGCCTCGTGGCCGATGATGCAGTAGATCTGGTCGGCGGGGACGACCTCTCTGGCGGCGGCGATGACGTGAAGCAGCAGCGCGCGCCCTCCGATCTCGTGCAGAACCTTGGGGCGCTTGCTCTTGAGACGGGTGCCTTTCCCGGCAGCCATAATGGCGATGGATAATCCCGGAGTGTTCATGTGAGGTTATCTTCTCATGAACATGTTGCAGGGAACTGACAGGTCTTACTGCGGCTGGGCCTCGGCCTGTGGTGTGGTGGTGATGAAGGAGACCACCGCCATGTACGGGCGGCGTACCACGCTGGGCAGACGGTTGCCGATCAGCGAGAGGCGGTAGTTGTCCTCTGGGCGAAGACCGTGGAAGAGCCGGACCAGAAGAATGTAGACGGGAATGGCGGTGAGGACCGCCAGGATGAGTCCCGGCATTCCGGGGACGCGGCGACCGATCGCAAAGGCGATCAGCGCCATGATGAGGCTGGCGGAGAAGAGCCGGATCGCGGGCAGGACCGGGAAGCCGAAGTCGAAGTCCTGTCGCGCTGCCCGCCAGATAACGACGACCCCGAAGGCCTGCGAGAGGCCGTTGCCCCAGGCCGCGCCGATCGCTCCATAACGGGGGATCAGGACGGCGTCGAGCGCGATGTTGAGAACTCCGGTGATCATGTACCAGAAGAGCGTCCGCTTCTGGTGGTCGGCGGCGCTCAGCAGAACAGAGGGAAGCTCCTGAAAGGAGCGCGGAATGGCCAGGATGGAGGCGATGATGAGGACCGGGACAGCCCCGATGTACTTGTCTCCATAAGCGAAGTGGATAGCTTCGCGCACGATGGCCGCGGCTCCCAGGTGGACCGGGAGGACGACGAAGAGAAGGAAGCGGCAGATGTTGTCGAGGATGCTGCGGACACGGGAGGGATCGCGCGAGGACTCGACCATCAGGGTGATACCGGTCGCTCCTCCAAAGACGCGGGGGATGACGAGAAGATTATTGGCAAGCCCGAAGCTTACGGAGTAAAAGGCGATCTGCTCGAGGCCGGAGAAAGCCTTGAGAAAGATCATCTCGGAACGGTCCCACACAACCGACATCAACAACTGAATTCCCATCGCCTCGATGCAGAAGCGGCGGATACGGGCGATGATGTCGTGATCGAGAGGCTCAAGAGGAATCTTGCTTAAACGGCTGTGCAGGGGAATGGTGCGAAGAGCCATCTCGACGACGCGTCCAATCAGCGACGCGGAGGCGATACCCACGAGGTCCCAGTGGAAGTGCAGCGTGAGAAGGATGATGAGCGTGTAGGTGAAGATGTAGCCGAAGGCGCTGGTGGTGTTCTTGGAGGCGTCTTCCAGGGCGAGATTGGCCTGCGCGGGAACCCACGACATGACTCCCGGGATGATCGACAGGATGAGCAGGCAGGCCATGAGCCGGTAGGAGTGGTCTCCGAAGAGGAGCACGCCTGCCAGTCCGAGAGCCGTGATAACGACGGAGCCGAGAAGCTGGTACTTGTAGGCAAGGTGATAGACCGCGCGCGCCGTTCCGTGTTTTTCCTGCCCGATGAACTCGGACATGTACTTGCGCGTGGAGCTGGCCAGCCCCGTGCCGCTGGTGCGGGTAACGATGGTGACGAAGAAGTTGATGTAGCTGAAGTATCCGAGCTTGGTGGGGCCAAGGTAGCGGGCGACAGCGATGGAGGTCCCAAAGAAGACGACGGTCTCGATGATTGTTTCGAGTCCGTACCAGAAGGAGTTGCGCAGGATTTTTCCTGAAGAGGATGACTTTTCTTTGGAACCCATGAGATGAAAATAACCCGGTGAGAAGAGAAACGCTAACCGGCGAGAGATTGCCGGCTCTCAGCCGGGGAATTGCGGTGTAGGAACCGGGTATAGAGCATGTGCGCGAGAACTTTGTACCGGTAAGGATAGTAGAAGGGGGCGCGAAGCACCGAGCGGAGCATCATGTGGAAGGCCTGGGAGAGGTCTCCACCGGCGCGGAGAACATATGCGGCGCAGTACTCGTGTTCGCTGCGAATCTTGTTTCTGGTGAACCAGCGTGTGGATCGAGGAAGATAGGGATAGACCAGACGATTGTAGATCTCTTCCTTGGATTGGAAGGCGATCATTCCGGTCTTTGCGGTAAGGCTCGCGGTGTGGATTCGGTAGTGGACGAGCGGCTCGGGGCAGCAGACAAACTTCGCTCCCGCATGCAGGAGCCTGAGCCAGAGATCCCAATCCTCGATGACAACCTTCGGATCGCATCCGCCGGTTGAAAGATAGAGCGACCGCCGGACGATGACTGCGCTGGGAAGAAAGTTCGTGTTGCGGAAAAGCGCCTTGCGGATGTCCCTGGGGTCGGCCACCGAGATGACTTTGCCCGGCGTCAGGGTTTTGCCATCGTCCAGCATCTCGATGCGCCCGGTGTAGCAGACGTCGGCGGTGGGATTGGCGGCCAGGACGGCAAGCTGGCGCTCCAGCTTGTGGGGCTCCCAGAGATCGTCGGCGTCGAGCAGGGCAATCCACTCGCCGGTGGCCTGCTGCACGCCGAAGTTGCGGGTGGCGGACAGCTTGGAGTTTGTCCGGCGATAGACGCGCACAAGGGGACCGAAACTCTCTGCGATGGCGGCTGTTTCGTCGGTGGAACCGTCGTCGATGACGAGAATCTCGTCGGGAAGAACCGTCTGCCGCATGACGCTGTTAAGCGTGTCCGCAAGGTAGCGGGCTGCGTTATAGGCAGGAATAATGACTGACAGAGACATAGCTTCAATCGCTTGTAGAACGGGGCCCGGTGGATGCAGGTAACAGGTTGAAGGTAATTGAAACCAGGGAGAAAAGTCTACCGGGGACCAGCAGAGGAGAGAGCGTAAATGTATTTTTATTAGCCAGATACAGGATTTTAATGATCGGGAAACCCTATTTAAACCGTCCGGCGCGGGAGAAACGCTAACCCGCGAGAGACTCCTGATGCTCAGCCGGGGCGTTGTGTCGCAGAAGACGAGTGTAGAGCATGTGCGCGAGAACCTTATAGCGGTATGGGTAATAAAAGGGCGCTCGCAGCACCGAGCGAAGCATCATGCGGAAGGCCTGGGAGGACTCTCCGGCAGCCCGGAGAGTATAGGCGGCGCAGTACTCGTGCTCGCTCCGAATCTTGTTCCGCGTGTACCAGCGCGTAGCGCGGGGAAGATGGGGGTAGATGAGTCGCCGGTGGATATCTTCTTTGGAATGAAACGTCGCCATTCCGCCATAGGGGTTGGGACGGTGCATATAGGTGCGGTACTGGACCAGCGGCTCGGGGCAGGCGACGAACCGCGCTCCCGCGTGAAGCAACCTTAGCCAGAGGTCCCAGTCCTCGACCGAGACGCGGGAGTCGAAGCCGCCGACGGCAAGATAGAGCGAACGGCGGACGATGACCGCGCTGGGAAGAAAGTTGGTGTTGCGAAAGAGCGCCTGACGAACCTCCGAGGGCTTTGCGACCTCGATGACCTTGCCGCGATGGAGGGTGTTGCTGCCATCGTCGAGCATCTCGACCCGGCTGGTGTAGCAGACGTCCGCGGAGGGGTTGGCTGCCAGCTCCTCCATCTGCCGTTCGAGCTTGTTGGGCTCCCAGAGGTCGTCTGAATCGAGAAAGGCGATCCACTCGCCCTTCGCCTGGAGCACGCCGAAGTTGCGGCTGGCGGCCTGCTTTTCGTTCCTGCGGCGAAAGACACGGACAAGAGGGCTAAATCCTTCGGCGATGGAAGCGGTCTCGTCGGTAGAGCCATCATCGATCACCAGAATCTCGTCCGGGAGGACGGTCTGCCGAAGAACACTCCTGAGCGTCTCCGCGATATAGCGGGCGGAGTTGTAGGCCGGGATAATGACGGACAGAGACATCGGCAGTAATCCAGTCCGGGGAGAAACTAAGTTCAGCGAAGCAATGTCAGGTCTCGCCTGATGTGACGAACTTAGAATAAGACTGTGGAAATGTCCATCGTTATTCACAGCTTTTAAGCTGCGTTGGAGACGGACCTTTCCCAGAAAGGGCCTACTGCTCGCCCTTTCCTCCCGGAGGCGGCGGAATCGTGATGTCGAGCGGGGTGACGGCTCCCAGGGAGTCGAGCGAGGGCTTGATCTCGGACTGGTTGCCGACGACGACGATGCCCAGCTTTGCGGCGTCAACGTATTTGTTGGCCACGCGGGAGACGTCGGCGGAGGTGACCTGCTCGATGCCGGTGCGGTACTTTTCGAGGAAGTCGGAGGGGTAGCCGTAGAAGGCGAGTGTGACTTGCTCGCTGAGGGTCTTCTCGGGCGAGTCGTAGTGGAAGATGAAGGAGTTCAGAAGCTGGTCCTTCGCCTTGGACAGCTCGGAGGCCGTGGGAGGCACGGTCTTCAGGCGGCCGACCTCTTCGAGCATCGCCTTGGTTGCCGCAACGGTCGAGGCGCTCTTGGTTCCGGCGATGACGTAGAAGATGCCGGGGTGATCGTAGGACGCGCCGTAGCTGCCATCGACCGAGTAGGCGAGGCCGAGCTTGGTGCGGACGTTCTGGACGACACGCGAGCCGAATCCGCCGGAGAAGATCTCGTTCATCACGCTGAGGGCGTAGTAGTCGGGGTTACTGCGCTCGGTGCCGAGGCCGACGATGAGGACGTTGGACTGGTTGACGTCGTCCTTATCGGCAAAGCGGACGCCGGGCTTGGGATCGGTGAAGGTGAATTTTTCGGAGGCCAGAACCTGTCCGCGCTGGAGGGGCTCAAAGGCTGAGCGGAGCTTGCGCTCCATCTCGGCGGAGTCGAAGTCGCCGGAGACAGAGACGATCATGCCGTTGGGGACGACGGTGCGGTCGTGCCAGGCCTTGAGGTCGTCGAGGGTAACTGCGGAGACAGTGGTGTACTCAGGTTGTCTCGCGTAGGGATTGTCCGCGCCATAGACGAGCTTGATGGCTTCGCGGATGGCGATGTCCCCGGCGTCGTCGTTGCGGCGCGAGATGCCGGTGTCGATTTGGCGTGCAGCGAGGGCGAGCTTGTCGGCCTTGAACGCGGGGTGGAGGAGGAGGTCGACGGCGGAGGCGAAGACTGTGTCAAAGTCGCCCTTCAGGCTGGACCAGCGCAGGGAGGTACTGGCGGTGCTGCCGGAGGTCTCGATGCTGGCGGCCTTCAGCTCAAGCAGGTCGTCGAGCTTGTCGCCGTCGGTGGTGGCCGAGCCGCTGGTGCGCCACGTCTGTCCATACATACTGACGAGGCCCAGCTTGGTAGCGGGCTCGTCGCGGCTGCCTCCTCGGATGAGGATGCTGCCGTTGATGAAGGGAAGCTCGTGGTCCTCCTGCAGGAAGACGACGAGGCCGTTGGCCAGCTCGATGCGTTTCGGCTGCTGCGGCTTGAAGGCGTGCAGCGCAGGAATGGGGATCTTCTTCCATGGCTGCGCGGGAGCCGCTGTGGTCGCAGCGGGCTTGGCAGGAGCGGGGGCTGCTGCGGCCTGCGCGAATGTGAGCGAGGGAACGAAGGCGAGGATGGCAGCGGCGACCAGTGTACGGTGATTACGATTCATGAGACTCACTCCGCGCCTCCCTGGGCCGTGGCGGGTTTCTTCTTCTGCGCAACGAATTCGATGCGCGCGCTGGTTCGGTTGCCGTCGACGAAGATCTTGTTGGCGACGCGGCGAATGTCGGCCTTGGTGACAGCGTTGATGCGGTCAAGCTCGCGGAACAGCTCGCGCCAGTCGCCGAAGCGGGTTTGGTACTCGGCCAATTCGTGCGCGAGACCGTCGTTGTCAGCGAGACCGCGAAGAAGATCGGCGCGGGCGCGAGTCTTGAACCGCTCAAGCTCCTCGTCGGAGACGTCCTCGGTCTTCAGGCGGTCAAGCTCCTTGTGGATGGAGGTACGCATCTCGTCGGGCGTGTGGCCGGGGAGAGGAACAGCGTAGAAGGCGAAGAGGCCAGGGTACTTCGCTCCGGGGAAGCCGGAGAAGCCTTCGCCTGTGGCTGCGATCTTCTGGTCGCGCACGAGCGAGCGGTAGAGGCGTGCGGTGCGGCCGTTGGAGAAGATATCGGTGATGGCGTCGTAGACCGAGTCGTCCGGGTCGCGGTAGTCGGGGCGATGGTAGCCCTCAAGGTAGAAGGGCTGGGTGGCCTCCTTGATGACGACGGACTTTTCCGCAAACTGCGGAGGCTCGATGGTGGTCATGGGAGCGGGCTTCGGAGCGGAGGGGATCTTCGAGAAGTAACGCTCAAGAACGGGCATGGTCTCCGACGACTTGAGGTCGCCGACGACGGCGATAACGATGTTCGAAGGGACGTAATACTTCTTGTGGAAGGCCTCGGCTTCAGTAGCGGTGATCTGGCTCAGCTCGCTCTCCCAGCCGACGCCGCTGCGGCCATACGGGTGCGCGACATAGGCGGTGGCGAGGAACTGCTCGACCATGCGACCGATGGGGCTGGAGTCGTTGCGCATGCGGCGCTCTTCCTGCACGACGTCGCGCTCCTTGTAGAACTCGCGCTGGACAGGGTGGGCGATGCGCTGGCTTTCGAGGTAGGCCCACAGCTCAAGGCGGTTCGAGGGCATCGACCAGAAGTACTGCGTGGAGTCTTCGCCGGTGGAGGCGTTGATGCCGACCGCGCCGTTCTGCTCGGCGATCTCGGAGAACTGGTTGGGGATGACGTACTTCTGTGCGGCTTCCTGCGCGTCCTCGAAGGTCTTCTTCAGCTGCGCGAGCTTTTCGGGGCTCTGGCCCACACGCTTGCGGTACTCGTCGTCGTAGGCGGCATAGGCCGTCTCGACCTTGGCGAGCGCCAGCTTTTCGGCGGCATAGTTGGTGGTGCCGATCTCGGTGGAGCCCTTGAAGGCCATGTGCTCGAACATGTGGGCGAGGCCGCTGGCTCCCTGAGGGTCGTCGGCGCTGCCCGCATCGACGAGGGTGTAGAAGCTGAAGACAGGAGCCTCCGGGCGCTCGCAGACGATCAAGGTAAGGCCATTGGAAAGAACCTTGACCGTGGTGCGCTTCTCGAAGCTCGCGAGATCCTGCGAGCGGGCCATGCTGCCGCCGAGAGCGAGGCCGAGGGTTAGAGTTGCAAGCACACGCCGAACAGACACGCGACTACCTCCGAAAACAACAACTGAAGCTTTTACTATACCGAAGCATGGCACGAGGTTTTCGACGACGAGGAAGGAATGGAGAAGAGATTCGACTTCCCGCAGGAAAGAAGCGGAACGATATAATTCACAGCACTTACCCAGCCTTCATCGTTTGCAGAAATGGATCAGATGCCAACCTCTCCAACCCAGGTCTTCACGTTTACGAGAAAGCAGAGCGCTTCCAACAAGACGCCGCGCCAGATCAACCGCAATCTCGTCTTCAACCTGATTCGAACGCATCAGGCGATCTCTCGCGCCGATCTGGCGCGGGTCTCGGGACTACAGCGCAGCACGATCTCGCTGATCGTCGAAGACCTGATCCGCGACCGCTGGATTCTCGAAGGCTTGACGGGAAGGCTGCCGCGTGGACGACGCCCGACCTTTCTGGAGCTGAACCATCAACGCGCCGTCATTGCCGTGGATATTCACCCTTCGCAAACGACGGTCGCGGTAGCCGACCTGGGCGGAAAGATCGTCGCGCAGAACGTCGTTGCTCCTCCCCGCGACCCGGAGAAGGCGATTGCCCCGATCGTTGCGGCGATCCGCAAGCTGATCGAGGAGCATGCGGACAAGTCCTTTGACGGGGTGGGCATCAGCCTGCCGGGGCGCGCCGATCCGCAGTCGAAGAAGCCTATCTTCACGCCGAACGTAAGCTGGCCGGTGCAGAGTCTTCAGGCGAAGATCGAGCGCGCCACCGGGCTGCGGGTGGAGATGGAGAACGTTGCCAACGCTTGCGCCCTCTCGGAGGTGTGGTTCGGCGACAGCGACGGGCTGAACGACCTGATCGTGGTGAACGTGTCGGAGGGGATCGGCACGGGCATCTTCTCCAATGGCCGTCTTCTGCGCGGGGCCAACGGCATGGCGGGCGAGTTTGGCCACGTGGAGATGGAGTACGAAGGCCTCGTGTGCGGTTGCGGAGGGCGCGGCTGTTGGGAGACCATCGCTTCGAACCGCGCCGGGCTGCGCTATTACCACGAGATCAGCGGGCGTCCCGCGCCTTCGAGCTTCGCGGCGCTGATTAAACTGGTGCGGTCGAATGACCCTCTCGCGGTGCAGGCACTCGAAAAGATGTCGGTCGCCCTCGGAAGAGGATTGAGGATGATTGCCTCGGCGCTAGCTCCGAGCGAGATCGTGGTCGTTGGCGAGATCACGAGTGCATGGGATCTCTTTGGGCCAGCGATCGAGGCCGAGCTTCAGAAGAACGCCTTTTCTTCCGTGCCCCGGCTCAGACCTTCGTTTGAGGGCAACACGTCCCGGCTGCGAAGCGCGGTCGCCCTGGTGATGAACGGGCTTCATTGATACGACGGGGCCGCCCTGCCGTTCCGATTCGGGAGCGTGAGCGAAGGCTCCTGCTGGCGATTGCCGGTTTTTCCATCGTGCATCTGTCATCGCTTAGTAAAGTTTTGTACGAAGCTGCATCCGGGAGGTCGTCGGCATCGTCTATCTGTTCCATAAGGATCGGATAAAGTTTGCAACACCGAAACCTTTTCATGGGAGACAGTGTCTATACGGGTATCTTCCCTGTATCGGCCTTAACCGCTTCCCCGGGGAAGCATCTGCAACCAATAACGTACGATAGGTTCGCGAACAGAGATTATGTCGATTCATAGCTGTGTGGCCCCCCGTCTTCTGCTTTCCGCCCTTGCCTTCTTGGGATGCTCTTCTGTCTCCGCGCACGCTGCTCCGCAAAGCCGTATTAAGGCTGCGATTTCAGATAGCGACCGTGCGACTATCCGCGAGACGATCTCAGGCCGCGCCAAACGTGCCACCGATTTAGGAGAGGCCGCCTCGGACCGCGTGCTTTCGGCGGTGACGCTGCACTTCAGCCTGACGGACTCCCAGCAGGCCGACCTGACGCAGCTTCTGGTCGATCAGCAGAACCCATCCTCGCCCAGCTATCACAAGTGGCTTACGCCTCAGCAGTATGGAGCGCGCTTCGGGCTTTCGAGCGCCGACCTGGCCAAGGTGCAGGCCTGGCTGACGGGCAAAGGGCTGAAGATTGTCGAGGTTCCGGCGGGCATGAACTATATTGTGGCGAGCGGCAGCCTGCCACAGGTGGAAAGCGCGTTCAACACGCGCATTCACTCGTTCTCGGAGAACGGCGAGCGGCATATCTCCAACGTGACCGATCCGGTGTTGCCGTCGGCCATCGCGACGGTTGTCGCGGGAGTGACGGGGCTCAATGATTTCACGCCTCGCACGCGCGCGGTGATGCGGCCTCGCTATACGGCCAGCATCAGCAATACAACCTACCACTTCCTCGCCCCCGGCGACTTCCACACGATCTACAACATCAACCCGCTGTTACAGCAGGGGATCAACGGAACCGGAATCAAGATCGCGATTGCGGGACAGACCGATATCAGCCTTTCGGACGTCGCCGCGTTTCGCACGGCAGCGGGACTTCCCGCGAATGCTCCCCAGGTAGTGCAGGTTCCTAACCAATACATTTCGGGAACCCGTTCGACAGGGGATCTTGGCGAGGCCCATCTGGATGTCGAGTGGGCGGGGGCCGTGGCTCCGAATGCAACGATTCTCTTTGTTACGGTCGGAGCGAATCAGAATGCGGGCGTCTTCGATGCTCTGAACTATGCGGTTTCAAGTAACCAGGCTCCGATTATCTCTGTCAGCTACGGCGGTTGCGAGTCCTCCTGGTCGCAGTCCGATGTCGCCACCCTGAACCTGATCTTTCAGCAGGCCAATGCGCAGGGCATTACCATCGTCGGCCCCTCGGGCGATTCGGGAGCGACGGACTGCGATGTGGCGGGGCTTGCAAGCGAAGGGCTCGCGGTGGACTTTCCCGCCAGCTCCCCCTTTGTGACGGGCGCGGGCGGAACAATGTTTACTGCTGACACGTCAGACCCCGGAACATATTGGAACTCCTCGAACAGCGGCACCAGCAACGGGCAGTACACCAGTTCCGCGAAACAGTACATTCCAGAAGGGCCGTGGAATGAAACTACATCGGCCAGTGGCCTGGATGCAGGCGGTGCAGGCGGCGGTGGAGTGAGCGGAATCTTCTCCAAGCCAGCCTGGCAGACGGGGCTGGGGGTACCGAACGATGGAGCGCGCGATGTGCCAGACATCTCTCTTGCGGCTGCGGCTAACCATGACGGGTATCTCATCTGCGAGCAGGGTTCCTGCACAAACAATTCGTTCAATCCGTCCAATAGTTCTAATTCAGGCGTCGTCGGAGGAACGTCTGCGGCTAGCCCCGCGTTTGCCGGAATGCTCGCCCTGCTCGAGCAGAAGCTGGGCACGGGCGGACTTGGTAACGTCAATCCAACGCTTTATGGTCTGGCAAATACTGTAGCCAACGTCTTCCATGACATCACCTCGGGAAACATTTCGGTTCCATGCATCCAGGGGACGCCGAACTGCCCGAACGGCGGCAGCACTGGCTACTCGGCGGGCACAGGCTATGATCTGGCCTCCGGGCTTGGCAGCATCGACGCCAATAGCATGGTGACGAACTGGACTTCGGCTGTTCCGACGGGTACGGCCAATCCGCTTGCTCCGCAGTGCCAGGATGGAGCGGGGCATGCGGTGGTCTGCCAGACAGCGACGACCTTGCAAGCCACGTCGAGCGTGGTCTGCGGGCTGACAAGCAGCAGCGTCCCCTTCAATGTGACGGTGTCTAGCACAAACTCTTCAGCAACAGCCAACCCCACAGGAACTGTTCAGCTTTATGTTGATAACAAGCCTGTCGGAACTCCTGTAGCGCTCAACAGCGGTTCTGCGCAGCTCACTCTGGACACCACCTCGCTTGCGTCGGGACAGCATAATGTCAACGCTCTTTATTCGGGTGACGGGACCTTTGCAGGTTCGCGTGGCGCGCTGATGACGAACGCGTCGAACACGGGCATCGTGACGCAGATCGACGTTACCTCCAACAGCTCGGACTTCTCGATGACTCCCTGCCTGGACAGCCTGACGGTTTCCAGCGGGTCCCCGGCGAATCCGGTTACGCTGACGCTGACTCCGACGTCGGGCTTCAGTGGAACGGTCAGCTTCTCAGTGAACGTCGATACCGGGGACAAGATGAATTATTCGTTCTCTTCCACTCCGGTTAACCTGACTTCGGGGAGTGCGGCGACTACGCAGTTCACTCTTACAGCGACGGAGCCTCGCACATCGTCAATGTTGACTGACCCGCTGCACCGCAGGACCGGCGGCGGAATCCCGTGGTATGTCTCGGGCTCTGGAACAGCGCTCGCCTGCCTGGTGCTCTTCACGGTTCCGCGTCGTCGTCGCTGGGGAACGCTCTTTGCGCTCGTCCTTTCGGTTGGTGCAATCAGTGCGATCGGTTGCGGAGGCTCCAGCTCTTCGTCCGGCTCTTCCGGTAACAATGGTTCCGGCACCGGCACCGGAAGCTCGACGCAGGCGGTGGCACAGGGAACCTATAACGTGACGGTTACTGCGACCGCGACCAGCGGTGGCACGACCCGCACTCATAGTGTGGTTCTGACGTACAACGTACGGTAGTTCAACGGAAACAAAAGAACGGCTGCACTCAACGAGTGCAGCCGTTCTGCTTTGCTTAGGATGATTTAGTCACCGGAGAGCTTGCGGACCGGGGTTCTCTCCTCGGCTCCTTCGCACGCCACGCCCATCAGGAACTCCTGCGCGGAGAAGGTCTCGCCGTCCTTCGGGGCGCGGATGTACTCGCCGTCGGGCTGCAGCAGGCGGGCCTTGGTGTTGTCCTTCAGGTAGGCGTGAAGAATCTCGTCGCGCAGACGCTTCTTCAGATCGGACTGGAGAACGGGGAAGACCACCTCGCAACGTTCGACCAGGTTGCGGGGCATCCAGTCGGCGCTGCCGCAGTAAATCTCTTCGTCGCCGCCGTTGACGAAGTGGAAGATGCGGCTGTGCTCAAGGTAGCGGCCTACGATGCTGCGCACGCGGATGTTCTCGCTCAGGCCCTTTACGCCCGGCCGCAGCGAGCACATGCCGCGGACGATCAGGTCGATCTGCACCCCGGCCTGCGAGGCGACGTAGAGCGCCTCGACCGTGCGGCGGTCGATCAGGCCGTTCATCTTGGCGACGATGTGGGCAGGCTTGCCCGCCTTGGCGTGCGCGGCCTCGCGCTCGATCAGGCCGACCAGCTTGTCGGCCAGGGTGATCGGGGCCACCAGAAGAGGATCGTAGCTGGTGGATTCGGTGTCGGCGGTCAGGTGGTTGAAGACCTTCTGGACCGCGGAGGTGATCTCGATGCGTGAGGTCAGCACGCTAATGTCGGTGTAGAAGCGGGCGGTGACGGGGTTGTAGTTGCCGGTTCCCAGGTGGGCGTAGCGGCGGACGACGCCGTCGGGATCGCGGCGCACCAGCAGGGCCAGCTTGCAGTGTGTCTTGAAGCCATAGATGCCGTGGTAGACGCCGACGCCCGCATCCTCAAGCTCACGCGCCCAGCGAATGTTCGAGTCCTCGTCGAAGCGTGCCATCAGCTCGACGACGACGGTGACGTCCTTGCTCAGTCCCGCCTCGATCAGAGAGCGGAAGATCGGCGAGTCTTTGCTGGTGCGGTAGAGCGTCTGCTTCATCGAGATGACGTTCGGGTCCACTGCACCCGCTTCGATGAAGCCCTCGACCGCCGAGTAGGAGTCGAAGGGGTGGTGCAGCATCACGTCGTGCTGGCGCAGCTCGTCGAAGATGTCCAGCGACTTCGAGCCGAGGCGGAACTCCTTGCTCAAGAAGGGAGCGAACTTCAGCGCGGGCCGCTTGGCTTCGGAGTAGAGATTCATCAGGCGGTAGAGGTTGACCGGGCCGTCGGTGCGGAAGACCTGCCAGGGGTCGAGCTCGAAGTTGGTGCGCAGGCGCTCGGCGATCTCGTCGCTGGCCCCGTTCTCGATCTCCAGCCGCACGGCGTCGCCCTTGCGACGGTTGTGCAGCTCGGCGCGGACGCTTTCGAGTACCGAGCGGGACTCTTCTTCCTGCATGTAGAGGTTGCTGTTGCGGGTGACGCGGAAGGCGGCGCGGGTGAGCACCTCGTAGCCGCGGAACATCTTCTCCACCTGCGACTCGATCAGTTCGTGCAGCAGGATGAAGTCGGAGTAGCCGTCTTCGCTGGGCAGTGCGATCAGGCGGGGCAGCGCACGCGGCACGGTGACGACGCCAAGCACGGCGGGAGCGACACGTGCTCCGCTCAGCTTTCTCTTGTGGCGCAGCAGCAGCGCGAGGCAGAGGGCCTTGTTCAGCACGCGGGGGAAGGGGTGCGAGGGGTCGATCGTGACCGGGGTCAGAAGGGGATCGACCTCGCTGACGTAGAATTCGAGCGCGAAGGCGCGGGCGGTCTCGCTCAGATCCTCCCAGCGGAGGACGCGAA
Organism: Acidobacteriaceae bacterium dw_441; assembly: GCA_018449715.1. Taxonomy (GTDB): domain Bacteria; phylum Acidobacteriota; class Terriglobia; order Terriglobales; family Acidobacteriaceae; genus Edaphobacter. The sequence continues at coordinate 1,790,440 of JAAVVA010000001.1, read as the reverse complement.
TCTTTTCGGCCTCGAGGAGGGGCAGAAGGCCGTTCCAGCAGCGGTACTGCTCGGCGACGAACTCGGCCATGCGCTCGCTGAGCATGTCGAGCCGCTCCTGCGGGGTCAGGCCGCCCTCGTCGAGGGGCTGGGCCTGGTTGTAGCCCTCTTCAATGCGCTGCAGGGTTCCCGCCACGCGAATCTCGAAGAACTCGTCGAGATTGCTGGCTGTGATCGCGAGGAACTTCACGCGCTCCAGCAAGGGGTTGGTGGGGTCCTGCGCCTCTTCGAGCACGCGCTGGTTGAACTTCATCCACGACTCGTCGCGGTTGAAGAACTGGCTCTCTGCCGGAGCCGAGGGGAGAGACGTCTTTTTCCTGGGGGCGGATTTTGTGGTCGATCGTTTGTCTGGGCTCATAGCGGATTCGAGATTACCGTAACCAACTCCATTGGAATGTGAACAATCCGGCAAATGTTGACGTCTCGAAAAGATTTTTTTCGTCAACCTACAATATTTTGCCCTTCTCGAACGTCATCCCTTCAGATGGCCCAGACTCCCATCGACGGACTGAGAATCTCCGAGCAGGACCGCCTCTTCTCCGAGGCGCTGGAGCGTGATCGCCCCCGCCTGCGAGGCTTCATCCGACGCTACGTCGTCGATACGGGGGAGGCCGAGGACATCCTACAGGATGTCTTCTACGAACTGCTCGAAGCCTACCGGATGATGAAGCCGGTCCGGCACGTCAGCGGGTGGCTCTTCCAGGTGGCGCGCAGCCGCATCGGCGACATGTTCCGGCGCGTCCGTCCGGGCTCGTTGAGCGACCCCGCCGCGGGCTGCGACGACGCTTCGCTGACGCTCGAAGACCTTCTGCCCTCGGCTGGGGACGGCCCCGAGGCGGCGTATGCGAGGAAAGTAATGCTGGAGTCGATCGAAGACGCGCTTGAGGAGCTTCCGGCGGAGCAGCGCGACGTCTTCCTGGCGCACGAGGTGATGGGGACGAGCTTCAAGGATTACGCCGCAGAGACTGGCATCGGCATCAGCACGCTGCTCTCGCGGAAACGATATGCGGTGCTTTACCTGCGCCGTCGTCTGCAGACGCTCTATGACGACTTCGGCGGCAGAGGACAGGGATAGGAAGGAGAACGAGATGAGAAAGGTACATAAGGGGATCAAAATTCTGCTGTTTGTGGTGGTCGGAGCCACGGTGCTGGGCTTCGTGGTCAAGGGGCTGTGGAACTGCCTGATGCCGGAGCTGTTCGGCTTTCATCACCTGACCTTCTGGCAGGCTCTCGGGCTGCTGCTGCTGGCGAAGATCTTCTTCGGGGGATTCCATCGCCATTCGGGCGGCCACCCCGGCTGGAGGAATCGCATGAGGGAGCGCTGGGAGAAGATGACTCCCGAGGAACGTGAGCGTTTCCGCGAAGGAATGCGCTGCGGCCCCTTCGGTCGCGCCGTCGAGCCCTGATCTTTCAGTGTTTCATCAACATCGGCTTTAACCATGGAGAGGCAGTTGTATGGCTGAAGAAGAGTTCAGGATTCCCAGGAGAAGCAGCGCGGAGACATTTTCTTCGACGCATCTCTCAGCGCAGTTGCGGATCGCCGAGCTGGAGATGGAAATTTCGCGGCTGCAAAGACTGGTTGCGGAGCTTCTGCTGAAAAATCAGCGGCTTCGGAGGATGGAAGAGGCCTAGCTGCGTCTATATCCTATCTGCGTCTCTATATAGTGGTAGCAATATAGTGGTAACAGAAAAACCTGTCCGTCTTCGGGCAGGAAGGAGAGAACCATCATGAAGATCGCAAAGCTTGCCGTATTTGCATTTGCCGCCTCGCTTTCGTTGGGAGCCTTCGCACAGGACGCCTCGCAGGATCTGAAGAAGGCCGGTAGCGAGACGAAGTCCGCTACGGAGGATACTGCTCATGGAGTAGCGAAGGGCACGAAGAAGGCGTACCACAAGACCGCCAAGGGCACGGAAAAGGCCTACGACAAGACGGCGGAAGGCACCGAAAAGGTCGCGGACAAGACCGCTTCAGGTACGAAGAAGGCCTATCACAAGACGGCTGAGGGAACCGAGACGGTTGCCGATAAGACTGCGGACGGCACCAAGAAGGCGTATCACAAGACGGAAGACGGCACGAAGAAGGTCATCGACAAGGTGAAGTAAACATCTGCCGGGATTTACGCAGAAGGCCCATCGCAACGGTGGGCCTTCGGTATTTAAGCGGTTTGTCTTGATCTATTCTCAGGCTGCGCTGTCTGTCAGGCTGCGCTGGGATTCGCCGTGCGAACCGGCCAGAGCACCTTTGCCGAGAGCGTGACCATCGCGACCCAGAAGAGGTCGGCGCCGAGCAGGTGAACGACCTGCATCCACACCGGAGCCAGCAGCACGACGTCCAGCACGCCAAGGATGATCTGTAACACCAGAAGACCGAGCGCGGCGTTGGCCCAGACGTTCTCCTGCATCCGCCTCGCCTGCGCAGCCAGCCAGATCACGAAGGCTGTGACGATCAACGCACTCAGGGGATGCACCCCGCGCAGCCGCAGCAGCAGGGGAGAGCTGGAGGAGATGTCCTGTTCGAAGGCGGCGCGCAGGCTCGATGCGGGGAAGAGCGTATCGCCCAGCGCCGCGAGAGAGCCACTGACGCCGACCACGAGCGTTGCGATCAGTCCAAGTGTGACCCACGGAGCCTTTGGCCCGCGCAGCCGCAGTTCGCTGGTTTCCTGTTCGGAGCCGAGCATGACGGCGGTCATAATCATCGCGCCCATCATCAGCAGCGTGTTGGTGAAGTGGATCGACAGCATGACCACGCGGCCCGTGGACTGGTTGCCAGTCACGTAGCCGAGCTTCACTAATAGCGCCCCCAGGAGAGATTCGATCAGGATCAGGACACAGGAGGCGACGGCCATTGTGCGCGCGGCCTTGCCCTTCGCGGTCGAGCGGAAGATCCAGATGACCAGCGCGATCAGCACGAAGCCTGCGCCACCGGTCATGCAGCGATGCGCGAACTCGATGATGGTATCGAGGCGGGGCGATAGCGGAACTACCTGCCCGTTGCACAGCGGCCAGTGATTGCCGCAACCCGCGCCGGACTTGGTGGCTCGAACGACGGCTCCCCAGAGAATGACGAGGATGTTGTACGCCACGACAAACCACGCGTGGCGCACCAACGAACGGGGAACCTGCCGGACGGACATCGCAGTCGCTGTGGCCATACGGGTATTGTACGAGCCTTCCAGCAGGTGCCGTTAGTGTTGTCCGCTAACCGTTCGCGAGTTCTTTGGCGCGCTGCGTCGCCCGCTTGACTGCCTTGATCAACGTCACGCGCAGGCCGCCCTCCTCCAGCTCGAGGATGCCGTCGACGGTACAGCCCGCGGGGGTGGTCACGGCGTCCTTCAGCAGCGCCGGGTGATAGCCGGTTTCGAGCACCATGCGGGCCGAGCCCAGTGTCGTCTGGGCCGCCAGCAGCGTGGCCACGTCGCGGGGAAGGCCGACGTTCACGCCCGCCTCGGCCAGAGCCTCGATGATGATGTAGATGTACGCCGGTCCCGAGCCCGAAAGCCCCGTCACCGCGTCCATGTGCTTCTCATCGACGACCACCGTGCGGCCAACCGTCTGGAAGACCTTCTGGGCGATCAGCATCTGCTCCTCGGAGACGAACCGCCCCGGGCAAAGTGCCGTCACGCCTGCCGCCAGCATCGAGGGCGTGTTGGGCATGGCGCGGATCACCGCAATGTCGCATCCGGCGGCCTCTTCGATGCTGTGTGTCTTCACCGAGGCCGCAATCGAAAGGATGAGCTTTCCAGGCGAGAGCGCGGGGCGAATCTTGTCGAGCAGGGCAGGCACCTGCACGGGCTTCACGCCCAGCAGGATCACATCGGCCTGGCTGGCCGCTACGAGGTTGTCGATCCCGACCTCGATGCCGTACTGCGCCGAGAGCGCCTGTGCGCGGTCGGGGTGCTGCACCGTGGCAAAGATCTGGTCGGGGCCAACGAGGTTGTTCTTGAGGAACGCCTGCAGCAGAATGCCGCCCATCTTGCCTGTGCCGAGCACGGCGATGCGCAGGCTGGGCATCGCCGGAGCCGGCGTTACAACTTCCAGATAAGTCTCTTCGCTCATTTCAAAAGGCTACCAGAGACGGGGCTGTTACTTCTTCTGCGACGCAATCCACGCATCGACCTGCTTCTCCAGCAGGTCCATCGGCAGAGCGCCCGAATCGAGCACGACGTCGTGGAAGCCCTTCAGATCGAACTTCGGCCCCAGCGCCGTCTGGGCCTTCTGGCGAAGCTCCAGCAGCTTGAGCTGGCCCATCTTGTATCCCAGCGCCTGACCGGGCCATGCGATGTAGCGGTCGACCTCGGCCTGAATATTGGTCTCGTCGATGGACGAGTGATCGTGGAAGAAATCGACCATCTGCTGCCGCGTCCAGTGCTTGGAGTGAACGCCGGTGTCGACGACCAGGCGGATCGCCCGCCAGATGTCGGCCTCCAGACGGCCATAGTCGCTGTACGGGTCCTGATAGAAGCCGACGTCCTTGCCGAGCCGCTCGCTGTAGAGTCCCCAGCCCTCGGTGTAGGCCGTGAAGTACTCCTGCTTGCGGAACTCGGGAAGCCCGGTCAGCTCCTGCGCGATGGAGATTTGCAGATGATGGCCGGGAATGCCCTCGTGATACGAAACCGCCTCCACCGAGGGCAGGGAGCGGTCGGCGAAGTTGTACGTGTTGATGTAGACGCGGCCCGGACGCTTGCCGTCCGCGCTGCCGGGGTTGTAGTACGCCGCGGCCTGGTCCTTCTCGATGTACTCGGGGACCGGCACGACCTCGAGCTGCGCCTTGGGCAGCGTTCCGAAGAGCTGCGGCAGCTTGGGTTGCATCTGCGCGATGTATCCCTTGTACGCGCTGAGCAGAGCGTCCTTCGACGTCGGATGCATCTTCGGGTTCGTCTTGAGAGCGGCGCTGAAGCTCTTGATGTCGTTGAAGCCGAGTTTCTTCACGATGGCTGTCATCTCAGCCTCGTCGCGCTTCACCTCGTCCAGCCCGATCTGATGAATCTCCTCGGGAGTCTTGTTCTCGGTCGTACTCTGACGAACGCGATAAGCGTAGTAGGCATCGCCGTCGGGCAGCGCCCACGCGCCGGGGTCCTTGCGTCCGGCAGGAACATACTGGGCCTTCAGGAACCTCGCAAACCTCTGGTAGGAGGGAAGCACGGAGGTTGTGATCGCCTCCGTCATCTCCTCGGTGATGCGCTTGCGGTCGGCTGCCGCGATGGAGGCGGGGAAACGCTTCAGCGGCTCCGCGAAGGGGCTGTCCGCTGGCTTCTGAGAGGCCAGCGTCTCGGTCTGGGTGACGACCTTCTCCAGCAAATACGCGGGTGGAACGCGTCCCTCGTCCATGCCGAGCTGCATGTTGATCAGGTTCTGCGAGAAGACCGTGGGAATCTTTTTCAGGCGCGTGATGTAGTCGTCGTAGTCCTTCACGGTGTCGAAGCTGAGGCTGCTGACTAGCTGCACCATGTCGGTGTGGAAGCCTGTGAACTGGTTCACCGGCATCTCCCACTCTTTGAACGCTGCGCCCTCCTGCGCGTCGGTCAGGTCGCGGATCATCAGGTCACGCGAGAGAATCTCCTGCGGCTTCAGGCCCGTCGTGTCGACTGCGGCGAGCTGATCGAGAAATGCGCGCCCACGCGCCAGCGAGGCGTTGACCTCTTCGATGGAGTAGTTGCTCCACTGGTCGTTGTATCGCTTGTCTCCGAGGAACGAGGCAAATTCAGGAGAGTGCTTCAGCCGGTCCTGCCAGATCTCGTCCAGCAGCTTCGCGAGAGCCTTGCTGCGCTCTTCCACGGTCATGGGAGGGGCCTGCTGTGTCTGTTGCGCCTGCTGAGCCTGTCGTTCCAGATCGGTCACGCTCTGCGCTGAAGACTGCAGGGGAGCCACGTTGAAAGCGATGGCCAGAACGCCAGCCGCAAGCTGGGATGGAAACAGATGCGGACCGGACAACAGGGAAGACCTCTTCAATACACACCTCAGAAACTACAGAGGCCAGTTTATCGCGGGAATCACTGTTAGTTCTTCAGGTCCGAGCAGCCTTCGAGCATCCGGTAGAGCGTCGAGCGGCTGATCCCCAGCATCTCGGCGGCGCGCACCTTGTTGCCCGAGCACTCGCGCAGCACCCGCAACACGTGCCGCTCGATCACATCCTGCAGCCGGATCGCCTTCGCATCCTGCGGCGTCTCCACCGCGCGCGGCACCTCCGCGAGACCCGTCATCGAGGAGATATCCGCCGCGCCCAGCACCGCGCCGTCACACTGCAACACGCCGTTGTGGACTGTGTTCTCAAGCTCGCGGACGTTGCCCGGCCACCCGTGCATCATCAGCCTGTCCATCGCATCGTGCGCTATGCCGTCGATGCGCTTGCTGTACTGCTCGGCGAACCTCTCCAGAAAGTGCATCGCAAGCAGCGGAATGTCCTCTGCTCTGCGGCGAAGAGGCTCAATTACGATCTCAACCATCGAGAGTCGGTGGTAGAGGTCCTGCCGAAAGCTGCCCGCGGCGGACAGGCCTCGCAGATCCTGGCTGGTGGCGGCAATGATGCGCGAGCCAGCCCTCTGCTCCATCATCTGGATCAGTTGCCGCTGCGCCTCCTGGGGCATCTCCTCCATGCCGTCCAGAAACAGCGCTCCCTCCCCGGTGCGTTCCAGCATGGCCTGTCCGGTTTGGCTGGTTTCAGCCAGCCGGGTTGCGTGGCAAATCACAAACGGGCTCTCGGGAGGGCAACCTCGAGCGTGCAGGGCGCGGGCCACCAGCTCTTTGCCCGTGCCGATCTCTCCATGCACCAGCACCGTGCGGAAGTGCGGTCCGATGCGCTCGATCTGCAATCGTAGCCGCTGCATCGCCGCCCCCTGCCCAATCAGGGGTTGTGGGAAGACGAAGCTGTCTGCCGAGATGCCCGAAGCCGCAGGGATGCCGAAAGCCGCAGATAGGTGATTGATGGCCATGTTACTTCCATCTATCGGCACATCCGGCCACGGGATGAGCAAAGGATTGCACTCAAACGCACAAAGACCGGAGGCGGTTTTCCCGCATCCGGTCTTTTGAATGGATAGTGTTTGCTATTACTTAGGCGTTGGTCCGCTTAGGCATTCGTGGTAGCGCAGTAGGTATCGAAGGCGCGAGCCAGCTCCTGGGCAATCGCCGGGGCCGTCGAGGTCTCAATGGCCGAGCGCTGCATCAGGTACACGAGCTGTCCGTCGCGCAGAATCGCAATCGCGGGCGAGGTCGGAGGATGTCCGCCGAAGTAGCTGCGTGCGCGCTCTGTCGCCTCGCGGTCCTGTCCTGCGAAGACCGTCACCGACTGGTCGGGCTTGGCCGTGTGCTGCATCGCCAGCCGGACGCCGGGACGCATCTTGCCCGCCGCGCAGCCGCAGATCGAGTTCACGACAACCATCGTGGTTCCGGGCTGAGCTAACGCTCCGTCCACTTCTTCTGCCGTACGAGCTTCCTTCAGCCCGGCGCGGGTCAGCTCCTCGCGCATCGGAATAACCATAATCTCTGGATACATAGACTTTCCCCCTTGAAAACCACGGGCCTCGCTGGTCCGTTGCTTCCTTCCTATCATTGTACCGGGGAGACTCCCTGACCGCTATCCCTTGTGTCTTCCGGATATCTTCGGCTCGTCATCGTCCTGTCGTGATGTACTCTCGAACCTGTGCAGCCCACCGCGATCGAGATGCAGCAGAACATCCCTCTTGCTCCCCTGACAACCCTCCGCATTGGAGGCCCTGCCCGCTTCTTCTGCGAGGTCACGAGCGAAGCGGCGCTTCTGGAAGCCGTCGCCTTCGCCCGACAACAGGCGTTACCGATCTTCGTCCTCGGTGGAGGCAGCAACCTTGTCGTCTCGGACAGGGGCTTCGACGGCCTTGTGCTGCACATCGCGTTTGACCGCCCCATTGTGCCTGTCACCGTGGGCGACCGCATTGAGTACGCCGTTGCTGCCGGGGTCGAGTGGAACACCTTCGTCCTCGCGGTGTGCGAGCAGGGAATCAGCGGCGTCGAGTGCCTCGCGGGAATCCCCGGCACAGTCGGAGGGACCCCGGTCCAGAACGTCGGAGCCTACGGGCAGGAGGTTTCCGGCTCTATCGCCTCCGTCCGTGTGCTCGACCTCGATGCAATGCAATTCGTCGATCTTCCCGCCGCCGAGTGCGGCTTTTCCTACCGCCGCAGCATCTTCAACTCGACGCATCGCGGACGCTACATCGTCACCGCAGTCACTTTTCGCTTCGATCCCACGCTCAAGCCACGCCTCACCTACGCCGACCTCATCCGTCACTTCGGAGACACGCAGCCCACGCCGCTCGATGTCTACCACGCCGTGCGAGAGATCCGTCACGGCAAGGGAATGCTGATCGTCGAAGGCGAGCCGGACTGCCGCAGCGCGGGCTCCTTCTTCAAGAACCCGGTGGTCGAGCAGGCGGTCTTCGACCGCGTCGCGGCCACCCTGCAACTCGCGCCCGATCAGGTTCCGCACTGGCCCGCCGAGGAAGGTCACATCAAGCTGCCCGCCGCATGGCTGCTCGAACGCGCAGGCTTCGTGAAGGGCTACGCGATGGGCAAGGCGGGAATCTCGTCGCGCCACACTCTCGCGCTCATCAACCGGGGCAATGCCACCGCCGCCGATCTTTTCGCTTTGCGCGATGCCATTCAGCAGAAGGTGAAGACGCTCTTCGGAATCCAGTTGGAGCAGGAGCCGGTACAGCTTGGTTAAGAGCTACCGCTCTACCCGCAGTCGCTCCAGCATCCTCTGGCGCTCCTCGACGAGCACCCGTTCCACCGGCCCCTGGTCGACTACCTGTCCTTCGGATATGCGGATCACCTCCGCGCCCAGCAGGTAGCACTCTCCCGTATCGTGCGAGACCGAGAGCACCGGAATCTTCCACCGCCTCAGACACTCGCGCAGCATCACGACCAGTTCGTCGCGTAGAACAGCATCCAGCCCTGCAAACGGCTCGTCGAGCAGAAGCAGCGGCCTCTCTGTTCCGTCATAAGCAATCGCCGCGGCCACTGCTCGAGCCACCGAGACCCTCTGTCGCTCGCCTCCGCTCAGCCCATCGGTCTTGCGGCTCGCGAGTGTGGTGAGGCGCATCCATTCGAGCGTCTCCTGCAACACCTGCTTTGTGTCGTCAGGGTGCGATTCCCATGCCATCCCGTAGGCGACGTTCTCCTCAACCGTCATGTTCCGAAAGAGTCGAGCTGCCTGTGCCGCGCTCCGTACCGGACGCAGGTGCGCCGGAATGAACACTTTTTCTTTTGTATCGACTACTACTCGCCCCGCACAGACGACTCGTCCCTCCGCCGGTCGCACGAACCCTGCAATGGTCCGCAGCACAGTCGTCTTCCCGCTCCCTGAAGGCCCGAAGAGCACAGTCCAGGGTTGCGTCAGGGCAAACTCCACGTCGAGCGCGATCCCGCCCACGCGGTGCCTCATCTTCACCTCGAGCAGGCTATCGGACGACATCGGCCTGCCTTCCATCGCTCCTGCGCACGCTGGGCAGAAGGTAGATCGCCGCCAGCGCGGCGGCTGCAAATACGACCAGTGCCAGCGCGGTTCTGTTCGCGGCTGCATAGTTGCCATCCTGTACAAGGTCGTAGAGTGAGATCGACAGCGTCCGCGTCGCTCCGGGGATATTCCCGCCCAGCATCAGCACCACGCCGAACTCCCCGACGGTGTGGGTGAAGGTAAGCACTGTTGCGGTCAGCAGGGAAGTACGCGCCATCGGAAGCACGACCGTGCGAAAGACCCTCCACGGCGAGGCCCCCAGTCCGGCGGCGACTTCGATGTATCCTCTGTCGACCGCCTCGAACCCAGCTACCAGAGGCTGCACGGCAAACGGCAGGCTGTACAGCACGGAGCCGATCAGCAGCCCCGTAAAGCTGAACGCCAACGTATGCCCGAAGAGCAGAATCAGCAGCCGTCCCGGCGCGGTCAGTGGTCCCATCGCGACCAGAAGGTAGAACCCGAGCACAGTCGGAGGCAACACCAGCGGTAGCGCGACGACAGCCTGCACCAGCGCCCGCATAGTCCCGAGCCCCGAAGCAATCCACCACGCCAGCGGCACCGCAAGGAGCAGCAGAATCGCTGTCGTCGCTGCAGCCAGTCGCAGGGTCAGCCAGAGAGCCTCAAAGTCCATACGCGCAGTCTACACAGCAGCTACCGCACGGGCCGCAGTCCCATCGGCACAAGGCTGGCCTGTACCTCGGGCTTCAGCAGCCAGTCCAGAAAAGCGTGCGCCTCGGCCTTGCGGTCTGACTTCGCCATCACCACCGCGCACTGGATCATCACCGGATACGCCGAGGTCGGCACCCGCACAAACGTTCCCTCGCTCTGAAAGCGCGGTGTACTCGCAGCCGTCAGAGAGATGAACCCCAGCTGCGCATTGCCCGACTCCACAAACTGCGCCGCCTGCGAGACATTCTCCGCGATCACAAGATGGGGCTTCACCGCGTCGTAAACCTTCAGGCGCTTCATAGCCGCCACCGCGGCCTGCCCGTATGGAGCCAGCAAATCGTTCGCAATCGCCACCGCCGTCACGCGCTTGTCGGTCAGCGAGTCCAGCGTGATCGGTTGCAGGGGAGAGTCCTTCCTCGCCCACAGCACCAGCGTTCCCCTTGCATACTGCGTTGGAGCCTTGCCGTCCGCCAGCCCCGCCGCGACGACCTTCTCCGGAAAGATGAAGTCCGCTCCCAGGAACAGGTCCATCGGCGCTCCGTTGATGATCTGCGTCGTCAGGTTCCCCGACGAGCCGAAGCTCATCACCAGCCTCACCCCGGTCGCCTTCTCATAGCGTTCCGCGAGCACCGGGAGTACCGGCTGCAGATCCGCCGCTGCCGCCACGCGAAGCTCCTTCTCCTGTTGCGCGTGCAGAAACGGAACGGTCCCCACGAGAAGCGCCAGCACAAACCACAGGCTTTTGCCCCGCGCCTTTGGCTGAGTGCTCCGAGTACGGTAACCTAACAGAGACCATGAAAGTTGCGACACACCAGCTCCGATGCACAGAGTGCGGCGCCCGCATTGCAGGCAGCGCTGTCAATAGCATATTCCGCTGCCCCATCTGTAATGGGCTGTATGACGTAATCTACCCTTGGTCCGCGCTGCCCGATGGCGAGGCCACCAGCGCCAGCAAGCTTCCCAACGCCAGCGCCCTTCGCTGGCTCTGGCAGGAGCGCCGCACTTCCACCATGTCCGTCGATCAGTCCGGCGTCTGGCGTTTCCGCGACCTCTTTCCCATCCTCGAAGACGAAAATAACGTTGTCACCCTGCGCGAGGGCAACACGCCGCTCTACGAGCTTCCCCGCGCCGCGAAGGCCCTCGGTCTCAACTGGATTCTCGCCAAGCACCAGGGCATGAACCCCACCGGCTCCTTTAAAGACACTGGCATGACCGCCGCTCTCTCCGTTGCGAAAGAGCGCGGATTCGAGTGGGTCGCCTGCGCCTCGACCGGCAACACTTCCGCCGCGATGGCAGCCTATGCCGCCCGCGCTGGAATGCGCTCCATCGTCTTCATTCCCGAGGGCAAGATCGCCTGGGGCAAGCTCTCGCAGTCGATGGACTACGGTGCCCTGACCATTCAGCTCAAGACGGACTTCGACGGCTGCGTCAACGTCCTGACGGACCTCGTCAACCGTTTCCCCATCATGCTGCTCAACTCCGTGAACCCCTATCGTCTCGAAGGCCAGAAGACTCCCGCCTTCGAGATGGTCGAGCAATTGGAGTGGCAGGTTCCCGAGCACGTGATCGTCCCCGGCGGCAACCTCGCCAACGGCTCCGCGCTCGCCAAGGGCTTTGCCGAGATGCACCACCTCGGCCTCATCCCGCGCATCCCCAAGGTCAGCATCATTCAGGCCGAAGGAGCCAACCCGCTCTACCGTTCGCTACAGGAGAACGGCGGCCAGGAGCTGATCCCGGTCAAGGCCAACACCCGCGCTACTGCTATCCGCATCGGCAACCCGGCCTCGTGGCGCAAAGCTCTCCGTGCCCTCCGCACGACTGGCGGCTGGTGTGAGCAGGTTTCCGAGCAGGAGATCGCACTGGCCAAGGCGCAGATCGGAGCCGAGGGAATCGGCTGCGAGCCCGCCTCCGCCGTCACTCTCGCGGGCCTCAAGAAGCTGGTCGCGCAGGGCAAGATCGGCCCCGAGGAGCGCGTCGTCCTCATCCTGACCGGTCACACCCTCAAGGACTCGAACTACACCATCGACTTCCACCGCGGCGAGCTGTTCAACGCGGAGGAGGATGCGGCCATTCCCGCTGCCGAGCGCGAACTGCACGCCGCGCTGCGCAAGCCTCCCGTCGTCCTCGAGGCCGACACCGACACCGTCTTCCGCGCCCTTGAGTCGCAGATGAAGCTGGTCCACGCATGAGCACGTCCGGAATCAGCGTTCCTCCCGGTCCGCTGAAGCTTCGTCTTCCCGCGACCTCGGCCAATCTTGGCCCCGGCTTCGACGCACTGGGGCTGGCGATGGCGCTCTACCTTGAGATTGAGGCGGAGGTCTCCTCAACAGGGGGCTTCTGCATCGACGCCACTGGCCGCAATGCTTCCGCGTGTTCGGTCATCGAGCACAACCTCATCTTCACCACCTACGTCGATGTGCTGGCGAATGCGGGCAAGCTGTCGCCCCGCCTGCACCTGAAGATGAACAACGGCGTTCCTCTGGGGATGGGGCTGGGATCGAGCGCTGCCGCTCTTCTGGCCGGAGTCTTTCTTGCCGACCACTTCGGGCAGCTCGGCTGGACCCGCCAGCAGATCCTCGAAGAGGCCTGCCGCCGGGAGGGCCATCCCGACAATGTCGCAGCCTGCTTTCTGGGTGGAATGACGGTCTCGGCGATGGTCGGAACCGCTGTAAAAACAGCGACTTTCAGTGGAAAGTTAAACTGGAATCTTCTGCTGGCCCTGCCTCCGTCGAGCCTCTCGACCAGCAAGGCCCGGGCGATGCTTCCCCTGCACTACACCCGCGCCGACGCGGTTGCCAACATCCAGTCCACGGCGCTTCTGGTTTCGGCCTTTGCGCTCCAGCGCGGCGACCTGCTCTCCACGGCGATGCGCGACCGCATCCACCAGCCTTACCGGGAAGAAGCCTGCCCTCTGCTTACGAAGCTGCTTCCTCTTTCGGGAACAAACGGCGTCCTCGGGGTCGCCCTGAGCGGAGCCGGTCCCTCGGTCCTGCTGGTCGTCGAGGATGAAACCTCGATTCCGCCTGTAGAATCAGCGATTCGCGAGGCGGCTGGTCCGGAAGGTGTCGAAATTATCAGGACCTCGATTGCTACCGGAGCGACGGCGGAGCCTATCTCGCTGACGTCAGTAGAGTAGCTACCGCTGACGTAAGTAGAGTAACCATCCGTTCGGTTACCGAAGATATCTTTACGTATTCCCTGCGTTTGACGTATCTTGTCCGTGTGAGCAGTTCTGGGGAGGGCTGCTACGCCGCCCGTTGACCCCTCTATTGGGGTCCGGGCGTTCTCTCTTTTAAACCGCATGTATAAACGGTCCCATTCAGGCAAAACGCCCCGTTCACTTTTCCGCTCCATTGTCCACTTTTGAAACCACAGGGTCTCTCGAGCATCTTATTATTGTGAAAGTCGCTCGGGGATAGATTGCCCGAGCATTTTCGGAGGGAGATAGATGGCAGGTCAGTTCGTAACCGAAGTTAACGACGCTAATTTTGAGAAGGATGTTCTCCAGTCGGAGCAGCCGGTTCTCGTGGATTTCTGGGCAGCCTGGTGCGGCCCCTGTCGCGCTCTTGCGCCCGTCGTTGACGAAGTCGCCAGCCACTACCAGGGCCAACTCAAGGTCATGAAGATGGACGTAGACTCGAACGCGGCAACCCCCGCGCGCTATGGCATCCGCGGTATCCCCGCTCTGCTGATCTTCAAGGGCGGACAGGTTGCGGACCAGATCGTCGGCTACGTCCCCAAGGACACCATCGACAAGTCCGTCGCGAAGGTTCTTGCCTAATCGGGCATCTTGCGACACCTTACTGGCCCGGCACACAACCATGTGCCGGGCCAGTGCTTTTAATCCTGAATTGCTCTGAGGTTATCGCGCGTTGCTATCCGCGACCAGCATGAAGCCATTGGGCGAGATCCGGCAATTCTTTCCCTCCGCGACATTCCATCGCGTTCCATCGGCATATGTGATCGACTCCAGGTCGATCCACTTCACCGCGGCAAATGATTGCGCCGCAAAGTCTGTGATGGCTGTGCCATGCCCTGAAACCTTCAACTCCAGGTCGAAGGTTTTCTTTAGAGGAGGAGTCATGCCGCCCACCGGGAGAATCCGTGGAGTCGCATCGTATCCTCGCGCCAGAATGGTGACGCCGATAATGTCCTTCGCCTGAAGATTCTCCCAGTGAAGCTCCAGCCGTTGCCCGGCTTCGCGTACAGAGGTCTTCGTCTGCACTACTGCACCCGGCCCATGCTGCGCCTGCAAGCTCACGGGGCACCCCGGCCCCATCGTGGAGAGGGTAGCCGTTGCAGTCACCGGCTGGGAAGGAAGGTCTGAGGCGCACAGGGAAAGGGAAGACGATCCGAACAGAAGAGCCGCGCAAAGTGACGAGGTACGGTTCACGATAGACCTCCTGAGAACAGGGAAGTTCAACCGTCCCCAAAATACACCCGCCCTGCGTCTCCGGCAAACACTCCATTGTTCCCGCAGGACTTGCTCCCATTACACTGACATCAATGGTCGAGTGGATCCTCTTTCGCGTCATCCTGGTGGCCTTCTTCATACTGGCCAGCAGCTTCTTCGTCGCGGCCGAGTTCGCCCTTGTCAGCGTGCGCGAGACTCGCATCCAGCAACTTATTGCGCAGGGACGCCCCGGCGCCGTCACCGTCCTCAAGCTCAAGCGCAGCATCGACGAGTTTCTCCCCGCCGTGCAGCTTGGAGTCACCCTTGCCTCGCTTGCCCTTGGCTGGATCGGCGAGCCCGCTGTCGCTGACATCATCCTTCGCTCCGCTGAAGATATTCTGCACAAGCTTCCTCCCAACGCCACGCTCTACGCGCACTCCGGGGCGGTCGTCATTGCCTTCGCGCTCATCACCTATCTCGAAGTTCTACTCGGCGAACTGGTTCCCAAATCTCTTGCTCTTCAGCGCACCGAGCGCATCGCCCTCGCGGTCGCCGGGCCGATGGATGTCTTCATCCGCATCACGCGCCCTGTCGTCCGTTTGATGAACTCCTCGGCGACCTTCGTGCTGCGCCTCTTCAGCGCGCCGCTCACCGGGGAGGGCGGCGTCCACTCCCCCGAGGAGCTGAAGCTTATCGCGACCGCGGCGCGCCGTGTCGGGCTCCTCCCCCTCTTTCAGGAGGAGATCATTCATCGCGCCATCGAGCTGAGCCACGTCTCCGTGCGCGAGATCATGACCCCGCGGGGCCGCATCTTCTCTCTCCCCGCCGACATGCCCGTGGAGCTGGCCAGCGCCCGCATCGTCGAAGAACAGCACTCCCGCGTCCCCGTCTACGACCCCGCCGGTCCCGGCACCGACAACATCATCGGCATTGTCTACTCCAAGGATGTCTCCCGCTTCATGCACATGCGCTCGGTGGCCTTCACCTTCGGAGGCCGCACGGGTCAGTCTGGCCTCATGCTGCGCCAGATCATGCGCCAGCCCATCGTCGTGCCCGAGACGAAGCTTGCCATCGAGCTACTGCAGGACTTCCAGCAGAACCGCCGTCAGATCGCCATCGTCGTCGATGAGTTCGGCAGCACGGTCGGCCTCGTCAGCGCCGAGGATGTTCTTGAACAGCTCGTCGGCGAGCTGGATGACGAGTTCGACATCATCCGCTCCGACCTGACCGATGCCACCGGCGTCATGTCGCTCGATGGAGCCACCTCTCTGCGCGACCTCCGCAACCAGCTCCACTGGGAGTTCCCCCGCGAGGCGGGCGTCGAGACCCTGGCCGGGTTCCTCCTCGCCCAGCTTGGCCATATTCCCGCCTCCGGCGAAAGCATCGAGTACGATGGCCGCCGCTATACCGTTGCCGAGATGAACGGTCACCGCATCAACCGCATCAACGTCGAGCCGCTCAACCCAGTTATCGAGTACGCGCCCTACGAATCAGAGAGCAGGGAAGCCACGCAATGACTGCATCTCTCTGGCGGCCCATGCGCCGCGTCCTGCTGACGCTTCCTGTGCTCTGGGTAGTCGTTTCGGTCGTCTTCCTTCTGATTCATCTCGTCCCCGGCGATCCCATCGTCCAGATGCTTGGCGAAGGAGCCACCGCCGCCGACCTCGACGCCCTGCGCCACGCCTATGGC
This sequence comes from Acidobacteriaceae bacterium dw_441, assembly GCA_018449715.1. GTDB lineage: Bacteria > Acidobacteriota > Terriglobia > Terriglobales > Acidobacteriaceae > Edaphobacter. The sequence goes on along the minus strand of JAAVVA010000001.1, from coordinate 1,774,162 downwards.
CTCGACGCTCCTCTGCTTCAGCAGTACACGCATTACTGGCGTGGCATTCTGCACGGCGACCTTGGGCAATCGCTGCGCCTGCACGACTCGGTCACGCACCTCATCGTGCAACGCTACCCGTACACGCTGGCTCTTACCCTCGCGGCTCTGGTTATTGGAGTCGCTGCCTCCATTCCGGCGGGAGTCGCCTCTGCTCTGCACCGCAACCGCTGGCAGGACCGCACCCTCGGGGTGCTCTCGCTCGTCGGGCTTTCGTTCCCGAACTTCGCGCTTGGCCCCATCCTCATCCTGATCTTCTCAATCTCGCTGGGCTGGCTTCCTGTCTCGACCGCGGGCAATGGAGACACGACCGACTTCCTCCTCCACCTCGTGCTCCCGGCGCTTACGCTGGGGCTTTCGCTGGCGGCGGTTCTCACCCGCATGGTTCGCACCGCGATGCTCGAAGAGCTGGGGCAGGACTACATCCGCACCGCCCGCGCCAAGGGGCTTCCCGAGCGCACGGTCGTCTACCGCCACGCCCTGCGCAACGCGATGATTCCGGTGCTGACGGTGATTGGTTTGCAGTTCGGCTCGCTGCTCGCGGGAGCCATCGTTACCGAGACGATCTTCAGCTGGCCGGGGATTGGTCGTCTTACCATCTCGGCGATCTACAACCGCGACTACGCGCTGGTGCAGGGCTGCATCCTCGCGGTCGGCCTTACGTATGTCGCAGTCAACCTGCTGACGGATGTGGCCTACACCATCGCCAACCCGAGGATGCGCAGCAGCTAAACCAGTAGCTCTACAATCCTCGCTTCGACTCCGCTCTCACCCACGGTCACCATGGCCACGGATATCGGCAGATCGAAGCGCCTTGGACCTGCGCTTCCGGGATTGAGGTACATCACGCCCTTCCTGTGTTCGATCAGGGGCTTGTGCGAGTGTCCGCTGATCACCGCGTCCACCTGCGCGGCCACCGGGTCGATGTCGATGTCGTGCACCGAATGCACCATGTAGAAGAGCCGCCCTCCCAGTTCCACCGCCTCGGTCGCGGGAAGCAGGGAACACTCCCCGCGCACGTCCACGTTGCCGCGAATCGCGGTGACCGGGGCGATCTCGCGCAGGGCGTCCAGAATCGTGGGATCGCCTACATCTCCCGCGTGAAGAATGTTCTCCACCTCGGCCAGCGCCACGAGAGCCTCGGGACGCAGCAGCCCGTGCGTATCTGAGATAACGCCAATCAACATCAGGCCAGCCTCAGCCTCCGTAGAGAGGCGAAGTGGCGGCTCTGGCTGGGATCATGGGAGCGGTCGGGGTCGATGCGCAGCTCGAGGGCCGTTACCCCCTTCATCTCCACCTTGTAATCCTCCAGCTCCTCGGGGGAGCCCTGCGGAGAGAAGTTCCACTGCTGCCGCACGATTTCGAACAGCTCTCCCTCGGCGAAGGCCAGTAGCCAGAACTCCTGCGAGCGCTCGGCCTCGTTCTCGACAAAGTGGAGCTGAATCCGACGAATCTCCTGCGGGCGGTCGAAGAGCAGCCGTATTCTCTGTGGTCCGGTCGCGGCGGCTCGCCAGCCGTTCATGTCCGTATGGGCCAGGGCGTGTTCGATGGGGAAAGCAGGGTCCTCCGAGCTGATCTCGACAACCGCGACCTTTTCGAGATCGAGCCACGAATCTGCTTCCGGAACCTCATTCTTATCATCCTTATTCGGGGAGATCGTTACCTTCCTCACTGCTACCTCCTGAGAACAACACCGCCAAGGATACGACAGGAGGAGCGTGACGCGTTTACAACCCCGCCCTCAGCCGCGTGCGAGGGTCCATGTAATCGCGCAGGGCGTCGCCGATGAAGTTGAACGAGAGAACGCAGAGCATCACCGCCATCGCAGGAAAGAAGACCATGTGTGGCGAGTCGAACAGGTGCGACCGGGCATCGTTCAGCATGGAGCCCCAGCTTGCTGCCGGGGGAGGAACGCCAAGCCCGAGGAAGCTCAGGGTGGCCTCGGCCATCACCGCCGTCGCCATGCCGATGGCAGCCTGCACGATCAGCGGCTGGATGATGTTCGGAAGCACGTGCCGGGAAAGAATTCGTAGGTCGGAAGCTCCCAGCGCGCGGGCGGCCTCTACGAATTCCCGTTCTTTCACCGCCATCACCTGCCCCCGGACGAGTCGGGCGTACCCGACCCATCCCGAGATGGCCAGCGCGACGATGACGTTTCCCAGCCCCGGTCCCATGAAGGCGACGAAGGCAATCGCGAGCAGGATACCCGGCAGGGCCAGAAACGCATTCATGATGTAGAGATTGATCGCCGTATCCAGCCAGCCTCCGTAGAACCCGGCCATGCACCCAGCGACCAGGCCGATCGCCAGAGACAGCCCGACCACGCTCACCGCCACGATCAAGGATATTCGCGCCCCGTAGAGCACCCGGGAGAGGATGTCCCGGCCCAGCTCATCGGTCCCGAACAAGTGCGCCGCGCTGGGGCCAACCAGGCGGCCGTGCAGGTCGAGCGCCGCTGGGTCCTGTGGTGCCAGCCAGGGAGCGAACAGGGCACAGAAGACGAAGAGCGTCAGGAGCAGAACTCCTGCTACTGCAAGAGGTTGCCGCTTTACCAGCCCATCGGTTGAAGACAGAAAACGTATCCCGGCGCCCGGCGCAGACTCTGGCAAATCGCTCCTCCACCGCCATCTTATCCCGAAGCCAGCGGGAGACTCCGCTCGTTTTCTGGCAAGGAAGCTCTTCCTAAAAATATTTCCCCCCGGATATAATTTTAGATAACTCCCCAGTTGAGCGTTGCACGGTGCGCTCTCCTCCCCCAATTGAGTAGTTAACCCGTTTAAAAGGACACAATTCATGACGCTTAAAGGCGAAAAAGCAGTCGTTTGCGGTGCAGGTGGATTTATTGGCGGTCACCTCGTGCAGAGCCTGCTGGCAAATGGTGTCGAAGTGATCCGTGCCGTGGATATTAAGCCCCTGGACGAGTGGTACCAGGCTTCTAAGGGTGTTGAGAACTTGTCGCTTGACCTGAAGGACAAGGACAGCTGCCTGAAGGCCGCTGAAGGGGCCACCGCGGTCTTCCAGCTTGCCGCCGACATGGGCGGTATGGGCTTTATCGAGAACAACAAGGCCCTGTGCATGCTCAGCGTGTTGACCAATACGCACATGCTGATGGCTGCCCGCGACAAGGGTGTGGAACGATTCTTTTACTCCTCTTCGGCTTGCGTCTACAACGGCGAGAAGCAGACGAACCCGGATGTGGTCGCGCTGAAGGAAGAGGACGCGTATCCGGCTCTTCCCGAGGATGGCTATGGCTGGGAGAAGCTCTTCAGCGAGCGCATGTGCCGCCACTTCGAAGAGGACTTCGGGATGCAGACCCGTGTCGCCCGCTACCACAACGTCTACGGTCCTCTCGGAACGTGGAACGGTGGCCGCGAGAAGGCTCCTGCCGCGATCTGCCGCAAGGTGCTTGAGGCCGTTCACTCCGGCAAGCATGAGATCGAGATCTGGGGCGATGGCCACCAGACCCGCTCCTTCATGTACATCGACGACTGCACCAAGGGAACTCAGATGATCTTCGCGAGCGACGTTCACGAGCCTCTCAATCTCGGTTCCGACGAGTTGGTTTCTATCAATCAGCTGGTCGATATCGTTGAGGACATCGCTGGAATCAAGCTGGAGCGCAAGTACAACCTGAGCGCTCCCAAGGGCGTGAACGGTCGCAATAGCGATAACACGCTCATTCAGCAGAAGCTTGGCTGGGCTCCCTCGATCAGCCTTCGTGACGGGATGGCCAAAACCTACGCCTGGATCGAAGAGCAGATGCTGGCGTCTGTCGCGAAATAACATGGGCGCCGACCCGAAGGCACTCGACCACCGCCGCATCCTTGGCGTCGATTTCTTTGTAGGATCGGCCGGGGATGCGGTGGAGAGAATGCGCGCCGGGGGACTCCTTGTGGTTCCCGCGGCGCCCGCGCTCAAGGATATCGACCGCAACGCGGACTATCGCGAGGCTTTGCTGAATGCCGATCTCGCCATTACGGACTCGGCCTTCATGGTGCTTGTCTGGAACGGGCTTGAGCGGGATAACATCTCGCGGCTCTCGGGCCTCGAGTACCTGCGCGAGCTTCTGGACCAGCCCGATGTCCGGCAACCCGGCAACACGCTCTGGGTGATGGCGGGCGAGAAAAGCGCAAAGCTGAACCTTGCGTGGCTGGCCGAGCAGGGAATCACGGTTCCGGAGGAGTGCGTCTACCTTGCTCCCTTCTACGGGAAGAACGTGGAAGACCCTGCTCTGCGCGACCGGCTGAACGAGCTTCGTCCTCAGCATATCGTCGTGACCATTGGAGGAGGAACGCAGGAGCGGCTTGGGCTTTATCTCAAGCGCAACCTGGCTTATCTTCCGGCGATTCACTGCATCGGTGCGGCGATCGCCTTTCTCAGCGGAGACCAGGTGCATATCCCAGTCTGGGCCGATAAGTTCTATCTCGGCTGGCTCTTCCGCACGATCTCGGAGCCGCGCCGCTACTTCCCACGCTACTGGGAGGCTCGGAAGCTGTTCATGCTGATGTTCCGCCACCGCGATCGCCTGCCCGCTCTCAAGACGCAGGTGGCTGACCGATAAGCCGCCTGCTCTTCCTTCCGTATTCGTATTGTTTGCGCTCCATCTGTCTATGAAAAAAGACTCTCGCATCCTGATTGCAGGTCATCGCGGACTTGTAGGTTCTGCGATCCATCGCGAACTGACTCGCCTGGGATACACCCATCTGCTGACACGCACCCGAGCGGAGCTGGACCTGCTCGACATCGGGGCGGTCAACAGGTTCTTCGAGGAGGAGAGGCCGGAGTACGTCTTTCTGGCGGCGGCGAAGGTGGGAGGCATCCTTGCCAACAGTGCTTATCCTGCCGACTTCATCCGAGAGAACCTCATCCTGCAGACGCACATGATCGACGCCAGCTACCGGAGCGGCGTGGAGCGGCTGCTGTTTCTTGGATCGTCGAGCATCTACCCTAAGATGGCTCCGCAGCCGATTCGGGAGTCGTCGTTGCTGACCGGACCTCTGGAGCCGACGAACCGGCCTTACGCGGTGGCGAAGATCGCGGGCGTCGAGATGTGCTGGAGCTATAACCGCCAGTATGGGACGCGCTACCTGGCGGCCCTGCCTGCCAACCTTTACGGGCCGGGCGACAACTTCGACCTCGCGAACTCGCATGTTCTTCCGGCGCTGATTCGCAAGATGGTTGAAGCTGCCCGGAGCAATGCTCCTACCGTGACGGTGTGGGGCACGGGAACGCCGCGCCGCGAGCTTCTGTACTCCGACGACCTCGCGCAGGCGTGCGTCTTCCTGATGAACCTCGACGACGAACGCTACGGCTCGCTGCTAACGGAGAACGAGCCTCCGCTAGTCAACATCGGAACGGGCGAAGATGTCACGATTCGCGAGTTGGCGGAGACTGTGGCGAAGGTGGTTGGGTTCGAGGGTGAGCTGGTCTTCGACGCGACGAAGCCCGATGGAACTCCCCGCAAGCTGATGGATGTGGGGCGTTTGCACGGGCTGGGGTGGAAGCATACGACCGGGCTGGAAGAGGGAATCCGGCGCACATGGGAACAGGTGAAGGACCGGCTTTAATCTTTTCCGAAACATTTCAGGCGAAGTTTGGTTTCTTTGATTGACTGGTTCACTTGTTCTTCTTTGTCTGTCTCTTGAAAACCTTTAACGATTTGAGTGAGACAGATGGGACAAACAATGGTGCTCCGGGTTTCGTGTTGGATTGACTGGTATCGAAAGTTTTTTCAGCAGAGCATTGTTCCTGGAATGTTGCTCTTCTGCACGCTTGCGGTGTGGGGCGCTCCGGTTTCGACGATGCGGCGCGTGCCGGAGATGGAGCGGAGCCTTCTGGATGCGGCGAACCGCGACCGCGCGGCTCGTGGGCTTCCGCAGCTTCGCGGTGACTCGGTGCTGGCGCAGGCGGCTCACTATCATGCCCAACTAATGGCGGAGCGCGGCGAAATCTCGCACCAGTTCGCAGGGGAGCCTGACGTCGCGCAGAGAGGAGCTCGCGTCGGTGGCCGCTTTTCGCGGATCACGGAGAACGTGGCTGAGGTGACGAATCCTTCTTCGCTGCATACGCTCTGGATGAACTCGCCGGGGCATCGAGCGAACCTGCTCGACCCGAAGGTCAATGTGGTGGGGATTGCGGTCGTGGCGCTGCGAGGGCAGTTCTATGCGGTGGAAGACTTTGCGGAGACGGTGGAGTCGATGAGCTTCGGCAGGCAGGAGGCGACCGTCGGAAGGCTGTTGGCGGACGCCGGTCTTGCGGTGGGAGCGGACGGGCAGACGGCAACGCTCGCACAGGCGCGGACGGCGTGTGCGGCCTCGTCGGGCTTCGCGGGAAGCCGCAGGCCTTTGTTTCTGATGCGCTACAGCGCGCCCAGTCTCGACCGTTTGCCGTCGGAGCTGGAGCAGAGAATTCAGTCAGGCCGGTATCGGCAGGCGGTGGTAGGAGCCTGCCGTGGGGCAGGCTCCGGAGGTTTCAGCACCTATAACATCGCAGTGTTGCTATACCCGTGAGCGTTCAGGCGAGTGTCTCGCGGAAGAACGCAGTCAGCCTGGCGTAGGCACGCTCGGCCTGCGGCTGGTTGTAGGCCGGGCTGTCGGGGACGGTCCAACCGTGGTGTGCGCCCGCGTAGGTCTCGCTCTCGAAGCGGCCTCCCCAGGCGGTGAGGGCCTGGTCGAGCGCGGCGATGGCCTGGGTGTTCATGCTGCTGTCTTCGACGGCGTGGCCGAAGTAGAGGCGGGCCTTCACGCGGGGGAGGACGAGGTGCGGGCTGGCGGGATCGTCGGCGCGATAGAGCCCTCCGCCGTGGAAGGAGGCTGTTGCGACGACGAGGTCGGGGCGCACGGCTGCTGCGCGCAGGGCGATGCCTCCGCCGACGCAGAAGCCAACGGTGCCGACCTTGCCCGTGATGGGCTGCGCGGCGAGGAAGTCGAGGTAGACAGGGAGGTCGCGCTCAAGCCTATCGGGCGTCAGGGAGTCGAGCAGCTCATACATGCGCTTGGTCGTGGCGGGGTCGCCGGGGATGCGCGGGGAGTGGAAGACGGGCGGGCGGCTGGTGCGGTAGAAGGTGTTGGGCAGAAGGACGGTGTATCCCTCGGCTGCCAGCCGGCGCGCCATCTCGCGCTTGACCTCGCGGACGCTGCCGACATCGGGGATGAAGAGGATGCCGGGTAAGGGCTTGTGCGACTCGGGGGTGAAAAGGACGGCGTCTGCCGTTCCGTCGGGAAGCGCAAGTTGAAGGTCCTGCTCTGCGATGGACCTGTGATTCTGCTCGGTCATTAACTGCTCCTGCAATGAACTATGAAATTGGTTTTACCACGTGTTTCGGCGGCGTAAGATGAACTCTCATGAGCCTCTATTTCGCCGCCGGAAGTCCGACCACTGAGATGTCGGACGACGATCTTCGTAACGCTCTCTTCTCCGCGTTGGATGCCATTGGCACGAAGAACAAGGTCCTCGCGCTTCCTCCCGATTTCACGCGGTTTCACTCGCAGGCGGGAAGGCTCACGGAACTGGCGTGGGAGTACTACGGCGACCGCATCAGCGATGTCCTGCCCGCGCTTGGAACGCACAAGCCGATGACCGATGATGAGATCTCCACGATGTACGGGGCTGTGCCGAAGCGTCTCTTTCGCGTTCACGACTGGCGCAACGATGTGGTCACGCTGGGGGAGGTTCCGGGCTCGTTCATTCACGAGGTCTCCGAGGGCAAGGTGGATTACCCGTGGCCCGCGCAGGTGAACAAGCTGCTCCGCGACGGAGGGCACGACCTGATCCTCTCGATTGGCCAGGTGGTTCCGCACGAGGTCGTGGGCATGGCCAACTACAACAAGAACATCTTCGTCGGAACAGGCGGCGCGCTTGGTATTCATCGCTCGCACTTCCTCGGCGCGGTCTATGGTATGGAGAGAATGATGGGACGTGCGGATACTCCCGTTCGTCGTGTTCTGAACTATGCGGGAGACCACTTCGCGAAGAACCTGCCCATCGTCTACGTCCAGACCGTCGTCGGCAAGAACGACGCGGGGAAGCTGGTGGTTCGCGGGGTTTACATCGGCGACGACACGGAGTGCTTCGACCTTGCCGCCGCACTTGCGTTGCAGGTGAACTTCAAGATGCTGGACCGCGAGATCAAGAAGGCGGTGGTCTTCCTCGATCCGCACGAGTTCCGCAGCACGTGGCTGGGCAACAAGAGCGTCTATCGCACGCGTATGGCGCTGGCCGATAACGCGGAGTTGATCGTGCTCGCGCCGGGCGTCCACGAGTTCGGTGAGGATGGGGCCATCGACAAGCTGATTCGTCAGTACGGTTACTGCGGGACTCCGCGCGCGCTGGAGGCGGTGAAGAAGGATCCTGCGCTGGCCGGAAACCTGAGCGCGGCGGCGCACCTGATCCATGGCTCCTCCGAGGGGCGGTTCACGATTCGCTACTGTCCCGGACACCTGACCCGGCAGGAGATCGAGAGCGTTCACTTCGAGTATGGCGATCTGGCCGAGTACACGAAGAAGTACAACCCCGAGACGCTCAGGGACGGCTGGAACATGGTCGACGGGGAGGAGATTTTTTACATCTCGAACCCTGGTCTTGGCCTGTGGGCGTACCACGACCGCTTCAAGGACTGAGGTGCGTTGCGCCTTCTTGAAGCTGTGGAGTATGCTTGGGGTCGATTGGTTGGACCACTAAACGCCAGCGAGTGAGAGTGTGATGAAACAGCTTCCGAAGTTTTCGATAGGGGTAGGCGATCGCTTCGCCCACCAGGCGAAGGCGCAGCTTGCCGCGTGCATCCGGGCGAAGGAGGCGGGTCTCGAGGTCATCCCGGTTTGGAATAAGTCCAACCGCGAGCACAATATCATCGGCAGCGAGCCGACGCAGACCCGGAAGGCCGCCGATGCCGCGGTGAAAGAGTTGGGCTGGACCTCGGACTACTACCTCGACGCGGACCACATCAACCTGAATACGGTGGAGCGGTATCTGGCTCCGTGCGACTTCTTCACGCTCGACGTTGCGGAGTTGATCGGTAAGCCTGCGGCTGAGGCCGATGTGAAGGCCTTTGTGGGGCGTCATCCGGAGCTGATCGGGACGGTCACGATCCCTGGAATCGCCGAGCCCTTCAGCACCGATGAGGCGTTTGTAACGGCGGTGGCGAACAAGTTTCTTGCGGCAGTGCAGGATGCGGGACGTATCTATCGCTTTCTGGTGGAGAAGAAGGGTGGGGGCAACTTTGTTCCCGAGGTCTCGATGGACGAGACGGACGCTCCTCAGACCCCGGTGGAGCTGCTGATTATTCTTGCGGCCATCGCGGATGAGAAGATTCCGATCCAGACGATTGCTCCGAAGTTCACGGGCCGCTTCAACAAAGGCGTGGATTACGTAGGCGATGTCGCGCAGTTCGCTCGCGAGTTTCGAGAGGACATCGCGGCGATTGCCTTTGCGGTCGCAAAGTACGGCCTGCCTGCGAACCTGAAGCTCAGCGTTCATTCGGGTTCGGACAAGTTTTCGATCTATAAGTCGATCCACGAGGCGCTGACCTCGACGGGGGCGGGCGTTCACCTGAAGACTGCGGGGACGACCTGGCTCGAAGAGGTGATCGGGCTGGCTGAGGCGGACGGGGATGGATTGAAGATTGCGAAGGAGGTCTATCGCGAGGCCTATGGTCATCGCGAGGAGCTCTGCGCTCCTTATGCCACGGTGATCGACATTGATCCCGCGAAGTTGCCGACTCCTGACGCGGTGGATGGCTGGACGAGTGAGCAGTTTGTCTCCGCACTGCGGCATGAGCAGAGCAACCCGGCGTATAACGCCAGCCTGCGACAGCTTCTGCACGTCGGCTTCAAGGTCGCAGCGAAGATGGGCGACCGCTATCTGAAGGCCCTTGAGGCCAACGAGGAGATCGTCGCTCGCAACGTGACGACAAACCTCTTCGAGCGCCACATCCGTCCTGTTTTCCTGGGAGCGTAAGAATCGATGATCGTTGTTCTGATGGGTGTCTCGGGCTCCGGTAAAACCACGATTGGCGAATTGCTCGCCGAGCGTGTCGGGGCCATCTTCGCCGATGCCGATGACTACCACTCCGCAGCCAACAAGGAGAAGATGGCGGCGGGGCATCCGCTGACGGATGACGACCGCCAGCCCTGGCTGGAGACACTGAACCGCCTGATCCGCGGATGGTTCGCGGACGGGAAGAAGGGCGTGCTTGCGTGTTCGGCGCTGAGGCAGAGCTACCGCGATGCGCTCTCGGAGGGGATGCCCAAGGGGGTGGTTCATTTCGTGTGGCTCGATGGCTCGCCGAGGCTGATTGCAGAACGGTTGGCGGCGCGTCATCACGAATACATGAATCCGAACCTGCTGACGAGTCAGCTGAACACGCTGGAACCGCCGGTGGATGCGGTGCGCGTCGTGAATGATCGGACTCCGAACGAAGTCGTAGACCGTATTCTGAAAGAGATTGCTGCAAGCAAAACAAACTGAGAAGCAGGGCAGGAGAGGAAGAACGGAATGGCGCACTCATTGTTTGATCTGACCGGCAAGACGGCGGTCGTGGTTGGTGGAACCTCGGGCATCGGGCTGGCGATGGCGGTTGGGCTCGCTGAATCGGGGGCCGATGTTGTGGCCACCTCGCGCCGCGCCGAGCAGGTGGAAGAGGCTGCGCAGGCCATCGAGTCCAAGGGACGACGCACGCTGCGCCTTACCTCAGACGTGAGCAATCGCGCCTCGCTGGAGGCTGTGCTGGAGGCTACGGTGAAGGAGTTTGGCAAGGTCGATATCCTCATCAACTCGGCGGGAAAGATCAAGCGTGAGCCCACCCTGACCGTTTCCGAAGAGACCTGGAACGACATTATGGACACGAATGTGACCGGGACGCTACGCGCCTGCCAGATCTTCGGCAAGCACATGCTGGAGCGCGGTTACGGGCGCATCGTCAATATCGCCTCGTTGAACACCTTCGTCTCCCTGAAGGAAGTGACCGCCTATGCCGCCAGCAAGGCCGCGGTGGGCGCGCTCACCAAGTCGCTTGCGGTGGAGTGGAGCGCGCAGGGTGTGACCGTTAACGCGATTGCTCCGGGGGTCTTCCGCACAGCGCTCAACCAGAAGCTGCTCGACGAGAGTGAGCGCGGAAAAGAGCTGCGACTGCGCACGCCCATGGGGCGCTTCGGCAAGACGGAAGAACTGGTTGGCTCGGCGATTTTTCTCGCCAGCGATGCTGCGACCTTTGTGACTGGCGAGATTCTTGTCGTCGATGGAGGCTTCCTAGCGAGTGGCGTGAACCAGTAACGCTGCTTCCTGTACGTTCGATATTCAACACAAATTCACGGCACAATCTTTTGTTTTTTCACTGTTGCGGAACGGACTCTCACGAGGAGTCCGTGTCTGCCCCGTAGAATAGGTGTAATGGCGTTCAAGCTTGAAAAGGGGACCTTCGACGCGCTGGTCTTTGACTGCGATGGAACCCTCGTTGACAGCGCAGGGGCTCATCTTCATTCGATTCAGCAGGCATTTCTTCCTCTTGGGCTGACGATGACGCCGGAATGGTACAGCACACGTCATGGGCTTGGCCCGGACGATCTTCTCGACGCCTATGAGGCGGAGTTCAAGGTCGATTCCATCATCCGCAAGGACTTCTTCGATCGCACCAACGAGTCCTACCTCGCAAACCTTCACCTGGTGCAGGAGGTCGGCATTGTTGCTGACGTTGCGCGGCACTGGTTCGGGAAGGTTCCGATGGCGGTGGCGACGAACGGCGTTCGAAAGAACGTCGAGGCCACGCTGATCGAACTGCGGCTGCGGCCTCTCTTCTACACCATCGTCACTGCCGCCGACGTTGTACGTGCGAAGCCCGCCCCGGATGTCTATCTTGAAGCCGCCAGCCGCATGAAGGTCAAGCCGGAGAGGGTGGTTGTCTTCGAGGACTCCAACGAGGGGCTGGAAGCCGCGTATCGCGCCGGAATGCGGGCCTTCGATATCCGCATCGCGAAGCAGTCGGGACGCAGGTTTATCCCGCAGACTTAGGAGTTACAGCTTCGCGAGGTACTCCATGATCTCGGGGCTGGTCCATGTCTGCGGCCCGATGAACTTGCGTCGCAGCATACCGTTCTTGTCGATCACGTAGGTCTCGGGATAGCGGTAGGTGCCGTACATGGGATTGACCTTCTGCGCGCCGTCCCAGACCGTGTGCAGGTTGATGTGGTACTTTTCCAGAAAACGCTTGTAGGAGTCCTGGTCCTCATCCATGCTGATGGCGATGACGGAGATATCCGGCCTCTGCTGCTGCAGGTCTTCAAGCGACGGAATCTCTTCGATGCAGGGAATGCATGTGGAGGCCCAGAAGTTGAGGATGACTGTCTTGCCACGCAGCTTCGAAAGATCCGCCGACTGCTCGCCGTCGCTGATGGAAAAGGCGGGCGCAACCGTGTTGACCTGCTGGGGGTGTTTCCCCCGGTCACAGCCTGCCGCCGTCAATGCCAGTAAAACAAGACCTGCCCACGCTCTCCGCACTTTACGCTCCACCTTCCTATAATACGAAGTCGTGAGCGAGGTTGTGGAGCAGAACAGCGAAAAGAACGAGTTAGAGCTTTCCGTGATCGTTCCGGCGCGGAACGAGGAGGCGTCCCTGCCGGGCTGCCTTGCCTCGCTTGTCGGCCAGTCGGAGCCGGGATTCGAGCTTGGCCGCCACTGGGAGCTGATCGTCGTGAACGACGATTCGAGCGACCGAACGCGCTCCATCGCCTCAGAATTCGCTGCGCGGAACGCCGGGGTGACGGTGCTGGATGCTCCTCCGCTGGAGGGGAAGTTTACTGGCAAGAACAATGCCTGCTGGACTGCGGCGCAGGTCGCGCAGGGGAAGTGGCTGCTGTTTACCGACGCGGACACCCTGCATGAGACGAACGATCTTTCCCGCTCGATTCGCGAGGCAGAGCGGCACGACGCCGTGATGCTTTCGTACTCGCCGCGTCAGCTTGTGGCGGGCTTCTGGCAGCGCGCGGTGATGCCGCTGGTCTTTTCGGAGCTGGCGAGCACGTATTCGATGAAGAAGGTCAACGATCCTGAGAGCCGTCAGGCGGCGGCGAACGGGCAGTTTCTGCTGGTAGCGAGGGAGGATTACTTCGCCGTCGGAGGGCATCGCGCCGTCGCGGGCGATGTGCTGGAGGATGTCGCCCTGGCGCGGCTGGTCAAGCACAGCCGCAGGACGATCCGCTTCCGCTACGCCCCGGAGGCGCTGGCGACGCGCATGTACCGCTCCACGCGTGAGATGATCGAGGGCTGGACCAAGAACCTGGCACTGCTGTTTCCGCAGCCGCTCTCATTGGCCGGCTGGCGCGCGCTCGACCTTCTGTTCGTCCTCGGTCTTCCCGTGCTGGCGTTTTTGCCGAGCTTCCGAGGTTGGCAGCAGGGGGCGTTTTTGTTGCTCTGGGTGAGGGTGCTCTGGAGATTTTATTCGCGGGTGGCGCGCTCGAACTTTCCGGCGTCCGACATCGCGTTGTCGATCCTGGGAGTGCCTCTCTTCTGCTACCTGCTGGTGCGGAGCGCGATGCATCACCGCCTGAAGAGGTCGGTGGAGTGGAAGGGCCGCAGTTATAAAACCGGGCATTGAGAGCGCAGATTCTCGCAGGGGGTTAAACTGGAAGGGATGATCTTTCTTACACGCAAAGCCGAGTTCTCCTCCGCGCACTACTACTGGGTTGAGGACTGGACAGAGGAAGAAAACTCGAGGGTCTTCGGCAGGTGCGCCAATCGCAACGGCCACGGACATAACTATACCGTCGAGGTGACGGTGGCGGGCGAGGTCGATCCCATCTCGGGCTTCGTCGTCGATCTCAAGCAGTTGAAGGACATCCTTGAGCACGAGGTCATTAGCGTCTACGACCATCGCCACCTGAACCTCGAGGTTCCCGAGTTTCGCACCAGCATTCCGACGACGGAGAACATCGCCATCGCTATCTGGAGGCGTCTCGACGGCAAAATCCCGAATGCGAAGCTGCACCGCGTCCGCGTCTACGAGATGCCCGACCTCTTTGCCGATTTTTACGGAGAGCAGGGATGAAAGCCTACCTCTCACGCCGCTATCACTTCAGCGCCTCGCACCGCCTGCATTCGGAGAGCTACGACGCTGCGCGCAACCGCGAGGTCTACGGCAAGTGCAATAATCCGCACGGTCATGGGCATAACTACATCGTGCAGGTCACTTTCAGCGGGGCGGTCGATCCGGTGACGGGGATGGTTTGCAACCTTGGCGATCTGGACGCCTTTGCGCGGGCGAACCTGCTTGACCGCTTCGACCATACAAATCTGAACACGCTCGCATGTTTTGAGAATCGCGTCTCCACGACGGAGAATCTATCTATGGAGATTCACCGCATCTTTGCGGAATTTCCCGCGGCTCATCTTGAGCGCGTGCATGTCGAAGAGACGAGCAACAACTCCTTCGACAGCGCTGGCGGCCAGGTGCCGACGGCAGGAACTCTCTAAGAAAGGCCCAACTATGGCCCGTAGCAACACCGCACTCGAACCCGCATCGCTCGCTGATTTTTCAACCCAGGACCTCTACCGCGAGATTCTTACCCGCATCGGCGAAGACCCGAACCGCGACGGTCTTCTGCGCACGCCCGAGCGCATGGAGAAGGCGATGGCCTTCCTCACGCGTGGTTACAAGATGGACGTGACCGAGGTGCTGCACGGGGCGCTGTTCGACGTGGATTACGACGAGATGGTGATCGTGAAGGACGTCGAGTTCTTTTCCATGTGCGAGCATCACCAGCTGCCTTTCTTCGGCAAGGCGCACGTCGCATATGTGCCGAACGGCAAGGTGATCGGGCTGAGCAAAATTCCGCGCCTGGTCGATGTCTTCGCCCGTCGCTTGCAGGTGCAGGAGCGCCTGACGCGGCAGATTGGCGATGCGATTACCGAGGCGATCAATCCGCAGGGAGTCGCAGTGATTCTTGAGGCGCAGCATCTCTGCATGATGATGCGCGGTGTGGAAAAGCAGCACTCGCTGACGGTGACCTCGGCGATGCTGGGAGTCTTCAAAACGCAGCTTCAGACGCGCAACGAGTTCCTTTCTCTTGTCCGGCGTAACGGCAGCAGCTTTTAGCCGGTAAACTAGACGGTGGGATGAATGGACTTTTAGTAATAGACAAATCTGCGGGAATGACCTCGCACGATGTGGTTGCGATCGTCCGTCGCGTTGCGGCGGAACGATCGATTGGACACCTTGGAACGCTCGACCCGATGGCGACCGGGGTTCTGCCGCTGCTGCTGGGGAAGTACACGCGGCTGGCGCAGTTCTTCGGTTCTTCAGAAAAGAGCTACGAAGGACGTATTCGCTTCGGCTACGCCACGGATACCTTTGACGCGGAGGGTGCTGCAACGACTGAACCGAAGCCGCTGACGCACACGCTCGAAGAGTTGCGAGATCTGGCGAAGACGTTTCATGGCCCCATCGATCAGGTGCCGCCCGTGTACTCGGCGAAGAAGATTCAGGGTGTTCCGGCTCACAAGCTCGCTCGTGCTGGGGCGGAGGTTCCTGTAAAGCCTGCTCGCATCACGATCCACGACTTTCAGTTGCTTTCGCTGGAAAGGGACGAGACCGCGTTCACGATCCACGTCTCGGCTGGCGGCTACGTGCGCTCCGTGGCGCACGAGCTTGGACAGCTTGCAGGTTGTGGGGCGCATCTCTCGATGCTTCGCCGGACGCAAGCGGGACCGTTCACGCTGCAACATGCCATCACCATTGATGATCTGAAGACGCTCAGCATCGCGGAGATTGAAGCTCGCCTGCCGCATCCTCGGACGCTGCTGCCGGAGATGCCGTGTGTCACCGTCGACGAGCAGACCGCGGGGAAGCTTCGCAACGGACTTCAGGTCAATGTGCCGGACTTCTCGCAGGCGCCGCTGGTGAAGATCTTCACCAGCCCCACGGACCTTCTGGCTATCGGCAAGCGCATCGCCGGAACGCTCATCCAGCCAACGGTTGTGATCGGCTAGCTACTTCTTCAGCAACGGCTGGATCAGCCCGAGAACATTGTCTGCGACGATCTTGTTTCCCGCAGCGGTCGCGTGCGTGCTGTCGGGTTGCATCATGCCGTCGGCGCCGAAGACTCCTTTCAGAAGGAAGGGAAGCATCGGCGCGTGGTACTTCTTCGCCAGCATCTCGTAGGTCTGGTTGAACTGCTGGATGTAGTCGGGGCCGTAGTCCGGTGGAAGCGTGATGCCCGCCAGCACGACATGCGTTCCGCTCTTCGTCAGGGTGGAGACGATCTTGTCGAGGTTGGCTCGCGTATCTTCGATACGCAGGCCGCGCAGACCGTCATTGCCTCCGAACTCGACGACGACGACGGCGGCCTTCAGCGCGACGACGCGGTCTACGCGCTCGGCTCCATCCTTCGTGGTGTTGCCGCTGATTCCAGCATTGACCACGCGGTAGCGATAGCCCTGCTGGTCGAGCGTCGCCTGGAGAAAGTCCGGGTACGATTGGCCCGCCTCGGTGCCGTAGCCCGCGGTGAGGCTGTCGCCGAAGCAGACGATGCGCGGGCGGGAGTCCTGCTCGAGCGGAGGCTCGATGGTGTTGTTGCGCGGGGCCTCCGGCAGGGCGGCCTGCTGCGTCTCCGCTGGGGGAGACTGCGCGGACTGATTCGACCGGCAACCGGAAACAATCAACAGAGTTGCCGCTAGTATAGGAACAATTGCGACTTGCCGCATTGCTATGAATCTATCAAAAAGAAGCCGATGGCAGGGCCGAGGGGGCGAAGAGTGACGGAAGCAGCGATGATTGCGGTCGAAGGGTTGCGCAAGTCGATCCGCAACGGGGCGCGTACGGTGGACATCCTCAAGGGAATCGACTTCACGGTTCCGGCCGGGCAGTTTGTGGCGATCATGGGATCGTCGGGCAGCGGCAAATCGACGCTGCTGGGGCTGCTGGCGGGGCTCGATACGCCGAGCGCCGGGGATGTTCGGCTGAACGGAACTGCGATCTCGTATCTTCCTGAAGACAAGCTCGCTCGCGTGCGCGGCAGGACGGTGGGGTTCGTCTTTCAGTCTTATCAGCTTGTACCGACGTTGACTGCACTTGAAAATGTGCTGCTGCCTTATGAGTTGAATGTGGAAGGCTCGGAGCGAGATGGTGAGCAGCGCGCGCGGGAGCTGCTGGAGAGCGTTGGACTGAGCGGACGCCTCGACCACTACCCGGTGCAGCTTTCGGGAGGAGAACAGCAGCGCGTGGCCCTGGCGCGGGCCTTCATCCTGCGGCCTCCGATTGTGCTGGCCGATGAGCCAACGGGCAATCTCGACTCGGCCAACGGATCGCATGTGCTTGAGCTTTTGCTGCGGTTGAACCGCGTGGAAGGGACGACGCTGGTGCTGGTCACGCACGATCCCGTGCTGGCCGGTTATGCGGATCGCCGCATCGTGCTGCGCGATGGCATTGTGATCGCCGACGAACTGCAGCAACCGGCTGAACTGGCGGTGCGGTAGCGATGGCCTCACTCTCGTATCGCTCTGCGATCAGGATTGCCAGCCGCGAGCTTCGCTTCTCTCGCGGCAAGTTCTTCTTCGTCATCCTCTCGGTTGCGATTGGTGTCGCCGCGCTCACCGGTGTTCGTGGATTCTCTTCGTCCTTCCGCGCCGCTTTGCTCGACCGCGCCCGTTCGATCATGGCCGCCGATCTTTCGGCGCGCATGTTCCATCAGCCCACGCCTGCCGAGCAGAAAGGGTTGGACGAGATCGCCGCCGAGTCCGTGCAGATGACGCCTGTGACTGAGCTGCTCTCAATGGCAAGCTCAGCGAAGACGCTCGACCCCCTGCTCGTCTCGCTGAAGGCGGTCGATCCCACGCTCTATCCCTTTTATGGCGACGTGGATCTGAACCCGGCAGGCAAGCTTCGTGATTTCCTGAAAAACGATACGGTTGTGGTTGCGGACGATCTGTTGGTGAGGCTGCGCCTGAACGTCGGAGACTCGTTGAAGATTGGCAGTCGTGCCCTCCGCATCGCCGCTGTGGTGACGAACGAGCCGGATCGCCTGTCGGGAAACTTCGCCACAGGGCCGCGTGTTTTCATCACGCAGAAGGGGTTGGATTCGAGCGGCCTGCTTGCTCCCGGAAGCCATGCGGGGCAGCGATATCTTTTCAAGCTTCCGAAGCCGACGAATGGCGATCCCATCTCCGACAAGGCTGTTGCGGACCTGAAGGATCGCCTTGAGAAGCTGTTGCCCGAGGCGCAGATCACCGACTACCGCGAGACGAATCCCGCGCTGACGCAGGGGCTTGATCGCGCTACCAGCCTGCTCTCGCTGATGAGCCTTGTGGCGCTTGTGCTTGGTGCGGTCGGCGTTGCGATGGCCATGCGGGCGCATCTCGAACAGCGGCTCGATACGATTGCGATTATGAAGTCGCTCGGCGCGGGCTCGGGCGAGATCATTCGTATCTATCTGATCCAGACACTTCTGCTGGGGCTGATGGGAGGCTTGATCGGCGTTGCTGTTGGAGGCTTCGTGCAGATGGCCTTCCCGTACTTTCTCGGGAAGCTGCTCGGCGTTCCGACGGTGATGCATCTTCAGATTCGCACTGTGCTGACTGGTCTTGCGGTGGGCATCCTGACGACTCTGCTGTTCACGCTGCCGCCCCTGCTCGACATCCGTACGGTGCGGCCCATCCTTATCCTTCGCCGCGCTGTCGATGAAGTGTCCGATCCCTTCTTTACAGCTCTTTGGAAGCGCGTAACTAAGAACGTCGCGCAGATCGCGGCGGTGGTGCTGATTCTTGTAGGCCTTGCTGCTATTGCAACGACACTCTCCGATTCCGCGATGGTGGGACGCGTGTTCTCGCTTGGGCTGGTCGTCGTGCTGGCTGTTCTGCTGGCGGCGTGTGCTGCGTTACTTGCCGGCCTGCGAGTATTTCTTGCCAGGACGCGTCTGCACCTGCCTTCGGCGGTGCGTCATGGGCTGGCGAATCTCTATCGCCCGGGAAATCCCTCGGCGGCGCTGCTGGCCGCGGTCGGTCTTGGCGTGATGCAGATCATGGCAATCTTCCTGGTGCAGCAGGCTGTCGTGAAAGACCTGCACCTGTCGAGCGCACCGAATCTTCCCAACGTCTTCCTCGTGGATATTACGAGCAGCGAGGTCGATGGCGTGAGGAAGCTGCTGAAGTTGCAACCCAGCGTGACCTCCGAGCCGGAGCTTCTTCCCGTCGTCTCGTCGCGCATCATCGCCATCGACGGCGTTCCTGCGACAGAGGTGAAGCTGAAAAACTTTCCTCGCCGTATGTTGCAGACGATCTCGCTAACCTCGTTCACGGCTGCTCCTGAAGGTACGAACGTGGTGGAAGGCAAGTGGTGGCCGGCTTCCGAAGACCATCCCGTCGTTGCCATCTCGCAGCGCCAGGCAGAGAGGCTTGGAGTGCAGGTGGGATCGAAGGTGACCTTCGCTGCGCAGGACGCGCAGATCGTCGCGACGGTGGTGGCGCTTACGAAGGCCGACGGGCAGCACACCTACAGCCGCGCGGAGTTCATCCTTCCCCCCGCAGTGCTCAAGGGGCTTCCCGTCGTATGGTATGGCGGCGTTCACGTGGATCCGCAACGCGTCGGCGAACTGCAGCGCTCTCTCTATCAGAACTATCCCACGGTAACGGTCATCAACGTGGCGCAGGTGCTGGAGACGGTTCGCACTGTGGTCGTCCAGATCATCTACGTGATCCAGTTCCTTGCGGCCTTCAGTGTTTTCGCGGGTATCGTCATTCTCGCCAGCGCGATTGCGGGGACGCGTTACCGCCGTGTTCGCGAGGTTGTTGTGCTGAAGACGCTTGGAGCGACGAGGGCGCGCATCGCCGCGGTCTTCTCGATCGAGTTTGCGGTGCTTGGGCTAGTGGCCGGATTGGTCGGGGTCGCTTTTGCAAACGTGATTACCCGCGTGCTGCTGGGAAGGATGTCAGTGCCGTACCACTTTTATGTCTCCTGGTCGGTCATCGCGGTGCTGGCGACGGCGGCGGTTACGGTGCTGACGGGATGGGGAGCGAGCTTCCGCGTTCTGAGCCAGAAACCGCTCGAAGTGCTTCGTGAAGAGTAAGAGCGCCGCAGGCTGTACGATGGATGAGGTTTTGTACTTCATCTCGATTGCGGTGTTTTGAATGAGCAAACAGGGCGAGGCGTTACAGCATTCGCATCAGGAGAGGTTCGGTCAGGCAGGGCGTGTATTTCTTGCTCCTGCGCGCGTGAACCTGATCGGAGAGCACACCGACTACACCGGTGGGTTCGTGATGCCGATGGCCATTGGCTTCCATACGGCTGCGGTGATCAGCCCTCGCGAGGACGACCGCATGGTCTTCCGCTCGGCGAACTTCGACGAAGAGATCGAGCTGGGATGGCCTGCGATCGAAAGCGGCCGCCGTAGACAGTGGAGCGATTATCCCGCTGGTGTTACATGGAGCTTGCGCAAAGAGGGCGTTACGTTCGGAGGCTTCAACCTGAGTCTTGCAGGCGATGTTCCTCTCGGAGCTGGCCTCAGTTCGTCTGCTTCGGTTGAGGTGGCAACTGCGATGGCCGTGATGAGCCTTGCGAACGTGTCACTTCCGCTGGAAAAGATTGCGACTCTGTGTCGTCGAGCCGAGAATGAGTACGTCGGCGCGAAGAGCGGCATCATGGACCAGTTTGTCGTCGCCGGTGCGGTGAAGCATCGCGCGATGATGCTGGACTGCCGCTCGCTTGCGTTTGACTTGCTGCCTCTACCTGAAGATGTGCGCGTGGTGATCGTGAACTCGATGGTGAAACATGCGGTGGCGACCGGAGAATACGGCAGCCGCCGCGATGAGGTCGAAGCGGGGCAGACAGTGCTTCGGAAGGAGCTGGGGATCGAGCTGCTGCGCGATGCGACGCTGGCGGACCTCGATACTGTTCGCTCGAAGATGACTCCTGAAAGTTATGCTCGCTGCAAGCACATCATTACGGAGAACGCCCGCGTACTCGTGGCCCGCGAGGCGTTGCTGTCGGGAGATATGAAGCGGTTCGGCCTGTTGATGGCCGAGGCCCATGTGAGCTTCCGCGATGACTTCGCCGCAAGCTGCGAGGAGGTCGATCGCCTGGTTGAGATCGCCTCGCGTCAGCCTGGCTGCATCGGCGCGAGGATTACCGGAGGCGGCTTTGGCGGGTGCACGGTCAACCTCGTGAGTGCTTCGGCAGCGGAGGAGTTTGTCGCGGCGGTTCGCAGTGAGTACGCGAAGGTGACGGGAATTAACGCGGACTGCTTCGTCTGCGCTCCTGAAGATGGCGCGTTGGCGCTGGCAGGGAAGGAAGGTGCGGCGTGAATCCACTGGCACAGCAGAATCCGCATCGCCGATTCAACCCTTTGAAGCGTGAGTGGGTACTGGTTTCTCCGCACAGAACGCAGCGCCCGTGGCAGGGACAGATGGAAAAGCCTGTGCAACCGCTGGCGTTGCAGCATGACCCGGAGTGCTACCTTTGCCCCGGCAATCTGCGTGCCGGGGGAGTTCGCACCGACAACTACACCAGCACCTACGTCTTCGAGAACGACTTCGCTGCGTTGAAGCCGGATGCTCCGTTGTTTTCGGAGGATGAAGACGGCAAGGGCCTTCTCGTCACCGAGGGCGAGAGCGGAATCTGCCGCGTGCTCTGCTTTTCGCCGCGTCACGACCTGACGCTGGCGAAGATGGAGGTCGCGGACATCCGCAAGGTCGTCGACCTGTGGGACGCACAGACGCAGGAACTGGGCACGCGCGAGGACATCCGTTACGTGCAGGTCTTCGAGAACCGTGGCGCAATGATGGGGGCGAGCAATCCGCACCCTCACGGACAGATCTGGGCGAGCCACTCGCTCCCGAATGAAATCGTTGTCGAGCAGGCGGCGCAGGCCACATATCTCGCGCAGCATGGTTGCTGCCTGCTGTGCGCCTATCGCGAGATGGAGGTGGTCCGCGCAGAGCGCATTGTGGCCTCGAACGCTAGCTTCGTCGCGCTGGTTCCTTTCTGGGCGGTATGGCCTTTCGAGGTGATGGTGCTTCCTGTCCGCCACGTGGCCGATCTTGCGGCGATGACGGAGGCAGAGCGAGATGATCTTGCGGCGATTCTTAAGGCTGTGACCTCGACGTACGATAAGGTCTTCGATTCGCCGTTTCCGTACTCGATGGGACTGCATCCTCAGCCATACGATGGCGTGGAGCATCCCGAGTGGCACTTCCACCTGCACTTTTACCCGCCGCTGCTGCGGTCGGCGACGGTGCGGAAGTTCATGGTCGGCTTTGAGCTGCTTGGTTCGCCCCAGCGCGACATCACTCCCGAATCGGCAGCGGATACTCTGCGCAAGGCCGCCGCGAAGTAAGGAGACGCCTGCGGACGGTATCCTATAGAAGAAGGCTGTTTGAGGCGAAGCTGCACCCAGGCACTTCTGAAAAGAGAAAAGGATGACGATGACGACGACTGAGATTGCTCCGTTCCGGCTGACGCCGAAGTTCAGCGAGCGCGTGTGGGGAAGGAAGGACCTGAAGCCCTGGTACGAGGAGACGGGAACGACCGAGCTGGTGGGCGAGGCGTGGCTCACGGGGCCGCAGTGCGTGGTCGAAGAGGGCGAACTGGAGGGCAAGACGCTCGCATCGCTTTCCACTGAGTTGGGCGGCGAGTTTCCGCTGCTGATCAAGCTCCTGTTTCCGAATGAGAAGCTCTCCGTGCAGGTGCATCCGGACGATGCGCAGGCGCAGGCCATTGGCCAGTCGCGCGGCAAGACCGAGTGCTGGTATGTGCTCGAGGCCGAGCCCGGCGCGACGGTCGCACTTGGCCTGAAGGAGGGCGTGACGATCGACAAGATCGCTGCGGCGGTCGCTGACGGCACGATGGAGTCGCTGATGGAGTGGGTGCCGGTTCAGGTGGGCGATATGCTCTACGTCGATGCGGGCACGGTCCACGCCATCGGCCCTGGACTGGTGCTGCTCGAAACCCAGCAGACCAGCGACATCACCTATCGCCTGTACGACTATGGCCGCCCTCGTGAGCTGCATCTCGAGCAGGGCTTGAAGGTCATCAAGACGAAGACGGCGGCGGGCAAGGTCGCACCGAAGCAGATGGATGGCTTTACGCGGCTGATCGAGCAGAAGTACTTCACCGTTGATCGCTACGACCTCGAAGAGATGGAGGAGCGCCACCTCACCGTGGAAGGCCCCGGCTGCCTCGTGGGACTGAAGGGTAGCGTCTGGGTGATCACTCCCGGCAGTGAAGTCGAGCTGGAACCCGGCAAGGCCGTGGTGATTCCTGCCGGAACGGGCGAGATTGTCGTCGAGGCCGAGGAGGGCGCGACCTTCGCTCTCTGCGTGGCTCCGGTCAGTTAGTTTCTTCTGGCGCGAAAAGCCCCGGCACTGGCCGGGGCTTTTCTTTTTTGTAGAGAAGATTTTTAGCGGAGGAAGACCGCCATCTCGTTGGCCGCGCTGCGAAGGTGCGGAAGGAAGCGAGTCTGCATCTCGAGTGTGGAGAGCCGCGGAGCGCTGCCGCTGAGGTTCAACGTGGCCACGGCGCGTCCGTTGGGAGCGAAGACCGGCACGGCGATGGAGCGCAGACCGACCTCGTACTCCTGGTCGCAGATCGCGTAGCCGTTGCGGCGGATATTGCGCAGTAGCAGACGCAGCTTCTCGATCGAGGTAACGGTGCGAGTGGTGAAGGGAGCAAGATTGACGCGCGCGAGGTAGGCCTCTATCTGCTCCGGCGGAAGGAAGGCGAGCAGGATGCGTCCCATGCTGGTGCAGTAGGCCGGAAGGCGGCTGCCGATGTGGAGGTCGACGGCCATCACGCGGTTGACCGTGGTGCGGGCGATGTAGACGATGTCGTCGCCATCGAGCGTCGCCACAGAGAAGGATTCGCGCAGCGTGGAGGACATGCGCTCAAGGATAGGCTGTGCCGCCGACGAGAGCGTGCTGGACGCCGTGTAGGTGTGCGAGAGCGTCAGCATTCGCGGGCGCAGCGAGTAGCGCGAACCGTCCTCGGCCCCGGCGAATCCGAGCTTGGTGAGGGTGTAGAGACATCGCCGGACGGCGGCGCGGCTGAGGCCCGTGCGCACGCTCAGCTGCGAGATCGTCATCTGCGGATTCTGCTGCGTGAATGCCTGGATAACAATAAGACCTCGCGCGAGCGAGGTCATGAAGTTCGGGTCTCCGGTGAAAACATCGAGCGAGGCCGCAGGCGTCTGTTTTTGTGGTGCAGGTGCGGTGGGTGGGACAGGGGGCAGGGAAGGCGTATCGGGAGAAAGTGGACGGCGCGGAGTAAGGCTCATGGAATCCCTTTCAGTCCGGCGACGACCGTAAATGGGGCGATAGCCGGTCTGTCTTTACGATAAACGCACATCGGCCTCTCCTGCAAGCAGTCCCCCTCGCGTCTGTGAGAAGATACAGCCGGAAATGTTCCTTTTCGATCCTGCCAGTCATCAGAGATTTACGGCATAACGATTCAATCAGCAGAGGAGAAGCAAAACGCATGCAGACGGCTACCAAGTCCACATCTCTCGTCGAAATTCCCGCCTGGAAGGCCCTCAAGGCCCACGCGGAGCAGGTTCGCGGCACTCATCTTCGCGATCTCTTCGCGCAGGACCCGGCCCGCGGCGAGCGCCTGACGGCCGAGGCCGAGGGCATCTTCCTCGACTACTCGAAGAACCGCGTGACCGACGAGACGCTGAAGCTGCTGGTCGAGCTTGCCGGGCAGGTGGGCCTACGCGAGCGCACCGAGGCCATGTTTACCGGCCAGAAGATCAACATCACCGAGAACCGCGCCGTGCTGCACGTCGCCCTGCGCGCTCCGAAGGGCGAATCCATCGTCGTCGATGGCGAGGACGTCGTCCCGGAGGTACACAAGGTTCTCGACAAGATGGCTGGCTTCGCCGACCGCGTCCGCAGCGGCGCGTGGAGGGGACACACCGGCAAGCGCATCAAGAACGTGGTGAACATCGGCATCGGCGGCTCGGACCTCGGCCCCGTGATGGCCTACGAGGCGCTGAAGCACTACAGCCAGCGCGACCTGACCTTCCGTTTCATCTCGAACGTGGACGGCACGGACTTCGCCGAGGCGGTGCAGGATCTCGACGCCACGGAGACGCTCTTTCTTGTAGCCTCGAAGACCTTCACCACGCAGGAGACGATGACCAACGCCCGCAGCGCGCGCGAGTGGGCGCTGAAGACGCTGGGCGATGAGTCCGCCGTCGCGAAGCACTTCGTCGCCATCTCGACCAACGCGACCGAGGTCGCAAAGTTCGGCATCGACACCGAGAACATGTTCGGCTTTTGGGACTGGGTCGGCGGCCGCTACTCGATGGATTCGGCCATCGGCCTTTCGACGATGATCGCGATTGGCCCGGACGGCTTCCGCGAGCTTCTCGCAGGCTTCCACGCAATGGACGTCCACTTCCGCACGGCTCCGCTCGAGAAGAACCTTCCCGCGCTGCTCGGCCTGCTGACGGTCTGGTACACGGAGTTCTTCGACGCCCAGACGGTCGCGATCCTGCCCTACGACCAGTACCTGAAGCGCTTTCCGGCCTACCTGCAGCAGCTCACGATGGAGTCGAACGGCAAGCACGTCACGCTCGACGGCGAGACGGTAAGCTACCAGACCGGCCCGATCTATTGGGGCGAGCCCGGCACCAACGGTCAGCACTCCTTCTACCAGCTCATTCACCAGGGAACGCGTCTGATTCCGTGCGACTTTATCGGCTTCGCGAAGTCGCTGAACCAGCTGGGACGTCACCACGACATGCTGATGGCGAATGTCTTCGCGCAGGCCGAAGCCCTGGCCTTCGGCAAGACCGCCGAGCAGGTGAAGGCCGAGGGAACAGCCGACTGGCTGGTTCCGCACCGCGTCTTCGAGGGCAACCGTCCGTCGAACACTATCCTCGCCGACAAGCTGACGCCCGCGACGCTGGGCAAGCTGGTGGCTCTGTACGAGCACGCTGTCTTCACGCAGGGAGTCGTCTGGAACATCGACTCCTTCGATCAGTGGGGCGTCGAGCTGGGCAAGGTGCTGGCGACGAAGATCCTCGGAGAGCTGGAGGCGACCGACGAGCCGAAGCTTGATCACGACAGCTCGACGAAGAGCCTGATCCAGCGCTACCGCAGCTCGAAGTAAGCCTTAAACAACCACCGCCGCGGCGTCTGCGATCGTTGCAGATTGCCGCGGCGGTTTTGTTTAAATCGTTAGAGGCTGGCGGTGTCGAGGGCGGCAAGAACATCCCCCGGCTCGGGGCGCACGCGAAAGTCGGCATGGGCCTCAGAGAAGGTGACGATGTTCTGTCGATTGATGACGAAGGTTCCGGGCAGGGGAAGCCGCCAGCTGGCCTCGGTGGCGGTCTTGTAGTTCAGCCCCGCATGGTTGAAGGGAATGTTCACCAGGATCGACTGGAAGTATTCGCGCTGCTCCTGTGGGACGCTGTAGGCGATGCCGAACTTTTCGGCAGTCTCGCATCCCTCATCGGTCAGCAGAGGGAAGTTCAGCGAATGTTGGCCGACCATGAAGTCGTTCTGTCGCCGGGTCTGCGGCGAGATGGCGACGAGGATCGCTCCACGGCGACGCAGCGCGTCCGCAAGCGTGTTCCAGTTCTCCAGTTCGGTGACGCAGTAGGGGCACCAGCGTCCGCGAAAGAACTTGATGACCACCGGCCCCAGTGCGACGAGATCCCCGGAATGGACCGGCTTGCCGGTGAGAGCATCGGGCAACGTGAAGGACGGAGCCTCGGAGCCGGGTTTCAGAATGCGGTCTTCGATGCCGGTCGCGAACAGGTCCGCGACGGTCTTTTCGGAGAAGGCAAGGCGCTCCGGTTGCACAAGGGCGCGTGTGTTCTGGGTGATACGGTCGAGCTGGTCCTGAAGCGACGGGTAGAGCGACATATTCAACGAAGAGGCCACACATCTATTATTGCAGCCTTCTTCGTCGCGATGTCGTGAGCTACATCACGGCGGCTGTGGCTTCGGAGTGGCAGGAAGCCTCCGGGGAAGCCGCTTTCGCATTGCGGGCCGTCTGCCTGCTCGAGCGTGGAGCCACGACAGAGCTATGCGTTGTGGGAAGCGACTTCAGCAGAGTTGTCAGCCGCTCGAGTGCCTGGTCACGCGCCGTCTTGTTCGCGGGAGTAGTGTTGCCGGGGTCTTCACCCGCACGCATGAAGCCGTGCCCGGCTCCCTCGTAGGTCACGGGTTCGTACTTCTTCCCGGCGGCCTTCATCCCTTCAATCGTCGCGGGTACGGTGGCTCCGATGCGGGCATCCTCTCCTGCATAGAAGCCATACACGGGAGCCGTGATGGTCGAAAAATCAGACGGCGGAGGCCCGTAGAAGACGAAGGCTGCGGCAAGGTCCTTGCGGTGCGCGGCGAAGGCGAACGACTTGCCTCCTCCCCAGCAGAAGCCCGCGGAGACAACGGTGCCGTTCGCGGCGGGAAGTTTTTTGCCGTAGTCGGCGGCAGCATCAAGGTCGGCGTTGACGACTGCGGGATCAAGCCCCGAGACGGCCTTTGTCACGTCGTCCTGAGCCGGGTAGGCGTCCGTGCCTCCGCCGTTCGGCCCGAAGCCGGAGAGCAGGTCGGGCGCGACGACGATGTAACCGGCGGCGGCCAGTTCATCGGCCATCTCCTTGGCCCAGTCCGAAAGCCCGAAGATCTCGTGGATCAGGACGATGACGGTGGCCTTGTGGCTGACCTCCGGGTAGACCACGAAGGCCTGCAGCGAGCGGTCGCCGTGCTTCAGGGTGACGTACTCGCGGTGACGCGGCGAGGCATCGAGCTTCGTCTTCGCCCATTGCTGGGCTGTGGCGGGCAGGGAGGCGGCGAGAACGAGAGCGAACAGGCACAGCAGAAGTCGGCGCATGGCAGGAGTGTATTCCCGAAGGATTTCCTTCGACAACGTGAAAGATGTAAAAGTTTCGCGCCTCGTCCCGACACAAAACCGGCAGCTGGAAGCGGTGACGAACCTTATACTTCCCCCATGACAGAGTTTCATCTGCGCGTGGCGACCCCGGAAGATATTCCCCGGATTCGCGAACTCATCGACGCCTCCGTGCGCGGCCTGCAGGCTGGGGACTATTCCCCAGCGCAGATCGAGGAGTCGCTGCGAACGGTCTTCACCGTCGACAGTCGCCTGGTCACGGACGGAACCTACTTCGTCGCGCTGACCGAAGACAGCGACCTTGCCGGATGTGGCGGATGGAGCCGCCGCAGGACGCTCTATGGCGGCGACCACCAGGTGGAGACAATCGAGCCGGGGCTACTCGACCCCGCGACCGACGCCGCGAAGATACGGGCTATCTTCATCCATCCGAAGTACGCCCGTATGGGGCTCGGCAGTAGAATCCTCACCGCCGCCGAAGAGGCCGCAGTCAGAGAAGGCTTCCGCCATTTCGAGATGGGAAGCACCCTGACCGGCGTGGCGTTGTATACCTTGAAGGGATACCGCGAGGTCGAGCGCGTAAAGGTGCCTGTTGGTAACTCTGAAGAGATCGAAGTTGTGAAGATGGTAAAAGAAGCTTCGTTGTACGCTGATAAGGCAGTTGGAGGGATTACGGGATGACGCAGATGGAGATCGCCAAGGAGCAGTACCTTCTGGCGGGAATGTCGAACCGGCACGGGCTGGTCGCCGGAGCAACAGGAACGGGCAAGACGGTTACCCTGCAGGTGATGGCAGAGGCTCTCAGCGCCATCGGCGTGCCGGTCTTCGCGGCGGATGTGAAGGGCGACCTCTCGGGCGTCAGCCAGCCGGGCAAAAGCTCGCCCAAGTTCGATGAGCGCGTGAAGTCGCTCGGCTTCGACAACTGGACCTTCTCCGCCTCTCCCGTCGTCTTCTGGGATGTCTTTGGCAAGGAGGGCCATCCGGTTCGCACCACGGTCAGCGAGATGGGGCCGCTGCTGATGAGCCGCATCCTGAACCTCAACGACACGCAGACGGGCGTGCTCACGCTGGTCTTCAAGATAGCCGACGACAACGGTCTGCTGCTGCTCGATATGAAGGATCTTCAGGCGATGCTGCAGCACGTCTCCGAGAACGCGAAGGAGTACCAGGCAAATTACGGCAACGTTTCGGCGGCCAGCATCGGAGCCATCCAGCGCGGCCTCGTAGCGCTAGGGCAGCAGGGAGGTGACCAGTTCTTCGGCGAGCCCGCTCTGAACATCGAAGACCTTCTCCAGACGGACTCCAGCGGCAAGGGCGTCATCAACATCCTCGCGGCGGACAAGCTGATGGAGTCCCCGCAGCTTTACGCGACCTTCCTGCTCTGGCTGATGAGTGAGCTGTTTGAAAAGCTGCCCGAGGTCGGTGATCCCGACAAGCCGAAGCTGGTCTTTTTCTTCGACGAGGCTCACCTCCTGTTCAACGACATGCCTCCGGTGCTTCATTCAAAGACAGAACAGGTAATTCGTCTCATCCGCTCGAAGGGGGTAGGTGTCTTCTTCGTCACGCAGAATCCCATGGACGTATCGGACGATGTACGGGGACAACTCAGCAACCGCGTACAGCATGCCCTCCGCGCTTTTTCTCCGAAGGACCAGAAGGCCGTAAGGGCTGCCGCACAAACCTTTCGCTCGAACCCGAAGCTCGATGTGGAAGAGGTCATCACGCAGCTCGGTGTCGGTGAGGCCCTGATCTCCTTCCTTGATGAGAAGGGAATCCCCGGCATCGTG
Source organism: Acidobacteriaceae bacterium dw_441 (assembly GCA_018449715.1). Taxonomy (GTDB): domain Bacteria; phylum Acidobacteriota; class Terriglobia; order Terriglobales; family Acidobacteriaceae; genus Edaphobacter. Next base: position 1,744,507 of record JAAVVA010000001.1, on the reverse strand, counting down.
GAACGTGCGATGATCTGCCCGCCGCACAGCCAGATCGGCGCGATTACGCCGGAGCAGCGTGCTGCCATCATCAAAAGCTCGGTGGTCGCGGGTGTTTATGAGACCCCGGTGGATCGTGAGTCGGCTTACGAGAAGCTGAAGGGCAAGGTGGTAGCTTCGACCGCTGCGGCTGCTCCGGCCTCCGGTGGCGCAGGCGCGGGGACCGTCGCACAAGACTCCGGCTGGCTCGGCACGCTCGAAGCCGCTGGAACGGCCATCCTCGGTGGTGGCGGCTCGCGCCGAGGCGACAGCCCCGTGCAGGCGATGGTCAAGAGCGCGGCACGCACGATGGGCAGCACCGTGGGGCGCGAAATCATTCGCGGCGTGCTGGGTTCGCTGCTTGGAGGAACCACCACACGGCGGCGGTAATCAGTGCGGCAGCAAGCCAAGCTCTGGGCGGATGTTCTTTGGCGTGGGACGCGAAGCATCCGCCTGTTTCTCTTCATAGAGAGCCTTATCGCACTTCACGAAGAGCTGCTCCCAACTGGAGACGGGGCCTTGCAATTGTGCCAGACCGAAGCTGGCTGTGACCGTAAGGCGGATGTGGTCGTAGGCAATCTCGGTGGCGGAGATATTCTCGCGCAGCCGCGCTGCGATGCCCGCCGCTTCCTCGCCACGGGTATTCGGCAGAAGAATCGCGAACTCGTCGCCGCCGATGCGGGCCAGCACGTCACCTGAGCGCAGGCCCTGCTGCAGGCACGAGGCCACAGTCACGAGCGTTGCGTCGCCGCAGTGATGCCCATAGGTGTCGTTGATGTTCTTGAATTTGTCGAGGTCCACGATCATTGCCGACAGAGGCCGCGAATCCCTGCGGCAGGCCAGGATGTACTGTTCGGCGGCCAGCTCGATGCCGCGGCGGTTCAGAGTGTTGGTCAGAGGATCGGTCAGAGCCTGTGTCTCCAGTTTGCCGCGCAGCATCGCCGCCGTCATCCAGACGAAGGCGACCATCGCTCCCCACTGCAGGCCGGAATTGACGATGAGAATCCATGCCAGAAACGGTCCTGCGTTGAGGTAGTTGTGTGGAGCGCCCTGAATGCTGACCCCGACCAGCCGCGTCAGGTTCGAGAGCGCCAGCGCGCCGATCATCAGCGCCATCGAGGCCGTAGGTACACGGATCGCAGGATCGTGATTGCGGTAGAGAAAGCTGGCAATATGAATCTGTTGCAGCAGAAGGACGCAGCTATAGGCGATCAGCCGCTTCGAGGTGCTCGGCTCGATAGAGCCGTAGAGAACCATCGTGACCACAGCCGCGACGAAGAGCGCGGCCTGCCAGTAGAACTCGTTGCTCTTCTTCCCGAAGAACTCCCGCAGGGAAATGAAGAGCACGGCATAACCTGCGACCACGAACAGGTTTCCGAAGACGATGGAGATGAAGTCCGGAATCATGCCGCGTAGCGCGACCGCAGTCGCTCCCAGCAGGACAAGGAGGCTGTAGAACGAAAACCACCGCACCCCCTTCATCCCGCGATAGAGCCAGGAGTTGGCGACGGTCAGAATCGTGTGCAAGGCAAGAAAGACGACGTGCTCGATGTGCAGGGTATGGATGTCCAAGTTGATCGCCCCGGGGAATCTTGCTTGAAAACCATCTTATGTCGTTATTGAAGCTATGAGAGAGAGGAAAGTGGATCAGAGGAGAATGAGTTTTTAACTTTTTATTAAACTAAATCATTTGCCGCAGAGGGTCTTCCTTTCTCTGCGGCAAATCGCTTCAAAAGTAACGGGTTACTACTTCCTGCCGGTTCCGTCGAAGACCTGGAACTCGCGAATCGCAGCCGAGCCCGTCGTGGAAAGCAGGTTCAGGCGGACGCGCTCCGCAGTCACCGAGGGGAAGATGTCGATCTTCTTGTGACCGATAGCGTGGGCGTGAACGAGCGTCTTCCATGCTCCGTTCTGCCATGCCTCGACGCTGTACTCCTCGACATGCTGGCCCTCGTTGAGCCACTCCATCGTGAGCGTGCGGTCGAAGGTGACGGGCTTTGCGAAGCGAACCTCGAGCGTGGCGTGGCGAGGAGGGGCGGACCAGAAGGTCGCGTCGTTGTTGTCGACCGCCGCCGCGGACGTGGCATCGCTCAGGGTGTGCGGGGTGGAGACGGCAAGGTTATGGCTGCTTCCGTAGAGCCTCTGCACCGCCTCGCCGAACTCGCGCAGACGGGCGACGTCGGCATCAGGCATGCGGCCCGTGCTGTCCGGGGCAAGCCCGAGCATCAGCTGCGCTCCGCGCCCGACGGTCTTGGTATAGATGTCGAGCAGCTCATCGACGCTCTTCAGCGAGGCCTCGTCATTCGGATGCCAGAACCAGTGCAGCTTGCGCAGCGGCGTGTCGGCCTCGACAGGGCGCCAGCGGAGGTAGCCGGTGCGGTCAATCACGTTCCAGTTCTCGTAGGGAACGGTGCCGTCCTCGGAGCCGACCCAGCGGAGGTCGGCGTTCTTGTAGGTTGCCGTGTCGGCGAAAACGAGCGCGTTGGGCTGATAGGTGCGCAGCTCCTGCACGATCTTGTCGAAGTCGTAGGTGCGCCCGGTGGAGCCTGCTCCATCGACCCAGAACTCGGTGATGAGGCCGTAGGAACGGGACAGCTCGCCGAGCTGCGCGAGGTAGTACTTATCATAGGCGACGGGGTCGGGGTAGCGCGCATCGTGGCGGTCCCAGGGGGAGAGGTAGACTCCGAAACCGAGCCCGGCGTGTTTCGCGGAGTCCGACGCGAGCCGCACGAGGTCGCCCTTGCCGTTCATCCACGGGCTGGCCTTGACGGAGTAGTCGGTCTGCGAGCTGGGGAAGAGGGCGAAGCCGTCGTGGTGCTTGGCGACGAGGACCGCGTACTTCGCTCCGCCAGCTTTCGCGGCCTGCATCCACTGGTCGGTGTCGACGTGGGCGGGGTTGAAGACGGAGGGAGAGGCCGTGCCGTCGCCCCACTCGCGATTGAGGAAGGTGTTGGTGGAGAAGTGAAAGATGACGCCGATCTCAAGGTCCTGCCACTCGACCTGCGCGGGGCTGGGCTTGATGTCGGAAAAACTCTGGGCGCGGGCAGGAGTCAGGGACGCGGCGGCAAGAAAAGAAGCGGCAAGAAGGCGAGCGAGGCTCCGGCGAGCGGAGGTTCTATGGTCTTGAGACGGCATGATTGCATGGTAAACCCTCTCTCCATAGGTAAAAATTAGCGGAAGAGATGCTTCAGTCTTGTGCTTCGGAAGACCTCTTTCGCTCAAATACCAGACGTGTGGCTTACGGTTCATGTTCCATGCCCTCCAGCGTTTTGAGAGCGCTTTGGAGGATGTTGAGGGTGTTTCTGTCCGGCTCGCCCTCGCGGAAGGACTCGATGATTCCGATGGCGTGGGTAAGGATGCGGTGGAGCTGCTGGTAGTTCTGCGCGCCAATGTCGCGGACGGCCTGCATCAGTGCCACGGAGGTCTGGTAGAAGATGAAGGGCGTCTCCGCGGTGTAGCGCTGCTCCAGCCATTCGAGGTAGCGGCGGTCGGGCGAGATCTGCAGGATGATGATGGCGCAGAGACGGATGCCCGGTGAGGCACGGTTCTCGCTGAACTCCTTGAGAAAAGGCTTAGCGGCGATGGCGAGGGTTCTCATGCGGGCGACGACGGCGTTCATGGCCCCGGTGCGGTCCTTGCCGGAGGGCATGGTGGCGCGGGTGGTCTCGTACTCCTGCGCGAGAGAGAGCATCTTCTGGCGCACGGAGGCGGTGAGGTTGTCGCGAGAGGGCTGGTCGGCGACGGAGGAGATGAGCGTATCGACGCGGGCAGCGGCGAGGGCCTCGTTCTTGGGGATGTCGGGGGTGCGGCGGGGCCGGGCCTCTGCGGCTGCCTTTTCGACCTCGCGGTCGATGGAGTTCTGAACGGTCTTTTCGACCTCGACCTGCCAGATCTTGATCTTGTTGGCGGATTCGGCGAGCACGGCAAGCGCCGAGAGGATGCGGCGGACGTTTTCGCGCTGCGTGAGGAAGCAGACGAGAAGCGTCGCGGGCCAGATGAGAACCGCGATCAGCTTGGTGACTTCGGAGAGCGTGCTTTCCTGTGTGGCTCCGTCGAACATGATCGGAGAATACGGGATTTCTTCGCCGCAGGAAACGGTTTGTTTTCAGCGAGGCGAGTGCGCCGGGTTGCCGAGTGCGCGGTCGATGCCTTCCTGGGTGGAGGGCACGTTTTTGGCTCCAGCAAGGAAGGTGAAGTCCTTGACGGCGATGCCTGCGGCCGCGTGGTTTGTCTGGAGGAGTTTTTCCGTGGCGAGCGCCTCGCGGAATCCGCGGACGACCTGCTCGGCTACGAGTCCGGTTGCGAAGCCTTCGACGCCTCCGTCGAGGATGGTGGGGGCGAAAAAGGGGTGGGCGATGCCCAATCGGTTGGCCTCGTGGAAGGCGATGCGTCCGACGAGCGTCATACGCTCCGGGGTGAAGGTCGCCGAATCGCCGAGGCCGATGACGAGGATTTTCTTCGCGTGGAGAGTGCCTGCAGGTGGGGTGAGGAGGAGCGTCTCGCCGAGGTCGCCGTTGAAGAGGCCGGGCTTGCGGACCTGGTCGAGAAGACCGTGGAGCTTCTCATTGGTTTCGGTGAGGGAGCCGTGGAGGGTGTTCTGCGGAGTGGAGCGGAAGAGGCAGAAGATCTGGAGGTCGGTGCTCGTCTCGGCCGGGCTTTGGGCTAGTATCTTGACCTGCAGAGAGGGTGCACCGTAGGTCTGCTGGGCAGGCAGAGCTGTAGCAGATGTGATGAGGAGTCCGAAGATGAACGAGGTGCGTAGACGATGGTGATGGTTCACTACTTACCCTTGAATTGAGAGTATTGTGTACCCAACGATGGCCACCCGATACCATCTATATCCTAGTAGCTAGGAGTCCAACTTAAAATTTTTGCTGATTCATTGACATACTTTACCGCAGTACTTACGAGATTGACTGTCCAAATAGCTTGCTGTTCACCTTGACTGCCATCTATGAAATCATAAGAAACTTCATAATTATTAGGAGCTAACGCCTTTGCGCTCCACCCCCTTCCAAGAGCCATCCCAGGGAAGGCAAGGAAGAGATCGATATTGGCTTGAATATCTCCAGCAGATCGTCCTTTGTCCGGTACCGTTAACACGGTTCCCTTTACCAGACTGATGGCTTTTGCTTCAGGGGAAAGAGCAGAAAAGACAAGGACTTGACGATAATCTAAAACCTTAGGGCTATCGGTTACATCGGAATCTGTCTGTCTCAGGATGGGGCCCTTAAGGCTTTTCCCTTGGTCATTTCCTAATATTGTGAGAACCTCGTTAGTCTGCCATGCTCTATTGAAATAAGCTTCGAAATGAACTTTAGCGGAGCCTTGAGGAAAAGTTTTTTGTCTTACGTTTACCGAAACTCGTTTGGGCCAGCCTGTTTTCTTGAAGGTTGTGTTGGGGACTTCAAGCCATAGCGGGTGAGTTTGGAAAGTTCCATTTTTGATAAATACAGTATCGTCGCTTGCCACCACCTTCGGGGCTCCGAGAGGAAGTCTACCGGCCTCGATTTCGACCCACATCTTGAAATCATCCGGTAAGTTAGCTGTGCCAGAAATCATGATGCTGCCATCTGATCCTCGATCCGCATGTGCCTTCAGGACCAACTCAGAAGGGATCACATACGCCTTGCGATCTTTAGAAAATGCGAGTGATTTGTCAGATGGAGTGTTTGAGCAACCGGTAATTATAGTAATCAAAAAAAATGCAGCCCAAGGCGTTCTCACTATAGAGCCTTCCAATTATCAACAGCTTAGTGTGGCAAGGAATTAGTTCATCCCTTGATCCGTCCTATCGCCCGAACCTCTGCCGTCCTTGAAGCTGGCTCATCATCCTCTGCTGCATCTTCATGCCGCCGCCTGAGCCCATCGTCTTGAAGACCTTCCGCATCTGGGCGTACTGGCGCAGAAGGTTGTTGACCTCCTGCACGCTCGTTCCCGAGCCGGTGGCGATGCGTTTGCGGCGGCTGCCGTTAATGATCTCGTGGTCAAGGCGCTCGCGCTTCGTCATCGAGTTGATGATGCTCTCGACGCGCGTGAACTGACCCTCGTCCACATTGTCGATCGCCTGCGACATTCCGGCGAACGGGCCGACCGAGGGAAGCATCTTGAGGATCGACTTCATCGAACCCATCTTCTTGATCTGGCGAAGCTGGTCGCGGAAGTCTTCAAGGGTGAAGCCGTCGCCCGAGAGAGCCTTCTTCGCAAAGGCCTCAGCCTTGCCTTTGTCGAGTTTCTCTTCGGCGCGCTCCAACAGCGTGGCGATGTCGCCCATGCCCATGATGCGCGAGACGATGCGGTCGGGGTGGAAGGGCTCGAAGGCGTCGGGCTTTTCGCCGGTGCCGAGAAACTTGATGGGCGCTCCCGTCACGTGGCGGATCGAGAGAGCCGCGCCGCCGCGGGCGTCGCCGTCCATCTTGGTCAGCACAGCTCCCGTGATCGTCAGGCGGTCGTTGAAGGCCTTCGCGGAGTTCACCGCGTCCTGGCCAGTCATGGCGTCGGCCACGAAGAGGATCTCGGACGGGTTGAGCAGCTTCTTGAGCGCCGACATCTCGTCCATCAGCTCGGAGTCGATGTGGTTGCGACCGGCGGTATCGACGATCAGCATGTCGCAGCCGTAGTTGGCGGCCTCGCGCTTGGCCTCCTTCGCGAGACGAAGAACGTCGTCGGTGCCGGGCGTGGCGGAGTCGAGTTTGCCCTCGTAGAGGTTCGCGTTGATCGAGCGGGCGACGATGGCGAGTTGCTCGCGAGCGGCGGGGCGGTAGACGTCGACCGAGACGAGCATGGGGCGGTGTCCGGCCTTCTTGAGCCACTGGGCGAGCTTGCCCGAGGTGGTCGTCTTACCGGAGCCCTGCAGGCCCGCCATCAGGATGACGCTGGGCGGCTGCGAGGACTTCTGGAAGCGGGCGGTGTCCTTGCCGAGAATGTTGACCAGCTCGTCGTTGACGATCTTGACGATCTGCTCGGTGGGCGAGAGGGCAGTGGCGACCTGCGAGCCGAGGGCGCGGGTGCGGATATGCTCGATCAGCTGGTCGACGACGGCAAGGTTCACGTCGGATTCGAGCAGGGCGATGCGGATCTCGCGCAGGGCGTCGGAGATGTTCTCCTCGGTGATGGTGCCCTGGCCGCGGAGGTTCTTAAAGGATCGCTGGAGCTTGTCTGAAAGGTTTTCGAACATGACTATGTTAAGTTTACCAGCGCAACGGCTGGAGAAGAGGAGCGGAGCCCCCGTTGTCCAGCGATTTCGAGGGGAGTGCGACGGAGGGTTCGTATCCAGATGGGTACGGGCGTCAGATGGAGGGCCGCCAGATGCCTCGCGGCGGGGATAATTGGTTCATGCAAGGACATTTCCAGACGACCGGCAACGTCCAGATCGTGCGCGAGTACATGGTGTACCTGCGCGTGGAAAAGGGAATGAGCGCGGCGACCTGTGCCGCGTACCGGCGTGACCTCGAGCAGTTTGCCGAGCATCTTGAGGGGCATAACGGCCTGCTGATGGCAGCGCAGCAGGAGGACGTCAGCGGCTTCATGGAAGGCATGAGGAGCCACGGCGTCGAGTCGCGCTCGATTGCACGGAAGCTGAGCGCGCTGCGTGGGTTCTACCGCTGGCTGCTTCTCGACAAAAAGATTGCTCACGACCCCACGGTGAATGTGGAGAGGCCGTCGAGCTGGAAGGTGCTGCCGAAGAGTCTCGCCGAGAGCGAGGTTGCGGAGATGCTGGAGAAGACCGGCTCTGCGGCTCGGGTGGCCGCTGCCGATGGGTTGGCTCTGCGCGATCACGCGATTCTTGAGCTGCTGTACGCGGGGGGGCTGCGTGTGGCGGAGATCTGTTCGCTGCGCGTGGAGGATTTGCAGCTCGACACGGGGCGTGCTCTGGTGCGGGGCAAGGGCGACAAGGAGAGAATTGTTCCGCTGGGTCGGTCGGCGGTGGAGGCGCTGGAGAAGTATCTCGCGCTGGGCAGACCGGAGCTTGAGGGAACGATGCGACAGCACGAGGTCTTTTTGAGCGTGCGCGGAAGGCCGCTGACGCGGCAGTGGGTGTGGGAGATGGTGCGCTCGACGAACTTCCATGCCAGTCCGCACAAGCTACGGCATAGTTGTGCGACCCACATGGTCGATCATGGAGCCGATCTGCGCAGCGTTCAGACGATTCTTGGACACGCGGACATTGCGACCACCGAGGTCTACACGCACGTTGCTCTCGGGAGGTTGAAGCAGGTGCATCGGATGCACCATCCGCGAGGAAAGAAGATCGTGAGCGAGGTCGAGGCATAAGCGTGGACGAGGCGATTGCGACGACGGAGTTCAGCGCGCTGGCGGAAGAGTTTCTGCGGATGCTGGTGGGGCAGCGCGGAGCCTCGGAGCATACGGTGCGCGCATACGGGCGCGAGATTCGCAGCTTTGCCGCGTATCTTGCCGAGACGCTTGGGGCCGACGCGCACATCACAGCGGTGGAGCACATACACATTCGCGGCTATCTTGGAGTGCTGTACGAGCGCGGCCTGACGAAGGCGAGCGCGGCGCGCGCTCTGGCCTCCATCCGAAGCTGGTTCCGCTGGCTGGCGAAGGAGCACAAGGTCGAGCAGAACCCGGCTCTGCTGGTGAGCACGCCGAAGCTGGCGAAGCATCTGCCCCGCGTGCCGAGCGTGGAGGAGGTCAACCGTGTTCTCGACTCGCTGGAAAACCTTCCACGGAAGGAGCAACGCTCCAAAAAGAAGTTGGAAGAAGAAGAGTCGGTCGCGTGGCCGGAACGCGAGCGCGTGATCTTCGAGTTGTTATATGGATGCGGCATTCGCAACTCCGAGCTGGTGGGCCTGAACATGAACAGCGTGCGCTGGAGCGACGAGGCCGTGCTGGTGCGCGGCAAGGGCCGCAAGGAGAGGCTGGTTCCCCTGGGCGACGAGGCTGCGGCTGCGCTGCGGGCCTATCTTCCGGTGCGTGCGGAAAAGCTGAGGTCGGCGGGAAAGGGCGCTCTGGCTGACGAAGGGCCGCTGCTGATCAATCTGCGCCTGCGCGGCGATTGCAGACTGACGACGAGAAGCGTGGGACGGATCGTGAAGGCGATTGCACTAAGCCGCGGACTTGCCGCCGATGTGCATCCGCACACGTTGCGTCACGCTTTTGGAACGCACATGCTGGAGGAGGGAGCGGACCTTCGCGCCATCCAGGAGATGCTGGGGCACGAGCGGCTTTCGACTACGCAGCGGTATACACAGCTGACTGCGGGGCAGGTTCAGCTGGTGTATGACCAGACGCATCCGAGGGCGAAGTAGCGCCCTCCGAGATCGGCAGGGGAAGCTGCTTGATGGATATCTCGTCCACCGTTCCAGTGGGGATCTCCTTGAGGTGAGGCAGAAAGATGGAGAAGATCGTCCCGTGATGCGCGGGAGCCTGGCTGCTCCGTACTTGGATGCGTCCCTTGTGACGGGAGATGATCTGGCTGCTGACCCACAGGCCGAGTCCGGTCCCGATGGCTCCCTTGGTGGTGTAAAAGGGTTCGAAGATCTGGCGTCGTGTCGCGTCGCTCATTCCGGTTCCGGTGTCTGCGACCACGATGCGGACACCGTGCGTTCCGGTTGCCGGGTCTGATGCCTCACGGATGCGGATGTGAAGTCTGCCGCCTGCGGGCATGGCGTCGAGCGCGTTGCCAATGAGGTTGACCATCACCTGCCGCAACTCGCCCTCATGCGCGAAAACAGGTTCCTGCGGACGATACTCTTTGAGGATGGCTACGTTACAGGTGGTGAGACGTCCGAGATGGAGCGAGATGGCGCTGTCGGCGATCTCGGTGAGAGCCGTGGCGGAGGTTCCCTGCGTGTTGCGGAAGAAGCCGAGCGTCTGCGAGGCAATGTGTGAGACGCGGGCCAGTTCGTGTTGCGCGAGCGTCAGGTAGCTCCGGGCCTCTTCGGAGAGGCTTTCGTGCTCGACCAGGTAGAGCAGGTTGGTGATGGCTTCGAGAGGGTTATTGATCTCGTGGGCGATGCTTGCGGCCATACGCCCGGCCACGGAGAGCTTTTCGGAGTTGCGAAGAGCCTGTTCAGCGCGGCGAGTTGAGGTGATGTCACGCGAGACCTTGGAGGCTCCAATAAGATTTCCCGCATGGTCGCGGATGGGGGACACGGTCATCGAGACGATGATGTCGCTTCCGTCCTTGTGGCGCCGCGTGGTCTCGTAGTGATCAACGGTCTCGCCAAGACGAATCTTTCCAAGGACGCGTTCGGTGTCTTCGAGGCAGTTGGAAGAGGCAAGCTCGGAGGTCGTGTGACCCAGCATCTCATCGGCGGTGTAGCCAAAGGTCCGTTCGGCTCCACGGTTCCAGCTGGTGATGATTCCGTTCAGGTCGCTGCTGATAATGGCGTCGTCGGAGGACTCAACGATGGCGGCGAGCAGAGCAAGACCATGTTCCTGCTGTCTGGTAAGCCTCTGGGAGAGGAACGGATCGGTCATGCCTTCAGACCCCCGGTCACGGACGGCTGGTTTCTGCAAGGGCGTCGATAGCTGCTTCTTTTCCATTCCGCTTTCGCTTGACGGAAGGCTCGGTCCATCCGGTTCCATGCTGCTCCCTGTGGACGGAATATTTTTCTGTCTTTAACCGCCCTGCGAAGGATAGATGCGAAAAAATGTCCAAAAGGGTGCCAGCAACTTCGAAGAGAAGTGCATTTAGCGATACCGGGGTATCGTGTTGCTTAATGCCCTCTAATAAAGAGGAACCTTCGGGTCGATGACGCGGGACCAGTGGTCGATGCCCCCAGCCAGCGACTGGACGTGCTCAAATCCCTGATTTCTAAGCCACATGGTTACCGAAAGCGACCTCATGCCGTGGTGGCAGAGGACGACGATTGGCTGGTCGGGGTCCAGCTCCTGGTGGGCGCGCGAGGGAACGTCGCCCATCGGCATCAGTATGGAATCGGGCAGGCTGGCGGTGTTAAACTCCCACGGCTCGCGTACGTCCAACAAAAGAGGAGCGTTTTCCTGCTGACGCAGGCGGGCGAAGTCCTCAACGGAGATCTCGGGTTCAAGCATGAAAACAGAATAACGTGCTGGGAGTATCTACTTTTCCCATCCGGTTCCGGTGAAGATAAGGATGGGGGATAAACCCTCTGGTGTCAGAGGAGTATGGATCGTTACCTTGCAAAATTTTGCACAAAGGTCGAGCCGTGGCTTGTGGAACGGTACACTTGAGAGTTCAGAGGCATCCAAGCAGAGTATCCGGCCTGAAAACTTCGAAGAAAGAAAACAGGGGAAGACGTTGGAACGAGTATTGATCGTCGAAGATGAGGTGCACGCTCGCACAGGCCTGACCGAGCTGATTGAAAGCTGGGGATACACGGCGGTGGGTGCAGCCGATGGCGTGGAGGGTCTGGAGAAGACAGCCTCCTGGAAACCAGCCATCGTCGTCACCGATCTTAAGATGCCTCGCATGGATGGAATGGGGCTGCTGGAGCGGATTGCCGAGCTACCCGAGCATGTGGCCGTCGTGATGATGACGGCACAGGGGTCCATCGAGTCGGCGGTCGAGGCCATGCGCAAGGGCGCGTTCGACTATGTTCCGAAGCCGGTCGACCCAGGTCGCCTGCGGACGATTCTGCAGAATGCCAGCCTGCAACATATCGACGCGGTCAGCGAGGCTCCCGGCACGACAAAGCGTCCGCGAGAGATGGGGTCGCTGGGGCCTCTGGTGGGAACCTCGCAGAAGATGCGGGAGATCTTCGCTCTGATTGAGCGCATCGCACCTACCAATGTCAGCGTTCTGGTTACGGGTGAAAGCGGCACCGGCAAGGAGTTGGTTGCGCGCGCACTGCACGAGTTCAGCTCGCGGCGCAGCAAGCCCTTCGTCGCGGTCAACTGCGCGGCCATTCCCGAGACGCTGATCGAAAGCGAGATCTTCGGCCACGAAAAAGGAGCCTTCACAGGAGCGCTCGAGCGTCGCGCCGGTTGCTTCGAGCTGGCCGAGGAAGGAACGCTGCTGCTGGACGAGATCGGTGAGATGCCCGCTGCAACGCAGGCCAAGCTGCTGCGCGTGCTCGAAGACCGCAAGCTGCGCCGCCTGGGAAGCAAAGCCGAGATGCCGGTAGACGTGCGCGTGGTCGCCGCGACCAACAAGGACCCGGAGACAGCGGTGGCCGCAGGCGAGCTTCGCAGCGATCTTTACTACCGTCTGAACGTCTTCAACATCCAGATGCCTCCGCTGCGCGAGCACATGGAAGACATCGAGCCGATTGCGCACAAGATGATCGCCGACATGAACGAGCGCCACGGCTGCTCTGTGACCGGCATTCAGCCTGCGCTGCTGAAGCGGATGCTGGCCTACCAGTGGCCGGGCAACGTGCGCGAGCTTCGCAACACCATCGAGCGCGCCACGATTATGGCGAGCTCGGGCCTGCTGGGGATCGAACACCTTCCACCGAACTTCGGGGAGGCGGGATTTTCGCCGTCGATGCCGAAGGGAGGACGCTTAGGCGAAGGTTCGATGAGCGAGGTCGAGCGTTATCTCGAAGACCAGAACACGGTGCGGGTCGAAGTGGGCACGACCGTCGACGAGGCGGAGCGTCAGCTTATCCTGAAGACGCTGACGGCCACCCACAACAACAAGACAAAGGCCGCTGAGATTCTTGGCATCAGCTCGAAGACCTTGCAGAACAAGCTGAAGGAATATTCGAGCAATCCAGCCCTGGTGGATTAGACGATGCGGCTGAAGACCAAGCTGGTCGTATCGGCAACCGTGCTGACGTTCGCGATCGTCGCCGTGCTGTCGATCGTCTTCGTCGGGGAGCTGCTGCGGCAGAGGATCGAGCAGACGGCGGCGGCCAATGGCGTGCTCGCCAGCCAGGTGACGCTGATGACCCGTCAGGCGGTCGAGACGGGGCTGCGTGCCAATCCTCCCGCCGACCTGAGCGACGATGCTCTGCACGAGGCGGTCGCCGATGCCCTGCAAAGCTACCAGCCGCTGGCTGATGTGATGAATGCGATCATCCGCTACTCGCCGACCGTGCAGGACGTCAGCGTGGCGGATGCAAAGGGCATCACCATCGTCAGCACCGACCCCGATGCCGTAGGCCAGCCTGCGGCGAATCGCAACAGCCTTGAGAGCGTTCGCAACGGAAGCATCGCATATCAGCGCAGGGAGCTCTTCGGGACGCCGCAGGTCTTCGACTCGCTGCAACCGCTCGATCGCAACGGCCAGCCCTTCCTCGTCGTTCATGTGGGTGTGCGCTCGACGTTTCTGCGGAACTCCTATGAGCCGTGGCTGAAGGCTGCGGGCATCTTCGCGTTGCTGGCCGCGCTGGCGGCTATGATCGCCTCGGCTGTGCTGGCCAACGCCGCGCTGCAGCCCATCGAGCAGATCAGCCTTCAACTCGAAAAGCTGACCCAGCAGTCGGGAGAGCCCGCATCACTGCCTGCCTCGAGCCGCAACGGAAGTGACGCCGTGGTGCGCGTCACGCAGACCATCGACCTTCTGGGCGAGCAAATGCGCTCGAAGGAGGCCGGATTCTCGGCCCTTCAGGCGAACATCAACCAGATGCTCGATACGCTGCGCGACGGCGTGCTGCTGTTCACCTCGGACCGTCGCGCCATGATGGTTTCGGACTCGGTCGCATCGTTCCTCGGACATCCTCAGCGTGATCTGGTCGGAAGGCAGCTTGACGAGATCTTCGACCCCGCGACGGTACTGGGCGCGGTTGTGCTGGCAGAGTTTGCCGAGGGGGAGTCCACGAACGAGAGCGTGACCCTCGAAGACGGACGTCAGGTGCAAGTCTCGCTGGACCGTTACGATGACGGCTCGGGCGAGAGGGGAGCGCTGGTGCTGCTGCGCGATCTTGAGCCTGTGGTGCAGATCGGGCAGGAGCTGGAGATTTCGCGCCGTCTCGCCGCCATCGGACGCCTGACCGCTGGTGTCGGACACGAGGTCAAGAATCCGATCAACGCGATGGTGGTACACCTGGAGCTGCTGCGCAGCAAACTCGCCGCGGCAGACCCACAGGCCGTCGGAGGAGCGCAGCGGCACGTCGATATTCTCGCTGGGGAGATGCAGCGGCTGGACCGCGTTGTGCAGACGCTCGCGGACTTCTCGCGACCGATGGAGCTGAAGCTGCGCGAGCACGATCTTCGCCAGGTGGTTCACGCCGTCGTCGAGCTGACCGCCGCCGAGATGCGCGAAAACGGCGTGATTGTCTCGGTCGAGGCCCCGGAGGAGCCGCTGGTTGTGCGCGTCGACGCAGAGCTGGTTCGGCAGGCGCTGTTGAATCTTATGCTGAACGGAATGCAGGCGATGCCGCAGGGAGGAAGGCTGCGCGTCGTGCTTCACCGCGACCATCAGTTCGCCGTGGTCGAGGTGATCGACGAAGGAGAAGGTATCGCTCCCGAGGTGCTTCCGCGTATCTTTGAACTGTACTTCACGACGAAACCCAGGGGCAGCGGAATTGGGCTGGCGATGACCTATCGCATCCTGCAGATGCACGGCGGGGCGCTCGATGTACGCTCGAATGCCAGTCCGGCGGCACAGGACCGGGGAACAACCTTCATGCTGCGACTGCCGATGTCGGCAGGCATCGTGGAGCCAGGAAAGACTCTTGCGGCCACAGCGGACCGCAAAGCGGTCGGGGAGCATGTCTGATGCAGTACGGAGGAAAGATGGTGAAGGTCCGCACGGTGGCAGTGCGCTGGAGCGCACTCAGTTGCCTGCTGACCTTTGGGCTCAGCGGATGCCACCACAAGGTGGCTATGCTGCGTCCGCTGCCTCCGATCTCGCAGCCGGTCGAGCTGGTTGAGCTGCCACTGCCGTATCCTCCGCCGCTGGTCGATCCGGTACAGGTCGATCTTTCGGATGTGCCGATGGTGACAGGTTCGTTTCCACACCGTGAGCGCAGGCGCAGGCCGCAGCCGGTTACGAACACGTCCGTCTCGACGCCCGCTCCCGTCGAGGAGACTCCGCCGCCTTCGGTCCCCAGCGAGGATGCCGCGATTGGCTCTCTTTCTCTTGGAGGAGGTGGAAGCCCGCGCGCGCAGAGAGAGGCTTCGGACCTGATCGGTTCTATCGGTCAACGTCTCAACAACTTGCCTTCGCGTAAGCTGACGACGGACAGAGCACAGGTCAGCCGCATACGGAACTTCCAGAAGCAGGCGCAGGAGGCATTGAAATCAGGCGATGCGGAGGGAGCGAAGACGCTCGCCACCAAGGCAAGGCTGCTGCTGGACGATCTCCAGAAGTAACGCTTTTAAAGCAGAAAGCTTCCCCTAAATAAAAAAGACAAAAAAGAAAGCGGCGGGTCCGAAGACTCGCCGCTTTCTTTTTTTACGCAGAAGGAATTACGCCTCGACGCCGTGGCACTTCTTGAACTTCTTGCCGGAGCCGCACGGGCAGGGATCGTTGCGTCCCACTTTCTCGCCGGTGACGCGTGGCGTGTTCTCGACTGCGGCTGCAGTCGCTCCCGCGGAACGGGCCTGGTCCAGCTCACGCTGCTTCTTCTGCTGGAACTCGCGCTCCAGGGCGTCGATCGTCGTTGACGGAGGACGCGTCGGAACCGGAACCGCAGTCGGCGCGATGGCAGCGGGAGCAGGAGCCTCCGGAAGCTCCTGCGCTTCCGAAGGAGTCGCCGCATTACTGCCGTAGCCGGGAGGAAGCTGATCGAGGCTCTCGATGGGGTTGCCGTCCGGCCCGATGATCTGCATCCGGAAGAGGTGCCGCAGCGTGTCCTCCTGGAAGCGGAGCATCATCGTCTCGAACATCTCGAAGGACTCCTTCTTGTAGGCCACCAGCGGGTCCTGCTGGGCGTAGCCACGCAGGCCGATGCCTTCCTTCAGGTGGTCCATCTGGAGCAGGTGATCCTTCCACAGACCGTCGAGCACGCTCAGCATCACGACACGCTCGTGGTAGCGCATCGCCTGCGCTCCAAGGATGCGCTCCTTGATGTCGTAGCGACCCTGCAGCTTCTCGAAGATCGCCTCGCCCAGCTCGTGCCGGTTGAGATTTGAAAAGTCCACCTCGCTCTCAAGATGAGCGCCGAACTGGTCGTAGAGCTGCGCGAACAGCGTCTCGGTGTTCCACTCCTCGGGATGCGCCTTCTCCGGCGCGTTCACGTCGAGCAGGCTCGAGAGCACCGTCGAAAGATAGTCGTCGGTGATGAGCTGCTTCTGGTCGGTGCCTTCCATCAACTGCTTGCGCAGGCTATAGACGGCCTCGCGCTGCTTGTTCATCACGTCGTCGTACTCGAGCACGTGCTTGCGCGACTCGAAGTTCTGCGTTTCGACAGCCTTCTGCGCGGCCTCGATGCGGCGGGAGATCATGCCGCTCTCGATGGGGACGCCCTCTTCCATGCCGAGCCGCTGCAGCAGCGTCGAAACCCACTCGCGAGCGAAGATGCGCATCAGGTCGTCTTCGAGCGAAAGGTAGAAGCGCGCCGCACCCGGATCGCCCTGACGACCTGCACGTCCGCGAAGCTGGTTATCGACGCGGCGGGACTCGTGCCGCTCGGTGCCGATGATGTGCAGACCGCCGGCGGCGATCACGGCATCATGTTCCTTCTGCGCGGCGCTGGAGTGTGCTGCCACGGCTGCGTCCCACGCCTCCTGCGTCGTTTCGAACTCTTGCCCCTGGTAGTAGAAGCGGAACATGCCCGGTCCTGCGACCGGCGAGATGGCTCCCTCGGCGGCGGAGACAGCGCGCGCTTGCGACTTGCGCACGAGGTCCTGGCGAGCCATGAAGTCCGCGTTGCCGCCCAGCAGAATGTCGGTTCCGCGACCGGCCATATTGGTGGCGATCGTGACCATGCCCAGACGTCCGGCCTGCGCGACGATCTCGGCTTCCTTCTCGTGGAACTTCGCGTTCAGAACGACGTGGCGGACGCCCTTCCGCTTCAGAATCTCCGACAGCAGCTCCGACTTCTCGATGCTGGTCGTACCCACGAGCACCGGCTGCCGGTTCTCGTGCAGCTTGGCGATCTCATCGGCGACGGCGAAGTACTTTTCCTTTGCGGTGCGGTAGACCACGTCGGGGAACTCGATGCGCTGCATCGGGCGGTTCGTCGGAATGACGACGATCTCAAGCTTGTAGATCTTGTCGAACTCCGCGGCCTCGGTCTCGGCGGTGCCGGTCATGCCCGAGAGCTTCTTGTACATGCGGAAGTAGTTCTGGAAGGTGATCGTTGCCAGAGTCTGGTCTTCCTTGCGGACCGCGACGCCTTCCTTGGCCTCGACCGCCTGGTGCAGGCCATCGGACCAGCGGCGTCCGGGCATCAGGCGGCCCGTGAACTCATCGACGATGATGACCTCGCCGTCCTTGACCACGTACTCCACGTCGCGCTTGTAAAGCGAGTGCGCCTTGATGGCGACCTCGACATGGTGCTTCAGGTCCCAGTTCTCGGGGTCGGCGATGTTGCCGATGCCGAGCAGCTTCTCGATCTTCTCCCATCCCTCGTCGGTGACGGTGATGGAGCGGGCCTTTTCATCGACGACGTAATCGCCGCTCCACGTCTTCGTATCGAGCGTCTCGATCAGTTCGCCCAGTTCGAGCTGCGGGATGATGACATTCACGCGGACGTACTTGTCGGTCGTCTGGTCCGTCGGGCCAGAGATGATCAGCGGCGTGCGGGCCTCGTCGATCAGGATGGAGTCCACCTCGTCGACGATGCAGTAGTAGTGGCCACGCTGTACCTGGTCGCCCAGCTCGAACTTCATGTTGTCGCGCAGGTAGTCGAAGCCGAACTCGTTGTTGGTGCCGTAGGTGATGTCGGCGGCATAGGCGGCGCGGCGCTGCGAATCGTCGAGGTCATGCACGATGACGCCAACCGTCAGCCCGAGGAAGCCGTAGATCTTGCCCATCCACTCGGCGTCGCGCTTGGCCAGGTAGTCGTTGACTGTGACGACGTGGACGCCGTGACCGGCCAGAGCATTCAGGTAGCAGGGAAGCGTGGCGACCAGCGTCTTACCTTCGCCGGTCCGCATCTCGGAGATTTTGCCGGAGTGCAGCACCATGCCGCCGATCAGCTGCACGTCGAAGTGCCGCATGTTCACCACGCGGCGGCCTGCCTCGCGAACCACCGCGAAGGCCTCGGGAAGGATCTCGTCGAGTGCGGCCTTTTCGGCCTCGAGCCGTGCGTCCGCGTTCTCCGGTGTGTCTTCGATCTTCGCGACCGCATCGGCGATGCGCTGGCGGAACTCGGCGGTCTTGTTGCGTAGCTGCTCGTCGCTGAGCGATTGCAGCGACGACTCAAGCGAGTTGATCTGGGTAACGGTAGGCAGCAGGCGCTTGACCGCGCGTTCGTTACTTGTACCAAAGACCTTTGCTATGACTGAGTTGAACAAAAGTGGCGTCCTTCGCGTCGTCGGTTCGACGACATTCTCGTGTGGCCGGAATAGCCTGCCCCTCCAGTGTAAATGTTTCTGAAGACAGAAGGAAAAGGCAGGTGATTCCTAACCTGTTTGCAATAAAGAGAATGTTCGGGCGATGCCCGGTTCAGGGCGCCCGGGGTTTGAGATAAGACGCCAGCGTCGAATTCGTTTTGCGCAGTGCAATCGCCACCGACTCCGCGTTCTGCTCGGCTCCCTCGGGGCTGGTATGGGTGTGGTCGATGGGGAAGAGCAGGGCGGTCTTCGCCGGCCCGAGAGCCTCCAGCCGGTCGGCCTCGACTGTCGCCATGTCGGCCACGGGAATATGTTCCACGGCTCCGAGTTGATACTCATAATCCCGGTAGCCCATGTCGCGCTCGATGTGCGGCTTGCCGTCGGGGCCGTCCGTCCAGATATTGCGGACGGTCACGGTGAGCAGGATCGGGGTGGCCCCCTTCGCGCGCGCATCCGCGATGTACCGGCGCAGATACCAGCCATAGGTATGGACCGTCTCCACGGTCTGGTCCGCGAGCGGACCGGAGGGGAAGGGATGAGCGATCGGCACGTCCTGCGTCTGCTCGCCCAGTCCCTTCAGGCTGACGCGGGCCTTCGTGTCTTTGCTGAGATTGCCGTTGCCGTCGTTGTGGCCCATCTGCAACAGGACGTAGTCGCCGGGCTTCATCTCCTTCAGCACGTTCTCCCACAGGCCTTCGTTGAAGTAGCTGCGGCTGCTGCGTCCTGCTTTGGCCCGGTTGGCTACGTTGATGCGGCTGGTGTCGAAGAACTGCGCGAAGTGGTCGCCCCATCCAAGATCGGCCTGGTTGCGCGCCGTCGAATCTCCGACGATGAAGACCGTGGGAAGTGCTGGATTGAGCGGAGTATCGTGAGCGGTCGAAGTCTGAGCTGGAGTCTCGGGAACGCCACCGGGCAGCTGGCCCTCTGCCAGAAGAGGGCAGAGAACGAGAGCCACAATCAGCAGAGACAGACTCAGATGTCGCGGGTGACGCATTGCGAAAAGCCTAGCACCGCTGCGGGTACTGTGTCATCGGGCGCAACTGCTGTGCTGGGATTAATGCCCCATCGCCTCCGGATCGGGTTTGGCATTCTTCTCCGGCAGCCGCATGACGAACGGCAACGGAACAAGGCACAGAATAATGACCGACAGAATAAAGAAGGCGTTCTTGTAGCTCAACATCGAGGATTGCCGCAGCATGTCCTGATAGGCCTGTCCCAGCGCCATCTGCGAGGCCGTGGCCGCCGAGACTCCCTGGGCGGTCAGCCTGGAGATGATGTTGTCCATATATTGCCGGTAAGGAACGCTGCCCGGAATGACATTGGCCGCCAGCGCCACCTGGTGCACCTGCGCACTGCGCGATATGAAGGTGGTCAGCAGAGCGGTTCCCATGCTTCCGCCCAGGTTGCGAGCGAAGTTCGAAAGGCTTGAGATCTGGTTGGTCTTGCTCGCCGGAACTCCGACGTAATTAAGTGTGCTGATGGGGATGAAGACGAACGGCAGCCCGATCACCTGGATCATGCGCCACAGCGTCACGGTGCCGAAGGCCGTGTTCAGGTCGAGCCGCGTCAGGTTGTAGATGCCCGCGGCGGTGGCCATATATCCCAGCGCGACCATCAGGCGCGGGTCGAACTTGCCCAGCATGCGCCCGGCGACCGCCATCATGAACATCATCATGAAGCCTGCAGGAGACAGCACCATGCCTGCGCGCTCGGCCGTGTATCCCAGCAGCACCTGAAGATATTGCGGAATCAGCACCGTGCTTCCAAACAGCACCATGCCGAGGACCAGTTGCAGGAAGACCGCCGTGCCGAAGTTCCTGTTCTTCAGCAGCTTCAGGTCGACGATGGGGTGCGAGTGGTTCCACTCCCAGAGGACGAAGACGATCAGCGTAACCACGGCCAGCACCGCGCAGGTCACGATCATCTGCGAGCCGAACCAGTCCTTCTCCTGCCCCTTGTCGAGCGTGAACTCGAGGAAGCCGACGCCCATAGCGACCAGCCCCAGTCCGAAGAAGTCCACCTTTTCTTTCTGCGACTCCTTCATCCGCACCTTCATGTGCGGCGGGTCTTCGACCATGCGGTTGCTCAGGTACAGCGAGAGCAGACCCACGGGAAGGTTGATGAAGAAGATCCAGTGCCAGCTGAAGTTATCCGTGATCCATCCGCCCAGCGTGGGGCCGATGGCAGGCGCGACGACGACGGCCATTCCGTAGACTGCGAAGGCCTGCCCGCGTTTTTCGACAGGGAAGGTGTCGGCAAGAATCGCCTGTTCGCTGGGAGCAAGACCGCCGCCGCCCGCGCCTTGCAGGATGCGGGCGATGATGAGCATGGGCAGCGTCTGCGCGATGCCGCACAGCAGTGAGCAGACGGTGAACAGCGCCACGCAGGTCATGTAGAAGCGCTTGCGTCCGAAGCGGTTCGAAAGCCAGCCGGAGATCGGCAGCACAATCGCGCTCGAAACCAGGTAGCTGGTCAGCACCCACGTCGCCTCCTCCTGGCTTGCGCCCAGCGTTCCCGCCATGTGCGGCAGAGCGACGTTCGCAATGGAGGTGTCGAGCACCTCCATAAAGGTGGCGAGCGTCACCGTCAGCGCGATCAGCCACGGATTATGGCGCGGCTTCCATACGGCGATAGGGTTCGGAGCGGTTGCGGTGGAGGACATATCAGTTAGCTGATATGATATCAGCTAACTGATATTCCGTGCCTACGCGATCTGACAAAACGAAGCCTGCGGCAGATAAAGATTCGCCGCCCCCGCAGGATGCCCGCTACCTGCAGAGCAGACAGGTGCTCCGCTCCATGAAGCGCCTGCTCCTGCAGACCCGCATCCTCATGGACGACCAGCTTCGCCCTCATGGCGTGACCACCGCGCAGATGCAGGTGCTCTTCGCCATCCGTGCCGAGCCGGGAAGCTCCGGGGCGCAGCTTGCGCGCTCCTGCTACATCACCCCGCAGACCACGCAGGCGCTGCTCAAGCATCTCGAAGATCGCGGCCTGATCGTGCGCGGCAAGGACGCGGTCAACGACCGCATCGTCACGGCCCGCATCACCCCGTCGGGCGAGCGGCTGGCCCGCATGGTCGAAAAGCTCTCGTCTGCGATGCAGGAAGACCTGTGGCAGGGAGTCTCCGACCGTGAGCTTGCGCGGCTCGAAAAGCTCGTGATCCTCTGCCTCGGCAACCTCGGGGGCCTCGCGGAAGTCCCCGAAGCCCCCTGTCGCTAGTTCGCCGTGACGGAGAACCGCAGCCTTACATAATCGGCGATCCAGTTGCCGTCTCCGTCGCGAAGAATCGGTTCGAGCAGATGCACAACCTTCGCGAGCGCCGCAGCGCGATCCGCTGGCGCAAGCCGGTCGAGCACGCCGTTGCGGAAGGTCTCAAGCCACCCCGTAATGCCGCCCGGCAACAGCGTGGGGCGGGGAATCAGCTCCATCGTCACGACCGTAAATCCCGCCTCTTCAAGCAGCCTCCGATAAACCGCTGGCGCAGGATAGTACGAAGCCGCAGCCTCCTCGGGGTCGATGCCATAAGGCCCGAGCACCGCAGAGAGCGCGGTGCGAATCGCCGCGATATTTCCATGCCCACCCAACTCCGCGACGAAACGGCCACCTGGCTTCAGTGAGCGATGAATCGCAGCAAGCAGCGTTGGATGCCTCTCCGCCGCAAGCCAATGCATTGCGGCGTTCGAGAAGACCGCATCGAATTCATGCTGATAGGGAAGAGCATCGGCGCTGTGCTGGTCAACATCCAGCCCGCGTTTCCTCGCGGCCTCGACCATCGCGGGCGAACTGTCCACTCCCTTCACGCTTGCTCCCGCTGCAACGATCGTCTCCGTCAGCACGCCATCGCCGCATCCCACGTCGAGAATCCGCTCTCCCGCCAGCGGCGCAAGAAGCTCCACGACGGGCGAAGCGAGCGTTGCGACAAAGCGGCCATTCGCCGCATAGGCATCCGTGTTCCAGCGTTGTTCGAGGTTTTGCATGGAACCATTCTTGCTGTTCGCGCTCTCCGATGCGAGCAGCATTAGAACTTCTTGCCGCCGCATAAGCTCTGCTGCATACAGGGCATCGCGACCGGAGGATGAATATACTGATCCTTCAGCGCATCGAGAAAGGAAAGCAGCGAGATGGCAGAGAAGACCGTACCGGCGGCAATCGAGTTTGCCCGCAACAACCAGCAGCGTTTCGTAGAAGAGTTGAAGGATCTGATTCGCATTCCCTCCGTCTCCACCCTTCCCGAACACGCCGCCGACGTGCGCCGCGCCGCCGAGTTTGTGGCCGAAGAGCTTCGCCGCATCGGCATGGAGAACGTCCGTCTCATCGAGACCTCGGAGGTCGAGAACTCTCTCGGCCACCCGCTCGTCTACGCCGATTGGCTGCACGCCGAGGGCGCGCCCACTGTGCTCTGCTACGGTCACTATGACGTGCAGCCCGCCGAGCCTCTCGACGAATGGATCACGCCTCCCTTCGAGCCGACCCAGCGCGACGGTAACCTCTACGCTCGCGGCGCAGTCGACGACAAGGGCCAGATGTGGATGCACGTGAAGGCGCTCGAATCGCTCTTCGCAACCCACGGCGGTAAACTCCCCCTCAACATCCGCGTCCTCATCGAAGGCGAAGAGGAGGTGGGCGGCGAGGGCATCGCATGGTTCGTCCAGAATCACGGCGACCAGCTTCGCTCCGACCTCGCGCTCATCAGCGATACCGAGATGTTTGCCCCCGATCTTCCGACCCTCTGCGTTGGTCTTCGCGGCATGATCTACACCGAGCTTGAGGTTCGCGGAGCACGCATCGACCTGCACTCCGGCATGTACGGCGGCGCGGCTCCTAATCCCTTCGTGGCGCTCGCGCAGATCATCGCGAAGCTCAAGGACGAGAACGGCCGTATCCTCATCCCCGGCTTTTACGACAAGGTCGAAGCCCCCACTACCGACGAGCTGAAGGCATGGAAGGCCCTCCCCTTCGACGAGGAGCACTACCGGCAGACCGAGGTCGGCTCGCCCGAGCTGACCGGCGAGCCCGGCTACAGCGTGCTCGAGCGCACCTGGGCGCGCCCCACGCTCGACGTACATGGAATGCCCGGCGGCTTCATCGGCGCAGGCGGCAAGACCGTCATCCCCGCAAAGGGCCTTGCGAAGATCAGCATGCGCCTCGTTCCCGGTCAGGTTCCCGCTGAGACCTACGAGCAGTACAAGTCCTATGTCGAGTCCATCGCTCCGCGCGGCGTCGAGGTCACTGTGCGGCTGATCCACTCCGCCGAGCCCATCGTCGTCTCGACCGACAACCACTACGTCAAGGCCGCAACCGAGGCTATGCACGAGGTCTTCGGCACCGATACCGTCTTCGTGCGCGGCGGCGGCTCCATTCCCATCGTCGGGGACTTCGTGCGCGAGCTGAAGGTCCCCACCCTGATGATGGGCTTCGGCCTGCCCGACGATAACCTGCACGCGCCGAATGAGAAGTTCCACCTTGCAAATTTCCACCGGGGCATCGAGTCCATCATCCGCTTCTTCTCCGCAGTAGGAGCATGATCGAACCTTCTGGCATCGCAGCCTTCGTCCTCTCCGGAGGCCGCAGCTCGCGCATGGGCAGGGAAGCATCTCTTACCGAGGCCAGCGTTCTGCATCCCATCTGTGGTTCGCGAATCTGAATACTTACGGGGAGTCAGCGGGGCGCAGCGATACCTTGATGCGTTGGACAGTTCATCATCCGGTGCAACAATACTGAGCAGGGAGAGCGAATGGCCGCCGACGCACCAGAACCTCTGAACACGCAGCACCAGCCCATCCATCCGGAGGACACCTCCTCACGCGACCGGCGCGCCGTCGAAAAAGACGATGCCGAGGGCTCCGCGCACATCTCCGACGATCGGCTTGAGCCCCACGCAGATGGAGCGATTCCTCTTACCGAGGATGTCTCCAAAGATGTGGCCCCCGCGGTCGAAGAGTTCATGGACCAGGCGGCGCAGCAGAACGAGGCCGCTGTTGAGGCCTCGGAGGAGAACGACCGCCCCGCTCCCTACATCTCCTTCGAGCACATCTCGAAGTCCTTCAGCGGCTTCGTCGTTCTCGAGGACGTCAGCTTCTGGGTCATGCCCGGCGAAACACTCTGCATCCTCGGACGTAGCGGCGTGGGCAAGTCCGTCTCGCTGCAGATGCTGATGGGCTTCCTCAAACCCGACAGCGGAACGATCTACGTCGCGGGTGACGACATCACCGGGTACGACGAGCGCCAGATGCAGATCGTGCGGCGCAAGGTCACGATGGTCTTCCAGAACGGCGCTCTTTTTGACTCCATCTCGGTGGGCGAAAACGTCGCCTTCCCCCTGCGCGAGCGCGGAGAGCTGAACGAGGACCAGATCTCGCAGGTGGTTCGCGGCCTGCTTGAGATGGTGGGCGTCGCGGGAATGGAGGACCTTCTTCCCTCCGATCTTTCGACTGGCATGAAACGGTCGGTGGCTATCGCCCGCGCCCTGGCCGCGCAGCCTGAGGCTGTCCTCTACGACGAGCCGACCACGATGGTCGACCCGTTGATGGCCCACCTGCTCGGCGACCTTATCGAGCGGCTCAAGCAGCAGCTCCATCTCACCAGCATCGTCGTAACCCACGACATGCGCTTCGCAAAGAAGCTTGCGGACCGCGTCGTCTTCCTTCACGCAGGGAAGGCGCACTTCTTTGGAACGATGGAAGAGATGGAGAAGAGCGAAGACCCGGTCATCCGCGAATTTTTACAATTGGATGAACTTGTTATGCCAGCCGTATAAAGTTTCCGGGCAGGCAAACGATTTGCCCCGGGATGCATCTCATTAGGAAATATCAATGTTTTCCTGTGTTTTGCCTATGTTTAATGAATCCGCCATCTTGGGAATCATACCTGTTACATTTTTTCCACGAAGGCTGCCCCTGGCTTTGGTTGCGCAGTCAATTTGTTCCCGGTATTCTTCTATAAGACGAAATATATCTGCCCGCTCGATGGCAGATTCAAGCGTGCATCAAAGTACAGCAACTCGCGCCTTAACGTCGTGTCGAACTGATTAATTAGAAATCTTCTTTTGTTGGTTGAGGCCGGCCTCCCCTATGTCTCGGACGTCCTTGCCAATGTATTAAACCCTGGGAATTTTTTGTGATGAGGCGTTAACTTATGGCGACTCCAGACTACCTGCAGCAGGTCGTTGTCTCTGGAAGAAAGTCAGCGGCGAATGACAGCCGAGGTCAAGCGGCGAGAGCTGGCATCTTCAGACGTCCGTCGGTAACCAGTCTTATTCGGGCTTCTCTTGATTTTGTAACTGCATTTGTAGCTGCTGCCCTGGCATTGCGAGTCCATGCCGCCATGTATCCTCCTCTCGTGGCGCAAAAGGGAGTGGTCGGCCATCTCTTTCAGGCTCCGCCCCATTTATTGCTGCTGTATTTCGGCTGGTATGCGCTGTGCCTGATCTTCTTCTCGCGTTCGTATGGACTGTACGGCCCAATTCAAGGGCGCGGCGGTCTTCATGAACAGCGTATGACCATGCAGGCTTCTCTTACCGCCGGACTCGTGCTCTGCGGTACGCTCTATCTCTCGGGAGCAGACGAGGTTTCGCGGATCGTTGTTGCGCTCACCGTCGTCTTCTCGACCATTTTGCTCTGCATCCGCCGCGCAGTGGAGCGTCGCAGCTTCTATCGCCGCAGTCTGGCTGGCATCGAGACCCGCAACGTGTTGATCGTCGGAGCCGGACGCGTTGGCCAGGCCCTGCGCAATCACCTCGACTCCCTCCAGCACCTTGGCTACCGCTTCAAGGGCTTTGTCGCCCTGACGGAGCGCGAGGCCGACCTTGGCGACGCCGAGGTCATCGGCGATGTCCTCAACTGCCTCTCGCTGGCCCGCTCGCTTTTCGTCGATGAGATCTTCTTCTCCGTCCCCGCCGACAAGAAGCTCGTCATCAACACGGTCGAAGAGGCTCGCCAGTATGGCATCGACGTGCGCGTCGTCCCCGATCTTTATGACGGCCTCGCTTGGAACGCCCCCGTGGAGTTCGTCGGTCAGTTCCCGACCATCCCGCTTCACCGTGGAGAGTTTCCCATTGGGGCCTTCTTGCTGAAGCGCATGCTCGACATTACGCTCTCGTCGATCGCCCTGCTCGTGCTTTCGCCCATCATGCTGGTGATCGCCATCGCTGTCCGTCTCGACTCTGAAGGCCCCACCTTCTATCGTGCGAGCCGTATCGGACGCAAGGGCCGCACCTTCTCCTGCTTCAAATTCCGCACGATGGTACTCAATGCCGACAAGCTCAAGGAGAAGCTGGCGCACATGAACGAGCGCGACGGCGTTCTCTTCAAGATCGCCAACGATCCTCGCATTACCCGCGTCGGTCGTGTTCTGCGCAAGTACTCCCTCGACGAACTTCCGCAGTTCTACAACGTCCTGCGCGGCGACATGAGCCTGGTTGGCCCGCGTCCTCCCATCGCCCGCGAGGTCGAGCAGTACGACATCGAGCATCTCCGCCGCCTCAACGTCCTCCCCGGCATCACCGGACTCTGGCAGGTCGAGGCGCGCCAGGACCCTTCGTTCGACAGCTACATCTCGCTCGACACCGCGTATGTCGAAAACTGGAGCCTCTGGCTCGACCTGAAGATCCTCGCCCGCACGGTCAGCGTCGTCATCAGCGGCACGGGAAGCTAGCAAGCCGGTTTCCCGCCGCCGTTCTGCTCGCGAAGGCGTTAGACTAAGACCGTGAAGATAGCTCTGGCGCAGATCAATCCCACGGTAGGTGACTTCACCGGAAACACCTCGAAGATTCTCGAATTCGCCTCCCGCGCAGCCGGGCAGGGAGCCGAACTGGTCGTCTTCCCCGAGCTTTGCGTCTGCGGCTATCCCCCCGCCGACTTCCTCGAAAAGGCTTCCTTTCTCGACCGCGCCCAGCAGGCCGTCGATGAGATCGCCGCCTGGACCTCCACCCCAGGTCGCCCCGCGCTTCTTGTCGGCTCCGTCCTGTCCTCCGGCTCGACTGCGGGCAAACGCGTTTCGAACGTGGCCGTGCTGCTTGCCGAAGGCAAAATCGCCTTCACACAGCGCAAGATGCTCCTGCCCTTTTACGACGTCTTCGATGAGCAGCGCTACTTTGAGCCCGCTTCCTCGCAGTCCCTCACCTTTGTTGGTTCGCAGCCCGTCGCCATCACTGTCTGCGAGGACGCGTGGAACGACAAGGATTTCTGGCCGCGCCAGCTCTACCCCATCGACCCTGTCGACTCTCTCATGGCCAAGTGGCAGGCTAGCTCTGCAAGCCTCGACGGGCACCCGCGCCTCATCGTCAACATCTCGGCCTCGCCTTTCCACCAGGGCAAGCCCGCTGTGCGCCAGAGTATGCTGGCCGCCATCGCGCAGAGCCATAACGCCTTCGTGCTTCTGGTCAACCAGGTGGGTGGCAACGATAGCCTCGTCTTTGACGGCTCCTCCCTCCTGCTCGACCCTACCGGCACCGTCGTCGCTCGCGGAGCCTGCTTCGAGGAAGACCTCGTCGTGGTCGATTTGCCTGACACCACCGAGGCCGCTCCCGCGCCCTGCGATGAGGTCGCCGAGGTCTGGAAGGCGCTCGTCCTCGGCACCCGCGACTACGTCCGCAAATGCAGCTTCAGCAAGGTGCTCGTCGGCCTCAGCGGAGGCATCGACTCCGCCCTCGTCGCTGCCATCGCGGTCGAGGCCCTCGGCGCGGAAAACGTAGTCGGCATCGGTATGCCCAGCGAGTACTCCTCGCTCGGCTCCATCGAGGACGCCCGCTCTCTCGCCCGCCATCTCGGCATACGCTTCGAGCTTCTCCCCATCCACGACGTCTTCGCCCAGTTCCAGAAGGTGCTGGAGCCACTCTTTGTCGGACTCCCCTTCGGCCTCGCCGAGGAGAACCTGCAATCGCGCACCCGTGGCGCTCTGCTGATGGCGCTGTCCAACAAGTTTGGCGCGCTCGTCCTCACCACCGGCAACAAGAGCGAGATGTCCGTCGGCTACTGCACCCTCTACGGCGACATGGTGGGAGCACTCGCCGTCATCGGCGACGTCTACAAGACTCGCGTCTACGAGCTTGCGCACTACGTCAACCGAGAGCGCGAGGTCATCCCGCACAATACCATCGAGAAGCCGCCTTCAGCCGAGCTTCGCCCCGACCAGCGCGACACTGACTCCCTGCCGCCCTACGAGGTTCTCGACCCCATCCTTCAGGCTTACGTCGAGCGCTACCTTTCCGCCGAGCAGATCGCCGCCGAACAGAATGTGGACCCCACCCTCGTACGTTCCGTGCTCCGGCTCGTCGAACAGAGTGAGTACAAGCGCCAGCAGGCGGCTCCCGTCCTAAAAGTTACGCAGAAGTCGTTCGGCACCGGACGCAGATTCCCCATTGCCGTCAAGGTTCAGGTTTAATAGCGGTACGGCCCGTGGCCGGAATAAAGGAAGGGTTCTGATTTTGAAGAAAGCTTACATCCTGTCGACAGCACTGGCGCCATTTCTCGGCGTAGCCACCCTTGTCTCCGCCCAGGCCCCTGCGGCCCAGCCCGCACAGCAGCCTGCCAAACCCGCGCAGGCGGCCCCTGCGGCCAAGCCGCTGCAGCTCCAGTCACTCGACTCCACCACGCGCCCCGACCCGTTCCCGCCGGTCAATCCGAAGTTCTTCACCGCCTCAAATCCTACGGTCGATACGGTCAACGCCTTCCTGAAGAACCTCTGGGGATACGATCCCAATCGCCTCTGGCGCGTTGAAGCCATCCAGAGCACGCAGGCTCCCGGTGTCAGCAAGGTGACGGTCTTCGTCTCCGAGAAGGCCCCCAACGCCAAGGTCTCCTCGGCAGCCTTCTTCGTTCTTCCTGATGGCAAGCACGCCCTCGCGGACATGTCGAACGTCATCCCCTTCGGTGCCGATCCCTTCGCAGACACCCGCAGGCTTCTGGCTGAGCGCGCTGATGGAGCGTATCGTGGCTCTGCGAGCAAGGACCTCATGCTGGTCGAGTTCGCCGACCTCCAGTGCCCGCACTGCAAGGAGGCCCAGCCCACGATCGACCGCCTCGTGCAGGACTTTCCTAACGCCCGTGTCGTCTTCCAGAGCTTCCCTCTGACCGAGATTCACCCTTACGCCTTCAAGGCCGCGGCCTATGGCTACTGCGTGCAGAAGCAGAAGAACGAGGCCTTCTTCGCATACGCCAACGACGTCTTCGATAAGCAGGCGGCTCTCACCACCGACACCGGCGACCAAACACTGAAGGACGCGGTCACCAAGGCCGGTCTCGATCCAGCCGCCATCGACGCCTGTGCCGCGACCGATGAGACGAAGAAGCAGGTCGAAGCCTCCGCCGACCTCGCTCGCCAGATCGGTATCGACCAGACCCCGATGCTCGCGATCAACGGCCACCTGCTCCCTATCGGGCAGGTTCCTTACGAGACGCTGAAGTCGATCATCACCTTCCGCGCCCAGCAGGACGGCGTGAACACCGGGGCCGCGGCTCCGCGTACGGCCCCTTCGCTCAACCACTAAGCTTTCCGATAACCGTCATTCTGAACGTAGTGAAGAATCCCTGTATTTCGTCTGTGTCGCCAGCATCCTTCAAGGTACAGGCAAATACAGGGATTCTTCGTTTCGCGACGCTTCACACAGGATGACGAGAAGTAGTGAGACAGAAGAATATTTGGGTGCCCCATATCTGGCGGCATTATCACCAGATGTGGGTTTGCAGGGAATCAAACCGTCAGCCATTACTTTTTGAACTTGTCATTCCGCAGCGCAGCGAAGGAATCTGCTTCTTTCTCAGGCGGCAACCCGCTACGCCTTATGCAGAAAGAAGAACCTCACCAGAAACAGTACTGCCAGCAGGTAGAGCATCCAGCTTGACCGCTTCGCTCTCCCGGTCAGCACCTCCAGAGCCGCATAGCTGGTCAGCCCGAAGCTCAGCCCGTCGGCAATCGACCATGTCAGCGGAATCGTCACGACAGTCAGAAAGGCTGGAATGGCAACCAGAGGCTCGGTCCACTCGATCTGCCCGAGTCCGGTCAGCATCAACCCTCCCACGAGGATCAGCGCCGGGGCAGTGGCGAAGCTGGGAATCACCCCAACCAGCGGAGCGATGAACAGCGAGACCGCGAAGAGCAGCCCGGTCACGATGGCCGTTACCCCGGTCCGTCCTCCCGCCGCCACGCCCGCCGACGACTCGATGTAGCTGGTCACAGTGCTGGTCCCGGTCAGCGAGCCGAGGATCGTCGCCGTCGCGTCCGCGAAAAAGATCCGGTTCAGCCTTGGAATCCTGTGGTCCGGCGTCATCAGTCCCGCCCGCTCTGACACAGCGACCAGCGTTCCGATGTTGTCGAACAGGTCGACGAAGAGGAAGACAAAGATGATCTCCGCTGCCCCAATGCGAAGCGCGCCGGGAACGTCCAGCCGGAACGCCGTCTCCTCCAGCGAGGCGAGGCTGTAAGGAGCCGGGGTCCAATGAATCTGTCCGAAGACCAACCCCGCCGCCATCGTCCCGAGAACACCAATCAGCATCGCCGCCCGCACCCGCAGCACCTGCAGCACCGCAATCAGCACCAGCCCGAAGAGAGCGAGCGCCGTCCCCGGAGCGTGCAGGTTGCCGAGAGAAACTGTGGTCGCAGGATTCGGAACGATGATCCCCGCATTGCGAAATCCGATGAACGCGATGAACATCCCGATGCCGCCCGCAACCGCCGCGTGAAGCTCGTGCGGAATCGCACTGACCAGCAGTTGTCGAATACCAGTGAAGGTCAGGATCAGGAAGATGACTCCCGAAAGAAAGATCGCTCCCAGAGCCGTCTGCCACGGAACATGCATCCCCTTGACGACCGTGTAGGTGAAATAAGCATTCAGGCCCATCCCCGGAGCCAGCGCCAGCGGATAGTTCGCAAACGCTCCCATCAGCACGCTGCCAAAGGCCGCGCACATGCAGGTAGCCGCGGTCACGGCAGCGATCGGCATCCCCGTTTCATGCAGAATCGCAGGGTTAACGAAGATGATGTAGGCCATCGTGATGAAGGTCGTGAAGCCCGCGAGGATCTCCGTGCGCCAGCTGGTGCCGCGCTCCGCGAAGCCAAAATACTGTTCCAGTCGTGAGAGCATCCGCTCGAATCAACCTGCTGAATAGAATGAAGTGGTCGTCTTCAGCATACGTGAGAGGAAACCTGTGACCGCGAACGAAGTAAAGCAACTCCTTGGCCTGACTCCCCACCCGCGCGAGGGAGGATGGTTTATCCAGACCTACGCCGCGAATGAAAGCCTTCCCGCCGCGTCCTTCGAGGATGGCCGCTACCCCGGTCCGCGCCGTACCTCAACCGCGATCTACTACCTGCTCGAGCCCACGACCTTCAGCGAGATGCACCGCCTCCGCTCCGACGAGGTCTTCCACTTCTACGCTGGCGACGCGGTAGAGATGCTGCAGCTTCTCCCCGACGGCAGCGGTAGAACCGTCGTCATCGGCAACGACCTCGCTGCTGGCGAGCGTCCGCAGGTCGTGGTGGAGCGCGGCGTATGGCAGGGCTCGCGTCTGGTCGCAGGAGGAAGCTGGGCGCTGCTCGGCTGCACCGTCAGCCCCGGCTTCGAGTACGAGGACTACGACTCGGCCACACGCGAAGAGCTAACGCAACGCTGGCCAACCTTCGCGGAAAAGATCGCAGCCCTGACCCATGACTGAGGGCAGGGAGGAGAAGAGATGGAGCTGAGGAACCTTGCATCGTTCGTTGCGGTTGCCGAGCAACTGAGCTTCGTGCGCGCCGCCGAACGCCTGCACCTCTCGCAGCCTGCCCTGAGCGCGCAGATCCAGAAGCTTGAGGAAGAGATCGGCGTGCAGCTCTTATTCCGCAACAAGCGCACGGTGAAGCTGACGGACGCTGGCCGCGTCTTCCTTCTTGAAGCACGCGCCACGCTCGCCCGTGCGCAACAGGCCGTCGAGCGCGTGCAGAAAGCCGACCGTGGCGAGATTGGAAGGCTTCGTATCGGCTTCGTCTCCTCCGCCGCGCTCGCCATCGTGCCCGCGATTGCCGTGGCCTTTCGCAGACAGTTTCCCGAGGTCACGCTGGACCTGATGAACCTTCGCACCAGCAGTCAGTTGAAGAGTCTCGTCAACAAACACATCGACGTCGGCTTCCTTCGCCTGCCGGTCGCGCATGACGAACTTGATATCACGGTGATTCACCGCGAGCCTTTCGTTGTGGTGCTTCCTTCCGAGCACGCGTTGGCGAAGAAGAAGCAGATTCGCCTCGCTGACCTGCGCTCAGAGAGGTTCGTCGCCTACGGAAGACGCTGGGCTCCGGGCTTCTACGATGCGGTGGTGCAGATGTGCACCGGCCAGGGCTTCAGCCCGAACATCACGCAGGAGACCGGAGAGATGTACACGGCGATTGCCCTGGTCGCTGCTGGAGCCGGTGTCGCAATTCTGCCGAAGACAGTAGTGCTGGCGCAGTCGCAGGGCGTGGTGATGAAGCCGCTGCCGCTCTCGGCGGGTGTGTCGGAGATCGCGATTGCCGTGCGGAAGAAGGATCGCTCTCCACTGGTGCAATCCTTCGTGCAGTTGGCTTCAACTCTTGGAAGGTCAGGTTCCTCCAGTAATCGATAAAACCGATTACTGAGTTCCATTCATACGAATGGACTGATTACTCGCTCTCCGCTTCAATGAAGAAGCAGTCGATCGGCGAATGAAAGATTCGCGATCCACGAAGGAGATGAGAGCGATGAGCGATATTAAGAAGGTTGCTTCAGTAATGGATGAATTCTCCCGCAGGAGCTTTCTGGGAGCAGGAAGTGTGGCCCTGGCAACCGCCGCGTTCAGCGGCCTGACCGTTCATGCGCAGCAGCAGGGAAAGAACGATCCTGCGAGCAATCCGGGGCAGGAAAACGATCTGCTTCTGCGCGAGAATCCCAACTCGAACATGCCTCCCGCGACGGACAAGGGTGCGATTGGCCCCATCTGGTACTCGTTCGATCTCGCGCACAAGCGCATCGAAAAAGGTGGCTGGACGCACGAGGTCACGCAGCGCGAGCTTCCTCCCTCCACCGATCTCGCAGGCGTCAACATGCGCCTTACCGCAGGAAGCTTCCGCGAGCTGCACTGGCACACCGCAGACGAGTGGGCGTTCATGCTCTACGGCAGCGCACGCGTGACCGTACTGAATCCCGATGGAACGGTCTTCATCGACGATGTGAACAAGGGCGACCTGTGGTATTTCCCGGCAGGCCTGCCGCACTCGATCCAGGGGCTGGGGCAGGATGGCTGCGAGTTCCTCCTGGTCTTCGACGAGGGACACTTCTCCGAGGACAACACCTTCCTTGTCTCCGAATGGGTTGCTCACACTCCGCCCGAGGTTCTGGCGAAGAACTTCAACCTCTCGCCCGAAGAGGTTGCGAAGCTGCCCAAAGACGAGCTGTATATCTTCCCCGCGGACCTGCCGAAGTCGCTGGTGGAGGATCGCGCCTCGGTAGGTGGCAAGAGCGTGGAGGCGCAGCAGCAGTACACCTTCAAGATGGAGGCGATGGCTCCCACGAAGAAGACGGCGGGCGGCGAGGTGCGTGTGGTCGATTCGCGCAACTTCCCGGCCTCGAAGAACATTGCCGCAGGGCTGGTGATGGTGAAGCCCGGCGGTATGCGCGAGCTGCACTGGCATCCGAACGCCTCGGAGTGGCAGTTCTATATCGCGGGCAAGGGTAGGATGACGGTCTTCATGCCGACCGGCCGCGCCCGCACGATGGACTTCAATGCGAACGATGTGGGCTTCGTGCCAGCAGTGGCCGGACACTATATCGAGAACACGGGCGACACCGACCTCGTCTTCCTCGAGATGTTCAAGACGCAGGAGTTTCAGGACATCTCGCTGAACAACTGGATCAGGCGTCTGCCGCCGGAGATGGTGACAGCGCACCTGAACCTCGACGCCGCTTCGATCCGCAAGATTCCTGCCGAAAAGCAGGAGGTCCTGATCCGTTAGTATTTCCTTCTTTGGCGCAATCCCCGTTTTGAAGATGGGAATTGCGCCGAAACATGATCTGATGGGATGCGAATGCCTGCTTACGAATTCACCCTCATTGTTTTTCTTGTCTCGACGATGGCCGGTCTTGTTGGCGCGCTGACGGGGCTGGGCGGTGGAGTCATCGTGACTCCCGCGCTCACGCTGCTGCTTGGCGTGGACATTCGTTATGCCATCGGCGCGAGCCTGGTCTCGGTTATCGCGACCTCGTCGGGCGCGGCGGCGGCGTATGTTCGCGATGGCCTGTCGAACATACGCATCGGCATGTTTCTCGAGCTTGCGACGACAGTCGGAGCTATCTGCGGCGCTCTGCTTTCGAGCAAGATTCCAACCTCTGCGTTAGCCATCATCTTCGGATTGGTTTTGCTGCACTCAGCATGGTCCACCAGCCAGGCGCGACAGGACGGCGCGAAGGTGCCGACCTCCAGCCCGCTCGGCGACAGGCTGCGACTGGGTGGGGTCTATCGCACGCGCACGGAGACGATTCCGTACTCGGTCTCGCATCCGAAGGCGGGCTTCAGCCTGATGTACGTGGCGGGGCTTCTCTCGGGGCTGCTTGGAATCGGTTCCGGAGCGCTGAAGGTGATCGCGATGGACCGCATCATGGGTATCCCGTTCAAAGTTTCGACCGCGACCAGCAGCTTCATGATCGGTGTCACGGGAGTCGCCAGCGCGGCGATCTATCTGAAGCGCGGATACATCCATCCGGTGATCGCGCTGCCGGTGATGATGGGCGTTCTGGGTGGCTCGATGGTGGGAGCGCGCCTGTTGCCGAAGCTGCCGGTGAAGGTGCTGCGGCGGATCTTCGCCGGGGTGGTCGTGGTGATTGCGGTGCAGATGATCGTGCAGGGTTTGAGAGGGAGGTTGTAACGATGGGCACAAATACCAGCACAGAGATTCAGGACAAACATCTTCAGCGGCTCATCAGCCTGACGCTTCGTACAGGCGTCCTGGTCGCGGTCATTCTCGGCGTGCTCGGGGGAGTGGTCTTCATGGCGAGCCATGCGACCGACCCTGTCTCGTTCCACAGCTTCGTGGGAGTGAACCTGCCCTACGTCTCCCCGAAGACGGTGGTACACGAGGCGCTTCTGCCCCAGAGCATGGAGACGGCCAACCGTGGACTTGCCATCGCGCAGATCGGGATCATCTGCCTTCTGCTGACCCCAATAATTCGCGTGGCCCTGTCGATTGTGGGCTTCGCTCTCGAAAAAGACCTTATTTATGTTGGCATTACGGTGGTAGTGCTGGCGACCCTGACGTGCAGCATGCTGCTTCATTGAATATAGGACTGATTTAGGCTTGATTCTCTCCGAAGATGAATGTAATGTTGATTCTGGATTGGGGACTAAATAAGTCCTCATTCATATTCAGGTAGGGGAACTGCTGTGGTGTCTTCTGGCGAAGCCTGCGGCAACCCTCGGAGATCGATGGTGCGGGACGGAGCTTTCCTCTTGGAAGGATTCGTCCTGTCCCCCCTAGGAGAGATGGCTGCATGAGTCAGAGAAGGAAGTTCAAGATCCAGCGCGCGCTGGGAGTGGAGCTGCCCGGCCTTGGTAAGCCCGGAGCGTTGGAGAAGCGTAACTACCCGCCGGGACAACATGGCAAGTCCCGCAAGTCGAAGCCCTCGGAGTATGCCATTCAGCTGAAGGAGAAGCAGAAGCTTCTCTTCCACTACGGTATCCGCGAGGAGCAGCTTCGCCGCTTCGTCCGCAAGGCCAAGAGCGCGAGCCCGTCGAACTGGATCGACAGCCTGATCGGGCTGCTGGAGCGTCGCCTCGACAACATCGTCTTCCGGCTGGGCTTTGCCCGCAGCATGGCCGCGGCGCGTCAGCTCGTCTCGCACGGACACATCCTCGTCGACGGACGCCGCCAGACCATTGGTTCGATGGTGTTGCGCGTGGGCGAGAAGGTTCATCTCTCGGAGAAGGCTCGCGAGTTGGCTGCGGTCCAGACCTCGCGTGAGAATCCTCGTCTGCTGTTGCCGTCGTATCTTCAGTTTGAGACGGAGGACGCGACGGAGTTCGGCAAGGTGCTCACCGTGCCCGGACCGGAGCATGTTCCCTTCGAGTTCAACAAGACACAGGTCGCCGAGTACTACGCCAAGCGCGGCGTCTAATCTCTGGTTCACAAGAAAACGAGGCCGCATTTCTTTACCTGTGAATATTCGCAGGTAAGGGAAGTGCGGCCTCTTCTTTATGAACTTGTCCTTCCGCAGCATAGCGGAGGAATCTGCTTTTTGCAGGATGATCGGGTGTCCCATCCTTCGCGGTTTTATTGCGAAGGGTGGGATGCAGGATGGTCATACGGGAAAGAACAGAACAGTACAGGTACTGAACAGGATTCATCCCACCCTTTCCGATGATGAAACTATCGGAAAGGATGGGGCACCCTACTCATCCTGCAAAGAAATGCTGAGATTATTCGCTTCACTCAGAATGACGACGATTCGGCCATTCTTTATGCGATCGCGGAGTTGACCAGCGCCTGTGCCTCGGCCTGAATCTGCTTCAGGTGGTCGGAGCCTTTGAAGCTCTCGGCGTAGATCTTGTAGACATCCTCGGTGCCGGAGGGACGCGCGGCGAACCATCCGTTTTCGGTGGCGACCTTCAGGCCTCCGATGGCGGCGTGGTTGCCAGGCGCTTCCGTGAGGATAGCGGTGATCGGCTCTCCCGCAAGCTCCTTCGCCGAGACCTGAGAGGCGGAGAGCTTACCGAGCTTGGCCTTCTGCTCCTTGCTGGCAGCCGCGTCGATGCGCTGATAAACCGGGTCGCCGTACTTCGCTGTCAGCTCGCGGTAAAGCTCGCCAGGGTCGCGACCAGTGCGGGCCGTCATCTCGGCGGCCAGCAGGCCGGGGATCAAGCCGTCCTTGTCGGTCGTCCAGACGGTTCCGTTGCGGCGCAGGAAGCTGGCTCCGGCAGATTCTTCGCCGACGAAGCCGAGCGAGCCGTCGATGAGTCCATCGACAAACCATTTGAAGCCGACCGGAACCTCGAGCAGAGGACGATTGAGCCCCTTCGCCACGCGGTCGATGATGCTCGACGAGACGAGGGTCTTACCGATGGCGACCTTCTCGGCCCACTCCGGGCGGTGGGTGAAGAGGTACTGGATCATCACCGCGAGGTAGTGGTTCGGGTTCAGCAGTCCGGCCGAGCGCGTGACGACGCCGTGGCGGTCGTGGTCGGTGTCGCAGGCCCAGGCGACGTCGTACTTGTCTTTGTTGGCGATCATGCTGGCCATCGCGTACGGGCTGGAGCAGTCCATGCGGATGCGGCCGTCCCAATCGAGCGTCATAAATCGGAAGGTCGGGTCGACGTGGCGGTTCAGAATCTCAATCGGAAGGTTGTACTTCTCGGCGATGCGCGGCCAGTAGTGGACACCCGCGCCTCCAAGAGGATCGACGGCGAGCTTCAGCGAGGTTCCCTGCAGGATGTCGAAGTCGATGACGTTGGCAAGGTCGTTGACGTAGGCGGTGATGTAGTCGTGCCGGTAGATCTTGTCGGCCTCGAGCGCGCGCGTGTAAGAGATGCGCTTCACGTCCTTCAGCCCGTTCGCGATGATCTCGTTGGCGCGGTTCTCGATCCACTTCGTCGCCGAGGTATCGGCGGGGCCTGCGCTGGGCGGGTTGTACTTGAAGCCGCCGTCCTCTGGAGGATTATGCGACGGAGTAATCACGATGCCATCGGCGCGATGCAGCTTGAGGTCGGCGTTGTGCGTGAGGATGGCGTGCGAGAGCACCGGAGTCGGGGTGTAGCCCAGGTGCTCGTCGATGATGACCTCGACGTTGTTGGCTGCGAGGACTTCGAGCGCGGTGGTGAAGGCAGGCTCGGAGAGAGCGTGCGTATCGCGTGCGAGATAGAGCGGCCCCAGCGTGTGCTCCGAGGCGCGATACTCCACAATGGCCTGGCTGATGGCGGCGATGTGGTCGTCGTTGAAGGCGGCGGCAAAGGCCGATCCCCGATGGCCGGAGGTTCCGAAGGCGACGCGCTGGGTGGCAAGCGACGTGTCCGGGTGCAACGAGTAGTAGGCCGTGATGAGGCGGGGAAGATCGACGAGGGAGTCGAGCGAGGGAAGATGTCCAGGCTTATTGGTCTCGGGAGTGCTCATCAATATAAATATCCTTTACGCAGGTTGCCCCTGCATTCTATGGGATGCAGATAAGAGTGAGGAAAACAGGCAGAGGATGAAAGGCGCGAGATTGATCTCGGCAAATGTTGCAAATCTAGACGATTGTCTTTTTATGGGACAGTGCTTATAACTAATGTACTCCCGTCTCTGTTTCAGGAATGGAGAACCGCTCGGTTCTGTCGTGACCGTGTGGCAGCGTGCACTGTTGAGTATTGATCGTTGCTAAGGATGCGTCGCGTCTTCCGTCGGCCCGTTGGGTCGGCGGAGGACGTCGACGGAGGAGTTTGTGTAGCGGATGTTCCCTCGGTGGGTGGGGCTGGTTATTTTTCTGGCTGCATGGACGGCGCAGGCCGTGGCGGTCGAGCTGTCTCTAACAGCGGATGCGCATGTGAACGCAGCTCGTCCGTCGGTCAACAGCGGAGCTATCTCCAATTTGAACGTGGGAGCGGGGTATACGACCCTGCTCTCCTTCGATCTTGGCGTGCTTCCTCCCGGTACGGCGGCCTCGCAGATTACCAGAGCGCAGCTTCGTCTCTATTGCAATCGAGCGGACTCTCCCGGAGAGGTCGCGCTTCGGACGGTTGCGTCCGCCTGGGGAGAGTACAGCGTCACCTACGCAAGCCTTCCCACCCTGTCGGCTCCATCGCAGACCTTTACCGTCACCCGTGATGGCGCGTACCTCTCGGTCGATGTGACGTCGCTGGTGCAGAGCTGGGTGACCTCTCCTGCTGCAAATCAGGGGATCGCGCTGACGTCGGATACCGCAGTGTTGCAGTTCGACAGCAAGGAGAACGACCTCACCGGCCATGCCCCCACTCTGGAGGTGGTACTTGCCTCGCAGGGGCCTGCGGGACCGAAGGGCGACACAGGAGCAACCGGATCGCAGGGGGCAATCGGCCCCGCTGGACCATCCGGACCAGCAGGTCCCGTCGGATTGACCGGACCTCAGGGACCAAAAGGCGATACCGGGCCTCAAGGCTCTGCCGGACCAGCCGGTTTGCCCGGACCGGCTGGAGCTTCCGGTGCACAGGGGCCAGCGGGTCCAGCCGGACCGAAGGGCGACGCCGGAGCAATCGGAACGCCAGGTCCCGTCGGGCCCACCGGACCTGTTGGAGCACCCGGACCTGTCGGACCAGCCGGGCCAGCGGGAATGACCTTTCGCGGAGAGTATTCGCTCTTCGAGTCCTACGCGGTGGGTGACAGTGTCGGTTATGGCGGTTCGGGATACATCTCCCTGATCAGCGACAACCGTGGCAACCTCCCCGATCTGGCTCCTTCAGCGTGGGGAAGGTTTGCTGCCGGAGCTCAGGGGCTCGCCGGTCCTGCCGGAGCCGATGGTCCGCAGGGCTTGCCCGGACCTCCCGGCCCGACTGGAGCGTCCGGCCCAGCGGGAGCAACTGGCCCCGCAGGAGCGACCGGGCCGATGGGGCCACAGGGGCCAGCCGGTCCCGTGGGCATGACCTTCCGCGGAGCCTACTCTCCCTCCGTCAGCTACTCCGCCGGAGATGGAGTGAGCTTCGAGGGAGCCGGGTATGT
Source organism: Acidobacteriaceae bacterium dw_441 (assembly GCA_018449715.1). Classification (GTDB taxonomy): domain Bacteria; phylum Acidobacteriota; class Terriglobia; order Terriglobales; family Acidobacteriaceae; genus Edaphobacter. The sequence goes on along the minus strand of JAAVVA010000001.1, from coordinate 1,704,511 downwards.
CTCTCTTGGCAATGGCAACCTCGGTAATCTCCCCGATCAGAACCCGTCACTGTGGGGAAAGTTTGCGGCAGGCACTCCGGGGCCCGCCGGTCCGCAAGGCTCTTCGGGACCACAAGGACTACAAGGGCCGCTTGGTCCAGCAGGGCCGTCAGGACCACCCGGAGCCACCGGAGCCACCGGAGCCGCGGGGTTGATGGGGCCGCAAGGGCCTCAAGGACTGCCCGGACCTGCAGGTGTCACCGGGGCGATGGGGGCGCAAGGCCCTGCCGGGGTGAACTTCCGGGGCGCCTGGGACTCCGTCACTCCTTACACCGCGCACGATGCGGTCTTTTACAACGGCAGCACGTACCTGGCGCTGCTCACCAGCCAGGGAGCTCTGCCGGACGTTGTTCCAGCAGCCTGGGCGCTTCTGGCTCAGTCCGGCAGCGCGGGAGCAACCGGCCCCGCAGGAGTGGCCGCCACGGTGAGCATCGGCACCGTCGCGACCGTGGCTCCGGGAACGCCCGCCTCAGTGACGAACTCGGGAACCTCCACGGCTGCGGTCCTTAATTTCGCGATTCCGCAGGGGGCCCCCGGAGTGAACGGAAGCGGCGGGGGAGGGAACGGAGGCATCGCGTTCGCTTCGGTCTACCACGCAGTCTCGTTCACGGCTTTTTACTACTCCGTCAGCAGCACAAGCCAAGACACGACGGAGGACGGCTCGGTTTTGACCTGGGTTCCCTCGGGATGCAATGCAACTGCGCTGTCAGTGTTCTCCCAGCAGGGCAATCCCATCACGGTGACATTGCGGACCGGCCTTCCCGGAGCGATGGTCAACAGCGCGCTCGTCTGCCAGGTCGCCGCCAACTCAAGCTGCACGGTCTCGAACGTGGTTCCTGTGCCAGCAGGGGGCTTCGTCGATCTCAGGATCGACGGAGCCAACGGAACGCCTTCCTCCGTCTGGACCTCCTTGACCTGCAACTAAGCGGCCACTAAAGAATGAGGTACGGCTCCAGCATCCGGTGAAGCCGTTGCACCAGCTCGGAGAGATGGGAACACACCACCACCTCGTCCTGCTTGAAGATCGCTTCGATCTCGCACGCGACCTCGCCGGCCTCGTTGTGGCCGAACATTCCAAGGTTTCCCGCCAGCTTGTGCGCGGCCCACAGCGCCTCGGTCTTCAGGGGCTCATCGAGTCTTCCCGATACCGCAACAGCCTTTTCCAGCAGCGAGAGACGTTCGCGGGTGGTAGGAAGATGACGCAGCCACAGCTCCCGCAACATCATCTTGATCTCGGCTTCGGGATGAGGATGTCGTTCGCTCATGGATGAGTTGTAGAGGGGATATTACTTCCGCAGGGTGGGAACCTCGGGGCGCGATAGCTCCGGAGAAGGCGCGCTTCTGTTCCAGTGCAGGGCCTCCACGATCTGGTCGGCGAGAGTAAGAGGGTCGAAGGGCTTGAACAGGATCGCGGCAACCCCCAGGTCGGAGAACCTGCGTTTGTCCACGCCCTGCACCTTTGCCGTGAGCAGGAGCACCGGGATGTGTGCGATGGCGGCGATCTTCTGCATCTCGCGGAAGGTAGTCGGTCCGTCCATTCCGGGCATCATCACATCCATCAGAATGGCGTCCGGCTGATGCTCTACGGCCATCGCGATGCCTTGCATACCCGAGCTCGCGGTCAACACATTCCAGCCCGCCGTAGCCTCCAGCGAGAGCGAGGCTACCTCACGGATATCATCCTCATCATCGACGATCAGAATCTGCCGCATGGGTAGTCCTTATCTTCGCACGTCAAGAGAGATGCAATGGGAAGGGATGTTTTCCTGCCCGTAACGATAACACCATTTCGGGAAGAGCTGCTCTTCGCTGCCGGATTATGCTGCGGGGTCCGTCGTTTGAAGCAGGTCCGAATATCTGGACCGGATGCGGTGCGCCATCGAAAGCACCAGCGATTCGACCTCGCGGGGCTGCACTCTCGCCTTGGTCAGAAACTCCGTCGGTCCAAGGCGAAGCTTGGACATCTCGCCCTCTGAAAGCTCCTGTCCGGAGTAGACGACCAGCGGCATACTGCGAAGCTGCGGCTGACGGCGAAGCCAATCGGCCAGCGAAAAGCCGCTGCCATCGGGGAGCGTCAGATCCAGAATGAGCAGGTCAGGTCGCTTGCCGGTGCAGTAACGGATCGCCTCCTGCCGGGTGGCGACGCGGTCGATGGAAACCTCGGCATCGCGGAAGCTGTCGACGAGAATACTGGCAAGGTCGTCGTCGTCCTCGACAAGGAGGACGCGCGTGGGACCGTCGCCGTGATGCAGCACGCGGCCAAGCTCCGCAAAGAGCAGGTTCTCGTTGAACGGCTTTTGAATCCAGCCCTGCGCGTCTCCCGTAAGCTGCGAGCGAAGATTGGAGGACAGCACGCTGAGAATGACCACGGGGATATCAGCGGTATCGGGATGGTTGCGAAGGCGTTGCAACGTCTCCCACCCGCTCAGGCCCGGCATGTAGAGGTCGAGCAGGATCGCCTCGATCTGATGGGTTCCGGCCATCTGCAACGCCTCTTCGCCGCTGCCTGCCTCAAGTACCTTGTATCCCTGCCGTATGAGGTGCTCGGCGACCACCGTGCGGATTCCCGCATCGTCGTCGCAGATAAGGATGGAGCCTTCGTTCGTCGCTGAGGTTTCGATGGAAGAGGAGAGATCGCTGGAGCGAGCCGCCCGCGGAAGCATCACGAAGAGCGTCGTACCCTGGATCAGATTCCTTTGCGCCCAGATGGAGCCGCCATGCTGCTGCACAATGCTGCGGCAGATCGAAAGTCCCAGCCCAGTGCCTCCCCTCTGCTTCGCGTCGGCCTGCTCCACCTGCTGAAAGCGGTCGAAGATGCTCTCAAGCTTGTCGATGGGGATACCGCGACCTTCGTCCACTACCTTAATAAGGAGGGAGTCCGGTGTTGCGTCCACATGGATGCGCACGGTGGCGGCGGCGGGCGAGAACTTGATCGCATTCGAGAGAAGGTTGGTCAGAACCTGCAGGATGCGGTCCGAGTCGGCGTCGAAGAAGAGGCAATCGACCTGACTGGGCTGCGTGGAGGGGAAGGGGACCAGTTCAAGATCAATACCGTTCGCCTCAGCCATTGGCTGCATGGTCTCAATCGCCTGCTGGCAGAGGTCCTGCAGGGAGCAGCGGCGAAGCTGGAGCGGAGCGCTTCCCGACTCCATCCGGTTGAGGTCGAGGATGTCGTTAATCAGCCGGATCAGGCGGTCCGTGTTGCTGGTGGCGATGCGGAGCAGATTGAGCGCCTTGGCGTTCATCTCGCCGATTGCGCCGGAGGAGAGAAGTCCAAGAGCCCCGCGAATGCTGGTCAGAGGAGTGCGCAGCTCGTGCGAGACGGTCGAGATGAACTCATCCTTGAGCGCGTCGATCTGGGAACGTTCCGAAAGCTTCTTTGTCGCCTGATGCTGTTGCTCGCGGGCCTGGGCCAGCTGCTCCGCAAGACTGCGTATCATCCGGCGCTCCCGAAGGAAGGCGAACAGCAGCACTCCGCAGACCGCAAACAGCGACAAAATTCCTGGAACCAGAAGCGTATGCATGACGTTCTGACCTTAGCGACCCTGGCCGCGATAAATGAAAGCGGGATTTCCTTCGCAGAAATCAAACAATGAGAGGCAGACGGCTATTTAACCATGTAAATGGTATACCGAATTGCCGGGAACCTAGTAATGAATGGGCCTGGGGGAAGGTCTTCAGAGTCTCATGTGCTTCGTCTTTTCATTTTGATGTCGGAATGCCTTAAAGAAGTAACCTGCATCTCGAGAATGACAGAGAGAAAAATTCCGCAGGAGACTCAAAACACGGGGTAATCTTGCAAGTCAATAGCAGCAAAGGGGTAATTACCAAAATGGGCAGCGTCGGGCTGGAAGGTGTTCCTCAAAAGGAATCGGAGCCCTAAAAAAGCCACCCGCGGCGGGTGGCTTTTTCGGTGAAGCGTGCCTGAAGTTACGCCGAGACGGCGACCTTGTCCAGAATGCTGGCCCAGTTCTTGCCGGTGCGCTTGGCCTGCGCGTTCTTGTGGTACGCGTAGCCCGCGATGAGCGGCAGAGCCATCGTGGCCTCGGAGTAGACCATCTGCTCGTAGGTCGTATCGACCTTGCCCCAGCTCGAAGCTTCCTTCAGGGTCGAGCCCGAAAGAGCGCCGTCGCGGGAGTCGGCCACAGTGATCTGGATCGCGTACTTGTGCATCGAAGCCTCGACGCCGAGCACGTCGGCTGCGACCACGATGTCCTGCGCGAAGTTTTTGGGAACGCCGCCGCCGACCATCAGCAGGCCGGTGGTCGGGTTGGCGATCTTCAGCTGGGTCAGCTCGTAGAAGTCCTTGCCCGAGTCGATGGCGACCGAGGGCTGTCCCTGGCGAGCATGCTGGTGGGCGACCAGACCGAAGCCCGCCGAGCAGTCCGAGAAGGCCGGGCAGAAGATCGGCACGTTCTTCTCGTAACAGGCCAGAACGATGGAGTCCTTGCCGCCGTCCTTGGGGGTCTTGCCGTTCTTCACGAGGTAAGCGCCCATCTCGCGGATGAACTCACGCGAGCTGTAGGGGCGGGGATCGAGCGAGTTCGTGATCTGGTGGGTCACCTCGTCGCACTCGCGAAGCTCTTCCTCGTCGATGAAGGTGTCGTAGATGCGGTCGATCATCAGCTCGCGAAGAACGCCGTCCTCGTGGCCGTACTTGTACTCATCGCTGGCGATGTAGTGGTAGAAGCCGAGGGCCTCGAAGAAGTCCTGATCGACGATGTTGGCTCCGGTCGAGACGATGGCGTCGACCATGTTGTTGCGAACCAGGTCGAGGATGACCTTCTGAAGGCCGGCCGAGATCAGCGATCCGGCGAGGCAAAGGACGACGCCGCATTCGGTGTCCTGAAGCATCATCTCGTAGATCGAGGCAGCGCGGGCGGTATCACGCGAGCTGAAGGCCATCGACTGCATGGCATCGACCAGGGCAACGACGTTGTGCTGCGTGATGTCGATGTGCTGGATGCGCTGGGTAAGGAGTTCTTTTTTCGTGAGCATAGCTCCCATAGAATACCAAGCCGAAACCTGCATACAATGCGGATTTGTGTGAATTTTAGTGCGCCGCCGGCAGGGAGGGAGCCTCGCTGGGGGATTGCCCAAGCGTCCGGGAAGGGTGAGACTGGAAGGCATGAACGTCAACCTGGCCGAACGGGCCCACAACCACAACTGGAAGCTCGATCCCATCGTCCGGTCGCTGCTGGATACGGACTTCTACAAGTTGCTGATGTTGCAGTTCATCTGGAAGAACTTCCCGAAGATCCACGTCACCTCGGAGACGACCAACCGCACTGTCTCCGTCCGCTTGGCCGAGCACGTCCCCGCCGCCGCCCTGATCGAGCAGATGGAGCACGTTCGCCAGCTCCGCTTCCGCAGGAGCGAGCTGATCTGGCTGGCCGGAAACACCTTCTACGGCACGCGCAGCATCTTCGAGCCCTCCTTTCTTGAGTGGCTGGAGAACGACTTCCGGCTCTCCGACTACGAGGTCACCGAGCACGATGGCCAGCTCACGCTGCGCTTCTCCGGCCTGTGGACCGAGGTAACCATGTGGGAGATCTACGGCCTCGCCCTGCTTAGCGAGATGAAGACCCGCTCCGCTCTCGGCAAGCTCAGCGAACTGGAGCTGGACATCCTCTACGCCCGCGCCAAGACCCGCCTGTGGGAGAAGATCGAGAAGCTGCGCCAGGTCCCGGACGTCCGCATCTCCGAGTTCGGAACTCGCCGCCGTCACTCCTTCCTCTGGCAGGAGTACGCCGTTCTGGCCATGCGTGCCGGGATTGGCCCGAGCCTCTCCGGCACCTCGAACACCTACCTTGCCTACAAGCACGACCTTGAAGCCATGGGAACCAATGCGCACGAGCTTCCCATGGCGCTGGCCGCGCTCTCGAACTCCGATGAGGAGTTGCGCCAGTCACAGTACCGCGTGCTCGACCTGTGGCAGAAGAGTTACGGCGGCGAGCTGCTTATCCTGCTGCCGGACACCTTTGGCACCACGCAATTCCTCGAAGGCGCGCCCGACTGGGTCGCCGACTGGACGGGCCAGCGCTGCGACTCGAAGGACCCCTTCGTCGCCGGGGACGAGTACATTGCGTGGCTGATGTCGCGTGGCCGCGACGCCAGCCGCAAGCGCCTGATTGCCTCCGATGGGCTGGACGTGGACGACATCCTCTCGCTCGATGCTTATTTCAAGGGACGCATTCGTTTCAGCGCGGGCTGGGGAACCCTTCTGACCAACGACTTCCGTGGCTGCCATCCACGCGGCGAGCACGATTTCGAGCCGATCAGCCTGGTCTGCAAGGTAATGACGGTTGAAGGGAGGCCCGCCGTGAAGCTGAGCGACAACGCCTATAAATCGACCGGCCCCGCCGATGAGATCGAGCGCTATCGCCGCGTCTTTGGCACACGGGCGGTGCATCTTGCCGAGGCGCTCGTCTAGGGGATTTGACGGGGCATGGCTGAAGCCTGCCCTTTCAAATACACCGTAACCAGTCTGTCAAACTTGGGCCGATATACTCGATTTATGTCTAAGTTTGCTCGTGTGATGCGTTTTGTCGTGGCCTCTGCGCTGGTGCCGTGGATGACTGTTCAGCCCTCGTTTGCCTGGGGAGGCGACGGTCATCGCATGATTAATCGCCTGGCCGCTAAGTACCTTCCGGAGGACATCCCGGCCTTCCTCCGCAATGGCAACGCGCTCGACACGATGGAGTACCTCGGACCGGAGCCTGACCGCTGGCGCAATCGAGCCGAGCCGGAGCTTGGCGATGCTCAGGCCTCCGAGCACTTTATCGACTTCGAAGAAGTCGATATCCTCGGCACGCTTCCTCGCAAGCGCTTCGACTACATCCGTGCACTCGCGCAGGCGCAGGTCGCGCATCCGGATATGGCGCTCACTCCCGAGAAGGCTGGGCTTCAGCCTTACGTGACCGAAGAGGTTTGGCAGCGCCTAAAGGTTGGTATGCGCGAGTACCGCCACCTGCTTGCCGCAGGAAAAGATACGAAGCCCGCCGAGACCGCGATCCTCTTCTACGCGGCATGGCTTGGCCACTACGTCGCCGACGGCTCGCAGCCGCTGCACGTCACCAGCAAGTACAACGGCTGGACCGGGGCGAACCCCAACGGCTACACCACCGAGCACAAGATTCACTACGTCTTCGAGTCGCAGTTCGTCACGGCGAACATCAAGCCTGCGGAGGTCGCCCCGCTGGTTGCGGCCTCGCAGCCGAAGCTGCTGGGGGACGAGTGGACCGATTACATGAGCTACCTTCGCCACTCCGCGACGCTGGTGGAGAAGACCTACCAGCTTGAGAAGGCCGGAGGCTTCAATGGAGCAGGAACTCCCGAGGGCAAGGCTTTCGCAGAAGAGCGTCTCGCCGCCGGTGCGATTGAGTTGCGCGACATGATCTATACGGCGTGGGTTCGCAGCGCCGACCCGGTCGAGGAGTACCACGGCAGCTAGGCCGCTTCCTCCGCAGCAGATTTTAAGACGGGTGCCCCATATCTGGCGACTTTATCGCCAGATGTGGGCTTGCAGGATGCATCCCGTGGCCGCCCTTTTTTGAACTTGTCATTCCGTAGCAGAGCGGAGGAATCTGCTTTTGTCTTTCATCTCTTCCGCACTCTTCCGGGCAAGAGCGAAATGCTGAGATTCTTCGTTCCGCTGCACCCCACTCAGAATGGCGGCTCCTTAGGCCACTTTCTCTAACTCACTCCCGCTTCCTTGCAGCCTTCGCAGTAGGGGCGTCAGCGCGAGAAAGAGTATTGGCGCGAGCATCGCCGAGCACGCGGCCCAGATCACGAGTGCGTGCCACTCCCACAGCCAGATGCTGCGCATCAGCTCAAGAGGGTGTTGCCGTGCAGCAGCGAGCAGGCCGCTGCGGGACAGGGGAATCGGAGCCGTGTGGAAGACGAAGCTTCCCGCTCGCAGAAAAGGAACCACCAGTAGAATCTGCAACGGATAGACCGCGTAGTTGGCAAGCTGGGAGGCCGCGAGGTTCAGACGCAGAGCCAGCGCAATCAGGAAGCACAGGGTCGTCGCTGTGCCGAGCAGCGGATTGATCCCGATCAGCAGACCGGCGGCGATGCTCCATGCCAGCCGCTCGGGGGAGGTTCCAAGGTCGAGCAGGGCGAGGAAGGGCTGCACGAATCGTCGGTGCAAGATGCCCTTCGCGGGGGGCTGTTCCAGCTCTGCTGTCTCTGTGTCCACTGAACTCAGGATAGACTGCCCGAGGGAGATTTCGCCGCATCCCCGTGGGAGGAATAAAGGCTGGTGCGTTTTCTGCGTTCGATCTACAGGAGCTTCGTGCTCCTCGCGTACTTCGTAAAGTTTTCCCTGGAGCTGCTGATTAAGAGGCCTCCCACGCAGCAGGGCCGAGCGGAATGGCTGCACCGCTTTGCCGCCTCTGCTCTTCGCGGGCTGGGTGTTCGCATTGATGTTGTTGGCAACTTTCCTGAGCATGGCTCTGTCATCTCAAACCACCTCAGCTATCTCGACATCGTCACCTACGCTGCTCTGCACCCCTGCGCTTTCGTCTCGAAGATTGAGATCGCCAGCTATCCCGTCGTCGGTTGGATGGCAACGATGGCGGGAACCGTTTTTGTCGCGCGAGGCCACGGTGGTTCCGCTCTAAAAGCGCGCTCCGGGGTCGAGGCCGCTTTTGAAGCGGGGCTTCCCGTAGTCTTCTTTCCCGAGGGAACGACGACAGACGGCACGAAGATGCTGAAGTTTCACGGCGGACTTCTGTCGCAGGTCCGCAATGCGGGCTCGGAGGTGACGGCAGCGCACATCTACTACCACCTCGACGCGGACAATGGCGGCGCGACCGTCGAGAAGGAGGTCTGCTGGGGAGACGACATCTCCCTACTCCCCCACATTCTCCGCATCCTGGGGCTGAAGGGCATTCGCGCCGAGGTTCACTTCGCAGATGCTCCCATTGTCTTCGCCTCGGACCTGAACAATCGCAAGCAAGCCGCAGAAGAGGCATGGGTTGCGGTCGCCGGACTTGGACGCTCCGATAAGGGAACTGAGTTGGTGCACCATTTCTGATTCAACGAATCTTCATTTAGGTTGAACATCCTGTAACAGAAATCAAAGCAGACTGACCACGACGGTATTCATCCTGGGTTCAAGGAGAGTCGATGGTCAGCATCAATGAAATTTCTTCCCTGGTTTTTTCTCTGGCCCCACCGGTTGCTTATGAACTGCCTGCACGAAAGGATATTCGTCTCGAAGCCGGACCTTATGTAGCGCGTCTCGCGCTGACCGAGGCTGAGCGCACCGCCGCCTACCGTCTTCGCTTTATCGTCTTCAATCTTGAGATGAATGAGGGGCTTGAGTCCGCATACGAGGACGGCTGCGACAAGGACCGCTTCGACGACGTCTGCGACCACCTCATCGTCGAAGAGCGCGCAACCGGCGCGATTGTCGGAACATACCGCCTGCAGATGGGAGACGTTGCGGGCCGCCACTTCGGTTACTACAGCGAGCAGGAGTTCTGCTTCGCTCCCTACGAGGCGATGCGCAGCCAGATCGTCGAGCTGGGACGCGCCTGCATCCACCGCGATCACCGCTCCTCCGAGGTGCTGCATCTGCTGTGGCGCGGCATAGCGCGGTACTCGCTGGCCAACGGTGGACGCTACATGATGGGCTGCTGCTCTCTGAACTCGCTCGATCCTGAGATGGGCCACGCGGTCTATGCATCGCTTGAAGAATTCATGGTTGAACCTCATCTCCTGACCGTTCCCACGCCTGCTTACGCCATGCCGCGCCCCGAAGGCGAGGTGGCCGAGCAGCGCGCTCCCAAGCTGCTTCGCGCGTATCTCGCGATCGGAGCGAAGATCTGCGGCGAGCCTGCCATCGACCGCGAGTTCCGCACCATCGACTTCCTCACGGTTCTCGATCTCCACACGCTGCATCCGCGAGTGGCGGCGAGGTTCCTAGAGGGCTGTTGAGTGCGTTCTCTTCGTGCCATCTGGCGAATCCTGCACGTTGTGATGCTGCTGCTGGCTCTTGCTGTTGACCTCTTTTTTCGGCCTGCGCGCACCGCGGCTGAGGGAGCGTACAGGATGCATCGCTTCTGCCGCCGCACCGTCCGAGCGCTCGGGGTGACCTGGAGCGTCGAGGGGGAGTTGCCGCAGACGGGCGCTGTCGTCTCGAACCATCTCAGCTATCTCGACATTCTGCTTTACTCGGCGATCCGGCCCTTCGCGATGGTGGCGAAGGATGAGGTGGGCCGATGGCCTGTGATCGGTTGGCTCACGCGCCAGGCGGGGACGGTCTATGTCGTGCGTGGCGGCGGACCGCCGACCTATCCCGGTGTGAACCGTGCGATGGCCGAGGCGTACCGCAGCGGTCTTCCGGTCCTGTTCTTTCCCGAGGGCACGACGACCAATGCTTCGGAGGTGCTTCCGTTCCGGCGCGGACTCTTTCACTCGGTTTTGAACGAAGGTGTTCCGTTGCAGACGGCTGCGCTGAGCTACTCCATCGACGATGCGAAGGCGACGGTTGCGGACGATGTCTGCTGGTGGGGAGACGCCCTGCTGGCTCCTCACCTGTTCCGGCTGGCCGGGGCGAGTGGCGTGCGGGCAAAAGTTCGTTTCGGCGAAGTGGTCGAGGCTCGCGATGACCGCTTCGTGCTGTCGGAGCAGGCGCGGCAGAGCATTGTGGAGATGGTCGCCGACCTCTCGCTCGCCTCAGGAGATTCTGTGTCGCGAGCGCACCAGACCGAGATGATGCAGACGATCTAAAACCTGCTCGACCGACCAGTCGAGAGCTTCGGTTCCTTCGACGGTGATGGTCGCGTGCTGCGCGGAGGGGATCACGTATGTCTCGGCCATCGGCTTTGCTGTGGCTTCGAACTGGGCGCGGACGCTCTTCTCAGTGCGGCCTCGCTCGCGCATGTCACGGTAGATGCGGCGGTTGAGGCAGATCTCGTTGGGAGCGTTGACGTAGATGCTGAAGTTGTAAAGTCCGCGCAGCCTGGGGTAGTGCAGGGCGAGGATACCTTCGACGATCAGGACCGGCGCGGGTGCGATGGTTTCGGTACGGTCGGGGATGCGGGTGTGCGTGGTGAAGTCGTAGATGGGCCGCTCGATGCTGCGGTTCTCGGCGAGGTCTTCGATGTGCTGGACCAGCAGCGTGTGCTCGAGCGAGTCCGGGTGATCGAAGTTGTGTAGCGCTCGCTCCTCGAAGGGAAGGTGGCTGAGGCAGCGGTAGTAGAAGTCCAGCGGCAGCAGCGTGGCGGAGAGCTGCGCGGTCAGCTCGCGAGCGAGGGTCGTCTTGCCGGAGCCGGAACAGCCTCCGAGTCCGAGGATGAGCGGGCGCTGCGGCAGGGTGAGTTGCAGCGCGGGTTGATCTTGCAAGTACGGCTTCCTTTCCGGGGCGATTCTTACGATTTCAGAACTTTATACCGAGGTGGGCTATACCGCAGCGATTTGCGGAATGAGAGCCGTGAGCAGGCCGGTGAAGCGTTGCGCGATGCGGCGGCCAATCTCCATGACCTCCTCGTGGTCGATGGGCTGGTCGAGCACTCCGGCGGCCATGTTGGTGACGACAGAGAGGCCGAGCACCTCGATTCCCATGTGGCGGGCGATGATGACCTCGTGGACGGTGGACATGCCGACGAGGTCGGCCCCGAGGGTGCGGAAGGCGCGGATCTCGGCTGGCGTCTCGTAGCTGGGGCCGAGCACGGCGAGGTAGACGCCCTCGGGAAGCTCCCATCCCTGCTTTGTGGCCTCTGCAATGGCGAACTGGCGCAGGGCGGGGGAGTAGGCCTGAGTCATGTCGAAGAAGCGCTGGCCCGAGCCAGGGAGCAGGCCGAAGCGGGGCTCGTTGGGACCGACGGCGGCGTTCTGTCCGGTGAGGTTGATGTGGTCGGAGATGGCGACGATGCCTCCCTGTCCGTAGCCGGTGTTGATGCCTCCCGCAGCGTTGGTGACGATGAGGTGTTTGATCCCGAGAAGCCCGAGGACGCGCATCGGGAAGGTGACCTGCTCCATCGAGTAGCCTTCGTAGGCGTGGACGCGGCCCTGCATGACGGCGACAGGAACTCCAGCGATGGTGCCAAGGAGGAGATGGCCGGAGTGTCCGACGACGGTGGAGAGGGGGAAGTGAGGAATCTCGGAGTAGGGGAGGGTGATGGCGTTCTCGACCTTCGAGGCGAAGTCGCCGAGGCCGGAACCGAGGATGAGCCCCAGCCGGGGCTGAAGGGGGGAGAGGCGTCGGATGTATTCGGCCGCCGCCCTGGCCCTGATGTAAAGATCCTCTGTCGGTACTGCTGCCATGTACTGCTTCCCCCTGCTTGATTCGTGCGACGTCTTAGAAACAAGGACTTAGGTCCGTACCTCTGGCGGGCGGTCCTGATGAGGGGACTGCAAAGTGGCCGGAGGCTTGTTCTGAGATTTCTCATAATAGTTTAGCGAGTGGGGTGGGGGATTCGGCGGATTTGCAGGCTTTATTTCCCCGCGGCGATTGGACAGAAAAGATGGGGGAAGAAACAATGAGCCATGAACCGCTTCCTGGTGGTGGGGGTACTGTGTTGCTCCGTCGTGTCGGTCGCGGCGCAGGGGATGAAGTTTCTACCTGACAGCGACCGCGATGGCCTGAGCGATGAGCTGGAGGCGAAGCTGTTGAAGCAGTTTCAGCCCCGGTGGATGATCGGCAAGCAGGATTGTTCCGTGAAGCCAGCGCGGTTTGAGCCGGGTCTGGCTGTGCCGACCGTGGTCGAGGACGATGGTACGGTGTACGGTCAGGCGTTTCCGCGGGCTCGGCGGCGAAGCAAGGCCGCGATGGTTCGGGATGAGATTACGCTGCGCGGAAATAAGGCGGGGCAGGATGCGGACGAGGTCGAGCTGCACTTCTACCACCTGTGGCGACAGGACTGCGGCCAGATGGGGCACGCGCTCGATGCGGAGCATGTCGCGGTGCTGCTGCGGAACGAATCCGTATCCGAGGAGAGGTCAGAGTGGCGCGCCGTGTACTGGTATGCGGCCGCGCATGAGGACACGGTCTGCGATGCCAGCCAGATTACGCGGGCCTCAACCCTCGATGCGGAGGAGAAGGGTGCGACGGTGTGGGTTTCTCCCGGTAAGCACGCCTCTTTTCTGAACGCGGAGCTTTGTCATTATGGCTGTGGCGGAGATCGCTGCGAAGCGATGGAGGAGATGAAGCCGGGCGAGATCGTCAACCTGGGCGAGCTCTCGCATCCTGACGATGGAGCGGTGTGGGTGGCCTCGAAGCAGTGGCCCCTGGCCGACAAGATGCGTCGCAGCGACTTTCTCGACGTAAGGGTGGAGCGACTGGAGAGGCTCCCGGAGACAGATATCGCGTGGGCGAATCCGTCGAAGCGTCCGGCACAGGCGGCGATCTATGGAGGAAACTCCGCAATCAACGGGATTGCGATTGGCGGTCGGAGCACCGATACCGCCCTGGTGATCGCAAACGACCATACGGGCAGGGCGCTCGACAAGGCGCAGAAGAATACCGGCAATGCCTTGTCGAAGAGCTACCGGAGTGTCGTAAAGGCGCTGGGAGGCGCGGCGGAGAGCACGGGGAAGGCGCTGGGGATGGAGACAGACGGCAAAGGAACTGCGGAGACCTCTCGATAACCGACGGCTGATGTGCTGAAGGAATTGCGGGGGGAGGCGAACCTTTTCTCTTCGTATATATACTGGACCGGCTTACAAAGCAGAGCTTTCGTTATTTCTTTCGATCGCTGAAGCTGCATCCATGATGGATGGGTTGGACAGAGGATCGAAGATGGGGGAGATTTGACGATGTTGATTGCAAATGTTCGACGTCTTGCCGTATGCGCTGTTCTGGCCGCAGGGTTTGTGCAGGCCGCGTCCGCCGCTGAGATTCTGATCGCCGATGAGAAGTCGCAACCGGAGAGCTTGACCGTGGCTCCGGGAGGTGTGCTGATCGTCGGCAGCGCTAGCTCGCCGTTCGTCTACAAGGTGCGTCCGGGAGCGAAGACCGCCGAGAAGTTCATCGACGCCTCATCGGAGGCTCCCGGGACGTTCTTCTTCGGCATGCTGGCTGAGGCTTCCACGAACACGCTGTGGGCGTGCCAGTTGACGCCGGTTCCGAACACGACTCCCGCACAGCGGCACACGACGCTGAGAAGCTTCGATCTCACGACCGGGGCTGCGAAGATTCGCTGGGACCTGCCGGGGGACAACACGGTATGCAACGACTTCGCGATCGGCCCGGACAAGGCGTTGTATGTGACGGATACGGCCAACGGAAAGATCTACAAGCTGAAGGCGGGCGCTACGACGCCGGAGCTGTTCATGGAGAACCGCGTGCTGTCGGGGATCGACGGCATCACCTTCCTCGACGGTGTGCTGTATGTGAACAACGTGGTCTTCAACAAGCTGTATCGCATTCCGGTGGATGTGTCGGGTAAGCCCGGTCAGCCGGTCGATATCTGGATGGACCAGCCGGTGAAGGGACCAGATGGAATGCGTGCCGCGAATGGGAAGATCTTCGTCGCGGAGAATGGCAGCGGAAAGGTTACCGCCCTGACGATCACGGGAGACAAGGCGAGCGTTACGGTTCTGCAGGAAGGCTTGAAGACCCCGACCGGGGTAGAGCCTGCGGGCAATACGCTTTGGATCGCAGAGCGCGGCGCGGGTAAGGCGGTTTCGATTCCCATGCCGCGATAACATCCTGAACCCGTACGATGTGGCTGGCTGCAAAGCAAACCTCCCGCTGGATCTTTCGATCTCGCGGGAGGTTTGCTTTTTATGGGAAAGGTGGCGGCAAACTTGCCGGGTTGAGGCGGGATGGGTATCTTCAACAGTGACTATGCGAAACCTTACTGCCAAGTCCCTTCTCGTCGCCTCCATGATGGCCGTTGCCGCGCCTGCTTTCGCGCAACAGGCTGAGCCCCAGATGAAGCACGAGGATACGGAGGTGTATGCCCCCGTGCCTCCGACTGTAACCCCCGGAAAGACCGACGCCGATCCGCCGTCGGATGCTGTCATCCTGTTCGATGGCAAAAATCAGGATGAGTGGGTGAGCGCGCAGGACCACACGCCGGCACAGTGGATCGTGGAGAATGGCACGCTGAAGGTGAGCAAGGAAAAAGGCGTCGGCAACATCGAGACGAAGAAGACCTTCAAGGACTATCAGCTCCATATCGAATGGAAGATTCCGACGACGATCGAAGGCACGAGCCAGGCACGCGGCAACAGCGGCGTCTTTTTGGCTTCCCTGGGGTCGGGGGATGCTGGCTACGAATTGCAGGTGCTCGACAACTACAACAACAAGACGTACGTGAACGGACAGGCGGGCTCGATCTACAAGCAGGCGGTTCCTCTGGCAACGCCTTCGCGCAAGCCTGGCGACTGGCAGATGTATGACGTGGTCTGGACGGCTCCGCGGTTCAACGAAAACGGTTCGTTGAAGACCCCGGCTTACGTGACGGTCTTCTTCAACGGCGTGGTGGTGCAGAACCACTTCGAGGTGCAGGGGCAGACGGTGTACGTGGGGAAGCCGTTCTACAAGGCGTATGACCGCGCTCCGATCAAGCTGCAGGCTCATGGAGACAAGAGCGAGCCGATCAGCTTTCGCAACATCTGGGTGAGGGAGCTGACCTTCGATCCTTCGTACACGTTCGCGAAGTAAGCTTTCGAGAACGCAAAAGGCCCGGCCTCTGTATGAGGCCGGGCCTTTTGCGTTTGCAGCCGACAGTCGGTTTACTGCGCGAGCGGCTTGAGTTGCACGGTGCGTCCGGTCTGCGCGGAGGTGCGAGCCGCGTCGAGGATCTGCATGACGACCATGTTGGTGTCGAGCGAGGAGAGGTCGCCTTCGGGCTTCACCTTGCCGTGCAGCACGGCGGCGAGATACGCGAGCGAGTCGTGCTGCTCGGGAGCGAGCGCCGGGGCGGTGGAGGTGGACTCGGTCTTCTCACCCTTGTAGCGTGTGCGGAGACCGTCGAGGCCGACGGTGATGACGTAGCCGGTCGCGCCGTAGACCTCCATGTCCTTGCGGGCGAAGGGCCAGTTCCACGAGGGCATCAGGACGGTCTGGGTTCCGGGGTAGTGGAGGATGATGGTCGCGTCGTCATCGACCTTGGGATAGACACCGGGCTTGTCGGTCTGGGCGACAGCGGTGACGGAGTCAGGAACCCGCCCGTGCTTGAGGACGGTCATCAGGTCCGCGCCGTAGCAGCCGAAGTCAAAGAGAGCGCCCGCGCCGTTGAGGACAGGGTCGGTGAGCCAGGGGAGCCACTCGGGGCCGACGCCGATCTCCTTGGGGCCTTCGTGCCCGTCGTGGACGACGACCTTGCGGAGGTCGCCGAGCTTGCCTGCCTCGGCCTCTCGGATGGCCTCGGTGTTCGAGGTGTACCAGGTGGTCTCGTAGTTCACGAGCACGTTGACGTGGTGCTCACGAGAGGCCTTGCGGATGGCGAGTGCGTCCTCCATCGTGGTGGCGAGGGGCTTTTCGACCATCGAGCTGATGTTGTGCTTTGCGGCGGCCTCGATGACGCGGCGGTGGTCCTTGATGGTGGTGTAGACGAGGACGGCATCGGGATGCTTCGAGGTCAGCGTGCTCTCAAGGTCGGTGGAGAAGAGCGACGGGTCGAGGTGGTAGCGCTCGGCGTACTTCTGCGAGAGGGCGGTGTCGGGCTCGACGATGCCGACGAGCTGGGCGGCGGGGTTCTTTGGAAGGTCGCGGAGGAAGCCCAGGACGTGTCCGTGGACGAGGCCTACGATGACGACTCGAATGGGCTTGTCCTGCGGCACGGGAGCCTGCGCGCGAGTGAGGGAGGTGGTTGCGAGAAGGGCGGCGAAGACGAGGCGCGAGATTCGAGTCATCAAGTGGGTTGGTGTCCTGTGTTGCTTGATACGGCAGTGGTTGCCCCAGTCATCATACTTCGGATGGACGGACCAGCGCGATTCGACCCGGAAAGAGAGAAAACGGAAGGTACAGAAGACGGGATTTTTCAGTTTGCCCTGCAATATATTGCGGAATCTGTGCCGGATATGGGCAATGTTCCTATGAATAAAAGGGTTTTGCTTTGGCCTCTCAGTTGCCTTTATGAGTACGGTAACTCGCGCGACCACCGTTTTCTGGTTGCATGGAGTTATTTCCCTCGGGCCATCTTCGACGAACAAAAATGCGTATCTGAGGAGCTTTTATGCGAAGGATCTCTGCGTTTGTGGGAGCACTTACTTTGGCGCTGGCGAGTGTGGCAGCGTCTGCCGATATTGTTCAAATCGACCAGTCCGCCTTTCAGGCCGGTGCCGGTCTGATCACCTTTAGCGAATATCCACAGGGTACGGTCAACCCGACCTATGCCCCGGCTCAGTATGGCGGCGGCGTCAGTTCGCCGAACGTCAGCTTCGGCGGCTACTTTGCAGGGCAGACGCCTGGTTCAGTAACCCCCGGGGCTTGCCCGTCGGGCGCGGCCGTCTCAGGCTGCGTTCTGGGCAATCCGGGCGGACCGCTTTCGATCGACCCAGCCTCGCCGAGCACCTTTATTGCTGGTGATGGATCGAACCCGACCTCGCCGGTTCTTTCGGGGACACCGCAATTCAATGGCTCAATTGCAATTCTGTTCTCGACCCCGCAGGCTGGCGTGGGGCTTGACGGCGGATACTTCGATTCAGTCGCAAGCACTGCAATTACGGCGTTTGACGCGAATGGAAATGTCATCGGACAGGTCAAGAACTCAATTACGGGCATCGAGTTCCTTGGACTGGTAACGTCGGACGGCTCCGCGCAGATCAGCGGTCTACTGTTCTCGCTGGTGGGAGATGAGCCTGCCGGATTCGCAATCGACAACCTCCACTTCGGAGAGCAGGGACAGGTTATCGTTCCTCCCCCTGTCGGCGGTGCTGTTCCTGAACCGGCTTCGCTGGCACTGATGGGAACCGGAATGCTGGGACTGGCGCTTGTGGGCTTCCGCAAGTTTGCCTAAGACCCGGTACATGATGATGGCTGGCGGTCGCCTGTGCTGCACAACTGAGTGCAGCACAGGCGACCGAAAGTTCAGCATCAGGCAAGCTTCATGGTTTCGGGGTTCCACTTGGCGACCTCGCCGCGTTCGAGGCTCACGTTGCTCAACAGGGCAGCCCCGGCGGCGCGGAAGCCGAAGGTAGCGTCTTCAACGGGTTGCTGGCGCGTGCGGACGGAGGTGAAGAAGTTGCTGAAGTGCGAGTAGTTGTCCGCGTATCCCTTGGGGGCGGAGAACTTCTCGATGGCGTTGTAGGGCGGAGTGGTCGGCTGGGTGGACGGATACTTTTGCCGGTACTGCTGCAGGTACTTCTGCTGCATCTCGTTCGTGAAGGTAGAGACGCTGTAGCCGGGCTCCGTCTCGCGGGGAACGCGGGTCACGGTCACGGTCTGGCCGCTGATCTCCATCGTTCCTTCAGAGCCGGTGAAGAGGAAGCCTTCGCCCTCGTTGCCGCCATCGACGAAGTTCACGCGGAGGCTGAGGTTGAAGCCCTGTGGGTAATCGAAGAGCGCGAGAAGAACGTCGGGAGCGTTGCGCCCGTCCTTCCAGAAGCGGATGCCACCGGTAGCCATGGCGCGGGTGGGGCCGTTGGATCCGGTGATGAAGTGCGTTCCGCTGAAGAGATGGACGAAGAGGTCGCCCGCGACGCCGGAGCCGTAGGCGCTCCACTTGCGCCACTGGAAGAAGTGCTCGGGGTTCCAGGCGATCTTCGGAGCGGTGCCGAGGAAGCGAGGCCAGTCGCAGGTCTCGGGGCTGGCGTCGAGCGGCACGGAGTAGTTCCAGGCTCCGATGGAGGAGTTGCGGTCCCAGTAGGCGGAGACCATGTTCAACTCGCCGATGGCTCCGGAGGCGAGAAGCTCCTTGGCCTTGGCGTAGACGATGGAGCTGACGCGTTGGCTGCCGACCTGCAGGATGCGGTTGGTGGATTTCGCCGTGGAGATGATCTCGGGACCGTCGGAGTACAGGTGGATCATCGGCTTTTCGAGGTAGACGTCCTTGCCCGCCTTCATGGCGTCGACGGCGGCCTGTTTGTGCCAGTGGTCTGGGGTGGCGATAAGGACGGCATCGACGTCCTTGCGAGCGAGAATCTCGCGGTAGTCGCGGGTAGTGAAGAGGTCCACGTTATTGGCGGTACCGGAACCCCAAAGCTCCTTGGCGTGGGCGAGGCGACCGTCGTAGCAGTCGGCGACGGCGACCAGCTTGACGCCGGGAACCTGCAAGGCGTAGCGGGTATCGCCCTGCCCCTGGATGCCTGCGCCGATGAGGGCGAGGTTGATGGTGTCGTTGGGAGATTTGGGGGCTGAGGCCTGTTCCGGCTCGGCCAAAACGTTGAGGCTGGTGGCTGCGGCGGCAAGGCTGCCGACCTTGAGGAAGCTTCTGCGAGTAAGGCTCATGCGGTCAATCTCGTTTCCTGAAAACTGGCTGTATCCGAAAGGAAGACTAGGGGATTTGCGTGGGGATGGCAAGTCGGTGGCTCGCGTGGGGGAGCAGGACTGGGGATACCACGAAAGAGGGATTGGCTGCATCCAAAGGGTGATGCGGTACATCCAGAATGTTGTGTAAGTTATCAAATGGCGTGGTGTGCGCTCTGTGCCATTTGGGGTAGAAGCCGTACTTTGTGTTACCGCTTTGGGGAGATCGATGGATTCGTATGACCAATCTGGCCAGCCTCAAATAGAGGATTGGGGGCGGCTTGCTTCTCTGATCTCATGGCTGAGCGGTATTGTCGATTCGACCCTGGGCGTTGTCCTGATCTACCTTGCAGTGACGATGGCAGGAGTGGGCTTCGGGGCTTATATCGCCCACTCCAATGTCATCTGGCCTGCGAATGGCGTCCTGCTTGGCATTCTGCTGTTTTCGCGGCGGAAGAAGTGGGCGCAGTTCCTGATCTGGACCAGCGTTACAAATGCAATCCTGCATATGTTTACGGGTTTTAATCCTGGCAGGTCGTTAATCTATTCCCTGGCAAATGTTGCGGAGGTCTATCCAGCGGCACTCTTTATTCGCTGGGGAGATGACCGCAGGCCCGATCTATCGCGGTCGAAAGTACTAATCCGGTTTTTGATTGCGGCTATGATCACGCCGATGTTCTCGGCAGCGGTGGTTCAGTGCGGAACTTTTTTTGTGAACTACGGCCTGCAGTACGATGGTATTCGCTCCTGGTACCTTGCCGATGTGCTGGGGCTGATCATCATGACGCCGCTGGTACTGGCGGTTCGGCGAATCAAGCTGCAGCGGTTGTTTCAGGAGAAGCCGTCTGAGACTCTCACGATATGGGGGATAACGGCTCTTGCCGGATACCTGATCTCGCGCCAGACTACGTATCCGATCTTCTTTTGCTTCTTTCCTCTGTTGTTGCTGGCAGTCTTTCGGCTTGGGTTGACGGGCAGTGCCATCAGCATCATTCTGATCTCGCTGCCTGCGGATTACTTCACGGTGCAGAGACGGGGACCGTTTTCACTGTCTGGTAATTCGGCGGTTAGTCCGGTTCATCTACTGCAGTTTTATCTGATGACGATGATTGCAACGGCGTATGCTGGCGCCGCCGCACTGGCAGAGAACGAACGGCTGCGTCTGAGTCTGGCCGAGTCGCACGAGAAGATGGAGACGCTGGCGGGCACGGATGCCCTGACTGGACTGGCGAATCGCAGGACCTTCGACATACGCATACAGGATGAGTGGAAGCGAGCGATTCGCGAGAAGACCCCACTGTCGTTGCTGATGGTCGATGTCGATTACTTCAAGGCGTACAACGATCGCTACGGGCATCCTGCGGGAGACAGGCTGTTGAAAGATATCGCGAACGCGATGGCGTCGCTTCCGCATCGAGCGATGGACCTGGTGTGTCGCTATGGAGGAGAAGAGTTCGCCATTCTTCTGCCGAATACACACACCGAAGGCGCGATGCTGTTCGCAGAAAGAATGCGCGAGAAGATCGCCAACTTGCGCCGGGAAGATCAGGATGGAACGCTGCCGAGCATCACGATCAGCGTTGGGCTTTCGACGATCAGGCCGCGAGATACGGTGACGTTCTTTGACGAGTTTCTGGTGACGGCTGACAAGGCTCTCTACGACGCGAAGACCGCAGGGCGGAACCAGGTGAAGGTTCGGCTGATCGAGACTGAGATAGAACAGGTGACGGAGTAATCCATATTTTAAAAATATGGATTGAGCTATTTCATATATTGGACATAATGCTCGCGGGATCTTAGCTTCGGAAAAGAAGGTGGTTGGTTATGAGCTTTTCCGGAACGAAGGATGCGACCTGTTATGTGTGCGGTCCTGAGAATCCTATGGGCCTGCAGGTCCCTTTCGAACGCGACGGCGAGATGGGAAGCCGCGCGCGATATATTGCACGCAAAGAGCATGGAGGATGGAATGGCCTCCTGCATGGAGGCGTGACCTTTTCTTTGATGGACGAGGCCTTTGGGTGGTGCCTGTTCTTTCAGGAGATTCCCGCGATGACGGCGAAGATCGAAACGCGCTTTCACAAGCCGGTGCGGATCGGCTCCGTGATGGAGATCAGGGCATGGGTCGTGCGGCAGCGGAAGAAGCTGTTTGATGCCCGTGCCGAGGTAAGAGTGGATGGGGAACTGGTAGCTGAGTCGGAAGCTGTGTTGTTTGCCGCGGCTTCAGCGGCTCGGTGATGTGTGATGCGCGTGCAGGGTGGGGAATCTGCACGCGCATGTTTCGTTATCCGCGACGGAAGCCCTGGTCGTAGCCGCGGAGGTATGCGTTGCGGAAGGCGTCGCGGTACGGGCCGTAGGGTCCGAGCCCGGGGTCGTATCCGGGGGCGTCGTGGAAGGCGCGGTCGCGGCGTGGCTGGTAGCCGTAGCCTCGGTAAGAGTCGCGAGCGCCGTTGGTCGCTCCAATGCGGAAACCCTCATGCGTGGCTCTCTCGATGAGCGGAGAAACCGCGTAGGGCGGCGGGGGAGGCGCTGGAGCGTAAGCGTAAGGACGTTGTTGCGCGCAGCCGGCCACGAAAAGTACAGGCGCGGCAAGAAGCAGGGCAAAGAGGCGGGGAGATTTCATTGCATGACCTCACTCGACGCTTTCGCTGTTGCGTGCTCTGCGAAGCGTTCAGTCAGGTAAACGCCAGGTTAAGAAAAATGTTGTTGTGGGATTCGGGTTGTCTGACTCGCGGAAATAATTGCGGTTACGAGGCGACGGATTAACGAATCAGCAGCGATACGATGCTGGCCGACATGAGGTTCGCCATCGTTCCTGCGAGCATGGCGCGAAGGCCGAGCTTTGCGAGATCGTTGCGACGGTTCGGGACCAGTGCTCCGATGCCGCCGATCTGCATCCCGATGGAGCCGATGTTGGCGAAGCCGCAGAGCGCGAAGGTGGCGATGGAGAAGGTGCGCGGCGCAAGCTGCGACTTCTGAAGACCGAGCTGCGTGTAGGCGACGAACTCGTTGAGGACGGCGCGGGTGCCAAGCAGGTTGCCGATGGCGGGAGCCTCGTGCCACGGGATGCCGATGAGCCACGCGACCGGCGCTCCGATGACTCCGAGGACAGAGTTGAGCGAGTGCGGGAAGGGAATGTTTCCGTGCGCCCAGAGGAAGTTCGACGTGCCGAGCATCATCGCATTCAACAGGCCGACCAGCGCGAGAAAGCTGATGAGCATGATGCCGACGTTGAAGGCGAGTTGTCCGCCATCGATGGTGCCGCGAGCGATGGCGGCGATGAAGTTGTCGTTCTTGTGCTCCTCGTTGGGAGGCATATGGACGGTGCCCGCGGTGGCGGGCTGCTCAGTCTCGGGCACGAGCATCTTGGCGACGAGGATGGTTCCGGGTGCGGTCATAATGACGGCGGAGAGGAGGTCCTGCGCGTTGATGCCGAAGCTGATGTAAGCGGCCATGATTCCGCCGGAGACGTGCGCCATGCCGGAGGTCATGATGGTCATCAGTTCGGAGCGCGTGGCGCCGTCGAGGAAGGGGCGGATGCTGAGGGGAGCTTCGGTCTGCCCCATGAAGATGGAAGCCGCGACGTTGGTGGATTCAGCCCCGCTGGTTCCCATGGTGCGCTGCATGAGCCACGCGACGACGCGGATGACCTGCTGCATTAGGCCGATGTGGTAGAGCAGCGCGAAGAACGCGGAGATGAAGATGATGGTCGGAAGTACCGCGAAGGCGAAGACGGCGAGGGGATTGCCGGGAGTTCCGAGGGGGCCGAAGACCATCGACGAGCCATCGACGGCGTGGGCGAGCAGGGAGGTGACGGCGCTGCTGCCTAGGTGCAAGAGGGTCTGTCCGAAGGTCCACTTGATGACGAGGATGGCGAAGAGAATCTGGAGGCCAAGCCCCCAGGCGACGGTGCGCCAGCGGATGGCGCGGCGGTCGGTCGAAAAGGCGTAGGCGAGCGCGAGGAAGACGAGAAGTCCGAGAAGTCCGGTGATTCGGGGCAAAGAGGTGGCTCTCCTACAGAATGGCGCAAATGGGCCTGTGGGATGAGTGTAAAAGGTCGGGCAGGGGAGAGCTAGTGGTTTCTCCGGGGATATTGAACCGCCTTATGACAGCCCGGAGAGAAAATGGTTCATCTCCATCAGTACCTGAGATTCATTCGAAATAAAGATGTAGTGGTTCGCATTGGCAATGCGGACAACATGCGCAGTAGGCTGCCCCTTCTCAAAGGCGTCGATCTGACGGGCCTGGTTAGCATCGGCGGCTGCTGCGGCTGCGATGTTTTTGGGCGAGTCAGGATGAAAGTCCGGCCCTTTGGTTTGCGGATAGCCCATGACTGCAAGGATGGGGAGAGGGATCGGCGCGGTGAAGTGCTGGTAGCTCTTCGTAACGGCCGCCCCAGCGCTGGGAGCTGAGGTAGGAGGACCGACTCTTCCGTCTGATTCTGACTGGAAGCTCTCGTGAATCTCTGCTTCGGGAGGAATCCCGCCCACGACGTTGGTCATTCGTTTGAGCATGGCCGCAAAGCTGGCCTTGTCTGCATTTGTAGGGGGGCCGAATCTCGGAGGAAGAGGGTTTTCTACGCTGTTCGCCTTGCGATTCAGGTTTTCTTCAAATTGTGGGAGCGCGGCCCGAACCTGATCCATCCGTGTTGTGTCACCGGGGTTGTTGGCAAGAGCGTCCAGCTTCTGTCGTATATCGGCAAGGTTGGCTTCGTAGTCTCCTGCGGCGTCGTAGAAGGCATAGGTATAGGCAGCATCGAGATAGATCAAGGCAGTCACGCGTTCCGGGTACCGTGTCCCGATGGAGCTGAGTTCTTCGCCAGCGATGGAGTGGCCTATCAGCACGGGCTTTTCGATCTTGAGGTGTTCCATGACTGCCAGAATGTCGTCGGCCAGTCTCTCCGGAGTGTAGCCCGTGTCGGTGTGGGTCGACCTTCCGAATCCTCGGCGTGTGATGGCATAGACGTGATGCTTCTTCGTGAAGCCGGGGGCGAAGTTATCCCAGATATGAGCGGTATTGCCAAGACCTGAAAGGAAGATGAGCGGGCGTCCCGTGCCTCCCCAGTCCAGTACTTCGAGCTGAACTCCTTCTTCGACAGAGACCATCTCGCGATGGTGAGGAGAGGGATCGCACCAGTTATCGGAAGGAGTCCGGGCTGATGAAGAGAGGATGAGAGAGAAGATGGAGTAGGCAAGCGCGGGAAATCCAGCGAGTCGAGGCAAAGGAACTCTCCTGCAAGGAGATGCAAATGACCTGCGGGATGAGTGTAAATCTCCTTTGCTTTACCGTGTTTCCTTTTGAGTGAAATGTTTGCTCATGGGCAGGCTGATTGCTGCGATTCCGGCGAGGAAGGCGAGCAGCGTTGCAGGGCTTTGGCTGGCGACGTTGCCGGCGCGAAACAGCAGGTAGCCGACGACCAGGTTCGCCAGCGACCAGGCAACATTCACGGTTGATGAGGAAAGTCCCTGGCCGGGAGGATTGGCGAAGGGGGTGGGGAAGCGGTCTCCCGAGATGCCGTGGACGAAGTGAGGCACGACGTTCGCGAGAAATGCTCCTGCGAAGAAGCTTGCAACGTATTGATACCAGATCATGGAGGGCGTCCTTTCCTGCTGCGTGAGGGTTGTTATTGCTCGGCCATGCGCTTGAGTATCTCGGCGGCTTGAAGCAGGGTGGCCTGTTCGTCCTTGTCGAGCCTGGAGATCGCCTGTGTCAGCCAGTTACTCTTTGCGGCGTTCCTGCTGCGGCGCAGGGCCGCGCCCTTTGTGGTCAGCCGAAGGAGCATCTGGCGTCCGTCGGTTGGATGCGGCTGTCGCTCGACGAAACCATCCTCCTCAAGCGAGGCTACGACCGCGCCCATGGACTGCGGTTTCATGCCCTCCGCACGGGCAAGGTCGGCTGTGGTCATCGGGCCGTCTATTTCAAGGCGTTTGAGCGCGGCGGCCTCGCTCAGCGCGAGATCCTGCGTTCCGGACTCCGAACGGACGCGGCGTGTGATCAGGCCGACCGCGTGGATGAGATCGCCTGCTTCGAGCGTGGAGTTCTTTTTCATCACAGGATAAGAGTATCTAGTTAGAAGTTAAACTTGCAAGTTTAACTTCTTGTATGGGGTCGTGTGAAACGGGAGGCCCTTTTGTTTTATCTGAAAACTTTTTTGTTCTGTGGACTGGTCGGAGACAAGGGCTGTGCGGTAGGCTGCTCTGCATGGCCCTGAAGACCCTTGCTTTGGCTGCACTCCTTGGAGTTTCGTCGTTTGCCTCCGCTCAAAATGAGCGCAACCCGGCCACTCCTCTCATCACCTTCGACCCCTACTTCAGCGTCTGGTCGATGGCCGATCACCTTACCGACCAGAACACGAAGCATTGGACCGGAACCGAGATGCCGATGCGCGGCCTTGTCCGCATCGATGGTACGGCGTACCGCTGGATGGGGCGCACACCGGGCGCAACGCCTGCGATGAAACAAACGGGGCTGCACGTCACGCCGACGCAGACCGTGTACATGTTTGAAGCCGCGGGGGTTCAGTTGCAGGCGACGTTTCTTTCGCCCAGCATTCCCACCGATCTCGATCTGCTGGCGCAGCCGGTGACCTATCTCACATGGAAGGCGTCTGCCGCCGATGGGAAGCAGCACTCCGTCGAGCTGTACCTAGGGGTGGAGGCACGCATCGCGGTGGATACGGCGGACCAGCAGGTAACGTGGCGTCGCGGACGGGCTGCGGGGCTTGAGATTCTGAGCGTAGGCTCGCTTGAGCAGCGGGCGCTGGCGCGGGCGGGCGATAATCTTCGCGCCGATTGGGGATACTTTCACCTCGTCGTTCCCTCGGGCTCGGACGCGACGACTTCGACCGCGGCCAACTCGCA
The DNA here is from genome assembly GCA_018449715.1 of Acidobacteriaceae bacterium dw_441. Lineage (GTDB taxonomy): Bacteria > Acidobacteriota > Terriglobia > Terriglobales > Acidobacteriaceae > Edaphobacter. Next base: position 1,678,246 of record JAAVVA010000001.1, on the reverse strand, counting down.
GGCGGAGTTTCTGAAGACGGGCAGTGTCCCGCAGGACGACGATCTCGACCAGCCGCGCCAGGGGAATCGAGCGCCTCTGGTGGCTGTTGCAGAGAAGTTGCAGGTCGGTGGATCGCAGGCAGTCGAGCGGCACGTGGGACTTGCTTTCACGCAGCCGCTTGCGATCGAGTATCTGAATCGCAGGCTGAAACCCTACTGGGCTCGCAACGGTAAGACCGTGGGGGCGATGCTCACCGAGGCGATGAAGGGCTATGCCTCGGTCGTGTCGAAGTCCGATGCTTACGACAGGCAGCTTACGGAGAAGCTGACGAAGGACGGAGGGCCGGTTTATGCGCGGCTGGCGACGCTGGCCTTCCGGCAGACGCTTGCGGCCAATGGACTGGCCGCCGATATGGATGGCTCGCCGCTACAGTTCCCCAAGGAGAACTTCTCCAACGGCTGCATTGCGACCGTCGATGTGCTGTATCCTTCGTCGCCGTTCTTCCTTTACTTCAACCCGGCGTTGCTGGAGGCGCAGCTGAAGCCTGTGATGGAGTATGCTTCGCTGGCGCGGTGGAAGTTTCCCTTCGCCCCGCATGACCTCGGCACCTATCCCCTGGCCAATGGGCAGGTTTACGGTGGCGGCGAGCTGACCGAAGACGACCAGATGCCTGTCGAAGAGAGCGGCAACATGCTGCTGATGATTGCGGCGATGGGGCGCGCTCAGGGCGACTGGCATTTCGCAAAGCAGTACTGGCCGGTGCTGGTGCGGTGGGCTGCTTATCTGAAGGACAAGGGGCTCGACCCGGAGAACCAGCTTTCGACCGACGACTTCGCGGGGCATCTCGCGCACAACGCGAATCTCTCGATCAAGGCGATCGACGCCCTGGGGGCCTTTGCTGAGATGGCAAAGGGAGTGGGCGACAATAAGCTGGCCGCGGAGTACACGGCTCTTGCTCAGCAGATGGCGAAGAAATGGATCGACTTGGCGAAGGAGGGCGATCACTACAAGCTGGCGTTCGACTCTGCGAACACGTGGAGCCAGAAGTACAACCTGGTGTGGGACGATCTGCTGGGGCTGAAGCTCTTTCCCGCGTCGGTGAAGAACACGGAGCTTGCGTATTACAAGACAAAGCTCAATCAGTATGGCCTTCCGCTCGACAGCCGCAAGGACTACACCAAGCTCGACTGGGAGCTGTGGACGGCGACGCTGGCTGACGATGATGCCACCTTCCATGCCCTGACCGATCCTCTGGGCAAGTGGCTGGACGAAACACCGACCCGCGTGCCGCTGACCGACTGGTACGACACGAAGACCGGTGCGCAGGAGGGCTTCCAGGCGCGGTCTGTTGTGGGAGGCATCTTCATCAAATCGCTGCGGCAGTCAGGACTCGGCCACAAGCAGTAGAGGTTACATGTGCCCGGAGGCTGCGGTGCGGCTGCGGAAGCGTCCGCTGGCCGTGAGCGCCGGGACGCTGTCGAGGCGGATGTGGCGCAGCGGCGTGCGGGCCTGCTTGAGCGAGTACATCCGCAGGTCGGCGATGCGGAGAAGGCGTGTGGCGTCGTCTGCGTCCTCGGGGAAGAGGGCGATGCCGATGGAGGCCGAGACCGAAAGCGTCTGGCCGTCGAAGACGAAGGGCTTTTCCGTAGCCTCTCGGATGGAGTCGCGGAGAAGCTCGACGGTTTCGGTCGAACTGGGCGTGCAGGCCAGCAGGGTGAACTCGTCTCCGCCGAGGCGGGCGATGGAGTCGAAGCCGCTGACATGCTCGGTGAGGCTGGAGGCGACGTGGCGCAGAAGCTGGTCACCCGCATGGTGGCCGTGCGTGTCGTTGATCTGCTTGAAGCCGTCGAGATCGAGCATGAAGACCGCCAGCGTCGAGTGGTTGCGGCGGCAGCGCTCAAGCGAGGAGATAAGGTGGTCCTCGAAGGAACGGCGGTTGGGAAGGCCGGTCAGCTCATCGTGCAGGGCGAGCCAACGATTGCAGTTCACCTGTTCTTCCAGCATCACCAGGATCATGCCGATGGAGATCAGCGACTTCTGCATGTTCCAGACGTGCGAGGCGATATCGGCGTAGGTGCGGTAGGTGACGATGAAGGGATGCAGGAAGAAGAAGAAGGCCCAGATGCAAAAGCCGGTGACGATGGCAAGCCGTCCGGTGCTGCGTCGCGGAAGCTTGCGGTAGAAGTTGACCGTGGCGATGGAGTAGACGACGCCGAGGCTCCAGTAGGTGGCATCGCGGAACTTTGCGTCGTACGCGGTAATCCCCAGGAAGATCCAGCCAATGGCCAGTAAGGTTGCGTACAGGGGACTGCGGTGCAGATACAGGGACGAGGCGACTCCGGCGACCAGTCCGAATGCGATCCACGGCATGAAGGAGGCGACGTGGAACTGGTGCAGCCCGTACATCACGGCCATCCCTAGGAGAGGGAAGGAATTGATGAGGAGGAAGAGAAGGCTCTTCTTATCACTGCGCTGGTAGTCGCCCGAGGCCCAGACAAAGACCAGTCCTGCCAGCAGGTAGCAGATGATCACGATGGTATGGAGCGCCGTAATGGGCAGTCCGTCGGGGGCGTAAAAGATGTGGGCTGAAGACTCGATCAGGGTGAGGAAGAGACCAAGCAACCAGAGATTCACCTGCCGTTGTGGATGGCGGCGACGCAACAAGAGCAGGATGACGATAAGAATCGTCAACGCTGAGAGATCGGGAAGAAAAGCGTAGTTCATCAGGTCCGTGCTTTCTGGCGCAGGCTTCTTTTTATGTAATTAAAAGAAAGAGGGGCCCGTGGAGCCTGCTGATGTGTATTGCTTTCTTACCCATAAATTATGAGCCATCTCCTGTCCAAAACGGGATGAAAATTTGCTCTGGCAATGGAAATAGAAGGGTTTGGAGGGCGATATGCTGTAGCGCCTGGGGGCAATCGGGCAGGTTTGGGGAAGGATTTGACGACAGGTAGCGTTTTATTTTGTGAGGGTGGGGTGAGGAAAATCTGCTCTCCTCACCCCGTTCCATTAGTCGAGAGCATAGATAGCTAACCCGCTGAGCAGCTTGGGGTAGAAGTCGGTGGACTTCTGCGGCATGACGTCCCCGGCGAAGGAGACCTCCTTGAGTTGTTCGAGCGTGACGGGCCGGATGAGGAAGGCGATATTGGCGTCTCCTTCGGTGACCATTTTGGCTGCCTCGTCGGCCTCGCGGAGGTAGCTGACGCTGCCGAGGCGTGTAATGGTCGCTTCGTCGAGGCCGAGAAGCTTGTCGAGGACGACGCGATGGAGCTGCACAATGTCGAGCTGGCCCTGGCGGTGCGGAAGGTCCGCGAGGAGGGGTGCGATGGCCTCGGGCTTCGCCGTGAGCAGGTAGCTTCCGTCAATGGTGACGGCGATGAAGGCTGTTTGCTCGGTCTGGGACAGGACGGCGAGGTCGGGTGAGTCCAGCTCTCGGATGTCGAAGTAAGCACTGGCACGGACGATGAAATCCGGCGAGGAGAAGCCCTCGATGCCGTGGACGACGCGGTGGGTGGGGAGAATGGTGATTCCGGGAGCCTCCATATTAACGAAGGTCATCATCATGGCCGCCTCGGGGAAGGGAGGCTCGGGAAGATTGCCGGGGGAGAGACGCTCTTCCTCGTCGCGGGGCTGGTTGAGCGGAAGCTTCAACTGGCTGGAACGCTCCTTGGAGTAGGCGACGGAGGTTTCGTAGCGATGGTGGCCGTCGGCGATGATGAGTTTCTTATCGGCCATCGCGGTGACGACAAGGTTGATGAGCGTGGGGTCGGTGAGCTTCCAGATGCGGTGGACGACGCCATACTCGTCGGTGATGGAGAGGTCGGCGGGGTTGCAGTCGCTGCCGTTGCCGTTAGCCTCGCGGACGCCGAAGATGAGCTTTTCGACGGTGAAGGCGGGATCGGAATAGAGCATGTAGACCTGTTCGCAGTAGGCGCGGGTGGCCTTGAAGAGGCTCATGCGGTCGCTCTTGTGCTGGGGGAAGGTCTGCTCGTGGCGGTAGACGACCTTGTCGGCGTAGTCGTAGAGGCGGCCGAGGGCGATGAGGCCGCGCCGCTCGCGAACCTCGGTGGTGTGGGGGACGGTATAGGTCTGCGAGTAGCCGTAGAGGGCGGGTTCGGACTCTTCCTTGAGGATGCCTTCTTTGCGCCAGTCGCGGAGGGTCTGGGCGGCGCGGGTGTAGACGTTCTCCTGCTCGTCGTCGCCGGGGAGCTGCTTGCCGAGGATGACGCGCACAAGGTTATAGGGGCTGGCCTCGTAGTAGCGCTCCTGCATGGCTGGGGTGATCTTGTCGTAGGGCTGGGTGACGACGTCTTCGAGGTGGACGCGGGCGGGGTCGTAGCGAAAGGCGCGGAAGGGGTAGATACGGGCCATGCGGTTCGTTCGATGCTCCCTTGTTTGGATGAATGTTGGAATGATTGTACGGGGTGCCGCGGCAACCGTTTTGGGATAGAAGATCATCTCTCTGCAAAAGGATGACAAACGGACGAAAAAAGGCATCTATATCTATACGGGTGGAGAGAGAAGGACCGTGGATTGGGTGTATAGTTTGCGGACGAAGAAGGAGTGGGAGTCCGCGAGACTATTCGTAAGGGTGCAGGCCAGTGAACGGCGACAGGTTGCGGAGATGACCAGGCCATGTGGGACACGGAGAAGTCGGTTGAATCGATTCGGAAGGGTGAAAGCTTCAGGCTGCTGCATCGCCTGAGCGGCTCTTCGCCTGCGCTTTGGGTGCTGTTTGCTGTGCTGGCCTGTGTTGGGGAGTTGCGGGCGGAAGCGCAGTTGAATCCCCTGGGAGAGGTGCATACGCAGCCTCCGCCACCGCCGCCGAAGTCGCCTGAGGATGCGAAGCCCGTGGTGGAGGGTGCTGGGAACGTCGCTGCGAATGCCACCTCGCGGAGAGACGCTCGCATTCGCGTGGACGTGAACCTGGTGCTGGTTCCGGCGACCGTGACCGACCCGATGAATCGTCTGGTGACGGGGCTGGAGAAGGAAAACTTCGAGGTCTACGACAATAACGTCGGACAGTTGATCAAGAGCTTTTCGACCGAGGATGCTCCGGTAACGATCGGGGTCGTCTTCGACTTGAGCGGGAGCATGAACTCCAAGTTCAACCGGGCGCGGCGGGCGCTGAGCGAGTTTCTGAGAACGTCGAATCCTCTGGATGAGTTTTTTGTCGTCGGCTTCAACGACAAGCCTGCCGTGATCGTCGATTACACCTCGGAGGTGGACGACGTTGAGGCCCGCATGGTGATGCTGAAGCCGGAGAACCGGACGGCGCTGATCGACGCGACGTATCTCGGCATGACCAAGCTGCGGGATGCGAAGTACGAGCGCAAGGCGTTGCTGATTATCTCGGACGGCGGCGACAACCGCAGTCGCTACACCGAGGGCGAGCTGCGGCGGGCGGTGCGCGAGAGCGACGTGCAGATTTACTCCATCGGCATCTTCGACCAGTACGCTCCCACACAGGAGGAGCAGCTTGGCCCGGTGCTGCTGAGCGATATCTGCGAGATGACGGGCGGAAGGATGTTCCGCGTGGGCGATATTGCGGACCTCGGCGACATCGCCACGCGCATCAGCGCCGAGCTGCGGAACGAGTACGTGCTGGGGTATAAACCGTCGGAGGTGAAGAAGGATGGCAACTGGCGTAAATTGAAGATACGACTGGTGCCGCCTCCGGGGCTTCCTCCGCTGACGGTACACAATCGCCAGGGGTACTATGCACCTTCGGAGTAGATTTTTGCCGTGCGTGGCTGCGGCGATATTGCTGGCAGGACCGTGGACGGCAACGGGGTGGGCGAAACAGACGGCCTCTCCCCAGACAACAAGCGCAGCGCAGACGGTACAGCAGCCGTCTCTGACGGTGGACCGCGATCCCGTGGCCTCGCCCGACCCGGACGCCGCGGCTCCGGTGGGCAGTGGCGCGGAACAGGCTCCTGTGGGTCCGGGGGGACCGATCCAGAAGGGCGCGGGCGGTAAGTACACGCTCAGAACCGATGCCTACGAGGTGCGTCTGAACGCCACTGTGCTGGACTCCGACGGCAAGTCGATCCTGACGCTGGGCAAGGATGATTTTCACGTCTTCGAAGACGGGGCCCCGCAGGTGATCTCATCGTTCCGCCATGAGGACCTTCCGGTCTCGCTGGGAATTCTGATCGATTCTTCCGGCTCGATGTACGACAAGCGAGCTGCGGTGGAAGAGACGGCACTGAACCTGATCAAGCTGTCGAACACGGAGGACGAGGCGTTTGTCGTGGACTTCTCGTGGGAGGCGTTCATCGATACGGACTTCACGAACGATATCGACAAGCTGCGGCAGGGGCTGAACTACATCAAGTCGAGCGGCGGGACGGCGGTCTACGATGCTCTTGTGGCATCGGCGGATTATCTGTCGAAGAACGCGAAGCATCCCAAGCAGGTACTGCTGGTGGTGACCGACGGCGAGGACAACGCCTCGAGCGCGACGCTGGAACAGGCGATCCGCAGGATTCAGGACCTGGACGGGCCGGTGATCTACTCGATCGGTCTGCTGTTCGGCGAGGACACGGACAAGCGCGAGTCGCGCCACGCCCGGAGGGTGCTGGAGACGCTGAGCGAGCAGACGGGAGGAGCGGCTTACTTCCCGAAGTCGATCAAAGAGGTCAACTCGGTCGCGGCGATGATGGCGCAGGATATCCGCACGCAGTACACGATCTCGTACCACTCGACGAAGCCGCCTGCGCTTGGTGGCTACCGACAGGTTCACGTGGACGCGAAGGCGAAGGGGATGGGCAAGCTTTCGGTGAGGACGAGGACGGGCTACTATCCGCGGGTTTCGGGCGATTCTTCGCCGACGGCGGGAGATGCGACGGTCGCTGCTCCGAGTACGCGCTCGACGGATGTGCGCCCCTGAGGATGAGGAAAGCCGAAACCATTACAGAGTTGGTGGGGAAGACGCCGATGGTTCGCCTGAAGGCCGTTGAGCCGGAGGGCGGCGCGGAGATCTGGGCCAAGCTGGAGTATCTGAATCCGGGCGGGAGCGTGAAGGACCGCGCTGCGCTGGGGATTGTGCTCGATGCGGAGCGGCGCGGGGTGCTGCGGGAGGGCTCGACCATCGTCGAGGCCACGGCGGGGAACACGGGTGTCGGGCTTGCTCTGATCGGAGTGAATCGCGGCTACAAGGTGGTGTTATTTGTGCCGGAACAGTTCGCGGAGGAGAAGTGCATCCTGATGCGCGGCCTGGGAGCGACGGTGATTCGAACCCCTGAGGACGAGGGGATGGCGGGTGCGATTCGCAGGGCGCTGGAGTTTGAGTGGGAGACACCGGGGGCGTTTGCGGCGTTGCAGTTTGAGAATCCGGCGAATCCCGACTTTCATGAGCAGACGACCGCTGCGGAGATATGGGAGCAGATGGAGGGGCGGGTCGATGCGTGGATATCGGGTGTCGGATCGGCGGGGACATTTACGGGAGTCGCGAGGTTTCTGAAGCGCCGGAATAAGAACGTCGTGAATGTCGCCGTGGAGCCGCAGGGAAGCACGTTGCAGGGTGGCAAGCCTGGTAAGCATAAGGTTGAAGGAATCGGGGTTTCGTTTATTCCGGCGACCTTCGACGCGAGCGTTTGCGACCGCGTGATGATGGTGGAGGATGAGCCCGCCTTTGCGATGGTGAAGCGGCTGGCCGCTGAGTGCGGAGTCTTTGCGGGCTCGAGCGCGGGAGCGATGGTTGCGGCGGCAGTTGAGGTCGCGAAGGAGCTTGGTGCTGGAAAGCGCGTGGTGACGGTGATTCCGGATTCGGCGGAGAGGTATCTGTCGAAGGGGATTCTTTAGGATTCGGAAAGGTGTTTGCGATGGGCGAGAAGAAGCTGGGGTTTGCGACGCGGGCGATTCACGACGGGCAGGAGCCGGAGCAGGTGACCGGCGCGGTGAATGTGCCGATCTTTCTGACCTCGACCTATCAGCAGGAGGAGATCGGGAAGCACAAGGGGCATGAGTATGCCCGGCTGACGAATCCTACGCGCGATGCTCTCGAGGAGAGCCTGTGCTCGCTTGAGGGTGGGACCAGCGCGCACGTCTTCGCTTCGGGCATGGCCGCGATTACGGCGATGCTGACGATGATGAAGACGGGCGACCATGTGGTTTGTTCGGACAACGTCTATGGCGGGACGCAGCGGGTCTTCGACAAGGTGCTGGCGAACTATGGGCTCACGTTTACTTATGTCGACACGAGCGTCGCGGAGAACGTAGCCGCGGCGATCCGTCCTGAGACGAAGCTGGTTCACGTCGAGACGCCGACCAATCCGATGATGTCGATCACGGATATCCGCGCCGTCGCGGATATCTGCCACGCGAAGGGCGTGGAGTTGAGCGTCGATAACACCTTCCTGTCGCCATACTTTCAGCAGCCGATCGCGCTGGGTGCGGATATCGTGATGCACTCGACGACGAAGTTTCTGAACGGTCACTCGGACGGGCTGGGCGGGGTGCTGGTCTGCACGAAGCCGGAGCAGGCGGAGAGGTTCCGGTTTGTGCAGAAGTGCACCGGCGGGATTCTTTCTCCTTTTGAGAGCTATCTGCTGCTGCGCGGCGTGAAGACCCTGGCGGTGCGGATGAAGCAGCACGATGCAAACGGGCGCGCTGTCGCGGAGTTTCTGGCGGGACACAAGGCCGTGAAGAAGGTCTTCTACCCGGGGCTGGCCGATCATCCGCAGCATGAACTGGCGACGAGGCAGCAGAGCGGGTTTGGGTCGATGCTCTCGCTGGAGCTTGGCTCGCTGGAGCGGGCGAATGCGTTTGCAAAGAGGTTGCGGCTGGGGTATCTGGCGGAGTCGCTCGGTGGAGTCGAGACGTTGATTTGCCATCCGGCGACGATGACCCATGCGGCGATTGGAGCGGAGGGACGCGCGCGGCTGGGGATTACGGATGGGCTGATGCGCATCTCGGTGGGGATCGAGGACGTGGAGGACATCATCGCCGATCTGGATCAGGCGCTGGCGGGTAGGTAAGTACCTGCGTGGATGATTGGGTGCCCCACCCTTCCTGACGTTTTGTCAGGAAGGGTGGGATGAAGGATGTTTGTAGCGGTTTTTAAAAGACGAGGACCGTGGTGGCACCCTTTCCGACGATGAAGCCGTCGAAAAGGATGGGGCACCCGGACATCCTGCAAAGAGAAGCAGATTCCTTCGCTGCGCTGCGGAATGACAAGTCCTGAAGAAGAGGATGTCAGGTTCAAAAGATAATGCCGAGGCTTAGACCTCGAAGTTCTCCCAGCGCTCGCGGAGGCCGTCCACCAGGTCGTCGAACTTCGGGGTGCGGCGGATGGGGGCGAGCAGGGGGTCCCAGCGGCTGACCATCGGGTAGTTGAGGAAGCCCTTGCTCATGGCCTTCTCGATCCAGTCGATGGCGCTGGCCGGGTCGCCCATCAGGGCGTAGCACTCGGCGACATTCCACGAATAGTGCGGGTCGCACTCGCTGATGCGGAGCAGCTCCGGCGTGGCGGCGCGATCGAAGGCCTCGCGGTCGGCGACGAGCGCGGCCTGCATGACGGCTCCAAGCTGCGAGAAGAAGCTGCTGGCATCCAGCGCCTGAATGTCGCGAAGCTGCGCGATGGAGTCCTCGCTGCGGCCCATCAGCGCGAGGATCTGGCCGCGGCACCAGAGCAGCATGGCGTTCGAGGGATCGAGGCGGATGGCCTCCTCGAAGGAGGGCAGGGCGTCGGGGAATTCGCCGCCCATCAGCGAGAGCAGGCCGGGGATGAAGCGGTAGACCGGGGTGAGCGGGTCGATCTCGAGGATGCGGCGCGCGAGCGGCATGGCGGCGTGGGCCTTGCCGCTGAGTCCGCAGACGGCGGAGTACCAGCTGAGGGTGTCGGAGTCGTTGGGGTCGGCCGCGATGGCGCGCTTCAGCAGCAGCACGGCGCGCTGGCCGTCGCCCTCGTGGACGCTGATGAGGCCGAGCAGGCGATGCGCGTGCGCCGAGTTGGGATCGAGCGCGAGCGCCTGAATCGCGCAGTCGCGGGCCTTGTCGAGATAGGTGGTGTCCGAGGAGATGCCCGCATTGATGTACTGCCAGTAGACCTGTCCGCGAGCCGCGAGCAGGAGGGCGTTCTGCCCGACGATGTCCTCGCCGTCCTGTAGGTGACGGAGTGCGCGGGCGAGGGCTTCTTCGGAGTAGTTGAGGATCTCGTGCTTTGCCATGAGGTAATGGCGATAGGCTTCTACGTCCGGGAGAGGTCGTTCCTGCATGTGCTGATCCTCGGCTGGCGTGAGCTTGATCTTGAGCGCGGAGACGATCTGGCGCGAGATGTTTTCCTGGATGGCGAAGACGTCGTCGAGCGTGCCCTTGTACTTGTCGGCCCATAGAAGCGACTGGTTCTCGGGATCGATAAGCTGTGCGGTGACGCGGATGCCGGGGTTGTCGTCGATCGTGTTGTTGAGCCGCACCGTTCCTTCGAGCACATAGCGGACGTTGAGGTTGCGGGCGATCTTCTGCGGCGACTCGTGCGTTCCCTTGAGGTGCATGGCCGAGGCGCGGCAGATGACGCGCAGCGAGCGGACGCTGGAGAGGTCGGTGATGATCTCGTCGGTCAACCCATCGCAGAAGTAGTCGGCGTTGTGGTTGGCCTGCATGGTGGTGAAGGGAAGCACCACAACGGAAGGGCCTTCGTCGCCGTAGCGGTCGCGGGAGAGAGTCGGAGGCGCAAGCGTGCGTCCGGAGATGGAGCGGACCTGTGTGAAGGGATCAAGAGCGTCTATGAACTGGTCGGCGTTATCAAAACGCTGGTCGGGGTCTTTGGCCAGAGCGCGGGAGACGATCTGAAGAAGCTCGTCGGGAAGGTCCGTGCGAAGATCGGTGATCGGGCATGGGGCCGCGTGCAGGATAGCGTCGAAGACCGCGTAGGGGGTCGCTCCCGGGAAGGGGAGAGTGGCGGTGAGCATCTCGTAGAGGACGACGCCGGCGGCCCAAAGGTCGGTGCGGTGGTCGACGGGCCGGGAGAGCACCTGCTCTGGCGACATGTAGCTGATGGTCCCGACGAGGACGCCTGTCTCGGTGAGGGCGCGGGCGATGTGCGGGCGGCGGGCCAGTCCGAAGTCGACGATCTTGATCTCGCCCTCGGGGTTGAGGATGAGGTTGGAGGGCTTGATGTCGCGGTGAATGATTCCCTTCGAGTGTGCGTGCTGCAACCCGGAGAGAAGCTGGATGGCGACCAGCGAGGCAGTGGCCGCGTCGAAGGGGCCGCGTGCGGAGAGGCGCTGGGCGATGGTTTCGCCTTCGTAGAAGGCCATCACCAGGATGATCTGGCCGTCGGGAAGCTCCTCAATGTGATGAACGCGGCAGATGTTGGGGTGGTCGAGAACGCAGGCGGCGCGGGCCTCTTCGAGCAGGCCGCGCTTATGGGAGGCATCGGCGACGGCGGAGGGCGAGAGGCTTTTGAGAGCGACGGTGCGGTGGAGGAGAAGGTCTTCCGCCTTGCAGACGACCCCCATGGCTCCCGAGCCGAGTCGCTCAAGAACCTTGTAGTGCGAGATGGTCTGTCCTGCGATCATGTCCTACCGTGCGTATCGTGCCGTGAAGCTAGGATGCCTTGAGTTTCCGGAGATGGCTCTGCGGAGCGTCGGCATGTTGCGCCAGCAGCTCGTCAAAGACGGAGGCTACGGCGTCGATGGTGTGAAAGGCGCTGAGCGCGATGGCCTCCTGCTGCTCGTCGGTGAGAGGCATGGAGTCGAGCGTGCGATTGAGGTCCGCGATGTGGTGTGGGTCATTGTCGGCGTGCGCGATCAGGCAGCGGAAGGCGGTTGCGGGAAGGCGCGTGCGCTTGCGGATGGCCTCAAGCTGCTCGGTGAGCGGAGGGTAGCCTTCGAGCACGATGAGGTAGCCGAAGACGGTGACCGGGTGCGAGTGGAAGGCCCAGAAGTACTGCGCTCCCAACAGGGAGACGACCGCGGGAAGAGGCGCGGCCTGCGCGACCTCGCGGGGAGAGATGCCGAGGGTGCCGAGATCGTCGAGCAACCAGTCGTCGTGGTCCACCTCCTCGCCGATGTGCTGGTCGAGATAGGGCGCGACGATGCGGGCCACGGGATCGTCCGGAAGCGAGAGGGCGCCGTCACGAGCGACGCGCATCAGGTTGAGGCCGCCCTGCATGACGCGATGAAGCTGCACGAGGAAGAGAGGCAGCAGCGAGGCCAGCTCCGGATGAAACCAGAACCGGTCACTGGCAGTGTTCATCCTGCTCTCGGCGAGACGGATTTTGCTCCACAGCAGTTCGCTGTTGCTCGGCATGACAGAGTTTCCTGCGGGTCGTTGTTATCTCCGGCCTGTCGCGGATGAGGGCGGCAGGCCGGGCATGTGGGGGAGGCGGGCAGAGAGAAGATGCAGGCTAAACAGGGAAGTTGGGACGTGAACCACCGCCGCCGCCAGCAGGAACCGATCCCAGCTTTTTGCGCAGCTTGATGAGGGTGTTGACCTCGGTGGCGCTCAGCTTATTGATGACCTTGGGATTGTGTTCGGAGGCGCTGATTGCAGGGATAACGTCGGCTGCAACGAGACGGTCGAGGTTGGAGACCTTCTTAACGGACTTCTTGACGGCTTTCTTTGCGGGGGCCTTTTTTGCCGGGGCCTTCTTCGCTGCCTTCTTTGGTGCTGCTTTCTTCGTTGCCACGTGCTTCTCCTTGAAGTGCGAACGTAACTTCAATAGGCGGACTGCCCGATTTAAACCTGAAAACAACTACAGGATGTCATTGAAGCTGGGACGATTGTATACGTCTCCGATTAAAGACGTGAGAGCTTTTTCGATGGATTTGGAAGATATTTCCTGTGTTTTTGCTCTTTGCGTGGGGAATCCGCCTGGCTTGGAGCCCGGGCGAGGCTGGAAGTAAGATGGCGCTATGGAAAAGAAGAAGCTTGGCAATTCAGATCTTGAGCTGAGCCCGATCGGGTTCGGTGCGTGGGCAATCGGCGGCGGCGACTGGGCGTTTTCGTGGGGACCGCAGGATGACAACGACTCGATTGCGGCGATCCACAAGGCGCTGGACCTTGGGATCAACTGGATCGATACGGCTGCGGTCTACGGGCTGGGCCACTCGGAAGAGATTGTGGCGCGGGCGCTGAAGACGACTTCGCACAAGCCGTATGTCTTCACCAAGTGCGGCCTGGTGTGGAACGAGAAGCGCGAGGTGCTGAACGATCTGAAGCAGGTTCGCCGCGAGGTGGAGGACAGCCTGCGCCGTCTTGAGGTCGAGACGATCGATCTGTACCAGATGCACTGGCCGAAGCCGGACGAGGAGATCGAAGAGGCCTGGGGTGTGATGGCCGATTTGAAGAAGGAAGGCAAGGTTCGGTGGATCGGCGTGTCGAACTTCAGCGCGAGCCAGATGGAGCGGGCGATGAAGATTGCTCCCATCACCTCGAACCAGCCGCCGTACTCGATGCTGAAGCGGGATATCGAGGCGGAGATCCTGCCGTTCTGCGAGAAGAACAATATCGGGACCATCAACTACGCTCCGATGCACTCGGGCCTGTTGACGGGCGCGATGACCAAGGAGCGCGTGGCGAACTTCCCCGAAGACGACTTCCGCAAGCGGGCGCTGAACTACCAGGAGCCCCTGCTGTCGCGGAACCTTGGAGTTGCGGAGTTCATCGGCAAGATCGGCGCGCGGCATGGCGTGAGCGCGGGCGTGGTCGCAATTGCGTGGACGCTGCATCACCCTGCGGTGACGGCAGCCATCGTCGGCGGACGCAGCGCGAAGCAGGTTGAGGGTGTGATCCCTGCGGCTACTTTCCGACTTTCGGAGGAGGAGTACGCGGAGATTCAGGCTTACCTCAAGGAGCATGTTTCGTAGGCTGCTGTCTGATGAAATGCGAAAAGCCCCGGCGTTGGTCGGGGCTTTTCGTTTGTGCTGATAGATCGAAGTTACTTCTTCTGGTTGGCCAGCTTCTTCTGTGCGTCGAGGAAGCGACGCACGCGGTCGAGCGAGCGGGCCTTGCCGAAGATCACCATGCTCTCAAGCAGCGGCGGCGACATCGTGCTGCCGGTGATGATGGAGCGCAGCAGCATGAAGTTTTCTTTCACGGACCACTGCTTCTCTTCGCCCAGTTTTTTCAACGCGGGTTCGAGAGCCTCGTGGGTCCAGTCCGTTGCTTCGAGGACGGCGAGCTGCTCCTGCGCGAAGGCGAGCGTCTCCTCCGGAGTGCGCTTCTTTGGGACCCAGGTGTCGGCCGGGGGAAGCACTGCGTCGGAGAAGAAGAAGCCGGTGAGGTCGCCGAACTGCGTCAGCGTCTCGATGCGCGTCTGCATCAGCGCGGAGACCTGGCGGAGATAGTCGTCGCCGAAGACGCGGGTGCGGACCTGCTGGAAGAAATCCTCGGGCGAGAGCTTGCGGAGATACTCGCCGTTGAGCCACTTGAGCTTCGTGAGGTCGAAGACCGGGCCGCCGAGGCGGATGTCGGTGAAGACGAAGTGCTCGACCATCTCGGCGAGGGAGAACTGCTCGGTGCCGCCATTGATGTCGGAGGGCATGCCGCCGCCCATCAGGCCGAGGAAGTTGATGATGGCCTCGGGAAGATAACCGGAGTCGCGGTAGTAGATCAACGAGACGGGGTTCTTGCGCTTGGAGATTTTCGACTTGTCGAGATTGCGCAGCAAGGGCATGTGCCAGAAGCGCGGAACCTGCCAGCCGAAGGCCTTGTACAGAAGCACGTGCTTGGGCGTGGAGGAGATCCACTCCTCGGCGCGAATGACGTCGGTAATCTGCATCAGGTGGTCGTCGACCACGTTGGCGAGATGGTAGGTGGGGAAGCCGTCGGACTTCATCAGCACCTGGTCGTCGACGTTGTTGTGCTCGAAGGTGATCTCGCCGCGAAGCTCGTCGCGGAAGCTGGTGGAGGAGGTCAGGTCGGCCCCATTCGGCGGCACGGCGAGACGAACGGTGTAGGACTTGCCCGCGGCGAGGTTGGCCTCGATCTTCTCGGCGGTGAGATGGCGGCAGGTTCCGGGGTAGCGGGGCGGCAGCTTGGCCGCGACCTGCTGCTTGCGGATCTCCTCGATCTCTTCGGGGGTGCAGAAGCAGCGATAGGCGGTGCCGTTCTTCAGCAGAATTTCGGAGTGCTCGCGGTAGATCTCGGTGCGCTCGGACTGGCGATAGGGGCCGAAGGGGCCGCCGACGTCCGGGCCTTCGTCCCAGCCGAGGCCGAGCCAGCGGAGAGAGTCGAAGATCATCTGCTCGGAGGTGGAGACGAAGCGGGTGCGGTCGGTGTCCTCGATGCGGAGGACGAACTTGCCGCCCCGCTGCCGGGCGTAGATGTAGTTCAGCAGGCCGATATAGGCGGTGCCGACGTGGGGGTCGCCGGTCGGCGAGGGGGCGATGCGGACGCGAATAGGTGCTTCAGTCGTGGTGCTTGTCATGTTGGTTGCCAAACTTCGATGTTAGCAGGGTACGAGGAGTTCGGCAGGGGCGGGGGAGGGCTTTTTGCCCTATGGATGCTCGCCGTAGAGACGGATGGTGAAGGCGGAGTCATTGAAGCCGTAGGAGCGTGCGATCTGGATGGTCGAGGTCTTCTTGTGGATGTCGTAGCGGGTTCCGGCGACGACGGTAGGGACGGAGAGGAGGCAGGCGGCGCTCAGCTCGGGGATCTTCTTCTTCCAGGCTCCGGCGAGGACGTTGGTGATCTCGCCGAGTCCGTCGAAGACGGTGTCGTCCAGCTCGGTAATCTCCATGCCCATCAATCCGGAGGTGATCTGGCGGGCTCCGGACTCGTTAATGATGACGTTGAAGGCTCCGCTGAGAGCGCCTGCCAGTCCGATGACCGCGGTGAGCGTGATGGGTGCGTCGGAGGGAGAGACAGAGCTCTCGATGACGGTGACGGGAGCTCCCACCATGAGGCCGATGACCTCTTCGACGGTCTGGTCGATCAGAGCGGTATCGTTAATTACGGCGACAAGGTCTCTGGTTGCGTCGAGGGTCTGGGGCATGGGGCGGGGCGCTCCTTATGGTTTATGGAAGCTCTATCGGCAGCAGGGAGAGAAGGATGAGCAATTTAAAGCAATAGCCGCCGAGCGAATTTCTAGCAGCGATTTGCATAAGTGTTGCGATACGATGGTCTTCCCTTGATGGAAGAAGCCGTCGAGCTTCTGAAAATGATTGGGGCATAACACGCAATAGGGATTGCGTGTTATGCAAGCCAGAAGGTACTCTTTTTTTGCCGTAAATAAGGGATGAACAGGATAAAGATGCGAAGGAAGATTCTGTTATTTGGCGCGCTGACGGGCGTGCTTCTGGTGGGGCGAGCTTTCTTTCCGCGCGAGGTGGAGGGACAGTCGGTTGCGACGACGGCGGCAACTCAGAAGCTGTCGCCCGAGCAGTCCGCGCATATTGAAGCCGGAAATACATCCTTTCAGCAGAAGTGCGCTTTCTGCCACGGACGCGATGCAGGTGGCGGTGAAACTGGCCCGGACCTGACGCGCTCGAAGTTGGTGTTGGAGGATGTAAACGGCAATAAGATCGGCGACGTCGTGAAGAACGGACGGGCGGGACGTATGCCTCCGTTCGACATCGCTGGCCCGGAGCTGGAGAACCTTGTGGCCTTCATCCACTCGCAGGCGCAGAAGGCGGCTATGTCCGGCAAGCGCAAGGGCGTGGACATCTCGGACCTGCAGACCGGCAATCTCGATGCGGGGAAGAAGTACTTCGAGGGCGCGGGCGGATGCTCGAAGTGCCACTCGGCGACCGGCGACCTGGCGCACATCGCGACGAAGTACGAAGGCCTGCAGCTGATGGAGCGTATGCTCTATCCTCGCGGCGCGAAGAGCAAGGCCACAGTGACGACGGCCTCGGGCGAGAAGCTGACGGGCGTCGTCGAGTACCAGGACGAGTTCGTGCTGGGCATCATTCCCGAGGATGGGCGGTATCGCTCGTGGCCGGTGTCGAAGATCAAGTACACGATCGACGCTCCGCACCAGGCTCACGTCGAGCAGTTCAGCAAATATACGGACGACGACATCCACAACCTGATGGCTTATCTGCAGACGCTGCGTTAGTCCTGCTGGAAGGTGAGAGAGACAGAGATGATTCGAGGAAAGAGAGCAGGAAAGTTTGCGAGCGGCATTGCTTCGCTCGCGCTTGGATTCTCCGCGGCGGCTGTCGCGCAGGGGCTCGATCAGGCTAATTTGCTGAAGCCGGGGCCGGATAGCTGGCCGCTTTACCACGGCGACTATACCGGGCAGCGGCATTCAGCGCTGAAGCAGATTACTCCGCAGAACGTGGGCAACCTGACGCTGGCGTGGGCCTTCCAGACGGGGCAACAGGCCACCTTGAAGGCGTCACCGCTGCTGATCGACGGCGTGCTCTACTTCACCGTGCCGGACCACGTGTGGGCGGTGGATGCGCGGTCGGGGCATCAGCTCTGGCACTACACCTATCCTGCGAACAAGGGGCTGCACATCGGGCAGCGCGGCGTGGGAGCGTACAAGGGATGGATCTACTTTCTGTCGCCCGACGGCCACCTGATCTCGCTGGACGCGAAGACGGGCAAGGAGCATTGGAACGTCGAGGTGGCCGATGTAGCGAAGGGCTACTGGACGACGATGTCGCCCTTCATCGTGAAGGAGCACCTCATCATCGGCGTGTCGGGCGACTTCGACAACCTGCACGGATACCTGAAGTCACTCGATCCGGAGACTGGCAAAGAACAGTGGCACTGGGACAGCACTCCGAAGGACCGGACGGGCGGCATGACGTGGATGACCGGAACGTATGACCCAGATCTGAACCTGATCTACTGGGGAACGGGAAATCCGACGCCGGTGCTGAATGGAAAGACGCGTCCGGGAGATAATCCGGGGACGTGCAGCATCATCGCTCTCAACCCGGATACGGGGACGCAGGTGTGGGCCTTCCAGGTTTCGCCGCACGATACGCATGACTGGGACGCGGCGGAGTCGCCGATCCTGGTGGATGGAACCTTCAAGGGACAGCCGCGCAAGATGCTGATGCAGGCCTCGCGCAACGGCTACTTTGTCGTGCTGGACCGCACGAACGGCAAGAGCCTGCTGACAGTTCCGTACAGCCCGGTGAACTGGTCGCTTGGTCTGGACAAGGACGGACGTCCGATTCCGAATCCTGAGAAGGAGCCTGCTCCGGATGGAAGGTTGATCGCCCCAGATGAGAATGGTGCGGGCAACTACCGCTCGGCGAGCTTCGACCCGAAGACGGGCCTGTTTGTGGCGAGCGCGCGCGAGGCGTACAGCATCTACTTCTCGAAGCCCGCGGACGGCGACTATGGCTGGGCGGGCGCGGACTACGGCGTGTGGTCGAAAGGTGTGATCAAGGCAATCGACTACCAGACCGGGAAGATCCGCTGGGAGCACGAGATTGGCGACAGCGCCACGGCGGGAGTTCTGACTACCGATTCCGGTGTGACCTTCACGGGCGATTTCCACGGCAACGCGCTGGCTCTGAGCACGGTGGATGGAAAGACGCTGTGGCACTCCAACACGGGGTCGATCATCTCGACCTCGCCGACGAGCTACGAGCTGGACGGCAGGCAGTACGTGCTGATCGGAAGCGGCGGCGTGATGTTCGCGTGGGCGCTTCCGGAGACTGCGGTCGCCAAACGGTAGGAAAGAGAAGTGATAGACACGGGCCTGCTCGATGGTCTCTTGAAGCGGAGAGATCGTCGAGCAGGCCTTTGTGTTGCTGCTCAGCCTTAGACCGCTCTCTGGCGGCTGGTTTGCATCCAAGGGATGCAGGAGGGCCGCGACGTATGAGCGATCACACTGAATTCATGCCGACGTTTCTGCTGAACCTTCGACAGGATAAAGGGCCGGAGCCGTACGTTGTCTCGTGCTCCATTGTGGGAGAGATTACAGGTTTTCGTGGGGTGGTGCGCCGGTTCAGAAGTATGGAGGACCTTGCCATCTCTCTGGAACGCGCAAGGATTATGCCGCTGCGATACTCGCAGGCTATATTTGACGCCAGCGATGGAAAGGCGTGTTCCTTCCCGATCAATCTGAATGAGGCCCAGAAGCTGGCCCTCATTCAGACCGATTCGACGGAGTGAGAGCTACTTTGCAGGAGCAGCAGGCGCGGGACGGGCGGGTGCCGGGCCATTGACGCCGTTCTTGTAAGCCGGGTCCATCGCGGCGAGGTCGGTGCGGAAGCTGACCGTATTCGCAGTGGGGAAGGTCGTGGGGATCTTCTGGGTGACCTTGCCGGTGGCGGCCCATTCGGTTCCGCGCTGGAAGGTGGTCATGAAGCCGACGCAGCTCAGCGCGGCGACGTCATGTCCCATCAGCGTGTGAAAGATGCGTCCCTTGCCGAAGCTCAGGGCGATCAGCATGGGTTCGTCGTGTCCCGTGCCGCGGTTTGCGGGGTCGGAGTGCGCGGTGGCGAGGACTGTCATGTTCTGGCCGGGGCCGCGCATCTTGCCGTACAGCTCGTCGGCATAGTGCATCCACGCGGTCGGCAGGCCCTTCATGATGGGGTGCTGCGGGGCGCGCGTATCGACGCGGTAGGGAAGGCGAAGGCCATGCTGACCGGCGCTGCCGGGGGTGGGATCAGAGACCAGCTTGCCATCCTGAAAGTACCAGAAAGGCCCGGCCTTCTCGTCGCGCTGGCGCCATCCGCCGATGCCCGCCATCTGGTTGAAGGCGGTCCAGTTGGGGAAGGCATTGTCGGCGGCATGAACGATGACGAGGCCGCCTCCGTTCGAGATGAAGTGCTCGAACTGCGTCTTCAGGTCGGCTGGCCAGTCGGGCGAGTCGATGTTCGAGACGATGACCTTGTACTTCGTAAAGTTAGGATGAAAGTTGCTGAAGTCTCCGGAGGGAGACTCGGGCGAGGTGGCGACTGTGACCGTGAAGAGCCCGGTATCTTCCAGCTCTTTTTTGAGGACGGGAGTCGTCAGCTTCCACTGGTGATAGACGCCCGCTGCCTGGCCGTCGATAAGAAGCGCCTGGATGGGGCCCGCGGCGTGGGCCGCTGCCGGAGACAGGACGAGACAGAGGAGCAGAAGCAGGAAGATGCGTTTCATCGTGTCGAATATCCTTTGCGGGTAAGTCTATACAAATTTCACAATCGCAGGCGACTGTTTCGTCTGACTTGGGTACCGTGTAAAGAGTATTATTTTCCTGCGCGAAAAAAACACGTTCACTTTGAAATTCGAGGGAGAAACATGAGGGTTGGTGTATTTACGCCGTTGTTGTCGCAGCTGCCGCTCGACGTGGTGCTGAAGAAGCTGAAGTCGTATGAGATCCAGACGGTCGAGCTGGGAACGGGTAACTATCCGGGCGATGCGCACTGCAAGCTCTCGATGCTGGAGAACCCGGCGGAACTGGCGATGTTCAAGAGCACCATCGAGGACAACGGCTTCTCGATCAGCGCACTGAGCTGCCACGGCAATTCGCTGCACCCGGACAAGGCCGTGCGCGAGGCGATGCTGAAGACGAGCCGCCAGACCATTCTGCTGGCCGAAAAGCTTGGCGTGAAGACGGTAGTGGACTTTTCTGGCTGCCCCGGCGACTCGCCCGCGGCGACCGCGCCCAACTGGGTGACGTGCCCGTGGCCCCCGGAGTACCTGAAGGTGCTCGACTGGCAGTGGAACGAGGTGGTCGCACCGTTCTGGGTGGAACACGCGAAATTCGCGGCGGATCACGGTGTTCGCATCGCGATTGAGATGCACCCCGGCTTCGTCGCCTACAACCCGGAGACGCTGCTGAAGCTGCGCTCGATTGCCGGATCGAACGTCGGATGCAACTACGATCCGAGCCATATGTTCTGGCAGAACATCGACCCCATCGCCGCCGTGCGCGTGCTGGGCGATGCGATTTTCCATGTTCATGCGAAGGACACGCAGATCTACACCGCCAACCTGCCGAGAACGGGCGTGCTGGACACGAAGCCTTACACCGACGAGCGCAACCGGAGCTGGATCTTCCGCACCTGCGGCTACGGCCACGATGCGGAGTGGTGGAAGGAGTTCGTCTCGACGCTGCGCATGTTCGGCTACGACGATGTGCTCTCGATCGAGCACGAGGACAGCCTGCTCTCGCCCGAGGAAGGGCTGACGAAGGCGTCGAAGTTCCTCAACGAGATCGTCATCAAAGAGCAGCCGGCCGCCGCGTGGTGGGTTTAATTTCTGGAGCACAAAGAAGAGGCGAAAAGAATGAGTGTGAAGCGGTTAAAAACTGCTGTTGTTGGGACCGGGTTTATGGGGCGAGTGCATCTCGAAGCGTTGCGCCGCGTGGAGCATGTAGAGGTGATTGCGGTGGTGGGGCGGCAGCTTGCGGCGGCTAAGTCGCTGGCCGATGCTTATGACGTTCCGGCGGCGTATGACGACTATCACGAGGTGCTGAAGATCGCCGAGCTGGATGCGATCCACATCTGCACGCCGAATGCGACGCATTACCCCATCGCGAAGGCTGCTCTGGAAGCAGGCAAGAATATTCTGTGCGAGAAGCCGGTGGCAGTGTCGTCGGCGGAAGCGGAGGAGCTTACAGCTTTGGCTGCGGCGAAGGGGCTGCGGAACGGCGTCTGCCACAACCTGCGCTACTACCCCATGGTGCAGCAGATGCGCCGGATGCGCGAAGCCGGGGAGTTGGGCGAGATTCTCGTCGCGCAGGGAACTTACTCACAGGACTGGATGCTGTTCGACACGGACTGGAACTGGAGGGTCGACGATAAGGCTTCGGGACCGTCGCGTGTGATGGCCGACATCGGCTCGCACTGGTTCGACATGGTCGAGCACGTGACGGGGCTGAAGGTGTCGTCGCTGTGTGCCGACCTGCAGATCTTCTATCCGACGCGCAAGCGCCCCAAGCGCAGCGTGGAGAGCTTCACCGGCAAACTGCCGACCGCAGAGGACGTTGATGAGGTTCCGGTGACGACAGAGGACTTCGGAGCTGTGGTCTTCCGGCTGGGGGACTCGGCTCGCGGGGCGATGACGGCCAGTCAGGTTTCGGCCGGGCGGAAGAACGGCCTGAGCATCGAAATCTACGGAACGAAGTCGTCGGTGACGTGGAACCAGGAGCGTCCGGACGAGCTTTGGATCGGCCACCGCAATATGCCGAACCAGATCATCATTAAGGACCCATCGCTGCTGCTTCCGGCGGCAGGAAAGTACGCCGACCTTCCGGGGGGGCACAGCGAGGGTTACGACGACACCTTCAAGCAGGTCTTCCGTCGCTTCTACGCCTCCATCGCCGATCCTTCGGCCACGCCGGAGTATCCGCAGCTTGCGGATGGCCTGCGTCAGCTGAGGATTCTGGATGCGGAGATGGAAAGCTCGAAGAGCCGCGCCTGGGTCGATCTGGCGTAAGGAAGCGGCGCGGGAAGCTTGTCATTCTGAACGAAACGCCGCGGAGTCGAAGGACTCCGCGGCGTTGTTTGCGTTATCTCCCAATTTTTCCGCAATCATTGCTTTACGAACTTGTCATTCCATAGCGCAGACGAAGAATCTGCTTTTCTGCCAGCTCTTCCGGAGGATGACACCTTTCTTTTGGAAAGGTGTTTTGTGAGGTCTGGCATCCTGCAAAGAAATGTTGAGATTTCCCCCTTTTCTTCGCTCAGATGTCAGAATGACGGGGTTTAGACGGACGTGGGTTGAAGGACAGGCGTCCTGCAACGAACAGCAGATTCCTCGGCTGCGCTATGGAATGACAAGAAATTGTGGGGAGGAAGGATGAGGATTTGGAGAAAGTGGGGAGGGGTGGTGAAACAGCTTAGCGGCGGGGTGCGACGGTGACGCCCATGCCGCTGAGCTTGCTGCGTGCCTGCATGGCTTCAGGCGAGTTGGGGAAGCGCTGGATGAGGGCGCGAAGCTCGCGGACCCCAGCGTCGTTCTGCTTGAGCGCGATGAGGGACTGTCCCTTGTGCAGGTGCGAGGCCGGAACCTTATTGCTGTCGGCGTACTGCTCGATCACGCGGTCGTAGAACTTGATGGCGTCCTGGTAGTGATTGGCGCGGTAGGCGATCTCCCCCTGATAAAAGGAGGCGTTTCCGGCCAGCGGGTGGTCGGGATAGAACTTCACGACGTCCGAAAACTCGGAGGTCGCGAGGGGATACTTTGCGCCCATATAGTCCCCGAGAGCGGTCTTGTAGAGATCGTCAACGGGCGGTGCGGCCGGAGTTGCGGGAGGCAGCGGCGCGGGTGCTGCCTCCGACATGGGGACTCCGGCTGACGGTTTTCCCCGCTTCACAGGGGCCGCAGGTGCGGGAGCTGCGGCGGGAGGAGGCGTGACCTCGGCAGGGGCGGCATTGTCGGCTGGAGCGGCTCCTGCGGCGGGCATTCCGGCGCTGATCGATTGCTGCTGGCTCTGGATATCCTGCGTCAGCTTTTCAAGACGCGAGAGGCGGGCCTTCACCTCGTCGAGCGAGTCGTTGAGCGACTGGATCTGTCCGGAGACCTGCTCGAGCTTGCTGTTGCCCTCTTCCTGACGGGTCTGAAGCTGCTTCTGCAAGGTGTCGATGTTCGAGGACATGCGGTTGACCGAGTCCGCGCTCTGCTGAACGAGGTCCTTCATCACGCCCATGCGCTCGTCGTTGGACTGCTGGAGCCTCGCGACGGCGTCCTGAAGCTGCTGGACCTGCGTCTGAAGCTGCACGATCTCCTTGCTGACCGCGAAGGCGGGAGGAGAGGAAACGAACATGGTCGCAGCGAGAACGGCGCAGGCCATGGGAAGGGAGCGTTTGGGGTTCGGAAAGTTCATGGCGCTTTCTGCCTCTTGTTGCCTTGCTGCAACGCGCTGAAGGTTTGTACGGTTCAGCCCTCGCGTCCGTCTCTGTTGCGGGGACGGATGCGAGGGCCGAAGGCTTCTATGGCTAGTTTAGCTGCCTGCCAGGTTTAGCGGTCGAGGGAGAACTGAGCGCGGCGGTTCTGCTGCCAGCAGCTCTCGCTCTGCTCGGTGCAGAACTGCTTCTCCTTGCCGTAGCTGATGACGCGAATGCGCGAGGCGGAGACACCGGCTCCGGTCAGGGCGGTCTTGGCGGCGTTGCCGCGGTTCTCGCCGAGGGCCAGGTTGTACTCGGCCGATCCACGCTCATCGCAGTAGCCGCCGATCAGAATCTTGATGGCAGGGTGCGAGTTGAGATAGCTGGCCGCTGTCTGGATGGAGCTTTGTGCGTCGGGGCGGACATCGTAGCTGTCGTAGTCGAAGAAGACGTCCTGCACGTTCTGGTGGAAGGCGGCCTCGGAGCCCATGTCGGTGTTATCGACCGGGGCAGCAGGAGCCTGCGGGACACGGACGGTCACGCGGACGTTCGCTTCGGTCGATCCACCGTCACCCTTGGCGGTGAGGTGGAAGTTAGTGGAGCTGGAGGGCGAGACCGTCTGGGTGCCGTTGGCTGGAACTTCGCCGACACCGTCGATCGTCACCGAGGTTGCGTTCTGGGTGCGCCAGTTCAACACGACCGACTGGCCCACATCGATGGCGGTGGGGTCGGCACTGAGGGTGGCCGTCGGAGCTGCGGCGTGCGAGGGCATGGGGCCGAGCGTAGCCGGGTTAACTGGCTGGTCCTTCTTGTGGCATCCGGTGACGGCGCCGAGAACGACTGCAATAGCAGCCGCGGCCAGGGCCTTGCGATAGCGGACGGGCGATAGGTTCATGGAGGTCTCTCCTGCTCTTTCTTTCTTCAGAATCGAAAATCAATGAATCAACAAAAGCGTTTCAGGTTATCTGCGAGCAGTCCTACAGAGAATTATCTCGCAGAGGGAATTCTGGCCGTTACTTCCAGCTCCAGTTGGGCATATCGGCTCCGGCCCCGGTCAGATTCCGGCGGCCGGTTCCATCGGCCAGCATGGAGACGATACGCGTGCTGGCGGCATGACCGTCCGGGGAGTTCGCAAAGACGATGTGGCGTCCATCGGGCGACCACGAGGGGAAATCGCAGCGTCCGATGTCGTGCGTGAGCTGAATCCAGCGCTTGGTGGCGACCTCCATCACATAGATGTCCTGCCCGCCGGGCGCTCCGGGGCCGTACTTGCGGTCCCAGGCGAAAGCAACGAACTGGCCGTTGGGCGACCACGAGGGCGAGGTTGCGTAACCGCCATCGGTCATGCGGGTGACCGCCGAACCATCGATATCCATGACATAGAGCTGAGGAAGGCCGGTGCGTCCGCTGATCCATGCGATCTGCGACCCGGTCTTGGGGTTGAAGACCGGCGAGACGTCGGGACCGCGGAAGCTGGTGATACGGCGCGAGCCGCCGCCGTTGGAGTCGGCGATGAAGATCTCTGGATCTCCGGAGCGCGAGGAGGAGAAGGCGACGTCGTGCCCGTTGGGAGACCATGCCGGGGAGAGGTTGGTTCCGCCCGCCGAGGGGAAGTTCACCATGCGGTTGAGCAGAAGCGAGTACATGCGAATCTGGAAGCCATCGCGTCCAAGGGAAGAGAAGGCGATGCGGTTGTTATCCGGCGAGATGCGCGGCGAGATGGAGACGGTGCCGAGGTGCGTGATCGCGTGCTGGTTCGCGCCGTCGTAGTCCATCGCCCAGATTTCTTTATTGCCGCCGCCGAATTTGACATAGATGATCTTTGTCTCGGCGATGCCGGGGACGCCGCCGCCGAGGCGGAAGATGATCTCGTCGGCGAAGCGGTGGGCGATCTGGCGAGCCATGTCCTCGTTAGCCTGTTCGCTGTACTGCTTGGAAAGGACCTGCGGGAACTGGGTGTTCTTGGCGTCGAAGAGGAAGCCGTTGACCGTGATGCGCCCGCCCGAGGTTCCGAAGGCTCCGAAGGCGACCATCGCCGCCGAGGTGGGGGCGTTGCCCCACTGGGCGAGGGTGATCTCACCCGGCGCGCCGGGCGTGGACTGCGGAAGCAGGCTCTTGGAGACGATGTCGAAGATGCCCGCGTTGGAGAGATCGCTGTAGAGCGTCGTGTCGAAGGTCTGCTTCAGCGTGCCGGCATCGGCGGTGGTGGGCTTGAAGTCGGCCACCGCGATACGGATGTTGGAGACGCCGCTGGAGGTCTCGGTTTTGAACCAGTCCTGCGCGTGAAGGGGAGTGTGGGAGAGGAAAAGCAGCGCGAAGGCTGTGAAGATAAATCCGACGGGCCGCGAGAGACGCTGGGACAAAGGGCGAGCGGGATGGTTGTTCATCTCTCTTATCGTAGACGCAAAATGCGCCGGAATGGCTGCCTTTCTGGGGGAATCAACAGACGATCTTCTTGCGGAACCAAAGAAGGAACATGGGCGATCGTGCTGGAAACAGGAATGTTACGGCTGTGTGTAATGGAAGGTGTATTCGACGGTGATATGGTCGCCCGCGGGCAAGGGGCCGAAACCTTCGACGCGCTGCACGGCACGAAGGGCGGATTGGTCGAGCGAAGGAGAGCCGCTGGAGGTGGCAATCCGAGGGTTGGAGGGAGCGCCGGAACGGTCGATGTCGAAGATGACCACGGCGCTTTTGCCGAGGGAGGCGCGCGGGTCGGCCTCCTGTGTGTACCAGTTCTGGGCGACGGTGCGGTTAACTATATTGACGTAGTAGGCGAAGCGGCTGCCGAAGGTGCGGTCCTGCACCATCGCAGAGGCCGTGCCGTTCTTCAACTGCAGCGACGACTGCGGAATGCGGATGCCTGCGGTCTCGCCGGTCGTTGCCTTGGTGGGTTGCGGCGGTGCTGGCTGTGGATGCTTGGGCGGCGCTGGCATGGGTTCAGGAGCCTGCTTGACCGGCTTGACCTTCTTTTCTGGAATGGGAATCTCATCGGGCTTCGGAGCCTCGATGGTTTGCTGCTTCGTCGTGACAGGTGCAGGGCTGGGAGCCTCTGAGGTGAGGACGCCGGTATCCAGTTCGCGCTGTTTCGGAGGAAGCGGAATCGATGCGACTGCTGTGGCCTGGATGGCCCCGGCTGTGGAGATGTTCTCTCCCCAGCTCTGGCCTCGGTGCTGAAAGTAGGCGAGGCCAGCGATGGTCGCGGCGACGACGGCGTGGAGCACGAGAGAGCCAAAGAAGTTTCCGCGCAGGTTTTCGCCTGCGAGTTGCTCGTCGGGATTCCAGCTCAGGTCGGCCATAGCTTCTTTGCGGTTACCTACTTCTCAATCGGGCGGGTGACGATGCTGATGTTGGTGATGCCGGCCTGCTTGACCGCATCCATGACGGAGGCGAAGGCCCCAAAGGGCACGCGCTCGTCGGCGCGGAGATAGATGACGCGGTGCGCCGGGTCTCCGCCGCCTGCGCGCAGGCGGGCAGGAAGCTCGTGGACGTTCACCGGCTTGTCCTGCAGGAAGACGTTCTGCTCGCGGTCGATGGTGACGACCATGCGCTCTTCTGTCACCTGGTTGACGGAGCGCGTCTTCGGAATCGCCACATCGATGCCCGACTGCAGCACCGGAGCCGTGAGCATGAAGATGAGCAGCAGCACCAGTACCACGTCGACCAGCGGCGTGATGTTGATCTCGGCGAGCGCGGTCTGCGTCCGTCCCTTGACGGTATAGGCCATATTTAGAAAGCCCTCCGGCGGGGAGGCTCCTCGGTAGCGTAGTTGGCAGCGGGCTGCTGCGGAGGCTGCGAGGGCGAGTGCAGGGCGGCGTTCTCGATAGCGTTCAGAAGCTCGCGTCCGAAGTCGTCCATGCGCGCTCCAAACTCACGCAGTCGCGAGGTGAGTTGGTTGTAGCCGACCACGGCGGGGATGGCTACCAGGAGTCCGGCGGCGGTGGTGATGAGGGCCTCCGAGATGCCGGGGGCGACGGCGCGAAGCGTGGCCGAGCCCGAGGTCCCGAGGCCGTGGAAGGCGTCGATGATGCCCCAGACGGTTCCGAAGAGGCCGATGAAGGGGGCGATGGCGGCGATGGTGGCCAGCCACGTCATACGCGACTCCATGAGGGTGAGCGACTCGCTGGAGGCGGTGGCGGCGGCACGCTCAAGCGCGACGGGGTTGCGGGGAAGTCCGCGACCGGCGTTCTGACGCTGGTACTCGTCGTGGATCTCGGTGAAGACGGAGACGAGCGGGCTGGGGCGGAACTGCTCGGCGACGGACGCGACCTCGCTGAGGCGGCTGGACTTGCGGAAGGTGCGCAGGAAGCGCTTGCTCTGCTTGTCGGCGCGTCCGAAGGCGGACCACTTGGAGAGCATGATCGTCCACGAGAAGATGCTGGCCAGCAGAAGCAGCACGAGCACCGCGAAGGCGACCGGGCCGCTGTTGTGAATCATCTCCGCAATTGCGCTGGAGCCGGAGGCAACAGGCGCGGCGGCGGCATCTTCCTGGAAGAAGTGGAGAGCGAGGGATAGGGTCCAGACCATAAGTTAATTGTCCACCAGTCGCTAGTGTAAATCGTTGTGTGCTGTGAGGAATGCGCAGGAGGCATCTGGGATGGTACAGCCGGGATGGATGGGGTGGCCCGAATGGACAGCCCGGCCCGAAATGGACCGGAGCGGAGAACCCGAAGCCGGACTTTTGGGAAGATTGAGATTGAGGAAGCCTGATGGGGGTGGGGGGAGTTTATCCTCCTCTTATTCAGCAAGAGGGATGTCGTTGCTTTGACAGGACGGTGCTTGCTGTCCTGTCGAATGGGCCGGGTCGTTGCGTCGTTTGTGCGATTGCGCTGGAGGGTGCTTTGGAGAAGCCGGGTTTCAAGGAGGAGGCGGCAACGGATCGTCTCAGGTTTGCCGCATGGATCACGATTGCGATCTGCGGGATCGCCGTGTTCTATGGGAATCTTCGGTTCGGCCGGAATGTGCTGGCGATCGGGCTTGAGGATGACTTCTTTTACTACGCGCAGGCCGCGAATAACCTGGCGCTGCACGGTCTGTCCTCCTTCGATGGAGTTCATCTTACGAACGGCTACCATCCGCTTTGGATGCTGGTGATAACCGGGCTGCTGAAGCTCTTCGGTGCAGGAGGAACTCCCGGGATTACGTCGGTGACTCCTTTCGCCGTGGCGCTTGAGACGGTGCAGCTTGTGTTGGTGCTGGCGATTGCGTTCTTCGTCTACCGGGTCGTCCGGGTCTTTTGCGGAACGCTGGTGAGCGTGGGGATTCAACTGCTGGTCACGAGCTGGGCGCTGGTGCTTGTGCGAACCGGAATGGAGGTTGGGCTGGCTCTTGCGTTCGCGTTGGCGCTGCTCTGGTTTCGTCTGCGGAAGGAGTTTGCCTGGACCCTGCGAAGCTGTTTTCTCTACGGCCTGCTGGCCAGTGCGATGGTGCTGTCGCGGCTGGATACGATGCTGCTGGTGGCCATGCTGTTTGTGCTCGACGTTGTTCCGAACGCGGGGCGAGGGAAGGCAAGGCTGGCGGGCTGCCTGCTTTTCTGCATCGGGATGTGGCCTGTGGCGGTTTACTGGGGGATCAACCAGGCTGTCTTCCACACGCTGATGCCGATTTCGGGAACGGCGAAGCAGCTTCGTGCGCATCATCTTCCGTCGCTGGTTGCGTTGCGCGCATTCGTGGGCTACATCGCAGCGAAGAACTCGCCGCTGCTGGGGCCCGCAATTGCGCTGACGCTGCTGGCGCTTGCGTGGATCGTGTTCGGAAAGATGCGGAGGCATCCGGCGGGGGGAGTGCTGGTAGCTGTTCTTCTGTTTCCCGTGCTTCACCTGCTGGTGATCTCCAGCCTGAGCGACTGGCCGCTGTGGCAGTGGTATCTCTATCCCTGGCTGCTTGCGTCGGTGGCGGCCTCGGCAGTGATGTTTGCGAAGCAAGAGGAGGGAAGCAGCCTGACGACGTGGGCA
The DNA here is from genome assembly GCA_018449715.1 of Acidobacteriaceae bacterium dw_441. Taxonomy (GTDB): domain Bacteria; phylum Acidobacteriota; class Terriglobia; order Terriglobales; family Acidobacteriaceae; genus Edaphobacter. Next base: position 1,648,637 of record JAAVVA010000001.1, on the reverse strand, counting down.
GACAGCCGCATCTTCGTGCTTCTCTGCGGGGCTTTTCTGGTGGCGGATGCGATGAGCGTCGCCCTGCTGTCGAATCCCCGCAACAACCTGCCTTACGTGGCGGCGCTTGAGATTCGCGGCTTCGCGCAGGAGCATCCAGGGATCTATGCGATGGGAGATCGCGCCGGAACGGTGGGGTATCTTTCGGGAAGGCCGGTGGTGCAGCTGGAAGGCCTGATGATGGACCGGGATTTTCTGGAAAATATCCGCCAGCGGAGAGACCTTCTGGAGGTTCTGCGCAGCTACGAGGTGCGGTATTACATCTCGACGCGGGCGGTGCAGGATGCCGAGGGGTGCTGGAAGGTGAAGGAGCCGTGGCAGGCCGGGGAGGACTCTCCGGCGATGTCGGGGAGAATCTGCCGCCAGCCGGTTGCGGTGTTTTCGCATGGAAGATTCGTCAACGATATCTTCGACCTGCAGGCCGCGCCGTAATCGGTGAGGATCGGGACCGGCGCGTGAAACAATGGAAGTCGAGGCGTTTCGGTGAATTCTCCAGTCGGCATCTATCTTTCGGTCCCGTTCTGCAAGGCGAAGTGCAGCTTCTGCAACTTCGCTTCGGATGCCTTTGGGACGGCGCGGATGGATGCTTACGTCGATCGTCTGTGCCGGGAGATCGCAGGTTCGCGGGAGACGGCTGAACGCAGGGGCGCGATGCTGCCGCGTGAGGCCGACTCGGTGTACTTCGGCGGTGGGACCCCCAGCCTGCTTTCGGCGGATCAGTTTCGTCGCATCTTTGCGTCTCTGCGTGGCGCGTTCGATTTAGCTGACGATGCGGAGATGACCTTGGAGTGCGCTCCTGGGCAGCTTGCGGAAGAGACGCTTGAAGAGCTTCTGCGGCAGGGCGTGAACCGCGTGAGTCTTGGCGTGCAGTCGTTTGTCGACCGCGAGGCGCAGGCCGTGGGGCGTCTGCATACGCGAGCGATGTGCGAGAGCGAGATTACGCGATTGCAGCGCGCTGGCGTGCGCGAGGTAGGGCTGGACCTGATCGCGGGGCTTCCGCACCAGACCGAGGAGAGCTGGAAGATTTCGCTGGAAGCGGCGCTGGCTACGGGCGTGACTCATGTGAGCGTCTACATGCTCGAGGTCGACGAGGAGTCGCGGTTGGGGCGCGAGGTGATCGCGGGGGGCTCGCGGTACGGCGCGGCGAGTGTTCCCTCGGAGGACGAGGCTGTCGCGTGGTATGAGGCGGGCTGCGATCTTCTGAATGTGGGCGGGCTGCTTCAGTACGAGATATCAAATTTTGCGCGGGAAGGGCATCGGTCGCGGCACAACATCAAATACTGGCGTCGGCTTCCGTACATCGGCTTCGGTCTGGATGCCCACTCGATGCTGCCGCAGGGCGGCGATGCGGTGCGGTTTCAGAACGTGGACGATCTGGATACCTACATGAGTGACGATGCGACCGGGCCGCTTGCGGTTCTGCCGCAGGGCAAGGCTCCCGAGCCGGAGCGGATCGACAGGGAAGCGGCTTTTGAGGAGTCGCTGTTTTTGGGACTGCGTTTGGTCGAGGGCGTGAGTCTCGATGCTCTGCGGGAGCAGTTCGGAGAGGCGATGGTCGCAAGCGTGATGCCGTCCGTTGCCGAAGTCTCGGAGGCGGGTTTGCTGGCGATGGAAGGAGAGCGTATCCGCCTGACAGCGCGGGGGCGCATGGCTTCGAACGAGGTCTTCAGCAGGCTGCTGATTCCTACGGCTGTGTGATTTTGATTCGGAGAAATTGAGACAGGAGAAGAGCATGATCGATCTGCGCAGCGATACCGTAACGCGTCCCACCCCGGCGATGCGGAGGGCGATGGCCGAGGCCGAGGTCGGGGACGATGTCTACGGAGAAGACCCGACGATCAACCGGCTGGAGAAGGAAGCCGCCGCTGTTTTTGGGAGGGAGGCTGCGATCTTCGTCCCCACCGGAACAATGGGGAACCAGGTCGCGATTCGCCTGCACACGGAGCATGGGCAGGAGGTCATCTGTGAGGCGCGCTCGCACGTGCTCGACTGGGAGATGGCGATGATGGCGGCCTTCTCGGGCTGCCAGGCGCGGGCGGTCGAAGGAGAGCGCGGCGTGCTGACGTGGGACAGGATTCGCCGCGCCATTGGACCGAAGATTTACTATCGTCAGCCGACCGGGCTCATCTGTCTTGAGAACACGCACAACATGGCCGGGGGGACGGTCACCCCTCTGCCTGTGCTGCGGGAGATCTGGGACGGCGCGAAGCAGGCGGGGCTTCCGGTGCATCTGGATGGGGCGCGGGTGTTCAACGCCGCGACGGCGCTGGGCGTTGATGTGAAGGAGCTGACCGCGGGATTCGACACGGTGATGTTCTGCCTGTCGAAGGGGCTGGGAGCGCCCGTGGGCTCGATGCTGGTGGGTTCGGCGAAGGCGATTGAGCGAGCGCGGGCCTTCCGCAAGGCGCTGGGTGGAGGAATGAGGCAGGCTGGTGTGCTGGCCGCCGCCGGACTGATCGCCTTGAACGAGATGACGAAGCGGCTGGGCGACGACCACGACAACGCCCGTCTGCTGGCGGAGGCAGTAGCGAACGAGGCCGCTGCGGAGATCGACCTCGACGCGGTGCAGACGAACATCGTGATCTTTCAACTGAAGAACGAGGGCGATGCCGCCGGTTTCTGCTCGGCGCTAAAGCAGAAGGGCGTGTTGGCGAGTGCTATCGGTCCGCACAGCGTTCGCTTCGTGACCCACTACGACGTAAGCCGCGGAGACTGCGAGCAGGCCGCGGGGATCGTCGCGGAGGAGCTACGGCAACTCTGAGACGGTGCCGGTGGCGATGGGGGGCCGCTCGGCGAGGGTGACGGTGACGACGGTGCCGTGCGATGCGGGGCTGGTATCGCTGGCAATCTCGATACTGCCGCCGTGCTTGCTGACGATGCCCTGACTAACCCACAGGCCGAGGCCGGTGCCGTGCTCACCCTTTGTGGTGAAGAAGGGCTGGAAGAGCTGGGGACGAACCTCTTCGGGGATTCCGGTGCCGTTGTCGACGATGTGAATTATTGCTCCGGCGGGCTTATCCGCCGAGGCCTGGAAGTGTGAGGCGTCAATGCGAATTTCGCCGCGAACCTCGCCGCCCTTTCCTGCTGCCTCGGCTGCGTTGGAGATGAGGTTGGTGAAGACCTGCCGCAGCTCGGAGGGGAAGGCGTCGATGACGACTTGCTCGGGAAGCTCTGTTCGTGCGGTCACGTTCAGCTCGTGGAAGCGGTGCTCCATCAGCAGCAGAACCTCTTCGAGAATCTCCTTCAGATCGACCGGAACGGGCGCGCGGGATTCGCGGTAGAGGCCGAGCATGGCGCGGCTGATCTGGGTGACGCGTGCCAGCTCGCTTTCGGCCATGTCGATGAACTGGCGCGACTCCTCCTCGGTGGCCCCGGTCCGCAGAAGATAGAGCAGGTTGGAGACGGAGTCGAGCGGGTTGTGAATCTCGTGCGCGATGGCGGCGGCGAGGCGTCCGGAGACGGCGAGCTTCTCGTTGGCCAGCAGGCTGTCCTGCGTGCGGCGAAGCTGCTGCTCGGACTGGTAAATCTCCTCGGCGCGGCGCCCGAGGACCTCGAGCGAGGTGCGGTAGGCCGAAGAGACCGCCCGGAGCCGGTTGCGCGTGAACATGCCGATCAGAATGCCCATGCCGAGCGCGATGGCGATGAGCGCCTCGGTGGTGTTGCGAACCTGCGTCTGCCACTGCTGGATGCGCTCGGAGCGTTGCGTCCCGTAGTGGGTCATGATGCCGCCGATGTCCTGCCGCACCTGGTCCATCAACGACTTGCCATAAAGGTTGAGCGTGATGTCGCTGGTCTGCCCTCCGGCCTTGACCGTGGCGATGATCGGCAGAGCAAAGGCGTCGTGCCAGTTCTGGTAGCCGTTGCGAAGATCTTCGATGTTGGTTTTCTGCGTGGCGTCGTCGCGGGTTGCGGCGGTGAGGCTGTCCATTTGGGCCTGAAAGTGTCCTTCGGCCTGCCGAAAGTCGCTGAGGAAACGGTCGTCGCCGGTGACCTCGTAGCCGCGCAGGCCGGACTCCTGGTCGGCGATCAGCTTTCCGACGCCGATCGTCTGGGAGATGCGAAAGTCGGCTTCCTGGATGAGCCGGACCGTTTCGTTGGCGCCGCGCAACTGCCAGTAGAGCGTTCCCGCCATAATCAGCAGCGCGACGACGGGCAGAAGGAAGGCCTGGCGGAGGATGCGATGGAACTGGGCAAGGTTCACGTTATCTTGGCCTGGGGATCAGGATGCGCCTACCGGTTGTCGAAGAAGAAGGTTTTCGAGCTTCCGGAGGAGGACAGGAGCACCCTCGCCCTTTGTCATATAAAGATCGACCAGGGAGGTTACTTCACTGGGAAGACCGACATAGGCGGAGAGCAGAAGGATGGGAACCCTGGGCTTGATCCGGCGCATGTGGCCTGCCACCTCGCCCCCGTGCATCCCAGGCATGGAGTAGTCCAGAACGACGATGTCCACCGGCTCCTGCTCGAAGAGGGGGAGGGAGCTGGGGCCGTCAGCAGCCGTCAGAACGCGATACCCTTCTCTTTCCAGAAGAATCTTTCGAACCTTCAGGCCGACGGGTTCGTCGTCGATGCAAAGTATCAGGGGAGAGTTCTGTACCATGATGATGTCCAGTAGAAGCCCGTTCTTTGGTCAGAACATTAAAAGAGGATCGTGAAACAAAAAGAACTTCCGTTAGTATACGTAGTGTTCAGGCGGCCAGTCACAGAGGATTTACAGTACGTTAGCAATTTCCGGACCCCCTGTGGTCTAACCTGAATACGGAAACGTCGCGTACTTGGATTGAGGTAATCATTGAATCAGACGATCTTTCTGTTGGAAGATGACGCGGACATCTCCCGGCTGGTGCAGTACCACCTGGAGAGCGCAGGATACACGGTTCGCCCCTATCTCACGATCGGGCAAATACTTCCGGATGCAGAGCGGCAACCGCCGTCGCTCTTTCTTTTAGACATCATGGTTCCAGGAGGCGATGGCCTCGACCTCTGCCGCAGGCTGCGGCAGAACCCCACGCTCAGCGTGGTTCCCATCATCTTTCTGACCGCGCGCGCCGCGGAGAACGATCGGGTACAGGGCCTTGAGCTGGGAGCCGACGACTACATCACCAAGCCTTTCGGAACCCGTGAGCTGGTGGCCCGCGTCAAAGCCGTGCTGCGCCGGTTCGAGCGCCCGACGACGCCTTCGGTGGTGAAGTTCGAGAACGTCGAAATCGACGCCGGAGCGATGCAGCTTCGCGTCAACGGCGAGCTGGTGACGACGACTGCCACCGAGTTCCGCCTGCTGGACTACCTTGCCCGCCACCCCGGACGGGTCTTCAGCCGCGACCACCTGCTCGATGCCGTGTGGGGAGATGCGCGCTTTGTTACGCCGCGTTCGGTGGACGTCTACGTTCGCCGGATTCGCGAGAAGATCGAGGTCGATCCGGAGACCCCGCGTTACCTCAAGACCATGCGCGGCGCCGGATACAGGTTTGAGATTCCGAAGGCTGCGCAGGTTCCCGCGTAAAGGACGGTTGTGACACGCGGTTTATTCTTCTCTTTTTTTGTACGGATGACCATTGGACTGGCCTTTCTTGCATCCATGGCTCTCTGGTCGCCCCTTGGCGGCTGGAAGAGCGGCTGGGTGCTCGGGCTGGTCTTCATCCTTCTGTGGGCGGCGTTGAACGCGTGGCTGCTGTCGCGCTCGATGCGTCGCAACACAGTACAGCTTTCGGTTGCTACTGCGGCCATCGGCTCTGGGCCGGTGAGCGTTCCGCAGCTCCCGTTCAGCGACTTCGACGGTTTGGCCCATGCCATTACGCAGTCCGGCAACCACGTTGAGCGCGTTCTTTCGGACGCGGCTGAGAGCCGTCGCGAGCTGGAGGCCATGATCGACAGCATGCAGGACGCTGTCGTCGCGGTCGATCCGGCCGGCCGGATCCAGTGGACGAATCAGCGGATGCAGAAGCTGATTCCGGGGAACTCCTTTTCGAGCTCAGTTCGGATCGGTCATGCGCTGGTCCAGACGATCCGCGACCCCGAGGTGTTGGAGTGCATGAGGATCGCGCTCGAAGAACGTCATCTGAGCGAGCGGCGCTCAACCTCTCTGTTGCCGGGGAAGATCTTCGAGGTTTCGGCCTCGCCGATGCCGGGAGGCGGCGCAGTTGCGGTGCTGCACGACATTACCCGCATCGAGCAGGTAGAACGCACGCAGCGCGAGTTCGTCGCCAATGTCAGCCACGAGCTGCGGACGCCGCTGACCTCTATTACCGGATACGTCGAGACGCTGCTGGACCATGAAGAGGGCCTCAGCTCGATGGCGCGCGAGTTCCTGACGACGATCCACAAGAACGCCACCCGCATGAATCGCCTGACCGAAGACCTTCTGGTGATGGCGCGAGTAGAGTCCTCCGAGCAGGAATTGCATCCGGCTCCGATACGCGCTGACATGCTGGTGCGCGACGCCGTGCAGGCGATGAGCGGAATGGTGCAGGACGAGGAGGCTGTCCTCGAGATCGGTGAGTCGACCGAGGCCGAGGTGATTGCAGACCAGGATTCGATCGTGCAGGTACTGAGCAATCTGATCGAGAACGCCATCAAGTACGGCAAGCCGAAGGACGAGGAGCGCAGCCGGGTCGTCGTGAGCGCTCATCTGGTCGATGATGGAAGCCGGGTGGAGTTCCGTGTGCGGGATTTTGGCCAGGGAATTGCTTCTGAGCATCTGACGCGCATCTTCGAGCGCTTCTACCGGGTGGATAAGGCGAGGTCGCGGGAGTCCGGAGGGACGGGGCTGGGGCTGGCGATCGCCCGGCACGTGGTCCAGACGCAGGGAGGCTCCATCCGGGCGGAGAGCGAGCTGAACGCCGGGAGCACATTTATTTTCACTCTTCCGAAGGCTCCGGGCTCTGCTATCTGATTCGTTTTTCGGCGTTTTCACTGGTTTGTAACCTTGCCGTAACAATTCCTCATCACACTGAATACAGCGTGGTTTAGGTCTGCACGCGGTATTTTGCGAGGGGGAAGTGTGAAAAGGAACATTATCATTGCCGGCGTGTTGGCTCTTGCAGCCATCGGAGCCAGCGCTCAGAACATCAATGGTGCGGGAGCGACCTTTCCGTATCCGATCTACTCGAAGTGGTTCAGTGAGTACAGCCAGCAGCATCCCAGCGTCAAGATCAACTATCAGTCGATCGGTTCGGGTGGCGGTATCCGCCAGGTTTCGGACGGCATCGTGGACTTCGGCGCGACTGACGGCCCGATGAGCGATGAGCAGATTGGCGGCGCCAAGGTAAAGACGCAGCACATCCCCACCGTCTTGGGAGCCGTGGTTCCGGTCTACAACCTTCCCGGCGTCAGCAAGGACCTGAACTTCTCTGGTGATGTGATCGCCGACATCTATCTCGGCAAGATCACCAAGTGGAACGACCCCCGCATCGCGAAGGACAATCCCGGTGTGAGCCTGCCCGACAAGGCGATTCTCCCGGTCTATCGTTCGGATGGAAGCGGCACGACCTACATCTTCACCGACTTCCTCTCGAAGGTCAGCCAGGACTGGACGAGCAAGGTTGGCAAGAACACCTCGGTGAAGTGGCCCACGGGTATCGGTCAGAAGGGCAACGAGGGTGTCGCCGGAATGGTTCGCCAGTCCCCGAACTCCTTCGGTTACGTCGAGCTGATCTACGCGCTCCAGAACAAAATGTCGTTCGGTCTGGTGAAGAACGCTTCGGGCAAGTTCGTGAAGGCCTCGACCGATGGCGTGACGGCTGCTGCCGCCGCTGCCGCGAAGTCGATGCCGGCTGACTATCGCGTCTCCATCACCAACGCTCCGGGAGCGGCTTCGTATCCGATCTCCAGCTTCACCTGGCTGCTGATCCCCACCCAGTCGACCGATGCCGCCAAGACGAAGGCCCTGAAGGAGTTTCTGGGCTGGATGCTGGATCACGGCGAGAGCGAGGCCGCGGGCCTGAGCTACGCCTCGCTGCCGAAGCAGGTCCAGGACATGGTTCGCAAGACCATTGCCCAGATCAAGTAAACCTGAACCTCCGCCGCGTATGGATTCTGTCAGAGACATACGCGGCGGACGTGTCTTTCAGCCGGTACAATCATCCTGAAACCTTTTGCTAGAAACGGACTGCCTTCTGTCGCATGAGTATTGAGCGAGAACACGGTGCACCAATGCCCGTTAAACCTGCGGTTTCGGTGGTAGCATCTCCTGCGGCGGAAAAGACGACCCCCTCGTCTCCGGCGCCGGTCTCCCCGGTCCGTGAGTTTCTGAACACGCGGGGCAGCGGACGGCTGGCCGATACGAGCTTTGCTGCGCTGATGCTGGCGTGCGCGTGCAGCATCTTCGTCATTGTCCTCTTCATCTTCTGGATCCTGATCCAAAACTCTCACCTGAGCCTTGCCGCCTTTGGCTGGAAGTTCTTCACGCGCGAGGCATGGGACCCTGTCTCCGGAGACTTCGGAGCGCTGCCGTTTATCTACGGCACGCTAGCGACCTCGCTGCTTGCGCTGGCGATGGCCGTGCCGCTCGCCCTGGGAGTTGCAATCTTCCTTACGGAGCTTTGCCCCCGTCCTCTGCGGGCTCCAATCTCCTTCCTGACCGAGCTGCTGGCCGCGATTCCCAGCGTCGTCTATGGTCTGTGGGCCGTCTTCGTTCTCGTCCCCATCATGCGCGACACGCTGGGGCCGTTCCTGGTGAAGACGCTGGGATGGACCGGGTTCTTTGAAGGAGCGAACTTCGGCGTCGGACTGCTGACGGCGAGCATCATTCTCGCGATCATGATCCTGCCCATCATCTCCTCGCTGACGCGCGACATTATGACCGCTGTTCCGCACAGCCAGCGCGAAGCGGTGCTGGCGCTGGGCGCGACGCGGTGGGAGATGATCCGCATCGGCGTTCTGCGCAACTCGCGCATCGGCATCGTCGGCGCGGTGATGCTGGGCCTCGGTCGCGCTTTGGGCGAGACGATGGCCGTCACGATGGTCATCGGCAATCACCCCGAGATCCACAAGAGCCTCTTCGCGCCGGGGTACACGCTGGCCAGCGTGATTGCGAACGAGTTTGCCGAGGCGACGGGCGACCTGTATTACAGTGCCCTGATCGAAATCGGCTTGGCTCTCTTCCTTGTCACCATTGTCGTCAACGCAGTTGCCCGCCTGATGGTGTGGGCGGTTACGCGTGGCGCTCCATCGAGGGCTTCCTGATGAGCACACAACCGATCCAGGCACAACCTCTGGGAGACCCCCGCAAGCCTTCGCGCGCGAATATCCTGCGTCGCTATACGGCGGATCGCATCGTTTCTGGACTCGCCGTGCTGGCGACCGTCATCGTGCTTGCGCCGTTGGCCGCGATCCTCTTCTATCTCGTCTACAAGGGCGCTTCGTCGCTGAACCTGGCGTTCTTCACGCACGTTCCGGCTCCGGTTGGAGAAGAGGGGGGCGGCATGGCGAATGCCATCGTCGGATCGAGCCTGGTTCTTCTGCTGGCCAGCCTGATGGGGATTCCTGTCGGCATCGCGGCGGGTGTCTACCTGTCGGAGTTCGGTCGCGGAAAGTTCCTCGGCAATGCTGTCCGCTTCACCGCCGATGTGCTCAACGGCGTTCCGTCGATTGTGATGGGCATTACGATCTACTCACTGGTGGTGAAGCCGCAGCGTCATTATTCGGCGCTGGCCGGCGGCATTGCGTTGGCCATCATGATGATTCCGACGGTGACGCGTACGACCGAGGAGATGCTGGCGACGGTTCCTCTTGCGATTCGCGAAGCCGCGCTTGGCCTGGGTGTTCCGAAGTGGCGCACGGCGGTTTCCGTGAGCCTGCGGACGGCCTCGCCCGGCATCATCACCGGCTGTATGCTGGCGTTTGCCCGCGTCGCCGGAGAGACGGCCCCGTTGCTGTTTACGGCCTTCGGCAACCAGTTCTGGAGCTTCAACCTGAATGAGCCGATCGCCGCTTTGCCGCTGCAGATTTTTGTCTACGCCATCTCTCCCTACGACGAGTGGCACAGGCTGGCCTGGGCGGGAGCTTTGGTTCTCATCGTTCTGATTATGGTTTCGGTCACGCTGGTTCGCGTCTTCGCCAACCGCGGCGTACTCAAGGGAGGAAGTTAGTGGGAGTCGGCATTCAAGTTGAAGATCTGAACGCGTGGTATGGCTCGACCCATACGCTGCAGGACATCAACCTGCACATCCCGGCCAATCATGCGACCGCTCTCATCGGGCCTTCGGGCTGTGGCAAGTCGACCTTCGTACGCTGCCTGAACCGCATGCACGAAACGAACCCCATCGCTCGCGCTACCGGCGTGGTGAAGATGGGCGAGATCGACATCTACCGTGAGGCTTCGCCGGTGGAGATTCGTCGCCGCGTCGGCATGGTCTTCCAGCGTCCCAATCCGTTTCCGACGATGTCGATCTACGACAACGTCATCAGCGGCCTGAAGCTGAACGGCTTTCGCAACCGCCGCATTCTGGACGAGACGGTGGAACGCTCGCTGAAGCAGGCGGCGCTGTGGGAAGAGGTCAAGGACGATTTGAAGAAGAAGTCTGGAGCATCGCTCTCGGGCGGTCAGCAGCAGCGTATGTGCATCGCTCGCGCTCTGGCGGTCGATCCCGAGGTGCTGCTGATGGACGAGCCTGCCTCGGCGCTCGACCCGGTTTCGACCTCGAAGATCGAGGACCTGATCTTCCAGCTCAAGACGCAGTACACGATCGTCATCGTGACGCACAACATGCAGCAGGCGGCTCGCGTGGCTGAGAACACGGGCTTCTTCCTTAACGGCAAGCTGGTGGAGTTCGACTCGACGCACAAGATCTTCACCAACCCCCGCGACAAGCGCACGGAAGATTACATCACCGGGAGGTTTGGCTGATGCGGGTGAAGTTTCATCAGAGTCTGGACGAACTGAAGGAGCGCCTGCTGGTGATGGCCGGAATGGCCGAGCAGGCGATTCAGCGCTCCATCGAGGCGTATCGCACGCGCGATCTGAGCATCTGCGAACTGGTGCTGCGTTCGGAGCCTGCGATCAACCGGCTGGAGCGCGAGATCGACCAGATGGCGCTCGATCTGCTCGCGATGGAGCAGCCGATGGCAATCGATCTGCGCTTTATCCTGTCGGTCATCCGCATCAACGCCGACCTCGAGCGCGTGGGCGACCAGGCGGTGAACATCGCCATTCGCGTGCGCGAGATGGGAGCGTTCGCCAACATCGATCTTCCGGTCGATATTCCCAAGCTCGCGGAGATGGCTTCGGCGATGGTTCGCAAGGCGCTGCAGGCCTTCATCGAGGGCGATGCGGAGATGGCGGACTCGGTCTTCGACATGGACGACCAGGTGGATAAGATGAACGACGCCGCGTACTACGCTCTGAGCACGCTCATCAAGGAGAAGCCTGAGCTGACGCCGCAGTCGCTGAACGCTCTGATTATTGCGCGTAACCTCGAGCGCGTGGGCGATCATGCGACCAACATCGCAGAGGATGTGATCTTCTGGGTGCGCGGTGCGGATGTTCGTCACCACGCCGCCTCGTAAGCATCAGTCGCTGCTGTCTTTCGCGGGCCACCACGTTAGGCCCGGAAGCATCGGGTAGTACAGGGCCAGCCGAATCTTATCCGCGTCAACACTGCTGCGGAGCGAACGCACGTAGGCCTCCATCTGGGGGGCGTACGTCACGCGTTCGTGTTGGAGAAAATCTTTCTGATCGGTGCCGGAGTGGACCGTCGTTTTGTAATCGACGATCCAGAGGTAGTCGTTGCCGGGGGCAAACGGCTCCGGGCCTGCGCGGAAGATGCGGTCGAGCCGCACGCTCGAACGCCTCTCCTCCCACGAGATGAGCGCGTGCTCGGTAAAGGCCTCCTGATCGGCGCGCAGAACCCACAAGCCTTCGGGATGTCTCAGCGATGCTTCAAGGGCATGGAGCACTCTCGCGGTGAGAGCTTCGATTGCCTGCGGGGGAACTCCGTGATTGCGAAGCACGGCGGAGATGCGCGGCGACCATCCTGCTACCTGCTCAAGCAGCGTTTGAGGATCGGCACTGGATGCGAGGCGGGTTGCAATCTGCTCAAGAAATGCGTGGACGGTGGTTCCGAAGGCGCGAGCCTCGAAGGAGCCTTCGGGGCGCTTGAAGGGCGTTGATGGCTGTGACGGTTCTCGTGTAATGGAGAGCTTGGTCGCGGCCTGAAGACGGCTCGACGGAACGAACGAAAGCGGCAGGCGGCGCAGGATGGCTGCACGAGGCTCCTCGGCTTCTGCGGCGAGAGCGGGCAATACCGCCTCTTCGATGGGCGAGGGCATCGTGAGGACGGGGGCTATCAGCGGCTTTGCTCCCGCAGTGACATCGACGAAGTGCGGTTCCGCGGCGGGCCATGCGGCTCTCAGAAGGCTGCCGTAGGCTCGTTGAATCTCGCCTCTTTGCGTCTGTTCCGGTGAGGCGAAGAGGTGTAGTTCTTCGCGTGCGCGGGTGCAGACGACGTAGAACAGGCGGCGGGCTTCAGCATCTTCGCGTGCGCGCTGGATGCGACCGAGCCAGCGGTTGAGAGCATCGGAGTCGCGGCCCTTGCCCGCGATGGGGGCCAGCAGAACCTGCGCGGCCTCTTCGTCGTCGGAGGCGATCTCGTTCCACGTGAGCAGGCGACTGGTGCTGGTGCGGCTTCGCCTTTCGAGTCCGGGGACGAGTACCAGGTCCCACTCCAGCCCCTTGGAGCCGTGAATCGTCATCAGGTCGACCGCGCCGGGGATTGCCGGGGCCTCGGCGTAGAGCGAACCTAGCTTCTGCTGAAGCTGCGCGAGGTCGAGCGGGCCTTCTGCTTCGAGCTGGTCCAGAAGCTCGAAGTAGCGCCGCGCATTGGCTCGTTGCTCTGTGTTGAGCGGGGCGTCCCCGCCGAGCGAACGCCATGTACGTTCGACCCATTCGGCCACTGGGAGACGAGCATGCTGCGCGATAGCGGCCTTGAGGACGGGCCAGATTCTTGCGAGACGTTCGCAGCTCTCCTCTGAAAGATCCTGTCCGCGTTCGAGGAGAAGCTCTTCGATGGTTTTGTGGAATTGTTCCGTCTCGTCCGAGCCGCTGAGGTGGTGAAGCTCCGAGAGCTCGAGCCCGCACCACGGAGCGCGCAGCACGGCAAGCCAGGCCACGCGGTCGGCTGGGTGCAGAAGGGCGCGGGTGAGGCTGAAGAGGTCGAGAATCTCCGGGCGCTCATCGAGCGGTTCGATGTTGATGGCGCGATAGGGAATTGCGGCGCGCTTCAGCTCTTCTACGATTCCGGAGAGATGGTCGCGGGTCCGCACGAGGACGGCGATCTTCCATGGAGAGGAGCGGCCCTCGGGAAGAGGCTTGGCGCGCCACTGCTGGATGATGCTGCGCATCTCGACGGACTCGCGCTTTGCGAGTCGTCGGCGTGCGCGGCGTCGCTCGTCGCTGTCGGACTCGGGGGAAAGAACCTGCGCGTGCCAGGTGATGCTCTGAGGAACATCGGGCGCGGGGCCGCGAACCGCCTCGGCGGCGACGTAGGGAGCTTCCTCGGGGTGGTCTTCATCGAGGTCGCGGGGGAAGAGGTGCGAGAAGTCTTCGTTGAAGCCCTGCACGAGCCCGCGTTGCGAGCGAAAGTTGGCTGTAAGGCGAAGACAGCCCATCGTGATTTCGCCCAGCCGCTGCTGTTGCATGGTGCGGATGAACCGCTCCACGCGTGCCTGCCGGAAGAGGTAGATGGATTGCTTGGGGTCGCCGACGAGGAAGACGGTCTGGCTGCGGCCATCCCATCCCTGCGTCAGGAGCTGGATCAGCTCGTACTGGCTGGTCGAGGTGTCCTGCATCTCGTCGACGAGGATGTGCTGCAGCTGCGTGCCTGCCGCGGTTTCGAGGAAGCCATCGGCGCTTCGCAGGGCGGAGCGGGCGACCAGTCCCGGCTCGGTGAAGTCGCACTCGCCGCGTTCGGCGAAGACAAGCTGCAGCTCCGCGAGGGCGCGGTAAAGCACGCGGAAGAGCGCCTTGGCGACACGCCACTGCTCCTCGGGGTACTTTGCCGGAGGAAGCTGGCCGATGCCTTCGAGGGCCTTCAAAAGATCGTCACGGTGCGTGAGCGGCTCGATGATCTCGCGAAGCCGAGCGACATGATATTTTTCGGCCATGAAGCCAAGATGGTTGCGGTTGAAGCCGGTACGCCAGTCTCCTGATTTCGTCAGGAGCAGGTGCGCCAGAGCACGCCAGTGGTCGAGGTCTTCGGCGGTCTCGCCAGGAGAGCGGAAGACGCCCGCGCAGATGCGGATGGGAGACGGTTCCCCCTTGTAGCCTTCGAGTCCTCCCATCTCGCCCGCGAGGGTTGCGAGATCGTGCAGTGTGGAGGCGGGCATCAGGCGCGTGAGCTTCGCAAGTTCGTGCGCGATGGCATCGGCGAGTGCGCGCTCGATCTGTGGCAGAACCGTGTGGTCGAGGTACTCCTCTTCGAGCATCTGGCCGAGTGGAACAAGCCGCGCCCACTGGTCGCGCAGCGAGAGCATCTCGGCCAGAAGGTCACGCACCTGCGAGAGGTTGCCGTCGCGGTGCAGAAGGATGAGTCGCAGTGCCTGGCTGAGTGCCGCGTCCACGCCTCCGAGTTGCATGAGCGTGCGCTCTGCTGCGAGCCGATAGAGCGGCCTGGCATCTTCGACGGGCGAAAGCGAGCCGCTACCGGAGAGCACCGGCAGGCTGCGCGCAATCTCGGCGCACACGGAGTCGATGGTGCGGACGTTCAGGCGGTGCGGATGTTCGAGGATGTTCCAGCCGAGGGCGCGGTCACGTTCGAGCACGGCGAGGGCAAAGGTCCGCGTCTCGCGCTCGAAGTCGCTGTGTGTATTGTCGGGGCCGCTGGCGCGCTCAAGCTGTTCGAGCACGCGCTCGCGGATCTCGCCGGTGGCCTTGATCGTGAAGGTGATGGCGAGCACCTGCTCGGGCTGCTCGACGCCGGGAAGGGCCAGCAGCTTGAGGAAGCGCTGGATCAGCAGGCCGGTCTTGCCGGAGCCTGCGGGGGCTTCGACGATCCACGACTGCGCGACGTCGAGCGCATGTTCCCGCTCCTCGCGGTCGGGAGGCTGCGTCGAGCGCGGCGGTGACGCTTCTGATTTCTGTGGAAGGGCTTCGGGCTCCTGCGGAAAGACGAACAGCTCACCCATTGGCTGCATCGATGGTTTCTTCATCGAACTCCTCATCGAAGGCCGCGGGGTTCAGGCGGCACAGAATTCTTTGTGCACAGTGGGCGCAGGTGGTGGGGTAGTTCTTCGGCGCGACCGTCGCTGCGCCGTTATGGAAATCCGTCGCCAGCTGCGTGAGCACCCTGCGCCACTCGGCAAGCTGCTCCTCAAGACTAAGCTTGGGATATTTTTTCGAGGGTCTTCTCTCGCTGAAGCTGTCTAGCGCCATCTCTTTGCCTGCGCGAATCTGCGCGAAGGCAAGGTCGGTCAGCGCGGTCTCGCCCTCGTCGGTGGAGGTGAGCACGGCGTAGAGAGGAAGCTGAGGCTCGTCCGGGCGCTCGCCCAGCCACTGCGGAGACTTCGCCACTCCGGTCTTGTAGTCGAGGATGACCTCTCCCTCTTCGGTTGCGTCCACGCGATCGACGCGAACCGTCAGGTGCAACGGGCCGATGACCACATCTTTCAGCTCCTCTTCGGTTCGCTCGACAGTGAAGGGAGGGCGGTTAAGTTCGAGGTCGAGCCAGGGATCGAGCAGAGCCCACAGGCGTGCGCGTTGCAGGTCGAGGTACGCCTTCTCCCATGCTCCCTCGGCCAGTGCGGAGGCTTTGCGGAGGCCCTCCTCGATTGACTGCGCGAGCATGGTGTTACGCTCTTCGCGGCTCATCGCTTTGAGTGCTGCCTGCGAGCCGGTCTGCTTCCAGAAGTGTTCGAGGACGCGGTGAAGGACGCTTCCGCGCTCGGCTGCATCCATGCCCAGCTCGATCTCGCGCAGCTCCGCCGAGCCAAGGCGGCGTTCTGCAAAGGCACGGAAGCCGCAGGCCGCCTGCAGTTTGAGAATCTCGGAGCCTCCGGCGATGACGTGAACGGGCAGTGGAGGAATGCTTGTTGTGTCGTGAATCTCTTCGAGGGCCACGACCTCTTTCTCCTGCTCCTGCGGCGCGACCTGCGCGATGGGAGGCGTTTCGAGGTGCAACGCATGAAGCAGAGGCGAAGGGCGCTGCGCTCCATCGGAAGACTCGGCGGCGTAGCTGAAGATGATGTCGGGGGCGCTTGCGGCGAGTCGCTCCGTGATGCGGCGTGCGCGGGCATCGTCCGCCGTCGCGTCGGCTCCGGGGACGCCGAGGTCGCGCTGCATTGCCCACGGAAGCAGTGCGCTGGGAGAGCTTTTGATTGGCCAGCCAAGATCGCCCGCGCCCAGAAACCACAGGGCGTCGAAGCGGCTCCCCGCAGCTTCGAGCGGACCCATCACCTGCACCGGAGCGTTGTGCGACTCGGGCGCGAACATGGTCTGCTGGGCCAGTCGCTCAAGCTCGCGGAGAGCCTGCTGCAGCGTGACGCGTGAGCCGTCGAAGTCGAGCGCGGCCAGATCGTCGAGGGTGCTCTCCCACTTCTGGCGCGTCTGAAACTCGATGCTGTCGTCGCCGCTCTCGCGTCCCCATCGAGCCTCTTCGAGCAGCTCACGAATCCACTCGGCCCATGCGGAGCGCGGCTGACGTTCGGCGCGAATGCCGTCTACGACGCGCAGCATCGCATCGAGTGTCCTGCGAAGATGGATCGGCGGCGCGGCGCTTCGGGAGCGATGCAGCGTGGTGGAGAGCCACTTCAAAGAGATTTCGGGAAGCAGAAGACGTGCGCGGCGCAGCTCGAAGGCGTCGAAGGTGGCGCGGGCGCTGCGCTCTTCTTCTCGCATGGCGAAGAGCGGAGAGACCAGCAGGCGGCTGATGCGCTCGACGGGAAGGGGAGCGAGCGTCCAGCGAAGAAGCTCCAGCGCGACGCGAACGATTGGCGTCTCCGAAAGAGGCACGCCCAGCGAAAACTCGTAAGGAGCATCGTGACTGGCTTGAATGTCTTCCAGCTCCGGGGCCAGCACCTCGCGAAAGATGCGGTCGATGGCTCCTCGCCGACCGTCGAGCGCAGGGACGATGATGGCGATCTGTGCGCCGGGATGCTGAAGCAGACGCTCTTTCGCCCATCGCGCCGCCGCGTGGATCTCTTCAATCTCGTTCGCCGCTTGTACAAGGGTTTTCTCTTCCGAGGCGATCTCTGTGCGAAGCTCTTCTACTTCGCTGCCGGTTATTTTGATCGCCTCGATCAGGCTTCTCTGCGCCGGGGTGAAATCATCGAAGCCCGTAAGCGCGAGCGGTGCGGAGAGACGAAGCTGTCCGGCTTCGATGACCTCTTGCAGGGTCGCTTCGAGCCGGGCGCGGGGAAGCAGCCCTTGTGTACGGCATCGCTGTTCAAACTCTGCGCTCCAGCGTTGCAGAGCCTTTGTCTCTGCGCTGGGCCATGCGCCCCGCAGCCGCGGCAGGCCATTGTGCCGAGCCAGCAGACGCCATGCGTCCGCTGCAAGCTCGGCCAGCGAGTCCGTCGATTGCAGGCTCTCCGAACGCTCGCGGTCGGCGGCAAGAATGCTGCGCCAGATCGCGTGTTCCTGCGAGCGGCTCAGAAGAAGCTGTGTTGCCGTGCCTTCGACGAGCATCTGCTGCCACAGTCCGGAGGCCCACGCATCCCACGGCAGAGCATTTGCGGGTTGCCAGAGAGTGCGTCCCTCGCGGCGGTTTCGCAGATCGAAGGAGTGCCGCAGGCTGCGGGCAGCACGATGATTGGAGGTGATAACGGTGGCTCCGCGGTCGAGCGCTGCTGCAATCGGCTGGGCGATCGGCGGGGGAAGCTCTGCCTGTGATTCCGTCGCGTGCATACTCTTTGGTTATACGCCGTGCTGTGATGGAAAAGGGGCCATCCCGAGGCTGGAAGACGGGATGTTCCGTCGCGGACGTATCATGGAGGCAGGAGTCTGTTTCGTGTCCCGGAAGCCCACAGTTTTTCTCTTCGCCGCCCTCCTCGCCTTCTCCGGCTTTTCACTCAGCGGCTGCCGCTCCTCGGCCTCGCCCGACGCCACGAAGACGCAGGCGCACCCGCTGAAGACCTTCACTGTTCGCGGCAAGGTCGTCAGCACCGACGCGACCCACGTCACGCTCGACCACGAGGCCATTCCCGGCTTTATGGATGCGATGACGATGCCGTACAAGCTGAAGGACCCCGGCATCATTAGCGAGCTGCACCCTGGCGACCGCATCACGGCGACGCTCTCCGTCTGGGAGGACGAGGGCGGCTTCCACGACGCCGTGCTGGACAACATCGTCGTCATCGCGCAGGCTCGGCCCGATTACAAACCCGCCGTCCAGTACAACACTCCGAAGGCGGGCGACGCGGTCCCCGACTTCAAGATGCTGAACCAGGGAGGCAGTACGATCCACCTAGGTCAGTTCCACGGAAAGGTTCTGGTGGCGACCTTCATCTACACGCGCTGCCCGCTGGCCGATTACTGCCCGCGCATGAGCCGCAACTTCGCCGAGATCGAAAAGACGCTGAAGGCGGACCCCGCGCTCTACGAAAAGTCGCACCTGCTCAGCATCAGCTTCGACCCCGATTACGACACGCCCGCCATCCTGAAGACCTACGGCGAGGCCTACATCGGCCAGCACGCGAAGGATGCCTTCGCGCATTGGGACTTCGCCGCGCCCTCGAAGAAAGACCTGCCGAGTGTGACACAGTTCTTTGGAGTGGGTGTGACCCAGGGCGAGAACCAGACGCTGAACCACTCGGTTTCGACGGTCGTGATCGGCAAGGACGGAAAGATTGCAGCATGGTTCCCCACGAACGACTGGAAGCCTGAAGAGGCTATTGCGGCGATCAAAAAAGCGGCTGCGGCGTAGGCGGTCCGATCAGGTATCCTGAAGTCTCTGAAGGAGAGTGTTTCTATTTATGGCGAAGTTGACGATTGGCTTTGGAATTCTGCTGATGCTGCTGGGTGTGGCTGGCTTTGTCCTGACCGGAAGTACGCACCCCACCTCGCTGATCCCCGCAGGATTCGGCCTGCTCTTCGTGCTCTTCGGAGGGCTGGCCAATACGAATGACCCGAAGAAGCGCATGTTGTGGATGCACATCGCGGTGACGCTCGGACTGATCGGTTTCCTGAGCACGATCATGGCCGACATCCAGGTGTTCAAGCTGGCCAGCGGCACGACGTATCCGCACCCCGTGGCGGTCATCGAAAAGGCTGCGATGTCGCTCTTCAGCCTGATCTACGTTCTGTTCTGTGTACGCTCGTTTATTAACGCCCGGATAAGGCGCAGCTAGTCTTTTCCGCATCGGCAGGTGCTCAATGGAAGGTCACTGCCATCTCTGCGACGACACCACCGCTACCCGTGCCTCGAAGCGCGGACAGGCGTACACTGCCAACAGGATGCCTGCAATCGGACCTTCCAGCTTCGGCGCGCCGGGAATGAAAGCCGCGGATCGCCCCTCGCGCAGTACGCGCGGCTCATCGGACCTTCCGGCGCAACAGAAGCCGAACCTGAACCGCGTTCTGCCGGAGATGTGGAAGCTCATGAAGCCGCGCTGGCTTCTACTGTGCGGAAGCTTCCTCCTGATGGTCATCAACCGCGCCAGCGGACTGATCCTTCCGGCTTCCACGCGCTACCTGATCGACAATGTGATGGCGAAGCACATGATGGGCCAGCTGCCGCTCATCATCGGCATCGTTGTCGCGGCTACCATCCTCCAGGGCATCACCTCGTTTACTCTCACGCAGTTGCTCTCGAAGGAGGGCCAGCGCCTGATCGCGGAGCTGCGCATCAGGGCGCAGCGGCACATTGGAATGCTGCCGGTCGCCTTCTACGACGAGAACCGGACCGGCACCCTTGTCGCCCGTATCATGACCGATGTCGAAGGCATCCGTAACCTGATCGGCACCGGCATCATCGACTTTATCGGTGGACTGCTGACAGCGGTCTTCGCCTTCGGCTACCTTATCCATCTCAGCGTGCAGATGACGTTGACCACCTTCGCCATCCTGGTGGTCTTCGGCCTCATCCTGCAGCGCGCCTTCCGGACCCTCCGGCCCATCTTCCGAGCGCGGTCGAAGATCAACTCCGAGGTTACGGGACGACTGACGGAATCTCTCGGCGGCGTCCGCATCATCAAGGGTTACCATGCCGAGGAGAGCGAGGCGCATGTCTTCGCGCAGGGCGTGCAGCGGCTGCTCGATAATGTCATCTCGTCGCTTACGGCGCAGTCGGTGATGTCCCTCGCCTCGACGGTGGTGCTTGGAGTCGTTGGCGCGCTGGTGATGTATCTCGGAGCGCACCAGGTGGTCGCGGGAAGGCTCACGACCGGAGGCTACGTCACCTACGTGATGTTCCTCGCCTTTATGATCGCCCCCATCGTGCAGCTTGTCTCCATTGGGACGCAGCTTACCGAGGCCGCCGCCGGTCTTGACCGCACCGCCGAGCTGCTCGCCGAGCAGACCGAGGACGCAGAGCCCGGACGTACGCAGGAGCTTGGCACCATTAAGGGAGATGTTGTCTTCCGCGACGTGACCTTTGCCTATGACGAAGACAAGGAGGTGCTGCACGGCGTCAGCTTCGAGTCGCACCCCGGTAAGGTCACGGCTCTCGTAGGCTCCTCGGGCTCCGGCAAATCGACGATCATCTCTCTCATCTGCGCCTTCCACACCTCTACGACCGGGCAGGTGTTGGTCGATGGCGTCGATCTTGCGACGGTGAAGCTCGCGAGCTACCGCAGCCAGCTTGGAGTTGTTTTGCAGGAGACCTTTCTCTTTGACGGAACCATCCGCGAGAACATTCTCTTCTCGTACCCTTCGGCGACGGAGGAGCAGTTCGAAGAAGCCTGCCGCATCGCACGCGTGGACGAGTTTGCCGAACGCTTCCCTGAGGGCTACGAGACGATCGTCGGCGAGCGAGGAGTGAAGCTCTCAGGCGGCCAGCGCCAGCGACTTTCCATTGCGCGGGCGATTCTGGCCGATCCTCGGATCCTCATCCTCGACGAGGCGACCAGTTCGCTCGACTCGGAGTCGGAGCAGATGATTCAGCAGGGGCTGAACCACCTGATGCAGGGAAGGACGACTTTCGTGATCGCGCACCGGCTTTCGACGATCCGCCGAGCCGACCAGATCCTCGTCATCGAGGCCGGAAACATTCTGGAGCGGGGAACCCACGAATCGCTTTACGCCCTGGGAGGCCGCTACCACGACCTCTACACGCGGCAGCATGGCCTTGAAGCGAATCTCTTCCTCGCGCCCGGAGAAGGCGACAGGGTTGAGGAGACCGAGACCACGAAGGTCTAGCCCCCAGTTTCCTGCGAGACAGGTTTATTCTTCATCAATATTGCTTTTCGGTTGTTGTGATGACCTTCCGCCGCAACAGCGAGGTCCTGTTCGTCAAAGCAGACGAGAGCCCCGCCTCGAAGGGGTTGCCGTACACCCTTATGTCGGTCGTTCTGGGCTGGTGGGGGATTCCCTGGGGCTTTATCTACACGCCCCAGGTGATCTACAGGAATCTCAAAGGCGGCACGGATGTGACTGCAAACGTGCTTGCGAATTTGCGTAGCGCAGCAATTCCGCCACCGCCTCCGATACCTCCCAGCCGATAGATTGTAAGCCTATGCCCCGGTAGCTTTCAGCTCCCGCAGCAAGAAGGCGTAGTCGAAGGCGATCTCCTTCAGGTAGTCGTACCGTCCTGAGGCTCCGCCGTGCCCCGCGTCCATGTTGATGTGTAGCAGCAGGGGAGTGTCGTTCTTCTTGAGCGTCCGCAGCTTCGCGACGTACTTCGCGGGCTCCCAGTACATCACCTGCGAGTCGTTCAGGCTGGTCTTCACCAGCATCGCGGGGTAGTCGCCGGGTTTCAGGTTGTCATAAGGCGAGTACGAGCGCATGTAGGCGAAGGCCTCCGGCTCGTTCGGGTTGCCCCACTCCTCGTACTCGCCCACGGTCAGGGGCAGGGAGGCGTCGAGCATCGTGTTCATCACATCGACGAAGGGAACGTGTGAGAGTACGACGCTGAAGAGGTCCGGGCGCAGGTTGACCACGGCTCCCATCAGCAGGCCTCCCGCGCTTCCGCCCTCGATGGCGACGCGACCCTTCGCGCCGTACCCCTGCGCGACGAGCGCCTCGGTGACGGCGATGAAGTCGGTGAAGGTGTTGCGCTTCACCATCATCTTTCCGGCGTCGTGCCAGGTGTCCCCCAGCTCTCCGCCGCCGCGGATGTGCGCGTAGGCCAGCACCAGTCCACGGTCGAGCAGCGAGAGCCGCGCCGGGCTGAAGCCGATGGGCAGGGGATACCCATAGGAGCCATATCCGTAGACATAGAGCGGGCTGGTGCCGTCCTTGTGGAAGAGGTCGCGACGGTAGACCAGTGAGACAGGAACCTTCACGCCGTCGGAGGCCATGATCCAGAGCCGCTCGGAGGAGTAGTGGGCGCGGTCGAAGCCGCCGGGGATCTCCTGCTCCTTCAGCAGTTCGGAGACGCCGGTCGTGACGTCGTACTCGTACACTGAGGCGGGAGAAACCAGCGACTGGTAGCTGTAGCGGAACTTCGTCGTGACGAACTCGCGGTTGACGTGCGGCAGGGCCGTGTAAGCGGGCTCTGGGAACGAAATTTTCTTGATTTCACCCAGGCTTCCGTCCTCGCTGAAGTCCGCAACTGCGAGAGAAGTCAGTCCTTCTTCGCGCCGCGAAATGACGCAGAATCTGTCGAATACGTCGAAGTTCTCAAGTGGAACATTCGGGTCTTCCGGCAGAAATTCCTTCCAGTCCTCGCGGCTTCCTCCGTTGACCGGGACCGTCACGACGCGGAAGTTCTTCCCCGTATCGTTCACGCGGATATAGAACAGCCCGTCGCGGTGATCGATGCTGTACTCCTGCTCGTCTATGCGAGGAGCGACGACAAGGAAGACCCCGCCCGGCGTCTCCGCGTCGAGATAGCTGTACTCGCTGGTGGTGTGGCTTCCGGCTTCCATCAGCAGGTACTTGCCGTCGCGGGTCTTGCCCACGCCGATGTTGAAGCGCTCATCCTTCTCCTGGAAGATCAGGGCGTCCTCGGCGGCGGCGTCTCCCAGCCGGTGGCGGAAGAGCTTGTCCTGACGCTTCGTGACCTCGTCCTCGGTGGTGTAGAAGAGCGTGTGCGAATCCGCTGCCCACACCAGCGAGCCGACGCGCTCGGCAGTATCGGCAAACTCCTCGCTGGTCGTCAGGTTGCGAATGTGCAGCGTGTACTGGCGGAAGCCGGTGTTGTCGGTCGAGTAGGCCAGCTTCTCGCCATCGGGACTGACGCTCATTCCGCCCACGGACATGAAGGCCTGTCCCTCGGCCAGCTGATTCACGTCGAGGATCACCTGCTCCGGC
Source organism: Acidobacteriaceae bacterium dw_441 (assembly GCA_018449715.1). Lineage (GTDB taxonomy): Bacteria > Acidobacteriota > Terriglobia > Terriglobales > Acidobacteriaceae > Edaphobacter. The sequence goes on along the minus strand of JAAVVA010000001.1, from coordinate 1,625,257 downwards.
TGCGTCTCGTCGTAGCGGTCACCGACGGCCTTGCGGCGGCAGTGGATCGAGTACTGGCTGCCCTCGACGGTGCGGGTGTAGTAGTACCAGCCGCGGTGACGGTAGGGAACCGACTCGTCCGTCTCCTTGATGTGCGACAGCATCTCGGCGTAGAGCTTCGCTTGAAGCTCCTCGGTGGGCTTCATCGACGCGTCGGTGTAGGCGTTCTCGGCGTTCAGGTACGCCAGCACCTCCTCCGATTCCTTGTTGCGCATCCAGCGGTAGTCGTCTTCGAGCGTCTGGCCGTGCAGTGTGGTCGGGGTTGGCTCGCGGCGCGCAGTGGGGGGGAGAACGGGGGACTCGGTCGTGCTGCTTTCAATTGTCTTTTCCATGACTCAGAAAGGATACCCTGTCCCGCAGCAGGCCGCAGGCAACCCTGTCTGTTACCAGTCGTAACCAAAAGAAGAGAGCTTAACGCGGACGGTAGGCATAGAATGATCCGCCAAAGAGAGGTTCCCATGAGACTGGCAGTTCTCCCGCTTGTCCTGATCGGCAGCACCTTCTCCGCGCCTGTCGTTGCCCAGCAGATGAATCCTCTGTCGGCTTCCGCTTCGCAGACGCAGCCCAACCAGCCCGGCCGTGCGCAGTCTTCCACGACTTCTTTGCAGGATTCGAGCGGCGCTCCCGGTGGCACCGTGCAGCAGATGAGGGACCGCATGTTTCTTCGAAAGGCGACGGAAGGTCGGCTGGCCGAGATCGAGATTGGCAAGCTTGCCGTGCAGAAGGGGTCGAGTGAAGAGGTGAAGTCCTTTGGGCAGAGGATGGCCGAGGAGCATGGCCGCCTGAACGAGGAGATGGCAGAGATCGCCGACTCGCTCGGGGTGAAGCTGTCGAAGCAGCTGTCGAAGGCAGACCGTGTCGAATACGACCGGCTCAACCAGCTCTCCGGCGACGAGTTTGACCGTGAGTACATCACGTGGATGGTGAAGAGCCACCGTGAAGACCTGCATGAGTTTCGCATCGCCTCCAACACGGCGGGCGAGCCTGAGCTGATGACCACCGCCTACCAGGGCGCGCGCATGATCCATCAGCACATGGTCGCGGCGGATAAACTGGCGCGTGATCGTGGAATTGCTGTACCCGGACGTCCACAGAAGGCCTCGGAGCCCTCTGCGCTACCGGCCCAGTAGCCAGAGATGCCCGGCTCATCGGGCGGGCGTAGAATAAGCGAACGATGAATCGCATTACGCGGTGGCTGGGGATCGTACTTCTGCTTGTGCTGCCGGTGGCTCTCGCCGCCGAGACGGTAAAGTCCCTCCCCGCTCCCACTGGCTACATTAATGATTTTGCGGGCGTGCTCTCTCCTTCGACGAAGCAGGAGATGGAGACGCTCTGCACGCAGGTCGATCGGCAGGCGCATGCTCAGATCGCTGTCGTGACGATCAAGACGCTCGACGATGACCAGACGATCGAGGAGTTCGCCACCGAGCTTGAGGACAAGTGGGGCGTCGGCAACAAGGACGATCGCGGCGTCCTGATGGTGCTGGTGATGAAGCCGCGCCGGGGCCGCATCGAGGTGGGCTATGGGCTCGAAGGCATCCTGAACGACGCGAAGGTTGGCGACATTGGCCGTTCGATGGTTTCAGCGGCCAGCCAGGGCGACTATGACACCGCCGTTCCGCTGGGAGTCCGCCAGCTTGCGGGCATCATCGCGCAGGACGCGGGCGTCACCCTGACCATGCCCTCGCGGCAATATCGCCGGTCGCAGGCGGTGGAAGGCCAGCCGATTCAGCTCAGCCTGACACAGGTGCTTCTCGCCGGTGGGTTCATCCTCTTTATTTTGTTCGTCCTGATCCGCACCGGGAATATCGGGCTCCTTTTCTTTCTGCTCGCCAACCTGATGGGTGGCGGAGGCCGGGGAGGCCCCCGTGGAGGGGGAGGAGGCGGAGATGACGATGGCGGAGGGTTCGGAGGTTTTGGCGGAGGACGATCCGGTGGAGGAGGCGCAAGCTTCTGAACCGGAGGTTCATCACAAACGTAACGGTTGGGGAGTGATACAGTACAGCCGACGGCACTTCGGCCAGTGACGAAGTCTGAGAGGGGAGCGACAGCAGATGTTGAAACCTGCATGGATTGCGCTAGGAGTGTCCGGCTTCATGTCGAATGTTATCTTCCTCCTGTTTTTTGTTGTTGGAAGAGATGCAAGTAAGAAGAAAGCGAAGCTCAGAGAAGGGAAAGATTACAGACGATGAAACCTTTATGGATTGTGTTGGGGGTGGTTGCCCTCATTATTGTCCTTCTGCTTTTTGTCGGCGGAAGCTACGTCAGCACGAAGAACACGCTGGTCGAAAAGAACGAGGCGATTAACCAGGCTTATTCGCAGGTAAACGTCGTGCAGCAGAGGCGTCTTGACCTGATTCCGAACCTCGTGGCCTCGGTGAAGGGCTACGTGGCGGAAGAGACCACGGTGCTGACGAACATTGCCAACGCCCGCGCCGGAGTTCTGGCCGCCGGGAACGATCACGCCGCGAACATCGAGGCCAATCGCAAGCTCGACGTGGCCCTAGGACCGTTCTTCCGCCTTCAGGAGCAGTACCCCAACCTGAAGAGCAATGAGCAGTTTACGCGCCTGAACGACGAGCTGGCGGGAACCGAGAATCGCATCGCAGTCGAGCGCCAGCGGTACAACAAGACGCTGGAGGACTACAATGTCTACGTCCGGCAGTTCCCCAACAGCATCTGGGCCGGCATGGCCGGTTTCCACTACCGCGACGAGTACTTCCGGGGAGATGCTCAGAACAGTGTCGCGCCCAAGGTCGACTTCTCAAAGTAAGGCAGAAGCCGAGTGCACCTTGGCACGAAGAAAAGGCCGTCGCCTAGGAGCGACGGCCTTTCTTTTGCGTTTTCGCCGCTTAGTTGGTGAAGGCGGAGATCGCGTGAGCCTCGTCGTCGCGCACGTCGAAGACGGTGTAAAGCTTCGTGATCTGGAGCAGGTCGTGGACCTTCTTGGTCAGGTTCAGCAGCTTCAGTTCGCCGCCGGCGCTCTTGACCGCGGTGAAGGCGCTGACCAGCTCGCCGATGCCCGAGCTGTCGATGTAGTCGATCTCCGAGAGGTTCAGCAGAATATTCTTCTGCCCTTTTGCCAGCAGGTCGCGAACGCTGTCGCGCAGGGTTACGCTGCCTTCGCCGAGCGTGATGCGGCCGCTGAGGTCCAGAATCGTAACGCCGTCCACTTGGCGAGTAGCTACTGTCATGCTCATGTGTTCTGTTCTCCTTAGGTCCCCGACTTCGCGGGTGTACGGTGCTTGATCAGAGTGAGTTCCGTGCCAGGGTGTAATAGGCGAAAGTTTACCTCATCCATGAACGCTCGAATCAAAAAGATGCCGCGCCCCGAACCTCGCAGGATATTTTCGGGCGCCAGTGGGTCGGGAAGCGTCTCCGGATCGAGTCCTGTCCCCTGATCGGTGATGCGAATGATCAGGTCCTCGGAGGTCGTTTCGAATGAGGCGGTGATGTGCTTGTCCGGGTCGTAGGCGTTGCCGTGCAGGATGGCATTCACGGCTGCCTCGCGCACCGCCATCGCGATGTAGGGAATCCTCTCTTCGTCGAAGCCGGCGCGCTGGGCATACTGCTCCGCCGTGTGCTCGATCTTGTTCACACTGTCCAGACTGGAGTCCAGAGTGTAACTGACGCGGCTTGTCGTTGAGTCGGCCAAGGCTGTCCCTGAAGTTCTTGTGTGCCCGTCGTCAACGGCAGACAACAGCGATGAAGGCAGTGTGCTTGTGCTCATCCGGATTGTCAAGATTGCCTCTCCACCCAACCCCTGGGGGATGCAGCTTTTCCGTAAATTTCCATAGGCAACTACCATACGCTCTTTTGATGTATTCCCGGTAAGCTAACATGCGAATACGAGGTTCTTTCGGCCGCGAAGCAGCGTGCGGCCCGCTCCTCTCCACGCGAACACCATGCATCGGAACGGAAATCACAAGACGACGGTCGCGGCCCTGATCGGGGCCACGGTGCGCGACGCCAGGGGCGTCGTACTAGGCCGAGTGCGCGAGTTTGTGGTGATGACCGGGCAGGACTCCTCCCGCGTGCACGGGCTTTTGCTGAAGAACTCCCCCTCCGCGAAGGCTGCATCTTCCGACCTCAACGGACAGGTCAGCATGGTGGCCACCGAGGATATCGAGCTGACCCCGGAGGGACTCAAGCTTTTGCAGGGAACCTCTCTGGCGGTTCTGCTGCATGACTCTGCCCACGTGCTGCTCGAACGCGATTTGCTCGACCAGCAGATCATCGACGTTCATGGCCGCAAGGTCGTCCGCGTCAACGATGTGAACCTCCACTGGGAGTCTTCGCCGGAGGTCCGGACCAGCCTCCGCATCATCGAGGTCGAGGTCGGCCTGCGCGGTGCGACCCGCCGCCTGCTCAAGGGGCTTCCCGCCAATGCCGTCGAGCAGATCGCAGGCCGTTTCAGTCCCAGCGTCATTCCGTGGGAGTTCGTCGATCTGATCGACCCGGCGCGCCGGGTCCGCCTGAAGGTCGATCAGGACCGCCTCTCCCAGATGCACCCGTCCGATATCGCGGACATCCTCGAAGAGCTGGCTCCTGCCGAGCGGCAGGCCCTCTTCGAGAGCCTCGACGAGGAGATCGCCGCCGAGACGTTGGAAGAGGTCGAGCCGCGCCTCCAGAAGTCGCTGATCCAGTCGCTTGACTCCGAACACGTCGCCGGAATCGTCGAGGAGATGGACCCCGGAGCCGCCGCAGATCTTCTGGCCGAGCTTCCCGAGGAGAGGTCCGAGGCCATCCTCGAAGAGATGGACCCCGAGGAGCGGCAGGAGGTCGAGGAGCTTCTCGAGTTCTCGCAGGACTCCGCAGCCGGGCGCATGACCACCGCCTACATCGCCCTGCCCATCGCTGCGACGGTCTCCGATGTTCACGACGCCCTGCGCGACTTCGAGGGCGACATCGAGATGATCGCCGACATCTATCTTGTCGATGACGAGGACCACATCCACGGTCTCGTCCCCATCGTCCGAATCCTGCTGGCCTCGCTCGATACGCCGCTGAAGGATCTTCCGCACGGGCATCTCGTTACCTGCAAGGCCGACGCCCCGGGGCGCAAGGTGGCTGAACTGTTCGACAAGTACAACCTGCGCTCTCTCCCAGTTCACGATGAGGAGAACCGGCTCGTCGGAGTGGTCCACGCTGAACAGGTGATCGCCCTTTTGCGAGAGCATTGATGTGACAAAGCGGCCGGATCGTCGATAATCAGAAGTTGAATGAAGATCCTTTACGCTGCGAGCCTTTCTCCGAACGACTCCGCGATGTATCGGCTTTGGGCCCTTGAACGGCTGGGCCACCAGGTCGTTCCCATCAACACCCGCAACTATCGGCCCTCGAATCCTTTGTTGAGCCGCATGGTCTTTCGTCTGGTCATGGGGCCGGACGTCAACCGCTTCAACCGCGACCTGCTCCAGGCGGCCGAGCGCGAGCGCCCCGACATCGTGTGGGCGGACAAGGCTCTGTGGATGCAGCCGAAGACGCTCGACCGGCTGCGCGCCCTCGGTATCCCCACGGTCAGCTATATGATCGACAATGCCTTCGGACCGCGTCGCGACCCCGGCTGGCGGCTTTACATGAAGTGCATCCCGCACTACGACCTTCACGTCGTGCAGCGCGACAAGAATATTCAAGACTACCGCTCCAGCGGGGCGCGTGACGTCATCAAGATTCAGACCGCCTACGAGCCGACTCTCCAGTTTCCTCCTCCGGAGGGATGGTCCGACCGCGATCGTGATCGCGACGTCTCCTTCGTCGGAACCCCCTACGACAACCGTGCCGAGGTGCTGACGAGACTATCGGAGGAGTTCGACGTGTCCATCTCCGGAAACGACCGCCAGTGGCAGCGGGCGCTTACGCCGGAGGCCTTCGCGAAGCTCTACCGCGAGGGCGAGCTTTACCGGCAGCAGTACCGTGAGGCTATCTGGCGCTCGAAGATCAACCTGAGCTTCATCACCCACTCCAACCAGGACGAGTTCGTCCACAAGAGCTTTGAGATCGCCGGGTGCGGATCTTTTCTGCTCGCCGAGCGCTCAGAGGGACATTTGGCTCGCTTCGTCGAGGGAGAGGAAGCCGTCTTCTTTACGGGGTACGACGAGTTGGTGGAGAAGATTCGCCGCTATCTGCCCGACGAGGAGGCCCGCACGCGCATTGCGGCGGCAGGGCAGAGGCGCGCTCTGAAGGACGGCTATCACAACGACCGGCAGGTGGAACTGATCGTCGAGCGCGCGGAATCGATCCTGCGAGCCTTCCGCTCGAAGTAGGTTGATTATTCGCCGACGGTAACAAGCCGGATCGCTGTGAGATTCCTGACCCAGCGCTGCGGCCTCTTCTCGGCACTCGCCACCAGCTTCAGCTGGCCGTCGTCTCCGAGCGGCTGGCCATCGATGCTGGTTGCGACGATCACCTCAGCGTCGTGTTCAGACGGCTCGATCTCCGTGACGGAGTAGAGCACCCAGTACTTGTCCGTGCCTTCGGCGGCGAGATAGCTGTGCAGCATCTTCCGGTGCGTCGGCATTCCGACGGCGAAACCGTACTTCGCCAGCAGATCGGCCAGTGCGACCCCGGTGTAGCTCTCGTCCTTCTTCGTGTGCTCGTTGTGAACCTTGACGGTCTTCTGCGGCATCGCAGCCAACTCGGCCAGTGTGACTGTCGAGGTCTTGCCGTCCACCGTGATCTGCAACTCAGTCGAAGGAGCGCTCTTCGCGTGAGTGTGCATCTCCTGCATTGTCTGGCCGTGCAGGGAAGAGGCTCCTGCGAGCAGGGCAAGAGCGAGCGGTCCGGTAAGTCGCAGGTTCATCATGCGGCTATTTAAAATCGCAAGTTGCAACTGCGGGACCAGAACTGCAAGAACAGGCAGGCGAGGGCATTGCCGGGAGTGCTTGCAGAGGTATACTCAAAGCATGTCCATCGTTCGCAACGCTGCCGCTATTGCCAAGGGAATGAGTGTCACGCTCAAGGAGATGTTCCAGCCCACGGAGGTCGAGAACTATCCCGACGGCAAAGGCCCGATGCGCGGCGCGAAGTTCCAGGAGCGTTTCCGCGGAAAGCACCAGCTTCAGCGCGACGAGAACGGTCTGGAAAAGTGTGTCGCCTGCTTCCTGTGCGCGGCGGCCTGCCCCTCGAACTGCATCTACATCGAGGCTGCGGAGAATACGGAAGAGACGCGCATCTCGAGCGCGGAGCGTTACGCCAAGGTCTACAACATCGATTACAACCGCTGTATCTTCTGCGGTTACTGCGTTGAGGCCTGCCCCACCGACGCCATCACGCACGGACACGGCTTCGAGCTGGCGTCGCTGAACGCCACCACGCTGGTCATGCGCAAGGAAGACCTGCTGGTTCTGCCTTCGGCGCACAAGCTTCCCGACGCTGTGCAGTCGAACAAGGACACAGCCGAGGTTCTCGCGTAGGATTCATTCCACGGAACTTGCAACGCGACGTTTACTATGTTACAAACTTAACTATTCAGTCTGTCCCGGAAGCAATTCCGCCTCAGACGCGAATTTCATGAAGAGTGGTTGAGGGACGAGCCCTATGACGCCACGACAACCGGCCTGAAACCATTATTTCAGGCGACCGGTGTCAACTCTCTCCTGGGAACAGGGAACATGAGATTCGAGGGGACCTCCAAAAAAGTAATCCCCGCGATCTTAACTCCGCCTGCCTGCATGTGCTTTTGCACCTGCGGGAATTCCATGAGAGACGTCATATAGTTTTTACCCTCCTCCACACGGAGAGAGCGTAGATGAGCTATTCCTGTACGTCGACTGCGTATGAGTTGAAGTGCAATGAGTGCGGCAAGCTGTATGGTAACCAGCCGCTCTCCGCTTGCCCCGATTGCCTGTATCCCCTCGAGGTGGTGTACGACCTCGATTCCGCTCGCGGAGTCTTCACCCGCGAGGCCATCGCCAAGGGGCCGGCAAACATCTGGCGCTACGCAACCCTGCTCCCGCTCCCCAAGGGCTTCGAGCCCGATCTTCCGGTAGGCTTCACGCCGCTGGTTCGCGCCAGGAACCTCGGCAAGCGCATCGGCGCGAACAATCTTTACATCAAGAACGACGCCGTCTGCTTTCCGACGCTCAGCTTCAAGGACCGCGTTGTCTCGGTCGCTCTCGCGAACGCGCAGGGCTTCGGCTTTGAGACCGTCGGTTGCTCCTCGACCGGCAACCTCGCCAACTCGGTCGCTGCGCAGGCCGTCCGCCTTGGCCTGAAGCCGTGCATCCTCGTCCCGGCGGACCTCGAGGCCGCCAAGATTCTCAACACGCAGGTCTACGGTGCGCGTCTTGTCCGCATCGACGGCAACTACGACCATGTCAACCGCCTCTGCACCCAGATAGCCGACGAGTACAACTGGGGCTTTGTGAACGTCAACCTTCGCCCCTACTACGCCGAGGGCTCGAAAACCGTTGGGTACGAGATCGCCGAGCAGCTCGGATGGAAGCTCCCCGACAATGTCGTCGTCCCGATGGCGGGCGGCTCGCTGATCCGCAAGATCCGCAAGGCCTTCCAGGAGCTGATCTACCTCGGTCTGGTTGAGGACAAGCCCGTCCGCTTCTTCGGAGCACAGGCCACCGGCTGCTCGCCCATCTCGCACGCCGTCAAGCAGGGCTGGGACTACATCGAGCCGCAGCGCCCCAACACCATCGCCCGCTCGCTCGCTATCGGCAACCCGGCGGACGGCCCCGCCGCTGCCAAGATGATCCGCGAAACCGGCGGATGGGCCGAGGACGTCTCCGACGTCGAGATCGTCTCCGGCATCCAGGAGCTGGCTGAGACCGAAGGAATCTTCACCGAGACCGCAGGCGGCGTCACCACGTCCGTCACGGCGCGCCTCTACGCGCACGGCCGCATCTCGCCCGATGAGGTCACCGTGAGCTGCATCACCGGCAACGGCCTCAAGACTATCGACGCGGTCGCAGGGCACTATGAGCAGGGACGTGCGATCCGTCCACGTCTTGCTGACTTCGACGCTTATCTTCGTGAGCTGGACGGCGCCTCTGCCGCCGAAACCGAGCTTGTCACTGCAGGAGGAAACTGAACGAGATGTCCGTAAAAATTACTCTACCCACCGCCTTTGTCCGTCACACCGACGGACGCAAGCAGTTCGACTCGACCGCTGAGAACCTTCCGGCTCTTCTGGCTGATATCGACCAGACCTTCCCGGCACTCGGCACCCAGATCAAGGACGAGGACGGCAAGCTGCGCCGCTTCATCAATATCTACATTAATGACGAGGATATCCGCTTCCTCGGTGGCGACAACTACGCCTTTCAGGACGGAGACGAGATCATGCTGATCCCGTCAATCGCTGGCGGCTGCTGCTAAGGCTTCGTTCTACGCACAAGAGGCGCTGCTGATGCAGCGCCTCTTGGTTTTTAAGCTAGATTCCGTGATCGAGCAGCATCACGAGCAGAACGATCAGCAGCACAAGACCTAATCCGCCGCTTGGATAGTAGCCCCAGTTACGGCTGTAGGGCCACGAGGGAAAGGATCCAAACGCAAGCACGAGCAGAATGATAAGAAGTACCAGCATAGAGTTGCCTCCTCTTATTGCGGGCTTGCAGAAACTCAACCGCTGTCCAGTAGATGCGGGGCAGGGAAAGGGCGTTATCCTCGTACCTGTTCTCCAAGCAACGTAATCAGCCCATTTTCTCTCTTATCTCGGGAGTAGCTATCGCCAAATGTCTGAGGCAAAACAGCCTTGGAAAGAAGGTATTCCCATGTATCTGATTCTTGCCATCGTTCTCTTCGTGATCTGGATCGGCAGCTTTCTTGTTTTTAAGACGGCCGGTATCCTGATCCATCTGCTCATCGTATTTGCGATCCTGTCGCTCATCATGCACTTCATCGCAGGGCGCCGAGCAGTCTAGGCACGCAAAAAAAGGCCGGACCCCATTGCGGTCCGGCCTCTCGTGTTTTGAAGCGTGATTACTGCCGCGCCACGGGCATCTCCACGCTGGGCGGAATCACCGGGGTCAGGGAGGCAGGCTGCTCGTCCTTCAGCTCCGGCAGCTTGCCTTCGAGAGCGATTTGCAGCACCTGGTCCATCTCTTCTACGAAGTGCAGCTTCATCGAGGTCTTCAGTAACTCAGGAAGATCGGCGAGGTCCTTGCGGTTCTCTTCAGGAAGGACCGCCTCGAAGATACCGGCGCGATGAGCCGCCAGCAGTTTCTCCTTGAGTCCACCGATCGGCAGCACCTTGCCGCGCAGCGTGATCTCTCCGGTCATCGCGATATCGCGACGGACCTTGATGCCGGTCAGAGCGCTAGCCAGTGCCGTCGCCAGAGTAATACCGGCGGACGGCCCGTCCTTCGGGATCGCTCCCTCGGGAACATGAACGTGGATATCGACGTTGCGGTAGAAGTCCTTGCCGAGGCCAAGCTGATGCGCGCGCGAGCGGATGTAGCTGAGCGCGGCCTGCGCCGACTCCTGCATGACGTCGCCGAGCTGGCCGGTCGTCGTCAGCTTGCCTTTACCGTCGAGGATCTGTACTTCGGTCTGGAGAATGGTGCCGCCCATCTCCGTCCATGCAAGCCCGGTGACGAGGCCGACCTCGCTCTTCTCATGCACCTGAGAGTCGCGGAACTTCGCCACGCCGAGAAGATCGGAGAGGTTCTCCGCCGTGACCGTCTCCTTGTGCTCCGCCCCGTTCTTCACGACGCGGCGCGCGACCTTGCGGCAGACGTTGCCGATCTCGCGCTCGAGGTTGCGGACGCCCGCCTCGCGTGTGTAGGCTCGGATGATTTGCTGGAGGGCGGCGTCCTCGAAGACGATCTGCTCTTCTGTCAGGCCGGTCGCCTCGCGCTGCTTCTTGACGAGGTACTGCTTGGCGATCTCCAGCTTCTCAAGCTCGGTGTAGCCGTGCAGACGCAGAATCTCCATGCGGTCCTGCAGCGGGCCGGGAATCGTGTGCAGCACGTTCGCCGTCGCGACGAACAGCACCTGCGACAGGTCGTATTCGACGTCGAGATAGTGGTCCTGGAACGAGGTGTTCTGCTCCGGGTCCAGCACTTCGAGCAGGGCGCTGGCAGGGTCGCCCCGGAAGTCCGAGGCCATCTTGTCGATCTCGTCCAGCATGAAGACCGGGTTCTTCGTCCCCGCCTTCTTCATCGACTGGATGATCTGCCCCGGCAGAGCGCCGATGTAGGTGCGGCGATGCCCGCGAATCTCGGCCTCGTCACGCACTCCGCCTAGCGACATGCGGACGAACTTGCGTCCGGTGGCCTTGGCGATCGACATGCCGAGCGAGGTCTTGCCCACGCCCGGAGGCCCGACGAAGCACAGGATCGAGCCCTTGGGGTTCTTCACGAGCTGACGTACGGCGAGGAACTCGAGGATGCGGTCCTTGATCTTCTCAAGACCGTAGTGATCTTCGTTGAGGATCGTCTCCGCGTGCTCGATGGAGCGAATCTCCTTGGAGCGCTTCTTCCACGGCACGGCCAGCAGCCAGTCGAGGTAGTTGCGCGAGACGGTCGATTCGGCAGACATCGGAGGCATCGCTTCGAGCTTCTTCAGCTCCTGCAGCGCCTTCTCCTGGACCTCCTTCGTCATTCCGGCGACCTCGATCTTCTTGCGAAGCTCGTCGAACTCCGACTTCTCGCCGCGGCCCAGTTCCTTCTGGATAGCCTTGATCTTCTCGTTGAGGTAGTACTCTTTCTGCGCCTTCTCCATCTGCCGTTTTACTCGCGACTGGATGGTGCGGTCCATGTTCAGCTTCTCGATGGCGAGGTCGAGCACATCGGCCACGCGCACCAGCCGCTGCTCCGGGTCGAAGACCTCGAGCAACTGCTGCTTCTCCTCGATGGGAAGCTGAAGGTTCGCGGCGATGGTGTCGGCCAGCTTCGCAGGCTCGTCCGGACGCACGCTCGCGGCCATCGTCTCGTAGTTGAGCGACTGCTGGAGCTTCACGTACTGCTCGAAGAGCGAGTGGACGCGCTGCATCAGCTGCTCGACCTGCGGCGTCAGCTCAAGCTGGGTCTTGCCGGTACGGACGGTGGCGACGAAGAAGCCGTCGGTGTCGTGTACCTCGACGGAGCGGGCGCGCTCGACGCCTTCGACCAGCACCTTGATGTTGCCGTCGGGCATCTTGACGCTCTGCACGATGTTGCCGATGGTTCCGGTGGGAAAGATGTCGTCCGCGTTCGGCTCGTCGACGGAGGCGTCATGCTGCGTGGCGAGGAAGATCTTGCGGTCGCCGGAAAGCGCCTCTTCAAGAGCTCGGACGCTCGACTCTCGACCGACGACGAAGGGCGTCATCATGTAAGGGAAGATGACCATATCGCGGATGGGCATCATCGGAAGCTTCAGTGTGCCGCCGCTTAGATTTTCTTTGGATGGGTTGCTCATAGTTCTCCCCAAATTAGACGCGCAAAAAGGTGCAAAGATGCGTCCTTCAGGTGATTGTACCGCTTACCATTTTGGAATGTTCAGAATATGAAAAGACAGGGATGAAACTCAGAAGCTTCTGTTCGCAACTCGGAAAAAAGCAGCCGATTGCAAGCGGTCCTGTACCTGGGGAGTATTCCTTATATAAAGGGTATTAGTGCTCTTTGGATTCTTCCCGGGAATGGGTTGCAGGGAACGGGATACCGGATTGTAGATATGCGGTTTAAAGCCGTTCTCCATCAGGCATGCGTGCACACTGCGTTCGTTTGCATTGAACTCCGAGTGCTTGCCATCTGTCTCGACGATCAGGCCCATCAACGAAGAATCGCGCAGCGTGGATGCACTCCCCGCAATGACCTCTGACTCCCATCCCTCCACGTCGATCTTGATGAGCTGCGGAATCCTTCCTCGAAGAAGAGTATCCAGCGAATATACAGGGACGTTGAGCGAGGGGCCATCGTAGCTGAGGTCTTCAACCACCTTGTTCATCGTGTCCCGGCTGGACGTGAACCGCAGCATTCCTTCTTTGCTGCTAAGGCCGACATTGTGGGCCGCTACCTTGTCGGAGACGCTGTTGACCCGGATATTCGCGCAAAGCCGCTGAAAGGTTTGCGGGATCGGTTCCACGGAAACGACCTCTGAACCAGCGGCTCCTGCCGCGAGAACCGTATAGATCCCTGCGTTTGCGCCCACATCCACAAAAAGATCACCTTCTCTCAGAAGATGAAGAAGGAAAGCGCAGTCGAAAAAATCACTAAGCCCCGTGTAGATGTTCTGGGTGACCCCGGTCATACCGGGAGAGGCAATAAAGACGGTGTCGTTGACGAAAGGAACAATGACAGGACCGGGAACAAGCCGACTGCCAACCTGCCATTTGGCGTAGCGCAAAAGCGACCCCGGACGATCCGAGACGTTCAGAGGATGTTGAACGATAACCTGGAGCGTCCGAAGCAGGTGCTTCATTGCGTTTACTCCATTTTGATCATCCGGCTTTTTCGAGCAGCATTGGTACAGTCAGGTCGCGGTTTTTCACCATCGCGTCGGTGATGACGATCTCCTTGACCTTTTTGTTTCCGGGAACATGGTACATCAGGTCGAGCATCAGCTCTTCGATAATCATGCGTAGGCCGCGGGCTCCGACCTTCCGCAAGAGAGCCTCGCGGGCAATCGCTCGCGCAGCCTCGTCGGTGAAGGTCACCTTTACACCCTCGAAGTCGAACAGCTTCGCATACTGCTTCAGGATTGCGTTGCGCGGCTTGGTCAGAATCTCGATCAGCGCAGCCTCATCCAGCTCATCCAGGATGCCCATGACAGGCAGACGCCCTACGAACTCGGGGATCAGGCCGTACTTGAGCAGATCCTGCGGTTCCGCCTGGCGAAGCAGCTCGGAGTCACGCTGTGCGCGGATCGGCATAACCTCGCCGTCCTTCTGCTCGGTTTCAGCTCCGGCGCGGAAGCCCAGGGCCTTCTTGCCGACGCGACGTCCGATGACTTTTTCGAGTCCGACAAAGGCTCCGCCGCAGATGAAGAGGATGTTCGTCGTATCGACGGCGGTGAACTCCTGGTGGGGGTGTTTGCGTCCGCCTTGCGGGGGAACATTGGCGACGGTGCCTTCAAGAATCTTCAGCAGAGCCTGCTGCACGCCTTCGCCCGAGACGTCGCGGGTGATCGAGGGGTTCTCGTCCTTGCGACCGATCTTATCGATCTCGTCGATGTAAATGATGCCGCACTGCGCACGGGCAACGTCTCCATCAGCCGCCTGCAGCAGCTTCAGAATGATGTTTTCGACGTCCTCGCCCACATAACCGGCCTCGGTCAGGGTCGTCGCATCGACGATGGCAAAGGGGACGTCCAGCATCTTGGCCAGCGTGTGCGCCAGAAGGGTCTTGCCCGAGCCGGTCGGTCCGACCAGCAGAATGTTTGACTTCGCCAGCTCCACATCGTTGCCGCGCGTCTTGTTCATCTGGATGCGCTTGTAGTGGTTGTAGACTGCGACCGCCAGCTTCTTCTTCGTCGTTTCCTGCCCGATGACGTACTCGTCCAGGAAGGCCTTGACCTCCTGGGGCTTGGGCAGATGAGCCGGGGCAGCGCCGGGCTGCGTCTCCGTGCGGTCATCTTCGAGGATCGAGTTGCACACCGCCACGCACTCATCACAGATGTAGGCGCGTGGATAGTCAGAGGGGGAGGAGATCAGCTTGGCTACAGCATCCTGTGACTTATGGCAAAACGAGCAGCGAAGCGATTCCTCTGTGCCCCGGGAAGTTTTCATAGGTGCAACGACTCCTGGTCTTGCGGTGCAAAAAAAACTGCTGTTAATAAGTCTACACCCGTTTCCAAAGGCGGGAGGGAGCCTGCCACGGTACCTTGGTCACGAGCGCCGGGGGGAACAGAAAGGCCCGGACCGAAGCCCGGGCCTTGCAGAAAGATGCAGTCTAGGTGCGGGGACGATCGATGATGTCGTCGATAATCCCGTACTCCTTGGCCTGCGGGGCCGTCATGATGAAGTCGCGCTCCACGTCCCGCTCAATCCTCTCAAGCGTCTGGCCCGTGCTGGCGCTCATCAGCTTGTTGGTAATCTCGCGGATACGCAGAATCTCTCTCGCGTGGATGTCGATGTCGGTCGCCTGTCCGCTCAGGCCGCCCATCGACGGCTGGTGGATCAGGATGCGCGAGTTGGGAAGGGCGAACCGCTTGCCCTTCTTGCCCGCCATCAGCAGGAACGCTCCCATCGACGCCGCCTGACCGATGCAGAAGGTCACCACGTCGTTCTTGATGTACTGCATCGTGTCGTAGATCGCCAGACCCGCCGTGATGGAACCTCCCGGCGAGTTGATGTAGAGCTGAATGTCCTTCTCCGGGTCCTCTCCGCTCAGGAACAGCATCTGCGCAATGATCACATTCGCGATGTTGTCATCGATCGGAGTTCCCAGGAAAATGATGTTGTCGCGAAGCAGACGGCTATAAATGTCGTAGGCGCGTTCGCCACGACTCGTCTGCTCGATCACCATCGGTACCAGTCCCATAACACTCTCTTTCTTTACATCTCGCGATTGAGATCGTACTTGATTGCGTCCTTAGGGGTACGCTCTACGAAGCCAGCTTCTCGTAGAGCGCGCTTGCGGTTTTCTCGCGGCGCATCTGCTCGCGAATTCGTTCGAGGCCGCCGTCCTTGGCCAGGCGCTCACGCAGGGTCTCCAGCGGCTCGCGCGACTGAAGCGACAGCATGAACAGCTCCTGGTCGAGATCCTCGTCGGCGACCGTGATGTTCTCGGCCTCGCTGATCTTGTCCAGCAGCATCGAGGCCTTCACCTCGTTCAGGGCCTGATCGCGCTGCGCATCGCGCAGGCGGTGGAAGTCGAGCTTGCGCATCTCCTCGGGAGTCATGCCTTGCTGCGCCAGAGCGCGAAGTCCGCGGTCGAGGCGGGCATCGATCTGCTGCTGCACGAACGACTCGGGAACGGGGAACTGGAACTTCTGCACCAACTCGTCCAGCATCTTGTCGCGGGACTGGCTCTCGAGTGCACGCTTCTTGCTGTTGGCAGCGTTCTCGCGAAGCTGCTTTTCGAACTCCTCCCAGCTCTCGAAGTTGCCAAGCTGCTTGGCGAACTCCGCATCGCGCTCGGGGAAGGTCTTGCGCTTGATCGCCTTTACGGTGACGTCGTAGGAAACCGTCTGTCCGGCCAGGCGGGGCTCGCCGAACTCAGCAGGATAGGTGACCTCGAAGCTCATCTCCTGACCGGGCTTTGCGCCGTTCAGGGCATCGTTGAAGGCGGGAAGCGTGTTCTTGCCGCCGACCTCGACCAGAACGTCCTCGCCGGTGATCGGCTCGGTTGCGGTCGCGTTCTCGACGCCGTCCTCGGTCACGGTCTGGGCCAGGTCCTTGAACTCGCCCTTGAACTGGATCTCTGCCCAGTCGCCGTTGACCAGCGGACGATCTTCCTCAACCGTCTCGACGGTCGCGAAGCTGTCGACTGCACGGGACAACTCGGCCTGGTACTCGTCTTCGGTCAGTTCGACGATGGGACGCTCCACCTTCACGGCATCGTAGCCGTCCACGGTGAACTCGGGAGCAACCTCGAAGGCAGCCTTGAAGGTCAGGGGCTGGCCGTCGTGAAGTTGAAGGTCCAGAAGCTGGGGCTCCGAGATCGGGCGCAGCTTCTGCTCATCGATCGCCTTGCGGAAGCGCTCCGAAACCAGCGTCTCGAGGACCTCCTGGCGAAGCTCCTTGGCAAACTTCGAGCGCACCAGCGACTCGGGAACCTTGCCTGCGCGGAAGCCCGGAATACGGGCCATCTTCTGGTAACGCTTGATGATGGTCTTGTAGGTCTTCGAGACCTCGTCTGCACCCACCTCGACCGCGATCTCGCGTGTCAGCTCGGGATTCAGGGTCGGGCCGTGGTGATGCTCTTGGCTGTGGTCGTGATCATGATCGTGGGCGAGCGTCTGCGCCGCTTCCGACGGCTGCTCGGCAGTCGTCTTGGTCTCTGTCGTCTCTGTTGGGGTCAAATCCATGCCTTCCAGTTTGGGTCACGTGTAATTGCGCTGCAGTCGCTCATCCGGGACCACGCGGCACGCGCCTCTCTACTACTGTACGAGGCTTCGTCGCGGAGGGTCAAACGAGAGCGACGCCGGGGTTTTCAGGCGGTCGCAGCCACTCGGAGTTACGAGTGGCTGCTGTTCGTCGAGGACGTTGCGGGAGTGAGGGCAAATATCTCCAGACGTACCCGCCATTGCACGGATTTGCCCGGTTCCAGCACCACCATTCCTGTGTGCTCGTCCCTGGACCACTGGTGCCCGAAGGGATCGTCGTAGTTGAAGCGGGGCTCCATCGTGACGAACCCGCCATCGGAGGGAGCGTCCACGTGAATCGCGCGGATCGATGTGCTGAGCATCGTGAGGCGAATGCCGTAGTTGTTGTCCGGGTCGCGCAGTTCTGCCACCGGGCCCGCATCGAGCGGGGCCTGCCGCAGGTGAACGAAGGTGTCGTCCAGGCTGAGGTTGCCCAGCTCCGAGCCTGTGCGTGAGCTGAAGTCGTACTCCGTTCCTTCGACGGCGACCAGTCTTCCGCTCGGAATCCCCGAGTGGGTATCGCGAATCTCCTCGCGGGTTACGCTGGGAAGCCGCAGCATGATCTTGCCACGGTCGCTCAGGAGGGCGAAGCGAGGCCTCCATCCCATCCCCACGGGCTCTGGGACAGTGCCTGTGTTGGTTGCGACGATCTTCATCTCTATGGTGCGGCTGCTCAACTGGATCGAGCCGTCCACCTTCATCTTCGAGGGCCAGCTACCGTCGGAGCTGTCGAGGTCATAGACCGCCGCGATCTCGCCTCCATCCGGCATCATGTTGATGTCGGATGAGAAGGAGTCTTTTTTCAGCAGAAGACCGCCGGTGGCGACGGCGTATGCTCCGCGCCGCTCCGCGGGCAGACGAAGGTTGTATCCAT
Organism: Acidobacteriaceae bacterium dw_441; assembly: GCA_018449715.1. GTDB lineage: Bacteria > Acidobacteriota > Terriglobia > Terriglobales > Acidobacteriaceae > Edaphobacter. Next base: position 1,607,385 of record JAAVVA010000001.1, on the reverse strand, counting down.
TCCAGGAGGCGCTCATCCGGTCGCCATCGGAGGGGGCGCCGTAGAGATCGCCCGCCCAGGGAACTTCGAAGGCTCCTCCCATCGTCAGGCTGGCTGCTCCGTTGGCGTCATCATCCTTGCCGTTCATACTTTTAGCGGCGTCTTCCAGCGTCGGGGAGGCCAGAAGGTTGACCTCTCCCTTAGACGGAAGAAGGGCTTTGATTTGAAGCACATTCATTCCGCGCCCTGGAAGCACGGTCGCCGAAAGGAACTCCGGGACGGTGCCGCCCTCGATGGAGGAGCGTTCCACGACCAGGGCATCCTGCCCGCCGGGCTGGGGGGAGAGAGTAACGTGTTCGGCGGGGTTCAACTCCTGCTTCAACTTAGCAAAACGTCCACGGGTGTGGGCTTGCCATGTAATTGCCGCAACCAGGAGCCCAAGGGCTACTACGACGATGGTGACTACTCCCGAGCGCAGGATCAGATTGCTCTGTAGCCATCCGCTCGATCCCTTTGCGCGGTCTTTTATAAAACGACTTTCTTTCAAATCTGCCAAAATCTCCGCCTGCCGCATCTTGTAGTAAGTACGGATGCTTTCTCTATTCCAATTCTATGGAAATGAAACTGTTCTGTCCTTTGGCCTGTCCCGCAGAGACTACCACTATGATGAGATGCAGTGAGACGCTCTACCGTATCCCCCCTCCCAGAGGAACTTCTTCGAATCCAGCAGACCATCGTCGCCTGCGAGACCTGTACCCGTCTTCGTGTCTATTGCAAGGGCATCGGCGAGACGAAACGCCGCGCCTACATGGATCAAACCTACTGGGCACGCCCTGTCCCCGGCTTCGGCGACCCGAAGGCTCGCGTCCTGATCGTCGGCCTTGCCCCTGGAGCCCACGGGGCTAATCGGACGGGTCGTCCCTTTACGGGAGACGGCGCAGGATATTTTATGTACCCCGTCCTGCACGAGACCGGATTCGCCAATCAACCTGACGCGACTTCGCGTGAGGATGGTCTTCGACTCCGTGGGGCATGGATCGCCTCCGTCGTCCGCTGTGCTCCTCCCGGCGACAAGCCCACCCCGCAGGAGTTGCGTAGCTGCTCCACGCACTTCGCTGCCGAGATCAGCCAGCTCAAGAGGCTTCGCGTCGTCGTCTGCCTCGGCAAGATCGCCTTCGATGGATACATGGCCTTTCTGCTCTCGCAGGGCATCATCGAGCGCAAGTCCGCTTACCGCTTCGGACACGCGGCGCACTACGAGCTGCCGAACGGGATGCAGCTTCTTTGCAGCTATCACCCTTCGCTGCGCAACACGAATACCGGGCGTTTGAACACAGCGATGTTTACCCGTATCTTCATCAAGGCAAGAGATCTGGCCGGTCTGGACTAAAGATCCGCGCTGGGCGGATACCGCTCAAAGGCCAACCCCATCATGTTCTTTCGAATCCTAAGGGGTGGTGTGAGAATACGGGTGAGGATATTTATATGAGCGCGAAGAACTACTGGTTGTCCTTTGGAATTGGAGTGACGGCGGGAGCTGCCATCGCTCTCCTTTACGCTCCTCAGAGCGGTGCTCGCACGCGTCGCAAGCTTCGCAAGGGCGCTGAAGAGGCGGGCGACTATCTGCTCGACGCGGCCGATTACCTCAAGTCGCAGGCGGAAAAGTTCAGCGACGAGGCACAGGACGCGATCAAGCAGGCCCGCAGTCAAGCTGTTCATCTTGTCGATAAGGCCAGCGACTCAGTCTCTGAAGTTGTCGATAGTGCTGTTAAATCTGCCAAGGCTCTCGTCTAGAGCGCACCGGGCGGCCTACTCGGGTGGCCCTACCGCCACCACGAAGTAGGTCGCCGGTGTATCTCCCGCATTCTGGATGTAGTGTTTCTCTCCGGCAACGCAGATTCCGATATCTCCCGCCGACATGCGATGCGGAACCCCGTTAATCGTCAGGTCGAGCGTTCCAGACTGTACCAGCCAAATCTCGCTGTGCAGATGCGTCTCCTCCGGTTCGTGCGGAGCCCCGACCTCCTGCGTCGTCTCGTGAACTTCAAGCCGGATGTTTCCGGCCTTCAGCAGACCGCCGGTTAATGCTCGCGAAGCCCGTTTCGGAAGCGCCCCTGTTTTTGCGGGGCCCGGCTTGAACACTCCCGATGTCACCGCAGGCAGCGTGGCCGCTCCTGCCTGTTCCGGCAATGCTGTCGCCGCAGCCACCAGGGCAGGGAACAGGGCTGCAAACTCACGTCGGTCCATAAAAAAGTTCTCCTCGATTTTCCCTTGATGCAAATAGTCGCGTCCGTCATTCTGAGGCGAAGGCGAATGAATCCCAAGCCTTTTGCTGATGTCGTCCCAACTTCAAAGTGGAAGGCGCTTAAAACAATACTCCCCGGCTGCAAGAGCCGGGGAGTACATGGTTTGGATTGCCCGATTGGTTTAGACCGTCGAGAGCGCCATGCCCGAGACCTTGTCCTCGCCGTCGCTCGAGATCGGACGGTAGAACAACAGGTTGTTCTCGAGGTAAACCTCGAGGAAGGCTGGCCGCGTCGGAATTCCGCCTCCGATGAGAGCCTCCGACAGCGGATCCTCGATGTACTTCTGCAGAGCCCTGCGCAGAGGCCGTGCTCCATAGGTACGGTCCGAGGCCGTCTTCTCGATGATCCAGCGTTTTGCCTCGTCGGTCACAGAGATGGTGATCGCCTTGTGAACGAGGTTGACGTTGAGCTGCTGCACCAGAAGCTCGAAGATCTGCATCAGGTCCTGATCCGACAGCGAGGTGAAGATGATGATCTCGTCCAGACGGTTCAGGAACTCCGGATTGAAGGTGCGCTTGACCTCGCCCCTCACCAGCTCCTCCATCTTGTCGAGCACCATGTCTTCCTTCTCGCTCTGGAAGCCCAGTCCCTGCCGCTTCTGCAGGTGTTTGGCCCCGATGTTCGAGGTCATGATGATGATCGTGTTCTTGTAGTCGACCGTGTTGCCGAGTCCGTCGGTCAGCTGTCCGTCTTCAAAGACCTGCAACAGCAGGTTGAAGACGTCCGGGTGCGCCTTCTCGATCTCGTCGAGCAGTACCACGGAGTACGGATTGCGCTTCACGCGCTCCGTCAGCTGTCCGCCCTCCTCGTAGCCCACGTATCCCGGAGGCGAACCGATCAGCTTGCTGACCGAGTGCTTCTCCATGAACTCCGACATATCGAACCGGATCAGCGCCTTCTCGCTTCCGAAGAGGAACTGCGCCAGCGTGCGCGCCATCTCCGTCTTTCCGACGCCCGTCGGTCCGAGGAAGAGGAAGCTTCCGATGGGACGAGCAGGATTCTTCAAGCCCGCTCTGGACCGGCGAATCGCGCGGGCGAGCGCCGAGATCGCCTTCTCCTGCGAGATGACCCTCTTGTGCAGCTCTTCCTCGACGCGCAACAGCCGCTGCGTCTCTTCTTCCTTCAGCGAAGTGATAGGGACGCCCGTCCAGCGGCTCACCACGTCCTCGATGTCCTCGCGCGTCACGATGCCCGCCGAAGAATCGTCGAGGTGGTACTTGTCGCGCAGAGCCCGCAGGTTCTCGCGCTCCTTGCGCTCCTCGTCCGAGTAGAATCGCGCCTTCTCGAACTCGTGGTTCGCAATCGCGTTCTCCATGCGATGCACGATGAACTTGATCCGCTTCTGAACCTCGGTCAGCTCCTCGGGAAGGGAGGTCTGCCGCAGCTTCACACGCGCTCCCGCTTCGTCGATCAGGTCGATGGCCTTGTCGGGAAGGAAACGGTCGGGGATGTACCGGCTCGAGTGCGACACCGAGAAGGTAATCGCGTCGTCCGTGTAGCTGACAGCATGAAACTTCTCATACTTATCCTTGATCCCCATGATGATCTTCACCGCGTCCTCTTCGTTCGGAGGCGGTACCTTCACGGCTTGGAAGCGGCGTTCGAGCGAACGGTCCTTCTCGATCGACTTCCGGTACTCGGCGGGGGTTGTCGCGCCGATGCACTGAATCTCGCCGCGGCTCAGGGCAGGCTTCAGGATGTTCGCCGCATCGAGCGAACCTTCGGCGGAACCGGCTCCGACCAGCGTGTGCAGCTCGTCGATGAAGACGATGGAGTTCTGGTTCTCCATCAGCTCCTTCATGATGGTCTTCAGCCGCTCCTCGAACTGGCCGCGATACTTCGTGCCCGCGACGATCAGCGAGAGATCAAGCGCCAGCACGCGCTTATCGGCGAGGAAGCTCGGAACCTCGCCGTCGGCGATCTTCTGGGCGAGTCCCTCGACGATGGCTGTCTTGCCGACACCGGGCTCGCCAATCAGGACGGGGTTGTTCTTCGTCCTGCGGCACAGAATCTGGATGACGCGGTCGACCTCGGTGTCGCGTCCGACGAGAGGATCGAGCTGCTGGTCGAGGGCCGCCTGCGTCAGGTCGCGGGAAAACTCCGCCAACATGCTCTGCTCGCCGCGCTGGCCCTTGCTCGACTGCGAGGAGGGGGTCTTCTCCTGCGTCGTCCGCTGCAGTTCCTCGCGAATGGCCGGAAGCCGCAGACCGCGCTCGGTCAGGATCTCCGCGGCGAAGCATTTTTCTTCGCGCAGCAGGCCCAGCAGCAGGTGCTCGGTTCCGATGTGCTTGTGCGACAGCCGCTCCGCCTCTTCGGCGGCATAGGCCAGCACACGCTTGCATTCATTGGAAAGGGGCAGGTCGACCGACGTCGAAACCTTCTCGCGTATCGTCGTGTGACTTTCGATCTGCTTGCGAATCGACTCGACCGAAGCGTGCGACCGCAGGAAGCGGTTCGTCAACGCCTTATCTTCCCGTAACAGACCCAGAAGCAGATGTTCCGTTTCAATATAGGGCGATCCAAACTGACTTGCCTCGTAACGGGCAAAGAAGATCACCCGCCGCGCCTTCTCTGTGTAGCGTTCGAACATGTTCTCCCCTTCGAACCCGGCTCCATCTCCGGCCCTTCAGGGGCCCTTGATGGCGCCAATACCACTACCATTCCCCGCGTCCAACTGCCCGCCTGGAGAACACATTGGGTGCTACCGCTTTATGCGGCGCATCCATCCACTGGTACTAGTGTAGTCGCCGCGTCAACTTTTGAGCTTCTCGTAAAAAGTTACTGCTTACACTACATCAATATTCATTCGACGCACCATGTGAAAATTTGGTGCGAAATTCAAAAAGGTACAAGTTCAGATGCCTCTCCCTCGGTATCCGTTCCTGGCCCTAGATTCAAAAAGGTACAACTTCAGATGTATGCGGTCGGTGCCTGCTCCTGACGCGAAGTCTGGGTCAGAGGTTCTTCTGCTCTTCCAGCCGCCCCTGCCGAAGCCGCAGCATCCGTCCGCATCTCGCTGCAAAATCAAGGTTATGGGTCACGAGAATACTGGTCAGCCCATGTGCCTGGTGCAGCCCCTGAATCAGCTCGAAGACTGCTACTCCCGTTCTGGTGTCCAGGTCGCCCGTTGGTTCGTCGGCCAGGAGGATCTCCGGCTCCGTCACCAGCGCCCGCGCCAGCGAGATTCTCTGCTGCTCGCCTCCACTTAATTCGCCCGAGCGGTGCTGACCCCGAGCCGACAGCCCGACCTCGTTCAGCCAAAAAGCAGCCTTTTCGAGAGCCGCTGCACGCCCCATCCCCCGCGCCAGCAAGGGCATGGCGATATTTTCGAGAGCCGTGAACTCCGGCAGAAGGTAGTGAAACTGCCAAACGTACCCCACCTCGCGGTTGCGGAACTCCGCCGCCTGCTTGGGGGTGAAGGTGCTCAACCGGGACTCCCCGCACCAGACCTCTCCCGCCGTGGGCTTGTCGAGCGCGGCCAGAAGGTGCAGCAGCGAGCTTTTTCCCGCGCCGCTGTCGCCCACAATCGCGACCATCTCCCCTGCATGAACCGTCAGGTCCAGCCCGCGAAACAGCTCCACCTCGCCCAACGCCGCTCCCGCGACCGCCGGGTACACCTTGGTCAGCCCTTCGGCTCGCAGCACCACGCTTGGGCCGGAGCTCACCGGTAGCGGTTGCAGGGAAGTATTCCCGTCGAATCCATTACTCATACCGCAGAGCCTCCGCCGGCAGCACCTTCGCCGCGCTGCTGCTGGGATAGATCGTCGCCACCAAACTCACCCCCAGCGATACCGCCGCCACTACCACCGCATCCCACGCTCTCGGAGCAAATGGCAGGTAGTCAATTGAGTACACCGCAGCATCCAGAGGGAAGCGGTAGTGTCCACCCGCCCAACTGGCCCCGTAGCCGACCACTAGCCCCAGCGCCGTCCCGATCACCGAGATTAGCAGACCCTGCAGCAGGAAGATCCTCCGCACCTGCTCTTCCGTTACGCCGAAGCTCATCAGCACGGCGATGTCCTTGGTCTTCTCCATCACCATCATGGTCAGGGCGATCAGGATATTCAGCGCCGCAACGCAGACGATCAACGCCAGCACGATGAAGGTCACGATCTGTTCGAGCTTCAGAGCCCGGAACAACTCGCGGTTCTGCTCCATCCAGCTTGTCGTCTGGAAGCCCTTGCCCGCCTCCTGCTCGATCACCTTCGCAACCTGATCGGCCTTGTAAAGATCATCCACCTTGAAGCTGATGACCGAGATCAGGTCTGGCTCCGAGAACAGCCTCTGCGCATCCTTCAGCCGCATGAACGCGTAGCTCGAGTCGTACTGGTAGAACCCGGAGCGGAAGATTCCCACCACAAGATACTTCTGGTACTTCGGAACCAGTCCCAGCGGAGTCAGGTCACCCTGCGGGCTCGTGACCATCACCGAGTCCCCGACGCGCACGCCGATGTCCTCAGCCATGTCCTTGCCGATCACAATTGCAGGAAGCCCCTGTGCGGCTGCCGCGTCGCTTACAGGCTCCAGCGCGTCGGCTGAGCCCTCCACGATCTTCTGCAACAGGTCGCCGACGGTCTTCTCGTCTTCAGGAAGCACGCCCTTGATTAGCCCGCCGCCACTTCGCACTCCGTGCGAGATCAGCACCTGCCCGTACAGACCCGGAGCTGCCGCCGTCACGTGCGGAACCTTCCGCAGCCGCTCCAGCAGAGGGCGCCAATCCTTCATGCCGTCCGCCGCCACGCGCATCAGGTCCACATGCGCGGTCGAGCCCAGAAGTCTCTCCTGAAGGTCGCGCCGCATTCCGTTCGTGATTGCCAGCGCGATAATCAACGCCGCCACACCCGCCGCCACGCCGATCACGGAGATCGCGGTAATCACCCCGACGACGGCCTGCCTCCGCTTGGCCCGCAGATACCGCGCCGCAATAAACAGTTCAAATCGCATCGAACCCAGCTTACTAGGTCAGGAAGCTTCGCAGCAGTGCATCCTCTCGCGCGGCAGGTTCCAGTGCTGCCACACCGCGACCCTCCGCAGCGCGAAACACACCACGGGTGCGGAGGCATACACATCGCTCTGGAGTACGCGCCGTCACCGCACGACCGACTTCGCCGTGGCCATGTTGTCGTAGCGGTCGTAGACCCGGATCGCGATCACGTGCTCCTTCGAGTCCGTCACCGGATCGGTCGCCTTCGGAATCTCGGCGGTGAAGTCATACCGCTCCGCTTGCGAGTCCGAGACCTGCCCCACCGGCTCCAGGTACTGCCACGGTCCGGCGTCTATCGAATATTCCGCATGGGCAATCGGCGAGGTCGCATCCTTTGCGTCGAGCGTAGCGTGAATCTTCTGCGGGGTACCCGCCGCCATCGAGGCTGTCAGGGTGCCTGGCATGGGAGGCGTCGTGTCCACCACGAAGACCGCGCTGGCCTTTTCTCCTGTCAGTGCCTGCGAGTCCGTGTGGTCCGGGGCGTCGCTCGCCACGACCTTCAACTCGTAGCTTCCATCCGGCAGCAGGGAAGAGTCGAAGCTGTAGAAGCGCTCGTTGATCCTGTCCTTCAGCAGCCTCCAGTTCCTCTCGCCCACCCCGCGATACCACACCGCAAATATCAGGTCGTCGCCGTTGTCGTCGTGAGCCTGCCAGCGTACTGTTACGGCGCTCTTATCCTTCTGTGCGGTCAGAGGAGTTGTACTCGCATCCGGCTGAAAGTTCACGGTTGAAGAGCTGGACTGCGGAAAGGCCACCTGCACGGTCGGGTTCTGCTGCCCTCCGCTGTTTGACGCGACCCGTGCTCCCGGCTGCACCACGAGGTCGTCCACCATCGGGGCGACGTTCCGCGTGAGGTAGTTCACTCCCACGGCGTCGATCCCGGTATCGCCTCCCTGATGCAGCACGGCCTTCCACTGGGCGTATCTTCCGGCGGGAACCGTCGCTGCGCCCTCCGCGCCGACGCGAGACCACTCGCTCCACCCCATCAGGGGGCTTTCGACGTTGCCGCTTCGCAGCCACAGTTCGTAATTCTGGGGAGTGCCCTCGGAGCGTGTCTCCATGCGACCCCACTGCGCATAGCCCTGTGCGTCGAAGACCTCGCTCGTGTAGGTCGCGTCCTGCGTCACCGCGTCGCCCAGCCGGAACAGCTTTCCGCTGTTGCTCGTCGCGGCCAGCAGGCCGTCTTTCACAGGAGCGAAGGCCATTCCCTGTGCGGCTTCAAGGTGCGCGATGTCGGTGAACCTTCCGGGCACGCTCGTATCCACGCGATACACATGCCCGCGATTTCCTGTCGCGGCCAGCAGGGCTCCGTTGCGGAAGGCGACGGCATACACCACGTCGTCCTTCCACGAGACGAGACGCATCGGTGTGCCGTCCTTCGCAATCCGGTAGATCTCGCTGCCCTCGGGGACCAGCGTATTTGCCCCGGCAGCGTTCGAAGATCCTGGCTGCGCGAAGGTCACGGTAATCCCGACGTTCCCAGTCACCGGCAGGGGAGGCAGCGGAATGTTTCCCCGCGCTCCAACGCCCGCCGCGTAGACGTTGCCTGCGTCATCCATCGCCAGCGAGGTGATTTCCCTGCGCGGAGCGGCATAGACAGCAAAGGGCTTCGCTCCCACCACCTTCGTATCGATTTTGTAGATCACACCCGCGCCGTCCGACCCTGCCCATAACGTTCCATCAGGCCCCATCAGAAGAGAACGGATGTGCTGGTCCGCCGTTTTGAAGAGCACTTCCGCCTTACCTCCGTTCGCGGGGACGCGATACACCACCGCAGGGGCTCCCGCCGCGACATACACCTCGCCGCTCTTCCCGGCAGCAAGTCCCCATAGGTACTTTGGCTTCTCCTCCGTTGTTGCGGGATTGAAGATCACCGTCCCCGCGCCGCCGCCTGCCGGAACTCTGTATACCTTCCCATCCGGCGAGGTCGCGGCCAACAATGAGCCATCCGGCGCAACCGCCAGCGCCTGCACCGCCAGCTCCTTCGTGTCCAGAACCTTTGCGGCCTTGCCGTCCGGCCCCACCCGCATCACTACGCCGGAACCGGCCGCGCTTCCGCCCAATCCCAGGTAGGCGTTGCCGCTGCGGTCGCTCACAAGCGACCAAGCGTAGCTCTTGCCGGAGTCATACAGCATCGACGTCGCCGGTCCTGCTTCGAGCCGCCCATCGTTGCGGATCGCCACTCCCGCCGCGTTGCCGCGCTCCATCGTGTCGTAGCGGTCCACCGTCCACAGCTTCGTGCCCTGCGCCCACATCGCGCCTGCCAGCATTGCTGGAGCCGCACATCCAAGAATCAGATACCGTCGCATCATCGTGACCTGAGTCTAAAGCATCAACTTCGCCGCTGGCGGCAAGGCAAGCCGTCTTGTCATCCAAATTTATGCAGACACTCCAGCGCTTCCGTGTCGGCGGCATCACGGTCACGAAGATCTCCAAGGCGACCTTCGATCTTGGGCCCCGCTTCCGCTGGCAAGAGCTTGCGCCTGAGGCCCAAATGAAAAAAGAGCGGGCAGTCAGGCTACCCGCTCCTTCTTATCTTCTGTTCTGGAAATTAGTTTGCCAGCACGGCCCTGTACCGTACCTGATTCTTCTTTACCTTCAGGACGGCATCGTTGGCCTTCGCCATCGCAAACGACTCCGTGATTGCCCGCACGTTGTGCCGCGCCGCCACGTCGAGCATCTCGTAAAGATCCTTCGGGCTTCCCGTCGAAGACCCGGCAACCGCCCTTTGCCCGCCAATCAGAGCAGGAACCTGCAACTGCATTCCCGACGGAGGCGCGCCTACCAGGCACAACACTCCGTTCGGTCTTAGGGCGTTCACGTACGAGATCCAGTCCTGATCCGCATTCACGGTCGAGAGCAGGAAGTCGAACGATCCTGCAACCTTCTTTAAGGCGCCCGTATCCCGCGTGTGGACGAAGTGGTGTGCTCCTAGTTCCTTCGCCTCGATCTCCTTTTCTTTCGAGGTCGAAAACGCAGTTACCTCGGCTCCAAAGGCACGCGCGAACTGAATGCCCAGGTGTCCCAGACCTCCAATTCCGATTACGCCTACGCGAGACGACGGCCTTACTCCATAGTTCCGCAGGGGAGCATAGACGGTGATACCCGCGCACAATAGCGGAGCGGCATTCTCGCTCTCAAGCACGCGGGGCAGGGGAATGGCGAACCTCCAGTTCACCCGCACGCGGTCGGCGAAGCCTCCGTTGCGTCCCACGCATGTCGGTTGCGACTGCGGACAAAGATGCTCTTCGCCCTCCCTGCACCACTCGCAGATGCCGCAGCTGTCGGCCTGCCAGCCTACGCCGACCCTCTCTCCCACCGAGAGGCTCTTCACGCCGCTGCCTACCTCGACAACGGTTCCTACAATTTCATGGCCCGGAATAAACGGATACTTGCTGATCCCCCAGTCGTTATCGATCAGGTGAACGTCGCTGTAGCAGATCCCGCAGTGCGAGACCTTGATCTCTACCTCGCTCTCCTGAATCTCGCCTGGGTTGAACTTGTACGGCAGCAGATGCGCACCCGCTGCATGCACAGCGAAGCCATGAATCTCGCTCATCGAGTCATTGTCCTTTTGGCGCCCCTGTCGTCACACCGGCACCGCCCTACGATGCTACATCATCCCGCTGAGGGAAATGCCATGTTTTCTTTCCGTGGAGTAATCGGAAAGTCCATGTATATCAACATTTATGCAAAAGTTTTCAACGTATCGTCAGGTTCAGCACCTGTGCTCCGGTGACCGCATATCCGGCCTCGGCCGATCCCGCCTCGACCATGCTTTCGCTGTTCAGCTGCAGCCTCTGGGCATCCTTCAGCGGTCCCAGCACGTTGGCCATCGACAGCGGAACTCCGGGCAGCGTCTCGCCTTCCAGAACCGCCTGCGCTTCGCGGCTCAGCAGCGTTACGTACACGCGGTCGTTGGCGTGCATCCGGTTCATCTGGTCCACCGCATCGGCCAGTCCTACGGCTCGCTGCGACACTCCGCTGGTCCCCATGAGCCGATCGACCGTCGCTCCGTCACTCACCAGAACACGGATGTTTCCCGGCCCTAAGCCCTCCGGAAGCTTTACCTTCAGCCGCATCACGCGCGATTCCGCCTGGTAGGGCCGTAGCGTCACCTCGGTCTCCAGGGTATCGCCGGCGCGTGCCTCGATCGCGTTCAGCCGCGCCGACTCCAGCACTGCGCTTCTGCGCTCAGGAATTCCCTCCACCTGCAACTTCATCCCCGTCACGACGGGCTGGTCCAGGGGATTTCCGTACACGCGGCTGAAGCGGTCGTTCACGAACAGCGCTGTATTAATAGTTGCGGGATTCAGCTCGTTCTGGGAGAGGATTCCGGACATCCTGACCGGGGGAAGCCCCTCTACGCCGATCTCTCCCTTCAGTCGGTAGCTCATCTGGGCCGCGGCGGTGTTGGTGCCCTGCAGGCTCTGGTACACCGAAACCAGCATCGCCGAAGGGGTGAGCTGCCGGTTGTCCAGCACCTCGAAGTGGTAGGTCTTCTCCTTCGCAGCGTTCGCCACTCCCGGCACCGCAGGTTGCACGATTTCAACGGTCACGGGAATCATTCGGGCCTTCTCGCCGAAGCGTCCCATGATCGCCGAGGCGCGATCTTCGGTGAAGGCTCCCACCGTCTCGGTTGTGTTGATGATCTTGAAGGCGTTCAGCGGGGAGGGAAGCGTCGCCACGACCGCCGCCTTCGTCATTGGCATATCCACTGGGCCGTACTGCGTAATCGGATGCCCGCAGGCCAGCAGCCGCGTCGGGTCCACGTAGGTCACGGTGCAGGTCCCGGAGATTGCGAGGTCGCCCCGCACCAGCACTGCGCTCACCGCAGAGCCTGGCACCAGGGGCTCCGGCTGTGCTGCGTCCGCATCGGCTCCGCCCAGGCCAGCCACGGGAGTCATCCCCATCGCCCGGAACCTGTCGCCGAAACGGTCTACTGCTTCCTGGCTGAAGCCGCTGAAAACCAGCGGCGTCTCCATCGCCTGAACCTCGCCGCCCGCGTTCAGCGCGGGCAATCCGGCAGTGCTGGCCGTCTCGGTTGCTTCACGCTTCACGCCACGCGCCGCTGCCGGACGGACCTCTCCGTCCCGGACCTCCAGCATGGATTCAATCGGTGTGATCCCGGCGATAGGCTCCTTGCTGAACTGCCCGATGCGATAGCTCAGGGCTCCCACGAGCTTGCCATCTATATAGACGGGGCTTCCGCTCATGCCCGCCACGACGCCGGTAAACTCCGGCTTGATGCCGTGCAGCCGGGCGAGGATCATGTCTTGTCCCGGTCCGAGAGCATCGCGCAGCAGGCCAAGAATCTCTACTTGCATAGGCTCCGGATTAACGCCCTCGAAGACGGTGTAGGCCACGCCCTGCAAGCCGCGCCGTATCTGCGAGAGGGGGAATATCTTTGTTTCGCCCGAACTGCCCATCGCTGCCGCGGCTGTTGGAGGCAGCGGAACCGGCGCTCCGGCTGTCGCAGCACTCCCGACAGGAGTTCCGGCCTGCGCCCCGGCCGCAAGAGCTTTTTCATCAAGACTAAACCCGCAGGCAGCTATCCAGCCTGTCATCATCAGGCTGCACACCAGCCGTCGTGTCTTTCCTTCGGTCGCCACGATACAAGAGTAGAGCCTGTCTCCCCGCAACACCAGAGGGAAGCCGTCCTTCGTATTCCCGAGCCTCAGGTGGAACCTTAACCCACTCTCCTTCGTCCAACAGGACGGAGTAAAGTTACAGATGATGACACCCCTGGCGCGAATCTCTGTCCTTCCTGTCGCTCTTGCCCTCTTTCTGTCTCCATCCATGCTCCCTGCGCAGGACCAGCAACAGCAACAGAAGCCTCCCGCGCAGCAGCCCGCCGACGACTCCGCCGGTCCCATGACCGACTCGGGCCCTATCGTTCTCAAAAAGAAGAAGGAGCCCACAGACGAGCCTCCGCCTGCTCCGGTCGCTCCGCCCGAGCCCAAGGTCAAGAATCCCAATAACGAGACCTATTCGCTTCGCGTCGACGTCCCTATAGTCAACTTGGACGTCAACGTGATTCTCGACAAGACCCACCAGTTTGTCCCCGGTTTGAAGGCTGGCAACTTCCAGGTGCTGGAAGACGGGACTCCCCAGACCGTTACCAGCGTCCGCATGGCACAGGCTCCTATTACGGCGGTTATGCTGCTTGAGTTCGCGGCTAACAGCTACTACTTCATCCGCGATATGCAGAACGCCTCGTTCAGCTTCTTCAACACGCTGCGCCCGGACGACTATGTGGCCGTTGTCACCTACGACCTGAAGACCCACATCCTCACGGACTTCACCAACAATAAACAGGCCGTTGGCAGCGCCCTGAATACTCTGGTCATTCCCGGCTTTTCTGACACGAACCTCTTCGACGCCCTCTATGAGACGCTCGACCGCGTCAGCCGCATCGAAGGCCGCAAGTACATCATCCTGATCGGCACGGGGCGGGATACCTTCTCGCGCATCAACCTCGACAAGATTCTCGCGAAGATCAAGGCGACACCCAACGTCACCATCTTCTCCATCGGAACCGGAGCGCTGGTACGCGAGCTGGTGGACGCTCGCGGAGGCATGGGGCCGATTACCCGTATGGACTATCTGCAGGCGGAAAACCAGATGAAGACCTTCGCCCAGATGACCGGGGGGCTCAGCTTCAACCCGATGTTCCAGGGGGCTCTGCCTGACGTCTTCGCGCAGATCAACGATTCGATTCGCAACGAGTACGTCCTGACTTATCGTCCGACGAACAATAAGAACGACGGGACGTATCGGCGTATTCAGGTCAAGCTGGTCGATAACGAAGGTCACCCGCTCCAAATGCAGGACGAGAAGCACAAGCCACTGAAGTACTCGGTGATCGCTCGCGATGGCTACCGGGCGAAGAACGAGGTCGAGTAGGAAGGCGCTTAGCGTGGTCGCGGGATCGTCAGGTCCAGATCGGTCCCGCAAATCTGTTTAGTCAGCAGGATAATTTGCCCTACATGCTGCTGGACGTGTCCGACGACCTGGTGGATCGCCTCCAGCTTTGTGACCTCTCGCCCTTGCGGGACGGTTCGGTCGAGCAGCCTTTCCGGAGGAAGGGAATCGATCACGGCGCGTGCCTCCTGCATCGTCTGCTCGAAGGTCCGGAGCAGCTCCGCCGGGCCGAGGCCGCCTTCCGCGCTGAACTCCTCATCTCGCACCCGGACGTCTGTCGCCTCGCCGACTCCGTGCATGATCCACTGGCGCGCATTGCCACAGAGATGCAGCACGAGGTTTCCAACCGTATTCTCATGGACGCTTCTACGTTGCCAGACCTGCTCATCACTTAGCCGGTTCAAGCAGCTTGCGAGGAACCCGGTCATCGCCCCGAGTTTCTCGCTCGAAGCCTTCAGAAAAAGAACACCTATCTCGTAGTCCATACAGAGATTGTAGTTCTCTACCGTTTGACCAAAACGTAAAGAATCCGTACACTCAAAAGAGTAGGACGTCAGCAGAATTGAGCAGCCTTAAGGCAGCGAATTCAGCGACTCCAAGCAAACCTGTTGCCTCCTCGTTCAATGGTAGGACAGTCGGCTCTGAACCGATCAATCGGGGTTCGAATCCCTGGGAGGCAACCAATATCCAAATCATCCGTTCTTCTTCGGACTTCCTCGCATAGCAGTAACTCATAAAAATAAATAGGTTACGTGGATTTAGTGTCAGCTAGCGTGCGATAACGTCCGGCTTATGCCGTGAAAATATCGGGGTACCGATCCGGGGTACCACTCGCCAAAAAGCGGGGTACCGGTCGATACCTCTGCTTTTCGGGAGGATGGCTCTTTCAGATACAGCGATCCGTACTGCAAAACCTGGAGCACGCAATTACAAGATGTATGACCGGGATGGGGTGTTCCTTCTGGTCAAAACCAATGGCTCGAAGCTGTGGCGCTTTCGGTACTTCATGGGTGGCAAAGAGCAACTCATGGCGTTCGGAGAATACCCAGATGCGACCTGTCCGCTGCACGCGATCTCTGTCGCGACGCTTATAAGAAACTCGCATCCGGGATCGATCCAATGGCTGAACGGCGAGCTCTCTCTGAAGCGAAACAGAACGATGAGCAACAGCGGATGAGGGAGCAGGAGACAAGTTTCGAAAGCGTCGCCCGCAAGTGGTGGATTCGATGGTCGGTCGGCAAATCGGCTCGGCACGCGGCAACCACGATGCGCCGACTCGAAACGGATGTTTTCACGAAGTACGGCCACAAACCTATCGATGAGGTAACACCGGGGGAGATCCGAGAACTGATGCTTGATGTAGAGGGTCGCGGCGCTCGAGATGTAGCAAAACGAGTACACGAGACGAAGAGCTAGATCTTTCGGTTTTTAGGCGCACCATGGAGGACCAAGTCAGTGCCTTCGAGATCAAGATACCTCAAGCACACATCATCAGGATCGAGAATGCCGACCACTACTTTTTTCAGAATAAAGACGCTGATGTTGTTCAGGCGATAAATGCGTTCGTTGCATCTTTGCCCAACAAAAAAAGTAATGGACACGTGATGCAGAGCCACTGATCCTCGATGAGTGCAAAATTGATTCCTTCCACGAAGCCGATATTTCGTTACTGATAACCTGTCGAGCCTGTCGGCTACTGGCAGACCTCTCGAATTCAAGCGTTGATCGGGAACGCCCAGGAAGCGATTCGCCATGCGCGGATATGCCTTGACTACAGCAGGAATCTCGAACCGTTTCACCTAGGCTACGCCTACGAGGCCTTGGCGAGAGCTGCTGGTCTGATGAACGAGGCGGCGAACTCAGTAGCTTATCTCGAAAGAGCCGAATCATTGGCTGAACAGGTACCAGGCGAACGTGATTGCCAACTTCTGGCTGCCAATCTTGCGCAATTGAGAAGCGATGTTGCCGTGCACACGGTATTGGATCCAATCCGTGATTTTTCACTCGTGCCGCAGTGCGGCCATCGGGTCGACTGACGCGGCGTGACTCGCTGGCAGCAGGCAGGCCACCGCGGATACAAGAGCAAGCAACAAGCAAACTCCAAGGATTGCGAACGGATCGTGCCCGCTGTTCTCCACCCAATGCCCGGAGGCACCGCTTTCGTCGTAGATAGCCTGTCGAACGACATGCGTGCCGTTGTTTTCAATGCGGATTTCCGCTCCCGGAATCGTCGCGCCGCTCGAGTCGGTTACCGTTCCCAGGACATAGCCGCTCAAGAACCTGCTGCTGACAGCAGTATCAGTCCGAGCATTGAGATTAGATTGAAAGAAAAGTTAGTACGTCCAGACGGAAGAAGATTCCTCACTGCGTAGGTTAACTCAGACCACAATTTCACTGTGAACCTCCAAGTAGCGTGCTCGCCGGTCCTAGCTTCGTCGCGGGCTTTTTCAAAATTCGGTGATAGTGGTTTACTATCACCGTTCGTTGAAACCACTATCACCGAATTTGGCTTTTACAGTTTTACGTTGAAATGTCTGCGGAGCTGAGCGATAAATTAGAACCGCTCGTGATGGTGGGAATTTAGGCAACACTTGAAAAGGGGAATCAGGAAAAAAGTCATCCTTTTCCCCGGGAATCCTTCCTAGGGAAAAAGGCGTGCTAGGCGCTGAGGCATCAAGCGGATATTCTCCTTTGAGGACCTAGTCTTAACTCATATAGATGAGCACTTCTCTTAGATGAGCACTTCTCTTCGTGCCGGAATAGCGGTCATCATGACACCTTCGGATCGACGAGAAGAACTGCATTGGAGTTTATTTGCGACCATTTTCGTCGTATATTGGACATTGTCCACAGAAGTTATTGAAGGGCCTCGCGGCTGTCCTTTTGGCGAAGCGCACTGCGAAGGCCCCGAGATCGAAAACCCGAAGGCTGACGACTTCCTCATCATAGGCGGATACGCGGCCGCGTACTTACGAAAGGTATGAAATGGCCCTGCGTTTTCCATGTTTTTTTATTCTTTTTGGAAGCCTCTTGATTTCCCCAACTCTACTGGCGCAGACTGCCCAGATTGTCGGCATTGTGTCAGATCCAAGCAAAGCGGCTGTTCCCAGTTCCTCGGTTGAGATCGTCAATCAGCAGACCCAAGAAACCATTTCTACTAGAACGAATGGCTCTGGCTTTTATAGTGCTTCGGCGCTCAAGCCAGGCATCTATCGCGTCAGTGTCTCGGCTTCAGGGTTTGAGACGCAAGTCGTTGACAATACGACGATTGCCGTTGCAGCCAAGGTCACGCTGGATTTCATTCTGCATCCCGGCGGCGTGAACCAGACTGTCGTCGTCGATGGCAGCGGAATTGAGATGAATACCACCGATGCGACCGTCAGCACGGTGATCGATCGACAGTTCGTCTCCAACATTCCACTGAATGGTCGCAGCTTTCAATCTCTTCTGACGGCGGTTCCAGGCGTTTCTGTCGTTCCCTCGAGCGGGAATGGAGAGAGTGGAGAGTTCACGGTGAACGGTCAGCGCACGGAGGGCAATTACTTCACGGTGGATGGAGTGGCAGCCAATACGGGCGCTTCTCCGGGAGGCATTGGGTTTGGCGGAGGATTCAGCGGAACTACTCCTAACGAAACCGTGCTGGGAACGACGCAGAGTCTTTTGTCGGTGGATGCTCTTCAGGAGTTTCGCGCAACCACGTCCAGTTTTTCGGCGGAGTATGGACGGACGCCCGGTGGCCAGTTTTCCATCGTCTCGCGCTCCGGTACGAATCAGTTGCACGGCACAGCGTATGACTACTTGCGGAACGATGCTCTGGACGCCAACAACACGTTCAATAAACGGAATGGACTTCCACGCATCGCTGAACGCCAGAACGATTTTGGAGGAACGATGGGCGGCCCCGTGCGGCTTCCTCATCTCTACGATGGCCGGGACAAGACCTTCTTCTTTTTCTCGTACGAAGGTCTTCGGCTTCGCACGCCTGTGG
Source organism: Acidobacteriaceae bacterium dw_441 (assembly GCA_018449715.1). Taxonomy (GTDB): domain Bacteria; phylum Acidobacteriota; class Terriglobia; order Terriglobales; family Acidobacteriaceae; genus Edaphobacter. The sequence continues at coordinate 1,589,204 of JAAVVA010000001.1, read as the reverse complement.
CCGCGACTCTGACGGGTGTTCCCAGCATGGCGCTGCGGCAGGACCCAGCTGTCAGCCAGCAGTTGAGGCAGATCTTCAATGCCTATCCGGTTCCCAATGGTCCGGACCGCAGCGGTACGACTGGCACGGGTAAGAACTATGAAACCCTGGGCAGCTTTACTGCGGGGTATGCGAGTCCGAGCAAGTTGGACGCGAGCAGCCTGCGTCTGGACCACAGCTTCAGCGACCGCTTCAAGATCTTCGGACGTGCGGCTTACACCCCGGCCAGCATTACGACGCGCGACCCCGGCGATCTTGCTACCGTGGATGCCTCCAAGGGAAAGACGAAGCTTGTAACGCTGGGAGCAACGAATATCTTTTCCGCTCGCGCGACAAACGATCTGCGCTTCAACATTACGGCCAACGACGCTGACACGGCTCAGACGATGGATAACTTTGGCGGCGCTACATCGTTCCCGCTTTCCGATATTCCGGGGTTCGCCGATCCCACGCGCGACACGTTCATCTTCAACTTCTTTTATGACATCCATGCCCGCATGTCGCTTGCCCCGGCAGCGACCCGCCAGCGGCAGATCAATGTGGTCGATACGTTCTCGACCGCGTTTGGAAGACATTCGCTGCGCTTTGGCGTCGACTATCGCAGGCTGATCACGTCGGAGTCGCGGCCTCCGTTGTATGAGTTTGCCTACGTGCTTTCGCCGGATCAGATTTACTCCAACAGTATGGCTGGCATCGTGGCTCAGAAATACACGGCGGCCATGCGACCAGTCTATGAAAACTATTCTGCGTTTGCGCAGGATGAGTGGAAGGCCACATCGCGTCTGAGCCTGTCGTTCGGCTTGCGCTGGGACGTAAACCCGGCTCCTCATGATGATTCGGGGAATGATCCCTATGGAGTCACAACGAACAGCCCTTACACGGCACAAGTTGCTCCAAAGGGCACGAAACTGTGGCAGACACGGTATGGCAACGTCGCCCCGCGCTTTGGTCTTGCGTACCAGGTCCATCAGACTCCCGGCTATGAGACGGTGTTTCGTCTCGGCGGCGGTCTTTTCTTCGATGTCGGCACGACGACTGCATCCCAGGGATACAGCGGTTTAGGCTCCTCCGCTACGATCACGCCCTCCGGCATTGCGTTTCCGCTGACCCAGGCCCAGATCGATGCGATCCCCGCGCCTAATACCGCCGCGCCTTATGGAGCAAGCGTGTATGCCATGAATCCGCATCTGAGCTCGCCCTATAGCCTGCAATGGAACGCTGCGTTGGAGCAGGGGCTTGGGCAGAATCAAACCCTTACCCTCAGCTATGTGGCTTCGATCGCCAGGCAGCTCTACCTTCCGAAGCAGTACATTCCCTACTATCTGGGCAATACCAACTTCAGCCCTAACTCTTATCTGGTTCTGACAAATAATGGAGCCTCTTCGAGCTACAACGCTTTTCAGGTCCAGTTCAATCGGCGATTGGCACAGGGACTTCAGGCGCTGGCTTCTTACACCTGGTCGCACTCCATTGACGATGCAACGAACAACGCTTCCGTTTATGAACAGCTTCGCGGACCCTCGGACTATGACATCCGTAATAACTTCGAGCTGGCGCTGACGTATGACGTGCCGGGCAGCTACCAGAACGCATTGGCCGCTGCGGCGTTAAAGCACTGGTCCCTAGTATCGCGCGTGAGTGCTCGTTCCGCTTTGCCGATCGATCTTATTGGCTATCAAACGATAGGAGCCGGAAGCGGACTCCAGGTCACATACCATCCGAATGTCGTCTCCGGAGTTCCCGTGTACGTACAGGACAGCTCCGTGCCAAGCGGTCGCCGTATCAACGCCGCGGCTTTCACGGAGGCGCTCTCGGGTGGTCAGCCGGTGGAAGGAAACTCCGGCAGGAACTCGGTGAGAGGCTACGACGCGGTCGAGGCCAATGTAGCGGTGCAGCGTGATTTTCCAATTCATGATCGCTTCGGTCTGCTCTTCCGTATGGAGGCCTTCAACGTGTTGAATCATCCGATCTACGGAGCGGTTTACAACAACCTCACACAGGGCAATCTTTTCGGAACAACCTCCGGGACGTTGAATAATCAGCTCGGCGGACTTAACTCTCTCTATCAAACCGGAGGCCCGCGCTCGATGCAGGCGGCTCTCAAGCTGCACTTCTAAGGAGACAGGTCGATGTTCTCAGCACGCAAAGTCCGCGCCTGGTACCGCCTTCATAAGTGGACGAGCCTGCTGTGTACGCTCTTCCTGCTGGTCTCGTGTCTCACGGGGCTGCCCCTGATCTTTCACGATGAGATCGATCAGATGGTCAGCCCCGAGACGGCCTCGGGCCCCGCTATAGAGATTCCTCCCATCCCTCTGGATAGAATGGTCGCTGCCGCGCGTCAGCAAAATCCTAAAATGCGCATGCTCTTTGTCACGATTGAAGAGGACGCGCCGCATGTGAACGTCGGGATGGCTACAGGGCTCACCGTCCAGTCAATGCCTAGAAAGCTCACTATATTCGACGCCTATACTGGTGCGCCGGTTCAGGCCGCCCAGCCAGGGCAGAGTTTTATGGACAAGGTGTTATTGCTCCATCGTGGACTCTTCGCCGGCATTCCAGGAGAGCTCTTTATGGGGCTGATGGCCTTGCTGTTCGTCGTGTCACTCGCCTCCGGCGCCCTGGTGTATGGCCCCTTCATGCGAAGGCTGGATTTTGGAACTGTAAGAAGGCAGGGGCCTCGTCGCCTGCATTGGTTCGACCTGCATAACCTTCTGGGAATTGTGACGCTTTGCTGGACGCTGGTTGTAGGGGCTACGGGAGTGATGAACGCTCTCTCCACGCCACTGTTTGCGATGTGGAGAGCCAGCGCTGTGCCCCAGCTGCTGAAGTCGTATGGAGACAAACCACCAGCCGAGAGAATCATTACCGCAGATGCCGCTGCCGCAGCAGCCCGTCGGGCGTTGCCGGAAATGAAGGTGACCGGCATCATCTTTCCCAATCCAGTCATGAGTACGGTGCATCATTTCCTCGTATATACAAAGGGCCGCACACCTGTAACTTCACGTCTGTTTACACCGGTGCTTGTCGATGCCGAGACGGGACAGGTGGCAATGGCCAAGCCCTTCCCCTGGTACATACGGACACTGGAGGTCTCGCGCCCATTGCATTTCGGAGACTACGGGGGCTTACCTCTAAAGGTTATCTGGGCCGTCTTCGACATTGCGACGATCCTGGTACTTGCAAGCGGAGTTTACCTGTGGGTTTCGCGCAGACGAACTCCTGTCGAAAATGAACTGGATCGGCTCGTCGCCCTTGAAGGGCGGTCGTCATCTGGAGTTCCGAACTCCAGGGTGGTTGCACAATGAGCCAGCCATTTCCGTTTCGCAAGGTCTATGGAACGGCAGCGATACTGGTAGTGGTTACTTTTTGTGGATTGTTGTCTATGCGTTTTCAGGTCCTAAATGGCGGACTTTGCCAGCAAGTTCTGTCCAGAATTCATCGTGGACAATAAGACCAGAGATCGATTTTTTGTTTTGTCAGACTCTTGAAATCTACAAAAAACATCACACCTGCAACAAAGCGCAGAACTTCATTGTAGTTTTCTATTTCAAGCCGGACGCTCCAGATAAATCATCTATCATCTTCCGGCTCAAAATATCGACTTGGAGTTTTTCCTGTGACGCGTTTGAACATTGCGGTGAAACTCCATGCCGTTTCATAGCCCACGGCATCGGCAATCTCCGCAATGGCCCGGCCTTCCGAGAGTAGAGGGAGCGCTGCAAAGGTGCGAATCTGGTCGCGCCATACCTGGAACGAAAGATGAGTTTCACGTTGGAGAAGCCGGGTGAGTGTACGCGGCGAAACACCCAAACGTTGAGCCCAGATTTCGAGGGTGCTCGTGTCATTGGGCGTCCGGGTCAGCATTTCCTCCATCTTTCGAAGGCGAGCGTCGCATAAAGGCGGCAGGCTTATGGGATGAAGAGGTGTCCAGTCGACCTCACCCAGCAAGGCAGCGAGGATGCGTGCATCCTGCCCCTGTTCCTCATACTCAAGCGGTATGCGGATCGCGCGGAGCACGAGTTCCCGCAGAACAGGCGAGACACCAATCATCCTGGGCGTGGAGGGTGCTCCGGCCGGGCAGGCGTCTTCACGAATGTAAAGCGTGCGCATCTGCAGCGGTCCGATACTCCCGGTTTGGTGGGGATAGCCGGGCGGAAGCCAGACGGCCCGTTGCGGAGGAATAATCCATCTTCCCCTGTCGAACGTGATCTTCATACTGCCCGACGCTGCATAGAGAAACTGCGCACGGGAATGGGTGTGCATGTAACCGACGTATCCGGCGGGATAGTCTTTCGCCATCGCGGAGACCGGGCGCGGAACTGTTTGTAGGTACTCGTGATCTTTCAATCGTTTCGCCATGACCAGATCGACGTAGAGCGTGACGGAATATACGGAGCACGTCTTTGTCTTATTCGATATTCTAGTCGGACTGAAAGAGTCGTATATATAGCCTTCGCGGTTGTCTTTTGGCGAAGCTTCGCGAAGGCTCGAGATCGACAACCGAAGGCTGGCGAATATCTACCCCTGTAGACGCTGGCGAATACCACCTTGTACGCAGGAGAAGTGCCAGTTGTGACGACATCGAACTCAATCCGGCCGCAAACCGTTCGTGCCTGGTATCGCATTCATAAGTGGTCTAGCCTGATTTGCACGGCATTTCTTCTCATGGCCTGCGTGACCGGTCTTCCACTGGTGTTTTCGGATGAGCTTCAGGCTGTGCTGGAATCCCATGTTGCTCCAGTGCAGGCCGACCCCGGAGCTGCTACCGCAAATGTTGGCGCGATGGTTGCACAGGCACAGGCTAGGTTTCCATCGCTCCGTCCGTTCAATGTTTATTGGGACGACGATGAACCGCGGATCTTCGTGAACATGAGTCCCTCCGATAAGCCGAAAGACGGAGAGATCAAGCAGGCAGTGTTCGATGCTCATACCGGACGACTGCTGGAGATTCCAACGGACCGGTTCAATCTCATTGGCTTCTTCCTGCGCCTTCACAGTGAGATGTTTCTTGGTTTGACGGGGGAGTTGGTGATGGGGGTGATGGCTTTATCGTTCGTCCTCTCCTTGGTCTCGGGAGCGTTGGTATATGGCCCGTTCATGAGGCGCCTCAGCTTTGGAACCTATCGCGCCGACGGTAAGCCGAGAACGCGTTGGTTCGACCTGCACAATCTTCTCGGCATCGTGACCCTGACCTGGGCTTTCGTTGTAGGAGCGACCGGTGTTATGAACGCAATTTCGACACCGCTCTTCGGCTTGTGGCGTGCACAGACGATGCCTGCGATTCTCGCTCCTTATCACGGTAAGCCTGCGCCAACCCATCTCCAGTCGGTTGATACGACGGTGCAGGAGGTCGCTTCGGCCATGCCTGCGATGAGGATTACGTCCGTGCTGTTTCCGAATAAGATCTTCGGCAGTCCGCAGCACTACCTTGTCTGGACGGAAGGGAAGACGCCTCTTACCTCCCGGTTGATGACTCCTGCCCTGGTCGATGTCCAGACGGGAGCGTTGACGATCTCAAAGGGGTTGCCCTGGTACCTGCGAGCGTTGGAGGTTTCACGTCCCCTGCACTTCGGAGATTATGGTGGAGTCCCGCTCAAAATCATCTGGGCTCTCTTCGATGTCGCATTGATTGTGGTTCTGCTCAGCGGTGTCTATTTATGGATGATCCGCCGCAAGGCTCCTGTAGAAAAGGAGCTGAACCGCCTTGTAAAGCTTGAAGAGGAAAAGGTGGGAGTTCTGGCACGATGAGCTATTCATTTCCATTCCGCAAAGTCTATGGTCCGGCAGTTGTGATTGCAGTGATCACATTGTGCGGCCTGCTCTCAGCCCTCTTCGGAGATGGAATCTGGGATGCGTTGTCATGGGTTGCATTGATTGTGCCCCTGGCTGTTATCGTGCGGTACTACTACAGCGGTCGACGCGGATCGGTGCGAAGACCGGGGATGTCTGGAAAGGCCCTGTGAATTATCTGCAGTAGATGCGGTTGTCTTTTGGCGAAGCGCCGCATGTGAAGTTTGAGATCGATAAACCCAGCGCGGACAGGCGTCGAGCCGTCTGTGTGTCAAGAAAGGCAACGTTCCATGTCCTGCCGTATTCCTGTTGTTCTGAATATCGTTTTGCGAAGAAGCACTCATAGAATTTTGTTCGTGATTTTGTCCCTTGTCCTTTTGGTCGGTTTACACGGGACGCTTCTGGCGCAAAGTGCCAGTATCACTGGTTCGATCTCCGATCCACAAAGGTCGGTTCTTCCGAACATCCCTATTACTCTTACAAGTCAGGAGACAGGTGCGGCCATCCAGGGCAAGAGCAATGGCTCCGGTGTTTACAGCCTTCCCTTTGTGCAGCCTGGAACGTACACGCTTTCGGCTGACGCCCCAGGATTCAAGCGTTACGAACAGACGAATATCACGTTTGTTGTTGGACAGAAAATCAATATCGATATTCAGTTGCAGATAGGCGGTACCTCTGAATCTGTAACCGTTGATGGGAACGGCATTGAGATGAACACGACAGATGCGAGCGTCAGCACGGTGATCGACCGGCAGTTTGTCGAGAATATTCCACTGAATGGACGCAGCTTCCAATCGCTCATGACGGCGATCCCCGGAGTTTCTTCCGTACCTTCCCAAGGGGTAGGTACGAGCGGAGAGATCACGGTCAATGGCCAGAGGACCGAAGGCAATCAGTTCACAGTAGATGGCGTGAGCGCCAATACCGGAGCGCAGGGATATCCGGCTGGAACCGGCGCGGGGTACTCCGGCTCGCTTCCGGGAGAGAGCATCCTTGGTACCACGCAGAGTCTCGTCTCGATCGACGCTCTGCAGGAGTTTCGTGCATCCACCTCGACTTATTCCGCCGAGTATGGACGCACTCCCGGCGGACAGTTCACCTTCAACACGCGATCGGGAACCAACTCCTGGCACGGCTCGGTGTTCGATTATTTTCGCAATGATGTCCTCGATGCCAACAACTACTTCAACAAGCGCACGACGCCTGTCACTCCACGCCAGGTCGAGAGGCAAAATGACTTCGGGGGGACATTCAGTGGACCGATACGAATCCCACATCTCTACGACGGCCGCGACAAGACCTTCTTCTTCTTCTCCTATGAAGGGCTTCGCCTTCGTTCGCCCGTAGCTGCCTTCACGATGGAGGTTCCAAGCCTCTCCCTGCGGCAGAACGCTGCGTCTATCCTGAAGCCGTTTCTAAATGCATTCCCTCTTCCGAACGGCGCTGAGAGCGGCGATGGATACGGTCTGGCCTATTACACCGCAGGCTATTCTTCTCCCAGCTCTCTCGATACGACGAGCATCCGCATCGACCACCATTTCAACGATCGATTCAGCGTCTTCGCGCGCTACAGCGACTCGCCCACCAACGCCACTACGCGTTCGAGCGATCCCGGTAGTCCTGACTTGGCCGAGATTGATCCGCAAACGGTACATGTTCGGACGCTTACTGGAGGAATCACCAACATGATTACTTCCAGATTGACGAGCGAGTTTCGCATTAATGGGACGTGGAACGATTATGCCGACAAGCCAGAGGTTGATAATTTTGGAGGAGCGACTCCGATGACCCTGGCGACCAGCGGTGCGCCAGGCCTCACCGATAAGAGTTGGCTCTTCTTTTATCTGACCGGACACGGCGGTTATCCTGCCTTCCGGCTTTACCCGCACTCCACCTCGCAGGGACAGTTCAACATCGTCGAGAAGGTAAGCTACTCTCTTGGACGGCATCAGCTCAAAGCTGGTGTTGACTATCGACGGTTGGCAACCAATAGTCCGATCGCTGATCTTTATGAGTCCGCCGGATTTGACGATGCAGCACAGGTCCTTGCGAATAACGGCAATCCTGGCCTCACGCGAGCAGACCTGCCGGCGAAGCCGGTCTATAGCAATCTCTCGGTGTTTTTGCAGGATGAGTGGAAGGTCAACCAACGCCTTAACCTCTCACTCGGGCTTCGCTGGGATATGAATCCTCCTCCGCGCGATGCAGGTGGCAACCAGCCTTATGTGCTCGACCAGATTACCAATCTCGCAACAGCGCAGGTGGCTCCTCATGGAACGGATCTGTGGAAGACCACTCACGCCAACTTTGCTCCGAGAATTGGAGCTGCCTACCAGGTGAGACGAACCCCGGGGCATGAAACGGTATTGCGAGCAGGCTTTGGTCAGTTCTACGACACGGGCACAGCGCTTGCTTCGGCCGGATACCAGTATGGTGTAGGCATCACCCGTTCGGCTGACTTCACGAATACCGCATTTCCGCTCTCGCAGAACATTCTTGACTCCGTGGGAGGGCCGAGCACGAGCGCACCCTATACGGGAGCTGTTTTTGCCTATGACCCTCATCTCAAGCAGCCATATACGTTGCAATGGAATATTGCGGTGGAACAGGCGTTAGGAGCACAGCAGACTCTTACGGTGAGTTATGTTGCCTCCTCTGGAAGGCACCTTCTCAGCCAGTTGCAATACGATCCCAGTGCCGTGGGGAATCCGAACTTTACGCCGCGCTGGGCACTGTACATCACGCAGAACCAGGGCGCATCGAACTACCAGGCGCTGCAAGTGCAGTTCCAGAGAAAGTTGTCACGAGGTCTGCAGCTCCTAAGTTCCTACACGCTGGCGCATTCGATCGATAACTCAACCAGTAACTTCACTCTTTCAGAGTTGTTGCGTGCTTCTTCGGACTACGATATTCGCCATAACTTCCAATTGGCTCTGACTTATGATTTACCTTCGAGGCGCGGCAGCGGCTTTGCTTCGTATGTTCTGTCTCACTGGTCGGCGGATCTCAGGACGACGGCTCGATCTGCATTGCCGGTCGATGTTTTCTCGGATTATTCCATCACCAATCTGACCGGAACGATCGTGAGCTACCATCCCAATCGTGTCGTTGATCAACCGTTATATGTGCAAGGTGGCGGTGCTCCGGGGGGAAGGAGCATCAACTTCAAGGCGTATGCGCCTGCATATGAGGCTGATGGGACGACCCTGACCGAAGGAAACGCCGGTCGCAACAGTGCGAGGGGCTTCGACGCTGTGCAGCAGGATATCGCTTTGCGGAGAGACTTCCCGTTTACTGAACGAGTCGGCATGCAGTTTCGCATCGAGGCCTTCAATCTGCTTAACCATTCCATTATGGGAAGTGTGAACAACTACCTGTCTTATGGAGCGACCGGACCCAACCCCTTCGGTATCGCAATCAACACGTTGAATGGCCAACTCGGCGGCCTTAACTCGCTCTATCAGACAGGTGGACCGCGTTCACTTCAGGCAGCCCTCAAGATCCATTTTTGAGAGCCTGGAGTGCATTAATAAGAAGCAAGAAAGATAAACGGTCGGCTTCATCCTGTTATGGCAACGAATGGCAGTAGAAGCCGGCCCAATTGTTCCGAGCGGAGTAAGTAAAGAGTTCAGCACTTCGAATTCCTGCCTGCTAAAGATTGAAATGATCCACCAGATTCGTCGGCCATCAGTCCTGCGATTTCTTGGTCATAGAGCGCCTCGCTAGCAGTAGCCATCGCCTTGATGTGCGACCAAACATGTCCTATATTGGAGGCATCGATTAATAAGGGTTATTCCTCAGAGCAGACCCTGCTTGCGTTTTGGCGAAGTCGCGCAAGGCCAGGAGATCGATATACCAACGGCTGACAGGGGCATGAGGTTCCGAACTGTGCCAGTCTGCGTAGCAGGAAAGGCTGATATGGCAGGTTTCATCGTATTCGAACAACGAACCGAAGCACTTCCAGACAGTCTTCAGGTTGAAGCGCCAGATACCGAAACTGCTGATTCTTATCACCTGACCATTGAGACAGCTTATCGGATGCGTCGTCCGGCGCTTGTGCGCTTTCTCGTGCGCCTTGGCCTAGATTCGGTGGAGGCGGATGATGTGACGCAGGAAGCTTTTCTGCGAGCGCTCGATTCGTCGAAGAAGGGAAGTATCCCGCATAATCTTTTCCAGTGGTTGCTCGTGTCCGCACGCAACATTGCTCTGAACCGGGTTCGCCATGAAAAGTATGAAACCCTTGCCCCGGCAGAGCTTTGGAAAAAGTGGGAGTCTAGGCTCCTCGACCCGCGGAGCTCCCCGGATGTAGATCTACTGCGGGGCGAGCGTTATCGGCTTTTCATTGAAGCCGTTTCAACGCTCAGTGCAATCGAGCAGCAATGTGTCCTGCTAAGGTTTCAGGAAGTTTCCTTTCAGGACATCGCAGGTGCGCTGAAGATTCCGACGCATAGCGCGGTCTATTATGCAGGAACAGGAATACAGAAGCTGCGTCGTAAACTGAAAAAGATCCTGTAGAACTGTCACGACATGGCTATCGACCATCCCGATATCTCGGAGTTGCTGCTGTTCGAAAGCAGAGAGTTGGAGGAGGATCGCGCAAAAGCGGTGGGTCAACATATCTTCGTTTGTGCGGTCTGTCGCGCGAAGCTTTCCGAGATCGACTTTTTCAAGGAGAACATCCTTGAGATCCATACGGCGGCGACCCATCTCAATCTGCAGGCTGCAGTAGATGAGCGAAAGCGAAAGCCTCGAGGTGGTGGATTTCTTCTCCCCACGACCTCGCGGAGTTGGATGGCCGCGACGGCTTCTGTTCTGATCGTGGCTCTTCTGTTCACCTTTACGGACTTTACTCCTGCGGCGCGAGCTGAAGCCTTGCTTTCGAAGGCCGCGAAACAGGAGATCTCGGCAGGAGGGCCTCGGTATCTGGAGATCGCGAACGGCGCTTCGCAGTATCTGTATACACTCGGCACTCCGATAAAGCATGATGCTACGACTTCTTCTTTTCCTGACGCTGTTATTGCAGGCTTTCGTGCGGCTGGCTGGACAAGCAACAACCCTCTTTCTGCAAAGAGCTTTCTTGAATGGCGAAGTTCCTTACGCCACAAGCACGACACGCTTCATCATGTCTCCGGTGCAACCGAGGTTACGACGAGTACGTTTGATGGGCCTATTCACAAAGCAATGTTGCGGATTCGTGCCTCTGATGATCGTCCGGTCGCCGGGGAGTTCGAGTTTTCTGCGGAGACACATCTCTCTGCGGTCACAATCGCGGAAGGGAAGGCCCCGCTCGTGGAGGAGGCTACGGCTCCTGCTGGCAGGTTGCTTCCTCGGCATGCTGCTGCCGCTGTTGTGAACCCTGTAGTTCACGATCCGCTGGATAGAGTGGAGGCCCGGGCGCGGCTGGCGCTTCATAAATTGAATCAGGACGGCAATATTCTCCTCGCTGTCCAACGGGAACCAGACACAATTAAGGTCTGGGGAGCTGTTCCAAACGAGGCAATCGGGACACATTTGACCGATGCGCTTGCAGGCCTGACCTCGGTTAAAGTTGCGATCTCGGCATGGTCCGAACAAGGGAACAAGGATTTGCCCTGGCGGCCCTATCTGGGAGACACGACACCGCTGGCGCATGAGGAGCTTCAGGCTCTTTATCCAAATGATCTGAGTGGCAGACAGAACCTTTTGAATGAGGTGGATCGTCTCACGCGCCGAATCGTCGCAGAGGCTCGAGCGCGAGACGGTTTCGTTGCGCTCGCTGCGCGAATGGAAGCATCAGATGACGCCGCGCAATTGCACGAGGCGATCACGGATGTTCAGGCAGAGATGGCGAACGATGTAGGAAAACTCCGCAGCCGAGTCCAACCCTTTACAGGAGTGTTGGGAAGTCAGATACGGCCCCTGAGCTATGCCGATGCGGTACAACTCTACACGCTAGTGCATGAGGTGCTTTTCCTTGGCAGGAACCAGGATGAGATGACATTGGAGGACGCGATTGAGCGAATGCGTTCTTTACTCACTGCAGGCTGAGAATAAAAAAATCAAAAAACTTCTAAATACCACCTTCCTCAAGTGTCTTTAACTAATAGAAGGAAAACCTGGTTTCTTAGGAGCTTCCTTCTTATGTCCGACATTGCATCCACCTTTGGCGAAGCGGGTGCACTGACGGGGAGATCGACATTAACACGAAAGGTGACGACTCATGCTGCCTCAGGCACTGCCTTGCGGACGGAGACAACTTCTCCGGCTCGTACTCGTTCCCATCTGCTGCTTATTCCAGCTAACTCTCTTCTCATCGCTGGCTCATGCTCAAGCTGCCAATCTGGCGGGCCTTGTAGCGGATACTACTGGGGCGGTCGTGCGTGGCGCCGATATTACCTTTACGAACGAGCGGACAAATACCTCGTATCAGGCCAGGACGAATGGTTCTGGAATCTATAGCCTGCCTTTTATTCAGCCAGGACAATACAGGCTTACGGCGGAAGCTTCCGGGTTCAAGCGATACGAAAGGACTGGGATAACCGTCGAGGTTGCGCAGAACCTGGACATCGATGTCAAACTCGAAATCGGCGGCTCTTCGGAGTCTGTTTCTGTTGACGGTAGTGGTATCAGCATCAACACGACCGACGCCACGGTCAGCACGGTTGTCGATCATCAGTTCGTCGAGAACATTCCGCTCAATGGCCGAAGCTTTCAGTCGTTAATGACGGCTGTGCCTGGAGTCATAGCCGTTCCCTCCAACGGCGTGGCCCAAAGCGGCGAGTTTACGGTGAACGGCCAAAGAACAGAGTCCAATTACTTCATGGTCGATGGTGTGAGTGCGAACACCGGCGCTGCGCCAGGGGGCGCAGGCGGAGGCGCAGGTTTCTCCGGCAACACTCCTGGCGTGACCGTTCTTGGCACCACGCAGAGCCTTATTTCGATCGACGCGCTTCAGGAGTTTCGTGCGTCAACTTCCACCTATTCTGCTGAATATGGACGTTCCCCCGGTGGGCAATTCAGTTTCGAGACGCGCTCCGGCACGAACGATTTTCATGGTTCGCTCTACGATTACTTCCGCAACGATGCGCTGGACTCCAATAACTGGTTCAACGGCTATCTCAACACGCCGGCTTTCAAGAAGCAGCCTGAGCGGCAGAACGACTTCGGCGGTACATTTGGAGGCCCCGTTTGGATCCCAGGCGCTTATAGAGGAAAAGACAAGACCTTCTTCTTCTTCTCCTATGAAGGACTTCGCCTGACAGTTCCGACAGCCTCTCAGCGATATGCCGTTCCCAGCATGCGCTTGAGAGAAGAGGTGAGCCAGAGGGGACATGCGGATCTGAGAAAGGTCCTCGATGCCTTTCCAACCCCGACGAATCCGAACGAAGATCAGGCCGGTGTTGCATACTTTGCGGGCGGCTACTCCGCGCCGTCTCGCCTTAACGCCACCAGCATTCGCGTGGATCACAGCTTCAGCGACAGATTCAAGGTTTTCGGACGGTATGGATATAACCCCTCAAATGGTTTGAGCCGTACTGGAGGACTCTCCGAGGTGGATTCCTCAACGCGCAATGTGCAGACGATCACGCTCGGCGCGACGAACTTGATTGGACCGCATTCAACGAATGAGGCACGGTTCAACTTCACCGACAATAACGCCAGTTCCGATAGTTGGATGGACAACTATGGTGGAGCGAAGCCTTATGGCTTGGGCGATCTTCCCGGGCTTACAAACCATGACTGGTACGGCTTCTACTTCTTCCTCGCAGATCGGAATTCCTACTTCATCGGACCAAATACAGCCCAGCAGCGTCAGATCAACGTTGTTGACAGCTTCAGCACAACCTTCGGACGTCATAACCTGAAATTCGGTGTTGATTACAGACGGTTGGCGAACTCGCAGTCCGTCCCTTCCATTTATGAGTGGGCATGGGCCTTTGATCAGGACGTGATCCTCAATAATGACTTTGATGAGGTCGCTCTCTATCGATATACGATGCCTGTCAAACCGGTCTATACCAACTTCTCCGCTTATGCGCAGGATGAGTGGAGAGCCACTCCTCGGCTAAATTTGTCGGTAGGTTTACGTTGGGATGTGAATCCGGCTCCAACCGATGCCGACGGGAACAATCCATACACCGTCGATCAGATCACAGATCTTAGATCGACGAAACTGGCCCCGAAAGGGACAAAGCTATGGCAAACAACTTATGGGAACTTTGCCCCGCGGGTGGGGCTTGCATACCAGGTTCACCAGCAGCCCGGATGGGAGACCGTGGTGCGAGCAGGTGCGGGGTTGTTCTACGATACGGGAACAGTCAATGCCTCCGCAGGCTATACCGATATCGGCTCCGTGTTTCGCTACTTCACGACGGGACCATTCCCTGCATCGCAACAGACTATCGGCACCGTTCCGGCACCGAATGTTGATCCGCCTTACAACGTTATCGTAAATGCGTTCGATCCTCATCTGAAACTACCCCGCACGATGCAGTGGAATGTTGCGCTGCAACAGAGCCTCGGGCAGAAGCAGTCCCTGAGCTTGACCTATGTGGGCGCAGCCGGTCGCAGGCTTCTTATGCCTCGACAGTTCGATGTGGGAGCGCTCGGTAATCCGAACTTCCTGCCCGGTACTTCATCTTCGCTCGTTCTGACGCAGAACGGTGGAACGTCTAACTATGACGCTCTACAGGTTCAGTTTCAGAAAAGGATCTCTCAGGGACTCCAGGCTCTGCTGTCCTACAGTTGGGCTCGTTCGAACGATACGTCGAGCTCCAACTTCGCAACCGCCGGCCTAAAGTCGGATTCTGACTATGATGTTCGCAACAACTTCCAGGCTGCAGTTACCTATGACGTTCCTGGCTTGAATACCAATTCGTGGGCTGCGGCTCCTTTGAAGCATTGGTCACTCGACACACGCATTACTGCTCGTTCAGCGCTTCCGGTTGATGTGACGAGCGGTCTTTCCGCTCTCGGTGCGACAGGACTCACGGTTAGCTATCATCCAAACCGCGTAGCCTCGCAGCCCCTCTATATCCGCGACGACTCCTTCCCTGGACATCGGCAGATCAATCCCAAGGCGTATGAAATTGCTATCGACGCAAACGGCAACAACATCGAGGGTAACGCGGGACGTAACTCTGCTCGCGGCTTCGATGCCGTACAGGCCGATATTGCGATGCGCCGAGAGTTCCCGATCCATGAAGGCTTCGGTCTCCAGTTCCGCGCCGAAGCATTCAACATCCTGAATCATCCTGTGATGGGTTCAATCAACAACGCTTTGAATGCGGGAGACGATCCACTGGGACGAAGCAACTTTGGTCAGGCCTATAACACTCTGAACAGCAGCCTTGGCGGTCTTAATCCGCTGTATCAGGTAGGCGGACCGCGTTCGCTTCAATTGGCTCTCAAGCTCCATTTCTAGCACTCATTCACAACGAAGAAAACACACGAGGAGAAACACAATGAAGAGAACCTGGATTTTTGCAGCGATCATCGCGACTGCTACTACAACTACTGTCTCTGCTCACACCGTTTGGATTGAGCGCGACAAGACCGACACGGCACATGCTTATTACGGTGAATGGCAGGAAGGTCTGAGGGAAGACCTAGCTTCGAAGATGCCGACACTGAAGGACGCGAGAGCGTTCCTTGGCGAACCAACTGACTCGAGTTTCAGCGAAGAGCTGAAGGGATCGGTTCTCGACATCACAGCCAAAGGGAAGGGCGATCTCCGTCTGATTCAGGATAAGATCCCCGTGTCAGTGGATAGCCACAGCGACCGCCGCATCAAGCAGTTCTTCCTCGCCAAGAGTGGTCGCACCGAGACTAAGGGCGTTCTGGAGTTGGAGATCGTTCCCGTAGCCTCAGAGAGCAACACCTTTGTCGTTCTTCTTCATGGGAAGCCGGTGCCGAAGGCATCCGTTACTGTATACGGGCCGCCAAAGTGGGGCAAAGAGTTTCAGGCCGACGAGCAGGGCAAGGTGACCATCGAGACGCCGTGGGCAGGTGATTATCTTGTCGAAACATCTCGATTCGAAGAGGAGAAAGGCGGCAGCGGAGATGACGCTTATAACCATGCCCGCTACGTTTCGACCGTCTTCTTTACGACCCGTAAAACCACTCCATTGTCGACGAAATAATTCTCATGGGTTTCCTTCACAGACCTCATTCCGTCTGGTGGCGCAAGGCAATGTTCCAGATCCACCTCTGGGCTGGCATTGCCTTGTGCCTTTACATGCTCGTCATCGGAGTGACTGGATCTATTCTGGTTCTCGAAGAGGAGATAGAGAATATCTTCTATCGTCATCTGGTCAACGCTCCGGAAGGGGCTGGGACTCTCAAAGTGTCCGCGCCAGAGGTCGTAAAAATCGTCCAGAAAGCGTACCCCGGCAAGAAGGTCGGTGTCCTGTATGTACCCAAGTATGAGGACAAGAACTATCTTGCCTTTGTGAGTGGCAAAAAAGAATTTCTTCGGGTCTATGTCAGCCCGATATCGGGTCGGATCGTAGGCGACGTCCAACCGAGCAGGTCTTGGCTCTCCATGGTGGCCGGACTTCATTTTCGGTTGTTGTCAGGACGGACTGGCTTCATCCTGAATGGCATCGGAGGAGCGTTTCTGCTTCTTCTATGTCTCTCAGGGGCTATCATCTGGTGGTCAGGTCTTCAGAACTGGGGCCGAGGGGTGAAGGTCAGCTTCCGAAAGAACTGGAAGCGCGTAAACTTCGACCTGCATAGTGCCATTGGTTTTTGGAGCCTGCTGATCCTTTCCATGTGGGCTTTCACCGCTGTTTACTTCGTTTGGCCACAACCATTCGAAAAGTTTGTAGGCCACTTCTCGTCCACAGCTTCTCTTGGTGCCCCAAAATTCACCGTTCCTCCACGCAGCAAAGGAGCATCTTCTTCCCTTGAGTCGATGCTTCAAGAAGCTCGCTCGCTTGCGCCGCAAGGCAACTTCACAGGGATCTTCTTTCCCAACGACGACAAGGGAGCTCTGACGATTCTGATGTCGCGGGGTGAGATCAGGAACTTCGACAAGATGGATTACCTGTACTTCGATCCATCCACCGGCAGGCATCTTGCCACATGGCATCGAGGGCAAGTCGATACCTGGGGCGCCAAGCTCATCTTCTGGCTGTCGCCACTGCACTTCGGCATCAACTTTGGCTTTGCAATCAAAATCTTATGGGCCACGATCGGCTGTGCCTTGCCTATCCTGTCCATCACTGGTGTGCTGATGTATTGGAATCGCTCGCTCAGTAAGAAATGGAAGCGACTGAAGGGAATTGGCAATAGGGACCGAGAGAAGCCCATCATTTCGGGGTAGCAGTCGAGGTACCCCAATACACGAACAAAATGTTGTCGGAGTCAGATGATGAAGGGATTTGTTATTGCAGTGCTCTGGGCTTTCCTTGCTGTACCTGCTGTGGCTCAGCGAGCAGCAGGTGTTCTTCGTGGACAGATTCTGGATCCGACTGGAGCGGTGATTCCTGGGGCGTCGGTTGAGGTGACCGGCGCTAACAATACGAAGCGCACAGCGCTCTCGGATGGAGAGGGTGGCTATCTGATCCGTGGCCTCGCTTCCGGCCAATATACGGTGAGGGCCTCGTCGCCTGGGTTTATGCAGCCAAAGCTGGCACACGTCTATATTGTCGGTACCGAGGCGGTACAACTCAATCTTTCCTTGCATGTAGTGGGGATGGAAGAGTCGGTTACCGTGTCTGGGAATGATCGCCTTGCGGTGAGTACTGAACCTGGCGAGAACGCGAGTGCGACGCATATTACAGGAGAGAGTCTGGAGGCATTGTCCGACGATCCCGATGACTTGGTGAGTGACATTCAGGCCATCGCAGGCCCCTCTGCAGGTCTCACGGGAGCGCAAATATATGTCGATGGGCTGAAGGCGGGTGATGCAGTTCTCCCCAGCAAGACCTCGATTCAGGAGATACGCCTCAACCAGAATCCCTTTGCGCCGGAGTTTGATTCCATGGGGATGGGAAGGATCGAACTCCTTACCAAGGCTGGAGCAGATGCTTATCATGCCGGTGCTTTCTTTGGATACGGCAACGACATCTTCAACTCTCGCAATCCTTACGCTCCCCAGAAACCTCCATTCGATCTGAAGCAGTATGGTGGCAGCCTGAGCGGCCCGATCAACAACAAGCTTTCCTTTTTCGTTGACGTCAACAAGCGCGACATCGGCAACGGTGCTGTCGTCAACGCTGTCACCGTCGATCCGAACACGTTGCAGATTGTCGACCCATACACACAGGTTTTCAGCAGCCCATTTCGCTTCCTGCGCCTGAGCCCGAGGCTTGACTACAAGATCAGTACAAAGCACAGTCTGATGCTCCGTTATGGTTATACGAAGAATGATTACGACCACTACGGGGTCGGCTCATTCAACCTTGTCTCTCGCGGCGCCAACGCGCATCTGCGCGAGCATGGACTTCAACTCACAGAGACGGCCATCCTTTCCCCAAAGGTTGTTTCGGAGACGCAGTTCCTCTTCCTGCATCAGCACCATACTCACCAAGCAGACTCTTTCGACCCGACGCTCGAAGTCCAGAACGCCTTTAGTGGAGGCGCGGACCCAGAGACCTCGTCTGCCTATACGCACCACCACTATCAGGTGCAGAACATCACAACCGTTGCTGAGAAATCCCACACCATCCGGTTCGGAGTACGGCTTCGTGCCGTTGCGCTGACCGATACGTCGCAGGAAAACTTTGGAGGCACGTATACCTTCGGTGGCACCTATGCTCCCGCCCTCGATGCGAACGACCAACCCGTTGCTCCCGGACTCACCTGTGATGCAAATACCTCCGAAACGGTAGCTGGATGCACCACTATCAGCTCAATCGAACAGTACCGACGCACACTCGTCTTTCATAAGCGAGGGCTGACGCCGACGCAGGTTAGGCAGCTTGGAGGTGGAGCGACACAGTTTTCTCTTAACGCCGGCAATCCTGCAGTCAATGTCGGCATGATCGATCTTGGGCTCTTCGCGGGAGATGATTGGCGGATTCGTCCAGATCTCACCTTCAGCTATGGCCTGCGCTACGAAATGCAGACCGGAATCCCGGACCATGCCGATTTTGGTCCCCGGGTCGGTTTCGCATGGAACCCTAAGTTTGGTGCAAAGCAGTCGAAGACGGTCATTCGTGGCGGCTTCGGCATCTTCTTCGATCGCTTCGAGGACACGCCTCTTACTACGGTGCAGCGGTATAACGGGGTCTCGCAGCAACAATATCTTGTTTCCAATCCCGACTTTTATCCCAGCATTCCGTCTCCATCAACGCTCGCCCCGTTTTCCGAGAGCCAGGTTATACAAACCACCAGTCCCAGGATGCGGGCGCCCTATCAGGTCCAAAGCATGATCAGTGTTGAGCGGCAACTGCCGGGAAATTCGACGCTCACACTGAGCTATGTCAACTCGCACGGTCTGCATCAGTTCCGTTCCCGCAATATCAATGCTCCCTTACCTGGAACCTATACCGGAGTCGCCGGCAGCGGGACGCTGCCTTATCCGGACAAGGGTCCGATCTGGCAGATGGAGTCCTCTGGTCTTTATAACCAGAACGAGCTGGTTACCAACGTCAATACCCGTGTGAACAAGAAGGTCTCCCTCTTCGGCTCCTATACGCTCAACTATGCGCGAAGTAATACGGACGACCAGGGCACGTTTCCCGCAAATCAATACGATCTGACCGGAGAATATGGACCTGCCGAAAACGATGTGCGGCACCGCGGTTCCCTGGGAGGTTCGATCACTCCGTTGTGGGGCATTCGGCTCAATCCGCTCATCATCCTTCAGACTGGACCACCGTTCAACATCATTACCAGTCAGGACATTTATGGCACTGGTCTCTTGAACGCTCGTCCAAGCTTTACGACCGACGCATCTCTGCCCGGTGTCATCCATACTTCGTATGGTCTGCTCAATCCAAATCCTAAAGCAGGGGAGAGGATCGTGCCTCGTAACTATGGACGAGGTCCCGGACAGTTTCTTGTGAATCTCCGAGTAGGAAGAGATTTTGTTTTTGGAGCCAGCGACCACACGACCGACGCAAACAAAGGCTTCTTCAGAAGGCCATATACACTGACGACGTCCGCATCGGCGCGTAATTTGCTCAACCATTTGAATCCTGGTCCGATCATCGGGAACGTGAACTCCACGCTCTTCGGACAGGCCAACGCGATCGCAGCCGGAACAGGAGCCTTTCAGAACAGTGCCAACAACCGGCGGCTGGAGTTTCAAATGGAGCTTTCGTTTTAGAGAGGACCTTCGATCGATATGTGCCGCACACATAAGGATTTAAGCTGCAAGGTTTGCAGCCTGTCCGCTCTCTCAGGTTTGCTTCCGGGGTCAAATTTGACGCTACTGAAAGCAAAAGGGGGAAGCGATGACAAAAGTCACAGGCCCTCAAGAAACCTGCAATTAGCTTTCTCTTGAGTCTTAGATTCGCGGCCTGCCAGCCCAGAAACGCCTCTGGGCTTGCAACTGCGCTCCGATCAAAGGCTGCACAGAATATGTGAGCTATGGACGCACCTCAACGATAATCATGCAGGGCTATCGTCGAGTGGAGGATTGATTCGTACGCCACCCCGGAAGATATTGTCCAGGCGTAACTCCTGTAATTCGCTTGAAATGACAGGTGAAATGGCTCTGGTCTGTAAATCCAATGTCGCTTGCAACATCCATGATCGAAGCTCCTTCACTAAGAAGCCTCTTTGCCACCTCAATCCGAATCTGTGTCAAATAGGCATGAGGAGAGAGACCTACATCTCGCCGGAATGTTCTCATCAAGTGAAAACGGCTAAGTTGTGCGATCTCGGTCAAATCTTCGACACTGATGTTTTTTCGATAATAGCTGTGGAGATAGTCTCTGACACGAATAATCCTGGTACGTTCGTCTCGAATCGTCAAATCATGTTTTGGTTCGCACACGTGTCGTTCACTCAGATGTGTAAACACATCAGCTAAATCATCTTCGATGCTAAGGATATCGGCGTTTTTCTCCAATTTGCGATGAAGTCGTAACAGGCTCGTCGCGTGCGTCATCTTGCACAAATGGCTTCACAAATTGTGGAGCCTCAGGTCCGAAATCCTCTCGGTGTCCCTGAAAGAATCCCATCTCAAAGTAGATCATTCGAAAGCCCCAACCGTTGTCCGTCGCAGGCTTGGGAGCATGCACTTCGCCAGGATTGAGTAACATTGCTGTTCCTGTTGGAAGAGTATGTGTGGTGCTTTGACCGTAGGAACTCATGGTTCCGCGCAATGGTCTAGCGCCCTCTGGGAGGCAACCAATCTCACATTTTCCCGAGTTGCTCTGAACCGCTCCCGAACTTCTAGAGCGATTTGTTTTTGTGTGTGGAACAACCAGGCAGGGTTCTGGTCTGCCTGGGCACCTGCGCATGGAATTGAAGTCACTAAGTGACCACGATCTGATCGGTGTAAATAGTTGCTGGATAGCCGGCGCGTATGTGCCACGGCGGCATTTGCAGGATACTCTCGCCATGAACCTTGATGTAGCGTGCTTTGACTCGCTTGCCTAAGTCGGCCCGGAAGGCTTGCACCGCGACCGACGCAATGTTGGGATTCTCCCGAGGATTAGGATTGTGCGGATTCGTGACCCTGGCTTCGTCGCCAAAGGTGTTGCCATCGTTCGAGAAGGCATAGGTCACATACTTAGGAAGAACCAACAGGTTCCACTCTGGCTGAGCTTGCGCGTTCAGAAAGTCCATCTCGACGGCTTGCACTTCCACGACTGTGCCCAAATCGAGGACAAAATCCATGTGCTTGCCCTTGTAGCCAATCCAGTTCACATCCGGAGAGCTCCACGATTCATACGACCCGAAGATGCCGTCGGTGTGTCGCTGAGCTGCAGCTTCTCCACCCTCCGGCAGAGTGATCGGACTAATCTTTTTCCCAAGCGAGAGCGAACTCTGCATGGAGATCATCTTTGTAAAGATACGGTCGTAAGAGGCCTGGTAGTCGTCAGGCGGAGTACTTCTATTCCGCACCCGCGAGACTCCGTCGGATTTACAGCCGCTCACAAATTGTTTGACGAGCGTTTGATACTCAGGCTTTGCAATGACCATGCCGCTTGCCGAGCGTGCAAACATGCTTCGCGCTGAATCCACCGGCTCGTTCCGTCCGATCTGGATCGTGGCATACATGATGGGTAAGCGCGCAACTTTGACCCGGGGCAGCAGCTTAGGGTCATCTGCGACGATCTTCTCGGCTTGATCGAAGATAGCGTTGTACTTCTGCATCATCTCTGCGGAGAGATAGGCATTCCTTGCTTCCTCGGGGGTGCCGAAGATCTCCAACTGAAAGCCACTGCTGATGAGCGAGTCGCGCATCGTATCAATGTAGCTGCGGATGACCGGTCCAGCCTTCCCATAGTAGCCGTTCAAATACTCGTTCATCAGCGCGCTATCATCCGCTGTTGGATCCCACATAAGCTTGGAGATGAGATACGCCCGCAAGCCGCACATCTCGCCGCCCGTCTGGCTGTCGGCCTGTAGATAGAGCGAACTGACGCCGTGGTCCGTGAAAAACTTCACGTTCGGCTTGATGGTATGCAGATTGGGAAACGGACTGACCAGGTTGACGAATTGAATGTCGTAGTCCCATAGAAGGATGTTGTTGGTGAGTTTTCCCCATGTGACGAGATCATCGGAAAATTTCGGGTCTGTCTCAAAGACCGGCGCCTGACGCTTGCTCTCAATGTTGCATAGCATGATGTTGACGTTCGGCTCCGGGCGGATGTTCTGCGGAGGCGTGCGTGAGTACCAGTAGGCCAGGGTCGAAATCACTTTGTCTGGGAACTCTCTGGCGACCTGGTTGACGAACCAGAGAAGGGAACCACTCGGAACATTGCCGTATTTCTCGTTCAGCGTGGTGCACTTGTCGCAGTGGCAGTACTGATCGTTGTCGTTCTGACTCACAGACCAGTAAATAGCCTCATGTTTCGCTGCGATCTTCTCCTTGAGATTCGCGGTCAGTATGGTGAAAACTTCGGGATTCGTGAGACACAGCTGAGTGCCTGGGATTCTTTGACCATTGACCTGGGAGAAGTACTCGGGATGTGTCCTAGCGTACTCCTCCGAAGGAACGAGCTCATTAAAGGTGTGGACGAACAAACCCCACTCGCTCCGCGAAGAGAGCCTGTGCCAGGAGGTGTACTCCGGATTGTTCGTGTCGGGGTAGGAGGTCGTACGGTATTTCACCGGGGAGGCACAGGTAATGGCCTTCGCTGGAAAGTGGACGATACGGGCAGCAGGGATTTCTATGGCTGTGGAGGTATACATCCGGAAACCCCAGGATTCGAGCAAACCATAGATGCCATAGAGAGTGCCCTTGCCCGCACCTGCAATCATCAGGATTTCGCTATGAGGAGCGAGCGCGAAGCTGTCATCTTTAAGATCACGCGATACAACTCCGTGAGAGGCGGCAAAGCGTGTATGGCCGAGGAAAATAGCTGGTCCGCTGTGATACTCCGACTCCTTTGTTATGGGCAGGGACTTGCTAAGCATCTGCTGCAGGTAGTGCTGCAGTTTTTCTGCCGCCTGTTGCTCCACGGCGTCAGGTTCGGTCGGCACGACGATCTGGTACTTCGCCAACCGCTCAGTCGTTACGGTTTTGCCAGTCGCGAGCAGTGCGTCGGACAGGGCATGAAGTGGCGTGGTGACTCCAGCTAACGAGGAGCCGACGGCGACCAGAGCGCTGCCTCGGAGCAACTCTCGACGGCTGATACCAGGGGTATGATCCATCTGCGAGTGTTCCAGAATAGATTTCTGGCTTTGTACAAGGCGGCTTGTTTCACTACGAACTTTCACCATGTTCTCCGAGCTCTCAAAAGAGCGTCACAGCTTACTCGCAAATTCGATGGAGTTGAAGAAGCAGCACCTCGTAGGAGGTGCTGCTTCGGTTGATCCAGACATCCGGCACTGCTTTCACGTTGTTAGAACAAGATGCGCAGAACGAGTTCGCTCTGACGCGCTCCTGTGATCTGGGTGTTTGTGAGAACCTGCCCAAAGAGCGAGCTGGTCAGTGTGGAATTCGGACTGCCGTACAACTTGTTGTTGAAGAGGTTGAACTCCATGGCCCTGAACTCAGCTTTGAACCTTTCCGTGATAGGGAAGGTCTTCTGGATCGTCAGGTTGGTCCGGAGGGTGGATGGGCTGCGAATGTTCGGAGAGTACACAGTGGAAACATTCAACTGGTAGGACGCGAGCTGCTGGAAGGTTGGATCCTCGGTGCCGTTGCAGTTGATGCGACTGCCGTTGGCCAGCTGCGTACAGGTGTTGTAGTAGTGGGTGAGTGTCTGCTGACCGCTCGGCAGCTCTGGATTTTTAAGCCGGATGGCACCAGTCGGCATCTGCACCGGTGTTCCTGCGAGATAGATGTAGGACATGTTGGATCGCCAGCCGCCGATGATCTGTTCGAGAACAGGGTTGAGCTGATTTGCAAACGCTCTCCCCTTTCCAAAAGGAAGATCGTAAGAGACTGCGACATTGAGATTGCTGGGACGGTCCCATGCAGAGACTTCGTGATCAAGCTTCGTGTCCTGCGGATTCAGATACGAAGTCGCCTCGAGAGCCTTCTGAAAGGTGTATGCGAGATTGATGGAAAGACCGTTGGTGAACCCTCTGGTCAGCCGCGCTTCAAAGGCGTTGAAGCTCGAGTAGCCTATCGGGACAGCTGTCTGAGTGACGCTCACAAATTGCGGATACGGCAGAAGGGCTTGTGCCCTGCTGATGGTCGGAGACGCGAGGGTAGTACCAGTCAATTCCGGCGCGCCATAGAAGGGATTCGGCACAGCGGCATTCAGGTAAGCAGGATTCGCGATACCTAACTGCACATCGCTGTTTGAAAGGTAGTTGAGGCCACGCGAGATGGCAATGTTACTGGTGTGGCTGCCAGCATAGGACAACTCGACGTTGGTATTGAACGGCAGATCATACTCGAATCCCACATGATATTGCTGCACGTATGGTGGATGGTAGTCGTGATCCCTGACCGTGAGGGCATTGCCGACCAGCGCGGAAGGTCCAAGAGCAGAACCTTGTGGCTGTTTGATACCGTTTGGAAACGGAGTGGCAAAGGTAGACGCGCCCGTTTGACCAGGAATGAAGGCATTGACGCCGCCACCGACCGTAGCGATGTAAGGCGTATTGACTGTGTAGCCAGCGGTCAGTCCGGGATCCTCGATACTGGTTCCGCTACGGTAGGCGTCGATGGGCAAATAGCTGATTCCATAACCGGCGCGGAAGACCAACTTCTTCGTAATTCCATACCCCATGCCGATGCGGGGCGAGAAGTTCGTGTACTGCGCATTGAAGGCGCTGTTGTATTTCCCACCGGCGAACAGGAGGCTGCCCTGCGCGGTCGAATTTCCAAGCGGGTAGGAGCTGTTCGGATCGAAGCCTACATTCATCCGGTTTGCTCGCTCACTCTGCGGCGTTTGCAGATCCCAGCGCAATCCGAGATTCAACATCAACCGGGAGTTCACAC
The DNA here is from genome assembly GCA_018449715.1 of Acidobacteriaceae bacterium dw_441. Taxonomy (GTDB): domain Bacteria; phylum Acidobacteriota; class Terriglobia; order Terriglobales; family Acidobacteriaceae; genus Edaphobacter. The sequence goes on along the minus strand of JAAVVA010000001.1, from coordinate 1,563,871 downwards.
GGAAATCGTCCTGGATATACAGCCCAACCTGATCCATTCGGAAGGAGAGCCGTAGGTTATTGTCGACACCGCCACTCTGCGGATATCCGAGTAGAAAGGAAGCCATATCGCTTCCTGACGACGTATCTGCGACCTGCGGGTCCGACTGGGTGAATGCGGGGGTAAAGCTGAGCGACCCCAGGAAGTTTTGACGCAACGCATAATCCTCGCGGATCTGTGCCGCACGTACACCAATCCTGACGAAATGGCGATTGATTGTCTTCGAAAGGTCCGCGGAAAGCTCATAGTCCGTCTTCGGACGTCTGTCGTCCTGGCTGTTTCCCCAGCCTGCGAAGTTGGTGAAGTTCATCACCGGGAAGCCGATGCCCTGAAGACCGGTCTGTCCTTGAAATCCGAGTGCCGTGCCATCGTAGCCGAACTGGGTGGTACCGAAGACCTTCTCTACCCAGTAGTCCCATGCTGCGCGGACCGTGAGGACGGTGCTCGCATTCAGTACCGCGACATGGTCCAGAAATGCGCCTTTATGCTGGCGCTGAATCGGATCGCCATTGACTGAAAGAAGCGGATTTGGACGCAGAATGCCATTGCCGGTCGCAGAGAATCCAGTCCGGGCAGACCGGTCGAAGGTAAAAGCCGTACGATGCTTGCTGTTCCAGACGTAGTCGAGCTTGCCATAGTAGTTGACGAACGAGCTGCTGCCGGGATTGTTGGCGACGTAATAGTTGTTTGCGTTCGTTATGGAGTTGTAGGTGTAATTTGGTGCTGGGTCCATCGCAAGGAGCTGCCGTGCAATCGGATTGATCCTGTCCATCGGGATCTTGTTGTCCTTGAATTGTGTGCGAGTGTACGAGTTTCCCACCTGCGTCGTGGTGAGTGGATCGTAGATCTTGATGAGATTTCCCTGCGCATTGTAGGTTTGCGAGAAATCGCCCTGCCGCTGCAGCAGAGTAGGCACCGACACGTTGGTAGGAGTCGCATCCAGCGTCTGCTCACCCTCAAAGAAGGTGGAGAAGAAGAGCTTATCTTTGATGATGGGACCGTTCAACATGGCGTTGTACAGGTTGTAGCGGTTCTTGCGATAAAGCACCGGCGCAGCCTTTTGCTGCGTGGTGTACGCGTTCAACGCTTCGTTTTTGAACCACTCACTCACCATGCCATGAAACTGATTGGTGCCCGACTTCATGCTGAGGGTGACGACGCCGCCGCCCGCAAGCGCAAGACTCGCGTCTGAAGATGGTGTGGCCACCTTGGTCTGCTCGATCGCATCCACCAGGGGAATGTAGGAAGAACCGCCCTGCAGGCCTTGCGAAACGCCGTCCATCGTGTACAGATTCGCGTTGGGTCGTCCACCCTGAATCTCGAAGTTCATGTCTCGTCCGTTGGAATTGACGTCTCCGACGGCATTGATCGAATCTTCGCCCAGCACTCCGGGAACAAGTTGCAGATCGTTGATGAAGTTTCTGCCGCCGAATGGAACGTCGACGAGTGTCTGGTTGGGCAGCACCTGCGACATTACGGATTCATCGCTCTCCACCCCACTCAGAGCGGCGCTGACGTCGACGGTTTCACTTGTGTCGCCAATTGAGAGCTGAATGTCTGCAATGGCTTTCTGGCCAGTATTCAACTCAATGCCTTCGCGGATGTACCGCTTGAAACCCGGTGCCTCCACGCTTAGCTGGTAGGTGCCAATAGGCAGTTGAGGGATGAAATATGCGCCATCAGAAGCGCTCTTCACGGTTACGACCAGATTTGTTTCTACGTTCTTTACGCTGACTGAGGCACCGTCTACCGTCGCTCCTGAAGCGTCGTACACGATTCCGGAGATCAAGGCTCGGAACTCTTGCGCGGATGCGGGAAGGAGAGCCATCAGCACAGACAGGGCGAAGAGAAATGTTTTCAACTTCATCGTCATGCTCAAAACCTCAGAGGGGAATTGTTGTCAAAAGGCCTACGATTTGTGAAAGAGCGATATTGTCACTAGTGAAAAAAAAAACTCACTCATGAAATGTAAAAATTGGTTAGCAATTTGTAACACAAGAGAGTTTGATCCGCAAAGATTATTTACGTAAACGCTATATTGCTCATATAAATCAAGTTATCTAACATCTTTTGCGTTGCTCCTTCGAGCCGGGTTCTCTTTCAGAGAAACTCTTCGGAGTTCACAAAGTCGCTCAGATTTTTAAAAGCACCCGTATACTGCTCTCCATGAAAACCATGACTCGCCTTGAATTCCTTAAGGGCTCCGGGCTTCTTGCCGCGAGCACAACATCTTTTTCCCGCACTCTGCTTGCGGCTGTAACGCAGCCGTACGCCAGCACACAGGTGCCTCTCAAGAAGCTTGCTGCCTACCAGATTGTTGTTCCGGATGGAGCAAATCCTGCAGAACAGCACTCCGCGGAGACACTGCAGCACTACGGTTCCGAGCTTTCTCGCGGCACTCTCGCAGTGCGCAAGGAGTCTGAATATTCGAAGGGGCCAGCTTTCTTCCTCGGTCAGACTCTCTATGCGAAAGCGCACGGAGGCACGAGCGCTTTACATCACGACGACTACTCGCTTAAACCAGTCTCGAACAACCTCATTCTTACTGGCGGCAGCGATCAAGGTTTGCTGTACGGTGTCTACGGTCTGCTTGAACTGTGGGGATTTCGCATGTACACCTCCAAAGCGATCGTTACTCCAAAGGTTTCGTCGGTCTCCATTCCGAAGAGCGCAGTCATCGTCGCTCCGAAGATCACTTACCGCACAGTCAACTATCCCGATACGCGCGACGCAGTCTACACCGAGTGGCACCATCTCTCCTCGCGTGATAACTGGGGTCTCTTTGTGCATACCTTCAACGAACTCGTTTCACCTGATGAGTATGGCAAGAGCCATCCCGAGTACTTCTCGCTGGTGAACGGACAGCGTTTGCCTGGGACGCAGCTCTGCCTCACCAACCCAGATGTTCTGGCTGTTGTGGTTGCGAGTCTGAAGAAGAGGATGGCGGAGAAGCCCACCGCCGAATATTGGTCTGTCAGCCAGAACGACAACGATCAATACTGCCATTGCGACAAGTGCACCGCGTTGAACACGAAGTACGGCAATGTCCCAAGTGGCTCGATTCTCGTATTCGTCAACGAGGTAGCCAAGACGTTCCCTGACAAGACCATCTCTACGCTGGCCTACTGGTACTCCCGCACGCCGCCCCAGGGCATTCAGGCAGAGCGCAATGTCAACATCATGCTCTGCAACATAGAGAGCAAGCGCCAGGGACCGGTCTTCGATACGGATCCGGCTTTTTCGCGTGAACTGATTGCATGGGGCAAGATTTCGAACAATATTCTGATCTGGGATTACAACATTCAGTTCTCGAACCTTGTCAGCCCGTTTCCCAATCTGCACACCATCAAGCCAAACATCAAGTTCTACACGGACAACAACGTCAACTCGCTCTTTATGCAGTCCAACGGTCAGGTCGGCGGCGAATTCGCGGGGCTACGCGCATACCTTATTGCGCAGATGATGTGGAACCCGGATGCGGATGACAACGCGATCATCAACGATTATCTGCACGGCTATTATGGCGCTGCAGGTCCATACATCCGTCAGTATATCGACCGCCAACGCGAGTCGATGATTAGCAGCGGCATAAAGCTTAACATCTTTGGTGGCCCTGAAAATGCCAAGGACGGTTATCTGTCGGTTGAGATGATCCGTATCTACAAAGGCTTTTTGGATCAGGCGGAGAGCGCTGTCGCAAATAATCCGCAGATGCTCGAGCGTGTCAGAATTGCCCGTCTGCCAATCTCCTATGCTGAGATTCAGATTGGCCGCGACGAGGTGGACACGCCACGCAGCATGTTTGCGCACTCGGCGGACGGCAAGGTTTTCGTGAAACCCGAGATGAAGACCCTTGTCTCCAGCTTCGTTGCTGGATGCAAGCAGGACGGAGTCACGCGTGTCCGCGAGCGTACGACAGCGCCGGATGACTACCAGGCTGCGTATGATCGCGTTTTCGCTGGGGTGGCCCAGATGCAAACTTCTCCATCGTTTAAGAAGGCGGTCACGCCCACTACCATGCCCGTAGGAGGAGCGGCCTCCGCCTCGAAGCTGACGGATGGCATCTTTGGCTCTTGGGAATCGTGGAGCGCACCCGACGTACACTGGGTCGCTTACAAGGGGGAGCACATGGATCTTATCCTTGACCTTGGCGAAGTCATGGATGTCCACTCGATCAACATGGATTTTCTCAACGTGCAGGCACAGCCGGACTGGAACCCTCTCGTTCTTCCTGCGTACGTCAGCTATGCGACATCAGTGGACGGCCAAACCTTCGACAAGGAGATCCGTATTGTGAATCCGCATAATCCCAACCCGAAGGTCAACCCGGACATCGTCAAGGTGCCTGTCCAATCCTTCCGGACAGAGATGTCTTCTCCTGTGAAGGCGCGCTATATCAAGGCGCATGGTGAAAGCATCCTAAAGATGCCGACGTGGCACATTCGCGCAGGAATGCCAGCAGCCATCCTCACTGACCAGATTGTTGTAGCGTAAATCGCGAGGGTCGCGACTTTACACGATGATACCGATCTTTGCCCGGAGCTGTGTGAGCTACAGCTCCGGGTCGAGGTTTAAGTGTAGTTCGGCATCGCACTCGATCACAATTGCGGTCAGCCCCGAAAGCGATATATCCGACCTGGACAGAAGTGGATGTACGCACTGGCCGCGTACCTGACCTATTGAAGACTGAATCTGTACTCCGCCTATGCCGTAGCTGCCAGTCTTCGAGCAATTTGGATTGTCCAAGTCTTTCTCCTGGACACATCTATTGACCACATGGGCTTTACGCAGACCTGCGAAAAGAGGCGGTGCTCGGTGAGTGAGTCGATAGAAAGCCGCTAGCAAAGAGAAAAACAGAAGCACATCAGTCCAGCTTCCCGGATAACACGGTTGCGACGGGCTAATCGTGGCTTAAAGGCCGGATCCGAATCCTTGCGAATGCATGAAATAGTTCCTTAATGAACTTGAGCAATTTATTGCTTGACAGTTGTTTTTTTATTGTTATATCCACTGTCCCGGCTAAGTTCCTGAGCATTAGTTGATTTCAAAATCTGACAGAAGTTCTTTACGGAACTATTGAAATTGTGTGAGGTGAACGAATGATGCGCGAAACAACGCTATCAAAGAGTATGGCGAGTCCGGTGGCCGGAACGGGCTTATTGCGTTCGGTGATGCTTGCGTGTGTGCTGTTGGCATTTATGCTCGGCACGGCAATTCATATTAATGCGCAAACGCTATTTGGATCTATCGTGGGCACAATTGTGGACCAAACTGGAGCGGCCGTCCCAGGAGCTACGGTCCAGATCACGGAACTGCAAACAAACACAGTACGCTCTGCCGAGACGAATGACGGTGGCCTTTACACACTTTCAACGTTGCCTCCAGGGGTATACAAACTGACGGTATCGAAGACAGGATTCGGTGGATATACAAATCCTCGTGTAGAAGTGGCAAGCAACACGATCGCTCGTGTTGATGTTGAGATGAAGGTTGGCGACGTAACCGAGCAGATTGAAGTCCGGACGGATACCGCTCTCCTGCAGACGGATCGGGCGGATGTCCACACACAACTTTCAGTCGAAACTTTTCAAAACGCACCGCAGCCCACTCGCACTTACCAGGGAGTTCTGAACATGGTGCCGGGCATGGTGCCTCCAGGTGGACAGCTTGCAGGCGGAACCAACAATCCGTCGAAATCGATGCAGTTTGCGGCTAATGGCACAGGAACACAGGGCCCCAACGTGCGCATTGAAGGTGTAAGCGCGACGAACCCCTGGGTTCAGCAGTACACAACCTTCGTCCCTTCCACGGAAGCGATCGAAAGCGTCAACATTGTGACGAATAGTCCTGACGCGGAGCAGGGCCTTTCGGGCGGCCCGGCAGTGACGGTGCAATTGAAGAGCGGCACCAACCAGATGCACGGTTCGCTCTACGAGCAGAATGTTAACAACTACACGGAGGCGCGGAACTTCTTTCAGCCGGCAGGGCAGAGTGCCCCTCATCTTGTAGACAACACGGTAGGTGGATCGATTGGCGGCCGCCTGATTAAAGATAAGCTGTTCTACTTCGGAAGCTACGAGGGTTCGTTTACGAGAGCTTCACTGGCGGGTATTATCTCGACTCCGACGCCGGCGATGCTGAGGGGTGATATGTCGGCTTCAACAACGCCAATCTATGATCCGGCTACTGGCGATCCGACGACAGGTATCGGGAAGACGCAGTTTCCGGGAAACATCATTCCTGAGAACCGCATCAATCCGGTTACAGCAAAGCTGATTCCGTATATTCCGGCACCAAACCTGCCTGGTACGGTAAACAATTATTCCGTGATTCAGGGAACGTCTTACAACCTGCATAAGATTGATACGAAGTTTGACTATGTACCAACGCAGAAACTGAGAATTTCGGCACGTTACGGCTACCAGCCCTACTTCGCAGTGACCAATCCGCTTTTTGGTCCGATCCTTGGAGGAAGCAGCGGTGCCTGGCCTGCGTTTAGCTCAGCTGGTGCTGGCAACTATCTGCAGCAGGGAGCTACGTTGGCGGTTTCCGCCTCAGCAACCTATGTGGCCACACCCACACTCGTCTTCGACGCGACCTTTGGTGTGACGCAAGCCCACCAACTGCTGTCCCCTGTGCTGGCTGACCAGAAGTATGGATCTGATGTGCTGGGTATCCCCGGCTCCAATCAAGGCACGCTACCCCTTGCCGGTGGAATGCCCAATTTCGCGATCGCAAACTATGGCGGTAGTACGGGGAACGGAACGTTCGGCTATTCGTATCCTCCGCTTGAATACAAAGATCCTATCTTCGAGTACGTCGGCAATGTGACGAAGACTTACAAATCCCATAACATCCGCGCGGGAGGTGACATCATACGTCTCCGTATCAATCACAAAGAAATTCGAAACACGCTCTTTTATTTTCCTGGAGGACTTACAGCCCGCGCTCCGGATCCAGCAAATGGCGTGACGGCCACACCTGTGCGTGAATTCAACTCGGTTGGCGACTTCCTGCTTGGTCTGCCGCAGTACCAGACGACATGGGTGCAGTTTGATAATTTTCTGACCCTACGCCAGTATCAGATTGGATTTTACGTTCGAGATCAGTGGCAGGCGAGTCGTAACCTGACGATCAACTACGGTGTGCGTTGGGAGTACTACCCTGTTCCGACACGTGAGGGGCGCGGGATTGAGTACAACAACATGTTGACCGATGTGAATAATCCGACGATCCAACTCTGCGGTGTCGGAGGCACTCCAGGCGACTGCGGTATCAAGGTATCGAAGAAGCTGTTTGCACCGAGCGTCGGTATCTCCTATCGTCCCTTTGCGAACTTTGTCATTCGTGGAGGAGCCTCGATCTCTCCGATGCAGGTGGCGATGGCCCAGGCTTTGGTCCAGAACTATCCCAGCGAAGTGCAGTACACGGCTACGGGTACGAATGCCTACACTGCTGCCGGCAGTCTTACCACCGGCTTCCCAATTTTGAATGCACCGACCTTCAATGACAACGGGACAGTCAATATCCCGGTGGGAACGGCGAATGCCAATACAACAGATAAGAACTTCCGACGCGGCTATGTGGAGTCTTACAACCTGATGCTCGAGAAAGAGTTTCCCGGCGGTTTCCTAGCCTCGGGTGGTTATGTGGGAACGCATGTTGTGAACCTTGGTGGTTCCTTCAACTTCAACTATGGAACGCTGGGCGGAGGAGCGGCCTCGCAGCCTCTCAACACTCCAGCGCTGAAGATCACAGGTACGACGAACGTGTTCAGGCCGGTGATGGATAGTGGATACAACTCTCTGCAGATTGCAGTAAGCAAGCGGCTTCAGAATGGTTTGTCCATGAAGATGGCCTATACCTGGTCGAAGAATATGCAATCCGGATTTCCGTCGGGCCAGATCTGGATTCCAGAGTATAAGGAACTGAACCGCTCGCTGGCCCCAGTAGATCGCACGCATAACTTCATTGTGAACGCAACCTACGAGCTACCCTTCGGAAAGAACAAGCCCTACCTGAACCACGGCTTCCTGGCGGCTATCACGGGTGGATGGTCTTTGAATGGTACCTTCTACCATCTGTCCGGATTACCGTTCAGCATTCTTGCAGATGGATCTTCCTGCAACTGCCCTGGCAATACGCAGCGTGCAGACCGAGTGAAGAACTCGGTGGCAAAGACCGGACGGGGTGTCTTCGGTACTACGTATTTCGATACATCAGCGTTTGCTCCAGTAAACACAGTGAAGTTTGGTAGTGCGGGGTACAACTCACTGCGTGGACCGGGTGCGACGAATCTGGATGCTGCTATTCAACGGCAGTTCCACATCTGGGATCGGATGAATCTGAACCTGAGGCTGGACTCGTACAACGTGACGAATACGCCTCACTTCGCGAACCCGAATAACAACGTGTCAACCACTGGCTTCGGGACAATCACGGCTCTGAGTCCATTGGGAAGACAGATCGACCAGAGGTACTTCCGCCTGGGAGGTCGAATCAGTTTCTAGTAACTCGTAGACGATAGAAGTGGAAGGCCTGGTAGTCCCCTTGTGAAAGGGGACTAGCTTGAAAGGTCTTATCAACAGCCAGTGTCAAACCTGGTTTCGAAGCTGGCGGATATCTGCGTAAATGGCAGTAACTGGAAGTTCTAGCGATAGAGCGGAGTTGAGAGTGCACATCAGGATCTTTCATGGCAAGCTTGCAGTCTGCTTCCAGATATTTGGAGCCGGACTTTTTATTGGATGGATGGCAATTGCTCAATCCGTTTCCAATGCGCAGGAACCGATAGCTTTACGTGGACCCAGCTTTGTACCCGATACAAAGGTGGATGGTACCAATCTTAACGGTTGGCAAAAGCTTGGGGCTGCAGAGTGGAAGGCAGAAAAGGGCGAGATTGTAGGAAATGGAATGGCAGGGGATGGGTGGCTTGTACTCGATCACTCACTTCAGGATGTTGGAGCTTATGCCGCATTCCGTTGCACCGGTGCATGTGACACGGGAATCCTGGTGAGGATGGCGAAGGCTGACAACGGATGGACGGGAACCTATCTGGGGATCAAGGGGATGGATCTGGGTGCCTACTCGTTAACACTGGACGATCATGGTGGGATCGTCGCGCGTGAAAAGTTGCGGGATGCGCGAGGACAGTTTCGATTTGCTCCACCGCAAGATGAGCCGACGACACTTCCTCAGGTGTTGAACGATCCAACGGTTTATCAGATCTCTCCGGACCAGGTGCCGATCCAACGGATTCGCGCCGGTGTGAGATCCGGGCAGTGGAATGAGCTGGAACTGTTGCTGGATGAGAACGTGATGCGTGGATATTTGAACGACACGGGACAAGAGGTAAGTGCCGCCACGGAAAATCAGGACATCGAATCCTTCGGCCAGATAGCTCTTTATGTGGGGAAGGGAAGCGAGGTCCATTTCAAAGCAGTGTCCTATAAAGATATTGCAGTGAGGGTGCAGCCCGAAGAGAAGGTCGGGAACCGCTTTCGCATTCAACGAATTACACCGTTCTATTACAACTGGACGGCTGCTGCAGCGGATTTCAACCATGACGGTAAGGTCGACCTTATTTCGGGCGCGTACTTGTACTATGGGCCGGACTTCACAAAGTCGAGAGAGATTTACCCGGCACGCACCTTCAATCCTTCGACAGAGTATTCGGTGTGGATACAGCATGCTTACGACTTCAATGGAGACGGATGGGCGGACATCATTGCGACAAACTTAAGTCACGGTGCGGTTTTGTACATTAATCCTGGCAACTCTTCGCGTCGCTGGAAGCAGTACCGCGTCGTCCCTACGATGCAGGCCGAAAACTCGATCCTGATTGATATCGACGGCGATGGCAAGCCTGAGTTGGTGTATATCGCAAACGGCTATATGCGTTATGCGAAGCCAGATCCAGCGCATCCGACTGATACATGGACAGTTCATAATGTGTCGGAGAAGGGTCCCTGGCCTGCGCACGGAATCGGTGTGGGCGATGTGAACGGTGATGGAAAGCCTGACATTGTTGGAGCGGATGGATGGTGGGAGCAACCTGCTTCAGGTGCGGACCAGGGGCCTTGGAAGTACAACCCAGTGGCATTTGGACGGTGGGGAAGGATTGGGCCAGGCGGTGCAACGATCGGAATCTACGATGTGAATGGCGATGGACTTAATGACGTGATAACCCAGCTTGAGGCGCATGGTTTTGGCCTGGCGTGGTTCGAGCAAAAGAAGTCGAGCAGTGGCGAGATCACATTTGTGCAGCACATGGTGATGGATGACTACAACACCGAGAACGCAGGAGGAGTGATCTTCTCCGAGCTGCACGGCTCAGCGGTAGGCGATGTCGATGGAGATGGCATTCCTGACTTTATCGTCGGCAAACGACAGTTTTCGCATCGAGACGACTTCCTCGATCCGGACGTATACGGTCCTCCATATCTTTACTGGTACAAGACGGTGCGTGATCCGAAGTCTCCAGGGGGGGCCAGACTGGAGCCTGAGTTGATCCACAATGATTCGGGCGCAGGTGACAACCTGTTGCCGCTGGATCTGAATGGTGATGGAGTGATGGACATTGTTGCCGCTACGAAGCGGGGACTGTACATCTTCTGGGGGAAGCCTCAGTCAAAAGCAGGCGCGAAATAACAGTGCTGAGACTAATGCTGCGATTCTCAAAAAATAATGAAGGAAGTGATAATGGCTGACACGATCATTCTGAATGTCCATTTGGAAGCAAAGGACGGACGCGAGGAAGACCTCGCGAGAGAACTGCAGTCTCTGATTGCGCCAACGCATGAAGAGAAGGGTTGTCTAAGCTATGAGTTGCATCGCGATCCGGAGAACGACAAGCTGTTTATGTTTTATGAGCAATTCGCGGATCAGGCGGCTCTGGATGCGCACATCGCGGCACCATACTTCAAGAAATTCCTGGACTATCGTGAAAAGGATGATCCCATTGCTCAGCAGACTGTGACTCGGTGGCGGAAGTTCGTCTGAGACAAAGACTGAACGGATTGGAGAAGCGGATTGAAGAAGATTAAGGTGGCGATCTTTGGCACGGGCTTTATGGGACGTGTGCATATCGAATCTCTGCGGAGACTTGGAAGTGTGGAAGTCGTCGGGGTCGCGGGGTCTACTGCTGAACGGGCCAGAAGGTTTGCCGATGACGTGAGCATCGACTGGTCTACGGGAGATTACCGTGAACTGATTGAGGATCCTGAGATCGATGCAGTGCATATTTGTTCACCCAACGCTCTGCATTATGAGATGACAATGCGCTCATTGGAACGTGGCAAGCATGTGATGTGCGAGAAGCCTCTGGCCTCAACGGTGGAAGAGGCTAACGACATGATCGAGTTGGCTAAGAGCAAGGGGCTGGCGAACTGTACGCTCTATAACATCCGCAGCTATCCTCAGCTGCAGAATCTACGGCGGGTGCGTGAAGAAGGCGTGCTGGGAGACATTCGCATCGTCCAGGGCACTTACTCGCAGGATTGGCTTTTCTACGAGACGGACTGGAATTGGAGAATTGATTCGGGGAGTTCACGCACGTTTGCCGATATCGGTACTCATTGGTGTGACCTTGCGGAACATGTGACTGGCCTGAAGATCACATCCCTGTGCGCCGATCTTCAGACATTTATGAAAACCCGCAAGAAGCCTAAGGGCTCCGTCGAAACGTTCAAGGGTAAGGATGTGGTTCCAATCGACTTTGACGAAGTAAATATCGATACAGAGGATTTCGGATCGATGATCTTCAAGATGGGAGATGTCGCTCGCGGGTCAATGACGACAAGTCAGGTCTCAGTGGGACGCAAGAACAGGTTATTCCTCGAAGTGTATGGGACGAAGGCATCGGCGGTGTGGGATGGGGAGCGTCCTGAGGAGCTGTGGATTGGACATAGAAACGAATCGAGCGAGCTGCTGATCAAGGATTCCACAATCTTTCCAGTCGCTGCGCAAAGCTATTCCGATCTTCCTGGTGGACATAGTGAAGGTTACGACGCAACCTTCAAGCAGACATTCCGGCGCTTCTACCGCACGGTGGAAGATCGTACGTCGCCGGTCGAATACCCGACCTTCGAGGACGGCTTACGGCAACTGTTTCTTGTAGATGCTGTTCTCGAGAGCTCGAGACAGCAGGCTTGGGTTTCGATATAGCAGCGCAGCTCAGAAAGAGGCAGCGATCGTTTCTTCATTGCCACGCTGTCGTTTTACCTATGTGGATTGTATCCAGGCCTGCCTGATAACAGGATCTCCCGCGGTATTGAGTTTCTGCATCTGTTCCTCATCGAGAGTCAAATCGAGAGCGGCTATGTTTTCTTTCAATTGATCGATCTTGCTGCCAGCAATAATAGGAAGTACCGCGGGCTTGCTCTGGCGCATCCAGGCGATGATGACTTGATTGGCATTGCGTCCAGTATCTTTCGCAACAGTTCGAAGTGCATCGAGGCGTTCATCTGACTCGGGGCCAGCGAACTGAGCAGGAAGTTCGCGCTCCGCGCGGGTGTAAGTCCCTTGCAATAAAACGGAGTAAGCAATGAGTGCCACATCTTCACTGAGGGCGAAATCTTTTAGCTCCGTTCCGATGACGATCTGGGGGCCGAAATCTGCTCCGTGTCGAGGTCGAAGATAGGTGTATCGCTGTTGTACGACCGTGTAAGGTGTGACGCCATTAGCTTTCGCAATAGTGTTTGCCTGGGCTATGCGCCAGACGGCAAGATTGCTGGCCCCGAGGGCACGGACCTTGCCAGCTTTAATCAGGCGATCGAATGCGGCCATCGTTTCTTCCTGGGGTACTTCGCGGTCGTCACGATGAGCGTAGTAAAGATCGAGCCGATCCGTCTGAAGACGTCGAAGGCTCTTCTCGCATTCGCGCTCAATCTCCGCAGCGCTGAGGCCGCCTTCACAGCCGGGATAGTCAAAGGCCAGCTTTGAAGAGACGATGACCCTGTCTCGATTACCACGTGCCTTCATCCATGCACCGATGACGGTTTCACTTTCTCCACCCTTGCATCCGGGGAGCCAGCTTGCGTAAAAGTTTCCAGTGTCGATGAAGTTGCCGCCTTCTCCGACATAGTAATCGAGCAGGGAAAAGGTCGTGTCCTGGTCGATCTTGCTTCCAAGAACATCGCTACCCATTGCCAGCGTGCTGACCTGAAGATCGGTCTTACCTAATTTTGCTTTTTGCATGGTTTCCTGTTTTGTAACGGTAAAAGCTATGTTCTATTTGCTGTAGGTTGCTAGGGCGACGCCGGCCAGCATGACCAGCGCACCGATTGTGTTGAGAGGTGTGATTCGTTGGGTTGGCGACCCTAACCATCCAAAATGAGAGATGATCATTCCGCCAAGAACCTGACCCGCGATGAGGCTGATGAACATGGCTCTCGCGCCAACATCCGGAAGCAGCCATGCAATTGCGAATACCAGGCAGGCCCCGAGACCACCAGCGGTGAGTAGCCAGGGACTAACTCCCTTCAAGCCACTAAGCACTCCTGACTGCCATCCTGTAGCTCCGATAAGGAGCGCTACAAATGCTCCGATACACCAGAAGACAGCGTTTGCGACGCGTGGATTTCCAAGGGAAGCACCTACTTTGCCATTCATGGAAAGATGCAGGGCAAGGATGATGCCGAGGAAGATGGAGAAGACGAGCGAAACGCCTTTCATAAGTGCTCCTTTTTCGCATTACACCAATACGGATACTCCAACGCATAAATTTCGATATGGACAATTCACGCTCGAAGCTTATGAAGATAAACGTAGCTCTGCCTTAGCTGGTCCACAGAATCAGTGGGCCACGCACTGGCTGGCATGTGGTTCAGGGTTCCGATGCCGTACGCGGCAACCTCCGCAAAATAGTTCTGGACCGGGGTCGTTTTGACAATGGCGAAGATAGCCTTCCAGTCAAGAATGCCTTGTCCTACCGGAACGCTGGTAAGTCCCGGTTTATAGTCTTTGGCGTGCATGGAGAAGTATCGTTGAGGGTACTTCTTGATATAAGAGATGGCGTCTTTTCCTGCAAAAGTAAGGTTGCCCACATCGATCTGGAATGAGACGAGTTTAGGATCCGTATTCTCCATCAGAACGTCGTATGGAGTAATGCCATCGACATCGATAAATTCGAGATCGTGGTTGTGATAGCCGAGACGAAAACCTTCGGGCTTCAAGCGTACGGCAAGCTGATTCAACTGATCCGCCTGCCACTTCCATCCATCGATTGATTTTGTGTGCTGTGACTCTGGGGCGCAGATGATGTTTTTAAGTTTGAGTTCATGGCAGAAGTCGATGGTCCTGCTAAAGTCGGTATGAAGCTCCGCATAGCTGAACTGGCAATTCTCATAGGTCATGCCGATCGATTCGAGCTTGGTACGAATTTCCTTCGCAGTCTTGTTTGCAACAGAAGACTTTTCAAAGCCGTATCCGCGAACGGAGACAAGATCGACAGACTGATACCCCATGTCTCGCATCGTCTGCCAACCAGAATCCCAATCCTTGATCAGCAGAAATCTGGCATCGTAGCCCTGAAAGCCGATAGGCATATCCAGAGGGTCGGCAAAGGCTTTAGCAGCGCCTGCAGCAACACCAGCGGCAAAGGCCTGTTGCAAAAAACAGCGTCTTGAAATCGCCATTCCGGATACTCCGTACGATGACGTGAGAAATTTTAAGAAGTTCGCAGCAAGGATTCTCTTATAGTTCCTATAAGAACTTCTTTCAAAATCTAATTACGTACGTGTATATCTTTGGCGAAATGCCATTGTCAAGGAATAGTTCTGTCAACAAGGGCGACAGCGAAGACGAGGAATTTCGGAAAGCCAATGGCCACGTGCAGGCTGGATTTTTTACATGTAGGAAGTGCTACTTTGTTGCAGCTCGGCTGATGAATTTGTGCGCGACATAGTGCCCCGTGGGAGCCGATCGTCCCTGAACAATGGGCAAGGTAAAGTTGAATAGTTCGGCTCCATAACGGTCGGCATTGAAGGAGACAACTCCAATGCAGGGGCTCTTGGGATCCTTGATGATATCCAGGATCTCCGCGCTTCCGCCGTGGCCGACGATTGCAATCTGATTCCGCCCCTTCGTCGCATTTACGGCTTCCACTGCGCCGATCGCGCTTTCGTCGTTGATACCCGCGAGGAGTATCCTGCTTGACGGTCGCGTGGACTTGAGAAAGTTTGCTAGGGCTGCTTTTGAGGTTGCTTTATCTCCGCCTCCATCCAAATGATGGATGATGTTCTCCGGAGGCTTTCCAAGCCGTTCCTCTATGCCTTTGAGTACCCCCACGCTGCGGCTTTGCGTGGTTCTTCCTGCGAGAGGGGAATCGAGGAGGACGAGAGCATCGAATTTCGAGCGCCACTGGTTGACAGCGTGTTCCGCGAGGGCTAAACCGGCAGTCAATCCGGCACGATAATTATTTACGCCAAAGTAAACAGTCCCGTGATGCGGGTTGACCAAGGAGATAAGAGGAATTCCGGCACGAGCGAAAATGTCGGAGATCACGGGTGCGACCTGCTCGAAAAGCTGAAATTCGATTGCAAGATCAACTTTTTCAGCGACCATAAGTTCCGCATTCCGTACAGCGGCATCTGCGTTGCGGTCGTTGTCCCACACGACAAGATTGACGCCTGCCGCGGCAGCGGCCTTTTCAAGGCTCGTCTGAATCTCGACCGCGAGCTGGATATGCTTCGAAAGATTTGCAAAGCCGAACTTCAATTTCTTGCGCAGTCGACTAAGCCGATAATGCCGTCCGGATTGGCTAAGGTAGTCGCGAACCACGAGGGTATGGAGAATGCGAAAGGCACTGGTATGGGGTATACCTGTGCGTCGAACGACCTCTTCAAGTGTTAGCGTCTCATTGACGGAGCTGAAGCAATCCAGCAGATCAAGAGTCTTAGCAACAATCGGGATCCAATACTTATCAATTTTTCTCGAGGGCTCGTTTTGCTTCGCCGGCGATTTGCTCTTCATTGTGCCTCATATTAGCACCACTTCTGGGGCATCGGCGACAAGGCAATTTGGACACCCAGATGATCAGAGCAGTGCATCAGGGCTCGGCAACATGATATCGCGTACACGGACGGAAAGTTCCTGGCCGGCTTCGAGGAACTGTCGCAGGGTGCGCGCGGTTGGGCCATAGTGATCGAACTCATGAATGGCTAGGCCACCTTCGCGGTAGGCGCGACCAAAATCTTCAAACCTGTCGAGGAGCGTATTCACAATTTCAGGGTTGACGGGCTTGTCGATGCGAGGAACGACCGCAATGTCGCTGGCGTTGAACCTTAACTGCCATTTGTACGGCGGGGAGATGACAACATCGCCGCCGATGAATTCGCTCCAATGCATGTGATTGCGGAATGCGGCAGAGAGGAGGCGAAGGCGAAAGCCGCGCTGCTGAAATAGTTGATATGTCTTCTTGAAGACGGCGACGCCAGCCCATTCCAGATATCCAGGGTCAAGGGTAATATTTTTTTTCTCGGCAACTACTTTGAGCCAATCGTCCAGGCGACCCACCATAATCGTGCAGACTGGCCCCATGGTGGAGATGTCCTTACCCTCTTTTTCGCGCCGGGTCAGGCCGCGTTCGACTGCCTCCGCTACGGCAACAGATTGAGGGAGGGTGAAGCAGGCGGTTGCATTGATGGTGATTCCTGCATACGTTGCTTCTTCGATGGCAGCGATTCCAGCCTGTGTGACGGGAATTTTGATGATCATATTTGGACCCAACTTATTAAAATGCAGGGCCTGCTTCGTCAGCGCGTCGACATCGCGATAAAAACGTGGATCGGTCTGGATGGAAAGACGACCGTTTTTGCCTTTGTATTTTTCAAATACAGAATGCAGCAGAGTTGCTCGTGTCGCTGAGATGCCTTCAACGAGCTTCCAGCCAATCTGGTCCTCCGTTGCCGTAGGCATCTCTTTCGCAAGTGTTCGAATGTGATCGTTCCAGAGCTGCGGCTCGCGCTTGAGAGCGTCCAGAACGATGACAGGGTTGCAGGTGGCGCCGACGGCACCATGCTCGATCGAATAGGTAAGCTCGGAGAGCGTTGCAGAGTCATTCCACAAAGAGGTGCAGGTGGTCTGTGTCATCTCGTGAAGCGGGCTCTTGTAGGATGCTGGTGTCTGGGTGGCGCTGCTCATAATTTCCTCATCGAAAGGATCATTGGTTTGTATTCAGCAAACTATGTTCAGTTAGGGCCCGATACGTTATTCCGGATGCATCAGAACTTTCAGGGCTTTTCTGGTTGTGCAAAGATCAAAGGCCGTTTGCCAATCGGAGATGGGGAGTTTAATGCTGATCATCTCCTTAAGACTGATTTTGCCGCCAGCATAGATCCTCATCATGCGGTCCCAGGTGTTGGAGGTGTAGCAGACAGATCCCGACATGGTGAGCTGCTTGTAGAAGATGCGATCAATCGGAAACTGAATATCTTTACCGCAGATCGCGACCTGAACATGCTGTCCCATTGGACGAAGAGAGTCGAGGCATCCCCTCACCGAGGCGGAAACCCCAGCACATTCGAAAGCAACATCAACACCCTGGCCTTTCGTATGTTCGCTAATTGCGTCTTGGAGTTTCTGGGTGCCTAAATCGACAGTGGCGAAGGCTCCAAAATGCTTGGCGGCCTCAAGGCGATCTCCATCGCCAGGAGCACCGACGACGATGGTCTTGATGCCCTGTGCGACTAGAAGCTTTAAGCAGAGCAATCCGATAGGTCCAGGACCTGAGACAAGCACCGTGTCACCGATGGCGATGCGGGCAATCTCCGTTACGGCCTGAACAGCTGCCGCGAAGGGCTCGCTCATCGCAGCTTCCTCGAGTGTCAAATTCGCGGGTATTCGATATAACTGGTCGGGCCGCAAGAGAACATAACGGGTAAAGGCGCCATTGACGCCATGCCCCATCCCGCGCCGATTGGCACAAAAGATGAAGTAGCCGGATCGGCAGTACCGGCATTGACCACAGGTGACGGCAGTTGCGCCGAGCCCTGTGATGCGTTCACCAATCTGCACGCCCTGAACGCTCTTACCTACTTCAACGACGGTTCCGGCGAACTCGTGACCAAGGGTGACAGGGGGGAAATTGCGAAAGGTATCGTGCAGTACATGAATATCTGTTCCGCACACACCGCAGAATGCAATTTCGATTTTGACGTCCGTGTCGCCACAAATCGGTTCGGCAATATCTCTGATTCCAACATTGCCTTCACCCGGGGCGTATTTAACTAGAGCTTTCATTCGTTATTTCTCTATCGATTATTTTTGAGTTGTTCGACCAAAAGCCTGAAGCACTCTTCGATCACGTCGTTTGTGGGCTGCTCCTTTGTGCCAGCAAATCGCACGATCGTATTTATAGAGGCGGGATTGAAAGCCTCGAATGTTTCTGGCTTTCTTTGATGAATCCATTTGCTGCAAGCAAAGCTCATTGCTTCCGATTGACTCACCGACATAATCCCACCCTCGAAGAACAGTCACTGTAAACAGCAGAACTGCGTGTCATGACTTCAAGTTGTATAGTTCAATTAGGAACTATTTTCAAATGTTCTGAAATGTACTATAGTGCGCGGCTACATGGTTGGCAAGTGATCTGTGTAGGGGGCCTGCTTTAGTTTTAGGTCGTCGCAATTATGCGAAGTTTCTTGCCCGCACGAGAGACGCACCACACCGGGAAGACGATCTCGCAGCACTGCGAGAGCAGGGGAGTCGGTTTCTTTTCGGATCAGGCTAAAGATTTAAGGTAAGGGCCCAGGATCCTCGATCCGCTGGAGGTAACCAGAACATCGTCCTCAATACGGATGCCACCGAACGATCTGTCGTAGACGCCGGGCTCGACGGATGTCAGCATTCCGGCTTCAAGCACGTCTTCCGAGCGAGGCCCGAGGATGGGGGACGATTCGTGATAGCCAAATCCGAGCCCATGACCGGTGATGTGAGGAAAGAAATCTGTGTAGCCAGCCGACTCAATAATGGAACGGGCAGCTGTATCGACGGCAGAGGCGGCGATCCCGGGTTTGATAACCGCGATGGAAGCCTCCTGGGCACGGACAACCGTATCGAAGTAAGCCTGCTGCAGTTCGCTGGGAGTCCCAGCAACCCGAGCACGGGTACGGTCGGCCCAATAGCCATCGGCGACGAGACCGAGTTCCAGGAGAGCGATCTCACCGCGTTGAAGTCGTTGCGTTGTTGATATGACGTTCGGACGGTAGCCGAGAGAAGTCTCTTCCGGGCCGACGGTGACCTGGGCATAGGCGCGAACTCGCACGGTGCCGCGATACCCCGTACCCCGCACCATGATTTCCCGCTCCACGTCAGCGGCAAGCTCTACACCTGTTTTTCCGACGTCCACTGCATGTTGAAAAGCCTCGAGACCGATAGCGGAGATCTCGCTGGCAATCTCAAGGCGCAAGATCTCATACTCAGTCTTCGTGCGGCGTTCCTTCTTTATAAGATCTGAAGCATCCACAAGGAGAGATTTAGGGAAGGCGGATTGCAGTAGCGATACTGTTCCGGCAGCAGGAACTAAAGACTCGGCACTGTTCCATGAAGGGGCAATTGCCTCGAAGCTTGCCTCATAGCCGATTCGCCGCCAGCTTGTTGCGCCGGACAGGCCGCTAAGAAGTTTTCGAATGGCATTGTTTGGAGGAGGGGAGTCAACCAGACCATAGGGAAAGAAGATGGGCTGTACTGAGCGCAGCGCTGATAGGGCCTCTGCTCTATAACAATCGGG
The DNA here is from genome assembly GCA_018449715.1 of Acidobacteriaceae bacterium dw_441. Classification (GTDB taxonomy): domain Bacteria; phylum Acidobacteriota; class Terriglobia; order Terriglobales; family Acidobacteriaceae; genus Edaphobacter. The sequence continues at coordinate 1,544,106 of JAAVVA010000001.1, read as the reverse complement.
AATGATGCAGACAGGCTTTCCATCAAGTGGAAAGACGAGAAAGGAGGCGCCGATCATTGGCCAAAAGCCACTTAGCAAAAGTACATTCTCGGGCAGACGAAGTACGAGCGCATCAAACTGCGCTGCCTCCATCGCCGTGCGCATCCGATGTAAGCGTTCCTGATCAGGCAATTGAACTCACCTTTCTTTTTATTCCAGTTCTACCAATCAACCGGCACCAATGAAGCCGGGATAGAGAGTCATGCCACCATCCACATAAATTGTCGTGCCTTGAACATAGTCGGATTCGTCCGAGGCCAGCCATACTGCCAGGCGCGAGACATCTTCCGGTTCTCCAATACGCTTAGAAGGGATGAGATTGAGAAGTGTGGCTTCGAACATTTCAGGACTGGTGAGCTTCTCCACATTCATGGGAGTTCGAATCGCTCCAGGCGAGATGGAGTTGACGCGGATGCGAAGGTGAGCCACCTCCTGCGCCAGGCTTTTCATGAAGAGCATAAGGCCGCCCTTAGCGGCAGCGTAGTTTGCGTGACCTTCCCACGGAATGATGTCGTGAACCGAGCTGATGAAGATAAGCTTGCCGCAGGCGTACGAGATGGAACGATCGATCCCCTGATGCTTGAATGCTCGGACCGACTCGCGAGCGCACAGAAACATTCCTGTCAGGTTGACATTGATGACCTCCTGCCATTGCTGGAGTGTCATCTCGTCGACTCGCGCGTTGAGTTGAATGGCTGCATTGGGAACGCAGATGTCTATTCTGCCGAAGGTGTCGAACATGTGCTGAAACATGGCCTGCACCTCATCTTCTTTTGAGACATTTGCTTTGAAGATCGTGGCTTGCTTACCCAGACTCTCGATAATGCGGACGGTTTCTTCTGCACCAACCAGATCCGTGCTGTAGTTCACGAGTACATCTGCGCCCGCACGGGCAAAGCCGATAGCCATTGCCTGTCCCAGGCCCTTGCTGGCGCCTGTCACAAGAGCCTTTTGTCCGACCAGCACCTGATGAATAGGAGCCGGAGGCATCTCGTTTGGGGGCGTATAGCTATTGTCTGCGCTCATGAGTATCCTTTCGAATTATTCCCTGTTGAAAAAAGTTCAATAATCGAGATGTCGCGGAATGATACCGTAAGAATGAGAGAGAGAACAAGGCATCCTGATAAATTTCACTTTTTGTCCTCTTAGAATGTTTCCCTCAAGTCCTGACTTCTTATGAGCGAACTTAAATTTTCCCCGGATGAATCCTGTGCGGCCCTGATTTTTTATTGCGACGGAACCCTGGTAGACAGCGCTCCTGTCCATCTGGCTGGATATAACGCTAGTCTGGCCGAGTATGGAAAAGTGATGTCGTGGGAGTGGTACAGCTCTCGCCTTGGAATTCCGGCCCGTGACCTTTTGCTGATTTTTGCGAAGGAGTTTGAGGTACCTCTCGACATCGATCGAGCCATGATGATTTATGCGAACTCGTTTCACGAGAACCTGGCTCTCATCCGTGAGGTGACGCTTGTGGCGGAGCTTGCACGGACGTGCCGTAAGAAGCTGCCAATGGCTGTGGCGTCGAACGGCAATAGCGATCATGTTATCGCGAGCCTGGCAAAGGCAGATTTGCTGCCATTGTTTGATGTCATCGTTGGAAGGGAAGCTGTAGCTCATGGAAAGCCTGCGCCAGACCTATACCTTGAAGCAGCGAGAAGATTGAGTGTAGATCCGGAGTTGTGTGTCGTATTTGAAGATTCTCCAGAAGGTATGGAGTCCGCCAGGAGAGCAGGTATGAGAGCGTATGACGTTTCATTCGCTGTGGCGGCACAAAGAAAATAGACTCCCCCCATCCTTCATGCTATCGATCGTGAGCCGCCCATTTATCTATTATTTGCCCATGCGAGTCCATCGGCTCCTTCACCTGCTTCCAGCAGAGTGACGCTCCAATTTGAGAGATCGATAGCAGCAATCTGATGGCTGGAGTTGCAGGAGACATAAGCAACTTTTCCGTCAGGACGAATGAGCACCTCCTGCGGAGACTTGGGGACATCGATGGTCTTTGTAATGGTAAAGTCCGCCAGGTTGATGATTGCTACCTTTGCCGCTGCAGGTAGAGCGAGGATAAGGAAATGCCCGTCGGGGGTGGGTGCGCTGCCATAACCTTTCGCGGGTAGATCGATCCAAGTCTTGACCTTTCTTGCAGATGCATCGATGACCGCAAGCCTTGGAGCTGAAGAATCCGAGGTGAAAACAAATTTGTCATCGTTGGAGACGGAAATGCGCTGCACATGTGGTGCGACCGGAATTACGGCAAGATTCTTGTGAGTGGAAAGGTCAAGGACGGAGACGGAACCGGGGGAAACATTGGCGGTGTAGCCCAGCCTGTCGTCATGAGAGAGGGCAAGCATGTGGGATTCAATGGCACCGGTAGGAATGCTGTAAAGAATCTTCAATGTACGAGGATCAATTGCAGTGACCGTATTGTCGAGTTCCGTCGTGACGTAGAGAACATTGCGTTTTGCGTCATACACAGGTTTATGTGGCCGGACAGGATGTCCAAAGTCGACCGTTCCGACTACCTTGTGCGATGAAACATCAATGACGAGCATCTCCTGACCATCGGTTCCTGGATGGCCAACCCCAGCATTTCCATAGATGGGGACATAGGCGGTGCGGCCATCCGGGGAAGCCGCAACTTCGTGTCCAGTGACGTGCTCTTCTGGAATTGCTATCTGGCTTGTTGTCTCTATGTTGATGAGCGAAAGAGTGCGGTCTTTCTGGTTCGCGACAAGAAGCGTGCCCGTCTTCTGTGCCAAGGCGGCAGCAGAGAAGAGGCAAGTGTAAAGAATGCATACCGTGCTACGAAGATGCCTCATAGATAAGAGCCTCGGTTTCTTAGAACGTTCCCATACTAATCCGGAAGGCGGATGTATCAGGTGTTTTCAACCGTCCGTATAGCAAAGTAAGAGGGCCGCTGCGCGAGCAGATCTGTTTACGAGCGGCACTCTCCACGTTCTCAGGGCAGTTCCCACACCCACAGGACCGATGATTTCGCACCTCGCACGACGCCGTTCTCTGGCGCGGCGTACAACGCGGTGTTGCCCTGGAGCCCAGGATTTCCTACTGGCATGGCGATGTACTGCTTGCCATCGACCATGTAGGTGATCGGAAAAGCATTCGGGATGTCGTTCAGTCGCCCACTCTCCCATAACACCTTACCGTCATGGTCGTCGAACGCGCGAAAGTAGCGATCTGGAGTCGCGGAGAACACCAGACCTCCCGCGGTTGTGAGCTGGCCGGAGGATTGCGGGACACGTGAGCGAATATCCCACACCAACTTTTGTGTATTCAGGTCAAGCGCCAGAAAACGAGCTGGTGTGTCACCCATTTTCTCCATGCACGTGTCGTTGATCGGCAGGTAGTAGCGGTTCGTCGAGGGACTGTATGCGCCAGCCGGGAAGTTTCTGGCACCAGCGTTGGTCGGGCATCGGGTGACACCGGGAGGAGGTGGTTCAGGAAGCAGCGTCTTGAACCCTGTCACTGGATCAATCGCGGTGGCGACGTTCTGCGCACCCGGATCGACCGCGAACAGGAACTTACCGGTTGCTGCATCCAACGCCTCGAAGATTGCTGGCTTTCCAGCAGTGATCAACGCTTTGTGGCGTTCTCCGCGGACAGTTACCGGCGCAAGGATATGCTCGAAGGCATAGTCCATGTCGTACGGATCGGACGGGATGTGCTGGTAGTACCAAACGAGCTTGCCGGTGTCGGGATTAATCGCTAGCGTGGAGTTCATGTAGAGTCCGGTCGCACCGAAGGTTCCGCGGGTTACCGTCGACCACGGCGAAGGGGAGCCGGTACCCCAATAGGTAAGATTTAACTCCGGATCGTACTGGCCAACCTCCCAGATGGCGCTGCCACCGCGTTTGTCATCCGGCAGATTGTTCCAGGTGTTGCCTCCCGGTTCGTTCGTGTGCGCGACCGTGTTGAGCCGCCACAGTTCTTTTCCTGTTTCGAGATCGTGACCGGTGATAAAGCATCCCCCAGGAGGGAAGTAGCCCGCCACTTTACCGCCTTCCCGGTTGGCGCTCCCCGGCGAACAGTTGCCGGCGCCGATGAGTACTTTGTCCTTCACGACCAGCGGGCCGCTGTTGTAGGTGCGCTCGCTCTTGTAATCATCGGTAACAACATCCCACACTTTTTTGCCGGTCTTGATGTCCAGTGCAATAAGGTGCATGTCGATCGTTCCGACGATGAGCTTATTGCCGCCGATTGCGAGGCTTCGCTTCGTCCGGTAGAAGCCCGGCAGTGATGGGTAGTCACTCGGCAACGAATAGTCGAATTGCCAGAGGAGGGTGCCGGTCTTCGCATCAAGTGCCTGAATCGTTTCGCCGAAGTTCCATAGGAACATAACTCCGTCGTGCACAATCGGTGTGGTCTCGTTGACGGCGTCGTCTTGCGAAGCCATGCTGAAGGTCCACGCTACCTTCAGGTCCTTTACGTTTTTGCGATTGATCTGTGTCAGCGGGCTGTAAGCCCAACCATCGTATGTGCGTCGCCAGTTGAGCCAGTCACCCGGTGGAGGGTTGCGCAGCATCTCGTCGGTCACCGGAGTCAGACGATTGAGCGGCGCCTGCATGGCGGCATATGCGGCTTTGGCGTATGGCGAATCCATTGGGCGTCGTGGTCGCTGCGGCGTTGGCGTTTGCACAGGCGTTCCGGTGGCCGGGTTCACCTTGGGAGCTGCAGGTGCCTGGGCGGTAGCCTGCGGAGGGGCGACGCAGGCCGCGAACGCCAACACTGCTGAATACCTGCTGATGGAACTCGCCATTTTCAATACGAAAGATCTCGACAGATGCATCAAAGTGTTCTCCTTGGAATCGATCCCAAAATCCGGCTAATATGCACAGCGATGTGAAATGGGTAAAAGTCCCCATCTGAAAATTGTTTTGACTCGTGGAGGAGCTCCAGATTTAAAGTCGAAGCAAGTAGATATGCCGCGGTATTAGGAAGTGTCAAGAGAAATCCATATTTTTTAGTTCAGTCAAGAACTAATTAGTTCTTGACCTGGTTTTACAGTGGAGTAATGCAGCGACGAACTTCTGGCTTGTAAGAGGAAAAGGTCATTCATCTTGTTCTTCTTATCGCTGTCGAAATTAGTTAGCTCAGGATAAGATTCTCAGAAGTTCCATATTGAACTGCAAATTAAAGAATCGTTGACACTCGTTAGGCTGCGGATATATCTAGTGACCTGACTTTTTAGTGGCAAAGAGAAGGTGTGCGTTCGCTTTTGTAGTTCTAATAAGAACTTAATGATTTATAACCCGAAACCCTGCGCGTTCGAGATCGGTTGCTGAATGGATCAACGACACAGAGTAAGCCATATCGCCAGTTTTGCCTTACTTTCCTGTTTCACCCTGTCAAAAGTCGCCTTTGGGCAGGCTCTTCCCGACGGTAAGGGAAAGGCGGAGTTTGAACGGATTTGTTCAAACTGTCATACAACGTCCATGGTGACACGGCTCAGAAATACTGCCGACGAGTGGAGGAGCCTTGTGAACGATATGGTCTCTCGTGGTGCGCAAGGCTCGCAGTCGGATATCGACAATGTAGTGCTCTACCTTTCGACGAACTTCGGCCCGGCCAAAGGTGCGGCTCCCTCGTTCACGCAGGCACCCGCACCGTCCGCCCCGACCCAAACTGCACCGGCCATCGCGCTGAGTCCCTCGGCGATCGCGAATGCAAAGCGTGTGATCGCTCAGAACGGATGTGTGGCATGCCATCGTGTGGGAGATGAAGGATCTTACATCGGGCCAAATCTGGACGATGTAGGAACACGTCGTAAGGCTGACGAGATTCGTGCTGCGATTGTGGCGCCCCAGCCGCAGGTGCAACCTGAAAACAGGCAGGTACGACTGGTGCAGCACGATGGTAAGACGATTGTCGGCAAGATTCTTAACCAGGATGGGTACAGCGTGCAGATGGTCGATGCGACGGGCAAACTGGCGACCTATTCGAAGTCCGGCCTGCGCGAGTTCTCGATCATAGATACGAATCCAATGCCATCATTCGGGAATAAGATCACCGGTCAGGATCTCGACGACCTGGTGCGCTACCTAAGCTCTCTTGCCGAACCGGGGAAGTAAATGTGCAATCCCACAACAGCAATGATCGATGTGAGGAGTTATCTTACGGGCTTCTCTCGTCAGGGAAAGGACTTACTCGCGTGAAAAGATCAATACTCGCACTACTGCTTCTTGCAGGCAGTTCGTTGAGTGCGCAGGTGACGTATGATCGCATGCTCAATGCTGATCACGAGCCGCAAAACTGGTTGACCTACGGGGGAGATTATGCGAGCCACCGTTACAGCACGCTGTCCCAGATTACGAAAGAGAATGTGGGCACGCTGCAGCTGAAGTGGGTTCATCAATTCCGTACGCTTCAGAAGGTCGAGAATACGCCACTGGTTGTCGATGGCATTATGTATCTCGGCGATACAAGCCAGATCTCCGCTGTGGATGCGGTGACAGGCCGCACATACTGGAGCTATAACCATACCGTCGATCCACGAGGTGTGTTTGTGCTTCCAATGCTCAAGGGGCTTGCGATCTCGGGCAATCGCCTCTTTTGGGCAACCCTCGATGGACACCTGATTGCTGTCGATGCGAAGAACGGTCACCCGCTCTGGGACAAGGTGGTTGCAGTATGGCAGAAGGGGTATCAACTGAATGTTGCACCGCTGGTCGTGAAGAACAAGGTGATTCTTGGACCGGCAACGAATGAAGAAGGAGCTAACTGCTGGGTTGCGGCTTATGACGTCGAGACCGGCGAGGAGTTGTGGCGCTTCGATACCGTCCCAAAGCCAGATGAACCGAATGGCAATACGTGGGCGGGCAACTCCTGGATTCACGGGGGATCGCCGATCTGGGTTACCGGTTCTTACGATCCTGAGACGAATCTGACCTACTGGGGAACTGGCAACCCGAATCCAGGATGGAACGGGGATGTGCGTAGTCCAGGCGACAATCTTTATTCCGACTCTGTTGTGGCGCTTGATACCGATACGGGGAAATTGAAGTGGTTTTATCAATTCACGCCGAATGATGAGTTTGACTGGGATTCTGTGCAGGTACCTGTGCTGGTGAATATGGACTGGAAAGGGAAGCCGCGCAAGCTGATGTTGTGGGCAAATCGCAACGGATTCTTCTATGTACTGGACAGAACTACTGGCGAATTTCTTCATGGCAGTGCTTTTGTGAAACAGAATTGGAATGTAGGCTTTGACGCGAAGGGGCGTCCTGCAAAGGCGCCGGGTCACATTGCCACCTATGACGGAACCTTCATTCAGCCTGGAGTGCAAGGCGGGACGAACTGGTATTCGCCGTCTTACAGTCCCCGGACCGGGCTGTTCTATGTATCTTCATGGCAGAATTATTCCGCCATCTCTGCAAAGGCGGATGCGACGTGGAAAGAAGGCGAGCGTTATACCGGTGTGGGAAAGCCGAAGAAACCCGATTGGACGCGAACACCTCCGAATGCACCTTTATTCAAAAAAGAATCGGAGGGGTACGGCGCAGTGATTGCGCTCGACCCGAAGACGGGCGAGAAGAAGTGGGAGTTCAAGATGGTGGACTATACAGACGCCGGTGTACTAAGCACAGCTTCGGACCTTGTGTTCTCCGGGGGTAAAGAAGGAAACTTTTTTGCCCTGGATGGGAGGTCTGGAGAGAGTCTATGGAAAGCGGGAATGGGGGGCACTGTCGCCAGCGGTCCCATGACGTACTCCGTCAACGGACAGCAATATGTTGCCGTGTGTGCAGGGAGCGCGCTATATGTCTTTGGTTTACCCGAGATGAAGGCAGCGAAGTAGCGTTGAAGCCTTGGGCACAGACCTACAAATAACGGATCGATAAAAGATATCTAAGGAGGCTTTCCTTGACTTGGCCTGTAACTTCATCTCGTGCTGCACTGCGTTTTGCCAGGGTTGGCATCACAATGGCCGCTATGCTCTTCGCAAAAGATGTCATGGCTGCGCCAGCCTTCACGCTGACTCCCACCAGTGAAGGAATGCAGGTCAAAACACCGGACGGTCGCGTAGTTTTGGAGTACAAGACAAAGATTCCCGCCAATGTGCAGTCTCCGAGTGCAGCTTACTTTGATCCCGTGAATACGCCCTCTGGCGAACGGGTGTCGAATGCCGGACCGGATGATCATCCGTGGCATCGTGGAATTTTTCTTGGAATTCTGGCTTCTGAGTTTCGGACCCCTGTCGATACATCCAAGGCTCCTCCCAACCACCTTGAAGGAGCGTACAGCATAAAACGTGCAGACTTCTGGGCCTGGGGGCTGTATGCTCCACGCGAAGGGAGAGTCATTAAGAATCGTGACATCCGTCTTATATCGGCGGATGAAAAACATGCGCATCTGGAGATCATCAACGACTGGTTAGTCGAGGACAAGAAGATGCTGGTGGAGACAAACGAAGTAACCATCACGGAACGGGATGGTGTCTTCGTTATCGACTTGGCCTATCGAATGGCTCCCCTTGTTGACTTTGTGTTGGATCAGACTGCCTTTGGAGGGTTCGTTTTTCAGGCACAGAAATATGGCGAGTCGTACTACAGCAACGCTTCCGGAAAGGTAACCGATCTGCCCGGACCACACTACTCTCTGCCGGATTCGGACTGGCCCTCGGAGCCGTGGTATGACTATTCGATCAAGCTAAAGAGCGACGGTAAGCTGGTGGGCGTGGCTATTCTTGATCACCCGATGAATCCGCCGACTCGATGGCACAATACGCTTTGGATGGTAAACCCCTGCACAACCACTTTTGGTCCGCAGACGATTCACCCAAATGCGCCGCAGGTTTTGCGATATCGCGTTGTCGTCCATGACGGGCCGCCGCCTACAGAGACGATCCAGAAGCTTTCAGTGGAATGGCGGGGAATGAAGGGTGATCCCTTCGCCACGCAGGCCGCTGGCATCGCCAGGTAAGGTTGCTATTCAACGGTGAGCTATTATCGTGACCGCTTAGAAACTTATCATCGGGGGGACATATGAAGCGAAGCATCGCAGGTGGCTTGTCTCAAAGAATTCTGCTCGCAGCATTGGCGTCATGTCTCGCGTTGGCATCTGTTTCCTGTACCTCCTCCAAATCAGGCTTGACCGGTTACTGGGATATGAAGGTCTCTAATGAGGACGGCACCTTCCGAAACACATACTTTCAGTTTGAGCAAAACGGAGAGACGTTAACCGGAAAGCTTTTCGGGAGGAACATCCAGGGCACGCTTATCAAAGGCACAGTGAAGGATGGGACCGTTCATTTTGAGACAGTGCCACCAGTGCGCGAGGCGGGGACTCCACCGAATGACATTCAGTATCGCGCCGTGGTGTTCGAGGGCAAGATCGAAGGCGACAAAATAGAGCTTGAGAATGTGAACCGCAAGCTCAAAGGCATGGCTGAGCGCACGACGAAGGAAGCTGCTACCCCTCCTGCTGCGTTACCTCTGCCGCCGCTGCGTAATCTACCGGATAACAACCTGGTGCGGACTCCTCCGATGGGATGGAATAGCTGGAACAAGTTTGCCGGTAAGGTGACTGCTGAGGATGTGCGCGGTATGGCTGATGCGATCGTGGCAACAGGCATGGATAAGCTCGGCTACGTTTACGTCAATATCGATGACACATGGGAAGCCGGCCGTGACGCCCAGGGAAATATAACAACGAACCGCAAGTTTCCGGACATGAAGGCATTGGTCGATTATGTTCATTCCAAGGGCCTGAAAGTTGGGATCTATTCTTCACCTGGGCCGACTACCTGCGCAGGGTATGAGGGAAGCTTCGGGCACGAGGTGCAGGATGCGAAGACGTATGCGGCATGGGGTATCGACTATCTCAAATACGATCTGTGTGGTGCACGCACAATTTATTCCTCCAACGAGGAGAATCATCGCGGTCTATATCAGAAGATGGGGGAAGCTCTGCAGCAGTCCGGCAGGCCTATCGTCTTCAGTCTTTGTCAGTATGGCGAGAATGATCCCTGGAAGTGGGGGACTGAGACGGGCGGTAACCTTTGGCGTACGACGGGCGACATCAGTGATAAATGGGAGTCGATGGATCGCATCGGATTCAGTCAGATTGCAATCTCGTCCTATACGCGTCCAGGGCACTGGAATGATCCGGACATGCTGGAGATCGGCAATGGCGGTATGACCGGTGATGAGTACCGCACGCATATGAGCCTATGGTCAATGCTTGCTGCGCCTTTGATTGCAGGGAATGATCTCCGCTCCATGAGCGATGAGACCAAGTCAATTCTGATGAATAAAGAGGTGATTGCTGTCGACCAGGATGCTGCAGCAAAGCCTGTGCAGGTATTGGCATCGGTAAGCAAGGTCGAGACGCTGTGGCGTCCGATGGCGGATGGCTCGATTATCGTCGGAGTTTTTAATCGCGGTGAAGATATTGCGACCTCGAATCTTCAGTTGAGCAAGATTCCAGGTTTTGCAGGAAAGAAGCTGAAGATGCGCGATCTATGGCTGCATCGTGATGTTCCCACCAAAGGCGATCAGTATACAGCGCTGGTGCCGAAGCATGGCGTAGTCCTACTGAAGGTGCGGGCTCAATAGGGATCAAGATCGAAGGCCAGGTAAAGCTGCAACGCTTTGTCTGGTCTTGATGTGTAGATGGATCATAAGTCTTCATTATCGTAGCGACTTTGCTGGTTGCTTGGTGCCCCAGTATATGTAGGCTCCGCGCTTGGTAGCGGTGACGATGTCCATTACGCCGTCAGCATTGATGTCATAGGCGAGAACATCGGAACCGGCGCCTGAGCTGTTGTCTATGAGCTCAGGAGCGAATCGGGCACCGCCTGGGGCTTGACGATCGCGAACGGTGCGATACCAGTAGAGAACCGCTGGACCATAGGCGTCGGGGTCGAAATTATTGTCGTTGTGAGACCAGACGCGCTTTCCAACGATGAAGTCCGGAATGCCATCCCCGTCGACATCGGCGATGGTCGCCCCATGCAGCTCTGAGAAGGCTACTCCGCCAGCGTTGGAAGTATTGTGATTGTCCATGACCACGTGTTCAACGAAGGAGATGGTCCCGTCTGCGGTACGTTTCTGTTCAAACCAGGCCAAGCCCCAACCGTGAGCTTCCAGCGATGTGATGACGTCATTCAGGCCATCTCCATTGATGTCATAGATGCCTATCGTCGCGCCACCTTCCCCGATCCTTCCCCAGCGTCCAAAGGATACGGGATGGTACTTCCAAGTCAATGAGGCATCCCCTGCGGCAGGATGTTCCCACCAACCGTCGGCTCCCACTATATCGACGAGCTTGTCTCCATTCACATCCCCTACTCCAATTCCATGAACAGACCAGGGACCTTTCTCGGAAACAGTATGAACCTGCCATGGGATCGTTGGATTGGCTGGATTAGGTTTTGCATAACGTATGAAATTTTCCGCGATATAAACGAGTTCAGGTTTTCCGTCTCCATCTACATCACTCAATAAGCTGTTTTCGCTCTGCACTGACGGAATGACATGATACTGTTTCCAGCGACGCGGCTCCGGACCAGGGTTGAGATAAAGAGTGGCACCACTGCTGCCAAGGTTTGTGGCCACAATGTCAGGCCAACCATCTCCGTTGAAGTCTGTGACATGCTGAACGAAGGTCGCGTAATTGTTGGAAGGGTTTACTGTTTGCGCAGCGTAGATCTCTCGCTTGGTCGTAAAGTCCGGACCATAGTAGATGTAGGGTCCGGAGGCGATATCGATCTTGCCGTCTTTGTTGAAATCGGCGGCAACCGCCGACCAGTTGTAGTAGTACGGTGTGAGTCGTTGGATGTGGAACCTTTTTCCTACTTCATCCTTCGGTGATTCGATGAGGGCGAGATCTTTGTAGACGATATTTTTGAAGCTTACGCTGGTGTTCTTACCAACGTAGAGAGCGATAGGACCGAAGTCGTTATCGCTGTCGTCCGTTGCTGCGCTGAGAGTACCTTTCTGACTGAACGAACTATCGTTCAAATAGCCTCGAACAATATCCGAGGCCAGTAGGATCTCGATCTCGTTCCAGGTGCCGGGACGGAATGCATTTTGCGGTAGAACAATTGGCATCGTAACGCCGACAGGTGAGGGAACTGGTTGTGGGCGCCGTAATACGGCATTTGGATCGGATGGCGACAGGGCGAATCGAATTGTGCCGCTCGCATCGCGCAGTTTGTTGCGGCGGGTGATCTCGCCGCTGTTGTTTAGAGCAATCTTCTCAGCATCTATATTGCCGTCGTGGATTGACACAAATGTTCCGGTCAAGCCATCGCTGGTTTTGCAGAGTCGTGTCAGTATGCCTGTCTCGCAATCGCCAGCGCAACGAAACCCACTGTAGAAACCAATGTCCTGATAGGAATGATCGAGTACCAGCCATCCAGAAGCACCGCTCGCTTTGCCTGTGATGACTCCGGCATTCGCAGCCCATTGGGCATCGCCAAGTGTGTGCCAGCCGTTAATTCCGGAGCCTGTAAATTTTGTGCCGGCGGCAAAGCTGGGTCCGCGGAGGTTGGAGCCATCTGCAACGGTCGTCTGGGCTGAAACCGCCCCGCACAGACTACTGAAGACGAGACAGGCAATATAGGAGAAGCGCAGGTGACGACTCATCGTGAAACCTTTCAACATTCAGTTATTCAGTGTTTTTTTGAAGGGACATTACGAAGACTCAATTGACCAGACTAAATGAGGTGAGCCAAGACTGAGGCTTTTTGCTCGCATTCAGAATGTGATCCGATGTCGCTTGTGCGCATACAGAGCATAAAGGGGAAGGTGAACTTCATGCCTTAGATCTCACTCTCCAAAACAAGTCAAAAAGTAGATAATTCAGCGTGTTTAGTTCTGTAATGAACAGAGCATGAACTCTCATTTTATTTGATAATCCCAATTGTTATGCATTTGATACGCTCACGCTCGGAGGAGTGTCAAGACTTCTTCTGGAATATTAGTTCCTGATTGAACTAGGCGTATGGTTTTTGAAGTTATGTTTAGGGCTGTACAGAATGCCAGGCCAGCCGAAGTGGCTGCCGCTGCGAAAACCAGTCTTGATGTCAAGAGTAGAAATAACTCTGGATGAAGATCGCCGCTTGTAATAGTCGCTGTAGGAATCCGGGGGGATTGAGGTTGGACGTTCTGTTCTGGGCAACTGCTATTTATCTATGCGACAATCCAACGTTTCACAATACGTTCCTGAAGAACGAACGAACTTTATAACGTTGAGCAGACTATAGACCGCTCGGGAAGGCTGTGATGTTGTGGAGAGCCGCATTACGGGTTGCAATCCTATCGGGTCCACTGGCAATCGCTGGCTGTTTGATCTCAGCAGTTGCGAGTCAGAGTCCACAGCGTGCTCCGGCTACCAATTCATATGTCGATCCAAGCATGTGTGCGGGTTGTCATCGCCAGATCTACGAGAGCTATCGACAGACAGGTATGGGAAGATCTTTTTATCGGCCTGCGCCCTCAAACACTATCGAGGATTATAAGAACAAAAATCACTACTCCTCCTCTCTCTCGGACACTCACTACGCGATGATTGTTCGCGACGGTGTTTACTACCAGCGTCGCTGGCAGGTTGGACTTAATGGCATCGAGACCAATGTCGAGGAGATGAAGGTCGATTACGTTCTGGGATCAGGAGATGAAGCGCGCTCTTACCTTCATCGAACATCAAGAGACACTCTGATCGAGCTTCCTCTGGGATGGTATTCCGAGCGTGGCGGATATTGGGCCTTGAGTCCTGGATTCGATTCGAAGCATCCGCAGACCAGGCGGATGGTCTCTTATGAATGCCTCTTCTGCCATACGGGATATCCGCAGGTTTCAGAGAAGGCAATGTCGCAGACAATCGATCCGGTCTTTGTCGGGAAGCTGGCGGAGGGTATCGACTGCCAGAGATGTCATGGCCCTGGCGGTCAGCACGTCCATGTTATTCAAGGTCCAAACCCCTCATCGGATGAGTTCAGAAGAACGATCGTAAATCCCGCCAAACTCGAGCCCCAGCGACAGATGGAAGTGTGCATGCAGTGCCATCTTGAGCCGACAAGTGGACACCTGCCCTCAATTATCCGTAAGTTTGACCGCGATCCGTTTTCTTATATCCCCGGACAGCCTCTTGAAGACTTCGTTCGATATTTTGATTATCCGGAAGGGAAGGGTTATGACGATCGATTCCAGATTGTAAGTGCAGCATACCGTTTTCGGAAATCGCGCTGCTTTCTTGAAAGCAAGGGAACGATGACATGCCTTAACTGCCACGATCCGCATCGAGTCCTCCCTTCCGGACAGGAGGCCGTACAGTTTTATGCCAGCGCATGTCGCAAGTGTCATGAGCCGGTACTAGCCCAGAAGATCGCAGCGGGTCAACATACCGCATCTATTGATTGCATCTCGTGCCACATGCCGAAGCGTCGCACCGAGGATGTCGTGCATGTGGTTATTACAGATCATTTGATTCAGAGAAAGCCGCTGAACAGGAACCTGCTGGCCGAATTGACGGAACTCCACATTCCCGAGTCCGATGATTACCACGGTGAGGTTCTTCCGTATTATCCGGCGCAGCCCGCACCGACCACCGAGAACAATCTGTACAGGTCGGTAGCGCAGGTCCTGCTGCAGAATAATCTGGTGAAAGGTGTGGAGGTGTTGAGTCGACAGATAGCTCAGAATCCACGACTTCGCCCTGAGTTTTACACGACGCTTGGCGATGCGTGGGCAAACACCGGGGAGGCAAAGAAGGCTGCAAGCGCTTATGAGCAAGCATTGAAACTTAGCGGTGGTTCCCTTATTGCTTTTAGTGGTCTGGCGCGTGTTCAGTTACAGCAGGGAGATGCGACACGAGCCAGAGAGACACTTGATCGGGCACTCCATGAGACTCCGCTCGAACCGAACATTCTGTATCAATATGGTCTTCTTGAAGCGCAGAGTGGTAGGCGTGAGGAAGCCCTTGTGTGGTTGCAGAAGGCGCTTGAGATAAATCCCGATCTCCCCGAAGGAGACTTCAACCTTGCAAATCTCCTTATACAGAGCGGCAGAATACAGGAAGCGGAACCGGCACTCATCAGGTCGCTTGTTGTCGATCCGTACGATGCGGCTGCATATGATCTGTCAGGCCAGGTAATGGCCACAAAGCGAGATATAGCAGGGGCGCTTTATAACTTCCAGAAGGCAGTCCATCTTCGCCCGGGCTATCCACCGTATCTCTATGATCATGCTCTGGCTCTCGTCCAGGCGGGTCAGTATGACGAAGCGAAGACCCAGGTGCAGGCTGCTATTCAGGCAGATCCCAGCTATGCGGAAGCGCACGAGGTATTGGGAGCTCTTTACGTAAGAGAGAAACAGATGGAGTTAGGGATCAATGAATATCGACAGGCGATTGCGGTCCGACCTGGAATGATGAGAGTTCAACTCAATCTTGGACTGTTGCTGTACTCTCGGGGAGATCGCACGGAGGCAATCGAGCACCTTCGAATTGCAGCGAGCGATTCCAACCCTGCTATCTCTGGCCCGGCAAGCCACGCTCTTCAGAAGTTGGGTGTGCAATAGTGTCGTATGAGTTCTATCAGGAACTTTATCGCTCATCCTTCATGCTTGCGGCTTGACTGTTATTCGTTAGAAGTATATTCAGGTTTATTGAATGAAGTGGGTTCGTAAAATCTACCCCGATTTTGCTGTTTATTCTTATAGTTCAATTGGGAATCCAAACGATGAGGTGAGCAGTGAATCGTCGCAATCTTCTGAAGGCGGGAATAGCGATTTCAGCCAGTCCCTGGAGTCTGTTGCGGGAAGCTTCGGGGCAGATGTCACGAACGAGCATGTCAGCTCCGGGGAGCGACGGCTGGGTGTCGCTTCTGAATGGTCACAGCCTGGACGGGTGGTACACCATGCTGGAGAAATCCGGTAAGGGAGTTGCTGAACAGAAAAAGATGGTGGTTATCGAGCAGGGAATGCTTCACATCATGGGGAACGAGATTGGGCAGGATATTGCGGAGCCGGGATATATCTCCACACTGCAGGAGTACGAAAACGTTCATATCCGTGTGGAGTACAAATGGGGCGTCAAACGGTTCTCTCCACGGTCCATGGCTAAACGAGATAACGGAATCCTTTATGGCCTCGTAGGACCAGACAAAGTCTGGCCCAGGTGCGCGGAGTGCCAAATTGAAGAGAATGACGTAGGCGATGCTTACCTTGTCGACGGTATCCGAGGCATTCAGTCCGAGCATGGTAACGGAATCTTTGGGCAGGGGCTTGAGCCGAGCGGTTGGTCACAATCCTATCTTGACGCCCAGAAGAAAAGAAACACGCCCGTTCGTGAACCTGTTGGAGGGCGAATGATCAAGGATGGCGATTTTGAGAATCTAAACGATTGGAACCTAGTGGAGGTGATATGGCAGGGAGATCGGGCTGCTCACATCGTGAATGGTCGAACGGTAAATGTCATCACCTCTCTTCAGCAGCCGAATCCTCAAAATCCTGGAGAGTACATTCCTCTATCAAAAGGGAAGATTGCGATAGAGATAGAGTTTGCTGAAATCTGGTTCAGAAGGATCGAAGTCAAATCGCTTGTGTGATCTCCAGCAAAGCGTTGGGGGGGCTCGGTGTTAGTCTTCTGGTCCATTTCTCACCGTGCCGCCCACCCCATTGATCTCTATTTAACAGGCTCTATAGCTTCTTCATGGGACTTCGGCACGCTCCAGCGCAGCTCGATGCCTGGCAGCTCACTCATCCACGAGTCCACGTAGTTCGAGAGCTTTCCATATGAGTTGTCGTAGGCGATTACCTTCCGCTCGAGCAGGGAAGCAAGGATCATCGCATGAAGCCGGTTCGTCACCACATGTTCGTGCCGGCTCATCAGGCGTACTGCCTTGCGGATCATCGCGTCAGAGACCGCGTTCCACATCGTTAGCGCTGGCATCCTGTTGTTTATCTTCGAACCGCCGTCGAAGGCATTCAGCCGAACGCCATACCAGTAAGCGCGTCCCATGATAGGAGTTGTCCGCAGATCGCGCCAGTCAATCGACTGCGGCTCTACCGCCTCAAGCTCCGGCGGCAGGTAGGCTCGTTCCTTGTCGCGGCGCAGGAGATAGAACGGCTCGTTCGAGGAGGCCTTGTCCGGGGAGAGCCTTCCCCACAGAGCGTGCGCCATATCCGGCGACAGCTTTACATTCGGAAAGCCCTTCTCTGCGAGCAGCCGCAGGGATTCCTTGTCCCGTACGAAGATGTGCAGGTCAGGATGGGCGCGGAGCACTGTGCTCGACCTCTCGAACTCCTCTGAGCTCTCGAAGTGAACGCTCTGCGGCATGATGACGATTCTCTTGTGCGGATACTGCTGCACGATCTCCTCGCGCACCTTCTGGAACTGTGGCCAAAGGTCTCCGAAGTTTCCTCCACCCTGAAAACAGATCGTGGAACACCGGTCAAGGTCGCGTCGCGCTCGCTGACCAATGTTGCCGATGCTGTATTGGCTGATGACTCTGCAGCGGTTGCGCTTGAAGAATGCTTTCTCGCCGGCCCAGATCAGCAGGTCGCCGACGTTGTCGTAAACGGGGTAATCGAGGAACACGAGATCACCCTTCAATGCTGGCAGACATACATCGAGCAGCGATGACAGCTCCTGCATCCGCTTGCCATGCTCCTGACGTTCTTTTGTATTTGTCATGATCCGTTTCGTTCCAGGAAAAATAAATTGTTAAGCGGGCCCGAGTCCCTTCATTCTAATGCGCTTGCTGCAAGGGATAAAATCCGACCCTCTTATGGAGAAGATCCAACAGACTGTGCAACGACTTGCAGTGGTGTTTCAGATTGGATCCTCCTGGGGAGCCAAATCCTCTCTTGTCCATGGAAGCGGGGAACGCGTTGTTCTCAGAACTTGATATAAGACTAAAACTGTCTTATTTTGGTGCTTGAGTGTGTGGGAAGTTTTATCTCTCTCGATTCCTTCCGGTTATGGTTTCTCTTCCTGCATAGTTCGATTCCCGCAAACACAGGATTGCTGCTGGTGCATCCCCGTGGAAGGAGACGTGCAACTCGATGAAAGAGATGGAGTTCGAGCCATCGTTGCCTGGCCTTAAAGTGCTTGTTGTGGAAGACGACAAGGAGTTTGCCGCTTCCATGCAGACCGGTCTGGAAGACGAAGGATGCGCCGTCAATCTCTGTTTCGATGGTGGTACTGGCCTTCGCCAGGCGGAGATGCATGCCTATGACATCCTGCTGCTGGACGTCATGCTTCCGGTTCTGGACGGCTTTGAAGTTACAAAACGTCTTCGGCTGCAGGGAGTTCGAGTTCCTATTGTGTTGCTGACAGGGCTCGATGCGACGAAGGATGTCGTGCAAGGGCTCAATGCCGGTGCGGATGACTACCTTACCAAGCCGTTTGATTTCGAAGTTCTGATCGCGCGAATTCAGGCAAGGATGCGTTTTCTCATGGGAAGCAACCAGGAGAAGTTACGCTTTGCGGATCTTACGCTGGATACAACCCGATGCGTAGCCATACGAGCTGGACAAACGCTCGACCTGACGCGCACGGAGTTTGCCATCCTGGAGTGCCTCATGAGATCGGCTGGACGCGTGGCACGCAGAGAGCGAATCATCGAGTATGTATGGCCCGATCAGGATATTTCCCGGGACAATCTCGACACCTTCATTCGCTTTCTTCGGCATAAGGTAGACCTGCCTAATATGCCGCGCCTGATCCATACGAAACGTGGCATTGGGTATACCCTCCAGGAATTATTTTGAAGCGCTTGCCCATTCATGCTCGGCTGACGGCCTACTATCTGTGCAGTCTCGTAATCATCGTCACGCTCTTTGCTGCTGGCTGCTGGTATGCGATGAAGTCGAGCATGTACGACTCCATCGACCGCGATCTTAGTTATCGAATGAAAGCGGTTGTTCCTTTTCTGAGAAGTCATTCTCTCAATACGGTCGAGGATTTCGATCGGTCACTCGACAATGCGCCGGGCTCATTTGTCGTCGGTGTATTTCTGCAGATCACGGACAGTAAGTCCACCATGCTGTATCAGTCAGATGTCCTGACATCGCATGACATAACAACCTTTGCAGCTCCAAATGCGGACGGGAGTATTTCGTGGAGTGTTGCGAATGAACACGGTTGGACCGTTCGAGTCGCTAGCCAGCAAGTGGTTGTAGATAATATCGTCCTCTATGTTCATGTGGTGGAACCGTTGAAGGACACGCTGAACTCGCTCCATGAGCTTGCGATGTATCTCTTCTTGATGATTCCAACGGCATTGGCTCTGACCGCGGCTGCAGGGTACTGGATCAGCCGGTTGGCCCTTGCTCCTGTAGAACAAATTCGTCAGGAAGCGGATGCAATCGATCCGACAGACCTTACAACCCGTCTGGCGATTCCTGAGAGCAACGATGAGCTAAGCAGGCTGGCGCAGACGCTTAATTCCATGTTGTCGAGAATTGAAGCTGGTTTTCGTTCTGTGGAGCAATTTACGGCGGATGCCTCTCATGAACTGCGCGCACCGCTGGCCTTCATTATCACCACCGGCGATGTCAGTCTGCGTCGACAACGATCTCCTGAAGAAACCAGGGAGGCGATGGGCAAGATTCTGAGAGAGGCGCGGCGGATGACAACACTCATCGAAAACCTGCTTACCCTGGCACGCGGAGATGTGCAACACGACAAGGGCCGTGGCGAAGCCGTCAATCTTGCAGTGGTGATTCACGAGGTCTTCGAGCAAAGGACAATGTACTTTTCTGCCAAAGGTATCCACTTTGAGGTGGAGCTGCCGGATACGAGTATGCGGATCAACGGCATTGCTTCAGACCTACAGCGCCTGCTCCATATTCTTGCGGACAACGCGCTTAAATATACGGATGCTGGGGTAGTACGGATCACGCTTACAGAAGAACCCGATTTTGCCATGGTTACGGTGGCCGATACGGGAATAGGAATTGAATCGTCTGAACTGTCTTACATCTTCCACCGCTTCTGGAGAGCGGATAAAGTACGCTCGCGTGCGGAAGGCGGTGTCGGATTGGGGCTGTCGATTGCGAATCAGATTGTTCGGAGGCATCACGGAACGATCACCGTCGAAAGCGTGCCCGGAAAAGGAAGTTCCTTCATTTTGAAGTTTCCTAAAATAAATCCGACCGAAAGTGTCGGATTTTCGGATAATTTTCAGATTCACCCTTCATAGTGCTAATTGAAGCTTGTTCAGTTCCATAATTGCGTCACAAAATGCGACCATTTTGGTCCCCTTTTGTGCGTTGAATCTGGTGCGATACAGCGGCACTCAACCTGCTCTGTATGGCGCCCTGGTATCGGTATGCCCTTGTCGATGCGGGGTGTGCAAGTTCAAAGCCTCTGTTCAGAAGGAGATAAAGAGTGAGTAAGGAATCGGCAACAGGTAAGCGGTCCGACGAAATTTCTCTAGCTACACCACGCGGTACATCGGTTCTCTTTGGTAAGGGCTTGGAAAGCATCCAGCCCTCAGCGGCAGCTCTTGGAAAGCGTCGCTCGCTGTTTGCGATGGCGGCACTTGCGCTTGCCAGCCTCACACCGCACAACGCGGAGGCGGCGACAACTGTTGACGGCGCGAAGGACACTCCCAGCCCGGAAAGACCGTCTGTTCCCGGTGCGGAGGGGCAGGCAAATCCATCCCAAACGGTACACGATTTCAAGATCCCCGCAGGGACATTGAGCGAGGTTCTCGCCACGCTTGGAAAGGAAACCGGCATCACCTTTGCTTTCTCGCAGGACAAGATCGGCACGGTCCAGTCGCCTGGTGTGACCGGCGTGCTGACGGTGGAGGAGGCGTTGACTCGCGTTCTGGAAAACACCGGAATCTCGGCTCGTTTCGAGAGCGCGGACAGGGCCGCACTCTTTCTTACGGGCGACACGGCTTCTGTCGATGTTACCGCTGATCTTTTGGCCTCGCCGAAGTACACTGCTCCACTGCGCGACCTGCCGCAGACCATCAGCGTGATTCCTCAGGAAGTATTGCAGACGACGGCTTCGACCAGCCTTGTTGAGGCACTGCGTACTGTGCCGGGCATTACGTTCGGTGCGGGCGAGGGCGGCAACCCGATCGGTGACCGCCCGTTCATCCGTGGTGTGGATTCGCAGGCCAGCACGTTTGTCGATGGTATGCGTGACATTGGCTCACAGTCGCGCGAGGTCTTCGATCTGGAGTCCGTGGAAGTCGCCAAGGGACCAAGTGGTTCTTATGGGGGCCGCGGCACTTCGGGTGGCAGCTTGAACCTGAATACGAAGATGGCGCGCAGGGAAAAGTTTCTGAGCGGCACCTTCAGCCCCGGTTCGAGTAGCTTCTATCGCGGAACCCTTGATGGAAATATGAAGTTCACGGACTGGATGTCTGGCCGTATGAATGGCCTGTGGCATTCAGCCGACGTTGCGGGACGTGACTATGTGAAAAGCGATCGCTACGGATTCGCTCCGGCGACTACGTTCAATATTGCCAGACGTGCTCGGCTCAACCTGAACTATTACCACCTTATGTCGAATGATCTTCCAGATCCGGGTATGCCGTATAACAACCCGACCTTCCGCCCGCGCACTGATGATCGTGCTCGTGTCTTCGAGACTGGAGACGGACAGCCACTGGTTATCAACCGCAAGGCATTCTTCGGACTTACGAACCGTGACTACCGACTTGAAAAGGTGAAGACAGGGTTTGGACGCGTGGAGGTTGACCTGTGGGAAGGCGCGACGCTGCGTAATACGTATCGCTTTGGCAAGTCGAATCAGGACTATGTCTACACACAGGCGGACGATAGCCAGGGCAATATCTATTACGGTCTGATGTGGCGCCGTAACCTGAACCGTAATACGGCGGTGAACACATCCATCAACCAGACAGATCTTTCTGGACATGGGAAGACGGGCTCCGTCGAGCACACCTATGCCGCTGGTGCGGAATTTTCTCTCGAGCGGGGCTGGAACAACAGCTACACGCTGACGATTTATAACCCCGATACCACAAAGACTGCGAGTCTGTGTCCGTATGGGCCGGGTGCTGCCAGCGGATATAACTGCACGGACCTGTTCAACCCGACTCCGAACGACCCGTGGTTGAACAGTGGGTTGAACAG
This sequence comes from Acidobacteriaceae bacterium dw_441, assembly GCA_018449715.1. GTDB lineage: Bacteria > Acidobacteriota > Terriglobia > Terriglobales > Acidobacteriaceae > Edaphobacter. Next base: position 1,521,988 of record JAAVVA010000001.1, on the reverse strand, counting down.
GATTACGAAGAACAACAACCCTACGTCTTCGCGCACTGGAACGCGTTCGCTCTACGCGTTCGACACCATCCGGTTCCTTCCGCAGCTTCAGACGACGCTGGGCATTCGTTATGACCACTATGGTTCCAACTTCAAGTCGGCGATCACGAACGGCACTCGCACGGAATACTCGCGCACGGACGATCTGTTGAATTACCAGGCAGGCGTGACCTATAAGCCAAAGCAGTCTGTCAGCATTTACGGCTCAGTCAGTTCGGCTTCGGTCCCAACTGGAAATTCACTGGCGCAGGGCAGCGACAGCTCGGCTCTCAACAGTGCCATTAATGCGAATCTGCAACCGGAAAAGACCCGCTCGGTAGAAGTTGGAACCAAGTTTGATCTTTTCGGAGGGCGAGCACTGGCAAACGCTGCTTTCTTCCAGTCAAACACTGAGAACGTCCGCATCACGCTGGCTGATAGCACCGTCGCAGCAGCTGGTACACGGCGCAATCGCGGTCTTGACCTTGGTCTTACCGGTGATCTGGGCAGGAAGTTGAGGGTGTTTGGCGGTTATACCTTTATGAACGCGATCCTGACGAATGCCGGTGGTGCTGGCGCTGCGAACGGTCTTCAGAATGGAACACACTTCCCGAACACACCTCCTCACAGCTTCAGCATCACTGCTTCGTACTTCATGACGCGCCATGTCAACTTCGGCGGAGGTCTCTACGGAATGACGAAGGTGTGGGGCAATGAGTCCACGAATAAGTGGGTTCCGGGCTATACCCGCGTCGATCTGTATGGTACCTACAACGTCAACAAACACCTTGATATTCAAGGCAATCTGTTGAATGTGGGTGACAAGATTTACTTCTCGAATGCTTACACAACGCACTACGCCACGCTTGCTCCTGGTCGTACGGGGCGTGTAACCCTTACCGTTCGGTTCTAGAAAAGATGGAGGAACAGGATCCCAACTCGCTGGACCTCGTCCGTGCCGCGGCTTTTCGCGGCGTGGCCGAGGCCCAGCTTATTTATGGCCAGATGCTGCTCGACGGCAAGGTGATCGAGCGCAATGCTGCTGCTGCATTTTCGTGGTTTGAACGTGCCGCAAAAGGCGGAAACGTGATGGCGATCAATATGGTTGGTCGCTGTCTTGACCAGGGATGGGGAGTCGCTGCCAGTCCTCATCTGGCCGCGCCCTGGTTCCTCAAGGCAGCCGAGCGTGGACTCGATTGGGGAATGTACAACTATGCCACCCTGCTGATCCTCGGTCGAGGAGTCTCCGAGGACCGTCTCCTGGGGCTTTATTGGCTGCGCAAGGCTTCTGAATTGGGCCACGCGAAATCAATCAATCTCATCGGTGGTTTTTATGAAGATGGATGGGTTGTACAGTCTGATCGCGCGGTAGCTCGCGACTACTATCGCAGGGCAGCTGATGGTGGCGATTTTCGTGGACAGTTTAACTATGCACGCTTCCTGATTCAGGAAGGCGATCTTATTGGTGCGCTGCATTGGCTTCGCAAGGTTCCAGAGACTGCGACGCCTGCATTTATCGATAAGATGAAGAATTTTTTAACCGCACTGCCTTATCGAGAGATTAACGATTTTGCTGTGACGCTCAGAGAATGCCAACACTGATGTTTCACAAAACTGCGTTTGAGGACAAGCAACAGGCTTTGATCCTGTAGTCGCAATTTTATTTGAGGTAGCACGATGCTGATTACGATTCCCGATGTACTGAGCCAGGAAGAAGTGGTTCAGTTCCGTAAAGAACTCGACAACACGAACTGGGTGGATGGAAAGGTTACGGCAGGCCATCAGTCTGCTCAGGTGAAGGACAATATGCAGCTTCCGGAAAGTAATCCGGTAGCGATTGATCTCGGGAGAAAAATTCTCCGGGCTCTTGAGATCAATCCTCTGTTTGTCTCTGCGGCTCTGCCCGCCAAAATCTTTCCTCCATTATTTAATCGTTATGATGGTGGCCATTCGTTTGGCAATCACGTCGATAACAGCATTCGACGTGTCCCGGCTACGGCAGAGCTTGTGAGAACAGACCTTTCCGTGACGCTTTTTCTTAGCAGCCCAGAGGAGTACGACGGCGGCGAATTAATCATCGACGACACCTATGGAGCACATTCGGTCAAACTGCCCGCAGGTCACCTGGTGCTTTATCCATCAAGCAGCCTTCATCGTGTGCTGCCGGTTACTCGCGGAAGTCGTGTAAGTTCATTTTTCTGGCTTCAGAGCATGGTGCGCAGGGATGCCCAACGCAATCTTCTGCTGAGTCTTGATGTAGCAATTCAACAGGTTGCGCAGGATCTTCCGGGACATGCTTCTCTTCTTGAATTTACAAGCGTTTACCACAATCTATTGCGGGAGTGGGCAGAGGTCTGATGTCGCCCACAAGCACAGGCGATTTTCTTTGCATGCGGGAAGGTGTATAGATCATGGGGTTGCTGAAGCTTACAAAACGAGCAGATTACGGCATGATGGCGATGCGCTATCTAACCCAGCATGGGAACGATAGACCTCACTCTGCAAGGGATATCGCCGATGCCTGCAAACTCCCACTGCCTGTGCTGGCGAAGACACTTCACGCTCTGTCCAAAGCTGCGCTGGTGATCTCTCAATATGGCTCGACGGGTGGATACATACTGGCGCGTCCGGCGCGCGAGATCAGCGCTCTTGACGTGATCAATGCATTCGATGGTCCCCTGGTGATTACAAGCTGCATGACCGTGCATGGCAGCTGCGAGATGATAGGACACTGCGCCGTTCAAGAGCCTTTACTGGAGATCAACGACAAAATCAGGAGCCTCCTGCATAGCATCAGCCTCGCTGATCTTTTGAGGACGGAAGGTAAACGCACGGGGACTGAAGAGAGCCTGATCACGATCATCCATTGACCCTAAAATGGCCGCCTCTGGGGAAGGGAAAAAGCCAAAAGGTCTTCGGTTGGAAAATATTTGTGACAAAAAAACACAAAAGGCGACTATATTGGTCGTATATTGTGGATGTGCGTGAAATCTTCGGCTCACTTCCAAATGATGGAAGAGAGTTTTGATGTATCGGATGAACTTCATTTGAACTGATTCAGACGGACCCCGAGACTTGTCTTTTGGCGAAGCGGTATCGGAGTTCGGAGATCGAGAACCGAAGGCTGGCGATGTTACTATTCGCAACTTTTCCTGGTGAACTTTCGGGCTGTATGTGTTCGCACAAAACGGGAATTTGTTGCGTTACTATCCCACCTCGATTCGTGGATAGGTCTCTTCGAATTGGCTGAGTGAAGCTCTGAAAACAGTAATCGTTGCGAGTCTCCCTGCGTTATTCAATTGGAAAATCGCGATACGACGAGATCTCACGCCTGTTCGTGAAGGGACAAGAGATGAAAGTAACAATTATCTACGGTACAGACAATGGCAACACGCGCGATATTGCCACTCAGATCGCATCAGAGTTCGACGGCAAGCTGATTGAAATATCATCAGCCAACAGCTCGGACTTCGAGGATTGTGACCTCCTGATTTTGGGGACATCGACCTGCGGCTACGGGGATCTTCAGCCCGACTGGGATAGTCGGCTAAGCGTTCTCAAGGAAGCAAGCCTCTCCGGGAAGAAAGTCGCTTTGTTCGGCCTGGGAGACCAGATCACTTATGCTGATACCTTCGTCGATGCGATGGGATTGCTTTACGACGAGGTCGCAGAACAGGGTGCCTCGGTGGTAGGCGCTACGCCGACCACCGGCTACGATTTCTTCAGCTCTCTCGCTGTGCGCGATGAGAAGTTTGTAGGACTCGCACTGGATGTAGATAATCAGTCGTCTGAAACCGACGAGCGGATTACTTCATGGGTCGCGCAGCTAAAAGCCCAGGAAGTTCTATACCAGCTGGAGAGTTAATTCTCGAACTGTTGCTCCTCAATCCATTCTTCGTGGAAGAAGAGATAGGCCCTTGGAATTCCAAGGGCCTTGACTATTAGTAATGGTAAACCATATACATTAACGAAATGAGCTGTGAGCCTGGGACGAATCCAGGCGCAAGCCGCGTTGACTAGCGTTGCTGAAGCAGAATGTGTTCTCCATGCCAGGGATGTGACGATGATGAATAGTTTAAAAAGCCTGCCTTACGTATTGCTTGTCCTTTGCTGCTCCATTGGAATGGCGCAGAGGAGAAGCGGACCTGTTCTTCCACCGAATCCCTTGCCTTATGACTTGTTGTTGCAGGGAGGGCATATTGTTGATGCGAAAAATAATATCGACGGTGTCGAAGATGTTGCGATTAAAGATGGTCGAATTGCAGCCGTAGGGGAGCATCTCGATACTAAGGACGCTCTGAAGACGATCGATGTGCACGGGTTTTGGGTAACTCCAGGGCTGATCGACCTGCACACCCATGTCTATGCGGGCACGGGAGAACGCGGCTCCTATGCCGGTGATAACTCTGTTTATCCTGATGGCTTTACGCTTCGTAACGGTGTTACAACGATTGTCGATGCGGGCTCTTCTGGATGGAAAAACTTTCCTGATTTCAAAGATAAGGTAGTGGATCGTTCGATTACCCGTGTTCTTGTTGAGCTCAATATTGTTGGCTCTGGAATGCGAGGCGGTAACTACGAAAATAATCTGGACGATATGGATGGCAAGGCGACCGGAGAGTTTGCGCTGAAGTATCCAGGCGTTGTCGTCGGCATCAAGAGCGCTCACTTTACGGGGCCAGAGTGGAAGCCTTATGAGCAGGCAGTTGTCGCCGGTAACATCGCCCACATTCCTGTAATGATCGACTATGGATCACGCCGGATCGAGCGTCCGCTCTATGATCTGGTCACGAAGTATTTGCGTCCTGGAGATATCTATACGCATTGCTTCTCTGGAAACCGTGGAGAGCAGGACGCTAATACTGGTGGTCCTTCGAAAGCGCTTATCGATATGAGAAAGCGTGGTGTCTACTGCGATATCGGCCACGGAGGCGGTTCCTTCGCTTTCTCTGTCGCGGCTCCGATTATGGCTTCGGGATATCACCCTGACTCCATCTCAACGGATCTTCATATCACCTCGATGAATGGCAGTATGAAAGACATCCTGAATGTTGCCGATAAGATGATCCTGCTGGGAGAGACGATTCCTGAGGTCTTTGCCCAAATGACAGCGAACCCCGCGCACGAAATCAAGCAGGATCAACTGGGCAATCTTTCTGTAGGTGCTATCGCGGACGTCGCAGTCTTTTCTGAAGAACATGGCACCTTCGGCTTTTTCGACATGTTCGGCGCCAAGGATGTCGGTCATACCAAGCTCGTGTGCGAACTGACGATCAAGGGCGGCAAGATTGTGTATGACCTCAACGCAATCGAGTTCGATCAATGGGATGCTCCCAAGCACAGCTCTGATCCGGCGCTTGCCGGTCACTGGACAGTGTTTGACGAGCGACCTTTCGGCTCTCAACGCAGCTCGCGCTGGCCTTCGTGGATTCCTCCTTCCCAGCGTAAGGCTGCTGAAGGAGGGAAGCCTCAGTAGTTCTTCTCGGATGGTGAGCCTAGCTCGCCTGTGCGTTGGCGACCTGTCAGGCCGAAGACCTTAAGAAAGCTTCTACCCGTTGGAAGGTTGTTTCTGCGATGAACTCTTTGGCCCTTTTTCTATTTATCTTCGCGTTGTTGGGCGGCAACAAAGAGGATGCTGCAGCTACTGTAACGTGGTCGACATTGAAGACGTTGACTTCCTCGCAGGTGAGCTCTCCGGCACGTGCGCTGAATGGAAAAAGGGTTGCTGTTCCGGGATTTATGGTTCCGCTTGAAGACGATGCGGACCAGGTGACGGAGTTCATTCTTGTACCATTTGCAGGTGCCTGCATCCACGTTCCTCCCCCTCCTCCTAACCAGATGATTTATGTGAAGCTGACTCGTAACCAGAAGGCAAAGATGTCCTTCACAGACCCAATCCTGGTGATGGGAACGCTTCACATTGCCACCGTGCAAAGTCCCTACGGAGATATCTCCTACAACATGGATGCCGATGTCGTACAGCCCTATGAGCAATAACGTGATGCCAGCCATCCTGTTGAAGGATGTCTCTTTTTACTACAGGCAGGGAGAACCTGTTCTGAAGATAGACTCCCTGGAGATTTCGTCCGGGCGTAGCGTGTTTCTGCACGGTCCTTCGGGCAGTGGAAAGACGACGTTGCTCTCGCTGATCTCGGGCGTTCTTGTTCCACAAGGTGGCGAGGTTCGCGTGTTGGGGCAGGACTTGCGGAAGCTGTCTGCCTCTGCGCGAGATACGATGCGTGGTCGCGATATCGGTTATATCTTTCAATCCTTCAACCTGATCCCTTACCTGAGTGTGGGAGAGAACATCATGCTTTCGTGCATGCTGCATGAAGAACGGGGACGACGCATTCGCGCAGCGACGCTAAGCGAAGAAGCACATCGCATCGCCGACCGCCTGGGCATTCGCAGTAAGTTGAACACCTCCGTGCGCCAGCTTTCAATGGGGCAGCAGCAGCGTGTGGCCATCGCGCGTGCGATCATCGGTTCTCCGCCTCTGGTCATCGCGGATGAACCGACTTCTTCTCTTGACCATGAGCGGCGTGACGACTTTCTAAGCCTTTTGACGGAGATGGTTGCTGAAACGCAAAGCACGTTGCTCTTTGTTTCGCACGATCTTACCCTAGTGCGCCACTTTCAGGAGTCGCTCTCTCTGCCGTCGATCAACCGTTGCGTGCAGGAGGAAAAGGCATGATGCTGATCCTTCTCGCATGGAAGTCGCTGCGTAGTCGAGCTCTTACGACCACGCTGACAATCTTTTCGATAGCGCTTTCCGTTACGTTGCTGACCGGAGTCGATCGTTTGCGCTATGCGGCGCAGGAAGGTTTTGCAGGCACACTCTCTCATACCGATCTTATTGTGGGTGCTCGCGGAGGAGATCTTCCGTTGCTTTTATCGACGGTCTTCCATCTGGGCAATGCTTCCAACGAAATCTCGTCGGATACTTATCAATACTTTGCGCATCATCCCGCAGTCGCGTGGACCATTCCTATCTCGATGGGCGATTCCCACCGGGGCTATCGTGTCGTTGCCACGGATGAGAACTTTTACAGGTATTACCAGTACAGGAGTAATCATCACCTTGGTTTCGCTCAGGGGCGCGAGCCATCTTCTCTGTTTGAGATTGCTCTTGGAGCCCAGGTGGCCTCTTCGCTTAACTACCATCTGGGGCAACAGATCACGCTGGCTCACGGTATCGAAGAGCATTCCATCCTGAACCACACCAACGTGCCTTTTACGGTGGTCGGTATTCTTGCTCCTACTGCTACGCCTGTTGACCGAGCTCTCTACATGACTCTTCTGGGCGATGAGGCGATGCACTATGGCTGGGAAGATGGCACGCCTCCAGCCATCGGTGAATCTCTTCCAAAGCTGGATCCGCGCAAGCTGAAAGTGACAGCAATCACCTCGTTTCTTCTGGGAACCAAGTCTCGCATCAGCACGCTGAGCCTTCAACGCGAAATTAATTCATACAAGCCCGAACCGTTGACAGCCATCATCCCAGCCTTCACCCTGCAGGAACTCTGGAGCATTCTTGATTATGCGGATCAGGGACTCTCCATCGTCTCGATTGCAGTGCTTGTGACAGGTCTGCTTTCCATGTTGATTGCGCTCTATACATCTCTGAATGAGCGGCGCAAAGAGATCGCAGTCCTGCGTGTTGTGGGGCTTCGCATGCGGCAGATCATCCTGCTGATTCTCACAGAAGCTATGCTGATTGCAATTGCGGGAACGGTGTTTGGAATTGCCGCCACCTATATCCTCCTCTTCCTTATGCGCAACATCATAGAAAGCCGCCTTGGGCTGCCAATTTCCCTGGTAGGTCTTTCTGTACGCGTTGAGATCTATGCGCTGGCAACAGTTCTAGGGGCGGTCATTCTAGGAGGAGTACCTGCATGGCGCGCCTACCGAAACTCATTAGCCGATGGACTCAACTCTGGTTCGTAACTATTCTCGAGAGAAAGGGATGGGGAGCGGTTCTTATGGCCGTTATCGAGTGTTATCCCCAAAATCCAGCCAGCTTGAGGACTTTTGGGGGAGTACTTGAATCTCTAATCCTGAGAAGCTAATCTTATTAGTGATGGATAAGAGAAATACCAAGCAGAAGACCGCTATTCGGGAGGCATTTGCCGAGGCGGGGCGTCCCCTCTCTCCCGAGGAAGCGCTGGCGTGCGCCCTTGAATTTCATCCATCGATCGGGATTGCGACGATCTACCGTAATATCCAGGCCTTGCTCGAGGAAGGGTGGCTCATCTCTGTTGAGATTCCAGGGCAGCCAGCTCGTTATGAGCTTGCAGGGAAAGAGCACCATCATCACTTTCACTGCAATACGTGTGGAAAGGTCTTTGATCTCAAGGGGTGTATAGCGCAGGCCAAGCCTAAGTTGCCGCGGGGATTCAGTACAACCGGGCACGAGTTCTTTCTTTATGGGAACTGCGCTACCTGCAATTCAGGAGCAAACGCTCACGCTTAGTTTTATGTAGCTGCTCCTTTCATGGGCTCGCTGCACTCTCGCAATCTTTCATCGAACAAAAATATCAGGAATGGGTTTGATCACAGAATGATCTGACTCACGCCTTGCTGTTTCCTCTTGTTATTGACATTCTATTCTCATTTAAGGATAGAATGAGAAATCATATGACAGTCGCAGCGCAACACGAGATGATGAGCCGTCGCGCTTTCCTTGTGATGGTGCTCGTCTTGTGTGTGTTGCTGATCAGCATTGCGGGCGCTGCTCACCTCCACCGTCATATATCTAGCCAATCGCAAAATGAGCATTGTGGTGCCTGTCTGCATCTGAGCCATCTCCTTGCCTTTTGTGTCGTCGTTGTTAGCCTGTTTTCTGCAGGAATACGGAGAGAATTTATCCGTATCTGGGAGTTTTCAGTACAGCAGCGAGAGATTATCTGGCTTCCTTTCGTGCGTCCTCCACCGGCGCTCTAACTCTTCATCTCTAAGTCTTCTCTTCTAAGTCGCACTGGATCGGTGTAGCGAAGTTTTGCTGTCTTCGATCCTTGTGCCTCATCTTCTCGTGGTTTCTCTCTTTAAGCGAACCGACAGGTCGATGCTTTTCTTTGCAACCAGCACAAGACACAGGACACGTACATGTTAGTTAGAAAATTTCTCAACCTGAGCCTCTCTTTAGCCTCGGTCGTTTTTGCCTCTGCGCTTACGAACTCACTTCATGCCCAGGACGCCCCCGCTTCAGCACAACAGCAGACGAAGTCAGAAGCGGATACCAGAATCAGCCCAGTGAAGGCGGAGGTTACGGTTACTGGTACTCGTACTCCAATTGAGATCGAGAGTTCCCCTGTGTCCAGTGCCCTTGTTTCACGTCGAGAACTCGAACAGCGCGACATTCGTATGATCGACAAGGCGATCGAAGGCATTCCTGGTGTCATCAGTCTTAGGGCCCGCGGAGCTTCCGACAATGACTTTGGCCTTGGCCTGCGCGGTTTTGCGGGACGTGGTGGACAGGTGCGTACTCTAATCCTGCTCGACGATCAGCCGATCAACAATTCGTTTAATGGCTCCGTGAACTGGAGCATGTTCTCGCCCCAGGATCTGGAGCGTGTCGAGATCGCGCGCGGCCCGTTCTCCTCGCTCTATGGAGGAAACGCGATGGGAGGAGTCATTAATCTCATCAGCCGCAGACCGGACGGCAGGCATGGAGACTTCTTCTATCAGTACGGAAGTCGCGCAACTGATAACTACAGTGCGCATCTGACGGATCGCTACTTTGATCGGCTTGGAGTAACGATTGGATATACCGGCTATAAGACAGGTGGCTACTCTCCACAGGGAACCTATGTCAGTTCGGCGCTTGCGGGAGGCTCTGCTCCTTTTGTTGCAGGCGTAACGCAGCTGCCAACAAGCAGTGGTGGAGTGCAGTATCAGGTTGGACGTCGTGGAACCGAGTGGTTCAAAAGCGCTGCATTTCGCGCTCGCGCAGAGTACACCTTCTCCCCAAAGATCTTTGGATACCTGCAGTTCATGCACATGCAACGAGGGGACGATTATGGACCGTACCGCAGCGCCTTGAGGACCTCGGAGGGCGCGACGGTTGATAGTGGAAGCTATCGTTTTGTTGATAACTCGGGGACGGTCCGTCAACTGAGCGTATCTCCTTCAAGTTTTATTGGGACGCCCTCTGGCTCAACGACTAACTTCTATCATGGCCAGATCCACGCGCAAGTCACTCCTGCCTGGATGATCCGTGTCACTGCGGGACTGAATAATAATCCAACGCTCTGGTACACACAGGCTGGCGCGGCAGCCGCTTATGCGGGGGGAGTGGGCACATATAACGTTCAGTTTGGACAATCGCTCTACGGAAATATTCTGGTAAGTCGCACTGCTCACGGTCAGACGTTTCTCTTTGGTACGGAGACCCGAGGCGACCGCGCAACGACGAATACCTTCAGCCTTTCAAACTTTCGTGATCGAACAAATATTGGGCCGGTCACGTTGAATGCTTTTGGCAAAACGATCGACCAGTCCGGGTATGGACAGTACCAGGGTAGTTTTTGGGATCGACTGAATATCGTGGCCGGAGGCAGGTATGACTACTGGCGGACCTATAACGGAGGGAACCGTGCCTCTGCCACAGCGACGCCTCTTGCATACGGGGATCGTTCGGCGCAAGCCTTTACCGGAAAGATCGCCGTCAACTACAGACTTCCAAAGGACTGGCATCTCAGGGCAAGCGCTGGGAATGCATTCCGTGGGCCATCGGTCTACGAACTCTACTACAACTTTGTGTTGTCCAGCACGCGCTATGTTGCCAATCCTAACGAGCGGCCTGAGCATCTTGCTGCGTATGAGGCTGGCGTCGTCAAGACATTTGCGAATCGCTATTCCATCGAGGCGACAGGCTACACCAACCGCGTCAAAGACCTGATCTATCGCACAACGGACCTGACCGATCCGACCGGAGCAACGAAGATCCTGACGAATGCAGGAATGAGTCGTACCTGGGGGACGGAGTTCTCGACGAAGGAACGAGTCTTCAACTGGCTGCAGCTGCAACAAGGGTACGCCTATACCAACTCGATCATCCTGAGTAATCCAAGTCTGCCGACGACAGTAGGGAAGAGCCTTCCTTATGTTCCGGCGCACATGTTGAGTTATCAGGCGACCGCGACACCGAAGCATTTCATCTTCAACTGGACTGGACGCTATGTAAGTCCTGTGTACTCGACCGACACCAATACGGACACGGTCCACAACGTTCCCGGAAGTTACGATCTCTTCTTCGAGATGGATGGCACCGTGACCTACGAGGCGACGCGCCATATCTCTATCGTCGCCAACGCGGACAACATGCTGGACAGAAAGTACTTCCTCTATTACAACTCGCTCGGTCGATCACTGTTTATCGGCACGAGAGTGCACTTCTAAGGTGAACGATGAGACTACGGTTCAACACGCTTATCCTGCATGTCTTGCTCACGGTAGCTGCTTTTGGGCAGGCCTCGAAGCCGAATGTAATGGTGGTCGTCCACAACTCCCAGGTGCTTCCAATTGCATTGAAAGCGTTTGAGGAGAAGTTCGGGAAGGAGGCCTGTAGCTGTGAGGTTCTCCGTGAGGAGGAGGTGACTCCGCAGCGACTTTCGCAGGCAAGAGCTGTCTTCTTCCAGCATCCATCTTCCGAATTCCTGGATCGGATGAAGGATGCTGGGCTCGATGCGGTGAAGCGTGGAATGAAGGTGTCCACCGATGTTCCGGAGTTTCTCGATCGCGGTTGGGGGATCGCACCAGCGATGCCCCTGACCGCAAAGCTGATGCCTTACTGGAATAACGGAGGCGAGCGGAATTTGTTAGGGATGCTTACTCTTCTCTATGTCGCTGGTGGCGGCCCCAGGGACACGCCCGTTCCTCCACTCGAGCAGGTTGCCAGGATGGGGGTCTATCACCCGGATGCTCCTCATCCATTCTCAAATCTTGACGAGTATTTGAAGTGGTACAGGCAGGCGAAGCCTCATCAGGGGGCGCTTGTTACCGTCAACTTCTTCTACACCTACCTGAAGGATCAGGACACCTCGGTCATCGATGCGCTGTTGCGCGAGCTTGAGAGGCAAGGGCTAGCTGCGGCTGGCGTCTATGGAACGCCGCATAGCTCCCTTGTTCCTGTCTTCAATCAGCCCTCAACGGATCCGGTACGGGTGATGATGATGTTCACGCTTGCTCTCGCAAAGCCCGAAGATCGCGTCTATCTCGAAAAACAGAATATCCATGTAATGGATTTGATGACGACTCGTCAGAGTCGTAAAGAGTGGGAGAAGGCGGACAAGGGAGTTACACCGGATCGAATTGCGACGATGCTCAGCATGCCTGAGATGAATGGCGCAACAGAGCCGATTCTTGTGTCGACGACCGAGAATGATTCGAAGACAGGTTTGACCGTGAACGCACCCATTGAAGAGCGAGTTCATGCTGCAGCGCTTAGAGCGAAACGCTGGGTCACTCTCGCTGAGAAGTCGAATGCAGAGAAGAAGCTCGCGGTCCTTTATTACAACAACCCTCCGGGCAAAGGAAACCTCGGAGCCAGTTATCTTAATCTCGCTCCCAGCATTCGAGCTGTGCTGCAGACGCTGCACGATGCTGGGTATAAGACTGGAGAGACCATTCCAGCTTCTGAAGAGATCCTTGCTCAGCTGGACAAAGTAGGACGCAATGTAGAGAACTGGGCTCCGGGCGAATTGGATGCGATGGTCCGCAAGGGGGGAGCTACTTTGTTGCCTGTGCGAGAGTACGAGAAGTGGTTCCGCGAGACTCCGAAGCAGTTTCAGGATGCGATCAATGAGCGTTGGGGAAAGCCCGAAGACGCAACGCTGATGACATGGAAGAACGCGAAGGGAGAGAAGTTCTTCGTGATCCCTGGCATCCATCTAGGAAATGTTTTTCTTGGCCCGCAGCTGTTGCGATCTTCTTTCGCCGAATACACGGCCGTGCAGCATAGCTCGACTCTGCCTCCCCATCACGGCTATGTAGCTTCCTATCTTTGGTACAGGCATGCCTTTGGAGCGGATGCGGTGATTCACATGGGGCGTCACGGAACCCTGGAATGGTTGCCGGGAAAGAATGCTGGACAGTCGGGAAGTGATACCTCTGAGGTCTTGCTCGGCGATCTTCCGAATGTGAACTACTACATTATGGATGGTGGCGGTGAAGCGCTTCAGGCAAGACGTCGCTCTGCCGCTGTCCTGATCTCTCACCTCACTCCCATCCTTGTTCGCGCTGGTCTTGAGCCCCGTTTCCTTCCCCTGAACGATCTGCTCGGTCAGTGGGAGCAGACGCACGAGACGGCTCCCGCGCTTGCACAGGAGTACGAAACAAAGGCACTGGCAGAGCTGGATCACCTGGGGCTCACCAAACAACTCTCACTCGATCCTTCGAAGCCAGACGACTGCATGGAAAGAGCGATCGCATTTCTGGATTCGGTAGAAGAAGCCCCGATCCCCCTTGGGTTGCCAACCCTGGGCCAGATGCCTTCGGAAGATCGGCAGAGGGCTGGACTGCTTTCGTTTCTCGGGAATAGTTTTATGCCCGATGAGAAGAAGCAGGTTGAGTCCTATCTGCAATCGTGGAACGACGAAATCTTCGCCGGACAGATGCCCGACGTGCCGCAGTCACTTGATCCCAGGATACGGAATAAGAGCCTTCAGGCAATCAAGGATGCTCAGAAGTGGCTTCAGGATCTTCACCTCTCTCCTGCGAGAGAACTAGCGGAACTTCCGAAGGTGCTTCAGGCGGAGTATCTGCCGAGTGGTCCGGTGGGAGATCCGCTTGGAGTGCCAGATGCCTTGCCCAGCGGAAGAGATCTGCATCAGGGAGATCCGGCGCAACTTCCAACGCGCGCAGCATGGGAGCTTGGCAAGAAGATGGGCGACAAGCTTCTTGCCGCTTACAAGAAAGCACACGGCACCCTTCCGGATCACATCTCCATGATCCTCTGGCAGGGGGAGACCGGCAGGAATCAGGGCGCGATGGAGGCAGAGGCCATGTACCTGATGGGCGTTCAGCCTGAGTGGAATGGTCGCGGAGTGGTCGATCGGATGAGTCTCATTCCTGACGCGCAACTTGGGCACCCACGCGTCAACGTCGTCTTTACCGCAAGCGGACTCTATCGCGATGGTTTAGCGGAGAAGATCGTCATGCTGGATCGAGCCTCTCGTCTCGCGGCCTCAGCTGGCGACAATCCCATCAGTCGACAGACGAAAGCGGTCGAGCAGGCATTACTTGCAAATGGTGTGCCTGCGGATCAGGCAAAAGAACTGGCGGGAGCCAGGGTTTTCGCTTCCGCTCCAGGTTCCTATGGCTTCGGTTTGAGCAACATGGTAGAACAGAGCCGGGACAAGGATGAGCCAGAGACGATGGCGGAGCTTTATTTGAGCAAGATGAACTATGTCTACTCGGAGAAGACCTGGGGCGCCACAGTTCCCAAACTTTTACAGGAACAGCTCAAGGGCAATCAGACGATCCTTCACAGTCGTTCTTCTAACCTCTATGGCTCTGTGGACAACGATGATGTTTACCAGTACATGGGGGGACTGCGAATTGCCTCCGCCACAACAGGAGCTAAGCCAGAGTTGATGTTCAATGATCTCCGTCACCCTGGGCAGGAGAAGGTTCAGGGTGCGAAGGAGTTCATCGCAACCGAGCTGAATGCTCGCAACTGGAATCCGAAGTGGATCGAAGAGATGCAGAAAGAAGGCTACTCGGGAGCACGCGAGATGATGAAGGCTACCGAAAACCTTTATGGCTGGCAGGCGACTGCGCCCGAGACGGTATCGCCTGAGGTCTGGAAGAAGATGTACGACGTCTATGTCGCGGACGAGTACAAACTCGGGGTCCAGAAATTTATGGAGCAATCGAACCCTGCTGCTCGCCAGGCGCTTCTCGGGCGTCTTCTTGAGGTGGATCGTCAGGGCGTCTATAAGTTTGCTCCGGAAGAAAAGCAGCAGCTCCTGAAGGAGTTTGTGAAGAATGTTGCTACGCACGGGGTAGCGTGCTCCGCGAACATCTGCGGCAACCAGAAGCTTGCCCGGCAGGTGGTTTCGGATGCGAAGGAGTTGCCGCGATCTCATCTCAGCACAAAAGAGATAAAGCAGTTCGATCAGGTCTACAAGAAAGCGACCTCGAAGCCAAAACCCTCACCTGCGGTTCCGGCCTCTCAGCCAAAGGTGTCGAAGACAGCTCTTCCCAACTATCTCAACGGATACAAGGTAACCTATGTCCGAGTTGCGGAGATGGCGCGTTCCTATCGTCAACTGGCCAGAGAGCACATGACATCATTGATTATCTTCTGGTGCGCGTCGATTCTTGCAGGCATTGGGCTTGGATTTGCGCGCCGGCGTTGGATACGCCATACCTTCATCCAGTTGATGCCGCGTTGAGATAAAACCGGGCCATACCGAGAACGGATCGAGGGATTTGGTATGGCCTGAGAACTTCGTC
Organism: Acidobacteriaceae bacterium dw_441; assembly: GCA_018449715.1. Classification (GTDB taxonomy): domain Bacteria; phylum Acidobacteriota; class Terriglobia; order Terriglobales; family Acidobacteriaceae; genus Edaphobacter. The sequence continues at coordinate 1,506,511 of JAAVVA010000001.1, read as the reverse complement.
GACCGTCTTTTGACTTCGCCCCTCCCATGCCTCAAACTTGAAACACAGCATTAACCTGCGGCTCGAGCCTTCAAGAGCCTCCCGAGCCGCCGACACATACTTGTACCGCAACGGAATGTTCGGGAAGCGCGGTGAAACCCCGCCACTGCCCCGCAACTGTGACTCGCGCGCCTTCGCGCTAGCGAGGCGAACGCCGCCCGGCCGCCCCCACTGACCAATCGGGAAGGGAGCCGCCACATCCGGCAGGCATGAAACGCGACAGTCAGGAGACCGGTTCCGTTGTCGCACAACAGCCACGTTCCCGAGGGGGGAACGAGGAGTTGATCTTCATGCACGCACCCGAGCGTCCCTCTGCGGCCTCGCACGTCCTTCGCCGCTTTTTTGCCGCCGCAATCCTTTCCTTCGCCGCCGTCTCCTCCGAAGCCGTCATCGTCCGCGGCACTGTCACCGATCCTCTCGGAGCAGCCGTCCCCGGAGCAGCCGTTCAACTCATCCAGAACAAGCAGATCGTCGGCAGCGCTCGCAGCGGCTCAGACGGCTCCTTTGAGATCCGCAGCACCGCCACCGGTCGCTTCCTTCTCCTGACCACTGCGCCCACCTTCACCTCCGGCATTGGCCAGGCCTTCTACGGTGGACGCACCGACCTCGTCACACGCAACGTCACACTTGAGATCGCCTCCGTCACCGCGCAGATGACCGTCACCGCGACCGGCATCCCCACGCCGATCCAGCAGGCCAGCTCCGCCATCAGCCTCGTTCCGTTCAGCGTCCTCCAGGCGCGCGTTGGCATCACCGACGACCTCCGCCAGTCTCCCGGCATCGCCGCCGTTCAGACCGGCCAGTACGGTGGAGTCACCTCGCTCTTTGTGCGCGGCGGAAACTCCGACGCCAACAAGGTCATGGTCGACGGCATCACTGCCGAAGACGTTGGAGGACGCTTCGACTTCGGCACCGTCTCCTCTACCGCCCTCGACGGCTTCGAGGCCTACCGCGGTCCCAACAGCGTCCTTTACGGCTCCGACGCCCTCGCCTCGGTCGTGAACCTGACCACTCCTCGCGGAGCCACTCCGCGCGCCATCCTTAACTACTCGGGCGACGCCGGAAACTTCCACACCTACCGCAACGAGGTCACCCTCGGCGGTGCGCACAACCGTCTCGATTACTACGGAGCCTTCTCGCGCTTCGACTCTTCGAACTCGCTCCCGCTCGACCGCTTCCACGCGGCCACCAGCGCGGCGAACCTCGGCTTCAACTTCACGGCGAACACCTCGCTGCGCTTCACCATCCGCAACGGAGTCTCGGCCACCGGTGTCCCCGGCGCGCACGAGCTTTACCTCGTCTCCTCCGATGGCAAGCAGGCCGACCAGGATCTCTACTCCGGAGCGACGATCGAGAATCGCCACAATAACTGGCACAATCTCGTCCGCTACGGCATCGCCCGCAAGCGCGAGCAGCTTGTCCTCTTCCAGCCCGTCGGAGAGCTTCTGATGGTGCCCTCCTCCTTCGGCCCCTTCCCGGACTACTACGGCAACACCGTCACCATCCGCGGAGCCAACGGATACACCGCCACGGGCCGCGCCTCCTTCCTCAATGGAACCAGCTTTCCCACCGGCAACGATCTTGCATCTCTCCGCGATGAGCTGTACTTCCAGTCCGATTACACTTTCTCGCCGCACTTCATCGGGCTCTTCGGTTTTCGCTACGAGGACGAACGCGGCTCTTCCAACAATCCCGCCTTCTTCACCTTCGATAAGACCCAGCGGACCAACTTCCAGTACACCCTCCAGTTCCAGGGCGATGTGAAGAACCGGCTCTTCTACTCTCTCGGGGGAGCCATCCAGCGCAACAACCTCTACGGAACTGCCGGAACTCCGCGCTTCGGCCTCGCATGGGTTCCCGTGCGTCCCGGCCCCGGCTTCCTTCACGGAACCAAGCTCCGTGCCAACGCCGCGACCGGCGTGCAGGAGCCTTCGCTCTCGAGCGAATTTCAGTCTCTATATAAGGAACTCTCTGACGCCGGTTCCACCGACCTCATCACTGCCTACAACGTCAAGCCTCTTCAGGCTCTGCGCTCCCGCACCTTTGACGTTGGCGTCGATCAGAACATCCTCTCCGAGAAACTCATCCTCAAGGCGGGATACTTCCACAACCAGTTCAGCCACCAGATGGACTTCGTCGATTCCGGCACGCTGAAACAGGTCTTCGGCATCGACACCAGTACCGCACAGCTCTTCGGCGCTCTGCTGAACACCCTCGCCTACCGTGCGCAGGGCTTTGAAGGCGAGCTTCAGTTCGCCCCCACGCGTAGCATTCTGGTACGCGGCGGCTACACCTACCTTGCCTCCCTGGTCGAGCAGTCCTTCTCGTCGGACGCCATCGCCAACGGAACCGCCGTCGAGAATCCCAACCTCCCTGGCGTCCCCATCGGCTCTTCGTACGCTCTGGTGGGACAGCGCCCCTTCCGCCGTCCTCCGCAGACCGGCTTCTTCGCCGCCCAGTACACCACGACGAAGTTCTCAGCAGCGTTCAAAGGAGCCTTCGCCAGTCGCTCCGACGACTCGACCTTCCTCTCCTTCTCCGATCAGGACGGAGGCAACACGCTGCTGCTGCCCAACCGCAACCTCGACCACGGCTTTGCCAAACTCGACGCCTATGGAACCTATGTGGTCAATCGCCACGTCACCGTCTTCGCCGATCTGGGGAATCTGCTTTCACAGCAGCACATCGGCCCCATCGGCTACACGTCGCTTCCGTTCACCTTCCGCACGGGCCTCAAGCTCCGCGTGGGAGGCAACAACTAGAAGCGTCAGGCAAATGAAGAAAGGGAAGAGGTTCCGGACAAAACCGGAGCCTCTTTTTGCACCAACCGTCGTTCCGCCCACACTTCACCCGTCATTCTGACCGTCGAGCGACGCGAAGGGAAGAATCACGCATTTCGCCTGTGCTCCCTTGTAATTTCCCTGTCACCCTTACCTCACGAACTTGTCATTCCACAGCGCAGCGGAGAAATCTGCTTCTCCAAACCGTCATCAGTGTGGGGCCCCATATCTCGCGGCCTTATTGTCAGATGTGGGGTTGCAGGGTGCAAGATAGATCGATCATGGAAAGGGAAGCGCCACACTAAAATCTTTCCTTCCAAGGTCTTGCTTAGGTACAGGTAAGAGTCCTATCCCCCGAAGACGCGTCTAAAGAAGGAGAAGAAAGGATATGGCCATGACCATCCGAACACTATTCCTTGCGAGTACCATTTTTGCCTCCCCGCTCCTCTACGCCCAGGAAGGCCCCGTGCCGACCCAGGCCATCGTCGCCGTCGACTCGAAGTCTCCGCAGCCCCTCACCACCCAGAACCTCAAGGTGAAGGTCGGCGGCCACGACGCCCAGCTCGCCTCCGTCGCCCCGGTCGCCCCTCAGGGGGCCGAGATCGCCCTGCTCATCGACGACGGCCTCCGCACCTCGGTCGGACGCCAGCTCGGCGACATCCGCAGCTTCATCCAAACCCTCCCCGATGGAGTCGCCGTCCTCATCGGCTACATGCAGAACGGCCGCGTCGTCGCTGCCCAGCCCTTCACCACCGACCACGCCGCCGCCGCGCAGAACCTGAGGATGCCGATGGGCGCCCCCGGCATCAGCGCCAGTCCCTACTTTTGTCTCTCCGACTTCGTCAAGAACTGGCCCGGCGGCTCTGCCTCCGAAGGAGCCATCCGCACCCCGAAGGCCCGCTTCGTCATCATGCTGACCAACGGTGTCGATCCTTATAACGGAAGCGTCAGCCCGATGAACCAGGGCAGCCCCTACGTAGACAACGCCATCCGCGACGCCCAGCGAGCCGGAGTGCCGGTTTACTCGATCTACTACGGTGACGCCGGAATCCGCGGCGGCGCGGCCAGCTTCAGCGGCCAGAGCTACCTCACCAAGCTCGGAGCCGAGACCGGCGGAGTCGCTTACATGCAGGGAACCTGGAGTCCCGTCTCGATCGCGCCCTTTTTCGACCGCTTCAAGAAGGCTCTCGCCGAAAGCTACGTCGCGACCTTCCCCGCCACGCTGCACGGCAACAACCTCGTCGACCTGAGAGTTTCCACCTCGCTCAAGTCAACCAAGCTGCAGGCTCCGGGCAACGTCCGTCCCGGAACCCGCCTCACCGCAACCCAGCAGGCCGTCAGCCAAGAGTAAGACCGGCTGCCTTGTAGATCGACTCGATGTGCCGCATGTCCGTCAGACCCTCCTCACCAGGAGTGTCCGGCGTGCGGTTCTCGAGGATGCAGCGGCTGAAGTGATCGACTTGCCGGACAAAATGCATCGGATCCTTCTCCGTGTTTGCCTCGTCGATCTTCGTCGGAGGAACTCCCGGAGCGGTCCGGTAGCTCGCCTGCAACCGCAGCCCCTCGTAATTGAACGACCCGACCTCCAGCCATCCCTTTGAACCGAAGACCTTGTAGTAACTCCCCATCGAACCACCGTAAGTCGTCGAGCAACTCGCCAACGCACCGGAAGGGAAGCGCATCGTCCACGCCAGATTCTCCTCGACTCCCTTGAAGCGCCCGTCCTGATCCGGCGTCGTTGCAATCGCCGTAAACTGCACCGGCTCCTCGCCCGTCAGGTAGCGCGTAGCGTTCAGCGAATAGATCCCCACATCCATCAGCGGCCCGCCACCCGCCAGCTTCCGATCCGAACGCCACTCTCCTGGAGCGATGTTGAAACCGTTCGCGCTATCGATGACCTCGACTTTGCCGATCACTCCATCACGAATCATCTTGATCGCCTTCCGGTTCGTCGGCTCGTAGTGAAGACGATACGCAATCAACAGCTTCACGTTCGCCGCCTTGCACGCCGCAATCATCTGCTCAGCCTCGGAGACCGTCACCGACATCGGCTTCTCACACAGCACATGCTTCCCAGCCTTCGCCGACCGAATCGTGTACTCCGCGTGCATACTGTTCGGAAGACAGACGATGACTGCATCGATCTCCTTGTTCTCGCGGATACGATCCATATTCTCGTAGTTGTAGATGGAGCTCGTCGGTACTCCATACTGAGCCGCGATCCTCTCAGCCTTGTCACGATGCCCGCTCACCAGCGCTGTCACCTTCGAGCTTGTTCCCTGAGCAATCGCGCGCATGTGATGGTCTGCGATGCGCCCCAGCCCGATAACGCAATACCCAATCTTCCTCGGAGCCGCCTGTCCCAACACAGGAACCGACGACAGTGTATGTGCCGCAATCCCCAACGCACCCAGCTTCGAGAACTCTCTTCGCGAGATCGTCATCTTCAAACTCCACTTTGGAAGGTTTATTTCTACGCGATAAGGATATAGAAGTTTGCGAGATAAAAAGGGAACGGCCTCGGAAATTTCCGAGGCCGTTCTGGTTTGCGCCAAAGGCGCGTTTCGCCGTTCGTGAAGGACTAGTACATGCCGTCCATGCCGCCGCCGTGGTTGTGTCCACCGGCCGGGGCTTCCTTCTTCTCCGGGATCTCGGAGATGATGGCCTCGGTGGTGAGCAGCAGGCCCGAGATCGACGCCGCGTTCTGCAGGGCAGTGCGGGTGACCTTGGTCGGGTCGATGACGCCGGCCTTCACCAGGTCCTCGTAGACGCCCGTTCCGGCGTTGTAGCCGAAGTTCGTCTCCTTGGACTCAAGGATCTTGCCGATCACGACAGCGCCCTCTTCGCCCGCGTTCGAGACGATCATGCGCAGCGGCTCCTCGATGGCGCGGCGGATGATCGAAGCACCGATCTTCTCGTCACCCTCAAGGGTCTTGATGATGGCGTCGACCGCAACGGTGGCGCGAACCAGGGCCACACCGCCGCCGGGGACAATGCCTTCCTCAACCGCAGCGCGGGTCGCGTGCATCGCGTCCTCGACACGGGCCTTCTTCTCCTTCATCTCAGTCTCGGTGGCTGCACCGACCTTGATGACAGCCACGCCGCCAACCAGCTTGGCAAGACGCTCCTGCAGCTTCTCGCGGTCGTAGTCGGAGGTGGTCTTCTCAACCTGCGCGCGAATCTCCTTCACGCGGCCCTCGATCTCGGAACCCTTGCCGCCGCCATCAACGATGGTGGTGTTGTCCTTGTCGATGGTGACGCGCTTGGCGGTGCCGAGGTCCTCGATCTTGACGGACTCGAGCTTGATGCCGAGGTCTTCGGTGATCGCCTTGCCGCCGGTCAGGATTGCGATGTCCTGCAGCATAGCCTTGCGGCGGTCGCCGAAGCCGGGGGCCTTGACGGCCGCGACGTTCAGGGTGCCGCGCAGCTTGTTGACCACGAGGGTTGCGAGCGCCTCGCCGTCCACGTCCTCAGCGATGATGACGAGCGGCTTGGCGGTGCGGGCAATCTGCTCCAGCAGGGGCAGCAGATCCTTCATCGACGAGATCTTCTTCTCATAGATGAGGATGTAGGGGTTCTCGAGAGCGGCTTCCATGCGCTCCGCATCGGTCACGAAGTAGGGCGACAGGTAGCCGCGGTCGAACTGCATGCCCTCGACGACGTCGAGCTGGGTTTCCATCGTGCGCGACTCTTCGACGGTGATGACGCCGTCCTTGCCGACCTTCTTCATCGCCTCGGCGATGATGGTTCCGATCTGCGCGTCCGAGTTGGCCGAGATGGTTCCGACCTGGGCGATCATGTCGCCCGAGACGGGCTTCGAAAGCTCGGAGAGAGCTCCGCCCACAACCACGCCCTGCTCATCGCGCTTACCGATGATGGCCTCGACGGCCTTGTCGATACCGCGCTTGAGAGCGGTGGGGTTCGCACCAGCGGCGACGGTCTTCACGCCCTCACGGAAGATGGCCTGTGCGAGCACGGTGGCGGTGGTGGTTCCGTCACCAGCGATGTCGGAGGTCTTCGAAGCGACTTCCTTGACGAGCTGAGCGCCGACGTTGGCGATCGGGTCAGCGATCTCGATCTCCTTGGCGACGGTCACGCCGTCCTTGGTGATCGTGGGCGAACCGAACTTCTTCTCGATGACGACGTTGCGTCCCTTCGGACCGAGCGTAACCTTCACCGCGTCGGCCAGAATGTTGACACCACGCAGGATCGCCTGACGCGAATCTTCTCCATGCAGAATCTGCTTTGCCATTGTGTTGCTCCTATTTTCCCGGCGACAACGCCGGTCAGAAATTTGTAAAGTTTCAGCGGAATCACCGCTCAATCACATCCTTGTCACAGCCGGGAATGCGGCGAAGCCGCCATTCGCCGTCGGCGAAGGACCTACTTGAGGATGCCGAGGACTTCCTCTTCGCGCATGATGAGGAACTCTTCGCCGTCGAGCTTGATCTCGGTGCCGGAGTACTTGCCGAAGAGGATCTGGTCGCCAGCCTTGACGTCGAGCGGGAACACCTTGCCCTCGTCGTTCGACTTGCCCTTGCCAACCGAGATCACCTCACCCTGCTGCGGCTTTTCCTTGGCAGAGTCGGGGATGATGATGCCGCCGCGAAGGGTTTCGCCCTCTTCGACGCGGCGGACCAGGATGCGATCATGCAGCGGTGTAAATGTCTTCGCCATTATTACTCTCCTTGTTGCATTTGTTTGCCCGGCAGAGAGTCTCCGCCGAGGTGAAACCGGACATCGGCCGGGAGGCGCAAACGCCTCTAAACCGATGCAAATTGTTGGAATCGCTAGCCCTTGCGCCCCGGACTTCGGGAGGGAGACGCAAAGGTTAGCACTCAATGCTTCCGATTGCTAACGATAGGCCAGTGGTCTTAGCCGTGTCAACCTGCGGAAGATGAAATGTGAGTGAAAGTCGCGCAAGGTGCCGTCAAGCTGAGCGAGGCTTTCCGCAGAGGCTATCCCCTTAGAATGGAAGAGGAACGACCTTCCGGAGGCATGGGAAATCGCGACTTCTCCACCAGCGACAGGCATCCGTGTGCTGGCATTTTCCGTACCCGTCATTGCGTTTTTCTTTTCCGTGCTCTTTTTCGGAATCTGGACGCGATGGAAGATGCTTCGCTATCTTTTGTGGCTGGCATCTGCATTTCTGTTGTTCGGAGTGGCGTTTCTGTCGCAGATTTTATTGATCCCTCGTAATTTGGGAATCAATTCGGTCGTCTCCACGGTTTTTTATACGTCGGCGACCCTGGTATTTGCGGAAGGGGTGCTAAGACGCCTGGAACTTCGGTCGAACCGCCTGTTCAACTTCGCAGTGGCTCTCTTCATCGTTGCCGGAAGCGCCTATTTCTACTATGGCGTTCTCTGGCTCGATGGCCGGGTTTACGTGCTGAACTTCGGGTTGGCTTTCCTGCTGCTCGTGACAGCTCTGAGGATGAGAAAGGAGGCGCATCGCTTTCTCGATCGCTCCTTGTTCTGGGCTCTTCTCCTCTTTGCTCTCCAGTTTTTTCCGCGCACGGTCTTCAGCGTCGAGCACTTGGAAGACACGCAGGATATCGCCATCATCCGCAGGATGATGGAATTTCGATTTTCCGTCTGGCTGAACCTCTCCCTCCTCGTCTTTATGGTCCTGATCGGTCTGCTGTTGTTGACCGCTATTGGGGCTGACATCATCGCTGCTCTGCATCAGAAGGCGACGACCGACTCGCTGACCGGACTTTTGAACCGGCGCGGCTTCGAAGAGCTTGCGGAGAGGCAAACCGCGAAGGCAAAAGACCAGGTGCAGAGTCTGATTCTCTTCGATATCGACGACTTCAAATCGATCAACGATCTCTACGGACACCACGGAGGAGATGCGGTTCTGTCTCAGATCGGCTCGTTATTGCGGGAGTTTGTTCACGAGGCTGATGCGGCCTCGGTCGCCCGCTTCGGAGGAGAGGAGTTCGCCGTGCTTCTGAGCGGCCTCAACCAGTCCCAGCTATATAGGGCTGCGGAGGGGCTTCGTGAAGAGATTGCCAGCACGGAGTTCGGAGAAGGAAACCTCAACGAGCGGACCGTGACGGCAAGCTTCGGCGTCGTCGAGATCAACGCCGGAGAGAGTCTGGAGCAGGCGCTCCGACGCGCGGATGATCTGCTGTACGCCGCCAAGAGGGCAGGGAAGAACCGGATCGTCGCCGACTGGATTTAGCTTCCTGCTACGCTGCTGACCAGCGCATCCGCTTCCGCAGCCAGAACGCGACATTGACCAGCCCGATGAGCGCTGGAACCTCGATCAACGGTCCCACAACTCCGACAAAGGCCTCGCCGGAGCTAAGCCCGAAGACCGCAACAGCGACTGCAATCGCCAGCTCAAAGTTGTTCCCGGCAGCGGTAAACGACAGCGTGGCCGACTGCGCGTAGTCCGCTCCCAGCCATCGCCCCATGAAGAAACTCACCAGAAACATTATGAGGAAGTAGATGGCCAGCGGGATGGCAATCTTCACCACGTCCAGCGGCAGGCGCACGATCAGGTCGCCCTTGAGAGAGAACATGACCAGGATAGTGAAGAGCAGTGCAATCAGCGTGAAGGGACTAATGCGCGGCACAAAACGGGTTGTGTACCACTGTTCGCCTTTGGCTTTGAGGAGCACGTATCGCGTAACGAAGCCCGCCACGAACGGCACACCGAGATACAGCCCGACACTCTCCGCAATCTGTCCGATGCCAATCTGCACAACGCTTCCCGGAAGCCCAAGCCAACCGGGCAGAACAGTCAGGAAGATCCACGCATAGACGCTGTAAAACAGAACCTGGAAGACGCTGTTGATTGCAACCAGCCCGGCGACGTAATCCGTATCTCCCTCCGCAAGCTCGTTCCAGACCAGCACCATCGCAATGCACCGTGCAATTCCGATCAGGATCAGGCCGCGCATGTACGCCGGCTCGCTTCGCAGAAAGACGACTGCAAGCGCAAACATCAGCACTGGGCCGACAATCCAGTTCTGCACCAGCGACAGCCCCAGCACGCGGCGGTTGCGAAAGACCTCTCCGAGCTTTTCGTAGCGTACCTTGGCCAGCGGAGGAAACATCATCACGATCAGTCCGATGGCGATGGGGAGATTCGTCGTCCCGCTCTGGAAGCGGTTCACGAAAGAGGAAGAGCCGGGGAAGAAGTGTCCGATGCTCACACCCGCCGCCATCGCAAGAAAGATCCAGAGGGTGAGATAGCGGTCCAGAAACGACAACCGTTTTCGTTGTGCCGGAGCGCACGTTCCACCCTGCGTCGCGGTCGTATTCATGCGCAGGCCTCGCAGCACTGCCCGGAGATGGCAGTCGGAACGGGAGCACCATCCAGCGCATACTTTGCGGGGGAGCAGCAGGCCTTTGTAAGACGCGCCCGGTCCGCCTGCATCGCCTTGTCGTCCTTCAGCCAATCGAGTGTCTGCCGAAGTATCTGCGCCGCGCCATCATGCGGAGGCATCACAATGCGATAGTGCATCCACTTGCCCTCGCGCCGGGCCGACACGACACCGGAGTTCCGCAGATAAGCAAGATGGCGCGAGATCTTTGGCTGCGGGGCTCCAAGAATCTCCACGAAGTAGCAGACGCAGACCTCCTGGTCTCCCATCAGGTTGAGCAGGCGGAGGCGGGTGCTGTCTCCCAGCGCCTGAAAGAACTGCAGCATGTCGAATGCGACTTTACGTGGCATAGAGAATATATACGCTTTGACGAATCTGTTTGCAATGGATATATTCACTTTGACGAATATGATTTCGTCGAGAGGTGAGGCATGACAGCGATTCTTGAATCCGTCCGTTCGAAGTATGGAGCAGTGGCAGAGAGCGGCCTTTCCAGCAACGATGAAGGAGTAAAGGCTCTTGCGGAAGCCTTCGGGTACACCGCAGAGGAGCTCACCTCCATCCCGGCTGAGGCCAACATGGGGTTGTCGTGCGGCAATCCCACGGCTACGGCGCATCTCCGAGCGGGTGAGGTGGTCGTGGACCTCGGCTCAGGCGGCGGCCTGGACGTATTTCTGGCGGCGAAGCAGGTAGGGCCTCAGGGGCGAGCCATTGGCATTGACATGACCCCGGCCATGATTGAACGCGCAAGAGCGAACGCTGCCTCGGCTGGATATACGAACGTGGAGTTTCACCAGTCAACCATCGACAACATTCCTCTGCCGGATGCTTCGGTCGATTGCGTGATCTCGAACTGTGTTCTGAATCTCGCGCCGGACAAGCCTGCGGTGTTTCGGGAGATCTTCCGCATTCTCAAGCCCGGCGGACGTCTTGCAGTAAGCGACATTGCTCTCAAGAAAGAACTGCCCGAAGCTGTCGCCAGCAGCATGGCTGCCTATGTGGGCTGCATCGCCGGAGCTATCCGCATGGACGACTACCGGTCCGGGCTGCTCGCCGCTGGCTTCGAGCACGTTGAGATCGTGGACAGCGGTGCAGACCTGAACGCATACGCGAAGGTGGAGAGCCAATCGGGTTGCTGCTCCCCGGCGATGGAAGAAAGCTCCTGCTGCACATCTCCAGGCGACCCCACGCTGCACGCAGAGCTTTCAGAGCTCCTCAGCAGGTACGACGTGAACACAGCCGCAGCGAGTGTAAAAATCTACGCCATCAAACCGAAGGCTAAAACCGAAAAAGCGAATGCTGAACCCTGCTGTGCGCCGGGCTGCTGCTCTTAGATCGGAGAAACATCTTGCTCAAAGTAATCTTCGCCTGCATACACAACGCCGGACGCTCCCAGATGGCGGCGGCATTCTTCAACCAACTTGCGGACCGGCAGAAGGCGGAGGCGATCTCAGCAGGCACGCAGCCGGGAGAGCGCGTCCATCCCGAGGTGCAACAGGTGATGCAGGAGACTGGCATCGACCTCAGCAACGCAAAGCCGCAGAAGTTAACGGAAGAACTGGCAAAGGACGCACAGCTTCTCATCACAATGGGATGCGGCGATCAATGTCCTTATGTTCCAGGTCTGCGCCGCGACGACTGGCCGCTTCGCGATCCGAAAGGATTGCCCATCGAAGAAGTCCGGGCAATACGCAATGAGGTCAGAAGCAGGGTCGAGGAGCTTCTCCGGCAGGAGCATATTTCGTGAATATACCGTTGTTATGGCGTGGGTTATCACTCTGATCACACGCGCTTCGTGTAGTATTCCCTCCATGAAGCCGTTCTTCCTTTTCAGCGCAGTCCTTTTCACCCTGATCCCCTCCGTTCATGCACAAAACAACACCCTTTCCCCGCAGGAGAAGTCTTCCGGCTGGAAGCTTCTGTGGGATGGTTCCACCATGCGCGGATGGCACAGCGCGGAAGATCCTCAGAAGCCCGTAACTGGGCCTGAAATTAAGGACGGCGTCCTCACGCTGCTCTCGTCTCCCTCGCACCACGGAGACATCGTCTCCGACGACATCTTCGAGAACTTCGAGTTGACCGTCGACTTCCAACTCACGCGTGGAGCCAACAGCGGCGTCAAGTACTTCGTCAACGACCAGGTCAACGCGGCTGCCAAATCGGTCATCGGTTTTGAATACCAGCTTCTTGACGACGACGTTCATCCCGATGCGAAGCTCGGACGCAACGGCGACCGCAAGACCGCCTCGCTCTACGACATTCTTCCGCCCACGGTGAAGACGCCCGTGCGTCCCATCGGCGAGTGGAACACGGCCCGCATCGTCGTGCGTGGCAATCACGGCGAGCATTGGCTCAACGGCGTGAAGGTGCTGGAGTACGACCGTTCCGCCCCTTCCTTCCGCGAGGCCATCTCCCTGAGCAAGTTCCATAACTTCAAGGGTTTCGGAGAAGCGTCGGACGGCCACATCCTGTTGCAGGACCACGGCGATACCGTTCGCTTCCGCGACATCAAGATCCGTAGGCTTCCCGCGACCGGGAAGTGATTCTCCGGAAATCACTGGCTCTGAATGAGGAGGTTACGGTTCGGTTCATGGAGGCGTAAAATACGTCCCATGATGTCGTCACGCCGTAACCTCCTTTTCCGTATCGCTCCCGTCTGCATCGGTGTCGTATTGACTGCGTCCAGCCTGCTGGCCGAGCAGTCGCCTGAACGGCATGGCCGCAAGTACAAGCCCCCACCGGAGACCTCGAAGATCACGGTGGTGGTGAAGAAGGATTCAAACGGCAAGCCCATCATGAACGCCGCCGTCATCTTCAACCCCTTCAAGGACGGCAAGGACATCGGCAACCTCGAGGTGAAGACCGACCCTGATGGCAAGGTCTCCATCGACATCATCCCGACCGGCTCTCTGGTGCGCGTGCAGGTGATCGCGACCGGCTACGCGACCTTCGCGCAGGAGTTCCAGGTGGACGAGCCGACGAAGGAGATCAATGTTTCCATGCTGCGTCCTCGCGAGCAGGTCTCCTCCTACGTGGACAACTCGGGTAAGGCATCGAGCCGCAAGGCTGGCGTGCAGGAGCCGGTCCGTCCGAAGTCGACCGATCCGAACGCGAAGCCTGATTCTTCCGCGAAGCCCGACTCCTCGAAGCCAGCGCCGAGCAGCTCGTCTGCTCCGCAACAGTAAAGATCGGCGCGCATGAAGCCGCTCAAGGGCAGGGCCGCGCTGGTGACTGGCGCGGCGAAGCGCATTGGCCGCACCGTCGCTCTTGCGCTCGCGGAGCAGGGGGCCGACGTTGCAATCACGTATCTCAACTCGCCTGCGGAGGCGGAGCAGACTGTCGAGGAGCTGACAGCCTTTGGGGCCGAAGCTTTTGCTGTTCGCTGTGACCTTCGCGATCCGGCGAGCATCGAGCGGATGATGCCGGAGGTCGCCGATCGCTTCGGTCGGCTCGACCTGCTGGTGAACAACGCTGGTGCATTTGAATCAGTCGCTCTCGAAGAGATCACCGTCGAGCAGTGGGACCGCATCTTCGCGACCAACACACGCGCTCCGTTCCTCGTCGCGAAGGCTGCGCTGCCTCACCTTCGAGCTACGAATGGAAGAATTGTGAACATAGGGTCGCTGGGCGGGATGCACCCGTGGGCGACGCACGGCCACTACTGCACCTCGAAGGCCGCGCTGCACATGCTGTCGCAGGTGATGGCCAAGGCGTGGGCCCCGGAAGTCAGCGTGAACTGTGTTGCGCCGGGAATGATCGTGCAGGGCGAGGTCGGCGAGGCATATGTTCACTTCGCGGAGAGGACCCCGATGAAGCGGAACGGGACCGCCGCCGATGTTGCCGAAGCCGTGCTGTTCTTCGCGACGGCGACCTCGTTCATCACAGGGCAGCTGATCGCGGTGGATGGCGGGCTGGGGCTCAACTGAGAGGCTGGTCCGTTCCGATCTCCATGCCGAAGCGCGACAACTCGCGCTTCTGCAGGTTGTAATCGACAAAGAAGCCAATGCCGATGGCGAGCGGAACCAGTCCTGCCGCGGCTCCTGCGAGGACAGGGCGTTTCTCAAGGATGACGCAGAGAGTCACGAAAAAGCAGATCACTCCAATGCCGAAGGAGACCAGCAGGATTCCGGCGCGACGGGCATTTCCAAGACTGCGCAGGGGGTCTTTCGGAGGGTGCTCCTCTTCCTTGACCTTGCCGAGAACCTTTTCTATATCGTCGATGGACATGCCGCGTGCCAGCATGGCCATGCGCTGATCGGCACGGATTCGCTTGTTGAGTGTATCGGACCAGATGCCACCGACGATGGCGACGATGGTAACGGCGAATGCTCCCAGTGGGATGATGAATGGGCTGTGGAAGGCGTCCATAGCTTGCACCTCTCTTTCTGCCAGCGTTAGACAATAAGGCTGCGTTTAAGTTTCATTCTTCATAGTGAAACTTTCGTCCTATCGCGAGGTCTAACGTCTTTCGTGAGCGTCGATCTCAGCTTCGAGCAGGTCGTGCAGGAACACCAGGGGATGGTGTTCCGCACGTTGTATCGGTTGCTGGGAAGCCGCGAGCATCTTGAGGACTTGGCACAAGAGGTCTTTCTGCGGCTCTACCGTGCGCTTCCAAACTTCCGTGGCGAATCGCTGGTGACGACCTATCTCTATCGCATCGCGGTCAACGTCGCGCAGAACGAGTGGAAGCGCCGCAAGCGGTTGGACCGTCCTCTCATCTCGATCTCGGAGGAGACCTCGGCGTGGGAGGAGCGGCTGGAGCACCCCGACCGCAACGCCGAACAGCAGATGGTGGAGCGCGAGTTTCGGCTTCGCGTCGAGGAGCAATTGCAGGAGTTGAGCGGTGTCGAGCGCGCGGTGCTTGTGCTCTATCACCAGGAAGAGCGAAGCTATGAGCAGATTGCGGAAGCTTTAGGGATGCCGATCGGAACCATCCGGACGCATCTGCATCGAGGGAGAAAGAAGCTGCGTGAGCGTCTGCAGGTGCAGGCGGAACAGGAAAGGGGGGCGCTATGCTCGACGGTGAAGCGGTAAATCTTTCGGCGCAGGAGAGGGAAGAGCGGGCTCTTGAGCTTCGCCTTCGGGCCCTCGATCTTCAGATCGTGCAGGAGCTGGAACGCGCCTCTGATCTCTCCTCGGTGATTCCGTCCGATTTCGCGGCGAGGGTCGCGGAGAAGGTTCCTGCTCGCCAGCCATTGGCGGCGAAGCCGGTGAGCCACTATGGAAGAACCCTCTCGTGGATTGGTCTGGTGCTCCTGTTCCTCGCCCTGCTTGCGCTGGCTACACGAGGTAATTCGGGCTCTGTGGTGGACCTTGCCGTGGAGTGGACGCTCTGCCTCCAGTTTCTCGCGATTGCGGTCTGGCTGGGCGTCAGC
This sequence comes from Acidobacteriaceae bacterium dw_441, assembly GCA_018449715.1. Classification (GTDB taxonomy): domain Bacteria; phylum Acidobacteriota; class Terriglobia; order Terriglobales; family Acidobacteriaceae; genus Edaphobacter. The sequence continues at coordinate 1,490,980 of JAAVVA010000001.1, read as the reverse complement.
AGGCGCAGCTCCCGCTAGCCGCGCTTCTTTTTATCCTCGCGTACCATGTCCAGAAAGAGCTGGTGGACGCGTGGATCGTGTCCCAGTTCGGGGTGGAAGGTCGCGGCGAGGAGGTGGCCTTCGCGGACCAGCACGGGGTCTTCGGCGCGGGTGGCGATGGTTTCGACCTCGGCTCCGGTGCGGGTGATGCGGGGGGCACGGATGAAGACCATCTCCAGCGGGCCGCCCGGAATCTTCGATTCCGCCTGAAGAATAGTCGAGTCGATCTGGCGACCGTAGGAGTTGCGCTCCACGGTGATGTCGAGCGCTCCAAGGGATTTTTGCGCGGGGTTGGTCACATCCTTTGCGAGAAGGATGACTCCGGCGCAGGTTCCGAAGGTCGGGGTCGTGTGGACGAAGTCCTTCAGGATCTCGAAGAAGTTGCGGTGCTCGAGGAAGCGGAGCATGGTGGTGGACTCGCCACCGGGCATAATGAGCCCGTCGATTCCTTCAAGGTCGGAGGGAAGACGGACCAGCTTCGGGGTCGCTCCCAGCGAACGGATGGTCTCGGCATGAGCAGCGTAGGCTCCCTGAAGGGCGAGGACGCCAATGGTGAGCGGTGTCTGTTCGGTCGTCTCTGTCGTGCTGGCAGTCAAGGTTTCTCCCGTGCTTCGTCGTGCAAAGCCTTCAAAAGATACTGGTTCGCCGTGTGCTTCCGCGTTTGTGGTGTTGTGGCGGGAGGGGCTTTCCTTTATCCAGTATAGAGTCCCTGTCTGCGCCTGGAATTTGTCATTCCGCAGCATAGCGGAGGAATCTGCTTTTCTCTTGCGACTGAGTACAGGTCAAGAACCGATCTCGCGGCACAGATAGTTCGAGACGGGGCGCTTGAAGGGATGCCCTTTATCGTCCACCGCCTGATAACCCTTGGGGCAGACATACCAGCTTGAGCCTTTGCGGTTGGCATAGTCGACGATGTCGAAGGTCGTGGTGTGGTTCTTCGCCGGGGCAAGGTCGAACTGCTTGACGTCATCGACATTCCCAAACACGACGGTGACATGGACCGGCATGGAGCACTTGCTGACGTAACGTGCAGCACCGGAGGGGCCAAGGTAGTCCTGGATAACGCAGGGCTCCTGTATGGGAGGGACGATGTGGCGGCGGATGAGGATGTCGATGCTGTCGAGATCGATCTGGGGCTGCGGGGATTGAGCGGGCAGGAGCGCAGCCGATACAAGCGCAGCAGTCGTGAGGAAGCATCTCATCGGTACGCAGGATTGTATCCCGCCACTATTTCGCCCCGCTCCCCTATCTATTGAACTTGTCATTCCGTAGCGAAGCGAAGGAATCCGCTTTCGTTGCAGGATGTTTGACTCTCTGCATCGATAGGCAGTGGAACCGCAGCCTCTTCGCGATAAGACGGCGAAAGGCTCATGCTCAGGATGACAATTTGTGAAAGGGTCGGAGTTTGTGATGCTGCGGGGAATTCTGCAAAACGAAGCAGATTCCTCCGCTGCGCTGCGGAATGACAAGCTTGATGGGGTGTGACGAAGGGTGATGTCTGGGCGGTACCAGCGAAATACTGAGATTCTTCGCTGCGCTCAGAATGACGGAGCGAAGAATCTCGTAACGGAATAAGAGGCAGAACGACGGCTTATGCTGTGACGGTTTCGGTTTGTGGTGTCGGGGCTGCCGGGTTGAGGACGGGCGCGAGCCAGTGGCCGGTGTGGGAGGCCGGGTTGGCGGCGATCTCCTCGGGCGTGCCGACGGCGACGACCTGGCCTCCGCGGCTGCCGCCCTCGGGGCCCATGTCGATGATCCAGTCGGCGGACTTGATGACGTCGAGGTTGTGCTCGATGACCAGCAGCGAGCCGCCGCCGTCGATGAGCTTGCGGAAGGCCGCGAGCAGCTTGGCGACGTCATCGAAGTGAAGGCCGGTGGTCGGCTCGTCGAGGATGTAGAGGGTGCGGCTGCGGGCCTTCGCGGCGGCATCGTTGCCACTCGCCCGGTTGCTGGCCGAGCGTGTGCTCGCAAGGTGCGAGGCGAGCTTGACGCGCTGGGCTTCGCCGCCCGAGAGCGTGGTCGCCGACTGGCCGAGGCGAACGTAGCCGAGGCCGACCTCGTCGAGGACGTAGAGCTTATCGACGATCTTCGGGTGTCCTGCGAAGTAGACGAGAGCCTCCTTGACGGTCATGTTGAGGACGTCGTGGATGTTCTTGCCCTTGTAGCGGATGTCGAGGATGGAAGATTTGTAACGTGTACCGTTGCATTCTTCGCAGGGCAGCTCGACATCGGCAAGGAACTGCATCTCGACTGTGACGGTGCCGTCTCCTTCGCAGACGTCGCAGCGGCCTCCGGGGACGTTGAAGGAGAAGTGTCCGGCGGTGAGGCCGCGGCGCTTGGCGTCGGGCTGCGAGGCAAAGAGGGCGCGGATGTCGTCGAAAGCCTTGATGTAGGTGACGGGGTTCGAGCGCGGCGTGCGGCCGATGGGGGACTGATCGACGAGGACGATGTTGTTGAGGTGTTGCACGCCGCTGAGCTCGCGATAGAGCTGCGTGGGATCGACGCCGTCGCCCGCGCCCTCCTGCCCGAGCGCCTGCACCAGCGCCCGGTAGAGGACTTGGTGGACGAGCGTGGATTTGCCCGAGCCGGAGACTCCGGTAACGCAGGTGAGCATGTTCAAGGGGATATCGACATCGATGCCGCGCAGGTTATGGATGCGCGCTCCGGTGAGCTTGATGCGCTCGCGACCCGGCTCGCGGCGGTGCTTCGGCACGGCGATGGAGGCGCGGCCCGAGAGGTACTTGCCGGTGATGGAATTCGGGTTGCGCGTGACCTCGGGGACGGTTCCGCTGGCGAGGAGATGACCGCCCAGCTCGCCCGCGCCGGGGCCGAGGTCGATGAGGTAGTCGGCAGAGCGGATGACGTCGGGGTCGTGCTCGACGACGAGGATGGTGTTCCCGAGGTCGCGCAGCTCTTCCATGATGTGGATGAGCCGGGCAGTGTCGCGCGTGTGCAGCCCGATGGAGGGCTCGTCAAGGACGTAGAGCGCGCCGACGAGACGCGAGCCGAGCGAGGTGGCAAGCTGGATGCGCTGCGATTCGCCGCCGGAGAGCGTGGAGGAGAGGCGGTCGAGCGTGAGGTAGTCGAGGCCGACCTGGTCGAGGAACTGGATGCGCTGGCGGACCTCTTCGAAGATCTTGCCGGCGATCTCGGCCTGCGAGGGCGAGAGCTGGAGGGAGTCGAAGAAATCGCGCGCGGCGATGACGGTGAGGGCGGCGACCTCGCAGATATTTTTATCGTTGATGAGGACGGCGCGGGCTTCGGCGCGAAGACGCTGGCCGCGGCAGTCGGGGCAAGTAGCGTAGCCGCGATACTTCGAGAGGAAGACGCGGACATGCAGCTTGTACTTCTTCTGCTCGAGTGCGCGGAAGAAGCCCTGGATGCCGGGGAAGCTGCCGGAGCCGTCTTCGATGAAGCGCTGCTGCTCGGTGGTGAGGTCGTACCAGGGGGTGTCGGTCGGGACTCCGGCGGCCTTGGCGGCGCGAAGCATCTCGGTGTGGTGCGGGCGGTACTTGGTGGTGGTCCATGGGGCGACGGCGCCCTGCGCGAGGGTCTTCGACTTGTCGGGAACGATGAGGTTGGGGTCGAAGTCGATGGTGTTGCCGAAGCCCTGGCAGCGCGGGCAGGCGCCGAAGGGGTTGTTGAAGGAGAAGAGGCGCGGCTCTGGCTCGCGGTAGGCGCGGTGGCAGGTGGTGCACTCGAAGGCCGCCGAGAAGCGCAGGGTGCGGGGCTCGCCTTCGCCCTCGCCATTCCGAGGCACGGTGAGGAAGCGGACCTCGCCGGATTCGCGGTAGCCGGTCTCGATGGCGTCGACGAGGCGCGAGCGGATGTCGGGCGAGAGGGCGAGCCGATCGACGAGGACGAAGATGGGCTGCGAGAAGTCCAGCTCGAGCAAAGATTCCGGCGTGGAGAACTCGACGATGTTTCCGGGCTGGCTCGGCTCAAGCGCCGAAGGCTGGAAGAGGCGGTTGTAGCCGCGGCGGCGAAGCTCGGTGAGGCGCTCCTTCAGAGAGTCGGTGAGGTCGAGCATGGGCTCGGGCTTTGCGGGTTTGACGGCCTTCTTCGCGGCGGTCTTCTTCGGCTTGGGAGCTTCGGCAGGGGCTTCGGTAGAGGAGGCCTGCATCGGCTCGAGCCTGATCTCGGCGCGGGCGATGGGGAAGAGAGCGTAGACGCGGGTGCCTTCCGGTTGGGCGAGAATCGACGTGACGATCTCGTCGACGGTGTCGGTCTTGACGATGCCTCCGCAGTGCAGGCAGGTGACGGTGCCGCAGCGGGCGTAGAGCAGGCGGAGGTAGTCGTAGATCTCGGTCGCGGTGGCGACGGTGGAGCGTGGGTTGCGCGTCTGGTTCTTCTGCTTGATGGCGATGGCGGGGGCGAGGCCGTCGATGTGATCGACATCGGGCTTCTCGATGCGCTCGAGGAACTGGCGCGCGTAGGCGGAGAGCGACTCGACGTAGCGGCGCTGGCCCTCGGCGTAGACGGTGTCGAAGGCGAGCGAGGACTTGCCCGAGCCGGAGACCCCGGAGACGACCGTGAGGGCGTTGTGGGGAATATCGACGTCGATGCCCTTGAGGTTGTGGGTGCGGGCTCCGCGGATGGTGATCTGGTTCAGGTTCGGGTCGGGCATCGCTTTACTCATAGCCAAACTTCTATTTTCAGGCATTCGGGCCGGAAGTGCGAATTAATCAGGATCGGAAGGTTTCCGAAGGGGAGCGAGGTTTACGCCAGGATCGAATCGGCATCTTACATGGGACGAGCGTTGCGACTCGGGGGAGGCGGGATGAAGGTTCTGATGGTGGGTGCGGGCGGAAAGTTCGCGGGGTTGGTGGTGCCCGAGTTGAAGAGGCGTGGAGCTACGGTGCGGGCATTGATTCGTGATGCCGGGAAAGAAGATGAGGTGCGAAGACACGGGGCGGATGAGGTCGTCGTCGGCGACCTGGAGGACCGTGGGAGCCTGGTCCGTGCGGCGAAGGGAGTGGAGGGGGCGTTTCACATCAATCCGGCGTTCGCGGCAAATGAGGCGAAACTTGGGGTCTCGATGGTCCAGGCGGCGGTGGAGGCAGGAGTGCGTAAGTTTACGTTTTCAGGCGTGATCCATCCGTCGGTCACGAAGCTGAAGAACCACGCGGCGAAGCTCCCGGTGGAGGAGGCTTTGTGCGAGTCGGGGCTGGTGTTTACGATTCTGCAGCCGACGATGTTTATGCAGACGCTTCAGGGCGGGTGGAAAGAGGTGGTGGAGAAGGGGAGTTTTACCCTGCCTTATTCGGCCAAGGTTAAGGCCAGCTATGTGGACTATCGGGATGTGGCCGAAGCTGCGGCGATTGCCCTGAGCACCGACAGGCTGGACTATGGAACGTTTGAGCTGTGCGCGCCGGGAATGCTCAGCCGGGTAGAGTTGACGGCGATCATGTCGGAGGTGCTGGGGCGGAGGATCGAGGCCAGGAATGTTTCGTTCGATGAATGGGCCGCGACGGCCCGGATACCGGAGGGGCCGACGCGGGATGGTCTGCGGGTGATGTACGAGGACTATGACCAGCATGGCTTCCCCGGAGGGAATGCTGTGGTTCTGCGGGCGGTGCTGGAACGTGAGCCGCGAGGGCTGAAAGGTTTCTTCCAGGAGCTTGCCCAGAGCACGAGGTAGAGCTGTCGGTTTAGAGCGAGACCTAGCTTCGATCTAAACCGTTGATTCGGGCTGGGGGCGGATGATCTCGATCATCAGGAGGCAGGCTCCGATGACGATGGCCGAGTCGGCGAAGTTGAAGTCGGGCCAGTGGTAGGGTCCGAGGTGGAAGCCGATGAAGTCGATCACGTAGTGATAGACGATGCGATCGTAGAGGTTGCCGACGGCTCCGCCGAGGATCAGCGCCAGCGCGAGGCAGGTGAAGTTCAGGCAGCGGCAGCTGCGGAGCAGCATGACTCCCACGATCAGGACGGCCGCGACCGAGAAGAGGATGAGACCGCGCCGGACCATGTCGGGCGAGGTCGAATCGGCCATGAAGCTGAAGGCCGCGCCGGTGTTCAGGACGTGCGTGATGTTCAGGATGCCAGGGATGACCGTGTGCGAGCGGCCCACCGGCATGTGATGCACGATGAACTTCTTGGTGATGTGGTCGAAGATCGCGATGGCCGCAGAAAGCGCCAGCAGAAGAGGGAAGTAGAGCCGCCGCCCGTTAGAAGACGGGCGGGGCTTCGGATCGAACTCGGTCGGAGGGTACTCGTAACGCTCGGACATCGGTCTGGTCTTTCTCCTCTGGCTTACGTGGTGGGTGCGGCGGTGTAGGCAGGATACTCGATGGCGTCGAGGGCCTCGGCGCAACGCAGACAGACGGTGGGGTAATTGGCTTCATCGCCAACATCTGATACATGCCGCCAGCAACGAGCGCATTGTGGAGTATTCGTCATCGGTCCGACTAAAACAATGAGAGGTGCAGCATAGTCTGGATTAGAAGAGTATGGCTGCACATGAACTCTTGAAACATTGAAGAGTTCAGCTAGCTGCTCTGAGGGCATCTTCAGTGCTTCTATAAAATCTGGCCGATTGGTATGTGGTTCAAGCTCCACGAACGCACCAAGCGATTTTCCGATAACTTTTTCGTTTCGCTGGATCTCCAACTGCTTGAGTACCAAATCTCGGATTTCAAGCAATATCGTCCATTTCTGTAAGAGATCAGTTGTATCCGTCGGGACGATCTCCGAGAGGGCGGGGAAGAGCGCGAGATGCACGCTGGCTTCGCGGTTCTCGACCTTCGGGAGCGACTGCCACACCTCTTCCGCCGTGAAGCTGAGGATGGGGGCGACGAGGCGGGTGAGGGTCTCGGCGATGTGCCACATGGCCGTCTGTGCCGAGCGGCGTGCGGGCGCGTTGGGCGCGAAGGTGTAGAGGCGGTCCTTGAGGACGTCGAGGTAGAGCGCGCTCAGGTCGGTGTTGATGAACTCGTTCAGCGAGTGATAGGCGCGGTGGAACTCGAACTCGTCGTAGGCCTTGCGGATTTTTTTATCCAGATCGGCGAGCTTGGCGAGGATGTACTGGTCCAGGGGCTCGAGCTGCGCGAAGTCGCGCACGGCGTTGGTGGCCGGGTCGAAGTCGTGCAGGTTGCCGAGCAGAAACCGGAAGGTGTTGCGCAGCTTGCGGTAGTTGTCGCTGACGCGCTGCATCAGGTTTTCGCTGGCGGCGACGTCCTCGCGGAAGTCGACCGAGGCGACCCAGAGGCGGACGATCTCGCCGCCGAGGCGCTTGGCGATGTCTACTGGGTCAACCCCATTCCCGAGGCTCTTTGAAAAGGCGCGGCCCTGCTCGTCGAGCGTCCAGCCGGAGGTCGCGACCATCTTGTACGGTGCCTTCCCGCGCACCGCGACCGACGTCAATATAGAGGAGTGGAACCAGCCTCGGTGCTGGTCTCCGCCCTCGGTGTAGAGGTCGGCGGGCCAGTGCAGCTCCGGCTCGACGTCGAGGACGGCGTGCCAGCTTGCGCCGGACTCGAACCACACATCGAGAATGTCCATCTCCTTGCGGAACTCGGTCGAGCTGCAGGAGGCGCAGGAGGTTCCGGTGGGAAGAAGAGCGGAGACGTCGTGGGCGTACCAGGCGTCGGCTCCTTCCTTGTGGAACAGCTCCACGATGCTCTTGTTGATCTCGGGATCGTTGAGCGGGGTGTGGCACTTCTCGCACATGAAGACCGCGATGGGAACGCCCCAGATGCGCTGGCGCGAGATGGTCCAGTCGGGCCGCGTGGCGATCATGTTGGAGATGCGATCCTGTCCCCACGAGGGGTCCCACTTGACGGTGGCGATCTCGTCGAGCGTGCGCTGGCGGAAGGTCGTTGGGCTTCCGTCGGGCGCGGTCATCGGCGTCTCCATCGAGATGAACCACTGCTCGGTGGCGCGGAAGATGACGGGGTTGTGGCAGCGCCAGCAGTGCGGGTAGGAGTGGTTGATGTCGCTCCTGCCCATCAGGGCTCCGCGCGAGGCGACCAGGTCGATGATGACCGGGTTGGCCTTGAAGACCTGCAGGCCGTCGTACTCGGGCAGACCGTTGCGGATGCGTCCGGCGGCATCGACGTTGCAGGTCTGCGGGAGACCGTAGCGGGTGCCGGTGGCGAAGTCGTCGACGCCGTGGGCGGGAGCGGTGTGGACGGCTCCGGTGCCCTGTTCGGTGGTGACGTAGTCGGCGTTGACGCCGAGGATCTCGCGGTCGAGGAAGGGGTGCCGGAAGGTCACGCGGTCGAGCTGCGTTCCGGGGAAGCGGGCGATCTCGACGGCGTCGGGAAGGTTGCAGGCCTCGCGGGTCTTCGCGGCGAGAGCGTCGGCGATGATGTAGACGTTGCCGTCGGTGTTCTTCAGCGCGACGTACTCAAGCTCGGGGTTGAAGGCCACGGCGAGCGAGGCGGGAAGCGTCCACGGGGTGGTCGTCCAGATGATCGTGTAGACCGGCAGACCGGCGAGCGCAGGGTCGATGGCCGCGGCGTCGCTGGTGAGAGCGTAGCGCACGTAGATGGAGGGCGAGACGTGCATCTCGTACTCGATCTCGGCCTCGGCGAGGGCGGTCTTGTCGTGGATGCACCAGTAGACGGGCTTCAGGCCCTTGTAGACGAAGCCCTTCTCGAAGAATTCATAAAAGGTTTCGACGATGGAGGCCTCATAGGGCAGCGACATCGTGAGGTAGGGGTTCTGCCAGCGGCCGAAGACGCCGATGCGCTCGAACTGCGAGCGTTGCAGGTCGACGTACTTCTGGGCGTACTCGCGGCAGGCCTTGCGGACGGCGAGGGGGTCCATCTCCAGCTTCTTGCGGCCAAGCTGCTCGTCGACCTTGATCTCGATGGGCAGGCCGTGGCAGTCCCAGCCGGGGACGTAGGGCGCGTCGTACCCCGCCATCGTCTTCGTCTTGACGACGAAGTCCTTGATGCACTTGTTCAGCGCGTGTCCCAGGTGGATGGCTCCGTTGGCATAGGGCGGGCCATCGTGCAGGATGTACTTCGGAGCGCCGGAGCGCGCGGCGCGAATCTGGCCGTAGATGTCCTGCTGCTGCCACGCCTCCAGACGAATGGGCTCGTTGACCGGGAGGTTGGCCTTCATGGCAAAGGCGGTCTGGGGCAGGTTCAGGGTCGACTTCAGGGGCTTCGTCTCGGTCGTGTGCGTCTTGGTCTCGGTTGCTTCCGGCATCTATTCCTCTTGCTGGCCTTTCAGGCAGTACGCCAAAGGTCTATTGTATCCGGGTGGAATGCGCTGTGCGGTGCGTCGGCGGGCGTGCACAAAGATGCAACGGGAAGTTGCAGAGAGCGAAGAGACAAACCGGGAGGTAGTTGCGTCCAATCAGACGAGCAGTCGAAGGCGAAACTTAGTAAAATGTCTCCGGAGCCAGTTGCCCTGCCTTCGCAGTACGACATTAAAGTGAACCGGCTATTAGACCGGTAGGAGTGAATGGGAGATGTGCGATTTCCCAAGGAAGCCGGAGGCAGGAGCGGAGACGCCCGGTCACCGTCGAGGCAAAGCAGCTTAATGGCAAATACTTGGTTGAACACACCGGATGACGACTCCCGGGACGATGGAATTAACACGCTGCCCCCGGCGGCGGAGGCTCCAAAGCTGAATGAAGAGACCGAAGGCTCCATGTGGGCTTCGCTCGCGGGAAACCTGCGCGACCTCTTCAACCCCGTCAAACAGGCCCCGCTGACACTGGAATCGAAGCCGGTGGAGAGCGACCTGGTCATTGAGGACGAAGGCATCTTCGCCTCTCTGAAGAACAGCATCCTCGACGCCTTCTTCCCGAAGAAGCTGCCCCCGCTGGTGCTGGAGTCGCAGCCGATCCCGGTGAAGGATCTGCTGGCGACGAAGCAGAATCCCGCGGCGACCGGATCGGCCATCGTGATCTATGGCCTGCTGATCCTTCTGCTCGCATGGGTACTGCACAAGAAGATTCCCCTCGCCGCGCCGGTGTCGAAGCAGCTTCCGGAGCTGACGCACATCGATCTTCCTCCGCTGGCTCCGCCGAAGACGCAGTCGATGGGCGGTGGCGGCGGACAGCGCGGACCGACCCCGGTGACGAAGGGAACGCCTCCGAAGTTTTCGGAGCAGCAGATCGTTCCGCCGAAGGCTCCTCCGCTGCAGGACCCGAAGATCAAGATTGAGCCAACGGTGGAGGTCCAGAAGGACGTTCACATGGCCAGCAGCCTGCCTCAGATCGGTGTGGCGAACTCGCCGATCGTGGGCATGTCGATGGGCAACGGCTCTGGTACAGGACTCGGCTCCGGTCATGGCTCGGGCATCGGGCCGGGCTCGGGCGGAAATACGGGCGGCGGACCGAGGCGTATCGGTGGCGGCGTTTCCGCTCCTCAGCTGATCTACTCGGTCGATCCGGAGTTCTCGGAGGAGGCCCGCAAGGCCAAGGTCGCGGGCAACGTGCTGGTGAACCTGTGGGTGGATACCAACGGTCTTCCCAGCCACGTGCGCGTGCTTCGCGGCGTCGGCATGGGACTGGACGAGAAGGCCGTCGAGGCGGTGAAGCAGTATCGCTTCCGCCCCGCTCAGGAGAACGGGAAGCCGGTTCTGGTGGAGCTGAACGTCGAGGTCAATTTCCAGATCTTCTAAGGAAACTTACCTGAACAAAAAGGCCTGCCCCGTGGCAGGCCTTTTTCTGTTTGCGAGACTTCCGATATTTTTTAGACGAGCGCCGGTGCGATCTCGGCGAAGGTGAGATTTTCAGCCGGGCTTTCGGTGCGCTGCTTCCAGTCGAGGAAGAGCTTGCCGTAGCTGTCGGTCAGCGAGGTCGCGGGGTCGATAGAGAGTGTTGCAAGGGTGCGGTCGATCCAGTCGGTGGGGCCTTCCAGCTCGGCGTAGGTGCCGATAGGCGTCTCGTCGACGACGATGTGGCCGGTGGGGCAGGCCGGGTCGGACCACTCTGTGCGGTACTTCTCGTAGGTGAAGGCGGGGCCGTAGCCGAGGTGCTCGAAGATGGTGGCGAGGCTCTCGCGGTCGCCGACGGTTGTCTCGGTTTCGATGCGGACCTTGTAGCGCGGGGAGTCGGCGGCCTCCTGCGGGGTGGCGAGGCGCTTGTGCGTGACCGTGCAGGTATCGCCGTACTGGCGGATGCGGAGGATCTCGGTGCGGGTGCGGAGGTCGCGCGCGGGCGTGTCGTAGAGCGTGTTGTGCTCGAAGGTACGGGGAGTTTCGATGTGGAAGCCTGACTCGGCCAGACACGTCTGGAAGGCTGCGGGGTCGGGTACGGGGAGTTTTAGTTCGATCTCGGGGCTCGACATGCCGTAGAGTATACGGCGATTTTGCTCAGGCGGCGGCGATAGGATGGAGATATGTCCAGTGGAAAAACGGAGCGTTTAGCAGGTTCCGAGGGGGTAAAACGCGCCGCGGAGATTCTGTGCGCGGGCGGAACGGTGGCTTTTCCCACCGAGACGGTCTACGGCCTGGGGGCGAATGCTCTTGATGCTACAGCGGTTGCGAAGATCTTCGCGGCCAAGGAGCGGCCGGGCTGGGACCCGGTGATCGCTCACGTGAGCGACCGGGCGATGGTCGATCGTGTCGCCGAGGTTCCGGCTGGAGCGGAGCGCCTGATGGAGGCCTTCTGGCCGGGGCCGCTGACGATCCTGCTGCCTCGAGTGTCTGCGGTTCCTGACAGCGTGACCGCAGGAAGGCCGCTGGTTGGGGTGCGGATGCCGCGACACGAGCTGGCGCTGGAGCTGATCCGCGAGGCTGGAGTTCCGCTGGCCGCTCCGAGTGCGAACCGCTTCGGGAGGACGAGTCCTACGTCGGCGGCGCATGTTCTGGAGGATCTGGACGGTCGGATCGACGCAGTACTGGACGGCGGCTCGACCGAGGTGGGGGTGGAATCCACCGTGATCGGTCCCTCGGAGAACGGTGCGGAGTGGGTGATCTATCGTCCGGGTGGTATCTCGAAGGAGGTTCTGGAGGGGGTGCTCGGGGTGGGTTCGGTGACTGTGTTTCAGCCGGTGGAGCGGGTGGGGGACGATTCTGCTCCGGAGAGTCTGCCCTCGCCGGGGGTGGGGATTCGGCACTATGCTCCTCGGGCGCGGCTGATGCTGGTGGGGGAGCCTTCGAAGAGGCGTGGCCCGGTTGAGCTTTCTCTTATTGAGGCAATCGATGAGCTGCCGGAGCCGCCCGGTGCAGTTGGGGTAATGCTGCCGGATGGTTGGGATGCCGCAGGGGCTGCGCTTGTCTTTCCGTGGGGGCAGTGGGGCGACGGGGAGGCTTTGGCGAGGAGGATGTTTGCCGGGCTGCGGGAGCTGGATGAGGCCGGTGCCGAGGTGATCGTCTGTCCGGTGCCGGAGATGGGCGGGATCGGAGAGGCGATTCGCGACCGGCTGCGGAAGGCGGCTCGGGAGAAGTAATCGTCCTCAGGCTGTTTTGTTCAGTGCGGCCGCGGCTCGGAGGCGAAGGAGTTTCAGGGAGGCTCCGTAGAAGGCGACGGTCGCGGAGGTGAGGATGGCTGACCCGAGGAGGAGGATCGGTGTGCCCGGGGCCAGGGGGTCGCCTTGCCATACGGCGCGGGGAGATTCTCCCTGTGCGATGGAAATTCCGAACCAGAGTGCCAGAACGGCTGGGCCGAGTAGAGCTCCTGAGGCGAGGATGATCCAGAGCCTGTGATTCTCGGCGTCTTTGAGCTTGAGGATCACAGGGAGGTAGAGCAGCCACATAGGCAGGACAAACAGAAGTACGATTCGGAGAGCTACGTCGAGCGAGCCTGCCTTCCCCAAGAGGAAACAGAAACCTGCGGCCAGAAGAAGGCAACAGGTAAACCAGAGTGCTGCGCGGGTTCCAAGGCTCAGAGAACTGGTTGCGTTGCCGGATGACATGCTGCACTGCCTCGATGGCTGCTTATTCAATTTCCGCTGCAACCAATTCTAGTTGCGGTCCACGATCTTGGACGTTTCAACGCGAGGGCAGGACTGCGTGCCGACGATATTTTTGTGCGCCCGTCAGCGCTGGGTGGCGAGGGCCCCGGCGAAGGCGTCGAGCGAGAGCGACCGCAGGAGGTTGCGGCGCATTCCGCTCCAGACCTGGTCGAGCGAACGCGAGGCCTGTTCGATCCACTGGAAGGAGACGGTCTGGGCAATGTGCTCCAGTTCTGCCCGAAGGTCGGTGTTACGAACCAGCTCCGGCGTTCCTGACTGGATCAGCAGCACATCTTCGAGCAGCAGCGTCAGGGTGCGAAGCAGGGCGGCGGTCTTCTGCTGGCCCTCGGCTCCGGCGCGGTAGGTCTCGGTCATCTTGAAGAGAGCGGTGTGGTCCGGCTCGGTCGTGGCCTGACGAAGCAGCAACATCGCATCGGCCCGGGCGGCGGTGTAGCTGGCGAGGTCGAACCCGAGGGCGCGGCCTGCCGCTCCCTGCGCGAGGCGGGCGATGAGGGTGCGCTGCTTCGGAGGCACATCGGGGCGGCGGTCGCGCAGAAGCATCTCGATCTCCTCGACCGGCAATGCGCCCAGCCGCACGGTCGCGCAGCGGGAGCGGATGGTCGGGAGAAGCTCTCCGGGGTTCTCCGAGAGGATGATGATGTGGACGGTCTCGGGCGGCTCCTCAAGAATTTTGAGGAGGGAATTGGCCGCCTCCTTCATGAAGCTGGACGCGGTGATGATGAAGACCTTGCGCGGGCCCTCGGCGGGCAGGTAGTGGGCGCTCTGGATGATAGAGCGGACCTGCCCGAGCTTGATGAGAAGCTGCGGAGGGTCGGGAGGAATGATAAGGACGTCGGGGTGCGGCTGGATGAGGACGCGAGTCTCTTTTTTGTCCGTCTCGCGCAGATCCTCGCGGGCGGCGACGGCCTTGTCGACCTCCTCGTCGAGATAGAAGGCGGTGGCGATGCGGGTGCAGTTGCGGCAGACTCCGCAGAACCCGGCGAGAGACTGGCCGTTGGACCAGAGATCGCGGGGCTGGCGCTCGCACTCGACAGCCATCGCGAGCATGAGGGCGAGGGTGTACTTTCCGGCACCAGCCGGTCCGGCAAGAATGAGGGCGTGTGGCAGTCGACCATGAGCGACGGCGGTGCGAAGGTGTTCGACCGCGGAGGGATTCCCAAGGAAGGCGGTGAAGTCGTTCGGCGGCGTAAGCCGTGTCTGTTCTGCTTCAGCCAAGTTGTATCTCTCCCCCTTGTTTGTTTCTATCTTAGGCTAATCGACGAGCTGGAATTGTTTGCGCACGCAGACGTTTCCAGAAGAAGTAGGACGCGCCCCAGAGTACGCAGGTGGCTGCTGCCCATCCCCACGCCGCCGCGCCCTCGCCGAGGGAGAGATGGGCAATCAGTGCCGAGACAAGCGTGATGGCAAAGCCGGCATAGGCCCACTCCTTGAGCCAGACGGGGACGATAGGGAGGAGCAGCGCGACCAGGCCCGCCAGTTTGGCCCATGAGAGTTCGATGCGGAAGTAGCCGGGGAAACCGAGATGGGTGAACTCCTGGGCCACACCGGGGACCCGCAACTGGGCGTAGGCTGTGAAGCCCATCTGGAGGGCGAAGAGAGCGGTGGAGATCCAGAAGCCGAGGAGCAATATTTTTGGGGTCTTCACAGTGCACCGCCGTTGAGCAGCTGCTCCAGCGTGCCGAGGAACTTCTGCCAGCCGTAGTTCGCGCCCTGGTAGGCCGCCTGCTGATCGGGGCGGAAACCGGAGTGCTTCATGAGAAGGTGGGTGCCGCCTTCAGCCGGGGTCAGAGTGAGAAGCACAACGGAGTCGAGTCCCATGGAGCTCCAGCGATAGGAAAGTTGCCGGACCGGCTCGACGACGAGCACCTCACACTCGATGATGCCATTCCAGTTGGGCACAGGATCGGCACGGAACTGGAACCTGCGGCCAACCACGGGCTCGAAGTCGTTGTTGAACAGCCATTGTGCGAGAAGCGGGCTTTCAGTGAGCGCGCGCCACACCTTTTCCGGAGGGTGAGGGAGCGACTTTTCGATGACAAGGGTACGGGTGCTCTCTTGTGAATTGCTCATGGTTCCATCCTTTCGAGAAGGGCTTCGAGACGGTCAAAGCGGTCGCGCCAGAAGGCTCCGTAGAGATTGAGCCAGTCCACCATCGGAGCCAGGGCGTCGGGCTGTGCGCGGTAGTGGGTTTCACGCCCTAGGCGGCGAGGATGCACCAGCTTTGCCCGCTTGAGCACGGTGAGGTGTTTGGAGACGGCGGGCTGCGATATGCCGGCATAGTGGGTCAGTGCATGGACGGTCTGCTCGCCTTGCCGGGTCAGTTCTTCGAAGATCGCGCGGCGCGTCGGGTCGGCGAGGGCGCGGAAGACGTGATCGGGGCGGGCGGGCTTCATGGGTGAAACCATAACCGTTTGGTTATTGATTGGTCAATGGAAATGTGGCGGGATTTTCGAAGGAGATTTTTTAGGTAGGGGGCGTGAATCAAAGAAGGGAAGTTTCGATCTTTAGCGATCAAAATGACGAGGTCGAGACATTTGTGTGACAAACCAATGGTTTACAGGAAATAAGACTAAACAAGTCGTAAATATTAACGACCAATTTAGTCGCATATATGCGAGCGCATCGGAGAGATTTTCATGTCGCGCGTTTCCTGTCGGTCTGCAGTTTTTCTGTTTTTCTTCCTGTTCAGCACCCTTGCGGTGGATGCGCAAAGCGCATCCATTCAAGGCTCCATCCTCGACCCCGTGGGAGCGGCAGTTTCGGGGGCCCACGTAACCCTCTCTGCCCGGGGGAACGCCCTCACGGTCACATCGGATGCTTCGGGCGCGTACCAGTTCACGGCCCTGAATGCCGGAACCTACACCCTGGTCGTGGAAGCCGCTGGCTTTTCCCGCTACGAGAACACCTCTCTCCACGTCTCGGCGAATGCCGCGCTGCGGTGGCAGGTTCCCCTTGCCCTGCAGTCGGGCTCTCAGTCGATCACGGTCGAAGGCGATGCGGCAACGCTGGAACTGACTCCATCCGTCGGTAAGACCGGCACCATGATTCAGGACATTCCGCAGAGCATCACGATCATCGGCCACCGTCTTTCGGAGGCGCAGGGCGCTCTTGCGTTGCAGGATACCGTGCGCAACTCCAGCGGAGTGATTCAGGGCGGCACCGACGGATTCGGCTTCGCGGACCGTTTTCAGATTCGCGGCCTCGAGGCCCGTATCTACAACGACGGCTTCTCCGACGGGGACGAGCGCAACGGCATCCCGCACTCTCTCAACGGAGTGGAGCGGGTGGAGATCATGGAAGGTCCGGGGTCGGCGCTCTTCGGCAGCGGACCTCCCGGAGGCACGATCAACCTCGTGCATTACACGCCTTCGCCGCGTCTCGACGCCGGAGCGGCCTTTCAATCCGGATCCTTCGGGCTTTACTCCGGCAGCGCCTACGTTACCGGGGCTACGGGAGTGCATGGCCTGGATTATCGCGCCGACGGTCTTTTTCAGCACAAGGATGGCTTTCGCGATCTTCCGGGAAGCGACTATGAGTTTCGCCCAACCCTGAGCTTCAACCGGGCACAGAACGTCTTCCTGCTCGCAATCGACGCCCGCGATCTGAAGGCGACGCCCGACCCGGCGGGTCTGATTTACCTGAACCACACGCCCATCAGCGTTGTGCCGCGGGAGACGAAGTACTCCACGCCCTTCAGTTTCGGCAACCAGAGCATCGCCCGTGCGACGGCATCGGATATCTGGCAGGCCGCGCACTCCATTACCGTCAACAATCGGTTCTCGTACATGTATCGCAATCTTTCGATTTTGCGGAACGGCGATGGCGGCTCGGTGAGCGGCACCACCCTCCCCGGACGTTCGCTGCGCAGCCAGCACGATGTGGTCAACAGCATCGACTTCGAGAGCGAGCCCGTCTTCAACTTCCGCTTCGGCAAGGTGAGGAACACGCTGCTTACAGGCGTTGAGATTCAACATCAGACGATTGCGGCCAACCGTTCCACCGCGAACCTTCCCGACATTACGAACATCTTCGATCCCGTCATTCCGGAGACATCTACCGCCGGACTGATCTTTCTGAGGGACGCCTCGCACTCAGGATTTCTCGATCATCTGAATGCGAACTACCAGGGACTCTACGCGACGGACCAGATGGATCTGACCTCGCGCCTGAAGCTGCGTATCGGAGGAAGACAGGACTGGTGGCAGACACAGTTGACGCCGCTCATCAACGTTCCGGGACGAAGCCTTGGCAGTGGACAGCTAATCGAGCCTCCGAATGTGTACACGCGGAATGACACTCCCTTCAGCTGGAATGCGGGCCTTCTTTATCGCGCGCTTCCCGGAGTCTCGCTCTTCTTCGGGGCGGCTCACAGCAATCTCGCGAACTTCAACTCCGAGGCGACCCAGAACGGCGTGCAGCAGCCGGAGTCGGGAATGCAGTACGAGGCCGGGGTCAAGATCGCCGAACTCAACGACAGGATTCAGATTACGGCAGCCGCCTTCCACGTCAAGCGCGATAACGTCTTCTCCCTGGTCAGCGATATCCCGGTCTTCAACGATCAGCTTACGCAGGGCGGAGAAGCGAACGTCGAGCTTGCGATGACCCGCAGCTGGCACCTGAACGCCAACGCCACGGGCATGCACGCCTCGCTCACCAACAATCCGTCGAACCCGGCAGCCACGGGACGAAGGCCGCAGGGAGTGCCCAATCGCATCGTCAACCTGTGGACCAGCTACCAGCTTCTGCATGGCGGCCAGAGCGGAGTGACGCTTTCGGGAGGGTTCACTAACCGCAGCAGCATGTTCGCGGATCTGCTCAACACCAACTCCGTCCCTTCGTATACGACGGCCGATGTTGTGGCGAACATGAACCTGCGGGGCTGGAGCGGTTCCTTCGGCGTTCGCAATCTTACGAATACACGCTACTTCACCGCGGCAAACGGAGTAGGTGGATTCGTCGGCGACTCACGGTCTTACTTCGGCAACCTGAAGTTCAGGTTCGGCAAGGCGCGGGAGTAGTCCCGGGCTAAGCCCAAGACCAAGCCCACGCACGGGGCCTCGCATGGAGGATCAGTGGTGCCACCATGCGAGGCCGTCGGGCTCCTGTCCAGCGTCGATTTTGCCGATCATCTCCAGCGTCGTCAGGTCGACGACGGCGACGTAGTGATCGCGGGGGCAGGCGATGAAGGCGCGTCTGCCGTCGGGCTGCACCTGGATGCCGGAGGCTCCGCGCTGCTCGATGGGGATGCGCTTGACGACGCTGTGGGCGTGGGCGTCGATCACGACGAGGTCTTTGCCGGTGTGTGTCGTCACCAGCACGTAGTGGCCATCCGGCGTGAACTTCAGACGATTGGCTCCGTGCACCTCGGGGTCGATGGTGGCGGTGTGGGTGTTCAGCACGAGATCGATCAGCGAGATGGTTCCGTCGTCGTTGCCGACCCACAGTTCGCGCTCGTCGGGCGAGACGGCAAAGCCCTCGGCAGCCCTGCCAACCGGGACGAGCACGTGCCGCCAGTCCGGGTGTGTGTAGGACGTGGGCGGCATCGGCGCTCCGGGGACGACGGTTGGGCTGACGGTGACGCGGTCGAAGAGGCTCATGGTCTGCGAACCTGCATTGGAAGCCACGACCTTGTTGCCGTCCGAGGAGACCCAGACGAGGTGCGTCTTATTCTGTCCGGTGCCGAGGACGGAGAGGATGCGGCCAGTGGCTGGATCGAGCGTGATGAGCGACTTCGAGCCTTCCGCAGTGCTCCAGAGCGTCTTGTCGTGAATGAAGAGCCCATGCGCTCCAACGAGCGGCGTGATGTCGATGGGGGCAAGGGGCTTCTGCGCGACCAGGTCCACGCGGGCGATGGTGTGCAGCGTTCCTTCGCCGTAGTTGGAGACGAAGGCGGTGCGGTTGTCCGGACCGATCGTGACCTCGTGCGGGTCTTCGCCGACGGGAACCTGAGCGACGACCTTGAGAGTGTCGGCATCGACGATGCTGAGAGCGTGCGACTGCTTGCTGACGACGAGCAGGGCATCCCCGTGCGTGGTCTGGGCGAGGGAAGCAATGGGGGCTAGAAGGAGAAGGGCGGTGAGGAGGTTCCGTGGCTTCAAAGTCATTCGGGGTGTCTTCGGGGTCATGGGTCTCTTGTCTTTGAGAATACATGTACGAAAATGGAAAGATGAGTTCGGTGCGGATGGACAAGTGGCTGTGGGCGGCAAGGTTCTTCAAGACGCGGGCGCTGGCGGTGAAGGCGTGCGATCTGGGACGGGTCGAGGTGCGAAAGCCGGGAGCAGTGTGGCAGCCGGTGAAGGCGTCCCGTGATGTGAATGTGGGCGAGATGGTGAAGGTGAAGAACGACTCTGGCGAGTTCGAGATCGAGGTGCTGGGGCTGAGCGAGGTGCGGGGATCGGCCACCGTGGCGCAGGCGCTCTATCGCGAGACGGACGAAAGCAAGGAACAGAGAAAGGCGCTGGCCGAGGCGCGGAAGATCGTGCCGGTGTACGAGTCCGTGTGGGAGAGCGGAAGGCCGACCAAGCGCGACCGCAGGACGCTGGACCGCTTCCGGGGAAGATGACCGGCAGGTTACCAAAGAGTCTCCTGTCGTTACTCGCAAACGCTATACGATAAATGAGTTTGACTGTTCTACCCGTTTTGATGAAGGAGCGTGGACACGAATCCCGCTTCTACTGATTCTGTTGCGAAGGCCAGGTTTGCCTTCGCAGTATTTCTCTCTCAGTTCTTTTTGCTTGAAGGAGTTGTAGGACGTGAAGAAACTGTCTGTGTTGTTTTGTGGTCTGGTGCTGGCCGCCTGCGCCTCGACCGCTGCCCTGGCCGATACTATCAGCTTCAGCTTTGACAGCCCGTCGGGAACTGCGAACCAGTTTGCGGGTTCGGGTGTATTGACCGTCGAGGAGCAGTCGTCGGGTGTTTACCTGGTGACCGGCATTGCCGGAACGATCACGGAAGGCTCGAATGTGGGCAGCGCCTCGATTGTGGACATCACCACACTGATGGACCCCGGCACGGTGAGCAACAACAATAACCTGTTCTACGATCCGGCGACGAAGAACGGCTATTCCTTCGATCAGAAGGGGCTTGCGTTCCTCCTCGCGGACGGCTCCGAGGTTCGCCTGTACAACAACGACGCGCACCTGAAGGAGAGCAAGGATTTCGGCGGCTCGAGCTTCTCGGAGAAGCTCGACCTGACGGCAACGGTCGATGTCCCGCAGGTTCCCACGGCGGCAACCCCTGAGCCCGGAACGCTGCTGCTGCTTGGAACCGGTATTCTTGGTATGGCTGGAACGCTGCGTCGTCGGTTCAGCCTCTAGCTGAGAAAATTTTAAGCAGGAAGGCCGCCCTTTGGGGCGGTCTTTTTGTTTGCAGAGTGTTGAAGAAGATTTCACAGAATGCGAAGCCGCGTTCCGGGTTAGTCTGCCATCAAGGAGATAAAAATGCCGCTTCCCAATGATGAGAAGTTGATTGCACTGAGCGAGGAGATCTTGAAGGAGTTCGAGAAGATCTTCGGAGCGCATCCTGGATATCGCCCGGCGCACGCGAAGGGCACGATGCTGA
The DNA here is from genome assembly GCA_018449715.1 of Acidobacteriaceae bacterium dw_441. Taxonomy (GTDB): domain Bacteria; phylum Acidobacteriota; class Terriglobia; order Terriglobales; family Acidobacteriaceae; genus Edaphobacter. The sequence continues at coordinate 1,470,500 of JAAVVA010000001.1, read as the reverse complement.
CCGGAACCTTTACCCCTTCGAGCGAGGCCGCCTCGCTGACGAGGGCGAAACATGCAACCGATGCTTCAACCCCGGTGACGGTGAGGTTTTCAAACTCGACCGGGCTGCCGTTGATCCCCGATAACGCGGACGGGGCCGACCCGAGAGGAATGGCCATCCGCTTCAACCTTGCCGAGCACGTCCACACGGACATAGTTTCTCATTCCGCGAATGCGTTTCCGGCATCGAACGGCGCGGAATTCCTGGAGTTTCTGCGCGCCGTGACCCAGCCTGACAAGGAGAAGGTCGGCGCGTTCATCGGGGGCAATCCGAAGGCGCTGGCATTTGTGCAGGCGGTGACTCCTCTGCCCGCGAGCTTCGCGAAGGAGAAGTACTTCGCGCTGACGGCGATGAAGTTCACCAACGCCGAGGGCGTGAGCAGGTTCGGGCGGTACACCATCGTTCCCGAGGCGGGCGAGGAGCACCTGACCGCGGAGGTGGCTGCTGCGAAGAGTCCGAACTACCTGTTCGACGAGATTCTGGAGCGCGTGGCGAAGGAGCCGGTGCGGTTCAAAATTGTGGTGCAGGTGGCCGAGGACGGCGACAACGTCAACGACGCCACGGTTCACTGGCCTGCGGACCGCAAGGTCGTGGAGTTTGGAACGCTCGAGCTGACGGCTCCTGTGGCCGACAGCGCACAGGAGGCCAAGCACACTATCTTCGACCCGATCCCGCGACAGGATGGAATCGAGCCTTCGGACGATCCTCTGCTGGGGCTTCGCGCGGCGGTCTACCTGATCAGCGGACGCAAGCGCAGGTCCGCTCCGGCGCTGGTGGAGTAGGGAAGGACCGTTCGACTGTACCGCCACAGATGACTGGGTACCCCATCCTTTCTGACAGTTTTATCGTCAGGAAGGGTGGGATGCAGGATTTTTGTGTCGGAAAGAAGTTCGTATCAGTGTGAGCGGGATTCATTCCACCCTTCGCGATAAAACCACGAAGGATGGGGCACCCGATCATTCTGCAAAGGGATCATTGCGGAGGCTACGCGGCGGCGATCTTCTGTACGAGGTCGTCCTGCTGCTTGCGGGACTCGGCCCCGATGGTCATGGCGTCGAGGACTCCGCTGGAGAGGGCATAGCGGATCGCCTCCGCCGGGCGGTCGCTGAGGTCGCCCTGGCCGAGAATCTTCATCCCGACGATGCCCTTGCCGTCGGCGCGCATCTGCTTGATGACCTTGAGGACGGTGTCGGGGTCTGCGTCCATGTGCGAGCCGATGGGGTTCAGGCGCACGAGATCGACCTCGACCCACGGCGAGGCTGCGGCTGCGCGCAGAGCCTCAATCGTGTGGCAGGAGACGCCGTGGGCGCGGATGATGCCTTTCTCCTTCGCCTCGCTGAGCACGTCCATGATGCCGCGATAGCGCGTGGTCCAGTCGCCGATGGTGATGCAGTGGATGAGGACGATGTCGATGTAGTCGGTGCCGAGCTCGCGGCGGTAGCGCTCGAGATCGCGGCGCATCCCGGCTGGGTCGCGGGTGTCGGATTTGGTGAGGACGGTGACCTTGTCGCGTGGCAGGCCCTTGATGGCGGCCGCGACGTTGGGGTGACTTCCGTAGCTGTCGGAGGTATCGAAGAAGCGGAGGCCGTTGTCGTGGTAGCCGTCCAGCAGCAGGCGGGTGAAGGGGTTGGAGCCGAGGCGTGTCTGGTTGGAGGCCCCGCTGAAGCCGACGGTCCCGGTACCCATCGCGAGCCGCGAGGTGCGGATGCCGGTCTTGCCGAGCACAACCTCGTCGCTTGCGGCGACCTTTTTGGGGAGGGGTTCGAGGCCGAGCGTGGCGGTAGGGGAGTTGCTGGCAAGCCAGACGGCTCCGAGGCCTTTGGCAGTGCGGCGAAGAAAGTCTCTTCTCAGCATGGCGGCACCTCTCTATGCGGCTTAAGATACGCCCGCCGCGCCGTGGGTGGCTACGGGAGAGTGAATTTTTCAGTCAGGCTTTTTCAGGAAAGTTCAACAAACGGTTAATTGCGCGGACAGGTGGCAACCCGAAGGAGGAGGTTCTTCTTCTTTTTCTATGTGAAGCTCTGTGCGATTGCTCTTCTTCTTGTGTCGGCGTGTTTTGCGCCGGAGATGTGGGGGCAGGATCATCTCTCTTCGGATGAAGTGATGCTGCTGGCCCAGACGGCGAAACAGGCGGCCTACGCGGAGTCGTTGGCCGGGTGGTGTGCGCAGAAAAATGCGAAGTCGTCCGCAATATATGTGGGCGCGTTGCAGGCGTGGCGGCAGAAGAACCACTGGGCCGCGCTGGCGGCAGGCCCGGTGAAGACAGAGCTTTCCCCCGGAGAGTATGACGGCCTGAAGACCGAGGCTCTGAACGGGTTCAATGCGCATGGTTTCCGGACAGTCTTTTTGTGCGCACAGATCGGGAAGGCTCTGGCGCAGGTGGAGCACGATCCTTCGATTGCTCATGGAGCGGAGCTGGCGAGGATCGCCTCGCAGTACAGCGGGCAGGGAACAACGCAGACGGCGGATGCTCCTGCTGCCCCGGTACAGGCGGAGGATGGCCTGATGGCGGCAGCGCAGTCGCGGAGAATAAGGCCGCAGGGACCATCTCCCGCCGCCCCGGCGACGGCTGGGACAGCGCCTGTGACGACGCCAGCCGCTCCACCATCTCAAACAACTTCGCAGACAGCCCCACAGACGGCGGTGCAGACTCCCGCGCAAACGGCTGCGCCCGTAGCACCTGCCGCGCAGGGAAGCGTGAACATAGGGGATGTTTCAATGGCGGTCGGGCCAGGCTGGACGGTGACCAAGAACACCGCCGACGCGGCGATCCTGCAGAAGCAGGTGAAGGAGGGGGTGATGTTGATCTCCCTTGGCTTTCAGCCGATGCAGGGAACGCTGGCGCAGAGCTTTCCCGACACGGTGCGGAGGAACTTTCCCGGCGAGCGGATGGAGCTGAAGTACATCCGCGACGGACTGAAGACGAGGGGCGGGCTGCCGGTTATGACGGTGCGCGATGGAGGCAGACTGAACCTACCCAATTGTCCGCGCGCGAGGGTGCGGGCCGTGGGAATTGCGGCTCCGGACGGACGGATGTTTCTGGCGATGTTGCTGATGCGCTCGGACTGGGAGAGCGCGATGTCGAAGACCGACGACGAGTTCGAGGCGATGATCGCGACGCTGCGCTTCCGCTCACAACCGGAGAGCGCCCTGTGGGACTACCGGCATCCGACGGGCAAGGGCGGGCAGAGCGGATTGTACTGGTCGAACTCGTTGCAGAACATGATCAACCCTTTGGGAGGGATGGACCTGAAGGCGATTCGACATTACATCGTGCTGCTCCCGAATGGGCAGGCCTACAACGATCTTCCGAAGAACGGGCACGTGCTGGACGTGAACCCGGAGGCTGGGTGCGAGAAGAGGCCGACGCGGTGCGGAACCTACTCGATCGAAGGCGGTCAGATCAAATTCCGGTGGATGGGGGAGTACGGGATGATGGAGGAGAACGCAGCCCCGTGGTCCCCGAAAGGGTTCAAGACGAAGGGTGAGGACTACAGGCTGATAACTCCGGTACACAACCTTCGCGTATCGGGACGGTTCACCAGCACCTTTGCGATGGTGGGGAACATGGTGTCGCAATCGACAAGTGTCGTTTCGGAGACGTACATCACCCTGACGGCGGATGGACGATACCAGAAGTCAGGCTTCTCTGCCGCGAGCTTCGACAACGAGAACGCAGCGGGAACCTTCGGCGGTCGCAAGGGCGTGCAGACGGGGACGTACTCAATGGACAACTACACCCTGACGCTGAACCCCGCTGGAGGCGTACCGGAGCTTTACAGCCTGGTGCTGGAGGACCCCAGCCCGAACGCTGACGCGCTGTTTATCGACGATTCAGCGTTTCTAAAGAAGAAGTAAAGAGAGGTCGATGAGCCGGAAACCGATCTCGCGCGTCTGAAGGGAAAGCCGTATTGTTTTGAGAGAGGTTTTTTCGAATGAAACTGATAAGCAACAGCTTCAGGGATGGTGAGGCGATTCCGGGTGAGTTCGCCTTTGCGGTACAGAATGCGCAGAGCCATGTCGCGCTGAGCAGCAACCGGAACCCGCATCTTGCATGGACAGATGTGCCTGAGGGAACCGAGTCGTTTGCGCTGATTGTGCACGACCCCGATGTTCCGAGCAAGGGCGACGACGTGAACAAGGAGGGCCGCGAGGTTCCGGCGTCGCTGCCGCGGGTGAATTTTTATCACTGGCTGCTGCTGGATATCCCGGTGGGAACGTCGGAGATTGCCGCCGCGAGCCAGGGAGACGGTGTAACCGCCAAGGGCAAGAGCGGCCCCGAGGCTCCGGGCGGTCTGCGGCACGGCATCAACAACTACACCCAGTGGTTCGCGAGCGACCCGGAGATGAGCGGCGATTACTACGGCTACGACGGTCCTTGCCCTCCCTGGAACGACGCCATCATTCACCACTACGTCTTCACGCTGTATGCGCTGGACACCGCAAAGCTGCCGGTGGACGGAAAGCTGACTCCCGACAACATTCTGGCTGCGCTGAAGGGGCATGTGCTGGAGGAGGCAAGTCTGACCGGGACGTACACGCTGAATCCTGCGGTAAAGGCTTAGCCTGTAGGAGATCAAAAGATAGGCGAAGGATAGCCTGTCAGGACGACCACGCACGGGCACTCTTTCAGGAAGAGCCTGTGCGTGGCCTTCACCTCTTAGGCACCCTTGCGAGATTGGCTGGCGGCAGGGGGCGGCGAGTCGGATACACTTGAAGGGTTACGTGCTGCTGTACGTCCAGCCCCTTTTCATGCAAGGAATTTGTAGAAGATGAAATTTTGCTTTTCCGTTCTGCTAGCCGCGCTTTTCCTGATGGCCGTCCCCTCCCATGCCCAGATGGGCATCTACATCAACCCGGTGGGTGTGCGTGTAAGCAACTCGCAGTCGGATACAGGCCCGTTCGCTTTTTTGGGAGATGGCCAGTCCTCGCGGATGTTCTGGGGAGCGAACATCGGTTTCTATGACGACTTCTTTCATGGAAAGAGCATCGACGCCGGAATCGACCTGCGCGACATGGTGGTCGGGGGCAACAATGCGAGGCTGAACAGCTTCCTGGTCGGCGTTCGCGTGGTTCCGAAGAACCTCCTGCCGGATTCGTGGAGGCCCTATGTGCAGGTTTCGGGCGGCGCGGGAACGACGCGTGCGCCTCACAGCGCGATCCATGTCAGCCGCGGCCAGTACGGAGTCTTCGCGGGAGCCGACTACAAGCTGAACCGCTACATCGACGTGAAGGCCTTCGAGATCGGATACGGAGCACTGTCCACGGTTAACAGCACCACCTACGGCAGCGTGGGAGGCGATTCGTATCCTTCGTCGCGGACGCTGTCCTTCAGTGGTGGTCTGGTGTTTCGCATCCGCTAGTTCAATCGAGAGATAAGCCGCATCGGCAGAGGGCCGCGGGGACGCAGGGTGATTTTAGCCTGCGGGACCGGCGGCCTTTCTGCTGTGTACTCCATGTGCCAGCGTCGGGCGATGGTTGCGATGGCGAGAACTCCTTCCATCCACGCGAAGCTTTCGCCGATGCACTGGCGCGAGCCTGCTCCAAAGGGGAAGTAGGCGAAGCGAGGTCGCGCTGCTTTGGCTTCCGGGGTGAAGCGGTCGGGATCGAAGCGCAGAGGATCGGGATAGAACTCCTGCATGCGGCTGATGATGTACTGGCTCATGAAAAAATGCGCGCCGGGAGGAATGCGGTATGGCCCGAGGACGATAGGCCGCGTGGACATGCGCCCCATTGCCCATGCGGGAGGGTAGAGCCGCATGGATTCGCTGAGGACCTGCTCTGTGTAGCGAAGGGCTGGGTAGTCCGCTAGGGTAGGGAGGCGACGGCTGCTTCCGGTGCCGAGAACCTCGTCCAGCTCCGCGTGAAGTTTTGCCTCGGCTTCGGGGTTCTGCGAGAGGAGATACCAGGTCCAGCTAAGCGCGTTGGCGACGGTCTCGTATCCCGCGAGGAAGATGGTGAGAACCTCATCGCGAATCTGCTCGTCGGTCATGCCGGTCGCGTCGTCCGACTCGCGCGACTGGATGAGCATGGAGAGCAGGTCGCCCTGATCGACTCCCCTGGCATGATGTTCCGCGATCAGGCGGTTCACGATGGCATCGAGCTTCTTCTTCGAGCTGCGGAACTGCATCACGCCGGGGATGGGGAGGTCGAGGACGCTCTCCATGCGGGGGAAGGCGACGAGGAAGTTGTAGAGCCGCATGATGGCGTTGACCTCGTCGTTGATGCGGCGGATTTCGTCGGTGACCTCGGTGTCGAAGAGGGTGCGGGCGACGATCTCGAGCGAGAGGTCCATCATGGCAGAGGAGATGTCGATGCTCTGCCCGGTCTGCCATGAGGCGGCGTGGTGCTCGGCGCTGGTGACGATCTGTTCGGCGTAGGCGGCGATGCGCTGGCGGTGGAAGGCCGGGGCGACGATGCGGCGCTGGCGCATGTGCAGGGGATCGTCGGAGGTGATGAGGCCCTCGCCGAGAAGGATCTTCATGCGCCGGACCGTGCGCTCCTTGACGAAGGAGGAGGCCTGCGTGACGAGGACCTCCTGAATGTAATCGGGGTGATTCAGAAAGATGATCGGGGTGCCCATGAAGCGGTAGTGGGCGATGGGGCCGTAGGTGCGGTGAAGATGCTCGAAGAGCCGTATGGGCTCACCGAACTTGACCCACGGTTTATGCGAGTAAAAAGGCAGGGAATAGCGCAGGCCGGGAGGAAGGCGCCAGGGGCTTCTGCGGCTCATGGTGATCCCTCTCAGGCTCAGGCGCGTGCGGCTTGGGCCGGAAGGCGGGAGGCAACGATCTCACGGATGCGCTCCCCGATCTGCTCGATGGAGGCGTCGTCCCGGATGGTGGCGACCCGGTGGGGATCGCGTGCGGCAATGGCCTCGTAGGCCGTGTAGATGCGGCGGTAGAAGGTGTCGCCCTCGCGCTCGAAGCGGTTCTCGTCGGTGCCTTTCTGCTGAGTGGCGCGCTGGTTGCGGCGTCGGGCGCGGTAGAGGGAGGATTCGAGCGAGGGCAGCAGCAGCAGAGTCAGGTCGGGCTGAAGGTTATCGCAGACAGAGCGGTGCATGGCGAGGATGCGCTCGCTGCCAAGCTCGCGGCCCGCGCCCTGGTAGGCCTCGGAGGAGTCGGTGTAGCGGTCGCAGAGGACGATGGTCCCGGCATCGAGCGCTGGAAGGATGATCTCGTGGATAGCCTGGGCCCGGTCGGCGAACATGAGGGCCATCTCGGCGAGAGGGGCGATGGGGCCGAGGGTGGCCTCGGAACGCGAGTCGAGCAGGATGGAACGGACGCGGTCGCCGAGGGCGGTTCCGCCGGGCTGGCGGAGCGTGACGACTGTGTGGCCTTCGGCCTCAAGCCATGCAGCGAGGCGGCGGAGCTGTGTAGTTTTGCCCGAGCCGTCAAGCCCCTCGAAGGTGATGAAGTAACCACGCGACATAGGGACAGGATAGCAGTGCAGAAGGGCTTTCCACGAAGTGGAAAGACAAGTTCAAAAGGTGATGAGAGGTCTGTGAGGATGAGATGAAAACAAAGACCCGGAGAGTCTCTCCGGGTCTTTGTGCGTTTGAAAACGAACAGAGGGTTTACTTCGTCTGGTCGATGGACTTCATGTTGGCCGCGGTGTAACGGTCTCCTGCGACCGCGTCCTGCGGGATGGCCGTCTCAAGCTCGGCGACCTCGGCTGGGGTGAGGTGAATGTCAGCCGCACCCGCGTTCTCTTCGAGATACTTCCTGCGCTTGGTTCCGGGGATCGGAGCGAAGTCCTCACCCTTGGCCAGAACCCATGCCAGTGCCAGCTGACCGGGCTTAACTCCCTTGCGCTCCGCAATGGCGCGGACGCGATCGACGAGCGCCTGGTTCTTGTCGAAGTTCTCTTCCGCGAAGCGCGGATAGCGCACGGCGCGGGCGTCATTGCTGCCGAGGTCGCTGATCTTCGTGATGGCTCCGGTCAGGAAACCGCGGCCTAGCGGGGAGTACGGCACGAAGCCGATGCCCAGCTCGCGCAGCGTGGGAATAATCTCGGCTTCGACATGGCGTTCCCAGAGGGAGTACTCGCTCTGAAGCGCAGTGATGGGATGGACCTTGTGGGCGCGGCGGATGGTCGCGGGCGAGGCTTCAGAGAGTCCGAGGTACTTCACCTTACCGGCCTGAACCAGCTCGGCCATCGCGCCGACGGTCTCTTCGATCGGAACCTCGGGATCGACGCGGTGCTGGTAGTAGAGGTCGATGTGGTCGATGCCGAGCCGCTTGAGGGAAGCGTCGCAAGCGCTCTTGACGTACTCCGGTTTGCCCGAGAGCTGCCAGAAGCTGGGATCGTCCTTCTTGCGGATGTTGGCGAACTTCGTGGCGAGGAAGACCTCGTCGCGGCGGGGCTTGATAGTGCGGCCCACCAGCTCTTCGTTGTCGCCGATGCCGTAGGTGTCGGCGGTGTCGAGGAAGTTGATGCCGAGATCGAGGGCGCGAAGGAGGGTCGCGGCGGACTCTTCGTCGTTACGCTCGCCGTAGAACTCGCTCATGCCCATGCAGCCGAGTCCCATGTGGGAGACGACCGCGCCCTGTGAACCAAGTTTGATCTTTTCGATGCTCATGGAAGCTTAGACGACGGACAGGCCGCCTAAGCTCCAATTTCTAGACCGGGAGTTTGTGATAATCGAAAGAATTTTGCGTGAGGCCTAGTGATGGGCCGTCTTGTCCTGCCACTGGACGCTACCGGGCTGAATATCGATGAGGAGCTTTCCCTCAGAGGATTCGTTGAGGTCGGGTCCTTCCGCTTTCTTCTCGTTATGAGCCGTATCGGTGTAGGTGATCTTCACCTTGCCTTCGCCGATCACCTTGAAGCGGTAGTGAAAGTCCGCCCCTGGAGCCAGGGACTGGGTTCCGAAGCTGGCGCTGGGGTACTCGACCTCGATGAGGTCGATCATCTGCGAGGTGTGGTTGGAGACGGTGGCCTCGACATAGGCCGAGTGGCAGCCGCTGAGCAGAAGCACTGGCAGCAGGACAAGGCGGCGGAGAGATTGCATACAAGGTTAAAGGTAACAGGCCGGGGAGAGGATCGCTCGTCGCCTTACGCGAAGAGCGGCGAGTTGCGTTCAAGCACGCGGGCGGTCAGAACGACTCCCGTGCGGCTGTCGTGGAGCGTGATGGGAAAGGCGAGAACGCTCCACGTGAGATTCTGTTCGCCGGTGCGGGGAAGGGCGAGCAGACCGCGGCGGGTGCGGTCGATATAGGTCTCGCGCGTCCGGGCGACGGTGCGAAGAACCTCGCGCCAGTCGCGCATCAGGGCAGGCATCTCGTCGAAGACGCAGCGGCCGGGAAACCAATCGCGGGTCTGCCCGAGGTACTCCGCGGCGGAGTCGTTGCAGTAGTGCCAGACGCCATGATCGTCGAAGATCTGTACCAGCACGTCGGAGCCGATGGCCAGCGAGATGCGCGAGTAGAAGAAGTCCCGCGCATCGACCACGACGGGCGAGCCGAGGCGTTTGGCCTTCAGCGCGCTGAGGGCGCTAAGCAGGTCGTCCACCGAGCTGTATCCCTTCAGCAGGTGCATATCCTCTGCGCCGCCGAAGTGGCGTTCGAGCGTGGCCGACAGAATGATGATGGGAACCTGCGGACGGCGGCTGCGAAGGTGCGTGGCGACCTCGGTGCCGAATCGGCCCGAGCCGAGGTGGTAGTCCAGCACGGCGATGTCAATATCGCTGAAGACCTCGGTTGCCTCCTCGATGGTGGAGGCGGGGATGCAATGGTATCCGTGTTGCCGCAGGATGGCCGTGCGAAGGTGAAGGTTTGCCGGTTCGTCGTCGAGCAGCAGCACGCGGACTCCCGAAACACCTCTAGGCACACTAATTCCGTTGTCGGGCGGCTCGACGCTCATTAGACCTTTGGATGCAGAAAGAGGGGCTAAGGTCAACGCAGCAAACAGTATTTTTGCGGATCGTACCGCCTCTCAGGGCTGCTTCTGGGCCTTGATGCCGCGGAGAATCTCCGGCAGGCGGTTGACCAGCGCGACGGTGCGGAGCCACTGGCGGTTGTCGATGGCCGGATAGCCGCTAACCACCTTGCCTGGCTCGACATCGCTGGGGATTCCGCTCTGGGCGGTGGCGATGACGCCGTCGCCGACAGTGCAGTGACCCGCGACCCCGACCTGTCCGGCGAGGATGACGGACTTACCGACGGTCGTTGACCCGGCAAGGCCGACCTGGGCGCAGAGCAGCGTGTTCTCTCCCACCGTCGAGCCATGCCCGACCTGCACGAGATTGTCCACCTTCGCCCCAGAGCCGATGCGCGTCTCCCCGATGGAGGCGCGGTCGATGCAGGCGTTGGCCTGCACCTCGACGTTGTCTTCGAGGATGGCCGGGCCGGACTGGAGGATCTTATACCAGCTTCCGTCACCCTGTTTTGCGAACCCGAAGCCGTCGGCCCCGACGATCGCCCCGTTCTGGAGGACGACATTGTCGCCGAGGATGCAATGCTCCCGGATGACGGCATGGGAGTGGACGAAGAGATTCTTTCCGGCCTGCACGCCAGCGTAGACGACCGAGTGTGGCAGAAGGACAGCATTGTCTCCGAGGACCACGTTATCGCCGATGACGACGTAAGCCCCGATGTGGGCGGTGGCCCCGATCTTCGCCGTGGGGGAGACGACCGCTGTCGGGTGAATACCGGGCGCGTAGGTCGGGGGCTGGTAGAAAAGCTCGATGGAGCGGGCGAAGGCGAGGTAGGGGTTCGAGATGCGCAGGGTCGAGCAGGAGATCGCGGGGAAGTCGGGCTCGACCAGCACGGCGGAGGCCTGGGTGGTGCGGGCCAGCGCGGCGTACTTGGGGTTGGCGACGAAGGTCAGGTGGCCGGGGCCAGCGGTCTCGATGGAGGAGACTCCGGTGATGCGGACGGAGGGATCACCCTCAAGGGTGGCTCCAAGATGCTGGGCAAGTTCGGCGAGCGTCATGCTGGGATTCTATAAGACGCCGTCGCGGGAGGATGGCCATCAGTTGGGCCGGGTGCTCGGAGGAAGGGCGCGGAAGAGGTCTTCCTGGAGCGATGAGGCGGAGGAGCCGGGGGCGGGCTTTTTGCGCGAAGGTGTCGTGATGACTGCAAGAAGTTGCAACTCGGCGATGGCCGAGCGAGGAACGTAAACACGCTGGGTGTTCGAGCGGATATCCGGGGGAATGAGGAAGAGGCCGGAGTCGCCGATGACCTCGTCTAGTAGGGAGAGATCGAGAGGGGCTAGTCCTTCGAGTTGCTCCGGTTCGGATGCGGGGGTGGCCTGACCGCGGAAGGTCAGCCGAAGCCAGAGCCCCTCGGTGCGGGGGCGGGCCAGGAAGGTGCGGCGGCTCAGGCGCTCAGGGGTAGCGGTGTCGTTAAGGTTGAAGTCGCGGACGTAACAGATGTATTTAATCTCGGAGAGGGCGACCTGCTGAACACGACCGGAAAGATCGAGCAGGTCCACGACGCGGTCCTGCTCCGAAGCGCTCTGGCGGACGAAGCCGGAGAGCGGGAGGTAGCCGGGGAGGGTGTCGCCGAGAAGACGGCGGACGATTACTTTTTTGTGCGCCGAAGACATGGTTCCTGTGGCGGATTGTCGCACGCGGAGCAGAGGTCATGCGGAAAAAGCTGCGTGTGGAGTAGTCAATTTACCAACGCTGTGTTACAGTCAGCTTTTGTGTCTCGATAGTGAGACAATTCTAAACGGTTGATTCCCAGTGGCTTATGTGGCCAGGCAGCTGGAATCGCGTTTAAGACCGGCTTGGAGCGATTGCAACGGAATTATGGCCGATTATATCTATCTTCTGGAAAACCGGCTTTCGAAGGCGCAGCATTCGGCCCTCGAAAAGATACGGGAAGTGGCTCGTGTGAAAGGTCTTACGAGCTTTCTGGTCGGCGGAGCCGTCCGCGACCTGACGAGCGGATCGCCGGTACGCGATCTTGATGTATCAGTTCAGGGAAATGCTCTCAAACTGAAGAAAGATATAGAGAAGGTTGGTGGAATTGTCTCGGGAGAATCCGAGGCGGCACAGTCGCTCTTCGTGGACTTCCCGGGGCAGGTTCGCGTGGAGATCAGCTCCACCCTGTCGGTGACCTATCCCAAACCGGGAAAGCCGGTCTACAAGTCTTCGACCATCCTTGAGGATCTCCGGAGGCGTGACTTTACCGCGAACGCAATGGCGCTCTCGCTGAATCAGGGATCGTACGGTCTGCTGATGGACCCGCTGAACGGCGTGGCCGACATCGAGAACCGCGAGCTGCGCCTGGTGAACAACTATGGCTTCATCGAGGACCCGGTTCGGATGATCCGCGCTGTGCGCCTGATGGCTCGTCTCGGATGGCAGATGGACGAGCGCACCCGCAGCCGCTACGAGACGGGCAAGGAAGAAGGGTACATCTCGGCCATGTCGCCCTGGCAGGCGGGATATGAGGCTGAGGAGGTCTTCCATGAGGAAGACCCGCTGCGTGTGATGAGCAAGCTGGAGGCCGAGGGCTGGCTGAAGGTTCTGAACCCGGCGCTGGCGGTGAGCAAGGTCAACACAGCCGAGTTGGAGAAGCTTCGCGACGCCCAGATGCAGCTTCAGGTTCACGGCATCCATGCCGAGGCTGCTGCGGTGAACTTTCCGCTGCTGACTGCGAAGATGGCTCCCAAGGATGTTTCGGCGCTGAAAAACAGCTTTGTCCGGCAGGGATTCGTTCGCGAGATTGAAGGGCTTGAGGCCGAGGGCAAGGCGTTTGCGGCACAGCTTTCGGGCAAAGAGGCTGCGACTCCTTCTGTTGCGTGGAAGCTGTTTTACTCGGCGAAGCCCGAGGCGGTGCTGTGGGCGGTCCACCATGTGAAGACCGCCGGAGTGCAGAACAAGCTGAAGAGCTTCTACACAGAGTGGCCGCAGGCGCGTCAAAAGATCCCGTATACATTAATGCAAGAGATGAGGATTTCCTCTGATCTTTCTGGATACGAAGAGCTTGTCGACAAATTGTTCTTTGAGCTGATGGATAATCATCTGGCGACAGAGGAAGAGCAGAAGGCATTTCTGGAGCCGTACTCTCCGCCAGCTCCGCCCCCGCCGGTCAACGTGCGGCGCGCGCGCGGCGGACGTAAGGAGTCCAAGGCCAAGGGCAAGAAGAAGGCTGCGGCTACGGAAGAGGCAGCTGAAGCCGTCGAAGGGATTGCAGAGGAGGTAGCTTCAGCTCCGGAAACGGTTCCCGCAAAGCCTGCTCCTGCGAAGAAGCCGGAGAAGAAGGCTGCGGTCGCTCCTGCGGCAAAGAAGACCGCTACTCCGGAGAAGGCTCCTGCGAAGAAGGTTGTCGTCCCGGTGAAGGCTGTGGTGAAGACGGTGGCAGCGAAGGCTCCTGCAAAGAAGGCTCCGGCTCCTGCCCCGGTCAAGAAAGCAGTTCCCGCGAAGAAGGCTGCCGCGCCAGCAAAGAAGACCATCCCGACGAAGAAGGCTGTCGTGCAGAAGCCGTCTCCGACAAGGAAGGCGGTTGCCCCGGTGAAGGCTGCGGCGAAGCCGGTCAAGAAGGTTGTGGCCAAGGCTCCTGCGAAGAAAGTCCCGGTCCCGACCAAGAAGGCTGCTCCTGCGAAAAAGGCTCCGGCAAAGGCAGCGAAGAAGAGTCGGTAAGAAGTCCGTTCAGAAAACGAGAAGCTGCGGCCAAGCCGCAGCTTTTTTGTGCTTCCCGGAAGTTCATTGCGGGATTACTGGAAGAAGGCCAGCAGGGCGAAGAGAAAGATCCAGAACAGGCCCATCGTGTGCCAGTACCAGGCGGTGCAATCGACGAGAACCTGGCGGGTTTCGAGCTGGCGCGAGACATAGAGCGCCGTCAGCGAGGCGATGAGTGCGCCGATTCCGAGGAAGAGGTGGAAGGCGTGCGTGTAGGTAATCAGGTAAAAGAAGTGGCTGCTCGGGTTGGAGGCAAAGAAGACGTGCTGGATGGCGAGCTGCCTCCAGGCCTCTGACTGCCCGACCAGAAAGAGAAGGCCGAGCACCGTGGTTGCCGTCAGCCAGGGAAGGGCGCGGCGGGTAATCGGTTTGCCGAGGCCCAGCCACTCATCCATGACATCGGTTTCGCGAAACATGGCGCGGCGGGCGATCTCCATGGTGATGGAGCTGAGCAGGAGGACGGCGGTGTTGAGCCAGAGGATGGGGGGGACATCGGTGGGATGCCACTGGCTGACATATTGATTGTGGGCGTCGATGTGGTGGGTCCCTTGAGCGACGAAGAAGGCGCTGATGATGGCGATGAAGAACATGGTGTCGCCAGCAAGCACGCAGAAGAGGCCGAGGCGGGCGCGTGACAGACGTTCGCGGGGGCCTCGGTTGCCTTGCGGGCGATTATTCCAGTTGTCGTTGTCTCCGCCGCCGCCGGTGCGTTTGTCGGTGGGCGGTCGCCTGCCGTGTCCACCATCGTGGTCGTCGAGGTGGCGTTTCTTTTCCCACTCAGTAGTAACAGGCGTGATGGTGGATGGCATGAGGGCCTCTTCGTTAACGGACCTGTGACAAGCTTACTCCGGTTTGATGTTGGAAGAGGCTGGAAACGATCACGGTGCCGGAAAGAAAATCGCGGACGGGCCGGTTCTGTCCGGTAATCGCTGGGAAGACGGTGGGGTAGAGTGGACTGGCAGCAGCTCAGCGGCCGGTGAGCCGCTGCCACCAGCTCTTCGGGGCGTCGTCTTCGTAGAGGTCCATCATCTCGCGTTGCTGCGGAAGAGGCTTATCCATGAAGGCGGCCAGCGGGTTCGAGACGCAGAGCATGTGGGCGTAGTCGGAGCCGTAACGCTCTGCGACGATCTCCATCGCCTCACGCATTTTGGGCGGGCGGGAGGTGTCGTTGTGGGCGTCGGTCGCGAGGAAGTGAACCCAGTTCTTCGACAGAAGCTCGTGCGCGAGGCGCTGCGCCGTCTTGCCCATGCGCCCCGTGACGGAGTTAGCCGTGACCTGCACGAGCACGCCGGTGCGGAGCCACTCCTTGATGCGGGACATATCCTTCTGGAGCGTCAGGTTGCGCTCCGGATGAGTCAGGATGGGGGTGAGGCCGTCAATCTGGAGCTGGTAGAAGACTTCATTGATCGTTGGCGGCAGGGCGTGGTCGGGAAGCTCAACGAGAAGGTAGGCTCCACCGTTGAGCGAGAAGCGGCGTGGCTCCTCGTGGGCGAGCTGGATGTTGTCGTAGGAAGTATGAAAGTCGCAACCCCGCCCGAGGGTGATAGGGATCTCCTCCTGCTTCAGGAGATCCTGCAGGTAGTCGATCTTGGACTGGATCGCGATGGGATCGTACTCGTAAAAACCGTTCGAGTGCGGGGTGCAGGCGATGTGGGTGATGCCGTCCTCGGCTGCTATGCGCGCCATATCGAGGGAGAGCTCAAGCGTCTTGGCACCGTCGTCCTGATCCCAGAGGAGATGGTGGTGAATGTCGATCATCGCGTATTGGTCCTGTGATTTCAGTTGCGGGAGAAGGTCGCGGAACGCGGCGGCTAACGGGCCAGCGCGAGCGACTCCACCAGGGAGCGGAACAGGAGCAGGCCGTCGGCGGAGCCGAGGATGCTCTCGCTGGAGCGGTCGGGGTGAGGCATCATGCCTAGCACGTTGCGTCCTTCGCTGAGCACTCCGGCGATGTTTTCGAGCGAGCCGTTGGGGTTCGCCCCGGGGGTGATCTCACCGGCGGGCGTGGCGTAACGGAAGGCGATGCGGTCCTCGGCCTTGAGCTTCGCCAGCGTGTCGGCGTCGCAGAAGTAGTTGCCCTCCATGTGGCCGATGGGCATCTGGAGGACGCGTCCGCGCTCGATGCCGTGGGTGAAGGGCGAATCGGTGGTCTCGGTGCGCAGGTGGACCTGCTTGCAGATGTAGTGCAGCCCCGCGTTGCGCATCAGGGCGCCGGGCAGAAGGCCGGACTCGCATAGGATCTGGAAGCCGTTGCAGATGCCGAAGACCAGACCGCCGTTGTTGGCGAACTTGATGACGGACTGCATGACGGGGGCGAACTTCGCGATGGCCCCGGTGCGGAGATAGTCGCCGTAGGCGAATCCGCCGGGGACGAGGATGGCGTCGCACCCCTGGAGGTCTTCGGAGGCGTGCCACAGGAAGGTCACGGGCTGCTTTGTAAGCTCGTTGATGACGTGGTAAGTGTCGTGATCGCAGTTAGAGCCTGGGAAGACCAGAACGCCAAATTTCATAACTTAAGGATAGCACCGGGAACGCGGTGGAAGAGCAGAGAGAGCGCAGGCGATTCCTCCAGGGAAGGCGCTATTCAGAGATGGGAGCGTAGACGGCGTATCCGCGAGGCGGGGCGGGGAACTCGGCGTTGCCCTCCGCGTCGGTGGTGCGTTCGTCCGGGTGAGCGATGTCGTGTCCGTCCCATGCAACCGGCTTGAAGCGCTGGTTCTTCCACTGGGTTTTGACCGAGGTGCCGGACCACTTGTCGCCGAGGTTGTTGAGGACGTAGACGCAGCCGGTTTGGCCTTCAAAGCCCTTGCGTTCGAGGATATAGAGGTCGGGGTCGGCGTGCAGGATGCAGGCCTCTCCCCCGGCATAACGGTGGTGCGCGTCGATGAGGGCGTCGATGCCGTTGGGGGTGCCGGGACGCGCGAGGCCGAGGTTGTAGTAGTCGTACCAGAAGATGCAGGGGTAGCCCTCGTTCATGAGGATGAAGGAGTAGGCGAGGTTCTTGTCGTTGACGATCTCGTTGCCGCCCATGTCGTGGTTATCGACGAAGGTGACGGCGTTGAAGGGGCGCTCGGCGACGACGGAGTTGTCGTTGGTGAGGTTGCGCAGGTCGTACTGGAGGGTGTCGCAGAGGTCCTTGAGCTTGTAGCGCAGGGGGAAGTCGAAGGCGGCGATCTGGTTGTCGGTGACGGAGCGCACGCCGTCGAGCCAGTTGGCTATGTCCTCGGGGCCGGACCAGTACTCACCGACGACGAAGGGAGTGAACTCCTTGCCGTCGCGCTCATAGCGGTACTTGGCGAGAAGGCCGATCATCCATGAGCCGTATCCCTTGGCGAAGTCGAAGCGGAAGCCGTCGAAGCCAAGCTCTTCGACGATCATGCGGGCATACTCGAACATCGCGGTGTAGACGCGGGGGTTGCGGTGGCAGAGGTGAGGGAACCCGGCAAAGTTTTCGCCCTCGACCATGACGCGCTCGTAGCGGGAGGGATGGAAGCAGTTCCAGTCGCGGGGGAACCGGCCGGACTTCGGTGCGAACTTCGTCCAGCGCTTCTGGCCGTCGATGGGGTTGACCTCCTCCTCGTCGGCGCCGGAGTTGTGGTTGATGACCATGTCGGCGTAGGCGCCGATGTTGTTTTCGCGCAGGACGCGGACGAGGTTCTCAAGCTCGGAGCGGTTGCCGTAGAGGGTCTTGACGCCGCCCTTCTGGTCGAAATCCCCGAGGTCGAAGTAGTCGTAGGGATCGTAGCCGGGGGAACGCGCCTCGGCTCCTTTGCAGATGGGAGGAAGCCAGAGGGCGTTGATGCCGGCTTTGCCAAGCTCAGGTGCTTTTTCGGCGATGAGGTTCCACCACTCGCCCTCTTTTTGCTCCTTGATCGGGCAGTCCCAGTAAAACGCCTGCATCATAACGGCCATTGCGGTTCCTTTCATCTCACTGTCTGGGCTGCGCGGACAGGGCGCATCGCAGAGCATGTTTCCAGAATGCTGCGCTTCGGGTACGGTAGTTCACTAAGAGACACGTCCGGTTTCTGCGTGTCTGATGCTGAGAAAGGGCGGTCAGGTTGGTATGGCAACTTCAGGAACACCACAGTCTCCTTTTCGAACGGCGGGCGGCGCGCTGGTGAACTGGTGGCGTGCGGCGACGCTCGACGCCCTGATCGTCGGGGTGATCTGGCTGGTCGGGCTGGAGCTGATCCGCGTCCCGCTGGCTCCGTTCTGGGCGCTGCTGGGGGCGATGCTCCAGATCATCCCGACCTTCGGGGGAATGATCGCCCTGATCGGGCCGGTCATCTCGGTCGCGTTGCAGGGGACGGACAACTGGTGGAGGCTCGGGCTGGTGCTGGGGCTCTATGGACTGATTGCGGTGCTTGAGGGGCTGGTGATCGGGCCGTATGTGCTGCACCGTACGACCAGGGTGCCGTGGTGGGCGGCGTTCCTCGGGCCGATCGTGCTGGGCATCATCATTCCGTTCTGGGGAGTGCTGCTGGCTCCTCCGCTGCTGGCGGTGATCTTCGCGCTGCGGGACCGGAGGAAGACTGCCTCTGTGGGGCAGGTAATCAGCAGGCCGACCGATGGAGGTCAGCCGCCGAGCTTGTAGCGCGTCTCGGCGAGGTGGTAGAGAGGACGCCAGACGAGACGGTTGATCGTCACCACCATGCCCGCCATGACGATGGTGGCCAGCAGAAGGATGTGGAACTCGCCGGAGTCGGTGGCGGCGCTGATGATGGCTCCGAGGCCGAAGGTCTGGAGAGTCTGGTTGCGGACGCGGAAGTACTCGGCGATGATGCTGGCGTTCCACGCTCCACCGGAGGCCGTGACCAGTCCGGTGATGAGGTAGGGGAAGATGCCGGGGAGGATCAGGGTCTTCCAGCGCTGCACCGTGGTGAAGTGGTAGAGCTGTGCCACCTCGCGCAGGTCAGAGGGAATGGCCATCGCTCCCGCGATGACGTTGAACAGGATGTACCACTGCGTCCCGAGCATCATCAGCAGGATGGACGCAGTGCCGAGTCCGCCTCCCATCTGGACCAGCGCCATGACGAGGATCGGGAAGAGCGCGGTTGCCGGGACCGACGCCGCGATCTGTGCCAGGGGCTGTGCGATGCGAGCGAGGCGCGGATGAAAGCCGATGGCGACTCCCACGGGGATGGTCCAGAGCGAGGCGAGCAGCAGCGAGGTGTTGACCCGGAAGAAGGTCGCCATCGCTCCACCCATGATCTGGAGGAACTGAGTACGCTTGACCTCGCGGAGAAGGTAAAGCGCGTGGATGGCCGCGTAGCCGATCACCCCGACCACAGCCAGAAGAACGATCCATTGCAGCACGGAGATGCCGCGCTGGCGGTTGCGCGCCGCTCGAGGAGTGGAGGGAGCCGTGGCGGCGAGGAGGCGCTGGCGGTTCTCGGCGAAGCGCTGGTAGACCGCCTCGGCGATGGGCTGGATGGTGTGTTTCTGCAGCGCCTGCAGGCCGCGTGAGTTCTGGAAGAGGTGAAGCAGCGGCGAGGTGACGCGGGAGGTCGTCTCCACCTGCTCGAACTTGAACTTGTCGCTCCACGCGATGATGGGGCGCCAGACGAGCTGGTCGGTGGCGACGATGATGGCGATCATGGTGAAGAGTCCCCATGCGATTGCGGAGCCGTTGCCGGTGCTGGCCGCGGTCTGGAGGTAGGAGCCGAGCCCGGGCAGGCGGAAGTCGCGCGTGCCGAGGACGAACATCTCGCAGACCATCAGGAAGAACCAGCCGCCTGCGACCGAGACCATCGAGTTCCAGACGAGGCCGATGGCGGCGTAGGGAAGCTCCAGCTGCATCAGCCGTTGCCACGGCGAGAAGCGGTAGATGATGGTGGCTTCACGCAGCTCGCGGGGCAGGCTCTTGAGCGAGGAGTAGAAGCTGAAGGCCATGTTCCAGACCTGGCCAGTGAAGATGAGGATGATGGCTCCCAGCTCGAGGCCGATCTGGCGCGTAGGGAAGAGAGCGACCATCGCCAGCATGACGCCGGGAAGGAAGCTGAGCACGGGGATCGACTGGAGAATGTCGAGTCCGGCGATCATCAGCGCCTCGATGCGGTGGTTGTATGCGGCGGTGTAACCGTAGACGATGGCGAAGATAAGGCTGAGCGCATACGCCATCCAGATACGCACGATGGAGTAAAAGGCGTAGAGCGGAAGGGCGCGGGGGCTCAGCGAGATTTCGATCTGGGGCGTGGGGTGGCCGAACCAGTAGCGGGCCAGCAGCACGACCCCGTAGAAGCAGGCCAGGCAGATGCCCGCGACCGAAAGGTCGATCATCAGGGACCAGCTTCGCTGCAGAACCTGCGAGCGAGCGAGCGTCTCCCGGCTTCGGAGGTAGCCGAAGCTGTGCGGCAGATTGATCATTCTTCAATCTCTCCGGAGGAGACTTCTTCGAGCTTTTCGGGCTGGGTGAAGCGGCGGCGCGAGGCGTCGAAGTCGAACAGCTCGGCGTAGCGGCCCCAGTTGATGGCGGTCTCGAGCTGCCGGATGGTCTCGTCCTCGCTGAACTGCTCATCGAGCACGTCGTGGAAGAACTCCTCGGGGACGCTCTTGTCGCTCTTGGCCTCGATGGCGCGTACGATCTGGCGTAGCAGAAGGACATTTTCGACGGCGGCGGTGCGGAACAGCTCCTTTTGGCGAAGAATCTCGGAGTTGGCGTACTCGGCCCCGGAGGGCGTGATGGCGGCGTCGCCCTCGTTGACGGTGAGGAAGCCGAGAAGCTGCGCGGCGTCGACGATGGGCAGAAGGTCGTCGATCTCGAAGGCGAGATCGTCGGCTAGGCGGTAGATGTCGTCCTTGCCGTTGTGGTCGAGCAGGATCTCAAGCAGACCGGCGATGCCGCCCGGGCGTGCGTGCGGCAGCATCTGGTAGTGCATCTGGCGCTGGTCGCGGACGGGCTTGCCCTCGGGGGTGAGGGGAAGCGCGGGCAGCTTGCGCTCGGGCTGGGTGAGCACCTTGTAGATATAGTCGACGAGCTGGGTGAAGGCCGGGGCCTTGCGGTCGCGGGGGTGCGCGAGGGCGACCTTGAAGTCGGTGCGGACGTGGCCGGGGTTGCGGCCGAGCACGATGATGCGGTCGGCCAGCAGCACGGCCTCTTCGATGTTGTGCGTCACGATGAAGATGGCGCGCGTGGGCATGGTCTTGTTGTGCCACAGCTCCAGAAGCTCGGAGCGAAGGTTTTCGGCGGTGAGCACGTCGAGGGCGGAGAAGGGCTCGTCCATGAAGAGCACCTCGGGTTCGACCACGAGGGCGCGGGCGAACCCGACACGCTGCCTCATGCCGCCGGAAAGCTCCTTGGGGTAGGCGGTCTGGAAGCCGTCGAGACCGACGGTGTCGAGCATCTTGACGGCGCGCTTGCGGCGCTCGGCAGGCTCCATGCCGCGGGCCTTCAGGGGGGCCTCGACGTTTTCAACGACCGTTAACCAGGGGAAGAGAGCGAAGCTCTGGAAGACGATGGCGACGTTGGCTTCGCCGCTGGAAACGGGCTTTTCGTGCCAGTAGACCTGCCCAGCCGAGGGAGTCGAAAGCCCGGTCAGCATACGCAGCAGGGTCGATTTGCCCGAGCCGGAGGGTCCGAGCAGCGCAACGATCTCGCCCTCGCTGATGGTGAGGTCGGTAGGCGAGATTACCTGGATGCGATTCTCGCTCGGTTGCGCATAATATTTTTCGACCTGTTCGGCGCGTATGATGACTGGCGGCATAAGTTCAGTTTTCTGAAACTGGAAGTTCGTTGGAATTTGAAGACCGGAGCATTTCGCAGGCTTTGCGCTCAGCGTATCATTACCTTGTAACGCCTTGTAATGTCCATAGTAAAGCGACAGAAGAAAGATCGCTCTCATGCAATGATGAATACTTCAATGGGGAAAACTTAGAATGTCAGAGATTCCGTCCACGACACCTAAACCAAGGGTTCTCGTCGCTGATGACGAACAGGTGATTGCCAATACGTTGGCCATCATTTTGAACCAGTCGGGCTTCGAGGCACGTGCCGTGTTCAGCGGAGAAAAGGCTGTCGAAATGCTAGACAGCTTTCAGCCGGACATGCTCATCAGTGATGTCATTATGACCGGGATGACCGGGATTGAAGCCGCGATTCTTACTCGCGAGCGTCTGCCAAAGTGCAAGATACTTCTGTTTTCAGGACAGGCCGCCACCGCGGACCTGCTGGAAAAGGCACGAGAGCAGGGGCACGAGTTCGAAATCCTGGCCAAGCCAGTTCATCCTACCGACCTGCTCGCCAAACTGCGGAGCTGAACGGATCAAAACCATGAATTGCTACCGTAACAGTTGCAGAACGCCTCAGAGGCCGTCTTCGGCGGCCTCTGAAGTGTTGTGCTGCTTTCGCGGCTTGATTCTGACAGCCGGCGTTCCAGCGTAGACGGTCCACGGCTCAAGGGTTCGCGTAGCGACGGAGCCGAGGCCAAGCACAGCACCTTCGCCCACCTGTACTCCAGGGGCGACGGAAGCGCGGGCGCATATCCAGCTGTAAGCTCCCAGGTTCATCTCATATGCGAGAAGCGGAAACGCGGGATCGTCGTAGTCGTGCGTAGCTCCGCAGAGGTACGACTCCTGCGAGAGGATGGCGTGCGAGCCAAGGGTGACGGGCGCGGGGTTGTAGATCTCCACTCCATCGGCGGCTGTGACCTGGTCGGCGCAGATGAGGTTCCAGGGAGCCCAGATCTTCGATTTCGGATAAAAGTGACAGTTCGGTCCCATCGTCGCTCCGAAGAGACGGAGAAGGAACGAGCGCCAACCGTGCAGCGGGCGGGGCGAGGTGCGATAGAAAAGCGTCCAGCAGAAATTCCAGATCAGCCGGCGCAGACGGTTTCCCAGGGAGAAGGCGGGCCGGAGGTAGGGGTCGGCTGCGGTCTCCGGGGAGATGTGATCGGCGGCGTTGTAATGGACTGGCTTGGGCATCGACTTTCTCAGGAACGACCGTTCCGCGAGTTCTTTGCGGACTCGAAGAGGCTCATGATGGTTTTGGCGTTCTCGCGCATATCGTAACGCACGCGGAAGGTCTGAATACCACGCTCGCCCATCGCGACGCGGTCCTTTGGACTGGTGGCGATCCAGCGCTCGAGCAGCCGCAGAGTTCCTTCGAGCGTGTCCGGCTCCATGTATCCCGCGCCGTCGTTGGCGATGTCTTCGGCGATGTTGACCTTGTCGGCGAGGAGCACGGGCTTGCCGCAGCTGAGGGCCTCGGCGACGGCGATGCCGAAGTTCTCCTGGTGAGACGGCAGGATGAAGGCCTCGCAGCCGTAGAAGGCTCCCCACTTGGGGTCGCCGGTGAGCATCCCGGGCCAGTGGACGCGGTCTTCGACGCCAAAGGAGCGGGCCATCTTCTGCAATTCGACGTTCCAGCCCTGCTGGTCGGGTCCGGCCATCACGATGTGAAGTTCGGGGTCGCGGGAGGCGACCTTGCCGAAGGCCTCCATCAGAAGATCGCACCCCTTCTTGCGGTGAATGCGACCCAGGAAGAGGAGATAACGCTTGCCGCGCACCTGCGGGCAGACTTCGAAGAATGCCTCGCGGAGAAGCTCGGGGTCATTCTCCGGAGGGCCGTTGACGCCGTAGGGGACGACGTGAGGGTTCCAGCGATGCAGCCAGAAGGTCTCGTTGGCGAGATCCTTTTCAGCGGGCGAGGTGAACAGAACGCGGTGCGCGTCACGGAGGACGTGGTACTCGAACGGAGCCCAGTAGAGCCACTTCTTCAGGTGCTTTACCGGATAGGCGCGCTTGAAGTAGGGGTCGAGCATACCGTGTGGGAAGACCATGTAGGGCAGCTTTCCGCGAAGGATCTTGCGGGCGGCGACTCCGCCGTATTGCCAGAGGCCGTGCACGATGGCTCCGTCGTAGCTGGAGTAGTTCTGTCCGAGCCACTCCAGCAGCTGGGGGGAGCGCCCATAGGTGGAAGCGTTTGGCCCGAAGGAGTAGACGGGGAAGTCGAGCGTCTTCAGAAAGGGCTCGGCGGGGTCGTCCATCGACACGACCTCTCCGAAATAGCCGATGTCGCGGTGCTGGAGCAGCATCCGGATTGCCTGGCTGGGGCCGCCCGCCTCCGGATTAAGGGTTCTGATGATGTGCAGGATACGCATCGAAGGGCCTCCTGGCGGTGAAATCAAGCTGTGATCTTTTTGGTGAGCGCGGCCAGGGCACTGCGCAGTCCGCGGATATCTGCTTCAAAGTCGCAGGTTTCGATACGGGCGAGAGCGCGGCGGCCCATCTCGTCGGAAACTTCGGGCGAGGCGAGGGTACGGCGCAGAGCATCGGCGAGTCCTGGGACGTCTCCGGCGTGGAAAACCGCACCTTCAACGCCGTCGGTGATGAGGTCGGGCTGGCATCCGATCTCGTCGGAGACGATGACGGCGCGGGCGGCGTTCATCACCTCGTTGACAATCAACCCCCAGGGCTCGTGCCGTGCCGGAAGAACGAAGACGCTGCAGAGATCGAAGAAGCGGGGAAGCTCGGACTGGTTGCGGAAGCCGCAGAAGCGAATACTGTTCCAGCCCGTTTCCTTCGCGAGACGTTCGAGCAGTTCGCGCTGTTCGCCGTCACCGACGATGACGAGGTACGGGTGCGGCTCGACACCAGGGGCGGGTGAGAGAAGCTTGTAGGCTTCGAGCAGGTCGTCGGCGCGCTTACGGTTCTGCAGCTTCGAGGCGAAGAGAATGACGGGACGGCCCGGTTCGAGGCCAAGCTCCTGGCGAAGCTCTTCGCGGCGAGGGATGGCGTCGAGGCTCTTCTGGCGGAACCAGTCGTTATCGACCGCGTAGGGCAGAAGGAAGAGCGGGAAGTCGTCGCCCATGTAGTACCGCCAGTATTCGGCGTTGAGCTTGCCGACCGTCAGTACGCCGTCGCTCATGCTGGCCAGGGCGCGGAAGAAGAGCTGCTTGGCTGCCAGGGTGATGCCGCTGCGCTCGCGGTCGCCAAGCCACGAGTCGGAACGGAGCAGGACGGGAATACCGAGTGCCTTGGCCGCGACGATGGCGTGCAGCGAGTTGACGCTGGCGTATCCGTGGACCCAGAGCAGATCGAACGGCGGCTGGCCATTGCGTCCGCGAAGGCGGCTGAAGATGCCGCGATTCATCGGGGTGGTCGGGGTGACGGTGGCGTTGTCTCGAATGACGGGGAGGAACTCGTGCTTGTAGCCCTCGACAAGAGGAACGTCCCATTTAACGGAGACACCGCCGAACCCGGCGTCCTTGTAGCCTTTGACGGAGAAGTCAGATCCGTAGAAGACCGTGAGGTCGATATCGGGTTCGCGAGCAATGCGACGAAGCAGGGGAGCCTGGTACTGGATGGGGTGGCTTACCAGGTAAGCCACCCGCACCGGGCTTCGTTGTGTTTCGTCTCTCTGGGCCGGGGAGGTCATTGGGGGGACGATGCGTTCCTTTGAGTGTTTTAGAGGTTCAGGATCCTATCGCTGTGTTACGAGCGCTGTAAGCGAGCCGAAGGCTACCAGTGTTCCAAGACCGCCGGACTTGAGCGCTGCCTTGAGTATGTTGGTGGGCAACAGGACGATATCATCGGTCTGCAGGACAGGGTCGGGGTCCTTACCGTTCATGACGCGCTTCATGTCGATCTTGACGACCCTGCGGTCATTTCCATAGGTGCGAATCAGGCGAAGGTCATTCATCTTGCCCTCGAAGTTGGGGCCGCCAGCAAGCGTGGCCGCTTGCAGAAGGGTTACAGGAGAGTTCGACTCCAGCGGAATGGCTCCAACTTTCTTGAAGGCTCCCAGCATATAAACAGAGCCGGCTCGGGAGACGACTACAGTGTCGCCAGCGAAGAGAGGGATGTTCGTCATCTCGCTCTTTAGAGGATCGTTACCGAGATCGACGATGATTGGCTGATCGAGGCCCGGCCTGTGAATGGTGATGGTATGGCTGGCCAGAGGAGGAAGTCCACCCGCTGCGGCGAGCACATCCTGCAGGCGGCGCTGGCCGGCGACAGGGACTACTTGATGAATTTCGCCCGTGACGGTAACGATCTGATTGGGAGACTCCGTGAGCTGGACGGTCACCTGGGGGTTACGGTACATCCCCTCCTTGACGAGCTTTTCGGCGATGAGTCGCTCCGTCTCTGAGAGCGTCAGGCCCTGTACCTGAAGCTTTCCAACCAGTGGAAGCTCAATAGAGCCATCAATACTGAGACGAGCGGTCGGCGAATAGTCCACCGAACCGTAGAGATGGATGCCAAGGACGTCTCCCGAGGTAAGGTGAATCTCGCGATTTGCGGGAAAGAGAATGGCAGGGTCCGTCGTCGGCGTCAGCGTCTGATTGACCGTTGACGCCACGCTGAGGGAAGGGCCGCTGAACTGCGCGCTCGCCGGAAGAACGATCAGCAGGGAGAAGAGACACAGCAGGGCCGCGCGGCAGAGAGACTTCGTGAGGAAGGTTCGCAGGTTCATCACTTCACCTCCTCGGAGTCCTTGGATTTGGATTTCGATTGCCAGCTTCCTCCATCGGCTCCCGCGCTTGAGTAGTTGGAATAACCGTAGTAGCCGTAGTAGTCCGGAGAGCTGAGATCGACCGCGTTCAGAAGAACGCCAGCGACCGGCACTCCGGAGCGGACCATGAGGTCCCGCGCGCGGCGGACGATATGCTTGCTCGATTTGCCGTGGCGGATGACGAGCACAACAGCGTCGCTCTGGCGACCAAGGATGATGCCGTCAGTCACGGAGAGCACCGGAGGCGTATCGACGATGACGTGGGTGTAGATCTGGCCTGCATGCTGGAGCAGCTTGGTCATGGTCTCGGAGGCAACCATCTCGGTGGGGAAGGGAGGCATGGGGCCGCTGACGAGAACATCCAGATTCGGAATCTCGGGAATATGCTGCACGGCCTCTTCGAGGGTGGCCGCGCCCGCCAGAACGGTGGACAGACCAGTCTTCGCGTTGAGCCCGAAGCGCTGATGAATGGTCGGCCTTCTGAGGTCGGCGTCGATCAGCAGAACGCGAGCCCCACCCTGGGCCAGAACCGTCGCGAGGTTTCCGGATGCGGTTGATTTTCCTTCCGCCGGAGTTGCGCTGGTGAGCTGGATGTACTTGGGCGGACCTCCCGCAGAGGACAGAAGCAACGCCGTGCGGAGAGCGCGGAATGCCTCCGCGGGCTGGGACTTGGGCTGCGAGAGCGAGATGATGTTGCGCGCCGCGATGGACTGGCCCGGAAGCTCGCCACCGATCTTGAACCGGGGGACGATTGCCAGCGATGGAAGCTCGAGGAGGCCTTCGATCTCCGAGACGCTGCGCAGGCCCGTGTCGAGGTTATCGAGCAGGAAGCACAGCATCACTCCGGCCAGCGTCGCAAAGAAAAGATAGATTGCGACGACGGAGGACTTGGTCTTCAGCAGGGGAGTGGCCGGAAGCATCGCGGGATCGACCACGTCGACCTCGAGCGATTCGAGACCGGCTTCCACCCCGGCGGTTCTCAGGCGTTGCAGCAGGCCTTCGTAAAGCTCGCGGTTCGATTCGAATTCGCGCTGGCGGATGGTGTATTCGACCATGTCGTCGCGGAGCTTGTAGGCATCGGCCTTCTCCGCTTCGAGTGTGGCGACGGTCTGGTTTTCGTTGGTCTTTGCCGCCTCGTAGGACTGCTTGGCCTGAAGCACCAGACGCTGCTGCTCCGCGCTAAGCTCCCGGGCCAACTCTTCGATCTGCGCCCTCTGGGCCTTGGCCTGCGGATGGTTGGGGCCAAGGTCGGACTCCATCTGGGCATAGGTTGCCTTGGCGGTGGCGATCTGGCTGCGGAGTTCCGTCAGTTCCGAGAGCGCCCCTCCGCTGCCCGGATCGAGAGGCGATTCGATCGAGTTCGGGTCCATCCCGCTGAGCATCCTGTAGCGGGACTCCGCCATGATGCGGGCGATCCGGGCCGCGTTGGAGGCCGTGATCAGTTGCTCAAGCGAGGCGCTGACCTGGCTCTTGGTTGTGTCGGAGCCAAGGATGCCGAGGCGCTTCTGCACATCCAGCATCTGCTCTTCCGAGGACTGAACCTGCTGCTTGAGGTCGTCAAGCTGTCCCGAAAGCCAGTTGGAGATACGCTGGCTGGAAGAGAAGCGTGTCTCATAGCTGCGCTGGATATAGGCGGCGATGACCTTGTTGACGATGTCCGAAGCAAGCTTCGCGCTCAGCGATTGATAGCTGATGCGGATGATCTCCGTCTTGGGAACCTGGGAGATATGCAGGGAGCTCTGCAGCTTGCGGATGGTCGCCTGACGAACCATCGGAACATTGAGCGAGGCCCTCGGCTGAGGCGCCTTGCCGCCAAGAAAGTCTGGGTTGTTGGCGAGGTCCATCTCACGAGCGATGGTCAGCATCAGCGAGTCGCTCTGAAGGATGGCGACCTCGGTGGCCATGCGCTGCGAGTCGTTGCCGGTCGCGCTTGCAATGGCGCTCATACGGTACTCGTTCGACGAGCCGGAGCGAACCTGGATACGGCCAAAGGCCTCATAGATACGAGGCTGCGTTACGGCCTTATAGATGCCGATGATCAGTCCCAGCAGGACAAAGACCGCAAGAAGTCTCTTTCGTTTGCGCAAAACATTCAGCGCTTCGGAGAGGGTTGTGTCTGTCACCGCTGTGCTGAACGCGGGGGGAGTAGGTTCAGAGGCGCCTGTAGTCGGCGGTGTCTGCGCGCTTGGAAGACCCATTCCGCTTAGTTTACAAGATCAGGGCGTGAAAGAAAGATAAATATAAGAGTCTGAAGGGCACTAGAAGGATTCAGAGTGTTTTCTTTCTCTTCATCTCTACCGAGTTCAGATATCTTTAAACCTAGAGGACGAACACTCAAACTTTTATGAGCAAACCAATTCCTATTGCTGTGGTCGGTTCCGGATATGTCGGCCTGGTTGCCGCCGTCTGTTTCGCAGAGATGGGCCATCAGGTCATCTGCGTCGATAATGATGAACGTAAGGTTGCAGCACTTCAGGCGGGCGATACGCTTATCCATGAGCAGTATCTGCCTGAGCTGCTTGGACGCTATCGCAATGACCGGGTACGTTTTACGACCGACCTGGGCGAGGCGACACGGGCCTCGGATGCCATCTTCATCGCAGTCGGAACACCTCAGAGCGAGGCCGGCGACGCCGATCTCTCTTACGTCGAGGCTGTGGCCTGCGAGATCGCCCGTTCCCTGACCACCTATAAGGTCATCGTCGAAAAGAGCACGGTTCCTGTGTACACGAACGAGTGGATCAGCCGGGCGCTTGAGCGCAACGGAGTGGACCGCACTCTCTTCGACGTTGTTTCGAACCCGGAGTTCCTGCGCGAAGGTACGGCCGTGGGTGACTTCCTGCATCCGGACCGTATCGTGGTCGGAGCCGACAGCGAGCGCGCTGCGAAGGTTCTGAGCGATATCTACGCCCCTCTGACGAGCGGAGATTACTACGAGCGCGAGGGCATCATCCCCGGCATGTGCAGCACCTCGGAGCCTCCTCCGCTGCTGCTGACCTCGACCAAGAGCGCCGAGATCATCAAGCACGCCTCAAACGCCTTCCTCGCACTGAAGATCTCCTTCATCAACGCGGTTTCGAACCTATGCGAGGCGACCAACGCCAATGTCGAGCAGGTTGCTCGCGGCATGGGACTGGACTCCCGCATCGGACCGAAGTTCCTGCGGCCCGGCATCGGTTACGGCGGTTCCTGCTTCCCGAAGGATGTGGCAGCGTTTCGCGCTGTCGCCGATCAGCTTGGCATCGACTTCAGCCTGCTGACCGAGGTCGAAAAGATCAACTCGCTGCAGAAGAAGCGCTTCGTCAGCAAGGTGCGTTCGGCTCTCTGGAACCTGCGTGGCAAGAAGCTCGGAGTGCTCGGGCTGGCCTTCAAGGGAGACACCGACGACATCCGCGAGTCTCCGGCGATCGACATCGTTCGCCTTCTGCTGGCCGAGGGTTGCAGCATCGCTGCTTTTGACCCCGCGGCGACGGAGCGCACCCAGCAGGTTCTGCCTACGGACAATAAGCTTCGCTATGCCACGGACGCCTACGATGCGGCGGGTGATGCTGACGCTCTGCTGATCCTCACCGACTGGCAGGAGTTTGCGGATCTGGACCTGCGCCGCATTAACCAGGCGCTTCGTTATCCCATCATCATCGACGGTCGCAATCTCTACGACCCGTCCGCGATGAGCGACCAGGGCTTCACCTATCTCAGCGTGGGACGGCCTGTCGTGCATCCGGTGCGCGACCTGGCTTCGTCGGCTGTTTAGCGTTGGGTAAAAGTCATTATGGATTCACGGACCGGGCGGGGAGTACATACAGTGTGCCTCCGCCCGGTCCGTGTAATCTGGCAGGGCATTCATTACTCCGGAGAAGAGCTAAGAGAATCACTTAGAAAGGCAAGTTGAGTCGATGGCGTCTCAAACCGTTCTCGTTACCGGTGCTGCCGGTTTTTTAGGATCACATCTCTGCGACACTCTTCTGGCTGAAGGGCACAGCGTCCTCGGGGTTGATAATTTTTCAACCGGCAATGCTGCCAATATCGAGCATCTGTCGTCGGAGCCGCGCTTCCGCTTCCTCGAGCAGGACATTACGAAGGCCTTCGAGCCGGGGCGTGTGGACTATGTCTTTAACTTCGCCTCTCCTGCCAGCCCGGTGGACTATGCCCGGCTCGGCATCGAGACGCTTCTGGTCGGCTCGGCGGGAACGATCAACACGCTGGAGATCGCCCGCAAATATAACGCGGGATATATTCACGCCTCGACCTCGGAGTGCTACGGCGACCCGGAGGTGCATCCCCAGGTTGAAACGTACTGGGGCAATGTGAATCCCATCGGACCACGCTCGGTCTATGACGAGGCGAAGCGTTTTTCGGAGGCTGCGGTGATGGCCTACCATCGCTACCACGGCGTCAATACGCATCTGGTCCGCATCTTCAACACCTACGGACCGCGCCTGCAGGCGAACGATGGCCGCGTCATCTCGAACTTCATGATCCAGGCGCTGAAAGGCGAGCCGCTCACGATCTACGGCGACGGATCGCAGACACGCAGCTTCTGCTATGTCTCCGACCTGATCGACGGCATCGTCCGGCTGTCGCGGTCGGAGGAGCATCTTCCCGTCAACATCGGCAATCCCGACGAGTGGACGATTCTGGAGTGCGCTAAAGAGGTGCTAGCCGTCACGGGCTCCGATTCGAAGATCGTCGAGCTTCCGTTGCCGGAGGACGATCCTGCGCGTCGTCGTCCTGACATCACCCGCGCAAGTACGTTGCTGGGATGGTCGCCGAAGGTGACGCTGCGTGAGGGGCTTGAGCGTTCGCTCGAATACTTCCGCGCAAGCGTTGCGGTGGCTCGCTAGAGCGAAGTGAAAGCTGAAGCCTCCTCCGCCTAGCGCGGAAGATGCTTCAGCTTCGGATACCAGGTCATCTGGAAGGCGGCTGCTGTGTCCTGCTGATAGCCGGTCCGGTAGACCGGGGCTTTCCAGCCTTCGTACTGGACCCACGCATTCAGCTCGACTTCAGGGGTGAATCGCTTCACGTAGCTGACCTTGAACTGGTTCTGCGTGGTTCCGCCGGGGGCAAAGTCCTTGGGGGTCTTCTTGTTCAGGTAAGAGAGCTGGAGCGACTCGTTGCCGGAGAAGTGCCAGGTAAGCCATGCCTGTCCTCCCTTTGCTTCACGCCCGATCCAGTCGCCCATGATGATGCCCTTGTTGGTGTATCCCTGCCGCTGGATCGTCTCGAAGTACTGGAACGATCCTCCGACGCTGGGGCGTACGCCGGGATCGGTGCTCACGGCCTCGACACGGAAGTCGAGCGGCTTCAACCTGCCCGGAAACTGCGAAATATAGAGTCCGGTGCGGTAGGCGGCGCGGCGCGGCGCGCTGATGGGGGTAACATCGTCGTGCGCCATCGTGTCCGCATAAAGTGTCGCGTAGTTGCGAACAAGGGGAAGACGGTAGGAGAAGGTGAAGATGCTGAAGCGCGCTCCCGGATCGCTGCGCGAGTACTTCTCCGCACCGCTTGTGTCCTGAAAGTGGAAGAAGCCTTTGAGAAAGTTGTGCAGCGTGACCGGAGTATGGCCCGCTCCTCCGAAGATGATGGTCCGCTCAAAGCCCATCTGCAGGTTCTTCGTCGGCTGGAAGGCGAGGGTCTCCGAGTGAACATACGGGCTGTTGGGATAGGTGTGGCCCTTGAGGCTTCCGTAGAAGAAGTCGTAACGCACCGGGCCAAGCAGGCGTGAGAGCAGGAAGATTCGGAGAGGCTCGACGCGGTTGATCCGGAAGGAGTAGATATTCTCGGCGTTGTTCGACCATGCCATCGAGCCGCCCTGCCCAGGCCCGAGCCATGCGTCGTTTTTGCCGCCCGAGATCTCGTGCCCCCAGAAGTGGAACGAGAGTGAGGCCTCGACCAGGCGGAAGTTATTCTGCGCGGGAAGAGGGCCTTCGGGGATGGTGTCCTGCGGGCGGTTGAAGCCGGAGTAATCCGGAAGGATGGCGTCGTTTCTGGAGAGCATGGAGGCCAGGTCGTAGCTGTAGCCGGGACCGGAGGCCGAGTGCTGATACTCGCCACGAACGTAGAGGGAGAAGCGACCGAACTCGTTCAGAGTCGAAACGCCGGTGATGTTGTTGAAGCCGTGGTCGTAGGGGCGTCCGTAATCGTTGGTGATGGTCTGGCCAAGGTGGTAGCTGTCGCGCAGCACAGGGCCGCCGATCCCCATCAGCCTTGTATAGGTGGTGTGGATGCCGTAGACGAGGCCGCGGTCGATGTTGCCGGAGGGGATCTCGTCCTCGAGTTCACGAAGCAGCTTGGCGAGAATCTCCTCGGCCTCTTCGTTGCGGCTGTTCATGATGTCGGACTGCGATTTCTGGATGGCGTGCAGGGCGCTGCGCCGGGTCCACGGACGCAGATTGAGGAAGGCCGAATCGAGGAAGCCCATGGAATACAGCCGCGACATCGCCGGGTACACCCAGCTATCCATCGGGATGTAGGCCGAGCCGAGAGCGTCGGTTTTGGGCGGACGGGGCGGGGCCAGGAAGTCCGCCATGTAAGGCGGCTCGGCCTTGCCCGGAGCGTCGGGAGGAGGCACGGGCGCAGGAGCGACCTGTGGAACGGGCTGAGCAACTGGGGCCATCGGAGTAGCCGCGCTGGGCTTCGACTTGACCTGATCAGGGTCGTACGGCGGGAGAGAAGGCTGCTGCTGTGAGGGAGCGGCAACGGGAGCCTGCGCCGCGGGAGGTGCGGAGGAAGGCGTCTGGGAAAATCCCGTGGACAGGGCTGCTGTAAACAATCCACAAAGGAAAAGAGTTCTTCTGGTCTGCAATCGCACCTCAAGAGGCCTGGGGAGGTCTGTCTGGCTTAAGTGTAAATCGTCAGGGGCGAAAAGAATGGGCCGGATGATCCCCAGCCCATCGTTTTGCATCGGTTATGTCTCTTATTTTGTTACTTCTTCTGAGCCGCGATCTTGTTCTTCCTGCTGAACCAGTCTTTGTCGCAGATGCGGCGTTCGAGCAGGAAATCCTTAAGGTACTCCAGCGGATCGCTGGAGGCTCCTTTGCCTGTCCAGCGGACGGACTCGATCAGGACAGGGCCGTCGCCGCTACGTGTGCGCCCGAGCGACTCCTGCGTTACGCGATACAGCGCGACGGAGTCGAATGCGTCG
The DNA here is from genome assembly GCA_018449715.1 of Acidobacteriaceae bacterium dw_441. Classification (GTDB taxonomy): domain Bacteria; phylum Acidobacteriota; class Terriglobia; order Terriglobales; family Acidobacteriaceae; genus Edaphobacter. Next base: position 1,437,233 of record JAAVVA010000001.1, on the reverse strand, counting down.
ACCGGGATGCCGGGGATTCCTACGGCCTTCGATGCATCGCAGATCTCAGCGATGTCGGCGTCGGCCTTGCGCGCCCCGGCGGCCGGAAGCACGACGAAGATGATCGGCAGAGAGAGCCGTCCCGCAGGCTCCAGCAGCTTGCGCCATGCGGCGGGGGCAAGCTCACCCTTGGCTGCGTATGCGACGACGACGCCCTGGCGTCCACGCGTCTTCAGCGCGAGGGCTGCTCCCAGCGCCATGCGCACGCGCTCTTCGGGTGTCTCCGTAGCCTTCAGGATGCGGTTTACACCCGCCTCGGCGAGCACCTTGTCGGCGTCGGCCTTCGGGCGCGAAAGTCCGCGCAGAAGGGAAGAGGCTGCGCCTCCGAGTATGAGCCCCATGCCCGCCGTTACCGAGACATCGCTGACAAGGTCTTCCTCGCCCAGATCGATGGTGGTGCTTACCCGAACAGCCTCCTGCCCATGAATGGTGGCGACGCGCTTTACACCCTTTAGCTTGGCCCTCTTCTTTACGGCCTCATCGAGCGTCCTCGCTTCGAGCATCAGCGTGTACATCTGCCGCAGTTTTGCGTTTGGCACCAGCGGATTCTCGCCCGCCTCCCCCGTACCCTTTACCGTCATCGTTCTGTAGTTCTCCTTGACCTATAGCAAGAGGGTCCCTCGCAGGAACCCTCTTGGTCTTAGTACCCAGTTTTTTGATTATGCCTTAGACGGATCTACAGCCTCGGTGTCGAGTCCGAGATCGGCCAGAGCCTTCTGTGCGGTCTTCGGCTTGACCTTGCCGTCACGCGCCAGCCGCGAGAGCGTCGCGCCCGCGATGGCCTCGGCGCTGACCTCGAAGTGGCGGCGCAGATGCTCGCGGTTGTCGCTGCGTCCGAAGCCGTCGGTGCCCAGCGTGACGAGACGCGTGGGAAGCCACGGGGCAAGAGCATCCGGCAGCACCTTCATGTAGTCGCTGGCCGCGATGATCGGTCCCTCGGAGCCTTCGAGCGACGTCTCGAGGTAGTTCTTCTTCAGGGCCTCGGCGGGGTGCAGGCGGTTCCAGCGCTCGACCGCGAGGGCATCGCGACGAAGCTCGGTGTAGCTGGTCACGCTCCACACGTCGACCTCGACCTTGTACTTCGAGGAGAGGATCTCCTGCGCTCGCAGAACCTCGTTCAGGATGGGACCCGAGCCGAAGAGCTGCGCGACGGCCGCTCCCTTCAGAGCCGGACGATACTTGTAGAGTCCGCGAAGGATACCCTCTTCGGTGGCGCTCTCCGGCATCGCGGGCATCGCGTAGTCCTCGTTGTACATGGTGATGTAGTAGAAGACGTCTTCGGCGTTCTCGTACATGCGGCGCAGGCCGTCGCGCACGATGACTGCAAGCTCGTACACGTAAGCCGGGTCGTAGCTGAGGCAGGTGGGGACAGTGCTCGAGAGCACATGGCTGTGGCCGTCCTGGTGCTGCAGGCCCTCGCCGAGCATCGTGGTGCGTCCGGCGGTGCCGCCCATCAGGAAGCCCTTGCCGCGCGAGTCCGCGAAGGCCCACGCCATGTCTCCGATGCGCTGGAAGCCGAACATCGAGTAGTACATGTAGAAGGGAATCATCGGCAGCCTGTAGTTCGTGTACGCCGTTCCAGCCGCCGTGAATGAAGCCATCGAGCCAGCCTCGGTGATGCCTTCCTCGAGGATTTGGCCGTTCTTCTCCTCGCGGTACGAGAGCAGCATGTCGGCGTCGTGCGGGATGTACTTCTGTCCCTCGGAGGCGTAGATGCCGACCTGCTTGATGACCGATTCGAGGCCAAAGGTGCGGCCCTCGTCGGGAACGATCGGGACGATCAGCTTGCCCATCGCCGGGTCTTTCAGGAGGTGGCGCAGCAGGCTGACGAAGCCCATCGTCGTCGAGACGGCGCGGTTGTTGGAGCCGCTGGTCCACTCCTTGAGGGTGTCGAGCGCGGGCGTCTTGAACTCGATCTTCGGAACCTCGCGCTTCGGCATGTAGCCGCCCAGCTCCTGACGGCGGGCGTGCAGGTACTGAATCTCGGGAGCAGACTCGTCGGGACGGAAGAACGCGCCCTCCTTGGCCGCTTCCTCGGAGACGGGGATATCGAAGCGCTCGATGAAGACCTTCATCGACTCGTCGGTGAGCTTCTTCTCCTGGTGCGAGGCGTTGCGGGCCTCGGTGGAGCCCAGGCCGTAGCCCTTGACGGTCTTCGCGAGAATGACGGTCGGGCCGCCCTTGTGATCAAGCGCGCGCTTGTAGGCGTTGTAGATCTTCACGGGGTCGTGTCCGCCGCGGTGAAGGCGGGCAAGCTCCTCGTCGGTCTTGTCCTCGACCAGCTTCAGCAGCTCGGGGTACTTGCCGAAGAAGTGCTGGCGCAGGTACGCGCCGCCCTTGGCCTTGAAGGCCTGGTAGTCGCCGTCGACGCACTCTTCCATGCGCTTCAGCAGAAGGCCGGTGTGGTCGCGCTCGAACAGCTCATCCCAGTCCGAACCCCAGACGACCTTGATGACGTTCCATCCGGCGCCGCGGAACATGCCTTCCAGCTCGTCGATGATGCGCTTGTTGCCGCGCACCGGGCCGTCGAGGCGCTGCAGGTTGCAGTTCACCACGAAGATCAGGTTGTCGAGCTTCTCGCGAGCACCCAGCGAGATGGCTCCCAGCGTATCGACCTCGTCCGACTCGCCGTCGCCGACGAAGGCCCAGACCTTGCGGTCGGACTTCTCGATCAGGCCGCGGTTCTCGAGGTAGCGCATGAAGCGCGCCTGGTAGATCGCGTTCAAGGGGCCGATGCCCATCGAAACCGTGGGGAACTTCCAGAAGTCGGGCATCAGCCACGGGTGGGGATAGCTCGAAAGGCCGGGCTCGCCGCGCAGCTCGTGGCGGAAGTTGCCGAGGCGCTTCTCGTCGAAGCGGCCCTCGACAAAGGCGCGGGCGTAGACGCCGGGGGAGGCGTGGCCCTGGAAGTAGACGAAGTCGCCGGGAAGGTCGCCGTTCGAGCCCTTGTACTGGGCGTGGAAGAAGTGGTTGAAGCCGACTTCAAGCAGCGTGGCCAGAGAGGAGTAGGTCGAGATGTGACCGCCGATTCCGGCATCCTTCTTGTTCTGCTTGTGGACCATCGCCATGGCGTTCCAGCGGATCAGGGCCTCGATCCTGCGCTCGAGCGTGCGGTCGCCGGGGTAGGGAACCTCGTCGTGCTTCGGAATGGTGTTGTTGTAGCGGGTCGTCAGCTCGCTTACGACCGGAACTCCGGCCTCACGCGCTCGTGTGCGCAGGGTCTCCAGCAGCTCGGCGCCCTGCTCCCAGTCGCTCGCTACCACTTCGTCGAAGGCTTCGATCCACTCCGATACCTCGGCAGCAAAGTCAACCTGTTCCGGCGTTTCAAGCTTTGTCGTCATAAGCGGTCCTTATATCCCCATCTCTCCGCAGTCATAGTACCCGCGGGTAAATATCCTCTCTAAAGATAATCGCCAAAGCCGCTGGACGTCACCTGAGGAAATGATTCCTGCCCGAAAACTGGATTTTTATTGGTTCCGGTTCTCTTTTGAGGTGCAGAAATCACCGCCCCGACGTCTCAGGGGTCTGTCAGCGAGCAAAAGTTAGGATGCTGGCGTGGCTGCCGTCAGCGTTGGGCTGCTCCAGAGCGGCCCATGATCGGCCACACATCGACGATCCGGTCGCCCTGAGCCACGTAGTAGCGGTCGAAGGCGTTGGTGCTCATGTCGAGACTGGTGGGGTAGATCTCAACCCGGTCACCAAGCTTCGGATGTTGTTCGCCGTCCTTCCACATGAAGGCGCCGTACTCCGCTCCGCCGTTGCCTACCTGCAGCCAGGGCATCCCTTTTACGATGTCGGTCGATTTCGCCATGGCCTTGGCTCCGTAATCGGTGGAGATCAGGTTGGGGTGGTACTGGCTGTCGACGGTGGTCATGACCGTCAGGGCGGGCTGAAAGTCGTTGTAGCGCTTCATGTCCCCGTCCTGCCCGCCGATGGTGAAGTAGGCGGTGTCCATGAAGACGTAGGTGGCGGCCTGCAGCTCGCTCAGTCCGGTCGCGTGGTCGATGTTGTAGGTTCCGGTGGAGCCTCCGGTCATGATGTTGACCGGCAGACCTGCTTCGAGCGCCAACGCCTTGCTCTCGCGCACCCCGGCGAGCACCTCCATGGAGGCTTTCCTGCGCGCTTCAAAACCCTTCACGTGGGCCGCGTTTCCTGAGTAGGCCATGAAGCCTTCGAACTGCATGTGTCTGGACGACGCAATCCTTTTGGCGAGGTCCACCGCAGGCTTGCCTGCTTCCATGCCCTGCCGCGCCAGCCCGGCGTACACCGAGACCAGGATTCTGGCCTTGGCGTTGTGAGCTGCCGCAGCTTCTTCCACCCAGTCGACCACCTGCGCATCGTCGCTTACGAACATGAAGGTGGGATCTTTTTTCGACAGGGCGATGGCTCGCTGCGTGTTGTTGCGTCCCACGGGCTGCTTGGTCCAGAGCATCCCCTTGATCCCGGCATCGGAGAAAAGCTCCGCCTCGGCGATGGTGGAGCAGGTCAACCCGATGGCTCCCGCCGTCATCTGCCGCTTCGCGACCTCCACGCTTTTGTGGACCTTTACGTGAGGACGCACATGAATGCCGTTGGTCTTCGCCGTGTCGGCGAGGTGGTTCACGTTGGCATTCAACAGATCGAGATCGACCACCATGCACGGCGTCGGCAGCATATCTTTGGTGATGCCGCGAAAGTCGCGGCGGGCGATGCGCTGGTTCAGCTCCGTGATGGAGCAGTCGGCGCTGCAGGATTTCGAGGAAGTCGGCAGGGCCGCTCCTTTATAGGTAGCGGCCAGAACGCCCATTGCAACACCGGCAGACAGAAAATCGCGACGCGACCTCATGGAATTCTCCTGAATAAGCTGGATAAAAGGGTCAGGAACGGCTTGAGGTTCCGGTCACGATCCCTTCGTTGTACTGCCCTGCCATTCGTACTTCCGCAGGAACGCCGCGAGCCGATTAGGTCGAGTAGTCCGCGTTGATCTTCACATACTCGGTCGTCAGGTCGCAGGTGACGAAGCGGCTTGCGCCTTCGCCCTGTCCGAGGTCGAGCGAGATGGTGTAGTCGCGCTGCTGCATCACCTTGTGCGCGGCGGCCTCGTCGAAGGCGGGCGAGCGCATCCCGTTCTCGTAGACCGGCTCGGAGCCGATCTTCACGGTGACCTTCGCGGGGTCGAACTCGACACCCGAGTATCCTGCGGCGGCCATCAGACGGCCCCAGTTCGGGTCTGCGCTCGACCATGCGGTCTTGCAGAGAGGCGAGTGCGCGATGGACTTGGCGACCTTCTTCGCCTCGGCATCGTTGCGAGCGCCGCTGATCTCAAGGGTCACGACGTGGGTCACGCCCTCGCCGTCGTCCACGATCGCGTAGGCAAGCTCCTTGCATACCTTCAAGAGGGCTTCACGGAACTCCTTGCGTGAGCGGTCGTCGAGCTTCAGGCCGCTGGCTCCGCTGGCCAGCAGAAGCACGGTGTCGTTGGTCGAGGTGTCGCCGTCGATGGAGATGGAGTTGAAGCTCGGTTCGACCGCCTCGGGCAGGAGCTCGCGAAGCTGCTCGCCGTCGGCCTCGATGTCGGTGAAGAGATAGACCAGCATGGTCGCATGGGGAGCGACGGGCGCTCCAAGCTGCGGGTGAATCATGCCAGCGCCCTTGGCCGCTCCGAAGATGCGCGCCTCGACTCCGTTGACCGTGACGGTCGCCTGCGCGGTCTTCATGCGCGTGTCGGTGGTCATGATGGCCTGGGCGAAGCTCTGGGCGTGGGCGGGGGTGTCTCCGAGGGATGCCTTCAACTCTGGAAGCGCAGAGACGACCTTGTCGGCGGGAAAGGGAACTCCGATGATGCCGGTCGAGGAAGGGAAGACCTCGTCGAAGACGCGTCCGAAGGTCTCGGCGGCGGCCACGCAGGTCTTTTCGCAGGCGTCGATGCCTGCCTGCCCGGTGGCGCAGTTGGCGTTTCCTGCGTTGACCAGCACGATGCCGACGCGGCCTCCGGTGGTGGCCATGTGCTTTCTGCCCACCGTGACGGGGGCAGCTACTACCTGGTTCGAGGTGTACACCGCCGCTGCCTGCGCGGTCTTTTTGACCAGCGCCAGCGCCAGGTCTGGATTGCCGCTTGCCTTGATGCCCGCACGTACGGCTCCCCAGAGGAAGCCTCCCGGCAGAGCTTCGCTTACCTTCAACTCGTCGCTCATAATAGCTCTAATTTACAAGAGTCGCGGGTGGTGCTGTTGGAGTGACATCAGGGAGTTGCTTCGGGCATCCTGCAAACCCACATCTGACAATAAAGCCGCCAGATATGGGGCACCCGACTCTAAATTCAGAAGAGTTGTGAGGGGGCTGCTTTCATCGAATCTTCATGCAAAACAACGGCGGGGAGGGTTGCCCCTCCCCGCTGTTTTACTGAAGCGAAAGGTTACCCTTCCCAGGGAAGCGTGCGGCCTTCGGCGCTGCTCCGGCGGGCCATTTCGAGCAGCTTCACGGCCCGGTAGCCGTCCTCGGGGGTGACGTTCAGCGGAGCCACGCCGAGGATGGCGTCGCGCACGTTCGCGTAGTAGTTGCGATAGTCGCCAAGCTCGGTCTTCACGACCGTCCGGGTGAGCTTGTTCGGCACCGCCGGGTCGGGAGCGACCGCGAGGGTTCCCCAGTTCTCCTCGGGCTCGGCGAGCCACTCGCGGCTGTCGCCCACGGGAGGAACCGTGCCGCCCGCAACCAGAGTCGGCTCCTGCGGGTCGAGGCCGTACTTGCGGAAGCTGCCGCGGGTGCCGTGCAGAAGGAAGCGCGGAGCGGCCTCGGCGGCCAGCATGGAGCTGCGGCAGTGTGCCAGCAGCCGGTCGAAGTGCAGGGTGATGTCGAAGGCGTCCTCAATGGCGGTGGTGTCGCGGTCGCGGCGGACGCTGGCGGTGACGGCCTTCGGGGTTCCGAAGAGCACCAGCGCCTGGTCGAGAAGATGCGGTGCCAGGTCGAAGAGCAGGCCGTGGCAGTCGCTGCCCGCCTCCTTCCACGTCGCCTCGCGGGGAAGCGGACGGAAGCGGTCGAAGTGCGACTCGAAGGTGACGACGCGGCCAAGCTCGCCCGACTCCAGCACCTTGCGGACGGTGAGGAAGTCGCCGTCCCAGCGGCGGTTGTGGAAGGGAGCCAGCACCAGCTTCTTTTCAGCGGCGATGGCGATCAGCTCCTTCGCCTGCTCGCTGGTGGCGGTGAAGGGCTTGTCGATGACGACATTCTTACCGGCGAGCAGCGCCTGTTTCGCGAGATCGTAGTGCGTCTCATTCGGGGTTCCGACGACGATCAGCGAGATCGAGCTGTCGCCGAGCGCCTCCTCCACCGAGCGCAGGATACGGGCCGAAGGATAGGCCTTTGCCGCTTCGTCACCCTTTCTCTGCACAATCGCTTCCAGCTTCAGCCCCGGTACCGCGCTGACAAACGGCGCGTGAAAAACACGCCCGGCAAGTCCAAAGCCAATGACTGCAACTCCAATCTCCGACATCGATCCTCCTGAAACCTTCTGTTCACCTGAAAGGTGAAGTATGAAAGAAGTCCATTCTAGCCTGTCCTGATGTTGCCAACCTCAATACCTGCAATATCCTGCGAAAAGTTTTGAGCCTTTGAAAGAAGACGCTGCATCAGAATCGGTATAGGAATTTCAGTCGTACTTTACGTCTCTCTTCTGGAGAAAGTGTGACTGAAAAACACGGAGATACAGGTAACATCGAAGCTATGGTTCAACGCAACAGGACGATCGTGAACGGCCATTCGATCGATAATGCAGCAGTTCGCTCCCTTCGAGTCACCGTTGCCGCTCTCGGCCTGACGCTGGCAAGTCTGCCTTCGTTCGCCCAGCAAACGGCGCAGCCCTCGGGCAATCAGCCGCGACCTACCGAGACCGGACCGAGTAGCGGAACGCAAAGCTCCACGATGGCGGGGGCTCAGCAGCAGCTCTATACCGCCTCCGGCCAGAGCGGCGCGCAGGTCTCGTCGGACTCCTTCAAAGGAAGCATCGTCGAGGGCAAGTCGACCGGGACGGTGATCGACCTCTCGTTCGACGATGCGATCCAGCGCGGCCTCCGCAATAATCTCGGGATCATCCTGCAAAGCTCGTCGCAGAAGAACGCGAGCGGCCAGCGTCTTGAAGAACTGCAGGCTCTTCTCCCCACGGTGACCGGAGCAGCCAGCATCAACGTACAGCAGGTCAACCTCGCGGCCTACGGCCTCAAATTCCCCGGATTCAACCCCATCGTTGGGCCCTTCCAGGTGGTGGACTTCCGCGCCTATCTGACGCAGAACCTGCTGAACATCTCGGCACTGCAGAACTACCTCGCGGCGAAGCACAACTTCAATGCCGCCAAGCTGACGGCGGAAGATGCCCGTGACCTTGTGGTTCTGACGGTGGGCAACTCGTATCTGCTCTGCGTGGCGGACGACGCCCGCGTGGAGGCGGTCACCGCCGAACTAGCGACTTCGAAGGTCACACTTGACCAGGCGGTGGCGGCGCACGAAGCCGGAACCAGCCCGAAGCTCGATGTTCTTCGCGCCCAGGTCGACTACCAGAACGAGCAGCAGACGCTGATTGCGACGAAGAACCAGCTCGCCAAGGACAAGCTTGCCCTTGCCCGCGCCATCGGTCTTCCGCTCGATCAGGAGTTTCACCTGACCGATCACACTCCTTACACGGCGTTCAACGATATTGATCCCAATGTCAGCGTGGAACAGGCTCTCAAGACCCGCAAGGATCTCGCGGCTTCGGGAGAGCAGGTGAAGGCGGCCAGCGCGCAGAAGACCTCCGCGTGGGCCTACCAGCTTCCTGTGGCCAGCTTCACCGGCGACTTCGGCGATCTCGGACAGACGCCGGGCAACTCGCACTCCAGCTACACGGCCACCGGGCAGATCACGGTTCCGATCCTTCAGATCGCGAAGACGAAGGGGCAGAACGAGGTCGCTGCGGCGAACCTGGAGCAGGCGAAGGCCCGTTTGAGCGATCAGGCCCAGCAGGTCAACCAGGACGTCCGCGACAGCATCCTCGATATTCAGGCGGCGGCGAAGCTGGTGGAGGCCACCCGCTCGAACGTCGAGCTGGCCAACGAGGCGCTCAGCGAGGCGCAGCAGAGATTCAAGGCAGGTGTATCGGATAACCTTCCGGTCTCGCAGGCACAGTCGCAGACCGAGCAGGCGAACGACCAGTACATCAGCGCGCTGTATCAGCACAACATTGCGAAGCTTTCACTCGCCCGTGCCCTCGGCGCGGCGCAGACAAACTACAAAGATTACCTCGGAGGAAAGTAACCTTGGCAGAGCAGGCAGAACAGAAATACGACGCAACCAGGGATAATACGCCGGAAAACGACGATCCTGCGAAGAAGTCGCGCCGCAAGCTGGTTGTCATTGCAGTGATCGCGCTGCTGGCGATCGGCGCCGCTCTCTTTTACTGGCACTCAACCTTTACCGAAGACACCGACGACGCGCAGGTGGACGGCGACCTCTACCAGGTCAGCTCGCGTATCGCCGGACAGGTCACCAAGGTCTACGTGGAGGACAACCAGGAGGTCAAGGCGGGCGACGTGATCGCGGAGATCGACCCCAAGGACTTCCAGGTTGCTCTCGAACAGGCGCAGGCGAACCTTGCCAATGCCGAGGCCGCTGCGATTCAGGCGAACGTGAATGTGCCGATCACCAGCATCACCTCGACGACCAGCATCAACACGACCAGTTCGGACGTGCAGGGATCGCAGGCAGCCCTGATGCAGTCGCAGAAGCAGGTGCAGGCTGCGCAGGCCCGTGTGGATCAGGCCAAGGCGAATGCGATCAAGTCAGACCTTGACGTGGAGCGTTATAAGCCTCTGGTAGAGAAGGACGTCATCTCGAAGCAGCAGTTCGACGCGGCGGTCGCTACAGCGGCCTCGAACCGTGCGGCTGTTCTCGAGGCCGAAGCCACGCTGATTGGTCAGCAGGAGGCAGTGCGTCAGACCCAGCAGAAGCTGGCGCAGTCGCGCTCGACCGCTGTCGAGGCCGCGAAGAACGGCCCGAGCCAGGTGAAGGTCCAGCAGGCTCGCGCCACGGCGGCTGAGGCTGCCGTCAAGGAAGCTCAGGCCCGCGTGGATCAGGCGAAGCTGAACCTTAGCTACACGAAGATCACGGCTCCGACCACCGGTATCGTCAACAAGAAGAACGTCAACGTCGGGGCGAACCTTTCGGTTGGCCAGGACTTGATGACGATCATCCCGCTGACAAATCTGTGGGTTACGGCGAACTTCAAGGAAACCCAGCTTGAGCGCATGCGCGAGGGCCAGAAGGTCGAGATTGAGGTCGACGCGCTGGGAGGCAAGAAGTTCCACGGCGTCATCAAGCAGATCGGCGGCGCGACCGGCTCGCGGCTCTCGCTCTTCCCGCCGGAGAACGCAACCGGCAACTATGTAAAGGTCGTGCAACGCATTCCGGTCCGCATCGACTTTACCAATCTTGACCAGGAGAACAGCGATCACAAGCTGCGTCCGGGCTACTCGGTCACTCCGGTTGTTGCAGTAAAGTAACGAAAAAGAAAACGGGTAACCACGTCGTCCACCTCGGCATCTGATTAGAAAGAAGATGCATTACAAACGAGGTGGACGATGGCTGTTGCAATCAAAAAAGCTGGCGTAGCCGATCCTTCGGTAGCGCCTCAGTGGCATGCACACGCACGTGAAATCCAGAAGTTCGGCACGGTGATCGAGGATCTTCCCCACTCCCTCGGTGCCGATGTCAGGGCGGACATGGTGGCCCAGCTCAACCAGCTGCTGGCCGACTCGATCACGCTCCGCGATATGTACAAGAAGCACCACTGGCAGGTTTCGGGCCCGACCTTTTACCAGCTTCATCTTTTATTCGACAAGCACTTCAACGAGCAGGTGGAGATCGTGGATACGATCGCCGAGCGCATCCAGCTTCTGGGCGGCGTGACGGTAGCAATGGGTGGCGATGCCGCCGACATGACCCGGATCGCTCGTCCTCCGCGTGGCAAGGAAGAGGTTCCGGTACAGATCTCGCGTCTGCTGGAAGCTCATAAGCTCATTATTAAGAGCTGCCTTGATATCTCGGAGGCCGCCGACAAGGTGGGGGATCAGGGCACGAATGACCTTGTGGTCAGCGACGTGCTTCGCCCGAACGAGCTGCAATCCTGGTTCCTGAGCGAGCACTTGGTCGAGATGCCCCTGATCCTGAAGAAGTAAAAGCGGGAAGTAACCGGCTCACAAAATAAACCCTGCAGCCCGATCGTCGAAGGACGGTCGGGCTGTGTATCTTTAAGACACGTCAGACATCTTAATAGATACTTACCCTGTAGCTTTTGCCGGACCTCGCCGCTATGCCGATCGCACTCGCATTTTTTGTCCATTACGCGTATCTGATCCTGTTCCTCTGGGTTCTGGTGGAACAGCTCGGCATTCCTGTGCCCAGCATCCCGGTGCTGCTGACGGCGGGAACCCTGTCGGCGACCCACCAGATCAACCACTTCTACGCGTTGCTGGCGGTGCTGGCCGCGTGCATCCTTTCAGACTCGATGTGGTTCGCCCTGGGTCGCAGGTACGGCAACAGGGTGCTGAAGCTGCTGTGCCGTCTCTCGCTGGAGGCCAAGACCTGCGTGAGCAAGACCGAGGGCTACTTCACCCGGCGCGGCCCGGTCACGCTGCTGTTCTCGAAGTTTATCCCCGGCCTGGGCACGGTCGCGCCCCCGATTGCGGGACAGATCGGAATGCCGTACTCCCGCTTTCTGGTTTGGGATCTTGCGGGCTCTGTCCTGTGGACGGAGACCTTCCTGCTCGCGGGACGTTTTTTCGGAGACATCGCAAAGAAGAGCGCTCCGTTCTTCCACTGGCTCGGACATTTTGCCTTCGCCATCTTTGTCCTGATGGTGCTGGGACTGATGGCCTATCGCATCCTGAAGCAGCGGAGGTTCCTCCAGCAGGTGCGCGAGATGCGTCTGGAGCCGAAGGAGTTGAAGGAGATGATCGACCTGGCGACGCTGCAGGGCAACAAGCCTCCTTTCATCGTCGACCTTCGGCATCCGCTGGACTATCTTCCCGACCCGCGTGTTCTTCCGGGGGCGCTTCGCATTGGCCCGAACGAGATTCGGAAGCACAGCGAAATCATCCCGCGTGACCGCGACGTGGTGCTTTACTGCACCTGCCCGAACGAGGAGACGAGCGCAAAGCTGGCGCTGCAGCTGCACAATCTCGGCGTTTATCGCGTGCGTCCCCTGCGCGGAGGATTCGATGGCTGGAAGGAGGCCGGGTATCCGCTGGAGGAGTACGTGAGCGACCAGCCGGAGACCGCCGTGCTCCCCGCGAAGATCGCTCCCGCGCCTCCGGTTCCTTCCGCTTCAAAGGCGCAAGAGGAAGAGCCGCAGCCCCCGGTCCTTCCGGTCGCCTGAGATTCATCCTCCCAAGTTGAAGTTCACCGTGATGGTCGTCTGAACCTCGGTGGGCTCTCCGTTCAAACGATAAGGCTGATAGCGTGCCGCGCTGATTGCATCCATCGCGGCGCGCCGCAGCATCTCCGGACCACTGACGACGTGCAGGCTTTCGATGGTGCCGGTCTTCGAGATGATCGCCTCGACCACAACGGTACCCGAGACGCGAGACGCCTTCGCAATCGCAGGATAGACCGGACGAATCGGCGTGAGCAGCAAGCCCGCCGAGACTCCCTCGGAGACTCGGACGCGACTGGCAGCAGGCCGAGCCGGAGCCACATTGACTCCGGTCCCTGTTCCCTCCGAAGTGCCCAACGCTTCCGGCAGAGCGTTGCCCATGTTGCTGAAGGGAGCGGTCCCAAAAGCGATGGGAGGAGTATCCGTGGAGGGATTCGAAGAGGGAAGCAGGGTATGGATCATCGGCCTCATCGTGACCGGGATCGAAGGAACGGTCGACGGCGTCGATTCCACCGCCTGTTGCTGGACGGGAGGTTGCGGAGGCCGCGGCGGTGGAGGCGTGAAGACCAGCGGCGTTTCTACATGGGAGACGAGCCGCTCCGGGTGAAGCAGGGGAAGGGCGATCAGCGTAGCGGCAACCGCAATCTGCAGCGCGGTGGAGCCAAGCATCGTCCATCGCTGGGTTGCTGAGGCATGAGTGATGCGGGACTCAACCAGATTCTCCTCGAACATAAAAGCACCTCCGAACCACTTGGGATTCAGGGGCGCATCTGCGAGGAATGCGTCCGTATCTCTTTAGACAGCGAAGGCCTCCGATTTGTTCCCGCCGCGTGCGCTAGAAGAAAAATGCTGCGCGAAACAGCAATGTTGAGCGATGATGAATCGACATGGCAGACCGTTCCGCAACTCTCACCGCTCCGGCTCCCTCTGCGACCACCGTTACCGCGCCGTCGTCCCGTGTTCTCTCGATCGACGTCCTGCGCGGCATCACCATCGCCTTCATGATCCTGGTGAACGATGCTGGTGACGGAAAGCACGTCTACACTCAGCTTGAGCACGCTGAATGGAACGGCTGGACCCTGACCGATCTTGTCTTCCCGACCTTTCTGTTCATCGTCGGAATCTCGATCATCCTGTCGATCCATGCGCGTCTGCAAAAGGGAGCGAGTCGCCGCGAGCTGGCCCTCCACACGGCGCGGCGTGCGGTGACGATCTTCGTGGTCGCCATGCTCATCAACCTCATCCCGTTCTTCAACTTCACGCACCTGCGGCTCTATGGAGTGCTTCCGCGCATCGCGCTCTGCTACCTGATCGCGGGCCTGATCTGCCTTGTGACGCAGAACGCAAAGCATCTACTGGCGATTACAGCGGTGGCACTGGTGAGCTATTGGCTGCTGATGAGCTTCGTCCCCGTGCCTGGACTCGGAGTTCCGACGCACGAGATTCCTCTGCTCGACCCGGACAATAACCTTGTCGCGTGGCTCGACCGCGGCATCATGAGCTTCCTCCAGAGCACGATTCACACCGGCAGGCTCTACGAGGGAACCCGCGATCCCGAGGGCCTCCTCAGCACGATTCCATCTGTTGCGACGACTTTGCTTGGATCGGTGACGGCCCTGTGGCTGCGCCGCGCTGGCGGCAAGTCTCCCTCGATCACCCGCGCCCAGTGCGCGACGGGAATGCTGGCCGCGGGAGTCGTCGGCATCGTGGCCGGGTACATCTGGAACATCTGGTTCCCGATCAACAAGAAGCTCTGGACCAGCTCCTACGTGCTGTTCGCGGCTGGCTGCGCGCTGATCGGGCTTGCGGTGTGCTACTGGCTCATCGACATGAAGAAGTTCAACGAAACCGAGGTCGGCAAGAAGCTCACGTGGCCCTGGCTGGTCTTCGGGTCGAACGCCATCGTCGCCTACGTCATGTCGTCGCTTCTCGGCAAGATTCTTTCGCTGATCCCGACCACGGGCGTCACTCCGGACGGCAGGCCGATGTCGGCGATAAGGTGGATCTACTGGCACGTCTTCGCCAGCGGAGGATCGACCAACAACACCTCGGTCGCCTTCGCGCTGGCCTACGTGCTCGCGTGCTTCATCCCCAACTGGATTCTGTGGCGGAAGAAGATCTTCGTGAAGCTGTAGCCTTCGGCGTTTTCCTCGACCCGCAACCGTTACCATAGACGATGGACCGCCTCGTGGTGCGTCAGGAGAGGGAATTGGCTTATAACGATCTGCGCGAATGGATCAATGCGCTGCACAAGGCAGGAGAGCTGAAACGCATCACCGTCGAGGTAGATCCTTACCTCGAGATGGCGGAGATCGCCGACCGTGCCGCCAAGATGGGGCGCGGAACCCCGAAGGCGGGTGGACCGGCGCTGCTGTTCGAGAACATCAAGGGGTATCCCGGCGCACGCGTTCTGATGAACCAGTTCGGCAGCGAGCGCCGTATGAAGCTCGCGCTTGAGACGGACTCGCTCGACAAGATCGCCGACCGCATCCGCATCCTGATGAAGCCTGAGACTCCCGCGAGCCTGATGGACAAGCTGAAGATGCTGCCCAAACTGGCCGAGGTCGGCTCCTTCTTCCCGAAGCAGGTCGCGGCCAAGGACGCCGCCTGCAAGCAGGTGATCCTGCGCGGTGACGAGGTCGACCTGACGAAGATTCCGGTGCTCACCACCTGGCCGCAGGACGGAGGGCCGTTCATCACGCTGCCCTGCGTCATCACCCGCGATCCGAAGACCGGCAAGCGCAACGTCGGCATGTACCGGATGCAGGTCTACGACAAGCAGACGACCGGGATGCACTGGCAGCGCCAGAAGAACGCAGCCGAGCACATGCGCGACCGCCTGCGTGCGGCCTCGCCCGATTCGACCACTGCGGTCGACCTGATGGCGATTACCGCGGGAGGCACCGCGCAGGCCCAGTCGCTGTCTTCGATCCCGCAGGCCACGCTGGGAAAGATTCGCGACGGCCGCATGGAGGTCGCGGTCGCCATCGGGACCGACCCGGCGACGACCTTCAGCGCCATCGTCCCCGCGCCTCCCGACATTGAGGAGTACATCATCTCGGGTTTCCTCCGGCAGAAGCCGGTGGAGCTGGTGAAGGCCGAGACAGTCGATCTCGACGTTCCAGCCAACGCCGAATACATCCTCGAAGGCTACGTCGAGCTAGGCGAGCTTCGCACGGAAGGCCCCTTCGGCGACCACACCGGCTTCTACACCATGCAGGACGACTACCCGGTCTTCCACGTCACCTGCATCACGCACCGCAAGGACCCTGTGTATGCGGCCACCATCGTCGGCAAGCCCCCGATGGAAGACGCATGGATGGGGCTGGCCGTCGAGCGCATCTTCCTTCCGCTGATGCAACTCACTTTGCCCGAGATCCGCGACGTGTACCTTCCGCCCGAGGGTGTCTTCCATAACCTGATGATCGTTTCCATCCGCAAGTCCTACGCCGGACATGCGCGCAAGGTGATGAACGGCATCTGGTCGATGGGGCAGGCGATGTTTACCAAGTGCATCATCGTGGTCGATGAGGACTGCGACGTTCACGACATCCCCGAGGTGGTGCTGCGGACGACCAACAACATCGACCCGGAGCGCGACATCCAGTTCACCCTGGGGCCGGTCGATTCGCTCGACCACGCGAGCCGCCTGCCGAACTTCGGAAGCAAGATGGGCATTGACGCGACCCGCAAGTGGCCTGCCGAGGGCTTCAACCGCCCGTGGCCGCCGATGGTCGAGATGGCTCAGTCGGTGAAGGCAAAGGTGGACTCGATCTGGAAGAAGCTCGGGATCGAATAGCGCCCGAAAAGAAGGGGGCGGTTCTTCGCGGAGCCGCCTCGAAGGTTTACTCTAAAGCAACGGGTACTCACCCGGTTCATGGCACAACTCAGGGCTGGCCTCGGTGCGGGGCGGCCACGATACTGTCCTCTCGTAACGCAAGGGGCTTGGATGACACTGTGGCGTAAATGGCGAACCCGGCTGATGATGATCTTTGCTGTGCTCGGGCCGGGCTTCATCACCGCCAACGTCGATAACGACTCGGGCGGCATCCTCACCTACTCGCAGGCGGGCGCGCAGTACGGCTACAAGCTGCTGTGGACGATGATCCCGATCACTCTGGCGCTGATTATCGTGCAGGAGATGTGCGCCCGCATGGGCGTCGTGACCGGCAAGGGATTGAGCGACCTCATCCGTGAGGAGTTCGGTTTCAGGATCACCTTCCTCACCATGATCCTGCTGGTGATTGTGAACTTCGGCAATGTGATGGCCGAGTTCTCGGGCATCGCCGGCAGTATGCAGCTCTTCCACGTCAGTAAATATGTCAGTGTGCCGGTCTGCGCCTTCATTGTGTGGCTGCTGGTGGTCAAAGGCGATTACAAAAGCGTGGAGAAGGTATTCCTCTTCGCCAGCGTAGTCTATATCGCGTACATCTTTACCGGCGTGCTCAGCGGTCCGAACTGGCACGAGGCGATACTCCAGACGGTGAAGATTCCGGGGCGCAGCGTGTGGCGCGACCGCAACTACGTCTACATGACCATCGGCATCATCGGCACGACGATCACTCCGTGGATGCAGTTCTACCTGCAATCGTCCATCGTGGAGAAGGGGATCGACGTGCGGCAGTACAAGCACTCGCGCCTGGACGTGATTATCGGGTCGATCTTCACCGACGTGGTGGCCTGGTTCATCATCGTGGCCTGCGCGGCGACGCTCTACACCCACGGCATGAGGAACATCTCCGAGGCCTCTGACGCCGCCGATGCGATGAAGCCGCTGGCGGGGCAGTACGCTTTCATCCTCTTCGCAGCGGGACTGTTCAACGCCTCGCTGTTCGCCGCCTGCATCCTGCCGCTCTCGACCGCCTACACGGTCTGCGAGGGACTGGGCCTCGAAAGTGGACTGGACAAGGGCTTCAAGGACGCTCGCTTCTTCTACTGGTTCTACACGCTGCTTCTGACCCTCGGGGCGGCAGTGGTGCTGATCCCCGGCTTCCCGCTCATCCGCGTCATCATCGGCTCGCAGGTGCTCAACGGAATCCTTTTGCCGGTGGTGCTGACCTTCATGCTGCGGCTGATTAATCGGAAAGAACTGATGGGCGCGTACACGAACTCACGCTGGTTCAACGTGATCGCATGGCTGACCGCGGTCATCGTAATTGCGTTATCGCTGGTACTGATGTGGAATGGGCTGCACGGAGCCAGCTAAAGCCCCGATTTACAGCAGCTTGCCTTCGGAGAGGTCGCGGATCAGCCCAAGATCGGCGGCGAGGAAGTCGAACTCCGGCAGGCGTTCGAGCGGCGACCAGCGCATATCGTTGAAGATACGGTTCTCAAGCTCGCCCGAGAACTCCTCCACCACGAAGAACTGCAGGTCGATCGTCCCGCCGTTACGGTACTTGTGGCGAACCTGTGCCACGCGTCGTCCGACGGTCGCGGTGATGCCAAGCTCCTCATTCAACTCGCGTGCAAGCGCCTCTTCGGCGGTTTCGCCAGGCTCGATCTTGCCGCCAGGAAACTCCCACTTAAGGCTCATGGGCTGTTCCGGCCTGCGCTGGCAGATGAGAACCTCCGTCCCGGAGGGGGAGGTGCGCAGGATCAACGCGGCCACGACCAGCCTCACGGGCCGGGGTACCTCGGCAGCCTCGCCATAGTCCTTCAGTTTGCGAATCGGCTCTTTCACCTTGCTTTTATTAGACGCTAATTCGCACTGAAAATGGTTCGAAACTTGCTTAGACCGGGGTCACGGACGCGGGATAGTAAACAGTCCATCCCTCCCGGTTGCTCTTGTCGATCAGGGCGGCGGTCGGATTGACCGGGAAAGCCCGGCGCGCAATCTCCAGCATGGCCGCGTCGTGGATGGAGTTGCCGAAGACCGCATCCGGCGTGGTGATGCCCGAGCGGTTCAACGAAGCGACCTTGCCTTCATCGGTAGGAACATCGCGCAGAACGTCGGTAACCACCCCGTTTTTGACCTCGACTCGGGCGGAAAGCACCCGCTCGGCCGGGATACCGAAGCGCTGTACGCCCTCTTCGATCACCCAGTCGTTGGTCGAGCTGACGGCCCAGATGTCGACGCCCTTCTCGCGCAGTTCGTTGATCAGCTGCAGCATCTCGGGGAAGATGTTGCGCTCGATCTTCTCGCGGAAGAACTCACGGGCGGCGCGGCGCAGTTCCTCCTCGCGGAGCCCCTGGTAAAGCTGAACCATCTCGCCGCAGATGGCAATCTCGGAGACCTCGCCGCGGTTGTAGGCGCGGTAACGGGCGTCGATCCAGTCGGCGGCCTCGCGGGAGACCAGACCGGTGTCGATGGTCCACTTCATGAAGGTGGACCCGGCATCGCCGGACCAGAGGGTTCCGTCGCAGTCGAAGACGGCAATCTTGGGAGACAGAGTGTGAACGGAGGCGAGAAACTCTTCGGTGGAATGAGGGCGAGTGCTGAGTGTCGGCATCGAACGTTCTGCATTTCTGCGCGGCCTGTGGTCACGCGCTGTTGTTTTTATCTGCTGGGTGTCTAAAGTCTACTCTTTTGGCCCTTGAAAACCAGAGCACATTTTTCGATGTTCACGCTTCCACGTAACAGAAAGATGAATGCGACGGGTAGAAAGCCATTTATCAAGAGGGATTTGGGCTAGACGGGAGGAAGCGCGTCGATGACCGTGACGCCAGCAGGAGTGGAGAAGACAAAGTCCGCCTCGTGGGTCGAAACATTCTCGACAACCTGCGTGAAGCTGAACTCCGTAATCGCCCCATCAATCTCTTCCATCTTCATGTGCTCGATGGCCCCGGCCTGCGTCACGTCGAGCGTGAGGCGGCGAATGCGCTGCTCCATGCCGCGAGGAACCCCGGCGATGTGGATGCCGTAGCTGTCGCTGGTGATGGTCAGGTTGGCCAGTTCTTTCTTCAGCTGTGTATGTCCCAGCAGAAATCGCAGAGGGCTGCGAAGATCATCCAGCTTGCTGGCGGGAATGCGCTGCACCTGCGGATCGCCCGGCGTGTAGAACCAGGCAAACTTGCCGTCGAGGATGAAGACCTTGCCAGCTGGCTGATCGTAGTTCCAGCGCATCCGTCCGGGCTTCTTCAGCAGCAGCGTGCCGGACTCCGTGCGGTCCAGCCCCATGCCCGCGTAGTGCTCCGTGTAGCGAGCGCGCAGCGAGGCGAGCCGGTTATAGTGCTCGTCGACGCGCTGGATCAGGGCCTCGGAGGAGTCCTGCGCATACAGGGCCACGGGAGCGGCCAGCGCGACGGCGAGCAAAAGGGCGCGGCGCAACATTACTGGATAGGCTGGGTGCAGTTGGTTCCACCTGCCGGGTCGAAGGTGATGCGGTTGTTCTCGTCGGAGCAGAAGCCTCGGTCGCCAGTCTTGCCCACCGCGGTCGGAACGGCGGTCACCTCATACGAGGTGTACATATCCTGGTTGTTCACCGTCACCTTGTTGCAGTTGGTGATGCTGAAGGTATATCCAGCCTTGATTCCGCTTGCGATATCCGGAGCAATCAGCTGCGCGGACTGGGCCGAGGGCGCTCCGGACTTCGGGTCGCCTCCAAGCTGCGCCAGCGAGCAGGAGAAGCCGTTCGCCGGGTACATGGAGTTGTACGTGAGCTGTGCCTGCACAATCGTCCTGACCGATTGGACGGCCGAAAGCTCATGCGACTGCTTGTTCAGCTTCAGAAGCTGGGGAAGTCCCAGCGTCATGAGCACCAGCATGACGGACATGACGATGAGAAGCTCAATCAGGGTAAAGCCCTGTTCCTGCTCGCGGGTGGATGCCTGACAATCATGGCTAAGCTGGCGCCGTGCGTTCATCGTGTTCCTCAATGCCTCGTATCCCGTTTGAATGTCTTCACTGAATGTATCTTCTCAGTGTCCTGACAACACAAACTTTATCAGCAGACGAGGTCTCCGCGCTCGACCGTCATCTCTCCAAGGTTGCCGAGAAGGGCAACGGCCATGGTTTCAGAACGGAACAGCTCGCGGGCCAGCCGTTGAATGTCCTCGGGCGTGACCGCTTCGATCTCGCGGGTAAGGTCCTCAATCCCGAAGAAGCGTCCGAAGTACATCTGCTGGCGAGCGAGGTTTGCCATACGGCTCGATCCGCTCTCCAGCCCCATCACCATGTTGCTCTTCAACTGATCCTTTGCGCGGGTAAGCTCGGAAACACTTACCGTCTCCTGCTTCAGACGGCTCAGCTCGCGCATCGTAAGCTCGATGGTCTGCTTGGTCTTATCGATGGCCACCCCGGCGTAGATCGCCAGCGAGCCGGTGTCGCGGAAGGGGCTCATTTCCGAGAAGATCGAGTAGGCCAGCCCGCGGTCCTCGCGGATGCTCTGGAAGAGGCGCGAACTCATGCCGCCGCCCAGGATGCTGTTCAGCAGGTAGATCGCGTAGCGGTCGGGGTGGTTCACTGCGGACGAGGGAACACCGAGGCAAAGCTGTACCTGCTCCAGCGACTTCTTGCGCTTCAGCGTGATGTGCGGGGTGGTCGCCGGGGCTTCGCGGTGGGGCAGGGGGTGGCTGGCGCTGGGGGCCAGCGAGCCGAAGCGGCGCTCGACCTCGGCGACGAAGCTCTCGTGCTCAAGGTTTCCGGCGGCTGAAAAGACCATGTTGCGCGGCGTGAAGGTGTCCCGGTAAAAGCGGAAAAGGGTTTCCTGCGTAAAGCTGGAGACCGTCTTCTTGGTTCCGAGGATGGGGCGGCCCAGGGCATCGCCCTTCCAGAAGTTCTGGACGAACATCTCGCTGACAAGATAATCCGGGTTGTCCTCGTCCATCTTGATCTCTTCGAGGATGACGCCCTGCTCGCGGAGGAGATCGTCCGGGGTAAAGGTCGGGTGCAGGACCATGTCGGACAGCACATCGAGCGCGGGGGCGATGTGCTCGTCAAGGACCTTGATGCTGAAGCAGATGTTCTCTTTGCTGGTGAAGGCATCGAGGTTGCCGCCGATGGTATCGACCTCGCGGGCGATCTGGCGGGCCGAACGGGTGGTCGTTCCCTTGAAGACCATGTGCTCGACAAAGTGGGAGATGCCGTTGATCT
Organism: Acidobacteriaceae bacterium dw_441; assembly: GCA_018449715.1. Taxonomy (GTDB): domain Bacteria; phylum Acidobacteriota; class Terriglobia; order Terriglobales; family Acidobacteriaceae; genus Edaphobacter. The sequence goes on along the minus strand of JAAVVA010000001.1, from coordinate 1,415,787 downwards.
CCGGGGCCTCGTCACGCGAACCCGCGCCGACCCACACGCCCATCGAGACGCTGCGCAGGTGCGGCATGCTCTCTGTAAGGACCGTCAGGCCGTTGGGGAGGATCGTCTTGCGGATGCTGCGGGAGAGGCGAGGAGTGATCTGAAGATCTTCGATCAGGGTGGTTGCTGCCATGTGTCTATTGTTTCACAGCAGGGGGAATGGGCGTAAACTATAGAAGGTAAGGGTTTTAGTTTAGGTTTAGCTGTCTATGTCAAACAAAATAAACACATTCGATTCTGCCCCGGTACAGGCTAAGGTGCAGGCAAAACCTCTCTTCGGGCTGCTTCCGGAGGAGCTGAAGTCATTGATGGCAAGCCTCGGCCAGAAGGGCTACCGGGCGGTGCAGGTGGCGGAAGCTCTGTATCGTCAGCGGGTTAGCTCGCTCGACGGGTTAACGACGCTGCCCTCGGCGCTGCGCGAAGAGCTTTCAGGGGCCGGATACACCATCGGGATGCCCGAGATCGTGCAGGCGGCTCGCTCAGTAGACGGCACGGAGCGCTACCTGATGCGCCTTGCCGACGGCGAGACCGTCGAGACAGTCTGGATGCCGGACGGCGATGGCGGCGAGTGTGGAGACGGCAGCGAGGCCTCGCAGGAAGAAGAGGCGCTCGATGGTCTGGAGGGCAATGAGTCGGAGTTTGAAGCGGCTCCCAAGCGCGACCTGCGGAATGTCGGCGCTCTGGAGCTGAACGGCTACCGCCGGGCGACGATCTGCATCTCGAGCCAAGTGGGCTGCGCGGTCAACTGCCAGTTCTGCCTGACGGCGAAGCTGGGCATCAAGCGCAACCTGACGGGCGGGGAGATCGCCGGGCAGGTCGCGGCGGTGCTGAACCGCCACGGCGTCAAGATCGGCAAGGACAGGATCAACCTGGTCTTCATGGGAATGGGCGAACCGTTCCTGAACTACGACGAGTTCATCCGCAGCGTGCAGCTGCTGGTGCGGCAGATCGGGATTCCCGAGTCGCGCATGACGGTTTCGACCAGCGGCATTGAGCCTGCCATCCGCAAGTTCGCGCAGGAGCCTCTACGGCCCAAGCTGGCCCTGAGCCTCAATGCCTCCAACGACACCGTGCGCGAGCAGGTAATGCCGATTACCCGCAAGTGGAACATCGGCCAGCTTCTGGAGGCGGTCAAGACGCTGCCGCTGGGCAAGCGCGAGTGGGTGACCTTCGAGTATGTCCTGCTGGGCGGGGTGAACGATCAGCCGCAGCACGCCCGCGAGGTGCTCGAACTGCTGAGCGGGATGCGGGCCAAGGTGAACCTGATCGTCTGGAATCCGGGGCCGGGAATCGCCTACACGCAGCCTAAGCCGGAGGATGTGGCGGTCTTTCAGAAGATGCTGATCGACGCCGGGATGCCTGCTTACATCCGCCGTCCGCGCGGACGTGATATCTACGCCGCCTGTGGGCAGCTCAAGCGGACGGTGGATTCGTCAGCTCTTCCTGAAGCCGCGCCTCTAGTCTCGATCGCACCTGCGGCCACTCCTCCCTCGTAATCGAAAACCATACGCTGTGCCGCAGGGAGCCGTCGGGCATCACGTAGTGGTTGCGGAAGGTTCCCTCGTAGACGGCTCCGAGCTTGCGGATGGCGGCCTGCGATTGCAGGTTCTCGTGGTGGGTCTTGAAGGCGACGCGGTTCAGTCCGAGCTCGTCGAAGGCGTACCGCAATTGCAGCAGCTTGGCCTCGGGGTTGATACCAGCGCCGTGGAAGCGCGGCGAGAGCCATGTGTGGCCGATCTCGACGGTGCGGTTCTTCAGGTCGAGGTCGATCAGGCGGGTGGTGCCGAGGACGCGGTTCTCAGACTTCAAAACCGTGACCCACGGGACCTGCCCGCTCGACTTTGCCGTCAGGGCGGACTCCAGCCAATTCTCAAGGCTGGCGCGGTCGGTAACGCGGGTCATCATGTAGCGCCAGATGCGCTTGTCGAAGGCGACCGCTTCGAGGCCGGGAAGGTGTGCGTGGGTGAGTGGCTCCAGCCGGACGATGCTTCCTTCGAGGATGGGAGCTTCGAGCATCGCCGGTCAGGCCTGCTGGGGCGCAACTACGCGCTGAGCGCATAAGGTCAGAAGAGTTCTTGCGACCAGATCATAATCGTGGCGCAGAACCTCCCCCTCGTGGAAGAAGTTTCCGGTCACCGGCTCCACCCCAAGCTGGCGGATGCGGTCGAGATCGGCGACGATCGGCTCCTGCCCCTCGCGGGCATACTTCGCGAGCGTTGGGGCGGAGATGGGAGCGGTGTTGATGAGGGCGTAGTCGAAGAGCTTGCCCACGTCTCCGGCATGGGCGAGGATCTTTTCGATGTGCTGCGAGGCGGTCAGGCCCAGCGACTCGTTGGCCTGCGTCATCAGGTTGCAGATGAAGACGCGGGTGGCGCGCGAGGCGGCGATGGCTTCGGGGATGCCCCGGACCAGCAGGTTCGTGATGAGCGAGGTGTAGAGCGAGCCGGGGCCGAGGGTGATGAGGTCGGCGTTGGCGATGGCCTCCAGCGTCTCGGGCAGGGGATCGACCTCGGGAGGGTCGAGCCGCAGCTCCTCGATGATGCGCTTGCTCTGGGTGATGTTCGTCTCGCCGCGGACGATGGAGCCGTCGTCCATGCGGGCCGTCAGGGTGACGTTGGCCGTGGTCGCGGGGAAGATGCGGCCCCGGATGGCGAGAATCTGCGACGAGGTCTGGACTGCCTGCGCGAAGTCTCCGGTGACGTGGCAGAGCGCGGCGAGGAAGAGATTGCCGAAGCTGTGCCCCTGCAGCTCGCCCTGGTCGAAGCGGTACTTGAAGAGCTTCGCCAGAAGGTGCTCGTCCTCGGAGAGCGCGACCATGCAGTTGCGGATGTCGCCGGGGGGAAGGATGTTGAGGTCTTCGCGCAGGCGGCCCGAGGAGCCGCCGTCGTCGGTGACGGTGACGACCGCGGAAAGCTCGCCGATGAGGTGGCTTGTGCCGGGATGACGATGCTCGACGGGAGTCTCGTGGCGATGGCCCCTGCGGCGGTCACGCACCGGGGCGAACTGCTTCAGGCCACGCAACAGCGTAGACAGGCCGGTTCCGCCGCCAATGGCGACGACCCGGAGAGGCCGGTCGATCGTCTCCGCTAGATGCAACAGGTCCACGTACACCTCTCCAGTCCGCTACGCACTTTCATGGTAGCTGACGGCAATACAGAGAGTAAGCCTCCGAGGGGAGGGCGCAAGGTAAAGCAAACCGCAGATTCTTCGACTGCGCTGCGCTGCGCTCGGGATGACCCTGCCTGATCTTTACCGCCTGACACCCGGATGCCGGAGAAGGTGGCTACACCACTTCGGGGTAGAGCAGCTCCGTGAACCGGGGATCGTCGGCCATGTCCTGAAAGTCGGAGTCGGAGCGTGCCTGGATGCGGTTGCGCGGGTTGCGGCGGATCGCCTCCGTGAGGTGCTCGAGACAGGTCTGCGAGTCTCCGGTCATCGAGGAGAGAACGGCGAGGCCGTAGAAGGCATAGTCGGCGTCGGGGCTCTGCGAGAGAATCTCCCGAAACTGCTCGCGAGCGTCCTCGTAGTGGCCGTCGTTCAGCAGCGAGACGGCGTAGTCGTAACGCTCCTCGTGGCTGGTGAAGCTGGCCTTCTCACGCGAAAGCTGTGCTGTCGACGCGCTGATGTACATGCGAATGCGGTCGGAGAGGTTCCCGGCGCCTGCGGACAGCAGCGTTTCGAATGCGGTGCGAGCCTTCTCGAACTTGCCTTCCTGCATAAGACGGACGGCAGCTTCATAATCCGCGAGGATCTGGGCCTGCGAAGGATCGTCGGCGGGGGAGACCACACCGGAGAGGGTGCGGGGGGAGCGCTTGGATGCAGTTGCGGTCTTTACGGTCTGAGCCATATTTTTTATTCGTCTCGCCTGGAGGGGAGTACTCCTCAGTCTGCCATTGTAGCGGCTGACTGATTTTTTGTGATTCCCTCCAGCTTCGGTTTTATACGCAGAGTCGGGCCAGAGGTCAACTGGCTGCCAGCCAGCGGGTGGAAAGGACACTCGAAAGTACACATCGTCCGGTCAGGATTTCTTTCCATAGACGGCAGGATTCAGTTCGGGATCGTTGTACATCTTGAGCTGGCGGTAGAGCTTGAAACGCCTCCTGCCGTCTTCGGCATCTCGCAGCAGGGCACCGAGCGCGTCGGCAAGGTCGGAGCGTTGTTCCAGCAGCAGAGCCAGCCGGTCGCGGTTGCGCTTACGGTGGGCCTCGGTCGCGGTGGCGCGGTGAGCCTCCTCGTCGGTATGGAAGATTTTGAGCGCGAGGATGGAGAGGCGGTCGATCATCATGCCGGGCGTCTCGGAGTGAAGCGGGGCCTCGGAGTGGCTGTCGAAGGTGTCGTGAAATTCCACGAGAAGATGCTCGTCGATGCGTTCGGCAAGATCGTTGCGCAGCTGATTCAGCCGGTCGATAGCGTGCTTGACCTCGGCGATCTGGTGGTCCGTTGCGGCGGGGTCACGGGCCTTGTCCTCTTCGTGCCAGAGGTCGAAGTTGGCGCGATGTTGCAGGAGGATCAATTCCGAAAGGTTATTCGGTTCGGCAGGTTCCGGCTGCATCTCATGCCATGCACGCGTGGTTTCGTCGTGCATCTGTGTAATGGATCGAGCGTCAGGCATCTGGAGTCTCTAACGAAGACTTTACCAGTTTGTAGACCTTTGGCTACTTGCGGGGAAGCGAGCGAGCCAGCAGACTAGGGGAAGGACATGACCACCATATCTACGAGTGAAAAACAGGGGAGCGAAAAACAGGGTTCGGTTCGGCGGGTATTGATTTATCGGCTGGGTAGCCTGGGAGACACGGTTGTTGCACTTCCCGCACTGCATCTTGTCGCACGCGCGTTTCCCAATGCAGAGCGGCGTATGCTGACCAACTTTCCCGTGAATGTTAAGGCTCCCGCGGCTGCTGCCATCCTCGAGCACACGGGGCTTGTGGACAGCTACTTTCGCTACACCGTAGGGACGCGCAGCATCAAGGATTTGGCGAAGCTGTGGTGGACGCTCTTCCGCTGGCGGCCAGATGCGCTGGTCTATCTTGGCTCGGTGCGCGGCGTGGCTTCTGCGCAGAGGGATGCGAAGTTCTTTCGGCTCTGCGGCATTCGCCGCCTGATCGGGATGCCTGTGGTCGAAGAGATGCAGCAGCATCGCTGGGACGAGGTTACGCAGACGTTGGAGCCGGAGGCGGGGCGTCTTGCGCGCAACATCGACTCGCTGGGCGACCCAATGCTCGATGATCCTGCGAGCTGGGACCTTCACCTGACCGAAGCGGAGAGGGCGAAGGCAGACGCGGAGCTTGGCGAGCTTGTCTCCCTGCCGCTGATCGCGGTCAGCGTGGGAACCAAGGTGCAGTCGAAGGACTGGGGCCGCGAGAACTGGCGCGCCCTGCTGGGCAGGCTGGCGGAACTTTATCCGGGGTATGGCCTTGCGCTGAGCGGTGCTCCTGAAGAGAGCGAGGCCAGCGAGTTTGCGGCGGAGGGCTGGCGACAGGCGGGAGGTGGCCCCGCAGTGAATCTGTGCGGACGCCTGAAGCCGCGTGAGAGCGCGGCGGCCTTTCAACGGGCAAAGATCTTCGTCGGCCACGATAGCGGACCGATGCACCTTGCCGCAGCGGTGCAGACGCCCTGCGTGGCGATCTTCGCGGCGCGCAACAAGCCGAGGGTGTGGTTTCCCTATGGCAACCATCACCGCGTTGTCTACCACAAGACCGAGTGTTGGGGATGTGGCCTCGAAACCTGTATCGTTGAGAAGAAGCGCTGCCTTACGTCCATCACGGTTGACGAGGTCGTGGAGCAGGTCCGCACTGTACTTGGATGAACGGACCGCTGCCACAAGGTTGTATTCACATTCCTCTGCCTTGAAGATGCGATGATGAAAGGAAGGAGCTTACGCTTACCGCATGTTGCCTGAACTGCATTCCATTCTGAACCTCCTCGAAGGCGGATTCTCTCAACTGAAGGTGCTGGTCGTCGGCGATATCATGCTCGACCGCTACATTCATGGCGATGTCGAACGCATCTCCCCGGAGGCCCCAGTGCCGGTGATTCGCCACGCGCAACGCTACGAGCGCGCCGGGGGAGCGGCCAACGTCGCGATGAACCTGGCAGGGCTGGGTTGCGGCACCATCCTCGCAGGCTTCTGGGGCGACGATACCGAGAAGGAAGAGCTTCAAACGATGCTGAACAAGGCCGGGATCGATACGGTCGGCGTCGTCACAAGCTGCCTGCCCACGATCTCGAAGACGCGCATCGTCGGAAGGATGCAGCAGCTTCTTCGGCTCGACATCGAGAGCCGCGACCTGCCGCCCGCCGAGGAGAAGGAGCGCCTGATCGAGCGTGCTACCGCTCTGGTCGATAAGGTTCACGCAGTGATTCTTTCGGACTACGCCAAGGGAGCCCTGTCGCGGGAGCTTTGCGCATCGGTCATCCAGGCTGCGCGGGCAAAGGGGATTCCTGTGCTCGCCGATCCAAAGACGCCGGACCTTAGCAAGTATGCGGGCGCGACCTCGGTCTGCCCCAATCTTGGGGAGCTTTCGCTTGCTACCGGCATTTCGTCGCACCAGACCGAGGCTCTGCTCGACGCGGGACAGAAGCAGGTCGCGGAGCATGAACTTCAGTTTCTGACTGTGACGATGAGCGAGAAGGGAATCAGCGTGCTCTGGCCGGAGCGGCGGTATCACTCGCCTGCACGGGCGCAAGAGGTCTTCGACGTCTCGGGCGCGGGAGATACGGTGATCGCAACACTGACGGCGGGGCTTGCCGGTGGGCTCAAGGTCGAGACTGCCGTCGACCTGGCAAATCTGGCGGCGGGAATCGTCGTCGGCAAGATGGGCACGGTGCCGATCGCGCAGCATGAGCTGATCGCCGCGCTTACCCCAAGCACGAAGCTCACCGCGGGAGAGAAGATTCTTGACCGGGAACGCATCATGAAGCGCGTCGCAGAGTGGCGCGCCTCGGGCGAGACGATTGTCTTCACCAACGGCTGCTTCGATCTGCTGCACGTCGGCCACATCACGCTGCTCGAAGACTGCCGCCGCTTCGGCACCAAGCTGGTGCTGGGCCTCAATGCGGACTGCTCGGTCTCACGGCTGAAGGGACCGACGCGTCCCATCGTCGGCGAGCGGGAGCGGGCGCGTGTGATGGCAGCGCTGGCCTCGGTCGATGCCGTGGTGCTGTTCGAAGAGGAGACTCCGATTGAGTTGATCCGCTCGCTTCACCCGGATGTCCTGGTGAAGGGCGGAGACTACACCGTGGAGACCGTCGTCGGGCATGAGGATGTGATTGCCGCCGGGGGACGGGTGGAGATTGTGCCGACGGTCGCGGGATTCTCAACTACGAACATCGTCAAAAAAATGATCTCGGCGCAGGAGAACGAAAAGTGATTATTGTTACCGGCGGGTCCGGTTTTATTGGAAGCAATCTTGTGCACGAGCTTAACCGTGCAGGACACAAAGACATCCTGGTGGTCGATAATCTTGCCCCGGCTCCGAACCTGAGCGGCCCGAAGTTCCTGAACCTCGAAGGCGCAGAGTATGCGGATTACATGGACAAGCGCGAGTTCCGCGAGGCGGTGAAGAGCGGCCAGTTTGCGGGAACGAAGGTGCGCGCGATTCTTCACCAGGGAGCCTGCTCGAACACGCTCGAAGATGATGGCCGCTACATGATGGACAACAACTTCACCTACTCGAAGGAACTGCTGCACTTCGCTCTGGAGAAGGCGATTCCGTTTGTCTACGCCTCGACCGCTGCGGTCTACGGGCCGAGCACGCAGTTCACCGAGGTTCCGGAGAACGAGCGTCCGCTGAATGTCTACGGCTATTCGAAGCTGGTCTTCGACAACTATCTTCGCCGTCTGCTGCCTGAGATCAAGAGCACAGTCGTGGGGTTACGCTACTTCAACGTCTACGGCCAGCGCGAGCAGCACAAGGGACGCATGGCCAGCGTGCTGCATCACTTCACGAAGCAACTGAAGGAGACAGGGACGATTCGCATGTTTGAAGGCTCCGGCGGATATGCGAACGGGGAGCAGCGCAGGGACTTCGTCTTCGTAGGCGATCTGGCGCGCATCAACATGTTCTTTGCCGGGCTTCTGCCGGGGCAGGACGGTCCAAGGGATGTACAGGCTATCGTCAACGCGGGAACCGGAGAGGCGCGGACCTTCAAGGCGGTTGCCGAAGCCCTGATGAAGGTTCATGGCCCTGGAAAGATCGAGTACATTCCGTTCCCCGGAGACCTCAAGAACCGCTATCAGCACTTCACCGAAGCGGATGTGCGAGGACTTCGCGCCGCAGGCTATACCGACGCATTCACCTCGCTGGAAAAAGGCGCGGAACTGACCTTCCCGGTGAAGTAAATCCTCTGACGGAGGAAGTAGAGTCGAAGACATAAGAAAGCCCTCCATGATTGGAGGGCTTTTCTGCTTTTGAACAGCTAGTTTTATGCGATGAGACGGCGAGTTGAAAACGCAACACCGATAAGGGCCACGGAGCTGAGGACGAGAAATCCGCTGGGTGGCTCCGGTACAGCAGATAAAGGCAACTCCGATGTGACATAACCGCCCGAAACATAACGGTATGGGGCGCAATTGTCACACTGATAGCTCTGAGTCGTGAGATCGATCACGCCTCCGGCATTCGTCAGCGGAGTCTGAAAGTATAGGAACAGATAGCTGGAAGAGATGCCGTAAGGACCGGTGACCGGATTGATGGACTTAAAGAAGATCTCGGTGAAGATCTCGGTGCTGGAAGACTCACCGGCAAAAGCAAATGCGAACAGGAGCGGCTCTAATTTTTTTGATTGTATAAAGACTTAGATTATGGCGGAGAGACAGGGAGAATCCGCCATGTAAAAATAAATACTTTTATTATCAATTACTTGAATCGACAGCAAGGGTCATTGTAAGATTCTTGTAAGTAAAAAACGACGGAGGCCCCTCGATGGCCAATCTCTCTGCCAAACTCATCCGTATCTGCAAGACGCCACAGGGCTGGCGTCGCTACCCCGCCGTCATCGGCAAAAATGGCCGGGTCCGCCCAGGCTACGTCAGCGTCGGGAGTCAGATGGAATACTTCTCCGTGGGGCGCTATGAGATTCGCAAGTTCGACGGCAAGAAGCCCGTCTACATTCCCGTAGGCGAAGACGCGACCGACGCCCTTCAAGCCCTTCACAAGGAGAAGCAGCTTCTCGCCGCCAAGCATCTGTTGGCGGATGTCCCGACCGTCCAACTGGTCGAGGAGCCGGGTCGCGCCGTTCTCGCCAAGCAGCTCCAGCGTTGCGTCACCGCCGCCCAGGATCGAGGCGCAACCGTCGCCGCCGCTGCTTATCAGCGATGCTCCGAAGAGTTTCTTCTCGTCACCGGCAAGGTCTACGTCGATCAGATCACCGCCGACGATCTGACCGACTACCATAAGGCGCTTCGCAAGCGCGGCATGAGCGACCGCACCGTGCATAACCACCACATGAACGTCACCTCGTTCCTGCGTTTCTGCGGCCTCGATATCAAGAAGCTCGCGCCCCGCGCCCCGCGCTACGACAAGACCATGCCGGAGATTTACGAGGATGATGAGCTGTCCACCTTCTTCGCCTCCCTCGAGAAGCTCGAGGACCGGGTGTTCTTCGAGCTTCTGCTTCAGACCGGCCCCCGCGAGCAGGAGGTGATGTATCTGGAGTGGCCTGATATCAAACAGACGCGAACGCTTCACCTGCGCTCCAAGCCACAGTACAACTTCAAGATGAAAGACCATGAGGAGCGCGAGCTTCCTCTCTCCGAGCCTCTCTATGAGCTGCTGACGCAGTTGCACAAGAAGTATCCGAACAGCAGGCTCGTCTTCCCCACCAAGAACGGCAAAGCGAACACCAAACTTCTCCAGCTTGTGAAGCGCCGGGCGCGGAGCGCGGAGGTCAACTGTGGAACCTGCGATGGCTGCACCGCACGCAAGGAGTGCGAGCGTTGGTTCCTGCATAAGTTTCGTGCAACGTACTGCACCAAACTCCTGCGTTCCGGGATGGACCTTCGTACTGTCCAGCAGATGATGGGCCACAGCGATCTTGCTTCCACCATGCGCTATCTCCGGCCCGCCGAACATACGCGGGTTCAGGAGACGGTCAATCAGATCAGTTGGTATGGAGGCAGTCCCGCGTTGCAGCCGAACCGAGCGGCCTCGGCGCACGTCTGAGGGCCGCATGACGGGACGGAAACGGAGCGGCCATCGCCGCCCCGTTTCCGTGTCTCTCCTCTAGGCGAGGCGTGCATTGTTGTTCACAGGCCGCGCCGACACTGGCGGCTTGCGCTTCAGGACCGGACGGCCTTCCTCAATCCACTCCCGTATCTCGCCGGGATCGAATCGGATCGAGCTTCCTACCTTGAAGTTTGGAATACGGTTGGCCGCAGCCATCTTATAAAGTTGTCGCGGGCTGAGAGTGAGAAGCTTGGCAAGCTCGGAGACCGTGATGGCGGTCTGCCGATCCTTCAATGTGTCTGCGATGAGCACGGCTAACACCTCGTTTCACCGGACCCAACGTGTCCACAAGCCATGAAGAGAGTCGCCCGGTTATGGTCACAAGCGTGCGCCAGAGAAGAAAAAGTGTCCAATAGTTTGTACAGATGGCTATTACATAAGCTGGACAGATATCCCGAAGTACCCCTATCCTGAATAGGTTCCCCTGAGTAGCGCGTCCACGATCAACGCTGATTGAATCGTCCCACCGTGAAATGCGATCTATGTCGCATGGTTGTCATCGATGTTAAATTTGGGTTTTTGTTGAGCTTTTGAACCTACTATGGCAATTTACGACTACCTTGAGTTTCGGCACTTTGTTTATATCGTGGCTATCGCAGACGAAGGGAGTTTCTCCAGGGCGGCGGAAAAGCTCCATGTAGCGCAATCTGCGCTGAGTCAACAAATCAGTGATCTTGAGGATCTATACCGGACGCGTTTCTTTGATCGCGGGCGTCACGGGGCTACTCTCACCCCTGAAGGACAGTCCTTCTATAACTTTGGGACACAGCTTCTTGAACTGCGAGAAGAGGCCGTCAACTCCATCGAAGCCGTCCGAGAGACCGCCTCCAGGCCATTTCGACTAGGCTTCTCTCAGTTTGTAGAACATGCGGTCCTGAAGACCGTGTCACGGGCCTATCATGAACTCTTTCCGAACGGTGAAGTCCAGCCTGAAGGAAACGACACAGACGAGTTATTGAGCAAGGTCGTGAGCGGTACATTGGACGCGGCACTGGTCACGCTTCCAATGGATGGCGACGGGCTTTTCGCACAGCAGATTATGCACGAACGCATGGTGGTACTACTGCGAGGAGATGACCTTCTTGCAGCCAAGGAATATCTGGACCCTTCCGATCTGACGACCAGGCTCGCAATCTTTAGCGATCCTCGCTATCACCCAAGCGCACATGCAAAACTGCTACAGATGCTTGCGGAAGAAAACATCGTACCCAAGATCGTTGCGCCAACCTTCAACTTCGATCACATTCAATGGATGGTCTGCGAAGGTATCTGCATGGCGCTTGTACGAGAAAACGAAGTTGTGCGACCCAGCCTTACGACGCGCCCAATTCACGGGGTGAATTGGACGATTGATTCCGCCATCGTTTATCGACAAAAGGACCGGCACGGCGCTCTTTCTCTGCTTCTGAAGGACCTTGCTCGGCGCTTCCCCATAGAGGACGCAAGACTGCGAAGGAAGTCATCCGATTCAGAATCGCAGAATGATTTACCTTTTGATGTGCTCGCGCAGAAAACGTCGAATCGATAGGATTGATCGCTTCCATCTGTTTGAGAGATGGAAGATCCATCTCTACAAACTATTGGACTAGACAAAAATATACCCATAATGTCTTCGGCATACCCGGCTGAGTATCAGTCGTTGGAGGTGCCGATGTCTTCCGTGTGCAGTGTCGTCAAATACCGCAACATAACCCACCCTGACCGCGCGCTTCGCAAGCGGTGCGTGCAAGTCCTCGCTCGAAAACTTCTCCGTGCCGCGTATGTGATGGGGCCTACACTTGCTGCTCTGTCACTGGCAGGCATCACCAATGTCGCTCATGCCCAGGGGACGATGGACTTCTCCGGGGCGCAGACGTTGATGACAACCTTCAAAACTTTCGCCATGTACGCTGGAGCCGTCATCTGCCTTGGCGGGCTTATTTTTGCGGGAATCCGCATGATGAGCGGGCGGTTTCAAGAAGCTATTCCGGGGTTATTTGGTGCGCTGTTTGGTGCCGGAGTCCTGGGATGGGGCGCGGGCTGGATAGGACCTTCAGAGGCGCGACGTTCACCCGATGGAGGAAGTGCAGGGCTTCCGCGCCTTGCTGGACTTGGAGGAACCCAAGTACAGCATCGAGCAGATCGGCGCACGTACCGGCAAAAGCCCGTCCTACATTGCGGCTCGATTGAAGCTGACCGAGCTTGTTCTCGCCGTCGTCGATGCGTTCTACAAAGATGAAATCGGCGTGGGCCATGCGCTGCTTCTGGCGAAGCTACAGCCCGCGCAACAGGAACAAGCCCTACCGCATTGCTTCCGCGAGGATTGGAGCGGAGCCAGCAAGAGCCGCAACATCCTTCTCCCTGTCCGCAATCTCCAGTTCTGGATTGAGCAGAACGTCATGCTCATCCTGAAAGATGCGCCGTTCAACAAACGGGACGCGCAATTGGTTTCAGCCGCTGGCAGTTGCGCCGACTGTCCCAAGCGCACCGGGCATAACAAGCTCCTATTCTCCGACCTCGGCAAGACGGACGCTTGCACCGACCCGTCTTGCTATCAATCCAAAGTCTCGGCACACGTCGCCCAGGCCATCGCCGCGAAGCCGCAGCTTGTGCAGATCAGCACGGCTTATGGGAAGCAGAAAGAAGGCAGTCCCGTAGTCCCGCGCAACAAGTACACCGAGATTCGCAAGCCGACGAGCAAGGAAGACACCAAGCGGCCTGAGTTCAAGGTGTGCAGGTACACCACCGAAGCCATCATCACCGAAGGCAGCGGCATCGGCACCGTGCAGAAGGTATGCGCGAATCCGACTTGCACCGTCCATCATCCCAAGCAGAAGGCTAGCCACGAGGATGAGAAGTGGAAGGCCGAGCAGGAGAAGCAGCGCAAGGAACAGGCCATCGCCAACACGACCGGCCTCCGTGTCCTTGCCGCTGTTCCTGTCCGCCTGATGAAGCGGGACTTGCTATTCATTCTTGAGAGATTGGTAGCTCTTATGGATGAGCGCCGTATCGAGATGCTGGCGAGGCAGCATGGCATCCGGCAAAAGCGCGATGAGGGAGTTTGGGGAAGACCTTTGCCGCCTTCCTTCGCCGCGCCGATGAAGGAACGCTCTCGCGCCTCATGGTGGAGACAGCCATCCTGTTAGCCGCCTCGCGCACCAACCCTGCCACCGTCCTGCGCGATGCAGCCAGCACGTATAAGGTGGACCCCGACGCCGTCGCTCGCAAGGTGAAGCAGGAGTTCACCGCAAAGGGGAAGGCGAAGAAATCACCGCAGAGTATACCCAAATCCGCGAAGGACGCGGCTTAGCAGGTCATATCAAGGGACGGCGGCGGCGCTGTCCCTTGGTCTTATCCATAAAATCACGCAGGGAGAAACCATGCTGGTTTCTCCCTGCACCCTCATTTCGCGGCGGATTCTGCATGTGAAACTCTTAGTCGTCTTCTGGAACATCAATGGTGCCAACGGATAACAGTATTTTGCCGATATTGTCGTGCAAAATCTTTTCGACCTTGGGTGCAGTGTCGCCTAGATGATTCCAGTGATAGACAGGATGTCGGTCGGTTTTGCCATCGTTGAAACTGCACGAGAACATCAGTACATCAGGGGTCACCCGTATAATGCGCTCGATATATACCGTGTCCGCTGTTCCTGCAAACGTCGCACCATCAAGAGGGTCAAAGCTACCGGCCCCCTCCGGTGGCCACCCGGGAAGTTCCATCACTTTCATACAAGCTCCGTTTCGATTCCTTATCATTTTAAAATGCGTTGAACTGCTGAACAGCTTCAAGCGCGACCGTCTCGCCGTAGAGAATAGATAATCCCACCTGATCTATCATTGATAGGATGGCATCCCGTAAAAAGACAAAGCAGGACGTCGAGACCGAAGTTTTGCTGAAGTGTGCTCGAAGGTGTGCCCTATGTTACTACCTGAATACGGGTTCTGGTCAATGTGGGCAACTTGTCCCACCTTTTCTCTAAGGTCGTTATTGGTCTTCCTTTGCATGGAACATCACACCCTCTACGACTCAAAGACTAGCCAGCACAAGAACTACACCGCTGGCGAAGTCCGCGAAGTGAAGAGAGCGATTCTTGGATCCATTGCTGCCAAAGAGCACTTTAAGCAGCCCGAAGCGCCCAAGATTATCCGCCGCAAAAAGCCGAAACTGAATGTGGTCTACACCATTGGTCAGGCGGTGTGGAGCGTCGCCGGTCAGCTGCAGCCAAGCGGGAAAATGAAAAAGATGATGCAGATTAGTTTCTGGGCCACCTTCACGACCGATGGAGATGAGCCGATGCTGATACTAGAGGCGTACCCGGAAGGGACGACCCCAATACTCTCCAGCGCCATGGATCGCGTCGAACCGCGGCAGTTGAACCGCGTCATGATTTCAGCTTTCGTCCGGCCAATTTTAGGTACGATTGGCGAACCGCTGATGACCAGGTTCGTCTTGAAGGATCAGTACGGCAGGGAATACAAAACACCGACGACGTCGTTCCGGTTTGTTTCTTCGGGCATTGAAAAGCACCCGGACTGAAGGACGGAAAGACGAGAATGGCGTTTATGTGTACTTGTCCATGGGATAGCATCAAGACATAAAAAATAGGGTGCTCATGTCATCGATTGTCGAAGAACTGCAACGCGGAGCTTTGAATCGCAACACATCGGTTAGTGATCTTCTTCGGATGGCGAAGGTCATATCGGTGAAACTCGACTTGCCCGATTTGGCGAATTGGGTCAACCGTGAGCTAAACGGATACGGTATGACTGAGGTTCCTGCTTATCGCCTGATACATGGCCAAGTGAAAGGAAAGAATCCTTTTCATGGTTGGCAGCCCGTACTCTTCCATGACGAAGAAATTGAAAAAAGTTTCACCAACCAGCCCATCGGCCAACCGTTGGGCGAGATCGAACATATGCTCTCCCAAGCACGGAACGGCCCGGGAGAACTGATGATTCCGCTTTCTGGACAGGCAGCGACGCTCCTAATGAACGCGACTGGGATGACCTTGCCGTTTGCGGTCATCATTGGCTCAGGTACAGCGTGGGGGATTCTTGACGCGGTAAGAACTGCTTTACTTGATTGGAGCCTCAAGCTTGAACAGGTTGGAATCAAGGGAGAAGGTTTATCGTTCACGAAAGAAGAGCGCGAGAAAGCGCATGAAGGCCAATCGACGTATCACATTGGAAACATCGGCACTTTCACCGGAAACCTGGGCGCTAATTTGGGGACCGTTACAGCGACATCTCAGCAAGCCTCCTCAGATGAGGTTCTCAAATTTATCGAAAAGGTAAGGTCGAATGTGGAGACCCTAAATGTATCGGGTAAAGAGATCACTCGGCTAGACGCCGCTCTGGACGATCTCAAATATGAGATGAAGCAACCGTCGCGGGATCAGAACAAAGTGCAGCAAGCAGTGTCGTCGATCCGGAGCGTTGCCGAAAACGCTGCCGGTAGCTTGGTGGCGACCGGCATTCTCTTCGAACTGGCTAAGCTTTTTTCTTGAGCACTCATCGAGGGCTGATTGGTACCGAAAAGTCGGCATCTCGCCCCTGATCCGTTCCTGACGAGAAACGCTTTTATCGGAACTTATGGGTTGAGTTGGTTGGGTCTCCGAAGTTTGCATCGTCTGGTCTTGAGAATGATGTCTTCGCTTACTCGCTGGTAGGACTGGCCGATTATTTCGGGGCTGGGGTCTGGGGCGTGGGGAGGCGCATTAGGCGCTGGCCGTATGGCCCATAAACCAGATACGCCATTGCGCGCTGACCACGCGAGGTGGGCATGTATTGGCCGAGCAACATGGTCGGTGCACCTGTTAGGCCCGTGCTCATGGTGTACTCGTCACGCCCAAGCTGTTTGAGTTGTGCCAAGTCCAAGCCGTCCCGTCCGGCGTTTACGCGGACATACGCATCCACGAAAGCCTGCTCAGAGACGGGGCATCTGTTCATGTGCGGCCACTCGGGCGCAGGTGTGCAAATGCCGTCCGATGGTGCGACACCTCGAGCTTGTATGGACTTAGATGATTCTGCCTGCGATTGAATCGCCGCTGTCGATTTAGCGCAGTGCACTCGATCATCGTGGAAGGTGCCTGAGCAGGCATCGTTGATGTAGTCCGCAATTGCCGCTTCTATAGTGAGGTGGCGAGCCTCCTGCAGAGTGCGTGTGCGTACTAACGCGGTGCGCGGCGGGTTTAAGTCATATATCCCGTTCAGTTCGTTCACCACGGTATAGGTGCCATCGCCGTTAAGCTTGTATTTTGCGCCGCCCTCGTGGAAGGCTAGTTTGGCTCCGACGGGGTCGGCTTTGGCCTCTGCCTCATATTCTGCGTCACTGTTAGCGTTATTCCCGGTCGGTGCCAATCCGCTTTGGATGTGCACAATCGTATAGCCGCGAATGATCCGGTCGGCTTTTGGGCTTTCGGTAAGCTCCGCCGTAACATGGACATTAGCGCATTTCTCTGCGATGGTGCACAGCTCTCGCATACGTGGGTGTTTTGCAATGAGCGTGTCGGCTGCAATGTGCACTACGCCATTCGCATCCGCGGTTACTGCGGTTGCTGCGCTCTGCTTGGGTGTTCCGATAAGGCTGAGTGCGTCGGAGGGCAGCATCAGAGCTAGAAGGACGGCGGATACGAAGCATGAAAGGCGAAAAGGTATTAAATGGGCCACGGCCATCCTCAGACTCTCTCTCTGGGGTTGAGTTTCACCTAATGTGATTGGCTCGTAGCGCCCCATGACGCAACTTCACCAAATATCGCTGCAAGATTACGCCAGATAATTCTAAGGGTGACACTCCGAACGAGTGCAGACTAATGCGCCTGCTATCGATCTCGTAGCAGAATAGCTGAGAACAGGGCTATCAATCCCGCGAAAGGGGATTATCGGAAACTGCCGTAATTGGTACCGATAAGTCGGGGTCGCGTCACCAGCCCTGCCAACTTCCGTCATCGGCGTTTCTGCGGACTACTGTTAGGACGATAATCGATCCCTACTGCATTCAGCATTCAGAATGCAAGATCGTCCTTCAAAGTTATGGTCTTAAGCGCCACATGATTGTGTTTCAAGAGCTGAATGACGAACTTCGTGGGCACCGCGACCATCAGACCTGACTGTTGAGGAATCTGGTATCCGTCGGCTGTTGTGATCAGCGGTGCTGGAACGTATTGCACCAATACCCCAATGACTTCATTTGTCGTCAAGCTGATTACAGGTCCACCGCTGTTCCCGTGATTCCCTGCGACGGAAACTATGAAATTATCGCCCCCATGAAATCCGGGAAAGTTATATGCAGATGTCAAAATGGCATTGGTAGCAGCGACGTTTCCGCCTTGTATCACGGGAGTTACAAACGCACCTAAAGGGAATCCCAAAAGCGCGATAGGTTCGCCCGCCTTGATAACACGGTCCGCAACTGCGAATGAAGTCACACGGCGCAGGCTCTTGCGCGGCCTCCCGGTCTGTCCCTGCAAAAGCCGGGAAGACTTTTTGAGAGAGAATCCTCCAATGATTTTGCAGAGCGCTAGATCGTGTTGTTTGTCTTCTTCGACGAGTTCAAACCACAGGCCGATCCCACCGCCATCTTGTTGATGGATGACCGCTGTTTCGCGGGGGGTACCCTTCTCATATTTGTCCACTACATGATCTGCCGTGATGAAATAACCCTGATCTCCAACGAAAAAGCCCGTCCCATAGACGATGGAAGGCTGGGCAGGAAAATCCGGCGGCATGTACACGATCTGAAGAGTGGCTGGCGAATCATTCTCGTATACCGTCTCAAGTGTGTATGTTTTCGGCAAACTCGATGAAACAGCCGAAGCGAGATTGATCATGCAGACGAGTGTTAGAGCGAGTGCGTACCATATTCTCATAAGCATTCGTTAGAGAGAGAAAACACAGTTATTATGCAACGTTGTGCGCTTCCTAAGCATTGCTGCGGAGTGATGGGGTCAAGGATGACACGTCAAAGTTCAACTGACGCGCTGTCTGACCTGTTCCTGAGCCTCGATCAACGAGGCAACCACAATATCCTGAAAGATAGCAGCCTCGAACAGGGAACCACCGCCTGCGCTCTGCCGAATTTTGGGCAGCTTCCGTTTCAGCGCCCGATAACTGGCAAGCATCTCAGGCACTGTAGTTACATCTCCAGGCTGCCGAAAGATATTCCGCAATCCGATCATCAAATCCTTCGGTCTTCCATTGTGAATCTGGGGGTCGATGCCGTTTACATCACTGGTAGAACGCTGTGCTTGATAGGGCTTGGCATCGAAGATGTGAACGCGATGCTGCTTCTTTCCTCGTTTGGAGTGATAAAGAGCCAGGCCAAGTTCGAGCGGCATATTGAAGCGGGGAATGCCATGCGACAGTTCGACGCGGGAAAGGTCGTGAACGGAAAAATCGGAGCTTTCGATGAGGTTCAGAATAGTGTCGAGCCGCCCTTGGTTTGGGATGGCAAGGGTCACATTGATGCGCAGCCCTAGCTGGCTCAGACCAACGATGTAGGCCAAGTAGAGATCCTCGAAGCCTGCATCATACGGGATATTCAGAAAGACAGATTCAACGCGCCGCCGCTTTGACACCCGAGCTGTTCTTCCTTCTCATCTTGAACTGACGGATGGGAGATGCAACTGTCGAAGCCGACTTATTCGCCGTCCTCTTTTTTGCCTTGCTGCTGCGGAAAGCCTGTACGGGAACACGAGAACGCATGATGCTGCGAAGGGTCGCAACTCGTGCGGGGCTGACTCCCAGCAGAGTTGCCATCTGCTCTGGAGTCGGAACCGGATTCTGAATCACATGCTCGCTCATACCCGTTAATTATAACCTTGCGGATTTAGCACGATCTCTGCCATTGGGATTGGCCGAGGAGAAAGAGGTGCACTGCGCTCGTGGGAAGTCCTAAGAGCGAGAAGATTCATCATCGAGGCATCCAGAGACAGCATCCCCGTCGAATGCTCATCGACTCCGTTGTAATGCCAAACCGCCGTTGTAAGTAAAATTGAGGGGAGAAAGGGAAATTCCGTGCAAAATAGAGCACCAAAGGCGCGATATTCGCATTGCCTAAGTGTCCTGTTTCCATGTATTTATAGTCAATAGAAGGACTTGCAAAAAGTTCTGGCGGAGAGACATAGACTCTCTACCGGCATTTCCCGAACTGCGAAGCGTTAGTGTTGGCTCTCTACCAGAAGGAAATCTCAACGCTCGCTGCTCTTGCTCCGACGCTGCTGGCCAAGCATCCGCCTGTTCGTGCGTTCCAGGCCTGGTGTGAGAAGCTCGTGCGTTTCGGAAAAATGAAATACGGAGTTGCCGATATCGTTCACGCATCGACGTCGGCGGAGGAGCGTCGGGAGCATTACGGACCAATGCTCGAGGCTGTCCGGCAAATGATTGAAGCTTGCGAACAATCGGGCGATGTAAAACCTGGTACCGAACCAGAAGACGTTTTGGTCTTTCTCGGACTACTCTGGCGTATTCCGCCAACGCAATCGGGAGAGGAGCGGATCAAGAGGCTTTTGCAATCGCTGTTCCGCGGTCTTGGGAACGACCAGTAGCTTGTTTGCCGCAGGCATGAGGGTCTCTATCGCACCGACGAGTGTCGCCCGGGCAAACATTCCAGGAGCAGTATTCCGCCCACTGCGTTCAAAGACATTGTCCTCCGTCGATCTTTGGAGCGAGGATCCGACGCGCAATCGCGCAGCGACTCACTTGCTGATCATTGCTAAAGATCGTTGGTCATCTGCCGGGCCAGGAATCTGCGGATAGCATGTACGTGCTGAGACTCCGGCCCTAAGACTCCCTGGTGAAATCCTACCGATAAATGCTCGCCATTCATTTCCCGACGAATTGAGCAGGAACGAACCCAGCGTTCAGGTACGACTCCAAGTCCTTCCAGGGGACGGTAATATCGTCGGCTGGCGAAACGCGGGGACTGACGGAGTACTCGGGGAAGCTGATGTCCAGGCCGTCTTTCGTAAAGCTCCAGCTGGATGGATCCTTCACCACGTCTAAGAGGTCCTTATCCTGTGCGCTTTTGATGAAGAGCGAACCATCGTCATCCGCAAACTGCTCTTTCAGGCCCTTCCAGCAAGCCATCGCCAACATTTCCTTCCACGGCGTATTCGCACGAAAAACATGGGTGGCCTGGAGTTCCCGTTCTGTCTTTCTCAGCCAATGAAGCGTCCATGAATACTCGGTCGGATGCGCCGCACCGTGGCCCATGGACTCAAAGGACATGCGTGTGGTGATCAGATTTTCTGAGATATCGGGAATAGAGGCCCACTCGGTACTGTCTGCGTTCGATGCGTCGGAGGAGTGAGGTCTGTCCGACTTGTCATCCGCTGCGGTCTTCGTCATGGTCTCCGTCATAGACGCATTCCAATGGCTCCACGCTGGATCGTCGGCCACGTACCACGTGATGGCGAGGGTTCCCCAACCCCGGAATTGGGGGCTTGGGGAATTGAGTAACTGCGGATCATCCTTGCCGGCAAGATAGTTCGATCTCGCATAGAAGAGCACACCATCCTTTACCGATACGGCGTTTTTGAAAAAATCAATGCGATCTCGATACGGCGCAGTCATACACTGGGCTAATACAGAAACATCTTTTGAAGAGGCTGCATTGCAAATAGTGGCAAGCCATGAGAGCCATTGTTGCTGATCGTGCCGCACCTGCTCCTTAGCGCTAGCAGACACCTGCGCAAGCGCCCTGTGGTAGATCACGGCCATCTCGGAATCCTGAGCACTCAGAGCTTTGTTGCTGCAGATGGCCTTTTCCTGCGGAGTGGCCGCCTTCGCACAGTTGAAGCTTGCTGCATGCAGTGATCCCACCGCGAAACACGCAGCGATGCCGCATAGCAGCCATCCGTTAACCATTGATACAAATCGCACAGTAGCTCCCCTCCCCTAGTGCGATTTTATCCATTACCAAAGACGACGAAACTCATGTTGTAATCTGAAGGCATGACGATCAAAACTGTCGTTATGCTCCTTTTTGGTCTGGCGTGCATTGCACTGGGCTATCTGATGTCAACCAATGTGCGCGTGGCAGAATGGGGATTGAGTGGCCGGCGCGCCTCCATATGGATCTCGCTTCTTGGAAAAGAACGCGCCCTGAAGACCACGCGATTCGTCTTCGGACCACTCACTGTTCTCCTCGGTGTTGTGGTGCTTCTGGGGACTTTTTTGACAAGGGGTAGATAAAGACTCATGTCCAGATGCGGCGTTTGTTTGGAACTGGATACCTTCAGGCAAGGTGCTTTCTCATGGTGCTCGAACATGCCTGAAGAAGCCCGTGCGGACTCCAAACCTGCCACGGCCTCAAGGGAGTGTCCTATTGAAGCGGGAAATCGTTGAGGTCGGTGTTTTCTTTGGGACTCTTGCTCTATGGATCCTGAGACGAGCAAGAAAACAACCTGAAAACGTAGTGCCGCGGGAGACTTCGGCTTCGGTCTCCGCTGCTTCGCCAGAGGAACAGGCCACCATGAACTCCACGCCGTCAACTGCTCCAGAGCAAAACCGATTGCAGGGAGAGCCTTTCATCTTTGCCATGGAGGATCTTCGGCTGGAGATCACAGTTGGTATCGCCAATGACCGAGTGGACATGATTGAAGAGTTCCAAAACTGTGGAGCGTTCAATGGCTCCTGGAGCGAGGATGAAAAGTATCTTTTCCTCTACCATGCTCCGGCGACGCTGATCCATCAAGCGTACCCGGACGCGCTGAACACGCTAAAGCTCCACGTACACCTGATAGACAGCCGTAGAATTCCAATCACATATGCACACGGCACATTCTCGGAGATCGAATGTGCTTTGAAAGAGTTCCTCGATACATCCCCGGATTGGAATTCCGTGGCACAGGAACGCGGAGTTTTTGTTGGAGGAAGCTACTTCACATCCGACAGCTTTCTCTACCTCGATAAGGATTACTTCGAAACTTCAATGCGAATCGCGATCATCTCGCGCACTCGATTGGAGGCGGCGGTACACGCTGAATTGAAGAAGCTCAAAGAATTTCTACAATAGAGTGCACGCCGTCGCGATTACGCTGGCGGCACGTCAGTTCGATCGAAGGGGGTTGCACAAGAAGGCATATGGGATGCGACAGGTCACAGTACCGACAAAAGGAATCTTTACTCGCTCAACTGATACTGCACGGTGCAAATGGCTCACGTCGCCTTCTCCTGTTGCTCTATGGGATTTCGATGCTCTTCGCGACTATCCCAATGTGCGCGCATGCGCAGCTGGACGATGACATCATCGAAGGCGTGATCGCCAGTTCCTACAAAGTGGAAGAACATGAACAGGTTTTAAAGTATTGGCGCGTTCCACCGAAGATGAGCGGCGACATTCGTTCCTACACTCTGACGGTCTTCGGAGATCATTGGACATTTCTCGATGGGTGGAATGCGCAGGGAACCAGAGTCTGGCGATCTCGTCCTCTCACTTTAGCGGAATGTCTCGATAGGAATACCACCGAGGAGCCCATCACGATCACCTCTTTTGGGACGGATGGCGTATTTCTGTTGGTGAAAGGCTGCGAAAAGGGACCAGGAGCTTTTATTCGGGCACCCGACGGCATGATGATCTCCTTTCAGCCGACTTATCCCGTCAGTACATTCGATACCTGGCCCGCCGCGGGACAGCAAGAAACGGTAGATTACGACACTTATCTACAGGATAACTGGACGAAAACTCCTCCGACCGACATCGTGGGAACGCCTCTCCCCAGTCCACAACACTTCTCGGTGCGGATGGAGCCCGCTCCAAATCCGATATCGGTATCTGTATCGGTCGCGGAGGCACGCGCAATTCTTCGAGACAAAAGTGGAACTCCAATCGACGCTCGGGAAAAGCTGTATTCCGCTTTGCAGCAGAACGACTGGCGGACCGCAGGACTCAGCATTGAAGACCTCAACGACTTGGGCTATATCTTTCAACAAGCCGGCGATAGCGCTGAAGGCACGAGAGGATGCGGCGATCTTCAGGATGCGCTGCTTGTGCTGCAGGAGGTGATCCGGCGCGATCCGAAGCGACCGGTAGTCTATCTCAATCTCGCCGACACCTATACCTCGATGAATGCCGACAACTGTTCCATGCCGCAATCTGTTCGGCTTCTTTGGGCGAAGGACTATTACCGGCAGTACTGCTCCATGATGGGCGTCAGCAAGGTCCCTGCGTATACGGCTCGCAGAATCGCGCGTGAACTCGATGTCGCACGGCTGGATAAAGAGTCCTGCACTCCGCAATACGCACCGTTAGAGGCCGTACTTCGTCGTGATTTGAATGGACTCGAGGAATCTCTCTCCGATCGTTCGACGAATCCATCCACGATAGGCCCGGAGGGCCTGACAGCCCTTTACCTTTCGCTCAAAATGAAGCTTCCGGAGTTTACGCGCACGCTGCTTGAGCATGGAGCGTCGCCCGACCTCGCGGGGAGTTCCGCCTCACTCGAGCCGCCGCTTAGCCTTGCTCTGTGGGACTATGACGTCGAGACGGTCAGATTGCTTGCCCAAAAGGGTGCCAGAGCAGATGTGTCACGGAGTAGCAAAGACTACATCGATGCACCACTCCACATCGCCGCAATGCTACCTGCCGATGATGCCAATCAGCAGGCAAAGAAGACGGCAATGCTCTCCGCCATACTTACCACAAAACCGAATCTGGAGGTTCCGGATGTGGACGGCGAGACCCCACTGATGCGCGCCGTCTACTCGGAGGATCCGGAGGCGGTGAACCTGCTGCTTTCAGCCGGAGCCTACGTCAATGCTTCGGACAAAAGAAAAGATACGCCACTGTCGAAGCTTGTTGCGCGCGATCCCGAAAGGTCGGTCGCAATCTGCCGGGCACTCTTGAAGGCCGGAGCGAACGTCAATCAGCAGGGTGATGGGGACGAAACTCCGCTCCTGCGGGTTCTGGGCACATCGGGCAATAAGCCGCAAGCTACAGCTCAGGTTATTAAGGAACTTCTGCTGCACGGTGCCGATCCGAATCTGCCCTCCAGTAGTGGTCAGTCGCCTCTGGAACGCGCCGTGGACCGCAGCAACCTCGAAGTCGTCCGCCTGCTGCTGAAATCCGGTGCCAAGATCAAGTCGGCTCATTACGGAATGTCAGGGGACGTCTTTCATATTTTGGATGCCGATAGGGCACTCTATCCGCAATATGAAAACGATGGTGATCGCCGGCATCATGCCACCTGGAATGACTGGGTAGAAATGGAAAAACTTCTACGGGCCGCGGAAGATAACAGCAAGCCAACAGATTCCCCAAAGTCCTGATTTTTACCGAAAGGAAATTGCTGATCTAGTGATAGAGGCTTTGGAGGCATCGCTGTCGCGCGAGGCACTGACCACGGGTACTTACGCACTCTCATGAAGCTGATACTGGGATTATTATCAGGCGGAACGGCGCTCGTCTCGATCGGAGTACTCTTCTGCGCAGGAAACTCACCAGCTCAAGACGCGCAGCTAGCAACAATGCGCTGCTAATTGATCCCCTGTAATAGCAGGCAATCAATGTCCAACAAAGCTGGCAGTGGCCAGCGGTAAGATCGACCCCTGTTGGCGTTCAGGGCCAGATCTCCTTGCATCCTGTAGTTAGACTAACGACTATGCTTTGAGGTCGGATTCGTTCTCGCGTTGTGCTGGCTTCTCTCCGGCCTTTGCGTCAACTTCAGCTGAGGCAGGAGACATCGGAGCAGGGGATCTGTTCGAGCGGGATGACATCAACTGTCTGAGCCCTGCCACAGTCAGGCCAGGTGGCCCCAGCATGTGGGATTTCTTTAATGCTTCCCACAGAGTAGGCCTTTGAGTTGCTCGTTCGATTCCAGCTTGGAATGCAAGCTTTCCAGTATCAATCGGACCAACCACCAGATCTTTCAGTGTCTGCGTAGAGGCTTCGTCTTCCGGCTTAGTATCTGCATATGCCTCGCCGTGCTCCAGTCGGGAACCCCCATTAATATTCGCGGAGAAATTCTCGACGAAAATCAAACCCTGTTAAGTGCTGCTGCGAGCGGAGCCGCACTTCGTGTGGGCCAATGGCTCATTGAGAAACAGCACATGCCGGTCAATGCTGTCCAGGATGGACCCGATCCCTACAATGCAGTCGCTCCTATCCATGAACTCTTCCAAAGCGCGAATAATCGACTTACTCCGCTCTCACCGCGCTTCAGGCCATTTCTGAAAGTACTGTTAGAGCATGGCGCCCAGATCGACACATCGTCCGTACTGGCGATAAGCGCAGCGCGCAACTGCTGCTCGATTATGGTGCAAGTCGTGGCAAGCTTAGCGATCCAGAGAAGGATACCTTGACAAAGCTTCTTGACGGCCCAGACGAGGAAACCTTCCCTCCGGATAAAGGGTTGCGCTGCGTAGTAGTAGCTGACTCTCAGGGACAGCCCGAGGCGAGATAAAGACGTCAGGTTTTCTGTGGACATCAACAACGTAGGTCGAACGCACTATCCTGGCTACCTGCGTTGGTCGGTTAATTACGGCGCCAGGTCATATGCCTGAATACGCATGTCTTGAAAGGGGGCATCCTTGCCAAGCCAGAAGAGGCGATCATGTTCCGCATCAAATCCGATCGGAGTCTGATATTGAGCCAAGGCGAGCTTCGTCCACGTATGTCCCTGGTCAAGGGAATAATATGTTGCCTCTGCCGATATTGCTGCGCTTTTACTGCTGTACCGCATTCCAGTAGCGACTTCAGCACCATATCCAGCACTGAGCACAAGCGCGTTGCGTCCCGCATACAGGGCTTCCACATAAACGCCATCCGAGCCCAACAGCAGGAACGGGTCGGGGATTTTCCGAATCTCGTCCCACTGGAGTGTCTTTCGGTTTAATACGGCAATAGTGGTTGGGCCTTTGTGCCCATCCGACATCGCACGACTGAGGATGGCAAATACTTTGCCGTCGGGGCTCTGGGCGGCCTTTTGAATAAAGACATGCGGAACATGTTCTATCGTGCCCAGTTGCCATCGCGATCCATCCCAATGAATGTTGGCTTCATTCGTGTTGAAATCGGCGATGGAGTTTTCCGTGCTGTCCTCAGTCGAAGGTTTCCACTCTTTTCGTGAAAGCCACACGCGAGCATTCGCCTCGTCCAACGGCGCGAGAAACACGCTCGTTTCGTTGTCGGTTCCCGACGTCGTATCGCTAACCGCATCCATCTCATCCGAAGTTGGCGGCTTATCGGTCCAAAGTCCCTGAAGCAGCACGTCGGACACGGCAGGCAGCACAGATCTTCCTTGATCGAAGCTGTAGTAAATGCCGAAAGTGGATCGAAACTGCACAGACGGTGCGATTCGATTGCCTGTCGCCCACACTCTCTGGTTATCAATGAATTGTGTCGATTGCAACTGGGCACCAAAGCCGCTATTGTGAAACCACCCGTCTGGCATGAGCGACCAGTGTTTTCCTTGATCGTCGGAACGAAAAAAAGCGTTTTCCGTATCTCCTTTCTTTGTTCCTTTGGGATGGTACTGAAGGCCTGTTGACACAAATAATGTGGCGCCGTCGGGAGTGGGGTAAAGGCAGGCAGTTCCGGGCGCCGCCGCCACAATCTGGAAATGTTTATGTGCATCCAATCGGGAGATAAGCGTGATCCCTTCCCGCAGGATAGACACTCCAGAATTCTGAAGGATGTCGCTGGCCAAATCCTTAAGCACAGTGCCGTCGGGCAAGTGCTCAAGCAATGTGGCTGAGGATGGAACAGTTAATTCGGCCTTCGTCGGTTCCTTATCTAGCCCTCCAACAAGCCATGTACCCTTCGGGGTGACTATCAGGCCGGAACACCTTCCATAGGACGAGGCCTGGACGAAACTATCAAACGTGCCCACGACCTGAGGATGCGGAGCTCGTCCTCCTAATCCAAGTTCAGCAATGACAATGATGGCCGCGTAGCCGAGTAGAACGATGCAGAGGATCGACACGAAGATAGTCACGATCCGTCGAACAATTTTGGATTCTGTAGAAGGCATGATAAGACTCTCGATATGTGTTGCCGATGCTATGCAAATGATCGCCTAATTCCTGAGAATCGTCACATACACACTATGTGACGAGGGGCCAGCTTCATCCATCTCGCCATCAGGATATGCTTCCGGCAACTCGAGCCGAATCCGAGCACAGGCTGAAATCAAAACCAACTACGGACCAGCATCGAACTTCTTCCATAGCCACTAGGCTCTTTAGGAAACATGTTAACAACCTTTCACTAGTACATCGGACATGGAACAGCAAACGAATGAATCCTATACTGGCTGCAATCCAATCTGTAATCCCTCCTTGAGACCGGATTTCCGAACGGCGAGTCCTATCGAGACAGAACAGAGTTTTGGAGGAAGACTACAAAACCTCGGAAGTATGGGTTTGAGGTCATGCCCGAGGGCTGACGCCATTGGCCGCCTTCGAGCAAGCCGATACGAAACGGTATTTTCAGCCGGTTGAGCCTCGCCAGATAGTTTTCATATCCCGGGATGATGTGACGCCCCTGGTATGTCTGCAGCACGACCTCATCAACGATTCCGGCTAGCTGATCCAGCGCTTGGGGATCTCCGTTGCTGCTCCAATCCAGGAGCCCGGTAATGCTGAGCTTGTATTCGGTTGGTAGGTCCTTGCGTAGGCTCTGCAAAAAGACACTGTAATCCTCCAGAAAGCGGGTCCGTGCATCGAAATCAACCTGAAGGCCCGCCATGTGATTTCCGGCCTTTTTCCATCGTGCGAGATCGTTTAGGACCTGCGCATGGGTCGCCGGTGTCCACTGCAACGTCTCGACTCTGATGACCATCCAGACTTCCGCCTTCTTAACGTGAGGAACGGATGGACGCTGAGAGACGAGGAAGGTAGCTCCGGGGCGAACCTCTGCATCCAGTAGATAAATCCTGCGTGCGCGCTCCAGTACGGGTTGTGGCTCTACGCCCGCCCAAAGCCAGAAGGCATCATAATCTTTGGCATCTATGACTGCCGGCCTAGAACAGGAACTGTTGGACGCACACACCGACAGCATGATCAGCGTAATCAGGAAGTAGGCTCTACCAGAAATATTTCAACTCCTTTGCCCATGCCGAGTCGGCATAGTCGCGTTTCAAAGTCAGAAACCATGCTTTTCGTTGCGCAACTGGGACATCCGGTCCACCGCAGTCATTAGCCCCCGAAGGCGCGTAGCAGTAGATGGAGCGGTACAGCGCATATGCCTTGTCATTAGCGCTTGCTTTCGGATTTGCAACAACAGCGATATATGTGTTCATTCGTACAAAGTTGGCGCCAGCGAAGAGCGACTTCGTGCCGCCGAGCTCATCCGAAGCCGGCGGATAATCGAGCATCGATACCGACCCCTGATGCAGCCGAGTAAAGTCGGCCAGACACAGACGTGCGGTTGGATTCTCTGCATCCCGCGATAACATCTCCTCAGTTATCCGAAGCTCCGGGCAGCCAAATCCATTGTTCTTTGGTTTACTTATAAAGATGCCGAGCGGAATGGTTTGAAGAGCGTCGTTGTAGTCCAATATGACGAAGCCCTCGTTCGAAGCATTGGCTGGAACCATGGAGAGATCCTTCAGGAAATAAGCAGCATCCCCTCGAGTTGCTTCCTTATAGAGGAGGAGGAACAATGCAAGGTTTCGTTCATGAATGGGAATAGTGGTATCCGTTGCCTGCTGACGCAACAAACGAGCATCCGCCACGTAGGTGAGAAGCACCTCACGCAGATAGTGATAACGAACGGGTGAATTCGCGGCGAAGACATTTTGAAGTTCCCCTGCGCGCTCTTGATGATAAGCAATGGCAAACTCGACTGCAGCCCGCTGATCGGGTGCGCGGGAGCCAGGCAGCATCTGCTGCCAAAAACCTAGAGTATTGCGATCCTTGACCGTTTCGAGAGCTAAGCCGCGCAGCATCTGACGGCTGAACTGAAGATAGCTGAACGAGGTTTGGCGTGCGGCATCGGGAATAATCCGGAGGACGTCCGCGGGCTTGTTATCAACGTAAAAGCTATGGACGGCCAGCAGATATTCGTAAAGCGCTTTTTGCCCGGCAAAGAACTGCTTTTGCCGCTGCAGATCATCGAGTGTGACGGGCTTGTTGCCCCTATCCGTTTCCGCCGTCTGCGAGGTGCGCATACCATAGAGATCCAGTACGGCAAGCAGCAAGGGATTGCGCGTTCCCTCGAGAAGTGTCTGCAGAGACGTGACAGTGGTCGTGTGGGGAGAGTATGGGAACGTAATAAGTTTGTTATCAATCTCCTGCACGAGGTCAATGTCGCTGATGTTGCGGTCTTTCGGAGATTGGAGCAGCAGGGATCCATATTCTTCTTCCAGTTTTTCACTGTCACCAGCCAGCCAATATCCTCGCCGTTTCAAACCGCGCGCTGACTTCGCATAAGCTCCTTGGGGATACAGGTTCAGATAATGGTCGAGTGCCGTTTCAGCATCGTCTATGGCTCGCGGATCGGCACGCCAGTCTTTCTTCATGGAACCGTATTCATCGAAGGCGCCGACCTGCGCACGCTTAATCAAAATGCGGCCAAGCATGTAGACGGCAGATTCCTTAAGCCAAGCAGACTTTGAGGTAGATAACGTTGTGAAAGTAGCTGCAGATCTGTCGTAATCATCATGCCAAAATTGCGAAGCCCCCTGGAGGTACAGCGCAAACGCTTTCCCCGATCCTGTCCTCGTCGCATTGTCCACGTTTGCAAACGCAACTACTGCCGCATCGTCAGGACAGCCAGATTGCATCGCCTTACGGGCAGCTCGCAAGGCATTCCGTTCCTCTGCAGTCAGTTCCGCTTCTGCTTGAACGGCAATAACGAAAGGATCCCCAGAAGGCAATGTATCTGGGCATTTGGTTGGTTCTTCCTCACGGTAAATTCCGTCTTTCTTGAGTTCGCTGCTGGATGCCTCCGGTCCCATGCGAGCAGCTAGGGTCGCCCAGTCGAAGAGCGGGGAGATTGATGAGGAGCCTGCGAAATTCGTGGCAACTCCGACTGAAGCGGTGTTTCCTGATGCACGCAGATCGGCCAGGAGCAACAGGAGATTGATCCGCGTGTCATTGGACGGTGTAACCATTGCCATGTTGCTGCATGCGTCATAATCATGGTGCGTGAGCTTCCATCTCGGGGAGCAAGTATCGTCTATGCTCGCCAGCGCCTGATGGCCGAATCCGATAATAGCGAAAAGTAGTAAACCAATAATCCTTATTTCCTTGTACCCGTAGATTTTGATATCCATTCTGATGATTTCCTTGGTAAGCAGCCTATTAAGAGTTTTACCTTGTTTGTTGAGAAAGTCGACCCCTCTATCTGATCGGCCTCGTTATTTTTGCACCGAATCAAGTATTAGTTTCTGACCAAATTTAGCCTGAGAAGGCGGAAGGGTGTGGATGCGGAAGAAGGGTTCAGCGTGGAGCAGATGATCGGTGTGTGTTGAAGAAGGCGGAGGTTGGCGTTCCGGTAGCAGAGGTAATTCGGAGTGAATGGTTCGCAGGACTCATGTTTGAAGCTCGATTCAAATCCTTGCTCGATGAATGCGTTGGCCTGGTTCTCGTCAGTGGAGAACGCCTGGATGGATTGCTTTCGAGAAGACGACTTATGGGTACCAATTATTCTTAGTCATCGGAACATCATCGCGTAGCGGAGCCTTTCGATTGGATTCTTCGATAATTACCGTAATCCCCGTGGTCCTGCTAGACGCTTTTGTCAGTGTCCGCTATTGCATGAAGCTCATCCGGGGGGAGATCGCACCCCGGCTCGCAACATGGCTCATCTTTGAGGTTGGAGTTCTATTGAGCCTCACCGCATACTTGACGTCACGTGACCCTAATCTGGCCAAAGCGGCTCTTAACGCCACTGACGCCGTGCTGGTCACCATGATACTCGGTCTGGTTCTCATCAAGCAGACACGCTACCGTGTCCAGTTCACGAAAGATCGTTCAGTTGGAAAGTGGCACTCGATGACCTGCCCATGCGCTTCGGACAAATGGACGGCCTTATGTTGCAAGCCTTCTACTCCCATTTCCGCCCTGAGTGGGAAACAGTGTTGGCTGAGGCGCAACCTCTCGACAGCGTAGCCGCCGAAATTCGAAAGCAGCTCGAATGTCCAGCTACTGCCTTGTACATCAACCGTGTGCAACGCTTCTACGGCACGTCAGTTAATGAAACCTATCCCGTGTATGTCGTGTGGTGGCCTTCTGTCGATTCCACCGCAGGAAAGGCCAGGAGTGGTTCTCTCTACCTCCAGATCAATCCGAAAGATGCATCGGGTGCCGCAGATCTCAGTACGATCGTATTCCACGAATTGGCCCACTTCATCTCTGCTCATATCCCGCCAGAGCGGAAAGAGGCTCTTTCCAAAGCGTACCTAAAAACCTGCCCTATTCCAACAGAGACGAATTACCTTGCCTATCTTGAGGAACCACTCGCGATTGCAGTTGGTAACGCAGGCTATGCTGACTTCGTCTCCCATAGGTCTTTAGACCTGGCTGCTCCTTGGTACTTCGATCCGAGAAGCGATCTGTTGGCTAAACTGATCTGGCCCGAAGTTCGGAACAAATTGGAAACATCTAGCCCCATATCTCTCGAAACGGTCTCACTTACAGCCAGCTTTTGTGCCCGGATGAGAGAAGCCAGTCACGCGATGTAGAGCGGCATATTACGGATTGGTCCTGCGCATCCCCTTTATGGGGAATGATCCGCGAACGGAGAGTTGGGTCCCTGTTCAAGCGCACCGCGTACTGTGGCCGTCATTACAGGCATGCGTGGCCCGGTCATTGTGCGGTTTGTAAAATGTTCGCCTGGACAATGATGGAGTGCTTGATGCCGCCGCTTTCCGCCGTAATAGTGATCGGAATCCTGCTTGCGAGGTATCCCGAGCCGCAGCCGCTTAGGGCGGTTGAGGCGGCGAGCATGGTCGCGGCGAAGATCACAAGCGCCATGCCACGGAGTGCCTTGCGCCTGCGCAGCAGACAAAGAGGCATCAGCATCGCCGCTACGATCTCTGCGGGCCCATGCGTCAACCTTTCGCGAAAGGCAAGCTTTGTGGTGACGACGCGGAAGGTGAGGTCGGTCGGTCCCGAGCCGGCATTCACTGTGACAGCTGAGAACTGGCCGGTCCCGTAGAAAGGCAGCGATGCGCTGGAGTAGCTCATGTGGACGTCAGAAGAGAACGTCTGTCCGGATGGAGGCGAGACCCGAAGCTGATATGTCGCGGTTCCACCCACGTGGAGATCCGATGAGGGCGACGACAGCACCGTGAAGGTGAAGTCTTGTGAGGTAACAGCCGGTGCAACTGCCAGGGAGACGGAAGCTGTTGAGGTGTTGTAGTTCGTCGTGTCCGTCGGGGTGAAGATCGTATGCAGTGTCTCTGACGGAGTTTGAACCGCGGCAGTCCCGATGGGAGGGGTGTAGGTGAAGTTTCCAGTGAGCGAGACACCAGCCACACCTGTAGCGCTTGCATTCAACTGAGCGGGCCCGATGATTGCAGCGTAGGCAACGGCTGCCGGTATTGGCCAGAGGATCGTGGGTGTTGCCTTGGTCACGGAGAATGCCGCTATCTTCGTGGCAGCGGAGTAGGCCCCTGACGGGGCTTGGGAGGCTTCCACCATGACGGTGCCTGCGCCATTGAGATGCACGATTGTGCTCGTAATCATTGCGGGGCCGGAGACGATACGGTAAGTGAGCGCGCCTGGGGAGTTCGACGTCGCGGCAATGTTGAAGTTGGCGTCACCAAAGACATGTGGAGGAATCGCAAAGGTGATGGTGGGCGTGACGAGACCGCTGATCACCAGAGTTCCGGTTGCGGATCCGGTGTAGTTGGGATCTGTGACGGTTGCCACCACCGTATAGGTGCCCACGGCGGAGGGTACGGCAGTTACGCCATTGTAGGTAATGCTGAGGCCGAGGCCTGACGGAGCTGTGAATACCGTGACAGCGTGTGGATTGCCATCGTAAGTTGCGGACAGTGAGCCCAGTGTCACCGTTGCGTTCGCTTTGGTGATTGATAGCGTGTTGTTCGCATCGATGGCGAGATCCGTACCGTTCGCAGAGAGGTGAAAGGTGATGGGGTACGAACCCACTGTCAGCATCGATGGGTTGTAGGCCGCCGTGCAGACAAGAGGGGATGCCGATCCAGCACACGTAGCCGCCACCGTGGCTCCGCCGTTTACAACGAAGGTGGCCGTCCCGGAGGGCGGAGTGCCGCCGGAGTAAGTAACGGACGCCGTTAATGTGACGGAAGCTGTGCCGTAGGGAACGGACTGTACCGCAACGGTGGCGCTCGCCGGTGGCCCGCTGATGGTCTTGCCGCTGAGCGGAATGACCTGTTGCTGGTCAGGAAGGACTGAGCTGGTGTAACGAAGGGTAAGACTGCCCGTGATGGCGCCAGTCGCCGTAGGCTGGAAGCCGAGGCCGAAGCCGCAGGTGCTTCCGGATGCAAGAGGAGAAGGTGTTGCCGAAGGCGATGAGCAGGCCTCTGTGAGGCCGTCTGCGAGAGTGCCGTTGTTGTCCAGGGTGAAACTGTCGGCAGCGCCTGCTGTAGCGGTAGTAAGCAACGGGTTGAATGTGGCTGGCATGCCGGGCGTCCCTGCGGCCAACATTAACGGCTGCGTACCGAGGTTCATGAGATAGGCTGTTTGCGGACTATCACTGCTGCGAGTGTTGAGGGCAGTGTCGGCGAAGCTGATTGTTGCGGGTGTGTTCAAAATCTCATTGATGGTACCTTGCGTCCCGTCAGGCGGGTAGAAGATATTGCCCTGTTGATCCATCGCGAAGTTTCTTGGAACCATGCGAACGTTCGCTGCGGATGTAACGTCCTTGCCACACGTGACCTGGAAGGAGCAACCGGCTATGGGATAGATGAGGCCGGTTTTCATCTCAATGCGAAAGATCTGTGAGTCCGCAAACAGCACGTCTCCTGACGGGAGAGCCAGGACTGCGAGGGGATCGGACAACTCCGAATCCTGCGCCCGCTGGACAGTTCCGCTGGATAACTGACTGCCTCCGCCCGCGACGATGCTGGTGATGCCGGTGCTCTTTTCGATCTTGCAGATCTTGGCGTCGGGAAACTGGACAGCAAAATATAAGTCGCCGTTGGGTGCAAAGGACAGTTTCTGTATGTAGTTCATACAGCCGGTAGTCGTGACGCCGACGGTGCGGATGCGTTGCGTATTCGGATCAATGGCACGGATAATGCTGCTGGCTTGGCCGTCTACGATGTAGACCGTTCCGTCGGGAGCCACTGCAATCGCCCAAGGCTGGATGCCGACCTGCGTTGCAACCATACCGTCGATGTTGCTGGGGTTTAAAAACCCATCTCCCCCATTGCCGGCGAAGGTGGTGATGATGCCGGTTTGATGATCCACGCGACGCACCCGGTTATCGCCGAAGTCGGAGATGAACAGATCGCCTGCGGCGTTAAGGGCGATGCCCGTTGGATCATTCAGAAGCGCTGAGGAATCGGACGCCGGGCCTCCATCGCCACACAGAGCTGTGGGCGATGGGCATAGGGTCTGCGGCTGCCCGGTGACGGGCGTGACGATGCCCTCAGTGATGGGACCGCTTCCCTTGGTGACCTTCCGCACCCGGGCATCGGTCGCGTCCACGAGGTACAGGTTGCCGCTTCCATCAAAGATCATTTGATCTATCTGGACAAAACCTGCCTGAGACAACGGACCGTTATCGCCACACGCATGCGTGTCGAAGCACGTAGTGCCGGATGCGTTGGCCGTGGTTATCGTGCCGGGAACCACATAGGGTATGGCCTGCCCGGCAACCGGTTGCAACGCACCGAGGATGAAAACGGAAAGGGCCAGAGATATAGCGAGACGCTTCACCGCGTCGCGCTGCAAGGAACAAAACATAAAGGGCAGCAAAGCCATCAGTTCAACCTGGGGCACGAGGTAAACGATCATGCCGAAATGGGGGTGCACCCATCCTAACAATTACGCAGCGCTTTGCGCTCGCCCGTATTCCATCACCAAAACCGTCCCAATTTCGACTATGTGCAACAGACTGTTTCTTGTCGATTAGCAGTACGAGACTTTTCGTTTCGAGGCGTTACGATCGCTAATTAAGGCGTTGAACCACATGAATCTGCGGCACCATCAATACTTCGCATCCGTGTTCGCCTCATTTCCGCATCCGACAATCGATTAAGCTTAGGTCATGGGGCAGTCGAGAGAGTCGCAAGAGATTGAGGATGTTTTTCGCGCGCTGAACACTACACGCGGTTCTGGAACCTGGAATCCACTGAAGCTTTTTAGTCGTTTCGATTTGTTCCTCATGGGGGGATCGCTCTCCCTTTTTGTTCTGAGTATGGTGTTGGGATTCGTTGAAAAATATAAACTGTCCGTGTCGCGTGCGTGGACTTACGTTGGTCTCATTTCACTTCTTCTGGCGCTTCTGGGCGCAGTCACACTGACATTACGAACAACTTTCGGCGCATTGAAGATATTCATAAAACCCTTGAACTGGTTTCTGCAAATACGCCAAATTCAGGTGAGCCGCGATTACGAACTGATGAAAGGGCTCCGGGGCTTCTCGCCTTCTGCTCTGAGATTCGTCAGAGGGAGACTAACACTCGAAGCAGAACATCTTCGTGGACGAATCGCAATGCTCGTTGGAGCAATCGACAAGCTCGGCATCCTTCCTCTTCTTGCCGGCGGCCTCGTCTCTGCAGTCGATTTTATAGCGAAAACAAAGGTCAAAATGTCATGGTTGGAGATAGCGTTAGGTGGCTATGGCATTATCTATCTGATTGGGATGCAACTCGTATCTGTCAGCCACCGAATTGATGAACTTAGCCAACTTGTCGAATGTGCAATCGCACCCGAAGAAAGGGGGCAGGACACCTGCTCCCGATTTTCGATGGGCTATGCTAATTCCTCACCGGTACAAGAATCGGGCAATCCAACAGCATCCCAGCACATATAGTCATAGGTTTCCTTTTTGGTCGCAGTATTAGTGAGATTTTCCCGTTGTGTATGGACACTCCAAGTAGTGTGCTCGTCTCTGAATCGGGCACGCGCTCGGGGTTTTACCGGCGTCCTGGCGGTACTGCGGGACTCTGCTTTTCTGGCTCCTCCCATAAGAAACTTTTCAAACAGCGTAAAAGTTTCTTTCGTGTCCCTCCCGAAAAGCGTCCCTTGACCTTGGAAGCCTTACCCACTCGCATCGCTTCGCGCAGTGTGCCCCGACTCATCGGGAGACCACACAAGACGGAGCGCCACCATGAACACGAACTCAATCTCACCGAACATTCCTAACAACGTCATCCTTCGCGGAGACTGCATCGACGTGATGCACCGTATGCCATCGAATAGCGTAGACTTCATCCTCACCGATCCTCCTTACCTCGTAAATTACTGCGACCGAAGCGGACGCAGCATTCAAAATGACGCGAATGAAAGCTGGCTCAAACCTGCGATGGCGGAAGCATACCGCCTACTTAAGCAGGATCGTGTAGCGGTCATGTTCTATGGATGGACGAAGGTGGATGCGTTCTTTCAAGCATGGAGGGATGCCGGATTTCAGCCGGTAGGGCCTCTCGTCTTCCGCAAGAGCTACTCTTCCAAGAGTAGGTTCCTGCGTTATTACCATGAGCAGGCATTTCTTCTGGCGAAGGGCAGACCGCCTTTGCCGAAGCAGCCTCTGGCAGATGTGCTGGATATGCCTTACACCGGCAACAAGCTCCATCCGACACAGAAGCCCGTCACGGCGCTCATCCCGTTGGTCGCAGCTTCTCGTCACCAAATGAAATGGTCCTCGATCCCTTCGCCGGGAGCGGAAGTTCCTGTGCGGCGGCTCTACTCTCCAATCGCAGGTATCTTGGAATTGAAATGGCCCCGGCGCATTTCGAGCGGGCCAGCGCAAGAATGGAACGGGTAAAAACAAGGGTTGAACTACGGCAGAGCAACCATTGATGCCAGTGGCCGGAAGCCTTGCGCGTTTAAAGTGAGGCTTCCGGAAAATTTCTAACCCGCGTCAAATCAGGCTGACGCGCCGCCGTACCTGTTCCTGAGCTTCGATCAGCGAGGCAACCACAATATCATGAAAGATGGCAGCCTCGAACAGGGAACCACCGCCCGCGCTTTGCCGAATCTTGGGCAGTTTCCGTTTCAGCGCCCGATAACTGGCAAGCATCTCTGGCACCGTAGTTACATCTCCAGGCTGCCGAAAGATGTTCCGCAAGCCGATCATCAAATCCTTCGGTCGTCCATTGTGAATCTGAGGGTCGATGCCGTTCACGTCACTCGTGGAGCGTTGCGCCTGATAGGGCTTGGCATCAAAGATGTGAACGCGATGCTGCCTCTTTCCTCGTTTGGAGTGATAAAGAGCCAGGCCAAGTTCGAGCGGCATATTGAAGCGGGGAATGCCATGCGACAGTTCGACGCGGGAAAGATCGTGGATGGAAAAATCGGAGCTTTCAATGAGGTTCAGAATAGTGTCGAGCCGCCCTTGGTTTGGGATGGCAAGGGTCACATTGATGCGCAGCCCTAGCTGGCTCAGACCAACGATGTAGGCCAAGTAGAGATCCTCGAAGCCTGCATCATACGGGATATTCAGAAAGACAGATTCAACGCGCCGCCGCTTTGACACCCGAGCTGTTCTTCCTTCTCATCTTGAACTGACGGATGGGAGATGCAACTGTCGAAGCCGACTTATTCGCCGTCCTCTTTCTTCCCTTGCTGCTGCGAAAAACCAGTTCCGAAACATGAGAACCCATGATGCTGCGAAGAGCCGCAACTCGTGCAGGGCTGACCCCCAGCAAAGTCGCCATTTGCTCTGGTGTCGGAACCGGATTCTGAATCACATGCTCGCTCTTACCGGTTAATTATAACCCTGCGGATTCAGCATGGCCTGAGTGGGGACATTCCTCATAGAAGCACATCGACTCCGTTGTAATGCCAAATAGCCTTTGTAAGTAAATCGAGGGGGAGAGAGGGGAATTGTGTGCAAAATAGAGCACTAGGGGCGCGATATGCGCATCGACTAAGTATCCTATTTTCACGTATTTCGAGCCAACACGGTGACTTGCAAAAAGTTCTGGCGGAGAGACTGGGAGTGGTTGAGGTTTGTTGCCCCGTGGTGACTTTAGCGACGCAAACCGGGCAGCCTCGAATGGACGTACTCACAAAAAAACTGCATCCGCATTTCGAGAATCTTCATCGTAAAGGTGCCGAAAAACGCAGAGCCGGATTGGTAAGCCCGGCTCACCGCAGGCGGTAGTCTGAGGTCATGTCAGTCCCGAGAGACATCGGGGAAGAGACCCACGGCGACATGACGGAGTGCACCATTGCACTTCGTCAGTG
The DNA here is from genome assembly GCA_018449715.1 of Acidobacteriaceae bacterium dw_441. Classification (GTDB taxonomy): domain Bacteria; phylum Acidobacteriota; class Terriglobia; order Terriglobales; family Acidobacteriaceae; genus Edaphobacter. The sequence continues at coordinate 1,377,251 of JAAVVA010000001.1, read as the reverse complement.
TCGCGTGGACTCTTTCGATTGACGACGGCCCACGCGACTCCATTCTTGACCTAAGGAGCTCCGCAATGCACATCCTCAATCACGCTAACCTGACGACCTACGATGTTCCGGCCCTTCAGGCGTTCCTCGAACACATCTTTGATCTCCGCACACTCGAAACACGCGGGGACAAGTTCGCCATCCTTCAGGATGCGAAAGGCTTCTTGCTCGCACTCATGTTTGACAAGCACATGTCGCCCGAGCACGGTTACCCCGGGTTTTTCCATGTGGGTTTCTTGCAGGATTCTCGCAGCAGCGTAGAGGATCGCCACATCGCTCTAGCTGCCGCTGGCTACGAAGCGCCCGCACCAGCCATGCTGCAAAGGGGCGGGCCGCCCACTTATGGCTTCTACTGCAATGCTCCGGGCGGCGTAACGGTTGAGGTCAGCACGATGAACGTCTAATGGATACGCATAACGGCGGCTGAGAATCTTGCGCTCAGCCGCCGTGGTCAGCAATTTCTCCCTGTCGGGATTGCGCCGCGAGTTAAAGACGCGGTCTGAGGCCAAGTATGATCTGCGAAACGATCTCTTCTGTCAGCCGGTCAAGCGGTTGTCCGAAGAACTGTCCATCGGTGGAGATAGCGATCAGGCCTTCCACTGCCGAGAACACTACCAAGGCAAGCCGTGCCGGATCTCCCTGAACGACAGCACCCGACGCCTGACCGTCCGCGACTGTCGCAGGTCCTGGAGCCAGTGCGCGATAACTGGCCTCGATCAACTCTGCCGGGGCGCCAGTGCGATGTTTAGACAAGAACATGAGACGGAAGAGCGCCGCGTGCTTCATCGCAAAGCGAACATAGGCACGGGCGAATTTGATAATCCGCGTGTCGAAATCCTGTTCCCGGTCTGAGATTGCTCTGTTTAAAGCAACACCGAGACGATTGAGGCCCTCCCGGGCAAGAGCATCAAGCAATGCCTGCTTATTGGCGAAATGGTTTCGAAAAGCCATGCTGCTGACACCGAGCTCACGGCTGAGTTCGCGGAGGGACAATGTTTCGGAGCCTCCTTTCTCCAAAGCCTTTTCGGCGACCTCGAGCAGGGCGGCGCGCAGGTCGCCGTGATGGTATGGACGTGTTGCTTTCTTCTTCACCATAGTAGTGTGACACCTCGGTCAAACCTGCGGCAATGTAGTCGGGTCCATATATGCATTGACAACAATATATGCACCGCATACATTGTTGCATGTGACGTCGGATGGAGGGTGGACGATGGCAATCAGAATATTCAGCGGCATATTGATCGCGCTTACGAGTTTTCTTGGTATCAGGCACGGCTGGCAATCGTTGACCATGAGTCCAGCCCAGGCTCACGCCGCCCTTGGTCTGGATTTCTCCAGGGGAGCTTTAATCAGTCTTGGGGTCTTTTCCCTGTTGAGTGCCGTGCTCGTTCTCCTCCCGCAGACCTTCCTCGCGGCCAATCTCATTACGGGGTGCTCGATCTTCTATATCGCCGCCCTTCAATCCACTCAAAGAAATGTCCGAGGAGCTCTCATCGAGATTCCATTTTTGCTGCTGCCGCTGGTTTTGCTGTTTCTCGGTCACCCATTCAAAAAGTAGGTCGTACCCGCGGCTTGATGACGACAGCCTCCCATACGATTCATCAGGAGAATGCAATGGATTTGATTAACAAGTGGACTACAAGGGATATTCCGTCACAACGTGGACGGCTCGCTATTGTCACTGGCTCAACGCAGGGCCTCGGCCTCGTAGTCGCCAAAGCGCTCGCGGGCGCTGGAGCTGATGTTATTGTCCCCGCGCGGTCAAATACGAAGGGTGAAGCCGCAGTCCAACAAATTATGCAAAGCAGACCCGCCGGCACAGCGCGGTACGAGTTGCTGGATCTTACAAGTCTTGCATCGGTGCGGGACTTTGCCCAACGCCTGGTTTCCCAAGGGAAGCCGCTTGATCTCCTGATCAATAATGCCGCTGTGATGGCACCGAAGGAGAGACAAGAGACGCGGGACGGATTCGAGCTTCAGATCCAGACCAATCATCTTGCGCCGTTTGCGCTCACGGCTCAACTTATGCCCCTCTTGAGGATGGCTACCGCTCCCCGGGTTACACAAGTCAGCAGCATCGCGCACCGGGACGGAAAGATCGACTTCGACGACCTTCAGTGGAAGGCGAGGAAGTACAACGCGATGGCATCCTATGCGCAATCGAAGCTCGCGGACCTGATGTTCTCCTTCGAGTTGCAGCACCGGAGCGATGCGAACGGCTGGGGAATTCTCAGCAACGCAGCCCATCCAGGCATCGCCGTGACTGATCTGGTCGCCAATAGTCGTGGTCAAGACGACATGATGGTGCGGATGATGAAGTTTCTCGGCTCGCTCATGCGCCAGTCGGCAGAGGACGGTGCGCTCCCTACTCTTTATGCCGCCACCTCGCCTGACGCAAGGCCGGGCACGTACTACGGTCCCAAGAACCGGATGGAGACGCGCGGCCCGGTGGCGGTTGCAAAGCCTGCAAAACAATCGCTGGACCTCGCGGTGGCAAAAAAACTCTGGGACGCTTCTGAAGAACTCACCAAGATTTCCTTTCCCACCAGGTGAGCAGCGATGAGCCTAAAATAGTCTCGCGAAAGCCTTGCAGTTTCGTACCGTTGCTTTGGAGGGAATTCCGAGTGCAGGCCACAGCGCTAAAACGCATCAGTGTTTGGACTGTTTCTTGTCTCATCTTCATCGCACTGATTTATGCGACGCAAGGTCCGGCAGGAACGATGGACGTCGTGTACAGGATAACGTTGCTTTATGTGCTTCCGCTCTGGGTCGTATTTCTACCTGTAACTCTCAAGGTTAAGGACGCACAAGGGCCTCGTATTTGGATTATTTTAGGATATGGTCTGCTCACAGGTGTTGTAGTGTTCGCCGGTTTGTCCGTGATCCAGGCACTGAATCGGGGAAATCCCAGCATAATCTGGCAGGGGTACGCGACCTTCTCCAGCATGGCTTTGTGGACGACTCTCGCAGTCGCCTCAGGTTTGGTCGTGAGTGCGATCTATGGGATGGCTTTGAAGATGTTCTACCGTTGGATACAGACGGCCTAGTTCCAATTTGGCGCTCGATCGAAAGCATTGGCTTTTCCACGAAGCTGCTGATGTAAGCCAAATGAAGCTCGTCAGCGCGATATTTGCTATCGGTCTGCGGACTTGAAGGAAAGAACCTGCCGGAGCTTGAAGAAATCCTTCCATGGATCCGATTTCAACCGCTTCTTCCACTGCTCGAAATCGGCCACGCGACAGATGGGGTATTCATCGGTTTTGAGATCCGACCAGCTCAATGGCAGAGATACGTTCATGCCGGATCGTGCGCGGGGAGAGAACGGGGCAACTGCCGTCGCTCCGCGCTCGTTGCGGAGATAATCGAGGTAAATCTTACCCTTTCGCGCGGCCTTGCTCATCTTCGTCAAATACAGATCAGGATTCTGTTGCTCCATCGCCAAGACGAACTGGTGTGCGAATTCCTTAATATCCAGCCATTCAAGTTTCGGCCGGATGGGAACCACTACATGCAGCCCCTTGCCTCCAGTGGTTTTCAGGAAACTTACGAGGTTCAGGCTCTTGAGATGTTTTCGGATTTCATCGGCCGTAGACGCGAGGGTCTGCCAGGAGATCGCGCTATCAGGATCGAGATCGAAGATGATGCGATCAGGCTGTTCGAGAGTTTCGTTGCACGATCCCCATGGATGGACTTCGAGAACGCCCATTTGTGCTAGCTCAGCAATGGCTTCCCGTGTCGAAAGGGTGATGTAGGCTTCTGTTTTTTTTGTCTTCTTGTCGGGAACATTGACCGCCTGGATCGCTGCGGATACGGTTTTATTCACGTGCTTTTGAAAGAAGCAATCGTGGCCAGTGCCATCCGGACAGCGCACCAGAGAGAGTGGCCGGTTCGCGATGTGAGGCAGCATCAACGGGGCGATCTCCCAGTAATATTCTGCCAGCTGTGTCTTGGTCAGATTCGTCTCTGCATCGATCACCTTGGTTGGATGAGTGAGCTTCACAGGGAGAGAGATGGGCGAGATCTTCTTCGGTACAGCTGCCTTCACTTCGCTATGAGAGACTGCCGGTGGCTCTTTCCTTGCACCTCTTGAATGTCTTGGACTGGGAGCGACACCCTCCTCCTTTCGGACTTCGATTGCGGGTTTGTCTTCCCGTATGCCTTTGAACGCCGCCTGCCTGACCAGATTGTCCGCCGTCCAGGTCGCAAACGTCACTTGGGCTACCATGTCGGGTTTCACCCAGACGGCCCCGCGTTTCGCATCGGCGGCTAACGATCCATCGAAAGGAGTTTTTGCCTGCGTGCGTCGATCAAGCTGCGTTCGTAGCGCTTTGTGGGTCTTTTGCGTGAAACCGGTGCCTGTGCGGCCGGCATAAATGAGTTCGCCATCTCGGTAATATCCGAGCAGCAGCGCGCCGACGCCATAGCTTCCATTCGCGAGCGGCGTGAAACCGCCAATCACGAACTCCTGTTCATGGATGCATTTGGACTTCACCCAGCTCGAGGATCGTCCGGACACATAAGGAGACGATGCAGATTTTGACACGATGCCCTCAGCATGCAGCTCGCACGCATTATGAAACAACGCTGTGCCGTCTGTTTCGAGATGCTCGCTGATGCGTATAAACTCACCCGCCTCCTTGAGGACGTTCGAGAGCAGCTCTTTTCTCTCCTTCAGCGGCCGGGACCGGGTGTTGTGCCCATCGAGATGGAGGAGGTCGAATACAAAATAGGTGAGGGGATGTTTGACGCCCTCTTGGAATGAAGCCTGCAGGTCAGCGAAGCTCGTCGTCCCGTCCTCGGCGAGCACAACGACCTCTCCATCGAGGAGTGCTCGCTTTGCGGAGAGTCCCACAACCTGATTTGCGATGGTCTTCATGCGATGCGTCCAGTCCAGTCCCTTGCGGGTGAGAAGTTGGACACTATCGCCGTCCTTCCGCGCCTGAATGCGGTAGCCGTCAAGCTTCAGTTCATGAAGCCATCCAGAGCCTTTCGGGGGCGTGTTCTCAGAAGACGCAAGCTGGGGCTCGATGAATTTTGGTAGCCTTTCCTCCGGAAAATTCGCTAGAGAGGGAAGTGCAGGGGCAGTTTTCCTCTTTCTTGTTCCGCTATCGTCCGCCTGCTCTTGCCTGTACCAGGCATTTCCATCCCTGGTCTTGTTCGAATCCCAAACGTGGTCCTCGTGTTTAGCGATGTCGTAGAGACTGCGGCCGGTGACGACGCTGTCGGGCGCCTCTTCGGTGATGGGCTCATCGTTCGATGCTCTTTCGAACTCGTCATGCTCTTTGATCAGAAGCCAGTTGGGCTTCCGTTCTCCGGCGGCCTTTCCTCCCATGCGAACAAGAGCCCATTTGCCACGCATCTTTGTGCCGTGCATGACGAACTTGAGCGATCCTTTGCGTAACCCTTCGTCGACATCCGTATAGCCAGCTTGCGGCTCCCACGTTCCCTGGTCCCAGATCATGACAGTGCCGCCGCCATACTGCCCCTTCGGGATGATGCCCTCGAAGCCGCCGTATTCCATCGGGTGGTCTTCGACTTCGACCGCCAGTCGTTTATCACCAGGAACATAACTTGGCCCCTTAGCGACAGCCCAACTCTTTAGAACTCCATTCCAGCCGAGTCGGAAGTCGTAGTGAAGCCGGGTGGCGGCGTGTTTCTGAATGACAAACGGCAGTTGCCCCTGCTTGGAAGCGCTGCTCTTCTTCGTGCCACTGGGTTCGGAAGTCACCGAAAAATCGCGCATAGAGCGATATCGCTGAAGTTGTTCGTCAACGGCATCGCCTGGTGTCTGTTTTCGTCGTGTCGCCATCGTCTACTCTCCCAACTCACCACACGGAAGATGCCTTGAAACCATACTCCAGCCAAGGACTGTCAGGCAGCTTTCTTGCGACGGGCAGGGCGTTTGGGAGAAGAGGCCTTCTTTTGCACCAGACTCTGGCGCAGAGCGTCCATCAGGGTTATAACCTTCCCGGGTTTAGGCTTCGGATCCTCGATAGGAAGCGGCTTGTTCTTTCGTTTCGCATCGACAAGCTTGCGCACTGCTGCCTCATAGTCATCCTTGTAGGCGGCATGGTCAAAGGTCGAAGTGCGGCCGTTGATCAGTTGTTTGGCTAACGAAAGCTCCCCTGGATCCACCGGGAGCTCCTTTATGTTGCCAACAGCCGACTTCGGATCACGCAGCTCTTCGTCGTAGCGCAGGGTATAGAGCATCAGCCCCTTTTGCTTCGGGTCGGGCGGGGCCGCTATGGCCACCAGGTGCTCGCGCCCACTGAAGGCGATCTCTCCTATTCCCATGGTGCCGGTCTGGGCCAGTCCCTTGCGCATGATGGAAAGTGCCTTTGCCTGAACGTCATCTTTGGGTGCGACGAAATATGGGCGGTCAATCAGCTCCGGAAATATCTCTTCAGCCTTTACGAATTGCTTGATCTCCATCGCCGTAGCGGTCGGCATACGGAGTTGCTTTAACTCGTCGGGCTCGATCTGGATGTACTTGCCCTTGGCATACTCGAAGCCTTTGACGATATCTTTTTGCTCCACCGAATCGCCTTCAGCGACATTCTGGTGGTGGACACGCTGGCCGGTCTCCCGGTCAATCTGATGGAACTCCACCTGACGGGCAGAGTTACTCGCCGGGAAGATTTTGACTCCGATTGAAACGAGAGAAATCTGAATTTGTCCTGACCAAGTAGGTCTTGCCATTTCGTGTCTCCTACGTAAACAACTTCTTATGATGCACTTAGGTCGCTTCCCGTTTGGTCGCGCAAGAGAAAAAGCACCTTTGGCGCCCGCTGTCTTCAAGTCAGGAGACATGTGCACATCTGACAAAAACGGGCTGACGATATCCTACCTAAGAGGCAATTATCTCGATTACCCACAGAAGAGGAGTTCGAATGGCAGAAACGGTCAAAGCGGTGAAGAAGTCCACGAAACCCAGGAAGAGCACCGCCAAGAAATCCAGCGAAACGAAAGTCCCGGTAAAGTCCCCGACGCATGAAGAAATTGCTCACCTTGCATACCAATTCTGGGCTGAAAGTGGCTATCAGCATGGGCGCGACGAAGAGAACTGGTATCGGGCCCGAAACAAGCTTCAGTCTGCCTGATTTTCCAATGTCACAACGGCTCAATGGAAGAGGTCGGATAGCACATACCTGTGTCCCTGTTTTAGGGAACCCGCATTGGCGAAGACCTGTGGCTGGCGGCATCGATCGACCTACCGAATCGATTGGCCCCAGCAATCGATCCGAAGCGATGTAGCAAGAGTTTCGACAAAGGCGGCCTCAGAGATTGGAACAGCTTACAACGATCCTTGTTCTTTTGTTCGCAGTGTCTCTCTCGGGAGTCGCCTCGCTTGCCTCACGGATTCCTTTACCGCTCTTTCAGATAGGGCTCGGTATCGCGCTGGCCGCTCTGCATGTTCACAGCACGCTTGATCCTTCACTGTTTCTCCTGCTGTTTGTCGCGCCGCTTCTTTATGTAGACGCCTTCCGATTCCCGCGCGCCGAATTCCTAAGTCTTCGTAAACCGATTCTCACCATGGCGGTGGGGCTTGTAGTCTTCACGGTCGTCGGTGCCGGGTATTTCATCCACTGGATCATTCCCACGATGCCCCTGGCGATCAGCTTTGCACTGGCATCCGTGCTCTCTCCCACCGATGCCGTGGCCCTCTCGGGTTCAGTACGAGGCGTGAAGATCCCCTCACGTTTAATGCACCTTCTCGAAGGAGAAGCGCTGCTCAACGATGCCTCAGGTCTTGTTTGTTTTCGATTTGCGGTGGCCGCGGCTCTGACCGGCGCGTTCTCCCCCTCAAATGCTCTATTCACCTTCTTCCAGGTCTCCCTGGGAGGACTAGCGGTCGGGGCGTTGGTGGCATTCGTCGTCATGCGGGGAGAACGATGGATCGGCAAAGCGATCGGTTCGTTTCCGTCAGGGCAGATTCTGCTCACCCTGCTTCTGCCTTTCTGGCGGCGGAGCATCTTGGCTTCTCCGGCATCCTCTCCGCTGTTGCCGCAGGCTTCGTGGGAAATTGGGTATTACAGGAGATCCCTGAAGCCGAAACGCGGATCAAGGGCGAAGCGATTACGGACATGTTCCAGTTCACGTTCAACGGATTCATCTTTATCTTGCTTGGCCTGCAGCTGCCCGCAATTGCAAAGAGTATCCCCACAATTGTGAAACAGGAACACTTTCACTCAGGCTGGATCGTGGGAATCTTTGTCCTAAGCATCACCCTGTGCCTTGCTCTGCTTCGTTTCCTCTGGACCTGGACCTCGCTCAAGTGGTCCTTCTATCGGCAGAGACGAAATAGCGGCATAAGAAGGCCCACTCCGAAGCGCCTGCTTATTGCGACGGCTTTGGCTGGGGTTCGCGGAGCAGTGACGTTGGCAGCCGTTCTGTCCCTGCCACTCACGCTCAATGATGGGATGGCACTCCCAGGCAGAGACCTCGCAATTCTGTTGTCGGCCGGAGTGATCCTCTTTTCTCTGCTTGCCGCGTCGATCGGATTGCCCATGATTATGAAGGGAGTCGAGGAACCCCCTGAATCCTCACGACAGGCACAGGAGCGGAATGCAAGGGTTCTTTCTGCGCAAGCTGCAATCAAGAGACTGGAGGAAGTGCAGCAACAGGTTTCCAACGAAAGCGAAGTAACCGATGGTGTAGCGGCGATCGTGTCCCGCTTGATGGCCTATTATCGGCGGCGCATAGAAGCGTTGACGGGAGACGATCCGAACCAGACGAAGGCGGGCGCACTCCGAGCGGCGGAGAGAAAGCTGCGGCTGGAAGCAGTGCGTGCCGAGCGACATGAGATCAACCGCTTGGTTCAGGAACGTCAGCTCGACCAACAGGCAGCGCGAACTATATTGCATAAGCTAGACAATACAGAAGCAACTTTGCAAGGCAATTAAGCTAACCGTTCAGGATGACTTCAAGATGAATCAATTATCTGAGTGCCGAGGCTCGGGGCTGTTGTTATCATGAGTCGCTTATCCACAAGACAACAGCTCACCAGCGGCTTGAGCTTTGAGCAAAGCTGCCTCAGCGCGCCCTGCTATACTAAACCCAGTCGTCGGATCTGATCTGGTCTTGTTGCTTGTTCTGGCTTGTCGCTTTACTCGCAAAGAATCCCAAATTGCGTTCAGCGGTATATCAAGTCATAAAGGAACAACAACACCATGGAACAAGGAACAGTTAAGTGGTTCAACGATGCAAAGGGATTCGGATTTCTGAGCCGCGCTAATGGCGAGGACGTATTCGTCCATCACAGCTCTATTCAAAGCAACGGTTTCCGCTCTTTACAAGAGGGACAAAACGTTCAATTCAGTGTCAGCAAAGGCCCCAAGGGCTGGCAAGCTGACAACGTTCAGGTAGCGTAACTTCACTACTCAATTGAGAAAGAGGGTGGTCTTTTGGGGCCGCCCTTTTCTGTTTTTCCGCACTTCTTTCGACGCCGACTTCCAAAGTCGAAGTTTGCGCACCTCAAAATACAGAATACTGCCGCGGGTGTAGCCATGTCGGAGCAACGGGGATACGTGGACGATATCACCGAGCAGGCGGAACTCAAGATTTGGGTTTCGGCCGAGTACGAAGCGGGCTTCTCCGCCCGGCTAGACGGGACTGAACGATCGGGCAGTGAGACAATCTGCTGGCGTATGGGATGGCAGGATGCCGACATCTCACTGACGCAAGAGGCTCGTGATCAAAGTGCACTTGACCAGCCATCGACGATCAATGCTCGGGTATTAGGCTGGAGCCTCTATACGCTCGGACGGATTGCGCGTGCTAACAGTCTTCCGTTTGGCGTCGACTCGCCGGAGGCCTGGAAGCGTGGTTGGATTCAGATGGACATCCAACTCGGCATCTCCGATCCTCGAAACGTGTCCGGACTCATTCTCTTTCGACGTCCGGCTCCGGATCGATGACAAAGCGAAATCAACGTATCAGACAGCGTTCCGATGACCTGCGATGGGCCCTTCGCCTGAAGGATTGCTCTGAGTGGCTTCAAGACCATGAACTCAAAGGCGGCGTTCTCCTGGAGGCAACTCGAGTCTGTCTGTTCTGTTTCTAACTCCCCGAGTTGCGACTTCTATTACGAGATAGGATGCGACTAATGTCCCAACCCAGAGTTCCTCCCGTACGAGCGTTGGCAACCGTCCTCATCGTCCTTTGGATCATGGCATCATGCATTTTTGCGGAGCCTATTCCGGCAACCCACAAGCAAGGCTCGATGCATGGATTTCTACTGCTGAAGTCCGATGATGGGCGCATCACCGCTGTTGGTGATCAGGTTAACGTCATCCGAGGGAATGAAATACACTCCCGCTTGGTGTTTCACTTCCGAGACGGATCTATCGACGACGAAAGCACCATATTTCGGCAGGGATCTGTCTTTCAGCTAATACGCGACCATCATGTCCAAAAAGGCCCCTCCTTCCCAGAGCCGGTTGATGTGGACATGAATGTTTCGACTGGCGAGGTCACCTGGCGCGAGATGAAGGATGGAAAGAACGACGTCAAGGTCGAACATATGGAACTCCCACCTGATCTTGCGAATGGAATGATTTCTCTGGTGGTCGAGAATTTCCCAAGGAAAGCGATGGAAATGAAGACCTCCTATCTAGTAGTCGCTTCAAAACCTCGTGTGGTGAAACTGTCAATCAAGCCGGACGGTACAGACCGGGTGAGTGTCGGAGGAGGCAGTCGTCGATCCAATCGATTCAATGTCCACATTGAGATTGGCGGAGTATCTGGAGTCGTAGCTCCCATGATTGGTAAACAGCCGCCGGATATTAAGCTCTGGGTTCTCGATGGTGATGTTCCCACATTTGTGAAAATGCAAGGCGAGCTTTACCAAAAAGGTCCCAGCTGGACAATGGTTCTCACGAGCCCAACATGGCCGTCGGAACCGCGCCGGAAGAGAGAGTGATACGGAGAACGTGCGCCTCACACGCAATTGCGACTAAACGCTCCCACGAGGACCGCATAAGCTTCCAGAATGGGTAGGACAGGCAGTGTAACAATCTGCTCCGCAAGACGCGTATATTAGTTGCACCGAGGCTGCGCATGCTTCCCAGACTATTGATCTGCCTCCTCCTTGTGGGTGTTGCTGGGCTCGTGGCTATCTTCTGGTTCAGACCCGATCTACGATGTGGGTATACGCCCGCCAGCGCTCATCCTTGCTGTAGCAATTGTTCTGGCCTGGATAACGTCGGGAGGCAATCTCCTGCTCCGCGCAAACAATCCCGAATCCCTATTGGTGATTTGGGATCATCATCTCGTTCCGGATGCCCGTAAGCTCTCCGCGATGGATATTCCAGGGCCATATAGGAATCAATCATTCATGAATGAAGTTATTTCACTGGCGGCGGAGACCGGACTCGAAGTAATCGATATCCGCAACGACGCGAGCTTCGCCGCTCGAACGACACACAAACGAAATTCTACCGCCCTGTTTGAGGGGATGCAGCGCATTGCACGGGCATTCGTAGACCGCCCTGAGACCATCCTGCAAGAACTCGTGGACGTAGCAGTTCAACTGTGCAGTGCCGACAGCGCCGGGATCAGCCTCGAAAAAGAAAACGGCACGGATAGAGATTTCTATCATTGGGTGGCGACCGCTGGTCAGTATTCAGGGTTTCTGAATGCCGTTCTTCCGCGATATCCGAGCGCCTGTGGCGTGTGCCTGGAGCGCGGAAGGCCTCAGATGTTTCGTGTAGGGCAGCGTTTCTTTGACCTGATGGGCATCGAAGCGCCCCTTGTGACGGATGGCATTCTGCTCCCATGGCAGGCGGAGGAGGCTCGTGGAACCATCTTCATCATGGCCCATGGCCGGACAGAAGCCTTCGATCTCGAAGACTGCCGCCTGATGGAGGTCCTTGCCGATTTCGCATCAATGGGGATAAGGCAGCGTCACCAGCAAGAGCTCCTGCTGGTCAAGACCAATGCTGAAGCCGCCGCAAGCATGGCGAATGAGTTGGCCCATAAGATCAATAATCCCCTGCAAAGCCTCACCAACGTCTTCTATTTAGCTGCGGAGGGACAGAACGGCGAGGAAGCAAAAGCAGTAGGGCGACAGGCACTGGAGGACCTGCAACGGCTGTCAGCGCTGGTCAAAGAGCTTCTGGCTCTTCCGCGTCGAAATTGCTCAAAATGAGCGACATTTGTTCGCGTGGACCTTATAAGAGTCATCACAATCCCTCGAACCAACTAAAACGTCCCATTTTGCTATCTGACCGGATAACAGAACGACGCGATGCCCCGACGAACCGGGCTACTCAGATCCGGAGAGACGCCAGTGGACAGCCCAGGTCAGGAAGCGCTTCAGAAGCGCCTTGAACGAGCCGAACAAGCTTTGGAGCGAAGTGAAGGCTTTGCCGTAGCCAGCCGCTTCGCGAGCGTCATCATGCATGAGGTAAACAACCCTCTCGAATCGATCACCAACCTCGTCTATCTCACGAAACTGCAGCGCGACGATCCAGATCAGGTTCTTGAGAATATGCATGTCATCATTACGAATGAGGCTTCGGTAACACCTCCAATGTGTGGCGTCGAGATGACGTTCGGCAGCGTAAGTATTGGATCGTTTGTGGGAACGGGTTCTTGCCAAATACGTCCAAACCTGCACATGCAAGATGCCCGCTGGAGGGTTGAGAGTAGAGCGCCTCACCATCGATGATGCCTCCCCGCGCAACATTGACGACATATGCGCCACGCGGGAGTTTTGCGAATTCACGCGCACCAACCATCCCTCGCTCTCCGTATATCGCATACACAGAACCAGAATATCTGTCGTAGCGAATGCCTCGTCCCGTTCCTCAAGTGAGAAGCAGCGCGTGAGACCAAAGCCTGCAATCTTCAGCGCTCTCGGACCGCGTGAAATTCCGATCAGCCTGACGCTGAAGCTCGGCAGGCGTTTGGCAAGAGGCAACGCGATGGCTCCCAGACCATACAGGCAGACGGTGCGGCCTGCGAGCATCCTTTCCCAACGGCGCTCCCAATACGCCTGAGCGCACGTTCGACTGTGCTTTCGGCAAGTCCCGCAACAGGGCAAGGATCAGCAGCATCACGTGCTCTGCTACGGATTCAGCGTTGCCCCCGTCGCAGGCACGTTGGAGACATAAATTCCTTTCCGCCGAGCAGACTCAAGATCAATATCTTCCAGGCCCGCTCCCCATTGCTGAATTAAGGGGAACTCGCCGGCTTCCATCTCCCGCGAACTGATGCGCTGCATCTTGGGGATTACAACGTCCACACCGCTGAGCTTTGAGAGGATGTCCGAATCAGAGCACGTGAGAATCTCCCCGTTGCATTCTGCAGGGGTGAAAAACATTTCATAAACTATTGATTCCAAAGTGACTAATACGCGCAAAATTGGCTGTGTAGGAACTGTGCAGGGTATTTCTCACGCCTCTTCAAGTTCATAGTGCAACAAGGTCGTAAAAAGCACAAGGAATTGGGGTAAATGCACCTCCAGTGGCTTAAGCCACTGGAGGTGCATTTTGGCGGCATACCGACACCTGGGTCTCGATGACCGGATACAAATTCAAGTCCTCACGAAACGGGGCATCTCGGACGCGGAGATCGCTCGTGACCTGAAGGTTCACCGTTCTACCGTCGGGCGGGAGCGGCGACGAAACAAGGTGGACGGCAAGTATTACTACCACCAGGCGCAGGCCTGCGCGGAGAAGCGTCAGCGAGATCGCAAACGGCGTCCTTCAAAGCTGACGCCTGCGATGATCGCCTTCGTGGAAGAGAAGCTGCACCTGGGCTGGAGTCCGGAGCAGATCGGCGGCTGGCTCAAACATCGACAGACAGAGCTGGCGTCTGTCAGTTATGAGCGCATCTACTGGCACGTCTGGCGCAATAAGATCGATGGTGGCCATCTCTACCGACAGCTTCGTCGTGGCGGTCGCCGCTATCGCCGCTTCGGCTCACGGTTCGACTTCACACGCAGAAAAGCGCCAGTTGCCGGGCGCGTGGACATCGGTCAGCGGCCATCCATCGTGGAAGAAAAGTCACGTGTTGGCGACTGGGAGCTGGATACCATCGTCGGCAGCCAGCGCAAAGGGGCGCTGGTCAGCATGGTGGAACGCGGATCGAAGTTCGTTCGTCTCGCTCTCGTTGCTGAATCAAAATCCGATGTTGTGGCAAATGTCATCGAAGCACGTCTCTCCAAAGACATCGACAAGGTTCTTACGCTGACCATGGACAACGGAGCTGAGTTCGCACGGCACAAGATCTTCGGTGCGGCGCTGGATGCAGATACGTTCTTCGCCAAGCCCTATCACGCGTGGGAACGTGGACTCAACGAACACACCAATGGCCTTGTCCGCGAATACTTCCCGAAGTCCACGGACTTCACTGCAATCTCCCAGGACGAAGTGCATCGAGTGGAACAACTTCTTAACAACCGGCCACGCGCCGTGCTAGCCTTCAGGACACCACTGGAGGTCTTCTCCAATCCTCAGCTTCTCAAGCCTGTTGCACTGGCCACCTAAATGGGGCTCAATGTCTGTGAATATCTTGAGAGCGACACGCAACGCGGAGTGGACGATTTTTAGTTTGTTTGGTCAGGCGCTGTACGAGCGCCTTTTGTTCGCCTTAACTAACTGCGTCGCCATTCATACCCCTCTGGGATACTAATGAACATCGTCATGCAAATAGCAGCATTTGATAAAGTTATGTGTTGAGTCTGCACTACTACACAAGATTCAACTTATTTTACTAACGGGAGCATAAGAAATGCAGACGTACCAGTCATATGCACATAAGGTGACTCTGGGAGTTCTTTTTGCCTTAACTCTTGCTGGGAGCATGACACCTGCTGCCTTTGCACAGGATAACCTTGTTGCGGCTCTAAAAAAGAAATACCGCCTCTCAGAAATCAACACGCAGGGTGTGGTGGCTAATCCCGGAACCGTACTGTCGATCGAGGCCGATGGTATCAACGCTGAACCCTATCCCACGATGATCACCTTTGAAAACCCAGTGGTTGACGGACAGGTGAAGCAGCGTTCCAAGGGCCTCGGTTTTCTCAAGAGTACAAATCTGCAGATCCTGCAGCCCGGACAGAAAGTTTATATCACTAAGATCAATGAAGACCTGAATGGGAAAGAAGATTCCTTGAAGGTGACTATCCTCACAACCGATGCAGTTCTGGCAGCATATGGTAGTGGATATGGCCAGTATCAGACCTCAAAAAGATATTCCACGACTCTGGCCTTCAAAGAACCTAAGGGAACCCTGTCGGAGATGTCTGTGGAGGATGCTTCAAAGATGATCGAAGCCGTTCTGTCGGTCAATCCCGCCGATCAGGTACGGGCGCGCGATTCTGGCACCGTTGCCCGTTCATGCGAGCCTCATTGTGCCGTTTCGACTACTACGGGCACAGTAGTTGGCTCAGCAATTGTCGCACCGGCTGGTGCAACAACCAGTACCCCCACCGTCGCCCTAGGGCAAACACCTGATCAGGTGACCGCGGTGTTAGGGGCTCCAGCGCAGATCATCGACTTGGGTTCAAAAAAGATTTACAAGTATCCCGACATGAAGATTGTATTTACTGGTGGCAAAGTAAGCGATGTGCAATAAGCACACCGGTATCTGTTCTTTATGCTTCTTTTACGCAAGGAGTACTTACCCGCCCAGGTAATTGCAGGGACTCCCATCACCCGGGCGGGTAAGACTATGGGCGCTGTCCCATGCCGAAGCCGTGTTCAATGACCGACGCGATTTCCAGTTGCTGCGGCGTGATGGAAGGCTCGGGCAGCTCCTCGCCTCCTGAGGCTTCGGGCGCAGGTTAGGTGTCATGGATAGAAGCCCGACACGCGTTGACGACCGCGGATCATGACGGGAATGGGTTGGATGCCGCGGTGCTTTATCGCCGGGTCTACTGCGCCCGCTGGCCCCGAAGAGGCTACGCGGATCGCGGTCGTCGTGCCGTGATGCCGGTCAAGGGCACCGCAGTATAGGCTACGAGCGCGTCGGAACGCCGGCTCCCGGCTCGATCCTTTGCAGGAAGTTGTTCGCGCAGGTATTCGGGTGCGTTCGGAAAAGTGTTTCCCAAAAAAAGGATTCGCATCTACACGCCCTCCATAGACAAGAGCACTTCTGCTCCATGCAGTATGTTGCGCCCTCGGCTACGTTCTTCAGCGAGGGTCATCATCGTAGCGCTCACACGCGCCATCAGTCGCTCAGCATCGTCGGCGACATCGCATTCGTAAAAGCTCAAGGTTCGTCCTTGCTTTACTACGCGAGCCGTGGCGCGCAGCAGTCCATCGAGCGCGGGCCGCAGTAGGTGATTCTGGATTCGACAGTTGTAGCCGTCTGCTTCGGCAAGGGCGGTCTGCCCTTCGCCAGAAGAAATGCCTGCTCATGCTGATAACGCAGGAACCTGCTCTTGGAAGAGTAGCTCTTGCGGAAAACGAGATGCCCTATAAATCCGGCGTCCCTCCATGCTTGAAAGAATGCATCCACCCTCGTCCATCCATAAAACATGACCGCTACACGATCCTGCTTGAGTAGGCGGTATGCTTCCACCATCGCAGGTTTGAGCCAGCTTTCATTCGCGTCATTCTGAATGCTGCGTCCCGCTTCAATCGCAGTAATTCACGAGGTAGGAAGGATCGGTAAGGATGAAATCTATGCTGTTCGATGGCATACGGCGCATCAGATCGATGCAGTCTCCGCGAAGGATGACGTTGTTAGGAATGTTTCGGTGAGATTGAGACATCCAAGAGCCCTCTCCGAATGCTCAGCGATTCCCGTTGTAATGCCAAATAGCCTTTGTAAGTAAAATCGAGGGGAGAAAGGGAAATTCCGTGCAAAATAGAGCACTAAAGGCGCGATATTCGCATTGCCTAAGTGTCCTGTTTCCATGTATTTATAGTCAATAGAAGGACTTGCAAAAAGTTCTGGCGGAGAGACAGGGATTCGAACCCTGGATACCTTGCGGTATACACGCTTTCCAAGCGTGCGCCTTCAGCCACTCGGCCATCTCTCCGCTATTGTGTTACGGCTCTATTGAATCTAACACATTAGAAGCCTTTACGGAGTCTGCGCCGTGATCTCCTGCCAGATGTTGTCTCCCGCCTTCAGTGCGAGAGGAACACCTTGCGTTAGATAGTGTTCCAGCGTCGCGGGATCGCTCCAGCGGAGCTCCCAGCCTCGGTCGATGGCGATCAGAATATAGGGTCCGGGAACCACGTTATTCAGGTCGAAGCTGCCGTCCGTGTTGGTCTGGTCTCGCACAAGCGAGGCGAAGGACTTCGGATCGCCCAGACCGGCAGGGACGAGAAGCAGCATCGCTCCCACAATCGGCTTGCCGTTCATCGTGGCAATGCCGGTTACGGTGGCGTGACCGCTGGCCGTGTGCAGGGTGAGAGAGACATCGCCTGCCGGGACAGTGAGGAAGCGTCCCGTAATCTGTGCTCCCTTGCCGGTGACCTCTGTGAGATAGGTGTTGCCTCGTCCGGTAAGGGCAATCTCGTAGCGTCCGGGAGGAACCTGCATGGTGATCTGGCGCGGCTCCTGCGTCTGAGGTCCGCGGCGGTCGGAAGCGAGAAACATGTTGGTGTCGAAGGAGGTGAAGCGGCGTCCCGTCTCGGGGCTGCGCAGCTCGACTCCAACGGCTCGGTCTTCGTCCGAGAGGTCGAGGTCGATGGCGATGTTTGCCGTCTGTACGGAGCTGGAAGAGGCATCGACGACCTGCGACGAAGAGCCGGGGGCAATCTCGACGATCGAGGACTGGGCGTTGCGGTTCTGGCCCTGCAGGCGAAGGCGGTAAAGTCCGGGGGCGAGCCCGTCGATCTCGGCGCGTCCTGCCGGCCCGGTTGAGCTGCCTATCGACTGTACGACGCCGGGTCCGGCCCCTCCGGTGTCGATGCGTTCGAGGACGGGATAGATCGGGAAGGTGCGTCCGCTGATGGGACCGTTAGAGACGGGTGTCGCAGAGGTCGGAAGGATGACCTGGAGGTGCAGTGCGGGGATGGGGACGAGGTGGAAGTCGGCGGTGCGGGTGTCGGCGGCGTGCAGCGTGATGATTTCGGCCTGCTCCGGGAGGTCGACGCCGGGATACCAGGTCATCTGGTAGGTGACGTCGAGCGCGGGATCGGATGGTGGCGTCGTCCCATTCAGAGAGAGCTGAGGGCGGTTCGACTGGGCGTACCAAGGACGCGCCTCGACCATCAGGCGGTAGTCAGCGGGGCCTAGATTGGGGAACTCGTAGATGCCTCGGTCGTCGGTCTGCGCGTTCATGCGGGTCTGGAAGGGGGCCAGCTCGCGGTCGGGAGAGGGCAGGGCGCGCTGCTGCAGGATGACACGTGCATCGCGCACGGGCTCGCCTGCCTCGTCGATTACGGTGCCGGTGATGATGGCCTCGGGTGGAAGCCGAAAGCGGAGATCATAGGTCGGGGAGGCGCGCGTGACGACGACCGCGGAGGAGAACATGCCGTGGGCCTCGAAGGACTGGGTGATGTATCCGGAGCCGCTGGCGGTAAGGTTCCATGCCCCTGCGGAGGGCAACGTGAGGGTGAAATGCCCGTACTCGTCGGCGTCCGCGCTGGCTCCGGCGGAGGGCGCTAAGGGAGAGAAACGGTTGCGGGGGAGTCCGCCGGTTCGGGCTCCTGAAGGGTTGGCGTTGAGATGCGCGTGGCGAACCGGGGTGCCGTCCGTGCTGCTGACCACGATGCCGGTGATGCGGTAGACCGGAGAGGATGCAGTTTGCTGGGCCGCACGCAAAAACGTACAGAGGAGCAGAGGAAGCACAAGCAGACGAAGAAAGAGCCGCGGCTGAATCATGGGTTCAGCTCCGCAGTGGGGATGGCGTCGAGGTCAACAGAGGCCTTGTTTCCCTCGGTGACGGTCACGCTCTTGATCGAGGTATTGAAGGGCTCGAGCGTGTGCGGGTCGCGGTAGTCGGCCATGTGCCTGCTCTCGAAGGCGATGACCTGGTAGCTGCCCGGGGGAAGAGTGTAGAAGGTGAAACCTCCATCGTTGTTGCTGCGGGTGAAGTAGGAGGGGGCCGTACTCTCCGCCGATGGGATCGCGCTGATCCAGCAGGCACAGGGAGCACCCTGCAGCTTAACCGCGCCCTGAAGTGATCCTGTCTGGTTGCTGACGGTGACGACGATGGGCGAGCTTCCTCCTCCTGCGACGACGTTCAGGTCATCGCGGAGCAGGTTGGTTCCTCCATAGGTCGCGGATTTGACGAACCATTGCCCAGGGTACCGTGTAGTAAGCCGGTAGGTGCCGGGAGTGAGGCGGAACGAGGGGTTCTGGTTTCCTCCCATGATGGAGGACATCATCAAACCGGCTTGAGGCGTCTCGTCGGATCGTTGCATGAAGAGGCCAAGCTGCTGCGCCGTGGGGAGAGTGGTTGTCGAGGTCGCGCCGGAGTCGATGACGACCTGAACAGGAATGGGAAGAATGGGGGAGAGGTGGAGAACGACACCCTCGATGTCCTGATCGGCGATGGTGAGGGCGACTTCGCCATACTGCGTGACCTCGCCCATGTTGACGGTCGCCGTCAGGGTAAAGGTTCCGGTGGGAAGATTGACGTGAAGCTCATCGCCAGCCGTGGGGCCGGGGCGCGTCATCCCGACGGGAAGCATACTGCCATCGCTGGTGCGGGCCATCAGCATGGGGTATCCGCGCTCAGGGAGAGGGTCGATGCGAAGCGAAACCTGGTGCGTGGCGCTGACGGAGGGGTGAAGGTCGAAGTGCTGCTCGGAGCCCGCGCTTACGTGGATGGTCGAGATCGCCCCGGTTGTGCCAGGAGCGGGGAAGGCAATAGGGAGTACGGCGTTGGGAGAAGTTCTCGGGCGGGGAGTGAAGTTGGTCGCAATGCGATAGTTGCCGGGAGGGACGGCGAGGCGGAACTCGCCGCGGGAGTTGCTCATGCTGTGGGCGGCGGGAAACCACTGGTGGCCACTCTCGTTATAAAGGCTGCGAAAGGCGTTGACGTAGACCTGCGAGAGCGAGGCTCCGTCGGGGCCGGTGATCGTTCCGGTGATCAGAGCCTCGGGGTAGAGACGGAGCGTAATGGGAGCGCTCATCTGCGAGGGCTGCAACGTGACGGAGCTGAGCCCCGGCTCTGGCCCGAGGTAATAGCCGGGCTTGCGGACCTCGATGGTAGAGGAGTTGGAGGAGGTAGGGGTTGCAAACTCGAAGCGACCCTCGTGGTCAGTGAGCATGGCCTGGTCCCCCATCCTGACGAGGACGCGCTGGATGGGCTTGCCGGTTGTAGCGTTCAGGACGACTCCTGAGACCGCGCTGGGGGATGCGGTTGAGGGTGCGGCCTGTTGCGCCTTCAGAGAAAGAACAAAGAAGGGCAGGACGAGCGACAAGGCAAGAGCGAGGACGGACAGAGGCTTGGGCACAGTTCGCACGGTAGGCAGAGAACGCAGTCCTGCCTGTGAGACGATCTTAAACCGCGATTGGTGAGAGTAGAAGGCTATTTCGTTTCTTCATCTCAGGACAGATCCGCCGAGCGGAGGTAATGCAGCCCCGGAGCGGCTTCGACCACGGCACTCACAAGTGCGGCAGCGATCTTTGACGCAGGATTAATGCGGAAGCTCTTTGGAAGCACGGGAGCCAGAAAGCCGGAGAGCCGGGAGGCAATCTCTTCGGCGAGGCGGTGTTCCTCGCGCTCGCCGCCGATGAGTCCTGGGCGCAGGATAGTGAGAGAAGGGAAGCCAAGGGATTGAATGTCGCGCTCAAGCTCACCTTTAACGCGCGGGTAAAAGAAGGAGGAGTCGGGGGAGGAGCCAACGGCAGAGACCAGCGCGAGACTCGTCGCTCCCTGCTGGCGGACCATGCGGGCAAACGACAGGGGAAGATCGTAGTCGATAGCGCGGAAGGCCTCCTTCGAACCGGCCTTCTTCATCGTCGTCCCTGTGGCGCAGATCATGGCGTCGAAGCTCTGACTGGAGAGTTCCGGCAGAAGGTCTTCCAGGCGAGAGGCTACGGGATTGAGTAGTTTGCCGTGGGGTTGGAGTGGACGCCGGGTCGGCGCGACGACAAGCTCAATCTTAGGATGCTGAAGAGCCAGCGCCAGCGTGTTGCGTCCTACCAGTCCCGTTGCGCCGAGGAGCAGAAGCTTCATGTCGTTCCCCCTGTAAGACAGGCTACTTGAAATCGCAGAAGTTGTGATGATGCAACTGACTGCGGCGAAAAACATATGTGCTAAATGAAGAAGCCCGGCTTGATGGCCGGGCTTCCTGCGGGTTAACTCCAGCGATCAGTTGTGTGGTGCGAGGATGACGGAGCTGACCATCTGGCGGAAACCGTCGAGGGTGCAGGCGTAGTCCGGTCCGGGGCCGCTGCATCCGGGAAGGAAGATGGGAGCGATGGAGGGAAGATCGTTTCCCTGCAACGGTGTGAGGAAGCGCATCTGGTCGAGGGTCTGGGTGATGAAGACGACACGAACGGTCTGGGCTCCGGTGGTCTTGTTGCGATGCAGCTCGAAGGCATAGCCGCCGCCGGGAGGTGTCGCGTTGAAGCTCTGGTCGGGCAGCAGCCACTCCATGCGGAGAAGACCGCCCAGCGTGGCGATGTTGCCATCATGTGCGACGAGCAGGAAGAAATGGTCGCCGGGTGCTCCGAGCGCGCCGGGAGTGCTCTTGCCCGCCATCGCGCTAAGCGTATCGCTGATACGCGCTGCCGTGTTGGAGGAGTTGACCTGAGCAACGTATGGCGTGCGGCCCATGAAGTCGTGGTACAGCGTGTTCATCTGCATCAGGCGGTTCAAGCGAGCGCGATCGACGCGACCCCAGCCGACCTGCTCCATCGGCTTGCCCTCGGTGTAGTCGAGAAGGAAGTGCTCGGCGAAGTCCGCTCCGAGGGTAACGGGGTTCTCCACCTTCGGGTCGCGGGGTGAGGCGACTCCGTTGTGAACCATGACGGTGCGGAAGTCGGGCTTGCTCGTGTCGCAATCCTTGCCGCTGCACACGGTCATGACGTGGTGCATCTCTTCCATGGGCTCGGCGAAGGCGTTGACGAACCAGGGCCACTGCTGCCCGATCCTTCCGAGCGTAGCGTCCTGTAGCTTCTGACGATCCGCGCCAGCGACGGGAGAGAAGAGTGGATTGGGATCGGTTGCTTTACGTTGGCGCGCTTCGATGTTGCACTTCGGCGCGAGCACGGGGAGCATCGCCTTGGCCGTGGCCATCGTGCGCTGCGCCGTGGTCGTCTCGGAGTAGATGCCGGGGTGCTCGCAGGAAATATTCTGCAAAAGCGAGGAGTAGCGGTTGCGGTAGTACTCTGCGAGAAGCTGTGCGGCCTTGGTTCCGTGTTCGGAGAGCACACCCTGCGGCACGCTCCACGCAGGCCAGGGCTGCGCGTTGTAGGCGCTGCTGCGGATCTCCGTCTCGATGGGAGCGCGAACGCCGTGACGAATGAGGACGATGACGCCCTGAAGCTCATCGTCGTTGTTTACCGTTTGTGCGGCGGCGGCATGGACAGCCTGTGTTGCAAGGCTGCCCAGCACGGCAGTGGCTACAAGAAGAATGCGATTGAGAGAGAACAAAACGGGCAGTCCCTTTCCGGATCGTTTGCCGCGGCGGCCTGACCGAGCCCCGCCACGGGATCAATGCGTGTTGCCGGGCCGCAGCGACTTCGAGGTCTGCGGAACCATAGTGGCGAAGTCTTCATACTGGTCGGTGGCGACGAAGTTCACACCCTCCTTGATCGCAGCCTTCCAGCGGGGAAGAACCGCCTCACGCGATCCGAAGTTGTAACCGGCGCCCCAGCCCTGGTTCTTCTCGGGATCGAATCCGTCGAGCGTGTAGAAGCGAATCCAGAAGCCCATGCTGTGAGCGCGCTCCACGATATCGTGCAGACGCTTCTCGTCCTGCTCGGTCCACTCGCCGGCGTTGTGCTGGCCGCCCTCTTCAATCGCGTACCAGGAGTTGTTCCACCAGCGGCGATAGTTCGTCGGTGTCTCCGTCAGAAGAGTCTCCGGCGAGGCAGTGGCAACCCAGTGCATCATCTCTGCGCGCGAAAGGTTCTTCGGAGCCTCCGCGCTGTGCGCCGACCCGAAGAGGCGAAGCTTGCCGCCGACGGGGACGCGGTCGTAGAAGGCCTTCTCCTGCGCGTCGTTGTCTTCGGTAATCACTAGGATTGGCTTGCGCTCGATGGGGGAGAGCTTGTGCGGGTCCGAGGTCTTTTCCGCGGTCGAGATCCACGATTCATACTTTCCGAGCAGGTTCCACACGCCCTCGTGCAGCGCGGGCTGATTGTCCTTGAAATCGAAGTGAAGAACGATCAGGGGCCACTGCTCCTTCTTGTTCTCCTTGATGATCTTTTCGACGACCGGCTTGACCTGATCAAAAAAGTCAGCTTCCAGCGTCGGCTCCTGCCCGGTGGTCTTCGGGGTGTGCGAGACGACGACTCGGCCCTGTCCGGTCGCTGGGTCGGAGTACCAGGCGAGGTCCTGTTCGATCGAAACAGGGAAGCCGGAATTGAGAGCGCGGCTGACGCGGTCCTGCCACTTGCCGTCGTAGGGATAGCAGTTGTGCGCGTCGAGCATGGGTTTGTTATGGTTCAGAAAGTCGAGGTCGTTCTTCTGCGCATGGGCCGCAACAGCCAGCGGAAGCACGGTCAGAGCGGCGAAGAGCGGGGCGATCCTGTTTCTCTGCATCTGCATATCCTTTTCGTGAAGCAGTCGAGATTAAGGCCGGAGCCGCCTTCGTGAAGCGGCTCCGGTGATTGAGGGTACGATCAGAAGCTTAACCGAAGAGCGAACTGCATGATGCGAGGATCTCCGGCAAGTGAGGTGATCGTACCGACGCTGCTCGAGGTGAGGGTACCGTTGGGCTGCGCAAACAGCGTCTTGTTGGTCAGGTTGAAGACCTCCCAGCGGAACTGGACCTTCACCTTCTCGTAGATGTCGAAGTCGCGCATCAGGGAGAAGTCGAGGACGTTCGTGCTGGGACCACGCAGGGTGTTCAGGCTTCCGTTTCCGTTGGGATCGGTGAGCGTGGGCAGGGCGTAGGCATCGGCTGTTCCCGGTGCAACCGCCTGGCAGTTTTTGTTGCTGGAGTAATAGAACCAGCAGTTCACATTTTTGAGGAGCTTCGGCGTTCCGGTCATGATGGGCATCGAGGTTCCGTTGCCGTACTGATCGATGGCCGAGTTATAGTTGCCGCCCACCGTAACCGAGAAGGGCCGTCCCACTGAGTAGGTGTAGATGCCCGAGGTACGCCATCCTCCCAGCAAAGCCGCGCCGATGCCATGCGTGACCATCGACTTGTCTTTGCCGAAGGGAAGCTCATAAACCGCCGACAGTGTCACACGTTGCGGAACATCAGAGCCGCTGAGCGTATTGACGAAGGTGTGAGTATACGAAGTCTCGATAGTTCGCGACCAGGTGTAGCTGGACTCGATCGAGAGACCGCGATGGAAGCGGCGCTGTACCGAAGCCTCCAGTCCGTTGTAGTTGCTGATGCCGACTGGCTGCGAGTATTCGAGATAGCCAAAGTTCGGATAGGGGTATGTCTTGGTGCCTGGGATGTACTGATTCAGGTCGTTGATGATGTCGAGGTGCGTGGACTTGGTCCCGACGTAATCGGCGGTGAGGACGATCTGTCCGGGAAGCTGCCGCTGGAAGCCGAGGCTCCATGCCTGAGTGTAAGGCATAGGCGAATCGGACTTCATGGCATGGATGTGCTGGATGGAAAGATCGATATGGTTGGGATCGAGCAGCGTGGAAGGGAAGCCGTTCTTCAGCAGGAAGGCAGGCTGATTGCCTTTCGAGTTAAGAGTAGCTGCAATCTCGAACGGAGGATTGAGGATGATCTGGTTCTCGCTGCCGTTGCGCTTGAACATGAGGTAGTAGAGGCCATAGCCGCCACGGATGGTTGTGTTGTTGTTGAGCGAGTAAACAAAACCGAAGCGGGGCGCGAAGTTCTTGGTGTTGACCTTTACGAGTGTGCGGTCACCCAGCGAGCCAGCCTTGGCAAGCACTAGCGATCCTTCACCTGTGGGGTCGAAGTTCGCAAGCTGGTTCTTTGCCGAGTAAGGAGGCGTGGCGAAGTCATAACGAAGCCCCATGTTCAGCGTGAGCTTCGGCGTAACCTTCCAGTCGTCCTGGATGAAGCCGGAGGCCATCCACAGGCGCAGATCGACGAAGTAAACGTTCGAGAGCTGTCCCTGGTAGACGTAACCCAGAAGACCGTCGGCGTAGGAGTTTCCAGTAAAGCTGCCATTGAAGCTGAGTCCGCCGTTCGAGCCGGACTGATCGCGGAAGAGGTTACGCATTGGGGCGCGAACGTCAACGCCCATGCGGACGAAATGCTTTCCGCGGTTCCACGAAAGCGTATCGGTGTATTGGTACTGCTGCGGGACCTGCTGCTTGGGAAGATAGCCAGGCGAACCGATGCTGGCCAGACCGGTAAACGAGGTGGAGCCAATGCCGCCCTGCGTTGCGGGATTATCCGGAACTCCAGGGATGTAGTCAGAGTTCTTGTTCATGCCGAAGGGCTGCTGCTGGTCGTATGCATAGTTGCGAACAAATCCGAAGCGGAAGTCGTTCGTCATGTGCGAGTTCAGGATGCGGGTCCATCCCAGCACGGCGGCCCAGGACTTCAGCGTCGAATCACCCCACGACGACGTGCTGCTGCCATCGGCGATGCCGCCGAAGTTTCCGGGAACGTTACGGATGCGGTTGGAGTAGGTGTAACGAACGAAGACGAGGTCCTTGTTGCTGGCATTCCAGTCCACGCGACCGTTGTAGCTGTCGTTGTCGTCGACCAGCGATCCGGTGCGGGCGAAGTTGTTCACGGTTCCGGGCTGGTTCGCTACCGGGAACAGGTTCATAATCTTCTGACCGTAAGGGTCAATCAGATTCGCCGGAATGATGTTGTTCTCAAACGGCTGCTGTGTCTGTGGATTGATGATGGTAGCGTAGGTGGTTCCGTTGGCTGCCGCGGCGGCGGGGCTGAAGTCTCCGGCGCGTTCGTTGGCAAGAGGAACCGTCGAGATGCGCGTGATGCCCTGGCGAATTCGGGTGCCTTCGTAGTTGAAGAAGCCGAAGAGGCGATCCTTGATGATGGGGCCGCCGAAGTTGCCGCCGAACTGGTTCTGGATCTCCTTGGGCTTGTCGAGGCCCGAGCGCTTGGTGAAGTAGTCGTTCGCGTCGAAGATGCGGTTGCGAAGATACTCGAAGGCGACGCCGTGAAACTGGTTCGTACCACCCTTGGTGGTGACGTCAATGACGGCTCCGGGGCTGCGTCCGTAAGCAGCGGTGTAGGCGTTGCTGATCAGTTTGAACTCACCGATCACGTCCACCGAGGGACGCGAAGCCGAAGCCGAAAGCTCCTGCAGGTTTTCGGAGAAGGTGTTGTTGTCGATACCGTCCAGGATGTAGTTGTTCTGCTCGTTGCCGATTCCGTGGATGGTGAACAGTCCGGTGCTGCCCGAGGTGCTGCTGCCGCTCTGCTGCGTGAAGCGCTGCATCTGCACACCGGGAACGAGGCGAAGAAGATCGTCCCAGTTCCTCTGGTAAAGCGGAGTGCTGAGGATGGTCTGGTTATCGATAACGGTGCCAATGGAAGCGTCATCGTGCGCCAGCTCGATACCCTGCGTGGTCACTTCGACCTGGCTGACGGTGCTGGCTACATTGAGGTGGAAGTCGCTTCTCTGTTTCGAGGAGGGATCGAGGGTGATCCTCATGATCTGGCTCTCAAACCCGGGCTGCCGGATTGAGATCTCGTACTGTCCGACGGGGAGTCCAACAAAAGAATAGTAGCCAGAGTCGTCGCTCACCGTAGAGCGCTGCACCTGGGTTCCTGTGTTCGTAGCGGAGACCGTGGCTCCCGCCACGATAGCCCCGGAGGAGTCGGTGATCTGACCGGAGAGGGAGGTGACTCCGGCTTGCGAGAACAGCCGGAATGGCATCCCTATCAACAGACAGAGGACGATAAGACAAACTCGAATACGCGTCATAAATGAACCAGCCATTTTCAGGAGTGATGTTGATTTGTAGGTTGGATCGGTACTTCTGCCTCACGTTATTGAGCAGGCTGATGGCTCTTCAAGGGCACGCGTAGGGGTATACACGCGAATTTCTCAAGTAAATTCGCAGATAGTTGCTCTTCTTCCGAGATTCCGCAGCAAGATTAATTTGTGATGTCTGAAGGATTGGGAGGCCTGGTGAGGCCATAAATACACTGAGGGTATACACCTGTATCGCTTGAGAAAAAATGTTTATGCCCGATTAATCTTCCATCGTTAATGTTCTCTCAATGAACCGTGAGGATACTTCTGTGGCGCAGGCTATGACGCTGGGTGGCGAGCCTGAGCAGCCGGACGCAACGCGAAAGCGGCAAGCCGTCGAGCATCTATTAAAGAGCAGGTTCTTCCATAAGTCGCCTCTGCTGTCGGCGTTTCTTCTGTATGTAAGTCGGCGCGCCATTGAGGAGCCGACGGCAAGAATCCCGGAGCACGAGATCGGGGTTCATGTCTTCGGTCGCAGCGAAGACTTCGACACGCGAGACGACAACATTGTCCGCAACTATGCGAGGCAACTGCGAAGGCGTCTACAGGAGTACTACGCGACCGATGGAGCCGGAGATGCTGTCCGCATCGATATCCCACGGGGAGGATATGTTCCCCTGTTTGCGATGGTGGACGTTGCGACAGCTTCGCCAATCGCATGGCGCGGAGAAGAGGACAAAGGCAATACTCCTGTAACGATTACGGGAGATTCTTCGCGAGGACACGTGCGTTATGGACTCTTCCTTCTCCTGCTGTGCCTGTACTCCATAGGGCTTTATCGTTTTGCGCAATGGCAGCCGGATTCGCATTCGCGCAAAGAAGAAGCGGCAAATCCTCTCTGGTCCCAGATGTTCAACCTGAATCGCGACACCTACATCGTTCCATCCGATACGGGCTTTGTGGTGATGCAGGAGGCAAACCACAGGACATTTTCGCTGACCGAATATCTCCAGTGGCATTCAAGCGCATCGGAGAAAAGTCTGGCGATGTCATACCTTCGCAGCGAAAGCTACACCAATCTGTTGAGCATCTTCATTACGAACGAGTTGAAGAATTTGAAAGGAGTCGTTCCCAGCCGGTTTATCGTACGAGGCGCGCACGATATGCGCTTTGAAGACTTTCGCGATAGCAATGCCATCCTGATCGGCTCGAACTTCAGTAATCCGTGGACCGAGCTGTTTTCAAAGAACACGAATTTTCAGTTTCACAACGACCTTCAGGCCGGACGCTACTGGATTGAAAACATCCATCCCCTCTCTGGAGAGAGCACTCTTTACAGGAGCGGAGAACAGGAGCACTCCTACGTGACCTATGCCACGATCGTCTATCTTCCGAACCTGAGCGGTACGGGCCATGTGTTGTTGCTGCAGGGACTCGACAGTGCTGGAACGCAGGCCGCCGCAGACTTTATGATCCGCAACGATGGAGGAAAGAGGATTCTCGATCAGATGATGGCTTCGAACAAAGGCTCGCTGAAGAGCTTTGAGTTGTTGCTGGAGGCCGTAAGCCTGGATGCGGGATCGCACACAACGGGACTTCGCGTAATCGCCAGTCGCCAGTATTCGTAAAAAAAGAAGCGCCGAAGGAAGAGAGCCTCCGGCGCCTTGCGAGGTAAAACCGGGTTGTCTTAGTTCGTGGGACGATTTGGCTTGCTAGCGGGAATCGGAACACACATGTTGGCGTTGCTATCGCTCAGCGAAGGCGGCGGTGTCGTCGTTCCCCATGTTGAAGGTGCGGAACCCAGCGTCATTACGAGAGTTCCTCCATCCTTGATCTGCGAGTGGCGGAACCAGTTCGTCTTCAACTCTTGACCGTTGAGGGTTGCGGATTGAACGTAGCGGTTGAGACCGTTCGGATCGAAGCCCTTCGCAACGATGTGCAGATGCTTTCCGTTTCCAAGGGACAGGGAGGCATCCGGAACAGAAGGCGAGCTGATGAGATACACGTCCTGACCGGCGACCGGGAAGATTCCCAACGTCTGGAAGAGAAGCCAGCTCGACATCGCGCCTGAATCATCGTTGCCGGGGATTCCCGAACGCGTGTCGCTGAAGGCCTTCTCCAGCAGAAGGTGAACGACATCGGCGCTCTTATCCGGACGACCGCTGTAGTTGTACAGCAGAGGCATCAGGAAGCCGGGCTCGTTCGCGACATCGAAGTGACCGCGTCCGAAGACGAAGTCCAGGCGATTGTTGAACTGCTGCGGACCTCCTGCCATCTCGATCAAGTGCTTCATGTCCTGCGGAGCATAAAGCGAGTAGGTCCAGATGTCGCCTTCGTACATGAAGTCAGGCCACGTTCCGCGCACGACAAGATAGGGCGCGGCCCATGAACCATCGGGGTTGCGCGGACGAAGGAAGCCCTTGAAGCCCATCGCCGTCATGTTCGGGTCCCACAGGTTTTCGAAGTTGTGCGTACGAGCCAGAGCACGCGCAGCTTGCTCCTTCTGGCCAAGACCACAGGCGACCTCGGCAATCGCAAAATCGTCGTAGGAGTACTCCACGATGCGCGAGCCTGCGCGTTCGTCAGCCGTGGTGATGTAGCCGCGTTCGTTGTAGTCTTTCAGGCCGCCACGGCCTTCCTTCTGCGCATTCTGCGGAGGCACTTCGGTATCGTGAATCATCGCCTGCAGCGCAGTGTTGTAGTCGATGCCGGTGATGCCTTTCACGTATGCATCGGCCACGACGACGTTCGCGTTAGAACCGCCCTGTGTGCGTCCGTTGTCGTTGCCGCTGCGAGCATCGGGCATGTAGCCGGTGTGACGGTAGATGTCGACCAGCGAACGAACGATGTCGCGCTCACGCTCGGGTGAGATCAGGCCGAGCAGAGGGTTCGAGGTGCGATAGGTGTCCCAGATGGCATAGTAGTCGTCGTAGTACGGCTCGTTCGAGGTCCAGAGAGGGTTCTCTCCGGTGCGATCCACGGGCATCATCATGATGTGATACATCGCGGTGTAAAGCTCGCGTCGCTGCTTGTCGCTCTCGCCGCTGAGTTGCAGCTTGCCGAGTTCAGCGTTCCAAAGAACATTGTTGGCGCGACGCACGGCCTCAAAGTTCCATGCGGGAATCTCTGCCTGAATATTCTGGTGAGCCTGCTCCGCGCTGATGAAGGAGATGCCAACCTTCACCTGCACCACCTGGCCCGGCTTCGTCTGAAGATCGAAGGTCGCGCCAATAGGTTTGCTCTCTGCGACCGTTGCATCATGCTCCGGCGACAGCGACGATCCCGTCCATGTCTGCACGGAGGTTGCGGGAGTGTCGAGCTGCATGTGGAAGAAGACACGATACTCGCCGCCCATGTTCCATCCGCCGCGGACGCGTGCTACGCCCTGCACCTCGCGGTTGGAGAGGATGTGAGCCTCGGCTCCGAGAAAGTTCTGCGACTCGCGCCCGGTGCCAAGCCCAAGAGCATGAGCGAGGTTTACGGTGATATGGGAGTCTCCCCCCTTGATAAAGGTGTAGCGATGAAAGCCCACGCGGCGGCTGCTGGTAAGCTCCGCGCGCACGTTGTAGCGCGTGAGCGTCGAGGCATAATAGCCCGGTCGAGCGATCTCGTCAGTGCGAGGCGATTTGATGTCGGCGATATCGAGCGAGCCAGTTACTGGAGCTACAAGAATGTTTCCATACTTGCCCGCCGCGCCGCTGAGATGCAGATGCGAAAAGCCGAGAATGTTGCCGTAGCTCGAATATCCGAAGCCGGAGCGGCGGCCATCGAAGGTTTCCATGTCGGGGCCGACCTTCAGCATTCCGAAGGGAACTGTCGAGCCGATGAAGGTATTGCCGCCCCAGTCCACTCCGATGAAGGGATCGACGTTACGTGTGTAATCCACTACGGCGGACTTAGTTACAGCCGTCTGCGCGATAGAGGTAGTCGTGAAGTTCGTGGGCAGAATGAGCAGGAAGGGAAGTGCGCGAAGAAGGAAACGCCGTTGACGCATCAGGAGAGATTGCCTTTCTGTGTCGTGGTACTTGTTCTTGCCGCAGGAGATGTTCTTCCCGGCATATTTCACATCAATGAACAGATGGGAGTGAAGACAAATATCTTCACTCCCATCCGGTTGAGTAGTTTCTGCGCAGTCCTAGAAGGTGTAGCGCAGGCTGGCCTGCATGGAACGCTGACCGGTCTTGCTGATGACACGTCCAAAGGTTTTGCTGGTTGGGTTTACATCCGGAGCCGACAGGTTCGGATGATTCGGGAAGTTGAAAGCTTCGAAACGGAAGGTGAAGTACTGATTCTCGAAGGTCGAAAATCTCTTCTGCAGACCGGCGTTGAAGTTCATTACGCCAGGAGCGCGAAGGATGTTGCGGTTGTGCTGCGAGGTAAAGGTGGCTTTCTCAGGAGCCACGAATGCATCAGGGTTGAACCAGAAGTTCTGGTCAGATCCTGTTGAGAACTTTCCTTGAGCTCCCAGGTGGGCACCATCGACGATGGAGTAGAACTGCGCGCCACCACCGGTTCCAACACCGGCGATGTCCGATCCGGTAACCGATCCAGGGATACCCGTCTGGAAGTTATAGATCTGCGAGAGCTGCCATCCGCCAAGGAACTCATTTGCCAGACGGCTGTTGCTGTGGAAGGGAATTTCGGTAATCGCGTTGGCGGTAAGGGCCTGGCGAATGTCATAGTCCGCAGGGCCGCATAGGTACTTCGAATCGTAGAAGTTCGGAAGGAAGTTCTTCTGGAACGATCCACAGTCATTAGCGTGAGCGTAGGTGTAAGCCACACCGAAGCTCAAGCCCTTCTGGAAGCGATGATTCAGGTCGATCTGCAGGCCGTTGTAAACAGAGCCGGAACCCTGCCACACCATCGTGATGGGGCCGTAACCTGCATAGGGACGATATAGGTTGATATTTCCGGATTTGTATCCTGAACCGATCGGAGCCTGGTTCATATTCGCCTGAAACTGACCGTGCAGACCGCGACGTCCCACATAGGCCACGCCGAGCACAGTGTTGAAGGGAAGCTCGCGTTCGACCGAGAGATTCCACACGTAAGATTCAGGCTGTGGCGAGCTGCGGTCCACGCGCCCGGAGATAGTCGGGAACGATCCTTGAGAACCTCCGCCTGGGTTGTCAGCGTTACCGCCGCTGATTCCAGCATAGGATTGCAGCGGAGGCGCACCGCCCTCGAACACGCCGTCGGAGACACCCTGACGGCTCATGTAACGACCGAAGCCGGAGCGCAGGACGGTCTTTGAATTGAAGGCATACGAGAGCCCGACACGCGGCTGGAAGGTCGTGTAGTGGACGTCGATATAACCACGAGGAAGGTTGTGGAAGAGACGGTCCGCCTCGCCGGTGTTTGCCAGAGCGACGTGCGCCTTGGCGCTGTCGGTAAAGCCGTTGCCGAAGAGTACCGTACCGTTCAGAGGATCACCCGAGCCAGCGATGGGATTACCTGTGCTAGGGTCAATCTTGACTGCATTTGCCGCACTGTAGAAGGCCGGGTCAAAGGTGCCGATGTTATTCCAAAGGCTGTAGAAGGGGCGGGTAATCGAGTAGCGCAGACCATAGTCCAGATGCAGCTTGGAAGAGAGCTTCCACGAGTCCTGCGCGAAGAAGTCGAGCATATTCGCGCGGTAGGGGGTTTCAGCGCGAGCACCCACTTCAGCGTAGCTCTGAAAGAGGCCAAGTGCGGCATCCGAGAGATCGAGACCTGTTCCCGAATTATTCTTATTGGAGAACTCAAACTTTCCGTTCTGGTTGTTGGTCTGCCCGGGTACGCTGTTCTGACCGGAAATCTGATCGTAATCGTTATATTGAGCACGCTCATACAGCACACCGGCGCGCAGCGTGTGGTTACCGATGATGCGGGTGAAGGTGTCGGCAAAGTCGAAGACAGCTCCCTGAGAGTGCGAGGGGTAAGCGCTACCGTCCATTGCGGTGATGTTACTTTCGGAGAATTGAACCGTTGGAATCTTATTAGGAAGATCCTTGCCCTCTGGGAAGAGGTACGGATAGTTGACCCCGTACTTCGTGCGGTCATAGAGGCCGCTGGTGGTGTCGATAAAGAGACGATCGGCACTGTGCGCCACGGTGACCAGCACTTCGTTCATCGTGTTGGAGCTGAAGCTGCGAACCCAGTCGAGCGAGGCCGTCTGGGCCGGGCGGTTGAAGATACGCGGCACAACGCTATAGGCCGAGGAGAACGGGTTGTCCTCGTAGTAGTAAAAATGCGTAAGGCGAAAACGGATGTAATCCTTGTCCGTCGGGATGATGTCGAGGTTTCCGCTGTCAATCTGCTGGCTCTGAGGATGCTTTGCAATTTGCAGAAGGTTATTTGTTCCGTTCGTGCCGAAGCCTGGTGTCGGATTAGGAAAGATGGAAAGCAAGCCGACGCCGTTGGCGCTCAGACGATCCTGCGGAATGATGTTCCCCGGAAAGCAGCCAGGGCCACCGGTTTTCGGGTCGCAGTCGCCCGCTGCCTTGGGATCGCGGATATGGGTGGAGAGCGAGGAGAAGTCGCCCGAGCGGAAGGCTGGATTCGGCACGGTCGCCGTCTTGCTATCAGTTCCGGGATAGTGAACGAAGGCTTCGGAGTAAAGGAAGAAGACCTTGCCCTTGGGTAGGACATGCGGAATATACAACGGTCCGTTCACACTGAAACCAAACTGGTTATAGGTGAAGGGAGCGACGTAGTTCGACTTCAAAATCCTGGGAACGGTCGGGTCGTTGTTCACCACCGTATTATGGTTGCGCTGCCAGGTATTGGCGTTGAGAATGGGGTTCTGCAGGTACTCGTAGAGCGAACCGTGGAACTTGTCCGTACCGGACTTTGTGATGATGCGGACCTGTCCGCCGATGGAACGTCCATACTCTGCCGGATAGTTCGTCGCCAGAACCTGAACCTCCTGCACATTCTCGAGATCGACTACGCCGGTGGAATCACCGTTGGCACGGACACGCACCGCGACTGCACCGTCATAGGTCACCAGGTTGTCACGATCGCGGGCGCCGTTGATGTTCAGTCCGCCGAGGCCGGTGCTGAACGAAAATTTGGAAACGTCACCGCTGGTACTGGTAACGCCCGCCTTCAATAGGGCCAGTCCGATGGGATTGCGGCCGCTGAGGGGGAGCATCTCCGCCTGCTTGCTCGTGATGACGCGGCCCAGCACGGTGCTTTCCGTCTGCACCGCCGTCTCCGACGCCGAAACCTGCACGACCTCGCTGTTGCTGCCGATCAGGAGTTGCAGGTTAGCCGTCGTGGATACGTTCGGATCAAGGTTGTTGCCGCTGCTGGTCGTCTTCTGGAAGTTCGACGCGCTGACGGTGATGGTGTAGCGACCGGGCGAAAGGCTCGGGATAGTGTAGTAGCCGGAATCGTTGGTTGTGGCGGTATGGATCGCCCGGGTTGCTTCATCAATTACGGTCACCGCCGCTCCTCGAACGACCGCGCCCGATGGATCGGTGATAGTGCCTGAGACTCCGGAGAGATCGGACTGTGCCAGCGAGGGCACCGCCGAGGATAGAAGCATGCATGCCATCAACGAAACCGGATAGAGATACCGCTTTCGTTGTTGACGAGCAAAGGAACGCCAGAAATTCGTCATGGGATTTTGGCCTCAAAGGGATTTTGCGCAGTCACAGGTGGTTCAGACTGAAGTTGATCCGCCTGCTCTTGGGATTGGTTCGATCATGGGGGGAGGGAACTGCCGAAACAAGGTGTCCGTGGCCGTGTAAACTTCGAACACCCGCGTGTAAACGCTGCAAATAAATAACTTATCCTGACTGATTCATCTAATATTCACGGACGCACCCAGAGGTCGAACACGGTGGAACACACGAGTAAAAAGCTGTACTTTCAGTCCACAAATAGCTGTTGCGGAAGTGAACAGACAGTACAGAAAAAGGAATTCATTAAAGAGGAGTTACCGCTTTCGTAAGAAGCGAAAACTAAGAGGGTCCAATCCGCTCCAGTACGATTTGCGGGGCGGATGCATTCGCAGCTACCGCACCGGCTCCGATCAGCAGTTCGAACGGCTGGAAACCTCCCCCCGGCAACCTGGCGCGTTGCAGGGTCGGGTCCATCAACGAAGGAGTGAGGAGGAAGGCTTCGGCGGCCTGGGTGCCGGCGGTGTTCAGACCAGCCACAATCAGGACGTGCCCGGTGGAATTGAGGTTCGGCAGGTAGGCGATAAGCCCGTAGGTGTGGTCCTGTCCGGGAGTACCGTAGATCAGTCCCTCGTTTGGACGAGGATGAACATTCACGATCCCTGAAGGCTGGTCGTTGTCGGCATGGATGCTGAAACGGAAGTTCAGTTGCGGCTGGAACAACTCGATCCAGGGGTTTGCCTCGATAGAGCCGATCAGGATCGCATTGCCGTCCCGCAGGTCGTCCATGC
The DNA here is from genome assembly GCA_018449715.1 of Acidobacteriaceae bacterium dw_441. Classification (GTDB taxonomy): domain Bacteria; phylum Acidobacteriota; class Terriglobia; order Terriglobales; family Acidobacteriaceae; genus Edaphobacter. The sequence continues at coordinate 1,341,889 of JAAVVA010000001.1, read as the reverse complement.
GAAGGTCGCGGGCAAAGCGAATCACCATGCGCTGCGGAACGACCTCGCTCAGCTGTGCCAGGCGCGAGGCTAGATCGAGGTCCACCACGCTGGTATAGCGCCGCCCCCCAAGCTTCAGAAGTTCGGCCGCGCCGGGATCGCTGTCGGTTCGTATCTGGTTGCGATAGCTCCCATTGAGGTAACTGGCCAGGGGAACCGGTCTCTCGGTAAGACGCTGCATAATGATCAGGCCATCGTCAGAGGGAACGATAAAAGTATCGCTTTTGCTGCTGAAGAGTTGCGACCAAAGGTTCTTTGACGCTATTTCGGCAGGAGACGCCATGATGCGTTTTAGCCATGTCTTTGGAAATAAGGAGGAAACGAGCACCCCCAGAATGAGCCCCGTAGCCAGTGCGACACTGGCAGAGCGCCTCCGAACGGCTTCTGCGACCTTGTGGAGCCAACCGGTCGCAGTCCCGGAGAAAAATGACCGCTCAGAATGCTGCTCGACTTTCTGTTCGGCTTGCTTCTCTACGGTAGGATTGTCCGGGGAGTCAGAAGTATTCGCAGCCTCATCCTTATTTAGGATTAAGGGTTTGTCGGCATACGAGGCTTCTACTGGTTCGCTGGAAGCAAGACTGCCCGCCGCGGGCTTTGAGGAGAAGATCGGGGCGTACCCGCCTCGAGGAATCTCCAGCAGCAGGCTTTCCTCCGCACCTTCCTTTGCGAAATACTCCTCGATGCGCTTGCGCAGATTACGGGCATAGCTGCGAACGATATTGTCTTCGTTCGTGTCGTAGCCCTCGGGACGGCCAAAGACAAGAACTCCGATCTGCTGTTCTGTGATCTCGTCGCTGCGGTCGTTGATATGGCGATCGACGACATAGAGCAGGAAGTCCACCATCAGGCGCGAACGCCCCAGGCTGCTGCTTGCGGCGATCCGCAGGGCAAGCTGCCAGCGTGGATCATTGGTTCGGTTATGCGTGGACGCGTCCGATCGTGGGGAGCTTTCTCCCATAGCGATCCTTGGTGATGACTCCAGGGTTTGCATAATTTCAGGGAATCCGCTTCGTAAGTCCTACTCTAAGCGGATTTTATGAATGGACTGTCAATCGTACACGGGTAAATGAATCGAACACCTGACCGCAAAGCGATGAATAGAAGATGAATGAGGAGGCAGAAGCAAGAAGGGCTACATAAGACGCGTCACACATTAAACGTCTGATAACACATATTATGTATATTCAACACTTCAATCTAAACAAAGGCCTCTCTTCGCTATGAGCATCCCCTAATCTCGAATCCTCCTTTCAGGCCCTTGATTCGTGACCACCTATCCCTTCGCCTCAAGCCTCGACTGGCCGGAAATCCCCGGGATCAATCGTCTGCCCGAGTCCAGGGGCAACGTCCTCATCGGCAACGATGTCTGGATCGGTTCCGGGGCAACCATCCTCTCGGGAGTCACCGTGGGCGATGGCGCTGTCATCGGAGCACATGCTGTTGTATCGCGTGATGTTCCTCCCTATGCGGTCATTGTGGGTAATCCCGGTAAGGTCGCACGCCTCCGGTTCTCCAGGCACATCATCGAAGACCTGCTAAAAATCCGCTGGTGGAACTGGCCACGCGCCCGCATTGAACAGATGCTTCCTTTTATGCTTTCAAACGACATTGGCCGCTTTCTTGAACTTGCCCAATGCGAATGGCAAGACCCGCTCGGTGCCGTCGCGCACGCTCGTCTCTCGGCTTCCTGAAAAAATCTTGCACGCCTGGTCGGATTTCGATATAGTCGGATTCCGACGATGAAACACGACGCACAACCACCACTCTCTTCGGCGGCCCTCTACATCCTCCTCGCGCTGGCACGCGAGGACCTGCACGGCTACGGCATCATTCAGGAGATTGCCCGTCAGTCCAACGACAGCTATCGCATTGGTCCGGGCACGCTCTACGACAACCTCAAAAAACTCATGGACCAGAAGCTCGTGATCGACGCCCCGCGCTCGGCCCGTGCCAAAGACGACGACCGCCGCTTCTATCGCATTACAACCGCTGGCAAGGCGGCGCTCACCTCCGAGATCGAGCGTATGCAAAGCATCGTTCTCGAAGCTCGTCTACGCCTTCGCGAAGGGAGCCCGCACAACGCATGAGCTCACCACTACGCATTGTTTATCGCGCTTTCCTTCGCCTCCACCCTATTAGCTTCCGAACCGAATTCGGAGCCGAGATGCTTTGGATCTTCGATGAAGAATCTCGCCGCGGTGCTTCCCTTCTGTTGTTGTGGGATGGCCTCCGCTCGATCTTCGTTCAGAACCTGAGGCCACGCGTGCAAAGAGCCGAAGCCGTTGGTCCCTACTACCAGGAGGTCGATTCGTCGCTTCCAGCGGAACGTTTCGCGCAGGTCATCCTGATCACCCTCTTCTGCTCTCTGAGCACAAGCCTCTTTGCCAGCATGGTTGTTCCCCGCATGGCCAGGCCTATCAGCGGTCTGCTTTACACGCACGTCAGGCTGCTTTCCTCTATCCATGCTCCCCAGCAAGAAAGTCCAAATTCGAAGCTGCCTTTGCCCAACTAACTATCGACGGAGCCAACCTCAATGCTCGAGCTGCGCAACCTCACCAAGACATACTCCGGACTCCACGTCGCTTCCAGCGTCAGCTTCGTTGCGCGCCCTGGAGAGGTCACCGGCTACCTCGGACCCAACGGCTCAGGCAAGTCCACCACGATGAAGATGATTACCGGGCTCATCCAGCCAAGCTCCGGCCAGATCTTCTTCGAGGGCAAATCCACGAACGACGATCCGATGGCGTACCGCCAATTGCTGGGATACGTTCCTGAAGAGCCCTACCTCTACACGCACCTCAGCGGTATCGAATACCTCGTCATGGTGGCACAGCTTCGCGGTATGTCGCGAGCCATCGCGACCGAGCGCATCCACGGACTGCTTCGTCTCTTCGAGCTTTACAGCGACCGTCACGTTGCCATGAGCTCTTACTCGAAGGGGATGCGGCAAAAGATACTTCTCTCCGCCGCGCTCATGCATAACCCTTCGCTCATTCTGCTCGATGAGCCATTCTCTGGACTCGACATCGGCTCCTCGCTCATTCTGCGGTCGCTCATCGAAGAGCTGGCCCGACGCGGCAAGGTCGTCCTCTTCAGCTCCCACGAGCTTGAAACAGTCGAGCGCATCTGCGAGCACATCATCATCCTGCATCGCGGCAAGGTGGTGGCCGACGATTCCATCGCGAATCTACGCACGCTGATGCACCTGCCATCGCTTGAAGACATCTTCGCTCAGCTCGCCATCGAGCGAGATTACATCGCAGTTTCACGACAGATCGTCGATCTCATTCACGCCTGAGAGCGGAATAAATTTCGCTCGCTTCAAACGCACCGTCACTTCGAACGGAGGCCCACCTATGCCTGTCTTCAATCAGCACTGGCAACATCTCCTCTTTCAGCTTCGTGTTCTTTATCGAGTCTTCTTTATGCGCGTCGTCGATCTCGAGCTTCTCGCGCAAGACGGCGATACCTCGCGCCTGATGGGGCAGTTCGCCAGCGTCTTCGTAACTATCAGCTTCTTTTGCAGCTTCCCTGTCCCTGTTCTCCTCGTTGGCCGCACTCCTATCCCTCCGCATCTCTCATATATGTTTCAGCACTTCCTCATCGAAACCAGCATGACCATCGCAGGCATTATCGCCGTGCTCAGTTGTGACTCAGCCTTCCCCGATCGCCGCGACATGCTCGTACTTGGACCATTGCCGGTTCGTTCTTCTACACTCTTCTTTTCCAAGCTGGCTGCAGTCTTCGCCGGTCCTATCTTCGCAATGGCGTCGTTCAATCTCTGCACGGGCTTCAGTTGGCCAATGGTCTTCGCCGTAGGGGCAGGAGGCAGTTACAGCCTGCTGCGCAGCTTCCCCGCTTACTGGCTTACGATTCTCCTCGCAGGATCCTTCTTCGTCCTTGGCATCCTTGCCATTCAAGGGCTCGCCGCGAACCTTCTTCCGAGACAAATCTTCCTTCGCTTCTCCGCAGTGTTGCAGGCCGCATTGCTCTGCATCCTGCTAAGCAGCTACTTCCTCGGGCCTTCCTTCAACTCGCCCGAGGCTTTGGCTGCATCGCAGAACCAGCATGAGCTTGCATGGCTGCCCGCCTACTGGTTTCTTGGACTCTTCAATCAGCTCAACGGAACCCTTCGTCCTGAGCTTGTTCCGCTGGCTCACCGTGCATGGGCCGCACTGGACATCGTTGCGCTGGCATCCGTCGCTGCACTTCTGCTTTCCTACTTCCGCACACTGCGTCGTGTCGTCGAACAGCCTGAGATCATTCCCGTCGTCCGCAACGTCTCCTTCCCTTTCGGCTCTTCGCTAAGCGCGGTCATCACTCTCTTCAGTCTTCGCACACTTATGCGAAGCCGTCTGCACCGCATGATTCTCAGCGTCTACATCGGCATTGGCTTGACGATCATCTTCGGCTTCATCCACACGCGTTTCGCTCGCCAGAACGCGGACGCAAGCGGAACCCTCAGTCTGACCTACCTGCTCGCCAGCATCCTTATCATCTCACTCAGCATTTTCGCGCTACGAATTGTAGTCGGGATTCCCATCTCGTTACGCGCCAACTGGATCTTCCGCCTGACCCAGGTACGTCCCTTCTGGCATTATCACCGTGCGGTGCGTGTATCCTTCTTCGCGATTTGTATCGTGCCCTCGCTTGTGTTTCTCTCCGTTGCAGTCTTCAAACGCAATTACTCCACGCACGCAGTCATGGCGCACCTTGCCCTCATGGCCTTGCTTGGAGCACTCATCATTGAGTTGTGCCTCTTCGCCTTTCGCAAGATATCCTTCGCCTGCTCCTACATGCCCGGCAAGGCGAATCTGCATTTTGTCTTCTGGCCTACACTCTTCGGTTCCATCCAATGGATTCGCGATGCAGCCAGCTTTGAAGGCCGCACGCTCGACCATCCGGGAACCTTCGCGCGGTTATTCCTTGCACTTGCCGTCGCCGGATTGATTACGCATTGGGTCGCGAATTACAGGGCGTATCGCGTCTCCGAGCTTGTCTTCGAAGAGGAAGACATGGAGGGAATGGTGACCCTCAATCTCCGTTGATGGATGGCGGAGGAGAGCCTTCCGCTACTGTGTCCCGTAGCCAGACAGCGACACCGAAGATGGTGTTTGCTCGTTGCTGATAAGTTGCAGCGTAGCCAATCGATCGTCCGCACTATTCGGCGTAAATGTCACGGAGAGCGAACAGCTTCCCTCTACAGGGATTGCAGACTGAGTGCAGGCGCTGCTATCCACGGAAAAGTCCGGCGCTCCGTAGCCGTTCACAGTGACCCCAGTAATAATCAGCGGCGCATGGCCCGTATTTATTACTGTAACTGTGTGAACCGCTGAGGTCGTGTTGACCTTCTGCGGGTCAAAGTAGACTGTCGATGGAACGAATGTGCCTCGAATCAGGTGACCACCGAACCCCTGCAACAGGACTGCCGGGGTACTCAGACCAGTGATCGGATCGTAGATCGTGGAAGAGATGGAAAACGTGTTGCCGACCGAAGGTGTGGCCGATACGGTAATCTGGCATGGCGTCTGCTGGGCGCAGGTGCCGGGATCGATCGTGTAAGCTATGCCCGTGCTGGGAGACGTAGTCACCTCCCCCAGCGTTACACCATCGCCGTTCGGAGCATTGATCGTAAGTGAGATCGGCGTGGTCGGCTCTCCAAGAGGAACCTCTCCCACGTCCGTGCTGCCGGAGATCGTAGGAGCAGCTTCCTGCGCCCCGGCCTCTCCTGTAAATTGCAGCCCCCGCGCAATCTGGGAAAAAGCATCCGTAAAGGAGAAGGACTGCTGCTGGGTTCCGGTTCCCTGGCTGGCGCTGAAGTAAACTGCGAGCGTGCAGCTTTGCCCCACAGGAACATAGATGCCGGAATACGAGACGTCACCGTAAACATTCGAGTCGCCTAGCTGAAAGGACATCCCATAACATCCGGAAAAGCCAGCTCCCAGGGTCTGAGCGGTTTGTGTCGGGTTTGCCTGGTACAGCAGCAGCGGATTTGTTCCTGTGTTCGTCAACGTAACCATCCCCACATAACCGGGAACGATTACGTTCGGGAAGTCATTCTGAGTAAGCGTGAAATCGGCCCCGGCCTTATCTCCGCTAAAACCAAGCAGCCTGTACATGGTTGTGGGGGAACCGAACATCGCCGTACTGGTTACATTGACGAGAGCATGTCGCAGGCCTGGATTGATAGGAGCAAAGCTCACGGTAGCAAAGCAATCCATATGTACGTTTACCGAGCACGAATCGCCTGCAAACTCATATGAGTTCTGCCCTTGAAGGACCGTCGCCGAAACCCCTCCAGAGCTGCTGAACTCGGCCGTCGAGTATCCCCCAATGGGTGTAGTCTGAAAGACCACGACGCCATCATGGATGGTCACCGGGTCAGGCGGAACGGAGACCGGCAAAGTGTATGGCGTTGCCGATGAGGTCGCGTCGACTGTCACGTTTCCATACGTTCCATCGACGGAGATCTGGCACTGCGCATGAGCGGCCAGCGTCGTGCCGCAGGTGTTGTTCATGTAATTGATAGAGAGGATAGTAACCGGGGTATCCCCGTCATTCTCGAGCGTGGCTATTTGTGCAGCTCCGTACTGGCTGAAGGACAGTCCTCCGCTCGGGCTCAGCGTCAAGGGACCGCCCGTCCGCTCAAGCCCTGTTCCACTCAGGGCAACGGTCTGAGTCCGCCCAGCGGGCGAACCCCAATCGCCTGCCCCTGCGGGAATGCTCAGGAAGCGCAGGACCGGGGTCCGAAGACCGGCGGCAATCGGAGCGAAGACAACAGAGATTCTGCAGCTTGCGGCTGGTCTCAGGTCCAGGCACGATGGGGTAGACCCTACGTAAAAGACCGAGTCAGTCTCCGGCTGTCCCTGCTCGTCGACCAGCTGAACAGCAACATCCACTGCGGTCGATCCGACGTTTGTGATCGTCAAAGGCGTCGGAAGCGTAGAGAGGCCAGGCATCGTATCCGGGAACGCAAGCGACGTGGACGAAAACGACAGCGGCAAAGGAGCCGTGGAGGCCAGGCCCGTGCCATGCAGCGAAACGCTGAATCCCCCTGTGAACTGAATGGTGCTATCGAGTGTCCCCACGGTGGTTGGCCGGAACAGCACAGGGAACGTGCAGCTGGCTCCGGCGGCGAGAGTCGCCGATAAGCAACTCGATGTACCCAGGACATACATCGCACTATTCGCGCCGACTAACTGCGCGCCGAGAGAGATGGGAAGGCTCGCATGATTCGTCACGGTAACCATCTGGGGCACCGTGGTCGTCCCTACCGGAGTGCTCGGGAAGCTGAGAGAGCTCGGGGAGAAGGTGAGAGCATAGTCGCTTCCCTGCCCGTTCAGCGCCACATGAATCAGAGGATTCTGTGCGTCGCTGACGATAGTAAGATCAGCCATCTTCGTTCCTGCGCTAACAGGTGTGCTCTCCACCAAAATCACGCAGGTTGTACCAGCAGCCAGTGCCGTAGTCGTGCTGCAGCTGCTCCCGCCTGAATTCGGGAAGATAGTGAACTCCGTCGCATTCGCACCGGATAGCACCAACTCTTGGAAGTGAACCTCCGAGCTGCTGTGATTGGTCAGATTCACGAACAGCTGCGAGACCTGCCCTACATAAATGTTCGGAAACGATGCAGGGTTCGGCGACACAGCCAATCCCGAGGGAAAGGTCGTCGGAAGCGTAAAGCTTGCGGGGGCTGATGTCAGCACCGGCTGAAATGGCGGATTCGCGGGCAGCAATCCGTATAGAGTCGCAATTCCCTGCATCGGATTGTTTGCAATCAGCAACGCCGCGCTCAACGTGTTGCTCGGAGGAATGCCGTTCGTTTGTGTTACCGCGCTGAACAGGGTTCCGCAGGCAGAGCCGTCCCCGGCTGCTCCTCCGGTAGAGTCCACGCAGGCCGACAGAATATCGGCAAGCGTATTGATCTCGGCGATCGGCAGGGTCGCATCATTGGGAGCGTTGGCTCCGGGAGTAGCACCAGTGGCAGGATTCGCCAGCAGCAGCGCCATCTGGAAGGCGGCGGCCAGCATCTCCGGATGGCTGCTGTCTGCGCCGATTGCGGTCGCGCTTTGCATGTAAGGAGCCAGCATCCATACCGCGGCGACGGTCGTCACCTCGTTGATCGTCACGTTGGTCGTCGGCGTCTGGTCGCCGCAGCGCCCCAGGGCTGCCATCATGCTGATCTGCGGATTCACCGAGCCCGTAGCATTCCCTGGATCGCCTCCGGTCGCCACCATGTACACCAGCGTGTCGGCCGTCGGGCAGGTATAGGCCCCCGCGGAATCGAACTTCCCATCAGAATCCGTAGTCAACGGCGTTGCAAAGAGCGGTGTCGCCGCCGATCCATCGCCTGTGGTTCCTACCGCATACATCTGGACGGAGGCCCCGCTTACCGGAACGACTCCTCCCTGCACCAGGCCATATTTCACAGCAGGGGGTGTCGTGCCTCCAGATGGAGGATTTCCACCAGAAGGCGGGTTCCCACCCGATGGAGGATTCGTCCCACCCGAAGGTGGAGTCCCGCCGTTCGATGGCGGATTACTTCCAGATGGAGGGTTACTGCCGCTATCCGGTGGATTGCCTCCTGAAGGAGGATTCGTCCCACTTGAGGGAGGATTTCCGCTGTCTGGAGGATTCCCGCTGGAAGGCGGGTTGCTTCCAGAAGAAGGATCGCCACTCGAAGGCGGATTGCCGCTTGCAGGAGGATTACTGCCTCCGGAGGGATCGCCCGTCGAAGGTGGATTGCTCCCAGATGGAGGATTGCCGCTTGCAGGAGGATTGCTGCCACTCGAGGGAGGATTCGCGCTGCTCGCAGTCGTTGTTCCCTTCGAGCCGCCACCTGAACAACTCGCCAGAAAACACACCAGCGAGAACAGAAGAATCGTGCGCAGCCACACCAACGATCGCATCGCTCGGGCTCCTCTCAGGGCTGTAACCATTGACGTTGCCAAGAATACCCGGAATTTCCATGCTTGCAGTATTAAAAGAAAGCAGCGACCTGAAGTGCATCGCAGGTCGCTGCTTTCTACGGAATGAAATCTCCCCGGGGAACAACAAGATAGCGTTTCCCCGGAGCTGAGAAGGAGTCTTACTGCCAGCCGCCTCCAAGCGCAGCGTAGAGCTGCACCAGAGAAAGCGCCTCGTTCTGCTGTGCAAGCGCGAGGTTCAGTTGCGCCTGGAACAGGTTCGTGTCCGTGGTGAGCACCTCGAGGTACGCCGTCGCTCCGCCCTGGTAGCGGATGCGCGCGAGCCTCGTGGCATCCTGCGCAGCCACCACGAGCTTCTCCTGCTGCTCGCGATACGCACGCTGCTTGTCCGCGGCGATCAGTGCATTCGACACATCGCGGAAGGCGGTGAGAATGGTCTTCTGATAGTTCAGGACCAGTTCTTTCTTCGTCTCCTGGGCGATCTGGAGCTGGCCGCGAAGCTTGCCGCCCGCGAACAGAGGCTGCGCCAACGACCCGATGCCGTAGACCGTCTCCGCCCCGGACTTGAACATATCCGGGAAGTTGTCGCCTCCGACACCGCCCGAGGCGCTGATCGAAAGCTGCGGGAAGAACTGCGCTCGCGCCACGCCGATGTTGGCATTCGCCGCCATCAGCTGTGCCTCCGACTGCTGGACGTCAGGACGACGCTCCAGAAGCTGCGAAGGCACACCCACCGGAAGGTTCGCCGGAGGAGGAAGTAGAGCGTTGGGATCGGTGTGAGCCACAGACCCCGGCGTCTCGCCGAGCAGCAGCTGCAGAGCGTTTTCATTCTGCTGGATCTGCTGCTTCAGCTGCGGAATCTGTGAGGTCGCCGTGTAGAGCAGCTGCTCCGCCTGCCGAAGGTCCGACAGAGGAACGGAGCCGCCATCGGCAAGACGACGTGTCAGGTCAACCGAATCCTGCCGCGACTTGACCGTCTGCTCCGCAATGGCGAGCTGCGAGTCCAGAGCGCGCAACGTGAAGTACGTCGTCGCCACCTGCTGCACCAGCGTCAGGCGCACTGCCTTCCGAGCCCACTCCTGGGCCAGAAGCGTATCGCGAGCGGCTTCGGTCTGCCTGCGGTAGAGCCCCCAGAAATCAGGGGTCCACGCCGCCGACAGGTTGAAGCTTCCAACAGAGATCGAGCCATCGTTGGAGTTGCTATCCCCACCGGTAAGCGAGCTGAGCCCCGGAGCATACGCCCCGATGCCCGAGCCGCCAGCGCTGATTGTCGGGAACTGCTGTGCGCGGGTGATCTTCACCTGCGCCTGCTGCTCAAGCACTCGCTGCGCTGCGATGCGGACATCGTAGTTGTTCTGAAGCGCCTTGGTGATAAGGGCCTGCAGTTCAGGCTCCTTGAAGACCTGCGACCACTGCTGATCGCCGATCGAGTCCTTCGCGTCGGTCGCTACAGCAGCGTCGTCGGCTCCGCGAAATGCGGGAGGAGCCGGAACCTGCGGACGAGCATACTTCGGACCGACCTTGCAGCCGGCCAGCACAAGCAGGCTGGCCAGCCCAAGGACGCCGATCGGAAGTTTCGGAGACTTTCTCATGCGTGACCTCCAGGAGTCTGATCGTTACGCTCCTGATGTATTCCTGCGGCCTTTCCAGCGGCGACAGGATCGAAGTTAGGCTTGGAGTCCATCGTGGTTCCCTTCCCGCCCTTCGTATAGCGGTGCGAGACGTATTCCACGAACGAGAACGTGACCGGAATGAACAGGATGCCGATGACGCTGGACAGTGTCATTCCGCCGACGACCACCGTGCCGAGAATACGGCGCGAAACCGAACCGGCTCCCTCGGCGAACCACAGCGGCAAGCAGCCGAAGATGAAGGCCAGCGCCGTCATGATGATCGGTCTGAAACGCGTACGGGCTGCGTTCAGCGCGGCATCGGCGATGCTCTGCCCACTCTCGTAGTTCAGCTTTGCGAACTCGACGATCAGAATGGCGTTCTTTGCCGAAAGGCCGATCAGCATGACCAGACCAATCGTGGCGAAGACGTCATTCTCGAACGCTCGCACGTTCATCGCAAGATAAGCTCCAAGAATCGCGACCGGCGTGCTCAGCAGAACGCTGAACGGAAGCGTCCAGCTCTCATAAAGCGCGGCCAGAATCAGGAAGACGAAGACGATCGAGAGCGCGAAGACCACCCATGCGGGAAGTCCCTGCGCGGCCTTGTGCTCCTGATACGACATACCCGAGTAGTCGAAGCCCATACCTTCGGGCATCGACTGCTTGAAGGTCGTCTCGAGCGCACTCATGATCTGGCCCGAGCTATACCCCGGCGCACCGGAGATATTGATCGTGACCGCGTTGTACTCGTTGAAGCGGTAGATAAACTCCGGTCCGTTGATCTTCTTGACGTTGACCAGTGCAGACAGCGGAACCTGGCTGCCGTTCGCGCTTCGGACGTAGAACTGATTAATGTTCTCGATCTTACTGCGCGAGTCGGACTCCGCCTCAACATAGGTCTGCCATTGACGACCGAACCTGTTGAAGTAGTTCGTCAGGTAACCGCCCATAAACGTCTGCATGGTGGCGTAGACGTCGGAGAGAGCGACCTGTTGCTGCACGACCTTGTCCTTGTCGACCGAAGCATAAAGCTGCGGCACGGCAGGCAGGTACGATGGAATCGCCACCATGATCTCCGGACGCTTCTTGAGGGCCCCAAGGAAGGTCATCAGGTTTTGCGTCAGGAAGTTCGGGTCGTCGTTGCCGGAGCGATCCTGCAGGACGAAGGTGACACCACCCGAGGTTCCGACACCAGGAATCGATGGTGGCGGGAAGCTGAAGGCAATGCCGTCAGGATTGGCCGCCAGTTGCCGCGCCATACTTCCCTGAATCGCCTCGAACTGCTCTTCCTTCGACTTACGCAGATCCCAGTCCTTCAGAGCAACGAAGAAGAAGGCGGTGTTTGTGCTCTGCGTCTGCGTCAGAAGGCTGAAGCCGTTGACCTGAATGACGCCGCGAACGCCGGGGGTCTTCAGCAGGGCATCCGAAACCTTCAGCGCGGCCTGATCGGTGCGCTGAAGCGATGACGCATCCGGAAGCTGCAATGCGACGAAGGCATAGCCCTGGTCTTCGGTCGGAATGAAGCCTGTCGGCAGCCTTCCTCCCAGCAGCACGGCGGCGACACCGGTGATGATCAGAAGAATCATGGAGAATCCGGCCTTGTGGACCATGATCTTCGAGGTGGAAATGTAGTTGTCGGTCGCGCGCCCGAAGAGGCGGTTGAACCACTTGTAGAAGCGTCCCAGGAGACCGCTTCCATGATTCTCGCTCTTCGGCTTCAGCAGCAGAGCGGCCAGCGCGGGGCTGAGCGACAGAGCGTTGAAGGCCGAGATGACAACCGAGATGGCAATCGTAATCGCGAACTGTTGATACAGTCGCCCGGTGATGCCGGGGATCGCGGCTGTCGGAATGAACACCGCCGCCAGAATCAGCGCGATGGCGACGACCGGGCCGGACACCTCTTCCATGGCCTTGTATGTCGCATCGACGGGAGTCATTCCCTGCTCGATATGATGCTCCACGGCCTCGACCACGACGATGGCGTCGTCGACGACGAGTCCGATAGCCAGCACGAGTCCGAACAGCGACAGCGTGTTGATCGAGAAGCCCAGCAGCGGGAAGATGATGAAGCTACCGACCAGCGATACCGGCACGGCCAGCAGCGGAATCAGCGTAGCGCGCCAGCCCTGCAGGAAGATGAACACCACGATGACGACGAGAACAAGCGCCTCGACCAGCGTGATGACGATCTCATGCAGACCTGCCGTAACCGCCTTCGTCGTATCGAGCGGAATGTCGTACTTCAGCCCGGACGGGAAGTTTGCGGACAGCTCCTGCATGCGCTGCGTGACGAGCTTCGCCGTCTGCACCGCGTTCGATCCCGGCAGCTGATAGACGCCGAAGACGCCCGCGGGAGCCTTGTTATAGCGACCGTTCAGCGTGTAGTACTGCGATCCCAGCTCGATGCGGGCAACATCCTTCAGGTGCAGCACCGAGCCGTCAGGGTTCGCGCGCACGACGATCTTCTCGAACTCCTCGGGAGTTACGAGACGGCCTTCCGTGCGGACGGTGTACGTGAACTGCTGGCCTTCAGGAGCGGGATCGCCGCCGATCTGACCTGCCGGGTTCACGTTGTTCTGCGTCTGCAGCGCAGCGATAATCTCAGGCGCGGTGACGCCGAGCTTCGCAAGCTGGTCCGGCTTTACCCAGACACGCAGAGCGTACTGTCCACCGAAGACCTGCACACGGGCCACGCCGGGAACGCGCGTGATCTCGTCCTGCAGCTTGATGATCGCGTAGTTCGTGAGAAACGACGCGTCATACCTTCCCTCAGGCGACGAGAGCGCGACGATCATCAGCGGCGAGGTCAGCGACTTCTGCACGGTGATACCGCCCACAGTCGCCTGCGCCGGAAGCTGCGCCTGCGCCTGCGAGACGCGGAGCTGCGTCAGAATCTGGTCGGTGTCGGGGTTCGTCTTTACATCGAAGTCGGTGAAGATCTGCGACTGTCCATTGTTCGCATTCACCGAGTACATGTAGAGCATGTTGTCGACGCCTGTGATCTGCTGCTCCAGCGGAGTCGAAACCGACTGCAACAGCGTCTTCGCGTCAGCGCCCGCATAGTTCGCGGTCACCGAGATTTCAGGCGGAGCGATATCCGGGAACTGCGCTGTTGGCAGCGTCAGCATGGATACGGTACCCAGGATGACCGTGAGAATTGCAATCACGATCGCCACAATGGGCCGGCGAATAAAAAACTTCGACATTACTTCCCTCCGGTCGGCTTGCTGGCGTCAGCCGCAGCAGGGGCGGCCGCGTGCGGAGCGACAGGGGCTCCCTCGCCAAGCTTCTGCAGGTTATCGGTAATGATCGTCGTGCCAGGCTGAAGTCCGTTCAGGATGACCACATCCGTGCCGATCTCCGGTCCAACCGTGACGGTGACGACATGAACCTTGTTATCCGCGCCAACGGTGAAGACCTGCTTCTGTCCCTGCATGTCGGCTAGGGCCGCCTGCGGAATCATGACCGTGTTCTGACGAACCTCGGTGTTGGCCGAGACGCGTCCGAACTGTCCGGGGCGCAGCACATTGCCGGGGTTCGGGAAGGTCGCCGCAACGCGGATCGCTCCCGTCTGCTGGTTCATCTGGCGATCGACGAAGATGATTTTTCCGGGCTTGCCGTACGCGCTTCCATCCGCGAGGTGCAGCGTTAGCGGAACATCCGCCGCGCTCTTCAGAAGGTCGCTGCCGCCATTCTTCAGCCGCTTGCTCAGGCCGAGATACTCGGCGTCCGAGATGGAGAAGTACACGCGGATCGGGTCCATCTGCGAGACCGAGGTCAGCACCGACTGCGGGCTCACAAGGTTGCCGACCTGCGTCGTGGCCTGTCCCGCAACGCCGGTAATCAGCGAGCGAACATGCGTGAAGCCAAGGTTCAGGTTCGCGGTTTCGACCGCGGCCTTCGCCGCTGCAATCTGCGCCTCGGCTGCCTTGACGGCGGCCTCCTGCTGCATCAGCTGCTGCTTCTCATTGTCCAGCGTGCTCTGCGCGATGGCCCTCTGAGCTGCGAGAGGCGTATCGCGGTTCACGTTAATCTTTGCCAGCTCAAGCTGTGCCTGTGCCTGTCCCAAAGCACCCTGGGCCTGCGCGACCTGCGCCTGCGCCTGGTCGAGCACCGCCTGGAAGGGACGCTGATCGATCTGGAAGAGGACCTGCCCCTTCTGCACGACCGTGCCTTCCTTGTAGAGCTGCTGCACGAGGTAGCCTGAAACCTGCGGCTGAATCTGCGCGTTGACGTTGCCGTCCATCGTGCCGACCCACGAGTTCTCAAGGGGAACGCTCTGCGACTGCACCTTGATCACAGATACCGGGAGGGCCCCTCCTGCCGCCGGTGCCGGAGCTTCCGTCTTGCATCCTGCAATCAGGATGGCTCCCATCAGTGCGGTGAAACCGATCAATCTGTTCTGGCCCTGCGGGCTCTTTGCGCGAGTCATTCAATTCCTCCTGCTCATGTCTGTATCAAACTTCATGAGCTACATGATAAAAAAGACATACACGTATGTATCTATGCGATGCGGAGGGAGGCATCGTGGATTCAGGAAAACCTCGAGCACCCCGCAAAACACGAGTGGAAAAACAAGAGCGCGCTCTCCTTACACGACAGGAGTTGATTAGTGCCGCCAGACATATCTTTACACGCGACGGTTTCGAGGTTGCCCGGCTTCAGGACATCGCCTCTGCCGCAGGTAAAACCAGGGGTGCCTTCTACGCGCACTTTCAGGATAAAGAAGACGTCTTCTTCGCCATCTTCGAAGAGGACATTCTGGCTGACAAGCAGCGGTACATGAGCCATCTTACGCAGACCTCCTCGCATGAAGATCGTGTCACCATGCTGATCGAAAACATGGAAGCCATTATCAACAACCGCGACCGCGCCCTGCTCTACATCGAGTTCAAGATGTATGCGATCCATCATCCGCACAAGCGCAAGCGACTCGCCGATCTTCACCAGACCATGTGTACCAGCGGAGCCGGAGCCGCAAAGCTCGAGCTTCTTCCGGAGCTGTTGAGCGACGACCCGGACGAACGCCGCTCCCTCACTGCTCAGATCGGCTCCATGCTCGACGGCGTCATCCTCAACCGCTACTTCGATCCTATCGGCATGAACGACGCCGAGGTGCGTCGCAAGGTGGAGTCCTGTATCCGCTCCGTCATGTCGCCGGAGAACACCTGGCACAGGAAGGCCTGACGCAGAGTCTCTGCTCTCCCTTTGTTAGTATCGACAAAAGGAGACTCCTCCCCGTCCTTCATGAAAATAGTCCAGGCTGTCTTTGGCGTCTTTCATCACTTTGAGCTGGCTCGCGAACTGGAACGCCGCGGACACCTTGAGGTCATCTACTCGACCTTTCCCTGGCGCAGGCTGCAACGCGAAGGCATTCCTCACGCAAAGGTTCAGACCTTCCCCTGGCTTCACACCACAGAGTTCCTACTGCAGAAGTACCATCTCGGCGGACGCTGGCTCCTCGACAATCTTGGTTACACCAACGCCCTCGCCTTCGACGAGTGGACACTGCGGAGGGTTCCCTCCTGCGATGCCTTCATCGCCATCTCCGGGGCGGGGCTCAAGACCGGACGCGAGGTCCAGCGACGCGGCGGCCTCTTCCTCTGCGACCGTGGCTCCTCGCATCAGCGCTACCAGGAGAGAATCGTCACCGACGAGTACCAACGCTGGGGGGTCGATCTTCCGGTCAGCGACGAGCGAGACACCGTCCGCGAAGAGGAGATCTACGAGGTCGCCGACCTCATCACCGTTCCTTCCAATTTTGCGGCGCGCTCCTTCGTCGAGATGGGCGTCCCCGCCGAAAAGCTTCGCCTGATTCCCTACGGCGTTCGCCTGGAACGCTTCCAGCCCGCCGAGCCTCCGTCGGACGGCGATGACGCGACTTTCGACGTGCTCTTTGCCGGGGGAGTCAATCTTCGCAAGGGAATCCCCTACCTCCTTCAGGCATTTGCGAAGCTCCAGCATCCGAAAAAACGCCTGCGGCTCATCGGCGGCATGGGCCCGGAGATGGCCTCCATCCTCTCGAAGCTACCCCAGGAGAACGTCGAGATTCTCGGCTCGCTCCCCCAGCCCCAGCTCGCTACGTGGATGCAGCGCAGTCACGTGCTGGTTCTGCCCAGCATCGAGGACGGCTTCGGCATGGTCATGGGACAGGCGATGGCCTGCGGCTGCCCCGTCATCGCCTCCACCAACACCGGGGCGGAAAACCTGTACACCGACGGCGTGGAGGGCTTCATCGTCCCCATCCGCGACCCCGACGCTCTGGCGCTCAGGCTACAGCAGATGGCCGACGACCGCGACCTGCAACGCAGGATGCGCGAGGCTTCGCTCGAGAAGGTCAAATCTCTTGGGGGATGGAACGATTATGGCGAACAGTGGGAGAAGCTGCTTTTGAAAGAAACTGGCAAGGCATCCTCGTCTGCTTCGTGAGCTTGTAGCTCTATTTCACTGTTTACAGAAATCTTAGGAGACGCCGCCGCCGACAAAGTGGACGATCTCGAGCTTGTCGTTTTCGGTCAGAGCAGTCTCCCCCCACACGGTTCTTGAGGCAATCTCCCCGTTGTGCTCCACCGCCACGCGGTCGCCTTTCAGGCCCAGCTCCTGAACCAGATCACTCAGGCTGGAGGATGCAGAGAGGGACTCGAAGACACGCGGCTGACCATTCAAAACGAGCGTAAGAGGCATGGGGTTAAGGTTAGCAGGTTCATCGGGGGACGGGAGTATGCGCAAATCGCAACTCCCGGAGCAGAAGTTATGCGTTTTTCGCAAGTGCTCTGACTCAGCAGACCCTCTGGCTCGGCCCTACGTGCTCCTCGAAGACCTCGCGACTCAACCGGAGCAGGATGTGAACAGCCTCCCAATCCAGTGCGGGCTGTGTCACCGTCTCTGTATACACACGGGAGTTCACCAGGTACTCCGCTCCGTTCGCCAGAAACTCCAGCGCCATCCCTCGACTTACTTCGTCCAGCACAGGCGGGGTTTGGGAATCAGGGAAAACCGACATGGCAGAACCTCCAATACTCTTCCCTATCGGCCAGAACAACCTTCGACCTTACCTTGTTGGACGCTACCGAAGGGGCCAGAGATGGTTCAGTGGGCCGTGTCCATAGCCGAGAGGAACAGCCCTGCGGATCGCCTCGGTGACGTACCGCTTGGCAGCCCTCGCCGCCTCCTCCGGAGCATCGCCCAACACCAGGCGACTTAGCAGCGCGCTCGAAAACGCACAGCCGGTCCCGTGGGTCGAGCGGCTTTCGACCAGCTCTCCCTCGATCCACACCGGCTCCTCTCCCGCGATCAGCAGCAGGTCGTCGGGGCGGTCCAGATGGCCTCCGGTGGCCAGAATATTCAAAGAGGGATACATCTCGGCCAGGGCCTGCGCCGCCGGAAGCACATCCTCGCGACGAGAAACCGTTCTTCCCGAGAGAAGCTGCAGCTCGTCCATGTTGGGAGTGACCCATCCCGCCAGCGGAAGCAGCCGCTCCCTCAGAACGGAAAGCCCCTCGGCTGAGAGTAGCTCTTTCCCCGAGCTGGAGCGCAGCACAGGATCGACGACGACCGTTGCCTCGGGTGAGAGTTTTTCGAGCCGCGCAAGATAGTCCGCGGTGGTGGATACGACTCCTTCGGTGGCCAGCATCCCCAGCTTGACCCCGGCGGGCGGCAGGTCTTCGTGAAGGCAGTCGAGCGTTTCCCGCAGAATCTCCGGCGAAACCGGCTGGCTGTCCCGAACTCCCGTGGTCGATTGCACCGTCAGGCTGGTGATGGCGGAGGTTCCGAAGAGGCCGTGCGCCGCAAAGACCATCAGGTCCGCCGTGACTCCAGCACCGGAGGAGGGGTCGAAGCCCGCGATGGTGAGAACGGTCCGCATAAAGGCATTCGCTAAAAAAAACAGCTCTCCCGCCCGGTTTTAAGGCCGGGGAAGCTTTTTTTGTAACTTTCCGAAAATTAGCAGGATTGGTTCGCTTCTGTCTCAAAAGGGTTGAAAATCGCCCAGAAACGGTAGATTATAGGCCGAATATCGATACGACCGCCGCCGATTTCCTTTAGCACAGCGGGCAGGATCGGGCAAGAGAGTACCCGGATATAACCCTTGATCGCTGATTGACTTAGCTGATTCTGCCCCGGACAATACTAGAAGGAGGTGGCATGGAGATAATTCCTGCGAAGCTGAGAGACGTTTCTGTCTCGCCCCGGCGTGGAGTTGCTATCGTGACACTGCTTCTGGCGCTGGGAGTTTCGGCGTCAGCAAGTGATCCTGGTGCTGCGGACAAGAACCCGGTAACGAATTCGCAGCAGTCAGGTAAGGGACGTCACTGGTACCAGATTGGCCAGGCGTCGTGGTACGGAACACCGTTTCAGGGTAAGAAGACTGCCAATGGCGAGAAGTACGATATGAATGCTCTCACCTGCGCGCACCGAAGCCTTCCCCTTGGAAGCTGGATCCGTGTAACCAATCTGACGAACCGCAAGTCTGTGTTCGTTCGGGTAAACGATCGGGGTCCTGTCCTTGGGAGTCGTATTATCGATCTCTCCTATGGGGCAGCCCGAGCGGTTGGCATCAAGGGACTCGCGAAGGTCAAGCTGGAAACACTTCAGCCCGGCGATCCTGAGATGGCAAAGCAACTGATCGCGCAGCTACAAGTGCCGGTCTCGGTTGAGCGGGGACTCTAAGCTCCCGCTTCACCCCTCTTGCACAGCTTCAGTCCAGCGCACACGGGCCTGTTCGGGCTAGACTGAAGCTGTGAAGAACAATCTCCTTCCCGCCAGTTTCAGCTCCCCGCACGATCAGCTTGCCGTCGCCCTCGACGTTCCCGACTCTCGCTCGGCCTTCGAGCTTGTAGACCGCCTGGAAGGCACCTGCCGCTGGCTGAAGGTCGGGATGGAGCTTTACTACGCCGCTGGAAACTCCCTTATCGAATCGCTCTGCGACCGCGGCTTCCGCATCTTCCTTGACCTCAAGCTGCACGACATCCCAAACACCGTGGCCGGGGCCGTGCGCTCTGTCTCTTCGCTGAACGTCGAGCTGCTGACGATCCACGGCTTCGGAGGCCGGGCGATGCTCGAGGCCGCAGCCGAGGCCGCGCAGGCTCCGGGAGCGCCCCGCCTGCTGGCTGTAACGGTGCTGACCAGCATGGACGCGGGAGAACTTGATTCGATTGGGGTCACCGCCTCCCCTGGCGAGCAGGCGCTTCGGCTGGCACGGCTGGCCAAGGATTCCGGCGTCGATGGAATGGTCTGCTCGGCCGAGGAGGTTGCCGCCATTCGGCAGGCGACCGGCCCCGACACGATCCTCGTCGTGCCGGGAATCCGCCCCTCCGGCTCCTCCGTGGACGACCAGCGCCGCATCGCCAGCCCGTCCGAGGCCATCGCGCGAGGAGCTTCCCTGCTGGTCGTGGGACGCCCGATCACCCGGGCCGCAAACCCCGCAGAAGCAGCGCGGGCGATCCTGGACGAGATTGCCTCGGTCCAGAACCGCCCGATTTAGAGAAATTCCCCTGTAAGACTAGAGGCCGTGGGTCACGCGGGAGTCGCTGAGGCGAAGCGCAAGCGCCTTGGCCGCCCCTCCTCCGCGGATGAACTCGCTGAGGTTGACCTCGGTGACGTTGTAGCCCTGCATCTCCAGCCGCGTCGCCAGGTTGCTGGCGGTCGTACCCATGATGATGTCGCGCCCTATGTTGATGACGTTGCAGGCGAAGTGCGCCGCCTCGGACTCGGTGACGACGATGCGCATCTCCGGGGCGTAGGCCGCCTCGATCTTCGCGAGCGACGGCTTGTCGAAGGCCCCCGGGAAGTAGAGCGCGTGGCCGCCCGAGAGCGGGGCGAAACAGGTGTCGAGATGGTAAAAGCGCGGATCGACCAGGTGCAGCGAGGTCACGCCGGTGTGCCAGGCGTCGGCGACGTGGCGGTGGCTCTGCAGGCAGGTGCGGACTCCGTGAGCGGCCCACAGACGGTCGCCGGTCGCGTCGAACAGGACGTCTCCCTCACCCTCGAAGGCCGTCTCGCGGGGGGTCTCCCAGAGGAGAAAGCCTGCGGACTCGAGCCAGCGGCGAAGGTGCGGCTCCTCGGTCTGGCGCTGGGGGTGGGCGAAGCTCGAAAGCGCGGCGATGCCGTGCTGCACCAGGGCGGCGTGCCCCACGAAGACCATATCGGGCGAGCCCGGCTGGCCGTGGATCAGGCGCACGTCGGCGATGCGGTGAAGCTGGGTGTGCAGCTCCTTCCACTGGGCGAACGCAAGGTCGCGCGAGGGACGGTGAAGGTTCCCCGCCATCCATGGGTTGATGACGTAATCGACGTCGTACCACTGGGGCGAACACATCAGATAGGTGGGGCGGTCGAAGCGGGGGAGGGAGGAAAGACTACGAGGAGTAGAACTGGTAATGCTGCTGCTGATGGTACTCATATGAGGGTAATCCCTACTTTCCGGTTTTGAGTCTGCCCGGTCGACGAGTCGCTCGTCAAGGGATGTAACGGTAATTTTTTTGTACGATTCTGGTTCATTAAAGTGGATGGCCTCTATCGGGAAAGGCCGGAATTCGGGCATCAGAAAAGGCCCCGGATTCGGGGCCTCTCTGACAGTTCTTCACCCGATGGTTTAGAGCTTCTCGTAGAAGTCGCAGGCCGAGCAGGAGATATACACGCCGCCGGGAACCCCGCGCTCGCGGTCCTTGACGCGCTTTACGATGCGGGTCGGTTTGGAGCACTTCGGGCAATCCGTGCTCTTGTTGGTATCCATGACCTTCTTACGGTCGCCGGTCTTGGCAATCTTCGCCATAATCTTGCTCTCCCTGGTACAGATGTTTCGGCTCGCACGCTGGGATATCCGCCCTGGTCGATTGAACGCAGAGCTTCGCGATATCCGGAACTTCTCAGGATTGTCCGGGCTGGGGCCTCGGTAGAAATCGAAGGAGAAGAACTGCGGTTGTGGCTCGTATGATTTTACAACGTTGCAACCTCTATGGCTATGGGGTCGGACCCAAACGAGGAACCTGCGGCTGTCCAATGTCCTGCGGCCTTGACGCTGGCGGCGTCGAAGGGGGCGGAGTCTGCGCGTTGGGATCGACCGGAGAGCCCGGAGCCGCGGGGATTGGCTGGCGGTCGGCCTTCCTTTGCGCATCCTTGTCTGTCGGGTACTGCACCTTGCCCTGCGTGTTGGCGGGCTCGGGCTCGCCGGGGAGCCGCAGCGTCGGAGGAGTCGGTTTACCTCCCTCCTCGTCGTCCTTGCTCGGAACGCGGTCTCCCATAGCGATCTGCCGGGTGTTGGACGGCATCTCCGCATCCTCAAGCTCGTTCTTATCGTGAATTTCGAGGGGCTTGCCCAGCGCGGCGATCTCCACCGACTTCACGCGGTCGCCCGTGAAGCGGATGAATTTCACGGTCTGCGGGACGTGGCCGTAGATCCACTCCTCGTAGCGGGCGCCGTTGGCGTCGCCGCTCTCCTGCTCGCGCACCTTGCTTTCGGGAGCGCCGAGCGCGGCCAGCACCATGCGGCGATCCATCCCCACGAGAACCTCGTGCGCCGCGATGGCGTTGCGGAGCCGGGGAGGAAGCGTGTCGGCGTAAGCCTGCTCGCTGGACTTTACGCCGAAATCCACCATTGGTTCCAGCAGCGCCTTTACCTCGGGAGCCGAGATGTCGGGGACTCCACCGGGAAAGACCAACGTGATGCGCGAACCCATCGGGCGCTCGGCGTTGTTCGAGGCCACGGGAGCATCGTTGAACTGGACGTGGCTGAGGAAGCGGTGCTTTGCATAGGGACCGCCGTTGAAGTCGAGGACGATCTGGTCGCCCTTGATGTTCAGCGCGGTGACGACGACGCGGTCTCCAGGGGCGGCGGCCTGTCCCTTCTGGTAGATCATCTGGCGGTACTTGTCGCCGCCGGGCGAAAGCTCGCCGTTGGCCTGAAGGCTTAGCACTCCAATTGGAAGCGGGCGGTGCGCGAATCCCTGCTCGGCCTCGAGATTGCGGACAAGTTCGCGGCGACCGCGCTCGTTGAGCTTGTCCTTTGACAGGGGAACATTAGTCGGGGTGAATGAGGTAGAGATGTCAGCCGTGGCGGTCTTTTCCCCAACGACAAAGACCTGCGACTGGAGCGCCGGTGCCGCGAGCGCGATGCATCCGGCGAGGAGAGTCCATTTGTGTGGGTGTGCCATGGAAGCACCTCTCGAATACTGACAGATTGCGCCTTCTTTTCCCGTTTGACAAGGGGACGGAGCAAAAGGGTTTTCTGGCTTATGGGAGAGGGGGCGGCGGAGGTGGGGGAGGAGGATTTCCCGTGGAGGACATTCCCTGGGGGGAGCTGGGCAGGATCTGCACGAGCGCAGGACGGCTCTGCTCCTCCATTGCGACGTGGGCGGCGGGAGGCTTCGCCTCCATCGGGTAGCCGCCCGGGATGATCGGCGAATGCGTGTAGTTCCACGCGTACTCCTTCGTCACACGGACGAGAACAATCAGCCCGATCAGCAAGGCCACTGCGGTCAGGTACGCCGCCTCCGGGCCGTATGACCCACCGGTGAACCAGCGGCGTCCTGAGGCCATCGTCTGGACGAGAACCGAGGCTCCATCCGTGCCGCTGACCGGAAGCCCGAAGAGGGTTCCAAGGCTGACGACCCAGGCAAAGTGCATTCCCCATCCCAGCCACAGGCCGTGCGTCCGGTTCCATGCGACAGAGTAAAGAACTCCCATGAGGATTGCGATGAAGGCCGCCGTGGAGTTCGCCCCGTTAATGACGACCTGCATCAACGCGAAGAGCACGGACATGCAGAGCGTCGAGCCGATGGGACCGATCGCCTCCGCAAGGCAGCGGTAGGGGTATCCGCGAAAGACCACCTCGACCGTCAGGGACGAGACGAGCAGGGTCAGAAGATTGACCGTGAGGAGCTTCAGGACACCCGCGTCGGTCCAAAAAGTAACGTGCAGGCTGCCCGTGATGGCCAGGGGAAGAACGGCCAGCACGATCATTCCCCAGCCGAGTGCAGCGCCGATCAGCCATTCCCTGCCCCAGCTTTCGCGTTTGGGAAGGCCGAGCACCGAGCGGGCGGTCGAGGGCCGACGGGCGATCATCTCCAGCAGCGCGAACCCCACCGCCAGAAGGAAGAGCAGGAAGAGCGCGCTCATCAGCGGATGAAGCAGGTCGAGGTTGAAGCGGCTCGTGATTCCACGTGCCGAGCTGGAGGCCAGCAGACGCGAGGAGACAGCCCAGGCCAGCGCCGCGATAAAGCGGGCAAGCTGCAACGCCTTCCCTGTGCGCTGCTTCGGAATGGATGAATTGGAGTACGACAACAGCTTCTGCTCCGTGGCGCGAAGCCGTTACACGCCGGTCGAGGCGGCAGCCGGAACCGCGGCTTCGCTGGTATAGAACTGGGCGATATTGCGGAACTTCCGGTAGCGTTCCTCAAGGAGCTGATCGAGTGAGAGCGTTCGCAGGGTCGTCAGGTGGAATCGCAGCCTCTCCTCCACCGTGGCAAACGCCGCGGCAGGATCGTTCTGGCTTCCGCCTTCGGGCTCGGCGAGCACTTCGTCAACACAGCCAAGCGCCTGCACGTCTCCGGCGGTGTACTTCAGAGCCTCGGCGGCCTGCTGCTTCCTGCTTGCGTCCTTCCACATGATCGAGGCGCATCCCTCGGGCGAGATCACCGAGTAGATGGAGTTCTCAAGCATCAGCACGCGGTCGGCGACGGCCAGAGCCAATGCCCCGCCGGAGCCGCCTTCGCCGGTAATCGTGGCGATAGTCGGAACGCGTAGGCGAGCCATCTCGAGCAGGTTGCGGGCGATTGCCTCGCCCTGCCCGCGCTCTTCCGCGCCGATGCCCGGGTAAGCTCCCGCAAGGTCGATGAAGGTGAAGATGGGGCGCGAGAACTTCTCCGCAATCTTCATGGCGCGAAGAGCCTTGCGATAGCCTTCGGGATCGGGCGAGCCGAACTTGCGTGCCACGCGCTCCTTCAGGGTACGGCCCTTCAGGTTGCCGATCACCATCACGGGTTCGCCGTGAAACCGCGCCATCCCGGCGGACATCGCCTGGTCGTCTCCGAAGGAGCGGTCGCCGTGAATCTCGCTGAAGTCCGTGAAGATTGCTTCGATGAAGTCCATTGGATAAGGGCGCTGCGGATTTCTTGCCAGTTCCGTTCTGATCCACGCCTCTGGAACCGGTGGTACGGCGGTATTGCCCTGCGGTCTGCCTGCTTCTTTTTCGGCCATATCTTAAGCGAATCCTGTTTCCCTTCGATTGTATGCGATGGACCGGGAAAACGGTTCAGGAGAGATCAGGAAGACGGGGCAGCCCAAGGAACTCCTTTTGCATCGTAGGTGAAAAGTTGAAAAAATACTGGGCAGAGAGCGACCTGCTTGTTCGATTTCGTCAGCTCACTCTCCGCGAAACCCCATCTCTTATCGTTGAGTAATTTTGAAGGAATTTTTCTGGATTCATGTTTCGCCAGTGCTTACCGGTCATTCTCTTTTTTATCAGCGGCTTCTGCGCAGGACAGGAATGGGATCTACTGCCTGAGAACGAACCTCCGCACCAGGAAGCCGCCGAGCTGGTTGATGCTCCGCAACCCTCCTTCTTTGTGAATCAGACTTCGCTGGTTCAGCCGCACGCCTCTGAAGAAGGGGGCTATGACGTCGTCGCGCTTGGCGATCAGACCACGGTGCACGCTCCAGCGGTCGAGCCCTTTCACTGGAAAGGATTGCTGCTGCAATCCCTCTCGTTCGAGATGCTGCAACATGCGACCCGCATTATGACGGCGGATCAGCACGACCGTCATCTTCTGCTCAACAAGCCATTCTGGTCGGACTACTGGGCCTCGCTGCAGCAGTTCAACATGGGTCGCTGGAACGACGGCGACAGCGTGCAGGTGAACTATATCGGCCACCCGATCCAGGGAGCGATCTCGGGCTACATCCAGATACAGAACGACCCGCGCGGACGGGCGCTTCGCATCTCTCGCGACCCGGCGTACTGGCGCAGCCGCTACCACGCCTTTCTGTGGAGCCTGGTCTACTCGACGCAATGGGAGATAGGGCCTCTGGGGGAGACCGCGATCTTCAACCAGGGAGGATTCACCTATCCCATCCGCTGCGACAAGCACAACGCGGCGGCGGCCAACTACTGCGAGAAGCCGAACGCGACCTACACGAACAATACGGGTTGGGTGGACTTCATCATCACGCCTGTCGTCGGAACGCTGTGGATGCTGGGCGAGGACACGATCGACCGCTACATCACCGACCCGCTGGTGCAGAGGCACCCCGACGGCTTCGGGTACAAGGTGATCCGTTCGTCGCTGAATCCTCCGCGCTCGCTGGCGAACATGCTGCGCGGACATTATCCATGGTGGCGCGACTATGAGCATCCTGACGAGTACGAGTCGGCTATTCACGGTCAGTTTGTTCGCGCCATGTCGTCAGAGCCGGTCGAGCACTTCGACCTGACCCTCCACTCCTCGGACCTTGCGCTGCAGACCAACCACTCCGACTGCATGAACTGCCGTCAGACCGCCACGGGAGCCGGGGTTGAGCTTGGCATCCGCATGAAGCGCTACCTCGACTTCGTCAGCGATGTTTCGATCTATCCGCAGGCAAGCCCGCGCTCAGCGCTCAGCGTGGGAGGAACCCTGACGACGGCAACCTTCGGGGTGCGCTCCGGTTACTCGACCGACCGCTACGCCATCAAGGTTGGCCTGTCGCCGGGCTTCGCGAGTTACTCGCGGACGGGAACCGATCCGGCTGCTTTGAAGAGGAACTACAACTTCGCCGCTGCGGCTACGCTCTCCGGAGATCTTCGATTCAACAATCACTTCGGAATCCGCGCCACGGCGATGCAGATGCTCATTCGCTTCAAGAGCCAGGAGCGCGACCCCGATGGCATTGGAACGCCACCGAGGCTCTCGTTCCTTTCGCATGACAATTACGTCAACTCTACAAATTGGGGAGTGCAGATCGGCCCTGTGTTTCGCTTCTGAAGACACAGGGCCGGAGCTTAGTGCGCTGTCCATGCGAACGTGGCTGGAATGGCCGGGACCTCGCTCGCGTTGCCCAGCATCTCCCACCGCTGCAAGGCGAAGGGGACGTTGCCGTTCAGCCACACGTAGTCGTGGAAGCGTTGCAGCCTGAAGGCGTCTCCCTCCTTGTGCCGCGCATCGCTGAGCATACGGACGATGTCGAGCTTGCCGATCTGGTAGGTGATGGCCTGCCCTGGCGTCGAGGCGAACATCGCGGCCTCGCTGCGGGCCGTCGGCATGTCCATCGGCACGGTCGTCGCGAGATAGTCGGCGGCCTGTTCGAGCGAGAACGTGCCAAGCGCGAGGCGGATATCCACCTCGGTCCGAAGGGCGCGCAGACGCATCATGCTGTAGATGCTCTCCTTCATCTTCGGAGCATCGTCGAAGAGCCCCGCCTCAAGCATCATCTCCTCGGCGTAGAAGCCGATGCCCTCGTTGGACTCTGAATCGTAGTAGTGGCGGCGGATCGGATCGGGATGATGCCAGCTCCACGCCATCTGGAAGTAGTGCCCCGGCATTCCTTCGTGGACCATCAGGGGGCGCGTATCCATTGCGGTGACTACGCTGAAGAAGCCTTGCGCCTTGGTCGGGTCGTCCTTGTAGCTTGAGCTGTCCTGGTCGAGCCGCGAGGGGCCGGTAAGGTCGTCGGTCACGCCGAGGAAGTCGAGCGGCGCAAGATACGCGGGCATGGGGCGGTCGTGATAGTGCTTCACTTCGGCAGGCACCGAGAGGATGCCGTGGCTCACGAGATACTCTCGAATCGCCAGCTCTGCTTTGTCCGCGCTCTCCACCTGCACGTTGACGTTGGGAAAGACCGGCATCTTCGGAACATTTGTGTTGGCTGCCTGCGCGAAGCTCTCGAAGGCGACGGAGCGATCCCACTCCTGCCGCCCCATCGTGAGCATCTGTTCCGGCGTGTACGACATCAGCGCAACATTCTTCAGGAAGTAGAGATAGCCTTCGCGACCGACTGCGGCCTTCTCAGGAAGCCCTGCGGATTTGCTGGCGATCCACTCGCGGTAGTGAACCAGTTCGTCCCTCACCGCTGCGACATCTTTGCGAAAACGTTCGCGGTTCCCTTCTGCAAGCTCCGGCAGCATCGCTGTCTCGAAGCGAGCAAGACGATCTTCGATCCCGGCCAGAGAACTGGTCGTGACACGCACATACGGAGCGCGCATATCTGTAAGGTTCTCTCGCGCTGCCTTCAGTGTTGCGGGAACTCTCTCCATGCGCGACAACAGCTCGCTCTGTTGCGACGCGGAGAAAGGCGCGGGAGGAAGCAGCGTGGCGTAGACGCTCCCAAGACTCTGTTGCAGGTAGAAGTCCGGGTTCTCGTGCCACATCGGCATCACATCCAGCTCCCAGTAGACGCGGGCGATAGCTGAACCCAGCAGGCGATAGTCGATCTGATCCGCAACCGATGCGTCCTTTAAATCGAGAGCGCGCCATTGTTTTTCGAACTCCGTAATCTTACGGTGGTAGCTCTTGACCGCCTCGGGCGACCAGTCCACCACGAAGCCCTCTGCGCGCTCGATGCGGGGAATGTCGTCGTCGCTGAACGGCTGCTCTGTCGCACGCCACGTCCAGAAGTCTTCGCTCAACGCATCCAGACGAGAACGCTGAAACTCGGCGTTCGCCATAGCGCTGCAAAGACACAACGCAGCGCAGAGAACCGCAGGCAGAGCTCTGAAGGAGATCATGGCCACACGTTACATGCAGGATGATCCCCTTCAAAGAACAAAATTGCGCGGTTAGTTGATGATGCGAACCGAGCCCTGCCCCACGATCTCTTCGACGCGATCGATGAAGAGACGGTCTGCAGCAACCATCACGCCATGCGGCTCCAGTACGGCGCAGAACTCGCCCGGCTCCTCAAGATCGAGCAGCAGCTTGCCTGTCCCGGGCGCGCTTACGAGAATCTCGTGCAGCTTCTGAAGCAGCGCGGCATCGGGATGATGCAACGGAACCCTGATGCGAAGCGCCTCCGGCAGTTTGATCTTCACGTCTTCGAGCGCCTGGATGCTGGAGATGGCCAGCTTCGGGGCCGAGTCTTCTTCGCCGCGCAGCACGCCGCGAATCAGTACCGGGACCTCGATCTTCAGCTTCTCGGCAAGCTTCTCGTACGACTGCGGGAAGGCGATGAGGTCGATCTTGCCCGTCGTGTCTTCGAGCATCGCCTGCGCGTAGAACTCGCCCGAGCGCTTCGACTTCGCGACCTTCAGGCCGGTGATGACGCCGGCAATCTGAATCTCGTTCTGCGGCTTCTCGTCGCGTCCACGGCGGAAGACCTGCGGCTCGGGCTTCATCTCGACGGCGGTCGCGGTATCGACCACCTTCATGTTGCGCAGCTTCTCGCGGTACTTGTCCATCGGGTGCCCGGAGACAAAGAAGCCGAGCACCTCTTTCTCATTCTGCAGGCGCGTGTGCTCGTCCCACTCGGGAACATTGGGAAGGGCATCCTGCGAAGAAGAGCCTCCGACCGGGTCCGCGTCGAAGATGCCGAACAGACCGTGCTGGCCGGCAGCAGCGTCCTTCTGAGCCTTCTGCGCCTGCTCGATGGCCTTGTCCAGAGCGGCTGTCGTCGCTGCTCGTGCGCCGAAGTTATCCATCGCTCCAGCCTTGATGAGCGATTCGAGCACGCGCTTGTTCAGCTTGCTCAGGTCGACCTTCTCACAGAACTCCCAAAGGCTTGCGAAGCCCTGTCTGCCTTCCGTGCGAAGCTCGTTGCGAGCCGCGATGATCGACTCGATTGCGTTATGGCCGACGTTCTTGATCGCCGCCAGACCGAAGCCGATGGCGTTGCCCTGCTCGGTCTTCACCGGGGTAAAGTTCGCGTCCGACATCTGCACGTTCGGCGGAACCACGTCGATGTTCATCTCACGGCACTCGCCGATGTACTTCACCACGTTTTCGGGCTTCGAGGTTTCGCTCGTCAGCAGCGCGGCCATGAACTCGACCGGGTAGTGTGTCTTCAGCCATGCGGTGTGATACGCCAGCAACGCATAGGCCGCCGAGTGCGACTTGTTGAAGCCGTATCCTGCAAACTGCTCCATCAGGTCGAAGAGCTGCCCGGCCCTGTTCTTGTCGAACTTCAGCTCAGCCGCGCCTGCCATGAACAAGTCGCGCTGCTTGGCCATCTCTTCGGCGATCTTCTTACCCATCGCTCGGCGCAGCAGATCGGCGCCGCCGAGCGAGTAGCCGCCGATAGCCGAACTGATCTGCATGACCTGCTCCTGGTAGACAATGACGCCGAGCGTCTCGCGCAGGATCGGCTCAAGCTCCGGGAACATATATTCGACGGCGCGGCGGCCCCACTTGCGCTCGATGAAGTCGTCGATCATGCCGCCCTGGATCGGGCCGGGACGGTAGAGCGCGTTGAGAGCGGTGAGGTCTTCGACAGTGGTGGGCTTATAACGCCGCAGCACGTCGCGCATGCCTCCGGATTCAAACTGGAAGACACCCGACGTCAGCGCGCGGTGAAACACCTGCTCATAGGTCTTCTCGTCGTCGAGCGGAATCTTGGCCATGTCCAGCTCTTCGCCGGTCGTCTGCTTGATGAGCTTCAGGCAGTCGTCGATGACGGTCAGCGTGGTCAGCCCAAGGAAGTCCATCTTGAGCAGGCCCATCTTCTCGACGGCCTTCATGTCGTACGAGGTGACGATCGCATCGTCTTTTGTGCGCGTGACAGGAACAAGCTCCGTCAGCGGCTTCGGCGCGATCACGACACCGGCGGCGTGAACGCCCGCGCCGCGCACCAGTCCCTCAAGGCGCATCGCCGTGTCGATCAGTTCCTTGACCTTCTGGTCGCTTTCGTACGCCGCGGCCAGCGGTCCATTGTCCTTGAGCGCCGCATCGATGGTGATGCCGATGGTCGCCGGAATCATCTTGGCGATGCGGTCCACTTCACCGTACGGCATCTCGAGGGCGCGGCCGACGTCCTTGATCGCGGCCTTCGCGGCCATCGTGTTGAAGGTGATAATCTGCGCGACCTGGTCCTCGCCGTACTTGCGCTTGACGTAGTCGATCACCTCGCCGCGACGGTTCATGCAGAAGTCGATATCGATATCAGGCATGGACACGCGCTCGGGATTGAGGAAGCGCTCGAAGAGCAGCTCGTTCTGCAGCGGGTCGATGTCGGTGATCTCCATGACATAGGCGACCAGCGATCCCGCAGCCGATCCACGGCCCGGCCCGACGGGGATTCCCTGATCCTTCGCGTAACGGATAAAATCCCACACGATCATGAAGTAGCCGGGAAACTTCATCTGCTTGATGCAGTCCAGCTCGCGGTTCAGGCGCTCTTCGTACTCCGCGAGCGACTTCTTCTGAATGCCGCGCTCGCGCAGGTGAGCGACCGCCGTGTCGAGCCGCTTGCGAAGGCCCTCGCGGCACACCTGCTCGAAGTAGCTTTCGAGCGTGTAGCCATCAGGAACCGGGAACTCCGGGAAGGGATTGTCGACCTTCGTCAGCTTCAGGTTGCAGCGGTCGATGAACTGCATCGTCCGCGTGCAGGTCTCGGGGTTGTCCGCGAAGAGACGATGCATCTCCTCCGCAGACTTGATGTAGAACTCCTGCGTGTCGAACTTGAAGCGGTTGGGATCGTTCATCGATCCCGCTGTCTGCACGCACAGCAGAATCTCGTGCGCCCTCGAGTCGTCGCTCGCAACGTAGTGGCTGTCGTTGGTCGCGATCAGAGGGATGTTCATCTCCTTCTCCATGCGATAGAGAGCTTCACGCACCGGCTTGTCCGGCTCAAGACCGTGGTCCTGCACCTCGAGGAAGAAGTTACCCTTGCCGAACATGTCTTCGAACATGCCTGCCGTGCGCTTGGCCTCGTCGTACTTCCCTGCCATCAGGTGCTGGTTCAGCTCGCCCGCGAGGCAGCCGGAGAAGGCGATCAACCCCTTCGTGTGTCGCGAGAGAAATTCCTTGGAGACGCGGGGCTTGCGATAGAAGCCGTGCAGCGCCGCCTCGCTGGTCAGACGGACGAGGTTGCGGTAGCCCTCCTCGTTTTCGGCCAGCACGAGGAAGTGGTTGTACCCGCCCGCCATCTCGCGGTGGTCGGCCACCTCAGACAGATAAAGCTCGCACCCGAGGATGGGCTTGATGTCCTTCTTCTTCATCGCGTCGAAGAAGTGGACCGCGCCGAAGATATTGCCGTGGTCGGTCATCGCCGCGGACTTCTGGCCGATCTTGCTCAGGTGACTGGCAAGCTTATCGACGTCGCAGGCGCCATCAAGAAGGGAGTAATCGGTGTGCAGGTGGAGGTGGGTAAACTCAGCAGCCATAGCTTATTTTAAGCCCGCCGAGAGCGAGGAAAACGCGTCCCTAATTGGGTTGAACCGGAGTGGGTTCCTCTTCGTGAAATCGTCACCCTGGAGCCGCAAACGAAGAATCCCTATATTTTGCCTGTGCCTGGAAGAATGCTGGCGGTACAAGCAAAATATAGGGATTCTTCGTTTCGCTATGCTTCACTGGCCCTGCATGGAGGCTGCTGCGAGCTACCCAACCAGGCTCGTGGCCAGGTTGTAGTAAAGGTCTACGGCCTCCAGAAGCTCTTTTTTCGCGATTTTCTCGTCCGGCGTGTGCGCCACGTGGATCGACCCCGGCCCCAGCAGGAACGGCTCACCCCACTCGGTCAGCGACGGGATGTCGGTCGTGAACTTCGCCACCATCGTAGGCAGGTTGCCCACCTTGCGCATCCGCACGAACGGCAGGTCCAGTGAGAAGTTGACGTGTGCGCGGTCGCCAACTGTCTTCAAAATCTCTTCCTTCAGGACGTCCGAGGGCCCGACCAGACGGATCAGGATATGTGCCTCGGCCTTGTCTGCAATGACGTTGGGGGCGCGTCCGCCCTCGATCAGGCCGATGTTCAGGGTCGAAGGTCCGATCTCCGGCTCGACCGGCAGAGGCATGGCCAGAACATCGTGCAGCGCCTCGATCAGTTTGTTGATGGCCGAGTCTCCAAGCTCGGGGTAAGCCGAATGCGCCATCTTGCCCTTGGCGCGAAGCTCCACTCGCAGAGCGCCCTTCGAGGCCAGCGCCAGCCGGTTGTCCGTGGGCTCGCCGTTGATGAGGAACTTCGATCCCTTCGGGTGAAGATTCGCCTCCTGCGCTCCTGCCGAGTCGCGCTCTTCGCCGACCACGAACAGAAGACCCACCTTCACGCCAGCCTCTCGCAGACGGTCGGCAGCGGCCACCTGAGCGGCGATAATTCCCTTCGCATCGCACGTCCCTCTGCCATAAAGAAACTCGTCGTCCTCGCGGCAGCCAAAGTACGGCGGCACCGTATCCATGTGAGTCGAAAACACCACGTCGGGAGTCACTCCCGGCAGCGCGGCGTAGACGTTGAATCGCTCGCCTTCTCCCGCGCCGGGCGTCAGCAGGCGGTCCGGCTGCGAGACCGGCGTCTTCTCGACCTGATAGCGTTCGCGCTCAAGAAACTCGTAGAGGAAGTGTCCCGCTGGCCCCTCGTAGTAGGTCGTGGACTCGATGTTGACAAGCTGCCGTGTCAGTTCAATAGGATCGATGGGCATACGCCTTCCAGCATACGACACCAGCGCCGTTACACTGTTAGCAATGAGCCAAGTATCGCCCTCTTTCTCTTCCTCGGTGATCCAGTCCATCGACGATCTGCGCGGCCCCGCAGGCAAGCTCGAAGCCGTGCTGAACGGAGGCCGCCCCGATGCTCCCTTCGCCGCGCTCGTCTGCCATCCGCACCCGCTGGGCGGCGGAACCATGCACAACAAGGTCGTCTATCACGCGATGAAGGTCTTCTCCGGATTCGGGCTGCCGGTGCTGCGCTTCAACTTCCGTGGCGTTGGCCTGAGCGAGGGCGTTCACGACTACGGCCCCGGCGAACTGGACGACGCGCGCGCTGCGCTCGACTGGCTCGACACGAATCTAGGGCTTCCCATCCTGCTTGCAGGATTCTCCTTTGGCTCTTACATCGGAATGCGTGCCGCCTGCGATGACGCTCGCGTGAAAGGAATCGTCGGCCTCGGGGTCCCGAACCTCGCCGAAGGTCGCAGCTATACCTACGAATTTCTCGAGCACTGCACACAGCCCAAACTCTTCATCAGCGGGACCGAGGATCAGTACGGTCCTCGCGACAAGGTCGAGCCGATGCTTCTGCGCGCCGCCGAGCCGAAGAAGATTGTGTGGATTGAAGGTGCAGAACACTTCTTTCAGGGGACACCCAACTTCCCCGGTCCCAAGCTCAGCCTGATGCAGGAGGCCATGCGCCAGTGGCTCTCCGAGACCTTCGGGCTCACCCCGTCGGTTTAAATACAAAGGGCGGGAGAGAATCTCCCGCCGCAATCTTCTTCGTCCTGCTGCTTACGACAGAGGAGCCAGAAGCCACTCCCGCACGGTTCCGTTGCAGATATCGGGCATCTCCTCGAACGGAATATGTCCGACGCCCGGCAGAACCACGAGATCCGACTGGCGCAGGAACTGCTGCAACGGCTCAGCCGAGCGCAGTCCGACGGTACGGTCGCGGTCGCCCCAGATCAGCAGCGTAGGCTTCTCCGCAAGGTTTACAAGCTCTTCACGAAGTTGGCCCATATCGCTGGACCAGCCCCGCACGATGCTCATAATGTGGTCGATCGTTCCCGGAATCCCTAACCCGTCCATGTATCCGGGCAGAGCGTCGCTCGCCATGCGGGCAGGGTTGCCGTACATGCGGCTGAGCGCCGTCACTTTCAGGGGACGCGGAATCCAGGGAATTTGCTTCGCCAGCCACATTCCAAAGCGCGTCTGGTAAAAGTCGATCAGTTGCTTTCCAAGGTCGCAGAAGGGATTCGCCGGGGCGAACAGCACCAGCCGCCGCACCCTCTCCGGGTGACGCGCCGCCAGCATCATCGCCACCGCGCCGCCGTGCGAGTGCCCGGCAATATCGGCCACCTTCAAGCCCAGCGCGTCCATGCAGGCCGCCACGCGGTCCGCCGTCGCCTCAAGGCTCGAATCCAGCCCAGGAACCCGCTCCGACTCCCCCATGTTCACCAGGTCGACAGCGTAGACGTTCGCGTCCTGTGCGAGATAGCGGATGTTCTGGCGCCAGTTATGCACCGACCCCACCAGACCATGCAGCAGGAGGAGAGGTCGTCCCCGCCCGGCCCTGTGAAAGTGAAGCCGTGCCCCGTTGACCGTGACATAGCCCTCTTCCACCGCGATCTTTTTTTTGCCCGCTACCTGTGACATCTCCGTGTATTCACCCAATTTCTAATGTTACAGTACGATTAATTTCTCCGTAACAAAAAATCTTCCGGGCAAGCGTTTTTCGAAATCGCATCCAAGCAGAGAGATTTCCTCGTTCAGGAATGGAGCAACCCTGTATCTCTAATTTGCAAAACGAGTTATGATTTTCCATAGAAATCTGGAGAAGGGTGTTCGCAAAATCCACGCCATTGCTGTGCCTGCCGTTTGGCACGCTATGTGCTGTAAGTCCTTTTAAGGCCCATGAAAGACGTCGCCCAAACGCGCATTCTGGCTGTCGCCCTAGCCATCGCGACCGTGGCCGCTTTCGTGCTTGCGCTCATGAACCTTCAGCGCGAGAACTCCTTTGAGATCCCCACGGACGGCGTTACCTGGATCGAGGCGCGAGGGGGACTTCGAGCTCAGTACGTTCCCTCCGGCTCCCCCGCCGACCGCGCCGGCGTTCGCACGGGAGACATTCTTACCGGGGTCAACGAACATCCGGTCGAGCGTATGCCCGCCCTTACCCGCCAGATGTTCCGTAGCGGAATCTGGGGCCACGCAACCTACTCGATCCTCCGCCCGATCCCCCACGCGAAGGATCTTGCAAACTCCGCCAAGTTCGACATTCAGGTCATCCTTGAGCCGACGGACCGCTCCATCAACCAGGGGCTGCGCTTCATCGCCCTCGTCTATCTCTCGATCGGCCTGTACGTTCTCTTCCGACGCTGGACCGCGCCCAAGTCGACGCACTTTTATGTCTTCTGCCTGACCTCGTTCGTCCTGTACGCCTTCAAGTACACGGGCCAGCTCGACACTCTCGACTGGATCATCTACTGGGGCAACATCATTGCAGGAGCGCTGCAGCCCGCGCTCTTCCTGCACTTCGCCGTCAACTTCTCGAACGACTACGCCCTTCCGGCATACCGTGTGCGGCGGCGCGTTCTGGGAAGCATCCTCTACCTGCCGGGAATCTTTCTCGTCGGGCTACAGTACTGGGCCATCAACTTCTGGACCGCAACCGCTCTTCTGCGCCACCGGCTCGACCAGATCTCGGTCGCCTACCTTGCTATTTACTACGTCATCGCGGCAGTCGTCTTCCGCGTGCGTTACCATCGCACGGAGTCCGCGCTGGAGCGCCAACAGCTCAAGTGGCTGACCCGCGGAACACTGCTCGCCGTCACGCCCTTCACGCTGATGGCGATTCCATACGTCCTCGACATTCACGTTCCCAGCCTGCTCACCAAGCTCGCGGGACTGTCGCTGGTCTTCCTCCCTCTGACCTTCAGCTGGGCCATCGTCCGCTACCGCCTGATGGATGTGGACCTGATCTTCAAGCGCGGCGTCACCTATACGCTCGCGACCGCCTCCCTCGCCGGTCTCTACTTCACCGTTGTCGCGTTCACCGCCGAGAGGGTCCACACGCGACTCCCAAGCCTTCGGACGTGGGGACTTCTGCTGGCCATCATCATCACGGGCATCGTCTTCGACCCTCTGAAGCGAGCCATCCAGGCGCGTGTCGACCGCATGTTCGACCAACGCCGCTTCAACTACCGCGAAACGTTGATCGAGTTCGGACGCGACCTCAACTCGCAGACCGACCTTCGCGCCCTACTGGACTCCATCGTCGAACGCCTGCCGCAGACGCTGCTGGTCACACGCGTCGCCGTCTTTCTTGCCTCTGAAGAAGACACGCGCCGCTCCCCGAGCTTCCAGGTCGCCGCCTCGCATGGCCTCACGAATATCTCGGCCTCCGAGCTTGCCGCACTCGACACCAGCTTCCTTGACTTCGATGGCCCCGAGGCCAATACGCACCTCTTCCTTGAGAATCCCCAGCAGGTTCTTCGGCTGCCTGAGATGCAACGCCTCAGCGCCTCGCGGCTCGACCTGAACTACTACGTCCCTTGCCGTGTGGCCAGCCGCGAAGGCTTTGGCACTCGCACCGTTGCGGTCATCGGACTGGGCCGCACGCGCGACGGCGACTTCCTCTCCAGCGAGGAGATGGAGGTGCTCGAATCTCTCGCCGGATACATCGGCATCGCCATCCAGAACGCGCAGCTCTACCGCCGCCTCGAACAGAAGATCACCGACTTCGAGCGCCTCAAGGAGTTCAACGAGAACATCGTCGAGTCCATCAACATCGGCATCTTCGCCGTCGATCTCGACGACCGCGTCGAAAGCTGGAACGCGCAGATGGAGGTGCTCTTCAGCCGCCCGCGTGCTGAAGCCCTTCGTCAGCCACTCTCGTCTCTCTTCCCTGCCGACTTCGTCAGCCGTTTCAACGCCGTCCGCGACGAGCAGGGCACGCACACGCTCTACAAGTTCCGCCTCGCGCTTCCCGACGGTGAATCACGCGTGGCGAACATCGCCATCGCTCCGCTGGTCACGCGAGACTTCACCACCATCGGACGCATCATCCTTGTCGACGACATCACGGACCGCATCCAGATGGAGGCGCAGCTCACGCAGTCCGAAAAACTCTCCTCCATCGGCCTGCTCGCCGCTGGAGTCGCGCACGAGGTCAACACGCCGCTGGCCGTCATCTCCAGCTACGCGCAGATGCTGACCAAGCACATGCGCGACGACGAGAGGCTGGCCCCTGTGCTCGAAAAGATCACCCAGCAGACCTTCCGTGCATCGGAGATCGTCAATGGACTGCTCAACTTCTCGCGCACCAGCGGAAGCGAGTTTACCAGTGTCGATCTCAACGAGCTTCTACACGACACGACCGTTCTGCTGGAGCACCAGTTCAAGACCGCGCAGATTCGCGTCGAGACGAACTTCGACCCGCAGCTTCCTGCAATTCAGGGCAATCGCGGCAAGCTCCAGCAAGTGCTTCTCAACCTGATGCTCAACGCCAAGGACGCGATGTTCGGCCTTTCGAATGCCACGCTCCGCGTCGCTACCTTCCACGGTGCGGGCCGCGTCCTCGTTCGCATCCAGGACACCGGAAGCGGTATCGAGCGCGAGCACCTGAACCGTATCTACGACCCCTTCTTCACCACCAAGACCAACCCGCGTGAGGGCGCACACAAGGGCACGGGCCTCGGCCTCGCGGTCACCTACGGTATCATGCAGGAGCACGCCGGAAAGATTCACGTCGAAAGTGAAGTCGGCGTCGGCACGGCCTTCCAGCTTGAGTTCCCCGTTTCGGCCAGCCGCCCGGCTCCGCCCCCCGTACCCTCCCCTGACGCAGTGCAGGAGCCCGATAGGAAGACGATTCATGCCTGAAACTACGACCGCCACCGAGTCCGCCCGGCAGGCTGAACAAAGCATACAGCCCACACGCATTCTCATCATCGACGACGAGGCCGCCATCCGCGAATCCCTCGAGACGATGCTTACGCTCGAAGGCTTCTCCGTCACGCTGGCCACCGAAGGCAACTCTGGCATGGAGCAGCTTGCGCGCAGCCACTACGACCTTCTGCTGCTCGATCTCTCGCTGCCCGGCGAAAGCGGCCTCGACCTTCTGCCTCGCATCGTCGAGCTGTACCCCACGCTGCCCGTCATCATGATCACGGCCTTCGGAACGATGGGCAACGTTGTCGACGCCATCCGAGCAGGCGCGGAGAACTTTGTCCAGAAGCCGTGGGACAACGAGAAGCTGCTGGCCGACATCCGCACGGCCATCGCTCGCCATAAGGCTGAAGAAGAGGTCGTGCAGCTGAAGCGCACCCTCAAGCAGCGCTACAACTTCGAAAATATCGTAGGCAAGAGCGAGCCGATGCTCAAGCTTTTCGATCTCGTTGCACAGATCGCCCCCAGCCGCTCCACCGTTCTCATTCAGGGCGAAAGCGGCACAGGAAAAGAACTGATCGCCAAGGCGATTCACGCGAACTCTCCGCGCCGCGACCGTCCTTTTGTTCCGGTCAACACAGGCGCGGTGCCTTCGGACCTGCTCGAATCGACCCTCTTCGGACACGTCAAGGGAGCCTTCACCTCGGCGGTCTCCGCGAAGAAGGGACTCTTCGAGGTCGCCAACGGAGGAACCCTCTTCCTCGACGAGATCGGCACCATGAGCATGGACATGCAGGCCAAAATCTTGCGCGTCCTGCAGGACCGCCGCTTCATGCACCTCGGAGGCACGCAGGAGATTCAAGTGGACGTCCGCATCCTCACCGCCACCAATGTCAACCTGCAGGAGGCCGTCCACCAGGGCCGCTTCCGCGAAGACCTCTTCTATCGCCTCAACGTCATCACGCTCGAGCTTCCGCCACTGCGCGCACGCCGCGAAGATATTCCCCTGCTCTCCGCACACTTCCTCAAGTTCTACGCCAACGAGAACGGCATGGAAGAGCGCACGCTCTCGCCCGAAGCCATGCGCATCCTGATGGATTACGAGTGGCCCGGCAACGTGCGCGAGCTTGAGAATGCGATGGAGCGCGGCGTTGTTCTTTCTACCGGCAAGATTATCCCGCCGGAGCTCCTGCCCGCGCAGCTCACCGGCAACACCTACACGGCCAACCTGCTGGAACAGCAGCCCAACGCCTCGCTCTTCGACCTGATGGAAGATATCGAGCGGCGCATCATCTCCGACCGCCTCGAGCGCTGCCATTGGAACCAGACCGAGGCCGCCGAGTACTTCCGCATCCCGCTCTCGACGCTCAACCAGAAGATCAAACGCCTCAATGTCGAGATCAAAAAGCGCAGCCGTGACTAACTCATCCGATGTCCCCGGAGAGTATAGGCATTTTTACGAGGCTGCCGAAAACAGCCTCGACGACTTTTACCTCTTCGACGGCGTTCCCGACGAGACAGGCCAGATCGTAGACTTCCGTTTCAGCTACATCAATCCCAATGCAGAACGCAGGCTCGGCATCCTGCGCGGAGACCTCATTGGAAAAATCCTTACAGAAGAGCGTCCCTTCATGGTCACCTCGGGGCTGATCGTGAAGTACCGCGAGGTCGTCCGCACGGGCCTCCCCTTCGTCACCGAGGTCTTCCTCGACGATGAGCGCATCAAGGCCACGTGGCTCAACGTGCAGGTCGTCAAGGTGGGTGATGGCATCGCCATTACCAGCCGCGATATCACCGAGCACAAGCGGCTGAGCGACCACGTCTACCATCTGGCGCATCACGATCACCTGACAGGAGCCGCCAATCGCACGCTGCTCAAGGAGCGTCTCGACCAGGCGCTTCTGCGCGCAAGGCGGCACAAGCACAGGGTCGCGGTCTTCCTTATCGACATCGATCGCTTCAAGCAAATCAACGACTCGCTCGGTCACACCGTAGGCGACGCTCTGCTTGTCGCTGTCGCAGGACGCCTTCTTGGCTCCGTGCGCCAGCTCGACACGGTCGCACGCATGGGCGGCGACGAGTTCGTCATCGTCATGCCCGACTTCAAAAAGATCGAAGACGTGGAACGTTGCGGCCAGAAGATCGTACACAACGCAGGCCAGCCGGTTCAGATTGGAGATCGCGAGGTCGATGTCACGATCAGCGCCGGAATCTGCATCTACCCCGACTTCGGGCAAAGCGCCGACGAACTGTTCAGGAACGCGGACGCCGCGATGTACGCCGTCAAGCAGTCAGGCCGCAACGGCCTCCGCATCTTCGACGAAAGCCTGCCCAAGAGCTAAGCCGTTACCAGCCGAACCCTTTGCCGATGGCGTCGAGCAGCACGTTGTTGGAGTCGCCGGTGTACTGCCAGAACATGATGCCCTGCAGGTGATGCGCTTTCACATACGTTGTGCGCGCCAGCTCCGCCTCGGCATCGTTGTAGGTCACGAAGCTCTTCTCCGCCGCGTTGTACAGGTAAGGAGTCATCCCAACCGGGTCCCAGTAACGCACATAGCCCTGCGCGTTCACCATCGGAGCAATCGTCCGGAACACCATCTCCTCCGGAGCGGCATTCGATGCGGCCAGCGGCTGCCACAATCCATGTGTCGCGCCCGCCTCGACGCCTGCCCACTTGCGCCCATAGAACGGCACGCCAATGACGATCTTCTTCATCGGCACACCAGCGGTCCTGTACATCTTCACCGCGTCGTCGATGGAGATCGCCTTCGGGTCCTGCGGGCTCGTATACAGCGGAGAATCGTGCCCGGTGTTCTTCTCCGTCATGTACCAGTCGTAGCACATCATGTTCACGCTATCGAGCCAGCGCGAGGCCTGGCGCATATCGGTATGGTCCAGCCAGATGCGCGTCGCTCCTGTGGCCGACGACGTGTAGAGGCGGCGGTGAA
The DNA here is from genome assembly GCA_018449715.1 of Acidobacteriaceae bacterium dw_441. GTDB lineage: Bacteria > Acidobacteriota > Terriglobia > Terriglobales > Acidobacteriaceae > Edaphobacter. The sequence goes on along the minus strand of JAAVVA010000001.1, from coordinate 1,300,937 downwards.
GCAGCTTCTGCTCACGGTTGAAGCGCAGGCGCAGTTCACGAAGCAGCGCGGTGTAGTTGCCCTTGTCCTCAGGGCGCACATTGACGCCTTGCACGTGTGTGTAACCGGGATACTCCCAATCAATGTCGATGCCGTCGAGATGATACTTCTCCACCGCAGCGATGGCGCTATCGACGAACCGACGGCGTCCCTCGGCAGTAACGGCCATGTCGGAGAAGCCAGCGGAGCCCTCCCCTCCACCGCCCACCGAGACGACGACCTGCAGAGCTGAGTTAGCCTGCTTGAGGCTGTTGAGCGCGGCGAGGTTGACGGCGTCGTTCTGGCCGCCTTCGGTGATGACGCCGTCGCTCACGCGAAAGAAGGCGTAGTTGATGCGGGTGAGCCTGGACGCCGCGACGGTGTTGGGATCGATGGGGCCGCTGCGACCGGGAAAGATGTAACCGATGATGACCTTGTCATGCTTCTTCGGCTGGGCCGCATGGGCCACCATCGACAGACATACAACCATCGCAGCCACCAGGCCTGAGCAGAACCGCATCGCATCTCCCTATGAATACAGATATTCCAGACGGCAGAAGCTGGGGAGCTTTACGCTCCCGGTTGAATCACAATCTTCATCGAGTCGGGCTGCGGGTTTGACGCCAGCTCAATCGCCGCGACCGAATCCTCAATCGAGAAGCGGTGCGAGATCAGCTGGGTCAGGTCGAAGCCCGTGCTGTAGCCTTCGAGCACCAGCTTCGTCACATCGTCCTGAATCGCCACCGATGCGCTGTACGAACCCATCAGCGTCTTCTCGTCCATGCAGACGGCGGCGGGATCGAACGGAGCCTCTCCATGCTGGGTTGCGGCAAACAGCATCACGCGGCCACCCGGACGAATCGCATCCATTGCAACCTTAATTAAGGAGTTGCCTCCAACGGCTACGAGAGCAACATCCGCGCCGCGTCCCTCGGTTGCAGACTTCGCCGCGGCCACGACATCGCCACGCGCATCCAGTGGATGGTTGAGCCCATACTTCGCGGCGATCACGTGGCGCTCGGCGTAAAGGTCGCTTGTCAACACCGTCGCGCCGGTCCTGTGGGCAAGCACCGACAGCAGAATCCCAATCGGTCCCTGTCCGATCACCAGTACCGTCTCGTCCGACTGAAGCCCGAGCATTTCGATGGCCTTGTAGCACGTGTTCACCGGCTCGATAAACGCCGCCTGCTCGAATGGAACGCCGTCGGGAATCTTCACCAGACCGCGCTTCACGATCCAGTCCATTACGCGGATGTACTCGGCGAAGCCGCCTCCCGAAGGTTCGAAGCCTGCGGTGCATCCGACCTTCTTGTACGTCTCGCACTGAGCGAAGGTCTGCTTGCGGCAGTAGAAGCACTCGCCGCACGGAATATGGTGGTAGGCCATCACGCGGTCTCCCACGGCAAAGCCGGTCACGCCCTCGCCCACCTTCGCCACCGTGCCCGACATCTCGTGCCCGAAGACGCGAGGGGCTGAGTGCGACCCGGTGTGAATCTTCTTGAGGTCGGTTCCGCAGATCCCACAGGTATGGATCTTCACCAGTACCTCGCCGGGGCCGATCTCGGGTACCGGAACCGTCTCCACCCGCACGTCGTTCACGCCGCGATACACCGCGGCCCGCATCGTCTTCGGAATCTCCATCACTTCACTCACAGCCTCAATTACTCCAATCCTGCTTCAATCATCTATCTTTATGTTTCTACGAAATCATCTTTGTTTTTCTGCGAAAAATCGATCCACCTGCCCAGCAATTGCCCGAGCCGCCATTGCGCTATTCTTCCCCATCTCCATCAGCGAGCCCCAGAAGCGAGGCCGCAGCGCAACATGCGCGAGAAAAGAAGCCATCTCCATCTGCCCCTGCGCGTTGATGAACGGGTTCAGGTCCGGCAGCTCGGCATCCTGCGCGTCTGAGACCGCCTTGAAGGCATGGCACGGAATGCCGCGCATCTCGGCCAGCCGTGCGACTGTCGCGGCTTCCATATCGACCAGCGCCGCGCCATAGCTCTCCGCCAGCCGCCGCTTTTCCTGCGCGCCGGCCACGTGAGCCGTCGTCACCAGCCGTAGCCCGCTTTCGCCACCGCTGAGAGCAAACCTCTCCCCGGTCTTCGCGTCGATCACCTCGGACGGCACATAGCAACTCCCCGTCGTCATCGCAGTCGTCAGACCACCGGCCCACCCGACCGAAACCAGCACATCCAGCGCCCCGAAGAACTCTGCCGCCGCAACGCTCTTTGCCGCAGAGGCAGAGCCCATGCCGCTGCACACGGCAATCAGTTCATCCTCGCCGCGCGCGGTCTTCCAGACAGAAATTTCTTTCACTCCCGAGCGTTGCCGCTCCCATCCGCGCACCAGTGGCTTCAACTCACCCGGCAGCGCGGCGATGATCCCCGCCCTCATGCCTTTGGCCCACCGTAGGCCGGAGCATAGCCATGCTGCACGAACCAGTCGATGGCTGAACGTAGCGCGCCGTAGATCGGCAATACCCTGAACCCAAGTTCGCGCTCAGCCTTCGCGGAGGAGGCGAACATCATCTTCTTGCCCATCCGCACAGCCTCGACCGTGGCCCTCGGTTCTTTCTTCAGCAGCTTGCCCGTAATCGTCTCGTCGAAGAACGCAAACGCCATCGCCACGCCATGCGGAACCTTCATCGTCGGCGAAGGCAGCCCGGTAATAGCAGACATGCGGTCGAGGATCTGCTTCAGCGTCAGGTTCTCGCCGCCAAGGATGTACCTCTCGCCCGGAGTTCCGTGATCCAGCGCCTCGACATGCATTCGAGCCACCTCGTCCACATCCACGAGGTTCAGCCCGGTATCGACATAGGCGGGAAACTTGCGATTGAGAAAGTCGACGACAATCCTTCCTGTCGGAGTAGGCTTCGCATCGTTCGGGCCAATCGGGGTCGTCGGGTTCAGGATCATCACATGCTGCCCTGAGCGCGCGGCCTTGATCGCCTCCTGCTCACCGAGAAACTTCGACCGCTTGTAGTGCCCGATCATATCGGCCAGCGAGACCGGCGTGGCCTCGTCCACCACCGTGCCGTCGGACTTGAACCCCATCGTCGCCACGCTCGACGTATAGACCACACGCTGCACACCCGTCTCACGGGCAAGCCGCAGCAGTTCGCGTGTGCCGTCCACGTTGGCCGCATACATCTCCTCAGGATCTCGCACCCACAGCCTGTAATCGGCGGCCACGTGCACCAGGGCATCGCAGCCTTCGAGAGCACTGCGAAGTCCCTCCGGCTGACGCAGATCGCCTGTAACAAGCTCGGCGTCCAGCCCCTCAAGCCCGTCCGTTCGGCTGGTCCTGCGGGTCAGCAGACGCAGCTTCGCGCCCCCAGCCGCATACTTCGCGGCCACGTGGGAACCTACAAAGCCTGTCGCTCCGGTGATGAATACGCGCACGTGATGGTTTTCCGATAAGGAGGAAAGATAGAAGATGCGGAGAGCTTTAGTCCAGCTTCTCCGCGTCGATCCCGATGTTCTTCTCGCCGGCGGCCTTCTTCTCCCAGTACTTCTTTACCCAGGCATCGAAGGTCTTGCCCGCCGCCGTGTCGCGTCCGGTAAAGGCCAGCGCGGCGATCTCGCCATAGCTCACATTCACCTTCGTCTTATCGGTAGCCGGAATCACCCGGATAAAGGAGTCATGCAGCGACTTCCCCGAACGGCGGTCGAAGAGGTACCCTTCGACCTTTGTCCCGTCCTTGCGGGTGATCGTCACATCGCCGCGATAGTCGAAGGCCTTCTCCAGCGCCTCGCGAATCTCCGCGTCGGTCGCCAGACTGGGAATCCAGCCCTCGAGGTTCTCCTTCTCGCGTCCGGCAATGACTTCCAGCTCATCGGCGCTGTGCTGACGCAGTTGTTCGATCTTCAGGTGCTCCTGCTGCTCTGTCGCCATGCCCCTTAGTCTCCCGAAACCGTCTGCAGCTCGCTGCTGTTCGCCACCGACTGAATCTGTACCAGCGGATTCGTGTGCTCCGGCTTCCACTCGTTCAGCATCTTCTGCGCGTCCGGATCAGGATAAAGCGGGCGCGACATATACTTTTTCGCCGTCGAGATGAACCCCTTCAGCGAGCTGAAGTTGTAATCGACCGCCGAAGCCTCGTGACCGGAGTGAACCATGCAGTTCGCGCAGCGCGGGTTGCCGCTCTTCGCGCCGTAGTTCTCCCACTCGGTCTCCTCCATCAGCTCTTTGAAGGTGTCGGCGTAGCCGTCCTGCAAAAGGTAGCAGGGCTTCTGCCATCCGAAGATCGAGAAGGTCGGCATGCCCCAGGGAGTGCACTCGAAGTTCTGCTTGCCCATCAGGAACTCTGAGAAGAGAGGGTGCGTGTTGAACTCCCAGCTCTTGTTGCGATTCGACAGAATCATGCGGAACAGGCGGCGCGACTTCGCCTTGCCGAGGAAGTGGCTCTGATCGGGAGCCTTGTCGTAGGTGTATCCCGGCGAAACCATCATGCTCTCGACGCCCGCGGCCATCAGTTGGTCGAAGTGGCGGCGCACGCTGTTCGGATCGGCTCCGTCGAAGAGGGTCGTGTTCGTCGTGACGCGGAAGCCAGCGGCCACCGCGGCGCGGATGCCTTCCATCGCCTGATCGTGCCCGCCCTCGCGGCAGACCGAGAAGTCATGGTGCTCCTTCTCGCCGTCCAGGTGGACCGAGAACGAGAGATATTTGGAGGGCTTGAAGAGGTGCAGCTTCTCCTTCAGCAGGAGAGCGTTCGTGCACATGTAGACGTATTTCTTGCGCGCCACCAGTCCGGCCACGATCTCCGGCATCTTCGGGTGCAGCAGAGGCTCGCCGCCAGGAATCGACACCATCGGGGTACCGCACTCCTCGACCGCGCGGAAACACTCCTCCGGGCTCAGCTCCGACTTCAGGATGTGCGCCGGGTACTGGATCTTTCCGCATCCCGCGCACGCGAGATTACAGCGGAACAAGGGCTCGAGCATCAGCACCAGCGGATACCGCTTCCGTCCGCTGAGCTTCTGCTTCAATACGTAACTTGCGACCGTCCACGCTTGTGAAATCGGTACTGCCATTCGGGGCTTCCTCCCAAAAAATCTATCGTGCCGCGGTCTTACTCCGCAGCCGAGCGCGTCATTGCGCGCTGATACGTCGTCAATGCCAACAGCGGGAAGTATTGCTTGTACAGGTGATATCCCAGGTAGAACACCCTCGGGAACCCTGTTCCCGTGTAGTAGCTCTCCCCGTTTCTTCCCGGAACCAGCTCATCCCAGCTTCCATCCTCATGCTGGCGCTCAATCAGCCAGCGAACTCCCTTTGCTACGGAGTCCGAACGAGTGTCCCCGGCAGCCAGCAAGCCAAGAAGCGCCCACGCCGTCTGCGAGGGAGTGCTCGGCCCGATGCCACGCTGGTTGGGATCGTCATACGTCCCACAGGTCTCTCCCCAGCCGCCATCCGCGTTCTGCACCGAGCGAATCCACTCGGCTGCCTGCTGGATGGCGGGCTCATGGTTCCAGACCCCCATCGCTTCCAGGCCGCGCAGTACAAGGAAGGTGCCGTAGAGGTAGTTGACCCCCCAGCGTCCGAACCAGCTTCCGTCCGGCTCCTGCTCCTTAAAGATGAACTGGACAGCCTTTTCGACTCGCGGGTCCTTCCGCGTAAACCCATACTGCGCCAGCATCTCCAGCATGCGGCCTGTAATATCGACCGTCGGAGGGTCCAGCATCGCGTTGTGATCCGCGAACGGGATGTACTGGAAGATCATCTTCGTGTTGTCTTTATCGAAGCTGGCCCAGCCGCCGTTCTTGCACTGCATCGCCCAGATCCAGTTCAGGGCGCGCTGGCAGACCTCGTAGTGGTAACGCTCCCTCGGATGGTCGACCGCATTCAGGGCCAGAAGAACCTGTCCTGTATCATCGACATCCGGGTAAAACTCATTGTTGAATTCGAAGTACCATCCGCCAGGCTCAACATTCTTGACCTTTTCGGCCCAATCGCCCTTGGTGCGGACCTCCTTCGACAGAATCCAGTCCGCAGCCTTAATCATGCGCGGATCGTCGCGATCCACCCCGGCTTCGCCGAGGGCGTACATCGCTTGAGCCGTATCCCACACCGGCGGGAAGCAGGGCTGCATCCGGAAGGTCGGGGTCGGGTAATCCGGCGTTCCCTCCGGGCAGTCGATGCCCAGCTTTTCGAACTCGTCCATCGCCAGGATTACCTTCGGGTCGTCCAGCGAGTAGTCGAGGCAGCGCAGCGCGACGATCGAGTTCAGCATGGCGGGGTAAATTGCGCCCAGACCATCGGACTTCTCGAACCGCTCCATCATCCAGTGCTCGGCCTTGCGAATCGCGACCTTGCGCAGCGGACGGATGTGTACGCGCTCAAACAGGTGCGTCAGACGGTCGCAGAGCAGGAAGAAGTTCCGCCAGCTAACCAGCTTCTTCTTGTCCCAGCGCAGATGCAGGTTCGCATTCTGCCGTCCGCCGACGAAAAGCTCGTCGATCCCCTGCTCGGGAGCGAGCTTTTTGAAAGGCTTCTTCGCGTAGATGATCGACAGCGGAACCAGAATGCCGCGGGACCATGAAGAAATCTCGTAGATGTTGAAGTAGAACCAGTTGGGAAACAGCACGATCTCCGGCGGAATCGCCGGAACCGCGTCATAGTCGTACTGTCCCATCGCGCAGAGATAGATCTTGGTAAAGGTGTTGCACTCGACGACGCCGCCGTTGGCCAGCACCCACTCCCGCGCCTTCACCATCACCGGATGGTCAGCCTTCCATCCCATCAGCTTCAGCGCGAGATACGACTTCACGCCGTAATTGATGTTGGAAGGTCCGCCCGGATACAGGCTCCAACCACCGTCTTCATTCTGGTGCCGCAGAATCTCGTTCAGGGCTCGCTGCATCTTGCCCGGATCGCCCGTTCCCAGCAGCGTGTGCATGAAGATATAGTCGGCCTCGAGCATCACATCGGCTTCGAGCTCTCCGCACCAGTAACCGTCGGGGTGCTGCTGCCCAAGCAGCCACTCTTTCGAGCGCCGAATGCCATCGACGACCTTCTCGAGTCCGAGGTCCATCCGGCCGAATCGGGGCTGTGTCGGCTGATTCGGCGTCTGCGAGTTCTCTGAAGTTTTGCTCATCTATACAATCTCTGACGCTCGAAGAGCGCTTTCGTCTTCAGCCTGCAGCTACTGCGCTACCTGAGGAGCAGAAACCTGGGGAGCCGATGCGATCGCCTGAACGATCTCCGGAGGAAGTCCGAAGCGAACATTCTCCGGCATGACCTCGACCTCGTCGACCGAACCGTACCCGCGCTTCTGCAGATAACCGACAACGTCCTGCACCAGCACCTCAGGAGCGGAAGCTCCCGCTGTCACGGCAACCGTTCCGATTCCCTCCAGCCACTCCGGCTGAATGTCCTCGGCTTTGTCGATCAGGTACGAGTTTGTCCCGAGATTCTTTGAAACCTCAACCAGGCGGTTCGAGTTCGAGCTGTTCTTCGAACCGACCACCAGAACCACGTCCGCTCCATGCGCGACGTTCTTCACCGCCGTCTGGCGGTTCTCCGTCGCATAGCAGATGTCCTGCGCGTGTGGTCCTGCAATATTGGGGAACTTCTTCTTGAGCGCCTCGATCATGTACTTCGCCTCGTCGAGCGAAAGCGTCGTCTGCGTCAGGTACGCAACCCTGTCGGGATCGGGAACTACAAGCGCATCGACCTCTTCGACCGTCGAAACGACCTGGGTCACATTCGGGGCCTCGCCCTGCGTTCCCTCGACCTCTTCGTGGTCGCGGTGGCCGACGAGCACCAGCGAGTACCCTTGCTTGGCGAACTTGATCGCCTCAAGATGAACCTTGGTCACCAGCGGGCAGGTCGCGTCGATCACCTTCAGGCCGCGATCCTTCGCCCTCTGCCGGACAGCAGGCGAAACGCCGTGCGCGGAGTAGATGACACGCGCTCCTTCGGGAACTTCGTCCAGTTCGTTAACGAAGATCGCGCCCTTCTTGGCCAGGTCGTTAACGACATAGCTGTTATGCACGATCTCCTTGCGAACGTAGATCGGCGCGCCGAATGTCTCAAGCGCAATCTTCACGATGTCGATGGCACGAACCACGCCTGCACAGAAGCCACGAGGCTTCAGGAGGAGGACACGCTTAGTTGTCGTGGAGGGGCCGCTCTCGTTTACAGCAACTGGATCGAGGGTCGTAGTGGTCACCTGATAAGTATACCGCGTTAACGAAAATAAAACCCCCTCGAAAGGAACCTTATCTGGTGCGCATTGAAGGATATAGGGTTGACTTTTCCTGTTCGTTCGGAACGCAGTCCTTCCTCTCTCTAAAAACCCGTAACCCACCTCTCATCAGCCGGTTCGCGGGAAAACTTAACCTCCGCAGCCGGGATGCCCGCAACAACACCGGAGCGTCATGAACTTCCGGCCATCCTCGCATTGAGTGGAACAGTATTTACTGCCCGGCTGCGCCGTGCAGGTGCAGCCATCCTTCGCGCACTTCTGGGGAGTAGAAGGAGTGGTCATCGCGCGCCCCCTCCAAAGGGGCTCTTTGGGCCATGTACTCCTTCAGATGCCCTCGCCCCTGGCCGGGATGTGCGCTACCGGCTCATCTCCAGAAGATGCTCGGCGTGCTTCAGGCTGGTTTCCGTCAGCTTCTCGCCGCTCAGCATCCGGGCGATCTCACGCGCCCGTTCCGCGTCGTCCATCTTGCGAATCTCGGTCTGCGTGCGACCGCGCTTCTCCGTCTTTTCGATCAGGAAGTGCTGGTCGGCAAAGGCCGCGATCTGCGGCAGGTGGGTGATACACAACACCTGCTGTCCGCGAGAGAGCGTCTTCAGCTTCTTCCCTACCGCCTCCGCGGCCCTGCCTCCGATTCCAATGTCGATCTCGTCGAAGACCAGCGTGCGCGGCAGAGGAGTCTTCTTCTTTTTGCCGCCCTGCGTGCCCTCTTCCACGGTCACCTTCAAGGCCAGCATCACGCGCGACATCTCGCCGCCCGAGGCGATCTCGTCCAGCGGCTTCAGAGGCTCGCCCGCGTTGGTCGCGATCCTGTACTCCACGCGATCCCAGCCGTGCGACGTCCAGCTGGTCTGCGACTCCTCGGGAGTCACCTCGACCGCAAACCGTGTGCTCATCGCAAGATCGTTGATCTGCACGACCGCCAGCTTCTCCAACCGCTTCGCCGCTTCGCGACGAGCGGTCGTCACCCTGCCTGCGGCCTCGCGATACGCCGCCGCATCCTTCCCCAGCTTCGCGCTCAGCTCCGTCAGAAGAGCGTCGCGGTTCTCCACCTCGGCCAGCTTCCGCGCCGACTCCGCCCCGAAAGCGATCACCTCCGCCAGTGTCTGCCCGTACTTGCGCTTCAGCTTATCCAACGCCGCCAGCCGGTCCTCGATCTCTTCCAGCCGCCCCGGAGCAGCATTCACGTTTTCGGCGAACTCCCGCACTTCGGAGGCAACGTCTTCCACCGTCGCCTTGGCCGCGGCCAGCTGCTGCGCAGCCGCGGTAAACCTCGCATCGAACTTCGCCAGATCCTCAACCTGCTTCAGCGCAGCCCCCAGCGTCGTCTCGGTCGAGCCTTCGCTCTCGTACAGAAGCTCATGTGCGCTCATCGCCGCCGTGTACACACGCTCCGAGTTCGCCAGCACCTTCTTCTCCGTCTCGAGCTGAGCATCTTCGCCCTCAGCCTCAAGTCCCGCCTGCTCGATCTCCTTCACCTGGAAGCGCCAAAGGTCTGCCAGTCGCAGGCGGTCCTGTTCATCGGCCTGTAACTCTGCCAGCTTCTCCGAGGTCTGCCGCCATGTCGCATGCGCCGCGGCAACGCCCTCGGTCGAGATCTCTCCGAAACGGTCGAGCAGAGCCCTCTGCTGCGCCTGGTCGAAGGCCCCCATCGTCTCGCCCTGCGTGTGGACCAGCGCCAGCTCCGGCGCAAGCTGCCGCAGCACCGAAACCGTCGCGGGCTGATTATTAATGAAGACCCTTCCCTTGCCGGTCACGTTGATCTCGCGCCGCAGCAGAACCTCGTCTACCTCTGCGTCGATCCCGTTGGCCTCCAGCACCGCCAGCGCCCCCGTCGTCATCTCGAAGACGCACGAGACGACAGCCTTCTCCTCGCCATGCCGCACCACGTCGGAGGAGGCTTTTCCACCCAGCAGCATCTGCAGCGCGTCGATCAGGATCGACTTGCCCGCACCCGTCTCTCCCGTCATCAGGTTCAGCCCCGGGCCAAAACTGGCCACGGTCCTGTCGATCACAGCATAGTTTTCCGCGCGTAACTCGAGCAGCATCTCTCCCCGGCCTCAGCGAACGATACGCCGAGCATAGCAAACCTCACCCACCAATGCCTCCACAGGGCAAAACCTCCACGCCCTCCGTGAACATCAGGAATCGCTTCTTCTTCGAGAACATCTAAAATGGACATAGATGGCAGACCAGAAGACACCCAAAGACTCCGCGAAAGAGCCTGCAAAGAAGCCCACGCAAGACGATGAAGTTGTAGGCAAGGTCTATGACGGACGCATCATGCGGCGCCTGCTCACCTACCTCCGTCCCTACCGGCTTCAGGTCGTCTTCTCGGCTATCTCCATCCTTTTCAAGGCGGGCAGCGATGTTCTCGGCCCCTACTTCGTCAAGGTCGCGGTCGATACTTACATGACCGACACGCCACCGGCCGAGCTTTCGTGGCTTGCCCGCCATCTCAGCCCCGCGCCGATGACCGGCATCACGCAGCTCGCTCTCCTCTATCTTGGCGCCCTCCTCCTCACCTTCCTGCTCGAGTTCGTCCAGACCTACCTGATGCAGTGGACCGGCCAGAAGATCATGTTCGACCTTCGCAGCCAGATCTTCCGCCACCTGCAGCGCATGTCGCCGTCGTTTTTCGACCGCAACCCCGTTGGCCGCCTCGTCACCCGCGTCACCTCCGACGTCGACGCCCTCAACGAGATGTTCACCTCCGGCGTGCTCGCCATCTTCGAAGACGTCTTCGTGCTGGCCTTCATTGTCATCATTATGGTGCGGATGAGCTGGCCGCTCGCCCTGCTGACCATCTCGGTCATCCCGGCGATTCTTTACGTCACCAGCGTCTTCCGCAAGCACGTCCGCGACAGCTACCGCCGACAGCGCTCTGCCACCTCGCGCATCAACTCCTTTACGCAGGAGTACGTCTCGGGCATGTCCATCGTGCAGCTCTTCAACCGCGAGCGCCGCGCCTTCAACGACTTCTCCGAGGTCAACGCCGAGAACAAGAAGGCGTGGTCCGACGCCATCTTCGCCTACGCGCTCTACTACCCCATTGTGGAGTTCCTCAGCTCCACCGCTATCGCGCTCGTTCTGTGGCGCGGCGGCATCAGCGTGCTCCACTCTGCCAGCTTCACCTGGCTCACCGGACACACCTACACGCTCCCCGGCAGCAGCGAGATTCACACCAGCCTCTTCGGAACCGTTACCGTCGGCATCCTCATCGCTTTCATTCAGTACGCGCAGCGCTTCTTCCGCCCCATCCAGGACCTCAGCGACAAGTACAACATCCTGCAGGCCGCCATGGCCGCCGCCGAGCGCGTCTTCAAGCTCCTCGACACGCACTCCGAGATCGTCTCCCCCGCGAACCCAACACCCGGCGATAATTCCGGTCGCGTCGAGTTCCGCGACGTCTGGTTCACCTATCAACAGCTCGACGAAGGCCAGCTCTCCCGCATCCTCTCCGCGACCGAAGACGAGCTGGAGCACATGACCGACATCGAGTGGATTCTGCGCGGTGTCTCCTTCGTCATCGAGCCCGACGAGACTGCCGCCATCGTCGGTCACACCGGCGCGGGCAAGACCACCATCACCGCCCTGATGATGCGCTTCTACGACATCCAGCGCGGCGCGGTGCTGATCGATGGAGTCGACGTCCGCGAGCAGGACCTCACCACTCTTCGCCGCCGCTTCGGCGTCGTTCTGCAGGACCCCTTCCTCTTCACTGGCACCATTGCGGACAACATCCGTCTCGGCTCTTCGTGGATCACCGACGAGCAGCTTGAGCGCGCCGCCGACGAGGTCAACGTCGGAGATTTCATCCGCGCGTTACCGCAACAGTTCAAAGAGCCCGTGCAGGAGCGTGGAGCCACGCTCTCGACCGGTCAGAAGCAGCTCATCAGCTTCGCCCGCGCCCTTGCGCACGCCCCTCGCATCCTCATCCTCGACGAGGCCACCAGCTCTGTCGATACTGACACCGAGCTTCGCGTCCGCCTCGCGCTCTCGCGCATGATTACCGGCCGCACCTCCGTCCTGATCGCGCATCGTCTCTCGACCATCCAGAGCGCAGACACCATCCTCGTGATGCATAAAGGCCATCTGCGCGAGCAGGGCACGCACCAGCAGCTTCTCACGCATCGCGGCCTCTACTGGAAGCTCTACCAGTTGCAGTACAAAGATCAGGAGATCGGCAGCCCCACCGAGCCGACGTCCCTGCAACCCATCAGCGCGGACTAGCCCGCCCTTCAAGGACTTGTCATTCCGCTTCTTTGCAGGAGCGCGTCCATCGTCACCAACGCCCTCACCTCTTCGCCACCCGCAGGCACTCCTCCACGACCTTGCCCGTGCGCTTCTCTCGTGCCTCCGGGCTCTGGTAGTAGAAGACCCCCAGCAGATGCCCGCGCCTCTGCACCTCGGTCATCTTCTCCCACCCGTCCTTAGCGCCCGGATGCCTGCGGAACGCCACCTCGAGAATCGGTGGCAGCACCTTCTCCCCTTCCATCGCGAGCATCATTCTTTCGGCCATCTGCTCGACGCGCCTCTGTCGAACCTCCGCGCTCTTCACCTCGTCGATCGTCCTCGCGATATCGCGCCGGATCGAGTCACTCAGCTTCGCATACCACTTCGCCAGAGCCTTCTCCTTCTTGAGAATCTTCTCCAGCTCCGCTGGAGCCTCCTTCACCCTCTCCTCAAGATCGGGCTCCACCGCGAGATCGATCATCCCTCCTACACCCACCCCGGCGGCCTTCTGCATCTTCTTATTGACCAAGACAAAATGCCCGCCATGTTCGGCGTCGACAAATAACGAAGTCCGGAAGACCTCGCCGCCTGTCTCCACCTTCACCCGCAGACGCACCATCTTCTTCCACGTCTTCGACGCGTCGAATGGAATCCGGGCAATCACCCATCCCAGCGCGCCAGGCAGAGGCTCCAGCACCGCACGAAATCGCTTGACTTGTCCTGCCATCACCCTGCCTCCCCGCACTGTCAGCAACATGCAACAAAAAGAATCTACACTGGACACATCGCCACGACGTCCAACCCGACCTTCTTTCTCTCCGCCGGTGAGGCCTCGGGCGACCACTACGGCGCCCAGATCATCACCGAGCTTCTCCGGCGCCATCCCGAAGCCGCATTCTTCGGCCTCGGCGGCCGCGAGATGGAATCCGCCGGACAGCAGCGCGTCGTCCGCGCCGAAGACGTGGCCCACATGGGCATCACCGAGGTCATCCGCCATGCCCCGCACATCTACGGCTCCTACCGCCGCCTCGTCGCGTCGATCAGGCAGCGCCGCCCGCAGGCCGCCGTCCTCATCGACTTCCCCGACGTCAACCTTCGCCTCGCCCGCGAGCTGAAGGCGCTGAACATCCCGGTCATCTACTTCGTCAGCCCGCAGCTCTGGGCCTGGAAGCGCCGCCGCCTGCGCTGGGTGCAGCAGCGCATCGACCGCATGATGGTCATCTTCCCCTTCGAAGAACACTTCTACCGCAACCGCGGCGTTCACGCTATCTTCACCGGGCATCCGCTAGCCGAGCTTCCCCTACCGACCGTCTCGCGTGAGGCCTACGCGCAGCAGTACGGTCTCGACCCGGCGAAGCAGTGGGTTGCCCTCCTCCCCGGCTCTCGCTCGAAGGAGGTCCGCGCCAATCTGCCGGAGATGCTGCTCGCCGCGCAGGAGCTTCAGGGGGCCGGCGATCGCTACCAGTTCCTCATCCCCGTAGCCTCGACGATCGCTCCTGAACTCATCCGTTCGTTCCTCGCGGAGACCCCGAACATCATCCTCGTCCCCGATGCCCGCGAGGCCCTCCACCACGCCCGCGCCTCCATCGTGGCCAGCGGGACCGCCACCGTGCAGGCCGCCGTCATCGGCAACCCCTTCGTGGTGGTCTACCGGGTCTCCCCGCTCACCTTCCGGCTGGCGAAGCGGCTCGTCCATTACCCTCCAGAGATTCCCTCCCAGACCGACCAGCACGGCAACCTTCCCATTGCGATGGTCAACCTCATCGCCGGTCGCCGCATCGTCCCCGAGTTTCTTCAGGAGAACTTCAACGCCGCCAATCTCGCAGCGGCGCTCCGTCTCCTGCTCGACGACACCCCGGAGCGCTCCCGTATGCTGACTGATCTCAGCGGCCTGCGCCAGCGCCTGCTGCCGCCCGAAGGAGCCAGCTCCATCACCCAGGTCGCCGATGCCGTGGATTCCCTCCTCGTCTGATTCGTATTCGGACACATTCCTCAGAGGCCGAATCCCTTCCTTCCGCGTCTAACCAGTCAGCCCGCCTCAGGCCGGGACTCGCAGTACCATGTTGTTGAGGAACTTCGCCTTCATGCGCGTTTTCAGTCGGACATTCCGCTCCCCGCTTGCCGTCCTGCTTCCCCTGCTTCTTCTTGCGGCCACCTCTGCCTGGGCCGCGCCCGCCCGCGTCCAGCTTCAGGTCACGGGCTACGTCATCAACGCCGACCTCTACCCCGCTGACAACAAGCTTTCCGCCACCGCGCAGGTCACCTTCACCGCGCTTGAAGACGTCAGCACCCCCACCTTCGAGCTGAACAACGGACTCCAGCTCACCAAGGTCACCGGGGCGGATAAGAAGCCGCTCAACGGCGAGCGCGTCACCACCAACTCCACCGTCCGGTTCGCCCTCGACAACCCCATCCCCAAGGGAACCTCCACCACCTGGACCTTCGAGTACACCGGCACGCTCAAGGGAGCCGAGACCAGCCCCGTCGAGGGCATCAACTTCGCCTCGGTCGAAGACCCCATCAGCATCCTCCTCTATCCGGGACGCTGGTTCCCGATGGTCGGCCTCTACACCAACCGCTTCACCTCGGAGATGCACATCCGCGTCCCGAGCGATGAACGCGTCGTCGGCTCCGGCTCCGGCATCGCGGCTCCGAAGAGCCTCCCCGGCAACCGCACCGAGTACACCTTCAAGTGGGGTAAACCCGGCTTCCCCGGAACCATCATCGCTGGCAAGTTCCTCGAGCCCATCGCCGCTCCTGGGGTTGGTAACATGCGTGTCTTCGTCACCGCCGACCACAAGGCCGCAGCCGTCCCCTTTGCTCAGGACGCCGCCAAACAGTTCGAGTACATGACCAGCGCCTTCGGTCAGCCCGAAAGCTCGCAGATCAACCTCGTCGAGCTTCCCGCCGACGCCGTCACCGCCGCGTGGGCTCCTGAGATCGTCGGCATTGGAAGCTCCCGCGTGGCCGGAAAGACCTACTCCCGCCTGTTGTCCAACACGCTCTCGCATCAGTGGTGGGGCAGCCAGGTCTCCCCCGCGACCCTCAACGATGCGTGGATCACCAACGGCATGTCCCGCTACGCTGAGCTGATGTACGTCGAGGACTCCGCCGGAAAGTCCGCCTTCGAGACTGCCGTGACCGACGTGCAGGCTGGGGCGCTCGCCTACGACACCGAGCCGCTCACGACCCTCGGACGACTCGACCCCTTCTCCCCTCAGTTCCAGTCCATGACGCTTGAGAAGGGAGCGATGGTCTTCCATATGCTCCGCTGGGAGATGGGCGACGACGCCTTCCTCAAGTTCCTGCGCGGGCTCCTCTCGCAATACGCCGATAAAGGCATCCGCACCTCCAACGTGCAGAGCGTCGCGGAAGCCGCCTCCGAGCTCCAGCTGACGCCCTTCTTCGCGCAGTGGTGCGACGGCACCGGAGCCCCCACCTTCACGAACAAGTACACCGTCTTCCGCCTTGGAAGTAACAAGGGCTTCCGCACGATGGGCTCCATCGCGCAGGACCTCGACCTCTTCCGTATGCCGGTCGAGCTTCGCATCGAAACCGACGGCAAGACCGAGATTCGACGCGTCGATGTCTCCGGGCAGGAGAGCAACTTCTCCGTCGAAACCTTCGGACGCCCTCGCCGCATCTCCATCGACCCGCAGAACTGGCTCCTCAAGACCACCCCCGACCTCGCCGTTCGCGTCGCCGTGCTTCGCGGCCAGCAGCAGGTCGCGCAGGGCGACCTTACCGCCGGACTGGTCGAGTACCAGAAGGCTCTCGACGCTAACCGCAACAGCTCGCTCGCCGCCTACCGCATCGGCGAGGTCTTCTTCATGCAGCGCAACTATCAGTCCGCCGCGAACTCCTTCCGCGACGCTCTTCGTGGCGACAACGACCCCAAGTGGACCGAGGTCTGGAGCCACATCAAGCTCGGCAACATCTTCGACATCACCGGCCAGCGCGACCGCGCCGTCAACGAGTACCGCCTCGCCGTCCAGACCAACGACAACACCCAGGGAGCCGTCAACGAGGCTCGCTCGCTGATGCAGAAACCCTACAAGCGAGAGGCCTCCAGCAACTAACCCCTGCCCCTCCAACCCCTCTGAGGCGGAGTCCAAAGCTCCGCCTCAACCTCCTTCCGCTCTTCCTTCAAAATAAAAGTGATGCGCTAATCGCCCGTAACCTGCATTCCTAGGTCGGATGCCATATTCACGAACCTCCTCCGGTGCGATATCGTGTCGTCCATAGGAGCTCCACATGGCAATTGAGATAGTATCCAGCGGCGATGTACGATTCGACCGGTTAAGCCGTGGGCAGAACGGGCGTTACCCCGCGAAGGAGAGTGATCGCGCCAGCCGCATCGCGCTTTGCGACAACAGCGACGATGTGGCCGAGGCCCTTGAGCGCTTCGTGCATCAAGGACTGCGACCCACCATCCGTTCCGGCGGTAACTGCTATGAGGACTTCGTCGACAACAACCCCGGCGGAGCAATCATCGACCTCAGCTTTACCGGAGGCACGCAAGTGTCTCCCAACTCTGGACACAAGTACCGCCTTGGTGCGGGCTCCCGACTTGGTCAGGCCTACTACGATCTTTACCAGCGCGACCTCGTCACCATCCCCGGCGGCACCTGCGCTCCCGTCGCGGCGGGCGGACACATTCAGGGCGGCGGCTACGGCCTTCTCTCCCGCCTGCATGGCGTCACCCCCGACTGGGTCAGCGCCGTCGACGTCGTCACCATCGACTCCGCAGGCAAGGCCCGTGTTCGCCGCGCCGACAAGAAAAACGACCCCGACCTTCTCCGCGCCTGCCGCGGCGGTGGCGGAGGAAACTACGGCATCGTCACCAACTTCTACTTCGACGACCTGCCGAAGGTTCCCAAGGAGGTCATCCGCGGCAGCATCGGTTTCGACTGGAAGGACATGACTCCCGAGCGCTTCGCCCGCGTCCTGACCCTCTACAGCGACTACTGGAACACCCGTGGACGCGACCAGGACACCTGGGGCCTCTTCACCATCTTCGGCCTCTCGCACCGCAGCTCCGGCCACCTCAACATGGGCGTCACCTTCACCAATGTTGACGGCACGGTCGATAACACCCGCGTCCTCGACGAGTTCATCGCCGTCTTCGACGAGTGCAAGCCTGTCACCCAGCTCGCGGTTCATCCCACAATGGCCGAGCATCACCCGGAACCCGCGAACAAGGGCACCGAGGTCTGCCTCGCCAACCACACCATGAACCGCATCCCCTGGATCGACTCGGTCGTGCCGGTCAGCCAGACCCGCGCCGCGGCTACCCCGGCGTCTCGCCGCCGTCACAAGTACAAGTCCTGCTACATGAAGCAGGCCTTTACTCCGGGAGAAATCGCGGCTTACTACAAGCACCTTACGCGCGAGATCCCCGGCGTCGACCTGAAGGGCAACGTCATTCTGGTCGATTCCTTCGGCGGCGCGACCAACAAACCGCAGATGGCCGAGGAGACCTCGGTCGCGCAGCGCGGCTCCATCATGAAGCTGCAGTTCATCGCCACCTGGGCCGACGAATCCGGCGACGCGGGCAACAGCCAGTGGATCCGCGACCTGTACACCGATCTCTACCCAGCCACCGGGGCGCGCGCGAAGTACAGTGGAACCCCCTTTTGGGGCGACCGTTACGAGGGCTGCTACATCAACTATCCCGACTCCGACATGGTGCAGCACGACTTCTGGCCGCAGCTGTACTACGGAACCGGCGATATCTACCCGCACCTTCAGCAGGTCAAGCGCAAGTTCGACCCGAACAACGTCTTCCATCACGCAATGTCGGTTCGCATCTGACCCTGTGGTGCCCCATGACGCAGGTCTCCTACCGGAGACCTGCGTTTTCTTTTTGTTCCCGTCATTGATACGTAAGTCACGTCTCTCTGCTATCTTCTCTGTCGAAGAACTTCGTAATCCCAGCAAAGAGAGAGACTCCTATGCAGTGCTCCCCTGATGAACTGAAACATATCCCCCTGTTCGAGCTCTTCGATGAAGATGAGCTGTCCGTCCTTGCCTCCCAGGTTGAGCTGCGCCGTTTTTCCGCACGCCAGCGCATCTTCAAGATTGGCGAGCCTGGCACCAAGGCCTACATTCTTCTCTCGGGCGAGATCCGGGTCTCCACCGTCGATGAGGACCAGCAGGAGGTTCTGATCGAAGAGCCCGCGCACGGCGGCTTCTTCGGCTTCGCCTCCATGCTCGACCAGACGCCCCACACGACCACCGCGATGGCGATCACCGAAGCCGAGTGCCTTGAACTGGACCGCAGCGATATCAGCTTTCTCCTGAACCGCAAACCGATGGCGGGCCTCGACATGCTTACCGTCATGAGCCGCCAGTTCCACGCCTCGCAGCGCCTCATCCAGCTTCGCGCCCACCGCAACGCCAACGAGATCATCGAGGAGGAGGCCACCTTCGGCGAGCGCATCGCCGACTCTGTCGCCCGCTTCGGAGGCTCGTGGAACTTCATCCTCTCCTTCCTCTTCATCCTGATCGTCTACACAGCCATCAACATCTTCTGGAAGAAGCTCCTGTGGGACCCCTACCCCTTCATCCTTCTGAACCTCTTCCTCTCGATGCTGGCCGCGCTTCAGGCTCCGGTCATCATGATGAGCCAGAACCGCCAGGACACGAAGGACCGTCTGCGCAGCGAGCTGGACTTCGACGTCAACCGCCGCGCCGAGTCGGAGATTCAGGCCCTCAGCTCCAAGCTGAATCTCGTGATCGACAAGATCGGCGACGTGGAAGACCTGATCCGCCCCGGAGCATAAAGGACGTCCCTTTTACGGTCGCGCAGCCTCCTCTATCAGAAGCAAAGGGATGTGAATGAAGTTTTCGAATCCGCTGTGGGGAGGATGTATCTGATGGGGGGAGGATCTAAATGAAAGTCATCCTGTTGGTATTAAGCTTTGGTCTTTCTCTTCCGTCGTTCGCACAACAGAGCGACGACTACAAGGTGGATGTCCATGTAATTAACAGTCGAATTACAAGTATTTGCGGCAGCGTCTTCCACGGGGAATCCACCTGCAAGTGGACTCAGACTTTAACGACAACGATTGATGGGCATAAATATGAGTTGCAAAGCGAGACTTTGCGGTCAAAGGGAGTCGTAGCCCTGGGAGATTACAAAGCCAAACTGGTGAAGGATGAAACCAGGCCTACAGGTGAGTTCAATCGCGTTTACGATCTCATGTTTCCCGATCAAAGCACCCGCAAATTCAAAGTCGTTGGCCAGATGGAATAAGTAGAAATCACTCGTATCGTAACGCTTCGATGGGGTCGAGATTCGCCGCCTGAATCGCAGGTATCATTCCGCTGATAATCCCAACCACCACCAGCACGGTCGTCGCGACGATCACGATCTCCGGCGAGATCAGCAGTCGGATATCCGCATCGGTTGCGTTCGATGCAATTGCGCTGTAGAAGGTGATTCTCCCCACCACCTTGCTGACCGTGAAGGCCAGCGCGATGCCACCTAGCCCACCGACGCCGGAGATGACCAGCGCCTCCGCGAGAAACTGGAAGAGGATGTGCTTCTTCCTGGCCCCCAGCGCCTTCTCGACGCCGATCTCGCGTGTCCGTTGCTGCACGCTGACCAGCATGATGTTCATCAGTCCGATTCCCGCAATCCCCAGCGTCAGAACGCCGATGAACAGCAGGAGTGCCTGCAGAGCCAGCGAGACCATCTGGAACTGCGCCAGCTGCTCCATGATGTTGGCCACGAAGAGAGCGTTCCGATCCGTCGGGCGGAAGCTATGAGCCGCGGCCAACTGGTTTCGCAGGGAACGCTCGACCGCTTTATGGTCGCCCTTGTAGCTGATCCAGATGCCGTCGAGATACTTAGAATCCTTGATGTCGCCCATCGTCGGAAATGGGATGTTCACCACCCGGTTGTTGTTGCTGTCGCTCTCCTGCATCTTCGGCTTCAGCACCCCGACCACCTCGAAGCTCACGCCGTTGATCCGGATCTTCTGTCCCAGCGGATACATCCCGGAGAAGAGCTTCGTCTTCGCCTCTGACCCGATCACTGCGACGTGGTTTCGCTGCTGCATGTCGGCGGCCGAGATGAACCGCCCCTCGTCGATCACCATATTGTTGATGATGTCAGTCAGCTCCGGCGTAACCCCATCGACCTCCCACGTGAAAGAGTGCGTGTCGTTCTGCACCGGAACCTGCTTCCAGAGCACAGGAGAGGTATGAAGGACGCCGGGAACCGTCTCCTGAATCTTCTCCACATCGTCCATCTGGAACCGGACCTTGACGCCGGCCTTTGTTCCTCCTGCCTGCTCGCTGGTCGTGCCGGGAAAGACCCCTATGATGTTCGTCCCAAACTCCGCGAAGATCGCCTCGAAGGCCCGTCCGAAACCAGCTCCGTAGGCCAGCAGCAGCACCACGGTCGCGATGCCCCATGCCATGCCGACCACGGTGATGAGAGTGCGGCGGCTGTTGTGCCGCATCGCCTCGATCGCCTGCGCGAAGATGTCCTTGAGCATCGCTATTCCTTCCTCAATGCTTCGACCGGCTCCAGCGCCGCCGCCTTGCTCGCCGGATACAGACCTGCGACGACGCCGCAAAGAATCAGCGTTCCCATCGCCATCGCCGCCGACCACGGAACCAGCGTCGGAGGATCGAATCCCATCTGGTTGTTCCCCATTGCCTTGCCCAGAACAAACATCAGGCCTCCGGCCCCGGCGATACCGATCAGGCCGCTCAGGCCGGTCAGCGTCAGCCCCTCCAGAAAGAACTGAATCAGGATGCTGCGGTTGGTCGCTCCCAGAGCTTTACGGAGGCCAATCTCCTTCGTGCGCTCAGTCACCGTCACCAGCATGATGTTGATGATCCCGACCGCGCCCAGCGCGAGCGTGACGATGCCCACGCCGCCGAGGAAGACGTCCATCGCTGTGAAGATCAACCCGACGGTCCGCTCGGACTTGATCGTGTCCCACTCCTCGAAGGCGTCCTTCATGCTCGCATCGAAGCTGTGCCGCTCGGCGATCACGCGATGCACCTCAGCCTTCGCGGTCTCGTTCAGGTCCGGTGTCGAAGGCTGGTACTGGATCGAAGTGACCGAATCATCCGGAATGTTCTCGCCCGTGATGGGAAACATCTGGAGCATCGTCGGGAGAGGGATGTAAAGCCTCTGGTTATCGCCGTCGTTGTTGCCGCGCCCGATCTTGTCGGCGACCCCGATCACCTGGAAGCGCGCCCCGTTGATCGTGATGAAGGCCCCGAGCGATGGACGGCCCGGAAAGAGCAGCTTGTTGTTCTTCTGCCCCAGAACGACGACGCGACGGCGCTGGGCCATGTCCTCCTCGTTGAGGAAGCGGCCCTGTGCGAGGGGAATGGTTCGGATCTGCGGATAATTCTCCTGCACGCCCATAACGGAACCGCCGGAGCTGGAAAACTCGCTAACCTGCTTCAGGTCACCGCGGTTGATGAAGGACGTGACATTGCGAACATGCTGAGCCTGCTCGCGAATCGCGTCCCCGTCAGAGACGGTCAGCTTGTACGTCCTCATGCCGGTGTGCTGACCGGGCATGGCCGGGATCGTTCCGGCCCACATCATGATGACGTCCTGCCCGAACTGAGCCAGTCCTTTGCGCTGCCCAGAGCGGAAGCCTTCGCCCAAGCCAATCAGCAGGAGCAGAGAGGCGACTCCCCAGGCAATGCCGAACATCGTTAGAAAGGAACGCAGCTTATTGGCTCCGATGGAGCGAAAGACCTGCGCGAAGATATCCAGCAGAGCACGCATGACGATTCTTTGACCGGAGAAGCCTCCCTTCCGTTTACGCGGATTTACGGAAAATAGTTCCGTGAAAAGGGGAGGCGGATCTCTCGATCTTCAGGCCGTCTGCAATTAGACCAGATTTTTGGTCAACAGTGCTGATTCGGGATCAGGGGAGGCAGAGGGGGCCGTCCCGAGTTTTTCCAAGAAGCCGGAGACAGCATCCAGAACCGCGGGGTTCACCTGCGGAGGATAGAGCACCTGCACGGCGCTTCCCTCGATAAACTCTCCGCGCATGGCAACGCAGCGGGTGGGGCGGTAGGTGCAGGAGGCGAGATCGGTGATGCTGAGCGCGTAGCTGGGCGTGCAGAGAATCGTCTTCGGCGGGGCCATGCGGTCGATCATGCTGAATATCTCCAGCTTCGACTCCAGCTCGTCCGGGACGAAATCGACGGCGATATCGGCCTCGCGCACGGCGTCTTCGACGGTCGAGGCAAACTCAAGCTCGCCGAAGCCTCCGCGATGGCTGATGTCGGCGTACTCGACCTCGGCCTTGCGAAGGTTCGAGGGCATGACGTCCTCGAGCACGACATAGTAACCGGCGGCGGCACATGCCATTGCAAAGCCGCGTCCGGCCTGACCGGCTCCGATGACCGCCACCACGCGGATGGCGGTCTCGGGACGCGGAGATGTTTCTTCGCTCACTTCTTGGCCGCCAGCGCCGTGAGCACGGAGTCGTAGCTGGGCTCGGCCTGCTTGATGTGCTCGGCGACGCGCTGCTTCTCCTCATCGGTCAGAGAGGGCAGAACCGCGAGGATGCGGCGCAGGGTTACCGAGATATCGTCAACGTAGTTCATGGTGCGGATGGCTTCGCCAGAGAGAGGCATGGACGCTCCTTGTGTTGTATCTCTTCCAGTCTAAACGCTTACGACGGTCTCCGCTGTGGAGCCAGAGAGTTCGAGGCTCTCGCGCTCTGGAACGTAGCCGTCGCGGTCGGTCATCTCCATCAGAGCTGCCATCTTCGCTGCAAAATCGGGATGGAGAGCATTGGAAGCATAGCGCCAGGTCCAGTTCCCCCCGGCGGCGGCAGGGGTGTTCATGCGCGCCTCGCTGCCGAGGTGCAGGATGTCCTGCAACGGGACGATGCAGATGTTCGCCACCGAGCGGGCCGCGGCGCGGATCATCGCCCAGACGACCTCTCCCTCGTAACGGATCTCCTGAAGGTAGGTCTGAAGATGAACGCGCTCCTGCTCGCCCGCGTCCTCGACCCACCAGCCGAGCGTCGTGTTGTTGTCGTGGGTTCCGGTGTAGACGACCGTGCTCGGAGTGAGGTTCTGCGGAAGATGCAGGTGGGCTCCACGATCGGAGAAGCCGAACTGCAGCACTTTCATGCCGGGCATGTGGAAGCGCTCGCGCAGCTCATCGACCTCGGGGGTGATGACGCCGAGATCCTCCGCGATGAACGGAAGCTCGCCGAAGACCTCGCGCAGCCGGTCGAAGAGAGCCTGCCCCGGAGCCTTCACCCAGACGCCGTTGACCGCAGTTTCTTCCTCCGCAGGGATGGACCAGTAGGCCTCGAAGCCGCGGAAGTGGTCGAGGCGAATGCGATCGTAGAGCGCAAGCGAGCGGCGGATGCGGGCGACCCACCAGTCGAAGTCGTGCTGCTCCAGCAACTGCCACTTGTAGATGGGATTTCCCCACCGCTGACCGGTTTCGGAGAAGTAGTCGGGCGGAACTCCGGAGACGCGCAGGGGGCGGTGCTCCTCGTCGAGGTCGAAGATCTCCGGGTGCGTCCAGACGTCGGCGCTGTCGTAGCTGACGAAGATGGCAACGTCGCCGAGGATGGTAATGTCGCGCTCGGAGCAGTAGGTTTTCAGGGCGCACCATTGCTCGTGGAAGAAGAACTGCATCACCTGCTCGATGGCAAGCTCACGGGAGCATGTGTTCAGCGTCTCGGTGATGGCAGCTTCGCGGCGGTAGGAGAACTCCTCTGGCCACTCGTGCCAGCTTGCGTAGCCGAACCGGCGGCGCAGAACGCTAAACAACGCGTAATCGACCAGCCACGAATTGTTGCTTGTCAGGAAGCTTTGAAAGCGCGCCTTTTCCTCTGCCGGAGCATAGTCGAGAAACTTTGCCGCTGCCTCTTCGATCCGTGGCAGCTTCTCCTGCTGGGCGCGCTCGAATTCGGCTGGCCCATCATGGCCTGCTAGCCCGGCGATCTGTTCCGGGGTCAACCAACCAGCCTCCACCAGCTTTTCCAGGCTGATGAACAATGGATTGCCCGCGAAGGCCGAGAGAGCGGAATAAGGCGAGCTACCGTAGCCGGTCGGACTGAGAGGAAGAACCTGCCACAGACGCTGCTTCGCTGTGACCAGAAAATCGACGAAAGCGTAGGCCGCAGGGCCGAAGTCGCCGACGCCGCCATAGGACGGCAAGGAGGTTACGTGGAGCAGAACCCCGCACAGACGGTCCAGTTTGTCCGGTTTATCCAACTTGTCCAGCTTATCTCCGGTCGCAACTTTACTGCTCATTCAGCCCCCTGGTTGGCCCGTCGCGCTGGGCATCTCTGCTATGAGTGTGACACGTCTCCCGCAAAAGGAATAAGGCCCGTCCATGAAAAGACGGGCCTTATGTTTCGGTTATGGGATTGAGAAGAAAGCTTTAGTTGCCAGCCGGAAGCGACGGGGCCGCAGGCTGCTTCTTCGAGTAGCGAACCGCTCCGGATTCCTCATACTTCTTCGTGACGTTGCCGACGTAGACGCGGAACAGCTCGTCGCGCTGCTCGTTGAGAAGCTGCTCGCGGGTCTGGTCGAAGTTCTTCTTGATATCGTCTTCGGTCGGCTCCTGCTTGTCGGTCACGGTCAGGACAACGCCCGCGCGTCCGAGGTTGATGGGACCGGAGACAGTGCCCTTGGCCAGCGTGAAGGCAGCCGAGGCCGGGCTCGCCATCGAGCCGATCTCGGGAACCTGTGCGTCACGTCCGACCATGTCACTGGTCTTGACCGGGATGTTCATCTCGGCGGCGGCCTTCTTCAGATCGTTCAGAACCTTGGCGCGGTCGTCGAGCTTGGCGAGCTGCGTGTTCAGCAACAGCGGAACCTGCTGCTCGCGGTAGTCCTCGAGGATGTGCGGCTTGTAATCGGCAAATGCGGGAGCGTGAGCGGGCTTGATGTCCGTGACCTGGAAGACCGCGAAGCCATCGCCGGTCGAAACTGCAGCCGGGTCAGCGCCCTTGACTACTGTGAACGCCTGCGTCAGCAGAGCGGAACCGTCGGCGAGTCCAGAGATGACGCCGTCCTTGCCTACGTAGTCCGTCGTCTCGACCTGGAGGCCACGAGCGGCAGCGGCCTTATCCAAGCCGTTCTTCTTCGCGTCAGCGGCAAGCTGCGAGCCGTAGGTCTGCAACGCCGCGCCGGTGCGCTGCTGCTCGAGAAGGGGAACGATCTCGGCCTTCACTTCGGCGAGAGGACGGAGGTGAGCGGTCTTCTTCTCTTCAACTTGAAGGATGTGGTAGCCGAACTGCGTCTTGATCAGGTCAGAGGTCTGTCCCGCGTTCAGCGTGAAGGCTGCCTTGTCGAATTCGGGAACGGTACGGCCACGGTCCAGCCAGCCGAGCTCGCCGCCCGCCGTCTTGCTGCCGGGGTCGTCGGAGTTCTTTGTTGCGAGATCGGCGAAGTTCGCTCCGCCCTTGATCTGCTTCAGCAGATCCTCAGCCTTGGCCTTGGCCGCCGCGTCGGTCTTGCTGTCCGCGCCCGCAGGCACGGAGATAAGGATGTGGCGAACCCGAACCTGCTCCTTCACCTGGTACTGCGCCTGGTGCTGGTTGTAGTAGGCCTGTACCTCGGCGTCCGAGATCTGCGGCTTGCCGCCGGGAATCTTCGACGCGTCGAAGGAAGCGTACTGAATCTTGCGCGTCTCCGGAATGGCCGTCGCATAGCGGGCCTGATTGTCCTTGAAGAATTTTTCGAGGTCGGCGTCGGAGGGGTTGATCGACTTGCGAAGATCGTCCGCCGAGATGACGGCGTAGTCGAACTTCACCTTGGTTCCCTGCAGCTTGTACGCCGTGCGGACGGCATTGTCCGAGACCGAGACGCCGCCGGTGATCAGTGACTGAAGGCGCTGCAGCTCCATGTCGCTCTTCACCTGCGACTCAAAGTCGGAGCGGCTGACCTGGAAGAAGTTCTGGACAAAGTTCATGTAGGCGTCGTCGCCGATGTACTTTCCATTGGGGAAGAGGTACTGGGCGAAGGGGCCCTTCTCAAGCTCGCGGCGAAGGTCCGCGTCACTCACCTGCAACTTCAGGCGGTCGGCTTCGTGCTTGAGGATCTGGCGCTGGATCAGAATCTGTCCGGCGCGCTGCGACATGTAAGGAAGCAGGAACTCGGGCAGGCGCTGCTGCTGCAACTGCCGCGCCGCAAGCTGATTGACCTCGGCCATCGTGACGGTGGAGCTGTCCAGCCCGAACCGGCCAAAGAAACCGGGCTCACGCACGGTAGCAAAGGCATTTGCATCGTTCGTCGCGGTGTTATCGAAGATACCGGGAACGAGCGTAATCACCATTGTGACCACGGCAAAGCCAATGATGACAGCAAAGAGAATCTTCGTAATGCGGTTGTCCTGCTGCAGAATACGAATCATGCTTGACTGAAGACCTTCACTTTAATCGCCACCGTATACGGATGTGCGGACGCCCGGAATTTGCTGCCAGCAGACGTCCTCCTTCAGGAGAGCCGCACTGGATGCAAGGCAAGGAACAAGTATAAATCACGGAAAGATGTGGATTGCTGTGGTGTCGCTTCCCTTCCGTAAAAAATACGAGGAGCCCGATATCTCCGGCTCCTCGCACATTACAAAAGGTTTACGACCTAGCGGTAATACGGGTAACGGTAGTATCCGGGGCCGTAATAATAACCGGGGCCATAGTACGGCGGCGGTGGCGGAGGAGCATAGTACTGGCGGCGCATCATCTGAGGTCTGACCTGCGGAGGAAATCCCGCTCCCAGCCGGTCAAGCTCTGCCTGCGAGACCGTCATCAGGGGCGTCTGCTGGCTGAGCCGGAAGCTCATGATCGCTTCGGAAGGAACCGTCGCCTCGCCCTGGTGCGATGCCGAAGAGGCTCCCAGACCGGCGAGCGCACCGATTCCAGCTCCGATCGCCGCTCCCGGACCACCGCCCGCGATGGCTCCGATAGTCGCTCCGACAGCTCCAAGCCCGACGGTCGTTCCCACGGTCTGCCCGGTCTTGTCGTAGCCCTGCTGCATCCAGGGCTCGGTCGCAAGAGGATAAGTACGGCCTTCGAGGTTGATCTGCGTGAGTTGCAGCGCGAGACCTCCCCTGCCGCGAAGATCGCCGCCGGGGTGCGTATCGGTGACCTGTCCCTGCACGATGGCTCCGCGAGGAATGGCGACCATGCCACCGATGACCACATCGTTCAGCACGACTCCGTCAAAGGGAGCTCCCGGCTGCGTGTGGCGGCTGTCCATTGCCTGATTGAGGCGCACCCGTAGCACGGCTCCAGCGGGGACGACGATCGATTGCCCCTCTTGCTGAGCCACACGGTAGGGCTGGCGATACATCGGTCGCTGCTGATTCGGATAGGGATAAGGTCCGTAGCCGGGCTGTCCCTGAGGACCCTGCTGAGGGGGCTGCGCCGTTCCGGCCTGCATGGGAGCCTGCTGCTGCGGAGGGGCCTGCTGATCCGGTAAAGGAGCCATGTTGGCGTCCGCGGGGTCGGGTCCCTGCGGATCCTGATCCTGCGCTCCTTGCGGGGTCTGGGAGCCGTAGATATCGTCCGGGGGCCGGGAGACGCCTGTCTGGGCAGCCTCGGGAGCCGCTGCAGGAGCAGCGCCGATGACAAGTTCATCGACAACTTTTTTGACTCCGGTGGTGTTCGCAACCGCCTGTTCGGCCTTGCTGCGCAGATCTTCGCTGGGCACGGAGCCGCTCAGGGTCACCGTGCCATAAACGGTTGAAGAACCGACCGCCTGGTCAGCCAGCTCCGGCACTGCGGCCAGAGACTTCAAAACATTCGCCTCAACCTGGGCGTCTGAGATCGTTTTTTCCTGCGCTGATGCGGCGAGAGAGAGACCTGCAACCAACACTGCCACGCTTATTCTCTTCCGCCATTCACTTGCCCGTTCCATGCTTCCCTCCAACATCAACAATAGATAAAACGTATTCTCAGGAAAAAAGTTACGCTCCATTGTCGCTGATTGCTAAAGATACCCACAGGGTGGGTTGACCCAATATGACAGCAGCGTTATATTTGAAAAGCGGGGTGGAGCAGCCCGGTAGCTCGTTGGGCTCATAACCCAAAGGTCGTAGGTTCAAATCCTACCCCCGCAACCAATTCCTTCCAGTCAGCCTCATTTCATGTCAGAAAAAGATGTTCCCTCCGGCATCTCGGCTGCACAAGTCTCCCAACTCAAAGAAAAAGCTCTCGAAGCAGCGAAAAACGCTTACGCTCCGTACAGCCACTTCTATGTAGGTGCCGCCCTCCTTCTGGAAGGAGGAGAGATTCTCGCGGGATGCAACGTCGAAAATGCGTCCTACCGGCTGACCACCTGCGCGGAACAGAATGCGGTAACCTCCGCGGCTGCACTTTATGGGCCATCCGTTCGCATCCGCGCCGTTGTGATCGTTAATCTCAATGGAGCCGCCAGCCAACCCTGCGGGGCCTGCCGTCAGACGATCCATGAGTTCAGCACCGAGGCGACCGAGGTCTTCTTCCCTGCCTCCGATGGCTCCTTCACGCGGGCCACGATAGCGCAGCTGCTCCCCTATGCGTTCTCTCTCGGGAACGAATAAGCTTAGGTGGTACATGGCATCGGCCTATGACCATCCATCCCATCGACGTCATCCTACACAAACGCGACGGTTTCTCCCTCAGCGATGAGGAGATTCACTCCTTCGTCCGCGCCCTTGTCGAGCGAACCCCAGACCGGCTGCTTGTAACTGACGCGCAGATCGCCGCCTTCCTGATGGCGGTCTTCCTGAATGGCCTGAACCCCAGCGAGCTGGCCTCCCTGACGCGGGAGATGCGTTTCTCCGGCGATACCTTCGATGCAGCCCCGCTGAAGACCTTCACCATCGACAAGCACTCGACGGGAGGCGTCGGCGACAAGACCTCCCTGTTGATCGCTCCGGTGCTTGCGGCTGCCGGGCTGGCGCACCCCACGCCTGAAGGAGTACCGGGCATCTGCGTCCCCATGATCAGC
Organism: Acidobacteriaceae bacterium dw_441; assembly: GCA_018449715.1. Taxonomy (GTDB): domain Bacteria; phylum Acidobacteriota; class Terriglobia; order Terriglobales; family Acidobacteriaceae; genus Edaphobacter. Next base: position 1,271,518 of record JAAVVA010000001.1, on the reverse strand, counting down.
GGCAGGTCGCTCGGCCATACGGGCGGTACGCTCGACAAATTGGAGACGATCCCCGGTTTCAATACGCAGCTTGATCTTCCGCGGATGGCGGAGACGCTGAGGAGATGTGGTGCGGCTCTGATTGGGCAGACGCCGCGTATCGTTCCCGCCGACCGCATCCTCTATGCCCTGCGCGATCACACAGGCACGGTCGAGTCGCCCTTCCTCATCAATGCAAGCATTATGAGCAAGAAGCTGGCTGAATCGCTCAATGCGCTTGTGCTCGATGTGAAGGTCGGCTCCGGGGCCTTCATGCCTAGCTACGAGCGGTCGAAGTATCTCGCAGAGCTGATGGTTCAGACAGGAGAAGCCTCGGGAACAAGAACCGTCGCGCTACTCACGGGAATGGACGAGCCGCTGGGACGCTTCTCCGGTAACTGGATCGAGGTGTGGGAGTGCGTGGACATCATGCGCGGAAGGCGTCACCCGCTCTCCTCCGACCTGATCGAGCTGTCGAACGCGCTCTCCGGCTGGATGCTGCACCTTGCAGGGAGGGCCTCCAGTCCTCAAGAGGGTGCTCTGCTTGCCGACAGGATTCTTACCTCCGGCGAAGCGTATGAGGCATGGCTGAAGATCGTTCAGGCGCAAGGGGGCGACACAAGCCTCTTCGATGATCCTGCAGCACATCACCACCCGGCGGCTACACGGACACTCAAGGCAACCGAGACAGGCTACCTCTCCTCTATGGATTGCAAGCAGGTAGGATGGGCGGTACAGCGTCTTGGAGCGGGACGAGCGAAGCCCGCCGATCCTGTCGATGCCCACGCGGGCATTGAGTCCCACGCGAAGCTGGGAGATCGCATCGAAGCCGGACAACCGCTCTTTACCCTTTTCAGCAGCGACGAGCGGCTTCTGGACGAGCCGGAACAGATGTTGAGTGAAACCATCAGAATCGAACCCGATGCACCGGTGAAACAGCCCTTGATCCGCGAAATTGTCTCTGCGGCTTCCCTTCAATCCGCATCCTGACGGGCGGCGTATCCGCAACGGGAAAACAAGAGAGAAGGAACCGGCAACGGTACGTATGTCATTCCTTCCTCAATTGATCGGGCTACAATTTAGGTACGTGACCGACTGGCGCAATCACATTTTTACGGGCGTCGCGGCCCTGGTTCTGGCTGGTACTTCTCTTCACGCGCAGGTTCCTTCGCAGCCGGTCGCCCCTCCGCCTCCGAAGCCCGCTCCGGCCTTCTACCGCAACCTGGTCGTTCTCGATCCGGCGCACGGCGGACGCGACAGCGGAGCCACCATCACAAACACGACCGAAGAGAAGGATGTAACACTCGCCATCGCGCAACTCCTTCGACCAGCCCTTGTGTCGCAGGGATTTACAGTCGTCGGTACCCGGGACTCCGACATGGCCGACATGCTGACCGCGGACCAGCGCGCAGGGACGGCGAATCATGTCCGACCACTGGCCTGCATCGTGATTCACGCAGCCCCTGTCGGCTCCGGTGTTCGCATCTTCACCTCGGAGCTTCCGCCGCAAACCCCTTCCGCCAGCCGCGCTCTACCGTGGGACAAGGCCCAGGCGCCGGCTGTTCCGATGAGCTTACGGTTAGCCAACGAGGTCGGACTCGCGCTCGATGCAGCGCATCTTCCGGCGCTCTTGCTCAAGGCATCGGTTCCCCCGGTGGATAGCCTGCTCTGCCCGGCGATTGCGGTCGAGATCGGGCCACTGAAATCCTCAGGCACCCCTACGCCCGCGACCAGTACCGGCTATCAGCAGCGCATCGCCAATGCCATCGCCGTGGGACTGGCGAGCTATAGAACACATAACGCTCCTGCCCCCACGACCACCTCGCCGGGAAGCCGCACGGGGGGCACGCAATGATTCCCCGCTACCAGCGCATCGTCTTCTGGAGCCTTCTCGGCGGCATCCTGCTGATGGGAGCCTTTCTCGTGCATGGCTGCAACGAGACGCACAAGAGGCTGATCGCGCTCAACGATGCGACGCCCATCGCCGCTCCGACCTCGGCGGCGACCGAAGAGGTTGCCCTCTACGTTGCCTCCGACTCGGACGCGACCATCCGCTCCGTGCGGTCGCAGGTTGCGCTTTCGCAGGACCAGTCGCTTCGCGCCCGCGCCTTGCTTGAGCACCTTCTGGCTCAGTACACTCAGCCGGACTCCACGCATCCGCTTCAAAGCGGACCGTCGGTGGACGATGTCTTCCCTTTTGTCGACCCAGCGCATCCCGGCTCCAGCAGGGTGTTGCTCGTGAACCTGCGCGGGACGTTTGCGGATAATCATCCCTCTGGAATCGAGGTGGAGCAGCTCACGATCAACTCGATCATCGGAACCCTCCACGCGGCCTTCCCCGAGTTCACCGAGGTCCGTTTCCTCGTCGATGGACAGACGCGCGCCACGCTTGCTGGACACGCGAGCCTCGACCATCCCTATCTCCTTACGGACACGACCACGCGTCCCTCTCCCCCCAGCGAGGCAGCAACCCAGCCATGAAAACCATTGGCGTCTTCGACTCAGGCTTCGGCGGTCTCACGGTTCTTCGTGAGCTTCTGCCGCTCATCCCCGATGCCCGCTACGTCTACCTTGGCGATACGGCGCGGCTTCCCTACGGCTCGAAGTCCCGCGAGACCATCGCTCGCTATGCCGTCTCCAGTGCGCGTTTTCTTGCGGAACAGGGAGCGGAGCTTCTCGTAATCGCGTGCAACACCGCAACCGCACTCGCGCTCGACGACATTCGCGAGGCGCTGCCGAACATTCCCGTTGTCGGCGTCGTCCGACCTGGAGCGGAGTCTGCCCTGGCAGCCGTGCAAAGCAAGGGGAATACCTCAGCCTCGCGTGTTCTGGTTTTAGCTACCGCCGCCACCACGCAGTCGGGAGCCTACACCCGCACTCTTCAGTCGCTCGGCCTGCGCGCCACGGAGAAGGCCTGCCCCCTGCTGGTTCCACTTGTCGAAGAGGGCTGGATCGACCCGTCTCCGCACGCCTCGGTCACGCTCGATGTGCTGCGGATCTACCTTCTCGAAGCTCTGGAGCAGGCCCCGGATGCGAATGTTCTGCTGCTGGGCTGCACGCACTACCCTCTGCTGAAGCCGCTGATCGAGACGACTCTCGGAACCCTGCATCATCCGATGAAGGTGATCGACTCGGCGGAGGCTACAGCCCGCGCAGTCGCGGCTCTTCTTCCCGCGCAGGAAGGGGCTGCGATCAATGCAGCGCCCGAATGCATCTTCTATGCCACGGACTCCATCGAGAAGTTCCAGCGGCTCGGCTCGGCGTTTCTTCGTCAGCCTTTGCCTGCGGTCCATCTCGTCGATCTGGGTGGCTGAAAGCTGACCGGGGCGGCCCAGCAACTTCAAACGAGGTAACCTTTTTCCATGCCTTACCTGCTCAAGACAGAACCGAACAAGTACTCCTACGACGACCTTCTACGCGACGGCGAGACCGTGTGGGACGGAATCGCGAACAACCAGGCGCTGCTCACGCTGCGCAACATGAAGAAGGGCGACAAGCTCGTCATCTATCACTCGAACATCGGTAAAGCCGCCATCGGCACCGCCAAGGTCGTCTCGGTCGACCCCAGCGATCCGAAGAATCCTATCGTCCGTATCGCTCCCGTGAAGAAGCTGAAGCGCGAGAAGCCGCTGGCGGAGATTCGCGAGGCCTCGATCTTCCACGGCTCCACGCTCTTCCGCCAGTTCCGCCTCTCCGTCGTCCCTATCTCGGACGAGCAGTACGACTGGCTTACGCTGCCGTAGAAGATGCCGGCGAGGCCGCGCGATAGCGGCCCAGCACCTTCACCATGCGGCAGTGCTCGTTCAGCGCAGCCACGGCGGACTCCGCTATCTCCGGCTCCTCGAAACGCACATCGACGTAGAAGACATACTCCCACGGGCTCCCCGGTACAGGCCGCGACTCGATCTTCGTCAGGTCGACCCCGGCCTGTGCCAGCCGCTCAAGCGCCGCAACCAGCGTACCTGGACGGTGCTCAATCGCAAAGGCCAGGCTCATCTTGTTCGCCGGCTCCTTCGGTTCGATCAGCCACGAGTCCTGCGTGCGCCGTATCAGGTGAAAGCGCGTGAAATTCTGCGCGTTGTCTTCCACGGACGGAACAAGAATATTTGCTCCATACTGTGTCGCCGCAAGCTCGGGAGCGATTCCGGCAACGTCCTTCAGGCCGTGCTCCATCAGGTGCTTCACGCTTCCAGCCGTGTCGTAGAACGGCATCACCTCAAACTCCGGGTGCGACGCAAGAAACCTGCGGCACTGCGACAGCGCCACGGGATGCGAAATCACACGACGCACATCGGCCAGTGCGACTCCCGGCGCGGCGATCAGGTTGTGGCGAATGCGAAGAAGGCTCTCGCGCTCGATGCGGACATCCAGCTCAAGCAGCAGATCGTAGTGCTCGGCGACGGAGCCGTGAAGGCTGTTCTCGATAGGCAGAACCGCCGCATCGACGCCTCCCGAAATCACCTGCGCCATCACTTCAGCCGAGACGTTACATGGCACGATGCGTAGATCGGCAACCTCGTTGCCTAGCATCGCCACCGTTGCCATGTGGCTGTTCGAACCCAGCTCCCCTTGAATTGCAATCCTCAAAAATATGCCTCCACTCAGGACTCTATTTTAGAGCGTGAGTGCAACCTACCTTACGCGAAAGGCACCATACAAGAAGAAGGCTGCGCAGGAATCAACTCTCCTGCAGCGTCGCAGCCAAGATCGTGTTCCTCATTTCGACAGGAGCTAAACCATGCTTTGGACGATCACCGTCATCCTCTTCATCCTCTGGGTCCTTGGACTCGTCAGCAGCTACACCCTTGGCGGATGGATTCATATCCTGCTCGTGCTGGCCATCATCGTTCTGATCTTCAATCTCCTCAGCGGACGAAGAGCTTTATAACCGCGTACCCTGCACGCATCCGTACATTCGTAACCCGAGGAGTGACGAATTCATCGCCATTCTTCGGCGAATTATTGGAGTCAATCATGAACAGACAAACTGTAGAAGGAAAATTCGACCAGGTAGCCGGAGCGATCAAGCAGAAAGCCGGAGAGACCATCGGCAACCAGAAACTTGCGAACTCCGGTGTCGCCGACCAGATCAAGGGCGCTGCTAAGGAGACCTTCGGAAACGCGAAGGACTTAGCCTCAGAGCAAAGAGCCCGCGCAGAGGTCAGGACCGAAGAGACCCGGCTTCATGCGGAAGATACAGCCAACAAGGTTCGCGGCAAAATCGTCGATGCCACACAATCTGCGAAGGAAAGCATCAACGAGAAGCTGGATGAAGCGAAGCATCGCAACCACAACGCCTGACGCTGTAAAACAAAGTGGCCCTCGGAGATCCGAGGGCCACTTTGCAGTTTCAGGAACAGGTTGAACTAAACCTGCGGCTTCGGAGTCAGCCGGACGAAGGACTTCGAGGTATTCTCCCAGTCCGCCAGCATCGCCTTCGCCAGCCCGCTCTCTGAAAGAGCAACGTGCTCCTCGATCAGAGACTTCAGGCTCTGCTTGGACTCGTCCGCGATAATGCCAAACGATTCAGGTTCAAGGAACTCCGGGTGAAACTTCGAGTTGGAGACGAAGGTTCCATCCGTGTCGTAGACCCAGGCAAGACCGCCGGTCATACCTGCACCGAAGTTCAGTCCCGTTCCTCCGAGCACAACCACCGTGCCGCCCGTCATGTACTCGCAGCCGTGGTCTCCCACACCTTCGACGACCGCGACAGCACCCGAGTTGCGAACAGCGAAGCGCTCGCCTGCGCGTCCGGCAGCGAACAGCTTGCCCGCTGTTGCTCCGTACAGTGCGACGTTGCCGAGGATGACGTGCTGACCGCTGTCCTTCGCGGCAAGGCCACGGGGACGAATCACGATCTCGCCGCCCGAAAGCCCCTTGCCGACAAAGTCGTTGGCCTGACCGTCGAGGATCATCTTCATGCCCTCAGTCGCAAAGGCTCCGAAGGACTGGCCCGCGGTTCCATGCAGGTCGAAGGTGATATTGGCGGGAAGATCGCCCTGTACGCGGCGCAAAGACAACTCGCCCGCAAGACGCGCTCCAACGGAACGATCACAGTTAGCGATCTTCGACTCGATGACGTAGGGCTTCCCTTCCTCGGTCGCCGCCATCGCGGGAGCAACCCACTTCTCGTCGATCGCAGGCTCCGGCAGCGGCTGGTCGTTGCGTCCGCCCATCCAGCGGCGGGGACCGTCGCCGACCTGCGCCAGCATCGGCGAAAGGTCGAGGTTGCCGTCGAAGCGCACCTGCTCCAGCAGATCGGAGCGTCCGACCGCGGCCTCGAGCGAGGGCAGGCCGTAGCGCGCCAGAAGATGCTGCAGGTCGCCCGCCAACTCCTCGAAGTAGCGCACCAGGTTCTCCGGCTTTCCACGGAACTTCGCACGAAGCTCGGGCTTCTGCGTTGCAATTCCGGCAGGACAGGTGTTCAGGTGACACTGGCGAGCCATATCGCAGCCAAGGGCCACCAGCACAGCGGTTCCAAAGGCGAACTCGTCGGCTCCCAGAAGGGCTGCAACCAGGACATCACGCGCCGTAGTCAGACCGCCGTCGGTGCGCAGGCGAACGCGTCCGCGCATACCGTTTTCCATCAGAACCTGCTGGGCTTCGGCCAGTCCAAGCTCCCACGGATTGCCCGCGTACTTGATGCTGGAGAGTGCCGCCGCTCCGGTTCCACCGGTGTTTCCGGCAATCACGACGTAGTCCGCGTAAGCCTTGGCGACACCCGCCGCCACCGTTCCCACGCCGCAGCCCGAGACGAGCTTGACGCCAACCGTGGCCTTCGGGTTCACGCGCTTCAGATCGTAGATCAGCTGCGCGAGGTCTTCGATGGAGTAGATGTCGTGGTGCGGCGGAGGCGAGATCAGGGCTACTCCGGGCTGCGCGTGACGCAGACGGGCGATCAGGCCGCTGACCTTGTGAGCCGGGAGCTGTCCGCCCTCACCGGGCTTCGCTCCCTGCGCGACCTTGATCTCGATCTCCTCGGCGTGCGCCAGATACTCGGCGGTGACGCCAAAGCGTCCCGAGGCGATCTGCTTGATCTTGTTGTTCAGCGAGACGTGAACCGCGGGGGCCGCAACGACCGGCTCGGCCACAGCGACTCCACCCTGGGCATTGATTGCCGCGCTGGCTCCACCGGAGCCGGGCAGCGTCTCTGACACCACAGGGGTTTCACGATAGACCGCCGGGTCTTCGCCGCCCTCGCCCGTGTTCGAGCGAGCGCCGAGCATGTTCATTCCGGCAGTAATAGTTTGATGAGCCTCAGGGCTGAGCGAACCGAGCGACATGGCGCTCGCGATGAAGCGCTTGGTCAGGCTCGACGGCTTCTCGACCTCGTCGATTGCAAGCTCGGAGCCAGCCGGACGAATCTCCAGCAGGTCGCGCAGGACCGCAGGCTCGCGGCTCGCGATGTCCTTTGTGAAGATGTTGAACGCGGCTGTAATGTCAGCCGGAAGAGGCGTGTTGCGCGCACTTCCCACCACACCCTGCAGAGCCTTTACGGTCGGCGGCTGCCATGCGTGCGGCTCGGCGAGGTCGGCCTTGCGGTAACGAACCCAGCCGTAGTCGGGCAGGTCCGCTGCGGCGGCGCCTTCGACAGGCGGCTGCCAGGTGTGGCGAAGCTGACGCTCCACCTCGGCAAAGCCGATGCCGGAGAGCGGCGCGGGGGTATCCGGGAAGCAGCGGTCGACGACGCTCGAGTGCAGTCCGAGGATGTCGAACTGGCGGGCGCTACGGTAGCTGTCGACGACGGAGATTCCCATCTTCGACATAACCTTGGCCAGTCCTGCGTCGAGCGCCTTGAGCATCTTCTTCTCGGCAAGCTCGGGCTCGGTTCCAGCAGGAGCGAGAGCGCGGCCTGTCTCAAGGGCGAGCCAGGGGCAGACAGCGCCCGCGCCATAGCCAATGAGCACGGCAGCGTGGTGAATGTCGCGGCAGTCGCCAGCTTCAACCGCGATGCCGGTCAGGGTGCGCAGACCAGCGGCGACCAGTGCCTGGTGAACGGCTCCGGTGGCCATAGCAATCGGCACGGGGAGCTTGTCCGGGCTGGCCGAACGATCGGTCAGCAGAAGGATGCGCGCACCGTTGCGGACGAGGTCGATGGCGTGGTTACTCAGGTCGTCGAGAGCCTGAACCAACGAGAGGTTTGCCGCAAAGACGCACGGCAGCTCGGCGAGACGAAGCTCGCTGGCATGCGGATAGTTGCCCTTGCGGAGCGACTCGACCTGACCGAGCGAGAGGAACGGCGAAGGCAGCGCGATGCCCGGAAGCGGCGCGTTCTTGTCGAGCAGGTGGGGCCAGGGGCCGAGGCGCGTATGCAGCGAGACAACGATGGCCTCGCGCAGTGGGTCGATGGCCGGGTTGGTGACCTGCGCGAAACGCTGGCGGAAGTAGGCGTAGAGCGGACGCGGCGTGTGGGCCAGGAAGGCGAGCGGGGTGTCGTCGCCCATCGACCAGACGGCATCCTTCCCGTCGACAGCCATCGGCTGAAGGATCATGCGGACGTCTTCGCGGGTGTAGCCGAAGCCCTTCTGCAGAGCAGTCAGGGTCGCGGTCTCGAGCGAGGTAACGGGAGCCGGAGCGATGGAGGCATCCTCGACCAGCTTCTCGTAGATCGGGTCGGCGTCGAACATCTTGATAAGCTCTTCGTCTTCGAAGACCTTGTGCTGTTCGAGATCGACCACCAGCATCTGGCCGGGTCCGAGGCGGCCGCTGTGCGTGACCACGTTCGGATCCAGATCGACCAGTCCGATCTCCGATCCGGCGACAACAAGGCCGTCGCTTGTGATGGCGAAGCGGCAGGGCCGGAGTCCGTTGCGGTCGAGGATGGCTCCCACGAGGCGGCCGTTCGAGAACGCGATGGCGGCAGGGCCATCCCACGGCTCGATGCAGTCGGAGTGGTAGTGGAGGAAGGAGGAGGTGTGCCCCGTCGAGGTTGCGGGAGGCATGAGCATCCGCATGGCCTCGGCCAGCGTGCGTCCGTTCTGCGAGATCAGTTCGACTGTCTCGTCGAGGCTGGTGGAGTCGGTTCCTCCCTGGGTCAGGACCGGCTTGCACTCGACCGGGAGGGTTGAGTCACGCGAAGCCATGCGAGCGCGGTTGCCCCAGACGGTGTTGATCTCACCGTTGTGTCCGAGGGTGCGGCCCGGCTGGGCGCGGTGCCATGTGGGAAGGGTGTTGGTCGCGTAACGCTGATGGAAGATGGCGAAGGGAGTTACAAATTCGGTCGAGGCCAGGTCCGGATAAAAGGCCGGAAGATCGTGGCCCGTACACATTGCCTTGTAGACGATGGTGCGGGTGGACATCGAACAGATATAGCCGGTAACATCGCCCTGCTCATGCGAACGCTCAAACTGCTTGCGGGCAAGGTACAGACGCCGCTCGGTCGTGGAGGGGTCTGCATTCTCGCTATCGACGACCAGAACCTGCCTGACCTTCGGCATGGTCGAGAGGGCCACCTCGCCGAGGTATTCGATCTTGACGGGGACATCGCGCCAACAAAGCACCTTAAAGTCGTGCGACTGCAGGGCACGCTCGATCAGCTCCTCCGCACGAGTCTCGTCGTGGGGGATGAAGACCATGCCGACGCCAAGCGCCTTATCTTCAGGAATCGAAAGACCTTCGGTGCGAATCAGGAAATCGCGTGGGACAGCCGCGAGCACGCCAACTCCGTCGCTCGATTTACCATCGGCAGCGGTCGCGCCACGGTGCGCCAGACGAGCGAGCGCCGTAAGTGCCTGCGTAAGAATCTGATGCGAGGGTACCGCATCAACGGTTGCGACAAAACCGACTCCGCAGGAGTCGTGGTCGAACCGTTCATCAATCAGGGACGGTGCCTGAGAAGTAGGGGTGTCTACGCGACCTGAGACAGGTGCGGGCGCAGAGGCAGAGACGAGTGCGCGAAACCTTTCCATGATTCACTATACGTCCGATGAGGGACAACTTTCATCGGATCACCTTTCCGTCAAGGTATTGGCAGCGTTCCACGTGGAACGCCATTGCATAAATATACACCGAGATGTATATTTATGCACGGCCCGGAGATTTTCGATCTAACCCGATGGCAGAAATGGCGCTGAAACAAAGATGAAACAACAACGTCATACCGTAATTCGTGAGCTGTTGGGCAAGGCCCCCATTGCCAGCCAGGACGAGCTACGACGAAAACTTGCAGGGCGTGGTTTCCATGTTACACAAGCAACGCTCTCTCGTGACATTCACGAGCTGAGATTGTCAAAAGGACCGGACGGCTATTCGCTCACAAACGGAGTGGACGCCGGGGAAGATTCCCTTCCCGGAATACGGGAAGTATTGCAGGGATTTGGTCTTGAGGTACGCCAGGCGGCTAATCTGTTGGTAGTCATCACAACCACCGGGGGAGCGCAGCCAATTGCGGCGGGCATGGATTACGAGGACTGGCCCGAGGTCATCGGGACGATCGCAGGCGATGATACGGTTTTGATCATCTGCCCGGACATGGAACAGGCAACGCAGTTGAAGACGCGGATTGAAGGTTACATTGGCTGATCTGGAGACAATCGAATCGACGCAGAAGGCAGGGGGGACGAAGGCTCACGTTCCCCGGGTTGCCGTGGCAGGGGTGAGCGGATATGCAGGAGGCGAGCTTGCCCGCCTGTTGCTGCGCCATCCCGGCATGGAAGGCACCGCCCCCATGTTCCTGGGCCGCGCCAGCGAGACCGCCGACGCAACCGAGACCATCGAGTCGCTGCACCCCCACCTGTCGGGGATCGGCACAAAGCCGTCTCACGCGGTGGAGCCATTTAACTGGGATCGCCTCGCCGATGCCGGGACCGAGATTTTGTTCCTTGCCCTGCCTCACGAGCAGTCGCGCGAGTGGGCTCCTGAAGCGCTGAAGCGCGGCATCCGCGTGATTGACCTGAGCGGAGCCTGGCGACTTCAGGAGGAGAACAACCGCGCCATCTATAAACTGCACGACGCCGACCCGGCGCTCGCCGCCGAGCTGCAGGCCGAGGCCGTCTACGGCTGCCCGGAGCTGCACCGCGACGAGATTCGCACGGCGCGCCTGGTCGCCAACCCCGGCTGCTATGCAACCTCGATCATCCTCGGACTGGCCCCGCTGCTGCGGGCTGGTGTCGCGGATCTTGAGGTTGGCATCATCAGCGATTCGAAGTCGGGTGTAAGCGGAGCAGGAAAGGCTCCCACAGCGAAGACGCACTTCATGTACGCGGCGGATAACCTTTCGACCTACGCGGTCTTTGGCCACCGCCACACCGGCGAGTTGCTGGAGCAGCTCTGCCTGAGCACGGACCAGATTCAGTTCACGCCGCACCTGTTGCCGATTCCGCGGGGCATCATGTCCACGATTTACCTGCGCCTGAAGCAGCCGATGAAGGCCGCCGAAATTTCAGAGCTGTTTCAAAACTTTTACCAGGGGAGTCCTCTGGTTCGCCTGCACGCCACACCGAACCTTCCGCAGATTCAGCACGTCGTCCGGACGAACTTCGACGACATCGGGTTTGCGCTGGGCGAGGACGGCAAGCGGCTGATCGTGGTCTCGTGCCTGGACAATCTGTTGAAGGGAGCCGCAGGACAGGCAGTGCAGAACATGAACCTGATGTGCGGCTGGAAGGAAGAGGAGGGCTTGCTGTGAGATTCGTAGTAAAGCTGGGCGGAGCAGGCCTGGAGAATCCAACCCTGCTGCACACCTGCGCGCAGGCCATCGCCGAGCTGGTCGCCGACGGCAACCAGGTGGCAGTGGTTCACGGAGGAGGCGTGCAGCTGACGCGCACCCTCGCGCAACTGGGCAAGAAGAGCGAGTTCATCTCGGGTCTTCGCGTGACCGATGCGGAGACGCGTGATACCGCGCTGATGGTGCTGGCCGGACGCGTCAACAAGTCACTGGTCGCTTCCCTCACCTCGCACGGGCAGGCTGCTGTCGGACTCTCCGGCGGCGACGGTCACGTCTTCCGCGCGCGCAAGAAGAAGACCAACCCAGACCTCGGATTCGTCGGCGAGATCGCCGCGACCGACCCGCGCTGGCTCGAAGCCATCTGGACGATGGGAGCGGTGCCGGTGATCTCTTCGATCGCGCTCGGCTTCGATGGCGAGTACTACAATATCAATGCGGACGAGATGGCAGCAGCCTGCGCGATTTCGACCAAGGCCGACACGCTGGTCTTCCTGACCGACGTACCCGGCGTCAAAGGGGCTGACGGCAGCGTGATGCGCTGGCTGACTCTGGAGCAGATTCCTGCGCTCGAGAAGCAGAACGTGATCACCGGCGGAATGCTTCCCAAACTCAATGCATGTCGCGAGGCGCTGCTGCACGGCGTCAAGCGCGTTCGCATCCTGCCTGCGGAGTCCGCCGCGCTTCTGCCGGACATCTGCTCAACACGGGTCAATGACGGAACGGAGGTCATGGTCGCATGAACCTGGCATCGATTCAGGCTGCGGAGAGCAAGCTGCTGCTCCATACATATGAACGGAACCCCTATCTCTTTGTCGGTGGCAAAGGGGTCTTTCTCGAGGATGAAAACGGAACGCAGTTCCTCGACCTGCTGAGCGGCATCGGCGTCTCCGGGCTGGGCTATGGGCATCCGGCGATTGAAGAGGCCATCGCGCAACAGAGCAAGCGTCTGCTGCACACTTCGAACCTCTTCTACCACGAGGGCACGGCGAACCTTGCGCTTCGCCTGACCGAGATCAGCGGCATGGACCGCGTCTTCTTCTGCAACAGCGGAGCCGAGGCATGGGAGGCCGCGCTGAAGCTGGCCCGCGCCAATGCGACCCAGGCCCGCGAGAGCGGCAAGCGTCTTGGCACGAAGTTCCTTGCGCTGGAGCACAGCTTCCACGGCCGCACGATGGGCGCGGTCGCCACGACCCACAAGGATAAGTACCGTCTTCCCTTCGCTCCGGTGATGCCGGACGTTGAGTTCGTGCGCTTCAACGACGTCGCCGACCTCCGCTCGAAATTTTCGGAGGATGTCTGCGGCATCTGCCTCGAGCCGATCCAGGGCGAGGGCGGCATTCATTCTGTCTCCCAGGAGTTCTTCGCCGCGGCGCGTGAGCTTTGCGATTCGACTGGAGCCCTACTGCTGGCCGATGAGATTCAGAGCGGCCTCGGACGTACCGGCAAGTGGTTTGCGTATCAGCACTATGGGATTCAGCCCGACGTGACCACGCTGGCCAAGCCCCTTGCGGGCGGCCTGCCGATGGGCACGATGATGTGCAACGAAAAGGCGGCTTCGGCCATCTCTCCCGGTATGCACGGGACCACCTTTGGCGGTGGTCCGCTGGTCTGCGCTGTCGCCATCGCGGTGATCGACACGATGCGCGAACAGAACCTGCTGGCCCACATCGAAGAGGTCGGCAGCTTCTTCAAGTCGCAGCTTGAGGGCTTGAAGGCGCAGCACGACTGCATCACCGAAGTACGGGGTCTGGGCCTGATGCTTGGCGTTGAACTGAACTCGGCAGAGCTTGCGAAACAGGTGGCCGCGCAGGTGATGGAGCGGCACATCATCATCAACCGCACGAGCGAGACAGTGCTTCGCTTCCTTCCTCCTTACATCCTCGAAAAGGAGCATGTCGTGACAGCAATCGACGCTCTGAACGAGACACTGAAGGCCAACAAGGAACTTGCCGGCGCAACCCCGGCTGGAGAACAGGTACATGGGTAGCAAGACAGTGACGATGAATACGAAGTCTGAAAATCCGGAAGAGATCGCCCCTCGCAAGCCGACCGCTACGCTCGGCATCCAGTCGGACACGGCCTTCAACGAGGCCGCCAAGCGGCTTTGCGGACGCGACCTTTGTTCGATCGGCGACCTGACCGTCGAGGAGATGGCCTCCATCATGGAGCTGGCTCACGCGGTCAAGACCTCCCCCGAGGACTTCCGCCACGCGCTCGACGCCAAACAGATGGTCATGTTCTTCGAGAAGGCGTCGCTGCGCACGCGCGTTACCTTCGAGGCGGCGATCAACACGCTCGGCGGCAACGCGATCTTCGTCGACCAGACGCAGTCGCCGCTCGGCGAGCGCGAGTCGCTGGCCGACATGGCGCGTAATCTCGAGCGCTGGATGAGCGTGATCGTGCTGCGCACCTACTCGCACGAGACGATCACCGAGATGGCGGCCTGCTCGAAGGTTCCGGTCGTCAATGCGCTGTCGGACCTCGAGCACCCGTGCCAGGCAATCGCCGACTTCCTCACGCTGGAAGAGCGTTTCGGCTCGGCTGAGGGGCTGCACTTCACCTATGTCGGAGACGGCAACAATGTGTGCCACTCGCTGATGCTGGCCGCCGCACAGCTGGGAACGCACTGCACCGTGTCCACTCCGAAGGGCTTCGAGCCGAAGCTGGAGATCATCCACAAGGCGATTGAGATTGCGGAGACGACCGGCGGCAGCATCACGCTGCAGCACGACCCCGTCAAGGCCGTCACCAGCGCCGATGCCGTCTACACCGATGTTTGCACCAGCATGGGCTTCGAGCACGAGGCGACCAAGCGCGCCCCGATCTTCAAGCCCTACCAGGTTAACGAGACGCTGATGTCGTATGCCCAGCAGGACGCGGTCTTTATGCACTGCCTTCCCGCGCACCGCAACGCCGAAGTTACCGACGCTGTGCTCGACGGCCCGCAGTCGATCGTCTTCGACCAGGCGGAGAACCGCATGCACGCGCAGAAGGCGATTCTGCTGATGCTGCTTGGCGGGGCCAAGCGCATCTCCAGCAGCCGTGGACGCGGAACGCAGGTTCGTAAACGTCCTTCACTGATCTAACGATTGAACGATCTAGCAATTGAGCTAACCCAACCATCACCGCCCCGGACTTCTTTCTTCCTGAAAAGTCCGGGGCTCATGCGTAAAAGCAGTTTTCAAGCCAAGGAGTCCGTACAGTGAGCAAGATGTGGTCAGGGCGGTTTCGCGAGCCTCTCGATGCAGCGTTTGAGTCGTGGCAGCGCTCGTTTCCCTTCGACGTCCGCCTTCTCCCGCAGGAGGTCGCGGCCTCGAAGGCGCACGCGCTTGCCATCACCGCCGCAGGCATCCTGTCGGACGACGAACTCGAAAAGATGCTCGACGGCCTGAACCGCGTGATTCCCTTCTCCATCGAGGAGGCTTCGGCCTCTGTGGGGACGACCGATACTGCTCTTCAGCCGCACCTCGCCGCCATCGTCGCGCTTGCCCCGCAGGCCGAGGACATCCATCACTTCGTCGAACTTCAACTGACGAAGCTGATCGGCGACCTCGCACTGAAGCTCCACACCGGCCGCAGTCGCAACGAGCAGATCGCGACCGACATGCGCCTCTTCGTACGCGACGCCATCGATCAAACGCTCGAAGGGATTCTGGCATGGCGTGAAGCTCTCGTCGCACAGGCTGAGGCCTCGGGCGAGGCCGTAATGCCCTCGTACACTCACCTGCAGCGTGCGGAGCCTGTCCTGATCGCGCACTGGCTGCTGGCCTACGTCTCCATGCTGGAGCGCGACTTCTCGCGACTTGTGGACTGCCGCAACCGTCTGAACCTCTGCCCGCTCGGCTCGGGAGCCATCGCCGGAGCCACCCTTGCACTCGACCGCAAGATTGCGGCGTCCGTCCTCGGCTTCGACGGTCCCACGCCCAACAGCATGGACGCCACCAGCGACCGCGACTTCTCGCTGGAGTTCACGCAGGCTCTCTCCGTACTCGGTCTGCACATCTCTCGCTTCGCCGAGGAACTGACCCTTCACTCGACCGCCGAATTCGGCTTCCTCGACCTGCCGGAGCGCTTCTCCACCGGCTCCTCCGCGATGCCGCAGAAGAAGAACCCCGACCTGACGGAGTTGATTCGCGGCAAGGCAGGACGCCTGCAGGGCGCGGCGATCACGCTCGCGACCATCATCAAGGGGCTTCCGCTGGCCTACAACAAGGACTTGCAGGAAGGTCAGGAGCCAGTCTTCGACGCCTCCGACACCATCCACGGAATCCTGTCAGTCCTGCCCTCCTTTACGCAGGCCCTGAGCTTCCGCGTGGACGCGATGAAGACCGCCGCCGAAAAGGGCTACCTGAACGCGATGGCTGCCGCTACCTACCTCACTCATAAGGGAGTTCCCTTCCGCAAGGCGCACGAGAAGATAGGGCAAGCCGTCCGTCTGGGCCTCGAAACCGGGCGCGAGCTGAACCAGCTGACGCTCGAAGAGCTGCGCGGCTTCGGCGAGGAGTTCGGCGAGGACTTCTTCGCCTCCATCACCCTCGAGGCCACACTCGACTGCCACGACGTCATCGGCGGAACCGCCCGCAATCGCGTGCAGGAGGCCGTTTCGGGAGCCCGGAAGCGGGTTGAATCAGACAAGTCATCACTTGCATCAAAAAAGTCTGCGAAACTTGCAGAGGAGCGTACGACGGTTGTCTAACTCATCCCTGTTGCCGGTCAGCGATTCGACCTCATCCTCGCGCCCTCGTGTGGGCGGGGCGGTCGTCCGTAAGGCGAAGCTGCCGGATGCTGTGAACATCTTTGAACTGGTCAACTCGCTTTCGGGCGATGGAACCTTGTTGCGCCGAAGCTACGCCGAAATCTGTGAGAACGTGCGCGACTTCACCGTGGCCGAGAGCGAAAGCGGCATCTTCCTCGGCTGCGGCGCGTTGCATCTCTACGGACCGCACCTGGCGGAGATTCGCTCCATCGTGGTAAAGCCCGAGGCCAAGGGACAGGGTGCCGGTGGCAAGCTGCTTCGCGGCCTGCTCGAAGAGGCCGAGGACCAGCATGTGACCAGCGTGTGCCTGTTTACGCGCATCCCCGACTTCTTCTTTCACTTCGGTTTTCGCGTGGTGGACCGCACGGTCCTCCCCGACAAGATCTACAAGGATTGCCAGACCTGCCCACGTCTCTACGCCTGTGACGAAGTCGCGATGGTGCGTGGTCCCGTGCCTAAGGTCGCCGTGCTCGGCCCCAGGAGCTTCCCACAGCCGGAGCTGGTCAAGCTGCAGGCAGGCTCACTGGTTCACCCGGAAGACCTTCCCCACTAATCCATCCGGCGGCTTCTACCACGCGTGATAGAAGCCGTCTCTTTCTGTCAGTCGCACGTCGATGCGGAAGAGGTCGCTCAGCGACTTCTCCGTGAGCAGCTGCGCGCGCGGCCCGTCGCCTACGATGCGGCCATCCTTCATCATCAGGATGCGGTCAATCTCGGGAATGATGTCGGAAACTTGGTGAGTGATGAGCAGAATGCCCGTCCCCTGCTGCGCGAGACGACGCATCAGGTGGCGAAGCTCCTGCTGGGCCGAAAGGTCGAGCGCGTTCGACGGCTCATCGAGCAGCAGCATCTGCGACGACGCCACGAGGGCGCGGCCGATCATGATGCGGCGCTGCTGCCCTGCGGACATGTGGCCGACAAACTTGTCGCGCAAAGCTTCGCCGTCGATCAAGGTGAGAATCTCATCCGCGCGGGCGCGCATCTCGTCCGTCACGATGAGGTTCGGCCACAGCGTCGAGCTTGAAAAGAATCCCGTAAGCACGGCATCGAATCCTGTCGTGGTCAGGGTCTGCTTGCCCGGCAGCTCGGCAGAGACGACACCGAGGCGCTTCTTCAGTTCCGTGAGGTCCCAGCGGCCGCGGCCGAAGATGCTGACCTCGGTCTCCGGCTGCACCATCGGGTAGCACTCGCAGGTGATGGTCTTGATCAGCGTGGACTTTCCGCAACCGTTCGGCCCGAGGATGGCGATGTGCTCGCCCGCGTTGACCGAGAGGTTGATATCGTGAAGAACAAGGTTTTCGCCACGGGCTACGTTAACATGCGAAAGATGCAGAAAGGGTTCAGTGGATCGCGAAGCCATGCTCTTAAGATACCGGCTTTGCGACCGAAGCGCTCGCACCGCGCCGAACGAAGGTAAGAGGAGAACACATGCAGATCCATCCATCGAGCAGTGACGAAAAGATCGCTTACGCTCTCCTTCGCGCCGTTGCGGGAACCAACCTGATGATGCACGGTGCCAGCCGCCTTCTCGCAGGACCGCAGAACTTCACTGCGCATCTTGCCGGGCAGTTCGCGCACTCTCCTCTGCCGCAGCCTCTGGTGCAGGGGTTCGCCACAGGGCTTCCTCCGGTCGAAGGGCTCATCGGGCTACTGCTGCTGATCGGACTGAAGACGCGCTGGGCTTTGATCGCGTCGCTTCTGCTCATGCTCGTCCTGACCTTCGGGTCGTCGCTCGTGCAGGACTGGTCAGCGGCGGGGACACAGTTGATGTACGCACTTGTTCTCTCGCTTTTGCTCTTCATGCGGAGATACAACACATGGTCGCTCGACGGCTGCATAAACCGGGCACCCAACGAAGCAAACTAATTTTGTGATAAATGGCCGGAGTCGTGGAGAGATTTTTAAGATAGATTCCAATCTATGCCCGACACGATTGCCGTGACGCGCCAGCCTGCAACCGGCGCGCGAAAGCTTCGGCTTCTGCCCCTGCTGGCCGCCACGTACTTCATGGTGTCGGGCGGGCCGTACGATCTCGAAGACATCATCGGCTTTGGCGGATACGGCTACGCTCTTCTGCTGCTCGCGCTGCTTCCCTTTGTCTGGAGCTTTCCGACGGCGATGATGCTGGGCGAGCTGGCCTCTGCGGTGCCAGCCGAGGGCGGATTCTACGCATGGGTCAAACGTGCAATGGGGCCGTTCTGGGGCTTCCAGGAAGCGTGGCTTTCTCTCGCGGCTTCTGTCTTCGATATGGCGATCTATCCGACCACCTTCGTGCTCTACCTGCAACACCTGGCCCCGTCTCTGACACAAGGCCACCGGGCGCTCCTGCTTGAGCTGGCGGTTGTCGTCGCTGCAGTCCTGTGGAACCTGCGCGGCGCGGCTGCCGTGGGAGAGGGATCGCTGAAGCTCTGGATTATCGCAATCTCTCCCTTCCTGACGCTCGTCGGTATCGCAGTCTATACCGGCCTGAATCCGGGACATGGACACGCATCGCTTGCCATACCCGCCAACAAGAATTTTTCGACCGCCATTCTGGTAGCCATGTGGAACTACATGGGCTGGGACAATGCAACGACCATCGCCAACGAGGTCGAGAATCCGCAGCGCAATTATCCTCGCGTGATGCTGATGGCCGCGGTCATGGTCATGCTCACTTATGTCGTGCCCATTGCCGCGGTGGCATGGGCGGGAATCCCCGCCGAGCGCTTCTCCACCGGAGCATGGGTAGACGCGGCCCACATTCTCAGCGGCCCGGCGCTGGCGCTCGCCGTTGTCCTCGCGGGCTCGCTCGACGACTTTGGAACCTTCAGCAACCTTACGCTTTCGTACACGCGGCTGCCTCACGCTCTCGCCGAGGACGGCTTTCTTCCGAAGATCTTCACAAAACGGCTTCCGAACGGATCGCCGTGGGTTGCTGTGCTGGTCTGCGGACTCTGCTGGGCGCTGGCGCTGGGCTTCTCCTTTGAGAGACTGATCACGATTGACCTTGTCCTCTACGGACTATCCATGATCCTTGAGTTTGTGGCCCTGATCCTTCTTCGCCGGAAAGAACCGTCTCTTCCCCGCCCCTTCCGCATCCCAGGCTCTGACTGGGTTCCCGTGCTGCTGGGAGTGTGTCCGGCGGCCCTCACGGCTTATGCTCTCTACGCCTCGCGCACCGAGACCGTGGCCGGTATCCCGGCCCTGGTATTTTCGCTGCTGATCGCCGGAGCCGGACTTCCACTTTACTGGGTCGCCAATGTCTCCCGGAGGAAACCGCTCTCGTCCGAATGAGCTAAATGCCTTTTAAAGCGGCATAAGACAACAGACCGATTGACAACTTCGTTTCTGTGAATTGAAATTGATCCACCGAATATACATAGGCCATCGACGTAGTTGGTTGAGATAGGGTCAATTTTTACCCCCTATTCCTGTGCCTGTAGTTCTGCAATTTGCTTTCGCTGTTCTTCTTGATTTTTGGTTTGGTATTGTTGTTTCCTTCGCGGATAACGGCATTTCGGATTCACCGATCCGCATACCTTGATAAGGAGTAGCATGTCGATCACAGTTTCACGGCAGGACCAGCGTTTCGAGACACTAAAAAGAGGCAACAACCTGCGCTGGCCGCTCACGGAGTCGGACACTGTAGCAAGTATTGAAATCTGCCGGAACGCAGAAGATGTTGCTGAAGCTCTTCAGAAAGCGGTCAAGGCGGGACTCCGTCCTACCATTCGCTCCGGCGGACACTGCTACGAAGACTTCGTATGCAACAATCCCGGCGGCACTCTGCTTGACCTCAGCCTGCTCAACGACATGGACCCCACGGGCAGCGGACACGCCTACAAGATCAGCCCCGGCACTTGGCTCAGCAGCGCTTACACGCACCTCTATAAGGAGAGCAACGTCACGCTTCCCGGAGGCTCCTGCTTCAGCGTCGCGGCTGGCGGACACATCTCCGGTGGAGGCTACGGCGTTCTCAGCCGCATGTACGGCCTCACGGTGGACTGGCTCAGCGCGGTCGATATCGTCACGGTGGATGCCTCTGGCCACGTCTCTCTCCGCAAGGTAGACAGCACGCACGAGCCCGACCTCTTCCGCGCCTGTCGTGGCGCAGGCGGCAACAACTTCGGCGTCATCACGGCGTATTACTTCGACAAGCTGCCCAAGGCTCCCCAGGAAGTCGCTCATGTAAGCATGTCCTTCCCATGGGAAGACATGACCCCGGAGCGCTTCGAAGCGATCCTCACCACCTACAGCCACTATCAGGAGACACGCGGACAGAACCCCGACACCTGGGGAATGTTCACCTTCCTTGGCCTGTCCCATCGCTCCTCAGGAAATGTCAGCATCTCCCTCCAGTTCTGCAACCCGGACGGGACCTGCAACGACCTCACCCCCCTCAACGAGTTCGTCGATCTGTTCCAGCCCTGTAAGCCCGTTGTGACCGAGACGCAGCACATGAGCGACCGTCACGAGGAGAAGGCAACCAAGGCCAGGATCCTTACCCGCCCGGATGGAACGCCTATTCCCTGCTCCAGCGCGCACAACATGCGGCGCTCCAACTGGTACGACGCGACGGTGCGCGGCGGAACGGGCGGCGGCGCCCGCGCCAAGTACAAGTCCTGCTACATGAAACGCACCTTCACCAGTTACGAGGCGCGCACGATCTACAAGCACCTCCATCGCGAGATCTCCGGCGTCAACCTCAGCGGAATCCTCGCTGTCGACAACTACGGCGGAGCGATCAACAAGCCCGAACTGGCCAACACGACGGCGATTCCGCAGCGTGCCTCCGTGATGAAGCTCCAGTACCAGAGCTACTGGCAGAACACGTCCGACGACGCCGGACGCCTGCAGTGGATGCACGACTTCTACGCCGACCTCTACTCCGATCCTGCATCCGATGCCCGGTACAAGGAAACCCCGTACCCTGGCAATCAGTACGAAGGGTGCTACATCAACTATCCGGATGCCGATATGCTGGCGTATCCGTTCTGGCCTCAACTTTATTACGGGGACCAGGGACTTTATCCATTCCTACAAGGGGTCAAAAAGCGTTATGATCCGAACAACATTTTCCATCATGCCATGTCCGTCCGCAGTTGATTGACAAGTGTTAAGCAGTCCTGATTCATTGTTGTGATCTTGTAAGGCTCTGTTATGGAGGCTTGTTTGGTCCGGTCTTTGAATTCGAAGTTGTACAGACAACTACACAGCGGCCAGGCCGCTGCAAAAGGAAGCACCCCGCCCCGTGCTTCTTTCAGCATCTTCTTTCGGCGCCCCGTCCCGCGCCACGCTCCACCAAAATCTTCGCTCGCACGCAGCCACGGTTATGGCTGCGCGTTCGGGCATTCCAGCCGAAAGATGCGCTGACGACAGAATTTTCCGCCTGAACTATCAGGAAGGGGAAACACATTACTTCGTAGAAGGAGGAAGCACCAGAACCAAATAAGACAAAACGAAGCTGGACACTCCAAAAGATTGATCCAGCCGCAAGCAGTTACGACTCTCGGCCGAAGAACTTAATAAAAACAGGCTGGGGGAGAGAGAACAGAGTGTGAATTCACAAATTCCCGCTTCTGTTCACGGCTCAATTGCATCACTTTGCTTTTTCGCAGGCACTGCATCCACGTCGATGCGTTTCCCGAAGAAGACAAGCCGACGGTAGATCGCTACCGACTCTTGATCCCACCGCGCAGCCGCAGAGTACAACCTCACCGCAACACGAAAGATTTGAGGAGACTATCGATGCAACGAAGAATTCTAGGTATCATGTCTGCGATTCCTCTGGCGATCTGCTGCGTCTCGGCGCAGGCACAGACCATCACTGGAAGCGTGACCGGTATCGTGACCGACACATCAGGCGCGGTTGTACCAAACGCCAAAGTGACGGCAACCAACACGGAAACCGGGGTTGCGACCAGCACCACCAGCAATGCGGAAGGTTTCTACAACATCCGATTCCTTCAGATCGGCAACTATAAGGTTTCGGTCGAGGCCTCCGGCTTCGGAACCTCCACCTACGGCCCCTTCGCTCTTGAGACCGGCCAGGTCGCCAAGATCGACGGCAAGCTCGGCGTTGCCAGCCAGGACCAGAAAATCTCGGTAGACTCCGAGGTTGCTCCCCTGCTGAACACCGAAAACCCGACGCTCGCCACCACCCTCGATAGCCGCGCGATCGAGAACATTCCTCTCGTAGGTCGTAACCTGACCGCCATCACCATGTTCCTTCCCGGTTCGGTCAGCACGCAGCCCAACAGCTTCGTCTCGAACGCTGCGGTCTCTGGCCCGCTCAGCGGCAACAACCCCAACGGCGGCAGCAGTGGAGCCTCCGTCTCCGTCAACGGCAATCGCCAGCAGGCCAACCAGTACATCCTCGACGGTATGAACGTGAACCAGACCCTCGACGACACCCAGGGCTATAACCCCAACGTCGACGCCATCGGTCAGGTTCAGGTCATCTCCGCCAACGCCAACGCCGAGTACGGAAACGTCAACGGCGGCGACGTCCTCTATCAGACCAAGAGCGGAACCAACAACTGGCATGGAAGCATGTTCTACTTCCTCGGCAACTACAACCTGGATGCCAACAGCTGGAAGAACAACTTCACCAATGTCGCGAAAAACTCATACACCCGCAATCTCTTCGGTGGAACCTTCGGCGGTCCCATCCTGAAGGACAAGCTCTTCTTCTTCGTTGATTATCAAGGGGGCCGTTTTCACTCCGGTGGTACTTCTACTGCGAGCGTCTACACCCAGGCGATGCGCAACGGAGACTTCTCCGCGCTTCTGGACCCGGCTGTCATGGGCGCAGGCAAGACCATCCAACTCTACGATGCAACCCAGCCTGGTCTTCCCGCCTACGCGAATAACCAGATTCAGGTCACCAACCCTGCTGCTCAGTACCTCTTTGCTCACCCGGAGCTCTATCCGCTTCCCAATGCCACTCCTAACGCCGGTACGCCGACCCAGAACAACTACCACGGTCTCCAGAAGCAGAGGAACTATGGCGATCAGTTCGATGTGAAGGTCGACTACAGGATCAGCGAAAAGGACAATATGTTCGTTCGCTACTCCCAGATGGACAGCGGACAGACGACTCAGAGTGCATTGGTCACCAGCTTTAACAGCGCCCCCACCTTCCCCTTCAAGGGAGTGGCCATCAACGAAATCCACCAGTTCAGCTCTTCGCTCGTCAATGAGTTTCGTGCTGGCTACACCCGCATTCAGAACAACGGTGCCGTCCTGCTCGACCCCAGCGGCCAGTTCGGACTGAACGGCAACAGCATTCTCGGCATCGGGGCTAACAACCCGCAGGCACAGGCCTTTGCTGGTTTCTCCGCTCTTACCATGGCCAACTCTGCCAGCCCGCAGGGCTTCCAGGCAGGTAACGGATCAAACGACTTCACCACCATTGGCAACTCCAACGGCGGCACCAACTACACCCTCAACACCTTCCTCTATGGAGACAACCTTACCTGGTCCAAGAACCGGCATACCTTCAAGTTCGGTGCCCAGTTCCTGCGCCAGCAGCAGAACAACTTCTACCCTGGAAACGACGGCTCCCTCGGAGGCTTCTACTATCTCGGAGCCGGAACCGCGAGCGGAACCAGCGGCGGATACACCGGTGCCGACTTCGTCCTGAACCGTGCTGGATTCGTCAGCGTAGGCGGCGTCTCCGGACCGGTCGGAATGCGTTCCTGGCGCAGTGCCTACTTCGCCCAGGACGACTGGAAGATCAGCCCTACCCTCACCCTCAACATCGGTTTGCGGTATGAGTACGTCCAGCCGATCTACGAGGTCAACAATAAAATGTCGACTATAGATCCTGCCAACCCCTCGGTCGTCCTGGTCGCCGGTTCACCGCAGGCCAAGGCCGCAGGTTACAACCGCGCTCTCGTCGATCCCTTCTATGGCAGCGTGATGCCCCGTGTCGGCTTCTCCTGGCAGGCGACTCCTCGCCTGGTAGTGCGTGGCGGATACGGCATCCAGAACTTCATGGAAGGAACTGGCGCCAACCTCCGTATGACCACCAACCTGCCCTTCCAGGGCTCCTACCAGGCCAGCGGTCTTCAGTCTCAGACCTCCAATGGTGGAACCCCTGGTCGGTTCTTCGATGTACAGAGTGGATTCGGAACTGTAAGCGGAACGGGCGGAGCAACCGGAGTCGTCTACAACGTCTGGAACAAGAAGATCAAGCCCGCCTTCATCGGCGAGTACAGCTTGACCCTCGAGTACCAGCTCAGCAATACGGCCTCTTTCCAGATCGGTTATCTGGGCGAGTCCGGACAACACCTCATCACTGCAAACCGGCGTAATCAGCTTGCAGCTCCATGTGTCCTCAACGGGCAGATTCAGGCGTTCCCGAACGCCGGAGATCCACAGCCTGTGGGTTGCCCCAAGTCTCCCTTCCAGGACACGCCGGGCGTAGGCTATACCGGTAATATCCGCTTCACCGACTCCAACGCAATGATGAACTACAACGCCCTGCAGGCGAGCTTCCGTCAGCGTCTGTCCCACGGTCTGCAGTACACCGCAAACTACACCTATAGCCGCGCCATGACCAACAGCATCGGCTTCTATGGCGCGCCCGGCATCAACAACCCCAGTGCATACGCCCAGAATGTCTATGACCTTCACAGCGAGTACGGCCCCACTGGGCAGGACGTTCGCAATGCGCTCAACTTCAACCTCGTCTACGATCTTCCGATCGGTCGCGGTCGCAGGTTTGGCGCCAACATGCCACGCGTTCTCGATGAAGCCGTGGGCGGATGGAAGGTCGGCCTGACCGGCGTCCTCTACTCCGGCTTCCCTGTCACCCTCAGCGCAAACAACAACTCTCAAGTCAGCAGCGGAGCCCAGCGTCCCAATAAGCTGAGAGCTTTGAAGGTTGTCAATCGTTCTATCGACAACTGGTTCGGAACCGATCCTTCTGCGGTCCCGTGCCAGCTTGATGGAAACGGAAACCCCACCGACAACGGTGTCTGCGCCTACGCTCAAC
This sequence comes from Acidobacteriaceae bacterium dw_441, assembly GCA_018449715.1. Lineage (GTDB taxonomy): Bacteria > Acidobacteriota > Terriglobia > Terriglobales > Acidobacteriaceae > Edaphobacter. Next base: position 1,246,099 of record JAAVVA010000001.1, on the reverse strand, counting down.
CGGCGAACGGTACCTTCGGTACCGCCCGTCCTGGCTCCGAGCGTGCCCCCCACTTCCAGACCTATGGAGCCTCGGTCACCAAGGACTTCACCATCTGGGGTGAGCATCAGATCAACTTCCGCGCCGACGCCGATAATGTGTTCAACAATGCATTTCTCGGCAATCCAGGGAGCAACATCACCGACCTGACCAGGTCCGGTTTCGGCAATATCAGCAATCAGGGTACGCCGGTCCGTTCCAACCCGCGTCAGATGCAACTCTCCGTCAGGTATCACTTCTAACGCACCATCAACCAAAAGGCCCGGACTCTCAGGAGTCCGGGCCTTTTGTATTTGCGGCAAGAATAAAAAGAGGCGCTACATCCGTTCCGGTGCCTCAATTCCCAGATAGCCGAGTGCGCGGATCATCTCGCGCTGCGCCACCGCTGCCGTCGCAAGATAAAGCGCACGCTTGCCCGGATCAGTCTCGTTGAGGATGTGATGGCGATGGTAGAAGTTGTTGAACTGCTGCGCCAGCTGAAAGGCATAGCGAGACAGGTACGCAGGCTCTGAGGTCGAGATACACTGCTCGATCATCAGCGTCAGCTTCGAGACCAGCAGCCACGTCTCCCACACGGCACTTCCCTCTTCTCCATCGAGAAACCCTTCGACCGACAGACTTTCCATCGCCGCAAGCGAAGCCTCGGCCGTCGTACCGGCCTTGCGAAAGATGTTCGCGGCGCGGACGATCGCGTACTGCACGTACGGCCCCGTCTCTCCCTCGAAGCTGAGAGCGTCCTTGAAGTCGAACGCGATCACCGTGTTGCGGGTGTAGCGCAGCATGAAGTAGCGTAGCGCTCCCACGCCGATCTGCCGCGCAATGGTTCCCCGCTCCTCTTCTGACAAATCAGGGTGGCGCGAATCCACCTCCGTGCGCGCGGCGGCGATCAGTTGATCGAGAAGATCGTCCGCCTTCACGCCGAACCCTTTGCGTCCGCTGACCTCGATGTAGGGCTTCTTCTGATCCTCTTCGCTGACCGTGTATCCCAGGTCGAGCGCGCAGCGTGGAGTTAGCGCCACCATCTCGTACGAGAAGTGCGTGTAGCGGTCGGCCTCTTCGGTAAAGCCCATGCCGCGCAGCGCCTGCACCACCTGCGTCTGCGGATCGTTCTGGCGCGAATCGATGACGTTGTAGATGGCATCAGCTCGACCGAAGACCATGTGTCCCGGCTCGCTTGCCTTGTCCGTCGAGATCCAGCACGTGTGCGTCGGATACTCGTGAAACTTCCTGTAGCCGAAGTCCTTCCCCGGCAATAGACCAAATTTCCAGAGATGGTAGGCGATGTCTTTACCGACATACGTCACCGTTCCGTTGGAACGTACTATCACCTTCGCATCCTCGTCCGGCCCATCGCCCTCCTGAGCCTCGGAGCCGGCGCGACGCATCACCCAGCAGCCCTTGTTCTTGCCCTCTGTCTCAAGGTAGAGAACGCCCTTCTCGATCATCAGCTGGCGCGCCGCGTCCCAGAAGTGCAGGTGCAGAATCTCGCTCTCTCGCGGAAGAAAGTCGTACTCAATGGAGAGCCGCTGCATCGTCTCCAGGTGACGCCGCAGAACTGAGGTGGCAATCAGGTCCGCTACCTCAGCGATCTCATTACCACCGTGCTCGATGGCATGAAGCGTCGCAAGACGAAGCTGCTTGCGCGTATCCAACTGAGTGGGATCAGCCGTATACCACTGCGAGACGCGCGCATAGAGGTCCCAGCAATAGTAGTCGATGCGCTTCCCCTGGGCCGCAAGATCGTCCAGCAGCTTACGCGTCGAAGCGAGATCCTTCCCCTCGAGATGCATCAGGCCAACGACAACATCCGCGACCTGAACGCCGGTGTTGTCGATGTAGTTCTGCACACCGACCTCGTATCCGCGCTTGTAGGAATCAGGGCGCAGAAGACGTTGGAAGGTATCGCCAAGAATCGCGTTGCGAAGATGCCCGATATGCGCGGCCTTGTTGGGATTGATGCTCGTGTGCTCGACCAGCTTGAAGCCCGCTCCACCGATGTCGGCGTGGCGGTCGCGGGCTACATCGCGAGCAATCGCCGCACGGTCGAACCGTACATTCAGATAGCCCGCTCCCGCGGCCTCTACTGAAGCAACACCCTCGGGAAGCGATGCAGACAGCTCCACCGCAAGCTCCGTGGCAATCACACGCGGGGCCTTACGAAGGCGCTTGGCAAGCTCGAAGGCAACCGGCAGCGCCAGTTCACCGAGGGCGATGGAAGGAGGCTGCTCGACAGCAAGGCTGGCAAGAGTGACGTCGTACTTTTGAGCGAGCAGGGCCTGAATATGGGCCAGCAAAGACTGTTGGACTGTGCGATACATGCTTGAAATTCACCGCTTGAAATAGCTTTATTTAAGTTTACGCGCCTTCTACGGAAGCTCCGACGGAAGCGTCTCGATCTCTTCGAGCAAAGGCTTGTGGTTGTGGATGCGAATGCGGTGCAGCAGGAAGATGATGCCGCCTGCCCCGGTCACGGAAACCAGCATCCACGCATGAATCGCGAGGCCGAAGATGGCGGACTGTCCCTGCGCCGCGCCGTGGCTGGCGAGCGCCGACTTCACCGCCCACTCGAAGGTTCCGATGGCTCCGGGCGAGCTGGGCAGCATGTAAGAGAGGTTCGCGAACGAAACCGCCTCCCACGGACCGGCCGCATCGGTGCCAAGACCCACCAGGCGAATGGCTGAAACGAAGATCATTCCCTCGCAGAACCAGATCACTGCGCTCTGAAGCAGCAGGACAATGTTGCCAACCAACCCCATCTCCCGCAGCGTTCCAATCGCCAGCAGAAGCCAGTGCTCCGCCTTTTCAACCAGTTTATTCTTCGGCAGGGCAGCGAAGAGCTTCTGGAGAGGAGCCTCCAGCTTTCCGGCGCCAAACATCAGCACCAGCAAGCCCACCGCTGAGATCACAACTGCGGTATCGGCGGCATGCCGAATCTTCTCCGGAAGATCGGCCCCCATCGTACGGACGAAGATCAAGCCGACAACAAAGACATCCAGCAGCTTCTCCAGAATCACCGTGCTGAGAATGGCCGAGGGCGATGCCCCGAGGTCCGGCGCGTAGGTAAAGACACGCATAATATCGCCGATCCGCAGCGGGAGAATATTATTCGCGGCCAGCGAGGTCATCAGCACCCTCGCGCAAACGCCGAAACGCGCTCCAGTGGACCGCATCATGCGGGTCCAGCGAACGCAGCGCAGCGTGTAGCCCACGAGCGTAAATCCCAGCACCCCGGCAATCCACGCAGGATGAACCAGCCGGAGTGAGCGAAACTCTGAAGGATGAATTCCCCGAAAGGTGTACCAGAGGAAAAAAATGCTGACAAGAAGACCGGGAACGGTTTTGATAAGGTTGCGGGAACGCGTCTGGGTCATTGATACCTGTAAAAAAGAATGTTTTCCTGGCAGCGGAGCGTCAAAAAACGATCTTTTGTATTGTACCGCCACCATTCTTCAGGACTATGCTGACCATCTGCATAATAAAAACGTCCAAGAAGGCATTGCATCTCCGACGGGCAATTCCCGTAAAGTTTTACCAAGTTGAAATAATCCGCCCTCAAGATTACGGCGGCAACGCAGTGTGAACTTATTCCCGGGCCGCGTGAGGCGGCAGGAGCAGCCAATACTTGGCAACATCGGTCGTATCCCTACCTTCTTACTCTCCTGCGATCCGTGCAGGACGCTCCTTCTGGCAGGAAGAGAGGTTTGCCCTCTCCCTGGTCACCGCCCTGACGGTCTTCGCCCTGGTCATCCACGGCTACCACCCTTATGCGGAGGATGGCGGACCCTACATGGTAGGGGTCAAACACCTTCTCAACCCTGCACTCTATCCCCACGCGTCAGAGTTCGCTACGCCGCACCCACGTTTTTCCTTCTTCGCGGCAGCAGTCGCCCTCCTCACACGGGCCTCGCATCTTCCTCTTGAAATTGTGCTCGCCATCCTGCACTTCGCCAGCATCTGGGCCACGCTCTATGCGGCATGGCGGCTGGCATCCCAGTGCTTTCCCCAGCGAGCAGAGCGCTCAGGAGCCGTCGCCCTGCTTGCCGCATGGCTGACACTTCCCATCGCCGGAACTTCTATCCTTTTGATGGACCCCTATGTGACAGCACGCAGCCTGTCCACTCCCTGCACCCTGTTCGCGCTCTCGGGCCTCGTAAGCTTTCTCCGTCCGAAAGAGTACTCCGAAAGCAGCCGCTGGCGGGGACTTCTCCTCTGCTGCCTCTCCCTTGGCGTCGCCACCGCAATGCATCCCCTGATGGCCGCCTACGCCTTCGGATACGTACTTGTGCTCGCCTGCCAGCTATCGCCGAAGAGAAGTCTTCGGCTCGGCGGCACGCTGGGGCTCATCCTCCTCGCCATCGTCCTCGCAGGAGTTGTCCAGAGCACCGCCCCCGCCGACACAGCCCAGCATCTGCAAGCCGAGCTGACGCGCGTCTACTGGTTCCTCTCCTTCTGGCACTGGTACGAGATCGCAGGGCTGGTCGCGCCTCTCGCAATCCTCGCCGCGGAAGCGTTCTACCGCAAGGGGACGATCACCTCCGCCCTCGCGCAGACGGCAATCGCCTGTTCGCTGGCCGCGCTCGCCGTGGCCCTGCTCTTCTGCCGCGTCTCGCTGACCAGCCACGCCGTCGCATGGTTACAGCCGCTACGCGTCCTGCAACTCACCTACATCCTCATGATTCTCGGCCTCGGAGCGCTCATGGGACGCTATCTCTTCGGCAGGTCCATCGTTCTGGGCTGCGCGGTCTTTGGCTTTCTGGGAAGCACGATGCTCTTTGCGGAACGACAAACCTTCCCCCACTCCCCTCGCTTCGAGCTGCCCGGCATCCATTCGAACAATCCGTGGGAGCAGGCCTTTCTATGGATCAGAAGCAACACGCCGCAAGATGCCTTCTTCGCCTTGGACTCCGACTACATCGTCCAGCCCGAAGAAGACGCGCAGAACTTCCGCGCCCTCGCCGAGCGCAGCTCTCTTCCCGACCGCACGAAGGACGGTGGAGACGCCGCGAACAACGCGCCGCTGTCCTCAGCCTGGGTTGACGCACAGGCGCTCCAGAAGGACTTGAGCAGCCAGCCCGACTCACAACGCATCGCGAATCTTCGTCCTGTGGGAGTTGACTGGGTCGTGCTGAAGACAGATGCGGCCACCGGCTTCTCCTGCCCGTACCAGAACAGGAGAGTGAAGGTCTGCCGCCTGCCACAATAAACCTCTTCTTTTCCGGTCTGAGGAGAGGTCAGCCCCATCTCGGTCGGTCTCGAAGAGCCATTTGCACGCCCGAATGTGCTAACTTTGAGAGAGTGGCATGAGAGCGTAGCTCAGTTGGTAGAGCATCGCCCTTTTAAGGCGCTGGTCCTGGGTTCGAGCCCCAGCGCTCTCACCATACAAACCTCACAGAATAAAGGTCTTACAGAGATACCACCCCACCAAATAAGATAGCCCGAGAAATTGGGATACTTTTAACATTCCCTGCGACTTCCTGCAGGTGATTCCAAAGGTATCTCTCGTCTCGGCTTCTTTGCTCGAGTCCGCTGCCCTCGCTCAGACCGCCTCAGCTACTTCTTGAACTTCCCTTCCACCCCGCCGTCCGCTCGCAGCGCAAGGCCCCAGCAGAGGACCTGATCCAGCAGTTCAATAGAGATTGGTAAGGCTAGCGTCTTGTCATGGGACGACAGAATCTACGTCAATCCATCTCATAGTCCACCACTACACCCCGCCACAGATGTTCCTGTCGATCAATGTGTGCCTGGGAGCAGTTATGACAAATAATTTGAAGTTCATTTGGGTGTAACCAGCGTACTCTGACTTGCGTATTGTCGCCGCTGATCTGAAGTAGCAAGTTACGTTCCAAACGCCACTTTGGGGTTATTTGCACGAAAACTGCGTCTGAATCCATGGCCGACAAGGAGCCTGATGTGCGCACCAACACTTTATAGTTTCCATCCGGGCTGACGTCCTCTTCTTGAACCCTGGAAAAATAACGTGAGTAGAAGAGAACGCCCGCCAGGAGCACAGCGAAACAGGCTGCTATATACAAGAGTGGTCGTTTCATTGGTGACACACACACCTGATGGACTGGGTGGCCCATATCTCAATTTGGGTGGCCATATCTGGCAGCTTCATCGCCAGATGCGGGAATTACAATACCCTTCCCATCTTGTCATCCTGCGAGAAAACAATAGCTACAGGAAAAACATGGAGCATCAAACCCTTGGTTTCTCTTCCCACAGAAACAGACTTACCATTTCCACCGTTTCAGTTTAGATTGCTTTCATGCCGACGAATGCTTCCGAGCAGGCTTTGTGGATAGCTCTCGATGCGATGCCGGTGGCAGTCTCATGGGCCACGCTCGCGGACATGAAGATCGTCTTCATGAACCGTACCTTCACCGAGATGTTCGGCTACGTCGTCAGCGACTTTCCAGACATCCCCGCATGGACGTTGAAGTACCCCCACCCCGATGAGCGCGAGCGTACCTGGGGACGCTGGCGCGAATACTTCGACCATCCCGACAATAATGAATTTCTCATTCGTCCGATCGAAGTCTCCGTCACTTGCAAGGACGGGACCATCAAGACCGTCATCCACAGCGGCATCATCCTTCCCCAGTCCGGCTGGGCGCTGGCAATCTTCATCGACATCACCCAGCGCAAGCGCAACGAGCTCCTCCTCCGGCAGGCAGAGGAGCGAGCCCGCCAGAGCGAAGCCCTCTATCGCCTTCTCCTCGAACACTCGCAGGAGATGGTTGTCCTGCTCGACCTCAACGGCAACCTGCAGGAGGTTTCCCCCTCCGCCCAGAAGCTCATTGGCTGGACGCCCGAGGAGTACCTGAGCCTGTCGCTTCGCCACCTCATCCACCGCGATGATCTCGTCTCCATCCGCGAGGCCGTCCACGCCATCAAGCGCGGCATGATCGCCGCCTGCTACCGCGGCCGCATCCGTCACAAGGACGGAGGATATCGCTGGGTCGAGGCTCTCTTCCAGGTCTACGAGGACGCCGTCACAAAGCGACCCGCTGGCTACACCGTCACCATACACGACATCACCGAGCAGAAGCGGCAGGAGGAGCTGCTCGCCTCCATGAACCGCAAGCTCTCAGAGGACGCGACCCACGACGAGTTGACCGGCCTTCCCAACCGGCGGCTCTTCCACGATGCGCTCGACAAGGAAACGCTCTTCCAGCTCCGCACGCTCTCAAGCACCTCCTTGATGATGCTCGACCTCGACCACTTCAAGCAGTACAACGACACCTATGGCCACCTCGCAGGCGACGAAGTGCTCAAGCAGGCCTCCGCCGCAATTGCAGGAACGCTGCAACGCGAAGGCGACCTCGCCGCGCGGTTCGGTGGAGAAGAGTTCGTCGCCCTTCTTCCCAGTACTACCTGCGCTGGAGCCGAGAAGATCGCCAATTCCATCCTCGAGGCTGTCCGAGCGCTCAACATTCCTCATGAGAAGAACACCGCAGGCATCGTAACCATCAGCATCGGGGTCGCCTGCTGGCCCGCAGGAAGCCGCCTCGACGCGATAGAGCTGCTCAAGCAGGCTGATAGTGCTCTTTATCGAGCCAAGGAATCAGGGCGCGACTCCTACCAGACGGTACAGTGCCATCCCTGAGCCGCTACACCAGCGACGTACCTACCACTGGGAGCACGCCTCCCAGCGCGTACGCCATGCACGACCTGCATATCTTCGGAGAAGCATCGCCACGGTGCCTGTTCCCCATCGCCGCGATGCGCTCGTCTTCACTGCGCTTCAGTTCAGCCCACTCGTGCCTGCACGAGAGCAGCGGAACCAGTCGCTCATATAACTGAAGCACGGCCTCCGCAGGATCGTCCTCGATGCGCTCCACCAGGTGAAAGAAGGAGAGCGGCGAGAGATCCGCAAGGACGAACCGACGGCTCACATGAAACGCGACGCCTTCGTATTCGATCACTCTCACCTGTCCCGGACCGGAAGAAGCCCCCTGCAGCACGGCTGCAATCTTCTCTCGCTGTCTGCCTGCATCCCCGGTCATACTCTTCAGATTAAGTCGGCTTCGTTCGAGACGTGTGCCTCTCCACGAAGAAAGACCGCACCAAGGTAATCCTTTCGCAAAAAAGCAGTGGAGAGGAATCACCCTCTCCACTGCTTTCGTTCCTTACAACAATGCGTTGTTTAGAACAGGTACTTCACCGCCAGCTGCAACTCGCGGTTGTTGATCTTCGTCGACGAGATCTGTCCGAAGCTCGACGCCCCGAAGGAGGAGTTGGGGTTGGAGAACTGCGGCGTGTTCAGAGCGTTGAAGGCCTCGAACCGCACCTGCAGGTTGTGCGTCTCCGCATACGGCATGACGAAGTTCTTCATCACCGACAGGTTCACCGTCTTCGTTCCCGGTCCGAGCAGATAGTTCCTCGGAGTAGTTCCAAAGGCGAGACCGCTCGACTTGAAGGCGTTCTTGTTATACCAGCCGTTGAGAGCCGACTTGTTAGCGACATACGGGCTGACTCCCGATGCCAGGCTCGGACGCTGCCACGGATTGTCCACGTTCTGATCATCCGTGCTCTGCGTCACGTTCACCGGCATACCGCTGGCCAGGCTGACCATTCCGTTCAGCGTCCAGCCATTCACACCATAGCCCAACGCCTTGTGCTGAGTGAAGTCCCGCAGACGATAGACATAGGCGAGCACGAAGTTGTGCCGCTGGTCGTTCGAGCCCGGAGCCCACTCATGCGGGTGACGGACGTCCTGGCAGGTGCAACCGCCCGCGTTAGTCGAGTTGCCCTGGTTGTCGAACATGTGCGACCACACATACGAGGCCGTAATGTTTGACTGCGGATTCACCCTCCACTCCACATGCTCCTGAAGGGAGTTGTAGTTAGAAGCTCCCGTGAAATCCAGAGCGCGAATACGGGCAAAGGTGTTGTAAGGACGACGTCCCTGAACCGCTCCCGTTCCGGGGATTGTCGATCCGGGTGCCGCCGCTCCTTCTCCAGGTTGCGGCGAGTTGAAGTACTGGATGCTGGTGTCGAGACTGGTTCCCTTCGTTCCCACATACGAGCTCGTGAACACGAGATTCTTGAACTGCTGCTCCACCGTGAAGTTCCACGTCTGGATCATCGCATCCGGACGACGGCGGTCAGCCGGCATCGTTACCACGTTGAAGAAGGGGTTCGTAGGATAGAGAGACGCCGGAACCGGGGTCTGAATCGTCGCCACCGGATTGGTCGTGGGGTTGGTGATCGTAAGGCTTCCTGCGGTCGGAGGATTCAGCTGCAGGATGTTGATGTTGTCGAACTGGCCGCCATAGTAGGTGATGCCGTAACCGCCGCGAAGCACGGTCTCGGGATACATCTTCCACGCAAAGCCTACGCGAGGAGCGATGTCCTTGTGCGTGATGCTCCAGATGTTGTTGAGCCTCTGGCCAGGGGCAGGAGTCAGCACCGGAACGGGGCCGCTGAAGTCCAGCGTACGCGAGACATTGTTCGTATCGACCGGCGGAATATACGTCTCATAGCGGATGCCGAGGTTCAGCGTCAGCCTGTCGTTGAAGCGCCAGTTGTCCTGGAAGTACTCCGCAATCCTCCACTGACGAGCCGCGGTGATCGGCACTCCCTCAGGCGTAACCGACGTACGCGGAATGCCCAGCATGAAGTCCGCAGGAGCATAGCCGGTCACGTCGCCCGTAAAGCTCTGCTGTCCAAAGGGAGTGTTGTTGGTGGTCGCGTTGCCTGCAACCTTGCGGACATCCGCGCCGAACAGCAGCGTGTGCTTGCCCTTCGTGTATGTGACGTTATCCGCCAGCATGAAGGTACGGCTGTAGTCGAGGTTCGAAGCAGCCTTCGAATCGCCCATGCCGAGGAAGCCGGTGATCGACAGCAGAGGGAAACCCTCTTCGTTCGAGGTCAGCGGACGACCCGCCGGTCCACCAACGAGGAAGCCGTTGATACCGAGCGACTCAATCGTGAAGCCCGTTCCCGTGCGCACGCTGAGCTGCTTCACATGCTCCATATTCACACCCGCGCGAACCTCATTGACCAGCGAAGGAGTAAAGATGTGAATGTACTGCAGCGCGGCGTTGTGCATCGGGTACGTTCCCGTATAGCGGAAGTTCGGATTCGTATCCGTATTCGGGAAGTCGCGCTTGCCGTAGATGTAGTGGACGAAGATCGAGTCCTTGTCGCTGAACTTGTGATCCAGGCGTCCGATGTACTGATTGTTCGACTGCTTACCAATGCTCGCGCCAGAGTAGTTCTGTCCACCTGCGAACGATCCGTTCGGTAGAGGCATGTAAGTGTTGATGATGTTCTGTGACACCGCGTCAACCGGAATCTGGTTGTTCGCGTAGGTTCCGCCATAAGGATTCTTCAGAGTTCCCGCGTAAGAGGAGAAATCACCGTTGCGCTGCGCAGGAGTAAGCACGTTCGACAGCGAAGGAACCTCAGCCGTCGAGCGCAATCCTTCGTAGCTGAAGAAGAAGAACGTCTTGTTCTTATAGATCGGTCCGCCCAGCGTTCCACCGAACTGGTTCTGACGAAGAATGTTCTTCGGCAGAGGAGCCACGCGGTAGTAGTTGCGAGCATCGACCGCGTCGTTGCGGAGGAACTCGAACGCGCTGCCGTGGAAGTTGTTGGTTCCGCTCTTGAGCTGCACGTTGATGTTCGTTCCGCCCGAGAAGCCATACTCCGCCGAGAAGTTGCCCGTCTGCACGCGGAACTCCTCAATCGCGTCGACCGAAGGATAGCTGTTCACGTAAGCCGAGCGCGTATTCGTCATCACGATGCCGTCTACCTGCACCGCGCCCCAGTCCGCGCGTCCGCTGTTCGAAGCGATCGTCGAACCAGCTGTCGAAGAGGAGTGGTTATCAGGATTCGAGATGCGCACGCCCGGCGTCAGCACCGCGAGATCGTTGAACTTGCGTCCGTTCAGCGGAAGGTTCACCGTGCGGTTGGTGTCGACCGTCGCGCCCAGCGTCGCGTTCTCGCTCTGCAGCAGCTGAGGAGCCGTGCTGACGTCGACGCTCTGTGTCGTTCCGCTCAGCGACATCGCAACATCCAGGTGGATCTGCTGCGAAAGCGCGAGCTGCAGGCCACTGCGAACCGCCTGCGCGAAACCTTCCGCCGTCACCGTCACGGTGTAGCTTCCAGGAACAAGATACTGAATACGATACTGGCCATCGCCGCTCGTCTTCACGGTCTTCTCCTGCCCGGTGGCATCCGCACGGACAAGCACGGTGGCGTTTGGAATGACAGAGCCTTGCGGATCGGTGACCGACCCCAGGATCGAGGTATCAACAGTCTGACCAAACACCTCTGAAGGAGAGAGTGCTAGAAATAACAACAAGAAACAACCAATCAACCTGCGCATCGGCATTCTCCAGAAAAATGGGTAAAGCAATCACTCAGCATCGAGAAGATACTGGTGACTCTGCGTTATTAGTTGTGGTGCGATTCGGGGAAGTTCTGAGCGCTAGAGTAGCTCAAGACGAAACTCATGCGTACGACAAATGCCTTAACAGGGAATGAAAAACATCAAAACTAACAAATAAATTTTGGCAAATTCGTCATCCACAAAAGACAAACGCTTTACCTCGCATAGATGTCTATACAGCTTTTCATCTTTGTGACGGACTTTTCCTGGCATCCCCTCTCGTCATCCCGCACTATCGTCTTCCTGTTTCCTGTCGATAAGTAGAGGGAGAACACACCAGATTCTCCGGGCCCGGCAGTGCAGGAAATCACTCGTGCAAACGCATCGGACAATCCGCTGGCTGCTTCTCGCCTGGGCCTCTGCCGTCATGCTGCTGGGCGCGATCCTGACCTCCTACCACCAGCCCATGCGCTCGCCCGGGCAAAAGGTGCTGCAGCTCGCAGGCCTCTCTTCGCAGAAACGATGGAGGGCGATCCACCTGCTCTCCGGTAGCTGCGGCTGCTCACAGCGCGTCATGCTCCATCTGCTGGAACGCCCTCTCTTCAACGATGTCGAAGAGCACCTGCTCGTCATCGACGATGACACTCCGTACCTGCCCGAGAGCAACTCCCTCCTTCAGCGACTCCAGCAATACGGCTTCACCGTGCGGCACATTGCAGCCAACGAAATCCCCGACGACGTGGAGCTGCGCGGCGTCCCCTTGCTTCTCTTCGTCTCTCCCGAGGGCAACATCCGTTACTCCGGAGGATATGGCTCTCACTACGATCAGGATGTGTCTCTCTTCGAGCAGGTTCGCTCTGGACAATCTCCTCGGCCACTCTCACTGCTTGGCTGCGCCGTAGGAAACCGCCTCAAACGAAAGGCAGACCCGTTTCACCTGAAGTACTGATCTCCTCGCACTCATGAATTCCCAGGAGCCACCACCATGTCGAACCACCTCACCGCCTACGAGCAGATGTACGACCGCAAGCTGAACACCGTCGGCTTCTTCTTCCTTCTTCTGCACACTCCCGTCCTCTGCGCCATCGCGTGGTTCCAGAAGGGCAGCCCTCTGCTGGCCTTCGGCGTCATGCTCGTCCTTCTCGCGGGCCCCGCCATCGTTCTCCTGCAGGACCGCTCCTCGCGCCTCGGAGCCATCACCCTTGCAATGGCGGCGATGGGCGTCAGCGCCCTCACCATTCACGTGTGCAACGGACTCATCGAAGCTCACTTCGAAATCTTCGTCCTCATCGCCATGCTCGCAGTCTTCGGGCGCATCGCTCCCCTGCTCGCTGCCGGAGCCGTCATCGCGGCGCATCATCTTCTCTTCTGGCTCTGGCTTCCTGCCAGCATCTTCAACTACCGCGCCGGAATCGGAATCGTGCTTCTGCACGCCTTCTTCGTCGTGCTCGAAATCATCCCCGCCTGCTGGATCGCGACCCAGTTCGGACGCTCCATCAAGGCCCAGGGCATCGTCATGGAGCAGCTTGGCGGCGCAGCGGAACAGATCGATTCCGCCGTCAGCCAGATCACCCTCTCCAGCCAGAGCCTCGCCGAAGGAGCCGCCCAGCAGGCCGCGGCCATCGAAGAGACCCTTGCCTCCACCGAGATGATCCGCTCCTCCTCCTCGCGCAACGCCGATAGCTCCACCACGGCCTCTTCCCTCGCCACCCACCTCTCCAGCCGCATAGACGAGACCGACCGTTCCCTCGCCCAGATGGTACAGTCGATGGACTCCATCCGGACCTCCAACACCCAAATCTCTCGCATCGTCACCGTCATCGACCAGATCGCCTTCCAGACCAACATCCTAGCCCTCAACGCCGCCGTCGAGGCCGCACGAGCCGGAGAGGCTGGCATGGGCTTCGCCGTCGTCGCCGACGAGGTCCGCAACCTCGCCCAGCACAGCGCCCAGGCCGCTCGCGAGACCGCCTCGCTCATCGAAACCTCGATGGATAGCTCTCGCAACGGTCTCCTCAAGGTCAACGAGGTCACCTCCGCCATTCACGGCATCGCTCCCGAATCCATCAAGGTAAAGGATCTGGTTGGCAACATCAACCTATCCAGCCAGGAGCAGTCCAGCAGCATCGCCAGCATCGCGCTCGCCATGCAGAAGATGGAGTCCATCACGCAACGCGCTTCTGCCAGCGCCGAAGAAACCGCCACCGCCGCCGAGCAGCTGGCGGCACAGTCTCACGCTTTTAAGCAGATTGTCCAGCAACTTACTGCGATATGCGAAGGAAATATGAGCGCGGCGCAATCATTCTGACCCCACCAAACCTCTCCTTGCGGCAACTCTACCTTCTCCACAGACACCCCTCTCATAACTATTGAGGTGTCAGACGCTTACCGTGTACATTCATAAGCGACAATACGATTTTCGTTTGCTCGTGCTGTTCCTGACTCCGCCAGGTGACTGTGGAGCGGGATGACTGTTTTACGGTATTCCATTTTTTGCGAATACCACAGGGCTGATATGCCTCCCGCTTTTTGTGGAGTCATTCCTGTTCCATTTCCCGCTCTGCAAGACGCATCGCATTGCCGGTTGTCGTAGGCCCTGATTTTCTCTTGATGGCGAAGTAACAGAAAAGACCCTCCCCTTGCAGAGAGGTCTTTCCCGAAATCTTCCTGGAACCATAACGACCGTCCCAGTGTTCGCCCGAAGATACGTGATCTCCATGAAGTAAGACGAAAAAGAAAGCTCGCCCACGAGCTGCCATGCAAAACGTACCCACGGGATAAAAACATCCACTCGAACGATCTATGCGGAGTCCGGTGAAGCATCCAGAGAAAGCATCCAGGAAGATGCTGCTTGCCAGTGCGGTGGTCGTCGTCCACATGAGTACGCTCCTGTGGCTGAACCACGTGCGCTTTCCTCTGCTTCCCCGGGCTAACGCCATCGGCTGGATGATGCTTCTTCTGTCCAACGCACTCAGCATTGCGGCCATCTTCTACAGGGTCCGCTCCGCCAGTTCCCCGACCAATAACCGCTGGTGGCTTTACCTCGCCAGTACCTGCATCACCTCGATCGGAACCATCGCGTATCTTCTCCGCAGCCTCAGCCTGCTTGGATCCCCAGCGGACACCTCCAGCCTTCCCATCCTCTTCTATCAGCTTGCGTCCGTGCCTCTGCTGATGGCCATCTCGGTCTCCTTCGACGAGTTCTGGATCCGTTCCGTCCGTCTCCTCGACCTGGCCACAGCCTTCCTGACCGCGGCTCTCTTCACCGTGCTGGTGCTCATCGTCACGGGACCATCCTTTGGCCACGAGCGTTACTACCTCATCGACATCATCTTCGACGTCAGGAATCTCTTTCTCGCCTCCTGCGCCATCCTTCGTCTGCTCGGCATCGCCGGCGAAGAGGAGGAGCAGCAGTTCTTCTCCTCCATCGCCATCATCCTTCTCTTCCAGGCGGTCCTCAACTCCGCTCGCAACCGCGCTATCGTTCATCACAACGGTCCCTTCTGGAACCTTGTCCTCGACCTCCTCTTCCTTACTCCCTTCCTGGTCCTCTGCACCATCGAGTGGTGGTCCAGCGTGCGGCTGAGAACCTACTACCCCAGCCGCGCGCTGGCCTCCTTCTCCCGCATCAGCATCTCCATCTTTATGACGCTCGGGGCTATCCTGATTGCCATCGGCATCATCCGCATTCACTTCTTTGCCGGAGCCGCCGGCATCATCCTCGCCCTCATCCTCTACGGCGCCCGCATGGGTTTTCTTGGCGAAGAAAAACTCCTGCTCGACCCTCTCACCGGCATCCCCAACCGCCGCAGTCTCGACGAGACTCTCTCCCGAGAGTGGCGACGCGCCTCACGCGTTCAAAGCACGCTCGTCCTTCTTCTCATCGACATCGACTATTTCAAGCGGATCAACGACACCTACGGGCATCAGCGCGGCGACAGCATCCTCATCGAAGTCGCCCAGGCCCTGCGCTCCACCCTCGGACGCTCCAGCGACTTCATCGGACGTTACGGCGGAGAGGAGTTTCTTGCGATCCTCCCGGCGCTCTCTCCCGAAGGCACGCGTCGCCTCACGCGCAAGCTCTGCCTCGCCGTCGAAGACCTGAGGATCGAAAACACGAAGAGTCCTTACGGTACCGTCACCATCAGCATCGGAGCCGTCGCAGGCGACAACAGCGAGATGCACATCCACTCCCCCTCCGACCTTCTGCGCCGCGCCGACAAAGCCCTCTACGAAGCCAAGCAGGCCGGAAGAAACTGTGTCCGCATCGTCGGTCTCACAGAAGAGAACAGTTCTCCTGACGACATGGGCCTTTCCATCAGCATCGACTCCTGATCGCACTGTCACCCACACCGTCTCAGACAAAAGTGTCATCCTGAGCGAAGCTCCGTCGAAGGATCTGCGGTTCTCTCATGTTGCTGCAATCTCTTCCCAGCACCAGCGCAGCGTGGGATGAATCCCGGCATTTCTTTGCAGGAAACACCACCCATCACCCAAACAAAAAGGCCGGGCAAAAAGCCCGGCCTTTTCATCAGCTAAGTAAGAGTAAGACTAGCGGCTTCCGCCCTGCGGAGCTCCGCCACCCGGGCCTCCACGACGACCGCCACGGCGGTGGCGTCCACGGCGCTGACCCGCGGGAGCAGCAGCACCCGAACGCTGTCCCTCCTGCGGAGCGCCCTCGGCGCGGTTGAAGTTCGGCTCATCCTCGCCGCCCTCATCCTCGCCTTCACCTTCGCCATCGCCATCCTCGAAGTCCTCGTCGTCCTCGTCGAAGCCATCGGCATCTCCCTCTGGAGCAGGAGCCTGCGGAGCGCGACCACGGCCTTCGCGGCCCTCGTTGCCATCACCGCCCTGGGGAGCAACCTCCGGCAGCCCCAGCTTGGCGCGCTGCTCACGCAGCACAGCCTTACGGGAGAGCTTGATGCGATTGCCCTCGATCGCCAGCACCTTCACCAGGATCTGATCGCCCTCGCGCAGTTCGTCCTTCACTTCCTTCACACGATGCTCCGCGATCTCCGAGACGTGCAGCAGGCCATCGGTTCCGGGGAAGATCTCGACGAACGCTCCGAACTCTGCCAACCGGACCACCTTGCCCAGGTAGGTCTTTCCAACCTCGGGCACCGCCGTCAGGTCGGTAATCATCTGGATCGCACGCTCCAGACCGTCCGCGTCGCTCGAAGCCACGTTCACGCGGCCCGAATCGTCCACGTCGATCTTCACGCCGGTCGCCTCGATGATTCCACGAATCACCTTGCCTCCCGGTCCGATCAGGTCGCGGATCTTGTCCGTCGGAATCTGCATCGTGTGGATGCGAGGGGCGAACTTCGACTTCTCCTCGCTCGCTCCCGCGATCACAGCGTCCATCTTGTCCAGCAGGAACAGGCGTCCACGACGTGCCTGCTCAAGCGCCTCGCGCATGATCTGCGGCGTGATGCCCATGATCTTGATATCCATCTGCAGAGCAGTGATACCGTTGCGCGTTCCGGCCACCTTGAAGTCCATGTCACCGTAGTGATCCTCAGCGCCCGCGATGTCGGTCAGGATGGCGTACTTCTCATCCTCCTTCACCAGGCCCATCGCCACACCGGCAACCGCACCCTTCAGCGGAATGCCCGCCTGCATCAGCGAGAGCGAAGCTCCGCAAACCGTCGCCATCGACGACGATCCGTTCGACTCCAGAATGTCCGAAACCACGCGCAGCGTGTACGGCGACTGATCCTCGCCCGGCAGAACGGCCTCGATCGCGCGCGACGCCAGGGCGCCGTGTCCGATCTCGCGGCGTCCCACGCCGGTCATCCTGCCCACCTCGCCCACCGAGAACGGCGGAAAGTTGTAGTGCAGCATGAAGTTCTTCTTGATCTCGCCCTCGTAGCTCTCAAGACGCTGTGCATCGTCGCTCGTTCCCAATGTGGCCGAAACCAGCGCCTGCGTCTCGCCGCGGGTAAACAGGGCCGAACCGTGCACACGGGGCAGAACGCCAACCTCGATCGAGATCTCGCGGATCTCATCGAATGCGCGGTGATCCGGACGGATACGGTCATTCAGAACCTGCTCGCGGAAGATGTTCTCGCGCAGCAGCTCATAGTACTTGTTCAGCTTCTTGGCCGCGTCGGAGTCTCCCTCGGGAAGCTCCTTCTTCAGCTCGTCCTTGATCGCCTTCACCAGAGCGTAGCTCTCGAACTTCGGGTGCTTCTTGGTGTTGAGGGCATCGGCCAGCTTCTCGCCGATCTTCGCCTTCAGGGCGTTCAGGTACTCGGTGTCGGTCTCGACCGCCGAGACAAGACGCTTCGTCTTGCCCGCAACCTTCACCAGCTCCTCGATGGCCGCGCAAATCTTCTTGATCTCTTCGTGGGCGAACTCGATCGCGTCCACCACGCGGTCCTCGGCCACTTCCTTCGCGCCCGACTCGATCATCACGATGCCGTCCTTCGTGCCGACGACCATGATGTTCAGCTTGCTCGCCGCGCGCTCCGCGTAGGTCGGGTTCACGATGAACTGGTCCTCGACCAGTCCGACACGCACCGCGCCCACCGGGCCGTGGAACGGAATGTCGCTCAGGGCCAGCGCGCAGCTCGCGCCGTTGATGCCCAGCACGTCCGTGTCATTTTCCTTGTCAGCCGAGTAAACGAAGGCCACCACCTGCGTCTCGTTGCGGAAACCCTCCGGGAATAGAGGACGGATCGGACGGTCGATCTGACGGCTGGTCAGAATCTCCTTCTCGCTCGGGCGTCCCTCGCGCTTGATGAAGCCGCCGGGGATGCGTCCACCCGCATACGTAAACTCGCGATACTCAACGGTGAGGGGGAAGAAGTCGATTCCCTCCTTCGGGTCGGGCGATGCGACTGCGGTCGCCAGAACCACGTTATCGCCGCTCGTCGTCAGCGCTGCGCCGGAGGCCTGCTTGGCCATGCGCCCCGTCTCGAATTTGATCTGCTTGCCGCCGGCAAGCTCTACAGTGACGTCCTGTTTCATATGTGTTCTCTTCTCTCTTTTATTCAGTCGTTATGGGAACTTGTGTGTCGCGTCTTCCGTTCACGGGCGCGAAAAAAGTGCAGCCCGCCTCCGATCCTTTTCCAGACCGTCAGCAGGCTGCACTCATTGAATTGCTCCTATGGATAGTTCGCTGTTGGCTCCGCCCGGACGAAACCCGGTATCGATGGCAATCAAATCGCTTGCCACAGGGTCCATTGCGTCACCGGCTCCCGGTGCAGAACGCCTTGCGATCCTGCACAAAGACTTCCGCCGGTATCGAACGAGCCGAGCGTGCTTCCATGGTTTGAATCGTGTCTCCGGGGCTTACTTGCGGATACCCAGCTTACCGATCACGTCGCGATAACGATCGGCGTCGCACTTCTTCAGGTAATCGAGAAGACGACGGCGCTTGCTCACGAGCATGAGCAGCCCGCGACGCGATCCGTGATCCTTCTTGTGGGTCTTGAAGTGCTCGGTCAGCTCTCCGATGCGCTCGCTCAGAATCGCGATCTGAACCTCGGGGCTTCCGGTGTCGGAATCGTGTGTGCGAAACTTCGCAATAATATCTGTCTTTTTAGCAGGTGCTAGCACAGCTTTCGTATACTCCTGATTCTTCTCTAGTCCACTCTCTTAGTGTCCCGATAAGGATATCACTGCTATGTAAATGCGGCAATCAAACATGCAGGAGATTTCAGAGCGGAACCTCCTCCATTTGCCCACACCGCAACAGATAGTTCTCTCCGCGATCTTTTTTCAGAAACAGTCGCTTCCCCCGAAACCCTCACCCGGACCGAAACCGCTACGACTCCCCGCCCTCACCCGCATAGCCCCGCATCTCGCTGAGCCACCGCAGAAAGCGAAGAGCCTGCGCCCGCTCGCCCCACGCGAGATCCCAGAAGTCCTTCGCCCGAATCGTCTCCGCCTTCTTCCCGGAGTACGTCTCCAGCCTCCAGCGCAGGTACGGACTCCGCCACGGCCTTAGCCGGTAGCCCTTCGTCGCGCTCCACAAAAAACGTATCCCGTCCAACATATAGTCCAGTCTAACTGTCCTTTAGAGCCTTGCGTGTACGGTCAGGCCCGCGCCTTCCCCTCCACGGACTCCTCGTCCGGCTCGTCCTCAGCCACCCGCACAAACCGCCGGATATACCGGAGCGGCTCCTCGGCCACGGCCATCTCGCGCAGGTGGTACCTCCAGACATCCTCCCTCGCGCTACGCCGGGTGTAAGCCTTGCGTTTCACGATCCGGACGCTCCCGTCCGCCATCACCCTCGGAAACGTCTGCGTCGGAACCTGAAAGGTCATCACCTCGCCCGCCTTCCAGAAGTTCTCCGCAAACTCGTGCGAGAACAACAAGGCATAATAGCGCCTTTCGGTCGACAGCACCTCGAGAGCCTGTTCCGCGTTGATCCACGGAAGCCCCAGCCGCGCCATGTACCATTTTTTGAACTGAAATCCGTTTGCGCGTGCCTGCCCAACCAGTACGCGGAGCAACTCTAGCCGTGTCATACCGAGCCTTTGACCTTCCGAGAGAAAAATACTGCGTCTCTGTCATGCCCCCTGCAAAGCCCGCCCGCATCCCTCGTCGTTGCTCTATCTTTCCTTCGCGAGGTTCAGCTTATCTTCATCTGCGAGGTTATAGTCTACGTTGACGAACGTCTAACTCTTACCGAGGGGCTTTTTAAAACCCTGTGTTCTATTCCCATATGATGCAAATCGCCCGACCTTCCTTCCCGGCAAAGTTCAGACCCCGTCTCCTTGCCCTCATCGGCCTCTTCCTCCCGCTCTTTACCCTCGCCGCCCACGCGCAGCCCCGCCAGCACACCAACCCGCTCAACCTCACCCCCGAGGTCCGCGAGGCCCACGTCCTCTTCTACAACCTCGACTACGACGGCGCCCTCTCCCGCTTCGAGGCTATCCAGCGCGCCCACCCGCAAAATCCCATGGCGACCGACTACATCCTGATGACCGTCATCTTCCGCGAGCTTTATCATCAGGACCTGCTCGACACCACCTACTACGCGCACGACTCCTTCATCTTCGCCAAACGCTCAGTCACCATCCCACAGGCCACGCGCGACCGCATCGAGCAGCTCACCAACTCCGCCGTCGCCCTCTGCGACCAGCAGATCAAGGCCAACCCCAACGACGCCGACGCGTGGTTCGCCCGCGGTTACGCCAAGGGAATGCACGCCTCCTTCATCACGCTCGCCGATCACAGCTATGTCTCTGCCGCCCGTCAGGGACTCTCCTCCCGCAACGACAGCGAGGAGGCCCTCCGCCTCGACCCCGACTACGCCGACGCGAAGATGGCCGTCGGAATCCAGCAGTTCGCCGTGGCCTCGCTCCCCCGCTTTCTCCGCATTATGATCGGCATCACCGGAGTCACCGGCAATAAGGAGAAAGGCCTTGACCTCCTCCGCCAGTGTGCCGCGCAGGGCACTGTCAACCGCATCGAGTGCCGCACCGCCCTCTCTCTCTTCCTTCGCCACGACGCCCGCTACGCCGAAGCGCTCACTGTGCAGCACGGCCTCGCCGAAGAGTTCCCCCGCGACTACCTCTTCCGCCTCGAAGAGGCCAACCTCAGCAAGGACAAGGGAGACGGCCCCGCCGCCATCGCCATCTACCAGCGCGTCCTCGAAGACGCCCGCAAGCCCGGCTATTTCACCGACCCGCGCCTCCAGATGGCCTACTTCGGCATGGCCGAGACGCAACGCGGCCAGAACCTTCACGCCGAGGCCGCGCAGAACTACCTGAACGCCGCCGCCCAACCCAGGTGCAGCGAGTGGATTCGCCGCCGCGCCCAGCTAAACGCCGGCCAGATGTTCGACCTCAACCACCAGCGCGACAAGGCAGTCGAACAGTACAAGCTGGCATCCGCAGCCGGAGGCGACCAGTCCCAGGCCGACACCGCTCGCAAGTACCTCCGCTCCCCCTACACCGGAAGCTAGCTGCACCACCAGCAACCGCCATTCCTTCTGAACTTGTCATTCCGCAGCGCAGCGAAGGAACCTGCTTCTCCGAACAGCCACAAAAGACCGGGTGCCCCATCCTTCGCAGCCCTACCGCGAAGGGTGGGATGAATCCCACCCGAACCCGCATAACTCCCCTGAAATACCCCCAAGGGAACCACCCCATCCCCCCGTGCGTATTCATGTAAAAATACCTCTCGCGGAGAAACCCTCATGTTCTGTACCCGCTGCGGATCGAAGCTCGAACCTACAGCCCGTTTCTGCTCCTCCTGTGGAGCCCCTGTTGCCTCGGCCTCATCCGCCTACGCTCCCCCCTCTCCTCCCTATACCGATGGCCGCCTCGTCCGACCGCGCAACAATCGTATGATCGCCGGAGTCTGCGCCGCCTTCGCCCAGGCCTACGGATGGGATGTCGCTATCGTCCGCATCGTGGTCGCCGTCCTCTGCCTCACGGGAGTCAGCGCGCTGGCCTACGTCATCGCCTGGATCATCATCCCCGAGGAGCCGTTCGCCCCTCTTCCTCCGCAAAACTGACCGGCGGGGGACATAATAGGAGAGTCCCCTGCGTCCGCAGATGAGCCGTAGAAAGAGAGCCCCCGCAGTTTTGAAGAAGAAGACCGCAGCAGTCCCCACCGTCGCAGCCCGTCCCTTTGCCTACCGCAACCGCACGCTCCACTGCGACGGCGTCAGCCTCGCCTCCCTCGCCGAGCAGCACGGCACCCCCCTCTATATCTACTCCGCGAGCCAGATTACCGAGCGCTTCCAGCTCTTCCAGAAATCCTTCGCCTCGCGCTCCCACACCGTCTGCTACGCGGTCAAGGCCAACTCGTCCCTGGCGATCCTGCGACTCCTAGGCAAGCAGGGCGCGGGCTTCGACATTGTCTCCGGAGGCGAGCTTGAGCGCGTCCGCAAGGCCCACAAACCCGCGCTGAAGAAGGTCGTCTTCTCCGGCGTCGGCAAGCAGGCGTGGGAGATCGACGCGGCCCTCAAGGCCGACATCCTCCAGTTCAACGTCGAGTCCGAGATGGAGCTCGACCTCCTCGCAGCGCGAGCCGAAGCCCTCGGCATCCGCGCCCGCTTCGCTCTGCGCGTCAACCCCGACGTCTTCGCCGAGACCCACCCCTACATCTCCACCGGCCTCAGCGAGCACAAGTTCGGCATCGACATCAAGATCGCCCGCGCCCTCTACCGCCGCGCCGCGAAGTCGAAGTGGCTGGACGCCTCCGGCATCAGCGTCCACATCGGCTCGCAGATCCGCAAGGTCGATCCCTTCGCCGCGGCCCTCGAGCGTGTCACCGCCCTCGTCGCACTTCTTCGCCGCGACGGCCACGACATCCGCTACATCGACGCGGGAGGCGGCCTCGGCATCGACTACAGCGACGCTCCCTTCGACCCCGCGCACCAGGTCGAGCGCTACGCCGCGGCCCTCTTCAAAGGCCTCGGCGACGAGCAGGCGCACCTCCTCCTCGAACCCGGTCGCTTCCTCGTAGCGCAGGCGGGCGCTCTCCTCACCCGCGTTCTCGTGTTGAAGAAGAACGGCTCGAAGACCTTCGTCATCACCGATGCCGCGATGAACGACCTCATCCGCCCGGCGCTCTATCATGCGCACCACGAGATCGTCCCCGTCCGCCAGCCCACCGGCAAGGCGTCGATCACGGCGGACATCGTCGGTCCCGTCTGCGAGTCCGGCGATTTCTTCGCCCGCGACCGCGCGATTGCAAACGTCAAGCCCGGCGACCTCGTAGCCCTTCTCGACGCCGGAGCCTACGGCATGAGCCTCTCGTCGAACTACAACTCCCGCTCGCGCCCGGCTGAGATTCTCGTCGAAGGCACCACTACAAAGCTCATCCGCCGCCGCGAAACCATGCGCGACCAGCTCGGCCCAGAAGTTTTGTAATCGCGAAATGCGGGATGCGAATGCCGATCATCAATCGGCATTCGCATCCCCTCTTCGCGGTCACACCACCGCAACCGAATCGTTATAATTAGCCCATCGGGTCAGGAATTAAACCTTCCGATGCGGCACCAAAACACGAAGTACGCCCTAAAGCATTCCGTTCGAATACTTTGCACGAAATCTCCGGGGTGGGAGGGACAATCCCTCCTGTGCTAAAATCGCAAGGTCGCAACACCCTGCCAAACGTGCAGGTGTAACAAAATCAAACTGAGGTAGTACATGTCCGGCCACTCAAAATGGGCGACTATCAAGCATAAGAAGGGCGCCCTCGACGCCAAGCGCGGAAAGATCTTCACCCGCCTGATCAAGGAAATCACCATCGCCGCCAAGCTGGGCGGAGGCGACCCGGACGGTAACCCCCGTCTGCGCGGAGCCGTTCTGGCCGCCAAGGCCGAAAACATGCCGTCGGACAACATCAAGCGCGCCATCCAGCGCGGCACCGGCGAGCTTGAAGGCGTCTCCTACGAGGAGATCACCTACGAGGGCTACGGCCCCGGCGGCGTCGCCATCATCGTCGACGTCCTCACCGACAACAAGAACCGGGCCGTCAGCGAGGTCCGCCACGCCTTCTCGAAGAACGGCGGCAACCTCGGAGCCGAGGGCGCCGTGTCGTGGATGTTCACCACCAAGGGCGTCATCACCGTCCCCAAGGACGCTGCCGCCGAGGACAAGCTCACCGAGATCGCCCTCGAGGCCGGTGCCGAGGACCTCTCCGACGAAGGCGAGTCCTGGGAGATTCTGACCGACCCCAAGGACTTCAACGCCGTCAACGAGGCCATCCGCGCCGCCGGAATCACCCCGGAGACCGCAGCGATCACCAAGATCGCCTCCACCTACACCAAGCTCGAAGGCTCGCAGGCCAACTCCTGCATCCGCCTGCTCGAGACGCTCGAAGACCTCGACGACACGCAAAACGTCTACTCGAACTTCGACATGGACGAGGCGCCCATCGCCAGCTAACTTCAGCGGTCTACTTCTCTTTTCAAGAAAGGCCGCCAACAAATGGCGGCCTTTCTTCTTCCCGAGCATCCTTACCTGTATCTTGTAACTGCCTCATGGAGCCTGACCGAGTGACCCGAATCATCCGCCGCCTGACCGCCCTCTGCGCCTTGTCCCTTGCTGCCCTCCTCTCCGCCGCTCCAGCGCACGCGCAGGCGGCCACATCGACCGCCTCGCCCTTCAGCGGCGGCCACCACCCCTTCGAGTTCGGAGTGATCGCCCAGGGCGGTATCGGAACCAACGACCGCAGCGACTACAAGTTCTTCATGGTCGGCGGACAGGCCGGCAAGGTCCTCGCGTCCGACATCGGCCCCGGTATCCTGCGCGGCAACTTCGAGTACGGCATCCAGATCTTCCCCCTCTGGCAGAGCTACACCCCGAGCTTCGACCGCCGCACCTGCGACGCGAACGACGTCTGTTCCGCCCCGTACAAGACCGGAGGAACCTACACCGGGTTCTCCATCACCCCCATCCTGCTCCGCTGGAACTTCACCGGCTCCGGCCATCGCCGGACGGTGCCGTGGGTGCAGGGCGGCGGCGGCATGATCTGGACGAACCATAAGTACCCCGCCGTCGGTGGAGCGCCCTTCAACGGGTTCACCAACGGAACCGCCGCCAACACCAGCGTCTGGAACTTCACCCCGCAGTTTGGAGGAGGTCTTCACTACTTCATCAAACCGCGCCGCTCGCTCGACTTTGGAGCCAGCGCCATTCACATCTCGTCGGCTTCGCTCGGAGACAAGAATCCCGGCGTCAACGCCAGCGTACAATTTTCCGTCGGCTATACCTGGTGGAAGTAGCAGCAAGCGAGCCGCAGAGGCTCAGGTGAGAACATGAACTCCGAAGCAATCATCGAGTGCGTCCCCAACTTCTCGGAAGGAACCGATCCGGCCAAGGTCCGGAAGATCGTGCGCGCCATGCAGGTCCCCGGAGTGAGCCTCCTCGACTGGTCGCTCGACACGGCTCACAACCGCTCGGTCGTCACCATCGCCGGACAGGCTGAGGCCGTCGTCGAGTCGGCCATCCGCGGCGCGGGCAAGGCTGCGGAGCTCGTCGACCTCACGAAACAGAGCGGCGTCCATCCCCGTATCGGAGCCGCCGATGTCATCCCCTTCATCCCGGTTCGTGGCGTCTCGCTGGCCACCTGCGCCCTGCTCGCCCGTCAGGCCGGGATGCAGATCTGGCGGCGCTACGGCATCCCGGTCTACTTTTACGGAGCCTCCGCCGCCCGCCCCGACCGCGTGCATCTCGAGGACGTTCGCAAGGGCCAGTTCGAGGGTCTGCGCGAGGCCGTGCGCCGCGACGCGGCCCGGCGCCCCGACGTCGGTGGCCCGGAGCTTCACGAGACAGCCGGAGCCTCGGTCGTAGGAGCCCGCAGCTTCCTGATCGCCTACAACGTCCACCTGAAGCAGCCCGACATCACCGCCGCACGCGCCATCGCCCGCGACATCCGCGGGTCCAACGGCGGTCTGCACGGCGTCAAGGCGATGGGAGTGCTCGCCAATGGCCGTGCCCAGGTCAGCATGAACATCACCGACCACGTCGCAACCCCCATGAAGAAGGTCTATGCCCGTCTGAAGGAGCTTGCCATGCGCCACGGAGCCGAGCTGGACGACAGCGAGCTGATCGGCCTGATCCCCGAGGCGGCCTACGAAGAGGGCTCCGAGTGGATCACCACCATCCCCAACTTCGACCCGTCCCTCAAGGTCATCGAGCGATGCCTTGAAAACCCGCTCGCCTGGCCCGCGACCGACGCCGCGTAATCCTTTTGAAGCCGGAACACTACTTTCCCATTGCAGGAAACTGGTGTTCCTGCCGATGAATTTGCCAGGGACACGCGCGACCTTCCCTGCGGCTTCTACGTCCAAGCTTCAGATACCGAGGCTTGCCTGGCATTCAAGAATCACGAAACAATAGAGGAGATGCACGGCCCAGAGCCCCGCATCCCCGGTTTCAGGAGTTTATTCCGTTGCAGACACGAAAGCTTGTTTTCCCCATCACCTTGCTCGCCCTCTCCGCTGGACTCTGTTCGGCGGCCCAGCTCTCAAACGACGCGAAGGCCTCGATCCCCCGCGAAGTCCAGCAGATCATCTCGGTCGACTACCGCGCCATGCAGAACTCTTCTGCGGCAATGGAGTTGAAGAACCGCGTCCTTCCTCCCGAGCTGAAGAAGCTTGAGGGCGCCCTGAAAAGCTCTGGCCTGAAGGTCGATCAGGACGCCGACGTCCTCACCTTCGCCGCCTTCCGCGACGGCGCGCAGAGCTCGCGCATCGTCGGCATCGCGCAGGGTCAGTTCCACACCCGCGAGATCATGGCGAACTTCGTCAAGAACAAGATCAAGCCCACCATGCTGCGCAGCAACAGCATCTACCCAATGGGGCAGAACGGTATGAGCGTAGCCTTCCTCAACCAGACCACGATGGTCTTCGGCGACCGCTCCTCTCTGCAGTCCGCGCTCGATGTGCGTGACGGCCTCCAGCAGAGCTTCCTCAGCAACAGCGAGATGGTGGACCAGATGCTCTCCGTCGACCAGAATGCTGTCTGGAGCATCCTCGACCAGAAGGGCACGCAGACGATGATGCAGTCCGTTCTGGGCGATGCCTCGCAGCTCGGCGACTATGACGTGGTCCGCGACCGCATGAAGACTTCGCGCTACACGATGGACTTCCAGAACGGAGTGAAGTTCGACATGGCCGTGGTGATGAGCGACACGATGACCGCTGCCACGTGCGCCACGCTGCTCAAGGGCGTCTCGCTGCTCAAGAAGACGCAGGGCAATCCCTTGGAGAAGACGGCGCTCGACCTGACCACCATCGACTCGAACTCAGGCACTCTGACCGTCTCCTATGCCTCCTCAGACAGCCAGTTCGCCAGCCTGCTCAAGTCGCCTCTCTTTCAGTCCGTCGTACACTAACGGACTTTGATCCTTCCAACGGAAACGGGGTGCCTCATCGGCACCCCGTTTCCGTTGCTCTCATGCAGACATTCAAAGAGCCATCTGCACCCCAAACACATTCCCCTCGAAGCTGTAGAAGCGATGGAAACCATCCCCCGAGGTCAGGCCCTCAGCTCCTCCGTCGATCTTCGACACCATCGGCGAAGAGATCGCGCACGTCGCCTGCTCTGTTTCGAGCTTGCTCTTCCAGTCGCCCGCGATCATGTTGCACAGCTCTCCCATCGCGTCCTCGATCATGGGGTCGTCAGCGCCGGCCACCTGTCCCAGCAGAGCCTCCGCCGTCACCTGCGCCACCGAGCGGCTCGCATACAGCACAAACTCGCCGTCGATCGCGCCCGAGAACAGGATCTTCGCCGAGACAGGCTGAACGATGCCGCCCATCTTCTCCGTAGGCGAGCAGCTCCGCGCCAGCATCGTCTCAAAGACCGCTGAGACGGAGGAATCGAGCCTGCCCGCCCAATCGTTGTATTCGATCTTTAAGGGCATTCTCAGGCGGCTCCAAGCAGGGGAATCACACGCTCCTTCACCTGCTCCGCAGTGAAAGGTTTGCAAATATAGCCCCTGGCCCCTGCCGCAATGGCCCGCAGAACGAAGGGCTCGCTTCCCTCCGTCGTAATCATCACCACCGGAACTCCCGGCGCAAGGTTCTGGTCACGACGCGTCTCCAGAAACTGCAGCCCGTCCATCACCGGCATGTTAATGTCGCTGACGATAAGGTTGAGCTTGTTGGCCGCATCGCCTCGCAGCGCCTCCAGCGCCTCTTCGCCGTTCGAAGCCTGCAGAACCTCGGTGAAATCGATGCCCGACTGGCGCAGTGCCCGTTCGACCACCTTCCGCATCACCGCTGAGTCATCAATAATGAGCGCTCGCACGTACCCTCCACAATCTGTTGCTTTTGCAGCTACTATCGGCAGAACCCGACGACGCTTGAGACACTTTGCTCCCTTCGAAGCTTAGTTCGCTCTAACCCAACGTACCGTTACTTTGGCACGCCGGATGCTTCGATGCCGGGCATGGACAGTGGACTCTATGCGGCATACACAGGATTGATGGCGCGCACACAGGCGCTCGACACCGCGGCCAACAACCTTTCGAACGCGGGAACCAACGGCTTCCGAGCGCAGCGCGACTTCTTTCGCGGCGTGCTGGTCGACAGCCTGCGCCCCGACTCGCCCGAGGCCTCGCAGGTGGGCCACACCGTCAACGGCTTCGGAATCCTCGGCGGCAACGCGCTCGATCTCGGGCAGGGACAGCTCGCCTCTACCGGCAATCCCCTGGACCTCGCGATTCAGGGCGACGGCTTCTTCGCCATCCAGACAAAGAACGGCGTCCGCTATACACGCGACGGAGCCTTCCAGCGCTCTCCCACCGGCGTCCTCGAAACCTCGATCGGTGAGCCTGTGCTGAACGCGCAACTGAAGCCCATCACCATCCCCACCGGAGACATCACCATCTCTCCCGACGGCAGCGTCTCGGTCGCCACCGAGGCCGGAAACTCCATCGTGGGGCGCGTCGCTCTCTTCGACTTTGCCAACCGCTACGCTCTCACGGCGGAGGGCACCAATCGCTTTACGGCCAACGGGGAAAAACCTGTCCCCGGCCGTGGAGCGATCGAGCAGGGCTCCATCGAAGGCGCCAACCAGGACGCCATCCACGGCTCGATGCAGCTCGTGCTCGTCGGGCGCCAGGCCGAGATGATGCAGAAGGCGCTCAGCGTCTTCCATAACGAGTTCGACAAGACAGCGACGGAAGAACTTTCCCGCGTCTGAGCCTAATCCCCTGAACGAGCAAACGACAGCACCAAGGAGAACAAGATGATTCGCGCACTCTACACAGCAGCCAGCGGCATGAGCGCCCAGCAGGCCAACCTCGATACTGTGGCCAACAACCTCGCCAACTCCGCGACCGCGGGCTTTCGCCGCCGCCGTCTCCAGTTCGAGGACATGATCTACCAGAACATGATCACGCCCGGCTCGCCCCAGACCCAGCAGACCACCTCAGCCGGTCTCCAGATCGGCCTCGGCACGCGCTCCGCCGCCACCGAGATCATCATGACGCAGGGCGACTACAACCAGACCTCGAACCCCTACGACATCGCCATCCAGGGCAACGGCTTCTTCCAGATCCAGCGCACCGACGGCACCATCGCCTACACGCGCTCCGGCAACTTCCACCCGACCAACCAGGGACAGCTCGTCACCGCCGACGGAGACCCGCTCATCCCCTCCATCACGATTCCCGCGAACGCGCAGAACGTCGTCATCTCGCAGTACGGCGTCGTCTCCGGCACCATTCCCGGACAGGCCGTTCCGGCACAGTTCGGAACCATCCAGCTTGCCACCTTCACCAACTCCGGTGGCCTGCAGTCGCTCGGTGGCAATCTCTTCGCCCAGACCGACGCCTCGGGCGTTCCGATCACCGACAACCCCGGCGGCAACACCGGAGTCGGGACCCTGCAGCAGGGCTACCTCGAAGGCTCGAACGTCGATGTCGTCAGCGAGTTTGTACAGATGATCCTCGCCCAGCGCGCCTATGAGAGCAACTCCAAGGTCGTCCACGTCGCCGACGATATGTACTCCCAGATCAATGGCATGGTCCGCTAGGAGCTACGCAATGGCTCTCCTTCTCAGGATGTCTCTGTTCCTCGCGGCAGGACTTTCACTCGCAGGCAG
Source organism: Acidobacteriaceae bacterium dw_441 (assembly GCA_018449715.1). Lineage (GTDB taxonomy): Bacteria > Acidobacteriota > Terriglobia > Terriglobales > Acidobacteriaceae > Edaphobacter. The sequence continues at coordinate 1,216,194 of JAAVVA010000001.1, read as the reverse complement.
CGCGATGGCGGCCACGCCGTCGCCCTTCTGCGCGAGCACGCCCGAGCTTGCTCTCCGCGCCACGCAAACGGTCGTCACGCCCGAGACCGTCGCCTCGCAGGAGGGATACCGCGTCGCCTCCGTGCGTCGCGACCCCCTGCTCAACCAGAGCTGGGCGACCGTCGTAAGCTGCAGCCATCCCGAGCGGCCTTCGATCACCCTGCCTCTGCCCTCCGATTCCCCGCGCAACGCCCAGGCCGCGAACACGCCCTTCCCGGTCGTCCACGCGGGCGACCTAGTACAGCTCTGGGGACAGCAGCGCAACCTCCGCATCGAGGTCGCGGGTAAGGCCGAAGAAAGTGGAGCCACCGGCAACCGCGTGCGCGTCCGTCTTCTCCGCACAGGGCTTGAGACAGGCGAACCACGCGCACTGACCGGCATCGTTCGCGGTCCCGGCAACGTGGAGATCATGCCATGAAGCATCACCTCGCCTATTCGCTTTTTCTAGCCTGCCTCCTCGCTCTTGCCTCAGAGAGCCACGCGAAGGTACCAAAGCTTCCAGGCACGACTCCGAAGCCCGACCCCGTGCAGACCTCGCTCGACGCCTACCTCGCTCGCGTGCGTGCGAGCAGTTCCCTGCCCAAGACTCCCGGCTCCATCTGGATCGATAACGGCCCGCTCGCCCGCATGTCGGCGGACCTCCGCGCCATGCGCCCCAACGACCTCATCTCCGTCGTCGTCGACGAAAGCCTCGCCGCCTCAACCGACGGCACCGTGAAGAACACCCGGGCCTCGAACGCCAGCTCGCAGGTATCGAGCCTGATCGGTGCGCTGCATGCGGGCAACGCTCTCCAGAACCTCGTCAACCAGAACTCCGCCTCGGGCCTGAACGCGCAGGGCACCAGCCAGACCAACTCCAGCCTGACCACAATTCTCGGCGGTCACGTGGTCGAGGTGCTTCCCAACGGAATGCTCGTCATCGAAGCCGCCCGCCAGGTCGAGTTCAGCCAGCAGACCCAGACCATCCTTCTGCACGGCGTCGTCCGCCCCGAGGACATCTCTCAGCAGAACCAGATTCTCTCCACCGCCATCTCCAGCCTCGAACTGAAGGTCGTCGGCAAGGGCATCATCAACGATTACACGCACCGGCCCAACGCCTTCGTGCGCTTCCTGCAACAGGTTCTGATCTTCTAGGCCACGTTATGACCCGACAGTACTTCGCTATCAGCGCGAGCACGATGCCGCCGCAGAGACCCGCAGCATGGCTCCTCTGCCTTCTCTCTCTTCTCTTTGCCGCATCGCATCTTTCGGCGCTCGAGAACGCGCCGCAGAAGCTTGCGCGCATCAAGGACATCGCCAGCATCGAAGGCATCCGCGACAACCAGCTCGTAGGCTACGGTATCGTCGTCGGACTTGCAGGCACGGGAGACAGCCAGCAAACCACCTTCCCGATTCAAACCCTGTCGTCCACGCTTCTCCGCATGGGCGTGCGCGTTCCCGCCGCCTCCATCCGCGTGCAGAACCTCGCGGCAGTCTTCGTCTCGGCGACCATGCCTCCCTTCTCGCGCTCCGGAACGAAGCTCGACATCACCGTCTCCTCTGCTGGCGATGCCCGCAGCCTCGAAGGCGGCCTCCTCCTGATGACACCCCTCTATGGAGCGGACGGCAACATCTACGCGCAGGCGCAGGGCCCTCTTGTCGTCGGCGGCTACTCTATCAGCGTCAACGGCAACACGCGCCAGATGAACCACCCCAACACCGCCCGCGTTCCCTACGGAGCCATCGTCGAGCGCCCCGTCCCCCTTGAGATCGAGGGCATGCACCAGTTCTCTCTCCTGCTCAACGACGCCGACTTCCGCACCGCCGAGGCCGTCTCCGACGCCATCAATCGCAAGCTCGCCCGCGCCGCATCGCATCCCATCGACAGCCGCCGCGTCCTGCTCGACGTCAAGACCGGCGAAGAGGTCCCGGCCTTCCTCGCCGAGGTCGAATCCATCGAAGTCCCCGTCTTCCCCCGCGCCAAGGTCATCGTGAACGAGCGCACCGGCACCGTCGTCATCGGCGGCACCGTCGTCCTGCAACCCGTGTCGATCCTGCACGGTGGACTCGCCGTCAACGTCGTCAGCGAGTTCCAGGTTTCGCAGCCCGGCCCATTCTCAAAGGGTGGTACCACCGAGGTTGTGCAACAGACCAACGTCGACGCCCTCGACAAGCCTGTCAACCGCATCGAGCTGAAGCAGGGCTCCACCGTCGATGACCTCGTTCGCAGCCTCCAGACCATCGGAGCCTCCGCGCGCGACGTCATCTCCATCCTTCAGGCCATGAAGTCCGCCGGCGCTCTCGAAGCCGAGATCGAGGTCCTCTGATGAACATCGCATCCATCGCACAGGCGGCGCAGTCCGCACAGACCACCACCAGCAAAGCTTCTCCCGATCAGTCGAAGCTCGCCGACGCGGCCCAGCAGTTCGAAGGCATGTTGCTGCAGGAGATGCTGAAGCCCATGCGCTCCGGCGACGACAAGGAGAGCGCCTGGGCCAGCGGCGACGACTCCTCCTCGGACCCGAGCAGCGACACCATCAACGGCTTCGGCGTCGAAGCCGTCGCCACCGCTATCGCAAAGGGCGGCGGACTCGGCATGGCCAAACAGGTGATGCAGCAGGTCACCGCGGAGCACGACAAGCTCGCCAGGACGCAGCACAAAAGTTAAACGACAACGGCTGCGAAAGAATATCTCGCAGCCGCCGTTCCGTTTCTCTCTTCTCTGAAAGCGACTAGTCGCCGTAGTAATCCAGCCCGAGGTGCGTAATCAGCTCCTCGCCCATGATGTGGCGCAGCGTGTTCTTCAGCTTCATGTTCTGGATGAACAGATCGTGCTCCGGGTAAACTCCGGGAGCCGTGTCCGGGTCCTTGAAGTAGAAGCTCAGCCACTCCTGGATGCCGATTCCACGCAGCGAAGGCGTACGCGCCGCAAGGTCCATGAACAGGATCAGGTCCAGCGCCAGCGGGGCCGCAAGGATCGAGTCGCGGCACAGGAAGTCGACCTTCACCTGCATCGGATACCCGAGCCAGCCGAAGATGTCGATGTTGTCCCAGCCTTCCTTGTTGTCGCCGCGCGGCGGATAGTAGTTGATCTTCACCTTGTGGTACAGGTCCTTGTACAGCTCCGGGTGCAGCTCCGGCTGCAGGATGTGCTCGAGCACACCGAGCTTCGAGACCTCCTTCGTCTTGAACGACTCCGGATCGTCCAGCACCTCGCCGTCGCGATTGCCCAGGATGTTCGTCGAGTACCATCCCGAGATGCCAAGGTTGCGAACCTTGAATCCAGGCGCGAGCACGGTCTTGATAAACGTCTGACCGGTCTTGAAGTCCTTGCCCGCAATCGGAGCGTTCATCTTGCGCGAAAGCTCGTTCAGCGCGGGGATATCGACCGTGAGGTTCGGAGCGCCGTTGATGAACGGAATACCCTCCTTCAGCGCCGCCCACGCATACAGCATCGAAGGCGTGATCGCCGGATCGTCATCGACCAGCCCCTTCTCGAACGCCGCAAGCGTCTGGTGTACCGGGGCCTGCTCCAGGTAGATCTCGGTCGAACCGCACCAGATCATCACCTGGCGGTCGGTCTTCGTCTTGAACTCCGCGATGTCGTTGCGAATCTGGTTAGCGAGGTCGCACTTGTTCTTGCCGACCTTCACCGTCTTGCCCTCCAGCCGCTTCACATAGTGCTGGTTGAAGGCCGCGGGCATCGGTTCAATCGACTCGAGGAACGGACGCATCTGCTGCAACTGATCGTTGTCGAGCACCTGCGCGGTCTTCGCCGCGTCATACAGGTTGCCGCCGAAGATATCCCATCCGGTGAAGACAATATCGTCGAGCGAGGCGAGCGGAACGAAGTCCTTGATCAGCGGGCTGCGCGCATCGGTGCGCTTGCCCAGCCGGATCGTTCCCATCTGCGAGGTGGAACCGATCGGGAGTGCGAAGCCACGGCGTACGGCCTCCACCCCGGCGATCAGAGTCGTCGCGACGGCTCCCATTCCCGGGATCATGACGCCTAGTTTTCCTGTAGCTGGCTTGATGCTGGATGCCGCTTCGTTCGCGGCCTGGGGTGTGGACATTGCTTGGAGATACCCTTCTCAGTTGCGATTTTCCGTTACTCGGAAGCGCCAGTATCGCGCACTGAAAAAGTCATTTGCAAACAAAACCCAGTATTTACGCGGCTTTATCGCTAACTCTGATTTCCGGATTTTCTCCGAAAATCAGAGTTTCACGCCTCTCTCAAGCAGCCTCGGTCCGGATGCGATTGCGCCAGTGTGTCCACAGGAACCACGCGATGCCCACCACCAGAACCACCTCTACCGCAAGGTGAAAGCGATGGAAGATCTCCTTGAAACGCGGATCGCTGTCCCATCGGTCGCCCAGCTTCATGCCCACATACGCCAGCACGTAGCACCACGGCCACGAGCCGATGAAGGTGTACGCATGAAAGCGAACCTGTGACATCTTCGCAATGCCCGCAGGCAGGGCGATAAAGGTACGGACCACCGGAAGCAGACGCGCCACCAGCACGGTGATTCCACCGAAGCGCTGGAAGAAGTGCTCCGTGCGATCAAGATCGTGACGGCTCAGCAGAACATACTTGCCGAACTTCTCGACCGCAGGACGTCCACCAATCGCGCCCAGCCAGTACGCCGGAATCGAGCCGAGGTTGCATCCGATCGCACCCGCCGTTGCAACCCAGAACAACTTGAGCTGCCCCGTATGCACGAGGTATCCGGCAAAGGGCATGATGATCTCCGACGGCAGCGGAATGCACGCGGACTCGATGCCCATCAACAGGGCCACACCGGCATAGCCACCGGCAGAGATGACAGAGATAATAAAACCGGCCAGAAAGGTAATAATCTTTTCGGACATTAGTTTCGAGTATATCGGTCGGGCCGTCCGGTCCCTCGATGCGCTAGCATTAATTCATTCACAGGAAACCTTCAGACTCACCGATGGCCGCCACCAAAACCACTGCACCCAAACGCCCCGCGAAGAAGTCCGCGAAGCCCGTCCGCAACCCTCTCGCGCCCGAGCGCATCGCCGCCATCCTCGATATCCTCGCGAAGACCTACCCCGGCGTCGTCTGCGCCCTCACCCATCGCAATGCATGGGAGCTCACCGTCGCCACCATCCTTTCGGCGCAGTGTACCGACGTGCGCGTCAACCTGGTCACGCCCGCGCTCTTCAAGACCTTCCCCACCCCCAAGGCGATGGCCGCGGCCTCCCTCCCCGAGATCGAAGAGCTGATCCGCACCACAGGCTTCTTCCGCAACAAGGCGAAGAACATCCAAGGCGCGGCCCGCATCGTCACCGAAGAGTTCGGGGGCAAGGTTCCGAAGACAATGGACGAGATTCTCCGTCTCCCCGGCGTCGCCCGCAAGACCGCGAACGTCGTCCTCGGCTCCTGGTACGGCATCGCCGACGGCGTCGTTGTGGATACGCACGTCATGCGCCTCTCGCGCCGACTCGAGCTGACGAAGCAGACCTCTCCGCAGAAGATCGAGCAGGACCTCATCAAGATCCTCCCGCAGGACCGCTGGATCAATTTCTCGCACGAGCTGATTCATCATGGACGCCAGGTCTGCATCGCCCGCAAGCCTCGCTGCGTGGATTGCACGCTCGAAAAACTTTGCTACTCCTCCGACAAGACCTGGACCTCACACCCCGCATAGGAGAGGGTGCTGCGCTCAGAATGACGGACTCGGTCGGAGCACAAATAAAAAGCAGATTCCTCCGCTGCGCTACGGAATGACAAGGTGTGAGAGTGGGGCAGGTGGTAAGAAGAAGCTCTGAAAAAGCCTCAGAGCTTGTAAGCCTTCTTCACCAGGTTGACGGTAAGGTCCTTCGCCACCTCGAAGGCCTCGTCCTCATCTAGCCTGTGCTCGGCAACAAGCCTTCCCAGAAAAGCGCAGTCGATACGCCGCGCAACATCATGCCTCGAGGGGATCGACAAGAACGCCCGCGTGTCGTCGTTGAACCCGACCGTGTTGTAGAAGCCCGCCGTCTCCGTCGCCTGCTCGCGGAAACGCATCATCCCCTCCGGCGAATCGTGGAACCACCACGGAGGCCCCAGCCGCAGCGCAGGATAGTGCCCGGCCAGCGGAGCCAGCTCCCGCGAGAACGTCGACTCATCCAGCGTGAACAGGATGAACGTCAGCCTAGGGTCGTTGCCGTACCTGTCCAGCAGCGGCTTCAGGCTGCGGACATACTCCGTCGGCCCCGGAATGTCCGCGCCCTTGTCGCGCCCGAACTTCTCGTACAGCTTCTTATTGTGGTTGCGGATGCTCCCCGGATGCAGCTGCATCGTCAGCCCATCCTCCACCGACATCCCCGCCATCTCCGTCAGCATCTGCGCCTGAAAGAGCTTCTGCTCCTCGGGCGTCGAACTGCCCGACAGAATGCGCTGATACAGCGCCTCCGCCGCAGCATCGTCCAGATCGGCGGTCTGGGCGGTCAGATGGCCATGATCGGTGGCCGTCGCTCCCATCTGTTTGAAGAACGCACGACGGTTCCGCAGAGCATTCAGATACCCTTTGAAGCTCCCGATATTCTCGCCGGTAATCTCGCCCAGCTTGTCGATGTTCTCGCGGAAGCCAGCAAACTCCGCGTCGATCACCGGATCAGGCCGGAAGGTCGGAACCACTCTCCCCTTCCATCCCGACTCGCGAATCGCCTTGTGATGCTCGAGCGTATCCAGCGGCGAATCGGTCGTCGCAAGCACCTCGATGTTGAACTTCTCGAACAGAGCCCTCGGACGAAACTCCGGCGTCTCCAGAGCCGCCGCGACGACCTCGTAATAATGGTCCGCGTTCTCGGGAGTCAGTCTTTCCGTCAGCCCAAACAGCGTGCTGAGCGAATAGTCCAGCCAAAGCCGCGTCGGCGTTCCGCGAAACAGATAGTAGTGCTTCGCAAAGATGCGCCACACCTCCCGCGGATCGGCCTGCTGCTTGCCGTCGAGCTGAGGAATCCCCAGCGACTCCAGCGAGACGCCCTGCGAGTACAGCATCCGGAAGATGTAGTGGTCCGGCTGGATGAACAGCGCTGCGGGATTCGGGAACGCACCATCCACCGCAAACCACGAAGGGTCCGTGTGTCCGTGCGGCGAGACGATGGGAAGATCGCGCACCGTCTCATAAAGCTTCGCCGCAACGGCACGGGCCGCAGGGTCGGAGGGGAACAAGCGCATGGAATCAAGCATCAGAACACCTCTGGGGAATCGTTAAAAGCCAAAGCGGCTGAATTAAGTGTGAACTCGAACAAAACCTGACCACAGAAGCCTATCAAAACTAAACATGAAGTGGTTGACCAATTTGCTACTCGCCAAAACAACGCTCCTCTGCGGAAGCTCTCTCTCTTTCGCCACCGCAACAAGTCTCCTAAAAAGAAAAGGCGCCCCGCAAAGGGCGCCCTTCCATCCATCCTGCAGCAAAGCCTACGGGATGTAGTAACGCATGCTGGTGAACACCATGTTGTTGTTCGCCGACGGAGCGCCACCAACACCGGCCCACGCCGTCTTGGTCAGGTAGCTGTACTGCATCGAGTACTGCACGCGACCGAAGCGGGGGTTGTTGTAGAAGCGGTACGTGAAGCCCGCGGTGCCTTCCATGATGAAGCGGGTCGCTCCAAGGCAGTTCGCCGGGGTTCCAGGACCGTAGCCGCTGTTCGCGGACGGAAGCGTCTCGACGCCGCAACCCGCGTTCGACGAGGTCACAGGAGCGTAGCCGATCAGCTTGCCAGCCGAAGACCCGAGCGTCGACAGGTACGTCGTGCGCTGCGCGTACTCGCCACCGACGTAGCCGAAGACATCCAGCTTCTTGGCCGGGTGGAACTCCATGCTGTACAGCCCCTGGTAGGACTTGATCGGGGCCAGCCGTCCATCCGGATGCACCGTCGTATCCGGCAGCGAGGAGGTTCCGTAACGGCCCACGCCCGAACCGCCGAGGAAGTGGAAGCCGACGTCGGCGTACTTCGAGGGCGAGACACGGACGTTGGCAATGATGCCGCCGGCAGCCTTGGTGTCGTTGGCCGCGCCCACCGTGCTGGGGGTCGCGTTCGTCTGTCCGGGATAGTAGCGATCGCGGAAGAAGCGTCCCACGGCTCCAACCTCGAGGTGAGCGCGCTTCGCGTCGTAGGTAGCCTTCAGGATCACATCAGGCGAGACGTTGTTCGAGTAGTTCGCCGTCGCATTCAGAAGACCGCCGCCCGTACCCGGAGCGCCGAAGAAGAAGTTGGTGTTCTGGTTGGTCGCCGAGAAGATGTTCTGTGCCTCTTCGAGCGAACCGGCCAGCGTCAGGCCGTTGCGGAAGCGCTGCTGAACGCGGATCGCGCCCTGCCGAGCCCAGCTGAAGCCCACGTTGTACTGGTGATCGATCCCGAGCGGAGTGGCTTCCGTGCGGTTGTCGGTGCTCTTCTTGGTCTCGGTGACGAGCGACCACATCTGGCCTCCGGTCACTACAAAGCCGCTCTGCGTCTCGACCTGTCCAAACACCTGGCGCTGACGGAAGGTGTAGCTGTTGCTGCCGTTGTCGTTGCTGGTCGTGCCGGACGACTGGAAGTCAGCCTCGAAGTAGCCGCGCATCGTAAACTTGCCTGCGTTGCCTTCGATCAGCAGGATCGGACGCGTCGGGCGGCCCGAAAAGTTCAGCTCGCTCGTATGCGCCTGTGCGGCTCCGGGGTACGGAGTCGTGTTGAACGGCGTGTTGATCTCTGAGTTGATCGAACGATTACGGAAGACACCTTCAAATGCGAAGAAGCTGCCCGACGGACTGATCGTGACGCCCTTATAGTGCAGCGCCGTCGGAGACTCCAACTGAGCCGAAATGTCCTTCTTCGTATCGCTGATCGTCTGGGCCAACCCGACGTTGGCGACCTTCAGGTCTGAAACAGAGCTCGAAAGCGTCTGCATCTCTTCGTGGTTCGACTGGATGGCCGTAAGCGCGTTCTGTGCCTGGGTGGATGCTGCCGCAGCCGAAGCGTTCGCCGACTGGACCTCCTGCGATGCTGTGCTCAATCTCGCATCGCGGTCGGCCAGTTGCTGCTTCAACTGGTTGATTTGCTCCTGCTGTGCCTGCATCTGCTCCCGGAGTTCGCGGAGCGTACGCTCAAGGGGAGATTCCGCCTTCTTCACGACTTTTTTCGTCGTCTTCTTAGCGGATGTTCCCGTCTGCGCCTGCATCGACGCTGTACAGATGACCAGGGTCGCGGCAAGCGCGGCCCGTAATTGTCTCGTCATGGATCCTCGCAAGTAAATGACAATCGGAATAAACAGAGATAGGGAGCCCGGATTTTTGTACAAGCTTGTATCCGTAGCCGCGCTGCTCTTTCCGACTGCTATGCGTGAATCCTTGCAAAGCTATGTGAACAGAGAAATAATTCACGAACTGTTAACACATGAAACCCGCGTCAATAAAGGAGATCGCTCGTTCAAGCCACTGAAAAACGTGCCCCCGTATCAAGCCTTCGACTTACTCCGACGGGCTCTCTGATTTACCGTTGTCGGCATGAGATCTCTCTTCACAGCGTCCTTGTTCGCCACCCTCGCCGTGCCTGTTTTCGCTCAGTCATCGTTAAAGCTGATTCCCCTCCCGCGAGAGGTCCGAGAGATTTCCACAACACCCCTTTCTCAGGGAATTCAGATCACCTGTTCCTCCCCCTGCGCGCCGGAAGATGCCTTTGCCATTGACGATCTCAAGACCAGCCTCGCCTCCGAGGGCATTCCCGTAAACGCTACCGCTCCGGTTACGATTCTTGTAACCCGATACGGTTCCCCGCTCTCGCGCTCCATCCTCTCCGACGCCTCCCCCAACCATCAGGCTGCAACCGACTTCCCCACCCCCATGAAGGCCGAAGGCTACGCCATCATCCCCGATGGCAAGGGACTCGCCCTCACCGCCGCCTCCGACGCCGGAATCTTCTACGCTCTCCAGACCGTCCGGCAGCTCATCACCGGCCACGGCTCCAACGCCGTCCTCCACGCTGCCACCATCCGCGACTGGCCCGCCATGCGCTACCGCGGCCTCAGCGACGACCTCTCCCGCGGCCCCTTCCCCACGCTTGACTTCCAGAAGAAGCAGATCCGTATCCTCGCCGCCTACAAGGTCAATATCTATTCGGCCTACTTCGAGCACACCATGCAGTACAGCGGCCATCCATTGATGGCGCCTCCCGGCGGCAGCCTCTCGCAGGCCGAGGCCCGCGAGCTGGTCGCTTACGCCGCCAAGTACCACATCACCGTCATCCCCGAGCAGGAGGCCTTCGGTCACCTCCACTATCTCCTCAACTGGGAGAAGTACGCCCCCATCGCCGAGACTCCGCACGGTCAGGTCATGGCCCCCGCACAGCCCGACGCCCAGAAGCTCACGCACGATATGTTCGCCGAGCTGGCGCAGGTCTTCCCCGGCCCCTACCTCCACCTCGGAGCCGACGAAACCGTCGAGCTGGGCAAAGGACAAACCAAGGCCGACGTTGACTCCCGCGGCCTCGGCCCCGTCTACCTCGACTTCCTTCAGAAGATCGTCGCCGACCTCCAGCCCCTCAACCGCAAGCTCCTCTTCTGGGGAGACATCGCCTACCACGAGCCCGAGTTGCTGAAGCAGCTCCCCGATTCCTTCAAGAAAGCCACGATCGCCGTCCCGTGGGAGTACACCCCTCACCCCGAGGGCTTCGACAAATTCATCAAGCCCTTCACCGACGCAGGCTTCGAGACCTGGGTCGCCCCCGGCATCAACAACTGGTCGCGCGTCTACCCCAACTGGAACAACGGCCTAGCCAACATTCAGCGCTTCACCGCCGACGGTCAGCGTCTTGGAGCCGTCGGGCAGCTCAACACTATCTGGAACGACGACGGCGAGGCGCTCGCCAACGCCGACTGGTACGGCATCCTCTTTGGAGCCGAAGCCGCATGGCACCAGGGCGAGGCGTCGATCCCCATCTTCCAGTCCAGCTTCGGACAGGTCTTCCACGGCGACGCAACCGGCAAGATCGACGAGGCGCAGCGCGAGATCATGGCCGCCCACCAGCTCCTCAAGGACTCCGCCTACAAGACCGACGCGCAGGACCTCCTCTTCTGGCAGGACCCCTGGAACCCCGACGGCCAGCGCATCGCTGGACAGATTCGCCCCATCCTCTCCGAGCTTCGCCTCCACTCCGAGCGAGCCCTGATTCTCGTGGCCGAAGCCCGAGCCGCTAACCCGAGCCTCCGCGAAACCGACGCTCTCGACCTGCTCGACCTGGGAGCTCGCCGCATGGACCTCATCGGGCTGAAGTTCCAGATCTCCGACGAGATTGCCACCAGCTACGCCCACGCCTTCGCCCTGCAAGCCTCGCGCAAGCCCGAAGACCGTCTGGAGGTCGCCCGCGAGCTTGGCAACATCAACGCCGTCAACGGCAAGCTGCAGGACCTCCGCAATAATTACTCCCTCCTGCGCGACCTCTACGAGCAGGCATGGCTCAAGAGCAACCGCCCCTACTACCTCCGCAACAACCTTGAGCGCTACGACTACACCATCCAGACGTGGCTCGCCCGCATCGACCGCCTCCGCGTGGCCCAGCGTCAGTGGACGAACGCCCACTCTATCCCCGCAGCTGCCGACCTCGGCATCCCCGCACCACCGACAGCTACCAAGTAGCAGCAAACAGACGCGCCTCCACTGCTCGGATACCCCATCCTTCGCAGCTTTACCGCAAAGGATGGGGCGAATCCTTCTCCCCGCCACAGGTTTCTGTCCTGTCATTTCGCAACGCAGGGAAGAAATCTACTTCTCTTTAGATTAGGATGTCAGTTCATTACCGCGACCGCCGAACACTCCGTCCTTCTGAGAGAAGAAGCTATAGAGAAGTCGGTATTTCGTTGCAGAATGCACGAATTGAAAAGGTGGTCACACCATCCCACAAGCACGCCACTCGTAAAACCTGATTTTTATTGTCTTTCAATAGAAACTCTTATCTTTGTCATCCGGTAATCGGCGGGTCTAAACTAAACCCCGATGTCTCAGATTCTGTCAGCGCGCCGCCTCGTCACTGCCACACAGACCATCGAATACCCCGCCATCACTCTCGACAGTGACGGCCTCATCGCGAGTATCGAGCCCGACGCCGCGCCCAAAGACGCCGAGACCACGCTGACAACGACCCTCTTCGACATCCACACGCACGGCGGCGCAGGCAACGACGTCATGGAAGGCACCCCCGAGGCTCTCGCCAACGTCAGCCGCTTCCTCGCCACCCGCGGCGTCGGGCATTATCTCCCCACTACCGTCACGGCTTCGATCGACACCACGCTCCGCGCCCTCGAAGGCATCGCCCGCGCCATCGACCAGGCCACCGGCGACCACTGGAACCCCGCCTTTGCGCGTCCTCTCGGCATCCATCTCGAAGGCCCGTTCATCTCGCATGCCAAGCGCGGCGTCCATCCGCCCGCGGAGATCATCCCGCCCTCTATCGAACTCTTCGACCGCTTCCAGCAGGCCGCTGCCGGACACATTCGTCTCATCACCATCGCGCCTGAGATCCCCGGCGCGCTCGACCTCATCCGTCACTGCACCCAGAACGGAGTCCGCGTCAGCATCGGCCACACCAACAGCACGTCTGCGGAAACTCATGCCGCCATCGCCGCCGGAGCCTCCAGCGCCACCCACACCTACAACGCCATGCGCCCGCTCGACCACCGCGAGCCCGGCGTCCTCGGCGTTGTCCTCGACGAAGACTCTCTCTACGCCGAGATCATCTGCGACGGCATCCATGTCGCGCCCGAGCTTGTCCGCCTCTGGCTCAAGGCCAAGGGTCCGCGCCACGCCATCCTCGTCACCGACAGCATGGCCGCAGCCGGAATGCCCGACGGCAACTACTCCCTCGGCACCTTCGCCGTGAAGGTAGCCGACGGCCGCGCACTCTCCGCCGACGATCTCGCGCAGGGCAAGCAGACCCTCGCCGGAAGCGTCCTCACGCTCGACCGCGCTGTAGAAAACCTGCAGCAGTTCACCGGAGCCTCCCTCGCCACCGCCGTCGGCCTCGCCTCGCACAACCCCGCGATGCTGATGGGCTTCACCGGCATCATCGGCGAAGTCGAGCCCGGACGCCCCGCCAACCTGAACGTCTTCGACGCCGCAGGCAAGCGTATCGGCACCATCCTCAACGGCAGCCCTGTTCTGTAACCACTTCCTAAGAACTTCTACAAAAGAATCCTGTACTACCAGTACTCGTCTGAGCGCTGCGAAGAATCCCAGCATTTTTTCGCGGAATACTCGGCTAGCTCAAAGCACTCTCAGAACGAAAATATTGTCATCTTGAGCGAAGTCCGGCAAAGCCGGACGCAGTCGAAGGATGACACCTTTGCGAAAGATGTTTTTTGAGAAAGCACCTGCTACATCCCACCCGTTTTTCCCTCCCCCACTCTCACCGCTTCCTTATAAACTCGCTCACATGCCCGACGTTTCCGCCGCGTCTCACCTTCATCTCCCGGATCTCATCCTGATCGTCATCTACCTGGCCGGAATCACTCTCTTCGGCCTGCGCTTCCGAGGCGGCAAAGATGCCCCCGCGAAGTCCCTCAAGAGCTACTTCCTCGCCGACCGCAGCGTTCCCTGGTGGGCCATCGCCCTCTCCATCGTCTCGGCCGAGACCAGCACCCTCACCATCATCAGCGTCCCCGGCGTAGCCTTCGCGGGAGACTTCGGCTTCCTTCAGATCGTCCTCGGCTACATGGTGGGCCGCGTCCTCGTCGCCGTGCTCTTTCTTCCGCGCTACTTCCAGGGCGAGATGCTCACCGCCTACCAGCTCATCGACCAGCGCTTCGGCCACACCCTGCACAAGACCACCGCGGGCCTCTTCCTCCTCACCCGCGCCGCCGCCGAAGGAGTCCGTGTCTTCGCCGTCTCCATCGTCGTCGCCATCGCCATCGGCACGGGAGACATCCTCTCCATCGCCATCATCTCCGCCCTCACTCTGCTCTACACCTTCGAGGGCGGCATGACGGCAGTCATCTGGACCGACGTCGTCCAGATGATCCTCTACATCGCCGGAACCCTCGTCGCCATCGTCACGCTCGGCACGCACGTCCCCGGAGGCTGGTCGCACATCTATACGGTGGCCTCGGCGGCGCACAAGTTCCACCTCTTCAACTTCGCCCTCAACCTCACCCAGACCTACACCTTCTGGGCGGGTCTTCTCGGCGGCAGCTTCCTCACGATGGCCTCGCACGGCACCGACCAGCTCATGGTGCAGCGCCTCCTCGCAGGCCGCAACCTGTCGGAGTCGCGCCTCGCGCTCCTCTCCTCGGGAGGAGTCATCTTCCTCCAGTTCACCCTCTTCCTCCTCATCGGAGCAGGCCTCTGGGTCTTCTACGGCGGAACTCCCATCGGTAACATCGCACCCGACCGCCTCTTCCCCACCTTCATCGTCGCCGAGATGCCCATCGGCATCGCGGGCCTCCTCATCGCGGCCATCCTCGCGGCGGCGATGTCGAACCTCTCGGCGGCGCTCAACTCTCTCTCGTCTACAACGGTCGTGGATTTTTACATGCACTGGCGCCCCGAAGCCGACGAGCGCGAGCGCATGATGATCTCCCGTTCCTCCACCGTCGTCTGGGCTCTGGTCCTCTTCGCCATCGCGGTCTACAGCATCAAGGTAGGAGGCAAGGGCCATGTCGTTGAGATCGGCCTCTCCATCGCGTCGGTTGCCTACGGTGCTCTCCTCGGCGTCTTCCTCCTCGGCACGCTCACCCGCAAGGCCACCGAGGCGGGAGCGATCGTGGGCCTCATCGTCGGTTTCGCCCTCAACATCGCTCTCTGGCTGCAACCCGCCCCCATTCATCTCAACAGCCTCCCCCTTCTGGGAGACACTACCCTCCCTCGCGTCGCCTTCACCTGGTACGTGCTCATCGGCTCGCTCGTGACCTTCGCTGTCGGCTACCTCGCCAGCATGCTGCTCCCGAAGCCCCGCTCCACAGCAAAGGCCGCTGTTACCACGATCCTGATCTTCGCCAGCCTTTTTGCGTTGTCATTCCGCAGTGAAGCGGAGGAATCTGCTTCCGCTTTTCTCCCTGCACAGAATCCCTCCGCCTCCACCTACGACTTCTCGCAGATCACCACCCTCATCAACAACGCAATCGCGACCCAGCATCTCCCCGGAGCCGTCGTCGTCGTCGGTCACAATGGCAAGGTCGTCTTCCAGCAGGCCTACGGCAACCGCAAGATCACAGGCGAAGCCAGCCCCAACAGCGACACCGCCGCCGAGCCCATGACCCTCGACACCATCTTCGACATGGCCTCGCTGACCAAGTGCCTCGCCACCGCGACCTCCACCATGCAGCTCTACGAGCAGGGCAAGCTGCAGTTCGACGATCCAGTCGCCAAGTACCTCCCCGCCTTCGCCGCCAACGGTAAGGACAAGGTCACTATCCGCGAGCTTCTCACGCACTACTCCGGCCTCCCGCCCGATGTCTCGCTCAAAGATCCGTGGGGACTCTCCGCCCCTGATAAAGCCGAGGGCATCAAGCGCGCGATGGAGTCTCCTCTCGCCAATCCTCCCGGCACGAAGTTCGTCTACTCCGACATCAACTTCATCACGCTAGGAGCTCTCGTCGAAAAGCTCAGCGGACAGCCCGAAGACGAGTACGCGCAACAGCACATCTTCAAACCTCTGGGCATGCTCTCCACCTCCTACCGGCCCTTCGACAAGACCTGCGGCCCGATCAAACGTATCGGCGCAGCCATTGAGCCGGGTCCTCGTCCGCAGTTCTCCATGCACATGGTCTGCCCTCCCGGCACATGGAGCCCCCTCGCTCTTGATCCCGATACCGCTCCCACCACTCACGATGACGAGGGAGATGCCACCACCAATCCCCACTTTGGAATGCTCACCCGAGGAACCGTCCACGATCCCACCACCCGCCGCATGGGTGGAGTCGCCGGGCACGCCGGAGTCTTCTCCACCGCGCACGACATCTCCCTCTATGCGCAGGCGCTGCTTGAAAAGCTCGTCCACAACACCGGCACCTTCCCCCTCAAGCAGTCCACGCTCGAACTGATGACGAAGCCCGAGCAGCCCGCGACCGCCGAGGGAGGAGCCACCATCTTCACCCCCGGCTTTGAAGCCACCAAGGGCATCGCCGCCCGCGGCTTCGGCTGGGACATCAACTCCTCCTACTCGCGCCCGCGCGGCTCCGTCTTCCCCATCGGCTCCTTTGGACACACCGGTTTCACCGGCACTACCCTCTGGATGGACCCCGCTTCCGACAGCTACGTCGTCCTCCTCTCGAACGCGATCCACCCGCGCGGCAATCCTCCCATCTCCGCCCTTCGCGGACAGGTTGCCACCGCAGCCGCGCAGGCCCTCGGCCTCACCAACCCCGCGACCGATGAAAAGAAACGTTGTGCATGTCCCGAAGGAGCAATCTGCGAGCCTGTCCCTCCGTGCCCTGCAAACATCCGCTCCGGGACGCATCCCATCGCATCCAAGACCCTCACCGGCATCGACGTCCTCGAATCCACCCACTACGCCGCCCTCGCCGAAGCCGCGAGCCGCCACGACAACCACCTCCGCCTCGGCATCCTCACCAACCAGACCGGCCTCGACGCACAGGGACGCCGCACCATCGACCTCCTCGCGACCGAGGCCCCCAAATCCGTCCCCGGCGTCGAGCTGAAGTCCCTCTTCTCCCCCGAGCACGGCATCTTCGGCACCAAAGACGCGGAAGGCATCTCCGGCGAGATCGACCCCGCCACCCACCTTACCGTCACCTCCCTCTACGGAGCCACCCTCGCCTCCCGCCATCCCACCCACGACCAGCTCAAAGACCTCGACGCCGTCGTCATCGACCTTCAGGACGCGGGCGTCCGCTTCTACACCTACGAGGCCGTCACCGGCTACTTCCTCGAAGCCGCAGCAGCGGAGAAAAAATTGGGCCACCCCCTCGAGATCATCCTCCTCGACCGCCCCAACCTCATCGGCGGCGCGATGGTGCAGGGGCCGGTCTCCGACGAAGGCCACGACTCCTACACCAACTACATGCCTCTCCCCATCCGCCACGGCATGACCCTCGGCGAGCTGGCCCGCTACATCAACGGCGAGCGACGCCTTCCCTCTGCCGTCTCTCCCAATATCCAGGAGCCCCTCAGCGCCCTCCTCACCGTCGTCCCGCTCCAGAACTGGAGACGCAACCAGTACTACGACCAGACAGGCCTCCCCTGGATCAGCCCCAGCCCCAACCTCCGCAGCATCACCGCCGCCACACTCTACCCCGGCGTCGAGCTGCTCCAGTTCACCAACGTCTCCGTAGGACGCGGCACCGACACACCCTTCGAGAACATCGCCGCGCCCTACTTCGACGCCGCCACGTTAGCCTCCACCCTCACCTCCCGCAACATCCCCGGAGTGACCTTCTCGGCGTCTACCGTCACCATCGCGGAAGACTCCAATCACTTCCCCTACCACGGCCAGACGCTCCCGGCGGTCCATCTCACCCTCACCGACCGCAACGCCCTCGACTCCCCCGCCCTGGGCCTTGAGATGATCGCCGCCATCCAGCGCCTCTACTCGAAGCAGTTCAACCTTCCCCGCGCCGACCGTCTTCTCGTCAGCATGAACTCCATCCTCGCCCTCCAGAACAAGGAAGACACGCGCGCGATCGTCAAATCCTGGCAACGCGACCTCGACGCCTTCCTCGGTCGCCGCGCCAAATATCTCCTCTACTAGTCCAGTCATTCCGAGACGAAGCCAAAGAATCCCGGCATTTCGTTGCAGGATGCCCACGCCTCTTCCCGGAAAAACGTATCCATCTCGCTAACTCGATGTTCACAAATTTACGCAGCGATTTCATTCCTGCATCACAATAAAAAGACCATCGTTCGAAGGAGAGGCTGCCCTATGCCGCGCATTCACTTTCACCAGCAGCTTGTCACGCTCAAGGACAAGCTCCTCGCCATGGCCGCGCTCTCCCAGCAGGCCCTCTCCCTCTCGCTCGAGTCCTACCTCACCGGCAACATCAGCCTCTGCGACCACGTCAAGGAGATCGAAGCCGCCATCAACTCCGCCGAGCGCGACGTCGACGAGATGGCCTATGACCTGCTCGCCAAGGAGCAGCCGATGGCCGTCGACCTCCGCTTCATCCTCGCCGTCATCAAGATCAACGGCGACCTCGAGCGCATCGGCGACCAAGCCTCCAACATCGCCCAGCGCACCCAGGCCCTTGCCGGCGCCGCCCCCATCGAGCTTCCCATCGACATCCCCGACATGGGAGACAAGGTCGGCGTCATGATCCGCACCGCCATCCAGTCTCTCCTCGAAGCCGACGCCAAGCTCGCCGAGAAGGTCATCGCGATGGACGACGAGATCGACGACCTCAATCACTTTGTCCAGGACGAGCTGGTCGAGCTGATGCAGCAGCAACCCGAGATCAGCACCCAGGCCCTCAACGCCATCATCATCTCGCGCAACCTCGAGCGCTCCGCCGACCACGCCACCAACATCGCCGAAGACGTCATCTTCTGGGTGCGCGGCTCCGACGTCCGCCACCTCTACTCCCTCGCCAAGGCCGAGTAGCTCATTCGTCAGAATCGCCCATCAGAGCGGGTACCCCATATCTGGCCACCTTATTGCCAGATGTGGGTTTGCAGGGATACCCGCCCCCTTATCTCTATGCAAATCCTGCTCCAAACCTCCGAAGCAGGCAGCCTTTCCCTTGACGCTCCCGTTTATGGCCTTTAGCCTTTAACTATGGTTCTCGGCCGTACCCAATCCGCTGCCTTCTGTTGTATGTGTTGCGACCGGGTGCGTTGTTGCCTTTGCCTCCTCATGTAAAAGAGTTCCGGGTAAAAGCCGCCGCCCCACTCCATGAACGAGTGGGATTTTTTATATCATCACCATCTACAGGTAAAGGAACGCTTCCATGTCTACCCCCCCGGCACCCTCCGCCGCCGTTAAAGAAACCAAAGCCCAGCGCGCCGAGCGCCTCAAGCTCGCCAAGAACCCCTGGGAGGCCTGGGATGAGGTCCGCGAGTTCGCCCGCAGCGGCCGCGACGCCGTCCTTCCCGAGTGGGCGAACCTCTACTTCAAGTGGTGGGGCGTCTACACCCAGGGCGACGGCAAGGGCGTGACCGGCGGTGTCGGCGGCGAGGGTAAGGCCTCCGAGTACTTCATGATGCGCATCGCGCTGCCCAATGGCCTGCTCACCAGCCACCAGACCCGCGTCATCGGCCAGCTTACGAAGAAGTACGCGAACAATCTCGCCGACATCACCACGCGCCAGAACATCCAGCTGCACTGGCTCACCATCGGCGGCCTCATCGACGTGGTCGATCAGCTCACCGAGATCGGCCTCTCCCCCAAGGGAGCCTGCGGCGACGTCGTCCGCAACGTCACCGGCTGCCCGCTCGCGGGCCTGCACCCCGAGGAGCTGATCGACGCCTCCCCGCTCGCGCAGCAGCTCGCGCACGAGCTCATCGCCAACCCCGAGTTCTACAACCTGCCGCGCAAGTTCAAGATCACCGCCACCGGCTGCCCCGTCTGGTGCTCCTACCCAGAGATCAACGACGTCGCCCTGACGGCCATCAAGCGCACGGTCAATGGACCCAATGGAATCCAGGAGGAGATCGGCTACACCCTCCGCGTCGGCGGCGGCCTCTCTACCGAGCCTCACATCGCCACCCGCATCCCGGCCTTCATCCCTCAGGACAAGGCCATCGAGGTCGTCACCGCCGTCGTCCGCATCTTCAAGGAGCAGACTGACCTCCGCGAGAACCGCACCCGCGCCCGCATCAAGTACCTCTTCATGCGCCACGGCTGGACGGCTGAGTCCATGCTTGCCGCCATCGAGGAGAAGCTCGGCTACAAGCTCGACCCCAGCCCCGTCGAGATGGAGGACATCCCCGCCGACATCTACCGCGACCACGTCGGCGTCCACGAGCAGCGCCAGCCCGGCCTCAGCTCCGTCGGAGCCTCCGTCATCAACGGACGCCTCTCCGGCGACCAGCTGATCGCCCTGGCCAACCTCGCGGACAAGTACGGCGACGGCCACCTGCGCGCCACCATCGGCCAGAACATCCTGCTGGTCAACGTGCCCGACCGCGAAACCGCCGCTCTGGTCATCGAACTGAACACCCTCGGGCTCAACGTCGATGTCTCTGCCTTCTGGCGTGGAGCTGTCGCCTGCACCGGCACCGAGTTCTGCAAGCTGGCCATCGCGGAAACCAAGGGCTTCAACAAGTGGCTCGTCGCCGAGCTTGAGGACCGCCTGCCCGAGTTCGACCAGCAGATCCGCCTCCACGTCACCGGTTGCACCAACTCCTGCGGCCAGAGCTGGATTGCCGACATCGGCCTCGAGGGCAAGAAGGTGAAGAAGGACGGCCAGATGGTCGATGCTTTCTACTTCTGCGTGGGAGGTTCGGTCGGCAAATACGCCGGAATCGCCCGCCAGATCGGCTACCGCGCCGCCGCCGAAGACTGCCCGGACGCTATCGCTCGTCTGCTTCGCGGCTATCTTGAGTTGCGCCAGCCGAACGAAGACCTGCGCAGCTACTTTAGCCGCACCGACAATGCGACGCTGCTGGCCCAGCTCAACGGAGCACCTACCACTCCCGTCGAGCGCGATGCCCCGCCCGTCGGAGCCGGAGCGCCTGCCGAGTAAGCGCTGCAGATGCGTGTCTGGCAGGCAAAAACCTGTCAGACACGCATCTAAAAAGGTCATCAAAGATGTCATCGCGGGAAGAAGAGGATGTCATCCTGAGCGGAGCGCAGCGGAGTCGAAGGATCTGTGGTTCTTGCTGCCAGCCGCGGCTCCCCCCTCCCCACCAGCGTTTTTTGAACTTGTCGTTCGTGGCGAAGCGGAGAAATCTTCTTTTGTAGAATGCCAGATCCTAAACTGAAATGCTTCTTCCTCGTCATTCTGAGCACAGCGAAGAATCCCTGTATTTTGCCGATAGCGCCACAACTGTCATAAAAACAAGAAATTCAGAATAAGAAACTTACATAAATAACCACGAAATAACTTTAGGTTTACAAGGCATCACATAGAAAACAGTGGACAAATGCCCACAGGAGCTTCACTCCATGTCTCTCTTCCCGATCTTCCTCAAGCTCACCGGACGCCGCGCAGTCGTAATCGGCGCAGGCCACCTCGCCGAGTCGAAGATCGAATCCCTCCTCACCGCCGAGGCCTCCGTCACGGTCATCGCTCCGCAGGTCAGCGATCGCATCACCGACCTCGCGGCCGCAGGCGAAGTGACCCTCCACCGCCGCCCCTACCAGTCCGGCGACCTTAGCGGAGCCTTCCTCACCGTCGCTGCCACCAACGACCCTGCGGTCAACCGCGCCGTCTTCTCCGAGGCCACCGCGACCGAAGTCCTCTGCAACGCCGTCGATGACCCGCCCTTCTGCGACTTCTACTTCCCCTCCGTCGTCCGCCGCGGAGACCTTCAGGTCGCCATCTCGACCGCCGGAAAGTCCCCGGCCCTCGCCCAGCAGCTCCGCAAAGACCTTAACGAGCAGCTCCCCCTCGACCTCGGACAGTGGCTCGACGATCTCGGCGACCTCCGCCGTGAGGTCGTCGCCGCCGAGCCGCTCAACGAATCCCGTCGCCTCCTGCTGCACGAGCTGGCCCAACGGCAGGTCTGCGCCTACGACCAGTGCCCCTCCCGCCAGCTCGCACGCGAGCACGCTCTCACGAATCCGCAGCCAAAGAAGGAGCAGGCGTGATCTCGATCCCCGACGCACAACCCGGCCACATCTACCTGGTGGGAGCAGGCCCCGGCGACCCCACGCTCCTCACTCTCCGGGCCGCGCACCTCATCAAGACCGCCGACGTCATCCTCCCTGACGATCTGGTGAGCGATGAAATCCTGAGCCTCGCCAGCCCGACCGCGCAGATCATCCACGTTGGAAAACGCTGCGGCCAACCGCGCATTACTCAGGCCGGAATCCATGCGCTGATGCTCGAACATGCGACCGCCGGAAGCTCGGTCATCCGGCTCAAGTCCGGCGACCCTCTCGTCTTCGGGCGAGCCGCCGAGGAGATCGCCTTCCTCAACGAGCACTCCCTTCCCTTCGAGATCGTTCCCGGAATCTCCGCCGCCTTCGCCGTCGCCGCTTCGCTCAAGACACCACTGACCGATCGCTCCCGAGCCTCCAAGCTGATCCTCGCCACCGCGCACCACGCCGCCGGAAAGGTCGCGCTCACCCCAAGCTGGTCCGGGGCCTTCCCCGACGAGGCCGCGCTGGTGATCTACATGCCCGGACGCGACTTCGAAACTCTCGCGCAGGACCTCATCGCCTCAGGCATCTCCCCGACAACTCCCTGCACGGCCGTCTCCCGAGCCTCGACGCCCGAGCAGCACGTCCACACCACCACGCTCGAAGCCCTCGACAGCAACAACGTCGGTCCCGCCCCGGTGCTGCTGCTTATCGGCCCGCCTGTACCACCGGCTCGCTGAGAAACCGCTCCACCCTCTCGCTCACCGCCTCCGCATCGCAGTTCAGGATCAGGTGGCCACACTCTCCCTGCGAGACGTAGCTTTCCGCCCCCGCCGCCTTCGCCCATGCGAGCGCGGGGCCGGGAGCAACCATCCTGTCCTCCGCACCCACGATCACCAGATACTTCACAGGCGAGGTGCGAGCGACCTCTTCTAGCGGACGTCCATGCAGAACATCGTGCGTAAGAATCGCCCGCGCCTGCCACACGCGATCGTTCGCATCCTGCCGCTGCGGAGCCTCGATCTTCGTCTGCCACTTTGGATACTCCTCCCGCGTGGCCTCCGCGTTTCGATACGCAGGAGTCGTCAGCATCAGGTAACCGATCTCGTTCGCCAGCTTCAGCGGAGGCTCGGTGGTGTAATGACCTCCCTTGTACGCAGGATCTGACTCGATAGCATCGATCACGATCTTCTTCGACAACAGATCGAAGTTCGTGGCCTGCGGCGAACCGATGATAGGCACCGCCCGCTCAACAAACTTCTGATACAGAACCGCCCACGCAAAGGTCTGGTGTCCTCCCAGCGAGAGCCCCACCACCGCGTGAACGTGGCTGACGTGCAGCACCTCGGTCAGGACGCGATACTGCGCCCGCACCATGTCTTCTGTAGTGAACTGCGGAAACGCCGTCCCCGGCTGCCGCTTGCTGTTCGAAGGCGAAGACGAGACTCCGTCCCCAAAGGCATCGAAGGCCACACCGAAGAACTTCGAGGTATCAACCAGCCGCGTCCCTCTGTGCGTCGGGCCGAAGAGCGACACAAGATCCTCGCTGCGACCATTCAGCCACGAAGGCACGACAACGACGTTGTTCTTCGCAGAGTTGAGCGTGCCAAAGGTCCGGTAGCCGATCCTGCAATCGAGAATCTCAGCACCGCTCGCGAGCCTGCATGTTCCAAGCTCCGCGATCTTCTGCTCCTGCGCGCGAGCGAGCACACAACACAGCATCAACGCAGAAAACAGAAAGCCTTGCCACGACCGGAGGCCGCTTCGGAATACGTCCTTCGCTCCATCCATCATCATCTCGTCACGCTAACATCCCATCTAAGCCGAGAGAAGTCCTAAATAAAGCAGCGCCGCGTCGTACAAACGAAGAAATCCCCGGTCCCCCGGGGATTCTTCTTCACAACACTGCCAGGTTGAACCTTCCGGCGCGAGCCGCACGCCGGAAGGAGGATTGGTTAGAACTCCAGCCTGACCGAGACCTGACCGGTGCGGGCTCCGCCGTTCTCATTCGACGTTGCCTTTGTGATCGTTCCGAAGGCGCTCGCGTTGCTGAGATCAAGGTTTGGAATGTCGAGGTTGGTGTGGTTCAGCACGTTGGTAAAGCTACCCTCAGCCTTCAGGCGAACCTGCTCGGTGATGGCGAAGGTCTTGCTGATGCCGGAGGAGAGGTTGATGAGGCCAGGGCCGACAATCGAACCGACCTGTGAGTTACCAAAGCGTCCGATCGGAAGCGGAACCGGCCCGGAGCCGCTGCCGGTGGTGCACTTCATGCCGGGCTGCCACGCAGGATAGCCGGGGCAGGTGAAGGCCTTCGCGTTGACCCAGTTGGTGCGGCTCTGGTTCGCAGGCTTCCAGCTTGCGCCGACAACATTGTCCGCGTGCTGCGGACGCTCCGAGCCTGTCCAGCCAGCGGCGGTTGCATTGAGGCCGGAACCCGTTCCCGAAGGATCGCCCTGTCCGCCCGGGAAGTAGGGGGTCAGGTAAGGTCCGGTCTGCAGCACAAGGATCGAGCTGATACGCCAGCCTCCCACGATCGCGTCGGCAAAGCGCGGCATCGACGAGCCGAGCTGCTTTCCGCGTCCGAAGGGCAGATCGTAGACCGCCGTCGTGCTCCAACGGTGGCGACGGCTGCCGACGACGTTTCCGAAGTCAACGCTGCGGGCGAGGATCGAGGTGGCGCGACCGCCGCCGCTCTCACCCGCGAAGCTGGTGTTGTTCGGTCCCTGATTGTCGCCGAGAGCCTTGGCGTAGGTCCACGACGAGTTGAAGGTCAGGCCGTGCTGGAAGCGATGGTTCAGCTCAAGCTGCAGGGCGTTGTAGGTTGCATTGGCACCGGTAGCGCGGGTGTTGATGACGCCCCAGTTCGGGAAGCGGCGAGCCGAAAACGGCTTGTTGTACGCCGAGACCGTCGAGGAGAAGCCCGTTGTATTCTCGTCAGGAGCCCAGACAAGCTGCTTGGTGATGGAGCCGATGTACGAGACGCGAGCAGCATAACCGGCTCCGAAGTCGTGGTCCACGCTGAGAGACCACTGGTGCGTGTAGGGGTCCTTCCAGTTGGTGCTGTTGCCTGTGCCGAAGTAGTTCTGACCGTAGGTCCTCTCGTCGGCTCCGCTCGCGGCTCCGGCGTAGATCGACGGCCACTGGTAGCCGATGGCATGGGTGGTGGGGTTGTAGGTATTGATGTACTCGGTCGTCGCTGCCTGCAGCGTTCCAGTCAGCGAGTAGAAGTTCGAGCCGAGCAAAGTGATGTTGTAGAGGCCGTAGCCGCCGCGGATCACCGTCCGGTCGTTTTGGAGGGGACGGTAGGCGAATCCGAAGCGCGGCATGAAACGAAGGTGCGGATAGTGCTTCAGCCCCTGCGGGAATCCGGCCTGGCTGGCAGTCTGGACGGGCATGCAAGGTGCGCCGTTGATGGTCGCAGAGTTCGTGTTGTGAACGCCGTCCGGGTTGCAGGCATTCGCATTCTTAAGATAGGTCTGGGCAAGCAGGGCTTCCTTGCCGTCGGGATAGATCACGCGTCCTGAGAGCGGAACGCTGGTGTCGAAGTTGCCGAT
Source organism: Acidobacteriaceae bacterium dw_441 (assembly GCA_018449715.1). Lineage (GTDB taxonomy): Bacteria > Acidobacteriota > Terriglobia > Terriglobales > Acidobacteriaceae > Edaphobacter. Next base: position 1,190,938 of record JAAVVA010000001.1, on the reverse strand, counting down.
GTCGCCGCCCGCGTCAGTGTAGGCCGGGTGGAACTCGTAACGGATGCCATAGGTCAGGGTCAGGCGGTCAAGAACCTTCCACTGGTCCTGCGCAAAGAAGTGGTAGTGCTTGGTGCTGCCGTCGTTGTCCTGCTGGACCTTGTCGTAGTTGGTGGTGTTGGGAAGTCCCAGCAGGAAGTCCGCGAAGTCGATGCCGGTAAAGTTGCCGGCAGACGATCCGCTGGTGGAGTAGCCGAAGGTACCGTAGTTATCCGCGCCGAAGAAGCCGAGCGGAGAGACAGACTGGATAGTGCGGATGTCGCCACCGAACTTGAAGTTGTGATGTCCGTGCGTCCAGGTCAGCGAATCGGTATAGACGAAGGTGTTCGACTTGTTGACCGAGGAGAGACGGCCCGCATCGAGGCTCTGCAGGTTCTGGAAGTCCACTTCAGGAATGCCGTTGAAGAAGAGGTTCTGAAGACCGGAGAGTCCAAGACCGTCGGTAAAGCTCTTACCGTCAAAGCTGTTGTCGGTCTCCTGCGTGTAGCGTGTGAAGCCGAAGTGCGTCTCGTTGGTCAGGTTCGGACGAATGCTCCAGGTGACGTTCGTGCTGAGCACGCGCGACTTGTTCGCATTGATCGACGAGGGAACAGCAAGCTTCTTGGGGCTTAGCGTGGGGAAGTTCTTCCAGGTAAAACGGCCCCAGATGAGGAACTTCTGGTTGGCTCCGAGGTACTGGTCGCCACGGACGTCGAACTGGTCGCTGTGCTTGCTGGCGTCCTGGTTGACGTAGTAGTTGGGGTTCTGTCCATCGGTATAGCTGTTGACGTCGCCGAAGTTGGGATCGGGGAAGAACGAGAGGAGCTTCTGAGCTGCCGGGTTGATAACGCTGGCAGGAAGTCTCGAGCCGTCGTAGGTTCCCCCAGCGAAGGGATTGTTCAACGCTCCGTTGAAGGTGCTGGAGGTGTAGCGGCTGAAGTCGCCGTTCTTCATCGCCACGGTCGGAACAACCTGCTGGCTCGGAGTCTGCTGCGGGAAGCGGTAGCCCTCGTAGTCGCCGAAGAAGAAGGTGCGGTCGTGGCCGTTATAAAGATGAGGAATGACGACCGGACCGCCCGCCTCGACGCCGAAGGTGTTGCCCACCTTATGCGGCTTGGTCGCTGCTCCGAAGGGGATCGCGTCGAAGGCCGCGTTCTGGTGATACCAGAAGGCCGACCCGTGAAAGCGGTTGGTTCCACCCTTGGTGATGATCGAAACCTCGCCTGGCTGACCAAACTCGGGGCTGTTGCCGACGCCGTCGGTGCGAAGCTCGGCAATCGCCTCGGTCGAGGGGAAGGCATCGGCAATCGGGCTGTTGCCTCCTCCCGCGCTCTGCACCGTGATGCCGTCGACCGCAACCTCGGTCGCAAAGGGCAGACCGCCCTGCAGGGAGAAAGAGGGAGGATTATTCCCGTCCACCTGCACGCCGGGAAGCGTGGAGATCAGGCTGAGGCCGCTGGTGCCGCCCGAGCCTGCACGGTTGTTCACCGGAAGGTCCTTGGTCTGGTCGCCGGTGTAGACCGCGCTGATGGTGCTGGACTCGGTCTCGATGGCGCTGGCCTGCTCGCCGCTGACGACGACCTCCTGCTGCACACTGCCCAGCGGGAGCACAGCATTGATGCGAAGCTGCTGGCGAAGAGCAAACGCGATGTTGGTCTGCGACCATTTGTCGAAGCCATTGGCCGTCACGGTCACGTTGTAGTGCGAGGCCTTCACGTCCAGAAACTGGAACTCGCCCCCGGCGTTGCTGGTGGTCTCGCGGGTGATTCCCTCGTCGGAATTGAAGAGTGTGATCTGCGCTCCCGCGATGATCGCTCCGCTGGGGTCTTTTACTGTGCCAAGGATCGCTCCCTGGTTGGACTGTGCGTGGGCGGAAAGACTGGCGAAGACAACTGCCAGCAAGGCAACCACCGTAGCCAGGTTGCACCGCGCTTGTGACAGGCACAATTTGCGGATCGCTCTGTGCATCATATGGATCGGCTCCTGAAAGGTTGGAAACAGCGTGCGAGGCCGGAACCGCTTCTGTCGGGTATCTGTGTATGTCATGGCATACGAGCCATGCACAGAAGCGTCCGCCCCATTGCTATGAAAGAGGAGATTCGAGCCGGAATGAAGGTTGCTAACGGTTAAGCTTCCGCGCTATCCATTGAAAAATAAGGAGTTAAAATCGGTATATTCACCCAGTATTCACACTTGGAATCGCGTTCTTCAACAAGAGGCGATGGTTTATTCAAGGTCTATTAACTAAATCTAAGTAGCGTAAGAAATACAGCCTCACAACCAACAGAGAGCGAAAGACAGGGAACGACTGAATGGCTACAGCACCTCCTATTCCGAAAAGCTTCGAGGATGCGCAGTCATTACACGCCGAGGTCGAGGAAGAGCTGGAGCGCGTCTGCTCCGCACCTCACTTTCGGACAAGCAAGCGCGCCTGCGAGTTTCTTCGGTACATCGTGCGAGTCACTCTCGACGGACGTATGGACTCCCTCAAGGAGCGCTCCATCGGAATAGATCTGCTGGGTCGCGACGTCTCCTACGATCCCAGCTCCGACGCCATCGTCCGCGTCCGCGCCAACGATGTTCGCAAGCGGCTGGCGTCTTACTACGCATCGCTCGATACTGCCTCTGCAATCCAGATTCATCTTCCCCTGGGAAGCTACATCCCCACCTTCATCCCGCACGATCCTTCTGCGGAGAAGCCTGCCCCGGCTCCCGTACCTCTGCCCGTTACGGTTGAGCCGATCGATCGAACGCCCGGCGTGCTTCCACTTAGCAACATGGCGATGATGCGTCCTGCCCTGTTGGCGCTTCTGCTCTGCATCCTATTAATGAGGCATCGTCTCGAAGACCGCGAATCGTACCTGCGCTTCTGGGACCACGTTCTAAGCGGGCGCAATCTGCTGATTCTCACCATCAACCCACAGGATGAGATCAGGCTTGCCCACAGTCTCTATCCCATTGCGTGGATCGCGGGGCGCTACGGAGTCGATACCGCGATTGAAGAGAACGTCCCCTCCGGCACGCGGCCCGAGCAACTTGCTTCCGTGCAGGAGAGCCTGGGCACTCCCGCCGCCATCGCCAGGGACAAGCGGCTTCGCTGGGTTCTAACCGACGACGCGCAGGGTTCCGAACAGGTCACCGACCGGGCCAGCCGCAACCGCATTCCGCAGGAGAACATCTCCGCCGCAGCGGTGCTCACCATCCTGCCGGAGGATTCTTCTACGCTCCACGTTCAGGGAACCGACGGCGAGGCCATCGAGCATCTTCTGGACGACCTCACCTCGCAGAAGCACTTCCCCGGCGGCATCGTCGACGAGCTGGGAGGCGGCAAGATGCTTCAGATCCTGATGCTGCGAACCTCTTCGGGCCAGTGGAGCACGCAGATCTTCGAGGGAGACACGCCATGAGTCTCCTCACGCGAAGCAACGACTATAAGCACTGGCGCTCGACGGCCTTCAGCTCAAGCTGGCTGCTCTACGCGGGCTACTATCTCTGCCGCGAAAACCTGAGCACGGTTCTCAGCCTGCCCAGCGCGTCCTCCGGACAGAATCCGCTGGCCAAGCTGCTCTTCATCTTCGCGTTCGCCTACGTCTTCGGCCACATCGTCTCCGGAACGGCCGCCGACCTGCGCGGTCCGCGTCATGTCGCCCTGATCGGGGGCATCGTCTCCGCCGCGGCCACCACGGCGATGATCTTCACCCATAACCTGCATAACCTGTTGCTGTTGCAGCTATTGAACGGCTTCGGCCAGGGGCTCGGCTTCCCCGCCCTCGCCCGGATGCTCGCCACATGGTTCACACGGCAGGAGCGCCCGTCGGTGCTCGCATGGTGGAGCGCAAGCTACTCCCTCGGAGGAAGCCTTGCGGCCAGCGTCACTCTATGGTGCCTGACGCCGCACCTGCTCTCCGTCTGGGGCTGGAGACACTGCTTTGCGCTTCCTCCGCTGCTGCTGTCGCTGATCTCCCTCTACTTCTATTTCAGTACGCGCGACACCCCCGAGAGCGTCGGTCTCGAGCCCCTGGGCATGACCGACCCCATCGAAGAGCAGGAGGCCAGCGGCGTGCTCAGCGGCTGGTGGATCGTCCTGTCGAACCCCAACATCCGCACCATCTCGGCGATGTACTTCTTCCTCAAGATGACGCGCTATGCGCTGCTCTTCTGGCTTCCACTCTACCTTGTCCAGACCTCGCACCTGTCGAACAACCGCGCGACCTCCGTGGGAAATCTCTTCGAGCTTCTCGGCTTCGCGGGAGCGCTCATCGCCGTTCACTTCTCGACGAGGTACTACAACTCGCGCCGCTACCCGGTCGCCACGATGCTTCTTTTCGGGCTGGGCTTCCTCTCTCTGTTGCAGCCGCTGATCTCGAACATCGGGTGGTGGGCCTCGGCGGTCAGCATCTGTGTGATGGGGCTGCTGGTCTATGCCGTCGATGCCCTGATGGTCTCGGTCGCCGTACTCGAAACTGTTCCGCTGGCCTGCTCGGGCCGTGCCATCGCGGCGGTGAATGGAGCGGGGTCGATCGGCCAGATGTTCTCGCCCCTGCTGGTCACGTGGTTCGCCCAGCGCTATGGGTGGGAGAACATCTTCAACCTCTTCCTCATCACCTTCATGGTCGCCGCTGCCATCGTTGCACCGCGCTGGAACGATGTTCCCCGCGAGACGCCCTTGCCGCAGCCGGTCCTTACGTAAATCTCCGGAGAAGTTTTATTAATAACGTGTTGCGCCATCTGGAATATTCCCTGCACAATCCCAGATTTTCGAGCATTCTCCGCGTGGCTGAACAGTTAAAAACCTTACGCTTGCCACGCGAAGACGATAGGGTCGTACCTGTTTCGTTCTGAGATGCTGACACTCAAGGAGTTTTATGAAACGCGTTCGTAGCAGGCGTGAGTTTTTGCGGCTTGCGGCCTCCACCACAGGAGCGGCGGCTGGCTTGTCGATGCTGCCTCCCAGCATTGCCCAGGCTCTTTCGATTCCAGCCCATCGCAGAACGGGAACCATTCAGGATGTGCAGCACGTCGTCATCCTGATGCAGGAGAACCGCTCCTTCGACCACTACTTCGGCAGCATGCGCGGCGTTCGCGGCTTCAACGATCCTCGCCCCATGAGACTGGCCGACGGCAAGCCCATCTGGTACCAGCCCACCGCCACCACGAAGACGCAGCGTTACCATGCCCGCGGAGTCGCCGACGACGCCAGCCACGTGCTTCCCTTCTACCTCGACCCGCAGCGCACGACCGAGCACACCATCGGCGGCGACCACGGCTGGAGCAGCGGCCACCTCTCCTGGAACCACGGCCGCAACGACCAGTGGATCGACCAGAAGCAGGACGTCATCACGATGGGCTATCTCAAGCGGCAGGACGTCAGCTACCACTACGCTCTCGCCGATGCCTTCACAGTCTGCGACGCCTACTTCTGCTCGGTCCACGCGAACACGGCTCCCAACCGCATCGTCCTGTGGAGCGGCACTCTCGACCCGCGCAATGTCATGGGCAAAAAGCCGAACGGGCCGGGGCTCGACGAGCGCCACAAGACCAACGGCTACACCTGGACCAGCTATCCCGAACGGCTTGAAAAAGCAGGCGTGAGCTGGAAGCTCTACCAGGGCGGCACCGGCGAACCCAACACCCCGACCGACAACTACACCGACAACTCGCTGGAGTTCTTCGCCGCCTACCAGATTGGCGAAGGAGCCGCTCCCGACTCTCCGCTCGTCCAGAAAGGCGTGACCGACCGCACACTCGCTCAGTTCCGCGAAGACGCGGTCAGCGGAAAGCTCGCGCAGGTTACGTGGATCGTCGCGCCGTACAAGTACTCCGAGCACCCCGAGGCCTCGCCCAGCGACGGCGCCCACTACGTGAATACCGTTCTCGAAGCCCTGACCGCGAACCCCGAGGTCTGGAGCAAGACCGTCTTCATCATCAACTACGACGAGAACGACGTCTTCTTCGACCACGTCGCCCCTCCCGTGCCTCCCGCCACGCAGAGCCAGAACGCCGAAGGCCTCGTCTCCGACGACCTCGTCGAAAGCCTGAAGGACGAGTTCCTCGACATCGGCAAATACCCGGACAACATGCACCCCCTGGTCCCCGGAGCGGACCCCGGCGGAATGCAGCCCATCGGCCTCGGGCCGCGTCTTCCCATGCTGGTGGTTTCGCCGTGGTCGAAGGGCGGCTGGGTGTGCTCGCAGGTCTTCGATCACACCTCGGTCCTGCAGTTCCTCGAAGCTCGCTTCGGAGTCTCCGAACCCAACATCAGCAAGTGGCGGCGATCCGTCTGCGGCGACCTTACCGCGGCGCTCGACTTCGCCTCGCAGCCCGACGAGACGCCCTACCGCTTCGCCGTGCCGCAGCCCATCGTCACCCAGAACGAGATGCCGCGCGTCCCTCGTCGCCAAGCGATGCCCGAGCAGGAGAACGGCACGCGCCCCGCTCGTGCCCTGCCCTACAGCGTTTACACGGAGTACCGTGTCGATGCGGCGAACGACAAGGTCTGGGTCGACCTGATCAACGAGGGCAAGGCCGGAGCGGCCTTCTACATCTACAGTACGAAGCAGCCGCAGGAGAACCCGCGCCGCTATACCGTTTCAGCGGGACAGCGCCTCAGCGACTACTGGCCGCTGAGCGCTCTCGGAGCGGAAAAGCTCTCCGTCTACGGTCCGAATGGCTACCTGTCGGAGTTCTGCAACGGAGACCCCGGCAACCCCGCGAAGCCCGATGCGACTCTTCGCCACGACCCTGCCACGGGCAGTGTGCATCTCACTATCCATAACGGAAGCCCCGCCGCCTGCACGGTGAAGGTCGGCAACGCCTACGATGCGGACGACGTTCGCCACTTCACCATCGCCCCCGGCAAATCCGTCAGCACCCAGTGGGCGCTCGCGGCCAGCGCCGGATGGTTCGATCTTTCGGTAACCGCTGAGAGTGCTCCGAAGTATCTTCGCCGCTTCGCAGGACACCTCGAAGACGGAAAACCCTCCATCAGCGACCCTGCCGTCTTCAAGGAAGGGTAATCATCCCACCGAACAAAAATGGCCCGCACCTTGTTGAAGGGTGCAGGCCAATCTGTTTGATAGAAGCTTTTTAGTCGCGACGTCCCAGTGTCGGGCGGTCATCAGAGTTCGACGGAGCATTCGTCGGGCTGCCGGGATCGTTGTTTCCTCCGCCGACACGACGCAGCGTCGGACGATTGCCGTCCTTCTTGTCGTTCAGTTTGCGCTTGTTCTCGATGCGGGCAAGACGCGCCTTGATATCGTCGAACTCCGAGGTCGAGACGATGTAATCGGGCCGCGCCGGCATGATCGTCGCAATCTCCTCCTCCGAGCGCCCGATGCGGTCCGGCGTCTGCGGGTGGTCGGAGAAGACCTTGGACAACGTGCCGGGCTTATGCTTTTCGAGCGCCGAGAGCTTCTCAAAGAACTGGATGAACGCCTGCGGATCGTATCCGGCCTTGTACATATATTGCAGCCCCAGCCAGTCGGCCTCGGCCTCGTCCACACGCGAGAACTTCAGGAAGGCGATCGGCACCGCAAGCTGCGTGGCCTCGTAGATGCCGTATCCGGTCCACGAGCCCGACGTAAAGATGATCAGCGGGATCGAACCGATCTGCGCCATGTTCATCTTCGTCATCTGGCGCGCTGCGTGGTGGGCGCAGACGTGCGCCGTCTCGTGTGCCATCACTCCGGCCAGTTCGGCCTCTTCGTCCGCCGCGAGGATCAGGCCCGAGTTCACATAGAAGAACCCTCCCGGCAACGCCATCGCGTTCACCTCGTCCGAGTCAATCACCTTGATCGTGAACGGCACCTTGCAGTCGGAGTTCTTTACGATGTTCTGGCCGATGCGGTTGACGTACTCGTTGATGACCGGATCGTTGACCATGTGCGCCGACTTCTCGATCTCCATCGAGTACGACTTGCCCGCGCGAATCTCCCAGTCCGTCGAGTACCAGTTCCCGAGGCCGCGGCCCCCGATGTTGCGGGTTCCGATGGCGTTGACGTCGTCCTCGCTGCCCGCCTTAATGTGCGGGTCCAGCGCCTCGCCGGGCGACGGAAGTGAATCAGCCTTCCTGGCGGCGGTGTCGCTGGCCTTGGCCTTGCTCTCATCCGAAGTATCTATCGGCGGAACCGGCTTCGAGCTACCCGGAGGAGGCGCAGGCGTCGAGGGGGTCGAAGCAGGGGTCTGCGTCTGGCTCGGCGTCGGGCTCTGCGCGTAAGAGACAGGGGTGAAGGCAAGAATGGCGGCCAGACCGAGGTTCGTTACGCAGCGCATAGAGGGTCTCCTGGAAGAGCCTGCCTCCGGCGAAGGACGCAGCTCTGCATTCCCTTAGACGTAGTATGCGCCTGAAAAGTCGTGCAGGACAAACTTACCTGCGAAACTACCAGCTCGCGTACGAGCTTCCGTCCGCCGCCTGCTCCTGCGCCCCGGAGTGAACGTCGTTGATCCCCGCCTCGGTCTGGTCGAGGCTCTGGAAGGTGTCGTCCTGTGCCGGAACCCACGTGTCTGTGCGGTTCGTAAAGGGATCCTTCGGCATCGCCTTGATGTATCCCGCCTCCACCAGATCTTCGAGGGTCTGCGGAGCCTTCTGCTTATCGACCGTGTACGAGTCGATGGCCGAGCGCAGCGCGTGCAGGTCCTCCCGCAGGACGGCCTCCTTCGCATGACGAACGCTCTGCACGTACATCGGGATGGCGATGGCCGCGAGCAGCCCGATAATGATCATCACGATCATCAGTTCGATGAGGGTGAAGCCGCCCTCCCTGTACCTCGCGTGATTTTTGGTCAAAGCTACCATGTCGAATATTTTGTGCCGTCGAGAGCCGTGCTCTGGCTCTTGGAATAAACATCGAAGACGTTCTGTCCGTCGCCCGAATCCGATTCGGGATCGTCCTGATTGGAGCGCGTCCCCCACTCAGAGTTGCCGGTGAGCGGATCGACCGGAATCTTCCGCAGGAACCTCACCGTTTTGCCCTGCACTTCCACCCCATCGACCAGCGTCTGCAGATCGGGCGGATATCCCATCGACTCGACCTTCACCTGGAAGGCTCCCTTGTCGGCGGCGTCCTTGTAGCGGTCGATGGCGGCCCGCATCTCCCACAGGTCGCGGCGCAGCTCGCGTTCCTTCTCGCGGCGAACCTGAAACCGGGCAATGGGAACAGCCGCGGTCGCCAGAATCGAAAGAATCGCGACAACGATAATCAACTCGACCAGCGTCAGCCCGGCCTCGGAGGCGTTCACGAGCAGCCCGGCCCTGTCCAGAGGCCGTACCTCCGCCTTTGCGAGCGCCGGGTTGTTGCTGGCGATCACTTCACATGCACCACGGACTGGGAGCCGACCACCGGCAAGCTTCCCTGCGTACTGTTACGCGCTCCCACCTTCACCAGCGAGAGGTTCGAGTCGCCCGTACCCACCGCCTTGAAGGTCAGGGTTGCGACGCTTCCCTGCCCGCTGACACCCTGCACATTCGGCGGTCGCGAGGTCGAGATCGTCACCAGTCCATTGCCCTCATCCCGATGGACGATCGAGACCGGCTGTCCGTCACGTCCCAGCAGGCTTCCCGCATCCACGTTGACCAGTTGCAGTACCGCCGGGTTGAACTGAACCTGGATCGGAACCGCATAAAGATCCTTTGCCTCCGAGGCGTTGACCGCCACCGAGAAGGTGCTGCCAACCGACTGGACTCCCGCCGGAGGCGCGACCGTCAGGCTGATCGGCCCTCCCGCAGCTCCGGGCTGCGGGGTCGCCGCATTCGGCTGGGTCGGTGTCGTCTGACCCGGAGGAGGAGGTTGCGGCGGCTGCGCCTGCTGCAGAAGCTGCTGCGCCGCGGCGGAGACCGCATTGGCCGCCGTCGACTGTTGCCCCGCCTGCCTTGGACGCGGCGGCGCAAGCGAGTCGTTCTGCTGATTGAGCAGCGACTCGTCGTGGCGCAACTCGAACGAGGAGATTGTGCCGGTATCGATGGCGCGAGTATTCAGGCGCGTCACCACCGACTCGCGAACGACGTGCGGTATCAGCAGGAAGACAATCTCGTTCTCCTGCACTTCGTGATTGTTGGAGGCGAAGAAGAACTTGAGCAGGGGAAGCTCACTAAGCCCAGGAGTTCCGTTCAAGCTATGGGAATCGCTTCGCGTAACGAGTCCCGCCAGGATGCTGGGCTCGCCTTCCTTGAGCTGGATCGTCTGTTCGACAATATTCTGACCGATCACCGGCTCCGTCACTCCAGAGATTACCACCGAGTTCTGCTGCGACGAGACCTCCATATGGGTCTTCAGGCTGACCTGCCGGTCGAAGTGGACCGTCGGGGTGATGTCGATATTCACGCCGACGTCGATGTACTGGAACTGCGTCTGCACACCGATGCTGGCTACGCCCGTCGCAACACCCGCGTTATACGATCCGGTGGCAATCGGAATCCTCGATCCAATCTTCAACGAGGCCTTCTGCCCGTCCGTGGCGCGGACTCGCGGGTTCTGCAGGATGCGCGTGTTGCTGTCCGTCAGCAGGGCATCGAGTGTCGCCGAAGGGATGCCCACACCGAAATTCGTGGCGTTCATATTTCCCAGCGTGTTCAGCGTGAAGTTCGAGGGGGTCGTCGTGTCTGTGCTCGAAGAGGAGCTGCTGCTCGTCGTCGAGCTCGGCGAGGCCTGCGGTGTAATCGTGATCGACTGCGGCAGCGCGATGCCAAGCTTGCGAACCTTGTCCCGACTGACCTCAAGGATCGCCACATCGACGACCACCTCCGGCTTAGCCCGGTCGATATCATTCAGCAGCTTCTGCGTCAGAAGCAATTGGTCCGGAGTCGAGCGCACGATGATCGCGTTCTGGCTATTGACGAGGGTAATCTTGGCGCTCTGGTCCAGCACATTACGCAGCGCCGTCACAATCTCGTTTGCGTCGGCCTGCTGGCTCGCATTGGTCAGGTAAAAGGTCTGCACCGCCAGTTCGTCGAGGTCGCGGCGCTTCGTCGGATTGTTTTGCGCGACGAAGATCGTGTTCGCCGTAACCGGCTTGTAGAAGGTTCCCGACTGCGTCCCGACGATGCGCAGAGCATCCGCCAACGCGACTCCGGTCAGGTCGATGGGAATACGCTTCGAGGTATAGTCCGGGTCGAAGATCACGTTCAGGCCCGCCAGTTTGCCGATGGCCTGGTAGATGTTCTTGACGTCCTCGACCATGTGCAGCGTAATCGGGTCGTTCGAGACGGGCTTCAGATCGATGGGACCGGCCACTGTGCTGATGGCGCTGGCGGCATCAACGCTTGTCGGCTGCCCCTCTGGGGGAACCACAGCCGTTCCCTGGTTCGCGATCTCCTTCGTAACCTGGTCCAACTCCTGCTGCGCGGTCTGGTTGCCGGGGTCGATGGAGAGCGCACGGGTAAACTCCGCCGAGGCTCCCTGCAGGTCGCCGTTCTGGCGAAGCACGCGTCCGCGATCGACGTGGCTGACCGCCGCTTGAAAACGCATCAGCTCAAGGTGAGCTTTGAAACGAACGTCTTGGGGCTTCTTCTGAAGTGCCTTGAGGTAATCTTCGTAGGCGGTGTCGTAGTCGTGACGAGCCTCGGCATCCTGGCCGCGCTTGTCCCACGTCTTGGCCGACTGCGCCCGGGCCGTCGTGCCGCCAAGCAGAATCATGACCACCAGAAGCGCTGGAAGCGCCTGCGCCATGCGCGAGATTAGCCTGAAATGAAGTGAGCTCTTACCGCGACCGCGACTCATGCTGCGTTCTTCTGCGTCCTTTACACCATCGAAAGTGAGGCGTTTGCCGGAGTACACGCCTGCCCCTCGACTCTCGCAGGGGAGGACGCTGCCTGTGGAGGCGTTACCTGCCAGGCTGTTGCGCTCGGGTGAGTATAGCATTCAGACGAACAATTCCTTATTTATCTATATAGAACAGCCAATCCCGGCTGTCCCTTTTTGGGCCGCATCGCGCTGCGAAAAGAGAACGCATGGAAGGTCTTCAGGCGTTAGACGAAGCTGAAAGGCAAGCGGTGAGACATCCTCTTCTACATGTTAAAATAAGTAGTTCATGTCTCGCTCGCTCTCCAATCCGACTGCGGCCTATCAGCCGAAGACCTCCGCCGCGAAGCCGAAGGACCGCGACCCGGTCGCCGCAGGACAGCGCGACGCCTCGTTCAACCGGGCGGCGAGCCATAACTACTTCCTGACCGACCGCTTCGAGGCGGGAGTAGCCCTGCGCGGAACCGAGGTTAAATCCATCCGCGAGGGCAAGGCCAACCTCAAGGACTCCTACGGCCTGCTCAAGGACGGCGAGTGCTTCCTGCTGAACGCCCACATCGGGCCGTTTTCTCACGGAAACAGCATGAACCACGAATCCCTGCGCACGCGGAAGCTGCTGCTGCACCAGAAGGAGATCCGCAAGCTGGAGAGCCTTACGAAACAGAAGGGCTACACCCTCATCCCCACGCGGCTCTACTTCCGCAACGGGCGCGTGAAGTGTGAGATCGCCCTTGCCAAGGGCAAGCAGGACTGGGACAAGCGCGAGACGGAGCGCCGCCGTGAGGCTGACCGCGATGCCCGGGCCGCAATGGCGCGAAACCAGCGCAGCTAAGTCCCCACTCCCTCCTCTTTGTGCAACCTCCTGCGTGCAATTGGCAACATTTTGACCTTTCTGTTGTAGGAATGTGACTTCCGGTCGCGCTACGATGTCGTATATGGATACGAAGCTTCTGTTTCAGGACGTGGCCGGGTTTGCGACCCCGCTGCTGGCGGTGTTCGCAGTGGACATCGCGACAGGAAAAGATGCGGAGCCGCTGGTCGCTCTGTTAACAACCTCGGATGCCGTTACCAAGGCCGCCGCCGAGGTCATCGCCTCGAACGAGTTCAAGGCCACGTTGGGCGAGCAGCTTCTCCTGCACGCTCCCGACGGCCTGAAGGCCGAGCGCCTGCTGCTGGTGGGCCTGGGCAAGGCAAAGTCCCTGTCCGTGGACGAGGTCCGCAAAGGAGCTGGAGCGGCGGTTCGCGCCATCAAGACACGCGGCATTCGTAAAATTGCTCTGGCCTTCCCTGAAGACCGCGCGCTCTCCGACGAGCACCTCGACAACCTTCCCTGCACCCTGCTCAGCCGCGCCCTGACTGAAGGCGCTCTTATTTCCGAGAAGGACTGGGACACCTACAAGAGCGACCGCGTGGACCGCTCGCTCGAAGAGCTGGTCGTCATCTCCCCCGAGAGCGAAGAGACCACCACGCACGAGATTCAGCTCGGCTTCGATGAGGGACAGATTGTCGCAGAGGCTCAGAACTTCGCCCGCGCCCTGGTGAACGAGCCGGGTAACGTGCTCACCCCGACCGAGTTGGGCAAACGCGCCGCGGCCATGTGCGTCGAGGCTGGCCTCAAGTGCGAGGTCTACTCCACGGCGAAGCTCGAAGAGCTGAAGATGGGAGCCTTCGCGGCGGTCGCCCAGGGCTCGGTACAGCCTCCGGCCCTGATCGTCATGACCTACGAGCCGAAGCTCGAAAAGGGGAAGACGCTTCCCGCCGACGCCCCTGTTCTTGGACTGGTCGGCAAGGGCATCACCTTCGACACGGGCGGCATTTCTCTGAAGTCCGCCGAGGGCATGGAGAAGATGAAGTACGACATGTCCGGAGCCGCCGCCATGATCGGCGCGATGCATGCCATCGCCCGCCTGAAGCCAGCGGTCAAGGTGGTCAGCGTGGTGTGCTCTGCCGAGAACATGCCCAGCGGAACCGCCTACAAGCCGGGCGACGTGGTCACGGCGATGTCGGGCAAGACCATCGAAATCCTGAATACCGACGCGGAAGGCCGCCTCGTGCTCGCTGACGGTCTGCACTATGCGAAGACGCTCGGTTGCACGCATCTCATCAACGCCGCCACTCTCACCGGAGCCTGCGTCGTCGCTCTGGGAATAATCAACGCCGGTATCTTCTCGAACGATGATGAGACCTACGAGAAGTTCGCGAAGGCCACGCAGATCTCCGGGGAGAAGTTCTGGCGGCTTCCCTGCACCGACGACTACAAGGACCAGATCCGCAGCCAGATCGCCGACATCATGAACACCGGCGGCTCGCGCTGGGGCGGGGCCATCTCCGCCGCGATGTTCCTCAAGGAGTTCGCCGGGGAGACACCGTGGATTCACCTCGACATTGCAGGCTGCGCCTGGAACGAAGAGGTCAAGCCCTGGCATCCCAAGGGTCCAAGCGGTGTCGCCGTGCGTTCTATCCTCGAGTGGGTCCGGTCATACTCGGCGTAAAGCTTTTCAGCAATAACAAAGGAACCCGGCCAGCGAGCCGGGTTCCTTTTGAGATAAGTGTCAGGCTGCGGCGAACTGGTGAGCAGTCTCCCGGCTGAAAAATTCGATCATGGTCTTGTTGTACGCCGGGATATCGTCCGGCTTACGGCTCGTAACAAGCCCCCTGTCTTCCACGACCTCACGGTCCACCCACTCGGCTCCCGCGTTCCGCAGATCCGTTTGAAGCGAAGGCCACGAAGTCAGCATACGTCCTTGAACGCCACCAGCGTTGATGAGCATCCAGGGCGCATGACAGATCGCCGCAACAGGTTTCCCGTCGCGTAGAAAGCTGCGGACAAACTCAATCGCCTGCGGCTCCAGTCGAAGATAGTCGGGGTTCATCACGCCACCTGGCAGGTGCAGCGCATCGTAGTCCCCGCTCTTCGCCGACGAGAGTACGACTTTGACCGGAATCTCTTCTCCCCAGTCCGTCATGTCCCACGCTCTGATCTTCCCGTTCTTCATTCCGGATTGCGGCGCAATCACATCGACCTCCGCGCCCGCATCCTCAAGAGCCTTCTTCGGTTTAGTCAGCTCAACCTCTTCAACGCCTTTCGTTGCCAGAATTGCAATCCGGCGCCCCTTCAGACTGAAGTTATCGATATTTGCCATATCCACCTCCACCGCCCGGAAACCGTAAACTCGCGCAGGTTTCCAGTTCGAGTTAGCACGGTGAGATTCCCCCGCGGAAACGATCGTTGTCTCAAAAGCCTGTGGAGAAGCCTTTTTCTCCCGAAAAGCAGGCGAGGGGGTAGGATAAAAACAGGAGATCCTTCATGGTTCCGGCTCGGAGAAACTGCCTCGACTGCACGGCCAGCAAGACAGACTGCTTCTGCAGCCTGACGAACGAGGCTCTCCTCGAGCTGCGCTCCGCCGGACGCAACCTTCACTTCGACGAGGGCGAACGCCTTCTCCACGAAGGACACACCTCCGAAAGCGTCTACGTCATCTGCTCCGGACGCGCCAAACTCACAGCCTCCTCGCCCGACGGCCGCCTCCTGATCGTGCGGCTCGCTGGCCCCGGCGACCTCCTCGGCCTGGCCGCCGCGCTCAAGGACCGGCACCAGAACATCTCCGCCGAAGCGCTTGAGCCCTGCGAAGTCAAATCCATCGAACGCAACGAGTTCCTCCGCTTCATGGAGCACTTCAACGACGCGGGACGCAATGCCGTTGTCTCCGTGGCCCTGGAGTACGAAAACGCTCTTCTCAGCGCGCGCCGTCTCGCTCTCTCAAGCTCGGCAGCGGGAAAGCTCGCCAGTGTCCTTCTGGACTGGGGCCGCATGGGCCACATCGCTGGCGACAAGGCGATGGAGTTCCGTATGCCCCTCACGCACGAAGAGCTGGGAAGCATGGCCGGAATCTCTCGCGAGACCGTCACGCGCTTGCTCGCAAAATTCCGCAGCGAGCGACTGGTCGAGCAGAAGGGCGAACAGATGATCCTTCTCTCTCCCAATGGTCTCGAAGCTCTCTGCTCTTAGCCTCAATGCTCCAGCAAAAACTCTGCGGCTACCTCTCCGGCATAAGCTCTGCGGATAAACCGTTCTAACAGAAAGAGGACCGGCTTCTCCCAAAACCGGCCCTCCCCTGTTATGCAGCCGGAAGGTGTTCCGGCATGTCGATCGAGGCGTAGTCATAGGCCTCGTGAGTCACAATTGGAAGCTCGGTGAAGTTTTCCGTCGGAGGAGGCGAAGGGATCGTCCACTCCAGGCCGTAAGCCCTCCACGGATTCGCTCCCGCCACCTTGCCCGCATACAGCGACCAGACCAGGTACACCATCGTCATCAGGTAGCCGAGCCCCATTACGGACGCTCCCGCAGTCGAGAGCACATTGAGAATCTGCCACTCTGGCGGATACGCCGCATAGCGCCGCGGCATGCCAAGGTAGCCGAGCATGAACTGCGGCCCGAAGGTGAAGAAGAAGCCGATGAAGATCGTGACCGCTGCAATCTTCGCCGGACCTTCGGGATACATGCGGCCCGTGATCTTCGGCCACCAGAAGTGCAGCCCGCCGAGATAGCCCATGATGACCGAGCCCACCATCACGAAATGGAAGTGCGCGACGATGAAGTACGTCTCCGTCAGGTGAACGTCCATGCCCAGCGAGCCGAGGAAGACGCCCGTGCATCCGCCGATAACGAACAGCCCAAGAAAGCACAGTGCGTAAACCATCGGCGCATCGAAGCTGATCGAGCCGCGATAAAGCGTCGACGTCCAGTTGAAGACCTTGATCGCCGAGGGCACGGCCACCAGCATCGTCAGCATCGAGAACACCAGCGCCGAGTACTGGCTGACGCCCATGATGAACATATGGTGCTCCCACACGAGAAAGCCGAAGACCGCGATGGCCACCGACGAGAAGGCGACCGCACTATAGCCGAAGATGCGCTTGCGCGAGAAGCACGCGATGATCTCCGAGATAACACCCATCGACGGCAGCAGCATGATGTACACCGCCGGGTGCGAGTAGAACCAGAACAGGTGCTGGAACAGCAGCGGATCGCCGCCGATGGCCGGGTCGAAGATGCCGATGCCGATCAGCCTCTCCAGTGCGACCAGAACAATCGCGATCGCCACCACAGGAGTTCCCAGAACCATCACGATCGAGGCCGCATAGTGCGCCCACACGAAGAGCGGCAGGCGGAACCAGCTCAGCCCCGGAGCCCTCATGCGATGCACCGTCACGATGAAGTTGAGGCCGGTAAAGATCGAGGAGAACCCGGCCACGAAGGCAGCTAGTCCAGCAGAGATGACATTGGTATTCAGAAATCGCGTGCTCAACGGAGTCGTAAAGGTCCAACCCGTATCGACGCCGCCCATCACCACGGTGTAAAGCAGCAACAATCCCGCAACGACGAAGCAGTACCAGCTCAACAGGTTCAATTTTGGAAAGGCTAGATCTCTCGCCCCCACCATCAGCGGAATCAGAAAGTTTCCGAGCACCGCCGGGACCGCCGGGATCAACACGAAGAAGACCATCACCACGCCGTGCATAGTGAAGACCTTGTTATAGGTGTCCATCGCCATCAGGTCAGAGCTTGGCGTCAGAAGCTCCAGGCGAAGGATGAAGGCGAGCACTCCTCCCACGATGAAGAAGAAGGTAACGCCCAGCAGGTACAGCAGGGCGATGCGCTTATGGTCGACGGTCAGGAGCCAGCTCTTCAGCCCATGCTCCGCATTCAGGTAGTTCGTCACCGGAGGAGCCACGGCCTGTTGCTGTTGATTGACGGAAGGTAGTGTGGTGCTCACGCGTAGACTCTCCTCATGCTGCCGAACTGGGGAAGACGGGCGGCGGCCAGCGCGACCCGCGTGTACTCGATCACAGCCATGACGATCAGCGGCGGACAGTTCACGCTGCTTCCATAGCCGCGGCACACCGTCTTCGCGCCTTCGCACGACGGGCGATTCCGATCTGAATTGGGGCAGTTTGAGCAGCTTCCCGAGCAACTGGACGATTGAAGAACTCTGAGTGGCATTCGATCTTCGCTCCCTATGCCGAAAGCATCAGGCAGCGAAAACGAAAACTCTGTGATGGTGGTCACACGCACTGTCACATTTTTGTATTGGGAACAAGAACTTAGACAGTCGAGTTAACCAGCCAGCTCTGCAATCCGCCCAATCCCCGCGGCAAATGTCTCCGCAGGAACGATCAGGCTAACGACGATCCTTCCCATCTCCGGCATCCCGTAGAACACGCCCGGATGGACGACGACTCCCTCCTCGAGCAGCTCCATCGCACCCACGCCCACCCGTGGCAGACGAATCACCGCACTCCATCCCGCATCGGCCTGCAAGGGCTCCAGTCCACTGGCCTTTACGCGTTCGAGATTCGCCGTAGCCCGCGCCACAATCTGTCGCTGAATCCCGCCGCGCGCCTTGAGCCAGTGCGGCAACGCGAACTGCGCCGGGGCGTTCATTGAAAGAAAAGTATCGGCGATGACCTCCAGCCGAGCCAGCGCCTCGCCGCGTTCCTCACCCTCGCCGAAGACTGCAATCCAACCCACCTTCATCTGCGGTAGCCCCGCGATCTTGCTCATGCCGCTCAGCACGAAGGTCGGCACAGGATGCGGCCCGCTGGCAAAGCTTCGCAGCGGCTCCTCGCCCAGCGGGTAATCCAGAAAGACCTCGTCCACGATCAGCGCCAGCCCGTGCCTGCGACAGATATCCTCCAGCCGCCGCCTCTCCGCATCGCCAGTCCCGTGTCCCGTCGGGTTGTTCGGATGCACCAGCACAATCGCCTTCGTGCGCGAGGTGATCCTCCGCTCCAACTCGCTGAAGTCGATCCACCAACCGTAGTCGTAAAACAGCGGATATGCCCGCAGTCTTACGTCCTCCAGCTCCGCCAGAAACTCGAACAGCGGATAGCTCGGCTGCGCCACCAGAACCTCGTCGCCCGCGTCGCACAGCAGACGAAAGAGGTAGCCGTACCCCTCGCTCGTGCTCGTCGTCAGGATCAGCGCGTCGGGGTCGACCTCGGCCCCGTGGTCCGCGTAGTAGGCCGCGACAGCCTCACGCGGTGGACGCATCCCCCTCGGATCCGGGTCGTACACCAGCGCTCTCGGGTCGCTCAAAGGAGCAAGGATCGCCTCCGCATCGTACTGAAACCCGCACGCCGTCGGATTCGAGACCGTCAGGTCCAGCAGCTTGCGGCCCTCGGTGCGCGCCCGTCGAATCTCCTCAGCAAAGGGGCTCTCTCCGAGGTCCCATCCCGTACGCAATGAAAAACGCTGACTCACACTGACTATGTTACCGGCTTCCCAATCCTGGATTAATGGTTCTGTAGAAGCCTCTCCCCTACAATAGCTTCACCCATGAAATCTATTCAGGCAGTCCTCTTCGATTACGGCATGGTCCTCTCGGCTCCCCCCGATCCCGCAGCCTGGCAGCGCATGCGCGAGATCACCGGCTTCTCTGAAGAAGTCCTGCACTACGGCTACTGGACCTTCCGCCACGCCTACGACCGCGGAGACCTCAACGGTCTCGACTACTGGGAGCAGGTCGCCGCCAGCGCCGCAACCGCGTTCACCCCCGAGCAGGTGCAGGCTCTCATCGTCGCCGACGTCGATCTCTGGACCCGCCTCAACGCCCCCATGCTCGACTGGGCGCAGAGCCTTCAACGCGCAGGCATCCGCACCGGCATCCTCTCCAACATCGGCGACGCCATGACCGATGGTCTGCTCAAAAAATTCGACTGGCTCAACGGCTTCCACCACCACACCTGGTCCTACCGGCTGCGCGTGGCCAAGCCCGAGGCGGCCATCTACCACTCCGCCGCCAGAGGCCTTGAGACCCCGCCCGAAAACATCCTCTTCCTCGACGACAAGATCGAGAACATCGAAGCCGCCCGCGCCGTCGGAATGCAGGCTATCCAGTACCTCGGCCACGACTCCTTCGTACAGGAGATGGAGCAGCGCGGTCTTGCCGGTCTTCTGAGACTTTAAAGCTCTTAATCTTCAAGCAAGCCAGGGGCCATAGACGCTGTTTATGGCCCCTAATCACGACGCGGTAACGTGACTTCGCGAACGTGGATTCCCGTTTTGGGAATCCACGTTACCTTCGTGCCAGTTCAACCGGACGAATCACTCAAGTTGCATGTATCCATAAGGTCAGGGGCAGGCTGCAACCCGAGATGTCACCGCAGCCACGACTACCATGAAGCGACTCTTCCGGCTCTTCTTCTCCCTTGCCGTGCTCTGCGGAGCGCTCGTACCGGTTCTCGCGCAGAACACGCAGCAGCTTGCCTTCGCAGGGCTTCGCTCCTTCGAGGGCAAGGGCCAGTTCCTCTCTGTTAAAAGAGACGCGGCGGGCAATCTCTATCTTCTGTACGACCAGAAGGATGGCGTGCGGCTGCTCAAGACCGACGCCTTGGCCAGCCACGTTCTTGCTGAGACTCGCATCGGTGCTGCGGGAGACACCGGGGTCGCCCTCGCGCTCGATGCGGCAGGCAACGTCTTCGTCGCCGGAAACAGCTACTCGCAGTCGCTTCCCACCACCTCGGGAGTCCCCTTTCCCACCGCCGCCGACGCCTCCCTCAACGCCTTTGTCGCTCGCTTCGACTCCGGCTTTCACACCGTCTTCGTCACCTACGCGGGAAGCGGTCGCATGTCTGCCACCGGAATCGCCGTAGCCAACGGTCGCGTCTTCCTCACCGGAGGCATCTACACCCCGACACTTCCCGTCACTCCCTCGGCGATCCTGCAGGTCCCCTCCTCAGGAAGCACCGGGGGAAACGGCTTTGTGGAGTGCTTCAGCGCCGACGGAACCCAGCTTCTCTACGCTACCTATCTACGGAGAGACCAGCCCCTCCAGCATCGCCGCCGACTCCTCCGGCAACGCCTACGTCGCCGGATACACCACCTCCACCGGCTACCCCACCGTCGCGGCAGTCGTGCCTGAGATCATCGCACCAGACGGCTCGAACAACCCCAGCGGCTCCGGTTTTCTCACGAAGCTCACCCCCGCGGGCGACGGTATCGCCTTCTCCACCTTCATTCCCGGCCGCGGCATCACCTCGCTCACCATCGACGACGCCACCCACACCCTGCTCTTCTCGGGTGACATCGCACCGGGTGCATTTCCCATCGCCACCGTCACGGCTCCCGTGGCCTCGATCAATTACCAGAGCGTCGTGCGGATGCCTCTCGACGGCAGCAGCGTCGCCAGCTCCGTGCTTCTGGCCCCCGGCTCGCAGTCGGTCGTCGCCCCTGCTCCCGATGGAGCCATTTGGACGGCCTTGCCGCTCACCACTCCGGTGCTTCCTCTCGACGCTATCCCCGGCATGGGCAATACGGCGGCCTTCCGCATCACCGCGCAAAACCAGATCGACCGCAGCACGCGCCTCGGTGGCACAGGCTCCTTCTTCGCTCCCGGAGCAGCCACCAACATTGCTTCCATCGCAGTCGACGATACCGGGCGACCCATCTTTGCGGGCAGCGTCTCCACCAATACGCCCTCAAACCAGCTCGCAACCCTCACCTTCGACCTGCCTCTTCTGAACACCCCCACCGAGGCGCTTCCCTCCACCCTGCGAGACGCCGTGCCGCCCGTGGGCTCCAACTGCGGAAGCCTCTGCACCGGCACCGCAGGCTACCTTGCCGGACTCAGCCTGACCTCCGGCCCCGCGCTCGCGCTCTCGACCGACACCTCTCCCAACCTGGTCCTCCGCAACCTCGGTTCGGCCACCGCGACCGGCCTTCAGATTTCGGCCTCCGGCTTCACCCTCACACACGATTGCCCAGCGCAGCTCGCTCCCTCAGCGGAGTGCAACCTCGTGCTGTCCGGTGGAGGTCCCGGCACCGTCACAGTGCAGGCGGACGGCGTCTCGTCGCAGACCATCGCTCTCCCCGCGACCGCGGCGCCATCGGCTCCCCTCGGCTATTCGCCCCACGAGATCGACCTCGGCGTCCTCACTCCCTCGACCGCGCCCGTCACACGGACGATCACCGTCACCAACCTCAGCCAGTCTCCCCAGATCGTTCCCCGCCCCTTCGTCTCCTTTGGAAATACCTCTGTCACCATCAACACCACCGGCGACTGCCCTCTCGTCGCTCCCATCCAGACGCCCCTCGCCCCTGGAGCGAGCTGCCATCTCATCGTCACCGGGTCGGTGCCTCAGGGCGCAACCGGAGGAGCCGCCTTCTCCTCCAGCTTCAGCTCCGGAAACACCTCGCTTGTTCTTACGGCCTTAGTGCAGGTCGACGGCCTCAGCCTCTCCTCCAGCGCCGTCAGCTTTGGAACGCAGTTCCTCAACGGGCTACGCCTGCCGCGCTACCTCTATCTCTCGAACCACACCTCCGCGGCAATCCAGCACACTCCAGTCGCCCTGCCATCCTCTTCACCTTTCACCGTCGCCGATGCCTGCCCCACGCTGCTGGGGCCTCATACCGTCTGCCAGCTTCGCATCGACTACCTCTCGCCCGTGCCCTCCTCCGACGCCGTCACCCTCACGCTCGACCAGGGCAAGAGCATCGAGGTCACAGGCCGCACTATTCCGCAGCCCGGAGCCGACGGCTCCAGTGTGAACCCCAACCTCTCCGTCACGCCCACCACCCTCGACTTCCCCAACGCTGTCGTCGTCACAGGCATCTCCTCGGAGATCCACACCGTCGCCGTCAGCAACACCGGAACCCAGCCCTTCCCCCTCTCCCTCAGCCTGACCGGAGACTTCGCCGACGACACAAACTGCGGTTCCACCCTCGCTGGGGGAGCCTCCTGCTCAGTCATCATCTACTTCACCCCCTCGCAGCCCGGAACCAACCAGGGGCTCCTTGCCGTTTCCTCCGGCAGCGGTTCCACGCCCGTCTACGTCAACCTCAGCGGCACCTCCACGGGCATCCTTGACGCGAACAACGGAACCCTCGATCTCGGAAGCACTCCCGTCGGTCAGCCCATCGTCGCGTGGTACAAAATCACCCAGCCGCTCAGCCAACTCACAGCCTCCGTTACGGGAGCCTTCGGCGTCGTCCTGGTCGAGGACATCGGCTATGGCCACGGGCAGGCCTCTCCCTCGGCCTTCGCCCCATCCGCGACCGGCACCTGCCTCAACTGCTGGCTGGGAATCCAGTTCCTTTCCTCTGCCGCCGGGCCGCAGAGCACGTCCCTCTCTCTCGCCACGGCCAGCGGAGGCGCGCCCTACCCCCTCACCCTCACAGGCACAGCGGTCCCGCTCTCCGGCCTCCTGCTCACGCCCTCACAGCAGGATTTCGGCCCCATCACCCTGCACAGCACCAGCGCGTCCACGATTTTCACCCTCACGAACCTGACCGCCTCCACCATCAACCTCGACAACCGCGCCCTCACCCCCGGCTTCGCCGTCAGCGATACCGTCACCGGAGGCCCGGTCTGCCTTGCCTCTCTTGACCCCGGAGCCTCCTGCTTCCTGCCGATTGTCTTTGCCCCTACTTCGACCGGCCAGCACAGCGGAACCCTCACCTTCACCTCCTCCGCAATTACCGCGACCGCTGCGCTCAGCGGCTTCGGAGCACCCGACCCCGGCCTCTCACTGAGCCCCACCGCGCTCGTCTTCCGCAATGTCCCGGACGACTCCGCTACCGTCCAGAGCATCACTCTGACCAACACCGGCCTCTACAGTCTCCAGATCGGCACCCCGTCCTCTGACAGCTCCAGTTTCCAGCCCGCGACCACCTGCTCCTCCCTCGCCCCTGGAGCCTCCTGCTCTACCACGGTCACCTTTGCCCCAACAAACGCCACGACCACAGCGACACTCTCGATCCCGGTCACCAGCTCCGCTCCCGGTGGGCCGCAGACGACCGACAGCGTCCCGCTCTCCGGCGCATACACCACCGAGGACACCGGCCTCCAGATCCTCCCCAGCGAAGCCGACTTTGGCCCTGCCCCGGTCGGCGCTGCCACCCCTGCGAGGCGCATCCTCGTCAACAACCTCTCGTCGAAGACCGTCACGCTCGCACTCTCGATGCCGCGCCAGTTCGTCCTCACCGATCCGCCCTGCGTCACACTGGCTCCCGGAGCAGGCTGCTCCTTCTCCGTTGCCTTCCTCCCTATCACCAACGGAGCTATCACCGGAACCGTCCTCGTGCAGGCGACTCCCACTGACGGCGGCGCGCCCTTCAGCGGCCTCGGTTACCTGAAGGGCTTCGGCAAAGGCACGGGAGTCCTC
Organism: Acidobacteriaceae bacterium dw_441; assembly: GCA_018449715.1. Taxonomy (GTDB): domain Bacteria; phylum Acidobacteriota; class Terriglobia; order Terriglobales; family Acidobacteriaceae; genus Edaphobacter. The sequence continues at coordinate 1,167,020 of JAAVVA010000001.1, read as the reverse complement.
ACCGTCACCGGCGACCTCTCCCCCGGTCGCGTCGTCGACTTCCACCAGGTTCCCTCCGGCCAGACCGCCACTCGCCCCCTCACCATGACAAACACAGGGACCGGCCCCTTGACCATCCGACGCGTTACCAGCGAGTGGCCCTTCCTCTCCTCCACCACCTGCGGGACCACGCTCGCCGTCAACGCGTCCTGCGCGGTCACCCTGACCTACTCCCCGCTGAACCAGGTCACTACCGGAGGAATCACCTCTCCGTTCAACACCGATAACGGAAGCCTCGTCCTCGAAAGCGACGCCGAGACCGCGCCCGACATCATCGACCTCACAGGCACCGTCACTCCCTCCGAGGTCACCGTGCCGTCCAACGCCGTGCCAATCGCCTCTTTCACGCTCTCGCAGGGCTCACTCACCTTCCCCCTCGCGGCTGGTAACGCCTCCGAACCTCGCACTGTCACGCTGCTTAACACCGGCACGCGGGTCCTCCACATCGCTAGACTGACGACCGCCCCGGAGTTCGCTGTGACCGGCAGCTGCGGGCTCCTCGTCCCCGGGGACTCCTGCAACTTACAGGTCGCGCTCACCCAGCAGGCCGCACAAAGCACCGTCCCCGTGATCGGCTCGCTTGAGATCGCCTCCGACTCCAGCACCTCGCTCGAGTTCGTCAGCCTCTTCGCAATGACGACGACAGCGCCCCCACCCGCTCTGACGATCTCTCCCCGCACCCTCGACTTCGGCTTCGTCCCTGTCGGAGGCTCGGCCACACTGCCCGTCCAGATCACCAACACCAGCCAGTCCCCCACGACCCTCACCAGCATCACCGCCACGGGCGACTACACCACTGCGGGAGACTGCCCCTCCGCCTCCTCGCAACTCGTGAACTCCTCCTGCACCCTCCAGGTCACCTTCCGGCCCACGCAGGCAGGCACGCGCACCGGCACACTGACCATCGCCAGCACCGACCCCGGATCGCCAACCATCATCTCGCTTACCGGCAACGGCGTCCCCAGCACTCCTTCTCAGCCTGCGGACTTCACTCTGACGGTCGATGGAGGCTCCTCCTCGACCGCCACGCTCAAGAGCGGCCAGACCGCAAGCTACCACCTCATCGTGACTCCGCTGAACGAATACACCGGGACCATTCTTCTGAGCTGCGCTCCGGTTCAGGCGGCCCAGTACGCCAGTTGCTCCCTGTTGCCCGCAAGCGTCCAGATAAACAGTGCCGGGCAAACTTCCACAGTCACCCTCAGCACCGCGGGAAGCGCGCAGGCCAGCCTCTCTCCCAGAAACTACATAGGGGGAGTCAGCAGAGGCTTTGAAACCGCCCTCTGCCTCCTCCCCCTTGGAACTTTTGGAACCGCCTTCCTGCGACGCAGGCACAGGCTGCTTTCGATTGTTCTGATTGCGTGTGCGACGGCCTTCGTGTCTGGATGCGGCGGCAGCGCCTCCGTCAGCAGCCGCTCCGAACAGCCGCCACCACCGGGACAGAACTCCACCCCGCCCGGAACCTATCAGTACCAGGTCACTGCCACCAGCGCCGCCGGTCAACCCATCAGCCACGCCGTCACGCTCAACCTGACCGTTACCGCTCCGTAAGCACGACCTCGACCGGAACCTGCTCGACGATCTCGATTCCGAAGCCCTGCAGCGCGGGAACGTGCGTCGGTGTGTTGGTGAGCAGTCGAATCTTGTGAACCCCGAGGTCCGAAAGAATCTGTCCGCCGAGCCCTACCTGGCGCAGCGTCCTCTGTGCGCGGTCTTCGCTGCGCTCACGGGAGCGATGGTCGCGGTGGAAGATCACGCGATGCGGCGTCACGCCCCGGTCGATCCCGAAGCCCGGACCGCCGTTGTGCAGGTAGATAAACGCCCCGCGCCCCGCTTCCGCGATCATACGCAGCGAGTTCTCGACGACCGCACGGCAATCGCACAGCGTCGTCCCGAAGACATCCCCCGCCATACAGTGCGTGTGGACCCGCACCAGCACAGGCTCGTCGTCGCGGACGTCGCCGTACACCAGCGCCACATGCGACTCCCCACCCTCGACCTCGCTCTCATACGCAATCGTGCGGAATTCGCCGTGCTGCGTCGGCATCACCGACTCCGCCACACGATGGATGTAACGCTCGTTCTGCAGCCGGTAGCGGATCAGGTCGGCCACCGTGACCATCTTCAGGCCATGCTCCTCGCAGAACTTCACTAGGTCGGGCACGCGGGCCATCGTGCCGTCATCGTTCATGATCTCGCAGATCACGCCCGCAGGAACCAGCCCAGCCATCCGGGCCAGATCGACGGAGGCCTCGGTCTGCCCCGCCCGTACCAGCACTCCACCTTTGCGAGCCCGCAGGGGAAACACGTGTCCGGGACGGGCAAGATCCTGCGCCGTCGAAGACGGATCTACCGCCACGCGGATCGTATGGGCGCGGTCCGCCGCCGAGATTCCCGTGCTCACACCCTCGCGTGCTTCGATGCTCTCCGTGAAAGCCGTCCCGAAGCGCGAGGTATTCTCCTGCGTCATCGGCCCCAGACGCAGGTAGTCGGCACGCTCCTCGGTCAGGGTCAGGCAGATCAGACCGCGACCGTACTTCGCCATGAAGTTGATCGCCTCGGGGGTCACGAACTCGGCGGCCAGCGTCAGGTCGCCCTCGTTCTCGCGGTCCTCGTCATCGACCACCACCACCATCCTGCCCGCGCGTATCTCCGCAACCGCTTCGCTGACCTCGGCAAACATTTCGTTCTCCTTCTCCCTGTCGAACTTCTTCTTCCCAGTCGAATACTTCGACTTCACCTGTCGCTTATCTTTCGACTCATTCCATCATACGTTCGACGCAAAAATGAGAACGCCGCCCGAGTTGGGCGGCGTCCTTACTTCAACTTATGCGGTACAGCTTAGAGGGTCGATTCGATCTCGAAGCCCCAGGCCTCCAGCAGGGCTTCCGGGATGTACTTGGAGTTCTTGTTCCGGCGCGCCCATTCCCGCAACCGGGTCGACCGAATGTACTGGTCGGGCGTCAGCTTGAACTCTTTTACGACCTGCTCAAAAGATGTTACCGTTGGGACGACGGGACCGATCGGCTCCGGCTTGCCCCAGTTCGGATTTCCACGACGCTTTGCCATATTGGACAGATACCTCTTCTGGTGGGATGTGCATAAGTCTTCCCTCAGCGTCTGGCTGAAGGAAAACAGACCACATTTCACATTTTACGGCATTTATGCCCGTAAATCAAGGATTTTGCCCCTCTGCGGCTACTCGCGGCAACCCCTTTTACTGCCTCAGTTACTGCACTGCTTCCGAGGCGAATCGCGTTATTTATTGATCCGTCATCCCACTGCAATGAACTCGCGGTTCAGGATTGCGGCTATTTGCCAATTCTGAACCACTTTCATAGCCCCTGGAAGATCAAATTATTTTTTATCAATAAGATATAGAGAATTTATACATTGGAGGTTCAAGTCTTGCCTCTTTCCCCGCCTCTCAAACCGACGTATCCAGACGAAACGACTCTTTGTACGGCTCCACGGGATACCCCTTGGCCTTCCACCCCTCCAGCCCCCCGCGCAGCAGCTTCATCCTCCGAAAGCCCATCGACAGCGCCCGCCGAATGATCTCGCGACTGGTCTCTTCCGACGCGCAGGTGCAGTACACCACGGCATCCACGTCGGCGGGGATCAGCGTGGGGTCGGCCAGAATCTCTTTCGGAGCGATTCTCTTCGCCCCCGGAATCATCTCCGAGTAGGCCAGCAGGTCCAGCGGCAGCCTCACGTCGAATAGCAGCACCTTCGACTCCGTCTCCAAGAGGCTGCGCAACTCCTCCGCGTCGATGGCATACTGCTCGATCTCGTGCCTGCGGCGAACACGCAGCCACCACCACACGCCCCCGACGACACCCAGGGCCGCAACCACCATCGCCGTCACCGCACTTGCATACAGCATCTGGCTCGCTCCTTTACTACTCCAAAATCTGAAGAGCTATGTTTCAGATTCTCCAGCAACCGCATTGGATTCCCTATCTTGCCCTTCTGGATGGAGCACAGCGAAGTTGAAGTATCTGCGGTATCTTTCTAACACTATGGCTGTCTCGATCTTCCCAAAAATCCTTCTCTGCCTCGTGCTTTCTTGCTCTGCCTTGAGTCAGACGCCACAGCAGGCTCCGGAGACAAATGGGACAACTGATCATCCCAAACCAAGTTCTGTGAAAGACGACAGAACTCCTCCCGAACTCATTTATTCCGTAAAACCACATTTCTCCAAGGAGGAAGCCAAACGGATAAAGTGGGGGAAGACCATCACTACAGTTCAGCTCACAGTCGATACGAATGGTCAGGTTCAGGAGGCTCATGTCATCAAATCGAGCCTCGAAACCATGAAATCCAAAGATGCGGACGTGGCCACGCTTATCGACCAGAAATGCATCGAGGCGGTCAATCAGTACCGATTCGAGCCAGCTACGCTGAATCGCAGGCCTGTATCCGTCAAAATCAATATAGAAGTCAGCGTCCGAATCTTCTGAAGATCGTAAGTCGTTCCACCTCTTCCCCATTCCTGATCCTCCGAAGCTGCCGCTTCAGATGCGCCGCAGGGTCGTCCGGCCCGGCCTCATCATCCTCGTCTTCATGTTCGTCCAGCTTCTCCTCCAGCACATACCGCACCTGTGGCTGAGCAATTCTCTGAAGCTGGTGGAGAGCATTCCCCAACTCCGTCGTACTCGGATAAAACCCACGCCCTCGCATCCGCGCCCGAAGACGCGTCAGGCAAAAGATACTGCCGAAGACAACACTTACCCCCAGCAGCGAGGACAGAAACAGTGCATCGAAGATATCCATCGTTCTCCCGGGACCATTCGCAGGTCCGGCCATACATCACGCACGAAGACACGCAGCCACAAAAGCTGTGCGCATCAGGATTTTCGTGATCTATACGAGAGAAGGAGGGGGACGCTGAAACAGCGCCTTCGGAGCCGGAGTCTCTGGAAGCAGCCCAGACGAAGCAGCCTCCACCGTCCACAGCGAAGCCGGAACATCGACTAAACCAAATAGCAGGTCCGGTAGCAACAGCACGAAAGCCACCACTCCCACCTGCGGCTGCCCCATGTGCAGCAGAAGCGCAAGCAGACCCACGACAACGGCAACCATCGTTACCGTCATCAGCAGGCGCAGCAGGGATCGCTTCCAGTTCATTGCCCGAAGTATAGCGGTCCGGTATCTCCGCTGGCACCCTGCAATCCCCTCGCAAGGCAAACAATATGCGAAGATGACAGAGGGCAATGGATTCCAAGGCACTCTCAGATCTCCTCCACAGGACCTTCGGCTTCTCCGGCTTTCGCGCCAACCAGGAGGCCGTCTGCCGCGCCGCCACTGACGGGCGTGACGTGCTGCTCGTCATGCCCACGGGAGCAGGCAAGAGCCTCTGCTACCAGCTCCCCGCGCTCGCCCGCGGAGGAACCGCGCTCGTCATCTCGCCGCTGATCGCCCTCATGGATGACCAGTCCTCGAAGCTTGCACAACTGGGTCTGAAGACCGCTCGCATCCACTCCGGCCTCTCCCGCGACGAGTCGCGCCAGGCCTGCCGCGATTACCTCGACGGCACCCTCCAGTTTCTCTTCATCGCCCCCGAGCGGATGCGCGTCCCCGGCTTCCCCGAGATGCTCGCCAAGCGCAAACCCGCGCTGATCGCCATCGACGAGGCGCACTGCATCTCGCAATGGGGACACGATTTTCGCCCCGACTACCGCACCCTCGGCGACTATCTCCCCTCGCTTCGCCCCGCGCCCATCGTCGCCCTCACCGCCACCGCGACCCCGACGGTGCAGCGTGACATCGCCACCCAACTCCAGCTTCAGGACCCCGCACTCTTCATCCACGGCTTCCGCCGCCACAACCTCGCCATCGAGGTCGTCGAGATGTCGAAGCCGCGTCGCAGCCAGTTCGTCGTCGACCTGCTGAAGCCCGCCGAGAGCCGCCCCGCCATCGTCTACGCGCCGTCGCGCAAGGCGGCGGAAGAGCTGGCCTCGAAGCTCGGAGGACGCGCCGCCGCTTATCACGCGGGGCTCGACCCGGCAACCCGCGAGCGCGTCCAGCGCCACTTCCTCGCTGGACAGCTTGAGACCGTCGTCGCCACTATCGCCTTCGGCATGGGCATCGACAAGCCCAATGTCCGCACCGTCATCCACATTGCGCTGCCCGGCTCGGTCGAGGGCTACTACCAGGAGATCGGCCGCGCCGGCCGCGATGGTCTGCCCTCACGCACCGTGCTCCTGCACTCCTTCGCCGATCGCAAGATGCACGACTTCTTCCTCGAGCGCGACTACCCTCCCGCGAGCGAACTGGACCGGCTGGCCCGCGCGCTCACGCCCGAGTTTCAGGACCCCGAAGAGCTTCGCAAAAAGACAAAGCTCGACCTCGAAACCTTCCAGCGCACCGCCGAAAAACTGATCGCGCAGGGAGCAGCGGCAATCGACATCTCCGGCAGCCTGCGCACGACCGGGCAGAATAACTGGCGCTCGGGGTATGAGTCGCAGCTTGCCTTCCGCCGCTCGCAGATCGAGCACATGGCCCGCTTCGCCGAGACTCCGCAGTGCCGCATGACCGCGCTGATCCGCCACTTTGGAGACACCGCCGACGGCCACCGCCCTTGCGGCCACTGCGACTTCTGCTCGCCCGAGGGAGCGCAGGCCCAGAACTTCCGTGAGCCCACCGGCTCGGAAGAACGCCAGCTCCGCTCGATCCTTCGCGCTCTCGACGGAGCGCCTCCGAAGGCCACGGGTCGCCTGCACACCGAGCTCGCCCTCGGCATCGACCGCCGCCAGTTCGACGGCTACCTCAACGCCCTCACCCGCGCCGGTCTGGTCACGCTGACCAGCGACACCTTCACCAATCCCGAAGGCAACGTCATCTCCTACAAGCGCGCGTCCCTCACCCACGAGGGACGCAACCGCGACGAAGGCGACGACCTCGGCGTCGTCCTGCCCTCGGAGGACCACACCGCCCCCACGCGCAAATCTTCGCGCTCGAAACGGGAGAGTTCGCCTTCGCAGACGGGCACTTCTCGTAGTTCCCGTTCGTCGCGCGAAGCTCCCCCGGTGTTTACGGGAGCGCAGAAAGCCCTTGAGCAAAGCCTCCGCGAGTGGCGCAAGGAGGAGGCCGCGAAGACCCGCAAGCCCGCCTTCATTGTCTTCGGCGACTCCGTCCTCAATGCCATCGTCGAAGCCTGCCCCCAGACCGTCGCGGAGCTTCTCCGCGTCCCCGGCATCGGCCAGGAGAAGGCTGACCGCTTCGGTGCCGAGATCATCGCCTTCTGCCGCAATACCGAGGCCCCCGCGGCAAAACCCTCGCCCGTCTCCGCGACCAAACCTGCGGCCACAAAGCCCACAGCGCCCTCAGCGAGTAAACCCGCCTCTACGGGAAAACCTCAGCCCCGTGCCGAGCAGCCACGCCTCGAGCCACTCACCCGCCCCGTAGTGTCACGTCCCGAGCCTGCCGCCGCCCTCACTCCCGAGCAACAGATTCTCGACCAGCGCCTTCGCGACTGGCGCAACTCCGAGGCCGAGCGCCTGGGGTTGCCGCAGTTCTTCATTCTCGGCACGAGCACCCTGCACAGCATCGTGCTTGCCCGCCCCAAGACGCTTGCAGAACTCAAATCCATCCAGGGCATGAGCCTCGAAAAGCTCGACCGCTTCGGCGCAGGCATCCTCGCTGCCTGTGCGGGTTGAGTCCTCCCGCGCTATGCCCGCATCAGAAATACTGATGGTTACAGCAGAGAAAACCCGCACCGCCTCCAGCAACCCCACAATCGACGAGCGCACGAACCACTGTTTCGGCTGCGGCGCGTCCAATCCCGAGGGCCTGCACCTCACCTTCACCATCGACGCCAGCGAGCCCGGCTATCCCACCGCGACTGCTCACTTCCAGCTCGACCAGCGCTACGAAGGTCCTCCCGGATACGTCCACGGCGGCATCGTCGCCACGCTACTCGATGAGGCCATGAGCAAGCTCAACCGCCCGCTCGGCGTCCTCGCCGTCACGCGCCACATGGAGATCGATTATCTTCGCCCGGTGCCGCTCGGCCAGCCGATGCGCGTCACCAGCCGCCATCTTCGGCACGAAGGACGCAAGTACTTCCAGCAGGCTGAGATTCTCTCGCCCGATGGGACCGTACATGCCCGCGGTAAAGCGCTGTTTGTACGAGTTGATCCGGCAATGCTGGAGCAGGTGGGACTGACTCGACCGAAGGAGTAGAGCCGTTAAACCCCCGGCTCCTCCCAGTACCCCTGGTCGCGGAGGAAGTAGTTGTCGTTCCAGCTGTGCATCATGGTCTTGAAGAACATCCAGACCATACGCCCATGTCCGAGCTTCTGGAACCTGCGGTTGGTCGTCAGGATCTTGCCGCGCACGATGCGGAAGCGCGTCCGCGCCACCCCCTTCGACAGCAGGTAGTCTTCGGCGAACAGGGCGCGCTCGTTGAAGCCGCCCAGCGCCCAGAAGGCCTCGCGGTCGAACAACATGAACATCCCCGTCGCAAACGGCTTCAGGAACGAACCGATGTACTGCATGAAATTGTTGCCCGCGTACAGCGCGTTGTCGAAGAAGCCGCCTTCCCTGCATCCGATGCTCGTCGTCACAAGGTGCAGCTTCCTGCGCCGCATCCTCCAGAGAGCGCGCCGCAGCAGCGTAGGCTCCGTCAGCTCGACGTCCGCATCCATGAAGAGCACGTAAGGAGTCGTGGCGATCTTCGCTCCCGCATTACGTCCCACCGAAGGCAGCCCACCCTCAATCACCTCGACCATCAGACGGTCCCGAAAGCTAAGCGCCACCTCGACCGTCCCGTCAGTAGAACCCGCATCCGCCACGATCACCCGGGTCTGCGCCATTCCTTCGTAGTCCTGCCGGGTCAATGACTCCAGCAACCTTGGCAGCATCTCTACTTCATTCTTTGCCGGAATCACAATCGTCAGCTCTGCGCTCATTCATCCTCCGGGGCGCACACGTACCCCATCTGCGAAGTTTGTACTCCTCTTTCGTCTGTGACGTGAATATTTTTTGAAAATCCTGCAAAAACTCCGCGATGCGGCACCCTCTGGTTAATGGTTTGCGGTCGTTCTATTTCGCGGAAACCCCTCTCTCTTCATACCGCAGAAACAAACTGCTAAACTGAAACTCTCGCGGAAACTCAAAATCATCAACCGCCGCGGCTCCCAAGGAGAACTTCGTCATGGCAGACCACACCTCGAACGGCAACCTCGCCTCCTCATCCCTCCGCCTCAAGACCGGCTTGGCCGAGATGCTCAAGGGTGGAGTCATCATGGACGTCATGAACGTCGAGCAGGCGCGCATCGCCGAAGAGGCGGGAGCCACCTCCGTCATGGCGCTCGAGCGCGTTCCGGCCATGATCCGCGCCGAGGGCGGCGTCGCCCGCATGGCTAACCCCAAGCTCATCAAGGAGATTATCGAGGCCGTCTCCGTTCCCGTCATGGCCAAGGCCCGCATCGGCCACTTCGCCGAGGCGCAGGTCCTGCAGGAGTTGGGCGTCGACTTCATCGACGAGTCCGAGGTTCTGACCCCCGCCGACGAGGTCTACCACATCGACAAGCACGCCTTCTCCACACCCTTTGTCTGCGGCGCGCGTAACCTCGGCGAAGCCTGTCGCCGTATCGCGGAAGGCGCGGCTATGATCCGCACCAAAGGCGAGGCTGGAACCGGCGATGTGGTCCACGCCGTCCAGCACATGCGCCAGATCGCCCGCGAGATGAAGGCCCTGACCGTCCTCGACGAGTCCGAGCTGTATAACGCCGCGAAGGTCCACCAGGCGCCCTACGAGCTGATCCGCATCATCGCCAAGACCGGCAAGCTGCCCGTGCCGAACTTCTCCGCCGGCGGCATCGCCACCCCTGCCGATGCGGCCCTGATGATGCAGCTCGGAGCCGAGGCCGTCTTTGTCGGATCGGGAATCTTCATGAAGGAGCGCGCTACTCCGCTCGATGTCGAGAACGACCCGAAGGAGCGCGCCGAGGCCGTCTCGCGTGCCAAGGCCATCGTCATCGCGACGACGCACTACAACGATCCCAAGATCGTTGCCGAAGCCAGCGAGCAGGTCACCGGAACCATGAAGGGCCTCGCCGCCGCTGCTCTCGAAGAGTCCCAGCTTCTCCAGACCCGGGGCTGGTAACGCTGGCCGCAAAAAAGCCCGCTCGGGATGCCGATAGCATTTCGTCAGGAGCGTTCCGCTCTAAAAATCACCCTTTCAGATGAGGCTCCGTTCAGAATTGTCATCCTGATCGGGTGAGTTGATTTTTGGAAATCCCTGATTTATGGAGAGATAAATAGCCTGTTTTTGGCTGTGTAGGAACTGTGCAGGGGTTTTGTGCCGCCTCTTCAAGTTCATAGTGCAACAAGGTCGTAAAAAGCACAAGGAATTGGGGTAAATGCACCTCCAGTGGCTTAAGCCACTGGAGGTGCATTTTGGCGGCATACCGACACCTGGGTCTCGATGACCGGATACAAATTCAAGTCCTCACGAAACGGGGCATCTCGGACGCGGAGATCGCTCGTGACCTGAAGGTTCACCGTTCTACCGTCGGGCGGGAGCGGCGACGAAACAAGGTGGACGGCAAGTATTACTACCACCAGGCGCAGGCCTGCGCGGAGAAGCGTCAGCGAGATCGCAAACGGCGTCCTTCAAAGCTGACGCCTGCGATGATCGCCTTCGTGGAAGAGAAGCTGCACCTGGGCTGGAGTCCGGAGCAGATCGGCGGCTGGCTCAAACATCGACAGACAGAGCTGGCGTCTGTCAGTTATGAGCGCATCTACTGGCACGTCTGGCGCAATAAGATCGATGGTGGCCATCTCTACCGACAGCTTCGTCGTGGCGGTCGCCGCTATCGCCGCTTCGGCTCACGGTTCGACTTCACACGCAGAAAAGCGCCAGTTGCCGGGCGCGTGGACATCGGTCAGCGGCCATCCATCGTGGAAGAAAAGTCACGTGTTGGCGACTGGGAGCTGGATACCATCGTCGGCAGCCAGCGCAAAGGGGCGCTGGTCAGCATGGTGGAACGCGGATCGAAGTTCGTTCGTCTCGCTCTCGTTGCTGAATCAAAATCCGATGTTGTGGCAAATGTCATCGAAGCACGTCTCTCCAAAGACATCGACAAGGTTCTTACGCTGACCATGGACAACGGAGCTGAGTTCGCACGGCACAAGATCTTCGGTGCGGCGCTGGATGCAGATACGTTCTTCGCCAAGCCCTATCACGCGTGGGAACGTGGACTCAACGAACACACCAATGGCCTTGTCCGCGAATACTTCCCGAAGTCCACGGACTTCACTGCAATCTCCCAGGACGAAGTGCATCGAGTGGAACAACTTCTTAACAACCGGCCACGCGCCGTGCTAGCCTTCAGGACACCACTGGAGGTCTTCTCCAATCCTCAGCTTCTCAAGCCTGTTGCACTGGCCACCTAAATGGGGCTGCATTTTCACTCAATCTGCGTTCCATAGCATCTTGCAAACAAGTGAGCATTGCCCTTTCCTATTGAGCCTTCGCATTGCTCTTCGGCACAAACCGGAGCATCATGGCACCATGCGGAGGATTGGGCCATGCTCTTCGGATATAGCCTCGCACTCAACGAATATGTCGATGCTAACAGGTTGGAGCCTAACGACTGCGGCTTGCTGAAAGTCTGCTGCCCTGCATGTAAACAGCCTGTCAGTCTGCTTGAAGTCAACGGGCATCGTTCACTGGCGCATGTTCAACCGTTCTTTGACGATCCTGCTTTTCGATGCGACGGCCCGGTTGCTGATCTCACGCTGGAACAAAGAGAGCAACAGAATCTTTCTGCCCGAAACAAACGCACAGAAATGATCCGCTGGGATTTCCTGATCCCGCTGCTGGGCAAAGACCCGCTGGCGAACTATGAAGACGACACGGAAGTGATCTTAGGAAAGCTCCGCGCGAGCGGAGCGATGCGCTGGCTGAGCCGGTGGCACAGAGAGATGTCGGCGGACGTTTGCGGCAAAACCTGCAATGACCCAATCGAGTTTAGGAGCGAAGGCGAGAGACATCTCGCCTTACTTGAAATGCCCTGCCGGATCGACATTCCGGCTCACGGCTATGTACGGCAGGCACATTTTCAAATCGGTTTCGACCTTCTGCAATCTCTTCTAACGGGAAAAAAAGGTGCCAATGAAGATTACGACTGGCTGTTCGTCCACGCCGTCAAACTCTGTCTGCCGCAATGGAAAAACGAAGCGAGGCTCGACGGAGCGGAAGGCGAAGAGTATCCCAAAGATGCCGATGCAATGGAGCGGGAGAAAATCGCTGCGGCCCGCATCATCGTTGGTCAGTTCTGCGATTTGCTGTTGGAAGATCGGGCGAAACATATCAAGGCAATCGAGGTTCTTACTGAGCTTGAGATGAAGCCTCCCATGACTCCCATTCCAATGCCGCTTCTCAGCTACATCAGTCTCGACATTCTGCACGCGATGAAGGCGACGCTGTTTCGGCTGCCTTACCTCTCAATGCTTTCGGAACACGACTCAGAAACGAATGCGTATGAGAGCACTTATCCTCATATCCTTGCGGCTACGGACGCTCGTGAGGTCAGCTACGGTGATTTCGTTTGATTCATTAGAGGCTATGCCCCAAGCCCATGCCGTGTTCTATAACGGGCGCAATTTCCGGCTGCTTCGGCGTGATGGCGTGCTCTGGTTTGATCGTCGGTGTGTGGGCGCTCTTGTGGGAAACGTCATGCCCTAACGCCTCCGGCAGTTTCGCACGGTCGTTGGTGTAGAGCTGCGCGTCTTCGGCTCCGCGTGAGACGGCAACGTAAGCCATGCGGCTGTTGAGCAAGTCTTTCGCGGCCAACCCGGTATCAACGTGAATCAATACCCGCTCGGCAGTCTGCCCCTGGCTGGAATGGCTCGTCACCGCATAACCGTGATCGAGATGCGGATGTTCATGCGGATCGAGTTGTACGGCACGACCTCCGTCCAACTTGAGAGAGAGACGCCCATCCTGGCTGATAGCCTCGACCGTCCCTAATTCGCGGTTGGCAATCTTCAAATCGTTTGCGGGGGCGGTGAACTGGATGCGGTCGCCCACAGCAAAGCTGCGCGGTTCCTCGCGGTATACGGAGACGCCCTGCTGCCTGCGAGGATCATAGGTCAGCTCGGAGCCATCGGCCCGCACCACGGTTAACAGGTTCTTGTCAGCGTCAACGCTCTTGACCCGCGCGTATTCGCCGTGCTCCATGCCCGTCTCTTTCGACGCGCGGGCATAGCGTACTACGTCGTTGAACTCGTACCGCGCGGCCCATGTGCGCTCCGGCCCGGTAAGGTCTTGGCGCGGCACAAGCGCATGGATGCGATGTTCGTCTTTACTAACTAAATCGCGCTCCTGCATCTCGGCACGAATCGCCAGATTGATCTCCACGCGGGAGCGATTATCGGGCGAGACAACCAGCGTCCCCTCCGGTGACTTCGCATATTCGTTCGCTATGGCCGTGATGCGTTCTTCATGTCCTGCAATCTCATGAACGCGGCCCTGCCGCTCTAAACCCTGCACGGCTTCGCGCACCTCGCCACGCGCCAGTTGCTCGACTACTTGTTTCAGCTCCGGGTCTTTCTGGCGGACAATCTCTTCAAGTTTGACTGTCTTCATGCCCGCGTCCTGAAGCTGCGCGAAGGGACGCCCGGCCTCTACCGACTCATGCTGCCTTCGGTCGCCCACCAATAAAACGCGGTCATTGGGATGCAGGCGATTCACAAACTCGTGCATCTGTTTGGTGGACGCAAGCGAGGATTCATCGAGCACATACAGACGGCGCTCTCCGGTGTCCGGCTGCTGTCCACGCGCAAGATGCCTTTGCAACGTGGATGTTTCCATACCAGCGTCGGCCAGCTTTTGCGCCGCGCGGGACGTAGGCGCGAAACCTTCGACCTTGTACCCTTGTGCTTCTGCGCCTTCACGAATGACGGCCAGTGTCGTTGTCTTGCCAGCCCCAGCGACGCCATCCAGCCCCACTATCTTTTCGCGGGAGAGAAACACATCATCGACCACTTGGCGCTGCGAAGTATTCAGTTCCGGGTGGCGGTCTTCCGTTGCAATGCGTATACGTCCATCAACCAGCATCGGGTCACTCATCCCGCGCTGATTGCCTTCCTGCATCTTTGCAACAATCTCGCGTTCCATGCGAAGCATGGCAGCGGTGGTGTATTGCTGGCCTGCTCCGGCATGATCGACCGTGCGGAACTCGCCTCGCGCGGCCCGCTGCGCGAACTCCTGCCGGATATGGGCATACGTTGTTTCTCCCATGCCGCGATTGAGCGCCGCTTCCAGAAGTTCGCGCCGGTCCAGCACGGCGGAACGCTCGAAAAGATGATCGCGGGCATACGTGACGGCCTGCTGCGCGGTCACTGCACTTCGATTCAATTCGGGTTCGTGTACGTGACTCTGGCCGCGCTCCCGCGCCTCGGCCACAACTTTATCGGCCTGATGTCCATACTGCGCGGCGAGATTCCGATGTCTCTCTAATACCTGTTCCGGCGATAGCAATTCTTTGCTATCCCGCGTCCGGTGCGCGGCCACCTGCGCGGCTCCCGCTCCGTCTATTCCCATCTCGCGCAAATGGTCTTTAATCTGCTCCCGGCGCGGACTGCTGGCCTCCAGATACTCTTTCGTGTAGCCCTTGATCTCCGGTTGTCCATGCTTGCCGCGCTCCAGCTCATAGCCCAAGCCCTGCAACCGCATCGCCAGCTCAGAACGGTACAGGCTGGTAGCGACGCGCTGCGACGCGAATAGCTCCTGCGGCTGCAAGGCGCGGGTTTGTCCGTTGTCGCGCTCGGTGACGTTGAAGATCACAGCATGGGTGTGAAGCTGCGGCGCGGCGTAGCCGTCCACAGGCCGCGCGGTATCGTGCTCGAAGGTAGCCGCAACGAATTTGCCAGTTGTCTCCGGCGCATGGACGTTGCCGATGCGGGCCTGCGTGTACTTTTCCAGCTCTCCGAGGGCAACACGTACACTTTCCCGATGCGCCTTTCTTACGCGCTCGTCGCCTCCCACAAGGGCCGTGAGAGAAACCGACTTTGGCGCGGAGAAAGTAGCATCCCACCCGGCGCGGTGCTCCACGCTCGTTACGTCCTTACCGAATTTTCCCTCATAGGTTTTGGAAACCTGATGGCGAACAAGCTGGGCTTCCGTGTGCGGGTGCTGGCCTTCGGTCAGCCTGGCGAAGTGCTCATTGACAACCGCACCTTCCAAGCCCCACCGCTCGGCCAGCTTGCCTTGCCACTCACTATATCCCTGCTGGTCGCGGCTCCAATAGTTTTGCCGCTCCGACGCAAACTCCCGCTCATGGTACGTCCGTACCTGTGAAGCTGACAGCGGTTTGGAGATCGTCAGCATAGGAAGATTCTATGCCTGAGTAAACATAAGCGACTTCACGGGAGTCTGGCTCGCCCTGTAAACTTGTGGCCACATAATCAACACTAATTACCGCTAGACTCAATGCTATGGAAGCAGTTCGAGAGGAGATCACGTGAGAAGTCGAGAAGTCGCCGCTAACGATCACAGGGTCTTTAGCTTGCTCCGTTTCTTGTTTCTGGCCTGTGTGTGCTTTCTTGCAGGGATGGTGTTCCAGCAAAGCCGCTTGCGCCCCAGCCCTGTCGAAGCGGCATCCGATCACCTGTATGAACTGATGATTTATCACGCGCGTTCCGGCGAAGCACCAGCCTTGGAGTCTATATTTCGAGATGTCTCCCCTCTGCAAGCCAAACACGGTCTTCATCCGATAGGGGACTGGGTTCCCAAAGACAACGATCCTGCGTGGCAGGATACGTTTGTATATCTACTGGCCCATGCCGACCGCCCATCTGCGGAGAAAAACTGGAACGCTCTCCATGCCGATCCGGCCTTTAAGCGGTTCCGAGACGCCGCAGCACCATTGATTCAGCAAAAAAACGGAGACTACTTAGTGGACGAAGTCTATATGAGCCCTACCGTGTATTCGGATGCCAAATGAGGACCGGAAGACGCGAATGGCTTCTCTCGTGCCGTGCGCACGTCTGGCTCAAAGCAGCCTTCGCAGCGTGCCTGTGGATGCTGCCGCTCCCTATCCTCAGTCAGCAGCCGCAGTGGATCGCCACTTGGGCCTCCAGTCCCGAGGCCGCCGATCCAGACCCGGATGAGGAGCTGCTGAACCTTAGGGGACAGACGGTGAGGGAACGCGTCCGAATCAGCCTCGGCGGTTCGCAGATTCGCCTTCAGTTTTCTAATGAATATGGAAACTCGCCACTTCTGCTGGGCGGTGTGAGTGTTGGAATCGCTCGGAGCAATACGGATGTAGTTCCGAGTTCACTGCGCAAGGTGACATTCGCTGGAAGCGACACAATCACAATTCCTGCTGGGGCGGACCTCATAAGCGACCCCGTCGCTCTATCTGTATCGAACGGCTCAGAACTCGCCATCAGCGTGTATGTGCCAAAGCAGATCAAGTCAATCACCTGGCACTCATTGGCGCTGAAAAAGTCCGTCATCACGCAAAAGGGCGATCACACGCGGGACTTTGTTGTGAAGAGTGAGAAGACTTCCGACAGCTTGGTCTTCTTGAGCAGGGTACTGGTTGCCAGTCGGCCCGGACGCAGAGTGATTGTCGCGTTCGGTGACTCCATTGTCGATGGCGACAAAAGCACTCCTGAAGCAGACCGTACCTGGCCGAGTGATCTTTTTCGCCGTTTGCAGCGAACAGATGACAAGCTGGCATTTGCCGTGGTCAATGAAGGCGTGGCAGGAAACCGTCTCTTAAATGACGGCCCCTTCAAAAGTCTGGGTGTCTCCGGCGTGGCCCGTTTTGAACGAGATGCTCTGGGAGTGCCCGGCGTTTCTGAAATCGTTCTGCTGGAAGGAACAAACGACATCGGATTTCCAGGAGCGCGGCTTGGTGATCTGCTTCTTGCACCAGCGGTCGATGCGCCGACAACGGACGAGATTGTCGCTGGATATAAGAAACTTATTCAGTTGTCGCACGCGCGCGGAATCCGCATAATTGGCTGCACGATCATGCCAACCGAGGGAGCCACTATCGCCAACTACCATACCGAGGCGAAAGAACGAACGCGGCAAGCCGTCAATGATTGGATCAGGACTAGCAAAGGGTTCGACGGGGTGATCGATTTTGATGTCGTAATGCGCGACCCTAGACACCCAGGCAGACTGATTCCGAATTTGGCATCTGACGATCATTTACACCCTAACGATGCGGGCTACGAGAAGATGGCTGATGAAATTGATCTCTCCATCTTCCAATAGCGCCATTCAAATCCGCGAGCATTTGCCTAGCTTCTGATGAACGCGCTTTGCCTCACTCAATCCCCTTGGACTCATCCCACACAAACGCCTCTTTGGGTTTGTCGGTGGGCTGGTCGGCGGACGCATCGAAAAGTGGAAGCGTGGTTTGGACCGCCGATGATTTGGATTGCTCGGTGCGAACTACCTGCGTCGGCGATGACGACCTGGGCGCAATCTCCGGCAACTTACGTTCGATGAACTCCGGTTGTCTGCCGTGCTTCTTTGCGAACTGGAAGTAAACCGGCAAAACGTGGTTTTCCTGCTTGATGAAGCCGTGCAATGGCTCCAAGCCGGAGATTTCCGAAGCCATGACAAGCGGCTTGGTCGCAATCTCCATCGCATACGATTTCCTGCTGCCGAACAGCCTCATGCTGCGCGATTCCTTCAACCGTTCGACCTCGATCTCTCCAATGGCATCGGAAATCCACTTGGCCGCACGTGGCTCGGTGGTCTTGAAAAACAGCTTGGTTGCGGGCTGCGAAAGCATGGCCTCGGCATCCTGGCCGTATCGTTTTTCAAGCTGGCTGCGTCCCTGAAAGCCCAACACAACAGGGTTCCCATACTTGCGGTTTTCCGTGACGGCAGTGTGGAGCTGTGGGAGCTTGTTGAGGCTTGCCAGCTCGTCCAGCACGAACCATACCGGCTTCGCCGTCTGGTCTTCGCAGTAGCCCATTATGCGGAGGATGAATAAATCGAGCCACACGGAGTGAAGCGGCAGAATCTTCGCGCGGTAGGCAGGAGTGGAAGTCAGAAACACCCAACGCTTACGCGCGGTGTACCACTCCGCCGTTGCAAACGTCGGCCTCGTATGCTCCCACTCCGGCAACAATTCCAGGCTGTCGGCTACCATGTTTAAGCTCGCCAGCACACCCGCCCGCTGTGCGGGCGCTCCCGCATCGAGCAGCGCGGCCAGCGGCGTTCCTTTCACCGCAAACTCGATCCGCGACGGCTCGGCCATCATGCTCAAAATGTCCCTGGGCTGCGGCTGCCGCTTGAGTAGATGGGCAAGTATCCGGCGCGGCCCATCGGTAAAAAACTCTTTCTCGTACTCCTTTTCCGGCAGGAACGCGGCGGCGATCGTCGTAGCCGTTTCGTCGCGGTCCATCTCGTTTCCTAGACTCCAATACGGACAACGCTGGTCCAGCGGATTGAGAATCAAATCGCCCCGCGCGGGCGAGTAAAATTCGCTCACAAAGTCCATTGCCGGGTCGTAGATGATGGCGCTCTCCCCACGCTCCCGCACCTGGCGAAGTAGCTGCCGGATGGCGTTCGACTTACCCGCGCCGGTGTCGCCCATCATCAGAATGTGGCTGGCTTCAAGACGCTTCGGGATGCAGTAGGTTGGGCCAAAGGGAAGCCACTGCAAAAGGCGATTCTCGAAGCGCAGACGGAAACGGATGCCGTCCGTCTTTGTGCTGCGCCACCGGAAAACCGATGCCAGCTCCGGGCCTTTGGTTCTGCGTCCGTGGCGTTCCTCCTGCTCTCGCCGCTGCCCAAAACCCTGCTTGATCCAAAGCCGGAACACATAAAGCAGCATCAGCACGGCAAGGCTGTTCAGCATGGGCCTGCCAAACAACCACCATACGCTCACGCCATCGTAGACATACTCCTGCAATCCCTTGGCAAGCGCATTTGCGGGCACTTTCTCCGGGGCGCTATAGGCCACTCCACGCCAACCCTCCGCGATGGCTTTGGGCGAGAGTATGACGGGCAGTTTCGGGTCCGGGCCGGAGACTACATCCTCGGCGGAAGCGGGTATCGGCTTCCGCCTGGGCGCGGTCTTCATCACCCATCGGATCGTCAATTCGCTGTGCGGCATCCCGGCCCCTACGGAGCTGGCGGCATAGGTCGTAAGGTAGACCTTTTGGAGCGGTGCAAGGGTCCACGCGAGCCAAGCCGAAGCCGGGAAGATGAGCACCAGCGGCCCGACCGCAAGCCAGAAAAGGAACCAGAACAGCCGTCCCGTCCGGCTTGGAAAACGCATGGGGCGGCTCACTGCTTGCCCCCGTCCGGTCCCTCCTGGGACAGAAACTCAGCGAGAAGTTTCCGGGCGTCGGTAAGCTTCCGCAGGTTGGCCTGGTCACGGATTTTGATCACGGAATCGGGTAGCAGATGCTTGCCTTCGGCGTTCGCCTGGGCCGTCGCGTGGAAGAGATTCAGGAGCATGTATCGCAGCGCCGAAACCTCGGCCAGCATCAACTCCGTGGGGTCTGCCGGACGCTCCCGCGCGGCTTTCAGAGCCAACTCGCGCAGCCATTCGGCCAAGGTTTTCCCCGAGCCTTCGGCGGCGGTTTCCACCTCGGCTAGCTCCTCCGGCGTAACCCTGGTTGCAATGGTTTTGGCACGAAGAACCGGACGCGCTTCGCCACTCGGCGAGGCTGGAGACTGCAACGGAGCCGGGATGCGGGGAGTGCTCATAGGAAAGCCCGCCTCAAAACCAGCTTGCACCCTGCGATTTTGGCCGTCAAGCACTCGATTGCTGAAAGCCCTTGCCTATCAGCGCGTTTACACGCCGCACGCTCTGGACTGCTCGCGCGTTTACGCGCGTAAACGCATCGCCGCCGTGTCGGAGTTGTAAATCGTCAAACGTCTGATTCAAAGCGCGTTAACGATTACGAGCCAAACCAAAGGGTCGGTTTACCGGCAGCATCCCATTTGGGGGTGACGTGTCAGCCTTACACCCGCTGCGAAGCAGCGTAACGCCCTTGCAGTGGCTTTGCGGAGACTTACCTTTCCCGCCACCATCTCATCTCGAACCGAGTCGTCAAGTCAATGATCTGAGGTCCATGCACCAGCGGGTATGCCCATGTCACTCATGTACAGTGGTACGCAGTTTCCACAATCACTTTCATGCAACTTGATAGCTGCAGGCCTCAAGGCTGTTTGGCCAAAGGAGATTATCAGCGATGTCTGACCGGAAGATAGGCCTCACAATCTTTCTTCTGAAAGACAAGAAACTTGGTGCTTTTGAGGATGAGTTGATCGGCCCCCTTCGCGAGTTGGCGATTCCCGTATCTGAGCCACTTGACGGGTTTTTCATACCCCTTCCTGCGGCTAATGACGCAGCTCCGGTCTGGGTAGCACCTGTCGGATCATTGCTTGCACAGCCAATTGGAACGGATATGGAAGCAAAGGCTCCCGGAGGATTGCTTGTTCTTCGTCACTCGGGAAGAACCTTTGTTGTGACTTTCGGTCACGCTTGGCAGAAGCTTGATGATAGCTGGCTTGAGCGGGATTTTGGACTTCGGGTCGCCCTAAATGTGATTCCAAGAAAAGAACTCGTCGAGATCCGAGCTGAGCAGGTATTCGCAAAATGGCATCTGGCCAGTGAACGAGCGCCACGCGCATCCTCTGTCGAGGAATTTGGGGTCGACTTCGACCGTGACTTGGTCGCTGTGTTGGAAGGTGTTCCAAGTATCAGTCCTTCACTAGGAAAGACCATCAGAGGTAGTACGAGCCTGAAAGTCACCCTTCCCATTTCGGCCTTGGTGAACGTCTTCGATATCGCTTTAGACCGGTTCGGAAGCGCTGATTATAAAAAAGACTGGCCTGAGATGGACAACATCAGTCCATTGAAGGATGAAGAGACCATTTATCTATTGGAGGAACAGCTCGGAATCGATCTAAGCGATGCTAATGCAAGAAGCAAGATTGCGATGTTCACTCCTTCGCAGAGGAAAGGAGAGATGTTTATCGCGGATTCGTATGTCTACGGAAGGCTCGGTAAGAATCCTGCATCATCTCCCTACCTAACGATGGAGGGCTGGATCAATAGCCTCTCGCGAAGTGGCCTCGTCCCATCCTTAGAGGTAGCAAAACAGTCCCGCGTCCACGCATTCGATGACTCCGGTGGGACACCGCGAGATGTCTCTGTCTTTGATTGTTTCGGCTATGAATATTCCGACGGGACGCGGGTTTACGTTTTGTCTTCCGGCGCTTGGTATGAAGTTTCAATAGACTTCGTCCAGAATGTCACTGACTCCATCGCCAGGGTATCGCTTCCGCCCTTCGCGCTAACTGCATGGAACGGAGCCCACTCCGAAGGAGAGTACAACAAAGTTTGCTCAGAGAATCATGGATTTCTAAATTGTGATGCCAAGAACATTTTCTTCGGCGGTGGCCGATCTCAGCTTGAATTCTGCGACATGCTGGACCCCAACACAAAAACCCTGATGTTCGCGAAAATCGTTTCGAAGTCAAGTGGAATGAGCCACCTGACAGAGCAGGTTCGGCGAACGGCACAGTTGCTGTTCAGCGCTGACGGTGCTTACAGGCAGAAGCTTATCAAACTATTCGCGACTCACTATCCCCAGTTTGATACTACTTGGCTTCAGACACGCCCCAGAAATGGCGACTGGAATTTCTGTATGGTATCTCTAGGCAAAAGGGCCGATGAACTCCCGTTCTTCGCCAAGTGCGGACTTTCTAGGACTTGCAAAGAGCTGGCGGAGCAAGGGCACACAGTCTCTTATATTGACGTTTAGGCTTGGAGCAGCATCCGGAGTGGGCCCAGTCAAATACAGAGCTTGCACCTACCTCATGGACCATAGATATTGGCTGATTGTAGGGGCGAGATTACTCAATACCGACTGCCGAATCTCGTGCCCTCAGTGCCTCATAAAGCTGTGCTGGTCCTAGAAGGACCTCCTTGAGACCGCTCCGTATATGCTCAGACTCAAGTGCCTGTTTACTGAGAGAAGACAACGCCGAAGAAGCATCCATAATGGCATTGATAAGTTCGTGATTCAGATCGGGTGAATTAGCGAACTGTTCTTTGCTGTTGCTCACCGCTTGTTGCCTCAGAGTGTCGGACTCCATCAACTTGCCCTTGATGACATCGTTCACATAAACGAGTTTGTCACCCTCGGTAGTGTCCGCTCCGAAAAGGTCATTGACCTTGGCGATAATCTCCCCCAAACGCGCCTTTTCCTTCTCCTGCACCGAGCCGGAGCCGGCGTCTGTCAGTGGCTTTAGCGTAGGCGAGTCTCCTTCGCCAAGCGGCAATGTCCGGTTGCCACGATCACGCAGAATATGGTGCGTCAGCACCACCTGCGAAAGATCGACACCGTCGCGCTCGCGACCAAACTCCAACAGCGGCATCAGCCGCTTGTAGAAGATAGCTCGCTTCTCCAGTCCGGTATTCCCATAGTCGAAGATTTGTGACAGGAAAGTATAGGCATGACCAAAGCTGCCCATGTCACGCTTGAAGAGCATCAGCGTTTCCATCTCGGCGTGAGCGTCTTCGACTGCACCATCATTCGATGCAGTCTTCGCAGCCTTCCACCGGTCATGCGCTGCCTTGAACTGGCGTACCAGTCTATCGGCGACCGGCTCCAGAGCGCGAACAAGATCGCCCTGTTTCGAGTCTGGGTTCAACTCGACAGTCGCAACCCGGTCAACTTCAAACTCGTCATAGTGTCCCGCCGCATCCAACTTGGCGCGAAGGTTATAAACGAGGTTCGGATCGGTCACATCCTCCAGCGTTGCGGTCGTGTAGTAGGTGCGGAAGGCCTCCAATACATCTTCGGCCTCATTCACAAAATCCAAGACGAATGTCGTGTCTTTGATACCGAATGCGCCGGAGTAGGAGCGGTTCAAACGCGATAGCGTCTGTACTGCTTGAATACCGCCGAGCCGTTTATCTACATACATCCCACATAACAGCGGCTGGTCGAAGCCAGTTTGGAACTTGTTGGCTACAAGCAGGATTTGGTATTCGTCCGTCTTGAAGGCTTCCCGGATGTCTCTCCCCCGAAGGTTTGGGTTCAACACCTTGCTGTTCTCGGTAAACGGGTCTTCGCCAGAAGCCTTATCGATCACCTCGCCGGAGAACGCGACCAACGCACTCAAGCGATAGCCCCGCGACTGAATGTACTTCTGCATCGCGAGTTGCCAGCGTACTGCCTCCAACCTGCTGCCGACTACGACCATCGCCTTGGCGTGACCTGCAAGCAGCGGTTGCACATTTTCCAGGTAGTGTTCGACGACTACTTGTACCTTCTGCGAGATGTTGTACGGATGCAAGCGCACCCATCGCATGATGCCCTTCATCGCAGTGGAGCGTTCCACCTCGGTCTCGTCGTACTCCTTGCCGTCATGCGCCAGCTTGAAAGCAAGCTTATAGGTCGTGTAATTTTCCAGCACATCAAGGATGAAGCCCTCCTCGATTGCCTGCCTCATGCTGTACACATGGAATGCCTCGGGTAAGTTCGTCGGCTCGGCTGGCTGATTTGGCTCCGGCCTTCGTCCAAACAACTCCAGCGTCTTCGCCTTGGGTGTCGCCGTGAACGCAACGTAAGTGATACCTTTGTCGGCTGTACGGGCGGTCATCTGCGCCCGTAGCACGTCGTCGAAGCCAACTTCGCCACCGTCCTCGATCTCCTGCCACTCTTCGGCACTGAGCACTTGCTTCAACTTTGCGGCTGCTTCGCCTGTCTGCGAACTATGCGCCTCATCCGCGATTACGGCGAAGCGCTTGCCTTCCGAAGCTGCAAGCTCACGGACCTTCTCCAGGGCGAACGGGAAGGTCTGGATGGTGCAAACGACGATCTTCTTATCACCCGAGAGCGCCTCGGCAAGTTCCTTGCTCTTGCTGCCGCTGACGCCCTTGATGCTCGTCACGACGCCGGTGGTGCGCTGGAAGTCAAAGATGGCATCCTGCAATTGCTGGTCAATCACATTGCGGTCGCTGACGACAATGACCGAGTCGAAGACTTTTTTGTGCTCGCTATCATGCAGGTCTGCGAAGAAGTGTGCCGTCCACGCAATCGAGTTTGTTTTACCCGAACCTGCCGAATGCTGGATCAGGTACTTGCCGCCCGCACCTTCCGTCTTTACGGCTTTCAGCAGTTTCCGAGTCGCGTCAAGCTGGTGGTAGCGCGGGAACAGATACCGGGTCAGCTTCTTCTTGTCGTCCTTCTCGGTGACGAGGTAACGCCCCAGGATGTCGAGAAAGCTCTCACGCTCCCAGACTTCCTCCCATAGATAACTAGTTCGATGGCCTGACGAAGATGGCGGATTGCCAGCCCCGCCGTCGTCTCCTTTGTTGAATGGTAGAAAGCGAGTCGCTGGCCCTGCCAGCCTGGTCGTCATCTGAGCCTCGGAGTTACTGACGGCGAAGTGAACCAACGCACCACCGGGAAAGCTCAACAGTGACTCGGCCTTCTGGCCCTTTGGCTGCGGATGCCGGTCGAACCGGTATTGGTCTACCGCGTCCTTGACGCTCTGGGTAAAGTCCGATTTCAGTTCTACCGTGGCGACGGGCAGGCCATTCAAAAAGAAGACGAGGTCAAGGCAGTTCTCATTGCCTTCGGAGTAACGAACCTGCCGGACGACGCGCAGACGGTTGGCCGTGTACCTGGTCATGATCGCGGCATTGATGCCTGAGGCAGGACGAAACTGCGCCAGGGCAATCTTGCTCTTTACAGGGAATAGCTCGATACCGTTCCGCAGTACGTCTAGGGTTCCTCGTGTGTCCAGATTCTGGCGGAGTTGGTCGAGTAGTCGTGTATCGGCGGCAAGACCGTGTCCTTTGGCGAGCGCCTGCCAAGCCTCCGGTTGAGCCTCCTGCACCCACGCAATCACATCCTCCGGAAACAACGCCCGCGCTCTGTCGTACTGCGCTGAGACGCCTTCTTCATATACCCAACCATGCTGCCCGAGGTGCTCGGCGATCTCTACCTCGAAGTGAATCTCTTTATGCAGGCTCATGGGCTACCTCAGGGGCGGTTCCGATCTGTACGGCGGTATGTCGTGTGTGCTTGCCATAGCCTACCGGAACCAATCCCTTGTCCTTCATCCATTGCAGCGCCTTCTTCCATCTTTCCGGGGCTATCTGCTCTTTGCTCTTGTGCCAACGTTCTGCGCTAGAAGCCTCATGCAAGATGGTGGCATCATCGGCTAGTCCACCATCGATCAGCAAGTCGTTCCATGCCGCATAGAGAGTCGAAACGATCTCGCATTCTCTGGTTCTGAAGTTCCCAAGCAAACTGAGGACTTCGTCAATCCGTGGCATCTCGGCCTGCCAATGGGCAAGATACTTCTTGTGTTCGCCCCGTTTTTCCAAGGGTCGATACACATAGCGTTCGCCTTCCTTGACCTCTTCAAACCACTTCTGCTTTTTGAGGTTTTTGCTGATACCGGCCATGGCCTTCGCATCAAACGGACCTGCCGCTTTGCGGCTGTAGTCCCCTTGCACCTCGCTCACCTGGCCATGATATTCGCAAAGGTGAATGAGCTTCTGTAGCTTAATTCGGCCCATACGCTGGCTATTGCAGCGGTCAAGAATTTCCGCGGCGAGCAACTGATGCGCGAAACCAGAACTGTATTGCGTCGCGCTCATTATTGGCTTTTCCATGGAAGCGCGAACGTCGATCTTGCCTGTCACGGCTGCGGATATGAGAGCATTGCGGCGTTCCTGCATGAGTTCTATTGCACGGGCGGTATCTTCTATGAGTGCATCTACAGCTTTGTTATGTGCAGTCACCTTTTCGATGATGGCTCTACGCTCATTCTTTGGTGGCAATGGTACTGGTAACTCGCGTAGGTTCGAAGAAGATATCGATGCAAGATTGGTGCTTTGCTTAGATCGGGTCATGAAGTAAAAGCGCCCGCAGTCCGATGAACTAACCAGAGTCACCCACTCCGGCTCGACATCATGCAGCCTCACGGAGAAGACATGATTTTGATGGATGCAGTCTTCAATCTGTCCTCGCCAGATGGCGCCCCTCCCGAGCTTGTCGAAGTCCCCACCCTCGTTCATCAAGACATCGCCAGGTAATAGCCTGTATCGTTCAAGTTCATGGGGTTCAATCTCTATCTCCGTTACATCTCCCAAATCGAGATACCCGGCTTGAACATTTGCAACTCGCAGGTATGGCACCTGAACAGTTTCAGCTTCGCCGAAGTTACGCCCTTTTGCGACTCCGCCACGAACATCTGCAAGCAGACGAAGGCGGACGATTCTCCAGTGCGAAGGGATTAGGCCGATCCACCCGATCTCGGAATCCACCATCTGAGTATTTGAATTGAGGCCTTTCGTTACGGCGTGGAATATGGCCGCCTGGCGCTTCTCTTTCAGAAACTCGATCAGCCGTTGTTGCTCCTCAATCAGCGCGTCGATCTTCAACGTCTCTCGATCTAAGAATTGCGCTATCTGAGATTGTTCATTCCGATTTGGATACGCTACTAGCAGATTGTCCAGAGCGTACTGCGACAGCCCAACCCTGGTGAGCCCATTAGCTGCCACCTCTGCCTGTGCTCTTATATAGGCAGCGTCGAATACTCTTTTAATGAACGCGCCAACGGCGTCAGGCTTGGGGCGAGCAATGGAAAGATGGTATCCGCATACAACACCCGGAAGATCATTGGGGACATATGCTGATATGGCAATGTCGTCGGCAGTTTCGGAGTCTTTGGTCAGAATGGTGTCGCCAGATCGCAGGGTAAATTTGTCAACCTGTTCTTGCGAGGCTGTCGCCTTCATCAATTCCATATCTGCCGTGATTACATCGTTGTAATAAACGTCGGTGTAATTACAGAGCCGTACCGGAACTTCGTCTGCATACTCCTTCTTGTCTACATTGCTTGGAAACACGTCTGCAATCTGCTTGAGACGGTTT
Organism: Acidobacteriaceae bacterium dw_441; assembly: GCA_018449715.1. Classification (GTDB taxonomy): domain Bacteria; phylum Acidobacteriota; class Terriglobia; order Terriglobales; family Acidobacteriaceae; genus Edaphobacter. Next base: position 1,140,074 of record JAAVVA010000001.1, on the reverse strand, counting down.
ACCTGCCAGTGCTCCGGCACCTCACCCAACCATTCCATGCCACTGTCTTTGTACCGCTCGTAATGGGGAAAGCTCATAGCTCGTCCTCATCTGACGATTCGGGAGCTTGGAGCATCTGGCTCCATTCGTGGAGCTTCTGCTGGAGGACAGTCTTCGGAATCATCTGGGTTTCGTACTGCGCGACGAGCGCGGGCGAGAGATGGCGGCTCATCGCGTATTCCACAACCTCATCATCCTTCGTGCGGCAAAGCAGAACGCCAATGCTCGGGTTCTCATGCGGGCGCTTTCGGTCGCGATCAAGAGCCTCCAGATAAAACGCCAGTTTGCCCATGTGCTCTGGCTCGAATCGGCCTGTCTTCAGCTCGAACGCGACGAGGCATTGCAGGTCACGATGGTAGAAGAGCAGGTCCAACTCGAAGTCCTGATTACCCACCTGGACGCGCACTTTCTCGCCGACAAAAGCGAAGCCGTCGCCCAACTCCATCAAAAACTGACGGAGATTGCGCAGCAGCGATGTTTGCAGATCCGTCTCGCTATGGCGCTGCGGTAGATCCAGAAAGTCGAGCAGGTAGCTGTCCTTGAAGACGCCCGTGGCGTCCTGCGGCAAAACTCGCGACGGTGTTGCGAGTTTTCGATCAGCGAGCATCGTCCGCTCGAAGGCCGAACTCTGAATCTGGCGCGCCAGCTCACGGTGAGACCAGTGGCCGCGAGTCGCCGCTATCAAGTAAAACTCCCGTTCTTCAGCGGATTTGCACTGAACCAGCAACTGGTGCTTGGTCCACGACAAAACTCGCAACAGCGTTGCGAGTTTTGGGCTGTCGGCATACAGTTCGTAGAACTGCTTCATTCGCCATAGGTTAGAGGCAGAAAAGCCCTTTAAATCTGGAGCCTGCGCCAAAAGCCAAGCGGACAACTCCTTCACGACACCTTTGCCCCAGCCTGCCTCCGCTACCTTGTGGGACAGATGTGCACCAACTGCCCAGTAGGTCTCAATCAAAGCTACATTGACGGCCTCATATGCTTTGGCGCGGCCAGTCCGAATGATGGCGAGCACTTCCGAGAACTCAGAGTGTTTCAACACGAGTTTGGTGCTCATGCACTCAACCCCGCAATCATCGTCAGGATACGGTCGGTGACGACCTTGAGGTCGGCGTCGATCTCAGCAAGCTCCCGTGGCGGTTTGAAGACATAGAAATGCCGGTTGAACGGGATTTCATACCCCACCTTCGTCTTTTCATGGTCAATCCAAGCGTCCGGCGCATGAGGCAACACCTCGCGCTCGAAGTAGACCTCCACATCCTCGCTGAGCGGCACATTCTCGGTATCGCGTAGGTCGGCATCGGGCATCGGCTTCCCCTTCATCTTGCCCTTGGTGCCGAAGACGACCTTGCCCTTAGCATCGCGCAAGGGGCGCTCGACCGTAATCGTCCGGTAACCGAAGCTCTCATTCGGGAAGATGAGCGATATGGGAGCCCCATCGCGCTGAACTTCCTTGAACTGGCAGAAGATGCGCGTGATCTCGTCGATGTGCTCCGGGCTAAGCTCTTTGCGCTTGTCCCCTAAGCTCTTTCGCATCCGCTGCCAGAAGCCGGAGGCGTCGATCAACTGCAGCTTGCCCTTGCGGTGAGGAAGCTTATGGTTTGTTACAACCCACAGATATGTCGAGATGCCAGTGTTGTAGAACATCTCCGTTGGCAACGCGACGATGGCCTCTACTAGATCACTCTCCAAGAGATACTGCCGGATATTGCTCTCTCCCGAACCAGCGCCACCCGTAAACAGCGGCGAACCATTCTGGACGATACAGAACCGTGCCCCACCATCGGCGAGCGGGCGCATTTTCTTCACCAAATGCAGCATGAAGAGCAGCGAGCCATCGGAGATGCGAGGCAACCCCGGTCCGAAGCGTCCGTTGAAACCCTGCTCCTCATACTCCTTGCGGACGGCCTTCTCGGACTGCTTCCACTCAACACCGAACGGCGGATTAGAAAGCATGTAGTCGAACACCTGATGCGCATGGCCGTCGTTGGCGAGCGTATCGCCCGGTTTGATATTCGCCACATCCTGCCCCTTAATGAGCATGTCCGCTTTGCAGATTGCGTAGGACTCGTCATTCAGCTCCTGGCCGGATACGGTGAGCCGTGCCTTCGGGTTGTGCTCATGCACCCATTCCCCTGCCACCGAAAGCATTCCCCCCGTACCTGCTGTCGGGTCGTAAATAGTCCTAACGACACCCGGTTTGGAAAGAACGTCGTCATCCTCTGCAAAGATAAGGTTGACCATGAGCCGGATGACCTCGCGCGGCGTGAAGTGCTCGCCAGCGGTCTCATTGGACAGTTCGGCAAACTTGCGGATCAATTCCTCGAAGATAGTGCCCATGTCCGCGTTGCTGACCTTGTCGGGGTGCAGGTCGATCTTGCTGAACTTCTCGGTGACGAGGTAGAGTAGGTCGGCGTTGGCGAGCCGGTCGATCTGCGCTTCCAGCTTGAAACGGGCGAAGATGTCTTTGACGTTAGGCGAAAAACTGTGCAGGTAGGCCGCTAGATTGGCGGCGATATTGTCCTGGTCGCCGATGATGGCCTTTAAATCCATTGGCGAGGTGTTGTAGAACGTGGCACCTGAAGCACGGGTCAGAAACGGATTGACGCTGGCAGCAGAGAACTCGCGCTTCGCCGCTTCCTTAAGTACGGCCTTCTTCGTAGACTCAAGAACGCAGTCCATACGACGCAGAACCGTAAATGGCAGAATCACTTGGCCGTATTCGTGGGGCTTGTACTTGCCACGCAGCAAGTCCGCCACGGCCCAAATGAAAGAGGAAAGATTCATCCTCGAATGTTACCGCGTTCGGCTGTATCCACGTCACGGTGACCTTGGGTCTACACCTTCCCGGAAGAGCGTTTCAACCGTACACCCGGTTGTCCGTCGTTTAGGAACTCGACTCCAGCCTTCTCCAATGCCTTCTGTACTTGAGAGAGCGTTGACGTGCGCGCACCAACTTCTTCATCAAACGACTCCATCCTTCGGATGGTTCCTACCGCCACGCGCGAGCGCTTTGCCAGTTCAATCTGCTCCATGCCAAGCAGAGCGCGTGCAGCCCGTAATTGTCTTCCCGTGATAATCAAAACAAGGGAAAGCTAACACGCGCAGCGGCATAAGCCCAAATATATGAATACTATATGCAAGTAGTTGATTATCATAACCAACTATGCGATTATTCTAGACATGCGAGGCTCTCAACATCCTCCGCGTATCCGAGGCGATTTCAGCCTTCATCTGCTCACGCAGATTGAACTATTGCGTGGCGACATTTCCCACGAACAGCTAAGCAAGAAACTGGGAGACGTAACGGAACGCTATCTCGCTCGATATGTTGCTGGCAAGGTTCATTTGATGGAGCGCGACTTCTATCAGCTTGCCAAAGCCCTCAGCATTTGTCCGCGAATTCTGGCCGAACAATGGGCTGTTGCGTGTGGCCTGCGAGTGCCGCCACGCCTGTCTGACAAAGACGCTGTGGAGTGGATCAGGCAACGAGCGTACTGCCACTGGCGGCAACGTTCTCGGATTGCGCGGCTTCCAGCCAATCGAGTTCCCCCTGACCCCTCTCCTATGACCATCATCCGTGAGAAGTATGCAGACATACTCCCTCGTAAAGCACCGCGCCTCAGTTTTGGTTCCCACAGCATCCCTAAGTCTACGCCGGAGGGAAGGCAGCAGTTCGCGCGGGCTTACCGGATGCTCGTGCAGTTCGTTCATGACGGCGAATCGCAAAGGACCATCGGAGCCATGCACGGCATCAGCGGAGAGCGCGCGAGGCAGTTGATGGTCTCGGCGGCCTACGCATGGGCCAGGAAAGCAGGTATTGACCTGATTGGTGACAGGTCGGTGCCGTTCAAGAATGACGCCAAGCTGGTGAAGAACCTCTACGTTGGATTGAAGTTTTGTGCGGAACGACAGTTCACCGAGCTGGAAACCGAGGGAATATGAGGATCAGCCGTGAGGAGTTCAACCAAGCCATAGGGGCAGCTCTGAGTGCTTTGCGCGTAGAACGTGGTTTTTCGCAGGCAGAGGTGGCGGAGGGCATCAACGCCATTCCCGAAGTTGAGAGGCAAGAGCGGGGCACACGCGCTGTTGCTGCTCATGCCGCTCTTTCTATCATTTTGCGGAACGAGCAGGGTCTGACGCAGGAAGAGCTGGCAAAGCGTAGCCAGGTGCCGCTTGAATTCGTGCGTGATCTCGAAGCTGGAAAAGACCCTAATCCCGACTTTTATTTTCTCTACTGCCTCAGCATCGGTTTCAATCTCTCTTTTGCGGAATTTGCGCACCGGGCTGAAGAGCTATCGGATATTCCCGATGAAGCGCTTCTGGAGAACGAAGCCAACGGAGAGAGGGAACAATCATGAGCAAAGCACGGGTGAAGACGATTCGCCTAGAGCATAAGCACGGCACTCTCTTCGATTACAGCGTGAAGGGAAAGAAGGTCGATCACATAAGGTTTTCTCAAGCGGAGCGCAGCATAGTCTATGTGACCGTGGTGTTTGCTGATCGCACCGAGTGGTCCATCTCTATCGAGTCTTTTTCCCTGCCGACAGCAAGGGTGTCGCACTTTGTCTCCATCGAAGACGACCCCATTGCCGAAAGCGGACAGATGTTCTTACCGGATCATCCAGAGTGCTATCCCCAATACGACCAGATTCAGCAACCACCGAAACAGCGAAAGCCTGGGAAGAGGTCTAGGAAATGAAGCCACGGAGCGATCCCGCGATGCGGCGCTACAGGGAGGAATACCACCGTTGTTGCGGTGTCCTAGTTCGCCAGCTTCGTACCGAAAAGGGCTGGAGTCTTGAGGACTTTTCAAAGGAGACAGGAATTTCCGTTGCCTGGCTCCGAAAGTTTGAGGATAACCAGCTAACAACGAACTATTCAATGCGCCTTCAAATGCAAGTGGTTCAGGCTTTGGGTTTCGGCGTCATGGAGATTCATCAGTTCTACAAACGCGTGGACGAGATGACTGAGGCAAGCGTGGGACCAGCCCCTTGGCTCATAAACAACGAGAGAGGGGAAACCTCCGAGATGGGCGATTCCGACAGAGGATCGTCCAAGGGCACTGGCAGTTTGTGACTTCCCAGGTCTGTGTCAGCAAGACTGCCGGTGCCCGCCATAAAACGGCTTCCTCCCATTGAACAGCAAGTCATAAATACCTCCACTATTTGCTGCGCAGGCTGCGGCCAACTGAATGCTGTTGTCTCAGCAAGCCGCCAGAAGCTGCATTGCCGCATCATCCGTCATCTCGTTCTCTTCCTCAAAGGTGTTGACAAGGATGCAATCCCCGGCTCTCTGCGCGTTGGCGGCGGCATCAACAATGAGTCGGCTAACCGCTTACCTCGCCTGAATTCCCTGACCAGCTCCCTATGAGTAAGTTTGGCCAAACTCGCATCTTTGTATTGATTCCAAATACCCTGAAAGGCAAATTTGTAAGAGAGGTTGGGGTAACCAGATAGAGGAGGCAAACCATGACCGCAAAATTGCACGAGGAGTTGGCAGCGCTATGCTCCCGCTTTTTCTCCGGAGAGCTATCAGAAGAGGAATGGGCTCTGCTGCAAATCCATTTGGCCTACTGCGATTCCTGCCATCAAGATTTCATCAAGAGAAACCTCATCAAAGCGGCAGAAGAAACGAGCCAAGGCTGGAGTATCCAAAACTGGGATTGAAGCAGTAAGATGACATGCTGCTATGCGGCGGCCCTCTGACTTGAGATGACCGTTCACACGCGACAACGCATTGCACCGGGCTCAGCGTACTTTCTGTGGGACCAACTGGAACTCCGATGACATCAAGGAGATGGCCAGATGATCGAGAGTCTCTCTAGCAGGTTAAGCACTCAGCGACGACATCGCGCAGCACCGCTCCTGAAAGAGCGAGAGCAATATCTCGCCCATCTACTCCAAATCGGCTGGAGTGCGCATCGTGTCCTAGAGGTTGCAACATACCTCGTCCACATCGTCCGCATGATGGAACTTGTCAGTTTGCGGTGCGTTGAACCTGCTGAAATCGAACAAGCTGGAGTGCGCTGGGCCAATGATGACGGAGATGAACGAGTAGGCAAACGCCCCGAGACTTCTCCCGACACTTTTGCTAAATTTGCACGCCAGTGGCTGCGCTTTCTTGGTGTTTTGAACTTACCTGGTCGGCCAACCGGATATTTCGATATTCAGGTTGCGGAATTCAAGAACACATTGGAAATGCGGCGGCTCGCGTCCACCACAATAAATGCCTACGTCACCCGAACAGAGAACTTCTTGCAATGGCTGTCTGAGCGTTGCAGCGACCTATCTCTCGTTTCGGTCTATGATGTGGACGATTTTCTAGCCGTCAAACGTGACGCTCGCGTCCACCTTTTGACGATTTCTGGTCACTGCATCGCGCTCCGTGCATTCTTCCGCTTTGCGGAGGAGCGAGGCTGGACTCCGCCCGGTATCTGGCGCGGTATCGTCGGTCCACGTATCCCCATGTACACAGAACTTGCCGCAGGACCGAGTTGGGCCGATGTGCGCCGCCTGATCCGTTCGACCCAGGACAAGACCTCCGGGGATTTGCGCACTTGTGCCTTGCTTCTCCTTTGTGCGATCTACGGTCTACGGGTTAGCGAAGTAGCACGTCTTCGTTTGGAGGATTTCAATTGGCGGAGCGAGACGTTTTGCGTCCAGCGCTCCAAACGCGGTGGAGTCCAACAGTTTCCTATTCAGTATGAAGTGGGTGAAGCCATCCTCGACTATCTACGCTACGGACGTCCGAGTTGCGCGTGCCGGAGCCTCTTTTTAACTGCACAGCTTCCGTATCGTCCCCTCTCCAAGGGAGCGATATACAGCGTCGTCCAAAGACAATTCAGTAGACTGGGAATTCAATCAAAGCATCGTGGTCCCCATTCACTACGCCACGCATGCGCTACCCGCCTATTAACAAAGGGCAGCTCACTGAAGGAGATCGCAGACTTTCTTGGACATCGAAGCACTCAATGTGTTGCCATCTATGCGAAATATGACCGACGATCTTTGCGAAAAGTGGCAGCCTTCAGCCTGGCGGGGATACTTTGAAGCTCAATGTAGCAATAGACACTTATGTCCAAAGAAAGCGAGACGAGGGCCTTGCCTATAGCTGGCCCGCAGGCTATCTTGCGGCTTTGTGCAGGCAGGTAGGAGATGTTTCACTCAGCCAGATCACCAGTCGCGAGGTCGCGACATTTCTCGAAGGCCCCAAAACTTCTCCGAGCACTTGGCTCGAAAAGTATCACATGCTCCGGGGCTTCTTTGACTTCTGGTTAGCGCGGGGCGAGATCGATGTTCTGCCCATGCCGGTGAAGCGAAAAGTCAGTGAACGGCCTTTTCTCCCTTACATCTTCACTCATTCGGAAATTCGGCTCCTGTTGAACGGAGCGCGCAATACTCGGAAAGTCAAACGCAGCAAGATCGACTCCGCAACTTTACGCACTATTCTGATCTTCTTGTATGGAACAGGTCTTCGAGTCGGGGAAGCTCTTCGGTTGCTGATAGAGGATGTTGACCTCGAAAAAGGTGCTATCAGTATTCATGGCAATCGCTTCAATCGTTCAAGAATCATTCCGATTGGCCCTGACCTGAGGAAGGTACTAGAGGTGTACACGACTTCGAGGCGGAAAGAGACGAACGATCCTTACTTTTTCCAGGACAAGAAAGGGGAACGGCTGAGCTATAGCAAACTTGAACAGATGTTTCGAAGGCTGCGCCGAAAATCTCAAATTCAACGGCGTGACGATGGCTGCTATCAGCCTCGCATGTATGATCTGCGACACACATTTGCGACGCATCGAATTGCCGAATGGATCAAACACGGTGCAAACCTGAACCGCATGTTGCCTGCTTTGGCGATCTATATGGGCTTGACTGACTTCAGATCGACCGAAAAGTACCTCGCGTTTACGCCGGAGCGCTTCCGCGCTCAGCTCATCAAGTTGAGTCCCCAGCGCGGCAAGAAAAGATGGCGCGACAATCCCGAACTCATGAAGTTTCTTTCTAAATTGTCGGACGACAGTGGCAAACGTCATCGCCTGAATGAAAGCACTTCTACGCGAATCGACCCAATGAGTGTGGCCACAACGATGCCAAGACATCTCCACTTAAGGCGGAGAAATGATCTTTGAACAGGTCTACAAATCGTCGAAAATAATTGAAAAACATTGTTGCGCACCTCTATGTGCTGAGCGCGAGCAGTATTTGAGGCACATGCTCGAAGAGGGCTATAGCCACCGCACATTGACCAGTGCGGCGAGTTACATGCTCCACGCCATTCAAATCCTCGGCTTGCGTGAGCTTCGAGTCGTCCATAAGCATGAGATTGAAAAAGCGGCGGAATTCTGGGCGGAGTATCGGGGTCCATTTCGAGATCCCGGCCACTCTCAATATGGCTCCCCACGATCCTTTATCAAGTATGTCTGCGCATGGTTTCGGTTTAATGGCAAATTGGCGCTGTCACCAGCTCCTCCTTTCCACGAGCAGACGCACGCATTCTCCGACGCCCTGCGATCTACTTATGGCCTCGCCGCAGTGACGGCTCGCGGCTATTCGAACCGTGCACAAGGCTTCTTGACTTGGCTTGCGGCCCAAGGTGGAAATATGGAAACGGTTTCCTTGGCCGACATTGACAAGTTCGTTGTCGCGAAGCGTACAGAAGGATGCAGGCCCCGCGGTATTGCCAACGAATGCAAGGCGTTGCGCAGTTTCTTCCGCTTTGCTGAAATGCGTGGATGGTGTGTGCAGAATCTCGCACTCACTATCCGGATTCCCCGTATTCCCAAAAACGAGCCGCGCCCCACGGGACCAACGTGGACGCAGGTCCGCCAGCTGCTAAAACTGACCGAAGGGAATGACCCTGAGCATATTCGCGCCAGGGCGCTCCTACTTCTGTTCACGGTCTATGGATTGCGCGCGAGCGAGGTCATCAACCTGCGTCTGGAGGATTTTGATTGGCAGAGTGAAGTCTTCACCATTCGGCGCGCCAAGCATGGCGGCACTCAGCAATATCCGATCCAATACGAAGTGGGGGAGGCAATTCTTAAATATCTTCGATATGTCCGACCGCGTGTCGATGATCGGCACGTCTTTCTTGGAGAACGACGCCCTTGGGGACCACTCCAACACACCACTCTGTGGAGAACTGTATCGAGGCGGTTGCACGCACTTGGAATAGAGCTCCGTCATCAGGGGCCTCACGCTTTACGTCACGCATGTGCAACCCGGCTGCTTCAGAAAGGGTCATCTCTTAAAGAGATCGCCGACTTCCTGGGACACCGCAACACGAAATCTGTTGGTATCTATGCAAAGTGCGACATCGCCGCCCTTCGCAAGGTTGCCGCTTTTCGCATGGTCGGATTGAGATGAAGCTACAGGAAGGAATCGAAGTCTATATCGGGGCGAGGCAATCCGAAGGCGCGCCATGGATGAAAGGTGCGCAAAACCTGCGTTCCCTATACCGAAGCCTCGGGAATGTGCCTCTGAATCGAATCCGCGTCAGCCAGGTTGCCCCTTTTCTCGACGGTCCTCTAACCTCCGCTGCAACTTGGTACAACAAATACTGTGTCCTGCGCCAGTTCTTTTGCTACTGGAAGGCCCGTAATGAGATATACGGGTTACCGCTTCCCCCGCCACGGCGTTTTCCCGCACAGACGTTTGTCCCCTACGTTTATTCGCGAACGGAACTCCGGCGGCTGCTGGTAGCAGCCGGGATCACTCAACGAGACTTGAACTCTGTGATCGGCCCTCGCACCTTTCGTACCTTGCTTCTGTTTCTCTATGGAACTGGTGCGGGCCTCAGCGAAGCAGTTCAACTGGAGCGCCGGGACGTGGACTTTCGCAGGAGACGAATCACTCTTCACAGTAGTGTCGCACGCTGTACGCGCGAGATTCCGATTGGCTCTGATCTGTACGAGATATTGCTGCAGTACCATCGAGAGCACCATCAACAAGAGGCAGTGAGAGATCCGCAATTCTTTCTAACCAAGAATGGGTCACAGATAAAAGCAAGCACGGCGAGCAAGACTTTCCAGAAGGTGCGTAAGAAAGCGGGCATCGCCCGCAATGACGGAGCCCGCTATCAGCCACGAATGCAAGATCTGCGATATACATTTGCCGTTCAACGATTGACTGCTTGGTTCAAGCACGGCGCAGACATGGGACGAATGATTCCGGCGCTTTCGGTCTATATGGGACAGCATGATCTCAGCGTATCGGAACGTTATCTACGTCTGACTCCAGAGCGTTTTCGGGCGCAGCTCGATAAACTCAGTCCAAAGCGAGGCAAAAAGCGGTGGCGCGATGATAGCGAGCTAATGAGGTTTCTTGACAGCCTCTGAGAAGGCATCCGCCCATTACTCAGAACTGAGCACAGAGTGCATTCGTCTGAATGGGACTCGCCGCAAAAGTTGCGGGGATGCCGCTGACAGCGGCATCCCCGGCGTTTTCGGTTGTCTCGTCCTCTTCCCCAAACGTGCTACCGAGAATCAGGTCCACGGCTCTCTGCGCGTTGGCGGCGGCATGAACAATGAGGCGGTTATCCTCTTCCAGCTTTTCAATCCAATTCTGGATGTATGCGGTGGTGTTGCGGTCCGTGTGCTCGTTGGCAATGCCAGCGATGGCGCAAAGGAAAGCGGCTCCCATCTCTGCGACTAATTCCTCGTTGCTGTAAAGCTCATCTCCGAAACGGTCGCCAAAGGTGCGATGCAAACGGCTTTCGTGGCCAGTGCTATGAATCAGCTCATGGAATAAGGTGCTGTAATAGTGCGGCGCATCCACGAAGCGGGAGCGCGCCGGCATGTGTACGGAATCGGTCGATGGCCGGTAGTAAGCGCGGTACTCGGAGGGGTTGTTGAGATGGAGCGCGGGCCGATTCTCCCATCCGGTGACAATACTTTCGCAAACCTCGTCTTCGTCGATCTCGGGCGCGATGGCAGGCTGCGAGATTTCAGGAAGCGTGAGGCCGTCGCACTGCTCCACGTTGAAAACCGTGTAGTGGCAGAGAACAAAAGGAACGCGATCCCCCTCGCCAGCGCCTTCCCCGTCCTTTTCGGCATGGTCGGGAAGCTGCTTGTAAAAGATAATCTGCGTTCCGTGCTCACCCTTGCGAACCGTGCCTTTCAATGCCTGGGCCTGTTTGAAGGTAAGCCAAAACGGGGAGTTGTATTCGCTCGACCAAAGCAAAAGGACATTGATGCCACGATAGTGCTTGCCAGTGTAGAAGTTGCGCGGGAATGGGCCGCCTGCATAGTGCGGCGTCTTCCACGGCTTTTCCCACGGAATCACGCCTGCTTTGAGGCTGGAAATGATGCGGTCGGTAACGGTCTGATAGATGCTTGGCCTGCTGGCTGCGTTGCGGTGGCTGCGGTATGCCATGACGTTTGCTCTCCTGTGCTGCCCCGCGTGGGGCGAGATTGTGAAGGAGGGCATTTCGCCTTTGGCTCTCAACCAAATTTCTTTTGTTGAGTGCCCCCGCTTCATGTCTTGTGCGGCGGGCAGGGGCGAGGCGGGTTCGGTCAAGGGCGCGCACTCTGCGCGTTTATGGAGCGTCAGCGAACACCCTTGACGGGTTCCGACCGGCTCTGACATAAAGCCGCATGAAGCGCGGGCGCGTGATGAAAGAAGAAATTTCGGTCTACTTCCGCATCGCTTTTCAGAGGCTCGTACCAGCAGGAGCAGGCCTGCACAGAGTCGTGCCAGAAAACAACAGAGAGATGCAGGCGTCAGGCCTTAACGCGCTCAGTTCCTTCGAGCGCAGAGGGTAGACTTGTGGATTGAGACACGTATAAGTACCGGCTACGAGGGATTGTTGGTCGCGGCATGTCCAGAGAGGGAGACGAAAAATGGACTCAGAGCGAAGCTCTGTCATCGAACTGTTCAAACCTGAGCGGCAGTATTGCGTTCCTTTCTACCAGAGAGCGTACGTGTGGAATCAGTCGGACCAATGGTCACGGCTCTGGTCCGACATACAGGAAAAAGCTGAAGCGCGGCTTTCTGGATTACCTGCGACACCGCATTTCATGGGTGCCGTTGTACTTGACCCTCAAGATCGCAAAAAGCTCATCGGCGTCGAGACGATTCATATTATCGACGGCCAGCAACGTTTCACGACCATTCAGTTTGCCCTAGCCGCGCTTTCAATCATGTTGAGGACATGGGGGCATACAGAAGTTCTCTCCGTGGTGGAAGCATGTCTTCGCAACTCCGATGAACGGAACATGCGTAACAAGGCTGTCGATGCGTTCAAAGTGTGGCCCACATTCTATGATCGCGACGCATACAAGAAAGCGATTCTCTGTACGAAGCTCAACGAACTTCGACTCAAATTCCCTGAACATTTCACACAGATTGGAACTCTTAAAAAGATAGGGATTAGGCATCCACCCGCGCTAGGTGCGATTTGGTACTTCGCGGAACAAATGAACGCCTGGCTGCCGAAAACAGGGAAGCCCGGCCCTGAATCCGCCGAAGCACTGGCGTCGGCGATCCTCGAAGACCTTGTTGTCATTTCGATCACACTGGACGACGAAGATGATGCACAAGTGATATTCGAGACTCTCAACGGGCACGGCGTAGAACTAACCGCGACAGATTTGATTCGCAACTATATTTTTCTTCGAGCTGAGTCAGAGGATGCGGATGCGGCGACGCTATACAACGAACAGTGGCGGAGATATGAAAGCGATGGGTGGAAGCAGCCCGAGCGCCGTGGCCGTCTCCTGAGACCTCGTATTGAGTGGTTCATCCAAACTGTTCTGCAAGCTGAGATGCGTGACGACATCGATCAAGGTCGAATCTATGCCGAGTATCAGCGTTATGCCCGCAAATCCAATTTGGGAGCCGAAGCACAACTAGCGACTCTTGCGAGCTATGCGGAAGCCTATCAGTCGATGCTGGATGCGGAGAGCAACACATCGATCGGGCGGTTTGGAAAGCGATATGGGGCGTGGGAAGCGAGCACGACGTATGTCTTGGCCCTCGCGATTGCAAAAAGCGGAGTGACCGAGGCAGAGCAAGATGCGATGTTTAACATCCTTGGGTCTTACATCGTGCGACGAGCGGTCTGCGATCTTACGAACAAAAATTACAACAAGGTCTTCCTCCAAATTCTGAAGAGCTTAAAAGAAAGTCCACTCACGACAGCGCGCTTCCGCGAAGGCCTCGCGACGCTTTCAGGAGAAGCCGCACGCTGGCCCAAAGACGATGAATTTCGCGCGTCTTTCCTGCGCGGTCCCATGTATCCTGGTCGCTTGGATGCGCCGAAAGTGCGTTCAATTCTCGTGGAGTTGGAAAACGCCCTACGGACCGAACGAACGGAGGAGCCTGTCGCCCCTATGCTGGCGAATCTGGATATCGACCACATGATGCCGCAGGATTGGCCCCCGCACTGGCCGTTGATAGATGGGACCATCGCAACGTCACAGGAACTAGGCCAGGCGCAACTTGCCGAAATGGTCGACGACAAGACGTTGACGGAACGTCAGAAGTCCCTGCTTGCGCGTGACGTTATGATTCCGACATTTGGAAACCTAACGCTTCTGCATTATGGGACCAATAGGGCTGCAAAGAACAGAGAGTTTACTTTAAAGAAGGACCTGTTCTTGAAACACTCCAATCTGCACCTTAACCGCGCGATGATGACCGCTTCGACATGGGACGAAGACAGCATTCAGTCACGTGCAGATGAATTGTGCCAGCATGCGTTAGAGATTTGGCCGGGGCCGTAGGTAAGAATCCGCCAGGAACTGACAAAGCGCACGAAGACAGCCGCCAGCGGCGGCACGTGCGCGAAAATTGCCGCTAAGAACGCCCCGGCGGGGCTGCGGCAAATCAGGACGAATATCCGTCTGAGAATCGGAATCTCGAACTCCCTGCGCCAGCCTCCGCCACGGCTCCGGCACAAAACGGCTTCGGGAGATTCAGGGTCAGCCTATCCTGCGGTGCTGACCTCTCTTGGATTTATCGTGCGTCTCCGCTGCTTTTGACGCTTTAGCTCTGGTAACATCCAGTTCCGGGTGCGGCATTTCCCATCCCGCCATGCCCTGCAATACGCGGTCGGCGTGCTTGATGGTGTTCACATGCCCATAGTGTTCCTCGATCATGTGTACGGAAGTTCCCATCTGTTCGGCAAGGAAATACACGTCCACGCCTTCCTGCAAACGGAGCGTGGCGTAGGTATGCCGGAAGCAATAAGTGGAGCGCGGCACGCCCTGCGTGCCTTCGCGCAAATTTGCCTCGTTCAGAAGATCGGCAATCAGACTGGTATAAAGAGATTTTGCAGGCTTGCCCGTAATGTTGGTAAAGACTCTATCTTCCGGTTCCGTGCCTTTGGAGATGGCGCGGATGCGTTCCAGATAATCTCCAACACTCTTGGGCGCAACCAGCTTGCGGGATTTGCCCTTGCCTTGCACAAACAGAACAACAATCTCACGTCCCTCACGGTCTTTTGCTAGCATAATGTCACGCCAGCGGAGATTCTTCATCTCCGCTGGCCTCATGCCTGTATTGCAGGCAATCAGAATCATGTTGTAGGTGACGGTGCGATACCAAATGCTCGAAGGCTTATCCGCCTCACCGATCCACTTGCGGCCTACGGTGTGGAGCTTGCGGTATTCCTCCAGCGTGAACTCGTCGCGCCGCATCGTCTTGAGCTTCGGGCGCTCATCGAAACGCTGGCTTGCAGGAACATAACGCTTCTTGATGGCGAAGTTCATCACGGCGCCGAAGATGGACATCTCAAAGCGGATGGTGGAATCGCTGATAAAGGGAACCGTTCTCTCTTCGGAACGTTTGACCTCAATCGGTTTCAAAACCCGGATGCCAAGGGTGTGCTGAACTTTGGTGCGGCGCTCGGCTTCATGGTCAGCGAAGGCTTGGGCCATCTCGTCGCTGACCTCCCGAACGCCATTGCGCTTGTTGCGCCCCGCGCCGTTCACCCGCCGCCATGCCGGATAACCACCCCAAAGCTCATCACCTATAAGGTGGACCTGAGTAGAGCCTACATATTTGTCTAAAGCACCTTCAATGATGGCGCGGACCTTCTTGGGCCGCGCCTTGCTGATCTCCCCGCGTTGCGCCCGCGCCTCCTGGGTCAACAGGTACTCTCTCCCCACCTCGCGGAAGGGGCGATTGAACACAGGAACATCATGCTTGATGCGAAACCGTATGTCTGCGTCCTGATCGAAGGCGCGTTCCCGCGCCGATTCTTTATCCGAGGTTTTGAGCGAAACTGTCTTGTAGCGGTCGGCCTTCGGCATCTTCATGCGGCAATACCACATGCGATGCTCCACATCGCCACGCCGGAAGATGATGAGGCCCGGCTTTAGTTCCTCTTTTTCGGTGACAAACGCCATGTCCGCCTCCCGGTTCTGTGCAGATTCCGTGCAGACTTTTCTCGCAAGTCATTGAATCCCCGTAGCTGTGCAGGACTCGTACAGATAATATCAAGAAATTATCTTGTTTGTTTATAATTATTTAGGTTATATTTGTCATCCTGAGCGAAGCCGAAGGATCTGCGATCAACTCCGTCCAGCGCGCCACCAGCACCTAGTGTGCCGCAGACTTCGAAAGTAGATTCATCACCAGCACGCCCGCGATAATCAGAGCCATCCCGAGCAACGCCGCACGATCGAGCGTCTGTTTGTAGATCACGAACCCCACCAGCGCAATCAGCACCGTCCCCACGCCCGACCAGATCGCATACACGATCCCCACCGGAATTGTCCTCAGCGTCTGCGAAAGAAAGTAGAACGCCGCACCATACCCCGCGACCACTGCCACCGAGGACCACAGCCTCGTAAATCCATTCGAGGCCTTCAGCGACGAGGTAGCAATCACCTCGCTCAAAATCGCCGCCGCCAGCCACAGCGCGTCGAGCCTCATACCCCGGCCTCCACCTGAGCCTCACGATTGTTCCTCGCCAGCAGCACCGGTCCCGCCGCGACCACCACGCCCGCCAGCACCACCATTCCCAGCGCACGTTCAAGCCCCACCATCACAGCCAGCCAGCCGATCAGCGGAGGCCCGGCAAGAAACCCGAAGTAGCCAATCGTCGACAGCGCGGAGATCGCCGGCCCGGTCGCCATCTTCGTGCTCCTCCCCACCAGAGTCACGATCACTGGAAAAATATTCGCAATCCCCATGCCCGTCAGCACCAGGCCGAAGACCGCCACCGGAATCGACGGCGACAGCAGCGTGCATCCGAACCCGAAGGCTATCAACGCGCCGCTTCCTGTAAGAATCGCCCCATGGCTGAGCCTCCGCACCAGCCAGTCTCCCGCGAACCTCGCGGACGCCATCGCAATCGCATACGAGGCATACCCGGCGGCAGCGAGCGAAAGGCTCGCACTCATATTCGACCGCAGATACACGGCAGCCCAGTCGCCAATCGCTCCCTCGGCAAACAGCCCGAAGAAGGCAATCGTCGCCAGCCGCAGCAGAGGAGCATCCGGCAGCATGAAGCCCTTCTTTTTCTCCGCCTCACGATGCCGTTCTTCTTCCGTCACCAGCATCGGCAGCACCGCGAGCACAGCCACTGCCAGCACCACCGACGCCGTCGAAAGGTTGAACCGCAGCGTCTGCCCATGCTTCAGCAGCAGACTCGTCACCCCCGCGCCAAACAGTCCGCCTAAACTCCAGCACCCCTGCAACAAACTCTGGCTCGACCGGCCATAGTGCCTCTCCAGCGCCACCGCCTGCGCGTTCACCGCGACATCGAACGCTCCCTTCGCCCCGCCGAACAGACCCGCGCACACCACCAGCATCGTGTACGAGTTCGCCTGAGCAATACAGGACAGCATCGCCACATAGACCAGCGAGATCACCCGCACGACCTTCCGGCTGCCGAAGTGCGAGATCATCTGCCCCATCACCGGCATCGTAACGATCGCCCCGCCCACCAGCGCCAGCAACACCGCGCTCAACGCGCCGTTCGTCAAATGCAGGTTCTGCTTGAACACCGGAACATGCGCCGCCCACAGCCCGAACCCCGTTCCATCTGCAAGAAAAAGTACAGCAAGCGCCCATTTGGGCCACTGAATCCCCATAAGACTATTAAACGCCTGTCACGGTCTATACGCGATGAAATCTCGTCAGAAGCTCCGAAGCAACGCATCTTCATTGACTTTCCCCACGTGTCCCTCATACGATTCTCCGGCTATGCGAAGCCCCCTCCAACATGCGGCAATCCTTTTCCTGCTCGCGCCCATCACGGCCCACGCCCAGCAGACCACGCCCGCACAGGCCATCGCCATGCAGCAGTATCTCCGCACCACACCTTATATCGATCTTCCTCCGGCTCAGCTCATTAAGTCCGTCAAAGAGCTGAACGGCCTCAAGCTCGAGCCCGAAGACGCCGCTCAGCTCGACACCATCCTCCAGAACACCGGCGAGACCATCAGCGCTCAGCTTCCGCGTGTTCCCAACCTTCTTTGTCGCGAAGAGATCGCCGAGGAGACCCAGCCCACCAATACCACCGTCACCTCCGTCCGTGTCGCGGGCATCGGAGCCAACACCGACTCACGCGGCGGCAGCACCCTGCAAAGCCCTGCCGTCGCCACCAGCAAGTTCGTCCGCGGCGACTGGCGCCGCTACGAGTACATCATCCACAGCACGAAAGAAGACGACGGCAGCATCACCCTCGAAGAAACACGTGAGGGCACCGCGCCCACCGCTCAAAAGCAAGCGCCTCACGGGACCGGCTTTGCCTCCCTCTGGACAATCTTCGCTGCCGGCAATCGGTCCGAGTCCACCTTTCGCTATCTCGGAACGCAGAAGCTCGATGGCCGCGCCACCCACGTTATCGCCTTCGCGCAGATTCCCGACAAGGTCCGCAAGCCTGCCCAGCTAAACATCGGCGCCGGAACGATCCCGCTTCTTTATCAAGGCTTCGCCTGGGTCGACGCCGAAAACTTCCACATCCTCCGGCTTCGCACCGATCTGCGCGCTCCACTACCCGAGCTGAACCTCAAGCGCATCACCTCGACCATCGACTACAGCAAGGTCACCATCGAGCAGTTCCCCGAGCCTCTCTGGCTTACGAAGCAGGTCGAGATCCTCTGGCAGACCACGCAGGCCGAAGGCGGAGAGCTGCATCGCTACTCGAAATACCAGCTCTTCCACGCAACCGTAAAGATTCTCCCGTAACCTGATCGCATCCGTCGGCGTCCGATGATGCAACCGGACTTCGGCCTCTTCACCGACACACCTTACCCTGCGACACAAGGAGAATATCGATGCCATTCATCACAACCAAAGACGGAACCCAGATCTTCTACAAGGACTGGGGCACCGGACAGCCCATCGTCTTCCATCACGGCTGGCCCCTGTCCGCCGACGACTGGGACAACCAGATGCTCTTCTTCCTCCAGCATGGATACCGCGTCATCGCGCATGACCGCCGCGGCCACGGCCGCTCCACGCAAACCTCCACCGGCCACGAGATGGATACCTATGCCTCCGATGTCGCCGAACTGACCTCCGCACTCGACCTCAAGGACGCCGTTCACATCGGCCACTCCACCGGAGGCGGCGAGGTCGCCCGCTACGTCGCTCGCCACGGTAAAGGCCGCATCGCTAAGGTCGTCCTCGTCAGCTCCGTTCCTCCCATCATGCTCAAGACCGAGAAGAACCCCGGCGGTCTTCCCATCGAGGTCTTCGACGATCTCCGCAAACAGCTCGCCGCTAACCGCGCGCAGTTCTACCGCGAAGTTCCGCTTCCGTTCTACGGCTTCAATCGCCCCGGAGCCAAGGTGATCGAAGGCATTGTCGACAACTGGTGGCGTCAGGGCATGATCGGCGCAGCCAACGCGCACTATGAGTGCATCAAGGCCTTCTCCGAAACCGACTTCAACTCCGACCTCGAAGCCATCGACGTCCCCACCCTCGTCCTGCATGGCGACGACGACCAGATCGTGCCCTACGCCGACGCCGGAGTCCTTTCAGCCAAGATCATCAAGAACGCCAAACTGAAGATCTACCCCGGCTAT
The DNA here is from genome assembly GCA_018449715.1 of Acidobacteriaceae bacterium dw_441. GTDB lineage: Bacteria > Acidobacteriota > Terriglobia > Terriglobales > Acidobacteriaceae > Edaphobacter. The sequence goes on along the minus strand of JAAVVA010000001.1, from coordinate 1,121,047 downwards.
CCGCACGGCATGCTGACCGTCCACGCCGACGTCCTCAACCCCGACCTGCTGGAGTTCATCCGCAGCTAACCGCCTCTTTGTCGGCGGACTCAACAGGGTTCGCCGACAACCTACTCTCTACCGCTGCATCGCCTTCCGCAGCTGGCCCACGATATTATCGGCGATCTTCTCCTGCCCTCCGTGACCGATGTCGAGGGTCATTATCTTGCGGTCGCCCGCCGTCCCCGACCACAACACCTGCCGCTCCGCTGGATCAACCAGCTGCACGGTCGCCTTCTCGGTCGTCTGCGCGCCGATGTTGACGCCGCGCAGCACCGCATCGGCATCCTTGCGGTCCAGCACCACCGTCACCGCTCCATGAAACTTTTCGGAGATCGAAGAGGCCAGATATTGATCGAGATGATCGGCCATCTTCTCGATGTAGATGCGGCGCACATTCGACAGCAGCATGGCCGACTGCGCCGGAGCAGGAATGCTGCCCACCAGGACAAGAACGAACAACAGCAGGGAGAGTCGTCTTTTCATAGCGCCGACAGCCTAGCAAACTCACGTTCCGGCAACTTTAACATTCTGTGGATTCGAAACCCTCCCGCCGCGCCCTGAATCTTTACCTGAGGTTCACGCGACCCCTCTAAAGTCATCCTTCTACGGCACTTCTCTGGTGGGAGAAGCGCCCGGAACGAACAGGTGGGAACTCAAAATGAATCGTAGAAATTTTCTGGCGTCGGTAGGCGGTTTTATCGCCTATGAGACGATGCGGCGCAACTCTCTCGAAGCGCAGACCGTGCCTGCCTTCAAGTTCGACCCCTTCACCGTGGGCGTTGCCTCCGGCGACCCCGCTCCCGATGGAGTGGTGCTCTGGACCCGCCTCACCTCCGACACACCCGTCGGGGTCAACGAGATTCCGCAGGTTGCCATTCCCGTCTCGTGGGAGGTCGCGACCGACGAATCCATGCGCCACATCGTGCAGCACGGCAGCGCCGTCGCAACGCCCGAGCTGGGACACTCCGTTCACGTCGAAGTCGCCGGGCTGAAGCCCTCCAGCGACTACTTCTACCGCTTTCACTGCGGTGGATCGACCAGCCGCGTGGGCAAGACCCGCACCGCTCCCGCCTTCGACGCCCATCCCGACCATGTGCGCTTCGGCTTCGCATCGTGCCAGCACTATGAGGATGGCTACTACACCGTGCATCGCGAGATGGCCAACGCCGACCTCGACGCCGTCATCTTCCTCGGCGACTATATCTACGAGCACCACGTCACCTATCCGCCCACCCGCAAGCACGACGTCGACCTCGTCGTCACGCTCGAGCAGTACCGTCACCACTACGCCCAGTACAAGCGCGACCCCGACCTTCAGGCCTGCCACGCCGCGCATCCGTGGATCGTGACCCTCGACGACCACGAGGTGACGAACAACTGGGCGGGCATGTCCACCTCTCCCGCTCATCCTGAAGAGAACTTCCTTCAACGCCGCGCTGCGGCCCTGCAGGCGTATTACGAGAACATGCCGCTTCGCCGCAGCACCTATCTCGGACCGAAGGGCCTGCGGCTGTACCGCAAGGTGCAGTACGGGCAGATGGCACAGTTCACCGTGCTCGATACCCGGCAGTTCCGCACGCCGCAGCCCTGCGGAGACCGCGTGAAGCCCACCTGCGAAGAGCGCGAGCGTCCCGAGGGGACGATGATGGGCTTCGAGCAGGAGAAGTGGTTCAACGAGACACTCTCGGCCTCGCCCACCACCTGGAACATCATCGCGAACCAGGTCATGGTCGCGCAGCTCGACATTCCGCAGAACGGCGTCGAGACGCACGCGATGGATATGTGGGACGGCTACCCCGCGGCCCGCAAGCGTATGCTTGACTTCCTCGCGACACGGAAGCCAAACAACCCCGTCTACATTACGGGTGACGCTCATCAGACATGGGTGAGCGACCTGAAGCGGAACTTCGACGATCCGAAGTCGCCCATCGTCGCCAGTGAGATTCTTGGAACTTCCATCAGTTCCGGCCGCAACGGCGTCGATCACCGCCCCGTCTCGGACATGCTGATGAAGGCAAACCCGCACATCCTCTACAGCCACTCGCGCCGCGGCTTCTTCCTCTGCGAGCTGACCGCAAAGGCGATGGAGAGCCAGTTGTGGACGACAAACGAGATTGAAGCTCCTGGTGGTCACTTAGCAAAGACAGCGTCTTTCGTTGTCGAAGCGGGAAAGACGGGCATCCATCAGGAAAGTTAATCCGCGTCTCTCCCTGCCCCGCCACACAGGATCGGGTGCCCCATCCTTCGCAGCTTCATCGCGAAGGTGGGATGCACGATTTCAACGCTGGAAATTTAAAAGACGAAAGACTGTGCTGGTGCAAAAGGGATTCATCCCACCCTTTCTTTCAGAAAGGATGGGGCACCCTGTCATCCTGCAACCCATATCTCTTATCAGTCATCCTGAAAATCTAAATCAGGAGAAAACGAACGGTCCGGCTCCTGTCGGGCCATTCGCATTTAAACTAAAGATAACGATGTCCAGCAATCACCACAATTCGCGCGCGAACCGCCTCCTCCCACTGGCCCTTGCCCTTCTGATCGTTCCTGCCGCCTATGCGCAGCTTCCTGCGGGAACCCGCGACGCCTCCTCGGAGCGCCAGCAGGACCCCCTCCGCGCACAGGCCGCCGATGCCCTTGGCAAGCAGGACTACGCCACCGCCGCGAAGCTGCTCTCCGCCCTGGCGGAGAAGAATCCCTCGGACGCACAGGTTCTCTACAACCTGGGACTGGCCCACGATGCCCTCGATCAATCGACCGAGGCAGAAGCCGCTTACCGCCGCGCCATCACCGCCAGCCCCAACCTGCTTGAACCGCACCTCGCTCTTGGACTCCTGCTCGCCCGCACAGGCAAGACCTCCGATGCCCACACCGAACTGGCCGCCGCAGCCGCCATCCCTAACGGCGACGACTCCCTCCGCGCCCGCGCCTACCGCGCTCTCGCCCGCCTCGACCAAGCTGGAAATCCCTCAGGAGCCAGCGACGAGCTGCTTGCCGCACTCAAACTTTCTCCCGAGACCCCCGACGACATTCTTCTGACCGGCGAACTGGCCGAAGCCAACAACGACCTTCCCGCCGCAGAGGCCGCCTATCGCCGCCTGCTCGGCTACGACGCGAACAACGCGCAGGCCACCGCCGCCCTCGTACATCTCCTCATCCAGCAGCGCAAGCTCGACCAGGCCGAAACCACCCTCACCGCCGCGCTCCAGAAGAGCCCCGGCGACCCTACTCTCAGCTCGCAGCTCGCCTCGCTCTACGAGCAACAGAACAAGCCCGAAAAAGCCATTCCCCTGGTTGAAACACTCCACACCGGCAACCCGCAGGACGCATCGATTTCCCGTCTTCTGGCCCGGCTCTACGTCCGTAACGGCAACTACGAGAAGGCACTTCCGATCTACGAGGCCCTCTCCACCGCCGCTCCGAACGACCCCACCCTGCTCGACGACCGCGCCGATACCCTCATCCGCCTGCGTCGCCCCGCCGACGCCCAGGCATTGCTTCAGAAGGCCCTTGTCGACCCCAAAGCCTTCCCTACTCCCGAAGCCTACGGAGTCGCCGCGAGCCACCTCGCCTTTGCCGCCTCCAACAACAACGACCCCGCCACCGTCTTGCGGGCGCTCGAGTTGCGTGCTAAAGTTCTGGCACCAACTCCGTCCACCCTCTTTCTTGAGGCGGCGGCACGAGACAAGCTCCACCAGGTCAAGGAGGCATCTGACCTGTACAAACAGTTCCTCTCGGTGGCGAAGGGTCAGTTTCCCGACGAAGAGTGGGAAGCTAAACACCGCCTCCTTACCTTGCAGCACATGAAGTAACTGAGCAGTTGCGAACAAGCAGTTTCACGGGAAAGCGAACGTCGACCCCAGGAACTCGTGCAGCCAGAAACTCCTGAAGCCAGACGCTCCTAAGAACCGAGGTGCGTTATGCGATTCACCATCCGGCCCCTTGCTCTCCTTCTCCTCCTGGTCCCCGCCTGCATGCCTGCCCACGCTGCCGACAAGACCCTTATCCTTGACGAGCAGCAGCTTCTCCAGCTGGAGCAGCGCGCCGAACAGGCTAACCCACGCGACCAGTGCTTCCTTTACACCGAGCTGGTCTCGGCCATGACCGACCTCGCCGGACGCCAGATGCGCGACGGCGACCCCGACCGCGCCAGCGCAACCCTGCAGAAGGTCGCGCAGTACGCGAAGATGATCCAGGTGAAGCTGACCCGCGACACGAAGCGCCTGAAGAACGCCGAGCAGTTGATGCATCGCACCACCTACCGGCTGACAGAGTACCTGCATAGCGCATCCACCGAGGATCGCCCGACGCTTCAGGCCACGCTCAAGCAGCTAAACCAGGTGCAGAGCGATATCCTGACGCAGGTCTTCAGCCACTAAGGCGCGCTACAATCACCCGCATGAGCCGCTTCGCTCTCTCCCTGCTCGCACTCGCCGTCCTCATCTTCCCGGCGCACGCCCAGCGCGGCGAGGCTCCGCTCACCGACGCCGAGATCGAACAGATACGCGATTCCGCCTACATCGCCAACGACCGCGTGATGGTCTTCATTAAGCTCATCGATACCCGCCTGAACACTCTGCGCGAGATGTACACGAAGCCCCGCCGCCCCGGCCGCGAGCAGGATACACACGACCTCTGCGAGCAGTTTTCCTCGCTCGCGGATGAGCTGAGCGACAATCTCGAAGACTATGGCCCCCGCCACCGCGACATCCGCAAGGCCCTGCCCAAGCTGATCGAGGCGACCGAGCGATGGGGCACGATTCTTCGCACCCCTCCCGACAACGGCGTCTACAACGTCTCGCGGAAGATCGCTCTCGAGTCCCTGCAGGACCTGCGCGAGCAGGCCACCGGGTTGGTCGAAGAGCAGAAGACATGGTTTGCCGCGCACCCGCCGCAGAAGGACGCCCCGAACACCGAGTACGCTCCCCGCTGATCGCTGCAGCTTCTGCGGCTCTCAATGCAGGCTCCACAAGCGGCGCGGCAGGACGTAGGTGAACCCGAAGAAGCCCTCCCACTGCGTCGAGGTCGAGGTCAACCCGCGGTTGAATCCCGCATCGACGATCAGGTTTTTCCTTACCGGATACGAGAGCGACCACAGGCTTCCCACGGCGTTGCTCCTCGTCAGAGGCTGCGTGAAGTGCCACAGCTCGCCCGCAAAGGTGAAGCCTCCAATCGGGTGCGACACGGAGAGCGTCTGCCCGAACTGCCCGCGACGCACTCTCCCCTCGGCCTGCTCGGTGAAGATGCCGTTCACATCGAAGTGAAAGCCTCCCAGATCCTCGCTGAAGAGGAAGAGCGCGCTCTGCCGGAAGGTTCCAATATCGATCTCGGGCGCGGGGCTCTCGTACAACCTTCGGATGTAGCTGAAGCCGATGGTCGGCACGCGGCCTTCTCCCGCCAGCGCCACCGCCTGCACGCCCGCGAAAACCTCGCCTGGACGGCTCCCCGAAAGCGACTCGCCCTTCGCCCCGGACGCATGAACCAGAGGCTCCGAGAGCGCGAGAAACTGCAACCGCGGGGCGACCGTGTACTTGGTCACCTGGTTGATCCCGAATCGCGTATCGAACTCCTGCGAGTCCGCCCCGTACAAACCGCCGTTTTCAAACTGCAGGTATCCCACCGGCGTAAGAGTAGCCGGTGTCGAAACCGTCGGTCGCCCCGGATTCGGCTCCGGCAGATCGGCGGCAACGTCCTGGGCGCGGGCCACAGAACACGACACGAGGAACGCCCACAGCAGGGCGCTCAAAAAGCAATTCAACCTAATCAAAATTTTCAGCTCCAGAACAGACGAAATCTCACGCCGAAGCGTGTTAATGCCATCGTTGGTTCGGAGCTAAGAGCGAGGAGGAAGAAATGGAGGCGACGTAAACCAGCTCGGAGAGCGATCGTTCGCAGCAAACGGCAGTTGCACAATGAATGTTGTGGCGGGAAGCTCTGCCGCAACCGGACGAGCCATGTGAAGCCCGCAGCAGGAGCAGGCTCCGTCGCAACCGTCGCTGGCAGGAGGCATCATGCTGCCAGCAAGCGCGACAGGATGCACATGAACCTCTCCCACGCCATCGCACGCGGGGCAGATCAGCGCCACCAGGCTCACCGCCGCGACCAGAATGCAGAGCAGGAGTCCTGCGGCACGGCGATGGCGCGTGATGAGCTGAAGCATGATGCGACCAGCATCGCACACCCGTCCGGGGTTAAGCCACCTTTGACTCCAGCCGCGTCTCTCCCTACCCTGAAGAGGTACCGATGACTACTTCAGCCTCTCCCATCCGCACCGGCCTGATCGGCTACGGCTACGCCGGCAAGAACATCCACGCTCCTCTTCTCCGCGCCGTCCCCGGCATCGACCTCGCGGTCGTCGGCTCCAGCCGTCCCGAACTCGTCCTCGCCAACATTCCAAGCGTCAAAGTCTCTTCCGCAATGGAGACCGCGACTGATCCCTCGCTCGACCTTATTGTCATCGCCACGCCCAACGACAGCCACCTGCCCCTCGCGGCGGCAGCGCTTCGCGCAGGCAAGCACGTCGTCGTCGACAAGCCCTTCACCCTCGACCTCGCCGAAGCCCGTGAGCTGGTCAAAATCGCACGCGAGCACGACCGCCACCTCTCAGTCTTCCAGAACCGCCGCTGGGAGAGCGACATCGTCGCGGCGAAGGCCATCCTCGCGTCAGGCGTGCTCGGTAAGGTCACCCACTTCGAAGGACACATGGACCGCTTCCGCCCGAACGTCCGCCAGCGCTGGCGCGAAGACCCCGGCCCCGGCTCGGGCCTCTGGTACGACCTTGGCCCGCACCTCATCGACGTTTCGCTGCACCTCTTCGGTCTGCCGGAGTCTGTCTTTGCCAGCTTTGCCACACTGCGCCCCGGCGGAAAGACCGACGACTGGGCGCACATCCAGCTCAACTACCCGGAACTGCGCGTCATCCTCAACGCGACGCTACTCTCCTCCGGCGGCGTCGCCCGCACCCTGATGCACGGAACCCGTGCCTCGTGGGCCAAGTACGGTCTCGACGTGCAGGAGAAGCAGCTCGCCGAGGGCATCATCCCCGGCACGAAGGGCTTCGGCGACGATCCCGACCCCGGCATCCTCTTCGACGGAGCCACCGGCACCCGCACCGAGATTCCCGTGCCTCCCGCCGACCAGATCGGCTACTACGTCGAGATGCGCGATGCGATTCGCGGCCTCGGCCCCGTACCGGTCACGCCCGAATCCGCCATCGCCACCATGGCCGTGCTCGAAACGACCTACGCCTCGGGCTCGCAGGGTCGTGTACTTCCCCTCCCCCTCACCGGCGAGGAGCGCGAGGCCTACAACACCCGCGAGCCGCACCCCGTCCTCCTCGACGAACCACGCTCCTGACTCCGCGGATAACCTCCGTCATCCGATTCACCAACCCCACAGGCTCCTCGAATAGAATCCAACTAGCTGGAAACTAACTTCGGGGAGCCTTCTCCCCTCCCAAGGCACCCACTGAGCACCTCGAACCATCCCGGCTCCGCGATCCGCAGGTTTCTCCAGGCCGTCCGGCAGGCCCCTACGCTCTTCGATCACCTGCCCGACCCGGCCATCCTCATCGAGCCGCCAGCTCCATCACTCGTTCCCCCGGCCCCGAAGAAGCCGCGCACGAACTCCATCGCCCCACAATCCCTCATCACCATCTTCCAGACCGAGTACCGCGAGCTTCGCCCGCGCGCCCCCATTCCACCGTTCGACATCCGCTTCCGCCGCTTCACCTCGCTCAATACAACGATCCGCCTGCGCGAGGGCTGCCTGTACGTCAGGCTCTCTGACCTGCTGGAGCACGCTCCTGAGAGCATCCACCACGCCATCGCGCACATTCTTCTGGCGAAGCTTTACAAGAAGCCCATCTCGCCCCAGCACGCCGACCGCTACCGCCGCCACGTCTCCTCCGAGACCGTCTCCCGCCAGGCCGAGCACATCCGGCAGACCCGCGGCCGCAAGCGCATCCTCACCGCCGTCGGCCACTACTACGACCTCAACGAGGTCTTCGACACGCTGAACGCGCGCTTCTTCCACGGTCTTCTGGGCAAGCCCGTGCTCACCTGGAGCGCCCACCACGCCCGCCGCATGCTGGGCCACTACGACGCCGCGCACAACACCATCATGGTCAGCCGCGTCTTCGACCGCCCGGACACGCCGCGCTGCGCCATCGAATATCTGCTGTACCACGAGATGCTTCACCTGAAGCACCCCGTCCGCGTGAAGGCTGGCCGCCGCTGCGTCCACTCGCGCGAGTTTCAGGCCGAAGAGCGCCTCTTCCCCCAGCTCGAAGAGGCCAAGGCCTACCTGCGCCGCCTGTAACGGTTCGCCCCTCATTTCCCCATAACGCCGCGAGCGATTAACGCCCTAACACGGCTAGCTATTAATATTGAGAGTGAAATGGTAATTGCTCCTGGAACGTCTGCTGTCGGTGCTGTGCTGGGTCTCTTTGGCGTCCTGGTGTGGCGGTTGCGCGAGGGTCGCCGCCCTGTAACGATGAAAACCATCGTCATCCCACCGTTCGGCATGGCGACCGGTTTTTCGATGTTTTTCGTGCCCGCGTTCCGCGTCTACTGGGGATGGGCGTTGGGAGCCTTCCTGATCGGCGCGGTAGTGCTGTCGCTCCCGCTCATCCACACCTCGCGGCTGGTCATCGAAGAGGACACAGTCATGGTGCGCCGCTCGAAGATATTCTTCGCGGTCGTGCTGGTTCTGGCCGCGGTTCGATACTTCGCACGCGACTACATTGGACATATCATCTCGCTGGAACAGACGGCAGGGTTGTTCTTCATCCTCGCCTTCGGCATGGTCGCGACGTGGAGAGCCAGCATGTACTTCGAGTACAAGAAGCTGCTCCGGGAACATCGCCTGCCTGTTGGTTCCGGCATTCTGAAAGATTAGCTTTGATCGGAGCCGATGTGGTTGCACTATTGTCGATTCTGGGCTAAATACACTAAGTCGAAATACACTGCTGTCATGCCACTTAGTGCAGAACCAAAAAAGCACTTGCAGGAAAATTGGCTGAACATTCAGTTGCGCTCCAATGACACAGCAGAAAAACAGCTCGAACTCCTGTCTTACGCTCGCGCGAAAAATAATTCAGCAGCCATCCCGCCTGCCTACAGTGAAGCAGCACTTTATCGCCTCGAGACCACTGTCCGAAACCAATTGGATTGGACTGTAAACGAGCTTAATGCGATGGGCATCCTTGTTGATGATGAAGTTGAAAAAATTGTTGTACAACATTTCAACGTGATGACCAGCATGAGCATGCCACTCCAATTTCCTCCCGGAATTACGGCCACGATGAATGTATCTGTTCATCAAGAAGCACACGCCAGAGCCCGGATGCGCCTGAACAACCAGTTGCAAAGAGAAGCAGCTTCAGCCATTAAATCCTTGAAACTCTGATCTCAAACATCTCGGCTGGATATCCTGAGTTGGAGGCACTTTCACAAAGCATTCACTCATCGTCCGATAAGAAGTCAATGGCAGATCAGGTTGCCAAATGGGTCACAGCAGTGTCGAGCATCGAGACACTCGCAGAAAAGCTACACTCCGCCCTGCCCACAATCCAGAGTTGGATTCGTCATCTATCGTCCTAAAGAGAGCTGCCCCCGCAAAGGTTTTTGCTCAAAAAAGACCCGGAAGTGATAGTATCCTTTCGTCTTACCTCTTGTGCTCCGGCACGCACGACCCTTTAATCGCTTTACAGTTTCATTGCAGAACTTCCGCTCGCAACGGGAAAGAAAGAGGTCATTCACTATGCCACTGTACAAACGCGCAACCGCCGAGTTCTTCGGAACCTTCTGGCTGGTCTTTGGAGGATGCGGCAGTGCCGTCCTCGCCGCCGCCTTCCCTCAACTCGGCATCGGCTTCGCCGGCGTCGCGCTCGCCTTCGGACTCACCGTACTCACCATGGCTTTCGCCATCGGACACATCTCCGGCTGCCACCTCAACCCGGCCGTCTCCGTCGGCCTCGTCGTCGGCAAGCGCTTCCCCGTCAGCGAGCTTCTGCCCTACATCATCGCGCAGGTTGTCGGAGCTATCGCCGCCTCGGGCGTCCTCTACCTCATCGCCAGCGGGCAGGACGGCTTCTCCCTCGCCGGCGGCTTCGCCTCGAACGGATACGCCGAGCACTCCCCCGGGCACTACTCGCTGGTTGCCTGCTTTGTCGCCGAGGTTGTGCTGACCGCCTTCTTCCTGCTCGTCATCCTCGGCTCCACCGACGAGCGCGCCCCCAAGGGATTCGCCCCTATCGCCATCGGTCTCTGCCTCACGTTGATCCACCTCATCAGCATCCCGGTCACCAACACCTCGGTGAACCCGGCCCGCTCCACCGGCCCGGCTCTCTTCGTTGGCGGATGGGCTATTCAGCAGCTCTGGCTCTTCTGGGTCGCCCCCATCGTGGGAGCTATCCTTGGCGGTCTGATCTCGAACATCTTCTTCGCCGCCCCGCAGCCCTCGGTTCGCGAAGAGCTCTCCCGCTAATAACAGAGGCCCTGACGAATTCTCTCGTCAGGGCCTCTTCGTCTTACTGAACCGTTCTTCATGCTGGCATTGGCGAAATACTGAGATTCTTCGCTATGCTCAGAAGGACGATTGCACGATTGATGGCGGTTTCTCTAGACCTCGGGGATATTTTCCACGGGAACAGCCACCGGCTCCGGGTCCCACGCCACATTATTCGCCTTCGCTACCGCGACCATGATGACTCCGGCCACAATCGACCACAGCGCCGCGACCTGCGCGTTGCTCATGCCCCAGTAAATACGCGGGTTGATCCTCACAAACTCCACCAGGAACCTCCCGATTCCGCTAAGGACGAGATATTCGCCTGTCAGCACGCTCACCGCGGGACGGTTCTTCACACGCTTCCAGAGCCACCACGCCAACGCGAGCGAGAACAGAAGCTCATACACGGGAGTCGGCTGCACCAGATCGGGCGTCGGCACCAGCGCATCCGGGCGCATGTGAACTCCCCACGGCAGCGTCGTCTTGATGCCATAGTCGCCGTCTCCCGAAAGCAGGCAGCCGATGCGTCCCACTCCGTAGCCCACCGCCGCCGCGGGAGCCGCAACATCCAGCAGCCGCAACGGTCCGATGCTTCCGCCCAGCGAGCCATCCGCATTGCGGAACCGTGCCGACCGGCCCATCCACATCAACGTCGCGATTCCTGCGAGCATCCCTCCGAACCACGCGAAGCCTGCCTGAAACCAGTGCAGAAACTCCGACAGCACATCCAGCGGGTGACTCCATCCAGGAGCCGCTATCCGCACCAGCGCCATCCGAAGAGCAGTGATGTCCTGCAGCTCGTGCCACATCTTCGCTCCGACCACGCCAGCGATTACCGTGAAGGCGACGACGTTCAGAGCGTCGGCATCCACGTGGTTGCGAACAAAGTTTTTATGCAGAACAATCGTGCCAGCCACAGCGGCCAGCCACAACAACAGCCCGAACGTACCCAGGTGCACCGGGCCGAGATTGATATACGGATACATACCTCCAGTGTACCGTTGCTGGCACGCTCACTGCGTTGTTCTGGCCAAGCCTGCCATGACTTCTGTGACGAAAACTTGGCCTTCGAGCGCAATTCGCGTTACCTTGGCCATATATGTCCAGCAAGACACCTGCCCCGACCGCCTTCTTCCCCTCCCACGAGACGATGGAAGTCCTCATCACCAAGGACCAGCTCGCCCAGCGCGCACGCGAGATTGGCGAACAGATCTCCGCCGAGTACGAGGGCCAGTCCATCGTACTCATCGGCGTGCTCAAGGGAGCGGCCATCTTCCTCGCCGACCTGGCCCGCGCCATCAGGGTCGATAACACCTTCGACTTTGTCGCCGTCTCCAGCTATGGACGAGCCCGTGTCTCCTCCGGCGCCGTCAAGCTCATCAAGGACATCGACAACCCCATCGAGGGTCGCCACGTCATTCTGGTCGAGGACATCCTCGACACCGGCCTTACCCTGAATTATCTTCGCGGCCTGATGCTGCAGCACAAGCCCGCCTCGCTGAAGATCGCCACCTGTCTCGACAAGCCGGACCGCCGCCTCGTCCCCATCGAGGCCGATTATGTAGCCTTCAAGATTCCGAACCATTTCGTCATCGGCTACGGCATGGACTACGCCGAGCGTTATCGCGGCGTCGAAGACATCCGCCTCTTCCCCGAGGACGCTGTTCACTAGGCACAGATTGAGGTGGAGCACCCGCTCCACCTCTTCCTCTTACTTCAGTCCGAAGGCTTCGGCCAGAAGCTCGTAGCTTCTGATCCGTTTCTGCTGATCCCACACGATCGTGTTCACGATCAGCTCCTCTATCCCCAGCGCTCCGGCCATCTGCTCCAACTGTTCCTTCACCCGCGCGGGAGTCCCCACAAAGTACCGGGGCCACTCTCCCTCTTCGAGGGGAACCACGCCACGCATCTGCATCTCGCGGATCGCGGCTTCTGGCGAAGCAACCGGCTTCCTCTCGCCCAGACGAATCCTCTGTTGCAGCAGCTTCGCGCTCGAGGCCAGGAACTCGGCCTCCTCCTGCGTTTCCGCACAGACCACGCCCACCGCAACCGTCGCTTCGGGCTTTTCGCGCCGAATCCCGTTACGGAAGTTCCGCATGTAGGTCTCGATGGCGTCGCGCGTCTTCACCGGAGAAAAGAAGTGTGCAAACGAGTACGGCAGCCCGAACTCCACCGCCGCCCCGGAGGACCACATGCTCGATCCCAGCATCCAGACGTCTGGCCCGGCGTAGCCTTCTCCCTGGGGCGGCTCAGGCATCGCCTTCACCCGGCTGAACGGATGTGCTGTCGGGAAATCGTCTTCGAGGAAGGCCAGCAGCTCTGAAACCTGGTCGGGAAAGTCGTCCTCCATTGGGGTCTTCCGGCTTCGCCTGAGCGCCAGTGACTCGGTTGGCCCGCCGCCCGGAGCACGCCCGATCCCAAGGTCTACCCGCCCCGGATACAGCCCATACAGCGTGCGAAAGACCTCCGCGACCTTCAGGGCAGTGTAATGCGGCAGCATAATGCCGCCCGAGCCGATCCGAATCCTCTTCGTCTCCACCCCGATGCGCGCCAGCAGGATCTCCGGCGCGGTGCAGGCCAGCAGGTCCATCGCATGATGTTCTGACATCCAGAACCGCGTATAGCCCAGCTCATCTACCCTCTTTGCCAACGCAATCGAGTTTTGCAACGCATCGGCGGGAACGCTTCCCTCCGCCACCGGCGACTGGTCCAGTATGGATAGCCGCAGCCCTTTCTTCTCTCCACTCATACCAATGAGATGCACCGCGCCCGACAACGCTTCTCCGAAACGCTGCCGGTGCGCGGAACCGCATCCTTCGGAGAAGGGCTAACGCTGTGCAGCTCCAGACCGGCCCATGATCGGCCAAACATCCACGACATGGTCGCCTCGCAGCACGTAGTAGCGGTCGAAGGCGTTGGTGGACTGGTCCAGATTCGTACAATAAATCTCCAGCCGCTCCCCGAGTTTCGGAGCACGGTCGCCGTCCTTCCAGCGCAGCGCGCCATACTCCGCGCCCTGCACGCCGACCTCGATCCAGGGCATGTCCTTCACCTCGTCGGTCTTCTTTGCCAGTACCTTGTTGCCGTAGTCCGTCGTGATGATGTTGGGATGGTGCTGGCTGTCCACCGTTGTCAGCACCGTCATGGCTGGCTTCCAGTCGTTGTAGCGCTTCATGTCGCCGTCCTTGCCCCCGACGATGAAGTACTCCGTATCCATAAAGACGTAGGTTCCGGCCTCAAGCTCGGTCAGGCCTGTCTCGTGGTCGATGTTGTAGGTTCCGGTCGAACCGCCCGAGACGATGTTGACCGGTAACCCGGCCTTCAGGGCAAGCTCCTTGCTCTCGCGGGCCCCGGCGAGAACTTCGCTCGACTTCTTCTTACGCGCCTCGAAGCCTTTGGTGTGCGCCGCGTCGCCGGAGTACGCCATGATGCCTTCGAACTGAAGGTTTCTGGAGGAGCTGATCTTCTTCGCGAGGTCCACGGCGGGCTGTCCGCCTGCGATGCCCTGCCGCGCCATCCCCGCATCGACCGAGACAGCCACCCGCAGCTTCGCTTTCTGCGCCTCTGCCGCCTCCTGCACCCAGTCGACAACCTGCGCGTCGTCGGCCACGAACATAAAGGTCGGGTCTTTCTTCGACAAAGCGACAGCGCGCAGGATGTTGTTCTTGCTGACTGGCTGCTTCGTCCAGAGAACCCCGGTAATTCCGGACCCCGAAAACAGCTCGGCTTCGGCGATCGTGGCGCAGGTCAGTCCGATGGCTCCCGCCTGTACCTGATGCTTCGCCACGTCCACGCTCTTGTGGACCTTAACGTGTGGCCGCACGGAGATGCCGTTGCCCTTTGTCGTATCGGCCATGTGCTTGATGTTCGCCTCGAACATGTCCAGGTCCACCAGAAGGCACGGCGTCGGCAACATGTCCTTCGTCAGGCCGCTGAAGTCCTTCTTCGCGATGCGGGCTTCAAGCTCGTTGAGGGGATAGGGCGAGGAGACGCTGCTGCCGCGAGCCGGGGAGTTTGCAAACGCGAGTGCGCCAAGAGCTGCGCCGGAAGACAGGAAGGCACGACGTGTGGACATGAATGTATCCCTTGATGGCTCAGATTTTTATCGTGAGAGGCTGAATATCCTCTGAGTATCGGAAAGCGTCTCTCGGGTGTCAATCACTATTACGCTGTGCGCCGCATAATCGGAACCGGGCCTTCCGCCTTCGCGCCCGGTAGAATAGATGCAGGAAGACATACGAATGAAACTGGAGAACAATCCTGCATTCAGTTCCCTGACAAACCTTCTTTTTATGGCGGCTCGTCACCGCTCCAGACGAATCCCTTCCTTCGCCCCTCGTCTTTTGAGGGCTTTGCGCGAAAACAGGTGGAGGGATCGTGATCCGGATCTCAGCCAAATCTGCGTTCCATGTGATAGAAAAATGACCGGCGCTGCCCACAGGTAGCCCGGAAGGAGAACCATGAGCAGCCTGTCTCACCCTGAAGCCCAGACATTCGATCCCAACACCTTCGCAGCTCAGGCTCTCTCCTCCCCACAAAGCCTCGCCGCCGTCCTCGACCACACACTTCTGAAGCCCGACGCCACCCGCAGCCAGGTCGTCCAGCTTTGCAACGAGGCTGCCGAGTACCGCTTCGCCTGTGCGATGGTCAATCCCTTCTGGGTCCAGCTTGCCGCATCGACTCTTCAGGGGACTGGCGTTCCGGTCGGTGTGGTCATCGGCTTCCCGCTGGGGGCCACGCTTTCGGCCTCGAAGCGCGACGAGACGGCCCGCGTCCTGAAGCATGGGGCGCACGACGTGGACATGGTCCTCAACATTGGCCTGCTCAAGAGCGCCACTCCTGCCGACTACGAGGCCGTCAAGCAGGACATTCGCGGCGTGGTCGAGCTGGCCCACGGCTCCGGAGCCATCGTGAAGGTCATCCTCGAGACCTGCCTGCTTACCTTTGAGGAGAAGCTCCGCGCCTCCGAGATCGCCCTCTCCGCCGGGGCGGACTTCCTCAAAACCTCCACCGGCTTTTCGACCGGAGGAGCTACCGTGGACGACATTGGCCTGCTGCGCGGCGTTGCAGGCTCCCGCGCCGGGGTGAAGGCCTCGGGAGGCATCCGCTCGCTGGCCGATGCCTCCGCCATGCTGCACGCCGGGGCCAGCCGCATTGGAGCCAGCGCCAGCGTCAAGATCGTCAACGAGTTGACAGGCAAGGAATCGGTCCCGCAGGTCTCCTCTGGTTACTAAAAAGGGACACAAATCGACAGAGTCTCTCTCGGAAGAGAAAACCGAAGCCCTCACAGCTTCGTCAGTAGTATCATCGGCTCTTCCCATGTCTACGGCCCCAAAACAACGACGCGGAACTTCCACCGCCGCGCCATCCCCCGAGGTCGCACCCGAGCACAGCTTCGAGGGGGACTACCGGCCACGCTCGGACGACGCTCCGCAGGCGCCGAACATCCGCGTAGACCCTGTCCACCAGGTCGAGTTTCTGCACTCTCTGGCCGACGCCCTGAACACCACGCTCGACCTGAACGCCCTGATGCACCGCGTCGCCGACCTGGTCCGCGCCGTCATCGACTACCGCATCTTCTCTATCCTGCTGATCAACGACCGCACACAGGAGCTCTGGATGCGCTTCCAGATCGGTCACTCGGCAGAGATCGAGCGCACCCGCGTTAAGATCGGCCGCGGCATCGTCGGACAGGCAGCCCTGCAGCGCAAGACACTGCGCATCGACGACGTCACCAAGGATGTGCACTACATCAGCGCGAATCCCAACGTCCGCTCCGAGATGGCCGTCCCGCTCATCATCAAGAACCGCGTGATCGGGGTGCTGGACATCGAATCCGAAGTCACGGGCTTCTTCACTCCCGAGCACCAGAGACTGCTGGAACTGGTCGCCTCTCGCGTCGCCTCCGCCATCGAGAACGCGCGGCTTTATACGCGCGTCTCGCGGCAGGCGCAGACGTTGGCCCTGCTCAATGAGATATCGCGAGAGATCACCAGCATCCTCGACCTCGACGACCTGCTCGAACGTATTGGTCAGCTGCTGAAGCGCGTCATCGACTACCAGATGTTCACGATCCTGCTGTGGAACGAGCGCACAAAGCAGTTCGAGCACCGCTTCTCGTCGCGCTACGGCGAACGCGTTACCCGCGAGCACAACGTCACGCTGGGCGAAGGGATCATCGGAGCCGCGGCGCAGATGCGCGAGTCCGTTCTTACGCCCGATGTCCGCAAAGACCCGCGCTATCTTGCGGTGAACCCGGAGGCGCGCTCCGAGCTGGCTGTCCCGCTGATCTACAAAGGGCAGGTAATCGGCGTAGTCGATCTGGAGCATACGCGTGTGAACTACTACACCGAGGACCACGAGCGGACGCTTTCCACGCTGGCGGCACAGATCGCGATTTCTATTGCCAACGCCAGGCTCTACCAGCGCATCCACGAGGAAGAACAGCGGCTGGAGCGCGATCTGGAGATGGCCCGGCAGGTTCAGCTTCGCCTGATGCCTCCGCAGCCGCCGAAGCTCGAGCGTGCGGAGTTTGCCGCGCAGTTTCTCGCGGCTCGCTCAATCGGGGGCGACGTCTACGACTTTCTCGACTATGGCCCCGGACGGATTGCGCTGGCTATTGGCGATGTCAGCGGAAAGGCCGCTCCTGCGGCCTTGTACGCGGCGCTGGTCAGCGGAATCCTGCGCTCGTTGGCGGCGCAGCATCTTTCGCCTGCGGCTCTGCTAGCCGCGCTGAACGACCAGTTGCAGGAGCGGCGGCTGGATTCGCAGTACGTCACGATGCTGGTCGCCATCTGGGATGACTCCAACCAGACGGTCCAGATCGCCAATGCAGGATCAGTGCAGCCGCTGTTTGTCTCCCTCTCGTCGAACGGGTCGCGGACGACGGTGGATGTGAAGACGATTCAGGCGGAGGGTTTTCCGCTCGGGCTCTTCCCCGATGTCGAGTACGAGGAGTTCACGCTCTCGACTCGCCCCGGCGATCTGATTGTCTTCTTCTCCGATGGCATCCCAGATGCCGAGAATGACAACGGAGATATGTTCGGAACCGACCGTCTGGCCAAAGTCATCAAGTCGCAGCGACAGCCGACAGCCGTCTCGATGGTTGAGGCGATCCTCAAGGCTGTCATGGACTTCCAGGCTGGCACGGAGCACTTCGACGACGAGACGGTGGTCGTGTTGCACGCCCTTTAGCTCTTCCTCCACGGCGCTACGACGCTGCGCGAGAAAGGCTAAAATAGAGGTAATGTCTTCTACCATTGCACAGCACAGCGCTTCCACGACCCAGATTGTTCGTCCGGCCCGCAGCTTTCAGGGCTCGGTGACGGTACCCGGCGATAAGTCCATCTCGCACCGCTACGGCATGTTGGCGGGGCTGGCAGAGGGGACGACCAAGCTCTCCAATTTTTCGACGGGGGCCGATCCGCACTCGACGCTGGGCTGCATGGAGGCCCTTGGAGCGAAGGTGGTCAAGAACGGCACCTCGATTGAGGTAACCGGGGTCGCGGGCGCGTTTCAGCAGCCCACGGGCAAACTGGACTGCGGAAACTCCGGCAGCACGATGCGTATGCTGGCAGGCCTGATTGCATCGCATCCAGGCACCTTTACGATGATTGGCGACCACTCGCTGACGATGCGCCCGATGGAGCGCATCCGTAAGCCGCTGTCGGCAATGGGCGCTAGGATCGACCTCGTGGACGGGCATGCCCCGATGACGATTCACGGTGGCCCGTTGAAGGCGATTGACTTCGAGACGCCGATTCCCTCGGCGCAGGTGAAGACCGCCGTGCTGTTCGCCGGATTACAGGCGGAGGGGACGACGAGCCTTTCGGAGGCCGTCCGGACGCGTGACCACTCCGAACACGCGTTGAAGGCCTTTGGAGCTACGCTTTCGCGCAACGGCGAAAAGCTGAGCATTGCAGGCGGACAGAAGCTGAAGGCTATTGAAGCGACGGTTCCCGGAGATATTTCTTCGGCGGCGTTTTTCCTGTGCTCCGCGCTTCTCTTCCCCGACTCGAACCTTGTGCTCGACTCACTGGGGTTGAACCCGACGCGAGCTGCCCTGTTGGATGTGATTACCGCGCTCGGCGGCAAGATCAAGGTTCTGATGGTGGAAGAGCATCACGGCGAGACGATTGGCACGATCCAGGTGAACCGTGCCGAGGAGCTGAAGGGTGCGGAGATTTCGGGTGCGCTTTCAGCGCAGCTGATCGACGAACTGCCGGTGATTGCAGCAATTGCTCCTTACACGCGGGACGGCGTTACGATTCGCGACGCGAAGGAGCTGCGCGTGAAGGAGTCGGACCGCATCGCGCTGGTGGCGAAGAACCTGAAGGCGATGGGAGCGGAGTTCACGGAGTTCGAGGATGGGCTTGCGATCCCCGGCGGTCAGCAGCTTCATGGGGCCGAGATCGATTCGGGAAGCGACCACAGGATTGCGATGGCGTTTGCTGTCGCGGCGCTGAAGGCCAGCAGCGAGAACGTGATCCACGGCGCAGAGGCCGCGGCGATCTCGTTCCCGGAGTTCTTCCAGTTCCTCAACGAGCTTGCGAAGCGCTAACGACTATTTTTAGAGGGCCTGCGGTGCGAGGTGATCGACCGAGGACAGGCCCTCTGCAATGCGTTTTTCCCGGCTGGCCGCGTTCGGCGGATAGGCCTTCAGAAGCTCTTCCAGAACAGCGATGACGGCGGAAGCTTCGATCTCATCAAGCTGGTAGCTCGGCGGAATCTCGCTGCGGTCGCGGTCCTTTCCGCGAAGGATGCGGGCCTGGGGTAGCTCCAGAGGAAGCCATTCGAGCGGCTTCTGCCATGAGGGGCCCAGCACCACCGTTGGAAGACCAACGCTGCGGGCGACGTGCATGGTTCCGGTGTCGAGAGAGACGGCGATGTCGGAGAGTGCGAGCAGGGCTGCAAGCTCGGTCACGGAGGTGTTCCCCGCGAGCGAGACGCCGATACCGTCGGCGGCCTGACGTAACTCCTCGATTGCGGCGCGATCTTTTTCGGTTCCAACATAAGCCACAGCGCAGCCCAGATTGTGCGCATGACGGATAACCTGCACGAAGCGGGAGGTGTGCCAGCCGGTGCGCTGGCCTCCGCTGTTCTGCGTCACGAAGATCGCCAGGGGACGGCCATCGGGGTTCGCAGAATGAGCGAGGGCGCGGGCCTTCTCCGCGTCGGAGAAGGAGAAGAAGACGCGGGGTTCGACGTGCTCCGGCGAGCCACCCAGCAGGGGGAGCAGGCGAAGGTTGTTGTCGATCAGGCTGCAGTTCCAATCGTAGGAGAGAGGCTGCTGGTAGAGTTCCCGATGGACAGTGAAGCCGCCACGTGGTGCTGACACTGCAAGCATGGCAAGTAATGCGATGCGCGAGCGCTGGTCGGAGGCTCCCGTAAGAACGTGCGACGGTGAGATGGAGCGGCGGGAGAGTTCAGCGCGCAGCGCCTTTGCAGCGGACGAGAGCGAGGCGAAGGGGTCCGGGGTCTCGATAAGATGGTCGATGAATTTCTGGTGCCGCAGAAGGGAGAGTCCCAGGCCACGAGTTGCAACCGTGATGGTTGCATGGGGGACCGAGCGGCGGATGGCCTCGTAGACCGGGGTGAGGTGGACGCAGCATCCCAGCGGAAGAAGGTATTCGAGGATGAGGATGCTCGGCGATGCGGTCTGCCGCGGCGAACGAAAGAGGCGTTCGGCCGAAAGGAACGCCCGGGCCGAGAGACGGAGGGAGGTCTGTTTGAGAGACATGCGCTGGTTACATCTTATAGCGGCCCATCTCGTCGTCGTTCAGATTTTCCAGCCAGCGGCGCATCTCGTCCGCGTTGATCGACTGGGTTCCGGTCGCGGCCTGGCGTGAGTTTTCAAGCACGTCGCGGTTGACGTAGATGGGGCAGTCCCAACGAAGGGCGAGCGCAATCGCATCAGAGGGGCGGGCGTCCATCGCGACGACCTCGCCTCCCTGCTCCATCCAGATGACCGCGTAGAAGGTGTCGTCGCGAAGCTCGGAGACGACGACCTTGCGGACCTCGGCGTTGAGGTTGCGCGCCATGTTGCGGAGAAGATCGTGCGTCATGGGGCGCGGCATCGCGGTCTTTTCAAGCTCGAGCGCGATGGCGTTGGCCTCGAAGACTCCGACCCAGATGGGGAGGACGGAGTCGCCCGCGACGTCTTTGAGGACGACGATGGGCATGTTCGTCACGGGGTCCATCATGAGGCCGCGGATCTGCATCTCGACCTCTTCGGGCGCGTGCGCGGCGGAGATGGAGGGTTGATCGCTCATGTCAGTTCAGTACGACGAACGGCTGCGGCTGACGGGTGGCCAGAACAGGCATGGCTCCGGGGACGGCTTCGCCGATCAGGCAGTTGGGCATCGTGCGCGTGATGCTGATCGGAAGATAACTTCCGATCGGCGGCTCCGGCGCGCCGGGAGCGAGGGTGAAGTTGACGGTCTTGTTCTGCGTGGAACGTCCGACGATCTGGCCGCGCGCGGGGTTGTAGCTCTCGATCATCACCTCGACCTCGTGGCCAAGATGACGGGCGTAGTGCTCGCGCTGAATCTCGCGCTGGCGGTCGTTCAGGATGCGGAGACGCTCCATCTTCACCTCATCGGGGATCGTATCAGGCATTCCGACGGCGGGGGTGTTGGGGCGCGGGGAGAACTTGAAGGCGAAGACCGCGTCGTAGCGCACGGCATCGAGCAGGGTGATGGTCTCCTCGAAGTCGGCGTCGGTTTCGCCGGGGAAGCCGACGATCATGTCGCTGGTGATGCTGATGTCGCGCTTGGCGGAGTGAATCCAGCTCATGCGCTCAAGGTACCAGTCGCGGGTGTACTCGCGCGACATGGCGCGGAGCACTGCGGACGAGCCGGACTGCACCGGGAGATGAACGTGATCGCAGAGCGCGGGCGTGGCGTCGATGGCCTCGACGATGTCGCGGGTGAAGTCGCGGGGGTGCGAGGTCGTGAAGCGAACGCGGCGGATGCCGGGGATGTTTCCGACCTCGGACAGAAGCTCCGCGAAGGAGAGGCGGCCCGAGGGGTCGCGCCAGGAGTTCACGTTCTGGCCGAGAAGCTGGATGTCGGTGAAGCCATCGTCGGCCATGCGGCGAGCCTCGACCAGAACGGAGGCCGAGGTGCGCGAGCGCTCCTTGCCGCGCGTGTACGGGACCACGCAGTAGGCGCAGAACTTGTCGCAGCCCTCGATGATGGTGATGTAGCCGCGATGCGGGTTGGAGCGGACGGTGAACTCGGTGTCGAAGGTCTCGTCGGTCTGGCGGTCGTCGAGGCCGGTGATGCGGCTCTCGCCTGCTTCAAGACGCGCCAGCATCTGCGGAAGATGGCGGTAGGATGCGGAGCCAGCGACCATCGAGACGAACGGGGCGCGCTCGAAGATGCGCTCGCCCTCCTGCTGGGCCACGCAGCCGAGAACGGCGAAGCGCTTCCCTTCGCCCTGCATCCGCTTGTACTCGTTCAGCCGATGGAAGACTTTTTGTTCGGCCTTGTCGCGGATGGAACAGGTGTTATAGAGGATGAGGCTGGCCTGCTCCTCATCGGCGACCTGGGTGTAGCCTTCGTGGCTGAGCGTGCCGATGACCTTTTCCGAGTCATGGGCGTTCATCTGGCAGCCGAAGGTTTCGATGTAGAACGTCTTGCTCACATGTATCAGTATATCGTTCTGAAAATCGAGGGCGGTTGTGCCGCCATATATTGTTAGGAATAAATGCCTTACAACGGGTGCGGCAGGAGCGGTGAAAACTGCTCCTGCCGCGCACGGCTTAGAAGTGCTGGTTGGCCTGTTTGTCGATGTTCGGGAAGACGACTTCGTCGGTCGAGGTGGTCGTGGTACCGAACTTCGGGTTGAGGTAGTGCTCGAGGAAGGCGAGCTGCTTCTGCCAGGCGTCGAGCCGGTGCAGGGGCTGCGAGAAGCCGTGCAGCTCGTTCGGATAGGTGAAGTAGAAGTACGTCTTGTGATGCTCGCGCAGAGCCTTGGCAAACTCCGTCGACTCCGCCGGTGGCACCTGCGGGTCGTTTTCGCCGTGCATGATGAGAACCGGCGTCCTCACCTTGTCGATGGAGAGAAGGATGTTGGCCTTGCGATAGACCTCGGGCTTTTCGGTCGGCGTGCCTCCCATCTTCATCATCCAGCGGATCGAGGAAGGATGGTTGGTGCGGTAGACGAAGAGCTCGCGATCGACGACGCCGTAAAGCTCGATGGCCGCGGCGAAAAGCTCGGGGTAGCGGGTGACGGCATAGGCCACCATCGTTCCTCCGTGGCTTCCTCCGCCGATGGCGACGCGAGAAAGATCTGCAATGCCGCGCGATACGAGGTACTGCACGCCCGCGGCTACGTCATCGACTTCTCCGCCGTTGGAGTCTTCGACGTTCAGGTTGCGGAAGGACTCGCCATAGCCGCTGCTGCCGCGATAGTTCGGTTCGAGCACGGCGTATCCGGCCTGCGCGAGATACTGCGCCCAGGCATCGCTGCGGTAGACGTCCTGTCCTTCGGGGCCACCGTGAATCCAGAGCACGGCGGGGGCTTTCGCTCCTGCTGCAATGCCTTTGGGGTGGTACAGAAGCCCTGCGATCTCGCGGCCGTCCTTGCTCTTCCACGTGACGCGCTCGGGCACCTGCGCCGCTGCCTTGTAGTTCGTCGGCGTGGTGTGGGTGAGGGAGACAGGCTTCGCCGAAGCGACGGCGTCCAGTACGAGAAGATCGCTGGTCTCCGTCGCGGATTGGTGCGCGAAGTAGATGCGCTTGCTGTCGGGCGACCATTGCGGCTGCGCGGAGATTCCCGGCTCGCCGAACTTTGTAATCTGCTTCGCCTCGCCTCCATTGGCGGGGATAGTCCAGAGATCGTTCGCTTCAGCGAGGCCGCGATTCGAGAGGAAGAGAAGCTGCTTGCCATCGGGAGAGAAGGTCGGCGAGTCATCTTCAAACGAACCGTCGGTGACCTGCTTCGGCTCACCACCCTTCGCCGGGATCAGGTAGAGGTGATCCCATCCCGAGTTCTGAAGAACCGTCGCAAGGGTCTTGCCGTCGGGAGACCAGACAGCGCCATGAATCGCCCATCCGCCGCCTTTATCCGTCGGAGCGGTGTAGAGCTTCGTGGCTTCTCCTACGGGCTGGCCGGAGTGCGCGTCGAAGTGCAACACCTGCAAGCGTCCGCTGAAGTATTCCTTGTCGCGCGTGACGTAGACGATCTGGCTTCCATCGGGAGACCAGCGTCCTTCGCCTGCCTCTTCCTTTGGTGGAGTGATGGCGCTGGTGACGGCTCCGTCTTCGGTCACGACGAACAGACCGTTGGTGCCGCGACGACCGCTCTGGAAGAGAATCCAGTGTCCATCAGGAGACCAGCGTGGCGTGCGGTCCGTTGCCTGGCGAGGGTCGCCCGATCCGGGAGGCGCGTTTGTAAGTCTGCGAGGAGCGCCGCCTGCAACTGGAACTACCCAGATGCTTCCCTGCCCCGCATACGCGATCTGCTTGCCATTCGGCGACCATGCGAGAGAGGACTTGCCTCCCTGCGTGCTCGTCAACAGCACAGGCCAACCGCCTGCGGAAGGAAGAAGAACGATCTGTCCGGAGCGCACGAGGGCGATCGTCTGACCGTCGGGAGAAAGCTCCGTCTCTCCGATTGGCTCGGCCGAGAGAAGATCCTGCAACGTAAGGCGTCCCTGTGCATGGACACTTGTCGCCATGGTGCCGGCGAATACCGCCGCCAGCACGCCATGACGAAGTACACGATAAGAAAGCTGCATTGTTTATCCCTTCAACCTTGAGATCACGACTAGAAGCGATACTTGAGTGAGAACTGCGCCGAACGTGGTGTCTGAATGTTCTGAAGCTGTCCGAAGGTCGCGGCAGAACTGGCGTTCGTACCATTGACGAACTGCTGCCCCGCGCCTCGGTTGGTGATGTTGTAGATGTTCACGTCTGCTTCGACCGACTGGCGATCCGTGATGGGAAACTCGCGGCCTACAAGGGTGTTCCACTGGACAAGCCACGGGCACCAGATCTGACCGATGCCGCGGTCCGCGTACTTGAAGCGATATGCAGTGGCAAGAGGGTTCGAGACTGTGCGTCCGTTGATGTTGCGTGTTGCCGGACCATACTGACCGTTGTAGGTCTGCGTGATGACGACCGGGCCGCCGGGAGTTCCAGACTGCGCGGTAAGAGTGTTCGAGAAACGAATCTTATACGGAGCCTTCCATGTGATGCCGGTGCGCCACTGATGACGCTGCCACATGCGGTTGCGTGTGTCGCCGGTATAGTCGTTCGTGGTGTTTCCGCGTACCGTTCCAAGTCCGCCATTGTTCGCGAACTTCGTGGGTTCGAGAATTGCAACGGGATCGTTCGGCTGGAAGGTTCCTCCCAGGTGATCTGGGGAGTAGCTGTAGGTTGTGAATGCCTGAATCGTGTTGGTCTGCTTGCTGATGGTCAGTTCATACCCCTGATAGACGAACCAGTTCCACTTGTTATTCGTCACGAGATAGTAGTTGTTGAAGTTCGGATTGTTGAGTCCGCTCCAGACCACTCCTGAAGGCGTATCGGTATAGATCTGATTGTTATCGACCAGCGCGGGACGGTCGCGATACTCACGGTGAATGTAGCTTGCATCGATGACGACAGCGCCGGGCAACTGCGTGCGGTATCCCACGAGCCACTCACGCACGAAGCCCTGATGACGGTTGGGATCGAAGGTTCTGTCCGTGCTCAATGCAGAGGTGCCGGGAGTAACGAATGTTACGGGACCGGTGGGCAGATGGTAGACATCCGTTGTCGTTACCGTGCTCGATCCGGCAGCGCCAAGATAGCTGGAGTTCGTGATGTCGGTGAGCTTGGTCCAACTCGCTCGCACAACATTCTTCTGGTTCTTCGTCAGAACAAAGGCGCCGCCAATGCGAGGAGCCCAGTTCCAGGAGTGTTGCGTCGTGACCTTGAAGAGAGCATCGCGACCGGAGACCCAGTCGGGACGGATTCCCGCGGTGATCGACAGACGGCTGAAGGGATGCCAGCGATCCTGAATGTACCAGGCATAGTCGCTGGCCGTGATGTATCGGCTGACCAAGCTGGAACGATCGACAGATTGATCGTGGAAGATGGTGTATCCCTTGGAGGGATCGTTCGGGTCATTCAGAACAGCATCCTGTTGGATGAGCGCGCCATTGTTGGCATAAAGCGTCGTCGTCCGGCTGCGCTCTGTCGGCTCAAGATAAAAACCTGCCTGAATCTCGTGCGTGCCGAAGCCCTTGCCGATGTAGTACGTCACATCGCCGGTGATGGTCGTCTTGTTTGCCGGATTCAGCGTGATTGACGAGAGATTGTTAAGCGTCGCGAGCGATGATCCCTGACCGACGAGGCGTCCTCCTGACAGCGTGTTGGTTGCGTAGACGTCGATCTCGGGCTTGCTTCCTACGCCACCAATCGCATCTGCATTGCTGTTGCTTCCCTTATTGTTGAATGAGACAAGAAAACGCGTCGTGAGGTTCTGGCTCCACTGCGAGATGAGACGCAGGCCGTAGGCTCCACCACCGTATTGGTTGTGGGCAATGTTGGAGGCATACCACTGGAAGTTTGAATCCTGCTTGCGGCTGTCGTACTGCACAATGGCCATTGCGCGATGACGAGGCGTCAGCTGCACCGAACTGTTGCCAAGAAAGATGAAGCCGCTGGAATGATTTGGGAACGCACTGAAGCCGGGCTGCAGTCCAGTGAGATAGTTCACCTGCGTTCCGGTTTGACTGATGCCATCATCGCGGTTGATGTATCGACCCGAAGCGAAGAACCAGGCCTTGTCCTTCTTGATCGGTCCGCCCACGGAGAAGTCCGGCTGTTGTGTGGAGCTTACAGCGCTGGTACCTCCGCCAGCATTATTTGCATTCAACGCGGAAGGACCAAACAGCCAGAGGAAGGTGCCGTGATACTGATTGCCACCTGTTGGGCTGGCCATGTTGATGACCATTCCCATCGCAGCTGGAGAAGAAGCATCGTTCGCGCCGGTCTTGATCTGGATGTCGCCGAGCGACTCGTTGCTGATGCTGATGCCGTTGGACGGCCAGTTTTGCTGGAAGCTTCCGATATCCATCCCATCAAGCAGAGTCGCGTGGTTTTCATTTTCGGAGCCGCGCAGGAAGTAAGTCTGTCCACCAAACGCATCACTTGATGCGCTGACGATTCCAGGAGTCAACTGAAGCGAGTCGGACCAATCGTGACGACCTGTGATCGGAACATTGCGAAGCAGCTCTCCACTGAGATTCACTGCCTGCTCCGCACTTTGCGTATCGATAAGCGGAGCCTCGCCAGAAACCTCGACTGACTGTGCCTGCGAACCGACGTTGAGAGTAATGTCGACCGTAACATTCAAACCAGCCCTGACGATAAGGCCGGAGCGAATGAATTTTTCAAAGCCCTCGCTCTCGGCTTCGACGATGTAGTCGTTTCCGGTGGGGAGCTGCGTCAGACGATAGTTGCCCTCCGCATCCGCGGTAGTCTTGAAGGTTCCACCGACACTGGGGCTGTGCGCCACAAGGGTTGCTCCAACTACCGAGGCTCCGGAACTATCGACAACACGACCATGAATCGTTCCGTCTGCCGAGGTCTGAGCGTGCAATCGGCGCTCCAATCCGAAGTAAAGGACAAGCAGCAAGAGAGCGAGGATGCGGCTGCG
This sequence comes from Acidobacteriaceae bacterium dw_441, assembly GCA_018449715.1. Classification (GTDB taxonomy): domain Bacteria; phylum Acidobacteriota; class Terriglobia; order Terriglobales; family Acidobacteriaceae; genus Edaphobacter. Next base: position 1,093,843 of record JAAVVA010000001.1, on the reverse strand, counting down.
CTGTCCTTTCAATCTGCGATGTACGTCTGTAATCAACATAATGGTCTCCTGAAGGGGTGTTTAAGGATGCGGCTCCCCTGCGCGTTTTCATGAACGCGTTTTATTGGCCAAAGAGGCAACACGACTGATCCGTTATTTTCGTCTTTGAAGTTGCTGTTCTGAGGTCAACAACTTCGACGCGAGAAAACGATCACTGCTTTCATTCGCCTGCACCTCGTTGTCTCTCCGACGAAACGGAGGATGGTGTGGACGTTGCATAGAGCAGAGCGTTGAAGAAAAGTTTGTAGGTCGCTTCGGACTGCGCCCGGTACTGGGGACGGAAGCCGAAGAGAACGATGCGGCCCTTCCCTACAGGCTCTTCCGCAAGCGCGGAGTTGCCGACGAGGTACTTACCGCCAAGAATCCAGCCGCTCAGAAGAGGATTTTCGCTGGCATAGTTTGCAATCGATCGAGCCTTGCCCTGAACATCGAAGGCCGGGCTCTGTTCAAAGAAGATCGGCAGCGCGCTCGGAGAACCGAATCCAAGCGGATGCGAGGTATCGACCTTTACCTCGAGGATCGATCCGGGAATGTAGAAGTCCTTGTTGGCAACGCCTTCGAGAACATTCTTCACCTCACCCGCATCCTTGTTCGCGTAGACCGAGGATGCGCGGTTGAGGGTCACGATGGTTCCACCGGCTTCGGCAAAGTCGTGAAGCGCGGCGACGCCTTTTTCTCCCAGACCGCCCTTGTACTCGGGAGGCACGGAGGGGCCACCTTCATTGCCTTCTCCACCACGTCCGGCAGAGCCTTTGGTGATTGCGGTGGCCGAATTGTCGGGAAGGATGATGGCATCGAAGCGGCTCCTGAGATCGCCCTTGCGGAGATCTTCATCGACGACGCGCGTGTATGGAATCTCGTTCTGATCGAAGATCCAGCGCGTCCATCCCTCATCCATTGAAGCGACCCAGCTTTGATAGAGAGCGACGCGAGGAAGCTTCACTTCAAGTCGAGATACGTTGATAGCCGCTGTCACGGGCTTGAACTGCACGGGCCAGCGAGCGGCTGCCTTCGTGACCTCGTCCTGCAGATGGTCCTGCGCGGGAAGGTAGATCGTGCCGGGCGAGTACGGCGCGCCGGTCAGACGATAGGCATGTACGTTGTGCTTAAGCAGTCCGAAGAGCGCGAAGAGAGAGCTGTTCGACGAATCATCGAGAAGATAACCGTAGGTTGCCTTACCCAGCGTAACGCTTCCTGAAGCGAGCTTCGGCTGATCGATCAATGCTCCCTGCACGTTGAACTTCTGCTTGATGGCCACAGCCTTCACTCCAAGCAACAGGGGAAGCGTCTGCGCTGTCACATCGTAGGGACGCTGCAGCGGGCCGCCCGGATACTCGCGAATGTTGGGATACTCCTGATCTTCAAGCAGTGTCTTGGCAAACGCTCCGTAGGGCTGCGCCAACACAACCACATAGCTTCCCTTGCTGAAATGCTGGCCCTCAGCTTCGAAATCTGCTGCGGCCTGCGTAATCTCGACCTCACCACGATGCAGGATGCTCAGGAGGCGGTATGCAGCGGCGGCATCGACTTGCTCCGCGGGGATCACATACGCATACGGACCGCCGTACTTCTGCTCCGTCGCGTTCTTCAGTATCTGGTAGTAGTTGTTCAGGTAGCGCTCGCGATTTGCCGCGACGTTGTGCGCGATCGAGAAGAAGGCATCGAGCTGGTAGGCGACGATGTCACCAAGCTTCCATGTACCGCCCTTCCACGGATCGGGAAAGTTCCATGTCCTCACCTTTGCGTCGTAGCCGATGCCACGGTCCAGCTTGTCGAAGGGAATCTCGATGGGAGAAGCGATGTTGACGCTTGCCGACTCCGTGAGAACACGCGCCGTACCGTGGTACGCCATGTAGTGGCGGGCCGGTGACCAGAGATCGTAGACGCCATGCACGAGAACGCCGGACTTCCCGGTCTGTGCAATCTCCAATGCCGTCTGGGTTCCGAGAGCATTCATCGTGCTGACCAGCAGAGGGTCGATGTTGGGATCGATAGGATCGACCCAGGGCGGAAGGTAGATGCGAGGGCCGCGCGAACCCATCTGGTGCAGGTCGTAGAGCACCTGCGGATGCCAGGGGTTGATGACCTTATCGACGGCAAGCTGCGTTTCGACCTGCGTGAAGCCGTACCAGTCGCGGTTGTCATCGTGGCCGACATACTTGTGATAAATAACGACCGGCGAGCTGCCTTCGTATGGAGTACCGAGGTACTTCTTGTACCAGTCAACGACAAGCTGCTGGCCATCGGGGTTCAGCGATGGAACCAGCACGATGATGGTGTTGTTGAGAATCTCCTGAATCTGCGCGCTGTCTCCTGTTGCAAGGCGATAGACAAACTCCGCCGCGCTCTGCGAACTTGCGATCTCGGTCGAGTGGATGTTGCAGGTGACCACCAGAACCGCTTTGCCGCGCTTCGTCAGCTCGCTGGCCTGCTCGGGCGAGGTCGTGCGCGAATCCGCGAGGCGGCGCACGATGTCGCGGTACTCATCCTCATGCTGCAGGTTCTCGGCAGAGGATATGGTGAGCGAGACGAAGGGACGCCCCTCGGTCGTCTTCCCCAGTTCCTGAAAACGAACCCTGTTTGACTCGCGCGAAACCTTCTCGAAGTACGAGATCAGCTGCACCCAGTCCGCAAGCTTGCGGTCGGTACCGGGCTTAAAGCCAAAGGCCTCTTCCGGAGAGGTTACGTGTTGCTGCGCGGACGCTACGGTAAGGGATGCAGCGATAAAAGCGCATGCAAGGGCAAAGCGAAAACGCATATAGGAATATCTCCATGCAGGTGGCAGAGACCTGAATCAGCGATGTACAGAGACACCGGCGCTACAAGGTAAAGAGAACCTGAAGCACTGACAACGAGGTCAGATTACGAACTGAATATGGGAAAGGGAGGGTGTTACCTGGAACATCGACAGGCAAATCGACATGCGCTCGGAGCGACAGAGAAGTTGTCGGACTTGGACCACGAATAACGCATGATGTAGATATATCAGATATCAAAAAGGTGTCAACGGTAAATTCTCGAAATTAAATTCGATCATTTACCTCAAGGTGCGACAGTAACCTGTCACGAACATGCCGAATGTGTTCGCGAACCGCAACCTCTGCTGCCTGGTTATCTCCGGCACGCAGGGCCTTTAGAATGCTGCGATGCGCCTCGGGTGCGGTGCTGGAGGAGAGTCCATAGGTCTGCGTTCTGAAGAGCCAGATTTGATTTTGAACCGTCTCCAGCACGCGGCTCAGCTCCGCATTTTCGGCAGCTCCCGCAAGCAGTCCGTGGAAACGAGCGTCCTCTTCGATGTGACGCAGCTTGTCGTCGCATTCAAGATACTTCACGGTCTTCTCTATGCTCTCTTCAAGAGCGCTGAGCAGCTCGGGGGTCACCTTCGCGGCAAGGACAGCGTATCCCTCTAATGCCTCGCGAACGCCATAGAGATCTTGCACTTCCTTCGCCGAAAATTCGCGCAGGTAGGCTCCACGTCGGGGCTCAATGCGGATGAGCCCTTCGTTGTGCAGCGTATTCAACGCTTCGCGGATGGGAGATTTGCTGATGCCCAGCGAAAGGGAGAGCGACTCCTCTGTGAATCGTGAATCCGAGAGTGTTCCTTCGAGAATGCCTCGCTTGATGCTCTGGTAAGCAAGCGAGGTTAAATTCTGGGGAATTGTGATCTTTCGCATCTGGACCTTGTGGCAGCGGATGAACAGCGTGTCTTTCGCGTTGGGAGATTCTTATAGAGCCTGCTCTATGAAGAGACTATAACCGCCAAATGCTCTGCCACAAAGAGATGTGTCCCTTTGCAGGAATCAACAGGTTCAGATTTCAAGGAGATTGATTTATATGGCTCCTGAGGTAGGACTCGAACCTACAACCCTTCGGTTAACAGCCGAATGCTCTGCCATTGAGCTACTCAGGAGTGTCTGTGGAGCACGTTGGAACAACGCGCTGCGCTTTCATTGTTATAACAAAAGCGTCCTCGGAGGTCAAAGGGGCAGCCGTAGGCAACTTGTTGAAAAACAGGAATCAGCCTGTATTTATTTGGGAAACAGGCATAACCAGCGAACTTCCCCGGCATCTCTGGTCTTCGAGGCTGCAGGCAGGTTATTGCGCGAAGTAACCGGCAATTGCCTCAGAGAGCGCATCCATCGAGGCTTCCCCTGCCTCAACTGTGGGCTCAAGGCCCTGTTCGCGAAGCGCCTGCGAGGTGATGGGACCAATGGAGGCCAGCACACACTCCGTTGGTATCTCGAGTCCGGCCGCGTCCAGCAGGGTCACCAGATTGCGCACGGTCGAGGCGCTGGTGAAAGTGATGACCTCGGGAGCGCTCTCCCTTGCTCCAAACAGTGCGCGAAGATGCGGGATGGACTCCTCGGGAATGCGGTTCCGATAGGCTTCGGCGATGGTGAGTCTTGCCCCTGACTGCAGCAGTGCCGCAGGCAGAACCTCCCTCGCCTCGGCGGCGCGGACCAGAAGAACGCTGGCTCCTGCGACCTGCGGCGACAGAGCTTCTGCCAGGGACTCCGCAACGGCGCGGGGGGCGACCAGAGACACCGGAAGACCGTGCTGCTCGACGACACGGGCCGTCGCCGGACCAATAACGGCGATTCGTTTGGCGGGAATCTGCGGATTGCGACGCTCGGCAAAGACATCGACGGCATGAGCACTGGTGAACACGACCCAGTCGAACGCATCAAGACGAGCGAGCACTTCGTCGAGAGCAGCGTAAGATTCGGGCGGAACGATCTCGATAGCGGGAATAGCGGTGACGACGGCTCCTTCGTCCTGAAGGCGCGCTGCCAGGCCAGATGAGCGACCGGGGGTGCGTGTTACGAGGATGCGCCGATTGGCAAGTCTGAAGGTCGAAGCCACAGGGCTATTGTAGGGCGGGCCGGGGCTCGGGATAGCTGACGCCCGAGGACTCGCGAAAGTCCTCCATATCGGCGTTGCTTTGCGTGCGGTAGGTATCGCTGATGGCCGCCGGCTCATTGTGCGACGGGATGAAGACACGGAAGACCGTACCTCCACAGCGTTCCGGAAGACTGCGGGCGGAACGGACGTGGATGCTCCCCTGATGCTTGCTGACGATCTCACGCGAGATCCAGAGGCCGAGGCCGGTTCCCGTAATTCCCTTTGTCGAAAAGAACGGCTCGAAGACCCTGAGGAGGATTGCAGGGTCCATTCCGGATCCATTGTCCGCCACCGTAAGCACTACTCCTCTGCGCCCCTGCTTCCAGTCCTGCGAGGGACGGCTGCGAATAACGATTCGGCCTCCTCTGGGGACCGCGTCGATCGCGTTGCCGATCAGGTTGGCAAGCACCTGCCGCAGTTCCCCGTCATGCGCCAGCAGCGAGGGATGCGAGCGCAGGTCGCGGACCACCTGGATATCGAGACGGCGGATGCGGGAGTCGAGCAGAGTCAACACAGCATCGATCAGTTCGTGCAGATCGACGTATGTGGCCCGGGTCGAAGAGCGGTAAAACCGCAGCGTCTGCATCGTGATCTGGCTGACGCGGTTCAGTTCCTTCTGGGCAAGGTCAAGATAGTGACGGGCCTCGGAAGAAAGCTCCGAGTGCGAGACAAGGTAGAGGCAGTTCGTAATCGCCTCAAGGGGGTTGTTGATCTCGTGCGAGATGGAGGCGGCGAACCTTCCTGCTACTGCCAGTTTCTCCGTTCGCCGGATGACCTCCTCGCTCTTCTTCTGCAACGAAAGATCCGCGACAAAGATTGCAACCTGACGATCGGAATCGGATGCGGCTGAATCAAGGAAAGACATGCCGATCAGAGCATCGACCGCCTGACCGTCGCTTCTTTTGCATGAAATCTCGAAGGGCTCGAAATCGACTTCCGTGGCAATCAAGCTCTCCAGATGCTCGGAGAGCGAGGGAGAGATATCCGCAAGACGAAGAGAGCCGGAGAGCAGGTCGGTTTCGGTGTAGTTCAGCAACCGCTCGACGGCCTTGTTCGCGTAGAGAATCTTCCCCGAGGCATCGCTGATAAGAAGTCCCAGCGGAAGCGCCTCAACAAGCGACTGGAAACGGGCTTCGCTGGCCTTGAGAGCGCGCTCGGCGGCGAGACGGTTTCTCCGAGTGACAACCTCGTTCCGTTCGCGCTCGATAGCCGGAATCAGACGGGCAAGGTTCTGCTTGGAGATGTAATCATGCGCGCCGGAGCGCATGGAGTTGACCGCAGTCTCCTCGGAGACTGCGCCGGAGAACATGATGAACGGGATATCGAAGCCCGTGGAACGCAGAAGCTGCAAAGCCGCCGGACCGCTGAAGCTGGGGAGGTTGTAGTCGGCCAGAACGACATCAGGCAGCTCCGGCTGGTGCAGTTGCCGCAGCATCTTCGAGGCTGTCTCCACCCGCACCATCTCCAGCTCAAAGCCGTGGCGACGCAGGTGCCGATCAAGGAGAAACGCGTCGTCCGGATTGTCTTCCACCAGGAGGACACGGAGTCGGTTTGAGTCTACGTTTGCGGCGCACATTCGTTCAGTACCAGCCAGTACATGCCAAGTTGCCGGGTAGCCTCTGCAAAGTCATTGAAATTGACCGGCTTGCGGATATAGCTGTTGACTCCAAGCTGATAACTTCTCACCACGTCGCGCTCCTCGTCCGAGGAGGTCAACACAACAACCGGAAGCAGCCGGGTAGCGTCCGCCTCCCGGATTCGGCGCAACACCTCAAGGCCGTCGATCTTGGGAAGCTTGAGGTCGAGCAGGATGACCTGCGGAGAGAGCGCATTCTCGCCAAAGAGAAGATTGATCGCCTCTTCCCCGTCGCGGGCGATGCGAATGTCGTTGGCAATGTTGGATTTTCTGAGCGCACGAATCGTCAGCAGCTCGTGATCGGGGTCGTCTTCCACCAGCAGAATCAACTTCGTTGCGTCCGTCATCCCGTTTATCCTAGCGTAAACCAGAAGGTTGCGCCATGATCGACCACGCTGTCGGCCCAGATGGTTCCGTGGTGGCGGTGGACGATCCGGGCGACGGTGGCAAGTCCGATGCCTGAACCGCGAAAGTCCTTGTCTCCGTGCAGACGATGGAAGGCCCCGAAGAGCTTATTAGCATAGACCATATCGAATCCCGCACCGTTGTCGCGGACAAACCATGCCTTCTTCTCCTTGTCCCACCCGAAGTCGATTACGGTAGAGGGCTTCTTCTCGCTGAACTTGACCGCGTTGCCCAGCAGGTTTTCAAGCGCGACGCGCACCAGACGGGAGTCTCCCGTGGCCGTCAGCTTCGGCTCGATATTGAAGACGATGTCTCGTCCGGGGTTCTCTTCGCGCAACGCCGTAGCCACCTGTTCGACCAGGTAGCTCATGTCGAAGCTGCCGTGGGTGATCTCGGCGCGGGTAATGCGCGAGAGCTGCAGGAGAGCGTCGATCAGCTGGCCCATCCTCTGAACCCCGTTGCGGACGCGGCGGATGTAATCTCTTCCCGTCTCGTCCACCGCCGCCTGGTAGTCCTCCTCCAGCGCGAGCGAGAAGCCGTCGATGGTGCGAAGCGGAGCGCGAAGATCGTGCGAGACCGAGTAGCTGAATGCCTCAAGCTCGTGGTTGATCGCCTCAAGCTCGGCTGTGCGCTCCTTTACCCTCTGCTCCAGCGTGGCGTTGAGAGCCTCGATCTCTCGCGCATGTTTTTCGCTCTCCGCATGAGCGTTGTCCAGCCGGTCGGCGTCCATCTCGGCGGCAACACGCATGTTGCGCTCAAGCGAGAAATGGCGGAAGAGGAAGACGATGAACAGGAGATCCAGCACGCTGGCCAAGGCAATCATCAGATGCGCCTGGCGGTTATCGCGGTCGGCGTTTGCTGTGCGGATCGCGAGTTGGCGGCGCTCCTCCGCCTCCATCTCGTCGGCGATGCGCCGCAGATGTTCCATCTCCACACGGCCCGTTCCGCTCAGCACCACTGCCTGCACGGTCTGATGGTCGTCCACGTGGCGCAGGTCGATCGCCTGCTGCAGAAGGTTCAGCCGCTGCTCCAGAACGGCACGCATCTCGACCAGCCGCTGCGACTGCGAGGGGTTAGTCGAGGTCAGCGACTCGAAGTGATTGAGCTGCTCCGGCAGTTCCTTGCGGGCCTCAAGATACGGCTGAAGAAAGCTCTCGTCGCCGGTGATCAGGTAGCCGCGGCTGGCAGCCTCGGCGTCCTTGATGGAGCCCATGATCATCTCCACCTGGTTGACCGCCTGCCAGGTGTAGGCGACCCAGCTTTCGCTGTCTCGAAGCGATTGAATCGCGCGAAAGCCAAACCACGCGTTGAGGGCAACCACAATCGCGGCGAGTACAAGCAGAGCTGGGATAAATAGACGACTGGGCCTTGATCTCATCGAACTGATCTTACGACCCATACGATGATGAAACCGGCCAAAGCGTTGGATACTTTGGCCGGATGTCTACTCTTCGTTATGACGGGGCTGCGGGCGGCGGCTCTTCTTGACCGGAGGAGCCGCGCTGGGAGGGTAGTTCCTGCCATTCCCGTTTCCATTGAGAGGGAGCTTCTGGCCGGGAGCTTCAACGACAGCCCGCATCCAGTAGTTGCCCTGCTCGTCCACCTCGATGCCATGCACCTCGCGCTCGAAGCCGGGGAACCGCTTGCCGAAGGCCTCGGTCGCAAGGATCAGACGGATTACCGGGCTGTCCGGTCCGCCGAGCCGTTCGCCGGGCATACACATCGGGATTCCCGGAGGATACGGAACCAGCATGACGGCTCCGATGCGACCGTGCATATGGGTGAAACGGATTTTTTCTGTCTCGTTGCGCAGCAGGTTCTGGTAGGTCTGCGCCGGGGTCAGGACGGGGTCGAAGTCCTCGTCGCAGGCCTCGCCTACCAGCGTGGGAAGGTTCAACTCCACCATCGCCGCGTGCATCTCGTCGGAGAGCTCCTTGAGCGTGACATTGCGGTAGCGGTGAGGATACTTGGCGACCAGTTCCGGCAGAGCCTCTTCGAGCGGAGCCTCGCTGTCGTACAGGCGCTTGAACTCGAAGAGGTTTTCGAGCAGCGATCCCCACTTGCCCTTTGACGTTCCGACCGAGAAGAGCACCAGCACCGTGTAGTCGCCGGTACGGGCGATCTCGACGCGGCGGGAGTCGAGGAACTCCGTAAGGATGGCAGCTGGGATTCCCCATTCCCCAACCTTGCCCTGCGCGTTGACGCCCGGCATCAGGATGGTGACCTTGGTGGGGTCGAGCATGCAGTAACCGTCGGCGATGTCCTCGTCGTTGAAGCCGTGCCAATCCTCGCCGGGCTTCAGAGTCCAGCACTCTGGATTCGATCCCAGCAGAGCGTCCGGCGCCTCCTCGAAAACGTTCGTCTCACCCGTCGCGGGGTCGGTGACCTGGTCGGGCTGGAATAGGCGGAAGAACCAACCATCGCCGTTTTCGGCGGCGCGCAGACGGTGCGCGACCGAGCTCATCGCCTTGCGGAAGCTGATGGCGTCCTGAATGGTCTCGTACATCAAAGTCGGTCCAGCGGGCTCGTCCATCATGGCCGCAGCCACGTCGAGCGAGGCGATCAGAGGGTAGAATGGCGAGGTCGTGCCGTGCATCATGAACGACTCGTTGAACTGGTCGAACTCAAGCGGCGCGCGCGGGCTGAGCTTCACGTGGACCATCGAGCCCATGGAGAAGGCCGCCAGCATCTTGTGCGTCGACTGCACGGAGAAGATCGTCGGGCGGTCGGCCATGTCGTCCGGCACATCCATCGCGAAACGTCCGCGGTAGATCTTGTGGAACTTCGCGTAGGCGTACCACGCCTCGTCGAAGTGAACGCGCGGCACAGACTTCGAAAGCTCTTCGACGACGCGGTTCACGTCGTAGCAGAGGCCGTCGTAGGTGGAGTTCGTAACCACCGCATAGGTCGGCTTCAGGTTCTCGACGCCCTTCGTCAGAGGGCTGCGGTCGATCAGGCCCTGGATGAACTCCGGGCTGAAGCGCTTCAACGGAACGAGTCCGATCATGCCGTAGCCGTTGCGCGTGGGCTTCATGTACACGGGGCGCGCACCGGTCACCGTCAGCGAGTGGCAGATCGACTTGTGGCAGTTCGCGTCCGCCAGAACGATGTCGTCCTGCGCGATGACGCCGTGGCCGACGATCTGGTTCGAGGTGGAGGAACCGCCCAAGACATAGAAGGTCCAGTCCGCTCCGAAGATACGGGCGGCGTTACGCTCCGACTCCCCTGGAGGTCCGAGGTGATCGAGCCACGAGCCAAGCTGTGCGGTCGAGATGCCGAGGTCCGAGCGCAGAAGGTTCTCGCCGAAGAAGCGCTGGAACTCCATGCCCACCGGGTGCTTCAGGTAGGCGACGCCGCCCATGTGGCCGGGGGCATCCCACGAATAAGCGCCCTGGTCGGTGTACTTCTTCAGCTCGCGGAAGTACGGCGGCAGGAGCTGCTCGTGGTAGCGCTCGACGGCGAAGTCGACGCGGTTGGCGATGAAGGCAGGCGTATCGCCGAAGAGGTGGATGTACTCGTGGACCTGCTTGACCACCTCGAGCGGAAGCTCGCTGACGAGGGTGCGGTCGGCGATGAGGAAGATCGGAATCTTCTTGTTGCGATGACGGACGCCGCGAAGGATCTTCAGCGCGGCGCGCTCGTCGAACTGGCTCTCTCCTTCGAGATCCCAGTCCAGCAGGATGGCCGAATAGGAGGGATCCGAGGTGACGAGCGACAGGCCGTCCTCCGGCGTAGAGGTTCGGATTACCTGGTAGCCTTCCTCCCGGATGGCTTCGACCAGGCGCTCCATAGCGCGGTCCGAGACCGAGTCCGTTCCACCAACCTCACTCGCAATCAGAAGTACCCAGCGACCTTCGTTCAATTCAACCTCACAGCTTCAGCAACAATTAAGCAGTTTATAGCGATTTCGCGCATGGAAATATGAACGCCAGAAGGATTTGTGCCCCCTCGGCGCGACTGTCCGGCTAGACGGCGGACGGCGAAAGAAGCTCCAGGGCACCCCGGGATTTGAGGTCGTCCGCGACCGTCTGCCCGAGCGCTTCCGCCGTGGTGGAAAGTGGTACAGCAGTGTCGATCTGCACCATTAATTCTCCATCCGGGGCGACGACCTGGGCGAAGACGCGCCAGAACTCCGGTTCCGGCACGCAATGTACGCCGACCGGCAGAGAGCAGCCTCCTCCGAGCGCATCGAGGACGATGCGCTCCACCTCTACGCAGAAGCGCGTTTCAGGATGCTCCAGCGTGGCGACAGCCTTGCGGACGAAGAGGTCACGCTCCTCGTCGATGGGGTGCGAGCAGCTTCTCGTCTCGATGGCCAGCGCGCCCTGTCCGGGGGCCGGACAAAGCTCCTCAGGAGAGAAGCGCTGGTGAACCCACTCGGCGCGACCCAGGCGGTCAAGCCCGGCAGCGGCCAGCACGAGGGCGTCGCACTCCCCTGCTGCCAACTTCCTGAGGCGGGTGTCGATGTTGCCGCGCACCTCGACAAACTCAACGTCGGGACGCAGAGCCAGAATCTGAGCCTTTCGGCGGGGGCTGGTTGTTCCAATGCGGCCACCGAGCGGAAGCGTGTGCAGCGCCCAGTACGTCTCGCACACCCACACGTCGCGGGCATCGGCGCGCTTCGGAATCGCCGCCAGCTCGAAGCGGGGCGCAAGCTGCGTCGGAAGGTCTTTCAGAGAATGCACGGCGAGGTCGATGCGGCCCTCGGCCAGTGCTTCCTCGATCTCCTTAATAAAGATGCCTTTGCCGTCAGCGTCGGGAGGAAGAACGAAACCCGGCTGCTGCATGCGGTCGCCGGTGGTGCGGATCACCTCGATCTCGGCGGCGTAGCCTGCCTCGCGCAGGGTCTCAAGGACGTGATTGGCCTGCCAGAGAGCAAGCTGGGAGCCGCGGGAACCAATGCGGATGGGTTCTGTCATGACTTGTCTAAGTTTATCCGAGCCGCGCATCTGTAACGTGTGGAGAAAGATGCCATTCGTCACTCGTCGCCCGAGGCGTCGGAACGGCTCCGCACATTGCCGGTATAAAGCGACTCCAACGCCGCCAGCGTCTGCGCATCGCCCTCGCGGGCGGCCTCGCGAAAGGCTGTCATCGGAGGGTGAAGAAACTTGTTCGTCAGGGCGCGGGTCAGGGCCTCCACCGCGGACATCTGGTCGGCGGTCAGCCCGGACAGGCGGGCGGCACTGCGGCGAAGCTCTGCCTGGCGCAGGGACTCGGCGTGCTCCTGCAGGCTGCGGATCGCCGGAGCGACATCGAGGGACTGGATGCGCTGCTGGTACTTATCGACCTCGACCGTGACGATGCTTTCGGCTGCGGCGGCCTCGCGGCTGCGGTCGGCAAGGTGCGCGGCGGCCACCTGCTGCAGATCGTCGATGTCGTAGACGAAGCAGCCTTCGACCTCGTTCATCTTCGGATCGACGTCGCGGGGGACGGCGATGTCGATGAAGAACATCGGCTTGTTGCGCCGCCGCTGCAAAAACTGTTGCCCGTGCGACTTTCCGAAGATGGTCTGCTGCGCCCCGGTCGAGGTGATCACGATGTCGGCCTGCGCGGCCTGGTCGTAAAGCTCGTCGAAGGGGACGACCCGACCGTTAAACTGTGCGGCGATCTTCTCGGCGCGCTCGAGCGTACGGTTCGCCACTAAAATCTTCGTGGCTCCCTGCTGGATGAGGTGCCGCGCCGCAAGCTCGGACATCTTGCCTGCGCCGACCAGCAGCACCGTCTTGCCCTGCAGGGTTCCGAAGATCTTGCGCGCCAGATCGACCGCGACCGAGGCGATCGACACTGAGCTGGAGCCGATCTGCGTCTCCGAACGGACCTTCTTGGCCACCGTGAAGGCACGTTGGATCAACGAATCGAGCGAGCCGTTGACCGCCCCGACCTCGCGGGCAACCGTGTAGGACTCCTTCACCTGCCCGAGGATCTGCGGCTCTCCGACGACCATCGAATCGAGCGAGGCGGCGACCCGGAAGAGATGCCGGACGGCCTCGCGCTCGCGATACTCGTAGAGGTGCGGCGCAATGGAAGAGGGCGCGATGGCGAAGTATTCGTGCAGGAACTGCAACAGGCTCGCGTTCGGCGTCGAGCCGTCCTCCTGCAGGGTGAGCAGCTCGACCCTGTTGCAGGTGGAGAGGATCAGCCCCTCGCGGATGCCAGGCTGGTGCACCAGCGTGCGGGTCGCGTCCGCCAGCCGCGTTGAGGGGATGGCGAGGCGCTCGCGGATCTCGATGGGAGCCGTGGTGTGGTTGATGCCGATCAGCACGAGTTGGTGATTGCGGCTCATGGCGTCGTGAACCTGTGTACCACGGAGAACTGGTTGGCCGACCAGACGGCCAGCACGACGAGAAAGACGAATCCCGAAAGATAGATGGCGCGGCGGCCACGCAGGCCGGAATGCCTGCGGATGTAGATCATACCGATGTAGGCCAGCCACATCGCAAACGAGAGCAGCACCTTGGTGTCCATGAAGTAGGACGCGCCGTAGGTCTGCTGTGCGATCAGCGAGCCGATCAGAAGACCCGCCGTCATGCAGGGCAGACCGAAGAGCAGCGAGCGCAGGGCGATCTGGTCCGTCGTCTCCAGAGGCGGAAGCCACGAGGCTCCCGAAGCCGCGTGCTTCGACTTGAGCGAGCGCTCCTGCACGAGGTACAGCACCGATGCCAGCAGCGACAACAGAAGCGCAGCGTACGCCGCCAGCAGAAGAATGATGTGCAGGAAGATCCAGCCCGCGTGGAACTGGGGAAAGGGCGAGGCCTCCTGCCCCGGATGAAAGGCCGGAACCAGCCCCAGAAGGAACGAGACCGGGAGCACGAACACCCCGAGCGAGACGGTTCGGTAACGCCAGAAGACGATCAGGAAGGCCGCAGCCAGCAGCAGGCCGAGCAGCGCCTGCGTCTCGTGGGTATCGACCGGGAGCCGGTGATGGGCGGTATTCAGCATCTCCGCGAGCGAGACGAAGTGGAATAAGAGCCCCACAACCGCCGCCGGAACCGCGATCCGGTTCCACCACTGGCGGCCATAGAGAGCGGCCGGCAGCACCGCAAGCGCGGCGACTCCGTAGAGAAGAACTGCGACCCTGAGCCAGAGGAGTGACATGCCGATCCGTCGGCGTACCTGCGCCGAATCTTCAGTATACCGGGTGTGGAAGCCCTGCGGGGCCAAGGTGCTGTATTCTGAGCGTTCTGGAATGACACAGGAGACATCACAAGCACTGAGCGGCGACCTCGCGGCGCTCTCCCCGGCGATGCGGCAGTACAGGGCCGCCAAGGAAGCCCACCCCGACACCCTGCTCTTTTTCCGCATGGGCGACTTCTACGAGATGTTCTACGAGGACGCCGTCGTAGCCGCCCGCGAGCTGCAGCTCACCCTCACCGCCCGCGACAAGGCAAAGAGCGTCCCCATGTGCGGGGTTCCCTACCACGCGGCTGAGACTTATCTTCAGCGGCTGCTGCGCAAAGGCTTCCGCATCGCCATCTGCGAGCAGATGGAAGATCCGAAGCAGGCCAAGGGAGTCGTCCGGCGCGAGGTTACCCGCGTCCTGACCCCCGGCACCGCGCTCGACCCCACGCTGGGGGCGGAGCAGAGCAACTACCTTGCCAGCATCACCGTCACCGGCTCGAAGGCCTCGACGGTCTGCGGCGTCGCCCTGCTCGATCTTTCGACCGGCGAGTTCCGCGCCACCGAGTTCACCGGCGAAAACGCCTGGGCCTTTGCCTCCGACGAGCTTGGGCGCGTCCGGCCGGTCGAGCTGCTTTACGGGACCGGACTTCTGGGCGGACTGAATCTTGCGGGCGAGGCCGAGGAAGAGACCGCCGGGCTCGACGCGATCCGTACCAAGACCGCGCTCGATGCGTGGGTCTTCACCTCCGACCACGCGCTTCCTCTGCTGCGAAGCCACTTCCGTGTGCATTCGCTCGACGGCCTTGGGCTGGCGGGACACGAGGCAGCCGCCATCGCCGCCGGGGCGCTGCTCCACTACATGCGTGCCACCAAGCAGGGCGGGCTGGAGCACGTGGACGGTCTGCGTTTCTACGAACGCTCTTCGGCGCTGGAGCTGGACTCTGTCAGCGTGCGCAACCTGGAGCTGGTCGAGCCGCTCTTCTCCGGCGAGACCCAGCAGACCACTCTCTTCTACACGCTCGACGCCTGCTGCACCCCGATGGGCAAGCGTCTGCTGCGGGCGACGCTGCTGCGGCCTTCGAGCGATCTTGCCGAGATTACGGCTCGTCTCGAAGCCGTGGGCGAAGCTACAGACGATCTGCGCAAACGCGAAGCTCTGCGTCAGGCGATGAACGGCCTGCTCGATCTGGAACGCCTGCTGGGGCGTGTCGCGCTGGACTCCGCTGGGCCGCGCGAGGTCGTCTCGCTCGCCGCCACATTGCAATGCCTGCCCGGCCTTCTCTCTGCGACACAACATCTCTCCGCTCGCAAATGGAATGCGCTGGCCACGGGCTTCGACGCTCTCGAAGATCTGCACGAGATGATCGCGAAGACCATCGCCGACGAGCCTCCTGTCTCGATCAGCGACGGCGGAGTCATCCGCATCGGCGTGAATGCCGAGCTGGACGAACTGCGCGAGCTGAGCCGCAGCGGGCGGCAGGCTCTCGCGGCCATCGAGGAGCGCGAACGACAGCGCACCGGAATCACCTCCCTGAAGGTTCGCTTCAACAACGTCTTCGGCTACTACATTGAAGTGACCAAGGCCAACGCGAAGGCCGTCCCCACCGACTACGAGCGCAAGCAGACGCTGGTGAACGCCGAGCGCTTTACCACGCCCGAGCTGAAGGACTACGAGACGAAGATCCTGACCGCACAGGAGCGCTCCACCGAGATCGAGCGACGCATCTTCACCGAGCTTCGCCGCCAGCTTCTCGACGCCGCTGCACGTATGCGCGATACCGCCCGCCGTGTGGCCGAGATCGACCTTCTCTCCAGCTTCGCTCATCTCGCATCGCTGCGCGGATGGGTTCGCCCCGCGGTCGAATTGGGCGGTCTGCTGGAGTTCATCGGGGCGCGCCATCCTGTCGTCGAGCGGCGACTCGAAGAGTCCGGCGCGGGAAGGTTCGTCCCGAACTCCGTTCATCTCGACGCCGACTCCGGCCCCTCGATCCTTCTCATCACCGGCCCCAACATGGGCGGTAAGAGCACCTATCTTCGCCAGGCCGCGCTGCTGGTCATCATGGCGCAGTGCGGATGCTTCGTGCCCGCGGAGCAGATGCGGCTGGGCCTCGTGGACCGCATCTACACGCGCATCGGAGCCAGCGACAACGTGGCTCGCGGACGCTCGACCTTCATGGTCGAGATGACCGAGACTGCCGCTATTTTGAACTCCGCGACGAATCGCTCGCTCGTGCTGCTCGACGAGATGGGACGCGGCACCGCCACCTACGACGGACTCTCGCTGGCATGGGCAACGGTTGAGTATCTGCACGACCGCATCGGAGCGCGTACTCTCTTCGCCACGCACTACCACGAGCTGACGCTGCTGGCCGAGCGGCTCGAACGCCTGAAGAACCTGCGCGTCACGGTGAAGGAGACTGCTTCGGGCATCATCTTCCTGCACACCATCGAGGCAGGCCCGGCGAACAAGAGCTACGGTATCGAGGTGGCACGGCTTGCCGGACTTCCTGCGCACGTCATCACCCGCGCCCGCGAGGTGCTGAAGCTGCACGAGCGCGCCGAAAGCCAGCAGGTCCGCGAGGCCGCGACCGAGCATGTCCCCGCGATGCAGATGACCATGTTCACGCCGCTCTCGCAGCGCATCGTCGACCGCATCGCCGAGATCAGCGTCGATGACCTGACTCCGCGCGAGGCTCTGAACCTGCTCGCCGAACTTCAGAAGGAGTTGAAGGGATGACGAAGCCGAAGAGCCTTGTGGTTGCTGGTGTGATGAGCGGAACCTCCGCCGACGGTGTGGACGTCGCGCTTTGCCGCATCGGCTCTTCGACAACCGGCACGCCGCGCATTCGGCTCATTGGCATGACCAGTCATCGTTATCCGAAGCCACTGCGTGAGGCCGTGCTCGCCGCGATGGATGCGAAGGCGATCTCGGTAGCGGCTCTCTCTCGCCTCAACTGGCGGCTGGGCGAGGTCTACGCCGATGCAATCGAGCAGGCCGCGGCAGAGTTCAAGGTCAAGGCCGGACTGGTCGGCTGTCATGGCCAGACGATCTACCACCAGGGCGCGGCCTCGAAGTATCTCGGCAGCGCGATACGATGCACATGGCAGACCGGCGAAGCCTCGGTGATCGCCGAGCGGCTGCGCGTTCCGGTGGTCAGCGACTTCCGTCCCGCCGACCTTGCGGCTGGAGGACAAGGCGCTCCCCTGGTCCCAATGCTCGACTACGCGCTATTTCGTTCCGGAAGCGTGAATCGCGTGTTGCAGAACCTCGGCGGCATCGCCAACATGACGGCGATCCCTGCCGGAGCGGGCGTCGAGGAGGTTCTGGCCTTTGACTCCGGCCCGTCGAATGTCATCATCGATGCTTGCATGATGCGACTCTTCGGAAAGGCGTTTGATCGCAACGGAGCGACCGCCAAACGTGGCACTGTCGTTTCATCTATCGTCGAGCAGCTGCTGCGTGAGCCTTACTTCTCTGCCCTGCCTCCAAAGAGTTGCGGACGCGAAGAGTTTGGAGAGCGATACGTCGAGCGGTTCATCTCCCAGTGCCGCAAAACAGGCGCCAAGGACGCGGACATCGTTGCAACCGCCACCGCACTCACCTCGGCGTCGATCCTTGCAGCCTATCGTCGCTTCGTCCTCCCCTATTTAAGTCAAAAGGCTCCCACAACGCGAAGCACGGAGTACGTTGTCGCGGGCGGTGGAGCAAAGAACGCAACCATGATGAAGTGGCTGCGCGAAGGGCTTGCGCCGATGGGAGCAAAGCTCCGCACCACCGATGATCTTGGCGTTCCTACTCAGGCCAAGGAAGGAGTCGCCTTCGCCCTGCTTGCGTGGCTTACGTGGCACAGGCTTCCCGGCAATATCCCCAGCGCAACCGGAGCTTCGCGACCTGCCATCCTCGGCAAGGTGACTCACGGATGACAGCCATGTGCTCTCCGACAGCAACGCTGAAGAGGCTCTTATGGAGCACGGTTTTTCTCGTATTGCTTGCTACCGCAGGATGCCACAGGCAAAAGACCGACCCGAACTCCATCGTGATGATCATCGAAAGCAGCCCCACGAACCTCGATCTTCGCCAGGGCACAGATGCGCAGTCTGAACGCGTCGGCGGGGTGATCTTCGATGCTCTGGTCAAAAAGGATGAACACTACAATCTTCAACCGTGGCTTGCGACTAGCTGGGAACAGCCCGATCCGCTGACCCTCGTGATTCACCTGCGCGACGGCGTGCGCTTTCACGATGGCCGTCCGCTTGAGGCCGAGGACGTCGCCTACACGGTCCGCAGCATGATTGACGGCACGCTTATCACGGCCAAGGGCGGAGCCTTCAACGCGCTCGATCACATCGACGTACGCGACCGCCTGACTCTGACGTTGCATCTGAAGCACGCTGATGCAGGGTTGCTCTTCAACATGAGCGATGGCCTCTTCGGCGTGGTTCCACGCGGCTCGGGGCGCGACTTCGGGATGCATCCCATCGGCTCGGGACCGTTTCGCTTCGTCAGCCAGGTACAGGACAAGGAGGTCGTCGTAGCTCGCAATCCTGACTACTGGGCTGGTGCGCCGAAGATCGATGGAGTTCGTTTCACGGTCGTTCCTGACGCGATCACAAGCGCGCTTGAGTTGCGGAAGGGGTCTGCCGATCTTGCAAGCAATGTGTTGACACTCGACATGGTTCATACGCTAGAGCAGGCTCCAAACCTCAAGATTGAGACCTCTCCCGCCTCTCTGGTGATCTATACGAATTTCAACGTTAGCGACCCGGTACTGCGCGACCGTCGCGTCCGTCAGGCGATCGCCTGCGCGCTGGACCGTCAGGAGATCGTGGATGCGATCTGGCGCGGGAAGGCGAAGCTGGCCAACACGATGCTTCCTATCGGTCACTGGGCTGCGGCAAAGGACTCCGAGATGGCGGAGTATCCGCATGACGTGACGCGGGCTGAGAAGCTGCTCGACGAGGCCGGATTTCATCGCGGTGCGGACGGAGTGAGGTTGCGTGTGACGCTGAAGACCTCCACCGACGAGACGACGCGGCTGATGGCGATGGTGATGCAGCAACAGCTTCGTGCGGCGGGAATTCAACTGGACCTGCGTGCCGCGGAGTTCGGAACCTTCTATGCGGACGTGACGCGCGGAGCGTTCCAGATGTATGCGTTGCGGTGGATCGGATCGAACGAAGATCCGTACATCTTCCGCTACACCTACAGCTCCGACTCGTTCCCTCCCAAAGGAGCCAATCGCGGGCGCTACGTCAACCCGAAGGTCGATTCCCTTCTGGCGGCTGCAGCGGAAGAGATCGATCAGAATAAACGGCGGGCGGAGTATATCGAGGTTCAGAAAATTCTGGCAGAAGATCTTCCGGGGATTCCTCTGTGGTATCCGAACAACGAGGTCATTCACTCACGGCGAATCGACGGGGTAAGGCCGAGAAGCTCGGGGAACTTCGATTTTCTGCGCGAGATTACGGTTCGCCCGTAGAAACCTCCCGCGTCGCTAACTGGACGCTTCTCGACACCAGTATTTTGCGCAATATACTCTTATCCATAGGGTCAGAGTTGTCAAGCAAGGAAGTACATCGTAAATGAACGATCGAATCCGTTACGCCCCGCTCCTGGAGCGGATTGTCTCTGCGGAAGAAGCATCCCACCACATTCAGGACGGCATGGTGGTCGGCATGAGCGGCTTTACCCGCGCAGGCGACGCCAAAGAGGTGCTCCACGAACTGGCCAAGCGCGCACAGTCCGAGCCTTTGAAGATCACCCTGCTTACCGGAGCTTCGCTGGGACACGATACGGACAAGGTGCTCGCAGAGGCGGGCGTCATGGCACGACGGCTTCCCTTCCAGGTGGATACCTCCCTGCGGCGCAAGATCAATGCGGGCGAGATTATGTTCATCGACCAGCATCTCGGGGAGACTGTTGAACAGCTTCGTTCCGGTAGCCTGCCACCCATTGATGTTGCCGTTCTGGAAGTTGCGGCCATTACAGAGCAAGGTCATCTCGTGCCGACCACATCGGTTGGAAACTCTGTAATCTTCGCACTACAGGCCAAAAAAATTATCGTCGAGATCAATTGCAAGGTCCCTACAGCGATCGAAGGCTACCACGATATCTACCAGACCACCGACCGGCCTGAACGGTTCCCTATGCAAATCGTCCACCCTCAGGATCGGATCGGCGTAACAGCCATTCCAATTGATCCAGCGAAGGTTGTGGCTATCGTAGAAACCGGCATGGAAGACAGTCCGGCGAAGATTGAAGCGCCCGATGAAGAGATTCGTCAGATCAGCAGGCATCTTACGGATTTTCTTTTGGAAGAGGTGAAACGTGGCAACCTCGGCTACTCGCTTCTGCCTCTGCAGGCGGGAATAGGTGCAGTTGCGAATGCTGTGCTGGTGGGCCTGATTGACAGCCCTTTTCACGATCTCACCATGTACTCCGAGGTATTGCAGGACAGCGCCTTCGAGCTGATTGAAGCGGGCAAATTGCTCTTTGCCTCTTCCTGCTCCATCACCGTCTCCGAGAAGTGGTACCACCGCTTTATGCAGAACCTCGATCGCTACCGGGACCACATCGTTTTGCGCCCACAGGAGATCAGTAATGCAGGAGAGATCATTCGTCGTATGGGCGTGATCGGCATCAACACGGCACTCGAGGCGGACATCTATGGCAACGTCAACTCCACGCATGTGCATGGAACCCACATGATGAATGGGATTGGCGGCTCAGGCGACTTTTCGCGCAATGCTCAACTTGCGATCTTTGTCACGAAGTCTCTGGCAAAGAATGGAGACATCTCCAGCATCGTGCCGATGGTTCCGCACGTTGACAGCAACGAGCATGATGTCGACCTTATCGTCACGGAGCAGGGATACGCCGATCTGCGTGGACTCGCTCCTCGTGAACGCTCACCCCTGATTATCGAGCGATGCGCTCATCCCAGCTATCGAGAGGCTCTGCATGAGTATGTACGCGAAGCCAATCAGCGCGGGGGGCAGACACCGCACGTTCTGGAAAAGGCTCTTGCATGGCATATCGCTGCGCGGGAGACAGGCTCGATGCGTACAGCCTTCAAAACGTCGTAACCGACAACCGCGCTAAAGAACAGGAAGATTCACGACGCAGAGAGCTCCCTCCTTGATCTCTTCATCGAAGAAGATGGTTCCGCCGGTCCTTTCGACAATCAGTTTCGTTACCGAAAGCCCCAGACCAGCACCGCTTCCATGAGCGGTTGTCTTCGCGCTGCTGGTGAAGAAACGCTCGAAGACGCGCTGGTGCTCTCCCGGCGCGATTCCCGGCCCCTGATCCTGGATCGTAATGCGGACTTGTGGATGCGGACCGGCAAGGAGGCTATATCCAATCCTCAACAAGGAACCTTCGTCCGAGAACTTGATCGCATTATGAATCAGGTTTAGCAGTGCAACGCGAAGCAGGCTGCGGTCGGCTCGCACGACCAGGGGAAGCTGCGTGTCTCCCTCTCGGAGAACGGTCATGCGCCGCTCCTCGATCAACACTCCCAGCACGGAGAGGACTTCGTCGATCAGATTGGCAATCGGAACGTCTGTCTGGTTGCTCCCTGGTCGAACAGCCTCGGCTCGTGCCAGCAAGAGTAGGCTGTCGATTGTCTCACCAAGCCTTTCTGTTCCTTCGAGAATATTTTCGAGTGCTTCGCGATAGCTCTCTATCCCCTCCTGCTTTTCGAGTGCGACCTCGCCCACAGTTCGGATGGATGCCAGCGGAGTGCGAAGCTCGTGAGCCGCATCCGCTGTGAATCGCTGTAACTGCTGGAAGGCCTGCTCCAATCGTTGCAATAGATGATTGAAGACTCGAGCCAGTGATCCTAGTTCATCTTCAGGATTTTCGACATGCAACCGATCGTGCAGGTTGCTGGCGGTGATGCCCTCAGCCTTGGCGGTCATCTGTTCGAGTGGACGAAGTGCGCGTTTCGCAATTAACTGTCCGGCCAGCGCGGCGATCGCCAGCGCGGCAGGAATCGAGATCACCAGCAAAAGAAGAAATTGCATCATGCGTTCGCGCAGAGGAACAAGGCTATAGCCAAGGCGCAGTACAAGCGAACGCCCCTGCATCGCATGAACATGACTTACAACAAAAGCATGTGAGCCGTCCGACAGGCGAATGATCCGCTCGTTGAATCCCTCATCTCCTTCTCCCGGTCTCAGAGGCCCACCAAGCGGCATTCCCCGGAGCGTCGCGCTGCGGAACAAGACAGTGCCGGAGAGATCGCGCACCTCAAGCATACGATCCACAAGCAGGTGCGATTGAGGCCGCGAATAATAGTCCTGCCGCAGCTTCAGCGCGCCATCGGAATTGAAGTACAGCAACCCCTCTACCGTGACAATATCCTGCACCTCATCATGCAGTATCTGTCGCGTCAACGCAGCGTATTGGAAGATAAAAACGATGGTTGCATAAATAACGAGCAGGACGGCGAGCACGCCCACATACCAAAGCGTCAACTTGCTGCGAAGCGTAGTTGCCCGCACAATTTTCAAAGTTGCGGCTCCCTGAGGCTAAAGCCGACTCCTCGAATCGTCTGAAGCAACTTGATCGGAAAGGGATCGTCGATTTTGCGGCGCAGTCGCGCCATCTGCACGTCGATCACATTGTCGAGAGGCGTATAACGCGATGTTTCGCGCCACACATCCCGGGCCAGCATCTCGCGCGATACCGTGCGTCCAACATTGCCCACCAAGTAAAGAAGCAGATCGAATTCACGAGCTGTCAGTTCCAGCCGCTCGTTAGCCCGCGAAGCCGTGCGTGCTTTCGTATCGAGCACTAAATCTCCCACCGAGATCATCGAAGGCTGCGAAGGAAGGAAGCGACGCAGCAAAGCATCAATGCGGGCCGTCAGTTCAGGAAACGAAAACGGTTTGCCAAGGTAATCATCCGCGCCTGTATTCAGCCCTGCAACCCGGTCTTCGACTGTGTTATGCGAGGTCAGGATCAGGACACGCAGGTCCAGTTTCTCAGCGCGAATCTGGCGCAGAATATCCAGTCCATTCCGATAAGGAAGAGTCAGGTCAAGCAGCATCAAATCCGGCCGTTGCGTATGAACGAGGAAAAAACCTTCCTCGGCGGACTCTGCCGCCAGCACCTCGTATCCTGCGGCTTCAAGACCGGATACAAGCGCAGCGGACATCTTGCGGTCGTCCTCGACAACTAAAATCCTGGAGCGGACCTGGACCATGCGACAGCACTCTCCCTCCTGATTATGATCCCATGACACAAGGCTAGGGCAATGCAGCAAATACGGGATGTAAGGAACATGTAAGGGTATGTAAGAACAGGAAATGGTCCACTCCGGAGTAACAGTTATGGCTGTTTTTGGAGGTTTCCATGTCGAAGTTCCCTATCCTGTCGGCTCTCCTGCTCTCGTCCTCGTTCGCGTTGGCCCAGGCGGCCTCTCCCTCGCTTGAAGCGCCCGCTACCTTGCCGGTCGTCTTTACAAAGAGCATCAGCGCAGACCATGTTCGCGCAGGCGACCCCGTTGTGGCGAAAACGACCCAGGCTGTGAGGCTGACGAACGGTCAGATACTTCCTTCAGGCTCCAGAGTAGGCGGTCATGTCCTCGAGGCCTCAGGCTTCAGCTATGACAAGACACCCTACGCCAAGCAGAAAGCGTCGGTGCTTTCGATACAGTTCGACTCTGTCCAGGCAGGCGCCGCAACGATTCCTCTGCACGTGACAGTGCGCGCAATGGCCGACCCGATTACAAGCTGGGACGCACAGCGTCCTAAGGCCTCCGATATTGACTCGCTGGGAACTCTTACGCAGATCGGCGGCGATCAGCTTGTACCTTCGCAGTCCGAGGTCGTAGATCAGAGCGGCGATGTTGTGGCCTACAACCGCAAGGGTGGTGTTTACGCACACCTGATCGCGCATAACGACTGCGATGGCAGCGAGGTTGAGGTTTCGATGGGAAGCTACTCCGCCTCGGCATGCGGCCTGTATGGCTTTACCGGAGTGACCGCGATGGAGCGTGGATCGTCTGCTGAGCCGTCGAAGCTCACGCTGGCCTCGACGCACGATTCGCCTAAGGTTTGGAAGAACACAACCGCCCTGCTCGAAGTTGTGCCAACCCAACAGGCATCCCGGTAGTTTCCAGCCTCGCTGTAAGTCGAGCCATCACAGAAAACTCAGGAGAGATAAGCGCATGCTGCACCCTGGACCGGCCACAAAGGTGACGATCCATCTGAATGAAGATACTGGGGCAACGGACGGATTTCTTACAGAAACCGTCCTCGCCTATCTCATGCAAAACGGAGTTCACGGCGCTACCCTGTTACGCGCTGATGCAGGCTTTGGCATTCGCAGCCAACTGCACAAGCGCGGCGCCGGCGATGTGGAGGGGCTGCACACGCCGGTCGTTATTTACTTCATCGAGACACAGGAAAAAGTGGATTCCATTATCGGGGATCTGCTCGACATGGTGACCGATGGGTTAGTAGAGGCTCACCCAACAACAATCCTCAAGCATGCCAGCGCCGCTGAAAGGGTGATCTCTTGATGAAGGTACGTGCATGGCTCGCCCTTGGAGCGCTACTCGCTTCGGGCATTCAGCCCTCCTCGTTCGCACAATCCACTTCTGTCCCTGTGGCTGCAACCTCGTCTGCGGCCACAGGTCAACTGACGCTGCCCGATGCTGAAGCAACCGCTCTCTCCAACCAGCCACGTCTGCTGGCAGCTCAGCTGCGCGCACGCGCAATGACTGAACGCGTGAAGCAAGCCCGTGCCAATTACATGCCTAACATAGGCTTCAACGCGACCGGAGCGCTCGTGACGGATACGGGAACCTCGATCGCCGCGGGTAACCTCACCACATCTGCAGTCTCTGACCGCTTTGCCTATGGTGGAAATCTGACACAGCTTGTCACAGATTTTGGCCGTACCAGCGCATTGGTTGGGAGCGCAAAATATTCCGCGGAAGCTCAAGCAGATGCCGCAACTCTGACAAGGGCCCAGGTTCGTCTGAATGTTCGAGAGGCTTACTACGGCGTTCTTGGCGCTGAGGCGGTTTTACGAGCAGCTCAGGCAGCGCAGGATAATCGCCGTCTCATTGCGCGTCAGCTCGCCGCACTGGCACAGAGCGAGTTACGCTCTACCCTGGATGTTAACTTCGCCAACGTTCTTCTGAGCGAAGCGGATCTTGCCGTAGTCCGCGCACAAAGCACTGTTGCCCAGCAACGTATGCGACTTGCAACAGCAATGGGATTACAACAGCCCGTCAACGCTGTCCTGATGGATGCCTCTGTCGCTGGAAGCGATGCGTTGCCTGCGGCTCCCGATGCTCTGCAACAGCAGGCGCAGGTACAACGCGCTGATCTGGGTGCGGCACAGGCACTGATGTTTTCCGCGAAAAAGTTTGCACTCTCCGAAAAGAGGTTGAGCTATCCAACGCTCAATGCACTGGCTTCTGCTGGACAAATTCCTTACCGTGACCACACACTTCGCGACAATTACGCTGCCGCGGGTTTCAACTTGAACATTCCCGTCTTCAACGGTGGTCTTTTCGGTGCACGGCGCGCCGAAGCTGAGCTTGAAGCAAGTGCCCGCGAGCATGATGTACAGCAACTACGACTCGAAGTCACAGAACAAACTCGCGATGCATGGTATCGAGCGGACGAATCCTATCGAGCACTTGAAGTTACTTCCCGACTCGTCACGCAAAGCAAAGAGGCTCTGCGACTGGCGCAAGACCGCTATGACGCCGGGCTGGGCAGCATTGTCGAGCTGAACGAAGCGCAGCTCAATGAAACCTCCGCTGAAATCACTGCAGCCGATGCGACTTATAGCTACTTCGCTCGTCGCGCCGAACTGGATTTTGCAACAGGCAATCTGAATTGAAAGGCACTGATTCTATGGCACACCTGAAACGAGCCAGCGTTCTTGGCGTGTTTGCAGCGGCCACCGGCCTTATGACAGCGTGCAAGCAAAGCGCTGCTCCGGCTGCTGCTGTACCGACCGTTCCCGTTGCAACTGTTAGCCAAGCTACTTTGGAACGCGATCTGACATTAACCGCCGAGTTCCGTCCTTACCAGGAAGTAGATGTCATGGCGAAGGTAGCTGGCTATGTGAAGTCTATTCATGTCGATATCGGAGATCACGTGCGGAAGGATGCAGTGCTCGCTATCCTTGAGGTTCCCGAGATTCAGGACGACATGGCAAAGGCGAAGGCCGCTGTCGCCGCAGCGGAGGCCGACGTTATCACAGCTCAATCTGCCGTACAGCGCGCACAGGCAGGAGCTAACATTGCAAAGCTCTCCTATCAGCGCATTCAGGATGTCGCCAATCGAGACAGGGGACTCATTCCCAAGCAAGAGGTTGATGTTGCGCAGTCCCATGAATTAGAGGCTGCGGCTCAGTTGGCCAGCGCCATCTCTTCCCTGAAAGCAGCCGAGCAGAACAAACTTGAGGCAGACTCCGAGTATGCGCGCACGCTTGACATGGTGCAATACACCAGCATCCGGGCTCCCTTCACCGGGGTTGTCACAAAACGATATGCCAACACCGGATCAATGATTCAGGCAGGTATCTCCTCACAAACACAAACCATGCCCGTGGTGAAGCTCTCGCAGAACGATTTGCTGCGCCTGACCCTGCCGGTTCCCGTCTCTGACGTCGCCGATATCCGTAACGGCCAACCTGTACAAGTGGACGTCATCAGCCTGGGACGTACATTACAAGGCAAGGTGACGCGCTATGCAAACTCCGTGCAGACGTCCACCCGCACGATGGACACGGAAGTTGATGTTCCCAACCCTGACGGCAAGCTTGTTCCCGGCATGTACGCAGAGGTACACCTGCACCTTGCCGCTCGCCCTAATGTCCTCAGCGTTCCACTGGATGCCGTAGAAGGTCTCGGAACCAGCGTGCAGCAGACGTATGTCGTACGCGACGGAATCATCCATCTGATTCCCATCAAGGTTGGCCTGCAGACAGCAACACGCGTAGAGATTCTTTCCGGTCTTCAGAGCGGCGAAAAAGTCATCGTCGGTCGTCACACTGGACTGTCCGATGGCGAAAAAGTAGAAGCCGTCACTGCCACCTACGAAACCGGAAGCCGCAACTAAGGCACTGAAAGGAAGCACGGGAGAGCGATGTCTGGATTCTCTATTCGTAACCCTTATCTGATCGTTGTGCTGTGCCTCGTGGTCATGATTCTTGGCACGGTCAGCGTCTCCGATATGCCGGTGGACATGTTTCCTCCAATCAACCTACCGGTGGTTGCTGTCGCAACCTTCTACTCCGGCATGCCTCCGCAACAGATTGAAACCAACATTACATATCACCTTGAGCGTCAATTCACGCTGGCAGGCGGCATCGACCACATGGAATCACGCTCTCTGCCTGGTGTAAGTCTCATCAAGGTATATTTCCGCGCGGGGACGGATCCCGACGCCGATGCCGCCACGATCTCATCGCTCGCAATGAGCGATCTTCGCGATATGCCTCCCGGCACCTATCCCCCCATCGTACTCAAGCAGGACGCCTCGAGCATTCCGGTCGCCCTCGTTCCACTTAGTGGTGCGGGATTGAACGAGAGCAAACTGAAAGACATTGGCCAAAATTTTGTGCGAAACCAGCTGGCCAGTGTTGCAGGAGCCTCTGTGCCGCAGCCCTTCGGCGGACGCTGGCGTCAGATTATGCTCTACGCTGATCCCTACAAGCTTGAAGCCAACCAACTCAGCCCAATGGATGTTGTTCGCTCGGTGAACGATGCCAACGTCATCCTTCCTGCAGGCGATGTACAGATCGGTCGTTACGACTACAACATCTACACCAACTCGATGCTGAAGGGAGCAAGCGATATTGCGCAGGTTCCGCTGAAGATGGTGGGACAGTCACCAGTGCGAGTGGGTGACGTTGCGGTCCCGCAGGACTCCTTCGGGCTGCAGTACAATATCGTCCGCGTCAACGGTCAGCGCGCCGTCTACCTGCCGATCTTCAAACAGGGTGGCGACTCTAATACCATCGCCATCGTGAACGGAGTCAAAGATAAGCTGCAACATCTCTACGATGTGCCAGGTTCTCTCAAGAGCGATGTCGTCTTCGATCAGTCGCGCTTCGTCAAGACCGCCATCGAGACTCTGCTGCATGAAGGTGGCGTGGGACTATTTCTCACCTGCCTGATGATTCTGGTCTTCCTCGGCAGCATGAGGGCGACCATCGCTGTCTTCTTTTCCATTCCCCTCTCGCTGCTTGCCACCTTCTTCGTGCTGAGGCTTTCAGGGAGCTCGGTAAACAGCATGGTTCTCGGTGGCTTAGCGCTTGCTCTTTCACGCCTCATCGACAATTCAGTCGTCGTACTGGAGAATATTTTCCGCCACATCGAAGGTGGCGAATCGCCTGTCGTCGCCGCGGAAAAAGGTGGCCGCGAGGTAGCATTGCCGGTGCTGGCTGGAACCCTCACCACGGTCGTCGTCTTCTTTCCGGTGACGATGCTTTACGGCGTCAGCAAGTTCCTCTTCTCCGCGCTGGCACTGGCTGTTGTCATCTCCCTCTTCGCCTCTTACTTCGTTGCCCTCACGGTCGTGCCTCTCTTCTGCGCCCGCTTCATCAAGAGCGCACACGGCGATGTCGTTCACGAGTCTGCCGAAACCGAACACGCAGTAGCCCCTGCTTCCCAAAAGAATGGACTGTGGAATCGGTTCAACGCGTGGTTCACGACAAGCTTCGACCATCTACTTCACCGCTACGACCACACCGTCGAACGAGTCCTTGAACGTCCGAAGGCAACGCTAATCGCATTTGCGATTTTCTTCGTCATCAGTCTCTGCTTCTTTCCTCTCCTTGGTCTTTCCTTCTTCCCGCGCACTGATGCAGGACAGTTTGTCATCAACTTCAAGGCTCCTTCTGGAACCAAGCTTGAGGCCACGGAAGAAGAAGCCGCAAAGGTTGAGACTATCGTTCGGCGCATTGTTTCCAAGCACGACATGGATATGACCGTCACCAACATTGGCGTCGATCCTGGATTCTCCGCACTCTTTTCTCCGAACGCCGCAATGCATACAGGCTTTACGCAGGTCGCGCTCTCCGAGGATCACAAGACCAGTTCTTTTACCTATATTGATGAAGTGAAGAAAGCCATCGCAAAAGAACTGCCCGAGTTGCAAACCTTCTACTCAAGCGGCAGCCTCGTCGATGGCGTGCTGAATATGGGTGCCCCTGCTCCCATCGACGTGCGCGTCGCTGGCAACGACGTCAATGCCGATTACGATATTGCGCAGAAGCTCGCTTCGAAGATTCGTGGTGTCCATGGTGTCGCTGACGTCTATATTCCACAGGACACGGACTATCCTTCACTCCGCATTGGTATCGATCGCACCCGCGCCAGCCAGCTTGGCCTCACGGAAAAAGAGGTCGTCTCAAACATCATTACGGCACTTACTTCGAACCAGATGATTGCTCCGAGCATCTGGATCGATCCCAACAGCGGAAATAACTACTTCCTCACCGTGATGTACAAGGAAGGCCAGATCAAATCGCTCGACGATCTCAAGGCTATCCCTCTACACGGCACAAACATCACCCAGCCGACTCGTCTCGACATGGTCGCCACGATCGAGCAGTTCAACGCGCCGACCGAAATGGACCATACCCAGATTCGCCGCGTGCTCGACATCTACGTTCGTCCTCAGGAAGAAGCCCTGGGGAAAGTCGCCGCTGACATTCAGAAGATCGTGGACGAGGCCAACCCTCCACACGGAATCGACGTAACACTGACCGGAAGCGTTACATCCATGAACGCGTCCTTCCATAGCTTCGCTATCGGACTCACGCTCTCAGTGCTTCTCCTATTTCTGATTCTGGTGGCACAGTTCCGCTCGTTTATCGACCCTTTTATCATCCTGCTGGCGTTGCCTCCAGGGCTTGCCGGGGTCATATTTGCACTGTTGATCTGGGGTACAACACTCAACGTCATGTCGCTGATGGGAGTCGTCATGCTAGCCGGAATCGCGCTCTCAAACAGTATCCTGATCGTGGAGTTCGCACATCATCTGATGAAAGAAGGCATGGGCGTTCGCGAAGCCATCACAACCTCCTGCCGTGTACGTCTACGGCCTATCCTGATGACTTCGCTCGCCACCTTGATTGGCCTGCTGCCGATGGCACTCAAGCTTGGGGAAGGTTCCGAATCCTATGCTCCTCTGGCGCAGGCGCTTATCGGAGGTCTTACACTCTCAGTGCTTCTCACCATCTTCCTTGTGCCCGCGGGATTCTTCCTTGTGTACCGCAATCGCGAGGAGAACATAGCATAGTCACGGCTTTCAGACATGTTTAGGATTTTTCAGAGAGCGCATCACGGAAGTGTATGAAGACCTACGTATGTCGCTGCCGCACAAACAAGAGTGCTGCAATACCGGTCGTGGCGCATCCCATTACCAGCAGTATCGCTCCGTTCACCCAGAGGTCTCCGATTCCTGCTCCACGCAGCACAATGCCGCGAACGATACGGATGTAGTAGGTCGTCGGAATTATTTTGCTCAACATCGCAAAAAACGGTGGCATGTTCTCAATCAGGAAGATGTAGCCGGAGAGAAAGACCGATGGCAGAACCGTCGCCATCGCCAGTTGGAAGGCTTCAGCCTGTGTCTGCGCCTTGGTCGAGATGATGAGCCCGATGCCGAGCACCGTCATCAGAAATGGAATCGATAGCACCAGCAGCACCAGCACATTGCCATGCACCGGCACCAGGAAGACCACGCGCATCACCACAAGAATCACGCACAGTTCCGCAAAGGCCATCACGCCATACGGAATCATCTTGCCCACCATCAGCCCGAGCGGCGCCACCGGTGTCATGGTCAATTGCTCCAGTGTGCCGCGCTCACGCTCGCGCACCAGGCTCAGCGCCACCATCAGGATCACCATCATCTGCAACAGCACCGCAATCAGGCCGGGGATAAAGAAGTTCGCCGAGCGCGTGCTGGGATTGTAGAGAATAGATGGCCTTACTTCTATGGGCAGCGGTGAGTTTCCCAGTAGCTGCGTGAGTGAAAGCTGCATCGCCACGCCGGTGGAGGCATTCGTAGCCTGCCCTGCAACCGATGAGTCTGAACCATCCACCAGCACCAGCACGCTGGCAGTGCTGCCACTCTGCAGACGACGCGCATAATCGTACGGAATCCGCACCCCGACTCTCGCCTCGCCCGAGCGAATGGCGCTATCCAGCTTCTCTCCGGAGTCCACGTGCCCCACGATGTGAAACGAATCCGACGCCGCCAGCTTATCGACAAACTGACGGCTCTGCTGCGTGTGCGACTCATCCAGCACGACCGTAGCAATCTGCCTGACATTCGTGTCCACAGCAAGCCCAAGAATGAATAGCTGCATCAGCGGTACGGCAAGCGTGAAGAACAGCGTCGTCTGGTCGCGGCGAATGTGCGTGAATTCCTTGCGGCAGATAGGCCACAGTCCGTAGAAGAGATCCTTCATCGCCGTTCCTTCATGATCTCGTAGGTCAGCGTGACGAAGACATCTTCGAGTGAAGGCACAACCTGCTCTGCGGTCGCGCCATTGAGCTGTCGCCGGATCGTCTCTAACTGATCCCGCTCCACCAGAGCGTGAATCGAACGCCCGAAGATCGTCGCCTCTCGTACGCCTGCCATCGCCCGTAGATGTGCCAACTGAGTCGAAGCATCCGGAGCTTCAATCTGCACGCGCACCGTGCCTGCAGGATTCGCCGCAGGCAACTGTTGCAGCTCAGGAATTGTGCCGATCGCCACCAGCTTAGACATGTAGATGTAACCTACTCGGCCGCAGCGCTCGGCCTCGTCCATATAGTGCGTCGTAACAAAGAACGTCACGCCCTGTCCCGATAACTGGAAGAACAGATCCCACAGCGACCGTCGCGCTACCGGATCAATGCCTGCCGTTGGCTCATCCAGAAAGACCACCTGCGGCGAATGAATGATGGCGCAACTCAAAGACAGCCGCTGCTTCCATCCTCCGGAGAGCGCACCCACGCGTCTGTCGAGGTACGGCTCTAGCCCTGTCAGCGCGAGCAACTCCTTCGTGCGTTGCTCGGCCTGCGCCCCTTTGATTCCATACACCCCCGCATAAAAGGTCAGGTTCTCGGCTACCGTCAGGTCTTCGTACAGGCCGAATTTCTGAGACATGTATCCTACATGCCGACGAATCTCCGCGGCATCTCTGCGAATGTCCATGCCTAGAATCGTTCCTGTGCCTTCGGTCGGTGTCAGCAGGCCGCACAGCGCCTTGATAATCGTTGTCTTTCCCGAGCCGTTGGGTCCAAGGAAGCCGAACAACTCCCCTTTGTTCACCTGGAAGCTTACGTCCTGTACCGCCGTAAAGCTGCCGAACCGGATGGTCATGCCATCGGCGGTAATCGCGGGTGTCATGGAAGGTGTACCGTCGCTGCCATGCCAGACTTCAGCACGCCGTCCGGGTTGTCGATCATCACCTTCGCTCCAAAGACCTGATGCTGTCGGTCATCGCGTGTCTGCACGTTGCGCGGAAGAAACTCGGAAGACGCGTTGATCTGGGCCAGATGTCCGGTAAACATCTTTCCGCCAAACGAGTCCACCGTGACAGTTGCCTGCTGGCCCACCTTCACCTTGGCCATCTCCGTCTCGGGGATATAAATCCTCACCCAGAGCTGCGAGCTCTCCAGCATCGTCATCACGATGCGCCCAGCAGGAACCAGGTCACCGCTGCGCACACTCACTGTCTCAATCAGGCCATCAGCAGGAGCGGTCAACTCAGCCTCGCGCAAACGGGCCTGCAACTCGTTCACATGTCCCTTCGCTTGCTCCAGCCGCCCCCGAGCCTCTTGAATGTCTTCTTTACGGAAGCCGCGCCGTGCGAGGTCAGCCGCTGCTTTGGCCTGCAGATACCGCTGTTCGGCTGCGTCCAAATCCTCCTTGCGCGTGCCTGCCTGCAAAAGCTTCAGCCGTTGTCGCGCGGACTCCGCTTTCTGTGCCGTAGCATCACGCTTCGCGAGCGAATCGTCATATTGCTGCCGAGAGATCGTCTCACCCCGCACCAGCATCGCCATGCGCTTGAAGGTGGCTTCGGCGTTCACGGCATCCGCCTGCGCTGCATCGTAGTCTGCCTGCGCCTGCGCCAGTTCCTGCGTGCGCGGTCCGTTTATGGCAGCCTCATATGCCGCCTGCTGCGCGCGGGCTGTAGCCTGCGCCTGAGCAATCTCTTCAGGACGGTTGCCATGCTCCATCTTGGCCAGGTCGGCCTCCGCCTGCGCTACCGAGGCCTGGGCCTGCGCCAGCTGCGCCTTCAACTCATCGGCCTCAAACAGCACCAGCATCGTAGAAGCCGCGACCCTCTGTCCTTCTTCGGCGCCTACCTCCGTCACGCGGCCTCCGACCTTCGATCCCACCTCAATCTCGCGTGTTTCCACCGTGCCGGAGTAGACCAGTGATGTTGGCGCACGCAGCAACCAGTACGCCAGCGCGCCAATCACCGCTAGAACCACCACGCCGCCTGCTGCTACTGCGATCCTCTTCATGCCGCGCCGACCAGCATCACGCCAAACCGCCTCTCCAGCAGAGATTCATGTAATGACAACGGAAACCGCACTTGCATCATGCGCCTGCGAACGAACTCCTGCTTGCAGGTTACGCGGAAACTATAAATCCAGCCCACCCACGACCAGTGTTCTATTGCGAGGCCGAATCGGGAGAGAACTTCTTTGTATCTTCGAGAGCGAACCGTCCAATCTCGAAGGGGTGCGAGGTCTGGGGCTTATTGTGGATGGCGTCGAAGGGAAACGGCTGCGGCATGAGCGTGGGAAAGGCCCAGATGCGGCCATTGCTACGGTCGACGACGACCTTGGCGTAGACCTGCTGGCTGTTGTCAGGAGCGTGGACGAGGAAGGCTCCAGGCTCGAAGAAGAACTCAGAGTCGGGCGACTGGGCGAAGACAGGCGAGGGCTCGCGGAGAGGACGAAGGACCAGGACGAGGAGAAGGAGGGCGATTGCTGCCAGAAGGAGGTTGGTGGTGCGTTGCGCGTTCATGGTGCTCCTTGCTGTGTGGTGAAGGCCGTGGACGATGAGACTGTCCACGGCTGCGGGGTCATAAAGATCAGGGAATGAGAAGAAGCTTGCCGGTAGTCTTGCGGCCTTCGAGATCCTGATGCGCGTGGATGGCGTCGGCAAGAGGATAGACATGCTCGATGCGGAGATTGAGGGAACCGTCGGCGACAGAGGAGAGGACGTCGCCAGCGCGCTGCTCAAGCTCTTCACGGGAGGCGATGTAGTCCTTGAGGGAGGGACGGGTGACGTAGAGGGAGCCCACCTGCGAGAGACGAATGAGGTCGAAGGGCGGGACGGGACCGCTGGAGGCTCCAAAGAGAACCATCGTGCCGCGTGGGCGAAGGATGGAGAGGGACTGGTCGAAGGTGGTCTTGCCGACGGAGTCGTAGACCGCGTGGAGCCCGGCAGGAGCGAGGCGCTTGACGGCGGCAGCGAAGTCTTCGCGGGTGTAAAGGATGATCTCGTCGGCACCGGCGGTTCGGGAAAGCTCGGCTTTCTCCTCGTTGGAGACGGTGGTGAAGACGCGAGCCCCAAGAGACTTGGCGATCTGGGTGAGGAGGAGACCGGTTCCACCTGCTCCGGCGTGGACGAGGACCTCGTCGCCGGGGCGGATGGAATAAGCCGAGTGCGCGAGATAGTGCGCGGTCATTCCCTGCAACATCGCTGCGGCGGCCTGCTGCATGGAGATGGCGTCGGGAACGTGGACGAGGCGGGAGACCGGAACAAGGGCAAGCTGGGCGTAGGTTCCGGGGATGGAGCACCAGGCAACGCGGTCGCCGACCTTGAAGTCTTCGGAGGTATCGGGGCCGAGGGCGATGATGATGCCTGCGGCCTCCTGCCCGAGGGTGTAGGGCAGTTGTGCGGGATAGCGGCCTTCGCGGAAGTAGACGTCGATGAAGTTGACACCCGCCGCCTCGATGCGGATGAGTGCCTCAGAGGGGCCTGGAGTGGGGGTGGGTAGCTCGCGGAGGGTAAGAGCCTCGGGTCCGCCGGTCTGGAGTATCTGGATAGCCTGCATGGGGTTTGGATGCTCTCCGGAAAGGTTTGTTGCAAGGCTAACGTAGATGCGGAAGGAACGGCTATACTTCCCCGAAAGATATCAATTGGTTGCCGGGCCCCTATTGTTTCGGAGGGAAAGATACGTGTCCAAACCGGGCGACTTCTTCGTGGGAATCACGGACCTGTTCAGTATTCTACTGCCGGGGATGTGCATTACCTTCGTTTACCTGAAGCTGACGAAGGGCGCGGCTTTCGATCCTGCGACATGGGCGGGCGGCAGCGAGGCGGTGGGATATGTCGCTTTCCTGATCGTCGCCTACGTGCTGGGGCATCTTATGGACATGATCGGAGCGTTCTTCTGCGATGCGCTGTATGACAAAAGCTATGCCAGGAGAAAACGACAGCGGCCCGACGGAACACGGAAAGATGCTCTTTACGAGGAGGCGAAGAGGCTGGCCTCGCCTGCGATGGTCGCCGAGGACCGGGTTTACCAGTGGAGCCGGTCGTGGACCTGCTTGAAGAGTCCGTCGGCATTCACGGAAATCGAGCGCATCCAGGCCCACTCGAAGTTCTTCCGTGGACTGGTGAGCGTCTTCCTGCTGTCGGCGGTGCTGCTGCTTCTGCACAGGCCGCTGCAACTTCGGTTTGTCGGGATGGGAGGACTCTGTACTGCTCTCAGCAGTGTCGCCTTCCTGCGCTTCTGCGATCTTCGCTGGAAGGTCGTTCAACAGACGTAGCGCTTCTTTATCGCGCTGCAACGGGGGCGGCGCAACAGCTTCCTCCGGAGAGATGGCAGAGATAGAGGAGGAAGGCGTCGGAGAATCCGACGCCTGAACTAAACCGTGAGGTCCTTGACGGTCGCTTCAGTACCGTTCTTCTTGACGGACTCGATGCCTTTGTCGCGAGCACCCTCGGAGCTGTACATCTCGCTGCGGCCAATGACCTCGTGATTCTTCGCCTTAAGCACGAAATAGGGCTGCGAGGAGACAGAAGTCTTGCGCTCGTACTGCTCGTCGAGAGGGGAGTTCGTCTTGACCGACTCGATGCCGTTGAGGGCTCCAGCCTTGGAGGTGTAGCTCTCGCTGGAAAGAATAATCTCACCGTTACCGGCCTTGAGATTGAAATGAAATTGACCGTTTGCCCCGGTCTTCAACTCGTAATAGGCTGCCATTCACTTCTCCATGTTTTCAGGTCGTCCCGAAGCGGCGTGGGGCCGGTACAGGATTCGCCAACACTTTACCTGAAGTCGAAGAAAAAGAAACGAATATTTGCAACCGGCGAGGTGAGGATTGGGTGGAAGGAGAGCCGCTCCTACTGGAGCAGACTCTCTTCGGAACGGAGACGAAGGATGCGGTCGACCGCGTAGGGAGCGCGGTGCGAGGCGGTGTGGAAGTGCCGCACCTGAAGCTCGCCGAGCAGGCCGATGCCGATCATCTGGACGCCCGCGAGTATGAGAACCCCGGCGACCACGAAAAAGGGACCGTGCTGGTCCATGACGTGCTGGCCAGTGACGAGCTTGAGGATCATCAGCCAGACGGCGAGCGCGATGCCAGCGAAGGAGCTGAGGGCTCCGATGGTCCCGAAGAAGTGCAGGGGCCGCGTCATGTACTTCAGCAGGAAGCGGATAGTCAGAAGATCGAAGAAGACCCGGAAGGTGCGTGAGATGCCGTAGTGGCTCTTACCGAACTCGCGCTTGGGGTTCGAGATGGGGATCTCGCAGATGCTGGCTCCGTACCACGACGCGAGCGCCGGAATGAAGCGGTGCATCTCGCCGTAGAGCGGGATGTTGTGGATGACCTCGCGGCGGTAGGCCTTGAAGGTGGTTCCGAAGTCGTGGATGTTGACGCCGCTGAGGGTCGCCATGAGCCAGTTGGCCGCGCGCGAGGGGATGCGGCGCATGATGAAGTTGTCGCCGCGCTGAGAGCGCCATCCGCTGACGACGTCGTAGCCTTCCTCGAGTTTGGCGAGGAAGTTGGGAATCTCGTCGGGAGAGTGCTGAAGGTCGCCGTCCATCGCGAGGATAAAGTCGCCCTGCGCGTGGTCGAAGCCGGCGGCGAGGGCCGAGGTCTGGCCGAAGTTGCGGCGCAGCTTGATGACCAGGACACGGGAGTCCACTGCGGCGATCTCTTCGAGCAAGCGGTAGGTGCGGTCACGCGAGCCGTCATCGACGAAGACCAGCTCAAAGGTGTCACCGACGTGCTCCATCACGCCCTTCAGGCGGTCATAGAGAGTCGTGACGTTATCTTCTTCGTTATGGAACGGGACGACGATAGAGTATTTCGGCACCTCAATATGATACTCCCGAATGAGGCAATAGTGACGAAATAGTAAATGGGTTTGTGTGCTTCGGGTAAACAAAACAGAGGGATTGCGGTAAATCGCAATCCCTCTGTTTTGTTTTTGACTGGAAAAGGACGGCTAGCCGTTGCGGAACATCTGCTTGATGCCGCGCAGGGCCTGGCGGGTGCGCTCTTCGTTTTCGATCAGGGAGAAGCGGACGTGGCCGTCGCCGTGCTCGCCGAAGCCGACGCCGGGGCTGACCGCGACCTTCGCCTCGTTGAGCAGCTTCTTCGAGAACTCGATGGAGCCAAGCGAGCGGTACTGCTCGGGGATCTTCGCCCAGGCGAACATCGTGGCCTTCGGAAGCTCGACCGGCCAGCCCAGCTTGTTCAGGCCGGGGACAAGGACGTCGCGGCGCGACTTGTAGTTGTCGCAGATCTCCTGCACGCACTCCTGCGGACCTTCGAGTGCCGCGATGGACGCGACCTGGATGGGCGTGAAGGTGCCGTAATCGAAGTAGCTCTTGATACGGCCGAGAGCGGCGACCAGCTTCTTGTTGCCGACCATGAAGCCGACGCGCCAGCCGGGCATGTTGTAGCTCTTCGAGAGAGTAAAGAACTCGACGGCGATGTCCTTCGCGCCGGGGACTTCGAGGATGCTGGGGGCGCGGTAGCCGTCGAAGACGATGTCCGCGTAGGCGAGGTCGTGGACGATATAGATGCCAAGTTCGCGGCATAGGGCGACGACGCGCTCGAAGAACGACAGCTCGACACACTGCGTGGTGGGGTTCGCCGGGAAGTTCATGATGAGGAGCTTCGGACGCGGATTCATGCGCGGAAGCTCGTACTCGAGCTGGGCGAGGAACTCGTCCGGCGTGGAGTCGGCGATCGGGATGCTCTGGATGCGCGCGCCCGCGATGACAGGACCAAAGATGTGGATGGGGTAGCTGGGATTGGGAACCGCTACGGTGTCGGCGTCGTCGAGCACTGCAAGGCAAAGGTGGGCAATGCCCTCCTTGGAACCGATGGTGACGATGGCCTCGGTCTCAGGGTCGATATCGACGCCGTAGCGGGTCTTGTACCAGTTGGAGATGGCACGGCGAAGGCGCGGGATGCCGCGCGAGAGGGAGTAGCGGTGCGTCTGGGTCTTCTGCGCCGCTTCGATCAGCTTGTCAACGATTGCCTTGGGGGTTGCGCCGTCGGGGTTGCCCATCCCGAAGTCGATGATGTCTTCGCCGCGCTTGCGGGCCGCCGCCTTCAGCTCGCCAGTGATGTTGAACACGTATGCGGGGAGCCGGGTCAGTCTTCTGAATTCTTCCATTGTTTTTACCGCTTTTGCCTTTCCATCCTTAAGGATGACATGGACAACAGGGCCGCAGAATGGGGCGGCCTAAGGAAATCCGAACGCGCTACTTTGCAGTAACGGCTATCTGAACGGGGAGACTCTTCGGCGGGTAGCACGCCGCGTTGTCGCACGCCTGGTAGCGCAGCACACCGTCGAGGGTGTGCGCTCCCGCCGCGGCGACCACGGGGACCTTCACCGTGAACGTACCAGTGTAGACGTCGAGCTTTTCGCTGGGCTGGAAGCTGAAGCTGTAGCTGGTTCCGGCGGGGTACTCAGCCGGAGACGCCTTGACTCCCGCCGCAGGCTGGAGGGTGAGGTTAGTCGGGATGAGAAGCTCGGACTTGGGCGTGTGCGAGTTCACGTGGAAGCCCTCGTTCACGCGGAAGCGCAGCTCGAGGGTGTCCTTCTTCCCTGCTGTAACCACCTGCTCCTCGGTGACGTAGGTGATGTACTGTTTCGACTTTGCAGGAGGAGCTGAAAGGTTCACCTGCGCGAAGGAGAGGCCGGAGCACAGGAGAACAGCGGCTGCGAGGCGTCGCGGCGTCATTCTGCACCTGCCGGGTGTCCACCTGCCTGGGCCGTGGTGCTGCCAGAGGCGATGGTCTTCTTGATGTTGGCCTCAATCAGTTCCTTCGGACCGAGACCGGCGGTCTGTTCGACGATGACGCCATTGCGGTCGATATAGAAGGACATGGGCAGAACGTCCAGGCCGCCGAAGTTCTCCTGCACCTTACCGTCGGTCAGAAGAATGGGATAGGTGACGCCGGTCTTCTGCGCGGTCTTCGCGATGACATCCTTGCCTGCATCAACGTCATCGGCGAGGCCTAGAATCTCAAAACCCTGCGAGGCATACTGCTTGCGGAATTCCTCGAACCACGGCATCTCGACCTTGCAGGGGCCGCACCAGGTGGCCCAGAAATTCACAAGGACGGGACGTCCCTTGTAGTCGGCGAGGGAGACCTTCTTCCCCTCGAGATTGGTGAGGGAGAAGGCGGGGGCCTTCTTGCCGCGCATCTTGGGGAGAAACTCGTCGCCGCCTTCAGCAGCCGCGTCGCCGGGCTTTTCGGGGATGAGGACGACCTGATTCTCGCGCGCCTTCTGCATCGCCAGCTTGCGCTCGCGAAGGTTGTGCCAGCCCGCCCACAAGAGCAGCGCCAGGCCTACGATCATGACTCCAAGGATCAGAATTCGACGCATAACGTCCGGAATATCCTTTCGCCCGACAGTTACCGGGCCTTCTTATCAGTTTATCTGATACATGCGGTGGGATATTGATACAGGCTTTTGCTAGCATCGGGGAGGCTAATGATGTCAGATACTTCCCTCACCTCTCGTGACCATACACTGCCCTCGGAGTTTGTCAGGATCGAGGCGCGGGCTCTGCTGGAGCTGGCGATCCGGCTGGATAATGCCATGCTGGCCGACTTTAACCGGGCGGTAGAGCTTCTATTGGAGGCCGTGGCGCGGCAGAACCGGGTGATTGTTACGGGCATCGGAAAGAGCGGAATCATCGCTCGGAAGATCGCCGCAACACTGCGGTCGCTGGGGACTCCGGCACACTATCTGCACCCGGCGGATGCGATTCACGGCGACCTGGGGATGCTTTCACGGGGAGACACGGTGATTGTGCTCTCAGCGAGCGGAGAGACGGAGGAGCTGCTGACGCTGCTTCCCCTGCTGAAGCGGCTGGCGGATAAGCTGATTACCTTCTGCGGCAAGGGAGATTCCACGCTGGCGCAGGCTAGTGACGTGGTGCTGGATACCTCGGTTTCGGAGGAGGCCTGTCCGAATAATCTTGCGCCTACGGCTTCGACGACCGTGATGTTGGCGTTGGGGGATGCGCTGGCGTTGGAAGTGAGCAGGCGGCGCGGGTGGAGGCCCGAGGACTTTGCAGAGCTGCACCCCGGCGGACGGCTGGGTAAGCGGCTGGCTCGTGTGGGAGATCTGATGCACGCGGGCGAGGCTCTGCCGAAGGTACTGGTTTCAACGCCCATGCCGCAGGTGATCTACGAGATGTCGCGCAGGAAGCTGGGTATGACGACCGTGCTCGCGGAAGACGGGCGGCTGCTGGGGATGATCTCGGACGGCGACCTGCGGCGTCTGCTGGAGCGCGACGGGGGCAAGGCGCTGGACCATACCGCGGGGGAGATCATGAATCCGCACCCGGTCACAATTGGAGTGGGGGCGTTTGCTTCGTCGGCACTGGCCCTGATGGAGGAGAAGAAGATTACCTCGCTGATCGTCCTCGGAACCGACAGACGCGCCGAGGGCGTGCTGCATCTGCATGACCTATGGACGCTTGAACTGATCTGAGCGCCCTCGCCTACCTGCCGGAAGTTTAGAATAGGACGATACATCGAAGCTCCCGGTTGAGACGGGAGCCGGAAGGTCGTTCAGAACGCATGCATCGCTGGTCGCAACTTTTTATTCCTACCCTTCGTGAAGCCCCCGCAGACGCAGAGGTCGCCAGCCACAAGCTGCTTCTTCGCGCAGGCTATGTGCGCCAGCTGGGCGCAGGCATCTACAGCTACCTCTTCCTCGGAAACCGCTCGGTCAACAAGATTATCGGCATCGTACGCGAGGAGATGGACAGGATCGGACAGGAGTTCCTGCTGCCTGCGCTGCACCCTCGCGAAATCTGGGAGGAGTCGGGGCGGTGGTCGGTGATGGGCGACAATATGTTTCGCCTGAAGGACCGCAAGGGAGCCGACCTGTGCCTGGGCATGACCCACGAAGAGATTATGACCGTGATTGCGCGCAGCGAGCTTCGCAGCTACAAGCAGCTCCCGCAGATCTGGTACCAGATCCAGACGAAGTTCCGCGATGAGCCGAGGCCGAAGTCGGGCCTGCTGCGCGTGCGGCAGTTCATCATGAAGGACGCGTACTCGTTCGACATCGACGAGGCGGGTCTAGATGAGAGCTACAACAAGCATGACCGCGCTTATCGCACGATCTTCTCGCGCTGCGGCCTGGAGTTTGTCGCGGTCGAGGCAGACTCGGGCGCGATGGGAGGCTCGGCCTCGCAGGAGTTCATGGTCTATACCGAGGCGGGCGAAGACCTGATTGCCAGCTCTGCCTCGGGCTATGCAGCGAACATCGAAAAGGCTACGAGTCGTCTGGAACTGGTCGAAGATCTTGCGGCCACAGGCGACGGACAGCCGGAGCAGGTTCACACGCCGGGACAGCGCACCATCGAAGAGGTGGGAGCGTTCTTGAAGGTGAAGCCGCAGCACCAGATCAAGACGATGGCCTACATGGCCGCTTTGCCGGAGGCCGATCACGCGAAGCTTGGAGAGACGCGTGCGGTCGTGGTCTTCCTGCGCGGCGACCACTCGCTGAACGAGGCGAAGCTGTCGGCTCTGGCAGGAGGTGAGGTTCGTCCGATGGTTGCGGAAGAGATCGTCGAGGTCTTCAAGGCTCCTGCGGGATATCTTGGGCCGATCGGCGTCGAAGCCGCCCCGCATCCGAAGAAACCGGGGACACTGGTGATTCTGGACAAGGCGCTTGAAGGACGTACAAACCTGATTGCGGGAGCGAACCAGGAGGAGTACCACCTTCGCAACGTGACCCCGGCACGCGACTTCAAGCCGACGTTGATTGCCGACGTTCGCAACGTCGCTGAGGGCGAGCCGGACCCCGTCGATGGTTCCCCGCTGCGCATCGGCAAGGCGGTCGAGATCGGCCACATCTTCAAGCTTGGGTACAAGTACTCGAAGTCGATGGGAGCGAGCGTGCTGAACCGTGACGGCAAAGAGGTTACGCCGATCATGGGAAGCTACGGCATTGGCATCGAGCGCATCCTGACGGCGGCGATTGAGACCTCCGCCGCGCAGAACGACGGCGCGGCCTTCGCTCTTCATCCGGCGATTGCGCCGTTCCAGGTGGTGGTGACGATTACGAATACCTCCGATGCCACGCTGGTGGCTGCGGGTGAGAAGATCGCCGCCGAACTGACCGCCGCAGGACTCGACGTGCTGCTGGATGACCGCGACGAGCGCGCCGGAGTAAAGTTCAAAGATGCCGACCTGATCGGTATCCCCTACCGAATCAACATCGGACGAGGGATTGCTGAAGGTAAGGTTGAGTTTGTGAACCGGCTTAACCGCCAGACGCAGGAGATCGGACTGGAACAGATCTCCGCCGCGGTAGCCGAACAGGTAACAGCTGCACTGCAACCCTTGCTTCCTGCTTCTGCCGTCCAAGCGTCTTAGAGAAGAAAGGGCTCTCTTGCCAGTCAAGCTCAAATACGGCAGCAGCAAATCGGGTAGGCAGGCGAGCATCGCCGAACGGCTTCATCTGGGCAACCGCCTTGTGCGGTATGCCTTGGTGGCCGTGCTGGGATGCATCGCTGTGGCGCTTGCAACCGTCGGCTACTTCTACTTCAAGTACGAGCGGGTAGTGGACGATCGCCTGGCGAAGGGGCCTCTCTTCGCGCGCGTCTCGCAGATCTACGCAGCGCCACGCGAAGTTCGCGGCGGACAGAAGCTTTCTGCCGATACGATTGCATCTGAACTGCGACGCGCAGGCTACAACAACAACCAGCAGATGGGGACGTATCAGCTTAACGGCGATAACATCTTCATCAAGCCAGGGCCGGAGAGCTATCACACGACCGACGGAGCGACGATCTTCGCTCCAGGCGGCGTCGTGCAGAAGATTACGGCAGAGAACGGCGCAGCGCTGAGCGCGTATGAGCTGGAGCCGCTGCTCATCACGGCTCTTTCGGAAGAGAGCAATCGCACGAAGCGGCGACTGATTCGCTACGCGGATATTCCGACGCGCATGGTGCAGGCAGTCACGTCTATCGAAGATCGCAACTTCTTCGAGCACAGCGGCGTGAACTTTCTGCGCATCGTGAAGTGCGGCGTTCAAGATATAACGAGCGGACGTAAGCGCTGTGGAGGATCGACTATCACGCAGCAACTGGCGCGAGGATTCTTCCTCTCGCCCGAGAAGCGTCTGAAGCGCAAGATGATCGAAATCCTGATCACTTTCCAGCTTGAGTCGCGATTCAATAAACAGCAGATCTTCGAGATGTATGCGAACTACGTTCCCCTGGGCCATCGCGGAAGCTACGACATCAATGGGTTCGGCGAGGCAGCGCAGGCATTCTTCGGTAAGGATGTAAAACAGCTCGATACGGCGGAGTACGCCCTGCTGGCGGGCATGATTCAGAGCCCGAGCCGGTTGAATCCTTACCGGCACCCGGAGCGCGCAATTGCGCGACGCAACGTAGTACTCGACTCGATGGTGGAGACTGGGGCAATCTCCGCGAGCGAGGCGACACGAGCCAAGGCCGAGCCGATGCACCTGACAACTCCGAATGTCGATGCCAGCGAGGCTCCGTATTTTGTAGATATGGTGCATGACCAACTGGTGCAGCGCATCAGCGACCAGGATCTCGCACATCAGGATCTTCGCATCTACACCTCCCTCGACCCTGAGTTGCAGAGCGCGGCTTCGGATGCAGTCGAGATCGGGATGAAGAACATCGACGATATCGTCCAGAAGCTGCATGCGAAGAGCGGGGTTCCGGTGCCTCATCCGCAGGTTGCGATGGTTGCGCTGAACCCGCACACAGGACAGATCCTCGCTCTGGTGGGAGGACGTAACTACGCGACCTCGCAGCTGAACCATGCGAT
This sequence comes from Acidobacteriaceae bacterium dw_441, assembly GCA_018449715.1. Classification (GTDB taxonomy): domain Bacteria; phylum Acidobacteriota; class Terriglobia; order Terriglobales; family Acidobacteriaceae; genus Edaphobacter. The sequence goes on along the minus strand of JAAVVA010000001.1, from coordinate 1,049,443 downwards.
TGCAAAGCGTCCAACGGGTTCCATCTTCAAGCCCTTCGTCTATGCGGCGGCCTTCAACACCAGCCTGAATGGAACTTCGCTGGGAGAGTCCGGCGTCTTCACCGCCGTTACGCATCTGCAGGATGAGGCAGCGAACTACTCGGACGGCTCGGGCGGCACATATACTCCTCGCAATCTCATCAGCGGCTATCGCGGCGATGTGACAGCAGCCTATGCGCTCGCCCACTCGCTCAACGCAGCAACGATTCAACTGGCGCAGATGGTTGGTTTCGAGAACGTCGCCGCCTTCGCGCGCTCTGCCGGAATCACGAGCGCGCGCGGCACACCGTCGGTTGCGATTGGAACGTATAGTGCGACTCCAATCGACATGGCCGGGGCTTACACAGTCTTTGCCAATGGCGGAGTTCACCTGAAGCCGTGGATGCTGGCTTCGGTTCGCAACAACAGTGGAGATATTGTCGCGGACTACTCCCCCGAGGCTAAGCAGGTGATGGACCCTCGCGCCGCTTACCTGACGCAGTCGCTGATGGAGGGTGTCATCAACTATGGAAGTGCCGCAGGAGTTCGCGCACGCGGATTCAACGCTCCGGCTGCGGGCAAGACGGGAACCAGCCACGACGCATGGTTTGCGGGATATACCTCGAACCTGATCTGCATCGTGTGGGTGGGCAACGACGATTACACGACGCTGCCCGTTCAGCTTGAGGGCGCTCACGCCGCCGCTCCCATCTGGGCGGAGTTCATGAAGCGTGCAATCAAGCTGCCGCAGTACTCCGACGTGAAGTCGTTCACGCCTCCAGAGGGAATCACGATGGCTCATGTCAATCGTGACTCCGGCCTGCTAGCCGATGCTACATGCTCGGATCATGTGATGGATGTAGCGTTTCTCGACGGCACGGCTCCTACGGGAAGCTGCTCGCAGATGAACGAGAATCCGCAGAACCTCTTCCAGAAGATTTTTGGTCTGGGCGGTCATACGGAGGTTTCGCCGCAGGGAGCCCCAGCAACGACACCACAACCCCAGCCCTACAATCAGCCCGCACAGCAGCATCCCGCGCCGGTGAATACCCCTGGCAACGATGAGGCTTCGCAGCAACCGGCACAACAACAGCCAGAAAAGAAAAAGAAGAACTTCTTCCAAAAGATCTTTGGCGGCGGCGGGGATAAGAACAACAAGCCTACGGGCCAGAATCCTCAGTAACAGCAGCTACTTCTTGCGGAGATAGAAGCCGGTGGCTCCATTGGAGAAACCGGCTTCCAGAAGCGTTGCGGCGATGGGATGCTGCGAGGTCTTTACGCCGTTGATGGCTGCGATGAGCATGCCTGCGCGAAGGTCGCCTTCGTCCGTGCGTTCTTCGACACGATGCACCAGGAACTCAGCCAATGTACGGGAGAGGTGCGAGCGTTGCGGCTCATTTTCAGGCAGGAAAAACTGTACGTTGGGATTGCCGCGACGAAGGTATGCAATCAACGCTCCGTCTGCCAGGATGACCTTTGCCCCTACGCTGCGCGAGAGCATGCCTCCGCTTTCAGAGGCGGGCCAGCGAAGAAGAGCTCCATAAGGATTGGCGGGGTCTGTGGCGGCAAGCTCTACAAGCTCGGGCTTGACGCTCTCAGGGCGCGTGCGGAGCCCGCGCAGCATCTCCACTGCCGCAGGCGCGGCGAACTGCGTGGCTCCAAGGTCTGCGACGAAGTAGCCGCGCCGGACGCGGCCGCTCTCTTCCATCGCTTTGAGCACGTCGTAGACAGCGGAGAATCCTCCGGGGAGATTTTCCGCGTGCGCGGTCTCGCGGAAGACGATGCCGTAACGGGCGAGCATCTGCTGTGTGAAGGCGTGGCTCCATCCGGTTGCGGAACGGTCTTCGGCGAATGCGGCCTCCTGCAAAGCCCATCGTCCCTGCGCAGTGGGAGGAGTGGTTCGTCGCGAACGGAAGGCCCCAGCCTGCGAACCTTGCAAATGCACGCGGCGCGAGGGCTTGCGAGCCGTTGCAGGCGGGCGGCAAAACTCGCGCAATGAGGCCATGCCGTCGTTGGTCACCATCCCTTTCCAAACGAGCGACCACAGCGCGTCGAGGGTTTCTCCAGGGTATCCTCCGCCGATACCTTCGTGCATGTCCTGAAAGAAGGAAGCACCGCGAGTACGAAGCCAGTCCACGATTGCCTGTTCTCGTTCTGAGGCGATGCTCACTTCCCTTCCCACGGGCCATAACTCGCTCAGCCTGTCAGAGAGGTAGAGGCCAATGCGACCATCGCGCTCACCTAGAGGATCGAGGCCAACCCAGATAACTTCGCCTGCAGCGATGAGAGTGTCGAGGTCACCGGGTTTGTAATCGGCAATCCGCGCAGGGAGTATCTCAGACTCAAGGATAGAGGCGGGCAGAGCAACTCCCTGTAGATTTTCAATCGCGTCGAGGAGAGCATCGAGACCACGGCGCGGCTGCGTCACGCCCTGCCAGCGCGTAAGCATACGGGCCATCGTCGTCTGTTCAACCGGCTCGATCTCTTTACGGAGGCGCGCGAGGCTCTTGCGGCGAATGGTGCGCAGAACCTCGTCGTCGCACCATTCACGATGAATGCCTTCAGGGCGGAATCCTCCTTCGACGATGCGGCCTGTCTGCACGAGGGCTTCAAGCGCAGACTCGACGCGCTGCACATTCAGAGCAAACCGCGTGGCAACTTCGGGAGCGGTGAAGGGACCATGCGTGCGTGCGTACAGGCGCATCAGGTCAAGGAGAGCGTCTCTTCGCGGCTCAAGGAAGACGGAGGGGAGTCCTTTGGGGAGAGAAATTCCGAGAGCGTCGCGATAGCGCGATGCGTCTTCCGCCGAGATAAGGCGTTTCTCTCCTGCAATCTTCACTTCGAGAATGCGTTTCGACTTCAGCAGGCAGGCTGAGTTGGCAGCCACCCGCTCACTTGTACAGCGCAGTACGAGTTCTTCCGGAGTAAGGTCGCCGAGGCGAAGAAGAAGATCGTGGATACCGTCTGCGGTTCGTGCCTTCAGATTGTCTGTAGTGCATTGCAGCTGCGCTTCGGTCTCTGCGATTGCATCAGCATCCAGAAGCTCGCGCAGGTCGGCATCTCCCATCAGGTCGCGCAACTGGTCGAGGTCTATGGAGAGCGTTTGAGCGCGGCGTTCGGCTAACGGTGCATCGCCGTCGTAGATATAGTTGGCGACGTAGCTAAAAAGCAGCGCGGCGGCGAACGGGCTGGGCGTGCGCGAGTCCACAACATGTACTTTGAGCGCGCGGGTGGTGATACCGCGAAGCGTCTCCATGAGCGCAGGCATGTCGAAGATATCGCGCAGGCACTCGCGATAGGATTCGAGGATCATCGGAAACTCGGCGTAGCGGCTGGCGACGCGCAGCAGATCATAAGCTCGCTTGCGCTGCTGCCACAGCGGAGTTCTGCCTTCGGCGCGGCGACGCGGCAGCAACAAAGCCCGCGATGCGCTCTCGCGGAACTTCGCAGCGAACATCGAGGTTGCGCTGAGGTTTTCAGTCACAAAGGCCGCAGCCTCTTCCGCGGAGAGCAGGAAGGGCTCGACCGAAGGAGGCTCGTCGGTTTCGGGAAAGCGAAGGACGAAGCCGTCTTCGCTCCACATGGTTTCAACGTCGGGTCCGCCAAGTGCGCGCACCTTCGCGGTCGCGGCCATCGACCACGGAGCATGGACGCGGCTTCCGAATGGAGTGAGCAAGCAGACGCGCCAGAATCCAAGCTCGTCGCGCACGCGCTCGATCAGGATGGTACGGTCATCGGGGACGATGGTCGTCGCCAACTCCTGATCGGCGAGATAGCGTAGAACATTTTCGGCGGCGAGGGGGTGCAGGTCGTGCTCTTCGACTAGGCGCGCGACTGCTGCTGCGCGAGGCATCTCGCGGATTTCTCGGACCAGAGCACCGATTCTGCGGCCGAACTCGATGGGGCGGCCGGGGCGGTCGCCGTGCCAGAAGGGCATCTTTCCCGGTTCGCCGGGCGCCGGGGTTACGAGGACGCGATCCTGCTTGATCTCCTCGATGCGCCAGGCGGAGGCTCCAAGGACAAAGACCTCACCGGCGCGGCTCTCGAAGACCATCTCCTCGTCGAGCTCGCCGACGCGAACGGGCTTGTCGCGCTCTCCTGCTAAGAAGACGCCGTAGAGACCGCGGTCGGGGATGGTGCCACCGTTGAGGATCGCGATGCGCTTGACGCCGGAGCGCGGCGTGATCCACTGCCTTGTGCGATCCCATGTAATGCGAGGGCGAAGCTCGGCGAACTCGTCCGAGGGATAGCGTCCACTGAGCATATCGAGGACGCCGTCGAAGACGGAACGGCTTAACCCAGCGAAGGGCGCAGCGCTCTTCATCAGGGAGAACAGCTGCTCGTAGCCAATGCCGGGGCCTTCGTCTTCTTCGCTCCAGCGAGCTGTGCGCTCCTGCGCTTCAAGCGACAATGGAGGATGTGCGACGACGGCTACGATCTGTTGCGCAAGCACGTCCAAAGGGTTGCGAAGATATCGTGTCGATTCGACGTGTCCCTCGTGCATCGCGCGTGTGACGGCGGCACAGGCGATAAGATCGGCGCGATACTTAGGAAAGATAACTCCGCTGGACGGCGCGCCTACCTGGTGACCGGCTCGACCGATGCGTTGCATTCCGCTGGCGACCGAAGGTGGCGATTCGATCTGGATAACCTGATCGATCGCACCCATGTCGATGCCTAGCTCGAGCGAAGAGGTTGCAACGAGAGCACGGATCTCTCCAGCCTTCAGTTGCGACTCGATCTCGCTGCGTTGCGATGCAGCCAGCGAGCCATGATGAGCGCGGGCGAGCGGCTCGCCTGCAAGATCGTTCAACGCGCTGGCCATGCGTTCTGCGATGCGGCGGGCGTTGACGAAGATCAGCGTAGAGCGATGTTTGCGAACAATCTCCAGCACCGAAGGATAGATGGATTGCCAGATGGAGGTTCGCTTGAGAACGTCGGGCTTTCCACTTTGCCGCGGCTGATCGCGCCCCGTGTCGAGGCGTGCCATATCTTCAACGGGAACCTCGACACGCAGATCCAGCGCCTTACGCGCACCTGCGTTCACCACGGTCACGGGACGAAAGCGAGGAGTGAAGGAGAGTTCTTCTTCCGGCTCATCCAGTATTGCGAGAGATGCATCTTCGGCTCTCGCCTCAACAGTCTCCCCCAGAGGATTTGCCCCTCCGAGGAAGCGAGCAACCTCCTCCAGTGGTCGCTGGGTCGCGGATAGCCCGATGCGCTGCAAACGTCTTCCGCAGAGGGCTTCGAGACGTTCGAGCGATACAGCGAGGTGAGCACCGCGCTTGGTGGGCACGAGCGCGTGAATCTCGTCGATAATGACCGTCTCCACCGTACGCAAAGCGTCACCCGCGCCGGAGGTGAGCATCAGGTAAAGGCTCTCGGGTGTGGTGATAACGATCTCACCGGGATGACGTCGGAAGCGTGCGCGTTCGCGCTGCGGCGTGTCTCCCGTGCGCACACTGATCTCGGGGATGTGAGCGGCAATACCTTCGCGCTTTGCCTCCTCGGAGATGCCAACGAGCGGACGCTGCAGATTGCGCTCGACGTCAACGGCCAATGCTTTAAGTGGCGAAAGGTAGAGAACGCGTGCTCCTTTGACGGAAGTTTCTGGCATACGGAACATCAGCGTGTCCAGGCACCAGAGGAATGCCGTGAGCGTCTTGCCGGTCCCAGTGGGTGCGAGGATCAGAGTCGATTCGCCGCGTGCAATCGCGGGCCAACCTTCGACCTGAGGGGCAGTCGGCTCTCCTAACGTGTTGCGAAACCAGCGCGCCGTTACAGGGTGAAAGAGGGACAGTACATCCTGACGCTCGCTGGAGACACGAGGCTTCGAACGGGCGGGCTTCTTCGGGTTGAGAGAGGGACGCGGCATGAAGAAGACTGAGTGCAGCATAACTGCCGCACTCCTCTATGATGCACTGCGAAGAGACTCAGGCGTTCTTCAGGCGGACGCGTTTTGCCACAGTGCCTTCTTTCGAGGACTGCAACCGGTTGTATCCGGAGTGCCTCTGAAGGACCAGCGCCGCGGCTCCGCGAAGTCGGGCCAGTTCGACATCGTTGGTCACAGCGATGCGCGGAGGGTCGCCCGCAAGCATGTTTTTCTCAAGCTCCGACTGCACGATGGGGCCGAAGTGCGTCCACGAAGAGGCCAGCCCCCCGGTCAGCAGGATGACCTCGGGGGAGAGAGCGGAGGCAATCATCTGAAGACCTCGTCCAAGGTAGACCGCCTGCCGGTTGAGGGCGCTGATCGCTTTCTTGTCGCCGTCCTCGGCCAGTTTGAGAAGGTCGATGATCGACGGGCGCGGTGCCTCGGGAACCTGCTCGGCGTAGTAGGCAATCGCAGCGCGGGAAGAGGCGTACAACTCCCAGCAACCGACGCGACCGCAAGCGCACTTTGGACCGAGAGGATCGATGCAGATATGTCCGAACTCGCCCGCCAGCCCGGATTTTCCGGTGATGAGCTGCCCGTTGGCCATGATGGCCGTGCCGACGCCTTCGGAGATCGTCACCAGTACGGCGTTTCGCACGCCATCCATGTGCCCGAACCATAACTCTGACAGCAGGCAGGCGTTGGCTGCATTATCCATCTCCACCTGCAAGGATATCTTCTGCTCGATTGCCTTCTTGATGTCGTAACTGGACCACGGAAGATTGGGGGCAAGAATGAGGCGCTGCGTCGAGGGATCGACGCGTCCTGGCAGGCTGATTCCGATGCCTTCAAAAGATTTGTTCGGGATCTGGACAAGCAGCCGTTTCATCACAGCGATGAGGTTTTCAACTCCCCGCTCGGGATCCTTGGTCAGGGGAAGGGTTTCACGAGAGAGAAAACGACCGTTGAGATCGACCACGGCAACGATGGCCTGGTTGGGACGAACATCTGCCACCAGAATCACCATGTCGGTGTTCAGAGAGAGCAATGTTGGGCGGCGTCCGCGGGGGCGACGAGCAGCCGCGCCTTCGCTGATCCATTTTTCGTGAAGAAGCTGTTCTGCGATGGAGGAGATCGTGCTTGGCTGCAGCCCCGACAAGCGGGAAAGATCGGCGCGAGAGATGGGCTGCTTCGTTCGAATCAGCTCAAGCACCACGTCTCGGTTGATGTCTCGCGCCACTTCGCTTGAGGCCAGTTCCGCATAGGCAAGGTCGACGCGTTGAATTCCCTTCGGTCTTCGTCTTGAGTTGAGGATCGCCCTTGTCATAAGGAAAGCTGTCTATCGCCAAGCGTTTTAAATATCTGCCGGAACGTGTCTATTACAACACGAAGAACCTCCACGCAATCATGTTTCGGGGTCTGGAGAATATATGCTGCTATATCCAGCCCCCCCCCCCGATTTTCACCATGAAAGAGTTTCAGACTGCTAGAAGTTGATTCGACCGCTCAGGTTCAGTGTGCGTCCACCTGCGTTGGCAGCCAGCGCCGTAACCTTTCCAAAGTTAGCTCCGGAGACGTTCGAGTTCGGATTTGCAAAGGCCGGGGTATTTGTCAGGTTGAACGACTCAACCTTCAGCTGGAGCTTCAGATTCTCCCAGATGCCAAACTCACGTACGACACTGGCATCGAGATTGAATAGCCCCGGACCGCGAAGCATGTTGCGCGATGAGGTTCCGAACCTTGGCACTCCAGAGACTGGCGCAAAGGCGGTCGTGTCAAAGTAAGGAGCCAGATTCGCCACGTTGTTGGTGCCGCTGCGGTATGCCTTCCCAATCGAAACCGTACTCTTTACAAGGTCCGCAACCTGCGAGTTACCGGGAGCATTGAGCACCGTGGTCCCATCCGTTACAGTGAAAGGCTGTCCACTCAACTTGCTGAGAGCAGTGTTGATCTCCCAGCCGCCTAACAACTTCGCTGCAATCCCCGTCGTCAACCACTGGCCATTCTTGCCGAAGGGAGACTGCGCTACGGTCCACCACTGAAGGTTGTTCGTGCGGTCGAATCCAGCCGTAGCCTTGTTGCGATCCCAAAAGGTCGGATAAGCAAAAGTAAGTCCGCTATAAGTTGAGTTATCGTTGTAATTGATCGCGTGTGACCATGTGTAGATAAGTCCGGTATTGATCCCATGACTTACTCTCCGGGTAAGCTGAGCCTGTAAACCGTGATAGCTTGCGCCGCGGAATGGCTGGTTCGACGTGATATCAGAGGTAGAGCCAGTGGTTGCATACAGCAGGCGTCCCGTTGTGCCTCCTCCGGGAGGCGCGGCATTGATGTTCAATGAGGTGATTGCGCGAATCGCTTGCGTTCCCACATAAGTAATATTCAGATTGAAACCACCCACAAGATCCTGCTGGATAGCTGCATTCCATGATTCGATATAGCCACGGCGAAACTTTTTCGGAACCGTTTCGGTGGATACAGTCGATGGAAGCGTAAGGAAACCGGAGCTATAGTCAGGCGCTGGGATGTCGGGGATACCGACGACCTGGGTTCCGGGCACGTTTCCACTCGCGGTTCCGCAACCGGTAAGGCTGTTGGCCGCATCCGCGGGAAGGAGGCAGTCATTCGGGGTATAACCGTTGGCTCCGGAAGAGTTGATGTTCGTCACCGCGCCGTAGGTCTCGCGGAAGCGGCGGAAATTATCCGGATCGACCGTAATGCCGAAGCCCGCGCGCAGAACCGTGTGATCCGTTGCGCGATACGCGAGTCCGATACGAGGAACAATCATTCCCCATCCAACATCCTCTCCTGTATCCGTAGGGTTTCCACCCCTGCCTCCGATGACAACGTTGTTGGTACGGCCGAGCGATGGGTCGTAGCGGAAGACACCTAGGTGATCACGCGTGGCAAAGGGATAGTACTCATAACGAGCACCGAGAGACACTGTGAGTTTGGGAGTAAACTGCCAGCGATCCTGCGCGTAGCCAGCAAACGTAGACCACCGAACGGCGTTCGGATTGAGTACCTGCACGGCCTTACCATAAGTCTGCGGAAGTCCAAGAAGGAAGTCCGCAAGCTGGTTGAAGATAGTAGGAGTAACTCCTCCGGTAGTAGTAAGTCCGCCGGTAAACTGGAAACCTCCTCGCGGAGTCGCTACGTTTGATCCCTGTGGTTGAAAATGATTAATCGCTGAGTGCGTGTGTTCAGCTCCGAAGGCGAAGCTGTGCTTCCCCTTGTTCCAGGCAAGGTTGATATTTTCGACATACTGGTTATCCCGAAAGAGAAACGGACTCGCCGTGTTCTGATTTCCGATCGACGAGAAAGCTGAAGATCCACTCGAAGAGCTTCCACCGCCGAAGCCCGTTGGAGCCGCTGCAGAGAACACAAAACCCGGCTGACCGCTCTGCTGAACGCTGGGGCCATTCGTTCCAGGAATACCCAGCGTGTCCAAACCATAGTTCGTTCCGTAATCAGGTCCCTGCCCACCGATGCGTTGCCGGGCGTACCCGGCATTCACCGTCAACAGAAGATTCTGGGTAAACAGATGCGTAAGTCCTAATCCGATATTCTGAATCCTTCCTTCCAGCGCTCCGGGGTTTCCTCCATCGAACGGGGAACCGTTTGCAGCGCCGAGTGCAGGAGGATCGATGCTCGTATAAGGCGCAATACTGTAACGTCCGAAGATCGTATTTTTCGCAGAAGGATTGTAGTTGATCTTGGTATCGTACTTCGTCATCGTATAAGTCGATACTGCAGAACCTACATAATTATTTGCAATGGAGTTATAGCAATTATTCACGCAGTTATTAGGAGCCGGAAGCAGGGAAAGCATCTTCTTCGCCGCTTCGCTAATACGTGACGCCGGAATTACCATCCTTCCATTCGGATCGGCGGCGGCAAAGCTCGTGCGCCCTACACCACTCTGGGCGTTCACTGTACCGCCATTCGCGGATACCGCAGTGGTCGATCCCGTTGCAGGATCGTAGATTTGTGCTTGGTTTGTACCTGCCAGATAGCCCGTGAAGTCACCGCTGATCAACTGCGGAGTCGGGATCGTCTGGAAGCCGCTCGTGCCTTGAAAACGAGTTATGCGATCAATATCAAAGAAGAAGAACAGCTTATCTTTCAGGATGGGACCACCAATCGATCCACCAAACTCGTTGTAGATATTCTTTGGGCGCACAGGTAGAGTCAGCACTGACTGAAAATAACTCCGAGCGTTGTATTGATTGATACTGTTGTACTCAAACGCGGTGCCGTGGAACTGGTTGGTTCCCGATTTGATGCTGACGTTGATCGAAGCTCCTCCAGCAGTTCCCTGGTCTGCCGTAAAGCTGTTCGTCACGACGTTGACGCTTTGGATAGCATCCTGCGGCGGAATATACGCGATGAGATAAGGAAGCCACGGATACGATACCGTCGCTCCATCAACGCGAGTAGAGTTAGCCGCCCACGATACGCCATTCGCATTGCTAGCCTGTGCGCGCATGGGATTGCCGCCGGTCGAATTCTGTTCGGCAGGTGGAGTAAATCCCGGAACAAACTTATATAACGACTGAAAGTTGCGACCATAACTGCTGGTCGTAGGAAGCTCCGCAAGTTGTACTGGATTAATCTCGGTGTTGACGTCCGCCTTGTCCGTCTGCAGAATCGGCGCGCTGTCCGTCACCAGAATCTCCTGTGTCACGGTTCCAGCATTCATCTGCGCATTCTGTCGTGTGATCTGGTTCTGCTCGATGCGAATGCCTTCTACCTTTGTATCGGCATAGGTGGGCGCGGAAATCTTCAGCGAGTAGGTTCCCTGCTGCAGATCCTGCAAAAGATAGATTCCTTCGGAGTTCGTGACAACGGTTCGCTGAAATCCGGTTGAGGCATTAGTCACCAGCACCGAGGCGTTGGGAATCGAGGCTCCGGTTGCGTCGGTCACATTTCCGGTAAGCGTGCCATAAAGGTTCTGGGCAACAGCACCGGCCGCAGCAAGAACAAACAGGACAACGATCTCAAGGGAGGAAACGACGAATCGACGAGTAATGCCTTTTACGTTGCACATTTCGGGTCCTCTTCTGGCCAATGAACACAAATCACAAACACTTTGGAATTAATTTGCGACCCGGACTTTATTCCCAAAAACAAAAAACTGTCAAGGGACAGTTTTTGTATTCTGCAATTAAACGGAAAATACTGATTTTTATAGATTTTCGAAGGAAACCGTATTCTCCAAATAAAGCCGGACATCATCCAGAAGGAAGATATTATTCTCGTTGCAAATATATCCAGAGCAAGACCTTAGCGCCTTACAGCAAAGGACCACTTCCCTTGAATCAAGGCGAGGAGGTAAAAGACGTATCTACATTTTTTGAAAACGGCAGACTCTATTCACGCGGCGTCCGATAGCGCCCAGCAGAGGTGCTGCCCGCTCCAACGACGGGAGAGAGAAATTCGCCTAAGTGGAGGTGGTGGCCCGGGCAGGAGTCCAACCTGCGACCTTCGCGTTAGGAGTGCGCTGCTCTATGCAACTGAGCTACCGGGCCTTTCTCCTTAGTGTATCGCGGCAGAGGGCTTGTGCAGAGTGGTAAACTTGAGGGTGGAGAGTTTATGCCTGAGATACAGCGCCGTCGTGCCGTAACCGTCAATATCGGTGGAGTCCGCGTCGGATCGGACGCACCTGTCGTCGTGCAGTCCATGACCAACACCGACACGGCGGACGTCGAAAGCACCGTGCAACAGATCGCCGCGCTGGCCCGCGCTGGCTCCGAGATGGTCCGCATCACGGTCAACAACGACGACGCCGCAAAGGCCGTCCCCTACATCGTCGAAGGCATCGCAAAAAAGGGTTGGACCACGCCTATCATTGGCGACTTCCACTACAATGGGCACCTTCTTCTCAGCAAGTACCCCGACACCGCGCTGGCGCTCTCGAAGTACCGCATCAACCCCGGCAACGTCTCCATCGGACGCAAGGACGACGATAACTTCCGCACGATGGTCGAGGTCGCGGTCAAGTATCAGAAGCCGGTCCGCATCGGAGTGAACTGGGGCTCTCTTGACCAGGCGCTGCTGACGAAGATGATGGACGAAAATTCGAAGTCGTCCACTCCTCTTCCCGCCCGCGACGTCATGATGGAGGCAATGGTCGTCTCCGCGCTCGACAATGCCGCCGCGGCCGAACGCTATGGCCTACGCCGCGACCAGATCGTGCTCAGCGCGAAGGTTTCGGGCGTGCGCGACCTGATCGACGTCTACAAGGAACTGGCAAGCCGCTGTGACCACGCACTGCACCTGGGCCTCACCGAGGCAGGCATGGGGATGAAGGGCATCGTGGCCTCAGCTGCTGGACTCGCTCCCCTACTGCTCTCGGGCATCGGCGACACCATCCGCGTCAGCCTCACGCCCACGCCGGGCGGCGATCGCTCCGAAGAGGTCCGTTGCGGACAGCAAATCCTTCAGTCGCTCGGAATCCGCAGCTTCATGCCGCAGGTTACGAGCTGCCCCGGCTGCGGACGCACCACCTCCACCTACTTCCAGGAGCTTGCCGAAAAGATTCAGGGCTACCTCGTGGAGCAGATGCCGGAGTGGAAGAAGCAGTACGCTGGAGTTGAGGAGCTGAAGCTTGCGGTGATGGGCTGCATCGTCAACGGACCCGGCGAGTCCAAGCACGCGAACATCGGCATCTCGCTGCCAGGAACTTTCGAGGAACCAAAGGCTCCGGTCTACGTGGACGGCAAGCTTTTCACGACGCTCAAGGGAGATCACATTGTCGAGGAGTTCAAGGTCATCCTCGACGAATACGTCGAGCGGCGCTACGGCAAGGTGCTGGTCGAAGCATAAGCATCTTCCGAAGACCTCATCCTCACCGCCCCTGCCTAACGCAGGGGCGTGATGTTTTTGCGGAGTTCTTTTAGCGAATAGAACGTCCCGCGCCATGTAACTCCTCCCTGCCGCAAAGTCACCAGCACCGACCGCAGCAACGAGTAGAAGAACAGCGCTGCTCCTGCGGGAAAGAGGAGACAGTACCAGGGCGAGATCTTCGAGTGTCTTGAAGAAAGCTTGTAGAGCACAGCCACCGAGGCCAGCGCAATCATTGCTGCAAGCCTGGTCTGCGGAAAGAAGAGCAGAACAACCGGGCCAAGACAAAGAGTCGCGAGTCCCACGGTCGCGGCAAGCACCAGCGGAAGACAGAAGCGGAAGACGGCGAAGAGGTTCTTCGTCATCACTTTCACGACGCCGAGCGCTCCGGCGGCCCAGTGCAGGCTCACCATGCCCGGCGCGACGGCCACATTCTGACGCAGGCCAGCGAGTTTGACCCGGCGGGCCAGTGTGAGGTCTTCGAGAATCTCCATGCGAAGAGACTCAAAGCCTCCTAGCTTTTCGTAAGCCTCCGTCCGCAGAAGGTTGAAGGCTCCAATGCCGATGGAGTCGCGCACAGCCTTCGGATCAGAGGCCTTCCACGGACGCGTCGCCCACATCCCCATCACTCCGAGGTATCCGAGCAACGCTCCTTCGCCACCCGTTTTGATAATCGGAGTCGGGAAGGTGACGAAGTGGTCAGCACGAGTAGCAACGGCCTGTACGAGCGAACGGCGAATCGCCTGCGGCTCGAAGAGGACATCGGCATCGGTGAAAAGAAGATAGTCGGGGCACTCGATTGCAATGGCACTGCGCGCAGCAAGAGCCATCGCGTGAGGCTTGCCGAGCCAACCCTCCGGCAGCTGCTCTAGGTGAATCACTTTCAACTTCCCAGGATGCATCTCGGCAAGCTCATCCATAATCGCTCCGGTCGTATCGGTGGAGCGGTCATCCACAGCGAAAATCTTCAGGTTGTCATAGTCCTGCTCCAGCAGCGAGGCGAGGCTCGCAGGCAAAGCTGTGGCTTCGTTGCGCGCAGGGACAATGACGGCAATGGATGGATTCCCTTCCGGGGCGAGGTCATACCTCGCCTCCAGCAGGTTGGGAATCTTCGGCAGACCGAGGGTCGCGGTAACTGCCTTCCACAGCCACGCGAGGGCAAGGAGCCATGCGATCGCTTCGAGCAAGATCATGCCGTTACAGCTTCATCCCTTTCGCTGAGCGGAGGCGCGACTCGCGAACCGAGATAGAAGATAACCGAGGCGAGCAACAGAGTTATAAGTGTTGAGCCAAGCCCCAGATTCAGGGTCGAACGGTCGCTGACGGCACCGATGATGCGAGGTGAGATCGCGTCGCCCAGAGCATGGATAAAGAAGAGTTGACCAGCCATCGCGGTAGCACGGACCTCGGGACGGACGGCATTCATCGTCGCTGCGTTCACTGGACCGGTGCCGAGAAAGATGAGGAAGATGGCCAAGGCGAGCGCGGGAACCGTGAGATTCTTCGGCCCGAAGAAGCAGACCAGCGCTGGAGGGACGGCGAGGGCCGCGCTGATGGAGGGAACCAGGTAGAGAGCCTTCGGGGTTCGCTTCGACCAGCGCTGGGCGAGGACGCCTCCGGTGATGGTTCCAAGCAGTCCGGTGACGACTGTGATCGCTCCCATCAGAAACGCTGCGCTCGATTGTGTGCGGCCTCCCACGCGTTCGAGAAACGAAGGCATCCACCACGAGATGCCACCGAGCGAGAAGGTAACGGCGGCGTAACCAAGAATCGAGGAGAGATATGCCTTGTTCTTTGCCAACTCGAGAACGGTGCCCTTGTGAAGCTTTGCCTTCTCGTGCTGGCTGGCTCCACGCTCCGGCTCCTTCATGAAGAAGAGGATGAGCAGCGCGAGGATCGCCCCAGGAACAGCGGAGACGACGAAGGACATCCGCCAGCCATGATGCTCGCCGACGACTCCTCCGACAAGGTAGCCGAGAGCCGCTCCCACGGGGATGGCGACGTTGAAGATGGTCAGCACGCGGTTGCGCTGCTCGGCGGGGTAGAAGTCCGAGAGAAGCGCGGGGGCGAAGATACCGAAGCTGGCCTCGCCGACACCGAGCGCGGCATGGCGAAGGTTCAGAGAGTCATACGAATGGACCGACGCAGTGAAGAAATTGATAGCACTCCAGAAGAGGGCTGCGATGACGATCATGGGCTTGCGCGGGAAGCGGTCGCCAAGCCAGCCGGTGATCGGCGAGGTCGCCATATACGCCAGCATGAACCAGAGAGTGAGGGTTCCGATCTGCGCGTCAGTGAGTAGGAACTCATGCTTGATCTGCTCCTGCACGCCGGGAAGAATGTAGCGGTCAATGTAATTGACGAAGTTCAGCGAGGTGAGAAGAACAAGCGCCGTGGCGGCCCCTGCAACAGTTCCGCCAGAATTGGGTTTGGTGGTCGAGGCCATTCGAGGGAAAGAATAGCAGCTTTGCGGGTAGGTTTGACTTCGATGAGCGTTCTCTTAGGGCCGAAGCTACTGGTTTCCTAATATGCCTGACCGCACTGGCTAACGAAAGAGAGATATGATCGCTCCTCCGGCAACGATCAAGCCCCCCGATAAGAACAGGAGTTGTGGGAAGCACACGAAAGAAGAGATAGTTCGTGATCTGGAAGACGGCGAAGAGCATCGCAACGTAGAGACCCGTCAAGGAAAGCGTCTCCAACTCACCGTGGATGTAATGAGACTCCGGGCAGAGAAAGCGCTTCAAAACGGACGCAGCTGCGGCCATCCTGCTTGGCACGGAAGAGAGCTTTGTCAGCACGGGCGAGAAGGAGTTCTGGGGTGTCGGTTACCTCGTACTGCGCGACCCCGATGCTGAGCGAGAGCGGAAGAGATTCGTCGGTAGCAGCGTTAAGGACGGCCTGACAGATGCGCTCGGCGAGAAGCATAGCGGCGTGACCGCGTGTGGAGGGAAGGATCATGATCAACTCGTCACCGCCGAACCTTCCAATGTGATCGGAGACGCGGGTGTGGTGGGCGAGAAGGTCGGCCGTGAGGCGGAGAGCTTTGTCTCCTGCGGCGTGACCGAAGGTGTCGTTAATGGATTTGAAGCGGTCGAGGTCGATGAGGGCGACGGAGAAAATGTCTCCCTGACGAACAGCGCGGGCGATCTCTTCGACGAGCCGCTGGTCGATGCCGCGGCGGTTGAGCTTCCCGGTAAGAGGGTCGAGAAGCGACTGGCGCTCTGCGTGGTGAATGATCTCGGTGCCCAAAAGAAAGAGGAAGAAGAAGCCCAGCAAGGCAGAGAAAAGGACGTTGCCGAAGAGAAGAGACATACGAGACGACAGCTCTATGAGCGGATTGAGGATGCCGAAGACCACGGTGTAGACGGCGTAGGTCGCCATGAAGAAGCCGAAGACGCGAAGAAGTTTTCTTTGACCGGAGTGGCGGAAGAATTCGGCGGCAGCGAAGGAGCGGAGGAGAAAAAATGCAGCAATGAGGAGGATGTTGAGCACGAGGAGATAGGCGTCGCTGACATGGATGTTCAATGCGGCGAGCGCGAGGGAAAGCAGGTTGGGAAGTATGGCTATACCAGTGACGATCCATGCGGCGCGGGAAGAACGGCAGCTATCGAAGTACCGCAGGATGGCCACGTAGAAGAGGGCCGCGGCCGCAAGGGCAAGGATATTGCCGAGATACAGGTAGATCCCGAGAGGATCGGGAAGGATGTAGAGCAGGCGTGCGGCGGACGCGGAGAGGAAGGCGAGCGAAAGAACGCGAGTGCCTCCCAGATACGGGTAAAGCCGATGGACCTGGAGGAAAGTTACCGCATAAATAATGCCAAGAATTATCTGACTGACAATAAAAGTCGTACTGTCGAGCTTAATCATTCGTGAGGCCCCCTAAAACTCAGGCCTGTCCCAAGTGGTCGTCCTACTCGAAACATGTCTATACAAGTCTTAGAGAGAGATGCCGGGAGAACAACCTGCGGTTGGCCTGCAAAGAAATGCACATCAGGGGGTTAGCGGTGACTCATACGCAGAGATTGCCACGATCCGTCCGCTGTCCAGCCTCCATCGACGGCGAGTGTGTGGCCATTGACGAACCCGCTCTGCGTGGGGTCAGCAAGAAAGAGCACGGCGCGGGCGATGTCATCGGGAGTGGCAAAACGCGCCATCGGGACACGTCCGATGATGTCATCGTCAGTGTAGGCGGAGCTGGCCTGATCGACATGGTCCATCTCGGTCTTGACCCAGCCGGGGCAGACAGCGTTACTGCGGACTCCGCGGGCGCCCCACTCGGCTGCGAGAGTGCGGGTGAGGCCGATAAGCCCGTGTTTGGAGGCATTGTAGGCGCTGCGGTCGCCGATACCAGTAAGCCCCGCGATAGACGCAATGTTGACGATGCTTCCCTGCCACTGTTCGAGCATCATCGCTCCGAAGCCGCGTGAGAGCAGGAACGGAGCGACGAGGTTGACCTCGAGGACGCGGCGCAGATCAGAGGCCGATACCGTTTCAGCGGGAGCGATGAAGCTGATGCCAGCGTTGTTCACAAGAACATCGGCGCGGCCCCAGCGAGCGCGAACAACTTCGACGCAGTGAGCGATGAACCCCTCGTCCGTGAGGTCTCCGAGAAGTTCTTCGCGATCAGCGGAAGGCGCCACTGTCGGGCAGGGTTGGCGGTCGATAAGGGCAATCGAGTATCCGGCTTCGGAGAAAAGCTCGGAGGTGCGACGGCCAATGCCCTGCGCAGCTCCGGTGACGATAGCAACTTTCATAACTCTATTTTCGCCTTTGCTCCAAAGAAGTGGACAAGGCCTGCCAGCTTTCTTTTAATCTTTACTACCGAAGAGAGCCAACCCAAACCCTGTAAACAAGGCCGCCAGCAAAGAACCAGCAAGATTTTCGACGGCAAGGTTGGATTTGATCTTCTGCGCCAGAGGGTTCCTCAGATAAACAGGCATCAACTCAACCTCAATCCCTTTTCCCGATGCAAGGTCAGCAAGACGAGGAGCCTCCGGGCGAGGAATGATGCGGTTAATGTCGGCAGGAGGGTCTACAACATCTTTTGAAAGATAGTACGAGTCCTCAGGCAGCTCGATATATCGCAAGGAATCGGTTGCCTGCGAACTGACATTAAGGATGTAGGGCCACGAATCCCCGGGGTCATCCGGAAGCACGAAGTTGAGCTGAAGCGAAGAGGTAAGTGGAAAGGGCCATCTCACAGAGATGCCCTGAAACGGCACCCACAGATGACTGCTCATCACCGGGTACCGTGCATGTGGCTGCGCGAAGGAGCGAGTAACGATAAGCTGCTTCGATTCACCCAGCGGGACACGCGGATCGTCAAGGTTGACCGGGCGAGGAGTTCCATTATCCTCAATCACGTCAATCTTGAGCAGGCTGTGATCAGCGTCATACGGAATGAGTCCCGAGAGATCTAGACGTGAGGCCTTGTGATTGCCGAGGTCTATCGTGATGCGCTGACGCGCAACAAGCGAGTCACTGCCCTGCTCGTAGAGCACTGTGTTCTCGCAGACAGGCGCACCTATATCGGTTTTGAAGCTCTGCCGCAAAGCCGTCTCGACCTTTTCCACGGCGTCGAAGAGCGTCGGGATACGCCAGAGAGCGAGATGATCGGAGAGATCGAGACGCGTCTGACGCAAATGGTCCGAGGTTGTCGTCGGGCTCATGATGTCGGCCTGAATCCTGTCGAGATCAAGGTCCACTTTCTGGGTATAGTCCAGCAAATTTCTCGAATTGAGAAGGCTGCCGGGGATACTGGGAACGCCTGCAGTGAACTCCTTCTGAAGATTCGCCAGCGCCGTGGTAAGCGTGGAGATATCAGCAGAGCTACCGTTTCGCGCGACATAGTTGTTGACGCTGGCGTTGATCTCAAGCGCGGAAGATATCTTGCGAAGGGATATACGCTGCGACTCGATGGTTCGCAGAACGGCATTGCGATCAAGCGCAAGATTAGAGCCGCTGTCGGAGGTTTGGTGTCCGCTCGAACGGCGAAAAAGCCCATAGACGGTGCGATTGGAAAGACTGGACTCCACAGGCTGAGGCGCGGTCCTCTTCCAGGGAACATACCAGCACCATGCAATCACGGCGAGAGCCGTCAGAATCGCCACCGGCTTGAGGATGGCCCCCAGATACTTCCTGCCCTCAAACCGGAAGAACGCCCACACCACCACGACTACAAAGATGGGAAACAGCCACCACGCCGCGACGAGGACAGGAAAAAGCAGAACCAGAAGCAGAAGAACCGCAGCCACAATCTTCATGGATCACCATAGAAGTTTTTGGAAACGCAATGGGCCCGGGGAAATCTATCGCCTATCGTAGCAGCGACCGCGGCTCTTTCTAACTCGCCTTTAAGGAATTAACCGCGAGGGCCCTTGGAGTTCTTCGGGCGCGGATAGAAGGCTTCAACGATGGTGGAGATACCGCCGCGCGGACGGAAATCACCGACAACCTTGACCCAGACGGGGTCGGTTGCTTTGACGACGTCGTCGAGAACCTGGTTGACGATGTTCTCCTGGAAGATGCCAAGGTTGCGGTAGGTGAAGAGATACTCCTTGAGCGACTTCAGCTCCATACAGCGCTTGCGGGGCATGTAACGGATGGTGATGCGTCCGAAGTCGGGCAGGCCGGTCTTGGGGCAGACGCTGGTGAACTCGGGGTCGTCGATGAGGATCTCGTAGGCCGCGAACTGGTTGGGCCAGGTCTCGATCGCGGGAAACTTTGTGTCGAGACCGGAGGCCGCGTGGTCGTCGGTGTAACCGGTCGTCTTTTTCTTCTTGTCGCTCATAGGTCTATTTTACCGGGTTTAGTGGCGAATACCGGCCATTACTGTCTCGATCTCAAGTCGCTGGGCTTCGGTGAGAGGAAGGAATGGCAAGCGCGGTCGGCCTCCAAAGTAGCCGGTCAGGTCGCTGGCGTAACGGATACCGGGAATGCCGAGTTCCTGCTCTGTCTTGGCAATCGCCGGGGCGATGCGGGTCTGCTTTTCGTCGGCGAGGGGCTGGTCGTTGTCCTTCCATGCGGCGTAAACCTCATAGCAGGCCTGCGGGGCGCTGGCGGCGAAGGCGGGCATTGCGCCGGTGGCTCCGGCGCGGAGGCCGGTGAGCATGCCCGTGGAGGTGGCGGCGACGATCTGGAAGCCTACGTTTTTGCTGCGCGTGCGGATGGCCGGACGCGGGGGCGCGGTTGCGAGGGCGGCTCCTCCGCTGAGGATCTCGGCTGCGACAAAGGTAGCGTCGGCGTTGGACGCCTTCACGCTCAACATGCGGCCTGTGGCAGCAGCGAAGACGTGGGTGACGGTAACCTCGCGCTGCACGTGCGCAGTAGCGGAGCGAAGGGAGGCGATGCGGTCGGCGGTAGCGGACTCATCGGTGAGGCCAAGAACATTCGGGTGCGAAGCCAGTTCGGCGACGAGATCGACCGGGAGCGGATTCGCAGCGAGCGAGTAAAGAACGACAGGCAGCGGCGAGCGGTCGGCGATGGATTGGAAGTATGTAAGGGCCTCGCGGCGCTGCAACTCCTGAAGGATGGAGGGGCGCTGGATAAGGACGGCGTCGTACTGCTGCATGGCGGCGAAGTCCGCGAGGTCCAACGTGGCGGTGACACTGTCACGGCCAATGCCTGCGATGGCAACCTTGCTCTCTCCAGCGACGCTCATCACAGTGCTGAGGGCCTCGCGAGTCTCCTCGTCGGTAAGAAGCGTGGGCTCGCCCGTCTGCGAGAGCGCGACCAGAGTGGAGATGGGCGTGCGGGAATAGCGGTCGACGTTGTGTTCGAGCTTGCGGAGGTTGAGGCGGCCGTCGGGGTAGAACGGCGTCGTCAGCGGCAGATGGAGGCCTTCGAGCAGCATAGTTTCTATTCTACTGGGCTATGGGGTTTACGAGGATTCGATGTTACTCCACTTCTTACCCTCTCCAGCCCTTGCTGTAGGATGACGGCATGACACAGGAGACGGAGATAACAAACCTTGACCAAGGTCAAGTGATGGATCTACTGCGCAAAGCGAAGGAACTGGCGAAGGAGTACCGCGCTTTGACTGGCAAGCCTCTTGGAATTACCGGAGAAATTGCCGAATTCGAAGCGGCATATCATCTCGACCTCAAGCTAATGGGTGCTAGACAGCCCGGTTATGACGCTACAGAAGGCGAGAAGAAAATACAGATCAAAGGACGCTGTATCCAGAAAGACAACCACAAGCGAGTAGATTCCCAACGCGTAGGCTCCGTCAATACAGATAAGGACAAGGTTTTTGATTCCGTACTCCTCGTCCTCCTCGATGAAAATTTCGATGCAGCTGCAATATACGAAGCCAAACGTTGCGATGTTGAAGCTGTACTCAAGAAGTCCAATAAGCGCCGCGATCTGAGCGTAGGTAAATTCAAAAGCATCGCTGGCAATCCTCGACCTCTAAAAGAAGTACCGGTCTCTAAGCAGTCTTAAATCGGATAAGAGAGAGCAAGACGTGGAGTGCAAGCTGGATTCATCCAACCCTTCGCAATAATGCCGCGAAGGATGGGGCGCCCGATCCATTGTGGCGGTTCGAGAGAGAAGCAGATTCCTTCGCTGCGCTGCGGAATGACAAGGCAAAAGAAGTGTGGGGATGAGAAAAGGCTGTGCGGAGGGTTCCGCACAGCCTTTTGTTTTAGTGCTGGTTCAATCGTCGCTTAGCGGTTGGCGTGAAGCTCCTGCAGGGCGTAGACATTCAGCTTGCCGTGTTGCAGCGAGGCGATGCCCTCGGCGGCGGCGCGGGCGGCGGCCAGCGTCGTGATCGTCGGGATGCGGGCCTGGACCGCGGCGCGGCGGATCGCCTTCTCGTCGAAGACCGTGTCCTGGCCGCGAGGCGTGTTGATGATGAGATGGATGCGGTTGCCCTTGATGAGGTCGACTACGTTGGGGCGGCCTTCCTTCACCTTGTAGACGCGCTCGGGCTGAAGGCCAGCGGCCTCGAGCACCTGGGCCGTGCCGTGTGTCGCGACGAGGTGGAAGCCCATCTCGACGAACTGGCGGGCCAGCGTGATGGCTCCCTGCTTGTCGTGGTCGTTGACGCTGAGGAAGACCGTACCCTCCGTCGGAAGCTGCTGGCCGGCGGCGATCTGCGCTTTGGCGAAGGCTTCGCCGAAGGTGCCGGCTACGCCCATAACCTCTCCGGTCGAACGCATCTCCGGGCCGAGGACGGGGTCGACGCCCGGGAACTTGCCCCAGGGGAAGACCGGCGATTTGACGTAGAACTGCGAGCCGGTGGCGAGGTCCTTGCCCGTCGCGACCGGCTCGGGGAGAAGCTGCTTGAGCTTCTGGCCGACCATGATGCGAGAGGCGATCTTCGCGAGCGGAACGCCGGTCGCCTTCGAGACGTACGGAACCGTGCGCGAGGCGCGGGGGTTGACCTCGATGACGTAGACCGTGCCGCGCTGGATGGCGAACTGGATGTTGACCAGGCCGCGCACCTCGAGCGACATTGCGAGCTTGCGGGTGTAGTCGCGGATGGTGTCGAGAACCTCGGGGGCGAGATCGACCGAGGGGAGCACGCAGGAGGAGTCTCCCGAGTGGATACCGGCCTCTTCGATGTGCTCCATGATGCCCGCGATGACAACGTCGTCGCCGTCGCAGAGAGCGTCGACGTCAACCTCGGTGGTGTCTTCGAGGAAGTGGTCGATGAGGACCGGGCGCTCCTGCGAATACTCGATGGCGGTGGTCATGTAGCGGACCACCGCTTCGTTGTCGTACGCGATGACCATGGCGCGGCCGCCGAGGACGTAGGACGGGCGCACGAGGACGGGGTAGCCGACGCGGTTGGCTCCGGCGACGGCCTCTTCGACGCTGGTCGCCATCGCGCCCTGCGGCTGCGGGATGCCGAGGTCTTCGATGAGCTTGCCGAAGCGCTTGCGGTCTTCCGCGAGGTCGATGGACTCGGGCGAGGTGCCGATGATGGGGACGCCTGCCTTCTTCAGCGGGAGCGAGAGGTTCAGAGGGGTCTGTCCGCCGAACTGGACGATCATGCCGATCTCGGCGCCCGCAGAGGCCTCGTGCTGGTAGACGGCGAGCACGTCTTCGAGCGTGAGGGGCTCGAAGTAGAGGCGGTCCGAGGTGTCGTAGTCGGTCGAGACGGTCTCGGGATTGCAGTTGACCATGATGGTCTCGTAGCCGTCCTCGCGCAGGGCGAAGGCCGCGTGACAGCAGCAGTAGTCGAACTCGATGCCCTGCCCGATGCGGTTGGGTCCGCTGCCGAGGATGATGATCTTCTTCTTCGAGGTCGGCGCGGCCTCGTCCTCTTCGTCGTAACAGCTGTAGAGGTAGGGCGTGAAGCTCTCGAACTCGGCGGCGCAGGTATCGACCAGCTTGTAGACGGGCATGACGCCGAGCTTCTTGCGAAGCTCGCGGATATTCGCGGTGCCTTCGGCTCCGGTGAGGCCCCAGACGGCGGCGAGGCGCTCGTCGGAGATGCCCATGCGCTTGGCCGTGCGGAGCTGGTCGGCGGTGACGCTGTCGATGCCGGTGGTGCCGATGGCCTTGATCTCGTCGGTGATCTGCTTGATCTGGTGCAGGAACCAGGGGTCCATCGTGGTGAGGCGCTGGACCTCGCGAATGGTCATGCCCTGCTCGAAGGCGTAACGGACGTAGGAGAGGCGGTCGGGGTGCGGCGTGACCAGGCGCTGGGTGAGGCGGCGCGGCTCGATGTCGTCGGCGGTGGACTTCTTGCCGGTTTCGAGCGAGCGCACGGCCTTCATCATGGCCTCTTTGAAGGTGCGGCCGATGGCCATGACCTCGCCGACGGACTTCATCTGCGGGCCGAGGGTTTCGTCTGCGCCGGGGAATTTTTCGAACTGCCACTTGGGGATCTTGACCACGACGTAGTCGATGGTGGGCTCGAAGCAGGCGGGCGTGGCCTTGGTGATGTCGTTCTGGATCTCGTCGAGGGTGTAGCCGACGGCAAGGCGGGCAGCGATCTTCGCGATGGGGAAGCCGGTGGCCTTGGAGGCCAGGGCGCTCGAACGCGAGACGCGGGGGTTCATCTCGATGACCGTCATGCGGCCGGTCTGCGGGTTGACGGCGAACTGCACGTTGGAGCCGCCGGTTTCGACGCCGATCTCGCGGATGACGCGGATGGCGGCGTCGCGCATGACCTGGTACTCGCGGTCGGTGAGCGTCTGCGCCGGGGCGACGGTGATGGAGTCGCCGGTGTGGACGCCCATGGGGTCGAAGTTTTCGATGGAGCAGATGATGATGACGTTGTCGTTGAGGTCGCGGACGACCTCAAGCTCGTACTCCTTCCAGCCGAGGACGCTCTCTTCGATGAGGCACTCGTGGACGGGGCTGAGGTCGAGACCGCGGGAGAGGATATCCGTCATCTCCTCGCGGTTGTAGGCGATGCCGCCGCCGGAGCCGCCGAGGGTGAAGCTGGGGCGGATGACCGCCGGGAAGCCGATCTTCGCGGTGAACTCGAGGCCCGCGCTCACGGTGTTGACGAGCTGCGACTTCGGCATGTCGAGGCCTATCTTGTTCATCGCGTCCTTGAAGAGGAGGCGGTCTTCGGCCTTCTTGATGGCCTCGAGCTTCGCGCCGATCAGCTCGACGCCCTGCTTTTCGAGGAAGCCGGAGTCGGCGAGATCGACGGCGAGGTTGAGCGCAGTCTGTCCGCCGACCGTTGGCAGGACGGCAAACTTGCCGGAGCCGGGCTTCAGCATGGCGGCCTCGACGCGGATGACCTCTTCGAGGTACGCGACGCTGAGGGGCTCGATGTAGGTGCGGTCGGCGACCTCGGGGTCGGTCATGATGGAGGCCGGGTTCGAGTTGATGAGCACGACCTCGTAGCCTTCGGCCTTGAGCGCCTTGCAGGCCTGCGTGCCGGAGTAGTCGAACTCCGCGGACTGACCGATGACGATCGGCCCGGAGCCGATCACAAGAATCTTCGCGATGTCATTTCTGCGTGGCATCTTACTTCTTTCCTGTCTGCTGAATCCTGCTGGCGTTTCAAAGGGCGCTTTACTCTGCGCCCTTTGTTTTACTGCCCGAAATCAATGCCGCTACTTCTTCCACTCTTCCATCATGTGTCGGAAGTCCTTGAAGAGGTAGTGCGAATCGTGCGGTCCGGGGCTGGCCTCGGGATGGTACTGAACGCTGAACATCGGGTCGGTCTTGTGACGGAGTCCGGCGAGCGTCTGGTCGTTGAGATTGGTGTGAGTCTTCTCAACGTTTGCGGGCAGCGAGTCGGGATCGACGTTGAAGTTGTGGTTCTGCGCGGTGATCTCAACCTTGCCCGTCTGGTGGTTCATGATGGGGTGGTTGCCGCCGTGGTGGCCGAACTTCAGCTTGTAGGTCTTGCCGCCGAGCGCGAGGCCGAAGATCTGGTGGCCGAGGCAGATGCCGAAGAGAGGCTTCTTGCCCTGGAGCTTCTGCACGTTCTCGATAGCGTAGTTCAGCGGCTCGGGATCGCCGGGGCCGTTCGAGAAGAAGACGCCGTCGGGGTTCATCGCAAGAACCTCATCAGCAGGAGTCTTCGCGGGAACGACCGTGACGTTGATGTTCTCGCGTGCCAGCATGCGGAGGATGTTTTCCTTGATACCAAAGTCGTAAGCGACAACATGAAGAGGGTCGCCCTCGACCGTAGGATTGAGGAGAGGATCGCCAGTCTGGTTCTTCGGCTCGGTCGCGTCCCACTTGTAGGCTTCTTTCGTCGTGACGACGCTGGCGAGATCGGTGCCGTCCATCTTGGGGATCGAGCGCGCCTTCGTGACCAGCGCCTCGGCGTCGAGATTGTCTCCGCTGGCGAGGACGCCGCGCATCACGCCGTTGGCGCGAAGGTGGCGGACGATGGCGCGGGTGTCGACCTCGGCGATGACCGGGACGCCGTAGCGCTCAAGATACTCGTCGGCGACCTGTGTGGAGCGCCAGTTGGAGCTGATGGGCGAGAACTCGCGGGTGACCAGGCCCTCGATGTAGGGCTTCTTCGACTCCGCATCGTTGGGAGTGGTGCCATAGTTGCCGATGTGAGGATTGGTGAGAACCACGATCTGCCCGGCGTAGGAAGGATCGGTAAAGATCTCCTGGTAACCGGTCAGAGATGTATTGAAGACCACTTCGCCGGAGCGCTCCGACTGTGCGCCAAAACTTTTGCCGCGAAAGATGCGCCCGTCTTCAAGCGCCAAGATTGCCTGCATTGCCTCTCCGAGGAGTGGATTTAATCGATTCTATCAGAAGTCTTCCATCTGCTTCATTATCAACGCCTTGGCACCCGCCAAGAACAATTTGCTGAAAATTTGCAGGAAGACGGCTTCGCACCCATAATGACCGCGCCTATGAACCCGATGGAACCGATCTCATCATTCACTATAACAGTCTTCACCCGGCACTCCTGTGACTGTTCGAAGCGGCATCACCCGCAGTGGAAACGGTGCCAATGCCGGAAGTCGCTCTACATTCGTGAGCACGGAAAAACCGCCTACAAGTCTGCGAAAACGTGTTTCTGGGAGCAGGCCGAGCGTGTGGCTGCGCAGGAACGGGAAAAGCGCGATCCGATAAAGATCGAGTTACGAAAAATTGCAGATCAGAGGAAACCACTGCTCACGACCATGAAAGATGCCCTGAAGCTGTGGATTGACGGGATGAAAGGACCCGCGGAGACGTCGATCAACGCTTACCGTTCCACGACTCAGCGAATTGAGCGCTGGCCGAAAGCGCCGCCATTTTACGTGGCAAGATATCAGGGCTCCCCCCTATCTGCCGTACAGCGCTCTATCAGTCCTTCAAGCGGACTTCGATCGTTTGTAGAACTGCGTCCCAGGCGTGAGCCCAGTGATCGCCTTTAACGTGCGATGGAGATGAAAGACGCTCATCCCTGCGTACTTGGCTAGTTTTTCAAGAGAAGGAGTCCCCTCGGAGCGCTCGATGAGGCGGCATATCTTCTCGATCTTAGCTGTGTTGGCTTCGGTCAGCGAGAGGCCGGCTGGTTTGCCTCCAATAGCAACATTATCTCCACGACTCTTGAGTTTGCGTTCCGCTACTGCTGCGACACGGCCTAGGTGTCGGGCTCAATGAGCGTCTTTGCCCTGTTAGCAACAACTGACGTCCGATCCTTATTCCAAAGCCAACACCTCGGTAGACGCAGCCGTCCCGCTCAGAACTGATGCTTCAGGTTCCACGTCGAAACTACTCCACGAGTAGCAGCTCTAATTTCACAATGAGGCCACCATCCGAAGCATTCCGTGCGCTTGCACCTCCGCCATACATACGCACGATGCGATCGGTGATCGCAAGGCCCAATCCTGCGCCACCTGTTATTTCTCCGTTGCTCGCTGGGATTCGATAGAAGGGTTTAAATATTTTCTCAAGGTGTTCGCTTGATACACCGGGACCGTGGTCGCGTACTTGAATGACGACTTTCGAAAGGGCAGCAGTGTATTCCCTGCGTACTGTGACTTCTACATCGGTGTTTGGCTGGGTATAGCAAATAGCGTTGCGTACCACGTTCTCGATAGCGCGACGTAACTGTTCCCTTGAGCCTGTAGTCGTACACGCATCGATAAAATCAACCGTGACGGCACAGTGCTTCGTTTGAGCCTCGAAGTTTCCATTGGCGGCGACTTCCTCAATCAGGCTACTTACCTCAACCCTTTCCCTATGGGTTGTATCGATCCCACCGTCAATGCGGGACAAGGTCAGGAGCTGACCAATCAATTCATTGAGCTGTTCCACTTCGAGGGCGATCCGGTCCAGATACTCCTCTCGCTCCTCGGGAGGACATTGCCGTAGCAAACCTTCCGCCACGCTCAACCGAGTAAGAGGAGAGCGCAATTCATGAGAAACATCTCCGAAGAGCCGTTGCTGTCCGCGAACCAGCGACTCGATGCGCTCCGCCATGCGATCGAAACTCAGTCCCAGGCGTCCGATCTCATCGTGGCGCTGACGGACGTTCGAGCCGCTCCGTGCATCAAGCGAACCATCCGCAATCTGGCCAGCCGCTTCGCTCAGTTGCACTACCGGGGTAGCCATGTGACGAGCGAGCCAATAGCAAAAAGCAGTTCCGACGAACAGTTGGGCAAGCAAGATAAATAGGATCTTCGGGGTGGTGAGTAAATCAGCAATGGGTGGGCCGGTGACGACGACCAGTACCGTGTACCTTTGTCCACTTGCTCCGGCCAGTTGTTGCACCACAAATTCATGCCAGCCGAGAGCTACGCTGACCCTAGGCACCTCGATCCCCATAGCCTTGATGTATTCGGCTGCCTGCACCGGCGGAGTGCGGCCCAATACTTCTCGTCCTTCCTGATCGAAGAAATAAGGTTCGATACTAGGTCTCTCGGCTAATCCATCGAGATAATGTTTCAGGCCTGTCTTGCCTTCGCGCTCGTAGATGTCCACGGCTGCTTTAGCTTCAAGGGGCAAGCGAACAGATAATCTTGCCAGCAGGGTGTCGTCTGGGTGAATGAATGTCGTGACGGCACTGAGCGTCGCCCCAATCATGAGGAATGTCAGCCAAAACCACAGAAATATCTTCAGAAAAAGGCTTTTCATCTGGATCAATCGCTCCCGGTTTGGCCGGATGTCGCATAAAGATATCCGATACCACGAATGCTCTTGATTCGTTCGGAACCCTCCGTGTCGCTTCCCACCTTCTTGCGAAGATTCCAGACATGGGTGTCAATGCTACGGTCAAATGGCGAGAGCTTTCGTCCCAGCACGTCCTCCGTCAACTCCTCGCGTCCGACCACTGATCCCGCAGATCGCATGAGCCTGTGGAGGAGATCAAATTCAACTGCTGTTAGCCTCAACAGTGTTTTTCCGCAGCGCACGGTTCTCGCTCCCAGGTTCATTTCCAAATCGCCAATCCGTAAGGAAGCGGTTTCGGAAAGGGCCACGGTAACCTTCGCAGACGTGATCCGGCGCAGGATCGCGCGAACTCGCGCGGACAATTCACGAGTGTTGAATGGCTTAGGCAGGTAGTCGTCGGCTCCCATCTCCAAGCCGAGAATTCGATCGAGATCATCACCTCGCGCCGTGAGCATGAGGACAGGATTATTGGACTGCGCTCTTACTCGACGGAGCACTTCAAAGCCATCTATATCCGGCAACATCACATCCAGCACGACCAGGTCATAGTCCCTGGATAACGCACGCTCAACACCCAGGCTGCCGGTATGGACCGCCTGAACGAGATATCCTTCTGCTCCCAGAAAGCGGGATACCAGCTTGCATAGCTCGGCATCATCGTCGATTACCAGAATATGTCTAGCGATTGATTCCGATTCGCGATTCGATGCAGGACTCGTGCCCATTAGTTGTTCACTCCGGCACTCTCTCGGCCAGCATTCATTGTAGGTCTCTGCGGCTTCGCCAGTGTTCAGAATTGTCAAGCCGTACCGTGTTTCGTCTTGACAATTCTTGACAGTCGCCTGACCGAACTAGACTCAATTTTCGCTGCCTGACGAATCAAATCGTAAGTAGACGAAAACCTGAAAGATCGAGGACAGAATGGAACAGCCTTGCACGATATGGACGAAACGCTATCGGGAGCAATCCAGCAGCTTCGGAGCGCGTTTCCTCCCCTTTGCACAAACGAGCCTATTCTTCCTCTTTCGAATGCTCCTGTTGATTCCGTTCCTTCCATTTGCAGGAACGTCTGTACGAGCATGTGCCCAGACCGCCTCTGTAACAGCTTCAACCGCTACCTTAGCGGAGATCGATTTGCCTGATGCTCCATCCGCATTGCCTGGTCTCCAGCAGAGCGCTCCAGTAAACATTCCGCTGCTGCCGTTAGGGAACAATCAACCCTTGCAGTCAATGGACCTTGGAGGCAAATTCAAATACATCATTGAGCCCAATTTTGGTCCTCGAAGTTTCGTCACGGCCGCCTTCAATGCAGGGTTCCGTATGACAAATGTGCCCGACCAATACCCCCATGAGTGGCACTCCGGCGCGGGAGCCTACGGTCGCCTCTACGGAGACAGCTTCGCCCGTACCGGCGCTGCAAGCATCGCGCGTTTTTCTACCTCTGTCCTGCGGCACGAAGATCCTCGTTATCACCGCTCCCAAAGCACCTTCTTTCCAGCGCGTTTGGGTCATGCGATCGCCTTTACTTTCGTGGATCGGACGGACAGTGGCCATCCCACAATTGCGATGTCGAATTTCACCGGCGCAGCAGCTGGCGGCTTCATCGGCAATGCCTATCTTCCCGCCGGATTCGATGACCTGACCCATGCTGGCCAAAGAACCACGATCCTTTTCGGCGGGATGGCAGTTCAGAATATCGCGACCGAGTTCGCCCCGGAGATCGGCCACTTCCTGATGAAGGTACATGTGCCCCATATACCGATGCCTCCGGTCTGGTGGACAGGAGACAAGTAACCGGATGCTGAGAGCGAGTCTTCGTCAATACCAAAGACCAAATCATCGAGCAAGCTGATTACTTCCTATATGGCGACTTATAAGGACTAATCCCTTCCTGGATTACGAGAGATGCTGAATTCAGCCTGTTAGCAAAAGACGATCAGTTCAAGGGGCTGGCATCTGACTGATGGCATCGGCTACCTTGCATCAAATTCGGTCCGAGATTCCTTCACCTGCTGCCAATTCTCTTTTACCCAGTCGACCAGCCCCCACATGGGGAGAAGCAGGCTTCGTCCGAGAGCAGTCAGCTCGTACTCCACTCGAAGAGGCACCTCAGCAAACAACTCTCTTGTGAGCAATCCGTCTCTCTCCAAAGTTCGCAGTGTCAGTGTCAGCATTCTCTGCGAGATGCCGGGAATCGCTCGTTCAAGCTCCGAAAATCGAGCGCGCTCCCCTGGCAGCTGCGCCAAAGAGAGAATCAAAAAGATGCTCCATTTATCCCCCACTTTGGTCAGGAGCTCGCGGACGGCTGCGGGGTCTTCATGACCGCAGACTGAGGCCGAATCCAGCGGCTTTTTGGATTTGCCCTTTTTCATACTTACCTCCATGTGCGCTGCGTAGTTCAAAGTGCCTTATTGTTGATAATAAGCCTCCGAAATAGAATCAACGCACAAAAGGTAAGTGCCAAATTGGAGGAGCATTTATGAACCAGATTTTGATTGTCGAATCGAGCCCACGTGAAGACGAGTCGGCGAGCCGCAAATTAGTCAACAAGCTGAGAGAACGGCTCGAAGCGCAACATCCCGAGGCAAAGGTCGTCACACGCGACCTGGCGAAAGACAGACTTCCGCATTTAGATCAGGCGACCCTGAAGGCGATGACCACCCGCGACCCCGTAGAGGCGGAATCGCTGAAGGGCGCGTTGCATCTTTCAGACCAACTCACGGAAGAGCTCCTATCGTCGGATCTCGTGGTGATTGCCAGCCCCATGTGGAATTTTGGTATCCCTTCTTCTCTGAAGGCGTGGATTGATCATGTTGTACGCGCTGGCAAGACTTTCAACTACGCAGGTGCGGGAGTGGAGGGGCTTGCGAAAGGCAAGCGGGCAATCCTGGTGCTTGCATCCGGGGCAATCTTTAGCGAAGGGCCTTGGAAGTCATGGGATACTGTTGAGCCTTATCTCCGTCAGATACTAGGCTTCATTGGAATCGATGAGGTACAAACCGTAAGAGCTGAGGGAATGAATATACCGCCGCTTGCGATCCATGCCATACCCAATGGCGAAAAGGCTATTGAAGCACTCGTGATCTGAAGGAGAGAACAATGCTCGGTTTCATAACTCTGACTGTCAGCAATGTCGAACGTTCGTTGGCGTTCTATGAGGCGGCCCTGAAGCCTCTCAATATCAAATTTTTCCTACCCTACAAGGGCAAAGATGGTCATCCTGACCTCTGGGGATTTGGCGATGGAAAACAGGCGTTCTTTTGGCTCCAGCAAGGGACGCCCGATCCGTCCGCAATTCACTGGGGCTTCATGGCCGAAAACAATGAAAAAGTCGATGAGTTCTACAAGGCAGCGATCTCCGCTGGAGCGAAGGACAACATCTCACCGCGGGCACGAGTCGAATACTATCCGGGATACTACGCCGCGGATGTGTTTGATCCGGATGGATACTCGTTCGAGGTCGTCCATAAAAGCTGAGTGCGGGCCTAGCATTGCAGTAACTTTTGTTTACAGCTCGCAATGCTGGAACAGCGAACCGCAAGCATTATCGTCTGAGTTCGATAAGTACCGGTAACATCTGCCCAGCAAGGAACAGTCCTCGGAAACGCGCTTTGGGGAAGTGACCTACACCAACGACACGGTCGATGAGCACCTTGCCCTGTATGCAAAACAGTTGAATCTCAGTGCGGAAATTCGCGTCTATCGAAATACGGGGAGTAGACCCAGAGGGCTGTCGCACCAGCTTCGTTGCCTACGCCATCGGGCGCTGAGTTGTTAATGCATTCCCCTGAATACCTCCATACAAAGGTGCTCCAATGAATCGTCGTTCATTTCTTATTTCGACTGCTGCCACAGGAGGTTCGTTGATATTGCGGCGTTCAGCAATGGGCCAAGGTTCATCGCCCGCTATGCAATCTTCCACTGCGTCCGGGCAATCGGAGGTGATTCGCACCGCCGCATCGCGCTTTGTGCGGACGCTCGCGTCGGAACGCCAAGCACGGATCATCTACCCGTTCCCCACACATGAGACACCGACCATGGCCAAGTTCACCAGAAAAAGCGGACCAGGCGAACCAGGTGATCCGGGTGGACCCGGCGGCTCTGGTGCACCCATGGGGCAAGGTCCTCTTGGCGGGCCGGGTGGTCTCGGAAGTCATGGCGGACCCGGTGGCTCTGGCGGGCCTGACGGCTTTGCCTTCGTTGGTGAGAAGTACGGACAGGCAATATGGACGAACTTCCCGGTCAGCGACGTGCCCCGGCCAGGGCTCCGGATGGGCGAACTGACTGTCTCCGAGCGAGACGCCGCCCACGGGCTGCTGAAAACCGTGCTCAGCCCGATGGGCTATCAGAAGGTGCTGGACATTATGGCCGCCGACCAAACGCTGGACGATGCGGGCACACCGTACGCCTCCGGATACGATGCTTACACCTTCGCGCTGTTCGGCCAACCGGTTGCATCCTCGCCATGGATGCTCCAGTTCGGCGGTCACCACCTGGGGCTGAACGTCACATTCGTCGGAGACAAGGCCGTTTGTGCCCCGCTTCATACTGGGATCTTGCCATCGAAGTTTGTGAAGAACGGCAAAACCATCCGCGGGCTAGGGCGCGAGAACGACAAGGCGTTCGATCTGGTAGCCACGCTCACTGCCGCCCAACTGCAAGCTGCCACGATCGACCATGATGTGAGCAGCCTGGTATTCGGCCCTGGCCACCCAGATGCTAAGCTAGCGCCTGTCGGTCTGCGCGGCTCCGATATGTCTGAGCAACAGCGGACGCTATTGTTCAGCCTGGCCAGCGAATGGGCTGGCATACTCAACGATGCCCACTCCGCTCCGCGACTCGAAGAGATTCGCCGGTCGCTGTCGGACACCCGGTTTGCGTGGAGCGGGCCGACGACGCACGAACCGGACATGAATGGCGAGTCATACTTCCGTCTCCATGGTCCCAGCCTCCTCATTGAGCACGCCCCACAAGACAATCAGGGTGGATACAAGCTACACGTTCACAGCGTGATGCGCGATTTGGGCAACGACTATGCGAAGCAGCTAGTTTAGACCGCCCGTCGGACCAGCAAGATGCCAGATATGCGGTTACCCTCTTCGCCTTCGCCTGCCTCAACGAGCGAATTATCGCCGAGTCACTCTTTGAGAGAATTGATTACTCCCCATAAGCCGTCACTCGGAAGTGACCTCCGAGTGACGGGAAGAGCGTGTCCCGGGACTAAGAACTTCGCTGCTCGTGGGCGTATACAGCTGGCGTCACTCCGACTGTCTGGCGAAAAGCCCGGATAAACGCGCCGACGCTCTCGTAGCCAACTTCAAGAGATGTCTCGATCACCGATCGTCCTTCCGCTAGCAGTTCGAGCGAGCGCAGCACCTGCATCTGCCGACGCCACTGCCCCGGGCTTAGCCCGGTTTCCTTCTGGAAGTTCCGGAACAACGAGCGCTCCGACACGCCAATCTCACGCGCTAGAGCCGTTAGACCTCTAGCTGCCTTGGGATCCTCTGCCAACCGCGTCGCCAGCCGTTTCAGCGCCGGATCGCGTGGAACCGGCAGGTGCAGCTGAATCTTTGATGCCGCACAAATCTCGTCGTCCAGCACATCGACCAAGCGTCTTCTGGAGGCATTCGCCTCCGGGCTATCTACCCATGTCATCATCCGCACGACAATCTCTTTCAGCAGCGGAGACAGCGCCAGGATGCCAGGCTCCCCAGGAAGACTCGCTCTCTCCCTTGTGTCTAAACGCACCATCCAACCGCTGATCTTGCCGCCGCAAATCGACTACGCCCGCCTCCGTAAGGAACGGTGAAGCGCGTAGCCAGAAGGCCTAGCTCCGTCATGGACTGATCGAAGAGCTCTTGGCTGGTGTGGAACAACGCTGCGAAGTGCTCGCCTGGAACAACAAACTGCCTCTCGACAGCGACCAAGGAGGATTGATTCCGATAAGACGACTTCTAGTTACCTATTATTGCTTTATAGATACGTCATGATTGCGTTCGCCGCTGACCCGGTGTGGATGTGACTCTCCAGCACATCCAAATCCCTTTGAATGATGCGCGCCACATCGTCACTAATCTCATTCTCATTCCGTAGTCGAAGCAGGGACACACGCTCGATCTGCAGAATCTCGAGCAACAATGCATCGCGCTGGGCGCGGCTGTATCCTTCTGTCTCACCTTGTTCCGAGTCGTCCTCAATCGATAAGGTATGAAGACGGCGCTCATACATCGAGATAAGATCCTTGACGGTGGCCAGATCATAGCGTTCCTGCACTCTCCGTCGATTCAGGTGGCGGATGGCTTCCTCGACGATGATGCGGCGTGCTTTTCTCTCTTCAATATCCTCCTCGTTCGAGCCTTCGATTGCCAGAACCCGAATGAGCCAGGGCATGCTCAAGCCCTGGATGATGAGAGAGGTTGCAATGAGGCAGAAGGTCAGATACACGATCATGCTGCGCTGCTTAAAGACAGCGCCATCGGCAAGTGCGTATGGAAGCGAGAAGGCTGCGGCCAGGGAAAGGACCCCACGCATGCCTCCCCAGGTGAGAACGAGCAGTTCCCTCGGCTTCGGAACTGGGTTGCCGGGGAATTTGCGCAACTTGCGGTAAACGTATGCGCCGTAGGTTTCGCCGAAGATCCAGAGCAGACGGAGAAAAAGGACGGTGATGCTGAAGGTGATGCCATCCCACACCAGATTCCACACACCGATCCCTGAGAGTTGCGAGAGCACAAAGGGAAGCTGCAGGCCGATGAGGATAAACACGATCCCATTCAGGACAAAGGTCAGAACGTCCCATACGACTGCGTATTGAAGCCGCACCTGCGGCGACATAAAGCGATAGTTTTCACGGCTCATCAGCATGCTGCACGCAATTACTGCCAGCACACCGGACGTATGCAGGTGCTCGGCAAGGATGTATACGACATAGCTGCTAAGAACGCTTATAACAATCTCGATTGGCCCATCGTCGATCCAGCGCTCAAGCCAGGATACGAGAACTCCGATCACGAGTCCGATGACGATGCCTCCGCCGGAGAGATAGACCAGCTTTCCGACTCCTTCGACGAAGGTCGGGGTATGGCTGCTGAGGAGAATCGCGAGACCGAACTGAAAGGCGAGCAGGCCGGTCCCATCGTTTACCAGGCTCTCGGCTTCGAGGATGTCGACGATCCGACGTGGCAGGCCGAGCCGGCGGGCGATGGCGGTTGCAGCGATGGCATCGGTCGCTCCAATGATTGCGCCGAGCATTAGCGCCGATTGCCAGTCGAATCCCAACAGCAATCGTCCTCTCATCGTGATCAGAGCGAAGATCGTAAAACTTACCAGGCCAATGGCAAGCATAAAGATCCTGCCCAGATTAGCTCGGAACTCACGCCATGAGAGCTGCCAGCCTGCTGCAAAGAGCAAGGGAGGAAGGAAAACAAAGAATACGAGATTCGGCTGGAGTGTAACGTTGGGAAAAATCGGAAGTAAGCCCAACAAACCACCGATAATCGTCAGCAGAATGGGATAAGGCACACGGAAGCGGCGCGCCGCTCCAGCGAAAACGGCGACGAGAAGCAACAGGAACAGAAAGATGCTCTCTTTTCTAACAAACTCAGCTTCCATCTCCTTCACATTCTATCGGTCAAACGAATAGACCAATGGTCAACCAGAAACTTGCAAGATATAGTGCCGCAAGGATCAGTATCGCGAAACGCTCTTGTGTTGAGCTGACGGTATCCGTTCTCATTAATCGCTGCAATGGAGGCTGGATAGCAAAAGCCTGACAGGAGGTGAGTAAACTCACCTCCTGCGTAGTAAGCAGGTTACTGTCATTGGGCTGCATCGACTTGACGAGAACAGAGGCAGATGCTCCTTCAAGAGCGACCGTAGCCGACTTCGTGGACGATTCTCTCCTTCAGCGGCTGAATGAAGTGGACGCGGTGTTGCGGCGACTCACTTCGGGCTTCTGCAAGTACAACGCCGCGAGTTCACAAGCGCGAACAAGTGCATGTCCCGTCGGAACCACCTCTGCGACCACACCTCATTCGTATGCCTTCGCCGCAGTCAGAGGCTTCGGGTCGAGCAGAAGCGCCTCAGCACAGCCAGCTCCGGCGCGGTAGCTCCAAGTCGTGAAGATGCCATCGCCTGGAACGATGCCGGCAGCAAAGTGTGGCAGATTATGGAAGGGTCGCGCTTTCTCCCGCAACGATTCAACGTCGATGTTACTTTGCGCGGAGTTTTCATGACTGTGTCGCGAGAAGAGACATGTGGTTCCATATGCCCTGTAATCGCGCTTAAACACAACGCGCCGACGCTCTGAGAGCATCGGCGCATGATGGGTGAGAGCGAGGGTTACTCGCCGAAGTTGACGGATTCGATGCCGAGGAACTCCGCGGCCTGGCCAAGCTCTTCTTCGATGCGGAGGAGCTGGTTGTACTTGGCGATGCGGTCGGTGCGCGAAGCCGAGCCGGTCTTGATCTGGCCAGCTCCCGTGGCAACCGCGAGGTCGGCGATGAAGGTGTCTTCCGTCTCGCCAGAGCGGTGGCTGATGATCGAGGTGTAGCCGAAGCGGCGGCCAAGCTCGATGGCCTCCAGGGTCTCGGTGACGGTGCCGATCTGGTTCACCTTAATCAAGATCGAGTTCGCGACCTGCTGCTCGATTCCCTGCTGCAGGCGAAGCGTGTTGGTGACAAAAAGATCGTCTCCCACAAGCTGCACGCGCTTGCCGATGGAGTCGGTGAGGAGCTTCCAGCCGTCCCAGTCGTCCTCGGCGAGGCCGTCCTCGATGGAGATGATGGGGTAACGCTCGGTCCAATCCTTCCAGAAAGCGGCCATTTCAGCCGACGAAAGCTCGCGCTTGTCGGACTTCCTGAAGATGTACTTGCCGGTTTCCTTGTCGTAGAACTCGCTGGAGGCGGGGTCGAGAGCGATGCAGATGTCCTCGCCAGGCTGATAGCCCGCAAGCTCGATGGCCTCGAGGATCAGGTCGACAGCTTCCTCGTTGGACTTGAGGCTGGGGGCGAATCCGCCCTCGTCGCCGACAGCAGTGTTGTAGCCCTTCTTCTTGAGCACTCCCTTGAGCGTGTGGAAGATCTCGGCGCCCCAGCGGAGGGCGTCGGAGAAGGTCTCCGCTCCGACGGGCATGACCATGAACTCCTGGAAGTCCACGTTGGAGTCGGCGTGAGAGCCGCCGTTGAGGATGTTCATCATCGGCGTGGGAAGGAGACAGGCGTTGACGCCTCCGAGGTAGCGGTAAAGGGGCAGCTTGAGTGCCGCAGCCGAGGCGCGGGCAACAGCCATCGAGACGGCCAGGATGGCGTTGGCGCCGATCTTGCCCTTGTTCTCGGTACCGTCGAGGGCGATCATCGTCGCGTCTATCAGGCGCTGGTTGGAGGCGTCCATGCCGGTCAGCTCAGGAGCGAGGATCGACTCGACGTTATCGACAGCCTTGAGGACACCTTTGCCGAGGTAGTGCTCCTTGTCGCCGTCGCGCAGCTCGACGGCCTCGTGCTCTCCGGTGGAGGCTCCGCTGGGAACAGCGGCGCGGCCGAGGGCTCCGCCGTCGAGGAGGACGTCGGCTTCGACGGTGGGATTGCCGCGGGAGTCGAGGATTTCGCGGGCGTGAATCGAGACGATCTCAGTCATGTTGCTCCTGTCGTTAGGTGAAGAAAATTGGGGGACGACGCGATGCGCGAGACGCTCGTTGAGCTTCGGACGGCGATCGACGGGAAGGTCGCGACCGCTGGGTAAACCGATTGTCTCCACGAGGTTGGCGCTGAATGTGTTCACCATCTTGGATTCTAGCAAAGGGGACGCGGGGTAGCGCGAATGGGGTGTGAATGTGAAATACCGCGAGGGAACGCCAAAAACAGGTCCGGCGCGTCTCAAAAGGTGTAGTAGCAGGCTCGATTCCCTCGCCGCGATTTTGAGCGTGCTGGCGCGGGAAGCTCTTAGACTTTCAGATAAGGACAGGCGTACGTGACCACTCCGCGCCTGACGGGAGGATTTAGCCCATGAAGATTCGGATCATACCTGCAGTCGTGTTTGTTGCCGCCACCTTGCCGCTTGCGGCACAGACCGCTCAGCCGGTTCAGGAAGAACCGCGGACGGGGGTTTCGACCCCTGAGCCCGTCGCGATCGACGCGGACAACGATGCCGCTGCAACTCCCGGACGGCATCCACTGAAGCCTTCGGCTGCAAAGACTGAGGCTCCAGCTGCAGAGGCCGCCCCTGCGACGGTTACCCCAGCGACCGCAAAGGAAGAGGCCTATGGGCCGTATGTTCCCTACACCGGAACCCAGATCGCCAGCACGCAGAAGCCTGCCTTCGGGGACGTCGATTCCCAGATTGTGACGAGCGTTCCCGAGCGCGAGGGAGAGATCAACGAAGGCACGCTGCTGCGGGTGCGGATGAAGGATCAGCTTTCGACCGCGGAGACGAAGCCCGGAGCCATCTTCGGCGCGGAGATCATGGAGGCGGTGACGCACAAGGGCCGTGTGATTATCCCGATCGGCGCGACGCTGGAGGGAACGGTGACCTCGGTGCATGAGGGACATCGCATCTCGGGCGTGGCATCGATGCACCTGGAGCCGCAGAGGATTGTGTTGCCGGACGGCACGATGTATGGGGTTCGCGCACAGCTGATCGACACGACGCTTTCGAGCTTCGCGGTGGATCGCGAAGGAACGCTGAAGCGCCGCGACCGCACGAAGGAGACGCTGGGCGTCGGAGCGCTGACGACGGGCGGTGGCGCTGTGGCCGGAGCGATGGTCGGAGGCGGCGTAGGTGCGCTGGTCGGCGCTGGAATCGGCGCGGGCGTGACCACGGTGATGTGGTCAAAGCAGGATCGCCAGGCGACGCTCGACAAGGACTCACGGCTGGTGTTCAGCCTGACGGCTCCGATGGATCTGAAGCCGGTTCGCTCGGGAATGGCGATGACAGCTCCGAGCGGCGCAGTGAATGGCGGCGGGAGCGAGTAGTTCCCTTTTCGCTGAGGATTGCAGGGAGCGGGCTTCGGCTCGCTCCTTTTGTTTTGCGGGTTCGTCCAACTCGGAGCTAATCGCGAATGTTGGAGAGGAGCCTCTTCCAGTTTTTCTGGTTACGGCGGTAGCTCTTCTTCAGGTCTTCGAGGATACGCTCGAAGTCGCTGTGACCCGAGAGTCTGCGCCATGCGGGGTTCTTCGAGAACCATGGATAGTTCTCATTTCCGAGATAGATGGCGCGCCGCAGCCAGTGCAGCGCCTCGCTCTCGTCTCCATCAACCGCAAAGTAAGTGGCCAGGCGATACGCCATCTCGCTGTCGGCTTCGGC
Organism: Acidobacteriaceae bacterium dw_441; assembly: GCA_018449715.1. Lineage (GTDB taxonomy): Bacteria > Acidobacteriota > Terriglobia > Terriglobales > Acidobacteriaceae > Edaphobacter. The sequence continues at coordinate 1,009,863 of JAAVVA010000001.1, read as the reverse complement.
GGCGGAGAGTGTCTCGTCGACGATGAAGGTCGCGGCCTTTGCGCGGTCGCCCAACTGCACGTAGCAGAGCGCGATGGTCGGGAAGACGATGCGCAGGGATTTCTCGTCACGGGTGACGCTTTCGAGCGTCTCGACGGCGTGCTGGAGGTCGCCGGTGCGCATCTGCTGGTAACCGAGGGAGATGCGGAGGAGCGGCTGGCGCGGCTCGAGGGTGAGACCTTTCTCGATCTCTTCGGCGGCCAACTCAAGCTGGTTCTGGTACTGGTAGACGCGGGCGCGGTGGTTGTAGATCATCGCCGCGTTCGCGGGATTCATGCGCAGCGAGGCATTGAACTGGTCGAGCGCCTCCTCGTACATGCCGTCGATGCGCAGCGTGATTCCCGCGACCATGCGGACATTCCAGTCATTGCCCGCTGTCTGGAGCAGGTGCTCGATGCCGTGGCGGGCGGACTCCTTTTCGCCGCGCGAGAGCAGCATGTAGACGCGATAGAGGTTAGCTTCGACGGAGCCGGGGTCGAGCTGGAGGGCGCGGTCGAAGGCGCGACGGGCTTCGAGGACATGCATCTGGCCGCCGAGGCCGTGGTGAGTGTACTGAAGGTGCGTAATACCGAGGCCGGACCAGGCAGGAGCGTAGTTCTCGTTGTTCTTAATGACGGAGTCGAAGAGCTCGCGGGCATGGTCGAGGTCGTCGCGGTTGCCGGTGCGCGTCATGAAGGAGGAGAGCAGGGCGCGGGCCTGAAGGTACTCTTCGGAGAGGTCTTCGGTGAGGGAGTTTCCGCGGCTGTTCTCCTGCGGGCCGTGGAGGCCGCCGACGCCCTGCAGGGTGCTGAAGACCTCGTTGCAGATCTCGGTCTGGACGCTGACGAGGTCAAAGGAAGCGACGTTGATGGAGCCTCCGGCGCGGACGCTCTGGCGAGAGACGTCGAGGAGCTGCCAGTTCAGGTCGAAGCCCTTCTCCGAACGCATGAAGTTGCCCGCGAGGACGAAGTCGACCAACAGCTTTTTGCCGATGCTGAGAGGGTCGAGCTGGTGTGTGGGGATGGAGGTCAGCGAGCTGGACGGGCGCACGACCAGGGTGCTCATCCGGGCCAGACGCGCAGCGATAGCGTCGGCCAGGGCGTATCCGTAGAGCGGGGCTACGTCAGCGGGGCCATAGTTGATGAACGGGAGCACGACGATGCTGTCGGTCTCCTTGCTGCTCGAAGAGGAAGAGCCGGACTCGCGGAAGCGCTCAGCGAGCATGGAGAGGATGCCGGTAGCGCGCTTCTCTTCTTCTGGAGTATCGAGAGCGCGGCGGCTCTGCTGACTGAGCGAGACGGACTCGCCGCCGGGCAGGAAGACGGTGTCGAGACGCATGGAGCGCATGACGGTCTTCAGCGACTCGCGGATGTCTCCGGCTGTGGCAAAGCGTGCGGCGGGCTGCTTTTCCAGGCAGCGCAGGATGACGCTTTCAAGCTCGACCGGGATGGACGGGTTGATCTCGCGCAACGAAGGCGGATCGGCAAACTGCGTGGCGCGGATGGTCTGGAAGTCCGGGGCGTCGGGCCGGTGGAACGGGTGGCGGCCAGTGGCCAGTTCGTAGAGGATCAAGCCAAAGGCAAAGATGTCGGACTGCACCGAAGACTGCCCCGTGACGAACTGTTCCGGGGCCATGTAGGCGATGGTTCCACCGCGCGCGGTGTAGGTAGCTCCGAGAGGAGGCAGCGAGGGCGTGTCAGACGGGCCGGAGGGATCGAAGTCGGTCTTGTCGAGCGAAAGGCGGCGGGCGAGGCCGAAGTCGAGAATCTTGATGAGGCCGCCGTCGGTAAGCATGACGTTGGCGGGCTTGAGGTCGCGATGGAAGATGCCGAGCGAATGCGCGGCGGAAAGACCGTCGGCGATCTGGATTCCCGCTGAAAGGACAAGCTGGATGCTGGAGGGCCCCGCGGCGATGATCTTGTCGAGCGACTTGCCGGGGATGAACTGCATGACGATGTATGCCTCTTCGGCGTCGCCCGATTCAGCCGGAGCCTCGCCTACGTCATAGATGGCGCAGACGTTAGGGTGGTCAATGGCGGAGGCAAGACGAGCCTCACGAAGCTGGGTGGTACGCATCTGCTCAATGGTGAGGTTGCCGCGCTTGAGGAGCTTGATGACGACAGGGCGCTGCAGCAGAGTGTCGTTGGCAAGGAAGACGACTCCGCTGCCTCCCGTGCCAATCTTGCGAATAAGCTCGTACTGCCGGATGATGCGCCGCTTCATATAGTTCCATTATCGCAAGGGTTTGCGTGGGAAAGGCATGATTGCGGCGTTATCTGTCGATGTTCGCGCAGGGAATTCCCACGGAGCGACCGACGGTGCTTCGTGGATCTTCAGTTGCGACCGCTCTTCTCCCACGGGCGGGGATTGACAGGATCATCCTGCCAGCGCTGGCGGCGTCCCACCAGATACATCGCCAACCCAAAGACAAACATGACGAGTCCCCAGACAAGGTTAAGGTTCACGTCGAGCGAGCGGGCGTAGAGGCCCGAGTGACGTGTGACAAAGCCAAAGACCGTCAGGATGCCGCCGAGGATCAGGAAGAGAAGGCCAAGAGGTAGCCGGATGTCGAGTCCCATGTAATGCGCTCCAGGGAAATTTTATGCAAAGACAAGGTTGAGGATCACGAGTACGGCAAGCACACCGAAGGCGAGCGTCGAAGGCTTCTGGTACCACTCCAGATGATGCTCGACCGGCTTGGGAGTGAGCGAGTAGACGAGGCCGACTAGCTCCTCCGCGTCGCGGGGCTTGGTCACGAGGCTGACCGCGGCAGTAACAATGAGGTTGACCGAGAAGGCGAAGATGGCGGTCCAGAAGTTCTGCGCCATGTCGCTGGAGTAGTTATGCAGCACGGCGATCCAGCCGCCGTGGATGCCGGGCGCGGCATCGGCAGGCAGGGTGAGGCCGTGATGCAGAAGCGCAGCAGAGGTTCCCGAGAGCAGGCCCGCGAAGGCCGCATGGCCAGTGGTGCGCTTCCAGAACATGCCAAGCAGGAAAGTCGCAAACAGAGGAGCGTTGACGAAGGAAAAGACCAACTGCAACGCGTCCATGATGTTGTTGAAGCTGGTGGCAGCATACGCGGCGGCGACCGAAAGCAGCACGCCTCCAATCGTGGCCATGCGGCCCATCCAGAGGTAGTGCTCGTCGGTGGCGCTCTTGTTGATGTGGGCCTGGTAGATGTCATAGGTCCAGACGGTATTGAAAGCCGTCACATTTCCCGCCATGCCCGACATGAAGCTGGCGAGTAGCGCCGTCAGCCCGAGGCCAAGGATGCCTGTCGGAAAGTAATGCAGCAGGAGAGTCGGGATGGCGAGGTCGTAGTTGTAAACCGGCTGGCCCTTGCTGTCGACGTCAGGACGGCCGTTGAAAGGGTTGATCTTGAGCGGGACGATGCCGTGCGGATGCGCTTCAGCTGCGGCGACGCCGGTGCCGGCAATGCCCGGAGCGGTGGTGGCACTGAGAGCCGGGGTGGTCGTCAACTGGGCGGTCGCCGACGGCAGACTGACAGCGATGAGACCTGGCAGGATGACCAGAAACGGAAAAAACATCTTCGGGACGGCGGCGATGAGAGGCACACGACGGGCGGAGATCTCCGAATCGGCGGCCATAGCCCGCTGAATAACGAGGAAGTCCGTGCACCAGTACCCGAAGGAAAGCACGAAGCCTAGGCCCATCGTGAGGCCGATCCATTCCACCCCGAGGGAGTTGGTGTTGGCGTGCGCCATACCCTGCCAGGAGTGCGTCATGGCCGCCGGAAGCGACTGCTTGATTCCCTGCCAGCCGCCAACGTTGCGCAGTCCGATCCAGACCAGTGGAGCAAAACCCGCCACGATCAGGAAAAACTGCAGCACCTCGTTGTAGATAGCGCTGCTGAGTCCTCCGAGGAAGATGTAAGCCAGCACGATGATGGCCGACAGGAAGACGGAGACGTGGAAGATGTACTGGTCGGGAATGATGCCGTGGAAGAGCCCGAGGGTCTGGATGAGCAGCGCCATCGCGTACATAGAGATGCCCGAGGAGAGCACCGTCATGATGGCGAAGGAGAAGGCGTTGACAGCGCGGGTCTTCTCGTCGAAGCGCAACCGGAGATACTCCGGCACGGAACGGGCGCGAGAGCCGTAGTAGAAAGGCATCATGAAGATGCCGACGAAGATCATCGCCGGGACCGCGCCAATCCAATAGAAATGACTGGTGTTGATGCCGTACTTCGCTCCCGAGGCCCCCATGCCGATGACCTCCTGCGCTCCGAGGTTGGCGGAGAGGAAGGCGAGGCCGCAGACCCAGGCGGGGATAGAGCGTCCGGCAAGAAAAAAGTCGTTCGAGGTGCGCATGTAGCGCTTCAGGGCGAAGCCAATGCCCAACACAAAGATGAGATAGACCAGCATGATGAGCCAGTCGATGATGGAGAGTGTCACGGTCTTTCCTTTACTGCCACGGCTGTCATTGCCATTGATTCCGCAGTCTTTACAGTTACAAACATGGCCTTCTGATCTGCGATGGCTGCGGAGAAATGTATATGGTTTGCCCGTCTCCGTCTATGGCGAAGGCCGGAAGAGAGAACCTGGGAACAAACTGTGACCCCCAGGCGAATTACAGGAAACCTTCCCGAAAGATCACGCATCATAAAACGAACCGCCGCAGAAATTTCCGATCGATCCTTGTCGACGAATGCGGTTGTTTCCGAAAACGCACCGACCACTGTTTTACCTGTACCCCTGGTTTGTCTGTACCCCGGCCCGCCGAGATGCGGTCGGATTTGAGTTGCTGTTACGACTATAAAATCAAGCGGTTCCGCCCTGAGAGCTTCGGGCCATTCTGCTTATGAAAAATAAAAAAGAGTTTCCCTTGCGGACCACTTTTCTCCGCTCCCAAACTGATTTCAAAAAGTCGGGAGAGCGTGTGGACCATGACGCACACCTGCTGAGTTTTCTCCCTGGAGCTGTAGATGCACACAAAAACGATTCTTCTGGTGGATGACAATGCCGTTCAGGGCACTGTTCGTCAGGCAATCCTGACCCGCCTTGGATGTAAGGTCATCACCGCGCTGGACCCCAGGGGAATACTGGAACAGCTGCGAAGCGGCGACCTTCCTGCAGAGATTCACCTCGTCATCACCGACCACATCATGCCGGGCATGAGCGGAAGCTCCTTCGTGCGCGCAATTCGCGAGCTGCGATCGGGGATTCCGGTGCTGGTCGTCAGTGGTCTGGAAGAGGCAAAGGCTGAATACGCAGACCTGAATGTGGCCTTCCTGGTCAAGCCGGTTCAGCCGGAACATCTGCTGGAGTGCGTCCGGGAGCTTGTCGGAGTTCCGGCGGCCACGGTGTAAGGATGTTCCAGGCGAGCTGCCATCCTCGCTGAAAGACTGCGCGATAAACGCCGGGAATCCCCTTCTCTTCATTGCTTGATGGGCTGAACACGGGAGAGAATGGGGAGAGGTTTTCATGCAGACCCATCCCATGCCCGAGTTCGGGAGCTTTGCGCTGCTCCTTGCGCTGGTTCTGAGTGTATACACGCTGGTTATGGGGGCCGTCGCCCTTTGGCGCTCCCGTATGGAGACAGGCATCACGGCTGGCGGCAGCGGGGCCGGACGCCTGGGAGAGACTGCCCGGCGCGCTGGCATCGCCACCTTCGTCGCGTTGAGCGGCGCGGCCTTTGCGCTGGTGTGGGCCGCCTTCACTAACGACTACTCCGTCACCTACATCCTGCACCACACCAACCGCGACCTCGATACGGCGTATAAGTTCTCCGCGCTGTGGAGCGGGCAGGAGGGTTCGCTGCTGCTGTGGGCGTGGCTGTTGAGCGGCTACGGCTTCGTGCTGCGACTGCGGCACAAAGTGGATGTGAGGCTCTCGGCGTTTGCCTCGACGATCCTTGCGGGCGTGCAGGTCTTCTTCCTGCTGCTGCTGAACTTCGCCGCTCCCCCATTTGCTCTGGAGCGCGGTCCTCTGGCGCAGGACGGATTCGGACTGAACCCGCTGCTGCAGTACCCGGAGATGGTGATTCATCCCCCGATGCTGTATCTCGGCTACGTGGGCTTCGCGGTTCCCTTCGCGTTTGCGCTGGGCGCGTTGATGATGCGCTACCCCGGCGAAAAGTGGATTCACATTACGCGCCGCTGGACGATGGTGACGTGGCTGTTCCTGACTTGCGGCATCTTCCTCGGAGCACACTGGGCGTACAGCGTGCTTGGTTGGGGCGGCTACTGGGGCTGGGACCCGGTCGAGAATGCCAGCCTGATGCCGTGGCTTACCGGCACCGCGTTTCTGCATTCAGTAATGATGCAGGAGAAACGCGGCATGATGAAGACGTGGAATGTCTGGCTGATCTTCTCGACCTTCCTTCTCACCATCCTCGGAACTCTGTTGACGCGCTCGGGCATTGTGAGCAGCGTTCATGCTTTCGCACAGTCGTCGATTGGAGGATGGTTCTATGGATTCATTCTCATCGTGTTCGCGGTGTGCCTGTTCACCTTCTTCAAGCAGAAGGACCACCTGAAAAGCGAGAACCGGCTGGAGTCGCTGGTCAGCCGCGAGTCGAGCTTCCTGTTCAACAACCTGATTTTGCTGACGGCCTGCTTCACGGTGCTTTGGGGAACGCTCTTCCCTGTTCTGAGCGAGTACGTGCAGGGCTCTAAGGTTACGGTCGGCGCTCCGTTCTATAACCGCGTCAACCTTCCCATCGGAATCTTCCTGCTGTTCCTGACGGGCATCGGACCTCTGCTCGCCTGGCGCTCAACTTCGCTGCGGTCGATCCGGCGGAACTTCGTGCTGCCTTCGATTGCGATGCTCGTAACCTTCGTGGTCGTAGTCGCGTGCGGCGTAAGGCCGTGGAGCGCGGGCGACGATATGCAGTCGGAGCTGTTCTCGCTGGTTACCTTCACCCTCTCTGCCGGTGTGATTACCGCAATTGCCGCGGAATTTCTGCGCGGCGCTGGCGTGGTGCGGACCCAGACGGGCAAGAATCTTGCCTCCTCCACCCTACTGCTGGTGCGTCGCAATACGCGGCGCTATGGCGGGTACATCGTGCACTTCGGCATCGTCGTGATGTTCATCGGCATTGCGGGCGGAGCGTTCAACCAGTCGCGCGAGCAGGAGATGGGCTTCGGCGACTCGATGACGCTGGGGCGCTACAAGCTGGTGTGCCAGAGCTTCACGCAGGACACGAACGCAAACTACGACACGGAGTATGCCCTGCTGGATGTCTTCAAGGGATCAAAGAAGCTGACGCAGCTTGCTCCCGAACGCCGCTTCTACAACGCGAGCCAGACGACCTCGACGATGGTGGCGCTACGCTCGACGCTGGCCGAGGATCTATACGTAATCTACGAGGGCAAGAATCCCGACACAGACAAGCCAATCATCAAGGTCTTCATCAATCCTCTGATGAACTGGATCTGGATCGGCGTGCTGATCGTGGTGCTGGGCACGTTCGTTGCGCTGGTTCCCAACCTGACGCGCTCGACAGCAACAGCGACGGTTGCGGTGCCCGCTCCGGTGGGCGAGATCGAGGTGAAACATGCTTAGCCGGATGACAATACTGCGCTGGGGTCAGGCAGCGGCGATGTGCCTGCTGGCTGTGGTGATGCTAGGCGCGGTGGATTCGGAGTCGCGCTTCGGAAGGCTGGGGCACGAGATGGTCTGCGTGTGCAGCTGCGGGCAGATACTACTGGAGTGCAACCACGTAGGATGCCCGGACTCGGACCGCATGATCGGAGAGCTGCGGCAGCAAGTGAGCTCGGGCGGAGGAGACACCGCGATCCTCAACTGGTTTTCGGCCAAGTACGGCCCGACGGTACTGGCCGCGCCGATTCGCGGAGGCTTCGATAACGCCGCGTGGATTACGCCGATGGTGGTCTTCCTGCTGGCGACGGTGGGAACCGGCGTACTGATAACAATGTGGAAGAAGCGAACCACGTCGAGGGCTGTGGCAGGGTTCCCTGCCGGAATGCCAGCTGACAACGATAGCCTGCGCGAGCGCATACGGCGGGAGACGGAGTACTGATGGGAGCGATAACCGGAGCTGTACTAACCCTTGCCCTGTTCGCCTATGTCTTCTGGCCCGAAAAGAACATCTTCTTCCAAGCCGACAAGACGAGGATCGACTACTTGCGCGAACGCAAGGACGTCATCTATGAGAACCTGCGCGACCTGAACTTCGAGTACCTTGCGGGCAAGTATCCCGAGCAGGACTACGCGGAGCAACGGGCCGCCCTCGAAGACGAGGCGGCGCAGGTGATCTCCGAGATGGAGCTTCTGGAGCAGCGCGGCATGAGCGCTCGCGGAAGCCGAGCCTGAGTGACATCAATGGCTTCCGCGGGAAGCCTAACCTTATTAATTAGCAGTAGACTGGAAACCGTGATCCTCTCATCCTTTATGAACCTCCGCCGCATGACGGTGATCGTCGCCTTGATTTCTGCCATGCCCGCTGCTCTCTCGGGCGCGGCCCTTGCCGAGTCCATCACCGGCACCGTCACGAACAAGACCAACAACAAGCCCGCCGCGGGCGACGACGTCGTGCTGATTCGCCTGGCGCAGGGAATGCAGGAAGCGACGCGCACCAAGACGGACGCGAAGGGTAACTTCACCCTCGACCTGCCCGATCCGGGGATGCACCTGATCCGTGTGACGCACGACAAGGCGAACTACTTTCGTCCCGCGCCTCCAGGAACACAGTCGGTGGATCTCGAGGTGTACGACGCGGCTGCGAAGGTTACGGGCGTCAGCAGCGAGGCGGACGTGATGCGCATCCAGACGGATGAGAGCGGAAAGACGCTGCGCATCGTCGAAAACTTCTTCGTCAAGAACGAGTCGACCCCTCCGAAGACGCAGTTCGGCGACCGTCCCTTTGAGTTTTATCTTCCCGCAGGCGCGGTGATCGAGGGCTCAGCGGCGCTGGCTCCGGGCGGAATGCCTGTGCAGGCGGCGCCGACTCCCCTGGGAGAGGCGGGCCACTTCACCTTTATCTTCCCCATTCGTCCGGGCGAGACGCGCTTCCAGATCACCTATCACGTCCCTTACGACGGCAGCTTCAAGCTAACTCCGAAGCCTTCGATGACGACCGATACGGTTGCGATCATGATGCCGAAGAGCATGAGCTTCAAGGCAGCTTCGTCGTCCACGTTCGCTCCGGTGACGGAAGAAATGTCGGCCCAGACTTACGTGGCGCGCAATGTTGCTCCGTCGCAGGCGCTGGAGTTCACGGTCTCGGGGACGGGACAGCTTCCACGCGATAGCGCAAATGGTCCGGGAGGGGATGGAGGTCAGCCGGGAGCAGCCGCAGGCGGTCCGCAGCAGGCAGCGGGTGGTCCTGCAGGTCCGGCGGCGGCTGATACGCGCCCCGGTGGAGGTCTCGGCACACCGCTCGACCCGACGGGCGACAATGATCCCTGGTCGAAGTACAAGTGGTGGATCATCGGCGGGCTGGGCCTCGCGATGGCCGCCGGCGCGGGCTTCATGCTGAAGAACAGTCCTCAGCAGCAGGGCGCGGCTGGAGCAGCTCCCCTTCCCGGAGCGGGTTTTGCTCCCACAAACGCGGGACCGGCGACTCTGCTGACCGCTCTGAAGGAAGAGCTGTTCGCCATCGAAACCGACCGTCTTGAAGGTCGCCTCACCGACTCCGAGTACGCCGAGCAGAAGGCTGCGCTGGAGACGGTTCTGAAGCGCGCCCTGGCACGAAAAGATTCGCGCTCTGCCGCATCTAAGACTACAGAGGAAGAACCTCTGCGAGGCTGAAGATGAATACCCTGAAGTCCACACTCCTGCTGGTGCTGCTGACCATGTTTCTGATCTTCATCGGGGACCGGGTCGGCGGACGCAACGGGATGGCGTTGGCTTTTGTGCTGTCGGTCGCGTTCAACTTCGGAACGTATTTCTTCTCCGACAAGCTGGCGCTTTCGATGTACCGGGCGCAGCCTGCGACGAGGGAGCAGCTTCCGAGGGTCTACAACGTGGTGGAGCGGCTCTCCGCCAGGCAGGGACTTCCGATGCCGAAGGTCTTCGTCATTCCGAGTGAGAGCCCGAATGCCTTTGCCACGGGGAGAAATCCGCAACACGCTTCGGTGGCTGTGACGCACGGCATCCTGAACCTGCTGGACGACGAGGAGTTGGAGGGAGTTCTGGCGCACGAGCTTGGCCATGTGCGGAACCGCGATATCCTGACCAGTTCCATCGCCGCGACTCTGGCCGGGGCGATCACGATGGTCGCGAGGATGGGCTACTGGGCCTCAATGTTCGGAGGCTACGGTGGACGCGATGACCGCGACCGCAACGGCGGTGGACTTACCGCGCTTTTCATGGTGATTCTTGCGCCGATTGCGGCGACGCTGATTCAGCTTTCGATCTCGCGCTCGCGGGAGTACGAGGCGGACGCAACAGGAGCGCGAGAGACAGGAAATCCGTACGCCCTGGCGCGAGCGTTGCAGAAGCTGGACAATTTCTCGCGGCGCATCCCCATGCAGGCGACTCCCGCAACGGCGCACCTGTTTATTGTGGCTCCGCTATTGGGCAGCGGAGGGTTTGCGAATCTATTCTCCACGCACCCTCCTATTAAAGAACGGATACGAAGGCTCATTGGGAGGGACCTGGTCTAGTGATTGAGAAAATGCTTCGCGCGTTGCGGTTGCTGTCGATGACAGCCTGGGTTGGCGGACTTGCCTTCTTTGCATTCGTGGTAGCCCCGGTGGCCTTCCAGCGCCTGTCGAGCGCGCACGAGGCAGGCATCGTGGTCGGAGGAACGCTGCAGATCCTGCACCGGATCGGGCTGATCGGCGGCGTAGTGTTCTGCCTGTGCACGGTGACGCTGTGGTTCAAGGCTGAGGTTCCGGCTCGTGTGGGCTTTGCCATCGAGATTGTGCTCGCGGGGATCATGCTGGTCGTCACCGCATACTCGCAGTTCAGGATCATCCCGACGATGGAGCAGGACCGCATTGCCGCAGGAGGGGACATTACAGTATCGGAGGCCACTTCGCCTGCGCGGATCGAGTTCCAGGATCTGCATAAGCTCTCGGAACGGCTTGAAGGCCTGGTGTTCTTTTGCGGGATTGGCGTGATTCTTATGCTGGCGCGTGAGTCTCAGTGGCCCGAGACAGGTAAAATCAAAAGGATATGAACTTTGTGCTCATCGCGATGCGGGTCTCGCGGCCCGAACGCTATCCCATGTACGCTGGCGACGCTCCTCGATTCGCCTGGAACGGATAGACGATGACATCGCTGTGGATGAGCCTGACGCTGGGCACGGTTGCAGGCCTGGCGGACTACCTCGGTGGACTTTTGCTGGTGCGTCGCTCCCCTTCGGCGCGTGCTCTGCGCTACTTTGTGGCGTTGGGAGCTGGCTTTATGCTGGGCGCGGCTGTGCTGGAGATGGTGCCGGAGGGCATCGCCCTGAACCCGCGCTGGGCTCCGGTGCTGCTGCTTGCGGGCTACTGCGGGGTGCATCTGCTGGAGCATACGCTGGTGCCGCACTTCCACTTTGGCGAAGAAACGCATCACACCGAGTTTCTTTCGGCGAAGACAAGCTACTCGGTGCTGCTGGGGCTGGCGGCCCACACCTTCTTCGACGGCATCGCCATCGGGTCGGGGTTCATGCTTTCGACGTGGCTCGGCTGGATGATCTTCATCGCGGTCTTCCTGCACAAGCTGCCGGAGGGCTTCACCGTTGCAAGCGTGATGCTGGCGGGCGGACGAGGCAGGCGGGCGGCACTGAACTCGGCGATGATTCTGGGAGCGATGACGCTGGCCGGAGTGATGGTGATCAACTTGAAGCCCTCATGGGTTGGGGCTGGGCTTCCGCTCTCGGCGGGAGTGACGATCTACGTCGCCGCGACGGACCTTGTGCCCGAGGTCAACCGAGAGCCGGGTATCCGCATGGCGCTGATCTTTTTCACCGGCGTGGTGGTCTTCCTGGCACTGAAGCTGCTGGCTCCGCTCTAAGAAGGCTGAACGGTAAGAGTGACCTCCGCAGTGTGATGGATTGGCTTTCCCGAACCGTCGGTTGAGCTTCCAGTCACAGTAATGGTGTAGGTCTTCGGGGCGGACGGTCCGGAAGGGCTAGACCCTGTGGCATCTCCCTTGTAAACGCGGTCGCCGCATCCTGAAAGCGGCAGTATCCATAAGACAAGAACAATCGCCAGTAACCGCGGGCCTCTACGGGACCACAGGCAAAGCAGGGGCACGACCAGAAATGCGCTGGCGATGCCCTGCCCTGCGTGTACCAGGAAGGCTGAGGTCTTCGGGGTCGCGACCGTCATGGTGAAGGTGGCTAAGGGGGTTCCGGGCGGAATGCTGGAGGGATTGAAGGAGACGGTTGCGAGGTCGGGGGCTCCGCTGGCCGCAAGAACGACCGGCCCGGAGAGGCTTCCCTGTGTCTGAAGAGTGAAGGTGTAGTTGGCGGATTCTCCCGCAACAATGGTCTGGGCGGCTGTGCTGGAAAGGGCGAGAGTGAAGTCGCCCGATGTGGGAGGCGGTCCCCCGATGGTGAACAAAGTAGTGGAAGAGGTGCTGGGGCGGAAGTTCGCGTCGCCGGAGTAGCTGGCGTAGAGGCTGTGCGGGCCGGAGGCGAGCGAGGAGGTCGAGAAGCTGAAGTCGCCCGAGGCACTGGCTGTGCCTGCGGTCAGCTGGGATCCTCCATCGAAGAGGAAGACTGTACCAGTGGGGACTCCCGTGGTCGCGCTGGAGACGTGGGCCGAGAGCAGGACTGGCTGGACGACATCAGAGCTGGCTGCGTTCGTCGTCGCCGTAAGGGCGGTTGCGGTGGAGGCCTTCGTGATGGTTAGCGTGGGCACGGAAGAGAGCGTGTAGTTCCCTGCCGCAGGTCCGATGAGAGTGACGGTGACGGGGTAGGTGCCCGCGGAGGGGTTCGCAGTGGCGATGGTCGAAAAGGTTGCGGAGACACCGGACTGGTCGCGCGGGAGAAGGCCGTTGAGTGCGCCGGTGAGCGGCGGCATCGTCTCACCGTACTGGAGCGAGGCCGGAGAGAGGATGGCCGTCAGAGGCAATGGAGTGACGGTGAGGGAGAAGGCATCGCTCGTGAGCGGGGCGTGCTCGGAGTCGCTGGAGTAGGCGGCAGCGATGAGGTGTTGGCCTGCCGGGAGGCTCGAGAGATCGAGCACGGCGGCGTTTGCGCTGAGCGGCACGGCGGCGAGCCGGATACCCGAGGTTCCGGCGAAGGTGTCGAGGAAGACGATGGAGCCGGTAGCGGTCGTCGCGGAGGCAAGCGTCGCGGTGACGGTGCCTGAGCCGTAGGGAGTTGCGCTCGCGCCACTGAGGGACAGAGAAGAGGGTGGCGGAGGCGGTGTCGTCTCAGATAGGCCAGCGATGGTTTGGAGGGTTGCGGGGGTGGCCTGTCGGATGCGCTGATTCGCGGTATCGGCGATGGTCACGAGACCTGTGGGAGAGCGTGTGATGGAACGGGGACTGTCGAGCGAGGCTGCTGTGGGCGCATCCCCGTCGCCACGGAAGCCCTGCGTGCCGTCTCCAGCAACGGTGGTGATGAGGCCGGTCGCAGCATCGATGCGACGGATGCGCAGGTTCGCGGTATCGCTGAGATAGAGGTTTCCTGCGGCGTCAACGGCAAGCCCCTGCGGAAACGCGAGCTTCGCAGAGGTCGCTGCGATGGAGTCTCCCGCATAGCCGAAGGCTCCAGTGCCAGCAACGGTGGTGATGAGGCCGGTCGTAGCGTCAATGCGACGAATGCGGTGGTTGTGGGTGTCGCTGAGGTAGAGGTTGCCCGAGAGGTCAACGGCAAGGCCCTGCGGAGAATCGAGAAGAGCGGAGGCTGCCTGCGCGTTATCGCCGCTGTCCCCCTGCACTCCTGCACCCGCGACCGTTGTGATGATTCCGGTTGCAGCATCGATGCGACGAATGCGGTGAGCTGAAACGTCAGCAAAGTAGAGATTGCCCTTGCTGTCGAGCGCGAGCGCTGTGGGACGATCGAGCATCGCGAAGGCGGCGGGGCCATTGTCGCCCGTGGAGCCGGAGACACCCGTGCCAGCAAGAGTCGTGATCGTGCTGCTGGAGAAATCGACGCGGCGGATGCGGTGATTGTGCGTGTCGGCGATATAAAGCGCGTTAGCGCTGGCCGCAAGCCCTTGCGGTGAGTCGAGCAGAGCCGAAGTGGCGGTACCATTGTCGCCATCAAAGCCTTGGGTTCCGGTTCCGGCGATGGTCCTGATCGCGCCGGAGGGATCGACCCGGCGGATGACGTGGTGCGTGGTCTCGGCGATGTAGAGGTTTCCCGCCGCATCGTAGGCGATTGCGGAGGGCAGCAGGAGAGGCACGCTGGTCGCGGCAGTCTGCGCCGGTACGCGAGGGGGCCCGAGCGCCAGCCAGAGGAATATCCCGAGCATGGCGAGACAGCGATGTGGGTAGAAAATGCTCAGCAAACCCATGAGGAATCTTCGCTGAGATTACACGATGCGATGCTGTCTCTGCTTAAATGAAAAGCCGCCGCGAAGTGGTCTTCGCGGCGGCTGAGGTGGATTGCGGCTACTCCGCGACGGTGGTGTTACGAAGGCTGCCGAGCTTCTGGATGGTGACGATGACCTCTTCACCGGGCTTGAGCCAGCGCTGCGGCGTGCGTCCCATGCCGACACCCTCGGGGGTTCCCGTGGTGATGATGTCTCCCGCTTCAAGCGGCGTCATCTTCGAGATGTACTCGATGATGGCGGGAATCCCAAAGACCATGTCGCTGGTGTTCGACGCCTGCAACGTCTCTCCGTTGATGGTGATGCCGATGTCGAGCACGTGCGGGTCACCGACCTCGTCAGCCGTAACAATGGCAGGGCCAATCGGAGTGAAGCTCGGGAATGACTTGCCGAGCGTCCATTGAGAGGTCGAAAGCTGGATGTCGCGGGCGCTGACATCGTTGACGTTGGTGTAGCCGAAGACGTGCTTCTCCCAATCAGCGGCGGCGATCTGATAGCCCGGCTTACCGATCACGACGCCAAGCTCAGCCTCATAGTCGGGCTGTGTGCTGACCTTCGGAAGGATAATCTCCGCATCCGGCCCAACCACCGAGGTGGAGAGCTTCATAAAGATCACGGGAATCTTCGGCAGCGCCATCTTCGTCTCTTCGGCGTGGCGTGCATAGTTCAGACCGACGCCGAAGACGCGCGGAGGCTGAACCGGAGCGTGCAGCGTGACCTCGGAGAGGGACACACGCGGAGCCTTCTCAAGATACGAGGCGACCTCGGCGAGAGCCTCGCTGCCGCCCTCGATGATTGCGAGGACGCTGGGGTAGTTGAGTCCGGAGAGGTCTGCAACCTCGTGACCCACGAGGACGCCGGGAGTGGGGGCTGCGGAAGAGGTCTTGCCTGAAAACGTAACAAACTTCATGCCTGCGTGCTCCATGCCTCACCCTGCGGGTAGGCGAATCGGTTGAGGGATTCTTCCCTGATCTCAATACTGTATCCCGGCTCGGCGGGGACGAGATAGTGGCCGCTCTTAATATGCACCGGCGTGACGAAGTGTTCGTGAAGATGATCGACGAACTCGATGACGCGGTTCTCCATCGTGGTCGAGACGGAGAGGAAATCGAAGATCGAGAGATGCTGCACGTACTCGCAGAGTCCCACGCCACCCGCGTGCGGGCAGACCGGAACGCCGAACTTCGCGGCCATCAGGATGATCGCGAGGTTCTCGTTGACTCCGCCAACGCGGCAGCTGTCGATCTGCACGACGTCGAGCGCCTGGGCCTGCAGAAACTGCTTGAACATGACGCGGTTGTGGCAGTGCTCGCCGGTAGCCACGCGCACGGAGGGAACCTCGCGGCGCAGGCGGGCGTGGCCCAGGATGTCGTCGGGGCTGGTCGGCTCCTCCATCCACCAGGGCTTCAGCTCGGCGAGCTGGCTGGTACGCTCGATCGCCTCGAGGACTCCCCACTTCTGGTTGGCGTCGACCATCAGGCGGTTCTCCCAGCCAATCTCCTCGCGCACAATGCGGCCACGGCGAAGGTCCTCTGCTGGGTCTCCACCAACCTTGAGCTTGAAGTGCGTCCAGCCCTCGGCGAGAGCTTCGTGGCAGAGGCCGCGGATCTTCTCCTCGGAGTAGCCGAACCAGCCTACCGAGGTGGTATAAGCGGGGTAGCCTGTCTCTTGTATCTGCGCGAGACGCTCGGTCTTACCGGCCTGCGCCTTTTCCAGGATCGCAAGCGCCTCATCGTAGGTGAGCGCATCGTCGATGTAGCGGAAGTCCACGGCCTTCAGAAGCTGTGCGGGTTCCATGTCGGAGAGGAGCTGCCAGAGCGGCTTTTTCTCGACGCGGGCATAGAGGTCCCAGACCGCGTTGACCAGCGCGCCGGTCGCCAGATGAATGACTCCCTTCTCCGGGCCGAGCCAGCGGAACTGCGAGTCGTCGGTGAGCTGGCGCGAGAAAGCACAGAGATTGTCGGTGATGGAGCTGAGCGTGCGCCCGACGAGGTAACGCGAGAGATAGCTCGCCGCCTGCACGACAAGATCGGTACCGCGTCCGAGCGTGAAGGTGAGTCCATAGCCGGTAATCCCGGCGTTGGTTTCAAGGATGCAGTAGGCCGCCGAGTAGTCAGGATCTTTATTGACTGCATCGGAGCCGATCTGCTCACGCGAGGTAGGAAAACGAAGATCGACGACGCGGACGTTGGTAATCAGAATCTCACTCAAGTCTGGCAATTCCCTTCTTCAGAAAAAACAACAGGGTCAAAAACAGCAGTATTGCTATGTCAGGAAATCAGGCGGCGGTCCATCCGCCGTCGATAGGGACTACAGCTCCATTGATGAACTCAGCCTCTTTCGAACAGAGGAATCGGACGAGCGAGGCGACGTCTTCGGGAGTGCCGAGGCGTCCGATCGGCTGGCGCGCCACCAGCTCGGCGCGGACCTTATCCTTCTCATTCGCATGATATTTCTCAAGGTAGCCTTCGACGAAGGGCGTCTGCACTGTGCCGGGGGCGATGCAGTTGATGCGAAGCTCCTTGGGATAATCGACCGCGATCTGGCGCGTCATCGCCTGCACAGCCCCCTTGCTGGCGCAGTAGGCGAAGCGCTGCTTAACACCGACCGAACCGGCCACCGAGCCGATATTCACGATGGAGCCACGCGAGGCGAGGATCAGCGGAAGCGCCTCCTTCGTTACGAGGAAGACGCTGTTCACGTTGACCTGCATGACACGGTCGAAGTCTTCTTCCGAGGTGCGCGAGATGTCGCCGACCAGTCCGATGCCCGCGTTATTCACGAGGATGTCGAGCTGCGGGATACTGCTGAAGGCTAGCGCGATGGAGGCCGAATCGGTGACGTCCATCTTCACGGCGCGGGCTCCGGCAAGCTCTGCGGCGAGCGATTCGGCAGCAGCGAAATTGACGTCGGCGATGATAACCTTGGCTCCCGCGCGCGTCAGCTCGCGTGAGGTTGCAGCGCCAATACCGCTGGCGCCTCCAGTGACGAGGGCAATCTTGTTTTCCAGGTAAAAGGATCCACTCATATATTGAAGTCTCTTCACCGGAATCATACCTTGTTTCAACCTCGAAGTAATGAAAAAAACTGAGTTTACCCCCTTACGCGAAAGATGTGATGTGATATCGGAGGCACGGTCTGCCCGTACGGCAGCCCCTGGAGCAAACTGGAGGAGATATGCCACGATACTGTCTTACGCTCGACCTGAAGAACGACGAGGCCATGATTGCGGAGTACAGACGCTATCACGAGAAGATCTGGCCCGAGATTCGCGATAGCTTCTATGCCGCAGGGGTTCAGTCACTGGAGATGTATCTGACGGGCAACCGGATGTTCATGATCATTGACGCCGATGAGAACTTCTCGCTGGCGGCCAAGGCCGCCGCCGATGCCGCCGACCCGAAGGTGCAGGAGTGGGAGGCTCTGATGGGCCAGTATCAGCAGCCGCTGCCGAACGCTCGCCCCGGACAGCGATGGATGCTGATGCATCGTATCTTCAATCTCGCCGACCAGTAGTTCGTGCCCCGCGCGCGGAAAGACTTTCCAATCGCGTCGCCAACAGGTAAAACAGCTTAATCACCTATGGCCTACACCCCTTCGAGCACCACCGCAGCCCCGGGCGACTCCGCCCGGATGAAGTCCGGCTACAACCGCATTCTCCTGCTGGTGGCAGGACTCGGAGGCTTGCTCTACGGCGTGGACGTCGGCATCATCGGCGGTGCGCTTCCCTACCTTGAGGCCACCTCTCATCTAAACGCGGGACAGCTTTCGATCATCGTCGCCGCCGTGCTGCTGGGAAGCGTCTTCTCGACGCTCTTCGCGGGCCTGCTGGCCGATTGGATGGGTCGCAAGCCCCTGATGATGCTGAGCGGCATCGCCTTCGTGCTCAGCATCCCGATCATCGCGCTGGCGCATGGCTACGGGCCGCTGTTCTTCGGGCGCCTGCTGCAGGGAGTCAGCGGCGGACTGATCGGCGTCGTCGTTCCGCTGTACCTCGCCGAGTGTCTTCCGGCGAACAATCGCGGCAGCGGAACCTCCGTCTTCCAGTGGCTGCTGACGCTGGGCATCGTCTCTGCCGCGCTGATCGGCATCTACTACAGCTACCGCGTCGAGGCCGTTGCCCGCGTCTCAGACGCAGCCGGGCTGTTCGCTTTCAAAGACCAGGCGTGGCGGCGCATCTTCTGGGTTTCGCTGCCGCCGGGAGTGCTCTTCGTAGTTGGAAGCCTGTTCGTCGCGGAGTCCCCACGATGGCTGGTACTGCGCGGACGTACAGAGAAGGCGCGAGCCGCTTTGCTGAAGGCATGGGAGCCACAACACGCCGAGTTCGAGATGAAGGAAATCGAGAACGCGGTTGCGACCGTGAAGGTTTCGGAGGGCACGGGCGATGCCGTAAAGGAGTCGCTGCTGAAGCGCAAGTACGTCGTTCCCTTCCTTCTGGCCTGCATCATCCTGTTCTGCAACACGGCGACGGGGGTGAACTCGATCATCGGGTACAACACCTCCATCCTGCTGCAGAGCGGCCTTTCAGACCTGCAGGCGCACTGGGGATACGTGATCTTCACCATCGTCAACTTCGTGACGACGATCATCGGCATGACCCTGATCGACCGTAAGGGACGCAAGTTCCTGTTCATCATCGGGACCTCCGGAATTATCGTCTCGATGGTGGGGGTGGGGCTGCTGTTCCGCTCGACTGAAAGCCTGAGCGTGGACCGCAAGGACGCGATGCAGGCAATGGTCGCGCCTGACCAGACGCTGAACCTGAAGTTCAGTTCCGACGAGGCAAAGCATCTGCTGGGAACAAATGGTGGCGAGATCGACCCCGACCGCTCCTCGCTGGCCGTGATCTACTCCTACGGCGACTTTACCGCGGCGACGAGCTTCGTCCGCTCCGACGATCCCGGCGCGGCGGCTATCCAGATCAATCGCGAGAGCGCCGTGCCCTCGAACAAGGTAGAAGCATTCTTCAAGAACCCCTTCGGCAACCTCGACGTGGCGCGCACGGCTCCACTGAAGATCGAGCGGGCCCCTGTGGGCCGGGTTCCCACCTCGGGACACGGCTGGCTGGTCGCGATTGGGCTATACCTCTTCATGTCGTTCTACGCGGTCGGCCCCGGCGTAGGCGTGTGGCTGGCTCTATCGGAGCTGATGCCGACGCGCATCCGCTCGAACGGTATGAGCATTGCTCTCGTCATCAACCAGATGGTCTCGACAACTCTGGCGGGAATCTTCCTTCCCGTGGTCAGTAAGTACGGGTACGCGTTCATGTTCTTCCTCTTTGCCGGGTTTACGGTGATCTACTTCATCGTCGTCACCTTCTTCCTGCCGGAGACCAAGGGCAAGACGCTCGAAGAGATCGAGCGGTATTTCGAGGGAGAGCGCGCCTGACGGGGCAGATAAATCTAACAGAATGATAAAAAAGCAGTTGAAGAACCATCGACATACAACTCCACGGACGTTTCAGTAATCTATCGGGAGTACACTGCTATCCAGCATTCCGAGCAGTACCAGGGAGAAAAGATTAATGCACGCGACAACAAGAAACCTGGCAACAACGTTTGCTTTGACCACAGCCCTCATCCTCGGCGGATGCAAGAGCTCGACCCCGGCGGCACCGGCCGCTGACCCAGCCGCGCAGAACTCTGCCCCGGCGGCTCCTGCTCCGGCACCGGCGGACCAGACGGCAGCGGCTGCTCCCGCACCCGCGCCTGCCGCCACCCCGGCGACCGCTCCTGCACCAGCCCCTGCCCCCATGGCGGCTCCGGCTCCTAGGGCAGCGGCTCCGGCACCAGCTCCCGCGCCGCCACCTCCGCCGCAGCCTGTCACCCTGACGGTTCCCAGCGGCACGCGCGTCTCTGCTTCGATCTCGCAGCAGCTCAGCGCGAAGGGCAGCAACGTCGGCGATGCGTTCAGCGGCGAGCTCTCCTCCTCCCTGAAGACCCGGGGCGGCGAGGTTGTCTTCCCCCGCGGAACCCGCGTGGAAGGAACCGTGGTCGCAGCCAAGGGCCAGGGACGCTTCAAGGGTGAAGGAATTATTGGAATTCAGCTGACCTCGATCGGCGGCCAGCAGGTAACGACCAGCGCCTATACGAAGCAGGCCACAGGCAAGGGTAAGCGTACTGCCGGATTCATCGGCGGCGGCGGCGGCGCAGGCGCTCTGATCGGCGGCCTGGCGGGCGGCGGCAAGGGAGCCCTGATCGGCGCTCTGGCCGGTGCGGGCGCAGGCACCGCGGGCGCGGCCCTCACGGGCAACAAGGATGTCGCGATCCCGGCCGAATCGGTGGTTTCGTTCACCCTGCAGTCGTCCCTCTCGGTCACGAAGTAACTCTTCCCGGTACTTCCTCTCGAAAGAGGCGTCCCTTGCGGACGCCTCTTCTATTTAACAGCCGGTTCATGAGGATAGACTGGAACCATGCGGTTGAATCCTATCTTTCTTCTCTCGGCCACCGACGTTGCCCACTTCCCCACGGAATCGAAGACCTACGGAGCCCCGGAGGTCGCGTTTCTCGGGCGGTCGAACGTCGGCAAATCCTCGCTGATCAATGCGCTGCTGGGATCGAAGGAGGCGAAGGTCTCGTCGACGCCGGGTCGCACACGGGCGATCAACTTCTTCGCCCTGCATGAGGTCTCGGGAGGACGGCAGAAGGCGGCTCCTTCGATCATCTTCGCCGACCTGCCGGGGTACGGCTACGCGAAGATCTCAAAGTCAATCTCGGCGGAGTGGCCGCAGTTCATCGAGCCGTACCTCGCCGAGCGCGAGACACTGGCGCTGTGCGTCTGCCTGGTGGACACCAACATTCCTCCTCAGCCCAGCGACGGGCTGCTGATCAACTACCTGAAGCAGACACAGCGTCCATTCGTCGTGGTTGGAACAAAGGCCGACCGGCTTTCGAATAACGTGCTGGGGAAGAACGTCGCGGCTCTGAAGCGCGAGCACGAGGTGGAAGAGATTCTTTCCATCTCGGCGAAGACCGGCTCGGGGATTCCTGCGCTGTGGCAGAGAATTCAGGGCGTAGTGGAGTAGGGTTCCTCCCCCGAAAAGTATCATCCTGAGCGAAGTCGAAGGATCTGCGGTTTGCCTGCGCCTTGAAGAAGGCGGGTGGCGTGAAAGGAAAGCAGATTCCTTCGCGGCGCTGCGGAATGACAAGATTGCAAGGGTGGGCCTCCGACAGCATGTTCCTTATCGGGACAGGAGGCCGTGAAAGCCAGTGCGACCGATGACGGCCTCCAATCTTATGCCGATAAAGCAGTTGTTGGAGATAGCGGACGCGATGTTGTCAGCCGGTCCTGCTCAGGCCCTCAGGGTATGCCGTGCAGTAACCGGAATGGGATGACTATTGACTTCGGTAATAGTACTAAAGTTTGACTTTATTCCGCCGATGAGACTCAAAGGAGAAAGTACAAGTCATGAGTTACCCCAATGCAATCGGCGACTGGACACAAAGCATGAGCACAGTCGTGACCTCCACCGCTACTGAGAGCCGTCCCTACAAAAACCTTTCGGAGACGGTCTTTTCCTCTCCTTCGGCGACGCAGGACAAGACCAATCTCAGTTCTACCAGCGAGCTGGTGGCGCGCGCGCTCGAAGGCTCCGACGTGCGGTTCGATAAGGTCAATACGCTGCGCGAGTCAATCGCAAATGGAAGCTATTACGTCTCGTCCAGCGACCTGGCCGAGAAGATGCTCCAGTAGAACGGAACGAGCGATGACGATGAGCGAACAGGCCGTTTCACAGCTATTGGAGGGCACGATCGAGGCGTTGGCGAGTTTTGATCTCGAACGGCTCGAAACGCTCGAAGCAAGGATTAGACGGCTCGCCGTCTCAGGAGTCACCCTCCACGCCACGCGCTCACTGCTCGAGCAGCGCAACAGGCTCGAACGGACGCTGGAAGAGACGGGACGCAATGTCCAAGTAGTCGCAAGGCTGTGCGCAGCCAAAGGAGCGGAGAGATGGGAACGCTAGGCTCGGCAATGACACTGGCACGGCAGGCGCTGATGAACGATCAGGCCGCGCTGAATGTCGTCTCCAACAACGTCGCCAACCAGAACACCGCCGGTTACACGCGGCAGGTAGCCTCGTGGCAGGAGAACGACAGCATCCGCATCGGCAGCTACAACGTCGGCCAGGGAGCCACCGAGACCCAGTCCTCGCAGCGCGACCGCGTGCTCGAACAGCGCGTACAGCAGCAGACCCAGACGCAGTCGCAGAGCGCAGCCGTCCAGAGCGCGCTGCAACAGATCGAGAACATCTTCGGCCTCAGCTCGACCGACAGCTCGGCGAGCACGACCGCGCTCGGCAAGTCGCTCAGCGACTTCTATGACGCGCTCTCTTCCCTGACGGCGAACCCCTCGGATTCGACCCTGCGCCAGAAGGTCATCTCGATGGCGCAGAACCTGGTGGGCACATTCAACTCCGCGTCGAACCAGATGAGCCAGATCACGGGCAACCTGAACCAGCAGGTTTCGACCGATGTGGACGCGGTCAACGGTCTGCTGACCAACATCGCTAACCTGAACCAGAAGATCGCCACGCTCAGCCCGAATGCCGACGCAGGCGCGCTCGAAGACCAGCGACAGCTCTATATCTCGCAGCTTTCGCAGTACGTCGGGCTGGACCAGATCAGCATCGAGAACAACCAGATCTCGCTGACGACAACCAGCGGCGCCCTGCTGGTAAGCGGCAACACCGCCTACAAGATGGGCACGACGACCGTCGCGGGCAAGACGCGGGTGATGGCGGGCAATCCTCCTTCGGACGTGACCTCCAGCCTCTCCGGGGGCGACCTCGGCGGCACCATCGAAGCGCGAGACACCCTGCTTCCGCAATACCAGAACACGCTCGACGAGCTTGCCTACCAGGTCGCGGACCAGTTCAACACTGTCAACGCGGGCGGGCTGGACGGCAACGGCAACCCCGGCGGAGCCATCTTCGACATCCCCCCCACCGCGACCGGCGCGGCAGCCCAGATCGCGCTGGCCACGACCGATCCCAAGGCGATTGCGGCGGCAGCTACAGGCGAAGGCTCGAACGGAGCCACCAATGCCCAGAAGCTCGCCGACCTTGGCACCAGCGCGACCGTCTCAGGCGAGACTCCCTCTGATTTCCTGACATCGCTGCTGGGAACAATTGGAAGCGATACGGCGTCGGCTTCGAGCGACAACACGACGCAACAGGCGGTTCTGTCGCAGCTCACCAGCCAGCGCAACTCGCTTTCGGGCGTCTCAATGGATGAGGAGGCTGCCAACCTGACACAGTACCAGCGCTCTTACGAGGCGGCGGCGAAGGTCTTCTCCATCGTCAACCAGATGATGGCCGATGCCATCAATCTGGGCGTCACCACCGCGGTCTCCTAAACCGGAGCGGTTTCCTGAAGCAAAGCTTGAGAAGAAAAGAGAGAGGACCATGCGAGCAGATCCGACCTACTACAACAACGTCGTCCAGGCCCTGAACAACTCGATGAACAACTCGAACAACCTCGCGGCCGAGCTTTCGAGCGGCCTGCGCGTGGGCAAGCTCTCGGACGACGCCACGGCGGCGGCGCAGAGCCTGCGGCTCGACAACCTTCTCTCGAACATCGACAACTACGTACAGACGGCCTCGGGCGTGACCTCACAGCTTCAGGCGACGGATTCAGCACTCGGCGAGGTGGTCAACCAGCTGACCTCCGCTCTTTCGCTGGCGGTCAGCGCGGGCAACGACACCCTGAACGATTCCAACCGGCAGACCATCGCCAGTTCGCTGAAGGGCATCCGCGACTCCGTGCTGGCACTGGCCAACACGAGCTATCAGGGCAGCTACCTCTTCTCCGGCAGCGTCGGAGGCACGCAGCCGTTCACGCTCGACACCACGACAACACCCGCGACCGTGACCTACAACGGCGACACGAACGTGCGGACACTGGTGACTCCGGGCGGCCAGAAGATTCAGACCAGCCTGCCGGGAACCACAATCTTCGGCTCGGGAACCACGGGCGTCCTCGGTACGCTGAACCAGATGATCGCCGACGTTGAGGGAGGAGCGGACGCCACGACCATCGCGGCGGACGGATCTTCGCTGAACGATGCGCTCAGCACGCTTTCGACCGAGCGCAGTGTTCTGAACAACTCGCTGAGCACAGTGGAATCGACCAGCACCTACGCGCAGACGCAGGAGGCGCAGCTGAAGGTGCAGCAGGGGTCGCTGGTCTCCTCCGATCCGGCGCAGGTGGCGACCGATCTCAAGAACAACCAGACGCAGTACCAGGCATTGCTGAGCGTCGTCTCCTTGCTGCAGCAGACCAACCTCTTCGACGTGATTCAGTAGACGTAATTCAGGAACCGGGAAGGCGCTAGCGCAGTTGCGAGAGCGCCTTTTCGGCCTTCTTCACCTGCAGACCATCGGGGTCGAGCTTGAGGTAGGTGTTGTACTCGGCAATGGCCTCGTCCTTTTTTTCGAGCTTCTGAGCGATGTTTGCCAGGGCGAAGTGCGTGTAAGGGTCTTCCGGGAGATATTTCACCGCGTCCTTTGCGCGCGAATAGGCGGCGGTCAACTTTCCGGCGTCCTCGTAGAACTTCGCAATCTTCATATCTTCGGCGGCGCGCTCCTCGTCGCTCTGAAGCTTCTCCACCTTGGGAAGGCGACGGCGCACGGTGGTACGCGGCTTTTCTTCCGTGGTGTCTTTATTGTCCGGAGCGGTCCGGTCGGGGGCATCGTCACTCGACGAGGAACTGCTGGACGAGCTGGAGCTATCCTCCGACCCCGGCATGGGAGGCGCGGAGCCGGGGAACGGAAACTTATCGGCCGCTGGAGGTTCCTTCCCTTCGGAAGCGGGAGCGTCCGGAGCCGCAGGGGCGCTCGGGGCATCCTGGGGCGGCTTTGCCGGAATCGCCTGCACCGGTTCGCCCGGAAATGGAAACTTCTCCGCCGCCGATGGTTCCTTGTCTGCAGGCTGGGCGCAGGGGGCGTTCGCAGACTTGTCCTTCCCGCTTCCCTGCTGCGATCCGGAAGAACCCGGTTTGCACGGAGCGGCGTTATTCTGCGCGTACGATGTCCCGGTCACGGCAAAGGCCGTGGCCAGCACAAGAACGTGTTTGGAGATGCCTCTCATCCTTCTTTAAGGGTACGCCTCCTCATCCTGTTTGACGTCGAGCCGAGCCGGTTTGTTATAGTCAGCTAAGTTATATAGACAAACACCGCAGGGACACACCTCGCGGCGTTTGCTCTCCTTCTTATTCCATACATTTTGATGAGTCTTTCGATGATCCCTGGTTTGATGATTCGCTCCTCGTCCATCCATGCGGCCGGCTGCTACACCACGCGGCGGATTCGCAAGGGTACGCACATTATCCAGTACGACGGCCCGGTCTTCACCAAGCGCGAGGCCGACGAACGCTACAAGGACCGCTTCATTACCTACCTGTTCAGCGCCAACGAAAGCGGCGACGTGATCGACGGCTTCGGAACCGCCATGTTCATCAACCACTCCTGCGACCCGAACTGCGAGAGCGAGTATCGCGGCGATGAGATTTGGGTTGTGGCTGTGCGCGACATCGAGCCGGGTGAGGAGCTGACCTACGAGTATCACCTGCACGACAGCGACGATGACGACGCCGACTGCTACTGTGGCTCGGAGAAGTGCCGCGGCACCATGTTCAGCGAGGAAGAAGTAAAACGCCGTGCCCGCAAGGCTCAGCGCGAGGCAAAGATGTCTCGCGCCTGAGGCGTCTGTCTACACGGCTGGCCCCTCTGTCGGCCCAGGCTGTTGATAACCGGACGCCTTCCTTCCCAGACGCTACAATAGCCAGATGCGGCCCCTGGCCGAGTCGGGTTTATGGCATATCAGGTTTTAGCAAGAAAGTACCGCCCCCAGCGCTTCGCCGATGTCGCGGGGCAGGACCACGTAACCGTGACGCTGATGAACGCCCTTACACAGGGACGCATCGCCCACGGCTACATCTTCAGCGGACACCGCGGAATCGGCAAGACGACCATCGCCCGCATCCTGGCGATGGCGCTCAACTGCCGCACCGCGATCGGCAGCCCCCAGCGCCCCACGGCTGAGCCCTGCGAGGTCTGCGAGTCCTGCGTCGAGATTCGTGCAGGCAACGCGGTCGATGTGATCGAGATCGACGCCGCCACCAACCGCGGCATCGACGAGATTCGCGAGCTGCGCGACGCCGCCCGCTACCGTCCGGCGCGCGACCGCTACAAGATTTACATCCTCGACGAGGCGCACCAGATCACCGACGCGGCCTTCAACGCCTTGTTGAAGACCCTCGAGGAGCCGCCGGACCACATCGTCTTCATGATGGCGACGACGCAGCCGGAGGACATTCCTCAGACCGTGCGCTCGCGCTGCCAGCACTTCAGCTTTCACGCGGTCAAGCTGGTCGATATTCTCGGAGAGCTTCGCGGCATCGCCCAAAAAGAAGGCGTGGAGGCCGACGAAGCCGCGCTAGCCCTGCTGGCCGAAGCCGGCGACGGCTCCATGCGCGACGCGCTCTCCATCATGGACCAGGCCATCGCCTCAGCTCCTCTTGAAGACGGAAAGGCGCGCCTCGACGCCTCTCAGATACGCGACCTGATGGGCACGGTTCCCAACGCGGTCTTCGAGCGCGTACTCGAAGCCGTGAACGCGAACCGCAGCGCCGATGTGATGACGGTGGCCAACGAGCTTCTGGACGCGGGCAACAGCCCGGCGCAGCTTGCGCGCCAGTTCGTGCGCTACCTTCGCAACTGCGTCATCGCCAAGGTTGCGGGTGTCGAGGTCGATGGACCTTCGACCGAGCTTCTTCAGATCTCTACCGACGAGCAGAAGCGCGCCGCCCGCTCGGCCTCGCTCTTCACCGAAGAGGAACTGACGCGCTTCATGCAGGTGATGCTCCGCACCTTCGACGAGCTTGGCTACCGGCAGGAGCAGCGCTTCCACTTCGAGCTTGGTCTGCTGAAGTTGGTCCACCTGCAAAGGCTGCTTCCGGTCGAAGAGCTTCTGAGCAAGTTCCCTATATCGGGCGGCTCCGGCACCTCCGGCGGGACGACTCCCCGTCCGGCAGCTCCCTCTTCGAGCGCATCGCGGCCCTCTTCCGCGGCACCGGCAAGACCTTCTGCGCCTGTCGCTCCCCCGGCTCCCGCGAAGCCCGCGTTCTCGCCCTTCGGGACGGACAACTCGCGCAAAACCTTCACCCCGGCGACTCCGCCGCCACCGGCTCCGGTCCAGGCTGCTCCACGTCCCGCGCCTGTTCAGGCGGCAACAGTACCGGCTCCTGCTCCAGCTCCGGCGGTCGCAATCGTCGACCCCGAACCTGAGCCCGTCGCCTCGCCACCAGCATTTACAGCCGTCGCCGAACCGCCAGCGATTGAAGAGGCTCCTGAGCCTCCGTCGTTTCAGCCTTCCGTGGAACCGCTTCCAATTCAGGTAGTGGAAGCGCCTCCCGTCGAGCCGCTGAAGGATTTCCCCCCCGTTTTCGCGTCTCCTGCTCCTCCTGTTGAGCCGGAACCAGAACCTGTGGCTCCTCCCGCTCCTGTAGCAGGTGCGGCGGCACCGGCTCCCTCCGGCTCCTCCTCGGCGGACGACCTGCAACGCATCGCCGTCGAAGCCCTCGGAGCAGTCAAGGGACAAGGGTCCGCCTCCGATGCTCTCGCCGACGCCGAGTGGACCATCGCGGGCGACGAGCTTCGCGTCCAGACCGAGCTTTCGAAGACGATGCTGCCGATGGTCGTCAATCCCGAGGCCGACCGCATCGTCCGCAACGCATTGCGCAACGCGGGAGCGGGCACCCTGAAGCTGATGCTTCTGCCCGGCGTGGCAGGAGGCTCTGCCTCGGCGAAGAAACCACGCGCCGCGAAGACCGGCAGTGTGCAGGCCAAGGCGATGGAGCATCCCCTCGTCCAGCAGGCCCAGCAGCTCTTCAACGCCGAGATCCGCAACGTGATCGACCTGCGCGAAGACTAACCCAAGAAGGATTGCGTATGAACCTCTCAGACCTAGCAAAGATGAAAGAGATGATGGGGCAGGCGCGCCAGATGCAGGAGCAGATGGAGCGCAAGCTCGCCGAGACCATCGTCGAGGCCTCAAGCGGCGGCGGTGTGGTCACGGTTCGAATGAACGGCAAGAAAGAAGTGCTGCGGCTGAAGATCGAGCCCTCTGCCATCGGCAGCGCGGGCAGCGATCTCGAGTTGCTGGAAGACCTGATCGCCGCAGCCGTCAACGAGGCCGGACGCCGCGCCGACGAGGCGATGAAGTCCAGCGTCGCAGGGATGATGGGCGGGCTTGACCTGCCGGGGTTGAGCTAGTGGCTCGCTTCGCAGAGCCGATGACTCGGCTGATCGACGAGCTGCGCAAGCTGCCCGGCATCGGAACCAAGAGCGCGCAACGGCTCGCCTTCCATGTGCTGCGCTCCTCCGCGGATGACGCGGAAAAACTCGCCAGCGCCATCCGCGAGCTGAAGGCGCACCTGCGGCTCTGCTCGATCTGCAACAACATCACCGACGTCGATCCGTGCAGCTACTGCACGAACCCCGTGCGCGACCAGCGGCTGGTCTGCGTGGTCGAAGAGCCAACCAACATCGCCACCATCGAAAAGACGCGCAGCTTCGCGGGTGTCTACCACGTACTGCACGGCACGCTGTCGCCCATCGGCGGCGTAGGGCCGGAGCAGCTTCGCATCGCCAACCTTCTGACGCGGCTGCCGGAGATGGATGAGGTTATCCTCGCCACCTCTCCCACGACCGAGGGCGAGGCCACGGCACGATATCTCGCCGACGAGATTCGACGCACAGAACCACGCGTCAAAATCACGCGCATCGCTACAGGAGTCCCCGCAGGCAGCGACATCGAGTACGCGGACGAGATCACCATGTCGCGTGCTCTCGAAGGACGACGCGAGCTTTTGTCATAAATTCATCTCCGTGTAGTACAAAACACGAAATGAACACGACACTCAGCCGCCGCAGCTTTCTTCGTCAGAGCTTTGCCTTCAGTGCACTCGCAGGTCTTGGTTCGCTTCCCTCGCTCGCAAAGGTTCACTCCAAGGGCGACAACGCTCATCACTGGTTCATGGTCGGCGACTGGGGAGCCGAGAACCCCACAGCCCAGAAGTCTGTTGCCGATGCGATGGCCGCCTACGTGCGCGAGCATTCGCTGAAGCCCGACGCCCTGCTGATGCTCGGCGACAACTGGTACGGCGACCTTCCCGGCGGCGTCGATGACACGCGCTGGAAAACGCAGTTCGAGGATATGTATCCGAAGTCGGTCTTCGACTGCACGGCTTACGCTATCCCCGGCAACCACGACTACCAGCGGATGCCCTTGACCGTCAGCAAGCTCGACGCGGA
Organism: Acidobacteriaceae bacterium dw_441; assembly: GCA_018449715.1. Classification (GTDB taxonomy): domain Bacteria; phylum Acidobacteriota; class Terriglobia; order Terriglobales; family Acidobacteriaceae; genus Edaphobacter. The sequence goes on along the minus strand of JAAVVA010000001.1, from coordinate 980,110 downwards.
GCTTGCCTATGCGAAGCGCGGCAATACCCGCTGGACGATGCCCTCGCGCTGGTACAGCTTCGAGTTCCCGCAGCACAAGCCTCTGGCCACCGTCATCGCGCTCGACAGCAACGTCTACCACCCCATGCACGAAGGGGAGAAGGTCAACTTCACCCTCACACCCGAGGACCAGGCCGAGCAGCTCAACTGGCTGAAGGCCGAGCTGGCGAAGCCGCGCACCACTCCCTACCTCATCGTGATGGCGCACCACCCCGTCTACTCGAACGGACCTCACGGCGACCACAAGACCCTGATCGCCGAGTGGGACCCGCTTCTGCGCGAGCACAAGGCTCACCTCTATCTCGCTGGACACGACCACGACATGCAGCACCTTGAGTTCGAGAACCACCCCACCTCGTTCTCGCTCTCGGGCGGCGGCGGAGCCGATCTCTACACCCTGAAGATCGAAGAGGACAAGCGCGGCCCCTACGCTGCGAAGGTCCACGGCTTCAGCCATCTTCAGATCGCCGAAGACAAGCTGACGATGCTGCACCTCGACGAGACCGGACGCATCATCCACGGCTTCACCAAGACGCCCGCGGGTGAGATGAAGATCCTCAGCTAAGCAACATCTACAGGCAAAACGAAACCGGCAGCGATGCGAATCGCTGCCGGTTCTTATTTTTGCTTCGACTATACGTTTTCCAGGCTGGCTAAATATTCTCCAGGCTGACGCCGGTCATCTCTTCCGGCTTCTTCAAGCCTGCCAGCTTCAGGATCGTCGGCGAGATATCGCGCAGGCTTCCACCGGCGCGAAGAATTTCATGGTGGCTCGTATCGCGCTCGTCGGTCACAAGGATGAACGGCACAGGGTTCGTCGTGTGAGCCGTATGCGGTCCTCCGGTCAGAGGGTCGATCAGAAGCTCGGCGTTTCCGTGATCGGCGGTGATGAGCAATGCCCCTGCCTTCTCGCGAACGGCCTTATAGATGCGTCCAAGCTGCGCATCGACCGTTTCAACCGCGCGCACCGTCGGCTCGATCTTGCCCGAGTGTCCCACCATGTCCGCGTTGGCGAAGTTCACGATGATGATGTCGAAAGCTGTGTCGTTCACGGCCTTCACCACGGCATCGGCGATCCCCGCAGCCGACATCTCTGGCGCAAGATCGTAAGTCGCCACCTTCTGCGACGGAATCAGCACGCGGTCCTCGCCGGGAAAGGGCTTCTCGATACCGCCGTTGAAGAAGTACGTGACGTGCGCGTACTTCTCCGTCTCGGCTACGCGCAGGTTGCGAAGCCCCGCGTCGGCCATCACGTTGGCCAGTAGGTTCTCCATCGACTCCGGCGGAATCACCACCGGTACCGTGAAGTTCTTGTCGTACCGCGTCATGCAGACGTAGTGGATGTTCTGCGGAACCTCGGTGCGCGGAATCTCAAGGTCAAGCTCCGCGGCCTTCGGCAGGTCGAGCGCATTGTCCGCCGTCAGCCCGCCGGGAACATCGCAGTTGCGCGCCAGCACACGGGTAATCTGGCGAACGCGGTCGGCGCGATAGTTGAAGCAGAGGCAAACATCGTTCGAGCGGATCGGCCCGATCGCCGCGCCGTGCTGATCGACCACCGTGAACGGCGGCACGAACTCGTCCGTGATCTCATTGCTGTAAAGCTCACGCACACGCGCCAATGGATCGGCGTAGGTCCCGCCCTGCGGATGCCCCGTCACCATCGCGTCGAAGGCCTGCCGCTCCTTCTCCCAGCGCAGGTCGCGGTCCATCGCGTAGTAGCGTCCCGAGACCGAGGCGATCTGCCCGACGCCGTGCTCGCGAAGCTGCTGCTCCAGCGCTTCAAGATGCCCGATGCCGCTGTTCGGCATCGTGTCGCGTCCATCCATGAAGGCGTGCACAAAAACGCGCTGAAGCCCCTTCTGCGCGGCCAGCTTCAGCAGAGCGTAGAGATGCCGCTGGTGCGAATGAACTCCTCCATCGGAGAGCAGCCCGAAAAGATGCAGCGCACGGCCATCCTGCGAGGCCAGGTCATAGGCCTTCAGAAGCGTGGGGTCGCTGAAGAAGCTGCCATCGGCGATAGCTGAGTCGATGCGGGTGATGTCCATGCGGACGATGCGCCCCGCGCCAAGGTTCAGATGCCCCACCTCGGAGTTGCCCATCTGGCCGTCGGGCAATCCGACGAAGTGTTCGCTGGCGCGAATCAGCGTGTTGGGAAACTCCGCAAGAAGCCGGTCATAGTTCGGCTTGCGTGCCAGCGCGATGGCGTTGCCATGCGTCTCAGCGCGGTAGCCCCACCCATCAAGAATCGTAAGAACAATCGGTTTTTTAGCCATTCCTGAATGCAGGATACCAAGAGTTGAAGCTCCTCGAACGAACGTCCATTGAATTGCGTTCGCTACTCGATATCGATCAGAACGTCCGCGCCTTCCACACGCAGCGGAAAGGCCTCGACGCGCTCTCCCTCAGGAGACACCGCCACCCCGGTCTTCGCGTGGAAGCTCCAGCCATGCCACGGGCATACCACGCAGTCGCGCTCGATCCACCCCTGCCCCAGAGGGCCGCGACGATGCGGACACCAATTGTCGATGGCCGAAAGCTCGCCTCCAATGTTCGCAATGCAGACCGAAATGCCTTCCGCCTCGGCCTCCGCCACCTCTCCCGGCGCGGGAGCCTCGGCGACGCCACATAACCTTACCCACTTAGCCAACCGCTTCTCCTCCACCCCTTCCATGCTAACGGCTACGGAAGACCGCGCCGAGATGCTAAAGTCGTAAAAGACCCACCAATGCCCCGTCCTGCTGCAAAACCAAAGCCCCGCCAACAGAGCATCCCGCCCCATGTGCCCGAAGTCGTCGCTGGTTCGTGGCTGCTCAAGGCCTTTGGAGCCATGCTGGCCGCGGCAATTGCGTGCGTCTACCTCGCCCTGTGCCTGCTCTTCTACCAGGGCCAGTGGCAGATCGTTCTGCATCCCTCGCGCAAGCCGGCCACAGCCTCGTCTTCGCAGAATCTCGTGCACTTCGACTCCGAATCCACCGGCCAGCCGCAGCTTGCAGGCGAGTTTCTCCCCGCCCCCGCGGGCACCCCCTACAGCGGACTCACCGTACTCTTCCTGCCCGGCGGCGACGGCTCGCGCACGGACTCCGCCGCCACGCAATCGGCCCTGCAGGCACTCGGACTCAATGTCTTCGCCTTCGACTATCGCGGCTACGGGCAGAGTGCCGAAGGCCGTCCCAGCCAGCAGCGCATGACCGAGGACTCCGAGGCCGCCTTCCGCTTCCTCACCGGAATGCGCGGTGTGCAACCCTCCTCCATCATCCCCTATGGGGTCGGCGTAGGAGCATCCTTGGCCGCGCACCTCGCCGCGTCTCACCACGAGATACGAGCCGTCATCCTCGACTCCCCCCTGGGCGACCTGCGCGAAACCACCATCCGAAAGACGGCATGGCGATACCTGCCGACCGGCCTGCTCTTCAAGGAAGATTTCCCCCTCGCCGAGCCTCTGAAGACGCTCACCAGCCCCAAGTTGTTGCTGGAAGGCAACCAGAACGAAACGCCCGCCTTCCGCACAGCTGCCTCCCCGAAAATCGTCGTCTCGCTCCCCTCCCCGCAGGGACCGCAGTTCAACGAGGCCATCCGCCGCTTCCTCGACCAGTACCTCCCGGTGCCTTCCCCGGCACTCACCGGCACAAAACAGCCCTGACTACCTGCTCTCTGCGCTACGCTTTGTAAGGTATGTCGAACTTTCTCAATAACCTGCAACCGTGGGGAGCGTTCGTTCTACGGCTCGTCCTCGGAGCCTCTATGGTCTTCCACGGCTACGACAAGGTCATTCCCTCCAGTGGCTTCCACGGAGGCAACGCCTTCAGCGCCCTCGAGCGCCACAGCCACATGGTCGCCTCGATGGGCCTGCCCTACTGGCTTGGAATCGTCTCAGCCCTGACAGAGTTTGTCGGCGGTATCTTCCTGATTCTTGGACTATTAACCCGGCTGGCGGCTTTCTTCGTCACCATCAACATGGCCTTCGCCATTGCGCTGGTCAACCGCCATCACGGTTACCCTGGCTCCGAATACTCGCTGGCGCTGCTGGCCATCGCCCTGATGCTCTTCTTCTATGGAGCCGGGGCCTGCGCGTTCGACCGTAAACTCGGCCTATCCTGATTGAATCCTTGAGACTTAAAGGCGAGAAGGCCCCCGGTACACTGGGGGCCCTTACATAGGGAGGTGCTTGGTATTGCGGATAGGTGAAGCCAAGGCTGTGGGAACTGCGAACCCTGACTGTTTGTTACATCCAATATGACGCGGAATAAGGGGAAAGGTTGTGCCTATTTCTTCTTTTTTTTGAATTTATACAACTTCAATATTCCGAAAATGGGATAAACCGATCCCGGAAAGCCAGCAACGCACACTTCGAAGCCCAGAGGATGTCCTCGATCTTCCCCCAAGACCCGGTCAAGAACACGGCAGACGAGCGTATGGGAAGCTACCCTTTCCCATGACATTACTAAAGCATGTTGTAACAGTAAGATATAGCCATTCGCTCAACGGCTCATTCGGCAGGCCCGATCACCCTCCACGAACTCCTTCCACCCTGAACATTGCCTCCCGGAACGAACATCACGTTGGCCTGACCGTGACCTGCGCAGCCTGTTTCGTTCTGGCACGCAATCCTTCCGAATTCCAGCATAGTAACTAAAGTGACATTAGCAGCATCGTTACCACGTCTTTCCAGAAGAAGGCGATACCGTGAGACAGTTCGTGAGCTGTCTCCGGCTGTTCCAGAAGTTACGGAACGAACACCCCAATTCGTAAGATGGCTAGAACGCCGCCAGATTGGCTATCGCGTCGTACAGATGCTGCGGCTGCGGCAGGATCACATCCTCCAGCAGAGGCTGGTAGGCGACGAACGTGTCCATCGAGGCCACACGCCGCACCGGGGCGTCGAGATCGTGGAACAGCTCATCAGAGATGCGCGCCGCGATCTCCGCGCCGTATCCCCAGCTCAGCATGTCCTCGTGAGCCACGATCACGCGGTTGGTCTTGCGCACGCTCTCCGCAATCGTCTCCCAGTCGTAGGGGGCGAGGCTGCGAAGGTCGATTACCTCGACGTCGATTCCCTTCTCACGCTGAATCCTCTGCGCCGCCTGCAGCGCACGCGGAACCACCGCGCCGTAGGTGATCAACGTGAGGTTCTTACCCGGCTTCACGATGCTAGCCTTGCCAAACGGAATTGCGTACTCCGGCCCGGGATAGAGGCTCCGCCCGAAGGTCTCGCGGTACAGCCGCTTGTGCTCGAGGAAGATCACCGGGTCGTCGCAACGGACCGCCGTCCGCAGCAGCCCCAGCGCGTCCAGAGCATTCGACGGCATCACGATCCGCACGCCCGGCGTGTGGGTAAAGATGCTCTCGCCCGACTGCGAATGATAGATCGAGCCGCCCGTAAGATACCCGCCGATGGGAACGCGAATCACCATCGGGCAGCTAAAGCCGTTGTTCGACCTCCACCGCAGCACCGACATCTCGTTCCTCATCTGGTGCATCGCGGGCCAGATGTAGTCGAAGAACTGAATCTCGACCACGGGCTTCAACCCGCGCACGGCCATTCCCACGGCGCGGCCCACGATGTTGGCCTCTGCCAGCGGCGAGTTCCACACCCGGTCGTTGCCGAACTCAAGCTGCAGCCCGGAGGTCAGCTTGAAGACGCCCCCCTTGCCCTTGAACTTACCCTCGCGCAAGGCCTTGTCGCGCGTCGCATCGGCCACGTCTTCGCCGAAGATCACGATGCGCTCGTCGCGGCGCATCTCGTCCTTCAGGCAGGCGTTGATCAGGTCGGCCATCGTGCGCTCGTTGCCGTCGTCGACCATCTCCGGCTCGCGGTCGTACCGCGTATCCATCGGGGTCAGGCTCTCGGAGTAGACGTACTTCAGAATCGTGTCGGGAGTCGGAGGAGCCGCGGCCAAAGCCCTGTCCGCTGCGCGCTGCACCTCTTCATCCACCTGGCGTTCCAGCCGGTTGATGCCATCCTCGTCGAGAATCCCTTCGCGTAGCAGCCAAAGCTGCATCTGCGAGATCGGGTCGCGCTGCGCATCGGCGTCCAACTCGGCAGCCGTACGGTACTGCCGTTCATCGTCGCTCAGCGAGTGCGAGTACGGACGGATCACATGACCATGCACCAGCGCCGGTCCCTTGCCTGCGCGGCAGTAGGCCACAGCCTCGGTCATCGCGTTGTAGCTCGCGATGGGATCCGTACCATCGACTTCAGCGAAGTGGAAGTTCGGAAAGTTCGCCACCAGCTTCGAGATGTTTCCGCCGGGCGTGTTCGCCTCCACCGGCGTCGAGATGGCGTAGCCGTTATCCTCGACCACGAAGACCACCGGCAGCTTGCTGTTGCTCGCGGTGTTCAGGGCCTCCCAGAACTCTCCCTGACTCGTCGAGCCTTCGCCGATCGAGACGTAAACGACCTCGTCTCCTTGAAAGACCACGTCCTTGAACTCGCGATAGTCCCCTTCGTGCTTCTTCGTGGCCTCAGGATGATTCGCAAAGTAACGTCCCGCCTCGGCGCACCCGACGGCATGAAGGCACTGCGTCGCAGTGGCGGAAGAAGGGCTGACGATATGCAGCTTCGGGCTGGACCAGTGCGAAGGCATCTGGCGTCCGCCGCTCGCGGGATCGTCTGCGGCACCCACGGCCTGCAAGAGTTGTTCTTCAACCGTGTTGCCCAGCACCAGGCAGATGGCACGGTCGCGGTAGTAGGGGAAGAACCAGTCGTAGCCCGGACGCATCGCCATACCCGCCGCGACCAGCAACGCCTCATGGCCCGCGCACGATATCTGAAAGAAGATCTTCTGTTGCCGTTTCAGTACGATCTCGCGATCGTCCGTTCGACGGGACAGGTACATCCAGCGGTAGAACTCTACCATCTGCTCGCGCGTAAGCGTGGTTCCGCTCACCGCTCCCGCGGTCTTCTTCTTTTCCATCACACCACCGGACTGTCGGGCCATAAAAGCAATATCCTCGGCAGGTCAGTACATCTACTACCGAAGTCGATTGTACCGTTTCAAGAAAGGAAATGACTCAGGCATAAGGCATTGTGATAAGCGGATTCGAAGAGAGGATAACGGGATGAGAGAAACAGGATGCTCGAGTGCCCCATCCTTTGCGATGAAACCGCAAAGGATGGGGCACCCAAACATTCTGCCTGTACAGCTTCTTACACAAACAGCGGAGCCAGCACCAGAGTGATCGTCGCCAGCAGCTTGATGAGCACATGAAGGCTCGGCCCCGCCGTGTCCTTGAAGGGATCACCCACCGTATCGCCCACGACAGCGGCCTTATGGGCATCGCTCTTCTTGCCGCCGTACGCTCCCGTCTCGATGAACTTCTTCGCGTTGTCCCACGCGCCGCCGCCGTTGTTCATCAGCATGGCCATCAGCACGCCGGAGATCGTCCCGACCATCAGCAGCCCCGCAACCGCCTCTGCACCGCCAAGGTTCACGGCCTTGCCCGCAATCGCAGGCACCGGAAGAATCGCGCCCGGAGCATACACCAGCGAGCCCGCCTGGTAGCTCGAGCTGAAGTGGCGGAAGATCAACCCCACCGCCACCGGCAGTCCCACGGCGAGCACGCCCGGCACCACCATCTCGCGCAGCGCCGCGCCCGTTACGATGCTGACGCAGCGGCCATAGTCCGGCAACGAGGTCCCCGCCATGATGCCGGGGTTCTCGGCGAACTGCTCCCGCACATCCTTCACCACCATCTGGGCCGTGCGTCCCACCGCCTTGATCGCAAGTGAGCTGAACAGATACGTGAGCATCGCCCCCAGCAGAGCGCCAACGAAGACCGGTACCTGCGCAAGGTTGATGTTCGTGAAGCTCCACCCTGCGGGGATGTAGCCACCCGCCGCCGTCACCTTGTCGATCACGATGGTGCGAATCTCTTCGAGATACGCCGAGAACAGAAGAAACGCTGCCAGCGAAGCTGAGCCGATGGCGTACCCCTTGGTCAGCGCCTTGGTCGTGTTGCCCGCCGAGTCCAGCTTGTCCGTGCGCTCGCGGATCTCGTGTGGCTGATGCGACATCTCGATGATGCCGCCCGCGTTGTCCGTGATCGGCCCGAAGGTGTCCATCGCAAGAATGTACGCGGCGCAGCTCAGCATCCCCATCGTTGCAATGGCCGTGCCGTAGATGCCCTTTTCGTAATCTCCCACGCCTCCGACCGCGGCCAGCCCCTGCACGCCGAAGTAGTAGCTCAACAGCAAAGCGGCGGAGATGACGAGTACCGGAAGCGCCGGTGTCTCCATGCCCACCGCGAGGCCGCTGATGATGTTCGTCGCAGGCCCTGTCAGCGAGGCCTCCGCAATCGACCTCACCGGGCGAAACTTCGACTCCGTGTAGTACTGCGTGATCCACACGAAGAGAAACGCCGTCGCCAGCCCGATGATGCCGCAGCCCAGCAGCCACAGCGGCTCCACGCCGGGAGCGCTGAGCATCGCATAGACCGCGCCCACAAACCCCGCAAGCGCAATCGCCGACGTAACGTAGAAGCCGCGATTGAGAGCGCGCATCGGGTCCTCCTGCTCGCTCGACCGCACAGCGAAGACGCCGACGGTGCTCGCAATCAGGTTGATCGCATGAACGATCAGCGGAAACAGAATGCCTTTAATCCCGAAGACCGGATACAGCGCGGCACCCAGCACCATTGCACCGACGTTCTCCGCAGCGGTCGATTCAAACAGGTCGGCTCCGCGCCCCGCGCAGTCCCCAACGTTGTCACCAACCAGGTCCGCAATCACAGCCGGGTTGCGTGGATCGTCCTCCGGAATCCCCGCTTCGACCTTGCCTACGAGATCGGCTCCCACGTCTGCGGCCTTGGTATAGATGCCTCCGCCAAGCTGCGCGAACAGCGCCACCAGAGACGCTCCAAAGCCGAAGCCCACAAGCTGGTACGGCACTGCCTGCGGATTGCTCACACCTCCGAAGAAGAGAAACAGTACTCCAATGCCGAGCAGCGACAGAGCAACGACCACCAGCCCCGTCACCGCGCCTCCGCGCAGCGCCATCTGCAACGCCAGGTTCAGGCTGCTCCGCGCCGCCGAGGCCGTGCGGATGTTAGCCCGAATCGAGCAGTACATCCCCGTGTATCCCGCCAGCCCCGAGCAGATCGCTCCCATCAGAAAGCTCACCACGGTCTTCAGAGCCATCGGTGCCATGCGATCCGACAGGTGATAGCCCAGAAAGATCACCACTGCCAGCGCGAGCGCGATGATCGCAATCGTCCTGTACTGCCGTTTTAGAAAAGCCTCAGCGCCCTCGCGGATCGCATTCGAGATCATCCGCATGTCTGCGGTGCCGGTATCTGCCGCGATCACCGTTCGGGCCATCAGAACAGCCACCACCAGGGCCAGCGCCCCCACTGCGAGCGCGATCCACAACCACACCTGCCCATCGCTTCCATCTGTCGTCATTGTTGGGGAGAAAGGAACCTGATCCTGAAGTACCGCAGCCACAAGCCTCACTGCATTCATGCAAAAGGTCTCCTTGAATCGGCAACTGAATCATTCCAGCGGACTTCCCTGTCAGGTTCCGCAGAGCGGCCAATTAGAGCATGAGCCCAGGAACAGGGTCAATCCGATTGTGCGGTCGTCTTATTTCGTACTGTTGTCCGCCTGTCTGCCAGGCAGACTTCCCGAACTATCCGGTCCAGAGATTTCCCTTTCTGGGAGCAAGGGAGGTCGATACCCCAAAGTAATAGCACACTCCGACCTACAGTCTTTTGTTTTTTTACCGATCAGGAGAACAGCTCCTTCTACGAGGTTCCGCCGTGCGCGCATCGCTTCTGCTCCGTCTCTCGCTCCTCGCCGCCATCGCGACCGCATCGCAGCTCAGCGCACAGGCCCCCGCTCAAGAGAGCATCGTCCCCAACCGCTACCTCGTCGTCTACCGCAACGGCATCGTGCCCTACGATGCGGACCAGAGCGTTCAGTCGATGGGAGCAAAGCTCCTCCACCTGCATCGCCGCTTCGGCATCGCCACCATCCAGACACCGCAGAGCGTTCTTCGCCCCCGCATCGCGGGTTCCACCTCGCAGCCAGCGATCGACGATCAGGCCGTCATGCGCCGGCTCGCATCGCAGTCCAACGTCGCCTATGTCCTGCATGACCGCCTCGTGACCGCGCACCATATTACGGTGCGCCCCGCCATCGAGCCGGTCTTCTCCGTCGCTATCGGAACCTCGACCTTCGACACCTTCTACAACTCACCGCAGGGCTGGGCCGTCCGTCAGGTCGGAGGCTTCGGAGCCAGCGTCCCCGGCGGTCCCGCGCACGGTCCCTGGGACACCACCAAGGGGCGGGGCGTCCGCATCGCCATCCTCGACAGCGGAGTCGACGCCACGCACCCCGACATTATCCCCAACCTCGCGCTCCACATCTCCGAGGTGGACCAGACGCAGCTTCCCAGCCCGTGCGACGACGGCTCCCCGCAGGACCAAGCCGGACACGGCACCTGGACCGCCTCGCTCGCCGCAGCCGCTCTCGGTCCCAACACCGGCAAAACCGTCGGAGTCGCCCCGCAGGCCACCCTCCTCAGCATAAAGGTGCTTCAGCGCATGCCCGCGGCAGCCGGGGCGAACGACACCGCACGCTGCACCGCAGGCGAGGCCAGCGGCCTCCTCAGCTGGGTCATCGATGGCATCGACGACGCTCTCGCCAACAACGCCGACGTTATCTCGATGTCTCTCGGAACGCTGGTCGATCTTTCTACCGGTGACGGAGCAGGCATCAAGGCCACCTTCGACCAGATCACCTACGCCGCCTCGCAGTCGGGAGCCGTGCTCATAGCCGCGGCGGGCAACAATAGCTACGACCTCACCAACCCGCGCTATATGGAAATCCCCGCGCAGTCGCGCAATGTGCTGGCTGTAACCGCCTCCACCAATCCCGCCTGCGTGGAGAATAGCGTCGCCAACGCAGCCTGCGTCCCCGGAGCCCCCGCGCTCGCCTCTTACTCCAACTTCGGAGCCACCCTCAACGCTGTCGCCGCTCCCGGCGGAAACTACCCCGAAGGCGACGAGATGGCCGTCAGCGGATGGGTCCGAGGAGCCTGCAGCTCCGGTCTGCCCTCCACCGCCGACGGTCTTCCCACGGACGCCGCACACAGCTTCGGATGCTTCAGCCTGGGTCACGCCGCATATAACCAGGCCATCGGGACCAGCGCCTCTGCCCCGCTCGTCGCCGGAGCCGCAGCACTTCTGCGCGCAGCCCATCCCGACTGGGACGCCGCCACTGTCATTAATGCATTGCACTCCACTGCCGCCCCGGCAAACTCCTCCCTGCCCTTCCCGCAGGTCAGCGCCGCAGCGGTCCTTCCCTAGCCCTACCCCTTCATCCGATCCTTCACACTGCGGGCCAGCTTTTCGATCTCCTCGGCGCGCTTACTCACGTCCGCCGGAGACAACTCCCCCTTCACCTGCTCCTTGAAGGAATTCACCATATCCACCAGCTTGTCCGTGTCCGTCTCCAGACGCTTCTGCCGCTCGTTGTTCCGAGTCCGCGCCTGCTGCACCGCCAGCCGCCCCGAGACGACATCCGCTGGAGACATCGGATCGCCCCCGCCAGCACTCATCGGCCCCATAGTAGGCGGTCCCCCCATCCCTGGATAAGGTGGTCCAGAAGAAGGAATCGTACGGGATGCTCCGGACGACCGCTGCGCGAGCGCCGGAGCCGCCAGGGCAGACACCAGGAAAATCCACAGGCCAGTTGTCCGTAACCCTTTCATATGGCCTCCCTTACGTCCATCCACCTGCCGTTTGCATCCAACGGTAAGTTCCTTCATGCTGAAGGAAGAAATTACCGCGAAAGCGAGATGCCAGTATCATGCTCCACCTTGCCTCAGCCCTGCAAGGCCTTCCCGACGAATCCCTCTCCTACGTCTTCAGCCACGAATGGCACGAGTACATCGTTGTCTTCGTCCGCGACAAGGCTCCGAAGCTCATCGGCGTGCTCCTGATCTTCTTTGTCATGATGCGCATCGTGAAATTCTTCGTGACGCGCCTTCAACGCCGGGCCGCCGCGCAGGTCGGCAACTTCCACCGCGCCGCGCAGCTCCGCACGATGGCCTCCATCTTCCGCGCGACCTCCTACAGCGTCATCGGCTTCATGGCTTTCCTGCAGGTTCTGAATATCTTCAGCATCCCCTACGAGCCGCTACTGGCCTCTGCCGGAATCCTCGGCGTCGGCATCGGTCTCGGAGCCCAGTCCATCTTCAAGGACATGATTAACGGCATCTTCATCCTGCTCGAAGACCAGTACAACGTCGGCGAGACCGTCTCTCTCGCAGGGCTGACGGGCACGGTGGAAGACCTCTCGCTGCGCTCGACCCGCCTTCGCGACGGCAACGGGGCGCTCTACCTGATCCCCAACAGCCAGATCGCCACCGTCACGAACCAGTCCCGCGACTTCTCTATCGCGCAGCTCTCCGTCTCGGTCGACGCCAGCGGCAACCCCGACCGTGTGACAGAATTGCTGATTCGCCTTGCCAACGAGGTGCGTGGAGACTCCGCCTTCCGCGATATCGTCATCTCCGACCCCGAGGTTCTGGGCATCAACGAGATCCGTGGCCGCGAGGTTGTTTACCTGGTCAACATCCGGGTACGCGCCAACCAGCGGGACGGCGTGCTGCGCGAGCTTCGCCGCCGCATCATCCTCGTCTTCGAGAAGGAGAACATTCCGCTCGGTGTCAGCACCAGCATGGTCCTCATGCCAAAGGCCGACCCGACCGCGCCGCCTGCTCCTCCTACCATCGGAGCCTAGCCGAAAATAAAGCCCCGCATCTCAAAGGATGCGGGGCTTTTCCGTTCTCTCAATCACTTCGTTACAGAGCCTGGTTCAAGGCCTCCACCAACTCATCGACACCGTTCACCGGAGGCAGACATCCCTTCGCGGTGCAGATCACTGCAATGCTTCCCTCGGCATCCTTTAGCCCCGGAAGATGCGGCAATGTCTCCGACAGTTCAGGCGGCAGCTTCTCAAGCTGGTCTCGGCACAGGCGAATCACGCTCTTGTTGACCGCGTACCGAGCCAGAGCAGCCGCTTCCAATCCACGAGCCGTCTCGTCGTCGCCGATCACGCAAACCTGCACCGGCCCCTGCACCATGCTCTGTAGCGCAATACCGTAGCTCGCGGCATACAGACCGAAGTGTTCAACGATTCCAGAAAAGGTCTCAAGCGTCTCAAGCGCCTTCGCCGCATAATCCTCACGGCCGTTCAGCGCATGAAGGCGCAGCAGTAGTCTCGCCGCAACCGAGTTGCCCGCGGGAGTCGGCGAATCCTGCAAAGGCTTCCGGCGAATCACCAGCGCGCCAATCCTCGCCTCGCCCTCGGCAGCAGCCTCGGTATCGAAGAACGCCCCGCCTACCGAGTCGTAGAACCGCTCCACGAGGATCGCCGCAACACGTTCGGCGGCCTCGTAATAGCGAATCTCCCCGGTCATCTCCCAAGCATCGAGCGCGGCGTTACCGATGAACGCGTAGTCCTCGAGCGACGCCGCAATCCGCGCAGCCGCACCACCCTCGCCATAAGCGACCACGTGTGCCAACCCCTTCTCATCCCATGCCGCATCAAGCACGCGGTCGAGCGACTTCAACGCGAACTCCCGCACCTCGGGAAGTCCCAGGGCACGTCCCGCCTCGATGTACGCCGAGATGCACATGCCGTTCCATCCCGTGTAGATCGTCCTATCCACATACGGCGTCGGACGCTTCAGGCGTTCCGCATACATCTTCGCCTTCGCAGAGAGCAACACGGCGTGAGCCTCGTCCACGCTCAGACCGTTCGCCTTCGCAATCGATTCCAAAGCCACGCGGACGTGCAGCACGTTCTTCGCGGTGTTGTGGTGCATGTCGCCGATCTCGCCGATGTCGTAGAACGCGCTTGCTACCGCGAACTCCTGCGTCGTGAGCACGGCGTGAGCCTCGTCCACTGTCCATGTGAAGTAGTCGCCATCATCGTCCAGCGAAAAATCCGCGTCCTGCGACGAGTAGAAGCCTCCGCGCTCGCGATCGCTCAACCACTCGTCCATCCACCCGATAATCTCCTTCGCCACCCGCGCACACGCAGGCTCCACGAAGCTCTGGAAGGCATGGACGTAGTTCCGCAGCAGCTCGCTGTTGTCATACGCCATCTTCTCGAAGTGCGGGACGATCCAGTTCTCATCGACCGAATAGCGATGAAATCCTCCGGCCAGATGATCGTAGATGCCGCCCTTCGACATCTTCTCGAGCGTAACCAGGGCGGCGCGGCGCGACTGCGCGGCCATCTCCGGGTCCGGCAGCGAGCCTCGCGAGGCCACATCCAGCAGAAGGTCAATCGCCCCCGAATGCGGGAACTTCGGCTGCGACCCAAACCCGCCCGAGCGCGAATCGAACTGCTTCAACGCGGCAGAGACGATCTTCCCCACCAGCTCCGGCCCCGGATTCGCCGAGCCTCCCATAAACGACTCGTTATGCTCGATCGCTGCAATCACGCTGCCCGCCGAGTCATCCACCTCGTCTCGCTTTGTGTGGAAGGCCTCGGCCATCGTCAGCAATACGCGGGGCAGTCCCGGTCTTCCATGACGGTCCTCCGGAGGAAAGTACGTGCCTCCGAAAAACGGCTTGCCGTCAGGAGTAAGAAATGCCGTCAGCGGCCATCCGCCCTGTCCGCTGATAGCCGCGACCGCTGCCTGGTAGCGCGTATCCACATCCGGCCTCTCATCGCGGTCCACCTTCACCGCGATGAAGTGCTCGTTGATGAGCTCCGCAGTACCGGGGTTCTCGTACGACTCGCGGTCCATCACATGACACCAGTGACACCACACAGCCCCAATGTCCAGCAGGACCGGCTTGTCCTCTGCTTTGGCGCGGGCAAACGCCTCCTCACCCCACTCATGCCACTTCACCGGCTGATGCTTTGCCGACCGCAGATAGGCCGAAGCCGCGTTCGCAAGCGTATTTTCCTGCACGACACTGTGTCCTTCACTCATGCATTTAAGTGTAGTGCAGCAACACGCCCACCGCTTGCGAGCAAAGCAAAAGGCCCGGACGATGTCCGGGCCTTCATGCAATTGAAACAACTTACTGCTGAGGAACGGGTGCGGACGAGATCGGCTTCGGAGCCTCCGGCTCCTTCGGCGTCGTCAGCCCCGGAATCGCCGGTGCGTGCGAGATGTTGCCCGTCGCCGCGTCCACGATATTGATGCCGTACTTATCCAGCAGGTTCGAGAGCAGCTGCCCCAGCGCCACGCGGTCCTTTGCATACGCCGCCGTCGCCGAGATCAGAGTATTATCCGCTGTCGCCAGGTTCCTCTGCTGCTGGAGCACCAGCGCCGTCGTCGAAGCTCCCAGCCTGTACTTCTTCTGCTCTGCGTCGAGGCTCTGCGCCGCAAAGTCACGCGAGGCCTGCGCAGCCTGAACCTGTGCCCGGTCGTTGGTCAACGCATATTGTCCATTGATGATCTGGATGCGAACCTGCGTATAGAGCTGCTGCAGACGCATCTGCGACTGGCGATACTCCATCTGCGACCGAGCCTGATCGGCCTGCGCGATGCGGTTGCGAATCGGGATCGTGATGTTCACGCCAACGCCCTTATCCGGGAAGCTGCCGTTGAAGGCATTGCCCAGCACAGTGCCGAGACCACTCTCGGGAACATCGCAAGGGATGGTAGCTCCCGTCGTAGGATCGGTACACGTCGCGATCGGGTTTCTTGTGCCTCCCAGCGCTGCGCCGCCGTAGAACGCATACGCATCGACCGTCGGCAGCAGACCGTTCTTCAGCGCCTTGATCGTGATCTCGTTGTTCTTCATGTTCAGCAGCGCCTGTTCGATCTGCGGATTGTTCTCGTAGGCCTGCCGTACCAACTCTTCGATCGGGGTATCTTCTTCCTGCAGACGATCCAGCCCCACGCGGTCCGTCGGAATCACCGGAGCGCTCGAGAGCTGTGGGTCGTTCAGATTGCGCGCAATCGCCTGCTTCATCAGCAGCTGCTGATACTCCAGGTTCGACTGCGAAGCCACCAGCGCCTGCTTATCTGCCGCCACCGCCGAATCCGAGTTCACCACATCCAGCGGAGCCAGCGTTCCAATCTCCAGCTGCTTGCGGTTGTCCGAGGTCAGCTGCGTCGACTGCGTCAGCGCCCGCTCCTTCGCCTGCTCGTCCTCATACGCACTCACCAGGCCCCAGTAGATGTTCTCCACCTGCGTGACCGTATAAAGAAGCTGCTGCCGGAAAGCCGAATCTGTGATGCGGCGATCGTTCTTCGCCTGCAGGATCAGGCGTCCGTTGATTCCCCATCCGAAGCCCTGCAGCACATGCTGCGTCACCCTCGCCTGGAACTGCGAGTTAAGCTGCGGGGTGTAGTTCGCACGAAGACTGTTCGTCGTCGTGCGTGAGTTGTTGAACGTGAAGTTGAACTGCGTGCCCGTCAGGAAGCCCTGCTGATAGCCGAAGTTGTACGTTCCGGTCGTCTGGTTCAGCGTGTTGGTTCCGGTGATAAAGGTCGTCGGCTGCGGCGTGTTCGCGTTCTCATACTGCAGTGTTCCGGTAAACGTCGGATCGAGCGCCGTCGGAGCGGGACCACCTCCGTTCGTGCTCAGCACGATGCCGGTCGCGCCGGTGGCTCCGCCGCCCGCACCGCTCGATGTTCCGCCGGGGCCACCGCCACCGCTGATCGTCGAGGTCGTACCGCCGATGGTATTGGCCACAATGCCCGTCGAGACACCGCGCAGTGTGCCACCTGCCTTCGAGCGAAGAATGTCGGTGTCGGCAATGTCGAGATTGATGCGAGCGATCTCGATATCGTAGTTGTTCTCAAGCGCCAGCGTCACCGCGTCCGAAAGGCTCAGGTAGATCTTGCCGTCGCGCAGAAGCTGAGCGAGTTGAGGCGTATTTCCCAACCGTGTCTGCGGAACCGTGATGGAGGTATACGGCTTGATCGGGTTCCAGAAGTGGCTCTGCGGCTTCGTGAAGTCCACTGCCGTGTCTCGAAGGTAAAGCGGTTCAGTCACCTTCGGCTGCGGGGCCTGAGGGAGTCCGGGAGTTCCGGTCGTGTCGGTCACGACACCCTGCTGCGCCGCCGGAGCGGTCGGGTTGGTCTGGGGCGGTGTCGCCTGCTGAGCAATCAGACCCTGCGTGCTCACATTCATCAGCAGCAGACAGATGCTCGCTGCCGCCTTCATATCCCTTAATCTCACGATGCGATCTCCAACCTTCCCTTTGTCTCTGACCGGACACCTCTCCACTCTACGGAGGCTCTGCCGGGATACTTCACTTCTGTCCCATCGCGACCAACGACGGTCACCGTTCCATCCCTGTTCTGCGTGTCTTTCGTAAGACGAGCGAACCCTACCTCAGGACTCTTCATCCCTCTGTGAAAAGTGACGAGCGACCGTTACTTTCTTTGCTATCTTCCGCAGAAAGAGACAGCTGCGGCTGGCCACAGATACGCATCCATCCTCCAGATCGTTCCATGGCCTCAATCAAAAATATTCCCTTATTTCGCGACCCGCTAAGTATATCAACCCTCCCCGATTGCCCTTTCCACCGCCGTATCCCCGGCCCGAAACGTGTTACCGTCCATAAAGTCCCATGCCTCACTGGAAGCTCACCATCGCCTACGACGGCACCCCTTACCACGGCTGGCAGATCCAGCCCGGCCTGCCCACCGTGCAAGGCACCCTGGCCGAAACACTCCTCCGCATAACCGGCGAAACGGTCCTCCCGCAGGGCTCCGGTCGCACCGACACCGGGGTCCACGCCCTCGGACAAGTCGCCTCCGTCACCCTCGCCTCTCCGATTCCCGGCCCCAACCTGCAACGCGCCCTTAACAACCTTCTCCCCACCAGCATCCGCATTACCTCGGTCGAGGAGGTCTCCCCGGAGTTCCACGCCCGCCACAGCGCCCGCCGCAAGACCTACGAGTATCGCATCTCGCCCCTGCAGGTCTGCCCTCCCACAATCGCGCCCTTCGTCTGGAACTGCACCTGGTCGCTCGACCTGGCCGCCATGCAGCAGGCCGCGGCTTACGTCGTCGGAACCCACGACTTCACCTCCTTCAGCGCCACCGACCCCGACCTCGCCACCCGCGAAGCCGACGGAAACGATGCCTCCGAGGACGAGGTAGACGATGATCGTTTCCCCGCAAA
Source organism: Acidobacteriaceae bacterium dw_441 (assembly GCA_018449715.1). Taxonomy (GTDB): domain Bacteria; phylum Acidobacteriota; class Terriglobia; order Terriglobales; family Acidobacteriaceae; genus Edaphobacter. The sequence continues at coordinate 961,960 of JAAVVA010000001.1, read as the reverse complement.
GAATCCCGTCCGCTCCATCTTCGCCTCGTCGTGGCAGGCCGAATCCGGTCTCCTCATCTATAGAGTCACCGGCTCCGGCTTCCTCCACCACATGGTCCGCAACCTCGTCGGAACCTTCGTCGATGTGGGCCGGGGACGCACCCCAGCAGATGCGCTCCCGGCGATCCTTGCCGCCCGTTCCCGCACCGCCGCAGGACCAACCGCCCCGCCGCAGGGGCTCTTTCTCGTCGAAGTTGACTACACGCCGCGGGAATCGCGCTAACCTTCAAAGAACAGCATGTCGGCCACCGCTCACCAGCGCATTACCAATCTCGCGACCCTCATTGCGGTCCATCGCGCCTTCCATTGGCTGCACCTACACCAGCCGCAACTGCGCCGCTGGCTGCTGGAGATGGTCCGCATCCCCGCGCCCACCTTCGCCGAGCAGGACCGTGCCGCCTGGTTCGTCGAGCGCTTTCAGGCCCTCGGACTCTCCAACGTCCATCTCGACGCGGCCGGAAACTCCCTCGCCGAGATCGCCCCCGAGGACAGCGACCCCTCATCTCCCGTCATCCTCCTCTCCGCGCACCTCGATACCGTCTTCCCCGCCGGAACCTCCTGCGAGCCCACCGAGCAGACCGACTCCTCCCGCATCCTCGCCCCCGGCATCTGCGACAACGCCGCCGGACTCTCCGCACTGCTCGGCATTGCGGCGGCCCTGCAGCACGCCCGCATCAATCCCCCGGCGACCATCCTCTTTGCCGCCAACGTTGGCGAAGAGGGCGAAGGCAACCTGCGCGGAATGCGCCATCTCTTTCTCGAAGGCCCCTACCGCAACCGCATCGTCGCCGCCATCGCGCTCGAAGGCAGTGGGACCGCCATCGTCACCCGCGCGCTCGGCAGCCTGCGCTTCCGCCTGACCGTCGGAGGCCCCGGAGGCCACTCCTGGTCCGACGCCGGAACGCCGAATCCGATCCTTCTCCTGAGCCGCGCCCTCACCGAGATCGCCGACCTCCCGCTTCCCATTTCGCCCCTGACCACCCTCAACGTCGGTCACATCTCCGGCGGGACCTCGGTCAACTCCATCCCCTCGTCGGCCACCGCCCTGATCGAGCTTCGCTCCAGCGAGCCCGCGGCGCTCCACAACGCCGCCGTCGCCATCCGCGATCTTCTTTCGCAGCTTTTCTCCCCCTTCGGCAACCAGAAAAACGCCCCCACCCTCCGGCTCGAAACCATCGGCGACCGCCCCGCCGCTAACCTTCCCGGCGACTCGACCCTGCTCACCCACCTTCGCTCCGTCGACCGTCACCTCCACATCTATACTGAGCCTCGTCTCGGCTCCACCGACGCTAACCTCCCTCTCTCGCTCGGAATCCCCGCGCTAGCCATCGGCACCGGCGGCATCGGAGGCAACATCCACACCCTCGACGAGTGGTTCGACCCCACGGGCCGCGAGACGGCCCTCCGCCGCATCCTCCTGCTCCTGCTCGCCGCCACCCAGCTGGCCCCGCAGCTCGCCGCCGAATCCGCTGCTACCGCCGCGCAGCTGCTCTAAACTACGGACATCGCCCCTCGCTGAGGTATGACGTCAACGCCCTTTAATGTTCGGGCATCCATATATATAAGAACAAGAAACCTTGCCCAACCTTCCCCCATCCAGACTCTCCCCCTCCGCGCTCGCGCACATCCTGCTTCTCGTCACTGTCATGGTCTGGGGCATCACCTTCGTCCTTATTAAGGATGCCCTTCACGACGCCCCGCCGCTGCTCTTCAACCTGCTGCGAATGACCCTTGCCGCCATCGCGCTGGTCATCGTCAACCGCAGGCACCTCCGCAATCTCACCCGCAGCTCCCTTCTTGCGGGAGCCACCGTCGGCATCTTTCTCGCCACCGGCTACCAGTTCCAGACCGCCGGACTCGCCCTGACCTCCGCCGCGAACTCCGCCTTCATCACCGGCCTGGTCGTCGTCTTCGTTCCCCTGCTCACCGCGATCCCCGCACTGCGTCCCGCAGATTCTCCCGCTCCCCGACTTCCCGCGCTCCTTGGAGCCCTCCTCGCCTTCTGCGGACTCTTCCTCCTCACCACGCCCGTCGGAACCACCACCGCAAACCTCTTCCGCACCATCGGAAAAGGAGATATCCTCAGTCTTCTCTGCGCCATCGCCTTCGCCGGACACCTGCTCACCCTGGCTCACACCTCGACGCGCGTCCCCATCCCGCAGCTCGCGACCCTGCAAATCTCCTTTGCGGCGCTAATCATGGCCATTACTCTCCCCCTCGGAGGCCGCCTCTATCTCTCGCTCACCCCGCGCCTCGTCGTCGCGCTCGCCGTCACGAGCCTCCTCGCCACCGCTGCCGCTTTCACCGTCCAGAGTTGGGCGCAGAAGCATCTGCCACCCACGCACACCGCTCTTTTGCTTACCCTTGAGCCCGTTTTCGCCGGACTCACCTCGTTCTTCTTCCTCGGGGAACACCTCGGACCCCGCTCGCTGCTTGGAGCGGCACTTATTTTCACCGGCATCCTCATCACCGAGTTGCTCCCCACACCTACTCCCGTCTCCGAGCATCCCCTCTGATGACCTCCGGCACACCTTTGCCTCGTCTTCGCGTCTAACCAACCGTATGAGCCTGGTGATGCTCTAAGCATCCTGTAACCCAAGGCTTCGAGGACTATACTTAAACTCTTCGCCCATTCATCCGAGAGGGCAGGAAGCAAACGAAAGAGGTTCTATCTACTGATGGATACACCAACCAGCAAGTTCACGGGATGGCTCGATCGCATGCGCAGCCACCGCCTCACTACGACCTTCGCTCTTCTGGCTACCCTGTCGACCGGCATCCTTGTCGGCTCCGTCATCACGCACGGAGTCAGCGGCAAAGAGCAGGCCCCGGACACCTCCGACGCCAAGCCGCTGGTCATTCCTTCGCCTACCAATCTTTCCACCGGCTTCTCGCAGATCGCCAAGCAGGTCGGTCCCGCCGTTGTGAATATCAACACGGAATCGCTCCCCAAGCAGTCCCAGGCTCGCCGCCCCCGCCGCGGCACGCAGCAGCGCCCCACGCCCTCCGATCCCGATGACGATCAGCAGGGCGACATGCAGGACTTCTTCAACCGCTTCTTCGGCGGCCCCGGCGGCGGTGACGACGGTGACGGCCCGATGGGCGGCGAGCGTCGCGCCCTCGGCTCCGGCTTCATCGTCGATTCGCGCGGATACATCATCACCAACAACCACGTTATCGACAAGGCTGACAAGATCTTCGTCCGTCTCGCCAGCGACCCCAACAGCGGCCCCGACACCGAAGGCCGTCCCGCCAAGGTGATCGGCTTCGACAAGGACACCGACATCGCGGTGATCAAGATCGACTCCGACCAGCCCCTTCCCACCGTCAAGCTCGGCAACTCCGACGGCGCGCAAGTGGGCGACTGGGTGGTCGCCATCGGCAGTCCCTTCGGCCTTTCGCAGACCGTCTCGGCCGGTATCGTTTCGGCCAAGAACCGAGCGATTGACGAGGGTCCCGGACCCGGCGGCGTTGCCTCCAACCAGTTCCAGCGCTTCATCCAGACTGATGCAGCCATCAACCCCGGCAACTCCGGCGGTCCGCTGGTTGATATGTCCGGCCAGGTCATTGGCATGAACACCGCCATCTACACCCAGTCGATGGGCTCGCAGGGTGTCGGCTTCGCGATGCCCTCCAGCATCATCGCCAACGTCTACAACATGCTCATCGGGCCTGATCACAAGGTGGTTCGCGGCTCCATCGGCATCACCTTCCAGTCCTCGCTCAGTTCGGCAGTCGGACGCATGTACGGCTTCAAGAACGGCATCATCGTCTCCACCGTCTCACCCAACGGCGGCGCGGCCAAGGCTGGCCTCCAGCCCGGCGATGTCATCACCACGATCGATGGGCGTTCCATCAAGGACGGCGACGACCTGGTGAACGACATCTCTGGCCGCAAGATCGGCAGCACGGTCAAGCTCGGTTACCTGCGTGACGGCAAGCAGAGCACCGCCAACGTCACCATCGGTGACCGCGCCAAGACCTACGCCGATCTCGCAGGAGACGACAACGACGACGACAACAGCCCGCAGGAGTCCGATGCCGGACAGAGCAAGCTCGGCATCACCGTCTCCACCATCCCCCCAGCTGTAGCGCAGAAGTCCGGCGTAAGCAAGGGCGTCATGGTCACCAGTGTCCGTCCGGGCTCCTTCGCCGACGAGATCGGTCTGGCCAAGGGCATCCTCATCACGGAGATCAACAAGAAGCCCATCACCGACGAGGCCTCTTACCGCTCCGTGGTCAACAGCCTGAAGCCGAAGGACGATGTGGTCTTCGTCATCCACCTTCCCAACCAGAAGGGCGGCAACTCCTACGTCGGCGGAACCCTGCAGTAACCCGCCACAAACAACAGGGGGAGACGGTACATTCCGTCTCCCCGCACTTTTTAAGTGAGAGCCGGTCTTCCCCACATTTTTTGCTTGCGTTTCCGCAGTGCAGCAAAAAAAATCTGCATTACTTTGCATGATTTCGGGCCTAAATCAGGAAATCGCAACAAAATAGTACCTAACCAGGCAACCTGTCTATTGCACGAATATGCTAGTCGATATAATTTAAGGGATCGGTAAACGGGGGCTTCCTCCGCACCCGAATATCTGTTCCGCGAGGTGTTTATTTAAATGCGGCATGTCCGACTTCTCAGCTCCGCCCTTCTGTTGGCCACTGCTCTGACGCCCTCTTTCGCCAGGACGCGCCGCCACACCTCCACCGCGAAGATCACAGCGCCGGTGAAGCATAAGCCGGTGATTGGCCAGCGCGGAATCGACGACACCCGCGCCACCCAGATTCAGGAGGCGCTGGTCCGCTCCGGCTACATGACCGAGACGACCGGCCACTGGGACTCGACCACCGAGACCGCGATGCAGAAGTTCCAGTCGGACAACGGCTGGCAGACGAAGCTGATGCCGGACTCGCGTGCCATCATCAAGCTGGGCCTCGGCCCCACGCAGACCAGCTCGCTGGTCTCGAACGGCCTTCCCTCACAGCTCAGCAATGGCGAAGCGACCCGCTAAGCGAAAGATTTCCGAACAAAAGGACGTGCCTGATGGCACGTCCTTTTGTTTTGTTCTTTTCTGATTGATAAGCGAGCAAAAAAATCCCCGGAGAATAACCCTCCGGGGCGACCATAGAAAAACACTTCGAATCCTTTTTGGAGCAATCGAGCTAAGCCAGCCGTCCCGCCGTAAAGACATAGTCGAACACATCCTCGGCGTGAACCGGAAGAACTCCCTGCCCTCCCCCAGCCTTTGCCTCCAGCCAGAGCCGCAGCCAATAGTGACGATGGAACCGGACCAGCTTCGAGGCGACCGGCTGCTTCTGTTCGAGCACTGCCGTTACCCTGGCCGCGACCGCGTCCACGTCGCCGAGGATCTCTTCCTTCAGATCCACCGCCGCGTTTTCGAGTAGAGCGGCCTTCGCCTCTTCGTACTCGCCGGTCTTCACCACGCCGCTCTCAACCTTCAGGCCGCTCATCCGCTCCAGCGCGAGGACCGACGAGGCATCCAACCGATCTTCAAAGCCGACATAAAGGATGCTCGAGCCCGCAACCCGCAGCGGAAGCAGCCCCGACTGCGCAAGGAAAGGGCGCGGAGCCACCAAAGCCATCAACCTCGGCGAAAATCCTCCGGCACTGAGCACGGGACGGCTCCACTGCATTCCCAGTCCGCGTGTGATGAGGTCGGAGTCGACCCCGCATTCGGCGACCAGAATCTCTCCGATCCTTCCGCCTCTCTCCTTCTGAATCTCCAACGCCTTCTGAAGCTGAGGATGCGTAAGCCATCCCTGCGAGTGCATCAGAAGCCCCAGCGGAACCCGGTGCCGATGCTGCGTGGGCGCATCCAGTATGCCGTCCGAGGACTCCCTCCGCATCGACGTCCGCACCATCTCCAGAACGCAGCGGCCTCCGCAGCCCCACTGCCCTTCGAAGATCGGACGCTTCCGGCTGCGCCACGGAGCCGTCCACGAGGATGCGCACTGCGGGTTTCCGCATCCTCTGCGTCCGGTTGTGATCTCGACCTCCGTCTCCGGAGTCACCTCGCCCGAAGGACGATAGCTGACCTCGCCCCAGCTCAACTCGCTGTCCTGCATCGCAGGGAGCTGTGAAAGACCAATTCCCTGCCCGGTGGTTGATCTCTTGCCTAGAAAAAGCATCGTATGCTCTCCAGCCGCAGTTGCGGCGCTGCCACTTCCGTCACGCGCAGCGCGAAGTTGCCGCTGACCACGACCACCTCGCCCCGCGCCACAATCCTGTCTCCCACGACCAGGTCCACCGGCTCGGTCACGTGCCGATCCAGCTCGACCACGGTGCCAGGACCAAGCTCCAGCACCTCGTTCAGCGACATCTCGCGCGAGCCAAAACGCAGGGTCGCGTCCAGCTCGATGTCGCATAGCATCTCCATCTTCGGGTCTAACGCTCCGCTTCCTGCAACCTGCTGTTCCATCCCACTCTCCTCTCAGTTCACCAGCGTCGACGGTATTGAAGCTCCCGGCTGCACGACCATCTCAAGGCGCGCTCCACGGTGATCTCCGCTGCGCACTGGACGGGCCTTGCCCATGTTCTGCCCGCCCACGATCAGATCCGAATTTTCATGCTTCGCCAGTGGAAGACGAATCACGCTTCCCGGCTCAAGGCCAGCAATCTCCGTGGCGCGCAGACGCATGGCAGGAAGCTGCAACAGAACCTCAACCTTCGACTCTCCCATCAGCCCGCGCATCCGCTCTGCCGACTCCTTCGACCTGCGGCGCGGGCGATCGCCCTCCGCAATCAGCTTGCGCAGGATCGCATTCAGCACCACAGCAGGAAGGCAGAGATTCAGCACGCCCTGCGCCTCGGGCATTCTTACCTCGAAGCCAACACACAGAGTCTTCTCCGCGTGCGTCATCGTGCGCGCAGCCTGCGCTTCGGTCTCGCGCTTCTCGAAGACGAACTCCAGGCCGACCGACTGCCATGCAAGCGTCAGCTCCTGCACGATCATCTCGAGCACTGAGCGCATGATCGACTCTTCAATCCCAGTCAACTCGCGCTTCTCCCCGGCGCGTCCGCTGCCTCCGAGCAGCACATCAATGATGGGAGCGACCATCGCAAGATCAAGCTCCAGCAGTCCCATCGCTCCCAGCGGCTCCAGGCGCACCGAACAGATGTAAGCCATCGGCGAGACGCGCTCCATGAACTCGCTGAAAGGAAGCTGCTCGCCCGCGACCAGCTTGGCCTTGAACGAGGTCCGCAGCCACCCGCTCATCGAGTGCATCAGGTTACGCGCAAACAGATCGTTCACCGTCGTGATGGCGCGAAGCTGATCGCCACTGATCTGCCCCGCACGACTGAAAACATACTTCTCCGGCTCTTTATCTTCCTCTACCTTCTCTGTCGTGGGTGAGGCGCTAGCCGCTGCAAACAGAGCATCGATCTCATCCTGTCCAAGATTTCTTTCCATCGCCATCTGTCAGAAACTCCTTTCTGCACGCGAGCTAGCGCGTTGCGGTCTTGCGCTTCCTCTCGGTTTTCTTCTTCACGGCTCCACCGCTTCTCAAGCCTGTCAACGCCGCACGCAGGCGCAGCACTGCTGAGGAGTGAATCTGCGAGACGCGAGACTCCACCACGCCGAGCGTCAGGCCAATCTCCTTCATCGTCAGCTCTTCGTAGTAGTAGAGCGTCAGCACCATGCGTTCTTTCTCCGGCAGATTGTCGATCGCATCGGCCAGGCGCTGCTTCATCTCTCCCTTCAGACAGCGAAACAACGGATCTTCCTCGGGCGAGCCGGCGACATACGTCAGTTCTTCATCGCCGGAATCCTCGGAGCGCTCCACGTGCAGGCTGCCAATCTCAAGCCCCTTCAGATCGCCCAGAAGCTGCTGATACTCCGCGAGCGACAGCTTCATCTCCGCTGCAATCTCCTGCTCCGAAGGAGCGCGCCCGATACGCTGCGTTACCGCTCGAATCGCCTCTTCTACCGCTCGCCCCTTGCGACGAAGCTCACGGGGACTCCAATCCAATGTGCGCAGCGAGTCGAGAATCGCGCCGCGAATTCTGAACTGCGCATAGCTCTTGAACTGCACCTTCTTGCTGTGGTCGAACTTCGAGAATGCATCGATCAATCCCACCACTCCTGCCGAAACCAGGTCATCGAGATCGACGTGCTGCGGCAACCGCTCGTGAATACGCCGCGCTATGTATCGCACCGTCCCCAGATGCTCCACCAGCAGAGCATCACGTTCCTCTCCGGTGATCTCTCCAGGTGTGTGAAGCGGGCTTGCGCTGCTCTGCACTACCGGTATCGCCTGCACATCGCTGCTTCCTTCGCCCAACCACTGCGGCATACCGGAGCCCTCGTTTCTCACATCCAGCGGCATCGATCGTCCTGCATTCATCCGTGTCCCCATTTCTTACCCTTGAAGTTCAGCCTTCTGTCCTGCGCTCTGCTCAACCGACTGTGCCGATGCTCCTCACCCTGATCTCCGGCGGAATCTCTACAGGAGACAACACCGTGACTTTAGGAAGAAACGGCTCCAGCCATCGCCGCACGTGATAGCGCGCCGGACTCGGACAGAGGAGCACGGGAAGGGCCGATGTCGAGGCAGATCCGGTTAGCCGCTTCACAGAATCCACAACCCTGCGCAGGAAGTCCGCAGGCATTCCCGTCGAACGCGAACCATCGCCCAGCAAGAGCGTCGCGCCCTGGGGATCGAAGGCGTGCATCAGTTCGTTCTCCACCGACTGGTCAAGCATCAGCACCTTCAGACCGCCGTCCTGATCGAGCAACGGATGAACAAGCCCGCGACCAAGTGACTGCCGCACGCTCTCCACCACATGCACAACATTCTTCGATTGCTGCGATGCTTCGACCATCGCTTCGAGGATGGAGCCAAGGTCGCGGATCGAGACCTGTTCCCGCAACAACTGCTGCAGAACCCGCTGCACCTCTCCAAGCGACATCAGCTTCGGCACCAGCTCTTCAACCAGCTTGGGATAGCTATCGTTCATGCTATCGAGAAGGCGCTTCACCTCCTGCCGCCCTAACAGCTCGTGCGCGTGACGGCGAATCAACTCTCCAAGATGCGTTCCGATAACGGTCGTCTGATCGACTACCGAGTAGCCCGCTGCCAGCGCCTGCTCTTCTAGGCCAGGCTGGATCCATCGCGCTGAGACACCGAATGCAGGCTCCACCGTCTCGACGCCAGGTAACGGCCTCGCCTTCGGATCGACATTGACCGCGAGCAGGCAGTTCTGTTCTGTTTGCCAACGCGCAATCTCAACTCCGCGCAGGCTCACGACATACTCGCGTGGCTTCAAACGAAGGTTGTCGGTGATGTGAACCGAAGGAACGATGAAGCCAAGCTCCGTCGCAAGATGACGACGTAGCGCGCGGACACGGTTCAGCATCTGTCCACCCTGCTTTTCATCGACCAGAGGAATTAACTGGAAACCAATCTCAAGCGTAAGCTCGTCGATCTTGAGCAGCGATGCGAGGTTCTCTCCGGGAGCCGCAACATCAGCAGCCTTCGCTTTGCTTGCAGGCATGCTCTCAGCGTCCGTGCTCGCAGTCTGCGCCTGACCTTCGGGAAGCTTACGCGCAATCAACGCAACACCAGCAGCCATCAGGATGAAGGCCAGCTTGGGAAGGCCGGGGATCATCGCGAGCGCGACCAGCACGCCGCACGCAATCCAAAGCGTGTTTCGCCCTTTGAGAAGCTGCGTTCCAAGCTCCTGGTCGAGCGAGCCCGAAGAGGATGCGCGCGTGAGCACCATGCCTCCAGCCACCGAGACAAGCAGGCTTGGAATCATCGTCACCAAGCCGTCACCGACGGTGAGGATCGTGTATGTCTTCACCGCCGTCGCAAGATCAGCTCCTTGCTGGATCACTCCGATCAGCAACCCAGCAACGATGTTGATGACGGTGATCAGGATTGTTGCCATCGAGTCGCGCTGGTTGAAGCGCGCCGCACCGTCCATCGCGCCGTAAAACTCCGCCTCACGAGCAATAGCCTGACGCCGCTTACGCGCCTGCTGCTCGTCGATCAAGCCAGCATTCATATCGGCGTCGATCGCCATCTGCTTGCCCGGAAGAGCATCGAGCGTGAATCGCGCCGTGACTTCCGCGGTTCTCACTGCGCCGTGGCTGACGACAAGAAACTGGATCGCAATCAGCGCAAGAAACAGCACGAAGCCAACGACGTAATTGCCACCAACAACAAACTGTCCGAAGGCTTCGATCACAGATCCCGCCGCAGCCGTGCCTTCGTGCCCATGCAGAAGAATCCTGCGGCTCGAAGCAAGATTCAGTGAGAGCCGGAACAGGGTCAGCAATAGAAGCAGCGTCGGAAAGACCGAGAAGTCCACTGCCTTCCGGACCTGCACCGCAGTAAGAAACACAATCACCGAAGCCGTGATCGACGCCGCCAGCAGCAGATCGAGCACAAAACTCGGGATTGGAATCAGCATCACAAAGATCATGCTGATTGCCACAATCGGCAGCAGCAACGCCTGCAACTTCGCAGGCGACCATCGCGCTATCGTCTTTTCCGCGCTCACATTCCACCTCCTACGCCACGCATTCCACCTGCCATCGCGAGCGGATACCGCATTGTCTGCATCTGTTGCGCCTGCCTCTGACGGCGCATTCGTTCTTCGACTTTTTGCCGGTAGAGATAGGCAAGAATGCCCGCAACCGCCGAGTACAGCTCAAACGGAATCGCCTGCCCTGGCTCCACCATCCTGTAAAGACTTCGCGCCAGCGGAGGATTCTCGACGATCGGCACGCCAGACCACTTCGCCTCTTCGCGAATATCAGCGGCGAAGATGTTACGCCCCTTTGCAAGAACGACTGGAGCCTGCATCGACTCGAAACTGAACTCCAGCGCGACTGCATAATGCGTAGGATTCGTAATGACCACGCTTGCACGAGACATGTCCGCCTTCACCTTGCGACGGCGCATCGCATGTTGAATTTGCTTAACTCTGGCCCTGATCTCAGGATTGCCCATCGAGTCACGCATCTCCTCGCGGACCTCTTGCTTGCTCATCTTCAGGCGCTCGTTCCAGCTTCTCCACTCCACCGCATAGTCGAGCGCCGACCATGCGAGCATCACCCAGGCTGCATCGAGTGCGAGCCCATACGCTCTGCTGAACGTCATCGGTAGTCGCACCATGCTCATCGCAGGCATCGAGAGCATCATCGACTTCAGTGCGCTCCACCCCAGAGCCACCATTACGATTGCAGGCACAAGCGATTTCACCAACCGCATCACCTGTCTCAGGCTGAAGAGATTCTTTACGTTCTCAGCGGGATTCAGGCGCGAAAACTTCAGCTCAAGCGCATTGGGATGAACCTGCACTCCGCCACTCTGTGCAACCCCAGCTATCAGGGCACAACCGAAGCTCGCTGCCATCACCAGACCTACGGGAAGCAGTGCGGGCTTCAACATGTGAAATACGGCCTGGTTCCAACCCCGCTCTCCAGCGACTTCACCAATACCAGCCGAACGCAGACTTTCGATGTAAACATTCCCCCAGGTTCCGGAGAATCCATGCGCGGTCGCGCCCATCATCAACACACCGCCCAGCATCGCCATCGCCGAGAGCAACTCACGGCTTCGAACCCCGTCGCCTTTTTCCTGTGCCTTCTTTTTTCGTTGGGGTGTTGCTTTCTCTGTCGCTTCTCCGCTCATGCAGCCCCCACCAGTCTTCCCGCCTCATCCAGCAGAAAGGAGAAGTGTTGCTCGATCCATCCCGGCCACAGAGCGAGACTTCCAATCAACACGCCGTAAGAGATGAGTGTCTTCAACGGGATTCCAATCACCATCGCCGGAAGCTGGGGAGCCATCCTTCCGATCAGAGAGACCGTCACCTCGACCACAAGAGCTGCCGCGATCACAGGAGCCGCAAGCTGCACTCCTGCAAGAAAGATCCCGCTTGCCATCGAAACCAACGCCACTCCCGTTTTAGCCTGCACTATCGCATGCCCTACCGGCACTGAGCGAAAGCTTCGCACTATCGCAGCAAGCAGCGTGCGGTCAAGCCCTGCGCCAATCAGCACCAGAGTTCCCAGCCAGCTCAACATCTGACCCAGCACAGGAGTTTCAATCTTCGAGTTCGGGTCCATTAGATTTACGAGCGAAAAGCTGAACTGTATCCCCAGCAGCATTCCCGCAAACATCAGGGCCTCGTTCAACATCATCAGTGCAAGCCCGAAGGTCAGCCCAATGCCCAACTCTCCCAGCACCGACATCATGTCCAACTCCGACCGCGCATCCGGAACAGCCGCAACCGCAGGAGCAAGCAGCACCGTGACCGCAAAGACGAATCCAGCCTTGATTCTTGGAGCAATTGCGTTCGACGAAAACACTGGCGCAAAGACCAGCAGACCGCTGAGACGAATCATCACCAACAGAGCGGAGGTCAGAAACTGTGGCCAGTTGGCCGGTATTGTTTGAGCCAGCTCGTTCATCGCTATCCCAGGTACCTGTGAAAGTCTTGAAACAAGCGAAGCGTATAGGTCACCATACGATGCACCGTCCACGGCAGCGTGATCATCGCAACCACGAAGACCACGACAAGTCGCGGAACTGCTGTCAGCGTCTGCTCCTGCACGCTGGTCAACGTCTGTACCAGGCTGACCACAAGGCTGATGATGCAGGCGCTCAGGAGCAGGGGCGCGCTCAGAAGCATCGCCTCGATCAACAGCCTTCGCATCATCTCAACGGTCTGATCCGGTCCCATTTCGTCTCCGTCAAAAACTCTTGATCAGCTGGTCTGCCAGCAGATTCCAGCCATCGACCATCACAAACAGCAGGATCTTCAGCGGTGTTGATATCACCACCGGAGGAAGCTGCATCATTCCAATCGAGGTCGTAATGCTTGCAATCACCAGGTCCACCAACAGGAACGGAAGAAACAACACCGCGCCGATCTGAAACCCGGCCTTCAGTTCGCTGAGCATGTACGCTGGCACTACAACCTGCACCGGAAGATCATTCTTTGTCTGCGGACGCGCAGACATTCCCGCCGAAGCAAAGACCGCAAGATCCTTCTCTCGCGCATAGCGCAGCATGTATGTCTTCACCGGCTGGATACCGCGGCTCATCGCCTCTTCACCAGAGATTGCCCCAGCACGATACGGCGTCACGGCCTTCTGTTCCACCTCAAGCAGAACCGGCTGCATCAGGAACCACGTCATCATCAGCGCCAGTCCCATCAGCACCTGGTTCGAAGGAGCCGTCTGTGTTCCCAATGCCTGCCGCAGGAAGTGGAAGACCACCAGCAGCCGGATCATCGGCGTGATCGACAGCAGCAGCGCCGGAAGCAGCGTAAGCAGCGTAAGCCCCAGCACAATCGACCACGGAACACTGTGGTCCGCCTTCATCGCCTCTTCAATCGACTGCTTCGCATGAGCCGCAGGAGTCTCCGACTTCGCAGCCTCCGCAGCATGCGCTGCCGTCTTCCCCGCGGCTTTCTTAGCTCCTGCATGGGCCGAACGCAACGCCGCAGCACCGCCCTTCACCCAGGATGACTTCGCACTTACACCTGCGGCAGATGCGCGCATGCAAAGCGCAGGCATCAGCAGCAGTAGAATCATCGACAGCTTCACGAGACTCATCCGCATAGCTCATCCTGCTGTCTCGGCTCAATCTTCACGATGGACCCGATATTGTCGAGGCCTCCTCCCACCAGGAAGCACTCCTTGCCGCAACGCACCAACATCAACTGCCGCTTTCCCAATGGAAGCACCTCCAGCAGTTCCATCTGGCGCTCCTGTCCAGCCTTTGCAAGGCGGCGATTCGACCATAGCCGCACCAACACGCCAGCCAGACCACCCTGCTTGATCTCTTCCATCGCGTCTTGTCTTTCAAATCCCATTCCGTCACCCGACATTGACTACGCCAGCCGTGTAAGTCTCACCACAAGCTTCTGGTCTGCGACCTCAAACTCGCTCCACGCCACATGCACGCGTCCGGCCTCAAGAAGAACGTCTTCCGTATGTGGCCACGCACTCTCCACCACATTCCCAGCCTCCAACCGCAGCAGATCTCTCACCTTGAAACCACTCAAAGGAATCCCCGCTGTTGCAGCCACTGTCATCTGCGACAGTAACGGCCACTGCGTATGCTCTTCGATCCGCTGCATTCCAGGCTGTGGTGGAACCGGAGCGACAGATGCAACTGGCGGTACAGACATCGCCGCCTGCACCTCAACCCCCTCCGTCGTCTCCACCTTTGCCAGCTCAGTCTCCGACATAGCTTTCTCCCACTCTTGCTTAGCGCTGCACCAGAAACTCAGTAAGAAACAGATCCGTAACCTTTACCTCGGGATTGTGCGAGGCAAGTGCAGTCTTTAGTTCCTTCTTCAGGCTCTCCTTGCCCTCAGGAGCCAGAAGCTGCTCTGAAGTCTCGCGCCCAAGCACCGAAAGAACCGTATCGCGTACGCCCGCATCTTCATCCTTGGTTGTGGACTTCGCCTCTTCTTCCTTTTTTTCTTTGCCCTTCTCCGCAACCGGATCGGCAACCTGCAACGTAAGTCCAAGCCGCAGATACGCGCTGCCCGAGCTATCCGCCAGATTCGCGAGCAGAGGTTCCAACACAACAAGGTGCGTCTTCGTAGAAACCGCGGTCACCGCCGGAGGAGTCGTCGTCACATGCAGCGGCACCTTGCCCGAACGCAGCAGGTAGTACAAAACGCCGCCGACAGCAACCGTCGCAACGATTACACCGACGACAACAGAACCCAGCAGAGGCATCATCGGAAGCTTCACCGGATCGGAGGTAATCTTTGTCTGGATAATAGGAGGTGTAGGTGTAGTAGCCATGATGCCCATTACCTGTGCAATCACATGGCCAGCTTTCGGACAGTCTTTATTAGCAGACCTTCATCATCGCCCAATAAGAAAAGGCGGCCGAAGCCGCCCATCTCTCATCTGCTGTTTCCTGCTTTAGCGAATCATGGCCAGCGTAGATTGCGTCACCGAATCGAAGGTTGTAATCGTCTTCGAATTCGCCTCGAACGAGCGCTGTGCGATGATCAGGTTCGCAAACTCAGTCGAGATATCGACGTTCGACTGCTCGAGCGACATATCCTCGATTGTCGCTCGTCCGCCCGTTCCAGCCGCACCCACCACGGCATCGCCCGAAGCCGACGTCGTAATGTAGTTGTTGTTGCCCACACGCTGCAGACCGTCGATGTTGGTCACCGTGGCGACCGCGACCTGACCCACAACCATCGTATTGTTATTGTCGAACTTTGCCGTCACCACCCCGTTCTCATCGACGGTAAAGTCTGTGTAGCTGCCGCTGGCATAGCCATCCTGCGGTGCCGCGCCGTTGTTCGACGGAGCATTCGTCTGTGTCAGTGTCGGATTTCCATAAGAGTCATACAGGTTGACGCTGAAGTTCATATCGCTGGCTCCGTCCGCAAGCCCAGGAAAACCGATTCCAGCGATCGGACCAGCTGGAGCCGTCAGATTACCGCTCGCATCAAAGGTCAGCGTGCCGCTGTCGTTCACTGGAGTTCCCGTGTATGATCCGGCCGGCATCGAGACCTGATAGTTCCACTGGTTCGAGCCCGTCTTGGTATAGGTCACCGTAGCGTCATAGCTCTTGCCCAGCGAGTCATACACCTTCACCGGCGTCGTTACCTGGTCTCCCACCGAGGCTCCCGCATCGAGGTTCGCGGTGATCGAGATATTGCTGGTGGCATGTGCAGGCTGCGTCGCACCTACCGGAAGAATGATCGGCCCCAGGCTCGCATTCTGATCGGGCACGCCGTTCTTTGCTGGATACCCCAGCACGTTCGCTCCATTCGAGGTCGTCAGCTTACCTGTCAGACTCAGTTGAAAATCACCTGCGCGGGTCAATTCCTGCGATCCATGCGAATCGACGACAAAAAATCCATTGCCATTCAGAGACATATCCGTCGACTTATTTGTCGGCAGGCTCGTTCCCTGCGTGAAGTCTGTCGCCGTGCCGTTGACACGCGTTCCCGCGCCAACCTGCAGCAAATCGCCCGACCCTGTGCTGCCGATCTGCTGATAGAACAGATCCTCGAAGGTCGTCCTCATGTCCTTGTAGGCCGTCGTGTCAATGTTGGCCAGGTTGTTTCCGATGGTGTTAAGAGCCGTGGTGCTGGACTGCAGACCACTTAGTGCAATCGAAAAATTTCCCATACTTTCCCCCCTTATTCTACTTCCCGCGTGTTCCTGCGAACCCGCCCTTAGCCCGTCTTCTCAAACAGCGAGGTACGAGCATTCCCAAGATTGATCCGACTAGGATCCGCTTCCAACTCCGGCTGCATCCTCAAACGCACTCTCGAACGTGCTCAATCCCTGGTTCATCTGAATCAGCTGCTGCAGGCTGTTCACTCCAACCAGCTGCTGCATGTACTCGTTCGGGTCTGTCGGCTGCGTGGGATCCTGGTTCTTCATCTCCGTCACCAGCAGCGTTAGAAAGTCATCTGCAGTAATCGTCGTGTTGTCCGTACCCGAACTGCTGCTCCCGCTGTCTCCGGTCGCATCCTTCGCGGTTACGTTCGTGTTGTTGTTCCGCGTCTTTGGGGCCAACGCCGTAGCTACGCGCTCGCTCGAGCTGCCATGTCCCGTCAATGCATTCAACTGCGATAGATCCATCTCTTCCTCCCTTACAGCATCACTTCCTAAGCTCGTACGCTGAGCCAGCCGCCCGCTCCCTCATACCCTGTTGCAGGCAGCCACTCTTCGCCTCCATCTTCTTCCACGGCTCCCACAAGAACACCTTCTTCGGTACGACGCATATCCATCGCACCCTGCTGTCGCGATCCATTCTGCGCATCGCTCATTCCCTGCTGCCCCATCTCACGGTTGTGACCCGCTCCTCCTCCAGACATATCCGCAAGTCCGTCAGAGCCTGGCGAAGCATGAACAGCCACCGAGTTCACCGAGATCTGTTCCTGGTGCAGGAAGCTTGTCAGCGTCGGCAGTTCACGCCGCAGCATCTCGGTTCCTGAAGCCGATCCAGCCGAGACCGAAGCGTGAACCCCTCCATCTCCCGCCAGTTCGGCGCGAACTTTCAGCCAACCATGCGTTCCACCGGGAACACCGACCTCAATCGAGTTTGGTGTGGCAACAATCGTTCGCTGCTCCGTCGTCTCATACGGCTGAGCGAAGGCCTCCGCGCTTCCCTGCGTCTTTGCCGCATGCAGGTTCACGCCAACAGCATTGCCGAATGAAGTCGCACTCTCAGCTGTATGGAGAGGCACAACAACCGCATCATGCACTGTCGACATCGGCGATGTTTGCACCGAATGGTTGACAGCAGGATTTGTACTCACAGAATGAACCGGCGCACTCTCTTCTTTTCCTGCATCGAGCACCGGCGCGCCCGCCTGATGCTCGTCGAGTTTCGTTGCCTGCGTAGCATCGGATAGAGACACTTCCTTACTTGCCTCGCTCTTACCACTCCGTGAGACTGTCCCCGAGCCACCCACTCCTTTGATGGACAAACTCTCCCGACCAGTTTTCAGGCTGCTTTTTACCATCGCATCTACATCTTTATCTGTAACGGTATTGGGAATATAGATCCCGACTTCTCCGCTCGCCTGCACAGAAGCCGTATTCAGTTCTCCTTGAGCTACCGTCGCGGGAGAAGCATCCTGCACAGCAGCGATGTCCTTCGCTACCTTGCGCGGCTCCGCCTTCTTTTCCAGTGACGAAGCCTCAACCTTACGCAAGACATCTTTCTCTCGACTTCCACTCACCACACGTGGGGTCTTTTGATCAAGCTTGGCCACTGGAACAGGAGCCTTCGCATCCGTAATCTCCTGAATCGGATTCGCCGAACCGCCCTCTTTGACCGCACCGTCCGTCTTCTCACCCTCAACTCCGATTGCAGAAGTGCTTTTCTCGTCCCCATCCAGATGTGGTGAAGATGCGATCTGCAAATGCCCTACAGGCTCCACCTGCTGTCCACTCGCGTCAATCATCTTCCCCGACATAACAAGCTTCTCCAACACCTCAGAAAGGCTTTTCGCCTCCATCTTTCCTTGCAAGAGCGTTGCATTGGCTTGTGCCACAGGAACAGGAGAGCCACCCTTGGCATCCTTCGCTGCATTCACCGTCGCAATAGTGTTCGACGCTATCTCCAACGCAGTATCTTCAGGTTGCATAGCAGGAAGAGTTGCCTCATTCTGTTCAACAGGGACTTCCTTCTGCACCTCTTTGGGAAGAAGTCCTTCTGTCTCTTCCGAAGAAACCTCATTCTGCGAAGAGATCAAAACCGGTTGCCAGGAGCCAACCTTCTTCTGCGGAGACTTCTCTTCCGATGTCTTCAGAGCAACATCCGCAAGGCTCTTTCCAAGACTCTCCGAAAATGGAGGCCCCTGATCTTCTGTCTCCGTAAAGCTGGCGATCAGCGAACTGCGCATCTCTTTAATCCCGATAGTGCTGGCGATATTCATCCGCAGATCCTCTCGTCTTCCATTCATGCACCCTCCATGCCAAACCCATTCGCGGCATTATTAGGAGAGGTTCATCTCTTTCCCTCTTCGGAACGATCCTTTGTGCTGCTTTGCGACAGGAAGCGATCATCCATCTCTCCCTGCAACCTTCGCGCCTCATACTCTGCAATCCGCGCCGACTCTCCATCCACCAGGCTCTTCATGCGCTCGCTCCACAACCTGCTCTCCACATGCCTTGTCCTGGCCTTCGCGCTGACCTCCTTGCGCTTCTCCAGAAGAGGCTCCAGCTTCCGTCGCCTTCGCGTCGCAATCTCCACCTGGGCAGCCATCATCGAGCGAGACATCGTATCGCCCTCTTCCATGCGCGCACCAACCCTTGCCTCATGAATCATCTTTATTTCCGCACCGATTGCACTCTCCGCCTCATGCACCTGCGCTGCCGCCACACGCGCCTCGCCGGAGTGAAACTGCTCCACCTGCCCATACAACGCGCTCAGGCGCTTCAACGACTTCAGATGATTCATCGCTAAATCTCCAATGCAGTCAGCCGCTCGACTGTCTCCTGCAGATCCGTGCGCTCGAGGCTCTCCTGCTCGAGAAAGCTGCGTAGCGAAGGCATTGCTTTCAGAGCACGATCAAGCTCCTCATCCGCACCTGCCCTGTACGCTCCAATGCGAAGCAGGTCTTCTGAACGCGCATGAGCCGCCAGCAACCTGCGAACTAGCGAAGCCTTCTGCTTGTGCTCTCTGCTCGTCACCGCAGGCATCAGACGACTCAACGAATCCAGAACGCTGACCGGCGGGTACCATCCCGCCGACGCCATCGAGCGCGACAACATCACGTGCCCATCGACAAACGAACGCACGGAATCCACCACCGGATCCTGCTGATCGTCTCCTTCCATCAACACTGTGTAGAAGGCGGTGATACTTCCCGTTGCGAAGTTACCCGCGCGCTCCACCAGCTTCGCCAGCCTTGT
This sequence comes from Acidobacteriaceae bacterium dw_441, assembly GCA_018449715.1. GTDB lineage: Bacteria > Acidobacteriota > Terriglobia > Terriglobales > Acidobacteriaceae > Edaphobacter. The sequence goes on along the minus strand of JAAVVA010000001.1, from coordinate 942,530 downwards.
AAACACAGAGGGCGTGTATCCCTTCGTTGTTGGGGGCTCGCCCGCAGCCAGTCCAATCTCTCGCGCAGCCATCGCATAGCGCGTCAACGAATCCAGCACCAACAGCACATGCTTTCCCTGCGATGCATAAAACTCCGCCACCGAAGTCGCAGCCAACGCGGCGCGCATCCGCAACAACGGACTCTGGTCCGAGCTCGACACCAACACCACTGCACGGCGCATTCCCTCTTCCCCGAGCGAGTCCTCGACGAACTCCCGCACCTCGCGACCGCGTTCGCCCACCAGGCCCACCACTGTCAGGTCGGCCACAGTATTGCGCGTCATCATTCCAATCAGCGTGCTCTTGCCAACACCCGAGCCACCGAAGATTCCAATCCTCTGCCCGCGTCCCACGGTCAGCATTCCATCCAGCACGCGCACTCCGGTTCCCATTGGCTCCTTGATAGGAACCCTCTCCAACGGATGCGGAACCGCACCATCAAGCGGCCACTGCAAGCTCGCACGCGGCGCAGGAAGACCATCGAGCGGCATCCCCAGCGAGTCGAGAATTCTCCCCACCATACCCTCGCCCACCGCGATTCCCGGCGTAACACCCATTGCAGAAAGTGCATCGCCATAGCGGATTCCCCGTGTTGCCTCCAGAGGCATCGCCAGTACATGTCTTCCGCGAAACCCGATCACCTCAGCGCGATGCCTTCGCCCTTCTGAATCTGTAATTTCGCAGCACTCACCCACAGAACACGGAGGCCCCTCGGACTCTACCGTCTGCCCGTTCGCCTCCACCACGCGGCCACTCCATCGCCACGACGGTCTCTCTTCCAGCCGCGCAAAATAAGGAGACAGGAGATCCTTCGCTTCCTCCTCAGCTACGCTCGTCACGCTGGCCTCTTTTGCAGCAGATCGAAGAAGCCCTTTTCAATCTCTTCGAGCTGAACTTTGACTCCGAGATCCACACGCCCGACATTTGTCTCCAGCACACACTCTCCGGTCTGCAGCTTCGCATCTCCCACGACGATCACACCGCCCTCATGCACTCCTGCAACGATTCCCTTCCACTCCTCTTCCTGCCCTTCAGGGACGCGCAGTGTCACGGCAGTTGTCTCCTGCACGCGCTCCAGCGCAATCCGCACCGTTGAGCGCAACAGCAAGGGATCGAACTGCGTCTCACGATGCAACACGCGCGCCGCAATCGCCAGCGCCAGCCGCACGACTTCAGCTTCCACCTCGGCAAAGTACTTCATGCGATCCGTAGCAAACTGCTCGCACACGCGAGCGACTGCTGCGCGCTCGTTTTTCGCTTTCTCCTCGAACTCTTCCTGCAACTCTTCACGAGCAACCGTCTTCGCCTTCTGTCTCGCCTTCTCGATCAGTCGCTCACACCGCTCCATCTGCGTGCGCAGCTTCTCTTCCAACTCAGATAGAGCCTTCATGTTGTCGCTCTCAACCTCAGCCGGAGCAGGCTCTACAAATTCAATCTCCGCCTGGCGGTTCGAGAGATCTTCAATCTCGTGAAATTCCAGTGGCAGCACAGGACGCAACGCGGTAACACCTTCAAGCAGCGGTTCAGACAGCGAGATCATCGTCGGCTCCCATCTTCAACATCATCTTGCCCTCGGCCTCAAGCTGACGCGCCAGCGCCAGCAGCTCCTGCTGCGCCAAGCTCACATCCTTCATGCGCACCGGCCCCAACACGTCCATGTCTTCCTTCAACATCTCCACGGCGCGAGAGCTCATCGCCTTGAACAGATGCGCCTTCAGATTCTCGCGTCCGCCCTTCAACGCCATGGCCAACACACGCTTGTCCGCCATAGAAATAAATTCGCGAATACTCTCCATCGGAACCGTCTGCAGGTCTTCAAAGGTGAACATCAGGTCGCGAATCCCCAGCGCAAGCGTCGGCTGCTCCTGCTCTATCTCTTCAAGAATGTTTTTGCTCGCCGTCTGGTCTACACGGTTCAACAGGTCTGCTACGGCCTTGAAGCCAGAGTACGACTTGCGACCACTTCCCATGCCTTCCATGCGCTGATGCAGCACCAGAGCCACCTTCTGCGCCATCTCCGGAGAGAACTGCCGCATCTCCGCCAGCCGCTTTACCACCTCCACGCGCAACGTCTGCTCAAGCTGCATCAGGATCGTCGATCCTTTCTTCGCATCCAGATGCGCCAGCACCAGTGCAATCGTCTGGGGATGCTCGTTCTCCAGAAACTTGGAAAGCTGCTGCGGATCCATCTTCTGCAACGCAGCCATGTCGCCATTTGCCTGCTCACGAAGGCGTCTCACCTGCGCCAGCAGAGCCTCTGCCTTCTCCGGACCGAAGGCCTCCGTCAGTAGCTTCAGTGCATACTCCGCACCGCCGCGCACCATGTACTGCTGTGTCTCAAGCAGCCCGTAGAACTCCGTCAGCACCTGCGTCAGTTGCTGTGCGCGCACCTCACCCAATCGAGTGATTTCTTCGGCGATGCGATGCACGTCCGACTCCGGCAACCCCTGGAAGATTGTCTTTGCCAGCTCGTCTCCCAACGCCACCATCAAGATCGCCGCCTTCCGCAACCCCGAAGCATCCAGAGGTTCAAACCCCGAGGTCTCCGGCAGCATCAGTGGAGGCCGCTGCATTCCCTGTCCCATTGCCATCTGTCCCTGCGCCACCATTACTCTTTCTCCTCTGTCGACGACCCTATCCATGCCTGGACCAGCCGCGTGCTCTGCGCCGGTTCACGCCGTATGTGCTCCGCCACGTGCGCAAAGATCGCCTGATGCTGGGCCTGCGACTTCGTGAGCGGAGGAAGCATCGGCATCTCCTCCACTGGTCCCGCCAGCATATTCTCCGAAACCAGAACTCCCTCGGCTCCCGCAGGCAACAACGCAGGAGCCCGCAGCGTCGCGACCATCTGCTTCGCTACCGGCCGCAGCACACATAGCACCAGCAGCACGCCGCACAGTCCAAGAATCGCCGTCTTCGCCAACCCCGGCTGCGTGCGCGCCAGTGTTCTGACCTGCTCCATCAACTGTTCCACTACAGGAGGCTTCGCATCTGCCGCGTTCGTACTGAAGCTCACATTCTCGACCACCACCTGGTCGCCGCGCCTTCCATCGAAGCCCACTGCCGCCTGCGCCAGTTGCTCTAACCTTCGCATCTCATCTGCGCTGCGCGGCTTCCACACTGTATGTTGCGACTTGCCCGAGCCTTCCATTGCGCTGCGATCATTCACAACCACCGCGGCTGTCACCCTGCGAACGCGCCCCGGTCCTTCTTCCGTATGAATCGTGTGCTTCGTCACGCCATACGTTCCGTTCTCTTCATGAAGACTCTGTCCCGCACCCGCGCCCTGCTGCGGATATACCGGCAACGCAGCTTCTTTCTGCAACAGCGGCGGAGTTCCCGGAGCAGCTGCTGCCTGAGATCCCTGCACCGCTCCCTCCGGCGCTCCTGCGGGCGAGTTACTCGCCGTGCCTGGAACCCCCATCGGCTTCGGCGCAACCTGCGAGACCTGCTCGCTCTTCTGCAAGCTCAGCGCGGCCGTCTGCGTCGGATCATAGATTTCGTCGCTGCGAACCTCGCTGCCCTCGTCATAACTCACATTCACCGTCGCGCGAACATTGTCGTGCCCTGCCAGCGGTTCCAGCATCGCCACCAGCTTCGCCTCCATCTCCTGCTCCACATCGGCAGCCAGGGCATTCTTCGACTTCGGCTTGAGACTCACTCGTCCATCCGCGTCCACGAGGTTCACATCATCGGGGCTAAGATTATCCACCGCTCCCGCAACAAGACTGCGAATCGCCTCCTGCTGCTCCTCACCCAGATACGACTTCTTCAGCTTCATCACCACCGAAGCCTTCGCCGCCCTCTCCTCGCTCGTAAACAGCGACTGCTTCGGTAGTACCAGATGAACCCTCGCCGACCGCACCACACCCAGCGTCTCAATCGTGTGCTCCAGCTCGCCTTCGAGAGCGCGCTGATAGTTCACCCTCTCATCGAACTCGCTTCCCACCCAGTTCGGCTTGTCGAAGATCTCGAACCCCAGCCGCCCCGTCTGCGGCATTCCCTTCGCCGCGACCTCGATGCGAGCCTTATCCAGCATCTCCGCTGGAACCTGCAGGCTTCCGTCCGGCGTAGTCTGGTAAGGAATCCCCGCAGTGCCCAGTTCCTGCGCAACCATCTGCGTATCCTTGCCGTCGAGCCCGGTAAACAGCGTCTTCCAGTCCCTGCGGCCCGCGTACCACACCATCACCGCACACATGGCCGCGATAAACGCCACTGAAGCCATCAGCCACGTGCGTCTGCTCGCAGGCATCGCCATCAGCTTCTCGCGCAGTGACGACGCCATCGCCATCACCCGCTCCACGACTCCATCTCCCGGCGGATTCACTATCACCGTCTCCGGCCTCTGCAACCCCGCGCTCTCCGTCTGTCCTGTCTCAGCCATTCCGTTCGCTCGCTCTCACCCGAGTTCCGGCGCTCTCACGCCAACACTATTCATCAACTGCTTAGAACTGCATGCCCATCATCTGCTGATAAGCGCCGACCGCTTTGTTCCTCACCTGCAACGTCAGTTCGAACGCCATGTTCGCCTTCTGCGTTGCGATCATTGCCTGGTGAACATCCACACCTTTACCGCTCAGCAGCCCCGTCACCGCAGACGAAGCCTGATCGTCGAGAGACTTCGTCTGCTCCACCATCGACTTCATCAGTCCCGCAAACGGAGTCCCCTGCTCGCCCTCATCGGAGCCGCTACCGGAACTCCACACCTGTGAGGCCATCGACCCCGCCCCATTCACCGCCGAAACTCCGCTTCCCATCAGCACATCGCTCATCTCTCACCTCGCAAAATCAATCTCGAAACCGCACTACTTCAAAATGTCCAGCGAAGAGTTCACCATGTTCTTCTCCGCCTGCACCGCCGAGGCATTCATGCCATACGAACGCGTCGCTCCCATCAGGTCCACCATCTCCGTCAGCGGATTGATATCCGGATACGACACATATCCATCCGGCCCCGCATCCGGGTGCTGCGGATCGTACCTGCGCAGCGGAGCACTGTTATCCGCAATTACGCTGTTCACCGCCACTCCTCCCGGCACGCCCTTCGCATCCGTCAATCCCTCGCCAAACAGCGACCCGCCCTCAAGGGAAGGAAGTCCGTTGCCGACAAGACGATTAACCAGCGCATGATGAAACCCGTCGCTTCCATCTCCCTCAGCCGCGAAGACCACGTGATGCCGCTGGTACGGCCCACCATCCGCCGTGCGAGTCGTCTCCGCGTTGGCCATGTTCGAGGCCACCACCTCGGCCCGCACCCTCTCGGCCTTCAGGGCCGACGAGCTTACATCCATCACGCCAAACAAATTCATCGCTTACTTCGCCTCCGCATGAATCGCACTCATCACCTGCGAGTACTCGCTCTTCAGCAACTGCACACCCAGCTTGAACTGCAGTTGCGCCTTCGCCATCTGCACGCCCTCGCGGTCCATCGAGACGTTATTGCCGTCGGGCCGCGCCACCAGGCCATCCACATCCTGCGCCTCGGCCTCCGCCTGGTTCGTCGCATCCGACATATTCATCTGCCGCGTAAACTCCTGCTCGAAGTCGAAGCCCTTCGTCTTGTATCCGGGCGTATCGACGTTGGCGATGTTCTCCGCCGTGAGCCTCATCTGCTCGTTTGACAGGTCCAGATAGCGCGTCAGCGCATCGCTCAAAGGTGTCGTCACCTGCATCGCAAGTCCTCCACTTCTGCTCATGCATCTCACGCGCCAAAAAAAAGCGCTCTCGAATGAGAGCGCTCTAAGCGACTTGAATCCTTCCTTGCAACTGCATTTTGTTACACATCGTTCCAACCCGGGAGAGCCGGAAGCGATCCTTAAAATCCTTTCACCGCGTCGCACGCCGAAACCGAATCTCCTCAGATCCGATCTCCATGCTGTCTCCCGCCAGAATCGCGGCGCGCTCCAGCACATGCATCAGCTCGCGTACATTGCCCGGCCAGTGATACTCCTTCAGCTTCGTAGCCGCCGATGCTCCAAGCCTCTTGCGTGGCATCCGCTGCCCCATCACCGCGAGTACATGCTCCGCCAGCAACTCCACATCGTCCATGCGATCGCGTAGCGCTGGAACCTCCACCGGAAAGACAGCGAGGCGATGATAAAGATCCAGGCGAAACGTCCCTTCCTCCGACCTCTTCTCCAGCGGCTGATGCGTTGCCGCAATCACGCGAACATCCACACGCGTCAGCTCGTTATCTCCCACACGCTGCAACTCCCCGCACTCCAGGAAGCGCAACATCTTCGCCTGCAGCGCCAACGGCATCTCTCCAATCTCGTCGAGAAACAGAGTGCCTCCATGCGCGGCCTCAATCCGTCCCGTGCGCGAGCTAACCGCCCCGGTAAAAGCCCCCCGCGTATGTCCGAACAACTCCGCCTCCAGCAAAGCCTCAGGAATCGCCGCGCAGTTCAGCACGACAAACGGCTTTGTCGAACGCTCACTCAGCCGATGAATCGCCTTCGCGACGACCTCCTTGCCCGAGCCCGTCTCTCCTTCGATCAGCACCGTCGTCGTCCTCGGAGCCACCAGCCGAATCATCCGCACCAGCTCTCGCATCGATTCGCTTTCGCCGATCATCTCCGGCAACAAAGCCTCAGACGCAGGCCTCGGCGCAAGAACCACACGCGGCCCACTCGGCACTGCCACAGGAGCAGCATTCCACGCCGCCGTATCATTTGCAGCTATTACCGGAACCGTCGCGACCAGAGTATCCTGCGCCTCGCGCAGAGCGTGCAGCAGCTCATTCCTCCGCGGACTCCGCGCCCTTCCGGCTCCATCGCTTTCCGCGCCGCCATCCATCCGCATCAGGTCCACCGTCGGATACATCGTCCGCACCTGCCCGGTGAACTCGCTCACCTCGAGATCGGGAAGCCAGCTATCGATCAGCAGCGCCTCCGGCCTCACATCGTCCAGTCGGGCAATCGCCTCCGCTCCTCCCGCTGCCTCGTAGACCTCCCACCGCATCCCGACCAGCGAGCTTCGTAACCGCTCCCGCAGACCTGCGTCCGCGCTCGCCAGCACGACCCTCCGGCCTGGCGCCGCGCTGAACAGCGGCCCGGCCTCAATTCTTCCTCCGCTCACAACCGTTCCACCTGCCATATCGATTACTCCTGCCCTTCTGCCGACTTCAGCACCTTCCGCATCGCCCACACGGTCTCGTTCAACCGGGAGCATTCTTTCAGTGCCTCGCCAATCGCCGAACGCATCGCCTCCGGCTCACCGCTCAAGCTTCCCAGCGCCAGCCTGCACTGCAACACCGTCAACGGCTGGCACATCCCATGCACGAGCTCATCGATCCGCTCTGCCAGACCTTCCGAGACCACCGAATTGATAACCATCTCAGGCCCTCGCCCATACCGCCTCGTGCGCTGGAGCAATCACTCGACCCGGCAGCTTCTTTCCTCCCGCCGAGCCCATGCGATAGCCTTCCCCCCTGACTGTCTCGATCACGGCATGACCTCCGTCATCGTCTAGCCCGGCGGGCCCCAGCTTCTTCCTGAGATAGTTCACATACACGTCCACCACGTTCGTCCCCGCCTCGGGGGACATCTGCCAGACCCGCTCCAGCAGCTCCGCTCGGCTGCAGCAACGTCCCGACCGCTGGATCAGATACTCCAGAAGGCTGAACTCCTTGCCCGTCAGCTCGATCTCGGTCCCGTTGCGCGTCACGCGGCGCTCCATGCGATTCAGCTCTACGTCGCCGTGCCGCAGCACCGGGTTCGCAAACCTCTGCTTCCTGCGCAGCAGTGCCCTGCATCGCGCCGTCAGCTCGTGAAAGCTGAAGGGCTTCAACATGCAGTCGTCCGCTCCCAGGTTCAGGCACTTCACCCTGTCATCGACCAGGCTGCGCCCCGTGAGCACGATGACCGAGATATCTCCGAAGTGCCCCTGCATCTCTTCCAGAACCTCGATGCCGTCCTTTTTCGGCAAGCTCAGGTCCAGCACCACCAGGTCCGGACGGCGCTCGCGCATCTGCTCGAGCGCCGCCTCCCCATCTCCCGCCCAGTCCACATCGTGGCCCTCCAGCTTTAACCCCTTCTGTAGAAACAGGCCCAAGGCAGCATCATCTTCAACGATCAAAACTTGCATGTTTTTCTCCTTCGAAGCAACACAGTGCCCGCTGTTAAAACTGTTTTCTTGACGCGTTCAAACGCCTGCGGTGCTCTAACCTTGGTGCATGAGCGCGGTGGGCATCAAGAGAAAATGTCTATTTTTCCACACACCCCCGTTCAATTCGGGAATCGCCTCTCCTAAAGCTGCTGTTTTCCTGAAACGGCCTGGGGTATCCAAAAAGTATCGAGGTTTATGCACTTCACACAGAAGGAAGAGGAAGAACTATGCTAGCCCCACATCGTAATCCTGAGCAATGGGTTGATATTCCATGTCCCCAATGCGGAAAGAGGATTGAGGGCGTCAACGCAAACGCGCTTTTAGAGATTTCTTGGCCAAAAGTAGAACACGGCTGCGGTTATCTCGGACCAGCGAAATGGATCAACCCTGATCGCTCTTATCTTTTGGCATTGGCGCATTTGATCCGGATACAGTACCGAACTCAACAGAGCCTTTTAGCAAGTGACCGCAGTTGAGGCAAACTTTTTCGTATCGTCCATCCGATGCGATTACATCGCCGTGCGTTAGCAGAACGATATTTCCGCAGACCGGGCATTCCTTTTTGAATGACTTGCTCATATTCAACGTTCAAAGAAAAATACATGAAAACGCTCAGTTTGTTTGAGGCACAGACCGGACACGATAGTTATAAATACATTTGGCTTAGCCAAACGTGGAAAATATCCCTTCTTTTATTTTGCGTCGTTATAGCGAGTGCACAAGGGGAAGGGGACATCCGTGTTCGAAGGATCAAAAAACGAGCAATAGTGGGTAATGTAAGCTACGCCAGTCTCAACGTCCGTATAGATTATTTCGGCAATAAAAAACTCGTTCGAATGGCTTCTTTTCGAAGATTGGATGAATCCCAAGGGAAACTCATAATTATAAATCGTACTAGCCGTTGCGCCGGGCAAAAGGAATGCAACGCTTGTCGGATTATTATCGCCAGCAAAGGGGGACGGCGGCAACGAGTTGAATGTTCTCCTCGTTACTCGTACGGTGGTGCTCGCGGGTCTCTTTCCGGTGTTACCGAGGATAAAATGCGCTTTAGCCGTTTGTCCTTCGGCGTGGGATTCAACGTAAAAGGTAGTCACTCCCACCCATGGACGTTCGGAAGCGACCGAAGTATCTATAGATTGTTTGGCATAGTCAGCCGACCGCTGAGCTTGGATCGCGAATTCATGAGTTGCGGTAGCTTGTTCTTGTGCTGCTTTGATACTGGCATCCAGTCTGCCAAGTTGAGATTTAAATTGATCGTTGGAAGACCGAGATTCATTTCTGGTTTCCTGAAGCCCCTCTCTCGCTGTATCAGCCGCACTCTGGGCTGCTTGGGCAGAAATGATGGAAGCATCAGCGCTGACGTGGGCAGTATATGCCTGATAAATACTTATTCCCCCGCCAATAATCCCGAACACAACAAGTGCTATTTGAGTCAGAAGCATCCCGGACTGGATGCTTATTTGCCTTTCTTCATAGGCATGCTGGGCTTTGCGTTCAGTTCTGCGCTGGGTGTTCTCATCTTGAGGAGAAGGACCAAATACGGGTATTCCGCTTTCATAGTGAAGTGGACTTTCTTCCTCGTTGTCGTTGTTGTCGGGCAATGTAGTGTCTTCCTATCGCTTTTCGAAATTTGGAAATAAATAAAGAAAACACGATAGGCCATCCATGTTGCAAGGGAAATTCAGCCTAGAGGCTTTGCATGGACTTTGAGATAGAGATGCACCGTGACTTCATATTCCATCGAAGAACTGAGTCAGTTTCACGCCGAGCGCTTTCGTAATCCGCTCCAGCGTCCTCGCTCCAATTTCTTTCTTCCCATTTTCCAGTTCTGACAGGTGTTCTCGCGCCAGTTCCGCGTGGTCGGCCAGCATGGCCTGCGTCCACCCCTTCTGGGTTCTGAGAACCCGGATACGCCGTCCGATACGAACGCAGATATCCGTTGCCATATGGAAAGAATGGATGTAAGCTACGGACTACATGTAAGCTTTGGCTTACATTGATCGGCCCGTTATGCCTCTACCTAAAACCGTGGTTACCCGCCGTCCTTCCCGCGAACAAGGGCGCGCATTGGAGATTCTTGGTCACGCGATCGAGTATCTGATGGATTCCTACGTACTAATGGCCTCGAAAGATGGCGGTCGAGCAGATGCCGAAGCCGCCCTGATGCTCATGCGCCTCAACCGGGAGGTATTCGCGGAATGCCCAGAGGTTATATCGGTAAAGCAGAGATGGTGGGAACGGATTAGAAAGTATCTGCTGTAATCCGGCTCCAAAAAACCGCTAAACGCCCTTCAGGAAATCCGAAATAGAGAGACCTAGAGCGCCAGCGACGGTTTCCAGCGTTCGTATACAGATCTCCTTCTTCCCTGTCTCCAGATCGGAGACATAATTTTCACTGATTCCCGCCGATTCTGCCAAGTCAATCTGCCGCCAACCGCGCTTCGTTCTGAGTTCCCGAATGCGCTCCCCAACCGCGATGCAGATATCCCTTGCCATCCCAACTATCGTGGGGCTAAGCTGGGAATGAAATCCCAACTATAGTTGGACTAAGGAGGGAGAATTGCGGCCATGAAGAGGTTGCTTATTGCGGTAATGTTCGGTTTCTGCGCTTTGGCAGGTCACGCTCAGGGCATCCCGAGCGGTTCAAAGGTCTTTGTTGCTCCAATGGAAGGGAATCTCGACGGTTTTATTACTGCCGAAATCCTGAAACAGCACGTCAAGGTCTTGGTCGTAGCTGACGACAAAGATGCGGATTATGTCATGACCGGCCTTAGCCTTAAGCAGGATGACCATTGGTACAACACCGCGTGGGGTGGCAAGGATAAGAACGAGGCCAATGTCCAGTTAATTCAGGTTCAGAATAAAGCCATCGTATGGGCGATGGATGCCGGAGATCGTTCGATTCTACTTCCTCATTTCCGTAAAGGTGGTCTCAGCAAGGTCGCGGAGCGGATTGTAGACGGCATGAAACATCAGGTGGCCAAGTAAATATGTTTCGGCGATTACTTGTAATAGCGATCATTTCCGCAGGGATTGCTCTTCCGGCAAAAGCTCAGAAGACGAGAGTGGCATTTCAGTGCGATTGCGATTCCACGCTAGCTAGCCAGTATGCAACTAAGTTTCGAGATATTTTGGCTTCGAGTCCGCGCTATACCGAAGCTCAAGAATCAGATCGAGACGTAAATGGAAGACCTGCCTTTGATTGGGTTATTTACGTATCGGCAGGACCAGCAGCAGACACTGGCCCATTAGCTAATCTCATAGCGTTCAGCGTGGTCTTTACATGGGAAAACGAGTATAGAGGAAACTATGCTCTTATCTGCGGAGGAGCGCAAATTGCGACGTGCGCCGCCAATACGATGGCTTTTTTAGATAAAACGGTTCATGTAAGAAATTGAAGGATTCTCCACTAAAAATCCCTAGACGCGCCCCGCATATGGGTGTAATTTCCTGCTGAAATGATATCCGCAATCAAGAAAAATGCGCCTCTAACCAATCCGCTCTTATCTCGCCACCATTCCATTCAAAGTAGTGTCTTGCATTGCAAGGAATGGGTGGATTCCCTAAAGAGCGTACCTTTTCAATGGCGACAATTTTGGACACTTTGGCGCTACAGGTGGCAAATAACCAATGCTTCCTTTCGCAGTTTTTGTGGCCACATAAAGATTCGAAGTGCCAAATCCCTAACTGTAAGTCTGGGGCCATCGTCTCTTTTATTGCCCGACGGATGCGAAGTGATTGAGCGTCGTACCAACTTTCGGTCTGAGTGCATAGAAAAACTGGAGGCCAAGTACTGCTGGGTTGATATTGTAGATGCTCATATTTTCCTAATGGGCTTTGAGGCGGGAGAAGAATGGTCGCGGAGCACTCAGGGCACTCAAAGTAATGGGCATACGGAAAAGCCATAGAACAGAAAATCTAGCAGAAGCCCATGACAATCCATATATAAATTTCAAACTTACCTCCCTGTTTACGGGAGAATATAAACCCTAGGAAATGCAAGACATGAAAACGCCGCCTATTTTGGAAGTTTCTGCCCCTAATCGTCAAGTAACCGACGAACTACAGCCTCCCAGCCCTCTAACGGATTACTTTCTGGAGCGCCTAATGTTACAAGATCAAAGAGACGCTCTAGATCGTCCGGCGAAATCTTCAAAAGCTTTTGTCGATCTGCAATCTCTGTGTCCCAGCTGTCGCCAACATATTGGGAAATGACTGATTTTTGTGCTGCCGCAAATTCCCAGCTTTTCTTCAGTTCGCCCAACAGCCCCTTGATTACTATCTCTGCATGTTTATCGTCCATATCCCCTCATATCCGGGATTATCATAATCGCATGAAGCCTGAACCCAAATCGCCGGGAACGCAACCGCCGCACATGAAAGTCGATAAGGAAAAATTCGACGCTCTCCTGCAACGGATGCTCAAAACCGCGCCCAAACCGAAGAAAAACTTGCGGATCAAGGGTAAGGCCGAGAAGGTGATTCCCGCTATCGCACCAGATCCGCGTAAGTCATAGGTGCGGTTGTCGTCATACGGTTTAGGGTCTTCTGAAACCGCTGCGGATTGTTACGCTCATTGAACCGATACTCAAACTCCGCAAGATAGCGGTGCAGATGCTCTACGGAGATCCAGTGGAATTGGCCGAGGATGCCGCGCTTTAGCAGCGAGAACGCCGATTCGATTCCGTTCGTCGTAATGTCCCCGTTTACATAGATTCCGCTCTTGTGCCGGATGGTCTTGTGCTTCGAGCCATGGATGCTGGCTTCGATCATGGCCTTCGGATAGGCATTCCATTCATCCGTCATTACGGCTTCGACGCTGGGAGAGATGTTCTCCTTGATGAACTTTGCGATGGTTGCGGATGAGGCGTTAATGGCGTGGAAGAACCGCACCTCTCCATTCCGCTGTTTCATCCCAATCACAACTTCCTTGTTCTTGAGGGAGCGTCCTCGTCCTGCTGGACCGTGAGAACGACCTCCTACGTAGGTTTCGTCCATTTCGACGATTCCCGTGAGCGGTTCTCGGACACTAATTTCCATCGACTTCCGGATGCGATGAGCCATGTACCACGCGGTTCTATAGGAACCAATCCCAAGATGCTCCTGAAGCTGTTTTGCTGAGATACCCTTCTTTGCGTCCACTACGAGAGCTACGGCCATGAGCCACTTCACGAGCGGCAAATGGGAGTCATTGAAGATTGTTCCGGAGGTAGCAGAGAACTGCTGCTGGCAGGTCGGTTCTAGGCACTGATAAATACGCGTGCGCTTGTTCTTGCTTAGTTTCTTGCGGGTGATTTTTGATATCTCGGAACCGCCGCAGAGGGGGCAGCGAATACCATCCGGCCACCGCATCGTTTCTAGATATGCCAAGCAGTCATCGTCTGTTTTGAAGGTCTCGACTACATCGATGAGTTTCATGGAATCCCCTTATTCCAAGAATCTCAAAGAGAATCGTATGTGTCAAGTGGATAACGAAATCCCTAGACGCGCCCCGCATGTCATGCTAATTTCTTCCCTCGGAGAGGGATAAAGGCATGACGCAAGAAGAGAAGAGATCGCAACGGGCACACCTAGTTATTGAAATAGAGGATGCAGAAGCAGAACTTGCTCACGAGCAAGAGCGGGCAATCCGGATTGCACAAGGCCTACGCATAGTCGCAAAGAAATTAGAGGGAAATGCTGATCTTGTACCCTCTGGAGAAGACTTTTCTCTGGGGTCGGATTTGCGCCTTTCCCCTGTCGATCAGGGATACATGGATTTCGTCGCGGTCGCATCTTCTATTGAATCGCTCCGCGTGGCACGCCAAAATTTGCACAATCTCCGCGTAAGGAAGAGGAATCTGGACAATCCCGGTGGATTAAGAATCTCATAGCACTCAATACGCCAGAAAACTGCTAGCCACGCCCCGCAAGGGGAGTTATACATCTGCTGCAAAGAGGGAAAATGCCAGTTCATAATTCTTCAAAAATAAGCCAATCGCCGGAACTTCGAGTTGCACTCAGCGAGGACGATTTCACGGAAAAAACTGCTTCGTCCACGTCGAATGTGAACAATTCGCGAGTTTCGGAGACGGCTACCACCAGCTTTGAATCCTCTGGATCCGTTGCGAATATAAAAACCTCGCAAGCCTGTACCAATTCCATGCTTTCAAACCGGGTGAGTTTGAGTAATATTTTGGATTTCTTCCATGTGGAGAATTTTTCAAATGCTTCCGACGAGGAGTTCATGTATTTCGGCTCGCTGTACTGTAAGGTGCTTTTCGGCGCAAAAAGTTTAGCACGCGAGAGCGGCAGTTCATGCGATAGGGCGCATCAAGCGATTATGGCTAGCATGGCCAAATTCTGCGAACAAAAGTAATCTTCCATCGCGCCTTATTCTACTTTCTGTGTCAAGTGTATAATCCTCAAAGTATCTTGCAATTCGCTTTTTATTCGCTACAATTTCGGCATGGCTATTACGCGGCGGCAAAAAGAGGTTCTCGACTTTCTCTCCGGCTTTACGCAAAAGAACGGCTACTCCCCGTCCTACGAGGAGATCGCCAGCGGCCTCGGCCTCAGCTCGCTTGCCACCGTGCACAAGCACGTCACAAACCTGCAGAACAAGGGCCTTCTGCAACGAGCACACAACCGCAGCCGCTCGATCGACGTGCTCCCTGCGCGCAGCAGCAAGCGCAGCGCCGACCGTCTGCCACTGCTTGGTCGCATCGCCGCTGGCCGCCCTGTCGAGGCCATCGAGACAGCTGAAAGCATCTCCCTCGGCGACATCATCGGCAACCGCGAGGTCTTCGCCCTCGAGGTTCGTGGCGACTCTATGCGCGACGAGCACATCGTCTCCGGCGACTACGTCCTGGTCGAGCGCACCCGCACCGCCCGCGAGGGCGAGATCATCGTCGCCCTGGTCGACGGGGCCGACGCCACCCTCAAACGCTTCTACCGCGAAGGCACCATGATCCGCCTGCAGCCCTCGAACGCCGAGATGGCCCCCATCTACGCCCCCGCCGCCAACGTCAGCATTCAGGGCAAGGTTCTCGGAGTCCTGCGAAAGTACGCCTGATTTTCATAGAAATCTTTCTTTTTCTCTCCCGATCCGGTTCCGAACAGTCTCCCCTGTCGTCTAAAAATCAAATTCAGGGAACCTGCCACCTCCTCGTTGCGTACCCCAGCTTCGAGACGTAACCTCACCGGAACGCAACGAACATCGCGGGAGCAGCACCTTGGCCACACAGCGGAAGCAGAAGAAGAACCTCTGGATCTGGACCGGCGTCGCCGCCCTGGTCCTCGTCGTCATCCTCGGAGTCGCCGCAGCCGCCCGCGGCTCCAGCGCCAAGCTCGAACCGTCCCAGCTCGCCAAGGTCGAAAAGGGAGACATCGCCCGCTCCGTCGTCGCCACCGGGAAGGTCCAGCCCATTACCAAGGTCGAGGTCAAATCCAAGGCCTCCGGCATCGTTACCCGCCTCGACGTCGACATTAACCAGCACGTCCGCCAAGGCCAGAACCTCGCCCAGCTCGACCAGGCTGAAATCATCGCGCAGGTCAACGCTCAGAAGGCGCAGCTCGCCGCCGCCGAATCCAACGCCCGCGCTGCCGAGGCCGCCATCCAGTACGACAAGGTCAACGCCGAGGCGCCCGACCTTCCCATGTATGAGCACACCTACAAGCGCAATCTCCAAATGTCGCAGGATGGAGTCGTCTCCCAACAAGCCCTCGACGACGCGCAGCAGAGGTACCTCGCAGCCGCCAACACCCGCGACAAGGCCGTCGCCCAGATCACCGTCGACACCTCGAAGCTCCACCAGGCCGAAGCACAGGTTGCACAGGCCCGGGCCTCGCTCATCCAGCTTGAGGAGCAGCTCAGCTACACCACCATCGTCTCGCCCATGGACGGTGTCATCCTCTCCCGCGACGTCGAGCTGGGCGACGCGGTCAGCTCCATCCTTGTCATGGGCTCCACCGCCACTCTCGTCATGACCATCGGCGACATCAACCAGGTCTACGTCCAGGGCAAGGTGGATGAGTCTGACATCGGCAAGGTCTACATGGGCCAGTCCGCCCGCATCAAGGTCGAGTCCTTCAAGGACAAGACCTTCCTCGGCAAGGTCACCAAGATCGCCCCTCTTGGAGTCGAGAAGGACAACGTCACCACCTTCGAGGTCCGCGTCTCCATCGACAACCCCGGCGGCGAGCTGAAGGCCAACATGACCGCCAACGCCGAGATCCTGCTCGAAGAGCACAAGGGCGTCCTCACCGTCCCCGAGCAGGCGGTTATCTACGACAAGGATCGCAACGCCTCCGTCGAAATCCCCGACACCCACGAGAAGAAGGGCCGCCGCAAGGTCACGATCAAGGCCGGAATCTCCAATGGAACCCGCACCGAGGTTCTTTCCGGATTGAACGCTGGGGACACCGTCATTCTCCAGCAGTAGCAGTCACATCGAACACGGCCACAAAAGCCCGGGTGCCCCATCTTTTGCAGTTTTTATCGCAAAGGGTGGGTTGAATCCCCACCCTTGCCCGGACAGACTTCTATTTTTATCTTCCTCAAAATTCCTTGGAACCAACTCCCCTCTCTCTGCGTAAGCAACACTAAACCGGAGGCCAAACACATGACCGCACGCTCTTTCCTCGCGATTGCCACCCTTTCCCTTGCCACGACCGCCTACGCCGCGGATGGGCACTTTGAACGCACGCTCACTGTCGGCAATTCGCCCACCGTCTCGGTCATCACCGGCTCTGGAAACGTCCACCTCCACCCCGGCTCCGACACCCAGGTCCACATCGCGGGTCGCGTCCACTCCAGCCCGAACTGGTTCGGCTCCGATGCCGACGCCCGCGTTCAGCAGATCGCCAGCAACCCTCCCATCGTGCAGAACGGTAACACCGTCACCATCGGCACGCGCAACTCTGAGCTCTTCCGCAATATCTCCATCGACTACGACATCACCCTCCCCCGCGCCTCCGTCCTTGACGCTGCCTCTGGCTCCGGCGATCTCACCATCGAAAACGTCGGCTCCACCCTCAAGGCTCAGACCGGCTCAGGAAACATCCACGCTCAGGGCATCGGCGGAGCCTCCACCCTCGGCACCGGCTCGGGAGACATCGACTTCCAGCAGACCTCGCCCGGCGACGTCCGCGCCGAAACTGGCTCAGGAAACATCGTCCTCCGCGGTCTCTCCGGCGCTCTCAAGTCCTCGACCGGCTCGGGAAACATCGACGTTACCGGCCAGCCTACCTCCGACTGGAAGCTCTCAACCGGCTCCGGAAACGTCTCGATGAACCTAGGAAGCTCCGCCCGCTTCACGCTCTCGGCTGACACTGGCTCCGGAAGCGTCTCGGTGTCCCAGCCCATCACGATGCAGGGCAGCTTGAACCGCCACCATATCAGCGGCTCGGTCAACGGGGGCGGCCCAGCCATCCACGCCAATACCGGCTCCGGAGACATCACCATCCGCTAAGCCTGTTGGTGCTCCCATGACAACAGAAAGCCCCGGAGATTCCGGGGCCTTCTGCTGTACCGCGAAAAAGATCGCCGAGGCAACCTAAATAATATGAGCATCTTGCAGGCTAAACCTGAAGTGAAGGTACACCCATCACCCGTAGCCAGCCAGCCGGGGAATCCACGGTGAAGTCCGGCTCAGCTGCCGCCAGCCGCTCGGGAGCCAGCCCGAAGCTGCACCCAATCGAGACCGCTCCAATCGCCCGCGCGGTCTGAACATCGACCTCGGTGTCTCCGACCATCACCGTCTCCTCTGGAGTGATCGTCTTCCCGGTGATCGCCGAGGCCTCCGCAATCAGGGTCGTCAGGCCATGCGGGTCCGGCTTCTTGGTATGGAAGCTGTTGCCCCCGTAGTTCTGGAAGAAGTAGTTCGAAAGCCCGAAGTGGTCGCAGATCGCCCGCGCAGGAATCACCGGCTTGTTGGTCAGCACCGCCATCGGCACCTCCGGCCACGCCGCCCGGATCGCCGCCAGCGACTCCATCACCCCGGGGTAGACAAAGGTGAAGTCCAGCATGTGCTCCCGGTAGTAGCCCAGGAAGAATTCGAGTGCGCTCGCCACATATTCTTCGTCGTGAACGTCGCCCTCGGGATCGCCCAAGGCTCGCCGCACCAGCATCGAAGCTCCGTCGCCAATGTAGCTGGCAATCACCTTTTCCGGCAGGGTGGGCCTGCCGACATGCACCAGCATCGCGTTGACCGAGCTGCAGATGTCCTTCTGCGAATCGATCAGGGTTCCATCAAGGTCGAAGACGATCAGGCGGGGACGAACGGAAAAAGAGGACATGCTTCCAGCTTAGCCGACCTCGTCCGTCCGCGTTCTTTGAACCTTTAAAGAAGCTTTCCGAAATGGTCCATCTTGTCCCGGCGTGAGTGCCTTGATACTCTGGAAGCACATTCGGAAAGGCGATGGGGTACCGCCTCTAACCGCGTCCTGCAAAGAAGCGACGCTGATGACTCCTACGATCTTTGTAGGAGGCCCTTTGTCCGCACTCACGTCTTTCTTCCTCAACAAACTTCGCCTGCTTCAGCACACACTGCGCTGGCTCGTCCTCGCCACCCTCGTCGGTGCGCTTGCGGGGTCTGCCTCCGCGATCCTGCTGATCAGCCTTGAGTGGGCGACACGGACCCGCGAGTCGCACTATTGGCTCATTTCCCTGCTCCCCATCGCCGGGTTCGGCATCGGAGCCCTCTATTACTATCTTGGGCGCTCTGTCGAGGGAGGCAACAACCTCATTCTGGACGAGATCCACACCGAGGTCGTCAGCCCCCGCGATGACCGGAACCGGACCATCCCAGCCCGCATGACGCCGCTCATCCTGATCGGAACCTTCGTCACCCACCTCTTCGGAGGCTCGGCTGGACGTGAAGGCACGGCCGTCCAGACCGGAGCCGCGCTTGCCGACCAGGTCACACGCCTCCTGCGCCTGCTCCCCTTCCGTTTCGGAGAGCACGACCGCCGTACTCTGCTGATGGCTGGAATCAGCGCAGGCTTCGGCTCCGTCTTCGGAACCCCACTCTCCGGGGCCGTCTTCGGACTGGAGGTGCTCACCATCGGCAACGTCGGCTATGACGCCATCTTCCCCTGCTTCGTCGCCGCCTTCGCCGGGGACTACACCACGCACCTGTGGCGAGTGCACCACACGGTCTACACCGTCACCCAGATATCTCCGCTCACACCTGTGAGCCTTCTCTCAGCCATCGCCGCCGGAATCGCCTTCGGACTGACCGCGATGGGGTTCGCACGCTGCACCCACGCCATTGCCGCCACCTTCCGCAAGCTGGTTCCCTACCCTCCGCTGCGGCCCTTCCTCGGAGGAATCATCGTCGCGCTGGCTGTCTTCGCCATCGGAACGACTAAGTACATCGGTCTGGGAGTCCCGACCATCGTGGCGGCCTTCTCCGAACACCTGCCGCGCTATGACTTCGCCGCAAAGTTCGCCTTCACCTCGCTGACCCTCGGCTCCGGCTTCAAAGGGGGGGAGGTCACGCCGCTGTTCTTCATCGGCGCGACCCTCGGCAACGCCCTTTCCAGCATCCTTCCTCTGCCCTCAAGCCTGCTGGCCGCAATGGGATTTGTCGCCGTCTTCGCAGGCGCGGCCAATACCCCCATCGCAGGAAGCCTAATGGCACTGGAGTTGTTCGGCCCCGAGGCCGGAGCCTTCGCCGCCATCGCCTGCGTCGTCAGCTACCTCTTCAGCGGACACAGCGGTATCTACCACGCGCAGCGGATGATCTCGCGCAAGCATCCTGTTCAGACCCGCGGGACTACTCAAACTCACGGTTCAAGGAAGCAACCACGCGAGTCTCACGCTCCCACCCCATCACACTGACGCTTCCCGTCCCGAGGATAAATAGGCTGCCCTGACGAGCCTCCAGCCGGAGCCACCGCGCTGTCAGAATCCGCAGGATATGCGCATGCGCAAACAGGGCCACCCTGCCTCCGGCGGGTGAAGCAGCAAGAGCTCGCTCGATCACAGCATCGGCGCGCTCGCCCACCTGCTCCGCGGTTTCGCCTTCGATGATCGGGTCCTTCCACACGTTCCAGCCGGGAATCTCCTGCCGGATCTGCGGAGTCGTCTTGCCCTCATAAACCCCGTAATCCCACTCTTTTAGACCGTTCTCGATCACAGCCCGGTCGCCGAACCCCGCGATTGCACAGGTCTCCCGCGCGCGCTGCATCGGGCTGGTAAAAACTGCGTTGAAGACCGTCTTTTTCAGATAATCCCGCAGAATCTCTGCGCGCCGCCTGCCCTCATCGGTCAGGGAAATATCCGTCCGGCTGGTATGCTGCCCGCTCAGACTCCACTCCGTCTCCCCGTGGCGAATCAGCCACAACTGGGTTCCCTCGCTCATTCCGCAACTTCCTCCTCGTTTCCACTATCTTATGTGTTGATGGATTTTCAATTAACCACCTCGTACAAACCGCAGGGCGACCAACCCCGCGCCATCGGCGAACTCGTCTCCGGCCTCAGCGCCGGCGAGAAGGACCAAGTGCTGCTCGGCGTCACCGGCTCCGGCAAGACCTTCACGATGGCCAGCGTCATCGCCGAGGTCAACCGACCCGCGCTCATCCTCGCACACAACAAGACGCTCGCCGCGCAGCTTTACCACGAGTTCAAACAGTTCTTCCCCAACAACGCCGTCGAGTACTTCGTCTCTTACTACGACTACTACCAGCCCGAGGCTTACATTCCCTCCGGCGACCTCTACATCGAAAAAGAGGCCACCATCAACGAGGAGCTGGACAAACTGCGCCTCTCCGCCACGCGCTCCCTCTTCGAACGACGCGACACCATCATCGTCTCCTCGGTCTCGTGCATCTACGGCCTCGGCTCGCCGGAGGCCTACTACGGCATGTTGCTGATGCTCGAAAAAGGCCAGCGCCTGCGCCGCGAAGACATCACGCGCCGCCTCGTCGAAATCCTCTACGAGCGCAACGACGTGGACTTCCGCCGCGGGACCTTTCGCGTGCGCGGAGACATCATCGAGGTCTACCCCACCTACGACGAGAACGCCTACCGTATCGAGTTGTTCGGCGACGAGATCGACTCGCTCTCGCAGATCGACCCCCTCTTTGGTTCCGTCAAGCAAAAGTATTCTCGGCTCCCGATCTACCCGAAGAGCCACTACGTCGTGCAGCCCGAGCGCAAGTCCACGGCCATCGACTCCATCGTCTCCGAGATGACCGAGTGGGAGGCGCAGCTTGAAAAAGAAGGCCGCCTCGTCGAGTCGCAACGCATCCACCAGCGCACGCGCTTCGATCTTGAGATGATCAAGTCCGTCGGCTACTGCCACGGCATCGAGAACTACTCGCGCCACTTCTCCGGCCGTATGCCGGGCGAGCCGCCACCAACACTGTTCGATTATTTCCCCAACGACTTCCTCATCTTCATCGACGAGTCGCACGTTACCGTACCGCAGCTTCATGGCATGTGGCACGGCGACCGCTCGCGCAAGCAGAACCTCATCGACTACGGCTTCCGCCTTCCCTCCGCGCTCGACAACCGCCCTCTGCGCTTCGAAGAGTTCGAGTCGCGCACCGGGCAGATCATCTACGTCTCCGCGACGCCCGGTCCGTATGAGCTGACGAAGTCTGCGGGCGTCGTGATCGAACAAATCATCCGACCCACGGGCCTCACCGATCCCATCGTCGAGATACGCCCCATCAAGGGACAGATCGACGACCTGCTTGCCGAGATACGCGACCGCACCAGCAAGAACCAACGCGTACTCGTGACCACTCTGACCAAGCGCATGGCCGAAGACCTTGCCGGGTACTACACCGAGGTCGGCGTGCGATGCCGCTACATGCATTCCGAGATCGAGACGCTGGAGCGCATCAAGCTGCTGCGCGATCTTCGCAAGGGTGAGTATGACGTCCTGATCGGCATCAACCTTCTTCGCGAAGGGCTCGACCTGCCGGAGGTCTCGCTCGTCGCCATCCTCGATGCAGATAAGGAAGGCTTCCTTCGTTCGCAGGGATCGTTGATCCAGACCATCGGACGCGCAGCTCGTCATCTCGAAGGTCGCGCCGTTCTATACGCCGACAAGATGACCGATTCGATGCGGCGCGCCATCGACGAAACCAATCGCCGCCGCGAGATTCAGGAAGCTTACAACAAGGAAAACGGCATCACGCCGCAATCCATCGTGCGTCCGGCGGAGATGACGCTGGCAAGCATTATCAATGCAGACTACGCGGACCTTACCGAAGAGACCGCAGAGATGCCGGAGTTTGCATCCCAGGACGAGCTCGACGGCTACATCGCAAAGCTCGAAACAGAGATGCGCGAGGCCGCGAAGAAATTCGAGTTCGAAAAGGCCGCGAAGCTGCGTGACACCGTCAAGGAATTACGCACGAAAGAATTTCTCTTCAGTTAAATAAAAAACTGCGGGGCTTCTTCTCAGGAGAGAAGCCCCGCAGCGGAGACGAAGTTTAGAATTCGTGGAAAGCCGTCTCCAGGGGAAAAGTCTTTTTCTCTTCCTCTGAGACCTTCGACCGCGCAGCAACCGGAAGAGACGATACAGCAGCCTGAATCGAATGCTTCGCTGCTCCGGAGACACGCGACCGCAACCCCGAGGGATGTTTTCTCGAATCTACCTGACCGGCGCTTCCAGCCATCGCATTCAGACGAAGCACCACATCGCGCAGGCTGTCCGATTGCGCATTCAGCTCCTCGGCGGCAGCAGCACTCTCCTCCGCATTGGCAGCAGAGGTCTGCGTTACCTGCTCCATCTGGGTAATGGCACGTGCAATCTGGTCGAGGCCACGCGACTGCTCCTCGCTTCCAAGCGAAACCTCATCCACTAGCGTCTTCACCTTCGACGAATCCACGGTGATCTTCTGGATTGCGTCTGCAACCTGATCGACCTTTCTCTTGCCAGCGTTCGACTTCGCGATCGACTCTTCGATCAGCAGGGCCGTGTCCTTCGCGGCCTGAGCCGAACGCTGCGCCAGGTTCCTCACCTCGTCGGCGACCACGGCAAAGCCCATGCCGGCCTCACCTGCTCGTGCAGCTTCAACAGCCGCGTTCAGAGCGAGAATGTTCGTCTGGAAGGCAATCTCGTCGATCACCTTGATGATCTTCGAGATTTTGCCGCTCGACTCGTTGATCTCATCCATCGAGAGCACCATCTCGTCGAGTTCCTTGTTCGTCTTTCCAATCAGATCCGACGAGCTTGTCATCAACTCCGCCATCGAACGAGAGTTGTCCGTATTCTTCCGCGCCATCGAGTTGATCTCTTCACTCGAAGCCGAGGTCTCTTCGATCGAAGCCGCCTGCTCCGATGCTCCCTGTGCCAGCGACTGGCTCGAAGAGGCCACCTGCGAAGCGGCGCTCGCAATCTGCTCTGCGCCCTCCGTCAGCTCTGCGACAACCTGGTGCATCTGCCTGTTCAGCGTCGAGATCATGAACCATGCGATTCCTGCTCCTGCAACCAGGGCGACGATCGCTGTCACCAACGTGAACCACCATGCGCTCTTGGTGTTTTTGATAATCTCCGCAATGGAAGCATCCGCGCCCTTCTTATTCCAATCCACCATGTCATTCAAAACGTTCGACATCGAAATGACGTTCTCTCTGACCTCGGAGGTGTAGAGATTGGCTGCTTCCGCGACTTTACTCGAGTTGTGCAGAGCGACGACCTTTGCCCACCCGTTATCGCTGTTCTCGACATAGGTCCTCAGCCGCGCAAAATTTTGCTTATCCTGATCCTGAACCAGATATGTTTCATAGCTCTTCTCATCCTGACTAAACTTCTCGCGAACCTTCGCCAACTCCTGCGCAATCTGCTGCGTATCCGTCTGGTTGGCGGACGTAATATATCTGAGTTGCCAAACCCGCATGTCTGCGACATCGTAGTTCATCGCGTTTCCATAGACCATTCCGGGAATCGTATCGGTGGTCAGGCCGATGACCTCTGCGCTGACCCCATTGAAGCCTTTGATTGCGATCCCTGCCATGATGGCGGTTAACACCATCAGCACCCCAGCGGTAACGATAAAGCGTTTACCGATTGTCATTGTCGAATTCATTGCGAGTCTTTCCTCTCTGAATTGCGGTTACTGCAACATTGAACTGATGCCCTGCAGCTCTTGATTGCTCAGGACCTCATCCATATCGAGCAAGATCTTTACCCTGCCCTTGATCTTGGCCATCCCCAGCAAGCAGGGATTCGTGCCACCACGACCGAAGTCGGGGGTGTCTTCGATATCGGAACTGTGAAGTGTCAGCACCTCGACGACACCATCCACGATGATGCCCATCGGCAACTCGCCTTCCGGTGACTGTGTACGCACGACGATAATGCAGGTTCGCTCGGTGTGTTCCTGGCGTTCGAGACCGAACTTCGTGCGAAGGTCGATCACAGGAATCACTCGTCCACGCAGATTGATGACTCCCTCTACAAAGGGGAGCGTTTGCGGAACCGTCGTGATTTCCTGCATCTTCATAATCTCTCGGATCTTCATCACGCCGGCTCCGAACTCTTCCTTGCCAAGCTGAAACACAAGGTACTTTCCGGCACGTTTATCGGTGGCTATACCATCCGCCACCACTGGCTTCGTAGTCTGTGTGGAAATATCGGGGATCTGCATTAAGTCCTCTCAAGCTTTCGCCAGACCGTGCTCGCTTGACGCGGGAAAAACTATCAACGATGGACGTCGGCAATGACGTTATCGACCCAGGGAGAACTTCCTTTACCTCTCCTCACACACAGGTAACGTATTTTGCCGCTCTATTACAGCCGATATGCGCTGTACACCTATGAAGACTCTTTCCGTTGTACTCGCAGCTTCTTTTCTTCTTGCCACGCACACACTCGTCGCACAGGAGACTGAGCCCATCACTACCGATCGTCCTTCCACGGGAACAGGACCGGAGCTGGTGCCAACTCACAGCCTTGAGACAGAGAACGGCGTGGGCTGGACCAATGACGATCATCGCAGCCGATTCGATCTTCCCGAATCGTTCGTTCGCTATGGCATCAACAACCGCATCGAAGCACGTATTCTGATGCCCAACTCGCACGTCTCCGGTGGAGACCCTACCCAGTCTGACGATATTCAGTTCGGCGTAAAGCTTCGCCTTCGTCCCGAAGAAAGCGCATGGCCTATGGCTTTTGCGACTGGCTTAAGCGCTCCAAGCGGCACGGGAGGACTCAGCTCCGGAGCATGGGACCCGTACGAAGCATTCTCCGTTTCTCACCATCTTCCGAAAAACTTCTACTCCTTCAGCAGCATTACATTCGCGTCCATCTCAGGAGCGCCACACGGACGCAGCCTGTTCACACAGGGAGCGGTCGACTTCGGTCGCGTCGTAACCCCTCACCACGCTGTTTATGTCGAGTACGCCCCGCTCTACGACGGACGCCAGCATACCAGTGGATACATCATCGACGGAGGAACCATCTGGACTGTCCGTCCTAACCTTCAGCTTGATCTTCGCCTCGGTCATACAGTCGTCGGAGAGTCCTCCGGTTTCAATGTCGCTATCGGATACTCCTTCCGTCGCTTTGTTATTCCCCCCATACCAAACGCTGCCAGGTAACCCCTGGCAGCGCTGTTTTTTTTACAACCATCTTTCTTCCTTTTATTCCTCGAACGATCACACTCGCACTACATGGGTCTGCCGCAGAAGTGCATTCGCGATTCCTGAGAGAGGAAGCACCGCATCGACCGCTCCCAGACGCACAGCCTCACGCGGCATCCCATAGACGACGCAGCTCTCTTCATCCTGAGCAATCGTACGAGCTCCCTTCTCTTTCATGCGAAGCAGTCCCTGTGCTCCATCTGCCCCCATGCCGGTCAACAGCACGCCGATAGCGTTGCTGCCGGCGACCTCGGCGACCGAAGAGAACAGGACATCGACCGAAGGTCTCTGATAGCAGACCTGCGGGCCGTCGCACACGGCAACGCGATACACTCCTCCACTGCGACGCAGAACCATGTGCAGGTTACCAGGAGCAATCAAAGCGCGTCCTGGCCTGACCTCATCTCCATCACGCGCCTCTTTCACCTCCATCGCGCAGAGGCGATTCAGGCGATTCGCAAACGCTTCGGAGAACACAGGCGGAATATGTTGTGCGATCACGATTCCCGGTGTCGTCTCCGGCAATCCCTCCAACACCACTCGAATTGCCTCAGTGCCTCCTGTTGAAGCTCCGATAGCGAGTACAAGATTTTCGGAGGAGGCGATTCGCGATACAGGAGTCGTCACAGGGTACGCAGGAGGTAGTGGCGCAGTTGAGACAGCAGAAGGCTTGCGAATATGAGCGTTGGCCGCGGCACGAAGCTTTCCGGCCAATGCAGCGCGCAGGTCTCCGATGGAGTAGGGGCCTCCCGGCTTGCCCATCACCTCGACCGCGCCGCTGCGCAATGCTTCCATCGAGATCTCGCACGAGGCTTGGCTGAGTGAGCTGATCACGATCACCGGCATCGGATGATAGGCCATCAGCTTTTTCAGGAAGGTCAGCCCATCCATACGAGGCATCTCTATGTCGAGCGTCAACACATCGGGCTTGAGCGAGAGAATCTTGTCGCGCGCGATGAAGGGGTCGGGAGCGGTGCCCACAACCTCCATATCCTTCTCCGCCGAGATCGTCTCTGTGAGAATCTTGCGCACGATGGCCGAATCATCCACAACCAGCACTTTGATCTTCTTGCTCATATTCATACCCCCGCTCCCCTCCCTCTTCCGGAGGGCTCCAGAACCTCCTCGGTTACGCCACGACGAAGCCCGATCTTCCCGCTCGCCAGCTCAAGACGCACAGTGCGCGATTGCGTTCCTCCCACATCTTCCCAACGCACGGCAATCCCCTCTCTCGCGAAGATCTCGCGCACTGCAAGATGATTTTTTCTGCCGATGTGGAAGCTCCCATAGTTCTCCATCACCTGCGCGCCTCCTAGCACTGCCACCTCAAGCCGCGACCGCGATGCTCCCATCTGGCAGACCTGCTGAAACAGCAATGGAATTCCTGTGTCCGCAAATACGAAGGGGCGCTTTCGCGCCTTCTCCTGGTCGAGCGATGAGTCTGGCAACATGTAATGCAGCAAGCCTCCGATCTTCAGTACAGGGTCGAAGACCGTAACCGCGATGCACGAGCCAAGCGCATAGGTCACCAGTACCGCATCCGGATCGTTGCTGACCGCACAATCCCCAATTCCCACGATGATGGATGCCATCAGGTGGTGCGCCCCCGGCGAAGCGTGCTGGTGGTTGCGGTAGATTTGCGATAGGTCGCCGGACAGACATACTTGAGATCGTGCTCCACGCCATTCAGGCTCTCTGCATGCCCGATCAGAAGATATCCTCCTGGTTCAAGCTGATCCGTAAGTCGCCTCACCAGTGCCTCCTGTGTTTTGCGGTCGAAGTAGATCATCACATTGCGACAGAAGATGACCTGGAACTTCTCCACCTGCGCGAAGTCCTCCATCAGGTTCAAACGATGGAAGGAGACCATCGAACGAATCTCTTTTCGCACCATGTAGAGCCCGCTCGAATTGCCTGAGCCTTTGAGCAGGTGCCGCCGCATCCTGTCGTGCGTCATCGTGCTGAAGCGGTCGGCCTCATACACTCCGCGCTTTGCAATCTCCAGCACACGCGTCGAGATATCGGTCGCAAGAATGCTTGCCCTCGTCTCCGCTCCCGCCCCCAGAGCCTCGCACAGCGTAAAGGCGATGGAATATGGCTCTTCGCCGCTCGAACAGGCTGCGCTCCAGATACGAATCGTCTCTGTCGGCTTCAAGGACGGAAGAATCGTCGAGCGCAGATAGTCGAAGTGCTTCGGTTCGCGGAAGAAGCTCGTGTGGTTGGTCGTCAGTACATCCACCATCGCCGTCAGCGACTCGCCGGAGGCATCCTTCCGCACCATCTCCAGGTAGCTCTCGAAGGATAGCAACTGTAGTTCGCGCAGCTTCTTTCCCAGCCGCGCCGCCACCAGTACCTCTTTACCCTCAAGGTCGATCCCGAAGCTGTCGTACATCGTGCGGCAGACCTGCTCGAACTCCCTCTTGTGGAGCTTCAACTGCGTTGACGCTCCACCACCCTCTGCAACAACCGCACCGGAATTGCGCAGCGTCATGCAGCTCCTTCCCGATAGATACCCTCCATGTCGAGAATGAGTCCAACGCGGCCATCGCCAAGAATGGCGCAGCCTGCGAGACCGGAGATGTCCTTGAAGGTCTCTCCCAGCCCCTTGATGACGACCTCCTGCTTACCGGCAAGATCGTCCACCATCAGGCAGAACTGACGCTCGCCGCACTCGACAACGACCAGTAGCCCATCGGAAGGATCCACGGTCTTCGACGGTATGTTGAAGCGTTTATGCAGACGCACGATGGGAAGCAGGCTTCCTCGCACCAGGGCCATCTCGTTGCGTCCCTGCACCGTCGAAAGCAGATCGGGCGTAGGACGGAACATCTCACGCACGGTGAAGATTGGGACAATGTAGCGGCTCGATCCGACAAGCACGACCAATCCTTCGATGATCGCCAGCGTCAGCGGAAGCCGCAGATGGAAGGTCGTTCCCTGTCCGGGAGTCGAGTGCGTATCGATGCGACCGCGAAGCTTCTCGACGTTGCGTCGCACCACGTCCATGCCAACGCCTCGTCCGGAGACATCGGTGATCTTGTCCGCGGTCGAAAAGCCGGGAGCGAAGATCAGCTGATAAATCTCCGAGTCGGAGAGCTGCTCGTCTGCCCCGACGATGCCGTTCTGGATCGCCTTCTTGAGGATCTTCTCCTTGTTCAGACCGCGTCCATCATCGGCGATCTCGATGACCACCTGTCCCGCCTGGTGATACGCCCGCAGGAAGATGCGCGCCTCGCGTGGTTTTCCTGTGGCGATACGCTCGTCCGGCGTCTCGATGCCGTGATCGACCGAGTTCCTTACCATGTGAAGCAGAGGGTCCGTCAGTTCCTCCGCGATTGTCTTGTCCAGCTCTGTATCTTCGCCGGAGGTTTCAAGGACGATCTCCTTGCCCACCTTGCGCGAGAGGTCGCGTACCAGGCGAGCCGTGCGCTGAAAGAGCTGCCCGATCGGGATCATGCGCATCGCCATCGTGATGCGCTGCACCTCGGCCGTGTTGCGGGTAAGCTGCGCGATGTCGGCCAGCAGACGGGCGTCTTCCGTACCCGTAAGCACGGGGTTGTGCCGGATCAGCGACTGCGCAATGACCATCTCGCCCACCATGTCCAGCAGGTGGTCAAGCTTTGCCGTCTCTACTCTCACGGAGCTGGTGTCCGGAGCCTTTGTCGCCTCGTTCGCTGCACGCACCGCAGGCTTCGCCTCCGCATTCGCCGCACGCGCAGGCATTACCGCAACCTCTTTTTTCTGCGGTACGCTCTCCTGTGTTTCAGAAGCCTGCGCCGTCTCCGGTTCTGCAACAACAGGAGCTTCTGCGGGTTTCTCCTCCATTACAAAAGCGTCTTCCTCACGTCCCTCCGCGAGGGCTTTGATCCTGCCTACCAGCTCCCGATTGTTGACCGTCGAGGTGTGTGGTCCTCCCCCCAGCTCGGCTTCGATCCGGTTCAGTTCGGTGTTGAGATAGTCTGCGCCCTCGAGGATCACGTCTACCACCGCAGAGGTGATCGTCATCTTCTCATTGCGGGCGAGATCCAGCAGCGTCTCGACCTCGTGCGCGACCTCCTGAATCCTGCGGAATTCCAGGAACCCCGCCAGCCCCTTGATCGTATGGAAGGTACGAAAGACAGAGTGCAGCACCTCCATCGCGCCAGCATTGCGCTCCAACTCCATCATCTGGCTCTCGATCAGGGCCAGATGCTCTCGCGACTCCACGAGAAAGTCCGTAATCAGTTCAGTGTCTTCCGACAGCGAGATTGAAGAAGAAGCCTCCTCTTCCGCGCCACCTTCGTTTGTTGCGACCTCGGCCTTCGTCAAGGACTCGCGAAGGTCGGCAAGGCCATTGCAAAGCACGGACAGCCTCGCATCCTCCGAGGACACCTTCGCCATTCTGCCTGCCACTTCCCTAGCCATCTTTGCAGGCCCCGGCAGACCACCTTGATCCGTCTCCGCCGCAAGAGCCTCCAGGTGCTCCGGCAATACCTTGCCAACGCCGCCGATCAGAATCTCCGTCGTCAACTGGTCAATGCGGGTCAACAAAGCTGAGACCGCCATTTCCAGACCTATCTGTTCGGAAGCCATGATCTCTCCGCGACGCGATGAATATTTAGCGCAATGAGTTGCATACGCAATTCATCGACATTCCGGGAAATTAACTTTAAAGACACGTGGATGGAGGATGATGGGTTCAGAAAAGAAGTCCCTGGCTTACTTTCACAGGCTGTTGAGCGTCTCAGTTTCAGGGAACGACGATCGGGGATCGCGGACAGTCCGCGTATCGCAACAACGACGCAAGCCTGAAACACCGAAGCAGAGACACGATGTACCTTGAATCCGAACACTCCCTTCCGCAGCGCACTGGCAGAATCCTCGTAGTTGATGACGATCCGGATATCCGGTCGCTCACGCGTACTTTTCTTGAACACGAAGGCCACACGGTCTACCTCTCCGGAGATCCGGACCGGGCTACTCACATCTTCCGCCGCTCGCCTGGCATCGACTTGCTCATTGCGGATTACTCCCTGCCTCAGCGCTCGGGACTCGATCTTGCACGCGAGCTGACGATGCTGTCTCCTTCGCTCCGCGTGCTCATCATCTCCGGGGCGATCCTTCCATCCCTGCACTCTGACCGGATTGCACTGCAGGGATGGAAGATTCTTACGAAGCCGTTTTCGCTTCCGGCGCTTCTCGCCGAGGTCCACAAAATCCTCGCGCCCGATCCATATGCCGGATCGTCTGCTACCTTAATCGCGTGAAGCTTCTTCGCCGAACGGTTCTCGCTCTCCTGCTGCTTGGCTTTTTTGTCGCAGCCGTCGTCTACATTAATTTCTTCCTGATCCCTCACTACAGCGGATCGACGACGCACTTTGACACCATCGTCGTTCTGGGAACCCCTTCCCGGCTCGATGGTTCCCCCTCGCCCGAGCAGCGCGAGCGCGTACTCGAAGGCGTGCGCGAGTACAAGGCAGGCGTCGCGCCCCGCATCATCATGACCGGCGGACCGGCCCACAATCACTTCGTCGAGGCCCACACGATGGCGCTCTTCGCCGCCACCCAGGGAGTCCCCGCATCCGCTATCTTCGAGGAGCAGCAGGCCCAGAACACCATCCAGAACATCTACTACTCGGCTGAGATCATGCACCAGCACGACTGGCGTTCTGCCGAGGTCGTCAGTTCGCCCTACCACCTTGGCAGGACGGCGCTGATTCTTTCGACCTTCGACCGCCGCCAGCCCTCGCTTGCCATCGACTGGAGCACGCACCCCTCAGGCTGGCCTTCAGAGTACGGAGTTCAGTACAAGATAGTGCTCTACTCAGTGGAGGCCTGGCGCTGTCTCCAGCTCCGCATCTTCGGTTTTCCCTCGTCCCGATTCCTTCCCCTTGCCCGCTAGGGTGGACACGCCGAACCACTTCTTCAAGCGCAGGAAGGGAGCTTCCAGTGCGTGGTAGCTCACCAGCGCGATCAGTGTCGAGAGCAGCAATGTCACCGCAAACGAGACCATCCCCCCCAGCCAGGCGGAAGCCATATGCCCCACGATCCATTGCCGCAGGCTCGTAAACGGCCCCAGGAAAAGGTAGTGCCAGAGGTACAGGCCATAGCTGTATCTCCCGTAAAACCGCAGCGGCCTCAGCGAGAAGATGCGCCCCGCCACGCTGCCGGGGTAAAGGCTCATCGTAAGGATTGAGCCCGCGAGTACCGCCAGCGCGCTGTACCCCACTCCCTGAATGGGAGGCGACTGGAAGAATGCGGAGTGTCCCACCGCGACTGTCGCGCCGAAGACCCCAAGCGCAACCACCGCAGCCAACCACGCCGACCGCAGAGACGGTCTGGGCACAAGGGCCAGCAGAGCCCCCATCAACAGCGCATCCATCCGGGCTGGAAGACTTTGGTAGAGCCATAGAGTCTGGAAATGCTCATGCAGCATCGCCAGTCGCAACAGGGGCGCGGCGATAATTCCTGCAACGCAGATCCTCTGCAGGCTCTGCTTCGACAGGCGGCTCCCGACCAGCCACGGCCATAGCAGGTAAAACTGCTCTTCGACCGCAAGGCTCCACAGGTGAAACAGATCGAACGGCCCCAGCTTTGCCAGCGAATCGTCCACCGGGAGGATAAAGTTGGTCGCATACACCAGCATCGCCAGCTGCATCGGACGCCAGGAAATATGCAGCACCGGCGTCAGAACCAGCGCCATGACAAACAGAAAGTAGTACAAAGGAGACAGCCGTAACATGCGGCGCATATAAAAATTGCGGAAGTAATGCTCCGCGCCACGCTGCTCATACAGAATGCTTGTGATGAGAAATCCCGACAACACGAAGAAGATATCTACCCCAATCCAGCCAAACGAGGCCAGCTGCCCAAACGGACCAGTGCCTGTTCGGGGAAGGTAGTGAAACGCAACGACCATAAGGGCGGCTGCACCACGCAGGCCGTCCAGGCTAACCACATGCTTCATCGCTCGGTATCTCCCTACAGCTCTGATGACTCCAGATACTGTCCTCAGGG
This sequence comes from Acidobacteriaceae bacterium dw_441, assembly GCA_018449715.1. Taxonomy (GTDB): domain Bacteria; phylum Acidobacteriota; class Terriglobia; order Terriglobales; family Acidobacteriaceae; genus Edaphobacter. The sequence goes on along the minus strand of JAAVVA010000001.1, from coordinate 909,804 downwards.
TACTAAAGGAACCAGATTCCGCAACCGTTGATTCAAAAATAAGGAGATTGATTGTGGCTACTGTTATTGAAGAACTTGTAACACTCGACACACCCAACGGGCCCATGCAGGTACACATCACCCGTCCCGCCGCTCCCGGACGCTACCCCGGCATCGTCTTTTACTCCGAAATCTTCCAGATCACCGGCCCCATCCGCCGCACCGCCGCCATGTTCGCCGGACACGGCTACGTTGTCGCCGCCCCCGAGATCTACCACGAGTTCGAGCCCGCCGGAACCGTGCTTGCCTACGACCAGGCCGGAGCCGACCGCGGCAACGAACTGAAGACCACCAAAACCCTCGACAGCTACGACGCCGACGCCCGCGCCGTGATCGAGCACCTTCAGTCGCGCCCCGACTGCACCGGACGCATCGGAGCCCTCGGCATCTGCATCGGAGGCCACCTTGCCTTCCGCTGCGCCATGAACCCCGAGGTTCTCGCCGCCACCTGCTTCTACGCCACCGATATCCACAAGCACAGCCTCGGCAAGGGCATGAACGACAACTCCTACGAGCGCGCTGGCGACATCAAGGGCGAGCTTCTGATGATCTGGGGCCGCCAGGACCCGCACATCCCGCTCGAAGGCCGCATGAAGGTGCTCGCCCGCCTGAACGAGCTCGGCACCCGCCTCACCTGGCTTGAGGTCAACGGAGCGCACGCCTTCATGCGCGACGAAGGCCCGCGTTACGACCCCGAACTGGCCATCCTGATGTACCGTCAGGCCCTCGATCTCTTCCACCGCAAGCTCGGCGAAGGCGACCTCACAGCGGAAGCGGCAGCAGCTCAGACAAAGAATCGGCTCGAAACCATCGCTTAGCCGTCCCCTCCCGGAGGCTCGCCCTCAGAGCGAGTCTCCGGAAACCCTCCTAAAACATCCCCTTCTCCGGGATAGCAGCAGTCCGGTCACATTTCATTTACATTTGTAAGTGATGACGAAAACGTCGAATGTCGATCTTGTCGGCGTCGGGCTGAACGCTACAGACACGGTAATTCCCCTCTCCAGCTACCCCGCTCCGGGTTCCAAGGTTGAGTTCGGCTCCACGAAGATTCTTCCCGGCGGACAGACCGCCTCCACCGTTGTAGCCTGCCGCCAGTGGGGCCTGAGCACGCGCTACGTCGGAAAGATCGGCGACGACGGCGCTGCCGGTCTGCACCGCAGCGAGTTTGCCCGCCTCGGCGTCGAAGCGCACCTGCTCACCGTGCCGAACTGCGCCAGCCAGCAGTCCTTCATCCTCGTGGATGCGGAGGGCGAACGCACTGTTCTGCATCGCCACGACGATGCCCTCTCGCTGCATCCCGACGAGCTGGACCGCGAATGGATCGTCAATGCGCGCGCGCTTCACGTGGACGGCTGGGACACCGCCGCCGCCACCCGCGCCGCCCGCTGGGCCCGCGAGGCAGGCATCCCCGTCATCGCCGACCTCGACGAGCTTTACCCCGGTATCGAGCAGCTCCTCGAAAACATCGACTACGCCATCGTCAGCCTCGACTTCCCCACCCGCCTCACAGGCGAGCCCACCCTAGAAGCCGCACTCTCTGCCATGCACGCCCGCTACGGCTGCCGCCTCACCGCTGCTACCCTCGGGCAGGATGGCGTCCTCGCCTTCGACGGCACCGCCTTCCTCCATGTCGAGGCCTACCGCGTACCCGTCGCCGACACTACAGGCGCAGGAGACATCTTTCACGCTGGCTTCATCTTTGGACTTTTGCAGGGGTGGCCCCTCGAGCGCCAGTTGGACTTCGCCTGCGCCGCCGCCGCGCTGAACTGCACCGTCGTTGGAGCCCGCGGAGGCATCAAGACCGTCGATGAGATTACGGCCCTGATGAAGACCGGAGTCCGCTACCCCTCAACCCATGTCGTAACGGCCCACCCGGTCACAACCTAGCGCCAACTCACCGCCAGATGCCACCGCATCGATCGGTCGCGTGTCTTCTGAAGCACGCGCCTGTACTCCAGCAGCTCCCCCAGCACCTGCTCGCCCTCAGAGCCTAGCTGCTGCGGCTCATGCTCCAGCGCAGCCACCAGAGCCTCGATGGTCACCAGTCCGTCTTCTCCCGAGTACCACTGGGGTGGAGGCAGTCTGTTCATCAGCTCGCTGTTCCCCGCTCCCTCTTCAATCAGCAGCGACATCGAGTTCTCATCTGCCGAGAAGAATTCGATCAGCGGCTTCACTCCCAGCCGCAGCGCCAGCTTCTCCAACGCGTCCTCATTGCGAGCCAGCGCCCGGCCGTTCACAAAGATATCGAATCCTGGGTCTTCTCCCGCAACCACGATGTACATTGACGCTGCCATATATTCTTCGAAGTTTACCGACAACCCGCCCATCCGAAAAGAACCTGTTTCGGCACTCCGCGCAACGGGAACGCTCCTCGCCCACTGAGGAAAAGCCCACACAGCGATACAATAGAGCCGTGGAAAATGTCCCGCAGCCTCCCCTCCGCTCTCCCGGTCACACTCTCCTGATCGACGCCGACGACACACTCTGGGAGAACAATATCTACTTCGAGCGCGCCATCGCCTCGTTCATCTCCTACCTCGACCACCAGGTCCACACTCCAGTCGAGGTTCGCGAGCACCTGAACCACTGCGAGCACTCCACCATCGCTGCCCACGGTTACGGTCTTCGCAGCTTCCGCCGCTCTTTGGTCGATTGCTTCGAACAGCTCTCGGGCTCCACCGTCACCTACGAGCAGCACCGCCGCCTCCACAGCTTCGCCGATGCGATCGCCCACCACGAGATCGAGCTTCTTCCCCGCGTCTCCGAGACACTCTCTGATCTAGCTACGCGCCACCGGCTCATTCTAGTCACCAAAGGCGACCCCGAGGAACAAACCGGCAAGCTCCACCGCTCGGGCCTCACCCCACATTTTTCCGCGGTCGAAGTTCTACCGGAGAAACATCATGAGGCTTACGTTGCCCTCTCCGAGCACCATCGCTGCGATGCCTCGACAACATGGATGATTGGCAACAGTCCCCGTTCGGACATCAATCCGGCACTCAACGCGGGCCTGCACGCCATCTTCATCCCACACGACTTCACCTGGGTCCTCGAACACGAAACCGTCCAGCAGCCTCCCGCCGGCCAGCACCTTCTGGAGCTACCAGCCTTCTTTGACCTGCTGAATCACTTCTGAATTCTTTCCTCATTCAGACAGTCCACTCGGACAATACCGAGCTTTTCCCTATTGTTTACTGAAGAGACTGACTTTGTTTTGCTAGTGCCGGGAGGAGCCCCCCACGAGGTTGCCCTCGGCGGATTTTGAGACCGTAGGAGCCCCAAGTTCACGCGCCCAGAATCATATGTATACAGCAACTTACGAAACGTCATCGTTCGGTTCCGTAAGGTTATTTGAGGGTCTATAAGTTCAGATTGGACAAAGTAAGTTCAGATTGGACAAAGTTTAGGCAAAGTCCATCGAACTATTTTCTCCTCGCTTTCAATATATCAAGTAGACCGCAATACAGCATATTGGCGTTATTAGAATTTCAAAATATCGCAGAGGTTTAGAGTTACCGTGGAACTTGGTCATAAGGAAAACGGAGGATACGGTCGGCGGAAAGAGCAATTACTTGTGAGACAGCGCACACCACCCGTATTGGGTTCTGAACAGGTTCATTGGAACTTGATGGGGCTTATTGCCAAACCTGGGGATACCCGATGCCAGCTGCGGGAACGCAGCCTGCCACATCGCAGCGATGAAACAGACTGTCTCCATGATCAGTTCAGTTCCACGTTCAAAACAATCGAGGTCGAAGGTAGGCGCGACTCCGGTCATATTTATTGCGCTTACAGGATCGCCATTTTTGGCGTAGGCTCTTGAATGCGTATAGTCGCAAAGGTGTTTGAAATGCGCATGAGCCAGATCGACGATATCAACTCCGAATGATACTTTGAACCGTGAAATGGATGATTGATTCTTGATTATAGGTTTCATCTCACTCCAACTCGGAGTGTCTCGGCTCCCAGAGTCCCATGCTGCAAAGGGTGTGTTCTCATAACAGCTCTGCTCTGGGTTTTCATTTTGCTTGATTTGAAAATAGAGACACGCGGTGGAGATGTCGAGGGCATTACGGAGGCATGATGCAGATGCTTTGTAAAAGGCCGAGGATAGAAGCCAGATCGAACTGCAGAGGTCACCGGTAGTCTCGCTGTACACCCAATTCAGGATTTCGTCATCCGTGTCTATCGAATCGTCGTCGATAGAGTCGTATCGTCGCACGAAGTCTTCCAGCTCAGCTACCATTTGTCCGAGATCCTTTAGACCTTCTACTCGCTTGGAGTCCTCCAGAGTATTCATTTGCGCGGCCTGACAATACTGAATTAAATCGCTACAGACCTGATGCCACGAACTTTGGAACCTCTGCTCTTCCACGAAACCCTCCTTGCCCGACAACTCGAAGTACGATCCGAGGCTAACATCTCGCGTCCAAGACGGACAGAAGAGCTACGATTAGAGCATGCGCCTTGTCGTAATTTCCGATACTCATGGCCTCCACGGCGGAATTCAGGGGCTTCCCGATGGAGATGTTTTGGTCCATGCTGGCGATTTTATGAACTCTGGGTACGATCCGGAGGATATCCAATCATTCAATCGTTGGTTGGGAGGACAGCCCTTTAAGTACCGCGTGGTCTGCGGCGGAAATCACGATCGGTATTTCCAGAATTCTCCGCAGCAAGCCCGCACCCTTCTTACCAATGCAATCTACCTGGAGAATGCCGGTGTCACTATTGATAATGTCTCCTTCTGGGGATCACCCTACACGCCTGAATTTCTGAATTGGGCTTTCATGTACCCTCGCGGTTCGGGAGCCAGGCAGTACTGGGACCAGATCCCATATAACCTGGACGTGCTCATCACCCACGGGCCGCCTTTCGGTATCCTCGATCAGGTCATGCCGGGTGGCGCGCATCTCGGATGCGAAGAACTATTTAAGGCGGTGGAAGAGAAGAAGCCTAAGGTGCATCTCTTTGGCCATATTCACGGAGGTTCTGGAATATTTGAGAGCGGGGACACTCGCTTTATAAATGCTGCATACCTAAACGAGCAGTACAAGCCTTTGAAGCCTGCGGGCAAAGTGCGCATCGTTGATCTTTAGCATATTGATTGCTTCCACCATTCAAGAGCACGGCGAATTATAAGCTTTATAAGCTGAGTAACATTTGGGAAGTCATCCGCAGGGATCTCGTGGATGTGTTCTAAGAACTGTCTTCTGTGGTGAGAATGGGAAAAGACTTAACACCAAGTACTAAGGAGCCAAGGGTTAAACCTTTGAGCGCCTTTACATGAAAGTCCCCCTACCTTCACGAGGAAGACATTCTTCTTGATCCTTCTTGGTGAGGCGCAGTACCGTGCTCCCATATTAACCACGCTTTAGTTCGAGAGCCTTCGTACCAATTGTCCACTCTTCTGCCATACGTCTACCGATGTCTTCAAATTCAGGGTGTTCTTTGTAGTGTGCTTGAGCTCTGTAGAAATACCCTAGAATAGGGCCTGCAACTCATGTTGTAAGGCCAACGACCTGTTCTCTGCGAAGCGAATCGTCATACAGGTTTAATGATAAGCTTTCGACGCTTCGTAATGACAGTCGTCCCGGGGGGCGCGACGATTCGCTGAGGAGGCCTTCCTCGCAAAGGGTTTGCTTGGGCGAAGAGAGCCGCCAGTTCCACTTGTTCGCACTTTAGACTTGGGTATGAAGAGAGAATTCGGTCTACCGAAATGCCTGCTGCAACTGACGCGGCCACATCGTAAACCGGCACGCGTGTTCCTTTGATGACCGGGGTTCCGCTCAGAATCTCCGGGTCACTCACGACGATTTTCCGTGCGTCGTATAAACGATGTAGACGTCCGTCGACATCGTTCGAAAACGGAGCGAAGTCGATCATCAGAAAATCGTCCTGCACGATTTTCTTTCCATCTCTCCCATCGATCCCCTTGCTCGCAAGGGCGATCATGCGCTGCCGCACTTCAGACGTCAGTCGATCAGCAGTCCGAAAGTAGAACGAGATGAAAATGCACGCCTGACTCTTGAAGGAGCGTGGTTGCGTCGCGTTGTAAAAGCTATCTGGCAGAAGATGTTCATCGATCACTCGATGCACATCTCTCACCGAGACACCGGAGACAACAGCGGCTTCGGTTGGTGTCAACGTATCGTTCAGGGCTCTCATAAGCATTTCACATTTGCAGCATATCTAATTCTTCCGTTGTTTCGGAAAAATTATGTTAGGTATGTCACTTTAGGAACGCTAGACTTAGATTCAATGCTCTTAACGATCTCGACCACTCATCAACCTGCGACAGACCTCGGCTTTCTCCTGCACAAGAACCCATCCCGTGTGCAGGTTGAGGAGCTTTCGTTCGGCAAGGCATATGTTTTCTATTCGGAAGCCGAACAGGAGCGCTGCACAGCAGCTCTTCTGCTCGAGATTGACCCGGTGGCTCTTGTCCGGGGGCGAGGCCCTGCCGGCGAGGGTGGACAGCTAGAGCAATACGTCAACGATCGCCCGTACGCAGCCAATTCTTTCCTGAGTGTCGCCATGGGCCGTCTGTTCACGACAGCGATGAGCGGACGCAGCAAGGAACGTCAGGAGCTGGCCGACACGGCGATCCCTCTGATCGCAAATCTTCCGGTAGTCGCTGCCCGGGGAGGCGAGGATCTTGTTCGGCGGCTCTTCGAGCCATTGGGATATCGAGTTGAGTTATCCATGTCGAAACTAGATGAGCAATTTCCGGAATGGGGCGAGTCTCCCTATGTCTCATTGCAGATTGCAGGTACGGTCCGACTGCAAGACTTGCTGGTCCACCTTTATGTGCTGATCCCTGTGCTCGACAATGAGAAACACTACTGGGTCGGGGATGACGAGATCGAAAAATTGCTAAAGCGCGGAGAAGGATGGCTTGGGCAGCATCCGGAAAGGGATCTGATCGTCTCCCGCTACCTGAAGCGCCAGCGGCACCTTCAGCGAGAAGCCCTGGTTCGCCTGTTAGAGGAGTCCTCAGAGGATTCTTCTTTAGAGGTATCCAACGAAGAAGAGCAGCAGACAGAACGGACACCTGCGTTGCATCAGCAGCGAATGGCTGCCGTGCTGGCCGTACTCCAAGATATTGGAGCGAAGCGGGTCGTCGATCTGGGCTGCGGAGAGGGCAAACTTCTCCGACTGTTGCTGGCGGAAAAGCAGTTCGAGATGATTCTTGGCATGGATGTGTCCTGGCGATCGCTGGAGATTGCAAAAGAGCGTCTGAATCTAGAGCATCTTCCGGAGCGCCAGCGGAGCAGAATCGAACTCATTCAGGGATCTCTTGTCTATCGTGATCAGCGCCTCGTCGGATTCGACGCAGCTGCAGTAGTCGAAGTGATAGAGCATCTGGATGCGCCGCGGCTTTCGTCGTTTGAGCGTGTTCTGTTTGAGTTTGCACGACCCACACACGCGATCATCACCACCCCGAATGCCGAGTACAACACTGTCTTCGAGACTTTGCCGGCAGGTCAATTCCGGCACGGCGATCATCGTTTCGAGTGGACCCGCGCGCAGTTCCAAACGTGGGCTAACGATGTAGCAGAACGTTTCCAATATAAGGTCCGCTTTGAAGCTATCGGACCAGAGGATGACGAGCGAGGCGCTCCAACTCAAATGGCGATCTTTTCCCAGCAGGAGGTGGCGGCATGAAGATCGCAATTCCTGAGCTCGCACTTGTATTGCTGGTTGGTCCCTCTGGTTCCGGCAAATCCTCGTTCGGCCGTAAGCACTTCCTGCCGACAGAGGTTATCTCTTCTGACTTTTGTCGCGGTCTGGTCGCAGATAACGAGAACGATCAGTCTGCCACTGGCGACGCATTCGACCTGTTGCACACTATCGTTCGTAAGAGACTTGCGCGCGGACGGCTTACAGTTGTCGACGCTACCAATGTCCAGCCTGAAGCGCGCAAGTCGCTCATCGCTCTCGCGAAGGAATATCACCTTTTCGCCGTGGCGATCGTCTTTGATCTTTCCGAACGGATTTGCCAGGACCGTAATGAAAAACGTTCCGATCGTCAGTTAGGCCCTCATGTCATACGCAATCAATCTCAGCAATTGAGGCGATCGCTTCGAGGGTTGGAGCGAGAGGGTATTCGCTACGTCTTCAAGCTCTCCACGCCAGAGGAGGTGGATGCTGTCGAAATCGAGCGTCAGCCGCTCTGGAATAACCGTAAGACGGAGCATGGTCCGTTCGACATCATCGGTGACATTCACGGCTGCTTCGATGAATTGACTGATTTGATGGGAAGGCTGGGATACACCGTTGAAAGCCAGGGAGCCGATTACACCGTCTCTCCTCCTGATGGCCGCAAACTTATCTTCGTAGGTGATCTTGTCGACCGCGGCCCCGGAACGGTAAAAGTTCTTCGTCTCGTTACCGGCATGGTGCGGACTGGACAGGCATTCTGCATACCGGGCAATCACGACATTAAGCTGGTGCGGGCTCTTCGAGGAAAAGACGTCAAGCGGACTCATGGTCTGGCAGAAACGATGGAGCAGCTCGGCGCCGAGTCAGAGGAATTCCGTGCAGACGTGGCGAAGTTTCTGGATGGGCTCGTCAGCCACTATGTTTTCGACGACGGCAATCTCGTTGTAGCTCACGCTGGCCTGAAAGAATCAATGCAGGGGCGAGGCTCGGGAGCGGTAAGAGAATTTGCCCTCTTTGGCGAGACAACCGGCGAAACTGACGAGTTCGGTCTACCTGTCCGGTACAACTGGGCCTCGGACTACCGAGGAAAAGCTCTCATGGTCTATGGCCACACTCCGGTTCCTGAACCGCTTTTCTTGAACAACACGGTGAACATCGACACCGGTTGCGTCTTCGGTGGTCAGCTGACGGCCCTTCGCTACCCGGAGAAGGAGATCGTTGCAGTAGCTGCCCACAGAACATACTACGAACCGGCCCGTCCTTTTCTTCCGGAGAGGAGTGCCGAACGCCTTCTACAGCATGTACACGATGACGTTCTCGATCTGGCAGATATCGCAGGCAAGCGCCTCATCGATACCAGACTGAAGCCCAAGATCACCATTCGCGAAGAGAATGCGATTGCAGCAATCGAGGTGATGAGCCGGTTTGCAGTCGATCCGAAATGGCTGATCTATCTTCCGCCGACAATGTCTCCGTCTGAAACCAGCAAGCACGAGAACTTATTGGAACATCCGGACGAGGCGTTTGCCTTTTATCGCAAAGAAGGAATTACGACTGTGGTGTGCGAGCAGAAGCACATGGGCTCTCGAGCTGTGGTCGTGCTCTGTCGAGATGAGAGCGTCTCGCAAAAGCGGTTTGGTGTGGTCAATCCATCTCTCGGTATGGTCTATACCCGCACAGGACGACGATTCTTTCCGGAAGAAGATATTGAGCGTCAGTTTCTGGCACGGCTCCAGCAGGCTGCTGAACAATCGAGTATCTGGTCCGAACTTGCGACCGATTGGCTCTGTTTGGATTGCGAACTCATGCCGTGGTCGGCAAAGGCGCAGGAGCTTCTTCAGAAACAGTACGCTCCCGTCGGAACATCGGGAACACAGGCTCTTACTGCTGAACAAAAGATTCTAGCGCAGGCTCGTCAGCGCGTCGGAGGTCTGGATGAGCTTTCCGAACGCGTCACTCAGCGGCTTGATGCCGTGGACCGGTACGTCAAGGAATATCGGCAGTACTGTTGGCCAGTCACGTCTCTTGATGACCTGAAGCTCGCGCCCTTCCATCTTCTGGCAAGCGAAGGGGCAATACATACAGATAAGCCCCACACTTGGCACATGGAAACTTTAGCTAAACTCTGTGCTGCGGATGAGCAGCTTCTCCTCGCAACGCCATTCAGAGTTGTCGACCTGAACGATGCCGTCAGTTGCGATGCGGCAGTTGCCTGGTGGACTGAGATGACCTCACACGGTCGCGAAGGTATGGTCGTCAAACCGCTCGATTTCGTCGCGGCAGGAAAACGAGGCGTCACGCAACCCGCAATCAAATGCCGAGGCCCGGAATATCTTCGCATCATCTACGGCCCGGAGTATCTTCTGCCGGAGAATCTCGAACGATTGCGTTCAAGGGCCGTGGGAGCCAAACGTTCTCTTGCCAGCCGTGAGTTCGCTCTCGGCGTGGAGGCGCTTGAGCGCTTCGTCCGCAAAGAGCCTCTGCGGCTCATCCACGAATGCGTCTTCGGAGTCCTCGCGCTAGAGAGCGAGCCCATTGATCCGCGGCTGTGAATTGAAAATAAGCTCTCAATCTGAAGGCGATGCATTCATCTTGCTGGCTAGCGGTATCGCATGCCAAGAGCGAATTGCCGTTTGGTGACGAACGTTAGATCTTCGCCGGGATCTCCCTGTTCTCTAGTTCTGAAATGAGCAGCCAGCAACGCACGAGGGGAATGGCTCCGAAGACGCCGAAGCTGCAATCAATTAGCCGCCATGGGAGCGGAATGCCGCGGACATGCCCGGCGATAAGAGCGAGCGGAATCACTCCTCCGCAGGCAATCAGGCCAAACGTGATAATCCACTTGTTGCGCACGGGATCGCGATACGGTCCGATGAATAAAACGGCGAGCACAAGGTGGGCAAAGGCCAACCAGTCCGTCCCATATGCGAGGAATGGATACTGCGCATTTGTTTCGAAGAGCGCATGGTGCACGCGAGCGATCCACGGCAGCAGATGAGTGGCTTCAGCGATTCGTCGAACGGGCGGGGTCTCGAGAATAGACAACACCCAATGCAGTTCGGTTTGTAACGGAAAAGCCGTGACTCCACTGAGAAACAAACCTGTCATAAATAGGACTAGCCAGAATCGAATCGCTCGGGGATGGTTATGCGCCAAGGATTAAAATTCCTTTCCAAAAGTTTGTCTGTATCTCGTTGGACTGCTCCTATCGTAGTCTCCAGCTAAATTACCGTCCGTTTGGCGCCAGGCATTCGTTCCTGCCTCTACAATCCCAACCCCTGCATCGGGGGCGGTGCCACGGCGGCCTTCATCAAGTCCGAACCACCTTTGTACCAATCCACCTTCCGCGTCACCACCATCACCACCGCTAGCACCGCGAACAACATCAGGGCCCCCAAGATGAGTGCGTTGTCCTCGCTGATGAGTAGTCCGTACACTGCCGCATAGAGGGCCGTCAGCATCGCTCCAAACCCAACTCCACGTGTCGAGCTTCGCAAGACGTACGACAGATAGAACGTCAGCAACCCAATACAAGCCACGCTCGCAATCAGATAAGACAGCGCAAACGCCATATGTTCCGAGAAGCTGACCAGCAACAAAAAGAAGATCGCTAGTCCAAATCCAACCAGCAGATACTGCACAGGGTGAATCGGCAGCTCTTTCATCATCTCGAACAAGAAGAAGCCGCCAAACGTCAGCACCACAAACAAGATCCCATACTTCGTTGCCCGATCGCTCAATTTGTAAGGATCAATCGGCGTCAACAGACTCACATTCATCAGATCGATAGGCTTCACTGGGTTCGACTCCATCTGAACCTGTGTTCCTGTTGCCAATGAAGAAACATCCCACGCCGCCGAAAACCCGTTTCCGCCCACCTCCCGTGTCCGCGGCAGAAACCGCCCGGCAAACAGTGGAGAACGCCATGTCGAACTCAGTTCCACATGATTCGAATCGCCAACCGGTGCCACGCTCAGCTGTTCCGTCCCTGCCAGGTCCATATCGATTGCAAACTCCAGATGCCCATTCAGCTCTTTCATGCCGCGCAGAGGCACCCGCAGATTCGGCTGCCAACCCATCGTCGACTCAGCCCCTTGAAGCATTGTCTCGGGCGTCCCATTGACCACGACCGCCGGCGTCCCCACGATACCGCGCACATCCTCGACGGACATAGCCAAGTATGGCTCACCCCACTCCACCGTTCCCGTCGTCTGTGGCTGTACGATCTCCACCGCACCCTTCAGATGCCCCGCAAACTCATAGACCGTCACCGTATACAAGCCATGCCGCCGTTCCGTCGGCGTCAGCTTTCCGCGTACATCCAACACATGGGGAAACGACGTTGCCGTCAGCGTAGCCACATGCTCAACTCTCTTCTTCGTCCCTTTCTCGCCATCTTCCATCGTTACGGTTGTCTGTCTATAAGGTCTAACCAACACAGGGCCGATCACCGTCTGCGGCCCCGCATAGCTCGCCTCGATACTCTTCACAGCATCATCCCGATACTTTTGTCGATCAGTGATCGTACCGTTCACCATCGCCAAGGCAATCAAGATCACTCCCGTCACCACGCCAATGACCAGCAGCTTTAACGCCAACTTAAAGTTCATCTCATCTCCTTTGGAAATCCGTGTGTCTTCAATGCGTCAATGTGTTCGTGAATAAACTTTGCAGTGCAAAGTAAAAAGTCGTAGCTAGAGAGCTTTGTATCGTAAAGTGAACTCTGAAAAAAGTTTAGGCCCGGGAAGGAGCCAGGCCGCGCAACTGGTTGGGGGAAGCTTCTTCTCTGCTTCCCTTGGCTGCGTCCTTCACTACACGCTCGAGTGTCGAAAGATATTCAAGATAACGTTTTCGACCTTCAGGAGTGATGCGGCAGATGGTTTGTGGACGGTTGCGGTCATGGCCTTTCACAATCTCAACCATCCCCTCTGTCTCCAGAACTCGCAGATGCCGACTCAGATTGCCGTCGGTTAGCGAGCAAAGCTGCTTCAAATCATTGAAGATCAGGCCCTTAGGATTTGTGATCAGAGACGTCAGAACGCTGAGACGGGCGCGCTCATGAATCACTCGATCAAGGCCTTCATAGGCGAAGCGACCTTCGCTCAATGGAGCTTTAGTTTTCATCCGCACCCTCCGGTGTGGCAACGAACAGGATGCCGGCCACCAGCAACTGCCCCGCTCCATAAGCAAGACCCATGGTCCATGGAGCAAGTGCGCGGCTATCTCCGAAAGAAATGCAGACCAGCCCCGTGAGCAAATACCATGCCCCTGCAGCGATCATTGGGCGCGGTAGAAATCGACAGGACGAAAAGATACCCAAGCTGAAAATCACCTGCCAGAGTCCGGGAAGCATCCAGACGACTGCAGGGACAAAGCGTACGAGGGCAATAGTGACCAGTACTCCCGCGCCAACTGCAGGGAGGAACTGCTCAACCGCCATGCGGATCATCTCATCGGACAGACCGGAATGCATGCGGCGGGTGCGTGTATACATCTGCACTCCTGTCAACGCAGCTGACAGCACAGCGGTGGAGATCCAAATACTCAGGTAGGCCGGGATATGGCTCGCTGGGTCCGGCAGCCACCTCGATTGCGATGACGCAGCCAGAAATGCAAATAACCCCGTAGCGGCAAGCGTTGCAGGTCCATAACCTCGAAACTGAGTACTGCGGGCCATCTGCCTGCGTATGCTGCTGATGTCACCAAGCGCCTTGTGGAGATCACTCATACAGATTCACTTTACACTGCAAAGTGAATTGATGGAGCAAAATTTTCTGGTTTTAGCTATCACCTTAGTTTTTATGTTTTGCGAGCCGAGAATTCTGATCAACTGCCACCCCTCTGTCTATTGCTCAAAGGCCGGCGTCATCAGATCTTGCTCTGCTCTTGGAATGTGCAATCCATTTGCTTCATTGCGCCAGCCATGGACTGCTGCTTGAACCTGCTGTAGCGCATTGTCAGCCTGTTGGGTCGTCAGGCCGTAATCTTTATAGGCATCCATTGCAATCGCGACATCACAAGCTGTTTCGACTTCATTAATTGCCAAAGTCAATTCGGTGCGATCGATTGACGGGTTCATATCGTAGGCCGGGGAAAGCCGGACGCCCTGCTCACCGATGAAAAAGCCATGATTGCGAAGGTGATCGTCTGTATTGTGAATCAGGATATTGAAGAGAACTCGGCGAAAGAGCTGCTCACAATCGGCTGCAGTGTCGGCGCCTCTCGATTGTAGAAGGTCGACAATCTCCAAATAGCTCGCTCCAGGCTCTCCGTCTTTATGCTGTGTGAGAGTCATGGCAGAGACAAAAGCAAGCCGCCTCCCATGCGGGGTGCGATCAAATCGCTTCACAAGAAAAGTTGTATAGGGGCTTTCCTGAAGTCGAAGCGGCCGTGCGTTCGGAACAATAATACCCGCCTTCAAAGCGAGTCGGTGTGCCACCAGCTCCCAGCCTCCAATGTCGCGTGTGTCCTGCCGGCTTGGAAATTTAGCGATACATAACGTACCCTTCTCATCTCGCACCGAGGCTTTGGGTCGCGCACCGCCCAGCGAAGTTCCAGGAGCAAAGAGCTGAGTGAGCCATCTCTCATATTCAGGGTGTTCTTCCTCGTTGATGTGCTGCTCGAATTGGAGGCTGGCAGCTTGCAGTTCCCGGAGCGAAGTGATCGGAGGAGCGGCCAGATGTTCATCGCTATCGATGAACGCACCATCTGGTGGCACACGGAATCGCAACGCTCCAAGCCGGGTCTCATCATACACGCCCAACAGAAAATCCCATTCTGTTAAGGTGCGGGCCCTTCGCTGTTCTTGCCGCGCGCGTGAATTTTCACGGCGCTGCATCAGCACACGCCCCCATCGATCGGGAGACGAATCGAGAAAAATGCCGAAGTTTGCTCTGTCGGACGCTGGGTATTGATGGCCTGCTACAAGGGCGAGATCCGGATCAAATGCAAAGGTCTCCGGACCGGTCAGCCATGCCTCGTTATAGTTGAAGGAGAAGATTTCCCCTGGCCGGCTTTGTTGGCAGTGAAGCTCTCCCATCAAGGCCGGTTGCCCAAAGCGTTCGAGATCGACATAGACTTGAACGGTATCGAAACGAGTCATGCATCCCTCGGTTCGTTCTCGGCAGGTCTTTCCTCGGTTAATTTAGTGGATGTCCGTTTTGGTGCGCGGCGTTTTGGAGTGAGCCCTGCATCCTGCAACTTGCGCCCGAGAACATCATCGACAGCCAACTGCGCGAGATCGTTCTCCAGTCGCAGAACCTGCATCACTCGAGCGTAGACACCCAGCGCGACACCTGGATCGCCTTGTTCCACCTTCGAGAGCGTTCGCCTCGTAATGCCGGCGCGCTGAGCGACGGTCTCCGACGAATACTTTCGCCGCAGCCGGGCAAGCTTAAGGTTCGCACCGAAGCCTTCAAGCAGGCGCGCCATTCGTGGGAGTATGGCCGGGATTGTTTTCCCCATAATGAGAATTATTATGCCATGTATTTTCTATAATGTGCATCATAATTCCCATTGATAGAAAATGTTGCTTCCCCTTAATTCACTACGACGGTATTCATAACGATGAATAAGGTTCG
Organism: Acidobacteriaceae bacterium dw_441; assembly: GCA_018449715.1. Lineage (GTDB taxonomy): Bacteria > Acidobacteriota > Terriglobia > Terriglobales > Acidobacteriaceae > Edaphobacter. The sequence goes on along the minus strand of JAAVVA010000001.1, from coordinate 894,520 downwards.
CTGCAAAGCGGGCGTGTCACATCTCAGCGACCAATCTTTGGACTTGTTGAGTTTCGATTCTCGAGCGCGTTTCTTTGTTGACGATCCGGGCAGGCGTCGAGCCGACCTGTTCTCCCGCAGGCCTTCTGATTCTTTTCCTAGCCGCGCGCAGATCGCAGGTGGCTTCCTTATTGCAGTGGGTGGATGAACAGTTCCCAAAACAGTTCAGCCGCTCCTTGTGCAGTCAACTTCTGCTTATCCCGGCCACCCCCCGACTGCATACCGAGCGCCTGGAAATAGAGGGACTGGTCGTCATTCTTCACCGAGACCGATTCATTCATGCTTCCATGCTGGGGATTGTCGTCCATAGAGTACGCGATGCTATCCCTGCCCATGAGTCCGTCCCCAATGGAAGCAGAGCCTCTGCAGATTTTCTGACCGTTCTGGTAGATGGACGATGTGAACCGATTCACGTCGATACGGCGGAAGGTCTGATCTAGTCCGGGGCTTCTGGCGACGAGCTCTTGCATTGAGTTCTCGAAGAACTTAGCGATAAACTCGAAGCTCTCATGCAGGAAGCGGTCACGGTCTAGGTCGGTGAATTCTTTCCTGACTCGGAGATTGCTGGAGCGAGGACCACCAAGATTCTCTTTAACGGACTCAACCCATGGTCTCGTCTCGGCTCTTACGACAGGTGTTGGTTGACTCGGCCTCTTCCCGAGTTCGTTAAGAGCGGCCTTGATAGCTTGTACAACATTTAGAAATGCTTCATCTCGATCAGGCCACTTTGTAACCGGCTTACCATCAGTGGGAGTCGCCAGCAGTTTCCCAAAAGGTAGTCCATGCCAGTCACAGGGTCTCAGGATGACGGGGATGACTCTTGCCGCGCCGCTCTTGTGACGCTCCATAGCTCGGTCCATCTCTTTCTCATAGCAATAGTCCGAATTTATGAAATCGGGACTGACCAGGAGGAGAATGACGTCCGCCGCATTTAAATTTCCGTCGATAGCAGACCCCAGCTCCGTACCAGCGGTTATCCGGCGGTCGTGCCACGTCGAAATGACCCCCTGACGCTTCATGCCAGACAGGTGTACTTCTAGTTCGTTTCGGAGATCCTCATCCTTATGAGAGTACGAGAAAAACACACTTGCCATAAGATAAACCCCTCATTTCTATTCTGCGTCATTTGCTGTTTTTTGGCCGCCAGTCGCTGCGCCCTCCAAAGCAATGCCCGCCCGCCGTGGGGTTAGGATTCTCCTGATCGTATTTGACCCGGACGGGTATTCGTTCGAAGTCGTCCATAAAGGCTAGTGATGGGATCTCCAATCAAGGGGACAGACCTTCGCCTGCGCACGGCAGAGGTATTGGTCGGGAATCCAGAGTTAATTGGGGTCTAGGGTGCTCAGGAGGGTGCTGAGAATCAGTACCGCCTTCAGATCAAGCAACTGGTAAACAGAAACCGAAGTGACGATGGCTAAGGCCTTGGGTCATCCTGCAACTAGATGAAATCGCCAATCGATCCAAACAAGGGATCGTAAAGCCTCCTATAAGTACGTACAGCAAAGTCATCCGACATTCCCGAAAGGTGATCGCAAATAAATCGCGCCTTCCCTCGTTCGTCAGAGGCAGAGGTCACTTCAAGATGAGCTTCGTGCGGTAAGAGTGACTTTGGGTTGTTGCCAATGTAGTTATCAAGAAGCAGGGTGAACAGGTCTTTCATCATCCGTTGCGTTTTCATCTCGAGCTGTTGGACTAAAGCAGACTGGATCACTATTCCCTTAGCAATGTTCTTCATGAGCTTGCAACGTTTCTGAATTTCTGGTTTTACCGCTATGCCATAGCGATGTCGCTGCGTCTGGGAAGCCAGAGATCCGTTGCGCTCTACAACGGATGTGCCCTGGATGCACTCCCCGATGCCTAGCGCTCGAAATTTTTCAGTGTCGTCTTTTTTTATGCTCTCGATTACCTTCGTTACGTCTGCCGAGTCTTGGGGATTCAGTGTTTGAGAGCTTGCCCATCGCTCAAGCGCAGGTACGTCGATGAGCCGCGCCTTAACGCCATCATTGATGTCCGCATATCCATTGGCGATATCGTCAGACCAGTCCATTATTTGGCATTCGATGCTCTGTTCAGTGACTTGCAGACCAGCATGAATGAACTCTGTGCACTCATGTTGGTCCTCGTAGAGAAAATGATTCTGCATTCCCGGGTTCCAGAACTCTTTGTACTTGCAAACAGCATCCATCAGAGCGCGTGTCGGTTTTATGCCTGTTCTTACATGTTGTTCAGTAAAAATACGCTTTGTGAGGAGGCGCATGGTCTGAGCATTACCTTCAAACCCTCCGTAGTTCTGCATACACCCGTGGAGAGTACGTTCTCCCGAATGGCCAAACGGCGGGTTGCCAAGATCATGGGAGAGACATGCTGCCTCTACAAGATCAAGATCAACCTCAGGCATACCAACGAACGAGTGGGCCAGAAACTTACAGATGGACCGTCCTATCTGACCAACTTCAACACTATGCGTTAAACGGGTGCGGTAAAAATCGTACTCGCCGGTGCTGAAAACCTGCGTCTTCGCCTGAAGACGACGGAATGCGCGGCTATGGATGATCCGATCTCGGTCGATTGCGAACGGGGTGCGATAGTCCTTCTTCTTCCGCGGCTCAGGAAAGCAAGTATTGTCAAAGTCGTTATACATTCCAGCATCATAGCGCCGATCTCTTGTCGGCCACTTTTGGGACTGGCATGGTTAATGGGCAAATGGACCAGCTGCGTCCCGGTTGCGCACCTCCCAAAGCGGTCGCCCCGTTCACTTGCTTTCCCGATTTCCGATGCTGTCAGCCTGCTCCACGGTCGATATCCTGGCGGACCGGACGTACAGAACTCTGTCGGTAAAGACGAGCTGTCTGCAACAGTGGGTTGTGGACTTGATCGGGCCTGAGCAGGCTTCAGCCTGCGCCAGACTCCCGAGAGTTGCCCGTCGGCTTCGGATGAACTCGTGGCGGGGTTATGCTTTCACTTCAATCCGAGCCACATCGAGGATTTCGAAAAAACTACTCGTATCTCAGTGCGATCATCGGGTCGACACGCATTGCCCGCCGACCGTGGATATAACAGGCCGCAAGTGCCACACCTGTGAGTACCAGTTTGCTGAGGAAGCCGGGAACTTCATAATCCCTAGGTATCCGACTTTTCACCTTCTGATAAACGGGAATCCCGGCAAGATTTTCCTGGCGGCCCATATTGCTGTCGGATTCCTGACGCGGCGGCGGCGACTTGTCGATAGCAATCTCATCGGATTCCGTTTCACAGTGTCACTTCGGCTACTTGCGGCGCAAAGAAATCACCACCTGGGCGAGAGACAGAAGCGGGCTGACCAGTTACTAAACGATAAACACGAGCGCGTTTATCCGGTCTGACAAGTCGACGATGTATGTCTGAGAGCGGAAGAGGACTGAACTCGCTAGAGTTGCGTACCATAGAAGAACCCATCGCACCCTATGCGGAGACGGACTTGAAGTTCAAAGATCGAACGATTAGCGCATTGGCCGACATGATCTGCGGGAATACCGACGCCGGCAAAGAAGTCCTTTTCCCCTACCGGAGCAGCAGCTACATCACACGCTTCTTTCAAGAATGCGATACCGACTATGTGCACGATGGGACAACGCGCAACGCCTGGGTGGGCAATCGCCTTCGGCTTGATAGATGGAGGCGCGCAGGCCGCGGCAATCGGTGTGACCGACCTAGCCCGGCGGATTCTCCGTCCCAAAGAAGAACACGCAGACATCACTGCCAAACGCGAGGCGGTTTTGACCCCTCGTGTGTTTGGTGAATTTCTTCGGAACTATGACACACATCCATTCCCACGCCAAGACATCGCTCTGAATGTTCTCGAAGGAATGGGTGTCCCGCGCGCGAAAGCTGCTGAAGTGCTGGAACGCATAGAAGCCAGCGCGCAATCGGTCGGCTTCCTAGAGGAAATCAAAGGCAAGCGATATGTCAGTCTACAAGGCGCGGTAACTGCACCAGCAGCCGGCGACGAGCATCAAGCGACTGATACGGTACAGCAACAGACAGATCCTTCCTCGAAGCCCGCCCGTGACGCGACGGTGCCGGCCACGGTTGCCGTCCGAAAGCCTTCGTCTGAAGCAGTACCGAACACAACGACTCTCGCAGCGGCGATAGTGGACGATCAACGACGTCGACGTGTTTTCATCACCCATGGCAAAAACCGCGAATTGGTTGATCCGATACGCAAACTACTGGAATATGGAGAGCTTGAGCCGGTGGTTTCTGTTGATCGACAGTCAGTATCTAAGCCTGTGCCGGAGAAGGTCATGGATGATATGCGGAGCTGTGGTGCCGCAATTATTCACGTCGATGCGGACCGCACCATCATTGATCAAGAATCTAACGAGCATGTTCTATTGAACCCAAACGTTCTGATCGAGATCGGTGCAGCGATGGCGTTTTATGGACGCCGGTTCATTCTGCTCGTCAGGGATGGCGTAAAACTCCCATCCAATCTGCAGGGATTGTACGAAGTCAGGTACAGCGGCGAGATCCTGGATGCGACAGCGACCATCAAGTTGCTGGAAGCGATCAAAGACATTAAGAATTATGCTCTACCCACGCAACGCCAGGATGATGAGAGCGACTAATGGTAAAGCCGACGCAGGAGGAAAGCGCAATGCGTAGCAAGTCGCCGCCGGTGGCTGCGACTGATTCGCCTGACGCTTCTAATCTGATCGCCGATATTGCCGCGGGTAAAGTATCCTTGTTTGATTTCATAAGGTCCGTTCCAGATGGGGACTACCGCGCGCATGTTGAAATGATGAGAACGTTTGGAGCCATTTCTAGCGATCTCGGAGCGCTCAAAGCCTTCCTTCAGGAATTGCAAGAAAAGATCGCTGAGCACGAGAATGACGGCAGCGACTCCGAAGAAATCGAAAAGCAGCTTCTGCGTAAAGACGGCCAGAGGCGCTTCGAAAAACTGATGGTGCAACGAGATACTGCCTTCGGCGGGAGGCCTTCGCTGCTATCGGGCAACGATTTTGAGACTTGCCTGGCGCAATACAAGACGTTGCTGGCACATGTAGAAGGATCTTGGGCCAGTGCAGCGCAGGAATTCAAGATGGGAAACTTTCCCATAGCCACTTTTCTTGCGATCCTTGTGATCGAAGAAATCGGAAAGCTCGGACGGCTTCCTCAAGATCTCGTTAGCTATGACAGACCGCGGACCGTTACTAAAGATGATGTCGTGGAGCGTGATCATCGTCGCAAGCATTTTATAGGTGTCATGTCGGGTGCTCTAATCAACTCCCGACTCGACCGAATCCTAGGCAAAGATGTTGTGAAGAAGCTTTTGCACGAAGCCGAAAGCGACGAGTTTGAAAAGACGCGCCAGGCATGTCTGTATATCGATATCAAAGATGGCATTCCCCTCACGCCTGCCGATCAGATCAGCGAGCAACGCGCACGAACACTTGTGATTTTCGCGGGTGAGTTAATGGCGGAGGTACTAGGTCATTTTCCGTGGGAATTCGAGCGAATGCTCGATCTAGTCATGACGTTCGAGGAAGAGATTGGTATCCCGCCGAAGAAAGTCGCACGTCGCTAACGCGCTAATGTATTTTCGCGAGTTAGAAGGTAAAGCCACCTGGACTCATCGAGCGAAGGTGCGCCATCCAAAGTCAATATGTTGCCGAAGGAAAGCAGCACCGCGTGGCTGTCGGAGCTGAATAGGGTCTCTTCATCTATCGATTTAAGCCATGTAGCAATGAATCTGAAGTGATTCATTACAGATTGATTGGTCTCCTGCCGTTTTATCCAGCTGAGATTTTGAAAGGCGTAGTTCGATTTGCTGAAATTGGGCCCAAAGCTGAAGAACCAGCTCGGCGTGATGGACATATACCAGTCGCCGTCGAAGTGAAGGAATTGTACTGCAAACGAGAGATGCTTTTGTTGGAGGACCTTTGATGGATCCTTCTTGTTGTACTTGCGGTCAAAAACTGCACGAGTAGCTGTTTTCTCGCCGCGCCACTCGATATAACGCTGATTCTGATCGTCCTCGCGAGGAAGGAAGATAAATTGGCGGTCTTCATGTTCCCAACGTACATGTTCCGCGTAGAGACGTTGCTGCGGTGTGGATCGGAGAAGTGATTTAAAGACCTTTTCACGATCAGGATCAATGTTAAGGAAGTCTTCGGATCTGTGCTCCTCATAGGTTCCGGGCTCTATCAGATGGCGGAATGGTGAACCCGAATCTGTCAGATTTAAGAACGAGATGATTTGTCTGCCGTGAGTGACATATCCAGACGGAACTGGCTTCTTTGAGTCTTTATTGAATTCGCTAATTGTTTTGCGCATCTGCCCTGGCCGTCTCTTCCCATGCCGCTCAATTAGGTCTGCAGACATTTGAGCGATGTATAGAGTATTCGGGAAGTACAGCTCTATCAGATTAGCCAATAGCGATTCTGGCGGCTCGGTAGGCGGATCAATGTCTTCATCGGCGAGACCGACCGGGGTGCCCCTCATATAGCCTTTGAGGTGGTTGACGATAGCTTGCAACTGCTGGGGTGTTGCGCTGGCCGCCGTTGCGGAGATGTCCTGGTAGTCCCAAATGTCTTTACTGGCCGAAAACGTGAGGCGTCCATTCGCGCTGGCGTCAACCGCTGCCTGGGAATAGCTGCCTTGCTTCTTCGATAAGATGAAGATGATCAATCGGTCGTACTTCTGATTGAGCCCGTGATCGATAAAGACCTCTATCGTGTGCTTAATTTTGGCGAGATCAGCAGTTCCCGTCACTTGGATTGCGACCCGTGCCAAGTCGTCAGCAAGATCTATCCCAGGAGAGTTCGCCGCTTCAGAATTGAGGTTGCGAAGGGCTGTCCATCCGTACAATTCGCGAAGAGGCCCGCATAGAGCGAATTCTGCAACCTTGTGCGTGTCATAGCTTCCCATCGCGCTCGCGGACTCAACCTGGAACCTTAGTTGCGCGATCAACTCTCTGAATTCGTTCTGCAGATCGAGATGCTTCACGCGTGTCCACCTCGATTTAGCCTGATTCGCCGGGAAATCGGGACATAATACATATTTAGGAATTCTAGTTGCTGAGAGCTAGCAGACGCACAGAAAGCTAGGAACGGAATCTGGAAACCTTAGAGCCCGGGCAGAGAAAGAGAACCTGGACAGTAAACTCGGAACAGCTTGGACGTTTGCTCAAGTGGGTTTGGGTGGCCTCGACGAATCACACTGGTTGAAGTTGGTGCTCTGAAACAGGCAAGTAGGCAGGAGATGAGTGTCGACTGGGGTCAAATTGCCAATGCGCTCATCGAGTGTCTGACTTCACATTCCGGATCATTCGCCAGTGATACCTATCGGCGCTCTCCGCAACCAGCGACGGAATTGATCATCAGGCTTTCCAACTTACCGAAGCGACATTTCAGGAAGCATGCTTGAATTCTATTATTGGACCTTTTGGGGACTCTCAGATGTAGATTTGTGGGGTGGAAGCATCAGAAAATAAAGGGCTAAAAGGTTGGAGCGAAATGGGGATGCTTCCTGTTCATGGAAGCGCGCTCCCAGCTGCGCCACAGGCCCATAAGGAAGGACCTGATATTTACTGCCGGAATGCTACCAAATCCATACGTCGAGAATCAAACGGTTCAAATAAACATATAACTTCCTTCACAGGTCCACTCCCTTAGATTGCCTCCTTGTTTTATCCATTTCGACATTCTTGCAGTCCCATCAATCATCCAGGGAGAAATAAGGAGCTCCTGACTTCAGGAAGCTTCTGGATTGCCTCCAACAGCAGTTTTTTGAGTTCAGGACTCTGACCATCAAGTTTTCCGGGAGACGACTTGAACTCTCTATCGTGATACGCCGAGCCGACCACATAGCCGGTTTCAAAAGTGGTTTTCCAAAGTATGATTCGCCTGTCTTCCCTTGTGTCACCTGTCTTCAGAACTCCGGGGATGTCATCGACCGGAGCATTCTTTGCAATGCCAAACAGGAATTCGTGTTTGGTGTTATCGGCAGTGGAAGTCGTATAAAACAACTGAAGTCGATCATTCAGCAGCATTTCGAGGGCATAGCCCACATCTTCAGCTTTTTGTTGTGCTTCAAGGGCATAAAGCCGTTGGCTATACGCTTCAATCTCAAGTTCTCGTCTGGTCTTTGCCATAGTTCCTCACTCCTGTCATCGATTCGATTTCTACTGCGAAGGCATCATGCCCCACCTTCCAAACTCGGTCAAATTTCCGGAGCGGTGGCTGGCGCACTAAATCAAACTCGCCGCGACGATACAAGAACAAGGCGAGGTTTGCCATTCTCGGTTGGGTTTCGAACCTTATTTGGCTTTAACGTAGAAAGCTTCTTTCGCTGCTCCAGCTTCTGCAGGGCGTCTTCAATATCGGAGTGTGAAACGATGGCGTAGCGCTCGAAGACGCTTCGAGTCTTCCAACCACCGATCCTCATAATCACGCCCTCAGCAATTCCCGCTCGTCGAAAGTTTCGTGCTGCAGTCCGGCGTAGATCGTGAAAGAGCAATCCCGGTACTCCGGCGGCTGTACGTGCTTTATCCCATGCATCGCGGAAATCCCGAACTCTCATCCCATTCGGTCTGGTAAAGAGATAATCCTCTGGGGATTTCCCCTCGATACACAGCTCGAACAGATCATGGATTGTTTGGGTCATGGTGACCTCGCGCCCCTCTTTGTTCTTTGTTGTTCCTGGATGCAAGCGAATGACCCGATTCTCCAGATCAACCTGATTGACCTTGAGTTTCAGCAGTTCTCCAATGCGCCATCCATAGGTACAGCCTGCCTCTACAAGAGCCTGGAACCATATCTCAGGGCAGGATTCTAGAAGTCTTTGGTACTGAGCGTCCTCCAGAAAGCCCTGTCGAGCATTGCTCTCGGTCAGCTTTGGAAAGTGCGGGATGAAGAAGACCCTCGGAGGAGTGGCCTCGTGACCGAGATTGAACATCCTCTTGAGTGCGGCTAACTCGCGGTTGATAGTTCCGTTGGCTGCACCCGCTTCTTGACGCTTATCGACGTACTTATTGAGGAGGACGCTCGTTACCTGAGAGGCCTTTATCCTTCCAAAGAACGGCTCCAGGTGGAGTCTCCACCGCGTCTCTGCGTCACCGAGCGAGGTCCTGCCGTTGATCTTGTAGTCGCGAATGAAGTCTTCCGCCAGTTCCGAAATTCGAGTCTTCTTCGGAGTGAGTCCGGTAACAGAGCCAGTTGTTAGTTCCGCGATTCGAAGCTTCAATTTCTCCAAAGCCTCCTTCCTGTTGGAAGTCTCCGCAGATTCTCTTCGCTTGACGCCATTCTGGTAATACTGAAGCCACCAAACTGAGCTTCCCTTGGGTAGAAAGATCCTTCCCGTTCCACGTTGGCGTCGGATCATTTCCCCCTCCTCTGTTGAGGTGAGACCTCGCGCGCAACCGTTAGTACGGGATTCGGTTCCCAGTGGTGAGCGTCACTGATGTTGTGCTTGTTGCCTTCGATGTAGGCGTCCAGGTCGCGGACGTCGACAAGAAACGGCCCGCCGCGCTGGTCTTGAACGAACGGGATGATCTCGGTCTGGATGAGGCGTCTCAGCTTCCATTCACTCATCGACAGATAGGCAGCGGCCTGCTTTGTGCGCAAGAGCCGTCTGGTCACCATGGGAATAACGGTCATAGCGGGGTCCTCTCGCATGCAGGCAGTTCCGCACCCACATGTCAGCCTCGACCCACGAGCCGGTCGAGTGGGGATCATGGGGCTGTTCCTGATTTCGGTCAAATGTCTGGCGTAGGGATCCTGCCTTTCGGGCGAGGGAGCGCGAAGGGCCACTCCGCGCGAGTCGGAGAAAGGCCACACTCCGCCCGTATCTTGGCAGTCGTCGAGCCGCCCACTCAGGAGAAGTTGAGCTGCTGAGTTTGCAGGTTTCTCAGTCGGCTCTCTTGCTCCCAAGGGGAGTGAGGACGAAGATGGTGGTTTTTCTTTGGAGAGGAGAGGGGCGAACGATGTGCGGTTCCGCCGGCCGTTCGGTTTGGTTCGGAAGTTTGGACAAAGAATGGACAAAGTCGGCTCCAAGCTTGGAACCGACGATGATGTAAGTTGTTGTATTTATGGTGCCGGGAGGGGGGGTCGAACCCCCACGAGGTTGCCCTCGGCGGATTTTGAGTCCGCTGCGTCTGCCAGTTCCGCCATCCCGGCTATGGGCACGAGATGCGCTCCCACAAGACGCATCCCCATGTGCCATCTGTTACCTGACATCCATTAGTATCGCACGAAATCAGCCTCTCATCGGACAAGCGGCCAAAGCCACGCCGCCCCCCTCACGCCGCTCGAGTCTCCAAATTTCGCCTGCAGGATCGGAGTATCCGCCTCTTTGCCGAAGACATACTTCGGCAGCCGTTTCGGCAGGCTCTCGTAGAGATGCTTCGTCAGCGAAAGTCCTCCTCCCAGCACAAACACATCCGGGTCGAGAATATTGATCACATTCGCCAAGCCTCGCGCCAACCGGTCCTCCAAACGATCCACCGCAGCCGTTGCATCTGCGTCTCCCGCCTCGAAGCCTGCGATAATCTCACGCGCCGTCAGCTGTCTCCCAGTGGTTTCCTGGTAGTCTCTCGCCAACCCTGTCCCCGAGACCCACATCTCCATGCAGCCGCGCTTTCCGCAGTAGCACAGCGGCCCCGGATTCTCCTCCGCACCAGGCCAGGGCAGAGGATTATGCCCCCACTCTCCCCCCGTGCCGTTAGGCCCCGGATGAACACGCCCGCCAATCGCAACGCCACCGCCGCACCCGGTCCCAAGAATCACACCAAAGACCACATGCTTCCCTGCCGCGGCACCGTCCGTCGCTTCCGAGACAGCAAGGCAGTTCGCGTCATTCGCAATCCTCACCTCGCGCCCCAGCGCCGCCGAAAGATCCTTATCCAGCGCGCGGCCATTCAGCCACGTCGAGTTCGCATTCTTCACAAACCCGGTCTTCCCCGAGATGCTCCCCGGAATCCCCGCGCCGACACTTCCTGTCATCCCCGTCTTCGACTCCAGTAGATGCACCAGCCCCACTATCGCCGCGATCGTGCCATCGTAGTCTCCGCGAGGAGTATCCACCCGATGCCGCGCCAGTTCCACGCCCTGCTGGTCAATGGCCAATGCTTCGATCTTCGTTCCTCCCAGATCGATTCCAATGCGCATCCCCGCATCGTTTGCCGGATGCAATTCGCTTGTATGCTGCGACACTTCTCCCTCTTCCCCCTGCAATCTTTCTTTACTGAACTTTTCCTGACGGTCTCAGACGTCGCAGTTCCACGGCGCACGCAATCGCGTGCAATGCCGCAAGCTTCAGGTTGTCAGCCGCCAGCCACAGCCAGAAGCGAGTTCCCTTCCCGCCGCGCGAAAAATCACCGGCCAGCCGAACCATAATCTCTTCCTGCCCCGCCGCGCTCAGGTTGCTCGGAGGCTCCGACCCATCGGTAACAAGGTCGATATGCTCTCCCGCCAACGCCTGCTCCAGCTGCTCTTTCGTGGCCTCTACCGCCAACTCCACAAAAACCGACGCGACATAGCCATGAAACACAGGAGCCTGGATCAACTGCATCGCCAGCGCGGGCAGCTCTCCATTCGACAACGCGGCATACTGCTTCTGAATCCGTTCTTCCGTGGCGGCAAACTTTACCTTCGTAGACTCTCCCAGCGACGGCAGCAGATTGAACGATACCTGCGCATCGTACTGCGCCCGCGGCAGGTCCTGAAACGACAACAGGCTCACCGTCTGCTGATGCATCTCGTCCATCGCCGCACGCCCATGCTCCGAGGCAGGCTCCATCACCGTTGCCGCAAACGTGGCCACCGGAAGCTTTGCCTTCAGCTTCGCCGCCACAAACGCCAACATCACCGCCATAGGATGAGCCGGAACCACCGCCTGCGTTCCCAAATGAAGCTCGTTCCTGTGGCCTCCCAATGCCTCGTTCACCCACGGCGACATCACCAGCACGTCCTTCTCGCCTTCCAGAACATACGTCAGGTCGATAATGCTTGCGCCCGACTGGCGTGCCTGCTGCCAGTGTCTCTTCGTCTCGTCTTCATCGCCCGCGAAGAAGACAAAATCCATGTGGTTGAACGACGAGCCATCGATCTTCTGAATAAACGCGACCTCATCTCCCGCCGACGTCAACTGTCCAGCGGCATCGTCCTCGTCTTCCAGCAGCACAATGTTCGACGCCGCCAGCGGCGACTCAGCCAACTCGTCGCTCAGCTCCTTGCCCACCAGCGACGATGCGCCCACGACTCCAATTCGATATACCCTGCTCGCCATCTTCACCTACGCTGAAATCTTTCGCTCATCCATGCTGCATTCCCGTTTTCCGCTTCTTCTGTCCCCAGGAATACGCAAGCCGCGCCAGAACCCCCGAAACCAGGTACCCCAGCGCCACCACAATCAAAACATGCTCCGAATAAAGCGCGATCAACGCTCCCACGGCCACAATCACAGCGACCAGCTGGAACGGGTGCCGCTGTCCCAGGCTAATCTCCTTGCCGCTCCAGAACCGCCAAGTGCTCACCATCAGGAAGCCCGTAAATAGAATCAGGCAGAGCCACACCGCCGACCATCGAGGGTCAGAGATCGGCGATCCGTTCTCGAAGTGAACCACCGAGGCAATCACGCCTGCACCCGCCGGAATCGGCATTCCGACAAAGTACTTCTTCCCAGGCCTGCCCGGATTCCTCGGCTGAGGATTCACGCTGATATTGAACCGTGCCAACCGGCTTGCCCCGCAGATCAGGAACAGGAAGCACACGAAGACGCCGACGTGCATAATGCGGTCGCGCAGATGCGGATACATCATCGTCGCCGGAAGCATCCGGATTCCCCAGATGTAAGCCAGCAGGCTTGGAGCAACGCCAAAGGTAATGACGTCTGCCAGCGAATCCAGCTCACGTCCGAAGTCGCTCGCCGTATTCGTAAGCCTCGCAATCATGCCGTCGACGCCGTCGAACAGCACCGCGAAGCCGATCGCAATGGCAGCGTGGTCGAAGAACGACGGATCGGCAAACGATCCCTGGATACTCTGCGTGATCGCGTAATAGCCCGCGGCGATATTGCCCGCGGTAAACAGGGAGGGCAGCACATACATGCCGCGGCTGGGCCTGCGCCTCTCCTTACCCCCTGCACGAACAATCTCCGGTGTCCCCGACGCCATCAGGCCACCACAGCCGCAGTCGCGGCCGCCGGATGATTCGCAGACTCTTCGATCTCAGCCAGCACCGAGGAACCGCCCTTCACCTTCGTTCCAACCTTTACCTTCACATGGGCCTCGGCGGGCAGCAGAACATCCGTGCGCGAGCCGAACTTGATCAATCCCATGCGCTCGCCTCTCTCCACCCTGTCCCCTGCCTTCAGGTTGCAAACGATCCTGCGCGCCAGCAGACCTGCAATCTGCTTGAAGCCGACCTCGTAGCCGCCAGCATCAATAACGATCAGCGTCTGCTCGTTATTCAGCACGGACTCGGCTTTCATTGCATTCAGAAACGCGCCTCTGCGGAACTCCACCAGCTTCACGACTCCCGCCACCGGCGACCGGTTCACATGCACATTAAAGACATTTAGGAAGATACTCAACCGCTGGCGGCTGCCATTGGGAGTCTCAATCCATTCCACATCCGTCACCAGCCCATCGGCAGGCGAAACGATCTGTCCCGGCCCCGTCGGAATCGTCCGATGCGGATCACGAAAGAACCATAGGAAAAAAACCGCCGCAAGCAGCGGGAGCGCCAGCAGAACCAGGGAGTGTGTCAACATCCAGATGACCACGGCCACGGCTCCCAGCCCCAGCGCGTAAAAGTATCCGTCACGAACCATAAGTGACTCGATTATACGGCCATGAGCGCATGAAACCCCGGCGGCCTGTCGCAAGACCGCTTCCGGGCTTCACGCCGCGAGCAGCGTCTACGACTCCGGCGCGCCCATCCTCCGAAGCCGCTCCATCTCGTCCTTCAGGCTGAGCTTCAGCTTCTTCAACCGAACCTCTTCCAGCTTCTCCGGTTCGGTCAGAAACAGTTTGGAACGAAGCGTATCCAGCCTGCGCTCATACAGGCTGTGCTCCTGGGTTAGCTGTTGCAGGGATGGATGCGGGGCGGCCTCTGGTAGCTCCGTGAACCTGGCAATCTGCATAGGACAGACACCTCCAGTCAGACGAGAACCAACTTGGTTCAACAAGCTAACACAGCCCCTCCGGACGAAGCAAAGCAAGTTATCCACCGTCCGGAGCGTCTTCAAAACACTCGTTTTTTGAGCTTGGCCTTCCGCAGCGTTAAATCCTTCCGCAGCTTTTGGGGTTTAAGTCCTTGCATAGCTTTAACCAGACCTTGCCATCCCGCTACTTTTTGAACTTGTCATTCCGTAGCGCAGCGAAGGAATCTGCTTTCGCCCGAACAGCCACAAAGGACCGGGTGCCCTATCCTTCGCAGCCTCACCGCGAAGGGTGGGATGAATCCCTCTTCCTAGCCACGAGCAAAGCGGGGGCCAGATGTGGGGTATCCAGCGCAAGCTCGACCGCATCTCCCCCCTAAACCTGACCCCGCATCAGAACCGCATCCTCCACTGGCTCCCGGTAGTACCCTCTTCTCTGCCCCGTCTCGACAAACCCCATCCGCCGATAAAGCCCAATCGCCGCACCATTCCCCGCGCGCACCTCAAGCTCCACCGCCCCCGCACCCTGTTCCCTGCACCACTCCATCACAGCCGCACACAGAGCCCGACCGACCCCACCACGACGAGCCTTCGCATCGACCGCCACACTCTCCAGCTCTGCCTCGACCTCTCCCCCCACCACGAGAGCCTTCCCCACCGTAAACCCGATCACCCCAGCCTCCCCCTCCGCCACCAGGAGACACCGCCGCAAAGCCCCCTCGCTCCCAGCCTTCACGATGGCCTCATACTCCCCCTCCCCCCAGTGAGGAGCCTCCGCCACCGCCCGTTCCATAGCAATCACAGCCGCGACATCCCCCTCCGTCGCCCGCCTGACCGCAAGCTCCCTCACTGCCCCGCGCCCTTCGCCGCCTCGAGCGCCGCATTCTTCACGAAGATCTCGAGGTCCGTCCTGCGCAGATAGTTCGCATCCACCGCCGCCGCATCGTCGAACTCCCCCGAGGTCACACGAGCCGCCACCAGCGGCAGTGCCTCCACCGCCCCCGGCTCGCTCACCAGTCTCGCTCCCAAAACCTCCTCAACCCGAGCCTCGCAAGCCACCAGCACAGCCCCCTCGGCGACATCCGCCACCTCAGCCCCCGCCACCAGAGCCTCGCTGACCATCCTCCCGCCCTCGTAGACCCCGCAGTAATACTCCCCTCGCCCTGCATCGAGCACAGCACACACCCGGCTCTCCCCCGCCAAAACCGAGACTGAAGCCGCCAGCAAAGCCAGCCGTGAAACCGCCACCAGCGGAACCCCCGCAGCCTCGCTCAATCCCTTAGCAGCGCTAAGCCCAACCCGCACTCCCGTAAACGACCCCGGACCATTCACCACGCCAATCGCCGCCAGATCCCCCAGCCCCCACCCCGCAGCCTGCATCGCCTCCCGAACCACCGGCAGCAGCCTCTCCGACGCACTTCTCCCCGGTAGCCTCTCCGACGCCACCACCTTCGGCCCGCCGCCTTCCGCCAGCGCAATACTTCCCTCACTCCCGCACGTATCGATCAACAGCAGCCGCATCATTCCTCGCCTACAATCTCCACCAGCACACCTCCCGCGCTTGCCGGATGCACAAAAAAGTACCTGTGCCCCCCTGCTCCCACGCGAACCCGGTCACTCGACAGCCTCATTCCATTCTCTTTGAGCCGCGCAAAAATCGCATCCACATCAGCCACCTTCACCGCGATATGGTGCAGTCCCTCGCCTCGCTTCGCCAGAAAGCGCCCTACCGCTGACTCCTCCCCCACCGGCTCCAGCAGCTCCACCCTGCTCTCCCCCATCGGGATCATCGCCACCCTCACCTGCTCGTGCTCGACCGTCTCCTCCTGGCCAACCGTTGCCCCCAGCAACTCGTAAACCCCACGCGCCGCGGCGATGCTCTTCACCGCAATCCCGACATGATCGAGCCGCAACCCGCGCAGCCACTCCGCACTCTCATCCATGCTCTTCACCCCAGCGATCATACCGCCGCCTTTACTGCGCCTTGCGCTTCGGAAGATAGAAGACCACCGAAAACCCGTCGTAGTACCGGCACGGCGAATTCATCGTGCATCGCCCCGTCGTCTCGTAGATCTGCGTAATCGCTCCATCCTTCCCATAGCACCGCCGAAGATTCGGAATCCCCCGCCCCGGCCCCATATCGATCGCAATCCAACGCCCTCGCAACAGAGCACGCAGCACTCTCCGGTCCAGAGCCTTCACCTCCCGATCCGCACTCTTGCTGTCGACCTTCAGATCCACGTCGTGATCGAGACGTACCGCCTCATACTCGCTGAGTTCCTTGATTCCGCACCGACCCTCCGGCGTGGAAAAATTCTGCGTCGGACTCTCCCGCGCCTCACGCCACGCAGTCATCGCCCGAATTGCCTTCCACTCCGCAAACTCGCCGGAGAAACCAAACATCGTCCTCGCACCCACCATCAGGCACACCAGAAACAGGAACCAGTTCTTCATCGCACCCTCCGCGTCCATTCTCGACCCTCTTTACAACTTGCATCCGTAAATGAAAGCTTCCACCTATAATTCCTCTGCCGTCACTTCATTCATTCGAGGGAAACTCTGTGAAGCTTCTCCACCGCAGCATCGCCGCCTGCCTTCTTCTGGCCTCGGCAACCCTGACCAACGCCCAGCTCGAAGGCCACAAGGCCGACGCCACTCCCGAGAACCATCCCGTCCCCGCCGTTCAGGACACCGAAACGCCCTCTCAGCGCGACCACCGCATGGCCTGGTGGCGCGAGGCCCGCTTCGGCATGTTCATCCATTGGGGCCTCTACTCCATCCCCGCCGGAACCTGGAACGGCAAGCAGATCCCCAGCGTCGGCGAGTGGATCATGAACACCGCCTCCATCCCCGTCGCCGACTACAAACCCCTGGCCTCCCAGTTCAATCCCACCGGATACAGCGCGCACGACATCGTCTCCCTCGCCAAAGCGGCAGGCATGAAGTACATCGTCATCACCTCCAAGCACCACGAGGGCTTCGCGATGTTCGGCTCCAAGGCCGATCCCTTCAACATCGTCACCGCCACTCCCTTCAAGCGCGACCCCATCCATGAGCTGGCCGAGGAGTGCCGTAAACAAGGCATCAAGCTCGGCTTCTACTACTCGCAGGATCAGGACTGGACCGCCCCCGGAGGCTCCGCCTACAAGACTGGCGACCACCAGCCCCCCACCTTCCACTGGGACAAGGCCCAGGACGGCAGCTTCCCCGACTACGTCCACAAGAAGGTCATCCCACAGCTCAAGGAGCTTCTCTCCACCTACGATCCCGCCATCGTCTGGTTCGACACCCCTCGCGACATGACCCCGCAGCTCGCCTCCGAGATCGTCACCCTCCTCAACCAGCACCCCAACCTCATCTGGAACAACCGCCTCGGCGGAACCTATAAGGGCGACACCGAGACGCCCGAGCAGTACATCCCGCCGCAGGGCTTCCCCGGCCGCGACTGGGAGTCCTGCATGACCATCAACGACACCTGGGGCTTCAAGTCCTACGACACCAACTTCAAGTCCACCGAAACCCTTCTGCGTAACCTCATCGACATCGCCAGCAAGGGCGGCAACTATCTCCTGAACATCGGCCCCGACTCGCACGGAGTCGTCCCGCAGCCCGAGGTCGAGCGTCTCCAGCAGATGGGCCAGTGGCTCAAGGTGAACGGCGAAGCCATCTACGGCACCGGCCCGACGATCTTCGACGCGCCCACCGGAACCTTCGGCCCCGACAAGAGCCGTGACGGCAAGCCGAAGTTCCACCCCACCTGGAACTGGCGCTCGACCACCAAGGGCGACAAGGTCTACCTCGAGATCTTTACGTGGCCCACCGGCTCCTTCCACATCGACAAGATGCCGCGCAAGGTCAACGGAGCCTACCTCCTCGCCGACTCCGCCCATAAGCCGCTGAAGTTTACCCAGAACGGCACCGCCCTCGACGTGCAACTCCCAGCGAAGGCGCTCGACCCCATCGCAACGGTCCTCGTCCTCGAAACCAACAGGTAACCCTAGCCGCGCCCTCCGGAACTTGTCATCCCGTAGCCGCAGCGAAGGAATCTGCTTCTCTTTCTGTACCGCCACCAACGACCGGGTGCCCCATCCTTCGCAAGTCTCATCGCGAAGGGTGGGATGAATCCCTGTATCCCAGCCGCATTCCACGATGTCCTTACGGAACTCACACATCCCCAGACAACTTGTCATCCTGAGCGAAGCACAGCAAAGTCGAAGGATCTGCGGTTTGCCTGTGCTGAAAGCATCCTTCCTCCCTCCGCCCGCGCAGTCTCCCCGACGAGTAAGATCACCACAAGGGGCCCCCATGTCCGAGCAGACCAACCAGTCCGCTGTTCTCACCTCCTCTGCGGATTCGCAGCCTGAACTTACGCTGCACGGCTCGGTTCTGGTTCTTCTCCAGTTCGATGTCTGCGAGACGATCCGCCTCGACCATCTGCGCGAAATTCTAGGCGCGCGTACTGCGCCAAAACCGCAACCGCAACCGCAGCTGCATTCACAGCCCTTCGTCACCGGGGCCATCGACTACGATCGCCCTCCCGTCGTAGAGCCGGTCGAGCCCCTGGTGCTGGCCACAGGAGAGCGCCTCACCGGCCAGATCAAGTTCTACGACTACGGCGTCCTCAGCGTCGTCTTCGAACGCCCCTTCGCCGGCGGCTGGTCGAAGCTGACCGGCCAGGCCAGCCGTTGGGTCTGGGATATCGACTTCGCCGCCGAGGCCACCCGCATCGTCCGCGACACCCTCTCCCGCGCCTCCAGTGCCCTCGTGAAGCCCTACGCTGAATGGCTCAGCGAGGATTACCTCATCTTCCACATCCGCGACATCGTCGCTCCCGACGGCGGCCCCTGCCCGCCCATTCCCGAGTTCATCCAGCAGCACGGCGCGCGCATTGCACAGGTAATTCGTGGAGACACCGGCAACCTCGCCGAATCCGAGATCAACGAGGTGCTGCAGTCGCGCATCTCCTACTACGCCAACGACCTTGCAGTCATCGGCTGGGACGCCGCCTTCCTCCTCGATTCAGCATCCGGGGCAGAGACCTCCATTCAGCTGCTCGAGTACGCGAACTCGCAGCTGCTCGAGTTCCGCCACTATGACGACCTGCTCACCAGGGAGCTCGAGAGTGTCTATCTGCTGCTCGATCAAGGCACAGGACTCTTTGCCCGCTGGCGGCTGGCCCGCTCGGCAACCCGCCTGCACACCGTGCTGCTCGATGTCGACGAGCTAACCGAACACACCGATAACGCGATCAAGTTCCTGTCGGACATGTTCGCCGCGCGCTTCTACAAGCTGGCGGCACAGAAGGTAGGTGTGCCCGACTACAAGAATCTGGTCACCCAGAAAGTCCGCACCGCCGAGGAGCTTTATCGCTTCATGGTCGACCAGTTCAACCAGAGCCGCGCCTTTTTTCTTGAGCTGACGGTGGTGATCATTTTAATCATCGAGCTGGTGTACCTCTTCCGCGGCAAGCCGCTATAGAACGACATCGCATTCGTCCCTTCCAATTGGACTGACCACCACTCCCGCCTGCCCCCTACTTCCTTCTTGACACATCTGGCCTCACAACGGCATCCTCTTCCAGAACCTATCCTGTTGAACCGCAACGGTCCCTGTGGCCCCTATCCCGCAATGGTCAGACCAGCATTGCCGCCGGAGCTTTGATCCTCGATGTCGAATCCCGCAAGCCTCTCCGACCAGGGCTACACCACGACCGCCCCCGAAAAGTCCTCCATTCGCTGGTTCGTCTGCGCCCTTCTCTTCGCCGCGACGACGATCAACTACATGGACCGCAACGTCTTCTCGCTCATCGAGCCGCGCCTGCGAGAGGTTCCGTTCATGGGCTGGGACCCCACCGACCCCAACCACTCGGTCTTCAATAACAACTTCGGCAACGTCCTCATCTTCTTCCAGATCGCCTACGGCATCGGCCTGCTCACCTCCGGCCGCCTGATCGACAAGCTCGGCACCAAGCTCGGATACGCTCTCGCCATCGGAATCTGGGCGCTCTCTTCCATGAGCCACGCCCTGGTCACCTCGGTCGTCGGCTTCTACATCGCCCGCTTCATGCTCGGCCTCGGCGAGTCAGGCAACTTCCCCGCCGCCATCAAGGCCATCTCCGAGTGGTTCCCCACCGAGGAGCGAGCCCTCGCCACCGGCATCTTCAACTCCGGAACCAACGTCGGAGCCATCATCATCCCCTGGCTCATCCCGATTGTGCTCCGCGACCACGACTGGGGGGCCGCCTTCCTGACCACCGGTTCGATGGGCTTCCTCTGGCTCATCCTCTGGCTCATCTTCCCCTACAACAAGCTCCGTCGCAGCGCCACGCTCACCCAGCAGAACCTCGAGCCTACGGTCCCTCTCGAAAAGCGCCAAGGCTTCTTCACCCTCTTCGGCGAGCTGATCCGTACCCGCCGCCTCTGGGCCTTCGCCCAGGGCAAGGGACTCACCGACCCCATCTGGTGGTTCTATCTCTTCTGGCTGCCCAAGTACTTCAACGAAAACTACGGCCTCGACCTCAAGCATCTCGGCCTGCCCATCATCATCATCTACTTCGCCTCCAGCTTCGGCTCCATCATGGGCGGCTGGCTCTCCGGCTTCCTGATGAAACGCGGCACCAGCCTCAACAACGCTCGCAAGGGAGCCATGCTCACCTGCGCACTGCTCGTCCTCCCAGTGGTCCTCGTGCCCATCACCCACACCTGGTTCAACGGGAATTACTGGCCTGCGGTCGCCCTGCTCTCGCTCGCCGCGGCTGCGCACCAGGGATGGTCGGCAAATCTCTTCTCCACTACCTCGGACATGTTCCCCGCCGCCACCATCTCCACCGCGGTCGGCCTCGGAGGAACCGCCGGAGCCATCGGGGGAGCCCTCTTTACCGCGGTCGTGAAGAACGTCTGGACCGCCCATCCCCAGCTCATCTTCACCCTCGCAGGCTGCGCCTACCTCGTCTCTCTGCTCCTCTTCCAGGTGCTTGTTCCGCGTCTGGGACATCCGCGCAATGCCTGAGCGCTCTTACGACGCTCCGTTGACCTTCGGGGAAACGGAGCGTCGTACCATAGAAGCCAGAGCATGAATCTTCCGAAGCCAGTCCGACTCTTCCCCCTGCTCTGCCTCGCCGTGCCTCTTTGCGCACAGACACCCGCGCCTCAGCTCAGCACGCTTCCCGCCACCGCCCCCACGGAGACGGCCCCGGCACAGTCTCCGGCGAACCGCCCGACGATCACCTGGCAGACCAACCAGCTCACGGTCGCAGCCGACAACTCCAGCCTCAACCAGATTCTCCACGAGATCTCCCGCGCCACCGGCATGACCGTCACCGGGGGAGTCAAAGAGGAACGGGTCTTCGGCATGTACGGCCCCGGCACCGCCTCCGAGGTCATCGGCCAGCTTCTCG
The DNA here is from genome assembly GCA_018449715.1 of Acidobacteriaceae bacterium dw_441. Taxonomy (GTDB): domain Bacteria; phylum Acidobacteriota; class Terriglobia; order Terriglobales; family Acidobacteriaceae; genus Edaphobacter. The sequence goes on along the minus strand of JAAVVA010000001.1, from coordinate 872,943 downwards.
ACGGAACCGGCAGCAACTTGCTCTTTATCGGCGCAACCGGAAAGAAGCCAGCCGAGCTGATCCTGACCCCACGGAACGGAGGCCCCACGCCTCCCAATCCGAACGCAATGCGCTTCGAGAACGCTCCCACCGAGCCGGTTAACCCGCCTCCTCCACCCGAGGCCGAAGCCACTCCTCCCCCGCCTGCAACTCCGCCGGAGAGCAGTGCTCCCGCTGCCAATGGGACCAGCGGGGCGAACGGATCTAGCGGATCGTCGCAGTCCTCCGACGGACCGAAGACGCCGCAGCAGATCTATGAAGAGCTGATGAAGCTCCGCCAGCAACCGCAGAACCAGCAGAAATAGCTCCTCCCCAAAAAGCACGGGCCGCGTCTATGGACGCGGCCCGTACCAGTTGAGAGAGAGGCGAGCCCTACAGCCCCTTCTGCGCGAGGAAGAGAACCAGGTCCTTCACTCGGTTGGAGTAGCCCCACTCGTTGTCGTACCAGCTGATGACCTTGGCGGTGTTGCCCAGCACCTTGGTCAGCTTCGAGTCGAAGATCGACGAGAGCGGGTTGCCGCGGAAGTCGGTCGAAACCAGCTCTTCCTCGGTGTAGCCGAGGATGCCCTTCAGCGGCCCCTCCGCCGCGGCCTTGATCGCCGCGTTGATGCTCTCCACCGAGATCGGCTTCGAGGCAACGAAGGTCAGATCGACCACCGAAACCGTCGGGGTTGGGACGCGGATCGAGAAGCCGTCCAGCTTACCTGCCATCTCGGGGATGACGAGCTTGAGGGCCTTGGCGGCTCCGGTGCTGGTCGGAATCATCGAGAGAGCAGCGGCGCGGGCGCGGCGCAGGTCCTTGTGCGGAGCGTCGAGCACAACCTGATCGTTGGTGTAGCTGTGAATCGTGTTCATCAGGCCGCTCTCGATCCCGAAGGTGTCATTCAGCACCTTGACGACCGGCGCGAGGCAGTTCGTCGTGCAGCTCGCGTTCGAGATGATGGTGTGCTTCGCGGCATCGTACTTGTTTTCGTTGACGCCGAGGACGATGGTGATGTCCTCGTTGCTCGCCGGGGCCGAGATGATGACCTTCTTCACGGTCTCGCCGAGATGAGCCTTCGCCTTGGTCGCATCGGTGAAGAAACCAGTGGACTCGATAACGATCTCAGCTCCCACCGAGGCCCAGTCCAGCTTGGCAGGGTCGCGCTCGGCGAAGACCTTGATCTTCTTGCCATCGACCGAGATGGAGTCGGCGTCAGCGGTAATCTCGTGCTTCAGGTTCCCAAGGATGGAGTCGTACTTGAGCAGGTGCGCGAGTGTGGCGGGAGTGGTCAGGTCGTTGACGGCGACAAACTCGATGTCCGGGTTTCCGATAGCACTGCGGAAGACGTTACGCCCGATGCGGCCAAAGCCGTTGATACCTACCTTTACAGCCATGTGTGCGGTTACTCCTGTCGTGAATGCTGCATGTCTCTTTAAATGCGTTTCCGCGATGGTTGAACGCCTGAAAATGGCACAAACGCCACCCTTCCGGATGCTATCACCCGGCTACACGTCACCGCAAAAGCTGAGGGGCAGTCTTTTAGAAGTTGAAGAACTTCTTGCGGAGGGCATCCTCGTAGAGACGCTTTGCCTCTTCGACTGCCTCACCGGCCTGCTTCTGGCGGTCGGCGGCAGCCTCCCATTGGTCTACCTCGGCAACGGAGTGCTCGGTCGAAGCGAGAGCCTCTTCCTCCCGGATAGCGACGACCCAGGCTTCTACCGCGTTCTTAAAGTCCTTCTGAAGCTGATCCAGTTCTACCGTTTCCGTCGTCATAGTCACCTCGATACAAGGCACAGTACCTGCCCTGTGTGAACGGACGATGTAATTGCAGTGATACCCGGAAGTTATAAGAATTGGCCTTCGGATTTGCGGGCGGCTTTGAGGGTGTGTTACAAGCGAGATATGCGCGATCTGCGCGAATGGATAAGCGAAAAGATGAGAAGACGCCCAAGACGTGGACCGAATGATTCGGAGTCCACGGGCAAGAGCGGGCAGGAACTGCCCGCAAATCAACCGGCACCGCTGAGGCCCTCGTACCCGGAGCCGATCCCGGTCGAGGCAAGCGAGCCCGAGCCACAGCCTGAACCAGTGGCTGAGGCCCCGCCTGCCGCAGAGGTTCCGATAACCGCAGAAGTCCCGGTCGTCGAAGAACAGCCGGTCGAAGCCGCTCCGGTACAACCTGAACCGAAGATCGAGGTCGAAACCCAGCCGGATTCGGTTGCGGACGCTCCGGCCGAACAGCCCCCCCTCAAGTCTCCCAAGGGATACGTCGTCCTGACCATTGGCCTTCCCGGCTCCGGCAAGACGACCTGGTACAAGCGTCGCGGCGTCACTCCCCTGTCGAGCGACCTTCTGCGCAGCATCCTCTTCGACGACATTACCGAGCAGCGTTACCAGGGACTGGTCTTCTCCACGCTTCGCAGCCTGCTGCGCGCGCGCCTGATCGCCAAGATGCCCTGGAACTACGTCGATGCCACCAACCTTTCGCCGCATGAGCGCCGCCAGTGGATTCGCATGGCCAAGAGCTTCGGCTACGAGGTACAGGCGGTCTTCTTCGACGTTCCTCTTGCCGTGTGCCTCGAGCGCAACCGCAAGCGCGACCGCTCTGTCTCAGAAGACATCATGCAGAAGATGGCTGAGCGGCTGCGTCCTCCGTCATTCAAGGAGGGCTTCGACAAGATCACGATCGTTCGCGTGAAGGGACAGCCCGGCGCTGTTCCTGTTGAGCCGGTTGCGGCGGGTGAACCTTCCGAGTCCTTCTCCGACCCGGAGGCCGCGCAGTAAGCAGTAAAAGGTTCGACGCGGTAAAGTAAACGAATGCCCACGGTTGGCGTCGAGTTCGCGAAGGTGAGCTATACGCCGACAGGTGGGCATCTTGTTTTGCGCGATATCTCGCTCTCGCTTGAGCAAGGGACGACCACGGCGTTGCTCGGACGCAGCGGATCGGGCAAGACGACCCTGCTGCGCATGGTGAACGGTCTGGTCCGTCCCACCTCCGGCGAGGTGGCGGTTCTGGGCCACCGATTGAGTTCGCTGGAAAGCCCTGAACAATGGGTGGAGCTGCGACGAAATATCGGCTATGTCGTTCAGGATACAGGCCTCTTCCCCCACATGACCGTCGAGCGCAACGCCGGGCTGAGCCTCGAACTCGAAGGCAGGCCGAAGGACGAGATTGCGTCGGTCGCCCGCCAGAATCTCCAGAAGGTCGGGCTTGACTTCGACCGCTTCCGCGGACGCCTCCCCTGGCAGCTTTCAGGAGGCCAGCGGCAGCGCGTCGGGCTGGCTCGCGCTCTGGCGCTCGATCCCCCGGTGCTCCTGATGGATGAGCCCTTCGGCGCTCTGGACCCCCTGACGCGTGGCGAGATGCAGACGATGCTCCGAGGTCTTCTGGCCTCGATGGGTAAGACCGTTCTGCTCATCACCCACGACCTCAACGAAGCCCTCTACCTTGCCGACCGCGTCGTTTTTCTCGCCGACATGGAGGTTGCAGTCGACCTTCCCGCGAAGGAGGTTCTGGCCTCCGATAACCCTCATGTAAAACTTTATGTTTCAGCGCTACATCACGAGGTGGATGGATGATGCCATTTATCCATCAGCACGGATGGGAGATCGCCCGGCTCACCTTCGAGCATCTCTGGCTGACGCTGAGCGCCATGCTCTTCGCCGTGGCGATCGGTCTGCCGCTCGGTGTGCTGCTCACGAGAAGACGCCGCTGGGCCCAGCCGGTGCTCGGCGTTGCGAACATCGTCCAGACGGTCCCCAGCCTCGCGCTTTTTGGCCTTCTGCTCCCGATCCCCTGGCTGGGAGAGAATGCGGCGCGGCTGGCCATCATCGCCCTGACCGGTTATGCCCTGCTGCCGATCCTGCGCAACACCTACATCGGAATCCGCGGCGTCGACCGGGAGTTGGCCGACGTCGCCGCTGCGATGGGGATGACCGGGTGGCAGCGGCTTACGAAGGTGGAGTTGCCGCTTGCGGCGAGCGTGATTCTCGCGGGAATTCGGACAGCGATGGTCATCTGCGTTGGCGTGGCGACGATTGCGGCGGCCATTGGCGCGGGAGGGTTGGGCGAGCTGATCTTTCGCGGCGTAGCAAGCGTGGACAACCGGCTCGTCCTCGCCGGGGCGATTCCGGCAGCACTGCTGGCGCTCCTCGCCGACGCCTCGCTCGGGTGGATCGAAAAGAAGCTGACGGTACGGCGATCATGAGGCATCGCAGCCCAAGAACGAGCCGGTTTCTGGGGGCAATGGCGCTGTGTCTTCTGTTCGCCTGTACCGCCTGTTCGCCTCCGCGCTCTTCGCGGGTGACCATCGGGGCGAAGAACTTTACTGAGCAGGTCGTTCTGGGAGAGCTTCTGGCACAGGAGATCGAGGCGGTCACCGGCCAGCGGGTCGAGCGCCGGTTCTACCTTGCAGGAAGCTACCTCTGCCACCAGGCGCTGGTCACCGGACGCATCGACGGCTACGTCGAATACACCGGCACCGCCCTGACCGCGATCCTCAAACAGCCGCTCCCTCCCATCGGCGAGCGCGAGCAGAAGAAGGTCTTCGACACCGTGCGGCGGCTGTATGCCGAGCGATACCAGGTCCGCGCGGAGCCGGGGCTGGGTTTCGAGAACACCTTCGCGATGGTGGTGCGGAGCGGCGATGCGCAGAGGCTGGGCCTGAAGACGATCTCCGATGCCGTGCCCCATGCGGCGAAGATGCGGCTGGGAGTCGGGTACGAGTTCGAGGAGCGTCCGGACGGTCTGCGTGGGCTGGAAACAGCTTATGGGCTGCGCTTCGAGGGGAGTCCGAGAACAATGGACCTCGGACTGTTGTACCGCGCTCTTTCGTCGAACCAGGTGGATATGGTTGCTGGCAGCTCGACCGATGGGCCGATCCGTGCGCTGGGGCTGGTCGCTCTTGCGGACGACCGGCACTACTTCCCTCCCTACGAGGCGGTCCCGCTGTTTCGCGAGGACTCCCTTCGGGAGCATCCGGGGATTCAGACCGCGATGGACCGGCTGGCAGGAAGGCTCTCAGCGGAGGAGGTGCGCGGCATGAACGATGCGGTGGACGGGCAGCACCGGGACGTTGCCGAGGTCGTGCGGGAGTTCCGGCGAAGCAAGGGACTATAGTTCTCTGGAGAAGTTCTCTGGAGAGGTTGACGACAATGGCAGAACCGAAGGTTGAGCCGTGGCTGCGTGGAACCAGACCTGACGTGGATGCGGTCCGCAGGGCGGTGCTTCATGCTCTGGATCTTGCCGCAGAGGATGTGGCGCGGTGGTGCGATCTGCTGAACGGAGAAGAGATGGAATCGCGCCCGCTGGGACTTCCTTCCGTCGGGTTTCAGCTTCGGCATATTGCGCGGTCGCTCGACCGTCTATTGACCTACGCGGACAGCCAGCAGCTTACGGAGCGGCAGTTGAAGCTGCTAAAAGCAGAGGAAGAGTTCGTCGACCGAGAGGCGACCCTGATGGAGTTCGCCGAGGCGATTGAGGTTTCGATCAAGCGAGTGCTTAACTTCTCCGAAAAGAGCTATGAACAGCACCGCGCGGTCGGGAGAAAGAAGCTCCCGACCACGGTGGGAGGCCTGCTGGTTCATTGCGCGGATCACACGCAACGCCACGTCGGTCAGGCGGTAACGACAGCCAAGGCCGTGCTCGCAATGCGGGCGAAGTAAGGATTAATGACGGCCCAGTAATCCGCCGAGAACATTGCCCAACGGATTCGCCGGGGTCTGCTTGTTCTGCGCAGGAGCCTTGCTACCGCTGGTTGCGCTGCTCAGGGCTCCGCTCAGGTTCGGGGCGAAGGTCGGGTTCGAGGTGGTTCCGCCGATCGCGACCGGAATGCCGTTGCGGAGAGCGCCAGTGGCGAGATTACCGACCGCGCCGCCAGCGCCGCTCGGAATCATTCCCATAAGCTGACCCGCGATTCCAGCTACTCCCGCAGAGCTTCCAGCCTTGCCTCCTCCAGCGAGACCGGCGAGCTTGAGGATGACGTTGTAGTTGAGAGCGCCCGAGGCCGCCACCGTTCCCGCACCGGTTGCGGTGCCAAGCGCTGGCATGTCGAGGGCCAGGTTGTCGGTGCGGACGTTGCCGCCGGTCACGCGGATGTTCGTGCTGAGCGAGCGGATAGCTGTGGCTGAGCCGGTCTTCGCTCCGGTGAGAGCGGTGATGGCCGAAAGCTTGGAGCCGAGGTCGAAGCCTGCGAGGCTGGTGTTGTTGATGCTGACCGGGCCGCTGATGATGGGCTCCGCGCTGGAGCCGGTGACGGCAAGGTTCGTCGTGAGGGTTCCGCCCTGCAGGCGCGAGCCGGTGGGAAGGTGGACTCCGACCGAGGGAAGGAAGTCCTGCAGCTCGTCGAGGGGAAGCGACTGGCCGCTGACCTTGAGGTTCAGGGCAGTCGTCGCTCCGCTGGTCTGGTAGCCGCCGGAGAGGTTGATGACGGCGCGTCCGACGGTGACGGTCGCGCTCTGAATCTGGCCGGTCAGGGCCTGCATGTTCTGGACGACGGCCATTTGAAGATTGACCGGCTTCGCCGAGGGGGAGCCGTTGCGGGCGAGCTGGAGGTTCTGGGCGGTCGCTGAGAGGTTCGCGTTTAAGGTCTTGCCGTCGGAGAGAGCCTTGAGGTCGATGTTCGCCAGTCCGGCGATTCCGGCTTCGGGCGAGATGACTCCGCTGGAGGCGAGGTCGATGTGGTTGAGGGTAGCGTGCGCGTTCAGCGGTGTGGAGGCGGTGTCGTCGAAGTTGATCGGTCCGGCGCTGCCGTCGGCGGTGAGCGCTCCTCCGCCGGGAACCTGGGCTGTGAGCTTGAAGGGGGCCGAGGCGGTGGGCGAGAGATTGGTGATCTCGGCGTTGAGCTGCTGGTAGACGGCTGGCTTCGACTGGCCGGCGGTCGAGAGGGAGAGGGTTCCGTTCTTGACCTGAATCTTCTCCGCCGAGAGGGTGCTCAACATGTCGTTGCTGTCGGGAGCCTTCTGCGGAGCGGGCGTGGCCGGAGCGGCCTTGCTGACGACGGTCAGATTGGGCGTGTCGACCGTGAGGTTGGCAACGTGAAGGTTTTTGCCGTCCCAGGTGGCAGCGACGTCGATGGCGTTGATGAGGCCGGTGATTCCGGCGGTGCTGTCGAGGAAGCCTGCGGCGACCGGGTCAAGGTGCTTGACCGAGAGCTTGGCTCCGAAGGGAGTGAGCGAGGCGTCGGTCGAATTGATCGGGCCTGCGTTGCCGTCGAGCTGGACCGTTCCGTCCCCGGGCAGATGGGCGGAGGCGGTGAAGGGGAAGGGTTTGGAGAAGGTGAAGTTTTTGGCGTCGAGGCTGAGCTGATCGTAGGTCCGGACCGGGGAGGACGGGGTCTGGACGGTGATCTGGCCATTGGTCAGTGTGATGTGTCCAGCGGAGATTTCAGGGACCGAGGAGCTGCCGCTGGTCGTCGCCGGAGCCTTCGCCTGAGCCGCGCCGATGCTGGAGTAGTTCCAGGCGCCGTTGGCGTGGCGGATAAGGTTGATCTTCGGGGAGTCGATGGAGAAGCCGGTGATATGAAGCTGGCGGCTGAAGACCAGGGGGAGAAGCTCGATGTTGATCTTGACAGAGGCGGCCTGAAGGAAGGGCTGGCTGCTGAAGGCCGGGTCGTCGGCGAGCGTGGCGTTCTGGGCGACAAGGCTGCCGGTGATGACCGAGAGGTCGAGCTTGCCGAGGGTGACCTTGCGGCCGAGCGAAGAGGTCAGCTCCTGCTCGATGCGGGCGCGGAAGCTGTCGGCGTTCAGGAAAAGAGGAATGGCCAGAGCAATGATAAGGAGGAGGGCGACGATGCTTCCAAGTGCGATCAGGAGAGTCTTGTAGCGAGCCATGAAGTTCCTTCTTTGCTTGTGGTTACTTTAGCTTGGATGCGATCCGTTCTGTCGGGATGCAAGCCCTCCCGGGATTATCCCCCTCCTTTTGCTGTTTTGCGCAAAAGACTGAATAAAAAAGACAAGACCAAAATGGAGAAAGGATGCATCCACCCTTCGCGATGAAGCGGCGAAGGACGGAGCACCCAATCTTTTGTGGAGGTTTTAGGAAAGCAGATGCGACCGGTTAGCTGACGAGGTGGCCCATTTTCTCGCGCTTGGTCTGGAGGTAACGCTCGTTGGTGGGCTCGGACGGCACCTCGGCGGAGATGCGCTCAACGACCTGAATGCCCGCCTGTTCGAGAGCCTCGACCTTGTCAGGGTTGCTGGTGATGAGGCGAACGGCGGAGATTCCCATCTTCTTGAGAACCTCGGCGGGAAGCTCGTACTCCCGGCAGTCGGCCTTGAAGCCCAGCTCGAGGTTGGCCTCGATGGTGTCGAGTCCCTGGTCTTGCAGCTCGTAGGCGCGGAGCTTGGCCATCAGGCCGATTCCACGGCCCTCCTGCTGCTCGTAGAGCAGGATGCCGGAGCCCGCCTGGGTGATGAGCGAAAGGGCAAGCTCAAGCTGCTGGCGGCAATCGCAGCGCAGCGAGTGGAAGACATCGCCGGTAAGGCACTGCGAATGGATACGGATGATGGGGGGCGCACTGTGGATGTCGCCCATGACAAGAGCCACCAGACCCTCGACACGGCGCGCAGGGGCGGGGACGACGTCGTTGCAGGGCTCGGGGTTGTCAATGATGCCCTCGAAACCGAGGATACGGAAGTGACCCCAGCGGCTGGGAAAATCGGCGTCGGCTACCTTGTTGACTGCGGTGAAAGGCATCTCTTTCTGATTATACGTTTTGGCGCTCACAAAGATTGGATTCGCAGGGCGGGTTTACGATGCAGGATTGAAGGTTGCTGTGTGACGAGACGTAGATTATTCGGGATAAAGGCTAGATTATTAATAACGTGGCGGATATCTCACAATCGCTGATCCTGATTACGCTGCTGGTGAAGCTCGGTGTGGCCGCGGCTGTCTCCAGTTCCCTGGCCCGGTCAAAGACCTTCAAGGACGCCCTGTTGTCGCAGAAGCGCACTCCACGGCAGACGATGGAACTGGTCGCGATGATCTGCATCCCGCTGGTGCTGGGCGTGCTGGTCCGGTCCAAGGTTCCGAACTTCCTGGCAGCCGACCTTTCGCTGGAGACGACGGTGCTGCTGGGAATCCTGGTCGGGCCGCTGTCTGCGATGATCGGAGCCGCAGCATTGTCGCTGCCCGCGCTGATGCACCAGGAGTACTGGGCGCTGCCGATCAACCTCATGATCGCCGCAGTGGCGGGGGCGTTCGGAAGGTTCGTGGACTCGGACGACGTGTGGTCGTTTTCTCCGATGATCGACCTGAGCATCTACCGCTGGATTACGCGCAACCTGCGAAGGCCGCACCTGGACCGGCAGATTCTACTGCTGGTGCTGGTGGCGGGAATGCAGCTTTGCGCGAGCATGATTGCGTGGTTCAATCCGCGAAGATACTTCAGCCTGCACTCGCATGAGTGGTGGGTTGAGGTGCTGATCTGCGCGAATGCCCCGATTGTGGTCGGAATTCCGCTGAAGATATGGAACGCGATTCGCGTGGAGAGGAAGCTGGAGGAACAGGGTCGTCTGCTACTGGAGGCGAGGCTCGACGCGCTGCAGCGGCAGATCAATCCTCACTTCCTGTTCAACACGCTGAACTCGATCACCTCGCTGGTGCGGTCGCAGCCGGAGCTGGCGCGGGAGATGATCGTGAAGCTCGCGAATATTTTGCGCGTGCTGCTGAAGGATCGCGATGCGTTTGTTCCCTTCCGCGAGGAGCTGGAGTTTACCGACGATTATCTGGATATCGAGGTCGTGCGGTTCGGAGAGAAGCTGAAGGTTGTAAAGGAGATCGCTCCTGAGACGCTGGATGTTGTGGTGCCGGGAATGCTGTTGCAGCCACTGATCGAGAACAGCATCAAGCACGGGCTGGAGCCGAGGATCAGCGGAGGAACCGTGACACTGCGCAGCCGCATCGACAACGACGGAATGCTCGTGATTGAGGTGGAGGACGACGGGGTAGGCATGGTCGTCGAGCGTGGGGATGCCGCCGAAGACGAGACGCTGGTGCGGCAGAGCGGCGGCATCGGCATGAAGAATGTGCGTGAGCGGATGGAGGTACAGTACGGGAGTCCAGCGAGCGTGGAAGTAAACAGCAGACCGGGTCGTGGGACGAAGGTGACCCTGCGGATGCCGGTGCTGGAGGCCCAGACGTGGTCGGAGAGCGGAAGGCATGTGTTGGAGGCCGCAGTGAGCGCGATGGACGATGTGATGCGACGCGCAAGAGTGCGGGGATAACTCATACTGCTGGACGAGTTGCGGCGGCGGCAGCTACCATGCCCTGCATGAAGTCAACTCTCTCGCGTCGTCGTCTTCTGGGGAGCGGAGGCATGTTTGCCGCCTCGTCGCTTCTTTCGAACTCTGCCTTTTCGTTTGCGGCTCCGTCGTCGGCTTCGCCGATTCGGCTGGGAATCGCAAGCTACACCTTCCGCAAGTTCGATCAGCAGCACCTGATCGAGTTTATGAAAGAGCTGAAGACGCCGTATCTTAACCTGAAGGATGTTCATCTTCCGATGACTCCGGCTGACCAGGTGGCGGCGCGGGCGGCGGAGTATCGCGCGGCGGGGATGACACTGACGGCGGCGGGAACGATCTACTTCGACAAGGACGATGACAACGATATCCGGTCGAAGTTCGAGTATGTGAAGGCGGCGGGGATTCCGATTATTGTCGGCTCGCCGACGCGGCAGGTGCTACCTCGTGTGGAGAAGTTCGTGAAGGAGTATGACATCAAGCTGGCGATCCATAACCACGGCACGGAGGATAAGCAGTGGCCTTCGCCGCTGGACATTCTGGCGGTGGTGAAGTCGATGGACCAGAGGATCGGATGCTGCATCGACGTGGGGCATACGATGCGGACGGGGACCGATCCAGTGGAGGCGATCAAGAAGGTCGGCTCGCGTTTGTATGACGTCCATATGAAGGACCTGGCCAAGAGCACGGTGAAGGAAAGCCAGGTGGAGGTGGGCGACGGTGTGATGCCGGTACGCGGCATCTTCAAGGCGCTGATCGATATGGGCTACAAGGGCAACGTCGATCTGGAGTACGAGATCAAGGAGAACGATCCATTGCCGGGAGTCATCAAGAGCTTCGCGTACATGCGCGGCGTGCTCGCTGGCATGAACGTATAAGAACGCGGCGGCGCGAGGGGTGGTCGCGCCGCCGACTGATCGCTAGAGGCGCTGCGTGCGCAGGCGCAGGGCGTTGGCGATGACCGAGACGGAGCTGAGGCTCATGGCGGCGGCGGCGATCATCGGGTTGAGGAGCAGGCCGAAGAGCGGGTAGAGGACTCCGGCGGCGAGTGGGACCCCAGCGACGTTGTAGATAAAGGCGAAGAAGAGATTCTGCCGGATGTTCCTCATGGTGCGCTGGCTGAGACGGCGAGCGCGCAGGAGGCCGCGAAGGTCTCCGCTGACGAGCGTGATGCCTCCAGCGGCGATGGCGATGTCGGTGCCGGTGCCCATAGCGATGCCAACATGAGCGGCGGCCAGTGCGGGGGCGTCGTTGATGCCGTCGCCCGCCATGGCTACGGTCTTCCCTTCCCTCTGCATCCGCTGCACAGCTTCTGCTTTGCCTTCGGGGGAGACCTCGGCCTCGTAGGCGATGCCGAGCTTGTTTGCGACGGCTGCGGCGGTGGTGCGGTTGTCGCCGGTGAGCATCACGATGGTCAGGCCGCTCTGCGTGAGGTCGTCGATGGCCTGCTGCGAGGTGCTCTTGATGGGGTCGGAGACCGCGACCAGCCCGGCGGGTTTGCCGTCGATGGCGACGAGCATGACGGTGCGGCCGTCTTTGCGGAGGGCTTCGGCCTGTTGTTCGAGCGAGTCGGCTGCGATGTCTTCGTCGCGCAGGAGTGCGGCGTTGCCGATGGCGACGCGGCGGCTATCGACGATGCCGGTGACTCCTTTGCCGGTGATCGAGGTGAAGTCCTTCATCTCGCCGAAGGAGATGTTGCGAGACTGCGCTCCTGCGACGATGGCGGCGGCGAGAGGGTGCTCGCTGGCGCGTTCGAGCGTAGCTGCGGCGCGGAGGAGGTCGGCTTCGGTGACACCTTCTGCGGTGACGACCTCGGTGAGACGCGGCTTGCCTTCGGTGAGGGTGCCGGTCTTGTCGACAACGAGGGTGTCTACCTTCTCGAAGGTTTCGAGAGCTTCGGCGTTGCGGATGAGGACGCCCTCGTGGGCTCCTCGTCCGGTGGCGACCATGATCGACATCGGCGTGGCGAGGCCGAGGGCGCAGGGGCATGCGATCAGCAGCACGGAGACGGCGATGACGAGGGCGTGCATCAGGCGCGGCTCCGGCCCCCAGACGGCCCATACGGTTGCGGCGATGGCAGCGGCGAGAAGCACGGCGGGGACGAAGTACGATGCGACCTGATCGGCGAGGCGCTGGATGGGGGCGCGGGAACGCTGGGCTTCGCTGACGAGCTTCACGATCTGTGAGAGCAGCGTGTCGGAGCCGACGCGCTCGGCGCGGATGATGAGAGCGCCGCTGTTGTTCATGGTGCCGCCGACGACGTGGTCGCCGACGGACTTTTCTACCGGGACGGACTCGCCGGTGACCATGGATTCGTCCACGGCGCAGCGGCCTTCGAGGACAACGGCGTCGACGGGGATCTTTTCGCCGGGACGCACGCGGAGTTTGTCTCCGACGATGACCTCGTTGAGAGGCACGTCGCTTTCGGTTCCGTCGGCAGCGATTCTACGGGCTGTCTTCGGGGCAAGGCCCAGGAGGGCGCGGATGGCTTCTCCGGTGCGGTCGCGAGCCTTCAGCTCAAGCACCTGCCCGAGAAGCATGAGCACCGTGATGACAGCGGCCGCTTCAAAGTAGAGGCCGAGGCTGCCGTGATGGCCGCGGAAGGAGTCGGGGAAGATTCCGGGCGCGACAACTGCGGCGACACTGTAGAGGTAGGCCGCGCCTGTTCCCATCGCGATCAGCGTGAACATGTTGAGGCTGCGGTGAACGATGGAGGCCCAGCCGCGCTCGAAGAAGGGCCAGCCGCACCAGAGCACGACGGGCGTGGCGAAGGCCAGTTGCGCCCATCCCATCCACGGGCTTGCGAGAAGCGAGGCGAAGGGATTGCCGGGCAGCATCTCGAGCACCATGAAGGCGAGCAGAGGGAGCGTGAGAGCGACGCCGATCCAGAAGCGCAGCGACATGCTTTTGAGCTCGGGGTTCTCCTGATCGATCGTCACCTCGCGAGGCTCAAGCGCCATGCCGCAGATGGGGCAGCTGCCGGGGCCATCTTTCACGATTTCGGGGTGCATCGGACAGGTGTACTCGACGCGGTGGAGCACGGGAGCTATCGGTTCGAGAGCCATGCCGCATTTGGGGCAGGCGCCCATCTTGTCCGAGACGATCTCGGGATGCATGGGGCAGGTATATTTTGTGCCTGCGGTCGATACAGATGGCTTTGCAGCCGTGACCGCAGGAGGATGAGAGCCGCAGCAGGTAGCGGGTTTGGCCGAAGCCATGCCTCCCATGGCCATCAGATCGGCGGGAGGCACGGGCTGCGTACCGTCGTAACGCGCAGGGTCGGCCTCAAACTTCTTTTTGCAGCCTTCGCAGCAGAAGCACCAGCGCTTCCCTGCGTGCTCTGTCGTCCACTCCGCCGTGCCCACGGCTACATGCATTCCGCAGATCGGGTCCTTCGCTATCTCGTGCATTGCTGATCGTTCTCCTTCATACAGGCAGACGGATCACATCCATTCTCATTACACATGAGTCCGGAGCCGCGATGACAGAAACAAAAAAGAACCGGCTATCCAATGGTTCGGATAGCCGGCAGCGAGTGGGCTTACCCGGTCAGCGTGCGACGAGGGATTCGCGCACCTGGCGGGCGGTCTGGACCATGCTGGTGAGAGCATGGCCGACTTCCTCCCAGCCGCGGGTCTTCAGGCCGCAGTCGGGGTTTACCCAGAGCTGCTGCGGCGTGAGAACTTCGAGGGCCTTGTGGAGGAGGTCTTCCATCTCCGACGCCGCAGGTACGCGGGGGGAGTGAATGTCGTAGACGCCGGGGCCGATCTCGTTGGGGTAACGAACGCGGTGGAAGGCGTCGAGCAGCTCCATACGCGAGCGCGAGCACTCCATGGAGATGACGTCGGCATCCATGCGAACGATGGCGTCCATGATGTCGTTGAACTCCGAGTAGCACATGTGGGTATGGATCTGTGTGGCATCGCTGACGTCGGAGGAGGCGAGACGGAAGGCGTCCACGCTCCATGCGAGATAGATGGGCCAGTCGGCGCGACGAAGGGGAAGGCCTTCGCGGATGGCGGGCTCGTCGATTTGGATGATGCGGATGCCTGCGGTCTCGAGGTCATGTACCTCGTCGCGGATGGCGAGGGCGATCTGGCGGCAGGTCTGCGAACGCGGCTGATCGTCGCGCACGAAGGACCACTGCAGGATCGTCACCGGGCCGGTGAGCATGCCTTTGACCGGGAGCTTCGTCAGCGACTGTGCGTAGGAGGACCAGCGCACAGTCATGGCCTGCGAACGCGAGACGTCGCCGAAGATGATGGGCGGCTTCACGCAGCGCGAGCCGTAGCTCTGCACCCAGCCGTTTTCGCTGAAGACGAAGCCTTCGAGCTGCTCGCCGAAGTACTCGACCATGTCGTTACGCTCGAACTCGCCGTGCACGAGGACGTCGATGCCGGCGTTCTCCTGGAAGCGAATGCAGCGCTCGGTCTCTTCTTCGACGAACTTCTCGTACGAAGCGGCATCGAGCTTGCCTGCGCGGAAGGAAGCGCGCATCTTGCGAACCTCCGCCGTCTGGGGGAACGAGCCGATGGTCGTGGTGGGCAGGGGCGGCAGGCCGAGGGCCTTTTCCTGCGCGATGCGGCGGGCGGGGTACTCGCTGTGGCGCGAGAGCATGGGCGAGTCCACGGCTTCGAGGCGCTTCTCAACCTCTTCGCGGTGGATGCGCGGAGAGGAGCGGCGCGAGGAGAGGAACGATGCGTTCTGCTCAAGCTCGGAGGCGATCTTCTGCCTGCCCTCGATGCCGCGGGAGAGCACGGCGATCTCGCTGAGCTTCTGCCTGGCGAAGGCCATCCAGGAGCGGATCTCCGCATCCATCTTCTTTTCGAGGTCGAGATCGACCGGAGAGTGAAGAAGCGAACAGGAGGGAGCGATCTGGATGCGGTCTGTTCCGAGCTTCGCCACGGCGGTTTCGACGGACTCGAAGGCGCGGTTGAGGTCGGAGCGCCAGACGTTGCGGCCGTCGATCAGGCCGAGGGAGAGGTAGAGGCCGGAGGTTTCCTTTTGCAGAAGAGCCTCAAGCTGCTGCGGGGCGCGCACGAGGTCGAGGTGCAGGCCCGCGGTCCCGAGGCTGAGGGCGAGGTCGAGGTTTTCTGCGAGGTCGCCGAAGTAAGTGGTGAGCATCAGCTTCGGCGAGAAGCCTGCGATGAGCTGCTGGTAGGAGTCGAGGTAGAACATCTTTGATTCGGCGGTGAGGTCGAGGCAGAGGCAGGGCTCGTCGATCTGGACCCACTCCGCGCCCGCGGCCTTGAGCTGTGAGAGCAGCGATGCGTACAGGGGCAGGATGGCTTTGAGGATGTCGGCGCGCTTCACCTTCGCGTCCGTGGGCTTGCCCAGCAGGACGAAGGAGACGGGACCGAGAAGCACGGGGCGGGTTTCGATGCCGAGGGACTTGGCTTCGAGGTACTCATCGACGATCTTCGTGGAGAGAAGCTCGTACTTCATGCCGGGCTCGAACTCGGGGACAACATAGTGGTAGTTGGTGTCGAACCACTTGGTCATCTCCATCGCGGTGGCGCCAGCGGAGCCGCGGGCCATGGCGAAGTAAGTCTCCAGGCTGACGGGGCCGCCGGAGTGGGCGAAGCGCGCGGGAACGGCTCCGAGCGTGGCTGCGAGGTCGAGAACGTGATCGTAGAAGGAAAAATCGTTCGACGGGGGCGTCGTGATCCCGGCTTCGCGCTGGAGGCTCCAGTGAATGGTGCGAAGTTCGCGTGCCGCGTTGAGCAGGGAGGATTGATCGAGCTTGCCGCTCCAGAAGCCTTCAAGCGCGAACTTCAGCTCGCGGTGTGCTCCCATGCGCGGGAAACCCAGATTTGCTGCGGTTGGATATGCCATTGTCTCTCCATGTGGACTTCGGCCTCGAAAGAGAGATGGAGACACGAGTGTCAGGAAAGACGCGGCGTGTCCTCATCCTCCCTCCCCTCGGAGGCGGGTGAGTTCATACCTTCTCGGCAGGTCTTCGGACTGCGCAGGCTACCTACTTGCTTCAGCTTCCCAGCTCATGAAGAGCCAGTGCCATGACGAAGCGTTCGTTCCTGCATACCGCTGCGGGGCAGTTCCGGATTCTCACCGGATTCCCTATTAAGTCCGCTTGTTAGGTCGGACACCGTGAAGGCTACGGATTGTAGAGTTGCAGCGGACCGCAAGACGGCCCGCTGCAATGCTCTATTAGAAATCTTCGTGGAAAGCGACTTCTCCTGCAACTGCCACCTGGTAGGCGGAGACGCGGCGCTCGAAGAAATTGGTCAATTCCTGGACGTCCTGAAGCTCCATGAAGGCGAAGGGATTCTTCGATCCGAAGATGGGCTCCATGCCGAGACGGACGACGCGGGAGTCGGCAACGTATTCAAGATACTGACGCATCTCGCGAACCGAGAGACCTGCGATACCTCCGGAGAGAAGGTCTTCGGCGAACTGAAGCTCGCATTCCACGGCCTCTTTCATCATCTCGACGATCTGCTTCTCAAGACCGGCGTCGAAGAGAGAAGGCTCTTCCGCGCGAACGACGTTCACGACCTCGAAGGCAAATTCAAGATGGCAGCTCTCGTCCCGGAAGACCCAGTTGGTTCCCGAGGCGAGGCCGTTCAGAAGGCCACGCGAGCGGAGGAAGTAAACGTAGGCAAAAGCCGCGAAGAAGAAGAGACCCTCGATGCAGCCAGCAAAACAGACGAGGTTCAACAGGAACTGCTTGCGCTCCGCAGGAGTTTTCAGCTCGTCAAGCTTCTGAATCGAATCCATCCAGCGCATGCAGAACTGCGCCTTCTTCGTAATGGAGGGGATGTTCTCGACGGCGGCAAAGGCCTCGGCGCGAGCGTCGGGGTCGGGGACGTAGTTGTCCAGAAGCGTGAGGTAGAACTGCACGTGCACGGCCTCTTCATAGAGTTGGCGCGAGAGGTACAGACGGGCTTCCGGCGAGTTGATGTGCTTGTAGAGATTCAGCACGAGGTTGTTGGAGACGATGGAATCTCCGGTGGCAAAGAAGGCGACAAGGCGCTGGATCAGGTGCGTCTCCGCGGGAGTGAGGCGCGAGCGAAGATCGACGAGGTCGGTCGAGAAGTCAACCTCTTCGACCGTCCAGGTGTTCTTGATGCCGTCCTTGAACATCTCGAAGAAGACGGGGTAACGCATGGGCCTGAGCGTGAGGGACAGACCGGGATCGAGAATGTTGTGTTGTATGGCGGACATGAATTTTTCTCCTTACTGGCAGGCTTCGCAGCTCTCGGGGTTGTCGAGCGAGCAGGCAACGCTCGCGGAGGCATTGATGGAAGGCACAGAGCTGGCGCGCTGCGCTGCCGTGACGGTTGTCTTAGCGATCCTCGTTGCCGGACGCGACCGAAGGTAGTAGGTGGTCTTGACGCCCTGCTTCCACGCGTACATATACATGGAACTGAGGCGGCCGATGTTCGGAGACTCGGCGAACAGGTTGAGGGATTGGGCCTGATCGATGTAGGCTCCGCGTTCGACGGCCATGTCGATGAGCGAGCGCATGGGAAGCTCCCATGCGGTGCGGTAGATGGAACGGATCTCCTCGGGAATCTCGTCGATGTTCTGGATGGAGCCTTCGGCGAGCTTGATACGGGTGCGCATCTCTTCCGACCAGAGGCCGAGCTGTTTCAGCTCCAGCACGAGGTAGCGGTTGATCTGCATGAATTCGCCAGAGAGAGTCTCGCGCTTGAAAAGGTTCGAGACCTGGGGCTCGATGCACTCGTAGCAGCCGACGATGGAGGCGATGGTTGCGGTGGGCGCAATCGCAATCATCAGCGAGTTGCGCAGGCCGGACTTGAGGATGCGCTGACGAAGCTGCTCCCAGCGGGCGGTATTCTCGGGCTTTACGCCCCAGAGATCGAACTGAAGCTGCCCCTTCGCGGCACGCGACTCGGCGAAGGCGGCGTGCGGACCGTACTGATCGGCAAGCTCGCAGGAGACAGTGAGGGCGTTGAAGTAGATCTCTTCCTGAATCTTCGCAGAGAGCTTTCTGGCTTCGGGTGAGTCGAAGGCGATGCGGAGCTGGAAGAAGACGTCCTGCAGTCCCATGACTCCCAGCCCAACGGGACGCCAGCGGCTGTTGGCCACGGCTGCCTGCGGGACAGGGTAGTAGTTGATGTCGATGACGCGGTCGAGCATGGGGACGGCGTGGCGCACGGTTGCGGCCAGCTTCTCGAAGTCGAAGGCGCCGTCGGTGACGTGGCGGCCGAGGTTAATGGAGCCGAGGTTGCAGACGGCGGTCTCGGCGGAGGACGTGACCTCGGTGATCTCGGTGCAGAGGTTCGAGAGGTGCACGACGTTCTCGGGCAGGCCGGTCTGGTTGCACTTCTGGTTGCAGGCGTCCTTGAAGGTCATCCAGCCGTTGCCGGTCTCGGCGAGAGTGCGCATCATGCGGGCGTAGAGGTCGCGCGCCTTGACCTGACGCGTTTGCTTCCCTTCGGCCTCAGCCTGCGTGTAGGCGTGGTCGAAGTCTTCGCCGTAGAGGTCAGGCAGGTGCGGAACCACTTTGGGATCGAAGAGCGACCACATGCCGTCCTCTTCGACGCGGCGCATGAAGAGGTCGGGAATCCAGTTGGCGATGTTCAGGTTGTAGGTGCGGCGCGCCTGGTCGCCGGTGTTGTCGCGCATCTCGAGGAAGGACTCGACGTCGGCGTGCCACGGCTCAAGGTAGACGCAGCAGGCACCCTTGCGCTTGCCGCCTTGGTTGACCGCAGCGACCGAAGAGTCGAGGGTGCGGAGCCACGGGATGATGCCGTTGGACAGGCCGTTGGTGGCGCGGATGAGCGAACCTTCGGAGCGCACGCGATGGAACGCGAGGCCGATGCCGCCGGAGAACTTGGACAGCATGGCGATCTGCTTGTAGGAGTCGTAGATCGACTCGAGCGAGTCCTTGGGCGAGTCGATCAGATAGCAGGAGGACATCTGGGAGTGCTTCGTGCCGCTGTTGAAGAGCGTGGGCGAGCTGGGCAGGTAGTCGTGCGAGGCGAGGAGACGGTAGAAGTCCACGGCCTCGCCGACGCGCGTCGAAAGCCCAGCGGAGACGCGCATGAAGAAGTACTGCGGAGACTCGATGACCTGGCGGGTGATGGGGTGGCGCAGGAGGTAGCGGTCGTAGACCGTGCGCAGGCCGAAGTACTCGAAGCTGTCGGAAAAGCGGTTGTCGATGGCGCTGTTCAGCTTGCGGGCGTTGGCCGCGACGAACTCAGCCGCGTCCTTCGAAACGACACCTTCGCGGTGGCCGATATCGATGGCCTGCGAGAAGGAATAAATGTTCTGCCCGGCAACCTCTTTTTCGATGGTCGCGAGCAGAAGACGCGCTGCGAGACGGGAGTACTCCGGCTCCTCAGCGATAAGGGCCGCCGCGGTCTGGATGGAAATCGAGTCGAGCTCTCGGGTGCTGGCGCCATCGAAGAGACCGCCGATGGTCTTGCTGGCGACGCGGATGGGGTCCACGTGCGGCAGCCCGGTGCAGCAGCGCTGGACCGCACGAACGATCTTGTTTACGTCGACCGGCTCAAGCGTGCCATTGCGCTTGCGCACCTGCATCTGAGGAATTGCTTCAGCCGGGGGAAAGTTCGGGTCAAGTTCGGTGAGAGTCGCCTGCGCCGCCATGGGGAGTGTCCTTGTGCCCCGAGCGGATGAAGCGGCAGACGCCTGCGCGGACAGGACGCAACCACCGCACCTTCCCCTCGAAGGTGTGTGAAATTCGTGCCGTTACGGCACGGCTTCATGGCAGGTCTTCGGACTCTGCAGGCTCCCTACTTACTCCGGCTTCCCAGCCCTTCGGCCAGTGCCAAGGTGGAGCGTTCGTTCCTGCTTACCGCTGCGGGGCAGCTCCGGATTCTCACCGGAATTCCCTTTTCAGTCCGGCCCGTGAGGACCGGAGCACCTTGAAGCTCCCTCACTATAACAAGGGCTATATACGGGGTCAACACCATATATTGTGGACCCTGTGCATTTTTATTCCTTATTTGAGAGAGGCCTCGGGAGGGGGAATGATGGCCTTGCTGATCTCCCATCGCTTCAACGCGTCCGCCGTCATGGGCTTCGCATAGAGGTAGCCCTGCCCTGCGTCGCATCCCAGCCGCTCGAGGATGCGGGCCTGCTCCTCTGTCTCGATGCCCTCGGCGATCACGGTCATGCCGAGGCTCTGGCCGATGCGGATGACCGCCGTGGCCACAGCCTGCGCTCCGGGGTCGCTCTCGAAGCTGGTCATGAAGCTGCGATCCAACTTCAGCTCTGAGATGGGGAGCCGGATGAGGCCCGCGAGGCTGGAGAAGCCGGTTCCGAAGTCGTCCATCGAAAGACTGACTCCCATCTCGTGAAGCTTCACCATGATTTCGAGCGGCTCCGGGCCGGAGTCCACCATGACGCCTTCGGTGATCTCGATGGTGAGCTTGCTCGCGGGAATGTCGTACTCCTTCAACGTACTGGCGATAAGCTCCGCAAGACCTCGGTCGCGAAAGTGCAGCGGCGAGATATTGACCGAGATCGACGGCACGGTAACTCCTTCGTTCCGCCAGGCTGCGAACTGCTGGCAGGCCATTCGCAGCGAGAGTTTGCCGACAGATTCGATCAGGCCACTCTCTTCCGCAAGAGGAATGAACTGGCTTGGCGGGACATCTCCGAGCTTTTCGTCCTTCCAGCGCAGAAGGGCCTCCACTCCGATCAGTTCGCGATTGCTGAGGCGGAACTGAGGCTGATAGTAGAGATGCAGCGAATTTTGCGTCACAGCATTGCGCAGGGCTGCGCCGAGCAGAAGACGCTCCTGAGCCAGCTTGTTCATCTCGGGCCGATAAAAGTGATAGTTCGCTCGCCCCGCGATCTTCGCCTGCTGCATACCGGTCATGGCCTGTTCGATCAGCATCTGAGGATCGGTAACATCTTTTTCCGCGATGGTGATTCCGATGCTGACGGAGACCGCCAGATCGATGCCGGGAATGTCGAAGGGCTCTCGCAGAACCTTCAGGGCTCTCTCCGCAATCATCGTGGCCCTCGAAGCACCGCAGTGCGGCATGATGATGACGAAGGTATCCCCGGCCATGCGGCCTACCAGCCCCGAAGGATACGCCAGCTTCTGCAGCCGGTACGCCGTCTCAACCAGGACGCTCTCCCCCGTGGAGTGCCCCAGGGTCGTGTTGACGTCCTTGAAGCGATCGATGTCGACCGCGAAGAAGGCGATCTCGCTTCCCTGCTCCTTGCGCAAAAGCTCGCTGGTCTGCTCCAGAAGCGACTTCTGGTTGGGAAGGCCGGTCAGCGAATCGAAACGGGAGAGGAGCTCGATCTTAACGCGGGCCTCGTCGCGCTCGATCGCCAGCATGCAGAGATGCAGGCAGGCCGCCACCAGCTCCTGGTGCAGAGCACTGGGAGCGCGCTTCTCGCGATAGTAGAGCGCAAACGTACCGGCGATTCTGCCATCGCGCATCTTGATAGGAGAGGACCAGCAGGCGAGAAGCCCAAAAGGAAGGACGAGATGCTTGTAATCCGCCCAGAGCGGGTCGTTTTCGATATCGGTGGAGCAGACCGACTCCCCACGAAAGGCAGCCGTGCCGCAGGAACCGGCGTTCTCTCCTGCCTTGGCTCCTTCGAGCTGTAAAGCATAGATCTCAGGCAGGCTGGGATTGGCTAAAGGGTGCAGGCGTAGATCATCGTCCACCAGCACCATCGAGCAAACGACCTTCGGATCGATCGTCTCGACCAGGCGGCAGAGCAGTTCCGCGACCTCAGCCAGGGACATGCCGCTGGCGACCGCCTCCAGAACGACGCGCTGCACCATCTGGATCTGCTTTGTCTCACTGATATCTGCAAGGACAACGACCAGGTTCTTTATCTGCCCCTGTTCATCAAGAACCTGATTGATGTTGCACGAAACCCAGATCTCTTTACCATCTTTACGGTAAAGCAGCATCTCTTCGCTGAACTTGTGATTGTCCCAGGCCTTTTCCCGAGCCCGTTTCAGGACGACCGAGTCCGTCTTCTGTCCGGCCAGAACATCCGTAGGGCGCTTTCCCTCGAGCTCCGGCAGCGTATAGCCAAACATCCCTGTAAATGCGCGGTTGATATAACAGACGCGACGCTCCTCATCGAGAACCATCACGGCACGATCCATCTCGTTGATCGCCATCGTGAGGAAACGAAGCTCGTCGCTGTGTACGCCTCTTTCCGACCCATTGGGGGGCAGAGCCATAAGCTATCCTGTCTTTACTGTATGGAATTGGGAACTGCTGGCAGCCCCACTCTCCAGATACAGCATTCAACCGATACAGCAATTAGAATCCCGGGAAAGATCAGAGTACAGGAACAACTTATCGGACCAGGGCCGAGAACATCTCCGCAAAAAACTGCAATCGAAATATTGGGTTGCTACCAATTTCCGATAGCTTTCTTATATATCGGCCTCGTGATGCCTTTCAACATAAGAAAACAACCCGCGCCATTCCTCTCCCGAACTAGTCGTGAGGGTCGGAATGAGAGGTGAATTTCCGAAGGATGAACTCCTGCACCAGCGAATTCACCATGCGGCCCCCGGTGGCAACCAGAGCTGTCCTCCCAACCAGGCCGATTCCGCGATCTTTATCCGGATAGTAGAAGTTCGACAGAGAGCCTGAGATCAGATCGCCCCCGATGCTGGAGTAGTTGAACTGCCAGGTGCCGTCGTCTCCCTTGCACCAGAAGGGACTCGCAATGGCGTGGAGCGCGCGCGACTTCTTCGTGCCCGTGCCCTGGTAGAAGTACCTCGGGTCCTGATGCAGCAGCGAAGGGAGGATCGCTCCCCCGAAAAGGATGTCGGAGACTCCATCAGCGTAGATTGCTCCGTAGCGCTGGCCGTATCCCTTCGCACCCTGTACGTAGCTCGGGGAATCCGCCGCCTGATTGAGCCCTGCGGCAAAGGCCACGGCGGAGAGGGTCGCGACATCGATGGAGGAACGCATGGCAAGGTGGAACTTCAGCTTCGTCGTCAACGGAACCGCGCGGGAATCATAGACGGTGTAAAAGTTCGGAATAATTCCGAAGACGCGCTGCTTCTCCTCGTTCTTCACCTGTTCGATCGCGAGTTGCTCGACGGTCACCGCGCTCACGGAGGTTTCAACAATTGAAATTTTCAGCTTGACCTCGGACAGCTCCATCGATTGTCCGGGGGAAAGAACGATTTCGGGCGAGGTCCAGTCGGCAAAACCTGATTCCCGAACAGTCACATGGTACGGAACAGCCGGTCTAAGACCGTTGACCGTAAAAAAACCCGTTCCGTTTGTCGTCGCCGTTCGATGATCCGTGGGGGCCGGTCCGTCGAGGATAACCTCGGCGCCAGGAATAGCATCTCCATCAGTGTCTGTCGCGGTGCCGGTAAGGGTTGCCGGCTGAGGCGTGGGCGCTGAAATATCCTGACCTGACAAAACGGCCGGAGGGAAACAAAAAACAAATGCTGCAACGATCTTGTAGATTCTCATAATTGAATCAGTTCCGCCCTGCGATCTCTCCTTGAGCAATGCGATTGCGTCTGCTTCTTTCCCTGTCAGCTTGCTGAGAATTGACCGGAACTTTCCATAATCAAATAGACGCTACTGGACCAATTCCGTCATTTCTGTCTTTTCGCAACAGAGCGATCCCGGGGAATGGTTTCCACCGCACGCGCCGCAAACGCAAAAATTACATGCGACGACCTGATTTAGATGTTTTCAGAAAAAAGAAGATTCAGATTCGTGTTACAGGAAATTCATTTTTCTTTGATGGTTCCAACGCATTTCTTTCTTTTCAGAGCCGGAGAAGTCCGGTCGCAGCGGACAGGGGCATGCAATTTCGTATAACCTTTCAGGAAGATGACTCGAGGACCTCGCGTAGAGATTGAATACTGCACGCAATGCCGATGGCTTCTTCGTGCCGCATGGACCGCGCAGGAGCTTCTGACGACCTTTCAGGATGAGGTCGGAGAAGTCAGCCTTCAACCTGGCACGGGCGGCATCTTCGAGGTACGAGTCAACGGTGATCTCATCTGGTCACGCGCCGCGCAAGAGCGTTTTCCAGAGATGAAAGAGCTGAAGCAACTCATTCGCGATCACATTGCACCCGGACGGGACCTGGGCCACTCCGACCGGCGATAAACACAGAAACCACATCGTCATCGTAACGGCAATAGAGCGTATTCCAGCGCCACGTTACCTCTGCTCCAAAAACTTGCATCTATCAAACTATGCGTATTTTAAGTCTGCGGCTGATCGTCGCATTGATCCTGGGAGTCACTCTTGTTTCTCTTGTCTCGTCCTGGTCGGATGTACAAGACGAAAAGAATGCCTTGCGTCGCGATCTTGAGTACAAGGCAGAAACCTTTGGGGAGAGCCTTGCCAGCAGCGCAGAGATTTATCTTGCCAATAGCGACCACTTTAAACTTGAGCAACTGGTTAGCAGATTCAGTAATCGCGATCACCTGCTCGGAATCGGTATCTACGACCCGACCGGAGCCAATCTGGTCACGACACGCGAACTTGGCGCCCTGATGCCGGAAGCCCCTGAGGCGCTTGCAAGTGCCATTGCGGGGAATCATCCGGAGACTCGATTCACGAGGCTGCGCTTTACACGCGTCTACCTGCTCGCCGCGCCGCTTCACGCAGCCGACAAGAGCATCATCGGCGGCATCGTAATTGTCTATGAAACCGGCTACATTCGAGCCGAGATCTTCCGTGTATGGGGCAATGTCTTCACCCGCATCGCCGGACAGGTCCTGGTGATCGTCGCGATTACGCTGCTGATCGTGCGATGGAGCCTGAAGGGGCCAATTGCGCGAGCCGCTGAGTGGATGAAGACACTTCGCACGGGAAAACAGATCGAGCAACCGACGACCAAGGACCTCGACTTCCTGATGCCGATTGCGCGAGAGATGGCCCCGCTTGCGGAGAGTATGCAGCAGGCGCGAGCGGCTGCCGAGATTGAAGCGAGGCTGCGCAATACAAATGAATCGATGTGGACAGCGCAGCGACTGGCGGAGCATGTTCGCAGCAAGCTGAATGGAAGCAGCCTCTTCGTCGTCTCGAACCGCGAGCCTTACGTTCATAATCGTCAGGGCAATGAGATCACGGTGACGGTTCCGGCGAGCGGACTGGTCACGGCGATTGAGCCAATCCTGTGCGCGTGCAACGGAACATGGGTCGCACAAGGAAGCGGCTCTGCCGATGCTGAAACAGTGGACAGCAACGACCGCATCCAGGTTCCACCGGACGACCCGAAGTACACGCTGCGCCGTGTGTGGCTTACAGCAGAAGAGGAAGAGGGCTACTACTACGGGTTCGCGAACGAAGGGCTCTGGCCGTTGTGCCACATGGCGCATACCAGACCAACCTTTCGCGCCTCGGACTGGGAATACTACAACGCAGTCAACGAACGGTTCGCCGATGCGCTGGTGAAGGAGATGGAGGGAGAAGAGAATCCTGTGGTGCTGATTCAGGATTATCACTTCACGCTGCTTCCCCGCATGATCAAGGACCGTATGCCTCACGCGAGGGTTGCGATCTTCTGGCATATCCCCTGGCCAAATCCCGAAGCCTTCAGCATCTGCCCGTGGCAGCGTGAGTTGCTGGATGGACTGCTGGGAGCCGACCTGCTCGGCTTCCACGTGCAGGCGCACTGCAATAACTTTCTCAGCACGGTCGACCGCGTTCTCGAAGCCCGCGTGGACTGGGAGCACTTTGCGGTGAAACGCAAGGATCACTGGTCTTCAGTGCTTCCCTTCCCGATCAGCGTCGATCTGACGGAAGAGGATTCGGCACAGCAGGAGGTCAGCTCGGAAGAAGAGCGCAGCGCCATCCTTACAGAGCTTGGAATTGAAGCGACCTTCCTCGGAGTCGGCGTCGATCGTGTCGATTACACCAAGGGCATCGTGGAACGCTTTCAGGCGGTGGAGTCTTTCCTTGAGCGCTATCCGCGCTATCAAGGCAAGTTCACCTTCATCCAGATTGGCGCTCCTACACGCAGCAATATTCCGCGCTATGCAGAGTTTCAGCGCGAGGTTGAATCTGAAGCCAACCGCATCAACGACCGCTTCAAACGCGGTAAGTGGAAACCGATTGTCTTCTTGAATCGCCAGCACTCACACAAGGAGGTGCGGCGTTACTATCGTGCAGCCCATCTGTGCATGGTGACCTCTCTCCACGACGGTATGAATCTTGTCGCGAAGGAGTATGTGGCCTCGCGCACGGATGAACGTGGATCTCTCATTCTGAGTCGCTTCACTGGAGCCGCGCGCGAGTTGCAGGATGCGATCATCGTCAATCCTTACGACATCCAGGCGACGGGAGACGCAATTGCCCGCATCCTCGAGATGGACGTTTCGGAGATTATCGACCGCATGCACAGAATGCGCAGGACCGTGCGCGAACACAACATCTACTGGTGGGCTGGCAGCCTGATCGGTGAACTCTGCGAGCTTAGACTCGAACGATATGGGGAGAAGAATGTCGGAGAGATACGAAACGCCTGAAGTAACATTTTTTTTTGATCGACTGAAAAAAGCAGATACATCTGTTCTGACACTTGACTACGACGGAACGCTGGCACCGTTCCAGGTGGAACGCGACAAGGCATATCCCTATGCTGGTGTTATCCCGCTGCTTGAAAAAATTCAGGCCAGTGGAAGGACGGGAATCATCGTAGTCTCCGGTCGCCCCGTAAACGAAGTTCAAACGTTGATCGCTCCGTTTACAGGGTTCGAGATATGGGGTGCTCACGGTCTTGAACATCAGCTTGCGGATGGAACACATCGTCGTGTCGAAATTGATCCGCAGACGAGCTCGGCGCTTGAACAGGCCGAGCAGTGGATGCAGTCGAAGGACCTGCTGCAACGGATGGAAAAGAAACCGGGAGGAATCGCGGCTCATTGGCGCGGTCTGCCTGATGACGAGATCGAAGAGATTCGAGCGAAGGTTCTGGAAGGCTGGGAGAAGATTGCGTCTCACCCGAATCTTAAACTGCTTGGCTTTGAAGGAGGACTGGAGCTGCGCACGATCCGTCCCGACAAAGGAGATGCAATCGCCGCAATCCTCGACGAGCTTCCTGCCGAAACGCCTCTCGCTTTTCTCGGTGACGACCTCACCGACGAAGATGGATTTCGAATCCTGAAAGACCGAGGTCTTCCGATCCTGGTTCGACAGGAGTATCGCGAAACCGCAGCCCGCGCCTGGCTCCAACCCCCACAGGAGCTGCTTCATTTCTTCGAGCGATGGCTGCAATTTACCGAGGGTCTCTGAAGACAGAGGACGCTGACTTAGAAAAATACTCTTCGTCAAAAAGAAGATTTCGGTACTACAATCCCTACATGCGCCGTCTGTTGGCTATCTTGCTGCTGGTTGTGTCCGGCCTCCCGCTGGTGCCATCTCTGATGGCTGCAACCCAGGTGGCAAACGGCGACGCGCATCTTCCTGCCTGCTGCCGACGTCATGGAGCGCATCACTGCTCCTCGATAGAGCACTCTTCAGCAAGACCATCTTCCGAACCACAGGCGAAGGCGCCTTCTGAGAAGTGCCCGTTATGGCCTGCGGCAGTCTCGCTTCTGAGCGATGCAGGTCCGGCCCTCCACAGAGAGGTTTCGTCCTCTCTCGACCAGCTTGCTTCCGCAAAAACCATCTTCATTTCGCAGAAGAATTTTTCGAGCACTCTGAAGAGCATTCCGCAACAACGCGGCCCTCCAACGCTCTTCACCTAAACCTCTCATCGCATTACGACCTAGCCTTTCAGTTTCCATCTTGTAGCCAGTGTGCACGTGCGTGCTGCCTGCGAAAAGTTATATAGCCCTGTACCTACGAGCAAACGTGCGCCGCCTGATCGCCATCACGTTATTGTTGTTCGTTGGCCTGCCTCTGCTTTCTCCATTGTTTGCAGCGAGCGCCACGAATAACAACCTGTTGCCCGCCTGTTGCCGACGCAACGGGACGCACCATTGCGCGATGCTGATGCAACATGGACTCGATAACGATGACGGTAAAGCGCATCTTGATGCGGAGTATTCGCAATGCCCCTTTTATCCCGCGTCGATCTCATACTCTTCGGCTCACTTCGATCCGCCTCTTTTTGAGGAAGCCGCAGAGGTATCTCTTCCTGTTGGCTTGGCTGAAATCGTTGCACAGACCGAGGCCCGTTATCGCATCTCCTTCGACCGCGCACGCCAGAAGCGCGGACCTCCCGGCACTCTCTCTTCTCTCCTGTAAGCAGCAACCCAACCTGGCGCATAAAGCGCCTTGCACGAGATCTAAGAGGGATTCATGAAACACTTTTTAAAGCTTGCCGCGGCAGTCTTCCTTACGTTGTTGCCTCTCGCCTCACTTCGGGCGCAACAGACCGTCAATAATGCCTCGCTCAGCGGCCGCGTCACAGACCCCGCAGGCCGCGTAGTTCAGAACGCGGTCATCACCGCTACGCATCAGGCGACCGAGGTCGAACATACCGCCTCAACCGATTCAGAGGGGCGCTTCCGCTTTCCGTATCTCGTCGTCGGCCCCTACCGGATTACAGTGACACAGACGGGATTTGCGTCCTCGACTCGCAACGTCGTCCTGACAGTGGGAGCGGATTTTTATCTTCCCGTCGCTCTTGAGATGGCGACGACGCAGACCTCGGTAGATGTATCGGCTACCTCCCCAGTGCTTGAAGCAAACCGCAGCCAGATTGCGGAAACCATTCTTCCGGAGGAGGCACAGAACCTCTCACTGCTGGGACGAAGCTATCTCGACCTTGCGCTTCTGGTTCCAGGTGTCTCGCCCACCAATACCGCGAACACACAACTCTTCGCTGAGACCTCTGCCGTGACAGGCCAGGGATACTCCATCAACAGCCAGCGGAACTTCTCAAACAGTTTCATCGTGGATGGCCTCTCCTCGAACGACGATGCTGCGGGGCTTACCGGAACCTTCTATGGTCTTGATGTCGTCAGCCAGATGCAGGTGGTGACCAGCGGAGGTCAGGCTGAGTTTGGCCGCGCGCTGGGGGGCTACATCAACATGGTCACGCGCAGCGGCACCGAGCATTTGCATGGCAGCCTTTATGGGTTCCTTCGCAACCAGCGACTCAACGCCAGCAACGCCCTTTCACAGAGCACTCTCCCTCTGACGCAGTCGCAGTACGGCGCGAGCCTTGGGGGACCAGTGATTCACAAGCGCACCTTCTTCTTCGGCAACTTTGAGCGCAAGCAGCTGAACCAGAACGGCATCGTTACCATCGCTCCAGGCTACGTTTCTTCGATCAATACGCAGCTTGATGCGATCGGATACCAAGGCCCAAGAATCGCCACGGGAATCTACTCGAATCCAGTGAAGAGCAACAATGGCTTCGGTAGACTGGACCACCACTTCAGCGACAAGGATGAGTTCAGCCTCCGCTACAACTTCTACCAAGTGGACAGTCTGAACTCTCGCGGCGCTGGCTCTCTAAGCGCGACGACCGCTGCTGCTGCGCTTCACAATATCGACAACACGGTCACAGCAAGCAACATCATTGCTCTTACTCCGAGAACAGTGAACGAGACGCGTGGACAATATACCCACAGCGATCTCGCTGCGCCATCAAATGATCTGATTGGCCCTGCCGTCAGCATCTCAGGAGTTGCGAACTTCGGCACGCTCTCTTCTTCACCGCAGGCGCGACTCAACAACCTGTACCAGATCGTCGATAACCTCTCTCATCAAACGGGAGCGCATTCTTTGCGAGTCGGCGGAGACTTTCTATACAACGATCTAACGATCACATTCCCGCAGAACGCGCGAGGAAGCTATTCGTTCTCATCTCTCGATAACTTCCTCAACGGTACTTACAACAACTCTGGATACACGCAATCCTTTGGCAATCCTGTTGTGTCGCAAGGCAATTCCAATATCGGGTTCTTCGTTCAGGATGAGTGGAGGGTCTCTCCCAAGCTCACACTCAACGGCGGGCTGCGCTACGATCTTCAGTTTTTGAAGAGCATCAACACCGACACCAATAACATCTCTCCCCGCGTGGGATTCGCATGGTCGCCCTTCAGCAATGGACGCACGCTGGTTCGCGGCAGCTATGGCCTGTTCTATGACCGCGTTCCGCTGCGCGCACTGTCGAATGCGCTGCAATCGAGCGGCAATACGACCAACATCAACGATTCGACCTTCATCACTCTCAGCCTCTCGCCGAAGCAGGCCGGAGCGCCGCTGTTCCCTTCCACTCTTACCTCTCGTCCTTCGGATGCGCTGGTGAACTTCACCACGATGGACCCGAACATGCAAAACGCCTATTCGCAGCAGGCCACGCTCCAGGTGGAACAACAGCTCACGGCCAACAGCACACTAGGGATCAGCTATCAGCATGTCCGCGGGCTTCACCTTGTCGTCTCGGTAAACCTCAATACGCCATCGTGCGTCGCATCCGGCTCCAACAACGGATGCCGCCCCAATCCTACATACGGCAACAACAAGCAGTATCAGTCGGCGGCGGATTCATACTATGACGGACTCTCCGTCTCGTACCTGCAACGTCCTTCACACTGGGGAAGCTATCGCGTCTCTTACTCATGGTCGAAGGCAATGGACGATGTTGGAGAGTTCTTCTTCAGCTCACCTATCAACAACTTCAACATCGGCCAGGACAGAAGCCGCTCCGACGACGATCAACGTCACCGCCTTGTCTTCGATGGAACGCTGCATACTGCGATGGCCGCCTCTCCCGGTGCGTGGAATCATATTCGCAGCGGCCTTCTGCTCAGCGGGATATTGCAGTATTACTCCGCGCTTCCCTTCAATATCACGACAGGAGCCAACAGTATTCAGGGAACAACCATGCGTCCCTGCGTCCCTGGTATTACCGACTGCACCAACGTCCTTCCGGGCACGGTGATTGGACGCAATGCAGGCATCGGCTTCGACTCCTTCACGCTCAATGCACGTCTCAGCAAGACGGTTCACGTTACGGAGCGCGTACAGCTTGAAGGGCTCGCCGAAGCATTCAACGCTCTCAACCATCGCAACGACCTTATCCCCAACGCGACCTTCGGCACGGGAGCGTATCCGGGATCTCCCTCTT
This sequence comes from Acidobacteriaceae bacterium dw_441, assembly GCA_018449715.1. GTDB lineage: Bacteria > Acidobacteriota > Terriglobia > Terriglobales > Acidobacteriaceae > Edaphobacter. The sequence continues at coordinate 841,670 of JAAVVA010000001.1, read as the reverse complement.
CTTCCTTCGGTCGTCCCACGGCCGTGGGAGATCCGAGGCAGGTACAGCTTGCACTGCGACTCACCTACTGATGCAAGCGGGGCCGCGACACCGAATCGCGGCCCCGCTCCAGTTATGATGGACAGCGAAGATGTGAGTCGTCCTCGCCCATGATGAAACCCTTTCTGCGATCTGTCTGGATGTTCGTCGCCTTTGCACTGCTGTCGCTTACGATACGGGCGCAGGATGTCTCTGTTGCGTGGAAGCCACAGGAGATTACCAACGGTTCCCCCTGCATCTTCGTCGTCAAGGCGCATCAGGCGACCGCTGTTACAGGAACATGGCGGGGACACGCATTCAGCTTCTTTCGTCAGAAGGGTGATCCCGAATCGTGGTACTCGCTTGCCGGAATCGACGTTTCGGCGAAGCCCGGCAACTACGATCTGACAGTGCAGGTTGCCACCAGCAGCAACACGCAAACATTGCATCGCACCATCGCAGTTGGCTCTGCTCCGTACAAAGAGGTTCCACTCACGGTGCCGGAGAAGTTTGTGCGGCCCGATCCAGAGGCGCAGAAGATCATCGCAGCCGACCAGGAGACCAAGAACAAGGTCTTCGCCGATTCAGCGCAGACACGCCTGTGGACCGACCGCTTCTCTCCCCCTCTGCGAAGCGCGCCGCGCACGGACTCCTTCGGCACACGCCGCACCTTCAATGGATCGATCGCCAGCGTGCACCGCGGACTCGACTATCGCGCAGCTACCGGCACTCCGGTCATGGCCGTCAGCGCGGGCCGCGTTATTCTTGCGCGTCCGCTCTACTATGAAGGCAACTGCGTCATCATCGACCACGGTCTTGGCTCTACGACGATCTATATGCACCTGTCAAAGTTCGACGTGAAAGAAGGAGAGCAGGTCAGCCGCGGACAGCGTATCGCGTTGAGTGGAGGAACGGGCCGCGCTACGGGACCGCATCTTCACCTGAGCGCACGCTGGCAGGGGGAGTATCTCGATCCGGCAAAGCTCTTTCTGTTACGGCTTCCTTCTCCTCAACAACCCTAGCCCAGCGGCTTCTGCGGCTCCGTTGCAAGATCGGGGCGCAGCAGCTTCTTCAGCGGCTTTTGAATCATGCGCAGCAAAGCCCGCGCCGCCAGAAACGCGATGACCATAAGGCAGGCCGCCATTGACGCGGCGACGATGGGATGATGTGTGGCAAACCACGTAATGCCGACGGCAAGGACATCCTCCGCCGAGCTAAGGGCGATATTTGAGACTGGCTCCGGGCTTGGTGTGACCGCGGTGCGGACCAGCGTCTTCGAGCCATGCGATGCCAACGCGATGCCTGCGCCGAGAGCCGTGGCCAGTATCTGCATCTGCGGTGAAAGCTGTGAGCTGGCGTGATACGCGACCAAAGCGGCGACCGGAATCCTGACTACTGTTTGCAGGCCGTTCCAGATGATGTCGAAGCCGGGGATCTTGTCCGCGAAGAACTCGATGGTGAACATCACCGCGCAGGTGACAAGAATCCACGTATGCCCGATGCTGTCGAGCCCTGGAGGCAGCGCGACCCAGTGCGTGCGAGCGAGAACGCCAAGCGTCAGCACGGTGGCGTAGATATTCAGCCCACCGGCAAAGCTTGCTGCGATAATCAGGGCCGCGATGTTGGCTGCTGAAAAGCTCATGGTGGCAGAATTTTACTCTCTTCCGGAGAAATCGCGATGGAAGATCAGCGGCGCACCATGCGTTTTACACGGGCATACTGCTCGAAGATGAAGCTGTCGGTCATACCTGCGATATAGTCCGCAACGACGCGGGCGAGGCCTTCGCTTTCGATCTCCTCCACATAACTCGGAGGCAAATCATCGGGCGAGTCGACCCAGAAGTCGAACAGCGCGGTCACAACCTCTTTAGCCTTATCGTGCTCGCGCTCCAGCACCTCGCAGGTGTAGAGCGTGTCGTAGAGATAACGCTTCTCTTCCAGCCGCTCGGCCTCGGCCTGCGCGGAAAGATGAGCCAGCCTGGCCGGATGCCGCCGAATATCCTCAAGCGAGTTGGCTCCGATGGCCTCCACGTTTGCACGCGTTGTGGCGATCAGATCGTCGGTCAGGATGTTCTGCATCAGTTGCAGCGCCTCGTGAAAGAGGTACTTCTGTTCCACCTCAGGGTTCTTCTCTTCGACGATACGATAGCAGCGGCCAACGATGGAGACGTTGTCAACGATGTGCCCGATTTCCAGAAGTCCCGACTCCACACCGTCGTCGAGATCGGCAGTCAGGTATGCGACCTCATCGGCCAGGTCGATCAACTGAGCTTCGAGCGGAGGCATCTGCTCCAGGAAGTATTCCGCCAGCTCAGGATGTTCCGATGATTTGTAATCACGCGAGTGCTTGATGATTCCCTCGCGCACTCCCAGCGTAAGGTTCAGTCCACGATGCGCGGCGTATCGTTGCTCGAAGTGCTCGACGATACGCAGGGCATGAAGATTGTGGTCGAAGCTCAACCCATGTCGACGAAGACAGCCATCGAGAGCGCGCTCGCCCGCGTGGCCGAAGGGAGGATGCCCGATATCATGCACGAGCGCCAGCGTCTCGGCCAGAGCCTCATTCAACCTCAACTGCGTTACGGCGGTACGAGCAATCTCCGCGACCTCGATCGTGTGGGTCAGACGGCTGCGGAAGTGGTCGGAAGAGCGGCTGGTGAAGACCTGCGTCTTTCCCGCCAGCCTGCGAAAGGCGCGTGACTGCACCACGCGCTCGCGGTCACGCTGAAATGCGGTTCGTCCGGGGCTGGATGGAGCAGAATAAATTCTCGTCGAAAGAGGATCGTTCGCATCCCCCGCCACCGCGCAGCGCTTAAGATCGTTTGCCATGCTCAACATGAGTGTACCGGATGCTCTTAAAAGAGAAAGGACGCGCTCTTTCAGCAGCGCGTCCCGGTTTTGCTTTGCGTTACTTGACCGATCCTGCATTTACCTTCGACAGCTTAACCCTCGCACTGTCCAGCTTGCGCTGCACCTTGGTCACGTCCTCCGGGTCCGCATCGGCAGGAAGAGAACGAGAGTACTCGGTCAGCGAGCGCTCCCACTGCAGCACAGCCTGCTTCAGCTTGCCGGTCTTCTCGTAGACATCACCGAGGTGATCGTGGATCGTCGGGTCGCCAACGTTGCGCTCGTTCGCCTTGCGGATGTTCTCCTCAGCCAGAGCGTATTGCCCCGTCTTGTAGTATGCCCAGCCCAGCGAATCGAGATAGGCGTAGTTCTGCGGGTCCAGCTCGACGGCCTTGCGAATCATCGTCAGGGCTTCGTTGAGCTTCACGCCACGATCCGCCCACATGTATCCGAGGTAATTAAGGATGGTCGCATTCTGCGGATCGACAGCCAGAGCCTTACGGAACTGCGCTTCGGCAGCGTCGTACTGCTTTTGCCGGTCGGCGAGGATGCCGCGCAGGAAGTAGACGTACAGCTTCTCCTCCGGCTTCTGCGAGAGCGCCTCTCCAGCACTCAGTTCCTTGTCGGCATCGCTCCACCGCTTCAGGCGCGTGTAGATATTGGCCAGCGCAAGGTGTACCTCGCGGTCATCCTTCTGGTTTCCTGCGGGCGAGATCTGCGCCTTTGCCAGCGTGAGCCCTTCTTCTACTTTGCCGGTGTCTGCAAGCTGCGCCGCATAGGCAAGCTGGACCGACTGCTCCTTCGGCATCGCCTTCGCCGCCTCAGCCGCCGCGTCGGTCGCTTCCTTCCACTGGTGCGCATCGCGGTAGGAGTCGATGACTCCCTGGTAACCGCTCTTCGCAAAGTCGCCGCCCATCGGAATCATCTGCCGGTAGACCTCAACCGCCTCGGCGGTTTTGTTCTGCTCGCGATAGATGGTCCCCATGCGGTCGAGGAAGATCGCGCGATTGCTCTTCTCCTGCTCCGTATACCTGCCGTCGGAGTGGGTCGTGCCGTCGAGCAGCGTCTTCAGCGAGCGGATGGCATCGTCATAACGGCCAAGCGTGTCATAGACCAGCGCCTCGTTATAGGCCAGCTCGACGGAGTCCTGAGCCAGCGGCTTCGCCTTCTCAAGCGTCGCAAGGGCATCGTCGTAGTGCCCCTGCTGGCGCTGAATATCGGCAATCTTGATCAGAGACTGGGCATCCTGCGGTTCGGCGGTAACGATATCGTTGAAGACCTTCGACGCCTCGTCCAACTGGCCATCGCGCAGCAGCGCCGTCGCGAGTCCGCGCTCGCTGTCGATGTTGCCGGGGTCGTCATCCAGAGCGCGACGATAAGCGGCAATCGCATCTTTGGGCTTCTTCAGCTGGTCGTAGGTCGCGCCAAGAGCGAAGTCGATTCTCGCGCTCCGGTCATCCTCGGGGATCGAGTTCAGCACCTCCGCGGCGCGGACAAAGTCCTCCTGCTCCGTGTAGAGGCGGTACATGTTCAACACCACCTCTTCGGAGTCGCTGTCGATCTTCTGGGCCGCCTTGAATTCGGACTCCGCCTTCGCCGAATCGTGGTTCAGGCCGTACAACTGCCCCAGCAGAAGATGTGTCTCCACGTCGTTCGGCTTCAACTCCGCCAGCTTTTCGTACTCCCCAATCGCCAGCCGCAGCATCTGGCCTGATTGCTGTCCCTGCATGTCTCCCAGCGACCGCAGGTAGATCTTTCCCAGCAGATCGTGCGCAGCCACATCGTTCGGGTTCTTCTTGACCTGCTCCTGAGCCGAGGTCACTGCCTCGCGGATGCGTCCCAGCTTGAAGTACAGCTCGGCCAGCCCGTCCTGCAGGGTCGTGGAGTTCGGGTCGGCATCCATCGCCAGCTTGTACTCTTCAATCGCCTGGGTTGCGTAGTCCGGACGCCCCGCGCTCACCGCCATGTCCTCGTACATATGCGCGAGGCCGTAGTGGTAGTACGCCGACGAGCGATCAACCGGCTGCTCCTGCGGAGAAACTCCCTTAGGAGCGGAAGACTGAGCCGACATCACCGGAACGACTGCCAGAACAGCGGCCGCCGCAAGCAGGCGAAGGTGGGAGGCACGCGAAAAACGGTTCATCATCAATAAGTTCCTGTGCCGCCGAAGTCGAAAAAACGATCTGAACGGACTTGAGAGTCGAACAAAATCACTTCATTTAGACGACGGCTGCGGCCGATTGGCTGCAAGACCAATCGCGCCGGAGCCGTCCAAATGGCTTGGCCGTGATTATATTCGGCTTTTTCGTCATCCGTGACGGAAATGGCGAGCACCGGTGAAGACCATCGCCACTCCCAGCCGGTTGGCTGCCGCAATCACATCAGCGTCCTTCACCGATCCGCCGGGCTGAATCACCGCCGTCGCCCCGGCTTCGGCAATGGTTTCAAGACCGTCCGGGAACGGGAAAAATGCATCCGAGGCGGCAACGGTTCCCTTCAGCGGGAGGACGGCCTTCATAGCGCCGAAACGGGCAGAGTCCACGCGGCTCATCTGTCCGGCTCCGATGCCGACCGTCTGGCCGTGGCCGTCCGAGTAACGACCGTAGACGATAGCGTTCGACTTCACATGCTTGCAGACGCGCCACGAGAACAGCAGGGCGCGCAGCTCCTCTGGGGTGGGCTGGCGGTCGGTCACAACCTTCAGCTCCGCCTCGGTGATGCGCAGGCGATCGGCGTCCTGCACCAGAAATCCGCCGGAGACCTGCTTGATGACCCGCGGGGTATCCGCCGGAACGATCTTCACCAGCCGCAGGTTCTTCTTCGCGGCAAACCGCTCCACCGCTTCTTTTGTGAAGCCGGGAGCGACGATGGCCTCGACGAACAGCTTGGCGATCTCCTCAGCGGCCTCGCCGTCCACCTCGCGGTTGATTCCGATGACTCCACCAAAGGCCGAAAGGGGGTCCGACTCGAGCGCGCGCTTGTAGGCTTCGAGCACCGTGGCTCCCGTCGAAGCGCCGCACGGATTGGTGTGCTTGATGATCGCCACGGCAGCGTCGGCTGCGGCGTCGAACTCGCTTACTAGCTCCCAGCAGGCGTCCAGATCGACGAGGTTGTTGTAGCTCAGCTCCTTGCCCTGAAGCTGCTGGGCGGCGGCAACTCCCTTTCCGCTGCCGTCTACATAGAGAGCGGCGCGCTGGTGGGGGTTCTCGCCGTAGCGCAGGGTCTGGGCCAGGGGATCGATGATGCGAAGCGTCTGGGGCAGCTCGTTCGAGAAGGTCGCCGCACCGGTCGGAGCCTCGATGCTTTCAAGCGCCGTCGCGATTCCGGCATCGTAAGCCGCCGTAACCGAAAAGGCCTGCTTGGCCAGCCGCCATCGGGTATTGCGGCTCAAGCTTCCATTGTTCGCAGTAAGCTCTTCAGCCAGAAGGCTGTAGTCGGCCACCGAGGTCACGATGGCCACATCCTCGAAGTTCTTCGCGGCCGAGCGCACCATCGAGGGGCCGCCAATGTCGATGTTCTCGATGATGTCCGCAAAGGCCACGCCGGGCTTCTGCGCGGTCTTTTCAAAGGCGTACAGGTTGACCACGACCATGTCGATCGGCTCGATCCCGTGGGACTCCACCGCTGCGACGTGCTCGGCGTTGCCGCGCATGTGCAGGATACCGCCGTGAACCTTGGGGTGCAGGGTCTTCACGCGGCCATCGAGCATCTCGGGAAAGCCGGTCAGCTCGCTGATATCCTTCACCGTCAGGCCGGCGTCGCGCAGGGCCTTGGCGGTTCCGCCGGTCGAAACCAGCTCTACTCCATGCCCGGCCAGAGCCTGGGCAAACTCAACAAGGCCGGTCTTATCCGTAACGGACAGAAGAGCGCGGCGAACAGGGCGAAGATCGACAGAGACAGCAGCTGGAGCACTATGTGAGGTCATCGCCTTCTATTTTATGTCCTGTGCAGGGTTTTGCTGACCGCCCCAAAGGTGTCATTTCCTCCGAAAACAGCAAAAGGAGGAGAAGTTTCCTTCCCCTCCCCTGCCCAAAACCAGCCAGGTTAGAGAATCAGCGACCCCGTCAGCGACTTCACCTGCTCGACCTGATGCGAGGCGCACCACTTTTTGAGCCCGACCGTAATGTTTTCCACAGCCCTCGGGTCGGCGTAGCTGGCCGTTCCGACCTGGACCGCCGTGGCCCCGGCCATCAGGAACTCCACCGCGTCCTCGGCCCGAATGATCCCGCCCATGCCGACGACGGGGATCTTCACCGCCTTCGACGCCTCGTGAGTCATCCTGACCGCAATCGGCTTGATCGCCGGGCCGGAAAGTCCGCCGGTCACATTTGCGATCCTCGGCTTCCGCGTCTCCACATCGATGGCGAGCGAGACGAAGGTGTTCACCAGCGAGACCGCGTCTGCCCCGGCCTCCTCGGCGACCTTCGCCATCTGACCGATGCTGGTTACGTTGGGCGAGAGCTTCACCATCAGGGGCCGCTTTGCGATCTCCTTCGTGCGCGTGACCAGCTCCTTCAGCAGGCCGGGGTCGGTCCCGAAGACCATGCCGCCGTGGCTGGTGTTGGGGCAGCTCGCGTTCAGCTCGTACATGGCGATGCCCTCGGCGTCGTTCAGTGCGCGGATGACCTCGAGGCAGTCCTCGACCGTGTAGCCGAAGATGTTCGCAATCACCACCGCGCCCTTGATCTCGCGCAGGCGCGGCAGCTTCTCCTCGATGAACGGGCGAACCCCCATGTTCTGCAGGCCGATGGCGTTCATCATTCCGGCGGCGGTCTCGATGATACGGGGCGTCGGATTGCCCGGCATCGGCTCCTTCGAGAGCCCCTTGGTCACGAACGCGCCGATGCGGTCGAGCGCGACGATCTCCTCGAATTCGACCCCATAGCCGAAGGTTCCGCTGGCCGCGATCACCGGGGAGCGAAGCTCGACCCCGGCGAGGCTGACCGTCATCTCTGGTGCTTTTGTGCTCATTTCGCCGCGACCTTCTTCGCCGGGACGCGTACCGCTCCGGTATCCGGCTTCAGAACCTGCGTGAGGACGTGGCCTTCGATGCTCGAAGGCTGGTTCACCCGCAGGATGGAGGCGAAGGTGGCCGCGATGTCCACCGGGGCCACGCGGTCGTGGAAGGTTCCGGGAACGAACATTGCGCCGTAGAAGTCCAGCGGAACGTGACGGTCGTAGGCAAACGAGGAGTAGTGCGTCGCGCCCAGCTCCGAACCGGCAAACTGGAAGGCGCTGAAGTTCACCCAGATGGCCCATCCCACATAAGGCGAGTAGCTGTGCAGTATCCTGCGGCCCAGCTCCGTGTCGGGAATGTCTCCGGCACGCATCTTCGCCACCGGATAGACGCTTCCGAGACTCAGCGGCTCGGCTGCACGGCCAGCAGGTTGCGCCGGGACGGAGCGCTTCACCGCGAGGTCGTCGCTATGCTCGGCGAGCAACGTCTGAAGTTCCTGGGCGGCAGAGGTCTCGGCCTCAAGCTCGGAGACATGCGCGGCCTCGAAGGCATCCTGATTCAGCTGAATGTAGGGGTACTCTCCGCTGAGGACGTACTTGTCGCCCTTCTTTATCGGCCACTTCTTTTCGAGCGAAGCCTCGAGAGACTTCAGCACGGCCGCGCTCTTGAAGGCCACCGACGGCATCTGTTCGTCGTTAGCTGCGCGCATCGTGGGGGCAACGCCGTGATCGCCCGTGAGAGCCACGATCACGTTCTGCAATCCGACCTGCTTGTCGAGAAAGGTGAAGAAGTCGTTCAGCGAGACGTCGACCGCGTCGATCATCGCGCGCTGCTTCGGCGAGTCCGGCCCGACGCGGTGGCCCAGAATATCGGTATTGCTGATCGAGATGGTCAGCATGTCGGTCACGTCGCTTTTGCCGAGGTTCTCGTTCTTCACCAGAGCCTTGGTGAAGTCGAGCATGTACTGCACGGCGGCGGGGTGCTGGCCGACTTCTTCGTAGAAGTTGCCCGTCGGAACTCCCGCTGCGGCGCGAGCCTTCGCACGCTCGTCGCTGGCATTGAAATCCTTCGCCCACGCGGGAAGCTCCGGCATCCAGTAGGTCGAGGTGATGAACGCGCCCGAGTCGTGATCGGTCCAGAAGGCTCCCTTCGTCGCATGGCCCGAGGTCAGGATAGCGGCGCGGTCCTTGAAGGAGACGCCGAAGACCCTCGCCTTGCCCTGCGTCGCCAGCACCAGTTCGTCGCCCAGCGTGGACGCGGCCTCGCGGTGCGGCGATGCTCCCGGCGAAACCTCGCCGCCGTCAGGCACGCCCACCAGCTTGTAGCGCGTATCACTGACGGAGCTGACAAGCCCCAGTTTGCCGTCGGGCCCCTTCTCCATCCACTCGTTGATCGGAATCTTGTGTCCGTCGGTGTAGCTGCCCGTGCCGATGGTCGAATGCCCCGCCGCCGTCACCAGGTTGGCGTAGTCGTAGTAGCAGTCGGTGAAGTGCGTGCCCTTTTTCAGGAAGAGGTTGAAGCCGTTCGGCGTCTTGAAGTCGTCGCGATAGCGGTCGAGGTAGTCTCCGCGGAACTGGTCGATCACAAGCACCACAACCAGCTTCGGGGTAGCGTGGTACGCATCGGCGTAGCTCGGTGGCGCAGAAAGGCAAACGAGAGCCGCAGTCAGGCAGAGGGAGACGATTTTTCGCATACCTTATAGAGGTTACGCAAATTCATGATCTTTTGTGCAAGAGGAATGCAAAATAGCCCTGCAACTCCTTTGCCGCACGAGAGAAGCCGGAACCGATAAAATAAATCCAAATGATCGATTTAGCTTTTGTTCGGGCCAACCTGCCCGTCGTTGAAGAAAAGTTGCGCTCCCGCGGTATGGACCCGGCTGCTGCTCTTGGAGACTTCGCCGCCATCGACCGCGAGCGCCGCGACGCCATCACGCAGGTCGAGACCCTGAAGGCCCGCCGCAACAAGCTGACCGAAGAGATTGCGCGTCTTCGCAAGGCCGGAGAGGACGCCTCTGCCCAGACCGAAGAGACCCGCACGCTGAAGTCCGAGGTCGAGTCGCTCGAAGCCCGCGCCACCGCCGCCGATGAGCGACTGCAGGCTATCCTGACGACCATCCCCAACCTTCCGCAGGACAGCGTTCCCGTCGGCAAGGACGAGCACGCCAACCGCGAAGAAAAAATCTGGGGCGAGAAGCCCGCGTTCGACTTCGAGCCGAAGCCCCACTGGGAGATCGGCGAGGCGCTCAACATTCTCGATTTCAACCGCGCGGCCAAGCTCTCCGGCTCGCGGTTCGTCGTTCACTTCGGCGCGGGAGCGAGGCTCGAGCGCGCGCTCGCCAACTTCATGCTCGACCTGCATACGCGTGAGCACGGATACACCGAGGTGCTTCCGCCGTACATGGTCAACAAAGAAAGCCTCTTCGGAACAGGACAATTACCTAAATTCGAAGAAGATCTTTATTTCACGACTAGCATCAATAAAAATTTCTCATTTGAGACGACATCACCCGACATCGATTCATCAGGCGAAATAAGTTCCCCTCCCGAGAGCCTGCTAATCGTGCCGCAAGACGATTTTTATTCGAGCGGACTTTATCTGATCCCCACAGCCGAGGTGCCGGTCACCAACCTCTTCCGCGACGAGACGCTCGACGAGGCACAGCTTTCGATCTCCTTCTGCGCCTACACGCCCTGCTTCCGCAGCGAGGCAGGAAGCTACGGCAAGGACGTGCGCGGCATGATCCGCCAGCATCAGTTCCAGAAGGTCGAGCTGGTCAAGTTCACCACGCCCGATAAGTCCGACGCGGAGCACGAGGCGCTCACCCGCCACGCAGAGACGGTTCTGGAGAAGCTGGGGCTTCCCTACCGCCGGATGCTTCTCTCCACCGGTGACATGGGATTTGCCTCCTCGAAAACCTACGACCTCGAGGTCTGGCTGCCGGGACAGAGCCTCTACCGCGAGATCAGCTCCTGCTCGAACTTCATGGACTTCCAGGCGCGGCGCGCCAACATCCGCTTCCGCCCGGCGGGAGCGAAGAAGTCCGAGTACCTGCACACGCTCAACGGCTCCGGGCTTGCCGTGGGACGCACCTATCTTGCTATCCTCGAGAACTATCAGCAGGCGGACGGCTCGGTTCGCGTGCCCGAGGCGCTTGTGCCTTACATGAACGGCCAGACCGTCATCACCCGCCAGGAGCGTGCCTGATGTTCAAGCTCTTTCGTTCTTATTTCTGGTGGAGCTATGAGCGCGGCAGCTTTCACTACGACGTCATGGTGACGCTGATCCTGCTGTTCCTCTTCCTCGGTCCTCGCTTCATCGACTTCAAGGACCGCCCGGTCGAGACGGTCGCCCTGCACTCCTCCGAGGTGCTGGTGAAAGAGGCTGGGAGCAAGGGCGATGTCAGCCGCTTCCTCTATCAGATTCGCGCCGATGAGCTGAACCAGTACAGCAACGGAGACGAAAGCGACACGGCGGTGCGTGCCGCAATCCTGCGCGTCGTCGAACCGATCGCCGGAGAGGTTACGCTGGAGCGCTACGAGCCGGTGCGCGACACGCAGGGACACCTGATCGCCTACGATGCCTGGGTCACCCGCTGATTCCGCAGAGAACGCATAACCACCCGGCTGCATCTAATCTTCCGGAGAACATTTGGACCGCATGACGATCTTTTCCCGACTCGCCGCTGCTCTTCTTCTCGCCGCTCCGCTTGCCCTTCCTGCACAGGTCAAGCCGGGCGAACTCGACCAGGCCCTGCGGCAGCTCGACGCCTCAAGCGCGAAGTTCCGCTCCGCCGAGGCCGACTTCCAGAAGGACTTCTACGAGATGGTCGTCAAGGAGACGACCACGCAGCACGGCGGCATCTACTTCCGGAAGAACGGCTCCAAGCTTGAGATGGGCGGAAAGATCGAGCCTCCGGGCGCTCGCTTCTTCTCCTACAGGGATGGCAAGCTCGGCCTGTTCGATCCCGGCACGAAGAACCTGAAGATCTTCAACACCGGCGACAAGAAGGGCGAGACCGAGAGCTTTCTGACCCTCGGCTTCGGAGGCAGCGGAACCGAACTGGCGAAGGCGTGGACCATCACCGACCTCGGCACGGAGCAGCTCTCCGACGGAGGCGCGACGGTCGCAGCCACCAAGCTCGACCTGGTTTCGAAGGATCCGAACGTCCGCAATATGTTCAGCCACGTCCTCATCTGGGTCGATCTCAACCGGGCCGTCTCGCTGAAGCAGCAGTTCTTCACCCCGTCGGGCGACCACCAGACCGCCGTGTACACCAATATCCGTTACAACCAGCCAGTGAACACCAAGCCCTACGAATATAAGAAGTAGCCTCAAAAAGAAAACGGTCAGAGCGGAGAGTCTCCCTCTGACCGTTTTCTTTTTTACTTCATTACTTCAATGGATCGATCAGCTTCATTCCCGAAGCATCGTCCGGAACCTTTTCGAGTGGAGCGGCGCTGGCCGTGACGAAGACCTCAACCGTGGGGTTCACATTCGCCTCCCACAGGTGCCCTCCGACCGTCGAGCCGTCGTGCTTTCCGAAGATCATGTGTGCGTGAACCACCGGCTTGCCGTTGAAGAGGGCGATATCGCCCATCATCGACAGCACCTCCACCTGCTCGTTCACCGGGATCGCGTGGTAAATCTTGCGGCTCAGATCGAGCCAACCCACCGTGGCGCTGCTCACCGCGCCGATGCCCGTAAAGTGCGCATCGGTGACGTGGTACTGTGCAGCGAAGTCCGTCAGTCCGCTCAGAATCTCGTCGCCCTTGCGGAAGATCACCGCGTAGGTCTTCAGGCCGTGCTCGTCGCTCACCAGTTTCACGCGCATCGAAGGCGCTTTGCCGGTCGGGATCGGGCGCGACGGAAGAATCGTCTGCTCCGGTTCATGGTTTGCACTCCCCTGCGCTCCCGCCACCACCGCCGCAGACAGACAGAACACCGCACCCCAGACTCGCGTCCAGTTCTTAGCCTTCATCCCTCACCTCATTTTTTGGAATATCAGGAAACCAACGAAAGTCGCACCGACGAGCCTACTGCCGGAGGCCTTCCCCTCCATTGTGTCAGAACCCTCACCGCCTCGACTATGTCATTCCATTGTCAAAAGATTCGACCTGCGAAGATTTCCATAGCGCATCTCCGCTCGTGCCTTCTACGATTCAATCAGGATTCAAAACAACAAACGCGGTTACGGCAAAGCCGTGGCCCCCTTATTCCCGAAAGAAGGAAATCCCCATGCGTAACCGATTCCTGCTGGCCCTGGCCATCCTGTCTGCTTCGGTCACGGGCGCGCACGCCCAGACCTCTACCTGGACCATCGACCCCGCCCATTCGAGCATCAACTTCGAGGTCCGTCACCTGAGCGTCTCCAACGTCCACGGCTCCCTCAGCGGAGTCAAAGGCACGGTGGTCTACGACGAAAAGGACATCACTAAGTCCTCGGTGCAGGCGACCGCCGATACCGCCACCGTCTCGACCAACAACGAGAAGCGCGACACGCACCTGAAGTCCCCGGACTTCTTCGACGTGACCAAGAATCCGCAGCTCTCGTTCAAGTCCACCTCGCTCTCGAACTCGGGCGGTAAGCTGACCCTCACCGGCGATCTGACCCTGGGCGGCGTCACGAAGACCGTAACGCTCGACGTGGACGGCCCCGCTCCTCCGCAGACCGACAAGCAGGGCAAGACCCGCAGCGGATTCTCCGCCTCCGGCAAGCTGAGCCGCACAGATTTCAACTTCGGACCGAAGTTCGGAGAAGCCGTCATCAGCAACGCGGTGAAGTTCTCCATCGACATCGAGATCGACAAGCAGTAACCGCAATCGTATCCACAAAAAAGAAAGGGAGCCGCGATGGCTCCCTTTCTTTGCATCTTCAAGCCGCAGCTACATCTTTGCCCGAAGCGGCTGCGTTGGCTCCGTCGGGTGCAGCATAACGCTGTCGATCTCCTCGGTGTACTTCTTCAGGAGCTCATGGTGCAGGCAGTAGAGAGCCAGTTCCAGACGGTCGGAGACCCCCAGCTTGTCGTAGACCTTGCGAAGGTAGTTTTTGATGACCTGCTCGGTCGTCCCGATCTGGTAGGCGATCTCCTTGTTGCGCATCCCGCGCGTGATGCAGCTGATGATCGCCAACTCCTTCTTCGACAACCTGGGCTGAACCTTGGGGTCGGTCAGCGTGGAGGCCTGCGCCCGATAGGCCTCGATCACCCAGTTGATCGAACGGTTGTCGATCCAGGTCTCCCCCTCCGCGATCTTGCGAACGCACTTGACCAGCAGGTCCGGCGAAATGGAGCGCGGGACCACCCCGCGAACGCCACGCCGGTAAAGTTCGACCGTGTTGGCCTCATCCGTCTCCGTCACCTGAACAATCAGCTTGGCATCGGGAGCCCGCCGCACCAGCTCGGGGATCGCGTCCACCGTTCCGGCAATCAGCTGCCCCTCGAGAACCACGACGTCTGTCGGGTATCGTTGCAACGCGGCGTAGAGATTTCCTAATGTCTCCGCCTGGGCAACGACACGGATGTCGTCCTCCAGAGCAAAGACCTTCCTCATGCCAACCCGGTAGATGGCCTGCGAGTCTGCCAGAATAACCCGGATCGCTGTCGGGGCTCCCTGTTCTTCCGGGTCTTCTTCTTCCTTCTCTGGAGAGCGATCAAAAGGAACAATACTCATATCTCAAGCCTTTAGGAAATATTCGTCGATGACTGCGGCTGCCTTTTGCTGACCATCCTGCTGAAAAGAACGGACGATACGGCCGATGCAATGAACGGTCACATCCTTGGCCGCCCCCATGACCGCCGAGGGCATTGTGATTGTAAACTCGACCCTGCTGTTGACCTCCAGAAGGGTATCGCAAACAAAAAGAAGGCCGTTGGCCGATATATTCTCCGTGATGGCGTGCAACCCTCCATGAGGAGTCTGCAGTTCCAGGGGGAGCTTCATCGGGAAACGCACTGCAGAACGAACCGGACTCAATTCTTTCGAACCGGCCCGGTGGCCTGAAAGATGGCCCATTCCTCTTCCCTCCTGCCGCCCTTAATTCGGATTCGGGTAAGGGCCGGGATCGCTGGCATCTCACAGGAGTCTACAGTACAAAGTAACCTCACTTCGAGTTTTTAGGGAAAATTCCTTGCACGAACGCGCAGGAAAAAGCCCCTTCCGCGATTGCTAAATTTCGTTAATTCCGCCATACTTAGTTGTTGGGTTCTTCTGTCTCTGCTGTCAATAGAGATGGCGGCTGTGTAGTACGCCCATAAACTCTACTATTTTGAGAGGCTTTTCTCGTGTTGATGATTCGTTTGGCGCGCGTTGGAGCGCGTAAGCAGCCCCACTATCGCATCGTAGTAATCGAAAAGGATCGCGCCCGTGACGGTCGTTCGATCGAGGTGGTCGGCACCTATAATCCGCGCACCAACCCCGCAACCGTGATTCTCAAGCGTGACCGCATTGACTACTGGACGAGCAAGGGAGCACAGCTCTCGGACCGTGTCGAGAAGCTCCTTGCGGCGGCGCCGGTCGAAGTCACTGCTTCAGCCGCCTAGTCACTATCATAAGTAATCTTTAGATATCGTCAGGTAGTTCCTAAAGATAGGCTAATGCCGAAGGTTCCTCGTGCCCCTAAAAGGGTCTCCCTCACGTAAACTTCTGGTATTGCGATTCCGATCAGCTCGGGTTCCGTCAAAAAGAAATTGATGACGCCCGGGCGCATCGACTCCGTGGCTACGCTCGTTGTACCTCCCGGAAAAATCTCGCAATAGACGAGTCAACGGTGAGCAAGGCCCTTACTTTATCTCTCAGCTCTCAGGAGGTGTGTGATGCCCCAGCCCCACAGGACGGGTGAAGGTGACTCAGCCGATATAGTTGGACTCATATCCGATATTGCCCGCGCACTGGTCGATCTTCCCGAAAGTGTCTCTGTTGAATCCTTTGATGAGGCCGATGCTACTGTCATCCGCCTCCGTGTCGCCCCCGGCGACATCGGCAAGGTTATCGGCAAGCAGGGACGAACGGCGCGGTCGCTGCGCACGATTCTTGCAGCAGCCAGCATGAAGCTGAAACACCGTTTCTCGCTGGATATCGTCGAAAACGAGGCTCAACCATCCTGAGCGCATCCCTGTCACTTCTCATTTTCCACCCGCGAAAGCTATCCTGTTCGCATGGCATCTGAAGCATCTGGCTGGATTGTGCTGGCTCACCTCGTTCGCCCCCAGGGGCGCAAGGGGGAATTGCTCGCGGAACTGTATACGGACTTTCCTGAGAGCCTCACCGGACGGGCGGATCTGTTTCTCATCCCTGAGGGGTTCTCAGGAGAGCTCGCAACAGCAAAGCGCGCCGAGGTCGTCTCCTCGTGGCTGCCAGTGGGCAAGAACAGGGGCCGGGTCGTCCTTGGGCTTGCCGGAATCGACAGTATCTCGGCGGCAGAGCAGTTTGCCGGGCTCGATCTTGTCGTGCCGGAGGATCGCCGCCTTCCCCTCGAAGACGATTCCACCTATGTCAGCGACCTGGTCGGCTGCATCGTCTTCGATGGAGACACCGAAGTAGGTCCGGTTGCCGATGTACAGTTCCCTGCCGCTTCGGACGGGAGCAGGCTCTCTGACGGCATTCCCCTGCTCGTCGTGCAGGCAGATGAAGAGACGCTTATCCCCTTCGCCAAGGCCTTCGTCAGGACCTTCGATCTTGAGGGGCGGCGCATCGTCATGGAGCTTCCAGCAGGATTGATCGAGATCAATCGCCAAAACTAGAAGCGATACCCGACGCCGATGGACAGGATTGGATAGATCGGAACGTCGCTGAGGCTATCGTTGATCTTTCCGATCTCCTGCCGCAGACTTCGCAGCGCCTCGGGATTTTCAGCAAAGGTGAAGCATCCGTCCTGCTGGCATGCTGTACCGTTGAGGTCCATCTTCACCTTTGAAGATCCAGTGAAGGCCGCTCCAAACTCAAGCGGCATGAAGAAGTGCTTGGGGTGGCCCGGAAGCAGGTTGTGAAAGCCCATCGTCACCATAGGAGCAACACGCCGAGGGAACTCCAGGCGCGCCTCTCCATGTACGGGGTCGTTGACGCTGTTGGTGAAGGCATCGTCCCCCAGCTCGAAGTGCTGCCCCGGAGGAACCCGCGTATTGGCGGTGAAATAGTTATTGAAGTACAGAAGGCCTGGACTGACGTGGAGGTTCCTTCGCCAGAGGAACCAGTCGAGACGGAGATTTCCGGATCTCAGCTTGACGTCAGAGTTGTAATGAAGACCGTCGATCTCGAAGTCGGGACCGATGCCAAAGATATTCGCTCCTCCACGCAGATCGAAGTGACGTCCAAGCGAAGTCGAAAGACCGAAGCCAGGACCTAGACTGTTCACTTCAAGGCGCAGACTCCACTTGGTAAAAGGTCTCTCTTCCACGCTGGGAGCAGCGATCGTTTGTGCGCCGGAGGCTCTGGAATCAGACGGAGAAGGAGCGTCCGGCAACGCGAGGTCTATGCTGGAAGAAGAGCCGCTCGCCAGTTCATCACGGGGCGGCGCGTCCTGTCCCTTGAGGTCAAGGACAGAGAGTTGAAGGAGGAGAAGCAATACGACGAAGACGGGCTTTACACTCCACATAGAGGAACCTCGTTTGTCTCGCTTCGTGCATACGTGCCTTCTTGGGGAGGTTAGAGCACAAGCCTCCTCCATCGGTTGTGCTGCCTTCGTTAAATAACGGCCACATTTTTCTCATGCGCTTTGACATCATCACGATTTTTCCGGATTTCTTTACCAGCATCTTCGAATACGGCATCCTGCGGCGCGCCCGCGCGGGCGGCTTGGTCGAGATTGCCACGCACGACCTTCGCAGCTTCACCCACGACCGTCACCGCACGGTAGATGACCGTCCCTTTGGAGGCGGCGAGGGGATGGTGCTGAAGCCGCAGCCAATCCACGACGCGCTCGCTTCCCTCTCCATCTCTCCCAAGGAGCAGCGCGATACGAAGCGCGAGAGCGTCATCCTGCTCTCGGCGCAGGGGCGTCCGTTCACGCAGGCCGTCGCGCATGAGCTGACCGAGATCGAGCGCGTAGTGATGATCTGCGGCCGCTACGAAGGCGTGGACGAGCGCGTCAACGAACTGATGTGCGACCGCGAGCTTTCCATCGGAGACTACGTGCTCTCCGGGGGCGAGCTGGGGGCCGCCGTGATCGTGGATGCCGTGGTGCGACTTCTACCCGGAGCGCTGGGGCATCCTGACTCCTCGCGCTTCGAGAGCTTCGGGGCACAGGATGTTCCCGAGGAGGGCGATCCCGACGCTCCTCCGCGTGCGACCCACGGAGCGGGCGGCATCCTCGACTATCCGCACTACACACGGCCAGCGGAGTTCGAAGGTGTGGAGGTTCCGGAGGTATTGCAGGGCGGGAACCACGATGTGATCCGGCTGTGGCGCAGGAAGATGGCTCTTCGCAAGACGCTGGAGAACCGTCCCGATCTACTCGAAAAAGCAGCTCTTGGAGACCTCGACCGCAAGCTGCTTCGGGAGATCGAAGCCGAACGCAGGCGCGTGGGCGGAGATTCAGCCTGAAGTAGAGCTTCCTGCCCTGATTTAAGGGCAGTTCTTATATCAAAAGCTCTTAAAATCATGTAGAATCAAAAGTCGAGTTCATCTATTCAGGAAGTATCAGGAAGTAGTCATGTCTATTCATCCCATCATGCAGAAACTGGCCGCGAAACTTGAGCGGACCGATATTCCCGCCTTCGCTCCCGGCGACACCGTCCGCGTTCAGGTCAAGATCCGCGAGGGTGAAAAGGAGCGCCTGCAGGCCTTTGAAGGAATCGTGATCGCCTGCCGCAAGGGCCCCCAGGGCAGCTTCACCGTTCGTAAGATGAGCTTCGGCCAGGGCGTCGAGCGCATCTTCCCCTACAACTCGAAGGTCGTCGACAAGGTCGAAAAGATTCGTTCGTACGAGGTTCGTCGCGCGAAGCTCTTCTACCTGCGCGGTCTGCGCGGCAAGGCCGCCCGTCTGCGCGAGGTCGAGCGCCGCGCCAGCTAACTCTTCCCTTCACTCTTTCCACAGAGCCACGGCTTACGAGCCGTGGCTTTTCTCTGCCCGGAAGGCGATACACTTTGCTTTAACGCATGGCTTCTTCGACGACTCCTCTCCGCATCAAGATCAAACGAACCGTTACGGCGGCGACCCGAAAGCAGCAGATGCTGCGGCAGCTGGTGTGCAGCGACGCTCCGGAGCAGGCGCTGCGCTATCGCGGTTTCCGCATGATCGCCGGGGTCGATGAGGTCGGGCGAGGAGCGCTGTTCGGCCCCGTGGTCGCAGCCGCGGTCATTCTGCCGGAGAAGATGCGCGGACTGGCCAACTCCGGCCTGAAGGACTCGAAGCAGATGCTTCGTAAGGACCGCGAGCGGCTGGACCTCAGAATCCGAAAGCTGGCGCTCGCGGTCAGCGTTGCGGAGATCGATGCGGAGACCATCGACCGCGTGAACATCTATCAGGCGACACGCATCGCAATGCTCACTGCCGTCCAGGGGCTGGCCGTTGAGCCGGACCACCTGCTGATCGACGCAATGCGGCTCGACCATCCGTGCAGGCAGACGAAGCTGATCTATGGCGATTCGCTGAGCCTTTCGATTGCTGCGGCTTCGGTGGTCGCGAAGGTGCATCGCGACGCGTTGATGTGCGAACTGGACCTCGTGCATCCGGGGTACGGGTTGGCCTCGCACAAGGGGTATGGAACGCCGGAGCACCGGCGCGCTCTTGCGGAGCGCGGGCCTTCGCCGCTTCACCGCAAGACCTTCGCTCCAGTGAGGGCAGTCGATCCGGATGCGGCGGTTGAGGAGATGGCTTCAGGAGAGTTGTTCGATCTGGATCTTGAGGAGGAAGTCGATTGCATCCAAGATTGATGTGCGTCGTCGCTCATCCCGACGATGAGTGCTATGCCTTCGGCGGCGCTCTGGCGCTGGCTGCTGATCGTGGGGTCGAGACGTATGTGGTCTGCCTGACCGATGGTCATGCGGCAACGAATCGCGGCTCGGCTGCGTCTGGCGAAGAGCTGGCGCGTATTCGGAGCGCGGAGTTTGCGGCCTCCTGCAAGGTTCTGGGCGTCTCGAAGCATGTGCAGTGGGATTACCACGACGGGAAGTTGCAGAACGCCTCGCTGGTCGAAGTGGCCGGGCGGCTGGTGGCGGAGATGCGGCAGTTCCAGCCGGAGGTCGTGCTGACCTTTGGGGGCGATGGCGGATCGAACCGTCACCCGGACCATATGATGACCTCGTTCTGCACCTCGGCGGCGTTTCACTGGGCCGGGCAGGAGAACCGCTTCCCTGAGACTGGCGCGGCCTTTCAACCGGAGAGGCTGTTTCACCAGTCGACGAACTACTTCCTTCCGGGAAGGCAGCCGCAGATGCCGCTCCCGTGGACGGTCGTGCTGGATATCGAGTCGGTGCGGGAGCGCAGGGATGAGGCGTTCCGGCAGCATGTTTCGCAGGCGGCCCTGATGGAGATGACGAAGGACCTGTTTGCGAAGTACGGAGGACAGGAGTTTTATACCCTGATGACCACGCGCACTCCGATGGCAGCTCAACAGATGATTGACCTTTTCGAATCTATCTAGCTGATGGATAGTGGCTTATATTCTCATCAGCTTTGACGGGTTTATAGTGGCCTCTATGAATGCTTCAGCGATCGAAGGCGTGAACGACCCGATTGCGGTCTTCCGGGAGTGGATGAAAGAGGCGGAAGCCTCGGAGCCGAACGACCCCAACGCCGCGGCCCTGGCGACCGCTACCAGCGATGGCTTTCCCAGCGTGAGGATGGTGCTGGTGAAGCAGGTAGATGACCGCGGGTTCTGTTTCTATACCAATGCCAACAGCAGGAAGGGGCGCGAGCTAGGGAGAAACCCCAGGGCGGCGCTTTGCTTTCACTGGAAGTCGCTGGGGAAGCAGATTCGAGTGGAAGGGCCGGTGGTGGAGCTGCCCGCCTCCGATGCCGACGATTACTTCCACAGCCGGTCGCGGGTGAGCCAACTGGGTTCGGCGGTTTCGCAGCAGAGCAGTCCGCTGGAGAGCCGCGTGGCGCTGGAGACGATGGTGGAGGAGTTCGGAGCCCAGCATTCAGGAGTGGTTCCCCGCCCCGTGTGGTGGAAGGGGTATGCCATACGTCCGGAGCGGGTGGAGCTTTGGGTAAACGGAGAGCACCGGCTGCATGATCGGTTTCAGTTTGTGCGCGAGGGTGGGGTCTGGAAAGGGCGGAGGCTGTTTCCGTAGAGATGCTGGCTGGTCCCTGTTCGTGACCGGGATACAGGATTCATCTCATCCTTCGCTTTGCGAAGGATGGGGCACCCGGACTCTTGTGGCAATACAAGCGAAACGCTGAGACTCTTCGCTGCGCTCAGAAGGACGGAGTGCGAGCGGTTCAGGAGAGGATCGTGCCGAGGTAGAGCGTCAGGGCCTTCTTGAACTCGGCGGCGACCTGCGGCTTTTCTTTTGGCGTGACCTCGGTGTAAAGGTTCGTCATGCCCTTCACAATCTGAAGAGCGACGTTCGCTGACAACAGAGCCTGTTCGCTGGAGAGCGACGGGTTCTTGGCACGGAAGGCGTCAGCAATGGCTACGCGAAGGGCGCGGCGAGCGGCGGGGTCGCGGCGGAAGCGCGTGGGTCCTGCGAGGAGTTTGAGATAGGCGGGGCGGTGCTGCACGAACTCCGTGATGCACTCGATGAACAAGTCGGCGAACTGCTGGTACGTGAGGGTGTGGGCCTTTGCGACGAGAGGACTCCAGTGCGCTTCGATCTCGAGGACGTACTGGCTGAGAAGCGCCGATGCTACGGCTAATTTGTCGGGGAAGTAGTGATAGAGCGTGCCGATGGAGGCTCCGGTGCGCTCTGCGATGGCGGTCATGGTCGCGGCCTCGAAACCTACCTCGACGAAGAGATCGGCGGCGGCATCGAGAAAGCTCGCGAGGCGGCGCGTGGAGCGCTCCTGCTGCGGTTCGCGGCGGACGGCATTTGACAAAATCGAGGACACCCTCATATTCTACATTTATAAAGTTGAGGGAACCCTCAATTTCAAGGAGAGACCTTTTGAGCACATTGCAGCTTGCCCCTGAGAAGACCGCCCTTGTCCTGATCGATCTGCAGCATGGAATTGTTGCAATGCAGACCGCGCCCTATACGCCCGCGGAAGTAATTGCGAAGAGCCGCTCCCTTGCCGACGCCTTCCACGCCAAGGGAGCGACGGTGGTGTATGTCCGCGTGGATATGGCGGATTTTATGCAGCTTCCGGCAGATACGTCGCTTCGCGACCCGAATGCTCCTCCTCCGCCTGCGATTGCCTCGGAGATCGTCCCAGAGGCCGGGATGCAGGAGGGCGACCTGGTGGTTACGAAGCGGCACTGGGGAGCGTTTGCCGGAACGGAGCTGGAGGCCGAGTTGCGAAAGCGCGGCGTCGATACGGTGGTGATTGGCGGCATTGCGACCAACATAGGCGTGGAGTCGACGGTGCGGCAGGGTACGGGGCTGGGCTTCGCCTTCGTGGTCGTCGAGGATGCCTGCACGACGCTTTCGGCCGAGGCGCAGAAGTTTGCCTTCGAGATGATCTTCCCGAGGCTTTCACGGGTGAGGAAGACCAACGAGGTGATTGAGGCTCTTGGCTAAAGCAGGGAACGTCGCGAAAGCAACAAACATCGAAGACCGGCTCGATGCTTCGGTGTGGAAGATCTGTTCGGTTGCAATGCTGGGCTCATTTTTGTCGCAGCTCGATGCGACGGTGGTGAATGTGTCGCTGTCGAGCCTGGCGGCGGAGTTGCACAGCAGTCTGTCAGTGATTCAGTGGGTGACGAGCGGCTATCTTCTGGCGCTCGCGCTGATGCTTCCTCTGAACGGGTGGCTGGTGGACCGCATCGGGGCGAAGTCGCTTTACCTCTGGTGCTTTTCGACGTTCACAGTGTCTTCAATGCTGTGCGGAATGGCATGGTCCGCTCATGCGCTGGTGGGATTTCGCGTCCTGCAGGGCATGAGCGGAGGCCTGCTGGCTCCGATGGCACAGATGATGCTGGCAAAGGCTGCGGGAAAGCACATGGCTCGCGTGATGGGCTATGGCGCGCTGCCTGTGATGCTGGGACCTATTCTGGGTCCGGTGATCGCAGGCGCGATTCTGCAACATGCTTCGTGGCGGTGGCTGTTCTATGTGAACCTGCCGGTGGGAGTGTTGGCGATTATTCTGGCGGCGATGTTTCTGCCGAGCGATGAGGGAGAGACGAGGCGGCGGGATCTGGATTTAGCCGGGCTGGCGTTGCTGTCGCCGGGGCTGGTGCTGTTTCTGTATGGCTCAGATCATCTGCAGGAACGGACGGGCGTGGCAACGATGGCGGTAGGGCTTGCCCTACTGCTGGTGTTCCTGGCGATGGCCTCGCGCAAGGGGGATCGGGCGCTGATCGACCTGCGCCTGTTCAAGGGAAAGGTGTTTCCGGTTTCGGCGAGGACGCAGTTTCTCTCGAACGGGATTATGTTTGCCGCGCAGATGCTGATTCCCTACTACCTGCTGAGCATGAGCGGGAGAACGCCGAGCGCGGTGGGGTGGATGATGGCACCGCTGGGGCTGGGGATGGTGTGCTCGTATCCCATGATGGGGCGGCTGACGAAGCGGTTCGGGATACGGAGGGTGTCGGCGGCGGGCGCGGCTCTGGCGACGATTGGGACGCTTCCTTTTGTATATCTTGCGGGACATGGGCTGGTGACGACGGTGCTGGAGGCGACGCTGTTCGTGCGGGGCATCGGGCTGGGGGCGATTGGGATTCCTTCGCTGACGGCGGCGTACTCCTCGGTTCCGAAGAGGGATCTGCCGATGGCGACGACCTCGCTGAATATTGTTCAAAGGATTGGCGGACCGACGCTGACGACGCTATGCGCGACGTTTCTGGCGTGGCGGATGCAAGCTGGCGGCAATGCCCTGCCGGGGGCGTTCCGGGATGCGTTTGTGCTGCTGTGCGGCCTGCATGTGCTGCTGCTGGTTTCGGCTCTGGGGCTTCCTTACTCGATTGGGGAGAAGCTGGAGAACGAAGAGGCGGACGCGGTCGCGGAGAGCCTGTCGGAGTAGCCCTTCCCAAAGGATTTATTTTTTCTTACAACTAAATGCAGAAGTATTGCTGTGGTTGATATAGTTCGGGAGTACAAAAAACGGACCTGGAGGGTCAGGATGGCAATGGAGATGTTTGGGCGGCGCGAGTTCCTGCGGACGATCGGATCGGCGGGGTTGATGGCAGGGGTTCCGGCACTGGCGGAGATGAGCGCGATTGATCCCGCACGTGTGGCCTACGAGGTCGCAGAGCCTGCCCAGGGTGCGGACGCGAAGCCGAACCACTCGATCCGATTCTCGGTCTGCGGCATGAGCCATGACCATATCTTCGGAATGGTCGGAGCGATTCAGCGCGGGGGCGGCGTGCTGGTTTCGGCTTATGGAGCGGAGCCGGACAAGGTCGCGGGGTTCAAGAAGAGGTTTCCCGAGGTGAAGATCGTCTCCTCCGAGGAGGAGATTCTTCATGACTCGTCGATTCAGCTGGTGCTCAGCTCGACGATTCCGAATGAGCGCGCTCCGCTGGGCGTTCGCGTGATGAAGGCGGGCAAGGACTATCTGAGCGATAAGCCGGGTGCGACGACTCTGGAGCAGATCGAGGAGATACGCAAGACGATTGCGGCGACGAAGAGGATCTACGGGATTCTTTACAGCGAGCGGCTGGAGGTGAAGGCCGCGGTCAAGGCGGGCGAGCTGATCAAGGCAGGAGCCATTGGGAAGGTGATCCAGACGATCAATATTGCTCCGCACCAGATTGTGCAGAAGGGAGCCGACCCGTATGCGGGAGGCGCCGGGAGCAGGCCGGACTGGTTCTGGGAGCCGGTGAAGTATGGCGGAATTCTGTGCGACATCGGGTCGCACCAGGTGGACCAGTTCCTCTATTACACGGGCTCGACCTCGGCTGAAGTGGTGGCATCGCAGGTGGCGAATGTGAACCATCCGCAGAGGCCGAAGTTCCAGGACTTCGGGGACATGATGCTGCGCGGGGACAAGGGCTTCGGGTATGTGCGGCTGGACTGGTTTACTCCCGACGGGCTGGGGACGTGGGGCGATGGACGGCTGTTTATTCTCGGCACGAACGGGTACATCGAGGTGAGGAAGTACACGGACGTGGCGCGGGGCAAGCAGGGGAACAACCTGTTCATCGTCGATAAGGACCAGGCAAGGTATATCGATTGCAACAACCTCGATCTTCCCTTCGGCCCGCAGTTTGTCGCGGACATTGTGAACCGCACCCACATCGCGCAGGACCAGACGCAGTGTTTGCTGGCCGCAGAGCTGGTGGTGAGGGCGCAGCTGAAGGCGCAGCATGTGACGCTGAAGGCCTAGAGAGGCTCCGGCCGCGCGCGAAGAGTTTCGATGTCATGTAAGGAGGCTGGCGATGTCAGGTGTAACACGCAGGCAGTTTCTGAAGAGGGCAGGGGTAACAGCAGCGGCGGCCGGGTTTCCCACGATCGTACCGGCGACGGTCTTCGGGCAGATGGCTCCGAGTGAACGGATCAACGTGGGAGCCATCGGCGTGGGAAGAATCTCGCGGGGGCATGATCTTCCGGCGATCTTCAAGTACGACGGGGCGCGTGTGATTGCGGTGTGCGACCTGGATGAGACGCGTGCGGAGTTGGGTCGACAGTATGTCACCGAGGCTTACACGAAGAAGCTGGGCAAGCCCTACGACGCGGTGAAGGTGTATCACAACTATCATGAGCTGCTGGCGAATCCTGAGATCGATGCTGTCGTGATCTCGACGCCGGACCATCAGCACGCGATTGTTGCTGCTACCGCAGTGCGGGCGGGCAAGGATGTGTATCTGCAGAAGCCTGCCTCGCTGACGATTGCGGAGGGACGCTACCTGAGTAATGCGGTGCAGGCCTCGGGTCGCATCCTGCAGATCGGGAGCCAGCAGAGGTCGTGGAAGCAGTTTCATCGGGCTTGCGAGCTGGTGCGGAATGGACGCATTGGTGAGATCAAGCATGTCGAGATCGGGCTGCCGGGTGATCCGGCGGGTGGAAGCGCTGCGCCGATGCCGGTTCCAAAGGGGTTCAACTACGATGCGTGGCTCGGCTCGACGCCGGAGGCTCCGTACACGGTGGATCGCGTCATGCCGTTGCAGGGCTTTGACCGTCCGGGATGGCTGCGGATGGAGCAGTTCGGCGCGGGCATGATTACCGGATGGGGCGCGCATCACGTGGACACGGCCCACTGGGGGATGAACACCGAGTACACAGGGCCGGTGGAGATATGGGGCACGGCTGAGTTTCCCAAGTCCGGTTTGTGGGATGTGCATGGAAAGTTCCTGACCCATGCGCGGTACGCAAATGGCGTGACGATGGACATCTCCGGCGACTTCCCGAACGGCATCAAGTGGTACGGGACGAAGGGGTGGCTGTTTGTCCAGAGGGATGGCCTGAACTCTCCGACGGCGAAGCCGGGTGATCCGGTTCCGCAGGTGGAGGTGCTGCAGGCGAGCGATCCGAAGATTCTCGACTCGGTGATCGGGCCGGATGAGATTCATCTGCCCACCTCGGACGAGCATCATGCGAACTGGCTGGACTCGGTGAGGGCAAGGAAGCAGCCGCTAGCTCCGGTGGAGATTGGACATAGGGCTTGTTCGACGTGCCTGCTGCACCATATCGCAATGAAGACGGGGCGACACCTGCACTGGGATCCGGAGCGGGAGCAGTTCAAGGGAGACGATGCTGCGAATGCGATGCTCTCGCGTCCGCAGAGGGCTCCGTACACGTTTGCTCAGAGTAGCTGGGTTTAGTTCTGTAGACGGATCAATGAGGGTGGGATGAGTTATTCATCCCACCCTTCGCTTTGCGAAGGATGGGATACCCGGTCGTTCGGGGCAGATAAAAGCAGATTCCTTCGCTGCGCTGCGGAATGACAAGTTCTGAAGGGAGTGGCGAAGGAAGGCGTCCGACAGTCGATCGGCTCAGGCGGTCCAGAGCTTTGGGAGAGCCCCTGATTTGCCGGTGACGGGATCGGAGGCGGGGAAGGCGACGCGGCTCATGCGAGCGAAGACTTCGGGCGTGGGCGCGGTGCGGCAGATATCCCAGGTTTCGCCGGGAGGATAGGCTCCGATCACGAGGAAGTCGTCGGAGGCGGAGATGCGGCAGTGTCCAGTCCCGGCGGGGAGAACGGCGATGTCTCCAGCCTGCACCGTGATGGCGGTTCCCTTCTCTCCACCAAGCATGATCTCGGCATGACCGGCGGCGAAGCCAAGAACCTCGTGCGCGGTGGAGTGGTAGTGGTGGAAGGTGTAGACACCGTTGCGCCATTGCGGAGGCCAGCCGTTCTCCGTGAAGAGACGTTCCATCGTGTCGGCGAGGTTGGGTGTGACCGGGAGAGCCTTGCGATAAAGCAGGACGGGAAAGACGTTGTTGGGCATCCAGCCGTTCGGCTTGAGGTGAAGCTGGTCTGGGGCGGTCTCGGCGGCGAGGGCAGGAGCAGCGATGCTCGCGGCGACGAGCCCTGCGGCAAACTGGCGACGGTCGATGTTTTTCTTCATGGCTTCCCTCCCCTGACAACAACAGTGTAGGAGGTCTTCAGCGGAGTTGAAAGTCGGGGCTTCTCATCGCGAGCGTGGTGAGGGATGCATCTGCATGATGCGGTTGGGGGCAACCGAGGCCAGCGTGTGATGCAATGTCAGCTTCGTGCCGCGGAAACAGTTTGCCGGGGCTTCGTGAAGCGCTTGACCGCAGTGTAGGCGATGCGCGCGACGAGGAGGACCGCCAGGACCGCGGTGACCTTCCATGGGGTGCGGACGCCGGTCTTCACCAGCCACCAGTAATGGATCACTCCGGCGATGGCCGCGACGTAGACGAGGCGGTGGAGGCGCTGCCACGGCTTGCCTCCCATAGCGCGCAGGACAGAGGTCGGCGAGGTGACAGCCAGCGCGAGCAGGATGAGCCATGCGAAGAAGCCGACCTGGATGAAGCGGCGCTTGAGAACATCGTCCCAGATGGCAGGCCAGATGAGCTTCCACTGCTCAAGGAGTGCGCCGGGGTGGCCGGAGCGGAGGCCTTCGAGGGCAGTGGCGAAGTCGTATCCAGAGAAGAGGAAGGCGTAGGTTGCGAGATGCAGCGTCGCGTAGAAGAAGGCGTAGAGGCCGATGAGACGACGGAAGCGGATGAGCCACGCGAGTCGCGGCGAGAGGCGGCGCAAGGGCGTGATGGCGAGGGAGGCGAGGAGGGTCCAGAGCCCCCAGTCGCCGGTGAAGTGGGTGATGAAGGCGACGGGGTCGGGATCGAGCTCAAGCGCGCCCGAGGTGTAGAAGTGGACGAGCCATGCGGTGGGCGCAAGGAGGAGAAGGTGCGTGGCGATCTTGAGAAGAAATATGGTGCGTTTCGACATTTGCAGGGGGTGACCGTCGCGATCAGTAATAACGCTTGAGGTCCATGCCATTGTAGAGGCTGGCCACCTGGTCGGCGTAGCCGTTGAACATTTGTGTGGGGATGGTGTGGGGGAAGGCGGAGCTGTCGATGCGGCGCTCGCGGGCCTGGGTCCAGCGGGGATGGTCAACCTGTGGATTGACGTTGGAGTAAAAACCATACTCCTGCGAGTTGATCTCGTTCCAGGTGGTATGGGGCTGCTTATCGGTAAAGTGGAAGCGGACGATGGACTTCGCGTTCTTGAAGCCGTACTTCCACGGCATGACGACGCGGATAGGAGCGCCGTTTTGGTTGGGGAGAACCTGTCCGTAGCAGCCGAAGGTGAGAAGCGCGAGGGGGTTCATAGCCTCGTCGAGGCGAAGGCCCTCGGAGTAAGGCCAGTCGTAGCCGCCGGGAAGGTCGGGCATCTGTTTGCGGTCGACCAGCGTGACGAACTGCACGTACTTCGCGCTGGGGAGAGGCTGGCAGAGGTTGATGAACTCGGAGAGGGAGTAGCCGTCCCAGGGGATGACCATCGACCAGGCCTCGACGCAGCGGTGGCGGTAGACGCGGGACTCGATGGGGCGGTACTTGAGGAGGGTGTCGATGTCGAGCGTGAGGGGCTTCTTAACCATGCCAGTGACCTGAACGGTCCAGGGGCGGGTCTTGAGGGTGTGGGCGTTCTGCGCGGGGTCGCTCTTGTCGGTGCCGAACTCGTAGAAGTTGTTGTAGTGCGTGGCCTTGGCGAAGGGTGTCTGGTTTTCGGAGACGGTGTATTTACTGGGCTGGCTCGCAAACGACTGCGCGTGTACAGGGGAGGGATCGAAGAGGACAGACAGGCGGCTGGCGGCGATGGCTCCCGCGCCGACCGTGACGGCTCCGGTGAGAAGCCGGCGGCGCTGCTGCTGGAAACGTTCGAAGGAGGCCTGCGGGGTGATGTCCGAAGAGCGAAGGATGGAGCGCAGGCTTTCAGAGACGCGGAGCAGCATGGTTTCACTTCCCTCTCAGGTGCATCGTACTAAACGAAGAAGAAGCACCGACAACAGGTTGGATTGCCGGAAGAAAGAAAGGTAACGTCCCATCATTTTTTGGCACTGTGGAATCATGAAGTTGCGCAATCGGACGAAGAAGGAGCAAACTGACAGCCATGACTACCGCCGCGAGAGAAAAAGACCTGATCCAGGCAGCCGATCTGCTGCTGGATGCACGCAGAACGAACACTCCCATTGCCGACCTGCCGAAAGAGTTGAGGCCGGTGACGCTGGACGAGGCTTACTTTGTCCAGGACAGGATGGCGCTGGCGTTCGGGGCCATCGGAGGGTGGAAGGTGGGCGCGCCGACTCCCGAGGCTACGCCTTCGTTCGCTCCCATGCCTGCGGCGTGGATGACGTGCAACGGATGCGAGATGAGCGGGATTACACATCGGTATCGCGGAACAGAGGCGGAGATCGCATTCAAGCTGGGTGCCGATCTTCCTCCACGGGAGACGCCGTACAAGCTTGATGAAGTCGTTGCTGCGATTGAGAGTATGCATCCGGCGATCGAGGTGCTGGAGACAGCGCTGATTGATCCGAAGGAGGCGACGAAGCTGACCTCGGTTGCGGATATGTCGATGCATGGAGGGTTCGTGTACGGCGATGCGGTGCCGGGCTGGGAGAGCATCGACTTTGCGCAGGAGTCGGTGACGTTGACGATTGACGGCAGCGTGCGGGTGGAGAGGACGGGATCGAACACGGCGGGCGACCTGATGCGTCTGCTCCCCTGGCTCGCCACGGAAGGGGCTAGCCGCACGGAGGGGTTGAAAAAGGGCGACTGGATCACGACGGGAAGCTGGACTGGGAATACTCCTGCGACCTCCGGAGCACTGGTGGAGGCTCGTTTTGCGCGCGCTGGCAAGGTGATGCTGCGGTTCGCGTAGCCGGTTGCCTGCATGTGAAACACAGGATGACGGGGGTGCTCCGCGCAACTGCGGCATTGGTGGTGGCTCGGCGAGTCGGCCACAAAATGTTGTGGAAACGCTGGCATCCCTGGGCATATCGTGGGAAGTCTGAAGAGAAGGCAGGTCTTTCGCGCCGACTTTTGCGGCGGGAGAAGGACCATTCCGATGAGGTGTTTTGCATGGCGCGTCCTTACTGGTCCGGGCAGGTACAGATTTCTCTGGTGTCGTTTGGGGTGAAGCTGTTTGTGGCAACCGAGGCGAAGAATGAGATTCGCTTCCACCAGATCAGCCGGAAGACAGGCGAACGGGTGCGGCACCAGAAGGTGGCGGCCAGCGCGGTGGAGGATAATCCCGGCGAGGCTGCTGAGGCTCTGGACAAAAACGACATCGTAAAGGGGTATGAATACCGCAAGGGCGAGTATGTCGTGATCGAGCCAAAGGAGCTGGAGGAGCTGCGGGTTCCTTCGAAACACACCATTGAGGTTTCTCAGTTCGTCGATGTGAGTGAGCTGAATCCTGAGTACATGGAGAAGCCTTACTTCATCGTTCCTGAGGACGACAGCCAGGCGGAGGCTTTTGCCGTGGTGCGGGCGGCGTTGAAGAAGACGAAGAAGGCCGCTCTGGGGAAGATCGCTTTTGGCGGGCGCGAGCATGTCTTCGCCATCACAGCGACGGACGACGACAAGCTGGGTGGCATGATGGGTTACACCATGCGCTACCAGGAAGAACTGCGCGAGCCGGAGGAGTACTTCAAGGAGATCAAGAAGGTTGCGGTGAATGCCGACTCGCTGGAGCTGGCGATGGAGCTGATCAAGCGCAAGGCTGCGAAGTTCGATCCGGGTAAATTCAAAGACCAATACGAAGCGGCGGTGCGCGAACTGGTCGAGGCGAAGGTGAAGAATGCTCCTGTGCCGAAGGATGAGGTGGAGGCACCACGTCGGGGACAGGTGATCAACCTGATGGATGCGTTGCGCAAGAGCGTGGGCGGCAAGGATGCGGAGGAGAGTGCGGGCGGAAGGAAGAAGCCTTCGGTATCCGTGAAGACGGCGGCATCCCCTGCCGCATCCAAAGAGAAGAAAGGTATCTCGCTGGTGAAGGCGAAGTCCACAGGCAAGCGGCGGTCGGCGTAGCGGGACTTCTCTCTCGCAGGACGCCGGATTGAGGTCCGGGAGCGAAGATGGCGGGTTCCAAGGCTGCACCCAAGAAGGCTGCGAAGACTTCACGGAAGAGAGTTGCGACAGGCACGGCCGCCGATGCAATCGATGAGCAGCTTGCTCGCTATCGGTCGATGCGAGACTTCAGCGTTACGGCCGAGCCGAGTGGCGGGCACAAGAAAAAAAATACAAACGAAGGACTTCCCTTCTGCGTGCAGAAGCACGCGGCTTCGCATCTGCACTATGACTTCAGGCTGGGGTGGAACGGCGTTCTGAAGAGCTGGGCCGTTGCCAAGGGACCGAGCTACTTCACCGGCGACAAGCGGCTGGCTGTGCAGGTGGAAGATCATCCGATGGAGTACGGCGGCTTCGAGGGGATTATTCCTCAAGGTCAGTACGGCGGCGGAACCGTGATGCTGTGGGACCAGGGGACATGGGAGCCGCAGGCAGGTTACACCGACGTCGATGCCGGGCTGCGCGATGGAAACCTGAAGTTTGTGCTGCATGGGACGAAGCTGAAGGGCAAGTGGGCTCTGATCCGCATGGGCGGTAAATGGGCTAAAGAGAAAAAGCCTAACTGGCTGCTCATCAAGGAGCATGATGAGTTCGAGCGGCCGCGTGATGAGGCTGCGGTGACGGAGTCAGAGCCGGACAGTGTAGTCACAGAAAGATCGATTGAAGAGATTGCGCGTAGCGAAGATCACGTGTGGAACTCGAAGGAGACGCGCTCGTCCGATAAGGCATGGTTTCGCAAGGATGGAAATTCCAATGCTGCTGCGGATGATCTGAGAAAAACGATACGAAAGCTTCCCGCGGAGAAGCAGCCTGCGTTTGTGTCTCCGCAGCTGGCTTCGATGTCGGAGGTTCCGTCTTCAGGCGAGGGGTGGCTTCACGAGCTGAAGCTCGATGGGTATCGTATGCAGGCGCGGAAGGACGGCGAGCGTGTCCAGATGCTGACGAGGACAGGGCTGGACTGGACGCCTCGTATGCAGGAGGTGGCTGCGGAGATTGCGCGGCTCGCGGTCGATAAGGTGACGATGGATGGCGAGGTGGTCGTTGTGGCTCCGAACGGAACGACCAGCTTTGCCGATCTGCAGGCTGCTATGCAGGAAGGCGCTCAACGCACGCTTACCTACTTTGCATTTGACCTGCTGCACCTGGAAGGACGCGATACAAGAGAGCTTCCGCTGTGGGAACGGAAGGAACTGCTGAGGCTCGTGCTGAAGGGAGCAAATGGAGATTTGCTCCAGTTGAGCGAACATATCGAGACAGGAGGAGAGAAGCTTCTGCATGAGGCGTGCAAGCTGCAGGCGGAAGGGATTGTTTCGAAGCGAGCGAATGGAGTGTATCTTTCAGGTCGCGGGCGGGACTGGCTGAAGATGAAATGCCTGCACGAACAGGAGTTCGTCGTGGGAGGATATACGTTGCCAACGAATGGTATCCGTGGCGTAGGAGCACTGTTGCTTGGCTACTATCGCGAGGGAAAGCTGATCTATGCAGGCCGCACCGGCACGGGATTTACACAGAAGACGCATCGTATCCTGCGCGACAAGCTGGAGAATTTGGAGCAGTTGAAGAAGAGTCCCTTTGCGAGTCTTCCCTCCGATGCTGCCAAAGGAGCGCGATGGGTGAATCCGGAGATGGTGGCACAGGTAAGATTCGCGACATGGACTGCGGATAATCTGGTGCGGCAGGCTGCCTTCCTCGGACTTCGCGAAGACAAGCAGGCGAAGGAGGTTGTGCGTGAGGAGCCGGATATCTCGATTGGCCCGAGGAGTGCGCGGGTGAAGGCCGCAACGCATCGTAGTCATGCGAGCGAGTCGATTGCGGCGAAGAGGGCGTCGTCGGGCGTGGAGCATGTTCCGGTGCGGCTGACGCATCCGCAGAAGGTGCTGGATGAAAGCTCGGGCACGACGAAGCAAATGCTTGCGGATTACTACTGGGAGATCGCGGAATGGATGCTTCCTCACATCGCGGGAAGGCCAGTCAGCCTGGTGCGCTGTCCGGATGGCACGGGGAACCAATGCTTCTTTCAGAAGCATGTGACCTCAACACTTCCCGAGGGAATCGGCAGCGTGGAAATTGCCGATAAGAACGGGAAGGTAGAGCCTTACATCACACTCGACACCCGCGAGGCGCTTGCAGCGCTGGCACAGCTTGGTGTGCTGGAGATTCATCCGTGGGGATCGAAGAACGATGACATTGAACATCCGGATCGTGTGATCTTCGATCTCGATCCTGACGAGACTCTAGCGTGGACGGAGGTTGTCGATGCAGCGGAAGAGGTTCGCGCGCGCTTAAAGGAGTGGAAGTTGGAGAGCTTTGTGAAGACGACGGGCGGAAAAGGCATCCACGTCGTCGCTCCTGTTGTGGCGGGACATGCGTGGCCCGAGATCAAGGAGTTTGCGCGGCAGCTGGTGCTGACGATTGAGAAAGCTGCTCCACAACGTTACCTAACGACGATGACGAAGTCTGCGCGCAAGGGGAAGATCTATCTCGATTACCTGAGGAACGAACGGGGGGCTACGGCGGTCGCACCTTACTCGCCGCGAGCACGGGCGGGAATGGCTGTCTCAATGCCTTTGAGTTGGGCAGAGCTGCGAAAAACCACAGAGAGGCCGGCCTTTCATGTAGCCAACTTCGTGGAGTGGAAGAAGCGGCTGAAGAAGGATCCGTGGAGCGAGATGAACGGAGTCAGACAAAAGCTGTCGCTCTGAAGACTTATTCTTTGGCGCTGCCCTGGGTGAAGGAAAAGGGATTGAAGCTCTCGTGACGATCGAAGGCGTCTGCTCCTTCCGCGCGTTTGAGAGCATGGATCACCATGTAGGTCAGAGGCGTTGCCAGAACCTCGTAACCGACCTTGAGGAGATAGCCGGTCGTGATCATATTTGCCAGGCCGCGCAGGGGTACGATCCCTCCGAAGGTAAGCGATATGACCAGAATCGTGTCCACCGCTTGCCCCACGACCGTTGAGCCGATGGTGCGGGTCCACAACATGCGGCCTTCGGTCAAAAGCTTGAGGCGAGCCATCGTGTAAGAGTTGGCAAATTCACCGGCCCAGAAGGCGATCAGGCTCGCGGCGAGGATTCGCGGGATGAATCCGAAGACAGTTGCGAAGGCCTGCTGATTGTGCCAGCCGGGAGCAGGAGGAAGCGCGATGGTAATGCTTCCCATCACGTAAAGAAGCGCTGTGCCGAAGAAGCCAAGCCAGATGGCTCGGCGAGAGGCGGCAAAGCCATAGACCTCGGTGAAAACATCTCCAAAGATGTAGGTGATGGGAAAGAGGAGAATGGCTCCGCTGACCTCGAAGGGACCGATCTGACAGACCTTCTGAGCGACGAGGTTGGAAACGAGAAGAATGACGACGAAGGCTGTCGTCAGGGCATCGAGATATTTGTAGCGTTGGGGAGTAGGCATGCTGATCGCGGGTTTCTTTGTAGTATGCCGCGAATCCACAGCAAGAACCACCCCGGCGACGTGCTCAATCGGGAGATACGGTATAGAATAGAGAAATAGAAGCAATCCTTCCCGGAGCGTCCCCGTCGTCTAGCCCGGCCCAGGACACCGCCCTTTCACGGCGATAACACGGGTTCGAATCCCGTCGGGGACGCCAAATAGAATCAGCAAGTTACAGATAAATAGTCCAACAAAGTAGAAGCTCGTACGTCATAGGTACGTCATAGAGTTTTTAGCCTTGCTCAGACGTTACGCGCTTCAGTGCGGAATCAATTCGCACTTGCGTTCAGACGGTGCGTCTATTCGCTTCCCATGTTGGGGCTATTTTTCATAATTTCATTTGCCCAAATCTAGCGTTTTGCTAGTCTTGAGGCGTTATGAAAACTTTTCATATTTTCGATGGTGGTTCAGCTGGTTATCTGCCACTGCATATTCTGAAAGCAACTTCTTTTACCGCTTCCGAGGGCTTCTATCGTTTTTATGATGACAAAGCGGACTTGATTCACGCGATAGCAATTACACCGAAATTGCTCGTCAAACTACAAGATTGACCTGTGGATCGGATGATTTTTGAGCCGGGAGAGTGGCGTAAAACGAGGTCCAACCTACCTGTTAGCTAGCCATCGCTTACGAAGAGGCGGATCGCTCCTGTCTAACAGTTTTATATGCACCTCTTGCTAATATAAAGGACTTAGCTTGCATCTCTTTGGAGAGTTGCACCTCTTCGAAGGGATGCAAGAACGCCGAAGGGATGCAAGAAATAGAGTTTGCACTCCTTCGTTGCATCCCTTCGAAGATGAGGGGCTATTGGGTCTTTCCGAAACCGCTCGTATTGAACGGAAATGACCACACCCATGCTCCATTCATACCGCTTTTACGAGATACGATATTCAAATCCGTCTTAGCTCGCTTCAGCGTATCCTTTGATATATCGTGCGCCTCTCTCGCAGTCTCGATCAACTCCTTTGATTCGACCGGACCATTCGCCAAAGCTGAAACGAGAAAACTCTTCGCGGCGCTAATCTTTGTTCCGTCCTCCGATACTCCCTCAGCTTCAACAGAAGCGAGAATATCTCGGGCGTTTCCGTGCAATACCTGCCGCCATACGACGCGAACTGTTGTGATCCCTCTATGGAGGGCTACCTGTTCGATTTCGTACGCAAAACCGCCTGTATCAATCGACGTATTCGACTTCGCACGTGCGATAACTCTACGGTCTGAATTCTCATCTTTCTGCGCAACGAGGACCATGCGAGCGAGCGCTGTAAATGCCTGCGAACCGATGACGCGTTCAGCGGCTTTGCTCCCTGCTGTTCCCTTCGGAAAGTGAGTTATACCAAGTACGGCGCAGTTCATCTCTTCCGCGAAGTCAACAATCGGCTGTAATGATCTTCTGACATCGTTGGCACGGTGCATGTCTCCACTGACCGCGCTAACAATTGGATCAATGACTAGAAGCGACACGCCACCGAATTCTTCGACCGCTCTACGAAGGTCTTCAATATCGCGTGATGGATCGAAACTTCTGTTCTGGCCGCTTTCATCGATTGTTCCGTCGATCATCGCATAGCGTTTTCCATCCGCATTCGCTGCCATCATACGGGGCTTGATCGTATCTGCTGGATTGTCTTCGCCTGACCAGATAAGAACATTGCCGGGCGTCATGCACCTTGTTCCATCCGGCCAGACGCCGCCTGTCGTCACTGTAGCCGCGAGCCCGAACGCCACGGTTGATTTGCCGCTCCCGCCCTCTCCTGCGAGCAAGACGAGCTTCCCAGCGGGCAGATACCCTTCCCAGAGCCACGTAAGCGCCTCTTCTACGATGTCATCGCCACGCAGGAGCCTAACTGTCTTCCTGACTGGCTTGAGGTCACTGTGGCCGTCTACAGATTGCCCCTTGACCGTCAAGCGCGTGGCATCGAAGGCCATCGCGGGATCAACATCGGTCAATGGGGAGCGTGGCTTGGCTACGCCTGCGGCAAGGCCCGACTCGATAGTAGCTCTGGCCACCTTCTCGCCGCGCTTCGCGACATAGCCGTTACGATGCGCTACATCCAGCAGCGCATAGGCTACTTCTGTCCCGTCGATCCAGCCTGCTCCGATCACCGTTCCAAGTGAATGCGCGGCTATGTTCAGCGCGTCGTTTCTGCCTGAACCTTCGCCCATTGCGGCGAGTTTAGCTATTTCATCAGCAAGCGCATGTTCAGCATAAGCACGTTCGCGTTCTGTGACTTGGACTGTCGTATTAGCTACAGACTCCGGGACGCGTTCGGGTTCGCTGTTTCCGAACCACGCGTTGCGCCCGGCACAGAGATTGCGCGAGATGCAGCACAGGGCAACGGTGGCGGCGTAACTACGCTCCACAGCCGCATCAACACGGCGCTGCATCCACTTGGCTTTGGATTTTCGGGAACGAGCGTTGCAGACCCCTCGCCGACCACCGCCGAGCTTGTCCTCGCTGCGAACTGGTCACGCGTTGCCACCAGCCGCAAGAGTATTCCTCTGGCTTTTCTCGTTTCAAAGGTTGGCTAAGTTTCAGCCGATGCGTCCCGGCTGAGTGGGAAGGGCAGTTTTAGTTGAGGGGCTGCCCTTCC
Source organism: Acidobacteriaceae bacterium dw_441 (assembly GCA_018449715.1). Lineage (GTDB taxonomy): Bacteria > Acidobacteriota > Terriglobia > Terriglobales > Acidobacteriaceae > Edaphobacter. Next base: position 804,296 of record JAAVVA010000001.1, on the reverse strand, counting down.
TCTTTTTCTTTTTCAGGATTTAACGATGATAAAAATGGTCAAGACAGGCTGGAAGGCTCCGGATGAGACGCCGATCCCTTCCCATCCTCTTCGCAAGGATGCACCCGAGAACGCCGCCGAAGAGATTGGTAAGCTGGCCGCGACGGGCTTCTCTAAGCGTGGCATCGCTTCCCATTTTGGTGTAGGCCTCGCAGTGCTTCAGCGTTGGATAGACGAAGACGACACATTGCAGGAAGCGTTCAACGTGGGGCGCGATCAAGAACGCTACTCGCTGCACAATGCACTCTATCGCAAAGCGATGAACGGCGATTCGGTCGCTGCAATGTTCCTGCTCAAAGCCCGCCACGGTTACCGCGAAGGCGATCAAGCCGACCAAGCAAACAAGGTTTCCATTACGTTCCAGCTTCCCGGCGCGATGAAGATGGATGAATACAAGGTGATTGATGCAAACCATCGAACTGAACGACTTCCAGCAACGTCTTCTATCGATACCGGAAGAGTTTGACATCTTCTGCGGTGGCGGTCGCGGCGGCGGTAAGAGCTACGGGCTTGCGTATCTAATATTGCGCCACGTCGAACAGTACGGCGAAAAAGCGCGCGTGCTCTATCTGCGAAAGACATACAAAGGTCTTGCAGACTTCGAACTTGTTACGCGCGAAATCTTCGGTAACATCTACGGCACAGCAGCACGTTACAACGCCGCCGAGCATGTTTGGCGTATGCCGAACGGTGCATACATCGAACTCGGACAGTTGGAAAGTCACGCGGACTATACGAAATATCAGGGACGCAGCTTTACCTTATTGATCGTCGATGAAGCCGGACAGTACGCGGAACCCGATTTGCTCGACATGATGCGTTCGAATCTTCGTGGATCGAAGAGTATTCCCGTGCGCATGGTCATTGCAGCGAACCCCGGTGGCGTTGGGCATCACTGGATTGCGAAGCGCTACGTCTTCACAGGCTCAAACCCGTGGGAGATGTTCTACGAACCACGTTCTAAGCGGCGCTGGGTCTAGCGGCATACTTCTCTGACTCCGCCAGAGCTTCGCGCACAGCCTTGTCATGCGCCTCTATCAGGCGCTCATCTCCACCCACGGTGGCCTGAATGGAAACAGACTTTGGAGCGGAGAATGTCAGATCATAAAGGGAGCGTGCTTTGCTCTGTTCGTTCCCATCATTGGTTGCCCTGTCGGCGCTGTGCCGAGGGCGGAGGAATTCTCCCGTTTCAGGATGCAAGCCTTCACGGATCGCCTCAAATTGTTCCCGCGTCACCTCTCCGCGCAACCCAAGCAGTTCGGCTCCGCGACCATGCCACTCGTCCTGAATACGGCGCTGCTCGTCATAATAATCGCTGTGTTCGAGATGCCGTTGCGCATATCCTGCGCCGCCCGACATCGCTCTTATCGTCAGCATGAGCTGACCCTAACGCTGTTCGAAATTCCATTGCAAGCATACGGAGGATTTCAGTGTTTTCAGGCCGGTGGTATTCTTAAAGGCATGGAAGTTACCCTCAACATCCCGGACGAACTCGCCGCCCAGATCATCTCTGAGGGTAAGGAGCCGTCGCGTGCGGCGCTGGAAGCACTTGCGCTGGAAGGCTACCGCACAGAACAGATGTCCGAAGCCGAAATCAGGCAACTCCTGGGTTTCGAGACCCGGATGGAAGTTCACGAGTTTCTGAAGGAGCATGGCGCATTTCTGCACTACTCGCTTGCGGATGCTGCCAAGGATCACGAAACAGCACTTCGAGCACGCGCCAAGCGGCAACAGCTTCCAGCTTCCGGTGAACGTCGAGCAGGATGATCGTTGTTGCCGACACCACGCCTATAAATTACCTGATTCTCATTGAAGAGATCGATGTGCTGCCAAAGCTGTATGGCCGCGTTATTATCCCCCGCGCGGTAAGCGAAGAATTGATGCGGTCGCGCGCGCCAGTGAAGGTGCAGGAGTGGATGAAACAGCCGCCCGACTGGTTGGAAGTTCTTTCCCCCACTGTTGTCGTCGATGCCAAACTAGCGAAGCTCGATGCAGGAGAGCGTGACGCAATAGCACTGGCGGAGGAACTGTCCGCAGACCAGCTCATTGTCGATGAGTTGTTAGGGAGGCGGGAAGCTGAACGCCGTAGTTTGCCTGTCATTGGTACTATCGGCGTACTTCGAGAGGCCGCCGAAATGGGTTTACTACACCTGCGAAGTGCATTTGAACGCTTGCAGCAAACCAGCTTTCATGTATCTCCGGCAATTTTTGCAAGCCTGCTCAATGACCTGTCTTAAGTTTTCGCTCTTGCCAAGCGATTGTGTTGGATTAAGACACCATCCCTAAGCCTCATGGCTTAGGAAGAGCCATAGCAAAGGATGCTATCGAACACACTTCGGATAAACGTCCGACAAACTCAGATGGTGTTCGAGATCGTTTCAACGATGACCGAACTCTATATGATTCTCGTCTGAACATCAGTCGAGTTCTGTCTGACGGAAGCAAGCTCTGCAATTGCCCGCATAGGCAAGACAAACCCACGGGCTGCTTATAACCCATGCGCGCCTGCTCGAACGGCTGAAAGCCTCCCCGCATCTGTTGAGGCGTTCATGCGGGAGACTGCTTCTTCGGGGAATTTGAGGTTCAGCTCAACGAGTTTCTCCAACTCCTGACCCCGATCCATCTGCTCCCCATTACTATCTCTCGAGGTTGTTGAGCGCGATGTCCAGACTCAGGTTGGGGAATGGATATCGGAGAATAGGTTACTTTTTGAATACCTCCTCTAAACTTCTACTGCTCAGCAGTTAGATAGTTTTCAGTGATTTACGTCAAACCCAAGAATCGAAGAAGTTCTGGACAACGACGATTCTGTGACTCTACGATGAAATTCACCCTCTAAGCTGAGCTTTATACGGCGGTATTTCCACCCTTCGGGTTGCTGGCCAACCTCGAAGGTGTTTTACCGAAGAGAGAGTGTGTTTGTGTTGTACAAGTCAGTATCACCTTCCCAGGAGTTAAATTCACATGAACGAGAATAAGAAACGAACGAATGTATTATGACAACGATGAGTTCATATCCGCCCTCGCGGCTCGCATAAAAGAGCTTCGACTGGAACGAGGATGGACGCAGATGAAGATGGTACGAGAATTCGGGTATTATCTCTCCCATTGGCAGAACATCGAATCAGGAAAGAAGATGTCTCTTGAAACGCTGTTGCGGGTGGCAAACACGTTTGATGTGAATGTAGATGAGTTGATCGGACACATTAAGCGTCGTAAGGGTATTGGGTTTGGGTCAAAAGGTTACTATCTGCAAGACATCCTCCCACCGAAGAGAAAACCTAACCGAGAAGGCACCGCAAACAGAAAAAGCCCCCGATAAGTGGGATCTTTCCAGATTTGTTTCTGCTAGAACCTGAAGTACATTCCTGTTGGGGGTTGTTCTCCTACAATCATCTGTTGCTCTCCAGATCGGATCAGAAATCCATCTGCAGTACTTCGACTTGGGTCGTTGACTCTCCTCCAGACACGCTGACGGAAGTACTGTGGTCTTGCAGACTACGCAAGTACGACCTATTTCGAAAAGGGATGTTTTTCAACGAAGGCCATGAATAAACGCGGTACTCCCCCCGGGGCAGACCTCGAATCGTAAAGTTACCATTCTGATCAGATGCTGCTGTTCGGAGAGCAGCAAATTTGTCTGTTGTGAGAACAATCTCGGACTTCATTGCGGGTGATAACACTCCGCGCACCGATCCGCAGACCGAATCTATGGATCCGTCCATTGTAAGCTGTTTGACATCACCATTAAGCGGAAGAGGGTTCGATACCTCGCGGCCTCCTAAAGAGATCGAATCAATGCATCCGGTTGAGGGTGTATCCATCGATAACCAATAGGTCCCCGGCTTAACTTTGGGAAAAATGAAATCGCCGATCTTTGTTTTATCCGGCGTTGCCGGAATGGTTGCACCCGTATTAATTTCCTCGAGGACAACATCTGAAGGAATTGAATCTCCTAACGGCGTTTTCCCCCATGGGTTGGAGTTTTCAAGTGAGAGTCGTATTTGGATTGTGCTGACGGGATCGAGTGAAATTCCAGAGATGTCATGGTCGGCGATTTCGAATTCCTTAGCAGCAGTGATCTGGTTCATCCCTTCATTCCAGCTAGCCTCAACCCGGTACTTTCCTGATGGCAAGTCCACAAACGAAAAAGTGCCTTCGTTCCCAATTGTTTGTATTGGCAACGGACATTCCAGGCCAGAGTCTGAAACTGCGTACAGAGTGATCCCAGCCTTGGCTGTCTTCATTGAGATTTCTCCCCGTACGGAATATCCGCTATTTAAGAAAGAGAGTGAAAAGTTGGCTGCTTGATAATCGCGAGGACGCAAGTGGATTAACATAGCTTTATTGACGTCGCCAGTATTGCCATAAAACGAGAACGCGCCCTGACGGCTACTGCGTTGCGATCCTCTCTGAAAAGGATCCATTGCGAGCACTAGATAATCGCCTGGAGACAGACCGTCGCAGCGATAGCCGCCTTCAGAATCCGTGACAGATGCACATGCACGAATCGCGACTTGTCGCCCATGATCAGTGCCTATATAGAAAGCAGCGATCCGTTCTCCTACTGCTACACCAGAATCATTCGAGACGATGCCGTACAGGATTCCAGGCATCTCTTTCGATAAATCGACTCCACCTGAGGATTGCGATAGAGCCCTATAAGACATGAGCCAAAGCGCAAATAAAACATGGGATAGTCTCATTGGCCATCCGATCGTCACTTTTTGGCAACAACGATGAGTTTTAATGGAATGGAGTGCTGGAGAGAAGTTCCATCTGTACTCATTCCTGTTACGCGTAGGTTATAGGTGCCCGGCACGGTTTCGCCGGGAAGTTTTCCGCTGCATGCTTGGATTGTGAGCATTGTCGCGAGCATGCACATGAAGAGTCCTATCTTGCGCAATCTTCCGCTCTTGAGTGGATCACGGCGGAATAATCCCAGGAAACTAAGCACCGGTAGGAACAGGGTTGAGAGAACCCGCCTGCTTGGCCGTTCACCTAGCGATGGTGATGCTGATTGGCCAACCCTATCTCCGTACCCATACACGTCACTTGTATTGACAGTAAGGCTTACAGTTTTTGGCCCGCTAGCGAGGGAGATTGTGTTCCCATCCCGAAATATGCATTGCGTATGATCCGGCTCTTCATCGCAACCTAACGCAACTGACCCCTTGAAGCCTCCTATCGGCGTCACGGTCACCGTCAGGACTGACCAATCTCCGGAAGGGAGCGACAGAGAATTAACAGAACTTGCGAGGGCAAAATCGTATGACTGGACGACCTGGTTGACGACAGGAGAGGTGCTGCCTGCAAATGTGGAGGTGGGATCCAGAGTGGCCTGAATGGAGTGAGAGCCTACCGAGAGGGTGCTGATCGTCACGGCAGCTGTTCCCTCGCCGTTCAAGGCTTCAGTTCCGAGGACCGTTGTGCCATCTCGGAAGGTAATGATGCCAAAGGGCACGACTCCAGCAAGGGTTGACGTAGCCTTTGCGGTCAGTGTTACCGTCTGTCCGGTGTTGGCTGGATTGGGAGAGGTCGTTAGGGCAAGAGAGGTGCTGACATAGGTAACGGCCTCATTGAGTGAGGCACTACTGGGGTTGAAGTCAGCTGACCCAGCATATTGCGCTGTGATGACGTGCGAACCAAAGCTCAGGGCCGAGATGTTGAACACAGCTGAACCGGTCGTGAGTGCATGGGTTCCAAGTACGGTTGCACCATCCAGTAACGTAACGGTACCAGTCGGCGCGGTGGTCCCGCCATGCGTCGAGCGAACATTCACCGTGAATGTCACATTCTGACTCACTGCCGCCGGATTAGGTGTGGCTGTGAGCAGTGTCGCGGTGTCCGATGAGACAACAACCTCTCGAACGGAAGGCGAGCTGCTTGCCTGAAATTGTGTACTAGCGCTATAAGTCGCGACAATTGGGTAAGTGCCAGCACCAAGGTTGTTGATTGTTGCTGTTGCTCTCCCACTGGCATCCAATGGCGCAGTCGCAAGTGTGATTCCCGCTGTCGTAAAGGTTACAGAACCCGTTGGAACTCCATACTGGGAACCCACTACACTTTGAAGAGTGATCGGAGAGAATGCGTTTCCTGGGTTGGGTGAGACGCTCAGCGACGTGGAAGTGGGATCGCCATTGATTGTCTGAACCAGGATATCTGAGGTACTGTCATCGAAGTTGAAGTCCCCAGGATAGTGCGCTGTGATATTGTGCTGTCCGACTGTCAGCGAAGAAGTCGTGAGTGCCGCTACAGCCGAGCTATTGAGCGTTGCAGTGCCGATTGCTGTTGCTCCATCGAAAAATTCGATCGTCCCGGTTGGGACGTTGCAGTTCCCAGTCAGGTGCGCCGTGAAGGTTATGGGTGCTGTTCCCACCGTAGGATTAGCGGAACTGGTAAGCGCAACAGGGGGATGAGGTCGCTTCTCATAGGCACCCATATCTATGCTGCCGCACACCGTACGAGCTTTTTTGTCAAGATCTGCGTTCGGAATCATAGGCGCATTGATGTCACCAGCAGACAGCATGGGAGAAGTCGCTTGAAGGTGAAAGTCGTCAGAAGTTGAATTTACGAACTGAGGATCGACGGCCTGATTGTTCGCGCCAAGAGGACACTGCCCAGAAATAGAAGTGAGCGGATTGTAGATGTCGTTGTTGTTGATCTGAATCCCCGAATGGATGGCCTCGGGATCGCCACAGGAAAGTCCAGAAGAGCCTTCGGGAGGGACCACGAGATGGGTGTTGTTTAGGAAGATGTTGTTCTCAATTTTCGAAGAGGGATCAAAATAGAGGATGAGAGTTTCCCCTCCACCGAAGATCGTGTTGTTGGTCTCGATCAAAGGTGGATAAGGAGGAGATCCGTCCGTTCCAGAGATAGATACCTGTTCAAAGAATGAGCCCTGCGGTCCGCTATTGTTATAGATCAGGTTCTGAACGAGGGAGAGCTGGCCGGTCAAAACGGCTGTAAAACCACCCCCCTGAACAGAATAATTGTCCCGAATCACGTTATTCGTGACGGTGATCGCTCCTCCCTGAAAGATGACAACCCCTGTTGCCCCACAATTAACCGTTGCGCTGTGGTTGCAGACATTGGATTCAATCAGATTGCTATCGATGACCGCATCTCCAGCCTGGATGAGGGAGATGCCTCCTCCTACTGAACCCGGTGTACCCTGAGAGCCTTGAGGACCGTTACAGATAGCCCCATCATTGTTTTGGCGAATGATGTTCCCACGAATGATAGTTGCAGAGCCTTCGAAAGCGGCAATACCGCAACCGGCGTTGGATGTCACGATATTATTTGTGATCAGCGGTGATGCTCCACTGATATAAATCCCGCCGCCGTTCTTGCCGGACGCGCTGCTCGCGTGCCCCCCTTGGATGGTAAAACCGTTCAAAACAGAGCTCGAGGGCTCATTTGTCGAAAACATAACCACCGGACCATCCTGGGCGCCATTGAGAATTGTGGCAGTGGCCGCATCAGTCCCTGACGCGCCGGAGGTCACCGTAATGGCCTTTCCCTTGAAGTCCACATTTTCGTTATAAGTCCCCGGTGAGACCAGAACAGTGTCCCCGTCGTGCGCAACATCTATACCGGCCTGGACAGTAGCGGCCTCCTCGGGAACATGAATCGTGGTCTGTGCAAAGGCCTCGATACAAGAGGCGAGTGAGAAAAGAATGCACAACAAGAGAGAGCGGGACATTATGCTAATTTGTCTAAACAACCGATTCTCCGACGATGAAGTCCTTGATGGGGCTCACGAACACATCGTACTAAACAATAAACTGACAGGCGCCCGCATCAGGATATGCGAGCGCCTGCCTCTAAGCTAATAAGCCCACATAGCCCAGAGGTCGTTCCCAAAGTTCGACCGAAAGATCGTATACAAGTGACCTTGAAACTCCTTTGCTGACAGAGAGTTATTCATGGTGGCTCCGTACTGCACTGGAGCGGTGAAGTTGACACCGTCTAATGCTCCGCGACCCCAGATATTATGGTCGTTGCAGACGCACTGTCCGAGCACCCAGATGACGCTTTGGTATTGAACTATTGAAGGATCGTGTCCAAATGTCTGGTCTGTGTAAGTCGGCTGGGTGCTCCAGTTGACTCCATCCGTGCTGTGTTGAACATTCATAAATCCGGCTGTGTCAGTTGTAAATGTCACAAACAGCTCCGAACCATCGTCGTTAGCTGTCAGCGAAAATCCTGGTTGCCAGCTCGAGGGATTGTTGGGAATAAGTGAAGAGATCTGGCCGCGATAGGTGAAGTTTGTACCGTCCGGCGACGAGGCAACGGAGGGACCGTTAGACCCTACATAAGCAATCCAGAGCAGATTTTGGAAGACGGCAACACCCTTCCCTTCGACATAGACCGTATCGTTTACGTTGATCGGTGAAGAAACAAAATTTAGGCCATCGCCTGAGTGTACCCATCCGTTGGGCAGATTGTTGCTTGCGATGTAGATTTGTCCAGTTGCGGGAAAAAATGCTGCGTTCATTGCAGTATTTGCGGTTCCACAACCAATTCCCGTCGAGCCCAAGACTGAAAACGTCGTGTCCACTGCGGGAGTTGATGCAGCGAACATCTGATTGGAATTCTTGTCGCAATAATAGACGTATATTTGATTATTGAAGACTACTGCTGCGGGTGAACTGTTTGAGGTCATCTGCGCGGGCTGTTTGATAGCAGGCTGCCACGCAATGGTGTATTGGCCGTGTGCAGGAAGGCTTAAGGCTGCTAACGCAGCTATTGCGATTGACTTTCCTGTGGACGCGATTACTCTCGCGAAGGCGATACGGATGGAAAGAATTGGTTTCATTTTTGGTTCTCCAGTTCTGTTTGATTCCGTTCTTGTCGTGGACAAGGAATGCCCAGGAATACACAGTCCGGGAAGAACCAACCAAGAAGCAGAAAAATCAAAACGGGACTTAGAGTACACACGTCCCTCAATAGTGATCTCGTCATAAGAAATCACTCGTCTAAACTCGTGTACCTATCACAAATAGGTACACGATGAATAGCATCTCTATCGTATGGCAAACGTCAATCTACATTTCTCTCCCAAAATCTGGCAAGTTAATTTTTCGCACTGCCCGCAAAGTACAGAAAATGTATTGCAATCCGTCGCAGTAGGAGGCACACATAATGCAGAGCGCAACGCAGATGGACATGGGGCGAGCCAGCGGGAAGACGATTGCAGGTCGTGAAAACACAACAAGGCTCTACCTATTACGATTAGGCATGTTTATTAAGGGCCTATTCGCGCAGTGTCTACTCTCGGTAGACAACTCTGCGCAACCCGCGCTATTGAAAATTACAAGAATTTGGCCTCGATGTCGCTCACGAACGAGGCGGGTTTTTCGTCAAATTCCGGCCCACAATCTTCTTCCCGATGGGTATGATGGAACTTTATGAAATTGCTTCAGCGTCCAACAGAGACGCCCTGATCGAGTTTTGGAGGAGTAGAAGCGCATATCCTGAATCTGGGGTTCCCCGCTTTGGAGCTTAAGCTGTTGCAATATTCAATCGTCCGACAGCGTCCAGCAAGGGCTGTTCTTCTTGCACTGGCCGTTGCCATCGTCGGTCTCAATTTCACCACTACCCTCTCCGGCCAAGCCAGGCCCACCGCGTCCAAGGCTGGAGATCTACAAGTCGGCGGCTTGTTTAATCTCGCCAGCCCCGACTATGGTCCCAACACCCTTCGCGGCATCGGCGCATACGCGACCTTCGATTTCCGCTATCACTGGGGCGTTGAAGCTTCCTTCCACCAGCTCAACGATCCGGATGGCAAAGAAAACATCTACGAACGGACCTATGAGATCGGTCCCCGTTATGTCCTTCACTTCGGTCGATTGGCTCCATATGCGAAGCTCATGGTCGGGCGCGGCGTCTTTCAGTTTCCCCCATCCCCACGTCATCCGGAAGACGGCCCGGTGGCCAACCTCGCCTATACCATTTGGGGAGGCGGCTTCGGAGCGGACTACCACCTGACGCCTTCGATCAATCTACGAGCGGATTATGAGTTACAGCAGTGGCATAGCTTTCCGCCGAACGGATTGACGCCTCGCGTGCTGAGCTTTGGGGTGGCCTATCACTTTCATTGAGTTTATGCAGTCCATTCAATTTGAGAAGAGGTCCGCGTATGGCAAAGCCAGCGGCAAGCGATTTTAAAGGAACTTCGGAATGTCACAATGCCGAATTCCATTGACGCGATCTATGACCGTCTACTGATTCTACAGAGCAAGTACGAAGGGTATAGAGATCCCTGTACTCATGATTGACGATCCTTTTCTGGCCTAGTCCATCCCACATTTCCTTCCCTGAGACTGTAGAGGACAAGTGAAGCTGATAAACGCGAACGGATCATATTCGCTTCATTTTGCGTGGTGCTTGCTTATCTTGTGGCCCTCTGGAAGGGGTGTGGATAAGAGATGCACTGGAGGATTCGGCGGCTGTATTTTCACTTGCGCGAATGGAAGAACTGGATGTTTACTCTCCACCGCGATCCCAACGATACAGCCGAGGGCAAAAGCAGCTGTGGCGATGGTGGGCACCCAGACACGCACCAGATGACGGGTTAGATGGAAAAGAAGCGCATCGATCTTGTGCGCGCGGGTTTCCAGTTCCCTGCTCAAAGCATTGTTCGTATGTCTTACCTGCACAACAACTCCGTTATCAGGATGAGCGACACGGGAGAGTACATCCGATAGGTTCTTTTGCACCTGTGCCATTTCATCTATTGCCGCGTGCAAAGCGTGAACAGTATTTGGAAGCCCGATAGCAATAAAATTCTGGCGAAGGCTCTCTCCTAGCAGCTCGGCGATTTTGCCGGGATCAAGACCTGCTCGCAATTTAGAAGGCAGGTCGGACACTCGTTTTTCCAATGCAGAAATATACTCAGATGTGCTGGTTTGCGCTCTTTCCACTTTGCTTAGAGTCGCTTCCAGCAGTTCCGCGAACCGGACACGTTCCGCCGCGATCTGCTGAGGAGTTTCACGCGTGAGCAAGGTCATAATACCCATCGCTTCCAGAATGCGCAGCATTTCATCATCCGGGTTTAAAGTTCGTGTATGCGCGAGCACGCGATAGTATTCCGCCTGCCGCTCTGCCGGAACCAGGCGAGCGAGCCTGTCAAAGAGCGTAGGCTCGCCCGCGTCACTAGAGATTTGCTCGAACAGCGGCTCCATACTCATGGCAACAGCACCGCCTTGGCCTGGTCGAACTCTGCGAAAAGCCTGCGCCGGTACCCGAATCGGCCAACCGACTTCCAGAGCGGACTTCGACATTCGCGCGATCCGAAGACTGCGCAACATCCTGTGCTGGAGCGCGAACATCCGTGCTTGTCGGGAAATAAGTTGCCGCTTCGGACATCACTTTGCCCCCCAGGCACTTCGAGAAATTGGCAACTATAGTTGCTGATCGTGAGTATACAAAACTATAGTTGCTATTTCAATTCGAAATAGCGAGCCACGATTAGTTTGTGGCTCGACCTGTTGGAACTGGCAACCCGAGGAGATCTGGAACGCCAAAGGAAGTCTTTGGCGCGACGATCACCAAACTTCGTCTGAATAGAGGCGAATCTCAGGCCACAGTTGCCTCACGAGTCGGATGCGAGGAGTTTCATCTCCGCAATATCGAACAAGGCAAAGAGAACCTTACCTTTGACCTGATGTATGCCATCATTGACTACTTCGGGATGCTTCCGATGACCAAATTCTGGGCGTTCGCAGAACAACTCACTGGCCCTACATCTCTAGCGCATACGCCATAGCCGTTTTGAGCGTACTCCATATAGGCAACTATAGTTTCTAGTTTGGTAAGCCGATGTCTTCGAGGATGGCTTGGTGACCAAGCCTATCGGAGCCGACGTTAAACGAAAATCAAAGACGCCGAATGAGGTGTTTGGTCGCGCTGTAACTGAGATGCGAACTGCAAAACAGCTTTCCCAGGTGCTCTTGGCTGAGGCACTTGGATACAGCACTTATTATCTGGGCAAGATCGAACGAGGGCGCGCTAATGTCAGTTGCGATGTAATGGCAGCGATCAGCAGCTACTTTGGCATGTCTATCGGCCAATTTTGGACGTATGCCGAGAAGCTTCCCAAACAGCCTTCCCGAAAAGAGTTCCTAATGTAGTACAAATGGCTAGCACATGTGCTACATTGGAAGGTAAGAGGTACGGACTATGTCCAAGATCGCCACAATTCCGACGCAGCGTGAAGCAATCAAGGCCACACGAAAATCCGGAGATCGTGTGCGGCGCATTTCAGCCAAAGATTCAGCGCAAGGTTCCCTAAGTGAGGTTTTGACGCTCGCAGAGGAGCGTGGCCTTCTCGCTGGCTCACGGACCCATGTACTCCGCGGACGGATGCCCGTGGGCTTGGTGGAGCAGGCAAAGCTGAAGACTGGAATCTCGTCAGACTCGAAGTTGCTTGAAGCCGCGCTCGCAAACCTCGCTTTATCTGACGATTACGGACAATGGCTGCTTTCTCAAAGGGGTACCGTGAGCCCAGAGCTTGACCTTGAGTTCTAGCTCCGACGTTCGGCGCGTCCTCCGAAGGCTCAAGACATCCGAACGCCGGACACGTCTCCAGTATCGCGAGCGATCTGCGCTTTCGTTCGTCACGGATACGGACGTAATCCCGAAACTCCTTCTCGACACGACTGTATATATAGATGAGCTTCAGGGAAAGCTACCGAGAGACGTGGAGTTGCTTCTGCGCTCTCCATATCTCTGGCACTCTTCCGTGACCGAAGCGGAGCTGTCAGCCCTTGCCGGCCTGCTCAATCCTGTTCATCCTGATACAGCGCAGGCACTTCATCAGGTGTTCGCCACAATCGAACGCCGACCGAGTCACCGCATCGTGACTCCGGACCGTGAGATTTGGCGGGAGGCCGGCATCCTCGCCGGAATGCTGGCAAGACTCCAGCAATATGGCAAGGCCGAACAAAGGAAGGTATTCAACGACGCCCTGATCTTCCTGTCGGCAGCCAAGTCGGGACTCACCGTTCTCACGCGAAACATCTCGGACTTCGACTTGCTGTCGCAGCTCGAACCCCATGGCAAGGTCCTCTTCTACGCTGCTTAGAACTGCGCTGGCAGAATCGACACACTCAAGCAGCCGCCAATTGCCTTCTATCCCTAAAATTCGCCAGATTCTGCGAAATCGCAGGATTTGGTTAGCGGCGTCTCCCCGCTGGCCTTTTCTAATCTGCTACTTGCAAATGGCATGCGGCTTGCCATAGGACATGCGTAGGGTGGGCCCGATCAACACCAAACAAATCCAGCGAAGTCCGATGCCCCGACCACTTAGAAGCAGTATCGTCTCCCATGCAAGAAGCGGAGTGAGATTCAGCTTCCCAGAGTCAAGGATCTGGCAGAGGTTCCCTGATGAGCGACATTGGGCGCAAGCTGAGAATCATTCGCCTCCAACGCGGGCTTTCTCTCCGGCAGGTAGAAAGCCTTACGGTTGCAGTGGCAGAGAGATATGGGGACGCCTCACGCAGAGTCTCTGCGAGTTGGATCGGCAGACTTGAGAGAGAGCAGCACTCCATCCCCCACCAAACCTTCGAGACGTTGAAGGAAGTCTACAAAGTCAGCAATGAAGAACTGACGGACGAATACATTTCTGCCGCAGAAGTATCCCAGGCGCTACACGCACATCTCCCGGAACTACCGGCTGCGGTACTCAAAGCACTAACAGAGCCCGCAGCCGATTACCTCCTTCCTCCTGAGAGCTGGCTGGCATATTTCCCCGAAACCACACTTCTTCCCTCCCCTGCGGCATCCTCTTCGGATGAGTCCCATTCAGATCGGAAGCGACGGCCCGCCGACCGGCTCTATGGAGTTCTGGGAGCCAACGACCTTACTCTGCTGGGTGTCGTCTACCCCGGAGCGGTTCTGGAAATTGACCGAGCTGTTCGCACCATCGATACCTCAAAGGTTTACCACTCCGTAACGGAGCGACCGATCTACTTTCTTAGATCTCACGAAGGATTTCACTGCGGCTGGTGCCAGTTGGATCAACAACATGAGCATCTGGCCCTCGTCCCTTCAGCCCTGGCAAAACTAGCTCAGAGAAACTGGCGATACCGCGATGAAATTGAAGTTGTGGGTCTAGTCACCCGTGTCCTGACCAGATTGCGGTTTGCAAACGATGTGGAACGCGACCACATCAATCGAGACCAGCATTCGAACTCCAGCTGAGCGCCCTGAACGACAACTTCAGACTTCATAGATTGCCAACTGGACCATCGTGGAACGAAGGAATTGTTGCCAGAAAAGGTAGGTCTTCATGCAGCCGAAGAATCCGCTGGAAATCAACATCCTGATCGTAGTGATTGCACAAGAAGGAAACTTCATCCGGGCATCGAAGAAGCTCGGCGTTACCCCACCATCGCTTACTCGAAAAGTCTCAACCCTTGAAAAGAGTATCGGAGTGAAGCTCTTCGACAGGTCAACACGGAATACCGCCAAAGCGGGTGCCGGGAAGTGAATGAAGAGTCAAGGTCATAAAACGACTGAGTACGTCCTTCGTAGATCATGTTTGTTTGTCTTCTCTCGTAAAGCCCACAGATGGAAAGCCGAAGGGAACTCTTAGTAGCGCTCAACAACATAGCATTAATGATAATAATACTACATTATCATTAATGGACCACACCTTCCTTGATCGCACCTATGGCCGCTCAAGTTGCTTCACGAAGATATTGGCGATCCGTCGTTAGGGCGAGGAGGGAACGCTCAAGCGGATTAACGGACTTCGCTCAAGGGACATGCCGAACAGACACCGAAGACGAAGAAATCGTGACCTGTAGAGGTAAACCCTGCCGGCAATGGAATCTCCTTCGGAACATGGCAAACGTCAAGATCGTAGACGCTCCCACACTTCTGACACAGAAAGTGATGATGGTGAGTCTTGCCCGCAACCTCATATCGAGTCACTTGCCCGGGCATCTCAACGGACTCGAGCCAGCGTTCTTCAATAAGACTATGGATGTTCCGATAGGCAGTCGCAATGCTCAGGCTCTTCGTGTAGCCCTGCGCGATCACGAGAACCTCCTCCGGCGACAGTGGGCGATCCTCAAGAACGAACGCGCTTCGAATTGCGTCCTTTTGTTGTGCCCGTTTTCATCCATCGCGCTGGAATGGTGTTCTCTTTGCCGCGGGTCATGGGATCATCGTGACGATCCTCGCCGTCGGCTTCGGAAAGCTGCTCGCGGGCTATGTTGAACCCTATACGCCGTGGATTCTTCTGCTGCTTGGAGTGGCGAATCTCTGGCGGCTATGGAGACCGAAACAGCACAAGCATCCAAAACCTCCGCGTCTTTTCCAGGCAAGCCAGCTCCTTCTCGGTGTCTTGCTTGGCATGGGCTTTGAGACGGCAAACCAGCTATCCGCTATCTTGTTAGCCGGTCAGCTCAATCCGTGGATACTGGGGCTGGTCTTTTCGCTTGGGATGATGTTGGTTGATGGAACAGATGGCCTCCTGGCGGCCAGAACCCAACAACTTGTCCTCGCCGGCGATGCCTGTTCGATGCAGTCCTCACGAGACCTTGGTGTGCTGGTGGTCATCGTCTCGTTCGGGCTGGCTGGAGGAGAGTTCGCCGGGATCGATATCAATCGGATTGCACTCCCTCTCGGACTTCTACTCTTTGCCGGGTCGCTGGACTTCGCCTGTGGAGCGGAAGGACACGACCGCAGCATCCGCTATCCCTAAACAAAGGGATTCAGAGCGGACGTATTTAGGTCTCCGCCCATTGCCGTGGAGTTTGAAAGCGGCTGGAAGCGCGGAGGTCCCAACGGGCGCGGTACCCAAGAGGTAAGGGAGGAGCCATCAAAGCTCTTATGCGCCGGTTCGAGTCCGGCCCGCGCCACCAACTCCTTTGCAACAATGAGGTTCGTCTTACATAACGTGAGATAGACAGATTTCCTGAAAGGAGAGCCCTTGTCCCATACCACTAAAGATTTAAAGAAACAGTTAGGGAGGGTCCGCCGTATCAAAGGACAGGTCGAGGCAATCGAACGGGCACTGCAAGGTGACCGAAACAGCGAGGACGCGCGCTCTCTTAGCGACGATCCTCCTGCTTTGTGTGTTTTGCGCTTTGACGGCATCGGCCGGCCACATTCACCTCTCCTCCGAGGGGCAGGGAGACGCACCTTGCGCCGCATGTATGCTCGGGGCGACTCTTGTGGCCGTCATCGTTGCATTCGCGGTCAGTCTTTCCTGGTGGAGCACCCTGTTTCCTACAGAAGAACAGTCTGAACGACCAGGCTCTCTTTCAGTGAGGGCCTGCGCGATTCGCCCGCCCCCATACGCCATCTCCTGCGCCTAGCATTGCCTCGCCAGGGTTCGTGTCTACGGTCCAGCAAGAAGACCATCACACCGAAACTCCCTCGGCATCTCTCGCAACGCTGTTACTCGCTCCGATTGAGCGCAAGGAAGCTTCATGGCAACCGTTATTGTCTCTGATTTAGACCGGGCAGCGATCGCTCGCCGCGGGCACTACCTCGAACTGTTCACGATCGGCTGGGCGGTTCTCGAAGCTACGATCGCACTCGTCACCGCAATGAAGTCGCATAGCGTCTCGCTCGCCGGATTCGGTTTCGATTCCCTCATCGAAGTAGTCTCCGGCACCGCGCTGATGTGGAGGATGTCGCACGAGATGGACCATCACCGGCGCCATCGCGCCGAGCATGTCAGCCTGCGCATCGCCGGCGTCTGCCTGTTGGTCCTGGCGGCATATGTCTCGATCGAGGCGGGATTCAATCTTGTAAACCACCGGAGCTCCGAGACAACCTGGGTTGGAATCGCTGTAACCACAGCGGCAGTAATCTTCATGCCCTTCCTCTCCCGCGCCAAGCGCCAGGTCGGTCACGCCCTCAACAGTACCGCTATGATGACCGATGCCAAACAGACCAACTTCTGCATGTATCAGGCGATGATCGTCCTCTTCGGACTCGTGCTTCATGCCACATTCGGGATCGGCTGGGCGGATGGAGCCGCTGCGCTGCTGCTCGTTCCGCTCCTCATTAGGGCCGGGACGCTCTCTCTCCGAGGAGAAGCCTGCTGCACGCACCACTCGCATCACCACTAGCCCACCGTGGTCCCTCTAGAGCCGCTATACTATTCATAACAATGATGCAAAAACACTTGCATAACTGTGCAATTATGATATTGTTGTTTTGTGGAGACTGAAGCAAAGCCCGCCTGTTCTGCCGAAAGCCACGCCTCTCACCGTCTTCATATCCCCGTCGACGAACCAGCTATTGAACGGACCGCAAGGATCTTCCGCGCGCTCGGCGAGCCCGCGAGGATTCGGCTGCTGGCACGTCTGGCCCAGGGCGAAGCCTGTGTCACGGAGCTTGCTGAGCTTGAGGGTGAGTCCATCACGGTCATCTCGCAACGCCTTCGTGTCCTGCGCTCCGACAATATCGTCGGGCGCAGACGTGACGGAAAACACATCCTCTACTATCTGGCCGACCAGCACGTCCTGGACCTTGTCTTCAATGGTCTGGCGCATGCCTCCGAACAGCCATCAACCGCCCCCGCAGCATTCAACGCACGCCTTCTGGCGCTCTTTAAAGGAAATCGATCCATGTCGACTCAGCACGAGATCCACGAGAACCACCCCCATCAGCATGGCAAGGATTGCGGCCACACTGCGATCGTTCACAACGACCACACCGACTACCTGCATGATGGACATCTCCACTCGCTTCACGATGGCCACATCGACGAGCATAAGCTCGAAGTAAGCTCCGCAAATCCTGCCGACTGTACGAACGGTCACGTCTGTGACGGGCACGGCCCAGAGCACAAGCATGGGGCCGACTGCGGTCATGAGGCAGTTCCTCACGGAGATCACGTCGACTATCTGGTCAACGGTCACCTGCACCACCCGGATGGCGACCACTGCGACAATCACGGAACCGTACAGCTCGCGAGCTAACCGCAGGTCTGCGCCAGGCAAAAGCGGAAGCGTTCAATGCTTCCGCTTTTTGCTATTGCCAGCGGCCGATCAACAGATTGGCCACATAGATGACCATCGACCCAAGCGCGACCAGTGGAAGAAGAACCCTGCGCGATCCCTTGCAGTGACGAACCTCCGGAAGAAAATCGCTCGCCGCCATCTGAATAAAGAAGCCCGCAGCCAAAGCCAGCAAGAGTACTGAGTTCTTCATCGATGAGAACCACCACATCGCGGTGAGTCCGCCGAGCAACGGCGCGATCGCATCCACCCCAAGAAAGAGATAATCCCCTTTCGTTGGCCTCTCCCCTTGAGTGGTCAACAGGATCGTATTCATTCCGTCTCCCAGGTCGTGTGCCGCAATCCCCAGCGCCACCGCATACCCCGCCGGATGAGAGGCCACATAGGACGCCCCGATCGCCATCCCATCACGGAAGCTGTGGAAGATCAGCATGGACCCTGCAATCCGCCCTACCGTCTTTTGAGAGCCGTGACTTCCCTGCTTCGCGCTCATCGCGTCGAGGCAGTTCTCAATGCCAAAGAACAGCAACAATGAGACGAGGGTGAGCGTCAGGACATTCGCTGCGGAGATACCTGCGGGTGCACCAAGAGCGATCGCCTCCGGCATAAGATCCAGAAATGCGGCCCCCAGCAGCAGACCCGCTCCACTCGCCACCATCATATTCGTGAAATGACGAAAACGGACAGCGACCAACCCGCCCACGAGCGTCGAGACTACAGGAATGATCAACAGTAGACTGGGAATGGGCAAAGGACTGACTTCTTTCTAATGATAACTCCGTATCAATAACACCCTAGCCCAATCCAGTTCGGTCAGCGTTGATCTATCCGCTACTGAATCACCGCGCACGCAACTCTCGCCCCTGCTCCACCGATAGGCTGGGTCTTGTAGTCGTCCGGACTGGCATGAATCACCAGAGCTGAACCATCCGCATCGAGAAGTGCTGGGTGGCTTCCGTCTCCATTGAGGGTCACGAGGGTTGAATAAAGCTCAACCCTCGCCGTCCCGTCAGCGGCAACATACAGATTCGGCAGGTCGCCCGCATCGTTGGCATCTGCGTTCAATAAGCCATGAACCACCGGCGTCTTTGCATGAACGTGAGCCCCGGCGCTTTTGAAGGCCGCATCGCTGCAATCGCCGTTTTCGTGGAAGTGCATACCGTGCCAGCCCGGGGTCAAACCCTTTGCTTCAACCCGGAGCAAGACACCGTTTGGAGTAGGTGTGACCATAATCTGACCGATTGAACTGCCGTCTGCTCCCTTGAGAGCACTCGTATGTGCTGTCGTGGGACTCTGACAGAACGCAGCTGAACTCAATAAGAGGACGGAGGGGATCAAGAGCGAACGACGTAGCATTTCATTCTCCTCGTATAGCGGCAAGACGTACCGGGATCGGACTCCCAGCCAATGTGATGGGCGCAGTTGTCTTTCCAGTACAGAATAATGATACTGATAATACTCTCGCAACAAAGCAGGCATGAGAGTTGGAGGCTGGATGAGGGTTTTTTGGCGAGCTTTTGTTCTACTGGTACTTATGCCTGTTCTGACTTCGTATGCCGAGATGCCCCCGATTCTTGACCGCAACCTGTTCTTTGGAGAAGTACAGATCAGCGGCGCGCAGATCTCCCCCGACGGAGAGTGGATCTCCTTCCTGAAGCCCTATAAGGGCACACGAAATATCTGGGTCAAGAAGATTGAAGAACCCTTCGACGCCGCGAAGCCCGTGAGCGCCGAATCGACGCGACCGATCTCTGGGTACTTCTGGACCCGCGACAGCAAGTACATCCTCTACTCCCAGGACAAGGATGGCGATGAGAACTTCAATGTCTACGCCATCGACCCGCGCGCGTCTGCAGAGCCGTCGACGGGAGTCCCTCCGACTCGCAACCTGACCCATGCTCAGGGCGTGCGGGCTATGATCTATGCCGTGCCGAAGAATACGCCCAACGTCATCTATATCGGGCTCAACGATCGGGACAAGGCCTGGCACGACCTGTATAGACTCACACTCTCAACGGGTGAGCGACAGTTGCTGCGCAAAAACACAGAAGAGATCGCCGATTGGGTCTTCGATCATGAGGGCAAGCTGCGGCTTGCGGCGAAGACGACGTCAGCAGGAGACACCGTAATTCTGCGAGTCGATAGCGATGGATTTCACCCGATCTATCAGTGCTCTGTCCTCGAGAGCTGCGACACCCTGGAGTTCACAGCCGACAATAAACAGGTCTACCTCTCCTCCAATAAAGGGGAGCACGATCTGACAGATCTGGAGCTTCTCGATCCGGCAACCGGGGTAACGACGGTTGAGAGTGACCCAGAGAAGCGTGTCGACCTTGGGGATGCCCTCTTTTCCGATGTTGATCATCGTCTACTTGCAACGATCTATGAGGACGACAAACCGCGTTGGTACTGGAAGGACAAAGCCTTTGAGCAGAATTACGATTGGCTCCGGAGCAAGTTACCCAACAAGGAGGTCCACTTCGGCTCTCATAGCAAAGACGAGCAGGTCTGGATCGTAAGTGCGTCGAGTGATACAGAGCCAGGTGAGACCTACGTCTTCAATCGAAAGACAAAGGCGTTGAATCTGCAGTACCGCATACGGGAAGAGATTCCACGTGATGCCCTGGCAACGATGACTACGATCCATTACCCATCCTCCGATGGGACGGAGATCTCTGCTTATCTCACGCTGCCGAAGGGGGTTGCAGCAAAGAGCCTACCCCTGCTTGTCTACCCACACGGTGGGCCATGGGTCCGTGACTCATGGGGCTACGACACCTTCGCCCAGTTCTTCGCCAACCGTGGGTACGCCGTCCTTCAGCCGAACTTCCGTGGCTCCACGGGCTTCGGCAAGCGCTTCCTCAACGCCGGTAACGGCGAGTGGGGAAGAACCATGCAGGACGATCTGACCTGGGGAGTGAAGTACCTAGTGGCTCAGGGCACGGTGGACCCGAAGCGTGTCGGCATCTCTGGAGGCTCCTACGGCGGCTATGCCGCGCTGGCAGGGGTGGCCTTTACACCGGACCTCTATGCGGGAGCTGTCTCAATCGTGGGACCGTCCAACCTCATCACATTGCTGAATTCCATCCCTCCCTACTGGGAGGCTGGACGGAAGCAGATGTACACCCGCATGGCAGATCCGACTACTTCCGCTGGTAAGGCATTACTTGAAGCTGAAAGTCCTCTGAACTCAGCCAGCAAGATACGGACACCCTTGATGATTGTGCAGGGAGCGAACGATCCGCGCGTGAACAAGCGAGAGAGTGACCAGATCGTCGCCGCGGTGCGCGATCACGGAATTCCGGTGGAGTATCTGGTGGCTCCCGACGAGGGCCACGGCTTTCATCGGCCCATCAACAACCTGGCGATGATCGCCGCAATGGAGAAGTTCCTTGCCACGCAGTTGAAGGGAAGGTATCAGGAGCAGGTGCCCGAAGATGTTGCGAAACGACTGACGGAGATTACGGTCGATCCGAAGTCTGTCACCGTTACCAGTAAGTAAACCGCGCTCTTGCTGGCGTTCTTCCTTCTGCTGGGGTACACCCCAGCAGAAGCAGCCTTCAGCTTTCCTGCGCATCCTCGGTTATCTGGGGTTTCCGATCATCGGCAGATGATCTCCAGATCCACAGAGCAACGCCGCAGAGGATCATGGGGATGGTCAGAAGCTGCCCCTTGCTCATCCAGCCCCAGAAGACCGGCTGCCCCACATCCGGCTCTCTCCAGAATTCATCGATAAATCGACCGACTCCATAGGCGATGCAAACCACTGCCGTCGTCATACCCGGTCGGCTCTGGCGATGAAACATCCACTGAGCGACAAACAGAAGAACGATTCCCTCGATCCCGGCAGCATAGAGTTGACTGGGGTGACGTGGGACCTCGACTCCATTAACAAGCGGAGCATCGGGAAAGATCACCGCCCAGGGAACTGTAGACGGGCGGCCCCAGAGTTCTCCGTTGATGAAGTTCGCGATTCTCCCGAAAGCGATGCCCAGAGGCCCAACTGCGGCCGCAGCGTCCAGGATCGTCCAGGGATTCAGCTCTCGTACGCGGGCAAAGACCCAGATCGCGCAGATAAGCCCAGCGATGCCACCGTGGCTCGCCATCCCGCCGTGCCAGACAGCAAGGATCTCAAGCGGGTTTTGGCGGACCTCGTCGAGGTTATAAAGAAGGCAGTATCCAAGTCGCCCTCCTACCATGACTCCCACAATCGCGTACGTCAGCAGAGCCAGTAGATCATCGGCATTGAGAGGCAGCAGCCCCTTTCGCGCCCATCTGTTCCAGATCAAAAAGGCACTGAAGAAGCCCAGCATGTAGGCGACGCCGTACCACTTTATCCCAAAGTCACCGCCAAAATGAACGATCCAGGGATTCAGATTGTCCGTCCAGTACACATGTGGCACGGGCACGTTCAGCCCTAGTAGACTTGCTATCCCCAGATGGCCTCTCCTCTTTTATTGCGAATCCTATATCATTATATGAGAGGAGAGATATCCGGCGACTCGCTTCGTTGACCGGATGGGTTTTGTCTACCCCTTGAATCTCATGTGCTGAGAATCTAATCTTATTACCCAATGGACAAAAGAAACACGAAACAGAAGGCCGCCATCCGAGAGGCTTTTGCCGAGGCCGACCGTCCGCTATCTCCAGACGAAGCTCTCGAGTACGCGCTCGAGCATCATTCTGCAATCGGGATCGCTACCGTGTATAGGAACATCCAGGCTTTGGTCGAGGAAGGTTGGCTTACAGCGGTGGAACTCCCTGGGGAGACGACCCGATATGAGCTATCGGGGAAGGAACATCACCATCACTTTCACTGTGACACATGCGGCAAACTCTTCGACCTGAAGGGATGCGTCATACAGTCGAAACCCAGGCTGCCGCGTGGTTTTAGCGCGAGTGGGCATGAGTTTTTCCTTTATGGAAACTGTGCTAGCTGCAACTCTGGACCACACGCTCGAGCTTAGCGATCTCTTCATAAGAAGGCGGAGATCTGTTTGATTCGTTTGTCTAAATTCTTTTTCATTTCTCATAGAGCGCCACCATAATCACAGGGTTGCACCATAATCCCATACGGATGGGGAGCGAGTGCTCAACGTCGAGCCAAATCCCAAATCAAGGAGTAATTGAAGTGACGACGCACGATCGACAACGTATAGATAATGAATGACTTGAATTATGTTCAGGCTGTAGTCCTGAAAAGGTCCAATAGCAGGAAAAACGCTTGTGGAACGTGGTGTAGGGTGCGGTCCGTGCCACGTAGTTTCAAAGAGGTTTTCCTGTACCAAGGGGAGCCAGAGACGGCTTTGGTCACTAATGCACTTCGAAATCTGTGGCTGCCAATAAGAGATAAAACCGTACTAAACCAGCGTCTGCTGAGCAATGCGCTCGACTGAAAAACCCAGTAATATCAACCTTTTACAACAAAGCAACCACAACTGCAAAACTGCCTGTTGCAGGAGTATGCTCAGTTGCCAGTTCTATAGCTGCCCTCGTGGCTTTCAAACTAGCGCTTCGAGTGCGTCCTTGCGAAGAACCCTTATCTTGTTTCCGGAGATGGACAAGATACGTTTCCGCTTGAAATCGCTCAGAACCCTTGTCACTGACTCCCTCGTTGTGCCGAGCATAGCCGCCAAATCCTCATGTGTCAGCGGGAGGTGGATCTCAGGACGTTCCGTACTCCAAGTTCCCGCTTCGCTGGCAAAGTGGAAAAGCATGTGAGCCATTCTGCCAGCAATCCCGTTCGATAAGGCGAGGCGGCACGCATCCAACAGTGCCGTACGATACTCGTTATTCAGGCTTTCGGCCGCGTGCTGATTTCCTTCTATGTGGTGCTGCAGAAAATGAAGAAACTCATCCCGAGCAAAGATTTTCATCTGGATCGGCTCGATCACTTCGGCCGTTACCTCATAAGGCGTGCTTCCAAGAACGGCACTCAGGCCGAGCACATCTCCCGGCTTTGCGATCTTAACCAGAAATACCTTCCCGTCCTTCGACGACTTCGTAAGCTTGACCTGGCCGGAACAAAGAACAGAAACGCTGCGTGCTCTCTGCCCTTCGGAAAAGAGCCGCGCACCAGCGGGCAGCATCGCATGTATCCCCATAGCGTCATATTCGGTAAGTACATGTGTAGGGAGATCACAGAACCATCCTGGTTTCCGCGCTTTGCAGGTCAGACAATTATGGGGCGTAAGCTCGGGCATTGATCTCCACCGGCCTCCAGTAGCTGGTTATATCAATCATAGCGATACTTGTTCGATTGCCTGTCTCTGGTCTATCGAGATCCACCGGCGAGCGTCAGTGTGGATTGATGTTCTTGTCCCCACAACGGAGAACCATATTCATACCGCAGTCCAAAGTTGAGCGTGAGGCGCTTGTTGACCTTCCAGTCGTCCTGGACATACGCGTTGTGCATCACCTGACGAATATGAGAGACCGTCAGATTTGTCAGTTCGAACTGATAGGGAGTGCCCAGCAAAAAATCGGCGAAGTAATTGCCGCTGAATCCACCATAGAAGATATAGAGACCATAGAGCGGAAACTCATCTTCAACCTGTGTTCGGATCTGCTCGTACTCGTAGCCGAATTTAAGGAAGTGCTTGCCCTTGGTCCATGAGTAGTTGATCTTCGGGTCGAAGACGAAAGGATACTGCCATTGCGGATCAGTTGCCAAACGGCCAATCTGAGAATAGCCGTTAATAAAGATACTCGGCATCCCGCCTGCAATTCGCGGATCAGTCGTAAGGCCGGGGATTCCAAAGGCCTCTTCTGCGCCGGGTTGGCCGATCAGCAGCGATAGACCATTCTCACTAGTCGCCAAAAATAAATCGATTGCGTCGGGGATCAGCGCCTCCTTCAAGCACACTATTACCAATCTTGATCACAACCGGAGCTGAGGCATTGCTCCACGGCCCGGCCACTGTTACTAGATGCCCCCAACCCTCCAGCTTATCCGCCGTAGTCTTCGGGATACGCGACTCGAGATTTAGCTTGCCCGCTTGAAAGTCGTGCATCGCAAACGAACTGTAAAACGCCTCTGTCTGGAACCTCGGAGCTTCTACCGCCTCCTGTGGAGACATTCCAAATACGATCAGATTCAGAATCACCTGCAGCAGTGCCTGATCCTGGTTATCTGCTCCCGGAGTTGAGATCGCATACACTGGCTTGCCATCCTTCAGAATCAACGTCGGGCTCAGTGTCACACGCGGACGCTTACCCGCCTCAATCACATTCGGGTGCCCCGGCGTCGTCACCAGCGACTGCAAACGCGTCCCGTATGCGATACCAGTGTCACCTGCAATCACTGCTGGCAGCCATGCTCCACTCGGTGTCGCGGAGAAGACATTCCCCTGCCGATCCACCACATCGACACAGGTCGTATCATGCACCTCCACCTTGGCAACCTTTCCATTCGGCATCGGAATATTGTAGCCTTCGAGCTTTCCTGGACGCGATTCCATCGAGGCATGAGACGAGTCGATCAACCGTCTTCGTTCCGCCGCATACTCCTTCGACAGTAACGTCTGCTCAGGAATCCTGCTGAACTTTGGATCGCCGTAATACATATCGCGATCCGCAAAGGCCAGCTTCGCCGCTTCCACCAGCAAATGCAGATACTCCGGCGAGTTATGTTTTATCGCCTTCAGGTCATACGATTCCAGCAGGTTGAACATCTCCAGCAACACCGGCCCCTGCGTCCAGAAGCCCGGCTTGACGATCTCGTACCCATGAAAGGTCGTCGATCTCGGGGTGTCGATCTCTGCATGAAACGCAGCGATATCCTTGTAGGTCACCAACCCTCCATGCGCTTCGGAGTAGGCACCCATTTCCTTCGCCACCGGACCGCGATAGAAGTACTCTCGCACCGCATCAATCTTCGCCACGCGATTGCCCTTTGCCTTCGCCTCCGCGTTCATCATCAACCGTAACGTGCGCGCCAGATCCGGTTGATGGAAGAGTTCACCTGGCTTC
The DNA here is from genome assembly GCA_018449715.1 of Acidobacteriaceae bacterium dw_441. Taxonomy (GTDB): domain Bacteria; phylum Acidobacteriota; class Terriglobia; order Terriglobales; family Acidobacteriaceae; genus Edaphobacter. Next base: position 778,296 of record JAAVVA010000001.1, on the reverse strand, counting down.
GGCAACTGGTCATTGGTGAAGAAGAACTTTACCGACGAAGGCCAACGCCTCAGCATCGACTCATCCCGCACCAGCGTATCCGCAAAGACCTCCGTTGCCGGAAACCCATCTGCATATTCCAGTGCAGGAGCGACAACCTGCGCAAACGACATCGTTCCATATCGTTCGAGCGCAAGCATCACGCCATCAAACATTCCGGGAGTAGTCGCTGCCAGAATTCCCTGCGCCGGAATCGGCGGCTTGCGATCCGATGTCTCCCACGGCTCCAAGGGACGATGATTGAAGAAGTCAATCGTAGCCTTTGCCGGAGCGATCCCGACACCAGACACCACCTCCACGGGCTTGCCATTCATCTTAACTAGCAGCGGCATCTCGCCGCCCATGCTGAAGTGGTCTTCTTCGGTCACCGCTGCTGCCAGTACTGAAGCGACTCCCGCATCAATAGCATTCCCGCCCTCGTGTAGAATCCTCAGACCGGCTTCCGCTACAAAGTTGTTTCCTCCGCCCACCATCTCATGCATGCTCCGAACCGCAGGAAACATCGTCTTCGTTGAAGCCATTCTTCTCTGCGCTCCAATCGCCTCCGGAAAATCCGGAGTCGCCGGTTTCGTGTTCTGGGCCTGAAGCGATGTAACTGCAATAAGCGAGACGATAGCAGCAAGAGGGCGAAGGTTCATTCGGATCGGTCCTCATTCAACGCAGAGGTGCGGCAAGGCTGCCGTGTGCGTTTTCTGAATTTTCGTGCAAAGAAGACTGATCACTATTGAAACAGTTACATAGCAACTGCGGGAGTGCCATTCGTCATGACGCAGGCGTCAAATATCCCTCTTCGATCGCTTTAAGCACCGCACGGATGCGGTCGCGTGCGCCCAACTTGCCAAGGATCGACGAAACATGGTTCTTCACGGTTCCTTCAGACAGCCTCAGCGCATAACCGATCTCTCCGTTGCTGAAGCCTCCAAACATCAAGCGCAGAATCTGCACCTCGCGTTCCGTCAGCTTCTCCGGCAACAGACTGTTCGGTTCAATCGCAGGACGTGTCGCCATCTCCATGCGTCGCATCAGGCGTTGCGTTATCGCCGGCTGCAACAAGGTCCCACCCGCTGCCACTGTCCTGATCGCATCGCTTAGCGTGGTCAACGAGACGTCTTTCATCAGAAAGCCCTTCGCCCCCAAACGAATGCCTTCAAGGATGTAGTCGTCATCGTCGAAGGTCGTCAGGATAATGCACGGAATCTCCGCTCGTCTTCTACATGCCTCTTCAAGAAACGCAATGCCATCCATCTCCGGCATACGAAGATCCAACAGCAATACATCCAGCGAATCGTCCTGCAGTAGCCGTAGAGCATCGCGTCCATCAACCGCGTGCTGCGTCACGCGAATATCAGGAGTCAGCAACAGCAGCCGCTCCAACCCCTCGCGCACAAGGTTCTGATCTTCCACGACTCCAACCCGAATCATGCAGCTTCTCCTATCGGATACATGGGAAGAATCCCCGTCATGATGAATCCAGCCTCTGGGTCCGTCCAGACCTGGATGCGACCACCGAAGTTTTCAAAGCGTTCCTGCATTGCCTTCAACCCAATACCACTGCGAGAGGACGCCGTCGTAGCTCCATCGCCATCGTCGTGGCTTCGGATGCTCAGGACATTCTGCTCGCTCAGTTCCAGCTCAATCCATACCTGGCGTGCGGCTGCGTGCTTCACTGCATTTGTAATCAACTCCTGTGCACAACGGATCAGCACCTCCGCACGCCCTGCATCGCAGGAACGAAGCTGAGGCGGAACCTCCATGTGAACCTCCAGGGGCGCAAACCCTTCCGCTAATTCACGTAGCGCTTCACACAAGTCCACACGATCCGTCGACCGCATCGTGCTTACGACATCGCGCACCTCCTGCAACAACTTCTTCGCAGTCGATTGCGCCTGCAGTATCTCTCCTCGTCCATCTTCCAGTGTGGCCTTATTCATTGCAATCTCAAGATTCAGCGAGAGCGCCGTCAGTCGATGTCCCAACACATCATGCAGATCCCGTGAGATACGCAGCCGCTCATTCGCTCGACTTCTTTCAGCCAGCATCTCACGTGTCGCCAGCATCTCGGCATTCAGAGCAGCATAAGCAGCCTTTGCATCCGACTCTCGTTTCAACGTAAGCACCACAATATAAGTGAAACTTTTGAAGATTACCGAGACCGCAGCCGTCGTCCAATCCGCGTGATCCGCAACAACATAAGCCAGCGCAAGCACTACTGCCTGCCCCAATACCCACGGCAGAGCCACACGCATAGGAACACTCAACGCCAGTTGCCACGTAATCGTCAGCAACAGAAAACCGAGATAATTTCCAGCGTGCATTCCTCCCATCAGGAAGGCCATCGTCAGCACCGAAGCGCTCTGTCCCGCAAGCATCAATGTCCTTCTGGACTCCGACATTACACGGTCGCTGGTACCCATCCACAGGGTCACGACGAAGGCCGCCATCGCAATCATCCACCACGAATGCGGCAGCTCCGTCAGAAGAATCTCCTTCTGCGAGAGCAGCAACACGCGCAGAAGGAGAAGAGTTAAACAAACTCCGAGACCTGAGATGCGAATAAGCCGAAATTGCGAAGGAGACACTGGCACCTCCGGACAGGCAAAGATAAAAATCAATGAAAGTGCGCAAAGAATAACTTGAATCTCATCTTAATAACAAGACGAATCCATCTCCCCGCGTCTTTCCTAACGATCAGACGATCACCTTACTTTCAGATTTTTTCAAAAACATGACTTTCGGCACGATACACCCTGCTTTCATTCATGCACACTGAAGCTGAGATACCCCTCATCTCCATGCATTCCCTCCCATAGCTCCCCGTCGAGCTGTCTCTTGCATTTGCATCTCTTGAACACACCCGAAGTGTCTCTAAAGGAGCCGCCGTGAGACGATATATCTTTTTTGTTCTCCTGGTCGTATCGTTCTTTCTCTCTTCCACCTCTCTCTTCGCGCAACAGACCGGCATCAACGGAACCGTCATGGATACTCAGGGCGCCGCCATCGGTGGAGCCGCGATTCACCTCAACCTCGTCGGTGGTGGCCTTAGCCTGAACACAACCAGCGGAGCGGACGGACACTACTCCTTCCCGAGCATTCAGGCTGGTGAGTATCTCATCAACACCGAGATGTCCGGTTTTTCCCGACAAGAAAAGCGCATCAGCGTTCTGGTCGGCAACGTCATCCCGGTCGACTTTTCGCTCGGCATCGCCAGCGCAACCAGCAGCGTCGATGTCTCCACCAACACGCAGCAGATCTCGACAACAACCTCGGAGATTGCCGGCAACATCGACCCCGTGCAGATGAAAGAGGTTCCCCTCAACGGACGCAACTGGATGGAGCTTGCCCTACTCGTGCCAGGCATCACCAAGAACGATGTCTCCGGCAATAACCCCATCACTGGAGCCGACGGTGGAACCTTCCAGCTCAACATCGACGGTCAGCAGACTACCCAGACGATGGCTGGATCGAGCTTCGGTCAGCCGCGCTACAGCCGCGATGCGCTCTCCCAGTTCCAGATCATCACCAACCGCTTCGATGCAACACAAGGGCGCTCTCTACAGGCGCAGATCAACGCCCAAACCAAGAGCGGAACCAACGCGTTGCACGGCACTGCCTACGCGTACTTCCGCAACGACGCACTTAACGCAGCCGACTTCGTTGCCAGGCGTGTCCTTCCCTACTCCGATCAGCAGTTTGGCGGAACCGTCGGCGGCCCCATCTTCAAGAACAAGCTTTGGTACTTCGGAAGCTACGAAGGCGAGCGCAACCCGCAAACCTATGTCAGTTCGCCAACCTTCTTTGGCGGCCAGACCTTCACCGACTCATCGACCACCCGCACCAACTCGATGACCGAACGCTTTGATTATCAACACTCCGACACCGATCGCTTCTCCTTCCGCGTGGCAGGCTTCAACTCGAAGAACCCCAAATCCGGACTCGGCGGTTCGGCCCACCCATCACGCGCTCTTAGCGCCGTCACAGCCAACCTCAGCGGCGTCGGCGACTGGACCCACATTCTCTCTGCAGGAGCCGTCAACGATCTCCGCCTCGGTTTCGCCTACTTCGGCTTTTCAAACACGCCCTATGTCTACAGCCAGGAGTATCGCTTCGGAGGCGTAACCATTGGTCAGCCGTACAACAATCCCGGCCGCCAGAGCCAGATCGTATGGAGCGCGCGCGACGACCTCTTCTTCACTCTCGGCAAGCACAACATCAAGGCTGGACTCGAATATCTCAACACATACGCCAACGGGCAGTTCCACCAGAATTTCCCCGGAACCGTCACCGCCGTCAAAAGCACTCCGGCGGATCTCTCCTCTCTCTTCCCCAACGCACTCGACCCCAGCACCTGGAATATTGCAGCCATCAGCAATCTTGCCAGTACGTATGTTCAGGGATTCGGCGACTCCGGCATCTCCATCTACCGCCACTCCGTTGGCCTCTGGTTCCAGGATGACTGGAAGCTCCTTCCCCGCCTCACGCTGAACCTCGGCCTCCGTTACGACGCTGACATCGGCATGACCAATGCTGGTCCTATCCTTCGCAGTGGCCTGCTCACACCGCAGAGCGGCGATTACAACAACTTCGCTCCGCGCGTAGGCTTCGCGTGGGATCTCTTCGGCACGCACAGGACGGTCGTCCGTGGAGGCGCAGGCATCTACTACGCCGATCTTCAGGCCAACCCTTATTACGACCAGCAGCTCTTCAATGGGCAAGCCAGCATTCAGGCTTCCGTACAGGCTGGCACCGGCAACATTAATCTTGCCAAGCCCTTCGGAGACGTAACTCCCGAGGACATTCTCTCCGGCAAGGTTAAATTCCCGCAGGCGGTGCAGCTCGTCGATCCCGGCGTCGTCACTCCGTGGGCCGCTCAAGGCTCCATTGGTGTGGCACAGCAGATCGGACATTGGTCGTTCTCTGCGGACTACATTAAATTCCGCCTTCATCACCAGTGGATTCGCGTCGACGAAAATCAGAGCCTCAACCCTGCTACCGGCTACTCCAATACTAACGGTAGAAGTGTCGCCATCACCGATCCCAACTTCACCAGCATCCTTCGCTTCCGCACACCGTCCTACTCGGCCTCTTACCTCAACGAGCTTCAGGTCAGCGTCCGACGCGAATACGGGAACGGAGTCTCCGTCACTGGGGCCTACACTCTCGCCAGCCAGCGCAGCAACAGCGAGGGAGCCTTCTTCGTCCCCGACAACCAGTGGAACGTCAACGATGGCTGGGGTCCGACTGTCGGCGACCAGCGTCACACCTTCAACACCAGCGCCATCTATCGCCTGAAGTATGGCTTTCAGGTCGCGGGACTCTTCCGCGCAGGCTCAGGTTCTTCCTACGCAGCCACCTCCGGCTCCAGCCCCTTCTTCAACGGAACCAGCAGTAACCGCACCTTCCTGGCTACGACCAAGGTGTACAACGATCCAAGGAACAACCATCCGTCCATTGCGCCGGGTTACAACACCGTCGACCGCGACTCTTTCTATGGCCGCGCCATCTATCGTGTTGATGGGCGCCTGCAAAAGACCTTCACCTTCAAGGAGCGTTACAACATCCTTCTGATGGGCGAGGTCTTCAACTTCCTCAATCATCCGAACTACGGCTCATACCAGACCGACATTACATCAACCCAGTTCGGCAACCCAACCCAGAACTCCAGCCTCTCGTTTTCGCCGCGTACCTTCCAGCTTGCAGCACGCTTTGAGTTCTAACTCCTCCGGGGACAGGAGCGCTCCTGTCCCCCGCCTTCCATTCACCACTCATTCGGAGGTCAGCTTTGAAGCTTCGCACCTGTACTCTTGGAACCGCACTTACTCTTCTTCCTCTGGCGACCTTCGCACAGGACCACACACTGCTCGCCACACCTCAGACGGTCGCCTGGGGATACTATGCAGGCTCCGCCAAGCCTGCTCTCACGATCCACTCCGGTGAAACCGTCAAAATGCAATCCCTCGCCTCCTGCGGAGATGAAAATGCCCTCGCGCGCGAAGGCATTCCCGAAGCCGACATCCCCAAGTACATCGCTCCCATTCACGAACAGGTCAAGGACAAAGGCCCCGGAGGTCATATCCTCACCGGTCCTGTTGCAGTTGAAGAAGCCGAGGTCGGAGATGTGCTTGAAGTGCAGGTTCTCAAGATTGACCTTGACACACCTTTCGCCTGCAACCACTTCCGTCCTGGCGCGGGCTTCATCCCCAACGAGTACCCTTATTCAAAATCGAAGATTATCCCGCTCGACCGCGAGAAGATGATCGCTCACTTCTCCCCCGGCATCGATATCCCGCTGCATCCTTTCTTCGGAAGCATGGGCGTCGCGCCAGGCCCCATGCGTATCAACAGCGCCCCGCCGTGGATGCACGGAGGCAACATGGATAACAAGGAGCTAGTCGTCGGAACGACCGTCTTCTACCCTGTCCTGAGTAAGGGAGCGCTCTTCGAAGCTGGCGACGGTCACGCCGGACAAGGCAATGGTGAGGTCGACATCACCGCGATGGAAACCTTCCTCTCCGGAACCTTCCGCTTCATCGTCCATAAGAATCAGCATCTCTTATGGCCCCGCGCCGAAACCCCGACCCACTATATTTCAATGGGTTTCAGCCCTGACCTGAAGGAAGCAGCCACGCTCGCACTTCGCAACATGATCGACTTCCTCATTCAGGAAAAGCATCTCAACCGTGACGACGCGTATATGCTTACCAGCGTCGCCTGCGATATGGATGTCACCGAGGTCGTCGATGGCAACGATGGCGTACACATAATGTGCCCGAAGAACATCTTCGTGGAAACGAAATAGTTATAGCAAAACCGTATTGTTGATAGACTGTCCATAAGCCGGAAGTGCTTCTTCGAAGCACTTCCGGCTTATGAGCCCTGATGCGTTCCAGATCATCTTGAACTCGATTACTTCCGCAGTGCTCACTATGCGGCTTCGTTTCCCTATGCGTGCGTTTCCTGCCGAATACCACAGTTCAGCGCTGCCCAAGTTGAAAAATGCTAGGCTCACAGAAAATGGGAGTACCAGCAAGTTCAGTGCATTGCAGCAAATCTTAAGGAAAACCATTCGCTTTATCGGGTGATCACCTCAAGCCGTTGTTCTTCCTCGCGAACAAGACGATCTAGTTCGCTTTGGATCGTCTTTCTCCGGCGAGAGAGCCAGAGGTAGATACCACTCCCGAGCACGAGAATCAAGGCGATATCGAATACGGCCCAGATGATCTTTAGAGGTAGGCCGCCGTAGTCGCCAAAGTGGAAGGGACGCGAAATCTCCAGCACACGCACATACCAAGGAAGCGGAGCAGACGTAGCGATGCTTCCCGTCTGCACGTCTACAAGGTACGGAGTGAAGATGCGCGAAGTGATGTCGCTTTTGCCATGGGTCCAAACGAGGTAATGACGCGGGCTGCCGAAGACGTCATTGGGAAAGAGGACCGAGACGATATCTGCAGCCGGTGCTGCAGCGTGAACCTTCTGTACTGCTTCCTGTAACGAGCCGTATGTCTGCGGCAAGGGTTTGCCGCGATACGGCGTCAGCAGCGCCGGAATAGCTTGCGCCCGCCATGCCGCGAAGAGTGGGCCACTGAGTGTGTTGAGTGCGCCGGTTGCTCCAACCACCATCCCCCACGTCATGGTGACGATGCCGATGAGATTGTGAAGATCGAACCATCGTACCCGTCGGATGGACGTGCTACGAACCGTTCCGAAATCCAGACGACGCATGAAGGGGCCATACACAAGTGCGCCAGAGACGAGCGCCAGAACGAAGAGCACAGCCATGAAACCCAGCAGGAATTCCCCGGGCAGCCCCGCAAAGAGGTCGATATGCAGCATAGTTATGACGTACATGAAGCCGCGCTCATCCTTTACTTCTTCGAGCCGCTTTCCAGTGTGCGCGTCGAACGCGATGGTATGCTGTTCCTGCGTGGTGGGCTTGAAATCCGGAGCAATGCCAACGAGGAAGCGTGGTTCGTCATCGTCCCATGCCACGGAGATGATCGTTTCTTTCGGATAGAGTGCATGTGCGGCCTCGATCATGGGATCAAGCGCGGCATAGGGTGCGGTCGCTGTCGAGCTCGACGGGTGTAGGTGGTTTGTCAGTCCGTCGATCTCTTCCTGGAAGATCAAGGGTAGGCCGGTAATACAGGACATGAGAAGAAAAGCAGTACAAATCAGGCTGCTCCATTTATGGATGCGATACCAGCGGCGCACAAAACCAGCGGTGATCATCGAGCGGCACTCCAGAACTCAGTAGAAATCGAATAGGGCGGCATCCGCTGAGACAGATGCCGCCCCGTTTGTTAGAAATGAAGACGCAGAGCGACCTGAAGCGAACGTGGTCCCCCCACTTGATACAGAGGACTCAGGCCACCCAGCGAACCATTGCCAGTTTGATAGGCCATGCCGAACAGATCCGGTCCGTTGTCCAGAGAGTTATAGATGCTTCCGTAAATGGCGTGATTGAGAACGTTGAATGCTTCTGCACGAAACTGCAGCCCAACACGTTCCGTAAAAGCGAACTCCCGGCGCAGAGCAACATCGCCTTGCACTGCGTCAAACCCTCGCACACCATTGCGTGGGAAATTGCCTTCGATGCTGTTACCATTGGAATCCGTGGCGATCGTAAAGGCGTTGTAGTTCACCAAGCGTCCACCCGGCGCGCCAGCTTGGTTCAGATAGATGGGCTGGCCCGAAACCGGGTTGGGATGAAATTGTACCGTTGCTCCTGTAGTGTCCACTGCAGACGTCCCGATGACATCGAGCGGCAATGCGGAACGTGCGGACACGCGCGCATCCACTGCCCACTGACCAAGGATGGCAGAGGTGAGGTGGCTGGAATACGTTCCCGGGAGGTTATACGTCAACGCCGCCTGGAAGTTATTCCGGATGTCGTTGTCAGACGCTGCGCGCTCCACGGTATAGACCTGGAAGTTAGAAGTCGCATCATCGAACGCGTGGGACCACGTGTAGGAAAGCAGGGCCTGCAAACCGTGCGACAAACGTCGCTGGAACTGAACCTGCAACGAATCGTAATCTGAAGAGGTCGCGTTCGTTGTGAGATACAAGCCGAACCCGCCCGTAGCAAAGTTGGTATTCCCCGAGACGGTCGGATCGTACAGCTTTTGAAGCAATAGCTTCCGTCCGGCCGAAGCAACATAACTCATGGTAAGGCTCTGGTTCGTACCCAGCGCTTGCTGTAATGAGACATTCCACTGCCACACATAGGGCAGCTTTAGGCTGGGATCAAATCCGAAGACTTCCAGTCCGTATGGCGGTGCCGCCGTGGGCGCAGGAAGGCCGGCGAGTTGATTTGCTGTCAGTGGAAATTGCTGACCGACAAAGGATGTGGTGCTGGTAAGCCCCGTACCGAAGAAATAACCGCTCGACGCATTAATGTTCCCGGTGTCATAGAACAGTCCTGTGCCTGCACGCAGGACTGTCTCGCGACCCGGTTGTTGGTTCAATTGATAGGTAAAGCCAAGCCGCGGCGCGAAGTTGCCAAGAGATGTCCTCCAGAGAGGCGTACCTTGTGGAGCAAGAGCTACTGTGGCAAGGTCTGTAGTTGTGATGCCATAGGGGCTATTGCCCTTCGCATCATGAGGGGCTGGGTTGAGTTCCCATCGAAGTCCCAATGATGCGTTCAGCCGATCCGTGATCTTCCATTCATCCTGAACGAATGCAGAGAAGTTGTTATAGATAGGATCCATGGTCGCAGTTTGGTGATGATACGCGTTAAAGAATCCGGGGAGATTCGTATAGAACGAAGCCGCATCAAAGAACCCCACTACGCCATAATTTTTGGGCTGCGACGCGTGATTTTCTAATCTGCGGAAGTCGATCCCCAATTTCAGATTGTGTCTACGAATACTGGCTATGACGGTATCGGTGATGTTCCATTGCCGCTGCGAACTGACCTGTGGAGCAAACCGCGTGCAGGGATACGTGGAATAATCGACGCAAAAGAAGAGCCAGTCAGTGTTGCTCAACCCCGGAAAGTCCGTGATATTAAGCGGGGTCGCACCGCCAAAATCATCGACGGAAAACTGCTGATTGGCATCGTTCCACGTCAGGTTGAATCTCGCTTCATTGCTCACATGCGAGTTGATGATGTTCGTCGATCCCAGGGTCAGCACTTTCACTTTGCCCTGCTGGCTGATGACGTTGGCCAGGTCCGAATCGAAGCGTGTGACATTGCTGGAGGGCGCGTAATTGAAACGTCCAAACACTTTGAATCGATCGGAAAAGCTATGGTCGATGCGGATACTTGTCGTGTCCAGCGTGGACGGACTCATGTAGCCAGACGTGAAGTAGGAGAGGCCATCCCCGGCGGGACCACCATTTGGCAACGGATACCCGTTCAAGATCGAATGTAACGCCGAGGGCGTGTTCGTACGCAAGGCGATACTCGGCACTTCGTATTGTTGCGCGGCTTGTGGCTGCCTCAGGCGCAGGCCTTCATAGGAGAAGAAGAAGAAGGTCTTGTCCTTCCCGTTGTACAGCTTTGGCAGAACAACGGGTCCCCCGAGGGTTCCACCGAAATCATTCTGTTTTTCTGCCTGTCGGGCTTCGCCGTAATAGTTGTTGAACCAGTTGTTCGCATCGAGAGCAGCGTTTCGTAAATAGTCAAAGGCCGAGCCGTGCCACGCGTTTGTTCCGGAGCGCGTGCTGAAGGTAAACTGTCCACCGGGCGTGCGTCCATACTCCGCAGAATAGGTCGAAGTTGTGGCTCGAAATTCCTGGAGAGCATCGATGGAAACCATGCTCTGCGTCGTGCCCAGCACCGTCTCTCCCGCCAACGATCCGCCGTAGCCAGCGGAGAAGCCGGGCGTGTACGCCAAGGTACCAGTGTTTGCACTGACTCCATCTACGGTGAAATAGTTCGACTCTGTACGTTGACCATTCACACTGATCTCTCCAGAACCTTGGTTGCTTTGAACAGGGACAACGGAGACGCCTGGCGCCATTGTCATCAGAGATTGAAAGCTGCGGCCATTGAGCGGAATGTTCTCGACGAATTGCCGATCCACAACAGTGCTCACACTGGCATCTGTCGTGTTCATCTCGCTGCCGGCACCGCTCACGGTGACGGACTGCTCACTGCCACCCACCGCGAGCCGAAAATCCAGTTCAAGATTTTGCGCAGTCGTCAGAATGACGCCGGTCTGTGTATACGGGCGAAATCCTGTGGCTTCGGCATGGAGCGTGTATTTGCCGGGTGCAACGAACGGCAAGGTGTACAAACCAACATCATTTGTCGTTGCACGCAGAACAGTGTTTGTCAGATCGTTGGTCAATACAATCTGGACATTCTTTACCAGAGCTTCAGATGGGTCGGTGACTTGCCCGCTAACAGTGGCGCTTTGCGCGTGAAGTCCCGGTATGGCTAGGATAAAAATGGTCAGAACAAGTAGCAGACATAGGAAGCTACCTCGCATGGAGCCGAGTCCATGTCGAAGGCGCACAGGAGCAAAGAATCGCATTGCGTCGCATTACCTTTCATCGTGTCGTGATCTCTGGACACAGGTTCACTTCGCCATGAACGGGTGTATCCAAGCTGGAGAGGGCAGGTGAAAGTTCTCTACTGGCCCCTCAGTGAGAAACACGAATGAGAAACGGCGTTTTAGAAAGTATTTTTGAAAAAGTTTTCCACGGTAGGACAGAAAGGATTATTTCCCAGAGATGAGGCGGCATACCTGAGCCTGCGTGTCTTCGAGACTCAGGCGATTATTGGCCCTGTTCATAAATACGAGCTCATGCACGAGATCGTAGAGCCGTATGGCCTGGACAGAGGTAAGGCCCCTTGCTCCTGGCGTTAGTGGATTGCTCGCAGGCTCAAGCACGGGTTGGAGCGCAAAGGCGAGCGATCCAAGATCGGCAGCCATGCTCGATTCCGTGTCCGCAAGTGTGAGTTTCAACTGTTCCGCCTCACTCTGTGACAGAAGGCGATTCGCCAGCACAAGCAAGCTATCCCTAGTCCTGGCCTCCGCCAATAAGCGCTGAGTAATGTCGTCCACATGGTTAATAAATCGCTGCCGTGCCTGCGGACTTTCGGAATAGAGCGTGTTCAGCTTGTCATACGCCAGCGGCGGCGCGTCGCCTTGGAAGGAGCGCCAGCTTGATGACAGCCCTCCTTCTCCCTCGGCGGCAACATGGGTCTCGACATGAGACAGGCTGGAGAGCGAGCCGATGATGGAATCAGCCTGAGCTTTGTCAGGCACGACGCCGGTAACATGAATCGTGTCCGGTCCACGGTTTACGGCCAGCAGAACGCTCTTGTCCGCTCCGAGTCGATGCAGGGCAAGGCGCACATCTGCCTCCGTCGCGTCCATCGGGTCGATGACAGGCAGAGGCGGCGGAAGCGTCTTTGGCTCCGGCATCACTGGGGCCGGAGCAGGATCGCTCTTTGAGATCTCCTGCGGAACGTCCTCGCTCTCCGTCACCTCAAACTCCGGCTGTTCCTCCTCGGCACCGGAAGCAAATACAAAACGCGCCTGGACTGCCTGATAGTCTATCGAGCGCACTCGCAGGGTTGCGCGACGCAGAGGGCCATGGATGGTTGTGGTCGTGACTTCGGTAGCGTCGGAGAGCTTACGAACCGCGTCTTTCTTCTCTTTGAGTCCTTCCCGCCACTGCTTGAAGCTGCGGGCAGAGAGTAAATCATTCCAGTTCCAACCCGCATCATGCAGGTTGGTAGTTAGCCGACCGCATAAGCTTTGGTCGGAATTCGAAGCAGAAACCACGGCAACGGCGTGGCGAACGACGACATTGCAGTTCACACCTGATGACTGAATCTTGAGAAGGTGGGCATGTTCCTGGCCTGTCACCTCTTCTTTGACGGCGCGGGATAGCAAGGCTTCGGCGCGGGCCGATGGCGTGTACTCGGTGAAGGTTACGAGTAGCAGCGCGGCGATCACAATCGATGCAGTTGCTGCTGTCCAGCGGGGACGGAATTGAAGTCTCTTCCAAAAGTGGAGGTGTCTTTCCTCAAGCGCATCTCGAACGCGATACTGTGCAGTACGGTCATCAACCGTAGCTACTCCATCATAGATGGATTCCAGCTCTGCAATTTCGTGTTGGCATTCCTCACATCCTTGCAGATGAAGGCGCACCTCTTCAGTTCGCTCGGAACTCAGTTCGCCGCTCTGCCACAGCAGTAAATCTGCCGAAGATGGATGTTCCTGGGTTGCCATGCACTCATAAGCTTACCGCTTCGTCGTCCCGACCTTCAGCCGCACCTTCTTGATGGCTTTATCGGTGGTATAGACCGCATCCTGCATGGATACATCGAGAGCTTTAGCGATTTCGCGGAAGGTCACACCACGGCTTCGCAGGATCACACATTGTTGTTCGATTGGAGTGAGTTGGGAGATTGCACGCGCCAGGCGTAGTTCGCATTCCTGCTGGTACACGTATCCATCGGGACTGGCGGCTGTGTCGGGAAGGGTATTCTCCCAACTCTTCCACCGTTCTGCCGGAGCAAGGATCTCCCGCTTGTCGCGTCTATAACGGCTGATTGCAAGATTACGGGCGCACCTTCGCATCCAGTAATACGGATTCTCCGGGCGCTTCCGGTTTTTCGGCCCATCGAAGGCATCGAGAAATACCTCTTGCATGATGTCTTCGGCTTCGACCAGATCGACACCGAATCCGACAAGAAACCGAATCATCTCCGGACGGCGGATGAGATAGAGCGCTTCGAGTTCGTCAATATGGCTTAGCTCTTGTTCCGCTCCTTCGGAAAAAGAACTTGGCACGTGCTCGTCAACGCGAGCCGCAGGCGCAGTCGTGTTCCAGGAGAGAATGCTGCCAGCCATGCAGATGCCTTTCTTGCTTCAATAGCTGGCGTCCCCATATACTCGGAAACCAGTCGCTCAGCCTTTCAGGTTGTCGATCTCCAGGCCCTCGCGGTGTTTCGGCCAAAAGACAGCCGCGAGGGTCTGCTCAAAGACCGAAACCTTCTTACAATCGATACGCTTAAATTACGACAATTTAAGTCCGATATCAACCTGTGTCCAGCCTGTCGGCTGCGCAGGATGAGTCCGGGGCGGTAGCGTCGGCACGTCTGGGAACGGGGAAAGACTGACAAAAAAGAGCCTGCCGCGAGTCAGGTTATTCAATGTATGCCCGAAGGCGATCTGGTGGCATGCTTGACGAGATACCGAATCGCCATTATCCGTAGTCTTCTTGTTTGGTGGGACTTACTTCCTGCGAATTGCTCTGGTGTATTTCCATACGACCACTGCAAGCGGGACCGCTAATGCAACCCACGAAAGCTCATCCCACACTCCATCGCCAAACAGTGCGGACAACAGACCGTACATTGTGACCATTGCAATGATCGCTGCAGGGGCGTAGACCTTGCCGAATGGAAATGCAGAACTCATCGTGATACCACTCCGGGCTCGGCTGCGCCGATGGGTAGCTTTTCCAAACTCACCAGACGGTTGAGTTCCATTTCCAGCGGCCTTTTGCGGCGCGAGAGCCAAAGGTACCCGTTGTCGCCCTGGTCGGCTACACGAACGCCGGCAAGAGCACCCTCTTCAATGCCCTCACTGCGGCCGACGTGCTCGAATCGGCCCGGATGTTCGCGACTCTCGCCCCCAAGCTTCGACTGCTGCAGCTTCCCTCCCGCCGCAAGATCCTTCTCTCCGATACCGTGGGCTTCATCCGCAACCTTCCCCACATGTTGGTCACGAGCTTCTGCGCCACTCTCGAAGAAGTCGAGCGAGCCGAAGTGCTTCTCCATGTCCAGGACTCTGCAAGCCCTGTCCGTGACGAGCAGAAAGCTCAGGTAGAAGCAGTCTTGACCCAGCTTGGCGTCTCAGCCAAACCCGTCATCGAGATTATGAATAAGGTCGATCGAAGGAAATCTGGTCTTTCTCCGAGCAAGGGGACCTGCATCACTACTTGACCGGTACCGTCGATTCCATGAGAGACATGATGTGCCTAACCAGCGCACTCTGGCAAAGCAGTCATAAATCCATGATGGGGTGTAGAGGTATATCAAACATTGTCCACACTGGGTCTGATTTCTACCCGCATCAGGAATTGGCGGTAATACGGATTCTTGCTTTTCAGTTCAAGCCAAGGCGGGAATGACAGTTCTGACGAAGATGGTGGAGCAGGTGCGTCCGGACTTAAGACGCACCCTTTAAATACCTGACAGCCCTAAACCTGACCCTGCCCGCCATCGACGAAAATATCAGCTCCAGCTATGAAGCTTGCATCCTCCGAGGCAAGAAATGCCACGGTCTTGGCTATCTCCTCTACATGACCGAGGCGACCCAGAGGAACGAAAGAAGCGAGCTGGCTGTATAAACCATCCTTTTGGTCTGGAGGCACGAGGCCGCTCAATCCTGGCGTATCAATCACGCCTGGGCTAACTGCGTTCACACGGATTTTGCGGTCCTTCAGATCAGTCGTCCAAGTACGAGCGAACGAGCGCACTGCCGCCTTGGTTGCGGAATAAACACTGAATGCGGGCAGGCCCTTAATAGACACAACTGACGCATTGAGAATGATCGCACCTCCATCCGGTATCAACGGGAGAGCCTTTTGCACAGTAAACACGACACCCTTCACATTACTGTTGAAGGTATTGTCATAGTGCTCTTCCGTAATTGAGCCAATCGGAACGAACTCTCCACCGCCAGCATTGGCGAAGACGATATCTACCCTTCCCTTCTCTTTCTTGATCTGTTCGTACACCGCATCCAGATCGGCGAGTTTTGAGGAATCCGCACGTATGGCTGTGACATTTGAACCAATTTCCTTAGCAGCTACATCGAGTGCCGCCTGGCGCCGGCCCGTGATGTAGACGTAGGCTCCCTGAGCAACAAGCTCCTTTGCACTTCCAAACCCTATCCCCGTGCTGCCACCTGTGACGAGCGCGATTTTACCTTCAAGCTTCTTGGACATTCATCTCTCCTGCAATACTTTTTGACCACACGTTCTAGATGTGCGGCCTTGCAGGCTGGTCGCAAACTTTTTTCGGAACAATCGGTTAAAATAATGCTCTAGATGGCAGCGGCTATGAGTGAAGTGACAACCGTCAAGATGGGGCGGCCTCGCGGGTTCAGTGAAGAGACTGCGCTCGAAGCTGCCATGCGTCTATTTTGGGAAAGAGGATACGAAGGCACTTCGCTCAATGACTTGACGGAGGCAATGGGCATCAATCGTGCCAGCCTGTACGCCACGTTCGGCGACAAGGAGTCCCTGTTTCTCAAGGCATTGGCACGGTATGGGGAAGGGCCGACCTCTTATCTGAGGTTCGCGCTCAAAGAACCGACGGCAGTGCGCGTCATCGAAAGTATCTTCCGAGGCTCAGTGAACGTGCTCGGTAATCCGCAAAATCCACGCGGCTGTCTATCGACCCAGGGCGCACTCGCTACCGGACCGGCCGCCGCTTCTGTGAAGCAGGCTCTCATCGATTGGCGCAAAGCAGGGGAGGCTCAGTTGTCAGCGCGATTCAAGCGAGCAAAGGCCGAAGGTGACCTTCCCGAGACTACAAATATTTCAGATCTGACACGTTTCGTGTCTACCATCTGGTATGGACTAGGCATACTCGCTGCCAATGGAGATAGTAAGGCAGAGATGAAACGCGTCACCGATCTCGCATTGAAAATGCTCCCTATCTGATCGGCACAGATGTCGCCTCTGGCAGCGCAACTGATCGGAACAAGCCAGGCGAAGAAGAACTCTGCAGGAATACGGCGAGTTGATCTCTACCGAGTTTAGAGTGGAGAAATCGTGAAGACGCAACGATATGATCTGAATTGAAATAAAGCCTATGATCCTTCGACATCTTGAATTTCTGACGGCGCTGGCCCGCGAAAAGCATTTCGCTCGCGCTGCCGCCGCCTGTCGCGTGACGCAGTCCACACTCTCTGCAGGAATCAAGCAAATGGAGGAAAGTCTCGGCGTTCTGCTTGTCGAGCGCGGGCAACGCTTTGTGGGATTCACTCCGGAGGGAGAGAAAACTCTTGAGTGGGCGAAGCACGTGATCGCAGACTATGAGGGTTTGCAACAGAGTCTGTCCGAAATGCAGCGAGGACTGACGGGATATATCAAGATCGGAGCGATCCCGGTCACGATGCCGGTCATCTCGCTCTTCACAACCCCCTTTGCCAGGCATCATCCCCAAACCCATACCGTCATCCGGAGCCTAACCTCCATTGAAATCCAAAGAGGCATCGACGACCTGACCCTAGATATCGGGATGACATACCTCGACAACGAGCCGCTTGCGAGGGTTCGGAGACTCCAACTTTATACCGAACATTACGTCTTCTTGACTCGGAGGGAACCAGGTGTACAGGATCGGAGGACCATTTCGTGGGCGGAGGCGTCGAGCTATCCGTTATGTCTGCTGACGGCGGATATGCAGAACCGCAGGATCATCGACATGCACTTCCGCGAGGTGGGAGCTGAGGTCAATGCGGTTATCGAAACGAACTCACTAATCACGTTGTGGGCACATCTGAAGTTCGGTCAGTGGTCTACTGTCGTACCCAATTCGTTCCTCTCCCTGATCGGTGAGGTTGACGGACTCGTTGCGCTTGCCCTCATCGAACCGGACGCGTCGCACGCAGTCGGCCTCGTCGCTTCTGATCGCGATCCACTGCCCTCGGTGGCTCGATCCTTTCTTGACCTAGCAAAGCACGAGAAATTTCGCGAAGAAGTGAATCGGCAACTTGCCCAGCTCCGTCTTTGATTCACGGTACTGTAAACATGATCGATTTCTTCGATTGGCCCATTGAAGGTCTTTGTTTGACCATCGTTGTTTCGCTCTGCAAGCGTTGTTTGCGTACTTGGAGGAAACAATGGCAAAGATACTTTGTGTACTGTACGACGATCCGATTACCGGCTATCCCAAGAGCTACGCTCGCAATGACATCCCCAAGATCGATCACTATCCGGGTGGCCAGATGGCTCCGACTCCGGAGGCCATCGATTTCAAGCCCGGTGAACTCCTAGGCAGCATCTCCGGCGAGCTTGGCCTGCGAAAGTACCTCGAAGGCCTTGGTCATACCTTCATTGTCACGTCAGACAAGGAAGGCACTGACTCGGTCTTCGAGCGTGAACTTCCCGACACAGACATTGTCATCTCCCAGCCATTCTGGCCCGCCTACCTGACGCCGGAGCGCATCGAGAAGGCGAAGAAGCTGAAACTGGCGATTACGGCCGGCATTGGTTCGGACCACGTCAATCTCGAAGCTGCCATCAAGCATGGCATCACCGTTGCCGAAGTGACATACTCCAACAGCATCAGCGTTTCCGAGCATGTGGTCATGATGATCCTCTCGCTGGTGCGCAACTATCTCCCTTCGTATGAGTGGGTCCTCAAGGGCGGTTGGAATATCGCGGACTGCGTTGAGCGTTCTTACGATCTCGAAGGCATGCACGTCGGTACAGTCGCTGCAGGCCGCATTGGTCTCGCAGTGCTGAAACGTCTGAAGCCCTTCGATGTGAAGCTGCATTACTTCGATCAGCATCGTGTCCCAGAGGAGGTTGAGAAGGAGCTTGGTCTGACGCACCATGAAAGCGTAGAAGATATGGTCAAGGTCTGCGACGTAGTGACGATCAATGCGCCACTGCATCCCGGCACTCTTGATCTATTCAACGACGAGCTGATCGGCAAGATGAAGCGTGGCGCCTATCTTGTGAACACAGCACGTGGTTTCCCGATGCATTGTCGAACGTTCTGGAATAAGTAAACGAGTTCAGAAGCGTTAGATCCCGGCCGAGTCGCTGTTGATATCGGACCTGCAGAGCGTTGTAGTTGCTATAAGAGCCATTGAATGCGTAGGTAATATCACCCCAACTTGGAATTGGTCGGGCGAACTGCCCCGTCGCATCGATGCCCGCCGCTGGATTTCTCTGGTTATAGTTGCCGATCTCCATCATCTTCAGACCATGATTTCCGACATACGCCACGTCAAGCATGGAATCCCTTCCAAGCTTCTGTTGTACGGAAAGAAAGTAGCTTTCCACGTAGCCATCGCGGAAGTTCTTTGGGATATAGCTGACGTTGACCGTTATCGGATTGAAGTTAGCCGGGTCGTTGAAACCCTGTGGAAACCCCTGATCCAAGGTTCTGAAGTTGGCTTGCCCGGGAAGTTGTGTCTGCTGCGCAAAGAGTGTGTTTGGTGCATTCAACGCTAACAGGTTGCCTGATCCAGCCCGATAATAGTGAACATAGCTGATACCAAACCCGCCGTGAATCACGGTCGAATCCGTAGCGCCAAAGGCAAATCCAATCCGGGGAGCAAAGTCATTTTTGTCTGGGTTGACCAGGGCGCGCTGGGCTACTCCGCCGGATTGTGCGTTGACCATCTTGCCTGTTGTAACCGAGGTAACCGGATCGAAGTTGGTGAGATTGTTGTCCTTGTCCCACAACGGAGAACCATATTCATACCGCAGTCCAAAGTTGAGCGTGAGGCGCTTGTTGACCTTCCAGTCGTCCTGGACATACGCGTTGTGCATCACCTGACGAATATGAGAGACCGTCAGATTTGTCAGTTCGAACTGATAGGGAGTGCCCAGCAAAAAATCGGCGAAGTAATTGCCGCTGAATCCACCATAGAAGATATAGAGACCATAGAGCGGAAACTCATCTTCAACCTGTGTTCGGATCTGCTCGTACTCGTAGCCGAATTTAAGGAAGTGCTTGCCCTTGGTCCATGAGTAGTTGATCTTCGGGTCGAAGACGAAAGGATACTGCCATTGCGGATCAGTTGCCAAACGGCCAATCTGAGAATAGCCGTTAATAAAGATACTCGGCATCCCGCCTGCAATTCGCGGATCAGTCGTAAGGCCGGGGATTCCAAAGGCCTCTTCTGCGCCGGGTTGGCCGATCACCACCGAAGCGTCACCGCCCTTCGTGTAAGAGACACCGAGGCGAGCGTCGAGTAACTGCGTCGGAGTGATCTGTCGTGTTACACCGAGAGCAAGCTGCTGGTTCATGATGCGTATATGACCTGCGACACCTCCATCGAGCGGCCCCGGCAGAGTTGGACCTTGTAGCGCATTCTCTTTGCTCTGGCTCACACGGGCGAAGAGTGTAGTCTTATCGTTCGGCACATAGTCGAGCTTCAGGTCGTACTTGTCGAGGTTGTCATTGAGTTGCTGGAGTTGGAGATAGTTCAAGCCCCCCAGAGAGACGTTCGGTGTGGGGAAAAAAGCCGAGATCTTTCGAGCTGCGGCCGACATGTCGGCCGCCGGAATCGGTGCAGGGCTGCCGTCTGGATTCACGTACCTCTTGCCGGTAAGAGGATTCGTGATCACGGTGGAGAAGATGCCATGAATCTGATCTGGTGTCGGGATTGTAGAGTAGTGTGGCGTCGTGAACTTCTGCCGAAACCCTTCGTAGTCGGCGAAGAAGAACAGTTTGTTCTTGATAATCGGTCCGCTCAAGGTTCCACCAAACTGATTTCTCCGGATACTCGGATTTCCCCCCGAGAAGTAGCCGATGGCATTGAATGCCGGGTTACGAATGAACTCATACAGGTCGAAATGGAACCGATTTGAACCGCTGGCGAAAGCAACATTAACCGTTGCGCCGGGAGCGCGTCCGTATTCCGCGCTCTCGTTGTTGGTGACGACCTGAAACTGAGCCACGGCATCCGGAGAAGGTTGGATGATCTGATTGGAAAACCCTTGATTAGATGTGCCATAAGCATTATTGTCCAGACCGTCGAGCAGGTAGTTGTTGAAGGTGCTGCGGAGCCCGTCCACGTTGAAAGCGCCTTCGCGGGCAAGGTTGCCATTGCTAATGCCTGCCTGCGATTGCATCGTTCCCGTTGTCAGCAGGACCAACTGCGAGTATTGCCGGCTTACCAGCGGCAATGCACGGATCTCCTCACGGTTGACGATCTGTCCACGCTGACTGGAATCAGTCTCGAGAGCCAATTCCCCTGACCCATCGACATTGACCGTCTCGGCGGCATCTCCTAACTTCATCTGCGCATTGACTGCCAGGCTCTCGGCTACGGTCAAAACGATGTTGCGCATCTCGAAGGTTGCGAATCCCGTCCGCTCGATACGCAGGGTGTAGTGTCCAATCGGCAAGGAGCCGAAGACAAAGAGACCTTGCGCGTTCGTCTTCGCCTGCCGCTCAAGTGAGGTTTCATCGCTTCTGACGGTTGCCATGGCATCGGCGACGACAGCCTTTTGTGGATCAATCACGGTGCCACTTAGGGTCGCCGTTTCGAACTGTGCGAGCGACGGTCTCACACAGAGAATAAAAAGCAACAGGAAGACAAACTGGACATTTCGTCTGAAAACGTGCGCACATTTCCTTCTGGTGTTGAGCATTGGCTAGACTCCGGGAATAAATTGATCGTTAGGAGATGAATGACTGCGGGACGTTATTGCATGCCACGCAAAAGATCAGTTGCTGTTGTAGAAATCTGTTGGGCCAGCTCTTTCGTCTCATGGACGTTGGACCAGAATGTCTCGTCGATCGGTCCTGGTGATTTCGATTCCAATGGTGAAAGGGTGAAAGACCAATCGACAATGCTGGATGTCTTCTGCACATGAGTGAGGAGGAGTTCCGCCCCGCTGCTAAGCTCTGAAGCCTGTGTCAAATCGGGCATCCTGTGCTCTGGCACCATATCATGCGGAAATGCCGAGCCAAGTTGACCCTCCAATGCCCCCAATTCCTCTTCAAGGAGTGTGGAGTGCAGTGCCATGATCTGCAACCATTCCTTGCGGGCCTCCGGATTGAGTTTTTGAAGCTCCTGTGGGGATAGGAGCCTGCTCAGGGTCACTAGAGCCCACGCGTGTTGCCTTATCGCCGAAGAACGCTGGAGGGCCTGCTCCGCGAACGCCTGAACCTGCTCATTGAACTGCTGCTTATCTGAAGTTCGTGCACCAAGCGTGGTTCGCAACTGCGCGTCCATCGGAATCCGATCTGCAGTGCTCTCCGCTTCCGCAGATACCAGCCTCGTCGCTCTGGGCTTCGCCAAGGCACCGGTGCTGAGACGTAAGATAAGGGAGCTGTGATCCAGTGGGCGAAGAGCCTGTTGAATCTGTTTCAGGCGATTGTCACTGTCGAGCACTCCTGAGACAAGGAGTCTCCCGTTAGACTTCGTGAGCTTTACCTCACCGCGCATGTCTGCGCCTACCTGACTCAATCTATAAAGTGCGTGTACCTGAAGATCGGGAGACAGTCTCGCTGGCACGGCGAAGTGTGACGGGTGAAGTCCAGCATCGCTAGCTCTCTGGGAGCTCCGCGCAAACACACCCTGCGGGACGAGGCCGTCCTTCACGACTTCAAGGATTGCGGGCACAAGGCGAACTTTGACAGACCGCCCCATTTCCTTGAAGGTAAGATCCTCTTCATCCACGCGACGGCTCCCCCGGTTTACTACAAGAACAGCCTCCTGAAGAACAGTGCTACCTTTTCTCGAGGATTCCAGAAGAACATAGAAAAGGGAGTTGCTCGTTTCCAGAGTCTCCATTGGTTCAGGCGCGATGGCTCTCATGTCATCAGCAGAGGCATCCATATCCCACAAACTCATGTCGCTGAAATTGAGATCGGTGAGCTGCTTGTCCGTTCCCTTCAAACTCCGATCTATCCAAATATCACTCTTGCCATCTTGTTTCAGTTCTTCGGCGAGCAGATGGCCGTTCCGAGTGAAGCGGCGAGCAACCAATTGCTTGCTTGGGTCACTCCACGACTCCAGCTGTCCCGCATCCTCCCATACGCCATTCCCGGCGAAAGACTGGACATGGACCAGCCGGTGTACGGCCCCAGGTGCGGCGATGAGGTTCTTTTCAGTCTGCGCCGCGGAGGCGAGTATCGACGCTGCAGTATCCGGAGCACCGACGGCACCGCTGCGCCAGATCAACGCCCCTATCAGCACAGAGACTGCTACAGCACCGGCAAAAGCCATGAGAGGGAGCTTTAGAAATGCAAGCTCGAAGGGAATTCGTGCTTTGCCTAGCCAGATAGAAGTGGATGGAGCCATGACTCCACGAAGAGATATCTGATCGAGGAAATCGAGCGGTTCCCTATACTCGACATTTACCAATGCTCCAGTCGAGTTGAAGCTTATAACAAGGGACAAGCTCCTTCCGGAGCTCAACCTGATCTCCTGGCGCAATGAGTTTGCTCCAACAGGAGGCTGATCCTCGACGTACAACAGTGCTAATCGCTGATGTTGCTCGCTGAAGACTTCAACGAAGTCTATCTTTTTGCTATCCGGAATAGAAAGATGGAGACGGCTCTCCTCCGACGTAATCTCCTGACAGGCTACCCATAGCCCATTGACAGCGACCTGCAGTTCTTCCGGGAAATGCCTAAACAAAGCTTGCGATTTCTCCTGGGTACTTCGAGCTGCGGAAACTCCCTTCCCTGACAGCTTTCGGACTGCCCCGCTTCCCCGACGTCCATCTCCCCCATCTTGATATCCCGAGGATTTGTATGCTCGCCGAAGAATACCCAGACAGCTTTCACAACTGACAATATGAGCCAGAACTCCTGCGCTGAGAGCTGTCGGCGGATTCAACAACTCTTCCGCAGAAAGGCAAACTCCTTCTTCTTGCGAAAAGAGAAAGCGTCTCAGCTCCTGAACCATGACCTCCGGAGGCAAAGCGTGAATATGCTTTGTCTCTATGAAGCTTTCGCCTCTTGTACTAATCGAGGCAAACTTTTCTGGCGAGCGAAGATATGCTTTGACCTCAGTGCGTGCAACATGAATGTGCTGGCGGATGGCATTCCATCTCAGCCCAACACAATAGACAAGTTCTTCGGGCTCCAGCCCGTGCACAAACCGGAGCAGGATCAGGCTTGCGCTCTTGGTCTCCGTTTTCCGAGAACAAAAATACCGGCAAACAGTCCAGAGGTTGTCCTGGACCTCGATAAGATCCGTCTCCTCATGCTCGGCAGCCATCAAGCTCTTCAACGAAGAGTCATAGTCAATCAGCGAAAGCGATTCCATTGGATATCGCTGAAAGCGTTTCAAAGAGGAGCGATGAAGATGTTTGAGGATCGTGTAGAGGTATCCATCGACATTTCGGATATCGCCCGGATCGGATGTCGGCATTGTGAACAGAACATAGGCATCATGAACCAGGTCCTCAGCGACCTGCTTGCTTCCCTGGGTAATGAACGTCGCCCATTCCAGCAGTGAAGAATACCTGCTGGAGAAGATCCGGTCTCGGTCGGACCTCCTGGACTCATTCTGACCTTTTGGGAAAATGGCTGGCATAAATGTTTATCTAATATGAAGACAACGAAGTTGCCCTCCTGTTAGGAGGCTCCGTATTAAGTGTTGATGACAAAATTTCCACAGCGCATGGATCTCCAATCAAAACCAAACTCAAGGGATGCTCTCCGATATAGCCAGCCTGACTATATTGCTTGATATTCACTTGTCTCATTGCCTTTGATTTGGGATCTTACGTCATGCACCTTCGCGCTCTTCCTTTGCTCCTTTTTGTCTGGTTTGGATTCTTCTCAGTTTTCACGCAAGCCTCGGCGGAATCAGCTTGCGCAAGTCTGGCCCACACCACATTCCCCAACGCGAAAGTTGAGATGGTAAAGGCTGTCAAAGCAGGAGCCTTCACTCCGCCAAATCTTAAGGCAGGCGAACAGGTCCCACCCTCCTATAAGAAGGTACCGGCATTCTGCCGAATTACAGCAACCTTGGCACCCACCGCAGATTCGGAAATTCATGCCGAGGTCTGGCTGCCCGAAGCGCATTGGAACAGAAGATTCAAGGGGCAAGGCAACGGAGGCTTCGCCGGCTACATCGATTATGCGGGCTTGGCAGCTGCAGTGACTCAGCAGTATGCATCCGCTAGTACCGATACCGGCCACACCAGAGCCAATCCGGCTTGGGCGCTGGGACATCCCGAGAAGATCAAAGACTATGGCTACCGCAGCGTCCACGAGATGACCGTCTATGCCAAGAATCTCATTGAATCGTTTTACGGTCATTCCATCAGTCACTCTTATTTTGCAAGTTGCTCTAACGGTGGTCGTCAGGCGCTCATGGAAGCCCAACGCTATCCGGCGGACTACGATGGCATCCTTGCCGGAGCTCCTGCCAATAATTGGACTTCGCTGCTCAGCGGCGGATTGGACTTACTTCAGAAGATGGATGGCGACGCATACATTCCCCCTGAAAAGATCTCCGCTATCAGTCGCGCTGTCATTGAGGAGTGCGATGCCAGCGATGGAGTCCAGGACGGTGTGCTCAACGATCCCCGCGAATGTCATTTCAATCCAGAAGTTCTGTTGTGCAAAGGAACAGAGTCATATTCGTGTCTCACGACGCCACAGGTCGGCGCGCTCAAGGCGATCTATTCTGGGACTCATGACATAGACAGCCATCTAATCTTACCCGGGCTTCTTCCCGGAGCTGAAGATGGACCAGGCGGCTGGGTACACTCGCTCACAGGCCCGCACCCGGACAAAAGCTCAGGTGCGGGATTTGTTTACGGATACTTGGCAATATGGTCTATAACGATCCCCACTGGAATCATCAGAAGGTAAAGCCTGAAGACGCGCACAAGCTTGCGGTGGAAAAGACAGCCGAGGCAATGGACGCTACCGATCCAAAACTCAAACCTTTCTTGGCTCGCGGAGGCAAGCTGATCTTGTTCCAGGCGTGGAATGATCCGGCAATTCCCGCGCTCAATACCATCGATTACTACAAGGGCGTGTCATCGGAAGTTGGTGAGCTGCAGGCAGAGCAGTCTCTACGGCTCTACATGGTTCCGGGCATGCAACATTGTGGCGGTGGACCTGGCGCCAATGCCTTCGGGCAGGACGAGGCGAACACGGGAAAGGATGCCCAACACAATCTCTACCTTGGATTGGTGGACTGGGTCGAGAAAGATCGCGCCCCGTCCACCGTTATAGGCACAAAGTTCATCGACGATGAGCCAGCCAAAGGAGCGAAGATGACTCGACCGCTATGCGCCTACCCGCAGATTGCTGAGTACTCCGGAATGGGCAACAAAAATTCCGCCTCCTCTTTCGAGTGCAAGCTAACTCAAAAATAACCTGATTGATGTCCTATTGGTAGGGACACGAGGTGCTGGGCACAAACAGCGGATCGCATTTCGTCGGCTCATCAGGATGCCCGTGGTCCTTGATATAAGCGAGAGATCATTACGGCCGTCCGAAAACTAATTCCACATGGTTTCACCGATGTAGTCTTCTGTGAACTACCTGCCAACATCAGCCTCTCTCGGGTATGACTGTGACATAAGAGTCTCCACTAAGATATTCGACTCTATCCCAAATGAAGAATTTCGAGATGAATGCCCATTCCTTACACCGTACTTTACCCTCCATCCCAATACAGTCAACAGACGAGGCTCGTGAAACCGATTCTACGACGCCATTGAACGCTACAACCAAAAGTAGCATCACATCCAAAACGAGGGTCCAGATTGGCTACGATCCGAACAAGAAAACCCGTCCCTCCCTCATCGGCGGTGGCCGAAAGGCATCTATCGTGAAACAGGCCCTATCTCTGGGTCTTATTCTTTGGGGAGGTTTTCTCTCAATCCCCGACTCTCTTGCACAGCACAGGGACAGGCCGACAGGAGAAACACTGTTTCCAGGAATCGTTTACACGCAAGAGACGTTACAGGGCGACAAGCCACAGCACATCCATATCGTTGCACTCGATCTGCGAAAGAAAGGCATGAGTTTTGCTGTTACTCCCGGCGATACCAGCAAGGGGATGGAATATGTCGCGCACCTGACCAGTACCTACCTGGCGGATCATCACGCTCAACTCGCTATCAACGCTAGCTATTTTCTACCTTTCAGTGGGGGACACAAGGGAGCTGACGACTTCTACCCCCATGAGGGAGAGCCGGTGAATGCATCGGGTGCGGTCATCGCCGACGGAAAAACAGTGTCCCCTGTCGAAGAGGGGTTAGATGACCGTGTGGACTCAATGCTGTGCTTCAACCACGCAAAGGCCCTGATCGTTGATGGGCAGCGCTGCCCGCAGGGCTTCTCCGATGGCGTCGCGGCGGGTCCCAGAATCCTGGACGCCGGCAAAATCCGGGCCTCAACACTTGCCTATGCAACCCACCCTCAGCCACGAACGATCTTCGCTCTGTCTCGTAACCGGAAGCGTGCGTGGATTGTGACAGTCGATGGACGTCAGACAACGAGCGTAGGGATGACCCTCGACGATTTGTCTAAATTACTTCTTGGCCTAGGCGCCAGCGATGCCATCAATTTCGATGGCGGAGGCTCCACAACCCTTGTTGCCGAAGGTCCGGATGGGAAGCCTCGTATCCTGAACTCACCAATCCAAACCGGAATCATTGGACGCGAACGCCCTGTAGCCAATCAAGTCCTGGTATTTGCCACCCAAGGGAAAGAAAAAAAGAAAGATGTTCGTTGATAACTCTAATTCACTAACATCTGCTCTGACTGTCT
Organism: Acidobacteriaceae bacterium dw_441; assembly: GCA_018449715.1. Classification (GTDB taxonomy): domain Bacteria; phylum Acidobacteriota; class Terriglobia; order Terriglobales; family Acidobacteriaceae; genus Edaphobacter. The sequence goes on along the minus strand of JAAVVA010000001.1, from coordinate 750,842 downwards.
CTGTATGGCTGGCTACTTCGGATAAAACCGTGTAGCCAGCACTGTCACTTCACCGCTGTTGCCCTTCAAAAAGTTGGCTTCGATCAGGACCTCGAAATTAGATATAGGCTTATTGCTTATCTTTGCTTTCGCGATGATCGGAGCCATCTTCCCATCGTTGAAGAGAAATGAAATGGCAGCGTCTACTCCCAGATGCGATGTGCCCTCTATCAAGAGAATCTTGCCATCGCCCTCCAGATTGTCAGTGAGAGCAATGTATCCAAACCCCTGCCGAGCTGGCGCAACCACGTATCTGGAAGGTTCATCAGAGAGCGGCTTGCGATTGACAACATACATCGTGCTATCGCCTTCGCCGTTGTACACAATGTGAAAGTTCAGATGAGCGTCGAACATCTCCACCCAGGGGTTATACACCGGCGCTCCGGCAAGAATAGCGTTTGCATTGCGAAAATCTTCGGCTGCTAAACCACGCGGAAACTTGATCCTATAGCCACTACGAGAAAATCGAGAGAGTCCCTTGAGATCGCTTGCCAGTTCGAGATCAGAAATACTGACATAGCGGCGGGCAGCAACCGGGCCACCGGCAAACCCTGGCGACTTGGCCACCGGCGAGTAGATCCAGCCACCACCGATATAGTCTCTGAGTGCTAGCTGAGTAGAGGAGTGAGCCTCATTGTTGAACAGATTCAGACCAGCATCGCCCGGTACAAACATAGTCGTCTGACTGCCGGAAAATAGTTCACGCCAGAGAGGATCTGTCACCGAGGAGCGCATCCGATAAAAAGTTATCCCTCGTTCAATTCCTAGGCAAAGTGCGGCACCCATGAGCAAGAGCAGCAATACATTCAGCCACTTTAGAGAGGCGCTTGGGGGAGAGATGGGAGCATCTGCAGCATCGCTCTGAGGTTCGGAGAGGGGCGAGGGTGAAGCGATCGCCTCCGCCGTCTGACTTCCAGAAGTGTGGAAGACAGGGATGTATCCCCCTCGCGGAATTTCTATCCGGAGACCGTCGGTGCTTCCCTCTTCCTGGTAATAGAGCGCCAAGCGCTGGCGAAGCTGTCGGGCTGTAGTGCGAACGATATTGTCGTCGGCGGGGTTATATCCGGGCGTGCGGCCAAAAACATGGATCCCAATCTGTTGCTCTGAGACCCCTTCCGCACGATCCTCGATCGCACACTGAACAATGTACGACAGGAAGGCACTTAAACGACCCGACTTCGCAAAGTTACGGCTGGCAATAATTCGCTCAACTGCAATCCAACGAGAATCCGACGTCGTAGTTTGCGCTCTGTCCTCTATCTTTTCATCAAGGGTCATGCCAAGGCCTACTGCTGCTAAATGATCGTATCAAGAGACTGTGTCTGAACGATGAATCGAAGCCCATCCCGCTGCACCACCCCTCAATTCACAAGGGTTTCCCTGCGTAACCTCCTGTAAACCACCTTCCAGACAGGACATTGCCGGATGATGATGACCCTACGCCAACAACTCTCGTGCGAGGGAATGTCCGCAAAAAGTTCCCTCAGGTTGTCTCTTCCAACACTGTCTTGATTTCTTTCGGAGGAAAGTAATGCATCACTTAATGCACTTTATTCGATCATCCGACTTGGTCGCCGCGGAGGCGTTGCCGCTGCTGCGATCAAAAGGGAGGACAAATATGATGAGCAAAGCCCACCAATATTGGTTGTGGTGCCTTGCTCCATTGATCTCTTTGTTCCTTCTATTTGCTCATTCCATGGCCTTTGCGCAACAAGGCTCCACCGCAGGATTAACCGGAATGGTAACGGACAAGAGTGGCGCAACTATTGCTGGTGCTCAGGTCGTTGCCATCAACCTCGAAAACCATGTGGAATATAGGGCTACAGCTACCGGAGCTGGAGCCTACAATATTCCGTCCCTGCCTCCTGGTCCGTATGATATTTCGGCCACACATCAGGGATTTAACAAGGCCCTAGTCAAAGGCGTTACTTTTCATGTAGCGCAGTTGCTCAGCGTCGATCTCACCCTTGATGTTGCCTCTACCTCCGACACCGTTACTGTTTCTGGCGACGAGCAACTCATGGAGACCGAGTCGACGCAGATCAACTACATCATCGGCGAAAAGGAGATGAAAGACTGGTCAGTATTAGCCACGGGAGATGAACGAGATATCTCGCAATATATTTATAGCAATTTGCCGGGAGCTACAGGAGTTCCCTTTACCGGATCGATCAATGGAGGCCAGACAAAGCAGAACGAGATCTACTATGAGGGCCTTCCATTGGGAACAATGGATACCACGGAGGAAGGCGCAAGCGTCGATGCCGTTAGGGAAATGAGTCTACAAGTCGGCGTCATGGGGGCCCAATATAATGGCGGCGGCACCGCTGTCACGAATGTTGCTCTGAAATCAGGCACGAACGATTTGCACGGCTCACTTATTGCCTTATTACAAAATGAAGATCTAAATGCGAACAGCTATTCTGCGAAACAGGCAGGGCAAGCGCGATCCAAACAGCGATTCAATCTTTATAGTGGAACGATCGGTGGCCCAGTCTACATCCCGAAGCTTTATGACGGAAGAAACAAGACTTTCTTTTTCTTCAATTATGAAAGCGATCGTAGAAATAATCTGGCTCTCAGCGGAGCTAACATCACCATGCCTACTCCGGCAATGCTCCGCGGCGACTTCTCCGCATGGCTGAACCCTGCATTGGTACAGGACTCGCGATCGGGGCAGGTTGCCACGACGGATATCCTCGGCCGGCCAGTAGTATTTGGACAGATATACAACCCATCAACAACGCGTGTTTTGAGAGCCGGACAGGCTGATCCTCTGACAGGACTGACGGCAATGGGGAATGGACTGGTTCGCGAGCCTTTTCCAAACAATCAGATCTCCCCCTCTCTCTTTGATCCAGTTGCCGCAAATCTGCTTAAACTAACGTGGCCGCAACATTACCTCGGAGATCAAGTCGTCAGCAATATCGCAACAACGACGAATCCTGGCTTGTCGCAGCATTTCATTACAGCCAAAGTGGACCAGGTACTAACGTCGAATCAGAAACTTTCTCTTCTTTACAGCTACAGTTATAGAGAGACAATCAACGGTACTGGACGATACTGGTCACAGCCCAGCGACAATAATATTCTTGACACCGCCTATAACCAATCCTTCCCCGGTGTGCAGATAGCCCGAATCAACCACTATTGGACTCTTTCTCCTAGCATCTCTAACCATTTCGGGATGGGGTATTTCCGCGCTCCAATCGCTTTCGATGGCGTACAACCGAACCAGAGCTGGGCTTTTAAACTGGGAATCCCAAACTATAGTGGCTTGGGTTTTCCAACAATTGCTTTTGCCGGAGGAACTTCCCTTGCCGGAGGGACGAACACGTTGGGTATTGCCGGTACATACCAGGGACAATTGCGTGGCAACTCCGACTTTATGTTGATTGACCAGGTTTACATTAGTCATGGTGCCCACCAACTGCAGGCCGGATTCGAGGGACGCTTCTATCTAACGAACTGGACCAACCCTAACGCACCGGGTACGTTTACTTTTAGCAATGCAATGACAGATGATGGTCCCTCTACCACGAACTTTGCTGGAAACGCATTCGCCAGCTTCCTTCTGGGGCAGTTGAACTCTATCGCAAGTACCGCCTACGTCGGAAATCAGCACTACCGTCGGCGGGAAGCAGGGCTCTATATTCAGGATGATTGGAAGGCAACACGGCACCTTACTCTAAACCTTGGGGTCCGCTGGGAGATTGTAGGGAAACTCTATGAAACGAACGGCCAGTGGAGCGGTGTCGATTTGTCGATTCCCAATAGTGCCGCGGGAAATCTGCGGGGCGCATTGGTCTTTGCTAGCCAACTCGGAAAAAAGAGCTTTGAAGACGCGGCCTGGAATATGATCCTTCCTCGAATTGGGTTTGCATATAGCCCCACTCCCCGTCTTGTCTTTAGAGGTGGCTTCGGTGTGAATACGCAGGCACCTGTATACAGCGCTGAACCATTTCAGGGACAAACTCTTCCTCCTACCACGGGTTACTCTGCGTCGATCGCTCTCAACTCCACTACCAACCCGCAACCATATTCAGACATGGCAGTGGGGAGGTTCAGCGATCCTTACCCTGCCCCTCTGACATCGCTTCCGAACTATGATCCTATGCAGTTGAATCGTCAGAGCGTTACCGTTAACAATCCCGCTGGTTCTAAACCTGTCTATTATGGGAACTACACCGCAGGGATTCAGATAGATCTCGGGCATGGAATGATCGGTCAGATCAACTATGTCGGGAATTCTGCCCGTCGAATTCGCGCTAGCGGATTGACGCAGATGAATCAGCTTCCTGTGAGTGCTTTGTCGCAATATGGAGATGCTCTGCTGGATAACATCGCACTGCATCCTGAGATTAGGAAGCCCTATCCCGGATTTACAGGCACCGTAGCGCAGGCGCTGACGCCATATCCTCAATTCAACGGTGGCGGTGTAACGCTATTTGACCCGGGTGTAGGATGGTCTCGCTATGATGCTATGCAAGCAACTCTTACCAAGAGGATGAGAGGGGGACTTTCGATCTTTGCAAACTACTCGTGGTCGAAGACGCTGACCAATACTAATGCTGGAATACAAGATGTCTATAACCGGAAGGCGACAAAAGCTGAGGCATCCTTCATCCATGTGCCGCAAATATTCAAGCTTACTGTCGTCTATGAACTGCCATTTGGAAAGAACAAACTGGTAAGCCTTCACGGACCGCTTGATTGGATCGCTGGAGGATGGAAGCTGGCAGGAAATGGTATCTACCAATCGGGAGATACTCTGACTATTACTGATAGCTTCGTGGCGAATGGCATGTTTGCAACCAGTCGCCCAAACTTTACCGGTGCTCCGATCAAACTCAACCAGAAGGGGTTCATTGACACCGCACACAACACTGGACCTCAGTATCTGAATCCAGCTGCGTTCACCCATGTTCCCTATACATTGAATAACCATGTGGCTCTGACTACCGGCAATGTTCCCTCGGTTCTGCCAGGTCTTCAAGGGCCAGGGTACGCGTATGAGAACATAGGCTTGTCGAAAGGGTTTGGTTTAGGCGAAGGACGAAATATTTCATTCCGGGCGGATGCATTCAACGCTTTGAATCGCGCTGGACGCGGTAATCCGGTAACTGATATCAATAATGCGAACTTCGGCAAAATTGTGAATACTCAATCGTCTTCACGTCAAAACTTCAATCCACGCACTGTTCAGGTGCAGGCACTCTTTACCTTCTAAAAAAGAAGAGGTGTATGCACGAACAGCTTTCGCTCCGTGCATACACCGTTTTCCAAAAGCAAGGGCCCTCTTCTTTGAGTTTGAGCCCTTCGAAGAGGACGCTCGGATTGGTTAACAGCCATGCGCTTGCTCACCGTCTCCCCTGCTTCGTCGATGACATCCTCTCGATAGAATCCCTGCCAGTACGCTCGACTCGTACGCAACCGGACGCTGCGGTCTGAATCGTCTACGAACCAATTTGGCCCTTTCTATTGGTTGGCTCGCTCAATTTCGTCGAAGGGCATAAGGTTTGGCACTCCGACTGGATCGTCTGCAACTGCGAAGGCAAGTGGAAATCTGGTCCGAATTGGTGATTGGCCTACTCTCATTAACTTTTGTAACTCACAAAAAATTATGAGGAGTTGCTAGCGCATCATTTCTCGATATTTTGTCAAAGCTTCGGGTTGATCGGTCTGAAAAACTGACACACCATTCCGATATTCCCATCCCCAAACAGCATCCGGATCACGCAATGCGTCGTTATCGCCTCCGACATCGCTAATGAAGCCATCGCCCAACGTGTTGCTGAACAGCTTGATTCCATGCTCCTTTGCGAAAGCAGCTATTGGGGAAAGCTCCTTTGCCGTCATGTGTGGCAGTTCAAAGGCAATTGGCCTTCCCTCCGCCTGACGCTCTGCAACGGCCAGGACATTGCTACCTTGTCCGGAGAGAACGGGGATAAATGGAGCGCGCACAAACGGTTCGATAGCAGCCAGAGCGGGGTCTCCAATACCTGCGCGAGTCTTGACATTCACAAGATCGACTGCCCCGAGGCGCACTACTGCATTAACAGCTTCAGCATAGATCGCGTCCTTGACGTCGAGATTCAGCGTGATGCGTCCCCTCGCTGCCTTTATCAGCTCTTCCAACGTTGGCACATGCTCATCGGTCAGGGGTTGAGAGTATCCTCCCAGATTCTGACGTAGCCGGAGCTTGCGAAGGTCTGCGAGTGTCATTTTAGCGATATTTCCATGTCCATTCGTGGTCCGCTCAACTCGCTCGTCGTGCATGATGACCAAGTAGCCGTCTGCTGTCTTGTGAACATCGGTTTCCATCATGTCCACTCCCATCGCCACGCAGCGCTCAAGAGCCATTAGAGAATTCTCGGGTGCATATCCAAAACCGTGATTCGGTGCAGGCTCATGACAACCGCGATGAGCAACGACCACAATACCTTGATGCGATGTAGAAAACAGTTCTTTGATGCTTCCCCGTTGATTGCTCTGTGCTGAAGAAACCACAGGCATAAGCACAATCAAGGTCGCTGTAAACAAGGGCCAAAGTCTTTCAGGGAGAAATGCTGGTCGATTGCTGAACATACTGCTTTTGAGCGAAGAAAACAGGCCATTGGAATTAACATGAAATTGGCCGCAGACTGTTCGTTCGGACTTATTCATCGATGAAAAATGCTCCTCATAATCTTGATACAGGATTGATAGGAATGGGTTGATCGTGCAGCACACGATCAACCCACGAAAATGGTAGGTTAGAAGGACAAACGCAAAGCCAGCTGCACCTGGCGTGACGGATACGCGCTAGAGCTACCGCTGAAGCTGCCGAAGCTGGCGCTATAGGTTGGTGTACCGGTCGTGCTATTTACAGATCCGACATTGGTACTGGGGCTGATATAGTTCGTCGCATTCAATACGTTGAATGCTTCGATACGGAATTCAGCCTTGTATCGTTCGCTTATGACCTCAAATTGCTTATGAGCGGAGAGATCAAATTGTCCGAACGCGGGACCGCGTAAATTGTTACGGCCAGCCGTGCCGAACAACTGTGTCGCCCCAGGAATAGAAACTCCGGGAGGCGGTGTTGTTCCGTTACCTGCGGTGAAATAACCATTGAGCGAACTCGCAGTCTTCACGAGGCTCTGTCCCTTGATTGCGGACGGCGATCCAGTCATGTTTGGCCTGATCGTATAGCCGGCGCTGGTTGTCGAAACGACTTGGTTGCTGCTTGGCGTATAGGAAAGATTGATGGGAACACCGCTCGTGACCACATTGATACCCGTGAGCTGCCATCCTCCGATCAATTCATGCTGCCATCCAGACGCAGAGGAGCCGAAGCGGTGCCCTCTCCCAAACGGTAGATCGACGATGAAGGAGGTTGTGTCGTTGAGTGGCTGGTTCAGTCCCGAGGGTCCGCGATCGCCAGCCGGGTTGTATTTATTCACGAGTGCGCTGTCGCCGTTTGACGTCTCCAGATCAGCTCCGGACAGGTCGATGGCGCGCGACCACGTGAAGGAATTGATTAAGAAGATGCCGTTAGAGAAGCGATGCTCCAGCTTCGTTTGAAGAGAGTGGTAGATCAACGAACCAGCATTCGTATAGCTAAGAATGTCGGTGAAGTTCTTTATTGGACGGCGATTGAGAAGAGAGGTGGAGCACTGTCCCGCAGATGCCGTCGGGATTTCACTCGGGAGACAGGTGCGGGTCTGATTGAAGTCCATCAGGGTAGCCTCATCGACCGCATGGTCCCCTACATAAGCCACCTCAAGCGTTGTGTTCATCGGCAGTTGCCGCTGTACAGACAGATGAAAAGCCTGTACGTAGGGTGCCTTGAAATCCTTCGGTCTATAACGAGTCTGGGATTTTGTTGTGGAGAAATTAACCGGTCCGGCAAAGTTCGTCTGGTAGCCATCCTGAGTCCGACGGAAGCAGGTTGTTGGGTCCTGCGTCAGAGAGGTACACAGTCCCTGGCTCGGAGTTTGGTTGCTGGGCAGAGTCGCCGTGTAATTATTGGGTCCGTTGTATGCAAGCAGCCCCTCGCCTCCCATACGGAACAGATACGCATAGCTCATGCCATATCCGCCTCGTATTACTGTTTTCGGTGTCACCTCGTAAGCGAATCCAATACGCGGGGCGAAGTTGGTGTAGTTGGGATCGACCAAACCGCGGCTTGCAAGAGAGCTTCCGCCGACGTAGTGGATATCGTAGACGTGTCCAGGAGCAGTGCTGTTGATGTCTGTACCATTCCCAGCTGCCAACAGGCGATTATTTACGGGATCGAAGTTGTACATCTGATTGTTCTCCTCATAATCAGGCGTCATGAACTCATAGCGCAATCCGAGATTGAGCGTCAGCTTCGGCAGGACCTTCCAGTCGTCCTGGACATAGCCCATGTGCCAATAGCGTAGATAGTTGACCTCGTTTGGCGCGTTGAGCTGATAGTTGCTGCGTGCTCCGAAGAGGAAATCGGCAAGGTTCGCTGCTTGCGCTGTCGTCCCGCTTCCAGCCGAGCTGAACGAGCCGGAATAGGTGTCGGAGCCGAACTTCGGATGAAAATCGGAAATCGCCTGCGAGAGCCATCCGAACTCATAACCGATCTTGAAGCTGTGCTTGCCGTGAATCCATGTGTAGTTAACTCGCGGATTGGCTTGCGTGGGATTGTTGTACTGCGGGTTCGTGGTCTGCTCGCCGAACTGGGTGAAGCCAGACACTGCCTGGGCGTTCAGGCCACCGGTATACGCCGAGTCCTGAGGAACATTCGGAATTCCGGCAAGCAGATTCGGAGCACCGAGAAAGATCGGCTGTTTTCCGCTTTGCGTCCATGTCTGTCCAAAACGCAGCTCAAGTAACGAAGTAGGAGTCAGAGTCCAGTTATAGCCTGCTGCAAGCTGACGTGTGCGCGCATAGAGAGTTCCATTGCTGTTGCCACCGACTGGACCTGGGAACGGCGGGGGCTGGTAATACGAAACAGCACGTTGACTCCAGCGGACAAATCCGTTCTGGCTCTCGTTTCGAATGAAGTCGACACGTGCGTCTCCTTTGTTATCGACCGTTGGAGCGGCGGGAAGATACTGATAGTTGACCGCAGTAAGCGCTGCGCCCGGAATATTCGGAGTAGGAAGCGACTTGAAAGTCACCAGCGCGATTGGATCAATGTTCGGGTCGTTCAGTGGAACCTGACCATTTGTGTAGGTCGTGCCAGTGTAAGGGTTCTTGATAGGAATGGCCTTGCCGGTAGCAGTACCATCGACGGTGAAAAGGCCGGAGAGTTCTGCAGGGGTCGGCAGGGTTGCAGTAGTCAAAGCGTGCGAAACCGAACGAAGCCCCTCATAGTCCACGAAGAAGAACAGTCGCTTCCGCAGAATAGGGCCACCAAACATACCGCCGAACTGATTCTGTACCAGCGTCGGCTTTACTCCCGTTCCATAGAAAGGGCCGAAAGCGTTGAGCGCAGTGTTTCGGAAGTATTCGTAGACGCCACCATGAAATTTATCCGTTCCGCTTCTGGTCGTTGCGTTAACAATCGCTCCCCCCGCTCGACCGTATTCAGCGGAGTAATTGTCCGTCTGCAATTTGAACTCCTGCACCGCATCCGGAGAAGGGATAACCGCCTGGTTCGAATATCCCTGATTGGCTTCCTGATATGCGTTGTTATCAATGCCATCGAGGGTATAGTTGTTGTCCATCGAGTTCAGGCCATTGATGTCATAGGAGCCGTCGCGCGGAGGATTCCCGTTTTCCAGAAGAGAGCGACGAACACCCGGTACCATCTGCGCGAGATCGGCATAAGAACGGCCATTGAGAGGCAGGGTTACGGCCTGCGTTCCTTCGACCGTCTGACCTCGATCGCTGGTCTCCGTCTCAAGCGGAGTAGCTGCCCCGCTCACCGTGACGGTTTCACTGGCGGCTCCAAGATTGAGGGCTAAATCGACACGCTGCCGCGCACCGGCATTCACTCGAAACACGTCCGTTTTAGAGCCCTGAAATCCGGAGGCACTCGCTTCGATGGAGTAGTCTCCCGGCCGTATGCCCTCGAAAGCATAGCTTCCATCGGCTTCCGTCTGCCGAACCACTTTCACGCCTTTTGCGATGTCCAGCAGTTCCACACTGGCCCCGGACAGAGCAGCCCCCGAGGGATCTTTGATTGTTCCCAGAATTGCCGCCGAGTCGAACTGCGCATGGGCATCTTGCCTCGCCGTTATCAAGATAAGTAGCAGGAACAACAAACGGCTTACAGGTACAAGCCAGTTCCCTCTACTCCTAAAATTCGTCAATCTCATTGCGTCGTCTCCAAAAGTTCAAACACTCAATTGCCCCCTCACGACCAAGCCAATTCAAGGCATGAAGGAGCAGTGGCCAATGACTTGACTAGTAACAGTGGGAATCGACAACTGAAATCGAATTCACCGAGACTTCGCAGATAAGGGCGTCAAGGCATTCTGTTTCAGGCATTTACTTGCTTTTCACGTATCCTGATACACGGCCTGGACGACCCCGCATTCACTGCTCATTAACAACTGAATGCTGTAATGGGATATCCAATGAACCCTGGAAAAAGAGAGCATGCGTCAGACGCAGTGGCATCCCTAGAGGACGCGACTGCGGATACTTGGCCTGAGCTCGCTTACAGGGAACTTGTCAGCCGCATCGTCTCATCACCGACGTTTTCCCGTGCGGAGAGGTTGAGCTCGCTCCTGGCCTACATATGCGACATGAGTCTCAAGGGTCGCGATGACGAGCTAAACGAGCAACGCATTGGACAGGATGTGTTCGGGCGCTCGCCCAACTATGACTGCTCCATCGACGGCATCGTCCGGACCCAGGCAAGTCGTCTCCGTCAGCGGCTCGATCAGTACTACGAGCGGGAAGGTGTTAACGAAGCGGTTCGGATCGTCATACTAAGGGCGGCTATGTACCGGTCTTTACCTCGCGCAGTGCTCCCAAGCCGCCAGCCCCTCTTATCCATCAAACCCAGGCCGAGATCATAAAGCCATCCGGAACCCCGGTTCCTCCGGTACTGGAACGGCGCCCCGGAAATCTATTTCCGTGGGTTCTCTGCGCTCTCCTGGTGGCTGCGCTCCTCGTTCGAGATCACATGAGAGCAGTCTCCGCAGTTAACAAAGTGACCTCTCATCCGCTTTGGGGCGCTTTTTACACCCGGCCAATCCACAATTGAAGTAGCTGGAGATTCAGGGCTTGTTATCTCTCATGCTTTCGACTGGCAGGCCGTTCCCCTCCTCGAATATCTGGGACGCACGCAGAGAGACACCCATCTCAAAACATCCCCCGATCAAATTCGTCCAGGCGACACGAAAGGCGTCCAACTCAATGTCAGTCATCGCCGCTACACCAGCATGGTTGATCTTGATGTCGCTGTCGGACTAAGTCAGCTCGCACAAAACGCTCATAGCGTATTAGATGTTCGCTACGCCCGTGACCTGCGGCCGAATGATCTCAAACATGGGAACATGATTTTCGTAGGCGCCAACGAGGCCAATCCGTGGGTGGAACTTTTTGAGAACAACATGAATTTTGTACTCAAAAACGATTATTTGCATGACACCTTCCTGGTAAAAAATATGGCGCCGCAACCAGGCGAACCTGACCACTGGGAGCGCAAGGCTGACGATCCACAGCGCAAGGTCTACGGAGTTCTTGCCTTCGTTCCAAATCTCTCTGCCAACGGCAATGTTCTGATTATCGAAGGGACTTCAATGGCGGGAACCGAAGCCGCCTGGGACTTCGTCTCCGACGATTCCGAACTTCTTCCATTTCTGAAGAAGATACAGCATCCTGATGGCAGGATTCCCAACTTCGAACTGCTTCTCGGAACACAGAATATGAGTTCAAGCGCCGGACGTATCACCATACTCGCATGGCGCACACGTGATTAGTGTGAAGGCAGTCCACAAGAGGTACCAAGCGGCAGATCATAAATCCTCTACGCTAACCTGTTGCAGCCGCCTCTGGCCACCATTGCTGCGTGCCTTTCTCCGGAGAAGAGGCCTAGATTTATGGCCGCCAGCAAGCCGCCAATAAGAGATAAAACCATACCAAAAACATCTGAAACTCGACAGGCACACCTGCCGTGTGCGGCTCAGAGCGTAACAAATTTGGGTTACACCGGATGTTTTCACGGGGACCAGGTTTTTGCTTCTGCCGTCCGCGCTATCTCAACAAGTACCTTCCGGGCGGCATCGGCACTCTGGACTTAGTATGGGAATCGTGCGGCTATCGGCTCCGACGACCTCCGTTGCTTCGAGAGAAGATTTCTCGGCTTTTCTCCGCGTACGGGCTGGGATGCGAATCGCGACCATAGGAGAGCCGGAGAATGAGCCTCGGTCAGGAAAATCAACGTAAATATATGTTGAAAAATTAGGTTATTCAACTATCGCAATACATGGAACGCCCTGTTGCGATGGGCAAATCGTCTGCTTGACAACGCTGAAATGTCATCTCTAAAATTTTGCGTGTTTCCAATATGAATAAATTTCAAATGTGAGCACTCCCCTCCGAACTGAATTCACCAGATCACCTGTTTTGTGATGGAGCATCAAGGAACAACTTTGGAGCCAGAATGACTGCAATATCGAAAAATAATCATAATGACCGACGAATCTTCCTTACTGTCGGCCTTTTTCTCCTCGGATTTCTGTGGTGTGGGTATGCTTCCGCACAGGGATTGGGACGAATCAGCGGCAGAATGACGGATGGTACGGACGCAGCCGTTCCCGGCGCCACGGTTACTGCAACGAATGTTGGGACCGGCCAGGCCGGTACGACGACGACCGATGGCAACGGAGAGTATGTCTTCCCTTCGTTGCCTCCCGCCCAATATACGATCGCGGGCACAGCACAGGGATTCGCTACCTATACGGTGAACGCCACTCTGCAGGCTGACCAAGCTCTTACCGTCAACATGGTCATGAAGGTCGGGAGCACCTCTGAATCTTTGACCGTGACGGATATTCCCCCGCAAGTAGATACCACCACGGGAACCCTGTCCCAAGTGATCGACGAGAAGAGGGTGAATGACCTTCCTCTGAATGGACGCAACGCCGCTGCACTGACGACCCTTGTTCCGGGTGTGGTTACAGCATCGGACCTTAATATCAACCAGGGACCGACGAAGACCTTTCCTACGGTTGCGGCGGTGACGGTGAACGGAACGCGCCCCAACCAGGTGAACTATATGCTGGACGGCGGCAACAATGTGGACGAATATACGAACGTCAACGCTCCATTCCCCTTCCCCGATGTGCTGCAGGAGTTTAGCGTACAGACGAGCAACTACAGCGCGGAGTATGGCCAGAACGCAGGCGGAGTCGTTAACATCATCACGCTCGGCGGAACGAACCGCTTCCACGGCGACGCATTTGAGTACGTCCGTAATCGCGTCTTCAATGCTGCGAACTACTTCAGCTACCAGAATGGAGTGAAGACGCGCGACTTCCTGAAGCGCAACCAGTTTGGCGGAACGCTGAACGGTCCGGTTTATATTCCGCATCTCTATGACGGAAAAGACAAGACTTTCTTTTCGTTTGGTGTTCAGGCGACGCGTTACCGTAACAACGCTGTTGGTGGAACCGCGTTTCTTCCCACGCCCGATCAGCTGAACGGAACCTTTACCGACCTTTCGGCTCCCATCCAGAACCCGAAGACTCTGAATCCTTATCCCTGCACGCAGACGGGCAGCACCTACACCTGCCAGGTCAATCCGGGCGACTACAACAGCTCGTCGCTGGCCCTGCTGAAGTATCTTCCCTCGGTTGGAGCGGGCAGCAACGGAACCTATCAGTTCTTCAAGCCCTCGGTCCAGAATTATATCGAGTACACCGGACGCGTGGATCAGGTGATTGGCTCGCACGACCGCCTTGCCCTGCGCTACTTCTATGACAAGTACGATCAGGCCGGTGTGCTTGATACCTCGAATCTTCTCAGCTATTCCGACCAGGCTTCGATCAGCTATCACAATGCATTGATCAGCGAGACCCATACCTTTGGCAACAACATGGTGAACAACCTGATCGTGAGTTACCAGATGGAGAACGCCGGTCGTGGTCCGTTGCCGGGAGCTCCGAATGTCAATGACCTGGGAGTCAACGTGTGGCAGCCTGACTTCAAGCAGATCAATCAGATTCAGGTTGTGAATAACTTTACGGTCGGCGACAATCCCGCGGCGACCTTCCGGCGCAACAACTATACGTTGGGCGACGACTTCCACTGGGTCCTTGGCAGCCATACCTTGGCTTTTGGCGTTCATATTGAGCTGGCAAAGGTCGATGTTGATAACCAATTTCAACAGCCTGGCATCTTCCTCTTCAACAGCAGCACGACGAATCCGAGCCCGCTGGCTGACTTCCTGCTCGGTGGTCTTACCGGGTTCCAGCAGGCCTCGGGACAGTACTTCAATAACCGCTTCCACCAGACTGGCTATTATGCGCAGGACAGCTGGAAGGTCACTCGGAACTTCACCCTTAACTATGGGGTGAGGTACGAGCCATTCTCACCGCAGCATGAGAAGTTCGGGCGCATGGGCATGTTCAGCCCCGAGGCGTGGGCCAACGGCCAGATCTCGACGACGCATCCGACGGCGCTTGCCGGGATGTTGTTCCCCGGTGATCAGGGCTTCGTCAACAACATGATCCGTCCGGTCTATACGCATTTCATGCCGCGTATCGGATTCGCGTGGGACCTGTTCGGAGACGGAAAAACCAGCCTGCGTGGCGGCATTGGCCAGTTCTATGAATCCCGTCTGCCAGGCGTTTACGACAACAACTTTGCTAATTCGGTCCCCTATGTCGCGGCTGTGAATGCCACCTTTACGGGCTCCAATCTGGCAGACTTCTCTGATCCTTACGCGAGTATCGGACAGAATATCTTCCCCGCCCCGCAGCCGCCTCCTGCAAGCTACTTCACGACATCGAGCTACCAGACGTCGAGCTTTGCGACCTTCTTCCCGGATAGCTGGCGCGTGCCTGTCACCTATTCGTGGAACCTGACCCTGGAGCAGCAGTTTACGAATACGATCTCGACCCGTATCGCATATGTCGGCTCGCAGAGCGAACACCAGTCGAATCCTCTGGATATCAACCCTCTCTATAACCAGGGACCTAATGTTGGGAAGCCGGTTTACTACTCTCCCATCAACCAGAGGAACTATCAGAATCCGGTATCGAAGGCTCAGACCTCAATGGCCCTGGTCGATACGGGAGGAAATGCAAGCTATCACTCGCTGCAGGCCTCACTGCAGAAGCGTGTTACCGATGGCCTTACGGCGTTTGTGAACTATACATGGTCCAAGGCAACGGACAACAATACCTTCGGATCGAACGAGGGCGGCACAGTGCCGGGATCGTCTTATGTGCTTCCGGTCTACGAGCAGAACTACAAGAGGTTGGATAGCGGTCCTTCGGACTACGACCACCGTAATGTGCTCACCATTTCTTATGTCTGGGTTACACCCAAGATGAAGGATGGAAATGCTGTAGTGCGCTATCTGGCAAACGGATGGCAGACAAACGGCATCTTCAGCTACCGGAGTGGAGATCCTCTGACTGTAACCGGCGTTGCCAACAACTCGGGTACAAACCTTGGTCGTGACCGCGCGGTCTGGAATGGACAGAACCCATACGGCGGCAGCGCCTGCAATCCGAATGCAGTTTGCAAGAACTGGCTCAACTCTATGTCGTTCTCGGCCAATCCAAGGTATACGCAGAACCTCGAGCTCTCGTATGGAAATATCCGCAAGGGAAGCTTTGTCGGTCCGCAGTTTGCTTCCTGGGATATCAGTGTCATGCGTAGCTTCCCGATTCGTGAGGCTGCCCAGTTCCAGTTCAAGGCAGAGTTCTTCAACGTATTGAATCACACTAACTTTGGTGATCCCCAGCAGTCGCGGACGAACGGGGCCTTCGGAACTATCACCTCGACCAGTGGCGATCCTCGCATTGGACAGATGAGCCTCAAGTTCCTCTTCTAGAAGGAATGATCGAAAGCGGGCCGGAGAGAAATCTCTCCGGCCGCTTAACTTTAAGTTAAGCAGACATTTAGAGGGTTGGGGAAGAGTTGAATAAGACAGCTTTACGACTAGCGGTGACATCCATTTCGATGGGAATTATCGTTGGCAACACGTTAGTTGCACAGCAGGCTACAGGTCGCCCTTGGGTCGGGACGTGGTCGTCGGCCCAGATGCTTGACGATGTCGCTGACATTCGTCTGGATGGCTCTTCTGCCGCGACTGTTCGCGAGACCGTTCATGTGTCGGCCGGGGGGAAGCCGTCTGCGGCTGCACCTGTCGAATGCATTTGGCCACTCCCCTTTGATCATTGAGTCTGTCCACATTGCCAAGCCGACTTCGGTCGCGGACTGCCATCTTGATCCTGCGAGCAATAAAGCCGTGATGTTTCGGGTAAAGCGATCTTATCCCACCGCTATCTCGACAGTGATTTTTTAGATTCAGGTGACCACCAATTGAGTATCGCTCCCCGGCTCACGTAGGCAAAAGATGCGCAGGAGCATCGAACAATCCTTATGATCCCAAGTTGCATTCGATGTTGAGGTACTCAGGGCCGAGAGCCTTTCAACTCCAGTTCCCCAACTGGGCTCAAGTTTTTCTGTTTTTTGGGTCATGCACGAGGACCCTCTTCATCCGCTTCATTTTTGTCCGGATACGTCGATAGCCAATAACCACGCTCGTGAACGAAAGAGCCAACCCGCCAGCCATGAAAGCGATGACGATAACATCCCACAAGGGACGGTATCGGTAGAGCCACGGAAGATCTAACGAGTGCAGGCCATGGTAAAGCCAACGATTCCATCGTGCCTTCGATCCATAGGATTGGACAACTTTTGCCGTATGCAGATCGACGTAAAAAGCCATGCCCCCCGGGGCATCCGTAAGGATATAAAATGCTGGCAACGGCTTCTCATGCCGGCGATCGATATAGTACGTCTCATACTCAGTGATCGTCCGGCTTTCAACAATATGGAACGGGTAAATAGCGCTAGCGATAATGCTCTTCAACGCATCTGCGTTCTGCATGAATGCTGGCGCTTGATTCCTAAGTAGAAGCGCGGAATGCGAGGCGTTCTCAATCGCGAGGTAAACTGGCTGCCCCCCAAACCGCGTGAACTCCAGTTCATGCACCCTCATTGAACTCTGAACTGAACCCAGGGCACTCACTGGCGAATAGCTTGCCCAGTCGCTTCCCTTCCATGTTCCACCTGTTAGTTGCTGTCCCAACATTGCCTGAATAGGCTCAGGTCCTGACTTCAAGATACTCATCGAAAACATGCCGCTGAGAATCCATGTAAACGCAGATAGGCCAAATAACAGGCCCAAAATGACATGCCAGCGCTTTTGGCCCGCAAAAGGTATGCTCGTTGGTTCAGCCTGAAACCGGTATCTCTTACTCGGTGAATATAACCAGATTCCCGCGATGATCCCGAAAAGAGTCATCGCTGCGCCAGATGCTGAGAGCGATATGACAACCAGACTCCAATTCGCCGCGTCTTTCCGCAGTTTGGTGAAGTAAATCCAATGAGGAATAGCGCCGAAGTAAGCACCCAGTCGAGACGTCCGCGTCGTGTACTGAACTACTTCACCAGTGACATCGGATACGTAGACAGTCTCTCCACTCGGCCAACTGTACACCCAAAGTGGGCGATATGCTCTGTACTTTTGCGTCACCGTCCATTGATCCTGTTCGACTTGTTTCTCAACCAAGTGAGCGTTTGCAGAATCAAGGCCTACCCAATTGCTGGCAATCTTGCGAGCAATCGGCTCGCTGAGCCCGGATAAAGCGATACCGGAGTCCGCAAAAATCGTCGAGATCTTATTGCGGTAGCGAAAATGGTATACCGGCCTCCCCATCAAAGATGTAATGACCGCTTGATCTGGCTGCGAAAGATTCGCTACCCGCAGAGCAGTTGGTGGATCAATAACAATCTCCTCTAGATGCAAAACGGGCAAGTGCTGAAGTCGTGTCTCCGTACTAAGGACTGGATACTCGCAATACATCATGACTATCCCCGACGCAAACCACATGAAGAAGAGCAAACAGAAAAAAATACCCGTCCAACGATGTATCAGCAGAATCCCCTTTTTGACGATGAGGGAGGTTCGCATGTCTATCTCCTGAATCTGATCGTGGCATAGACGCTGATGGGTGCTCCGGGATAAACCTGGTTCTGATAGAGTCCTGCCGGAAAGTACCGACGACGGTCGAAGAGATTCTCCGCATTCAGACTGAAGTTATACGATTTCCTGGTATATGAAAGCGCCCCTTGAAAGGTCGTGAATCCGCCAAGTCGAAAGGTGTTCGCGTTGTCGATGAATGAAGCACTTTGGTACCGCATGCCGAGGCTACTGGAGATCGTGTATATCCACTGCTTCGTTAACCACAGGTTGACGGCATGACGTTGCGTGAAATCTGGCCGTTTGCCGGTCAGGATGACTGAGCCGTTCGAGGTAGAGTAGTTGTCGAAGCGCGGGGATGAGTAACCGTAGTTACCATTGATCCGAATACCATGCTCGAGGTTCGCAATTGCGTCGAAATCAACTCCGCGAGAAGACACTTGTCCGGCCTGATCGAAGATGCCGCCAGCCAAGCCGATCGCCACATTCTGCCGCGTGATCTTATAGAGTGCTGT
The DNA here is from genome assembly GCA_018449715.1 of Acidobacteriaceae bacterium dw_441. Lineage (GTDB taxonomy): Bacteria > Acidobacteriota > Terriglobia > Terriglobales > Acidobacteriaceae > Edaphobacter. The sequence continues at coordinate 732,152 of JAAVVA010000001.1, read as the reverse complement.
GCTGAGGCTCACGCTGTCATTTGCGATGCGCCAACGATGTCCTATCTCATAGCTTTGACCAGTCTCAGGAACGAGTTGCCTTCCATCGGTCGAAACAGATGTAACCGGGTTAAAGGCATTTGCCGCAGTAAAATAAAGCTCCTGCGAGTTAGTCGGCATATAGAGCAAACCAGCACGATACGTATAAGCGTTTTGGCTCATGTTGGTGTCGGGAGTTCTGGTGACAACCTGCCTGTTGGCCCAAGGATCGTTGTGCGAACTTCGACGATATCCGTCGAAGCGGCCCGCGGCATTGATTCTCCAATGTTTGCCGAGCGCGATCTGATCCTGCCAGAAAAAGGCATTGATTGTGATAGCAAAGTAGTCACGGCGGCTGATAGGAAATGCGCCTACAGGAACGTAGGTTTCGTTGAGGGTAAAGATATTGATGGGAGGGACGGCCACGCTGCTGGCGGCGCTGCGGTCGGTGTAGTTGTAGTAATCCTCATACTCATGTCCAAGGATGAGGGTATGCTCTGTGCCCACCAAGTGCAGATGCCCCAAAACATCTGCAAGATTCTGCTTGGGACGGCGGTGGTGTTTGAAGTAAAGAAACGTCCTCGCGACCTGACTACTTTCAGGCAAATAGGTAAGGGTTTCTGCCGTGTAGTACTGGTCGTCAAAGTTTCGATACGCAAAGTTATTGCGTGCAACCCAATGTTCGCTCAGGTTTAGGTTCAGACGGACTTGAGTCAGACCGTCTGTTCCCAATTCAAAGTCCTGCGGCGTGTCGAAGCGCGTGCTGAGAGGATAGTTGGGAATGTCGGTGATCGCTGCGGGGATGCCGGCATCGGTCTTAAAGCGGTCATGATTGTATTGCTCGGAGACTGAGAGATCGCCGCGGTTCCCCAACAGGAAAGTTAAGTTGGAAGAAACATTGACGCGTCGTGCTCCTGCGCCGCGCCACCCGTCACTATTTTCAAACCCAGCATCGACTCGATACAGCAACCTATCAATATTAAAGAAGCGACCGGCGGCGCCTCCTGCAACCTGGTTTGTGCCAAAACTGCCACCGCGATACATCAAATCAAATGTTGGGGTTGCCTCTGGCTTTTTATGGATGACATTAATACTGCCTCCGAGGGCGCCTGATCCGTAGAGAATGGAGGACGGCCCCTTGAGAACTTCAACGCGTTCGACGCTGTTCAACTGCGTATTGATCCTATTACCTTCGAGCCTCATACCATCGGAGAGAACAACGTTCAGTTGTGAGTCGAAGGAACTGAAGCCTCGGATGGTGTAGTACTCGTACACACCATAGATTTTTTGCGCAGTGACCCCGGAGGCATTACGCAGCGCGGTAACAAGATCATTGACTCCCTGTTGCTGTAGCGTTTCAGAGGAGATAGTACTGACCTGGGCCGGGATTTCCGTGTCGGGAACATCCATGCGAGATGCCGTCGCTTTGTTTTCAGTAGCGACGACAGATATCTCAGTAGAGATACTTTGCGGCGACACGAAAACATCGAGTGATTCCAATGCAGCTTTTAGCTCGACAGTACGATGGACCGCCGCAAAACCCACAGCTTCTACAAAAAGATCGTAGCGCCCAGGATTGAGATGGTCGAGGGTAAATTGGCCCTCGACCGTTGTTCCGGCTGTCGACTCGCTACCGTTGGGATCTTTGATACGGATGGTAGCTTTGACACCAAGTCCCTGGCTGTCGTGGACTGTACCGGTAGCACGAATGGAGGGCTGTGTGCCCGACGTTTGCGAATAGCCCGGCGAAAGGCTTAGGGCAAACAGTGTGATCGCATAAAGAATCGCTGTGAGTTTCTGTCTGAGCATGATGCGCCTCGCAGCGTAGAAAAGAGGCACAAAAGCTCATATCAGAACGAGCCATCGCTTCCCGTATCCACGCGGAAAATTCGACTGCTTACTCTGGGTAGGTCTCCTGGCTCTCAGGGTGAAGTTTCGCTCACGAAACTTCCAACTCTCCACCTTCCCCGAACGAAATCGAGTGGCATATTGAAAGTTGATTTTCCTGATTACAGTGGCGGGACCGCGCCGGTCTTTCACCGGACTTCCCTGTTACGCCCTCGCGGGCACCCAGAATGTAATGTATCGTCAGCCTATCATGGGCAAACCCTTAACGAAGAGAGATCGCAAAAGCAGCCATCATCGCAACGGCACCTCCAGTTCTGCGAACGGTTCGTCGGACGCGGCGGCGGACCTAATCTGCCAGAATATCATCGAAGGCTCTTCTCATTGGTTCCAACTCTACGAAGAGACGACAACCCTGGCACTGTCAAAAAGTCCTTCTTAACCAAAATCGCATCTGAAACGGTTCGACCGGGTGGAAGACGTCTGTGAATGCTGGCGTGGCTGTTGGCGTTACCTGGGACTCATAAGCGTAGTCAATGTCATGGTCGGGGCGGTTCAGCAAGTTCAGAAATTCGGCAGAGATGCCCCAATTCTCGTGGATTCGATAACCGACCTCCCCATTAAGCAGTGTCGTTGCCTTGGAACGATAAACTCCGTCGGAGGTCAAATCGCGCGGCCCAAAGAAGCGCAGGCGCAGGCTTCCCGAAAAGTTGTTGAGATCGCGCAATGTGACGCCGGTGGCAATTACCAGCCCGACTGCTTCCGGAACACGCCTGCCACCATCGCTCTTCGGCGCGGCATCATCGCCGTCCACCTCGGTAAACAATGCCTTGGAGTTCGCCAGATCGAAATCAATCGCCAAGTGTTCCGCCGGTGTCCAGTAGTTCGCTAGTTCAAAGCCATAGCGGTCGCTCGGCTGAGAGGACGCCGTTGTGCCTCCAGTATCGCCAGACTGTTGTAGCTCGGATTTGCTGTGCAGATACCAGAACGAAAGCGTGCTGTTGAGATGCGGTACAGCTGTCGTGCGCACGCCAAACTCCGCGCCCTTGGTGGGAATCAAGGGAGGAATCTTCTCGCCGGATACATTCGGGTAAGGATTCTCCGCCGAAACCGGCTGGATCGTCAGCGTCGTGCCGCGCGCGTCGTTCGAGTGATAGCTGGAGCCCCCTTCGAGATAGAATTCGGTCCCTGCCCATGGGCCAACGATCAAACTTACCTTCGGGCTGGGAATCGCTTTGGTAATCGTTCCGGAGTTGGCCGATGTCACAAGGCTCGTCACGTCCAGGTGTGTCATGTCGCCGCGCAGTGCCACAACCGAGCGGAATTTCGATGCCCACTGGATTCGATTTTCCCCGTAAATACCGATCAGAGTATCCCTAAGGTTGTCCCTTTGCGTGGTCGCGGGCAGGATGTTCCCGGTGGCAGAATCCGTCTTGTCCACTTGTACACGCTTCGATGACTGGTAAAGACCGTTGCCGATCCAGTCGTTGCGCAGTTGGAAGCCGAAAGTGTTCTCCACCTTGCGGCCAGCCCACTCGCTGAAGATCGTGTGGCGCGCATCCACCCCATCCACCCAGCGCCTGTCATTCTGATTGAACTGGTCGCCGAGAACCGGATCCGTCAGGTAGTAGGTGAAATCCGAATAGAGATTGAGGTCGTAATAAAACAGGTAGGGCGTGATCTTCGTCACGGAGTTTGCGTTCTGGTGATGCCACTCCCCTTGCAGACTGTACCGCTCCGACCTTCCTCCATCTGTCGGGTCCACCGTGCCGAAGAAGCCAATGAGAGGAACAGCATTCTCCGCGATCTGGTCGCTTGAGTTCCATTTTCCGTGGTAGCCGCGTGCCGTGATGCTGAACCCATTTGCGTTCGTGCCCCGGCTGTACGTCAGCAATCCGTTGTATTTAAAGTAGTCGTCCGGACGTTTCCACGGACCGTCATCGTGATACACCTCGCCGCCAAACAGCAGATTGCCCACGCCAAGCTTATGCGATACACCGAAGACGGCCCTTCCATAGCCATACATACCTCCCTCGACTTGAACAATGTTATGTGGCAGCGCTTTGAAAAACTCAAGATGCGCCGAGCCAGCCGAACTGTAGTTGCCGACATCGGCATAATAAGGGCCTTTCTCGTAATTAACTCTCTGCACGAACTCCGGAATCACCGTGTTCATATCCGCATAGCCTTCACCGTGCGCATGGGACGGCAGGTTCAGCGGCATATCGTCGATGAAGATGGCAAAGTCCGTACCGTGGTCGAGGTTGAAGCCGCGAAGAAAATACTGGTTCGCCTTTCCGCCGCCGGCATGCTGCGTGATGATGACACCGGGAACGGTCTCCAGAATCTCTCCTGAACGAAGAATCGGACGATACTCGATCTCCTTCGCGCCTATGGTTCCCTGTGTCGCGGAACTGGCAATTCCAATGAGATCATCTTCCCGGTCCTGCACGTTCAAGGTAGTGCTAACGGAATCCAAACCAAGAGAGATGCGAAGCGGTGCCGATGCTCCGGCGGTTTCCATAGTGACGGAAATTTCCCTGTTTTCAAAGCCAGGAGTCGATATCCCGAGTCGATAATTACCTGCCGGGAGTCCCGAAAGAATGAAGGAGCCACCTCTATCTGACTGCGTCGTTCTTTGTACCATGCCGTTCGCGCTTCGGACCCGCACGGTAGCCCCAATGATCGCCGCCCCAGATGAGTCAACGACAGTTCCTGATAGCTGAGAGGAATAAGTCTTTTCACTCGTGGCGGCAATCGAGTGAGCCTGCGGATCGAGCATAATGCTGGCAGCCCTTACATCGCTGTTCTGCGCGGCAGCCGCCAGCACGGATAAGGCCATCCACATAGCTGATGACACCAATCCATAATTCGTGCCACCCAATCGCATGAAAACTCCTGTCCTTTGTCCTTCGCTGCAACGCCTGGGTTTGTGTCTGGAATGGTTGCGCAGAAAAACAGCCTGCAAGGACTAACGCAGACGTCCGCGCTACCGTTCAACAGAACGATTCCTGGAAGCAGAACTAAACAACCTACCATTGATAACACGTTTTTAAGAATGGTATTATGAAAAGAGCTTGCTATCGCAGGGAGAGTTCCATCTTGCGGTACATTGGGAGCATGGAATGCGCGGTCTGCTGAAATGGATTCTGTCGATTGCCTTCTACAGATGGCAGCAGTTGGATGAGCTTGAAGTCCAGACGGAAGCTATTTCGCCGTCTTGAGCGCAGCGCCCGAGTTTGTCAGCACCAGCTTACCGAGTTCTACGCCGCGCGTTGCCAGGATGCGATCAGCCATCTCCTGAATCTCTTTGCTCCGGCCCTTCATGATGATGACCTCCAGGCAGTAGTGATGATCGAGATGGACGTGCGTTGCCGCCAGCACCATCGCTCCGGCGTGATGCTGCATCTCGGTCAGCTTCTGAGCGAGGTGGGGCACATGATGGTCGTACACCAGCGTCAAGGTCCCGACCACGGGCTTGTTCGAGTCGATCACGTCCGAGAGCAGCGCGTCCCGAATCATGTCCCGCAACGCCTCGGAACGGTTTTTGTATCCTCTTCGCGCAATCAGCTTATCGAATCCTGCCAATAAGTCCTGTTCAAGCGATATGCCTGTTCTGCTCAGTTCTGCCATCGAGTCATGCCTCAACTCGATTCTAAAGGGAAAAGATGTTGTCCCATTGTGGTTTGTTACCGCGAGGATATTGCCTGTAATCCAAGCCATGACCGCGTTGCGGCGATCTTCCTCAATACGAACCGCTCGATCAGAAGAACGATAAGCATTGATCCTCCGAGGAACGGCATATAGATGCCGAAGACCACGAGGAAGGTGATGAGGCCCCGCGAAAAATGAACGCGGCGAAGAGGAACCGGGGCACCCAGGACGCCTTCAGGACGACGACGCCACCACATGATGAAGCCGCTAAGACTGAGTGTGACCAGTCCGATCGTGGTAAACAGGCTGACAAGCTGATTGGCTAAACCGAAGAGTTGTCCTTCATGGGCAGCGATTCCTGTGCCGATGATGCGATCCAGCCACGGTCTGGAATGGAAATCGGTACGCATGAGGATAGCTCCAGTTGTTGAATCCAGGATAAGATCGACGCGCAGAGGCCGGTCCTGCGTATCGGATTTGGCGGTCCAGTTTCCTCCAATGCTCATCGGCGGAGAGATTAGGACCGGATTAGCGAGTTGGAGCGGAGCGACCACTGCGATCATCCGATCCAGAGGCTTATAGGCGTCAGGACCGCCAGCCATGTGGTGGGCATGATGACCATGAGAAGCATGTTTGGAGGCATTCATCCCTGGCATCTTGTCCATCTGCATTCCCGGCATGTTCGCCATACCGCCTTCGATACGAGCGGCGCGGGCGGCGAGTTCTTCCGAAGTGCTGGTCGTCCAGTCCTGATGAATGGCGCGGCCGTTTGCCATGTGACGCCAGGTTTTGAGATAGGTGCCCCAACCCTTTGCCCAGGGCAAACCTGTAAGCAGCAGGAAGATGGCGAAGAAAGAAACATAGATGCCCATGACAGCGTGAATATCCCGCCAGAAGATGCGCGGACCTTGTCGAAGACGAGGGTAGAGCACACCACCGAGACCTCGAGCATTACGCGGCCACCAAAGGTAGAGGCCGGTGACGATCATAATCACAGCCCACGATGCGGCGAGTTCTACAATCGCGGAGCCGAAGTTGCCCATCAGCAGCTCACCATGCAGACGAAAGATTACCTTTTCGAGGCGCATATCTTCATTGACAACATGCAAAACTTGCGAGGTCTGTGGATGCACGTAGACACGGAACTGCTGTGTGCCCTTATCGACAAGAACCTGTGCAGCCGAGGTTGGAGTATGTGGCAGCTCATAGGCATCGAGCGTGGACTCCGGCACAGCGGCAAGCGCCGCCTTCACTTGCTGGTTAGCCGAAGCGCGTTGCCCAATGACCAGATGGTCGTAGGGGCGATCAAGATAGCGCTCAATCTGTGGCTTGAACAGAAAGATCGTTCCGGTCGTCGCAAGCCACAGAACGAAAGGAATGCAGAAGAGTCCTGCATAGAAGTGCCAACGCCAAACGGTGCGATAGTCCAGTCCCCTGGAAGTTTCGGATGATGCCTGCGATGCGGTAGCCATAATGATCTCCTGTTCTGGTAAGTGAGGTTTGGCATTGCATCGTGAGCCACCCAATGAGAGGGCTGACCCACGAGTTTACCCAGCGTTAGAACTTGAAGCGGAAGCCTCCAATTGACAGTCGAGGTGCGCCCGCATAGATCGAGCCTGTAGTCGAGGCCAGAGTCGAGGCGCCGTTCTGCTCTCCTGTCATCGAACCGATGGTGTCGGTGATATTGCTTGCCGACCCGACATACAAGCGGTTGGTCAGATTCTGAAGGTCGAAGTAGAAGTGTGTCCTCGACCAGAACCCGTGACCAGGAGCCGGATCATAGTGGACATCGAAGTCGAACACCGTGGCCGAAGGTGCAGCGAGGAGGTTGGCATTGTCCAGCCAGTAGTCGGAGCGGTAGTTGGTTTCGAGGTATGTGCCAAAGTTGCCGTAACGGCTAGAAGGTTTGTCGTAGATCAGTCGTGCGTTGAGGTTGTTGGGAACGACTCCGGGAATTCGGTTGCCGTTACGCACAAAGGAGGAGCTGAGGTTTCCAGCACTCAGTTGCTCGATGTAATCGCGGTAAACCTGTGCGTCATATTGATACGCGGCACGGAAACGCAGCCCGCTGACCAGTTCGGGTAACGGATGCCAGTTAACTCCGGCAACCAGCCCACGGTGCGCGGACGAAGGCGCATTGAACGTATAACTCAGAAGGCCTGCACCAGGAGATTGGTTTACATTCTCGTTGGTGAATCGCTCATAGAATCCAGTCACGCTCAACTCAATGTTGCGTGCTACGAACCAGTCCGCACCGAGGTCGACGCCGACATTGGTTTGAGGTTTGAGTTGCGTATTATTACCGTAGGTTCCTTGCGGCGTAACAAAGAATGACGTGTTACTGGGTGTTCCGTAGCCTGTTCCGAGGCGTGCATGAATCCGCAGAGAATCGGAAGCCCTCAGCAGAATGGCGGCTTCCGGTGCAATGTTGTCGAAGGTGCGATTTGCAGTGACAACTTGGGTCGATGGCGTGCCTGTAGCGGAGTAGTTGTAAAGAGTTTGTCTGGCCGAAAGATTGGTGTGCTCGTACCCGAGACCTCCGACAAGGGTGATACTCTCTCCCAGAGAGAGTTCTTCACGGATGCGAAACCCTGCACCGAGGATCGTTCCCACGGAGCCGGAAATATATGCGCCAAGCGCTGCATCGCCTCCCGGCATTACGTTATAGCTGTTTGAGTTGGTGTCCTCGTACTTGAAAAATCCTCCACCATAAGTAGTAGAACGATGGCCGAAGAGAGGTCCTTTACGGGTTCCGTCGCTCAGGAAGATGAAGGAAGGCGTTGCCCCTCGGGCGCTGGTTGTCCCTGTGGGTTGGTCGATGTCTTTGACATCCCATACTCCCTGCGTGCGCCAGGCGGTGTTATCGGTCAGATCATGCTCCCATCACGCACCCACCACGGTGCGGCGATCATGGCGTCCAAGGCCAGCCTGATCCGCACTCTGTGAGACCTTGTTTCCCGTAAAACCGTTGACGAACAGGCTGACTGTCGCGCAGCCCTGGCTGGACGGTGTACTGGCACTGTAATTGGCGCAACCTTGCTGGAAGGGATTCAGCTTGTATTGATTGAGAGAAAGACGGATGGGAAGATCTGTATCCAGATTGTTGTTGATGAACTTGAAGGTAATGCGGTCCTCCTTGCGTAAGGAAACTGTTGTGAGGATGTTCGCCGTCGCCGTGTTAAAGGCGAAGTGATCCTGATAGCTCTGCTTGCCTCGTGTATTGCTCAGGAAGACGGAGTAATCGTAGATGTCGCCGGCATTGCCGATCGTGACGTAGTTGTTGAGGAATTGATAGCTACCTACGTCCGTCCCGAAGTCTATGCCGTGAACGTCCGCACCCGGTCGCATGTGAAAGAAGATTGCGCCGTCGTTGGCGTTGTTTCCATACATCGTGGAGGACGGCCCTTGTACGGCGTCAATGGACTCGTAGGCGTGCGGGTCGATAAGGTCGGCGCGACCGAGGCCATCGGGCTGTGTCACCTGAAAACCGTCATCAAAAAGAATCGCGTTTCGGATGCCGTAACTTTGCCTGTCGTTGGAGCCTCGAAGAGAGATGGAGATGTCACGCGGTCCGTTGCCCGTAATGGTCGTGATACCGGGAACCAGCGCAAGGCTCTCCTGAATCGTGAAGTCCGCTGAATCCTTTGTATCCTGCCGGTCCACCGAGGTGATGGTTTGGGCTGTGGGTGCCTCGGTCATAGCTGCAGTCTGTGCCGTCACCGTGACGTTCTGGCCGACAAGGTTGATGGTGAACAGAAGCGAAATTTCGCTCACTTGGCCGGCTGTGAGAATGACTGTACGGTAAATGCGGTTGAAGCCGAGTTGTTCTGCGCTTACCTCATAAGAGCCGGGGACGAGATGGGGGACAGAGAACTGTCCCTCACGGTTGGTAACGGCTGTGAAGGCAGTCTCGTTACCAGTAGGTTTCACGGTGATCGTCACACCGGGGATCAGCGCCCCTGTCGAATCGGTGACCACTCCATGCAGACTGGCATGATTGCGGGCTTCTTGCGCCCGCAACGAGATAGAAAAAGCAATAAGGGACAGGAGAATAGTAGGTCGAGCAAATCGGAACATTGTCGTCTCCAGCGTTGTGGCAGCCCAATGCGGCTGCAAACCAAAGATCGTTGTCTTAGGCGGTTTCGCTAAAGCTGGGTGGACCTCGTTTGGGATTCGCTCGGCCTGTAGAAGAGGGTCGCTCAATTCTCGAGACTCCGGTTGGAGCGCGGCGATCTTCGTCATGAACCAGCACTAACCCATTCGGTTGATTCCAAAGCGGGTTGCTATGCGCTGACAGTGCTAATCCAGGGGTATAGGGACATTTCTCCGTAACCTGAGCAATCTGCGGAGATGAGGGAGTCTGCTGAGACTGTCGCTCGGTGCGCATGAACATGCGCATCGAGCACTTATGCTTGCCATGCGTTCGGCAGCAGGCTGGTAGAGCGGCATCTGTGTTTTCAGAAGATCCGAAAGAAAACTGCGCGAAGGGCAGAAGAAGGCTAAAGATCAGGAGCAAAGCGCTCATCTGACCACACCATCTCTGTTTCCTTTGTTCTGAAGCTGGACGCACGGTCTCGCCTTCTATTGCAATAAGCTCTGGCTGGCCGAAGATGCGGCACGGTCTTTGTGCAACCCAGAGGGAAAGCGGGCAAACGCCCATGCGCACTGAACCGCACAAGGAAAGTCAACCTTCAGAGTTGCTTCAGGAGAAGAACTAGAGCGAGAGCGAGACGGGAGGACCGCGCTTTTGGCGCGAGCGGCTACGGGAGATGCGAAGCTTGGATTCGGTTTGGGCCGTGACTGCGAGGTGAGCAATCAATCCCGCAAAGACTGCCTGCGCTGTCGGTGGAACAAAGGCGTCGCCATGAACCACGGCAATAATTGCCGGGCAATAGGGGCACTTCTCGACAGGTGCCTGAAACTGCGGATCGTGGCTTGCCGGTTGGCTGCGTTCCACCACACTCGACATGCAGTGATGCTTACCATTCCTACGACAGCACGCCGGCAGATTCGCCTCACTCTTGGGAGTCAACGCAAAGAGTGGTTGGACTAACGGCAGCCCCAATAGGGCCAGCAACGCGATGGCAAGAAATTTCCGCAATGCTGTTATTGAAGCATCGCTCCCTTCGCAAGGCAAGCTCCAAAGAATTGCTTACTCCACCTTCTCTTCAACTGATCTCGTCAAACGGGATCGCATGCTCAACAAGGAAGCGCAAGTACCTGTGCGGCAGATCTTCTTACAGACCGCAGATACTCGGTGTGGAGATGGACAATAACACCTACTTCCAACTCGCTACGGAGCGCATGTAACAAGTTCATCAGAGAGTCGCCACAAGACGGCTCTCATTGTCTGTTTTTCCCGCCATGAATGGGGTTTGCTCGATTATAAAGTTCCGATCGCTACCCTCTTCCCCATCAGGTGGCAGCTTCATGCCTTTTCAAAACATGTAACGGAGCGCCATAGTAACTGCGCGAGGTGTCAGAAAGTGTGTGCCGGAAAAAGTCGAAAGATAGTTGTAGAGCGCGCTGGCGTTATTGAGATTCACGATATCAACCCGAACACCCAGATTTTTCCTGTCGTGAGTGATGAGATTGTCTTTCCCCACGGATAGATCAATCGTATTGCGAACAGCTATCCGTGACGGATTCTTATCTGCGTCGTAGGTTCCCGGAACAGGAATACGGATGCGCGCTGCACGAATGTCGTCCGTGCATGACCGGATAGGAGTAGAGACGATCGCGAAGGTCCCCCCGCAGTGCAGCCCCATCTGCTGTTGTTCATCGCCAGTGAGCTTTAATACAGTTGGTATATCTGGAGTCGCCACGGAAACTAATCCGCCGTCGTAGCGGAAGGAGGCATTCATCCATGGACCTCGTGTGCCGAACTGGTACCGCGTATTAAGGTTCATCGCCAATCCCTCATCATGATCTGGCCTGACAACATCACTGTACGGGGCACTAAAGCTGACGCCTCCAGTCTGAGGTCCGAACAGGCGCGAGCGAGTATGGCTTATGGTGAAAAAGCCCGCGAACCCCTGGTAGGGATGTAGCGTGACCCGAACCAGTCCACCGTCAATCTTAGACTTTGAGAATTGAGTGGGAAAGGTCAGCGGACTGTTCAGAAGCACATCGAAATCATAGGCACCATAAGTGAACTTCCACAGATATTCGCCACTCAATGAGAGGCGCTTCAAATCAGTCGTAAATCCTGCATTAAACTGATTACGGGTTGCTGTACTGAGAACGTTGGAATCCTCGGCTCCGAGTGACGCCGACGGAGAGCCCGGTCCATTGGAACCAGCGACGATGAGGTTTTCGTTATAGGGCGTCAAGAAGATGCGAGAGTAATCTCCGCGGAAAGTAGTACGGATGCGCGAAACAGCATAAGTCACCCCAGTACGCGGCTGCAAGCCGTGCGTGCTTACCATGCCATTGTATTTGTCGTATCGCAGCCCGAGCTTGAGTTGGAGATCTCCGATCCGGATAAAGTCCTGAGCGAATAGAGCAAGCTGTTTGATATCCGTGGCACCATGGAAGGAGTAGATGCTGCCTCCGCGGGTCAGGTCCAGAGACAACAACCCAGGCAAGTATCCGGCGTTAGGGGCGAGTCCAGTCGAAGCGCATTTCAAAGGATCATGGACCGTCGTATCGGACGACGGTGCACCATCCGATCCAAGGCAGGGGCTGTTGTAGGTTGGATCGGTCAAGCCGGTGGCGAACTGCTCCGCCAGAAGCGTGTGTTTGTATTCTCCACCAGCCACAAGATTGTGCTGTCCACGCGTATAGGTAAACTCCGTCCTCATCCCGGCGTTGGTCAGGCGGCGCGCCTGCTCCAGATAGGCAGGAGAGTCGGAAAAGATGTCATCCGATGGGCGATACCGCACCTTATCTTGCCGCACCCAAAAGTTAACACGGTCAAAGGCATGATCGCTGAAAGTATGGACCGCCTGTGGAGCAACATTGAAACTAACGATGGTCTGATGCTGATTCTGTCCAAGACTCTCCTGATCGAACGTATTCGGCGTCTGAAACCACGAATGACTGAGGCTCATGTTGAGTTGAAGCAGAGTCTTATCGGTAAGACGGTAATCCCAACGCTGAAATCCATTCTCCACATTCCCATTTGCGTGCAGGTTTACGGTCTCCGGTGTATCCAGAAAACGAGCACTATTGACGGCGTCGGCAGCAGTAAAGAAACTCAGGCGCTCAGTACCGAAACCCACACTTGCACTCGCATTGGAGGTTGCGAAGCTTCCACGACTTAGCTGTACCGTACCGGAAGGTCTGCGCTGGTCAAGACCGGAGTGAGTCTGAGCAACGACGACCAGACTGGTTTTGTCTCCAACATCTGCTCCTGGCGCACCTTCATGAACATCCACCGATTGGATGGTATTGAGGGAAACCTGTGTAGAGAAGATGCGACTTTGCTGATCGGTGATCGGCTGGCCATCCACAAAGAAGGATGCCTCCGCGTGATCTCCGAGAGGATGGAAAGAGCCATTGGAGTCGGACGAAACTCCAGGCGTCGTCATCGTAATCAGCGAACTGAAGGGCGCACTGACACTCTGGGTGGGCATGTGGTCTATCTCTTCCGGCGTAATGAGCACATGCGCGGGAGCCGTCTGTTCTTCCACGGTTTCGGACGCCGAGACCGTGACCTCAGTATTGGCCATAGCTCCCATTGGCACTGTCAGACGAATCGGAGCCCCTTGATACGAGATGTTTTGTTGCGTAGGCACAAAACCAGAGGCGTCCAGATGGAACAGATATTCACCAGTTGTGAGCTGAATGAATGCGAACTCGCCATTCGTTCCCGAGGCTTGCTTTCGTTCAGCTCCACTTCTTATAAATGTGAGGGTTAGACTGGCCCCAGGAATAGCCGCTCCGGTCGAGTCGGTCACTGTACCGGAAAGAGCAACGGAAACGCCGCTCTGTGCTGATGAAGCAATGGCATAAAGAAAGAACAGTAGCAGGACGGAAGCAAATCGGAATTCAGACATTTAGGCTCACCTAATCTTGATATTTAGGCTAACCTAAAAAAGAGACGTGGGAACACAGATATATGAAAAAAAATTCTAGTAGCCGTTGGAACAGAAATACCGAGTCGGTCGATGACTACCTCAAAGCCATCTATGCACTCGGAGGAGAAGAGAGACGATGGGTTGGCGGCTCAGAGCTCGCCAGCCGTCTGCAGATTGCTCCTGCATCAGTGACCAATATGCTGCAGAAGCTCTCGTCGCAGCCTAAGTCCTTTGTGGAATACAAACGAGGTGAAGGTGTGCGGCTATCAAGTTCTGGAAGGCGTCGCGCCCTAGAGATTGTTCGTCATCACCGGCTAATCGAAACTTTTCTCTTCGAAGTACTGGGTTACTCCGTGGAGGAACTGCATGACGAAGCCGAGAGACTGGAACACTTTATTTCTGAACGCTTTGAGGAGAAGGTCGCCGAAAAGCTCGGAAATCCACAAATCGATCCTCACGGCCACTGTATTCCTGCCATGGATGGGAGCATGCCCGCATTTCACGGTACGGCGTGTCAATGCGCTCAGACGTAATTTTTGCCAGAATTTCTTACAGAAAAGCGATATTACCCGCCATTAGGCAATAGCGGATCATACCGTGCCATCGTGGATTCAGAGTTAAGGGAGCAATTCTGGCCTAAGCGCCATCATTGTCAATCACACCTACGACGCCCTGAAATGGCTTTCGTAATGTCTTCAAACAACGAAAGCAAAGCTGGCTAAGAATCCTGCAATCAGGCGATTGCAGGATTCTTAGAAAGATTGTCTCCAGAGACGGCTTCATGTTCTCGTCAAGTGCAGAGATGTGGATCACCGAACAAACCATCTCCCATGCATCCTGCTCGTAAAGTCTCAATAAATTATCGCGACGCTTTATCCAGACTCTGCGTGATGGCATAGAGAAAACTTCTCAGGCCTACAATTAGGACCAATTTTGTCGTAAATTAGAAATATTCAAATATGAAGCCTTGCAGTAGTCTTTGGCGAAGCACTGCAAGAGCCTTGAGATCGATAACCCGAAGGCCGACGAGCATCCATCCACCGGATTTAGTATCGATCGAAGCCGAAGCCGAAGCAAACGGCTCTCGCGTTCGAAATGCGCCCAGTGTGCTGCCCTCTCCAGGACCGCCAGCATCTCTTCCATCGAGAAAGGCTTCGTCAGGTAATCCCGGGCCCCGATCCGCATTGCATCGACGGCGGATGAAACAGTGGCGTAGGCGGTCATTACGACCACTCCCGTCTCCGGGTGAAGCGCTTTGATTTGTTCGAGGAGGGATATGCCGCTCCCGTCCGGGAGTTTCATGTCGAGCAAGACAACATCAACTTTGTTGCCGCTCAGAATTATCTGGGCCTTTGCCAAGGTTTCAGCGGTGTAGGTCTCGCACGCACGATCTTCGGTGATCGTCGTACACGCCTGTCGAATCGAGGGGTCGTCGTCAACTACCAGTACACGCAACCCATCCAAATTTTTCTCCCGTTGCTCCTCCTTCTCAACCAGTTGAATTCCCTTGTTCCCCAAGCCAGAAAAAGTTACATCAGTTCCAGCAAACCGTACTGCTCTGCTTTGCGCGGTCCCGCTCATTATGTAGTTCCCCGTTCAACCTTCACCGTTCCAAATCGAGAACCGAAGTTCCGCTTTAGCAAGCGAATGATTACTCAAAGGAATACCACTTGTTCCGTTGTCGATGTCAAATCACTTGGAAGTTGGCGACATCATTTTTCCCGAATTGGGCGGGCCAGAAGGGAGATTTTGGCTCTTCCAGCCAACTCCGCAAGAGGTCATATATTCCCATTTTGACCACAAACCATATTCCCCATAGCATGAAGGGGTGGGGAGTCAACGGGCCGCAACCGAAATGGACCAGTTCCATCAGATCATCCGCGATCTGAGGCACAGCGATGCTCACCCAATCTCTTCCTAGTCTTTTTTGGATTCGAGCTGATCACCCTTGGTGGCGTATATGTGCTCTCCAGCATCCTGCAGATGGAGCAGTCCCCCCTTGTCCTTGGCATTATCTGGGCCTTGTCATCCTTGGCTTCACGATAGTTCGGGATTTGAACCAGTGGCCTCGGAAAGCAACTGTTGTTGACCGATTTAATGCCATCATGGCGAACTACAAGCCAACGAGCAAGGAAGCCTACGATGCCTTGACCACCCAGATCGCGCGGGCTGGCACATTGACGCCAGAAGCATTGTCGGCCTGGTGCTACGAATAGGATCAGCGTCATGGTCTAAATGATTCCTACGGTCAAAGTAAAAATGAATCTGTTCTCCGGTAGTGGACGATCTATATTAAAGAACTACCTACAGATGCAGATACTATGCCAGATGCAGTTCTTTCAAACCGTCACCGACAGCGCGAAGATTCTCTAGCATTATTTCGGAGTACTTGCGTGAAATGATGATGCCATCTGCTCCACCTCGAAACGCAGCCGTGACTGCTCCCTTGGTTCCAGCGGGGGTGCACTTTGCGTTTCCCTGAGCAGTAGGAATGTCCACATCAATTCCCGGCCAGAGCTTAGTTTGCGTACCGGCGAGTCCGGCGCGCGCCCGTTTGGTCTCGCGATAGACATAATCGGAGGAGTAGCCAACAACAGGAAGAGTCTTGAGATCTCTCTCATTGCCGTAGTCAAGAACGCGATAGTGGAAGTCGAGCAGTTCTTGCTTCGGCACGTCGGCAAAATAGGAGGTTCCTACACTTTCTATGTAATCCACCATGCGCTCGCCCGCGCAATTCTGGTAGATCACGACCTTGAGGAAGTCTGAGTATGGCGCCATCTCCGCGAGGTCCTGCTCTGCGCGGTAGATCGGATTGAACGAGTTGTTGTGCCAAATGTGCCAACCGACCCCGAGCTTCGGGTTCACAGATTTTACGCGATCGTAGATTGCTTTCTGCACCTCGCGAAGGCTTGACGTCCAGAGATTCTCCCACGCGAGAAGTTCCGGGTAGCGAAGCATCAGGCGCCAAAGCTGGACGTAGTATCCATCTACAGGGCGAATGCCTTTACGTGCAGCAAGAACAAATTTCTCCAGCTCAAGAAAACCCTGCTTCGCACGATCCGGGTTGATGCCCTGCTTCCGCGCCTTAGCGTAGCAGTACTCGCAGAAGCACGTCACCGTAGATGGCTTCGGATGCGCATGGCTTGCGCCGAGTGCATTCGAGAATGCACCCTGCCGCTCCGATCCCCACATCACACCATCAATGTCGTACGAGCGCGACCAGTCCTCCGCGATATCCATGAGCCAGTGCTGATACTCAGGATTGTTGAAGCAGAGGGTCACGGCTTTCTTGCCGGAGAGTTCTACTTCCTGCAGTCTCTCGATGTTGGGAAGATCTTTACGGAAGACGTCTTCGTACCAGCAGATCGTCTTCATACCACGCTTCTTCGCTTCGGGAATGACGTGTTCGAGCACGTCATAGTCTCCAAGATCTGGTGCGCGAAAACTTTTGAAGACCGTGTCAGAGTAGTATTTCGGATTGACCTTTGTGTAGGAACCGCCGAAGAAAGTGTCTGTATCGTACTTCTTACTTCCATGATCGGGCAGAGGCTGGCCCGGAACCTGGCGTCCGCCTATGCCACGGCCATATGTAAAAGTCGCGACGAAGAGAGTGTTCACCGCAGCAGCACGTTCACATTCATCGAGAACTTTTTCTACTCCCTCATCTACAAACGAGACTGCGCCAATCTGGATGCCAATCATCTTTTCCGACTTCAGTGGTGCCGCGATGGCTTTGCTGGGAGATGTCGTTGCGGCGATAGCGGCACCAGCTGCGTTCTGAAGAAATTCTCTGCGATTCATGATGTTTGTCCTCTATAAGGTGGTGAAAGTATTTCAGTTAAGTTCCAGGAGCGTTGCGGGATTCTTGCGCGCCATCAAATCCAGTTCGTGCTGTGTGATGCCCGCCTTGAACAAGCCGTCGTAAAAAAGTTTGAGCGCTTCTGTGTGAACAGGATTTGTCGTCTGCCCCATGTCCGAACCCACGATGCAGTGCTCTGCACCGATAGCATGTATCGCCTTGGCGTAGTCCTCGAAGGTAAATTCTTTATAAGAACCAACAAGGCCGTTGTATACAAACTCGATGTACGCTCCCATCGATACAGCTTCCTTCATCTGAGGAATGTTCATGTGAATTGGAGCCATCATCGCATGCGTGACCACAATATGCTTCACACCCTGCTGTTTGCCTTCGCGGATAAGCATAAGCACCTCTTCTGGCGTGTTGTGTCCAGTCTCCAGAATAAGGTTGTACTTCGCGATCGTTGCGATCACAGCTTTAGTCTCAGGCAGGAGTTGTCCATTCCGCGAGACAGGAACAAAAGGACGATTCTCTTTGGCAGAACGTACTTGTGCGTGCGAATCGAACGAGGTCATCCAGACCACGCGACCATAGTGTCCAGTGATCTTTGCCATGTTCTCTACAGCCGCCGGGTTCATCCCTCCCACCGTGAGGTTCAGATCGATGCCACCGAAGACAGCCATACCGGGCACAACCTTCCGTGCAAAGTAGGCGGCGGTCGCTGTCTCCACGAAATGATTCTTAA
Source organism: Acidobacteriaceae bacterium dw_441 (assembly GCA_018449715.1). Classification (GTDB taxonomy): domain Bacteria; phylum Acidobacteriota; class Terriglobia; order Terriglobales; family Acidobacteriaceae; genus Edaphobacter. The sequence goes on along the minus strand of JAAVVA010000001.1, from coordinate 714,070 downwards.
TCACAATGGCACGCATACCTTCGTTTTGTGCGAGGCGTGCGAGGTCTACTGCGTCCACCGAGCGCGGAAGGCTATCGGGACCGGTATGCGCATGGAAGTCAATAGCGCCCGAAAGAGAGCTCTGCTGCGCGGATAGGCTTGTGCAACAGAGGAGAAGTGTAGTCAGGAGAACTCGTGTCTTCATCTAAACGATCTTCGCCTCGCGCAGTGCATCGCCTACAGCCGTAAGATTGGACAGCTTCATCTCGGAGTACTTCCGCGAGATCACAAGTCCTTTTGCTCCGCCTTCAAAACATGCTTTGGTGCATGCCTTGATACCAGGAGGAACCGTGTGGCTGTATTCATCAGGCATATTGGAGATATCGACATCAAGGCCGGGCCAGATCTGCGTCTTCGTGCCTTCGACACCCGCGACACAACGCTTGGTCTCGTTAAGCACATAGGTAGAGTCAAGGCCGACGAATGGCAACTCTTCGTAGCTACGACCGCGGTAACCCATGATGCGGTACTCGAACTCGAGCGCTTCTTCGATCGGCATATCGCCGTACATCGTGCGATGCGCACTAGTGATGTAGTTCTGCATACGCCATCCGCCCAGGTTGTTGTAGACCGTCATCTTCAAAAAGTCCGAATACTCACTGATTTTCTTCAAATCGGTCTGCGCACGAAAGAACGCGCTATAGCTGTGCGCATGCCACACATGCCAGCCTACACCGGCGTTGGGCTTGATGCCCTTCACCAGCCCGTACATATTTTTGTAGGTTTCATGAACGCCGTCGTTCCACATCGTCTCCCACGCCAGCACCTCAGGATACTGAAAGATCACACGCCAGAACGTCACATAATATCCGTCGGGAATCTTATTGCCGCTGCGGCAGAGATTCACCCACTTCTCCAGTTCCCTGAAACCATCGAAAGCACGCTTTACATCAATGCCGCGGCGTTTCGCTTCGGTCTGGCAAAACTGACAGAAGCACGTCACCTTCGCTGGATCGTTGCCCTGTGGATTGTGGACCGACTCCACCATGTTGCCGAACGGCCCGTAGCGCTCCGACCCCCACAGCACTCCGTCAATGTCGTACGAGCGCGTAAAGTCTTCGGCTACACCCATGATGAAGTTGTGATGGTCAGGATTACGGAAGCACGCGGTGCCTTGCGGCCGCCCATACAGATCGCGCTCGGCGATCAGGTCAAAGTTCGGAACCGTGCGGTTCCACACGTCCTCACTCCACGTGTAGGTCTTCATGCCACGCTTCTTTGCACGCGGAATCATGTCCTCCAATACGTCGTATTTACCACCGTTGTCCGGTGCTTTCACAGGTTTCAGCTTCGTGTTTTTGTAGTATTGCGGATGAGGAGTCGCATAGTTGCCGCCAAAGAAATGGTCGTTCAGGTTCTGCACACCGTGATCAGGAAACGGATGATCTGGAATCATACGGCCGGCGATGCCATTGCCATACGTCCATGACGCGATGAAGAGCGTATTCACACCGCCCTTCTCCTGCAGGATGTCCAGCACTTTCTCCGGCCCTTCGTCCTGAAACGAGATCGCGCCAATCTGGATGCCGATGGTCGGCACCTCTTTTTGCGTTCCAGACTGGGCTAGCATCTCACCCCCCAGACCGGCCTGTGTCGCAGCCAGAGCGGCACCGGCCCCGGCGATAAATTGACGTCTATCCATGAACTGCTCTCCTTTAGAAATTGACCTTGATCGCCGCCTGCAGCGTGCGGTTCGAGTTGAGCGTGGAGGAAACGACGCCCGTTGAACTGGTGCCGATTGTCGCACCCGGATTGGCGAAGGTCGTATGGTTTGCCACGTTGAACGCCTCCAGACGAAACTCTGTATTCAAAGCCTCGTGAATCTGGAAGACCTTTTTCAGCGTTGCATCAAGCTGAACCAGTCCGTCCCCGAAGAGAATATTGCGGCCAGAGTTTCCGTAAGTGTACTGCGGTGCATTGACAAACGCATTCGCTCCATTGGGAGCAGCGACGGCGCAGTTTGGATTCGCCGAGTCATAGAACCAGCAGGTGGGACGGCGAGGCTGAATCGGCACTCCCGTCCGTACCGGGCGTTGATTGCCGATCCCCGTATTCGCCACGTCAGAGCCAACCACAGGCGTATAAGGCGATCCGCTACGCATTGTGAGAATGCCTGCAACCTCCCATCCTCCCAGCACGCCGTTCACAATCGCATTGCTGTGATTCATGAACATGCGGTCGTGGCCAAAGGGTAGAGCGTAAACCGAGCTGACCGTCAGCACCTGGCGGAAGTCGATGTCGCACGCGCCGTAGTTCAGCCCATAGAGCCCAACGGTGAGCGGGGCCGACTGACTGGTGCCGTTATCCAGACACTTCGAATAAGCATACGAACCAAGAAGCTGGAAGCCGTTGCTGTAGCGCTTCTCCACTTTCACCTGTAACGCGTTGTAGTTTGCGGACCCATTGGTCAGGCCTAAATAGAACGTACCCCACTGCGGGTACGGACGGCGTGCCTGAATGGCGCCTGCGCCTGGCTGCGGAACGTTGTCCGGCACGGAGATCAACTGACTGTGGACAGTGCGATTGCCTACATATGCCACTTCCATCGAAAGATCGTTCCGGATCTGCCACTGCACAGCCAGGTTGAACTGGTGCATATAGGTGTGCTGCAGCTTCGGCGGAGCGGTGTATACGTTCGGCTGAAGGCACGAAGCATACGCGATGGTTGTACCTGGGCAAGCTGTTCCCGCTGTGTTCGGGGAAACTACCGGTTGTCCATTGAAAGGACTCTGGAAGTTGAACGTAGGCAGCGTGCCGCTTGTTGCAGTCTGTGTCACTTCAAAAGGAACGGTCTTCGTCCATTGCAGCGACATGTTTGAATCGAAGTAGATGGGGAAGAGACCATACGCGGCGCGCACTACCAGATTATCCTTGCCGCCTACGCGATAAGCGAGTCCGACGCGCGGAGCCAGAACTCCTGGGCCGCTGGTGCGCAGTGACTCAGGTAGCCCCTGTGCTTCTGAACTTTCGAGGCGATCAGAGAAAAGCGGAAGCAGCAGCGGAATCTCAGGCTGTGCATTCGTGTCATAGAGTTGCCCATTGCGTGTTGGCACAATGATTTTGCCGCTAGCGTAATCAATCGCGCTGTTCTGTCCGTTTACGCCGTTATAGAACGGAGTGTGTTCATAGCGCAGACCGATATTCAATGTAAGGTCAGGATTCACGCGCCAGTTGTCCTGAACGAAGCCGGTATACCAGTTGCCGATGCTTCCATACAGCGAGATCGGGAAAGCACGCACAACCGTAGCGGGGTATCCAGAGAGGAAGTCTGCGAAACCATTGCCCGTATACTTGTTCGAGAAGTTGAAGACGCCTTCTTGTCCCTGGCCATTGAAGAACGTATGGCGCTGATGGAAGAGTCCGAAGCCCATCACAATCTCATGCTTGCCGCTGCTGTAGGTAACAGTATCGTTGTACTGCCAGGTGCGGATGCGGTTTGATTTCGGAAGGCTTCCGTTGCCAGATCCATTGAAGGCGGAGTAGCCCGTGATTGTGATGTAGGGGAAGCTGGGCTGAAGCTGAGTCTGCTCAAAACCAGTGATTTCCGCGTTTGAGACATAGTTCGTTCCGGGGAGCACCGGTCCAAAGAGAAAGATGTCTTTGTAGAGGCCAAATTTTGCCTCGTTCAGCCACTTCGTTCCAAAGGTATGAGACTCGGTCACGGCAATGTTTTGCGCGCGACTGTGCAGCGACTGCGTGCCAAGAGAGGGAAACTGGTTCGGATCTTCTTCATCGTTGTCGGTGATGGAGTACCTCCCCATTAGATGATCACGCTGGGTCAACGCAGCATCGACCTTGCCATCGCCCTTCAGGATAGTGAGCTTCTGTGCAGCACTGAAATTTGCCTGAGCGCGCGTCGGCAGGAACTGCAGGAAATACTGTGCCTGCGGGGAGACCGTAATAAACCTGCTGCCCGGGGCGAGAGATGCTCCCGTCGTCGGGTCCTTGAATGTAGTTGTCGCCGGAAGGTCATTGAAGTTTCCAAGGCGCTCCTGGTCCGTGGGAACAATATTGGCGTACACAATGCCGGAGCTCTGTTTAGTCATCTCGAAATCAGAAAAGAAGAACACTTTATCCTTGCGAATTGGTCCACCGATCACGCCACCGAACTGGTTGCGCTTCAACACATTCTTGTTCGTGCGAGCAAAGTAGTTGTGCGCATCCGCCGCGTCGTTGCGAAGGAACTCAAACGCCGTCCCATGGAATTGATTAGTACCGCTCTTCATCGTGGCGGAGACCACATTCGGCGTAAAGCCATAGCTTGCCGCCATGTTCGCTCCAAACACCTTGAATTCAGCCAGAGAATCCACGTTCGGCTGTACGTTCGTACCTCCCTGCTCATATTCGGTGATGTCCACGCCATCCAGCGACCAGCCGTTGTAGATAAAGCCCGTACCGTTGATCTGCACATTCACCGAAGACGAGCGCAATGAACTTCCACCCGTACGCGTTCCCTGTCCACCCGGCGTGTACGTCGCACCGGGAGTCAGAGACACAAGTTGCCAAAACTGGCGTCCATTCAAAGCGACGCTTTCGATGGATTTGTTTTCGACAACCTGTCCGATGGAGCTTTCCTGCGTGTTAATCTGTGGCGGAGTAGTCGTGACCACCACCTGCTGACTCACGTCTCCTGGCGAGAGAGTGAAATCCAGGTTCGCAGCCTGTGCCGTCTGCAGCGTAAGCGTCGGAATCACGGCGATCTTGAAGCTCGGTGCCGTTGCCGTGACCTTGTACTCGCCAATCGGCAGATCCACGATGTTGTATGCACCCTCCGCGCCTGTGCTGGTCTCATGCTTGATGTGCGTGCTGATCTGCTCCACCACAACATGTGCGTTGGGAACAAAGCCTCCCTGAGTATCATGTACAAAACCAGAGAGTGTGGCGTTTGCGGACTGCGCCGACAGACTCACGCTCGAGAGCATCCCCACCACCAACAAAAGAACTGCTTTTAGCAAAGAACGGTACATATGCCTCCTACGAACTTCCTGAGAGTTCTGTCAACCAAAAATCAAACACGTCACAGAGCGGAGCTCTTCTAGCCCAACTGTTTGTCTTGAGTGGCACTTGCCTTTACTTCCACATGGGCGAACTCTTCTAAAACCTGAACGGAAGCGCAAATATCCTGCTCGCCGTATCCCTTGGCAATGGCCGCGCGCAGCATCTGTTGTGAAAGGGCTGTAAGAGGAGTCGGAACATTCAGCGCAGCCGCTGACTCAAGCATCAGGACCATATCCTTCTCCAACCACTTGAGGGAGAAATGAGTCGAGAAGTCTCTTGCGAAAACCTGGGGGGCCTTAATAGCTACAAGTCCAGACCGGGCCGCGCTGTTGTTGAGAATCTCAAGCATCAGTTCTGGCGCAACTCCAGCCTTTGTGCTCAGCACAAAGGATTCGTTGAACGTGTTGATCAGGTTGCCGATGATCAGATTTTGCGAAAGCTTGGCATGCAGCCCCATCCCCGATGGACCGCAGTAGTAAAACTGGGTTCCCATCGCCAAGAAGTAAGGCTTTACTTTCTCAAAGACATCTTCTTTCCCACCCACCATAAAGGTGAGAGTTCCGTTCTCCGCACCATTCTTCGAACCAGTACAGGGCGCATCCAAAAAGTCGATGTCGTGTTGCTTAAGCTTCGAAGCCATCTCGACACTGGCGTTGGGAGAGACTGTGCTGCAATCCACAACAACGAGTCCGGATCGTCCTGCGGTAATAAGACCACTTTCGCCCAGGATCACCTGCTTGGACATATCCGTATCTCCCACACATAGAAAGACACAGTCGCTGCGCGATGCAACCTCCGAGGGCGAAGCACACACACATCCTTTGCCGTATTGCAAGAGCCTGTCTGCTTTGCCCGAGGTGTAGGACCATAGAGCGACCTCATGCCCCGCCTGCAGCAGATGACGCGCCATGGGCCCGCCCATAATTCCTAATCCAATAAAGCCTAGATTGGCCACGAAATGCTCCCGTTTAATATAAGGTTCATTGGTAGTACCAGACCGAGATCAAAGGTCATTTCTACTTATCTTTAACAAGTTCGTCCAAGTTGTTCGAGCAACGATTTTGATTCACTGCGGAAATCAGTCCAACTCAGATGCGGGAGCGATGGTAGGTTTGTCCTACCTTTACTGTCAAGTAGTAGAAAAAATAATTTCACATCATTCTTTTGGCATACAAAGTATGTCGGCCGCCGCATACTTAATTGGTATGAATCTGTTTCCGACATCTCCGCTCGAACGTACGACTCTTTCCGCCGCAGCCTTCGAGCGGCTCATCTCCAATATCGTCCAGGGTAAGTGGAAGGCGGGAGAGCAGATCCCCACAGAGCGTGTGCTATGTCAGCAACTGGGTATAGCCCGCAACTCTTTGCGAGAGGCTCTCAAGGCAATGGAACTTCTCGGCATGGTGGACAGTCGGGTGGGTGAAGGTACGTTCGTCTGCCCGCGCTCGGAGTTTCTGTCCCGTCCTCTGTTGTGGGCCTTTACCGGAGCGAATCAGCATGAACTAAAGAATCTATTAGAAGCACGTGCCATGATCGAGGCAGACCTTGCCTCGATGGCTGCAAGCCGTGCGACAGTGCCTGAACTTCGCGTGATCAAGGGAGCTGTGTCACTCATGGAACGTCAGATCGCCGCAGGAGAACCCGTCCTGGAGTCAGACCTGGCCTTTCATCAGGCGGTAGGAGAAGCAGCACACAACGAAGTACTGGCAAATTCTGCCTTGCTGCTTCGCAATATGTTGAAGTATTGGATACATTTGAAGCTCATGGCTCCGCATATCTGCGTACACGCACTGGAGCGGCACACAGAAATCTACGAGGCCATTCGGAAGAGAGATGTTCATGTAGCCCGAGAGCTTATGCAAGAGCATTTGGATGAGACTGCGGTGCAAATCACACAGCTTACATCTGGCCGCTCTGCTTCCCCTAAAAATCATGGGAAAAAAACAGCAAGAAAACGCCCTCCGAGAAGTAAACCGGCATGACGGGCTATCCTTCTTCCAAGTGTTCTTCCTTCGGTAGCTCACAAAACGCTTCGAGATACACTTCGAATATCCAGGCAGTCGCCTGTGAAAGACCGCCCAACGTCTTGTAGACGGTGATCGGGACGGGTAATCAATCAGTGAATACGGCGACCGTTCTTGCCGGATCACAAGAAAACCGGAACCTTGCTCCCATGACCACCCTTTCTGGGTTCCCATCCTCAAACACTGTGGCCAGCGCAGGCTAGGAGAACTCCCCCCTCCGGCTTTATGGCAACCAGTACCTCCGGTCCCTCTCTACATGAATCTGAAGGCTAAGGCGCGGCAATCCTTGGAGAGCAGCCTGCGTTGCGCCCTAGCGCGCGAAGAATTCCTGCTGCATTATCAGCCGAAGGTATCTCTCGATACTGGTGAAATCACCGGTGTCGAAGCCTTGATCCGCTGGCAACAGCCTGGTCGAGGACTCATTTCTCCCGATCAGTTCATTCCTATCGCAGAAGATTGTGGCCTGATTGTCCAGATCGGACGCTGGGCATTGCGCGAAGCGTGCTGGCAAGCGCGTGCATGGCAGGAGGCAGGACTACCATCCATGCGCATTGCCGTGAATGTGTCTGCTGTCGAATTCCGCAACAAGGGTTTTATTCAGGGAGTGCGGGCAGCACTTTCAGAGACTGGTCTGGCAGCACATTATCTCAACCTCGAACTCACGGAGGGCGTCCTCATGAAAGATCCAGAATCTACTATCCTTGCGTTGCGGGAACTGAAAGAGATGGGAATACATCTAGCAGTCGATGACTTCGGGACCGGCTATTCGAGCCTAAGTTATCTTCGCCAGTTTCCCATCGACATCCTGAAGATCGACAGGTCTTTCGTCCAGGAAGTCACAGCCGATCCTCATGACTCCAGAATAGTAAATGCCATCATTCATATGGGCAGGAGTCTAAAATATCTCGTAGTCGCGGAAGGCGTTGAAACTCAAGCGCAAAAAACATATCTTCAGGCCCATGGTTGCGCCGAAGGCCAGGGCTACCTCTTCAGCAGGCCTCTGGCCGCGACACAATTACCCAACTGCTGGAAAAGAGAATCTACCCGGAAAACGTAACCAAAGTGCACGGTGAGGGTCGTGTAAACTCTGATTGCGTCCAATGAAACTCATATTTCCACTCTCTTTTTTGAAGAGGAAACGGTTTACAGGCGACAATGCCGCAACTTGCACCCAGAGTAGCGATAATATCGTGCCCCTGCTTAGGAACTTCATCGCTCGCTTTCCGTCCCTGGTTTTCGAGGCGCACAAGGTCCGATGCTAACGATTCCTGATAGCAGCTTCGCGTAGCGTTCGATGGCCATCCCTTAGCGATGCCCACCACCACCGTGCCCGCCGCTACCATGGGAGCCGCCACCGTGAGGTCCGCCTGCAAAACTCCGCGATGGTGATCTACCACGGTTATTGCCGTGTGCTCTTGACATACCGCCTGTACGTCCGCGATAGACCATAGAACCACCTCGGCCGTTATATCTTCCTCCTCCACCACCGGCGAAGCGATGCCCTCCCCATCCGTGTCCATAGCCCAGTTGGCCCATGGCCCCATTCCTAAAAAGATGCCGTTATAGAAATAACCCGGTCCGTAAAAACCACCGGAGCGCAGGAATGAATACGGAGCATAGTCGTAATAGCCATACGAACAGACGGGAGGCTCGCCAATGCTAATTTGCGCGTTACCTAGCGGTGCAAGAACCAGTGTCGCAAGCAATGCTGTAGCAGAGAGTAATACTTTGAGTCCGCGCATGTTTGCCCCCTTTACGATCTGTAGTTCCTGGAAGTGCTCGGGTGCTGTCTTACCGTAGAGGACGTTCGAGCGGCGGCAGCAACAATAAAGAATGCAGTTCATTCCCTAGTACGGGGAAAGCCTAATATTTCACCCTATGTTCATCAATCTACGGATCAGGATCGTTCCTGTCTGATCAATAGGAACCATAAAGCACCTGTAGGTGGTTTATGGTTTGACGCAGTGTCCCGCTCTGGCCCAAACCTCGCCCCGGTATCCATTTTGGCGATAGGCACAGATAGGTCACCTGCTTCGGCTCGTGAGAGGTAAGAAACGCAAGGAGTACCGAATGGCACCAGCCCTATTCCAGACCTGCCGAATGACGGATCTTGTGCCGCGATATTGCGCCACAGGTGCCAGCCCCCCCCCATCATGCACAATGGGGTCTAACTTCGCTGCCATATGATGGTCGCCCCATTCGGAGTTCTCGATGAGCGGACCGTTGGTGACGAAGACAAGCTGCCGTCGCGAATCAAAAACGCTGCAGCCGCCAGCGAAGCCAGCCCGTGTGGGCATGTTCAAAAGACCCTCTTCTCCTACCAAGGCACCGTCCCATCCTCGTCGGTGAAGGTGCCAGTCGGGCCGTCGGGACCGATCAGTGCCATCTTCACCGCCTGCCTTGCACCCTGTTCGACCGTGCGATAGCCGCGATGGCCGTTCAGGTCTGTGGCGACGAAACCCGGGCAAACCACGTTCACCTTGATGTTCGTCTTCTCCATCTCTATCGCAAAGGCGAGCGTGGTCGCACTGAGAGCGGCCTTCGACGGACTGTAGGCAGAGCCAAAGACATTGCGATACTCAAACTCCGGATTCGCATTGAGAGTGAGCGAGCCCGACGAACTTCCCACGTTGACGATACGTCCGGCTGGAGCCTCGCGCAGCAATGGCAGCATAGCCTGCGTGACGGCGATGACGCCGAAGACATTTGTCTCGTAGATGGAACGTATATAGCTCAGCGGCGCCTGGCTGGGCACATTGAACTTCAGGCGCTCTTCGAATGGCGTGCCGTCCGGAAATTCACCAACGATGCCTGCGTTGTTCACCAGCACGTCGAGCCGGCCAAACTCCTTGCGAATGCACTCGGCTGCCGCTGTGATCGAAGCCTGGTCCGTCACATCGAGTTGAATGGCATGGGCCCTTTCGCCGATGGACGTAGCCGCCTTCTCGCCGCTTTCAAGCTTGCGAGAGCCAATAAGCACCGTAAGGCCGTTGCCGGCGAGGTCTTTCGCAATCTGCAGCCCAATTCCCTTGTTGGCTCCAGTGATAAGGACGACGCGATTCTCTGACATAAACAACTCCTTCATTCAGTCCCGTTCCTCTTGTATCCTGAAGAAGCGGAACATCGTTCCGCTAATACTATCCGGAACATTGTTCCGGTTGCAAGCGCCGGTGTATGAAAAAGCAGATAATCGCGGCCAAAGACAGCCAACCACGCCCCAAGCGTGCAGATGCTCAACGCAAGGTAGGATCGCTACTGAAAGCGGCGACAGAGGTTTTCGCGGAGTCGGGTGTCGATGCTCCGGTCCGAGAGATCGCCGAGCGCGCCGGCGTTGGACTGGGCACGGTCTATCGCCACTTCCCCCAGCGGTCCGACCTCATCGTCGCTGTTTTTCAGAGCAACGTTGACGCCTGTGCCGACACTGCTCCCGTGCTGGCAGATAAGCATCCGCCCCTCAAGGCCCTTTCTCTTTGGATGGAGCGCTACGTGGACTTCATTGCCACAAAGCGTGGACTTTGTAAGGCGCTGTACTCCGGCGATGCCGCGTACAAGGCGTTGCCCGAGTATTTCAATAGTCGACTCCGTCCGGCGCTCATGTCGTTGCTGGATGGAGCAGTCGAGGCCAAAGCCGTGCGCCCGGGTACTGATCCGAACGATCTGTTGGTGGCAGTCGCAAACCTTTGCAATGCTGGGTATGGGCGCGACCCGCAGCATGCGCGCCGGATGGCTAAGTTACTGGTGGATGGGCTGCGCTATAGAGCGGAGGATTAAGATCCGGAAAAGCGCCCCACTCGCTTCTCCTCTGCGTCCATTGCTGACGATATGCCGACATCTGGGGAGTAATCCTGGCAAGAACTGCGGCTGGCGTGTCGGGTAGTGCACAAGTAGGAATTTGCCGAATAGGCGGTCATACGACCGGAGCGCACCAAGATCAAATCGGGATCTTACAATTTCGGTTCAACGAACAACGTGGAAAGTCCGTCTCCAGCGCGTGTCTGGGAAGAAATGCACCAGAACGTGGCCGATCCACGCGAGCTTGTGACCGAATCCTGTTTGTTCAAGTTGCCCGTCTGCGGCCTCGAACGACCAATAGTTGAAAAGCGGACGGCCAAGTATATTAGCGCGCGGCACGAAGCCCCAGTAGCGCGAGTCCAGGCTGTTGTGCCGGTTGTCGCCCATCATGAAATACATGCCGGGTGGAACCACCAGGTCGCCGTCCTGGATATAACTCGAGAAGTTCACGGCCCACGACTCTGCTGACCCAGGCACCTCGGCTGGAGGTACTGCGGGGAAATCGTCGAGGAACTCGTTGAAGTTATCCGTCGTTGTCGGCTGCGCAAATCCCACGGGCTGTGCAACACCATTAACAATCACAATGCCGTTGCGTAGATGAATATGATCTCCCGGTACGCCAATCAACCTCTTCACCAGGGGAGTGTATTGTGGTGTTCCGTCGACGTCAGTGGCATCAATACCAGGCTGATTGACGGGCTTGAGGAAGACCACGATATCGCCGCGCCTCGGCTCGCGATACCTGATGAGCGGCATCCACGAAGCGGGCGGCATTAGCGTGATCCGGTCGACGAGCAGGTGATCGCCTACAAGCAACGTGTTCTTCATCGAACCCGACGGAATGACGTAGTTCTGAGCTAAGAAGGTCAGAATAAACATGCCCACCACCAGAACTGAGCAGATGCTGGCCAGCGCTTCGAAAGGAGTCTCTTCCCGATTGATGTCGACGGCAGCTGCGAGCTTCGTTGAAACAGGAGAAATCTTCGTCGCTGGACTCATCCAAAAGCTCCTCAGGAAGGCTGGCGAGCCTAGGGCGTTCGCAGCGGTCACTTCAAAAGCGATGATTTCATGCACGTTCGACTGTCGTCGAGTTTGCGTCTTGACCAGAGTCTATCAAATCCCTGTGCAACGTAGAATTCTACGGATGATTCGGCGTGCGAGCGGTTAGTGGGCGATTCGGAAGTTATATAGGAGTAAACACTTCGGCGTAATTTTCAGGATCGGTACCGGGAAACGCATTTAGCAGAACGAATCTAACGGTCCAGACGATAAGGCCCAATGAATGCCAAACTGGAATGCCCTGCTTCGCCGAAGGGCAATTCCATATTCAAAATACCCTCGCTTGGTTCCTTAAGCTCGAAGGAGGAGGGACGGCACGGGTCACGGCCTTCTTCCGAACCTTTCGATAACTGCCGCGTAAAAAAGTCGGCTTTACTGCCGAAATTTGGCTGTTCCCTGCAAACCTCTGGAATGCTCGATCCGTCTCTTTTAAATTGATGGAACGCGGAGTGGACAGATGTCTTGGATATCTTACGCAGCCCCGACAGTTACACACACGATCGATTGTGTCGTAAGTTCTCTTCAGTCATCCCTGCATAACATTGGAGTAACGCAGCACAGTCATGTGGTTGCCATTTGGCTGTTCTTTGCAGGGTGCGGGGTCTTGCAATTGTGTTTGAGTTCTTTGATCTGCACTCCAATCGAGCGAATCTGGCCCCTTACCAGCTGGCCGCAACGGAACCCGATCGCAGCTGATGTGACGTATGCCTTCTTCGTTCGCATCGTCCTCTTCCCGTTGGTTGCCTTTTTTGAATACGACTGGCTGCGGCAACAACTCGACGGCGTCTTCCTGGGCCATTCACTGACTCCCCCTTCCTTGGTCGCGCTCGTACCGGCATTGGTTTCCTGGCCGCTGTTGTCATTCTGCATTTACTTCGCGATCCTCGATTGTTCCGACTACTGGAGACATAGGCTGTCTCATAGATATGGCTGGTGGTATGGTGTCCACTCGGTGCATCACGCAGAGGATCAGATGACCTTCTGGTCAGACGAGCGGTCCCATGTACTGGAAGACGCCATCACGTACCTGTGGCTTATCGCTGTTGGTTTGCTCATCGGCGTTCCATCCTTCCAGTTCCCTTTCGTCATCCTTGGCTTCCGATTCGTCGGAAGCCTGGCCCATTCCAATACGCGTATCAGCTACGGATGGCTGGGTGATCATATCTTTATCTCTCCCCGATTCCATCGGACCCACCACGCCCTGAAAGCTGCAGGGCGCCGCAGCTGCAATTTCGGCACCGCGCTCTCCTGGTGGGACATCTTGTTTGGTACAGCGAAGTTCCAGGACAACACCGTCGAAACGGGCGATGCCGGGGCTGAACCTGCGATGGTCACGGGGTCATGGGCAGCCCAGCAGGCCGCCGGATTTCGTCGAATGGCTCGCCTTGCCCGTCGGGGCCGCAAAGCACATGCACCAAGGGCCACATCATGATGAGTGCCGAAGTATCGCCATGGACCAGCCGAGTTCTGGAGAATGGAATTCTGGGCGTCGTTCCGACCGAGGACTGGAAAATTCGCGCCTACGAATCCTACAGAGAGAAGCTAAGTGCTTCCGAATTTCCTTGCTTCTTTGGGCAGACCGGCGAGATCCGTGGCGAGATGGTGTATACCTTCATCCCCCGAGAGTTCTCACAACAATTCGTAAGAGAGATGGCCGTGTTCGTTGCCCTCATTGGAACGGCGGAGTTTGACCGCTGCAGCCTGGTCGCGTTCCTCGAGCCAGATCCCGAGATAACGACCCACGCAGCCTTCGTCTATCGCTTCTGGCAGATGCTGCAATTACTCCATGAACATGATCGGACGCCGGATCTCGAACGGACGCCGGATCACCCCCTTTGGGAGTTCTCTTTCGGGGGCACGGAGATGTTTGTGGTTGGGTCATCGCCGACCTACGTTCAGCGTCGCAGTCGCAATCTCGGTCCAGGGATCGTACTCATCTTTCAGCCACGCAAGCTCTTCATCGATCCCGCGACCTCACTGCCAATCGCGCCAGAGGTGCGTCAGCGAATCCATAAGCGAATGCTGGCCTATGATGGAATGCCGGTACATCCGGACATTGGCTTCTATGGCCTTCCTACGAATCGCGAATGGAAGCAATACGCCTTGCCGGATGACAATTCTCCTGAGATCGGAAGCTGCCCGTTTCATTCCCGCGGACATTAGACCGCGCGACTTACAGAGTCGCTCGTTGGGCAAGTAATTAGTACCCCCAAAAACGTCTCGTCGTGGAGACGGTCGGATGGCACGGAGGGAGATTTTCTAAATTTATGGCTGCGTAGAGCGTTGAGATCGCATCCTATCCTCAACCAGAGCAACACGTCATGTCGATCAGTCAACGCAGGGTCGCCAAATTGAACGCTGCTTCTGCCACACCGGTCGTCCGTTTTGCTTCGGATGAAGCGATGTAATCTTTCGCTTGATCCGACGGTAAATGATCCAGCAAATACCGAGAGGATTACCATCTAATATTTATTGTTCGCTCGCTATAACCTTCGGAGCTATTTCCTTCAACGATCAACCACTCTTTCTCTCTCCTGGCTCCTATTATCACTAGATTTCGGAGTGGACGATTCGTCCGCAGATAAACCCGTTGCGTCTTGTTGCCTGGGACATCAAGCGTAAATTGCAGAGAGTTATTTCCATACTTTTGTCGAATAAACTTCGTCTGTTCGGTGACAGAGCCTGGTTGTGTCACATGTTCTTCCAATCCGACTTCGACATCGGGCAGAGGGATTCGCAAGCGATGGATGGAGTCCTTCGTGTGCTCGCACGGTCCGTTGTCAAAAAAAATCCGCGAACTCTGAAGACACAAATCGATCGGTTTCTCTGACTCCACTTCAACCTCCAGGCCAGAGTCAACGCGATGCATTGAGACGTTAAGATGAGCCTCTCCGAAAGGAACATTTCGCAAAGAAGCCTCGGACCATTGTGCTGGCAACTCAGGGTTGACTCGAAGCCTGCTATTTAAAACATCCGATTCCAGTCCGAAAAGTCCACGCACTGCGGGAGCAAGCACCATTGCCGATGACCATAGCTGATGCGAGCTGCTCCTTCCCAATGGTTGATAAAACTTTCCTGACAAGACCTCTGTCACGGCCCCGGGATCTTGCAACCATGTAAGCCGGATGTTCTGCATAAGACTTGCAAAACCTGCCTGCGGACGATCTGCACGGTACTCCGCAAGAGCAGTCCAGCCAGTATAAAGAGGCCACACCGAGCCGTGATGATAGCTCATTGGATCGAAGGTCGCAGCACCTTCCGCCATCGAGCGCATCCCCCAATCTGTCGAAAAGGCAGGCGAAGCCCAGGCATCGAACATCTTTTCCGACTGAGGAAGCTCCAGTGACCCGCTCCACCATGCAACGGAAGGAAAGACCGTAGGTCGAGCATCGAACGAGCCATCTTTGTCGCGGCTAAAGCTGTAAAGCCCTTCCGCTGTGCGATACGTTGCGAGATACTCGCGAATCTTTTTCGCGTGTTGCACAGCCGAGGAGGACAAATCCTCGTCGCTCATCAGCTTCGCCAGACGAGCCATTGATTCTGAGGACTGCTCATCCAATGCCGCAAGATAGATCTCCTGCTGCGGCATCTTCGGCAGCCACTCTTCTACCCAGCCTGTTCCCTGAGAATTGTCATAAACTCCATTCGTCGTATGCGCCCGCGTGAAAGCATAAGCGCGCTTCACGTTGTCCCAGTGATCGCGCAAATAAGCTAGATCTCCGCTGGCGCGTACATAATCTTCCATCTGCATTACAAATAGCGGTGTGGAATCGGCGGCAGCATAGAGGTACGGCAGATGGTCCCAATCCACAAGCGCCGCAGTTTGCGAATACTCGTGCATCATCTTTCCATCGTCTCGCTGATGTGCCAACAGGAAATCCATCGCCTCTCGGCTCAATTGAAAATCTCCATAGCTATTGACGGCATATAAGGTCCACAAAGTATCTCGCCCGAAGAACCACCCGAAACCGGGACGCGCCGAATCGCCCGATGTGTACCATCCTCCCGCCAGCCCCGATCCTTTCGGAGAGGATACCCTCGCCTGTTCAATCGCAACCTCTGCCCAGCTCAGAGCATCATCTAACTCTTTATCTGGAGTCTGTACCGTCAGACGAGTATCAAAGAAGTGATCGAAATATTCTGCCGTGGAACGGTAGAGAGCCGGAACGTTGCGTGCGGTCTCCAGCAACTTCGCCTGTAACTGTGCCGCGCTCAATTCGGGCTTACCACTCACTCCGGTAACTGCTGCTAGCAAAGGAAAGAATTGGTGGTCATCCCGCGCAGGATCGTAGCTGATATTAAATTCCAACGGTAACGTCTGTGGTCGCTCCTGGTAAGGCCGAATCGCTCCCCGCTTGCTTCCGGGCATTGCCACCATGCCGAAGAAATTTGAATTGTCGGTCGCCAGTGTATAAATTCCTCCACTCCCGGCGTTGCTCCAGGAAGCTCCTGGCCTCCCAAAGTTGGGCGCGGGCCACTGGCGCTCCATTGATGGCTCAAACTGCAATGTAATGACCGCAGGGTGCACTGCATGAATTTCGAAGAGTACTACCGCTGTGGCGATTCCCGCCTCAGAGGATCGCGGGATGAACATGTGCTGCTTTACTGTAATTGCGGCGTGCGAGTAAGTGATTGTTGTGTGATCGGGCCTGACCTCAATTTGTGAAGCGGCATCGTTCAAATTAATCGTTGCTTCGTAGCCTTCCAGCTTCGCGGTAAGACGCGCGTTGTGCAATATCTTTACGGGTAATAGCCACAGCTCGAAGCTTCCATCCTGCTGCCCGAGAATCGCGCCGCGCTGGCCCGTCACGCTGAAAGGGCGGTTCACCTGTGCAGGCTGGCGAATCACCAAAGAGTTACTGTCCAGGGGAAAAGCGGAGACGGGCTCAAGAGAGCCCTGAGCCATAGCAGCCACAAAAGACATACATAGCAACGACGCGCCGAGAGCGTTACGCATCACAAGCCGAAAGTATCGCACGGGTCCTCTTCTTATCAGGGATTCTACGGTATGAGACAGAAAGCAGGAGCCACCGATAGGCAGCCCCTGCTTCAGGTTTTACTACTGCGTTAGAAGGTGATGCGGCCAGAGAACTGCAACTGGCGCATGCTGGAGTTTCCTTCCAGACTGGTGATACCACCTCCCGTCGAGCAGTCGACGCATCGTGCATTCGAGGCTGTGGGAATATCCAGCGCGACATGGTTGAATACGTTGAAGGCCTGGAACTGGAACTGAGCCTTCACTCGTTCGGTGATCGGGATGTCTTTGATGAGCGCCGCATCGGCGTAGTAGTCACGCGGTCCCACCAGGGAGTTGCGACCGATATTGCCAATCGAGCCAAAGGCAGGACGAGCAAATGCTCCGGAGACAGCCCCATTCGAAGACAATGCAGCTACCGGCGTGAAATACTGCCGCGAATGCGTCACCGGATCAAGCGAGCCGACCTGGGTCACGAAGCCGCCACCCGTCTTGTTGGGACGGCAGTCGCTCGTCACCCCAGGTCCACCGAAGTTGTTGTCGAGGTCCTGATCGGCGCCGCACTCTGCATAGGTCGGCGTAAACGGACGTCCGCTCTCCCATGTTGTCGTTCCGCTCAGGGTCCATCCTCCAATCGCATAGTCGACCAGGCGATTGACGTGGCTTGCAAACATGCGGTCTCGCCCGAAGGGAAGAGCATACACACCACTCGTAACAAAGACATGCGTGCGGTTCGTATCGTTGCGTCCATAGCTGAGGGTAGGATAGTTTGCGAACAGTGCGTCGTTGGCATAGTTCATCGCCTTCGACCAGGTGTAGTTCGCATTGAACTGCAATCCGTTGCTGAAGCGCTTATCCACCTTCGTCTGTAACGCGTGGTAGTTTGAGTTCGCCGCTGGAGCAGCTGAGGTTAGACCGTTCGAGCAGCATATCGTCTGCGCGCCCTGATACTCTCCGATGAAGCGGTTGTAATAGGGACGACGCTGAGCGCTGTTGCCGAGTTGGCTTGGCGAGGTTGGCAACAGAGGCGAGTTGAAGTCGAAGCCATACGTCTCGCCCGGATAGATGTGCTCCGCATGGTTACCAACATAGGCGATCTCCGCCGTCAGCGTATTGCTGAACTGCTGCTGCAGTGTCAGATTCCACTGATCGACCTTGGGGAGCTGAATTCTGCTGCCACGGAACTGCGGGCTGGTGCTGTTCGAGAATGGGATAATTCCATTCGCCGGAATCGTCGGAGCTCCGGGCTTTGCAGGAAGCGTCGTCAGCGTAGCGAAGTACTGGCCCGTCGTGCTGGTCGAACCCTGATCTTCGTTGTTCAACACAGGAAGATTGTGGGTGAGAACAGAGCCGAAGAGCGTACCGAAGAAGCCTACGCTGTCATAGACCTGGCCGAAGCCGCCACGAATCACCGTATTTGGATGCAGTTGATATGCGAATCCAAAACGCCCTGCAAGGTTCTGATAGTCCATCTTCTGACCACCGTTCGTTCCGGTCCCAACACCCGCGACACGGATGCCACCAGCGTTGATATCAGCGAAGCCGCCATTGCCCGGGCTGTTTACCGTCTCGGGATAGATGAGATCCCACCGGATGCCGTAATTGATCTGCAACTTACTTGTTACACGCCATGAATCCTGCGCATAGAACGCACCGCGCTTCTGTCGATTCGACGCGTCCTGTTGATAAACATCGTAGCGCTGGAAACGAGCTACCTGTCCGAAGAGCAGCGAGCCGAGTGCATTGCCGCTCGAAGCGACCGGATCGAGAGGTCCAGCAGCCGTCGAAGCTGAGGCGAAGTTCAACACACCGGCGCGATCGTTGTCGCTTGCGTTACGCAGGTTCAAAGCATAACGAATATCGCCGCCGAACTTGATGGTGTGATTGCCGAGAAACTTCGTCCAGTTATTTGCCAACTGAAAGACCTGCTCGCTCTCCAGCAGAGGACAGTTGCAGCCCTGATTGCCGAAGTTGCTGATCGTATCCGTCATCGTGAAGTTCGGAAGACCACTGCTGTCAGCTGCCGTATTCAGGTTGGGAATTCCAGCATCCTGCGCAGGCGTCTGCCCTGCCGTCAGCTTGTTTTCGGAGACGTGATAGCTGAGGAAGCCAAAGCGAACATCCGTCAGCAACGATTGGCTCACTGCCCAGTCCATACCGAGAGCCGCGCTCTGGTTCTGCACCTGCGAGCGACCTGTCGTTCCACCAATCCCGAAGCCGGAACCTCCACCGGGGCCAAAGGCCGCATCTCCAAACAGACGGAAGAGAGCGTAGTCATAACGACCGAAAGCGTGGATCTTGCTGTTGACCTGATGGTCCAGACGAACATCGGCCTGATCGGCATCGCTGCTGCCATTGCCCGAAGCTGCATAGTTGTTCGTGGTCGAGGTTCCGTTCGTGTTCGGAGCAGGCAGCAACTTCAGCAAAGCAATCGCCTGCGGAGACAAAGCAGCGCGCGGAATCGCATTACTGGCATACTGCTGCCCCGCAACTCCCGTGCCCGAAGAATGGTTATAAAGCGGCTGCGCCCCCATGTACTGGCTCAGATCGCAGGCGGTGCCAGAGGTCTGATCGATACAAGTGTTGCGCACCTGCTGCGTTGGAACCGAAAGCAGTTGGCTTGCTCCCAGACGCTGACGCGTTCCCTGATAATCCATGAAGAAGAAGGTACGGTCTTTGATGATCGGCCCCGAGAGCGATCCACCAAACTGGCCGAAGACCTGTCCCGGAATATACTTCCCTGTCACGGGATCGGGCGAAGATTGAGTAAACGGATTGCGTGCCAGCTGCTCACCGCTGTGCCGGAAGAAAAAGGCATCCCCATGGAACTGGTTTCCGCCGGACTTTGTCTGTGCGCTGACGATGCCACCGATTGCTCCGCCGAATTCGGCATCATAATTAGACGAGGTAACCTTTAATTCTCCGACCGAGTCGAGCGTGGGGTTAATCACGATGATTCCTAGAACCGGCTCACGGTTATCAGTACCATCGAGCAGCCATCCCTGTACGCCATAGCTTGAACCGTTGGTCGTCACTGAGGTCGTGCCTTGAGGATTCTCCGGCCCACTGATGTTGAAGGTCGAGTGCTGCACCCCTGGGGTAAGAAGCGTAAACTGAGTGAAATTACGGCTCAGGTTTGGAAGGTTCTGGACCGCCCGCTCATCCAGGATCTGAGCTACATCGGCTCGATCGGTCTTGAGAGCCGGAACCTCATTCGCCGAGACATTGACCGTCTCGTTCGAACTGGCGCCCATCTGCACGTTGACCATCTGGGCCGTATCCGCATGGACAACGACGTCCTTTGATTCGGCAGCCGCAAAGGTCGATGCCTCAATCTTCACGTCATAGCTATCTGGGATTAAGTGCGCAACATTCCAGGCTCCACTCTCATTGGTCTGCGTCGTCTGCGTAATTCCTTTTCCGGCATTCGTTACCGTAACGGTCGCACCTTTGACTACTGCCCCCGAAGTATCGGTCACGGTTCCATAAAGCGAACCATAGACCGCCTGAGCGCGCATACCTCGCGGGCCTGCCAGCAAGAAACACACCACTGCCAGAGTCACCCATAAGCGGGCTGCTTTTTTATATCTCAACATCTAGTCCTCCTGATGCTTAAGGCAGGTCAAGCCTCTCGCAAGAGATGCACTTTGCCTCACATCAGTGGCTAACAATCGACTTCAAAAACAACGGTTGTCACTGTATTCACGGTGCGTGGCTGCGTTTGACGGGTGAATTTTCAACGTGAAATACTCGTTAATATTGTGAGTGGAACTGCCGTAAGCCATTCATCCTACGGGGGAAAGATAACCGATCCGCGCTGGACTCTCGCTCAGCGCGTCGTAGCGAGTCCTCACCTTAATTCCTCGCCCAAACTGTGTGAGTTCTTTCTTTATGTAGTGGATTGCTGCTTGCGCGATGCTCCCGAAGAAGCCACGGAGCAGCAGATCGGCGTTCACGTCTTTCATCGTATCCCCGGCTACAACTCCAGTGACGACAGCATTGTCCGTTCGCAGGCTCGTCTCCTCCGCCTGAAACTCGCGGCCTACTTTGCAAACGAAGGTAGCAATGAGGATTTAATTGTCGAGATTCCGAAGGGGCATTACCTTCCTGTATTCCGTGCCACCAACCAATCTCCTCACGTCTCTCCTCCTCCGATTGTTCTGCCCGAGACATCGACTCTTTCCGATCCATCTCCGACAGACATCTCACCGGAGATAGAGGCGGCCACTCCGATAAAACCCCTCCGCAAAACTCCCTGGAGGAGCATCGCCGCATCTATTGTCTGCCTGTTCCTGGGAGGACTTGCTGGTCTTACTCTGGGCTGGCGCCTTCCCTTCCCGGCCCACTCTGAGGTTGATTCTTTCTGGAAGCCTTTTTTCGGCTCCAATCCTCCCCTGGTCATCTATAGCAACCCCCTTTTCAAGGGCACACCCTATACAGGGCTCAAGCTGGTGCCGAAGGCAGCCCTCGCAGACTCCCCCGCTTACCCGGGCATACCTGACGAAACCTACACCGGCACAGGGGAAGCGACCGCCATCTACGATCTGGCGAAGGTCTTCGACCTTCATCATGCGGACTTCACTCTGAAGCGCAGTCGTCTGGTCACGTGGGATGAAGCCAAACTGCGCGATCTCGTCTTTGTCGGTGCTCCCAGTCAGAATGGGGCTCTGCAGGAGCTTCCCTCCACCGCCGACTTTGCCATCGATCTCGACGGCAACAACAAAGGATATATAGTTAACCGCCATCCACACTCAGGCGAACCGGCAAGCTTTACTCCCTCCGGCCCCAACGATGAATATGCCATCATCGCCTCGATTCCGGGCATCCAGGTCAACCGCCGCGTTGCTATCTTCACAGGTCTCACCACCAACGGAACTCAGGCCGCCGTCGAATTTGCCTGCAATCCGGAGAGCGTGCGCATACTCAAAGATCGCGTCGGTTTGTCCAACGGAGCCCTCAAGCCGTTCGAAGCTGTCCTGCACATCAAGCTTAGCGGAGGCGTTCCACTGCAAGCGGATCTGGCTGCACTTCACTCCCGATAGTTGCATAGAGTAAAGAGTTGGTACTCGATCATCAGTCCAAATCAACGATTCACTAAACAAAGACCCGATCCACCGCGACACTCTTCGGTCCACTCAGAGTGACACCGCCAGTGATACCAGAGACAACACCGGTCCTACTTCCAGGAGTAATATTGACGATACGGTTGTTACCCGCGTCAGCGATATAAAGTTTGCCGGCAACATTTACTGCCAGCCCATCGGCTTTTGCTACGATTTCTGTACGTCCCAGAGATGTCGGACCGAAAGGAATTGCCGATGATGCTTTTGGAACGCCCGCCACCTTCTCCAGCGCTGCGATCGCTGGTATCCGGCTTCGAGGAGCGCCGCGCGCACTTTGGCAAGGCAAGTCTCACTCATCCGCTCGCCCGCGCGCCCGGACCTGTTCATTGAGATCTACCTCGCCGAACCCTATCGCGTCTCGCAGGCACAAGAGGATTTCGAGACGTCGCCGGAGGTTGCCCTTGTCGGTCCACATGGGGTGGGCACAGCGCCCGTCGGATGGCCATGATGGTTGTGACGATACCCAGCGGCACAATCACCATTGAAAGTACAGCGCCGAACCAGCCAAGCCGACGATGAACAGCAACAGATCCCCGGTCCACCAGCACGCACTGGACCAGATAAAGCAAAATCCAACCGCTAAACGCCATCCCATGAAAACGAACCAGGGGTGGCAGCGTCGCGCGAACCCGCCCCATCGCGAAGTTGAGTCCGAAACCGCAGAAGACCATCACTACGAAGACTGCTGCCATCCATACATGGAAGCGTCGTTCGGAGATAGCCGCCTTTACCGACACTGCAACGGTAGCCATGATGTACTCCCTCATCCTGAACTGATATGGTGCGAAATTACCAGCGGACTCGGCAGAGTAATTGAATATTTCCGACATGGCGACAGCAAATCTGAATCGGCAAAGACCGATGTCGCATTTATTCAATCTGGTCTCTCGCCCACTGGCTTACGCTTAAACGCAAGGAAGGGACGGGATGGAGCACATGCCTAGGGAAAAGGAGACTCAGGCGATTCAGAGAACGGTGAGAGGGCTCGGCGAGGCGTGGAATGCGAACGATATGGATGCCTACGCGTCCTATCTGACGGAAACTGCGACTGGATCAACATCGTGGGGATGCACTGGCGCGGGAAAGCAGCCGTAATGAAAGCCCACACCGCTTATCTCTCGACGATGTTCCTCAGAGTCCGGCAGGAAACCTTGGAGAGCGAAATATCCGAGATCGCGCCGAATGTAGCTCTGGTCGTCCTGACTATCAGGATGGGCGACTTCACGACACCAGATGGAAGGCTCGAAAAGGACATGCACGATCGCATCACAGCTCCTTCGTAGAAAAACAAGAGTAGAGAGTTTCTTTGGAGGCGCCCGCAGCTTCGCAATGGATGCAACACTGGCGCGATCAAATCCCTCATGAAGAAACAACTCCTCAGCCGCGCTGAGAATTTTGTCCATACGTGCAGCCGCCTGCTTTGCGACGGCATCCCACTGAAGCAGGGGCGGCAAGGTGGTTGGAGCCATCGGCGTCAGCGGCGGCTCCGGAGAGCAGGACCATGAGCCGCGACGTTCTAGGCATTCCTGCGCCATCGGGTCTTCGGTCAGTCTCACACTCTCTCTCGCAATTTGTGACTTTGGCCTTATAACAACGTACGATTTACTCCTGCCGTTTTTAGTAGAAAGGAACTACCATGGCATCCAATCGCGGAGTCGTCTTTCTCGGACCAAATCACGTTGAAGTGCAGTCTATCGATTACCCCAAGCTCGAGAATCCAGCCGGGAAGAAGATCAACCACGGCGTCATTCTCAAGGTAGTGTCGACCAACATCTGCGGATCTGACCAGCACATGGTTCGTGGCCGCACCACAGCTCCAACAGGCATGGTGCTTGGCCATGAGATCACAGGCGAGGTGATCGAGCTGGGCTCAGACGTCGAATACATCAAGAAGGGCGATCTGGTCACGGTGCCCTTCAACGTCGCATGCGGACGCTGCCGGACCTGTCGCGCCCAGGAGACGGGCGTGTGTCTGAATGTTAACCCTGGCCGTGCCGGAGGAGCCTATGGATACGTCGACATGGGCGGATGGGTCGGAGGTCAAGCCGAGTATGTGATGGTTCCCTATGCCGATTTCAACCTGATCCCCTTCCCTGACAAAGCTCAGGCCATGGAGAAAATCAAGGACCTGACCATGCTAACGGACATCCTCCCCACCGGCTTTCATGGAGCGGTCAACGCAGGTGTAGGTGTCGGCTCGGTCGTCTATGTGGCCGGGGCCGGACCTGTGGGTATGGCCGCCGCGGCGTCTGCCTATATTCTTGGCGCGGCTGTCGTGCTTATCGGCGATATGAACGCAGAGCGGCTGGCCCACGCCAAGTCCGTCGGATACGAGCCCATCGATCTGAGCAAGGATGCATCTCTCGAAGATCAGATCGCACAGATCGTCGGAAAGCCGGAGGTCGATGCGGCCATCGACGCCGTGGGTTTCGAGGCCAAATCGCATGGGCACAATGGTGCGGAGGCTCCAGCAACGGTGCTGAATTCCCTGATGACCATTACGCGTGCCGCAGGTTCCATTGGCATCCCCGGCCTCTACGTCACGGAAGACCCCGGCGCCACGGACAAGGCTGCACAGACCGGAAACCTGAGCATGCGCTTCGGACTGGGATGGGCGAAGTCACACCGCTTCTACACCGGCCAAACTCCAGTACTGAAATACAACCGGCAATTGATGCAGGCGATTCTGCACGATCGACTTCCCATCGCAAAGATCGTGAATGCAACTGTCATCAGTCTCGATGACGCTCCCCAGGGTTACAAGGACTTCGATAAGGGGGCGGCCAAGAAGTTTGTACTCGATCCCCACGGCCTCCTCAAGAAGGTCTCCTGATAAAGCATCTGTCCTAATAATTAGAACTGCGGGAATAGTCTTTCCGAGGACTATTCCCGTTTACTTTAGTTGGCAACTGACCTCCTGTGGACAGGGAACAATTTCAGGATTTCGCTAGTACTTTCTTTCAGTTACGGTTTACAAGCACGCCTTCACGGCAATAACACGGATTCAAATCCCATCGGGACACCAATAGAATAAAGCACTTAGCGAAATCCTCATTTTTACGGCGCCTCCCTATCCCAGCCCGCAGATCATTCATCGGTAGAACATCCCGTCAATTGCATCTCCATCTCAGATTGAATCTGCGTCACATTCAAAACAGACGTTCTAAGGCATCTTTTCGTAGCAGGATGATTTTTGTCCCACGAATGGCAATGATCCCATCCCGTTTAAGATCATTCAGGGCTCGGGTTACAGATTCACGAGAACTTCCCAGCATGAAAGCAAGATCTTCGTGCTTAAGGGACATATGAATCTCGGGTTGAGGCGTCGTGTTCACCTCGTCCTCTATCGCCAGTTCCAACAACAGGTCGGCGATGCGCCCCGCGATCGTCGGCGAAAGTGCCAGACGGCTCGCTTCATTCAACGCAGTGATGTATTCCTTTCCCAGGCTTTCAGCAGCGTGCATGCCGCTCTCAGCATACCGGTTGAGAAAATGCAGAAAATCCTTTTGCGGAAAGCATCTAATCTGTGATGGCTCGGTCGCCTGCGCCGTCACTTCATAAGGAATATCCCTCAATATCGCATGCAATCCAAGAACATCGCCAGGTTTAGCAAGTTTCAACAACAATGTTCTGCCGTCCCGTGACGATCGCGTCAACTTAATCCTGCCGTTGCACAATGTCGCCACAAAACGAGGAATCTGCCCTTCTGCAAACAGAACGCCGCCCGGAGGAAGAACGATCGTTGTTCCAATCGCGTTGTACTCAAGTAATACTTCGGGGGAGAAATTGCAGAACCATCCAGTCCGTTTCTTCGCACAGAAGGAACAATTCTCCCCCAACTCAAGCGTGAAGCGGTTTTGCATGCGCAGAAGCCCTCCTGATCCGGGCAACCCAAAAGCTCAGAGATTAGGGTGACCACCACGCTCCGATTCCATTACATGCCCGATACATCAAATCTGTTTGCGATACCACTCGATCATGACCGATGAGTACCGCGAAGAATGTGATGCCCATCACATAAGAACGTGCTAAGTATCACATCGAACAGGCTGGGAAATCATTCCGTGCGAAATGAAACTGTGATACACATCACTGCATGCTTTTGAACAATGCGAGACCGTATAAAACAGAGTGGGGAGATCATACTCTTTACTCCTGCCAATAAAGCAATGATCTATCTTCCTACTCAAAAGGCGGAGGTCACTATGTACCACGATCCAGATGAGATGTCGCACAATAAGCAGCAGCTTTCTGCACCACAACACTCCAGGACAATACGGATACTTCCTCCGACCTCTCCT
Organism: Acidobacteriaceae bacterium dw_441; assembly: GCA_018449715.1. GTDB lineage: Bacteria > Acidobacteriota > Terriglobia > Terriglobales > Acidobacteriaceae > Edaphobacter. Next base: position 687,759 of record JAAVVA010000001.1, on the reverse strand, counting down.
TTCCTTGACATTCACTGGGCCGCCACCACCGATCTTGCTTTTTCTGTCCTGATCCTCTCGTTTGTTGCCGTGGCGGCTTCGGTATGGCTGCGATAGATTCATCGGCCCTGGCTCTTGCTCATAGCAAGATTAATTCGCCATTTTCACAAGTTCAGCTGGCTTAAGGATAGTGACACAGGAACGATCCCGGGTGATGATCCGCTTGCGTTCGAGATCATTGAGAAGCCTGGTTACAGTCTCTCTCGAGGTTCCAACCAGACTGGCCAGTTCCGCATGACTGAGCACCATCATGAAGGTACGTGGTGCCTTCGCCTTCGGATCAGAACGCGAAAGATCAATTAACACCTGAGCGATACGAGAAGAGGCCAGGGGAAACAACGCTAGTCTTCGCGCACATAGAAAAACCTCTCGATGGTCGCGAGCCAGCGCCGCCAGCGCATGAACTCCCGCTCCAGCGACACTACCGAGAAACTCAAGAAATGCGGCGGGAGCAATATAAACGAGATAGCATGGCATCAATGTTTTGGCTGTGGTTTCATGCACTGTCTCATTCAAGACTGCGCTCAGGCCCAGGACATCACCCTCTCCCGCAATCCGGACGATCATCGATCGACCATCATCAGCACTTGCAGTCAGCTTCAACTGGCCATTCTCGATGAGATAGATTCCATCCGCGGGTCTTCCCTCTTCAAAAATTACAGTGCCTGCAAGGCAGGACATTTTAGTGCCAAGAGGAGCGAAGATTTGCAACAAATCTGCAGATTTTAGCTGTCGCTGCTGATGCACCGCACGATCCTGCCTATCTGCATTAGCAGAGGAAGATTTGCGACCGATTTGGGACTCCGAGAACATCCGTACCTGTACCTGCCTTCCGGAATAACAGCCTCAAAATTATGCGCACTATAACGTTTGAGACTAAATTTGGGGATCTACCGTCAGTATCGTTCTTACTTTTGCACGCGAGTATAGGGGCTTTTTTTCGCATTGAATATGACGCACGTCACCAACGTGCACGCGTGAGAGCGCCGCGGGACGTGACGTGCATCACATACACCTCTATTTGAAGGAGCTATGCTCCTCTCAACTCATTGAGATTGGCGTAGCTCTCGGCTTCTGGAGAGAGGCAACTTCTGTGTGGTTTTTAAAAGGAAGAGGACAAGATGGCGCGAGTAGTCATCGACCCAGTGACACGTATTGAAGGCCACCTGCGAATTGAAGCTGAGGTGGAGGGGCATCAGGTAAAGGATGCATGGAGCTCAGGCACGATGTTTCGTGGCATTGAGCTGATCCTTCGCGGGCGCGATCCACGCGAAGCATGGATCTGGGCACAACGTATCTGCGGTGTCTGTACCACCGTCCATGCCCTTGCCTCCGTGCGTTCGGTCGAGGACGCCCTCGGCATCGAGATCCCCGAAAATGCTCGTCTTGTACGCAACATTATTGCCGCAACGCAGAATGTACAGGACCACATTATCCACTTCTATCACCTGCATGCGCTCGACTGGGTCGATGTCACTGCCGCGGTCAAAGCTGACCCCGCGAAGACCTCGCAACTAGCTCAATCCATCTCCGAGTGGCCTCTTTCCAGCACAACTTATTTCAAAGGCATTCAGGATCGTATTAAAACCCTTGTCTCCAGCGGACAATTAAGTCTGTTCAGTAGCGGGGACTGGGGGCATCCCGCCTATCAGCTTCCTCCTGAAGCCAACCTGATGGCGGTCGCCCACTACATTGAGGCTCTGGATCTACAGAGAGAGTTTGTGCGGATCCAGGCCGTGCTCGGTGGCAAGAATCCACATCCCCAGACCTATCTGGTCGGCGGAATGGCAAGCACCATTGATGCTAATGAGCCCGGAGCGACCGTCAATCCTGAACGCATTGACCTGATGCGACAGTTGGTCAAGAACGCGCGGGCCTTCGTACAGCAGGTCTATCTGCCTGACGTCCTCGCCATTGCCGGTTTTTATCGCGACTGGTTCAACCATGGAGAAGGCCTTGGCAACTTTATGGCCTACGGGGACTATTCAAGTGCAGGGGTAAAGGATGCTTCGAACTTCTTCATCCCACGCGGCATCATCCTGGGCCGCGATCTGTCGAAGGTGCATCCCGTCGACGTCTCAAACGTGACCGAATACGTCACACATTCCTGGTACGAGTATTCCGGCGGCGATCAGGTGGGCAAGCACCCTGCGCAGGGAGAGACCAAGCCGAAATACTCCGGACCGAAGCCTCCGTACGAATATCTCAAGACAGATGAAAAATACTCATGGCTGAAGTCTCCGCGCTATGACAACAAGCCCATGGAGGTCGGCCCTCTCGCGCGCGTCCTCGTTGCCTATGCCTCTGGACGTCCACAGGTAAAGCAGTCCGTCGACGCCGTGCTGCAAAAGCTGAATCTTCCACCAACGGCGCTTTTCTCCACCATGGGTCGTATTGCTGCGCGTGCCCTTGAGGCCGATATTATGATCGGTCAGCTTGAAGGCTGGATCGACCAGCTCCACCACAATATGGCCAGCGGCAATGTAAGGATCCACAATGGAGAAAAGTGGAACCCTGATACATGGCCCAAATCGTGCCAGGGTTTCGGTTTTCACGAAGCTCCCCGCGGCTCCCTCGGTCATTGGATCGAGATTGAGAATAAAAAAATCGTCAACTATCAAGCTGTTGTCCCATCCACATGGAACGCGGGGCCACGCGATCCGCAGGGGCAGCGTGGAGCCTACGAAGCCGCCTTGCAGGGAACCCCCATCAGCGATCCGGAAAGGCCGCTGGAGATTCTAAGAACCGTCCATTCCTTCGATCCCTGCCTCGCATGTGCGGTTCATGTCGTCAACGCGAATGGACAACGCTATGGAGCAAGGCCTTCGCCCTATAGCGGCATCGCCTTCGCGCCATCGATGGGATAGGGATTAACTCATGACTCCCACAATCGCAGTTCTCGGACTCGGCAACCTCATGCGGACCGACGACGCCCTTGGCATGCTGGCAATCGAGCAACTGCGTGAATATGCCGAACTTCCCGCGGAGGTACGTCTTATCGAGGGTGGAACACTTGGATTGGACCTGCTGCACTCTCTTTGGGGAATCACGCATCTCGTCGCAATCGATGCAGTCGACGTCGGCTCCACTCCAGGAACTCTCGTTCGTTTCTCCGGCCCTCAGATAGCCGATCTACCGGTCTCCAAGAGCGTTCACCTGCTCGGCTTCTCCGATCTCATTGGAGTCATGCGTTTGATGAACGCTGCCCCAGAGGAGATTGTTCTGCTCGGCGTGCAACCAGAATCGACAGACTGGGGAACCGAGTTGACCTCCAAGGTCAAAGCAGCACAGGAATCGCTTTTGGAGGCAATCGCAGCGCAGGTTGCCGACTGGCTACCATCTTCCCCTTCAATTGTTTCGCATGCAGCATTCTCACAACTTTCTTAACTTATGTGATCCATATCACTGCCAGATGTTCGGCGCAGTCCTAACCTGAGAAAACCGTCAGGCCAGAAACATCTGAAGTCCATGCTGTATGAGCACTTCGACTAGTGATGGGCAATGCACCTCTTTTGGAGACTTGGGATGAGACGCATACTGCTATCCATCGTAGTAATTGGATTGCTATCGGGACTTTGGTGCGCTACTCGCGTCCTGGCCTCCGGCGATCCGGTCAAACAGGTATCTTCCAGCAAGCAGACCAGTTCTCCTGCTCAAAAGATTTCTCCAAAGCTGCATAATCCCGCAGATTATGTAGGGCCCGACACCTGTGAGGCATGCCATGGAGAGATCGCGAAGAAATTCTCTTCCAACCCTCATTCTCGCCTTGCTCTTATGCATGGCAACAAGGGAGCCACCTGCGAGAGTTGCCATGGTCCGGGCAGAGAACACGTCGATGGCGGCGGCGACATCGACAAGATCTTTCGCTTCGCCTCAGCGTCCGCCCGACAGATCGATGAGACCTGCCTTGGCTGCCATGCCACAGCCCATCCCGATTTCGAGCAATCCGCACACGCCAAAGGAAACGTAAGTTGCACCAGCTGCCATAGCGTCCACGCCTCCACATCGGAGACCAGCCTACTCAAAGCATCGCAACCGAAGCTCTGCTACACCTGCCATACCGATATCAAACCAGCTTTCTCTCAACCCTTTCACCACAAGGTCGACGAAGGTCTGATGAGCTGCAGCGACTGCCATAATCCGCACGGCACGACACAGGGAAAAGCCCTCAAAACCACGCAGGAGCAGAACGCAATCTGCACTAAGTGCCACACTGAGACCCGCGGACCATTCGTCTTCGAACATCCCGTTCTGAAGACGGAGGGCTGCACCTCCTGCCACTCACCGCATGGCTCACCGAACGGACGGCTGCTCAACGTTGCCAACATCAATACACTCTGCCTGCAATGCCACTCCGGCATCAACAACAATGCCTTCCCCAGTGCGGTTTCGCCAACTGGACCGGCACATAACCAGGCGACGCAGTATGTGGCATGCACGAACTGCCATACCCAGATTCACGGTTCCAACGCGAGTCCGATCTTCTTCAAGTGAGGCTAGCAGACGATGATAGCAATTGTTTCTGCCTATAAGTCACTGGAATATTCTCTCGCGCGTGCGCTCCTCCTTGGCGGATGCCTGAGTCTCTCCATCCTGTTCGCATCAGCGGACGCATCGGCACAGGATGCGCAGGAGCCCAAAGAGATGATCAGGGGAGGCTACGCCATCCATCAGACGGTTGATCTGGGAGGACACATCGCCGATATCTCGGGCAGTGGGCCGATGTACAGCACCCTGGTCAATATGCAGAGTGGCCCGCGTATCCTCAGCCACTTCCTCACGATGCGGGCTACCAACAGTAAACACTTTCCCCTGTTCGACACTCTGACCACGGCCAGCAGTGGGTACGGAGGCGATCCGAACAACTTCACCACCCTGCGTCTGTCCAAGGGGAAACTCTATGACTTCCAGGGAATGTTTCGGCGCAACCGTCAATACTTCGATTACAACCTTTTCAGCAATCCGCTCATTCCTGCGGGAGTAACCTCCAACGGCTATACTTTCCCGCAGATCTATAGCTCGCCCCACTTGTTCAACACTGTGCGCCGGATGACCGACGTGACCCTGACTTTGCTGCCACTCTCGAAGGTCAGCATCCGCCTGGGCTATTCACAGAACATCATGCAGGGCCCCACCTTAAGCTCTGTTCACTTCGGAACTGAGGCATTGCTTGCGCAGAACTGGCGTAATAGCACCGATACCTGGCTCATCGGCGTCGACTGGAAGCCACTTCCACGCACTTCCTTCACGTACGAAGAACACATTACCCACTACAAAGGCGATACCAACTCGTCACTGACAGGCCTGAACCTCCAACTGGCCGGTGGAACACCTACGACTCTGGGCTTTGATAATGTATCGGCTCCGGCCGCATCCTCCGCAAGCAGTGCCTGCGGCGCTCATCCTGCCATCCTGAACAGCGCAACCACTCCTCCAACGGCGAATCCCTGTCTTAATGGATATCTGCAATACTCCCGCCTACAACCCACGCGAACACTCTTCCCCACCGAAGAGTTCCGTTTCCAGAGCTCTGACATCAAGAGTTTGAAGTTCAACGGTCGCGTCATGTACACCGGCGCAAATATGAACCTGCCCAGCTATTACGAATACTTCAACGGGCTTGAATCAAGAACCGCCTCACGCGTCGAGACAACAACAGGTTCGGCCAAAGGACAACGCATCAATGTAAATGCATCCTTTGGAATCGTCTGGCAGGCTTCCGAAAAACTCTCCATCTCCAATCAGTACGAGTTCGAGAACTTCCGCCAGCCTTCGTTGGTCAGCCTTTCCACCGTGACACAGTCCGGTGCCTCGATGCTGGTCACTCCAGGAGCGGCACAAGAGCCAGAAATCACCGCAGGCGGCACCTTCCTCGGCATGAAGACTCACAGCAACACCGTGACCGCGGCCTATGCCATCTCACCGCGGGCAAGTATCTCTCTCGGCTATCGTTATCGTTCCCGCCTCATAGATCGCTCGATGCCATTCGAAACGGACGCACTCGCAGAAGGAACCGCATACACTCTTTCCATTCACGAGAATGGCGGCATTCTCGGTGTCAGCCTTCGTCCCACACGGCAGTGGAGTATCAACGGCAACGTCGAGATCGCATACGCCAACAGGACCTATACCCAGGTCAGCCCCCGCGCCCTCCAGCACTATCAGATCAGGACGACCTACAGACCGAAGACATGGGCTACCTTCTCTGCAGCATTCAATGACCTTGAGAGACGCAATAATGTTCTCTACGTCAATCATCTCGATCACAGCCGCAGCATCACCATTGGCGCCTCCGTTGTGCCAAATGAGCACTACAGCTTCGATCTCAGCTACGGCTATCTCGATATCTTCAGCCGCACTGGCCTGTGCTACGCGGCGACTCCTGCTCTAACCGGTGCGGTTTCTATTCCGGCCGGAACCTCCTGCGGATCGAATCCATATCTGGGAACCGGCTATTACGACGCTCCCACGAACTACGCCTCCATCGGAGTTACATGGTCTCCGATCAAGAAACTCCATACAGGAGCGGGATATCGCATCAACGCCATCAATGGAAGCACGGAGATGCTTAACACACGTCAGGTTCCCGGCACACTGCAGTCGCAGTTTCACACCCCTTATGCCAACATTGCCTGGACAATAGCGCCAGGTTGGAGTTGGAAGGCCGACTGGAATTACTACGGATATGGGGAAGGCGGGGCTGTCGGCCCGACTCTTCCTCGTGCATTTCACAGCAACCTCTTCACACTGGGGGTCCATCATGAGTTCTAACCGGATGTGCTCATCCGAGACGCTGAAAAAACGCTTCATTACAACGGGAATCATGAGCTCTATGTTTCTCGCCGCTCTCTTCCTCTCGGTAACGTCGCTTCTTGCGCAGAGCGGGACTGATACCTACAAGTCCAAATGCGTCATGTGCCATGCGGCAGACGGAAGCGGCAACACTCCGGCAGGTAAGGCGACGAAGACACCTCCCTTCTCCTCCGACGAGATGCTGAAGATGTCTGACACTGACTTTATTCAATACACCAAAGATGGCAGAGGCAAAATGCCAGCTTACTCCGGCAAACTCACCGACATTCAGATTAAAGATGTCGTTGCATACATCCGAACGCTGCAAAAGAAATAGCCCTTGGCGCATCTCCCAACAAAGTAGAAAGGAATATCACGATGAAAAACAGGCAGGCAATTATCTTCGCCACGCTCGTTCTAACCTTCACAGCCGCAGGCGCACAGGCGCAGAGCGGAGCCGATACCTACAAGTCCAAATGTGCCATGTGCCATGCGGCAGATGGAAGTGGTAGCACGCCCGCAGGTAAATCGATGAAGACCCCTTCCCTGCTCGCACCTGATATCGTCAGCAAATCAGATGCGGACATGATTGACGTGACCAAGAGCGGCAAGGGCAAGATGCCCGCTTACTCCGGCAAACTGACCGACCCTCAGATTAAAGATGTCATCGCATATATGCGCACACTTCAGAAGAAGTAACCAGCAGAACGCAGAGGTGCTTGCTTGGCAAATATACGGGAAAACTGGATTCGCCCTCTCTTCTTCTACGGCACCAATCGCATCAGCCTACTCGGTGCAGCTTTGGCGACATCATCCGCTCTCATCCTCATCGGCTTCTGGGTTGTCGATGTCCTCGGGCGCAGTGGATCCAATAACCCGTACCTCGGTATAGTTTTCGATCTCGTCCTTCCTGGCCTCTTCGTTCTGGGTCTCCTTCTGATTCCAGTCGGCATGTGGTGGAGACGCCGTGAACTGCGAGCATCCAGTCAAATCCCGTCAGTCTATCCGCAGATCGACCTCGGCAATCCCTCACTGCGGCATGCGATCGACTTCATCCTCGTCGCAACCTTCATCAACTTCGTCATTGTAGGCACAGCCACCTATCGCGGAGTCGCCTACATGGATACCGTCTCCTTCTGTGGCCAGACATGCCACACCATGGATCCCGAGTGGACTGCTTATCAGATATCCTCCCACTCCAGCGTAGCCTGCACACAGTGCCACATCGCCAGCGGTCTGCCAGGGTACATCCATGCCAAACTGAACGGAACCAAACAGCTACTGCTCGAAGCAAGCCAGCGATATCCGAGACCGATCACGAGCGACGACAAGATACCGGCAGCCAGTACTACCTGCCTGAACTGTCACAACGCCGAAAAGTTCATCGGCGACAAGTTGCAAATCAAAGCCTCCTACGGCGATGACGAAAAAAACTCCGCAACATACTCCGTCGTTCTGATGCACGTCGGAGGCAAAGATCAGTTCGGCAGGCTCAGCGGCATTCACGGCGCGCACCTCGGCAGAATCGAGTACATTGCGACGGACACAACTCACCAGACGATCCCCTGGGTCGCCAAGGTTGAATCCGACGGATCCACAACCGAGTACCTCAGTTCCGACGTCAAGAGCCCTCCCTCCGGCCAGAAGCGCCTGATGGACTGCATCGACTGCCACAATCGCGCCGCCCACTCCTTCGATACACCCGAGGCTGTCCTCAATAAGGCGATGGCGAAGGGAGCACCCGATCCAAGTCTTCCCTTTATCCACAAGCAAGGCCTTGCGTTGATGAAGGCCAGTTATAGTTCCCGGCAGGAAGCGATATCGAGAATCACCAGCGGCCTCGAGGATTTCTACCGTACCCAGTATCCGCAGATCTGGAGTGCCCAGCGCTCCCAGATCGATCGCGCAGGGCAAACACTTGCCGCCCTCTACTCACGCAATGTCTTCCCCTCCATGAAGGTCTCCTGGGGTACACATCCGAATAATCTCGGCCACAACGACTACCCCGGATGCTTCCGTTGCCACGACGGCAGCCACAATTCCAAAGGTGGAAAGTCCATCAATAACGACTGCTCCGTCTGCCATAACCTGATTGCCACCGATGACCCCACCCCGAAGCAACTAGCCGCTTTGGGAATCCAGTAAAGCCAGAGTGCAGCGGCAATCCAGCTAACGGCCTGATAATTTATCACGAGGAAAGTGAGCTGGCGACGAGAGAATCAGGACGCCCTCAGGGACTTATTCGGGGTCTTACGCTCTTAGCGTAAGGCCCCTTTCTCGTCCATCACATCAACTACCATCGAGTCTGGAAGCAACTCCGGATCATGGCTGGCCTCAGCCTCTTCAAGCAACTCTGCCTCAGGGATGAATTTGTAACCGCTGAAAATACTATCCATCAGGCCATTCTGCTCTTCCACTGATACCAGAATCGCCGTGTAGATGTGATGGATAAAGAACATCCAGAAACCGAACATGAATAAGAAGTGGATCTCCCGAAGCCACTGAACGTCAATAAGAGGTGGAATCCAGCCCACAAAAAAAGTAAGTGTCGAATTGTGTACTGTTTCTGAAAAAAGCACCAGCCCCGTAACGATCTCGACAAACACCATCCCATAGACAACGGCATAGGCTGCACCGGCCATCGGGTTGTGGCCTATAAAACGAACAGGAGACCACGCCATAAATCCGTAGTATTTTCCGACTGCAATCAGCTGCTCCAGCCGCTTCTTTGTTGTGGGGACGAACTGATCCCATCGCGACCACCTGTTGCCGATAAAAAACCATACACCACGAATAATGAGCGCTGCGAAAAATACAAAGCCGGAGACGACGTGTACAAATCGCATCGTACCCATTACGTACGCTTCCCGGCCACGTGCCACCACATACGGTGCATGCATGTAATAGCCCGTGATTGAGAGCGAAATAATAGTAAAGACAAGAAGCCAGTGACTGAAGCGCACAGGCCACTCCCACACATAGAGCCTTACATGGCCCGGCTCAGGCTGTTTCCATGTATGCCCTGCTCCTGTTTCTCTCTTCGTCTTTTTCATGATGCGTTGTCTCCGCTCGCGTCATGCAACAACGCAATCTCCCTATGCGTCAGGGGTCTGATCTGTCTCGTCCTGGTCCTTCCGGGCCCGCAACACATCACGCACTACATTGCCTGCAACTTGCGCGACCATCGCTCCTGCAACCACGCCTGTGCCAATCCAGCCAATCTCTTCCGCCTTCACATCGACACCAAAGCCTGGAACACTCGGCAGGCGATCGTAAAAAGGAGAGCGCGTATCCCAGAATCGGTGCGAAGCGCAGGCAATACACCCATGCCCGGCCTTTACCGGCCAACTCGTTCCACTGTTCCATCGCACTGTAGGACAGTTATAGGTTGCCTCAGGCCCTTTACAACCCACTTTATAAAGGCACCAGCCCTTTCGATGCGCCTCGTCTCCCCACTCCTCGACAAACCGCCCCGCGTCGTAGTGCGCACGCCGCTCGCACTGATCGTGAATGAGATTGCCATAAGCAAACAACGGCCGGTTGTACTGGTCCAGCTCCGGCATCTCATTAAATGTCAGATAGTGCACGAGAACCGCTGCCGTATTGGCCGGGTTATGCGGACAGCCTCCCAGGTTGATCACTTTTATGCCTGGGACTGCTTCCTGTAAGCCGACTGCACCTGTTGGATTCGGCCCTGCACTTACCACTCCCCCATCCCATGCACACGCGCCAATTGCAATATTGGCTGCGGCATGCGCGCACACCTCCCGTGCAATATCCAGCGCCGTCCGTCCGCCGATTGTGCAGTAGACCCCATCATCCGCAGTAGGAATAGCTCCTTCGACCACAACGATATATTCGCCTTTATGGTCGCGCACGATCCGTTGCAGCGTCTCTTCGGCCTTCTTGCCCGCTCCCGCCATAATCAGTTCGTGATACTCCCAGGAAAACAACTCCAGCACAAAATCACCGACCGGAGGGTCTCCTGAACGAAGCATGGATTCTGAGTTGCCAGCGCAGTCCTGAAACTCCAGCCAGACCAGCACCGGTCGCTTTGTCTTCTCCAGTGCCTCGGCAACGGCGGTGGTATAGCGCGATGGCAACGCCAAAGTAGCAACCATGGCGCTACAGAACTCTATGAACTGTCGGCGCGTAATTTCTCGTGCCTCCAGCGCCGATCGTAGACCTACCTTGGCGATCTCCATGCTCCCTCTTTCCAAACCCAGCGTACGGATCACCCCATGGGGCAGATGCTGGAAATTATGGACTGCGGCCAGAGAAGATGCTGTGACGCATATCACAGAGGTCGGCGTAACACATTGCTATGGTTAATCCTCAATCTTCAGGGTGAAGCCCAAGTGTGTCTGTGACGTTGCATTTTCTGATGAAACGCCATCTTCTCGTTCTTCGATTCTTCAAGTAGTCGATCCTTTTTCGATCTGAGGCAGAAACACTATGCAGGCAACTACTCTCAGGAGAGTTCACACCACACCGCATTCACCGACAGCGGAGTCCATGGCACTAGCGGATATGGAAGGTGATATCTTCACCGATCCCAGGTTGCTTTCTATTACATGGAAAGACCTTGTTTCAGTCACATGGAAAGAAGCTGTGTGGGAGCTTCTACTCCCTTCGCTCTGGCTTATCGCATCCCTTGTAGCCGAGGCCTATGGGTACACCCTCCTGGCTCTCGGTCTCTCGTTCTTCTTCTTTCTCACGGGACTTCGCGTCGTCCATAACGCATTCCATCTAGCACTTGGCCTCTCTCGCCGTGCAACCGATACCGTTCTTTGGATCATGAGCTTCCTGATGCTCGGCTCCATGCACGCCGTACAATACAACCATCTGCGCCATCACAAGCTTCTGCTTAGCGAGGATGACGTTGAAGGGCGCAGCGCAGAGATGCCTGCCTGGGCAGCCCTCCTTCATGGCCCTGTGTTTCCTGTACTTCTGCACCTCACAGCATTTCGTCAAGGCAATCGCAGACTTCGGCGAATCGTACTCGGAGAGCTGACGATGAGTCTCGCCTGGATCGTCTGGGTCTATTGTTTTTCACATTCTGCCCTTCTGCGATATCACGTCTCCGCCATGCTCGTCGCACAGTGCCTTACCGCCTTCTTCGCTGTCTGGACGGTACATCACCATTGTGATCGTACCCACTACATTGCCCGCACTTTGCGCAACAAGATCAAGAACGCCATCTCCTTCAATATGTTTTTGCATATTGAACACCATCTCTTCCCACGCGTCCCCACCTGCCACCTGCAGGAGCTCTCCCGCCGCATCGATGAAGCTGCACCCGAGCTTAAAAAGAAGATTGTCTTTTAGAACTGGAGTCTCTCTTGCCCTTGATCTCTTCGCTACCTCTGATTGGACGAGTTCTGTTCGTGACCTACTTTGTCTCAATGGGAATGAGCCATCTGCTGAATTTCACGGAGCATGCAGCTCTTCTGAAGCGCAAGGGAGTCCCCTTGCCACGGGCAACGACCCTGCTCACCGTCGTCATGATGGTAGGAGGTGGCCTGTTCGAGCTCTTTGCCCCGCATAGCTGGATTGGCCCTACACTTCTGTTCGGGATCATCTTCCCTGCACCATTCTTTCTGCATAAGTTCTGGCGCGAAACAGACTCCTACATGCGACTCAGCGAGTTCGCCCACATGGTGAAGGATTTCTCTCTAGCCGGAGCTGCGATTCTGCTTCTCTATACCGTATTGCAGCAATGACAACCATCTGCTCACGGAGTGGACTCAGGTCATCTCAAGAGTACTTACTGCATCGTTTTCGAGATAAAACAAACAAGCTAGTGAGGGGCATACCGTACTGGAGCAAAAGCCGTCGGCACCATGAATATTGCACTATTCATGGGCGCGGATGAGGTAGATCGCTACAAACATCAAATTCCCTTGGCCTTGGTTTACTCAATCACACACGCCATTTATTGGCCGGAGGGCTCGCAGCACTCCAATAACCCAGAGTATTTGCCGTGGGCCTGTAGATCGAATCAGGGATGGCTCTACACTGTCCCTGGTTCGTTATAGACCAGTGGAAACTAATGGCTGTTCCTTCTTGCCCGGGCTTGGCGCTCGATACATTCGGCCTTAATTTTCTCGTATTTCATTTGTAGTTCATCCAACTCCAAGTCGCTGAGACTCTCGATGTCAATCATTTGATCTCGCGCTTTGTCGATGGCGTGAATCAGTTCGTTAAGTTTTAGGTTGATGGCTCGTGCATCACGGTTTTGCGTGTTCTGAATGAGAAATACCATCAGGAAAGTCACAATCGTGGTGCCCGTATTGATGACTAGCTGCCAGGTGTCGGAGAAATGAAAAATTGGACCAACAGCAGCCCAAATAACGATCACCAATCCCGCGCCTGCAAATGCCCACTTTGAGCCAAGCCAGCTTGAGGCAGAGGCTGCGAACTTGCCAAACGAATCATTCGTAGTTCGGTTTTCTACTTCAACCTCAGACTTATTCATTAGATTGACCTCTTAGTGGCGACGCAGGCATGTACGACTTCTTAGTCGGTTAGATGCATCTTATGGTGAGGTCTGTGATGTGGAACGCGTGAAAGCCGACCTGACGGCTACTGACATACAGCCGAACAAGTGGTTGCTTAACTTCGGAGAACAGCTTACAGGAAAACCACCATTACTCCTGCAAACCGCAATGCAGCACTATCAGGGCAGATGCGCAAAGATGGCGACATCAGCCCATGCCTATGCCCTGCGGAGATACGGTCGGTGAGCACCAGCACAACGCAAGAAGACAGTGCTTTATAACCCGCGTTCCCTCCTACAGCCTCAAGAGGAAGAAATACCGGAGAAGTGAACCGCCACTAGCGGAGGATTTCATTCAGGGGCGCTTCCTTTGCAGCAGGAAGCTGTACTCTCAGTATCTTGGCAATTGTGGGAGCAACGCGGAGATTCGAAATTGCACCGAGTTGCACCCCAGGCTTGATCGCTGCTCCGGAAGCCACAAAGAGGGCTTGCACCTCCGGCATATTGTTCAGATATCCGTGTTGTCCCCTTGGGGCTCCACTCTGCGTCAGTGGCCCGTTTGTCCCATCACCAAAGGCATAGTCTGATGCCGCAGTGAGGTAAAGCTGAGGCGCCTGGTCTGATACCTTCTCTGAAGGCAATCCAATGGCTTGCGCCTCCTCATTTGTATAGGCATGCGAGACTCCGGGGAGAGATTCAAAATACGTCTTCAATTTTGGGACGAGTTCCGCGCGACGCTTTACATCTCGGATGTAGATCGAGGCCGCTCCACCTTCCTCTTTTACCCAGACGCTCCCCGTATAGCGATCGCCTTGTTTCTGGAGAAGTCCCAGGTTTACCAATGCGATATTGGGACGAATCGTATGCGTGTATGTCGCGAAGCCATGGTCGGAAGCCACGATAAACGTCGTACGATCCAATGCGCCAATCGATCGGACAGCATCGATGATGCGCTCGAGACAACGGTCAGCATACGCATACGCTGTATAGGCAGCAGGGCTTAAGGGAGCATACTGATGCTGTATCGAGTCCGTCTGGAGCAGGTGCACAAGCAATAAATCCGGCGCGTGCTTCTCGATAATGTCTACCGCAGCATCTGTCCATATCTGGTCGCGCCACGCAGAACTGCTCTTCTCACCAAATTGCTCAATCTCTTCCCTTGTTACCGTCCCCTGAGCAATCAGTTCCTGTGGAATGACATCGTCTACGTTAGGCTTTTCGCCGAACTTCCACTGCACGCCTTTCGCGCCATAGATCGCGACCCAGTCCACCTGCCCAACGCTAAGCCCCTTTTCTGCCGCTGCTTCATAAAGAGTCTTGGCATGAACCAGTTTGTCCTTATCCACCCACGGCTCAACCTTAGGAGCAGTACCATCAGATGGAAACGTGATAAGCCCGTTCGCCATCACTTCATGCTTGCTTGCATTCACGCCTGTGATCAGCGCGGTATGGTTGGGCCATGTGACGGTTGGATTGATGGGTTTCATAGCGGTTGCCATTGCTCCGTGCGCCGCCAACATCCGCAATGTAGGCATGGGCAAGCGCGCGTCTTCAAGTGCGAGCGCTGGGAAGCCATCTATCGTAACCAGGATAACAAGAGGTTTTTGAGTCGATATGGCTGCTGCATTCTGGGCAATAGCGCCAGGACAACTGATAAGCCCCATGAATAAAAAAGAGAATATACGCTTCAAGTAAGTCCATTTCTGCGGCCTGTCCCTGGAGCGACCGCTTCGCGATATGGTTTTGCTTTATAAGAAAAATTAGGGAACCGGGTACCCCGGCTCCCCTATCTATTACGACGATCAAAACATCAGTTTCAGACCGAATTGCAACTGGCGAGGAGTGTTCGCCTGGCTGGTGATCTGTCCAAAAGTCGTACTGGTCACACTGGTGTTCGGACTTCCAAACTGGACACGGTTGAAGACATTGAATGCTTCCGTCCTGAACTGCAGCTTGATGCCTTCGGTGAAGACAAAGTCTTTGAAGATCGAAAGGTCCGTATTATTGACACCCGGTGACCGCAGGTTGCTGTAATATGCGGTTCCATTGCCCAAATGGAACGGAGCTGGCTGCGAGAAATGCGACGTATCGAAGTACCGGTTCAAGCGTTGATGAATATCACCGGAAAGCGACGCATCCTGAAAGTCCGTATCTGCGTACAAGGTTTGGAAGTTAAAGGTAGAGAGGGTATTGCTTGCGGATATCTGCAACGGCGTACCTCCCTGGATTGTCGTGATGCCATTTACCTGCCATCCGCCAAGGGCAAGATCCTCGAGCCGTGACATATTAGCTCCGATCATGCGTCCCCGCCCAAACGGCAGCTCATAGATATAGTTCGCCACGAATCGATTGGTGACGTCCTGCGAACTGACCGCGTAGTCCCCCATCGGGTTGAAGCTATCCTGATGGTTCGTACCGTTGTCGAAGTTCTTCGACCACACGTATGAGGCCTGAAGCTGGAAACCCGAAGAGAAACGCTTGTTGATACGAAGCTGCAAAGCGTCGTATTGGTTATTACCGCCTGCAAGAAAGAGAGGAAGCACGCTGGTGAACTGAGAGTATTGCTCAAGGAGCTGCCCACGCGAAGTCGTGGGCTGGTTCAACGCTCCGTTAGTAATCGCGCCGTAGTACGGATTCGCAACGCGATCGTTCAACGACGATCCCAGTGAAAGGGCGGACACTGGCAACTGATTGAAGTCGATTCCACCTTCCCTGCTCTGCTGCTGTTTCCGTCCACGGTTACCAACGTAGGCGATATCAAATACAACGTCATGAGCAAACGTTTGTTCCACGTCAAGGTTGTACTGGATCACGTATGGTGTTGGCGTATTCTGCAGCACACCTTCAATCTGTCCACCTACGCCGGTCAAAAGTCCCTGCGACGCGCCCGGAGGAGGCTCGAAACCCTGGGGGAACGGATTATCCAAAGTATTGAATGGTGTAATTCCATCGAGCGAGCTTACCCAGTTGTTCTGCACGCGGAAGCCATATGGCCCTACCGTACCTGCCGCAGCCTGTGCCGACGGACCATAGACAATCCCTGCACCACCATGCACTACCGTTGTGGGATTCGCCGCATAGGCAAATCCCACACGCGGGGCAAAGTTATTGGCATCGATATGGTATTGATGCCGGCTCTGACCATTGACGCCGACAAAGACCAGACCGCCCTGGAGTCCTGGAACTTGGGACGAGAGGGGAGACGTAACCGTAGGATCAAAATAGTTCATGCGGTTGTACCGCTCGGTGCGTGGCGTATCAATGTCATAACGAAGGCCAAGGTTCAAGGTCAACTTGTGATTTACATGCCAATCGTCCTGCCCATATCCAGCGAAGTAGTAGCTCTGCGAGGCATCGTCTTTGAAGTTCTGCGTCAGATCACCTGTGCCGGTACCCAGTAGCATCGATGCCAGTCCATTGCCGGTATTGGCGCTGGCCACATTGGGATCAGGCCCTTGCGTAAAATTGGTGCCAAAGGTGAAGTTGCCGGAACTGTCGTTGCTCTCATGATCGTTGACACGAATCATGCGACCGTCAAATCCGAACTTGAACGTATGCGGCCCTGCAATCCATGTGAGCGAAGAAAGGAAGCTATACGTCATAAAGGCATTGTGACGATTGCCTCCATCTCCCAGGTGCGTATAGCCAGTTGGAGAGAAGACCGGGAAGATTGCCGTGCCGCCTGCCTGGAAGCTATCGGGAAGACCAAGCGTTGACGCCTGGAACCCAAGGCTCTTATTCAGGTAGTTGTATAGCGTACGCGAGAAGCCGAGCCTGGCATCGAAGATCATGCGCGCATTCGGAATCAGCGTGTAACCCGCAGTCAAGCCGCGAGCGAAATCCTGGTTGTCAATGAGGTCTTGAGCAGTTGCCTGCTCTGCTGGAAAGAGCGGATTCGGATTGTTGTCGACGACACGATTCGAGTAACGGCCAAAAATCTTTTGCTTCTCACTGATCGTGTGGTCAACGCGAACGTCCCACGATGTGATCTGGTTAATCTGCGTACCGCTGGCGAAAAAATTGTTCGCGTTTGTAACCGGATTGCCCGTCGTATTCGGAAGCGGGAAATAGTTGAGCGTGTTGAGCGCAACCGTGCTCATCAGCTCCCTGGGGATAACGTTGTTAGGAAAAGGATCGCGAATGTATCCCGTACCATTCGGATCACGACGAGTACTGAATGGGTTGTAGATCCTGATCAATTGCCCGTTGGGGCCAAAGGTCTGCGAAAAATCACCAGCACGCTGCGCGAGTGTAGGAACCGTCGTCGTCAGAGATTGGAACGAGTTCTGGCGGAGCAGTTCGGTAGAAACGAGAAAGAAGGTCTTATCCTTAAAGATTGGCCCGGTAAGAACACCGCCATACTGGTTGCGATGAAACGGTGGAAGCGGAACGTTATGCTGGTTGGAGAAGTAATCATTGGCGTCCAGTGCATTGTTGCGAAGGAACTCGAAGGCGGTTCCATGAAACTGGTTCGTGCCGGACTTGAAGACCACGTTGACGATGCCATTGAGCGAACGGCCATACTCCGCAGAATAGCTCTGCGCCAACAGTCGAAATTCACCAATCGCATCGATCGAGGGGAAAACGCCAACACCAGCATTACCATTCACCGTGGGGAAACCCGCTGGGGTTCCATCCACCAAAGTATCCGTATATCCTTGCCGACCACCATTTACAGAGAATCCAACAGCGTTATAGTCGTCGCCAATAGAACCCGCAAACCCCGGAACCAGAGTCAACAAGGAATATGGGTTGCGTGTATTAAGAGGAAGATTGCGGAGTTGGGTACCTCGGACTTCGTCGCTGACGGTCGAGGAAACAACATCCAGGTCGGAAACATCCGAATTCACTGTAACCGCCTGCTGGACCTGGCCGTTCGACAGAGTGACGTCCTGATTCGCATGCTGCCCTAGATCCAGCCGAATACCTGTTTGGGTATAGGACTGGAAGCCTGAGAACTGCACACTGAGCGTATAGGTTCCGGGAGCGAGATTCAGAAGTGAATACTCTCCCTTCTCGTTTGTAGCACCGGTTGTACGAGCATTCGTTCCCGTGTTTACCGCCGCAACGGAGGCTCCGCTCACGGTCGCTCCCGACGGATCGTGAACAACTCCAAGCAGGCTCGCGCCTGTACTTTGGCTCAACGCACTATGGCAGAGCCCCAATAGTACAAGCAGGCATAGATATTGAAGGTATGAAAACCTTATCTGCTTCATTGCAATCCTGTCCTCCACAAGCAAGTCATTCAAAGTGCTACTGTCAGTGTTTGATATGGCTCAAGACCTACACCTAGTGGGGAGGGACCTTGAGCACAGTGCCAACCAAAGGCGGGCATTTTGCAAGCGATACCGGTTGCAATCGGACCCGACATCTTTTCAATCGGGGCGTTTGTATTCGGCTATGGCCACTGTAGGGCGACTTCATCTTTCCGCTTCAGGTGTTTCACTGTGAAACGAGATAAAGTGACATCAAACTTTTCATAATGAGTTATTTACCGAGACTTCATATGTGCCGGGCTGCAACAGTTGCAAGCCAGGAATTAACGTTCTATTTACAGAAATCGCTTCTACTAGGGACACTGGCGTGCAACCCGAAACAACCACTATCGAAAGTGAACCTAAGCCCTACAGGCAGGACCCCCGCTGGGCGTTAGCCCGCCGTGTTGCAAAATCGGCGACCTTCGCACGCTCCGAGCAACTGCCCAAACTCCTCCTATACGTCTGCAAGATGGCCATCCTCGAGCGAGGGGTGGAGATCAATGAACAACGGATCGGGGTGGATGTTTACGGCAAGTCACCGGATTACGATCCGGCCATCGATGGCATCGTACGGTCTCACGCCACTCGCCTTCGCCAAAAGCTTGAATCCTATTTCCAGACCGAGGGTCGGCAAGAGACCACGAAAATCGAAATACCTCGTGGTGGTTATGTTCCTCGGTTTTATTCCCTGGAGAGCGAAGCCCCTAACCTTACGGAAGCACCTCAGCCCGTAAACAACGCCCTGCCCCCCCCCTCAGCAATCCCGGAGCCGCCGCCTCTCGATCCGTCGTTACCTGGAACAACCAGGCGCCAGTGGATTATTCCTTTCCTCGCCGGCCTCTTTATCTCATGTGCCATCATCATGGCGATCCTCCATCTTCGCCACGACGCAGCTGTGGAGGCTGGACGTTCGGACGTTATACAAACTGAGACTGAAATAGAGCGGCGCTTCTGGGATAAGTTATTCCCCAAAGACGGCAAGACATTTATTGTTTATGGCGATAGTGGACTTGTGCTTTATGAGACGGTGACGGGACAAGACGTCACCCTCTCCGACTACGTCAGCGGTATGTATCGTGATTCAAATCGGGCAAACCCCGTCGCGTCCGCGGTCTCGCAACACATGACTTTCGATCTCGCCGGGCGGCGTTACAGCAGCGTCGTCGATCTCAATCTGGCATTGCGGCTATCCCATCTGCCCCAGTGGAATCCGGAACGCACCGCAACGGTCTTTGCTCGTGATCTCCGTCCAGCCGACGCAAGTTCATCGAACCTCATCCTGGTTGGCTCGAGGCAGGCCAATCCCTGGGTCTCGCTGATTGAGCCGTCGATGAACTTCATTCTGGTGCCCGATGGCAAACGGGGTTTCTCCGGTTTCTATTTTGTAAACCGGCATCCCCGCAAAGAGGAGATGCAACAATATATCCCGCAGGACACGCCCGGGAATCTTGGAGCATCGACCGTCTATGGCGATGTGACCTACAGTCCCAATCCAAGCGGACAGGGAATGATTCTTTCATTAAGTGGTCTTTGGATGACGGGAACGCAATCTGCAGGCAATTTTGTTCTCAATGGACCGCTCTTCTCCAAATGGCTTCAAAGCATCGTAGGCCCCGACGGGACGATCCCTCCATTCGAACTCTTGATCAGCACAAAGAATCTGCAGGGCAACTCTACAGATTTCTCCATCGTTGCAGAACGGGTAGCAGGAAGATAAGAAGCGTTGCTTTCTGAATATGCTCTGGACATAAATCCCAGTGCCGATCACGGAAACTAATCGGGGCTGATTCGAGGTAACCTGTCTTCGGTTCAACTGGCAAGTCCTAAACGAGATTGCGCAACAGAACGTCTCGACGAAGAGGTTGGGATACTGCCTCCGAAAGAGGTGACCTCTTCGATGCCACTTCGTTGAAGCAGGCAGTCGTGGGCGTATCGGCTGTCATTCACCCAGAGATGAGTCTGTTCTCAAGGACCGGAGCATTCACTGCGAGCTGCAATTGCAAAGCGCTTCGGCGAACACCCCACCGCCCGGGTAAACGCGGTACTGAACGCACTCGAAGACTGGAAGCCAATATCCAAAGCGATCTGGCCGATGCTCCGTGTTCCGCGTCGCAGCTCATCCCTGGCCAGGGCGATCCTCCATTGCAGCAGATATTCGATTGGTCCCATCCCCACGATCTGGCGAAACCGTGCGGCAAAGGTGGATCGCGAGACACCGCAGAGCCGGGCCAGACCCGAGACAGTCCAACCATGCGAGACGTCTCTGTGCATCGCCGAGAGAGCACACGCCGTTACTGGATCGGCAAGACCAGCGAGCAGCCCTGAATGCTCCTGTTTCCGGTCTGGACTCCGATCGGAGTTCACCCGCAGCGTCTCACTGCGAAGTATCTCCACCAGGATCAGTTCCATCAGGCGTGCGATGATGAACTCGCTTCCGGCACCGGGCTCGAGAGACTCTGTCTCATTCATTTTCAAGAGCGAGCGCACACGCCATGAAGAGGTGTCGCCAGCCGCTACGTGAACCAGGGATGGAAGCATTCCCGTCAACAGGTCTTCGTTCGCTGTATCAAACACAAACCTGCCGCCACGCAGGGTTACGGGAGAGTCCGTACCCACCCCAAGCCTTAGCCCTGTGTCCTTTGTAAGCGCAACTGCCGTCTCGCTGTCTTCAGGCTCTACGGACGGGTCCGAGGTGAGCGTGAACGGTGTGTCGGTGCGAACCAGAACGAAGTCATCCGGTTCGAGATGCACGGGCGCAACATGTGGGCGTGTCAGCTGGCACTTACCCTGCTGCACCCAGCAAAACAGCAGGTCGTCTCTTTTGCGAAACGACACACCCCATCGGCCAACGCCCTCAATCCCCGCCCATAGCGTGGCTCGCGGACGAAGCAGATGGATGAGATCAAGAAATGGGTCCATGATGAGTCGAAGTCTATGCAAGATTGGACGGAAGGTAAATACATTCGGCGTATAGATTATCGACCGTACAGGGGCTTCGAGCTACCTTGAAGAAGGTAGTTCGAGGCGTCGAACTCGCGTCTCAGCACGAGCAAGCAGGAAAGGATCGCATCATGACCATCGACACTCTTCAACAGATATGGAAGACCTATCAGGACGCATGGGCTGACATCGCAGTAGCGGACCGGGAGCGCCTCCTCAGGCAAAGTGTGGCTGACGACGTCGTCTTTACCAGTCCGCTCAGCGAAGGCCAGGGCTTCGCCAATCTGGCCACGCACATCGCGCGATTCCAGGAGCAGTTCCCGGGAGCGTACTTCAAGAGCAACAAGCTCTTCACCCACCACGGCCAGCTTCTGTCCGAGTGGACGATGTACAACAAGGACGGTTCAGAGTACCTCACCGCCCATAGCTACGCTCGTTTCAATGAGCAAGGGCGTTTAACCCATCTGGCCGGCTTCTGGAATGTCGAGAAGTCTTAGGGGAGACTGCTGACTGGATGTCGGTTGAAAAAGGACGAAGTCAATGGCGCAAAATGGGGAGCCTCTGCGATGAGCAGACGGGTAAACGCAATCATTCGCGGCTGACGCACGAGTGCGGTGAAGTCCATTCCAATCCTGCGAAGGCCAGCCTTCGGATCTCCTGCTGGAGGGATCTTCCCAATCTCAGCATCCTCGCTCCAGAAATCATGAATGATGGCTTCAAAGAGGGATGCCTTTGTCGGGAATCTCTTGAAGAGAGTTGCGGTGGAAACATTTGCCCGACTGGCAATCTGTTGAAGAGAGGCTCGATCGTAGCCTTGTTCGAGAAACACATCCATGGCTGCTTCAATCGCAGCGCGTCGCTTCTCGCCCTTCACTCGCTCATGATAGGAGGACTCTCGGGCAGAGGGCACTCCCGCCTTCTGCCCTATACTCCGCTGCCGCTGCACAGAAGGCAGCCGAGGAGACCAGGCAAAGTACATAGGGAACGGCAACAAGCCTTCGCACTCATTGATGGAAAGTAAATTGCAGATCAGGGCGAACGGCCGATCTGCAAGCCACCGGCAGGGCGCAACGGGTAGAATCTACGCCTGATGAAAAGCCAGAACAAAAGCCGGGTGATCTCGCTTCTGCTGGGTATCGGAATCCTTGTCAATTATTTCGATCGGGTCAATCTCTCGGTCGCCCATGACGCTTTGCAACAAACGTTCGGCCTCTCCGACATCACCTTCGGTTACCTGCTCGGTGCTTATAGTTGGACCTACGCTCTCATGCAGCTTCCCTGCGGCGCGCTATTGGATCGCTTCGGTGTCCGGCGAGTCATGCTCGTCTCAATTGTTCTTTGGGCCTTTGCATCCGGTCTGGCGGCCGTCGCAACCAGCATTCTCGTCTTATTTGTGGCGAGGGGCATTCTTGGAATCGGCGAAGCTCCAACCTTCCCGGCCTGCGCCAAAGCGATCGGTTTGTGGTTTCCGCCTGAGCGCCGTGGCGTTCCAACTGCGACCTTTGATGCTGCGGCGAAGTTCTCCATTGGACTTGGAACCCCAATCCTCGGTCTTGTCCTTCTGCACTTCGGCCTAAGAACGAACTTTGCTGTCACGGCTCTCCTCAGCGCGGGCTATGCCGCGCTCTTCCTTCTGCTCTATCGCGATCCGATGCCTGATGAGGTATCTCACATGGGTCCCGCGCAACAAGACCACTCGGACCATCTCAGCCTTGGCCAGCTTCTACAGCAACCGAAGGTTCTCGGGGCTGCTCTGGGTTCCGGAGCCTACAATTACTGCTTCTATCTGCTTCTCACCTGGATGCCTTTTTATCTTCAGAAGGGGCTGCGCATGACCAGCAGAAACGCCGTGCTCTGGTCAGCCCTTCCCTGGCTGGCAGCGTCGATCCTGGGCTTTCTCGTCGGCGGAGTTCTACCCGACGCGCTGATCCGCAGGGGCTTTCGACCGGCTTCTGTGCGAAAAGGTATCCTGATGTCCGGTACCTGCCTGGGCCTGTTCATCTTTACGCCCACCCTATTTCATCACCCTGGAATAGTCCTGTTCGGACTGAGCCTGGCGCTCAGCGGCCTTTCGGCGGCTTCACCCGTGCTGTGGTCGCTCCCCTCGCTGCTGGCGCCTGCGGGAAGCACCGGCAGGGTCGGAGCGATTATGAATCAATCCAACCAACTAGCGGCCATCGTGGCACCAATTGCCACCGGATATATCAGCACCTGGGCCCATTCGTTCGCACCGGCGTTCGCGGTGGCCGGGATCTTTCTCTGCCTGGGGATTGCAAGCTACATCCTTCTTCTAGGGAGCATCGAACCCTTTGCTGCGGTGACTCCTTAATTCATAGGGGAAGTACAGTTCCTTCGTTGCGTGGCTTTGCCGGGAGAGCCCTGGTGGCTCCCGTGGAGATTCCACCATCCACCAACAAGGTCTGTCCTGTGACGTAACGACTCTCTTCGGAGGCCAGGAAGACCACCGGCCCATCCAGATCATCCGGGTGCCCGGGGCGCTTAAGAGGGATACGGTCGCAGAGGTACTCCACCCATTCCTTGTTCTCATACATGACCTGGTTCTGCGTGGTCTTGAACCATCCCGGAGCCAGGCAGTTGACCGTAATCCCGTGCGGTCCCCAATCGTCAGCCAGACTCATCGTCAGTTGGCGAACGCCACCACGGCTCGCACCGTAAGGACCGAGGCCAGCATAGCCTGCTACCGAGGTCACCGACCCTACATTGATGATTCGCCCGTATCCTCGCTCGATCATTCCCCTGGCCACAGCTTGGGCCACAAAGAATGTTCCACGCAGATTGGTATCGAGGATGCGATTCCAGTCCTCCCAGGTCACATCGATGGCTGGCTTGCGAATGTTCATTCCCGCATTATTGACCAGAATATCGATCGCACCGAACGCCGCCTGCGCCTCCTGAACCGCGGAACGGATGGAGTCTTCGTTGCAGACATCGAGATCAAGAGAGACCGTGCGCCGTCCCATAACCTCAATCTCCCGGGCAAACGCCGCAAGATTGCTCTTATCGCGACTGGTCAGGATGAGGTCCGCTCCGGCGCGGGCCAGCGCACGGGCAAAATACTGCCCCAGCCCTCGGCTGGTTCCAGTGACAAGCGCAACGCGTCCAGTGAGATCGAAGAGAGTGGGTGAAGATTCCGTGCCTGCTGTCATGCGTCCTCAACTAAGCCGCGTTGGGCTCGAGAATGATCTTGATGAGATTGGGTTCGCGCCGGTACAAGCGCTCAAATGCCTTCGGTCCCTCCGAGAGCGGCTGGACGGCTGAGATAAACGGGGTCACATCAATCTGTTTCGAAGCCAGCAGTTCGATAGCCCTGGAATACTCGCCCGCCGAGGCCGCCGATCCCTGCAGACGAATCTGCCGGGTAACGACGGCTTGAAGCGGAAGCTCCACCCTCGCATCAATATTGCCTACCAGGGTGACGGTGCCACCTTTTCGCACGCTATCAATTGCGGCCTTGACTGTTGCTCCGAAACCGACAGCCTCGAAGACATGGTCCACGCCGCCGGGGTAGCGCTTGAGGATCACCTCGGCTGCACCAGGAGTTTCCGGCCGCAGGGCAATGGGAGTATGGGCCCCGACCTTGCCTGCCGCCTGAACCCGCACCTCATCCGGATCGGCGACAAAGATGTGCCCCGCACCAGCCACCTTGAGGGCCTGCACGATCAGGGTCCCGATCATTCCAGCCCCAAGGACCAGGGCCGTTTCGCCTCCTTGAAACTCGGAGACACGAACCGCATGGAGCGCCACCGAGACTGCCTCGATCATCGCTGCCTCAGTAAATGCCAGGTCGTCGGGCAGGCGATAGAGCACACGTTCGGGAACTGCGACATACTCTGCGAAGGCGCCGTGACGACGATAATCACCGCAGGAGACCCCGAAGACCTGCCGGTTTTCACAGAGATTGACATCGCCGCTCAAGCAGTAAGAACACCTTCCGCAATAGAGGGTGGAGTCGAAGGTCGCACGATCGCCTTTGGCCCAATCGCGCACAGACGAACCCACTTCTGCGATGGTTCCGGCAGCCTCGTGCCCCATGATCACAGGAGGAATCCTTCTGCCTGACGACCCATCGAAACCATGAACGTCGCTTCCGCAGATTCCGCAGGCCTCTACTCTCAGAAGAACCTCATCGGGCGCGATCTCGGGCCGAGCGACCTCGACGACTTCAAGATGCTTGTACTCCGACAACATTAAAGCCTTCATGGCTATCCACTTTACACCAGCGCCAGAAGCCGGTTTCGATTCATCTAGCGCGGCTTTTGCGAAGAAAATCCGAGACGGAGAAGGGCTCTCCTAGGGGTCCGGTCTGGATATTTTATTGCTGCCATCCACGCCAAGAACATTGCAAAGCTGCACCAGATCTATCGAAGCGAACTGGAAAAGTGGTTGTCTG
Source organism: Acidobacteriaceae bacterium dw_441 (assembly GCA_018449715.1). Taxonomy (GTDB): domain Bacteria; phylum Acidobacteriota; class Terriglobia; order Terriglobales; family Acidobacteriaceae; genus Edaphobacter. The sequence goes on along the minus strand of JAAVVA010000001.1, from coordinate 661,820 downwards.
GAACGCGAAAAACGCCTTTGATCTTGTCTGGATTGGTCACGCAAACCTGGATGTGGGTCTTTTCCCGAAAACCCGAGTTTTCGTACAGACGCTTCGCTTCTGTAAACGCTGCGCGAACTGTATCGAAAGGAACCTTCTTCTCTTGCTTGCGAAACTCATGGAGGTACTGAATCACGGCACGATCCAGACGGCGCAGCAGCAGGTCTTCCCCTCCCTCGTTGACAGGTAAAGGAACTTTAGATGACTTGGCCGTTTCGATCAAACCGGCATAAGCTTCTTTGACCGCAATAATGCCATTGGCTGTCATCAAATCAAGGCAGAAGCCAAGGTCGATGACTGCACCAACCACAAACGGCTCGAAGGGCTTTTTCCCCTTATGACGAGAACCCAGTTCATGCGCCCATGACAGAGCACGATCCGGATTGGACTCCCAGAAATAAATCCCAGAGCCTAGCCAGTCGTAATCATTCTCACTTTTCTTGAAGGCTTCGTTCTTCAGGAGACGCTCACCCACGGTCTTATCGCAACCGTGGTAGCCAAGAACAAAGGTGGTCGAGAGACTATGCACCCTGCTGGTAGGGCTTCTTCAGCTTTCCGTTTGCTGTTGCTATTCCAGCACGCACAAGAAAAGCCAACGCTTCTTTCGGGGAATCTTTATGCTTCTTTTGAAGCTTTTTCATGGCTTTGATGGACTCTTTCAATTCTTTATCGCTCATCGTTTGCCTTCCCCTTTCAGCAACATTCTCGATTTAGTGTAATCAAACGGTTGCGAAACATCCACCGTTATCCACCTAAGTCTTTCCATCATAAGCACTTCCCCCCCCCGAGCTTCATCTCCAGCCGCCCCCCAGTGACGTATAAAGTGCAACAAGTGAGTCGGCCTCCTGCGCCTGGGCTTGCGCAAGTTTCAACTGGGCATCGTAGAGATCAGTATCCGTCGTCAATACTTCCAAATAGCTTGTATTGCCACCGGCGTAGCGAAGGCGCGCAAGACGAACGGCATCCGTCGCAGAAACTACAACCTGGTTCTGCTCTTCTCTTTGGTTCTGTGTCTCTCTATAGCTCACGAGCGAGTTTGAGACGTCCTTGAACGCGTTGAGAATGGTCTTCTGATAGCGCGCGACCATCTCCTGCTGCTGGGCCTGAGAGTACTTGTAGTTGCTGGAGATGCGTCCACCCGCGAAGATAGGCTGCGTCAAGGAGCCAGCCGCATACCAATAAGCGTTCTTCCCGTCGAAGATGCTTTGCAACTGATTGCTTGCGGACCCGCCCATACTGGTGAGAGATATCTGAGGGAAAAATTGTGCTTTGGCGACACCGACGCGTGCGTTCGCAGCAATCAACTCTGCTTCAGCCTGGCGGATGTCTGGCCGTCGCTCCAGCAGATCGGATGGCAGACCTGCGGGTACGGATCCCGGATGCGGTTGATCGTTGATGGTCAACCCGCGATCAACGTCCTGCGGATTGTGTCCGAGGAGAATGCTGATGGCATTCTCCTGCACGGCGATCTGGCGACGAATCTCAGGGAGGTTCGCTTGTGCCGTGTGCAACAGCTCCTCGGCCTGTCGAGTATCAGCACGGGAACCTGCGCCGAAGTGTTCCAGCGACTGGGTGAGATGGAGAGAATCCTCGCGGGCTTTGATAGTGTTCTGCGTTATCTCTAACTGTGAGTCCAGGCTGCGCAGACGGAAGTAGGCCGTCGCGAGTTCCTCAATGAGGGAGGTGCGAGTGGCTCGCTGTGCCCATTCGGTCTTGAGGAGTTCCGCGCGTGCCGCCTCGGTTTGACGGCGATAGAGACCCCAGAAGTCGAGGTTCCACGCCGCAGAAGCACTGAATCCACCACCGCGGATGAAGTCATTCGATGTACCATCCGCATTCTTGTTGGCGAGTCCGGCTGGAATCTGGAGGGCGGTATAGCTCCCTCCGGCTCCGACGCTGGGTAGCTGCTGCGAGCGTACGACACCTATCTGTGCTTGCGCTTCAAGAATGCGTTGCGCAGCGATCCTCAGATCGAGGTTGTTCTTCAGCGCCTCGTCGACAAGGCGTTGCAACACGGGATCTGTGAAGATGGTGCGCCAGTCTTGTTCTGCAATCGACTTGTCGCTTGCAGCAGTGGGTGTTGCCTCAGGAGCCAGAGCGCCGCGGTATGCCTGCGGTGTGGTCACTGAAGGTCGCGCATAATTTGGTCCGACCTTGCAGCCGACGATCAGCAAAGCGAGGAAGGCTGTAACAAACGTCCTTCCCGCGCCACGAAGCAGCGTCTTCGAATCAACGGACTTCCACATGTTGTCCCTCACTCAGCAGGTCGCTCGGGCTTGCCACAAGCGATTCATTGCCAGTTAGTCCAGCGAGAACTTCTACCTCTTTCCCCATATCTTTTCCTATGGTGACTAAAACGAAATGGAGCTTTTTAGCTGGATCGACGGTAACGACGTGCATGCCAGCACCATCCACGACGAGCGAACTGGCAGGGATGATCAGGGATGCGCGTTGTTGCGAGAGCGTGAAGTGGACCTGAGCATACATCCCAGGCAAGAGCGAGGCGTCACGATTCTCAACCTGAACCTCAGTTCGCATGGTGCGCGCCGCATCATTCAGCGCGGACGCGTTGCGCGTGACTGTTCCGGTGTAATCGCGTCCGAGCCGTTCGCTGACATTCATGACGACGGTCTGTCCGTCTTTAATATTGATAGCCTCTGATTGCGGTACATCCACATAGACGCGAAGCGTGTCACTTTGCGCGATGCTGAAGAGAGGCCTGCCACTCGCGGAAGCCGCTGCACTAACGAGATCACCGCGCTCGATATTGCGTTGTGTGATGACTCCGTCGAATGGAGCAACAATGCGTTCAAATCCCTGCATCTGTTGCAGACGGGCTACATTCGCCTGGTTGGCGGAGACGCTGGCCTCAGCCGCGACGATGTTTGCGTTTGCCGCGGCTACGTCGGCGACGCGCGCGTTGTGTGTCTGCACGGCCGAGTCCACAATCTGCTGAGAGATGGCATGCTGCTCACCGAGCGGCAGATCGCGTTCCTCTGTGATTCGCGCCAGCTCAGCATTTGCGTGGGCTTGCTCCAAAGCGGCCCTCGCCTGCAACAATGCAGCCTGCGACTGAGCGAGCGTCGCCTTCGCCTGGCTGAGTTGCTGATCGATCTCCGGCGATGAGATAACGGCGAGAACCTGTCCCGCACGCACCTTCGTTCCAATATCAACATTGCGACGATCAACATAGCCATCGACGCGAGCAAACAGATTTGCAGTATAGAGCGGTTCGATATTCCCCGGCAGAACAAGCTGCGATGTGGGCTCGCCCTTGCTCGCATGAATGACTGTGACCACTGGATGGGTTACGGGAGCTTCGTTCGTCGCAGCAAGAGCTTCCCGATGGCTCGCGATACGCGGAACCGCGCCAATCGCAGTCAAAGCGAGAAGAACGACGACGCCTATCCCAATCGCCTTGAAGCGGCTGCCCTGTTGTTTTTGACTTCTTTGGTCGCGGGTCGGATTTTCCTGAGTAATCATGCGGCCTCCTGAGTTGCGTTTCTTCCGTGAATGAGTGTGAACATCAAAGGGACAAAGAAAAGGGTTGCGAAGGTAGCCATGCTGAGGCCGCCGATGACTGCGCGTGCCAACGGCGCATTCTGCTCGCCGCCTTCTCCCATGCCCAAAGCCATAGGCAGCATGCCGATGATCATCGCGCAGGCGGTCATAATGATCGGCCTGAGGCGTGTGAACCCCGCTGTTACTGCAGCGCGGAGAGGTGTCTCGCCGTTGGCGCGCAGTTCGTTGGCAAAGGTCACCAGCAGAATAGAGTTCGCAGTGGCAACACCAATCGACATGATGGCTCCCATCAATGAAGGCACATTGAACGTGGTTTGGGTAAGGAACAGAGCCCAGACGATGCCGCAGAAAGCTCCAGGCAGAGCGCAGATGATGATGAAAGGATCGAGCCAGCTCTGGTAGTTGACGACCATCAGCAGGTACACCAGCAGGGCTGCAAAGGCCAGTCCAAGACCAAGACGCGTGAACGCCTCATTCATGCTTTCTACCTGTCCCCGAACGACAATCTTTGTTCCCGCAGGCAGATTCGCACTCTCTTCCGCCACGATGCGATTGACCTTAGCAGCCACGGAGCCTAGATCGCTGTCCTGAGTGTTGGCGTAGATGTCAAAGACCGGCGCACCGTTGTGGTGATTGATTACGACTGGCATTACGGCCGGCCGTAACGTCGCCATGTTGCCCAGAACTTCCGTGCGGTTCAACATTGTCCGCATGGGAATGGGAGTGTTTTGCAGAGCGTTGATGGAGTCGATGCTGTACTGCGGCGTCTGAGCGGCAACCGTATAAGTGATGCCCATCTTCGGATCCAGCCAGAAGTTCGGTTGTACGGCAGCACTCGAGCTGAGTGAAACATACAGGCTGTTGGCAACATCCTGTTGCGTGAGACCAAACTGCGCAGCGCGTACCCGATCAATATCGAGATGCAGATCGGGAGCATCGACCACCTGGTGCATGTGCACATCGACTGCACCGGGTACCATTGCGAGTCTCTGGCGCAGACGCTTAGCGATATCGTAATTCGCTGGATCATATCCCTGCACCTGAATATCAATCGGCGCAGGTAATCCGAAATTCAAGATCTGTGTGACCATGTCCGCGGGCTGAAAGAAAAATGTCGCATCAGGAAACTTCTTCGGCAACTCTGAGCGAAGCTGCTTGATATAGCGTTCCGTGGAGTGGTGCTTCTCATTGAGCGCGATGAGGACTTCGCCATCAGCACTGCTGATCGTAGAACCGTCTCCAAATGCGTAGTTGAAGGTTTCCGGAGTCAAACCGATGTTATCCATCACCAGCTCGGTCTCATCGGCGGGGATTGTCTTGCGAATCTCATCCTCGACCTGGCTGAAGACGACCTTGGTCTTCTCTATGCGGGTTCCAGGACGAGTGCGAATATGCAACTTGATCTGACCTGCATCGACACTCGGGAAGAAATCTCGTCCGACAAAAGGAAGAATGACAAAGGCCGAGAGCATGACCGCAACAGAGGAGATGAGCGCCGTGCGGCGATGTGCGAGAAATGCTTCAAGGGTCGCAGTATAACGATGCTGCAATCGCTCATAAGCTTGATTGAAGCGCTCGTTGATGCGGCGGAAGAACGAAGGCGCCTTGGTGCTTTCCACTGTCTCGGTGGAATGGCCCTCGAAGCTGTGTTCTGCTCCCAGGAGGAAATTGACGAGTACCGGCACCAGGGTGCGGGAGAGAACATACGAGGCAAGCATGGCGAAGACAACCGCCAATGCCATTGGAGTGAAGAGGAACTTCGCAGGACCGGTCAAGAAAACCACAGAGACGAAGACGATGCAAATCGTCAGGGTCGAGACCAGCGTGGGTGTCGCGATCTCCGAGGCACCGATGAGTACAGCATCCTTCAGAGATTGCCCGTGCATATGGCGATGGATGTTCTCGATGGTCACCGTAGCGTCATCGACGAGGATGCCGATGGCGAGCGCAAGTCCGCCGAGAGTCATCGTATTCATCGTTTCGCCCAGAGCACTGAGAATGATGATGGAACTCAGGATCGACAACGGAATCGAGACCGCGATAATAAGAGTGCTCCGCCAACTGCCGAGGAAGAGCAGGATCATAAGTGCCGTGAGCGAAGCAGCAATTAGCCCCTCGCGCAACACCCCCACAATGGATGCCTTCACGAAGATAGATTGGTCGAAGAGTTCGGTGATCTTCAACCCCTTAGGAGCGGCTGCACGCGATGCTGGGAGCACATCTTCTTTGATCTGTTTCACGATGTCGAGAGTGGATACAGAACCAGTCTTCATGATGGTGAGCAGCGCCGCAGGCTTTCCATTCGCGCGCGCAACATTCTGCTGCACCGACCATCCATCGCGTACATGCGCCACATCACGCATATAGACCATCGAGCCATTCACCTGCTTGACGGGAACATCATTGAGCGACAACGCATCGATAGGGCTCGAATTTGTACTGACGGTGTACTCGGTATTCTCAACCTTGGCCGTACCGGAGGGTAGCGTAACATTCTGCGCGTTGATCGCATTCGTCACATCGATCGGCGTAAGCCCCTTGGCCAGAAGGGCGTTCTGGTCGAGGTCGACCATGATCTGTCGGGCCACGCCGCCATAGGGAGTCGGCAAGAGAGTGCCTGGAACCTTCGTCAATTGCTGGCGCACACGGAAGAGACCATAGTCATAGATCTCAGATTCCGAGAGCGTGTCACTTGAGAGTGAGAGCTGGATGATGGGCACCGTGGACGCGCTGAAGCGAAGAATCCACGGTGGGTTAACACCCTGCGGCATACGAAAACGGATTGAGTTGACTGCGGCTCCGACCTGCGACATCGCTGCGTCGATACGCACCTGTGGCTGGAATGAAATCTTGATAACAGCGGCGCCACTTGTCGTTTGCGAGTCGATGGATTTCACGTCATTGACGACAGCCATCACGAACTCACTGAAGGTCGTGATGCGCTGCTCCATCTCTTTCGCTGGCAGACCGGAGTAGGACCAGATGACGGTCACCTGGGGGATATCGATATTCGGAAAGATATCCGTCGGTGTTGTCGCAATCGAGGAGAACCCGAGAACGAGGATGAGGATCGACGCTACAATAAACGTGTAGGGTCGATTCAGTGCAAGACGGACTATCCACATAACGGCGTCTCCATTCGCGTCGTTTTGAACGTTTCGAGTATTTTGATGCACATCAAAATACTTGGATTCAGAATCCAAATGTTTTTTGTCCGTTTGCTCGGATTGCGCGTCTGATAGATATGAGCGTGATGAAGGAACAGGAAGCGACACTGATCGCGAAGGCTCTCGGCGACCCCAATCGATTCTCGATTTATAGACAAATCGCAGAAGGCGACGAGATCTACTGCGGTGAGGTATGCGACAAACACTCCCTCTCGCCAGGAACTGTCTCCCATCATCTGAAGGTCCTGACGGACCTTGGGCTTGTCACGTCAAGAAAAGAAGGTCTGAACGTCTATTACCGTTCCGTGCCGGAGAAGTTTGCAGCCTATCTTAATTTTCTGCACCATCTCAATCTCAGATAGCTTATCCCATTGAGCAATGGCCAATAACCAGGGTGAACCAGTTAGAGCCTCCTCAAAAGAAGGCTCTAAGCCATTGAGCACAATAATGCAAACTCACTCACTTTGCTTCTGACAACAGCACTCTCCGCTACGCCGGAAAATCACGTCGCCTAATACGATCGCAACTCAGCAATGGACATGCGGTTTTCTGTAAGAGTTCCGGTCTTGTCTATGCAGACCACCCTTGCATAGCCAAGAGTTTCGATTGCCGCGGCTCGCCGTGTCAGCACACGAGCACGAGAGATTCGCCAGGCACCCATCGCCATAAACACAGTCAACACAACCGGAAACTCCTCCGGCAGCATTGACATCCCGATTGTGATCGCATTGAGGATGGCTTCAATCCAGCCGCCGACAAACATGCGATAAAGCACAAGAGCAATCACACTGACGATCGTTCCACCAAGCAAGCAGAAGAGAATCAGCCGACTGGTCTGCGTGCGAAGCCATGAAGGTTCTATCTCGATCAGGAAGCCAGAATAAACAAACCTCCTGGACTCGCGTCTTCCGCAGTGACACCGCTGGAGGTTGTCTTGCTGACCGGCAGGGACTCACCCGTAAGCAAAGATTCATCGGCCTGCAACTCCTGTGCCTGGAGAAGAACAGCATCCGCGGGAACACGGTCCCCTTTTCCTAACACCACGATGTCGCCACGAACCACTTCCCGACCCGGAATACGGCGATGAACTCCCTAACCCCGCGAAAGCTCTTCAGAAAGCCTAGCTTTTTACCGGGCGGGAGCCAAGGATCAGAATATCCACCATCTGCTTTGCGCTCTTCGGCCAATCCGGAGTGGCAATCACATTTGAGATGCCCACAAGAGCCCGCAACAGGTCGAGCGGTTCCATATCAGGCCGGATATCCCCGTTGGCAACCGCTCTCTTCACCAGGCTGTTGATCGCGCCTGTAATCAGCGTCCCCGAGGACTCAAATACCTTGGGCGAATTCTCACAGTCGGCGTTCAACGCAGGAGCGATGATCTGTTTCGCCGCCATGTAGTCCACGAAGAGCAACAGCCACGCCCGTAACGCCTCGGTCGGAGACATGCTCGCACCAAACCTCTGTTCCGCTGCCGCCAGCTCCTCGACGCCAGCGCGATAGACATCTTCCAGAAGCGCATACCGTGTGGGGAAATGCCGGTAGAGAGTTCCCGCCCCCACTCCTGCCCGCTTCGCAATCTCGTCCAGGCTGGCATCCGGCCCCGACTCCGTAAAGATCTGCCGGGCCACCTTCAGAATACGGTCGCGGTTTCTCACCGCATCGCGGCGAGGTTTTCTAGGAAGCTGAGCAGAAGATTCGGGAGACATAGGCAAACTTTTGAAACCGGAGGAACTCTCCGCTTATCTAAGGACTATATGGAGCGCCTTTCGTGCTCCATCGTTACAGCAACGGCAAAGATTTGCAATATCAAAGGAGCAACACGATGGCGGAAGTGTTTGGAGCGACCTCAACCACAGAAGAGGTTCTGAAGGGCATCAACCTTCAGGGCAAACGATTTCTTGTAACCGGCGTCTCGGCCGGTCTTGGAGTGGAGACAGCCCGCGCTCTCGTGGCGCACGGTGCGGATGTCGTAGGCACAGCCCGCGACCTGAACAAGGCTGCGACCGCAACCACCGATGTTCAGAAGGCAGCAGAAGCAAACGGCGGAAGCTTTCGCGTCATCGAGCTTGACCTGGCCGATCTGAAGAGCGTCCGCGCCGCCGCCGATTCCCTGCTGGCAAGCGGCGAACAGTTCGACGCGGTGATCGCCAACGCAGGCGTCATGGCGACTCCCTTCGGACATACAGTCGATGGATTTGAGACTCAGTTCGGAACCAATCACCTCGGTCACTTCGTCTTCGTCAATCGCATCGCATCCTTAATTAAGGATGGAGGTCGTCTCGTCAACCTCTCCTCTGCCGGACATCGTTTCTCAAACGTCAACATCGAAGATCCCAACTTTGAGAAGACGCCTTACGATACCTTTGCTGGTTACGGGCGCTCCAAGACGGCGAACATCCTATTTGCCGTAGCCTTCGACCGCCGTCATCGCGGACGCGGTGTTCGCGCAACCGCTGTGCATCCCGGCGGAATCCAGACCGAGTTGGGCCGCCACATGGGCAATGAGCAGCTTGAGGCCTGGGTCAAGCAGATCAATCAGCAGCTTGCCGCTGAGGGCAAGGGGCCTTTCGAGTTCAAAACGGTTCCGCAGGGTGCAGCAACGTCGGTCTGGGCCGCAGTCGTTGCTCCTGCCGATGAGATCGGAGCGCATTACTGCGAGAACTGCCACGTCAGCAGCATCGTTCCCGACGAAGTAGTCATCAACGTGAACAGCGAAGGCGTTCGCGGCTACGCTCTCGATCCGGAGAATGCCGAGGCTCTCTGGAAAAAGAGCGAAGAGATGGTGCAGGAGAGCTTCTAACTGCGCTTATTGCAAACAGCATCCCTTACAAAAAAACGCCTGCGCCAGCCACATCGCTGACGCAGGCGTTTCTCAAAATACTTCCCTACCCAAGCTTCTGAATCTTCTCGCGAAGAGCCTTCGCAGCCTCGCCCGGATCCTTCGCTCCATAGATAGCGGCTCCGGCAACCGCAATGGTTGCACCCGCCGACTCGACCGCGCCGATACGATCCACGTTGATTCCTCCAGCGACCGAGAACGGAATATCCGCGCTGCGCCCCGCCTCCAGCAGCTTCTCGATGCTGTAGCCAGCCTGCGCCTGCTCATCAAGACCAGCGTGCAACTCGACCCAGCTCACACCAAGCTCCTTCAACTCCTTCAGACGAGCAGCCTTGTCCTGCACTCCGATCATGTCGGCAACAACAGCCTTGCCATGCGCCTTGCCGGACTTCACAGCTCCGGCGATCGTGCTGTCCGCAGCCGAAGCGAGCACCGTCATAATGTCCGCGCCAGCCTCGAAGGCGAGGTTTGCTTCCAGCTCTCCGGCATCCATCGTCTTCATATCGGCAAAGACAAGCTTGTTAGGATAAGCAGCCTTTACATTCGTCACAACGCTCAGTCCCTGTTGCTTGATAAGCGGAGTGCCCAGCTCGATCACGTCGACATGCTCCGCCACTTTGTTCAACAGCGTCAGCGCGTCCGAGGTGGAGAGAAGGTCGATTGCTACCTGAAGTTTCATCGTTGTATGCTCCTGTACTTTCTGTTATTCGAGGTTTGCGTGCCGCTTCCACAGCTCCTGCGCTGACTCGCCGCGCTGATGCCACATCTCCTGAAACAGGGTGTCCATCAGCAACAGCACCGTCTGCTCGAAGAGCGCGCCAGCGTACTGTTTTGAGACCGGACCGCCGTGGTCCTGCTTGGACGCGGCGGGGATCGTCAGGATGACATCGGCCAGTGCTCCCAGCGGAGACACCGGCGATGTCGTAATGGCCAGGACCTCTGCTCTCACCTTCTTCGCGACCTCGGCTGCGTGAACCGGGCCAGAGGTGGTTCCCGAGCCCGACGCCACGACGAGAAGATCTCCCCGCTCAATCGCCGGAGTCACGACCTCGCCCGCCACATAAACCGTAAGGCCAAGATGCATCATCCGCATGGCGGCCATCCTGAGAGACAGACCACTGCGGCCCGCTCCCATGAAAAAGACACGCCGCGCTGCCAGAATGCTTCGCGCCGCCGTCTGCATCTCTGCTTCGGAGATGGCCAAAAGAGCGCGCTGCAACTCGTCGAGAATAACCGTGCGATGGGTGGAGAGAAGAGAAGGTTCCTGAACCTGCATGACTCTCTGAGCATGTCATCCGCGCGCTCATGGAATCCAACAGAAAATTCAGATGAACCGATAGACCATCTCTATCGTTTTGCCGGCTTTGTCTTCACGAGGTACGGCTCATGAGCTTTGAGCATCCGGCGAATCGCCTGCACCATCTCTGGGGTGTGCGGAAGCTCGGTCCAGGCATGAACCGCTGCGGGCAAAGGATCAAGCTTTGCGAAGAGGAACCCGATGTTCACCTGCTCCTCCTGCCTGCCGACCGGAAAGGCGCGAAGTTCTGGAGACGGTTGCAGGTACATCGCCAGCGACTGCGGCAACACCGTCGACCTGCGCCCCGAGGCGAGATGCGCTGCAAGCACTGCGGTCGAGTCCGTGTAGAGAACACCGGGAACGTTCTGCAAACGGCGCTCCATCGCAGGCGGCAGCGACGAGCGCAGCAGACACAGCGGGCTGGCCACAACCTTCTCCCACGAGACACGCGGCCCTTCGCAGGACTTGTCCGAGGTGAAGAAGAACATCCGTTCGCGGTAGAGCACATGCGTGCTCACGCCCTCTCCCGCAACGTCATCCACCTGAGTAATCGCGACCTCCAACTCTCCCTGGCGGACCTTTTGCAGCAGCTCGGAGGCCTCCAGCGTCTCGATGGAGAGCTGAAGCGCCTGGGCCTGCTCCGAGAAGGGCACGCTCAATACAGAGGCGAGCGCCATCGTCGCCGGAAGCGCTCCGATGCGGAATGGCCCCTGCATGGCCTGCTCTTTGAAGGAGTGCAGCTCCTGCTTCAACCTCATGCAGTCGTCCATCATCTGCTGCGCCCAGGCGAGCACACGTTCACCTTCGGGAGTAAAACCTTCAAAGCGATGGCCGCGCTTTACAATCTGCGCGTCCATATCCTCTTCAAGCTGTTTGATACCTGCCGAAAGCGTCGGCTGAGAGACCCTGCACGCTGCAGCGGCACGAGCAAAATGGCGTTCCTGGTTCAAGGCCAGAAGATACTCAAAGTTGCGAACGATCACAGTATTTAAAGGACTCCTCGCCTCTTCCCCTGTTTTTCTTCAAGTCGCCGACATGCACCTATACATGCAGCAACGTTTTTGGAAAAAGAAAGAAAACAGAAAATCGGCATAAGCTGCTGACTTCATTGGTGCCCGGAGGGGGACTTGAACCCCCACGACCGGTAAAGGTCTGCGGATTTTAAGTCCGCTGTGTCTGCCGATTTCACCATCCGGGCAACATCTAGGATGTAGCAGCCCCTTCCCCATCCTACCTTATTGAATCCTCTCGCCGAATGAATGGAGACGCAGGATTACGACAGGCAAACTCGCTGCGGAATAACAGCTTCAAGGGATCGAGGATTTTCGTGGCAGTACAGGCGGAAGATGCGATTCTTCGCTCCGCACAGACTGACTATTCTGTGCGGAGCGAAGCAAAATCAGGATGATTGCAAGTTAGTGGGGGCGGCGGTAATAGATATTGCCGTCGGAGAAGTAGTACTCCGCCGAGCAGTTGTTCGAGCCGCAGATCATCGCTTCCAGTCCTGCGCACTGCTGGCGGGTGATCAGCCCCAGCGCTCCGCAGGAGGGGCACGCCAGAACCGCCCAGTAAGGATTCTCTGGCTTGCCTAACTCTCCGGCCTTCTCCAGCACAAACATCGTACCCGGCTCCATCTGCTCCGGGATCCACTCGTCGAGGAAGTTCAACTCCGGGACCATCGATTTACCCCTGTCTTCGCGGTTGACTGGATGAGCGCCCGGTACAGCAAGCCCGTACCGGAAGGTCTGGCTTCTGTTTCCCCCTGTCGAGAAATGCACCGACTATGGTGCAAAGGATATCGGATTTCCGGGGCTTGTCAATGGTGGAAACGAACAAAGGATTCCAGGTTGGTTCCCTCTTCAGATTTAACCGAGTGGCAGGCGAAGGGAACGGATCGCAGGGATACGCGAAAGCCTGTTTGCTGCGGACGAAAGACAAATTGTAGATCGCAATAACTACGCGTTCCAGCAGAGTCAGTTCCAGCAGCGTCGAATGTATCCGTTCAAGCCGCCGACAAATCAGCTCTGAAGGATATTAAAAGCCGAAGTCTTGGCCGCAGGCGTGGTCCGGATAAAGGGGTGTTTCAGTGCTCTCCACGATCTTCCGATCTGATCGGAGACACGAAACAATTGTCCGGCGGTGAGAGAACCCACCACACGATGATGCCCCACAGCTGCAAGTCCCATGGAAGCGATACAGCCGCACTGGGAGCAATCAGGCTCCCCCCCGAACTGGCATGGGGTGATCTTCGTCTTCAGGTCAGCCGAAATCGTGTGCGTCGTCTGAGCAAAGATGCAATCCTCAGGGCTCTTTGGAGGAGAGAGGATCTCCTTGATCAGACCTTCCCCCATATCCAGAATGGGATACTGAACCCGCAGCCTGAGAAGATCCTGGACGACGAAAGAGCGCTGTTCCGAGGTGAGAATCTCGGGTCCTGTAGCTCCTACCTGTGGCGTGAACAGACTGAACCAGACCTTCCTGATCTCCGGGCGAGCGCTCCAGAAGCGAAGAAACTCCTCCAGATATCCTGGCCTGGCCGCGATATTACCCGTAATCGTGGAATGAATCGTAACCTTCGCCGCTGCGATGTTCTTCAGGATGCGTTCATAGGTGGCAGGTTTCCGGCGCTCGTCATGCTCCGGTTGAAGACCATCGATGGAGACAACCACATTCAGGAGGGTAAACCTGCTCCATTCTGCCGGGATGACGCGGAAGGCACTGGTAACAATCTGGGTGTGCACGCCCCGCGCCTCCAGCTCGGGAAGAAGAATCTCCAGTTCTCTGTAGCGAACCAGGGGATCTCCACCAACCAACGAAACATGAAGCGGTTTTTCTCTGTCGACGATCGCAAGAATATTTTTCACCAGCTCTTCGCCCTTGAAATCGGAAAGCTGGCGCAGTTCTGTTTCGCCGCCCAAATGCCCGGCATCAAACGCATAGCAGCCAGGGCAGCGAAGAGGACATTCCTTCGTGATCTCGATTGATAAAGACGGCTTGCGCCCGGCCAGAATTCCCGCCCATGCCTGTAATACGTTGGTTGCCTTCATCCCTACCTCGCACATATTGGATGCGATCGGCTATCTTTCTGATCGTATTATGTTGAAATAGAAGCCGACGAGAGTTTCCTTGGCCGCAGATGAGTTTGAGATAGAACTGAGTATCGGCGGGACTCAGGAAACATTAGAGCACTTCGCGAAGATCTGTCTTGTAGCCAATCAGCCTGGTACGGCATAGTCATTGGAAAAGCAGGCTATCGGGGAGCTTCTGCACGCAAAAAAGAAATACCTCCGAAACTCCAGAGACAGGGTACTGCTGCCGACTGTAGGGGTGGGAACCGTTACCGCTTGCTACCATACAGTGTCTGGTAAATCTGACTATTGCGAAGAATGGCCTGTACATACTCGCGGGTCTCGGTATAGGGGATGGACTCGACGAACTCGGCGATGTCCTTGTACTCGCCGTCGGACATCCAGCGGCGAACCGGGGTATCTCCCGCGTTGTAGGCCGCCAGAGCGTACTCTTGCTGGCCACCGAAGCGGGAGAGGACCTGGCTTAGGTTGAGAGTTCCAAGCTGCAGGTTGGTCGCGGGGTTGAGAAGCTGCGTCGCAGTGAAGCCGCGCATGCCCTGCTTCTTCGCCAGGGCCTTGCCCACCGAGGGCAATAGCTGCATCAGGCCGCAGGCGTTGGCGCGGCTGACCGCTCCGGGGTTGAACTCGGACTCCTGACGGATGAGCGAGGCGACGAAGTAGGGGTCGAGGCCGTTGCGCTCGGAGCCTGCGACCAGGTCGCTCCAGTAAGGCCGCGGGAAGAGTATCTGCCAGTAAAGCATCGGGACCTTGTCGAGGGGCAGGGCGAAGAAGGAGATCTTGCTGCGCTTGAGCGACTGCAGGGCGCGGGTGGTCTCGCCGTAGGAGGTGTAGATGCGGGCCTCGGCGAGGGCTCCCCAGCCGGAGGAGTCGGGCGCGGCCTGAATCTCGGGGCCGATGTACTCGTTGAGAGCGGCGTTGGCGAGGAGGCGCGCCTTGATGAGGTGCGGCTCGTTGTCAGGAAGGTCATCGGTGAGATCGGGAAGCTTGCGCGGCTGGATGGCAGCGAGCGGCGGCGAGGGCGGGACATTCTGGGTCTGCTGTCCGATGACGGCGAGGCGCTCACGGGCGAGCTTCGCATAGTAGTAGTTGACGTAGTTGTCGATGAGCGCGTGGTAGTAGTTGGCCGCCTGGCCGGGGTTGTGCTCCTGCTCCTCGAAGATGCGGCCACGCCAGTAGAGGGCGGTGGGGATCTCGATGCCGCCGTCGTAGTGGGCGATCTGGTCGTCCATCAGGCGGGCGGCCTCGCCGTAGTTGCGGAGGCGATAGTTCATCCACGCGGCGCGCCAGTGCGCGGAGGGAGCATAGCTGCTGCGCGGGAACATCTGCACGAGAAGCGTGTAGTGGCGGATGGCCTGCTCGGAGTCGCGCTTGAGGAGGTACATGTTGCCGCCGGAATAGAGCGCCTCCTCGAGCCAGCGGCTGGAGGGGAAACGCTTGATCATCTGGTCTAGGACAGCGGTATGGCCAGTGATGTCGTTGTCGGCGCGGGAGAGCTCGGCGAGGAGGTAGAGCTTGGCGGCGGCGGTGTCGTCGGAGGTTTCGGGGAGGCGCTCGACGTCGTGGCGGCTGATGCGCTTGAGCTTGTAGTCGCAGACGGCGGCGTAGATGGCGAGAGCGTCGCGGTCGGCCTGCGAAAGGGCGTTGGCCGCGATGGAGTGATACTCCTGCCCTGCGTCGTTGTAGCGCTTCGAGTTAAAGAGCTGGTCTGCGTGGGCCTTGCGCTCGGAGGCAGTGAGAGGTGTGCCCATCGCGTCGAGCTGGGTGCGGGCCTGCGGGGCCTCGGAGCTGAACGGGAACTTCGCGTAAATGTTGCGATAGATGGGAGCGGCGTGACCGGCGTCTCCGACAAGCTGGTAAGCGCGGGCGAGGACGAAGAGGAAGTCGCTGTGGCTGCCGACGGAGGTGTTCTCGAGCGGCTGGAGCGCGGTGAGGGCTCCCTGCGGGTTGTTCTGCTGGAGGTAGGCGTTGGCCAGAAGCACGGGGGCGTTGGAGACAAAGATGCTGTCAGGGTGGCGCTCGGCGAAGCGGTCGAGGAGGGCGTAGGCGTCGTTGCCGCGGTTGGCCTGAAGAGCAGCCTGCGCGCCGAGATATTCGGCGTAGTCGTCGAGAGCGTCTCCGCTGGAACGCGCCTGCTGGAAGGCGGTGTAGGCCTCGGGGTAGCGGTGGTCGAGCATGTAAGCATGACCGAGGGCAAGCCACGCGGTCGCGGCTCCTTCGCCAGAGTGGGAGTGAGCGTAGGACTCAACCCCGGAGTAAGCGGCGGCGGAGCGCGTGGCGTTGAGCTGCTGGGCCATCGGGCGAAGTTGTTCGGTGGCGTGGAAGACCGAGGTCAGGTGGATGGACTGAGGCGTGGGCTTTTTCGAGGCGACCTTGCGGGATTTTGCGGAGGATTTGGCAGAGGACTTTGCGGAAACCTTGCTGGAGGACTTCCCTTTTGTGCTCGTGGAAGATTTTGCGGACTTCTTTGCGGTGGAGCTTTTGGCGGTCGGCTTCTTCGAGCGGGGCTGGGAATGGGTCTGGGCCTCAAGCACGAAGGCATGCGGCCCCACAGGAGACGTGCCAGCCAACAGAGAACCGAGCAGTACAGCAGTCCTGAATCCAGTAAAGATCTTCAACGTTGCCCCTTTGGCGGAAGCTGTCCTCTTTCCGTACAGGGATGCTCCACCTCTTTACTGTAAGGCGCAATCCTGTGAGGCGGGTGCGGGAGTATGCGGGCGGAATCTCGACAGGTACAGGAGTGGGAATAGAAGGGCAGCCCTTTGCCCTAAGGAGCGGCGGCATTTACTATGGGTGAAGCGTTAGAGACTAAAAAGCTGAGCCGGATAGGCTCAGTCCATATTTAGCGCACCTTTTTGCTCATGCCCGCCATCCAATCCCCAGGAACGGAAGAGATTCACCCGGACGTTGCGCTCGTTGCGCGCGCGAGGGAGGGAGACGGAGCTGCTTTCGAGCAGCTCGTCCGGCAGTACGAACGCCAGATCTTCCGCGTAGCGCAGCATATTACGCAAAACCGTGAAGACGCCGAAGACATCACGCAGGATACTTTCCTCAAGGCTTACGAGAAGCTGGAGCAGTTCCAGGGAAACTCCAAGTTTTCGACCTGGCTCGTCCGCATCGCGGTCAACGAGAGCCTTATGCGGTTGCGCAAGCGGAAGACCAGCAAGACTGTCTCTATGGACGAAGACGTCCAGACCGACGAAGGATCGATTCCCCGCGACTTTGCCGAGTGGAGGCCCAATCCCGAGCAGATCTTCGATCAGAATGAGCTCAATGACATTCTGCGCCGGACCATCCAGGGGCTTCCTCCGGGATTCCGCACGGTCTTTACGCTGCGGGACATTGAAAACCTCTCTACAGAAGAGACAGCGGAGGCACTCGGCTTGAGCGTACCCGCCGTCAAATCACGTCTCCTGCGCGCTCGTTTACAATTGCGTGAACGCTTGAGCAGGTACTTCCGGGAGAGGAAGGAAGGACAACCCGCATGAACTGCACCGATTTTCTGAGCCAGCTTACCGATTACTTCGACGGCCAGATCAGCCCCGAGCTTCTCGAAGAGGTTCGCGGTCACCTGTCCGGCTGCAAACACTGTGAGATCGTCCTGAACACGACCCGGCAGACCATCGAGGTCTATCGCGGCAACGAGGTCTATGAGATCTCGGATGAGCTGCGCGAGCGTCTGCACACGGCCATCATGACGAAGTGCTACGAGAAGAAGGGCGCGTAAGGCGCAGATTCTTCTCGGCTCTTCCTGTTGAAGATCAGGCTTTGCTGTAGCTTCGTGACTGTTTAGAAGAGAAGCAGATTCCTTCGCTGCGCTGCGGAATGACAAGTCCTCATTAGCGGAGTGACAAGTCCTAGCTAATCAGCCTTGATCTAGATTCGGTTTGCTCTCCTGAGCGCCTCGATCTCCTCCTCCTGAAAGACCCTCGAACGGATCAGAAACCGCACTCCCTCCGGCCCCTCCAGTGAAAACATCCCTCCCCTGCCCGGCACCACGTCGAGGATAAGCTGCGTGTGCTTCCAGTATTCGAACTGGGGACGGCTCATGTAGAAGGGAGTTCCTTCGATCTCGCCCAGCAGCACGTCGCTGTCTCCCACGAGGAACTCGCCGCGTGGGTAGCACATGGGGGAACTGCCGTCGCAGCAGCCTCCCGACTGGTGAAACATCAGGTCGCCGTGCTTCGCCTTCAGGGCTTCGATCAGGGCGACCGCTGCCGGAGTCGCGGTCACCTGAAGCGGTAGATTGGCGGTCGTGGTCATAGCCTGGGATACATGAGATTGCCGTGCCGGTGTGAACGGAATGAACCGCAGATCCTTCGACTGCGTCCGGCGCAAAGTGCGCGCCGGACTTCGCTCAGGATGACACTTCTCTGAGAGGGTCTCTGGGAGGGGGAACAATCCCTCTCGGAGAATGCTCTAGAAGAAGCCGAGGGCCTTGGGGCTGTAGCTGACGAGCTGGTTCTTCGTCTGCTGGTAGTGGTCGAGGATGATCTTGTGGGTCTCGCGCCCTATGCCGGACTGCTTGTAGCCTCCAAAGGCCGCGTGCGCGGGATAGAGGTGGTAGCAGTTGGTCCAGACGCGGCCCGCCTGAATGGCGCGTCCGAAATGATAGGCGCGGTTGAGGTCGCGGGTCCAGATGCCGGAGCCGAGGCCGTAGAGCGTGTCGTTGGCGAGGGCGAGGGCTTCGTCGTCGTCCTTGAAGGTGGTGACTGAGACGACGGGTCCGAAGATCTCCTCCTGGAAGATGCGCATTTTGTTATTACCGCGAAAGACCGTCGGCTCAATGTAATAGCCCTCGGCAAGGTCGCCTTCGAGTTTGGCGCGGTGGCCTCCGGCGAGCAGCTCGGCTCCCTCCTGACGCCCGATGTCGAGGTAGGAGAGGATCTTCTCCATCTGCTCGGAGGAAGCCTGCGCTCCGATCATCGTGGTCTTGTCGAGCGGGTTGCCCTGCCGGATGGCCTTCACGCGCTGGAGGGCACGCTCCATAAAGCGGTCGTAGATGGACTCGTGAATAAGCGCCCGCGAGGGGCAGGTGCAGACCTCGCCCTGGTTGAGCGCGAACATCGTGAAGCCTTCAAGCGCCTTGTCGAAGAAGTCGTCGTCCTCGCGCATGACATCGCTGAAGAAGATGTTCGGCGACTTGCCGCCAAGCTCCAGAGTGACCGGGATGATGTTCTGCGAAGCGTACTGCATGATGAGGCGGCCGGTGGTCGTCTCTCCGGTAAACGCAACCTTGTTGATGCGCGGGCTGGAGGCAAGCGGCTTCCCTGCTTCGAGTCCAAAGCCGTTGACGATGTTCAGCACTCCAGGAGGAAGCAGGTCCTGCACCAGCTCGGCCCATACGAGGATGGAAAGTGGCGTCTGCTCGGCGGGCTTGAGCACGACGGTATTGCCTGCGGCCAGCGCGGGAGCGATCTTCCACGCAGCCATCAGCAGCGGGAAGTTCCACGGGATGATGAGGCCAACCACCCCGAGCGGCTCGTGGTAATGGTAGGCAATGGTCGTCTCGTCGATCTCGGCGATGGAGCCTTCCTGCGCTCGAATGACTCCGGCGAAGTAGCGGAAGTGGTCGATGGCGAGCGGAAGATCGGCGGCCAGTGTCTCGCGGATAGGCTTGCCGTTGTCCCATGTCTCGACGGTAGCGAGCAACTCGAGGTTCTCTTCCATGCGCAAGGCGATCTTTTCGAGGATGCGTCCGCGATTGGTGGTCGAGGTCTTGCCCCATGCATCCTTGGCAGCGTGCGCGGCATCGAGAGCGCGGTCGATATCCGCCGCGTTCGAGCGCGCAATCTCGCAGAGAACCTGTCCGGTAATGGGAGTGACGTTTTCGAAGTACTGTCCTGAGGCGGGAGCCACCCACTCACCGCCAATGAAGTTGTTGTACTGATTCCGAATCGATACGGGGAAGCCGTAGGCTCCGGGCCGAAGCGCTGTCATGGTCGCCATGTCCATCTACTCCTTCGCAGTCGCCGTTTCCCGGCGAGGGCCGAATTGTAGTCCCGGCGAAGGACGTCTGTCATAGCGACGGTGAGAGTGAGGTTTCTCTCTTGTTAAAAGCAGCAGCGGTCGAAGAGAGGAGAAAAGACCTTTCTTCGACCGCCCGGAAAGCTGCGTGTCTACTGTACGTGATGCGGCGTCAGCTTGTTGAGCAGAGCAAGCAGGCGAGCCGCCGAGGCAGGAGCCTTGACCTTGCCGCCGTAGACGATGTCGGTCGCGCTCAGGTCCTTGCCGTAGATGCTCTTGTTGGCTCCATCGTCGGAGCGCATCGTCGAGCCGGCGAGAGAGATTCCGGCGAAGACGCCGCGGCTGCGCGACCAGGAGAGAATCTGGGCCTTCATTACGGCGTCGGTTTCCGCGCTGGTGGCGCGTCCGACGGGACCGGCGGCGACGGAGGCATCGGCTCCCAGCTTGACCTTGCTGGACATAACAGACTTCGCGCCCTGCTCATTCATGACCAGGAGGACAAAGTCGGTGGCCTGTCCGCCGATCTGGAAGCCGAAGCTCACGCCCTCAAGGGCGTACATCGCGGGGGCGCTCCAGGGGCCGTTGTGGTTGGCTCCCGTGCGGCAGGTGATGAGGCCTCGGCCATAGCTTCCGCCGACGACAAACGCGCCCTTCTTCACGGACGGATAAACAATGATGCACTCGGATTTATCGAGCAGGTCGTGGGGGATTCCCTTGTCCGGCATGGCAGTAATGTCCCGCAGGACCTGATAGGAGTTCGTGATGCGGTCCTGTTCCGTGGACTGAGCATGAGCGAGAACAGGTAGAGCCAGCAGAAAGCCCAGCGATAGACACGCGATTCTTTTCATTTCGTCTCTCCTTAAAATATTTCGCCTTCCATTTTCGTCGGAGCAAAAGCCCCGGCGATTTGATGCTTTGGCCGGACACGGCTATGAGGCTTCTGGCCGGACGCATGCTCCCGATACGACGTAACTTTTTTCCTTCCAGTTGCTTGAAGCGGAAGCGAAGACACTTTAATTCATTAAATGCCTTTCGAAAAGAGATATTCCTTCGGGGAAACAGAACAACACAGGCAACCCAAAGCCTCTCGGGGAAATATCTCGAACGCTCCCACATGCCGACGCCGTTTTTTATTGGCAATTTCGATTGCCTGCGAGACTGCGCCTCTCTATGATCGACAGGACATTCATCCTGATGTAGACGAGGGTTCGCCGTGGGTATCCTTGTATCTGCACTTCTGATCGGAGTCATCGCTGGTCTTCGCGCCGTGATGGCACCTGCCGTCGTGAGCTGGGCCGCAGGATTGGGCTGGCTCAATCTCGCGGGAACCCCGCTCAACTTCTTCAGCTATCCGGTCACCCGCTGGTTGTTCGCCCTGGGCGCTCTTGGGGAACTGGTCAACGATAAGCTACCGAAGACCCCAAGCCGGAAGATTCCTCCACAGTTCATCACCCGCATCATAACTGGGGCGCTCTCGGGAGCGGCCATCGGGGCCTCGCAGCAGGCGTTGGTCAGCGGGCTGATTGCCGGAGCCATCGGCGCGGTTCTGGGAACTCTGGGAGGAGCGGCGTTTCGCGGCTGGCTCTCGCGCACCATCGGCAAAGACCTTCCCGCGGCGCTCATCGAGGACGCCATCGCCATCATCGGCGGTCTGCTGATAGTCTCCCACGTATGACAGCGACACACTTCGAC
Organism: Acidobacteriaceae bacterium dw_441; assembly: GCA_018449715.1. Lineage (GTDB taxonomy): Bacteria > Acidobacteriota > Terriglobia > Terriglobales > Acidobacteriaceae > Edaphobacter. Next base: position 640,209 of record JAAVVA010000001.1, on the reverse strand, counting down.
GCTATTGTGATTGGGGCCGGTCAGGCCGGTCCTTCGCTTGTGGGACGCCTCGCGGATTCAGGGCGCAAGGTTGCCATCGTCGAGCGCAAGCTCTTCGGCGGAACCTGCGTGAACACGGGCTGCACACCGACCAAAACACTGATCGCCAGCGCCTATGTCGCGCACAAGGCACGCACGGCGAAGGCTTACGGGATCGACGTGACAGGCCTGGTGACCGCCGACATGAAAGCGCTGAAGGCTCGCAAGGACGCCATCCTTCTGAAGTCGCGCAATGGCCTTGAAGAGTGGTTGCGCGGCATGAAGAACTGCACGGTCTTCACCGGACACGCGAGGTTCGAATCGCCACATGAGATCCGCGTCGGCGAGGAGCTTATTACTGCGCCGGAGATCTTCCTCAACGTCGGAGGCAGGGCCGCGATTCCGAAGATGCCCGGAGTGGAGGAGGTTCCTCTTCTTACAAACGTCTCTCTGCTTGAGTTGGAGGATCTGCCGCGTCACCTGGTCATCGTGGGAGGAAGCTACATCGGCGTCGAGTTCGCGCAGGCCTTCCGACGCTTCGGAAGCGAAGTCACCATCATCGAGATGGGACCGAGGCTGGCGCAGCGCGAGGATGAGGATGTCTCCGCCGCGGTCAAAGAGATTCTGGAGAAGGAAGGAATTCAGGTTCGCCTGAACGCGGAGTGCATACGGCTGCAGAAGGAACCGGAGGGAGTCTCGGCGCATGTGAACTGCGATGAGGACGGGGCGCCGGTCGTCGGCTCGCACGTGCTGATGGCGACCGGGCGCAGGCCGAACACGGACGATCTGGGGCTGGACAAGGCCGGAGTCGAGGTCGACAAGCGCGGCTACGTCGTGGTGGACGACCAGCTTCGCACCAGCGTTCCTGGAGTGTGGGCGATGGGAGACTGCAACGGCAAGGGAGCGTTCACCCACACGGCCTACAATGACTTCGAGATCGTCGCAGCGAACCTTCTGGACAACGATCCGCGCCGCGTCAGCGACCGCATCGTGACCTATGCGATGTTCATGGACCCTCCACTGGCGCGTGTCGGCATGACCGAGCGCGAGGTGCGGCAGACGGGCCGTCCGGCGCTGATCGGAACGCGGCCCATGACACGCGTGAACCGCGCCGTCGAAAAGGGCGAGAGCGACGGCTTCATGAAGGTGCTGGTCGACGCGGAGAGTAAGCTGATTCTCGGAGCCTCCATTCTCGGCACAGGAGGTGATGAAGCGATTCACTGCATCACCGACGTGATGTATGCGCGCGCTCCCTACACAACCATCCAGCGCGCCGTGCATATCCATCCCACGGTCTCCGAGTTGATCCCGACCGTCTTCGGAGATCTCAAACCGCTGAAGTAGCCACCCGAGAAAGGATCAGCGACATGCCGAAACCGATCGTTGGGCTGCACCACGTAACCGCCATCGCTTCGGACCCGCAGACGAACCTCGACTTCTACACCGAAGTGCTTGGCCTGCGTTTCGTCAAACGCACGGTCAACTTCGACGATCCGGGGACGTACCACTTTTACTTCGGCGACGACGCCGGAACGCCGGGGACGATCCTGACCTTCTTCCCCTGGGCAGGAGCCTCTCGTGGCACGCCCGGCGTGGGCGAGGTCACGCTGACAGCGTTCAGCGTTCCTCTCTCCTCCATCGACTTCTGGGAGCAGAGGCTCTCCGGCTACAGCCTTCCGGTCGAGCGCAGCACCCGCTTCGCCGAGACGGTGCTGACCTTCCCCGATCCCGACGGCATGAGGATCGAGATCGTCGGGCACGCCGACGCGCAGACGCCCAACCCCTCGCGCTTTGCCGCGATCCCGGCGGAGCATGCTCTGCGCGGCTTTTATGGAGTCACCCTGTACCTGCGGGCCGCGGAAGAGACGACGAAGATCCTCAACCTGATGGGCTTCACGAAACGCACCGAAGAAGGCACCCGTCAGCGCTTTGCGGCGGAGGGTTCCGCCCTGGGCAACCACATCGACCTGTTGATTCATCCCGAGGGCAATCACGGACACATGGGCGCGGGAACAGTCCATCACATTGCCTTCCGCGTCGAAGACGACGCCGATCAGCTTGAGTGGCGCGACACGATTGGGCAGCACCTTGATATGACTCCCGTGCAGGACCGCACCTACTTCCACTCGGTCTACTTCCGCGAACCAGGTGGCGTGCTCTTTGAACTGGCAACCAATCCTCCGGGCTTCGACTTCGACGAGCCGATCGAATCGCTCGGAGAGGCCCTGCGGATTCCTCCGTGGCTTGAAAAGCACCGCGACATCATCGAGAAGAGGCTGATTCCCCTCGAATTGCATAAGGCGAAGGCATCGGCATGACAGCCTTCGCCGCCGCCAACGCGGACCCTCACCACGCCCAGCCGGTGCATCGGCTTGGCGAGGAGCTTTCGAACGCTCTGGGCGCGATCATCTTCCTACATGGACGAGGAGGGTACGCGGACGACATACTCTCGCTGGCAGGGGAGCTGTACCGCCCTCAACTGGCGTACCTCGCCCCGCAGGCGGCAAACCATACGTGGTATCCGTACTCCTTCCTTGCGCCGCGAGAGCAGAATCAGCCGTGGCTGGACTCGGCCCTGCGCAAGGTGGAGACGGTGGTGAAGCAGGTGACCGACGCGGGCATTGATTCGCAGAACATCATGTTCTGCGGCTTCTCGCAGGGGGCGTGCCTTGCGACAGAGTTCGTGGCCACGCATCCGCAGCGCTACGCTGGTCTGATCGCTTTTACCGGAGGACTGATCGGACCACCGGGCTCGGACCTGAAGCACACCGGAGACCTTGCCGGAACCCCTGCGTTCTTCGGCTCGGGCGATCCAGACTCTCATGTTCCCTTCGAGAGAGTGCAGGAGTCGGCGAATATTCTTTCCGCGATGGGAGCAAAAGTAACGGTGCGACGCTTTCCGGGGCGTCCGCACGTCATTCTTCCCGAAGAGCTGGACGAGGCGCGGCGCATGGTGCAGTCAGCCTTCGGGGACGTTTCTCTCCAGACTTAGAGGCGTTCTTCCGCACGGCGCGGAAAGAGCGCGCCAGCCCACAACACCAACAGCGGGAAGAACTCCAGCGTGTATCTCTGCTCGGAGTTGTCGAGCGTCATCAGCAAAAGGCAGCGCAACAGGAGATACGCGGCCATCGACCATGCCAGCGCGGAGTAGCCGTCCCAGCCGCGCTTCCTCCAGCGCCACAGACCGAGGCCTCCAAGCGCGAAGTAGGCGAGGTTGAGCAGGGCGTAGCCTCCGGCAAAAAGCGTTTGCCCCGGATGCCTGCTTCCCTTCCACCATTCAAGATCAATCGGCATCATCTCCGTGCGCGGGCGCAAGACCATATCGGCCAGACGAGCAAACGGCAGCGCGAGGTAGTACCGGATGGGGTCGTCGGCAACCCTCTCGTCGGCCAGCGAAGCAAAGGCGGCGTCGAGCCTTGGCGTGGCGTTGTTGTCCTCGTTGTACTCCTTCAGCAGGGCTTCGACGCGGTTGTACTGCTCGTCGGTGTCGAAGGCGCGGGTGGGAACGTCGTCGATGTCGATGGCCGCGCTGTCCCAGTTCCAGTAGACGTCCTCGGTGGAGGCGAACTCTATGGCCCAACTTTTAAACCAGCGCTGGAAGCCTCGGGAAACCATCTCGCCGGGGTCGGTCGCGTAGCGCGGAGCCAGCGGCTGGACGACATGGAAGGTGCGCCAGTTGCGCACGGTCCACGGAAGCAGCGGAAGCACGACGCACAGCGCGGCCACGGCGATGGGAGCGAGATTTGCGGGATTCCATGAACCACGCCGCACTACAATCCACAGCATTGCAGGAAGAACGGCAGCCGCCAGAAGTCCCTGCTCGGGCCGCAGCAAGAGAGAGTAAGCAAGCGACGCCGCAATGATCCAGAGCCAGCGGTTCCAACCGCTTCCCTGCTGCTGCCAGCGATAGATGCCGTAGAACGCGACGGCGATGGTGGCCAGCGTGAGCGTCTCGGTCAGGGGCGCGGCGACGTAGTTGGCCGTGAAAGGACACAGCACACCGAGCCACAGAACAATCTCCGCTGCGCGACGGTTGAAGAGACGACGGGCGAGATCAGCCAGCAGAAGGCAAGTGCCAAGGTCGATGAAACATTGCACCAGCATGACCGCCGAGTAGCGGTCGTCGCCGAAGATGCGGAAGCAGAGGGCGAGGAAAATCGGATAGCCGGGAAGGCGGATCAGCGTCGGCACCGGCCCGGCAGAAGAGTCCGCGAAGCCGTAGACTCCATGCTGCATCCAGTTCTTGGCTATGTCGCCGTAGATCAACGTATCGCCGGCAATGCGCGGGGTCGCGTAGACGAAGACCAGCCTCAGGGCGAGCCCCAGGGCCAGCGCCAGTCCGATCCGCACCGCCTGCTTTCGATCCAATGCCATGTAACTGCATCATACTGCGAATGTTCGGCAGGTTCCTCTCTCTCGTTGACTCATCCTGTGCCCCTGCATAGGATGGAGCAGAGGCACGCCCGCGGTGGGCAGCATCTCACTCCCTGATGAGCAAACCGATATTCTACGATCCGCAACGCAAGCGCTGGAAGCGTCTCCGGTTCCTCTTTGACCTGCTGGCGCTTGGCGGACTGATCCTCGGGACGATCTTCATGATCGGGCTGATCCGGATGAAGCCCCTGCCGGAGCTGATGCTGACTGCGCAGAAGCGCAACTATCGCACCCTGGCCAACCAGAAGAACCTGAAGCTGCGCCGCTCGGCGCATCGCAAGACCGACACCAAGCCCTCGGACGTTCCGCTGAACTCCGGCGAGGGGCTGCGCGCTGCGTACTATGTGGAGGACGATCCGGCCAGCTTCTCTTCCCTGCGCCAGCACGTCAGCCAGATCGACCTGCTCTTTCCCGAGTGGCTGCACGTCGTCTCGCCCGATGGCGCGCTGACCGGATTTTCCATTGACAACCGTGCCTACAGCGTCGTCGGCAACGGCACGGTGCAGCCGGTGGATATGGACGGCAAGATCGCCGGGCTGATCGCTGCGAACCATGTCAACCTCGACGTGATTCCGCTGGTCAATAACTACGATCCCACCAAGGGGCTCTTCATGCCCGAGGTTGGCGACTTCCTGATGAACGAGTCCTCGCGGGCAAACTTCGTCCATCAGGTCGATACCTTCCTCGCCGCCAACCCGACCTATCGGGGGCTCTCACTCGACATTGAAGATATTCCCTCAAAGGCGCAGCCCGGATTCAACGCCCTGGTCGCCGCGCTGTACGCCGATTTTCATCCGCGCCATCTGCGCCTTTACGTCAACGTCCCGGCCCGCGACGACGACTTCGACATGAAGTTCCTCGCCGACCACTCCGACGGTCTGCTGCTGATGAACTACGACGAGCACGAGAACAGCGGAGCGCCCGGCCCTATCGCCTCGCAGGACTGGTTCATCGACAACCTGAAGGCCGCGCTCAAGGTCGTTCCGAAAGAAAAGCTGATCTGCGCCATCGGAAGCTACGGCTACGACTGGACGACCACGCCGCCCGCTCCTCTGAAGAAAGGGCAGAAGCCCGCACCCGAGAAGGTGCTCTCCTCAGTCAGCATTTCGACCCAACAGGCGTGGCAGCAGGCATATGACTCGAACTCGAAGATCGACCTCGATGACGACTCGCTGAACGTCCACTTCGCCTATGACGATGACGATGCGAAGGTGCGCCACTACGTCTGGTTCCTCGACGCCGTTACCGTGCTCAACGAGATGCGCGCGGCTCGCGAGCTTGGCATCCAGACCTATGCACTGTGGCGGCTGGGGCAGGAGGACAACTCGCTGTGGAGCATCTGGGATACGCCGATGCGCGCCGATCCCGCCAAAGATCTTGCTCGCGTGGCTCCTGGCTATGACGTCGATACAGAAGGCGAGGGAGACATTCTGCGCGTCACGCGCAAGCCGCAGGACGGCTCCCGCGACGTGACGATGGACGATGACGACTCCGTGCCGCAGCAGTACCGCATGGTCGTTCAGGAGTCGATGGAGTTATACCCGCTTTCGTACACGGTCAACCAGTACGGCTATCACCCGAAGAAGGTCGCCATCTCGTTCGACGATGGGCCAGACGCCGAGTGGACGCCGAAGATCCTCGACGTGCTGAAGAAGTACAACGTCAAGGGCGTCTTCCTGATGATCGGCGAAGAGGCGGAAAAGAACGTCGGCGTGATGCAGCGCGTCTACCGCGAAGGCCACGAGATCGGCAACCACACCTTCACGCACCCCGACATCAGCGACGTCTCTAAGGGGCAGGTCGATCTGGAGCTGAACCTCACCGAACGGCTCTTCGCATCGAAGCTCGGCGTGCAGCCGCTCTACTTCAGACCTCCGTACTCCATCGATCAGGAGCCGGACACCAACGACCAGGCTGCCCCGATCGACCGCATCGAGGAGATGGGCTACGTCATCCTGGGCAACAAGATCGATACCAACGACTGGGACGAGACGCCGCGCAAGACCCCGCAGGAGATCACCGACAGCGTCTTCGAGCAGATCGCCAGTATGGACAAGAAGCCGTGGATGCGCGGCTCCATCATTCTGATGCACGACGGCGGCGGCAACCGCGAAGCCACGGTGGCCGCGCTTCCGATGCTCATCACGACGCTGCGCCAGCGCGGTTACGAGATCGTCCCCGTGTCGGAGCTGATCGGCAAGACACGTGCTGAAGTGATGATTCCGCTCACGCCTCACCAGCGCTGGCAGGCGCGCGCGGACTCGGTCACATTCTTCCTCTTCGGATTCTTCAACAACTTCGTCGTCGCCCTGTTCTTCATCGGCGACATCCTGATGAGCGGGCGTCTCATCGTCATCGGCGTCTGCGCTCTCATCGACCGCTTCCGCAAACGCAAGGACTTCGCGACACCCGACTATGCTCCGCGCGTTGCCGTACTGATCCCTGCTTATAACGAGGAGACGGTCATCGTCCGCACGATTCGCTCGGTGATGATGTCGAACTACAAGAACATCCGCATCATCGTGATCGATGACGGCTCGACCGACCGCACCTACGACGTAGCCCGTGAGGCCTACCCCGCCGATATCGCATCGGGTCGCCTGACCGTGCTGACCAAACCGAACGGAGGCAAGGCCGAGGCCCTGAACTTCGCCCTGAACCACACGGATGAAGAGATCTACATCGGCATCGACGCCGACGGCGTGATCGCGCATGACGCCATCACGCGGCTGGTGCATCACTTCGCCAACCCGAAGATCGGAGCTGTCGCGGGTAACGCCAAGGTGGGCAACCGCGTGAACCTGTGGACGCGCTGGCAGGCGCTCGAATACATCACCTCTCAGAACTTCGAGCGGCGCGCGCTGGACCTGTTTGATGTGGTGATGGTCGTGCCGGGAGCCATCGGAGCGTGGCGCACCTCTGCCGTACGCGATGGCGGAGGCTATCATCCCGACACCGTCGCCGAGGACGCCGACCTTACCATGAACCTGCTGGAGCAGGGCTACTCGGTCATCTACGAGGACCAGGCGCTCGCCTTCACCGAGGCGCCGGTTAACATGAACGGCCTGATGCGGCAACGTTTCCGCTGGTCCTTCGGAATCCTGCAGGCGGTCTTCAAACATCGCGGGGCCATCCGCAATCGCCGTGCGATGGGGCTGTTTGCCCTGCCCAACATCGTCATCTTCCAGATCCTGCTGCCACTGGTTTCGCCGCTGATCGACCTGATGTTCTTCGCGGGGATCATTCAGTACTTCATCGACAAGCACTTCCACCCGGAGTCGGCCTCGGCGGAGAGCTTCCACAAACTGCTGCTCTTCTTCCTGGCCTTCCTCCTGATCGACTTCCTCACCTCGGTCCTGGCCTTCGCGCTTGAGCGCAAGCACCCAGCCAGCCGCGGCGATGCGTGGCTGCTGGTCCACATCTGGATTCAGCGGTTCACCTATCGGCAGGTTTTCTCGATTGTGCTCTTCAAGACCATGAAGCGGGCCATCGACGGCAAGCCCTTTAGCTGGGACAAGCTCGATCGCACCGCGAAGATGTCGAAGGAAACAGAACAGCTGACCCAGTAACCGCGGTCGGCAGATTAAGAGGTGGCCCCCAGCATGTTGGCATCGCGCCACAGACGCCAGCAGCCATCCTCACCTTTGTGGAAGACCGAGAGGGTCGTGCCTGCCCGTTTTGCGGGCGGGCCACCGGCCTCGGGAGTCACGACAATTTCAAGCCGTGTCCAGCAGATGGCCTTGTCGCCTGCTACTGTGATCTCCTGCACCTCGGAGCGGCCGTCAATCTTCACCTTTCCGGCCATCAACCTCGATCCCGCGGCAAAATCTTCGCGGCTCATCGGAGCATTGCCCGGCGTCAGGAAGAGAACGTCCTCCGTCATCAGGCTCAGAACGGTATCGAGGTCGCCCTCGCGGGTGGCGGCGAGCCAGGTCTCGATCAACGACCGGATCTGCTGCTCATCGCTCTGGCTCATTTCTTTGCACCCGTGTCATTCTTGAGGGCATTCAGCACGATGTCCTTGGTCAAAAGCTCCGGAAGAACATCCGCCGCGCCCTTGCCGACGGGGTAGATCACGTAGGTCGGCACGCCGCTGCGTCCTACAGAGGCAAGCTGCCTGGTGATCTCGGCATCGTACTTTGTCCAGTCGGCGCGGAGCAGCACGACCTTGTTCTCCGCGAATTCGTTCTGCACCTCTTTGGACTTCAGCACCAGCCGCTCGTTCACCTGGCAGCTCAGGCACCATGCGGCGGTGAAGTCGATGAAGACCGGCTTCCCTTCGTTGCGCGCCTGGGTCAGTGTCTGCTCAGAGTAAGGCTGCCAGCTCAGGGTCGTGTCCTTCGGCTGACGCAATACGACGACGAGAGCAACGATGAAGATCAGTGCAGCTGCAATCGTGCTCGACCATTTCGCGGGCCACTTGCCCATCACCCATCCGGCGATAGCAACCAGAAGAAGCCCGACCAGCAGCCACGCCACGCGGTCCACGCCGTTCTCGCCAGCAAGGTGGCCGTAGACCCACGCCAGCCAAATCACCGTGCCGAAAAGGAAGGTCGAGGTGAATTGCTTGAGAACCTCCATCCAGGCACCGGGGCGAGGCAGCAGCTTGGTCCACGCGGGCTGGAAGCTGAGCAGGAGATAAGGCGTAGCCAGTCCAAGGGCGAGCGCGGTGAAGATCGCAAAGGTGATGCCCGCGGGCTGCGCCAGGGCGAAGCCAATCGCCGCGCCCATCAACGGAGCCGTACAGGGAGTCGCAACGATGGTTGCAAGAACGCCGGTAAAGAAGCTGCCGGTATATCCCTGCTTCTGAGCGAGCCCGCCGCCGACGCTGGTGAGCGAGAGTCCAAGCTCGAACTGCCCCGCCAGCGACAGCGCGAAGAAGAAGAGGCCAAGCGCCAGCACCGCGATGAAGACCGGCGACTGCAGCTGGAAGCCCCAGCCTGCTTCGCTTCCTCCAGCACGCAGCGCAAGCAGGGCCGCGACGATAATCCAGAAGGAGACGAGGATTCCAAGCGTGTAGACGAGGCCATGCTTCCGCAGGCGTCCGCGCTCCTCGTTCGAGGACTGCACCAGCGCAAGCCCCTTCAGGAAGAGCACCGGGAAGACGCATGGCATCAGGTTCAGGATGATGCCTCCAACGAAGGCCAGCCCAAGCGCGGTGGCTGTGGTCAGGCCGCTGGCATCGGCGGGAGTCGCCTTGCTGCCCGCAGAACGCGGAACCTCACCCGCGACAACCGGGGCCGTGACCTCGTAGGCAACATCGTCTTCCAGCTTTAGAACGCCATGCAGCTGCTGCGGAAGCTTCGTCAGCTCCGGAGCACGGGGAACACGGAGGCGCACGCCGTTCGGCAGAGGTTCCACGTCCTGATCGCCCGCGTTGGCGATCTGCTCCTGGTCGAAGGGGTAGAACTCGGCATCGGTCGCGCGCTCGCCGGTGATGAGGTCCAGCACAAACTCATTCTTGCCGCCGGTCACGGTCAGCTTCATGTCCGAATCAAGCGGCTTGGGAAGAAGTCCCAGCGCCTCTCCCAGCGCTCCGACCGGTTGCGCGGGAGCCGTGGCCTTGGGATCAACCGTCAGGTTCAGCCCGAGATGCGCCTTGCCGGGGATGCAGACCTCGCGGCACACGAGCCAGTCCACCTTCGCGTCGAGATGGATCGGCCCAGGCTTCAGGTTCTTCGCTGCGGTGATCTTCACCGGGAAGGCGACCTCGTCTTCGTAGCCAAAGTCCATCAGGGGGCCCAGAGGGAGCCTGCTTGGGATGGGAAACTGCATCTTTCCGGCAGTGATGCCCTGCGGAAGAGTCCACTTGATGCGCGGCGGCTCGCCGGAGTCTCCGGCATTGATCCAGTAGACATGCCACTTCTCTTCGAGCGTGATGACCAGCCCCACGTCCAGCGTTCCGCCGGGAGCGATCGAGGGGGCCAGCGAAACCATCTCCGCCGTAAGGTGCTGCGCCTTCACCGGCCCGGGGCCACCGTCGCCGACCACAGGTATCTGTGCAGAGGCAAAGGGCGAAGCCAGAAGAGCGCAGGTCAGGATCAAGACCTGGAACAGGGACAGTCTAAGCTGGTGGCGAAAATTCATCACTCTCCATTGTAGGCTTTTCGGTTGGACGAAACCTCTGTCGAAAGGGCTCTAAGAGAGCCCCGCGATGCCGTGTTCGACCATGATGCAGCGATCCATGACGACGTTAATTCCACCGGCCTCGGCCGCGGTAGCAGCCTCCGGGTGGATAATTCCCTGCTGAACCCACAGATTTTTCAGCCCCAGCGCGAGCATCTGCTCGACGATCTCCGGGATGAACTTTGGCAGACGGAAGACATTGACGACATCGGGTTTGACCGTAAGGTCAGCCAGCGATGCATAAGACCTCTCCCCCAGCACCGACTCCACCATCGGGTTCACCGGCAGGATGCGATAGCCATGCTGCTGCATGTACGCAGGAACGTAGTTGCTCGGCTTGTCCGGATTATCCGACAGGCCGATCACCGCAATGGTGCGCGGCTCTGCGGGAGGATGCCCCAGCATGATGCGAATGACTTCAGGCTCGTTCATTAGTCCTCTTATTTCTTCCAGATACCGAGCAGGCGGCGCAGCATAATCAACTCACCCACATGGTACGAGGTATGGTCGGCAATCAGCATCGCCTCCCGCAGAAGGTTCTGTCCGTCGCCCCAGCGGAAGGGTTTGTAGAGATCGGCTCCGGGCCGCGTGAGCAGCTTCTCGAAGGCTTCGCGATCCTTGTGGACGGCAGAGATGGAGGCATCCCATGCGTGCTCCGAAGAGGGCTTCGCGGACTTTGGCCAGTAGTCGTCGGGCCATGCCATCGGCTGGTAGCCTCCGGTCGGCGGCGCGCTGAACTCGAGGATGTCGCGCTGCGTGATGCGGATGTGCTCCAGCAACTGCCACGCCGAGTAAGGAAGCCCGTCCGGCACGACGCCGCGGTACTCCACCGGGAAGTCCTTCACCGCCTCCTCGAAGGCTGCGTGCGCCTGGCCACCATCCAGCAATGCCAGCAGTTGTTTACGAAGCTCGTCCAGCTCTTTTGTATCTTCAGCCTTCGTCACGTCTTCCTCCGGTTTCTGCAAGGTTGGATGCTTCGAGTCTGCGCAAGGTCACAGGGGTTTGCGTGCGATCACTACCGTCAAGGGAGGAAAGGTCGTCAACAGGCTCCCGCGCTTCTTCTGTACCTGCAAACCAAGCTGCTGAAATTCCTTCGCATACTCGCTTGTCAGCTTATAGTCAGAGATAAGAGCCACTCCCCCGGGACGAAGCACACGCGCAATATGTCGCAGCGCAGCAAGTCGGGTGGGCCTGTCGTACAGGTTATGCAGGCAAAGGTTCGAAACGATGACATCGAAGGCTGCATCCGCGAAGGGCATCTCCGCAGCCGACCGACTGACCAGCGTGCAGCGCGAGGCGACTCCTTCCAGTTCAAGATTGTGCAGCGTCGCCGTCTCTGCGTTGCCGGAAAGATCTGTGGTCGACCAGATATCGAGGCCGGTCGCATGGCCTTCCGCGTTCAGCCGCTTCGCCGCACCAGCCAATAGAAGGCCGCGCCCGCACCCAACGTCGAGCACCTGCTCGTCTCCTCGCCAGTCGTGCATGCCCAGCATGAAGTCGCGATGGCGAAACTTGCCGAACTTCACGTAAAGAAGATAGAGACAGGCCTCAAACAACAGGAAAAAAGCAGGCCACAGGAACGTCGGGCGCGCAGCAAGGTTCACCTGTCCAAGATGAACGACAGGAGGCAGCAGCAGCCCCAGCAAAAGACAAAGGCCGCCAATCAGAAAGAGATTGCGAAGCACAGCTGGAGCGTCGATCCCGTAATCCGGCTTTTCAGCAGCAGAGGCGCGGACAGACTCACTCATGGCTATCGAGTATCTATCAGCAACAAGCGAAGGGCCAGCAGATTATCTGCCGGCCCCTGTCGCAACAACGTCTTGTGGCTATAGCTCGTCGTCGTCTTCGATGGCCGCCGGGATACCTCCCTCACGGCGTATCTTCAGATAGCTGCGGATGAACGGTTCAAGATCGCCGTCGAGCACGCGGTCCACATCGCCCACTTCAACGCGGGTGCGAAGATCCTTCACCATGCGGTAGGGCTGCATGACGTAGTTGCGAATCTGCGAGCCGAACTTAATGTCGAGCTTCGAATCTTCGAGCTTCTTGCTGACAGCCTTCTTCTTCTCCAGCTCGTACTCGTACAGGCGCGAGCGGAGAAGCTTCATCGCACGTTCCTTGTTCTTGTGCTGCGAGCGCTCGTTCTGGCAACCTGCCACCAGCCCTGTCGGAAGATGCGTAATGCGCACGGCAGAGTCCGTCGTGTTGACGTGCTGCCCGCCCTTGCCGCCCGAGCGGTAGGTGTCGATGCGAAGGTCGTCGGGCTTGATGTCGATCACGATGGTGTCGTCGATCTCCGGCGAAACGAACACCGACGCGAAGCTCGTATGCCTGCGCTTGGCCGAATCGAATGGCGAGATGCGAACCAGGCGATGCACACCCGTCTCTCCCGACAACAGGCCGTAGGCGAACTCGCCCGAGATGGTGAAGGTAGCCGACTTGATCCCGGCCTCGTCACCATCCTGCACTTCGTTGATCTCGACCTTGAAGTTCTGGCGCTCGCCCCAGCGGATGTACATGCGCATCAGCATCTCGGCCCAGTCCTGCGACTCGGTTCCACCGGCGCCGGGGTGTACGACGACGATTGCGTTCAGAGGATCGCTCTCTTCCGAGAGCATGGTCTTCGACTCGAGCTTCTCGACAAACTCGACCAGCGCAGGAATCTCGCGCGTGAGGTCGGCCTCGGTGTCCTCGCCCTCGCGAGCAAGCTCGAAGTAGGCCTCGACATCGTCGGCGCGGCGCGCCAGCTCGGCGTCGTCGGCCAGCAGGTTTTCGATGCGCTTGCGGTCACGCATCAGAGGCTGCGAACGCGCGGGGTCGGCCCACACGGCGGGGTCCGAGGTTTTCTCTTCGATGACGGCTAACTCACGACGAAGGCGAGGCGAGTCAAAGATACTCCCGCAGATCGCGAACTTTTTCGCGCACCGGGGAGTACGTGTATTCCAAGTCACTCAGCATAGCTTTAGTTTACGGCAAAGCGCGCGCGAAGGCTCCACGCAAGTGCCGCCGTCGTCACCGCGGCACACAACCAGGCGAACCAGTCGCCGTGCGCGGCGTAGAAGGTCAGGTCGTGCTCGTAGCCGAAGCCCACGCGGATGCTTGTCCGTACGTGCCGTTGCGCCGCTTCGACTACATGGCCCTCGGGATCAATCGAAGCCGTAACGCCTGTGTTTGTCGCACGCAGCACCCAGCGATGATTTTCGATGGCGCGCATCCGCACCATGTTCAGGTGCTGCCACGGAGCGCTGGTGTCGCCATACCACCCGTCGTTCGAGATGTTGACGAGCACCTCAGCCCCGTTGCTGACGAACTGCCGCACCTCGTCGGCAAAGATCGACTCGTAGCAGATGAAGGTGCCGTAGCGATGACCGTTGACCGTAAACAGCGTCCGCGTTCCTCCAGCATCGAAGGTTCCGGCCTCGTGCAGAAGATTCTGCGCGAAGAAGAAGAACTGCTTGAACGGAACGTATTCCCCGAACGGGACGAGGTGCATCTTGTTGTAGCGCCCGACGAACTCTCCCTGTGGCGTGACGAAGGCCGCCGAGTTGAACAGGTAGTATCCGCGCCCGTTCGTGTTCGTGCGTTCGATGGCCACGTTACCCACAATCATCGGGGCTCCCGCCTGACGAGCCAGCGACGAGATTGCATCGTGGAAGACCGGGTCGTCGTCCTGAAACGGAGCCGGAGACTCCGGCCATACGATCAGGTTCGCATCGCTCGGCCCCGTAAGCGGAGCGAAGGTCACCGACGGAGTTCCCTTCTTCTCCGGAATCCCTAGGTACATCTTTCGGCCCGGATAGCGGCTGAGATACGCGAAGGAGTCGAGCAGCACCTTCGCCGAAGGCTCCGGCCCAGTTGCTTCCGCGCCGACCTCGAGATTCTGCTGCACGAGTATCGCCGTGGCCGTCGCTCGTTCTCTTCGCGGAGCCGCAAACCTGCGCACACTGAAGACATACACCACAACCAGCACGACTCCTACAACGGTGAGCACCAACCGCGTGTGCCGACGCTCACGCACCTGAATCCGCACCAGCCACAGTGCATTGACCGCAGCGATCACAAACGAAATCCCGTAAGCCCCGGTGATAGGAGCCAGCCGCGTCAGAGCGGCATTATCGACCTGCGCGATACCCAGCAGGTCCCACGGCAGGCCAGTGATGTGCGCTCGCGCCAGTTCCACCGCGACCCACAGAAACGGACTGAGCAGCAGGGCGATCTGAGCTCCGAAGTAAGAGCGCACCGCGCCAAACAATCCTCCGAACAGCGCGTGATACAGCCCGAGATACAGGCTGAAGAGGACAAGGATTCCAGCCGCAATCGGCTTATCGAGCCCTCCATAGAGGTACATCGTCTGGTAGATCCAGTAGCAGTTGCCCGTATACCAGACGAAGCCGCAGAGGTATCCCAGCGCGGCGCTCTGCTTCGCCGTCAGCGGATGGCCCTTCTTATCCTCACGAGTGAGAGCCCACAGCAGGGGCGCCAGCGCAATCCAACAGAGCGCGGCGCGCCACTGCGAAACCGGCCCGGCAATAGGAAAAGGAAGAACCTGCAGAACGCCCGAAAGCGCGGCCGCAATCCAAAGCCATCCCGGTACAAGTCGCATCGAGCCCAAATCTACCATCCACCCCTACCCCACCAGAGATACAATACATCCTGAATATGGATCATCTTCTTCATCTGCTCAGCTCGGTGCTCGTACCGCTTTTCTTTCTGGGAATCGCGGGCTCCATGCTGGTCGTCCTCATCACCACCCTGAGCGACCTGCAGCAGATCTTCACCAGCGATGAAGAGGAGGAAATGTAACTTGATACCGCTCTTTTCTGTTCCCTCTCCTGGTCTTACCAATTGACGCTGAGCAGACTCCACCTTAAACTATCTGTCGGGCGTATGGTTTTTCTGGACGCATGGAACCGCCTGGGGACGCGTCCACACAATCAATGGGTTTAGCGAAAAATACTGCCGTTTTGCCGCAATCCAACCGGGTACGCCTCGTCATCGCGTCTTCGGTGATGCTCACGTTCATCTCCTTCTGGCGAGCGGCTGCCATTGTTCTCAACGATTTAGGCTCTTCCGCTTTCTACGCGGGCGGTCTTGCGGAAGAGGCCATTGGTAAATCTGCCCCCTGGCTCATCCTGAGCGTCGTCTTCTTCGCTTACGCGGTGCGCTCGGTTTACGTCGAAAGCTGTTCGATGTTTACCCGCGGCGGCGTCTACCGCATCGTCAAGGAAGCTCTGGGAAGCACCTTCGCCAAGGTCAGCGTCTCGGCCCTGATGTTCGACTACGTGCTGACCGGACCGATTTCGGGTGTCTCCGCCGGGCAGTACATTATCGGCCTCCTCAACGACCTGCTCAGCTTCTCCGCGCAGCGAATGCACTGGGCGGCGACTCCTCACCTCAGACCTGACATCGCCTCCGCCGTCATCGCCGCCGCAATCACGCTTTATTTCTGGTGGCAGAACATCAAGGGCATCGAAGAGTCCAGCCAGCGCGCGCTCGACATTATGAAGATCACCACCGTCATGGTGGTGATCCTTTTACTTTGGGGCGGCTTCACGGTCCTCCATCGCGGCGCTGAGCTTCCCCCGCTGCCCTTCCCATCGAACCTGCACTTCAGCTCCGACGCACTTGGCTTCCTCAAGGGAACGAAGTTCGCCTCCACGCTCGGCCTTTTTGGTGTGCTGATGGCCTTCGGCCACTCCGTGCTGGCCATGAGCGGCGAAGAGTCGCTCGCGCAGGTCAACCGCGAGATCGAGCACCCCAAGCTCAAGAACCTGAAGCGCGCCGCGCTGGTTATCGCGACCTACAGCTTCTTCTTCACCGGCCTCTGCTCGCTGCTCGCGGTCATGATCATTCCCGACGACGTGCGCGTTCACGTGTACCGCGACAACCTGATCGCCGGAATGGCCATGCACATGGTCGGCCCCGAGGTTCTGCGCATTGCTTTCCGCTGCTTCGTCGTGCTGGTCGGCTTCCTCATCCTTGGCGGAGCGGTCAATACGGCCATCGTCGGCTCGACTGGCGTGCTCATGCGCATCGCAGAAGACGGCGTGCTCACCGATTGGTTCCGCAAGCCGCAGAAGAAGTACGGCACCAGCTACCGCATCGTCAATCTCGTCGCGCTGATGCAACTGTTCGTCATTGCGGTGACACATGGCAACGTCGTCATCATCGGCGAGGCCTACGCCTTCGGCGTTATCTGGAGCTTCACCTTCAACGCGCTCGCCATGCTCGTGCTGCGCTGGAAGTACCACGGCGAACGCGGCTGGAAGGTTCCGCTGAACCTTCGCATCGGTAAGACCGAAATTCCCATTGGGTTGATCTCCGTCTTCCTGGTGCTGTTCACCACGGCTATCGTCAACCTGTTCACGAAGTCGGTAGCAACGGTCAGCGGAGTCATCTTCGCTGCGGTCTTCTTCGTCATCTTCTCTCTCTCCGAGCGCGACAACAAGCGCCGCCACGACCTTGCCACGCTCCAGATGCGCGAGCACTTCCAGCTTGAGCATCAGGACACCGTCGGCTGCGCCGCGCTCGACATCCGCCCCGGCGCGGTCATCGTGACCATGCGCGACTACGCTGCTCCCTTCGCGCTGAAATGGGCCCTTACCCACACCAACACCGAGGAGCAGGACATCGTCGTTCTCGCTGCTCGCATGATGGGCGTCGGCGGGCCGGAGTATGTCGAGGCCTCCGAACAGCTCTTCAGCGAGCACGAGCAGATGCTCTTCACCAAGGCCGTCTCCGTGGCTGAGAGCTTCGGCAAACACATATCCCTGCTCGTCGTTCCCGCAGGCGACATCTTCTCCGCCCTTGTGCAGACGGCCAACTCGCTCGATGCAGCCGCCGTAGTCTCCGGGCTTTCGAGCAAGCTCACCGCGGAAGAGCAGGCCTATCACGTAGGCCAGGCGTGGGAGGCTCTGCCCGAGCCGAAGCGCCAGTTCACCTTCTACGTCGTCAAGCCCGACGGCGAGGCGCTCAGCTTCCACATCGGGCCACACGCGCCGACGATTCAGCCTGATGAGGTGCAGCTCGTGCATCGCCTCTGGCTCAACCTTCGGCGCAACCCCAGCATGCGCGGCCTTCATCACAGCGACATCGTTAACTATGCCCTCACCCGCATGGCCTCCGAGTTCGCGCGCGATAAAGATACGACTCTGTTGGAGTTACAAAATTATCTTGAGAGGGCGAATCATCGCCGCGGCCTGGGCAATCCCTACCATGAAGAGCTGGATCAGTCCGGTCCCGGATACGCCATCCGCACTCACTCCGATATCCTTCCGGAGAAAAAAGAAGCGGAAATCACCCATACATAACGCCGTATCCCATCTGACTTTATTTGCCGATGGCAAGTAACTTCTGTATCGTTACCTACAGGTCATTCGATAACTGGCTTCTATAAGCATGCTCGAAGATCGCAGTTATCAATTACACCCTTTCTCTTAGGAGAGCTTTCAGTGGAAGTTTCTAAAATCATCGCCGAGATCGATGCGCAAATCTTTAAGTTGCAGCAGGCACGAGCGCTGCTAGCCGATGCCTCTCAACCGGTTCGCACCGGTCGCGGACGCCCCAAGGGCAGCAAGAATACCGTAACCGCCACACCCTCCAAGCGGAAGCGTAATCTCACTCCCGAAGGACGCAAGCGTATCGCCGATGCGATGAAACGTCGCTGGGCCGAGCGCAGAAAACAGACCTCGTCCAAGGCAACGAAGTCTGCGGCAAGCAAGTCTGCGGCAGCTAAGACAAAGTAAATTCAGTATTCTTACTAGCGAAGTTAGAAAAGGCGTAACCGAGAGATCGCACCGGTTACGCCTTTTCTGTCTTTCTCGATGGATCGAAAGTTAGCGGGTAACAATCACCTCGCGCAGGTTATCCTTCGCAAGGAAAAAACGATAACCGCTGAACTTCTTGAGCAGAGCTTCAATATTGCGGTTACTGTAACTTCTCAGCACAGGATAACTTCCCGCCTTCTGCATCTCTACAACCTCGGTATCCGTCAGGTGATAACGGTTGAACGTGGTTCCCGGATCGTTCGAGGTGTGAAAGAAGGCAAGCATCAGTCCACCGGACGCCATCACCTCGTAAATCTTCTCGAAGATCGGCTCCACCAATGACTCCGGCAGGAAATCCGCCGTATCCCACAGGATGACGACGTCGAACTGCCGGCCCGAGAAGTTGAGATTCGTCTCAAAGAAACGCTCCGTGTCGAACTTCGGCTCCTCCCCTGCCTCCCCCGGAGTAAGCCACTCCGGCTTCGCAGACTCTTCCACCAGGTTTGCCATGTAGATGCTATGACCCAGGCTGGTGATGTAGTTGATGTTGGCCGAAGAAGTCGGTCCGATATCCAACACACGCAGCGACTCCTGGCTCTTCAGATGCTTCTGAAGCTCCTTCCATCCGCTGGAGTGTCGTGGTGTCTTACCTGCATCCGAGCCACGCGAGGACCCCGCGCCGCCGCCGAAGAGATTCCGCATTCGTCCGCTTCCTCCCGCTACGCCTTCGACTCAAGCTGCAACGTCTCCTGCGCGGGCTGCGCAGCGGCCGAAACAGGAGCGACCTTCTCGGAGCCGCCGCCAAGCGTCACCTTGCCCTTGATCGTTGCGTTCTCTTCGATCGAAAGACGTCCGCTCACGATGTCGCCGTCCACCAGTGCCGAGTTGCGAATATCCACGCGCCCCGTGGCGGTCATGTTGCCCTTGACCTTGCCGAACACCACAAGATCGCGCACGCGAATGTCGGCCTGCACCCGGGCGTTCGGTCCAATCGTCAACCCATGTTCGGGAAGCGTTATCGAACCTTCGATATCACCATCCATATACAGGTCTTCGCTCCCCGACAACTCTCCGCGGATCGTGACCGACTTGCCGATAACAGTGGAACCCTCTGCTGGCTTCATGCTTTTCTCGTCTCCCGAAGCAGTACGCTCTCGTTTCTGCGCCTTGCCCGAACTATACCCAACGCTTTCCCATGAGGCAAACCGGAAAACATTTCATTGGACCGCGCGTCCTACGTAAGATAGTCAATACAGTGCTTCCGTACGCAAACACTCATCCCCTTCGGGTCACACAGATGAAGGAAAAAAGCAGCAGAGAACGTAACAAAGAATCCATCTGCGACCCGCTTCCCTTTTCGGGAAAGCTCGCCTGTATCGCACTTCTCTTTTTTCTCGGGATCTTTGCCGCGAGTCTTCCGGCATGTGCTCAGTCGCCCGACGCAGATGCATCCATTCCCGCCTCTCTCCAGGCGATTCCCCCGCGCAACTGGGTGGTCGATGCCGCGGCGAAGGAGTTGGACACCATCCACGACCGCAGCTCCTACCTCCGCTACCACATGCACATCGTCGACGCGAAGGGCGAAAAGATCCGCGACATCATCCAGAGCCGCGACGGCAGCGTTGCACGTCTCATCCTGCTCGACGGCAAGCCTCTGACCGAGGAGCAGGACAAGGCCGAGCGCCAGCGCCTCGACGACATGCTGAAAGACCCCGAGGGCTTTCGCAAGCACGTAAAAAATAACGAGTCCGGCATGAAGATCGCCGACTCGCTCGTTCGCCTGATGCCCGACTCCATGCTCTACACCTACGTCCCCGGCCAGCCGCAGACAGGCCGCAACCCTAGCCGCCGCGAGATCGTCCTCGACTACGAGCCCAACCCGAAGTTCCACCCTCCCAGCACGACCGCCGAGGCCCTCACCGGCCTGCGCGGTCGCGCATGGATCGACGAACAATCAAAACAGGTCGTCCGCATGGAAGGGCACATCTTTCGCGGCGTGAACTTCGGCTGGGGAATGCTGGCGCACATCTATCCCGGCGGCCACCTCATCTTCGATCAGGCCGACCCGGGCAACGGTCACTGGTTCTTCGTCCGCTTCAGCGAGCGCATCACCATCCGCGCCCTCATGGTGAAGACCATCAACATCAAGATGGACTCCGATGCCTCGAACTTCCAGATCATGCCCGCCATGAGCTATCAGGACGCGATCCACCTTCTGCTGGCGACGCCTCTACCAAAGCAGTAAGGGCGGCTACGCTGTCACCCCAGCCTTTGCTCGCAGCGTCTGCTTCCGCACCGTCAGCGACTCGATCCGGTCGCGCAGCACGGTGTAGCCCGAGCCCACTCCCGTCGGGACAACAATCTCGCCCGTCGCGCTCACCGTCACCTCTGGCTCGATGATGTCCTGCGCCCAGTAGCGCGCCGAGGCCGACACATCGCCCGGCAGCGAGAAGTTCGGAAGCGACGACAGCGCGATGTTGTGCGCGCGCCCGATGCCCGTCTCCAGCATTCCACCGCACCACACCGGAATGCCCCGCTCCGCTGCGACGTTGTGTACCGCAATCGCCTCGCTGAAGCCGCCCACGCGCCCAACCTTGATATTGATGATCTGGCACGACTCCATATCGATCGCCGCCAACGCATCGCGGCGGTTGCGGATCGACTCATCCAGACAGATCGCCGTCTCAATCCTCTTCTGCAGCATGGAGTGGAAGTAGAAATCGTCGTACCAGAGCGGCTGCTCGATCATCAGCAGGTTGAACTCATCCCACGAGGCGATGTGATCAAAGTCCTTCATCCGGTACGCAGAGTTCGCATCGCAGCTCAGCAGAATCTCCGGCCAACGCTTGCGCACCGCCTCGAAGATATGGCGATCCCAGCCCGGCTTACACTTCAGCTTGATGCGCTGATATCCCGCCGCCAGCTCCGTCTCGATCTTCGCAATCTGCTGCTCGAGCGTCGGCTGAATCCCAATCGAAACGCCGCACGGAATCACCTCACGCGTGCCGCCCAGCAGCTCCGACAGCGAGATCTTGTTCGCCTGCGCCTCAAGATCCCACACCGCGCTCTCGAGAGCGGCTTTGGCCATCCTGTGTCCGCGCACCTGCTTCAGCAGGTCCGGCACATCGCCGCCGTGCGCCATCCCAATCGCATCCAGCAGCCTCGGAGCCAGCTCCGTCTCGGTGATGATCCACGCCGTGTCGATCATCTCGTCACTGAAGTAAGGATGCTCGCCCGCGACACATTCGCCCCACGCCGTCAGGCCATCGCACTCCAGCTCGACCAGCAGGATACGCCGCCCCGTCGTCGTCCCGAAGCTCGTCTCAAACGGATGAGCCAGCGGCATGTTGATCTCTCGCATGTGAATGGCATCGATCTTCAGCATCTTCAAAATCCCGTCCTTCTCAAAAAGTCTTTCGTCTCAAATGGAGCTTCAGCTCCATGCTCCCTGGGCCTTGTCGTCCCATGCTCCCAACAGAAAACTTCCATTGCCCTCGGCGTCGCGCTCATAGCCCACGACACTCAGGCCCCGGTCGAACGCCGATTCGAGCGCCTCCCGATTCTTCGTCTGCACCTGCTCCGCAAGCGATCTGTTCTGGGGGTCCTGCTTCCACTGGTAGATGGTATGCGGGACAGTGATGCGTTCCGAGATGACGACGCGTTCTGTGCTCTCGACCGGACTTTTGGCTGGACTTTTGACTGGGCTCTCGACTTGCCCGGCCTCTCCGCTCAGAATCTCCACGACACGCGGCGACCGCAGCCACCATTCGGCGTATAGCCTATCCGTCGGAAGACCGCCCTGCAAGGGAGAAGACGAGGGGCCATAAAAATCTCCCTTGTACCTCCGAGAGATCGCCCCCAGCCGCGTGATGTTCAGGTACGCGTTCTTGATCTCCAGAGGGTCGAAGGTCCACTCCATCAGATCGAACCCACGCGCCATCGCATCGTCCCTCTGGGCCAGCTTCAGCCTGCGCCCCAGCCCCGCGTTGCGATACTCCGGAAGCACTGCCAGCATGTGTGAATGCAGGTACGCATGGCCGTTCCGATACCCCGGCAGAGCCATCGCAAAGCCGATGATCGTCTTGCCGTCGAAGGCCCCCATCACCTGCCCGCCGATGCGCTGGGCTACCAGGAAGACCCTCCGAGGAATCAGGTCGCCGTCGCTGTATCCCCAGACCTCAAGCTGCAGCACCACGCAGCGCTCGAACTCTTCGAGCGTGGTCAGTGGCCGAATCTGTATCTCCCGTTCCGTGCTCATCCCCTACTCACCGTCTGGCTGCTTCTGCGCCAGCTTCGCCTGTCTCCACAACGCATCCAATTCCTCGGGCCCCAGAGCCGCCAACCCATCGCGCCCACCCGCCTCACGCTCCATCGCGGCAAAGCGGCTGCGGAACTTCGCATTGGCTCGCCGCAGGGCGGATTCCGTATCGACCTTCAGATGCCGCGCCAGATTGGCCACCGTAAACAGCAGGTCGCCGAACTCGTCCTCCACCGCATCGCGATTCTTCGCGCTGACCTCAACCTTCAGCTCCGCGATCTCCTCATCCAGCTTGTCGAAGAGTCCCTCGGCATTCGGCCAGTCGAACCCGACCTTCGCCGCTCGCGAGCCGATCTTGCCCGCCTCCATCAATGCAGGCATGGTTCGCGGAACCTCATCCAGCATGGAAGCCTTCTCAGGGCCTCCACCAGTGGCCCCAGAAGCCCGTTTCTCCTCACGCTTGATCTCTTCCCAGTTCTTCAGCACGGTGGCCGCGTCCCGGGCCTCCACGTCGCCAAAGATGTGCGGGTGCCGCCGGATCAGCTTCGCATTCAGATTCGCCGCCACGTCACTGATCGTGAAATAGCCATCCTCGGCGGCCATCTGCGAGTAGAAGAGGACCTGCAGCAGCAGGTCACCCAGCTCATCCTTCAGCTCCGGCCACGCCCTGCGCTCAATCGCGTCGAAGACCTCGTAGGTCTCCTCCAGCGTGTATTTTTTGATGGTGTCGAAGGTCTGTTCCCGGTCCCACGGACATCCGTCCGGCCCCCGCAGCCGCGCCATGATCTGCACAGCCTCCATCAGGTTGCGCGCAGTCTCGCTTCCGGTTGACTCCATAGCTCCACTTTACCTGAAGCCGCTTCGCGCTCCCACCCCCGCGTGATAGCATCCTGACCAGAAGAGATGTCGAACCAGCCCAATCCCTCCACCCCGACGAACAAAAAGAAAGGCCCGCTCGTGTGGGCCATGCTCGCCGTGCCGTACCTCGCACTCTGCTTCCCGCAGATCTACGCCCGCGAGACGCCAACCCTCTTCGGCTTCCCCTTCTTCTACTGGTACCAGTTCGTCTGGGTCATCCTGACGTCGGTTCTGCTGGGAGTCGTCTACCGCAGGCTGAAAGACTAGTCTCTTCCCTTACAAAACCAAAAAGCCCGGACAATCCGGGCATTCTGTCCTCAGGGTTGGAGGGTGGCTGGCAGGGTCTTTTTCCTATGCTGCCCCGCCGCCGAGGGAGAGGGAAGAAGGCTGGTCGGGCCGCAGCATATCGGCCCGTCGCCTTACGGTGTGTTGGTCGTGCAGATCAAGTGTTGCGGAAAAAACTATCTCGAAGCCTGCTGATCCATGTTCGTCATCAGCTTCACCTCGACCCGGCGATTCCTGGCCCGGCCTGCAGCCGTATTGTTGCTGGCTACCTCCTGGTCCTTGCCGATGCCTATGAGATAGAACTTGTGGGGCGGAATGTTGTATTTGCCCGCAAGATAATTTACGACCGCATCCGCGCGGCGCTGGCTCAGGCCATAGTTGTAGTTCGCGTCACCGGTCGAATCGGTTCCGCCCGTCACCGCGAGAATATAGCTGCGCTTGTCCGACAGACCCGCCGCGAAGTCATCCAGCGTCTTGCGGTCCTCTGCGGTCAGAGCCGACTTGTCGAATCCAAAGGTCACGTTCGTCTCGGACACGGACTTGTAGTTGTCCAGGTTCGCAATCACGCCCTGCAGCGTATCGACGCGGTTGTAAGCCTCCTGCGCCGACCGTCCCGCGGTATCCGCAGCCTGCCCCGCCGCATCCGCGTGCTGCCCCGCCGTATCCGCCGCGCCCTGCGCCTTCGCGATTCCCGACTTCGCCCGCTCGTCCGTGTCTACGATGCGGTTGTGATCGCTTGCCGTCTTCGCATCTAACTGGTTCACCTGGTCAACCACCGGGGCCGACTGCGAACGAACATAATTCTTGCTGGAGCAGCCAACGGTCAGGGCCGCCAGCAGGGCTCCCGTCACAACAACGGCTCCCGTAGAACCGATCTTCTTTGCTTTGCCAAGGTCGAATCGCATCACAGAGTTCATTTCGAGTCCTCTTTTCTTCATCGCGTACAAAACAGCTGCGACGGTTACCCCTTGATCAACAGCAATCACCATGCCAAACTCAAAAACCTCATAAACCAAGTAATTTCAATAGGATGAACTAGCAGTCCAGAAATTCCTTCCCTCTTCGATCCGGAACTTTTGTTGTGAATCCGCGTCAAATCTACCCGGGGCAATCTTTCCTCTCCAAACCGTTACACTGGAGAACTGAGCCTTTCCCCGGCGTAGCCTTTGCACCGATGGACCTCTACGAGAAAATCCGGACGCTTCCCACCTCCCCCGGCTGCTACCTCTACAAGAACGCGGAGGGCGAGGTCATCTACGTCGGCAAGGCCAAGAACCTCCGCGCGCGCGTCCGTTCGTACTTTCTCGCCGCCTCGCAGGCCAACGCCAAGACCGGCCGCCTCATGCGCGAGGCCGTCGATCTTGACTACATCACCGTCGCCAACGAGCACGAGGCCCTAGCGCTCGAAAACAACCTCATCAAGCAGCGCAAGCCACGCTTCAACATCCTTCTGCGCGATGACAAGACCTATCCCTACGTCAAGCTCACGGTGACCGACCGCTATCCCAAGGTCTTCGTCACCCGCCGCCTGCGCAAGGACGGTTCGGCCTACTTCGGCCCCTACTTCCCCGGCAACCTCGCCTACCGGCTGGTGGACCTCATCCACCGCAGCTTCCTCATCCCCTCCTGCAAGGTCGATCTCTCGCGCTACCACCCCCGCGCCTGCCTGCAGTACTACATCAAGCGCTGCCTCGGCCCCTGCGTCGAGGGCTTCACCACGCCCGAGGAGTATCGTCAGGCCGTCCGCGACGTGCAGCTCTTCCTCGAAGGCCGTCCCGGCGAACTCGAGCAGCGCCTCACAGCCCGCATGAAGCAGGCCGCCGAGACCGAGCATTACGAATTGGCCGCCCGTCTCCGCGACCAGCTCACGACGGTTCACCAGATGCTCGACAAGCAGCGCATCGCCACAACCGACAACGAGGACGCCGACGTCTTCGGCTTCCACTACGAGAACGAGATGCTGGCGGTAAACCTCTTCCACATGCGCTCCGGCAAGATCGTCGACCGCCGCGACTTCTTCTGGGAAGACCTTCCCGAGCTGATGGAGTCCTCCCCCGAGGACGAGCCGTCTTCAGAAGAAGTGGCCCCCACAACATCACAGATGTCCGCCACCGAGACCCTCCCGCACCTCGAGCCCGCCCCTTCTCTCCCCGCGCCCGAGATAGGCGAAGGCTCGCCTCTCACCCAGCACGCCTCCCTAACTGAGCCCGGCTCCGCCTTCAGTCCGGCAGTCTTCTTTTCCTCGCTGCTCAGCCAGCTTTATCTCGATCAGGGATACGTCCCGCGCTCCATCCTCGTCCCCGTCGACTTCCCCGACCGCGCCCCGCTGGCCGAGCTTCTCACCGAGCGCACCGGCCACCGCGTCGAGATCCTAGCCCCGCAACGCGGCGAAAAGCGTTCCCTTGTCGATCTCGTCGGACAGAACGCGAAGAACTCCTTCGACCAGCGCTTCCGCGTTTTGCAACCGAGCCAGAAGGCCATCGCCGAAGCATTGCAGGACGCCCTCATGCTCGAAGAAACACCCCGCCGCATCGAGTGCTTCGACATCTCCCACATCCAGGGCGCCGAGACCGTCGCCTCGATGGTCGTCTGGGAGGACGGCGCGATGAAGAAGGCCGACTACCGCAAGTTCCAGGTCCGCACCGTCACCGGCGTCGACGACTTCGCCTCCATGCGCGAGATCATCCACCGCCGCTACAGGCGCCTGCTCGAAGAAAAGAAGCCCTTCCCGTCCCTGATCCTGATCGACGGAGGCCTCGGTCAGCTCCACGCCGCCGCCGACGCCCTCAACGAGATCGGCGTCACCCTTCAGCCGCTTGCCTCCATCGCCAAGCGCGAAGAGGTCATCTACGTCTACGGACAGGAGAGCGACCCTGTCGTCCTCGACCGCCGCTCGCCTGTGCTGCACCTCGTCCAGAAGATCCGCGACGAGTCGCACCGCTTCGCCATCACCTACCACCGCAAGCGCCGTGAGATACGCGACCGCAGCTCCGAGCTTTTAGAGATTCCCGGTGTAGGCCCACGCACGCGCCAGCGGCTGATAGAGCACTTCGGCTCTATCCGGGCCATCCGACAGACCGCCGAAAAGACCCCCGACGCCCTCACCGCCGTCGTCAACAAGGCCACCGCCGAGAAGATTCGCAGCTACTTCGCAGCAGAGCCCGGAAGCGAATCCACCAACCCGCTCCCGGTCATCCGCTAGTCAGTTAGTGGGCTGCGGGCTTCCCCGTCATCTCCTCGTAGAGCATTCCCCCCACGATCTTGTGCACCGCCTTCGAGGGATGCCCCTTGTGATAGTAGAAGTGCGTCGCAGGAGAAGCGCACGGTGTCGCATCCTCCTCGAAGATCTCGCGCCCCGCACACTGGTTCGTCGTGTCTGTGATGCCGTACTTCGCCGCATTGTCCATCACCGCATCGAAGAAGGCTCCCCACTGGCTCGTCTTGATTTCGACGTCCGGCAGCTTCGTCTTCATCTCTGCCGGAATGTTCTTCAGCGCCGGGTTCAGACGAATCCCAACCTCGCTGAACGCCGGAATCTTCTCCGGCAGAATCGCCACCCGGAACCTCCGCGCTCCCGCGTCGTAAAGCGACTTGATCTCGCCCTCGAGGTTCGCAACCGTCTGTTCGGTCGTGAGCTTCTTATCGTTCAATCCACCGGCGATAAAGAAGATCGTCGAATCCGGGTCAAACTCGATCGAGCCGTCTCCCTGACGCGCCACGAACTCCGCCACCTGGTTCTTCATTCCCAGCCCCAGCCACCCCTTTGTGACAGGATGGCCTACATTTTCGCCGGTCGGGGCTCCGCTCACGGCAAAGTTCAGGCTCTTGTCATCCACGTCCTTTGCGTTCGCCGGAACCAGCGTCAGCCCCATCTTCTGCGCCATGTACGCCACCGCCGTCGGACCGTCGCTGTCCACCCATCCCCGTCCCGTATCTGAGTAGCTGTCACCGAATACGTACAGCCGGTCGATCGCCTGGTTCGCGGGAGCAGGCTTCGGCTTTGCCTGAACCGGAGCAGGCTGAGTCTGCCCTCCCTGCGTCGTTGGCGCAGGCTGGCCTGGCTTCGGAGCCGGAGCCTGCTGCTGGGCAGGCTGGGCCGTTTTTGCCGCAGGAGCCGTGGCAGCTTCGGGGGCTGGCTTCGCGGCAGGAGCCGACGGAGCAGGCTTCTGTACCGCACCCGTCTGAGCCGTCTTTACTGTCGGAACAGTCTGGGTTGTCGTCTGAGGATTTACAGGAACTGTCTGGGCCTGAACTTCACCACACAAACCAAGCAACATCAAAAAAAGAACAGAAAACCTCTGCATTCCGATTCACACTCTCCCTGCTGTTGAAACCCCAACCTTACCAAATGCCTTCGCAATTCCAGCGAAAAAGACAAAGATTCTCGAATCCATAAAACAAGTACCCCGGCCTTTTGCCGGGGTTTCTCGTTTGGATGCAATCTTTTAGCTGTAAGTTATTCCACGACTACAACGCCTTCTCAAAAACCTACTCGACTAACCGGCCTGTGGAAACAACTCAAGGGCTCGTTCTCCAACTCTTCCACGCAATTTAATATATTGCCGCTATCTTCTGCTGGTTGGAAGTGCGGTATCCTGTCCTTCACTTTGCGCCCGGAATCGAGACCCGGAACCAATTTTCTGGCTGCAAAATCTTGAGGTCGAAGCAGGGGGTTCCCTATGTCTCATACCGAACATCCTTTGTGGAAGCTGCTGGGCACTTTATACAAATCGCATCCGTGGCACGGCATTTCTCCCGGCGATAAATTGCCCGAAGAGCTCAACGCATTCATCGAAGTCGTGCCGACCGACACGATGAAGTATGAAGTTGACAAAACCTCAGGCTATCTACGAATAGACAGGCCTCAGAAGTACTCCAACGTCTGCCCGTCACTCTACGGCTTCGTTCCGCAAACTTACTGCGGAGATAGCGTCGCCGCCTTCAGCGCGGAGAAGACAGGCCATCAGCTTAAGGGGGATGGAGATCCGCTCGACATCTGCATTCTGTCCGACCGTCCAATCGCGCATGGCAATGTCCTTGCTGAATGCATCCCCATCGGCGGTCTGCGCATGCTCGACCAGGGGGAGGCTGATGACAAGATCATTGCAGTGCTTAAGAACGATCTGGCCTTCAGCTCCTGGAGCGACATTCATGAGGTTCCCGGGTCTATGCTGAGACGCCTGGAGCACTACTTCCTCACCTATAAGCTGGCGCCTGGCGATCACCACGCCACGGTCGAAATCGCCGGCGTCTATGGTCGCGAAGATGCCTATGAGGTCATACGCCGCAGCAGAGACGACTATGAGAAGCTCTACGGAAGCATTGACGACACACTGACCACCGCATTCCGGAAGATGCGGGAAGAAACATAGTTTCGCTCAAGCCTACACAGCAGCCTGGGTGCTTTTCCTTTCCCTCAGAAACTTCCCGCGCCCGACCGGGAGTTCTGGAAGGTGTTGCACGAGTTTACCTCGCCCGACTGCAAGCCCCGCGTAAACCAGCTCTGCCGCTGCGCCGACGAGCCGTGCGTGAAGGTTTCCGGGCTCACCGTTCCGCGTGACATCTTCTGCAGGTGGTCGTCGCCAACGGCAGCCGCCGCGCTCAGGCCATCGTTCACGTCCGATTGGTTAATGATGCCCCGCTGCGCCGCAGTGTGCGCCCAGACCCCGGCGAAGCAGTCGGCCTGCAACTCCAGCATTACTGAAAGCTGGTTCTGCGCCCCTGGATTGCGAGACTGGAGCTGCCGCATCTGCTGCTCGATCCCGAGGATGTTCTGGACGTGATGCCCCAGCTCGTGCGCGAGCACGTAGGCCTGCGCGAAGTCCGCCGTGCTTCCGCCGATCCGCCGCAACTCGTCCCAGAAGCCCAGGTCGATGTAAACCTTCTCATCCGCCGGGCAGTAGAACGGCCCCGTCTGCGACTGCGCCGCGCCGCACCCCGACCGCGTCAGGTCACGAAAGAGCACCAGCTTCGCATGGCGATACGGCTTGTTCGTCTGCTGCGGCAGCAGCGTCTCCCACTGCTGCTGCACGTCGTCGAGCACATACGAAACCAGCTGCGCCGAGCGGTCCTCCACCGACGAGGACTGCGCCGGACGGCGGCTCGACGTGGCCACCTGCCCTCCACCGGCAAGGTAGCTGCCAATATAGTTGCGCCCCGTCACCAGGCTGATGATGACCAGGAAGATGATTCCTATGATCCCGATTCCGCCGCCACCGAAACCGCCGCCGCCAGAGGACCCTCGCCGATCCTCCACATCCCTGCTAAGTCCCCCAGGAGTCCAATCCATCGCTTCACCCCATCAAAAAATCGTACAGTCCTGAAACCAACGTCATCATCTTAGATCACGGAACCAAAAACCACTTCTCCCCGTAAACTCCTGAAAGAAATCCCTTCTTCCCTGGGAGAAGCCTCATGTCCACGGCTACCACCTCCACCACCGTTGTGCGCCCCGTCGATCCGGCCCTGCGCAGCGCCCTCCGGCTCGCTCTGATCTTCAGCGCCCTCAAGCTGCTCCTCCATCTCTCCACGAACCTCTGGGAGGCGCACATCGGCTACGGGTACTTTCGCGACGAGCTTTATTACCTCGCCTGCGGACGCCACCTCGCCTGGGGATACGTCGATCACGGCCCCATCGTCGGGGTGCAGGCGCGGCTCGCCGAAACTCTCTTCGGACACTCACTCGCCGGAATCCGTACGCTCTCCGCTCTCGCCGGAGCGGCGCGCGTCTTCCTCACCGGCTTGCTTGCCTGGTCGCTCGGAGGCAGCCGCGCCGCTCAGTCGCTGGCGATGACCGCGATTCTGCTCGCGCCGCAGTACCTCGGGCTCGATAGCTTCCTCTCGATGAACTCCTTCGAGTCCCTCTTCTGGATGACCTGCCTGCTCGCTCTCATCCTTGTCCTGCGAGACCACAACGCGCAGTGGTCGTGGATGCTCTTTGGCCTCGCCGCAGGACTCGGCCTGCTGAACAAGCCGTCGATGACCTTCTTCCTCATCGCGCTTCTGGCTGCACTGCTACTCACGCAGCAACGCCACATCCTGTTCACGAGCCATGCCGCCGCAGGAGTTGCCCTGCTCCTTCTCGTTGCCCTGCCTAATCTCCTCTGGCAGATCGCCCATCACTGGCCCACTCTGGAGTTCCTGCACAACGGACGCGTCGAAAACAAGAACATCGCGCTCGCCCCGATTCCCTTCCTCGCCAAACAGATTCTCAGCCTGAATCCCATCACACTTCTCCTCTGGCTCCCGGGACTGATCTGGCTCCTCCGCAACCCTGCGGCGAGAAGCCTTAGATGGCTGGGTTACACCTATCTCCTCTTCCTCGCCACGATGATGGCGCTGCACGCCAAGGACTACTACGTCAGCCCGATCTACCCCATCCTCTTCAGCGCCGGAGGAGTCGCATGGGAGCAGCGGCTCCCTCTCTTCCGCCGCAACAGCATCTATCCCTTTCCGCTCTACCAGACGCTTCTTCTCATCACCGGGGTCCTCATCCTCCCAATGGCGGTCCCGGTCATGCCACCGATGCAGTGGGTGGCTTACGCGAAGGCCATCCACCTCTACGAGCAATCCGGCAACTCCGAAAACGAGTCCAGCGGAATCCTTCCGCAGTTCTACGCCGACCGCTTCGGATGGCAGGAAGAGGTCGATCAGATCACACGCATTGTCCACTCGCTCTCTCCTGAAGATCAGAGCAAGGTTGCAATCCTCTGCTCCAACTACGGAGAAGCCAGCGCCATCAACATCCTCGGCCACGGCCTTCCTATCGCCATCAGCGGACACAACAACTACTGGCTCTGGGGGCCGTACGGAGCCACCGGCGAGATCATCATCGCCATCAACGGAGCGACTCGCGAGGAAATGCATAAGTTTTACAATTCAGTCGAAATCGCCGGGCGCATGGATCATCCGCTGTCGATGCCCTTTGAACATCGCAACATCTATCTCGTCCGCCATCGACGCAGCAACCTCTCCGAAGACTGGAAGAGTGCGAAGTTCTACTACTAAACCTGTTTTTCGTACCTCCTCGCCAATCGCAGTAGAGTCCGCTAGCATCTACACAGAGACATGGAACTGGCGGCAAAATACGTCCTGCTCAAGACGACCCTGCGAAGCCTCGGCAGCGTGATGGTTGCGTACTCCGGGGGAACGGACTCTGCCTTTCTCGCATGGGCCGCACATGATGCGCTGGGCGAAAAGATGCTCGCCGTCATCGCCGACTCGCCTTCGCTGCCCCGCGCCGAACTCGCCGCCGCGCTCGCCTTCACCACGCAGCATGGAATCCCCACCCAGATTCTTCCTACAGCAGAGCTTGAGAATCCCGACTACCAGCGCAACGACGCGCAGCGCTGCTTCCACTGCAAGGACGAGCTTTTCACTCGCATGGAAGAGGAACGCGCCGCACGCGGCTTTCAGCACCTTGCCTACGGAATGAACCTCGACGACCGCGGCGAGTTCCGCCCCGGCCAGCAGGCGGCCTCGCAACATCACGCGCTTGCCCCGCTCGTGACCGCGCAGCTTACCAAGGCCGAGATACGGCAGCTCGCGCATGAAGCCAGATTGAGCGTATGGGACAAGCCCGCATCGGCCTGCCTCTCCTCGCGCATCGAGTACGGCCGCACGGTGACACGCGAAAATCTTTCGCAGGTCGAGCAGGCGGAAGAAGCTTTGCACGGCATCGGTTTCCGACAGGTCCGCGTGCGGCATCACGGAGACCTCGCACGCATCGAGATTGCACGAACGGAGTTACCCCTCGCGCTCGATCTCAACACGCTCGACCGCATCACCGCCGCTCTGAAGCCGCTCGGCTTTCTCTACGTCACGCTCGACACACAGGGTTATCGTTCCGGCTCGATGAACGACATCCTTCCCGCGAACGCCATCGCTCCCGCCACCGTGAAACAATAGCTGCCATGCGGATTGCCTATCTTGAATGCTTTGCCGGAATCAGCGGCGATATGTTTCTCGGAGCCCTCGTGGATGCCGGAGTTCCCGTCGAGACGCTTCACGATGCAGTGAACGCGCTCAACCTTGGAGCATCGCTCTCGCTCGACAAAGTAGATCGCAGCGGCATCTCCTCCACGCACGTCCGCGTGCTGGAGAACGGTACGCTCGCGGAAGAGACCGCTCACACGCATTCGCACGAACACACCCGCGAGCATCATCACGATCACAAGGATGAGCACTCGCATTCACACAGTCACTCTCATTCGCACGAGCAGGAACACAAGCACAGTCACTCGCACGAGCACCCTCACCATGAGCATGAGCCCAAGCACGAACATCATCATGAACACTCACATGGCCGCTCGCTCACGGTGATCCGCCGCCTCATCGAAGATACGAAACTCGCCGATCCCATCAAGCGCACCGCGATCCATGCCTTCGAGCTGCTGGGAGCGAGCGAGGCGAAGATTCACAACGTCGATATCGAGAAGATTCACTTCCACGAGGTCGGAGCCGTCGATGCCATCGTCGATATCGTCGCGGCCAGCGCGGGAATTCACGCGCTCGGCGTCGATGCCTGGCACGCCTCTCCGCTCAACGTCGGCGGAGGCATGGTGGACTGCGCGCACGGTCGCTTCCCCGTTCCCGCACCCGCGACCGCCGATCTTCTGCGCGATATCCCTACCTACTCCGCGCACGTCCAGCAGGAGTTGGTCACACCCACCGGAGCCGCACTCATACGCGCCATCTCCCCTACCTTCGGGCCGCAGCCCGCAATGCGTGTCGCAAAGATCGGCTACGGCGCAGGCACACGCAATCCGAAGGGCTTCCCCAACGTGCTTCGTCTTTCTATCGGAGAAGCAGGCGATGCGAGCCACTCGTCGGTTGCGGTAATCGAGACGGCGCTCGACGACCTCTCTCCGCAGATCCTCGCGCACGTCACAGAGAAGGCTCTCGCGCTGGGCGCGCTCGATGTCATGTCCACCCCAGTGCAGATGAAAAAGGGGCGGCTCGGCACGCTGCTCACAATCCTCGCCGACGACGAGAATATTCGCACTCTCGAAGACCTTCTGCTGCGCGAGACCAGCACGCTTGGCGTCCGCATCCATCACGAGCGACGTACCTGCCTCGACCGCACACACATTGCCGTGAACACCCCCTATGGCGAAATTCGCATTAAGCTCGGCTCACGCGGAGGCGAGGTCTTCAACGCCGCGCCGGAGTTCGAAGACTGCCGCGCAGCAGCCGCCGCGCACGACGTTCCGGTAAAGCAGGTGCAGCAGTTGGCCATCGCCGCTTACCAGGCGACGCGAAGCATCTAAGAGGACAGTGATGAACCGCAACCATCTTCTTGAGCTTCTGGCATCGGTCGAGCGCGGCAACCTCAGTCCTGAACAGGCCTGTGAGAAGCTCGCGCATCTTCCCTACGAAGACGTGGGCCATGCTCGCATCGATCATCACCGCGCACTTCGCTCCGGCCTGCCTGAAGTCATCTACGCTGCGGGAAAGTCCCCTGACCAGACATCGGAGATCTTCAGCCGCATGGCTGTCGCAGGCTCCGATGTTCTGGCCACACGCGCCGATGAGGCCACCGCCACCGCAGTGCTCATAGCAACACCAGCGGCGGTCTATCATCCGCAGGCGCGAGCCATCACGCTACGACAGTCTCCCGCTGAAACGCACGGACACATCGCAGTCGTCTGCGCGGGAACCAGCGATCTTTCGGTAGCCGAAGAGGCCGCTGTTACAGCAGAGTTATTCGGCACTCAGGTCACGCGTCTGTACGACGTGGGAGTCGCAGGCATCCACCGTCTGCTCAGCGTCCGCGAGCAGTTGGTCACAGCGCACGCAGTCATCGTCTGCGCTGGCATGGAAGGAGCGCTTCCCTCCGTCGTCGGCGGACTCGTGGGAGTTCCCGTCATCGCAGTGCCCACCTCGGTCGGTTACGGCGCAAGCTTTCAGGGAGCCGCGGCTCTGCTGGGAATGCTCAACTCCTGCTCACCCAACGTCACCGTCGTCAACATCGATAACGGATTCGGCGCAGCATACACGGCAACTCTTATCGCACGGGCGTCGTCCCATTCATCAGGATCGAAATCTTCAGGCTTATAGTGATCGCAGAGCACAACAAACAGGAGGCACCGCTGACATGCATCGCCGCGAGTTTTTGAAGTCCGCCGCCGTTACAGGAATCGCTGCCTCGGTCCCTGCCGCCTCAGCACAAACATCTTCCGCCACGACGCGCCCGGAGGTCCCCGGCATGATCTACCGCACGCTCGGCACCACCGGCGAGCGCGTCTCCGCCATCGGTCTCGGCGGCTTCCACATCGGCCAGGGCAGCGACTCCGAGGCCAGCATCCGGCTGATCCGTTCCGCCATCGACCACGGCATCACCTTCCTCGATAACTGCTGGGACTACAACGACGGCATCAGCGAGGTCCGCATGGGACAGGCGCTACGCGACGGCTACCGTCAGAAGAGTTTCCTGATGACAAAGATGGATGGCCGCACGAAGGACTCCTTCAACAAGCAGTTGGAAGAATCGCTGGGCCGCCTACAGACCGACATGATCGACCTCGTTCAGTTTCACGAGATCATCCGCATGGAAGACCCCGACCGCATCTTCGCTCCCGGCGGCGCCATCGAAGGCGCAATCGAGGCGCGGAAGGCGGGCAAGATCCGCTACATCGGCTTCACCGGCCACAAGGACCCCGCCGTCCACCTCCGCATGCTGGAGACAGCGCAGAAACACAGCTTCCACTTCGACACCATTCAGATGCCCATCAACGTAATGGACGCGCACTTCCGCTCCTTCACGAAAGAGGTGATGCCCGTCGCTCTGAAGCAGGGCATCGGCGTGCTTGCGATGAAAACCTTCGGGGACAAATTCCTCCTCCAGAGCAAGACCTTCGAGCCGATCGAGGCGCTGCACTACGGCCTGACGCAGCCGGTCTCGGTCGTCATCACCGGCATCGACTCCCCGGCGATTCTCGAACAGGCGCTGACCGCAGCGAAGACCTTCAAGCCCATGACCGAGACGCAGGTTTCCTCCCTTCTAGCCCGCACGAAGGAGGCCGCGAGCAAGGGACGCTTCGAGCTGTTCAAGACGACCAGCCACTTCGATGGAACCGCCGCCAATCCCAAGTGGCTCGGCTAGCCGACGGCACTGGTATGATCGAAACATGACACAGCTTGATGTTCTGTATCGGTATGGCGTGCCGCCGACAGAGGCCGGCATGCTGGCTATGGCCCGGGTTCGCGAGGTTTACGGAGTCCGCGCTCTTACCCTTGACGAGCGCGAAAAGACGGTGCGCGTGGAGTACGACGCGACCCGCCTGAACGAGCCTGCGATCCATCAGCTTCTGCGCCGCGCCGGACTCGACATCGTCGAGAAGGTCACGCTTTACACGATTCCCGCACCGGTCGAGGCCCCTGCAGCAGCCGCTCCTCCCGCCGCGAAGTAAACGCCGACCTTCGGCCTGCTGTACTGTTGTTCTATCGCGCCTGTAGCTCAGCTGGATAGAGCAGCTGGCTTCGAACCAGCAGGCCGGGAGTTCGAGTCTCTCCGGGCGCACCAGTTTTCTTTCCAGATTTTGAGCAGCAAAAAACGCGGTGCCGGATCATCAACGATCCGGCACCGCGTTGTCGTTTATTACCGCGGCTTAGTGCTGCGTGTTGAGGACGTTGTAGAACTCCTGGTACTTCTCGACACCATTCAGCTCCGAGAAGCGCAGGGGCTTCACCCGCTCCACCAGAACCTCGGTGACGCCGGGGTTCTCCTTCAGGATCGAGATCGTCTCCTCGATGTAGTCCTTCAGCGGCATGGCGCGCGGATCGACCGCCTGCGCGCTGCCCATCAGCTCCGTCTGGACATAGGGTGGAGCCAGCTCAATCACCTCGACGCTTGTCGGCTTCAGCTGCTGCCTCAGCGACTGCGTGTACGAGTGGATCGCCGCCTTGGTCGCGCAGTAGGTCGGGGTCAGGGCCAGCGGGATAAACGCAAGCCCCGAGGTCACGGTCAGGATGGCCGCCTTCGGCTGCTTCGTCAGGTGCGGCAGAAGAGCCGCTGTCAGACGGATCGGTCCCAGCAGGTTAGTCGTGATCGTGGCGTCGGCCGTGGAGAGATCGCCCTCCAGAAGATTCTCCGGACGCATGATTCCGGCGTTGTGGATCACGGCGTTCAGCTCCGGGAACTCCTTCGTCACCTTCTCGGCGAAGCTGCGAATGCTCTCCGCGCTCTCAATGTCGAGCGTAACCGCCTGCACCCCAGGGTTCGCCGCAACCGTCTCGTCGAGCACCTGCTGGCGACGACCCGCGATGATGACCTTGTTCCCCAGCTTGTGGAAGGCCTCCGCAAGCCCGCGTCCGATCCCCGAACCTCCGCCGGTAATCAGGATTGTGTTTCCAGTGATATTCATGGTGCGTTTCTCCTCCAAGCGAGATACTATGACCGTTACTAACCAATGGGAAGTAGGCACTTCAAAGATTCATACTTACCCAAAGGAGAGTAATAGGAAATAAAGAATATTTCGCGAGCCACAAGATGAAAAATCCACTTCACAACCTCGAATCCCGCGAGCTGGCCGCCCGTCTCTCCGCCGCCGAGCCACCGGCTGAGATTGACCCGAAGCTCGACGCACTCGTTCGAGAAATTATCGAACGCGTCGCTGACAAATGGACCATGCTGGTCCTTGAGGTACTCGAGGAGCACGGCACCGTCCGGTTCACCCGCCTCGGAGAGCTGGTCGGCGACATCAGCCAGAAGATGCTCACCAAGACCGTTCGCCAGATGGAGAGCGACGGCCTGATCATCCGCACTGTTCATCCCGTCATCCCTCCCCGCGTCGAGTACACCCTCACTCCCCTGGGACACAGCCTGAGCCGCGCCTTTTGCGGCGTCTGGATCTGGGCCGAGCAGCACTACGACGAGATCGAGCGTTCGCGCCAGAGCTTCCGCAGGCGTTCCTCTGAAGAGCAGTAAGCTGTGGAAGATTCAACCCGAGTCCGTTGAATCTTCAATGAACGCGCGCCATTTGATCTCCCGTCAATAATTCGATATATTTAGAGAGTTGCAAACAAGCAATGTGCGCCCGTAGCTCAGCTGGATAGAGCAACTGGCTACGAACCAGTAGGTCGGGTGTTCGAATCACTCCGGGCGCACCATAAACACCTCTCCCCCCACATAAAACCCTCTCTTCAAAGATTTACCGACAAATCTAGTCCTGTTTCATTGACGACCAATTTGGTCCTCTTTAGACTAGGTAAGGTGAGCCTCGCGTGTATTTTCAGACGCTTGCTCATGGTCAGGGTTCGCATCCGTCTGCTTTGCGGTGGGCCCTTTCTAAGGGAGAGAACCACCTTATGTTGCAGGCCTTTATCATCACTCTCCGCGAGGGCGTCGAAGCTTCGCTGATTGTCGGAATTGTCTTCGCCTACCTGACCCGGATCGGACGAAACGACCTGAAGAAGACCGTCTTCTGGGCCCTCGGCGCGGCGGTCGTCGCCAGCGTCCTCGGAGCCGTCGTTCTGGCCCGCACCGAGTACAACACCGACATCTTCGAAGGCTGGGTGATGCTGGCCGCCGCAGGCTTCGTCCTCAGCATGGTCTGGTTCATGCAGAAGGCCGCCCGCAGCCTGCGCGGCGACATCGAGCAGAAGATCGCCCAGTACACCGCCGAAAAAGCCGGAGCCTCGCAGCTCGGCCTCTTCTTCTTCGTCTTCCTGCTGGTTCTACGCGAGGGCGTCGAAACGGTCTTGATCCTCTCGGCGGTCACCCTCAACTCCACCGAGCTGATGAGTTTTACCGGAACCCTGCTCGGCATCGCCGTCGCGGTCGTCTTCGGCATCATGTTCATCCGCGGCAGCGTGAAGATCAATCTGCAGCGCTTCTTCCGCGTCACCACGGTCATCCTGTACTTCGTCGCCTTCCAGCTTGTCGTCAGCGGACTGCACGAGCTGAGCGAGAACGGCGTGCTTCCCTCCAGCCAGGCGGAGATGCGGCTGATCGGGCCGATCGTCCGCAACGACCTCTTCTTCTTCGTCACCATGCTGGCGCTCGCCGGGCTGATGATCCTGATGGAGTACCGCCGCCGCGCCCCGGTGGCCCTTGCCGCCGATGCCAGCCCCGCCGACCGCCGCCGTGCCGAGTGGACCCAGCGCCGCGAGAAGATGTGGATGAGCGCCGTCGTCGCCACCAGCTTCCTGTTCATCTTCCTCTGCACGGCGGAGTTCATCTACGCCAAGAGCACGACCGCGCTTTCGCCCACCACCGCCGTCACCCTCGTCGGCAGCCAGGTGACGGTCGCGACCTCCGAGGTCAACGACGACCAGCTTCACCGCTACGGCGTCCACGTGGACAACGGCAAGGGCGGCGACGTCGAGGTGCGCTTCCTTCTGTACAAGAAGCCGGACGGCAACATCGTCTCGGTCGGCGACGCCTGCCGCATCTGCGGCCCCGTGGGCTTTTATATCGGCAGCCAGGGAATCACCTGCAAGATGTGCGCCTCGCCGCTGAACGGCGCCTCCATGGGCCAGGAGGGCGGCTGTAATCCCATTCCCCTGAAGAGCACCATCGCAGGCGGACAGGTCGTGATTGCTGCGGCTGACCTGAAGACGCTGGTTTCCGTCTTCGGTCGTTAGGAGAGTCGATGTTCTTCCGGCTTCTGATGGAAAGCTTCCGTCGCCAGCGACGGCGCAAGGCGCTGGCCGGGCTGGCCATCCTGCTCGGCACGACTGCCGTGACCGCCATGCTAGCTCTGGCGACGACCATCGGAGACCACATCCACCAGGAGCTTGCCGCCTATGGCGCGAACATCGTCGTCTATCCCGCCGCCGATCAGCTTGAGGTGAAGGTCGGGGGAGTTGATGTGAAGCCTGTCTCCGGCGGGGCCTACCTGAAGGAGAGCGACCTCGCCAAGCTGCGCGGCATCTTCTGGGCTAATAACATCACCGGGGTCAGCCCCGAGCTTCCCCTGCACCTGACCGGCAAGACCTCTGCGGGAGCCGATGTTGACGCCAACGCTACCGGCCTGTGGTTCGATCACTCCCTGAGCAACGGCGGTGGCCCTGCCCTAAAAACCGGGTCCGTCGCGATGCATCCGTGGTGGAAGATAGACGGACGCTGGCCTGCTGAAAAAGCGACCTCTGCCGATAGCACCGAAGCCGTCGTCGGAACCTCCCTCGCCTCGCACCTCAACCTCAAAGCTGGCGACTCTATCCAGACAGCAGGGCGCACGCTTCACATCA
This sequence comes from Acidobacteriaceae bacterium dw_441, assembly GCA_018449715.1. Lineage (GTDB taxonomy): Bacteria > Acidobacteriota > Terriglobia > Terriglobales > Acidobacteriaceae > Edaphobacter. The sequence goes on along the minus strand of JAAVVA010000001.1, from coordinate 600,273 downwards.
CCGGCATCGTCTCGACGGGCGACACGACCGACCAGCAGGTACTCCTGCCCTTGAACGCAGCACAGCAGATTGCCGGGATTCCCGACGCTATCCGCCGCGTCGAAATCTCCGCCCGCACCAAGCCCGAAGACTCCTTCGCCCGCAAGGACCCCGACTCCCTCTCGCCCAAGATGCGCGAGATCTGGTACTGCCGTCCGTACGCCAACTCCATCGCCTACCAGATCCGCGAGGTCATCCCCGGCGCACGCGCCGAGCAGGTCCGCCGCGTGGAGCAGAGTGAAGGCAATGTGCTCAAACGCATCTCCGGACTAATGTGGTTCATCTCCGCCGCCGCACTCCTCGCCGCAGGATTCGCCGTCAGCGCGGCAATGGCCACCGCCATCCTCGAACGGCAGGCTGAGATCGGCCTCATGCGCTCGCTCGGAGCCAGCAAAGGCGCGGTCGCTCTGCTCTTCTACACTGAGGCTGGCCTGCTCGCCCTCTTCGCCGGTGGCCTCGGCTACCTCGCCGGTTCCGGCCTCGCGGCATGGCTGGGAGCACGCATCTTCACCGAGAGCGGCCCCGTGCAGATCGGAACGCTGCTGATCCCGGTTCTCTTCCCTGTCGTCATCGCGCTGGCCCTTGGAGTCGCCATCGCGGGAAGCACCCCGGCCATCCGCCGCGCCCTGACCTCCGATCCTTCGGCCATCCTGAGGGCCAGCGCATGAGCCGCATGAGTATGAGCGCGATCCTCTTCCGCTCGCTGATTCACCGCCGCGCACGCTGCCTCTCCGCGCTGATCGCCCTGACGGTCTCGGCGGCTGTAGCGACCGCACTGCTGACCCTCTACGCCGACCTCGACTCCAAGCTGCACCGCGAGTTCCGCAGCTTCGGCGCGAACATCGTTATCACCGCCGCCGATACATCCAAGGGGCTTCCCGCCGATGCGCTTACGCAGGTCCATGCCGCCGCAGGAGCCGACGCGCAGGCCGCTGAGTTTGCTTACGCCGTCGCCACCACTGACCGCGGAACCCCGGTCGTCGTGGCCGGAACCGACTTCGACGCGGTGAAGAAGCTCAACTCCTCGTGGCAGGCCGATGCATGGCCCGCAGGTTCCGAAGCCGCGAACGCCGCGCTCCTCGGCCAGCGCGCCGCGCAGTTCGTCGCCGACGAGCACAACGTACAGCTCACCTTCTCCGGACATCCCATCACCCTTCACGGCGTCGGCCGCCTGCATACCGGGGGCGACGAGGACAGCCGAATCTACCTTCCCCTCGCCGCCCTCACCGCGTGGACCGGAGCCGCTCCCAGCGTGATCGAGGTGCAGGTCCCCGGCGACGCCAGGAAGATCGAGGCCACCATCGCCCGGCTTCAGCAGGTCATGCCCAGCACAAAGGTCGAGCCCGTCCGCCAGCTCGTCGAAGGCGAAAGCCGCATCGTCGACAAGACCCACGCTCTGATGTACGGAGCCGTCCTGTTGATCGCCCTCACCGTCGCGGTCAGCGTGCTGGCCACGCTCTCGGCCTCGGTGCTCGAACGCCGCCGCGACTTCGCACTGATGAAGGCCCTCGGCGGCTCGCAGACCACCCTGATGCTGCTGTTCCTGCTCGAAGCCCTCACGCTCGCGCTTGGCGGCGTCGTCGCAGGATACGTCCTCGGCTCGGCAGCGGCCCTCGCCATCAGCCAGCTGAACTTCCACACCGCCACGCTTCCGCGCCTCGGTGTGCTGCCGCTGGTTCTGCTGCTGAATCTCGTGATCGCCACACTCGCCTCATTCTTCCCCGTCCGTGTACTGCGCGGCCTTGAACCGGCTGCCCTGCTCAAGGGTGAGTGAAGGTGGTAAAACAGAGTCTGGCGATGGAAAATTTGACCGATCTAGAAACGCGCCCCGACTGCGCGGTGATTGCGCTCAACGGCGTCACGCGGGAGTACTCCGGTCGGGCAGGCGTGGTGCGTGCCCTCGAAGACGCCTCCTTCTCCATCGTCGCGGGCGAGTGGGTCGCCATCACCGGCCCCTCCGGCTCCGGCAAGAGCACCCTGGTCAACCTGATCGGCTGTCTCGACCGCCCCACACGCGGCGAGCTGTTCATCGACGGCGTCAACACCGCCTCGCTCTCGCCCACTGAGCTGGACCGCTTCCGCGCCGACAAGGTCGGCTTCATCTTCCAGCAGTTCCACTTGATCCCCTATCTCTCCGCGCTCGAAAACGTCATGCTGGCGCAGTACTTTCACTCCATGACCGACGAGAAGGAGGCCCGCGCCGCCCTTGAGCGCGTCGGGCTGGGCCACCGCGCCGAGCACCTGCCCAGCGAGCTTTCCGGCGGCGAGCAACAGCGCGTCTGCATCGCCCGTGCGCTCATCAACCACCCGCCCATCCTGCTCGCCGACGAGCCCACGGGAAACCTCGACGCCGCCAACCAGAAGATCGTGGCCGAGCTTCTCCAGAACCTCCACGCACAGGGCCACACCATCGTCATGGTCACGCACGACCCCGAGATGGCCGCGCTGGCACAGCGCCGGATCGCTCTCAGCCACGGCAAGGTCTTCTGTCATCCTGTCAGCGGGCCGGTCGTCTCTCTGAGAAAATAGGTGGGAGAAAACAAGACCTTGGCGACTATCCTCCCAACAATGGCTCTCTCCAGCCCGTTCCGATACTTCACCCGCAGGCAGTGGGCCGCGCTCCATCCCGACACCCCGCTCCCCCTCACCGACCAGGACATCGCCTCTCTTACCGGCCTCTGCGACCGCCTCTCGATGGACGAGGTCGCAAGGATGTACCTTCCACTTTCAAAGCTGATGGAGCTGCGCTTCGAGGCCTCGCAGGAGCTTCTGCGAGCCCAGAACGCCTTCCTCAATCGCGAAAACGACCGCACGCCCTTTGTCATCGCGGTCAGCGGAAGCGTAGCCGCTGGCAAGAGCACCTTCTCCCGCACGTTGCAGGCGTTGTTGTCACGCTGGCCCACCCGCCCCAACGTTGCCCTCATCACGACCGACGGCTTTCTCTCCCCCAACGCCGTTCTCGAGGAGAAGGGCCTGATGCGCCGCAAGGGTTTCCCCGAGAGCTACGACCTTCCCCGACTCCTGGGCTTCCTGCACGCCGTCAAATCCGGCGAGGATGTCATCGAGGCTCCTGTTTATTCGCACCTGAGCTATGACATCGTACCCGACAAATACCAGGTCGTGAAGCAGCCGGACATCCTGATCTTCGAGGGACTGAACGTGTTGCAGGCCCCGCCTCGCGCCTCCGTGCTGGCGTCCGACTACTTCGACTTTTCCATCTTTCTCGACGCAGGAAAGGAAGACCTCGAAGACTGGTATATCCAGCGCTTCCTCGCGCTGCAGCAGACCGCCTTCCAGAACCCGTCGTCGTACTTCTACCGCTATCGCACGCTGGCACACGACGAGGCCATCCAGACCGCGCAGAGCATCTGGCGCGAGATCAACCTCCCCAACCTGACAGAGAACATCCAGCCCACGCGTCAGCGCGCCGACCTGATCCTTTACAAGGGACACGACCACGAGATCGAAGAGGTCTGGCTGCGGCGCTAATCACCCTGTGGCGCGAGCCTAGCGTTCGCCCCAGCTCAACTTGCTGCGGAGCACGCTGAACAGGCCATTGCGACGCGGACGCAGCAGTCGCACGCTGCGCTCGGAGCGCTGACACCGCACCTCGTCGCCAAGCTGCAGCTCCACCGCTTCCTGCCCGTCGACCGTCAGGTACGTCAGGTTGGGAACACCCTCGATGTGAATCCCCACCATCGCATCGCCTGGAACCACGATGGGCCGGATCGTCAGCAGGTGCGGACAGATCGGCGTCACCACCAGCGCATTCACCGACGACATCACAATCGGTCCATTTGCCGAAAGGTTATAGGCGGTCGAGCCTGTCGGCGTCGCGACGATCACGCCATCGGCCCGCATCGCCGCGACAAACTGCTCGTCGATCTCAACTGAGAAATCAGCCATGCGGGCAATCGCGCCCTTTGAGATGACGATGTCGTTCAGCGCGTCCCAGTGCTTGATCACCTTGCCCTCGCGCAGCAGCTCGGTGTGCATCATGTCGCGCGTCTCGATGCTGGCGCAGTTGTTGCACCATGCCTCGAGCGAGGGATAAAGCTCCGACAGCGGCACCTCCGTCAGGAATCCCAGCGAGCCAAGATTCACGCCAAGAATCGGCGTCGGCGAATGCGCGAAGGCTCTCGCCGCGGACAGCAGCGTGCCATCGCCCCCGAGCACAATCACCAGATTCGGATGATGCTGCACCAGCTCTTCGCGAGGAATCGCAGCCGCGCTTCCGAGATACTCCGCGCTGTGCGTATCCAACAGAGGCACGTAGCTGTGCGACTTCAGCCATGCGACCAGTTCCTTCAGGATGGAGGCAAGCTCAGGCTTCTGCGGCTTCGAGATAACGGCGGCTTTGAACATAATCCTTGTTAGTGTACGGCGATCGGACACGAATCACACGCCTTCGAAGACAGCGCGCAGCAGGTATTCGTGATTCCCTTCCATTCCGAGAATCGGAGAGTCGATCACCTCCAACTGGCGCGCCCCCAGCTCCTCGGCGCAGTCGAGAACTCTCTCCACCGCCATCCTGCGCGCCTCCGGGTCGCGCACGATGCCGCCCTTGCCGACGTTTTGCCGCCCGGCCTCGAACTGCGGCTTCACCAGCACCACGGCGATCCCGCGCCAGGGGCTGCCCTCTGTACTCAGGGCACCAATTACCGAGGGCAGCACCAGCGTCGCCGAGATGAACGAGACATCCATCGCCAGAAACGACGGAACCGGCCGGTCCGTCAGCAGCTCGCCCGGCTCCAGCTTGCGAGCGTTGGTCCGTTCACGCAGGGTTACGCGGGCATCGTCGCGCAGCTTCTGTGCGATCTGTCCGTAGCCCGTATCCACGGCCAGCACCGACACAGCCCCGGATTGCAACATGCAGTCGGTAAAGCCTCCGGTCGAGGCTCCAATGTCGACCGCATGAATGCCTTCGAGCGGAATCTTCCAGTGCGCGAGCGCGTGCTCCAGCTTCAGTCCGCCGCGGCTGACATACTTCAGGTCCGTTCCCAGCAGCCGTACCACCGCATCCAGAGGAACACTGATGCCGGGCTTTTCCACCTTCTGCTCGTTGACGAGAACGCGACCCGCAAGGATCAGCGCCTGAGCCCTCTCGCGCGAGGCGGCATGGCCCTGATCGACCAGAAGTTTATCCAAACGGCTCTTCATTGCAGAAATGGGAATCGACCTCAAACTTGCTTCTTTCTTAAGGGTACATCCTTTGAAGCTCTGAGTTAGAGTGCAGAGACACGACCCGACAGGGGTCTTCATCTTTCGACTTAGAACCAAGGGTGCTTCTTTGATATCGCGAGAGACAGAAACGATTCACGCCCCCCTCGAACAGCACGACGACGCGGCCCTGCTCGAGAGAATACGGTGCGGCGACGAGGCCGCTCTCGCCTCGCTCTACGACCGTTACTCCAGGCTGGCCTATTCGGTGATGCTTCGCGTCCTGCGCCATCCGGCGGTCGCAGAAGAGCTTGTGGAAGAGATCTTCCTCGATCTGTGGCGCCACACCGAACGATACCTTTCGGTGCGCGGGCCTCTCGGAGCGTGGCTGGCCCTCATCGCCCGCAACCGTGCCATCGACGCGCTTCAGCTGCGGCCCACGCGTGAGGCCTTCGCCGATGTCTCCCTTGCTTCCTCCTGCGATCCCGGCAGTACCACCTTCTCTGAAGAAACACGCATCGCGCTCGCGGCCCTGCCCCGCGAACGCAGAAAGATTCTTGGGATGGCCTTCTTCGATGGCCTCACGCACTCCGAGATCGCAGAGATCGTCGGGCAGGCATCCTCCTCCATCGGCAAAGAACTGTGCGACACGCTGCTTGCGCTGCGCGAGGAGTCCCACGCATGAGAGCCTCCGCTCATCCCTGCGAGACGCCCGCGCTCAGCCTGTTCGCAATGCAGCTGCTCAAAGACGACGAGCACCGCTCCGTCGCCGAGCATGTCTCCGGCTGCTCCTTCTGCCTGAACGAACTGGCCCACCTTCAGGGCAATCTGGCCGCCTTCGCCTGCACCGTCGAGATGCTCCCCCCTCCCACGGCTCTGCGGGAGCGTGTGCTGCACCGCGTGGGGCGGGAGAAAAAAGCTGCCCCGCCCATTGCACCCGTTGCACCGCAGGAGCCGCCCCGCATGGCCGAGCCTGTGGCCCAGACCGTGCTCCAGATGCCGCAGCCGGAGGAGCCTGTGCTTTCCATGCGCCGCCCGAGCCCCTCCGCGCAGGCACGTCCCCAAAATGCCGTCCTCCCATCTGCAAACCAGGCCGCAAATCAGCCGGCACAACCGAGCCTCCTCATCCGTGGATTCCTCTGGCTGGGCTGGGTGGCTGCGGCGGGACTCTCCATTGCCGGATGGCAGCTCTATCGCGAGCACGAGGTCTCCACCATGAGGATCGCAGCGCAGAGGGCGGAGATCGACCGGCTTCATCACGACTCGGCCAGCTCCAACAGGCTGCTCGAAACCCTCACCGATACTTCGGCCCGGCAGGTTCTCCTCTCAGGCGAGCCTGCATCCCCCTCGGCAAACGCCCCACAGGGACGCGTCCTCTATACCGCTTCAACCGGCACTCTCGTCTTTCTGGCGAATCATCTTGACTCGCTCCCGCCCGGAAGAACCTACGAACTGTGGCTGATCCCCTCCGATGACCGGCCCCCCATCCCCTCCGGAACCTTCCGTCCCAACACCCACGGGGACGCCAGCATCGTCCTTCCGTCCCTTCCGCGAGGGATCGAAGCAAAGGCCTTCGGTGTCACTCTCGAGGAGGAGAGCGGAGCGCAGTCTCCGACCCTTCCTATCGTGATGGCTGGCCAGTAACCTTCCTCCACCCAACAGAAAGCCCCGGAAGATTCCGGGGCTTTCTGTTATTTCCTTTACAGCGGGTTACGGAAGCTGTGCGCGAACCATAACGGCCTTGCCCTGCAGCGGAATCGTCGTCTCCACAACATCCGTATCGGTGCGGATAATCGTCATGTGATCGGACTCCGGAGAGGTTACATAGATCTTTCCGGTCGGCGTTCCGTTGATCGCCACGATGAAGTTCGGATGCTGCGTCGCAGGAAGCGGAATCGTCTTTGTCACCGTGAACGTGGTCAGATTCACCACGGAAACGGTGCTGTCCGCCTTGTTAACCACGTAGGCGCGCGAACCATCCTGCAACACCGCAACCATCTGCGGATCGACTCCCACCGGGACTGTCGCCAGCACCTTGCCGAAGTCGTTCGCGTCGATGGGGTTATCGACGTCGCAGTTCGGGTTGCCGGGCAGCGCCGCCGTCGAGCAGAGAGGAATGTTGATGATGCTCACCGAACCCGGCGTGCTTCCATCGCCCTCATTGGCAACCACCAGCTCGTTCCTCGTGGGGGCCAGGTCAGCCCACAGGGGAGAAGTTCCCACCGGAATCGTACTGATCCCCGTCGAAGGAATCAGGTCCGGCGCGTTCGCCTGCGCGTTGATCACCGAGATGGTGCCGTCGCCCTTGTTCATAATGAAGGCACGCTTGCCGTCCGAGGTCATCACGCCGTAGATCGGATCGATGCCAACGGGGATGTGGCTCGTGATCGTGCTGCTCGACATCTCGATCGCCGAAACCTCACCGGCAGAACCATTCACATTTTTGCTGATGGCGTAAGCGCGAGGCGTTCCCGACTGACCGGCAATGTACACCGGAGAGAAGTTGGGATCACCGATCGGAAGATTTTGTCCCAGCGACGGAGGAGGATTCGTCTCCAGCAGCTGCGCCACCGAGTTCAGGCCAGGCTGCGTGATGAAGAGAGCCGTAGAATCCGAGAAGATCGTGTTCGGATTTGCTCCACTCAGCAGGGTCGTCTGCACCACATCACGCGTCTGTAGCTGGGTCGAGATGCCGAAACTGGTCATCGTATCCGACTGACTTCCCTGACCTTCGTGATTCAGCGTGTAGCCCGTGTTTCCCGCTGCGTTGAGGATGAAGTAATAGGGATGAACTCCGATGTTTGCCGTCACCAGCACCGTATCGCCGGAGAAGTCCACGATGGTTACCAGGCCCGGAAGGGTCGAGCTGGGATCGGGGTTGGGATCGGAGATCACGACAGCATATCTGGCCGGCTGGCCGGCTGGACCTACCGGGTTGATGCTCGATACCACCGGGCGGTAGGTGTTGCCGCACCCAACAAGGGAGCCGAGGGTCACCGCCGCGAGGGCGACACTGGAGATGGCCTGAATACGAGACCGCACTCGGGACCACTTGGATCGCTGGCCGGTCCGAACCTGAGGGGTTCCTTCTTCAACTATTGCTAAATGCAAAACTGCTCCCGCCGTACTTCTGATGTTGGCTATGCTCTAGGCAGATTGTAAATCAACGAGGTTCGAAAACCTGCTATGGAAGAGGAAATGCCCCGCCACCGAAAACCGATCCCCGAGGCCCGGGACCGGGCGCAGGCCAGGGCGCTGGCCTGGATCGTCGGCCTCCTCCTTCTGGCGGGAGCCCTCGCTCCCCCGTTTGCGGCAGTCCGGCTGTCGCTTCCCCTGTGGCCAATCGCAAAGCCTCTTCTTTTCAGCATTGGATTCGCCGCCATCGTTTACGCCCTGCGGGCCGCGACTCCTATGGCCGCCCTGCTGGGGCTTCTCATCTGCTTCATCCTGGGCCAGTCACCCGCAGTCTGGTCGCGTTACCTTCCTGATTCCCGCCCACATCTCCTCATCCCTGCCTTCGTCGCCCTCTTCCTGCTGACCTACGCAGCGACGAAGTTTGGACGGGTAAAGAAGGAGGCTCGCGGTCTCTCGGAGTCGCGCCGCGGCCGCCAGACCTCGCAGATTATCGCCAACCTCGGCGTCGCCGGACTCTTCGCCGCCGCCGGGCAGTATCACGGCTGCATCGCCGCCCTCGCCGAGGCTACCGCCGACACCGTCTCCTCCGAGATCGGCCAGGCCACCGGACACCCCGCCCGCCTCATCACCACCGGACGCTCGGTTCCCCCCGGCACAGACGGAGGCATTACCCTCGTCGGCACCGCTGCAGGGCTTGCAGCAGCGGCAGTAGTCACCGTCATCGGGGCGTGGCACCACCCCCTCTGGCCCACGCACGGGGTCATCTGGCTCGCCGCAGCAGCGGGACTCTTCTTCGACAGCTTTCTAGGGGCGACGATTGAGCGCAAGGGACGGCTCGGCAACGACCTCGTCAACTTCACCTCGACCCTGCTCGCGGCTCTGCTCGCCAGCGCCCTGCGCTAGTAGCCCGCTTCGCCCGAGATGCCGTGCCGCAGCCAGCCGAAGTTCAGGTTCAGCCTCCACGCGGTATAGCTCACCACCTCGTGCAGGTAGCGCATCCACAGGTCCCACCACCCGATGTGCCCGACCGTCGCCCGAGGAGAGGTAAAGACGTCCAGCCCCACGTCGCGGCACAGCTCCCGTATGCGAAACAGGTGCGTCGCATCCGAGACCACGATGATGTGCTGCAGGTTGAATTCCCGCGCAATCGCCGCCAGCCTCTTCACCTGCTGCTCCGTGTCGGTCGATTGCGTCTCGGCGATGATGTTGCTCAGAGGAATCCCATGCGCCAGCAGATAGTCGCGCCCCACGCCGCCCTCGGTGTTGCCGGAGTCCTTATCGCGCCCGCCCCCCAGCGTAATCACCACCGGGGCCATCTGCATCCGGTAGAGATCGACCGCGTGGTCCAGCCGGAAGTGCAGCGTGGGCGAGGGCTTGCCCAGGTACTCCGCGGCCCCGAAGACTGCAATCGCGTCAGACTTCTGGGCCTCGTCCTGATCGGCCACCTCGTCGATCTGCTGCACGACATAGGCGCACCACGAGCCTGCTCCCAAAAGAAGGGCCAGCAGCAGCCAGCGCATAAGTGTCCGCGACGAGGACCTCCCGCGGCGTTGATTGGAACGTTGAACCATCATGACCGATGAGACTTCGAGTGTACGGCATCCCGTACACAGGTTGTTTACTGCTGCAGGGCCAGTGCGATCTCGTGTGTAGGAATCGCTCCCTCACGCAGGATCATCCACGAACTTCCCCCACCCGAGAGATCCACGATCGTCGTTGCCACCGAGCGAGCCGTCGGCCCGCCATCGACGATCAGGGGAATCTTGTCGCCCAGTTGCTCGCGCACGCCATTGGCGTAGGTGCACTCCGGCATCCCCGAGAGGTTCGCCGAGGTCGCCGTAATCGGCAGCCCCATCTTCTCCACGATAGCGCGGGGGATCGCCGCCTCCGGCACGCGCAGAGCGACGTTACCGGTATTCGCCGTCACCCGCAACGGCAGCTTCGAGCCCGCCCGCACCACCAGCGTCAGCGGCCCCGGCCAGAATCTCTCCGCAAGCCGGTCAAAGGCCGTGTCCAGCTTGCGAGCCAGCTCATACGCCTGCGAGACGTCGTGAATCAGCAACGACAAAGGCTTGTGCCTCGCACGCGACTTCAGATCGTAGATGCGGTCCACGGCATGCAGGTTCACCGGATCGACCGCGAGGCCGTAAAAGGTATCGGTTGGAAGGGCCACCACCTGCCCTGCGTGCAACCGGTCAACAACCTTGGAGATAAGCTCCGGCTCCGGCTCATCTGGATGAATGCGAAGGGTCTCGGCCGTCAAAGTCGGGGAACTCCTGTGCCGCGTGCGGCCATCTCGGAACATAGCACACCGCCCGTGCCGATTCAAAACATCTCGAGCCTGCACTCTCCATTCTGAGAGAAACGAAGAATCTCAGCCTTTGGTTCGTACCGCCACAAAAGCACGGGTGCCCCATCCTTCGCGGCATCATCGCGAAGGGTGGGATGAATCCCGCTCGCACCCGCGTTGTCCTCTTTCATCCCAGGACAAAGATCCTTCATCCCACCCTTCCCGACGATAAAACTGCCAGGAAGGATGGGGCACCCGATCATCCTGCCCCGATCCACACGCAAAGACGGGCGTAAACTTTTGAGAATGGCGGTAACGGCACCAGCAATCTCAAGTCGCACCAACGCTCGCGTCAAGCAGCTCCGCGCAGCCTTCCAGGGACACGACCGTCTCTCCAGCGGCCTCGTCGCCATCGAAGGCGAGCACCTCGTCGAAGAAGCCCTCCGCAGCGGCATCAATCCGCGCACCGTCTTCCTCACCGAGCATCACCCCGCTCCGGCGTCCCTGCCACGCGACGTTGAGGTCATCCTGCTCGCCTCCGACGTCTTCGCGAGCGCCGTCGAGACGCGCTCCCCGCAGGGCATCGCCGCGCTGATCGAGCCACCCGCCCACACGCTTGCCAGCATCTTCGACGGCAGGACCACTCCGCTCCTCCTCATCGCCGCCGGTTTACAGGACCCCGGCAACCTCGGCACCATCGTCCGCTCCGCCGAGGCCTTCGGAGCCACCGGCATCCTCACCACGCCCGGCACCGTCAGCCCGTGGAACCAGAAGGCTCTTCGCGCCAGCGTGGGAAGCATCTTCCGCCTCCCCGTCGTCTCCGCGACGCAGCAGGAGATCGCCACACTGCAATCCACCCACGACCTCCAGCTCTTCGCCGCCGTAGCCGCCGGGAAGGACGTTCTCCCCGCGCACGAGGCCGACCTGCGCCAGCCTGCCGGAATCCTCATCGGCAACGAAGGTTCCGGCCTCTCGCCCGAGTGGCTCGCGCTTGCATCCTCGCGCATCACCATTCCCTGCCCCGGCCCGGTCGAAAGCCTCAACGCCGCCATCGCCGCATCGTTGCTTCTATACGAAGCCTCGCGCCAGCGCACCGCGTCGCCGCAGACGATCGAAGTTTCTCTGACCGCACGAATCCCCGGTCCGCTTCGCCGCCGCCCCACGGGAGCCACGCGATGAGCCTCTTCGACGCCTCCCCGCTCGCCGCCGGATCGAACGTCTCGCGTCAGGCTCCTCTCGCCGAACGCATGAGGCCCCGCACGCTCGAAGAGTACGTCGGGCAGGAGCATCTTCTCGGCCCCGGCAAGCCCCTGCGCGTGGCCATCGAAAACGACGACGCCACCTCGATGATCTTCTGGGGCCCCCCCGGCACCGGCAAGACCACGCTCGCCAAGATCATCGCGCAGCGCACGCAATCCACCTTCATCGAGTTCTCCGCCGTCCTCAGCGGCATCAAGGAGATCAAGCAGGTCATGGTCGACGCCGAAAAGGCCTCGCACATGGGCTCGCGCACCATCCTGTTCGTCGATGAGATTCACCGCTTTAACAAGGCCCAGCAGGACGCCTTCCTTCCCTACGTCGAGCGCGGAACCATCCGCCTGATCGGCGCGACCACCGAGAACCCATCCTTTGAGATCGTCGCTGCGCTGCTCTCACGATGCCGCGTCTACACGCTGCAATCGCTCACCGAGCCGCAGGTCGTCGATCTCCTCCGCCGCGCCCTCAACGACCCCGAGCGTGGCCTCGGCGCGTTGAAGGTGGACGGCGAGAGCATCACAGCCGACGACGACGCCCTCGCCACCATCGCCTCCTACTCCAGCGGAGACGCCCGCAACGCGCTCAACGCCCTCGAAGTCGCAGCCCGTCTCGTGCGGGGACGCCACGAGCACATCCTGACCAAGCCCCTCGTCGCCGACGCGATGCAGCGCCGCGTCCTGCTCTACGACAAAAAAGGCGAGCAGCACTACGACATCATCTCCGCGCTGCACAAGAGCGTCCGCAACTCCGACCCCGACGCCGCGCTCTACTGGCTGGGCCGTATGCTCGAAGCCGGGGAAGACCCGATGTACGTCGCTCGCCGCGTTGTCCGCATGGCGGTCGAAGACATCGGCCTCGCCGCACCAGAGGCGCTCAACCTCTGCCTCTCCGCGAAAGATGCGATGCACTTCCTCGGCCATCCTGAAGGCGAGCTTGCCCTCGCGCAGGCCGTTGTCTACCTCGCGCTTGCGCCTAAATCAAATGCCGTCTACGTGGCTTACAACACGGTGCGCGGCGACATCCAGGCCACCGCCGCCGAGCCCGTCCCGCTGCACCTTCGCAACGCTCCAACAAAGCTGATGAAGGATCTGAACTACGGCAGGGACTACCAGTACGCCCACGACGTCGAGGGCCGCGTCGCTGACATGGAGTGCCTCCCGCCGTCGCTCGCCGGACGCCGCTATTACCAACCCACCACCGAGGGGCGCGAGCGGCTGCTGGCTCAGCGCATGGAAGAAATTGCGCACATCAAGGCGGAGAAGAGAAAGTAATCGCCCGTCAAACGGAAGCGCTTTTGCCACAACAGGATGCGCTCATTCGTGACAAGTGCGAGTGGTATACTCGCCGAGCGAAGCCAGCCTGCGAGGAGTTCTTTTCATGGATACGATGCCTGACGTCAAAAACGCCAGCAAGCCGATGCTGCGCTACTCGTTCTGGATTATCTTCATGCTGGTTGCAGCATTTACCTTTCGCGGCTATTGGGACTACAGCACCGCGCAGCGCCTGGACCCGCAGGGATGGGACACGTTGGCCAACGGTATGGGCGATGCGCCGGCCCAATACCGAGTAGCCGTCATCGATGCGGCGAAGCATCTGATCAAGCTCTCGCACGGGCATCTCAGCTACCGGCACTTCTTCGCTCTCTTCGACTTCATCGCCTCCCTGTGCTCGTGCCTTCTGATTCGTGGCATTCTGCTGCGAACGCCCTCCTTCGTGCAAGCCGATAAACTCTCGCAGTACCTGCGGCTCGCGCTTCTGCTGGGACTCACCTCGTACTACCTCTACTGGTCGCTCTGGTATCAACGCCCGGAGACCTGGGCCTGCACTCTCTATGTCGCGCTCAGCTTCTACCTGCTTTCGGCGGTGCGCTCGCCGGGGCTCGTCTTCTTCGGACTGGTCGGACTCTCCATCGTGCAGGGATTCGTGCGCGCCGATGTTGCCATCCTTTTTCACTTCGCACTGTTCCTGTACGTTCTTCTGCGCGGAACCTCGGGCTTCCTCGTTGGCAAGGGAGTGCTGCTCCCAGCCAGTATTCTCAGCGGCATCTTTTCGACTGCCATCCTCTGGGTGCTCATCCACAAAATCTTTCCCAACGCCGTCTATGGAGGCGACAAGAAGGTCTTCGAGCTTCTCACGAACCTCGGGCCGGGCCAGCTTGTTCCCTTCCTGATCTTCATCGCACCCACGGTCTATACCTACCTGAATGACAAGGCAGAGGGAGCCGTTGGAAAAGGCCCGGGCTTTACGCTCCTGCTTGCCTCCGTCTTCTACCTCATCAGCTGGGTGACGGTCGGGCGCGCGCAGGAGGTCCGCATCTTCGTCCCCTATGCCTTTGCCTTGATGCCCCAGACCGTGAATGCCCTGGCGCGACGCCTGGAACTCGACTGAGTGCGATCTCACAAAGAAAAAGTCCCGGTCAGCGCCGGGACTTTTTCTTTAAGCTCCACCTTCCGAACTACTCCTTGTACTTCACGGAACATCCGTAAGGCCGTGTACTCGATACCGCAACTGCCTTGCCTGCCATCGCAGAGTTAAGTGCGTCGTTCAGATAGTTGTGCGCCGTCTTGATATCTGCCTGATCGGTCGTCGGTTTGTCGTCGATCGCGCCTTGATAGATCAGCTTTCCCGTGGGGTCGATCACGAACATATGCGGAGTGGTTTTGGCCTGGTAGAGCTTCCCGATCATTCCCTCGGGATCGAGCAGCGCCGCCGTCGGAGAGGCCTTTACCTTCTTCAGGTACTGGTTCTCCTCCGTCGGAGATACGTTGCCCTGCTCCCCAGGAGCCGATGAGATCACCGACAGCCACACCACACCTTTATCGGTCCACTGCTTCTGTAGAGCCGACATGTTGCCGCTGAGATAGTGCTTCTGGTCGAAGGGACATCCCTGGTTGGCCCATTCCAGCACGACATACTTGCCGCGATACTGCGCGAGCGTATGCGCCACACCGTTCGAGTCGGTGCCTTTGAAGTCGGGAGCCTGCGAGCCGGGCGTCAGGGAAAAGACAGGAAGCGTCGCAAGACCGAGCGTGAATGCGAGAAGACGACGATGAAACATGAGTCACCTCCAGACATACCTGTGCCCAACATTGTGCGACCGGAACAGAGAACTTCGCAACTGTCTTCGGCAAAGCGAAGCAGGTCACAGCTTTACCGGCGCGCCCAAAACCGAAACCTGCAGGATTTAGAATGACCGCACTATGGCTACCGTCGACCTCACCTCCGCGATTACCGAGCAACTCCCCTTCTCCAACGAGCCTTTCGTGGACTTCTCTCTCTCGGAAAACAAGCGAGCGATGGAGCAGGCCCTCGCCGAAGTCAAAACCCAGCTCGGTCGAGAGTACGACCTCGTCCTCGGTGGACGCCGCCTGAAGACCGAAGGCAAGATCGTCTCGATCAACCCTGCGCGTCCCTCCGAGGTCGTCGGCATCCACCAGCGCGCCGAGGCCGATCTCGCCGAAGAGGCCATGCAGGCCGCGCTCGACGCCTTCCCCGCGTGGAGCCGCACTCCGGTCGCCGAGCGCGCCTCCCTGCTCTTTCGCGCCGCCGGCCTCATCCGCGAGCGCAAGTTCGAGTTCTGCGCCTGGCTCGTTTACGAGGTCGGCAAGAACTGGGGCGAGGCTGACGCCGACGTGGGAGAGACCATCGACTTCCTCGAGTTCTACGGACGCGAGGCCCTCCGGCTCGACTGCGCCGCCACGCCCATCCAGTACCCCGGCGAGCTTAACCGCCTCCGCTACATCCCCCTCGGCGTCGGGGCCGTCATTCCGCCGTGGAACTTCCCCTTCGCCATCATGGCTGGAATGACCGCCGCCTCCATCGTCTGCGGCAACACCGTCATCCTGAAGCCCTCGGTCGATGCCCCTACCATCGCCGCCCACTTCATGAGCCTGCTCGAAGAGGCTGGACTTCCCGACGGCGTCGTAAACCTCTGCCCCGGCGAAGGCCCTGGCTTCGGCTCTGCCATCGTCGCGCACCCGAAGACGCGCTTCGTCGCCTTCACCGGATCGAAGGCCGTCGGGCTTGAGATTCACGAGAGCGCGGCGCACACGCAGCCCGGACAGATCTTCATCAAGCGCACCATCCTCGAGATGGGAGGCAAGGACGCGATCATCGTCGATGGCGACGCCAACCTCGAAGCCGCGCTCGACGGAGTTGTCGCCAGCACCTTCGGCTTCAACGGGCAGAAGTGCTCGGCCTGCTCCCGCGTCATCGTGGACGCCAGCATCTACGACGTCTTCTGCGATCGCCTGCAGGAGCGCGTCTCGAAGCTCGTTCCCGGCGACCCGGTTGCGAACACCTACACCGGCCCGGTCATCAGCGAAAAGTCGCTCAAGAAGGTTCTCGGCTACATTGAAATCGGCAAGACCGAAGGCCGTCTGCTCAACGGCGGTAAGGCCATCGAGACGCCCGAAGGCGGCTACTATATCGCACCCACCGTCTTCGCCGACGTCAGCCCCACCGCCCGCATCGCGCAGGAGGAGATCTTCGGCCCCGTGCTCGCTGTCATCAAGTCGCAGAGCTTCGACGAAGCGCTGGCCATCGCCAACAACACCGAGTACGGCCTGACCGGATCGGTCTACTCCAACACTCGCGAGGTGCTCGACCGCGCCGCGGTGGAGTTCCACGTCGGCAACCTGTACTTCAACCGCAAATCGACGGGAGCGATGGTCGGGGCGCATCCCTTCGGAGGCTTCAACATGAGCGGAACGGACTCAAAGGCTGGAGGCCCGGACTATCTTCTGCTCTTCACGCAGGCCAAGAGCATCGGAGAAAAACTTTCCTGAAACAGGAAACCAGCTCAGAAAAACAAAGCGCGTAAGGACGATCTCCTTACGCGCTCTTCATTTCGATCAGATTTCCGGCCTGCGCAGCGGCCTCAGCCAGCACGCGGTGATGAATCGTGAACAGCGCCAGCTCCAGCCGGTCGGAGACCCCGGTCTTGTCGTAGATTCCGCGCAGATAGTTCTTGATCACCTGTTCCTTGGTTCCGAGCTGCAGGGCAATCTCCTTGTTCTTGCACCCCTGCACGATCAGGGCGATGATCTGCATCTCCTTCGGGGTCAGACGGTCGCGCACACGCGTTCCCACGCTGTCGCTTGCATGAATCGCCGTGACATTCGCCCGTTGCAGGTAGCGCTGGCCTCGCGTCACGCGCCGGATGCAGTCGGCCAGGTCCGTGCCGTTGATGTTGCGGCACACCATGCCATCGAGCAAACGAAGTGTCTCCTCAGGAACCTGCTCGTTATTCTCGGCGATCAGGACCACCCGGCTGCTCATCGAATGAGCCCGTTCGACGAGGGCGGGGATCTCAGGGTGGAGGCTGGAGGCCACCAGCAGGACCGAGCCACGCAGGCTCTCCACGGCGCTCATCAGCTTCGCCTGATCTTCGCACTGGGCCACAATGCGCATGTCCTCTTCCAGCGCCAGAATCCGCGCCGCGCCGGCACGGAAGATAGCCTGGTTGTCAGCGAGAATAATGCGGTTCATAGATCTCTCCGAGGGCGAAGTCGTCCCGCCCGCATTCTTCTCATCGGCGATCTCCGCCTTGTCTAACCGCTGTGTCTTCAATTCGGACAAGTCTTTCCTGCCGCCTCCCGGAGGCTATCTCCTTAGAATCTACCTTTTACTTTAAGATTCAGATTCCTGAAGTGGAATCCCTGTTTTTGAATCTTCCGCGAGCCGTATTTAATCAAATCACAGGTGCGGTGTACGCAGGAGCACCGTTCGCGAAGTATAACAAGGGTATGCCGAAGCCTATTTTGCTCGCCATCGACGATGACACCAGCGTTCTGGAGGCTGTGGTGCAGGATCTGCGCCACCACTACGGACAGGACTACCGTATCGTCCGGGCGGCCTCGGGTGGAGCAGCCCTCGACATCTGCCGCCAGTTGAAGGAACGCAACGACACCGTCGCCCTCTTCCTCTCGGACCAGCGCATGCCCGGAATGACCGGCGTCGACTTTCTCCAGCAGGCCCTCTGCATCTACCCTGACGCCAAGCGCGTGCTCCTGACCGCCTACGCCGACACTGAAGCTGCTATCCGCGCCATCAACTCGGCGAAGATCCACTACTACCTCAACAAGCCCTGGGACCCCCCGGAAGAGAAGCTGTACCCCGTGCTCGACGACCTCCTCGAAGCCTGGAAGCAGGGCTACAAGCCTCCTTTCGAGGGAATCCGCGTGGTTGGAATGCGGTGGTCGGCCAAGGACCACGCCGTGCGCGACTTTCTCTCGCGCAACCGTATCCCTTACATCTGGATGAACCCGGAGCAGAACCCCGAGGCCCTGACGCTCCTCAAGGAGAAGGGCGCGGACGATGCCAAGCTCCCTGTCGTTCTCTTCGGAGACGGAACCGCCTTGGTGCAGCCGACCTCGACCGATCTGGCCACCAAGCTGGGCATGCCCACCCAGGCGCAGCAGAAGTTCTACGACATCGTGGTGGTCGGGGCAGGTCCCGCGGGCCTCGCAGCAGGGGTCTACGGAGCCTCCGAGGGGCTTCGCACCCTGATCGTCGAACCGAACGCTCCCGGCGGACAGGCCGGTTCCAGCTCGAAGATCGAAAATTACCTCGGTTTCCCCTCCGGCCTCAGCGGCGAAGAGCTGGCCAAGCGCGCCTTCCTTCAGGCCACACGCCTCGGAGCCGAGTTCCTGCTGCAACGCGTGGCCTGTATCCGCTCGGAGAACAACTACCACATCGTCGTGATGAACGATGGGCAGGAGGTCACCTGTCACGTCTGCCTGATCGCGACCGGCGTGGACTACTGCATGCTCGACGTTCCCGGCTCCAGCAAATTTACCGGAGCCGGTGTTTACTACGGCGCCGCCCTGACCGAGGCGATGGGCTGCTCGAACGAGGTCGTCCACATCGTCGGAGGAGCGAACTCCGCAGGGCAGGCGGCGATGCACTTCTCCCGCTATGCAAAGCAGGTGCACATGCTCATCCGTGGTGAGTCCCTGACGGCAAGCATGTCGAAGTACCTGATCGACCAGATTGAATCGACCCCGAACATCGTGCTCGAGACGAAGACCGAGGTCGCCGCGATGTTGGGCAACAGCCATCTCGAAGGCCTGACGCTGAAGACGCCGAACGGAGTCGAGGATCGCCCCGCCAGTTCGCTGTTCATCTTCATCGGAGCCGCTCCCAAGACCGACTGGCTTCCGAAGGAGGTCGCCTGCGACCCGAAGGGCTTCATCCTCGCCGGACCGGACCTGAAGACGAAGTCCGCCGGAAGCTGGAAGCTCGACCGCGAGCCCTACCTGCTGGAGACCAGCGTGCCGGGCATCTTCGTCGCCGGAGACGTCCGTTTCAACTCCGTCAAACGCTGCGCCTCAGCCGTCGGCGAAGGCTCGATTGCCATTCAGTTTGTCCATCAGTACCTTGCCACTCTTTGAAAGGTTTACTCCACTCCCATGAGCCAACACGCCCAACTCGAACATCCGGTCACTGAAACGATCAGCGACGCTCTCTTTTCGCAACTGAGAGCAACCCCTCTTTTTTCCTCCCTCAAGGACGAAGAGTTGCGCTGCCTGACCGGCGTGGAAGAGATCCGGCTCGACAAGGGAGATGTTCTTTGCCGCCAGGGAGAAATAGCGCATCACTTCTGGGTGCTTCTGGAGGGCAGCGTCGTCGTCGTACAGGTTACCGCCGACGGTCGCGAGGTGGAGATGGTCTCCATTCCCAGCGGCAATGCCTTCGGCGAGCTTCCTCTTCTGGCTAACATTCCCAACGCGGCTACCTTGAAGGCCGAGGTTCCCTGCCATCTGGTGCAGATCAGCGAAGAGGGCTTCTGGAACCTGATGACGACCTGCCCCAATGTTCGCAAGGCGATTCTCGCGAACATGGCAAAGCGTCTTCAGAAGCTGCAAAGCACGACCGTACAGCAGGAGAAGATGGCCTCGCTGGGAACTCTGGCCGCGGGCCTGATGCATGAGCTGAACAACCCCGGAACCGCCGCCAAACGGGCCGCCTCACAGCTTCGCTCCAACCTGATCCGAATGCACGAGCTTTCCTCGAAGTTCAGCAAAATCGATCTGAGCCATGAGCAGAAACAGTGCCTTCACGACCTACAGGACTACACGCTCTCGAAGCAGTCGGTCGTGATGAGCTCGCTCGAACAGAGCGACGCGGAAGAGAATTTGGCCGAGTGGATGGAAGGGGCCGACATCGAGAATGCCTGGAAGATGGCTCCCACGCTGGTCTCGGTCGGTCTGAAGTCGCGCGACCTGGAGTGCGCTCGCGCGGAGTTCCCCGGATCGACCTTCTCCGACGCCCTCAACTGGATCGAGGCGCTGGCCTCGAGCATGCAGTTGGTCGAGACCATCGAGGAGAGCATCGGCCGCGTCTCGGACCTCGTGGTCGCGGTCAAGTCGTACGCCTACGAGGGCAAAGGCCTTAAGCAGGCCATCGACGTCAACAGCAGCATCCACGCCACCCTCGTCATCCTGAGCCACAAGATGCGCGAGAAGGAGATCACGGTCGAAAAGGACTTCTCCTCGGACCTTCCCTCGTTGCAGTGCGAGTGCATGGGACTCAACCAGATCTGGACGAACCTGCTGGACAACTCCATCGACGCGGTCGGGCCTCACGGCAAGATCAGCGTGAAGACCTGGGCAGAGAAATCGCCCGAGGACGGGCACACCGATCTCTGCATCCGCATCGCCGACAACGGCAGCGGCATTCCTCTCGAAAGCCAGTCGCACATTTTCGACACCTTCTTTACAACCAAGCCTGTGGGAGTCGGCACGGGACTGGGACTCGGCATCGTGCATCGCATCGTGGACCAGTTCGGCGGCACCATCCGCTTCACCTCCGTCCCCGGCGAGACACAGTTCACGGTACGGATTCCGGCACAGCAGCAGCACGCCTGAAGTCAGGGTTCCCCTTTGCGTCGTCTATGATGGATCGCAAAGGAGACGACCTCAAGTTGGCACTCACTCCCTTTCACATCGCATTTCCGGTAGACGACCTGGATGCAGCGCGAGCCTTCTACGGCGGTCTTCTTGGCTGCCCCGAAGGGCGAAGCTCCGAGCAATGGATCGACTTCGATCTCTTCGGACACCAGATCGTCGCGCACCTGAAACCCTCCAACGACAAAGAGAAGCAGCACCGCAATCCCGTCGACGGACACGATGTTCCCGTGCCTCACTTCGGCGTCGTGCTCTCGATGGAGGACTGGGAGGCCCTGGCCGAGCGACTGCGCGCAGCCGGAACCCGCTTCGTCATTGAACCTTATGTCCGCTTCAAGGGAGAGGTCGGCGAGCAGGCTACGATGTTTTTTCTCGATCCGGCAGGAAACGCCCTCGAGTTCAAAGCCTTCGCCGACCTCGGGCAACTCTTCGCAAAGTAATTGAGGAAAACGACTTCCTGCGCGAAGCTACCTCCTCGTACGCCTTCACGCGCATCTAAAATAGTCGCAGCACAAAGACTCGAAGGATCGCAGTACGAAGACGCGCCTGACGCAACTGCACCTCTGAACGGCTCTCTGCCGAGAGAAAGAACATGAGACCGGGTTCGATCCACGGTCTCCCAGCGATGGAGCTGATTTTCATGTTGAATCGACCGACGCGCCGCCGCTTTCTTGCTACCTCTGCTGCCGCGGCCGCAGCGATCTCGCAGCGAAAAGCTCTGGCTCTCTCATGGCAGGACGCGATCCCTCCGGACGATCCGACCCCCTACAAACTTTTCTTCGACCAGCCCGCCTCCGCCTGGCCCGATTCCCTTCCCGTCGGCAACGGCAGGCTCGGAGCCTGCGTCTTCGGCCAGCCCGCGAAGGAGCGCATCCAGCTCAACGAGGAGTCCATCTGGGACGGCGAGCCCCGTGACCGCAACAACCCCAAGGCGGCCGAAACCTTTCAGCAGATGCGCGACCTGCTCTTCGCAGGCAAGGTGGCAGAAGCCGAGGCATTAGTTCCTGACGGCTTCCTCTCCGTCCCGCAACGCTTTCCCTGCTACCAGACGCTGGGCGACCTGCACCTCGACTTCGGTTCGATGGAGAACATCTCGGACTACCGTCTGGAGCTGAACCTCGACACCGCCATCGCGACGACCACCTTCACCCGCGACGGCGTGCAGTACCGGCGCGAGGTCTTCAGCTCCGCCCCTGACCAGGTGATCGTCGTTCGCCTGACCGCCGACCGCATCGGCAAGATCAGCTTCACGGCCACGCTGGACCGCCCGGCCAACTTCACCACCGCCGCCACAGCGCAGAACCGGCTCACGCTCTATGGCGAGGCGCTGCCGGTCAACGACAATCCCGGTCTTCCCGATAAGGAGCGGCAGGTCGGCGTGCAGTACTACTCCGAGCTTCTGGCGGTTTCGACCGACGGTACCACCGCAACGAAGGACAACGCACTCACCGTCTCCAACGCCACCGCCGTCACGCTGTTTCTCGACTGCGCGACCAGCTACCGCTACCCGGCGGGAGAGGCGCTGATGCGACAGGCCGTTGTAAGAAACATCCTCGCCGCCGCCTCGCGCCCTTATGCCGAACTTCGCGCCCGCCACATCGTCGATCATCAGCGCTACTTCCGCCGCACCGCCATCACCATCGGCCCCTCCGAGGACGCCAACGGAAACATCGCAACCGACAAGCGCATCGCGAAGATCAAGGCAGGTGCGGAAGACCCCGGACTGCTCGGAATCTACTTCCAGTATGGGCGTTACCTGCTGATCGCAAGCTCGCGCCCCGGCACCCTCGCGGCTAACCTGCAAGGCATCTGGAACGAGTCGGTCGATCCGCCGTGGGGTTCGAAGTACACGGTCAACATCAACATCCAGATGATCTACTGGCTGGCGGAGCGCGCCGGACTCTCCGACCTGCACACGCCGCTCTTCGACCTGATCGACCGCACGCGCAACCCCGGCTACGTCACCGCACGCAAGTACTACAACGCGCAGGGATACGTGGTCCATCACAACACCGACATCTGGGGCGACTCCTCCCCCATCGACGGCCTCGGCGGCGGAGTGTGGCCGATGGGCGCGGCGTGGATGTCGCTGCACCTGTGGGAGCACTTCGACTACACCGGCAACGTCGCCTTCCTGCGCGACCGCGGCTATCCGCACCTGCGCGAGAACGCTCTCTTCCTCCTCGACTACCTGACGACGGACCCCAAAACGCAGCGGCAGGTGACCGGCCCGTCGTGCTCGCCGGAAAATAAGTACAAGCTGCCCGACGGCACCGCGCACAACCTCTGCATGGCTCCCACGATGGACATCGAGATCGTGCGCGCCGTGCTGACGCGCCTGCTGCAATCCGCCTCCGTGCTGGCCGCCTCGCCCAACTGGGACGCGACCGCCGACGCCGACCTTCACAACCGAGCGCGCCTGACCCTCATCAAGCTGCCGCCCTTCCAGATCGGCAAGGCGGGCAACCTGCAGGAGTGGCAGCAGGACTACGAGGATGCCGAGCCAGGACACCGGCACATCTCGCACCTCTTCGCCCTCTTCCCCGACGACCAGATCTCGCCGCACCGCACGCCGGATATGGCTCGCGCCGCACGCGTCACGCTCGACCGCAGGCTCGCAGCCGGAGGCGGAAGCACCGGCTGGTCGCGTGCATGGACCCTCTGCTGCATGGCCCGGCTCGGCGAAGGCGAGGCGGCTTACGCCAGCCTGCAGCGCCTTCTCGCCGACTCAACCCGCGGCAATCTCTTCGACGTGTGCGGCAAGACGGCGGACTCTCCCTTCCAGATGGACGGCAACTGCGGAGGCCCCACCGGCATGGTCGAGATGCTTCTGCAATCGCACGCCAGCGGAGGCAGCGCCGAAGCCGCCCAGATGCGCGGAGCCGAAGGAGCCGCCAACGTAATCCGTCTTCTGCCCGCTCTGCCGAAGGCGTGGCCGACCGGCTCCTTCCGCGGACTCCGAGCACGCGGCGGCCTCGAGATCGACCTTGCATGGGAGAACGGAAAGGCCACGACCGCAACCCTGAAGGCCCACCTAGAACTCACGCATCACATCCTCGCGCCCAAAGGCCAGAAGATCGGCTCCGTCACGCCGACCTTGGCCCAGCCGATCCCCGGCACGGGCCCCGATGAGCTGGTTCTTCCGGTCAAGGCGGGCGAAACCTTCACCGTTCACTTCGACTGATTGATAAACGCCAGCAGGTCTGCGGCGAACCTCTGCGGACGCTCCCAGTGCAGGGCGTGGCCCGTCTCAGGATAGGCCTTGAGCGACACGTGAGGAATATTCTTCAGCAGCGTCTCCTGGTCCTCGCGGTGAAAGATCGAGTCCTTCTCGCCCCACACGAGCAGCGTAGGCACGCGAATCTTCTTCAGGTCGTCGAGCGAGCTATTCGTAGCAAGGCTTGCCCCGATGCCGTGCCACGTGGACGCAGGCACCTTCATCGACTCGCCCACCATCGTCTCGAAGAACCACGCAGGCACCGGGTAGTAAATCGTGCTCGCCTGAAAGTCACGAGCGAAGGTATACGGAACCGGGTCCGTGAGCTTCGCAAAAGGGCTGAGCACCTCGTCCTCCGACGAGCCCGCCTTGCGCACGCCGGGGCCGGAGCCAATCAGCACCAGCCGGTCGAGATGCCCGTTGTCCTTCTCCGCAACGATCTGCGCGACAAAGCTGCCGAGCGAATGACCGACCAGAGTTACATGCTGCAGGTGCAACTGATCGAGGAACTCAAGGATGTCTCCCGCGAAGTCCGCACGGCTGAATCCCGCCGCAGGATGGTCCGAAAGCCCATGCCCACGCAGCGTAATCGCATAGACGCGATAGCTTGAGGGCAACAGAGGATACACGCGGTCATAGGAGTGCCACGAATCCCCCGCGCCATGCAACAGGACAATCACGGGGCCGGAGGGGTCTCCCTGGACGACGTAGTTCAACGTAATGCCGTCGGGCAGCTTGATGTCCTGCGACGTCAGGCGATCCTCGAGCCGCTGGCCCGCGTTCCCCTGTGAGCACGCAGGAAGGGACGCCAGCGACAGCATAAGCAGAAGAAACAGACGGAAGGCGTTCAGGCGTTTCATGGGATTCCCTCGACTGGAAATAAAGGACTGGAAATAAATCTTGCTCAGCGTGGAACTGCCGGGTATATATGTTCGGCAACGGTTGTCTGATTCCGGTCAGGCCACTTTACACCATCGAAGTCGTATCTGAAATCGGGCTGGCAGGCACGTTGTAAGAAGGGGGCGGAATGAACAGGGCCACCGTGCGAACGCTGCTGACAATCCTGATGTATGCGGGCGTGGGAATCTTCCTACTGCCTTACGCCGTCGGCAAAGCCTCGACGGCTCCCCTGCTCATGCTGCTCGGCGGAATCGTTGCCGTCGTCTGCGGCCTGCTGCGCTGCTACCTGACCGAAGGCGAGGAATAACCTCCCTGCAACGTGGGCTGTATTAGCCTCATCTATAACTGGCACAGGGAGAACGAAGTCATGAATGCAGCCGTCGTCGAAAGCTACGCCAATCCTCCGCAGTACAAGGCCTTCAGCGACCCGGTCCCGCAGGAGGGAGAGCGCCTCGTCAAGGTGACCGCCGCCGGTCTGCACCCCATCGTCAAGGCGCTGGCCAACGGCACGCACTACGGCAGCACCGGGCAGTTCCCCTTCGTCGCCGGAGTCGATGGAGTAGGAGCTCTCGAAGACGGAACGCGTGTCTACTTCGCAGCCGCCCGGCCTCCCTTCGGAACCTTCTCCGAGCTTTCCGTAGCAGGCAACTTTACGATTCCCCTGCCCGAAGGACTCGAGGACACCACGGCGGCGGCCATCGCCAATCCAGGCATGTCCTCGTGGGTCGCACTTCAGGCGAGGGCAAAGTTTGTCGCAGGCGAAAGCGTTCTCATCCTGGGAGCTACCGGATCGGCAGGACAGCTTGCCATCCAGATTGCGAAGCGTCTCGGAGCGCGCCACGTGGTCGCGGTCGGCAGGCACGTCAACGAGCAGGAGTTGAAGGCGCTCGGCGCGGACTCCGTCATCTCGCTTCAGCAGGAGCCCGACGCCCTGGTCGCGGCCTTCCGCAACGAGTGGAACACGACCGGCGTCGATGTTGTCCTCGACTATCTCTGGGGACCTCCGGCAGAGGCCGTCCTCGCGGCGATTGCCCAGAAAGGCCTTTCGCACGCCGCACCGCGGGTCCGCTTCGTGCAGATCGGCGGAAGCGCCGCGCCCACCATCACGCTCCCTGCGGCAACACTGCGCAGCTCCGGCCTTGAGATTCTTGGCAGCGGCTTCGGCAGCGCCTCGATGCCGCAGATCAAAGCGGCGATCACGGAGTTCTTCACCTCTGCGGCCGCGCAGCCCTTCAAGGTGCAACTCCGCGCCGTTCCCCTGAGCGACGTTACTGCGCTGTGGAACGAGCAGGGCGAAGGAGCGCGTCTGGTCTTTCAGCCGTAACTCGCGGGCAGCCGTAACCTGCCGCTATTTCGTTGACGGCTCCGTAGAAGAGGCCGCGGGATTTGCCGTGGTCGCAATCTGCGCGGGCTTCAGCACACGGTAGCCATCACGCGTGCGAATGCGATACTTCTGCGCGTTCTCCCCCGTCAGCTTCACCGAAATCGCGCGCCATCCACGGTTGGGATTGGGCTGCGGGTAGTAGCTCAGAGAGTAGAGATGCGCCAGGTCCTCGCGGATTGAGGAGAAGGCATCCGTCTCATCCTTCCAGCTTCGAGAGAAGTACGCCTTGCCTCCGGTCGCCTTGCTCATGCGCTCGAAGACCGCCGTCGAGATAGGCTCGGCCTGCGCATCGCGCGTGCTGATCATGTAGATAATCGTGCCGGTCGATTGCGCCAGCTCCGCCACGTCCTCCGGAGGCACGAGGCTCGCATTGTCCGGGCCGTTCGAGAAGACGACGATAGCCTTGCGGCCCGTGAACTGCGCCGCATCCTTCACCGTCAGCAGAAGACAGTTGTAGAGCGCGGCATCGTCTCCGGCAACCGTGCTTCGCACGCCGCGCAGCACGGTCGAACGCTCCGCCGTCAGCGGAACTCCACGCGAAAGATCGCGGCTGTACGAGTAGAACGCCACACGAGAGACGCCTTCCAGAGAACGCACAAAATCGGCGATCGCATCCTGCGCGAAGACGAATCCGCGATACATATAGTTGCTCGTATCGAAGAGGATGAAGACGTTCGCCCCGGTCGGCGTGGGGTTGCTTGGGGAGACAGGAGCATCCGCCTTCACAGTCTCCGGCGTGGACTCCGAAGCAATTGGCTGCGGCACCATTTTGTTCTCAGAAGCGCTCCAGACCAATCTGCTCGAAGGCTCGTTCCCCTCCTCGAAGGTCGCAAGCTTCTCTGGAATCTTGTCCTCAGTAATGACAAAGTCCTCCGGCTTGAGCCCGCTGATGTAGTTCCCCTTTCGGTCGGTCACGGCGACGTTCAACTGCACCAGCACCACGTTGACCATGATCCTCGCGTCATCCTGCGCAGCGGTACGTCTTCCTCTCCCCAGCACAAGCAACGATGACAGTAACAAAATGGAGAGAAGAGATTTCTTCATCGTGCTCCTCCAAGCGCATTCTCCTGCCGGCCATCGCTCATTCCCTGCGCCGAGGTCACTGACGCCGCGGCAGGAAGCGGCGTGACCTTTCCGGCACGGAAATCTTCCCCGGTCTCTCGCATCGCCCGGTCGAGCGCGGGCCAGTCTTCGAGATCCGTGGCAAAGATCTTCGCGGTCATGCGGCGCGTCAGCTCCGGCACCAGGCGATTCAGCGCCGCTGGATCGAGGCCGTTCTCATCCGCAAGCCTCGCCCAGTACAGGTTGCTCGACTCCCACGACTCGCCGAAGAGGCGGCTCGACGCTCCTCCGAAGGACGGGAAGGGCTTCACATACAGAAGGCTCGGGCCGTAGGTGCGCGCCAGCACCGGGTGCGGCACGCCGAAGTCACGCGCGAGCCGCTCAGCCGAGGTTTCCTCCGGAGACTTCGCGCAAAGAGCATCGAGCTGCTGGCTCTGCGGCCCCGCCGATCCAGCGCGACCGGGATACCTGTGGCGGAACGCGGCGGCCAGGAAGAAGGTATCCGCAGGCATCGTCTGGGAGAGCACTGCAATCGCATCCTCTCCATTGGCCAGCGACCTGTCCAGCGTCTCCAGCCGCTGCGGAGCCATACGGTCGGCCAGAATCTGCGTCACCTGTCCGCGCAGCTCGGGGCTGTTCTCCGAGGCCATCAGAAGCTCCTCGCCCGACCGCAGATACAGGGTCACGGCATGAAGCTCGTCGCGGCTCACACTCCACCAGCGCGGAACCGTGGCGCTGACCAGCAGATCGGGAACCAGCTCCTTCCAGATGAGCGCCTGCACATTCTCCGGCGCGATGAAGTCCTGCTCGGTGGAAGCAAGAGCAAACGGCAGGTCCGAGAGCGAGCCCATCAGGTAAGCTCCTCCTCCCGCGGGAGTCCCCACACCCATCAGCTCCGGCGTCAGCCATGTGCGCTCCGATGTCGTCACCGACAGCCCCGAAAAATCGTGCGAGCGCACGAACAACGAGTTGTTATGCAGCACCTGTGCTCCCGGCGGCTCGTAGTAGGCATAGTTCAGCCCCACGAGGGCATCGCGCAGAAACGGCGTAAGTTGTCCTCGAGCAGCCTCAA
This sequence comes from Acidobacteriaceae bacterium dw_441, assembly GCA_018449715.1. Lineage (GTDB taxonomy): Bacteria > Acidobacteriota > Terriglobia > Terriglobales > Acidobacteriaceae > Edaphobacter. The sequence continues at coordinate 571,848 of JAAVVA010000001.1, read as the reverse complement.
GCTGCGCCTTCGTGCCCGGCCCCTTGATCACCTTCGTCAGGTCGGTCTTGATCTGCAGCTCGGCGTGATGCGTCGAGTACACTCCCGGAGCCCAGGTGATCTTCTCGCTGCTGGTAAAGATCGGCCTTGGCATCTCGAACTCGCGCAGCTCCCCCGCCAGCCCCAGCATGTTCTGAGGTGCAGAATTGCCCTGCGCCATCGCGCTGAGGCCATCGCTCAGCGCAAACAGTGTATCCAGCGAAACCAGCCTCTGGTCCTCAAGCACATTGTGCATGCGGTCCGCGATCTCCTCATGCACATGCTGCCCTTCGGAGCTTCTCTGCTCGGGCCCAGCCATCCTGTCGATCAGTTCATTCTCCGACGCATTCGGTTTGCCCGCAGACGCCAGCATCACCGCACCCAGCGATGTGCGCGTCGCATCGAAGAGCTGCACCGGCGAGTCGATCTTCGCGAACGGCCCCACGGTCTTCAGCCACGACTCGTTCCGCTCCCCCGCAGCAATCTCTCCCTGCCGCGCAAGAATTTGCCACAACCCGATGTTCGCCTGGAACGATCCGACCGCATTGCCGCGCAACATCAGGTTCGAGATGCCGCCGATGGAGTCCGCCACAGTGAGAAACCGCGTCAACGACTCATCCGTCAGCTCCGGAAACTCCGAGAAGACGAGATACCAGCTTCCATACTGCGCGAAGTTCGTAGCCAGCAGACGCACCGTCTCCGGCGAGAGCTTGCGGGCCGCTGGCCGCTTGGCATCAATCGCGCTCAACGTAAGATAAGCCTGCAACGGCCCCGTGTCCGACTCCAGCCGCGAGAGCGAGGCCATCGCCTCCAGCAACTGCTCGGAGCGATCCCATCCGCGAGCGCGCTTGCCCCAGTTCTTCACCAGCTTCGAGCTGGAGCCCTGCCCGAGCACATCCTTCCACACCGCAATCCCGCCCGGAACATGCGGCTGGCCGTCCGCATCCCAATCCACGCGCGTAAGCAGCACCAGCAGCCCCGGGGCCTTGCGAAAGACGCTCGCCGTCGCCGCCGGTTCAATCGCCGGGGAGCGGAAGGCCTCATAGACTCGCTTCATTCGCTCAGGTTCAGTCAGGGGCTCCTGCTGAGGCCCGCCCACGCGCGAAAGAGCATCGTAATAAGCGGCCAGCCAGCCGTTGTCCTTCGCCAACAGGTGCAGGACAAACTCCCCGGCATCGTCGGGACTCGCCCCCACCATCTCCTTCCAGACCGGCTCCGCCCTCCTGCCTCCCGGCACCAGCACCCGACCCGAACGAATGGAGATCTGGCCGCCATAAAAGTCCAGCACAGGGGCGAGCGTCGAAAGCTTCCACAGTCCGGGCGACCGCGCGAGCGCAAGGTTGGTCTCGTCATCGCTGTGCGACATGGCCCAGTAAAGCCGCGCCACCCCCGTATCGCGCAGCAGAAGATCGACGAGTCCCGTCGCCGTGTGCTTCCGGTTCAGCGCCATCCAGTCCGACTCATGCAGCAGCACCGGAACCCGCGTCGAAGGAAACGCATAGAGGAAGGGTGCTCCCTTCTGTAGCGACTCCTCGAGCGTCATCAGGGGAAAGCCCGAATCAATCGTCAGGAAGGCGCGGTCCGGGTCCGAGGTGGCCAGCGTAAGGTTTTTCGTCTGGCAGTTGCCCACGATGCGATAGCCAAGAATCTTGATCAGCGTGCCAACATCGCTGCATCCCTCGACGCGAATCTCTTCGCCGGTTCCCGCCAGTATCTGCAACTCGCGGGCCTGCTGGACATAACGATCCAGCAACAACAGAAATTCTGTGGGATGGTCGTGGCTGTATCCCTGCATGAAGACGTTGCGCGCCAGCAGAGGAAGAACATCTTCCGGAGCGATCTTCTGGCTGATGCCGGCCATGCGAAGAAACGACCGCAGAGGCCCGGGGATCACCACGCCATCCGCTGCTCGCGAGATCGACTTCCCACCCGGGGTCGTTCGCGACGGCCTTCTCTGCGAAGAGCTCGTCTGGGAAATATTCGGGGAAACATTCTGGCCTTCGGCAATACGAGAACAGGCAAGCAACAACAGAAGCACAGTGGAAAGAAACGCAGGCCGCCGAGGAAAGGACTTCATCGCAGACACCTCACCAGAACCCCTGTGAAACAGAGACATTGACCGAGGCAACAGAAGTATCGAGTTCAAAGAAGCCGGAACGATCGTCGAAAGCCAATCACTGCATCACGCTCCGGCCTTTAGCTGCCACCCTCGTGAATGTGCTGCTCACGTCGTGGGGAAACTATATAGATAAGCCCGAGACTGCACCAGCGTTTTCGCCGCCCAAACGTCAAGGAATTGTAAAAATTGCTTTCAACGGATCACGGGGAACCTGCGGGCTAAGATGCCGGCCCTGAGAAAGAGGAGCCTCAAGGCTCCTCTATTCACCCAGAACCAGCCACCGGTCCACCAGAACTAGCCCACAAGGACGATATCCAGAAACCGGGGTCCGTGAACTCCCTTGATGCGGGTCATCTCGATGTCCGCCGTCGCCGAAGGTCCGGCGAAGAACGTCGTCGGCAGCGTCGAAGTCGCACGCAGGCGATCCATCGCCTCCGGTACAGTCTCGACCACATCCTCAACCCGCACAAGGCAAAGGTGATAGTCGGGAATCAGAGAGATCGCCCTTCGCCCCTGCCCCGGAACATTCTGCAGAATCACCGTGCCGGTAATGGCAATCGCGCAGGTCGAAGCGCTCAACACTCCCTCGACGCCGTTCAGTTCCTGATGCGAGGCCCCCTCGTCCACCACGAACTCGAATCCCTCAGGAAGCCACTCCGGCTGCATCCCCTGAGGAATCACGATCTTCCTCTTCCCTCGCTCGGTCAGCATCTTCGCCACAGTCGCGGCGATCCCGGCCTCCAAAGTTCGCACCACATGCGCGTCGTAGTCGTGCAGCCGGTCTTCCAGAAGATCGAGGATCTGCTCCTGCGAAAGATCCGCCGACCTGCGATAGCCGCGCTCGATGCCACTCCACTGCTCCGCCACACTGGACGCATTCACTATGCCGCGATTCGCAGCACGGATGCGCCGCAGGACCTCTGCCCGCGCCGCCGAAGTGTCGATACCCGCCTGCTCAGTTGCCACGGCTCCCCCTCTTCTCCCACCAGTCGCGGAAGGTCTCCTTCGGCATTTCTTTCAGATCGCGCACCTGCGTCCATCCTCCCAGCAGCCCCGGCAGCCAGCCGATCCAGCCCTCGCCGTTGCCGTCCTTGCGGACCAGCGGAGTCTCAGCAAACCGCCCCAGCCGCTGCGCCGCGCGGAAGCGCCGCTCCGACCGGAAGATTGCCCCCGCGGTCTTCATCGCGACCGACTCCGCGGTCAGTCCCTTCTGCTCGACGACCTTGTTGCGAAGATGGATCAGCACCTCGGGGATATTGATCTTCACCGGGCAGACCTCGTAGCAGGCTCCGCACAGCGACGAGGCATACGGCAGCGTCTGCGAGTGCTGAAGCAACTGCAACTGCGGCGTCAGGATCGCCCCGATCGGCCCCGCGTACACCGAGCCATAAGCGTGGCCTCCCGTCTGCCGGTAGACCGGGCAGGCGTTCTGGCAGGCCGCGCACCGGATGCAGTTCAGCGTCTGCCTCCCCTCGCCGTCGGCCAGAACCTCCGTGCGCGCATTGTCCATCAGGACCACGTGGAAATTCTTCGGCCCATCCCCCTCACGCACGCCCGTCCAGATGGAGTTGTACGGGTTCATCCTCTCGCCCGTCGCCGAGCGAGGCAGAAGCTGCAACATCACCTCAAGATCCTGAAAGCGCGGCAGCACCTTGTCGATCCCCGCGACGGTAATCAGTGTCTCCGGCAGCGTCAGGCACATCCTTCCGTTGCCCTCGCTCTCGACGATGCACACGCCCCCCGTCTCCGCGATCAGGTAGTTCGCCCCGCTCACCGCCGTCTTCACGCGCAAAAACTTCTCGCGCAGAAACCTGCGGGCGGCATCGGCGAGATCCTGCGGCTTCTCGCCCAGCTCCGGCAGGTTCATCTCTCGCTGAAAGATCTCGCGAATCTGCTGGCGGTTCTTGTGCAGCGCAGGCACGACAATGTGCGAAGGCTGGTCGTGTCCAAGCTGAATAATCAGCTCCGCAAGATCCGTCTCGTAGGCGTGAATCCCCGCAGCCTCCAGCGCGAGATTCAGGTGAATCTCCTCCGTCGTCATCGACTTGATCTTGATGACCTCGGGCGAGCCGCTCGCCTTCGCCAGCTCCACGACAATGCGTTTAGCCTCTTCGCCATCCCTCGCCCAATGGACCTGCCCGCCCGCCGCCGTGCAGTTGCGCTCGAACTCCTCAAGGTAGAAGTCGAGGTTGTCCATCGTGTGCTGGCGAATCTGTTTCCCGCTCTCACGAAGCTGCTGCCAGTCCGGCATCTCGCCCACCACGCGGGCGCGTTTGTTCTGGATCACCTCGGTGGCATGGCGAACATTCTTCCTGAGTTGCGTATCCTCGAGCGTCGCCCGAGCCGCAATCGGAAACGTCGGCGAAGTCTTCGGATCGAGCACCGCACCAAAAGAACTCATAGCGCCCCCTCTTCCGCCCCGGCCAGAATCTCGGCCAGATGAACCGTCTTGACGCCCGTGCGCTGACGGTGCAGCCCTCCCTGTATATGCATCAGGCAGCTATTGTCGCAGGCCGTACAGGCCTCGGCCTTCGTGTTCAACACAGCGGTCGTCTTCTCGGCCAGCATCGCGCTCGAAACATCGGCATTCTTCACCGCGAAGGTTCCGCCGAAGCCGCAGCAGCGGTCCATATTCTCAATCTCGACCAGGTCGATCCCCTTCACCGCCCGCAGCAGCTTCAGAGGACTATCGCCCAGCCCGAGGTTCCGCAGCCCGTGGCAGCTCGCATGGTAGGTCACGCGATGCGGATAGTACGCCCCCACATCCTCAAGCCCCAGCCGCTTCGTCAGAAACTCGGAGAACTCGAACACCCTCGGCAGCAGCATCTCGACCTCAGCCATCAGCTTGTGGTCGCCCATCTGCTCGGCCATCTTCGGGTAGTGATCGCGCATCATCGCCACGCAGCTTGACGAAGGAACCACGACGGCCTCAGCATTGCGGAACTGCTCGACGAAGCGGCCCACCAGCGGCAGAGCCTCCGCCTGGTAGCCGGTATTCCAGTGCATTTGCCCACAGCAGGTCTGCCCCGCGGGAAACTCTACCGTATGGCCCAGCCGTTCAAGTACTCTAACGACGGCCTTCCCGGTTTCGGGAAACAGCGTGTCGTTATAACAGGTGATAAACAGGGAGACTCGCAGACTTACCTCCGGGGTGCGATCAACGGACGTCAAGAATTCAATAGAGAGTTTATTTCCAGCTACAATCTGTTGTCAGCTACGATAACGCGCTTTCAGAACGATTGTCTTTATCATTGCTCAAACAGGAGACTTCGTGGGACCAAATCCTTTTCTCGGCGTCATCTATCACTGGATCGGCGGCTTCGCCTCCGCCACCAACTTTATTCCCTTCCGCGGCATCAAGCGCTGGTCATGGGAGATCTACTGGCTTATCCAGGGATTCGCCGCATGGATCGTAGCCCCCGTGCTGCTGGCGTCGATCTTCGTCCCCAACCTGACCGGCGTGCTCCACACCGCCTACCAGCAGAACCCCTCCAGCTTCCACTTCGCGATCCTCTGGGGAATCCTCTGGGGCGTCGGCGGACTCACCTTCGGGCTCGCCATCCGGTATCTCGGAATCGCCCTCGGCTACTCCATCGCGCTCGGCCTCTGCACCGCCTTCGGAACCCTCATCCCTCCCATCTACTCCGGAGAGATGTCCTCCATCCTGCATGAGCGCTCGGGCCTGGTCATCCTCGCAGGCGTCGCGGTCTGCCTCATCGCCGTCGCGGTCAACGGAGCCGCCGGGTTCGCCAAGGAGCGCGAGATCACGGTGGAAGACCTGGCCGAGTCCGGCGAGGTCGACTACAACATCGGCAAGGGACTCGCCGTCGCGGTCTTCGCCGGCATCATGAGCTCCTTCTTCGCCTTCGGCCTGAAGGCAGGAGCCCCCATCGCCGAGGTCGCCCGCACCGAGCTGCTGGCCCACCAACGGCTCGATCTCTGGCAGAACCTCCCGGTCCTCATCGTCGTTCTCTGGGGAGGCTTCCTCACCAACTTCATCTGGTCGGTCATCCTTATCATCAAAAACCAGAGCTACAAGCAGTTCCTCGGCGAGCCCGGCATGAATCCCATGCGCGCCACCCATGCCTCCGGCTACACGATGGTCGACTTCGACCCGCTCGATCCTTCGACCTACGACCGTCTCTCGCCGCGCACCCTCGTCTTCAACTACTTCTCTGCGGCGCTTGCGGGAGTCATCTGGTACTTCCAGTTCTTCTTCTACTCGATGGGCCAGACGAAGATGGGCAAGTACGACTTCTCCTCGTGGACCCTGCACATGGCGTCGATCATCCTCTTCGCCACGCTCTGGGGCCTCGCCCTCAAGGAGTGGCGCGGAACCAGCGCCCGCACGAAGATGCTCGTAGCGCTCGGACTTGCCCTGCTGATCGGCTCAACCATCATCGTGGGCTATGGCAACTACCTGAAGGCAGGCGAAACCACCCGCGCAGCGGCTTCTCTGATTCTCCGCCCAACCACCCTTCTTCCCTGATTCCTGCCCTCACTTCATTCCACCAGCGGCATCGCAACCAGCGATGCCGCTTCTGTTTCCACCGGCTTTTCTGACTGTCGCGCAGCATTACAAAAGTCTTACACCCGCTTCTCCCGCATCCTGTTAGCTTCGGAATAGAAGTTCTCAGGAAGGAAGAAACAGACCATGAACCAATCCCTGATTCCCACCGAAGACATCTCCCAAACCTCCAGCTCCGCGCAGCCCATTTCGGTTGCAGCTAAAACGGCAAAGAAGGTTCGTGAAGACCTGCGCATGGGACGCCAGTACCAGCAGGGTCGGATCAACTGGATCACCGCCATCGCGATGGGCCTCTTCCACGTCGGAGCCATCGCCGCGCTCTTCTTCTTCTCCTGGACGAACCTTGCCGTCGCCATGGTGATGTACTTCTTCGCCATCAACGTCGGCATCGGCATGTGCTACCACCGCCTGCTGACGCACCGCGGCTACAAGACCCCCAAGTGGATGGAATACTTCCTGACCATCTGCGGCACGATGGCGCTTGAGGGAGGCCCGATCTTCTGGGTGGCCACGCACCGCGTCCATCACCAGTTCTCTGACCAGGAAGGCGACCCGCACACCCCGCACGACGGAACCTGGTGGGCTCACGCCGGCTGGATTCTCTCTGGCCGCGCCCTGCACTCGGAGACGGCCCTGCTCGGCCGCTACGCCCCCGACCTTACCCGCGATCCGGTCCACGTGTGGCTCTCGAAGTACCACTGGTTGCCGCTCACCGTCGCCGGTTTCCTCCAGATTGCCCTTGGCGCAGCGCTTGCTGCCCCCGGTCACCGCATCGTCGGAGCCGTCGGCATGGTCCTCTGGGGAACCTTCCTCCGCACCTCGCTCGGCCTGCACGCCACCTGGCTGGTCAACTCGGCCACGCACCTCTGGGGCAGCCGCCGCTTCGAGACCCGCGACGATTCGCGTAACAGCCTGTGGGTGGCTCTTCTGACCGGCGGCGAGGGTTGGCACAACAACCACCACGCCCACCCCGTCAGCGCACGCCACGGCCTCGCCTGGTACGAGTTCGACGTGAACTACTACGGCATCTGGTTCCTGTCGAAGATCGGCCTCGCCCAGAAGGTTCAGGTCGCCCAGTTCGACCCGGCCAATCCCAAGCCAGCGGGCATGTAAGCCTGGCCCATCCGCATCACTTGTGGGGAGCAGAGAACTCTGCTCCCCACAACCGTTTTAAACGGCAGGTTAAATAGAGCGCAGCCAGAATCGCAAAACCCTGCATTTGCTGATACATACCTTCTCGAAAAATCTGCATCCCACTCGACAGGCAAAAATACATGGATTATCTTCTGGAACCACACGACATAATTGTTCCGGGATAGCTCATCCAAAAAATCTTCAGCCGAACGAGGGTTCCAATGATCTCGAAATTCAGGTTTGCTGCATTACTTTTCTTTATGGGCTGCGGTCTTTTCTTTGCGTCGTCCCGCGCCTCTGCTCAGAGCACCATCACCTGTTCGTCGAACGATGGCGGACGTCACTACTGCGGAGCCGACGTCCGCGGAGGAATTCGCCTGAGCCGCCAGATCAGCGGTTCCGCCTGTATCCAGGGACAGACCTGGGGATATGACAATAACGGCATCTGGGTCGACCGCGGTTGCCGCGCAGAGTTCACGACTGGACGAGGAGGCTTCGGAGGCAACAACGGCGGTCAGGCGCTCACCTGCTCCTCCGACGACGGACGCCGCCACTACTGCGGCATCGACACCCGCGGCGGGGTCCGCATGAGCCGCCAGATCAGCGGTTCCGCCTGCATTCAGGGACAGACCTGGGGCTACGACAACAATGGAGTCTGGGTCGACCGCGGCTGCCGCGCCGAGTTTGTCTCCGGCGGCAACAATGGCCGCCCCGGCAATTGGGGCAACAACAACAGGCCTGGCAACAACTGGAACAATAATAACAACCGGCAGACCTTCACCTGCTCCTCCGACGACGGACGCCGTCACTACTGCTCGATTCCCAACGGAAGCAGCTACAATCGCGTCCGCATGAGCCGTCAGATCAGTGGCTCGGCCTGCATTCAGGGACAGACCTGGGGCACCGACCGCCGCGGCGTCTGGGTCGATCGCGGCTGCCGCGCCGAGTTCCAGTAGACCCCGTAACCAGACCAAAGCCGGTGCGAGCCCCCGTCGCACCGGCTTTTCTGTTTAAACCTTCGGAGAGAAGCTCGTCAATGCCATAAACGTCGATTCGTTCTTATCGACCAGCGTTCCATCCTTCTCACTCTCCGCCTTGACCTTCTGCCACTCCGGATCGGCGCGAAACGCCTTCCAGCTTGCATCAGCCGCTTCTCTGCTCTTGTGGCGCAGAAGATAGATCAACGTCGCTCCCTTCAGAGGATCGTCCGTCGGAGTCCAGAAGCCCACGCAGTGCATCCCCGCCTTCTCGAAAAGCTTCGTCTCCTGTCCTCCGAAGCGCGCCAGCAGAGCCTCCAGCTTGCTCGTGTGGTAGATGCGTAGTTCATACACGGTGTCCGGGCCGACCTCCGCGCTCTGTGCTTCCGCGGCAAGGCCGCCCATGAACGGCAAAGCTGCTGCCGCTCCCATCCCCTGCAATAAGGTCCGCCGATTCATGGCAGCCATCCTACGCAACCAGACGCTTTACCGGGAAGATCTTCTTTTCAAAACAGCTACACTCATAAGCAGGGCCGTATGAATATCACTCGACGCCGCGGAACCATCGCCTTCTTCATCACGCTGGGCGTGCTTCTGGTCGGTCTGGCCATCACGCTGAACATCGGCTGGATCGTCCTGAACGAGCGCGCCGTCGCCCTCGCGGTCGTCGGGGTCATTCTCTTCGCTCTGCTCATCGCGGGCGTCGTCCTGAACACCGTCTTCCTCGTCCGCGAGATCCGCCGCAACGAGCGGCAGGACTCCTTCCTCAACGCCGTCACGCACGAGCTGAAGACTCCCATCGCCAGCATCCGGCTCTATCTCGAAACCCTGCAGCGCCGCCCCGTCGACGAGGCCCAGCGGCAGCAGTTCTACACCAACATGCTCGCCGACTCCGACCGCCTGCTCGCCACCGTCGAGCAGGTTCTCAAGGCCGGACAGCTTGGCCAGCGCAACCGTCAGCAAAGCCGCGTCCTGCTCGACCTCGAACCCCTCGTCGCCGACTGCATCGCTATCACGTTGCAACGCCATCATCTCCCCAAGGACGCCGTCGTCCTCACCCCTGTCCCCGGCGGCATCCACCTCCGCGTCCTGGGGATCGCCGAAGACCTCCGCACCGCCATCCTCAACATCCTCGACAACGCCGTGAAGTACTCTCCCGATAGCGTCCACGTGCGCTGTTCGCTCTTCATCACGCATTACACCTGGGCCACCCTGACCATCACGGATACCGGCCTCGGGCTTCCCCCCAACCAGCACAAGCGCATCTTCCACCGCTTCTACCGCGTCCCCGGCCGCACAATGCTCCGCATCAAGGGCACCGGCCTCGGACTCTTCCTTGTCCGCGCCATCGCCCGCCAGCACGGCGGCAACGCCACCGCCTCCAGTCCCGGCCTGAACCAGGGAACCACCATCACCCTGACTCTCCCTCTCGCCAATCCTCCAGCCACCAACACCCCTGCCGCGCCCTCCGAGAGCAGCCGGCAGCTTCAGGAGAAAGCATGAGCCAGTCAGCCCCCCTTATCGTCGTCGTCGAAGACGAAGAACATCTCGCGCAGGGACTTCTCTTCAACCTGCAGGCAGAAGGCTACCGCACCCACCACGAGGCCGATGGCGACGCCGCCCTCGACTATCTTCTTCACCCCGAAGAGCCCATCGCCGCCGTCCTCCTCGACTGCATGTTGCCCGGAGCCGACGGCTTCCAGATCGTCCGCTCTCTTCGCGAGGCGCAACGCTTCACGCCGGTCCTGATGCTCACCGCGCGCTCGCGCCCCGAAGACGTCCTCGAAGGCATCGAGGCCGGGGCCGACGACTATCTCCCCAAGCCCTTCGACCTCAACATTCTCCTCGTCCGCATCAAGTCGCTGCTTCGCCGCACCGCATGGCAGCACCACTCTGCCGTTCCCCACGCAGCCGACGAGGCTAAGCCCACCGGCCCCGCGTCCGAATACCACTTCAACCACCGCACCATCCTCTTCGACGAGCTGGAGTTGGTCGCCCCCAACCGCACCACGCAGCTCACCGTCATGGAGGCGGACCTTCTCCGGTACTTCACCGAGCGCGAGGGCCAGATCGTCTCCCGCAAGGAGATTCTCGAGCAGGTCTGGCGCGTCCACGAGGACACCGACACCCGCGCCATCGATAACTTCATCGTCCGCCTGCGCCGCTACATCGAAGACGACCCCGCCCACCCGCAGCACCTTCTCACCGTACGCGGCATCGGCTACCGCTTCATCGCCAATCCGTAAAAACAGCCGTGTCACACTCCCATGACATGCCCGCGATATAGTGGGCGCACGTCACGGGCCTGCTCGTTCGCCTCAATAAAAAACAAGGGGATTCGATGAGCGACTTCATGAACTCCGGCAAACATAATAGCCTTACCGCCAAGCTCTGGCGCGGCGAGCGCATGTGCCTTCTCGGCATGGACGTCACCAACCCCGAGCCGGACTTCGTCGGCTTCTCCATCGAGGTCAAGAGCCCCGGCAACCGGCTCTACTCGCCTCTTCGCAACCGCATCGCCTTCTCCTACGACCAGCCCGCCAGCGACGCAGTGAATGGCTTCCGCAACTTCCCTTCGCTCGTGGCCCCGTTTCAGAAGTTCCGCTGGATGCACTTCCCCTACGACCCCAAAGACGGCACCTACCGCTACCGCATCACCAAGCAACACATGCCGACGGACAACAAGCTCGTCGCCGGGGATCAGGTCACGGTCGATATTCCTCTCTCCAAAGAAACCTACAGCGACTTCCTCGACATCGGCTTCACCCGCAGCTTTGCCTCCTCACAGGCCTACGTCGACAAGTTTCATAACGATCCCAACGTCATTCCGACCAGCAGGCAATCCGGCCTATCCTTCGACAAGTCGAAGGCCCCCGCCGGTGTCTACGAGTGGCTTGGCTTCGAAGCCTACGACCTGCTCTTCTCTCTGCTGGATGAGGTCGTCAACGACGCCTCCCTCACCCTCGACGTCTTCGCCTACGACCTCGACGAGCCGGATATCGTCGGCAAATTCGCCTCTCTCGGACAGCGCCTTCGAATCATCATCGACGACTCGGGCAGCCACGAAAAGCCCACCAACGATGCCTCGCTGGCCGCGGCAAAGCTGGTCACCTCCGCTGGCGCGAGCAACGTCCACCGGATGCACTTCAAGAGCCTCCAGCACAACAAAGTGCTGATCGTGAAGAAGAACGGCAAGGCCACCAAGGTTTTCTTCGGGTCCACCAACTTCAGCTTCCGCGGCATCTATATCCAAGCGAACAATGCCCTGCTCTTCACCAGCGAAGACGTCGCAGGACTCTTCTCGCAGTACTTCGACCTCGCCTTCCAGAACTCCCCGGGCCTCCTCTCGAACGCCTTCTTCGCAAGCTGGCACGCGGCACCGCTGGAAGGCAAACCCGACCTGCAGCTCTGCTTCTCTCCGCACGCCTCCGCCGACCTCTCGCTCGACCCCATCGGCAAGGCGATGGACGACGCCACTACCGCCGTCTTCTTCGCCATCGCCTTCCTCTACCAGACGAAATCCGGCGCAGTCCGAGAAGCCGTCGACCGCCTGATGAAGCGCGACCTCTTCTCCTACGGCATCTCCGACAAGACCTCTTCGCTCGAGATCACCAAGCCCGACGGCACCGTCGCGCTCGTTCCCTTCAGCTATCTCTCCAAGAAGGCTCCCCCTCCCTTCTCCGCCGAGTGGAGCGGAGGCTCCGGCATCAACGAGCACAACAAGTTCGTCGTCACCGACTTCAACCTTCCTTCTGCCCGTGTCTACACAGGCTCCTCCAACCTCTCGCCCTCCGGCGAAACCGGCAACGGCGACAATCTCATCGTCCTTCAGGACCAGCGCATCGCCACCGCCTATGCCCTCGACGCCCTGCAGATCTTCGACCACCTGCACTTCCGCGCCCGCATGAACCAGACCACCACGCTCTCCACAAGCGACACACAGAAGGCCCTCACCCTGCAAAAACCCATCAAGATCAGCGGCCAGCCCAAAAGCTGGTTCGCCTCCTCCTACGTCGCCGGGGACCAGGCCCAGCGCGATCGCCTCCTCTTCTCCCACTAAACCCCGGTCAGTCACGATAAACTCATGAGTGGGCACGAGCCCACGTCATGCGCATCTTCACCCGGTACATTCTCCGCGAGGTCACCTCTCACGCCCTGCTTGGCGGAGCCCTCTTCACCTTCGTGCTCTTCATGCGCGACCTCGGCCACATCCTCGAGCTGGTCGTGCGCGACTCCGCCTCGCTCACCGACGTCCTGCGCATCTTCGCCTACCTGCTTCCGAACTTCCTCATCGTCACCATCCCGATGGCGGTTCTCGTCGGCATCCTGCTTGGCCTCTCGCGCCTCGCCTCCGACTCCGAGATCACCGCCATGCGCGCCGCAGGCATGGGAGTCCTCAGCTTCGTCCGCATCGTCTCCATCGTCTCGGCGGTAGCCGTCGCGCTCGGACTCTTCAACTCGCTCTACCTCGCGCCCCGAGCCGCCTCCGCAACGCTCGCGCTTCAGGATTCGCTCAAGTCCTCGCAGGCTTCCTTCGAGGTCCAGCCCCGCGTCTTCTACGAAGACTTCCGCAACTACGTCCTCTTTATTCAGGACGTCCGCCCCGCTTCTGGAGCCGCCCTCTGGCGTCACGTCTTCCTCGCCGACCTCACCCAGCCCGCGAACCCCAACATCACCACCGCCGACCAGGCTGTCGTCGTCTCCAACGACCCCGGAAGCATCCGCCTCCACCTGATCGACGGAGGCCAGCACCAGACCTCACCCACCGACCCGAACCAGTACAACATCTCCACCTTCGCTTCCACTGATCTGCCCATCCAGACTGGCACCCAGGAAGACCCACACCTCGGCCGCTCCGACACTCCTCTGCTCGCGCTCCCCCTGCCCGACCTGTGGCGTCTCAGCCACTCGCCCGACAACACCGTCCCCGGCCAGAGCGCCCGCATCTACCGCATCGAGTTGAACCGGCGCTTCTCCTACCCCTTCGCCTGCCTCGTTCTCATGCTCATCGGCGTTCCGCTCGGCATCGCCTCCAAGCGGGGAGGCAAGTCCACCGGCTTCGTCCTGACCATCGTTCTGGTCTTCGTCTACTACATCCTCTCGCAGATCGGCATTGCCTTCGCCAAAAACGGCAAGCTGCCTCCCTTCCTCGGCGTCTGGGGAGCGAACATCCTCTTCAGCATCGCCGGAATCCTTCTGCTTTACCAGATGTCGCGCGGCAGCATCGCCCTCGGCCTCGCCTCCTCCCTCGGTGTCTGGATCAACAAGCTGCTCGACCGCTTCCCCCGCGGCCGCCGCCTTGCCTCCGCCAGCGGCTCGCTCAACATCGCCACGCAGCTTCGCCGCTTTCGCAGCACCTTCCACATCCAGTTCCCCCTGCTGCTCGACGACTACGTCATGCGCGAGTACACCACCAACTTCGCGCTGATCCTCTTCTCCTTCTCTACTCTCTTCCTCATCTTCACCCTCTTCGAGCTGGTGGGCGACATCATCCGCAACCGCACGCCTCTGGTCACGGTCGGCGACTACCTCACCAGCCTCATCCCCTTCATCCTCTACAACGTCACTCCGCTCTGCGTTCTGGTCGCCGTGCTCGTCACCTTCGGAGCCCTCAGCCGCTCCTCGGAGCTGACCGCCATGAAGGCCACCGGCATCAGCCTCTACCGCATCGTGACCCCCATCCTCGTCACGACCATCATGATCGCGGCGCTGCTTTTCGCCTTCGATGAGTTGTACCTCCCCGCGGCCAACCGCCGCCAGGAAGCCCTGCGCTCCGTCATCAAGAACAAGCCCGCGCAGACCTTCCTTCGCCCCGACCGCAAGTGGATCTCCGGCCAGAATGGCCCCAGCGGCTCGCCCACACGCGTCTTCTATTACCAGTTCTTCGACGCCAATCGGAACGTCTTCGCCAACCTCACCGTCTTCGAGTTCGACCCTAAAACCTTCGCTCTCAAGCGCCGCATCTTCGCCACCTCGGCGCACTGGAGTGAGCGCGGCAACCAGTGGGGCCAATGGATTTTCGAAAACGGCTGGCAGCGCACCTTCGAGGGCGACACCATCGCCTCCTATCAGCCCTTCACTGTCACCGCCTTCCCCGACATCCACGAGCAGCCCTCCTACTTCGTCAAGGAAGACCGCCCCGCGCAGGAGATGAGCTACAACGAACTGTCGCGCTATATCTCCGACCTCAACCAGTCTGGCTTCGACACCAAGCGCCTCAGCGTGCAGCTCAACCGCAAGCTCGCCTATCCGCTCATCACGCTGGTCATGGCCATCCTCGCCATCCCGTTCGCGCTTTCAATGGGCAAGCGAGGCTCGCTCGCGGGAGTCGCCACCGCCATCGGACTCGCCATCGCCTACTGGGTCGTCGATGCGCTCTTTCAGGCGATGGGCAACGTCAATACGCTGCCCGCGATGCTCGCAGCCTGGTCCCCGGACCTCCTCTTCGGCATCGCCGGAACCTACCTGCTGCTCCGCACCTCGACCTAACCAGGGACAGGTACTGTTACCAGCACCATGACAAAACTGTCATTCTGAGGCTCGGCGAAGGCGTTTTTGCAGGATACGAGCCTCCCGAAGAAACTCCCAGCGGGTTTCTATCGTCGAAAATCGTATAAGCCTCTGTTTTTCAATCAGGATGTCTGATTGATTCCACACAAACCGTCTTATTACCTGAGGTGAAAATAACAATATGCGTACTTCAAAATTTTTAGGAGCATTGGCGCTTGCCACCGGACTCCTGTTTGCGAGTTCTTCAAAAACCACCGAGGCCCAGATCAACATCAACATCGGTCCGGCCCCAGTCTGTCCCTACGGCTACTACGATTACGCCCCCTACAACTGCGCTCCCTACGGCTACTACGGACCCGACTGGTTCACCGGCGGCATCTTCATCGGAGCCGGTCCCTGGTTCCACGGCCCGCGCGGCTTCTACGGACACGTCGATAACCGCTGGGACCCCCGTCACGGCTACGCAGGCCCCTTCCCCGAGCGCGGCGCGCGTCCCTTCGAGCACTTCCACGCTAATGAAGGCCGTGACGGTCTGGGACACGTCGGAAACCCTGGCCACGAGGGCGGCGGCGAGCATCGCGGCGGATTTGCAGGCGGTCGCGGAGGCCGTCGCTAAATCACCTCGCATCTCATCCCCGAAAGGTCCGCTCCGCCGAGCGGACCTTTCCCTTCTCCAAGAGATTCCCCGCCCAGCGTGAAGAAAGACCGTTGTCTGGCCTAAACTAAAGACCACGATGACACTTCGACCCTCTCTCGCCCTGGTGACGCTCGTCGCCGTCTCCGCCGCAGCCCAGACCGCCACCACCCCGGCTCCCGCGAAAAAGACCACCACGACGCAGACGCACCGGCGCACCGCGACAACCGCTGCAAAGTCCCCAGCGAAGCCCGCCACGCAAGCCGCGACAACACCCGCGCCCGCAGCCCCAGTTATGAACCCAGCAGACAACCCGCCCAATGTCCCGAAGGTAGAGGGAATGCCCCAGAGCCTCTACGCCCTCCGCTACATCGACACCCAGATCGGCACCGGCGAGCTTGCCAAGTCCCGCCAGTACTACACCGTTCACTACACCGGCTGGCTCCCTGACGGCACCAAGTTCGACTCCTCGCACGACCATCCCGGCGGCGAGCCCATCGTCTTCCCCTACGGCGCACGGCAGGTCATCGCAGGCTGGGATACCGGCTTCGAGGGCATGCGCGTCGGAGGCAAGCGCCGCCTCTACATCCCCTGGCAGCTTGCCTACGGCGAAACCGGACGTCCCCCCGTCATCCCCGCCAAGGCCGACCTCATCTTCGACCTTGAGCTGGTCTCCCAGTCCGAATCCCTGCCCCAGCAGCCGGAATCTCCCGCCAACGGTTCGCAGCCCAACCAGTAATCCGTTTCCCTTCAACAAAATACCCGCGCAGGCGAGAGGAGCAATTCTTCGCACCCCTCCCGCCTGCGCGGGTATCTAATCTCTGCGGCTTTAAACTAATACATACATGATGATGGATCGCCTCAAACCTCTCGCCCCCTACCTCAAGCGCTACTGGAAGTCCCTCGCGTGGGGAGGCGTCGCCGTCATCTTCTATAACTCGCTCAAGGTGCTGCTCCCCATCGTCATCGGCCACGCCATCGACGACATGCGCCACGGCAGTATCACCCAGCAGAAGGTCGTCACCCACGCCCTCAGCCTGCTCGCCGTCGCAAGTGGCTCGGCGGTCTTTCTCTACATCACCCGGCAGGTCATCATCGGGGCCTCCCGCGAGATCGAGTACGACCTCCGCAACGACCTCTTCGCCAACCTCGAACGCCAGGAGCCCGGTTTCTACCACACGCACCGCACCGGCGACATCATGGCCCGCACCACCAACGACCTCAACGCCGTCCGCCAGCTTCTCGGCCCGGCCATCATGTACAGCGCGAACACCCTGGTCTTCACCTGCGCCGCGCTGCCCTTCATGTACCGCATCAGCCATAAGCTGACCTTCTTTGCTTTCGTTCCTCTGCCCGCGGCCTCGGTGCTGGTGCAATACTTCGGCAACCGCATTCATCGCCGCTTCGAGCGCATCCAGTCCATGTTCTCCGACATCTCCGCCAAGGCGCAGGAGAACTTCTCCGGAGCCCGCCTCATCCGCGCCTTCGCGCAGGAAGACGCCGAGATCGCCTCCTTCGAGCTGGCCAACCGCGAGTACATCCGTCGCAGCCTGCACCTCGTCCGCCTGATGGCCATGTTGTGGCCCACGCTGGAATTCGTCCTCGGCCTTTCGCTGATGATCACCCTGCTCGTCGGCGGCCACGAGGTCGCGCAGCACCACATCAGCGTCGGCGAGTTCACCAGCTTCAACGTCTACATGGTGCAGCTCATCTGGCCTATCATCGCCATCGGCTGGGTCATCAACCTCTTCCAGCGCGGAACCGCCTCTGTCGCCCGTATCGACGAGCTGCTCAAGCAGCAGCCCACCATCGCAGACGACCCCACGCTGCTCGCCTGTCGCCCCCACCCGAACACCCCCACGCCGGACGACGCCCTCGTCTCTTCCACTCTCCCGCTCTGCAACCTCGGAGGAGACATCCAGTTCAAGAACCTCTCCTTCGCCTACCCCTCCGGCCCCACCGTCCTCGACAACATCAACCTCCACATTCCCGCTGGATCATCCCTCGCGGTCGTTGGCCCCACCGGCTCAGGCAAATCCACGCTCGTCTCCCTGATTGCGCGCCTTGAAGACGCCGCACCCGGCATGGTCCTGCTCGACGGAGCCCCCATCCGCTCCTACCCGCTCGCAGAGATCCGCGCCAACATCGGCTTCGTCCCGCAGGAGACCTTCCTCTTCTCCGACACTATTCGCCACAACATCTCCTTCGGAGCCCCCGACGCCACCGACCGGCAGATCGAAGACGCCGCCTCTACCGCGCACATCCGCACCGAAATTCTGGAGTTCCCCCGCGGCTTCGACACGATGGTCGGCGAGCGCGGCGTCACTCTCTCGGGAGGCCAGAAACAGCGCACCTCCATCGCCCGCGCCATCATCCGCGACCCGCGCATCCTCATCCTCGACGACGCTCTCGCCTCGGTCGACACCTACACCGAAGAAAAGATTTTGCAGGGGCTCGCAAAGGTCATGCAGGGCCGCACGACCATCTTCATCTCGCACCGCATCTCGACCGCACGCCACGCCGACCAGATCGCCGTGCTCGTGCAGGGTCGCATCGCCGAGCTTGGAACCCACGACGAGCTGATCGCCCTGAACGGCTACTACACCAGCCTCTTCGAGAAGCAGCGCCTCGAAGAAGAGATCTCCGTCGCCAGCTAAATTTCTTTGCAGGATGATCGGGTGCCCCATCCTTTACGACAGTCTCATCGTCGGAAAGGGTGGGATGAACTCTGCTCAACATCAGTACGGTTCTGTTCCTTCCAGTACGACCATCCTGCATCCCACCCTTCGCAATAAAACCGCGAAGGATGGGGCACCCGGACATAGGCGGGGGCTCTATCCCTACCGTCCCTCTGCCGCCCTCCGGGCCGCGAACTCCGCAGGAGTAGGAATCGGTTCCAGATCGCGTCCGGCAAACAGCTCGGTAAAGACGTGCACCAGCTCATCCTTGATCAGCCCATTGGTCGCCAGCACCTCGCGGCTGTCGAGCGTAAACGCCCCACCGTCAAAGTGCGTCACCGTGCCACCGGCCTCCGCGACCAGCAGCACGCCCGCCGACGTATCCCACGGATTCAAGTTGAACTCCCAGAACCCCTCCAGCCGCCCACAGGCGACATAAGCAAGGTCCAGCGCAGCCGAACCCGCACGCCGCACGCCATGCGACCGCAGCGTGATCTGGTAGTAGAAGTGAACATTCGGATTCAGGTGCCGCTTATGGCTCGGGAACCCCGTAGCGGTCAAAGACTCCTGCAGCGTCTTCACCTTCGACACATGAATCGGCTTCCCGTTCAGCCACGCGCCCTTGCCCTTCTCCGCCGTGAACATCTCATCGCGCAGCGCATCGTAGATCACGCCCGCCGTCATCACGCCGTCTTCCTCCGGCTTCAGCCCCGCCGGACGATGCTCAAGCCCCAGCACCACCGCGAACGCCGGAAACCCATGCGCGAAGTTCGTGGTTCCATCCAGAGGGTCCACGTACCAGCGATACTCCGCGTCCAGCGCATCGCGCGTTCCCTCTTCGCCGTAGATGCCATGCGTCGGAAACGCCGCCTGCAGACGCTCGCGAATCAGCTT
Organism: Acidobacteriaceae bacterium dw_441; assembly: GCA_018449715.1. GTDB lineage: Bacteria > Acidobacteriota > Terriglobia > Terriglobales > Acidobacteriaceae > Edaphobacter. Next base: position 552,356 of record JAAVVA010000001.1, on the reverse strand, counting down.
CTCGCTGGCCTTGTCGGCTTCGGTCACAAGGTCCACGTCGCCCTTGTACTCCGCCGTCACACCCTTCTCGTAAAAGCTCCTCAGCAACGCGCCTGCTTCACGCGCAATCTCTTCGGCCTTATGTGCAAACTCGAATTGGCTCACTGTTCCCTCTCGCCTTCTACTCTATATGCGCAGGGGGGTCTCCCCAAACCAGCGAGCTTTTACGCAGAGTCAATAATCCGTTAACGCCAGCAGAAAACAGGGTGCCCCATATCTGGCAGTCGTATCGCCAGATGTGGGACATCGAGCGAAGCTCGACCGTCTTCCTTAGCGCCCGTCGGCGTAGTATCCGCTGCGATGCCGCACAGCGTATCTTTGCCGCAGCGTCGCATCCTTCAGCCGCACCTTCACCGAGCGAAACGCATCCCTTCCCTTGCCCTGCGGCGCATAGTAGCCCAGCACATACTGCGTCCTCAGGTCGTCCGATACCTTCGCAAACGCGGGCTCCAGGTCACTCTTGTCGCGAACATAGAAGTACTTCCCTCCCGTGTCGGTCGCCATCTGGATCAACGCATGTTCGCCGCCCGTGTTCCTTCCCGCGTCCTCCCACACCGGCACGATGATGATCGAATAGATCATCGCGCCAGCCCTCTGCGCCTGCTCAAGCGCCTGCCCGTAGCGCGACCGCTTCGCCGTGTCCTCGCCGTCGGTAATCACCACCAGCACGCGTCTGCGCCCGGCATCGAGCCGCGTCTGCTCCAGCCTCTCCGAGGCCAGATAAATCGCGTCGTACAAAGCCGTCTCGTCCCCGTGCTGCAAATCGTTCAGTCCCCCCTCGATCTTCTTCTTCTGATTGGTAAACGGAACAACCTCGCGCACATTATCCGAGAAGTCCATCAGGTCCAGCTCATCCTGATCGCGCAGCAGCGCATTGACGAAGTGCTTCGCCGCGTTCTTCTCCAGCCGCTCGTCACGCAGCACGCTCTCGCTCGCGTCGATCGCCAGCACAATCGAAAGCGGCGTCGAAGACTCCTTTTCGAAGTAAGCGATCTTCTGAGGCTTGCCGTCTTCTTCAATCTCGAAGTCGTCCCTTCCCAGCCCGCCGATAGGAGCGCCATTCTGATCGACGACATTCACCGCAAGATTCACCAGCCGCGTCTGCACCCGGATCGTCGGAACCTGCCCCTGCCCCTGCGACGGTCGTTGCGACTGCTGCTGATCCGCATCCGGATTCACCGGCTGCATCGGCGGCCTTCTCACAATCGGAGCCTGCGCCAGCATCGTCGTTCCCAGCAGCCAGCCTGCGGCTGCAACCAGCATCCTCACGCCTGCTCCTTCTCGGCTGCAATCCCCGTACCTTCTGGAAACGGCTCTCCAGCGGCCCAAATTGCACCATCCACAAACTGTTCCCTCTTCCAGATCGGCACCGTCTTCTTCAGCGTATCAATCAGCCACTCGCACGCATCGAATGCGGCCCCGCGATGTTCCGAAGCCACCGCAATCAGCACGCTCGTCTCCCCGACAAATAATCTTCCCAGCCGATGCACCACCGCCACATCGCGCACACCGAACTTCGCGATGGCCTCATTTGCCAGCCCATGCATTTGCTCCAGCGCCATCTCGCGATACGCTTCATACTCCAGGTGCAGCGTCTTCCTTCCGCGCGTGTTGTCCCGCACGATGCCGTCGAAGACACACACCGCGCCATCGGGCCCGGCCTTCAGCTCCGCCACAATCTCCGCTGCGGGAATCACCCCGTCCACCATCTCGACCCTCACTGCAGCCCTCCGCTCACCGGAGGCAACAGGGCCACCTCATCCCCTTCGCGCAAAACATCCTCCGCCCGCGCATACTGCCGATTCACCGCCACCCCGATGGCATCCCAAACCTGTGCAGGAGCTTCAAACTGCATCGCATGGCGTCTCACCAGCTCCGCGACCGACACACCTTCCGGCATCTCCATCTCCGAAGATCGATGGCCAACCATATCCTTCAAAACCCCGAAATAGAGCACTTTGACGCGCATCTCTCCAAGAATACGTGACCCCACCGTTTGGACGGCTCAAGCAGCAAAAACATCACAGCCCTCATGGTCCGTCTGTTTTACAAGACAAGCTCCATCGAGTCCCTTATATTTTGAAGTAAGACACAGGCACTTTAATGGACCCGCTGAAACATCTCCAATCCCCAATCCTTCGATTTGCATCACTGCTCTTTCTGCTCTCTCCTGCGGTGAGCTTCGGGCAGCAGGTCATCCAGAGAGGCCCCTTCAACAAACCGGCACAGGTTCTCGACGAAACCCAGCAATGGACCATCCCTCTTCTCGTCTCCTCCGATAAAGAGATCGAGGTCTACATTGCCGACATCACCGCGACCACCTGGCTCAGCCGCAACTACCCCGACTTCCAGAACCGGGGAACCTACATTCTGTCGACCTTCACCCGCTACAAGACCGTAAACGCCTGCCGCGCAAACCAGATTAGCTGGGGCAATGGCGATGCCGCCCATCTCGACGCCTGCAACGATATCGGCTACCGGGTTCGTCAGCTCAAGATCGACACCGGACAGAGATCCGTTCAGCTTCTTATGGCAGCCATGATCGATCAGGACGGCGACCTTGTCCCCGAATCCATTCAGGACTCCTCCTACTTCAAGACATGGGATCAGCTCGACGCCACCACCCAGAAGGCCATCCTGAAGACCAACGATCTCGTCACCCGGCAGATGCAGCGCTACGACGCCAAGGTACACAACGATCCATCGCCTCGCCGCACTGTTCGCTAGGAAGCTGCTGTCATCACCGCCGCAGGGCGATCCTCCGCAGAACGACCACTGCGATCACCAGTACCATCAGCCACAGTCCTCTCATCCCTCAACCCTACTCCGCCGCATCGCCTCACGATACTGCTCCAACAACCTTCTTCCCTCCGCCGCCAGAAGATATGCCTCCTCCACTGTCTTCGGAATCGGCTCTCCCCACGCCTGCGCACACACGGCCAGCCGCGTCGGCTTGCCGTTCCTCATCATCGGTCCGCTCGGATTGGTAAACATCCTGGTCAAAAACGATCCCTTGCGGCGCATTTTCTCCGGAGTATCGGCAGGCCCTTTCACTCCCGGCTTCAGATTCGCGCCCTGCGTCAGGCGATAGAACTCTCTCCCCACATCCGTCAGCCCGCCCCGAGGATCCTTTCCCTCCGCCGGCATTGAACGCGGAACCCTCTTCGCTACAGCCTTCTTCGTTCCCGCCATCAGAGATCCCCTTCAGCTACCTTATCCGAACAGCAACGGCTCCTTCGGATACCACACACGTCCCTCGCTCACCTGTGCAAACGAGGTCATCTCATGCGTCCGCCGCTGGCTCTCTCCATCGGCCTTCACGAAGATATCCTCGACCGCAACCCCGCGCGCCAGCACCGCATCCGCAATCAGCGACCGATGGCACCGCCACGGCAGAGCCTCCGCGCACATCACCACCGTCCGATCGATCTCCGGCAGGCCCACCAGCCAGTCGATCTCCCTCGCAAACGCCTCCGTCTGCATGTAGTCCGCATATCCGCGAAAGCTCTCGTTCTTCCATCCCGTATGCACGCTGTCCGGCACAGGCTCCCGCCGACCTCCCATCCCTTCGCGCCAAACCCCGCGAATCCCGACAGCCTTCAACGAAGCGAACAGCGCCGCCTGTGAAAACTGCGGATGCCTCCGCGATCCCGGGAACCTCCTCACATCCACTAGCACCTCCACGCCGTTCTCTTCGAGCGCCCGAAGAAACGCCTCGATTCCCAGCGTGGAGTGCCCAATCGTCATCATTACTTCTCTCTCCCAAAACAAAAGAGGGCGGCCCGGGAAACCCCGAACCGCCCTGCTGCTACTTCAGCTATTACGCCGTGGCGTGAATCACCTCTTCACGAACCGCCTCGTCCTGCGCTTCTTCCTGCAGAGTCGTAGGCAGCGCGACCGCCAGCACCTCTTCAATGCGCGTCGCATAGTGGATCGTCACGTCGCCGATCTGATCCGTCGTGAGGTCTTCGTCCACCTGCGTCTTGCACTCCAGCGGAAGAATCACGTCCCGCACTCCGGCGCGCTTGGCCGCAAGGAACTTCTCCTTGATGCCTCCCACCGGCAGCACGTTGCCGCTCAGCGTGATCTCGCCGGTCATCGCCGTCAGCGGATGCACCGGAGTGTCCGTCAACAGACTCACCAGCGCCGTCGCCATCGTGACTCCCGCCGAAGGCCCGTCCTTGGGAATCGCTCCCGCAGGCACATGGATATGGATATCCGTGTCCTTCGTGAAGTCCTGCTCCAGTCCGAACCTTCCCGCATTCGAGCGCACCCAGGTCAACGCGGCCTGCATGCTCTCCTTCATCACATCGCCGATCTGGCCCGTGATCGTGAAGCCGCCCTTGCCCTTCATCTTGTTCGCCTCGATAAAGAGCACGTCGCCTCCCGCCGGAGTCCACGCCAAGCCAACCGCCACGCCCGGACGCTTCGTCCGCTCCGCGATCTCCGTATCCACCCGGACCTTGATGCCGCCCAGGAACTCGTGAATCACCTCGGGCGTGATCGTAAGCTTCTCCGTCGCGCCCTCGGCAATCCTGCGAGCCACCTTGCGGACCACCGTTCCGATCTGCTGTTCGAGCCTGCGCACACCGGCCTCACGCGTATAGTGCCGCGCCACCAGCGCCACACTCTGCGTCGGGAAGTCGATCATCGCGGCATCGACGCCGTTTTCCTTCAGCTGCCGCGGGACGAGATAACGCTCCGCGATGTTGACCTTCTCCTCCTCGGTGTAGCCCGTGAGCTCGATGATCTCCATACGATCCAGCAGCGGGCCGGGAATCGTATCCAGCTGGTTGGCCGTGCAGATAAACAGCACCTTGCTCAGATCGAACGGCTGATCGAGATAGTTGTCGCGGAACGTATTGTTCTGTTCCGGGTCCAGCGTCTCCAGCAGAGCACTCGCCGGGTCACCCCGGAAGTCGCGTCCCAGCTTGTCGATCTCGTCCAGCATGAAGACCGGGTCGTTCACCTCCACCCTCTTCAGGTGTTGAATGATCTGTCCCGGCAACGCGCCGATGTACGTGCGGCGGTGTCCGCGGATCTCCGCCTCGTCATGCATTCCGCCCAGCGAGATGCGCGAGAACTTCCGTCCCAGCGACTTCGCAATCGACCGCCCCAGCGAGGTCTTACCCACGCCCGGAGGCCCGACGAAGCACAGGATCGGCCCCTTCATATCCGGCTTCAGGCGACGCACCGCGAGGTAGTCCAGGATGCGGTCCTTCACCTTCTTCAGGCCGTAGTGATCGTCGTCCAGAACCTCCTTCGCCTTCTTGATGTCGACCTCGCCGGCCGAGCTCTTCGCCCACGGCAGCACCGCCAGCCACTCCACGTAGTTCCGTGTCAGGCTGTAATCCGCGGCCATCGCGTTCATCCGGCTCAGACGGGCGAGCTCCTTCAGCGCGTCCTTCTTCACCTCATCCGGCATTCCGGCGGCTTCGATCTTCTCCTTCAGCTCAGCGATGTCCTTTTGAGACTCGTCCACATCGCCCAGCTCTTTCTGAATCGCCTTGAGCTGCTCGCGCAGGTAGTAGTCCCTCTGCGACTGCTGCACCGAGTCCTGCACCTCGGACTGGATCTTGTTCCGAAGCTGCTGAACCTCGATCTCCTTCGCCAGGTGCTGGTTGATCCGCTCCATCCGCTTGGTGGTGTCGGGGGTCTCCAGCAGCTCCTGCTTGTCGGTCGTCGTCAGAAACGGAAGCGAGGCGGCGATAAAGTCCACCAGGCGTCCCGGCTCCTCGATGTTGATCGCAATCGTCTGCAGGTCGTCCGACAGGGTCGGGGACGAGCTGACGATCTGCTGGAACTGGCTGATTACATTGCGTTCGAGCGCCTCGAACTCCGGGGTCTTCACAGGCTCGGTCTCGGCGACCAGCTCGTACTCGGCCGTCATGAACGGCTGAACCTGCGTGAACTCACCTACGAGCACACGCTCATTGCCCTCCGTAAAGACGAAGAGGCTCTGGTTGGGCATCTTCACGACCTTGTGTACGGTCGCACGCGTTCCAATGGCATAGAGATCGGAGGCCTGCGGGGCGTCCTGTCGGGCGTCTCGCTGGGCCACCACGAGGATCGATTTGTCCTCTCCCAGCGATTGGATCAGTTGGATGGAGCTTTCACGGCCCACCGTCAGGGGAAGGACCGCATGCGGAAAGAGAACCGTGTCGCGTACCGGCAGAACCGGAACTGGCCGCTTGCCGTTCGCGCCCTCGCTCCCTTCAGAGTTTTTTGCCGTCGGTTTGATTACACTTACGAAGTCGCTTGCCATTGAGTGCCCTTCTATCAAATTATTAGCTATTCGATGCAGCAACTCTACTATAAGTCGCAGCTCCAGGAAAATCGCCCCAGAGAACAAGCTCTCTCAGTCCGATTTTCCGGGAGGAAGGGGCGGACCGTCCCTCTCCCCGGCATCGGACCGGCCTGATAATCTCTCTTGCCTCTCTTCGACGCCAAATCTCTCCCTCCCGTCATCGGCATCCGAACCTTAATTCAACAGCGGGGATTTTCCACCGCTCTCCCTGCCCAGCCTCAAGCGTGCAGGAAAACAAAACGGCCCCGGAAGAATCCGGGGCCATTTCATCTAAACCAAGTTGTTTGAATAGCTTGAAGAAATCAGGAGCTAGTTGAACATCTCCTTCACCTTGTCGAAGATTCCCCGCGAGGTCGGAGTATTCTCCACCTCCATCGTCTCCCCAAGCTGCCGCAGCAATTCCTTCTGCTGCTTGTTCAACTTGGCCGGGGTCTGGACCCGGATTTCGACGATCAGGTCGCCCTTGCCCCGCTGGTTCAGGTGAGGAACTCCCTTGCCCCGCAGCCGGAACTCATGCCCGCTCTGCGTGCCCTCCGGAACCTTGATGGTCTCCGAGCCCTCCAGCGTCTGAATCTCAAGCTCAGTCCCCAGAGCCGCCTGCGGGAACGAGATAGGCATCACGCAGTGCAGGTCGTCGCCGTCGCGCTCGAAGAACTTGTGGTCCTTCACGTTCAGCACGACATACAGATCTCCGGACGGACCGCCGAACTTCCCGGCCTCGCCCTCGCCCTGATAGCGGATGCGCGTGTCCTGCTCGACGCCAGCTGGAACCTTCACCAGAATCGTATGCTCGGCCTGAACCCGCGTCTCGCCGTGGCAGGTCTGGCACGGGTCCGAAATCAGCGTCCCAGTCCCTCCGCAGGAGGAGCAGGTCCGCGCGACCGAGAAGAAGCCCTGCTGGAACCTCTGCTGGCCGCGACCGCCGCACTGCGGGCAGGTCACAGGCTGCTTACCCTTGGCCGTACCCTCGCCGTGGCAGTCCGGGCAGGTCTCGCTGCGGCGAATCTTGATCTCGCGCTCGACGCCAAAGACCGCCTCCTCAAACTCAAGAGGCATGTCATAGCGCAGATCACGCCCGCGCTGCGCCCTGGAGGCCCGGCCTCCGCGGCCCGAGCCGCCCATGTTGAACATCTCGCCGAAAATATCGCCGAAAATATCCCCAAGGTCCTGCGCGTTGCCGAATCCACCGCCGCCGCCGAATGGTCCCGCACCCGCTCCGCTGGAACTGCCGTTGAAGGCCGCATGGCCGTAGCGGTCGTAAGCAGCACGCTTGTCCGGGTCGCTCAGGACCTGGTAAGCCTCGCTGCACTCCTTGAACTTCTCCTCCGCCTCCTGATCGCCCGGATTGCGGTCCGGGTGATACTTCATGGCGAGCTTACGGTACGCCGTCTTAAGCTCCTGGTCGGAGGCGTCCCGGGAGACGCTCAACACTTCATAGAAATCAACTTTGGTCACGTTAGCCGTCGCACTCATCCCTTCAACTACCTTCTACAACCAACTCAAAATTAGTCACTTACGACAGAAGTGTTCGTCGCGATCTTCACCAGCGCCGGACGAAGAAGCTTCTCGCGGATCTTATAGCCGCGACGAATCTCCTCCAGTACCTGATGATCGGGGAACTCCTTGGTTTCAACACTGCCCAGAGCCTCATGAAATCGAGGATCGAACTGCACCCCCACGCTCTCGACCGGAACCACATTCAGGCCGCGCAGAGCATCCTCCATCTGCTTCAGAATCAGCTCGACGCCGGCGCGAAGCTGCTCAGCGGAGCCGTCCGACTTCAGCGCCAGCTGAAAGTTGTCCATCACGCCGAGGAAGGGCTCCACCGTGCTCGAAACGGTGTAATCGCGGGCGTCCTGCCGCTCCTTCGCCTCGCGCTTGCGGGCGTTGTCGAACTCGGCCTGCAGCCTCGCCAGCCGGTCCACCAGCTGGTCGCGCTCGCCCTTCAACTGCTCGATCTCCGCCTGCAACGCGGAGGCCGCGTCCTGCACCGGCTCGTCGGAGCTGTTCACGATTTCGCCCTCCTGCACGTCCTGCACAGTCGTCTCGTCCTGCATGGAATTATGTCTCCTCATCAGTGTTTTCCTCTTCTATTATCGCCGATCGCGCAACCCGACTTGAAAGCGCCCCGGCCCACCCGAAGAGCGAGGCGGTTACTCATTTGGACGCAACACAATCCGGTCGAAGACCCGCGACAGGTAACTCACCGCATTCATCGTGTTCTCGTAATCCATCCTCGTCGTTCCGATCACCCCGATCGTTCCCCGGCTCTCGCCCGCGAGCCTCGCCGGGGCCGCAATCAGCACCAGACCTGCCATCTGCGGAGCCTGCTCCTCAAGGTCGAAGATCACGCGCACGCTCTCCTGCCGCGCATCGATGTAGGCGTTCAGAAGCTCCACCAGCCGCTGCTTGGCCTCGAGCGCGGCCAGCATCTCTCGCAGCCGCTCGCCGTCCATGTTCGAGCCGACGAGATTCGCCACGCCCTCTACGTAAACCGTGGGCATCGCCATCTCACTGGCGGGAAGAGTCTTCGCCCATAGCTGCTGGACCGCGTTCAGCAGCTGGTGATACTCGCTCCGCTCGCGCTCCAGCATCTTCGCCAGCTCCAGCCGGACCTGCTCGATGCTCCAGCCGCGAAACTGCTCGTTCAGGAAGTTCGCCGCCGTCTCCAGCTCGACCAGCGTAAGGTCGTGGTCGAGCGCCAGCACGCGGTCCCGAACCATTCCCGACCGCGTTACGACCACCGCCAGAATCCTCGACGGGGCCAGACGAGAGAAGTGGACGTGCTCCAGCAGGTCGCCCCCTGTGGCCGACGCGATGGCCACGCCGACGCCGCTCGAAAGCGTCGCCAGCACATGCGAAGTCCGCTCCAGTACCGCCTGAGTCCCTGCAACTCCAACAAAACTCGAGTCTATTTGTCTCCTTGAGCGCGCCGGCAGACGCGAGGCCCCGCCGCTCAACTGCTCGACGTACATGCGGAAGGCTTGCGCTGTGGGTATGCGCCCGGCGGAGGTGTGCGGCTGTTCGAGCAATCCGGCCTCGGAGAGCGCGACCATCTCGTTGCGGATCGTCGCCGGGCTCATCCCCGAAACCTCACGGCTCTGCAGGCGGGCGATTGTTCCCGAGCCCACCGGCTCGCCGGTTTCGATGTAGCTCTCGATGATGGCCGTCAGAATGGCTTGCTGCCGTGCCGTAATCATCCTGCCCTCCGCCCGGACATATCCAGACGCATCCAGTCTAACCGGCCCGTATTAAACGAGCCGGAAAAGACTAGCTGATCTCAAATACGTCTTCGCTCTTCGACGCGACTTCCTTCGCCTTGTCCGCCACGCGGCGGGCAATGGCGTAAAGCTCCGCTGACTGCTTCGAATCGGGGCCAGCCAGCGCGATGGGAAGCCCGCGGTCTCCGCCCTCGCGGATCGACGGGTTCAGCTCCAGCGCGCCTAGGAAGTCGAGCCCGAACTGCGCGGCGGTCCGCTCGGTTCCGCCCGCTCCGAAGACGTCGATGACCTCGCCGCTCGGCAGCGTCATCTGCGACATGTTCTCGACCATGCCCAGCACGTCCACCTTCACCTGGTGGAACATCTCGAGCGCCTTGCGGGCGTCTTCGAGGGCCACGTTCGAGCCGGTCGAAACCACGACCGCCCCGGTCAGGGGAACCGTCTGGACCAGCGAGATCACCACGTCGCCCGTTCCCGGAGGAAGGTCGATGATGAGGAAGTCCAGCTCGCCCCACTCCACCTGCTGCAGAAACTGGCGGATGATCTGGTGCAGCATCGGGCCGCGCATCACCATAGGCTTGTCGCCCGGCGAGATCGACCCGATGGAGATGAACTTTACGCCGTGCGCGACGATCGGCTCGATACGGTTCTCCCCGACCACGTTCGGCTGACGCGTGGCCCCCAACATTGTCGGGACGTTCGGACCATAGATGTCGGCGTCGACCAGTCCGACCTTGTACCCCAGCTTCGCCAGCGCGACCGAAAGATTCACTGCAACCGTGGTTTTACCGACCCCACCCTTGCCACTGCCGACGGCTACGACGTGCGCTACTCCCGGCAGAGGCTGCGGCCCCTGCGGCATTCCTGCTCCCATGTGTCCCATAAACTTTTCTCCGATCTTTAGCTCGTGCCGCGCTTCTTAGAGATGCCAGGCATCGCCGAGCGTGGCACGTATCTCTTTCTTGCGCTGGGTTTCGCCGGCGCGCATCTCGCGGCGGCGGGCTGCGTCCTCGTAACGGCGCTTCTGGTGTTCCGTCTCCGGAAGCACCTGCGGAACCACCAGCCGGGTCCCCGACATATCCATTGCAACGTAGGTCAGGTAGGCCGAGGAGACGTGGCGCAGGCGGCTGGTCCTAATATCCTCCACCATCGCCTTCACCCCCACCTCCATCGAGGTGCGGAAGGCGCGGTTCACGCTGGACTTCAGGATCAGCAGATCGCCCACGCGGACGGGGGCGAGAAAGTCGAGATGATCCATGCTGGCCGTGACTGTGATGGCCTGCGCGTGCCTGCAGGCCGCAATCGCGCCCACCAGGTCGATGTACTGCATCAACCTGCCGCCGAAGAGATTCCCCAACGCATTGGCGTCAGAGGGAAAGATAATCTCGCTACGTTCGGACTGCGACTCAGCCACCGTTCTTGTCAGGACGACTTCGCTCATTAACTCTAGTGTAAATCTTAGATGCGGCTTGCCAACCTGCCTCAGCTTGCCAATCTACCCCGGCCCGTCGGAACATCGAAGCTATGGACCGCATTGCCCTTCTCAACCAGGTGCTCGAACAGAACCCCTCCGATGCCTTCGCCCGTTACGGACTCGCAATGGCGCATCTCGCCGAGGGAAACATCGACTCTGCCCTTGCCGAGTTCAACACCCTGACCCAGCACAACCCCGACTACGTTCCTGGCTACCAGATGGCCGCCCAGACGCTGGCCAAACAGGGCCGCACCGAGGAGGCGCTCGAACGCCTGCATACCGGAATCTCCGCCGCCAACCGCACCGGCAACCAGCACGCCCTGGCTGAGATGGAGGCCCTGCGGGAAGACCTTACCCGCTGATTCCGCATCGAACCTTCCCATGACGGTCGTTCTGACGTGGGAACAGATCGCACTCCGCATCCTGCTGGCCTCCGTGGCCAGCTTCCTGATCGGCTACAACCGCGACGAGCGCGGCAAGTCGCTGGGCATCAGGACGACGATGCTCGTCTGCCTTGCGGCCACGCTGGCGATGATCCAGACCAACCAGATGATGAATACGGCGGGAAGGGCCTCGGACTCGTTCGTGCAGCTCGACCTGATGCGCCTTCCCCTCGGCATCCTCTCGGGCATCGGCTTTATCGGGGCCGGGGCGATCATCCGCAAGGACGGCCTCGTTCACGGTGTCACAACCGCCGCGACGATGTGGTTCGTCACTGTCCTCGGGCTGCTTTTCGGCGGCGGACAACTGACGCTCGGCATCGCCTCAACCCTGCTTGCTTTGTTTATCTTGTGGACGCTGCGGTGGGTCGAGCTGAGAATCCCGACCCATCGCAGGGGTTCGCTTTCTATCGAGTTCAACGACGTAACCGATAACGCACCCCTGCCTTCCGAAGCAGAGCTTCGCCAGCGCCTGCAAAGCGCCGGATACACCATTGAGGAGTGGACGGTGCATTACCGCGGCCCATTGCTGCATTCGATCACCTGCGACCTGCAATGGTCGCAGCGAGGCCGCCCTCAGCCCGGAACCCCTGTAGCGATTAACCAGCTCTCCTCCCTACCCGCCGTCAACTCGCTCTGCTGGCGCGGATAGACAGATTCCTTGCGTCTTTCCTGCTCGCCGAACATCTATACTGCACACATGGCGAACACACTTCCCTCGACCCTCGGCGCCCTCCGCAACAGCGAATACACCCCGGAGCGCCTTGCGCGCAGCGTCAAGGACGAGCTTCGCGAGAACCTGATCGCCCGACTGCGCTCGAAGGAAACCATCTTCCCCGGCATCGTCGGTTACGAAGACACGGTCGTTCCGCAGATCGTCAACGCCCTGCTCTCTCGCCACAACTTCATCCTGCTGGGATTGCGCGGACAGGCGAAGTCGCGCATCCTGCGTTCGCTGACGACGCTGCTCGACCCGCACACCCCGTACATCGCAGGCTCGGAGGTTCGCGACAATCCCTACGCGCCCATCAGCAAGTATTCGCGTGACCTGATCGCGAAGCTCGGCGACGAGACGCCCATCGCGTGGCTCACGCCTGAAGATCGCTTCGTCGAAAAGCTTGCGACGCCGGACGTCACCGTGGCTGATCTCGTGGGCGACATCGACCCCATCAAGGCCGCACGCTCCAACCAGGACCTCGGCTCCGAGCTGACCATGCATTACGGCCTTCTGCCCCGCGCCAACCGCGGTATCTTCGCCATCAACGAGGTTCCCGACCTCGCTGGAAAGATCCAGGTCGCGCTCTTCAACATCATGCAGGAAGGCGACGTGCAGATTAAGGGCTACCCCGTGCGGCTTCCGCTCGACGTGGCCATCGTCTTCAGCGCGAACCCCGAGGACTACACGGCTCGCGGCAAGATCGTCACGCCGCTGAAGGACCGCATCGGCTCCGAGATTCGCACGCACTACCCCGAGGACATAGAAGAAGGCATCCGCATTACCTCGCAGGAGGCATGGTCCACGCGCCCTGCGTCGAAGATCGAGATTCCGCACTACATCCGTCAGGTCGTCGAGCAGATTGCCTTCACCGCCCGCGAGGACAAGAAGGTCGACAAGCGCAGCGGCGTCTCGCAGCGCCTGCCCATCACCACGATGGAGCTTGTGGTCTCGAACGCCGAGCGCCGCGCCCTCATCCACGGCGAGCAGCTTGTGGTGCCCCGCATCGGCGATATCTACGCCGCTCTTCCCGGCATCAGCGGCAAGATCGAGCTGGAGTACGAGGGCGAGATGCGCGGTGCCGAGACCGTTATCCGCGAGATTATTCGCGTCGCTGTCGCCACGGTCTTCGACAAGTACTTCGCCGGAACCGACACCCAGCAGATCGAGCAGTGGTTCAACCTTGGCGGCACGGTACAGCTCAACGACGTGCAGCCCTCCGCAGCCTCGCTCGCAGAGCTGAAGCAGATTCAAGGGCTTCTCGAAAAGCTCACGCCGCTGAAGATCGACAGCAAGACCACCCCGGAGACAACCGTCAGCGGCGCCGAGTTCCTGCTCGAAGGCATGACCGCGCACAAGCGCATCAGCCGGGCCGAGGAGCGCGTCTTCACCGCCGCTGAAAAGAAGCAGCGCGTGGAGCAGGCCTCTCAGTACGCCGAGCGTGCGCAGGAGGAGTTCACCTCGCGCAACCGCACGCGTCGGGGCTTCAACTAGAGGCCAGGGCTTTAACTAGCAACAGCGCGAGGGGTGGCGCGTCTTCCACCCGGAGGTAGCAGGCATGAAACGCGTTCGCTATACCAAATTCACCGGCGACCTCTCTTCGAGCTTCGGCCTCGAAGACCTCATGCAGGCCCTGTCCGATTTCCTGCTCGATTCCGGCTTCAACGATCCTTACGCCAACTTCAGCGAGTTCAATGACCAGACGCTCGACAACCTGCGCGATGCTATCCGGCAGGCGCTTGAGTCCGGCGAGATCTTCGACGACGAGGCGCAGGAGAAGTACGACGCGCTCAACGAGGAACAGGTCGAAGAGCTGATCGACAACATTGTTCAGAAGATGCAGGAGCAGAACTTCATCAACGCCGAGATGCCCCAGGAGGGACAGGGCGAGTTCGGCGAGGGCGCGGAGAACGCCCGCTTCGAGGTCACCGACAAGGGCATGGACTTCCTCGGCTACAAGGCCCTGCGTGACCTGCTCGGGCCGCTCGGCAAGTCGAACCTCGGCCGTCACGACACGCGCCACGAGGCTGCGGGCGTCGAAGTCAACGGCTCCTCCAAGCTCTACGAGTTTGGCGACACGCTCAACCTCGACGTCACAGCGACCTTCTCGAACGTCTTTGCACGCGAGGGCATCCGCACCGCCGTCGAAGGCGAGGAGCACACGCCGCTCAACATCGAATACTCCGACCTGCACGTGCACCAGTCGGACTACCAGTCCTCCTGCGCGACGGTCGTGCTGCTCGACTGCTCGCACTCGATGATCCTCTACGGCGAGGACCGCTTCACCCCGGCCAAGCGCGTCGCGATGGCACTCGCGCACCTCATCCGCACCCAGTTCCCCGGGGACACGCTCAACCTTGTTCTCTTTCACGACACCGCCGAAGAGATTCCCGTCTCGCAACTCTCGCGCGTCAAGGTTGGCCCGCACTACACCAACACCCGCGACGGCCTGCGGCTGGCGCAGCGCATCCTCGCGAAGCAGAACAAGGACATGAAGCAGATCGTGATGATCACCGACGGCAAGCCCTCGGCGCTCACGCTGGCCGACGGACGCATCTACAAGAACGCCTTCGGACTCGACCCGCTGGTGATCGAAGAGACGCTGGAAGAGGTCTCTCGCTGCAAGCGTGCAGGCATCATGATCAACACCTTCATGCTGGCCAACGACTTCACGCTGATGCAGTTCGTCCAGAAGGTCAGCGCGATGTGCCGAGGCAAGGCCTACTTCACCACGCCGCAGAACCTCGGCAACTACCTGCTGATGGATTTCATGTCGCGCCGCATGAAGACCGTCCACTAACGGAAGTCTGCACAAAGGTTTACATAGGATCGGGAACCCGCATCCTACCCTTTCCGTATCTTTCTGCGTCTTACATGACGGCGCACGGGCACGCCCGTGCCGAAGGAGCACCATGACACCGCAGGAACAGGAGATGCTTCAAGGTCTGATTCAACGCGTCAACCAGACCCAGCTTCAGGAAAAGGACTTCGACGCCGAAGAGATGCTGCAGCAGACACTTGGGCGGAATCCCGATGCTCTCTACATCCTTGCCCAGACCGTGCTGGTGCAGCAGTACGCTCTCGACCAGGCGCAGAGCCAGCTTGAACAGCTTCGCCAGCAGCAGCCGAAACGCGCGACCAGCTTTCTCGGAAGCCTGCTGGGACGCAACGAGCAGCCCGCACCGCCACCTCCGCCGCCGCCGCCGCAATACGCGCAGCCGCAGTATGTTCCCGCTCCCGGCTATGCCGTGGGATACGGCGGATACGGCGCGCCGCAGTCCGGAGGCTTCCTGCGCGGGGCCATGCAGACCGCTGCCGGTGTCGCCGCGGGCGCGCTTGCCTTCGAGAGCATCGGGGGCCTTCTGCACGGTTTCGGGCACTCTGGAGGCTACGGCCCAGGTTTTGGAAGCTTCGGCGACGATCGCCCCGAGATTATCAATAACTACTACGGCGACAGCGAAGAGCACTCGCACGAAGGTCATCTCTCGTCCGACATCGAAGACCGTCGCGGCGAGTCGGCCTTCTCGCAAGCCGTCGATAACAACGACCACGGCAACAGCCTACTGGACGACAACTACGGCAACGACAACTCCGACAGCTTCGGGAGCGATTCGAACTTCGGCGATGGCTCAGACTTCAGCGACAGCTCCACGGACGGCTTCGACTCCGGCGGTGACGATAGCAACTTCTAGCTGTCGTCACTCCCCGCCCTTGTCCTTATCCTTATGCTTCAGGTCGAGCCCGAACTTCGGGGCTCCGCGGGTGCCGCTGATCTTGATCGGGATCTCGGCACCTGCGCCGTTCTTGCGGAAGAAGGGATCGACCGGCTTCAGCAGCCACGACTTCCACCGCGACGCCACCATCTGCGAAAGCGCTGCCTTCGTCCGCACCTTGCCGCTGAAATCGAGATCGCTGCCATTCAGAGCGTACATGCCTGACAGGTTCACGTCCGCGCCCGGAAGAGTGTAGAGAAGCTGGCTGATGTTCAGCTGTCCGCTCCCCAGCACATATTGCCCCGTCATCATCGAGCTGACGTCCTCCGCTCCTGGCTTGGCCATCTTCGGCTGCCCCTGCGCTCGCAGGCTCAGCATGTCCACCTTGTCCTGCCACTCGGGATTGCTGAAGTGAATCGACCGCAGACGGAATCCTCCACGCAGTCCCATCCGGTTGATGACGCGCTCGCTGCCGGGATCGATGTGCAGCTTCGCCCTCATGTTCAGCCGCCCGGTCATCAGTACCGGACGCGTCTTGACCGCCAACGCGAGAAAGTCCTGAATCCTTCCATCCGGCACAGTCGCATCCACGTCGATGATGTGCCCCTTGCCCTTCACGTTCACGATCGCGCCCGTGCAGGAAAAGTTCGACTGCCCCAGCTTTGCCTCCACCGGCTGCAGATACGTGTCGCCGCTGGTGCCATCCACAATCGCATGAAACTTCGTATGCAGCGGCACCGGGCGATCCGCCGTATCCAGAGAGAAGTTCGGCGTCTCCGTCGTGCCATCCACAACGATGCGGTTCAGCTGGCCGTTAAACTCTCCCACCGACGAAAGAGTGCCGCCGATGCCTTTGATCGTTCCCAGGTCAGCGCGGTCGAAGGTGTACTTTCCTGTCACCGTCGAATCACCGGGGCTCTCGTTTACCCAGGGTCCGAAGGTTCCCACGGCGTGAATATCCCCGGTAGGAATCGCGTTGACCAACGTAGCATCGTAACGCCACGGATCGTCCGGGCCTACGTTGTGCATGACGATGCGTTGCAGGTCGAACTCCTTGGGATCTTTATTTGGCTTGGCTGTTCCGATAATTAACTTCGAATCGACGCAGTCAATCTCATCCACAAGAATTTTGATGCTGCCCTTCTTCGGTTCGCGCTTCTCAGCCTGCTGGCGCATCTCACGCGGAGGAATGCTGATCGTCATTCCCTTCACGCTCACGACTCCAACATGCATCGGCTTATCGAACAGACCTCGCAGCGGCGCAGCAAACGAAAAATGATCGAGCGAGATCAAAGGGTCTTTGGCTCCAGCCTCCACCACATCGTCGGGCGGATAAATCTCAAGCCCCTCGCCCGAGACCTCAAACCCTTTCAACACCGAGACATGAAACGCTTTCATCTCCACGCGGCTGTCGAAACGCGCACTCAGTGTCTCGACCACACGCGCGCGCAAAATTGGTTCCGCATGATGCACCGCCCACTCCACTGCAATCGTTACGGAGATCACGATCACCAGCAGGGACACGACAATCCATCGCCACACGCTTCGCTTCTTTCCCTGCTTCGGTGTAGCCGCTTCCAACCCAGAGCTTCGATTGAGGTCGTTCACGTTTTGTTGGATGCGCGGATTCCCTTTCCCGTCTTCACTTTCTGAGAAATCCTCCTCGCTGTGACGAATTCTCCTTACAAAAGCTGTTACCCTTCTCCCCACCTCGTATCTAACGGGGCAGATGGGGAGAACCTGCCCATCCCAGATCAAGGAGAATCTATGAAGAACTCGTTCAAGGCAATGATGTTGAGCGCTGCCGTCAGCGGTATGCTCAGTGGCACCACCCCTTCGCTGCACGCTGCCAGCCTGCACAATGGAGCCCAGCAGCTTGGCCAGGCCGCTCTCTCCTCGTCCGCGATGCAGGACCAGGACAAAGACAAGCACGCCTGTAAAGGCAAGAATGACTGCAAGGGACAGGGCGGCTGCAAGGCCGGCGACAACGGATGCAAGGGCAAGAACAGCTGCAAGGGCAAAGGCGGCTGCGCTACCGACGGCTCCAAGAAGCACTAAGCAACACACCAGGCCATCACGCGACACGAAGCATCGCTGTATCGCCATGAGTCTCGAGTTCCTCTCATGGCGATACAGCCTCTCTGCAAGGATCGAGCCATGCCCGCAAATCGTTTCAACGCGTTCACGAACTATGGAGTCGGCATCGGCCTGCGCGTGCCGCACTACCGGCACATCCTCGAGAAGAAGCCTGTCGTCGATTGGTTCGAGATCATCTCCGAGAATTACATGATCGGAGGAGGCCGCCCGCTCGCGATCCTCGACAGCATTCTCGATCAGTACCGCGTCGTGCAGCACGGTGTCTCCATGTACTTCGGCTCAGCCGAGCCGCTCTCACGCGAGCATCTGCGTCGCATCAAAGAACTCGTGCGCCGCACCAAGACCCCGTGGCTCTCCGATCATCTCTGCTGGGGCTCGGTCGATGGCACGTACACGCACGACCTTCTCCCCATGCCCTACACCTTCGAGGCTGCACGCCACACCGCGGAAAAGATTCGCCAGGCGCAGGACTTCCTCGAGGTTCCCATCGCTGTTGAAAACGTCTCCAGCTACGCGGAGTTTCACGTCTCGCAGATGACCGAGTGGGAGTTCCTCAACGAGGTCGTCGAGCAGGCCGACTGCGGCATTCTTCTCGACGTCAACAACATCTACGTCTCCTCGCAGAACCACAACTTCGACCCGTGCACCTACGTTGAATCGATTCCTGCTGAGCGTGTCGCGCAGATCCACATCGCCGGACACTCCAAGTTCGAGAAGTACATCCTCGACACGCACGATCATCCCGTGCTCGATCCCGTCTGGTCGCTCTACGCCCGCGCCATCGAGCGCTGCGGCCCCACCGCCACGCTGCTGGAGTGGGACGATCGCATTCCTTCCTTCGAAGAGGTCCATGCCGAGGCCCTCAAGGCCAACCGCTATCTCACCCCGCAGGCCGCAGAACCGCTGGCGGTGACCGCATGAACGCGCCCGGCCTTTACGAGTTGCAGAAGCGCATGGCAGCCGCTGTCATGCGTCCGCTCACGCTCGACGAACAGATGCGCCGCCGCGACGAGCGCAACCGCTCCATCGCAGACGAAGTAGATTCCTTCATCAAGCCCAACGATCGCCTCAACTCCTTCGAGCGGCTGGAAATTTACAACCGCCAATACTGGTTCCGCCTCTTCTCCTCCTTTGAAGAAGACTTCCCCGGCCTCAAGTCCATCGTGGGCTCACGCCGCTTCGATCGCCTGATGCGCGCCTATCTTCACGAGCATCCCTCGCGCTCCTTCACGTTGAGAAACCTTGGATCCCCGCTCGTCGCATGGCTTCGCGAAAATCCTGAGCACGCGCAGCCGGACACCGACACAGCCATCGCAATGGCCGCACTCGAATGGGCGCACATCGAGGCCTTCGACAACGAACAGCGCCCCGCGCTGACAGTCGAAGCCATCGCCGCGCTCGACGATAGCACGTGCCTGTCCCTGCAACCCTACGTCCGTCTTGTCGAAGCTCCCTGCGCCGTCGATGACGCACTCATCGCCCTTCGCGACGCATCGCAGGGCGCGGGCGCGCAGGCATCAAACGCCGTCGGCATTCATCTCGTGCGCCGCACACGCTCCAGCAAGCCCGCGCCAGGACAGATTTATCTCGCGGTTCACCGCCACGAGAACTCCGTCTACTACAAACGCCTTCAGTGCGAAGACTATCTTCTTCTGCAAGCCTTCGAGCGCGGCTCTTCGCTTGGTGAAGCCATCGAGGCCGCGTTCACCGACAGCCCTCTCTCCGAAGAGGACCGACTAGCGCACGTACAGTCCGCCTTCCAGTACTTTATGCACATGGGCTGGCTCTGCGAGCCTCTCCCCACGGAGGCCGGATGAGCCTCCCCGCACGCTTCGCATCGCTTCACGGACTCTTCTGCAGCCTCGCGGAAAAGCTCGCCTCGCCTCTGCTTCTCGCCGTGCGCCTCTACTGGGGATGGCAGTTCGCTCAGACCGGATGGGGCAAGCTGCAGCACCAGTCGCGCATCGTCGAGTTCTTTACCTCGCTCAACATTCCCTTCCCCGCGCTGAGCGCGCACTTCGTCTCCGGGCTTGAGTTCTTCGGCGGCATCCTGCTCGCTCTCGGACTCTTCTCGCGCCCCATCTCGCTTCTGCTCACCGGCTCCATGTTCGTCGCTTACTGGACCGCCGACCACGAAGCGCTCGCCTCCATCTTCTCGGCTCCGGAAAAATTTTACGGAGCCGATCCCTACCCCTTCTTCTTCGCAGCTTTACTCATTCTCGTCTTCGGCCCTGGACTCTTCTCTCTCGACGCGCTCATCGCCCGACGCTACCATCCATATATGCACACCGCACGCTGGGAAGTGGATGCAACCGCCAGCTGAGCCACGAGACGAGGCAGCCATGATCGCGGAAGTACTCGCCGGACGCACTGAGGTCTTTCACGATCTCATCCGCCCGCACGAGCGCAGCGTCTATCTCATGGCGCTCTCTTTGTTGCGCAATGAAGCCGAAGCCGAAGACGCCGCGCAGGAGACCTTCATCAAGGCCTACCGCAATCTTGGCCGCTTCCGCTCCGAGTCGCGCTTCAGCACCTGGCTCATAGCCATCGTGCTCAACGAGGCCCGCGGGCGCCTGCGCCGCAAACAGCCCGGACTCACCGACTCCATCGACGATACGGAAGGCCCAGTCACCCCAGCCCAGCTCACCGACTGGCGCGAGATTCCCTCCGACTCGCTCGAGCGCAATGAGGTCCGTACACTCATCCGCAGCGCCGTCGATACGCTCCCCCTCCCCTACCGCGAGGTCTTCGTCCTTCGCGAGCTTGAAGAGCGCAACATACAGGAGACCGCCGAAACCCTCGGCATCACCGTTGCATCCGTTAAGATGAGGCTTCACCGCGCCCGGCTGATGCTGCAGAAGCAACTCGCCCCGCAGTTGATCGCCGCCACGCCGAAGAGCCGAAGGAGGTTCCCGTGGTTCTAAACTGCCGCCATGTGTGGGACTATATCTCCGGCTACCTCGACAACACGCTCGATACGCAGACCCGCGCCGATGTCGAAAAGCACCTTGAGCACTGCGAGATCTGCTCCGCAGTCCTCGACTCCACACGCAACGTTCTCATCCTCACCGCGGATGATCGCGTCTTCGAGCTTCCTCTCGGCTACAGCGAGCGACTCCACTCACGGCTCACTGAGGCCATGCTTGAGATTCCGCCACCGGAAGAAGAAGAGTCGTCCTGATAAAGGGAAGGATGCCTTTATCTCACAGGGTGATGATGAGGGATGAATGTGTGCATCAGGTACTCGATAGCCAGCAGAACCAGCGTAAAAACCGCCAGCGTGATCTGGATGCGTTCGGAGCGTAGCTTCTCCTGCGAGACTGGGCGCACGCGCCACTGCGCCGCAGGACGCGCACGCAGCGAACGCACGCGCCACACGGAATAAAGATTCACCAGGGCTCCTGACAGAGCCACCAACATCATCGGAGCGCGGACCGAACTCTGGTGAAACTTTGCCGCTACGACATAGACTCCGCTCGCAGCCACCAGAGCGCCCACACCCAGCAGCGCACTGACGCTGCTGAGCGTCATCACCGCCAGGCAGAGGCTTTGCAGTGCCGCAAACAACAGGCTGCCAAGATTCGCCCAGCGCAGATTCTTCTCTACTCCTTGGGCCTGCTCCATTCGCTCGTCTACAAGCTCGCTACGGTTGATCTCGCTACTCCCCAAACATCACCTCGCGGGCCGACCGTGCTCCAGCCACACCTTGTACAGCCCCCAGGCTGCCGCCGTGCAGTTATCCACAATCGTGCCGTCCAACAGCATACGCTCAAACTCCGCCACGCTGACCCGCCGCAGCACGAGGTCGCTCTCTTCCGCGTCAGGATCAGGTTCTCCCCGAATAAGTCCTTCCGCCAGAAAGACATGGTGCTTCTGGTTCATCACGCCGTAAGCAATCTGAAACGTACTCAGGAATGTTAGACGTTCTGCAATCAATCCCGTTTCTTCGCGCAACTCTCCCCGCGCAAGTTCTTCGGGAACCACGTCCGCCTGCTCCCACCCGCCCTGCGGAAACTCCCAGAAACGCCCGCCGACGGTGTAGCGATACTGCTCGACAAGGTATAAGAACTCGCCCTCTTCCGTCGTCTCCAGCGGAATAACAATCGTCGCCGGGTCCTTGTCGATCACGCCATAGATGCCGCGCTGTCCATTCGCTCGCTCAATCACATCCTCGCGCACACTCGTCCACGGGTTGCGATACACCTCGCGGCTACTGATGGTCTTAATCATTCCTGGCCCTCCTGCTCTGGCATCTCAAACTCAATATGAGATGGATATTTTAAAGAACCATAAATCGAGATCGTTGCAGCCTTGTAAGCGTCCGCCGGAGCCGACATGATGTTCGTCACATACGTCTGCGGGTTGCGGTCGTACAGTGGGAACCAGCTCGACTGCACCTCGACCATGATTCTGTGTCCTTTGAGGAAAGTGTGGTCTGCCCCATGCAGACTCCACTTGTACTCCATTATCTCTCCCGGCTTCACCGGCTCCGGCTTCTCGAAGCTCTTGCGATAACGACCGCGCAGAATCTCATCGGCGATCATCAATTGATACCCTCCCATCCCATCCGGCGCATCATCGGGATACACGTCGATCAGTTTCACGACCCAGTCGCCATCGCTCCCCGTCGTCGAAGCGAAGAGGTCCGCGACCACATCGCCCGTCACCGTCACATCATGATCGAGCACAGGAGTCGTGAAGTTCGCCAGGTCCTTCCTTCCGCTGACGAAGCGCTGATCCTCCACCAGCCACGTCCTCCACGTCGAGCCTGTCCCATACGTCGATTGCACCGGACGATGGCGATAAGGAACCGGGTCCTTCGGATCGGCCTTGTAGCTCGTCGAATCCTTCCCGCCCGCGCCCTTCTCTCCCGGAGCCTCCAGCGTCAGGCTGCGGTCGGCGTTCAGATAAAACTTC
This sequence comes from Acidobacteriaceae bacterium dw_441, assembly GCA_018449715.1. Lineage (GTDB taxonomy): Bacteria > Acidobacteriota > Terriglobia > Terriglobales > Acidobacteriaceae > Edaphobacter. The sequence continues at coordinate 529,433 of JAAVVA010000001.1, read as the reverse complement.
GCCTCCTTGAAGCCCAGCTTAGGAGGCCATGCCTCGTACCTCTTCCACTCGTTCACTCCCGTGCGGAAGCTCGCCGTATCCTGCAAGTCGAATCCCGCCTTGTCCTTCAGATACTTCTCAAAGAACGGAGCCTCAATCGTCTTGCGATACGTCTCTCCCGTGGCCGCGCCGAAGTCCACCACGCCAAGATGCCGCGTCGTCGGAACCCATCCGCCGTGGTTCCACGGTCCCAGCACCATGAAGACCTCGTGCTTGCTGTCGTGCGGCTCAAGAGCGGCATACTCCGCCTGAGTCCCCCACATATCCTCCTGGTCCCACCATCCGCCAACCTCGAGCGTCGGAACCTCCGCCTTCGTCAGATGCGGCTCCACCGCCATCGCCTGCCAGAACTTCGTGTACGCGGGCTGCGTCAGAAACGCCTTCGCCGTCGGCAGGTTGCTCATCCCGGCGCTCTCGGCGGCTCCCGCGAAGTTGCCGTTCTTCAGAAAGAAGTCAAACGTGTCCTCGGTAGAGTCCACCCGCACGTCAGTCTTCTGTGCCTCAAGCTGTTGCACATAATCGAAGCCATATGACTGGCGAAACGCTCCGTTATGAAAGAAATCATCCCCGATCCAGATATTCGTCATCGGGGCCTGCGGAGAGATCGCCTTCACCGCCGGGTGCGCGTCGATCCCCGCCATCATCGAAAGAAATCCTGGATACGAGATGCCATACACACCCACGCGTCCGTTGTTGTTCGGAAGATTCTTCAGAAGCCAGTCGATCGTGTCGTTCGTATCCGTTGTCTCGTCGATATCGTTCTTCGTCTTATGCTCGACGATAGGACGGTTCATCACGAACTGTCCTTCGGACTTGTACCGCCCGCGAATATCTCCGAAAACAAAGATGTATCCGCTCGACGCCAGCTCCGGCTTCGACGCATTCACGCTCAGCGACGACTCGCCATCCACGCCGTACGGCGTTCTCTGCATCAGGATCGGCAGCGGCTCGTCCGAGTTCTCCGACCCCACAGGCCGCAGGATCACCACATGCAGCTTCACGCCATCGCGCACCGGAACCATCTGCTCCGTACGCGTGTACTCGCGAAAGTGGTTCAGCTTCTCCGGCTCATCCTTGAAGCGCATCAGGCTCACGGTCCCCGTGAGTCGCGGCCCCATCGAGGCTGCGGTCGTCAGCCCAGTCACCTTGCCACTGGCATCTCGCGTAAAGGTAAAACGCAGCGCCGTCCCCGGCACGAAGAAGCGGTCCTGCGCCTCCGGCTTCATCTCCATCGGAGGCATCCGCTCGCCCTCGATCGAAAGGCCGTCCCCGCGAACCGAGATGGCGCTCACCACATCCGGCTCCACCGAGCCGCGATACTCGCCCGCATACTCGGTCAGCTTATCGGTCGTAAGAGGAAACACCTTCGGGCCGCCTGACTGCGACCAGGCCACGCACGAGGAAAACAGCAGAACACCCGACCACACCCTCCACTGCCAGTTACAACGTCCCATCGAGCCTTCCTTATCGAGAAGAATCTGTGCGGCTGAAAATACTTCGCCGCTGCAACCGTCCCTTCATCGAAGAATCGCAGGCTGCAGCGGCATCAAAGGTTGTGATCGAACAATTTAGGTCAACAGCGCCGGAGACGCCGCGCACTGAAACCCGATCCGGTTATGTGCTCCATCACAGAAGGGCCTCTTCTCGCTTGCGCCGCAGCGGCACAGTGAAATTGCGGGTTTGCCCGTCAGATCCCAATGCCTTCCATCCGCATCGGTTAACGAAATCGGTCCTTCCACCCGCAGAGGACCGTTGGGGCGAACTGTAATCTTTACTGCCTGTTCTGACATTTGTGCTGCTCACTCTCTTTTCAAAAAGATGTGCCCAGCATAACAAACCGCCCTCTTCTTCTTCTGTTTCTTCTGTGCGTACTCCCACGGACTCCCTCCGCAATCCCTTGCATATGCCGTGTTCCGTAGCTCGGCGAAGTTCTGTCTTATCAATCTTCGGCTCGTGGCGCGCCAATTGCACATTTCCACAGCGAAGCGGACGCGGGTATCCCAGCCCCCGCATCCCTTGAAGCGCAACGCCTCACGCGCTCCCACTCGGCTCTTTTCCAGGTCCCCGGCCACGTTCCCCCCATGCGACGCGCCTGCGTTTCCGCATCGTCGCGCCCGTGGAACACCATCTTCCGCCAGGAGCTTCGACATGCCAGAAAACATCGAAATCGATCAACTCAATCTCCTCATCCAGCACGCCAAGGTCGACTGGGTCGCCGGCGTCACCAGCGTCTCCGAGCTTTCGCTGGACCACCAGAAACGCCGCCTCGGCTACGTTCCCTCCGAACGCGAAGAGTCGCTCGAAGAACGCGTCAAGGTTTCCCTTGCTCGTCTCAACCTCACTCGCGAAGCCATCGGAGCAGCAGCCGCCTCCTTCGACTGGCGTAACGTCAACGGCCTGAACTATGTCACCCCCATCCGCGACCAGGGAGGTTGCGGCTCCTGCGTCGCCTTCGGAACCCTCGCCACCGTCGAGGCCAAGTTCCGCATCCAGCGCGGCAATCCCTCGCTCGCCGTCGATCTCTCCGAAGCCTCGCTCTTCTTCTGCATCGGCCCCTCCTCTGGAGCCAGTTGCAGCGGAGGCTGGTACATGACGCCCTCCATGAACGGTGTCAAGAACACCGGCGTTCCCGACGAAGGCTGCTTCCCCTACACCGACCATCAGCAAGCCTGCGCTCAGTGTTCCGACTCGGCCAGCCGCGCGACGAAGATCACCGGATGGCACACCATCTCCAACAGCGCCGACATGAAGACATGGATCTCCACCCAGGGGCCTCTCGCCACCTGCTTCTCCGTCTACGGCGACTTCTACTCTTACAAATCCGGCATCTACAAACATGTCACCGGAAGCTTTGTCGGAGGCCACTGCGTCTCCGTCGTCGGCTTCAACGACGCAGGCGGCTACTGGATCTGCAAGAACAGCTGGGGCACCGGCTTCGGAATGTCCGGCTTCTTCAACATTGCCTATGGCGACTGTGGCATCGACTCCACCATGTGGGCCGTCGAAGGCGTCCTCGAGACCGGCTGGCTGAACAACACCCGCGTCATCGGACTCTGGACCATCGACCAGAACCGCAACGCATGGGCCTACCTCAACGGCATTGGCTGGAGAAAGATCGCCACCGACAACGACAACATCTTCTTCGACCTTCTGCGCCTGCTCGCCGCCGCCAAGGAGGGCAACCGCCCCGTCAACGTCTACCAGGACAACGGCGTCATCAAGCAGATCTATGTCTTCTAATCAGACTCTTCTGATTCAGACAGCCACCTAAAGAAAGGATCAAACATCATGGCCGACTCAAAACCTCAGCTCAACGTACCGTCCGAACTGGCCGCCACCAGTATCGGTGAGATCGCCTCGCTCGTCGCCGCTCCCACCGCAGCTCCTCCAGAGGAGCTTGCCCTGGCCACGGCCTCCGGCAACGTCGCCGCTCTCGCCACCAACATCGCCGCCGCCTCGTTCACCAGCGAAGCCGCAGCGTTCACGGGAGCCACGGCCGTGGCCGTGGCCGCCACCACCTGGGTCAACGGCAAGAAGATCAACGCCCTCTGGTCCATCAACGAAAACCGCAACTCGTGGGTCGGCGTCACAGGAGTCGGCTGGGTCAAACTCGCCAACAACTCCGACACCGCCATCGTCGCCTTCACCATGCTCGGGGCCAACGCCCGCAACACGCAGGGCACGGTCAACTACCGGCAGGAGTCCGACGGCATGATCCACGAGATTTACGTCTGGTAGAGGAGAACCGCAATGAACGACTCCCGTCCCCGCGACCTCACTCCCGACGAGATCGCTCTCAGTCTGTCTGCCTCGCGATCCACCGCCGAAGCCCGGCAGACCGCTCCCACCCTGAAGCCCGAGGAGGCGGAGGCAGCCCTTGCCTCCGCCCCTCCGGCTTCACCCATCGCAACGCCGCCGACTGCTCTCTGACCAAAGCGAGCATCAAAAGGAGAAGATCACCGGGGACAGCGCGCCCACCCTGCTGTCTCCCGGATGATCCCGCAACGGCACAGAGGAGTCCGTCATCATGGCCGAGATCGAAGTTACCCAAAGCGACAACGGCACCTCCCTCCAGGCCTCCGTTGGGGACACACTCTCCGTCCGCCTTCCCGAGAACCCCACCACCGGCTACCGCTGGCAGCAGGACTCTGCCACGGAAGGCATCATCGCCGTCGGAGACGCCTTCACGCCCTCCTCCACTTCGCCCGGAGCAGGAGGAACCCGGCTCCTGCGCTTCTCTCTCGACGCAGCCGAAGGCCTGCCCCTGCGCCTCTCGCTCCGTCGGGCATGGGAAGACTCAACCCGTTCCCCACAGGAAACCTTCGAGCTTCACCTCGTTATCGAGTAATGAAGATCAGGCCGGAAAATCCAACTCCACCTCATCCACGAAACACCAACCCCACGTCTCCCCCGGCTCCAGCGAGCGCATGATCGGGTGCCTCGTCGTATGAAAGTGCTGCGTCGCGTGCTTGCCCGGCGAGGAGTCGCAACAGCCCACATGCCCGCAAATCTCGCACATCCGCAGATGCACCCACCGGCCCCCCATCTTCAGGCACTCCTCGCACCCCTTCGACGAGGGGCTTACCTTTTGAATCTGACCCAGATGCCTGCAACGCATGGCACACTCTCCTCCCACCAACTCGAGAACCGGAGCTTCCTCCGAATCCCTCCGGCATCTAAAGTAAAGGAGAACCCATGACCTCAGCCATCGCCAGCCTCGGACTCCAGCGCGACCGCTTCCTCGGCTTCGTCGAGCGCCGCGTCCACGACCGTGCCCAGGCCGAGGACATCCTGCAGGCCGCCTACGCCCGCGCCATCGACCGGCAGGCCGCCCTCCGCGACGACGAATCGGCCACCGCGTGGTTCTTCCGCATCCTTCGCAACGCCATCATCGACCACTACCGCCACCACGCCGTCGAAGGCCGCACCTTCGAGCCGTGGACCCCGGAGCACGACCCCGAGGCCGCCCCCTTCAACGAGGCTCCCCCTAACACCTGCCGCTGCCTCGCCGGAGCCATCGACCGCATCCACCCCAACTACCGCGAGGTGATCCAGCAGGTCGATCTCGATGAGTCCCCGCTCGGAGACTTTGCCCGCCGCTCCGGCATCACTGCCGGAAACGCCGCCGTCCGTTCGCACCGCGCCCATCAAGCGCTACGCAAGCAGCTGCTCGAATGCTGCGGAGCCTGCGCCCGCACCAGTTGCCTCGACTGCACCTGCGACCACACTGCCGCTCACCAGGGATAAGGAGGTCCCTTGTCCAGCACAGCCTTCAGGCTGCGGTCGTGCTTGTAGATGTCGTCGAAGAAATAGACCGTCCCATCCTCCTCCACCACCGCCGTCGCATACAGGATCAGCACCGGAACCTGCATCGCAAGATTGACCGTCCGGTTGTCCGGGCCAGAATCCATCGCCTGCTGCACCGCCTCGGCCGTCCACTTCCCTCCATCCTGATTCCGCAGAAGGAACGCCGCCAGATCCGCAGGCCGCTCCACGCGGATGCAGCCGTGGCTAAAATCTCTCCGTGACCGCTCGAACAGCTCCGTCGCGGGCGTGCTGTGCAGGTAGACGTTGAAGTGGTTCGGAAACATGAACTTGATCAGCCCCAGCGAGTTCTTCGGCCCCGGCTTTTGCCGCACCGTGTACTTCCCGCTGCGCAGCCCGGCGGCCAGGTTGCCGCCTCCTCCCGAAATCTCCATCCGCTCCCGCGCCAGGTAGGCGTTCCCGCTGCGATTGATTCCCGGAATCACCGACGACCGCACGATGCTCAGGGGAACATTCCAGTAAGGACGCAGCACAATGAAACGGATGTTGTCAGTGAAGACCGGCGTCTGCGTCGGAGCAGCCTTGCCGACCACCACCTTCATCGAAAGCGCGACCTTCTGCCCCGCCTCGAAGGCCCGCAGGCGGAACTCGGGAATGTTCACCACCACCGGAGGCTGCGGAAAGTCCGGCGGCATCCACCGCCAGCGCTCGAGCGCGAACCCAAGCTGCTGCACCCTCTGGGCAAGAGGAACATTCAATGCCGCCACGGTCGCCGGACCGAGTTTGCCGTCGTCCCCCAGCCCATGCCGCGACTGAAACCGCTTCACCCCCGCCGCAACCGAGTCGTCATAACCCTGCGGATCGCCGCCCGCAGGCATGTCGCCCAGCAGACGAAGCCGAGCCACAAGCTGCGGAAGCCCCACATAGGTATCCCCCACGCCGACGCCCTTGGTTACCGGTGGAACCGCAGGGCCGTCCCCCTGCTTCGCAAGATCGAGGTAATGCCCCAGCGCCTCCTCCGTCCTGCGGTAACCGTTGTAAGCGGGCTCGACCTCGGCCAGCACCTCCTGAATGTTGGCCGCGTGGATCACCTGCTGGGTAAGGAACTGCGGCAGGTCATACTTCTTCACCGTCGCGTCGATCCCGAACTTGAACTGCTGCGGATTCACCCTGCCAATGTGCAGGTCGGAGATGTACCGCATCGTCGCCACGGTCAGCGCGGCGTCGAAATCTGCCTTCTGGGCATCGCTGGCCGTCTTCAGAGCCTCCACGCGCTCAGGCCACTTCGACGCGTCGTAGTCGGCCGGGCTGAGCCCCTTGCGCTCGCTCGCCTCCAGCGCCTGCATCACGCCCTTCGCCTGCGGACTGGGTCCATCGGACCTCAGCCATAACGGAGCGTACCCCGCCTCCTCGTAGACTGCGCGGAAGTGCTCCTTGTAGTCGGAGAAGTTCGACCGCTCCATCGGCTCCAGTTTGGCCGCCGCCGCAATCGCGCGAACCCGCGTGCCGAACTCCGCCGAAACCTGTGCGGGAGCAACCGGCTGCTCCTGCGGGGCGACCTGCACCTTATGAATCTCTGAGGACTGCGCCACCGGCTCCGTCTTCGGAGCCTGATTCGCCGTCTGGGAAGAACATCCAAGACCACCAAGCAAAACTAAAGCAATCCAGAGCTTCACGGGCCCTCGCAGGCAGAAAAAGTAGTCGAGCATGCCACCGATTAAACCATCGTTCCTGTGGAAGACCGTGTGTGCAGAATCACGAAGGACCGCTTCAGGCCGGAAAATCCAGCAACTTATGTCGATCCAGAACCTTGCACACAAAATCCCTCACGAGGTGCTATACTACGTTACGGATTGATTGCTCAACCGCTCTTTCTGGACCTGCAGTGCAGTGCCAAACGCGGAGGTGGCGAAATTGGCAGACGCACAAGCTTGAGGTGCTTGCGCCGCAAGGCATAGGGGTTCAAGTCCCCTCCTCCGCACCAATCCAACACATTACCCGGAAGGCTTTTCGTTCCCCCGATGGTCATCGTTCTTGTCATCCTGCACGTTCTGGTTGCACTCTTCCTGATCGGCGTCGTCCTGATTCAGCAGGGCAAGTCGGCTGATCTCGCCGCAGCCTTCGGAGGACAGGGTTCACAGACCGCCTTCGGACCCCGTGGAGCTGCCAATCTGCTGACGAAGCTCACCACATGGGCGGCGATCATCTTCATGCTGACCTCCATCGGCCTGACCATCCTGCTCTCGCGCGCCTCGGACCACTCGGTTCTCTCCGGACGCGGCACAACCACCCAGCAGAGCACGCCCTCCAAGTAAAGCTTCTTGATAGTTCCGACGAAACGCAGGCCTCTGGCCTGCGTTTTCTGTTTCCGGCCTGTACCCTGAAGGTATGATCCACGAGATTCTTCCCGTAGGCCTGCTTCAGTGCAACTGCTCCATCCTCGGCGACGAAACGTCGCGTGAGGCCATCGTCATCGACCCAGGCGACGATATCCCGGCCATCCAAGCCATCCTCCAGCGCCACGGACTTCTCGTGAAGTCCATCGTCATCACCCACGCCCACATCGACCACATCGCCGGAGCACGAAGGCTCAAACAGCTGACCGGCGCTCCCGTTTACTACAACGAGAACGACCTCCCGCTGGTGAAGATGATGGACGTGCAGGCCTCATGGCTCCAGATGGCCACCCCGGAGGTAGATGCTCCCGATGCCTCCCTCGCGGACGGCCAGACCGTCTCGGTCGAGGGGATCAAGGGAACGGTGCTGCACACGCCCGGACACACCCAGGGGAGCATCTGCCTCTACCTGCCCGAACAGAAGGTCCTGATCTCCGGGGACACCCTTTTCGCGGGTTCCGTCGGAAGAACCGACCTTCCGGGAGGCAATACCAGCCAACTGATCCGGTCGATCCACGATCAGCTTCTCCCTCTTTCCGACGATGTTAAGGTCGTTCCTGGGCATGGTCCCAACACGACCATCGGAGAAGAACGGAACGATAACCTATTCCTTCAAAACCAATAGATAGAGTTGTTTATTAGAAATACCTAATGCTTCACTCGACTGGAACCAAGAAGATTATGCACTTCTCCCTTGCCTTACGGGGAGTTAAGTGCCTGTCTCTCGAACCGTCTCCTGCTGCTCCGCAAGGCGCAGCAGCGCGGTAGCCAGCTCCCGATGAAACCCCGAAGCGGCGGGAAGCCCCAGGCGTCGTTCGGCCACCTTAGCTGCAAAACGATACTCCTTCGCCAGCGCGGCCCCAGCTGCAACCACGTCGAGCAGCTCGGGAAACCCCTCCTCCAGCTCAAGGGCCTTCCTCATGCAGTGCATCCCCACCCCTGAACGCCCCAGGTGGACCTCGCAGGCACCCCGCTTGGCCAGTACCAGCGCCGAGGAGCCTCCCAGATCCTGCGCCGTCCGATAGGCCTCACAAGCCTCCCCGTAGAGTCCCTGGTGGAAGTATGCGTCTCCAATTGCCTCCTGCAGGACAACGCTGCCGGGGTGAATCATCGCAGAACGAGTGAGCATCTCCAATGCCTCGGGAAAGCGCCCGAGACGATTCAGACATATCCCCGCGAAGAGTAAAGCGTTGCTGTCTCTATGAGATAGCTGCAAAACCTTCAGAAAGAATCTGAGTGCCCGGTCTGGGCGATGATAATGCTCCAACTCACCCAGCCCCAGCTCGAAGCAGGTCCGGGCGTCTTCCGGAGAATTCTTCAGATGCTCCAGTCCGATCCTGTGATAAAGCTCGTTCTTCCGCTTCCTCTCCTCCAGCGCATCCTCTGCCTGCCCGAGGTGATGGATGACGAACGGAGCCGTCATCACCGGCATCCCCAGAACCTGCAAGCGGTGGGCGACCGTCTCATGGACGGGCCGCTCAAAGTAGACCTCGGGATGGCGGCGAAAAAGTCGCGTGTTCAGACTGAGGACATAGGCGGGATACTCCGAGGCCTCCTTCAGAGCCCCCGGATTCCTCAACGCCCCCTGTTCCCCGCTTCGGCTGCTCGTATCGGAGACGTAGTTCCAGCGCCAGACCTCGTACGCTGCCACCTCCGGCGTCTGCACCGCACTCCGCAACCCGGCAGCTCCGTCCAGGTCGAGCATCTCGTCAGCGTCCAGCACCAGCACCCAGTCACAGGAGGCACGAGCAAGCACCGCATTACGAGCCTCGGCAAAGTCGTTCTGCCACGAAACCGGGACCACCTCCGCCCCGAAGCTCTTCGCCACCGCAATGCTGTCGTCGGTTGAGCCGGTATCGCCGACGACGATGCGGTCCACCACGCCACGCACACTCGACAGGCAGCGCGCCAGGGTCGCAGCGCCATTCTTTACGATCATCGACAGCTCTATTGTCGGAGTAGGCACGGACTGAACTATAAGGGACGCTCTTTGCCTCCCAACCGGAAAATCGAGAAGGATTCCGGAGAGCTCCCGAAACGGAACTCGCTTGCAGACAAAGACATACGGTCTGCAATACGATGAAGGACGATGCAAGGCGCAAGCCCGGTCGCAGGATCGGGCGCGAAAGGAAGATCCATTCCATGACAAAGATATCGAGACGAGGGTTCCTTCAGGGTTCGGCGGCGGCAACGGCTCTTGGAGCCACCCCTCTGGCGATGCTGGCACAACAGACCGGAGAGCGGTTGCTGTTTGTGGGAACCCAGACTGCGAAGACAAGCAAAGGCATTTATGCCTATCACTTCAACCCGGCGACGGGCGAACTGACGCAGCGGGGGCTCGCGGTCGAGGCCGATAGCCCAACCTTCCTCGCCCTCTCCCCCGACCGGAAGACACTGTTCGCCGCCAACGAGCTGGATGAGTACGAGGGCAAGCCGAGCGGAGCCGTCTCCAGCTTCGCCATCGACCGCAAAGCAGAGAAGCTGACCAAGCTCAGCGAGGTCTCCGCTGGTGGCCCCGGAACCTGCCACGTCAGCGTGGACCATACGGGACGGAGCGCCTTCGCGGCCAACTACGGTGGAGGAAGCGCGGCATCGTTCTCCGTGGGCGGCTCAGGCAAACTCAGTCCCGCTGTCTCGTTCTTCCAGTACAGCGGCCACGGCCCGAAGCCTCAGCAGACGGGGCCGCGCGGGCATCGCGTGACCGTCTCGCCCGACAACCGCTTCTTGCTGGTGAACGATCTCGGGCTGGATGCGATCCACGTCTATCGTCTGGATGCCGCAACCGCGAAGCTGACCCCGAACGATCCTCCCGCATGGACAGCGGCGCCGGGCTCCGGGCCTCGCGTGCTCCAGTTTCATCCGAACGGCAGGTGGGCCTACTGCGTGAACGAGGTGGGATCGTCGGTGAGCGTGCTGCACTGGGACGCGCAGAAGGGCATCTTCACGACCGTTCAGACGATCTCAACCGTGCCAGATGGCCACACCGGGCCATCGGCTCCCTCGGAGGGCATCCTCGACCGGACGGGCAAATTCTTCTACGTCGCCAACCGTCTGGACGACTTCATGGTGTCGTTCTCTGTCTCTTCGACGGACGGAAAGCTCACCCTGATGGAGCGGACCTCGTGCGGAGGCAAGACGCCCCGGCACATCGCTCTCGATCCGAGCGAGCGGTGGCTGCTGGTGGCCAATCAAGCAACCGATACCCTCTCCGTCTTCGCCCGTGACCGGAAGACAGGCAAGCTGGCCAACGAAGGGAAACACTTCCCTCTCTCCCGGCCACAATGCATCGTGTTCGTGTAGCCTTCCCCCTGACAGCAGACACAGAAAAAGCCCAGCCGAAGCTGGGCTTTTCTATTTGCTGAGAGGCAGCGATTAGTGGCGGTTGTTGTCGGACGGAACCGTCGGGCGCGGACCGCGCGCGAAGCTCGTCCAGCGATAGGCCTGGTCGGCGTTCGGGCTGGCGGGAGCGCCGTACTTGTCGGCTTCCATGCCGTTCAGGTCGTACACGATCTTGCCGTCCTTGAGGGTAATCTCGTCGGTCAGCTTCTTCGTGCCATCGACGCGGACGTTGTCCATGTCGGTGAAGCCAAAGTGACCATCCTCGAGGCGGAGCACGGCGATGTCAGCAACCGATCCGACGGAGAGGTTACCCAGCTCCTCGTGCTTGATCTCACGCGCCGGGTGCGAGGTCATCTCGGCGATCACCTCGTGCAGCGAAAGGCCAATCGCCATCATCTTGCTGGCGACGTTCAGCTCGTCCTTGGTCGCACCGTTCATGCTGCCGATGTGAAGGTCGGTCGAGATGGAATCGGGAAGGAAACCGTCCTTGACCATCGGAACCGCGAGCGAAAAGCGGAAGCTTCCGCCGCCCGTTCCTTCGTCGAAGATCACGCCGCGCTTGCGACCTTCAATGAAGGCCTTGCTCGGTCCCTTCGTCGTGGGGTCCTGCTCGTTGCGCAGACCGGAGTACATGTGGGTGTAGATGTCGCCGGGACGCAGCTTCTTGGTCAGCAGGTCATACAGCGGACGGCTCTCGGGGTGGTTCTCGCCGAAGTCGACCATGACCGGGATGTTGGCCTTGGTTCCGGCGATCACAGCCTGCTCGACCGGAGTCCACTCGGGTCCGGCGTAGTGCGCCGTCTTCACGCCGACGATCATGTTCGGATACTTGAGCGCCATCGCGGCGGTGGCTTCGCCGTCCATGTCCGCCTGGTTGTTCTCGTACTTGCCGCCGCGCATACCGCTGCCAACGATGTTCAGCATGACGAGGATGCGGGTCTTCTGACGATCGATGATGCGTTCCTTGTACTCCTCGAAGTTGCGCCAGCCCGCGCAACCCGCGTCGACCACCGTGGTGACACCGGTGCGGAGGGTGAAGCCGTCGGGACGGATGCTGTTGTCGCCCGCGTAGGAGCCGCGCTCGCCGGGATTCTCAAAGCCGTGGAAGTGCAGGTCGATGAGGCCGGGGGTCACGTAGAGACCCTTCACGTCGATCGCCTTCAGAGCGTCCGAAGACGCGATGTGCTGGGCGACCTTCGCGATCTTTCCATCCTTGATGGCAACGTCCATCACCGAGTCGATGTGGTTCTTGTCGTCGATGACGTGCCCGTTCTGCAGGACCAGATCATAAGCAAAGTTGGGAGCCTGGGCGTAGGCATGAACAGAAGCGGCGGCAAGCGAGAGAACCGCGCAGCAGGAAAGGATGGAACGTGTCAGTCGGGCAAACGGATGGGTCATGAAGCTCCTCGATCTCGGCTGGGGGTTGATTCTAACTTCAACGGGGCCACCTCTCTTCTGTTGCTGAGAGATGGCCCCGGGAAGTCCAGGTAGAGGCTATGTTCGGTTCTTAGCTTACGCCTTCGGCGCAGCGCTCAGGATCTCGACCAGACGGTCGGCGATGAGCTTGTCCTCGCCCTCCTTCAGCTGCCACATGGCAAAACCGAAGGTGTGAGGATCACGCGGTGCGCGACGGCGAGGCGCAGGCGCCTGTCCTGCCGGGGCATCGGGGTTACGACCACGCATACCGGCTGCATCGGCGCTCAGGCTGCCGATACCGACAGGCTTCGTCTCCGCGAGCTGCTGCATGATCTGGTCGGAGGTGATGTTCACCTTCGAGGGATCGATCTGCCAGCTGTAGTGCGGCGTCACGTTGCCCAGAGCGTTCGGGTTGAACTGGCGCGGCAGAGCGGTCACGCCGAACTTCGCAACGGCCTTGGTGATGACCTCGGCGCGAGCGTCGTAGCTGCGAATGACCTCGTCGTAGTCCTGGTTGACGAACAGCTCGAGCGCCTTGAGCAGGGCGAAGATCGTCTCCTTGCCTACCTTGCTCGAACGACCGATGCGGTCTTCCTGCGGGCTCATGTTCATCTGCGCCCAGCGGATCAGCTTTTCCTTGCCGATCAGGATGCCCGAAGCCTGGGGGCCGCAGATGTCCTTGCCGCCCGAGAAAGCCACGAAGTCCCAACCTTGCGCCGGGTACTCCCACAGGCGCTCCTTCGGCGGAACGTCCGCCGAAGCGTCGTTGAAGGTGTAGATGTTGTGCGCTTTCGCGATCTCGAGCATCTCGGCGCCGCTGACCTTGCCGCGGTCCGACTGGATGTTGATGTAGTGCATCGCCAGCGTCTTCGGGTTGATGGCGTTGATCATCTGCTCCTTCGTCTCCACCTCGACAAGCTTCACGCCCGTCTGACGAACCTGGTGGTCGAAGTTGTTGCGATGCGCCTTCTGGATGATGACCTCGGTCTTGGGGAAGCCGGTGAGGTCGGGAACCACCTTCATGCGGGGCTCGAGATCCTCGGTCAGCATTCCGGCGTAGCCAACGACGATACCGGCAGCCACACCGCCGGTCACCAGTCCGGTATAGCCGGGAGGCGTCTTACAGAGCTTCTCGATGTAACGGCCCGCTGCAACCTCAAGCTCGTTGATCATCACGAAGTGCTGGTTGCCCTGGCGCATCAGCTCCATCACCTCGGGCTTCATCACCGAGCCACCGATGACGGTGACCGTACCGACGATGTTGACCAGGGGCTTCACACCAAGCTCCGCATAAACGTCGCCGGTCGAGCCGAGACCGCTGGTGATCGGGACAATCGGGTGTCCATCGACCGGGGCAGCGCCCGTCTTGGACTTCTTGGGGGCGGCGGCCCGCATCTCGGCGGGTGTGAACATGCTTCCGCTCAGGGCGCCAAGGGCGGACAAAAAGGAACGGCGGTTCCAACCAGACTTCAGGATCATGCGTAAACTCCTCTAACCTCTTCTCTCTCTTTAATTACTATGACACCCTGCGGGGTCATGATTACGAATTCGCCGGGGGGGCGGGCGGATTGACGACGGTGGCGCTTCCGACGATCTCGATCAGAGAGTCGCCAGGAATCCACTCGAGCGCCATGCAGGCACGCGCCGGAGCCTTGCCGGGGCTGAAATAGGTTCCGTAGATCTTGTTCAACGCATCATACTGCGCCTTGTGCGCATCGAAGCGGGCCTTTCCGGTGAGCGTGGGTACGCCGTCGGCCAGGGGAAGGCAGAGGAAGACCTGCAGATTGATGATGCTGTCCATGTTGCTGCCCGCGCGCTCGACCGACCGCTTCAGGGCATCCATCGTGCGGGTCACATGCTTCTCGAAGGGATCCGTCACCAGAACATGATCGTCCTTCGGGTAACCGTCGTTGGAACCGGTTCCGGAGAAGTAGAAGATTCCGTTGTGGGTGTGGTTGGGGAAACGGCGCGGACGCTCTGCTCCCGGTCCTGCGGGAGGAGCGGCAGGGGTTGCAGGAGTGGCGGGCGTCTGCTGGGCGAAGAGCTTCGAGGAACCGGCAAAGGCCGCTGCCATAGCAGCAATCTTTCCGAAGAAGTTACGGCGCGAATTCATCTCCATCTGTATCTATCTCCTTAGCGATCTTTGCGAAATCCCTGACTGCGGCTCATCCAGCCGGAACCGTTCCCGTCTCAGGCTGTTTTTTGCTCTCCGGAGGAGTTACGAGAACAACAGAGTCCGACCGCATCCCCTGCCGGAAAGCAATTTACAGAAAAATGACACACTCACAAGATTGTGTCGAATCATATGGTTCCGTCCAGATGCCTGACTACAGGCAAATGGCCTACTTGGCCAGAAGCTGCTCCGGCTCGGTGGATTCCACCTGCAAGGGACGCTCCGGGTGAACCGTCATCCAGCAGATAGAGCCAAGCAGGGCTAGACCCGCGGCTACTGCAAACGAGGTCGTCCAGCCATAGCGCTGCGCGATCCACGGGGTCAGCGAGGCGGTTACGGCTCCTCCAAGCTGTCCTCCCATGTTGATCATGCTCGAAAATATTCCGGAGCTGCGGCCCGCGATATCGACCGAGACCGACCAGAACGAGCTTTGTGACAGGTACAGGGCACCTGCGCCACCCGCCAGGATTACCCCGGCAAGCTGGGGGCTGTGGACCTGCGAGCCAAACACGAGGAAGATCGCCGACAGAAACAGGGCAACCGAAGCCAGGGCGCAACGTCCCACCCGCAGACCGAACTTCGCGGTCAGGCGGTCGCTCAGGACTCCACCCAGAAGGCAGAACACGGTCATGCACAGGAATGGAAGCATCGAGTACTGCGCGCTCGACTTCAGATCGAAGCCGCGGACCTGCGCCATGTATAGGAAGAACCAGCTGAAGAAGATCCACGCCACGTAACCGAAGCTGAAGTAGCCAACCGCCAGGGCGAGAAGGTCGCGGCGGTGCAGGATCGCGCTCCACGAGAGCTGCGAGGAACCGGAGTCCTTCTGCGAGCCGAACGAAAGACCATCGCGGATCTCCTTCAGCTCCACCGGCGTCACTCCGGGGTGCTCCTCGGGAAGATCACGCGCCGACTGCCACCACACCACGCAGACGACAACGCCAAGAATCGCGCTGAACCAGAAGGCAGCGCGCCAGCCGTGATGCAGGATCAGCCAGGTTAGAACCGGGGGCGTCAGACCGCTTCCCGCGCCGACACCGGCGAAGATCAGGCCATTGATGAAGCCGCGCTCCTGCATGGGAACCCAGCGGGCAACGAACTGGTTCGCCGCAGGATAGATCACGCTCTCACCGGCTCCAAGCATGAAGCGGATGGCCATCAGCAGAAATACCGCCGACGGAATTCCGGAGGGCAGCAGAGCCGTCAGGGCCGTGGCGACTCCCCACGAAAGCACGCCAAGGGTAAGAACCTTGCGGGGTCCAAAGCGGGCCGCCAGCCAGCCTGCGGGAATCTGAAATCCTGCATATCCAATCAAAAATGCGCTGAAGATCCAGCCAAGGCGCTGGTTCCCCAGACCGTACTCCGTGCTGATCTGAAGGCCTGCAATCGAAAGATTCGTCCGATCAAGGAATGAGACTCCACTCAGCACAAACAACCAAAACGCAAGAAAATACCGAATTCGAAACCAACGTCCTAACATCCAAATCCCTCTCTCTACAGCAACATGGGTCGCCGCAAACAAAACATCCACAATAGACATGGATCGCATCCACGCCTGACTTCCAGTTCAGCGCCGCTCCGGAAGGCGCGGCGACCAACGCTTACGGCGCATCCACTCCATCGACGGCCCCACTGCAATCAGCCCTCATCGACAAACTCCTGCTGCATAAAAATGACCCTGGTCGCACAAGCGGCCATGGCCATTGGAATCCCGAACTCAGTTTCGATGGATACGTAAAACAGCCTCGTTAAATGTAAATCGTCACCGGGGATGCTGGCACGCTGGCCCCGCAGCCCCGGAACGTAAAATCGCAATCATTGTCGAACGCCATGCCCCATACGGCATCGGTCGCGTAGTTCAGAGTTGAACTAGGCCAAATTGCCTAGCTCAGGCCCGAATCGCGCTCCAGGTCGCATCGCCGTACTCTCCCATGTTGATCGTTCCAGACATGTTATTGCCCTGCACCGTTCCCTTGAGCGTGCAGCGGAAGGGGTTGCCGGGAACCGGCATGACGCTGTGCAACTCCACCTGGTCGCCGTGAACGACGCCCTCGAACTTCGCGGTGTAGTGCTCGCCATGCTGCTCGCCGGTCACCGTGCCGCCATTCTGTTCGAGAACGAACTGCTGCTCGCCGGTGCCGCGAAGATACTTGATGCTAACGTCCCAGTGTCCCGCGACAGAGGCCGGAGCACCGGAGGGAACCACGGGGTCTTTGTAGGTTCCGGGGTTCTTGAAGGCCGCGTACAGCGCGTCGGCGATGATGCTCTCGTCTCCCGGAGACATCATGTACGAGGTCACACCGATAGCGCTCTGCATCATGCCCGGACGGACGCCCTGCGCCCCGGCCAGCGTAATGCGGGGCGAGCCTGCGTCGAGCTTGGCCGCCAGCTCCGTGCCTGTGATCCCGAGGACCTTCGCATCCCAGCTGATCCGAACCGTAGGGCAGCGGTTGGAGAGGTCTTCATGCGCGGGTGAAACCACGGCGGTCAGCGAAGGAAGCCCCTTCACGCGGTCGGCGATGTGCTGCATCCACGAGAGCCACTGCGCCTGCTCGGCCTCGTGATCGCGCTTGTGCCACTGGCGGACCGCCGCCAGCATTCCCATCGCCTCTTCCTTGCTGCACTTCAGGGCGCGTCCAAAACAGTGGTGCGGGGCCGCCTGATAGTAGGCCGCCTTGCAAAGATTCTTGTCTCCCAGCAGCAGGCCCGCCGACTGCGGCCCGCGCATACACTTGCCGCCGGAGTAAGCCACAAGGGTGGCCCCCGCCTCAAGGTGAATGTTCGGCTTGCGCGGCTCCTCGGCAGCGGCATCGACGAAGACGGGGATGCCCTTCTCCTTCGCGATGGCGCACAGGGTCGCGATGCTCATAGGGCCAGAGGTTGAGTCCGGCCCGGAAAGAATATAGATCATCGCCGTGCGGTCGGTGATCTTCGCGCGGAACTCCTCGACGGAGTCCACCTCGACGATCTCGGCCCCAACCATGCGCACACCGATGTCATAGGGGTTGCGCGAGTGCTTCGGGATGATGACCTGGTCCTTCTTCTTGATGAACGGAAGCACCTGGCACTTCTCGACGTCGGTTCCGGCGATACAGGCGATGGTCGCAAGACAGGTCGCCGCCGCGCAGCCCGTCGTCGTGATTCCCCACTCCGCCCCGGTCAGCTCTGCAAGCTGCGCGCCGATGCCGTTCATCATCTCGTCGAGGTGAACGTAGAAGAAAGAGGCGTCGTACATCGCCTGCTTCACCTCGGGCAGCGACGTCGAGCCGCTGATGATCGTAAAGGTGCCGCGTCCGTTAATCATCGGACGAACGCCGATGCGGGTGAATAGGTTGTCGTGGATGTCGCCGTCGTGGGTCAGCGTATGCTTCGGGGCGGGTTTCTCCGCCAATCCAGCGGCGCTGGCCGTAAGCGGAGCAGCCGCGGACGCGGCCCCCAGTGCAGAAAGAATTCCGGACTGCTTGAGCATCTCCCGGCGCGACCATTTGGCATTGCGAAGTGGCGACATAACGTACTCTCCTTGCAGATTGGGGACTGAATAACGAGGACAACTGGAGGGGAAGATCCGTGAATCCGTCGCGGCAGACAGGCACGAAAACCTGCCCGCCGCAACAGATTCTGAACGGGCTAGAGGTGAGCGATCAGGTCGATCTCGATCAGCGAGTTGCCGGGGATGCCGGCAGCTGGAGCCACCGTCGTCCGGACCGGGGGAACCGCGCCCCAGTTCGTCGTCGCGTAGACCTTGTTCATCGCGGCGTAGTCCTTCAGGTCGTTCAGGTACACGTTGACCTTGAGGACCTTCTCGATTGACGAACCGGCGCTCTCGAGCTTCGCCTTCAACTCATCCAGAACGTGCTGGGTGTGCTGCTCGATCGTTCCCTCGAAGTGGGCTCCCACTCCGGCGAGGAAAAGCAGGTTTCCGAACGAAACCGCGCTCGAATACATCGGGGGCTTGCCATCGGCGCTCGGCTTGGCGGGCGGATACGACTTCTTCTCCAGCTTGTCTTTCGACTTCGCCGAAGCGCTCTGCGTCATCATCGCCCCACCGGTTGCAACGACTGCCGCCTTGGCTGCGTTCTTAAGAAGACCCCTTCTCGATTGTTTCTGATCCATGACTTTACTTTCCTCCTGTGGTTAAGACCACCTGTTATGAGTAGAAATGACTAAGCTTTCTTCTTTGTCAAAATTGCCTTGATCTGTTTTCCGATGATCTCGTCTTCGCCGGGATTCAGCATCCAGGTTGTTGCAACCAGCGCATTCGGGTGAGGAGGAACGCCGCCGCTGGACCGCGTGCTTCCAGTCGCGGGGTTCAGCTCGATGGGCATATCGAGCTCGCGAAGTTTCTGCTGAGCCTCCTTGGCCGTGATCCCAAGAGCCGCCGGATCGAAGGTCATGATGACGTGCGGAACCTGATTGGCAGCGGGAGGAGTAAAGTACGTCACCTGCATCGTGGGAACATCCTTCACGATGTTGCCGATTGCCTCTGCGCGGCGGGTGAACTCCTTCGTCATCGACTCGTTCGACTGCTCAAGCAGCCAGTCGATGGCGGCGACCATGCCAACGATCTGCTCCTTTGCCACCTTCATGCCGCGAGCAACACCATCGACCGGGTTGTTGTTCGCGTGCGCCAGGTCGGTGTAGTGCTTCTTGCCCAGCAGCAGACCGGCGTTCTGCGGTCCGCGGATTCCCTTGCCTCCCGAGAAGCAGACCAGGTCGAAGCCCATCTCGGTGTACTTCCACAGGTTCTCGATCGGAGGCATATCGGCGGCGGCGTCAATACAGCAGGGCACATTGTGCTCATGCGCGATCGCCAGCCAGTCTTTGTGGCCGATCTCGCCATGCTCCGCTGCGTTGAAGAAGTTCGTCATCACCGTCTTCTCGTTGAACGCCTTGCGGTAGTCCTCCATCGTCACCACCTCGACGAACTTGAGGCCGCACAGCTCCAGCGCATGATCGTAGCCGTAGCGATGACCATGCTGAACGATCACCTCATTCTTCGAGCCGATGTTCTGCGGAATGTCCTCGGGCTTACAGTTGTTGGCGGCCGTCACGCAGGCAGCCGCCGCCAGGGTCAGGGCCGAGGAGGCTCCGCAGGTCACCACTGCGCCTTCGCAGCGAAGCTTCTTCGCGAGGTACTCTCCGGCCTTCACCTGAAGATCCTTCAGGTAAACCGGATGCTTCGCAGCCTCGTACACGGCATCACGCACCTGGGGCGGCATCACCGCAGCAGTCAGGAAAGTGTAGGTTCCGGCGGCATTGATGAGCGTCTTCACACCGAGCTTCGAATAGTAATCCGTGCCGGTGGTCTTGGTGGGCGCAGCGAGCGCCTCGGTAGAACCAACAAGCGATCCCGCTCCAAGTACCGCCATCATCGCCTGCGAGCGCTGTAAAAATCCGCGCCGCGTAATCGTTCCGGATTTATTCCCTGCTGCCATCGAGAACCTTCCTTTCATCCATCATGTGAGGCTTAAAACAACCGACCACCGGGCTCGGAGCCCGTGTCTGTAACTGGTTGGTAAAAATATTCCTTCATCTGAACTCAAGCGAGGGCAATTGTCATAGGACTAATGCCATACTCCCCGTTCTCGATCTCCAGACGCTTAAAGCGGACGAGCGGCTCAACTGGAGCCGCCCGTCCTTTATTACAAGACACGGCGGCGCTTAGATTCGTCCGAACTGCTTGACCGCCTCAACAATGGAGTGGAACTTTTCAATGTACGGATACATCGAGTGCTCGCTGTTATCCAGCTTCTGGGCAAGCACAAGAATATCGGCCGCGTGCTCGCGGGGAACGACCACCACGCCGTCCTGGTCCGCAACGATGATGTCGTTCGGGTTGACCTTCACGCCATCCACATCAATCGGAACGTTGACGCCGCCGAAGCGGTAGTGGCCGACCGAGGTCGAAGGCACCGGGCCAAGCGCATAGACCGGGAAGCCGATCTTCTTCAGCTGCGGCAGGTCGCGCACGCCGCCATCGACGACGGCTCCGGCAAAGCCGCGCGAGAACATCGCGGTTCCCATCAGGCCGCCCATTCCGGCGATGTCCGCTCCATCCTCAACCTTCATCACGTACACGGAGCCGGGACCACCCGAATCAATCGCCTTCAACATTCCCGAGAGAGCATCGGAGTCCTTGTTCTCGACCTTGTCCAGACGAACCGTCAGGGCCGTACCGGCAAACTTGGTGGGGAAGATCGACTGCATCCGGTGCGACATGTACGTCTTCACATGAAGACTCTGTTCGATGGCATCGGAGACAGAGGCCGCCTCGACATGGCGATAGGCATCGATCATGCCCGCGGGATCGGCAGCATAGTCAGCGGCCGTCTTCGGAGCATCGGCACGGACGATATGCGTAATGGTGAGAGCAGAAGCACAGACAACGGCGACGGTCGCCACCGTGCGAAGGCGCAGATACAAAGAAGAAGACATGAAACTCCCTTTCGCTCCTGAAAGCTACACAACATGCTACTGGAATTTCAGCACGATAAGGAAGACATCAGTCCAGATGAATCAGACCCCGCTGCAGAGCGTAGATCGTCGCCTGCGTCCGGTCCCGGGCTCCCATCTTGTCGAGCACGGAGCTGACGTGAATCCGCACCGTCTTCTCCGCAATCCGCAGCTCTTCCGCGATCTCGCGATTGCTGCGCCCCTGCGTGATACAGGCCAGCACCTCGGACTCTCGCGGCGTCAGCTCGACCGAAGGCATACGCTCGGCCAGTCGGTCGAGCGCCATGTGCGGAAGATAACGCAGCCCGCGGTCCACGTTCTGAATCGCGTTCAGCAACTCTTCCCCGCTGGCGTCCTTCGTGAGATAGGCCATCGCTCCACTGCGCACGGCGCGGTAAATATCTTCGCTGCCCCGGTAGTTCGAGAGCACGACGATGCGCGCCGAGGGAAACTCCTTGCGAAGCTCCGTGATGACCTCGAAGCCGCTGATGCGAGGCAGCCGCAGGTCGAGCACCACCACATCCGGGCGGTGCTGACGATACATGGCGAGGCCGGACTCGCCATCGCAGGCTTCTCCGATGATCCGGATCTGTGAATGCCCTGAAAGGACAGAGTGAAGGGCTATCCGGGCGAGGAAATGATCCTCAATGAGGAGAACGCGTATCTGCTTCATATACCGATCCACCGTATGACGTGATGTTCCTGGTTCACAGGCTGCTGCATTGCGTTGAATGGAACTCGGACGCTAACCTCTGTTCCGCTGCCGACCATCGTCTGCAGGCGGAAGGTTCCTCCAAGCTTGCGAGTACGCTCTTCCATGACCGGGATTCCAAAATGCCCGTGTCGGGAGGCGGAGCGGTCGGATGCCAGAAAACCATGCCCGTCGTCGCGAATCGACAGTGCAAGCGCATCCGCCTCGTACTTGAGGTGAACCATGATGTTGGTGGGATCGGCATGGCGAACGGCGTTGGTAATCGCCTCCTGCCCTATGCAGACCAGGTGATGCACGCAGCCCGGAGGCAGAGGAATCTCATCCCCCTCCACATCCAGCACCGTCGCAATGGATTCGCGCAGATGATTCGCCGTCAGGGCACGGGCCAGCGCCTGCGAAAGGACGCTGGTGATCTCGTCGCTGTCGCGCAGATCCCAAATGATGCGGCGGGCCTCCGCCTGGCAGTGCGAGACCATGCTGCGCGCCAGTTCGCAGGACTTCGCCGCGGGCGTCGTCTCCAGCTCTCCATCGTGAAACAGCTTCGCCGTGGCCTCCAGCTGCCACGAGATCGCGGCAAAACCGGCCATCAGCGTATCGTGGCACTCCCGCGCAATGCGGTTGCGCTCTTCGAGAACGATTCCGATATGCCCCTTCATCATCTGTACGCGACGGCGATAGAGATAGGCCGGAAGCACAATGGCCAGCACCGTCAGCGCGAGATAGAAGTACCAGGTTTGATAGAGATCGGGTCGCTGCCCGACCGAGAGGGTCAGCACATGCGAAAGCCACTCGCTGCTGCCGTCCTGCCGCTCCTGCACCTCGAAGCGATAGCGTCCCGGGGCTAGCTGGCTGTAATGCGCGGATCGGAAGCGCGTGTTCCTCCATTCCGAGTCATAACCGACGAGGCGGTAGCGGACCTCGGTCTGTCCTGTGTCGTAGGGGAGATCCCGGTCAAAGAGGATGACAATATCGGGCTGCCCGCTCTCAAGATCAATATGCGATTCTTCAGGCTCGGCTTTTTTCGAAAACCAGGGAGAGATTTTGGGAAGCGTCTTCGAAGCGTCTTTTGCGGCGAGATAGGTGGGAGGCACAACCGTTGCAGGATGCGTTTCTGGCTCCGCAAACGCATGACAACAAAGGGCAAAGGATAGAACGCCCCAACAACACAGACGGCGCACAAAGACGCTGCGCGGAGCGGTGAATGACTTCACCGCCGCGTGATTACACACGTCCACGAAATATGGATGAGTAGTCACGTATGTGTTATTAAGGCATCAATGGCTTGTCATAACTGCATCAAAAACTTATACAGCTGTCAAATCTTCTTTTAGCGGGGTCTCCGGATGGACCGTCATCCAGCAGACAGATCCGATGAGCGCGAGCGCCGCTGAGAACGCAAAAGAGGTCGTCCAGCCGTATTTTTGGGCAATCCACGGGGTCAGGGAGGCGGTCACGGCTCCCCCTAACTGGCCGCCCATATTGACCATGCTCGAAAACACCCCGGAGCTACGTCCGGCGATATCCACAGACACCGACCAGAACGAACTCTGCGACAGGTAGAGAGCCCCCGCACCGCCCGCCAGAATCACCCCGGCAAGCTGCGGGCTATGCACCTGCGAGCCCAGCACGAGGAAGATCGCAGACAGCAGCATCGCCACCGACGCCAGTCCGCAGCGGCCCACGCGCAGCCCGTAACGCGAGGTCAGGCGGTCGCTCATGGCCCCGCCAAGAAGGCAGAAGATCGTCATGCACAGGAAGGGCAGCATCGCATACTGCGCGCTCGACTTCAGGTCGAAGCCGCGAACCTGCGCCATGTACAGAAAAAACCAGCTGAAGAAGATCCACGCCACGTAACCGAAGCTGAAGTACCCCACCACCAGCGCCGGAAGGTCGCGGCGGTGCAGGATCGCGCTCCACGAGATCACCCCCGCGCCCTGGTCCTGTGAGCCCTGCGAGCCGAACGAGAGGCCGTCGCGGATCTCCTTCAGCTCCTCCGGTGTCATTCCGGGGTGCTCCTCCGGGGTGTCACGAGCCGACTGCCACCAGACGCCTCCTACCACCACACCGATCACCGCGCTGAACCAGAACGCTGCGCGCCAGCTGTGATGCAGGATCAGCCACGTCAGCAGCGGAGGCGTCAGACCGCTTCCCGCGCCGACACCGGCGAAGATCAGGCCGTTGATGAAACCGCGCTCCTGCAAAGGCACCCAGCGCGCCACGAACTGGTTCGCCGCAGGATAGATCACGCTCTCTCCTGCCCCGAGGACAAAACGTATCCCGATCAACAGGAACACCGCGGAGGGAATCCCCGAGGGAAGCAGCGCCGTCAGGGCCGTTGCGACACCCCACGACAACACTCCAAGCGACAGCACCCGCCGAGGCCCGAACCTCGCCGCCAGCCAGCCAGCCGGAAGCTGAAACCCCGCATATCCAATCAGAAACGCACTGAAGATCCACCCAAGACGCTGGTTCCCGAGACCGTACTCCGTGCTGATCTGAAGGCCCGCAATCGAAAGATTCGTTCGATCAAGAAACGCGACCCCGCTCAACACAAACAGCCAGAACGCCAGGAAGTAACGTACACGAAACCACCGTCCTAACATCCAATCCCTTTCCCACGGCAACACAAATCTATGCGAACTGAAAGCACATGGTTTCGTTGCAATGGCTTCAGTAACGACGTTTCCGGAATCCAGAACACCAATGCCAAACTGGAGTTGCCATTTACTATATAAAATCGCATATTGAACTGGCCTTACCGAAGAAAAACCTCCGCAACGCATGTTTCCCTTCGAGCTTCCGCAACATGCGGGCAAAAAGAAAATGGCCCCGCAACGCGGGACCGTAATCGATTTATTTTTTATAAGTTACACGAAAACAAGGCACTCTGGTCGGTCCAGGGGAAAGTCCTTCCCTGAATTGGACAGCCTTCCAGTCTTCGGGTCGCGAGGGAATACGGAGATGTAGTCCGAATCCTGATTGGCCACCAGCAGCCAGCGGTCGCTGGGGTCCAGAGCAAGATGGCGCGGACGCTTTCCGCCGCAGGAGGTCTTCTCGAGGAAGGTCAGCTTTCCAGTGTCGGGATCGACCGTGAACGTCGCCATGAAGTCGTCCAGTCGGCTAGCAACATAGGCGAAGCGGTTCTTCTTGTCGAAGACGATATCCGCCGGAGCTGCCTTTCCGTCGTATCCCTCGGGAACCAGCGCGATGTCCTGCAACGTGGTCAGGACTCCCTTCTCGCTGTCCCACTCCAGCACATTTACATTCGGCTTCAGCTCGTTGACGCAGTAGGCCCACTTGCCATTCGGGTGGAAACGCAGCGCCCGAGGACCGTATCCTTCCTTAGCCTGCCAGACCGGAGGATCGTGCGGCGTCAGCTTGGCAGTCTCGGCATCCAGACGATAGACGTGAATCACATCGAGTCCAAGATCATTCACCAACAGGAAGCGGTTGTCCGGCGAAACCGTAACCCGGTGCGCGTGCGACCGCTTCTTCGGTCCCTCCGGAGCGTACTGGAAGAAGGAGACCGCATCGCTGAGGTGCCCATCTTTATCCACCTGGAACGAGACGACGCTGCCTCCGCCATAGTTCGCCGCGAAGACACAGCGGCCGGTGTGGTCGATCCCAATGTGGGTGGGGCCTCCGCCCATCGAAGAGGACTTGTTGATGTCGGTCATCTTCGCCGCCTTGCGGTCGAAGGCGAAACTCGACACCGAGCCACCGTTCTTGCCCTCGAACTGGCGAACCTCATTGACCGAATAGACCAGCTTTCCATCGGGAGAGAGCACGAAGAAGGTCGGGTTCTCCGACTCGACCGCGAGGCCGATCTGCTCCAGCTCGCCCGTAGACGAATCGAAGTGGTAGGCATAGATGCCCTTGCTCGTGCTGGGAGCGGAGGTCTGTGGGCCAACCAGCAGAAGGCTTTTCTTGCCGCTTCCCTTCGCCCACGCCGCCCAGGGGTGGGTTCCAAGAGCAAGCACCGACGAGCCGCGAACAAAATCACGCCTTGAGATCGTAGACATTCATTCCCCTTACTTCGAGAGATTCGTGGCAGTTACATCCGAGGACGCGGGAGCCGTGAACTGGTAGTGAATCTTCCAGTGCCCCGTCTTCCCCGGAGGAATATTCAGATGGATATATGCCTCGGGACAGATCGCGTTGCGCGTCGACCAGAAGTAAACGCGAGCCAGCGGAGTGTCCGAGGTCTGCCGCACCGAAACTCCGGTGGTCGTATCCTTCACGGTAAAGTCGTAGTCCGAAACCTTGTCCGAGTAGCCGGTCAGGTAGCCTGCGACTCCCTTGCGAGGTGCCAGCGCGTCCACGTAGATCAGGTCGTTGCCTTCGATCTTCGCCGCGTCGCCGATCGGATCAATCGGCTTCGGAGGAAAGGCGAAGTGGACGGTCATCCCCGGTCCGGTCGGCTTCTTGTCCAGCATAAAGAAGTCGTGGTCGTAGACGTAGGTGTCGATCACCTTCTTGCCGGTGTTCTTCAGGCGGTGCTCGAGCGTCATGGTGCTGTCCTTATCCAGCGAGAGCACCTTCTCGTAGACGTAGGCGTAGCCGTCCGGTCCATTCAAAACCTGACGGAAGGTCACCGAACGCGACTTGACCTCGCTCGTCCACTTGCCTCCGTCGACGATGGGATAAGCCGCTCCGAACTGGTAGGGAGCATCGCTGATCTTGCGAAGGACACCGACTCCGGGCTTCAGGAAAAGCTCGCCCGGCTTGGCCTCGTCATATCCAATGGCAGTCGCCTGCACCGCGTACTCGCCCTTCGGCCCGATGTGCCCATCCTTGCCTGCGGAGCGGAACTCCTCCACCGGTCCGGTAATCGCGTCGTTCCTCATGGGATCGTACTGATTGAACCACTCGCCGAAGAAGGTGTGGCCGTTCAGCTCGGCGCAGCCTACTACGCCGGACCAGTCGAAGCGCGCAGCGCGGTAAAAACCGTTCTGCGCGTCGGGAAGAAAGACCATCACATTGACCTTGCCGTTGGAGATCAGGGCCTTCGGGTGGTCGCTGTGCGGAACATCCGCACAGGGCGAGGTTGCCGGGGCGGCCTGTGCCGATGCAGCAGCCGTAGCCAGGGCAAGCCCGGCAACGACCACCGCACCACGTAATCTCATTTGTCGAAGCACACGGGACGAAGCTTTCATCGTTCCTTTCGATCTCATCCAGTCGTCCTTATGCGAGCTTCATCGCCATGCTTGCCGGAGCCGGAAGCTGGGCTACCGTCTCGAGGCCGCTCACGCGACCGCTGGCAGCGTCCACCTTCAGGCGCATCACGCGACCGCTCTTCTGCGAGAGAAGGAACAGCGCCTTGCCATCCGCGGAGGCCACGATGGAGTGAACGCCGCTGAGGCCTTCGCTCTCTACCTGGATGCGCTTCAGCGAGCCCGTTGCCGTGTTGACGCGCCACACGGTCAGACCGTCCTTGCCGTGCTCGCCCGGCGTGAGGCTGCGGTGCGAGGTGAACAGGAAGCGTCCCGAGGGATGCATCGCCATCACGACCGAGGCCTTCTCCTTCGCTCCGTGCGTGGTCGTCGTTACCTCGTCGAGGCGGCTGAGAACCTTGCCCTCGGCGGCATCGTAACGGTACGACGCGACGGAGGACTCCAGCCCGTTGGCCACAAACAACAGCTGCTCCTCTGGATGAAGAGCAATATTCCGCGGTCCACTTCCCGCGCGAAGCGAGCTACGTCCGTGAACCGTCATCTGGTGATCGGCCAGTGTGAAGACGCTCAGGCGGTCCGCGCCGAGGTCGGCTCCGAGCACACGGCCGGTCGAATCGAACGCTACCATCTGCGGATGCGCGGCCTTCTGGTGGTGCTCATCGACGCCCGCGCCGATCTCCTTCATGATTCCAGTGACATGTCCAAGCTCGCCGTTCTCCGCGATCGGAAGCACGTTGTAGGCTCCACCACCGTGCACCGCGACCACCAGCGAACGCCCATCGGGAGTGATCGCCATGTGCCGCGGCGAGGTCGCCGAAAGCGCAAGCGACTGACGGTTCAGCAGCGTCAGATGGCCGCTCTCAGGATCGACAACATAGGCCTCGACCGAACCGGCAGGCAGGTGACGGAACGAGTCGATCTCGTTGACCGCGTAAAGAAACTTCTGGTTGGGGTGCATCGCGAGGAAGGCGGGGCGCTCGCTGGCGACCGTCTGCACCTTCTTCCAGCGCCGTCCGGTGATGGCGAAGACCTGGATGCCATGCTCCGGGCTGCCGTCGGCGCTCACGCCCTCATAGCCGAGGTAGGCGAACCGGGGGTCTTTTGCGCTCTCGCCGGAGAGCCCCTTCGACCAGGCCAGACGTGCCGACAACATGCCCATCGACGAGCATCCTGCCATCTGTAAAAAAGCTCTGCGACTCCACGGCGAACGATTCTTCATAGACCCTCCTCAACAGCTCAGCAGGCTAATCGAGCAACTCAGGGGCGTACCGGTAAGGCAAACAAACAGCACAGCAGCACTATACCGCTTCGTTCCCTTCAACATCGAGTACGGCGAAACCGGCAGGAAGAACAACCGTTCCTGCAGGATCGAAGCACCAACACATTCGAAATGTAGGAGCAATCTATCGCCCCAGCATCCAGCCGACCACAGGCAAATGCCTTAACCGCATCTTCATCTTCCAGAAAAACTTACGCAAGAGAAAAGGGATGCCAACCAATCGGCCGGCATCCCTCTCTAGCTTTGCATGAAATTGCTACTTGGTCTTCAAAAACGCGAGCAGGTCGGTAATGTCCTGGTCCGTCAGGTTCGGGTGCGGAGGCATCGGAGGCTTCGCCTCGGGGATTCCCTCCTTCGCAACCGTGCGCACGCGCTTCTCGCCCACGCGGTCCACAACGCCGATCAGTGAGGGGAAGACTGGAGGCATTCCCGCACGGGTGGGCTGGTGGCACATCGAGCAGTTCGCCGCGTAGATGCTCTTGCCCTTCTCCACATCACCCGCTCCTCCCGCCGCCTTGGCAGGGGCGGCAGCCTGGGGAGCCGCAGGAGCAGAGTTCGAGGCAACCGTCACCGGCTTCGCAGCTTCCTTGGCCGCTCCCGCCACAACCGGCTGAGGAGCCGCAGCGGCTACAGGAGCAGTCGGCTGAGCCGCAGGCGCGGGCAAAGAGGCTCCCGAAGAGGTGCTGAAGGCCGGGCGCGAAGCCGGGGCCGGAGCAGGGCCTCCCCACGAATCGAGGAAGTTGTCCGAGAATCCCGAGCGCTCGAGAACAGCCTTGATCGGCACGACCCTCGCGCCGCTGGGACGATCGCTGTCCACCGCGTTCTGGCTGAGCTGAAGGGCGCGGATGTAAGCAACCACCGCCCAGCGGTCCGCCGGAGTCAGCTGCGCCGCGTGGTCGGGCATCGCGCCATATCCATTGGTAATGACCGAGAAGAAATGGCCCAGCGGGGCGCGACGCAGGCGGTCCGTGTGGAAGGTCGCCGCCGGATGATAGCCGCGCATGACCACCATTCCCTTGCCGTTGCCGACGCGCGAGTGGCATGGCGAGCAGTAGATGTTGTAGCGCTCCTGCCCCCTGCGCAGCACCGAGGGGGTGAGCTTGAAGGGCAGGCCATCGCCCTCGGCTCCATCGACCATTCCCGTAAGGAAGTAGCTTCCCTGCTGTTCCTGCGACCGCGCCACGGTTCCCACAACCTGCGGCCTGCCGGAGCGGCCATCGGTGTAGAACGAGGTCGAGCGAAGCGGAAAGAACTTCGGCTGATCATGCATATCCTGCCGGCAACCTGCCAGCGCGGACAGTAGCAACAGCGGCACTGCTTGAGCAAAGTAGTGGCGGAGACTCCGCGACATAGTTCGAAACCCTAGTATGTGAAGATCGAAGGAAGAGAAACTGCGTTTCCACCCTTGCCCCGAAGGCTACTACAGACAGCCCCCTCTTTGGCAACTCTTAATATAGATGCGATAAAGGGTTGGCAGTCATCTTCCTTCATTTGCAGATGTTTGCCTGTGCGAAAAACGGCTATGAGGCAGCCAGCCGTCTTCCCACCGCCGTTACATGCTGCAGCTCTTCTTCCGCAGGTTGGTCGTCACCGACAAGCGAATACCCCACCGTCGACAGAGCCTCCTTTACTTGCACAACGGAGTCTGCCGAAGCCGCACCTCCAAAAACATAGGCGAGCTTCTTCGCGGAAGGATCTGTCTCTCGTTGCGCTCGAACCTGATCGAGGAAGGAATGAATCTCTTCGACCGACTCCGAGGACTCGATCCCGACTCCGATGACCTCAGCCCACGCGATGTCCTCCAGCTTCAATCGACCGTATCCCTGGTGCTGGAGCGAGACTCGTCCTGAGCCGTCAAGGTGACGCAGACGAATGTTAGCGCCGCCCTCTACGGCTCCCAAGCCGAAGCCAAGCGCTAACCCCTCCGTCTTCGACTCCGTCGCCTGAAACACAACCAGAACTCGCTCCATCCCACTCTCCCCTCGCCATCGTAGTTTATTTGCTGCGGTTAGAACGTCTCCAGAACGCTGTGGACCATCGCCTGTGCAAGCTGCAGCTCCTGCGAAGTGATCGTGTGCGGACGTCCGGGATAACGCTCCGCATGGACCATCGCTCCCATCTGCTTCAGCACGCTCGCCGACTCCTGCACACGCGACCACGGCACATGCGGGTCAGGGTCGCCGCTCTGAAGCAGCGCCGGAGTTCCGTCGAGACTTCCGACATGGGTAAGATCCGTTCCCAGCGGCCCGACCAGCCCGCCGGTAAACGCGATCAGCCCCGCATACCTCGCCGGATGGCTCGCGACAAACTCGGTCGACAGACAGGCACCCTGCGAAAATCCGCAGATGAAGATGCGTTTCCGTTCGATGCCCTCCTGCTCAAACTGCTTCACGACCGACTCCACACTTGCCAGCGCAGAGCTAAGCCACGGTTCGTTCCGCTCGCGTGGAGCAAGAAACGAGTTGGGATACCAGGTCGCTCCCGCGGCCTGCGGAGCGAGAAACGCAAGCTTCTGCGCCGCGACGTTTGTCTGAAACTCACCGGCCAGAGAAAGAATGCTCTCAGCCGACGCTCCCCTGCCGTGCAGCAGAACCATCGCAGCCGTGGCCTCACCCACGGCTGCTCCTGCACGCAGGACCGGTTGATTGTTGTGCGGTCCGTTCACTGTCACTTTATGCCTCCGTCTTCTGTACAGCCTTGTGCAACACAAGCTTCGGCAGCGTCAGCTCAAGCTGTTCGCGGCGCGACTCATACCAGGCCGGAAGGCGAAGCGACTCGCCCAGCGACTCGGCAGGCTCGTCCAGACCGAATCCCGGAGGGTCGGTGGCCAGCTCGAAGAGCACGCCGCCCGGCTCGCGGAAGTAGACCGAATGGAAGTAGGTCCGGTCCTGCACCGGCGTTACGTTCAGAGACTTCGAGAGCTCCTTCTGCCACTCCAGTTGCGAGGCATCGTCCTTCACGCGGAACGCGATGTGGTGAACCGTTCCCGCTCCGGCGCGGCCATACGACGCGTTGGGATCGAGGATGACGTCGATGTGATTGCCGAGAGCGCTGCCCTCCGCGCTGAAACGATAACGCTGTCCGTCCTGTGCCACCTGCTTGAAGCCCATGACCTGCAGCGTGGCAAAGGTCCCCTCTCCATTCTGCTCAAGCAGGGTCACTCCGAAGAAGCCGCGAACCGCGTGCTCTGCGGGAATGTCCGCGTAGCGCGAAGGAATCACCGAGGAGGCATCCGCGTGCCCCACCAGCTCGATCACCATGCCGTCAGGATCGCGCAGCGTGATGACCTCTTCGTCGAAGCGCTTGCCGGTGTCCTCAAAGAGGATGCCACTCTTCGTCAGGTGCTCGCGCCAGAACGAAAGCGATGTCAGCGGAACACTAAAGGCCGTTCGTGTCGTCTCGCCTGCGCCGGAAAGTCCGCGACGGGCATGAGGCCAGGGGAAGAACGTCAGGATGGTTCCAGGAGATCCAGCATCGTCTCCGAAATAGAAGTGATAGGTTCCGGGATCGTCAAAGTTCACGGTCCTCTTCACGAACCGCAGACCTAACACCTGCGTGTAGAAATCAAGGTTGCGTTGAGGATCGGACGCGATAGCCGTTACATGGTGAAGCCCTACGATCGGTTGCATGGTCATATCTCCTTCCACAACAAAAGATTCGATATCGAATAAAAAGATTCAAGAAGGTCTGCCTGGCAAATTCACACGCTCCTATCTCCCCTGTTTTCTGTCCTTCTCTCCCTGCTGCGGAAAAAGAAAAAGCCGCCTCGTAAGGCGACCTTCCATTCAAAAGCTCGTGTCTATCAGGCAAGATCGAAGAGCACGACCTCCGCACCCGACTCCGAGGCGATCAACTTAATCTCCTGCTCCTCGGTCACTGCTGCGGCGTCTCCAGCGCTCAACGCCTCTCCATTCACCGAGACATTCCCTGAAACAACATGCACCCACGCGCCGCGTCCGGTCTTCAGGGTCTTCGTGATTTCGCCGCCGGGAGTAAGTTCCGTAAGGTAGACCTGCGCATCCTGATAAATCGTAACTGCGCCCGGCTCGGGCTCATTCGAAGCCAGTGTCTTCCAACGATTACGCTTCTCCTCCGGCTCGAACCCATACTGCTCATAGGAAGGCGCGATTCCCTTCGCGCTCGGCTCAATCCATATCTGCAGAAAGTGAACCGGCTCTGTCTCCGATCCGTTGAACTCGCTGTGAATGACTCCAAGCCCGGCGGACATCCTCTGGATCTCATTCGGTCCCAGCGTCCGCGTATGCCCCATGCTGTCCTTATGGGCAAGTTGCCCGTCGAGGACATAGCTCAGAATCTCCATGTCGCGATGGGCGTGCGCTCCAAACCCGCGCCCCGGAGCGACGCGGTCGTCATTGATCACACGCAGCGTGCGAAAGCCATTGTGCTTCGGGTCCTGATAGGTTGCGAATGAAAACGTATGGTACGACTCCAGCCAGTCGTGGTTAACGTGCCCTCTCTCCGAACTGCGACGAAGCGCGATCATCTCACCGATCCTTTCTTACCTGTTACAAGGAACAGCCGGCCCTGGCTTCCTTATTTCTCAACGCGAGCCTGTGCCGCCAGCCCAACTTTCTTCAACAACGTCCGCAGTTGCTCTTTCTCCGACTGACTAAGAACGTCCATCGTCGATTCAAGAGCTAGCGCGTGACGATCATAAAGTGCCGTAATGAACTTACGTCCCTGCCGGGTCAGCTCCACCAGTCGGATACGCCTGTCTTCCTTGTGGTTCTTGCGGATTACGTAGCCCAGCTTCTCCAGCCGGTCGATGGCCGAGGTCATCGAAGGAGCCGCAAGCAGCACCTTCTCTCCGATCTCGGAGATCGTCATGCAGCCTTTGTGCAGCAGCACCTCCAGCACCATGAAGTCGCTGAGGCCGATCCCCTCTTCTGCAACGATTTGCTCCACGTAATCGGACATCGCGCCATAGGCGCGCGCCAGCACCACCCACAGCCTGGGAGCCGTCGTAACTTCTTTCGACTTTGCCTGAGCAGTCATCCTACGACCTAAGATGTTTCGATATCGAAGAATGATTCAAACAAATTCAAAAAATTGTCAGCTCAAAGATTCACCGGGGAAGCTGGCCGATCAGGCGCTTCAGGTCTCCCTGCGCCAGGGACAGTCCCAGCGTGGCCTCCAGCAGAGAGGCCTTGGCCGCAGTCGCCTTCGCATGAGCCTCGGTCCGGGCAGAGGCAAGTGCCGCATCCAGCTCGAACTGACGGTCCGTCAGACGAGCCGCCTCCGTGCGCACACTCAATGCCTCTTCAGCCACCTGAACCATGCTCTGCAACTGCTCCACCTTGTCGTAAGCGGACTCCACCTCTACCGCGACCTCGTCTTCGACCCTGTCGAGATTGATCTCCGCCTGTGAGACCACGGTCCGGGCATCTCTCAGCTCCGCGAGTCTGCGTCCGCCGTCGAAGAGGTCGTAGCTGAAGCTGAATCCGAAGGTCCCGAAGTTGTGCACCAGCAACGGAACACCACTCTGGTAGCTGTAACGGGCAAGCCCGGTAATGTCGGGGATATAAGCATCCTTTGCAACTCCCAGACCTGCGCGGGCCTTGGCGAGGTTCTGTCGCGCAGTCTGCACCGCGGGGCTGAGGTCCCGTGCAAGCCGGATGCCCTCACCCTTCTCCGGAAGAGAAAGCGAGAGAGTAGAGCTATCCGAGTCGAGATGAAGATGCGATGTCAGAGGAAGCCCCAACAGGTCGACAAGAGCCAGCGTCAGATCACGAATCTGCAGCGTCCTGCTCAATACAGTCTGCTTTGCATTCAAAAGCGATGCGCGACTTTCAAGCGCGGCAATCTCCAGCGCGCGTCCCTTCGCAACAGCATCGTTGCTTTCCACCGCTTTTGTCTGGGCAGCGCTCACTTCATCGTTGGCTGCTTCAAGCTGCAGCTGCGCAATCAAAATCCCGTAGTAGAGCTGCCGGACCTTGAGGGCGACTTCGTTTTCAGCCTGGCTTACCTGAACCTTGGCAATATTGACATCCGCCGCCGCTGCGCGATTGGCCTCATGAATCTTGAACATCTGTGTAAGCGGCTGCAATAGCTGTGTCCCGCTGGTGTAAGAGGTGAGCGAGCCCTGATCGATAAAGAGGCTTGCGTGCGGGATCGGCCCGGTAGCCTGCGGAACCCCAAACGCTCCTGCCGGAATCGCAACTCCTGCAAGCTCCGTTACGTGCAACACGCTGGACTCGTTCTTGATCCGAGGGAAATAAGAGGAGCGAGCGATCTCCTTCTTGTATTGACTATCGGTAACCCCCAATTGCGCGAGCTTCAGACTACGGTTTTGCCTTAGAGCCATATCGATAGCCTGCGGCAATGTCAGGGTTACCGCCTCTTCGTTCTGCGCACGCGCATCCGCAGGAGATGTCACCATCGCAATCATGAGTGCGCAGGCCATCCACTGCATCGCGAAGGTCCGTATCCTTTTCTGCTGCATCGTCGATTCCTTCAATGTTTCGTCCCTCGTCAGACAGATGGTGTTGGAGCAGATACGACATCGTGGTATTGCGTCGGCACCCGCGCCATCGCTGCAATGACCGCCATGCAACACACTGCAGCCCACGCCACAAGAATGAATGCGTCCGTGATGGCAAGCGTGAAAGCTTGCTGTCGCACCTGCAGCCCCAGAAGCGCAGCCGCACGTGCCGTTGCCGTCGCCGAATCCGAAGTATGGCTGGCCATTCCCGCACTGAGAGCAAACAGTCTCGCCTGAGTCGCGGGTAAACCAGCCTGAACGCCAAGACCGAGAATGTTCGAGTGAAACTGTTCTCGCAGTGGGATAAAGTGTTGCATGAAGGCCACACCCATCTCACCGCCAAGAAGCCTGACCGTCTGGAAGTATCCGGCGAACGTGAGCACCTCAACCGGGCGACTCAGTGCCCCTGTATTGACGACCTCCAGGATGATTGACCCAACCAGTCCATTGAAGGCCAACGCAAATCCAATCGCCATGAGAAGTTGAGACTGCGAAAAATTCTCTCCCGACCACGCAGAAGAGAGGCGCGCATTAAGAAGACACGCGATGGCAATGAGCGTGAAGCCAGCCGTAAGAATCAAACGCGCATCGATGTACTTCAACAGATACACCGCCAACACACCGAAGAGACATTGCGGCAGAGCGACCCACAACAATACAGGCCCTGTCTGTAGTGGAAGAAAGCCTTTGACCGAACCGAGATAACTTGGAATCACCACTACCGTTGCCAGCAGTACAAAGCGGAAGAAGATCAGAACTCCACCAAGCAGCACCGTATTCCTTCTTGCAAGAAAGCTGAAGTTGATCAGCGGATTCGGCATTCTCAGCCTGCGAACAAGCGTGACGAGAAGAAGGGATACTCCCGCGGCAAGAAGCCCGACGATCGTACCGGAGTTCAGCCAGTCGAGCCGCTGCCCCTGGTCGAGAGCAATGTACAAAAGCGAGAAGCCAATGCTGGCATACAGGAAGCCTCTCCAATTCGGTCTGGGTTGACCTTCTTTGGGTTTAGGTAAAGGCTGCCGCGGAATCCCGAAGTAGATCAACACCATCATGACGGGTGTCAGCATCGCGCCGTTCCAGAAGATCCAGTGCCACGACCGATGATCCATGTACCACGCTTCCAATGAGGTTGCTACGTTTGTCGTAAACACGATATCCGCGGCATACACGGCAATGCCCACCAGAACGTAGCGCATCGGAAGATTGCGCAGAACAAACGAAAGTGTCAGAGGATAGAACGTCCCCGCAGTAAGTCCCGCAAGCACAAGTAGAGCGAGCATGACCGGAAGACTTCCCGCAAATGGAAGCGCTAAGCTGACAACCGTGAACAATGCAGCGCACACCAACAGCACGCGGCGCGATCCCAGAAGTCCTCCGAGATAAACAGAAAAGGGGCCGATGAACATCTGCGCCGCATTGAACGCCGTGCCTATCCACGATGCTTCATCCACTCCAAGATGCAATGCGCCACGCAGATCGTTCAGCCCAACGCTGATCAGACGCCCCGTGCAGGTAGCAATCATTGCGCCGAACAGAACACCTAGGACTCCCAACATAGGGTGCGTCGAGAGCTGACCTGGCGTGGAAGGCGTAGCAGGAGTGCTCAAGACTGCGCCCCCTCCGTCTTCGTATGCTTGCCCGACGCGTGCACGATCACGACCGCAGAAAACCCTGGCCGCAGTTTTCCCTGTAGCGGATGTCCCGGATCAAGAGCGATCTTCACAGGAATTCGTTGCACAACCTTCGTGAAGTTCCCTGTCGCATTATCCGGAGGAAGCAAAGCGAACTGCGATCCGCTTGCCGGAGCAATCTCAATGACCTTTCCATGCAGCACCACTCCGGGAAAGGTATCGATGCGAATATCCGCAACATCGCCCTTTTGTATATTGGTGAGCTGCGTCTCCTTGTAATTCGCCTGAATCCAGACGTCTCCATTCACCAGGCTGACCGTCTGCACTCCCGGAGCAACAAGCTGTCCTGCCAGCACATGCCTCTCGCCCACAGAGCCTGCTGTCGGAGCAACGATCTTTGTATAGCCAAGGTTGACCCTGGCAACAACGATAGCCGCCTCCTTCGCCTGAATGTCGGCGCGATACAAAGCATCCCGCGTATCGAGAGCCTCACGCTGTCTCTTCTCCGCTTCAAGAAGACTCCTGCTACTGGTGAGAGCAGCCTCCGCACGTTGCAGATCGGCCTGTCGGCTCCCCAGCAATCCTGTAAAGCGCGAAGCATCGGCGACTGTTAGTTCCACCTGTTGCT
This sequence comes from Acidobacteriaceae bacterium dw_441, assembly GCA_018449715.1. Classification (GTDB taxonomy): domain Bacteria; phylum Acidobacteriota; class Terriglobia; order Terriglobales; family Acidobacteriaceae; genus Edaphobacter. Next base: position 492,426 of record JAAVVA010000001.1, on the reverse strand, counting down.
GTGTCGCAGCCTTTGAAGCAAGCAGCGCCTGCTGACGTTTCCGCTCAAGCTCGGCGCGGATCACATCCGGTTGAACCGCTGCAATCCCCGCCTTTGCTGAGCTGATGCCCGCGTTCGCCTGCTCGATCATCGCCTCGGCGTTCTGGATCTTCGCATCCTGAATCCGCTTCGCAGCCTGGTTATCTTCCAACTGAGCCTTCGCCCCTGCAAGCGCGGCCTCTGCCTGTGCGAGGACAGCGACATAATCCTGATCGTCCAGTTCAACGAGAGTTTGCCCCGCCTTCACCGCCTCAAAGTCTTCAACGTCCACCTTCCGCACGGTTCCCGTGATGCGTGTGCTCATCGGCGTGAAGTCCGCCCGCACATACGCATCGTCTGTCTTCTGCTCTGCCTTCCCGCCTTCCCAGCTCGTCCAGCATCCGTTAATCGTCAGCACCAGGGTGATCGCTACCCCCAGGATCAGGACTGGAACAATCGCCGCTCGCTTCGACATGCTTCACTGCCTTCCTTGATCGTGATAATGATTCAGTTCTGGTCTGAGCTAATGCACTCCGAGCACACTGCACGGAGCCTCCTGCGCAAGCTCATAGACAGTGCTCCAAAGGCGCGCGACATAAAAATCGCGCTGATGGAGTCCAATCACCAGGAGATCGGCCTTATGCAGCTTCAGGAAATGAACGATCTCCCTTACTTCGGATCCTTCAATTGCGTTGGTTAAGACATCAAGGCCGTGTTCCATGGCCAATCTTCGCGCATTCTCTTGCAGCAGTTTGTAGAAACGTATGCGATCTTCGTTGAGGGCCCTGGGGAGTGAAGGGTCGGCGACACCTGCAAAAACCGTGTACGCCGGAAGGTTCGACATGACCGTAATCGTCTGTAGCTCTGCACCCAGACTTTTTGCCAGTTGGATCGCAGAAAGAAGTGCTCGTTGTGCCTCGGCGGATTCATTGTAAGCCACAGCAATCTTTTTGAACATTACAAATCTCTTTCTCTGTTGAGCCACGCGCACGGATGCCATTCCCCTTCCGCACAGAAGTCAGGTTGGCAGATTCCCCATCGAAATACAGCGCAGGTCACTGTTAGCTAACAGTGATGAGAGAAAGCCTCACTCTTCCGAAACCGGCCCCTCCGCAGGTGAGGAGCCGTAACTGGCCGCAGCGCGAAGCACTGCCTCCTTCAACCGCTCATCCGTCAAAGGCCCTACGATCACGTCGTACCCACCTGCTTCCAGCACGCTCGACCATAGCCGGAACGAGGCCGACTTTGCATACACAAGAATTGCCGGCTTCGGATTCAGCAGGCTCAGCTCTCCCCATATCGCCCACCAGTCGTTTGTATCCGGAAGCACCGTAGGCAGCAGGACGACGTGGTATGCCTCTCCATCGCGAACGACGCGGGAAAGCTCCGTGGCACTACTGATAACCACCGGATTCATTCCGAAGGAGAGAAGCCTGCGGCGGATCTCCTCCTGCATCTCGGCAGCTACGACTGCAAGCACTCGTATTGGTCCAGCCTTCTCTGTCACGGCGCCCTCGCATGCTGCAAACGCAGAATGACAGATTTGGAAGAAGTTGAAGAGTATGCAACAGTTATCTAACAGTGATGAAGAGGAGCAATCCCCGCCCTCTGAAGATAAGATCAATCTATTGATTTACCCGCGCATCATCCGTCGTCTGCTGTGAGCCGTTGCGAAGGTTCCATCCTGTTCTCACTCTTCTCATAAAACCGCAACTATCGCAGTGTTATTGATTATGTAACTCAGGAGCAGGTAAGCATTGGCGCCCTCGTATCAAAACAGAGTCTCCGATAGCGCGATTCGTCAGGAACTTAGCCGGATTCTGCAGAGTCCCATGTTTGCCCAGTCCGATCGCCTCGGACGCTTCCTGCGCTACACCGTGGAGCACGCGATCAGCGGCAAGGACGAGCCGCTGAAGGAGTACGTGATCGGGACCGAGGTCTACGACCGCAAGCCTCCTTACCATCCCAGCCAGGACTCCATCGTGCGCACCGAAGCACGCAGGCTTCGCAGCAAGCTCAAGGAGTATTACGAGTCCGAAGGCAAAGACGATCCCATCTTTATCTACTTTCGTCCCGGCACTTATGTCCCCGTCTTCCGCATGAAAGATTCGGACGCAAGCTACCAGGTTGTTACCGGAAACATCCCCGAAGACCTCTTCCTTGATGGAACCGGAGTCCCCATCGCGGTCATTCCCTTCCTCGACGTCTCCGGGCATCCTCTATCCCGAAAGTACGCAAGAGGCGTGACCGATGAGCTTGTTCACGAGCTCATGCAGAGCGCGGGCTGCCGCGTCGTCTCCGCAAGCTCCATCGCGCAGTTAGAGGCGCAGGCCTCCGATGTTCCCGCCCTCGCTCGCAAGCTGGGAGTTCAGGTGGTCTTCGAAGGCACGGTACGCGAGGAAGGAACCCGCGTCCGCGTCACCGCACGCATCGTCAATGCGGACGGCTTTCAGCTATGGTCACAGCGGTTCGACGCCGAAGCCAATTCCACAAACCTCTTCACCGTGCAGGAGCAGTTCGCGTCCGCCCTGGTAAGCCGCGTGCGTCCGCAGCAATCCATCGTCCGAGCAGCAGAGGCCGCCGCAGGCCCGGTCATTTTTTCCGTTTACCCCACCATCCTCAAAGGCGAGGCGCTTCTCGAAGAAGGCACCACCGCGGACGTTCAGTCGGCGCTCGCCAGGTTCCGCGACGTCACGATGATCGCTCCCGGATACGCCCGCCCCTACACAGGCATCGCTCAGTGCCACATCTGGACGGCCATTCACGGAGCGCCGCAGTCCGCCGAGTTGGTGGCTCGCGCTCGAGCCGCGGCAGAACGAGCCCTTGAGATCGATCCCGAGATGATCGAAGCGCACGCTGCAATGGGATGCGTGCAGGCTCTTGAGTGGAACTGGAAGGATGCAGAGGCCAGCTTTCAACGAGCGCTCGAGCTGGGATCGAACCCTACCAGCAATCGTCAGTTCAGCATGTTTCTCACGATGCTGGGGCGATTCGACGAAGCATGGCTCTATCTTGAAACCGCCCAGCAGATCGATCCCTTCTCCTATCTGCAAAAGGTGGCCTGTGCACGGTTCTTCTATCTCAGCCGACGCTTTGAAGAGGCCTTCGAATACTTCTCCGAGCCTCCGCGATACGGCGCAGTCCCACAGGAGGTTCAGCTCTACCTCGCGCTGATTCACGCTCGCCTCGGTCGTTACGACGAAGCCAGGAAGCTGGCATTACAGGTACAGAGAATTGCCGGGGCGCAGCCTGCCCTGCGCAGCTTCATCGCGGAACTCTTCGCGCTCTCCCAGGATCAGTCCACCGCAGAAGCAATCGCAAACCAGTCGGGGCTTCGCGCAAAGAATGCTTTGCTTAGCAAGTATCGACAGGCATTGCTTGCCTCTGCTCTCAACGATCAGGAATCAGCCATCTCGCTGCTACAGGAATCCTTCACAGAGAAGGAAGCCGAGCTTCCTCTTCTTGCTGTCGATCCGCGCTTCGACTCTATCCGCGAAAACCCGCAATTCCGAAAGCTCGTAGAAAATATCCGCGCCGACGCCGATTGAGCCAGCCGCCATTCCTCACTGTTAGCTAACCTCTCCTCACTTCTTTTCGAGATACCGCCCCAATAGCCTCAAATGAGGCGTCTGCGCACGTCCGCGCCTGTATCTTCTGAAGGCTCGTAAAGCTACCTGAGGAGAGATCCAATGCGCAATTCCATCAAGCACATCCTCGAATCCTTACAGGGAATCCTCTTCGTACTCTCTCTGGTGACCCTGCATATCGGTCTTCTGATGGCCTTCCGTCATCTGGAGCCAGTCAGTCCTGTAAAACAGGATTCCGCCAGCACCGAATAACTACATCAACCCGACCGGAGCGGCGTCTGGCGCACGTTGGCACCAGACGCCATAGAGGGGGACCAGCACTCGCCCATCAGGACACGCCGATGCCTCTTTCCATCGGCACATCCGCAATCCCGTACTCCTTGAGCTTGCGATAGAGAGTCGTCTTTCCGATGCCCAACAGCTTGGCCGCCAGCAGCTTGTCGCCATTAAGCTGATGGATCGTCCCTAGGATCGCCTCACGCTCCATCTCCGCAATCGAGACGATCTCTCGCTTGCCCGCCGGACCATTCTGCGTCTCTCCCGAGACGGAGGAATCGGACATCGACGTCAGCGACGTCTCCACGCTGCGGTGCATCCGAAGATCCTGCAGCTGCGTCGGCATATCTCCCAGGTGCAGGATCGGCCCGCTCGAAAGCGCGCACGCCCGCTCGATCGCATTCTCCAGCTCGCGCACATTGCCCGGCCAGTCGTACTCCGTCAGCAGGCGCAGCGACTCGTCCGAGAGAGTCCGCGCAACGCCGGTCTCCTTCTCCAGCCGTGCTAGGAAGGTAACCGCCAGCAGCGGAATATCTACCTTGCGCTCGCGCAGCGGAGGAATCTTCAGGTTCACTACATTCAGGCGGAAGAACAGGTCCTTGCGAAACTTGCCCTGCTCCACCATCGCCACCAGGTCGCGGTTGGTCGCCGCCAGCACACGCGCCGAGATAGGCCTCGCCTGCGTCGCTCCCACCGGCCTTACTTCCTTCTCCTGCAACGCTCGCAGCAGCTTCGCCTGAAGGTCCAGCGGAAGCTCCCCGATCTCGTCGAGGAAGACTGTTCCACCTTCGGCGGCTGCGAGCAAGCCTTCCTTCGCCCGGTCCGCACCGGTGAAGGCTCCCTTCACGTGTCCGAACAGCTCGCTTTCGATCAGGGTCGGCACCAGCGAACCACAGTCCACCGGGACGAATGGCTTCGTCGCATTCGGTCCGTTGAAGTGGATCGACCGCGCCACCATCTCCTTGCCCGTGCCGCTCTCGCCGAGAATAAGAACCGGGTGCGTCGAAAACGCCACCTTCGACAGGATGCGGTACAACTTCTCCATCTCGGGCGAACGTCCCACCAGCCCGGTCGTATCGGTCTGGGACCGCAGCCTCTCCCGCAACAGCCGGCTCTCGCGGTCGAAGTGCGCCCTCTGTCCCGCACGCTCCAGCACCGTCGCCAACTCTTCCATGGCGAAGGGCTTCGTCAGATAGTCGCGCGCTCCAATCCGCATCGCCTCGACAGCGGAGGAGACTGTCGCAAACGCGGTCATCACCACCACCGCCGTATCCGGATGTAATGCCTTGACCTGTTCCAGCAGCGCCAGTCCGCCGCCATCGGGAAGCTTCAGGTCCAGCAGCACAACGTCGATCTTCCTGTGCTTTAGAACCATCTGCGCCCGCGCCACACTGTCGGCCATGACCGTGGCGCATCCCATCTGCTCCGCAATGGCGCAGCAGGTCTGGCGAACCGACGGGTCATCATCGACCACCAGCACATGCAGTCCCGCCCCCGAGACCGCTTCCCTGTTATCCAGCGTAATCGGGCCAACCTCGCCCATCCCTGCCCCAGCAGTTCCAATAAGAACCGAAGAAGGCGCTTCCACTGCTCTATCCCGTGCCGTCCTGCTCTGCATAGCCCCGGTCGTCCTCGTTCTTTATTCAGTTTTCAATCCACTTCGTTCCTGAAATGGATTTATCAATCCCATAATCACGTCAAGTGCCAAACTGGTACGGATACCGCTAAGTGCTTCTATCGAAAGAAGAAATAACACCTCCGCCTAAATTTTGATTTGTGACTCCATGCTACACGCAACTGTCAAATTCCCAAATCGAAACAATGCATTGGCCATTTTCCTCAAATTCCCAGCAAATTCCCTTATCCGAACGAAATTCCCGAAATGGGTCTAATCCCAAAACGGGAAACCTCCCCCAGCTATAATCTCCGAATGTCCGACCGTTCTTCCCAGATCTTCCGTCCCGATTCACGGGCCGCCGACTCCCTCCGCTCCATCCGCATCACCCCCGGCTTCATCGCGATGGCTGAAGGCTCCGTCCTTATTGAGACCGGCAACACCCGCGTCCTCTGCAACGCCTCCGTCGAGCAGGGAGTTCCCTCCTGGCTCCGCAACTCTGGCCGCGGCTGGGTCACCGCCGAGTACGGCATGCTGCCCCGCGCCACCCTCACCCGCAGCCCCCGCGAGGCCGAGCGCGGCAAGATCGGCGGACGCACCCACGAGATTCAGCGGCTCATCGGTCGCAGCCTTCGCTCCGTCGTCGACATGAAGGCTCTCGGCGAGCGCACCGTCATCCTCGACTGCGACGTTCTGCAGGCCGATGGCGGAACCCGTACCGCCGCCATCACTGGAGCCGCCGTCGCGCTCGCCATCGCGCTGGAGAAGCTGGTCGCCGCCGGAACCCTGAAGACCTCGCCGCTGCGCCAGATGATCGCCGCCACCAGCGTCGGTATCGTCGACGGCAACACATTGCTCGACCTCTGCTACGAGGAGGACTCCCGTGCCGACGTCGACATGAACGTGGTGATGCTGGCCAACGGCGGACTCGTCGAAACCCAGGCCACCGCCGAGAAGGACTCCTACACCCGCACGAAGCTCAACGAGATGCTCGACTACGCCGAAAAGGGCATCCGCGAGCTTCTCGTCCTGCAGCAGGCCGCGTTGAAGTCAGCCCTCTAATTCTCCCTCGACCGTGTCCGGCACAAATTATTTACCGGGCACCGTCGAAGGGATATGAAAGCCCCAAACGGTTGAGCGCATCCTCACACTCATTTACGATCTGAGTGTGGGAAAGGAGATTTGCCGACATGAGTGAGTCGCACGAAGAGGGATGGACAATTGATCGCATCTGGCCGTTTCTGGTCATTCTTTTTGGATTGACCTTCGTGACATTCCTGGTATCGTTCGCCCCTGTACTCTAAAAGGACGACAGCCCCAGCCACCAAATATCAGAAGCTCCCCCGATCGTTCTGGCGATCTGGGGAGTTTTCCTTTTTTGCGCACGGTCACTGCGCCAGGGCGATCTTCCCGACAAGCGTCAGGTCGACCGTGACCTCCTTCGCCACTCGAAACACAAACGTACTCGGGTCCTTCATTCCCCACTGCACGTAAGGAACGACAAAGTGCGCCTTCGCGACGCACTTGCCATCCTCGACATGCACCACGACCGGCATCTTCAAAGGATGCGACTCTCCATGCACGGTAAAGATGCCCGAAATCTCGACCGTTGAATCTCCCGTCTCCGCAACCGTCCCAAGCATCTGCTGCGGCTTGAAGGACACCACATCGAACCGCATCACCTCAAGGATGTCCTTCGTCATCCTGCGATCCCGGCTCTCATTGCCGCTCTGCCCGCTCGACGCCGCCACGTCGATCTCGCCCGCCATCTCCGGGCTCTTCGGATGAAAGGTTACCTCTCCCTTCGACACCTGGAAGGTTCCCTCCACCGTGTGAAAGTTTCCTCCAAGAGTGAAGGCCACCTTGCTCTGCGCCGCATCGGCCACAAAGGTCGAGGACTGCGCCAGGGCCACTCTTCCCGCAAACAACGCCACTGCCAGAATCAACGCTCGACGCGCCATCAAGCCCCCTCTCCCATCAGCATCTGTAACCCCGTGTTGAGCATCCCACCCCGCCCCCACACCGTCAGCGGAGTCACCCCCACATGCACTGCAAGCATCCGCTCGAAGATCCTCGGATTCGCCGCAAACACTCCCTGCGACCATCGTCGCACCATCGCGAACCGATCCATCAACAGCATCGACTGCGACATGAACACCGGCACCCGCCGTATCCTCCTGTGCGCCTCCTCATAGTCCCGCAGATGGCCGTTCTTCAACGCCCTTCCCAGCGCATCGGCCTGTAGAAACGCGAGCGCCAGCCCCTGCCCGGTCACCGCATCCACCGAGCCCGATGCATCCCCCACCAACGCGGTCCTCCCCTTCGTAACCCGGTCGTAGAGCTGTCCTACCGTCAGCGCTCCTCGCTCCACTCCCAACTGCTTAGCACCCCACAGCCTCTCCGCAAGCCCAGGAAAGCACTCAAGCGAAGTGTCCACCGACCGGAACCTCTCCCGCCCAACCACCGCAACGCACACCTCTTCCGGTCCCACCGGAGTCACATAGGCCTGCCCCCGGTCGCTCCAGTGCACCTCCATAAAGCCGCTCCACGGACGAACCCTGTAGTGCCGCCGCAGTCCGATTCTCCGGCTCAGCCGCCTGCCCCGCCCCAGTCCCGCGCCCTCACGAATCCTCGAATGAATCCCATCCGCTCCCACCACCCACTCTGCGCGAATCTCCTCCCCGCCCACCCGCACTACACCATCCCGAACGCCCTGCACCTGCGTTCCCCACTGGAAGATCACCCCCATTTCCTCCGCCCGTCTGAGTAGCAGGTCATGAAGTACAGTCCGCTTCACTCCTCTTCCCTCTCCTGAGGGAAAACGTGCCTCCACACTTCGCCCATCTTCGACAAACCGAATCCCCTGGAAGACCCCGGACTCCTCCTCGGGAACCCTCACCCCCAGCGCAGCCAGAGCAGCCACGCTGTCCGGCATCAGCCCCTCGCCACACGCCTTATCCAGAGGAGGGCGAAAGCAGTCCGCGACCACCACCTCGACCCCCTGGCTTCGAGCCGCAATCGCAGCCGCCAGTCCCGCAGGACCTCCCCCACAAACAAAGACATCCGTTCTTGTCATGAACCATTGGACGAGAGCGCCGCAGCTACGATGTCCCCTGAATGTCATTCCATGATCAATTTGTCATCTCCGCGTTATCTTCACACACAGCATCCCCTCGCTCCTCACCTGATAAAGTTGAGTGAAGGAAGCGCTCATCCCCGCCGATGCCGCCCTCCGCCGAACCCTCATGCCCGCTCGCCTCATCATCAACGCAGACGACTTCGGCCTCACCCCCGGCATCAACCGCTCCATCCTCGAGCTTCATCGCGCGGGCGTGCTCACCTCCGCCACCCTCATGGCCACCGGCCCCGCCTTCGACGAAGCCGTCGCCATCGCCTCCTCCACCCCGACGCTCGGAGTAGGCTGCCACGTCGTCCTCACCGACGGCGTCCCCGCATCCCGTCCCGAGACCATCCCCTCCCTCCTCGGCCCCGACGGCAAGACCTTCCGGCCCTCGCTCCTGAGCTTCGTGCAGGCGCTCCTCCGCGGCCAGATCCGCGAGTCCGACATCGAGCGCGAGGCCCAGGCCCAGATCGACCGCATCCAGCAGACCGGCCTCTCCCTCACCCACGCCGACACCCACAAGCACACGCACCTCTTCCCCGCAGTCACTCGCCCGCTCCTCCGCGTGCTCGAGCGCAGCGGCATCCGCGGCATCCGCAACCCCTTCGAGCCCGACTTCACCCGCAATCTTTCGCACGCAGGCCTCAAGCGCGGCCTCCAGATCGCTCTTCTCAACCGCCTCAAGCCTGCTTTCGAGCGCCACCCCCAGCTCCTGAGTGGAGCCGTCACCACCACTGAAGGCACGCTGGGAGTCTCCGCCACCGGCAACCTCAACACAGCGACGTTGACCGAGATCCTCCAAGCCACTCCCACCACCGGCACCTTCGAACTCGTCTGCCACCCCGGCTACAACGACCGCGACCTCGACCAGGTCACCACGCGCCTCCGCGCCCACCGCGAGATCGAGATGCAGGCGCTCCTCTCGGCGATTCCCCCCGCCCTCGCGCAACCAAACCGCATCCAACTCATCCATTATGGAGGGCTTCGCGAACGGTAGCCTCACGCAATAGCCCCGTCGTCCACTCCTCAGCCCGAACCCCACTCGCAACCCAGTAGGAGCAACGATGAAGATCGGCATCACCTGTTACCCCACCTACGGCGGCTCGGGAGTCGTCGCCACCGAGCTTGGCATCGAGCTGGCCGCCCGCGGACACCAGGTCCACTTCATCACCTCCTCGCAGCCCTTCCGCCTCACCGGCCGCGAGTCCAACATCCACTTCCACGAGGTCTCCGCCTCCACCTACCCGCTCTTCGAGTACCCTCCCTACGACCTCGCCCTCGCCAGCCGCATGGCCGAGGTGGCCGACTTCTACTCGCTCGACCTCCTCCACGTCCACTACGCCATCCCGCACTCCGTCTGCGCCCTTCTCGCCAGCCAGATGCTCGCGACTCACCCCGACCCCGCCCGCCGCCGCAACCTTCCCTTCATCACCACGCTGCACGGCACCGACATCACCCTCATCGGCCTCGACCCGTCGTACCTTCCCATCACGCGCTTCTCCATCGAGCAGTCGCACGGCACCACGGCCATCTCCGCGCACCTCGCCGACCGCACCCGCGAGGCCTTCGGCGTCACCTCCGAGATCGAGGTCATCCGCAACTTCGTCAACACCGACGTCTACGTCCGCCGCCCCGAGCTGGTCGAGCAGATGCGCCCCCGCTTCGCCGCCCCCGGTGAGCCTCTCCTCGTGCATCTGTCCAACTTCCGTCCGGTCAAGCGCGTCTTCGACGTCATCGAGGTCTTCGCCCGCGTCTGCCGCGAGCTACCCGCGCGCCTCATGCTCATCGGCGACGGCCCCGACCGTAGCCACGCCGAGCAGCTCGCCCTGCGCTACAACATCCAGGACCGCATCCACTTCCTCGGCAAGCAGGACGACGTCCACGAGCTTCTCCCGCTCGCCGACCTTCTTCTGATGCCCAGCCAGATGGAGTCTTTCGGCCTCGCCGCTCTCGAGGGAATGTCGTGCAGCGTCCCGGCCATCGCCACCCGCGTCGGAGGAGTCCCCGAGCTGGTCGAAGACGGCGTCAACGGCCTCCTCTTCAACATTGGAGATGTAGACGCAATGGCCGAAGCCGCCATCGCCCTCCTCAAGGACACCGACCGCCACCAGGCCATGTCCCAGGCCGCCCGCCGCACCGCCGTAGAGCGCTTCAGCACCACCAGCATCATCCCGCTCTACGAGCAGTACTACCAACGCATCCTCGACCGAACAAAGGGATGATTGCTCAGACTAAACTTACATCCCGTTCTTTGTCGGTAAACCTGTACGCGAATGCACAAACGTGGGCGCAGTCGTAGATGAACGAGTCTGCATCGTAGTGGTCTGTCACCCTACTCCCCATGCGTAAGCATGGCGCTCTTAAATTCGGACGCTATGGAAGCTTCACCCTCTTCCGAACTATCACAAACGGGATTTCAAAAATTAGAAGCTGAACAATGCACAACGGAAAAAGCGTTATAAAACCCATGTCCTTGAGTTGCTCAAATGACCAGCCGACAAGGATCAGATGAAGGCCAAAAAGCATCACAGCAATCAGTCTTGCCGCGTTGAGACGGTATATATCCCGATTCAGGCCAAGAAGAGGAAGAAATACAGCACCGGTCCAGAAAAACGCCTTGCCGATGTTATCGAGATACGGGGGGCCAACATTTTCGCGGGCCATGATGATTAGTATTGCTGCACCGCCTCCTATCCCCCATGCAGGCATCCGAAGTGACCGTCGCATTTTCGTTCTCTCGGGATCATCATCTGGTTTCTCTTCTTGCTGCGCATCGAAAAGCATCGTCACTCCGGCACTACTTGTGATTAGGATCGCATTGATGAAAAACTTCACCGCATCGTATCCCACCAACACGGCTTGGCCTGCTAGCAGTACTTGACCGGTCACCGGGATTCCCATCAGATGTGGGTTTGCAGAATGTCTGACGATCCCCTTCACCTTCAGACCTTGTCATTCCGCAGCGCAGCGAAGGAATCTGCTTTTCTTTGCAGAATGCCAACCATTCCCTCGTCATTCCCAATCATCACCGTCATTCTGAGCGAAGCGAAGAATCTCTGTATTCCTTTGCAGAATACCTAACTCCCCATAAACGAAAAGCCCGCGCACAAAGCGCGGGCTTCCATTCTCTACACAAGAAAACCTAAAGCTCCAGCCGCGAATCCTCAATCGCCAGCCGGACATTCCCATCCGACTTCGTGAGCCTCCGCACGGCCTCCATCTTGTCCACGTTGGCCTTCAGCATCACCACCGCGATCGGGATCGACTTGCCCGCCGACTTGATCGTACGGATCGCCGTATCGCGGTCGATATCGCACACCTTCATCAGCACGCGGATGCCGCGCTCCACCAGCTTGGCGTTCTTCATGTGCACGTTCACCATCAGGTTGTCGTACACATAACCCAGCCGCGTCATCGCGCCCGTCGTAATCATGTTGAGGATCATCTTCTGCGCCGTCGCCGACTTCATCCTCGTCGAGCCAGAGATCACCTCCGGCCCCACGTCCGCGATGATCGTCGTATCCGCAACCTCGGCCAGCGCCGTGTTCAGATTGCACGTGACGGCGGCTGTCTTCGCGCCACGCGCACGCGCATACTCCACCGCTCCGACCACATAAGGAGTACGCCCCGAGGCCGAAATCCCGATGACGATATCCTTGCGCGTCGGCCTGCGCCGGGCGATGTCCCTCTGTCCCAGTTCGGGAGAGTCCTCATTCACATCCGAGGCCGAGGCCAGCGCCTTCGGTCCACCGGCCATGATGTACTGCACCTGCGCCGGGGCCGTCGAGAAAGCCGGTGGGCATTCGGAGGCGTCCAGAGATGCAATGCGTCCCGACGATCCCGCGCCGACATAGATCAGCCGTCCGCCGTCACGCAGCGAACGCGCCACCGTGTCGATTACCACCGCGATCTCGGGGAGAGCCTTTTTAACGGCTGCCGCGACCTTGGCGTCTTCGTGGTTGATGATGCGGGCTATCTCAAGTGCCGATTTTGTATCGAGTCCTTCGGAAGCTGTGTTTGCTGTCTCTGTAACCAGTCCGAAAAATTCATCGGGGCCGTTAGAGTTCGATCTGGGGGTCTGAGCCGGCTCGAGCATGGTAAGTGTGGCCATAGAAAATTTCCTGCTGCGAAGATACTGCTCTTTTGGTCTAAACGATTCTAGTCCCATTCATGGACAGTTGCGTACCCCAAAGGTTCACCGTTGGTATACAGTCTTCTGTTCTATCACGATCGTTTTGTCAAGCGCGCATCCATCTTCGCTATGCAACTACTCGCACTCTTTTGCAGAGAGAGCGAATCGCGTCTTTAGATTTTTCCCGTTCTCTGTAAGATGCAGAACATGAGATCAGGTTTGCTTCACGGCCTCGCCATCGTGGGCCTCCTCTCTTTCGCAGCCAGCGGGAGACCCCTCCACGCCGCTCCTCCCTCCACGACCGGTGCAACGATCGACCAGCCCCTCCAGCAGAAGCTCGAAGCGCTCGCCGCCACGCACAAGGGCCACGTCAGCCTCTACGCCACCCAGCTCAACACCGGCAAGACCGTCTCGCTCGACGCGGACCACCCCGTCCAGACCGCCTCCGTCATCAAGCTCGCCATCCTCTACGAGGCGATGGAGCAGGTCCGCTCCGGCAAGGCCCGCTGGGACGAGAAGCTCACCCTCCGTCCCGGCGATGGAGTCTCGGGCTCCGGCGTCCTCTTCTTCTTCGACACGCCGCTTACCCTCACCCTGAAAGATGTCCTCACCATGATGGTCATCGTCAGCGACAACACCGCCACCAATCTCGCCATCGACCGTTTCGGTGTCTCCGCGGTCAACCAGCGCATCGCGTGGCTCGGCCTGAAAGACACGCATCTTTATAAGAAGATCGGCAAGCCCGCCACAGAACCCATGCCCGCCGACCAGCCACAGTTCGGTCTCGGCAAAACCACCGCCCGCGAGATGGAGATCATCATGGAGCACATTGGCCGCTGCCAGCTCTCCGCCCCCGGCGAACCTTCGCAGCCCGGCGATGCAGATATCTGTCGAGTAGCTTTAACAATGCTTCGCAACCAGTTCTATCGAAATACGATCCCTCGCTATCTTGAACAGCTCGACTCCAGCGAAACCGGCTCCGGCATCGCCAGCAAGACGGGCAGCCTGAACGCCGTCCGCAACGACGTTGCGATCGTCGCGGGCAAGTCCGGCCCCATCCTGATCTCCATCTTCACCAACGACAACGAGGACAAAAGCTGGACGGCAGACAACGGGGCTGAGATGATGATTGCAAGGCTTGCGAAGGAGATCGTCGAGGCTTGGTCGCCCACGGGGCTGGACGGCAAAACCTTGATCCCTGGACTCGGTCTGCCTTCCGCAGGTGCCGAAGCCAAGCCTGAAGCGTCTAAATGACAGGAGAAGTGAGCAAGACGGTGCAGATTGAGGAGCAGACCGGGCACAAACCGGCCATCGTAACGCCTGAACCACCGGCACCGGGAAACCCGCCGGAGAACCGGAGAACCGGGATGAATGCCTGGTTTCGCGACCTCATCATCTCCGTCTCGGTCTCGGCCTTCATCATCATCTTTCTCTACCAGCCCGTCCGGGTCGAAGGCACCAGTATGCTTCCCGTGCTTGAAGACCAGGACCGCCTCTTCGTCAACAAACTTGCCTACCATGTAGGTGACATCCATCGCGGCGATGTCGTCGTCTTCCTCTATCCGCACGACCACCAGAAGAGCTACATCAAGCGAGTGATCGCTCTCCCTGGTGACGACCTCCGGATCGACCACGGACAGGTCATCGTGAACGGCAAGTCGCTTTCAGAAAAATACGTTCCACCGCGCTTTGAAGACAGCCGCTCGCTTCCCGAAACCGTCATCCCCGACCACGAATATTTCGTGATGGGCGACCACCGTTCCATCTCCAGCGACAGCCGCGACTTCGGCCCCGTCGACCGCGACCTCATCTACGGCAAGGCCGCCTTCGTCTACTGGCCGATGGAGCAGGTCGGCGTCGTCCACTAGACTGACGCCTTCTCTTTTGAACTAGGCAGGCTGTTCAGCAAACAGAGCGACGATCTGCGCGAACGAGTCCGACTCCAGACTGGCCCCGCCCACCAGCGCGCCGTCCACATCCTCCATGCCGTTCAGCGAACCCGCATTCTCCGGGCGTACCGAGCCTCCATAAAGAATCCTCGTCCCCGCAGCAATCTCCTCGCCCGCATGACGCCTAATCTCCGCGCGGATAATCTTGTGCGCATCCTCCGCCGTCTCAGGAGTGGCTGTATGCCCTGTCCCGATGGCCCACACCGGCTCATAGGCCACGACCAGCGGCCCCAGCTTTTCGCAGTCGATCCCTTCCAGAGCGACTGAGATCTGCAGCCGCAGCACGTCCTCCGTCAGGTCACGATTCCGCTCGTTTATGTGCTCGCCGACGCACACAATCGGCACCAGCCCATGCTGCAACGCGGACTTCAACTTCAGGTTGACGGTCGTGTCCGTCTCATTGAAGTACTGCCTGCGCTCGGAGTGGCCGATCAGCACATGCGTCACCCCCATCGCGGTCAGCATCGTGGGCGAGGTCTCCCCAGTGTAGGCTCCGCTATCGAGCCAGTGCATCGTCTGCGCTCCCACGGCAATCGACGAGCCGCGCGCGGCATCGGCCAGGGGAGCCAGCGAGGTCATCGCGGGGCAGATCACAATCTCGGCGGAGGTATTGTTCTGGACCAGCGGAAAAAGGCTGGCAAGGAAGGCCGTAGACTCCGCCGGAGTCTTGTGCATCTTCCAATTTGCTGCAATGAGGCGGTTACGCATGGTGGCCAACAGTATTCCATTTCGCGGCAACGATCCGCCAGTTTACAAACGTGGATCATTCGATAATCGACCAAATAAAACGGTAATCGGTAACTTGAGGCAGGCAATGCCCGCCACAGCCGGATTTCATCGGCAATGGCGGGGCAAACTTCTACGAAAAACCTTACTTCTTATCCGTCAGGGCTGCGACTCCAGGCAGCGTCTTCCCTTCCAGAAACTCCAGCGAAGCTCCACCGCCCGTCGAGATGTGCGTGATCTTGTCCGCCACGCCCGACTGCTGCACCGCCGCCACGGAGTCGCCTCCGCCTACGATGCTCGTCGCGTCATGGTTCGCGGCGACAGCCTTCGCAATGGCATTCGTGCCCTTGGCAAAGGCAGGCATCTCGAAGACGCCCATCGGTCCGTTCCAGACGATCGTGATGGCGTCCGCAATCTCCTTGCTGAACAGCTCAATCGAGGCCGGGCCGATATCCAGCGCCATCCAATCCGCCGGGAACGGTCCATCGCCCGCGAAGATCTGCGTCTTCGCATCGGCGGCGAACTTGTCCGCGAGGACATGGTCGACCGGCAGCAGCAGATTCACGCCCTTCGCCTTAGCCTTGTCCAGCGCGGCCTTCGCCACGTCAATCTTGTCCGTCTCCACCAATGACTTGCCGGTCGTCTGCCCCTTCGCGTTCAGGAAGGTATACGCCATGCCGCCGCCGATAATCAGCGAGGTTACGCGGTCCAGCAGGCTGTCGATCACCTCGATCTTGTCCGAGACCTTCGCTCCTCCGATGATCGCCACGAACGGCTTGATCGGATCGCTGACAGCCTTGCCAAGATAGGTCAGCTCCTTTTCCATCAGCAGCCCTGCCGCCGAGGCCTCGACATAGTGGGTCACGCCCTCGGTCGAGGCGTGTGCGCGATGCGCGCTGCCGAAGGCGTCGTTCACGTAGACGTCGCACAGCAAGGCAAGCTTACGGGCAAACTCCGGATCGTTCTTCTCCTCCTCCGCGTGGAAGCGAAGGTTCTCGAGCAGCAGGGGCTGACCCGGCTCCAGGTTACCCACCATCTCGCTGGCGATATCTCCCACGCAATCCGGCGAAAAGGCGACGTTCTCATCCTCGCCCAGCACATGATCCAGCAGCTCACGCAGACGGTCGACCACCGGGCGCAGGCTCATCTCGGGAACCACCTTGCCCTTGGGACGCCCCAGATGCGAGCACAAGATCACGCGGGCCTTGCGGCGCAGGGCGTACTCGATCGTGGGGATCGTCTCGCGGATGCGCGTGTCGTCGGTGATGCGTGGCGCGCTGTCCGAGCCATCCACCGCGAGCGGAACATTGAAATCGACGCGAATGAGAACGCGCTTGTTGGTAAGGTCCAGATCGCGGATCGACAGCTTAGACATATTTGATTTTCCTTTTCAGCAGAATCTCGAAGTGCTCTCTCCATCGAAGGAGCACCTTCGACATTCATCATAGCGGGTCTCAGGGCTCTACTCTGTGAAACAAACGGCTTTAGCTTTGGGCATCGGGAATCAGGGCATCGGCTTCGATCTCAACGCGCCAGCGCGGGTCGAGCAGCTCCTTCACCACGACCATCGTCGCCGCCGGACGGACCAGCGAAAAGAACCTGCCGTGGACGCGTCCGACCGCCTCCCAGTCCTCGGCGCGGGTCAGAAACATGCGCGTACGGTAGACATGCTCCATCGAGGAGCCTGCATTTTTCAGCGCGGCGGCGATCAGCGTCAGGCACTGGTCGGCCTGCGCGGCCACATCCTGATCGTCGGCCCCGACCGGCCCCGTGCCGGAGACATGCACCTGCCTTCCGATCCTAACTGCTCGCGAGAAACCGATCACAGGCTCATAGGGACTCGTCCCGGGAATATTCGTCCTGTCCATGATTCGATCCTACTTTCGGGCGTATGCCTCTGTACAACAAAAATCCCCGGACCGAAGTCCGGGGATTCTCACGATTCAGCTACCTGCATTTACGGCAGAACTGCAAACCTAAACCGAATGGGATGAATGGCTTGCACAAACGGGAGGGTTATCCTCCGACAACGGTTCCCTGGGGAGCCACGACCGAGCGGGCGTGTCTCTCGGCGGCCACCTGCTGCGCGTGGATACGGAAGAGGCGGAACATGGTCACGCAAATCCCGTAAGCTAACAACACACCCGCGGCCAGCGAGGCCAGCACCGCGGAAATCATCACAAGCGAAGAGTTCACAACAGCTCCCTGAAGTACTGCAATAAAGGCCGGCACCGTGCGCCTGGCTCAGTCTATCCGTTCTACATTTTCCCAGACTCCAGCTGGAATACAATGCCCCGAACGTGAGTGGATATTGCACCTTTCGGTACGTCCGTAACAAACCGGGTCACCGCAGGCTCCCGAACACCGAACCGCCAAATGCCGTATCCTAGATACTTGGCCGCAAAGCCTCCGACATCGTCTATGGGTACCACGAAAACACCTTCCCGGACCTTTCAGGGCATCACGCACATCACCGTTCGCGGAGCGCGGCAGCACAACCTGCGCAACGTCTCGGTTTCGATCCCGCGCAATACCCTGACCGTCGTCACAGGACTCTCCGGCTCCGGCAAGTCCTCCCTCGCCTTCGACACCATCTACGCCGAGGGCCAGCGCCGCTACGTCGAAACTCTTTCGGCTTACGCCCGCCAGTTCCTCGATCAGATGGAGCGGCCCGACGTCGATTCCATCGACGGACTCTCGCCTGCCATCTCGATCGAGCAGAAGACGACCTCGCGCTCGCCCCGCTCGACCGTCGGAACCATCACCGAGATCTACGACTACCTGCGACTGCTTTACGCCTCGGTCGGCCAGCCGCACTGCCCCAACTGCGGCCGCCCCATCTCGCGCCAGTCCGCGGACCAGATCGTCGAGCGCATCGTCTCCCTCGCCCCCGGCGAGCGCATCACCGTCTTTGCCCCCATCGTCCGGGGCCGCAAGGGCGAGTTCCGAGAAGAATTGGAAGCCGTCGACAAGCAAGGTTTCCGAGTCCGCATCGACGGCGAGATCACCGAAATCACCGAGGGCATGCGCCTCGAAAAGCGCAAGAACCACACCATCGAAGCCATCGTCGACCGCATCATCCTGAAGCCCGTGCCGCCCGAGAACGCGACCGCCGCGCTGGCCGATGCACCGCCGCGCTACGACACGCGCCGACTCGAAGCCGCCGTCGCCAAGGCGTTGCAGATGGCGAACGGTCTGGTCCTCATCGGGATTCAAGACCCGGTCACGCGCAAGCAGGAGGAGACGCTCTACTCCTCGTCGATGGCCTGCCCTGACTGCGGCATCAACGTGCCCAAGCTCGAGCCCCGCAGCTTCTCCTTCAACTCCGCCTATGGAGCCTGCCCCGAGTGCCACGGTCTCGGCTCGATCTACGACTTCGACCCGGCCAAGACCATCACCGACTGGTCCAAGCCCCTGCTCGACGGAGCGATGGGGCCCGGCTCTGCCTCGCAGTACCTCCTGCGGCTCATCAAGCTCGCCGCGGAAAAATACAAGATCGACATTCGCAAGCCCTTCGAACAGCTCACACAAGATCAGCAGAACCTCTTCCTCTACGGCCCGCCCAAAGGGGAGGCAGGACGCACCGGATTCCACGGCATCTTCGCCTACCTCCGCGCCAACCTTGAAGACACGAAGTCCGAAGGCTACCGCGAGTACATGATGCAGTACATGTCCGCGACCACCTGCCCGCGCTGCCAGGGCAAGCGCCTGCGGCCCGAGTCGCTCGCAGTCACGGTCAACAGCCAGAGCATCGCGGACTTCACCGGCCTCTCGCTTGAGCGCGCCCTCACCAGCGCTCGCGAGATGAACTTTCTCGGCCGCGATCGCCTGATCGCCGACCGCCTGCAGCGCGAGGTGATCGAGCGGCTGGAGTTTCTGAACGCGGTCGGCCTCGGCTATCTCTCGCTCAACCGCTCGGCGGCGACACTCTCGGGCGGCGAAGGCCAGCGCATCCGGCTGGCCACGCAGATCGGCTCGCGGCTGCGCGGAGTGCTCTACGTGCTCGACGAGCCCTCCATCGGTCTGCACCAGCGCGACAACCAGCGGCTTATCCAGGCGCTCGAAGATCTGCGCGACCTCGGCAACACGGTCCTCGTGGTCGAACACGACGAGGACACCATCCGCAAGGCCGACTATGTGCTCGACCTCGGCCCCGGAGCGGGAAAGAATGGCGGCTACCTGATCGCCGACGGAACCCCGCAGCAGATCATGGACAACGATGCATCGGTCACCGGAAGGTATCTAGCCGGAAAGATCGACATCGTGACGCGCCCGACGCCGGGACAGGCTCCGCGACCGCTCACCGGCAACTGGATCACGGTCGAGAACGCACACGCGCACAACCTGAAGAACGTCACAGCCCACTTCCCCCTGGGAGTGATGACCGTCGTCACCGGCGTCAGCGGAAGCGGCAAGAGCACGCTGGTCAACGACATTCTTTACCGCTCGCTGGCGAAGGAGATTTACGGCTCGCGCGAGGAGCCGGGACAGCATGGCAAGGTCCGCGGAGTCTCGCAGCTCGACAAGGTCATCCAGATCGACCAGTCTCCCATCGGACGCACGCCGCGCTCGAACCCGGCGACCTACACCGGAGTCTTCTCCGCGATCCGCGACATCTTCGCGATGCTGCCGGAGTCACGCGAGCGCGGCTACAAGCCGGGACGCTTCAGCTTCAACGTGCAGGGCGGACGCTGCGAGGCTTGCCAGGGCGAAGGACAGCGCCGCATCGAGATGAACTTCCTTCCCGACGTCTATGTGTTGTGCGAGGTCTGCAACGGCCGCCGCTACAACCAGGAGACGCTCGCCGTGAAGTTCAACGGCTACTCCATCGCCGACCTTCTCGATCTCGCTATCGAGGACGCTCTCCCGATCCTCAAAGACATTCCAGCGGTGCATCAGCGTCTACAGACGTTGGTCGATGTCGGCCTTGGATACATCCATCTCGGACAGTCGGCAACGACACTTTCGGGCGGCGAGGCGCAGCGCATGAAGCTGGCCCGCGAGCTTTCGAAGCGGCAGACCGGACGCACGCTCTATCTTCTGGATGAGCCGACGACCGGCCTTCACTTCGACGATGTTCGCAAGCTGCTAGAAGTGCTGCACCGCCTGACTGACCTGGGCAACACCATCATCATCATCGAGCACAACCTCGACATCATCCGCAACGCCGACTACATCCTCGATATGGGTCCCGAGGGCGGCGAGGGCGGCGGTCGTGTGATCGCACACGGTACGCCAGAGCAGGTCGCGACCGTCGCGGGCTCACACACCGCCGAGTTCCTGGCGCGCTATTACGACGCGGCAACTCTGGCCAGCCGCAACGGCTCTGCAAACAGCCACGCGGGACCGCAGCCGGAGAACCTTGGAACGGCTGTCGATCCTGAGAAGAAGCCGAAGTCGAAGTTCGTCGCTCCTGAGAGGAAGACCGGCGTTCCGACGGCGCGAGCGACTAAACTGTCCGAAACAGAGAAACCGGCGAAGGCTGCAAAGAAGGCGACGAAGTCCGCCGCGAAGAAGACCGCAGCCACGAAGCAAACGGCCGTAAAACCCCGGAAGAAAGCATGAGCGCCCCGATGCCACCCTCTCTTCGCCCCACAGGTTCCACGACCGAACCGAATGAATCAGGCGTGGCCATGACCGACCGACAGCTCGACCAGCGTATCCCGAAAGCGGCGGTCGCCGAGCCTGTTCCAGTGGTCGTCCGCCCTGGCGAAGCGATTGTGATCGAGGCTCCTCCTCCCTCCGATGCGTCTGGCCCTGGAGTTCCCGCCCGCGTCCCGCACATGGGCCATGCGATTCTCTTCACATCCTTCGCGGGCTTCACACTGTTTCTTACGCAGAACATCCTGTTCGGACTCAACCACGCCGCAGGAGTTTCTCAAACCGCCGCCGCACATCCCAAGCTGCTGGTCGCGGCGATGGCCCTGACCTACCTCATCACCCTCGTCATCTCATTCTTCTTCTTCCCCCTGCTGTGGCAGCGCAGTTTTGGCGACGGCCTCCACTGGGACTTCAGCACTGCTCGCCACAACGCGCACAAGCTGATTCCGCTCGGGCTAATTACAGGGTTCGCGGTGCAGGCCATCTCCTCGCTGATTCCCGTGCCCAAGTCCATCCCAATGGACGACTTCTTCAAAACGTCCTCCGACGTGTGGCTGGTCACAGCCTTCGGTACGCTACTGGCGCCGATGTTCGAGGAGATATGCTTCCGCGGCTTCCTCTTCCCTGCCTTCGCCATCGCCTATGACTGGCTTTCGCTTCCGAAGACTCCCGCAGCTCGCGAGCGATGGCACACGACCACCAGCCTCACACTGGCCTCTGTCATCTTCAGTACCGTCGTCTCGAGCATCCTGTTCGCGCTGCTTCACGCGGAGCAACTCGCCCACGCATGGGCCGCGCTCTTCGTACTCTTCTGCGTCTCCCTGATCCTGACGACGGTTCGCATCCGCACACGCTCCGTCGCCTGCTCGACGCTGGTACACGCAAGCTACAATCTCTCGGTCTTCCTCACGCTCTTCATCGCCACGGATGGCTATCGCCACCTGGAGCGCATGACGCGGTAGGAGAGCTACTCCACCTCGAAGCGCTCTCCTCTTGCCGGAACAATCACCGGAAGATCGTAGCGACGCTCGATCTCTTCCTTGAGAGCCTGCTGGGCTAGCGGTTCACCATGAACGAGGAAGACCTTCTTCAGGGTCTTCACCGTCGGCTCCATCCATGCCAGCAGCTCGTTTTGGTCGGCGTGCCCGCTGAGTTCGCCGATGGAGTCGACCTCGGCGCGAAGACGCATCGGCTCACCGAAGATATTGACCTCGGGAAGACGCTCCACCAGTTTGCGCCCCAGTGTGTTGGCCGCCTGGTAGCCGGTGATGAGGACGAGATTGCGCGGGTTCTCGATGCCGTTCTTCAAGTGATGCAGAATCCTTCCGGCTTCGCACATGCCCGAGGCCGCCATCACAATGTAAGGTACGTGAAGGTCGTTGAGAGCCTTGCTCTCCTCCACCGTGCGGGTGTAACGAAGCTGCTTCCATCCGAAGGGATCGACTCCCTTGTGGTAGAACTCGCAGATCTCCTTGTCCCAATCTTCAGTATGGCGGCGGAAGACATCAGTGACGTTCGTGGCCAGAGGACTGTCCACGAAGATCGGCAGCTCGGGGATCAGCTTCTCGTCCGTGAGCTGATGCAGTAGCATGACCAGCTGCTGCGTCCGCTCCACCGCGAAGGCCGGGACGATGACACGTCCTCCACGCGCAGCCGTACGCTGAATCAGTCGGGCGAGCTTCTGCTTCACCGGACCTGCGGGCTGATGCAGACGGTTGCCATAGGTGCTCTCCATGATGAGGTAATCCGCCAGCGGAGCCTCATCGGGATTGCGGATGATCGGCAGGTTCTTTCGCCCGACATCGCCAGAGAAAAGCAACCGCGTCTTCTGGCCGTGCTCCTTCGCCTCCACCAGCACGCAGGCAGAGCCGAGCATATGCCCGGCGTTCGACAACGAGATGCTGAAGCCCTCGTCCTTCGACGAGCCTTCAAGCAGGGTCGGCACGTGCAGGTTCACGGGACGCACCTGCCGCAGCACCTGCTCGGCATCCTCCTGCGTGTAGAGCGGCTCGAAGGGCTCGGCCCCCATCGGCGCTCCGATCAGCTTACGACGCGTCCGGCGGCGGTTCATGAACTCCGCATCGCCTTCCTGAATGTGCGCGCTGTCCTTCAGCATGGGGTCGCAAAGGTCGATGGTCGTGGGAGTCGTATAGATCGGACCGCGATAACCATGCTTCACGAGTCCGGGAAGATTGCCGCTGTGGTCGATGTGAGCATGAGACAGAACGACGGCGCTGAGACCATCCCCTTTGGTATTGGCCAGCGCCTGGGGATTCATGGCGAAGTGCGAATTGATCTCCTGCGCATCCTGCCGCTTGCCCTGAAAGAGGCCGCAGTCCAGCAGGAGATGACGCCCCGCGCACTCCAGATGATGAGACGATCCTGTAACTGTCCTCGCTGCGCCCCAGAAATGTAACCGAATCCCCATGCTGTTCCAGCTCTCCTCAAAAGCGTTAACTGCGCACAATGGATGAAGATATTCCGTGCGGGACTCCGTGGCAAACCTGCGAGCGCGCATTGCATCCGGGGCCCTCGTCCCATACACTGGATCATGTTGTTCTTCACAGAGTGGGCGGATAGCTCAGTTGGTTAGAGCGCCTGCCTTACAAGCAGGATGTCGGGGGTTCGAGTCCCTCTCTGCCCACCAAAACGCTTCTAAAGACGTCCACGGACGTCTTTTTTATTTAAAGCAATCCCCAGAGGCGTAGCGGGGGCCTCGGGAGATGACCGTTGTTCTGCTGTGGCAGTTCCGCACGGAGCCACTAACGATGAACTCCGCGAAGCTGTCTCTACTGAAAAGCTGTTTCGCAGACCTAGGCATGATTCCGCAGGCCAGAACCAAGATGTACGTACCGGAGCAAGCCCCCGATGTCGATGAAGACAACGAGTGGGCCTTTCTGCAATGAAGAAGGCTTTAGGAACAATCTCAGAAATAGCTTCCAACTTCCCCTCACGCCCTCAGCAAAATCACCTTTTGATTTTTAATATTTTGTATTCAATTACTTATTCGCGAGAAAAGATAATTGGATCGACATCGCCTTTACAACCGAAATAGTCGAAATCAGGTCGTTCCTAATCATTAAAAGTTTTCAGAACCTATCCGAAGGGGCCTTCGGACCAGTATTTTATAAAGGAACATTTTTCTGCGAGCAAAATTTACCTGAGGAGGAAACACTTGTTTAAAATTCAGATCTCTGCTGCGGTAGCTCTCGTTATGATGACGGGAGGAATACTGGCTCAGAATGCACAGGCGCCGTCAGACGGCATCACCATGGATATGATGCCAATTACGGCAGACCAGCTTGCAAGCTGTCGCCAACAGGCGAGTGCCCAACTTTCTGATGAACAAAAGACATTAAGCGATCGCGAACATCAGCAGGACAAAGACAAAATGAAGCAGGGTGCAGTAACCGGTGTTACTGGAGCTGCCACCAGCGCAATTTCGCGTGGACGCGGATTGTGGGGATGGGGTAGCAACAACGGTGCTCATACTGCAGATGCTACGGGTGCCACGCAACGAACAGAGCGCAACAGTGAGGCTGTCGCCAGCACAACAGGTATTGCGCAAAATGTGGGACAGGATGCTTATCAGCAGTGCATCGCAGGTATCAAGGGGCCGGAGTATGTTCACTTTCGCCAAACAGGCAAGATTGAACCCTTGTCGTCATTCAATGGAACTCCCAGCACTCCGGTCGCAGCTGCGGCCACTGCAGCAGTTCCTGCGCCAGCGGCCCCAACTCCCGCCGGTTCACCTGTTCAGGATACAGGCGATGGGAAGCACTTCGTACTGACGGTTCCCGGTGAAACAGACGCACATGAGGTAACGCTGGTACCTGGCAGCAAGAACTCCTACGTTGATGCGGATAGCGGCGACAAGTACATTGTGATGCCGAACGGCACTGTGACGCATATCAAGAAACGGGCAACACGCTGAAGGGTGAATCACGCTGCCCCCTCATAATCCTTCTGATAAGGCAGGGACAGAGCCCAGAAGTGTCCTGTCAGCTAGGTGAGGAGGGGCAGCGCCCTTCTGGTGTTGGTATTTTTCAAGAAACAAAAATCAAATATTTAAATATCAATGACTTGCAAGATGATGTGAGCCCCTCTCTGCAAATCTGATTGGGTTATTCCCGCCCGAAGATCTCGCGGCCAAAATAAAGGATGCTGAGGGTCGCGACGAAGACCATCCATCCTCGAGCGACGATCTCCTGGGCATAGCGGAACGAGTCGAAACAGGCGGCCTTGCCGAAGTGCCGGTAGAGAAAGATGTATTCGACATAAAGCCATACGGGCGGAAGCAAGAGCCAGAGGCCAAGAAGAAGACTCTTTGCGGCGTGACGATCCGGTGATGGATGCCCGGTCGTCCGAGAATGGGCTTGCTCGCGAAGCCAGACAAAGCCTTTGTTCAGCGAGTAAACGGCTCCCAACAGCCCGAGGACTGTAACCGCCAGCGCTACCCATCCATTGGAATTGAACGTCCCCACCATACACTCGGCAGGAACTCCCTCAGCCAGCAAAAAAATCATTCGATCCTTCCCTTTGGAAAGATTCTACAGAGCATGACCGGAGCTTGATTCTTCTCACAATCGCCAACTGCCACTCTCGGAAAGCTTGGGCTGGATTTATCACCGACAACCCACTTAAACCTACACTCTGCGAAAGAGCGGTGGAAACCATGCTGTTGTCGATTTGGTATGCGGTAAATTCGTCAGGGACGATTACATCGGTAAGCTGAACCTGTGCCATGTGGCTATCCTCGAATCAAAATGAATTGCATTGATTCAGGCTTGCCGACTGGCTAAGACCCGCTCCCCGACTGGGAAGGGTGAAACCTTACAATAGAGCGCGACTGCGCTTTATGGAAAGTAGCAAACCTTCCCATGTGGTTGCAAGCAAAATGCACCTACGAACGATGGTGGACTATGAAAGAGAGCTACGCTCCCTACTTGCCAAGTGGATTGTAGTCTTCAACCTTGAAGCGTTTCAGGGACTCAGGATTCATCTCGCCAAGTATCTCGATGATGGTTGCTTGTCTCTCTAGCAGTTCCATGATCCGAATGTATGCGCCATCCACAGGAGTCTCATCCTTACGACCGTTCAGTTTGAGTTCCCTTACCTCGTCACGGATTTTCTTCACGATGCTCATATAGCTGCTCCCCCGTCAGCAGATAACCAATTAGACCCTTGTTCAACCTTCTAACCCCATCGATTTTGCAATGGTCTTCGCCGTGACATCTGTCCCAACTTTAGTAGCAAAATCAAGTAACCAGTTACCTGCTTTTGACAGAACTTCCAGCACCTTCGCTCCGTCCTGTTTTTCGGCATATTGTTCAGCTTCAGCGACAAGCCCTAATTGCTGAAAATCAGCGGGCGTCTTTGCTGTCTTCATCAACTCGGCTCTCAATGCTTGAAGCTCCGCTGCTATCTGCGCCAAATCAAATTGACCGGCTGATGCTGCCCATTGTTGCTGATAGTTGATCGTGCCAACTGCGTTCGGTCCCATCGCTCCCGATTGACCGAAGTTGTTGTACTGATGGACCACTGCGCCTGTGTCAGTCTTTCCTGACAAATACTGCTTGCCTTCTTTAGTGATCTGTACAGCAGTCATGGCAGCTAGCTTGCGACTACTAGATGTGTAGTCGGGAAGGGCGTTGCCTGTTATCAGTCCTTCAAGCTGTAGTCCGTGTAATGCTGTCAAAAGCTCATCATCGCTAGGTTCATCCGCAACCCCACGCTTAATGTCGATCATGTTGACCGTGTACGGGTACTTCTCTCTTAGGATAGTCAAAACCTCACGAGCCAAGCCTTCGTTATACACAGCAGCAGTCTCCTTCCCATCGTCATGCCATTGCTTCACGCGTTCAAGTACAAGATTGGTGACTGTGTCCCGCCATTGATTTGGACGACTGTATTCATTTGCCCACGACGCTGGAACATCAATCACTGTAAAACCGTACTGTGACAGTCGCTGGAACACACTCAAGCAATCTGGAGTGAGAGGGTTTGTTGAAAGTTCAAATATCAAAGTGCGGTCAGATGACAAAGCACAGACGCGTGCGCTCTTATTGCAGATATGGCCGCTCCAAAACACCGCCTGCTTTGCATCTTCGATGCCGCGCACCCAAACTGCCAGAGGCATGGTCTTATCCATCTGTTCAATCATCGAGTTCATTGTATGCGAAGAAAACACGAATAAAGTGACAGACTCATCTGCCCGATATACGGGCTAGGGTGCATCTGCAAAATAGCTCGCGCACCGAGGGGTGGAGCACCCGCCTATAGGCTAGGCTCTCTTTGGGGGTACGGGGGGTTGGAGGGAACGATATTCGACACGTAACTCGACATTCGGTCTATCTCGATACGTTGCTACTTGTAAGTGATTGATTTTGGTAGCGTTACCGGGGCTCGAACCCGGACTCTTCGCCTTGAGAGGGCGACGTGTTAACCAGTTACACCATAACGCCAAATATCGGTGTGCATGCAGGAGGATGTCCTCTCCAGCACTTGAATAATTATAGCAAGGATTTGCCGTATCTTCAAACAGCTGAAGACAATTGCCTGTGCATTTCTTACCGGCAAAAGCGCCGTCGCAGAGAAAGAACCGGCCTGCGGTTACAGGCCCAGCTTCTTGACCTCGTCGTTGTAATACTTGCGGTAGAGGATGTCCCACTCCTGCGAGCCTTCGAGGATGATCTTGCGCTGCGAGGCGATCTTCTGCCGCGCCGCCGCGTCGATCTTCAACTCCTCCATCAAAAGCTTTTCGAGAGCCTTGCGGGCCTCCTGGCGGATCGTGTTGCGGTCCTCAAGAAAGTCGCACTCGGGAATCTCGGCCAGCGTATCGGCTACCGTGTGGGCAAGCTTGTTCAGTTTGTCGCGTGAGATTCTCACAGCACCGCCTTGTACTTGCGAGCCAGCTCGTTCTTCACCTTCTTGAACATCTCGGGGTAGCTTGCGCCGGTCTTGCGCATCTCCTCCTGGAAGGCTTCAAGAATGACCCGAACCTCGTCGTTGATGCGGTCTTCGAGCGAAAGTTCATCGATCATCGCTGTGGCAACGCGCTCGTCGACAAGCGCCGGCTTATCGGTCTGGATCATCTTCTGCGCGATAAGGTGTTTCACAGTCTGACGCGCCAGATATCCTACATAATCTTTAGAGAAAATCATTGGACTTTAAGCGAATATATCACGCGGATGTGGATGAGGCCGCCGGGGTTACCGGATGCGATGCGGACAGTTGCCGTTGTTGATGCAGGACTCCGGCAGCCGCAGACGCTCGACAGGGCGACCATGGACAAGATGTTCGCGGACGATCTCGCCTGCGTCCTCGGGCTTCACACCGCCGTACCATACAGCATCGGGGTAAACCACGACCACCGGGCCGTGCTCGCACTGGTCCAGGCAGGCGGAGTCGTTAGCGCGTACCCGGCCATTCAGCCCGGCATCCTTAATCGCATCTTTGAAGGCGGACTTAAGCATTCCGCTCCCCAGTGGGCGGCAGCTGGGGCGGGCCGCCGTCTTGTCCCGCTCGTTGGTACAGATAAAAAGGTGGTGTTCAAAAAGTGGCATTCTGGTTGGATTCCCGGCCGGACCGAAGGATGCACAGGGCTCCCGCGGAAACAATGTTGCCGAGGGGGTTATTTTTGAGACAATAGCCTTTCGATGTCCCTTGATAATCTCATCTCGCTCAAAGACGATATGGTGGCCTTCATCTCTGGTCACGGTATGTTACGCATGAACGGCTATGTCCCCGAAGATATCCCGACGGTGATCTTCGAGGAGGAGAACCCCGACGGATGGAAGGACTTCGTCGAGCTGGCCAAGGCCTCCGGCGCTTCGTTTGTCACGATGAGCGAGGCGGTGCTTGAAAAGGCCGATATCGCCCTGCTGATCGAGCAGATCCGCGATCAGATGTACCCGGACGACGACTCCCCCGAGATTGATGACGCCGAGCGGCTGGTACGTCACGTGGGCAAGATTGGCTACCTGCAGCTTGGGTTCGCTTACCAGGGCGTCATGTTTCTGTTCGAAACCGCGACCGACTGGTACGACAGCTACCAGAGCCTGATGGAGACGGTTACAGACCTTGGCCGCATCGTCGTAGACGACCACGAAAACGAAGACTAGGCGAGGCGGTAGCAACGGTGGTCTCCGGCCAGGTGGAAGCAGAGCGGGAGTGGATCACTCACTCTACGGATGAAGCGGCAGTCGAGCGCGTATGCGCAGCCACCGGCTGCCCGCGCGGCATTGCGCGGCTGCTGGTCTCTCGCGGTTTTGCCGACGAAGCCTCTGTCCGGGCGTTCTTCTCTCCTTCGCTCAGCGATCTCCACGACCCGATGCGGCTGCTCGGAATGCAGACCGCGGTCGAGCGCATCCAGCGCGCCGTTCGCGACCGGGAGCCGATCCTGATCTACGGGGACTACGACGTGGATGGGACGACCGCAACCGTTCTGCTGAAGACCGCCATCGAACTGTGCGCGCCCAAGGGATCGCCTGCCGACGTGCGATATCACGTTCCCCACCGCATCCGCGAGGGCTACGGCATGAGGACCGGGGTGCTGGCCGATGCCTCCACCGCCGGGGTTCGGCTGGTCATCAGCGTGGACACAGGCATCCGCGCCTTTGAGGCCGCGACCGAGGCCAAGGCTCTCGGGCTGGACCTGATCGTGACCGATCACCACCTGCCGGACGACGCGCAGGGAGTTCCCGAGGCCGTCGCCGTCATCAACCCGGCACAGCCGAACTGCGAGTACCCATTCAAATCCCTGTGCGGAGCGGCGGTGGCGTTCAAGCTGGCGCATGCGATCCTTCGAGCCTCCTGCGCGAGTGACGCCGAGCGCGACCGACTGGAACGGATGCTCGTTCCCTCCTTCCTGAAATTGGTGGCGATAGCGACGATTGCGGACTCCGTTCCGCTGGAGGGCGAAAACCGTGTGATCGCCTCGTTGGGGCTTCACGAGCTTCGCAACCCGGTGCAGACAGGGCTTCGGGCGCTGATGGAGGTCGCGCAGATTCCGACCGACCGTCCCCCCACTGCGACCGAGGTAGGCTTTCGGATCGCCCCCCGGATCAACGCCGCCGGGCGGATGGACGTGGCCAGCGACGTCGTGGAACTGTTCCTCACCCGCGATGCGGGACGTGCTCGCGAGCTGGCCGAAAAGCTCAACCGCCTGAACGAAGACCGCAAAGCGACTGAGACCAATGCACTTGAAGCGATAGACGAAAGGTTATCCGCAATACGCGGAAAAGAAAACCACTTCCCATCGACATGCTTTGTCCTGGATGATGCCGAGTGGCATCGCGGCGTTCTCGGGATTCTGGCGTCGCGAATCGTGGATCGCACCGGAAGACCGGCGCTGGTCCTGACCCACGAGGACGGACAGGCGCACGGCTCCGGACGCTCCATTGAGGGCTACCACCTGCTGGATGCGCTGACCTCGACACATAATGAGGACGGCTCGCTCTTCACCCGCTTCGGAGGACACGCCCATGCGGTTGGCTTCTCCCTGCCGTCGGAGAATGTCGCTGCCCTGCGCGAGAGAATGGAGCGCCACAGTGCTCCCCGACTCAGCCAGGAACTGCTGGCCCCGCCGCTCGAATGCGATGCGGAACTCGATGTCGAGGAGCTGAACATGCAGTTCCACGAGTGGCTTGAGCGGTGCGCCCCCTTCGGGATAGGTAACAGGGAGCCCATCTTCTACACCCGCTCCGTCCTTCTGTCGGGGAATGTCCGCACCATTAAAGAGCGGCACGTTTGCCTTGAGATCGACGCTGGAAACTCCCGGTTCAGCGCTCTGGGCTGGAGCCGCGCAGGCAAGCTCTGGACGGAGACCTGCCGCAAAATGGAGCTGGCGGCGGGGTCGCGCGTGGACATCGCCTACCACCTGCGAGCGAAGAACAATGCCTGGCACCAGGGGCTCGAGCTGGAGTTGGTGGATGTGCGTCCTGCTGCAACTGACTGAGCCAGTGGTGCGTGCCGTGGTACATGACGCAGAAGTAATTATCGTGCATCGTCTTAGCCCCGTGTACGTCTTATATACTGGCTCTTTGCATGCCTACGATCGAGACAAGACGACTCAACCCTTTTGCGATGGCGGGCATCACCCTCGCGGTCGTTGCGGTGGCGTTTTTAGCCATCCGTAGCTTTACCCGCGATCGGGTTGAGGTTCGCGCCTCCACCGTGACGCACCAGAATCTTCTGAGCACTGTTTCGACCAACGGCCGCATTGAGCCGATCGAACCATTTCAGGCTCATGCGCAGGTTCCCGGAGTCGTCGAGAAGATCTACGCTCAGGTAGGACAAAAGGTTAACAAGGGCGATCTCCTTATTAAGATGGAGGACGCCGATGCCCGCTCTCGCCTGGCGACCGCAAACTCCAGCCTGAAGAGCGCCCAAGCCGTGGCTCAGGATATGCAGCAGGGCGGATCGCAGGAAGAGCGGATCGCTCTTGCAGGAGATCTCAGCCGCGCACAACAGCAGCAGCAGCAGGCCGAGAAAGATCTTGCAGCCCTTCGCGCACTTCAGCAAAAAGGCGCAGCCTCCGCAAGTGAAGTAACCGCGGCGGAGCAGCGGCTTCAAGCTGCAAACCTGACACTGCATGGAGTTCAGCAACGGCAGACGCAGCGATACGGCGCAACCGATCGCAGCAAGGTTCAGGCACAAGTCACCGACGCACAGGCCGCAGTGGCCGCTGCGCAGAACACCTACAGTAATGCGAACATTCGGGCTCCCTTCAGCGGAACGGTTTATTCTCTTCCGGTTACAGCCTATGACTACGTAGCTGGCGGCCAGAGTCTTCTGGACCTCGCCGACCTCAACAAGATTCGTGTCCGCGCCTACTTCGACGAGCCCGAGATCGGCAAGCTCGCTGTCGGACAGGCCGTCAAAATTACATGGGACGCCCGTCCGAATGAGACCTGGCACGGACATATCAGCCAGGTGCCATCTACTGTCATCGCATACGGTACGCGTAACGTCGGCGAGTGCATGATTACCATTGATGACGCAAAGGGCGACCTGCTGCCGAACACCAACGTCATCGTCACCGTCACGACATCGCAGCGTTTCAACGTGCTGACCGTTCCGCGTGAGGCCCTGCACACCGAGGGAGTCAACGACTTCGTCTACCGCATCGTGCAGGACAAGCTGGTTCGAACCCCGGTACAGGTGGGCGTGCTCAACCTGACGCGGGTTGAGATTCTAAGCGGCCTGACCGAGAAGGACACCGTCGCTCTGAACGCAACCAGCAATCGCGATCTGTCGAATGGTCTTGACGTAAAGATTGTCGAATAGCCTATGGCCCTTCCCCGCCCCTCATCTTTTACGCGCCTATCGCTTCTGCTGGCCGCACTCTTTTTCAGTAATGCTTCCCTGTTCGCGGATAACGCACAGGCGGAAGCATTGCTGAAGCAGGGACGTGTCGATGAGGCCAGCGCGATGCTGAAGCAGGGGATTTCTTCGCAACCACAGGACGATGAGGCGCACCTGTTTCTCTGCCGCGTTTACTATGCGCAGGAGATGGCCGATCCCGCAGTTCAGGAGTGCGAAACGGCAACCCGCAACAATCCGTCGAGCAGCAACGCGCAGATGTGGCTGGGGCGTGTCTACGGCTTAAAGGCGTCACAAAGCAGCATGTTCTCCGCCTTCGGTGTCGCCCGCAAGGTTCGCTCAGCCTTTGAGCGCGCCGTCCAGCTCAACCCGGCGAACGTGCAGGCGATGAGCGATCTTGGCCAGTTCTACGTAGAGGCCCCCAGTATCGTGGGAGGCGGCACCGATAAGGCGCAGGCCCTGGCTGCAAAGATGATGCCCCGCTCCGCAGCCAAGGCGCATCGCATTCTTGGCATGGCCGCTAAAAAGAAGAACGACCCGGCGACGGCCGAATCGGAGTTCAAGAGCGCCATCGCCGCTGGAAAGAATCCGGAGGCGTGGATCGATCTTGCGCTGCTCTATCAGGATCAGAAACAGACGGATAAGGCTGTTGCAGCCATTGAGTCCAGTGTGCAGGCCAATCGCACGCAGAACGCCGCGCTGGTCGATGCTGCCAGCATTCTTACGAATATGAACCGTCAGCCGGAGCTGGCGGAAAAACTGTTGCGTGACTATCTCGCCTCCTCTGCAAAAACCGATGATGCCCCGGCGTTCAGGGTCCACCTTCAACTGGGCAATCTTTTGAAACAGCGCGGAGATACGGAGGGGGCGCGGAAGGAGTATGCCGCGGCCCTGTCACTTGCATCCGGTTATGCTCCCGCACGCAAGGCGGCGCAGGGCATATAGGATGAAGCGCGATACCATGATCTACAACAATGGCAGGAGTCTCCCCAGGCGCATGAACCTTTTCCGCTGCCTTACGATCGCCGCTGCCGTCGCCCTCGTGGCGTCGACGCCCGCGATGGCCCAGATATCTTTCACCACCGCGGTCGATCTTGCCCTGAAAAACAGCCCCAAGGTGCTCTCCGCACAGGCCGAAGTCGAGAAGGCCGTGGCCGGACTCCAGGAAGCCAAGGACGTCTACATCCCCACCCTCTCCGGCGGCTCGGGACTTGGCTACTCCTACGGCTTCCCTCTAGGACAGCCCTCGGTCTTCAACTTCACCTCGCAGTCGCTGATCCTCAATTTTTCGCAGCGCAACTATATACAGGCGGCGCGAGCGGCTCTGAACGCCGCGAACCTTGCCCTGAAGGATGCTCGCCAAGCGGTTGCGGAAGACACGGCCATTACCTACCTTGCCCTTGACCGCGACCAGCAGAAACTCGCGGCGCTACGCGATGAAACGACGTATGCCGGACGGCTCGTCAGCATTGCGCAGGACCGGCTCGACGCGGGACAGGATACCCCGATCTCGCTGACGACCTCACGCCTGACCGCCGCGCAGATACATCTTGCGCGCCTCAACGCCGAGGATGACGAAGAGGCGAACCGCCTTCACCTCGCCATGCTCACAG
This sequence comes from Acidobacteriaceae bacterium dw_441, assembly GCA_018449715.1. Lineage (GTDB taxonomy): Bacteria > Acidobacteriota > Terriglobia > Terriglobales > Acidobacteriaceae > Edaphobacter. The sequence continues at coordinate 458,463 of JAAVVA010000001.1, read as the reverse complement.
GGCTTCCTAAGGAAGGGCTTCAGGTCGTCTCTTCCAGCATTCCGAAGTTTTCTTCGCCAAGCATGAAAGAGGTAGAGGCAGCGAAGACCTCGCCCGCCGTCGAGTCGGCCTATGCGATCGCGCAGGCCAAGCAGAAGACCGCGGCTGGCGACGCGCGTTATCTGTGGAGGCCGCAGATCTACTTCGCAGCGCAGTACAGCCTGTTCGCGAAGTTCAACAACTACGACTCGTTCTACAGAAACTTCCAGTACAACAATATCGGCATCGGAATTGATATGCGCTTCCCCGTCTTCGATGCCGTTCATAAAGCGAAGGCGCGGGAGTCCGCCGCCGACGCCGCTCGCGCACAGCACGACGCAGACTCCGCCCGCATCCAGTTCCTCGAAGGAAGACAGAAGGTCCTTCGCTCGACGGCGATGCTGGCGACGCGTGCCGAGGTCGCCGACCTTGACCAGCAGCTTGCCAAACAGCAGCTCGATGTCATGTTGGTCCAGCTTAACTCCGGCAACGGAAACGCTTCCGGGCCGCAGATGACGCCAAAAGACGAGCAGACAGCCCGCATTGCGGAGCGCGAAAAGTTCGTCACCTATCTCGACGCAGGCTTTCAGACAAGGCAGGCGCAGATCAACCTGATGCGACAGACCGGCGAGCTAGAGGACTGGTTGAAGTCGGCGGCGCAGTCGCAGGCACTGGACGTCTCGCTCGCTCCATCGAAGTAATTACAAAGCTCTCTCCCACGAGACTGTTTTCCAGACCTTTTGCCTCTACGATTAAGAGGCATGGCTGACGTGAAAACTCTCTCTCCTGAAATCCTGCTGCACATCGCACAGTCTCTCGGTGTCTCTCTCCACTCCCTGACCGCGGTCATCGGACTCTTCAATGAGGGCGGAACTGTTCCCTTCATTGCTCGTTACCGCAAGGAGGCAACAGGAAACCTCGACGAGGTCCAGATCCGCGATATCGAGGAGAAGGTCGCCTACTTCACCGACCTCGTCAGCCGCCGCGAGACGATCCTCTCGTCCATCCAGGAGCAGGGCAAGCTCACCGACGAGCTGAAGGCCCGCATCGAAGCCACGCTCGATAAGTCCGAGCTTGAGGACCTCTATCTTCCCTTCCGTCCGAAGCGGCGCACCAAGGCAACCATCGCACGCGACCGTGGGCTCGAGCCCCTGGCCCTGTACCTCTGGGCCCAACAGGCAACCGAGCAGCCGCTGCTCGACTACGCTGCAACCTTCGTCGATGCGGAAAAAGAGGTTCCCACGCTGGACGATGCGCTCGAAGGTGCCCGCCACATCATCGCCGAGATGATCAGCGAGAACGCCGACCTGCGCAAGGCGCTGCGCCAGTTTATGTACGACGAAGGCGTTATCGTCAGCCGTAAGGCGCTCGATGCGGTCGATGAGCAGGAAAAATTCAAGATGTACTACGAGTACCGCGAGCCGGTGAGGACGATCCCCTCGCACCGTATGCTGGCGATTCGACGTGGCGAATCGGAGTCCGTCCTCTACTTCCTCATTGAGACGGAGCCGCTTCGCGCAACCGCACTTCTCAGCTCGCGCATTCTTCGTCAGTATGGTGACTGGACGCCGCAGCTTGAGCTGGCCATCGAGGACGCATGGAAGCGACTGCTCAATCCGTCCATTCAGGGTGAGCTTCGGCTTGAGCTGAAGAAGCGCTCAGACACGGACGCGATCCAGGTCTTCCGCGACAACCTCGAGAACCTGCTGCTTGCCGCCCCGGCAGGGCCGATTTCGGTGCTCGGCATCGACCCCGGACTGCGTACCGGGTGCAAGGTCGCCGTCGTCGACGAGACCGGAAAGTTTCTGGCGAACGATGTTCTCTACCTTCACACGTCGAAGAACGCGGCCTCTGCCGCATCCGAGACGCTGGCTGCCCTGCTGGCCAAACACAACGTCCGCGCCATCGCCATTGGCAACGGTACGGCTTCGCGAGAGACGGACTCCTTCGTCCGCGACTTCCTGCGTGAGCACAAGCTGAACCACCTCTTCTCCGTGACGGTCAGCGAGTCTGGAGCCAGCGTCTACTCCGCATCGGACATCGCCCGGCAGGAGTTCCCCGACCTCGACCTCACTGTTCGCGGAGCTATCTCCATTGCTCGACGATTGCAGGACCCGCTCTCCGAGCTGGTGAAGGTCGATCCCAAGTCCATCGGTGTCGGCCAGTACCAGCACGACGTCGATCAGCGCCAGCTCCAGCAGTCACTCGAAGCCACAATCGAGAGCTGCGTAAACCGGGTCGGCGTCGATCTCAACACCTCATCATGGACCCTGCTGCGTTACGTGGCCGGCATTACAGAACGCACCGCGCTCAACATCGTCTCCTACCGCGACCAGCACGGAAAGTTCCACTCTCGCGCCGAGCTGATGCAGGTCACCGGCGTCGGGGCCAAGACCTTTGAGCAGTCCGCGGGCTTCCTTCGCATCCGCGATGGCGAGAATCCACTCGACCGCACCGCCGTCCATCCTGAGTCGTACCCGGTCGTCGAACAGATCGCAGGCTCGCTCAATACGAGCGTCCTCGAGTTGATCGAAAAGCCTCAACTCCTCGGCAAGGTCGATACAAAGAAGCTCTCTGCCGGAACCTTCACCGTCTCCGACATCCTCGAAGAGCTGAAGAAACCCGGCCGCGATCCCCGCGAGCAGTTTGTCGCCCCCAGCTTCTCAGAGTCTGTGCGCGAGTTGTCCGATGTGCAACCTGGCATGGTTCTCGAAGGGGTCGTCACCAACGTGACCAAGTTCGGAGCCTTCGTCGATATTGGAGTCCACCAGGATGGACTGGTTCATATCAGCGAACTTTCGAATCGCTTCATCAAAGAACCCTCCGAGGCGGTCAAGACCGGACAGATCGTAAAGGTAAAGGTTCTTAGCGCAGATACGAAGACGAAGCGCATCTCGCTTTCGATGAAGGCTCTGCTGGAACCCTCTCGCGGAGGCCAGCGCACAAAGCAGCCACAACAAAAACCATCCGCACCTCCAAGCATGGAAGAAAAACTTGCCATGCTCTCTTCCAAATGGAAGGTCTCCTGACCTTCCATTTTTATTTATCGGGAATAGTTCATCATCCTGCAGTATTAGAGAGGCGATAATTAGCCACCCTCTGGTACTTTCGTTTTCTTCCTGAGAAGACGAATTTTCAGAGTTGCTATAATTCGGCGAGCAGAGCTTCCCCAACCTCCATCACTCCTAAACCTCAAGATCTATTCCTCCAGAGAAAGATCGAGGGAAGTAAAACAGGATTTTCCTTTCATAGTTTTTTTGCGCCTTGGATTGAAAAAGATGTAGCTATTTATTTCGCGAAATGTGCGTTAAATCAGCACAATTCGGAAATGGCTATATCCAGCATTCCTGCGTCTTGTGGCGGGAAACGCTAAGTCGCAACATAAGTCGTCTTAGAAGGAAAGTCGTATTTTGGGTGGAATCTTTCTCCTTCGAATGGAACGGGAAAACGAGTTATTCGAATTTGAATTTCGAAGTCATACTGCTTTCATTTTTGCGGTCCGTACCACCACTCAATGTTGACCTAACACTAAAGTCGGATATGCCTGAGCCGATGTAGTTGGTACTAAATAGTACGGGTACGCATTCAAATATAGGCCCTGCTCTTCTTCTGCGAGTAAGCTCCAAAGCGCTCGCACATACTCCGATCTCAGTATTGATGGACTCCATTTACGACCATGAAATTCATCCTTTCACTCCTGCTTCTTCTTACGGCGACTGCATCCGCGACTGCCGGAGCACAAACTCTCCTACTCGAGAAAACCGAACCAAGCGCCTATGGCTACCCCATGACAGCTCTCCCTGGCTCGGAGCGGCGTGAATGGATACAGCCCATCTTTGAGAGAGACCACGTTACAGCCTGGAGTGCAGACAGCACCGGGGTCACCTTCACGGTCCCCGGCAATCATCTGCAAGCCGGAGATACGGTCCGCCTCGATCACTTCACCAGCACCTCCTCTTTTACGCAGAACTTCTGCACGATCAAGAGCGCCGATGCCAACAGCTTCTTTATCGCTGCATGGCTCTGCAATGCAGGACTTCCCATCAGCGGCTCTGCGACGGAGACCACTGGACTTGTCAGTGTCGTCGACGGACCAAGCAGGAACTCCAATGGAACATGGGAGGTCTACACCACAACCGGCAGTGAGTCCTTCTACTTAATGTCGAAGAACAAGGCCAGGTTCTCCGGTTCCGGCTCCTGCTCGCTTCAGAAGGCAGTCGCGCATGACTCCTCCTGCTACGCACCGCACCCCATTCTTACGCACGAGATGAGCGGAGCGGGTGTCTACATCGAGGTCGGCTCGCAGCCGGGAGCCTGCACCTTTACCGGCGCCATCGCTACCAGCAATCTGCAGATTCATTCGAGCGTCGAGTTCGATGTGAAATTCACCAGCGACCAGGACACCTCGAAGTCTCACATTGAGCACTACGTCCTCTGCGCCAATGGGGCCGGATCAGGACATGCTGGTGTCGTTCACGTCGATCCCGGCTACATCCAGCTCTACAAGGGGCAGTCGATTCCCCTCTTCGCCTCCGTCTTCGGAAGCGCTGACCAGAAGGTGAACTGGACCATCAAGAAGACGGACCATCTTAGTGGACCAGCCGATGCAACCCTTGACTTCGCGAACTCGCTGGAGCCCGTATTCACCGCCGGACAGAGTGGCGGAGGCTACGTTCTAGAGGCCTGCATGCAGGAGGACGACAAGGCCTGCGAAGACCTGCGAATCTGGGTCGCCCAGACGCAATCGAAGCCGAAGGCAAACCTCGACAAGGTTCTCCAGTTCCCCTGCGAAGTCGATTCCCTCATGAAGGAGTACGGCGGAGAGGCCTTCGAGGTTGGCCCGGGACAAACTTACAGCGATCTGACGACTCTCCCTCTCAACACCAACTCATGGCACTGGGGAGCCACGGTCCGTCTGCATAACGAAGCTTCGACCGCAGGAGCCCCCGTTACCTGGAACCAGTACTTCGGAGTGAATCCACCAGCGAATGCCGGTCCCGGAGATGGAAGTGTTCCTTACATCCACATCTGCGGAATCCCCAACCCCACCTCGGGCGAGCTTCCGATCATGGATGGAACCAACTCCACGGGCGCCAGTTGGCTGAGCACCTGGACTCAAGCGGGAGTAACGATGCTTGAGGTGAGCGGATCGAACACCGACTATGGCGCTGTCTATAACGGAGTCGATCTGTTCGCCAGGGGAATCCTCGTCTCCGGCATTCGTTTCCAGAATGTCAATCCCAAGGTGAGCTACGTGCGCCCCGATGGATCGGCGTCGCACTTCGGCGGAAGCTCTTCGGTCCGGATGTACGGAACCCAGCACTTTACCGTCGCCGGAACACGGTCCGTTCTCGTGGCCATGCCATATTTTTCGGACTGCAACACGCAGCAGGCCGGATGGCGAAACTGCTCTCTGGACGGCTACTGGCTGGGAAATCACTGTGAAGGATACGGAATCTCCGGTCAGCCCACCGAGCACTGCTTCTACGAGCAAAGCATGAGAACCTACATCCTCGCGAACTACGAAGAAGGCAGCGCATCCGGAAGCGGAGGCGCAACCGGCTACTACTCGATGCGTGGTACGCGTTCGGTCTATGCGTACAACTTCGGTAAACCGAAAGATCCCTACAATTCGGGTTCTGGTCCCGGAGGAGACTCCGAGATTCAGGACGCATACATGTACTTTGCTCCCGATGCGGCCTTCGGACCGCAGGGTCTTCCTCTCTCTGCCTACTGCAGCCTGGGAGACACGAGCGCTCCTTTCTGCCCCTCGCCTGCCAACGTCAAGGGAGGCGTCGATACCTACGCAGCCTTCCAGGAAGAACACTTCCATACCTTCTTCAACTTTTCGAACGTAACCTTTATGAATAGCGGCTCAACTCTCACCGGCATCTCTCCAACGCACGATGTCGAAGATCTGCGCGTGAGCGTGAACGAGTACGTCTATCACAACACCAACCGCACCAATGCGAACTTCCCGATCTCGCTCTTCGAGGATCTTCGGAACTTCCGTCCGCAAAACTATGGAACGCCCTCACAGCCAGTGCAGTGGCCGGCGGCGGAGTTCCAGAACAACGATCTGTGGAACAACAACAACCGCAACTGCTCCTATGGCAGCTGCGCCCCTCATGGCAAATGGTCCAGCACGACCATGATCAACTACCACACCAACGTCGTAAGGGACGGCCAGTACACCATTGCAAGCGGCATCACGCCAAAGCTTGGCACATCGGCCGGAATCAACCCGAACGGTCTCAATACCTATTGGGATTATCACGACTTTGGTGGAGCCTCTCCCATCGAAGCCCACATCGGAGGATGGGATAACTCGAACTTCATCGCGCTGGTAGCAGATCCCATCAACGCGACCACGCTTGCTCCCGAGCCCGGTTCCCCGGATGTCGGAGCAGCTTCAGAGCTTGTCTGGCCGATGAACTGGTATCCTCCACGCTTCAATTCGGTCAACGCAAACATGAACTGGACCAAGCGAGTCGACCTCTCGGTTGCGGGAGCCAACGATGCTGTCGGCGCTCCGATCCCGGTCTCGTTCTCGATTACTCCCAACCCGATCAGCCTGCTGAAGAAGACGTCGCTCACCCTCGCCTGCACTACGAAGTTGAGCGACGGCACCAGCCGGGACTGCTTCAGTCTGAGCTGCACGAGCAACAACACCGCCAGCCTCACGGTTAGCGGTGAGAGCATAACCGCAACCGCGACCGTCGGCTCGGGCAGCCTCTCCTGCACCGCCGATAGTCTTTCCCCTGTCACGATTGACTTCGAGACGCATAGTCCACCTCCGGTTCCTCTTACCATCTCGGCGAACAACGTCTCGCGCGCCTACGGGGCTCCCAATCCTACGTTCACGGGAGCAATCACAGGCAAGGTAAACGATGGAGATAACCTGGCACTGAGCTTTACCACCACGGCAACGGCCACCAGCAATGCGGGCACGTATCCCATCGTTCCCAGCATCTCTGGAGACGACCTTGATGACTACACCATTACGGTCACCAACGGAACGCTGACGGTCACCAAGGCTCCAGTTGCACTGAGCCTGAGTGCTCCGAGCCAGGTCATCCAGGGCAACACTGCAACCCTGACAGTTTCAGTTCCCTCTGGAGCAACCGGAACGGTCACCTTCTACGATGCAGGTGTCTCTCTTGGCACTGCACCCATCGCCAGCGGTAAGGCGACCCTGTCCGTGTCATCTCTCACGGTCGGTTCGCACAACATCACGGCCACTTACAACGGAGACAATAACTTCGCCGCTTCGAACTCAACCGTAGCTGCACTCTCCGTCTCAAAGGCAACCCTGACCGCGACCATCACAAAACTGAATGCCCCAAGCTCTGTGGCTTCAGGAGGTTCGGCCACACTGAAAGCAACCCTGACCACAGGGGCCACCGGCACCGTCACCTTCTTTGATGGTGGCGCTACAATCGGCTCGGCTACCCTTGTAGGAAACACGGCAACGTTGACCTTCTCGCCGTCCACGGCAGGAGCGCACAGCATGACCGCTTCCTACAGTGGCGACACCAGTTTCGCGGCCTCGAAATCGTCCTCGACCCTCATGCTTGTCACCGCGGCAACGAGAACGGCAAGCACGGTGACGTTGAGCGCTCCCTCCAGTGTGGCGGCGGGAAGCTCGGCCATTCTCCAGGCTATGGTCACCTCCGGGGCCACGGGCGTCGTCACCTTCTACGATGGTGGCGTCGCGCTCGGCACCTCGACGGTAACCGGCGGAACGGCAACGCTCACCATCACCCCAACCACCGCCGGAGCCCACAGCATCACTTCGACCTACGGTGGCGACAACAAGTACGTGCCTTCCAGCTCTGCGGCGGTCTCCATCAACGTTACAGCAACTCTCAAGGCCGACTTCTCCGTCACGAACCAGACACCGACGCAGTCGGTTCAGCAGGGAACGGCGGCGAACTTTGCCATCGTTATCCGGTCCGTCAATCAGCCCTTCACCGAGGCGGTCACTCTCAGCGCGGAAAACCTGCCCGCTGGAGCGACCTACTCGTACTCTCCCGTTCACGTAACCCCAGGAGAGAGCGGGGCCTCCTCCAACCTCTCCATTCGCGTGCCAGGCAGCAGTTCCCCTGCGACCGCACTCGAACGCGGCCTGCACACGCCGCTGATCTTCGCAGCTTTTCTGTTTCCCTTCCGTCCACGCAGAAGCAGAAAGCAGAATAGGCTTCCGCGTTGGATCGCTCTGACCCTGGCCTCGTTCACCGCGATCGGCTGTGGTTCGAGCGGGTTCTCCAGCGCCCCGCGGCTTCAATCCCACACGGTTACCGTGAACGTTTCCAGCGGCAATGTGGTTCACAGCACGACCGCCGAACTGGTCGTTCTCTAGCCTTTAGTTCTCCAACAATAAACACGAAAGGCCAGCCTCTCCGGAGGCTGGCCTTTTATTTGTTGAAGACAAAAGGGTTATCCCCGCCTCCGCCCTTTTCGAACCACAGACGGAACCCGGCAATCTACCCGCCCAAAGCGGTTACCGAATGGTAAAATCAATAGTAAGATCATGCCGCTTAAGACACTGTTTCTAAACCCGCCCTCTTTCGAGAACTTTGACGGCGGCGCCAGTTCCCGCTGGCCCGCGACCCGTGAGATCGAGTCCTACTGGTACCCGGTCTGGCTGGCCTATCCCGCTGGAATGCTCGAAGGATCGCGGCTGCTCGATGCTCCCCCGCACCATGTCTCCGCCGAAGAGACCATCGAGATCGCCAAGGGATACGAGTTCCTTGTGCTGTTCACCTCAACCGTGGGCTGGCATGGTGACCATGCCCTTGCGGAGGCCATCAAGCGCGTCAATCCCTCCATCCGGATCGCCTTCGTCGGACCGCCTGTCACCACCGACCCTGACCGCGCCCTGAACGAGTGCGACGTCATCGACTTTGTTTGCCGCCGCGAGTTTGATTTCGCGGTCGTCGAGTACGCCAACGGCAAGCCGCTGAATGAGATTCTCGGCATCAGCTACCGCGACGCGAGCGGCGTTATCCAGCACAACCCCGACCGTCCGCAGGTCGAGGATCTGGACGCGATGCCCTGGGCCACCAAGATCTACAAGCGCGACATGGACGTGACCCGCTACAACGTCCCGTTCCTGCTGCATCCTTATATCTCGCTCTACTCCACGCGTGGCTGCCCGGCGCAGTGCACCTTCTGCCTCTGGCCCCAGACACTCTCGGGCCATGCATGGCGCAAGCGTTCGACCGACGATGTGGCCGCCGAGATGAAATGGGCCAAGGAGAACTTCCCCGAGGTCAAGGAGTTCTTCTTCGACGACGACACCTTCAACATCCAGAAGGCTCGCACCATCGAGCTTTGCGCGAAGCTGAAGCCCCTCGGCATCACGTGGTCCTGCACCTCGCGCGTGACCACCGACCGCGACACCCTGAAGGCCATGAAGGAGGCCGGTTGCCGCCTCCTGATCGTCGGCTTCGAGTCCGGTGACCCGCAGATCCTCAAGAACATCAAGAAGGGTGCCACTATTGAGCGTGCACGCGACTTCGTGAAGGACTGCCACGACCTCGGTCTCGTCATCCACGCCGACTTCATCCTCGGTCTGCCCGGCGAAACCAAGGAGTCGATTCGCAACACCATCAACTTCGCCAAGACGCTCGACTGCGAGACCATCCAGGTTTCCGTCGCGCACGCCTACCCCGGCACGGAGTTTTACGACTTCGCCAAGAAGAACAACTTCATCACCAACGAGAGCATGGAGGACGGCGGCGGTCACCAGATGGCGCACATCGAGTACCCCGGCCTTCCCACCGAGTACGTCATGGAGATGGTGCACAAGTTCTACGACGAATACTACTTCCGTCCGAAGGCTGCGGCCCGCGTCATCTGGAAGGCCATCGTCAACCGCGATGTGCCCCGCCTGTATGTCGAGGCCAGGAGCTTCCTCAAGCTTCGCGCCGAGCGCAACCGCGCCTCCCGCGAGAAGGCTCTCAAGCGGCAGGCGACGGCATAAGCACTGTTCCCTTTCAATCTCCCAAGGCGGCTGGTCACAAACCAGCCGCCTTTTGCTGCCCTTCACTTCCTCCTCGAAGACCGGCGTTGAAAAGAAATGCTTATACTACTCTCGAAAGCAATTCCCTTTTCTGAAAGGATTTCAGTCATGCTCTCCGCCTCTCGTTGTCTTATGACCGTCTCGGCCTGCCTGCTGGCTACCACCCTGCTGCACGCGCAGGAAGGAAACGAAACCAACCGCAAGATCACAGGCGGCGGCATCAGCGTCAAAGGCTGGCAGGGCAAGGTCGACGCCTCTGCTGAAAAGGCCGGGGAGAGCGTCGACAACGCCAAGCTCTCGGCCGAAGGCAAGACGCTCCACGTCACCACCGGCCCGGCGATCACCTACTGGAATCCTAAGAACGTCGGCAAGGGAGACTATACCGTCTCCGCCACCTTCACCGAGCCGAAGTTCATGAACCTGAACACTCACCCGCATCCTTACGGCATCGTGATTGCGGGCAACGGTCTTGGCACCGCCGACCAGAGCTACATCTACTGCGCAGCCTATGGCAACGGAGCCTTCATCGTGCGCGGCTTCGGACCCGAGCCCTTCCAGCTCAACGGACGCCGCGAAGAGAATGCTGCCATCCACAAGGCCGAAGGCCCCGGCCAGCCCGTGACGCAGGAGATCGCCATGCAGGTCAAGGGGGACAAGGTCTCCTGCATCATCAACGGTACGACGGTGAAGACCTTCGAGAAGTCCGAGGTGGTCACCGCGGGTAAGCTCAAGTCGACCGATGGCGTCTATGGAATCCGCTTCGCCCATAACACCGATGCGACCGTGAGCAACCTCAAGATCACGAAGCCCTAAGTGCCACACAGAACATCCCAAGGCGGCTGGCCATCAGCCGCCTTTGTCTTTTGCAGGAGAACAGTCCGAAGGTGCATTCCTGCTTCGAGGTGTAAACTTAACTAGTGCCCCTCTGCATCAGCGTGTGCGTCCGGCAAAGAAATTCTGTTCGATGAAACATCGTCTTAAAGCCTCGCAATACGCCATCCTCGTTGCAGTTATGCTCACCGCCTCGATCGGAGACACGCTCCTCTCCCGCGGCATGGCACAGGTGGGCTCGGTCGATCTTCAGCATCTGGGATTGCTCTGGCAGGCTCTCTTCAATCCCTACATCATCTCGGGCATTGTGCTCCTGATCGGCTTCTTCGCCAGCTACATGACGGCGTTAAGCTGGGCAGACCTCACCTTCGTGATGCCCGCAACGGCCTTCGGCTACGTTGTGATTGCATTGCTCAGTCGCTTCTGGCTGCACGAACATCTCTCGATCTATCGCTGGACAGGAATCGCCCTGATCGTCTGCGCCGTCGGCTTCGTTGCGGGAGGCCCCTCGCGCACGGAGCATGAGAGTGAAAACTCCGAGCTGGATTTGATGGACTCCGGAGTGGGTCGATGATGAATGCCCCGACCGCACTTCGCACCTGGAGCGCCATCGGTGGAGTGGCCGCGCTCGCCGTCGTAGGCGAGGTCACGATCGCCGCAGCCATGCGCAAACTCGGAGACCTCGACATTATCCGCGAGCGTAGCGGCCTTCCGGGAGCAATCCGCGCTGTTCTCTCAAGCCCGCTCTTTCTCGTCGGAGCGCTCTGCATGGCGCTGAACTTCTTCGCCATGCTCTACGCTCTTTCCATCGTCGATCTCTCGCTCGCGGCACCGGCAACCGCATCGCTCACGTACATCGGCAACGCCGTCGCGGCCAAGCTCTTTCTTCACGAAAATGTGGACAGCCGACGCTGGCTCGCCGTTCTCTTCGTCTGTGTGGGTGTGGTTCTGCTATCGCACTAAATCGACTGCGAATCCAGCCACCGCATCAGGCCAGTCGCGTGAAGCTCAGGCGCCATGAAGCGGTTGCGATCTCCCAGAACAGATCCCGCTGCAAGCCGTCCACTTCGTACCGCTCCCTCCATCGTGGAGGGCCACTCTGTCGCGGTCCAATCACCTGCCAGATAAAGTCCGGGCCATTGCGTCGTCTGCTGAGGACGGTAGCGATCCAGCCCCGGCGTCACCGAGAAGGTTGCGCGTGCTTCTTTAAGCACTCCGCTCTTCAATAATGTCGCCTGCCGCGCCGCGGGAAAGAACATTTCGAACTCCGCGATGGCCGAAAGAAGAATCTCTTCCCTTCCCATCTCCAGCTCAGGCCACGAGGCGCTAATCACCAGCTCGCAGTAGCAGCCGCGCTCCTGCGGCCAGCGGCGTATGCGCGACTTCGTGAAGACCCACTGGATTCTCGTATCCAGCAGCACCGCATGATCGAGTCCAACGACATCGCGGTCGTACCAAAGATGGATCGTCGTGATCGGAGCCACGACCAGCGCGTCGAAGGCATCGTTCCTGCGGGCTTTCTCTTCTTCGGTTGCCGGAAGTGAATCCAGCAGGGTGCGCGTCTGCCGGAAGTCCGTCGCCAGAATAACCGCATCCGCAACGTGCTCTTCACCCGCAGACCGCACGCTCCAGCGGCCATCGGTCTGTTGCTGTAGAGATTCAAGCCCAGACTTCAGGCGAAGATCGACGCCGTGTCTTCCGGCCAATTCCGCGATGGGAGAAAAGAACTCTGTGAGCGGCGCGGCAGGCACTCCTAGACGTCCAGCCTCCGGCGAGCGCAAAAAAGATTCGTGAAAGACCTTGCCCGCGTACTTCACCGAGCAGCGCTCGAAGGTATCGTTCAGAGCCCCTACCACCACCGGCTCCCAGAAGTGCCGAATGGCCAACTCCGTCTGTCCCGTGCGCTTCAGCCACGAGGCGAAGCTCTCGGTATCGTCCTTCGGATAGCCACGCAGAAAACGCAACAGCCCGGAGGCAATCGCGGCCTTGTCCGCAAGCCCCAGCATCGAAACCTTCAGAAAGCTCATCGTCTGGTGCATCGGAGCAGGCAGCACCCCCGGCTTCAACAGCGTGCGATGCCCATTCGTTTCCAGAAAGATCAGCTCGTCGTACCAGCGAATCGTCTCCTGCATCCCCGCCTGCTGCGCAAGGTCGAGCAGGTTGGTGCAGCAACCGAGAACGACATGCTGCGAATCGATCGTCTCTTCAAGTGCGGGATGCTCATAGGAGTATGCTCGCCCACCGATATAAGGACGACGCTCCAGCACCTTCACGCTCGCCCCCACCCGCGCAAGAGCCACCGCTGCGGTAAGCCCCGAAAGCCCCGCGCCGACGACGATCACATCGCGCTGATCTTCATGGCTCATCCCAACACCCGGTTGCCGAGCGCCATCGCCACACCACGCGCAAGCACCCAGAGCTTCTCCGCCGTCGGCACGCTCACGCGCTGCGAGAACACGTCGTTATCCGCTGCGGCGATCTTGTACAGAAGCCGGTGATAGATCTCAACCAGCACCCACAGAGCGGCCCTGCTGTCCTTGTCGATCATGGGCAGCAGCTTCTCCGACGACTGGTAGTACTGCTCCGCACGCGCCTTCAGCGCAGAGAGCATCGCCCGCTCCTGGGGCTGCAAAGCGGCTCCGCCAGCCAGTGACTCCACACGCTCCACCGTCACGCCGAACTCGCTCAGCATGTCCAGAGGAAGATAGATGCGGCCTCGCTCGGCGTCTTCCTTCACATCGCGCAGAATGTTGGTGAGCTGGAACGCTACTCCTGTTTCTTCGGCCAGCTTCTCGGCGCGGGGATCGGTGTATCCGAAGACCTTGATGCACACCAGTCCGACTACCGACGCGACCAGATAGCAGTAGCGATAAAGCTCGTCGAAGGTGGTGAAGGTCTGGATGCGTCCCGCATCGGCAGGGCGAGGCTCAAGGTCCATCGTCGTTCCCTGCACCAGCTCTTCCAGTAGCGTGTCGGAGATGTTGAAGCGCTTCTGCGAATCGTTGACCGCGAGAAAGACCGGGTCGTTCGTCGGAGCCCCGTTCCGCGCTGCTCGCCATGCCTTCACCCACTGCGCCATCACTTCCCTGCGCTGCTCGATGGGCATCGACTCGTCGTCGGAGATGTCGTCGGCGCGGCGCATAAATGCATAAATCGCACACATGGCATCACTTTTATGCGCTGGAAGCACACGGAAGGAGTAGTAAAAGTTCTTCGCCTCCCGCTTGGCGATCTCGCGGCAGGCCGCGTAGGCCTCAGGAATCGTCACCGCGTTAACCCCGCGCGAAATTTTTCGAACAGCGCACCACCCAGCAGCCACAGCTTCTTCGCCTTCGAGACCACTGGCCTTCCACGCAGCACATCGTACTGCTGCGCCACGATTCCATCCAGAATGGCATCGCCGCCTTTGCGGAAGAGGTTCAGCGTCACCGCAAGGTCGCGGTCCACGTGGCGGCTGATCTCTCCACCTTCGGCCAGCATCGCTCGCGTCCTTGTAACGAGATCCTCGATCATCGCGCCTAACTCCGGCGTAAAGACGCGGCCCTCGATCTGGCCTTCGTCGATGCCAAAACGTTGCATCGACTCTTCAGGAATGTACCGGCGACCGCGTTCCTTGTCCTCCACGACGTCCTGCCAGAAGTTCGCAAGCTGAAGCGCCGTGCAGACCTTATCCGAGAGCAGCGCAATCTTTTCGTCGCGATAGCCGCACACCCACAGCACCAGCCTGCCCACGGGGTTCGCGGAGTAATGCGAGTACTCCAGCAGCTCCTCCCACGTCGCATACTCGGTCTTCACCTGGTCCATGCGAAAGGCGACCAGCAGATCGGAAAACAGCTCACGCGGAAGATCGCAGGCCGTGATCGCCTCATGCAGAGCCACGAAAACCGGATGCATCGACCGCTCGGGGTGCTCGTAACACTCATCCAGCATTGCTCCCCAGGCATCGAGCAGGCGCAGCGCCACCGCCGGGCTCTCCACCTCGTCGCCGAGGTCGTCAGAGACGCGGCAGTAGGCGTAGATGCTCTCGAAGTGCGGCTTTACCTTGCTGGGCAGAAAAATAGTCGCAACATGAAAATTTTCGTAGTGGCTCCGCGTCAGCTCCGCGCACCATGCCCTCGCCTCTTCCAGAGACGGGCGCTCAAGGGGAGTCAGGTACTGCGGCGGCGCTCCCACGAGCGCATGGCCAGAGGTCGTCAGTTCGCTCACCGCGGGGCTCCCTCGGGAAACACGGCCGTCTTAATCTCGCGCGAGCCTCCGGTACGGGTCAGCATCTTCGCAAAGATCTCCGGTACCTCCGCAAGGCACACCCTCCCGGTGATCGCCTCAGCGCTGCGGAAGCGTCCGCTGGTAATCAGCTCAAAAGCTGTGCGGCAGGTCGCGGGTGTGTGATGAAAGCTGGCCTTCAGGGTGATATCGCCATAGTGCAGGCGGTTCGTATCAAGCTTCACCTTTGTGCCGCTCGGCGGGCCTCCAAAGAAGTTGACTACCCCGCCCTTGCGAACCATGTCCACCGCCCACTCCCAGGTTGCGGGCGTAGCGACGGCCTCGATCACGGCATCGGCACCGCGGCCTCTGGGGGTCAGCGCGCGTGTCGCTGCGACAACATCCTCGACCGCTCCGACCTGTACCACCTGCTGGGCTCCGAACAGCTTCGCCGTCGCGATCTGGTCGTCGCGCTTGACCACTGCGATCACCTTCATCCCGGCAAGCTCGGCGACGTGCATGAACATCAGGCCGATGGGTCCCGCGCCGATGACCACCATCGTGTCTCCCGGCAGGGACGCTGTCTCCTCCAGGCCGCGCACCACGCAGGCCAGAGGCTCGGTCAGAGCAGCATACTCAAAAGGAACTCCGTCCGGAATCAGAAGCGTATTTTTTTCCACAATCCGTGCCGGAATGCGGATGTACTCGGCGTAAGCTCCGTTATTAAAGAGGAGATCTTCGCACAGGTTCTGTTGCCCCCGGCAGCAGAAGTAGCAGGCATCGCACGGGGCGGAGTTCAGAGCGACCACACGGTCACCGATTTTGAAGGAGGTCACTCCCGCGCCCACCTCAGCCACCACCCCGGCCAGCTCGTGGCCGAAGGGAATCGGGGGTTTCAGCATCATCGCGTGATAGCCGCGCCGGTAGACCTTCAGGTCGGTCCCGCAGGTGAGGGCTGCGCCCACGCGCACCACGATCTCACCGACCCCGGCCCGGGGAGTTTCCATTCGTTCCAGACGCAGGTCTTCTTTGCCGTACAGAACCGCCGCCATCATATCAGGAGCCATCTTCATTATTTTCTCACTACATGGGCTTCCCGTCCTGTTTCCCGTGAAGACACCTTTACGAAGAATGCAATCTCCTTCCCTTCTGCTGCATCTGATACTCTGAGCCAGAGTTAAGACATGCCCTTCTCTCCAGAAGACTTCGCGAAACAGAAGATCGCCGCCATCCAGGATTACTCCATCCTCTCGTGGCAGGCGATCTCCGATATCTTTTCGCGCCCCCGTTACTGGGCCGACATCTTCACCCAGATGGACTCTATCGGCGTGGGCTCCACCCCGATCGTCGTACTGACCGGATTTTTCACCGGCTGCGTCCTCGCACTCCAGTCCGCTACCTCGCTCAAGGCCTTTGGAGCCGTCAGCATGACCGGCAACCTGGTCGCACTGTCGATGGTCAAGGAACTGGGCCCGGTGCTGACAGGCCTGATGGTCTCCGGTCGCAACGCCTCCGGCATGGCCTCCGAGATTGGCTCCATGAAGGTGACAGAGCAGATCGACGCCATGCGCGCCCTCGGAACCGACCCGGTCCGCAAGCTCATCACCCCGCGGCTCTACGCCACGATCTTCATGCTTTTCTTTCTCACCATCCTGTCGGATGCCGTGGGAATCGCAGGCGGCGCACTGGTCAGCGTCGCCCTGCTGGGCTTGAACCCATCTTCCTACTTCAGTAACTCCTACCGTGCGCTCGAGTACGCCGACATCGTCCAGGGACTGACCAAGCCTATCTTTTCGGCCTTCATCATCGCCACCGTGGGGTGCTACTTCGGCATGAGCACCAAGGGGGGAACCCAGGGAGTCGGCCGCTCCACCACGCAGGCCGTCGTCGTCTCCTCGGTCTTCATCATCATCGTCGACTTTCTCGTCAGCCGCGCCATGATCGGCGTCTTCGGCAGGTGAGCCACATCATGGCCGAAGAAACCCTCTCCCGCGACGGCTCTCACGATCAAGCCCCGGTCGTCGTCTTCGATCACGTCTCCATCACCTTCGATCTGAAGCCCGTCCTCGACGACATCTCCTTCACCGTCGCGCCAGGCGAAACACGCATCATCCTCGGCCCCGCGGGCGGCGGCAAGTCAGTCCTGATGAAGCTGACCAATGGCCTTCTTCGCCCCGACTCCGGCTCCATCCACGTCTTCGGCGAGGAGATCTCATCCATGCGCGAGCGCGACATCTTTCGTCTGCGTGCCCGCATCGGCATGGTCTTTCAGGAGTCCGCCCTCTTCGATTCGCTTTCGGTTGAAAACAACGTAGCCTACCGCCTGCACGAGGAGCGCGTCCCCGAAGAAGAGGCCCATGCCCGCGTGGTCGAGGCGCTGAAGTTCGTCGAGCTGGAGAAGGCGATCCAGAAGTTTCCCCCCGAGCTTTCGGGAGGTATGCGCCGCCGCGTCTCCATCGCCCGGGCGATCATCTCCCGGCCCGACCTGATTCTCTACGACTCTCCCACTGGCGGGCTCGACCCCATCACCTCGACCACCATCATCGAGCTGGTGATGAAGCAGCGCGACGTCAGCCACACCACCTCCCTGCTCATCACCCACCGGCTACAGGACGCCTTCACCCTGGCGATGCACCGCTTCAATCCCCAGACCGGGGCGATGGAGCCACTCCCAAACGGGGGAGTGGACGAGAGCACGAAGTTCCTCGTGCTGAATGAGGGCAAGGTCGTCTTCGACGGAACCACGCGTGAGTTGGTCAGATCAACCGATCCCTGGCTCCGCGAGTATCTTTCCTGAGCCTCCGCGGCAAAACAACAGGGCGGGATTCCCCCCGCCCCTGCTATCCCAGATCGACCGCAATTTACCCCTGTTCCTTTTGCCACTCCGCATACGGAATCCGGGGAATATTCATAAAGCTGTCACGCGTCTTCACATACGATCCCAGCCCGTTCATTCGTCCAATCGCGTGCAGCTCTTCCGAGCGGACATACGGCCCCGCAGGGTCGAGGTACTTGTCTTCGACGTAGATTGCCACCACGCGCCCCAGAATGATGCGTGACCGTCCGATCTCGAGCGTTGTGTGCTCACGGCACTCCAGCGCCGCGTGAGCGCTTGCGATGCGAGGCACCTTTACCACCGACGACGGGGCAGCCTCAAGCTTCGCCATCTCCAGCTCCGAGACTCCCGCCGGGAAATCGGTCGCGCAGATGTTCATCTGCTGCGCAAGATCTTCGGTAACTACATTAATGACGAACTCTCCCGTGCGGCGGATATTTCGCGCCGTGTCCTTCGGGACGAACTCGCCGCCGGGACGGTCCGCAGCCCCAACTCCGACGATCGGGGGGTCCGTGCACAGATAGTTGTACGCGCTGAACGGGGCCGCGTTCACCACGCCGTTCTCGTCCATGCTCGTAATCAGAGCAATGGGCCGCGGCGCAACCAACCCGATCAGCAGGTTATAGACCTCGCGCTGCGTAGCCTTTTCTATTTCGAACTTCATAATTTTCCCTCTTGTTTAGAAGCCTATCGCAAAGCGGACGCAAACCTTCCCGCTCCGCAGAGGGAAAACAGGGAGAGACAGGCTACTTGCCGTCAATAGTCTTTGAAGGAGTCCCGGAGGTCGCCGGAAGAGTGTAGATCACTTCGCCCGGACGGGTGTAATGGAGCTCTTCGCGGGCCTGGTGCTCAATCGCGCTGGGATCGTTCTGCAGACGATCGACATGCCCTTTAAGCCGCTCGTTCTCCTGCTGAAGGCTTCTCAGTTGCTCTTCAAGCCTGTGCGCATCACGGTTCTTGTGCTCGTAAGCCGTCAGCCCGTTCTGGCCGAAGACGACGTGGTAGCCCAGCCCGACTCCCAACACGGCAGCCGTGACCGTTGCCCACCGCCTCCAGCCGCCGACCGTATAGCGCAAAAGCTGCATGGCGATGCCACGTTCTGCCTGTCCTGCGCCGTTTGTCGCACCGAGAGCCATATCTTAACTAAGTACAATTTCCACCGTCATACAGCGTCAAGCGCAAATACGTTTCTGTTGGAAGACGTACCAAGTTGCGTACTGTTTTGTGACAAAGCGGGGAGAATGCGCCTCTCCTCTTCTCTCCCCGAAGAGGAATAACGTGCACGAACGCTTCGCCGCTTGGTATCCTTTTGAAGGTGCAGATTCTCTTCATCATCTCGATTGCCTGTCTTCTTGCCCTCATCGGAGCAGTAGCAGCCATCGTCCACCATGTTCGCGCCAGCCATCGCAACCGCCTTCCCGAGGCTCCTCCGGAACCCACTTTCGCTGAGCATCTTGAAGCCGCTGCCGAGCATGGCTCCTCGCCCCGTCCGCTGCGCCTGATCCCGCAGCAGAGCGTACAATCCATCTCAGCGAAGAAAAGCTGGGCTCCCTCGACGCCGTCCTCCCCGGATCTATCGGATACCTCCTCGACCTCCGGCCCGGACAGCTCGGGCATCGTACAGAGAACCCTCGGGGCGTTTGCCTCCAGCGACCGCATCGGCATCTCGCAGAATTATCTTTTCCACGTGCCCGAAGGCACTCGAACCGCCTCTTTCAGGCACTATTAGCGCGAAAGGAACGCCTCCCATGCAATCCGCCCTTCCCTCAACCCAGGGTTTGACCCACCAGACGTCCCGCTCATTCGCGGAGTCGGTTCCCGGCCGCCTCACTGTCGCCTTTGCTGCGAGCATCTTCATTGCCGCATGCGCGCATGTCTCCGTCCCGCTTCCCTTCACCCCGGTTCCGCTCTCGCTTCAGAGCTTCGCCGTTCTGCTCGTCGGCCTGATGCTGGGTCCAGCGACCGGGTTCGCCGCCCTCGCGTTCTACCTTACCGAGGGTGCGATGGGACTTCCCGTCTTCAATCCGCATCCGATCGGCGGCCTCGCCCAGATGTTCGGACCCACGGGCGGCTACCTGCTCTCCTACCCCTTCGTTGCCGCAGTGGCCGGATGGGCCTTCCGCTCGCTCCGTATCGACTCGGCCTATGCCCGCGCCGCGGTGGCTACAACGCTTGCCGTCGTGGTCCTCTTCGTCTGCGGCTCCCTGTGGCTCGGACAGTCCATGCACGTCAGCGCGTCCCATGTGTGGACGATGGCCGTTGTCCCGTTCCTCCCCGGTGAGATCGTAAAGATCGCCGCAGCCGCTGGACTGGCGACCTCCCTTGGCCGCCTGCGTCGCGCCTGAAACCTTATCTGCCTTTGAGATCGCATCTTTAGCGCCTCTCTTCCATTGTCTATCACTCCCAAGGAAGCAACATGACTGCCCCAACTGAAGTACAAGAGATCAGCATCGCGCACAGCCCCGACTCCGACGACGCATTTATGTTTTACGGCCTTGCCACAAACAAGGTCCGCGTTCCCGGCTACAAGTTCTCCCACGTCCTCACCGACATCGAAACGCTCAATCACAAGGCCATCAACGAGGCCTACTACGATGTGACCGCCATCTCGTTCCACGCCTATCCTTACCTTCAGGACAGCTACACCCTGATGGCCTGCGGCGGCAGCGTGGGCGAAGGCTACGGCCCGATGATTGTCGCCAACCCCAAGCTCACCCTTGCCGAGGCTCAGAAGACGCGCATCGCCATCCCCGGAACACTGACGACGGCCTTCCTCGCGCTCAAGCTCTTCGCGCCTGACATCGAGTACACCGTCGTTCCCTTCGACAAGATCATCCCCGCCGTCACCTCGGGCGAGTTCGACGCTGGCCTCATCATCCACGAGGGCCAACTCACCTACGCCAACGACGGCTTGGTGAAGCTGCTCGACCTTGGCCAGTGGTGGCGCGACCAGACGAACCTGCCGCTGCCGCTCGGCGGCAACGCTATTCGCCGCTCGCTCGGACAGGAGACTATGGTGATGGCGACCAATGCCCTGCGCGACAGCATTCAGCACGCTCTCGACCACCGCGAGGAGGCACTGGAGTATGCCATGCAGTTCGCTCGCGATCTCGATCCCAATCTGGCGAACCGTTTCGTCGGGATGTACGTCAACGAGCGCACGCTGAACTACGGCGACGATGGACGCGAGGCCATCCGCAAGCTGCTTGAGATGGGCTATGAGCGCGGTATCATTCCCCACCGCGCGAATGTCGATTTCGTAGGCTAAAATCAACAGCCTGCGGGACCACAAATCCCGCAGGCTGTGTTATCTTTAATAAGTCAGGTGATTGAGCCAAATGGTTCTCACCAAGCCTCTCCCAGAGGCAAGCAGTAAACCTGGACGCGTAGCTCAACTGGCAGAGCATTCGACTCTTAATCGACAGGTTGAAGGTTCGATTCCTTCCGCGTCCACCATCTAACCCCACCTCAGCCATCAAGCAGTCCGCCACTCCACTCCCATCATTTTCCAAAATCTGGCTCAACGGCTTTCCTCGGTTAATGGCCCTCTGCAAGGCTTCTAACACCTGGTGCTGATACGGCTCCATCGACTTCAGATCAGCATCATGAAGGTGCCATACGCATGCCGCGCGCTGGAGACGAGACCAACTTATAGATAATGAACAATTTACACCTCCTAGCATCTTTACCTTCAATCGGGATTCAATGATACCTCTACCGCGAAGACCAAAAGAGGCGTGCCTCATTAAAGCAAAGCCGTCTCTTGCCACCACTCCTGCTTTACTAAATGGTGTGTAAACGCAACGGCTCTCATCTCATTGTTGACAATGCAACTTGCGAGGTGATAACTCCGTGGGGATGCTCGCTGAAGAAGAAAAAACGGCCTCTCTTCCAGGGATAGAGGCGCAAGTGGAACGCATTTTGCGGAGTGACGGCTTCCGCAGCTCCGAGGTTCTACGCAAGTTGCTCACCTATCTCGCGGACAAAGCCGCGAGCGGGGAGGCCGATCAACTCAAAGAATATGTCGTTGCGATTGAAGGTTTAGGAAAGCCCACCTCTTACGATCCTCAGCAAAATTCAACCGTCCGTATCCAGGTAGGACGCCTCCGACAGAAGCTGGCCGAGTACTACAGGACAGAGGGTATTCACGATCCCCTGATCATCGACCTGCCCAAGGGAAGGTTCAGACTCACCTGTGAGCACCGTGTTTCAAGCGAGATCGCGGTTCCAGAGCTGACTTCTCCAGCCTTCGAGAGAACTCCCGTCTCCGGAGCCACACTCGCGAGTACGCGGCACTGGAAGGGTGTTCTGGCAGGCTTCGCCGGGGGGCTCCTTTTGGCCGCGCTCTGCTTCCTATTGCTCGGGATTCGCACCAGATCGCGGCAGGAGGCCTTTGTCTGGTCTCCCGCGATGGAGGAATTGTGGAAGCCTCTGCTCGCCTCGGCTCGACCGCTGATCCTGTCGATCGAGGACCCGCTGTTCGTTGAGGTCAACTCGAATCCCGGGATCTACTATCGCGATCGTTCGCTCAACGAATGGAGCGACACCCAGCACTCGCCCGCGATCAAGCAGCTGTCCGAGTCTATGAATAGAGCCAACGTTCAGCCGAGCCGTTACTACACGGCCTTTGGAGAAGCCGAGGCAGCCTTTCACTTGGGAAGATTGTTGGGCTCGCGGGCACAGAATATCTCCATCATGCGAACCAGCCAGCTCTCCTGGCATCAGCTCGCGGACAACAATGTTGTCTTTGTGGGCGTGCAGAATCTCTTCTTCGAGCAGCTTCAGGGCATGCCCGTTGTAAGCGAGTTGGTAGCCAACCTCGAAGGTGTAAAGAACACGCACCCTGCCCCGGGCGAACCCACCTTCTTTCGGGATGAATACGTCACGGCTCCTGCGGAACAGGGTGTGATCTACGCTCTGGTGACCCACGTCTCCGGACCAATGCGGGACAATGAAGTACTCAGTTTTACCAGCATCCGATCCCCCGGTTACGTGGGGGCCGTGCGCTTCTTCACAAATCCGGACACTGCCCAAACCATCGTTACCCACCTGAAGGAAGACAACGGCGGCAAGATGCCGCGAGCCTATCAAGTCCTCCTGCGAGTTCGCTTCAAAGATAACGTTCCCACGGAAACGACCTATATTCTGGACCGGATTCTCCATTAGAGGCGAAAAACTGCAAACCTCAGAGAACTCTGTCGACTCGGTCGAGGGAGATATCCTTCACTCCACGCGAGCCGGAGAGCTGAAGGTCAGTAACCTCTTTAAAGAGAAAGTTCCCTTGGCTGGCGGCGGGACTCTTGATGCGGAACAGGTCCAGGCCCTGAATGTTCTGTGCCCATACGGCGACGCGAGGATCAGGGGACGCCAGCGCGAACTCTACATGGGAGACATCGATGCCCTTGATGTTTCTCAGAAAGAGTCCGTGCGCGGGGAAATTTCCCTGCCGCGTAGGATCGGGATAACTCTTCTCATACTGGTCTGGGATAAGGTCCGCCATCTCCTTCGGAGCGTTCCCTACTTGATGAAAATAGATGTTCGAGAGATGGACATCTTCGATCATCGCAGAAGGAATGCCTGCGACAATCCCAGGCTGGATCGAAGACGAGTTGTAGCTGATGAAGTTATCGATGAAGACACGCCGGACGGTACCGACTTTCGCATCTACCGGTCCTCTCATGCGAGCGCACAATCGGACGTAGAGCGGCGCCACCGTACACTCCCGCATCGTGATATTCGTAATGGCGATGTCTTCCAGCAGGGCACCATCCGCGCTCTCCAAGGCGATTCCGCGACTGCCCTCGCAGACACAGTTCGAGATGGTGATGTTGCGGAATCCGCCGTTCGATTCCGTGCCGCACTTGATGCGCCCCGTTGCCTCTTTGCTGTTGGCGAGCTTGCTGACCTTGAAAGTTCCATCGAGCAGGCTGCCAATCTCGTACTTGCCAGTGGTGTAGCAGTTGGTGATAGTGACATTGTCGGTCGACCGCGCATAGCCCAGAGCATAAGAACTCTTCGGGCAGATCGCATCGTCTTCGGGCGAGTTGACGGTGCAGTTTGAAACTCTTACGTTGCGACAGCAATCGATATCGATGCCGTCGCGGTCCGTGTCGATCTTAAGGTTATCTATGGTGACGTTGTCTACTCCCGTGAGCAGAAGGCCGAAGTGTCCACCCTTCAGAATGGAGAAATCGCGGAAGATCACGTTGCGGCAATTCTTCAAGGCAATCGCTTTGTTTCCTACTCCGTCAGGAAGAACGTGGTTGCCATGTCCCGCCGTGAGTCCCCGGCCCCAGATCAGTCCTGGGCCCAGGATGCTGAAATCGTGCAGGTCCTCGCCCCAGATCAGAGAGTTATGCCAGTGGTTGTGCCCGAAGTCTTGATATGCATCCCAAGCTGTCTTCGGTTCCGGCGCATCGTACTTGCCACCGTTGTAACCGGTCGCGTCGCCGGGTTTGGGGCCATCTGCGGCAAGAATTGTGGAGCCCTGCGCGAGATAGAGATCCACCTTGCTCTTAAGGTGAATAGAGAAGCACATATACGTTCCAGCAGGAAAAAGAACAGTTCCGCCACCCGCCGCTGCAGCAGCTTCGATCGTGCGATTGATCGCCGGCGTATCGATGGTCTTGCCATCTCCAGTCGCTCCAAAAGCGCGCACATCGAAGAGCGTCTGAACGGCGTGGTGAGAGCGGGTGGGAGCACCATAGGCAGTTTGGGAAAGAGTTGCAAGGCTGAGGCCGCCCAGTTTGAGAAGATCGCGTCGTGAGGATGACATAGATTGTCCTTTATTTCTCGGATTCTGCTGAAGTCTTTGCGGGAAGCGAAATTCCCACGCGATGAACCCAACCCGTCCAGGTCAGGCTGTCCTTATGGCTCTGCCACTGCGCGGCGGAAAATACCTGAAGCTTTTGCCAAGAGACATTGGGAATGGATGGGTCGAGAGCGCGCAGGCCTCCCTCCGAAAGCTCATTCTGAAAGCTCTGACCAATGTGGGCTCCGGTTTTCGCGGCCCACTCGCTGATATGCGTCTCCTGCATGGACTCAATCGTCGCATCGCTCCAGTTCGGAAACTGAAGCTGTCGGTTCAACCAGAGAGCCGCGCGACGGGTTACAAAGTTGGGCCTATGTCCCGCTCCCTCGAACCACTCTGTCTCAAAAAGATCTTCGCGAGTTCCCGCAATCGCAGCGGTACGGTTGCGCAGAGCGACGAAGAACGCCTCGTCGGTGTGCGGACGAACGATCAATCCATCGGCCGTTCCGTTAAGCAGCAGAGTCGGTCCTCGCTGCCGGTTGAGCGCATAGAGAATAGCCCCGCGGTCTCCCAGAAACCCCAGGGCGCGATACGCCCCTCCCTGGCACATCGGCTTCGAGGTATCCCAATAGCCATCGGGACCGTCAAGATTTCCTCCACCCGACAACAGCAGGGCGTGAATGCGGGTATCGAGGGCTCCTGCGATCGCAGCATGAAAGGAGCCCATCGAGTATGCGGCGACCGCGATTCGCTTCGGGTCTACATCGGCGCGCTGCGAAAGATAACCGACACCCTGCATGATATCCGCGATCATCTGCCCGGCGACTCGCCGCGGGGCTTCGTCGCCTGGAAGCAACGTGTCGTGCTCCCTTGCCTCAGAGCGGCGGCCGGAGTTGCGCTCATCCTCGCCCAGAGGATCGTAGGTGAGAACGACTGCACCGGCGCGTGCGTAGAGGATGCCGGAATAAAAGGCATACCACGAGGTCTTATCGCCTCCATGGCCATTCACGATGACGATCGCAGGGAGACGCCTTCCCGCCATCGCCTGCGGCCGATACACGATGGCAGGAATCCTCATGCCGTAGATCGTCGCGTAGGTCACACGCTCGGCAACAACTTCGTTGGCCGGAGAAAAACTGCCGAACGATGCAGGCTTTGAAGCCGGTAATGTCTGCGGAATAAATAACGCGCGGCGAATCTCCGCCCGCCACTTTGCATATTCACTGCGCGAGGCCGCCTGTTGCGAGACCGTATCCGATTGCGCCAGCACCGGGAGCAGGAAGAAAGCTGCACACATTAGAAGGAAGCGCCGACTGTGGAACAAACTAGACCTCCACCTTTTCTAACGGCGTCGAGCGCGAAGATCCGTCATATCCTCTGCTCAAAACCAGGCGAGCCCGCTCCGCATCGAACTCTCCTTCCCATCGCGCGATGAGAATCGTGGCTACGCCGTTGCCTACCAGATTCGTCAACGAGCGCATCTCCGACATAAAGCGGTCGACCCCCAGCAAGAGCGTGATTCCTGCGACTGGCAGGGTTCCCAGCGTGGAGAGAGTCCCGGCCAGCGTGATGAATCCTCCACCCGTCACAGTTGCCGCTCCCTTCGAGTTCAGCATCAGCACAAAGAGGACGAACGCCTGTTGTGAAATCGTGAGGTGGGTGTTCGTAGCCTGCGCGATGAACAGCGTGGCCACGGTCAGGTAGATCGAGGTTCCGTCGAGATTGAAGGAGTACCCCGCGGGAATGACCAAGCCGCTGACCACGCGCGAACAACCCAGGTTCTCCATCTTCAGCAACAGAGAAGGCAACGCAGGCTCGGACGAAGAAGTCGCTAGAACAAGAAGAAGCTCTTCGCGCAAGTACAGAATGAACCGCCAGAGGTTGATGCCGTTGAGCAGGCAGAGCGTTCCCAGCACAATCACCACAAAGCCGATGCTGGTGAGATAGACGCACAGCAAAAGCTTGGCCAACGAGACCAGTGTCGCCAGCCCGTAGCGTCCCACCGTAAATGCCATGGCACCGAAGGCTCCCAGAGGGGCGGTTTCCATGATGAGAGCAACCATCTTGAAGCAGAGCTTGTTCACAGACTGTGCCGCCCGAGGGATGAGGCTTTCGGAAGGCAACATCACCAGGGCCATGCCGGTGAGAATCGCCAACAACAGCACCTGCAGGATCTCGCCCTTGCTGAAGGCTCCAGTGAACGTGTCGGGAATGATATTCAGTAGAAAATCGACGGCTCCCAGGCTCTCCGTCCTGGAGGTGTACTGCTGGATTCCCTTAGCGCTCAGGGTTTCGACATCAACATTCATTCCCCGGCCCGGCTGAACCACAGTGGCAACCACCATACCAATCAGCAGAGCCAGGGTACTGACGACCTCAAAGTAGATCAGAGATTTGATTCCGATTCGGCCAAGCTTGTGCAGATCCCCAACGCTGGCGATTCCGATCACAACGCTCAGGAAGATAATAGGGGCTACCATCATCCGGACAAGCTTAATGAATCCATCCCCAAATGGCTTCATGGCCTCAGCCACGTGTGGCCAGAAGATACCCACCACGATGCCAAAGACGACCCCGGCCAGTACACGAAAATACAGAGTTCGAAAAAAGGGCCGCTTCAAAATGGCCATCATCAAAACATCCTCATCCGACGTGATTTGATCGTACGAACTTCCGTCTTCGCGCTAGCGATCGACGATTTTTACAAGGGTGTATGTGATCCGTTTTCCGGGGTCGAGTAGAAACTGATGAGGTGTATTCGACGGAATATGGATCACATCGCCTGTCGAAACACGCTGCGAAACTCCGCCTTCGATACTCGTCCCCTGCTGCTCGCCGGGAGCTGAGGGATGCATCCCGATCCCTCTTCCCCCCACGATCAAGGTAGCCTCTCCGCTCTGCACAATCATCACGTCGTCCTTCGCTTCGTGCAGTTCGACGACACCGCTCTTCTCCCGGTGCGACACGGAAAGGATGTGGCTTCCATAGTTATCCTTTTGCTTTATTCCCTCGGGAGGCATACCTTTCGGCCAGATCGTAACCCCACGTGGAAGAGCCTGCTGTTGGGCGCCTCCAACCATCCCTGCGCCAAGCATCGCAAGCGAGAGAAGAACCCGCAGCTTCATCCTTTGACGACCTCATGCTTGGCGACATAGGCGGGATCGATGTCCACCCCCAGCCCAGGTCCGGTCGGCACCGTAACCCCTCCATTCGAGTCTGAGCGTAGCGTCGAGGTCGAACACTTGTATGGCAACGTGTCGTTGAACTCCTTGAACTCGTGGTAAGGTCCCGAGTTTGGAATCGCCGAGACGAAGTGCATCATATAGACGTAGCCAAGGCCGGTAGACGAGATGTGCGGAATCGTCTGCTTGCCAAAGGCGTCGGCCATGCGGGCAACCTTCATGCAGCGAATCATGCCGCCGAAGTAAAACATATCCTGCTGAGTGATCGAGAGACCTCCGTTGGCGACCAGCCAGCGGAAGTTATGCATCGAGGGCTCCTGCTCGCCGCCAGCGATCGGAATCTCCAGCGCATCAGCGACCTGCCTGGTCTCTTCATACCAGTCGAATGGTACCGGCTCCTCGTAAAACGCATACTTGTACTCCTGCATTAGCTTGCCGATCGGGATCGCCTGCTGCGGAGTATAAGAACCGTTGGCATCCGCCGAAATGACCATCTCATCACCGAAAGTCTTGCGAACCAGTGGGATCAGTTTCTCGCTGCGACCTGCCGGATACTCGACATGGCTCATCCGTCCGCCCAGCTTGAACTTGATTGCCTTCGCGTGCGAAACCGCAAGGTCGCGCTGCAGGTGCTGGATAACCTCTTCGGCTGAATTATCCCTCTCGCCGTTGGCCTGATAAACGTTGATCTTCGGGTTGTAGATCTTGTCCGAGATCAGCAGGCCGATTGAGCGATTCGCCATCTTACCGAACATGTCGAGGATGGCAAACTCGATCGTCGCCAGGGGAACCCAGATGGCAAGACTCTGCGCCTTGTAGTTCGATTCGTAGACGGTAACGGCCTCGACCAGATCTTCGAGGTCCCGAGCGTCCTTACCGACAAAAAACGGCGCCATCCGTTTAACCAACACAGGATAGAAGATCTCCATCTGCTGCGCGTTCGAAACGGAGATCCCTTCGTGCCCGTCCTTGGATCGCACCCGGCAGATCCAGGAGTTCTTGAAGTGCAGCAACTCCACCGATTCAAGGATGACCGGATCTTTAAATAGCTCGCGCTTGAAGACAGGCTGCTTGAGGATGGCATCCAGCTTCGCATAACGTTCCTGCAAAGTGCCGGGGAGCCCGTGCCGAGGCGCGTTCAAAAACTGACCTGAGGCGACACCTGGCAGAGCCGCCGTAGCGCTTGCGCCGAGGACACCTTTAATTAAGTGGCGACGATTGAATACCATCCTTCTTCCTCTCCGAATCTTTGGAACATTGGCATAAAGGTGGTCTGACCTTTTATCTCCACCCCAACTCGATGAGCCGACCTCGTAGACCATGGACAGGATTCGGTTGCGAGAAAACCTCGTTCCGAAACCGAACAAAACTATAGCGGATGGATCCAAGCGACTGCCAAATGGTATGTAGTCAACATGTATAGGACGAAATAATCTTCAATAAAATGAGTCACATACTTGGAAATTCGAAGAATGACTTTGTCTTTAGGGCCCATCTTCCAACTTCCCCCAGACACAGAAACTCTTCCCAATCCCTCCTCCCACGTCCTGCAAAACAACAGGTACCCCCGATTTGACCGTAGAACGCCTGTCTATAACGCGTCAGAGACATGTTGCTCACGTAAGGAATGGTCCGAACAGTGGTTTACACGCGTATGGTTGGTCCGCTCCAAAAATAAAACTTCGGCCACCACCTAAGAGAACCAGGGCCGAATTCGAGCGAGACATTTCAGGGGGTAGTTATGCACCAGAACCGAGTTCACCTTGTTCTTCGATTGTTCTTTGCGTTGCTGATCGCAATGGTCGGGACCAATTCCACTCTGGCCCAGAATGACCGCGGAGCCGTCAAAGGCCGAATCACCGACGCCACGGGAGCTGTCCTGCCCGGTGCGATCGTAACGCTCCAGAATACCGAGACTGGAGTCACCCAGAGCGCTACTACCAACGACGCCGGTGACTACAACTTCCAGTCCCTTATCCCTGGAACATATTCCTTGACGATTGAGATGCAGGGCTTTAAGAAGCTGCAACGGTCCAATCTTAATGTCGATGTAAATGGAACCAACGAGCAGAACGTGAGCATGGAGCTCGGCAGTGCGACCGAAACCGTCAACGTCCAGGAAGACATTCAGCAACTATCAACCACCAGCGCCTCTATCGGCCTGATCGTAGAGCAGCGCAGCATGCGCGAACTTCCGCTGATCTACGGTAACCCCTTCACGCTCGAAACCCTGGCCCCCGGCGTCTCTCCCTCCGGAGTCAATCCCAATATCCATACCTACGACAGCACCACCGCCAGTGTCTCGGTAAACGGCTCCATGCTCAATGCGCTCGAGTATCGCCTCGATGGCGCGCCCAATAACCGCATTCGTCTGTCGGCCTATACTCCTTCCACCGAGTTCGTCGGCCAGTACCGCATGGAAACAGCCACCTACGACTCCAGCCAGGGCCACGCCTCCGGAGGCTTTGTCAACACCAGCATCAAGTCCGGAACGAATGCCTTTCACGGTGGCGCCTTCGCCTACTACCAGAACCCCACTCTGAATGCGAACACCTGGAGCCTCTCCGCCAACCCGATCAACGCCAAACCTACTTGGCTACGATACGGTGGAACCTTGGGCGGCCCCATCGTTAAAAACAAGGCCTTCTTTTTCGCTGGATACGAGCGTAGCCGTCAGGCCGCTCCCAACCCACAGACCCTCACGGTTCCCACGCTTGCCGAGCGCAGTGGCGACTTCTCCGCGCTCTACAGCCAGGACCCTACCCATCCGGCAGGCACCATCAACCAGTACCAGCTCTACGAGCCAACCAGCGCAACTCCCGGTGCTGGCGGGATCGTCAGCCGTACCGCCATCCCCGGCAACATCATCACCAATATCTCTCCTATCGCGCAGAAGATTCTCAGCTTCTATCCCGAGCCAAACGCCCCCGGCAACTCTGACGGAACCAGCAACTATGTCTATGCAGGCTCCGAGCCTGATTACTACTACTCCCTCGCGACGCGCGTGGATTACACCGTAACTCCACGCCAGTCCCTCTTCGGCCACTTCGTCCTTAGCAATCGTCTGCAGTCGAAGACCAATGCCTACTTCTACCCCGTCAGCGGAACCACTCTGACTTATGCCAACAAAGGCGTCGCTATCGGCTACAACTTCACCGTCAACCCGACGACCGTGGTCGAAGCTCACCTGACCTGGACTCGCTTCGTAAACTCGAACATCGTGAACTCTCAGGGCCTGCTGGACGCAACAGCCATCGGGATGCCCAACTATCTGGTCGAAGGGATGCCCGAAGCGGCCAACTCTTTCCCCAACATCGCACCCACCGGCTTCCAGGCTCTCGCCGACAAAAGCAACATTGCCTCGCACGACGACATCACCATGGGAGCCCTGCAGGTCAGCAAGCTGGTCAACACGCACTTCTTCCGCACTGGCGTCGAATATCGCATGTACAACACGAACGGAGGTTCCGGCGCGGGAAGCAACGGCGCCTACGCCATGACGGGAAACTACATGACGGCTAACAGCAACACCTCCGTCCCCAGCCGCGCAGGCTTCGGTCTCGCTCAAATGGAGCGAGGAATTCTCAGCACTGCCAAGCTAACCGTGAACTCAGACTATGCCCTACGCTCCAACTACATCGCCGGTTTCTTCATGGACGATTGGAAGGCTACGCCAAAGCTGACCATCAACGCCGGTCTTCGCTATGAATACGAGGGCCCTAATAGCGAGCGTCATAACAAGGCCAACACTTACTTCGACTTCGACGCAGTCAATCCCATAGCCGCCGCGGCCAAAGCGAACTATACCAACATCGCGCCCACAAATCCCGCACTGCTTCCCTCCGGCCAGTTCGCGATCAATGGCGGACTCCGCTTCGTCGGAGAAGACAATAGTGGAAAAAGCCTCTACACCTCGCAGAAGCTCCTCTTCCTACCCCGCATCGGCTTCTCCTACCAGCCCGAACCAAACACAGTTGTACGCGGAGGATTCGGGCTCTTCGCCGACTCAGTGCAGCTCTTTATTCTCTCCGGAGGCAACAGCGGTTCCACCAACAACGCAACCCTCACCCCACAGCAAGGTTACAGCTCCACCACCAACCTCAACGGCAGCGGAGACAACGGCCTCACCTTCACCAGCACTCTTGAGAACCCCTTCCCCACTGGCTTTACCCAACCCACGGGCAGCAGCCTCGGTCTTCAGACCTTCCTCGGCCAGTCCATCACCTTCCAGACTCCCAATCCCCAGATCCCTTACAACATGCGCTGGAGCTTCGGTGTCCAGCACCAGTTCGGATCATGGCTCGCCGCGCTGGACTACGTCGGAAACCACGGCGTTCATGTTCCGGTACAGAAGGACTACAACGCAGTCCCCTCACAATATCTCTCTAAGATCACCAGCGGATATGATCGGACGACCTTCGATCGCCTCAACGGAAACGTCAGCAACCCCTTCAACGGAATCATCCCCAGCACCGCCAGCCTCGGCAGCAGCAGAACCACCGTTGCCCAGCTCCTGCGCCCATATCCTGAATTCACCAACGTCACCACCTACCTCAACAATGGCATGTCGATCTATCACGGTCTGCAAGCGCAGTTGAATCGCCGATTCCAGAGCGGACTTTCTCTGACGACCTCCTTCACCTGGTCCAAAACCCTCGACGCATCCCAGTACCTCAACACCTCAGATCCCAGCCTGTGGTACGGCATCTCACAGCTTGATCGTACCTTCCGCTTCGCGACCTCATTCCTCTATGAGCTTCCGTTCGGACATGGCAGACAGTTCCTCCATGACAGCCCCATCGCCTCAGCCATCATCGGTGGATGGCAGGTACAGGGTGTCTATCAAGTGCAGAGCGGCCAGCCTTTGAATTTCAACCCCGGCAACACCAGCCCCATCTACAACGGAACCAATCCAGTCGACTCCGCGTGGGGACGGTCCGCCTACAAAAAGTCGATCCCGGGGGCAGGCAAGGCTGGCTTCTGGTTCGACCGTACTAACTGGCTGCAGACCACCTCAGGCTGCAACAGCGGCGTCTGCACCGACGTCCTTCCCAATCAGTATCAGCTCCGCACCTTCCCTATTCGCTTCTCCGGCCTTCGCTCCGACTTCCTCAATCAGTTCGACTTCGGCGTGCAAAGAAACTTCCCACTCTGGCGAGAGATACAAATGCAGCTTCGCGTCGAAGCGATCAATGCCTTTAATCACCCTGTGTATACCGCGCCCAACACCGACTGGACAAGCAGTTCCTTCGGTCAGATCACCACCCAGGCCAACCAGCCTCGCGTCTATCAGTTCGGTGCCTTTGTGCGATTCTAATCACGCACAAATTTTCAATTTAGCTATTTTTCCCCTCGGCTGGTCTGCGCGGTTGCGATATATGCCAACGCACAACTCAAGATAACTGCTGACGGAAGGAGCCAAATGACGGCTGGGACGGATCGTCTGCTTACGCCAATCCGTTGCGCGCGATGACCGCTTGATAGAAATCATACGAGAGTTTCGGCGTGCGCTTCTGTGAAGCATAGTCCACGTAGATGATGCCGAAGCGTTGCGTGTAGCCGCGCGTCCACTCGAAGTTATCCAACAAACTCCAGAGGAAGTAGCCTCGCACGGGGATGCCTTCCGCTGTAGCTCTCTGCATCTGCGTAAAGTAGTTGCGTAGCAGGTTCACGCGGTCGGTATCGTACACATGCCCGTCTTCCGTCATGTGGTCCTCAGCGGCGCAACCATTCTCTGTGACGTACATTTCCTTTACATTCCATACTTCCTGCATCAGTCGCGGGATCCAGTAAAGAGACTGTGGATTGTAGTAAAGCCAATCCGCCACCAGCTTTGGATAGGATTTCGGATGCTGCAGCACAAGGTAGCCGTCCTCATTGTCCGCAGCGACAACCTCGATCGTGGAGTAGATATTGACTCCGTAGAAGTCCAGCGGCGAAGAGATGATCTTCATCTCCTCCGCAGTGAACTGTGGCGCATCCCCACCCAACTGCTTCAGATAGCGATCGGAGTATTTCCCTTCAAGGATCGGCACATCGTAAGGCTCGTTGAAATGACGGATTGCCTTCTTCGCGGCGGCTATATGCTCCGGGGTTTCGACAACCGGCATTGCGCCGTTCGTATTCTGAGCAATGCCAACACGAGCATTCTTCGCGTTCGCGCGAATCGCCTGGACAGCGAGCCCATGAGCCAGAATCGCGTTGTGGGATGTCTGGGCAAGCTGCTTCCGTGTAGATTGCATCTTCGGAGCATTGTGCGGCTTTTCGCCGTAGCCGGAGTTGATATAACTGGGAAATTCATTGATCGTCATCCAGTTGTGAATGCGGTCGTGCAATTGTCCGGCGACGAACCCGGCGTACTCGGCGAAGGCCTTGGCTGTCTCGCGGCCACGCCATCCTTCGTACTTGTCCTGAAGCGCCTGGGGGAGATCCCAATGGAAGAGTGTGCAGAATGGCTCGATGTCATGGGCGCGTAGCTCATCTGTCAGCCGTTTATAGAAGTCGAGCCCCTTCTGATTCACACGCCCTGTGCCGTCGGGAAAGATGCGGGACCAGGCAATCGAAAAACGGAAGCCCGTGACGCCGAGCCTCTGCATGAGCTGAATGTCTTCCTTGTAGCGGTGATAAAAGTCATCCGCGATATCGCCGGTGTCATTTCGATCCACCGATCCCGGGATATGCGAAAAGGTATCCCAGATAGACGGGCCACGGCCATCCTCTTTTACCGCACCTTCTACCTGATATGAGGCGGTAGCCGTACCCCAGACGAATCCTTTCGGAAACGTGAGAGCTGCATGTTGAAGGGCGGCAGTAGACTGAGCAGCCAGGGCTTCTGACACAGGCAGGGCTAGCGGAGCAACAGCAAGAGTAGAGGCGGACTTCAGGAAATCGCGACGACGCATTTTTGTTCCCATTCGTTATTTGTTCCTGGACGAAAAAGAAGGAGCCGAAACCGGGACTTCGGCTCCCGGTGGGAGTTTAATGCAAGCTGCTTTGTTAGAACATTAACTTCAGAGCGAGTTGCACATTGCGAGGCGAGTTTGCCTGCGACGTGATGGTTCCGAATCCTGAAGAGTTGAAGGTTCCATTCGGGAGTCCGAACTGCACTTTGTTGAGCACGTTGAAAGCTTCCACGCGGAACTGTAGACGGAAGTCCTCATAGAGCGGAAATTCCTTGATGGCCGAGAGGTCATCCTGGAAACCGAGTGGTCCACGTACCGATGCAGCGGAGCGAGGCACATCTCCCAGTTCGAACGAGCGGCTGAGACGGAATGCGTCAGCGTTGAGGTAGCTCTGCGTTTGCCCTGCTCCACCCAGGCGGTCGTGCGTGTTGCCGCTGGTGAGAGGGGATGCGGTCCCGGTGAACATCGGACGGCTTCCGGAGAAGGCCGCTCCGCCACTTTGACCAATGTTGAGAGCGAAGCCGGACTGCACCGATGCGATGAGGTTCAAACGCCAGCCACCGATGATTTGGTTGACGGCGCCCGGCACATGGCTGCCGATGAGCTGATTGTGTCCAAAAGGTAGCGCGTAGGTGATGCTGCCCACGATGCGGTGTGGCACATCGGTGGCAAGATTGGAGCGCTCGTACTGGTGGATGAGGTAGTAGTTCTGGTAGGCCGGATTTCCAGTACTGTTGAGGAAGCCATTGGTAAGGTCACTGACGTTACCCAACAGCTTGGACCATGTGTAGAAGACCGAGCCCGAGCCATTCTTGCCGCGGAACTGCAGGCCTGCCTGCAGGCCGTTGAAGCTGGTAGAACCTGTGTCCTGGTATTGGTAGGTGACCGAGTAGTTCTGCAGGCTGTTGTTCGTCGCGTACTGCGGGAAACGGGACAGCAACTGAATACGCTGCACGGTCGAGTTCGAATTGAGCGAACCCGGCGAAACCTTGCCCTGGAATGGGTTTGGCACCGAGGCCTGCAGGTAGTTGACCTGATCCATGTCTCCTGGTGCTCCGAAGAGGCTGGGAAGCAGATCGTTGGGACGTCCGTTGATAGGGAGATGCACCCCGTGACCACCGGCGTAGTTCAGCGTCATGACGAGCTTCTGCGTCAGTTGCTGCTCGATACCGAAGTTCCACTGCTCCTGGTAGGAGATGGGATTGTCATACAGCAGCGCTGAGATGGAACTACCGGCGCTTGCAACCACTCCGGCAGCCGGGCCTGCCGGAAGCGCGACTCCGGTCGGGAAGGGATTCGCGAAGGTATTGGTTGGCGTGCCGGTGTTAGTGGTCTGGAAGTTGGTCTGCTGCGAGTACCCCATTGTTCCTGCGGAGTAGGCACGCTGCGTCGTAGAAAGGTAAAGGATGCCATAGCCACCGCGAACGACGGTGTCTGGATGCGCCTTCCAGGAGAAGCCGACACGCGGACCGACCGAGGTCTTACCAGACTTGAAGAAGCGCGAGCTGTAGTCGCCTGTTCCTACGTAAGCAGCTCCGCCAGTGAACGACAGACCGGTGGCTTGTGCGAGCGGAGTTGAAGCGTCAGGGTCGAAAGCGGCCCAGCGATTGTAGCGATCCTTGAATCCAAGCTCGAGGTCGTAACGAACACCGAGGTTCAGAGTCAGCGACGGAAGGATGCGCCAGTCATCCTGCACATAGAATGCGTGGTACGGCTGTGTGAGTGCAATGGTGGACTGACGGGTGATGTTGGATGTCGTCTGCGCGCCCAGAAGGAAGGCGGCAAAGGAGTTGAACTGGGACTGATTCGCGGGAACAGAGGCATTCACGCCCGGTCCATTGGTAAGCGTCGAGTCGAATGCAATGTTTCCGGCAGGGTTCCCGAGGGTCTGCGTGTTCTCGATCGTCAAGCGACCGTCATAGCCAAAGGTGAAGGTGTGGTTTGCAAGCTGCAGAATGGCAGATGCGCTGAGCAGGTGGGCGTAGTGCGTAAAGTAGTTGGCCGCAGCTTGGTTGCCTATCTGCTGTAAGCCACCCAGGGTGATAAGCGGGAGTCCAGCTACCTGTTGCTGTGAAGCGAAATTGGAGGAGAAGCCGTAGTCGCCGGGATTGAATCCGATGTTCTGCGGAACCTGCTGGTTCTGCTGGTAGTTGAAGCCATACGCAAACTGCACCAGCAGCGATGGCGATATCGTCCACGAGTGGCCAAGAGCGAAGAGATAGGCTGTGATGCTCTGGTTGATACCGCCGGGGCCGCTGGTCTGGTTGAAGATATCGTTCTCGTGATGCTTGTCGGTGGAGCGGGTTCCGCGCACGAAGGTGCGCTGGTTGGGGGAGTAATTGTGATCGACGCGGAAATTGAACTGGTGGTCCGTGTCGCTGATGCCTCGGGAGAAGCTGTAGTTATTTACAAGGCCCGGAGCATTCGGGGCCGGGATGAGCGGAAGAAGAGCTGCTGCCACAGGATCGATGTTCTTCACATAGCGTCCGGGGGCATAGCAGGTGGAACCATCGCAGGCAGCCGCGATCGGCTGGCGAGTTGATCCAGTGATCGTAAACGGGTCGTAGATTTCCTTCGGGGCCTCCGTGAAGATGCCTTGACGTGCGAGCGCTGTGGGGACGGTCGTCGTGGTGAAGGTCGCATTGCGATTCTGCTGGCCTTCGTAGCCGAAGGTGAAGAAGGTGCGGTCCTTGCCGTTGTAGAGGCCTGGAATCCGTACAGGGCCGCTTACGAAGCCTCCGAACTGGTTGAACTTACGCGGAAGGCGGAAGTCCTGGCGAGTGGGGATGGGATAGACGCCACTCCGCTTGGTGAAGAAGTTTGCTGCGTCCATCTGATCGTTGCGGAAATATTCGTAGACATCGCCGTGCAGTCGGTTCGAGCCGGTCTTGGTGACGATGTTGAGGATGCCCCCGCTGGAGCGTCCGAACTGGGCGGCCGGGACAGAAGTGATCACGCTGAACTGGTCGACGATCTCGACCGATGGCGTAAGCGGAGGCTGTCCCTGGCAGCAGACGATGATCGAGAGTCCGTCGAGCAGAATCTCATTCGACCCGCCGTATCCGCCATTGGCCTGGAAGTTGTTGGTCGCTGCGGCAACCACTGCGCCGCGCGTGCTGCTGAGGCCAGCGCCGAAGCTGCCTCCGGGGATGATGCCGGGAGAAAGAGCGGCGAGTCCGTAGGGATTGCGTCCGTTCATCGGAAGATCGGCAACCTGACTCGAGCCAACCACATAGGAGAGGGTGGAGTCCTGTGTGTGAAGTTGGATGGCATCTTCGCCCCTCACATCGATCGTCTCGGTCACAGCGCCGACGGTGAGAGCCAGATCCGTCTGAGCTGTCTGGCCTACTGCGAGGGTAACGGTGGCGCGAGTCGTACTGAAACCGGCATGGGTGACCTCGACGGTGTAGTTCCCCGTGTTCAGGTTCCCCACGGAGTAGAGGCCGGAATCGTTCGTCTTCGTCTTGACGACGATGCCGGTGTCCGGACGGATGATGGAGACGTCTGCGTCCGACACAACACTGCCGGAAGAGTCAGTTACACGCCCGGTGATGGTTCCGGTGGCAATCTGTGCGACGAGGTCGGCAGATGCAAGCAATGCTACGAATAGGACTGCCGTACGCGCGACAGCCTTCTTGATGATGGATCGAGTCATGTATGGCCTCTCTGGGAGCATCCGATACGAAGTTTGAAAACCGCGTACCGGAGTCAATTCTTCACGGCAGTGAACTATCGGTTTGCCGCACGGCAAATGAGAAGTTCCAAGCTGTTACGTTACGTAACACTTGCTTTGAATTGAATTACTTAGGTGGCTCTGGTCCCTCCTTTGAACGTTCGGAGAGGTGCAGAATCGCACCCTGCTCATGAAGGACCTTCTGGAGTTCGGCTACGTTGATCTTGTCGACGGGGACACCGGCTTTGAGCGAAAGCCATGCGGTATCTCCGGCGGCCTGGCCGATCATCATGTACTGCGGTTCCATGCGGACGGAGGAATACGCGACGTGAGAGGCCGAGAAGCAGACAGGCACCAGGAGATTATCCGTCTGGTCGGCCTTGGGGAGGATCGTGCCGAAGGCAATCTCGTAAGGCTTCACGTGAACCTGCACGTCGCCTTCATTGCGAGCGGAACCATCCTTCAGAGCGACTCGCTGTATGTTGTGTGAATCGCTATTGTAGGAACCCATGGCAATGGAGTCAGGCTTAGTGCGTTCGGTCTGCAGGTCGGCCTGGTGCATGACGTATTGGCCGACCATACGGCGGCCTTCGCGGATGTAGAGCTGGTTCGGCCAGTTGTCATTGTCAGTGAACTCATCCTTCGCGCGGCCCCAGCGATTGGCGTCGTCTCGCAGGGACTTCGGAACACGGGGATCGCTCGACAGGAAATAGAAGAAGGACTGCGTATAAAGCATGTGATCGTCCCAGATCTTCTTCCGCTCAGCATAGGAGGCATCAGGGTAGGCCCAGCTCTTGCCAAGATAGTCGGTGGAAAAAGCTCCCTGGTTGTTGAAGTCGGCTTTGTGGTTCGGGATGGAAACCGGATTGACGAAGTCCCGGAAGGTAGGATCTTTGCCGATGTGCTCCCTCCACTGCTGGGCATATTTAAGGAGGAGCTCAAAACGTGAACCGTCGTATCCGGCTGGCTTTGTCCACGGAAGCTTCAAAGCAGGATCTTCCGTGAGGATCAGGCGGAAGTTATAGGACTGCACCTTCTTGTCGCCGGTGCCGTTCGGCTCCATCGGAGCAGACTCGACCTCCGGCATCAGCTTGCCTTTATCGTTGTAAGCAGAGATTTTCCAACGAAACTGGTGCATCGGCGTTTCTTCACGAACGCCCGCCAGATTTTCGTTGTAGGTATCCATTCCCTCGCGCCCGACGACGTACTTCACCCCTGCCTGGGCCATCAGGTCGCCCTCGTAGGAGCAGTCGGCGAAGATCTTTCCGCGCCATATCTTCCCATCTTCGGTCGCGATGGAAAGCACATGTGTGCCCTTCCGGAGAACGCCTCCACGCTCCTTCAGGCGCGCATGGAGGTGAACCTCCACACTGCTTTCCTTGAGCCAGCGGTTGAAGATCTCCTCCCCTACATGAGGTTCAATATTCCAATACTCAAGGCGATTCAGCCCATGGATGCCGTAGCGCTCGGCCGCTTCCTGAAAAAACTTGCGGGCATAGCCGCCGATGATTGGAAAGTAGGCGACGTCCGTGGCGGAGAGGCCACCCGTAACCATGCCGCCGATATGCTCTCCGGGTTCGAGCAGGATAACCTTCATGCCCTGCTTCGCCGCAGTATAAGCCGTGACAATGCCTGAGGGTGTGGCGCCGTACACGATGAGATCGGCGTCTGCCGAACGCCCTTGAGCCAATAAAACAGAGGAGCCGAGGAAGACCAAAAGGAAAAGAGATCGCAGTTTCCGTGTCATAGTCCACCGACTATGACAGCAAAC
Source organism: Acidobacteriaceae bacterium dw_441 (assembly GCA_018449715.1). GTDB lineage: Bacteria > Acidobacteriota > Terriglobia > Terriglobales > Acidobacteriaceae > Edaphobacter. The sequence continues at coordinate 418,269 of JAAVVA010000001.1, read as the reverse complement.
TCGCTGAAAACTAAGTTTCTGCCCGTTGTGTAACGGCGTTACATCGTGCTGCTGGGCGCTCCGGTACGGAAAGCATGCACGGCAACCGGCCAGGAACGCAAGGCGTGGTTATCTTCCGATTCCGTCAACACCACCATTTCGTAGAACGGAGGATTTCCGTTCTTGCGAAGCATCTCCTGGATGGAATTTGACCCAGCTGACGATGACAGCATGGAAACAATCGCGCCCGTATCGCGCGATTCCAGAATCAGAACCTTCAGACCAGGCCCTCGTCCTGGAAGCAGCGCAATAATCGACGGCCGGACCGTACGATCCGGCGACTGCTGCACCATGCCAAAGCGCTCAGGTTCACCGGCAACCGGATGAGCATTCACAACCTCAGCCTCTTCAAGCGAAAGAGAGAAGTTCATCGCGCGAAGATAATCGTGCAAGGGTTCCAGCGTCTGGTGAGTGCCGAGGGCGATGACGTTCGCCTGCTCCAGCATCAGCATGCTGGAGTCTCGCGTGACCTGAAAGCTGATCCGCTGCTTGTTGTTACCAACGGTATCGAGATAGCGCGCCATGTCGATGGCGGCAAGGGTATCCCAGGTGACGGTATAGCTTTGCTCCAACTGCGGTGTACCTAGATTCTTCGTCAACGCCTTCTTCGTCAACTCGGCGAAACCAGGGTCTTTCTGGATCGCCTCGAAATCGTTGACACTCGTGGAGCGGAGCCTCAGATTCCGGTTGTTGGAGAACTTAAAAAATGTCGGCGTGGGCAGAACGATCTTAACCGGCGCGTTGCCCTGAAGAAACGCCGACCAGAAGGCTGTGATCTTGGGAGAGTTGGCAGAGGCCCTTCCTCGCAGGACGAGCACGGTGACCAGAGATGCTGTCGTGATCGCAAACAGAACCGCCGCAGCACCCACGATCCACATGTACTTGCGGTAGTCGACCTTTGGCTCTTCCGGCGCGACAGACTCGACAGCTACAGGCAGATCGATCAGGTGATCGACCACGAGCAGTTGATGCGTGCCCGTAGGAATAACCAACATCTCTGGCTCAACAGGCTCCTGCTGGTAGTAGTCCTTCAACTTGCGGCGGAGACGTGAGATATGGACGCGGACGGATGCATCGACGGCAGGATCGAAGGACGCACTGCGGCCCAAAGCCTCCGTCGCGATAGCATACTCGTTCAGGCTCTCCTGGCGATGCTGCCACAGATACTCCAGGAGGCGCCGTTGCGTTTCTGCCCTGGCAAACTGCGGACTCCGCAAAATCCGCTGCACGTGCGCTTCGAGCGCATCTTCAGATTCAACCGTTTGCGGAGGCGGTGGCGGAGTGAGCGTAGCGGCCATCAGCGAAATTCCAGTCCTGTTTGATCTACGTTCGTCGTTTGCTCAACAGAGAGCGGAGTTGAGATGGGTAGGTTTCCGGGGTTTCAGGTACTCCGAACCCACGAACTCCCTGGCCGTAGGTTAGGCTGTCCCCGAAGCAGAGAATCGTGTCCTGAGAAGTGAGATGTGACGGCAGTTTAGCGCGAACCGCGGCGGCGAGCATTCCGTAACCCTTTGCGGTAAGGTGAACACCGTCAGTGCTCAGTTCTTCATTTGCGCCTCCGGCCTTTGCTAGGATAGATCGAAAATCGACCAGTAGCGTCTTTTCTTCAGTTGCTACCTGCGCGATGACCTTATGCACGGCATCAAGACGCTCCGCCGCTGACACGGAGCCATATTCCTCCGGGCGGTGACGCCTCATCAGCCGGGTGAGATCAGGGTCATGCAGCATGACCAGCAGCACCTTCGCTCCGTTGCTCTTCGCGCACTGGACCATGGCCTGCAGATTCTTGTGTGTCTCTTCTGCCGGAAGAAATTTTGCAGGGTTGGACGCGTCGTTCCCGCCTGCAAGTATCACGATGTAATCAGGTTTTGCAGTCTCCAAAGCCGCGGGCAGTCTCTCACGCAACTCTGCAGTGTTGAAGCCTGGGTACCCTACGCCTACAACCTGCGGTGTCTGCGTAGACGCCGTTTGCATCGCCAGGCACAGCACGAGGGAGAGGAGAAGATGCATCGTGCGCACCACAATAACACGTTTGGATTGACATCGACATCCGGATACGTTAACTGTTTTACTTCCTGATACTTCTGAGAGGATTCTCTTGAAACGGCTGCTTTTACTACTCCTTTGCATCACATGGGTCCCCGCGAATGCTTCGCAAATCATTGACCTGAGCGGGAAGGGTTGGAGCTTCAAAACAACACTTGATACAGACCACCGCCCTGTTAGCGTGCCTCATTCCTGGCTTATGGAAAAGGAGACGCAGCGCTACATCGGGCACGGTCTTTACGAGCGCGACTTCGATCTACCCGCACTCCCTGCTGGGAAGATCGCTCGTCTGCACTTCGACGCGGTTTATGACGTGGCAGAGGTGTGGGTGAATGGAAAACGCATTGGTCGGCACGAGGGTGGATACACTCCCTTCGAGTTCGACATTACGCAGGTTGCGCGCGTGGGACGCAACCATGTCGTCGTCGATGTCGATAACACCCCTACCCTCACCTCAATCCCTTCACTCTCAACCGGACATCTCTCCAACGATCCATGGCCGGAGTTCGACACCGCAAAGGCGACCATCGTCGGATGGCTCCCCTATGGAGGGATTGTTCGCCCGGTCCGCGTCATCATAGGAGACTCTGTGTACATCGAGAACACGAAAATCGACGCGATTCCGGATTTACAGACAGGCGACGCGACAATTACGGCCCGCGTGCGACTAAGGAACAACGGCGATAAGGTCGTCTCTGCAAAACTGAGTGGAACCATCGCAGGTCTGGTGACTTCGTTTCGTCCAGGTCGGATTGCAAGCCACAGCAGCACGACGCTGACATGGATCGCGAAAGTGCACCACCCTCATCTATGGAGTGTGCGCGACCCTTACCTCTATGATGCGGAGCTTCATCTTGGAGAGGAGTCGTCTCACGTGCGCATCGGTGTGCGAAAGATTGAAGTGCGCGGGACAGAACTGCTACTGAATGGGTATGTCGTTCACCTCAACGGAGCAAATCGGATTGGTGAAGATGCAAAGGAGGGTTCACGAGAGTCGAACGAAATCATCAAGCGCGATCTCTCTGACATGCTGGCCGCCAACATGCGCATGATGCGCATTGCTCACTATCCGCAGACGGAAGCATTGCTTCGCTTTGCAGACGAGCATGGCATATTGATTATTGCTGAGGCTGGCAACTGGGGTATGAGCAGTTGGCAGCTCGCCGACCCCGGCATCCGCACACGCTGGAAACAGCAGATGAACGAGATGATGGAGATGGATTGGAACCACCCTTCGGTGATCGCGTGGAGCGTCGGCAACGAATACGAGTCGTACAAGCCGGAGGGAATGGACTGGACACGTGATATGCGCGCCTTTACTCTCTCGCTGGATCCGACACGTTTGATCACCTTTGCTGACCGCTACACGGGCGATCCTTCTGTCAAGAAGGGTTCCGATGATGCGAGCGCATACTCTGATTTTGTCTGCGTGAACATCTACGGCAACTATGCTGCGGCCTTTGATCACGTTCACCAACTCTACCCGACGAAGCCCGTCTTCGTGTCGGAGTTCGGCAAGGCGGGCGAAACAGGCATTCACGATCCTGAACGCATTGCAAATATCACAATGGCTATGACCGCCGTGAAGGCACGTCCATGGATCATAGGAGCCTCTCTGTGGACATGGAATGACTACCGTTCCTTCATTAAAGGCACCCCTGCCAACGGCATCCGCCCCTGGGGTATTGTCACACTGGAGCGTGAGCATCGCGATAGCTGGAAGACGGTGCAGCAGCTCTTTCAGGGCGAGTTGCCCTAGACGGCAAACGCGACGACTTCGCGTTTGCGAGGGCAGTCCATAAAAATGCACCCGCTCGTGGATGCATGAAGCTCATGAGTAGAAATACCTGGCGATTAGAACTGAGTGATCACCCAGGTGGACGCACCACCGCTGTCGGCCTCCCAGCTTGTCGCACCGCTTTCGAAGCCTGGATTCACAAGGACATTCGTTCCATCTGAGCCCCCCATCAAGCAGTCGTCGATGAACAAAGTGCCTGCCCCGGCATACGAATCCTTCACCTGGAAGCGCAGCGACGTATAGCTTCCGGTGCTGAACGATGGTGTCGAACACTTCGCCCATGTACTTGTCGCCGTGCACTTCACCGTCGCCAGATAAGTCGAGTCATTCATCACATCCAGCTCTACCGCACCTGATCCTCGAATATAGATACTGCCGGTATAGGCCTGTCCTGCGCTCACAGTAACTTGCTCGTGCGTCGAGGTGTAGTTTGCCGTTGCAGGCAGAGTAGCCTTCAGGCACCAGAGACCCGATCGACATACACCACTGCCGGAATAAGCCCCTATATTCGGCGGTGAGGTCAGCGTGGTCTGGTAGTAATCAACTCCACCATTGTTTGATACAGCTACACCTGCGGCAACAGCCGGGGAGCCTGTCTCTAATGTGTAGGCCGTTGGACAAGGCTGCGGGGAGCTGCCAAGCGATGGTGTCCATACACAGGTTCCGCCATTGCCCGCGCTGTTCAGCAAAGGATCACCCCCTACAGCGCTAGACTCAATACCAGATTCGTTCCACGAAGTTAGCGTCGTATACGTCGTACCGTTCCATATCCACTGCGGAGTATTAGGCGTGTAGTACAGGTTATGGTTGAAGGTTAGACCGGTCATTGTATTGAGATCTCTGACGAACTCCGTACTTCCAACCGAGTTCGAATTGGCCATGTAACAGATGTTGTCCTCAAACATAGAGCCAGATGCGAACGCTCCAGAACCGTTCCACATTGCCAGATACAAACAGGCACTCGGATCAGACGAAGTAGATGACTGCGAGATATTGTTCAGGAATGTATTGCCATAGACATAAATCGGATTCGGAGCAGGATTCGGCGTGATTCCAAACAGGCCGCCTACACCACGCGCCAGGTCATCGTTCTCTGAGATGTTGTAGCGATACGTATTCGGCCCCCACGTCGTGCCACTCGGATTGGAGGTGTATGCCAGCATGCCCGCGCCTGCGTTGTGGTGCGTGTAGTTGTACTGCACGATGGAGTTCGTCGTACCTCCATCCAGATCAATGCCATCCCAATCGCAACCCTCTGTAAACGAAGGCAGCGGCTGCACGTTGTAGACCTCGTTGTACTGGATATAGATACTGTTCGCGTTGTAGCTCTGAATGCCGCTCGTGCCTCCGCACGTCGTCGTATTCGCGCCAATATCATGGACAACGTTGTACTGGATGATCGCCCCATTCATGCCATTCGCATTCAGTGCAGCATACGGAGCGGGATTACCCAGGTTATCCGCCGTATTGCCCTCGATCAAAACATTGGTAATGTTCTTCCCATAGCCATATCCACCCACAGCTGCGCCATCGACTGAGGTCGCCGTCGCACCATGAAGCGAGTTGTTCAAGATCTGCACACCATTGAGTGGCCCGTTGTTACCATTGAGCGCATATCCCAGTATCCAGACCTCGCCGCCGTTCTGACCTCCCGTGGTGGCAAATCCGGTAATCTCAGAATTCTTTACCGTCATACCCTGCGTCGCGTAGGTCACGGTACTGTTCTGCAGCAGGACACCCCAGTTCGTACTCGCACCGTTCACCACCTTCAGGCCGTCCACCGTGAACCCATTGATGTTGTCACCGATGATCGCCGCCGTGTTCTTTCCAGTGCAACTCGTCGTCGACTGAATCGTGGCCGTACCCCCTCCATACGAAGTCACCGTGAACGGGTTCTGCGGGGAAGACCTGGGCACAATCGTGCTGGTGAAGTTCAGGCATCCTGAGAACGTCTGCCCTCCCTGAAACGACACCGTCGCGCCCTCTGGATAGGTAAAACTGTTCACTTTAGCAATCGTCTGCCAGGGAGTCGCAGCCGAGACACCATCGTTACTGTCATTCCCATCCGGCGAGACATAGTACTGCAACTGTGCCTGGCTGAAGGTCGTTGCGGAGGCCTGGTTGGACTGCGACGACGTCCCTGCCCCATTCACCGCCTGCACCACGTAGTAGTACGTCGTGCCGTTCGTAAGCCCGCTGTCCGAGTAAGGAGATCCCGCAATCCCCTGCGCTACGAGATTCGACGGTGAAGGCGTAAATCCGCTCGCCAAACTGCGATAGATGTTATAGCTCCACGCATTCGTCGACACCGTCCATGTCAGGTCAACCATACTCACAGATGTCGCCGTTGCGCTCAAACCAGTCGGCGTCCCAGGAGGCGTCGTACCTCCTGGGACGCTGCCTTCCCCCGTCCCTGAATACGCTCCGATACTCGGAGGACTCGTCAGAGTACTCTGGTAGTAGTCCTTGCCGCCATTCCCTTCTACCACGATACCTGTGCCCGCTCCAGGCGATCCTGTCTGAAGCGCATATCCCGCAGGGCAAGTCTGCGGCCCGTTGCCTAATGACGGAGTCCAACTGCACGTGCCGCCAGTGCCGCCGCTGGTGAATAGCGGATCTCCATACGCCGAGTTCGACTCAAGCCCCGTCTCCTGCCAGGCAGACAACGAAGTGTAGTTCGTCCCGCTCCACCGCCACGTCGGACTACTGTTGGCATAGTACAGATTGTTCGAGAGCGTCATACCGCTCTGACCGTATGGGTTGTAGTAGAAGTTGCCGCTTCGGCCGTACTGGTCGTGGTTAGTCATATAGCAGATGTTGTCTGCGATCAGCGACCCACTTCCCCACGTACCACTTCCATTGCCGAAGTTGAAGCATGCGCTGGAGGTGGACTTCGTATTCTGCGAGACGTTGCTATAGAACGTGTTGCCATAGATCTGCAACGCATTCGCCGGAGCTTGCGGCACTACATCGAAGAGTGCTCCCTGAGCCTTGGACCAATCATCGTTCTCTGAGATGTTGTAGCGATACGTATTCGGCCCCCACGTGTATCCGCTGGGCTTCAAGGTATACGCAAGATATCCGCTACCGGCATTGTGGTGTGTGTAGTTGTACTCAACCAGCGAGTTGGTCGTGCCACCATCCAGGTCAATGCCGTCCCAGTCGCACCCAGCGGTATAGCTCGGCGATGGCTGCACATTGTAGATCTCGTTGTAGCGGATCGTGATGTTGTTTGAGGTATAGATCTCAATGCCCGATGTGCCTCCGCACGAAGTCACATTCGCTCCAAGGTCATGCAGGATGTTGTACTGGATCGTGCCACCATTCCAACCATTTGCATCGATGCCCGCCCACGTTGTCGAAGCGACCATTCCCATGTTGTAGACAGTGTTTCCCTGTACCAGAACATTGGTGATGTTTTTGCCGTAGCCCCATCCATTTACGCCGCCGCCATCGCCCGAAGTAACAGAGGCGCCGTGCAGATTGTTATTCAGAATCTGGATGTTGTTCAGCGGCCCGTTATTGCCGTTCAACGCATATCCGATGATCCAGATTTCACCACCGTTTGAGCTTCCGCTCACCGGACCAAATCCTGTGATCTCAGAGTTCTTGATGACGATGGTCTGCGTCGGAGAATTCGAAGTCTGGTTCTCCAGCAGAATTCCGTAGATCGTGGTGCTGCCATTCGCCACCTTCAGTCCATCGAAGGTGAAGCCGCTCACGTTATCCACGGTCACCGCAGCTCCGCTCGTTCCGGAACAGTTCGACTGAATCGTCGCAACGCCTGTGCCATATGATTTCACCGTGAACGGTGTCGATGCCGAAGACGTCGGTACATTCGTCGTGTTGAAGGTCAGGCATCCCGTAAAGGTCTGACCTCCTTGAAACGATACGGTCGCTCCCTGCGGAAAGACGAAGCTGTTGACTTTGCTGATAGACCCCCACGGAGTGGCGGTTGACGTGCCATTGCTGGTATCGCTTCCTGACGGTGATACGTAATACGTCTGAGCGGTCAGCGGCGACACCATCGCGACTGTCAGAGCGACAAGGCACAAAACCTTCTTCGATTGCGACGAGAGGTAGAGGTGCAGAAGGGCAAGCGGAGTCATGAAGGCCTCGGATAGAGATCAATCTAGGTGCGCGGGGCGAGGCTTGACATACGCCAAAGATCCTTCCCTGCACACGGCCGAGAACTATCTGCCTCGCATGATATCCATGAGAAGTTCCATGCTGTTACGTAACGTAACAGCACTTTTATTTTGAATTATTTAAGAGCTTTCTCGCACAAACGAGGTCCATCAGTGATGCCGGCAAAGCCGACCGCGATATCGCTGGCGAGTCTATATATCGTAAAAAAGCATAAGCATATGCGGCGAGTGATTGCGTTCCGTCACATTTTAGAAAACCGCATCTCCCCTATCGAGATGCGGTTTTCGAGTGCTCTACAGCACTACCCGTGGAAGTGCAATGCCGGGCCGACGGGACAGAAAACTTCGAAAAGCATGCATGCTTTGGCTACGGCCGAGTAGATCTTCATTCAAAATGACAATCTCATTCCCAGCTCTACTCGTCGAGCAGCTTCAGAAGACAAGGCTTGCCCGAGGCTGGACGACGAGACCACTGTTCCTACAGCCGTTACATTCGTATGGTTCAAAAGGTTGACGGCGCGAGCGTTGAGGATCAGGGTGCGTAAGTGGTCTTTGTCTTTGCCCCCAAGCGAGAACTCCCTGCTCAGGTTGGAGTACATGTGAACGATGACCGGCATCGTTCCGAAGTTTCTGGGCACATTTCCGTTGACGGTGTTGACTGTAAGCAAGCCGAATGGAGTTGCGTAGGTTCCAGCGCCGGGAGCGGAAGCGAAGGATGGACGGTCATTGAAGATACCGTCTCCGTTGGCATCGGTTCCTGTGGTCAGATTGTAAGGCCTGCCATAATGCCAATAGGCTTGGGTGGATAGGATGAGCTTGAAGGGGAATTTGAGATCATTTTCTATAAGTGCTCCCTTGGACTGCCAGTCCGGGCGCGCGGCCTCTCCTCGATCGGTATAGCTGGACTGAGGCGTGACTCCATCTGTGCGAAAGTTCACATTCCACATCCCCAGGTTAAGCGTCCAGTGCTTATAGCTCTTCTGCTCGATGCCTGCCCAGAATACGCTCCCACGATTGTGCGCAGAGTTCTGATACTCAAGAACGTTGATATTGGGTTCGCCAGGACGGGGAGCCTGCAAGGCGGCAATCGGATCGGGAGAAGTACCGATACTGGCATTAACAATTGGAGAGTTAATGTTCAGTGTCCTTGGATCTCCCCATGCCTCACACCAGGTAAACCATACGGAGGGCTTCCAGTGATGGCCCATATCGCGCTCCACTCCCACAGCAAACACTCCCACCGGAATCTGCGCAAAGCTGCTCGGAAACTGCCAGCGTGTACCAACCTCTACGGAGCCCGCGACAGGAGTAAGCGGATGGGCGTAGCTCGGAGAGTAGACTGTCGTCTGTTGCTGCCGCATTCCGTTCAACCGATATATCTGATCTGCGCCAGTCGTATCGAGATGGACATTGAAGATGCCAGCTCGGGCATGGAGTGTCCAACTCGACTTCTTGTCTGGAGACCAGGCCAGTCCCAACCTCGGCCCGAAGTTAAGAAAGGTACTTGGAGCTGTCTGGAAGCTGTAGCGAAGGCCAGCAGTCACCGTTAGCCGAGGCTGCAGCTTGATCGTGTCTTCGAGGAAGATTCCTAACCTCCACTGGGTGTACGGAACGACAGGATTACCTGTAGTCAGTTGATATGTGGTGGGATTTCCTCCAGGAAGCCCTAATAGCGCACGACGATATTGTTCCAGTGGCGTGATCGTTGTGGTTCCGCCTGTCGGGATACCGTTCGCATCGAGTTCCGGCGCCGTTCCACCACCGAAGACATAGGCTCCATTGAAGGTATTGGGGATTGTAGTTGTGAATGAAAGCTCCGAGCGCCTGCGCTCCGATCTTGATCTCGTGCCTCCCCCGCACCATCATCAGGTCGTCATCAATCTCCAGATCGCGCTCCCTCGTGTTGAGGTTCTGTGACTACGGTCGTTGATCGCCGCTTCGTCAACACAGTTCCTTTGAATGGCCAGAGCTTTCAGGACCTGATCTCGATGACGCCAGGCATCGTCACCCAAAAACCTCAGGCTGCTCAACAGGGATCGAAAGAATCTGGCGATTTCAGCGTCAATGGTCAAAGCCCTGGCGCAAACTCTTTCTATATTGATGGGGTTTCGGCAAACCTGAGCCTGGGGTTTGGAAGAAATGGCAACTCCTCAATCTCCAGTACCGGATCATCTGCCGGTTCTACGGCACTGGGAACAACCCAGAGTCTGGTGTCAGTAGATGCATTGCAGGAGCTTCGCGCGTTAACCGCAACATACTCTGCTGAGTATGGGCGGACACCAGGAGGACAATTTACCTTCCTTACTCGCTCTGGGACGGAACGTTACCACGGAAGTATCTACACAACATGGCGCCGAAATAGATATGATGCCCCTGATTGGTTCGCGATACACATCGTGGGGCGAACGGTATATCAGAGCTTCTCACAACACGATTCAGGAGGCACGTTTTCGGGACCGTTGAGGCTTCCGGGAACATCCTGTACATCGTGATGCGGTTTCTACTGCCACCTATCTTCACTACTTCTACGGTGGAAGTGGGTATGATGAACTATCTACTCCAAATGGTGAACTCAGTGGTCTTGCTGCAACGATCTATGTCTATGACGATCCTCTTCCCGCCTATCTGAGCGCCTCCAGCTTTCGAATCGATCACGCATTTACTCCCAAGCTGTCGTTTTTTTGCGCGTTACGGGGACACCCCAGCAATAGCAGGCAGGCTTCTGCTCTATCTGTAAACGCCATAGATCGGATTCGAACGCAGACGCTGACACTGGGGATGAACAACTCGGTGTCTCCTAAGATCAACAACGACCTTCGCTTCGGATTTGCACGGAGCAGGATGGAACACACGAGATACTCTTAGCGTTCAGACAGGAAAACACCTGCTCAAGTTCGGATTCGATCAGAGGCACCTCTCTTCGCGTATGACTCCACCTGAGCTTTCGGTCCGAGCCTACCTATTCACGCGTCAGTCCATGGTCGATGGGATCGCATCCACCGTAGCGATTTCGAGAAATAAACCGACCGCTCCTATCCTTAACCAGTTTTCCCTGTTTGCTCTGGACGAGTGGAAGCCAACCCATACACTTACGGTCTCTTTCGGAGTTTGCTCCGAAGCAAATTCGCTCCGCATAGTGCTAGGGGGCAGGATGCGTATACCGCTATTGGCGACATAACGCAGCCTTCAACACTATCTGTAGCGACACGGGGCACGCCCTTATGGAAGGGATCATGGTTCAACCTGGCCCCTCGTATAGGAATAGCGTGGTTGGTCGACTCGCGTCCCGGACGAGAGCTGGTCCTTCGCCTAGGATCCTGGAGTGTTTTTTGACACAGGAGTTCAACCAGCTTTACGAGCCTTCACCGAAGCAGGTTTTCATACAACAACCGCCTTACAAAACGCGCCACTTCCATTGACTTCAGAAAAACTGGATGCGGAAGGGAGTTTTGAATCTCCCTTCGCTCGATCGACAAGCTTCGCATTTCCTCGACATCCTCAACTGCCATACAGCCTTCAGTGGGATATCGCGGTCAAAAAGGCACTTTGGTGGAAGTGGAGCAATTTATCAACAAGGTGAGCCGCGCTCCATCCAATCAGGCTTCCGTCTGGCGTTCTAGTTCTTTAAAGAAGCCAAACTGGATCAGCATGAGGATATTCATCTGCAAGATGGAGTGATTCTGCTTCCGCAAGATCGATTTGCGGTTCTTTCGGTATGGATTTACCGCTATTTGAAAATAATAAAAGCTCGGTTCCATCTCGCAGCACACTCGATCGAATATGGCCTCATGGAGCGGCAGGGATTCCGACATGGGGCTTGTAGTCCAGCAGCCTGTTGGCAGGTGGCGCTGAAAGGCTCGTGGATACACTTCTAGACAGACTCGAGGAGTTCTGCCCTGACTACATGTGCCACGCTACCGGCTTTTCGCGAATAACGTTTTGGTCCATCGTTTGCTGAGCCAGCGGTTCCAATACATCATGAGCCCAGTGACGGTAAGTGCAGGTAGCACCAGACCGAGCATCGCCCATAATACCTTCGCGGCCTGACCCCATGTAGTGCCAAAGTGCAGCGGTGCAATGAGCCAGATAAGCCAGTCGCCAAGCGTGTGGTTGTCTCCGCGATGCCAGGCGTAGAGGCAGGTGTTGCTGCGCTGGTCGAAGTAGACGAAGTCTGCGTTGGAGTAGTCCCCCATGACTCCCTTGGCCATGTAGATGGTGAAGATGGGTCGTGGCCCGGTGCCGTAGAAGACGCCTTCCAGATGGCCCCTGGGGGACTGACGCTGGGCTTCTTCGATCATGGCAGTCACATTCAGAGGTGCATCTTGGATCGGCGGGCGTTTGGCTGCCTCGCGCATCTGGGGACCGGGATAACTGGCGGTGGTGATGTGGGTGAACTTCGTGATGGGCGTTGTGAAGAGCTTCGGCCAAGTGAAGTACATGCCGGTGAGCGCCCAAGTGAGGGTGAAGAAGAGAGTCCAGAAACCCATAACGCTGTGAAGGTCCCAGTTGATGCGCTTCCAGCTTTTGCGGAAATCTACTTTGAGGCCGCGGGTCCAGTTGCGGATGCCTGGCCACCAGAGGACAATGCCCGTGAAAGCGAGGAGCAGGAGGATGGAAGCACCGATGCCGTTCCAGAGACGTCCGTTGCGGCCGAGGAGGAGGTTGACGTGGAACTGCTCGACGGTCTCGAGCCATGAGGCTTCTCTATCGGCGGTGCCAACGACCTGCCAGGTCTGAGGGTGGACGTAGACGGTGCGCTGCGCGAGCTTCTGCCGGGGACCTTGGGGTTCAGCGGTGCCACGCAACTGCTGTCCGCGACCTCCGGGAGAGTGCTTGGGCTCGGTGCGGACGGTGATAGTGAAGAGACCATTAGCGGGTGTGGGGCAGGAGGCGAGGAAAGCCTTCATTCCGGGAATGGCGGTGTTGGCGAGGTCTATTGCACGGTTGATCTGTGCGGCGGTACAGGCGTTGTAATCGAGCTTGCCGATGGAGACATGCGGTTTGGGCATGAGCTCTTCTTTAAAAACAAGAATGGAGCCGCTGATACCGATGGCAATGACATAGAGGGCGAGCAGGATACCGGCCCAAAGGTGTATCTGGAAAAAAACCTTACGCAGCCATAGCTGTTGCGGTCTTTCGAGAAAGCGGCGGAAGAAACCCTGCTTCTTCCGTAAAGAAGAAGCAGGGGGATCGACGATAGGGGTGGCGGCCATCAGAAAGTCACCTTCAGGGCCGTCTGGAGAGAGCGGGGGCCGCCGGTCTGATAGAGGCCGTTGAGTCCGCCGAGCTGCGAGGCCTGAGTGTTGTTGGCCCAGCCGAAGGGCTGCGCGACAGTGTTGGTCTGGATGCTGGAGTTTATGTTGCCGAAGTTAGCCTTGTTGAGAACGTTGAAGGCTTCGGCACGGAAGGTGATTCGGAAGCGCTCCGTGATGCCGAAGTCGCGCCGGAAGGCAGTATCCCACTGGTAGGACGCAAAGCCACGAGCGGCGTTGCGTCCCGCATTTCCCTCGACACCTGTGGGAGCTGCGGCAAAGGCGTTGATGTTGATGGCGCGGCCACCAGGGGCGCTGGGATCGCTAACGTAGAGCGGCTGTCCGGTGAGATTGGGGTGGTAGGAGTAGCTTGCTCCGGAGGGAGCTACATCCGTGCGAGTGAGTACGTCGACCGGGAGGGAGGAACGAGCGGAGACGCGGGAGTCAAAGGCCCATCCGCCCAGCGTCGCGCGTGCAAGACGGCTGTTATAGGTAGTAGGCAGGCTGTAGGTGATAGCCGCCTGGAAGTTGTGGCGAATATCGTAGTTGGAGTTGGCGCGCAGAAGCGAGCTAAGGGTGAAGTTGCTGGTCGAGTCGTCAATGGTGTGCGACCAGGTGTAGCTGGTGAGCATTTGCAGGCCGTGCCAGAGGTTGCGACGGTACTGGGCCTGAAGTGAGTGGTAGATGCTGCTGGAGCCGTTGATCGTGGCATAGAGGTAAAGCGCCGTTGCAGTGGGAAAGAGAGGGTTGCCGAAGCGGTTGGGGTTGTACTGGCGGGCGAGCAGCAGGCGGTCGCCAATGGAGCCGACGTAGGCGAGGGTGAAGTACTGGTTCTGGCCGAGCCCCTGCTCGACACTGCCGTTCCACTGGATGGCATAGGGGAGCTTGAGGTTGGGATCGAAGGCAAAGACCTGAGCATTGGAGGCCGCGGTAACGACGGTGGAGGGCTCTGGTGTGGCGGCAAGGGTTGCTGCGCTTACGGGAAAGGGCTGGTAGGCCATGTTGAGGGTGCCGGTGATGCCGATGCCGTACCAGTAGCCTTCGGATGCCTGGACGCTGCTGGAGTCAAAGAAGAGACCCGCACCGCCGCGGAAGGTAGTTTCGTGACCAGGCGTCTGGCTGGCCTGATAGGCGAATCCAAAGCGGGGGGCAAAGTTGTTGTACGTGGTCTTCCAGAGGTCGCTGCCCGCCGGTGCAAGTTTGGTTGTGGCTAGGTCGGTGAGCTGGTCGACGGTATACGGCTGATTGCCTTTGGCATCACGGGGAGCTGGGTTGACATCCCAGCGGAGGCCAGCGGAGAGGCTGAGGCGCGGCGAGAACTTCCACTCGTCCTGCACGAAGAGCGAGAGGTTCTTGTAGACGGGATTCATGGCCCCCTTGGAGCGGTAGAGGGTGAAGAGGCCCGGGGTGTTGGCCATGAGCTGTTCGTAGGCAGTGCCGGTGTAGGCGGACCCGGTGATATAGAAGGGGGACTCGTAGAAGCCCGGCAGCGTGGAGTCGGTGCGGACCATGCGCCAGTCGACACCGAACTTGAGGGAGTGGCGACCAAGGGTCCACGTGAGGGTGTCGACAACGTTGTACTGCTTCTGGAGATTGTTTTGAGGGTTGAACCAGAAACCTGCTGAGACGCCGGGGCGGTAGGCGAAGAGGGCCCAGTCGGCGGCGCTGAGCCCGTCGAGATCGGTGATGGTGAGAGGAGTGGCCCCGCCGAAGTTGTCCATGAAGGAGCGGCCAATTTGATCGTTCCAACTAATGTTGAAGCGCGCTTCGTTGGTGATACGCGAACTGAATATATTGGTGCTGCCGAGGGTAAGGGTTTTGCCGTTAATGTCAGAGGTATTGACCTGTGCGAGGTCGCCGCTGTAGCGGGTGATCTGCGAGGAAGGGGTATAGCCAAAGCGCCCGAAGATACGCCAGCGGTCGGTGAGGGTATGGTCGATGCGGATACTGCTGGCATTGATCGTGCTGGGCTGCGAGTAGCTCTCCACGTAGGAGTAAAGCCCGTTACCTACGTCGACTGAGTTGGATTTGGGTTTGGGGAAGGCAGAGAGGATGGGCTGCAGAACAGCGGGGGCAGCGCTGATGAGTGCGCTGGAGGGAACGTAGGTAGTGGAGGCTTCCTGAGGAGTACGGAGACGAAGACCTTCGTAGGAAAAGAAGAAGAACGTACGGTCGCGCTGGGGGTAGAGGCCTGGGATGTAGACGGGACCGCTGAAAGTGCCACCGAAGTCATTCTGGCGCATTTTGGCGCGAGGAAGGTTATTGCGCTTGTTGAAGTAGCTGTTAGCGTCGAGGGCATCATTGCGGAAGTATTCATAGAGAGTGCCGTGGAAAGCGCTGGCGCCGGAGCGGGTTCGGAAGTTGAACTGTCCGCCGGGGACGCGGCCATACTCCGCAGAGTAGGTCGAGGTCGTTCCACGGAACTCTTCGAGGGCGTCGATGGAGATGAGGCTCTGGGTAGTGCCGAGAACAGTGCTGGATGGAAGCGATCCGGAGTAGCCGCCACCACGGCCTGGAGAAGCATTGTTGACACCGCTGTTTGCGCTGACGCCGTCAACCATAAAGTAGTTAGATTCGGTGCGCATGCCATTGACGGCAATCTGTCCACTGGTTCCGGAGCCGGAGGAAGGAACGGTAGTGACGCCGGGGATGAGCGTGAGCAGGGACTGGAAAGAGCGGCCGTTGAGCGGCATGTTCTCGACGAACTTGCGGTCGATGACGGTAGAGACGGAGCCGTCGATAGTGTTGATCTCGGTGCCACTCGCGTCAACGGCGATGGTCTGGCTGTCACTGCCGACTTTGAGTTGAATATCGAGCGAGGCCTTTGCGGAGACGGCGAGGTTGACGTCGTTGAGCACCTGTTCGGCGAAGCCGGGGGCACGCACAGTCATGCGGTAGTGACCAGCAGGGAGGGCGGGCAACGAGTAGATGCCGTCGTCATTGGTCTGGACCTCAAGCTTCTGCTGCGTGTCAGTGTTCAGAACTTCCACGGTTGCCCGGGGGACGGAGGCGTGCTGCGAGTCGCGCACGATGCCAGAGACCTGGGCATTCTGGGCTGAGAGAAGGGATGAGAAGAAGAAGCAGGCAGCAGACACAAACCAGGTGCGCGATTTCATCGGTGACCTTTCCAAAGGACAGACCAAATGGCGCGCCGCTGCGTCTATAGTGGACACATGCGCGTCGGCCTAAGTGCTGTCGTGTTATGGGTCCTCGCGGAGCTTCGCCAAAAGTCAGCCGCGGGGACCATTCTCTTTCTGGAAAGGATATCAGACTAAACAAGTCTTATATCGAAAACTATCTAAAGATAGCCTCGGAATTGGACCTGCATTAGCAGAACGACTCGGTCCAAGTCGTAACGGGGAACAGCCCGTGCGGTTGCAACGCTCCGTCGGCCGTATCTTGGATCGGCCTTGCGTTCTGCGACTCGGAACAATGCCTATAAGGAGAGTTTTCTCGCCAAACGAGCTAATGCGGAATAGGGTTACATGCGCCTTCGACTCTCATCAACAGGTTGAAGGTTCGATTCCTTCCGCGTCCACTATCTAACCCATTTACGATCAGGTAGATATCGATCTAGCCCCTCAATTTCCATCCAAAGCCTGACTAAAATATGTCACGCATGAACCCTTCCCCCTCTTCGCACCGAGGAGGAGAGGTCTGAAAATTTCCAAAATTATGACAGCACGCACTAGGGTCGGATCGACATCGAATGGTGAAAGATGTTGCCTGGGTCATATTGCTTTTTGACCTTCTTCAACATCGGTACCAGGCCTTTATCGCCATAGTAAAGTTCGGGCCAGTAGGGGTAAGCAAGCATATCTATATCCGGATAATTGATATAGCAGCCTTCATAGTGATCGTTCCAGTATGGAGTTCCCTTATGATCTGGCTCTGCGTCCGGTCCGGAGTACAGATCGGTGTAGAACTCTTTGATCCACTCCAGATTTCCGGCATCGTCCTGAGAGCGATTCCAGTAGGTTATAAATTGCGACTTCATGATGGATGAGCGTTGCGGCACCGCTGTCAGGTCGATCAGGTCGCTGCGGTTTGTGGCTCCGCCGTAGGAATCGACCTGTAGCGTGGACCGGGAGAGATCGGCGCCAGGCACCGTGCGCGTCAAATGCTTATAGATACATGCAATTTCAGCAGAGGTGAAGTTCCGCTTCATGTAGCAGGATTTATGTTTTCCTCTCTGCTCTCCTCCTGCACCGCCTCCTCCGTTGCCTCGCACGTTTGCATCGAGCCAGAGATGACGGCTCATCATCTGAGGTCCCCAGCATGCCTCGGGAGGAGCATGGTGAACAGTCCTCTCCCCTGCCATAGAGGCGATCGTCGCAGGCATCGTTTGTACGGGGTTGCAAGTGTGAAAAAGAGCGATAAATTCGTCGAGCACCTTCAGATCTTTGCACGTGCCGTCAGGATTACAGAACTGGATGGAGATTCCGAAATGACCTGAGGAACGGTGGGTCAGGGGAAACAAGGTAAACATTCCCCACGTATCTCGATCCTTGCCTCTCGTCTCCCAATAATTTCCATAAGTCTTCAGGATCGTTTCGAACCGTTCCTCGGTCATCTCTGGCCATGAAAAGCTGATCGTCGCTGTGATGACCTCCTGGGGAGTGGGTGGAAGCTCGTCGAAGAAGTAGTTTGTAACGATTCCGAAGTTCCCTCCACCGCCTCCGCGACATGCGCGGAAGAGCTCGGGGTCATTTTTCTGATCGACTCGGCGAGTGACGACTTTTCCCTTGTCGTCTACGGTAAGAATGTCGACAGCCGTAAGCCAATCGCAGGTAACTCCATGCAGTCGCGAGAGAAGACCATATCCACCTCCGCAGATGTGTCCTCCTGCGCCTACGGAGCCGCAAGTTCCTCCCGGGAGGGTGACGTTATAACGCTTGAACAGATCGGTATAAACCTCTCCGAGCTGTGCGCCGCAGGCGATGCGGTACTTAGGGCGTCCCGGCACGGGAAGCGTCTCGTTGAACATGCTCAGATCAAGAATGGCTCCGCCCGGGTTGTTGTAGACGAAGTCCTCATAACAGTGCCCTCCGCTGCGCACCGTTGGCCTCAACCCATCGTTGACGGCACGCTGAAGAGCCTCGGCTATATCGCTTGAAGTATCGCAAAGCTCGATCCTCGCAGGCCTGTCCTCCAGAGCCGCGGGAAAACGCGAGTTCTTTCCTTTGATCAGGGTTGCATACCGCGGGTCTTGCCGATTCACCGTTTCTATCGCCATCTGTGTTTTCCTCGCGTATGTCGATTCGGATTCAAATTCTAGTGATTCGTCGTGGTCCTTCCATCCTGGTTGCTGCTCTCCGATGGGACGTAGGGATACGGACGCCAGTCCTGAATCGTAGGCTGACCGGGAAGAGGACGCCAGTGAGATGGACCGAAGCCCTGCACTCGCAGCCTTGTCCAGCGCTTTGCTTGACGCACCGCTTCTGACGGAGGCTGATCCCAGGGCTCGCCGGAGATAGCGTTGAGGTCGTAGACGACCTTTCCATCCTTGATCGTGAGCTCCGCCTGCATCTTCTTGTCACCCTTGAGATAGGTGCTGTAAGCATCATCGAAGCCAAATTCGCCGTGCTGAATGCTGAGTACGGCTATATCGGCGATGGCTCCCTGCGAGAGATTGCCCAGCTGCGTCTGCTTGATCTCCTTTGCAGGATTCCATGTCATGTCGCGAACAACCTCCGCCAGCGGCATCCCCATAGCAAGATATTTGTCTCCGACATTGAGCATGTCTTTCATGCCGGCGTTCATGCTCTCAATGTGCAGATCGGTTGAGATGGAATCCGGGGCAAATCCGGCCTTGTAGAGCGGGATGGCGGTGAACCAGGCGAAGCTGGCCTGGCCGTGTCCTACATCGAAGTAAATGCCGCGTGCCCTTCCTTCTCGCATACCGCGGCCTACCCCACCGGTCGCGAAATCCTGTTCCCCGCGTTCGCCTGAAAACGCATGCGTGTAGATATCACCGGGGCGCAGCTTTTCTTCCAACAGCTGATACATGGGGCGTTCCGTTCTTCTGCCGCCGAAGTCGACCATGACCGGGATATTCGCGATCGTCCCGGCCTTCACCGCCTGCTCTACTGGTGTCCATTCTGGCCCCATAAAATGAGCGGTCTTAATTCCTACGATGATGTTTGGATACTTCTTTGCCATCGCCGCAGTTGGTTCGGCCTGCATGTCGGTCGTATCGTTTTCGTACTTTCCGCCGCGCATGCCGTGGCCAACGATATTGAGCATCGCAAGAACGCGGGTTTGCGAGCGGTCGATAATGTGGTCCTTGAAGTCTTCAAAGTTGCGCCAGCCGGAGCACCCGGCGTCAACAACCGTTGTCACGCCGACTCGCAAGGTAAAGCCGTCGGGATAGACGGAGTTATCGCCAGCGTAGGAGTTCCGCTCGCCCGTGCCTGCGTAGACATGCACATGGATGTCGATCAACCCCGGCACGACATACATATCTTTCAATACGACAGTCTTTACGGCATAGTTGGACGGTATGTTCTTGTCCACCTTTGCGATCTTGCCGTCTTTGATGGCAACATCGTATACGTCATCGATGCCGTTCTTTGCGTCGATGACATGACCACCTTTGAGAAGCAGGTCGTAGTCCGGCGAATTGGCTGGTGCAGAAGCGGGTTGTTGAGCTGCCGCTCCCAGGATTGAAACTGCAAAGAGAGTTACCAGCGGTATGAGACGTAACTTCATCGTTTCTCCTTTAGAGCAGTGCCTTTTTTGGACGGCAGATTGATCCGGGAAGGCGCAGCACTTTTGATCAATCTGACGGTGTAGTTGAAGTCATCGAGCAAGGAAGCCAGTGTTTCGGAGAGAGCCTGGAAGTCTCGTGCAGAGAGGCTGCCAAAGAGATGGTCGTTGATCTTTTGGCGTTCCGGAGCAATCTGGATTACCTGCTCCCACCCAAGCTGGGTCAAATGAAGTAGAACTCCACGACCATCATTCGGGTTTCGAAGTTTTTCAAGGAGACCCGCCGATTCGAGATTGATCCCTTCCGCGGTGATAAATGCCGTGCTCACATGAAGCCTTCGCGCCACCTCGCTTACGCTAAGCCCTTTTTCGTCACCATTTGCGAGGACCATGATGATGTTGTACTGCGGCGAGGTCAGTCCCAGCAGAGAGGCGAGATAGGATCGTACGATCTCCAGCGAAATACCGAGGGTTGAAAAGTCATAGAGGAATTGGCGGAACCCATGATCCGTCTTGCCTTGCGGATCAAGCAGTGCAGGCGAGGATGCCGAAAGAGCCATCCGGTGCGTTCGGGGTGTTT
The DNA here is from genome assembly GCA_018449715.1 of Acidobacteriaceae bacterium dw_441. Lineage (GTDB taxonomy): Bacteria > Acidobacteriota > Terriglobia > Terriglobales > Acidobacteriaceae > Edaphobacter. The sequence continues at coordinate 397,698 of JAAVVA010000001.1, read as the reverse complement.
TCGTGCTTTTCGCACTGTTAATCGCAGGTTTTCTATTGCCAGGGCCGCGGCGAGCTTTACCGGATGGGATGGGGGGCATGGCGTTCTTCCTTGGAAGAGGATCATAAACTTAGTTAAGCTACTTGACTATATTTTTTGTGCGCCCTATGCTTCAGCCAGTCGTAGGGATAAGAACAAATGCCAAAAGGTGCAGCAGAACATCTCGCCAGCTTGCAGGATGGACGTCAGATATTTCTGGACGGTTCGCCGGTCTGCGATCACGTCCATCACCCTGCTTTCCGGAACAGCGTAGCTTCGGCGGCAAAGATATTTGATTTTCAGGCCGCCCCGGAGAATCAAAACAAGATGACGTTCGTTTCGTCAACGACAGGCGAGCGCGTCAGCCGTATGTGGCAACTTCCGGCCTGTTATGGGGATTTAGTGGAGCGGCGCAAGGCACTTGAGGCATGGGCAGAACTCTCGTGCGGCTTTCTTGGAAGATCACCCGATCATGTGGCGTCTGCAATCTCCGCCATGTATATGGGGCGCCATCTCTTTGGCGAAAGAGGTCAACAAGCATTGGCCGACTACTACGAATTTGCACGCGATAACGATCTTTATCTGACGTATGCAATCATCAACCCGCAGGCAGATCGGAGTAAGGGCGCGGGTGAACAGGAGGATGAATTTCTGGCCGCGGGCGTGGTCGATGAAGATGCTGAAGGAATTACGGTACGCGGGGCAAAGATGCTGGCGACAGCGGTTCCTATGGCGAATGAGGTGATGATCGCAACGATACAGCCTCTGAAACCGGGAGAAGAAAAGTACAGTTTTACAGCGATGGTGCCCTTGAATGCGAAAGGTATAAAACTCCTTTCTCGCAAATCGTTTGAAGCCTCCGCCGTGTCTGTTTTTGACAATCCGCTCTCTTCGTCATTCGACGAGAACGACTGTGTCCTCTATCTGGATGACGTCAAGATTCCGTGGAACCGTGTCTTTGTGCACAACGATGTAAAGCTCGCACAGGAACAATGGCATTCCACGCCCGCTCACGTGTACCAGAACTACCAGTGCCAGATTCGGCTTGCCGTAAAAATGCGTTTTTTGCTTGGACTGGCACGCAAGATTGCTGAAACAAATGGCATCATCGCGATCCCAGCGGTGCGCGAGATACTCGGGCAGATGGCTGCTGAAGCGTCCATGGTTCAAGGCATGCTTGAAGCGATGGAGGTCATGGGGACGCACTATGGCTCTTACTTTGTCCCTGATGGAAGCAGACTGTACTCGTCCATGGTTCTGACGCAGCAACTTTATCCTAAGTTTGTTGGACAACTAAGAGAGTTGTCCGGAGGCGGGATGATTATGCTGCCTTCCTCTGTAAATGATTTCGACAACGCTGAAGCCGCTGGGCTAATTGGTAAGACACAGCGTTCTCCTGTCACCGATGCCAAGGGGCGCGTGAAGCTATTCAAACTCGCATGGGATGCCGTTGGCTCAGAGTTCGGATCGCGCCATCTACAGTACGAGATGTTCTATGCGGGAGCGAATATGGTTACGCGGAGTCATGCCTTTCGCACAGCAGATTGGGAAAACTCCGCGGGCCTCGTGAACAGGTTTATGGAGACGTACGACCTGGCGGGAAGAAAATGACGATCGATCCGCGTAGTCTCCGCAATGTGCTTGGTTGCTTTGCAACCGGAGTTGCCGTTCTTACGACGCGAACCCCGAGCGGACAACACGTGGCAGTTACCATCAATTCGTTTTCTTCAGTTTCGCTGGATCCAGCTTTAATCTTGTTTTCCCTGGCAAAGAATGCGAATGTACTCTCGCATTTCCAGGCGTCAAAAAGCTTCGCAGTCAACATTCTTTCTCATCGTCAGGAGTCGTTATCGAATATGTTCGCACGACCGTCCTCGGCAGACTGGAAGCATTTTCGCTTTGTAGAAGGAGAGAACGGCTGCGCTCTCTTCGCCGATTCTCTCGCACAGCTCGAATGCGACGTACATACAGAAATCGATGGTGGAGATCACCGGATCTTCTTAGGACAGGTTGTCAGGCTCCACCTGCATAGTGTTATTGATCCCTTGCTGTTTTACCGCGGTCGATATGGAGCTTACTCCCACTCGCCCTGGGAAATGAACGTTCAAGATGGAACTCTAACCGATTTCTCGATCGGAGGCTGGGGATGATGCCGCTCAAATTTCTCATCGGACAAGATCCGCTTTCTATAGAACTTAACGACCTGATCATTGCAGGCTGGACAGGACGCGACAGCGTAAGCATTGAGCACCACATCGCAGAGTTGGAGGCTATCGGAGTCGCGAGACCCCGCACCATTCCCTGCTTTTATCGTTGTGGCGTAAATCTGCTGACAACCTCGCAGCAGATCGAGGTAACTGGTAACGATTCGAGCGGAGAAGTTGAGTTCGTCCTCGTCTCGCATCCTCGGGGATTGATGGTAGGTGTGGGATCAGATCACACGGACCGCAAAGTCGAGGCGTATGGGGTGACCGTCTCGAAGCAAATGTGCCCGAAACCAATCAGCGAAGAGCTGTGGTCTTTTGACGACGTACGAGATCATTGGGACGAGCTTGTTCTCCGCTCCTACATTCATCGCGATGGTCAGCGGCTTCTCTATCAGGAAGGAGCCGTGACCCGTATGCTATCGCCTGGAGACCTTATCTCCCGCCTGACGGGCGGAGATACCAAACTTCCTGCCGGTACCGCAATGTACTGTGGCACAATGCCGCTGCTGCAGCCGATGGGCGCATCCGAGCAATTTGAACTCGAACTGGAAGATCCGGTTCGACAGAAAACAATCAAGCACAGCTATCGTGTGCGAACACTTCCGTACAACGATTAGAGATGAGAGACAATATGCCGATCAAAAAAGAGCACAAAGAGTTTCATACGGTTGACCTGACCCGTGGGTGGGCAGTTCCCCCAGGATATCCCGAGGGAATCGAGCAACAGATTCTTGCGGGGCATCTCGATGAGGTCAATAAGACCGGATTCAGAACGCGTCATCTACGCTTTGCTCCTGGGGTATTCACGACAAAGCCGTTCGAGCATGATTACTGGGAAGAGGTTTATCTTCTTTCGGGCGATCTGATCGTGGGATGTGATGAAAACGGCGAGGGTGGCAAGAGCTTTCCGCCGAACACCTATGCGTGCCGGCCTCCGGGGACGCCTCACGGTCCATTCAAATCGCTGAACGGATGTCTCCTTCTGGAAGTACACATCTATGACGACCAGGAGAGCCAAAAATAAACGTGAGGATTACTCCTATTCATGAGACGTTGCGTAGTTTGCGCAATCGAGATGTTCACAGCAGCGACCTCATGCGCGCATGCCTTGATGCGATCAAAGACCCAGCGGGAGAGGGCGAGCGAGCGTTTATTCAGGTATACGAAGATGTACCCGCCACCTCTGGCGATGGTCTTCTGGCAGGACTGCCAATTTCAATCAAGGACCTCTTCGATGTTGCAGGAGAAATTACGACTGCCGGCTCGAAGGTGCTTTTAAACAGTAAGGCAGCCCAAGAGGATGCGGTCGCTGTCCGGCGCCTCAAGGAAGCAGGCGCAGTCATTGTTGGACGCACCAATATGACGGAGTTCGCATTTTCCGGTCTTGGCTTGAATCCGCACTATGGGACTCCGAGGAATGCGTTCGATCGAGAGGTAGGCCGAATTCCCGGCGGATCGTCTTCAGGAGCCGTTGTTTCGGTCACGGATGGAATGGCTCATGCTGCGATTGGATCGGATACAGGTGGTTCTGTGCGAATCCCTGCCGCTCTCTGTGGACTCACCGGATTCAAGCCTACAGCCAGACGAGTTTCATGCGAAGGCACCATCCCGCTCTCCTCTACGCTCGATTCCGTAGGTCCGATTGCGCCGACCGTTGCGTGCTGTGAGCTACTCGATTCCGTGTTGGCCGGAGAGGCCTACGCTCCTGTCCCCGAAGCTCCCATCTCCAATCTACGTCTTGGCATCCTGAACGGGTACGTTACAGAAGGCCTTGAGGAAGAGGTCGCCACAGCGTTTCATGAAGCTCTGGATATCTTCGTCCGGCTTGGAGCGCGCATTGATCCGATCACTGTTCCAGCGATTGAAGAGATCCCTTCGGTGAACCAGAAGGGTGGCCTTACTGCCTACGAGTCTTTTGCGTGGCATCGATCGCTCCTCGAAGAGTCTCCTGAAAAGTACGACCCGAGAGTGAGAACTCGTATCGAGCGTGGCCGTGATATCAGCACGGTTGAATATCAGGAGTTAGGCGCAAAGCGACACGCTATATGCCTCCAAGCCAACGACGCATTCAAAGGCTACGATGCCATCCTCTTACCCACGACGCCGCGGACTGCTCCTCGGATTTCGGATCTCGTGAATAGTGATGAAGCTTACTTTGATGCAAATGCGGCGATGCTCCGCAATCCGAGTGTCTTCAATTTTCTGGACGGGGCCGCCCTCTCGATTCCATGTCATCGTCCAGGCCGTCCGCCCGTCGGACTGATGATCGCCGGACCATCCATGTCGGACAAGAAGATTTTGAGCGTTGGAAAAGCTTTGGAATATGCGTTGAGCGAAGCGGGAATAGCAACGCATCGCACTGCTGCTGGAGATTAGGAAGCAAAGTCATAACCTGAGGTCTACCCGTTGCGCACACGATTCACCCTGGTGTCGGTGTTAGTGCTATCTCTGACGGTTAGCGTACCCGCGCAGCAACAGTCGCGGTCTGTCACTCTGCGACTCGCGGATGATGGCATGAAGCGATGGCCTCAAGGACATATCTCAGATGGAAACGCATCTCCTGTTTGGGGCTTCGAACCCGGTATCGTGCTGTCCGGTGTGAGCGCAGTCTGGCAGGCAACTGGCGATCAGCATTATCTGACTTACATCAAACAGACGGTCGATCAGTGGGTGCAGCCGGACGGTTCCATCCGAACGTATGACAGCGGTACATACTCGCTCAATAACATCCTGATCGGAAGAGAGCTTCTTTTGCTCTACCGGCAAACACGCGAGGAAAAGTATCGCATTGCAGCGGAGACGCTCCATAAACAACTCGCGATGCAACCAAGAACGGCCTCCGGCGGAATGTGGCACACCAAGGCCACTCCGAACCTTATGCTGCTAGACGACGAATATATGCTTGCGCCATTCTGGGCTGAGTATGCGAGCATATTCCATCAAACTGCAGATCTGGATAATCTGATCAAACAGTTTCTGCTCCTCGATGAGCACACGCGAAACCCTCGCACAGGTCTGATGTATCACGGTTGGGATGAATCCAGGCAGGCGCGATGGGCAGATAAAGTCACTGGGACATCAGCGAATGCATGGGCTCGAGGAATGGGATGGTACCTGATGTCTCTTGTGGATACCCTCCAGTACCTCGACGCGAAGGATGCTCGCCGCGCTCGTCTGCTTGGCATCCTGCGTCAGACATCTGCCGCCGTCGAGCGCGCGCAGGATAAGGACTCTTCCCTGTGGTATCAACTTCTCGACAAACCCACGTTGGCCGGAAATAATATCGAGTCGTCTTCTGTCCTGATGGTCACCTACGCCTTTCAGAAAGGAAGTCGGTTAGGCTATCTTCCTGCGCGCTATCACGGACTTGCCGAGAAGGCATGGCGATCCATCCAGGAGCGTTTTGTAAAGACAGATTCGTCCGGCGAGGTCATTCTGACCGGTACAGTGACCCACATCGCGATGGGAGCAGCGCCGGAGAATGATGGAAGTGATGCCTACTATTTGAAGGCTCCGATCGTCAGCAACGATCCTAAGGGAATCGGAGCATTCTTACTGGCAGGCAGTGAGATGGAGTTATGGCAATTTAAATCCTCTAAAGCAGGAGCACGATAATGACGCAGTTTGATCCGAAACGTCGCCAATTTTTGAGAGCCTCTGGAATCTCTGCCGCGACACTGGCCCTTCCCATGCACGCGGTTGCGGCCGCGCCAAAACCTCCTTCAAAGCACGAGCCCTTGTTGATGAAGCTTGGCTGTCAGAGCGCGCCAACAAACGACGAACATCTAGGGTATCTCGCTCGCTACGGAGTGAAGCACATCTGCGGATACCCCGAGATCGCGGACCAGCGTCTCTACGCCACCGTCGAAGAGCTGCATCGCATGCAGGATCTTGCAGCAAAGTACAAGATCAGTGTTGATATGACGACACCGCCCTTTCTGGCGTCGGTCTCCGTCGATGTGGATAAACATGCGTCGATCATGCTGGGCGAAAGCCCTCAGCGCGATGCGGATATCGATGACTTCAACAAAATGATCAAGAACTGCGCGGCAGCAGGAGTTCCCGCGATCAAATATAATCTTCAGATCGTCGGCGATCTTCGCATCGCCCGCACGCCGGGGCGTGGGGATTCCACCTACGCCACATGGGAACTATCTGAAGCTCATCCGAAAACCCCGCTGACCAGGGCTGGCAATGTGACCGCAGAGCAATCCTGGGAACGCATCACTTACTTTCTCGATCGCGTTGTGCCGGTGGCAAATCAGTACAAGGTACGACTGGCGCTCCACCCCGACGATCCCCACATCCCTCCCCCCGGATACCAGGGAGATCATCGTGTGCTGGGAACGGTGGAAGGGCTAAAACGTTTCGTCAAAATACAGGAAAGCCCCTACCATGGTTTGAACTTCTGCCAGGGGACGGTGTCGGAGATGCTGGAAAAACCAGGAGAAGAAATCTTTGATGTGATCCGTTACTTTGGCACGCGAAGCAAAATCTTCAACGTCCATTTCCGCAACATTCGCGGACACGTCAATGATTTTGTCGAGACATATCCCGACGAAGGCGATATCGATTTCGTCAAGGCGATTCAGACCTACAAGGAAGTTCGCTATCCATACATGATCATGCCCGACCATGTTCCTCAGGCTCCGGGCGATCCTCGCGGCCTTCAATCGTTTGCGTTCTGCTATGGATACATAGCAGCCCTTCTTCAAGCCGTTCAGGAATTGGGATAGCCATTTACGCTTGCGAACCAATGTTTGAGCGCAACTCGATAGGCCAGAGATTCCTAGCCATCCGTTTTCCGATGCGGATGGCTACTTCTTCGCTCCACCGCCGCTCTTATAAAAGGGGCCTTTCTTGTATGGGAAGCTCTCCCAATCTTCACCGGCAAGACCATCGCGGTCCCATACGATATCGCCCTTGCGAAGCGTGAGTTCGCTGGTGACCCGGCTGGTCCCATACCGGCGAGCGCCGGCGGAGTCTAGAAAGCCAAAACGGCCATGGTCCAGGCGCAACACCGCAATATCGGCCTCGGCCCCAACATCGAGATTGCCAAGTTCGGGATGCTTGATCTCGCGCGCAGGGTCCACCGTCGACATCTTCACAACATCCTGCAAGGAAGAGCCCAGGGCCATCAATTCAGACATCATGTTCGTCATGTCTTTCATGCCAGCGTTCATGCTGTTCTTGTGAAGATCGCTGGAGATCGAGTCAGGGTAGAAGTGAGCTTTGTAAGCCGCATCAGCCACGTACCAATAGAAGCTCGCCTGACCAAAACCTATATCAAAATAAATTCCCTGTTTCCTGCCCCGTTCCATCGCGGGATTCAACTGGCCATTGGACAGTGCCTCCTCACGATGCCCGGAGAAGCAGTGGGTGTAGATATCTCCAGCCCGCAGTTTTTCATTGAACAGTATGTCGATATTGCGTTGCGGAGTAATCTGGCCGAAGTCCACCATCACGGGAATGTGCGCCAGGTTCCCTGCTTTCACCGCATTGTCCACGGATTCCCAGCCTGCCCCTCCATAATGAGCGGATTTGAAACCGACAATCACCCCGGGATATTTCAACGCCATTTGCGCAGCGGCTTCGGGGTCCATCTCGGAGACATTGTTGTCGTTCCCTGTCTCCATACCTGCACCTACGATGTTCAAAAAGGCCAGCACGCGAGTCTTCGAGGTATCAATCACTGTCCGCTTGAACTCTGGAAACTCCTTCCAGCCACTCGTGCCAGCATCCACCATAGTGGTTACGCCACTACGGAAGGAGAACGGGTCCGGTTGAACACTCAACTGATGGGGAGCCCACGAGGGAAACCCGGCCCGTGGAAAGATATGCACGTGGAGATCAATCATTCCGGGAGTAAGGTACAGCCCCTTCAGATCCACGACTTTTCGAGCATCGGAAGCCGGTATGTTTTCGGTAACACTCGCGATATGACCTTTTGCGATTGCTACATCGATGACGTTATCGATCTGATTCTTCGGATCGATAACGTGCGCGCCTTTGAGCAGAAGATCGTACTTTGGCGACGCGGCCTGAGCTTCTAATACAGCAGGGACCAGAGAGAGTGTGACAAAAAACGTGCAAAGAACTCCGGTGATCAGTTTCATATCTATCTCCTGATAGAAGGTCGAAACAGCCTGTTCAAGCTACGTTTTATTTGCGATAGGGATCGTTCGGTCCCTTCTTGTATGGGAAGCTCTTCCAATCTTCCGTGGCAAGCCCATCAAGATCCCATACAACCTGGCCTTTGCGGAACGTGAGTTCCGTCACCAGCCGGTTGGTTCCAGAACGACGAGCTCCGGCAGAATCCAGAAAGCCGAATTGCCCGTTCGCCAGCTTGAACACAGCGATGTCGGCCTCTGCTCCAACGTCGAGATTCCCCAGCTCAGGATGATGGATCTCATTCGCTGGCGCTACGGTCGACATTCTCACAACGTCCTGCAATGAGGAGCCCAGGGCCATCAACTCAGACAGAGAGTTGGCCATATCTTTCATTCCGCCATTCATGCTGCCCGTGTGGAGATCGGTCGAGATCGAGTCGGGATAGAAGTGGGCTTTGTATGCCGCATCCGCCACGAACCAGTAGAAGCTGCCCCCGCCGAAACCAAGGTCGAAGATAATTCCCTTCTTCCTCCCTTGCTCCATCGCAGGATTCAACTCACCGCTGTCGAGAACCTCTTTCCGATGCCCGGCGAAGCAGTGCGTATAGATATCGCCTGGTCGCAGCTTCTCATTGAACAACACATCAATACTGCGCTCCCCTCGAAGGTAGCCAAAATCCACCATCACAGGAATGTGCGCGATGTTTCCGGCTTTCACGGCATTTTCCACCGAGGGCCAGCCATGTCCGCCGTAGTGAGCGGACTTGATGCCAACAATCAGGCCGGGATACTGCAATGCCATACGTGCCGCTGCATCAGCATCCATCTCGGCGACGTTGTCATCGTTCCCCGTCTCCATGCTTGCTGCAACGATATTGAGGAAGGCCAGCACGCGGGTCTTCGAGGTATCGATCACTGTCCGCTTGAACTCAGGGAATTCTCTCCAGCCGCTGGTGCCAGCATCCACCATCGTGGTTACTCCGCTACGGAAGGAGAAGGCGTCTGGAGGAACGCCGATGCCTATAGGGCGCTGAACCACATGCACGTGAATATCAATTAGTCCGGGGGTCAGGTAGAGCCCGTTCAGGTCAACCACCTTCTTCGCATCCGAGGGCGACAGGTTGTCGCCAACACTTGCGATGTGACCATTCGCGACTGCGACATCTGTAACCTTGTCGATCCGGTTTTTAGGATCGATGACATGGGCGCTCTTAAGAAGAATGTCGTACTTCGGCGTCGATTGAGCCTCCAATCTGGCAAAAGACTGGGAGGCTACAGCAAAAAGCGCACAGAAAACTCCAGCAACCAGTTTCATATCCATCTCCTGAAACCCTGATGTGAAGAAACGCGCCGCCGGGAAGCAATTCCCGGCGGCCAGTTGATTACCGCAGTGTTAGAAGTTGATCTTGCCTGCAATCTGCCAGACACGAGATCCAAAGCTGGAGTTCGAACCAGTGATATACCCAAAGCTATTACCGCCAAAGGTTGTGTTCGGATTGCCAGGATTCGGATGGTTGAAGAAGTTGAACGCCTCACCACGAAGCTGGAAGTTCACGTCCTCCCAGATTTTGAAGTTCTTGAAGAGGGAGAAGTTCGTGTTAGCTACACCGGGACCATGAATTGCATTGCGATGCAGGTTGCCAAAGGTGCCGGCCGCCGGAAGGGCATAAGCGGTGGCATCGATACAGCTGTTCGCCTGCGATCCTCCCGAACCCGTTACGGTGGCGCGGCTGCAGGTTACCTTGCCTCCATGCACCCAGTTCGGACGCTGCGTGCCACCGATGTTGCCGATGTTGGCGCGGTCGGAGTTGATGGTAATGTTCAGCGCTGTGCCGGTCCGGAGATCAACAATCGCATTGGCCTGCCAGCCGCCGAGTAGCTCGCGGATGGCATAGTTGTAGCTCTCGAACTTAGGCAGCTCGTAGGTTACGGTTCCGACAAAGCGGTTGCGAATGTCATAGCCGGAGTCACCGTAATCCAGAGACAGATGATTCTGCCACATCGCGGAACCACCGTCGTTGGAGCTATCCGACGTATCCATCGAGTGCGACCAAGTGTAGCTGAGGTTAGCGCTCAGCCCGTGCGTTGTGCGCTGCCGCAGAATCGCGGTCAGGCCGTTGTAGGTGGCGTAGCCGTCGTTGTGAATCACACGAATCTGGCCGATTCCCTGAATCGGACGGTACGCCTGGATGCTCGTAGCGAAGCTGCTGTAGCTGTATGGCCGTGTCGAAGGCTCAGGCTGGTTCGGATACCAGCTTTCGTCCAGGTGAATCGTGCGCGAACCGAGGTATTGAAGCTCGAAACCAGCGTTCCTCCAGACCTCGTATCCCACATCCAGGTTCCACTGATACATGCGGGGCGTCGGCATATTGGCATCCGCCGTAATGGCCGTGTAGTAGTTTCCATTTGCTGGACCGGGCCATGCAGTTGGTGCTGGAACATTCGGATTTTCCAAAGTAAAGGATGGAGCGCCGCCAGACGCGGTCGCCGCCACATTGACCGTCGCCGAGAACGGGTAGTTCGTGTTCAGCAGCGTGTAGGAGTTGAGCTGATTGGCGTTGTAGTAGATTCCGCCACCGCCACGGACAACACCCTTGTCCGTCAGACGATAAGAGAATCCAACTCGAGGAGCAATGTTGTCGTGGCTCGGCCCTGTCAGCTTGAGGCCGGGAAACAGCTTCGCATCCACTGCACTTGTGCCACCGACCTCTGGATAAAGCGTTGTAAGATCCGAGGTCAAGATGCGAACTGCACCATTCATCGAGGTGGCCACGGTCGGAAGCTCATAGCGGAGACCATACTGCAGCGTAAGCCTGTTGTTGACCTGCCAGTTGTCCTGAACGAAGAACCCATCGCGCCACTGAGAGGTCTGCCCCTTGATCGGAATCGAACCCGAGGTATAGCTGCTCGGGTTTCCTCCAATGAAGGCTGCGGCGGCATCGCCCGTAAACGTGGTATCGAAGTTGAAGACGCCACGCGCATTGTTATTGGCAGCGCGTCCGATCGACATCTTGCGGAAGCTGACGCCCGCCATAATGGAGTGCTTGCCCAGCGTATAGCTGACCTGGTCATACCATGTCAGCTGACGATCGTCCTGATACCAGTTCGTGGCACCCATGCTGATGCCCTGGTATCCACTGACCGACATATCGACGAGGCCTGGATTGTTGCCATCCACATCGGCTGTGAAGCCCGGAATCCCCAACTCCGAACCAGCATTGGTCTGATTGGAGATCGTCAACTCATTGAGGTTGTTGGTAACCAGAATATTGAAGCCGAACCGCGCATCATTGACCAGCTTCGGAGTAATGATGTGCGTGTAACCAAGCACTCCATTGCGGGTCTTCGTAGCGTTGTACACCGTGTTCACCGCATTGACCGACCCGGTGTAGTTGTTGACCGACTGCCATGCGTAGCGTCCGAACAAGCGAATCTTGTCGCCGATGTTGTGATCGATACGATCCAGCGTGGAGTTGAGATTGACCTGGTTGGGAAGATTTCCAGTCCAGTTGCTGGTGGTAAGACCCGTCGTAGGATTGACGATGCCCGGCGCGTTCGGAGCAGCGAGATACTGCAGAAGTTTCGCAGTTACCGGACTGATAGGAATCTGATTTCCTGGATAGGGCTGCGACGCGCAGGTAGTCGGTGTTGGACAAACTCGCGTCCTCGGATCGCTTAACGGCGCCTTGATGGCGCTGAAATCACCTCGACGCTGTGCGTCGGTGAGCACCGTTTGCGTGCTGGACGTGGCTCCTGTATTGCGAAGTCCTTCATACGATGCAAGGAAGAAGGTCTTATCGCGACCGTTGTACAGATGCGGAATCCATACCGGACCGTTGAGCACAAAGCCGAACTGGTTGTAACGGAGAGGGCTCTTCTTCTGGGTCTTCGGCGCAAGCCAGCTCTTCGCGTTCAGCGCATCGTTCTGGATGTAGTCGTAGACGGTACCGTGAAACTTGTTGCCGCCAGACTTTGTGACCATGTTCACATGAACGCCGAGATAGTCGCCGTATTGCGCAGTGTAGTTTCCGTTCTGCGTCTGGACGGAATCCAACGCATCCGGGTTCGGCGTCAGCGTAGCCGTCAGGATCAGGTTGTTCATCAGCGAGATGCCGTCAAGCGAGATGCTGTTGTTGACACTGCGCGTGCCAGCTCCGCTGAGGCGATTGCCAGGAGGGTTGCCGGTAAGAGCGGTTCCGGCAATAGTGATGTTCGACGCGGTCGTTGCCAACGAAAGAGCCTGGCGACCGTTCATCGGAAGGTCTTGCACCTGCTGCTGACTGACGGTTTCACCAAGCAGAGCGTCATCCGTAGAGAGAGGCGGCGTAGAGGCCGTAATGCTGATCTCCGTGTTCTCGGAACCAACGGAGAGAGTCACGTCTGTGCGAACTGCGAGGTTGATCGTAACGATAACGCCGGTGGCCGTCACCTTCTGGAATCCGCTTTTTTCAATCGTGACGTCGTAAACGCCGGGGTTGACGAACGGAATCGAATAGTAGCCTTCGTTGTTGGTTGTGCCCGTGTATTGAACCTTGGTTTCATGATTCGTGCCGATTACTTTTGCATCAGAGACGACAGCGCCCTGGGCATCGGTCACGGTACCAACCAGAGCAGTGTTATTGGCGACCTGGGCATGGAGAGACAATGCACCGAGCAAGATTGAGCAAAAGGCTAATAGTTTTTTCACTTTGACACACTCCTGACTTTTACCTGCAACGAACGGGGTAAAGCAGACATCTTCGCAATCCGCAGAACGGCCTTGGCGGTGTGCATCAATACGCTCCTCTTCGAGCGCGTTTTGTTGGTGTGGGGAGATTCGATTACAGAGAGAAACAGATGTCAATATGTCAATTGACGCTAAATAGGTTAGGCCAAAAGACCTATATCCAGCTAAAATTCACAAACTATTGATGTTATCTGAATCAATGGAGAAAAAATTTCACACTGCAACACACAAATCGTTGAGGCCGCATGACCTTTAATTCCCATTTCGTTCAGAAATGGACTTGTTTTCAGAGTCGTTCCACTCAGACACCGGATGGAAGGATAGCGTCTGAACGTCGCCGAGGGAAGGCCCTGCCATTAAATTAATTTGGCCGCTTATTCGTCGTAAGCTGCCGCGCTGGGGGAATGGCGCGAAGGCTGAAGCTTGCGATAGCGGCGGGGTTGGAGTTCGGACGCACTTGCAGCGTGCCGAGGGACTCAGTAGCCGAAGGAGTCTGGTCGCGGAGTCGGAAGACGAGAACACCAGGCTGCACCTCTTTGGCTGAGAGCAGAGTGAAGCCGCCGGTCTGCTGCCTTAGCTCCATCTGTACCGCAGTCGCGGAGGCAAGCGCGACATTCGGTAGAGCGTTGCCAAGCCCCGGATAGCTTGACTGATTGAAAGCAGCAAGCCAGCTATAGAGAAGATGGCCAGCAGGAGTGTTTGGAATGAGACCGACCTGGTCACCGAAGCGGGGCAGGTGGACGAGGATCGTAGGATGAACCGGGCTGGGGCTGACGTGGTCTCCTTTGCGCGCTGGCACGGGAGCATCGGCGGGGTCGGCAAGGACGATGGTATCAATCTGGTTTGGGTCGTCATCGTCGTCGTTCTGCTCTGGGGTCGAGGCAGCTCCAGGGGTGGCGCTGGCGGAGCGGTCAGCCTCGTTGCGGCCTGAGGTGAAATGTGTATGCCCAGTGTGTTCCAACGCATAGAGAACCGAAAAAAGAGCACCGACGGCAATAACCGTGGCAAGCAGGATAGCTTCTGGGCGGAGCGGTTGACGACCAGCAAGGTAAAAGCGTGGAACCACGCGGGACGGGACGTTGATGGGTGATGGCTGCTGCATGAGCGAATGGTCCTCAGCAAACCGAAACTGGCACTACTGGCGGCTCAACTCTTGCCTGCCGCTTTGAGATGAGAGCTCTCTTCCGGACTGTGGAGCTTATTTTTTGCCGCCCGATAACGAAGAGTCGCCGTGTTTAAATGAGCCTGCATCGCTGCGCGAGCCTCTTCCGGTTGACGGGCGAACACAGCCTGCAAAATCGCTTTGTGCTCTTCTACAGAAAGAGGCATGGCTTTCGGCAATTGAAGAACTTTAGCAACTCCGCGCTCCAATTGTCCCCTGATCACGGTGATGAGGTCATGTATCAGCTTGTTGTTCGATGCCTTAGCAAGACTCAGATGAAAGTCCAGATCAAGGGCTGCAAAACGCTTTGCATCGTTGACTGAAACCTCCATCTTCGCTACAAGGTCTTGCAATCGCTTCAAATCCGCTTCCTTCCCATTCTCCGCCGCGCTGGCTGCAGCGATCCCCTCGAGGGCGATGCGAACCTCCATCAGGTCTTCAATATCGTGAAGCTCCGTACTCATACGCCATTGCAGTACGGTTTCCATAAACTTGACGCCATCCATCGCAACCGAAGTTCCTTCCCCGGCACGCGCGGTAAGAACTCCCATGATGGACAGGCATCGCAGAGCTTCACGCAACGAAGTTCGGCTCGCAGCGAACTTCACACATAAATCTCGTTCCGAAGGCAGCCTTTGTCCCGCTTTTAGATCGCCACTTGAGATCAAAGAGATGATCTGCTGCACGATATCGTCGCTGATGGAGTTTTTGCGGATCGGTCGTACCTTCAGGCGTGTTGTCTTGATCTTTCGAGTTTTGGTCTGAGTCATCAGTTTTGACCTTCTACACAATACATTATGGATGTTTTGCAAACAGGATCAGGAAATTCGATCTTGACATTGGTATGACAATATGACAATCTCTCCGTTAATTCACCATGAATCATCAACGCTCCAGCGACTCTATCAGTCGCAGGACGCGCATTCCTGAAGGAGAGGTACCCCTGTGGCAAACGTAGGTTTTCTGGGACTCGGCATCATGGGAGCCCCGATGGCGGAACATCTGAAGAACGCAGGCCATAGCCTGACCGTCTGGTCGCACAACTGCGAAAAGGCAAAGCGGTTCAGTGAAGAACACGGTTGCACCCTTGCGAAGACTCCTGCGGAGATAGCTCGCGCAAGCCAGACAAGCTTTCTTTGCGTAGGCGACACGGCCATGTCCCGCGAAGTGATTCTTGGAAAAGACGGACTCGTCGAAGGCGCTGCGGAAGGAAGCCTGATCGTCGATTGCAGCACCATCTCTCCTATGGCGAGCAAGCAGATAGGAGCGGAGTTGGCTACCAGGAAGATCCACTTTCTGGATGCTCCCTGTACTGGCTCGAAGGCAGGAGCCGAGTCCGGAACGCTTTCCTTCATGATCGGCGGCAACCAAACCATCTTTGAAGAGACGCGTCCCCTTTTCGAAGTCATGGGGAAGTCCCTCTACTACTGTGGTGAGCAAGGCATGGGGCTGCACGCAAAGGTGACTCAAAACCTCATCCTGGGAAATATTCTTCAGGCCTTCAACGAAGGACTTGTCCTGAGCACCAAGGGAGGCGTTGCTCCCGAAGTGATGATCGACATTCTCAACAACACGGGCGCACGTTCCGGCTATGTCTCCAACAAAGCAGCTTCGGTATTGCAAAGAGATTTCTCTACCACCTTCTCTGTGCGTTGGATGGAAAAGGACCTCGGGCTTGCGGTTGAAGTAGCGGCCGAACTGGGAGTTCCTCTTTTCACAACATCCGCTTCGCAACAGCAGCTGCGCTCCGCCATCGCGATGGGATATGGCGACGAAGATATCTGCGGCTCAATCCGTGCGCTGGAAGATATTGCATCGTGCCAGGTCAAATCCTCAGAAGGCACCGAGGTATAGAAACCGAATTACAAGTAGCGCAAAGAAAGCTGTCTGAATTATTACGGAGGTCGTTATGCACCGGAAACTTCTTCTTGCCGTTTCCACGGCCATTGCACTTGTTGCTGCTCTGGCTTCTCCCTGTCTGTTCGCTCAAAGTACCACGGCATCTCTGCTTGGAGTTGTTCGCGACTCCAGCGCCTCCGTCATCCCCGGTGCGGAAGTGACTGCGACGAACACGCAGACCTCTTTCACCCGCACGACGCAGACAGATGGAGAGGGCAGCTACCTGTTTACGAACCTTCCGATCGGTCCGTACCAGCTGAAAGTAACCATGTCCGGCTTCGAGACATTTATCCAGACTGGAATCACCCTTGTCGTCAATCAGAATGCGCGTGTCGATGCATCGCTCGTACTGGGTTCCACCTCGCAAACGATCGAGGTGGAAGCCCAGGCCTCTGGAGTCGATACGCACTCAGCCTCGATGGGAGAACTTGTAAGCAGAGAGCGCATTCAGGAGCTTCCGCTTAATGGTCGCAATGCTCTTACCCTCGCGGCGGTTGTGCCTGGCGTCACGAACATCATCAGTCCTCCCACCGTTCAGACGCAGAGCCGCGGTGGCGCTGGAATCACCGTCGCAGGCGGACGCGATACACAGAATGAGTTTCGTTTCGACGGAGCCTCGTGGAAGAACATCACGCAAAATACCTCACTCAATCTTCCCAGCCCTGATGCTCTCCAGGAGTTCCAGATCTTTACAAGCAGTCCCAGCGCAGAGTATGGCCGCAACTCCGGAGGCGTCTTCATTGCAGTTACACGCTCTGGCACGAATCAGTTTCATGGCGCTCTCTGGGACTACTTCCGCAATACAGCCTTGAATGCGCGTAACTATTTCACGCGCTATCCAACGGCAAAGCCTTCGCTCAAACAAAATCAGTTCGGTGGCACGTTTGGCGGCCCAATCCTGCGGGACAAGTTCTTCATCTTCGGCTCATACCAAGGGACCCGCGTCCGTCAATCGCAGATCCTATCTCCGGCTTTTATTCCAACAGCAGCTCAACGCAGCGGCTTCTTCGGAAGCACGGCTGTACTGAAAGATCCGATTCATGGCGGTGTCTACCCTGGTGGGCAGGTCAATCCGGCTGATTTCGATCCCGTCGCTGTACAGGTCATGAACGAATTCATGACGACTTCGCAGACCGGCGCGAACGTGGTGCAGCTGGTTTCCAGTCCAACGAACGACGATCAGTATGTCGTGCGTGGAGATTACAACGTCACATCAAAAGACTTTCTATTTGTCCGCTACTTCCGCGACAAAGGAAACCTGAGAAGCCAGGCGGGAACCATCTCCCCTTATGCACCGAGCGATACCGGCCTGAGCTTACAGAACTGGGCAACGCAAGCCACCCATACCTTTAGCCCTTCCCTGCTCAACGAACTTCGGCTTGCCGTATCTCGCGTCGACTCGAATGTCACCCAGAAAGATAATCGTCAGCTCTCTGATTTTGGAGCTAACTTCCCCGGCGTTGTAACTCCACAGCTTCCGAATATTAATATCAGTGGATTCGTAAATCTCAACACGACCGATCTTTTCAACGAGCATGACAATATTTATCAACTCGGTGATACCATCCGCTGGAATCGTGGCAAACACTCCATCAGCATTGGTGGAGAGATTGAGCGCCTGGAACTGTATAACTTCGGCTCTTCCGGAAACAACGGAACCTTTACCTTTGACGGGACCCAGACGGGTAACGCTTTTGCAGACTTTCTGATCGGCCGTCCCGTTCGTCTTCTGCAGGCCAGCCCTTACCATCGCAATGCAAAGACATGGGATGGATACCTTTTTGCTCAGGATGACTTTCATGTAACGAACCGCCTGACACTGAACCTTGGCGTTCGATACTCCATCTTCCAGCCCTTCGGAATTACAGGAAATCGCACCAACACCTTCCGTGCGGGCCAGAAGTCCACGGTGAATCCCAACGCTCCGCTTGGCATGGTCTTCCCCGGAGATACTGGCGTTCAGAACGGTCTCGTTCCTACGGATTACAACAATATTGCTCCTCGCATCGGTCTTGCCTTCGATCCCAAGGGAGACGGTCGTATGAGTATTCGTCTGGGCTATGGAATGTTCTTTGAAGACCTTCGCTCTGACATCTTCACCTATGCTGCCGTAAACCAGCCCTTCGTCATCTCGAATACGGTCAATACTCCAAGCAGCTTCGCAGACCCCTATCAGGGAAGAGTCAATCCGTTCCCGTATGTTTATTCACCGGAAAATTCAAGGTTCACTTATCCCATGAGCCTTTTCACAGTTCCTACGCCAACCCTCAACGCTCCCTACATTCATAACTTCAGCGCATCTATCCAGCAGCAGCTTCCTGGCGGCATGCAGTTCAATATTGGATACGTAGGCAAACTGGAGCATGGACTGGTTCGTATGTTGCAGGCAAATCCTGCCGTCTATACCGGGTCTTCGTCCACCCTTGGCAATACAGATTCCCGTCGTGCCCTCCTGCCTGGCGTGTACGGCAGCGTGCGGCAGATCTGTACCTGCTCCGATGCCACTTATCATTCGATGCAGGCATCCCTCTCAAAACGCTACAGCAATGGCCTGACCTTTATGACGGCCTACACGTTTGGAAAACTTCTGGATGCTTACTCCGCAACGAACCTGGGACAGACACCCCAAGACCCGGCAAACCCAGGTCTCGAGCGCGGACGGTCTGACTTCGATCGCCGCCACGTCTTTGCTGGCTCCATCGTCTATCAGATTCCTTTCTATAAAGATGCAAACCCTCTCCTGAGATCCGTCTTCAGCCACTGGGCTGTAAACAGTCTTATTCAGCTCTCGAGCGGAAATCCGTTCACCGTAACCACTGGACGCGATGCATCGCTGACGGGAGTAAACTTTGACCGTCCTAACATCGTGGGCATCCCATATCGTGCCTCTTATCTCGACAAGGCAGACAAGCTAACCCGGTACTTCAACACATCTGCCTTCACAGCAAACCTGCCGGGAACCTATGGCAACGCCGGTCGCAATATTCTCTCGGGGCCGGGCCTCGCCAATGTCAACCTCTCGCTCGTAAGAAGCTTCCCGATCACAGAGGACTTTGGAACAGTGCAGTTCCGTGCCGAATTCTTCAACGCGCTGAATCACGCAAACTTCGGCCAGCCTGATGGCAACCTGAATAATGCGACCACATCGTTTGGCAAAATCACCACAGCAAGCGATCCGCGCATTATGCAGTTCGCTCTGCGTTATCAGTTCTAATCAATCACAGGCTGCCTGCGGTTCAGTCAGCCTGTGATTCAGCTTGTCTACAATCATTAGCAATATTCGGAGATAGCATGTTGACTCGCAGAGATTTCTTACAAACCAGCGCAGCCGCTGCCGCCTTTGCCATGACCGCCCCCGGAGGAGCTGGCGTGCTAAATCCCGGCGACACCGAATGGTTTGATCGCCCAATGCGTTGGGCACAGCTCAACCTTACAGAGGATGATCCGGCGAAGATGGATCGCCCCTTCTGGTTCGATTACTTCCGGCGCATTCACGCAGACGGAGCCTGTCTCTCCGCAGGTGGAGTCGTTGCCTTTTATCCCACAAAGATCAAGTATCACCACCGCAGCAAATGGCTGGACGGCAATGAGAGCTTTTACGCGGATATGCTGGAGGGTTGCCGCAAACAGAACATGGTGGTTCTTGCCCGTACCGATCCACACGCAACCTATCAGGACGCCTACGAGGCGCACCCGGATTGGATTGCCGTGGATGCCAACGGCAAAAAGCGTCCTCACCCGGATTATCCCGGGATGTGGCTTACCTGCACACTGGGCCCTTATAACTTCGAGTTCATGACCGATGTCACACGCGAGATCGTAGAGATGTATGACGTTGGCGGCATCTTCTCAAATCGGTGGACCGGCAACGGAATGTGTTACTGCGAGCACTGTGTCCGCAACTTCCGCAATGCGTACAACGAAGACCTTCCACGCAACCGCGATCCAAGGAACCCTGTCTATCGCCATTACCTCATGTGGGAACAGGCGCGACGCTTTGAACTGTGGAACCTATGGGACACCGAGATTCGCAAGATACGTCCTTCCGCCCGCTATATTGCCAACTCTGGCGGCGGAGCACTCAGCGGCCTCGACATGAAGAAAGTCGGTGAGCTATCCCCTACCCTCTTTGCCGACCGTCAGTGCCGCGAAGGTGTAATGGCTGCATGGGCGAACGGAAAAAACGGCAAGGAGTATCGCTCGACACTCGGCAACAAGGCCATTGGCGGTATCTTCAACGTGGGCATCGTATCGCCCTACCGCTGGCTCAACTCCACCAAGAGCCCGGCGGAGACTCGCATCTGGGTTCAGGATGGAATCGCAAACGGTCTGCGCCCGTGGTTCAACATGGTCTCAGGACAACTGCATGATCGTCGCGGACTCAAAGTTATTGAAGACCTCTATGTATGGCATTACAAGAATGAACGATACCTGCGCAACACGGCTCCAGTTGCTCGCGTCGCTATCGTTTATTCACAGCAGACAGCGGAGTTTTACGCCGGACCGGCAAACTCCCGCCGTCTTGTTGAAGACCCTCAGCTTGGCTTCTATCAAGCTTTGATCGGCGCAAGAATTCCCTTCGAAATGGTTCACGACCGCACTCTTACAGCCGACAATATTGGTCGCTTCAAGACACTCATTCTGCCCAATATTGCAGCCCTCTCCGATAGCCAGTGCGAACAGCTGCGAGACTTCGTTCGTCGTGGTGGCAGCATCGTCGCGACCAACGAGACTTCACTCTGCGATGAACAGGGCAACCTTCGTAAAGACTTCGGTCTTGCCGATCTCTTTGGGGCATCCTTCGTCTCCAGGGTGAACACGAACGCACCGCTGCAAAATGTATATCTCTATCCACAGAAACAAAGTCCGCTCTACTCTACCCTGCTTCACGGCATGGAAGATGCAGACACATTAATCGGTGGCACCTGGCAGTTGAATGTTTCTCCTCACAATACTCAGCAGCAACAGGCGCTCTTACGCATCCCTGCCATTGCCAATCTTCCAATGGAAAAAACCTTCTGGACACTGGAAAAGTCGGATATGCCTGACGTCTTTATGAATCAGGTGGGTGCTGGACGGGTCGTCTACTTCCCCTGGGATATCGATCGCGTCTACTGGGACGTCATGGCATACGATCATGCGCGCCTTCTGATCAATGCGATCGAATGGGCCACCAACGAGCCCTCTCCTCTTCGCGTCACTGGACAGGGTATGTTCGACGCAACGGCATGGCTGCAGAAAAGCTCCATGACGGTGCATCTTGTAAACCTCACGAACCCAATGGCGATGCGCCCCCAAATGCACGAGCTGATCCCATCACCTCCTCAGTCCATCGAGGTGGAAATTCCCAGCGGCAAGCGAGTTAAAGGAGTCAATACACTGGTAAAGACGGGCCCCTTGCAACATACCATCACAGGAAATACTCTGAAGTTCCATATTTCCTCCGTACTAGACTATGAAGTCATAGCGGTTGATTTTGCCTGATTCTCCTGTTAAACAAAACTATGCAAAGACCATCCCTGCTTGCTGTGGCCATCGGCGTCATTCCTTTTATCGGCATGTGTTTTTCCGTACCGCTATGGGACCATGTTTCGCCGATGGTCTTTGGTCTTCCCTTTAACCTGTTCTGGTTGCTTCTTTGGATTGTCTTGAGCAGCGGATGTATGGCTCTTGCGAATTACATCGAAGAACGTCGTAAGAAAGGCTGATCCCCATGACGCCCAGCCTTATCGCAATGAGCATCATCTTCCTGATTGTTTTTATCGGCAGCGTTGTAGGCTTTCGCGCAGGTGCAGGCCGCACTATGAATCTGGAGGAGTGGTCGACTGCTGGCCGCAGTTTTGGCCTTCTCTTTATGTGGCTTTTGATGGCAGGCGAAATTTACACGACCTTCGCCTTCCTTGGCGCAAGCGGATGGGCTTACTCCAGAGGCGGCCCCGCGCTCTACATCATGGCGTACATCACGCTGGGATATGTGATCTCCTTCTACATCCTTCCCTATATATGGGAAGCCGGGAAAAAACATGGGCTCCAGACACAATCCGACTTCTTCGAGAAGCGTTATCACAGCAAGGCGCTTGCTCTTCTCGTCTCACTCGTCGGCGTGATCTTCGTCATTCCCTATCTTCAAATCCAGCTGACAGGACTCGGCATTATCGTCCAGGTAGCCAGCTTCGATCAGGTTCCGCGCAATCTATCGATGCTGATCGCCGTTTCCATCGTTGCTCTCTTCGTCTTTTTTGGTGGGATGCGCTCTGTTGCCTGGGTCAGCATCATCAAAGATTTCCTTATGATCTTTGCAGCTCTTTCCATTGGAATTTACGTTCCCATCCATTACTTCGGAGGCGTCACTCCTCTCTTCAATAAACTCATCGAAACCCACCCGTCTCATCTGGTCATGCCGGGCATGACCACAACGATGGGGCACTCATGGTTTATCTCTACTGTCATTCTCAGCGCTTGTGGCTTCTATATGTGGCCTCACACCTTCGGCGCGGCCTTTACCGCCAAAAGCGCTCACATTCTGCGCCGTAATGCCATCGTCACGCCTCTCTATACCATCAGCCTGATCTTCATTCTGATTGCGGGCTTTGCCGCACTTCTTGTAGTTCCAGGTTTGACCAATGGCGACATGTCATTGCTTATGCTCGCTCGCAAGACCTTCCCTGCATGGTTTCTTGGCATCATTGGAGGAGCAGGCGCGCTTACGGCGATGGTTCCTGCAGCGATTATTCTTCTCACCGCATCTACGCTCTTCGCCAAAAATGTCTTCCGTCCGATCTTTTCTCCGCAGATGGCCGAAGACAAAGTCGCGCGTCTCGCAAAGATCACTGTTCTTGTACTAGCACTTGCCAGCTTCTACCTGGCGTTGCACAGCTCAACCACACTGGTAGCTCTTCTTCTGCTGGGCTATGCGGGAGTAACGCAGTTCTTCCCCGGCGTTGTGCTCGGGCTCTTCTGGCCTCGCGCAAATGCGACCGGCATTACAGTTGGACTTGTAGCTGGCATCCTCATTGCCGGAACCCTGATGCTTTCGCATCAAGATCCTTTCCACGGGCTGAATGCAGGCTTCGTCGCCCTCGTGGCCAACTTTATTCTCTCCGTTTCCGTAAGCATGTTACGAAAATCGGATACTCCATTACTCAACTGAACCACTAGTGCGGGAGTCTCGCAGACAAATTAATCCTTCCCGTTTCCAGCACTTATTTAACACATAACAATCGGCATAGCACACTCATGAGGATCGCCCTGCAGGAGCTTCTATGGCGATTTTCATCCCCTATTGACCGAAGTGACTCATCGACTAGCGTAAAACTCCTTACAAGGAAGATTTACGTTTCGTCCGAGAACGGCCAGATCGAAACGATTCCTTGAACGCTAAACCACTACATATATATACAGCCGCACCGTTCGCGAAAAAATGTCTGAAAAACTCCCCTTTCAGCGATCCGAAGGTCGAATTCTGGCAATCCAAAATGGTGAAGCCAGCCCGTTATTCGACTCCGCTTTTCATGGTTCTCTTTC
Source organism: Acidobacteriaceae bacterium dw_441 (assembly GCA_018449715.1). GTDB lineage: Bacteria > Acidobacteriota > Terriglobia > Terriglobales > Acidobacteriaceae > Edaphobacter. The sequence continues at coordinate 374,052 of JAAVVA010000001.1, read as the reverse complement.
ACCGTCGCCATCACTGCTCATAGAGCGGCATGAGATATGCCCCACCGAGTGGCAAACAGCAATTATCCCGGAGCAGGTGCTGATTCTATACCTGCGCCGTTGTACCGTAGAATACAAATACGATAACGACTATTCCCATAGCGTAGACAGAACAAAGGGCACTGTAGTCATCGAACAACGTGGGTGCGTCCAGCACTTTCGCTGGAGCACAGCCGCTTCTGTCCTGGCCGTGCAATTGTCCAATACAGCCATCGAACAAGCTACCGAAGCTTCGGTCTCACCACTCGAAGGCAGCAGGTCGGTCGAAACTGCCGCACAGGATACACGACTCTCATCCTTGCTCTTCGCGCTTGAGCGCGAGCGGCTTCATGGGTATCCCGCCGGTCGTTTATTTATAGATGGAATCGAACAGGCTCTTGCAGCAATTCTTGTACGCTACGATGGCATTGCGCGCCGCACAGCACAGGTATATAAAGGCGGCCTCGCTCCCTATCGGATGAAGCGCGTGACGGAATTCATTCATTCCCACATTGAACAAGAGATCACGCTAAGCGAGTTGGCGCGTGATGTCGGACTAAGCCCCTCTCATTTTTGCAGTCTCTTCCATAAAACATCTGGGAAGACACCTCATCAATTCGTTCTCCACTGTAGGATTCAACACGCAAAAACTCTGCTGGCCAAACCAAGCCATTCGATTCTCGATGTCGCACTCGCATCGGGTTTTCGGACCCACCAGCACTTCTCCAGAATTTTTCGGCGGCAGGTAGGAATACCTCCAAGCACATATCGGGCACAGTGCTGATAAGGAGTTTGCCTCGCACCCGATCTATGGACAGATGTACTGAAGTCTTCTTATTTTTTCTGACGGTCCACGCGCAGTTCAAACGCTGCTGAACGCGCCAGAGTGAACTTATCTCCATTGCGTAGCCTGACCGCCATGCCAGGCTGAAGCGAATGGCCATGCAGGAATGTCCCGTTCGAGCTGTCCAGATCGATGAGATAGCAGTTGTTGCCGCGCTTATGCACCTCACAGTGAAAGCGAGATACCTGCCGGTCCGGGTCGCGAACCAGCACTTCATTTTTCCTGCCACCATCCATCGCAACACCGCCGATATGTGTCACCTCTTGATTCAGAAGATAACGCTTCCCTTTATCGACTCCATCCATCGAAACCAGATACACAATCTTCGTCTTTCCGCGACGTCTCCAGAAGAAGAAGAGCGATCCCACACAGGCTAAGATGCTGCCTCCACCAAGCCCTGCATAAAGCAGGAGGCGGTTTCTCATTCTCGAAGCAATCAGTTCATGCAAGCGGTCCACTTCTGGCCCGTTGGCGCCAAGACGCTGTGCATCATTCAACTTGTCTTGTGCTTCATTGAGACGCCCCAGGAGCAATGCATCCTGCGTCTCGCGCAAAAGTGTAGCGCGACGAACATTATTTGCCTCCAGCTTCTCCGCAGAAGCCTGCTCTTCTTGCTTGCCATGCTCGCGCTGCGCATTCGCCGCATCAATTGCGGCCTGCGCTTTATCCATGCGCTGTTGGGCGGGCATATCTCCGGGGTCAAGAACAAGAATCTGCTTGTTGATGCGGACAGCCTCTTCTGGAGTCGAGGCTTCCAAAGCAGCCACGGTCAACTTGCGAACCTGTTCCTGTTCAGCCTTCTCCTGCGGAGACTGCCCCGGCATGATGATAGGTACAGGAGCGGGTGCCGCTCCTGCAGGCACAGGCACTGCAGGAGCCTCCGCTACAACCGGTGCCGGTGGAGGTGGCGCTTCAGGTCCTTTGGGAAGACTCACTACATGGATGCCCCGAAGGTCAAGTGTGGACTTCTCGTTCTGCACTCGGAATCCCAGTGGACCAGCGGCTGCGCGATACTGCCCCTCAGGACGCGCATCGTAGTAATCCGTTACCTGCATTCCGTTGATCCAGACAGAAAACCGGTGTGCGCGCGCGACCACGGTGCCAGTGAAATATTGTCCGGGGTTTACGGAAGCAGCTCGTGCTCTCTGCAGCTTGACGAGGCCGCCCGTACCGAAAGATTTTCCATCCTGCATCTGCCGGTCCGTAGCGCTGTCAATACTTATGGCATAACCCGAATCGAACTGATTCGGCTGTCCACGGAAGAACATCTCCACACCGCCGTGCTCATCTTTGTTCACAACCTTTGCGGTGAACTGCAGAACGAAATCGTCGTAGGCCACACCCGACTCAAGTTGCCCAATGCCGCCCTGTCCATGAATTCCTCCCAGCCCAGACCACTGCACAGTGGGAGGAGCTTTCGGCTTACCTGACAATCCCGGAATCGGAAGATGCAGCTTTGATTTTCCTTGCGGTGCAGGCACAGACACTGCCTTCCAGCCATCCAGGTTCGAACCGTTATACAGTTGCGAGAGTCCAAGAGGCTTCAAGAGAATCGAGCGAACTTCCAGACGGGTGCCCTTTGGTGAAGCAAACTCAAAATAACCTATCCGGCTCTTTGTGACTTTGCCATCCGCGGTAATCTTCCCATTAAGGCTTGCGACCAGATGAGTACCATCTGCCTGCACTTCGTAGCTGTTCCAACCATTGGAGGCTGCCCCCGCAGTTCCACCACCTATTCCAGCAATCGTGCCATCATTCAACGACAGCGTACATCCAGACTGCGCCGGTTTACTTTGCGGATCAGCACGCAGCAGCAGCGTAGCAGGACCACCTGTAACACGAGCCTCGAACTTCAAATCGAAATCGGAGAAGGAAGCGGTCGTACGTACCCAGTTCGACTGTGCCGCATCCGAGACCAGCGCATTCCCGGTCACCTGCCAGTCGCCACCACCAGTGATCCAACCAAAACGCGAGGTTCCATCAAAGAGTTGGATCCAGCCCTGCGCCGTCACATCGGGGGACAAATGCGAAGGGGGCTCCGAGGCCGCTTCGCGCAGAGCAAAACATAGAAGCAGGATGCACGCGGCCCATGCCCGTATGCTATGCAGTAGTCTTGGCATTCTCGGAAACATCAAAGACAAGTCCTGTCTCTTCCTCATAACGAATCTGAAACTTCTGTCCGTGCTCAATCTCGCCAGCAATCAAGGCTGTAGCCAAAGGTGATAAGACGATCTGCTGTAGTGTTCTGCCCACAGGCCTGGCACCGTACTCCGGATCGTAGGAGATCTCTGCCAGATATTGGAGCGCCGTTTCATCAACCTGCATCTCTACGTCGCGTTCCTCCGCGAGTTTTTTACGCAGACGACCCAACGAAACTCTCACAATGCGTTCAAGTTCAATAGAGGTCAGTGGATCGAAAGACACCACCTGTGAGATACGGTTATATAACTCGGGCCGCAGTGTTACTCGAACTACCTCCAGAATGATGGCGCGGCGTTCCTTCACATCTTCACTTGCACTCATAGCTTCACGAGCGCCCAGGTTGGAGGTAAACAAGATGATCGAATTGGAAAAATCGCAGAAGCGCCCCTTCGCATCCGTCAATCTTCCCTCATCGAGCACACTCAATAACAGATCCAGTACCTCGGGATGGGCCTTCTCTATTTCATCGAAGAGCACAATGGAGTAAGGACTACGCCGCACTCGCTCCGTGAGGTAACCACCTTCGTCAGAGCCAATCAATCCTGGACGAGAACCGATCAGACCACTAACCGATCCCTTCTCCTTGTACTCGCCCATATCGATACGGATCAGAGCTGTCTCATCGTCAAAGAGCGCATCGGCAAGCGCCTTCGCTAATTCTGTTTTTCCAGTACCAGTAGGCCCAACGAAAAGAAACGAATTCGGTTTCCGATGAGTTTCCAGATCGGCTCGCATACGTCGCACAGCATCTGCTACAGCGAGCACTGCCTCAGGTTGGCCAAAAACACGTTCTGCCAGGCGATCTTCCAGCTTCACCAACCTCTCCCGTTCGCTCTCCAGCATACGGCTAATCGGAATGCCGACACGGTCCGCAATCACTTCCGCGACATGCTCTGCAAGCACTTCGTCGGGTACAAAGGGGCTACAATCGGCGTTCTCTTCAAACTGTCGTTCCAGATCAAGACGTTGCGCCTCAAGGTACTGCAATGAACCATAGCGAATCTCCGCTGCGCGTGTGATGTTCCCAGCCGCCTGCTCTTCTGCAAGCTGCGTGTTCTGTTCTTCGATCGCTTGTTTTGTAGCCTGCAGGCTATCCGAGGCCTGCTTCTGCGCGAGCCATTCGCATGTCAATGCATCGACACGATCTGCCAGTTCATCAACCTCCTCCGAAAGGATAGAGAATTGCTTCGCTTCACGCGGCATGCCTTCGAGTTCCAACCGCTTGTCTCCCAACAGCCGCTCAAGCCGATCGATTTCGCTCGGCTTCGATTCCTTCTGCATACGAATACGAGCCGAAGCTTCGTCAAGAATGTCGATGGCCTTATCTGGCAGAAAACGCGTAGGCAGGTAACGCCGCGAAAGTTTGACCGACGCTCGTAGAGCCTCGTCTGTCAGGCGAATGCCGTGATAGGCCTCATAACGGGGCCGGATCCCGCGGAGGATAACCATCATCGCGTCGTCCGTCGGCTCTTTGACCGTGACAACATCGAAGCGACGCGCAAGCGCTCCATCTTTTTCGATCTTTTCGCGATATTCGTCAAAGGTCGTCGCACCAATGCAACGAAGCTCACCGCGTGCAAGAGCAGGTTTCATGATATTGGCGGCATCCATTCCGCCTTCATTCCCTCCTGCTCCTACAAGGGTATGCAATTCATCGAGAAAAAGAATGATTTCGCCCTTGCGCATGCGACATTCATCGACAAGTCCTTTGATCCGTTCCTCAAACTCACCACGATACTTCGCGCCTGCTACCATCGCGGTGAGATCAAGAGCTAACACCTTACAGGCCTTCAGTGATTCCGGAACATCGCCCGCAGCAATGCGCAGAGCCACTCCTTCAGCAATGGAGGTTTTTCCGGTCCCCGGATCTCCGACACAAACAGGATTGCTTTTGGTCTTACGCAATAGAATCTGCAGCACGCGGCGAATCTCCTCATCGCGTCCCACAACAGGCATCAACTCTCCACCGCGGGCAAGCGCCGTAAGGTCGCGAGTGAATCGTGCAAGCAGCTTGCCGGGAGCATTTACTCCAGTGCGTGCGCCTGTTTCACTTACTCCTGCCGATCCACCAAACACTTCATTCGTCTTATCAGCTTTATCCCACCCAACCAACGCTTCACGCGTAATACCAGCTGCACGTAAATCCTTTGCGATCTCCTTGTTACGCGCGGTGATAGCCAGCACGCAGTCAATCGGAGACACTGTCTCGGCTCCCCTTACTTCCATCTCTTGAAAAGAATGCTCGATCAGTTCCCGAAGATCACGCGAAGCTACAGGACGCCTTCCAGGCTCAAGCGAATTTAGGGGTACGCGATTAAGCCTCGTAGTAAGCATCGTAAGTATGGGAGTCCTCGAAATTCCTGCTCGTTCAAGGTAAGATGTCAGGGCCGTCTCTTCCTCCAGCAGAATATAAAGCAGGTGCTCAGGAGCAATGCTTGCGTGTCTACGTTCCTCTGCAAAGAGTCGAGCGCGCTCCAAAGCATCTTCACATTCGGTGGATAACTTATCCAATGGAATTGCCATAGGTTTTCCCTTTCTATTCCAAACGACGTCTGCGGGGTGAAGGAATCGAGTTTTCTATCGGCCTCTGCTCTTGATCTTCTCGGGAGTTCCATTGGCTTCGCTGATCGGGCCGTGCCTGTAGAGGAGGTCTAAAGGGACCGGTAGGCGTAGCAGGTTCCACCTCTTCATGTAATCTCGACGGCTGATTTGTGCGGAGCGGCAACTCGCTCGCTACACTCATTCGCTCCCCATCCTGTGCATAGAAGCGATGCCGTACAAACAGGAGCGCCGTCCGCACACTGAAATGTGCTGGCACAGAAACACGCAAATCAGTTACAGTTGCAATGTCCGGCGCGTCAAAGTCGAACTCGACATTTCTCTGCCCGGCGAAGCGTACCTGGGCAACACCATGAATCGGAACTCGACGTGAACCACTGCCTTCATTGATGCGAATCTCCACAGGGATTCGCGAATCTGCCGCATATTCCTGCTCCGGTTCAGAGCTAAGAATCATCCTGTACTTCTCACGTCCTTCCAGACGGATGCCTGCAAAATGAAATGTCATTTCATCGCCAAAACCCTGTAGGCGGGCTGGCTTAGCAGCCAGTTTGTAAAGTGCGCTGCCTCCTCGATCAAAGACAAAGTTCATTGTGTCAAGGGTAGGACTCACGCGAAAATCAATGTATTTCCCTTCAAGAGCGCGCTCAAGTGCCTGAATACTGCGCAAGGAGCTCTGCACGAAACGCACCTCTACACCTAAATCATCCTCTACACGCCAACGCCTGGAAGTCCTCAACATCTGTTTTTGCTGTTCGACGAGAGGCACGAACTCTGTCTCTCCGGCGTTCCTCAATGCATCAAAGTATTGCTGTACCGGTGGGCTCAAATCGAGATTGACCGCAGCTCCCTGAAGAAACATGCGGAGATGCCCAAAGAATTGAGCGGGCTGTTGCACAGGGTTCAGGGAGTGATGGAGGCACATTTCTATAGCAGGTATGATCCGTTTCACAAACTCGAGTGTGTCCCGGTCAATGCTTACATCGATGCCGCGCTCTCGCGTAAGTTCGATGTACTCCTGCATCGCACGATGCAATTCGATAAAGCGACTGGAAAGGTAGGCTAACTGCTCGACAATGCGTCGCCACGCCGCACTGAGTTCACTAAAAGCAGTCAGATTCATGCAGGGCGGAATAAAACTTGAATCCTTCTCATACACAATGCTGCTTGCAGAACGACACAACCGACTTATAGCAATAGCATGCTGTATCTCTTCACCATGTGGCTGTAGTGTCAAGCGATACGCACGGGTCCGCTCTGTCTGCATCTGAGGGTTATGCTCATCCCGCGGACCATCGAGCACAACATAGGTATGGGGCAGAGCTACGATATAAACACGAGCCTCACCGACTCCCTGCAACTCTATTTTGTCGAACGCCTGATTCAGAGGATGTTCCGGCCAAATTTCTACTGGCGTACCGGCGGCAGTTAGACCACGGCATTGCGTTACCGCGATCCGAAGCGTGTGCTCATCTTCAGAGATCGTAATAACAGGATCATGCCGTACGGCACCAAACTCGCTTTCCGAAAGACGCGGCCCACCGCCAATCAGTCCGAAGCTATCATGTGCGTAACGCAGCATCCATAGCATGGTCGCTTCATGAAAGCGTTCCTGATGCAAAAAGTGTTCAGGAGTAACGAGCATCCCAAACTCCCAGTTAACCGCGTTATAACGAATATCTTCGGAACTCATGTACTCGCTCCTCTTCCCAGATGAAAGTTGAGACCGATGTAGCTGTTCTTCGTCGCGACACCCAGACGTGGAGCCTCGCGCGGGTCTTCAAGCAACCACGTCACGAAATAGTTTTGATAGGCGCTTACACATAGGTCTGCTGTCATCTGGAGTAATCGATGACCGTACTCAGATTGAAATTCTCTATAGACATCAAACGATACGGGACCTAACTGGATCGTCATCGAATCCATGTCGAGCTGCCGGTCGCCAACGAGAAGATCACATCCAAGTCGGCTGGCCCTGGAACCAAGCAGTGAATGATCTTCCTGAGCAAGTAGACGATATGCACGGTCGTAAAGAATTTTGCTCACAGGCACTCCAAGTAGAACGAGAAAGGCAAGCCTGATTCCAACCTCACGTCCAGCCATAGTCGCCAAAGTGGGAGCAAGCAACGCAAGCGGATAAAGCATCTCTTCAGGCCAGCGCGATGAATCTATCTCAAAGAGCCCGATCCAGCGGCGGCAGGCAGCATACTTTTCTGGACCGATCCTGAAGAGTGGTGCCCCGGCACGCATCCACTGTGCTGCCTTCTGCAACGGATCATCGAAAAGTTGAGAAAGCTCTCGCGTTCCCATCTCGGCCTCTCCGCCCTGTTCGCGCATCGGCAGCGGTAGCGCATTAAAGAACCCGAACCCTGAAATCCAAAGCGCAACAGGCACAGAGGGGGTAAGTCTCGTGCCAGGTGACGGAGACTGCCGTACAACCTGCATGCCTGCTTTTCCAGAACCGGCCATGTGCAGCGTCAGTCGCGACTCAGATATACCCAGCGCGTCAAGTACATGCACCGCCGAATCGACCGTGTGCGCAAAACCCGCTGTATTCTGGACGAAGTCCGGCATCATCGGATGTTGCTCCTGAGAAGGCGACATGCTCACATCCATGTCAGTTCCACCTCGGTATCCACATCGAGCGGCAAACGCTCTGCCAGGAAACGCTGCAAATCCGCAACGAGATGACGTGCTTCTTCTTCCGGAGCGGCAAATCGATCACGCTCCACCGCGACCGTAATGCGGTGCAGACGACGAAGACCTCGGGCTTTGCGTGCAAGCACGGGTTGCACATCAATCCTCGCAATACGGCGATCGAAAGAACGGATCGACACTTCCAAATCGGTGCGGGTTAGCAGACGCTGACGCGACAACAATGCTTCAGCAAACCGTCTCTGCGCTGCATTCAAAGCTTCACTATTAGCCCCACCTGCAGCAGCCGTAATATTTTCAACCGTGAGGCCACGCACCGGTTCTCTCGTAAAGCTTTGCAGCCGCGCAACTCCCATCTGGTTGCCCGTCGCCCCCATCGTCATCCAGAGACGCACATTGGCGTAGCTCTCATCTTTTCCATTCGGCATCTTTCCAGGCAGCAAAGTGAGATATCCCTGATGCATCTTGTAACGTCCGATACCAGCTTGAAAAGATGGCTGAAACTCAGGGATATAACTCTCCCCACTCTCGCCGCTAATTGAGAGAGGCGCCACCAGAAAAAATCTGCCTCCCGTCTCTCTGCTAACAGGAATGGTTGTACCGTGTTCTGCAAACTTTATCGTCTGGTTGAAACACTCTATGTTAGAAGCACTTTGTGCATGTAGATAAACAGAGGAGATCGCCGCGTGTAGAGGTTCTACGCGCGCATCCAATTGAATGCGCAACCATGCTCGCTGCTTGATAAAAAAGGACGGTCGTTCAAAGATTGCACGCAATGGAGCCATAAGTCCTTGCGGAACCTCGCACTGGAAATGCCTTTCCGATGGAACGAACGGGAATACAAAACATTTTCCTCTCCAGAAACCACCAAGGAGAAAAGCGCTTTCAACTCCATCTTCAGATAACTCTGCCTCGTCTGCCTTTTGAAGCCACCGCAACTCGTGTTGCCCTGCATTCAGGTCATGCGGACGAAGCACGCCCTCTGCTTCAAATCTTCCACTGTTTGAAGCCAAACACCAGTTTTCACTTTCCAGTTGAGCATTCAACAGGATTGCTTCCGGGCTGGTTTGCAGGAACACACCATGCCTGGAAAGATAGGAGGAATCCAGGTTTTCTACAGCAATATAAATTGCCGGATGCGCTCCTAGATCGGCAGGAACAGGGCCATAAGATGGACCAGCCCGCAAGCTCTCGGGCGGAAGCTCTGTACCACTCAACAGACGTAACTCTCCGTTATTTTTTTCATCCGTACGCTGATAGACAAATACTCCTGCAATGCGTGCAGACGAAACGGAGATGCCGTAATCCGTCGTGAAGGTCATACGTCCCCCACCGTCAGGCTCGCCGCTTAGCGTACTGCCCGCACTCACGTGCACCGTATCTCCCTGATATCCGTAGCGAACCACCAATTGGGCTGGATGTGCAAAATGGCGTTCAAAACCAAGTCCTTCGAGAAGTTCATCCAACAGCGCGGCCTTCAGTCTGTCCGTGTTCGACGAGAGTGCGTAAATCTGCGCTGCCAATGTACGAAAGAGTACCGCCAACACTGGGTCAATTTGTGCGGACTCAATGCCGTACTCATGCAAATAGCGGCGAAAGTCATCGCGAAGCTTTAGATCTATCTCTGCCGCGCTTGAATTCATAGGGCATACCCTACAGCATGGCCGCTGCCGTTCTCTCGCAGCATCAGTGTTACGCCACGCCCCTCCGGCCATCGCGCACGGCCATTGCAAGACAAGTCGCTCTCCAGCGGATCCAGCGTCAACGAGTCAACTGAATAACGCTTAAGTTCGAGATCCACAAGAACTGTATTGATTTCCATAACGATCTTCTCTGCCATGCGAGTACGCAATTCCTGAGACAACCTATCTTTAGTAACCTCAGAAAAAAACTCGTGAAAGCCAAATAGAGCATGCCCAGGCCAAGAACCCTGGGGGGTACGCGCCATGATCCCCAGAAGGACGAGATATGCCTCTCGTTCCTCTGTTTTCTGCAGTAATCCTTGTCGCAGACGCAACGGAAACGCAACGGACCGGGACAATGAATTTTCTGCAGAATAGACCGGAGACATGTCATCTCTCCTGAAAGCAGGAAGAATATCGCTTAAATCTGTCGAGGGAGCTATGTCCGCGGCATCAGCAACACCGCGGACAAGCACTTCTCCCTGCCTTGTTAATTGCCCATCGAGATGTCTTTAAAATTCTGCTGGTTCATCGCTGGCTCAAGTTCAAGTGTGAGCAGGTGATTCACTGTCGAAAAGCTGCTGGTATCGATGTTGCCATCCGGGGTCGAACTCGGTAATGGATTTGCAGTTTCGAAGCGGCTCACCCAGCCTTTGAACTTGTAACTGCACAGTGCATCCTTCTTCGCGTCATCCTTCCAATACTCAATCTTCATATCCACAATCTTGTCGCGCGTTACGACATTCGCAAGATTGAAGAGTTTCTGCAGCGTACCGTGAGTCAGATTCGTGTCATCGTGAAAGTCGACATAAACCTTGATCGCAGTGGAGAGCGTCCCCATCTCCGGCATCCCCGCGCGATCTTTCAATGTGGCAAAACGTACCGTGCTCGCGAGTGCATCAAACTTAGTTCCATCTACAGTAACTGTGCTGCGCAATGGGCTTGACATGTCATTTGTCCTCTTTTCATCTATGGTGGTTTTCGGTTGAACTTTAGACCGATTGTGCAACAGCCTTCGGAAAAAGCACAGGATGCTATCGATCCACATACTGGCTCCCGTCTATCTCCAGCAGATGAACATTACCGGCCTGCCTGTGCTTGCTTTGCTCCTTCAGAAGCAAACTCGGGGGTATCGATCTTGAGGTTGAAAGTTTCCCCTGGTCCAGCCGGCATGACTTCCAACTTGATGTCACAGATACCCTGCATGCGCTTATTGGCATCACGATCGATTTCCAATTTGTAATCAAGAAGCGTGCCAGCCTCTACCTGCTCCTGCAACATGCGCGCAATCGGCTTCTCAATAGCTTCGTCCATAAACTCGCGCGTAAGCACCTGACCAGCTACCTGCAGCAGATAATGCCTGCAGCACCGCTCAATGTAACGAATAATGCGATACGAAGTAAAAAATTTATATACGCCATAAGGATCGTCTGCAAGAGTACGGCATCCGAAAAAGCAGAGCTTATTATCCGCATCGCGAATAACCGGGATCAATTGACGCTCCATGCTGATGTGTTCCATCTCGCTGATGAGTGGCTCAATCCTGGCTTTCTCCGGTCCAGTAACCTGTCCGAAACGAGAGCCAACTGGCCCCTGCGCCATTCCGGCGCTGTCGTCCGTGCGCGCCACAGCACCAGCAAAAGCGAGTGATGGAGGACCATATAAGTCATCCCCACTGTCGATCGTCTTTTCAAACCAATGCTTCGGGCGTAACTGCAAATATCCCATGACAACAACATCGGCAGCAGCGCGATCCTCAGGCCGTTTCAAAAACTCATACTTACCGCCGGGCCGGAAGTTACGTTCCACGTTTTGAAAAGACTTCTCATCATCGATATCTGTGATGAGCAGAATCCCCCACTGGTTCGCAATACTTTCCAGACGTTCCCGTACGGGCTGGTTAATCCAGCCAGGAATAACGAGGTTGCAGATATCGTCACGAAAATTGAAATTGTCATTGCGTTTCTTGCAGAAATTTTCTACCGCAGCGACTGTCATGCTATACACATTCTTCATCTCACGCGGATCTGTATTCCAGATAAATAGTTCGATCGGCTTCCGCTGCTTGCCGTCATAGATTTTCGTATTGTCAAAAAAAGTCTGCAATTCGCGATAGCTACGCTCAATAGGTCTTATCTGCAAAAAGACCTGCTCCAGCAATTCATCTCGCATTATTTCTGCTTGGTTGATCTGAGTCTGTAGCTTTGCCAGAGTCTCTTCAAAGCTATCTTCTTCCTTGAGCAGCGAAGTAACATCAGAAAGTTGAGATAGGAATTCTCGCGCGCTCTGAGGCGTAAAAATGGAGGTGATCGAGCGGTTTTCATCGATCAGGCCAGGATGCAGATCGGCGAAAATCTCCAGTAAAACATCGCGTGCCGGTGCGTCCCCCAGAATTTCACTGGTAGATTTCGTGAGCGTCTCCATTTACTTTTCTCCTTCCACAACTTTGTCAAGTTCATCCCGTAGCTGTGCCAAAGCAGCGATAATCTGTTTGCGCTGCTCTGGATTAGCCCACGCACGGCGCACGGCAGGCAGCTTCCAGCGATCCTTGAGGCGATACATTAAGTCGATATTGTTTTTTAGATCGGCGAGGTCGTTTCGCAGGTAGGACACCGTGCCATCTTCCGCCTGCACTTCCTGACGGGTCATGATATTGGCAGGTTCGAAGTCTTTGATGCTACGAAAGCGCAGTTCCGCCTGAAACTCCGTCTCCTCTTCACCAGCCGTTCCTCTAAACTTCATCTGCGGGTTGAATCTCTCGAAGGCATGTTGCACCGACTCCACCATCTCCGGTTCTTCGCTGTCTGAGCGAGTCTCCCGTCCTACCTGATCCAGCGTCATAGGCATCGTTACCGCACATGTGCTCGTGGGGACCTTACGTACCGCAGGTCGTACTCCCTGACGTTTCACCTCAATAATCGGCATAGCACTCCTTCCATTAGCTCAATCGTGTTTTTGTTGGATCGAATCCTGCAACCGGCTGAACAATCGTATGGTCAGCAGGAGCACGAACAGGCATCCGCTCCCCGCGGCCCGCAGTTTCAAAGCCCGGCGGTACCTGTCGAGCAGGAAATTGGTTGTCGCGACGTGTCATTGGTTCCGCTCCAGGCCAATACTCTGGGCGCACTGGACGTGCTGAGCGATTGTCATATAGCTCCGGCCACAATAGCCTTGGCAGCCCAAACCACAAAATAGCTAGAACCCCAGCCAATCCTGCAAAGACGAAGAAGGGACGGAGAAAGAGCCAGAGTGTCCCATGATCGAGGCGAGCACTTGAAAGAAAAGCGCGCTGCTCCGCATCCGTTGCCTCGCCTTCAAAAGACGGTGTGGCTACCGGTGGCGCCACCCATAATGCCTGACGATTCTCTACAAGCACCGTGCCATCCAAGAGCGTAACCTTCGCTCTGAAGCGAACAACTCGACCGGCGAGAAGCGTCCGCGACGCAAGACTCTCTGGCGCCTGCACCATAACAGTCAGGCTTCCATCCTGCGACATCTGTTTTAGTTGAAAAGCTTTGTGCAATGCATCGAGGTCGAAGGTGATCAGTGGAGGACGTGTTCCCAGCCGCGTCATCGCTACTTCATCGATCGATTGCCTATCACCGAGGCCGATGGGCAGAACATCAACACCGGACTGCTGTACAGCCGCCGCAGCGGTAGCCAGTCCGTTCGCCCCCGCAAGAAGCCCCGAATCGTCTCCGCTCTGTGGGTGTACGTCGTTTGTCCCATCAGTTAGCAGAATCAGGCGTGGTCTCTCCTCGCCTGAATGTTGTTGCTGCCGTAGAGTCTCAACTGCATCATAGACCGCAGAATACAAGGCTGTATTGTTGTGAGACTCAGGCTGCGGCAACGCGTTTAGTTCCGCTTGGGCCTCGGTACGCGTAGTTACAAAGTGTGCGGCTGCTATCGTATTTTCGACATTGCGGCTGGCAAAGGGGACAATGGCCACACGATCCTGGCCATCGGAAAAATTTCTCAAGTACTCTGCGGCCGCTCCTTTAGCTGCCTCGAAGCGCGACTGGCCTGCGAGGTCAGAGGCCAACATGCTGCCACTAATGTCGAAAAGTAGGAGTGTAGTCTGCGGGCGGCTTGCCGCAACCCTAGATCCAGCAGTTGCTACTGCATAAAATGGTTGACCGGCCTCCCCATCGATCTGAACCTCTACATGAGATGTCAACGCATTCGGCGGTGGAAGAGGGACATTGACCGCATTTCCTGTGGCATCTACAAATCCAAATTGCAGACGAAAACAGGGCTCGGCCCCCTCGGGCTCACACTCAACCAACGCAGGCTTGGCCAGAAAATCGAGCGCGACCTGCTGCTGCGCATACACCGACACATACGCCCCCCCCATGATGGCGAGAGCAATTCCTGCAATGCGGGAAACGATTTTCATCATCGCGTTCGTCCCGCTTTCTGCTTTGCTACAAACATCAGGGTCGTGCGACCGACAACGATCAACATCTGATCCTGCAACTCGAATGGCATAGTAACGGAACGGTTCTGTACCTTGAGCACAAAGCGACGCAATGCTGCTTCCGACATAAGTTCAGGATGACGAGTTACATAAAACCGTCCATCTTTGCCATAAATACGTGCATGATGAGGCGCTACCGTTCCATCAGGAAGATAGATATCCACTTCCCGTCCATAAGTCGTTTTAGATAAATCTGCGCTCTGGCTACCGATAACATAGCTATCTCCTTCTTGAATAGCCCACTCTTTCTTACCCAGTTTGCTTGTGGCTCGCGGATCGCCACTATTGACAAACCTCAATACAGCGTCGCGAAGAAGGATCGGAGCAAATGCGATCCCGAAGCTGATGCCCGCACCAGTCAGAACAAATGCAACGGCCTGAGAGATGCCCGGCAGCCATTGGCTCAGAGTTCCAAAGATTAACCCTCCCAGAAATCCCCCGCACATTCCACCTACCATGCCATGCGCGAGCCGAGCATGATTGACCGAAATCCAGCGCGCTCCCAATCCCGCGCCGATCATCGCTCCACTTACCGTCCAGCCAAGAACTGTGCCGAGCGAAAGCGCCCCAGGCAAAGCGTTACGCAAAGGTAGGTGTACCGCACCAGATAGCAGTCCAGCTCCGAAGCCAATCAGAGCACCTACTGTTACCCAGCGCAGCTGCACACGATTGCCTGCCCACTTTTCATCAAACGCTACGGTGAAGCTACCAATGAAACCGCCAAGAAGTGCTGCAGCTATTACGGCAGATGGCCACACTGGAGAACCTGCCGGTATCAACAAAACAAGGAGCGCCTGTGCAGCCCATGCGAGCAGGCCAGCTGTTCCCCCGGCGAGCGACATGAAATAAAGTGTCTGATAAATATTCATGCAGAAGCTGCAACTCCATGGCTTAGCACAGCAAAAATCGTGGCGGAATACTTCCGTACATCGATACAGTGCACTTCACAGTCTGTTGTGAATTCTCTTCATTTAGAGCACGAGCGATGTGTCCATTCCTACGCTTTTTGTCCCAAAAATCTGGAATGTTTTAGATGGGATTTTGTATTCATTGGATATTTTTACTGGCTCAACACAGTGTTGCACTTTGTATACTGAGGAGGCTTCAGACCTCTTCACCGTTAGAGATTTCTGCTGGAGAACTCATTGTGTTTCACCATGTTCTGGTTGCAGGCATAGGCGCGCTCGGCTCTGAGGTAGTAAAAAACCTCGGACTTCTAGGTTGCAAGTCAGTGTTTATCGCAGATCCTGACATCCTTGAAGAAAAAAACATCACACGCTCTTTACTGTTCAGGTCAGGCTCCGCGGGTGAGAACAAGGTTTCCCATGCTCTCGATCAGCTTCGGTCCCTGTTCCCTCAAACCCGGTGGGCCGGAATGCCGCTGGAAATAGCGGACATTCCATCTGAAAAATTTTCAAGCGCCGAAGTACTCTTCAGTTGCGTGGACACAGATCTGGCACGAATGGAGATAGCCGCGCTTTCCACGCAATATAAATTATCAGTCTGCGACGGGGGATTAGGCGGTACGAGTACGCGTTTAGGACGCGTATCCTGGTTTCCAGGCGCAGACACTGCGGCCTGCTTCGCATGTTTGCTTACCAATAGACGCCGCGCTGAGCTATTCAGTACGTGGGAATCAAAGGTACACGCTTGCTGGGTTCCTGAACCACATTCCCAATCTGTATGGACAAGCACACCAACCATGTCTTCCATTGTTGCTGGATTGCAGATAGAAACAGCTCTTTCAAGCATTCAGAAAAAGGAAGCTTTTTCTACTCATCTCGATCTTGATCAAGCATCAATCTCACAAACCATTTATCACCCTTGCAGCACGGAGTGCCCACTTCACATTGAGAGGTCTGACATCATCTTTCCGATCTGCACGCTTGCAGAATGCAGATCGTGCGGTAGACAATTTTCTCCTGATCGGCGTATCTCCTGGGTTCGACGGTGGGCCGTATGCCCTTCATGTGGTAGCAATGAGCTAGCAGTTCGCTCCAGTGTGCGCGATGAGATGATCGTGAGTACTTTATGACGCAGTTGCGGACCAATCTTCTTCTTGCAGCGCTTGGCATCCTGGCTGCGGCAGCACAACTCATCGCTACACATTGGGGCCTCATCGGAGATCTGGCTGGAGGTTTCCTTTGCGGCATAATCATACTGGCCGGCACATATGTGCTTGCACTTGAGATAACACAGATATATCTTCCCCCCTTTGTCGCAGTTGTAGCCAGTCTGCTAGGTCTTGGCTTAGGACTTGTCGGCGCGGAAATCAATTACACGCCAGCCACGTGGTTTGCTCTTGTTTTTTCCGTTCTTCCCTCTGGAATAATCGCCCTTCGAGTTAGTCTGCGTGGAGCAAGATGTCAGATATGTCATGCCAGGCTGCGCGGACTCCTCTCATTTGCATGCCCACGATGCCACCTGATTGCATGCGAAAATTGTTGGCAGTTTGAACGTGGCAGATGCTCCCTCTGCGAGGCGAACCAAGTATCTCTGCTACCATCCAATTTTTCGTGGTGGCAGGAACGCTTTGGCTCTCAGACACGTGGAGGCCGATGTGCTCTATGCCTTCGTACCGCAGACTGGAATGAGGCACAATGGGCTTGCAGAGACTGCGGACATAGTCAATGCCGTTCATGCTGGGATGACAATAATGGCCAATGCAGTCGCTGTGGATGGAACATCCCAGGTCTGCCCACCGAAGTAAGTGAGTTTATAGAGGCTGGCGCCAGTCCGGAAAAGTACAAGTAATATGTCTCTCGTCGAGAATAAGGAGAATCAAAATGCCCAAGTATCAAATGCTCTTCGATACTGTCCGTGCTGAACAAAAATTCAATGTCGATATCGATGAGCAGGAAACTCTCGATATAACTCTCGATGAAATTCTCTTCGAGTTGCGAGAGCGAGGAGATTATCTGAAGGGTGAAGGACAACCGCAGGTTGTTTGGAACGGCCAATCTCTCGATTTTTCAGCCCCTCTTCCAGAACAAGGTGTTCGTCCCAACGATATCCTTCGCGTATCAACGATCGTATTGAATGGTTAAGGTCTTCCGATGAATCTTCGCAATCGGCGAATGGAAGCAGAGTGGCAGCTTCTTGAAGCACTAGCAAGCGCAAACCAAACCGTCTTCGCTGCTATCACTCGATCCACGGATGAATTTCGTGTCGCATTGCGGAAGTCGCCTGCATGGATTGAAAAAGACAGTACACGGCATATCGAGTCAGAGCATGAACTTCGTTATGTATACCCTCGTTATTACCCCACTCTTCCTTTAGAAGCCTATTTCGCCCGCCCTGTCTCACACATCAACGTCGACCCGGTAACAGGGTTCGTCTGCCTCTGGCAGGATTACCATATGAAGCATACGATCGTTGATGCCATTCTCATTACACGTGCCATCATGTCCTGGCAGATTGCAAACCGAGCCCCAGCACATCGTATGCAGCAAGAAGAATGTAGTTCCCTATCTATACAGCCATTGACTCTCCCCATAAGTTGCCTTCCGCTCCTGCAACACCGAAGCAGCAGGCAAAGACTTTCATCCGAGTTTGAGAATTACACGCCACAAGAGAGCAGCTTTGCGTTTTCTGATACTGAGTGACATTCACGCCAACTGGGAAGCGCTGAGCGCTGTCCTGCATGATGCCGCTACCCGGCGTTATCATGCGGTTCTCTGTCTCGGTGACATTGTGGGCTATGGACCGAATCCAAACGAGGTAGTCTCCTGGATCCGTACACATGCTGACGTTGTTATTCGTGGGAACCACGACAAAGCCTGCTCGGGAGTCGCCACCTCCGAGTCCTTCAATTCGGTCGCACAATGTTCTTCCCGTTGGACGAGAGAAGAGTTGCATGAGGATCATCTGCAATGGTTACTCAATCTTGCTCGTGGCCCTGTCCTGGTAGAAGATTTTGATCTCGTGCACGGAGCGCCCGACGACGAGGACCGCTACATGTTCCACGAACACGAGGCGGAAACAGGTTTGAGATATGTGACAGAACAACTGACTTTTTTTGGTCATACACACGTACAGGGAGGTTTCATTGGAGAACCCTACCGGAGACACTTCGAAGTATCGCGCCTGAATGTCCTTCCCAACCAGATGTCCATCGTCCCGGAACGGACTTACCTTCTCAACCCTGGCGCTGTAGGGCAACCACGCGACGGCGATCCCCGCGCCGCATATTGCATCTATGATTCGACCATGCGAATCGTCGAATTCTGCCGCGTAACCTATGACATTCGTACCGTTCAGGAGAAGATTCTGGAGCGGCAGTTACCGCAAGAGTTGGCTTTCCGTCTCGCATCTGGAGATTAAACCGCTATCGACGATTCGCATTCAGAAATGCATTCATGGCATCAGCGACTTCGCTATATCCGGTTCGATCTGTACAGCCTGTCAGGTTTTTGGCTGGTCTGTCACCAAGGCTCACATAAAGAAAGCGACAAACGTCTCCCACTCCTACTTTGACGAGGCGCACCTGTTCGAGAGGGTATTCCGCCGTCTTCACCGGCATGGACAGGAGTGTCTTTTGTACACTCAATGCACCCGCATCTGCCGAGAGTACGATCCTCGTATTCACCATCGAAACCAGTCCTATAACAACAAATGGCGCTCCAGCCACGATTGGAATAAGCCACAACATGAAATGTACAGGGCGCATTAAAGCAATCCGCATATAGGACAAGGTGCCAAAACCGATCACCAGGAAAAGTAATCCTGCAATCATGCAGCTGATGCCGAAGCCTTTGTTCGACGGATCGACAACAACAAGCTCTCGTGCTGTCTGTGAAGCAACGTAAAGATCTGTAACATATGCAGGCATCTACTCAGTCACCTAACTTCCATTGGAGTGCAGGTCCATTTTCAACCTGCTTGTAGCCCATTTGCGCAAAAACCTCTATGAGGGGCTCAGCCGACACAATCAGGATGCCACCATCTTCCGGGCTCTCGCGAATGTAAAGTGTAATTCCGCGCATTGCATCAGAGGCAAGTGATTCCATTGGTTCCGTGAGGACTGTCTTTTCAAAAAGAGGAACATACCAGGGAAAAATGCGAAAAACCCGATCCTGAATAAAACTGAGGAACAAATCGCTCAGGTCGCGAAGTAAAACGGCACTTTCGACACGGCTGATAAGCTGCAATCCAAAGCCGGTACCAATCATCGTTGTCATCGCATCCAGACGTGCGTTCGCATCGCCTGTTACGCGGAATACAGAATGGAGCAAGGGCTGCACCACTGAATCCGTGTCGATCTCTTCCATATCCTCCATCTTCCACATACGCGGTGCCGGATGATGTGGCCACACTCCTAATCCCGTCTCTGGAATCCATTTGCGCGCATTGTCTGCAAAGAGGCGGATGCTTGTCTCCTCTCGCGTTTGACCGATATGAATAAAACTTTCGTGGCCACACCCTATCCGAACCGTGAAATACGCCACCAAATCCTGAAGAAATCTGCGTGCCGGGTCATACGAGTCCGGTCTCAGACCAGTCGGTGCAGGGATGAAATAGCATTCAAACCCGCTGCTCTTCCCTTCGAAACGCAACTCCTTAACAGGAAGGTAAACGCGTAGATCTTCTGTCATCTTTGCTCGTTCTTGTGATTGCCTGACGACCAAGACTCAACCCTCCCAGTAGCGATACCCTTTGTTACGCATCTCTTCAACGATCGATGCAACCAAAGGTCTCAGGTTGTCCTTGCATGCCATGATGATTCCCTCATCTTCAGGGCTCTCATTGATATAAACGTCAAAGACCTCAAACCAGTGGCGAATCTCCTGATCTGTGCGAGAAAAGAAATCCTCTGAAGCAAGCTTTGGAAGCACAAAAAGTATTCCTTCATATTCCAAATCATGCGAAATTCCAACCCCGAATATCTCCTTCGTCTGATCACGAAAAGGTGACATCAGTGTTCTATTTTTTTCCTGCACTTTATCGACATCGAATATTGAAAAAACCTGTTTCATTGCAGGATGATTTCTGACAAAGCCAGGAATCTGGTTCGGTTTTTGCGGATTGAAATCTTCGAGTACAACTTTTAATCCTGGCTCCTTGCGAAGAAATTTCGGGATAATCATCTTTGTGCTAGCTACGGGTGGCACAACCGTCAACTTTTCTTCAGCGCTAGGTTTCAGGAAAAATGCCGTGAGCCCACCGTACCCCAGATATCGCTCACGCAGCACATCCGTATCTCTACTCAGAAACCACCATGCTTGTGCTGGGGCATAGTCATAGGCATGAAACGCCTTCTTCTTACTGGCAAGCAACTCTACTTCCTCATCAGATACCGCGGTAGGCGCTTTACCTCGCGGCAACCAGCAACGTCCGAGCATGGGCGATTCCTTCAGCATCGCGTCCATAAATGATTTACGCAATTGTTCATTTTCATCAACAATCTGCATCTGCATAAAATGCTCTGGCTGCAGCCCACTTGTCTCTGACAAACGAGTGGATAGTCTGGTAAAAAACTCCAATAACCATTCCCGTTGACCACGAGGAATCGGTTTGAAGTTCACAGGAATCCAGAACAGTGAACAACTACGCATCGATTCAGCCCAACGCCAGGGCAACAGTGCTTTGGAATCGACTCTGAGTACATCTTCATTTTTCAGCATCGGGCCTATCTCTACATGAACTGGTTGATAGCCCAGGTGACTCCCGCCTGGACCTTGCCTGGGATGGCCTGGAAAACGCCCCCAAGAAATTTCACGGCAGCCCCACCTGCGCGCATGGTTGCACCGCAGGCTTTGCTTGAAGCTCCATACGCTGCCACAGAAAGACCGCCAATTCTCTGGCTAAGCCCTTCTATTTTAGTTTTTGTTGCAAGAATTTCATTCTTAAACCCGCCACAGTCAAACTTTTCTACAAAGAATGTATTGTGGCTTCCACTTAGTCCGTAGTTAAGAACATTCGCATCCATCTTCAAGATTGCGCCTGAAAGCGCAGGACCAGTGGTGTAATCCAGCTTCAAAATTCTCTGCCAGCTCCCCTTCATATTTGCCATAGAGAACCACTCGTTCTTGTCTTGATTAAGATTCGAAGGGTGTGCATCCGCATGGTTATCGATCTGCTGCGTTACCGCCACATCGATCTCGGTACGAATCGTAGGACCAACAGTCGTATGTGTATTCTTACCGCTGATGTACATCTTGTGATCGTTACCGAAAGTCCGGCTATGATTTCCTACATACTGTACGACGGATTCGCTCGTCACCTGTACGTTTGAGTTTCCAGTCACCACTTTCACATAGTTTGAACTTAGCAGTTTAGTGTAGTCGCCTATAACAGTGTTCTTGGAAATTCCATCGACATGCTTCAAATAATTTGACTTAACACTCTTGCTGTAAATTCCGGTAATGACATTCGTCGAGTCTCCGCTGATCGTTTTGATGTAGTCCATCGTCACTGATTTTGAATAAAACCCAGTAATTACATTGGTCGAGTTACCTGTCACATTTTTCATGTAATTACTTATTATGTTTTTCGTATAATTCCCGGTCACGTCGATCAGGGAGTTCATCATGACCGTCCTGGTGTAATTCCCAAGAACAGTCATAGTACGGTTCATATCCACCAGATAGATTTCGTTCATCCCGATCGTGACATCCTGGTTCATATCGACCTTCATCATACGATTCTGATCGACGTGCAACTGCTGATTACCATGCACAATCGAAACATCCGTACCGGGATACACTAATGCCGCCGGAGTATTAATAGACGGCAATGTAAGCGCGGCAAGCAAACTGACCTGCTTGTCCGTCAAGGGATCGGCAACCCTGCGTTGTGTCTTTACGCTCCCATCAAAAACCGCCATAACTTCTCCTTATTACTCTCCAACCTCTCGTGACCAATACTTAGCATGGAAATGAATACGTCCGTTCGGAGCATTGAAAATCAGGTCTCCGTCGTCCACATTCATTACAATCGCTGGCCTCCCCGTCTCCGCGGCCTTTTCGTGCAACACTAACTTCGCATGGATCGGCGTCGCTATTCCAATCGATTCCTCCCCTTGCGTATCGATAAGCGAAATACGATGGCCACTCTTGGTGACGATCCGCTTTACATCGTTATTGTGAGTCTCTCCGCCCCAGAAATCTTCGTTTGGAATCGCATCCGACATATTCCATGCCGACCCCAGAATTACAGGACGTTCAGGATCGCCCTCTTCAAAAGCGACCAGTACCTCATCCCCGACTTCTGGACGGAAGAATAGTCCGCGATCTGCCCCTGCGTACGGAGTCAGGTGACGAATCCATGTCGTCTGTCCCTGCTCCTGCCAGTAATACTGAACCTGTACCTGACCTTGCCGCTGAGGATCATCGATATTAGCTACCCGTGCCGAGTGGACGCCTGCAACATTTGGGCGCACAGGATGTGGGCGCGACCGATACTTATTCCAAGGGGAACAATTGAACTGATTTGTATAACCTTCAGGTCCCCAGAGATGCATCACACGCGCAATGTTGTACTTTCCTTCAGCGTCGATGACGCCTTTTACCTGCACGCTTTGTCCCGGGGATAATGCTTCGCAGCGACTGACTCCTCCACAAACCAGGCGGCTTCCCACTGCCCACTCTGACTCCTGCTGCAAAGATGCTTGATAATCATCGATCGACTTCGCCCGATTGCGCCACGACTTATAACCAGGCTTAAGAACTGATTTGGCTTGCTGCTTCACAGCGCTGGTAAAACTATCGACGGCACCGCTGAGCACAGGAGCTTGCGAAACCTGTTGAAAAGCCTGGCTTTTCGATGTCGAAAAATCATAATGACAACCATCCATTGATGGTTCGCCAAGTGATCCACCCACCGAAAACTCGACAAGACCACTATCCTGATCGCTGCGCCACTCCAGATCTGGACCGGTTTCGGAAAATCCATCCTCAACGCTAAGGCCGTCATCGGTAGCTACAAGGTAGACGCCAAAATCGTCGCAGAGCCTACATAGATAATGCCAGTCCGTCTCCCCCCACTGCACCAGGTCCAATGAGGACTTGCCTCCACCTGCTTTCGCAGTGATGCTAACGCCTCCATCTCCTGCCATCTGCTGCGCCACATCAGACACGGAAAGCGGACCATAGTACCGATATCTCGCAGCAAGATCGAGCTTGTAACTCACACTCACGCCTTTGATCACAACCGAAAAGCTACCAGCGGTCTGGTATAGCAGCTTTACATCCAGAACAAAGCCGGCGAAAAGTTTGCTCCCAGATGCTGTGGACAAAAGGGTAATCGAGCGCCCGATCCATTTCTCAATCGGAGGGCGATTGCCGGCGACTTGATTGAACTCGATCTCGCACAATGAATGACGATTGAGTTCCTTGATCACTTCGACCCTGCTTACAGTGCCATGTCGGTCGCTTGAACTCGCTTGAAGTTCTTCTCCACCAACAATAATCTTCAGTGCGATAGCTGACACAAAGCCTCCATCCTGATAAGAGTCTTATCGGATATAGCTGAAACTGTTGAGTGTAACTTGCCCTTTAAATCCGAACTTGCCTTCTCCAACATTTTCAGGAAGCCCATTCCAATTGCTGATTTGCTTCCACCCGTGGCCATCTCCTAGCGATGTAACGATGTGTCCAGAAGAAATCTGGAACATAATTTGATATTTCGATATGGGAGGGAAGTTTATTTTGTTGCCATTTGCTGTTCTTTTTCCGGAAGAGATCGTGAATAGCTCCAGTCCACTCCGATCAAGGGAAAAAAGAAGGTAGTTGTCCTTATCTATGTAGTTTGCAACCCACTCTACTTTCGGCTTGCCTAGTAAAAATCCTCTTCCGATTGGTCCAGCAAAAATATACTTGCCAATGCTCGGGTGTACCGCATAGAGACCTACCTCTGCACTGTGATGTGTCAGCGTGTGGCTTTTGGCATCGGCACTCCAATCGGCAGGATCCCATCCTGTAATAACCGGCGCTTCCGTTGCGACAGTCAATGGAGAAAGCTTCAGGTCGACAGTAGTTGTTCCATCGGCCGTGATATCTGCAGCCTCACTGCGATCGATATAACCATTTGATCGCGCAATAAAGTGATATCTGCCTTCAGGCAAATCAAAGTGCGAGCCACTTACCGGCACCTGCTCGCCCTTCGGGTTATATACAGTCACAGCACTGTCAGAGGGATCCAGTTGCAGTGTAACTGCACCTCGTCCCGCCTCCAGCTTCAGATTGACAGAGGTAATCGCTTGTCCTTCAGCAAGATTCACGTCTTGCACCGCACTTCTTCCACTACGGCGAGCCTCAATATGATGTGCTCCGGCAGAAAGCGCTGCAAGCAGAAATGAACCGTCCGCTCCACTCGTTCCGGCTGGCTTGTCATCTATCAAAATATTTGCACCAGGCAGAGTTCGCACTCGCAATGAAAGCAATACGGGAGGCTTCTTAATTTGAAGCGTTATCGTAGAGTTCTTTCCTTGTTTAATCACAACAGGTTGCGCATCCAACTGCCCAGACAACGGTGCCGAGGCCTGCAAGGTGTAATCACCCGCAGGAAGATCAACGATATCGAGCTTGCCCGCAGAGCTCGTACCTTGACGCACCGTCGTAGTGCCGTGTAACAACTTTATTCCCACACCATCAACATCTGTCATCACGGATAACGATCCCATGCTTGGAGCGTTATCGAAAGTAATCAACAGAAAACGCCCGGCTCCACTCTCGACTTTTCCCGTCAACACAGGTGGTTTTTTTCCGGCAGCAATTGTATGCAGACCTGTCGGAAGTGCCGTTTCCAGCCCATGACTATCGGCAATTCCCTGCCGTGACTTGTCGACAAAGATGGGCATGGCCGTGGTTGTGTAGATGTGAGCTCGTTGCGATGCCACACTCACCAGAAGTGCTTCGCCGGAAGCCTTACTGCGTATCGGGCCGACAAGTGTCGCAGGTTCTCCATCCTGAACGTGAATGTGGAAGGTCGCATCATACCCGCTCTTCCCAGCCCAGCGAATCGTGTGGTCGCCTGCAGGAAGCTCCCCCGAAAACATACCCACCGAAAGCGGCTCAGGAGAGCCATTATCCAGACTCAGCGAACCATTACCAACGATGCGCAGTTGTTGCCGTACAGGAATAAGCGCAAAGTTTATGTTTACTGGTTGACCTGTAGACGTATCGATTGTCTCCGAGTGCGGCTCATATCCATCCAACTCAGCCTGAAGAGTCGTCTTCCCTATCGGCAGTTTAATAGCCAGAGACGGAGATGCTGTGCCAACCTCCTGCCCCTCGCGAAGGATACGTGCCCCCGCAGGAATTGATTTAATCGTTACATCCGTAAGCGCAGGAGCTGCCGACGTCAAAGCTGGTGCATGAGCTTGCCCACTGCTGCGCCAAAGCAAAGCTCCAATAACAAGCAGAAGTACCGCAGCAAGAGGAGCCACTACAAGCTGCAGTAGCTTTCTATTTCCTGTAGTTCTCTCTTCAGCTATCGGCTTCTCGATGTCCTTACTACTCCGCGTTTCTTTCGGAAGCGGTTGGGACTGAGGCGCAGTCATCGCAATCGTATGCAAGCGTGCCCGCAGCATACGCGATTCATTCTGAAAAGCTTCGTCACCTTGGTAACGATTCGCAATCTGCTCAACGGAAGCAATCTGCTCATTCAATGAAGGCAGCGTCTCCATGCTATCCGCCTCTAACCGTTTCCGCCGCACCACTTCAAGATCGCGAACACGCAGCTCATCGCGGCTCGCAGCCATTTCGTGTAACATCTGTCGCAGACGAGCATTTCGCGGATATTCAGTGCTCGCCTGCTCCAGCAAGCTCATGGCTCCACTTAGATCATTGTTCGTACGCAACTGCCGTGCCTGGGAAAGAATTTCGTCTACACGCTGATACTCTGTCTGGTCATCAAGAAAGCGCAGCATTCCAGTCGCAGCATGATTGCCTGGATCAAGACTCAAGATCTCCTGCAAATAAGAGCGTGCCTGCAGAGGAGCCCCCTGACATGCTCGCGCAGCTCTCAACAACCCTTCAAGCAGTTCGGGCTTGGCCCGTCTTACTTTTGAATTAAGTTCATAGGCTCTTCTTAACTTTTCCAACCCTCGCGAAATATCGCTCTCGTCCAGACAGCGCCGTCCTTCACATATCAGTCTCTCTGCCTCTTCGGCAAACTCCCGATGTTGGCGAATGTAAGTCTTCATCTCAGCGAATTCGCCATCGCTTGGAAACTCCTCAACCGCAGGCGACAGCAACCGTAGTCCCGCTTCGAAGTCTCCTTCTTCCAGCGCCCGATTAATCTCCGCAATCCAGTGATTTTTACGCGCCACGCGTTCTTCAAGCTGGCGGCGCAATCGTACATTTTCGATTTCAAAATTAAGACCGGGAAACATCGGATAGATGGTCTTCAATGTCTCCCACTGCACCAGGGCCTCGCCGTAGAGTGCGCGAGTCTCGAGTTCCCGTGCACGGCTCACGATGCCATTTACCAGGTCTCGCTTCTCTCGAGTGCCTTCAAGCAGGCGATTAAACTCCGGCACCTCTGGACTATCGCGAACTACTTCTTCCAGCACACGTACACGCCGGTCAAGGTCCGGTTCATTTTCGGCCGCTTCTTCCACCTCGATAATGCGCAGCGAGGTGGCTCGTCGCCAACGCTGTTCCGTATCGAACTTCAACGCTTTGAAAAGAGTATGCTGCGGAAATTGTTCCAAAAACTTATCGCAGAATTGAGAGGCTACAGCATAATCTCCTCTCTCCAATGCTTGCTTTGCGTCGGCATAACTCGCTGCAATCGCCTCATGTTCAGAATGCAGTCTGTTATAGAGACTCTGATAAGTCGCAAGCTTCCCTGGCTCCTTCGCATCAGGCGCCCTACGCTCGAGTTCCAGCACCTCTTTCAACTTACTAAGCGCAGAAGTCAGATCATTTCGCTTCTCAGCATCGAGCGCCTCAGCATAGGCCTCGCTCTTGTGCTCTCGAATCCGCTGTACCTCTGATTCCCGCCGCTCCACTTGCGACAGAAACTGAAGTGCGCGCTCCTCGCCCGGCCTCATTTCAAGAATGCGTTGGCCCGCCTGGCGCGCATGAGAAAACGAAAACTTATCCAGATGCTGTTGGCCAACTCGCAACCAGTCTCCGATGTCTGCTTCTGCGCGCCGCGCTTCAATATCAAGCTGTAGCACCAATGCATCTTCCTGGCGTGGCTCCAGTTGCAACACTTCATTCACTCGCTGCAACGCTAACCGATACTCGCCGTCCTGCACACGCGCACGCGCACTGTCCAGCAGGTGCTCTATCGTTCTTGCTTTGCTTGCAACTTTGACATTCGCCGTCAACGCATCCAGTTCAGGCGTCAGGTATCCTTCTGATTCGAGCTCGTTGATCAGTTCCTGCGCAAACTCGAGATTCCCCTGCTGATATGCCTCTGTGGCTTTCTCTAGCCGTGGCGTAAATTTGCTGGGATCAAACACTGTAAGCGAATCATCATAGTGCGCGCGCCGCAGATAATCCCCAAACTCCTTCACACTTGTAAATCGGTGTCTTGGGTCCTTCGCCATCGCCTTACAGAGCACCTGGCTGAGCGCCACACTAACCTTCGGATTGATCGACGAAACTGGCGGCGGATTCACATGCCGGATCGCTTCAATCACTGCATCCTCTGTAGCGGCAAGGAATGGCTGCTTCCGGGTAAGCACTTCATAACAGACTACGGCCAAGGAAAAGATGTCCGATGCCCGTGTAAGCGGCTTCATCGAAAGCTGCTCTGGAGACATATAGAGCAGAGTCCCCTTCCGGCTCATCGTGCGGCTTACGTCCAGTCGATGCGCTACACCGAAATCAATGATTTTTACCGAATCATCTTCAAGAACAAAAAGATTACTGGGTTTGATATCGCGGTGCAGGAGGCCAAAATCATGCGCTGCCTGCAAACCGCGGCACGCCTGCGAAATAATATCGACGCAACGCTCCGTCGAAAGCGGTTGAGAGGACATGCGGATGATGGCGGCGAGCGTCATGCCACGAAGCAACGGCATCACGAGATAAGGTTGGTGAGAACCATCCTCATCAAAGACACCTGCATCCCGAACCTCGACTATGTTCGGGTGAGCCAGGGCAGATTGCTTATGGCACTCTTCGTAGAAAAGCTTGATCGCTGTAGTGTCGCTCGAATCCAACAGCATCTTCAAAGCCACATCTGTGCTGAGGACCGTGTCAGTGGCGCGCCACACAACGCCCATGCCACCTTCGCCAAGCTTTTCCTTCAATTCGTATCGGCTTTTGGTCTTCTTCGCCATGGCGCACAAAAATCAGAGCACTTGCCACTGACGAGGCATACCTTTCTCACGAGAGCGTCCTCCTGATACATCAATAGGATAGAACCGTCGCCCAGTCATGAACCCACAACTCGCCTGCGTCTTATTAGCGCAAGGATAGCTTTCAGCTTCGCTGGAGCCTTGTCCAGAATGTCGCTTTGTTGTCCAAAACTACGTCGCTTTACATTTGGCAGGAATGAGTGCGATTTTATCTCGCGATGTAACGTCTGGGAGCACAATCAAGCTCAACCAGCGCCCACTAATAGGTACAAAAAAAATGCGTTTCAACGAATCGTAATGAGGATCCCCCGCCATCTGCTCCAGAGACGCAGATGGCGGCACCAGAGTTGGCGACCTAGCTCTTTACCGCCTCCCACTTTGCCTCGCCGTACTCCGCCATGTTCACGGTACCCGACATGCGGTTGCCATCAACCATTCCCTTGAATCGGCAGGGCAACGGATATCCCGTAACGGGAAGAGTACTCATCATCGCAATCTCATTTGCATGAACCGTTCCAGCAATCGTCGTGTTGTAGATCTCTCCGTGGTGCTCGCCCGTAATCTGGTTGCCGCTCTGCTTCAGCACAAACTGCTGCTCGCCCGTGCCACGCAGATAATGCACCGTAACCGCCCAGCTTCCTTCCACCGCAGCAGGAGTACCTGACGGAACCACTGGATTCTCAAAATGCGGTGGGTTCTTCAGATGCTGATAGATCGTATCCGCAACAATCTTCACCTCGGCAGGAGTCATGATGTAGCAGAAGATCGTCACCGCGCTCTCCATGTGGTCAGGACGCACGCCCGTGCCACCCAGCACAATCCTCGGCGTTCCCTCATCCAGCAACTTCATCATCTCCGTTCCCGTAATGCCGGTCATATTTGCATCCCAGCTGATGCGCACTCCGGGGCTCCGATCAATCGAACCCATCGGCGCAGACGGAAGCACCGTCGCCTTCACCAAAGGCAGGCCCTGCATCCTATCCGCAATCGACTGCACCCAGCCCAGCCACATCTTCTGTTCGGCCTCATGGTCGCGTTTGCGCCATGCGCGTACCGCAGCCAACAACCCCATCGTCTCTTCCTTGCTGCACTTCATCGCGCGACCATAGTTATGGTGCGGGGCGCCCTGAAAGTACGCAGCCTGGCAAAGATCCTTCTTGCCGATCAACAATCCTGACGACTGTGGCCCCCGCATGCACTTGCCCCCCGAGTACGCCACCAGGTCTGCTCCCGCCTCAATATGTGGATTCGGTAAATCAAGCTCCGTCGCCGCCGCATCCACAAACACTGGTACGCCATGCTCCTTCGCAATCGCGGCAAGGTTCTTCGTGCTCATCGGCGTATTATCCCAGCGAGGATTCGCAAGGATGTACATCATTGCCGTGCGATCACTGATCTTCGCTCGCAGTTCCTCAGGAGAAGAAAACTCCACCATCTCAACTCCGCACATGCGCGCACCAATGTCATACGGATTCCGCGATGTCTTCGGAATCACCACCTGGTCCTTCTTCTTGGTGTACGGCAATGCCTGCGACTTCTCCACATCCGTTCCTGCGATACACGCAACAGTTGCAAGACACGTCGCGGCAGCGGTTCCCGTCGTGGCGATTCCCCACTCCGCTCCTGCCAGCTTGCCGAACTCCGCGCCGACCGCCTCCATCATCTCGTCCATGCGCACGTGGTACAGCGAAGCGTTATACATCGCTTGCTTCACCTCAGGCAGTGAGGTCGAGCCGCTGATCGCCGTGATCGTGCCGCGACAGTTGATAAGAGGGCGAACTCCGATCCTCGTAAACAGGTTGTCGTAGAAATCTCCCTCCGTATGCGGAACCTCATGAGCCGCAAGTATCTGGCCCGCTTTCAACGTTCCCGCCGCAACCTTCCCGCTCTTTACAGGAGCAGCCGAAGCCTCCAGCCCCGGCACCAGCGCCGCAGCCGACAACATTCCCGTCCCCTTCAACACATCACGACGCGACCAGTTCTTCATCCCTGTCATCTTCCTCTCCTTGTCCTAACCATGTACGAGAATATTGCGACTCTTTCGGAGCTGATTCGCCACAGCAGCAAGCCACAGACACTTGGAAGGTGCTGTATTGGGATCCATAGCCATCCTTCGACGGTCGGCGTTTGTCCAGAAAAAGCGATGGCAGAATCTTACCGACCGCAACCTGCTTTTATATAGGCCAAATGTCTTGTTCACGAAACCGGCGCGCTCGGACTACCCTTGTATAAATCTTCAGACCGCAGGAGAAACATCTTTGCTGACCCGCCGCCGGTTCCTCAGCTCTAGCGCCATTGCCTCTCTTAGCTGGAAGCATGCCCTCGCGCAGACTCCCGCCGATCTGCCCGCGCCCAGCATCTCCTCTCGCGCACGCGAGCTTCATAAGCGGGCCTTCGTCTTCGACGCGCACGTCCACGCGCTCGACCGCGAGTTCTACCACGGCGGCAGCATGGGCGACCTGCACCACAACGGCCAGTGGGACCTTCCCCGCGCCCGCGAAGGTGGCGAAGACGCCTTCTTCCTCTCCATCTACGTCCCAGAGGAGTACTATCCTAGCCGCTTCGAGACGCGCCAGGCTCTTCGCCGCATGGACCATGCCCTTCGCCAGCTTCAAGAAAACCGCACCCTCGTCGAGCCAGCCTTCAACGCCGCTGACATCGATCGCATTCACACCAAGGGAAAGATCGCAGCCGTCCTCGACATCGAGGGCAGCTACGACCTCGACGGCGACCTCGGTATCCTCCGCGACCTCCACGGCATGGGCCTGCGCTCTGCCCAGCTCTC
Source organism: Acidobacteriaceae bacterium dw_441 (assembly GCA_018449715.1). GTDB lineage: Bacteria > Acidobacteriota > Terriglobia > Terriglobales > Acidobacteriaceae > Edaphobacter. The sequence continues at coordinate 342,573 of JAAVVA010000001.1, read as the reverse complement.
CGCACACAACTGGAACCAGAACTACGCCGACTCCTGCTGCTCCACCCCGCGCTCCGAAGGCCTCTCCGCACACGGCCGCGAGTTGATCCGCGAGATGAACCGCCTCAACATGGTCATCAACGTCTCGCACTCCGGCGACAACACCATCTCGCAGGTCCTCGACCTCAGCGACCACCCCGTCATCGCCACGCACCACGGTCTTCGCGACATCAACAACATCCCGCGCAACATGCCCGACGACCTGATGAAAAAGCTCGTCGATAAAGGCGGCATCTTCTGCTTCCAGATCGGCAGCGAGTTCAACTACCTGCGCGAATACCAGTGGCTCACCGCGCAGCGCGGCAAGACATTTTTCGACACCACCAGCATCCCTGACCGCGTCAAAGGCAAAAGCCTCTACGAGGTCGATGCCCTCGTCGCCCCGCAGTTCCCGATGCCCGGAGCCACCGTGCCCGACTCCGTCGCAATGGCCATCGATGACTGGGTCGCTGTCGTCGATCGCGCCATCCAGATCGTCGGAGAAGATCACGTCGGCCTCGGCACCGACTTCGACGGAGGCCCCACGCTCGCACGCGGCATGCGCGACGTCCGCGATCTGCCGATGGTCACTGATGCCATGCTCCGGCGAGGCTACAGTGAAGAGCGCATCCGCAAGTTCTGGGGCGGCAACCTGCTGCGCGTCTTCCGCCAGATTGCCTCGTAACGTGCAGGCTGCACCACTCTGGAGAGAGAAAACGACTCCCATGCGAAGAACGACAAATCCTCATGCTCGACGAAGCAGAATCTTCGTCCTCATCGCATTGCTTGGAGCCTTTTCTACCCACTCCCCCTCGCAGACTATCTACTCCGATTACCCGCAGAAGAAGGGAAAAGTACAGCCTCTCGTATGGCGTCCCCTTCCCAACTGGATCACCCTTGACTTCGAACTGCGAGGACGCACCGAGGGCCAAACCTCGTTCAACTACACCCAGGGCAATCGCACCTACGAACTCACACGCGCATGGGGCAGCGCCGAGCTTCGCCCAACCCGCTTTCTGACGGGATATCTGCAGTTCATGGACACGCACGCGCTTGGCCTCCCCACGCACATCGTCGCGTCAAACATGCGAGACGCCTTCGACCTTCGCCAGGGATACCTCGATCTACACACAGGCTCCGGCGACACCCAGATTCATCTTTTTGCGGGACGCCAGCAGCTGCGTTTCGGTAGCGAGCGCATCATCGGCGTCAGCGACTGGACCAACAACAGCCGTTCCTGGGACGGTTTCGATCTTCGCATCAGCAACAACAAAAATCAGTTGGACCTCTTCAGCACCTCCGTCGTAGCCATCGCTCCCACCTCGCTCGACAGGCACGGCGCAGGCCTCACATTCCACGGAGCTTACGCCTCCATCTCTTCCTTCAAATCGAAGATACGTATATCTCCCTACGTGCTGGTACACACAGCGCACGACGTCGTCAGCCAACAGGGAAAGACCGGCAGCTCCGTAAGAACAACCTTCGGAGCCGAGATCGAAGGTCTCCTTCCTTATCACCTCTGCTACGAATGGAACGGCTCCCTGCAGAGGGGCAGTTACTCAAGCGACAGCATCCATGCAGGCCAGACCTTCTTCAAGCTCCACTACACCGCCGAACATCTTCCCTGGCAGCCGCGCATCGGCGCAGAGTTCGACTACGCTACCGGCAACACGCATCGTAATCCCACCCGCATCAGCACCTACGATCAGCAGTACCCCTCCAACCACAACGCCTTCGGACTGCTTGATCTCTTCGGCTACCAGAACATCCGTCAGGAACGTCTTCACCTCGACCTCGGCCCTACGAAGAACCTCACATTCCTCGTGCAGGGCGAATTCCTGAACCTGGCCCAGGCCAAAGACAACGTCTACAGCGGCTCGGCTGGAACCGTCATCAAATCTCCCGCTACAGGCTTCGCAACCACTTCGCTCGGCACAGGCTTCGATGCCTCGGCCAAGTACGTCTATCACGAATATCTCGTTGCCAACATTGGAGTAGGCCACCTCTTCCCCGGCGAAGTCCTATCCGACAACAACCACGCCACGCCCGGAACAATCGCCTTCTTCTCCCTCACCTATCGCTTCCGTCTCGATCACAGCAACAATGCGCGAAACGATATCCCTTAGCGCACACAGGTAACCTCTCGAACGTCCAACAGTCAGGGCACACCCGCTACCTTGGAGACGTAGACAATCTTTTTCATCCTGCTAGATTGACCAGCATGCCCCCGGAATATCGGCCGCGACGCCGAACCGTCGTACTCCTCACAGCACTTCCCTGTCTAGCTATCTGGATCGGAGCCATCGTCACTCTTCTTCAGCGCCGCGCCTCCGTCTTTCCCTTCGAGCGCCCTCTCGCCTGGTTCCTAACTATCGGCACTCCCGTCTTTCTTTGGATCCAGTATCGCGACTAGGTCAGCCGTCTCACTCACCTAGTCTCCCTCAGAGGTATCCTGAACCGGGGATTATCTCCCTAAGACTCCAGATCGAGGCCCGTCCCTTCATGCTGCGCGTTCCCCTCACTCTTCTCTTTGCCTCTCTCGTCTCCGCGCCGTCCTTCGCCCAGTCTGCGCCCGCCCCCGCATCCACCATCACGGCCACCGAGGCACGCAAAGACGTCCACCTCACCACCGATCCCTCCTCCTCCTTCTGGAAGCAAACCCAGCCCGTCTTCATCACCGGCGACACCTTCGGCAACCCCGTGCCCACGCACCGCACCGAGGTCCGCGCCCGCTGGACCCACGACAGCCTCTACCTCCTCTACATCTCCCCCTACGAGCAGCTGAACCTCAAGCCTTCGCCCGTCACCGACGCCGAGACCAACCGCCTCTGGAACTGGGACGTCGCCGAAGCCTTCATCGGCTCTGACTTCCAGAACATCCGTCGCTACAAGGAGTTCGAGCTCTCCCCGCAGGGCGAGTGGGTCGATCTCAACATCGACCTAGACAAGCAGGGCGATCACGACGCGTGGAAGTGGAACTCCAACATGGAGGTCAGCGCCCGCATCGACCGCGACCACAAGGTCTGGTACGGAGCCATGCGCATTCCCTTCTCCTCCTTCAGCGACCACCCCGCCGCAGCCGATCAGACCTTCCGCATCAATCTCTTCCGCTGCCAGGGCCCCACGGAAGGCCGTCTCTACCTCTCCTGGCAACCTTCGATGAGCAAAAGCTTCCATGTCCCCGAGCACTTCGGAACCCTTCTCCTCGCCCCGTCAAAACGCTAGAGACACCGGAGCTGTCTCGCTCTTTCCACGAGACGGCTCCTCCCATCATTCCTGTTTTTGAGATTGCCCTTCCGCTGCGCTTTTTGAACTTGTCATTCTGCTGCGCTTTTTGAACTTGTCATTCTGCTTCGTTTTTTGAACTTGTCATTCCGCAGCGAAGCGGAGGAATCTGCTTCACTTTGCAGGATGCCCCGCAAAGCTCTCAGCCTCTCCCGCGAGCCCCCTCAGCCGCTTTCAGCCACGCCTCCAGCCCAAAATCAAAGCCTCGCGACGGCTTCTGTTCCCCAAATACATGCGCGGCCTCAAACGCCGCGATCCCATGCAGATGCGCCCATAACGCGACCGCCGCCTCGCGTGCGACCTCTTTCCCCGAAACAGCCGCGACCTGCTCAAGAACAAAATCCCACAGCTCCCGGTGCGACGGCAGATCCTCATCGCACGGCGAGCAAGGCGACATCAGCAACTCATATAGGTGCCTGTTCTCCCGAGCGAAACGCAGATAAGCCAGCGCGAGCGCCCGAATCGCCGCAACAGGCTCTTTCTTCCCCACAGCCTTCTTCATGGCCTCATGCAGTCTGCGCACCGTCTCGGCATTCACCGCCGACTCCAGCGTGGCGCGATCCGCAAAATATCGATACAGCGCATTCGGAGCCAGATTCAGCGCCGAAGCCACGCTGCGAAGCGACATTCCCTGCATCCCCTCGCGGCTCACCTGATCAAACGCCGCCGATAGAATCGCCTGCCGGTCCGTCTTTGCTGGATACGCCATAAAGAACACTGTACACCTTGACTCCGCTCCCATCAAAATGTACAGTGTTCATGTTGAAGATGTTCAACGTACACCTTCAACAGAACGCGACTCTTCGCGCAGAGAAGAAACGTGAAAATCTTCATCACAGGAGCATCCGGCTACATTGGCGGCTCCGTCGCCGAACGCCTCGTTGCAGCAGGCCACGAGGTCACCGGGCTGGCACGCTCCGACGAAAAAGCCCAGCTACTGCAGCAGTGCGGAATCCAACCAGTACTCGGCAGCCTCGACGACTCCGACATCTTGACAAAGGCGGCCCAGGCCGCCGACGCTGTCATCCACACCGCCAGCGCCGACCATCCTGCCTCCGTTATCACCCTGATCGCCGCCCTCGAGCGCACCGGCAAAACGCTCATCCACACCACCGGCTCCAGCATCGTTGCCGACAACGCCGCAGGCGAATTCGCAGGCACAACCTACTTCACCGAGGACACCTACTCCGACCCCGTTCCCTTCCGTCGTCCACGCGTCGCCCTCAACCGCCTGGTCCGCGAGGCTGCTATCGAAAAAGGAATCCGCGGCATCGTGATCTGCCCGCCCATGATCTACGGAACAGGCCGCGGCCTCAATCCTCACAGCGAGCAACTGCCGCAGTTGATCGCCCTCGCAAAGCGGCTCGGAGCAGGCGTCTACTTCGGCAAAGGCCTCAACCGCTACTCCAACGTACACATCGACGACCTCGTGGACCTCTACCTTCTCGCGCTTGAAAAAGCTCCCGGCGGGTCTCTTCTCTTCGCAGAAAACGGTGACGCCTCCTTCTTCGAGATCGCCGAAGCCCTCAGCCACACCCTCGGCTTCGAGGGCAAAACCATCTCTCTCACCGTGGAGGATGTTGTCCGTCAGGCCGGTGAAGCGGGAAGATACGGTGTGACCTCCAACAGCCTTATCCGTTCCGTCAACGCAAGACGCCTCGGCTGGATGCCGAACTCCCCTTCGCTCGCCGAGTACCTCGCTACCATCCAGTAAACACGCGCACGCAACGCAATCGCTCCAAGGAGAACGCAATGTCGTCATCAAAAGTAGTTCTAATCACCGGCGTCCACGGAGTCAGCGGCAGGGCCGCAGCACAGTCCTGGGCCGCCATTCCCGGCACAAAGGTCTACGGCCTGTCGAGACGCTCCGCTCCTCTGCCCGAGGGAATCACTCCCATCACCGCCGACCTCCTCGACCGCGCAGCGCTCGCCGAAGCGCTCAAAGACATCCGTGACGTAACCCACGTCGTCTTCGGAGCCTACCTCTGGCAGCCCACACCGGTCGAGCACGTCAATGTCAACGTCGCCATCCTGCGCAATCTCATCGACATCCTCGAAGCAAACTCCTCCACGCTCGAACACATCGCCTTCTACCAGGGAGGCAAAGCCTATGGAGCCGACCTCGGCCCCTTCAAAACTCCCGCCCGCGAAGACGACCCGCGCCTTCTTCCCCCGAACTTCTACTACGCGCAGGAAGATTTTCTCCGCGAACGCCAGCAGGGCAAGCGCTGGAACTGGACCGCCCTTCGCCCAGAAGGCACGCTCGGCTTCGGCCTCAGCAACCCGATGAACCTCGGCATGTCCATCGCCGTCTACGCGACCATCTGCAAGGAGCTTGGCCTTCCCTTCCGCTTTCCCGGAACCGAAGGAGCCTACCGCGCTCTCTACCAGGTCACCTCCGCCGACATCCTGGCCAAGGCCACCGTCTGGTCCGGGCAAAGCGAAGCCGCCCGCAACGAGATCTTCAACATCACCAACGGCGATTACTTCCGCTGGGAGCATCTCTGGCCGCGCCTCGCCAAGATGTTCGACCTTGAGATCGCGCCACCCGTCTCCATGCCCCTCTCCGTCTACATGGCCGACAAGCAGGGGCTCTGGAGCACCATCGTCCAGAAGCACAACCTGCAGCCCTACACCCTCGAGCAGGTCTCCTCCTGGCTCTTTGCCGACGCCATCTTCCGCCTCGACTACGACAACATCACCACCACCATCAAGGCCCGCCGCGCCGGCTTCCACGACTGCATCGACACCGAGGAGATGTTCCAGCAGTTCTTCGACGAGCTGCGCCGCGAGCGCATCATCCCCTAGCAGCCTTCCGCTACACTCTGCGCGCCCCACGAAAGGGGGTGCGCAGAGAAACCATTCCCTCCCATGCGCCGACCGAATATAGTCAAAAGATCAGCACCTCACGCACGGAAGGCACTGCCCTGAACACCCCCACCACGCAAGCCCCCGAAGCCAGTCTCCGCCGGACATTGAAGCTCTGGCATCTCGTCGTCTACGGCATCGTCATCATCCAGCCCACGGCCCCGATGGGCATCTACGGCGTGGTCAGCAACGTCGCCGGAGGCCACGTCGTCTCCACTATCCTCATCGCGATGGTGGCCATGCTCTTCACCGCCATCAGCTATGGCCGCATGGCCCGCGTCTATCCCAGCGCCGGTTCGGCCTACACCTACGTTGGCCGCGAGCTTCATCCCCTGCTCGGCTACGTCGTCGGCTGGTCCATGTTAATGGACTATCTCCTGAACCCCATCATCTGCGTCATCTGGTGCAGCGCCGCGGCCCGCAACATTCTCCCACAGATCCCCTACGCCGCCTGGGCCATCTCCTTCGCCGTCGTCTTCACCCTGCTCAATCTTCGCGGAGTCCGCACCTCCGGCCGCGTCAACAGCATCCTCGCCATCGGCATGAGCCTCGTCGTCGCGGTCGTACTGGCCTATGCCGTCCGCTACCTCGCCTTCGTGGCCCGCCCTGTCGGCGGTGAATGGCTCCTCCCCTTCTACGACCCCGCCACCTTCTCCCCCTCGCGTCTCTTCCGAGGAACCTCCATCGCCGTCCTCACCTACATCGGCTTCGACGGCATCTCCACCATGAGCGAAGAGGTCGAAAACCCCCAGCGCAACATCATGCTGGCGACAGTCCTCACCTGCCTCGTCATCGGCATCCTCTCCGCAGTCGAGGTCTACGTCGCACAGCTCGCCTGGCCCGCACGCACCCCCTTCCCTTCCGCCATCGTCGATACTGCCTACGTCCAAGTTGCCGAGCGCCTCGGCGGACGCTTCCTCTTCCACCTCCTCAACGCGACGCTTCTCATCGCGAACCTCGGCTCCGGCATGGCCGCGCAGTTCGGCGCCGCCCGTCTCCTCTACGGCATGGGCAAGGGAGGCTCACTCCCCCGCCGCTTCTTCTCCGCCATCGACACCGGAACCGGCATCCCCCGCAACAACGTGATCCTCGTCGGCGTCTGCGCCCTCATCGGGGCCTTCCTTCTCAACTACGAGCGCGGAGCCGAGCTGCTCAACTTCGGAGCCTTCATCGCCTTCATGGGAGTCAACGCCGCCGCCCTCATCCACTACCGCTTCCGCTCCAAAGAAAAGGTGCCTCTCGCAACCCTCGCGCCCTTACTCGGTCTTCTGGTAAGCGCCTTCATCTGGCTCAACCTTAACCACTCCGCCCAGCTTCTGGGAGTCCTCTGGGTTCTCTTCGGACTCGCCCTCTTCTATCTCATGCGCCGCCTCAACCCCAACGCCGCTACCCCGGAGTTCGACTAGGCTCTTTCAACCCCGTCAGCAATAGATCACTTCGCTTTAAAGACCAGAAGAGCGATCCCCAGGCAAATGATCGACGCCGACGCCGCTCTTCGCCATGAGAAGCTTTCCCCGAGAAACAGACATCCAAGAAGGATCGCCCAAAGCACACTCGTCTCACGAAGCGCCGAGACGATACCAATATCGACGTAGCGCGTAGCCCACAAGACCAGCGTGTAGGCTGCCAGCGAGAACACGCCCGCTCCTGCCGCACGCGGTAAGCCACGGGCACTCACCAGGCGAACCGGGGTCCGCAGCAGCAGTAGCACAACAGGCATCAAGAGATAGCTGGCAAAAACCCACGCCGTGTAGGAAAACGTGTTCCGGGACCTCTGAATTCCCATGCCGTCGGTCACGGTGTATGCCGCAATGATTGCCCCAGTCGCCAGAGCAGAGAGAGTGGCATGAGTTCCTGCCTTAGTTTTTCCTGTTGCAAGAAACACGATCCCGGCGGAGATCATCGTGACACCGAGAATGGCAAAAGTATTGGGCCACTGCCGCATCAGAAGGAATGCTCCAAAGGTCACCAGCGGTGGAGATATTCCGCGAGCGATTGGGTAGGCACTGCTGAAATCGCTCAGGCGGTAGTTCTGCAACAGTAGAAGGTTGTAAGCAACATGCAGGACCGCGGAAAGCAAAATGCACCCCCACGCAGAGGAAGATGGCAACGGAACAAAGGGAACGCAGATCAAGGCCAGCGCACCCATTGATAGGGACATATTCGCCATAAACTGCGAGCGGTCGCTGTGACCTTTGAGCTGTGCGTTCCAGGTAGCGTGGAGAATGGCGGAAAGAAGAACCAGGGTGATGGCATAACCGTGCATCAAAAGTCATCTCTAGAGTTGAGGTAAGGCACACCTACGGCCTTACAACCACCCCCTCTAGCCTTTTATGCCTCGGGTGCCAGCCGACTTGCGGCTGCTGTGACGCTTGGTCCGGACCCGTTCGATACGGCGGAACCCTAGCCACCTCAGGTTGATAAGTAAATGGTACAGGAGGATTGAAAACCTCCACAAAACAAAAAAGCCCGGACAAAGTCCGAGCCTCCCATATCCATTAACTTTTAGAAGTTAAACGCCAACCCCGCCTGAATCATCCGCGGAGTCTGCGTCAGATACAGCGTCCGTCCATCCTTCGAAAGCACCGGCCTATACCCCTGCTCCAGCAGGTTTGTGATGTCCACCGTGGCCTCAAGCCCATTCGGCAGCACCCTTCCCAAGCGAATCGGCTGACGAATCAGGAAGCTCAGATAAGCCTGGTCGCTGAACGCGGCATACGGATTCACGGCGGTCACCATCTCCTCAGGCTGCCAGCGATACGAAGCCCTTACCTGCGTCTGGCTGTGGATGACCCGCCCCTTCAGGGCCACCGTAGCCGACTGCCCCGCCTTCGGCTTCAGCTCCGACGAAGCCGACACCAAGTGCATCGGCTCTTTCCCCTCAGGTGCAGCCAGCGCATTGCCCGTGCTGTACTCCACCGCGACCCAAAGCCCCGGAGTAATCGGCTCCGTCATCAGCAGGCTAATCCCCTGCGACTTGTACCCCGCCCCCAGCAGCCGGAACGTGTCCGTCGCCGTATCGGCAACCACGCCATTCGCCATCGAACCGGGCGCAGCAGCAGCGGTCATATCACCCATCGCCAGTTCACCGCTGCCCGCCAGCATCATGCGCCGCACGTTGTCGTTGTAGTACGAAACCTGTACCAGCCCCTTGCCAGCCTTGCGTCCGAGCGAAACCTCCTGGTGCAGACCGCTCTCCGTCCGCATCCGTCCCTGCTCCATCACACCGACGGGAAGCTCCAACTCCACCGCATCCAACCCGCCATGGGATTGCAGATCACGCGAGGTCGCCATGCGGTAGCCCACATTCCAGTTCGACGTCGGGTGCGCCGTAATCTTCAGGAACGGACGCGACGCCATCGCGTAATCCGCGTTGCGCACTACGTATACCGTGCCACCGACCTCAAGATCGACCGCGTCCCCAAGCTGCGTCTTCTCCGACGAAGAAAGCTGCACCGCATCCAGCCCCGCAACGCCGTTTGTCCCCACCAGCTCCGGGTGCGACTGCAGGCTCATCACCATGCGCCCCTCGCCCGCAAACCCGAACCGCCGCTGATACCCTACCTGCACCGAGGTCGAAGGAGCCCGCAAAGAGGGTCCAGTCTGCGCCCCCAGGTCCGCCCTCAGCTTCACATCCGAGCCGTCCGGCATCGCGCGATCTACTTCAAAGATGTTGTGAATCCCGCCGTTCCCGAAGCTACCATCTCCCGATGAAACCCCGGCCCTCGCCTTGTCCGCGGGCTTTGCCTGCTCCGACGCGCTCGACGACACCATCACCACATCGCCGTTCTCATCGAACACCCGCAGGATCGGCTTGTTCGCCACCGACCGCAGCGTCCAGCTCCAGTCATCCTGCGGCTCATCAGCCTTGCGCCGCTCCGCAGGCAGCCACGCCGCCGTGTCGAAGATCGCACTCATCGTCAGGTTCACGATCGAGCGCATCCCCGAACGAAGCTGCAGGTTGCTCTTGAGCGCCGGGACAAACAACGCCGCCGAAGCGCGGACCTCATATTTTCCAGGAAGAAGATTCGAGATCAGGTAGCGCCCGTGAAGATCGGTAAATGCAGTACCGATCGTTGTCGAACCCGGCCCCGTCACCTGCACCAGCGCGCCCATCTGGGCTATTCCCTGTGCATCGCGCACCACTCCCGAGACAGCCGCCGGAGGAGCGGCCCATCCACGCACCGATACCGTCAGCACGATGACTGTCAGGATCGCGATCTTCACTCGGGCTCGTTGCACGGTTCTGGCACCTGGGCGTCTACGGCAGCTTCAAAAGATACGCGTCCGCAAAAATAGAGAAATCGCGTTTAATGTCGCGCCGGGGACCGTTCATAGCATCTGCTGTCCGCATGAACGTATCGCCTCCTGGCCTACCCTCCAAAATCAATCCACTACAAACGGCGCAGATTCTGCGATCTGCTGCTTCGTAATCCCATCATCGACTTTGATGGTGATCTGGTACTTGCCCGGCTCCAGGCTGGCCAGCGGCATCGACCGCTCCAGCGTCACCTGGTCCGCATTCGGATTCGTCTTCGAGGTCAACTCCTCGCTCTGGAGGATCATCTGGTTGTTCGCCAGATTCGTGACCTGATACTCAATCTTGGCCCCGTTCTGCTTGCTCTTCTCGTCGATGCCAAGGTTATACACCTGCATCCAGAAGTTCAGGCTCTGGTCGCGGTGGAAGGTCACCGGCGTAGCTCCGCCCGTAGAGACGCGAGGACGAATCCTCGTATTTCCGATTACGAAGTTGCCCGCGCCGATATCCTTCGACGGCACGCGCTCCATCTGGTCGGCCAGAATCAGCGACGAAGCTGCAAGACGATCGTCGTCATACTTCGGAACATTGATGCTGCGCTGCCACCGCCCGATGTGGTCTGGGTTGTTCACGTCCTTGATGACGATATCGACCTTGTACAGGCCCGGACGCAGCGGGATCGACTTCCAATATACTGAAGCATTGTTCTGCGTGCGTCCCAGAAGCTCGCTCGGAACCTGCACCGTCACCGTGTCCTCGAAGGGCTGGATGATGCGGTGATTCAGATTCGAAACGCGGCCCAGAATGTTCACAACTCCCGTCGCAACCCCATCCTTATTCTGGAAGGTAATGTCCTTGTTGCGAATCTGAAGCGTGATGGGCACCAGGATCGTATCGTTGGTCACCTTCACATAGTCGGTGCGAACGTCGAAGAGGAACGGAGGGCCAGTCAGAATCTTCGAGCTGACCATGTACGCCTCAAGATCCTTGAACTTGATCTCGGGAGCCGCCATCAGCTTCGCGTACTGATTCAGGCGGTCGAACTGCTTGCTCTGGTTCATCGACGACATCGGACCGGTACCAAGCTGCTCCAGTCCACCGCCGGAGAAGCGGTCCGTCTTCGAAGCCTGTCCCATCTGCTCGTACAGGGTCGCGCCCGCGCCGGGGACGTACTTCAGAGCGTCCTTCTCCGAGCGGTCAATCGTCATGTGGTAGTCGCCGCACATGCAGGTATCGACAAACTCGATGTCGATGTTGTCGCCAATGCCCTGCAGATAGCGGTAGTGCCACGTCTCAAAGGGATACGTCGAGGTATTTCCGCCGCCCTCATCCATCGGGCGCTCGTAGTTACCGCCGCTCGGGTGCGACTCGATCGAGTCCGGCTTTCCGTAAGCAATATAGATATGACCGCGATCGGTCTTCCATCCTGGCTTACCGGCGGCATAGTGCTCGTTCGCGTAGGCGATACGGCGGTAGTGCTCGTCGCGGTACTCGTTATCAGGAGAATCCGGGTTCGGGTTGCGGCGCAGCCAGAAGTTTTCGATGAAGGTATCGCGCTCCTCATCGTTGGCAAGGCTCTTAAAGGCCTGCATCTCCTGATCGGTGATGATCCAGCGCACGTCCTCGTCCAGCCACCTCTTGTAGACGCCCTTGAGCTCCTGCCGCAGCGCCTTCTGCTGGGCGAACTTTTCCTTGTCGGTGGGCTGGCGCTTCAGAGGATCGGGCTTCTCCTCGATCGGGGCGTTCTGCTTCACATCGTTCTGCGCGTGCAAAGGCAGGGTCCAAGCCCCAAACATAAGCGAGAGGAAGGCCGTACCACGAACCAGGTAATGCGAGGTCTTCATAGTGCTTGGAACGCTCCTGATACCAACCTTTATTGTAGAGCCGGTTTTTCCCTCTTACAAGAGTAGAACCAAGCTTTTGCTCCTGATATCATCGGGACCACAATTGGATAACTCCGTTTAGACGGCGCCTGCCCCGTTTTGTCTCGCCCCTGAGGGCGGGAAATCGGAAGAAGGTCTGCCGGAAGGGCCTGATTGAACCGGGAACGCGTAGCCTCCGAACTCCGTATCTCCGGGAAGCTTGAGCAGATCGTCCATCACACAGCGTCCTTCCGGTCCACCGGAGAAGAGACGCAGAGAAAGCAGCGATGAGCCTCAAAAAGATTGCCCTGATCGCGGTCGTCGTCCTTGTCCTCGCCGGTATCGTCATCGGCAGTATCCTCCACAGCCAGGGTTCCGTCACCAAGGTTGCCACCGGCCACGCCGTGCGGCAGGACCTCGTCTCCATCGTCAACGGTACCGGCCAGATCAAGCCCAAGACCTACGTCAACGTAGGAGCCACCGCCTTCGGTCGCATCACCCACCTTTACGTCAAGGAAGGCGACCACGTGAAGGCCGGCCAGCTCGTCGCCACCGTCGAAAGCGAGCAGCCCGCCTCCGCGGTCGAGGCCCAGCGCGCCACCATCGCCTCCTCCAAGACCACCGTCGACTCCTACGTCGCCGCCGAGCGCACTGCCGAGGCCAACGTCGAGCAGGCCCAGGCCGACCTCGAGCAGAAGAAGTTCGACTACGAGCGCGCCCGCGCCCTCTACGAAGAAAAGCTCATCGCCAAGCAGGACTACGACGCCAAAAAAGCCGCATATGACGTCAGCGTAGCCACGCTGGCCCAGCGCAAGGCCGCCGTCAACCAGGCCATCGCCCAGACCGCCTCCTCCCGCAGTCAGGTCAGTCAGGCCGTCGCTACCTTGCGCGGCAACAGCTACTCCCTTGGACTCACCCAGAGCCGCGCCCCCTTCGACGCCCTCGTCACCAACGTCCCCGTCCGCGAGGGCGAAACCGTCGTCGTCGGCATCCAGAACGCCGAGGGCTCCACCCTCATGACCCTCGCCGACATGTCCGTCATCACCGCCGAGGTCAAGGTGGACGAGACCGACATCGTCAACGTCGCGATGGACCAGCCCGTCGACGTCACCGTCGATGCCCTCCCCGGACGCGTCTTCAAAGGTCACGTCACCGAGGTCGGCGATCAGGCCCTGCTCCGCACCACCGGACTCGCCACCAGCCAGAGCACCACCGGCACTGAAGAGGCCAAGGACTTCAAGGTCGTCGTCACCCTCGACACCCCCGCTCCCGAGCTTCGCCCCGGCCTCTCCACCACCGCCAAGATCACCACCGCGCACCGCGCCGACGCCCTCACCGTCCCCATTCAAGCGCTCGTGCAGCGCAATCCGGAGACGGAAAAGGCCCTCGCCGCCAATAACGGCAAGACGCCCGGAGCCACCGGAGTCGCGGCCAGCACCGCCCCGCCCCCCAGCAAGGCCCAGACCGTGCAGGGCGTCTACGTCCTTCGCAACGAGCGCAAAAAACTTCGCGCCGTCTTCGTCCCTGTAAAAACCGGCGTCACCGGAGCCACCGACATCGAGGTGCTCGACGGCCTCAAGCAGGGTGACGAGATCGTTACAGGCCGTTATAAGATTCTTCGCTCTCTGAAGAGCGGCACGCTCGTCAAACGAGACAATACTCCCGAGACGGAAACGGACAAGTCCTGAGGCCCCCGATCCAAACAGATTCAGGCGCTCCCTCCCCCAGGCCGCAAACATCTCATGCGTAGTACCCTACGGAACCTGCTGTCTTCCACCGACGTACCACTGCGAGAGACGTACAATCCTAGAGAACCGCAGAAAACCGGAGAACCGGATGGCTATTGAAACCGCAGTTGAATCCTCCCTTGGCAACGCCAACGGCCCCCGCCCCGGGGAGGTCATCGTCACCGACAACCTCTGGAAGACCTACGAGATGGGCGACCAGGAGGTCCACGCCCTGCGCGGCGTCAACCTCCGCATCCGGCACAACGAGTACGTCGCCATCATGGGCCCCTCCGGCTCTGGAAAATCCACGCTGATGAACCTGATCGGCTGCCTCGACTCTCCCTCGCAGGGCAAGTACTGGCTCAACAGTCACGACGTCTCCGAGCTGAACGACGACGAGCTGGCCCGCATCCGCAACAAGGAGATCGGCTTCGTCTTCCAGACCTTCAACCTTCTGGCCCGCGCCACCGCGCTCCACAACGTCGAGCTGCCCCTCATCTACAACGGCACCCCCGCCGACGAGCGCGAAAAACGCGCTAAGGGCGCTCTCGAAAGCGTGGGCCTAGGATCCCGTATGTTGCACAAGCCAAATGAGTTGTCCGGAGGTCAGCGCCAGCGCGTCGCCATCGCCCGCGCCCTCATCAACAACCCCTCCATCATCCTCGCCGACGAGCCCACCGGAAACCTCGACTCCCGCACCGGAGACGAGATCATGGCCCTCTTCGACGAGCTGCACGCCCGCGGCAACACCATCGTTCTCGTCACCCACGAGCCCGACATCGCCGAGTTCGCCCACCGCGTCGTCACCATCCGCGACGGCGTCATCGCCAGCGACCAGGCCTCCGGACGCGCCCGCAAGTAATTCGCTTTCCCTAAATGATGCTTAACAAAGCACATATTGCATAGTTTTCCACTTGCATCCGATGACAGGCTTCGAGCCGTCTAAGATGGAATGATGGGTTTCCTTTCGGGTCGCCTTCGCAATATTGCTGCTGGACTGTTTCTTCTGTTTCCCGCCTGCACTTTTTCTTTTTCGCAGGCAGCAGGTCGTTTCGATCTCGCCGGTCCCCGGGTCGACGTGCGCGTCACCCGTGACGGCAAATCGCTCCCCATTGCCTCCGTCCCCAACCTCCAGCCGGGAGACAAGCTCTGGCTCTTCGCCGACCTTCCCCACAACCAGTCGGTCCATTACCTTCTCGTCGCCGCCTTCCTCCGCGGAACCACTAATCCTCCTCCCGATAAGTGGTTCTTCAAGATGGAGACTTGGAACAAGAAGGTTCAGGACGAAGGCATGACGGTCACCGTCCCCGACGACGCCCAGGAGGCGCTTCTCTTCCTCGCCCCTGAGACCGGCGGCGACTTCTCCACTCTCCGTTCCGCCGTCCAGGGACGCCCCGGAATCTTCGTTCGCGCCTCACAGGACCTCTCCGAGGCCGGATTCGAGCAGGTCCGCATCGAAAAGTACCTCAACGCCATCAAGCAGGTTCCCCCCGGCGACCCCAAATCCCTGCAGGAGCACTCCACCCTGCTCGCCCGCACCCTCAATCTCCGTCCCAACCAGGACTGCTTCAATCGCCCCGTCGATCAGCAGTACACCTGCCTCACCCAGACCGGAACCCAGACCCTGCTCGACGACGGCCACGGACAGACGATCGTCTCTGCACTCTCCAACGGTCCCAGCTCCGACCTCATCAACCAGGCCAGCTACACCCAGGCCGCTGGAGGCGGAATCTACAGCGCCTACGTCGGAGCCGTCGTGGATCTCGTCCGACTGATGGGCAACGTCCACACCGCACAGTATCAGTACATCCCGGCCATCGCCTTTCCCGAAGCCGAGCAGCTTAATCTGCGCCTGAATACCGCGCCCTCCTTCCACAATCCCAAGTCCGTCATCGTCATCGGCCTTCCGGCCATCCAGAAAGCCGTACCGCCTCCCCTCCGAGCCTCCGACGCCAAGCACGTCACCTGCCTCCTCCAGCCCGGAGTCACCCTCCCGGTCGAAGGCGCCCCGCTCGTCTTCTCCACCGGCTTCGCGCACGACATGGTCCTCCACATCAACGGAGGCGACACTCCCCGCGCCGACATCCCCCTCACCGCCGATTCCTTCAAGGGAGGCCTCGTCCTCTCTTCCGCCTCCGAGCGCAAGGCTCTCCCCAGCGATCCCGACGCCATCTCCGACTCCAACAAGCAGCCTCAGATCAGCGAACCGAAGAAGCCCACCGACCCCGACGCCCCCAAAACCGACGTCACCGGAACCATCAAGGGCTTCTGGGGATTCGACGCCTTCACCGGCCCCACCCTCCCCCTGCAGGCTGTTCCCGGCGAGGGCTGGAAGCTCGCCGCCGATTCCATGATCATCGCCGGACGCGACAACCACCTCACGCTCTCCTCCACCGGAACCGCCTGCATCGACACCATCACCTTCGAGCGACCCTCCGGACGCGTAGGCGAGGCCCAGTGGAAGCACGCCGAAAAGCCCAACGTCGTTGACGTTACCCTGTCATTGAAGTCCATTGACCCCGGCAACATCCATCTCAACGTCCACCAGTTTGGAGGAGCCGCCACCGCCCCCGTCACCGCCCAGACCTTCTCCGAGCCCGCCCAGCTCGACGGTCTGATCCTCCACGCTGGGGATACCACCGCGACCCTCACCGGCTCCAGCCTCAGCCAGGTCCGCCAGCTCGCCCTCAACGACCTCGTCTTCACCCCCGCGGGCGATCCCATCCCCGCCCCGGCCCCCACCGGCGGCAGCGCGCAGCACTCCCAGACCCTCACACTCTCCCTGCCCTCCTCCACCGGGGCCCCGAGCTTCCACTCCGGCGATCACTTCTCCGCGCGTGTCTCCCTCCGCGACGGTCGCACCCTCGCGCTCCCGGTCACGGTGGATGCCGCCCGCCCTTCCATCACACTGCTGAATCGCAGCGTCTCGCTCCCCACGCCCATGCCCATCAAGCTGGCGAACAGCGACGATCTTCCGGTCAACGGTAAGCTGACCTTTTCCCTGCGCTCAGCCACCCCCTTCCCGCGCAACGCCCAGGTAGAGATCACGAGCGAAGACGGCAGCCTCCGCACCACGATGACCGTCTCCACCGGGCTCGTCCTGCAAAGCTCGCACACGATTCTCGGAACCTTCGACCCGTTGAAGACCTTCGGAACCTCCGCCTTCGGCCCCATCCGCCTCCGCGCCGTCGCTCCGGACGGAACCACCGGCGATTGGATTCCCCTCGCCAACCTCGTCCGCCTGCCCACCCTGCAGGAGATCCACTGCTCCAACGATCCGGCAGCTCTCTGCACTCTCACCGGCTCTGACCTCTACCTCGTCGATTCCATCGCCCCCGACGCTGCCTTTACCAACCCGATCGACGTTCCCGAGGGCTTCTTCGGAACCACCCTCTCGCTTCCGCGTCCGCCGAAGTCCGGCTTCTTCCTGAAGCTCCGCGACGAGCCCGACTCCGCGAACCTCGTCAACATCCCGGTCCAGATCCAGCGCCGCGAGCCGCCGCCGCAACCCGCCGCCGCACCGCAGCCTGCACCTCCCGCGCCGGCGCCTGAGTCTGCCCCTGCAGCACCGGTTGCAGGAAGTCCTGCCACCAGCACTTCACCGCAGCCCGCTCCACAAGCCGCGCACTGATTCCTTCTCCGGCGAGGAGAGCTACGCCGTCCTCGCCGCCGCAATCTCCCCGATTGCCCCCACAAACTTATCCAGGTCCGCAACGGTCGTGTACACATGCGGAGTCACCCTCACGCACTGCACATTCTCGTACTCGATCCCCACCACGTGAATCTTGCTCCGAACAAACAGCGTCGCCGCCAGCTTGTTCGGAGCAACCCCGTCGATACTCACTCCCCCAATCGCGCACGAGTACTCCGGCTTCAGCGACGTATGCAGCTTCACCCCAGGAATCTCCTTCACCCGCGTCGACCAGTAGTTCTTCAGGTAAAAGATCCTCTCCTGCTTGCGCTTTGAGCCGATGGCCTCGTGGAAGTTGATCGCCTCGCCAATGCCCTGCTCAATCGGAAAGCTCCTAGTCCCCAGCACCTCGAACTTGCGGATGTCCTTGCTGCGCGGATCTCCCGCGCACACCAGCGGCCACACCTTCTCGATCTTCTCCTGCTTCACCCACATCATGCCCGAGCCAATCGGCGCCGACAGAAACTTGTGCAGGCTCGTCCCGAAGTAGTCGCAGTTCAGCTCCGACACCTTGAAGTCCATCAGCCCGAACGAGTGCGCTCCATCCACCACCACCTCCGCGCCCTTCGCATGAGCCATGTCCGCGATCTTACGCACCGGCATCAACTGCCCCACCCAGTTCACCATGTGAGTCACGTGGACGATCTTCGTCTTCGGCGTCATCGCAGCCTCATACGCCTTCACAATCGCGTCATCGTCCTCAATCGGAAAGTCGAACCGGACCTGCCTGTACACGATGCCATCGCGGTCGGCTCGCTGGGCATAGGCCCGCATCATGTTGGGATAATCCAGCCTGCTCCCCACCACCTCGTCGCCCGCCTTCAGCGGCAGCCCGAAGATGATCGTGTTCAGCGCCTCGGTCGAGTTGCGGTTGATCGCAATCTCCTCCGCCGAGGTTCCCGCCAGCCGCGCGAGCCTCTGCCGTAGCGGTTCGCGCCCCTGGTCGAGAATCTGCCACATGAAGTACGACGGCCCCTGGTTGGTCATCTCGTTGTAGCGCTCGACTGCCTGCTGCACCACAATCGGCGCAGGCGAAACGCCACCGTTGTTCAGGTTCACAATCATCGGGCTCACCGAGAACGCTCGCTGAATCACGCCCCAGTAGTCCTCGTTCTGCGCCACCGCTCCCGCATCGAGCGCACTCACCGACCGCGCCGCGGCTTTCCACTCAGCCGCATGGGCCTGCCGAAAGAGACTGTTGGTGGAAAACGCGCCGGCCAGAGCCGTCTTCAGGAAAGAACGACGATCATTGATTGGCATAGCAGCAATCTAGGCCAACATTTCTCCACCGCCAAGAAAAAAACAAAGACCCCGGCCATCAAGCCGGGGTCTTGCTGACTCTAAAGCCGGGCGCTATCCCTTCACGGGACCAGCCAGCCGCTGCCGAACCCTGCTGTGCTTCACGCTATAGCCGAAGTAAACAAACAGCCCAATCGCGAGCCACACAATCAGCCGGGCCCAGTTCAGCCAGCCGAGCTTGATCATCATGTAGCCGTTGAACAGGATGCCCATGACCGGAACGAACGGAACCCACGGAGTGCGGAACGGACGCGCCTTGTCCGGCTCGGTCTTCCGCAGCACCATGATCGCGATGCAGACAATCACAAACGCCAGCAGCGTTCCGATGTTCACCATCTTGCCAATGTCATCAATCGGAGTCACCGCCCCTACGATTCCGGCCAGCGTTCCTACCAGAAAGGTGTTCTTGAACGGCGTGCGGAACCTCGGATGCACCTCGGCGAAGAACTTCTTCGGAAGCAGGCCATCGCTGGCCATCGCGTACAGCACACGCGTCTGCCCCAGCAGCATCACCAGCATCACCGAGGTCAGCCCCGCCAACGCGCCCAGCGTAATAATGTCGCTCGCCCACGGCAGGTTGCGGTCGAGGAAGGCCCGCGCAATCGGAGCCTCAATGTTCACCTGCTGCCACGGAACCATTCCCGTCAGCACCGCAGCGACGCCGATGTAAAGCAGCGTGCAGACTGAAAGCGAGGCGATGATTCCAATCGGAAGATCCCTCTGCGGATTCTTCGCCTCCTGCGCCGTCGTCGAGACCGCATCGAAGCCGATGTACGCGAAGAAGATATACGCCGCACCCGCTCCGATTCCGCCCATGCCATGCGGAGCGAAGGTGCTCCAGTCATGCCCCCAGTTCGCCGGATGCACATACTTCGATCCCAGCCCGAGCACGAACAGCACCACCGCAACCTTCAGCACTACGATCGAAGCATTGAACTTCGCAGACTCCTTGATGCCGATCGCCAGCACCGACGTCACCACCAGCGCAATCAGAAACGCCGGAAGATTGATTCCGATCTCGTTCCCGAAGAGCACCGGAGCCCCCAGCACCTGGTGCGCCTGCGCCAGCATCTCCGCTGTCGGATGCGCCTTCAGCGCGCCGAGCTGCGCAATGTACTCCTGCGATCCCAGGGCCAGCGTCGAGTAGGTCGAAGCCATAGCCTCACGAGCCACGTGATCGACCGCGACCCCCAGCCCGGTCCAGTGGTCATAGGCCAGCCACAACGGAAATTTGATGTGAAAGATGTCCATCAACTCGATAAAGTGATTCGACCACCCCGAGCTGACCGTGCTCGCTCCCATAGCGTATTCGAGCGTCAGATCCCATCCGATGATCCACGCAATCAACTCGCCGAGCGTAGCGTAAGCGTAAGTGTAGGCCGACCCGGCCAGAGGAATCATCGCCGCGAACTCCGCATAGCAAAGTCCCGCAAAGGCGCAGCCCAGGCCGCTCAGCACAAACGAGAGCATCAGCCCCGGCCCCGCATAGTGCGCTCCCAGCCCGGCCAGCACGAAGATGCCCGCCCCGATCACGGCTCCCACACCGAGCGCTGTCAGCTGGAATGGTCCCAGCGCGCGCTCAAGCGTGTTCTCGCCTTCGGCCTGAGACTCCGACAGCAGCACATCCATTGATTTTTTTGCAAACAACATCGACATCGTTCTCAAGCTCTCCTTCGAAATCACCCACAGGTTTCGCGACGTGGCTATATTCCGGTGGACTTCAACTCGGCGGTCTCAGCATTCGTGGCTGCATCCTGCCGCCTCCATACCAGGTACACCGGAACACCGAGCAGAACGATGATCAACCCCGGCCAGGTATATTGAGGTTTGTAACGCAATAGTACAAGACAAATCCATGCAGCCATGACGATATACAGCCCCGGAAGCACCGGATATCCGAACGCCCGGTAAGGTCGCGGAGCCTCCGGCTGTGTCCGCCGCAGAACGAACAATCCCGCAATCGTCAGGATGTAGAAAACCAGCACCGCAAAGACCACATAATCAAGCAGTTGCCCATAGCTGCCCGAAAGGCAGAGCACGCAGGTCCACGCGCACTGCACCCACAGCGAGTTCACCGGCGTCTTCGACTTTTCGTTCAGCTTGCCCACCGATTTGAAGAACAACCCGTCGCGGCTCATCGCATAGTAGACGCGAGCCCCCGCCAGCAGCATCCCATTCGCGCAGCCGAAGGTCGAGATCAGGATCGCCGCCGCCATCAGCTTCGCGCCGTAGCCCGTGAAGGCCCGCTCCATCACCGCAGTCGCCACGCGGTCCTCGGTCGCAAACTGAATTCCCCTCCCCGCTATGGTGGTCGCGTTCGGATCGCCCGCCAGCGGAAGCACGCTGATGTAAACAAAGTTGCAGAGGATATAAAGCAGCAGCACCACGCCCGTTCCCACGGCCAGCGACAGCGGAAGGTTCCTCTTCGGGTTGCGAATCTCGCCCGCCGTAAAGGTCACGTTGTTCCACGCATCCGCACTGAACAAGGAACCCACCTGCACAATCGCCAGAATCGTCAGCAGCCCGACATAATCGCTGCCCCCCAGCTGCGAGGCATGCAGCGAGCCCCACCCCGCCCAGAAGTTCTTCCAGCCCTCGCCAAAGTTCGCCGCAATCGCCCCGGCGTCGTGGACCACCACTCCCACCAGCACCACCGCCGCCAGAGCCACAACCTTCGCCGAGGTGAAGAGGTTCTGCACCGCCGCCCCCATCTTCACACCCTTCGTATTCAGATACGTCAGCAGGACAATGATGATAACCGCGACAAAATTCGCCGTATTGATTCCCAGGTCCATATTGCCCAGAATCATCGGCCCCACATGCCATGCGGGAACGTGTCCGATGTGCCAGAGCCAATGACTGGTATTGATGGAAGGAAAGAAGACTCCAAGAAACTTGCCGAACGCGACCCCGACCGCAGCAATCGTCCCAGTCTGAATGACGAGGAAGAGCGTCCAGCCGTAGAGAAACCCCCACAACGGACCCAGCGCCTCGCGCAGGTAGACATACTGTCCCCCCGCCTTGGGCATCATCGCCGCCAGCTCGCCGTAGCTGAGCGCCGCAACGATCGTCATGACCGCCGTCACAACCCAGGCAGCAATCAGCAGAGCAGGAGAACCAAGCAGCCGCGCCATGTCGGCAGGCACAATAAAGATGCCCGACCCGATCATCGACCCCATCACGATGGCCGTGGCGGAAAACAGTCCCATCCCCTGCACAAACTGCGGGGAGTTCTCAGGTTGCTTTTCGGAAACTTTCACGTTGCAGTCTGTTCTACCGCAAACGAGGGAGAATGTCTCCCACCATCTTCTGGCTAGGTTCGCATCAGAGTTACCGCGAAGTAACGAAAGCGTTCCGAAGCCCAGAAGGGCGAAGGCCACCCCAGCAGCGACCGTTTCATGTACTCGCGTTCCTTCACCTTGTCTCCCGCAGCCCGCGCCGTTAGGCACGCCTTGAACTCCTGATAGCTGAGAATCCTGCGCCGCCACAAGGCTCGCTCCAGTCCACTCAGGTCGCTCAGCAGCGTGTCGTCGAGCATCTTTCTGAAGTCGTTATACATGTGGTCCGCATTCCCGCTCAGGCCGCCCGGACTCGAGCGATAGGCCGTCAGCGGTTCGGGAGACACGCAGAACGGCCCCTTTCGAATCAGCCGGAACCACAGGTTCCAGTCCTCGTTCCCGAGAAGTCGCTCATCGAAGCCTTTTTCCAGAACTTCAACCGCGGATCGCCGCAGCATCACCGACGACGGAGGAACCCCGGGATTGCACCAGCGGAGCTTCGGCCACAGCGTCGCAGGATCGACCGGCGGCACATCCATCTTGAACTCGTCCTGATCGTTCACGATCCGCAGTCCGGTGTAGTTCCCCACCGCGTCTGGACGCTTGCCCAGCACCCGAACCTGCATCGACACCTTCTCCGGCAGCCAGTAGTCGTCCGCATCAAGAAAAGCGATGAACTCTCCAGTCGCCACGCGAATCCCCGCGTTCCTGGCCCTCGCCGGGCCTCCGTTCTGCTGGCGCAGCAGCGTAACGCGGTCACGATACTCCGTCTCTATAATCTCGCGTGTCGCGTCCTTCGAGCCGTCATCGACCACGATGACCTGTGTCACGGGAAAGGTCTGCCGGAGAATGCTGTCCACGGACCTGCGGATGAATCTCTCGCCGTTATAGGCTGGAATAATCGCCGTTACGCTTCCCGGCTCCACCGCCGCCTCGAAGGTCATGCTCTCTTTCTCCGCGCTCTCTCGTTTGAACTTCTGTCGAAGCATAGCAAACCGCTGTTGCGGTTGAAGAAATCACGCTCCGACTGCAGGCGGCATGGCCTCAAGAAACTCCCGAACCAGCGCTGCAGTCGAGATGCCCGGCCGCAGCAACGCCCCGATCACAGCTACCGTATCGGCTCCGGCCTCGATCACGCTGGCCGCGTTCTGCGCCGTGATGCCCCCAATCGCCACCAGAGGGCGGCGAGTCAGAGCACGAGCCCGACGCATGCCCTCCAGCCCCACCACCGGAGAAGCGTTCTTCTTCGTGGCAGTGCTGAAAACCGGCCCGATGGCAATGTAGTCCGCGCCCACAGCGTCGGCTGCAATCACCTGCTCGTCCCTGTGAGTGGAACACCCAATGATCACGCCCTGCGAAAGCTCCCGCCGCGCCTCGGCGACAGCGGCATCTTCCTGGCCAACATGCACAGCGTTCCACCCGGCTCGCAGAGCCAGCACAGGAGAATCGTTCATCACCAGCACGGCTCCGCTGCCCTCAAACATCGAAGCAATCGTCCCCGCGTTGCGAAGAATCTCGTCTTCCGAACCGAGCTTGTCGCGATACTGCACCAGCGAAACGCCCGCCTCGCGCAACTCCCGCGCAAAGCGGTCGAGCGCGACGCCGCGAGCCGCCAGCGTCTCCGCATCCGCAATGGTGTAGAGACGAGGCAGTCGCAGTTTGTTAGATGATTCCTGTTCCACCGTGACCTTCAGGTTCGCGAAGACTAACCCCGCGCTTCCTTCTCGCGAGCTTCCTTATCCCGCTCAAGGAACCGCTCCATGAACTTCGTGTCGAACTGACCCGAGCGGAATTCTTCGTCTGCGAAGATGCGCTGGTGCAGCGGAATCGTCGTATGGATTCCCTGCACGACAAACTGGCTCAGAGCGCGCTGCATCTTGTTCATCGCCTCTTCGCGGTCCTTGCCGTGGCAGATCAGCTTGGCAATCATCGAGTCGTAGTACGGCGGAACCACGCCCTCGGCATACTGCGCCGTATCCACGCGCACGCCGTTGCCGCCGGGTACGTTGAAGGCCGTGATCTTTCCCGCGCTCGGCGTGAACTTCTCCGGATGCTCGGCGTTGATGCGGCACTCGATCGCGTGACCGCGAATCTCAACCGGCCCCGTCACGATCGAGCCGAGCTTCTCGCCCGCCGCAATCCGAAGCTGCGCCTTCACCAGATCGATCCCCGTCACCATCTCGGTGACGCAGTGCTCCACCTGGATGCGCGTATTCATCTCGATGAAGTAGATCTTGCCGTCCTCGTCCATCAGGAACTCGATGGTTCCGGCGTTCCAGTAGCCGATGTTCTCAAGCGACTTGCGGATCGTCTTGCCCAGCTCCTCGCGCAGCTTCGGCGTGATCTGAAGGCTCGGAGCCTCCTCGATCAGCTTCTGGTGACGCCGCTGAATCGAGCACTCGCGCTCGCCCAGGCTCATCACGTTGCCGTGCTCGTCGGCCAGCACCTGAAACTCGATGTGGCGCGGACGCTCGATGAACTTCTCCATGTAGAGGTCGCCGTTGCCGAAGGCGTTCGCCGCCTCGGTCGAGGCCTGGTTGTACAGAGCAGGAAGCTCCTGGGCGCTGCGGCAGATACGCATTCCGCGCCCGCCACCGCCCGCGACAGCCTTCAGGATGACCGGGTAGCCGACACTCTTCGCCCACTCCAGCGCCTCGTCCGCACTGGCGATCACGCCGTCGGAACCGGGAAGAATCGGCACCTTCGCCTTCTTCATCGTCTGTCGCGCCGTGGACTTCTCGCCCATCATGCGCGTGACCTCGGGCGGGGGCCCAATGAACTTGATGTTCGAGGCGCGGCACACCTCCGCGAAGTTCGCGTTCTCGCTCAACAGGCCATAGCCGGGGTGAATCGCGTCCACGTCCGCGATCTCTGCAGCAGAAATCACCGCCGGAACATTCAGGTAGCTCTCCGCCGAGCGCGCTGGCCCGATGCAGATGGCTTCATCCGCAAACTTCACATGCAGCGAGTTACGGTCGGGCTCGCTATACACCGCAACCGTGCGGATGCCCAGCTCCTTGCAGGCGCTGATCACGCGCAGCGCGATCTCCCCACGATTTGCAATCAGTACCTTACGAAACATAAATACCGAAACCTTCTTGAAGAGTACGGGCTTCCACCCGTCCGTCCTTGTCCAATCACATTTTGCGGCGTCAGCCGCTGAAGAAACTTACCGCGCGCGGATGGCGAACAGCGGCTGGCCGTACTCGACCGGCTGTCCGCTGTTGGTGATGCGGCGAACGACCTCGCCGGCAACGTCGGACTCAATCTCGTTCATCAGCTTCATCGCCTCGACGATGCAGAGCACCTGTCCCACTTCGACCTGGTCGCCAACCTGAACGAACGGCGGCGCTCCCGGCGCAGGCGACTCGTAGAAGGTTCCCACGATGGGCGACTTCACCTCGTGCAGCTTCTCTTCGACGGGCGCGGCGGCGGCCGGAGCAGCGGACGCAGGCGCAGCGGCAACCGCCGCAGGGGCAGCAGCAGCCGGAGCCGAAGCCATCAGGCGGCTCAACTGCGACAGGTCGATCCCCGCGGCAGCCGGGGCGGGCTCGCCCGCGAACTTGATCCGGACCTTCAGGTCCGCCTGTTCCATGTCGAACTCGGCGATCTCATTCGCCTTCAGGAATTCGACCAGCTCGCGCAGCTCTTGCATCTTTGTACCGTCCATCATCTCTCCTGTGCCTGTTTGCGGCACTCTCTCTTGTTTTACAGCTCGATCCACGCCTTTACACTCGGCGTCAGGACTTCATGTCCCTTGGCCGTTACCAGAACCATGTCCTCGATCCGCAGACCGAAGCTTCCGGGCATGTACACCCCCGGCTCAATCGTAATCACCATTCCCGGCTCAAGCCTCTGCGTCTGTTTCGCCGCCAGCCTCGGGCCTTCGTGAATCTCCAGTCCTACGCCGTGGCCGGTCGAGTGGGTAAACCACTTGTCGAGCTCTACCCTGCGAAGCACACTCCGCGCCGCCTCATCGACCTCGCCCGCGGACACGCCGGGAGCGACGGCCAGAACCGCCGCCTCCTGTGCTTCCAGAACCGCATCATACACGTCCCGCTCCTCCGGGGAGGACTTCCCCAGGTGGACCGTTCGGGTCATATCGCTCATGTAGCCGTCCAGCACCACGCCGAAGTCCATGGTGACAAAGCCCCGCTTCGGCAGCTTCGCCAGGCTGGCCCGACCGTGCGGAAGCGCGCTGCGCTCCCCGCTGGCCACGATCGTCTCGAACGACATCGCCTCCGCCCCAGCCTTCCGTGCCGAGTGCTCCAGCGTCGCCGCTACCTCCAGCTCCGTCATTCCGGGCCGCAGGTACCCCAGCGCCTCGTCGAACAGCTGGCAGCCCAGCGTCGCCGCGGCACGAATCCTCTCAATCTCGTCGGCGTCCTTCACCTGTCGCAAAGCCGCGACCAGCGGCTCGACCGCGACAAACATTCCGCGTCGCACCTTCGCCGGAACGGCCTTGCGCATCGCTTCGAACGAGGACACCGTCGTCTGCGTGGCGTCGAAGCCGCAGCGCTTTACCCCGGCCTCGGCCAGCCACTCGCAGGCAGCGGTTACGGCGGGCTTCGGCGCGATCACGACCTTCGTCCCGGCGGCTTCTTCCTTCGCCTGCGCGGTATAGCGTCCGTCGGTGAACAGAACCGACCTGCCTCCCACCAGCACCAGCGCCGCGTTTGACCCTGTAAAACCAGAGAGATAGCGGACATCCGGAAGATGCGTCACCAGCAGCCCGTCCACGCCTGCGGTCTTTGCCGCACGGGCGGCCCGGCTCTTTCGCGCTCGATAGTTCATCCTTTTGATTCTACTCAATCGGCGGCTCGTTCGCGGAAAACTCTTCCCCTCATTCCACCCGTTATCATGAACTATGTCTGTTGCTCTAGACGGTACTCGATCACCTCTTCTTACCCGCCGCAGATTCATCCTCGGCTCCGGCCTCGCCGCAGCTGGACTCGCCTTTTATGCCAGTGAGATTTCCCGGCACGAGGTCGATGTCGTCCACAACACCGTTCCCATCAATAATCTGCCCGGCCCCTTCCACGGCTTCCGCATCGCCCAGATCTCCGACATTCACCTGGACGAGTTCACCGAGCCTCTCTTCCTGCAGTACATCGTTCACCGCATCAACCAGCTCGCTCCCGACCTCGTTCTCGTCACCGGCGACTTCATCACCCGCGGCTCGCTCACCTTCATCGCCAGCAATCATGCCGCCCACCGCTGCGGCGAGATTCTCAGCCAGCTCAAAGCCCCCCATATCTACAGTGTCCTCGGCAACCATGACGTCGCCGTCAGCGCCCCGCTGGTCATCGGAGCGCTGCGGCAATACCGCATCCCCGTCCTGGTCAACGAATACGTCCCCATCGAGCGCGGCGACTCCCGCCTGTGGCTCTGCGGTGCCGACGACGCAACCCGTCGGCCCGACCTCGACCTCGCGCTCCCGAAGAACCCCGACGGCCCTGTCCTGCTCATGTTCCACGAACCCGATCCAGCCGACACCGTCATCAAGCATCCACGCGGCAACACCGTCGACCTCATGCTCTCCGGCCACTCGCACGGCGGACAGGTGCGCGTTCCCTTTTACGGCCCTCTCATCCTGCCTCCCCTCGGAGCAAAGTATGTGATGGGCAACTTCCGTCTCAATGGAATGCAGCTCTACGTCAACCGAGGGCTCGGGGCCGTCGGCCTTCCCTTCCGCTTCGACTGCCCGCCGGAGATCACCCTCCACACCCTGCAACCGGCCTGACACGCCAGTCTTCCCTCAGACAATTCTTGCCCGCACCTTCCCCAGGTGCTACCATTCCGCCACTCCTCAGGTCCCGGCCCCGGTTTCCCAGTACATCGCTGTGCCTCATCCCTTCTGCATTACGACGGGAGCGACCTTATATGACATCTCGAATCGCATTCCTCCTCCTCTTCTCCGCAACCTCTTTTCTTGCGGCCCAGAACACGACCCAGTCCGCCACCTCCGGCAAACGCGAAGAGGCCAAAGCTCTCCTCGCCTGCGCCCGCAACGTCGTCGACCAGCTTCGCCTGCTCAAGATTCCCGACGACCGCGCCCAGCGCTTTCAAGGCAAGGTCACCGAGGCGATGGCCCTCTGCCGCGGCGGTGAGCAGGCCCTCCAGTTCCGCGGAACCCCGTGGGTCGACTGGAGCAGCTACTGGGGCACCGGCGACATGTCCTCGCTTCCCAAAGGCTTTCTCTCGACCAAGCTCCCCGCCGATCGCGGCGTCGCCGGAGCCCTCCTCGACCTCGAGCTGCAACGCGTCGAGCTGATTCACTTCAACCTCTTCGAAAACTCCGGCACCTACTCGCAGTTCGTGCAGGGACGCGACGGAGTCCCCGGCAGCGCGCTCAAGACCTGGCCCGAGATGCGCCTTCCCTCCACCAGCCCCTTTTACGCCGCCATCGGCGGAGCCGGAGCGCAGGAGTGCAAGGGCGACCTCATCCGCTGGCGCACCGTCCCCGGCATCTGCAACGACCTCCTCAACCCTGCGATGGGCTCCTCCGGTATGCTCTTCGCCCGCAACGTCGAGTTCGAAACCTCCTTCCCCGACGCTGGCCTCAACGACCTCACCCGCAACCGCCACGGCAGCCGCCTCTCCCTTCTGCAACCAGACCCGCAGGTCATCAGCCGCCGCCTACTCACCCGCCTCCAGTCCAGCTCCGACAAGTGCCGCGAGGGCTATGGCCTCGCCGACGACTCGAAGGACTCCCACTGCGACTACAAGAAGGCTCCCTTCTTCAACGTGCTCGCCGCCTACTGGATTCAGTTCATGACCCACGACTGGTTCTCGCACCTCGAAGAGGGCCACAACCAGTCCGAGTACATGAAGGTGGGCTGCGAGAGCAAACTCGTCAACGGCGTTCCCCAGCCGCTCACCCCCGAAGAGATCGCCCGGCTCGGCTGCCGTCCCGACGACCGCATCGACAAGGGCTACGTCGCGCAGGACTCTGCCCCCGACACCTTCACCGCCAACGGACACCCCCATCTCACCCGCGCCCCGAAGACCATGGCCAACACCAACACCGCATGGTGGGACGCCTCGCAGCTCTACGGCTTCGACGACCGCTCGCGACTCCGCGTCAAGCGCGACCCCGCCGACCCGGCGAAGCTCCTCCTCACCGCTCCCGCAGGCCAGTCCACAGCCCAGTCCGGCCCCGGCTATCTCCCCGTCTTCGCCGCAGGCGACCCCATCAACCCCGAGTGGGCCGGGCAGGAGGCCTCAGGCTTCCCCGACAACTGGACCGTCGGCCTCAGCTTCCTCCACAACCTCTTTGCCCGCGAGCACAACTCCTTCATCGCCGAGTTCCGCCGCATCGCCGCGCAGACTCCCAACGCCGACTCCGGCCTCCGCGATCCATCGCATCCCACGCAGATCATCCGCTACAAAGACGTCACCCCCGACCAGCTCTTCGAGATCGCCCGCCTCGTCGTCGCCGCCGAGATCGCCAAGATCCACACCACCGAGTGGACCCCGCAGCTTCTCTACGACGAGCCGCTCTACCTCGGCATGAACGGCAACTGGAACGGCCTACTCGGCACCAGCAGCCCGCTGCTCACCAAGGCACTCAGCAACGTCATCGTCAAAAACTACGGCACATCCCACAACGCCTCCAAGGCCACCGACTGGTACTCCGTCTTCGCCTCCGGCCCCGGCATCTTCGGCCTCGGCAGCAGGGTCAACGGCTACGACATCACCCAGGCGAAGTACACCAACGGAGGCGTCAACCACTTCGGCTCTCCCTTCAACTTCCCCGAGGAGTTCGTCTCGGTCTACCGCCTGCACCAGCTCATCCCCGACCTGCTCGAATACCGCGACCTCAGCGCCGATCCCAACAAGATCGCCAAACGCATCCCGGTCGTCGAGACCTTCCAGGGCAAGGCCACCTCCTTCACCCAGACCGAAGGGCTCGCCAACTGGGGACTCACCCTAGGACGCCAGCGCCTCGGCCTGCTCACCCTGCACAACTCCCCGCTCTTCCTTCAGAACCTGAAGATGGGCCGCCTCGAAAGCCCCACCCAGCAGATCGATGTCGTCGCGCTCGACATCATCCGCGACCGCGAACACGGCGTCCCGCGCTTCAACGAGTTCCGCCGCCAGTACGGCCTGCGCCAGCTCACCAGCTTCGACGACTTCATGGACCCCGCCGTCGCTCCCGGCTCCCCCGAGCAGGCCGAACAACAAGATGCCGTCCGCACCCTTCGCGAGGTCTACGGCCAGCACCTCTGCGACACCTCGAAGGTCATCACCGACGCACAGGTCAACGAAGACGGCTCCCCCATCAACGACTGCCTCGGCCACCCCAACCGCACCCTCGTCGATAACGTCGAAGACGTCGACACTACCGTCGGCTACCTCGCCGAGTACCGCCGCCCGCATGGCTTCGCCATCTCCGAGACGCAGTTCGTCGTCTTCATCCTGAACGCCTCGCGCCGCCTCTTCAGCGACCGCTTCTTCACCTCGTCCTTCCGCCCGGAGTTCTACACGACCCTCGGCGTCAACTGGGTGAACAACAACGGCCCCGGCCCCGCCCGCATGGAGAAGGGCTCGCCCAACGGCCACCGCCAGCCCATCTCGCCGATGAAGCGCGTTCTGCTGCGCAACATCCCCGAACTGGCCCCGGAGCTGGACAACGTCGTCAACGCCTTCGATCCCTGGGCGCGTTCTCGCGGCGAGTACTACAGCATCGCCTGGAAGCCCCGCCCCGGAGCCGAGTCCGACGACTCCTTCACCGAACAGTAAACGCCATAGCAGGTCCTGAAGAGGGCGCGGCTTTAGCCACTCCATTCAGACTCTCCCGTAGACGAGCGGCTTCAACCACTGAGGGAACCTTCCTTCAGCCACAAACTTTTAGAACTTGTCATTCCGCAGCGCAGCGGAGGAATCTGCTTCTCTTTGCAGGACTCCTAAATCAAACTACGAATACTCCCGCCGTCCACGCCCCACACCGACGACGTGACATACGAGGCAAGGTCGCTGGCCAGAAACACCATAATGCTGGCGACCTCCTCCGGCTCCCCCAGCCGCTCCAGCGGCAGCTTCCGCAGCTTCATCTCGTGATCCACCGCCTGTCGCGGAGGCATCTTGTGGATCGACGAAAGCCCCTCCGCAAATCCCCCGGGCCGCGACCAGAACGTACTCCAGATAGGCCCTGGAGCCACTGCATTCACCCGAATCTTCGGAGCCTCCGAACGTGCCAGACTCTTGGTCAGCGAAAGTAGCGCCGACTTCATCGCGCCATAGTCCGCAGGAGCCGCCTCCGGCTGCCTCCCAAGGTCCGAAGTGTTATTCACAATCGCCGCCTTCTCCTTCTTCCGCAGCACCGGAAGCAGGTGGCGCGTCACCCGCACGGCAGACATAAAGTTGATCTGAAAGGTCTTCTCCCACTGCTCGTCCGTGATCTCCTCGAACGGCTTCGGATCGCCATACCCGACGTTGTTGATCAGTACATCCAGCCCGTCGTCCAGCTTCGAGAGCGCCTCATCCAGCCCCATCCTCACCCCTGCGGCGTAGCTCAGGTCGACCTTCACAGTGAAGGCCTTCACCCCAAGCTCCCGTATCAGCGATGCGGCCTCTTCCAGAGCCGCAGCATCATGGTCGAGCAGCGCCACATGCGCTCCCTCCTTCGCGAAGGCCAGCGCCGTCGCGCGCCCGATGCCGTTCGCTCCACCTGTAATCAGTACAGTCCTGCCCCCCAGCCCTGTCTCCATGCTGCCGCTCCTTCTCTTACGCCTGCTATGAAATGAGATAACCCAGCCAAACTAGCAAGCGAAAAAAGCAGTGTCAAAAGGTGAGGGCGTTGGGCTCCTCTCAATAGGAAGAACCCAACGCCCTCACACTTCAACAATCCAGAAATTTCAGTCAGCCTTGGTAGCAAGAACGCCCAGCTTGTAGATCTGCACCGGGGCATCCAACAGCTCGTCTGCCTTCGCCATCAGGGCCTTGGCAATCGGCCCGTTCAGATGAGCCTCGCGTCCCGCCTCATCTTCGAAGGTGTCGAAGATGGCGTACCGTCCCTCTCCTTCGTTCAGGGCATACCAGGTCACGGTCGCCTCTTCCTGTGCAGCCATCTCGGCTCCCTGCCTGAGGAACTCCTCCAGGGCAGCCTCTTTTCCCGGCTTCGGTTTCAACGGAGCATACAGCGCAAACTTTGGCATCGCAGCCTCCTCTTTACCCGTTGGATGTCCTCTTTCCGCCCCGGTCACTAGCTTCACGCAAAATTCATCGCTTCTTTTTTGCGGCCTCCCGCGCTCCCGGCCAGAATTGCCCCATCCCCCCGTCTGCGATAGCCTGTTTTATGGAGTTCAGCTACGCATGACGCTTCGTCTTCTTGCACTTACCCTGGCGCTCGGCGGCCCGGCCCTCGCCCAGATTCAATCGCAGCCTCAATCGCAGCCGACGCAACAGCAGCAGACGCCAGCCTCGCAGACCCCGGCCCCGCAGATCACCCCCGCGTCCCAGGCTCCCGCATCGCAGGATCTTCCCGACGCCCCCAGCACCACCTCGCAGGCGAAGCCTCCCGTGCCTCCCACCGGCCCCACCGCCGTCATCGACACCACGATGGGCCGCCTCACCTGCAAGCTCTACGACACGCAGGCCCCCGTCACCGTCGCCAACTTCATCGGCCTAGCCGAAGGCACCAAAGACTGGACCGACCCTACCAATCTCAAGAAAGTCCACGGCCAGCCCTTCTATAACGGCACCGTCTTCCACCGCGTCATCCCCGGCTTTATGATTCAGGGCGGCGACAAGCTCGGCGACGGACGCGGCGACCCCGGTTACCTCTTCCAGGACGAGATCGATCCCACCCTCACCTTCGACGAGCCCGGCCGTCTCGCCATGGCGAACTCTGGCCCCAGCACCAACGGTTCGCAGTTCTTCATCACCGAAGCCCCCGTACCGCACCTCAATGGTAAGCACACCATCTTCGGCCAGTGCGACACCCACACCATCCTGCTCGTCAGCTCCATCGCTCGCGTGCAGCGCGACGACAACGACAAGCCCGTCACCCCTGTCGTCGTCAACAAGATCACCATCGTCCGCGACGGCCAGCCCATGCCGCCCGAGCCCGTGCTTCCCGCCTCGGCTCCCGCTCCGGCACCCCCGGCTGCCCCCGCGCACTAAAAGCTTGTCTCTCGCGATTTTCTTCGAGGGGCCACAACACAACCTTCCAATCCTAGGAGACAAAAACATGGCAAGAACGACCGGAACCTACGCAATCTTCAATACGACCGAGGGACAGATCGTCGTCGAGCTTTTCCCGCAGGACGCCCCCAAGACAGTCGAGAACTTCATCGGCCTCGCCGAGGGCACCAAGTCGTGGGAGAGCCGCAGCAAGAAGGGCGACAAGCTCTATGACGGAACAGTCTTCCACCGCGTCATTCCTGACTTCATGATCCAGGGCGGCGACCCCGAAGGCACCGGCATGGGCGGCCCCGGCTACCGCTTCGAGGACGAGACCCGCGGTTCGCGCCACGGCTTCCAGGAGCCCGGCAAGCTCGCGATGGCGAACGCCGGTCCTAACACCAACGGCTCGCAGTTCTTCATCACGGTGGCCCCGACGACCTGGCTCACCGGCCGCCACACCATCTTCGGTCAGGTGGTCGAAGGCTACGAGATCGTCGAGAAGATCAGCAAGGTCTCCCGCGACGGCATGGACCGCCCCAAGACCCCGATCGTCCTCGAGTCGGTCGTCATCGAGCGCGTCGCGTAATAACTGCTTCAGGCAATCAGCTTTCAAGCAAAACGAAAGGCCTTCGCGAGTATATTTGCGAAGGCCTTTTCTTTTCTCACTTATTTCAAACTTGTCATTCCGCAGCGTAGCGGAGGAATTTGCTTCTCTTTTGAACCACCACCCAAATGGGTGCCCCATATCTGACGGTCTTATCGCCAGATGTGGGTTTGCAGGATTCCTACCCCAGCCCCAAAGCCGCATTCGACCGGCGAGTAATCTCCTCCAGCAGCGCAGGTTCCTCGGCCAGCTTCTTCCCCAGTGAAGGCACGATCGCCTGCAGCTTCGCGGCCACATCCTCACGCCCCTCCAGAACATTCACGCCGTTCCCAATCATCCCCAGCATGATGCTCACCGCGGTCGAGGCCCCCGGCGAAGCTCCCAGCAGAGCCGCGATGCTTCCATCACCCTCGCGGATCACCTCGGTCCCGAACTCAAGCACGCCACCCTTCTCATGGTGCGGCTTGATGATCTGCACGCGCTGCCCCGCAATCGCCAGCTCCCAGTCCTCTCTCCGCGCCGTCGGCATAAACACCCGCAACGACTCCAGCCTCTGCTCCGGCGTCTGCATCACCTCGCCGATCAGGTACTTCGTCAGCGGAATATTGTCGTACCCGGCCTTGAGCAGCGGATAAAGGTTCCCCGGCGTTACCGACTTGATCAGGTCAAGATACGACCCGCTCTTCAAAAACTTCGTCGAGAAGCCAGCAAACGGCCCGAACAGCAGCTCCTTCTTCCCGTCGATCACGCGCGTATCAAGATGCGGCACCGACATCGGCGGAGCACCCACCGAGGCCTTGCCATACACCTTCGCGGCGTGACGCTCGATCACCTGCTGGTTCGTGCAGCGAAGCCACTGCCCGCTGACAGGAAACCCGCCATACCCCACACCGGCCTTCAGCCCCGCATCCTGCAACAACAGCAGCGCCGCTCCGCCCGAGCCGATGAAGACGAACCGCGACACGATCTCCGCGCTCACCCCGGTCGCCTCGTTCATCACCGTCACATGCCAGCGGCGATCGCTCGCCCGACGCACCTTCACCACCTTGTGCCGCAGATGCAGCGAGTCGCTGAAGTTCGCCAGCAGCTTGCGCGTCAGGCTGCCGAAGTTCACGTCCGTCCCGCGCTCCACACGCGTCGCCGCCAGCTTCTCTCCCCCGGCGCGCCCATCCATCAGCAGCGGAGCCCACTCGGCAATCTTCGCCGGGTCCTCGGTGTACTGCATCGAGCTGAACAGCGGGTGCCTGCTCATCGCCTCGTACCGCGCGCGCAGAAACGCCGCATTCTTCTCCGAGGTCACGAAGCTCATGTGCGGAACCCGGCGGATGAACCCCTCCGGCTCCGCCAGTTTGCCCTGCTCCACGAGATACGTCCAGAAGGCCAGCGACTCCTGGAACTGCTCGTTAATATTGACGGCCTTGTCGATCCCGACCGTGCCGTCCGGCTTCTCGGGTGTATAGTTCAGCTCGCACAGCGCGGCATGGCCGGTCCCGGCGTTATTCCACGCCTCCGAGCTCTCCGAGGCCACCGTGTCGCGGCTCTCGAAGATCGCAACCGAAAGTTCCGGAGCCAGATACCGCAGCAGCGTTCCAAGCGTAGCGGACATGATGCCCGCGCCAATCAGCACTACGTCAAACTCTTCGCCGGGACCGATCCCCATCTTCTTCTCTCAACCTCGTGCGGCAGACGCATGGAGCGCAATGCGCCCGGCTGCTTCCGCCGCCCAGCGCCTGCCAGGTTCTCTCTAAAATATTGACGTCGAAACCGGCATCTCACGCCGTAAGTGTGGCGCGAGGTCCGCGCGTCTTCGCATCCATGATACTTTGCGCCGCTCACCGCTGGCACGATATCCGCCGACGCCGACCGGATATCGCCCAGGATTCATTCCACGTGACGAAAGAATGCGCGAGCAGCGTTTCTATCCTCCACAATCCCAAGGTGAGACATCCTCGCGATAATTGCCCCGGTCGAGCGTTGATGCCGCTCAGTGATTGCTGCAAGTGTTTCCCTTTGAGTGATAGCAAAGCGAAGTTCATCGTCTTCGTCCTTGGTCCAAGGTTTCCCCACCCGAGGAGCCTTCGGGCTCTCTGTATCGGAATTGCTTCCTTCGAGGATCTCCGCAGCCAAAAAGAGAGCGCGAATGATATGAGGACGATGCAATACATCGGAACTGACTTCACCCTCTGGATGGTCAGGGTCATATCCTTGCGCGAGGCAATTAATAATCCTCAATGCCTCCCGACGATTCACTGCAGCAGTGGAACTCGACATGAACTGCCCTCGATTGAGAAATTTAGCGGTAGGTTAGCAAACCTTCCTCAATTTTCTCAATCGTTCATTCTGCCCGCTACTTCACCAGGTAGTAGTCCACCGTAGACACCACCCTGACCTTCTTCATAATGCTCGCGTCAGGGCTCGACCCACCACCGCCGCCATCCTCTCCCGGCGCTCCGCTCCCCGCATCCGCCGCCGAGATCGAAAACACTCCCTGGTTCGCCGACCGGATCGACCCCACCTGGCTCCCGGAGTCCGCCGCGAACCGGTCCGCCGAGGCCCGCGCATTCTTCGTCGCCTCGGTAATCATGTCCGGCTTCAGGGCATTCAGGCCGTTGAAGACATACCGAATCCCCTGCCCGTACCCTCCGACGACGATGATCCCCGCCTGCAACAGGGCCGCGGTCTTCTGCCCCGCCTTCGCAATCTTGTCCACGTCGTTCGAGTTCACCGTCACAGTCTGCTGCACGATATACCGTGGCCCGGCCTGCGCGTTGCCATACTCCACGGCCTGTCTGTCCGTCACCTGAATCTGCCCGACCGAGATCTCCTGCGAGGTAATCCCCTGCTCGGTGAAAAATTTCAACACCGCACTCCGGTCCTCTTCGCTCTTCGCGTAGACCTGTTGCAGATCGTTCCCCGATTCCTTGAAGGTCACCGGCCACACCGCGCTGTCGGACTTCACCGTCCTCTCGACCAGCCCCTTCACGGTCACATAGCGATCCGCCAGCCGCGTCTCCTTGATCTGGTTGCCCAGCAGCCAACCTCCCAGCACCAGCCCCAACGCGAGGCATCCACCAAGCACTACTGCCGGACGAAACAAATCCTGCTCCGAAGACTCCAACCGCTCCTCCTTCACGACACGAAAAGCATGAGGCACCTGTTCCTCAGCGTCAAGCCGCTAGCTCTTCCGGTCGGACTCTGCGAAGGAGAAGATGTACGGAGCAGATGCATCTCCGCCACACTTCCCTCCATGAACCGTCGCGACACCTCGCTCAAGGTGCTGCTCAGTTACATCGGTCACCGTGGTACTAAGTTGCAATTGCGAGCCATCATCCATCAAAAACATAGCCGCAATGTGGTTACCCACCATATTTCCAGATGATATTTCTCCCGATGCAAAACACTCCGAGCCTTCCGCTCGAATGCTTCCCGTCAGAATCGCCGCACCGGGAATGATTGCTTCCGTAACGCGCAAAGGAGTCGCCGTGCTGGCGGCATCCCCACCCTGCTTCAGGGTCACCTGAAGGCTCGTAGGAGCAGGCGGGCGGGAGTCGGTATCGCTACCCGAAGTGGCTAATCCATCCACCTTCGCCTCGTAGGTCCCATCCAGTAGAGGAAAGTAAGTCGCCGTAAAAGCCCCGGAACGGCTTACCTTACACTTCGGCTGTCCTGACGAAGAGAGGAGATCGACCTCGATATCCATCGAATAATTGCCCGACCATGCTCCACCCGCTTCCTGTGGAAGGTGTCCCTGAACGGAAAAACGTTTTACAAAACCTGTCCCTACATTGGAAGAGGACTGAATCTCGAAAGAGCCATAGGCAGCAACCGCACCAGCATTGAGAGGAGGCAGATCAAACCCGACGGTTATATTCCCATCGCAGCCATCCTCCCCTTCCCCCACTGCGGAGATGACATTCCCCTCTACATCTAAGGTCATAGCCAGCCGCACCCCTGGATCCACGCCCGGCGAAACGACACTGCTCGGCATCTTCTCCGTCAAAAGCCAGTTGCCCACCAACGGGCTCGAATCGGGTGCCTTTGCAACCGGCACAGGCCTACTACTCCCGCACCCTCCAAGCAGCAGAAACACTCCAAAACTTACAAATAGGGAAAGCCACGTTCTCATCGTTAGACGACAATAACGTCTCCCTCACAAAATTCAATGTTAAAAAAAGAGAGGCCGGTACTGGTACCGGCCTCTCTTTGATCCCTAAAGAACTCTCTTAGAAGATGTTCCACAGAAGCTGGTTGTAAACATCGTGGTGGAACTGGACCTCCGAGGACTTGACGATCGTTCCCAGCAGACGCGGGCAGCGATCGGCCGAGGCCTGCTTCAGATCCGCATAGCGGCCCTTCACATCCTCACCCAGCATCTTTCCGGCCCAGTCGGCTCCACGGAAGTTCTCGATGGCGGTGTAGATGTTGTCCGGCAGGTAACGATCCGCCTGGCGAAGGTTCTTGATCTTCGAGATCTCGCCCTGCAGGCCGGTCTTGAAGATCGAGTACAGCACCAGGTACGGGTTCGCGTCCGGTCCGACCGAGCGAACCTCGACACGCGCTGACTTCTCGTTGCCGATCGGGATACGCACCATCGAGCCGCGATCCGTCGCCGAAGCCTTGATCTGGTTCGGAGCCTCGAAGTGAGGATCGAGACGGCGGTACGAGTTCACGCTGGCATTCAACAGCAGGCAAAGGTCGTTGCCATGCGTCAGGATGCGGTCGGTGAACTGCCACGCCAGCTTGGAGATCTTCTCCTCGCCCTTGGGGTCCCAGAACAGGTTCTTTCCGCCCTTGGTGATCGAGACGTTGGTGTGCATGCCCGAGCCATTCACGCCGGTCACCGGCTTCGGAAGGAAGCTGGCCGTCATGCCCATCTGGGTCGCAATCTGGCGGCAGATCAGCTTGTAGAGCTGGATCTGGTCGGCAGCGGCAACGACGTCGCCGTAGGTGTAGTTGATCTCGAACTGCGAAGGAGCAACCTCAGGGTGATCCTTTTCGTTCTCGAAGCCCATCGCACGCTGAACCTCAGCGGCCGAATCGATGAACTCGCGCAGCGGGTCGCCCGGCAGCGAGTGATAGTAGCCGCCCTGGTTGACGTAATCGAACTTGCCCGTCAGATGGAAGTTGCGCTCGGCGTCGATGCCCTCGAACAGGAAGCCCTCGATCTCGTTCGCGGCGTTCAGCGTGTACCCGTTCTGCGCATACTGCTCGTCGGCGAACTGCTTCAGCACGCCGCGGATGTCAGCCGAGTAGGTTCCGCCGTTCTTGTCGATCACCTCGCCGAAGACCAGCACCTTGCCGGGGCCGAAGACATCGGCGGGAGCCCAGTAGAACGCGCTCCAGTCGATTCCAAGCCGAAGGTCGCTCTCGCGCTGCGCCGTAAAGCCGCGGATCGAAGAGCCGTCGAACGTGAGGTTGTCGTAGCTCTTCACCAGGAACTTCTTGTCGTAGTCCAGCATGTGCAGCCGACCTTCGAGATCGCTGAACAGCACCGTGACGGCCTTGATGCGACGCTCGTCGGTCAGGTACTTGAGGCGCTCTTCCTGGATGACATCGGCGGCAACGCGCTTCTTGCGCTGCTCCTTCGCCTGCAGGTTCAGGTCCTCGAGTTCAGCATAGGGAAGTTCCAGGAAATCACGAAAATCGCTCAACGTCTTTAGCTCCTTCGGCAATGAAATACACGACTGGCATGGTCGGATGACAGTAATCTGGGGGATAAATTGGAAGCGGATCGCTCTGGCGGCGTGGGCAGAGAATCCTATGTTCACCGTATCAGAATTTTACACAGGGAAAAAGACGTATAGGCCTAAAATGGAGTGGCTTTTTCCGCTTTATGTCATTTGTCCTACGCGGTGCAGCTCCTCGCTCGATGAAGATCCTGCAAATCCCACTTCCC
The DNA here is from genome assembly GCA_018449715.1 of Acidobacteriaceae bacterium dw_441. Classification (GTDB taxonomy): domain Bacteria; phylum Acidobacteriota; class Terriglobia; order Terriglobales; family Acidobacteriaceae; genus Edaphobacter. Next base: position 302,657 of record JAAVVA010000001.1, on the reverse strand, counting down.
GCAGCCGGGAATCCAACGCTTCCTCGAATCACACCCTTGTCTCTCACCATCTAATCCACATCTGCCGATTCTCTCGGCCCAGAGGAAACTCCAAATGCAATACAAGACCCTTGGCGATACCGGACTGCTCGTCTCCACCCTCTGTTTCGGCACCATGACCTTCCATGGCGGCACCGGCATGTTCCGCGCCGTCGGCACCGTCGACCAGGCCGGAGCCGACCAGCTCATCAAGGCCTCCTTCGACGCCGGAATCAACTTCTTCGACACCGCCGACGTCTACTCCGAGGGCGAGAGCGAAAAGATTCTCGGCCAGTCGCTGAAGAACCTCAACCTCGGCCGCCACGAGGTCGTCATCGCCACCAAGGTCTTCGGTCGCACCGGCCCCGGCCGCAACGACGTAGGAGCCTCCCGCGGACACATCATGGACGCCGTCGAGGCCAGCCTCCGACGCCTCCAGACCGACCACATCGACCTCTACCAGATCCACGGCAACGACTCCGTCACCCCGGTCGAGGAGACCCTTCGCGCCCTCGACGCCCTCGTCCAGCAGGGCAAGGTCCGCTACATCGGCGTCTCCAACTGGCAGGCGTGGAAGATCGCCAAGGCCCTCGGCATCTCCGAGTTCAAGAACCTCGCCCGCTTCGACACCCTGCAGGCCTACTACTCCATCGCGGGCCGCGACCTCGAGCGCGACCTCGTTCCCCTGCTCGAAGCCGAGAAGACCGGCCTCCTCGTCTGGAGCCCGCTGGCTGGCGGCCTTCTCTCCGGCAAGTTCTCCCGCGAGAACCAGAAGCCTGCCGACTCCCGCCGCTCCGAGTTCGACTTTCCGCTCGTCGACAAGGAGCGCACCTGGCGCATCCTCGACGTCATCGCTCCCATCGCGAAGGCGCACGACTGCAGCGCGGCGCGCATCGCCCTGGCCTACGTCCTGGCGAAGCCCTTCGTCACCTCCGTCATCATCGGAGCGAAACGCCTCGACCAGCTCGAAGACAACATCGCCGCCGTCGATCTGCAGCTCACCCCCGACGAGATGAAGCAGCTCGACGAGGTCAGCGCCCTTCCTCCCGAGTACCCCGGCTGGATGCTTCCCTTCCAGGGAGCCAGCCGCCTCGCTCCGGTCCCTCGCGCCCTGCCGCGTGTGGAAGACAAAAACTAGCCTCCGACAGCAGGGCACCGGCTCTCTGCCGGTGTCCTGTACTCCTCTCGAAGCCGCCAAGATTAACCCCGTGCAAATAAGCGCGGCAGCATCCCCTCGCGCTCACAAACTGTGCTGAAACGCCTGTAAAATAAAGGACGCCATGACGATCAACACAAACAAAAATACCGGCATCAAGCGCGTCGCCCTCATCCAGATGTCCTGCGATCCCGACACGCAGCTCAACCTCGACAAGGCCGCCGAGCGCGTCTACGAGGCCGCCCGTCAGGGTGCCACCCTCGTCTGCCTGCCGGAGCTCTTCCGCGCCCAGTACTTCTGCCAGCGCGAAGACCACGACCTCTTCGGCATCGCCGAGTCCATCCCCGGCCCCTCGACCGAAAAGCTCTCGCAGGTCTGCCGCGAGACCGGCGTCGTCCTCGTAGCCTCACTCTTCGAGCGCCGCGCCCCCGGCCTCTACCACAACACCGCAGTCACGCTCGAGAAGGACGGCAGCATCGCGGACGTCTACCGCAAGATGCACATCCCCGACGACCCGCTCTACTACGAGAAGTTCTACTTCACTCCCGGCGACCTCGGCTTCAAGTCCACCCAGACCACGCAGGGCCCCATCGGCACGCTCGTCTGCTGGGACCAGTGGTATCCCGAGGGCGCACGCCTGACCGCGCTCAAGGGCGCGGAGATCCTCTTCTTCCCCACGGCCATCGGCTGGCACCCCTCCGAGAAGGAGGAGTTCGGCGAGGCCCAGTACTCCGCCTGGCAGACCGCCCAGCGCGCCCACGCCATCGCCAACGGCGTCTATGTCTGCGCGGTCAACCGCGTCGGCCACGAGCACGGCGACGTGAAGTTCAAGGCTCCCGCCGCCGACGGCAACCCCGCGACGGTGGACCTCAAGGGCCCCGAAGGCGCAGGCCTCGAGTTCTGGGGCGGCAGCTTCATCGCCGACCCGTTCGGCCGCATCATCGCGCAGGCCAGCGCCGACAAGGAAGAGATCCTGATCGCCGACCTCGACCCCAGGCTGATCGAGGTCACGCGCCAGCACTGGCCCTTCCTCCGCGACCGCCGCATCGACGCCTACGAGGGCATCGCCAAGCGCTTCCTCGACTAAGTCATGAAACTCCACGCTGAAGAGCTGACGCTATATCTGCAATGCATGAATGAAGTCCTGCACGGTTTTAAGACCGCTGAATTTGAGCGCATTTTCCTTGTCTCGGAAGCAACACTCGCTAAAGAGTACGCTCGTTTACAAACGCTCAAGGGCATAGAAGATATACCTCTTCGGTCTGAGGTAATCCAGAAAACGGTTGAAGAGCTAGGAACAGAATTTCAAACTCGAACTGGATACCACTTGTCCAAGGCTGAGAAGTTACTGAAGAAAATCCAAGCGAATTGATTATTGATGCTGGGTGCCCCATTCATGACACAGCTTCATCGTGGCATGAGTGGGTATCGAGCGAAGCTCGACCGCTTTCTCCCGTACCGCCACAAAATCCAACCTCCTCCACTCCTTTTAGAACTTGTCATTCCGCAGCGAAGCGAAGGAATCTGCTTCCCCCGCGAGCCGCCCATTCCCCTTCCCCCATCCACCCCGTTACAGTCCTAAGTAGGACGAACCTCGCACATGCCCCAGTGGACCCTCCGCATCAGCGCCTTTCTCGCTCTCCTCTGCGCCGCCATCTTCTGCGTCACCTCCTTCCACTGGCCCCTCGTCAGCGACGCATCCCTGATGCACTACGTCTCCTTCCTCATCGACCGCGGCCATGTCCCCTACAAAGAGATCGCCGACGTCAACCTCCCCGGCACCTACCTCGTCGAGCGCCTCGTCATCCACACCCTCGGCGACACCTCCCTCGCATGGCGTCTCTTCGACATCGCATTAGGCATCGCCGCCACCCTCGCGATGATCGACATCGCCACCCCACTCACAGGCCTCCTCGCCGGAAGCACCTTCTTCCTCCTCCACGGACGCGACGGCATGGGCGAGCTGGGCCAGCGCGACCTCGTGATGACGGTCCTTCTCCTCGCCTCCACGGCCTTCTTCCTCCGCGCCCTCCGCCACCGCCCGGCTCTTTACTCTGCCCTCGCAAGCCTCGCCGCAGGCATGGCCATCACGATCAAGCCCACCGCCATCCTCTTTTGGATCGCAATGCTCACCTTCACCCTCTGGCAAACCAGGCAGCAACGCCTCCGCACCGCCGCCCTCAGCCTCGCCGGACTCCTCCTGCCCCCCGCGATCACCGCGCTCACCCTCCTCCGCTCCGGCGCACTCGGCGACTTCCTCCACTCCACCATCGGACTCATCGCCTTACACAACCAGCTTCTCCGCGTCCCCGCCAGCTACTACCTCCTCCATCCGCTCCCCTCGACACTCCTCCCTCTCTTCGTCCTCTGGCTCGCCCTCCTGCTCTTCCTCAAAAAACGCTTCACTCCCACCGAAACCCTTCTCTTCCTCGGCTTCCTCTGCGGACTCGCCTCTTTCTTCCTCCAGCGCAAGGCTCTCCCCTACCACCGCTACCCGGCGGACGCCTTCCTCCTCCTGCTCATGATCCTCACCTTCAGCCGCGCCCTTCAGCATCAAGCACGCGCAACAAAAGCCATCGCCGCCACCGGTCTGATCTTCACCGCAGTCGTGCTCGCCCCGCAGTGTCTCCTGAAGACCCTGCACTTCCGCGCCAGCCCCACCGACTTCAGCGGCCTCCTGCAAAGTGATCTAGCCTCACTCGGAGGCCACGCACTCGACAAGAACATCCAGTGCATCGACTTCACCGCAGGCTGCGTCACCACCCTCTACCGCATGAGGCTCGAACAGAGCACCGGTTACCTCTACGACTGCTACCTCTTCCAACCGGCAGACGCAGACACTCCAGCCGCCGACACAGTTCGCCGCTACCGCGAAGCCTTCTGGACAGCCCTGACCGCCCGCACCCCGCAGGTCCTCGTCCTCAGCGATCAGGACTGCGGCCGCCCCCACAGCTTCGCCAAGGTAGACCGCTGGCCCGCCCTCGCCGACCTTATCGCCTCGCAATACCGCCTTGAGAAGCAGGTCACACCACCCGAGACGATCCGCTGGGCCTCCACCCTGGCCCAGCCTTACTCGTACCGCGTTTACATCAGGAAATAATTACGCCACCTTCTGCCAGAACACCCCGTACCCATCGATCGGCTGCACCGGAGCCTCAATCCCCCGGCTCGCCCTGAAATCTTCGATCGCCTTCTGACATCCTGCCACGGCCCCATAGTCATCGACGATCACAAAACCTCCCGGCGAAACCTTGTCGTACAGGCTCTCCAGTGCGTCCATCGTCGACTCGTACATATCTCCATCCAGCCGTAGCACCGCCAGCCGCTCAATCGGAGCCGTCGGCAGCGTCTCCGAGAACCACCCCTTCAGAAAACGCACCTGATCATCCAGCAGGTCATACTTCGCGAAGTTCTCCTTCACCTGCTCCAGCGAAACCGCCAGCTCCGAAAACGTATGGTGGACATCCCCCTCATCCGCCGCCACGCCCGGCTTCGGCTTCGGCAGCCCGCAGAACGAGTCCGCCGCCCACACCTTCCTGTCGGTCACGCCATAGGCCTTCAGCACCGCGCGCATCATGATGCACGCCCCTCCGCGCCACACTCCCGTCTCGATAAAGTCCCCCGGAACTCCCTGCTCCAGCACGTGCTCCGCAATGCGTCGCAGATTCGTCATCCTCGCATTGCCGATCATGCTGTGCGCCTGCGAAGGCCAGTCCCGCCCAAACTCCCGCAGCTGCCCTTGGAATACCGGAGGCGACCAGCGATCATGGTTCGGGTCCTCGTAGATCACGTTGATCAGGCACCGCTGCACCATGTCCAGATAAAGCCCCCGCATCTCGCGCCCCGCGTCCCTCGGCAGCACCTTCTCCAGAATCCCCACCTCCGACCTCTGCGAAAAGTACGCAAACCCACGCTGCTCCAGCTCGCGCCGCTCCTCTTCCTCCCGCAGCAGCCGAAGGCATACCTCGGCCATCTCCTCCACCGAAGCCACCGCCACGGCCTCCGCATACCCGCCCATATCCAGCGAGGCCTCGCTCACCACCGCCTTCGAGTTCGCCAGCAGGTAGCTCATCCGCACAATCTCGAACAGGTTCGTCTCGTAGGCGTGGACGTTCAGCACAATCTTCGCCCGCGCAATCAGCGCATCGCGCTCCCGGCCATACACCCCGAAGACACAGTGAACCTTCACCCCTGCCTTCTCCAGCCGCAGCAGAACCTCGCGCCTGTGCTCGTTGATCGAGCCGTAGAACAGCACGTCGATATCCTGCACCGGGGCCGCCGCAATCTTCCGCAGCTCCGGCACATAGCCGATCTCCACCAGACGGGCATCCACACCCTTCTCTGCCCACTTTGCAATGTTGACCGGCGAGTAATCCCACACCACGATCCTCTCCGCCAGCCGGTAGTAGGCATCGGTCAGGTGCTCCGCTCCCAGCTGCTCGAGGTTGTAGAGAATCGTGCCCTCGGGCAGCATCCCCATCTCGGCTTCGCTCAGCAGGTGAGACCCCAGCACAATGTTCGTCGCCTGACGGTCAACCGTGTTTTCGACAATCGCCGCGCGATGGCCAAGCCTGCGCAGGGCAAGCTCCATCGTCTCGGCGACCTCCTGAAAGCAGGAGCTGTGCAGGTAACCGTTGGGGCGAATGATAGAGATTAGATAGTCAGCCATAAAAGTCCTCTCCGACCGCCAAGCACCTCGCAAGCCAAACAAACCCACCCTCGCTGTGAAGCCTCTAATCTTCAAAGCAAAAGGGGAGGCGCATGGCCTCCCCTTTTGCGACACTGCAGCGGACCTAAAGACCGCTCTCCCGCTCAGATCTTCGTCCACCGATGTACCCGAACAGCGCGATGTACACATAGCAAACCACCGGGACCACAAACGCATGCTGCACGCCGACCTTATCGGCCAGATGCCCTTCACCCAGCGGAATCAGCGCGCCTCCCACAATCGCGGCCACCATCAGGCTCGAGCCCTTGCTCGTCAGCGGCCCCAGCCCGCTCAGCCCCACCGCGAAGATGCTCGGGAACATCACCGAGTTGAACAGCCCCACTGCCAGAATGGCCCACATCGCCGTGTGCCCGTGAGTCAGGATCGACGTCACCACCAGACCGCCCGACACCACCGCCGCCGTACCAAGCACGAGGCTTGTCCGCACCTTCGTCAGCAGCCACGAGCCGATAAACCTTCCCACCATCGCCCCGCCCCAGTACAGCGAGACATACCGGGCAGCCGTCTTCTCCGTGAAGCCCGCAATCTCTGGCAGACCGAAGTAGTTCACCAGGAAGCTCCCGATCGAAACCTCCGCGCCCACATAGACGAAGATTCCCAGCGCGCCCGCCAGCAGCACCGGATGCTTCCAGATGCTGTCGTTCGAGCCCTCGGACATCTCACCCGGTCTGATGTCGCGGGTAAAGTCCATCGTCGGCAGCTTCACCAGGGCCAGCGCGGTCGCCAGCAGCACCAGCATCAGCCCGATGCCCAGGTACGGCAGCCGTACCGAAGAAGCCTGTTCCGCGCGATACGACTGCAACGCCGCCGACGAGAACGACTGCATCTTCTCCACCGCCACCGGGGTAGAGCCCAGAATCAGCGCACTGCCGAAGAACGGAGCCACGAACGTACCGAACGAGTTGAACGCCTGCGCCAGGTTCGACCGCGAGGCCGCCGTCTCCGCCGGTCCAAGGTTCACGACATAGGGGTTGGCCGAAACCTGCAAACAGGTAATGCCCGCCGCCAGAATCACCAGCGCCGAAAGAAACACTCCGAACGAGGCCAGCCCCGCGGCCGGAAGAAACAGGAACGCTCCGGTCGCCATCACCAGCAGGCCGGTCACCATCGTGCTTTTATATCCGCGCCACTCCACCAGCTTTCCGGCGGGCAGGGCGAAGAGGAAGTACGACGAGAAGAAGCAGAACTGCACCAGCATGGCCTGCGCGTAGTTCAGGTCGAAGATGCCCTTCAGGTGGGGGATGAGGATGTCGTTGAGACACGTCAGAAATCCCCACATGAAAAAGAGCATCGTAGCGATGCTCATGGCCCGAACGTCGGTCTTCTGCGCCCCGGAGTGCGGTGTACCCGTTGCTGCCCCTGCTCCAATTGCCATAATCAGCGAAACCTCGGGGACGCCGTCCGTTACAAAACGAACAAATCCGCCCACGTTATCTTACGCCTTTGTGACGGATGGCACCTCTCCCCACCAACGCATTCTGAGACGCAACGAAGAATGACAGCGGGCAAATTCCACCCGCTATACTTAAGCCGAAAGCGAAAAGACGAAGCCCAACCAGCAACTCCCGGTTCAAGCTTCCTGCTTTGAAGACTTTACGCATCTTTGACGAGGAGGGGGTATCCTCGTCGGGCGCACCAATCCAGATAAAGAAGAGCCAGATGACTACACCTCGCGAACGGAACTTCCGCATGCCCGCCGAATGGGCCCCTCACTCCGCCACCTGGATCGCCTGGCCGCACAATGCCGAGGACTGGCCCGGAAAGTTCCAGCCCATCCCCTGGGTCTACGCCGAGATCGTCCGCCACCTCTCCGGAGTCGAAGACGTCCACATCCTCGTCAACGACGAGGCCGCCGAGAAGCGCGCCCGCCGCATCCTTCTCCGCGCCGGAGCCAACCTGGCCCGCCTGCACTTCCACCCCTGGCAGACCGACCGCGTCTGGCTCCGCGACTCCGGCCCCATCTTTATCAAGGCTGAGGGCTCCGTCAAGAACCCCCAGGGGGAGCTGGCCATCACCAACTGGCACTTCAACGCCTGGGCCAAGTACCCCAACTGGCACCGCGACGACCAGATCCCGCACCATGTCAGCAAGCTCTACGCGATGGAAGAGTTCCAGCCGAAGATCGTCGGTGAAGACGGCAAGGAGCACCGCCTCGTCCTCGAGGGCGGCTCCATCGACACCAACGGCGCGGGCGTCCTCCTCACGACGGAAGAGTGCCTCCTCTCCGAGGTGCAGCAGCGCAACCCCGGCGTCTCGAAGCAGCAGCTCGAGCAGGCCTTCCGCGACTACCTCGGCATCGAGCAGGTGATCTGGCTCCACCGCGGCGCCGCCGGTGACGACACCCACGGCCACGTCGACGACATCACCCGCTTCGTCTCCGAGGACACCATCCTCACCTGCGTCGAGCCGAACACCCACGACGAGAATCACCTTCCGCTGGCCGAAAACCTCGACCGCCTGCGCTCGGCCCGCAACCTCGACGGCAAGCCCTTCCGCATCGTCGAGCTGCCCATGCCCTCGCCCGTGGTCTTCGACAACCAGCGCCTCCCGGCCAGCTATGCGAACTTCTACATCGCGAACGACCTGGTCCTGGTCCCCACCTTCAACGACCCCAACGACCGCATCGCGCTGAACATCATCGCCGAAGCCTTCCCCACTCGTCGCGTCGCTGGAATTCACTGCACCGACTTCATCTGGGGCCTCGGCGCGCTACACTGCATGACGCAACAGGAGCCCGCGTAAACTGATCCGCCAAAGCCGGCATCCAACCTAGCCGTTACGTTTTTCGCAAATCCATCTCGGGAGACCCGATGCGATCCATCGCCTGCGCTTTTTTGTTTTCCGCGGCCCTCGCCGCCAATGCCCAGCAGCAGCCCATCCTTTTGCACAACGCCGCTCTCGTCGACGGCACCGGAGCGCAAGTTCGCCCCCACGTCGATATCACCCTGCACAAGGGATACATCGAGAGCGTCCGCGACGCCTATACCAAGGACCGTGACATCCCGAAGCACACCGATATCGTCGATTGCACCGGCAAGGTCGTCATTCCCGGCCTCATCAGCGCGCACTCGCACCTCGGCGTTCTGCTCAATAACGCCGAGGCCTCACCTAACGCCTACACCACCGAGAACGTCACCTCCGCGCTCAACCAGTACGAGCGCTACGGAGTCACGACCGTCGTCTCGCTCGGCGTGAACCGCGACCTCGTCTATGAGCTGCGCGACCAGCAGCGCGCGGGCAAACTCGGCGGCGCGACCCTCCTCACCGCGGGCCGCGGCATCGGCGTTCCCAATGGAGCCCCCGGCCTCAACGTCTCCCCCGACCAGATCTACAAGCCCGCCAGCGCCGACGAGGCCCGCAAAGCCGTCGACGAGATGGCCAGCCATCATGTCGACCTCATCAAAATCTGGATCGAAAACGGACACGGCAAGCTGCCCCCGATGGACCCCGCCGTCTACACCGCCGTCATCGACGAGGCCCACAAACACCACCTGAAGGTCGCCGCACACATCTACGACCTCGCCGACGCGCGCAAACTGGTCGAAGCTGGAATCGACATCTTCGCCCACTCCGTCCGCGACGAGGCCGTCGATCCCGGCTTTGCGCAATCGCTCCTCCAGCACAAGATCTGGTACATCCCCACGCTCACGCTCGACGAGGCCTTCTATCTCTACGCCGCCGATCCGGACGTGATGCGCTCAAACTTCTTCCAGCAGGCAGCCGGACCGCAGCTTCTCGCAAAGCTTCAGGCTCCTGACTACGCTGAAAAGACGCTGGCCTCGACCGATCAGGCGAAGAAGGACCACGCCATCGCTCTCAAGAACCTCAAGACCCTCTACGATGCGGGCGTGAACGTTGGCTTCGGTACCGACTCCGGCGCGGTCATGGGCCGCATCCCCGGCTTCACCGAGCACCGCGAGCTTGAAGATCTCGTCGCCGCCGGGCTCACTCCCCTGCAGGCCATCACCACCGCCACAGGAGACAACGGACGCCTGCTGCACGAGATCAATTCGAAGATCAGCGTCGGCATCATCCAGTCCGGCTACCAGGCCGACCTCATCGTGCTCTCCGCCGACCCGCTGAGGGACGTCCGCAACACGCGCCGTATCGCCGCCGTCTACCACCACGGCGAGCTGGTGCCCAACACGCCTCCGCAGAACTAGCCCCGTTACACTGGAGAGATGGAGCCTCGCGAACAGAACATCGAATATGACGAGCGCATGATGCGTCTCGCCATCGCCGAGGCTCGCTCCTCCGAGGAGGCAGGCGAGGTTCCCGTCGGAGCCATCGTCGTCGGCCCAGACGGCGAAACCATCCTCGGCCGGGGACAGAACCGCGTGCTGCGCGACAGCGACCCCACCGCACACGCCGAGATCGTCGCCCTGCGCGAGGCCGGGCGCGCTCTTTCGAACTACCGCCTGCTCACTCCCGACGGAGGAGCCTGCACCCTCTACGTCACGCTCGAGCCCTGTGCCATGTGCGCCAGCGCCATCCTGCACGCCCGCATCGCCCGGCTGGTCTACGCCGCCGACGATCCCAAGGCCGGAGCCTGCGGCAGCGTCCTCAGCGTGATGAACCATCCTCAGCTGAACCACCGCTCCGAGGTACGCACCGGCGTGCTGTCCGAAGAGTGCAGCCGCATGTTGAGCGGATTTTTTGCCGCCCGACGCAAAAAGCGAGGCTCCTCCCCGCCGCTCGACCCGCATCCAATCGATGCAGAGGACGCTCTCACCGGAGGCAGCGATGACGACGAAGAGGAAATGGTCCGCGAAGGTTAATACCGACTCCACCCATCCGCGCGAAGGTCTGTTCAACAAAAGCCCTTCCACCATTGCAAAAGAACTGGCCTCGGAGAAGGTTTCTCCCAAGGGCCCCGGCTCTGGAATGCGAATGCTGAGCTTCTACATCAACCGCGCAGGAAAAAATCTGCCCGAAGAACGTAAGGAAGCATTGCAGAAGGCGAAGACGATCCTCTCCGGCATCATCGCCGAACGGAAAGAAAAATCTTCGACAAAAAAGAGGCCTGCGCGAAAGACAACGAGCAGGAACACAGGGCATACTCGCAGGAAGGCCGCATAACCGCAGCGAGCCTCTGAGGAAAGGACACCTATGCCCGGCCGTCTCTCCGGAAAAGTAGCCATCGTCTCAGGATGTTCCTCCGGGATCGGCCAGTCCATCGCCGTCCGCCTCGCCTCCGAGGGAGCCAGCATCGTCGTCGACTACCGCAGCAATCCTGACGGCGCGAGCGATACGCTCCATCAGATCGAGGCCGCGGGCAGCAAGGCTATCGTCCTCAAGGCAGACGTATCCAGGCTTGAAGACACGCAGAACCTCGTCGAGCAGGCGTGGCAACAGCTCGGCTCCTGCGACATCCTCGTGAACAACGCCGGGATCGAAAAGGGAGCGGACTTCTGGGATGTCACCGAGCAGGACTTCGACGCCGTGCTCAACGTCAACCTCAAGGGAGCCTTCTTCCTCACCCAGGCCTTCGTCCGCCGCCTGCGCGAGGCCAAACGCCCTGGACGCATCATTAACATCAGCTCCGTCCACGAAGAGATGGCCTTCCCGCACTTCTCCACCTACTGCGCCTCCAAGGGAGCCATGCGCATGCTCACGCGCAACCTCGCGGTCGAGCTCGGCCCGCTCGGCATCACCATCAACAACATCGCACCGGGAGCCATCGCGACACCCATCAACGCCTCCCTGCTCGAAGACAAGCCGAAGCTCGATGCCCTGCTCAGAAACATCCCACTGGGACGCCTCGGCAACTCCAACGAAGTCGCCTCGGTGGCCGCATTTCTCGCTTCGGAGGAGGCGGCCTACATCACAGGTAGCACCTACGTCATCGACGGCGGCCTGATGGTCAACTACCACGAGCAGTAGTTCCATTCACGTAAAATAGAAATATGGAACTGACCGTCTACACCGCGGCATGGTGCCGCGACTGCCGCGAGGCAAAGCGTTTTCTCGAAACCCACAGCATCCCCTATAACGAAGTCGACATCGAGACCACTCCTGGCGCTGCCGACCTCGTCCTTGAGAACGTAGGCAAGCGCGCCATCCCGCAGTTCGTCATCGACGGCAAATGGGTCCAGCCCTACCGCCCCGGCGAAGGCTTCCTTCACGACGAGATGGCGGAGTTGTTCGGCGTCAGCAACTCCTGACGCCTTTACTTCTCCGAATGTTCCGCCGTAGCCTCTGACTCCGGCTTCACCTTCTCCCGTTTCATCGCACTGTCGAAGGCCCGGTCCACCAGCGGGTCCAACATCGAGTCGCCGGACGACCTCACAGCATTTGACGGCTTCGACGCGGCTGCTTCGTGCCGCCTGAACGGCCAGCGCAGCCGCAGAACCCTGCGGCGCTCCCGGTCGCGCAGGCTGGCTTTATTACGCGCCTCCAGCAGATCCTCGATGTTCAGGATGCCGACCAGCTTGCCGTCGTCCTCCACCACGGGGAACGAGCGTAGTTTCTTCTCGCCCATCACCTCGGCAGCAAAGCGCAGCGTCTGCCACGGCCCCACGGCCACGGGGGCGGTAATTCCGTACGCGATCAACGGAGCAGCCGGATCACCCTCCTTCGCCGCCGCAATCATCTGCCCCCTCGTCAGGATCGCCTTCATGCCGCCGTCCTCAGCCACCAGCGGGAAGATGCGCTGCCAGTGCGCCCACGCTTCTCCTCCGCGATGGTTCATCTTCTCCAGCCAGTCGATCGCATCCTGCCGCGTCGCATTCTCCGGCAGAGCGAAGACGCTGGTGTGCATCACCGCCTGCACGATCACCGTCTCCAGAGGATCGACCCCATACTCGCGCGACAGGTGCAGCCCTTTGCGGCTCAGGCCCTCCGTCACCAGCGAGCGCGGCTGCAACAACACGCTGAGCGCGTAGGACGTAATGCAGGCCAGCAGAACCGGGATCGACAGGCCGCCGTTATGCGTCAGCTCGACCGCGAACATCGCCGCCGTCAACGGCGCCCCAAGAGCAGCCGAAATGATCGAAGTCATTCCCACGACCGCCCAGGCTCCGGGAGAGATCGGCGTTAGCCAGTGCCCTGCCGCCACTCCCATCGCCGCTCCGATCATCAGCAGAGGAGCAAACACACCGCCCGCCGTCTCCGACCCCAGCGCCACCACCCAGATCGTCGTCTTGACCAGCAGCACCCCTACCAGCACCTTCCACGTCACCTGCTCGTTCAGCAGCTGACGGATGACGTCGTAGCCCACGCCCAGTGCCGGAGGAAAGATCAGGCCACCCACCCCGACAACGATGCCGCCAATCGCAGGCCACCACATCCAGTGGATCGGCAGGCGCTCAAACTGCATCTCAAAGAAGTGCATCGCCCGGCTCAGGCCAGTCGCAAGCAGTGCCGCAAGCACACCTACGGCAAGCGCACCCAGCATCGCCGCATGGTGCATCGGCCCGACCGTCGGCTGCATGGGAAAGATCGGCCCCGGCCCCAGCAGCAGGTGACGAATCGCTCCCGCCGTAACGCACGCAATCGCCACCGGAACAAGACTGCGCGGCCTCCATTCGAACAGCAGCAGCTCCACCGCCAGCAGCACCGCGGCCATCGGGCAGCTGAACGCCGCGGCCATTCCCGCCGCAGCTCCCGAGACCATCAGCACCGTGCGCTCCGAGTCCGTCACCGGAAGCAACTGCCCCAGCACCGAGCCCACCGCTCCGCCCGTGATAATCACCGGGCCTTCCGCTCCGAACGGCCCGCCCGAGCCAATCGAGATCGCCGTCGCCAGCGGCTTCAGAATCGCTACCCTCGGCTGCACCCGACCGCCTTGAAAGACGATCACCTCGACCGCCTCCGGCATACCGTGGCCGCGCACCTTGGGCGAGCCGAACCGCGCGATCAACCCCACCAGCAGACCGCCGACCACCGGCACAAAAACGGCGAACCATCCCAGGTGATGCCCTGCAGGCTCGATCTCTTTAAAAGAAAACTGGTGGTAATAGAAGAGATTAGTCGCCAGACCGATCATCTCCAGCAGCACCCATGCAAGCACACTGCTTACTGCTCCCAGCAGTCCGGCCAGCAGGCTGACATACAACACGCGCGCGTCTACCGAGTAGTCGCGCAGCCGATCCATCGTCGCGCTCATCGCGTTCCGTTCCTCTTCGTCGTCGGGCAGCTGTCAATCACCTTCTGCAAGGCGCGCACCAGCTCCGGCCCCTCCGCGTCGATCTCCCGCAGGTGCGCGTCCACCAGCGTTATCAGCAGACGATTTCCCTTGTCCGTCACCTCGACCAGCGAGCGGCGATGATCTTCTTCATCCGCCACACGCCGCACCAGTCCCGACCTCCCCGCACGATCCACCAGCTCCACCGCGCTGTTATGCCGCAGCAGCATCCTCTCGGAGATGTACGTAATCGAGCATCCGCGCTCTTCCGGAGCAGCCGCAACCACCTGCAGCAACTGATACTGCTGCGCCGAGATTCCCTCGGCCTCCGCAGCCATCTCACTGAAGTTCAGAAAACACCGCAGGCGGTAGCGAAACTCCACCAGCTCGGCCAGACGCTCTGGCTGCATGCTCGTAGTCTTCAACTTTTTTGTCAGAGTCATAATTTATGTCGTATCACGATTATATCGCTATACGACATTCACGGCCCGGCGCATGTTAGACACTCCTTCCAAAACCTATTTGTTTCAAAGGATTTCCCCACATAGAGCGCAGGAACACACCACCCGTTAGTAAAATAAAGAGGTAAACCCAACTATCTTTCCCTCTCTGGAGCGCACTTGATCCCCCGCTATACACGTCCTGCCATGGGCCGCATCTGGTCCGACGAGAACAAATACCGCTGCTGGCTCAAGGTTGAGGCCGCCGCTTCGCAGGCGCTCGCCCGCTTCGGTCTCGTGCCGCAGGAGGCCGCCGACGCCATCCGCGACAAGGGCGACTTCACCGTCGAGCGCATCAACGCCATCGAGGCCGAGGTCCGCCACGACGTCATCGCCTTCACCACCACCGTCGCCGAGCACATCGCCAACCCCGAGTATTCGCGCTGGCTCCACTACGGCCTCACCTCGACCGACGTGGTCGATACCGCACAGGCGCTCCAGATCCACGAAGCCTCCGCGATCATCCGCGACGGCATCGTCTCCCTCTCCGAGGTGTTGAAGCGCCGCGCCCTCGAGTTCAAGAACACCCCCATCATCGGCCGCACACACGGCATCCACGCCGAGCCTTCCACCTTCGGCCTGAAGCTCCTGCTCTGGTACTCCGAGATGCAGCGCAACCTCAAGCGCTTCGACGCTGCCGCCGAAGACCTCCGCGTGGGCAAGCTCTCGGGAGCCGTCGGAACCTTCGGCCACCTCAAGCCCGAGCACGAAGAATCCATCTGCGCCGAGCTTGGCCTGAAGCCCGTGGACATCGCCACGCAGGTCATCCAGCGCGACCTGCACGCGGCGTACATCTCGACGCTCGCCGTGCTCGCCAGCACGCTCGACAAGATCGCCACCGAGATCCGCCATTACCAGCGCACCGAAGTCCGCGAGGCCGAGGAGTTCTTCAGCGAGAAGCAGAAGGGTTCAAGCGCAATGCCGCACAAGCGCAACCCCATCACCTCCGAGCAGATCTCCGGCCTTGCCCGCGTGATGCGCTCGAACGCGCAGACGGCTCTCGAGAACATAGCCCTCTGGCACGAGCGCGACATCTCGCACTCCTCCGCCGAGCGCGTCATCCTTCCCGACTCGACCATCCTCGCCGACTACCTGCTGTCGAAGACGACGAACCTGATCGACAAGCTGCTGGTCTACCCGGCGCGCATGTTGAAGAACCTCGAGTCCACCGGAGGCCTGGTCTTCTCGGGCCAACTGCTGCTCGACCTCGCCGAGTCCGGTATGAGCCGCGAGGACGCCTACCGCCTCGTCCAGACGCACGCGATGAACGCGTGGAAGAACGACCTCGTCTTCCGCGACGAGATCGCGAAGGTCCCCGAGATCACCTCGCGCCTCTCCCCCGAGAAGCTGGCCCACGCCTTCGACTACAACCGCCAGTTGGCGAACGTCGATGCCATCTTCGAGCGGGTTCTGAAGATCTAATATGCGGAGATTGCCCACGTGGGTTCTTCCAGTGTTGTTGTCCTTTTGCTGCCATGTTTTTGCATGGCAGCAAAAGAAACCATGTCCCGCACTGGAAACCAATGTAGCAGACCAGAAATTCAAACCTGGGCAGGTATGGGCTTACGCCACGCGCCCCAGCGAAACTTCGTCAACCCTCACCATTTTGCAGATTGATCGTTCAGAAAAACTCGGGACCATAGTTCATATTCGAATTGACGGGATAAAACTAAATGCCCCAAACGGCAATGTACTGACCTCTATCGGCCACATGCCTTTTACCCGAGATGCTCTGCTTCAAAGTACAAAGAATCTTCTAAGGACGGACAATACTGTCCCTACGCTTGAAGGCTATAGCCAGTGGAAAGCTGCTTGCGGCGGTGTGTATACGATTTCGGTAAGAGATGTCATCGCTGTAGATGAAAAAACACTAAATGTTCCATAGCAATATTTGTCATCCCACAATTGCTTATTTTATCTCCCGACATTTTTGAACTTGTCATTCCGCAGCGTAGCGAAGGAATCTGCTTCTCCCTCCCACCCTTGTTATGCTGAGGCGTGCCAAATCGCGAAAATACTTTTTACGTGTACATCCTCGCCAGTCGCTCGCGGAATCTGTACATCGGTGTCACCAATAATCTTGCTGCCCGAGTCCTCCAACACCAGGAGCTTCGCCCGAATACCTACACCGCGAAGTACAAAATCACCCGACTGGTGTATTTTGAGCGCTCCGCTTACGTTCTCAATGCCATTGCACGAGAAAAAGAGCTGAAAGACTGGAATAGGCAAAAGAAGATCGACCTGATCGAACAGGACAATCTTTCATGGGCTGACCTCTCGGAAGAATGGTTGGCATCGGAAGAAAATACAGAAACAGATTCCTCCGCTACGCTGCGGAATGACAAGTTCAAAAATGGAAGGACAATCTGAATGAACAATCCTTCCGACCTTCTCCCCATCGTCGATGCCGCCCTCGCCTCTTCCGTTGAACGCAGCGGCGCACACCTCGTGTGCCATCCCGGCTGCACGCAGTGCTGCCACGGCATCTTCCCCATCTCGCAGCAGGACGCACATCGCATCCGCGCAGGCTTCGCTGAGCTACAGCAACATGACCCGCAACGCTACGCACGCATCCGTACTCGCGTAGCTGAAACACTCTCCCGCATCGCCCCTCTCTTCCCCGGAGACCTCGCCACCGGCATCCTTGCCGAAGACTACGAAGACTCCCTCCTCTTCGCCGACGAATCCGAAGAAGCCCTCGGCGAGAACGAGCCCTGCCCCGTGCTCGATCCCACCACCGGAACCTGCGACCTCTACCAGCACCGCCCCATCGTCTGCCGCACCTTCGGCCCGCCTATGCGCACGCCCGACGGCGACCTCGCCACCTGCGAGCTCTGCTACATCACCGCCTCCACCGAGCAGATCGCCTCCTGTGAGTTCGACCCGAGCATCCCCGAGCAGGAAGCCGCCAGCAACGAGGATTTCGACGCCGCGCACCACACCCACGGCGAAACCATCGTCGCCTGCGCTCTTCGCGCCTGTAAGCGATAATCAACTCTGTGACCGAACCTCGCCGAATCATCCTCGCCGTCACCGGAGCCAGCGGAAGCATCTATGCCGCCGAGATGCTGCGCGCTCTCGCCTCCGACGACCGCGTCTCACACATCCACTTCCTCGCGTCCGAAAACTCGCTGCGCGTCTTCGCCGAAGAACTCAATCTCAGCGGACGCAACGGCCTCGCTGAAAAGCTCCTCGGCGCGCCCTGCGAAAAGCTCCGCCAGCACACTGAATCCGACATCGGCGCCAGCATCGCCAGCGGAAGCTACCCCACCTCCGGCATGATCGTCCTTCCCTGCTCGATGGGAACCCTCGCGGCCATCGCCAACGGCCTCGCGTCGAACCTCATCCAGCGCGCCGCCGACGTCTGCCTGAAGGAGCGCCGCCCGCTCACCCTCTGCGTGCGCGAGACTCCCTTCAGCCGCATTCACCTTCGCAACATGCAGCTTGCAGCCGAGGCCGGAGCCACCATCTTCCCCACGATCCCCACGCTCTACAACCACCCGCAGAGCACCACGGAAATGGCCCGCCAGTTCGTCGACCGCGTGCTCGCGCACATCGGCCTACCGCAGCCCAACGCCTATCAGTGGAGAGCCGACGAAGACTGATCCGCCAGCGTCTTCTCCGCTCCGCGCATCGGTGGATTCTCTTGAAGAAACTCCGCCGTCGTCTCCACCACCGGCCTCCAACACTCGCGTGGAGCCAGGTGCCCACACCCCGCAATCACGCTCAGCGACGAGCCCGCGATCTCCTCGTGCATCCTTCGTCCTACGATCAACGGAATCAGTCGATCCTCCGCGCCCCACACCAGCAGCACCGGCGAACGAATCTCCTGCAACCGGAAGTCGAGCAGCTCACTCCCACCCATCATCGAACTCATGCTGCGTTGAACAACCCACCCATTCGCCGCAATCCTTCGCAGCACCGCTCGCATCGCGAAGTCCGGCAACACATGCGGATGCGGCGACAGCACCTTCATCAGATTGACCACACCTGCGGCATCGGATGGAAGAAACAGGTCCGCCCCGAACTCCGCCGGGAAGTAAAGCCCCGCGCTGTCGTAGAGCACCAGCCGCTCCACCATCTCCGGATGATCGAGCGTCAGCTTCGCCGCGATCCATCCTCCCATCGACCACCCGCCGACGAAGGTCCGCTGTAATCCGACCGCCTTCGCAAACGCGACCATCGCGTTCTCTTCCATCGCAATCGAGTAGTCCGCATCCGCAGGCCGCGAAGACCGTCCATAGCCCGGAAGGTCCGGCGCATACACATGAAACCCACGCTGCGCCATTGCGGGAATCATCTTCGCCCACTCCTCCGAGCGCGCTCCCAGGCCGTGAATCAGCAGTAGAGGCTCGCCACCGCCGCCCGCAGGCTGCGCTTCAAAATAATGCAGCCGATACCCACCTGCCTCGACGTACTCGCTCTTCACGCCTGCGCGCCAAAGCCCAAGCTGCACCAGATTGTCGGCCACCCACAATGGATTCCAGTAGAAGAACGCTCCGGCAGCAACCGCAATCACCACAATCACCAGCAGGGCCCGAAGCACCGTCTTCATCGTGTTATCGTCTCCACCATCTTCAGCGCCCGTTCGATCACGCTTACCGCAGGCGCATCCAGATCATAGTCCGAGGAGAAAACCGCCTCCCCCGACACCCATCGCGCTTCCATCGCATCATCCCCGCACACCGGCTCAGCAACAGCATCGTCTTCAGCCACGCAAAGCCACTCGGCCAGCACGTAATGAAACCGCACGCGCCCGTCGTCGTCGCGCACAATGCGGTCGAGCGCGGTGATAATCTCAACCACCCTTGCCCGCACGCCTGTCTCTTCAAAGATCTCGCGGATCACGCCCTCCGCGGTCGTCTCCCCCAACTCCAGCGCGCCTCCGGGCAAGGACCACGCGCCAAGCATCGGCTCGCGCCCACGCCGCACCAACAACACGTCGGGGCCACGCACCACCACCGCGGTCACTCCCACAATCGGAGCCACTGGATACTCCCGTCCGCTCCGCGCAGTTCCGTCGCCCAAGTCTGTGGTCCCCACTCCCGCGCTCACTTCAGCGGCTTGCCGAACTCTTCTCCGAAGACCGTGTGGCTCATCTCGAAGCGCCCGCCGTAGTACTTGTCCGGTCCGTTCAGATGTCCCACCGCCAGCAGAGCCACCACCCAGTAACTCATCGGCAGGCGCAGCACCTCATGCACCTTGTCCTGCTCGAACCCCTCCATCGGAGCCGTGTCGTAGCCAATCACCTCAGCCATCAGCATCATGTGCGTCAGCGCGATCATGACCTGCTTGTTCAGCCACGCATGGCTCTGCTCATGGGTAAAGCTCGAAAGAAAGTTCGAAACACTGGTCTTCGCCTGCGCCGCATAGCTCTCCGGCATCCCGCCCTCGCGGCCCATTTGCAGCATCAGATCCAGATCCTTGCGCCATCCATCGGCGTCACCACAGGCCACAATCACCGCCGAGGCCTCTTCCACCTTGGCCTGGTTGTAGCTTGCCGCGCGCAGCTTCTTCTTCTGTTCGGGCGACTGCACCACCACAAACCGCCACGGCTGCATGTTGTATCCGCTGGGCGCATGAAGTCCCGCGTCGAGAATCTGCTTCAGATCCTCCGTCGGAATCGGAGCTCCATCGAAGCTGGGCGTCGCCCTGCGCTCCATAATTGCCTGGGGCAGTGTCTTCGTAATCTTCGCCATCGTCCTCTTTGTGTTCTTCAAGACTTAGGATGTCGCCTCTGCTGTTTTGCCGCAAAGACAAAAGGCGTCTTCAAGATAGCATCCCGAAGAAAAATCTCGATCTCTCTCCGGTAAAAACCTTGTCAGTGAATCTCACTCATCGCCAGTTCCGTGGCATAAGGAGAGTTTTGCCCCGGAACCTCCGCAAACACCCACACTCCATGAAACGCCTTCCGCAGCTCGGGATACGCGGCGACCAGAGCGCTCATCGCATCCACGTTGCGCTTCCTCGCCACCACCGGATCGCCGATCTGATCGACCTTCAGGTGCGCCGTCACGTCCACCTTCTCCTTCGAGAGCGAATCGTCCACGCCCAGCCCGACGAAGTGATACTCCGCGCCATCGGTTCCCTTCACCACCAGCGGCGTCTCCACACTGATGCCACTCGAGAGCTGCGGAGGAGCCGCAGCGTTCCTCTCATCATGCAGCTTCTCCAGGTGTGTGCTCTGAATCATCTCCGTGGGGTTCAGCAGAGCCTCGGCCTGCTGATAGTAGAGCCACGCGTTCCACTGCTCCTTGCCCTTTGCCATCGTGCGAGCCTCGGTCCAGTACCACAGGCCGTCATGCCCCGCCGCTGTCATCGGCCTGGGATAGAAGCCCGCCATCTGCCACTGTCCCTGCACCTGCTGCACCAGGAACGACAGCCTCCACGGAGCCGCAATCCCCCGCGCCTCCATAATCGCAAATCCATACTTCCCCGCGGGCAGCGAAGGAATCGAAAAGTCCGTCTCCGCAATCGAGCGGTTCAGCGTGCAGAGAAACTGCGCGTTGCCCGGCTTGCCATCTGTCCCCGGCTTCAGGTCGCTCGCATCCAGCAGATACACCTGCTCCACCGTCGGCGTCGCTCCCTTTACCTTCGACGAGGCATCCGCCACCGCGTTCTGGATTGCTCCGAAGTCCTTCGCGTACTCCGCAATCGTCACCGTCTGCAACCCGGCAGCGTCGTTGGCCACTACCTTCCCCGCCATATTTCGTGCCGCATTCACCAGCGCATCACGATCGCTCGCGGTCATCGCGGACTGCGTCGTGCAGGTCTCCCCACGGGCCACGCCACACACCAGCGCCGCCGCCAGAGCCACCGCTCCCCAACGCCCCGCAACTCGACCGCAACGAACCATCCTCACGCATCCTCCTGCAACGACCTCAAGTCTAGTACATCCTCTCCACCACCGATGACCGGCTGCCCCATCCTTCACACAGTGAAGGGCGGGATGAATCCCGCCCTGAACCAACACGGACCAGCCTCGCTCCTCTTCAGCAACGCCCGGCCTCCGTGTTACCCTTCTCCCACTCGAAGGAGTCCGTTTCGCAGTGAAAAAAGAGGCCGCCACCGACGCAACCCCGCACAGCCAGCTCACCATGCAGGTCGTCGAGCACGTCCGCGCCCTCATCGCCAGCGGCGAGGTGAAACCGGGCGACCGCCTCCCTCCCGAACGCGAGCTGGCCCGCAATCTCAAGATCAGCCGCTCCAGCCTCCGCGCAGGCATCGGCTTCCTCTCCGCGATGGGCGTGCTCAAAAGCCGCCACGGCGCCGGAACCTTCGTCTCCAGCGGTCCTCCCGCGCTCGACTCCAGCTCCTTCTCGGTCCTCGGAGCGCTCCACGGCTTCCTTCCATGGCAGATGTTCGAGGCCCGCCTCGTCCTCGAGTCCTCCATCTCGGCCCTCGCCGCCGAGCGCGCCACCGACGAGCACATCGCCGAGCTGGCCGAGGAGGTCGCCGAGATGTACGCCTCGCTCGACGACCCGCAGGAGTATCTCATCCACGACGTTCGCTTCCACCGCACCGTCGCCCGCGCCGCCGGCAACCCCATTCTCGGGGCCTTGATGGAGACCGTCACCGCCAACCTCTACGAGTACCGCTCGAAGACGGTCGAGAACGCGCAGGACCTCAAGGAATCCGCCGAGCTGCACCGCGAGATCTACCGCGCCATCCGCTCGCATAACCCCGCGCTCGCTCGCCAGACGATGGAGAAGCACCTGAACCTCGCCCGGACCGCGCAGGCTGCCGAGATCGAGCGATCCTCCTCCCAGTCCGAGCCCGCCGAAGCTCTCACCGAGTAATCGGTCGCCACGGATTCAGTTCTTCTCCCTCTTTAGAACCTGTCCTTCCGTAGCGAAGCGGAGGAATCTGCTTCTGTCTTTCTTCCATACCGCCACAAACAGCCAGGGCCCCCATCCTTCGCGGCCTTATCGCGAAGGGTGGGATGAATCCCGTCCGCCCACCGCACTCTCCCCTCCCTGATAAACTGGCCCTTAGCGCCCATGTCCGACACAGCGAAAAAGTTCTACCTGACGACCCCGATCTACTACGTCAACGCGCGGCCCCACATCGGCCATGCCTACACGACCATCACGGCCGACGTCATCGCGCGCCGCCAGCGCCTCCTTCTGGGCAAAGAGAACGTCTGGTTCCTCACCGGAACCGACGAGCACGGCCAGAAGGTGCAGCGCTCCGCCGAGGCCGCGGGCATCACCCCGCAGCAGTTCACCGATGAGGTCTCCGCGCAGTTCCGCGGCCTGTGGCAGCGCATGGGCATCACCTACGACGACTACATCCGCACCACCGAGCCGCGCCACACCCGGGGCGTCCAGAAGCTCTTCGCCGACCTCTACGAGCGCGGCCACATCTACCTCGACACCTACACCGGCCAGTACTCCGTCGGCGAGGAGATGTTCGTCGACGGCCCCCCCGGCACCATTGGCCCCGACGGCAAGCCCACCGAGACCGTTACCGAAGAAAACTTCTACTTCCGCCTCAGCGCGTTCCAGAGCCAGATCATCGACCTAATCGAGTCCGGCGAGTTCTGCGTCGAGCCCGAAGCCCGCCGCAACGAGGTCCTCAGCTTCCTGCGCGGCGACCTCAACAGCGGAGCCGAAACGAAGCTCTCAGCCAAAGGTAACCCCTACGTTTCCGGCGCTCTGAAAGACCTCTCCATCTCGCGCAGTTCCTTCGACTGGGGCATCCCCGTCCCCGAGCCCGCCGCCAGCACCACGCAGAAGAAGCACGTCATCTACGTCTGGCTCGACGCCCTCGCCAACTACATGACCGCCGTAGGCTACGGCAGCGACAAGCCCGAAGACATCGCGCAGCTCCAGAAGTTCTGGCCTGCCGACCTCCACCTCGTCGGCAAGGAGATCATCCGCTTCCACTGCGTCTACTGGCCCGCCTTCCTCCTCGCAGCGGGAGTTCCCCTGCCGAAGAAGGTGCAGGCCCACGGCTGGCTGCTGTTTGAAGAGTCGAAGATGTCGAAGTCGCGCGGCAACATCGTCCGCACCGAGACCATCCTCGACGCCTTCGGCTCGCTGAAGCCCAAGCCCATCGACGCCCCCGGCCCCGAGTTGAACGACGACGTCTGGAAGCGCGAGCAGGACCTCTTCGCCTCCGACGTCCTCCGCTACTTCCTCCTCCGCGAGATTCCCTTCGGCCAGGACGGCTCCTTCAGCTTCGACGCCCTCGTGCAGCGCTACAACTCCGACCTCGCCAACGGCTACGGCAACCTCGTCAGCCGCACGCTGTCGATGATCGAAAAGAATCTCGAAGGCACGCACCCCGCGCTGCGCCTCCCCGAAACGACCACGCTCTCCGAGGCCGCGCAGAAGCTCGAAGCCTCCGCTACTACACTCGTCGCCTCCATCGCCGACGACTTCAGCGCAACCCGCCTCACCCGCGTCCTCACCAACGTTGCGGCCTTCATCACCGAGGTCGACGGCTTCTTCTCGCTCAGCGCTCCGTGGAAGCTCGCCAAGAGCGAAGACTTCACCGCCCGCGAAGACCTCCGCGCCGTGCTCGCGACCACCGCCGAGGCCATCCGCATCATCACCGCGCTGCTCTACCCCATCCTTCCCTACTCCACCGCGAAGGTGTGGGAGCAGCTCGGCCTCGGCGACATCGAAGCCGCCGCGAAGAACGGCACCCTCAGCAACCTCACCTGGGGCGGCCTAGAGCCCGGAACGAAACTCGGCCCCCTCGGCCCCATCTTCCCCCGCGCCGACAAAGGACTCATCCAGATCATGACCGACACCGAACAGAACGGAACCACTCCGAAGCCCGAAGAGACGGCTGTAGCGACTGAGCAGCCCACCGCCGCAGTTGAAGCCGCTCCCGCGCCCGCGCCCGCCACGGAAGAAGTTACAGAAACCACTCCAACAATCGCCATCGACGACTTCGTAAAGATCGACCTCCGCGTCGCTCGCATCCTGATCGCCGAGCGCATCCCCAAGGCCGACAAGCTCCTCCGCCTCGAGGTCGACCTCGGCTACGAGAAGCGCCAGATCCTCTCCGGCATCGCCCAGTGGTACGCCCCCGAAGACCTCATCGGCCGCCGCATCATCATCGTGGCCAACCTCGCCCCCCGCAAGATGCGTGGCTTGGAGTCCCACGGCATGTTGCTGGCCGCCTCGCACGGCGAAGACGGCAAACCTATCCTCGCCACCTTCGCTGAAGGCGACGAGATCGAGCTGGGCTCCCGCCTCAAGTAGGCTCAGCCAAACAGCGTGGTCTTTCCACGCTCAAGTTCCAGCAACCTCGCCTTCGATTCCAGACCTCCGGCAAAGCCCGTCAGCTTGCCGGAGGCCCCAATCACCCGATGACAGGGCACCACAATCGAGATCGGATTCCGTCCGTTCGCCGCTCCCACCGCCCTGCTCGCCCACGGATTTCCCAGCTGGTTCGCCAGTTCCTGATAGCTCCTCGTCTCACCGAACGGAATCGAAAGCAGAGCCTCCCACACGCTCTTCTGAAACAGCGTCCCCCGCATCTCCAGCGGCAGCTCAAAGCTCTGCCTCTTCCCCGCGAAGTATTCCGCCAGTTGCCGCTCGGTCTCCACCAGAACCTCCCGGCCTTCCTCCTCCACCATCTCCCCCAGAGGAACCCGTCGCGGAC
The DNA here is from genome assembly GCA_018449715.1 of Acidobacteriaceae bacterium dw_441. Taxonomy (GTDB): domain Bacteria; phylum Acidobacteriota; class Terriglobia; order Terriglobales; family Acidobacteriaceae; genus Edaphobacter. The sequence continues at coordinate 277,509 of JAAVVA010000001.1, read as the reverse complement.
TCTCGTTCTCCCACAGAATCGCCACCAGCCCCATCTCACTCGCAACGAGCTTCAGCCTTCCCACGGGCGAATCCATCTCTTTGCAAAACAGACTCATCACTCCCCCAGCACGGCTGTCAGCAGTCCCGGAAACCGCGCATCCAGATCCTCCTGCCGCAGCGTATTCATCAGCAGCTTGCCCTCTCGCCGAGTCGTGACCACCCCCGACTCCCGCAGCACCCGAAAATGGTGCGACAGCGAAGACTTCGGCCTGTCCACCTCGAATACCCCACAAGGCTGCTCTCCCCGCTCCGCCAGCTGGCGCACGATCCCCAGCCGCGCCTCATCGCTCAGAGCATACAGCACCGCCGTCAGCGCAAGCTCTTTTCTCTTCGGCTCTTTGGGTAAAAATACGGGCAAATCGCGCTCCTCGCATTTGACAAAGCCGTCCCGGCTCGTCCATAGTTCGATTGTACGATAGTTCGACTTTATTCGAATTGAATATCGAGAGAGGGAACCCGAAATGAAAGCATGGCAGCTCACGGCCTTTGGCCGCGAAAACCTCGTCCTCAACGACATCCCCCAGCCCACCCCCGGCCCCGGCGAGGCGCTCGTCCGCATCTCCTCCGTCTCGCTCAACTATCGCGACAAGCTCCTCTACGACGGCAACTACAACCCGCACCTCGAGTTCCCCATGACGCAGGTCGCCGATGCCGTCGGCGAGATCGTCACCCTCGGCCCCGACACCTCCCGCTTCAAGGTCGGCGACCGCGTCGTCACCAACTACTGCACCCGCTGGATCGACGGCCACCCCACCTCCAAGGAATCCCTCTACACCCTCGGCAATACCACCCCCGGTGCCCTCGCCGAGTATCTCGTCCTCACCGAGCAGGCCCTCGTCGCCGCGCCCGCCTACCTCTCCGACGACGAAGCCGCTGCACTCCCGTGCGCCGCGCTGACCGCCTGGTACTCCCTCGTCGAAAAGGGTGGCCTCACTCCCGACCAGACCGTCCTCTTTCAAGGCACCGGCGGCGTCTCGCTCTTCGGCCTCCAGATCGCCTCCGCCCTCGGAGCCACGACCATCGTCACCTCCTCCAGCGACGAGAAGCTCGAGCGCGCCAAAACCCTCGGGGCTACCCACACCATCAACTACAAAAACAACCCCGACTGGGAGCAGGAGGCCCTTCGCCTCACCAACAAGCAGGGCGTCGACCAGATCCTCGAGGTCGTCGGCGGCTCCAACCTCGCCCGCTCGATCAAGGCTCTGCGGCCTGAGGGACAGATCTCCATCATCGGCATCATCGACGGCTTCGACGCCACCCTCCCGCTTTTCTCACTCATCCAGAAGCACGGGATTCTGCGCGGCATCTCCGTCGGCCCCCGCCGCGCCCTCGAAGACATGCTGCGCAGGTTCGACGAGTTGAAGATCCACCCCGTCATCGACTCGGTCTACGCCTTCAACGACGCCCCCAAGGCCCTCGAGCGCCTCGAAGAGGGAGCCTTCGGCAAGATCGTCATCCGCGTCCGCGACTAGACGGACCTCGCCGTTGTTTCGGACATAGCAACGGGTGGGATGATTTCCTCATCCCACCCGCAATCTTTGACAAAGAGAACAACGAACCGACTACGCCGGTCCCTTCTCGTCCGCCCACCCAATCGCGATCACAAAATAGTTTGCGGGTGTCGTCCCGACGTTTTTCAGCCCGTGCATCACGTTTGAGGCGGTGAAGACCACCGACCCCGGACCCACGCGCTCCGGCTTTCCATCGTTGATGTAATCCAGTTGCCCCTCGCGGATAAACAGGAACTCCGAGTGGCGGTGCTTGTGCGGCGGATGCGGCATCTTGCCTGGAGCCAGCGTTGTCTCATGCACCTCGACCGGCTCCCCGGTTGCGAGCACGCCCTGCACGACAGCCCTGCTGGCTCCGCCGTTCTCGTTCGGCTTCACCGGAAGCTCGTCGAAGGTCCACGCCTTCGACTTCGAAAGGACGTCCTTCGTCCTCGCCTGGGCCTGCGACTCCGAAGCCTGACTCCCAACGGCAGCCAAAGCCGAGAGAGCGATACAAAGATCACGACGGTTGAAATTTTTCATGCCCGTCATCCTATCCCAAAAGCACACCTCTTATCCCGCAACTTACTCGAAACATTCCGTTCCAGCTCATCCCTCACAAAACAAACAGCGTCTCCCTTCCCCATTCGGTAGAATAAAGACAGGGCGCAAGAAGAAAACCCAAAACATCAACCCATTTCGTTTGAAGACCTTACCCGAAAGGGCCAGCAGAAACACCATGCTCATCGACTCCCACGCGCACCTCGACTTCTACACCACGCACCCAGCCGAGCGCGACGAAATCCTTCGCCGCGCCTGGGAGGCCGGTGTCCGCACCATCCTCGCCATCGGCATCGGCGAGAATCCTTCCCAGATGCACCAGGCGCTCGACCTCGCCACCTCCGTCACCGGCGACCACCTCCCCCGCCTCTTCGCCAGCGCCGGAATCCACCCCGAGCAGGCCAACAACGCCACCCCCGAGGCTCTCGCCGAGCTTACCCGCCTCGCCCAGCACCCCCGCTGCATCGCCATCGGCGAGATCGGCCTCGACTACTACCACCTCGAAAACCCCGATATTTCCATTCAGCAGGAGGCCTTCATCGCCCAGATGAAGATCGCCGTCGAGGTCCGCAAGCCCATCCTCATCCACTGCCGGACCTCCGAGCTAGCCACCCCGCAGGCGAAGCAGCGATACGGCACAGCCGACGCCTGGGCCGACACCCTCGCTCTTGTCGCCGAGCACCTCCAGCCCTCCGGCGTCGCCGGGATCATGCACTGCTTCTCCGGCACTATCGAGGAGGCGCGCCGCTCGCTCGACCTCGGTTTCTATCTCTCCTTCGCCGGAAATCTGACTTACCCAAAGGCCCAGGGCATCCGCGACGCTGCGGCCTTCGCCCCCGCCGACCGCATCCTGATCGAAACTGACGCGCCTTTCCTGGCTCCGATCCCGCACCGTGGCCAGCGCAACGAACCCGCGCTCGTCGCCCACACCGCGGCAGCCCTTGCGGCCTTGCGCGGCATCTCAACGGAAGAACTTGAAAATCTCACGACAGAGAACTTCCACCGCCTCTTCCCCTCGACCAGCGAAACCGGACAGGCGTAGAGCTTCACCGAGAGAACTGAAATAATAGAACCCGAAAACCATCGAGAAGGAAAACAATTATGGCAGCCGATAACAGCTTCGACGTAGTCAGCAAGGTAGATATTCAGGAGGTCAAGAACGCCATCGACCAGGCCTCGAAAGAGGTCGGCGCGCGCTTCGACCTGAAGGACTCCAAATCGAAGATCGATCTCGAAGGCACCGACACCATCCAGCTCGCCTCGCAGGACGAGTACAAGCTCGACGCCGTCAAGGAGATCCTCTCGCAGAAGCTGGTCAAGCGCGGCATCTCGCTCAAGAACCTCGAGTACGAGAAGATCGAGCCCGCCTCCGGCTCCTCCGTCCGGCAGAAGATCAAGCTCAAGCAGGGCATCGCTTCCGAGAACGCGAAGAAGATCGTCGCCGCCATCAAGGACTCCAAGCTGAAGGCCCAGGCCAGCATCCAGGGCGACACCGTCCGGGTCGTCTCCAAGGACCGCGACATCCTCCAACAGATCATGGCCAAGCTGCGCGCCGGAGACTACGGTGTCGAGCTGCAGTTCACCAACTACCGCTCCAACTAGTATTCGGGGAGAAACGCCATGCTACCTTAAAAGGCGTTCCTCCCCAGGACAAGGAACCCGGAGTTATTTTTTTGAGCGCACATACCCTCCCCTCTGTTCCCAGTGCCACTCTTCCGGAAGCCCGCCCTGCCCAGAACGCCTACTATCCAGCCCTCGACGGGCTTCGGGCGGTGGCGTTCCTGATGGTCTTTGAGCTTCACTATCTTCACAGCTACCTTCCCGTCAGCTTTGGATGGGCGGGCGTCGATATCTTCTTCGTCCTCTCAGGATTCCTGATTACCGGAATCCTCTACGACACACAGGACCACCCCTTCCGCGTCCGCAATTTCTACATCCGCCGCACGCTGCGAATCTTTCCGCTCTACTATGCGGTCTTCCTGCTCCTTTTCCTTGCCTCTTTTGTCGTCCACTGGAACTGGAACCAACTCTGGCTTCTGTGGCCCGCTTACCTTGGAAACTCGGCGTTCCTGCTTCCCCATCCGCCCTTCGAGGTCATGCAGGGAACTATCCTTAGCCAGCGGTGGCCATGGCTGGAGATCAACTTCGGGCACTTCTGGAGCCTCTGCGTCGAAGAGCAGTTCTATCTGGTCTGGCCCTGGGTCGTCTTCGGGGTCCGAAACCGCCAGCGGCTCATCACGATCTGCCTCGCCGCGATTGTGCTGTGCCCTCTCGCCCGCGCCCTGGCTGATTTTTATCTTCCTCCGTCGTTCATCGCCGCTGAGGTCGTCAGCAAGGCAGCTCCCTTCCGCATCGACGCCCTGCTTCTTGGAGCGCTCATCGCCCTCCTGCTGCGCGGACCGGCTGCCAGACGTCTCTCCATCAGCACGCCGGTCGGCCTTCTTCTGATCGCCTTTATGTTTTCACTCTGGGGCGGAATCACCTTTCTGACAAATCATCTTCACGCCGATCCGCTCTGGCTTTTCAGTGCGCGCATCTCGCTCGCCGACCTCATCTCCGCCTGCATCATCCTCATGGCGATTCAAAACACCTCTCCTCTCGCCCGGATTCTGACGATACGCCCGCTGCGCTGGCTGGGAAGAATCTCCTACGGAGCGTATGTCTTCCACGAGCTTCCGATCCATCTCATCCCGAATCTTCTGCGCCCCCACTTCCAGAACCCCGGTATCCCCACTGCGATCCTCGCCTTTCTCTACACCCTTCTGATCGCCTCCGCCAGCTACTACGGGTTCGAGTCCTACTTCATCAACCTGAAGGACCGCTGGACCCGGAAGCGTCCAGCCCCTCAGCCGACGGAGGCATAGGCGTGTTCCGGAAGCTATCTTTTGGCCAGCCCGCTCTTCCGCTTCAGACAGGTATCCCCGAACCGATCATGTCCTGATACTCTAACTATTACGTGAGCACTCTTTCCATCGCGACCGCAGCCGAGGTCTTCGACCTTCTTCGTGACGACCTCGCCGCTATCGAGCAGGAGTTCTCCCGCCAGTCCGCCTCCAACGTCGCCGTCATCACCGACATCGCGCACTACCTCATCGCGGGTGGAGGCAAACGCATCCGTCCCCTGCTGCTGCTGCTCGCGGCCAAGGCTCTCGGCTCGACGAACCACAGCCGCATCCGGCTCGGCTCGGTCGTCGAGATGCTCCACACCGCGACGCTGGTCCACGACGACATCATCGACGAGGCCGATACCCGCCGCGGACGCCCCTCTTCGAACACCACCTGGGGCAACTCCAAGTGCGTGCTCGCGGGTGACTGGCTGTACATGCAGGCCTTCTCCTCGGCCCTTGAGGAGCGCAACTTTCACGTCCTCGACCTGCTGATTTCACTGACCCAGCAGATGGTCGAAGGCGAGCTTCTTCAGATCGAAAAACTTGGCCACCTTATTAATGAGGAAGAGTACTTCGACCTGATCTATCGCAAGACCGCCTGTCTCTTCCAGGTTTCGATGCAGCTTGGCGCGGCGATCACGCCGCACGAGTTCGGCGACGCCGACGTAATGGAAGCGCAGCTTGGAGAGTACGGTCGCAACCTCGGCCTCGCCTTCCAGATCGTCGACGATGTGCTTGACCTGACCGCCGCAGAGGATGTGCTCGGCAAACCCGTCGCGAGCGACCTTCGCGAAGGCAAGGCGACCCTCGCCGTAATCCACGCCCTCGAGCGCGGCACGGGAGCCGACCGCGAGGCCATCCGCATGGTTCTGGCCGACCGCAGCTTTGCCCACGTCACCCACCCGCAGATTCTTGAAGTGCTCCAGCGTCACGGCTCCATCGAGTACGCGATGGACACGGCCTGCGCCTACGCCGAGGCCGCCCGCCAGTCGATCGCCGATCTGCCTCCCTCGGACGCCAAGCGCGCTCTGCTCTGGGTTCCTGGCTTCGTCACCACCCGCGACCGCTAGCTTCAGGCTTACAATTAGGCGCATGATGCGCCGGTCCTTCATGGCCGTCCTGTCCCTCAGCGCGGGAGTCCTCCTCGCGCAGGGCAAACCTCCGGAACAATCCACCCTTCAGACGACGACAAAGCTGGTGGTCGTACCCACTCTCGTCCAGACTCCCACGCACGAGATCGTCTACTCCCTCCAGACCGACGACTTCCTGCTCACAGACAAAGGCATCCCACAGCTGATCCACCTCGACGACGAGACACACCAGCCTCTCTCGCTCGTCGTGCTGATGCAGACCGCGTGCTGATGCAGACCGGAGGGTCGGCCATCCGCGAGTTCCCGAAGTATCGGAACCTCGAAACCATGCTGGCCGGAGTTCTTGGAAAGGCTCCGAACCAGGTCTCCATCGTCAACTTCGACAGCAAACCCGAGGCCGCCTCCCCGTTCACCTCCGACATCGCCCAGTGGACCGATGCGATCAATCATCCCGACCCCGGCGACAGTGGAGCCGCAATCATGGATGGCCTGAAGTTCGCGCTCGACCTGCTGGCAAAGCAACCCGCCACCAACCGCCGCGCCATCCTGCTGATCTCCCAGCCGCAGGACTCCGGCAGCAAAACGGATGCAAAGGAGATTCTGCGCATCTCGGGCGAGACCAACACCGCCATCTATACCTTGACCTTCTCTCCCCAGCTGACAGAGTTAAAGGATGCCTTGAAGAATGGAGGGCAACCGCATCCACCAATTAACGTTGGAAACGGAAGCTATGTAGCCTACTTCGAGCTGGGCAAGCCTCTGGGGATGATTCTGAACGCGATGAAAAAGAACGTCCCTGCGGAGATGGCTTCTCTTTCAGGAGGCGAGGCCGCCAGCTTTACCGACCAGAGCCAACTGGACAGCGGCCTGTCTACCATCAACAACCACATCCGCAACCTTTACACGCTCAGCTTCACGCCGACCTCAAAAGAGCCGGGGCTTCATCCGATTCAGGTACGCCTTCCGCAACACCCGGAGCTGTCCGTCTCCTCCCGATCCAGTTACTGGCTGAGCGGCCCGGAGGACTCGCCGCAAAAGCAAACGGACTCCCGATAGGAGTCCGTTGCAGCGTATGAACTAAATGTCAGGGAGTTATTCCTCTTCCTCCGTCTCGAAACCTTCTTCGTCGCTCTCCGTCGCGACCTCAAGATCCCGAGTCTTCATCTGGCCCTTTCCCTGCTCCATCAGGACCTGAATCCTTCCTTCGGCAGCCTCAAGCTCCTGCTTGCAGCTCTCCGAGAGCTTCATGCCCTCCTCGAACAGGCGCACTGACTCTTCGAGTGAAAGGTCGCCACGCTCCAGACGTTCGACGACGGTTTCAAGGTCCGTCAGCTTGCGCTCAAAGTCTGCCATTAGACCCCCACGCCTTCCGCGAGTCCCAGAACCTGCGACGCAGCAAGATACTTATCCTTGCCGAACGGGGCGCTGACCTGAACTCCCTGCACCATCGGCCTTGCCTCGGCCAGCATCTCCTGCGCGATGCGGATACCCTCGGCGCGAGCGGACTCGGGAGAATCAGCCTTCGCCATCCGCGCCATGATCGAGTCCGGCATCGCGAGGCGAAGATCGTTCTTCATGAACTCCGCATTCCGCAGGCTGGTCAGCGGCCAGATGCCCGCGACGACCGGAATCCGGAAACCCTCGATGCGGCGGAGGAACTCCTCCAACACGCGAAGATCGAAGACCGGCTGCGTGATCGCGTACTCCGCGCCTGCCTCGACCTTGTAGGCGAAGCGGCGAACCTCCTGGTCGATGTCGGGCACTCCGGGGTTCGCGGCGACCGCGATGGTGAAGCCCGTCGACTCACCGATGGAGTTTTTACCAATATCGAGACCGTTATTCAGGTTGCGGACGATGTTCACCAGCCCAATCGCATCGACATCGAAGACCGCCGTCGCGTCCGGGTAGTTGCCCAGCTTCGGAGGATCACCCGTGACACACAAAACATTTTTCAGACCAATGGACGACGCTCCCAGCAGGTCACTCTGGATGCTCAGCACGTTGCGGTCGCGACAGGTATAGTGCAGCAGCGTCTCGACACCGACGTGCTGCTGAATCTGCACGCACAGGCTCTGCGCGCTCATCCTCGCGCTGGCGCGGGGCGAATCCGGCACATTGATGACATCAACACCAAGCTGGTGCAGGCGCGCCGCCGCGTCGATCTCCTGCGAGCAGTTGATTCCCCGCGGCGGAATAATCTCCACCATCGAGATGAACTTGCCTGCGGCAATCATCGATCCGATCTTCGAGCGCTGCGCCAGCGGAGGCGGCGCAATCTTCGGGGCAGACGGAGCCTCGGTCGTGCGGCTCTCCATCACCTGCGCCCCGGTCTCCATCGCGTCCATCGCCCTCAGAGCGCTGCGCATGGCGCGGGTGTAGCTTGGTGTGGTTCCGCAGCAGCCTCCCACAAGCGCCGCCCCGGCCTTCACCAGCTTGCGGGTGAAGCTCGCCATGTACTCGGGCGAGGTCAGATAGATCGTGCGCCCCTCGACCGCGCGCGGGATTCCCGCGTTCGGCATCGCCGCCAGCGGCAGCGAGGTGTGCGGACGCATCCGCTCAATCACACTCAGCACCGTCGCCGGGCCGGAGCTGCAGTTGCAGCCGATGGCGTCGGCTCCGGTTGCGGTCAGCCTCTTCGCCGCCGTCTCCGCAGAGGCTCCATCGAGGCAGTTGCCCTCCTCGTCGACCGTTACCATCACAATTACCGGAACTCCCGGCGCGACCTCACGCGCAGCGGCGACGGCCTGCTCGGCCTCGGTCAGCGAGGTCATCGTCTCAATTGAGAGCAGATCCGCGCCGACTCCCGGTCCACCTTCGACCAGAGCGGCAATCTGTTCCGCAAACGCGGCTCTTGCCTCGTCCAGGCCAACCTTCCCCAAAGGCTCCAGGCGCACTCCGAGCGGGCCGATGGCCCCGGCGACAAAGGCCTCCGAAGCCTGCTTCTCGCGAATCTGGTTGACAGCCTCGCGGGCCAGCCGCACCCCGGCCAGGTTGATCTCACGAACCTTGTCGCGAAGCCCGAAATGCTCCAGCCGGAAGGCGTTCGCGCCAAAGGTGTTGGTTTCAATCACCTCGGCTCCGGCCTGAAGATACTCCGCGTGAACCTCGCGCACCAGTTCGGGCTGCGAGAGATTCAACTCGTCGTAACAACGATTAATAAAGACACCGCGAGCATAGAGCATCGTGCCCATCGCCCCATCGCACAGGACCGGAGAACCTTTAAAAAGCCGCCTTACTCCCATTGAATCCCGACTTGTCTGCTCTGCACTCTGATTCATGTTCTTCTCGTATCCGTATCTTTGTATCGTAAGCCACGGCATCAAGGCGGACCAAATCAGCGTCAGGTCACTCCGCTTTGTTATACTTTGCCGTAGAGTCGTGGCCGCTATCCCCACGCCTGGAGCGCTGTTCGGAGTCAGTCACCGTTGAAGAATAGAAGTCCCCTTTCCCACTCGTTCTGCGCCCAGTTCTTCTGTGGCCTCATGCTCGCCATTGTTGCTCTCGGGCTGACATCCTGCGATCGGCGCTACTATGACTTTCCGCAGTACAACTTCGCTGGTCGTCCCACTCCGCCCAGCCGCCTCGCCTCGCGCGTGATGGTCAGCCTTACGGTGAATGGAACCCAGGGCGCGTTGCAGATGATCGACTCCCAGCGCGACATCCGCCACACCATCTTCGACGCCAACTCGACCTTCCCGATCTCGGGATACGCCGCGGGCTACCCGAACATGATCTTCAACTTCCCGGAGCAGACGAGCGGGTACGTCTACTCGAACTCGGACGGAAGCCTCACCAGGATCAACTACTCCACCGAGGCCTCCGCAGGCCCTGCTGGCACGCTGGCCCCGCGGTCGGACTCTGTTGCGGTCCCCCCGGGCTTCCGGCACATCTATGCGGCGTCTTCGACGAGCGGCGTGATCGTTGTCGTAGACAGCACCAATGGCCAAACCTACGCTCTGAACCTTCCGAACGTCTATCGTGTGGCGGTCAACCAGGGCGACTCGGTCATTCTGGCGATGGTGCGGAACTCGGATACGCTTTATCGCCTGATCCGGCTCAACCAGAACCAGCCCGCGGTTCCGGGCGCGACAGACTGCCAACCCTTCAACGTGCCGGTCTGGTGCGTTGTTCCGGTAACGGACAGCAGCTCGAGCCCCAGCCTCGATCGTCCTGTTGGAGCCTACTTCTCGCTCGATGGGACCACGGCTTACGTTCTGAACTGCGGACGCGAGTGCGGCGGCGCGACCTCCGGCATCACCATGCTGTCGCAGGATGCCCTGCGCGTCGACAGCTACCCCACCTCCACGCCGTATCCTTCGCCGGTCAAGGGCAATGTCGCCGTGCCGGGGGGAGTCACCACAGCGCTTGCGGACGGGACTACGCTCTACCTGGCCGGACAACAGCTACAGCCTGACGGATACTTCGCCGGCTTCCTTTCGACGATGGACCTGAACACGAACACTGTTACGGGCCAGTACTCCATCTCCGACGGCTATCACTCCAAGCTGCTGCTGGGCGACGACAACACGCTCTGGATCGGATCGCAGCAGTGCGCCACGGGTGAGCGCGCCCACAACAACCAGAATTACAACTGCCTCACGCGGTACGACATCGGCGCGAAGACCACCAGGGTGCTTCCCGAGGTCAGCCCTGGTGACCCCAACTCGCATGTGCCCTACCCCAACGCCAATGAGAACCAGTACTATTACGGCGATCTCACCGGACTTTGCTGGGTGCAGGGACTCCATAAGATGTACACGGCCTACGGCGGCCAGATTCACGCCTTCCAGACCGCCGACGGCTCCGAGATGGATAACAGCCAGATCACCGTGCAGGGAACGGCGCTCGACGTGGCCTATATGGACGCGGCGACGAATTCCGCCAACTAACGGTTCATCATCACCACTTTTTCGAGGAGGAAGATTGCTTCCTCCTCGAAGACTTTAAGGCCTCGGGACGTATAAGAACCATGCTCGATATTCTCGCTATTGCCGCGCACCGTGACGACGTGGAACAGACCTGCGGGGGCACGCTGCTGGCGATGCACGCCCGTGGATGGAAGACCGGAATCCTCGACCTGACGCAGGGCGAGTCCGGCACGCGAGGCACCGCCGAAGAGCGCCGTGCCGAGGCCGAAGCTGCCGCCCGCATCCTCAACGTCGCGCACCGCGAAGCGCTGGACCTTCCCGACGGCAACGTGGAGAATACGCAGGCCAACCGCATCAAGGTCGCAGAGGTGTTGCGTCGCCTTCGTCCGCGCGTCGTCATCCTTCCCTACTGGCAGGGCCGCCACCCGGATCACTACACCACCGCGACGCTCGGCTATGAGGCCTGTTTCATCAGCGGCCTCAGCAAGCTGGAGATTCCCGGCAGCACCGCCGCGCCGCACCGTCCGTACAAGATTCTCTACGCCTCGCTTTACGCGGACGTGCGCCCCTCCTTCGTGGTCGATATCACACCCTACGCAGAGCAGCGGCTGCAATCGCTCCTTGCCTACCGTTCGCAGTATGCGAACCAGTCGGCGGGAGGCGGGCTTTTCGTTCCCGAAGACGATATCCGCGAGCGCACTTTCGCTACGGCGCGGCACTATGGCCTGCTGACGGGCGTTCGCTATGCCGAGCCCTTTGTCCAGAAGGAGGTCGGCCTTGTGGACGACCTGATGCTGCTTCCCGTGCAGTCGATCTAAACCATCCCCTCAGCCTCGACCCCGAACTTTCCGGGGACGGTCTGTCCTGCTCCAGCCACCGCCGCGATGACCCGGTTTCTGCCCTCGTGCTTGGCTCGGTAGAGCGCGGCGTCGCTGTCGTCGATCAGATTTTGCCACTCCAGCCCCGAGATGTCAGAGCAGGCAACTCCGAGGCTCGCGGAGGTCCGCACCATCTGTCCCCGGAAACGGACCGTCATCTCACCGATCTCCAGTCGCAGCCGCTCAGCGACGCGCATCGCCTCGTCCATCGAGGTCTCGGGCAGCAGAACGCAAAACTCATCGCCTCCCATCCTCGCCACGGAGTCGTGCCCGCGCAGCACGTCCTGCAGCACCCCTGCCACGGCCTGCAGGATGACGTCGCCGCAGCTATGCCCCTTGGTGTCGTTCACATGCTTCAGGCCGTCGAGGTCGAGTGTGACCACGGCCAGCGAATGTCTCCCCCGCAGGCAACGCTGCACCTCGCGCAGTGCGGTCTTGCGCAGAGCCCAACGGTTCAGAAGCCCCGTCAGGTCATCCACCTGCGCCCTCCGCAACAGTTCCATCCGCAGCTTGGCCGAGGACAGGACGACGAATCCGAAGGCCGTCCCCGTTGTCGTCACCAGGCAGGCCGTCAGCCATATCGGGAAGAGATGCCGCTTCATCGTGAGGTAATCCTGCGACTGCCACCCGATCACCATGGCCGCCCGGAAGAAGAAGATGAAGGCGTAGGCGATCAGGATAAGACTGGTCAGCCATCCTCCTATTCCCGCGTCTTTGGGGGAAAAACGAAAAACCAACACAGCGACCAGAGCATATTGCATGCCCAAAGTAGCGTAGAGCGCGATGAATGGCTGTAACGACCGGGCCGGGAAGAAGATGAAGCAGAACAACACAGCAACCATCAGGCCCACCAGTACGAACTGTAGACGCTGCAGAATCGCCTTCTGCTCCAGCAGTTCGGCGAAGCTTTTGTGCAGCAGGAGTACCCCCACCATCGCCAGCGTGCCACTGAAGGCGTCTACCCATCGCACCGGTTCAAGATGCAGCCACTCCACCCCCACCAGCAGCATGGACAGCCCCCGGCACAGGTTCGCCCCGGCAAACCACAGCGCCTCCTTCATGCCTCCCACCACCCTGGCGTTCACAAGGACAACGCTGGCATACAGCACAAACAACAGGACGTTCACGAACACCAGCGTTGTCGTATCCATTGGCCCGCACCTTAAAAACCGAAGCCGTTTCCCTGTCTCAAACCACCTGTAACCAACCGGCGGCACCTCCGTCCGGCTGGCAGAAAGAAAAAAAATACGCTGAACGCAGAAGCATAAACGCGAAAGGAGCGCTTTCCAATGAGAAATGTTTTTAAAATCTCGCGTCAAAGCCCAGACATAACCGCACAAACCTTAGTAATTCAGCGGTAACGTAACTCGGGAGGACGCGTCTCCAGCACCAGGGTTCCCTCTGCCAGCCTCAAAGAGACTCCTTCCAGCCCCGGTCTTTCAATCTGATCCTGCAGGATCAGATCAGCACAGCATCAGCGCGGTCTTGAGAGAGACGAGCGCCATGCCACACCTTCCCCTACGAGCGGTCTCCACCGCGCTTCAGCCGGGCCAGGTCGCGCAGATACTCCTTGAGCGGCCTCGCCGGGCGCCCCCAGAACACCTCTCCCTTGCCATGCATCTTCTTGCCGCTGAGCACCCCCGCCCCGCCGCCGAGAATCACGCCCTCGCCCACCGTCGCGTGCTCCCCAATGCCGACCTGCCCACCCAGAATCGCTCCGTCCTCCACCACGCTCGAGCCGGAGATTCCCGTCTGCGCGGCGATCACGACGTTCTTTCCGATCACGCAGTTATGCCCGATGTGGACCAGGTTGTCGATCTTCGTTCCCTGCCCGATCCTCGTCTCGCCCAGCGCCCCGCGGTCGATGGTCGTGTTTGCCCCGATCTCCACCCGGTCCTCGATCACCAGCCGCCCCTGCTGTGGAAAAAGCACGTACTCCCCCGTCTCGGGGCTGCGCGCATAACCGAAGCCCGCCGAGCCGAGAACCGTCCCGGCCTGCACCGTCACCTCGTCGCCGATCACGACGCCGGGATAGATCGTCACCCGCGCATCCAGCCTGCAATCACGGCCGATCCGCACGCTGTCCCCCAGCACCACTCCGGGGCCAATCGACGTCCTTTCGCCCAGCACAACATCTTTGCCGAGAATCGCCGTGGGATGCACCCCGGCCTCGTGCGTCTTCCCCGCCAGCCCGCGAGCTACCACCGAAAACGCATACCGCGCATCGCGCACCCACACGATGCGGTCGTCCGACGAAGCATCCTTCAGCTTCGCGTTCGCAAGAATCAGCCCCGCCCCCGACTCCACCGCCGCGTCCAGAGCTCCCCGGTCCACCGCGAAGACCGCCGCGTCGCCGTCCGCGTCCTCAATCCCCGAAACCCGGACGATCTCGCTGTCCGTCATTCCCCCGTCCGCGCCCACCCAGGCTGCGATCTCGTTTCCCTTAGCCATCTCAGTAGATCCCCTCTTCTCCTGCGGGCCTTGTCTTCCATCGGCGATGCATCCACAGCCACTGCTCAGGATACCGCCGCACATAATCTTCAATCACCGCAGTAAATTTTGCGGTGTTCTCCAGAGCATCGGCCTCGGTGTCGCCGGTGCAGACAACCGGAAGCTCCTCGCCGAAGTGTAGAACGTAGCTCTGCTCCCTCTCCTCCCACAGCAGGAACCCTGGCACGACCGCCGCGCCGGTCCTCTGGGCCACGCGGGCCATGCCGCTGGCCGTACAGGCCTGTCTTCCGAAGAACGGCACGAAGACCCCCTGCGGAGGCGTCATGTTCGTATCCATCAGAATGCCGACCGTCTCACCCGCCCGCATAGACGCAATCAGCCCTCGCGCAAAGTCGTCCTTGTGGATCACCCGGTTGCCGTGCAAGCAACGGATACGGTTCACAAAGCGATCCACCAGAGGATTATCCAGCCGCCGAATCACCATCCCCATCGGATAGCCCATCAGCGAGTGATAGAAGCTCGAAAGCTCCCACGCACCCAGGTGGCCGGTCAACACCAGCACTCCCTGCCCCCGCTCCCGCGCCCGCAGATAATTCTCAAGCCCCTCATAACGAATGAATCGGCTTGCCTGCTCCGGGGTGTAGCGCGACATCTGGCAGAACTCCGCCAGCAGGAGGCCCAAGTTGCGATACTCCGTCTTGAGGATGCGCTCTCGCTCGGCGTTGTTGAGATTTGGAAAGGCCATCGCGAGGTTCTGTGCTCCCACCCGGCGCAGGCGCGACAACACGGAATAAGCCAGATTGCCGATCGCAGCCCCCACGGTCCGCGCCAGCCCGCGCGGAAGCGCTCCCAGCAGGTGAACCAGGACCCATACAGCGGCGAACTCCGCTCTCTCGCGAACGCTCACCGTGCTCAGCGCCGACTCTTTCTCCATCGCGTCGTTCAAGTCTCCAGTCTAAATGGAGCCTGAATATTTCCCTACAGACAGAGAAAGGGCAGCCCGAAGGCCGCCCTCTCTTTCAATACTGGATGCTGGTTACTTATTCTCTTCACGCGCCTGGACGAAGTACTTCGCCACGGTCCGCACGAAGGGACGCGCCTCCGCGGGAGTCGCCTGATTGCCCTTCAGGATCGTCTCGAACGGAATCGCATTGCCATACATCACGCGCGTATCGTCCTCGTTTTGCGACAGAACCGTGCCGTCCAGATCGATTCCGGCAAACAGGCCTTTACTACGCGAGTAGGTCAGAAGCTCCGCGTTCAGCTTCCAGTCGGTTCCAGCCTGGGCGTTGCGACCCACCGGACCAGCCGAGGCCGCCGCATCCGCTCCGAGCTTGAACTTGTTCTTCAGCATGTCCTGCAGACCCTGCTGGTTCATCGCCACGATAATCAGGTCGGTCGCCTGTCCGCCGATCTGGAAACCGAAGCTGCCGCCGGCGAGCTGCACGAAGACCGGCGCGCTCCATCCCTTCGACGTCCGGCAGGTCACGACTCCCTGACCGTACTGACCGCCGACCACGAAGGCCGCCTTCTTGAAGCTGGGAATCACCGCCAGGCAGGTTGCGCTCGACAGAATGCTCGAAGGGATGCTCTTGTCCGGCGTCGCCATAATCTGCGTCACCACTGCCTGGGCGTCCTGCAGACGCTCCACCAGCTTTGCCTTATCCGTCGCAGCAGACGCTATCGTAGAACTGACGGAAACCGCCACACCGCAAGCAATCACTGACCAATGCTTCATCCAACTTTTCATCCGGACCATCCTTGTATTTCATTCTTCGATGTGAAGGGAAACACATAAATATATTGTTTCCAATAACATATTATGATGGCTCCCGAAGCGGGCGCGTTGCTCCGAGCCTGAAAGTATATGAAGAATTAAAAAAATGGGGGTTGTAGAGAAGTGCCTGGATCGCCAGGCGCGCTCTCTACAACCCTCTCCCAGGTCTGTGTTGCTTGTAGAAAGAATGCCCTAGAGCCGGAATCGATACAACGGTACGGAGGTATGTAGACCTCCGCGCAAAAAGTTTCTACCGTGGGATCGCAAGACAGGCTTTGGAATCACTTGGTTACAAGGTTACGATTCACTGCCTGCACGCTGAGAGCGATGCGGTTGTCCACCCCCATCTTGCGCATCAGGCGGCCCACATGCGCCTTCACGGTCGCCGCGTCGATCCCCATCGCCTCCGCAATCTCGCGGTTCGGTCGTCCTGCCACCAGAAGCTGCAGCACCTCCGTCTCGCGCTCGGTAAACTTCGGCTCCGGAGGACCGTTGTAGCGCTCGGCAGAGGAGGCCTCAAGCAGCCGCGCCAGCACCTTGCGCGGAGCCCACACCGAGCCGTCGCGCACAATCTCAATCGCCAGCCGGATCTCGTTCTCGCGAGCGGAGTGGGCCAGATAGCCTTTTGCTCCCGCGCCGATCACCTTCTGGATATAGTCGTGGTCCTCCTGCAGGCCAATCACGACCAGCCGCAGGTAAGGACGCGCCCGCCGGAAGGTGTCCAGCAGCTCGAACAGGTGGTCCGTGCAGGCTGCATCGATCAAGACCATCGAGACGCCGGTCGTGTCCAGAGCGCCGGGGCCGTCCAGGGCGACCACCTCCGCCTGTCCGCCCTCCGCCACAATCGTCTGCAAACCCAGCGCTCGCAGGGGGTCGGTCGCAATCAGACCTATACGAAATACATCTTCCTGTGCAGTCTCTTTCATGGCCTCGGACGCTCTTTGTACTATCTCGTCTTGTACGGGACCCGGCCTGCTACAACTTCGGAAGAACGATGCCCTGCTGATTCTGGTACTTGCCCTTGCGGTCAGCATAGCTGACTTCGCAGGGCTCATCCGACTGGAAGAAGAGAATCTGGCACAGACCTTCGTTCGCATAAACGCGCGCGGGAAGAGGAGTCGTGTTCGAGATCTCCAGCGTCACGAAGCCCTCCCACTCAGGCTCAAAGGGCGTCACGTTTACGATAATGCCGCAGCGCGCGTAGGTCGATTTGCCAACGCAGATCGTCAGCACGTCGCGGGGAATCTTGAAGTATTCGATCGACCGCGCCAGCGCAAAGGAGTTCGGGGGGACGATGACGCTGTCCGCCACCACCGTCACGAACGAACGCTCGTCGAAGGCCTTGGGGTCGATGATAGCGTTGTTGACATTGGTAAAGATCTTGAACTCGTCGGAGACGCGGAGATCGTACCCATACGACGACAGACCATAGGAGATCACGCCCTCGCGGACCTGCTTTTCACTGAACGGAGAGATCATTCCGTTTTCCTTCGCCTGCTGGCGAATCCAACGGTCGCTTTTAATAGCCACTCGGCTCTGGTTCCCTTCTGGGCGAGTTCGATACGCCTTCACCCAAAAAATAATTGCTGCTGCTGAGCAATCGTTTCTTGGTTTCGTCTAATAATTTATCGCGCGTCCCGGCCCCGCTTGTGGCAAAATAACCCCGGTACTCCGCTGGCGCTGATTTGCGTCATTAGATTCTTCATCTTAGCGGGAGCGGTGTTCCGTTGACAACAGGGTTCCGAATTTCTACCATCGACGTTACTTAAACCGGTTTCATTAAGCTTCTTTTAGAAAAAAATCTCCAGCCTAAGGATGGCGGCCCAGAATGATAAAGCAGGATCTTATACAGAGGGTTGTTGAGCGCACCGGCCTTCCTCGCACGAAAGCTGAAGCAGCGGTGGATGCAATCTTCGAGAGCATGAAGCAGACACTGGTAGCGGGCGACCGCATCGAGCTGCGAGGCTTCGGCGTCTTCACGGTCAAACCGAGAAAGACCGGAATCGGCCGTAATCCACGGACCGGGGCTGAGGTCACCATTGCCCCAGGAAAAGCGGTTCGCTTTAAGCCCGGAAAAGAACTTCACTTGTTAACTTAACCGGTTCGGGCTCCCGCTACGACTGCGTACCGCAATCCCTCCCTCAGATGGGAGAACGCAGTTTTGTCCTCCGGCCGCGTACCGGGAGCCTTCAATCGCATCGTAAAGCCGCACCTACATCAGGTGCAGCGCATCCACATCCACCACGAGATTGCGCCGCGGAATCTCCCTCTCTCCCGCGAATCGAAGCATCCCTCGCAAGGCCTCGCTCAGAGCCTTCCTCGTCTCGCCTTTCATCACGAAGTGGTAGCGGTAGATTCTCTTCAGCCTCGACAACGGAGCCGCAGCCGGTCCCAGCACCCGCACCTTTTCGAGCTTCGTCTTCGCGAACCAGCGCCCCAACTCCGCCGACCAACCGGTTGCTTCCTGCAGCTGCTCACTCTGCACCACCACGTTAGCCAGCACGCTGTAGGGCGGATAGTGCATCCAGCGACGGTACTGCATCTCCTTGGCGACGAAGCCGGGGTAGTCGTGCTCGGCGGCGAACTTCACCGCGTAGTGGTCCGGGTGGTAGGTCTGGACCAGCACCTTGCCCGGCAGCTCTCCCCTGCCCGCTCGCCCTGAGACCTGCGTGAGCAGCTGAAAGACGCGCTCGGCGGCGCGGAAGTCCGGCAGCCCCAGGGCGAAGTCCGCCCCGACCACCCCGACCAGGGTGACGCCGTGAATGTCGTGTCCCTTGGCGATCATTTGCGTCCCCACCAGCAGGTTGATCTCGCCCCCGTGCAACCGCGCCAGCAGGCGCTCCATGTCACTTCGTCCGCGCACCGTGTCGCGGTCCATGCGGCCGATGCGGGCATGAGGAAAGATCTCCTGCAGCCGCTCCTCGCCCTGCTGCGAACCCGCCCCCATGTAGTACAGGTGCTCGCTGTCGCACTTCGGGCACTTGCTTGGAACACCGCGCCGGAAGCCGCAGTAGTGGCACTCCAGCCGCTGCCCCGGCTGCGCGATATCGTCGCTTCCGTTGACCGGCTTGTGGTACGTCATCGAGATCGCGCAGTTCTCGCACTCGATCTTCTCGCCGCAGCTTCGGCACATCACCACGAACGAGTAGCCCCGCCGGTTCAGCAGGATGATCGCCTGCTCCCCGCGCGCCAGCGTCGCCTCTGTCTCCTCGATCAGACGCCGCGAGAAGATCTGCTCCTGCCCGGTCTCGCGGAACTCGTTCTTCATATCGACCAGCTCAACTGCGGGCAGCGGTCGGTCCGCCACACGCGATCGCATCTCGATCCGCGCATAGCGCCCCTTCTCGGCGTTCGACCAGCTTTCGAGCGAGGGCGTCGCCGACCCCATCACCACCACCGCATCGTTCAGCTTCGCCCGCATCACGGCGACGTCGCGACCGTGGTAGCGCGGCGTCTCCTCCTGCTTGTAGCTGCCGTCATGTTCTTCATCGACGATGATCAGCCCAAGCTCGCGCACCGGGGCAAAGACCGCCGACCGCGTCCCCACGACCACGCGAGCCTCGCCCCGGCGAATCCTGTGCCACTGCTCGGCGCGTTCGTCGGGGGTCAGCTGCGAGTGCAGCAGCGCCACCTCGTCCCCGAATGCGGCGACAAGCTGCCCGGTCATCGCGGGAGTCAGACCGATCTCAGGCACCATCAGCAGCGCCGACTTACCCGCATCGAGAGCCCGGCGCATCGCCGCGAAGTACACCGCCGTCTTGCCGCTGCCGGTCACTCCGTACAGCAGGTGCGGCGCGAAACTGCCCTTGGACATCGCTGCCGCGATCGTGCTCAGGGCCTCCATCTGGACCTCGTTCAGCGTGTGCTCGTGCGCGTGCTTCTTGCCGTGCGCGGCGACTCCGCCGAAGTGGAAGGCCTCCGCGACCTCTTCCAGGCGAACCAGCTCACGCTTCACCAGCGTCGAGAGCGTCGACTCCGGAACGCCTCCCTGCGAAAGCTTTTCCTTCAGATCCTGCACACGCATCCGACCGCCCACAGCGGCCAGCTCCGCGAGAATCGCCGTCTGGTTCGCGTTCAGCTTGGGCAGGCGGGCATCCTCGACCAGCACAGCGACTTTCTCCAACCGCCGCGCATCGCGCTCCTCCGCGACCGCCTCGCGCACCAGCCACTTCTTCTTCACCATCCCTTCGAGCAGAGGCTTCCCCGCGCCCGTGGCCGAGCGCAACGCCGTCAGCTTGGCAGTTTCTCCGCTTTCGAGGTAGTTCAACACTGCATACTCCCGGTTCTGCTCCTCGGGAGATAGCTTCGATCTTCGCGAGGCCCCCTTCGCCGCACCCTCGTACAGCACCTTGCGGCCCGTCTCAGTGATGCGATAGACGAAGTGCCGCTTCACCTCCGCCATCAGCGGAAGCATCCCGCGCAGCACCTCGCCCAGAGGAGCCACGTAGTATTGCGCGATCCACCGCGCCAGCTCCATCAACTCGTCCGGCAACAGGGCGGCATCATCCAGCACCTGCTGGATCGGCTTAAGCTCAAACTCTTCCGAGGGAGCGTCATCATGCACCCGCATCACCACGCCCATCAGCTTCTGTCCGCTGAACGGAACCAGAACCCGCGCTCCTACCGGCGGGACCACTCCGTTCACCTTGTAGGTAAACGTCTGATCCAACGGAACCGGCAGCGCGATATCGGCGTAACGAGACACATAGTCAGGATAAATCTCTTCCGCTTGAGGAGCCTCATGCACCGTACGCTTGCCGCACTTAGCCTCGCGCTCTTCAGCGTCTTCGCATCGCATGCACAGCAGACCGGCGAACGCACAGCTATCGACACCCTCACACGCGAGCTTCCCTCCCTCATGCAGCAGGCCGCAATCCCCGGCCTCTCCATCGCACTCGTCGACCGGGACCATCCCATCTGGGTCCACAGCTTCGGCACGGTCGATCCCGCCACCGGCCAGCCCGTCACCGATCACACCCTCTTCAGCGCAGCCTCACTCAGCAAGCCCGTCTTCACCTACGCCGTCCTGCAGCTCGTCGATCAGGGCAAGCTCGACCTCGACACTCCCCTGACGCACTACTGGCCTGAGCGCGTCGTCTCCCCCGCCGACGATTCGCGCCTCGACAAGATCACCGCCCGCATCGTTCTCAGCCATCGCACCGGCTTTCCCAACTGGCGTCCCGACGGCGAGCCGCTCCGAATTCTTCTCCCTCCCGGCGAGCGCTTCAGCTACTCCGGCGAAGGCTTTGTCTACCTGCAACACACGATCGAGCACATCGAAGGCAAACCGCTCAATGAGATCATGCGGCAGCTCGTCTTCCTGCCACTGGGGATGAACGACTCAACCTATATCTCTCAACCCGGCCCCAATGTCACTTCCGGCTACTCCCTCGGCGGACAACCGCGCGGCCCCATCGGAAGCAAGGACGGCAACGCCGCCGCCAGCCTCCTGATCAACGCGCACGACTACGCCCTCTTCCTCCAGGCCATCCTCAAGGGCCGCAGCCTCAAGCCCTCCACGCTTCGCCAGATGGAGACACCGCAGATCGCCGTCGATCCCGCCTGCACCAACTGCACCACGCGCGCCTCCGGAAAGCTCTCGACCGATCTCTTCTGGGGACTGGGCTGGGGCATCGAGCAGACCCCGACCGGCAAATACCTCTGGCACTGGGGCGACAACCCCTCTTACAAGGCCTTTACCATCATCGACCTCACCCGCCGCCGCGCCCTCGTCTTCTTCGCGAACAGCCAGAGCGGCCTTTCCATCGCCCCTGCCGTGGTGCGCGACGCCATCGGCGGCGACCATCCTGCCTTCTCGTGGATTCACTACGACGCTTACGATTCGCCCTCCCTGCGCTTCACGCTCGACATCGCGCACGACGGAGCGAAGGCTCTCGCCACGCACTCCGCAGAGCTTCAGAACCACACCATCCCCGAGGAGGCCATCGAGTCCGCAGGCTTCCTTCTGCTCTACGAACAAAAGAAGACCGACGATGCGATCGCCGTCTTCCAGCGCAAGGTCGAGCTATACCCTTCTTCCCCCGACGCGAATGCGAATCTCGGCGAGGCGTACGCCGTCGCGGGCAAAAAAGAGCTTGCCCTCGCCTGCTACGAAAAGACACTCGCATTGATGCCGACCCGCGACCGGGCCCGGTCCATCATCGAGCGACTCTGCTCCGAGATCGCAAAGGAAAAGGCGGCCCACTGAAGCCAGTGAGCCGCCCCTGTTTACTGGCGATCCGAAGCTAGAACCAGCCATTGCCGAACGGGTTGCCCTGTCCAAACGGTCCGCCGTGGCCGAACGGACCTCCTCCGAACGGGCCCCCGTGGTCTTCCCCCTGCGGAATATACCTCGACCCGTCCAGATCCTTGTCGGTGAACCCGAAGACGAAGAACAGGTTGGGGTTCGTTCCGGTCCCCTCGTAGTCCTGCAGGAAGTCATTGTCGTTGGCGACCCACAGCGTGTGGATCGTCTTGCCCTTCTCCTTCACATCGGGACCGAAGGCCAGCCCCTCGATCTTCGAAGGAATCTGCGCGGCGGTAAAGCCGTTGTCCTCAAGTACCTTCACGATGTCGAGGAAGAGCGTTTTGTCGACCGCAACCTTTGCCGCCGAGGTTCCATCCATGCCGCGGATATCGGTTGCGTTCTTCAGGTCGATCTTGAAGACCTGCTTCACGTTGGCCTTGCTTCCATCGCCCAGTCCCTTGCCATCGCGCTCGTCCACCAGCAGCTCGTGATCGTTCAGAGCCACAAGGTCGCTCACGCCGCTGCCGGTCGTCAGCAGGTAGCCATACTCGTGCAGTACCCTGCCCGAAGCCACGTCCACCACCGCCATCCGCAGCAGGTTCGCCGCATCGCCGCCCTCGGCCGTATCCTGCAGCGTCGCGGTCTGCAGAATGCCGACCAGCGTCCGTCCATCGGGAGTAATCGCCAAGCCCTCCATGCCCTTGTTCGCGATTCGGCCAATCGTGTTCATCGAGGTCTCCAGATCGGTCGTGGGAGCGGGGTGCGCCACGTAGAACTCCTCCGGCATCGTGTAGGTGCGGATGCGGGTTCCGTTGCTGCGGAGGAACTGGTAGACATACGGTCCGTACTCGTCGGAGATGAAGAAGGTCTGGCCATCGTTCGACAGGCGGATGCTCTCCGGATCGAAGCGCGCATCCTGTGGATCGCCGGAGCTGCGGTCCGCATCGAAGTTGTCCGAGCGGCCCGAGAGATAGTAGCGGAAGAAGTTGTTCTCTTTCGGCTTGCCCGATCCTACGTTGTAGGCGTCGCCCGTGCCGTAGACCAGCGGCGTCGCGCTCGACAGCAGCGTGGTGTCCACCAGCTTCGGAGTGATCGTGTAAGGAAGCCCGGACTTGTGGTTGGGCTCAAGGTTCATGCGAACCGTATGAACGCGGGGAATGTATGTCACGGTATCGTCGATCAGCGAGTTGAAGCTGATGGCGTTCGGCCCGCGGTCCGGAAGCGCGAGGAAGGTGTCTCCCCCGACATACGCGATGCCCGAGCCCAGCCCGCCCAGAAGATTGGCAGGAGCCCCATTCTCCAGCGTGTAGTTCAGGCCCGAAAGATCGCGGTACGGCCCAGCCGCGGAGCTGGTTAAAGTTCCCTTCGCAATAAGAGAAACCTGCGCCTGCACCGGCTGCGAAACTGCACCTCCGCACACCAGCGCAACAAAAGCCGCTCGCAAAACTGTCTTCGTCATAACGGTCTGTTCTCCTGAAAGCCGCCTTTGGCGGTCCCGCCGATGCTAGAAAGCAGTGCGGGCCTATCAGGTGAACAGACCGTTAATTTTTCTTGAAAGACGTCAGGGCGCGGCTCCCGTGGGAAATTTAAGACGCTGCCGCGATCAGCATCAGCGTCACGCTGCCCTCGGTGATCCTTCTGTGCGGAGTCATGCGCGGAATCGAGAGATAGTCGCCCTTCTTCAGCGTCACCGTCGTATACCCCTCCGAATCCGGGGCCAGCCACTCGCCCGGGCCAGTCTGACGGGCGTTCTTCGGGGTTCCGCCCAGCTCGTACTTCGTCTCGCCATCGAGCACCTGAAAGACGTGGTCGCGGTGCAGATGGTACTCGAACTCCTTCGCGATCTTGTTCGTCTCCTCGTTGACCGCGATCGTCATCTTCGTGGCCTTCGAGGTAATCAGGTTCTTCGTGCCGTGCGAAGCCTTTACATCCGATACGACCCCGGCGACCTCGGCAGCGGAAAACACCTGAATCTCCGACGACGGGGTCGTCTCCTGCCCTGCGGCGGCGGCATGAAGCAGCGTATCGGTCAGGGGGATAGCGGCAGCGGCCAGAGGAGCCGTCAGCAGGAAGTTGCGGCGAGACTTTACATTTTTCATGCCCAAAAGTGAACCACAACCAGCCCAACTTGCGCCAGTCAAACTCTTCTCATCTTCTCCTGCTATTCTTCCCGCATGATGCGGAAGAGATTCCTTCTCCCCCTGTCCCTCCTGCTTCCTCTGCTGGCATGCAATACGGGCACGCAGACCGCGCAGCCGAGCAGTACGCCCCAGCCAAAAGCGGCCCAGTCACGAGCCACGACCCGGCCCCGCGCCGAAGCCGCGATCCCCGCAGCGGCCAACGCATCGTTCGACTACTATCTGCTCAACCTTTCCTGGTCGCCGGAATACTGCCACTCGCACCCTACTGCCAACGAGTGCTCCTCGCACCCCGCCTTCGTGCTGCATGGCCTGTGGCCCGAGCGCAACGACGGCTCCTACCCGGAAGATTGCAGCAACGCGCCCGGTCCCTCCGACCCCTCGCAGTACAGCGACGTCTACCCCGACCAGGGCTTGCTGCAACACGAGTGGAAGACGCACGGCACCTGCTCCGGTCTCGCGCCCGACGCTTACTTCAACCTTGCCCGCTCGGCCTTCCGCTCCATCACGGTCCCGCCCGAGCTTGCGGGTCTGACGAAGCAGACCTCCATGACACCGGCGAAGATTCTGAGCATCTTCACCAAGGCCAACCCGTCGATCCAGTCCAACAGCCTGGCCCTGAGCTGCGGCAATAACTACCTCACCGCCGTCGAGGTCTGCCTCGATAAACAGGGCAAGGCCACCTCCTGCGGCAAGCTGCGCTCCTGCCGCGCCAATGCGGTACGCATTCCGCCGCCGGGACGGTCGAACTAAACAGCCTGAGACCTACGCCGCTCTCACCTTGCGGGAGCGGCGTAGGTCAGCTCGACAAAACCATTCCTGTAGGCGACCACGTTCTTCAAATGCCACTGCTCTTCTGTTGGGAGGCTGCCGAACAGCCGGAGTCCGTCGCCCAGCAGAACAGGGGCGACCATCAGCCTGATCTCGTCCACCAGTCCGAATTCGAGAAAACGCTGACATAACATGGCTCCACCCACCAGCCAGATGTTGCGAAATCGTGGCGCGAGCTTTGTTTTGATGAGAGCTTCAAGATCGCCCGCGTAGAACTCGACACTCCCCCTCGCCGACGGCCATTCCCTGCTCGACACCACGACGGTTGGAGTATCGCCATAGGGCCAGCCCAGTTCCAACGCGTGTTCATACGTGCGAGCGCCAAGCACATAGCAGTCGATGGCTTTGACGAAGGCCGCAGCCTCTTCCTCCGTAACGGAAGCCCCGGATTCGTAGACGCTTCCCGGCATGTCCATCCAGGAGACGCTGTTGTCCTTCTTCGCGATGAATCCGTCGAGGCTTGAGACCACGTGCAAGGTTACGCGTGATCCTGTGACGCTGCCTTCGTCCGACATAACTCCTCCTGACTCAGGACAACATCGAATCGATCGTGACCCCGCTTTAGCCCTTGGAAGGCATCTTCAGGCCAAGCTCTTTCATCGCCATCTGGAGGTCCTTCCACGCCTCGCCCTTCTGCCGCGGATCGCGCAGCAGGAAGGCGGGGTGATAGGTGACCAGCAGCTTCGAGCCTCGGCACGTGTGCCAGCTTCCGCGCAGCCCGCTCAGCGAACGCTTCACACCCATCAGGTATGTCGCCGCGGTCGAGCCCAGCGCGACGATCACCTCGGGCTGTACAATGTCGATCTGGCGCAGAAGGAACTGCGTGCAGGTGTTCGCCTCCACGGGCTCGGGAACGCGGTTCCCCGGAGGCCTGCACTTCACGATGTTGGCGATGTAGACCTGCTCGCGCTTCAGCCCCATCGCGCCGATCATGTTGTTCAGCAGCTGCCCCGCCTTGCCGACGAACGGAAGCCCCTGCATATCTTCATCCGCTCCAGGGCCTTCGCCTACAAACATCAGGCGAGCATTCGGGTCGCCGTCGGCGAAGACGATCTTATGCCGCCCCGCATACGCCAGCGGACACCGCGTGCAATCGCCAATCTCTTCGCGAATGACCTCGAGAGCGGTGTACTTCTCCGCAGGGGCAACGCGCACCTCCGGCAGAGGCGCAAGGTTATCGAAACTTACCAGCTTTGGAATCGGAGGCTCCGCAAAATCTCTTGATGGCGGGAACGCCGGGGGAGGAACAGGGGTCGGACTCGTCGGAGCAACCGCCTGCCTGATGGGCGCAACAATTTCGGCAGCAACCTGCGCAATCTCCGGCACAACCGGAGCCGCAACGACCGGCGCAGGGGCCTCAGCCTCTACAACGGTCTCCGTCTCCGCGACAGCGATCGCGTCGAAGACCGGCTCGCCCCGGCGATAAAGATCGTACACGCCCATGTCGCGGAAGTATTCGACATAGGCGCGCAGCTGTTGTTCTGCTTCTCCTGCCATAGTTCTATGCTATCGCGCCGACGCTGCGGCTCGCGAACGCTAGTGGACCTGCGGCTTCGAAGCCTGCTTCGGCAGCAGGACATATTTCACATATCCCTGCTGGATCTCGTCCTGCGCTACGCGGCATGCTTTGCTCGATTTGGCCGCGATCAACGGAGGCGCTCCTGATTGAAGCTGACGTGCCCGTCTCGCAGCGCCCTTTACGAGGCTGTACTTGTTGTGCAGTGCGCTTTCATCCATCATGGTGTTCCCTCCTTGTGGTCGAATGTATCGCAGCCCGAGAAAATGTACATCAGAAATTAACAGTGGAAATCGCGGCCCTTATTCCTGAAAGGCTTCGAGCACAGCCTTCAGCTTCGCCGAGGCTGCATCCGTCCGGCAGCTCGCCGCCAGCTCGGCGGAATCCTGCTCGCCGCGCTCGTAAAGAACAATAGCCTTCATCTCCTCGACGGCGTTCTCCAGAACATCGTTCACCAGGGCGTACTTGTACTCCCACACCTGCTTCAGCTCGCCCCTGGCTCCCGCCAGCCGCTTCTGAATCACCGATTCGTCGGTCATCTTCTCGGCCACGCTCCGGTTCTTCAGCCGCTTCTCCAGAACCTCCGGGCTTGGAGGAAGAATGAAGATCGAGACCGCCTGCGGCATCTTGTGAATCACCTGCAACGCGCCCTGCACGTCGATGTCGAGCAGCAGGTCCTTGCCCTGCTCCTTCGCGTGTCTCAGCGCCGAGACCGCCGTGCCGTAGTAGTTGCCGAAGACCTCCGCCCACTCCAGAAAGTCGTCTGCCTTCACCATGCGCTCGAACTCCTCACGCGTCGTGAAGTAGTACTCGCGCCCGTTCTCCTCCGACCCGCGCGGCGCCCGCGTCGTATACGAGATCGAAAAATCCAGCCCCTCTACCAGCGTCCGAAGCTGGCTCACCAGCGTCGATTTGCCCGACCCGGAGGGCGCCGAAATAATGAAAAGAATTCCCGCCATCTGCTCCCTGTTCTGCCTGTGTTGGTAATCCCTGCCAGTGTAACCCGTGGCTATTCGAGGTTCTGTACCTGCTCGCGCGCTTTTTCGATCTCGGCCTTGATCTCAAGTCCCAGCTCGGTAATGCGGAGGCTGTTCTCTCCCGAGGCCGCGCTCGTCTTCGAGAGCATCGTATTCGCCTCGCGGTTCAGCTCCTGCAACAGGAAGTCGAACCGCTTGCCCAGCTCGCCGCCCTCGTCCAACATGGCGAGGAAGCGGTCGATGTGCGTCTTCAGCCGCACAATCTCCTCTTCGATGTCGCTCTTCTCCGCCAGCACCGCGGCCTCAGAGAGAATCCTCTCCTCGCTCACGGTGGTTCCAGAGGTCAGCTCCGCCAGCCGCGACCGCAGCCGCTCGAACTGCGCCTCGCGCACGCCGTTGCGCAGCCCCACCATCTCCTCGGCGAAACCATGCAGCCGCACCATCGAAGCGCGCAGCTCCGAGCCCAGCACCGCGCCTTCGAGCGCACGCGCCTCGTTCAGCTTTTCGATCAGCCCAGGCATCTGCGCCATCACCGCCTGGTCCAGCTCAGGAATCCCTTCGACACCGATCGTCGTCTCCGCGCTCATCACACCCGGAATCCGCAGCAGCGCGTTCAGGTCCGCCTGCCCCTGCAGGTTGTAGATCTCCGCTGCCTTATCGAAGGCCGTGACGTAAGCCCCCAGCAGGTCCGCGTTGAGCTGAATCTGCGCGCTCGCCTTGCGCTCCACCTGCAACGTCAACTCAATGTGGCCGCGCTTCAGCGACTCCTTCAGAAGCCTCCGCAGCTGGACCTCTAGCGCATCGCAGTACGAAGGCAGCCGCAGGTGCAGATCGAGAAAGCGATGATTCACGCTCTTAATCGCCAGTGAGAAACCAACGCTGTCATCCGCGGCGCTCCTCGCGCTCGCAAACCCTGTCATCGAATAGATCAGACTCAAGCAAATCCCTCCAGCTCCGCCGTCTGCAAGGTAACTTCTTCGCCTGCCGACGCGGGCAATCCTTCTTCGCCGAACTGCATGTCGTAAAGCCTGCGGTACATTCCGGAGCTTCGCATCAGCTCCTCGTGCGTTCCAACCTCGGTGATTCTTCCCTGCTCCAGCACGACGATCTTCGTGGCCCTGCGCACCGTCGAAAGCCTGTGCGCAATCACGAAGACCGTGCGTCCCTGCATCAGGTTCGCCAGCGCGGCTTGCACAAACTGTTCGCTCTCGGTGTCGAGCGCGCTGGTCGCCTCGTCGAGAATCAGCACCGGAGCGTTCTTCAGGATCGCCCGCGCAATCGCGAGCCGCTGCCGCTGGCCTCCGCTCAGACGCGTGCCCTTCTCGCCGATCTTCGTGTTGTAGCCGTCCTGCATCGCTATGATGAAGTCGTGCGCCAGCGCCATTCGCGCCGCCTCTTCGACTCTCTCAAAGGGAACATCCGGCTGTCCGTAGGCGATGTTGTTCCGCACCGTGTCGTTGAACAGCACCGTCTCCTGCGTCACCTTGCCGATCAGTGCGCGAAGCGAAGCCAGCGTGACGTCGCGAAGGTCATGCCCATCGATCACGATCCTTCCCTCCGTCACATCGAAGAACCGCGGAATCAGGTTCACCAGCGAAGATTTGCCCGCGCCGCTCGGCCCCACAAAGGCGATCAACTCGCCCGGAGTCACGTCGAGGTTGATGTCGTGCAGCACCTTCGTCATTGAGCCGTCCTCGGCTACGTACCCGAAGCTCACATGCTCGAACCGTATGGCTTCGTGGAAGCTCTTCAGCATCAGCGCCTTCGGCTTTTCAAGCACCTCGTCCTGCTCGTCCATGAACTTGAAGATGTCGTCGCTCGCGCCCAGCGCCTGCTGGAAGCTGTTGTAGAAGAGCGCCATCTTCCGCACCGGATCGTACAGCGTAAACACCGCGATCAGAAACGTGATGAACGCTCCCGCCGTCATCTGGCGCTCCAGAATCCTTCCCCGCCCGAGCAGCAGCAGCAGCGCGATCCCCACCGATCCCAGAGCATCCATCAGCGGCGAGCTGATCGCCTGCACGCCCACTGACTTCAGGTTCGCTCGGAACAGTCTCTTCGCCGCCCTGCGGAAGCGGTTCATCTCCCACAGCTCCATCCCGAAGGCCTTCACGATGCTGTTGCCCGTGATGGTCTCGTGCAGGATGTTCTGAATCTCCGCCAGCTTGTCCTGTCCCTTGCGCGTGGTCTGCCGCACGCGCTTGCCGATGCGGCGCGCCGACGCAATCACCACGGGCACAAACAGCAGCAGCACCCATGCCAGCTTGCCGCCCACGATTACCACTACGCACGCCGTAAACAGCAGCGTGAAGAACTGCTGCATAAACTCGCCGAGCACATTCGACATCGCGTTCTGCACCTTCTCGATGTCGTTGATCAGCGTCGAAAGCAGCGTGCCGGTCGGATGCTTCTGAAAGAACGCCGTCGAGCGCCGCAGCACAGAGTTGTACAAGTCGTTGCGCAAGTCGGTAATCATGCTGAACCCGACGTAATTCACCAGGTACGTTCCCAGGTAATCGCAGACCGACTTCAGAATCGCCGAGGCGACCAGCACATAAGCCACCACCGTCCACGCATTATGAAAGTGCGACGGCACAAGGAACTGCAGGTTCAGCTCGTTGCCGATGTAAGGCAGGTGAAGATTATGAGGGAGAGGATACTGCAGCGCGCCTTCGGTCGGGGCATCCGGTGCCAGCACATTGTCGAAGATCGGCTTTACCAGCGCCAGCCGCAATGCCGCCATCGCGCCGACCGTCGCCATAAGAATCACGGAGGTGAACAGATACAGGGCATACGGCCGCACGTACAGGAACAATCTCCAGATACGCCTCAAGCCGCCACTCTCCCGAACTTCATCATCTCTCTATCGTAAATCGCACGCCCTCTCAGCGCGGCATATCGCGGTGCATCGTCTTCACGCGATAGCCCGCAGCCTCAAGCCGCTTCTTCATCTCTTCCGCGATAAACACCGAACGATGCTGCCCCCCCGTACATCCAAAGGCCACCGTAAGATAGCTCTTGCCTTCCTTGATGTAATGCGGCAGCAGGAACTTCAGCATATCGGTCGTCTTGTCCAGGAACTCCGCGGTCTGCGGAAAATCCCGCACATACTTCGCGACCTTGGGGTGCTTTCCAGTAAGCTTGCGAAACTCCGGCACGAAGTGAGGATTCGGCAGAAACCGCACATCGAAGACCAGGTCGGCCTCCGCAGGAACGCCGTTCTTGAAACCGAAGCTGTTCGACGAGATCGTAAGGTTGCGGTCGCTCGCCTCGCGCTCGAACTGCGTCCCGATGTGCGCCCGCAGATCGTGCACGGTAAACTTCGTCGTATCCAGCAGAATGTCGGCGACGTTGCGGATGGGGTCCAGCCGCTTGCGCTCGGCTCGAATCGACTGCACCACCGTATCGGTGCGTCCCATCGGGTGAGGTCTGCGCGTCTCCGAAAAGCGCCGGATCAGCGCATCATCGCTGGCCTCCAGATACAGCACCTTCGTCGGCAACGCCCTGCGGACCTTCTTCAGGATCGCCGGGAACTCCTCCAGCCGCATTCCCTCGCGAACGTCTACCACTAGCGCCGCGCGCTCGATCTCCGCCGACTGCCTCACCAGGTCCGCAAACTGCGGCACCAGTTCCAGCGGCAGATTATCCACCGAGTAAAACCCAAGGTCTTCCAGACTCTTCAGCGCCGAGAGCTTTCCCGACCCCGATAGTCCCGTTAAGATGACCAGTTCTTTGTTGTGAGGCTTCGCCTGCCCTGCCGTCTTCTTTACCTGCTTCCGTGGCATGACTGGAATCCTAGCACCAGTCATGCCACGGAAGAATCAAGGGCATCGGATTGAGGTTATGGAACCTCGATCAGTTCCATCTTTCCATCGCGCTTACGATGCAGCACCAGCGCCTGCCCGCCGTGGTCGCGGAAGACAAACACCTCACGGTCGCGGAACGCAGCCTCCTTCACCGCCTCTTCCAGCGACATCGGACGCAGGGCCACGCCATCGTTCGTCCGAACCAGGTGCGGCTCCGCCAGCGGCGTCTGCGACGGGAACGAATGCACCAGCATCGGCACCGTCTTTCGCGCCGAGCCATTCTTCGCGCCGTTCTTCTCCGCCTTCTTCACCTTCACCGCAACCGCGCCATCCTCTGGAGGAGCTGGTTCGGCCAGGGCAATCTCGCGGACGCCTTCTTTCGCATGGCGCTTGATCGTGGCCTTCTTCTTCTTATGCC
This sequence comes from Acidobacteriaceae bacterium dw_441, assembly GCA_018449715.1. Taxonomy (GTDB): domain Bacteria; phylum Acidobacteriota; class Terriglobia; order Terriglobales; family Acidobacteriaceae; genus Edaphobacter. The sequence goes on along the minus strand of JAAVVA010000001.1, from coordinate 245,534 downwards.
GGATCGCCTGCTTTTCAAGCGCGGCCAAAGCGTCGTGCAGGGCCGTCTCCATATCGGTTGACTCGCACTCCGCTACCAGCTTCAGGCTCTTCGTCTGCACAGTCAGCTCGGCCGTGCGGCGATACTTTTCCGTGGTTAAAATCACGTGCACCTTGCACGTGTCCCCAATGACCTTGGCGATTCTTTCCAGCCCCGCCTCGGTCTGTGCCTTAAGTTTTTTTGTGATCGTCGTCTGTCTACCGGTGTAATCCACGTTCATCGCGGTACCTCGTGAGGAACATATTACGCCCGTTCAACGAACCCGGCGCTGATGCGTGCTCGGAATCTGCATGTCTTCCCGATACTTCGCGACGGTCCTGCGCGTGACCTGAATCCCCTGACGCTGCAGCTCCGCCGCCAGCTGGTCGTCGGTCAGCGGCTTGCGCGGATCTTCATCTTCAATCAGCTTTTTCACCTTGCGCTTCAGCAGAACCAGCGGAAGGTCGCCGCCCTCTGGCCCGTTCACTCCCTCCGAGAAGAAGAAGCGAAGCTCATACACGCCCTGCGGAGTATGAACATACTTGTTCGCCACCGCTCGGCTCACCGTCGAAGGATGCACGCCGATCTCCTCGGCGACTTCCTTGATCATCATCGGCTTCAGCGCCTCGACGCCGCGTTCCAGGAACTCCGTCTGCCGCCGCACGATCACTTCGCACGTGCGAACGATCGTGTTCTTGCGCTGCTCGATGTTGCGCAGAAGCTGGATCGCCGACTTGTAGCGCTCCTTCACGTACTCCTTGACCTCTTTTTCGGTCTGTTTCTCCTGCAGCATCCTGCGGTAGTTGTGGTTCAGCCGCAGCGCGGGCATGTCCTCTTCATTCACCACGACAACGAACTGATCGTCCCGCTTCACGAACGCCACGTCGGGCTCGATCAGCCGCGTCTCCGTGTGGTTGTAGCGCTGGCCGGGGCGAGGGTCGAGCGAACGGATCAGGTCCACCGCCGACTGCGTATCCGCGGGCGTGCAGCCCACGGCCTTCGTCAGCTCGCGCAGATCCTTCTTCTGCAATAGCAGGAGATTGTTCTCCACAATTTGCGTGGCGGTCGTAAAGATGCACTCGCGGCTCGCCAGCGATTGTGGATCCACCTCGGGGGCAATCTCCGAGTCCGGATTCTCCGCGACAAAGGCCTGCCTGCGGCGCAGCATGATCGTATCTTCTTTTCTGCGTGCCTCAATCTGGATCAGAAGGCACTCGCGCAGGTCGCGTGCTCCCACGCCCACCGGGTCAAGATGATTCACCACCGACCGCGCCTCGCGAACGATCGCCAACAGCGCCTTCCGGTCTTCCTCGGAGACCGCCGCTGCAATCTCGCTGATGTCCAGCTCAACGCCGTTGCTCTCCGCGACTGCGCTCTTCTGCGCTCCCCGCTCGAACGGAATCGGCTCCGAGGGGGTGGATGCAATCTCCATCTGCAGCAACGACTCCGCCAGCTCCTCATCGGTGGCCGTCAGGTAGCCGTTCTCGTTCAGGTTGCCGATCACCAGCTCCGCCGCAGAACGCACATCCGGATTCAGCGTCAGCGCCCCGAGCTGCCACATAAGATGGTCGCTCAGCGTGCTTGGCTTCGAGAGGAAGTTCTCGAACGAGGGCTTGTCGTACTCCTCAAAGCTCGTGTTCGTGCGGTAGCCCGGATCGAGATACTCCTGGAAGTAGTTGCCGAAGTCGATCTCGTCGAAGGGGTCCTTCTCGGCCCGCTCTCCCTCTGCGGCGACCTCCTCGGCCGAACGCTCGCGGTCGCCTTCCAGCCCCGACCGCTCATCGAGCGAGATGCTCGTGTCCTCGATCTCCTCGAGCACAGGATTCTCGATGATCTCGGTGTTGATCATCTCCTTCAGTTCAAGCTTGTTCAACGCCAGCACACTGACCATCTGCACAAGGCCCGGCGTCAGCACCTGGCGTTGCGAGACCTTCAGATTAAGCTTGGGTTGCAGGAGCACGTCGGCAGTACCTCTTCTATCTCAGATGCGGAATATAACTTCGTTCGCACCGCTTTTCCGTACTCGCGGCACCTTGCGTCGAAACATGGCCCATGACCCGCAGGCCAGTAGTCTACACGTCCTTCCGATCAAATATGGCCTAAGTCTATCGTGGAGCCCGTTCCATCACGCCCCACGCAACGGCAGAGCCCTTACAACACAAGTTGTACCGGATACGCATCAATCCATCGAAAACTTTTCCCCCAGGTAGACCTTGCGCACCTCTGGGTCCCTCCCCAGGTCTCCCGGAGTTCCCGACCGGAAGATCTTTCCTTCATTGATAATATAGGCGCGGTCTGTGACCGAGAGCGTCTCCCTTACATTGTGATCCGTAATGAGCACCCCGATGCCGGACCGTTTCAGGCCGAAGATAATCTCCTGAAGGTCAATCACCGCAATCGGGTCGATTCCCGAAAAGGGCTCGTCCAGCAAAATAAACGCCGGGTTGATAGCCAGGCATCGCGCAATTTCCACACGCCTGCGCTCGCCGCCACTCAAGGCATAGCCGCGCGTCTTCCTCACATGGCCGAGATTCAGCTGCTCAATCAGCTTTTCCGTCCGCGTGCGGCGTCCTTCCCAGCTCAGAGGCTGCGTCTCCAGCACGGCCAGAATATTGTCTTCCACCGTCAGCTTGCGAAAGATCGAAGGCTCTTGCGGCAGGTAGCTGATGCCATGCTCGCGCGCACGCAGGTACATCGGCAGCCGCGAGATGTCCTTACCGTCCACCATCACATGCCCCATGTCGGGCTTCACCAGCCCCACGATCATGTAGAAGCTCGTCGTCTTGCCCGCGCCGTTCGGTCCCAGCAGACCAACGACCTCGCCCTGCTCGATCTTCAGGCTTACCCCTCGCACCACCTGGCGGCCGCCATACGACTTGCCAATCTCCTCGGTCGATAGCGTCCTCATCGTTCTCTCTTCACCCTCGTCTCCGTGTGGACCCTCTGGCCGGCTCCACCCTCGTCTCCATTAGAAATCACGACGCTGGCATCCTGCTCGCGGAACCGCAGCTCGCGCCCGGTCACCGTGCCGCGGGACGCATCCATCACCTTCGGCGGCTGCGCGTCGGTCCCGGTCAGCAGAAACACACCGTCAGCGGTCGTGTACACCAGCCGGTCGCCCACGGCCCTGCGTCCCATCTGGTCGATCTCGATGGCCCCGCTTACCGCAACCTTCTCAACGCTTCCGCCCAAAAATCCTGCGTTCGCCGCTCCTGCCTTCGCAGCCGTCGCAGCTTGAAGATACGCCGTCGCCTGCTGGCCTCGCATCACTCCGTCCGCGCTCTCGACCTTCACGCCGCCAGTGAACTGCGCCGTCCGCGACTCATCCGAGTACACCATCTCCCGGCTTCCGATCCTCACGACCGAGGGCTTACGCAGGGCATCACCCGACGCTTTGGCAGACTCCGAAGTTTTTGCGGCTTCCGAGGGCTTCGCTTCGCCTGCGCTCACCATCACCGTGCGCACCGCCATCGCCGCGCCGTTGTTCCCCCGAGCCGTCAGTCTGCGCGCCTTCTGCTCGAACTCCAGCACCGGAGCCTCAATCTGCGATCCGTTTTGCCACAGCCTCGCGGCCTTGCCCGTGCCGTAGAAGATCGCCGTGTCGTTCGCCTTCTTCAGCTCCGCTCGGTCGGCCAGCACATGCACCATCTCGCCCTGCCCGCCCTGCCGATAACTCGCCTTCACCGTCCCGTCGGCCACGGCGTCGCCGGATTTCTGCTCCATCACCACGCGGCTCGACCACAGCGTCCCCTCGGGACTCTCCATCTCGACTGCGCCCGTCAGTGTCGTCTTTTGAGTCGCTCCGTCATAGACCGCCTTCTCCGCCAGCACCTTGTCCGTCTCGGGCTTCCCGCCGCCCTTCACAGGAGCCACACGCGTCGCCACCACATGCCCCTGCTGCGCTCCCGTCTCAATCTCATCCTTCGCGTCCGAAGTCGCAGCCTTGCGGAAGCTCACATCCAGCACATCGCCCGAACTCGTCTGCACGGTACCGCTCGCATCCCTCTGCTCGAGAGCCGTGGCGCCATCTCCATGCACGCTGCCGAGCCGCGACTGTCCCCCCTGCTGCACGAACTGCGCTGTCAGCACCTCGGCCCGCATCGTGCTGGCCTTCTGCGCTGCGTCCACCACGCGCAGCCTTGCGCCGCCGCTGGCCTTCGCATCCTTCAGCAGAGTCTTGCCGCCCACATCCGCCAGGGCCAGCTCGACCATCTTCGCGGTCAGCTCTCGCTCCCCATTCGCCGGAAGCAGCCTCTCCGTCATGTGTACCGAATCCGTCAGCACCACCCTCTGCGCATGACCGTGGCCGTCGAAGGCAACGCGCATCTCTGCAGCCTCACCCGCCGCCTGCCGCGTATCATCCTTCGAGCTGTACCGAACCCCGCCCTGCATCTTCAGCGACTGAGGTTTATTGTCCTCGCTCACCAGAACCTCGCCCCTCGGCGCGGCCATCTGCGAGCCGTCTTCGGAGGTCACCACCACGCCTCCCTCACCCAGCAGCCGCTCCGCCGAGCCGTCCTTCCTCAAATCCGCCGTCGCATGTTTTGCCTCGACCGTCTGCCGCCCGCCCTTACTCTGGTCCGAGACCAGCACATACTTCGCCTGCTCCATCACCACCCTGCGGGTCGCGCGGTTCAGCTCCGCGTGCGAGGCCGTCAGCAGCACAGGCTGCCCATGCTCCAGCCCACTCACCTTCACCGCCGAATGCAACGCCAGCACCCCCGTATCGGCGTTGTAATCCGCCCCGGTCGCATGGCCGGTCAGGCCGTTGTAGTCGAAATCAATCTCGTTATCGGTCGCGGCCACACCCAGCTTCTGCAGATACACCAGACCGCTCGTCTTAACATGGATGGGCTCCGCAGCATCCTTGGCATTGGGGGCATCGCCAGCCTTAGGAGGAGCCTCAAGGTCGAGATTCACCTCTCCCATCGCCCGCACGATCCCGGCTGCCTGATCAAGCTCAAACTCCTTGCCGTAGATCTTGTCGACGCGGCTTCCCGGCCCCTGCGCCTGGTCCGCACCCTCACCCTTGCCGTAGACCGTAATCCCCACGTCGCGCAGCGTGTATTTGCCGTCTTTATGCTGGATCGCCTTAGCGGCATGGAGGGTAAAGACCGTCCGCCCCTTCACCGTCTGGGACCACGTGAAGGAATTGGTCTCCTGCCGGATATCCGCCCCCAGCTTCCGAGGAAGGTCGGTCAGCAGCCGATGCCGCAGGTGGTGGCCATAGGTCAGAAAGCTCACAATGACGACAACCAGCAGGCTCGCGCCCGCCAGCAACCACCTCCGCAGCCTCTCTACCCCAACCCGCATCATTTCGACCGTCTTCTATCATCTCACCCTTGGAGCACTCCCGCCCTCGCGCCTGTAAACTATCCTTATGGCCGATCAGCTCTACCTCAGCCTCTGGTTTCCGAACTTCCGCTTCGACTCCCTCCCCGCCGCGCTGGTTTCGGTGCTGCGCCAGTTCGCGCTCGTCAGCGGAGAGAAGCGCGTCGCCGCGGTCTCGGTCTACCCCATCAGCTTCACCGAGTCCCCCGTCTACCAGCGCATCTACGTCAACGACGACCGCTCCCAGTCCACCGAGGACTCCATCATCGAGAACGCCGTCGCCGACGCCACCGAGCAGCTCCATGACGACATGGCCTATGAGTTCGAGATGAAGTGGAACCTCTGGCGTCCCGAGCACGCAGCCGTCTCCGAGGAGGTCGCGCTCGACACCGTCTGGAAGCCGCAGCCCTCGACCGTTCGCATCATCGGCTTCGGCCCCCAGTTCGACCAGGCCTCCTACGAGCAGAATGGGCACATCCGCATCGACTTCGGCCTCGACACCCCCTGGATCCTCGACGAGTTGGACGAACTCGACGAAAACTCTGACGAGGAGGACGAGAGAGGCGCCGAGCAGGCCGAGGAAGCCCGCAAGCACATCCAACAAAACGTCGAGATGCTTCTGGCCTTCACCCTCTCGGTCGAAAAGAACTCCGGCATCTCCAGCCGCCTCCTCTGGACCGAGTCCGGCGAGCCACTGGCCGAAAAGCTGATCGCCCGCCTCCAGCGCCTCAACTAAGCCTCAAACTTTCAAGAAAAATCAGAACGGCCTCAGGAAATCCTGAGGCCGCTACTCTAAAACATCAAATCAAATCGAATGAGTACTTTGCGGGAAATCTTTGAGGTAAGCGATTACCCCGCCGTAATGATCTCCGAGAAGTCCGCAATCCCCGAAAAGCTCCGCACGATGGAAGCCAGCAACGCCAGCCTGCTTCGCCGAACCGTCTCGTCCGGGTCCATCACCATCACCTGCTCAAAGAATGCATCGACCTGCGGGCGCAGTGTGGCCACCGTCTCAAGCGCACGGCCATACTCCCGGCCCGCGCTCAGCGACTCGACCGCGCCACCGACTCGGACAGCAGCCTCGGACAGCGAAGCCTGCGCCGGATGAACCTCGGCCAGCGTGCCGTCGAAGTGTGTCTCCTCGCCCTTCTCCTTCGCCTGGGCAAGGATGTTCTTCATGCGCTTGAAGGCCGCGCTCACCGCCTCGAAGTCCGCTGAGCTGCGAGCCGCGGTCACGGCCTCGGCTCGGGCCACTGCATCGCGAACATCGTCGCTTCCGGCTGCGAGCACCGCCTTCACCACGTCGTAAGCCTGCCCCTTCGCCTCGCGGAGATAGAATTCCAGCCGTTCGATGAGGAAGGTGCGGACGCGAGCTTCGACCGCCTCGTTCTCCGTCGAACGCCCCGCGATCTCGCTCAGGGTCAGGGGAAGCGCCGACGTGCTCTCCGCCAGTATCTTCACAATTCCGTTGGCGGCGCGGCGCAGGGCAAATGGGTCCTTCGATCCGGTGGGCTCCATTCCGAGCCCGAACATTCCGGCGATCGTGTCCGCCTTATCCGCGATGGCCAGCAGCGAACCTTCCACGGTCCTCGGCACGGCATCTTCCATCGACTCCGGAAGGTACTGGTCGTAGATCGCATCGCACACTGCTGCCGAGTACCCTTGCGACTTCGCGTAGAGTCCGCCGACGATGCCCTGCAGCTCGGTGAACTCCTTCACCAGCTCGGTGGTCAGGTCGGTCTTGGCCAGCGTGACCGCCTCGGCCAGCGCGGCAGCATCGACCTTCGCTCCTCGCGAGGTCACGACCTCGACGAGGCCGGAGGCGAGCGCCTGCACGCGGCCTGCCTTCACCGCATAGCTTCCCAGGTCCTTCTGGAAGGTGACGTTCTCAAGCAGCTTCACGCGCTCTTTCAGCGGAACGCGCTGGTCGAACTCCCAGAAGAAGCGAGCGTCATTAAAGCGAGCGCGCAGAACGCGAGCGTTGCCGTGACGGATCACCGCAAGACCATCCTCGTCGGCCTCGGTGTTCAGCACCGCGAGAAAGTAAGGAGCCAGCTTGCCGTCCATGTCCTCGACCGCGAAGTACTTCTGATGGTCGCGCATCACCGTCACCAGAACCTCCTCGGGCAGAGCAAGGTACTCCGGCTCGAAGCCGCCGAGGATCACGGAGCGGTCCGAAGACCACTCCGTCAGGTGCGTGAGCGTATCGACCAGACCGTGGTCCTCGCGCCAGCGTGCGCCTTCGACGGTACGGGTCACGCGGTCGAGCGCCTTGCGGATCTTCTCGCGGCGAACCTCGACGTCGGCGATCACGTAAGCCGTGAGCAGAGCCTCCTCATACTTCGCAGGAGCCTCCAGCGCAATCGCCGCATCTCCAAAGAGCACGCGATGACCGAAGGTCACGTTGCCAGCGGTCTTGCCGCCGAATGAGACAGGGACTACCTCGCCGCCGAGCAGAGCAAGCATCCAGCGCACGGGACGGACGAATCGCTCAGGCTTCCCTGCCCGCCAGTACATATTCTTCGCCCAGTAGATCGCGGCCAGCTCCTTCGGAAGCTCGGAGGCGATCACCTCGGAGGCAGAGCGGCCAGCTTTCACGACTGTCGCGGCGAGATACTCGCCCTTCGGAGTCGCAATCGTCTTCAGCTCCTCGACCGCAACGCCAGCCTTCTTCGCGAAGGCCACCGCGGCGGGAGTCGCAACGCCGTCCTTGAACGCAACCTTCACCGAAGGCCCGGTCAGTTCCTCGGAGGCATCCTCCTGCCGCGACGCGACACCGGAAACCAGCACCGCCAGCCTGCGCGGAGTCGAAAAGCTCTTCGCACTCGCTCCAGCCGCAACCAGACGCTCACGCTCCAGCAGCCCCAGCACGCGGCGCTCAAGCTCCGCCTGGGCGGCGGCGATCATGCGCGCCGGAACCTCTTCCAACCCAATCTCAAAAAGAAAATCCACCATCACACTCTCACCGCCGCGAAGCTCATCTTCGCAGGCTCAGATTCGGTTAGCCCACCAACTCGGGCTGGTTCGCCAGCAACTCTCCCTGCGCCGCGTAGGCCTTCGCCACTCCCACGACGAGAGCGCGGATGCGCGCCATCACGCCCACGCGCTCGGTCACTGAGATCGCGCCGCGGGCGTCCAGAAGATTGAAGACATGCGAGCACTTCAGCGCCAGTTCATACGCTCCCAGCACCGGGAAACGCTTCAGCGTGAGCGCATCCATCTTGTCCATCCCCTTCGCCTTCTCCAACAGAGAGAGGCACTCGGACTCGTAGAGCTTCAGGTGCTCCCACAGCTTGGGAACCTCGGCATAGTCGAAGCTGTAGGCCGAGAACTGCTCCTCTTCCGCAAGCCTCATCTCGCCGTACGTCACTTTCCGGCCGGTGTCCGGCTCGATGGCCCAGACGATGTCGTAGATCGAGTCCACATCCTGCAGGAAACCCGCGATGCGCTCGAGGCCGTAGGTGATCTCGCCGCAGATCGGGTCGAGGTCCATGCCTCCGCACTGCTGGAAGTAGGTGAACTGCGTAATCTCAAGGCCGTCGAGCATGACCTGCCAGCCGACGCCCCAGGCGCCTCCGACGGGCCACTCCCAGTTGTCCTCTTCAAACTTGATGTCGTGTTCGCGAAGGTCGATGCCGATGGCTTCCAGCGACTCGAGGTACAGCTCCTGAATCCTCTCCGGCGGCGGTTTAAGGATGACCTGGAGCTGCGTGTGCCGGAAGAGCCGGTTGGGATTCTCTCCGTAACGACCGTCCGCCGGTCGTCTCGAAGGCTGCGCGTAGGCGATGCGCACGGGCTTTGGCCCGAGCACACGCAAAAAAGTGTCGGGCGACATGGTTCCCGCACCGACCTCAACATCGTATGGCTGCTGCAACACGCATCCCTGCTCTGCCCAGAACCGTTGCAGCCTGAACAGAAGCTCCTGAAACGTGAGCGCCTTCTTATTCTTGTCCGTCACCAGCGTCTCTCAGTAAATCCTGTGTGGATCGAATCCTCTGATTCTAAATGCTTCTCTCGGTTCTTTCCGAGATGGGAAAAGGTTTGCACAGAAACGGATATCTACAGAAATCTGAAAAAGCAGAAAAACAAGAATTTCCAAAAAATAGAATTTTTAAATATCGACCACAATAACAATGCAAACCACTGAAAATAAAACGACTACAAGCAATTTACCGCCGGGACGACACTCTAAATCATGGTATTTTCCTATGCCTGAACATATTTCTTGCAATCTCACTTACAGTTTGTGGTATATTTCTTTTACGGGACGAAGTGAGTTTCCTTCTCTCGGAAAGTTTCTCAGCCTCGAGCGGAAGTCCTCGGCTGACACAAGTTGCGTCACTGGCCTCCCGGCACGAACTCTGTTCGTGCCGTCTTTTTTTTGTCCGCGGCCTCTACTTTGTCCTCAACCATATTTAAGGATTAAGATGATCCTCATGAAGCGCTTTCTGGGACTCATCGCGTTAGGACTGGTTACGATTGCTGCCTCCGCACAGTGGAGCAATCCCGCAGAAGATATTCCCGCCTACAATGCAAAGGCTCCTTCCAAGCCGCTTCCCCCCGTTCTGAGCGGAACGCAGCTCACCGGAGCGTACTTCAGCCATCCGTACCAAGTGACGGTCTATAAGATGGCGGCGAAGATTCCCGCCGTTCTGCATCAGCAACCCTGCTACTGCCACTGCGACCGGGCGATGGGACACAACAGTCTCCACAGCTGCTTCGAGGGAACTCACGGCGCGGCGTGCTCCACCTGCATGAAGGAAGCCGTCTACGCCTACGAACAGACGAAGAAGGGCAAGACTCCCGCCCAGATACGAGCCGGCATTGAGCACGGCGACTCGGAGAACGTGGATCTCACAAAGGCTTCCCTGTAGCGAAACTCTTCCCTGCCTGCCACCTTCACTCGGCGTAGTCTTGAGGCATGAGTTGGGTCGCATGGGCACTCCTGTCCGCGTTTTTTGCTGCTGCCACAGCATTGCTGGCAAAGGTCGGCGTCTCGGGCGTCGATCCGAATCTGGCAACCGCGATTCGAACCACCGTCGTGGTTCTCTTCACATGGGCGATTGCTATTGGATTTGAGGCGCACAGTGGAGTCGCAACCATTGGCGGGAGAAGCTGGCTGTTTCTCGTTCTGTCAGGGATCGCGACCGGGCTTTCGTGGCTCTGCTATTTTCGTGCTCTGCAACTTGGCCCGGCGTCGAGCGTTGCCCCGGTAGATAAGCTCAGCGTGGTGCTGGTGATCCTGGGAGCGTGGCTGTTTCTGGGTGAGAAGCTCTCTCCACTGAAGATCGGTGGAGTATCGCTGATCGCAGCGGGGGCCGCCATTCTGGCACTGGCGAGGTAAAACAGGGCTTTCCAGGCGAACGCTATATAATAGATACAGTTCTTTGTAGTGCCCAACGCAATGTTGGTGCCAGCTCCAGATGGGGGCGTCACGGCTTCGACGGGATTGCTTGCGGCAGAGAGGCATGCCGGGGTGTGGACACCCGTAATCGCTCACAAAACTATAAGTGCCGAACCTCAATTCGCGCTTGCTGCTTAATTAACTAAGTAGCCGATTGCTCAGGCTTCGCCTACGGGCCTGTACCAATCGTCGCACAGTAGGCTGGCCGGTTCTGCTCCGCCTGCGCGGACCCGGCGAGATCGATCAGGCTGGTCGTCGTCGCATCTTTGTCCATTCTAAGCGCCGATGACGAGACAAAGATGAACTGGAAAAAGCATGAAAGCTCTCTGTTGAAGGTTTTTTCGGACGTGGGTTCGACTCCCACCGCCTCCACCATCACCCAACTACATTTACCAGGCCATCAGCAATTCCGCTGTGGCTCCCTTAGAAGTGAACGATGATATCCGACGCCAGCGTAAACTGATTCGCCCGCGTCCCTTCGTCGTAGGCCTTGCGGTCCCAGGCATGGTCGAATCGGATCTCCGGCCTTATCTGTACCGTAGATCCGATCCAGTGACTCAGCATGAATGTGGCCTCGCTGTATTTGGTTGCGTATCCAGTCCGCTGCCCCTTCTTGTCGTTCAGAAAATCATTGCGGAACGAGATAAAGTCGTGGGGGGATAGCTGCTTGTTGAGATAGTTCACCAGAGCCCACTCCGGCGCAAGGCAGGTCTTCATACCGACCCTGCAGTTTGCTCCGTTCGTCCCTTTCTCTGGCAAAATGGGTCCGTTCACGCTGGGCACTTCCCTCTGATACATCGCATACATCTCCGTAGCCATGTGCCAGGTCCCGCCAAATTTGTGATACCAGGTTCCGTCATACATTTGCAGATTGTTGAATGCGTATTTGCCGTCGTTGATTCCATTCGCGCACAGGTAGATGTTGTCCTTCACGCTCTTTGTCGTATAGCTGACGCACCCCATGAAGGAAGGCTTGGCATCTTCGGTCCACAAAGCTACATCGTGGCTGCCGGAGACTCCCACCTGCACGACCCACTGATCGTTTGCCTGGATTGTTGCCAGCACCCCTGTATCCGTAAATGGATCGATGGCATACAGAAGAGAGTGGCTGAAGATGTAGTTGTTCGGTGTCAACTGCGCTTCGATTCCGGGGATGGAAATGAACCTCCCCAATCGCACATTCATGCCTTTCGCCACATGTGGAAAGTACACATCCGCATACTCCAGCACAGGATCAAACCCATACTGCCGATGGTGATCCAGCAATTGGCTGCTGAAGTAACCTCTGTTCGTCGTCGAGCGGTAATCCGTTCCGAAGAAACCCGTCAGATGAAATCCCCAATCGACATGGTCCCGCTGCACCGAATTCGGCAATCGCTCGACATACACCACCGCCTGCCCCAGCTCGATGCGATTCGAATAGATATCGTTTGTCTCTGGGTAGTTTCTGTTGCGCGAGGTCGATACGTTCGCCGTGGGCTCAATCCATCCATAAATCTTGGTCCTCCCTGTCGCTCCATTGATCGCGGTCTGTAGGGGGTATACATTCCCATCCGCCTCCCCAAGGGTCGGGGACCCGCCATAGGACCAGTCTGCGTTGGGGAAAGGAGGCGAATTCAACGGCGAAGGCAGGCCCCGGCGTGCAGGTGCTGGACCGCTTGCGGTTCTTCCCTTCCAGTCTTTTTCATAGAAGGAAGTCCACCGTGCGAAGAAGCTCTGAGGGGAACTTGTTGAAGATATGTGAGGTTCCGGGGCATCTGGAACCTGTTGAGCATCGACGCAATAGGATGTTTGCAGAAGCGAGAAAGCAATTACTCCCACGAATACAAGTCTTCTTATCCGTCTTGCAGTCAATCCAATGCCCATAGTGTCCTGCAGACATGCCTTATGAATAGAAGGATAGAAGACGCCGCATAAAAAATCCGTAATAACGAAGTAGCTGGCTCGCGGCTTCAAGAGCTTCGATCAATCGGTCCGGAGCGAACAACGTAGCCGTCCGCTCCGTAGTGTGTTCTCTAAAATTTGTAGATCAGGTCCGCTCCGACGAAAAACTGATTGCGGGCTGTTCCGTTGTTGTATCCGGGGCGGTCCCAGGAGTGATCAAAACGAATCTCTGGCCGAACCATGATCGTGCTGCCGAAGTACTTCGTCGCATAAAGAGTATTTTCGGTGTACTTGGTCGGGATGCCGGTGCGTTGCCCCTTCTTGTCGTTTAACAGGTCAGAACGAAAACCAATGGTCAGCTTTGAGTTAACCTCCCGGTTCACATAGTTGACGATTGCATATTCAGGGGCGGTACAGCGCAGCTTACCTGGCGCGCAGTAGGCACCGTTCGCTCCGATCTCGGTAGGCACCGGATTCGCCACATTGCCAGCTACATTCGGCACGTCGCGCTCGTACATGTACCAGGCTTCTGTGGCCATGTGCCATTTCGAATTGAACCTGTGATACCAGGTCGCGTCATAATCCTGCAAATTGTTATAGGCGTACTTGCCGTCGTTGATGCCGTTCGCGCAGGCGTAAAAATTGTCGTGGTTGCTTGCGGTGGAGTAGTTCAGACACGCAATGGCCGAGGGTTTGCGATCGTCCGACCAGGGTGCAACATCGTGTCCCGCAGAAAGGCCCAATTGAACCATCCACTGCTTCGAAAGCTTCAAGGATCCGATGATGCCGGTGTCAGTAAAGGGATCGATGGAGTACAGCAACGAGTGAGTCATGTTGTAGTTATTCGGAGCCAGCTGTGCTTCAATTCCGGGAACCGACAGAAAACGCCCGAAACGAATATTGAGACCTTCCTTGATCGGAAAATAGAGGTCTACATATTCGAGGACTGGATCAAAGCCGTAGCGGCGATTCTTCTGAAGGAGCTGCTGGCTGAGGTAATCCTTGGCGGTCGTGAAGCGGGAATCATTCCCGAAGAAACCCGTGATGTGGTAACCCCAGTCAAAATGCTTCTTCTGGACAGTATCTGGCAACCGCTCGATGTAAACCACTGCCTGGTTCAGGACCACGCTATTAGGAAATACATCATAGGAAAGCGGAAAGTTGTTCTTGTTTGAGGTGCTGTAGTTGAAACTGGGTGCAACCCATCCATAAATTTTGGTGCGGCTGTTCTGCAACTTCAGCGCCGTCATCAGGGGATAGACGTTGCCATCAGGCACTCCAATCGCAGTCGATCCACCATAGCCCCAGTCCGAACTTGGATAGGGCGGCGAATCCAACGGAGCATCGAGCATACGGCGCTTTGCGGGAAGAGCTGACGGCAGAGTTCCACTCCAATCGTCACGATAAAAGTGTCCGAGGCGTTGAAAGAAGTTTCCATTCGACAGGTCATTCTTATTGCTCGTCGTTGTTTCATCCTCAGCGCTCTGCGTAGTTGAGACCTTTTGATCGATCTCTGTATTCTGCGCGCTCAACGTCGATGCATTCACAGCAAAGACAAAACCGGCCAACATCAAGAAACAGCTCTTGCTTTTGATAAGTCTCATATCCCTCATCCTGGCGCTACTGTGTGCTTTTTGCCTCAGCCGCACCATTGGCAATGCTATGACCTGAACCCATTAGAAAGTCATAAGAGAAGCGATAAAAATCCATAATGATGGCCTACAGAAACCGTAATGAAACACAGATATTCTCATAGACTCTGGCAACATACCCTTAACTGGCGGACGATCTATAGCGCTCTCAATCATGGCAGCGAGGACTACCAGACGCTTGAGGAAACGAAGCCATCGCATGTCGCGCGGCTTCTACTTCGATACGAAGCTTGATCTTTGGATTTACTGTTTAAGCAAGTGGCAGCGAAAAAGAGAAGACCGATCCCAGTCCTCTCTGGCTTGTAACATCAACCTTTCCTTCGTGGGCTTCAATGATCGCCTTTACGATGGCGAGCCCCATACCAGTGCCCTGGACGCGGTAACGCTGACTTTGTCCTCGATAGAATTTGTCGAAGATCAAGGTCTTGTCGAAGTCATCGATACCTACTCCCTGATCCGCGACACTGGTAATCACAGAAGAGTCCTTCACTTCAGCGCTGACAACAATGGGTTTGTCTTCGTCCGAGTATTTCGCAGCATTCTCCAGAAGATGATGCAGCACCTTTCGTATCCTGCTTGCATCCATACGCACGGGTGGAATTCCGGATGGAATCCGGACCTCTACCGGACGTTTTCCAAGGAAGGACTCGCACTCCGTTATAGCCTCCGCAGCAATCTCCTGGATTCGTCTTGCCTCCAGATGCAGATGCACCTGATGCGCATCCAGTTGCGCCATCTCCACCGCTTGCCCTATCAGATGATTCAGACGGTCACTCTCTTCGTCGATTACCGTCAGCATCTCTTCCTTCATATCAGCGTCCCGAATCATTCCAGATCGCAGGCTCGTTATCGACGCCTTGATTGCGGTCAAGGGGGTGCGCAGTTCATGGGTAACCGAATCGAGAAGAGCTGTTCTCAACCGCTCGTTCTCCTGTGTAGCCTCGGTCCGAGCAAGGCGTTCGGCTGTAATACTTCGTTCTATCGCAATGGCAATCAGGCTGCCAAGCGCATCGATCGTCTCACGGGAAGGAAGATTGCCAGTGATGCCGATTGCACCAATCGATTGCAGTCCCAGAAGAAGAGGCGCCGTACACGTGTCGATCTCCTTGTCGCAACGTGTCTCGGAACGCACCGCTATCTTTTGTAATTCCTCTCTCGTAAATCGTTGCGTGTCTGAGAGAGAGCGGTATACCTGATCCTGCTCGAGAAGATAGATGTCGACTACATCGTTATGAAACGTGGAGCTAATGTAGCCTGGGATATTATTCAGGAGGTCTGACGCACGATCCGATGTCATCAGCTTCTGGCTGAATTCATACAGGCGCTCGACCTCTCGTCTGCGCTGATTTGCTTCCCTTGCCTCCTGCTTCACTCTTTCTGAGAGATGACTTGCAGAGACACCTGCCGCAAGAAATGCTAGCAGCGCTACCCAATTCTGGGAGTCGGCTATCGTCAGGGCTCCGATAGGAGGAAGAAAGAAAAGATTAATGGCGAGTGCCGCAAGAAGCGACATGTAAACGGAATACCGAAGCCCCAGACGATTGGCTATGTAGAGAATTCCGAGTAAGAATGTGAGAGCGACGGTCGTTGGATTGACGTGGATGAACCTGGAGTAGACGATGACAATGCATCCGACTACCCCCGTGACGAACAGATAACGCAGAAAGTGCAACAACCATCGCCAATTCACAGCGTCATTATAGCTGCCAATGTCTATGGAAACCGACAATTCGCACTCACCCACCTCGACGCCGGAGCGATGGCTCGAAAAAGTTGCGCCTGAAAAACACAAAGGTTTATTCAAGGTATTTCTTGGTTACTCTCCAGGTGTGGGCAAGACTTATAGCATGCTGAGCGAGGCCATCCGGCGTCATGAGCGGGGCGAGGATGTTGTCGTTGGCGTCGTGGAAACGCATGGCCGCACGCCGACGGCCGAGCTTGCCGCTCAGATGGAGTGTGTTCCTCGGAAGAAGATTGACTTTCGGGGCACGACGTTCGAAGAAATGGATATCGATGCCATCCTTGCTCGCAGGCCCCAAGTGGTGTTGATTGATGAGTTGGCGCACACCAATATCGAGGGCAGTCGGCACCGGAAGCGATATGAAGATGTAATGGAGATTCTCGACGCGAGGATCGATGTACTGTCCACCGTCAACATCCAACACATCGAAAGCGTCACGCCTGTCGTGCAAAGTCTTACTGGGGTCACAGTTCGAGAGACCGTTCCGGATTGGGTCTTACAGCGGGCTGACGAAGTTGTCATGGTGGACCTGACTCCGGAGGCGCTGCAGATGCGTATGCAGCGGGGCGATATTTATCCTTCGGAAAGAATTGATACAGCTCTGGCGAACTTCTTTCGCCGCGGTAACCTCATCGCATTGCGAGAGATGGCGCTTCAGTATGTGGCTCGCGCTGTTGACCGCACCCTGGACGAATATGTAAAGAAGAAAAGGCTCGGCACGCGCTGGGCCGTACACGAACGTGTTGTTGTGTGCATCAGTTCCAACCCGGCCTCGCAGCAGTTGATTGCTCGTGGTGCGCGCATGGCCGAGGGAGCGGGCGGCGACCTTTACGTGGTGCATGTTGATACGGGAGAGAGTCATTCCGAACAACAGGAGCGCACGTTGGACAGCAATAGACGCTTCGCTCGTAATCTCAAGGCGGAGTTAGTGGAGTTGCACGGAAAGAGCGTGCCTTTGGCAGTTGCAGAATTTGTTCTGCAAAAGCGCGCGACCCAGGTTATCTTCGGACGGTCTGCCGTTCATGGTTTAAAAAAATACTTGTACTATTGGCAAATTCAAAGGTTTCTCCAAAACGCTCCTTTCGTGGATGTTCATATCATCACGCAGGAATGAGGGTGCAAATGCAGAAGGAAGTCCTGGGTAAGATTTTAGTGGTGGACGATGAACCGCAGATCACACGCGTCGTTCGCTCGGCGCTTATATCGAACGGATACGCGGTCGAAGTAGCCATTGATGGTATCTCGGCCTTGGAAAAGCTGGCTGAATGGACACCCGACATGGTGATTACAGATCTCTCGATGCCGAGGATGGACGGTATCGCTCTCTGCTCGGAAATTCGTTCCCGGTCCAATCTTCCGGTTCTCGTGCTCTCCGTTCGAAACCAGGAAGAATCCAAAGTCAAGGCGCTCGATGCCGGTGCAGACGATTACGTCACCAAACCTTTCAGTATCGAAGAGTTGATGGCTCGGGTGCGTGCTCACATGCGGAGGCTTCGAGCAACCAGTATCGAACCTGGAAATGCTCCTATTGAGATTGGAGATTTTCGCATTGATCCAGACAAGCGTTCTGTCGAGGTTTGCGAGCGCGAGGTCCACCTATCCCCAAAAGAGTTCGACCTCCTCTTCTACATGGCCCAGCGCCCGGAGCGGGTATTGACCCATCGTAAGCTCCTGACCGCGATCTGGGGACCGCGTGCAGTAGAGCAGCCCGAATCTCTACGAGTGCTTGTGGCCATGCTTCGCAAGAAGATCGAACCAGAGGGAGAACCGAAGTACATCATCAATGACCCTTGGGTGGGCTATCGCTTTCAACCAGGAAAGATATCCTAGGCCTATATAACTTTTTAACTACTTTCATACGCACTTTTTACTCCCGCTCACGTGAACATAGATACGGCTTGTGTGGTGGCCGTAGCTATGCTTTCGCTCGATATCTTTGCAGTTGTCGTCGTACTGGGAATCGTTTTTCTGATTTATTGCTTTATCGGTTTCAGCCGGGCCGCTCGCCGCAATTCGTCCAGACCTGCTCATCCGCATAAACGCTTCAGTGCCCCCTGCCCCGCAATCTTTGATCGAGCAAAGACTCCTTCCAAACGAAACAAAATGATGCTAACTGGCGTTTCTCATGCCAGGCAGAAGCATCTTTTCCTGCATGATCGCTTGTCGCAGGAAGAGCGGTTGCACGAGCAAGGAACCGATGAAAGCCAACTGCCCTACACCGCTACTCAAGAAAACACAATGACGCCTCACCGAGCGCACGTAGAGAAATTGCGTTTTCTAGTCGCCAGGCGACGACTAGAGGTCACGTATTCGAATCCCGCCCTGCATGTCAGATATGCAACGCGGGTCACAAGGAGATAAAAGATGTGGGATGTTCTTCTGATCGTTGCAACAGTAGTATTTTTCGCCATCGCAATCGCATATATCAACGCTTGCGAAAAATTGAGGTAAGACGATGACCATTGAAACCGTACTGTTGCTTATTGTGACGTTGTTTTTATTGGTGTACCTAATTTATGCGCTCTTGCGCCCGGAGAAATTCTGATGACACCGAATGGCTGGCTGCAAATTCTCCTTTTCTTCGGAATCCTGCTCGTCACGACAAAGCCGCTCGGGGTTTACATGGCTCGAGTTCTTGAGAGAGAACGGACCCTCGCAGATCGACTCTTCAATCCGATCGAGCGGTTGTTATATCGCATTACTGGTATTGATGACTCGCACGAAATGCGATGGACGGAATATGCAGCCGCCATGTTGCTATTCAGTGTTACGACCATGCTTCTGACTTATGTGCTTCAGCGCATTCAGGGGATACTGCCGTGGAATCCCCAACATCTTGGGAAAGTGGCTCCGGACCTAGCTTTCAATACAGCAGCTTCGTTCACCTCAAATACGAACTGGCAGGCATACATTCCTGAATCTACGATGAGTTACCTGACACAAATGTTGGGCCTCGCGACCCACAACTTCTGGTCTGCGGCCGTCGGCATTGCGATTGCTGTGGCGTTGATTCGCGGTATTGCAAGAAAAGAAAGTACGACGATTGGAAATTTCTGGGTAGACCTGACACGAGCAATAACACGAATCCTCCTGCCTTTCTGTGTCGTCTTTGGCTTGATTCTTGTGTCTCAGGGCGTGGTTCAGAACTTGAAGCCCTATGACACGGTGAAGGTGCTTGAGCCGCAAAAAATCATCACAACTGGAAGCAATGGGAAGCAGACTACGCAGATCGTAGCCGATCAGACAATTGCCCAGGGCCCCACAGCATCGCAGGAAGTTATCAAAATGCTTGGGACAAACGGAGGTGGATTCTTTAATGCAAACAGTGCCCATCCCTTTGAAAACCCCACGCCTCTGTCCAACCTGATTGAGATGCTCCTTATATTTTGTATTCCTGCGGCACTCACCGCGACGCTCGGAAAAATGACCGGCACACCCCGGCACGGATGGGCTGTCTTTGCTGCCATGTCAGTCCTGTTTTTTGCGGGCGTACTGATCTCATATTCGTCAGAGTCCCAATCGAATCCTCTGCTTCATGGTGTGAATCAGCAGATCACCTTGACACAGCCAGGTGGCAATATGGAAGGAAAAGAAGTCCGCTTTGGCATTGCCAATTCAGCACTTTTCGCTACCGCGACCACTGACGCGAGCTGCGGTGCTGTCAACTCCATGCATGATTCCTTTATGCCTCTCGGAGGTCTGGTTCCTCTAATCAACATAATGCTCGGCGAGGTCGTATTCGGCGGTGTAGGCGCAGGCATCTATGGCATGTTGATCATGGTTGTGCTGACGGTCTTCATTGCGGGTCTAATGGTCGGACGAACCCCGGAATATCTCGGCAAGAAGATTGAAGCCTATGACGTAAAGATGGCAATGCTCTATGTACTAATCTTTCCGTTGTCGATTCTCGTCTTTACTGCGATTGCGGCCTTATCGCCAAACTACGGTCTTAGCAGCCTGAACAATGCCGGTCCGCATGGACTCACAGAAATGCTTTATGCCTTCACCTCTGCGACGGGGAATAATGGCTCGGCATTTGCGGGACTCAACGCAAATACGCATTTCTATAACCTCGCACTCGGATTTGCCATGTTAATCGGGCGTTTTCTGATGATTGTTCCCATGCTTGCTATCGCTGGCAATCTTGCCACCAAGAAGCTAGTCCCGCCTTCATCAGGAACCTTTCCTGTCACCACACCTCTATTTACGACCTTGCTTATCGGCGTCATTCTTATCGTCGGCGCATTGACCTTCTTTCCTGTACTGAGTCTGGGCCCGGTACTTGAACACCTGTTGCTTCACGCCGGAAAGATGTTTTAAGGGAGCTATCATGGCAACTCTACCTGTTACACACGATCCAAAGACCACGCAGCCCGTTGCCGGTCCTGCCAGGAAACGCCGGAAGTCTCTCTGGGATGGCAAGATTATGCGCGAGGCATTCCTTGACGCATTCAAGAAGCTGAATCCACGCATGATGATGCGCAACCCAGTGATGTTTGTTGTAGAAATCGGAAGCATCGTAACAACGCTTCTCCTTCTGCGTGACCTGCGCACCCATCAAAGCACCTTTGGCTTTGACCTTCAAATTACTTTGTGGCTTTGGTTTACGGTTTTGTTCGCAAACTATGCGGAGGCAATGGCTGAAGGCCGAGGCAAGGCTCAGGCCGATACCTTGCGTCGTGCCAAATCAGAAACCACAGCACACAAAGTCTTACCCAATGGTGAGGAAGAAGATGTACCAAGCGCCAAACTTCGAGCCGACGATATAGTGGTTGTTCTTGCAGGTGAAATGATTCCAGGGGACGGCGAGGTCATCGATGGAGTGGCCTCAGTTGACGAGTCCGCGATTACAGGCGAATCTGCTCCAGTCATTCGTGAATCCGGAGGCGATCGTTCCGCGGTGACAGGAGGAACAAGAGTTCTCTCCGATCATCTCAGGATCAGGATTACGTCGAACCCCGGCGAGACATTCCTCGACAAGATGATTGCTCTTGTGGAAGGCGCGGAACGTCAGAAGACACCGAACGAGATTGCTCTCAACATTTTGCTGGCTGGACTGACAGTGATCTTTCTTCTTGCGGTTGTCACATTGCAGCCCTTCGCCATCTACACCACTGCTCCACAAACGGTGTTTGTACTTGTTTCATTGCTGGTCTGCCTGATCCCAACTACGATCGGTGGACTGCTTTCGGCAATTGGAATCGCTGGCATGGACCGACTGGTGCAGCATAATGTCTTGGCGATGAGTGGCCGCGCAGTGGAAGCAGCTGGTGATGTGAATACTCTTCTGCTCGACAAAACCGGGACAATTACATTGGGCAACCGCCAGGCAGCAGACTTCATTGCTGCGCCGGGCGTTACCAACGAGCAACTGGCGGATGCAGCTCAGCTCTCCTCACTCCCCGATGAAACACCTGAAGGACGCTCAATTGTTGTTCTGGCGAAGGAACGGTATGGGCTACGAGGCCGCGACCTTGAGGAACTCAACGCCGAGTTTGTGCCCTTCAGCGCGACCACGCGTATGTCAGGTGTGAATATCGGGAATATAGCCATCCGTAAAGGTTCGGCGGATGCAATCACGAAGTTTGTCGAAGAACGCGGTGGCAGTGTTCCGAAGGATGTGCGCGATGCTGTCGACACCATCGCTCGCTCAGGCGGCACTCCCCTTGTCGTAGCTCGAGACAACCGGGTGATGGGTGTTATTCACCTGAAAGACATTGTCAAAGGCGGCATGAAGGAACGATTCGCTCAACTACGAGCGATGGGAATCCGCACGATCATGATCACCGGCGACAATCCCTTAACCGCTGCTGCAATCGCTCGCGAAGCAGGAGTCGATGACTTTCTAGCCGAAGCGAAGCCCAAGGACAAGATGGATCTGATCAAGCGCGAGCAGGCTCAGGGAAAGCTTGTTGCGATGACGGGCGATGGCACCAACGATGCTCCCGCGCTCGCCCAGGCGGATGTTGGTGTTGCGATGAATACCGGCACACAGGCGGCGAAAGAAGCTGGGAATATGGTCGATCTCGATTCCAACCCGACGAAACTGATCGAGATTGTCGAAATTGGCAAGCAACTGCTGATGACGAGAGGCGCACTAACGACGTTCTCTATTTCCAACGACGTGGCCAAGTATTTTGCCATTATTCCGGCGATGTTCGCTGGAGCTTTCCCTGTGTTGAATGCTCTCAACATCATGCACCTGAGGACTCCACAATCGGCCATCCTGTCCGCAGTTATTTTCAACGCGCTCATCATTATTGTTCTCATCCCACTTGCGCTGCGCGGCGTGAAGTACAGAGCGTTAGGAGCTGCGGCGTTGCTACAGCGAAATCTTTGGGTCTACGGAGTAGGCGGCATCATCGTGCCTTTCATCGGTATCAAGATCATTGACATGATCATCACCGCGATTCATCTGGTCTAGGAGTTAATCCCATGCGCAGGAACATCATCACTTCTTTCCTCTACACCGCTGTCACCGGAATCCTATTAGGAGTTCTATATCCGCTTTTGATGACCGGTCTGGCACAAGTTTTTTTTCACGATAAAGCGAACGGCCAATTGGTAACCAGGAATGGTGTACTGATAGGCTCGCGAATTATCGGTCAGAACTTTACCGGCGCCGACTACTTCCATGGTCGTCCCTCCGCTGCAGGAGCGAATGGATATGATGCGGCTGCCTCCGGCGGTTCGAACTACGGCCCAACCAATAAAAAATATATCGACCGTGTGGAAGCTGACGTCACCACACTACAGAAGGAGAATCCTGGCACTTCTGTCCCTGTTGATCTGATCACGACATCGGGTTCGGGACTGGATCCAGACATCACTCCTGCGGCTGCGTACTTTCAGGTTGCAAGAGTAGCGACCGCCCGTGGCATTCCTGTGGAGCAAGTTAGGGGACTCGTGGCAAAGCATGCGATCCCACGGCAGTTTGGTCTATTGGGCGAATCTCGCGTGAACGTCCTTGAGCTGAATCTTGCTCTGGACAAGATATCGGAGCAGATCTCCCATTATTAGGGAGGCGTTGCTTGGAGCACTAATAATCCAAACTAAATGGGAAGCACTCCCTATCGTTGCTTATGGCCGCAAAATAGTCTGACGCGACCTGAATACGAATTCCGCGAATTATTCTTCGCGAACTTACCGAACAATAGCAATCGAACCTTGCCAAAACGCCGCACGATTGTTTGCAGGGGCCAGCACAGTTACCTGGCAGGAGTACTCTCCCGGCTGCAACTGCTCCAGTGGGATCTTCACGGTAATGGGCATCGTTCCTAGATGACTGTCTGGTAACGTGGATCCCTGGACAACCTGACTATCCATCACTTTCTCACCGTTTCGGTAGAAGCTGACATAAGCAGCAACCTGCTGGCTTGTTGGAGCGTTTCCTACTGATGAAGAAGTCCCGTTTGCTGTCGAGGCGCTCCCCACATATGCCTGCAGAAAAACTTCCAGGTTTCGATCGGAGCGAAAGACGCGCGTAACACTGGGAATGAGCTTTCCAGCACTATTTACCAGAGGATTGGCTGCGTCGTTCTTCGCCTGCTCCTTGCCTCTCATCGTGTTATAGAGAGCCTGATTGTTGTCTACTCTTTGGCTACTGAGCACCACCGAACTGATAGGCAATTGCTTCGTCACTTTATTGAGGTTCGGGATAACAAATACCGTTTGAAATGTACCGATGCGGCCTGTCTCATCATCGCGCGCAAGAAATTTGATGGTGTAGCGGCCAGGCAAGAGGGTAAAGCCGGTACTGTACTCAATAGGTCTCTTGGCCAACTCCGTTGCAGAGAAATCGCTCAGTTTTACATCCACGTTATCGCGGAGATTCGAGATCGTCAGGCCCATCTCGTCCTTAATCTCGCATACAAAGTCGATTACTGTATGTTCGTTGGCAAAACGTTTAGCCAAAGCCAGTTCGCGTCCGGGAATCTTTACCGTCACCGGCACGAAATACTCTGCACGATTTAGCTGGAAGTAGTTGATCTCCATAGCAATCGTCAGATCTGTGATGGGATCGCCTAGCATCAACGCATCTTCCAACTGCCGTTCCTTCTCAATACCATTGAACTTACCGAACGCCTTGTTCGCGTAGTACCCATCTCGATATTCGAGACTTACATCCTGCTTCTCCGGCGTTGTGATCTTGATGCGGCGATAATGTCCGTTCTGCGCGGTGTTCGTCGTGTAGTAGCCAATCAGGTAGTAGTCCGAGATCGCGTGCTGTGCGCGCACAATTCCTGCATTCAGATCGTTGTTATCAAAGAACACTTTGCCACCTGTATCTGCGGCCAGCGAGTAGAGGGTGTCTTGCGACTGCTGCAAGCGATCGTTTGTTGCCTGTGCCGCCGCGCCGCTGTACATACTCGAGTTGCCCGACGAGCCCTGCGTCGCATCCCCCAAAGGTGCCTGCGCTACCAACCCTCGCGCATCGATCGGCCAGAACGACAGCCCTGCCTTTACCGCCGCATCCACTGTCGCATGCAGTTGTGCCTGATTATCGTTGCCGTTCAGCCGGAGTCCGCTTGAGAAGTAGAGCAGGCTCTTCTTCTCGTTGATCTGGTCCAGCATGTGCGCCGCCGTTTGCAGGGCTGAAAGCTGGCGATCTGTATTGAAGATGTTAAATTCGCTCGAGTCCTGCCCGAAGGCCGCTCCCTGGTCTGCACTGCTGCTGTCATCGATGCCTTCAGCCGATCCTTGCCCTTCGCCCACCACCATCGTCTCGAGGATGCTCAATATTTTGTTGCGATCTGCGCTGAAGTCGAGCAGCACGTCTACCGCGCCGCCCTGGTAACGCAGGATTGAGACCAAATCCACTTCGGTCATCTGCGTGTGCACAAACTTCTCCGCGGCCTGCAGAGCATGCACCTGATCTTCAGGCCGCATCGCCGTCATGTCGAAGTAGAAAGCCATTAGGCGGCGATCTTTGTAGCTACGCGTCTTATCCTCGGCAGCAAAGGTCGTGCGGCCCAATCGTCTGTAAACACGCACGTTTTCTTCATCTTCGAGCGGTAATGGTGCTGCATCCACTGGTAGAGACTCGCGCTCGAAGACTCGGATTGTCTGTGGTGTTCCATCTTCGGTCACGGTGAAGTCTTTCGCTGTCAGCCCTGAGATAAACTTGCCCTGCTTATCTTTGACGACAACGTTTTCCGTCACCAGTTGCGAATTTACGCTCAACGTATAGGTTGTGTCCTTGCCCTGTGTTGCGTTTGTGCCTATCTGTTGAGCGTAAGCAAACGGGATGGAGGCCACTACTGCAAGCGCACAAAAAAGAGAAGATCTCTTCGTCATCAGAATCGCAGCCTCCCGCTGATCTGCAGACTGCGCATGGACTGCGTGCCTGCCGGAAGACCGAACGTCGTGCCATTTGTGATTACGTTCCAGCCTGTGTACACAACGTGGTTCAACACATTCGTCGCATCAACACGCATTTCGAGGCTCATCGGATCGTGCAGACGGAAGTTCCTCGCAACGGATGAATCTAGTGTCAGCGATCCTGGACCTTCAATCGAGTAGCGTCCCGCGTTCCCCCATTGTCCCAGGGCAGGCGCAGTAAACGCGGCCGAGTTCAAGTAATACCCTGCACTGCTTGAGTAGATGTTCGCTCCCGTAAGACTTGGGCGAATCGTTCCCGTCACACCAGTGCCAGGAACCGCCATCAGGTACATAGGAGTCTGAGGAAGCCCCGTACCTGCAGTCAGCTCTGATGCGAGCGTCCATTGCTTCAATAACGTACCGCGCTTGCCAGTGAAAAAAATGCCGCGCGAGCCCATTCCCGTCGTGTACTGGAAGGTGAACTTTACGAGGTGTCTCTGATCAAAGCTTGAACGGCTGCGCTCTGCTCGCAGATCAAGCCAGTTCTGTGCAATGATCTCCGTCGTAGGAGTGCTCACGGAAGATGTCGATGCACCGGATGCCCCAGACGCAGAAGGTGAGGATGAGGAAGATGATGACGTATACCCAACGCCTCCCAGTGAGGAGTCGTTGTCGATTGACTTTGCATACTCATAGCTCAGCGTCGCCGTCAGACCACTGCGCAACCTGCGCCGCAGTTGAAGATCAAGCGCATGACGAATCGAGTTGCCATTGGAGGTGCGATAGGTAAAACCGCGAGGGCATGCAGCACAGAAAGTTGTCGTGCCCGGCGCATAAGTATTTGGCAGAAACTGCTGCGGTCCGTGCGTGCCCTTTATGCCCAGGTACGATGCTGTCATCACAATCGAACCCGGCAGATCCTGCTGCGCTGAAAGCCGCCACGTCTGCACGTACCCCACGCGGAAGTTAGGATCCATTGCAAACGTGTTCGAAGTCGCGCCTGCACAATTACGAAAACCAACAGCCAACGTCAGTGTGCAGTCCGGCCCCCACGAAGCATTCAGGCTTGTCGAAAGCGGTGCTTGCTGCGCCATTGTCTGCGCGCTTGAGAGATATACCGACGTGTCCACATACACTCCATAGCCAGCGCGTATGACCAGTGGCGTCGTCGGCAGCGGTCGCCAGGCCAGCCCGACACGTGGCTCGAAATTGCGCTTGTCAGGACGTACCAGGGACGACGGATACACCGTCCCTGCTCGCAATCCTATTGGATTACTTCCCAGTACTGGAGCGACAGACGTGAAGCCGTTTGCGATGTCGAGATTCACAAGCCTGTCCTTTAGCTCTGTCATCGGGGTGCCGTAATCCCAACGCAATCCAACATTCAGCGTCAACTCAGGCTTTATCCTCCACTCATCATTCACGAAGAGGTCATATACCTTCTGGCGAAAATACTTATCCGCATTGCCGTATGCGATCTGACTCGTGTCCGGCACACCGAGCAAAAAATCGGCAAGATCCGAACCTATACTGCCCCCTCCTTGTGTCGCCGCACCGGTAAAAGTGAACGTACCGCGCGCGTTCTCCTGCGATAACTGGTTGAACTGCTGCCAACGTACATCGCCGCCAAAAGTTACCGTGTGTCGCCGGTGAAGCCACGTTGCCTCCACAGAGAGAGCATCTGTACGATTGCGATTGAACGCGCTTTGCGCCTCCGACAACCCGCTGATACTTGAGAACGACAGGTTCGGTGCTCCCCAGTTTTGCGGACTCTGCTCATTGCCGGTAATACCGGCGGCGGCGGAAATATTCTCTCGATTCGCAAAGAAAGGTCGCGCCTGCGTTCTCAGCCGTGTAAACCGATAGCCCGTCTCCACCAGTAACTGGTGAGGTAAACGATGCGACCAGTGAATGTTGCTGTCGATACCCAACGTGTTTGTCACGTCGACAAAGTGAAAGAGATTCTCGCTGTCAGAACGTATGCTGCGAAAAGCAAAGCCGCCATACACCTGGTCACGGCGACCGATGCTCTTATCCAACCGCGATTGCAAGGCATCGGAGTGTATATTCGTTAGCACTTGTGTCTGATAGTTGTAGCTCGTGTTGCCTTCGAGGTTCGGTAACGGATACAGCTTCAGTAGTGACTTTGCCTGTGGGCTTACCTGGAGTGGACCGATCATGGGCAGCCCAGTTGCAGGATCGGTCAAGGTCACTGGCGTACCCTGCGGAGTCAAAGTATTTGAAAGGTCACCGTTGCGCTGCGCTTCGGTCGGCACAAGTCCTGGCATCGTGCTCGCCCTGCCGTCGCGTATCCATTGATACCCCACGAAGAACGTCGGTCCGTCACGTAGCAGAAGCGGAATCTTTAGAGGTCCGCCAAGCGTCACCACTCCGTTGATGCGGCTGTACGACGCTTTCGCCAGATCGAGTCCTGTCAGCGAATATGGCCGAGCATCGAACGGCGACGCGCTGACCTGTGCGCCGATGCTTCCCGTGTAAAGTCCCTTTGCTCCGGGTCTTCGAGAACCGAACGCCTGCGAGATCGAATATTTTGATGTGGCCGCGTTGTTCTCGTTGCCGTTTATCAGCATGCCGTCCGCGCTCTTCTCCGCATCGCTGCTGGGCGCGGGTGGCGCTGCTACCTCGGCTCTCTCACTCTCCTTTACCTTCAACCCGGGTGCTGAAGGTAAAGGAGACAGTGGAGCCACCATCTCCTTTACCAACGCCATCACATCCGCAACCGGGAGCATCTTCAGCTCAAAGCTGCTCCCAGCTGTATTCTTCTCCAGCTTGATCTCCTGGTCTTGTGGCTCAAAGCCCTGTAGAGCGACATGAAGCGTCCACTCTCCATCCGCGAGATTCAAGAACTGAAACAGTCCCTGGCTATCTGTCACGGTGCGATACTGCTGTCCTCCATGCGTCGCAGTTACCGTGACACCGGGAACGGGTGCCCTGTTGAAGAACACACGTCCATGATGCTCCGCCGCGAAAGCCGCGATATGAGATGCCAGCAGCAACAAGCCATAGTGCAGACATCGTCTTCCACCGCGCTTACCAACCATCGGGTCAGTTCTCGCTCGGCTTTTCCACGTGATCCAGCACCATCACGTCAACGGTCGTCTTCGCTGCGTCCAGCTTTAGCCCGATCTGTTCCTGTATTGCGGTGAAGATCGGTGGAGGCGCATCGGCTGCATCGTTCGGCACAATCTTCACGCCAAACACCTGGAACTGTGTCTCATCGGGTGTCCACTTCAACGCAAAGTTCCAATGCCCCTCGATGCCTGTACGGTCAACAACGGGCCGGTCGAAGACGGCCCCCTGAAAGCCCTGCGCCACGTCTTTCATCGTCGCGTTGCGTACTGTCAGGTTTCCCAATTTTGTGAAGCCGAACCCAAACGGCCCAT
The DNA here is from genome assembly GCA_018449715.1 of Acidobacteriaceae bacterium dw_441. Lineage (GTDB taxonomy): Bacteria > Acidobacteriota > Terriglobia > Terriglobales > Acidobacteriaceae > Edaphobacter. The sequence goes on along the minus strand of JAAVVA010000001.1, from coordinate 216,779 downwards.
TTGGATCCGCATCACTCTTCGTCATCTTGGGACCATCCTTCGCCACTCCCAGCACGTAAGCCGACATCTCCTTTTTGTCTTTGTGAAACTTCAGGCCGAAGCGTGCTTCCAACAGTTTGCGCATCATCGAACGCACCTGTTTCTCACTCGGGGCGCCGGGGACATCCGGCTGCCCTGCTGTGATGTCGAAGCGGTCCGTCTCCGCCCACTCCGGAGCACCGACGATTTGCTTGAAGTTCACTCCATAGACAAACATCATGAGGTCATTGAGTGTTGTGCCGTGCGTTTGAAAGCGACGAGGCGGACCGCCGAAACCTTTACCCTTGAAATCTGGTGCTGTTGGCTTAATCGTCGCTACCTCGAAGCTCGGGTCAGCATCCACAGCCATCGGCGGAATCTTCGGAGGCGGCTCCGGAATCGCCCACGCTGTTTCCGGCGTCGCCCGCACCAGGATCAGCGGAAGCGGTCGATCGCCCTGCTTCCACTCACCCGTAATCGTTGTCCCATCAGGAGACATCTTCCCCGTGTACACACCATCGATCGCTTCGACATTGAGCTTCAGCTCGCCGTTCTGAAACGTCGTCTCCTTCACAGAAATAGGAGTACCACCCTGATCGATGCTGTAGAAAAGTGCCTTCAGCGTGCTATCCGGGGCCTTAGTAATCTTCAGCACCGTGCGCAGATCCTTCTGAACATGCAGCGTGCCCTGCCACGTATCGTCAGGATTCATCTTCGCCGGCGCCTGCGCATAGCTGCGCGATGCGTGCAGAAAACCAAAGGTGACTGGCATACCGACCGCGATGACGCTTGCCGCGCCAAGCACCAACTTTCGTACTACCGACAGCTTCTCAACTGCGTTGTCCGAAAGAATATGCGCGATACGTTTCTTCAAATCCGCTCCCGTTACACCAGAGACACATGCCACAGGCACCTCCAGGTAGAATTTGCAAACATTCAGAATGGCCGCAGCATATTCGGTCGCGCAGTGCGACTGCTCGAGCACCGCCTCGTCGCACGACGCTTCACGCTCCGCAATCAACTTCTTCCCGATCCACCACACAAACGGATGAAACCAGAACACTGCCGAGACGAACATATGTATCGTTGCCCACAGGTTGTCGCGGCGTCGTACATGGCACAGTTCATGCGCAATGATTGCGTCCATTTGCGATGATTTGAGATTGCTCGTTACACCACTCGGTAGCATGAGAACCGGACGCATGATGCCGAATACACCGGGCTCCGCATTACAGTCGACCATAACCACCCTCAGGCCATAGGCGAAGCCAACTGGAGTGCCTCCCCGGACTATCGCCCGTAGCTGCAGCCATCGCATAAACCAGACGCCCGAAATCGTAAGCAATCCCGCCATCCAGAGGAAGCCCACAGCCCCTGGCAGCCAACTGTGCTTTCTGACTTCGACAGCCTTTGATATTTGTGTTCGCCCCGAGAGATTCTTCTCAGGCGTAATAACTTTTGTCTTACCCAACGAGGCTTCCGCAGGTCCTTCAATCACCATCGAAAACAAAGGCGCCACACTGGGCGCCCCTGCTCTCTTCACGGAAAAACTTTCTCCAGCCGTTACCAACAGGCCGAAAGGAAGTAAAAATTTTATCGATGCCAGCATCCAGAGTCGGGAACGCATTCTCGCGGCATTGTGCCGCAGCAACTGACTCAGAACCCATAGTGCAGCACACATCATCGTCGACTGCCAGAGATGTTGTACCAACACTGAACCCCATACATTTACATCCAGTGGAGACATCATTCAGGCTTCCTCCGCTTCGCAGATGACTTCAACATCTCTTCCGCTTCCCGCACATCGTCAAGAGTGAGTTCTCCAGATTCAATGAGGTGCGACATAACCAGCTTCCCTCGTCCTCCGAAAAAACCCAATAAATCATCCAGAAGACGTCTCTGCGCTTTATCTCTGGTGATTACGGGGGCAAAAATATGAAAATTCCCGATCTTTCCCGCGCGGCGCACGAAGCCTTTCTCCTCCAGCCGGTACACAATGGTCTGAATCGTTGTATACGCGTGAGGACGTTTCGTGAGCGGCTGCATGGCAAGAGATTCCTGAATCTCCCGTATGGAAGCTTCTTTGCTGGCCCACAACCGCTCCATGACCTGAAACTCGAGTTTGGATAATTTTGGATGACGCATAATTCAGTGTCTTTTATCTACTACATCTGTAGTATGCCGTGCAAGCAGAAATTGCCAGACCTGAATCGGTTGCCCTCCGGGATCCATGAAGGCTAAGAGGTGAACCTCGGTAGGAATATCACTCCAAAACAAAATTAGTGGCGGCGCGGGCCGGACTCGAACCGGCGCATAAGAGCTGATGGGCCCCTCCCTTACCTCTTGGGTACCGCGCCTTCGTGAAACCGCTCAGATACGTCGTCCTTCAAAAGTCTCGTTCGTACTCAGTGTCGGAGCACTCTGTTCCCTTCCACTCCAGAGGCGAAGTGCTACCACCACTGCAAACAAAACCAGTCCCAGAGGAAGCGCGAAGCGATTTAGATCAATTCCCCAAAACTCACCCGCCGCGAGAATGAAAGAGACAACGACGACCAGAAAGCCCAACGCACGGGAGGATTGCAGCGATCGGACGTGACCGGTGCGAGCAAGCTGCTGGGTTCTTGCGGCAAGTAAGCCATCCGTTCCATCTACCAGTACCATACCGATAGAAAAGACAAACCCGAGTATCCACGGATTGAGCTGACCGGCAAGCAGAATGGCCGATAACTGGCTCGCCGTTTCAAAGCCCATCCCAAAGAGCACACCAAGCAATAGAGGACTTGCCTCAAAGATCTTCGGTGGCTTCGGATGCTTGTGCGCTCTCGGCCTCAAGAGCCGCCAGAGGTTCGCCACCCCGAGTAAGAGCAGGATCCAGGGAGTGTATGGCTCTACATATCCGGCGAGAAGCCTACCGAACCCCACAGCGAGAGCTGTCACGATGATTCCGTGACCGAGTGCGAAGAGCACACCATTCCACCGTGAAGGATGAAGTCGCGATAATCCATCGATCACGGAGAGGTGGTCGGGATCGACACCATGCCTCATGCCGAGAGCAGCGACAACACTGATCAGAGCAGCGCCGTTCATCGATCTCCCTCAAACGCAAGTTGCGGTTGCTCGCGATAAGGCATGAGCGAGAACTCGCATAGCTCTTTCGGAAGAGGAAGGAGTTGGTCTGCATTTTTCGACTGCTCAGCCCAGTCGGCCAGCATCGTGTAATGCCGCTGTGTGCTTAGTCGTGCAAGCCACTGCGTTCCTTCCGAACTTGTAATCATTACGACATTTGGCACATCGCACGGGCCGAGACATCCGCAGATTGTCAGATGAACCCGCTTGAGAAGTCCTCGCACCTTCCACTCCTGCTTGAGCCATTGCACAGGAATGGCAGGATGTCCTTTCTCCGTCTTTCCGCAACAACATCCATCGCAGATACCGATCTGCCCCAGCATCAAGCGTTTCGGCGTTATCGCTCCAGTCTCGCTCATAGACTCCTCTATACTTTCCATTATTGATATCGTATTCTCGTTACAGATTACAGGAGACGGCCGACCATGGACCTCTTTGCAAAGAAAAATCCGGAAAAGATCCAACGAACTCAGGAGATCAAGCGGCAGATCCTCGAACGATTGGAGTTGGGCGATGATGCAACGGTCATGGTCACAGAACTGAACTGTCAGGACGAGGATTGTCCCGAGGTCGAAACTGTGATCGCTCTCTTTCGTCCGCACATTCCCGAGATCAAATCCACTCTGCACTCGTCGATCGAAGATCTCACCGAAGACGACCTCCAAAGCTTTTGCCGAAGAGTGCGAGCCCAAACATTCGTGGAAACAACCCCAATCAACCAGGAAAAAAACGACCTCCCTCTCTAAAGGAGAACTATGGCTACTGCAGTGGTAAGTGAAGATAAACGTGTTCCAGTTACCGTCTTAACTGGATTTCTTGGCTCAGGCAAGACGACTCTCCTGAACCGCATCCTGACCGAACAGCATGGCAAGCGTATCGCCGTCATAGAGAATGAGTTTGGCGAGGTAGGTGTCGACCAGGAGCTGGTCATCGGAGCCGAAGAAGAGATCTTCGAGATGAACAACGGCTGCATCTGCTGCACCGTTCGCGGAGATCTGATCCGTATCCTCGGCAATCTGATGAAGCGACGCGAAAAGTTCGACTACATTCTCGTTGAGACCACTGGCATGGCAGATCCCGGACCAGTTGCACAGACCTTCTTTGTCGATGACGAAATGCAGGCGCGTCTGAAGCTCGATGGAATCGTAACCCTGGTCGACGCCAAACATGTATGGCAGCACATCGATGATTCGGATGAGGTCAAAGAACAGATTGCATTCGCGGATGTCATCCTGCTGAACAAGACGGACCTTGTCGCACCTGAAGATCTCGATAAGCTCGAACGGCGCATTCACTCAATGAATGGCGCAGCAAAGATTTACCGCACGGAGAATGCTGCTATCGATATGGACTCCGTTCTCAATGTTGGTGGATTCAATCTCGACCGCGCGATGGAGGTCGATCCACAGTTCATGGAGCCGGAGTATCCGTTCGAGTGGGGAGGGGCTTATTCCCTGAAAGCAGGAAGTTATACGCTTCACTTGCAGCCCGGGCCTGATGCTGCAATGACGGTTGTGATGTTGCCTGCTCCAACAGGAGAGGAGCTGTTCATGCTTGATCCGCTGCTGATGCATGCAGTCCTCGAATTCTCGGCTCCCGCTACATCGAAGAACCCAGGCCAATCCATCGCGATCAACCAGCCAACGGAACTCTCTCTCGAAGGAGAATCGCTGTCTTTTTCGATTGATATCTCCGAGGACGGTGACTACGCCCTCTTTACAGAGCATCATCCAGAAGAGTTTCAGGCGAAGCTCCTCAATACCAGTGGGACAGAGATGACACCTCGCGTACAAAAGACGTTCAAGCCCGATCACGAACATGACGAAGAGGTTTCTTCTGTAGGGATCGACGTTGTGGGCGATCTCGATAAGCGAAAGTTCAATATGTGGCTGAGCATGCTTCTACAGACGCAAGGCACCGATATCTTCCGGATGAAAGGCGTTATCAGCTTGAAAGGTGAAGCCAATCGCTTTGTCTTCCAGGGAGTCCACATGCTCTTCGATGGAAGACCAGATCGTCCGTGGGGTAACAATCCGCACAGGAACCAGTTGATTTTCATCGGACGTAATCTTGATCGTGCAGCTCTCAATCAAGGATTCACATCATGCCTGGCATAGCGGAACGGACAATCGAAGGTACCCTACCAAAGCTATGGGCAGCCGAATTGGATGAGGCTGCGGTCTCTCTCTCCTGGTCATCAAGCAAACAATGGCTTGCGGCCGCTTCTGCAAGTGGATCGGTCTATCTCTTTTCAGCCAGCACGGGAGCTCAAACCCGGAGATGGCCCGCACACCGGCTGGGAGCAAACGTCGTCTCCTGGAATCCGAAGCACGATCTGCTCGCGAGCGCCGGGCAGGATGGCAAGGTCTGCTTATGGACCTCGGAGAGCGATCTACCTGTTGCCAGCCTCGACTGCGGAAACGGATGGACCGAGCACATTGCATGGTCCCCTTCAGGTAAGTATCTTGCAACTGCATGTGGGCGTACTCTTCGGCTTTGGTCCGACAAGGGGGAGTTGCTTCAGAGCTTCGACGAACAACCAAACACAATAGCAGGCATTGACTGGCAATACGATTCACAAGAGCTCGTATCCGCCTGTTACGGTCAGGTCGTCTTCTGGAAGCCATTCGAGAGTTCGCCGAAACGAATCCTCGAATGGAAAGGTTCGATGCTGTGCGTTGCCTTGAGTCCCGATGGCCGATACCTCTGTCATGGCAACCAGGACTCAACGGTTCACTTCTGGATCGTTGCTACCGGCAAAGAGCTCCAGATGTCGGGATATCCCATGAAGGTTACACGGATCTGTTGGGAGAGAAAATCCAAATATCTCGCGACCGCTGGCAGTCCTCACATCACCGTGTGGGACTGCTCCGGAAAGGGTCCCGCAGGCCGCAAACCGCAGACGCTCGTCCATCATCAGCTTCCTATCCTCGCGATGAGATACCAGGAAGACGGACCTCTGCTCGCCTCTGGATGCGCAGAGGGGCGACTCGCTGTGTGGAGGCCGAGCAAAAGAGATATCCCGGATCTCACCGCGCATACCGGATCTTCGATCACCGATGTAGGTTGGTGCGTAGATTCGAGTCTGCTGGCTGCTGCGACGGAAGACGGAAGAGTCATCGTCTTTAACTGCGAATCGCCCTCCTGATGGAGGGCGATTTTACTGTTACCCCATCGCTCTATTCGCGACCGAGGGTGTAGCGCATTCCTACTCGAAACGTGCGCCCATAGTCCGTGCGGTCGTAGCCGGGCTGCGCATCGTTGAGCATGCTGTCACGGCTGTTGGCCAGGTTGTCGATCGCGCCGTAGATCTGAAAGCGGTAGGGCAGATCCTTGGAGCCATAAAGTTTCCATATCGCGTAGGCCTTCTCACGCTGGCCGGTTGAGGGATCGATGAGCCACTTTCCAAAGAAGCTCGCGCGGACGTTGGCAACCATGCCAAGACGGTTGGAGACATACTCTGTCTTGAAGAAACCCTGATTGCGGCTGCGTTCCGTCAACGTCTGTTTGTTTACGCGATCATAGGGATCCAGATAGGAGTAGGAACCATCGACGCGCAGATCCCTCCGCAACAAGACGCTTCCTCGCAGGTTCACGCCCTGCGTGTAGGCCTTATCGACATTGGTATAGAGATAAGTCGCTAGAAAGGGCAATGCACCGAAGTTCGGAGGAATACCGTACTGCGCTAACAGGGCGTTCAGGCTGGCCGTGCTTGTAGGAAAGCCTCCATATACATAGTTAATAAGGTGGTCGAGATTATTGCGGTAGAGCGTGATACCGAAGCTATAACGATTGACCTGGTAGTCCGTTCCAACCGAGTAGCTCTCGCTTCGCTCAGGACGAAGCGTCGGGTTGCCGATCACCTGGTAGAAGTACTCCGGGTGCAGCAGCAGGTAATAGAGTTCGCCTACCGTGGGCGAGCGGAAGCCGCGGCCGTAGGCAGATCGGACGGTCCAGTTCTGGTTGATCCTGTAGACGACGCCAATCTTGGGAACGAGATTATCGCCGTACAGAGAGTGGTGGTTATAGCGTCCGCCCACATTGATAATCAGGCGAGTGAACGGCTGGATGCGATCCTGTAGCCAGACGTCGTCCGTAGTGATTTGCTTGCCCGCATCGTCGCCGACAAGACGGTTCAAGCCACGGTAGCTGTCCTGCGCCCATTCGAAGCCACCCTGAAGAAAGTTCCACGAAAACACCTGCTGTGAGATGGTGGCATCGGCGCGGTGGTAGCGCTCGTAGAGATTGCCATAGTCCAGCTGCGTCGAGCCCTCGCTGCTGTCGGTGGCAAGCGTGCGCTGATAGGAGTTTTCATCATAGCGGCCCGAATAGAGACGCGCTTGAATTGAAGTTTTGGACGTGGGAAGCAGGTCGCCAATGACAGCATAATTCTGTGTGCTGTTGGTGTTGTAGGCCCTGTTATACCCGGAGGTCGCAGTGCCAGAGAAGTCCGTGGCCTTACCGTCGGCATTGGTGTGGTAAGCATTGCCGCTGAAGCTGATGGCAGCGCGAGGCGTGAACTGGTAGCGGAGCTTGACCAGGCCATCGTATCGCTGCGCATTCGCGCCAACAGTGCTTTCGTCGTTGGGGAGCAGCGTGTACGAACCGATGCGGTGCAGCTCAAGGTCGGTGAAGGCCGTGAGCTTCTTCCACTTTGTCCCCAACGTCAGATCGCCGTCGACAGTGCCCAGAGATCCGCCAGAAAGGCGCAAGCCCCCTTCGAAGGGATGTGTAGGCTGACGCGTAATCATGTTGATGACGCCTCCCACAGCATCGGTGCCATAGAGCGAGGAGGCGGCCCCTCGAACAACCTCAACCCGATCAAGCCGTCCAATGTTCTGCATATCGAGATCGATGATGCCACTCTTGATGCCGCGCGCTCCGGTAACAGGCAGGCCGTCCTGCAGAACGAGAATGTCCTGTGACGGCATACCGTCGATCTGTTGGCTCGCCCCGCCTGAAAAGGACTGATTGTTGCGGGTAACAACACCGGGAATCTCGCTCAGAACATCCGCGACCGTCTCATAGCCGGTCCTCTTGATACGCTCACTGTCAACAACGTCGATAGGAAGAGGAGAGTCCTGCTGAAGCTCTTCCACGCGCGAGCCGGAGACAACCGTGACATTCTGCTGCACGCTGGCAACAGGCAACGTGACGTCGATTGCGGCAGGCGCGATTCCCTCTCGAACCTGTACCGCACGAACCTGCGCTGAAAGCCCGATAGAAGCGGCGACAACAATCAGGTTGTAGTCGCCAGGTTGAATTGGCGTGAGCGTAAACGTCCCCGTATCGCCGGTGTTTGAAACCTGCTCGGCACCGGTAAGCCTATTGCGCAGTGTGACGATAGCCGCCACGACTGGCTTTGACTGCGGATCGAGAACTCGACCGGAAAGAGTGACGGCATTCTGTGCGTCCAGGTTGAGCGGAAACTCCAAAAGGGAAGACAGGAACAACGCAGGCAGCAGCCTGACTATGGATTTGCACATGGTCCACGGTCTTTCGGGTTATTGGCGATCCAAAAACAGACCGCCTGTTGTCGATCTCCGCCAAGGCAGGAGCGCTTCGCCAAAAGACTCCCCTGCAACGACGACTTATTTCAATTTTCAGATAGACACGCTTGATGCATTCAGTTTCATCAAGTTAAAGCAGCAGACAACAAACAAAGACTAAATGGTCGCATATTCATGTCAAGAATAGTTTTTGGGAAAGAGGAGGGACAGACAAGGGTTGAAACGTGAAACGAAAATTGATTCCTACGAATCCAACGTGGGATGTCGCGCAGTCTCATCCGCTCGATTCAGGAAATCGCCTTGTCGATCGATACGCTTCACGATCATTCAAAAGGAGATCAGGACGTGCTCTTTCCCATCGTCTTGATGAAGTAGAACGTCATGCGCGTCTGTCCAGTATTCCGAACACCGTGCAGCACATTGGATTCAGCAAATATCATGTCGCCTTCCTTCACCTGGGTGGCGACTCCATTAATGAAGAACTCACCGGTCCCTTCGCCCACGATCATAATTTCTTCCTCAGGATGCCGGTGCGGTGGATGCGGCTGTGCTCCCGGCTCCAGGGTCACAAGACCTGCGGCCACAGCAGCAAGCTGTTCCGTTGGTCCGTTGAAGTGGACGTAGGCTTTCGCTCCTGGCGCAGCACCCTCCGCTCGAAGACTCTCCGTCTTCACGACACTGCTCTGAAGCAACGGACCTCCGGTCTTCGTATCCACATGCGTAATCTGCTGTCCGGATTGCGCTACAGCCTCAGGCAACAGGGTCGTTCCTGTTAGCGCAGCGACTGAGGTCAGGAGTTCTCGTCGATTCATGATTCACTCTCCCCGGCAAGTGTATAAGACACTCAATCCGTGATGCGACCGATCTGAACAGCCATTCCCCTGCACTACTTGAATAAGTCCATTGATTACCCGAAGAAGATATAAAAAATAAGATGGGAGATTACGGTCGTGACAGAGGGAACGAACGCTTCTGATTCATTCCGGTACTTCACAAGACAGTGATGTCTGCCCTCTCTGCGGCGGGAAACGCCCAATAATCGTTGTGGATAACAAGAAAGATAGCAATACACTTTCTGGCTTTCCAGAAACATCACTGGAGATAGTTCTCCCAATTGCTGTTCATCCAGTTTCCTAATCAAAATCCAATGATTTTGGGATATAGATTTTCTCAACTCATTGAGCAATCTATCGATAAATTTGAATTAAAAAATACTCTTGACAAGAAAATTCAAGTTCATATAGTTTGCGCCCCGAAATAATAAGGCTCCAGTCGCCGGGTCGCAAAAAATATGACTCTGCGGAAACCAAGCTCCCCACACAAGACTGCTGAGAATGGGGAGCATCAGCTGGCGAAGCTCGTGGAAGAGCTTCGTCTATAACAGGGCCTCGTGCGCCCTTAAGGGAGGATCCATGAAGCATCTTCGCCTTAATAATTCTTATCCTGCGAAAGCCGCCATTTCACTAACAATGACCTTGCTTGCCGGAGCTGCGTTACAAGCAACCGCACAAGAGGATACATCTAACTCCGCAAGCATCCCGATGGTTTTCAGTGTTGAAAACACGGGAGCACAGTATGCTGCGCCTATCTTTCCCGACTTCGACCATCTCCCCATCATTCGACCATTGCCAGATCCATTTCGGTTTGCCAATGGAATTCACGACAGCTCTTTTCCGAGCTGGGAGCGCCGACGCAACGAGATCAAAGCGGCAATTGAAAAATATGAGATTGGTCCGAAGCCAGATTGTTCAGACTGCACTATTACCGCAAGCTATGTACCGGCGGTAGCGCCTGCAACCAGAGGATCTCTCCTGATCACTGTTACAAGAAAAGGTAAATCACTCACAATATCGACAGGAGTCTACATACCAACCGGGATGGGAAGCGGTCCGTTTCCGGCGATGATTCCTATGGTATCCACCTCAACATCAACGACCGCAGGGTTGGGGAGAGGCAGTCTGCCGGTAGACGCCTTCGCGGGCAAGGCGATTGCAAGCGTCGACTTCCCGCATAACAACATCACTACGTACGGAAGGCCCGCTCCAACCGATCCGTTTTATCAACTTTACCCTGAACTTTGCGCTGGGTCCGCGTGTCCGGACGGCAGTAACTCCGGACAATACGCCGCCTGGTCCTGGGGAGTAAGCCGTCTTATCGACGGCATAGCGATTGCTGCACATCAAGCGATTAATCCGTTACCTATCGATACGAGCCATCTGGCGGTGACCGGCTGCTCTTACGCAGGAAAGATGGCGCTGTTCGCTGGAGCGTTCGACGAGCGGATTGCTCTCACCATTGCGCAGGAGAACGGAGGCGGAGGCCAACCGGCATGGCGCGTCTCGCAGGACATTGAAGCAGTTCGTGCCGTGGAAGGTATCGATGTAACAGATTACAACTGGTTCGGAAGCCAGATGAGGCAGTTCAACGGCAGTAATGTTTATAAGCTTCCAACAGACCATCATGAGTTAGCGGCGATGATTGCGCCCCGCGCTCTGCTTGAGACGGGCAACACAAACTATTACTGGCTGTCCAATGGATCCAACTATGTCTCGTCGCGGGCAACGCAGAGGGTCTACAACAAATTCGGTATAGGAGACAGATTTGGTTTCTATATCGATGGTGGGCATGCTCACTGTGCAACTTTACCTGCCGAGACTCCAGCGGTCGCAGCCTTCGTAGACAAGTTCCTGCTCGGACAGTTGAGCGTCGATACTGATGTTGAAGTTTATCCCAACGGTCCAGGCCAGCCTACAACTCTGCCCAGTGGAAACGGTGCTGGAAGACCCGGTGCGCCGAACTATCCGTACTATTTCCCAACGATGGATTACAAGCGATGGACAGCGTGGTGGGGAACGAAAAATCCTGAATTCCCGAATGACTGGAACACAGGTGGAACCGTAAACCTCTCAATGAATAACCTTATGCTTGTCGATTCAAACGATACAGTGAAGGCAGGATACGCTTTACTTCTAAGTGGGAACCACCCGGCAGCGACAGTCACCCTGGCAAATGCGAATGTTCAAACGGATGTCTCCTGTCCGGACGGCAGCTCTTACACCCTCACGATTCCGCTCGCTCAGAATCAGAGCTATTCCATTCAAGCCAGCAAAAAGAAACCATTCCCCTTCTTCGATATTTTCTCTATCTTCGACGATATTCCCTTCCTATCGCTCGATTGGGTTCCCTCCTCCTCCCAGAACAGCCCACTTGTGTATCAAGGCTCAACGACAACCACTGGCTGCCGCTGGGGAGTTGCGAAGAAGGCATACTTCACCGCCCTGGGAATACAGGACGGATCTTCTGGAGATCCTGCAGGGCCGGGTATCATCTCCACTGATACCGACGATCCACTCAATGTAAGGTTCCACTGCAGCGACAGCGACAACTACACCGGAGGCTTCTGGAGCCCATCTACAGTCGTAAATCATAATCCGCCGAATTAGGTATCGCGAGAATTGCGTGGGGTGGGTTTGTTATACCGCCCCACAAATTACAGATTCATCGCAATTCACTGGCCAGCCTTCGTCCCCCAAAAGATAAATGTCCCATGTGCGGCAGAGGTCACAATATCTGCGGCACCATCGCCATTCAAATCCGTGGCTACGATGTGCGAACCAACGCCCGAGCGATTATGGATCAGCTCTGGCGCAAACTCCGCTCCGCCCGGAGCCTTCGGGTTCCTCACCACGCGGTAGTAGTACAACACTGGGGCTCCATACGGATCGGGATCGTTATACCCGAAGTGCGACATGAACCTTTTGCCCACGATGAAGTCCTTCACGCCATCGCCGTCGATATCTGCGAACGCGGCCCCATGCGGCTCCGTAAACAGAACATCGCCCGCATTCTTCGTTTGATAGTTGTCCATAATGATGTGTCGCTCAAATGTGATCTCCCCATTCGCACTCCGCTTCTGCTCGAACCACGCCACCCCCCAGCCGTGTGCTTCAAGGCTTGTCACCACATCCGCCAGCCCATCACCATTCACATCGTAGATTCCCATCTCTGCCCCACCCGCCGCCCCCTGCGACTTGCCCCATCTCCCAAACGCAACCGGATGATACTTCCACACTCCCTTCACTCCCGCCGGAGGTTGCTCCCACCAACCCCACGCCGTCACTACGTCCAATCGACCATCGCCGTTGATGTCCCCTGTTCCGATGCCATGCGAATTATTCGCGGCCCACGGCCCTGGCTCGGAGATTGGTGTCAGCACCCACGGTTTTGTCGGAGCACTCGGATCGGGCCTCGCATACACAACCGTTCCTCCTGGAACCCCCATGATGATTCCCGGCTTCCCATCGCCATACAGATCCCGAAACGCCGACTCTTCGATATACACATCGGGCGTAACGACGTACCGGTCCCACCGTCGCGCCTCTCCGCGTGGATTTACAAACAGCACTCCCGGCCCATTTCCGTTGTTGCCCGTAGCGCACCACTCGTCGGGCCAGCCATCGCCCGTAAAGTCGTACACAAAGTTCACCATGCAACCCCGCGGATACTGGCTCGAAGGATCGTAACTCTCTGCCACATAGATCTCACGCGTCGTCGTGTAATCCGGTCCGAGATAGTAGATTGGCCCGGTAACGACATCCGGAACGCCATCCCGGTTCACATCCGCCACCGCCGCCGTCCATGCATAGTAAAGCTGGCTCAGGCGCTGAATATGGAAGTGGCTCGATACGATTTCCTTTGGTACGGTCTTTACGTTCAGGTCCTTGTAACCTACATTCCTGTACCGTACCTCCGCGGTTCCGCCCGCAAACAGAGCGATCGGCCCGAACTTCCCGGCATCGCTCACGGCCGCGCCCGCCGCCGCCGTCATTGGTCCCTCATTCACGATCGCCTTGGTCTGGCTCGCATCGACGATGATCTCCAGTTCATTCCACCCATCTTTGTGCAGCGTTCCAGCCGGACGGCTCGACGGAATATCCGGCGCCAGATTTACATTCGGAGCCAACGCAAACTTTGGAACAAACGGAGCCTCGGCAGGGAGAGGCTCATACATATATGTCACTGGATCGCCACGCTTACTCCCAGCCGGCCCCAGCTTCGAGCGTGTCAACTCTTTCCCGTTTGCATCGAGTGTGACTCGATAGGCCCCGACGTCCCCCTCGGTCATCGAGAGATAGATCCCCTTCATCCCGCCGTCCGGTGTCTTCTCCGCGCGGAAGAGCACGCCCGTCCTGCAGCCGACACCGCACTTGAAGTCTGCGACAAACCCCACATCCTGATACGACCGGTCGAGAAACAACCATCCACCCGACGCATCTTTCGGCGTCCCCACGATCTCGCCGTTCTCGGCCTTCCACTCCGCCTGACCTGCCGAATGCCACTCCGTCAGGCTCGATCCTGTAAACGTCACATCCGGAACAAACGTCCTTGGCGCTGCCAGACCATTCATCGGATAGATCACGGCCGACACAACAACAGCAGCAGGTAAAAAGAATCTGCGCATGGAGAGCCTCCTGCCCAGCGTTGTCGATGCAGAATTCGCATCCTCACGAAGGTGACTCATACAGTCCGTACTACGTACCGCCGGGCGAACAGTCGGAACCCTAACACGCTTTTTCCAGTGCGATCAATACAATTTATTTTGCATATTACGCAACGCTACAAAATACGCGTAACAGAAGCTCGAAACCGAATCGCCGAAGATAAAACGATTGCGTATCAGGCATCGCAAACGATGGCGTGCATATGATGTGTCCGAAAAGCATCCTCCTCGAGGAAAAAATAGAGACTCTCCCTCTATGCGGAGGTCCAGCATCAGGACCTCCGCCTCTCTTCAGCTACTCTTGCTCCACAACGCCACTGGCTCGCCGCTTCTTAACCGATTCGGCAAGCTCTCGCAACAGGTCCAGCGTTTCGGGCCAGTCAATACAGGCATCCGTAATACTCTGTCCATAAACCAGCGCCTTGCCATTCACCAGGGACTGCGATCCAGCAACAAGGTTGCTCTCGATCATCACACCCATAACGCGGTGTTCTCCCCCGGCAACCTGCTCCGCGACATTGTGGCACACAGCACCCTGCTTGCGATGATCCTTACCGCTGTTCGCATGGCTGAAATCGATCATGATGCGCGGCTTCACCCCCGTCTTCTCCATCTGCACGGAGGTAGCCGCGACCGAAGCAGCATCGAAGTTTGTCACTCCACGACCACCACGCAGAATGATGTGACAGTCCGGGTTGCCCGACGTAAGCAGAATGGCAGTCTGTCCCGTCTCCGAGGTTCCCAGGAAAGTATGCGGATGGTTCGCTGAAAGAATGGCCTCAGCCGCAATCTGCACATTGCCCGAGGTGCCGTTCTTGAAGCCAACCGGACACGAAAGCCCTGAAGCAAGCTGGCGATGGACCTGACTCTCTGTCGTGCGCGCTCCAATGGCTCCCCAACTCACCAGATCGGAAAAGTACTGCGGCGAGATCATGTCAAGAAACTCCGTACCTGCGGGAACTCCCATCTCCGCCAGGTCCAACAGCAGTCGGCGCGCGATCCGGAGTCCCTCACTGATGCGGAAAGACTCGTCAAAATAGGGATCGTTGATCAACCCCTTCCAGCCAAGAGTCGTGCGCGGCTTCTCGAAGTAAACACGCATCACAAGCAGCAGTTCATCGGAGAGTTCTGAAATCGCCTCTTTCAGCAGGCTCGCGTACTCTCTGGCGGCAACCGTGTCGTGAATGGAGCATGGCCCAACAACGACGACCAAACGATCATCCGCTCCGCTCAGGATATCGACAATTTGGCGGCGTGCTTCAAAAACGGTCCGCGAGGCGTTTTCGGAGACCGGCATCTCCTCTTCGACAAACATAGGAGGAAGAACTATGTGGCTGGATTTGATCCTGAGGTTATTGGTGGGGTATGTCATGGTCACTATCAGAATACAAGGTGTTGCTCACCCACCGCACCGCCAGAGATAGGCACGCCTTCCCTGCTATGCACATTTTGTATTCTTTAGTCTACTTTCGACAGCCGTTCTGCATCCATGTCAACCTCAACCAGCTCTTTCCCTTTCGTCTCCGGAAGTAAAAGTACGCTCAGAACCATCAGTACATAAGCCAATACTGCAAAAACAGCGATTGCCCGACCAAGCGGCAAATAAATGCTGAAATAACCAACCAGCGCCGGAAAAAGAGAACCCACTCCGCGTCCCAGGTTGTAAGCAAAGCCTTGTCCTGAACCTCTCAGAGACGTAGGAAATAGTTCGGTAAAAAAACTTCCCATCGGGCTGAATGACCCTGAGGGGAAGAAACCTAACGGAAATCCCAAAAGTAAGGTTGTTAGATTTCCAATCGGGAAGATGGTATAGCAGGCAATCGTTACAAACGATCCCACCGCAAAGATAGCCAATGTCCACCTGCGCCCGAGACTATCGGACAGGTGAGCGCCGGTGAGATAGCCAGAGAAGGATCCCGCGATGATCACCAATAGATATCCCCCCGTCTTCATCACCGAAAGACCGCGCGTGTTGAGATAAAGAGGAAGAAACGTATTCAACGCGTAATAGCCTCCCTGGGCACCCAGAGAAACCAGCGAGGCCAGAATCGTCGTCCGCAACATCTCCGGAGCGAAGATTCCCAAAAAGTGCATAGACGATGTCTGCTGCATGGAACTCTGTCTGCTCTGGAACGTCTCCGACTCCGAGACATGCCCTCGAATCCATATGGCAAGCAACGCCGGCAACAGGCCAATCCAGAACATTGCGCGCCAGGCTATCTCCTGGGGGAGATAGCGAAGGAAGATGGCATAGAACACAGCAGCCATCGCCCAGCCAATGGACCAGCCCCCTTGTGTCGTTCCGACAGCACGTCCTCGAAACTCCGCGCGCACCGTCTCTCCAATCAGTACGGAGCCGACCGCCCACTCTCCTCCAAAACCAAGCCCCTGCAAGCCGCGGATAAGAAAGAGTTGTCCAAAGTTCTGCGCAAATCCACTGAGAAAAGTAAAGAAGGCAAACCATACAATAGTGATTTGCAAGATGCGCACACGCCCATAGCGATCAGCCATCAACCCGGCAAACCATCCGCCAACCGCGGACATCAGCAGCGCTGAAGTTCCCAACAGCCCTGCCTGTCCTTTGCTGATGTGCCATAGCATAATCAGACTGGGAAGAACGAAGCTGTAGACCATAACATCCAGGCCATCCAGCATCCAGCCGCAAAAGGTAGCGATCAGCGCCGATCGTTCCTTTGCGGTGAGTTGCTGAAACCAAAGACCTCGTTCTGCAGGTGCAACATACACCTCATCCATCACGCTCTCCTTGATTGCTGCTTGACGCCCACGGCTTCAGGAACCAGAACCGGCATGAATGGCATAATCGGGCGCTTGCGAGCTGCATGCCACGTAACACCATCGCCTGCGTCGCGCTGTGTACGCTTGATCTCAAGCTTGCCCTCGGTCATGTAATCGAGATGAGCGCGATCGTATGCAAGTCCCGCTGTGGCCACCAGGTGAAGAAACGGGACATACGCGGTCTCATCTGGCACCTCGGTATAACCATCATCGTAGGTAATCTCCGGGGAGCGCTGCATGAGACCTCCAATATGTACTGAGATCAAGCGGAAAGAAGCTGAAGAAAACTGAACATGTGCGCTACAGAAACATACTTCCATCTCGAACGGACTGAATTCCTGTTAGTCCACGGGCGTTCCCCAGCCACCTCCGCCTGGAGTCTCAACGTGGATAAGGTCATGCTCCCGTGCATGGTAGGTGCTCTTGGCTGGAAGCTCCTTCTTATTGCCATCCAGCTCGATGATGGATTGCGCTCCTCGCGCTCCATCCTGACCACCCGACAATCCATAAGGCGAAAACTTGCGACGATCGCACAGAAAGGTCACTTGTGCCGGAGCAAGTAACTCGATCTCTCGAATCAGACCATCCCCTCCCCGATATTTGCCCAGACCTCCCGACCCCTTTCGATAGCCATAGCTGCGCACACGAAATGGATAAGCGTATTCAAGAGCTTCTATCGGAGTATTGAGAGAGTTTGTCATGTGGCAATGAATACCGTCGATACCATCCATCGTTGGGCGTGCGCCCATGCCACCAGCGGTCGTCTCATAATAGGTAAACGGCTCTCCCGTCCGAGGATCGATGCCGCCGATGGTAAGGTTGCTCATTGTGCCGTAGCTTGCCGCAGGTACACGATCAGGAGCAGCCTTAGCCAACGCCCTCAGCAGGACATCCGTAATACGCTGGCTCGCCTCTACATTTCCACCAGCGACTGGAGCAGGAATCTTTGCATTCACGATCGTTCCCAATGGCGCAGTGACCGTTACCGAATTCATCAGCCCTGCCGTAGCAGGAGCATCATCTCCCAATAAGCAGCGAAGCATATAGAAACAAGCTGAATAAGTAATCGGATAAACCGCGTTAACGCTTCCCCGTACCTGTGGCGCAGAACCTGTGAAATCAATCACTGCTGCTCCACGAGAAGGATCGAAGGTGATAGACACTGCAATCCTGATGGGATCATCTGTAACTCCATCACTGTCCAGATAATCCTCTGCCGTAAATGTACCCTCCGGCATCTTGCAAAGCTCCGCGCGCATCAAGCGCTCGCTGTAGATTAGAAGCTCTTCGGTAAGTTCTTGTACCTTTGACAGGCCATACTTTGCGACGATCTCTTTGATCCGACGCTCCCCCACCCGGCAGGCACCAATCTGGGCAGCAAGATCGCCATTACGTTCCACCGGAGTACGCACATTCGCAAGCAGTAGCGCCAGAACACCATGCTCCATCTTCCCTTTGCGAATCAGGTGAATTGGCGGAATCCGAATTCCTTCCTGATATATCTCCTGCGCCGGCCCCATCGACCCCGCATACATTCCTCCAACATCGGCATGATGCGCGCGAGTCGCCGTATAAAAAGCCGGCTTCGACTTATTCTCTAAAAAGACAGGAAGCACCAGTGTGATATCAGGAAGATGAGTTCCTCCTGCATAAGGATCATTCAGGATGGCCATGTCTCCCTCTTCCAGACAGAGGTTATCGACCGTAGCCTTCACGGACATGGGCATCGCCCCCAGGTGAACGGGCATGTGATCGCCCATCGCAATCACGCGACCGCCTTCATCAAACAACGCGCATGAATAGTCGCGACGCTCCTTGATGTTTGGAGAGATCGAGGTACGCCGTAATGCGGCCCCCATCTCCTCTGCAATCGAGTGAATGCTGCTTTGAAAGATCGCCAGTTCAATAGGATTTTTAATCTCGAGCGTAGTTTCCATCAGTGTACCTCGATAACAAGATTGCTAAGGGCATCGACACGAAGAACATCGCCCGGCGGAAGGATTGTGGCGGAACTATATTCAGAGACGATCGCAGGACCGGCGAACGTGTCTCCCGGACGCAATCGTTCGCGATCATAGATACGCGTTTCCTGAAAGCAGTTCTCAAAGAAAACCGGACGAGTTCCAATCAGTGCATGACTTCCATCAGATTCGACCAGCGGCTGAGGTTGTGGCTCAAACGGATCAGCCAGGGAAATCATGCGAACACGCACATTGACTACTTCGATCATTCCCTCTTCATCTGCAAAGCTATACCGTCGCCGATGCAACTCGTGAAACTGCTCTTCCATTCCAGGGCCATAGGGCACACTAAGTTCATACCCCTGCCCCTTATAACGAAGATCTACAGAACGTATCGAAGTACCAGTCAGCCCCTCTGCCTCAAAGTCCGCATTCCCCTGCGTCTCCAACGCTGTGTAGAGCTCCTCGAGCGATGCACCGAATGGAAGCATCACAGTCCGCGAGTACTCACGCATAGCGTCTGCCAGAAGAATGCCAACAGCAGAGAGAGCCCCTGGAAGAGCAGGTACCAAGACACGCGGCATGCGAAGTGCATGTGCCAGCTGGCAAGCATGCACTGGACCACCACCGCCGAAAGCAACGATGGTGAAATCCCGAGGATCGTATCCCTTTTCCACCGAGATAACTCGGATAGCCTTCGCCATCGAGGTTTCAATAACGTTCAGTATTCCTGCGGCAAACTCCTCGACCGTTGCGATTGCCCCCTTGGCCTTCTCCATCCACTCGCGTGTACGCTCAAGGTCCAACTTGACCGAGCCCCCTAGAAAACGCTCTGTGTCGAGCCTTCCGAGCAACAGATTTGCATCCGTGACCGTAGGCAATTCTCCTCGTCCAAAGCAGATAGGACCAGGCATCGATCCAGCAGACTCTGGACCAACTCGTAACATGCCACCGCTGTCGAATCGCGCGATCGATCCTCCCCCCGCACCTGCCGTATGAATATCAAGCATCGGCACACCGATTGGAATTCCAGAGACCATCGATTCGCTACTGATGTGCAGCCCGCCACCAGGGCCGGAATCCACCAGGCATACATCGGTCGAGGTGCCTCCCATATCGAACCCGATGATTCGCTCGAACCCCGCAAGCGAAGCAAGCTTGTAAGCTCCAATCACACCTCCTGCAGGACCGGAAAGAACTGTTCTTACAGGTTCCTCAGCAGCGATCCTGGCAGAGATGATCCCCCCGGACGACTGCATAACCTCAAGGCGCGATTCCTCATAGTCACGTTCCACATCATTGGCAAGGCGTGTAAGGTACGTTCCTACCTTTGGAGCAAGATAGGCATTGGCAACAATCGTGGAAGACCGCTCATACTCGCGAAACTCCGGAAGAATACGGTGTGAAATAGAAAGAGGAATCCCGAGCTCCCCTAATGCCTCGGCAACCCTTCGTTCATTTGCAGGATTTGCAAACGCAAATAGGAGAGAAACAGCGACAGCATCAACCTTTGCATTACGAATGCGTACTACCAGTTCTTTCAATTCTTCCGGATTGACGGGCAGAATGATCTCTCCCTCTGCACTCGTGCGTTCGCTCACGCCAAAGCGCAAATCCGCTGGAACCAGACACTCTGGCGCTGGTTGAAACCAGTCATACAGCTTGGGTCGCGCCTGTCGGCCAATCGCAATCGTATCTTCAAAGCCTTTCGTAGTTACAAATGCAACGCGAGCGCCCTTTCGCTCCAACATGGCATTTGTTCCCACGGTCGTACCATGTCGCACGACAACCCTGGCTTCCGCAGAAATCTGTCGAAGCCCATTCAGCACAGCCTCCCCAGGGTCATGCGGAGTAGAAAATACCTTGAGAACCTCAAGCTTCCCATCCTGCAGATAAACGCAATCCGTAAAAGTTCCACCGGTATCAATAGCGACATGTGTCATGAGATAACTACGACTGCCTTTCTTCTTTTCCTGAGATCAACTCAACTTCGTTCATCGCGGCAGGAGCTTGCGCCGCCGTGTTACCGGTGGCCTCTTCTTGGCTCGCGCGCCGCGTTGCGGTGTCTTCAAAGGCCAATCCATCTCCTCGTCCCTTAGAAGGCGTTCCGAGCTATGGTTTGCCAAACGAAGATCGACGTTCATGCTGCGCCGCACAGTATTGGTCAGATGTTCACTGGCACGATTACGCGCCATCTCCGGATTACCGGATTTGATCGCACGAACCA
Source organism: Acidobacteriaceae bacterium dw_441 (assembly GCA_018449715.1). Lineage (GTDB taxonomy): Bacteria > Acidobacteriota > Terriglobia > Terriglobales > Acidobacteriaceae > Edaphobacter. The sequence goes on along the minus strand of JAAVVA010000001.1, from coordinate 195,641 downwards.
GATCATGATGTTCCTCAACCAGTTCCGGACCGTAACTATCCATCACTATGACGAGGTAGTAATAACGCATAAGCCTGGTCTGAATGTTCCGCTCTAACTCGAGAAACGTCTGATTGCGGCTCGCTGCGGCAATACAGATGTGGAAGTTACGATTCCACTCCAGGAAGGTGTAGTAGCTGTTTTTCTGACCGACGTTGTATTCATAACTTGCCCACGACTCAATCTCCTTGATCTGCGCAGCCGTCGCCCGTTCTGCAGCCAGAGCCGCAACTGCAGGTTCAACCACCGTCTGCAATTCATGAAGATTGCGGTACTCCTCAATCGTTAGTGTCGGGATACTGTAGCCGCGAAATGGAATCATCTGCATCAGCGATTCGTTGCACAGCTTCCTGCACGCCTCACGCACGGGTGTGCGGCTGGCGGAGTAGCGTTGGCACATCTCATGTTCTGAGATCGATAGCCCGGGTTCTAAGGCACAAGTCACAATATCTTGTTTCAATTCCCTATAAACTCTTGATGATTCAGTCATTTGTCTTATTTGGTATACAAAAGATATGCAATTGCTTGCGCCCTAGATATACCCCCGCGAAGAAGGGAGAGTCAAGGCCAGTTCCTTCCTCGATTCTCCTCTTCATCGTGGCAAAACTATTTTTTCTCCTTCATTGCGTCCACCAGGTTTTCATACATGAGCGCGTAGGTCGCAAGCCAGTGAGTACCGGCATAGCCACCCATGCCAATCTTGTCGTATCCCTGTTTGCCATTAATATCCGCAAGCTTGCGGTAAGCCGGTACACGCGGGTCGTTTGGGGGAAGGCTCTTCGTAATCCACATCAGATCGGTCGCACGCTGAAAGTTCAGACCGATCATATGGGCATTTGGCATGCCTTCCTCGTCCGTTCCAGTAGTATCCCGATTGTTCCCATGAACCGCATCGATGTCTTTCCCATAAGCCGCAAACTCCTCAGAGTAGACTGGCGGGAGAAAATCATCCAGCCACTTTGCGTATGCGTCAGGAGTCATCACACGTCCCATCAGTGCGGCCTCCAGAAGACAGGGTGAAGCAAAATCATTGAAGACAAGCTCTGTTGCCGTAGGACAATTTTTGTCGTTACCGAACAGCCTCATCGCCGTCTCACGAATCGTGTTTTCCAATTCTGTGTCGTGAGTATGCGTGGTGTAGTCCAGAGCAAAACCCATATCGAGAGCTGTATTTGGATGAAGCCCGACACGCACCGGATAGTTCAGGCTCTTTAGATAATCGCCAAATGTCTTGGCAAACCAGGTTGCCATCGGTTCCAGAGCCGTGGCAGCCCGCTTACCTTCAGGATCATCCCACGTTTTCAGTTCACCAAAGAACTTCAGCAACCATCCATAGCCATAGGGCTTTTCAAAATCCGCGCCAATACCGCGCAGATGAGTAAAGAAGTCCATCTCCCCGTCAATATTAGATTTCTGGATGTGATATTGAAGTTCGTTTCGAATTGCAGGCCCGGTTGCGATCGTTGAATCGCTCTTGATCAGGGACACCATCATCCATGTAGAGTTCACAGCCGAGTGCCAGTCCAGGCATCCATAAAATGCTCGCTTGTGATCGTAGTCTTCCATCAATTGTGGCTTGCCCTCTCTCTGCCACAAATATGCAGGAATGTTGCGAGGGGCAGCATGCGGATGCTCCTCGCATCCCAGAGGATTTGCGGACAACGCAAGGCGTTCCGTTTCGTTGTAATCAGGCGGCTTTACTGTTGGCAGCGACTTGATATAAGCAGCGATCTTCGCGCTGTCCCGGGCCGGTGACTGTGCCTGAAGCGGGAGAGCCGCTCCAACAAGACACAGCACAAACACTTGTGACGCAATGCGCATAATCCTTATCCTTTTCTGTCTATCTCTCTCAAGATGGATCGGTTCCAAACGATGCAGGAAGGTTCAGAATCACATACTGCCAGCAGCACTTTTCGTTCCGCCGTCTTTCGGCTTGGCCGGCGGAGCAAGAGGAGCTGGCCCCTTCACCTCGTTCTCATAGAGAAGCGCGTATGTTCCCAGGAAGTGTTGCCCTTCGTATCCCCCAGTGCCGTACTTTTCGTATGCCCACTTCGCATTCTGTGTCGCAAGATTTTTCAGAACACCGACGCGTGCATCTTCCTTCGGAAGGGCATATGCAATCGTCAACATGCTTGTAGCACGCTGAAACTGAAGTCCGATCAGCCTGGTTTGGGCTATCTGTTGAATCTGCGCATCAGCTCCTGATGTATTTGTGTGGCTGATGTCCACTGGCTTCGCATACACCTGGAACGCATCGGAATAGACAGGAGGCAAAAACGTATCCAGCCACTTTAAGTACTCTGCCTGCTCCATAACGCGACTCATGATTGCAGCTTCACTAAGGCACGCTGAAATCAGGTCATTATTCTGAGGCTCAAAGTTCGTTGCACAGTGCTTATCGCCGCTGAACAGGCGAATTGCATTGTCGTGAATCGTCCGCTTCAGGGTATCGTCCTCTGAAAGACTCGCCCCATCCAAAGCAAGGCTCATCGTCCACGCGGTATTCGTCTCTACTCCCGATCGAAAGGGAAACTTCAGGTTATAGAAGTAATAAACCAGCCGCTCCGACATCCACCGGGCCAACGGCGCAACTGCGGTAGCCAGCTTCTTATCGTCCTCGGTACTACCCGCCTTAGCCTCGCCGTAAAGCTTAAGCAACCAGGCATACCCGTATGGCCTTTCAAAGCTCATCCCACCTGGAGTCGGACGCTCTCCACTAAAAAACGCATACTCCCCATCCACATTCGGCTTCTTGAAGTGGGTCGTTGCAATATCTTTGATTGTTGTATTGAGCGATATCTTCGGATCCTGCTTCAGAGTGGAAACCATCATCCAAACCGATGCCACCGCATCATGCCAGTTAGCACATCCATAAAAAGCACGATTGTTAAGATAGGCATCCAATAACTGCGGACTGCCTTTGTATTGCCAAAGATAGTTATTCCGATTGGCAGGACTTTCCTGGATATGGTCCGAGCAAAGAATCGCGGACGTTGCCAGCATCTCTCGCCTGGCTTCATCGAGTGGTACCGCCTCGGCAGCAGGAAGCGACTTGAGGTATGCAGCAACTTTGGCAGGATCACCAGCTTGAGCAAGCATGCCCGATGATGCAACCAGGCAAAACATCAAGGTACAACTCAGAATCTTCATGACACTCCTCTTGCCGATCAAGAGAGCCCAATACAACCGGCCCATACCCATGAATTAGAAGGTGAACTTGCGTTCTTCTTTCTGGAAGGAAACGAGAGAGACTCGAAGATCGAAGCTAATTCGCTTCGTTGACTGCATGTCCGACGCGCCTACCGGAGTCAAACCGACACCGGCACGACAAGCATGGATCGCATCCCGGTTAATTCCACGATGACCTCGGTTTCTCGATGTACCCGAAACATACTGAGCCCCCTCCAGTGCAAGATGTAGTTGTCCTTAGTCGGTCTGCAAGAAAAGATCCGTGAGTTAAAAAGACAGTTGTCGTTGCTAAATCAGGAAAAACCAGTAAGAAGTTTCCTTCTTATATGAATTTTCAAAAACAATGTCAATAGATTTTTTACGAGAAAAATTTCCCAGGAACATTCCCTTTATTTTCAATATGTAATAAACAAAATACGAGATCGGATTTTTCTATGAAATAACAAAATATTCCACCTTGTATACAAATCCTGTACGAGAACGAGCACACGAACGATCCTTCCCGCTCAACAATCACTCTCACAGGACTCCGCTGAGTCCCCTAAAGTATCGAAATGAAACAAAGACACGCCTCATGTAATGCACGTAAGATTTCGCACATTACGAACATTTCGTCCCATCACTTCTCATCAATGGATAAAGAGGCAGGATCCACCCGTTTTCAAGAAGCGCATAAGCAAGAGATCTTCTACTGCAGTGCAGGAAGATCATCGCTTTCATCCTTCAGCGAGACACCCGTAGCTCCCAAAATTCGCGCCCGTTCCAGAAGATGCTTCAGACGAAATGCAGCCTGCTCATACCCCAGTCCAACAGGACGAATGTTCGAGATGCAGTTTCTCTCGGAGTCCATCCTGCCCACCCTGGGTCGATAGGTAAGATACGCTCCCAGACTATCTGACGATCGCAACCCCGGTCGTTCCCCGATAAGCACGAGAACCGCTTCAGCCCCGCGAAGCTCTCCAATCTCGTCCCCCAGAGCAACGCGAGCCTGCGTAGCGAGAACCACTGAGTCGAGCTTCCAATGGCCCAATCCCTCACACAGCTGTTTGAGCAGCGGCGCTGCGTGCAGCCTCGGAGCCAGAGCAGAGAGACCATCGGCAACAACTACCGAAAGCATGCCACTCTCTTCGATATTTTTGAGTTGCAACTCTGCGGCGCAAACAGGGTCCAGTGACCGTCCAAGGTCTGGCCGACGAAGATACTCCGAACGGCTTTGTGCACGACTGCGTGCCACAAGCGTAGTAAAACCAGCCTGCGCAAATTGCTCCTGCATTTCGGCAAGATCTAGCGAAGCATACACCGCATCTCTTGCCAAAGCATGGTCGGCATTAAACTCCATCACGGCCTTCGTCGGAAGACTTGAACCCACCCGCCCCATCGCGATTCGCGCCGAAGTCCACTGCGTCAGCACATGCCAGGGCTCTGTTCTCGAGATGTCCTCGCTCACAGGGAAACCTCCGTCGCAGCAGGAAGCAAACGCTCAAAGGTGGTTCGAGAGAACGTGAAGTTTCCTCTGACATCGACAATCTGCATCGCCTCCAGCCAGGCTTCGAACTCAGGGGCACGTTTTAGTCCCAGCACCTTGCGAATATAGAGAGCGTCATGGAACGATGTGCTCTGATAATTCAGCATGATGTCGTCTGCTCCCGGCACTCCCATAATAAAATTCACGCCGGCTACACCGAGCAGGGTCAACAGAGTATCCATGTCATCCTGGTCGGCCTCAGTGTGATTGGTGTAACAGATATCGCACCCCATTGGCAGCCCCAGAAGCTTGCCGCAAAAATGATCTTCAAGTCCCGCTCGAATAATCTGCTTGCTATCGAAGAGATACTCCGGACCGATGAAGCCAACGACTGTGTTCACCAACAGCGGTCGATAAGCGCGAGCAACCGCATATGCACGAGCCTCGCAGGTCTGCTGATCAACACCGAGGTTTGCTTCTGCCGAAAGAGCGCTCCCCTGCCCTGTCTCGAAGTACATGCAGTCGGAACCTATCGTACCGCGGGCCAACTCCAGCGCAGCCTCCTGGGCTTCGCGCAACAGGGATAGCGTAACTCCAAAACTCGCATTCGCTTTCTCGCTTCCGGCAATAGACTGAAAGACAAGATCGACCGGCGCTCCCTGACGAATCGCTTCGATCGTATTCGTAACATGCGTCAGAACACAACTCTGAATCGGCGCCTCAAATCTCTGCCGAAAATCGTCGATCAGTTGCAGCAGCCTGATAGCAGAACCGACACTGTCACTCGCCGGGTTGATACCAATTACGGCGTCGCCGCAACCATAAAGAACACCGTCGATAACTGAGGCCAGAATCCCCCGCGGATCATCCGTCGGATGATTCGGCTGGAGCCGTACAGCCATCGTTCCCGGAAGACCAATCGTCGAACGAAAGCGAGTTATGACGCGGATACGGCTGGCCGCGAGAATAAGATCCTGGTTACGCATCAGCTTTGAAACTGCAGCGACCATCTCCGGCATAAGCCCGCGACTGACAGACGCAAGCGCTTCCGAAGTCCGCTGCGAATCCAGCAACCATTCGCGAAACTGTCCTACCGTAAGATGCGAGATTGCTTGAAAGGCCTCGGCATCATGAGCATCCACAATCAGACGAGTTACATCGTCACTCTCATAAGGAATAACAGCCTCATTGAGAAAGTGTTTCATCGGAAGATCAGCCAGGGCAAAGCAAGCCGCAGCACGCTCGATCTCCGAAGCCGCAGCGATTCCTGCCAGATTATCGCCAGAGCGCGCTGGCGTTGCTCGCGCGAGCAGCGTCTTCAGATCCTCAAAACGATACGTCGTGCCGTTAATCGTGTGCGAGAAGGCCATTGCGTCTCATCATACGGTCGCTGATCGTCGGATAACCCGGAATAAAAGATAACCGATGCCGAGAAAGCCACAGAACACCAGCGAGATCACCCGATTGTAGTAAACGATGCTCGCAAGACAAATCACTGTTCCCATCAGCGTCCAGATCGGAGCAAAAGGATACAGCTTCACGCGAAAAGGTCTTGTCATCTCAGGTTCGGAATGGCGCAGCCGAAATAAAGACAACATGCTGATCGCATACATTACCAGCGCTCCCAGCACCGACATCGTAACGATGTTTGCTGTTAGAGGTTGTCCCCCAATCGTAATCCACGAGTCGCTGTAAATTGCTGCTATACCGACGACACCGCCAGCAAGAATTGCGATCCACGGAGTTTGAAAACGTGGATGAATTCTGCTGAAGACCTGCGGCAGATAACCGGAGCGTGCCAGAGCAAAGATCTGTCGAGAATAACCAAAGATGATGCCGTGCAGCGAAGCCACTAGCCCAAACAATCCAAGCCATACCAACATATGCAGCCACCCGCTCGCTGTACCTACAATCATCTTCATTGCCTGCGGCAGCGGATCATTAATATTGGCTAGTTGTTGCCACTCACCGACTCCTCCAGCGAAGAACATCACTCCGAGTGCAAGCACAAGCAGCGTACCGATGCCTGCAATATAAGCAATTGGGATTGAATGCGCAGGCTTCTCTGCTTCCTCGGCAGCCATGGCCACACCTTCTATCGCGAGAAAGAACCAAATGGCGAATGGAACAGCCGCAAACATTCCTCGAAATGCGTTTGTCGTGAAATGGTCCTGACCAGCCCAGCCGTGCGAGACAAAGTTACCGAGATGAAAGCCGGGCGCTACAACCGCCATAAAAACCAGCAGCTCAATAATTGCAAGCACCGTGATAAAAAGCTCAAAACTGGCCGCAACTCTTACCCCGACGATGTTGATCGCCATGAACACAAGATACGCAAGCACTGCAGTATGCTTCGGCGCCAGAGAAGGAAACTGCACATTGAGGTACGCTCCCACAGCCAGAGCAATTGCTGGCGGAGCAAACACAAACTCAATCAGCGTTGCGGCTCCGGCGAGGTAGCCTCCCAATTCACCAAAGGCGCGCTCCGCATAGGCAAAAGGCCCACCGGCATGGGGAATCGCCGTTGTCAGCTCCGTGAAGCTGAAGATAAATGCCGTATACATCGTAGCGACGAAGAGTGTGGTCAGAAGAAATCCGAGCGTACCCGCGCTTGCCCATCCATAACTCCAGCCGAAATACTCTCCTGAGATAACAAGGCCAACTGCAATTCCCCAAAGCTGCCAGGTATTCAACGCTGCTTTCAGATGCGAACTATCGCCCAAGGTATCTCCATGACCATGAGGTGCACGTGTCAGGCAAGCATACTCCACGGCACAGTACTGTCATCGAATCAGATATTTAGGGGCACGTCCATCACAAACAACTTAGCTCTGTTGCTTACTTCCGCTACAAAGGCTCGAACCGCAACCACGCCAGATCGCGCTCCCACCGAGATTACTGGCGGCAGCTGAATCTCAGCATCAACGGTGTCGTACAAAGTAACCCATCGTGGGAGGCGACATAATTAATGCTCTGGTAAAAACATCCCCCTATCTATATAGGTGCCATAAGAGATGCGATTGCAGCTTCAGCATCCTTCTGCGCAATATTTCTTGAAAGCCGATACGCATTCGGATGAGCGATCAGAAGCGCCGCCGTGCCATGCAGAACACACAAAGCCTGCCGCATACGAGAATCGATGACCGAGATTGAGGTCGATTCCGGCAAAAGGTCAGCAACGATCTTGCGAATCCCTTTCAGAAACTCACGGCCAAGCTTCTCACGCTCTTCAAAGACTTCCTTATCGGAATGGCGCACCAGAAAAATTAAAGAGTAGTGGTCCGGATAAGCCGTGGCAAAATCAAGAAGCGCCTTGATAAAGATCCGAATCTTATCCCAGGGAGCAGAGACAGTAGACATCTCCGCATACATCCTGACCGTAAAAGAGGTATAGAGTTGAACGCACAGATGTTGAATGAGGGCTTCTTTATTGGAAAAGTACCGATAAGTCGCCATCTGCGAACACCCTGCTTCCTGAGCAACCCGGCGCATGGATACACTGTCGTATCCTTCTTCGACTAAAAGCCGGCCAGCTACCTGGATCAGACGCTCTCGCAGACTCGCCTCTTTGCTGGAAGTTTCTACCGTCATAAATAAAATTGTATCGGAATAAGTATACGGTGTATACTCCTTTATGTATACGATGTACACACATCACTCCAAACCCGCTCAACTCCAGAGGCAGTGGCTAACCAGCGCGCTCATGAGTCTTGCCCTGCTCAGCCACATGGCACCAGGACAAACAACCGCGATCTCGTCCGGCCCCAGCCAGATTGCGAACGATCTGTGCAGCACCGCCATCACAACACGCAGCGCTGCCGAATGCCTGCGTCAGACAAAGACAAATCTTCCCATCCCAAAGCTGGACGCCTCCCACGCATACACTCTTCCCGAATTAGTCGACATCGCCGAACAGGCAAGCCCTGAAACCAGGATCGCCTGGGCAACCGCAAAGCGCGCGCTCGAGCATGTTGGGGTCGAGCGCGCTCAATACATGCCGCTGCTGGCCTTCGCCGCGCAGGGAAGCGATCTCCGGACTATCGTCCCCTTCCCCAAGCCCCTTGCGCCTCGCGGTTATGTGACCGTAGAAGAGCCCCTCGCGCTTGGCCAGTTGGAGCTGGAATACACCGTCCTTGATTTCGCCCGCGGACATCGCCTGGAGGCCAGCAAAGCTCTGGAGCTGGCCCGCACTCTCCAGCTTGGCCGAACTCATCAGACCATCGCATTCAAAACTGCCGCGCAGTTTTATCAGCTTCAGCAGTCGGAAGGACAGTTCGAGGCTGCAAAGGCAATCCTCCAGACGGCTGAAACTCTCATGCAGAACGCTCACTCTCAGTTCGATAATGGTCGGGCCACACTGCCGGACGTACAAAACGCGGACGCAGGAGCTGCGGAAGCACGCTACGAACTGGCCGATGCCGAAGGACAGGTCAGGAAGGCCAAGCTCTCTCTTACCGAATCGATCGGCGTAGAACCAACAACAGAGATTGAAGTAGTCCCCCAGTCAGAGAAGCACGTCGAAGAGGTTGCGACTTCGGTGGAAGACCTGGTCAAGGAAGCCTGGAAGAACAGGCCCGACCTCCTGGCTCGCGCACAGGAGCTTCGCGAAGCGCAGCAGGCCACTAAAATCGCCCACTCTGCTTATCTTCCCAAGGTCGGATTCGACGCCACGGCAGGGCAGACCGCCATGTGGCCCACCGCCGATTGGGGACAACTCGGCTACGCCAACGTAACAACATGGTCAGCCGCCATGCAGCTAAAGTGGGAGATCTTCAACGGTGCTCGACGCCACGAGGTCCAATCCGCGCAGGCCGCGCAGAAAGCGGCTGCCGAAGAACAGCGCGCCACGCAGGATGCCGTAACCCGCCAGGTGTGGGACGCATACGTGGAGTACCAGACGGCGCTCGAACAGCAGCATTCTTCGCAAACCTTCCTGTCGGCAGCGCAGATCTCTTACGATTCTTCCCTCGATGCCTTCAAATACGGGGTGCGTTCGCTGGTCGATGTCGTACAGTCAGAGCGCCAGCTCGCACAAGCCCGTTTCGCAGTTGTACGAGCACGAGCACGGCTTGCGCAAAGTGAAGTTGCATTGACCTACGCCACAGGAAAACTATCCGATACAACGACTCAGCCCACGGGAGTCAATCCATGAAATCCTTTTGCACGACAGCAGCATCTTTCTTCCTTTGCTTTGCGACGATTGGGTGCCGTCTCAATCCCAACGTTGAAATTGTCGGATCGTACTTTCCCGGCTGGCTGCTCTCCCTCTGCGTCGCGGTCGGTCTTACCGGCGTAGCTCATGGAGTACTGCGCCGCTACAAGATTCTGCACACAGTAGGACACCCTGCCCTGATCTATCCCTGCATGGTCGTCTTATTCACCTGCCTGCTGTGGCTCTTCTTCTTCGCATAAGGACACACCATGAATTGGAATGACAAAAAAGCAGTCGGCAAAGTCACTGGCATTGCAATTGTCAGTCTTGCCATTGCGGCTCTGATCATCGCAGGACTACAGGTAGACAAACATCCTCGCACCGACGATGCCACCGTCCGCGCAAACTCCATCGCATTCGCTCCCGAGGTCGAAGGACGCCTCGTGCAGCTTCTGGTGAAAGACAACCAGGTCGTGCACAAAGGCGACCTCCTCTTCGTCATCGACCCGCGGCCTTATGAGTATGCGCTGCAGCAGGCGAAGGCCGACCAGTCCATGCTGGAAGGCCAGATCCACGACGAAGAGCGGCGCATCGCAACGGAGAAAAGCGCTGTAGGAACGGCTCGCGCAGCGGTGCTCGGTTCGCAAAGCGGCATCAGCGCGGCGCAGGCAAACTATCAGGCCGCGCAGGCCGCCGTTCAGCGCGCAGCCGCCGCGCAGACCGCCGCCGACGCGCAGTTGAAGTTCGCGCAGAACGACTACAACCGCATCGCTCCTCTTCTTGAAAAGCATTATGTGACCACCCAGCAGGTCGACCAGACGCAGACAGCGCTTCGTGTCGCTGAAGAAGCCTCCCGCCAGGCAGCCTCACAACTCCTACAGGCACAGGCGCAGCAGTCGATGGCCATGGCATCGAGGCAGGCATCGGAAGCGGGCCTGCAAGCCTCCGTCTCCAAACTCGGCGAAGCGCAACATACCGTGGACACGCTCGAAACCCTGATCGCGCAGCGTCCGAACCGCGCAGCCAAGGTGCAGCAAGCAGAGCTCAACCTCGAGTGGTGCCGCGTTCGCGCTCCGTTTGACGGCTACGTCACCAACATGAACATCTCCGAAGGAGCCTACGCGCACCCCGGAACTCCCATGTTCACTCTCATCGACACAGGAACCTGGTGGGTACTCGCTAACTACCGCGAGTCGAAGCTGAAGCACATTCAGCCCGGCATGCACGTCGAGGTCTACCTGATGGAGCACTCCAACAAGCGCTTTGACGGAGTCGTAGACAGCGTCGGTCGTGGCATCTTTCCTGAAGATGGCGGAGTGACCAACGGATTCCCCGCAGTCGACCGCACCTTGAACTGGGTTCATCTCTCGGCGCGTTTTCCAGTTCGTATCCGCGTCACCAATCCTGATCCCAGCATGTTCCGCATCGGCGCTACTGCCATCACGGTCGTTCGGTAAGAAGCCATGAAGAGGTCCGCACGCAACGGGATTATCGCCATATTCGCCCAGGAGCTTACTCCTTACCCTGGAAGAATGGCGGGGAGCCTGCGCGATACATTGGGAGTGCTCATCGCGCTGTTGCTTGCGATGACGCTCCGCGTTCCCAGCATCTCGCTCTCTCTTGCACTTCTTTTTCTCATGCAGAGAGAGCGCCCAAGTCTGACCCTCAAAACTGGAATCCAGATCTTCTCCGGCTCCATCGCCGCGTTCCTGATAACAGCGGCATGGGCTCAGATCACCGATGGCACCGAGGTCGCGCGATTCTTCCTCGTCATTGTAGGAGCCTTTGTAGCGGCCTTCTGCATGTTGGCGACGCGCACTCCCCTCTTCTGGACAATCTTCGGCTTCTACGGCTTCATCAACACATCCTATTGGGATACGCATCGCTCCGCCGACAGCATCGTCACTTCGAGCCTCTACAACATGGCCTCCTTCGGTGTCGTTCTGGGCTCGGCAACTGCCGTCGAATACATCTTCGGAACACGTCATCCCGCCGAGCTGCTCGACCGCGAGATGAAGGCACGCGTCTCGACCCTCCGCAGCTTCTATCGCGCCCTTGCCCAGCAACCGATCAATGTCTCCACCATTAAAACGCTTCACCAAAAGCTTCTCCAATACGAGCACTCCGGCGACCTCTACCTCAACGAGCTTTACGACCGTCTGCGAGACGGCACGCACGATCTTTCCGAGCTTCCCCTCGGCCTGCACTACCGGATCGGCCTGCTGACCCGCATCATCCAGAAGAGCGTTCCCTTCGGGTTCACCCGCCACCATCAGGAGGACGAACATACTCTCGCCGCGTACAAAACAATCGTGGAGCTGTGCTCGCACATCCTGCGTGAAACACCGCAACCCATCGTCCCGCACGATCTCCCGCAGTCGTTACCTCATTCCCTTCGCGAGGTCGTGCTGGAGCTTCATCAATACTCCGAAGCATTAAACCCCGAAGCAAAACCTCCACTCCCTCAACCGGAGACGACCGAAGAAGCGCCCTCTACCACTTACTTTCTCCCGGGCGTCTTCCAGTCCCCCAACGTCGTTCTATACGCTCTTAAGCTGACCCTCGCCGTTGCGGTCTGCTACATCATCTACAACGCCATCGCGTGGCCTGGCATCCTCACCTGCGTCGTCACCGTGCTCTTCACCGGATTAAGTTCCACCGGAGCCATGAAGCAGAAGCAGCTCTACCGCTTTCTGGGAGCCGCGCTAGGCGGCGTGCTCGGCATCGCAACCGTCGCCCTCCTGTACCCCAACATGGACTCGATCACATCTCTGCTTGTGGTCGTCGGGCTTGTTGCTCTACTGAGCGGATGGGTCATGCGCAGCCCGCGCATCGGTTACGTCGGCGTACAGATTGCCTTCGCATTTTTTCTTACGACCCTGCCCGAATTCGGTGCCAGCACCACACTCACTCCCGCCCGCGACCGACTGGTTGGCGTCTCGCTCGGCATCCTTGTCATGTGGTTCATCTTCGACCAGCTCTGGCCCGTGCGAACAAGCAACGCCCTGGCACAAAGCCTGGACCGCATTCACGACATCACCGAACAGCTCAGGCTCCTGGACTTCAGCAACCGAACGAACCCGGCGAAGTTCCGCTACCTACGCACGGCCATCTCTCAGGAGCTGGCAAACGTACAACAGCTGGAATTCGCGGCACAGTTTGAAGTCGGTCCTCACCAGCGCCGCGAGATGGCGCGATGCCGCCGCCTGATCTCCGAGATCGAACAGGCCGCCTCTGTCTTCTACAACGAGGCGCACGAAGTCTCCCACCCGTAACCTGTCCGTCACGCAAGTCTAAAAAACCGGAAAAAGTCTGTGTTGCACTCAACTTAGCCGGTTATCCCCCAAGTCATACGGTGCTAAGCTGTTACCGCAGCAATAGAAAGCTTTACCCGAGCACGCTGAGAGTATATTTGCTTATTCACCCACGAAGGGCGATACGATGGCAGCAAGTCAGCCGCTTGAACAGTGAATCACCTTTAGCGCTTTCTTTGCGGTCCCTGCCTCAACTGCTTTTATCCCAGAGCACTTAAATCATTGCTTTTTGATGTATCGAGTTCCTGATTCTTTTGCAAACAAAAGAATTTCTGCGCCAGAAATTTCAATGGTTTCAGACATAGGGTGGCTTGATCGATGGGAACAGGCGAAAACAAGCTTAAGGGAAAAGAAAATTTAGCCGAAGATATTGCGCATCTCTATTCGCTAGAGAATGTGGAGCAGGTCCCGTATCGCACGTTTCCCCGTAGACCCCTGCCGGAGCAACGTCCTGCGGCTCTCACGGAGGTCGATCAGCATTCCCCTCTGCCTCCCGCAGTAGCAGCGCCACAGGAAAGCGTCGCTGCTGCTCCCCCACCTCCTGTCCTTGAACCACCCGAAAACATCGCTGTTCCTGAAGTAATCTCCACGCCTCCTCCAGCGGTCTCCCCAGCGGAACCACCCACGACCTCCACCGCGATCGCAATCTACTCGCTTGCCGGAGGAGTTGGAAAAACGACGATTGCGGCGAACCTTGGACGCATCCTCTGCTCCCTCGGCGAAGAGGTCGTCCTGGTCGATACCTCCGGAACCGGGCTGCTGCCGTTCTACTTCGGAGCCAGTGATCTCCGTCCCGGCCTGCGCACCTTCGTAGCTCCGGGAGGAAATTACGCTCCTATGCATGTACTTGAAACGGAAGAGGTCACAGAAGAGTGGCTGGATGTGGATGTCGCAAAGGCAATGCAGCTGGGACAAAGAACCATCTTTGACCTGGGTCCGGCCTCGACGACGCTGCTGCACAAAATTTTTAGCCTGTGCTCGGTCGTGCTGGTTCCATTGCTGTCCGACCTGAATTCTTTTCTGACGGTTCCCCGCATTGAATCCTCCATTGCGACCATGCGCAGCAAAGGAATCAAGACTCCGCTCCCGCTCTACCTCTTCAATAAAGTGGATGCCAACAGTCTGATGGATCAGGAAGCGCGCAATCTCTCCATTCGTCAGATTGGCGACCGTCTTCTTCCTGTCAGCATTCGAAGGAGCCCGGATATTCCCTCCGCCATCGCAGATCGGATGACCGTGGCAGACCACGCTCCCGCATCTGCCGTCTCACACGACTTTATGGAACTTGCCATCAAGTTACGTGAGTTAGCTCCCATTCGAGTAGCGACTGCCTTCCACGGCCGATGGAGAGAACGATGACAGAACTTTATTCTCGCTGGGGCGCATTCGGAACAAGCACCAGCTTTCTGGCCAGCGCTACACGCTTCCTCATTTACTGCGCCCTGCTCTTTTTTGCCTTTGAATGCATCACGGTTAAGTTCGACTGGCCGGAACAGGCCGCCCTGGCCATCCTGACCATTCTGGTTGCTTATATCGTCCACGCCGTCTCCCCATCCAACCTGGTCACGCTTGCCCTCATGTTCGCCTCGATGCTGTCCACGGGGCGCTACGCCTACTGGAGAATCTCCGAGGTCTTCAAAGCTCTGTCCGAGCATGGCCGGGCGATCGGGATCATCAATATCTTCTTCATGCTTCTGCTGCTCTCCGCCGAAGCATACGCCTTCATCATCCTGTATCTCGGATACGTCCAGACGATCCAACCCCTTCGCCGTCCTCCGGCCCCCATGCCCGACAACGTCGACGAATGGCCTCATGTGGACCTCTTCATTCCCACCTACAACGAGCCCTTGGCCGTCGTGCGCTCCACGATCTTCGGAGCTCTGAACATCGACTACCCCGCCGACAAGCTGCATCCGTATGTACTCGATGACGGACGCCGGGAGGACTTCCGCAAATTCTGCGAAAAAGCCGGGATCGGCTACATCACCCGTTCCGACAACAAGCACGCCAAGGCGGGAAACATCAATCACGCCCTGACAAAGGTGGACTCACCGTTCGTTGTCATCTTCGACTGCGACCACATCCCTACCCGCAGCTTCCTTCAGATGAGCCTCGGGTGGTTTTTGAAGGATAAAAAACTGGGGATCATGCAGACCCCGCACTACTTCTATTCGCCCGACCCGTTTGAGAAAAACCTGAATCAGTTCATGTCCATTCCAAACGAGGGAGAACTGTTCTACGGAGTCATCCAGGACGGCAACGATCTCTGGAACGCCACCTTCTTCTGCGGTTCGTGCGCTGCAATCCGCCGCACGGCTCTGGATGAGATCGGAGGCATCGCAGTCGAAACCGTAACCGAAGACGCGCACACCTCGCTACGCATCCAGATGAATGGCTGGAACACCGCCTACATCAACTTCCCGCAGGCCGCCGGTCTGGCCACCGAGAGCCTCTCCGGCCACATCGGTCAGCGCGTCCGCTGGGCTCGCGGCATGGTCCAGATTCTTCGCACCGACAACCCTCTCTTCGCCCGTGGGCTGAAGTGGCCACAGCGGCTCTGCTACTTCAACGCAATGGCTCACTTCTTCTATGCCATGCCCCGCCTCATCTTTCTTACGGCTCCGCTGGTGTTTATGTTGCTGGGCTGCCTCAATATTCCCGGCTTCTGGGGAGCCATTCTCGTCTACTCCGCCCCACACCTCTTTCTTTCCAACGTGACCAACCTTCGTATCCAGGGGCGATATCGATACTCTTTCTGGAACGAGGTCTACGAGGCCGTTCTGTCGCCCTATATTTTGTGGCCAACGGTTATGGCTCTCTTCAATCCCAAGCTCGGCAAGTTCAACGTCACGGCAAAGGGCGGTCTCATCGCCAGCGGATACTTCGACGCCCACATCGCCCGTCCCTATATCATCCTGATCCTGCTGAACGTGCTGGGCCTCGCCATCGCCCCGATCCGCTTCTTCTACTGGAATCCTCATCAGGCTGGAACCCTCGCGATGAATGTCTTCTGGATTTTCTTCAACCTGGTCATTCTCGGCACCGCCAACGCGGTCGCCTACGAGGCGCGCCAGAGGAGAGAAGAGGTCCGCATCAATGTGCAGCGAGCCGCCGAGATCAAGCTTCCCGATGGCACCAGCGTCTTTGGAGAGTCCACCGATATGTCCCTTGGCGGCGCAATGATCAAGCTCGAAGGTGCAATCAACCTGCCCATCGGCAGTGATATTCATATTGTCTACGCCGTACGTGGGAAGCAGGTCCCTCTCCCCGCAACCATTGTAGGACTGACCGGAACAACGCTTCGCCTGCAGTACAAACCACTCACACTGGAAGAAGAAGAAAACCTCACACTGGCTCTCTACTCCAGTGCCGATTCATGGCTCACCCGTAACGAGCGCCGCGTGGCGGACCGTCCGCTGCACAGCTTTGCCCGTCTTGTCCACCTCTCCATAAGAGGAGTCTGGTACGCTCTGACCGGCTGGATTCCCCGCAAGAAGTCCTCCCCCATCAAGACCACAGCCAGCGCTGGCGCCGCCGTGCTTCTCTTCCTTCTGTGCGGCCTCGCGACGCTCAATGCGCAGAAGCCCCAGAAAGCTCCTGCAGCCGCCCCCGCAAAACCTGCTTCCACCGAAGGCAACTTCAACACGACGTTCGCGCTTCGCGACATCGGCATTCCCGAAGAGATTGTCTTTCACGGCGTAGCCGCATCGCGGAAGATCCCCTTCTCTCTCCCGCAGAACGAGCTTGTTCAGCAGGCCTCTCTCAATCTGAACTACGCCTTTTCGCCCGGACTGATCCCGCAGCTCAGCCATCTCGGAGTCATCCTCAACGGAACCCTCATCGCTACCCTGCCCGTGCCCGAAAACAACGGCAGGATGCAAAACGCTTTGACCACGCTCGTTCCCCTGCCCGAGCAACTCCTGGTGAGAGACAACGTTCTGGAGTTTCAGTTCATCGGCCACTACACGCAGCAGTGCGAAGACCCCGCGAACACCGTCCTCTGGGCGCGCGTGGAAAACACCAGCACCGTCCAGCTCTCGGGCTCTCTTCTCCCCCTCGCCGACGACCTGAAGATTCTTCCCCTGCCCTTCTACGACGGAGCAGTCAGCAGCGAGAGCGCGACCATCCCGTTCGTCTTCACCGCTCCCCCCACCGGCCCCACGCTTACCGCCGCAGGCGTCGTCGCCTCCTGGTTTGGAGCCATCGCCAAATCACGGCCGCTGTACTTTCCCGTCACCAACGAAGCTCTCCCCAAGGGCAACATCATCCTCTTCGCGGAGAATGCCTCTTCGCTTCCCTCCGACTTCAACCTCGACGTAAGAGGCCCCGTCGTCGCCGTCCGCACCAACCCGAGCGATCCCTACGGCAAGGTGCTCGTCATCGCCGGAGACACGCCCGAGCATCTCCTCTCAGCCGCGCGATCTCTCGCGATCGGCAACGCCGTGTTTCAGGGAGCCACCTCCCAGATCAACAATCTCCAGATGCCCGAGCCCCGAGCCGCCGACGACGCTCCTCTCTGGCTCTCGACCGATCACATCGTCCCCTTCACCGACTATCCCGGCCTGACGCAGCTGCAGAGCGATGGCTCCGGCCCAGTTCCCGTCTATCTCCGCGTCCCGCCCGACCTTTACTACGGCGACAAGAGGAACCTCAAGCTGCACATCGACTACTGGTACAACGCCATCTCGCTTGCAAACGCATCGACGCTTCGTATCGATGCGAACAGCGCAGTGGTCAATGAGCTTCCTCTTCCGCACGCGGACGACCCCAAGAAGAATCTCTCCTACGAGGTCCCTCTTCCGGTCGTCGACATGCGTCCCTTCAGCAACACGCTTCTCTTCAACTTCTATTTCCAGATCGCCAAGATGGGAAACTGCCAGGACTCGCCTCCCATCAACCTTCAGGGAACTGTCGTCAAAAGCTCCTACCTCGACCTGAAGGGAATGCATCACTGGGCGACTCTGCCCAATCTTGAGCTATTCGCAAACGCAGGATTCCCCTTCACGCGCTTCGCCGACTTCGCACAAACAAAGATCATTCTTCCGCCCTCTCCTTCGCCGGAAGAAACAGCTCTCTACCTTACCCTGATGGCCTACTTCGGAGAACAGACCGGCTATCCGGCCTTACGGGTCCAGGCTGGCGACTCCTCTCTCCTCGGGCAGGACGCAGACTACCTGATCCTGGGAACTCCGCAGAATCAGCCCGCATTCGAGCGCCTGAAAGACACGCTCCCTGTCACCCTCAAAGACCAGAGCCTCTCCGTCCGCGACACCGGCGACTTCTGGAACACGGCAAAGCACGCATGGTGGCAGATTGCCCAGCTACGCCCGAACTGGTGGCACGGCCTCGAACAGGTACAGCAGCGCAAGAGCCTGATCGAAAACCTGGGAGACGTTCCCGATGCCCTGATCCAGGGAATCGAGTCCCCGTGGAATAAGGACCGCTCCATCGTCACCATCGCGTACAAGGACAACAGCTCGACCTCCCAGTTCGCCTCTGCCTTCTGGAAGACGTCCATGTCGGGAGACATCAGCCAGTCCGTCAGCGTCCTCCACGGCACCTCCTTCAACTCCTACCGCCTGGGCGACCACACCTACTTCGTCGGCAAGCTGCCGTTCTGGGCAAAAATACGCTACGCGCTGCACGAATACCCTTGGCTCATCGTCTTTCTCACCTTTGTTCTGGGACTGGTGATCGTTCCCTGGATCAAGTTCCGCCTCGACCATCAGGCAAAAAAACGTCTGGAGCCCTCGGCATGAGAAAGCAATGGCTACTCTCCCTCATGCTGCTTGGGCTTCTCCCCGCTGCTGCCAACGCGAAGAGCGTGTGGCCCTTCTGGGATCGTTACGCCGAACAGTTTCTCAAAGCAGATGGCCGCGTCGTCGATCCCGACCGCAATGCGATGACCACCTCCGAGGGACAAAGTTATGCCTTGTTCTTCTCCCTCGTCGCCAACGATCCACGCTCGTTCCAAAAGATTCTGTCGTGGACAGAAAACAATCTCGCCCAGGGCGACCTTGCGAAAAACCTTCCCTCCTGGAGCTGGGGTAAAAAGGACGACAATCAATGGGGAATTCTCGATGAGAACTCGGCCGCAGACTCTGACCTCTGGATCTCCTACTGCCTGATCCAGGCTGGTTCTCTCTGGAAGCGGCCCGACTACCAGGCCAAGGGAAAGAGCCTCCTGCTTCACATTGCACAGGAAGAGGTCTCGACCGTACCGCGCATCGGCCCCATGCTTCTCCCCGGCAAAAAGGATTTCACCAGCCTCGGCCAATGGACCTTCAACCCCAGCTATCTCCCTCTCCCGCTGCTGTACGCGGCGAGCGTTGCGGACCCGAGCGGCCCGTGGAAGCAGATGGCTCGCAACCTTCCGGACTGGTTGCAGCAGGTAAGCCCCTCCGGCTTTGCGATGGACTGGGTCCAGTGCGGCATCACAAGCTGTTCTGCCGTGCCTGGCCCCGGCAATACCTCCGGAGTACCGCATGGCAGCTATGACGCCATCCGCGTCTACCTCTGGGCAGGAATCGCGGAAAAGAACACCCCCGGAAACCAGAAGATCCTCAAGATCTTTTCCCCCATGCTCGCGTATGTCAAAACGCACCCTTCCCCTCCGGAATCCGTTTCGCCCAACGGGAACGTTCTGAGCACCGCCAGCCCCACTTCCTTTGCCGCTGCTTTAGTTCCCTTCGCATTCAGCTCCGGAGACTCCGCCCTGGCCAATCAGCTTCAGCAAAAAGTGATGGGCTCCATCTATGCTCCAACGGGCCTGCTCGGAAATCCGGCCCGCTACTACGATCAGAACCTCGCTCTCTTTGCCCTTGGCTGGCAGGAGCAGCACTATCGTTTTGCCCCTGATGGAACGTTGAGGGTCTCATGGAAAACCTAATCCATAACGATCGCAAACTTATCCTGCTGGCAGCAGCGTTCTCTCTCTTCACACTCTTTCCCGCGGCCACCTATGCCCAGTCCGCCGCAGAGAAGGCGCTGCTCGAAAAAGCCCGCTCTCTAGAATCCTCCGGGCGCCTCGACATGGCGGCCCAGACCTGGGAACAGGTTCTTCTCGTAGACGCCAACAACAAGGAAGCCCTGCTCGGCATCGCCAGGGCGGACATGCGGCTGGGCAAGACGCAGGAAGCCCGCAGATATCTGGATCGCCTGAAAGCCGCCGGAGGAAGCCCCGACGCAATCTCCAGTGTCGAGAAACTGTCCAGCGTTCAACCCCAGTCGGTTCAGCTTCAGCAGGCAACACAACTGTCCCGCCAGGGAAGATACGCCGATGCCATGCGAATCTACCGCGACTTATACGGAGGCAATCCTCCTGCCGGAGACATCGCGCTCTCCTACTATGACACCGAAGCCGCCATCCCATCCGACCGCGCCCATGCCATCGCGGGCCTGCGCCAACTGGCAAGACAGTTCCCGGCGGATTCGCGCTACGCCATCACACTTGGCCGCGTGCTGACCTACGACCAGAACACCAGGGCGGAAGGCATCTCCATCCTTAATCAGTATCCCAATGTTGTCTCCGCGAAAAACTCGCTCCGGCAGGCCGAGATCTGGAACACCAAGCCTCCCGCAGGCACGCAGGAGCAAGCCGATCAGCCTTCCGCGCCCGTAGCCGTCACCTCGCCCGAAGCCCTGGCCTACCGCGCATTGAACAGCGGCCGTCTCGACGAGGCAAAGACCCGCTTTCAGGCGATCTTCGACCGCCAGCCGAACAACCGCGACGCCCTGGCAGGTCTGGGATACGTGGCTATGAAGCAGCAGGACTTCGCCACGGCACAGGACTACCTCGAGCGCGCCCGCGCCGCCGGAGCCAAAAATGTCGCCAGCACGTTGAGCTCCGCGCAGTTCTGGCTGAAGATGACAGCCGCCGAGAACGAGCTGAAGGCAGGCAACTCCGACGCAGCCATCGCAGGCTATCGCTCCGCCCTTCAGATTCAGCCGAACAACGCCAGCGGCCTCGAAGGTTTGGGAGGCGCACTCCTGCAAGCCGAAAAGAACGACGAAGCCATCGCGGTCTTCGAGCAGGCCGCGCGCGCCGACCCGCAGCACGCCGACGCATGGCGCGGACTCTTCCTCGCGCAAACGGCCTCCGGCAACGCGCAGGCCGCGCTCGATCTAAACGACCGCATCCCGAAGAACATCCGCCCCCAGCTCGCAAAAGACCCCGATTACCTGCGCGCTCTCGCCCAGAACAACCTTGCCATCGGCAAAAAAGATGAGGCGGACCGCGTCATCGCCCAGGCTCTCGCCCTCCCCTTCCCCAACGGCGGACGCGATCTCCCCGTACAGAAGCAGATGCAGTACGCAAGCCTGCTGATGACCGCGAAGAAATACGACCCAGCCATTCGCCTCTATCAACAGATCGTCGATCAATCCCCCGACAACGGCGCCGCGTGGAACGCCCTCATCTCAGCCCAGCACGAGATGCACGCCGACAACGAAGCCATCGCCACCATCGGGCGCATGCCGCAGCCCGTCTTCGAGAAACAGCAGAACGACCCAGCCTTCCTCACCCTGATCGGCTCCATCTATCAGTCGCGCCACGACTACACCCGCGCACAGAAGTACCTTGAGCGCGCCGCCGCCTCTGCTCCTGCCCGCACCTCCACCACCCTGCAGCTTGCCGACGTCTACGCCGCGCAGGGAGACGCGCAAAAAGCCTATGCCATCTACGTCCGCGAGCGCGACCAGAACCAGTCCAACCTCCAGGCATGGCGCGGAGTTCTCAACTCCCTCCACCTCATGAACCGCGACCGCGACGCGCTCCGGCAGATCGCCGCGATGCCCGAGTTCGTCCACATTCGTCTCGAACAGGACCCCGCCTACCTGCAGGTTCTGGCCTCCATTCAGGCCTCCGCCGGACAGTCCCGCGCAGCCCTGCAAACCTTCGACCAGATCTCGCAGATCTACGCCCGGCAAAGCACGGAGGTACCCGTCGATGTGCGAATCCAGTACGGATGGGTTCTGCTCAAAGCAGGAGACGAGCGCAGGCTGTACTCCCTCATCTCCTCCCTCTCCAGCACGACCACGCTCACGGATGATCAGCAGACCGACCTGAACAATCTCTGGGCCTCGTGGAGCATGCAGCGAGCCAACGCCGCACTAGCCGCCGGGGACCAGCGCCGCGCCCTGACGATCCTCGTCGCCGCTGCCCAGGCCTTCCCGCAGAACGAAGACATCTACAGCACCCTCGCCGGGGCCTACATGAAGACCGGCCAGCCCAAGCAGGCGATGGCCATCTACGCCGCGCGCAACATGGACAACGCCACCGTCCAGCAGTTTCAGGGAGCTATCGGCGCGGCAATGTCCGCCAACGATCTCGACCAGGCGCAGCGCTGGCTCACGATCGCTCTTGACCGCTTCAAAGATAACGCCAGCATCCTCCGCATGGCCGCGCAATACGAGCAGGCCCGCGGCGACAGCGCGCGAGCCGCCGCCTACTATCGAGCAGCTCTGAACGCCGCCGGTCCCGCTCCCTTCGGAGGCGACCTGCTCCCGCAGCCCGGCGAGCCCACCTACAACCCCTCGCCCATGCAACAGCTGATGCAGCTCCTCGCGCCCCCCGGACCATCGGCACGCCTCGAAGACCTCGACCTTCCCTACCCGCAGGATCAAAATACCTCTCCGGACGACGCGCCGCGCTCCCCCACACTGGGCGACTACGCCGACGGCAATGCCCTCCCCACCACCGCGGCTCCGCAGCGAGACTCCTTCTCCAATCGCGCCGACGACCGCACGGCGGCCTTAGACTCGCGCACAGCGGCTTTAGACTCGCCAGACTCGTCCTTCGATCTTCCTCCCGTCCCGCAGACCACAAGGCGCGAGAACACACGCGGCCGGAACCTTCCCGTCATCCGCTCGCAGGCCGCTCCCCCGGTTCAGCTTCCCGTCGTCCGCCCGTCCTCCTCCCCGGTCGAGCTTGCCACCCGCGAAGCCCCATCCATCACCCTGCGGCCCATCCCCACTCCCGTCGCTCCTCTTCCGACAAGAACCAGAGCGCCTGAAATTCGCTCCGAAAACGACAGCCTTCAGCTTCGTCCCGCGGTCCACTCCATCACCGCTCAACCGGAGACGGCACAGGTCTACGCCCCCAACAACCCCTCCGACTCGCAGATACAACCGCCCCAGCAGCAGTCCCGGCCTCAATATCCCCTGTCGACGCCGTCAGTGCAGCTCCCTCTCTCCCCCGGCTACGGCACTCCCTCGGCAATCGACCTCTGGGAGCGTCCAGCGGCTCTTCCTCCCTTGACCGGCCCCAAGGCGCGTGTCGCGCGCCCGAAGACAGAGCGCGAGCAGATCGAAGAGCAGCTTGCCATCCTCGAAGGAGCCTCCAGCAACTGGGTCGGCGGCTCCTCTGCGATTGACTACCGCAGCGGCCAGCCCGGTTACGATCGCTTCGCCGTCTTCTCCACGCCGATCGAGGCCTCCACCGCCCTCACCCCCAACGTCCGGGCCACCTTCATCGTCAAGCCCGTGCTGCTCGATGCAGGAAACGCCGCCGACTCCACCACCCGCTTCTCAGTTCCCTACCAGTTGGGCACCCTGGTCAACGTGCAGGACAGCAACGGCCTGAGCACGAACCCTCCCGAACCGCAGACCGCCTCGGGAATCGGAGGAGAGATTCAGCTCCGCACTCCGTCCTTCGCCGCGATGCTCGGCTACTCGCCCTACGGATTTCTGGTCGAAAACGTCATCGGAGGACTCTACATTCATCCTCCCGCCTCGCACTTCACCCTCACCTTCGGGCGAGACTCCATCGTCGATACCCAGCTCGCCTACTCGGGATTGCGTGACCTCGGAAGCCGAGGCCCCAACTTCGCAGGCAACTACTGGGGCGGAGTGATTGCCAACTCCGGCGAGCTGCAACTCTCCTTCGGCAACGAGCGTTCCGGCTGGTACATCCAGGGCGGAGGTCAGTACATCACCGGACGCCACGTCCAGACCAACAAGCGCATCGACGGCGACGCCGGAGCCTACTGGTCCGTATGGCATCGCCCCGATATCGGCAGCCTGACCCTTGGCCTGAACTTCTTCGGAATGCACTACGACCACAACCTGCGCTACTTCACCTACGGGCAGGGCGGCTACTTCAGCCCCGGCTCCTATATGCTGACCGGCATCCCCTTCACCTTCAGCGGAGCACGCAATCCCAGGTTTCACTACCGTGTTACGGGAAGCCTCGGCGTACAGGCGTTTGAAGAAGACGCCACCCCCTTCTACCCCATCGACCCGGTTCTTCAGGCGGCTCGCAGCAACCCCTGGTATCCCGCTCAGACCAATGTCAGCGGCAACTACAACCTCACCGCGGAAGGCTCCTACGCCATCGCGGAGCACTGGTACGTTGGCGGTTACCTGAGCTTCAACAACTCCAGAAACTACTCTTCCAACAATGTTGGCTTCTACGTGAGATATCTCTTCCACCCGCAGCCGATCAACGTCGAGAACGGCCCGACCGGAATCTTCCCCGTCCGCGGACTTCGTCCTCTCAACGTTCCCTAGTCTGCGGCTCGCAGGCTCTTAGCTCTTTGACTGGAGTGCGCTCAGATCATGATCGCGCACTCCTATCAGATAAAGCAGGCTGTCCAGCCCGAGGAACGAAACCGCGTGTCCCGCTGTCTGCCGCACCAGCGGCTTGGCGCGAAACGCAATCCCCATCCCGGCAATTCCAAGCATCGGAAGATCGTTCGCGCCGTCGCCCACCGCGACCACCTGCTCCAACGAAATGTTCTCCCGCTCCGCGATCTGCCGCAGATACTCAGCCTTCTTCTTCCCGTCAACGATCTCTGTCCGAACCTCGCCGCTGACCTTCCCGTCAACAATGTCCAGCTCGTTGGCGTGAACATAGTCGATCCCCAGGCGCTGTTGCAGGTGTCGCGCAAAGAAGGTGAACCCACCCGAAAGAATCGCCGTCTTGTACCCCAGTAGCTTGAGCGTACCGATCAACTGTTCCGCTCCCTCCACCAGAGGAATCGCCCCCAGAAGCTCCTTCACCCGCTCCTCGGGAAGACCGCGAAGCAGCCCGACCCTGCGCCGGAAGCTCTCCTTAAACTCGATCTCTCCGCGCATGGCCGACTCCGTGATCTTCACGACCTCGTCCGCCACCCCAGCCATCCGGGCCAGCTCGTCGATCACCTCGCCCTGAATCAGCGTCGAGTCCATGTCGAAGGCAAAAAGCCTGCGATTGCGCCGGAAGATGCTCTCCCGCTGAAACGCAATCTCGATCCGCATCTCATGCGCCGTCTCAAGAAACGCCGCTCGCATCGCGGTCTCCGAAACAGCATTGCCGCTCACGTGCATCTCGACGCAGACATTCGTATCCGCATCCTGCGTCGTAAGCAGCGACCGGCCCGAGAGCCGCTCGACGCGGTCAATATTCAGCCCATGCTCCGCAAGAATCGCGCTGACTCGCGCCAGGTGCGTCGCCGAGATTCCTCGCCCCAACACTGTAATGATGAACTGGTCCTTACCCTGCGACGAAACCCAGTGCTCCAGCTCGGCCTTGGCAACAGGAGTAAACCGCACCTGCAACCCCAGCTCATTCGCTTTCGCCGTCAGCTCGCTCCGCAACGAGGCGACCGAACCACCGTTCGAAACCTCGATCAGCAGGCCAAGAGCAAGCGTCTCGTGAACGACCGCCTGCCCGATGTCGAGCACACAGACGTCATAACCGGCCAGAATCGCCATCAGTTTTGCAGTGAGTCCAGGCAGGTCGCGGCCGGAAAAGTGGATCAGGACAGTCTCGTTCATCGCGTCAAAGGGTTCCAAGGTCATTCAGGACGACACACGAAGCAGAGGGGACACATCCTGCAAAGTCCAATGGCCGCATCGCTTGTTCTTCTTGAAGGATACCATTGCGCTCCGAGGCACTTGACAGATTCAAAGTTAAGTGTTCCACGTGGAACACTCCGGTTCGCTCCCGGTAATAGCCGAGCAACTCAGAGAGCAATCTTCTGGTTCGCCTGCACCGTAAATTTCTTCGCCGCCTGCCCTGCGAGACGCACCGTCACATGCTGCGTCTCCGTGTGGATGCCCATCAGCGACAGCGTCCCGCCTGCCTTATCCGTCACCACGCGAACCGCGCCGCCCTGCACCGTCGCAATCAAACGTCCGCTGGAGTACAGCTCCGCGCTCGTCTTGCCGTACCGCATCTCCATCGAAACATGCGAGTCCGTCTGCATCTCGAACCGCGCTCCCTCAGCAGCAGCCACGCCCGGACGCACATTCCAGAAGACGCTCTCCAGCGTCTCCTCGATCCCCGCAAGACGCCACGTGAAGTCCATCATCACCAGCGCGCACGGCGAATAATCCGGCAGGTCTTCCTTCGTGAACTCGCCTGTGAGCGGATCGAGCTGCTGCCGGAAGGTCATGTCCCTCTGGATCGCCTCGCACCACTGCTCCATCAGGTGACCCAGCTCGGCGGAGCGATGGTAGTAGTCGAACCACCGTCCCGCACGCAGCGCCGTAAGCGCCTGCGAGGCCCCTCCCCACGAGTTACGCGGAATCGGACGAACGAAGCTCGGATCGTCCAGAGCAATCGAAGGCAGAGGATATGCCGCCCAGAAGGCCTTCGGATGATGAAGCTGTCTCGTCCACAGATCGTCGAAGGTCTTCTGATCGACCACATGCTCACCGCAGATGCGCGTCAGGATATCGCCGCGCACGCGAACGAAGTTGTTCTGCGCGTCGAGATCGTAGAAGGCCGCATCCTCCGGCGCGTAGAGCTTCGTAAGAATCAGCTGCCGGATATGCTCCGCGCTCTGCTCCCAGCGCTCCACATCGGCCCACCGGCCCAGCGCCCTCGCCATCTCCCCAAGCGCGACACGCATGCCATACACCGTGGCTGAAAGATCGGGGCACAGGCGCGGAAGCGTCGGAATCGGAGGAAACTTCTTCGCATCCTTATCGGGACACTGCGGAGGAATCCCGTTCCAGCGCGGACTGTTGTCGTGCCCCGTGTCGTAGGTGCAGAAGCCCTCGGTCAGCCCCGTGCCGCGTGTGTTGCGAAACCGCAGCAGCCAGGCGTCCCAGCGCGAGCAGCTTTCGTAGGCTGTGCGCAACAGCTCCTCGTCGCCCGTCGCCTCCGCCAGGTCCCACGCGGTTGCGGCGATGGGAACCACCATCTGAATCTGTCCGAAGCCAGCCTCAGTCTGCTTGTTATTCGCAGGAAGCTGACCGTCCGGACGTTGCAGCGCGAAGAACGTCATGTGGCTGTTGCGCGCAACGTCCGGTCGAAACTTGCGGTAGACATACGATTCGTGCGGACCGCATTCCTGCCAGATTCCCGCATACTGCGAGCCTTCGATCAGGATCGGCTTGTCGTACCGAGGCATCACCTGGACATTCTTTGCGAGAATCTCCAGGGCCTTGTCGTACGCCTTCTGCCAGCGTTGGTTCGCGGTGGAAAAGCGCGGTCCCGCAGCGTTATTTTCCGCCTGTGCGAACGCAGACACCCGGGAAGAAACCAGTGCCGCCGCCGCACTGGCTTGCAGAAACTCGCGCCGATTCATCATTTGAAGCACTGTACATTTCAGAGGACATCATCGACAAGGAGTCTTCGTTCTTCCCTCCTGCTGCGGCTCTCGAAGAATTAATTCGGCATCGAGCTGGCCTGCTGCAAGCCACCCGTCTTCTCCAGATCCATCTCGCCCGATGCAACGATCACCGCCAGCGACTCCATCGCCTGCCGGATCAGAATCGCAGCCTGGGCAAACGCCTCCGGCTCCATGTTCAGCGTTACAGGACCGACACTCAGATGAATCGACTTGCACCCGCAGAGCCGAACCGCTCCAAATCCACCACGCTCTGCCAGAACCACATTCACATCGCTCATCGACGCCCTCCAAACCTTATGGGAAAGAAAAGATGAACCGCCTCCGCAGTAACGAAGCCTCGCTTGCCTCGTCTACTCTTACGGTCATCTTTTCTGCTACCGGAGAAGGTCGATCCTCGCCTTCTCCCATGCGGGATTCCGTCCATCCCGATAAATGGAGACTAAATTGGTCCTATATCGTGGTCAAGCGAAATTGCCGACTTTTTTCAAAATTTTCTGACGGACCCAACCTTCCTTTCGCAGGTTCAGGACAAAAAAAGGCCTGGCAGCACAGGGAATCGCTGCCAGGCCGTCCACCCACAAACTCAATCTCAGGGTTGCTGCGGAAGCTGCGTCGTATCCCACCCGCCGCCGAGAGCCTTGATCAGCAGCACACTCGCTTCGAGCCTGCGCCGCGTGATGTCGATGTCGTTGCGCTCGTTCTGCAACAGCGCGGTCTGCCAGGTGATGACCTGCAGGTACGTATCGACGCCACCCTCGTAGCGCGTGTTGAAGAGGTCGAGCGACTGCTGCGCCGAGGTCGTTGCGGCCTGCTGTTGCGACGACTCGATCTCAAGCCCGTGCAGAGCGTTCAGGCTGTCTTCCACCTGCTGAAACGCATTCAGCGTGGTCTGCCGGTACGACGCGACCGTTGAATCATACTGGGCGCGGGCGATGTCCGTGGTCGCTCTTCTGCGGCCATGATCGAAGACCGTCTGCGACAACGTCGGACCAACGGCAAAGAAGCGGCTGGGCCAGTTGAACCAGTTCAACGCGGAGGTTCCGGTAAAACCAGCGGCCGCCGAAAGCGAAAGCGACGGATAAAACGCCGCCTGCGCGATTCCGATCTGTTCGTTTGCCGCAGCCATCTGACGCTCCTCTGCCGCGATGTCGGGCCTGCGCTCAAGAAGCTGCGAGGGCAGCACGCCGGGCAGGCCCGGAAGCACCGGCCCCGCCACCGTCACCGGAGTGCGCGGCAACGTCAGTTGCGCCGGAGGCTTGCCGATGAGGATCGCAATGGCGTGCTCGTAGTCCGCGCGCATGATGTCGACGTCCGTCGCCTGCACCTGCGCGGTCTGCAACTGCGTCCTCGCCTGCGTCACATCCGATAGAGGAGCCGCTCCTCCGTTGTACCTGTCCTCGGTCAGTTGCAGAGCGTCGCGAAAGGCCGAGACCGTTTCGTCCAACAGTTTTCGCTGCGCGTCGGCGGAGCGCAGGTTGAAGTAGTCGATGGCAAGCTCCGCATGAAGCGACAGACGCGTCGTCTCAAGGTCGGCGGCCGAGGCTTGTGCCTCTTCCCGCGCCTGCGTCACACTGCGGCGAATCCTTCCCCACAGATCGATCTCGTAGTTCAGATCGATAGGAAGAGTGAAATCGCCTACGCCGTTGTTTGCCAGAGACTTGTTGAAGTACGGCTGATTCGCGGAGTTGCGAACAGCACCGACGCTCGGATCGACCGAGATCGTCGGAGCCTGCGAAGCGCGATAGAAGCGAATCGAAGCACGCGATGCGCGGAAGTTCGCCTCCGCCTGCTTCAGCGTCTGGTTCGCAGGATCGACCTGCGCTTCGAGCGTATTCAGCTGCTCATCCTGAAAGAGCTTCCACCACTCTCCCTTGAGCTGCGCGTCGCTGGGCTGCGCGAGCTTCCATCCGTCGGAGGCCTTGAAGTTGCTCGGCAACGCCTCCTTGAACTCAGGAGCCAGCGGTGCCGCGGGCCGCGCATACTCCGGCCCCACCTTGCAGCCTGCCAGCGCCATCACCGCGGAGAGAGCCAGCGCCGTGCCGATCGTGTGCAACGAACTCTTCATGGCCGCCCCTTCGTCGCTGCGCGGTTGGCGCGAACCTCCATGCCGCTCGTCAAGGAGTCCGAAGGATCGAGGATCACTTCGTCCTCGGTCGTCAGCCCTGAGATCACCTCGACCGTGCTGCCGTAGTCGTGCCCGATGGAGATGGGAACCAGCTGAACATGATCGTTGCGGACCACTCCTACGCGCAGCCCCTCTGCGCGAAACAGCACCGTGTTCGAAGGAATCGTCACTGTGTTGCTTCCGGCAGGAACGTGGAAGTGAGCGAAGACATAGGCTCCGGGCAGCAGCTTGCCGTCGCGGTTATCGACATCGACCTCGACGTTCAGCGTGCGTGTCGTGTGATCGATGGCGTTGGCGTTACGCGTGATCTTGCCCTGAATCTTCACGTCGGGGTTGGAGTCCTGCGTCAGCGTGGCGGTGTCGCCGTTGCGAATCACATCGGCATAGGTCTCGGGCACCGCGACATAAACGCGCAGGCTGTTCGTCGCGGCCAGGTGAAACAACTCGCGAGGATTCGTCGAGCCCGAACCAGCATTGATCAGGTCGCCTACATCCGTGTTGCGCGCTGTAATCACGCCGTCGAACGGAGCGACGATCCTCTCGTAATTCTGCAGCTGTTCGAGCCGCCGCACGTTTGCCTTGCTTGCATCTACCGCGGCCTGCGCGGCGATGTAATTGCTGCGCGCCTGGTCGGCCTCCTGCTGCGAGACGGCGTGCTTGGCCAGAAGGCTCTGCCAGCGATTGCTGGTCACACCGGCCAGCTCCATGTTCGCCTGAATCCTCTCCAGCTCTGCCTGCGACTGCTGAAGCTGCTGATCGATCTCCGGCGTCTCGATCTCCGCGAGCAGCTGTCCCTTGCGCACACGCGAGCCGATGTCGAAGTACCACTTCTTCAGATAGCCGTTGGTGCGCGAGTAGATCGGCGTCTCCGTGAAGGCCTGCACGTTGCCCGGCAGCACCAGGTCCTGCGCGGCTGAACCCAGCTGCGGGCGAACCACGTTCACCGTTGGAATTGCGGCTTCATTCGTCTCATGCGCAAGCTGCTTCTCATGCGAGGAGCGCACGTGAAGACCATAGAGAATGGCTCCGACCAGCACAATCGCGAAGAGGATGCCGATGGTGCGACCGCCTCCCGGCCCCTGCACCAGATCGTTGGCGTGAAACTCTTCCTTGTGCGCCGGAACGACATCGGCCTTCTGCGTCCCTACGGTTTCCTGCGAGTTTTCCTGCGTGCCTGGCATCTCACTCTCCACGTTGCTTCCGCCGTTCATACTCATGCGTGCTCCTCGACAAGCCGCTTCTGTTCACGCGCGCGGCGACTTTTCTCGCTTCCATGAATCAGGGCAAAGACGCTCGGAACAAAGATCAGCGTCGCCACCGTCGCGCACAACAGGCCGCCGATTACGGCTCGTCCCAGAGGAGCGTTCTGCTCGCCGCCGTCGCCCATTCCCATCGCCATCGGAACCATGCCGATAATCATGGCCAGCGCCGTCATCAGCACGGGACGGAAGCGTGTGGTTCCGGCCTCGATCGCGGCCTTGATCGCATCGCCATGCTCTTCCAGACGAATCTTCGCAAACGAGATCACGAGAATGCTGTTCGCCGTCGCGACGCCCATGCACATGATCGCTCCCATCAGCGCCGGAACGCTCAGCGTCGTGTGCGTCAGGAAAAGGAAGAGGATGATTCCGGCCAGAGCCGCAGGCAGTGCCGTGATGATGATGAACGGATCGACCCAGCTCTGGAAGTTCACCACGATCAGCAGGTACACCAGCACAATCGAGAAGAACAGTCCGCCGATCAGACCGATGTAAGAGCTGCGCATCGTCTGAACCTGTCCCTTCAGCGAGACATAGGTTCCGCGCGGCAATCCCTTTCTGCTCTTATCGAGAATCCTCTCTATGTCGCGGCTTACTCCGCCGAGATCGCGTCCCTGCACGTTGCCGTAGATATCGACCACGCGCCGGATGTTGTAGTGGTTGACGACCTGCATCTCGTGGCTGCGCTGCACCGTGGCGAGGTCGCCAAGAATCTCCGGCGTGGACTGGTTTCCCGCAGGAGCAGAGCCTGAGAGCGTCCGGTTGATCGGAATGTTATGCAGGTCCTGGATCGACGACATCTTGTACTGCGGCGTCTGCGCCACCAGGTTGTAGTTCACATGGTTCTTCCAGTTCAGGAAGAACATCGGCGTCACCTGGAAGCTTCCGCTCAGAGTATTCAGAACGCTGGTCGCGATATCGCGCTCGCTGTAACCACCCTGCGCGGCCTTGGTGCGATCCACCGCAAGCTCCAGCGTGGGGTAGTCGAACGGCTGCTGAATACGAAGGTCGGCGATTCCCGGAACCTTGCGCAGCTCAGCCAGAATCTTGTCCGCCTGCTCCTTGCTTGCATCTACATCGTTGCCTTCCAGCTGAATATCAATCGGCGCAGGAAGACCGAAGTTCAGAATCTGCGTCGTGATATCGGCGGGCAGCATGTAGAAGGTGGCGCTCGGAAACTTGCGCGGAAGCTCACGCCGCAGCGTGCTGACATAGTTCGCCGTTGGGTGATGGTCTTCCTTCAGGGTCACCAGCACATCGCCTTCGTTCGATCCCAGCGAGCCATTGGTCAGATGCTGCGTGTTCATCGGGCTGTATGGCAGTCCGATGTTGTCGAGAATGTTGTCGATCTCCGCCGCAGGAATCTGCTTTCGGATCTCCGTCTCGACGAGGTCGAACAGCCGCGCCGTCTCTTCGATGCGCAGCCCCGAAACGCCGCGAATATGAAGGATGAACTGTCCGCTGTCCGTATCGGGGAAGAAGTCCTCTCCCATGAAAGGAATCAGCACGAAGCAGACGAGACACAGCAGAAGGAACGACGGAACGAAGACCCTTCGCCGCGAGACCAGCCCCGCAAGCAGCCCATGATAGCCGAGGCGCAGACGCTCGAAGCCAGCCTCGAAGGAGCGCTGGAACCTTGCGAAGAATCCATTCCCCTTCCCTCCATGTCCATGCTCCTGCAACAGGTACATTGCGAGCGTGGGAACCAGCGTACGGCTGAGGATATAGCTGGCGAGCATCGCGAAGACCACAGCCTCCGCCAGCGGCACGAAGAGGAATCGCGCCACGCCGCTGAGGAAGAACATCGGCAGGAAGACGATGCAGATGCACAGCGTCGAAACCATCGCCGGAACTGCGATCTGCGCCGCGCCTTCGAGAATCGCTTCGCGCAGCGGATAGCCCTCTTCGAGGAAACGCTCGATGTTCTCAATCGTCACCGTAGCATCGTCCACCAGGATGCCGACGGCCAGCGCAAGTCCGCCCAGCGTCATCGTGTTGATCGTCTCGCCCATCAGGCTGAGCACGATCACCGAAGTCAGAATCGAAAGCGGGATCGAGACCGCGATAATCAGCGTCGAACGCCAGCTTCCGAGGAACACCAGAATCATGATGGCGGTCAGCGCCGCGGCGATCACCGCCTCGCGGATGACACCCTCCACCGCGCCGCGCACAAAGACGCTCTGGTCCGACAGCGGCGTCATCTTCAGCTCAGGAGGAACGGTCGTGGCAATGCGCGGAAGCATTGCGCGGACTCCCTTCACGATATCGAGCGTCGAAGAGTTGCCATTCTTCAGGATCGAGACCAGCACACCGCGGCGACCATCCTGCCGCACCAGGTTGGTCTGCACCTGGAACCCGTCGCTCACGCTCGCGACATCGCGCAGATAGATCGTCGTGCCATTCACCTGCTTCAGCGGAAGATTCGCCAGCTCTTCCACCGTGCGCGGCGTGCCGTTTGCGCGCACGTCATACTCCGCCTGACCGATCTTGATCGTTCCTGACGGAGTTACGACATTCTGCTGCGCGACCGCACTCAGCAGGTCGCCCGGAGCGATTCCCTTCGACTGCATCGCGGCCTGATCCATGTTGATCGTGATCTGGCGCTGCTTGCCTCCATACGGCAACGGAACAACTGTACCTCTCACCGTTACAAGTAGCGGACGAACGAAGTTCGCGGCATAATCGTTCAGCTGCGACTCGGAGAGACCCTGCCCCGAAAGGCCCAGTTGCAGAATCGGCACGCTCGACGCGGAGAAGTTGATGATCTCCGGCGGAAGAATTCCCGGCGGCAGCTGGCGCAGAAGATACTGCGATGCCGCCGTCACCTGCGCGTTCGCTGTGTCGAGCGAGGCTCCAGGCTGCAGAAAGATCCTGACCACGACCACACCGTTGTACGTGGTCGACTCGACATGCTCGATGTTGTCCACCAGCGTCGTCAGCGACTTTTCATACGGCGAGGTCAGGCGGCCTTCCAGCTCCTCCGGATTCAGCCCCGTGTACTGCCATCCGATCGAAACGACCGGAATGTTGATGTCGGGAAAGATATCCGTTGGAGTCCGCAGGATAACCACAGGCGCAGCGATCAGGATCAGGAGCGCGAGAACAATAAAGGTATACGGCCGATTCAGCGCAACTTTAACGATCCACATCGCGTCCCCGGCACCTCATTTCCGCAAAAACTGCGAGTTCTTCCAACCTCTATATTGATTCCTCCACAGGGTAATTGTCGCGCAGTTCTTTCCGGCGGCATCTATCGGAAAAACCGATATCATACTTTCATGGAGCTGAGACACCTACGCTACCTCGTCGCCACCGCCGAGCAGGGCAGCTTCAGCGCAGCGGCGCGGAGGCTTCACGTCGCACAGTCCGCCATCAGCGAACAGCTCGCCGACCTCGAGCAGGAGATCGGCGTTCAGCTCTTCACCCGCTCCTCGCGCAAGACCAGCCTCACCGTCGCCGGAGAGCTGTTTCTCGACGAGGCTCGCCGCATTCTTGCCAATGCCGAAAACGCAATCGACATCGCCCGCCGCGCCGACCGAGGAGAAATCGGCACGCTCCGCATCGGTTTTTTCGCGGGCAGCATCGTCGTGGACTTCCCTCGACTTATCAGCACCTTCCGCAACCAGCATCCCGGCATCCGGCTATCGCTCGTGGAGATGCCTCCCGCTCGTCAATGGCCCGCTCTCGTCCGCGGCGAAATCGACATCGGCTTCAGCCGCCGCCTCGAGCCCGAGTTCCGCAGCGAGCTTGCCTCCGAGCTGATCCACCAGGACCCTATCGTCGCCATCGTCCCCAAGGGCCACCCTGTCGCTCCCGGTCCCGTCGATCTTCGCGATCTCGCGCATGAGCCCTTCGTGCTCTCCTCACGCGACGTCTCGCCCTCGGTCTTCGACAAGGTCATCGAGCTGTGCGCCGAGGCCGGTTTCTCCCCTCGCATCGCCAGCATCTCGTCGGTCTGGTCGAGCGTCGTCCTGATGGTGCAGGCGGGCGAAGGAGTGGCGCTGCTCCCGCTGAACCAGCAGCAGACCCGCGCCCGCGATCTCGCCTTCTGCCCGCTCAAGGCAAAAAACGCCTTCGTCGAGTTCGTCATGGTCTGGTCGCCGCATCACGACAACGACCTGAACCGCAACTTCCGCAAGCTCGCCCGCATTCATGCCGCAAGCAAGCTGCGTACCTGAACGCGGACTCAGTGCAGCCGTATTCCTCCCGAGACAATCCTCGGAGCGCCCAGCGTCAGCAGTGGGGTTCTCCCTGCCTCGATCCTCTCGTTGCCTACGTTCTGCACCGAGGCCCACACTCTCAGCCAGCGCGTAAAGCTGTGCTCCGCGTACAGGTCCACCTGCGCAAACCCGGCCAGCCGGTACTGGTTCGAGGAGTCGTCGAACTGCTGCCCGCTCGTGCGCAGGTACACGCCTAAGACGCCCAGGCGCTCCTTCTCCAGCCGCGCCTCCAGCGAGCCCGAGTTGCGCGGAACCTGCGCCGTCCACTTGCCCACCAGCGTCGGATCGGCCTGGAACTTCGTCACCGTCGAGTCGGCGTACTGGTAGCCGCCCTTCAGGACGAGATACCCCACCGGCCTCACCTCGGCTTCAAGCGTGATGCCCTTGCTCGTCAGCTGTCCGAGATTCTGCCGCAGCAGCGTCGAAGTCGTTGGTGTGGAGCTGATCGTCACCGCCGCCACTGGCCGGTTCACCTGCGTCCAGAAGTAGCTCGCCCGCACCGAACCGACGCGATGAATGTTGGCCAGCCCACCGGCCTCCCATCCCGTCGCCCTCTCCGATCGCAGCGCCGGATTCGCCAGCGTCAGCTGCTGCCCCACCTGGCTCGTTCGGTAAAGCTCGTTCAGCGAAGGCCCGCGAAAGGCGCGAAACACCGAACCCGTCAGCGAGACTCCTTTGCCGAGCTGCTTCACCACGCCCAGCCTCGGGTCGAAGATCGTCTCCCCGATCTCCGGCAGAACAGGCGCGGGAGTCGCCCCTACCTGCTTCGCGTCGAAGCTCGCGAAGTGGTCCACACGCGACGACAGCGCCACCGACCAGCTTCTCGGTTGCCACAGCAATTCGCCGTAGACGCCCGAGTCGCGCTGGCGAGCGCTCGTGCTCACTGTCGCCTGATTCACTCCGTTCGATACGGGAGTTTCCGCGTCCGTGCCTCGCGTATCCAGCACATCGGCCCCGGCTACCGCCGTCAACGCTCCCCACGTCCGCGCCCACTGGCCTGAGCCTCCAAGCTGCATCGAAGGAACCTGCTGCAGGCGCGTCAGCCTCTCGGTCGCTCGCCCTGCCGCCACCGACGAAAAGCTCTGTCTGTACCCCTGGTTCGCTCCGTGCAGGCGCAGCAGGAACCTTCCTGCCGCAGAATCGTTCCAGTCGCCTCCGGCGGCGTACCTCCAGATGCGCGTCGCGTTTGTCGTCGCAAGAGTGCCGTTGCTGCGCGACTCATTCAGCAGGTTGCCGCGCAGAAACACCACGCCGTCCCCGGCAAGATTATGCCGCAGCTCCACCCGCCCGCTCTGCGCGTGGACGTTCGCCGGAATGTCGACCGCTCCCCTGCTTTCGGGCGCGGTGGTCACGTAGCCGTCTGTGCGGAAGAGGGTCATCGCCCCCAGACCCGCCCAGCCTCGCACGGTTCCAGCGAGCAGCCCGTTCACCGTCGAGGTGTTCTGCTGCGCCCCGCTCGCGTGAAGCGCATACTGCAACCCCTCCTGCGGGATCACCGGAAGCACGTCGATCACGCCGCCGATCGCGCTCGAACCGTACAGGTCCGAGGCGCCTCCACGCATTACCTCCACCTGGCTCATCGCCAGCTCGGGAATCTCGTTCCAGTGAATCCATCCGCCAAAGGCATCGTTCAGCGGAACCTGATCGCTCAGCACCAGCGTCCTGCTCGCTGCGGTCGAGCCCAACCCTCGCAGCGAAGTTCCCTGGCTCGTCGGATTCGCCACCCACGAACTCGTTCTGCGGAACAGCTGAAACCCCGCCACCTGCCGCAGCCGGTCATCCAGCGTAAAGCCGGGAATCTCCTTCAGCTCGCTGCCCGCCAGCGTGCGCACGCTGCTCGCGCTGGCATCGAGCGCCAGCGGCATCCTCGCCGCCGTCACCTCCACCGAGCTTGTCACCGAGGCCACTCGCAGCACCACATCCAGCTCGTCCCCGTTGCCAACCGTCTGCGCGGAGGAGGCAAATCCGTCGCGCGAAACCTCCACCATGCTCTGCGAACCCGCGACCGCAATCGAAGCGCACCCGGAAGCGTCGCTCACCACGCGCTGCCCTTTGACGATCATCGCCGCGCCCGCAATCGTGCCGCCATGCTCATTCCGCACGCAGATCTTCACGGTCCGATCCGCGGCAAAGACCGGCAACGCCACTCCCAGCAACCACGCCGACGCGCACCAGCGCGAAACCTTCAACCTGTATCCCATCTTTCTATCCTAGCGATCCAGACGGCCCATCACACCGAAGACTCTCTCGGGGCACTCTGCTTCTTTTCAGAGGAGACGAATCAAACCTTATTTAAGTCCCGCCGCAAAACCGGGTGGCCCAGAATGACGACCGGGAGAGAGTGAGTAGGCAACTCGCCGTGATACCCTTCCGCCCGAGGGGCCGACATGCACATCACGCGCAGACACTTCTGCACCCACACCGCTGCAGCCCTCCTCGCCTCGCGCCTCCCCGCGCAGACGCCTGCCGCCGGAACCCCCACCCGTCCCAACGTCGCCGTCATCGACCACGACCGCATCCTCGCCGCCGCCGACCGCGCCCTCGCCCAGTCCCCCGCCCCGCTCACTACGGTCCCTGCCCCCGGCTCCCCCGGTACTCCTCGCGACTACTACTCCTCCCCCACCTTCACCGCGCACCGCGACGCCGTTCTGGCCCTCGCCCACGCGGTCCCGGCCCTCGCCTCCGCCTACGTCCTCACCAAAGACGAGCGTTACGCCCGCCAGGCCGTCGCTCACCTCCGCGCATGGTTCCTCTCGCCCGAGACAGCCATGACGCCCCGCCTCGACTACGCGCAGGTCACGCCCCCTGAGAAGAGCGGACGCCCCGAGGGACTCGTCGAAGCCGTCCACCTCGCAGAGATCGCCCAGTCCATCCCCTTCCTCTCGTCGTCCGAGTCCCTCTCCGAAGAGGACGGGGCCGCTCTTTTGAACTGGTTCACCCAGTACCTCGACTGGCTGAACACCTCCCGCACCGCAGGGCTGGCCCGCGACTCCCGCGACCACAACGGAGCCTCCTGGCTGCTTCAGGCCGCCGCCTGCGCCCGGCTCAACACGAAGGACGACCGCGCCCTCACTACGCTCCGCCACCAGTTCCGCGGCAGCACCCTGCGGGCCCAGATCAACTTCGACGGCTCCTTCCCCCGCGAGCTGACCACGCCCGATCCCTACCGCAACAGCCTCTTCACCCTCGACCTGCTCACCGCCTCCTGCGACCTGCTCTCCACGCGCTTTGAAAACGCCTGGGAGTACGAGCTGCAGGACGGCCCCGGAATGCGCGTCGCCATCGCCCGGCACTTTCCCTTCATCGCCAACCGGGGCGCGTGGCCCTACAAGGCCGACTCCGCCTTCTTCAAGGAGCTTCCCCTGCGCCGTCCGGCCCTTCTATTCGCCGCCCGCGCCTACAGCCGCCCCGAGTACACGGACCTCTGGCGCATGCTCCCGCCCGACACCACCATCCCCGATCTGGACCGCACCTTTCCCATCCGCCAGCCGCTGCTGTGGGTCACGCGCCCTCGCCCCTGACCGGCTCCAAACACCGGCAGCGCCACGCTACGGTAAACGCGTCGCCGCGTCGTCGTTTACCGAATATTCACAAAAACCAAGTGCTTGCTGAAGACACACATACGGGCCAATAGTTCTGATTGAAGCCCAAAAGTAACGTGAATTTCATCAAAGCCTCGAATACTCCCGCAAGAGGCCAAAATGAAACTACTACGATTACTTGTAGTTCTGACTGTATTTATCTCCGTAAGTTTTGCCCAAACCAGCACCGCTTCGTTCACCGGGTTCCTCGCGGACCCCGATGGCTCCGCGGTCCCAGACGCAGAAATCTCCCTCACCGACGAAAAGACCGGGGTTCAGCGCACGACTACGACGAACAACTCCGGACACTTCGCTCTCGTTCAGCTTCCACCCTCCAGCTACGCTCTCGAGATCAAGCACCCCGGCTTCGCCACCATGCAGGCCAAGGGACTGACTCTCCAGGTCGGCCAGGAAACCAGCCGCAACTTCACCATGACGGTCGAAAGCGCGCAGACCACCGTTCAGGTCGAAGCCAACTCCGGTCCGCTTGAGACGGCATCGGCGGCTATCGGAGGCAACGTCGCCAGCCGCGAGATCCAGGAGCTTCCCATCAACGGACGCCAGGTTTCTCAGCTCTACCTGCTCGTCCCTGGAGCTACGAACACCGGCTCCGGAACCTTTGGCGATATCCACTTCTCCGGCCGAGCGGTCGAGCAGAACATCATCCGCCTCGACGGCATCGAGTCCACCTCGATCATCGATACCACCCCCGGCAACCTCAACGGCGAACTTGGCTCCCTCTTTCGCCTGCAGCAGTCCCTCGAAGCCATCCAGGAGTTCCGGATTGACTCCTCCAGCTACCCGGCTGAGATGGGAACCGGAACCGGCGGACAGATCAGCTTCATCACTCGTTCCGGCGGCAACAACTTCCACGGCTCCGCCTTCGAGTATGTCCGCAACGACTTTTTCGACGCCCGGAACACCTTCAACCGTCGCGCTACCGCGGCGAATCCCGTCGCCGGCAACCCGAAGTTTCGCCTGAACCAGTTCGGAGGCTCCTTCGGAGGCCCCATCCTCAAGGACAAGTTGTTCGTCTTCGCTACCTATGAAGGTCTGCGACAGATCTGGGCGTCCCCACAACGAGCAGCGACACTCAGTAACTACGCGAGAGCACAGGTACCTTTAAACAGTCCAATCTCTTCTCTGCTGGCTGCCTTCCCTGCCGATCCCGTCGCTCTCTCCTCTGAACAACCTGTTCTGGCCCGCAACAATAACGGTGAGTGGATCGTACAGAGAGAAGGAACCTTCTCCCAAACAGTAACAACCGTAGGTACCAACCGCATCAACGAAGACTTCGGAACAGTTCGCTTCGACTACCACATCAACAACCGCTTCGGACTCTACGCCCGCTACAACATCGATCAGGGCACCTCCACTCAAATTCAGGACCTTTCCCTCAGCCAGTTCGGCCAGGTTTCCGTGCCGCAGAATGGCGTTCTTGCCTTCACGCAGGTCTGGACCCCGCGCATCTTCAACGAAACCAAGTTCGGCTATAACGGCATCAAGATGCGCGTACAAGGCATCCCCGGAGCCAGCCCGAATGCCGATCTCAGCCGCACCCGTCTCGCCGTTGCCGGACTGACCAACGTGGGAGCCCTCATCTCTCTCTCCAGCTCCTTCAACGGAATCGGAGCGCCTTACACCGGACAGACCTTCTCTTTCATCGACAACTTCTCGGTGCTCAAAGGGAACCACAACCTGAAGTTCGGCGTGGAGATTCGCCCCATCGCCCTTTATAACAACCAGCTCGGTGGAACCACCTAT
Organism: Acidobacteriaceae bacterium dw_441; assembly: GCA_018449715.1. Lineage (GTDB taxonomy): Bacteria > Acidobacteriota > Terriglobia > Terriglobales > Acidobacteriaceae > Edaphobacter. Next base: position 154,972 of record JAAVVA010000001.1, on the reverse strand, counting down.
ACCTATAACTCTCCCCAGCTCTTTACGGGCGAGACGATCATCGCGCCGGATGGCCAGACGGTTCGCTCGGTGGCAGCCAATCAACCCGCCCAGATCCAGTTCTACGGCGACCTCAGCGACCAGAGCCCCTTCACCGGACTCAGCGGCGACGCCCTCGTCAAGCAGGCGTACTACATCGTCTACGGGCAGGATGAGTGGAAGGTTCGTCCGAACCTCACCCTCAGCTATGGCCTGCGGTACGAGTACTACTCGCCCTTGCACGAGGTCCACGACAAGAACGTGATCTTCGACATGACGACCGGAACCATCCAGCCAAAGTTCGCGGGGGACTGGTATGAAAGCTCGAAGCTCAACTTCGGACCTCGCGTCGGCCTGACATGGGCTCCGGACTCCTTCCACGGCGACACGATCTTCCGCCTCGGTATGGGCGTCTTCTACGGCCCCGGACAGACCGAGGACCAGATCCAGCCTGAAGCGAACGACCGCGTCACCCGCACCTTCAGCTCCGGCAAGATCTACCCGATCGACCCGGCGACCGATGTCTACGCCAACTACGACATCAACAGCCCCACACTGGGCTACCAGCCGCGCGCGTATTCTCCGAACTATAAGATTCCGGAGCGCGTCACCACCTACACTGCCTCCATCGAACAGCGCCTTCCCGGCCAGGTTCAGGTGATGGTCGGATACGTCGGATCGCAGGGACGTAACCTGTTCCTTCGCTCCATAACCAACCTCATCACGAACGTCACCACCAACCCCACCACCGGCGCGGGAACGGCGGTTCGCGAGTTCGGCGGACGCTTTGCCGAGATCGACTACAAGACCTCCGGCGGTGCCGACCGCTACAACTCCCTCCAGACCTCGATCCAGCGTCACTCCGCCCGTGGACTCTCCTTCGGAGCGCAGTACACCTGGGCCAGAGAGCTGGGCAACTCGTCGGGCTCCAACGAGGCCAACACAGCGCAGGCTCCTCTACAGTGGGGCGGCCAGAGGCTTGAGTTCGGTCGCGGCAACTTCGATATCCGCCATACCCTCAACGCCACGGTGCTCTACGACCTGCCCTTCGGGCATGGAAAGGCTCACGCCCTCTCCGGCCCGCTGGACGCGGTGGCAGGTGGCTGGCAGGTTGGCGGTATCGTCAACTTCCGCAGCGGCCTTCCGATCGACGTACTCATCACGCGCCCTGACATCGCCTACCGGGGCAATCCCGGCACCCCGGTCGCGGGCCAGATTCTGGCCAACCCCGTGGTGGTCGATGGAGTCGTCCAGACCACAGCGATCGTCAACGTCCCCGGCGGCGGCAACACCCGCAACGTTCGTCGCCCGAATATCGTCCCCGGAGTCAATCCGTACCTCAAGAATGGCTCCCAGCTCCTGAACCCCGCAGCCTTCACCACTCCGGCGGCGGGCACCTTCGGCAACTTCCGGCGCAACAACCTGAGCGGACCCAACCTTGCCCAGCTCGACTTCACGCTCGGCAAGCAGTTCCACGCCACGGAGCGGTTCGCGTTCGACTTCCGCGCCGATATCTACAACATCCTCAACCACCCGAACTATGCCAACCCCGGCAACGTCCGTCTTGCCCAGACTCTGAGCGCGGCGAACCAGCCCGGGATGTCGTTCGACCAGTCGCAGGCAGGATCGAACTGGGGAACTCTCTCCTCGACGGTTGGCAACCAGGTCGGCATCGGAGCGAATCGCCAGATTCAGCTCTCGCTCCGCGCCAGCTTCTAACCCAAACTCCCCCTCTTCAAAGTGGGGAAAACAGGCCGCTGCTACGAAGTTCGTGGCAGCGGCCTGTTTCTTTTGTGGCCGCCGCCATCCGTCACAAATCTCCGTAAATTCACCCGTCCCACGCCCCCAGGCGCAATCGGGAGAAGTAGCATGGTCCCACCGAAAGGAGTCCTGCACATGCCCAGCCCTTTTGTTCACCTCGAGCTCAACACTCCCGATCTGGCCAAGGCCAAAGATTTCTATGGCCAGCTCTTCGGGTGGACCTTCGACGACAACAACATGGGAGAAGCAGGAATCTACTCCCTCTTCAAGCCTGACAGCGGACCCGGCGGCGGCATGTTCTCCATGCCGGAGGGTCCCACGGCGTGGACTCCCTACGTCGGCGTGGACGACCTGAAGGCCGCGACCGACAAGGCCGCTGAACTGGGAGCCAAGGTTCTGGTACGCGAGCAGGAGGTTCCCGGTCACGGCTCCTTCTCGCTCCTGAACGACCCCACCGGAGCAATGGTCGCCCTCTGGCAACCAAAGCAGGCCTGAACCGCAACAGAACAGTGTAGTAGCAGCCCTCCCCCATCGATGGAGGAACAGGCGATCCCTGTCCTCCCTCGAGCTCTGCCGCACCTGTTATTGATTGTTCGGAGAGGACGATCCGAAGCCGCTTGTGGGGGACGTGGGCGAGCTTCCGAAGTTGCCCGGCTGCGACGAAGAGCCCGAACCCGAGCCCGGGCTAAACATGGAGCCGGAACCGGAGCTGCTTCCACTGCCGCCGCTGCCTCCGAAGGTTGTGTTCGTCCCGCCACCCAGCAATGCCGCCTTCGCCTTCAGCTGCTCGATCCTTGGATCGTAGAGGAACTCCCAGGTCTCGTAGGTCGTCTGGTCGTTCAGAATCGTGATCGAGGTTCCCGTCCGCGAACTTCCCACCCCGACGATCGGAGCGCCTCCGCCGTTGAAGGTCGTCGCCGACTGGCTTCCCATCCCGGAGGACGAACCCGACGAGGAGGAGCTGGAATCGACCGTCGAACCCGGCGTAGCGGTCCCTCCCGGCGAACTGGGGTTCGAGCCGGAGGCACCTGTGTTGGAACCTGAATTGAATGTCCCGCCGCCAAGGCTGAACCCGCCGCTTGAGGAGCTTCCCGAGGTCAAGCTGCCGCCCGTTCCCAACCCCGGAGAGCCGGTAGGGGAAGCGCTATTCATCGTAGTCGCCCCGCTCTGTCCTGCCCCCATCCCCCCGGCCCCCGGAAGCCCTGCCAGCGGCTGGCCAAAGAATCCCTTCACCGTCGTCTTCGCCTCTCCCACGTGGATCAGCTTCCAGTTGGCCTTGCCGGTCATCGGGTCCTCGTACTTCCGGCGCAGGAAGCGGATGTTGGTCGACTTCTCCAGTTGGTCCATCGTCCCCGGATACCGACCGAACTTGCGGTAATAAAGCTGGATCGCGCGGACATACTCGTTACCGCGATGGATCGCCTCGACCTCGCGCTCGCGGCGAAGGCTGCGCGCCATCGTGGGAGCCGCAATGCTCAGCCCCAGCATCACCAGGAAGACCATCACGATGACAGCGAGCAGGAGAAATCCCTCCTCCCCCCTGCGTGCCGGGTTGTTCTCTCTGGAGCGCATCGGTTCTGCCTCGAATGCCCTTCTTTAATGAACGATCAGCGGAAGCGTCTGCCGGTTGTTGTTGGACATATCTTCCACCACCAGCGAGCTGGCCGCAATCGAAACGATGCGATATCGTCGCTGCACGATGTCTCCGTCCTTCGCCAGGAAGACGTCCTCCCCGTGCAGAAGGAAGGCCTGTCGCCCGCCGTTTGCGCTCGTCGCCGTGCCGAAGAACTTCAGGTCGATCGGGGGAGGCGGAGGAGGACCGGGCGGAGGAAGGTTCACCGGAGCCACTACCGGGCCCTTCGGACGAGCCGAGGCCACCGGCTTAGGAATCTCCACCGGGGCTGAGGTCGCCGAGAAGATGTTTCTTCCCGTGCCGGAGTAGACAAGCCGCTCGGTCACCAGCATCGGCCCCATCTTCAGCGTGGGATCGAGCTGCGCCGCAGTGGTTCCAAGGCTCTTCGCCGCCGCGCCCTTCGTCGCCGTGCCGGGTCGAGAAGTCGAGGGAGCCGAGGTGATGACCGGAGGAGCCGGATGCGGTGCCGGGCTATCTCCCCCGCCAAGCTGGTAATAGAGGATCCCCGCGGCCAGCAGCACAAATACACCAACCGCAGCCGCCTTCTTCTGCGTGTCAGGAGTCAGCTTCATCGCTGCACGCTCCCATCCGCGGAGGAGGCATCCGAAGCTCCGTCCGTCTTTGCGGTCTCCGACGGCTTCGCATCTGCTGCCGGACCTTTTCCGCGCAGGTAAGTCGTCAGTCCCAGCCGCAGCCCGACCATGCCGTTGCTCTGTCCGGTCAGGGTGACGCCGCGAATCAGGAAAAACATCTTGTCGCGCTCAAGCGAGTTGATGAAGAGAACCAGCGGACGATAGTCGCCGTTCAGGCTCGCGTCCATGCGCATCTCCGTGAGCGCGCCCTCCGTTCCGTCGAGCACGGGCGAGTCTGCGTACTGCACACGCGACAGCTTGACGCCCTGCTGCTTTGTCAGAGCTCCCAGCTCGGCCACCACCTCGGAGTACGCGACCGGCAGCCGCTTCCCGTAGAACTCGTTCGAGTCTTTGGTCGCGGTGGCCACCTTGCCGTCGAGGCCTTCGAGCGGCTTCTTCGCAATCTCTGCGGCCTTCATCACCACTGTCTGCTGCGCCAGCGCGTTCGCGTCCTGACTGGTGACCGTTCTCCACGCAAAGGCCATCTGCACCAGGAGGTAGAGATTTACCAGCGCCAGCACGCCGACCCCGGCGTAGTAGAGATTCAGCCGCGTCATCAGCGCGCGAGCCTTCTCCGAGACTCCCTGCACGCTCTGCGAAAGGTTGGTTCGAGCCGCTGCCATCATCGCCGGGCTCCTTTCGCTGTCGCCGAAGGTTTCGCTGCGCGGGAACGCTTCACAGGCTTCTTCTGCTCGGGCTTTGCGGCAGGCTTCTCTTCATCCTCGGAGGCCTTCGCGCTCTTCGCAGGGGGCTGCGGCAGTGGGTTGTAGCCGCTGTAGATATCGAACTCGACCGTCCCAGGAGCGAGCGCCGATGCGGCGAGAGTATGTCCCTCCTGAACCTGGGAGGCCTCGTCCGCCAGCCGTGGAGAGATGAATCGCTGCGACTTTTCAAGGTTCCGGACCAGGTCCACCGCATGGTCGCGGTCGCCGCTGACGCGAAGCCGGATGTTGACGTCGCCGGTCTTCGACGTCGAAGGCTCGATGCTGGTCACCTGCACGCCTGCGGGAAGCACGCGCTCAAGATCCATCATCACGGCTGTCCAGCTGAAGCTCTTCCGTGCAAACAGGTCGTTGAGGAACTGGCTGCGTTCCAGCACGGCGCGGTTCTGCGGTTGACGCATCCGCGCCTCGTTCTGCTGCCGCTCCTGCAGGAAGGCCTGCGTCTTTGCCTTCAGCGCGTTCATCTCCGAGGCTGCCTCGTTCGCCTTTGCGTTGAGCGAGCGCAGAGACACGCCCAGCACAAGCGCCAGCACCGCCAGCGCAATGGCGGCAATCCGCAGCTTCGCGTAGAGAGGGCGCAGCTCGACGAAGGGCCGTGTCGCCAGATTGACCGTGATCTTCATCAGTTCCTTAACGCTCCTCTGACGCTGGCCAGCCAGTTGCGCGAGACACGCGCTGTCGCCGCGCCCGCCGCAAGAGCCTCCGGCCCGACCATCTCGCGCACCGTGGGAACATCCAGTCCGTTCTCGAGAAGAAGAACGGGCAGCGACTCCGCTCCCAGCGTTCCCGCAGAGAGGATCTCCTCCGGAGAGGACGAGAGCGTGTCTTCAAAGTAGGCCGTCGCCACGCTGACCGCCTGCGCGATCTCGCGTCCGGTCATCGCCGCCTCATCCGCCGCAAGCGCCTGCGAGACTTGATCCTGTTCTTCCATCGCCGCGGTATCCTGCGTGAACTCGATGCTGCGATGCAGCAGCAAAACGCCCGAGCGCACAATCGCCGTGGTGACTCCACCGGCGCCAGCGTTAACGACCAGCGCCGCCTCCGGACGCTCTTCGAGCCCGGCCAGCGCGGCCAGCGTGCTCGGGAGCACCGCGCCGGGCTGATAGCCAGCGTCCGTGATGGCCTGCTCGTACTCCTCAAGCACCTCCTGCGGCATCGCCACCGCAAGCACGCGCACGGAGTCCTTCTCGCTCGACATAATCTGATAACTCAGAGCCGCTTGCTCGCTGTCGAAGGGCAAAAGCTTCTTCAGACGAAACCGCACCACGGCCAGCGCTTCGACGGGCTTGGCCGGGAGCGAGTCAAACTCCAGCAGCAGCACGCGCATCGTCGCGTCGGGAACAACGAAGGTGACAGAGCGGTTGCGCTCGCCCGTACGGTCCGCAATCGCGTCCAAGGCAGCGCGCAGAGCAAAGACAACGCGGTCGCGGTCCAAGAAGTTTCCGGGGCGCAGCCCGAGGGAGAGCACACCCTCCGGCAGAGGGCTCTCCGCAGCCGCCGTCAGAAGGGCAGCCGCGTCGTCGGCCCTGGCCGCAACGACTCCTTCGGCCTTCAGCTCCACCGCAAGCCGAGGCCGCGTACCCAGAGTTTTCGGGAAGATCTCCATCCTGTTTCAGCTTATCCTGTTCTCGGCTAGTTCTTCTCTGGCTAACGTCCCGACTCGATAAAGGTGACCTTGTTGATCTCTTTGAGCGTGGTGATTCCGGCCCGCACACGCTCAAGCGCCGAGTCGCGCAGGAACGCCATCCCCTTCTCACGCGCCTTCTTGCGGATTTCGCTTCCGGGCTTCTTCGCCAGCAACATCTCGCGGATCTCGTCGTCCAGTTCCAGAAGCTCGTGAATCGCGGAGCGTCCGCGATAGCCGGTTCCGCCGCACTCGATGCAACCCGCGCCCTCGCGGAAGGGGAAGCCTCGCCACTCCTCGGGGTCGAGACCGCTGGCGATCAGCTCGGCATCGTTGTACTGCACGTCGCGCACGCAGAAGTCGCACACCTGGCGGACGAGCCGCTGCGCGAGGATGCAGTTCAGCGCGGAGACGAAGTTGTACGGCTCGACGCCCATGTTCAGGAAGCGGCCCAGCACATCAACCACGTTGTTCGCGTGAACCGTCGTGAAAACAAGGTGGCCGGTGAGCGCGGAGTTGATGGCGATCTGCGCGGTCTCGGCGTCGCGGATCTCACCGACGAGGATCTTGTCGGGGTCATGACGAAGGATCGAGCGAAGGCCGCGCGCGAAGGTGAGGCCCTTCTTCTCGTTCACGGGAATCTGCGTGATGCCGCGAATCTGGTACTCGACCGGGTCTTCGATGGTGATGATCTTGTCTTCTTCGCTCTTGATTTCGTTGAGCGCGGCGTAGAGGGTCGTCGTCTTGCCGGAGCCGGTGGGGCCGGTGACGAGCACCATGCCGTACGGCTCCTTAATATAGCGGCGGAAGCGTTCGAGGTCTCGCTCGGCGAAGCCCACCACGTCGAGCGAGAGCTTCTTGAACTTCTCGCTCATCGACTCTTTATCGAGCACGCGCAGTACGGCGTTTTCGCCATGCACCGTCGGCATGATGGAGACACGGAAGTCGATCAGGCGGCCCTTGTAGCGCACGCGGAAACGGCCGTCCTGCGGGACGCGGCGCTCGGCGATGTCCAGCTCACTCATGACCTTGATGCGCGAAAGGATGGTCTGATGATGTTCGCGCGCGATGGGAGCCATCGCCTGTTGCAGCACGCCGTCGATGCGGTACTTCACCAGCAGCGAGTCGTCGAAGGTCTCAAGGTGAATATCGGAGGCGCGGCGTTCAAGCGCGGTGAAGATGGTCGTATCGACCAGGCGGATGATCGGCGAGATGTCGTCCTCGCTGGTCAGCCGCTCGATGGAGATGTTCTCGTCGGGGTTCTCTTCGTTCAACAGCACGTCGAAGGCGAGCCCTTCGCTGGCCTCGTCGAGCACGCGCTGCGACTGCTCGGTCTTCTTCAGAAGCTCATTGATCTGCGAGAGCGTGGCCACCCGCGTGATCAGCCGCAGCCCCAGCAGGCCGGAGATCTCGTCGAGCATCATCAGCTTCGACGGGTCGGCGACGGCAATCGCAAGGTGCGAGCCGAGCTGCTCCAGCGGCACGAAGTTGTAGCGGAACATCATGTCCACCGGAACGCGCTTGAACAACTCGTGCTGAATCTTGAAGTTCTTCAGATCGACAAACTCGGCATGATACCGCCGCGCCAGCATCTGTGCGCGCTCAAGCTCGTCCATTCCCGATTCGCTGATCGGGATCGCCAGCGGAATATTTGCCATACCGTATAAGACTCCCGGAGCCCGGAACCGTTACCGGGTCGCCTGAACCATGATAATCCGCTTTATTTGCAAGAACATAACTGAATGATGGCCGCTATGCGCGAAGCGGAGCAAAGAGGAAGGCGCGACAACCCTAAGCCACTTTTTTGCAACAAAATACATAGATCATCGCCTGTTTCGTGATATTCCCGAAACAGGACCTTGCGGACAGTCAACTCGTTCGTTCACGATTGCTTCTTGCTCTCCCCTTGAAGAATCTGCCCGGAAACCGATCTCTGGAGGACTTCGCATGAGCAGTACAGCATCTCCGCTCGCAAACTTTGCCAACCGTTCTCTCAACTGGGCTATCGCCCTCAGCGTCCTGATCATCCTCGCAGGATTTTTTACCTTGTCCCTTCCGGTACTGGGAGGAATCGGCGTCGCCATCTTCATCGGCTGGGCGCTGATCGTCAGCGGCATCGCTCACCTGGTCTTCGCATGGAAGGGAAACTCAATCGGTCATGGCGTCTGGGAGACGCTGGTGGGGCTAGCCTACATGCTGACGGGGTTCTACATCATCGCCCATCCGCTTGCGGGGCTCGCATCGCTAACGCTGCTGCTGGCGATCTACCTGTTCGTTGAAGGCATTCTCGAGATTATCGCCTTCTTCCAGATACGCTCGCGCAGCGGCGCGGGATGGCTGCTGTTCGACGGCCTCGTCACGCTGCTGCTGGCGGGGATGATCTGGATGCACTGGCCTGCGAGCAGCCTTTGGGCCATCGGCACGCTGGTCGGCATCAGTATGCTGTTCAGCGGCATCTCGCGCCTGATGCTCTCTCTCGCCGCAAAGCGTGCGCTGAAGGCTTCGTAAACGCAAATGGAGGCGGGCGCGGCTACTGCCCGCCTCCCATTCCGCTGACTCCAAGGCTGAAGATCGGAAGGTAGAGCGCGATCAGGATCGTCACTACGACGACGCCCATGACCACGAGGATCATCGGCTCGATCAAGCTCATCGCGGCGGTCAGGTTGGTCTGCACATCCTCTTCGAAGAACTCGGCGACCGAGTTCAACATCTGCGGCAGAGCGCCGGTGGACTCGCCCACCTCGATCATCTCGATGGCAAGCTCGGGGAAGGCCTTCGTCTGCTCAAGGCTGTGCGAGAGCCCCTTGCCCTCGCGCACTGTTTCGACCGAGTGGAGAATCGCGCTGGCCACGCGGGGCGAATCGATGGAGCGGGCGGCAGTCTCAAGCGACGGCACCAGCGGAAGACCTCCGCTCAACAGGGTCGCCAGCGTGCGGGCAAACAGGCCGACCTGATACTTCAGCCACACCTCGCCGAAGATCGGCGTGCTGATGCGGACACGGTCGATCGCCATTGCACCGGAGCTTGTCTTCATCCAACGAGAGAAGAGGAAGATCAGCCCGGCCATCACCACGGCGAAGTAGATGCCGTAGTGCTGCGCGTTGCGACCGAGGTCCATCAGGAAGACGGTCATCGCGGGCAGCGTCGTGCCGATCTGCTCGTAGAGCTGCGAAAAGCGCGGCACGACGAAGGTAATCAGAAAGATGAACAGGCCTATGACCATGCAGATCAGCAGCGCCGGATAGATGAGGCTGGCCTTGAGCTTCTTGCTGAAGGTCAGCGAGACGCGTTGGAAGTCTAGGTATCGCTGCAGGACCTCTTCGAGGTTGCCGGACCGCTCACCGGCCAGAAGAGTGGTCGTGTAAACCAGCGGGAATCCTCCCTGCGCCTCGAAGGCCTGCGAGATGGATTCGCCCGTCTTCACGCGGGCCGCTACATCTTCAAGCTGTGCGCGAAGCTGAGGATTTTTCTGCCGGCGCGCCAGCAGATCCAGCGAGCCGAGGATCGGAAGACCAGCGCGGATCAGCGTCAGAAACTGTTGGTTGAAGATGAGAAAGGTTTCGAGGTTGACCTTCTTACGGCTGCCCCCGAGCGATCCCCGCGTCTTGACCGAATAGACGTAATACCCGGCCTGCGTGAAGCGGGCGCGCAGCTCCTCGGCGGTAGCAGCCATGTGGGTCTGCTCCATCACGCGCCCACGCTCATCTGCCAGCCGAACCACAAACTCATTCATACGAAGCGACGTCCCTCTTCATCCTCATCAATCTTAGACGGAGCAAACGGCGTTCGATGCAGCAAAAAGCCCCGGAGCGCTCCGGGGCTTTATTTGCCAGTACCAAAATTGTTGGCTTAGACGCTGAAGCTGGAACCGCAGCCGCAGGTCGACTTGACGGCGGCGTTCTCGAACTTGAAGCCAGCAGCCTCGAGGGTCTCGACGTAATCGACCGTGCAGTTGACAAGGTACATCGCTGAGGTCGCGTCCACGAAGACCTTCAGGTCTTCGAACCTGTAGACCTTGTCCATCATTCCAGCCTGGTTCTCGAACGACATCGAGTACTGGAAGCCGGAACAACCGCCGCCAACGACACCAATGCGGAGACCGGCGGGAGCCGGATCCTGGGACGCCATGATCTCTCTCACCTTCGCAACCGCGTTCGGGGTAAGGGTCACAGGCTGCGTAGAAACGGGGGTACCGGTAACGACTTCAGCAGTGGGGGTGACGGTGGCAGTGGACATCGAATCTCCTTGTCTTTAACAGACTTTTTAAAGTGTATGCTCCATCAATCGCCTCGGCAAGCACCTTGCGCCTCGCGGAGCATCTACTATCAGTTAGATGCCCGTACAACCGTGGGGATGCAGTTCTTCGACGGCAAAGCTGCTACTATCTCGCATAGACACTTTACCCTCTAAATCCAATGAAGCCACTCCTTTATCTCGCCAATATCTTTATCGACTCCTTTGGAATCACGAAACCGAAGGGAGACGGGGAGAACCGCGCCGCGCAGGTGATCGCCGGTCTCATCGGCTTCGTCGTCCTTATCTTTCTGGCCTTCATCGGGTTCGGCATCTACATCATGACCCGCCAGTAACGGCTTCTTCGCATCAAGCTACTTTTTATCAATAGCTTAGAAACGAAATCCCTCCATCGCCGATGGAAGGACTCCCTTGTTGCAGGAATTCCCGTTGCAGGAAGCACCTCCGGCACTCCTCTCCTAAAGAAATACTGGTTGATCTCTGATGCAGAGGCGTATTATGCCGTCGGACGGCCCCTGCGTCATCCGAGCCTGCTGCCGGCCCGCCTGTCCGCCCGGACTGCCCAACTTTGCTGAATGCAGAGGAGGAGGTTACCCGTCATGAGTACGATACCCGTCATGTTTATTATCTGGGGAGTGGTGGCAGCCTGTTTTCTGGCGCTACTTGCCTATCGGAGTCAGATTACCCGCTACGAAGAAGACCAGCTCTTTCTGAGCGATAACGTCCAGGAGAGCAACGAACATCACGAACAGGACGAGATTCTTCGCAAGGTCAACCAGATTTCACCCTTCATCCGCGTGCTTGGCTTTGCCACAGCCGCGATGACTGCTGGGATCGTAGGCATCTTCACCTACAACGCGTGGCAGCGTCTGCAATAACGTCGCAGCGGCCAAAACATTCACTCCTCTAAAAGAAAAAGGGCAAGCCCTTCGGCTCGCCCTTTTTGCTGCCCGTTCTTTCGATCAGGCGTTGTAGGTGGTAGAGGAGACGCGTCCGCCCGTGCCGGTCCAGTTGGTGTGGAAGAACTCTCCACGCGGCTTGTCGGTGCGCTCGTAGGTGTGCGCTCCGAAGAAGTCGCGCTGCGCCTGCAACAGGTTCGCCGGAAGACGCTCGGTGCGATAGCCATCGTAGAACGACAGCGCGGTCGAGAAGGCAGGTGTGGGAACGCCGATCTCGATGGCGTGGATGATCGCCTTGCGCCACGATGCTCCGTACTTGTTCAGCGCGCTCGAGAAGAACTCGTCGAGCAGCAGATTCTGCAGCTTCGGGTTCTTGTCGAAGGCAGCCTTGATGTTGCCGAGGAAGGCGCTGCGGATGATGCAGCCGCCGCGCCACATCAGCGCGATGCCGCCCATGTTCAGCTCCCAGTTCTGCTCCTTCTCGATGGCGCGAAGCAGCATGTAGCCCTGCGCGTAGCTGACCATCTTCGAGCAGTACAGAGCGCGGCGAACGTCCTCGATGAACTCCGCCTTCTCCGCAACGGTGAGGGCCTTCTTCGGTCCTTCAAGAATCTTCGACGCGGCCACACGCTCGTCCTTCAGAGCCGAGAGGCAGCGCGCGAAGACGCTCTCGCCGATCAGCGTGACGGGCTGGCCAAGGTCAAGCGCCGAGATTGCCGTCCACTTGCCGGTTCCCTTCTGTCCTGCCGTGTCGAGAATCTTTCCGATCAGAGGCTGGCCGTCCTCGTCCTTCTTGGCGAAGATCTTCGCCGTGATCTCGATGAGGTAGCTATCCAGCTCACCCTTGTTCCACTCGGTGAAGATATCGGCCAGTTCATCGGGCGTCAGTCCGAGCGAGTCCTGCAGAAGCTGGTAGGCCTCGCAGATCAGCTGGATGTCGCCGTACTCGATGCCGTTGTGGACCATCTTGACGTAGTGGCCCGCGCCGTCGGGACCGACCCAGTCGCAGCAGGGCGAGCCGTCCTCGACCTTGGCTGAGATCGCCTGGAAGATCTCCTTCACGTGCGGCCACGCGGCGGGATCGCCACCGGGCATGATCGACGGGCCGAAACGGGCTCCTTCCTCACCGCCCGAAACGCCGGTTCCGATGAAGAGGATTCCCTTCTCCGCAAGCTCCTTGCGGCGGCGGTTCGAATCGGTGAACAACGAGTTGCCGCCGTCGATGATGATGTCTCCCTTTTCGAGGTAGGGCAGCACATGGTCAATGGTCTGATCGACGACATCGCCGGCCTTCACCATCAGCATGACGCGGCGGGGACGCTTCAGCAGCTTGCAAAGTTCCTCCGCGGAGTGAGCCCCAACGACCTGGGTTCCCTTTGCTTCGTTGTTGATGAATTCGTCCACCTTGGAGGTCGTGCGGTTGAACACAGCCACCTTGTACCCATGATCGTTCATGTTCAGCACAAGGTTCTGGCCCATCACCGCCAGACCAATCAATCCGATATCGCAAGTTCCGTCAGCCATCTCTTACTTCTCCTCAAAGCGATTCCCCGGAGGGACCGCAAAATAAACCGTTATACGGCAATGCGGCGAACCGGCGTGCCTGGCTCGCCATTTAGTCTCACTATCATAGGGGCAGAAGAGCAGAACTGGCACGAACGACTTTCCACAAGAAAAGGCCCCGTTCTTGGAAACGGGGCCTTTTCGGGGAAAGTAAGCGGTTTAGAAGTAGAGCCTGGCTCCCAGTTGAACGAGTCTCGGGAAGCCCAGGGTTCCGGTAATCTGCCCGGCGCCCGAGTTCCGGGTCGTCGTGACGACTCCCGTCGTGTTGTTGACGATCGCGCTACCAACCGAAAGCGATGGCGTTGCGAACTGCGGCGTGTTGAAGGCGTTCAGAGCCTCGGCGCGGAACTCCGCATGCACCCGTTCCGTCACATGGAAGTCCTTGTTCAGCGAGAGATCCGAGTTGATGTATCCCGGCCCATAGCAGCTGCTTGCGCGTGGGGCCGTACCGTAGGCAAAAGGAGCCGTAATGCTGTAGGCGCTCGCATCGAAGTAGTTGTTGATCCTTCCCTGCGGGCTTCCCGACTTGCAGGGATTGCCTCCGGCGACCAGGCTGGGACGCTGCGTGCCGTTGCCGAACGAGCTGTTGCCATTGCCCTGGGTAATCGCAAGAGGACCGCCGTTCTGAATGACGGTAATGTCATTGAAGCGCCAGCCTCCCACCACCATGTCGACCCAGCGGTTGACTCCTCCAAGAAATGCCTTGCCGCGACCGAACGGCAGCTCAAACGTACCTGCAATCGTGAAGCGGTTCGGAATATCGTTGGTGGCGCGGGCATATTCTTTGGACAGATTGTAGATATCCTGCGGTCCGTTATTGCCGGAGTTCAGAGTGTTGCTGCCGCCGTAGGCTCCCCAGATGTTGTCCCAGTTAGAAGACCAGGTATAGGCAGCAAGGATGGTGATGCCGCGGTTGAATCGCTTCTGCACCTTCACGTTGAGCGAGTTGTAATCCGACACTCCCTGGCTCGTAAGAAGCGTAATCCCCTGATACTGCGGGAACGGCAGCAGAGTCTGATACCGGGCGACCGAACCGCTTCTCCACGACCCGAGCCCTGCATACGGATTCGCCACATTCGTGTTGAGCGCGATGCCCCGCGCATATTGATTGTCGGGAAGCTGATTAATGTTCATGCTGTTCGGCAGGTTTCGGCCATGACCGCCGACATAACCAAGCTTGAACGCAACCCCCAGCGGGAACTGGCGCTCCAACTGAAGCGAGTATGACTGGAAGATCGGTGCGCGGCGATCCGAATCGATCAAGGAAAGCGTCGTTCCGATGTTCGTGCTCAGGCCATTTGCGTTCCCGGTCGGCGTCGTCTGCAGCGACGGGTACGGATCGTTCAGGCTGATCGTCGGCGTGCCGCTTTGCGAGGGGATGGAGTTGGTAAGGATGTATCCGGGGGCATAGCCGTTGCTGTTGCTGTAATAGATCGGCGAGTAGAAGACGCCGTATCCACCTTTGATGACCGTATCGTTATCGAGCGCGTATGCAAAACCGGCGCGGGGATTGAACCTGTTCCCCATGTTTCCGGTGTTGGTGCCATACCCGTTCTGTCCGGCGAAGGCGACTCCGCCCGTCACCTGAACGCCGCTGTTAAACGCGTTGTAGACGGCGCCGCGATCGAACCCGACAGAGATCTGGTTATTCCGCTCGTGAATGCCGGACTCGTGCTCGTAGCGGAAGCCGAGGTTGAGCGTAAGCCTCGGAGTCACGCGGTAATCATCCTGCACATACACCGCCTGGTAAGGCGTCGTGTAAGCGAGCTTCGACGGAATGATCAGCTGGCCCGTCGTCGGATATCCCTGCAACATATCGGCTGCCGCCGTGCCGGAAAGATTGTTGAAGTTGAACCAGCCCGACGTATCGCTAAGGCTGGTAAAGGTCAGGCTGATCGAGCGATAGTTATACCCGGCCTTCACGCTGTGCTTGCCCATGTTCTTCGCGATGCCGACGACGAAGTTGCGCGAGAAGAAGACCGCCGGACCGGAGTTCGAGGTTCCTTCGTTTACAAGACTCGTTCCATCCGTTGTAATGCGCGGGAAGGACTTCTTGGACTGCGCCGCCACATAGTAGCCGGGAAACCCGAGCGTCGATTGATCGAATCCATTGCTGATGTCCTGCGTGTCGTTCGGGAAGCGGTTGAACCCGAATCCAACCGTCAGAATCGTCGTAGGATTCAACGTCACCGTGTTCTGGATCCCGATGGCATCCACCTTGCGATAGAGCAGGTAGGAGTTAGAGGCGCTGGCCAGCGTCTGCAAAGGATTGCCGCCGGGCTCCTTGCTGCCGTAGTGCAGGTAGTAGAAGTCCGCCAGCCACCACGAAGAGAACTGGTGCGTCAGCTTGCCGTTGAACTCATCGGCGCGGTCGCCAAGTGTGTCGCCACCGTTGAAGTTCGCAAGGCCATAGCGAGTCTCACCGGTGTTCGGTTCGGGATAGGCGAGAAGAAGCTGCTGTCCAATCGCATTGATGTTCGTAATCTTGTTGCCCGGATAATAAGCTCCGGTCGCCAGGTTCCGGATGCAGATTGCATCCGTTCCATTAGTTCCCGTGCTGCACGACGTTCCATCGGGAGAGACGGTTCCGATCTCGGAGAAATCTCCGCCGCGCTGCAACGCCGTGGGAACGACAAATCGCGTGGAGTTCACATACGGCGAGCGTTGCCTATAACCTTCTTCCGTAATCGCAAAGAACGTCTTGTCCTTGCCTCCAAGCCACTTCGGCAAAGGCAGAGGACCGGAAAGACTGCCCACGTAGGAGTAGAACTCCGCAGCGCCGCGAGGAAGACCCTGCTGGTTGTTGAAGTAGGTGTTGGCTCCCCAGTTCGTCTGTCTCGTCTCCCCCTGCAACACACCATGCAGCGCGCTGGAGCCGGAGCGCAAGGTCGTATTGAACATTCCGCCGCTGGTGCGCCCGATCTCGGCATCGTAGGTGTTGGCCTGTACCTTCACCTCTTCAACAGCTTCGATGCTGGGAATGATGACTGCACGGTTGTTGAAGTCCGTAATCGGCACGCCGTCGATGGAGTAGTTGTTGGAGCTCATCGGAGCGCCGCCAATGGAGATCGTGGAAGAACCACTCTGATCCTGGAAGCGCACAAAACGCGGATCGCCAACCGCAGTGACAGCATTATCCAGCTTCGAAAACAGGAACGGATTGCGTCCGGGGTTTGGAAGATTCTGCAGCTTCTGCGAATCGATCAGCTGCCCTCCATAGGAGGTCGTGTTATCCACGATCGGCTCGGCGGCTGTGACCTCGATGCTCTGGCTGGTCGATCCAAGCTCGAGCTTTACGTCGTGTCCAATCGTGTTGCCGGCATCCACGATAATGCCGTGCGTCTCGATCCGCTTGAAGCCATCGCTGCTAATCGCAATAGAATACGTGCCCGGATCGACAGCGCTGAAGACATACTCTCCCGATCCATTACTGATGGTTGTTCTCGTAATCTTCGTTGACTCGGAGGTCAGCACGACGGTTGCCTTTGGAATACCTGCTCCCTGGCTATCCGCAACCAGTCCACGCACGGTTCCATAGTTCGATTGCGCCAACACCTCGGTTCCTGCAGCAATCACAAACACAAACATCAAGACGAAGCGATAGATATTCTCATGAAAACGATGCATCGATAGGCCTCCAACGGGTATTCATCACATGCGTGCAATCACAGCCTGTGCGTCCAGGTCAGAAGGGAGATAGGGATTTCAGACAATAAAAAGAACAGGCGAGAGACACTTCGAGCAGAGCCGCTTCACGGAGAAAAACTCCGGCAAAGCACCCATGCCCTGCGTCTCTTCAGGCCATCAATGTTCTTTTCTCACGAATGCTGTAGATAGCTGCGACGATCTCTACAATCTGCTCTCCGACTGCGGCGCCGGAGTTACACAAACAGCAAATTGGATCTTTGACTTCAAGCATTCGGCTGACATTGCCGCTGCTTCTTTCGGCGAACATACCCAATGGATATGTGTCCCCAGATGCGAGCTTTCGCTCTCACCCGACATGCAAAATAACCTTTGCATTATTGGGACTGAGACTAGCGAAGAGGATACGAGGTGTCAATATAAATATTGACCTCGGACTAAATCGAAACCACAAAAGAAAGAGGCCCAGCTGGGCCTCTTTCTCACTTCCTTATGAGTAACTTTACTTACTCTTTGCCGCGATCACTTCGATCTCAAGCGCAGCGCCCGGAGCCACCAGCGCCGCTACCTGAAAGGCAGAGCGCGCAGGCTTGTTCGGCTGCTCCTTCGTGCCGAAGTACTTCACGAACTCCGACTGCATTCCTGCGAAGTCGAGCTTGCCGGTCTTCGGATCGGCACCGAGGAAGACCGTCATCTTCACGACATCCTTCATGTCGAGCCCCTGCTCTTTCAGAGCCGCCTGAATCTTGGCGAAGACGCTTGCCGCCTGCGTCTTCGTGTCGCCGTAATCGGCAGGCGTGCCCTTTGCAGGATCAGCAGGAGTCACCGGCGAAGGAAGCTGTCCGCTGAGGTAGAACGTATCTCCCACCCAGACGCCCTTCGCAATTGCCGACTTCTCATCCTGAATATGCTTCACCACGGTCTGCGCCTGCATCGAAAGCGCGCATCCACTCATCAGTACTGCCGCCAACAGAGTCTTCTTCATGCAAGCCTTCTCCCTGGTTATGTGCTTTCTTCTTATCAGGCCGAAACCGTCTGGCTGTGCTGGCCCGCGAGCCGGGCAGCCTTCACCTTGTCGCTGATCATCTGCACGGCACGCCTGCCGCTCAGCGCAGCGCCCTCCTGCCATCCGACGACGTGGCTGGTGTGATCGCCCGCAAAGTAGATGGGTCCATCGGGCGAGGTGATCACAGCGTAGTCCTCCGCGGGGGTCTGCCCGATCCACGATCCCTCGTTCCACTTGATGTGCCTCCATCCGCAGAAGATGGGCTTCTCCAGTTCCTTGCCATGCCCCGGATGCAGCTTCTCGATGGACGCGCGCGAAGCCTCGAACTTCTGCTCCATCGTCAGCTTGTCGAAGCCGCCCGAAGTCTCGTCCATATAACCGGAGACAATGATGCCGCGTTCGGAGAAGAGCCCTGCGCTGGGATACCAGATCGGGCTCGGTCCCTGCGAGAGGAACGAGAGTCCGCCATAGACGTTGTAGTCCATCTCCCAGAAGCGGCGCGACTCCCACGGCACCTTGCACGAGCCGCGATATGCTGCAGCACCGCGCTCCACCGCGCCGCGATGCGCAGGGTCGAGATCGGCCTTGATCTGCTTCAGAATCGTCAGCGGCATCGCGCACACGGCATAGTCGGCCTCGATGTACTTCGCCGCTCCAGTGCCATATCCCACGCGAACGCCCTTCGCCGTCTTCGCAATCTCCGTCACAGGAGCGTCATAGACGATCGTTGTTCCCAACGCCTTGGCAAGAGCAATGGAGATCTGCTGCATGCCATTGACCGGCTGGAACATCGTCGCCTGCCAGTCCCATGCCTCTTCGTACAGCTCCGCCGTCCAGAAGTTCGCATCCAGCAGTTCGTGCATGCTCAGCGGATGCTCGTCTACCACCATCGTCTGCGGTCCCGCACCGGGATACTGCTTCACATCCGCACGATCTGAGCCGACATACTTCCCGCTCTTGCGATCGAGCGGCCCGTAGACCTTGAGGACGTCCATCAGCCGCACCCTGTCCTCGGCGCTCAGCTCCTGATCGAGCGCGCCACCGGCAATTGCCTTCGAGAGCAGCTCGCTGACCTGCCCGCGCGTATCGTTGATCGCCTTGCGCTGCTGAATGGCCTTGCCATCCCTGACCTTGTCGTTCTGCAGCAGGGTCGAACGCGACGTGTTGACCTCAACCTCCAGCGGAACCTTGAGCTCACGACAATAACCGAGCATCGTTCCATGTACCGAGGGAAGCCGCGCCGGTCCCATGTTTTGATAAAGCCCTTCGCTCCAGGTGATCGACTGCTTCGTGCCATCGACAAACTCCACCACGTCGCCGTTGCGAGCGCTCCATGCTCGTCCACCCGGACGATGCCGAGCTTCAAGCAGTGTCACCTCGTATCCCAGCTTCTTCGCCTCGTAGGCCGTGACCAGTCCTCCGACGCCACCACCCAGCACCACGATCTTTACGCCCTTGCCTACTCCCGACGGTGCGGCGATCGGCTCGGTGGCCATCGCTTTCATCGGCATCAGCCCCAACGACTGCATGGTTGTGAACGCAGCGCTGTATCCGCCAGCCTGCCCTACTCGCATCAGAAAATCGCGCCTGGTGATTCCCATCGACTACACCTCTTCTTTAAAAGATTCTTCGGCCAGTCCCCTTTGTCAGCAGGGAGACGAAACGCCTGTAGGTTTTGCACGGAGAAAGAACTTCGCAGGAAAGGCATCGTGGCCAGTAGCGAACGACTGCATGGACATCAATAAATGTGGTTTTTACTCTACCGTAAAATTTCAGATATTGTCATATGCCGAAAGTGATGGTCGTCACAAAACCGCCTTATTTTGCGACTGGCTTCCATTGCGCTGACGCATTGCCATGTTTCCCCATATCCCCATCACAAATAAAAAATCCCTGGATGGCAGGAGATTTCCTGCCATCCAGGGATTGCATTTCAAGTGATGCTGTTGTGATTACAAGACCGACACAATCAAGACCCCGGTACTGCCGGAGACGGAACCATCAGCCGAGGTAGCCTGAATCGTTCCTGTCCCCAGAGCCAGAGCTGTCAACCTTCCGGTGGGAGAGATCGTACCGATTCCAATTCCGGAAGGAATCGACCACTGGACACTATTCGTGATGTCTTGCGTACTTCCATCACTGTAATGACCGGTAGCGGTGTACTGTTGTCCTCCGCCCAGAATTTTGACAATGATTGCATTAGCCGGTGTTACGTCGATGCTTTGCAGTACAGGTGCCGCAACCGTAAGGGCAACCGTTCCATTGACACCGTTATAAGCGGCCTGGGCGGTATAGTTTCCGGTCGTGATGCCGGATGCGATACCCGTTGCGCTGACGATACCGACTGTCGGGCTTTGAGACGACCAGTTCACAAGATTTGTAAGATCCTGCGTCGTGCCGTCCGAGTAGTGTCCCGTCGCCTTCAGCTGCAGCGACAGACCGAGCGGGAAGCTGGTGGCACCACCTACCGACTCAACCGCGATGGATTGCAGCGTTGCCGCAGTAACCGTCAGAGGAATCGTATTAGTGACGCCTCCGAGAGTTCCTGTGATGGTGGCAGACCCTGTCCCATGCGTCAGGATCACTCCCGTGCTGCTGACCGTGGCAACGGAGGGGTCCGAGGTTGTCCACTGCACCTGGGAGGTTACATTCTCCGTGGTTGTGTCGGAGTAGGTCGCAGTCGCGGTAAGCTGCTGCTGTCCTCCAAGCGCCACACTGGGAGATGCCGGGATAATCGCAATCGTCGATACGGTTGCGCTGGTTACGGTAACAAGCACAGTCGCCGTCTGACCCTGCGCTGTCGCTGTCAAAGTCGTCGCTCCTGCTGCAATTGCCTGAACCACTCCCTGGTTGGTGACCGTGGCGGCAGCAGGATTCGAGCTGGTCCATGTCACGTTGCCAGTCAGTACAGCAGTGGAGCTATCGCTGTAGTGTCCTGTTACGGTCAATGTCTGCGAAAGTCCCGCAGGCAGACTCAGCGGATTCGGACTCGCCGTAATCGACGACAGGGTAGCGGGCCCCACCGTGACGACAGCCGATCCGATCACTCCATTGATGCTCGCCTGCACCTGGAAACTGCCCGATGCAAGTGCGGTCAACAGACCCTGGCTACCGTCGCTATTGCTGACGGAGGCCGCGCTTGAGTTCGTTACGCTCCAGTGTGCCGAAGACGTAACATCCTGCTGCGTCCCATCGCTGAGAACCGCCGTTGCCGCCATCTGCAAGCTCTGACCTGCTGCCAGGCTTACGTTCGCCGGAGACAGCGTGATGGTCGAGATTGTTGCAGGCGATACCGTTACGCTGTATGCCTGGCTGACGGTTCCGTTGGTGGCTGTGATCGTTACAGGCCCCGGAGCAATACTGGTAAGGACTCCAGTGCTGCTGACCGTGGCCTTCGACGTATCGGAGGAGCTCCACTGCAAGCTCGAGGTAAGATCCTGCGTCGAGCCATCACTGAAGGTTCCAACCGCTGTAAGCTGCTGCTGGGTTCCGGCCGAGAGCGTCAGGTTCGCCGGAGTAATCGCAATGGACTGAAGCGTTGCGGTACTTACCGTAACCGTAAAGCTGCTGCCAGATCCCGAGGGAGGAGTGATCGTGATTGTGGCACTTCCCTCTCCGACGGCATGAACCTTGCCATCAGCGTCGATCGTTGCCACGGCGGGATTCGAACTGTTGTAGACCAGGCTGCCCGTAACATCCTGCGAGCTTCCATCACTGAGGGTTGCCACCGCCGTAATCTGCACAGTGCCTCCTGCTGGCAGCACTACCGGATTCGGAGTAACGGTGATGCCAGTGATCGTGGCAGGAGTAACGGTTGCCGTAGCGGATGCCGAGAGCATCCCGGAGGTCGCCGTGATGGTCGCCGGACCGGTAGCGGTCGCCTCCGCCAGCCCTGTCGTCGTCCCAATGGAGACTCCCCCAGTCGAGGTCCAGGTAACGAGCTTCGTCAGGTTCTTCGTCGAACCATCCGAATACGTTCCGGTTGCGGTGAACTGCTGTTTTGTTCCATCCGCCAGAGAAACCGTAAGCGGTGCAACAGCAAGCGACTGCAGCACTGCATCCCCCACAGTCAGGGATACGGTCTTCGTTACTCCTCCGTACGAAAGCGTGATCGTCGCGTTCCCGGTGTGGTGTCCGGTAACAACACCGTTCGCAATCGTAGCAACCGAGGTATCAGAACTTAGCCAGGTGGCCAGCGAGCTGACATCCGTGGTGCTTCCGTCGGAATAGGTTGCGGTTGCAACCAGCTGAACCGGCGTTCCCAGGGTCATCGTCGCCGGATCAGGAGAGATCGACACGCTGACAAGGGTTGCGGGAGGAGCGGAGGAAACCGTAATCGTTGCGGTAGCCGACTGACCGGAGTAAGTCGCCTGCACCTGCGTCGCGCCAGCGGCAATCCCTGTCGCCAGGCCAGTGGGGGATACGGTCGCAATCGACGTATCCACTACGGTCCATGTGACCGAGGAAGAAACATCCTGCGTCGTACCGTCGCTGAGAGTCTCCGTAGCGGTCATCTGCTGCGTAGCCCCAGCCGCTATCGAGACAGTGGTTGGAGAAAGCGCCAGCGAAGAGATCGTCGCAGAAGATCCTGTGATCGTTCCCGTAGAAGCCGTTACGTCTCCAATCGTAGCTGTCAGCATGACCGGCCCCGTTCCCACTCCGTGCGCCTGTCCATTTGCATCAATGGAGACTACGGCGGGATTGGAAGAGGTCCAGGTAATCGTATTTGTTACGTCCTGTGTCGTGCCGTCGCTTAGCGTTGCGATTGCAGTAAATTGCACCTCCGTACCGTTTGCAATCGTCGCCGTCTGCGGAGTAATCGCAACGGAGACAACCGTGGCAGGAGTGACCTGGATCGCATCGGTCGTGGCGGTGACACCGTCCTTGGTTGCCGAGATACTCGCCGAGCCCGACGCTCCGCTCTTCGCCACACCATTCTCATCAATGGTCAGCGCCTGCGGATCGGAGGAGCTCCACGCGATCTGATTGGTCAGGTCCGCGGTGCTTCCGTCGCTGTACGTTCCGGTCGCGGTGAACTGCTTCGTCATTCCAAGAGGTATCTGTGCTGACGAAGGAGTAATTGCAATCGAGGTCAGGGTTGCGCTGGTAATGTTCACCTGCGCGGTCGCCGACTGTCCCTGCAGTGTTCCTGTGACAGTGGCGCTTCCGACGCCCATTCCTTCGGAGACACCATTCGCATCGACACTCACAACAGCAGGATTGCTGCTGCTCCAGGTAGCCGAGCTTGTGACATCCTGCGTCGTGCCATCGCTGAGGGTCGCGGTGATCACAAACTGCTGCTGCGTTCCCACGGCAAAGCCGGGCTGCGCCGGTGAAATGGCAAGAGAAGAAACCGTAGCAGGCGTAATGGTAACGCTTGTCGTCGTTGCAACCATGCCATTCGGCAACGTCGCGGAAAGCTACGCGTTTCCGGGCTGCAACGCACTTGCCTGCCCATTGGCATCAACCGCAATCACAGAAGGATCGCTGCTGCTCCACTGAACCTGGCTGCTCAGATCCTGAGTCGTGCCATCGCTGAAGGTTCCCGTCACCTGGAACTGCTGCTTGGTTCCGGCTGCAAAGTTTATGGTCGCGGGCGTTATATGGATGCCGGTCAAAGTCGCCGCGCTTACGACCAGCGTAGCGGTACTTTGCAGGGAACCAATCTGCGCCTGAATAGTTGTTGTTCCGGCAGAGGCTCCCGAAGCCACGCCATTCGTGTCCACCTGAGCAACACCGGTGTTGGAGCTGTTCCAGCTGGCCTGCGTGCTGACATCCTGGGTCGTGTGGTCAGAATACTGGCCAATCACCTTGAACTCCTGCTTCGTGCCTGAGGCGATGCGGGCGCTGGTGGGAGTAACGGTGATCGAGGTGAGGGTCGCCTGCGTGCCGGTCGGTACCCCGGAGACAACGGTTCCGGTGATGGTGGTCGTGACATCGTTCAAGGTTGCCGTAACGGTATAGCTGCCGATTCCCACAGCGGTCAGCACTCCATTTGCATCAATACTTGCAACGCCTGTCGGCGTCACACTCCACGTCACAGACGAGGTGATATTTGCGGTCGTCCCATCTGCATAGGTCGCAGTCGCAACATAGATCTGCGAATCTCCAACTGTAAGCGAAACCGAACCAGGAGAAAGGGCGATCGATTGAGGCTTTGGCCCTGTCACTGTAAGAACAAACGACTTGCTCAATGTTCCGCTCGTCGCCGTAATCGTAGAGGTTCCCGCGGTCAATGCCTTCACGACGCCCGTGCTGTCGATCGTTGCTACCGCTGTATTAGAAGAGCTCCACGTAACCTTCTGCGTGATGTCTGTACTTGCTCCTGAGGAAGAGACTCCGGCGGCATGAAGTTGCATCGTCGATCCAGCTGACATGGTGGCCGCTGGAAAACTGATCTGGATCGAACTGTATTGCTGCGTTAAGGCGACTTGCGACGGACGGCTTGAGCCACAGCCCGCTGAGAGGAGAGAAACAACGAGAACAACGATGAAGCCGAATAGACTACGGTTCGATTTGGAAATCTTCACGGTAAGGTCTCCCACCGACAACTTCGGCAGGACGAGCTAGTTCCTTAGCCAAAGTATTCAAAATATTTGGGAGAGTACCGTTACTTTGTTCCAATATGGGACAAACAGTCGTGCTCCTGCCCTTTCGGCAGGTGAATTCCGCAGTGATGGGACATGCGACAATACAAATGACGATGAGGGACACGCCTGGCCCGAAGCGCAACCGCGAGCTGTAAACCGGCTTGTCTTCGGGAACAAAGTGAGCGCCAAATCGGCCACTGGTTGTAGCAGCACCAAGCGGGCAGAGACTCGTAAGCAGAGTAAGTCAAAAAGAATCAGCCATATACAGCAAGAGCGAAATTGACAAACGCACCAGACTTAGGATCTGATTTTTAGACCTCCGCACCGAGCTGCACCGAGACGCACAGAACCTCCTAAACAACAAAAAATGAATTGTTTAGGAGAAATACATGCTCCGCACCGACGCGCACCCATACACAAACCCAACTGCCACCAAAACTGCCACTCAGAAAGTGCCGAGTGGTGGATGGTACGCGATAGTACAGCTCCCGCCAGCAATGCCACCGAACTCACCCGCGAACTCCTTCGCTCGCGCATCCGTGTTCACCCCGCAACCGGATGCTGGCAATACACAGGAGCTCGCGATGCACACGGCTATGGCCGCGTCTTTGTCGCCAGCAAGGAGATCAAGGCACAGAGAGTCTACTTCGAAGTGTTCGTCGGTCCCCTCCCGAAGGGCGCACGCCTCAAGCATTTTCTCAAAGCAGAAAAGTGCATTGGGTCGGCTTGCTGCAACCCGGCCCATCTCAATGTAGAGCAGAGCCTCACCGAAATTCGGTTCGCCCGCCGTATCTGTCCGAAGGGGCATCTGATTGACGGCAACAACGCAGTCGTCGAAAACCGTGGGAACAATCTCCTTGTGCGGTGTCGCGCGTGCCGCCAGGCAGAGTGGCGTGCCTCGAAGCGGCAGAAGAGTCAAGCCGACCGTCGATCAAAATCCGCGTCAACGGGTTGAGCCCTGCGCCTCCCGAGACGTGCCGCACCCGAGCCCCTTCGTACCCTCCTTCAATTCGACCTCTCCCTAGACAGTGGCCAAGCCGTCTTTGTCGGGATTTTGACCGAATTTGGAAGTCGCCCTATATCTATCGCACAAAGCAAGTACCCCGCTTGCTCTCTTGCGTCAAGGAGACGGCTTTATGGAGAAAGAGGTGGACAAGCTTCTCTACTCGCGTGCGGACGCCGCCTTCGCTTTGAGCATCAGTATCCGTTCTGTCGATTACCTGATCTCGGAAGGAAAGCTGAGCACACGCAGAATCGGCAGAAAGACCCTCATCCCGGTCGGTGACGTGCGACGCTTCGCCCGCGCGGACCACCCGGAAACGATTCGGACCAAGTCTGAGGCCCGACAGGATGAAAGGAAATATGGCACGCACTAGCCCAACAAAGCTTCGTGGAATCTATGAAAATCCTCTCGATTCGGGGATCTTCTACATTCAATATTTTGACTTCCAAGGTAGACGACGGAGGGAAAAAGTCGGACGACGCTCCGATGCAATTACCCTGCTGGCCAAGCGAAAAACGGAAAGGCTCCAGCGAACCAAGCTTCCGGAACAGTTTCGCCGGACCACGATTCTCTTCAGTGAGCTTCTTAACGATGCGCTCGACGTCAGCGAGCGGAGAATGGAGAAGAGACGACCTACAACCACAAATGCAAGTTTGAAGTCTTCCGGGAGCGGCTCGGTGACCGTGAGGCCACCAGCATCACAAAGCAAGAAATACTCGAAATTCTGGTTGACCTCGCCGATGAACGAGATTGGTCCCCCGCAACCTACAACCGCTGGAAGGTTTCTCTATCGCTCGTCTTTCGCGTAGCCGTTGACAACAAAAAGATTCCCCAGAATCCCGCGTCGAAGATCAAAAAAAAGGTTGAGAGTGGTGGCAGAATTCGTTTCCTGTCCGATCAGGAGGAGAAAATCCTTCTCAAGTACCTCAAGAAACACTATCCAGAGCACGTAGCTGCATTTCTGATTAGCGTTCACACCGGCCTTCGCGCAGGGGAGCAGTTTCGGATGCAGTGGCCGGATGTCGACTTCGAACGAAGGGTTCTAACCGTCCCCAAGACGAAAAACGGAGATACGCGCCACATCGACCTCAATGCAACGGCCCTTGCAGCGCTGAACTGGCTATATAAGAGAAAGACTGATAAGCCCTGGGTCTTTCTCAATTCCCAAGGGGAACAACTGCGCAGCCAAAGGGATTGGTTTGATCCAGTCCTGGCGGCGACCAAACTGCCGGATTACACTTGGCATTGCAATAGGCATACCTTCGCTAGTAGGCTAGTGATGAAAGGTGTCGATCTTCGCACCGCGGGTGAGCTTCTTGGTCATAGAACCTTCCAGATGACCATGCGGTATGCCCATTTGGCGGCAGATCACAAGCGCAATGCAGTTGCACGCCTCGACAAGCCCGGGGGGACGTCAGGTCTCTTACTGGCGAGTTGATCGGTAGAAAATACGCGACATGCATGGTTGCATGTGCGGGAGTGGCGAAATGGCAGACGCACTTGGTTTAGGTCCAAGCGGAGCAATCCGTGGGGGTTCAAGTCCCTTCTCCCGCACCAATTTAAAATAAGTCCTGACTACAGTGATTTAAGGGCGCAGCCATCGTTATGGCCGCGCCCTTTTTAGTTTTGGCATAAACCAATGATTGCGCGAAACATCCGGATCATGTTGGCGGTCTGGCTGCTCACAACGCAACTCCATTATTCTCAAATGCTGAGCTGGTCTTGAATGCCGAAGAGCTTCGTTTCTGGCGCGACGATGAGAACTTTCGGAAGAGGCCAGATCTGGACAATATTCGCAGTCTTGCCTTGAACACCTTCGACGCTTATCGATCGGTCACCCGCACAGCCACAAGCGGAGAAGTCGTTCCAGGCATAACGATTCAGCCGCTTCCCGGGCATACTCCGGGACGCAGCGCATACCTGATTACTTCGGAGAAAGACAGCGTGCTCATCTGGGGAGACATCGCTCACTGGCCAGACATTCAGATCCCCCGGCCTGAAGTCTCCCTCGCATCCGATATTGATCGGGAGCAGGCTGCCGAAATGCGGAAGCGACTTCTCGATCTGGCAGCAACCGACAACCTATTGATCGGCGGCATGCACCTGAATTTTCCTGGATTCATTCACATCCACCGCGATCGAGGCAGGTATGCGATTCAGGAGGAACGCTGGCTCCCGGATCTTACCTAAATGTAGTCTGGGGTAGAGCGCCTAAGTCCGATTCTCCGGTTTGCCAGCAACTCAGAAGCTAACCCTAAAAGCAAACTGAGCGTGGCATGGCTCTAAAGGATAGAGCCATGCCACGCTTCAGAAGACCAAACAACACGCCGATCCGTGAAATGATCTTATTTACAAGAGGTTGGGTTTCCTCCTAAACCGCCGACACCACTTGTGATGAACAAAACGTGTCGTGAATCGTTTGACTGGAAACCCACGGAAACTCCGTTGCCAAACGCCGCTGCGCCAGGTCCCGCGGCACCCATCTTCACATCGAGATAGGCTGCGGGCCCCTGCCAAGCGGATCCATCCGTTGACGCCGACACCAACATCTCGTTGGCTTGGTCATTCGCCCCATAGATGTAGTAAAGAGTACATGTGGAGACCGCCAGAGCGGGCGAACTGCTCCCACCCATTGTCTGGCCGGGCAGCACCTGCGAGGTGAAGGTGTGTCCATCCGATGAAGATGCAATCCACACATCATTGCTTGCGTCGTCCGCCTTGAACGCAACATAAAGCTTGCCGTTGTAGGCCGCCATCGCGGGATCGCTGCCGATCTTGACGTTGGATACATCCCATGCCGTTGGCCAGGTCGTTCCATCTGACGAACACGTCACATGCAGGCTGTGACCTGCATCGTTTGCCTGGAAGGCTGCGCACAGTTGGTTGTTGAATACGGCCAGCGCAGGAGCGCCGCCCATTTGAATATTCGTGTACTGCGTTGCAGTCGGGAAATCCGCCCCAGTTGACGACGATGTAATGTAGAAGTCGTTGTTTACATTCAGCCCTCGGAATGCCACATACAGTCGTTTGTTGAACGCTGCCATTGAGGGAGCGCTGCTCATTTGAATATTCGTGTACTGCGTTGCAGTTGGGAAGTTTGATCCACTCGATGACGACACAACGTAGAGGTCGTTATTCACGTTGAACCCCATGAATGCGGCGTAAAGCTTGTCATTGAAGGAGACAAGTGCGGGCTTGGTCTTCATGACATCATTCGATTGTTCGCTCGCCGGCGACGCAAACGCGTCTTGCGGTCCAGGCCCGCCAGGGTCGTTTGGACCAGTGTAGGTGCTCGCTTCAGTCACCTTGCTGGTCACGAATAAGACATTTCTGGAATCGTTTGACTGGAAGCCCACGGAGACTCCGTTGCCAAACGCTGCTGCTCCAGGTCCCGCGACACCCATCTTCACATCGAGATATGCCTTGGGCCCTTGCCAGGTAGATCCATCCGTCGACGACGACACCAGCATTTCATTGTCAGAGTCATTCGCCCCATAGATGTAGTAGAGAACACCGTTGGAGGCGACCAGGGCAGGCGCACTGTTCCCGCCCATTGTTTGACCGGTTAGTTTTTGTGAGGTGAAGGTGTGCCCATCCGATGAAGATGCAATCCACACATCATTGCTGGGGTCGTTCGCCCTGAAGGCGACATAGAGCTTGCCATTGAATACTGTCATCGCAGGATCGCTGCCGATCTTGACGTTAGGTACGTCCCATGCCGTTGGCCAGGTCGTTCCATCCGATGAACAGGTCACATGCAGGCTGTGACCACCATCGTTTGCCTGGAAGGACGCACACAGTTGATAGTTGAACTCGGCCAGCGCGGGAGCACCGCCCATTTGGATATTCGTATACCTGGTTGCAGTGGGGAAGCCCGACCCTGTGGACGACGACGTAATGTAGAAGTCGTTGTCTACATTCAGTCCTCGGAATGCCAGATACAGCCGATTGCCGAACGCCGCCATTGAGGGAGCGCTGCTGCTTTGAATATTTGTGTACTGGGTTGCGGTCGGAAAGTTTGTCCCACTCGACGACGATGCAACGTAGAGGTCGTTATTTACGTTGAACCCCATGAATGCCAAATACAGGCTTCCATTGAAGGAGGCAAATGCGGGCTTGGTCTTCATGATATCGTTTGGCTGCTCCGTCGCCGGCGAGGCAAACCCGTCTTGCGGCCCAGGACCGTCAGGGTCGCTCGGGCCGGTGTATGGGCCTGGGGGTTCGCTCACGCCGCTGCCCCCACTACCAGCGCTACCACCGCTGCTGTCACCGCCATAACCCGCCGCGACAATATTCGCCTGGACGGCGTTTTCCGTATCGTCCGTTGGATAGCCCGAAGTCATGGCGCCTTCGAAGAAGGAACCCTGACCCCAGTTGCTATTATCGCCACCCGTTCCAAGAACGACGCCCCCTGCCAGATTCATCGGGATGTACCCCGATTTGATAGTGGGAAGCGTTCCTGAATATTCCGTAGTGAGGCCACCCGCTTTAGCATTGCCCGCTTTCAGGGCAAAGGTTGTTTGTCCATTGTTCTTGAGCATCGCCGTCACGAAGTCATATCCGACGGACTGGGCTCCCAGATTGGAGCCGTTCCCCATGTATTGGCCGTTTTCAAGGTCCGCCTCAACCCATGGACCGGAGCCGCTGCAGGGTCCGAAGACGCATGCTGTTCCAAAGTTGAGCGCATCCATGTGGCCGTTGCCAGTGTCCTGGCTATTGGATTCAACGTTCCCATAGTCGAAGCAGCACCCTTTGTTCACGTACGTGCCGCTGGTCACCATGTACATGCCCTCCGGCGACCCTCCCTTGGCAATGCCGGACGTCGCGTTGTTCCGGTAGCCGACGCCGGGTGTCACTTTCACGCCGTAGACTTTATTTCCGTTTCCGTTGAGGCTGATGGGCAGCGCGTTAGCCACCGCACCGGAGTCAGCAGTGTGCACCGCTCCGCCGGGTCCTTCGATGGAGAGATCATTATGCTGGGACGACTGATCGTAGATCATCGTGATGATGCATGTCGTCCCCGCGCAGAAGGAATCCTGCGAAGCAGTGTCAGCATAACCACCTGTAGCTACTGTGCCGATGTCGCGAGTCATGCTATCCGAGGCGCGCTGGACCTGATACAGCCGTCCGTTGTAAGCACCAAACAAAGCCCGCACCGTGCTATGCGCCGCGACACACGGAGTTCCGCCGGAAGCATATATATCGCACGTAGAATTGCCGCCAGCGGCCGGCGGCCCACTTCCCAAGTCGATATCTGTAGCTCCGCTGACCGCTGTAATTACCTGGTAGAAGCAGCTTTTCGTATACCCTCGCGCAGGATCTGGACCAAGCGTGGCATTATCGCAACTCACTCCTCCGTTGAGGACGCTATAGTTGAACTTTCCGTTGGCGCCAAACGCTACTCTTCCGAGCCCCTTGAAGGGACATGACCCATTCTCTCCGGCACAGAACGTGTACCCCGCCGGACCAGCAACAGGAGATAGGTATTGCGAAAAAGCCTCATAGAAGCACGCCTTCCTGAAAGTCTTTGCAGGATCCTCCCAAAACGTTGACACCTTGCAGGAAAACCCACCGGGATGAAGAAAGAAGGAAGCGCTCAGCGCATTACCATTGGCAGCCATCCACGGCTCCGCCCGCTCCGTGTAGGTACAGGTCTCTCCCTCATCCCCGCAATAAACAGTGTTCGCTACTGCAATAGGAGGACTGACGTAGCAGGCCTTGACGACGCCAGGAGCCGGGTCAGGTCCCGGGAAGTTATCACGCACGCAGGCTATCGGTCCGTTCACAACAGTTGCGTAACGGAAGTTACCATTTGCGCCGAAGGCCACATTGCGATCTCCAGTGAAGCTGAAGAGGTTGCCCTCGGATGTAGCAAATTGGTAAGTGCTCTGCCCCGGATTATTAGGATCATTGCAGCCAGGATATCCTTGCGCACAATCGTGGGTGTATGTCCCCGAGAATACAGCGCGTACCTCTCCGTTCTGCTTCGCGCTATGAATTAAGGGGAGGTCCGACAACACGATTGTCGGTTGAACCTGCGTGAGAGCGGTACCGGTATTGTCGGCCGGATCGTATACGGACATTGAGCTGGTAGGTTGGGTATCCTGAACGCCAAGCTGAAACGAAAGACTGTAATTCAGGTCCACGAGATTGGACTGATTATCCGCCCACAATTGCTGGAACGGGGTCCCATTGATAACCGCATTATTGCCGGTGATCAATGAGGTCGGGGCTTCTGATTTGGTTGCGCCATATTTGACGGCGGGGTTTCCATTCGAATCCGTTACCGATATAAAGTGATCGCTGGTTAAAACAGACTTTCCAATTTGCATGCCCAGCTGAGACTTTGCCATCTGTCCCAGGCTCTCAAGTTGCGGGTTGATCGGGCTGTTTTCATCGGTAATTTCCAAGCCCAGGTACTTCACGACGGTGTAGCTCTGGCTTACCTGGAGGAGTAAAAGCGCATTGGCGACATCATTCTGGTTGGTTAGGTTGGTGTCGTCATAGAGATTGACCATGAGGGCGACCGGGGGCAAAGAACTGGTCGGCACGTTCGGATACTTGCTTTGAGTATCGGAGAGAATCCCAAGGACTGCCGAGTTCCAGGAACTTAGAAAGCCCAGGTTCTTGTAGTCGTTTCCGGTCGAGCCTTGTCCTTTTGGCGTCATTTTGTTCAGATCGACACAAAAGAAGATCCGGCCGATCACATTTACTATCTGCTCGTTGCTATGTCCCGGAGCCCACGTTTGCAGCAACCAGGTATAAAAGTTTAGGGTGTCGCTGTAAGTCCGCGTGTGAAGCTGGAGAACCATGTTGACGGAAGGATCTGTCATGATCTGATCGAGAATTTCTTGCGCCGTTGCCATTCGATCGATAGACGGCGCCGAGGACGACCCCACATATCCTTGGGCTAAGGGCGCGGCTCGATATAGCAATTGATCGTTCGCGAGAGTAGCTTGAGCCGTAGACGTAGGTTTCTGGTTTGGATCGTTCGGGTCTACGTCAGGTGTCAACGCATCGGAATTCGTATACACCCCATGGAACAGATACCAGGTTCCTGTCGAGTCTTGCCGGGGATCAAGTTCAATGATCGCGGGCCAGGCGCTGTACTTACCCTGCTGAACGGTCAGTGTCCCGGTTGGATCGATACTTGTGGGCAGGTGGCCGTTGTTACTGGACAGGTAGTTCTGATATGCGGGAATTGCCACGGCTGCAAGGCTTTGGGGAAAAACGGGGAAGGTTCCCGACGGCGAAGCTATTACAGTAGGGCTTGCGAGCCCCTGCCCGGAAGCTTGGCCTAGTCCCAAGTTCGGAGGGATTGGGTGATTGCTCGTGTCCAAGTCCATAGCGCGCGTATATGAGCCACGGTGCAGGCCGAAGTAGATGGGTGTCTGGCAGTTCATTGAGCCCGCGGCCAGCAGCTTAGAAACCGTCAACGGATTCGACGGATCCGGCGACGCCCACTGAATATCGTTCAATGTCTGAGGACATTGCGCTTGAGCCGTATGAGAAAGCATCAATAGTGCGGCGGCTATTGCGAAGATCCCGATAGTCAGCCGTTTGAGGGCATGCAGTTGTTGATTTATCCAGCTGTACATGCTTTCCATTCCTTTCAATCTCTCTTGCGATTGCTGGTTTTTCCCCGCAGCGGTTCCAACATTGATGCGGGAGCGGCTACCGATTGCTGCCAATCGGGAAACGTTCATAACCTTGCCCGTCACTGTTACTTGCAGTTGAGCGGTGGCAACTTGACTGCGGGTAGTTCGACCCCGAGCATTTCAGCCACCGTGGGTGCGATCCGGCGCATGTCGACGAGGCCAAGGTCTTTGCCCTTGGCAATCCCCTTCCCCATGACAAAGAAAGATGACCGCAACTCCGGGTGATCGGGCATGTAGCCATGGGTGCCTGTACCGGGAGCGTCCGTGAGAACTGCGCCACGCAGCCCGGCCCCTGTCGACCAACCTGGTTTGAAGTCGACCACAAAGGCCGCGTCGGGAAAGCCTCCCGCTTTGATGACCTGGTCGTGTTCTATGACGCGGTTGATGCCGTAGGCGGGATCGGCAGCTATCTTGGCCAGCAAGTCTCTCACGCGCCGTTGCACGTCGGCGTCGCTGGGATCATGCAGGACAATGGCTGCTGTACCGCCTGCCTCCCAAGCTTGAGCATCCCAACTGACCACAGGCGCACGGTCGTTCGTACCCTTGGGGGCGAGACGGATAAGTCCAGCCTGAGCCAATAGAGCGTTGAGCGCTACGTGGTGGTCCACACGTACGAAGCCGTGGTCCGAAACGATGATGATTTTCGCGTCAGGGTTTTGGGCAAGTTCGGCATCGATTATCTGGCTAGCTTGACCGTCAATCTTTTCGATGGTCCGATTGGCCTCGGGGCTGAATGGGCCGTGGCTATGCTCCTGGTGGTCAAGATCGTCCAGATGAGCGATAACGAAGTTCGGGTTGTAGTTGTTGATGATGCCGACTGTCCATGCGGTCTTCCTATCGTCGCCATCGACGCCATCGGAAACTTTGATGTTGAGCTTGTCCTTGAGATCAGTTGGGCGAGTGGTAGCGCTTGGAGGCAGCGGCACCGTCTCCGATTGCGCGAACTCGGCGATCAGGTAATCGATGGGTGCGCCCACCGTTACCGGCCAGCCAACGGCGGCAGTCGTTAGGCTGGCTTGATCCGCTGCTTCATAGAGAGTCTCGGCTTTAACTTCCTTGAAGTACCAGTACCATTCACCTTTGTGTTGAAGCATCGGATCGAAAACCGTGTTGTTTACGATCCCGTGTTGGGCTGGCGATACGCCCGTCACCATCGTGGTGTGGCTTGGATAAGTCACAGTGGGGAGAACGCCCTCGACCCCATCGGCATAGGTTCCCTGAGCAACGAAACGACGCAGGGTAGGCAGCTTGAGTCCATGCTCTTCGGCGTGGGTCACATATTCGGGTTTCATGCCGTCGATCGAGATCATGAGCACGTGGGGCTTATGTGTCTCCTGCGCCCGCACAGGCGCCAAGATGGCGAATGCACTTACAAGGATGATGACCTTCGATAGCATCTGAGAGGACTCCTTGGGGTATGTGTAGAAATCGTTCTGGGACTGGTGAGCTAAATGGGTGCTGCACGCGTCTTCCGAGCGAACACAGTTGGAAGGCCCAGGAATGCACCTGGGCCTTCCGATTGCTTCTTAGAAATGCAGCTTCAGCATGAATTGCAGAGATCGTGGCCCACCCTGCTGGTGAAGCGAAGACAGACCACCTAGAGCCGCCGAAAGAGTGTTGGTAGCCTGGCCCATGATGGGGCTATTGCATGCTTTGCCATTAGTGCTGGTGCCACAAGTGGTACTAACTTTGCCGAAGGTCGGGTGGTTGAAAAGGTTGAACGCCTCAGCTCGGAATTCAAGTTGCGATCGTTCGTAGAGAGGAAAGCTGCGTTGAACAGCAAGATTCGACTGAGCTTCGCCGAAGCCACGGAGGAAGTTCCTGGGTGCGTTACCAGGTGCTAATGTGCTGGTCGTAACACTGAAGACAGTTGGATCGATCTGGCGGCCTCCTGGGATGCCGCGCTTGTACACGTATGGATTTTTGCCGTTGTAGTTCAGTTGTCCACTTTCCACACTGCCGGATAAAGGGTCGGTAATGGCTGGGCCTACCGGCATATAGGGGAAAGCGCTGCGGGCGACGAACCACAAGTCGGCATTCCAGCGGCCTAAGAGCACATTCTCGATCCGGTTGCTGTAATGCGTTGGCAGATTGTAGACAAGAGCTGCGGTGAAGTTGTGGCGAACATCAAAATTCGAGTTTCCTCTTACAAGGGGAAATGTAGCGATGTTTGTCTGGTCGTCTGTACTCGCCCAATCGATGGTATGCGCCCAGGTATAGGAAGCTAACGCTTGGAGACCATGTACCATCTGGCGCTGGTACTTGACCTGAAGAGAGTTATAGTTGGAACCCGGCCCGTTTTGATAGAGATAAACGTCCACGAAGAGCGGGTTGATTTTGCTAAGGTTATAGCGCTGGTAGTGTGTGAGCTTTTGCCCCTGAGAGGCGACGTAACCGATCGTCACACTCTGTTTCTCGCCGACCGCTTGTTCCAGGCTCACATTCCATTGAATCGCGGATGGAGGGACAATCTGGTTATCTGGATAGTAGATAAAGTTATACGGCGGCGTAGGGGGTATGGCTACGGGCGCAAGAATCTGGGCCGCTGTGAACGGAAACGGCGAAGCGGTGAATGTTACCGTCGTAGCTGTTCCTACACCGTCTCCATTACCGAAGAGACTATTTAGCGCGATGCCGTCGTAAAACAGCCCGGCGCCGGCACGTAAAACTAACTCGCGGCCAGCGTGAGTGTTGATGGTCCACGCTGCACCGAATCGAGGAGCAAAATCGGTGTAGGTAGTCTTGTACAACGGGGCGTTTGGCCGGGATACTCCCAAAGAGGCAGGGTCGTTCACGTTCCCGGTATAACCGTACATTGGCGCCCCCGAAACCGATGGCGGAGGAAGTAGATCCCAGCGAAGCCCCAAGGAAAGACTGAGCTGCGGGAGAATACGCCATTGGTCCTGTACGTATAAGCCAAGATTCTTGGTAGTGGGGTCGGTACGGAGGTAGTTCACCGTCTTGCCCGAGGCTTGGTTACTCAAAACTTTGGCTGCGGTTGTGTACGTGAATCCTGCGTATGGCCCACGCGAGAGGTCTCCATCGCCATAATAGGCAGTCGTCTGTCGATAGTCCGCGCCTGCTTTGAAAAAATGCCTCCCGTGTGTCCAACTCACTGCATCGGTCGCATTGGGCTGAAACTGTTGCGATCCATAGGACTGCTGAAGCATCAGTGCCTGGTTGGGCAGGTCTAAGAAGACTTCCTGTTCTCCGGCTCCAGACGGTAATCCGTTTGCCGCATATAGGTTGAACGGTACGGCGCCCCCAGTCGAAGAGGGGGTAGCTACTGTCTTGTACACGGCCGGCGAATACTGCAGCCGAAGTTCGTTAGAGATGGACGCGCCAAACGTGTTGTCCACACCCAAGAGGTAGACTCGGTTGCGCGCTACTAGATTCGATGTGTAGGGACCACCAATGGAATCGTTCAGCGCATTGCTTGTCGTGTCCTGATAGCGTGCAAAAAGACGCATGGAAGACAAGATTTGATAGTCAATGCGGGCATTGACGGAATCGATTGCACCTGTCGATTGCGCGCTAGCCAGATATGGTGATCCGCCATCTCCATAATCCACACATTGGGGATCCTGTGCCGTAGAGCAGTTGGGCAAAGGAAAACCATTCAGTACAGGCTGCAGCACAGCCGGAGCGTTTGCTCGAAGGTTCTTATACTTGGCATTGGTGTAAGTGCCTGTATTGTAGGTTCCATTCGAGGGGACATAGTAGATACTCGCTGCTTGTGGTTGAGTGAGCCGCAGGCCTTCGTACGCGAAGAAGAAGAAGACGCGATCCTTTGCGGGGAACAGACGCGGTATCCAAACCGGACCACCAATGGTCCCACCGAAGTCATTCTGGTGCTCCGCGGGAGTAGCTATCGGAGTGGTGCTGTAGGTGTTGAACCAGTTATTGGCATCGAAGGCGGAATTACGAAGATAGTCGTAAGCCGTACCATGATATTCCTTGCTACCTGACCGCGAGCGAAAGCTAATCTGCGCGCCTGGCTGTCTTCCATATTCGGCCGAATATGTTGAGGTAGTGATGCGAAACTCCTGCATGGCATCTAGCGGAAGCATAGCCTGCGTTGTTCCCAGAATCGTCGCGCTGGACAGCATTCCGGCAGAGCCGGCTGCGCTGGTGACACTAGGCGCATTGCTGGCACTAGCACCGTCGACCATAAAGCTATTGGCGTCATTTCGCATGCCGTTGACGCTGTACTCGCCCTGATTGTTACCCGCTGGTGTGCCGCTGCCGATTTGTGGCGTGTTGGTTACAG
This sequence comes from Acidobacteriaceae bacterium dw_441, assembly GCA_018449715.1. Classification (GTDB taxonomy): domain Bacteria; phylum Acidobacteriota; class Terriglobia; order Terriglobales; family Acidobacteriaceae; genus Edaphobacter. Next base: position 117,694 of record JAAVVA010000001.1, on the reverse strand, counting down.
TTCCTGGCGATAACAGCACCAAGGACTGAAAGCTCCTGCCATTCATCGGAAGATCTTCCACAAACTCGCGATCAATCACGGTGCCTACGGCGGCATCCGTCGTGTTGATATTCGCTCCACTGCCATTAACCGTAACGGATTCCGATTGTGACCCGACCTCAAGCCTGAAGTTTTCCTCCAGATTGTCCTGCACGTTTACGGTCAAACCTACGAGGTCAGCGACTTTGAAGCCATCATGCTCAACCTGCATCCGGTAGTGTCCGGGCTGCACACTAGGGATCACATAGATTCCGCTTTTGTTCGTTTTTGCACTCGTTCCGGTGCCTCGGTCAATGCTGATGAGGTGAAGCAAAGCGTTCGGAACGACCGCACCCGAAGGATCGATGACGCGACCCGTGATGGTACCTGTTTCAGTTTGAGCAACAGCTGAGGGGAGCAAGCAACTGAAGAGAAAAATGGCAGCGGAATAGATCGCCATTCGCAGTTTGAAGTCGTGCATCGTGTATTGCCTCCACACACGTTTGCACAGGTACTGCCAGGATTTCCCCATCACGGGCAGAGGAAAACCCCTGAATTCATCGCACTTTCATTTCAGGGTAAGTTGGCAGCGGTGGCTTCACGCCACATTCATAATTCGTCACGGATGATTCGCCTTGGTGCCAAGGAATGCAAAAAGAATTGGCTTGCCGTCGGGGTGCTCCACGTTCTTCTTCGATTCGGCGGTCACAAAAACAGTGTTGATCTCTGCAAGCACGTGGGGATCATTGAAGGTCAGTGCCCAGCGTCCGGCTTCGGCATCCTCACTGCGCAGGATGCCAAGAGTCTTGGCCGCGTGCTCATCGTTGAGCTTGCCTCCCCACACATAAAAGGCGACCTGCTTCTTCAGCTTCGCCGCGCTGTTCAGATCGTAGGCATAGAAAACGATTTGCTTGCCTTCGGTATAGAAGATGCGCCCGAACGCCTGCTGGCGTCGCCCATCACCATTGTTATCGTGAACGTCAATGATATGGAGATTGCGGGCAATGATAAGATTCCGCGCCTCGCCACCGGCGGTCAGCAGTTGATGCTGATCCTGGATAGTAGCGTCCCGTTCCGCAAGCTGGTCACGCAGAGTGCGAATCTGAATCTGGCTCTCGGCCTGAAATGCAATCTGGCTGGCGCTCGCCTCCTCGCGCTGCTTCACCTGGCTATTGAGTTCCGCGATCTGCTCGTCTTTTTGAGAGGACTGCTGCCTGATCTGATCAAGCTCGCTTTGTAGCGTTGCGATCTTAACGGTTAAATCCCCGGCCTGCGCCTTCTGCGCATTGAGCCTGTCGGTGAGATCGGATAGTGCCTGCGCCAGGCTTTGCTTGTCGGTGAGAGCAGCAGTCAATTCAGCCTTCAGGTTTTCTGTCTCATCCTTCTTCCTTAAGTTATGATCCGCAACCGTCGCCACACCGGCAGTCGGTGCAGACAAAGGCATACTCACGGTCTTGTTACTTTCTTTTTGCAATTGCCTTGGGCCGCTGGGGAAATTACCAACGGCGAAAACCGCAAAGAGCACACTGGCTGCAATCGCTCCCGCCCAGGCCCGCGGATGGTGCGAGGCCCACGCCGGAAGAAGATGTATCGTCTGGCGCAAGGGAATGCCCTCAGCAACGGCACGCGCCACAAAGCGAGAGGTCATACCGGCAGGTAGACGTTGCCCTCTGTCATCCTTGGACAACAGAATTCCCGCACCAATCTGCACAAAATCTTCCGTGCGTGCCCAGCATTCCTCACAGGTCTGGAGGTGCTTCTCGAACTCGCGGAACTCTTCCTCTGATGCCAGTCCACTGACGACCAGAGCGCAAAGTTCCTCGAAATATGTATGCTCACTCATCGTTATCTTTCACCGCGGCACGTTTCGCCCGGCCCTTCCGCCGCTTGACGTTATTCAAGAACGTGCGCGCCTTCTCCATCCCACGATAGAGATTGTGGCGAACAACAACCGCCGTATCTCCGGTCCGAGATGCAATCTCTTCTGCAGTACACCCCTCGTAGTAAACCAGCTCAATCACCTCTCGCTGACGAGGCTGTATCTGCTCCAGTACCTCACGGACAAGATGTGCGGACTCTGTCGGCTGAAACGGGAATGACCGTTTTTCTCCGACAGTGTTCTCCCGTAAAACCTCCTCAATATCTTCAAGCTCATAAAACCGTGCGGTTACCAGTCCTCGTTTATGATTCAAGGCCCGGTGATAGGCATACATCAGAAGCCACACTTTGAAAGTGCCCTTCTCTGGGTCGAATTTTGCCACAGATCGAAATAAGTCCAGGAACACCTGTTGTACGGTATCCTCGGCTTCCGCGTCGTTGCGCAAGATGCGACGTGCAATCCTGAACACCAGGGAGTTATATCGCTCGAACAAGATCGTGAGAGCTTCTGTCTTTCCAGCAGCCAGCTTGGCGACGAGCTCCTCATCGGTATTCAACTGGCATCTGATCTCGCTGAATATCGGAGGCCCGCTAGATGCGCGGCTATCGAACGCAATTTCCCCGCTCTCCCGCTCTTCATCGAGTGGCGCGAGATTGTTGAGCATGGGCCGCACTGTGCGAGAATCCATCGGTCGAATCCAAGTCTGAGGATACGGGCGGACACATTCCATCTGTGTTAGAAAAAAGTCAATAAAATCAGCATTTTGCCAGAACAATGAGCACACCGAAGACCGAAGGTTTCGCTATTAAATGCCCCGCATGTGGCGCGATTTTGCCACCCTCTCGAAAAATATTTTTCCCCACCGATCAAGCAACTCTTTCCTAAATGGCTAGCAGCATTGCTCGCACTTCTCCGGGACAGCCTGAGCTGGGAGAGGTACGACAGTACGCCAAGCAGCTTGGAGTGCGGGAGATCCGCTTCCATGACCAGAGCCCGGAAGGCATTGGGTGGGACGTCTTGATCTCCGAGGACGCCACTCCCCCAGCGGCCTGAATCCGAAAACCGCCCCTTCCTCTTGCTTGCTGGCCCCCCCTCCACCTCTTCAGAGCCAGTGACCAATAGCTGGCTTCGCAACGCGTCGTGTGAGACGGCGAAAGGAATCCCATGGCCCTCAAAGTGGATGCTGAATCGACTCCCGCAGCAACATCTTCACCGAGCACCTCGGGGCTGGACTCAGACAGCCACGAAGTGTTCCGACGGCTCAGTGAGAAGGACCTCCTCGAACTAATCGGCCCGAAGACGATCTTTGTCTTCTGGTCTGATCTCAGCGGCTTTCACTGCGATGGCGATGCTCGGGCAGCTGTGCTGTATTGGGGAGCGCAGCCCGGCGTGTCCGTAGGTTTCTGCGGTCACTCGTATGCGATCCCGGTCCTCACAAGTACGTAGCAGCCCATCCCGCTCGATACGGTCCACATCTTCGTCGAGATGTTCCTGAAGTTCGCCCGCGACTGGCCCCAGTTCCTGTTCCAAATCGCACGTACCGGATCGGAAGAGGGGAACCGCAGCAGCAACGAGTTCGCCCGCATGTTCACCTTCGCGCCCCGGAATTGCGAGTTCGATCCCGCCTGGGCGCGATGGGGCCTGAAGTCCTGGACCTCTGCCCCAAGAAAGAGGGGCAGCCGATGAACCCTATCGATCGCCGTTGATGGGAAGATCATTGCTTTTCACGACGTGCAAGCAGAGCACAGCACTCTCTCTGCAAGGATTGAACATCCAGAGAGAGCACAGTTTGTCGAGGTCTTCACCGAACAGGATGTACGCTTGGCGCTCCTTTCAATTGGAGACCTTCCACCGGAAGGTCCGCGAGTACGTTCGCAGCGGGTCGAACTCAGCGACTTACGTTGGCTGGAACTAAATCTGACTTTCGACGGACTCGGACTGAATAGCCAGGTTGCCTACTTCGATCCGGCATTGGCAATCGATCCGATCGAAGATACAGAAGAGCCTGCTGTAGCATGGAGGCCAAAACCCAACGACTCAATGCCACGCTCACATGGATGGCTGTGGCCCAGAGGCGCATGGATCACAGCGAGAATGCACTCACCAATGCAACAATTGTGAGAAGTTAGAACCCAGGATGCGCGTCCACCTCGGAGGCCCGCGCCAGGGCTTGGGTGTCGATGTACTCCCGGATCTTCGTCAGTTTGCCATTCCGAACGGTGATGTTGAAGACCCAGTCGTCCTTGAATGTCCTATTAGTCGCTTTGATTTTCCCCGTAGCGACGCCGACGACCAGAACCCGGTCTCCCTGCGCCACGAATTCGGGGGGCTTTGGGTAGGTCATTTCTATCTCTTCGGACGCCTTCTGAAGCACATCCGCCAATCCCGCGTGCCCGCGGTGCATGCCGGCCAGCGCCCAGCCCTCACCGGGAACAATCCACTCAATATCTTCGGCAGACAACGCCAGCAGACCTTGCTTGTCGCCGCGGCCCATTGCTGCAAAAAAGTCCTTCACAATTTGGACATTCTCTTCTGTGCTCATCGAATATCTCCAATCCCCTTGAATCGGAATGTGTACGATCCAAGGGGACGTTTTTGGAATCGTGGTTCTCGGGACAATCACACGGTCGTAGATCGATTACTGCTGTTTCTTGAACAGATCCTGGAAGATGAGTGGCCCCCAGGTGCGGCCGCGTGCTTGCACAAGTGCGCCACCCTCGTTGAGTTTCCCCAGCTTGACGGGTGCGAACCCGAGCTGTTTTGCCAAATCCGCCACAGGAACGATCGCGTCCTCATCGTCGCTCGACAGAAACACGACCCGGTGGCCGCCCTCGACGACGGGATCAGTAGCCAGGGTGGCTGCAATCAGGTGATTGAAGCCTTTCACGACCTTAGCTCCGGGGAACGACTTAGCCACGAAGGCGGAGGACGGGAGCCCATCCAGTTCTTCGGAAGGGACGCCATATGCGTTCGTCACGTCGATGATCGTCTTGCCTTTCCAGCTCGGCAGGGCCTTGGCAACGTCGAGATGCTGATCGAACAGGACCGCCAGGAAGATAGTGTCGGCCTTGAGCGCTTCCTGCAGTGACTTGGCGACTACCGTGGGTCCAATTGCCAGAGCCTGCGGTACCAACTCCTCGAGCAACCGGCGGCTCGCGACAGTCACGTCGATATTGTTACGGGCGAAGGCGTGGGCGAGGGCCTGGCCGATCTTCCCGAATCCTAGGATTGCGTAGCTCATCATGTTTCTCCGATCAGTGTTGCTATGATTCCCAGCCTTCGTCGGCTGGTACATCAAGTTCCGTGCTGTGGCGACCTTCCGGGCAGCCGGAAGGTCAGCCACTAACAGGCTTGCAGACGTTTAGATCGCCGTCATGCCGCCGTCGACGAACAACTCCTGCCCGTTCACAAAGCTTGAATCGTTGGAAGCAAGAAACAGCGCAACCGTCGCGACTTCCTCGGGTTGGCCCATCGTGCCGCGCGGGATCAGGGACTCGAAATACTGCTTCGCCTCTTTGGTGAGAACTGCTTCCTGCATCGTTGTGGCAATCGCACCGGGAACCAGCAGGTTCACCCTAATCTTTCTTTCCTTGAGCTCGTTGAGCCAAGTGCGTGCAAAGGAGCGCAGTGCCAGCTTGCTCGCCGCATATACGCCGAAACCCGGGAAACCTTTCGCCGCAGCGTTGGACCCGGTCATGAAGATCGATCCACCATCGTTGAACAGCGGCAACGCTTTCTGAACCGTGAAGAGGGTCCCGCGCACGTTCAGGTCGAACGTCTTATCGAAGTGCTCCTCGGTGATCTGTCCCAGCGGGACGGGTTCGCCTATGCCAGCGCTCGCGAACAGGATGTCGATCTTGCCCTTCTCCCGCTTGACCGTCTCGAACAGGCGGTCGAGATCGTCGAGATTGGCTGCGTCACCTTGTACTCCGGTCACGTTCCGGCCAATCAGCTTGACAGCCTTATCGAGCGTCTCCTGCTTTCGGCCTGTGATGAAAACGTAGGCACCCTCTTCGACAAACAGCTTGGCGCTCGCCAACGCCATGCCGTCGGATCCACCAGTGATGACTGCAACCTTACCTTCAAGCTTTCCCATAATTGCTCCCTTTGGTGGATGTCCAGCATCCACTACTAAGGAATAGAGTTCTTCGATTGTGGACGCGAACTGCTCACCCGTCCAAGAATTTTGTCTATTCGTCCAAAAATGAGGTAATACGTGGATCCGATCAGCGACATTTTCAGAACGATGCACATCACAGCTTTTGGTCAGCACAGGCTGGAAGCTACAGCTCCGTGGGGCTTGATACAGGAAAAACAGGCAGAAGAACGGCTTCCACCTTCCGGAAAAAGGATTTCGCCAACAGACGTGGCTCACTTCGCGATGCTGTCGCGCGGCAATTGCTGGCTGAGTGTCGAAGGCATTCCCGACCCGATCCCCCTCACCGGTGGTGACTGCTTCTTGCTGAGCCGCAACATTTCGATCGTCATGCGCGACAGCCCACGAACACGCCCGAGGTCAACCTTCGGAGAGGTTGCCGCTACAACAAATGGCAATGTCGCTCATTACGGGGGCGGTGGTACACCAACGACCATCGTTTGTGGATCCTTCAGTTTCGATCGCGCCAGCTTGAGACCCGTTTCACAGCTTTTGCCGAACTTCATTCTGATCAAGTCCGATCAGGCACGCACACTTGCTCTTCACAACACGCTGCAAGCATTGGCGTCAGAGATGGCAGAGCAGGCGCCGGGATCTGGAGTCGTCGCGACTCGGCTTGCGGAGGTTCTGTTCATCCAGATTCTGCGGGCGCATATCGCTTCGGAACCGGAACGCAACAAAGGATGGCTTCGTGCCGTCTTCGATCCTCAAATGGGCACTGCCCTGAGTGCGATTCACGAGAGAGTGAATACACCCTGGACGGTCGAATCTCTTGCCGAAGCAGCAGGCATGTCTCGCTCCGCATTCGCAGCGCGTTTCAAGGAACTCCTCGGACAAACACCGCTGGAGTATGTGACTGGTTGGCGGATGCAGAAAGCCATGCAGTTACTCGAACAGCGCGACAAAAAGCTCATTGATGTTGCTCGGCTGGTCGGCTACGAGTCCGACGCTGCGTTCAGTAAGGCGTTCAAGCGAGTTGTCGGGGCCAACACCGGCGAATACATCCAACGTGGTTTTAAAGGTCGCAGTAACGTCGGAATGGCGGAAGCGCCAAGCCAATGAGCGGCAGGCGAGCGCCGCGAGCATGTGGGCCAATATTGCTGTCCAATGGGCTCGTTGCGACTCGAACTCACGCCGCCAGTTTGATTACTGCGCCTTCTTGAACAAGTCCTGAAAGATAAGTGGACCCCAGACCTCGCCGCGTGCGTGCACTAGCGCGCCACCCTCGTTGAGCTTTCCAAGCTTGACGGGAGCGAACCCGAGTTGTTTCGCCAGATCCACCACGGGAGCGAACGCCTCATCGTCGTCGCTCGAAAGAAAGACGACGCGGTGCCCGCCCTCTACGATCGGGTCGGTAGCCAGCTTGGCCGCACCCAGGTGATTAAAGCCCTTCACCAACTTGGCGCCGGCGAACGACTTCGCCACGAAGGCGGAAGAAGGGAGGCCGTCCAGCTCTTCCGGTGGGGCCGGAAACGAGTTCATCGCATCGATGATCGTCTTGCCTTTCCAACTCGGCATGGCTTTTGCAATCTCGCGATGTTCCCCGAACGGTACCGCCAGGATGATTGTGTCGGCCTCGAGTGCATCCTGCAGCGACTTGGCGACGACCGTGGGCCCGATCTCCCGAGCCTGCGGCGCCAATGCCTCAGGGGGCCGGCGGCTCCCGACGGTCACAGGGATGTTCTTACGGGCGAAGGCGTGGGCGAAGGCCTGACCGATCTTACCGAATCCTACAATCGCATAGCTCATCATGTTCTCCGATCTGGTGTTAGAACTAAAGTGAGAAGCGCAGTCCCCAGGACTGGCGGGGCTGGAGTGCCAGCCCCGGAACCGCGCCGAGATCAGACCTGCGCCATGCCTCCATCGACGGCGAGATCCACACCGGTGATGTAAGAACTTTCATCAGAGGCGAGAAACACGACTGCTGCCGCAATTTCCTCGGGCATGCCTCTGCGACCCATTGGGATCTGCGAGGTAAACTGGGCGACCGCTTGCTCGGCCTGTTCAGCGGTAAGGCCCGTCGTTGTCGCTAAGGCCGGGGTGTCGATTGCGCCCGGGCTCATGCAATTCACACGGATGTTGCGGTCCTTCAGTTCCATAGTCCAACCGCGCGCGAAGTTGCGCACAGCCGCCTTGCTCGCGGCATAGGCGGTGAAGCCTGCGAGCCCCAACACGTTTGAGACAGAAGAATTCAGGACAATCGAGCCGCCGTCTTTGAAGAGGGGAAGGGCCTTCTGCACCGTAAAGAACAGCCCCTTCACGTTCACGTCGAAGGTCTGATCAAAATGGGCCTCAGTAGCTACCGCGAGCGGTGCGATTGTCCCTGCGCCCGCGTTCGCAAAGAGTATGTCGATGTGTCCATGTTTCTCTTTCACAACGGCATAGAGGCGGTCCAGATCTTCCAGGCGCGAAACGTCGCCTGTGACCGTTGTAACGTTTTTCCCGATGTGAATGACTGCTTCCTTCAGCTCTTTCTCACGTCGCCCAGTGATCACTACGTGGGCGCCCTCTTCCACGAAGCGCTTGGCTGTGGCTAAGCCAATCCCGCTGCTTCCGCCTGTGATGACCGCAACCTTACCTTCAAGCTTTCCCATGATGGCTTCCTTTGATCGCTGTTCTTCTTGTGTTTCCTGAATGCATGCAGTGAGCTGTATCATTCAGGAAGCATCTGGAGCAGTGATCCATTTGCTTATTCTCAGTATGTGGATCACTGATCCATTTGTCAAGGAACTCATGCGAGCCGACGCCAGAAAGAATTACAGCCACGTACTTTCAGTCGCGCGTGACGTCATCGCCGAGCACGGTGTCAATGCGTCCATGCGGGATATCGCCCGTCGGGCTGGCGTCGGATTGGCCACGCTGCTTCGTCACTTCCCGACGCGAGAGGCCTTATACGAAGCTTTGCTTTGTACGAATCTGGACGCACTGACGCAGAAGGCAAACGAACTCGAAACGGCCGATTCACCGGATGAGGCGCTCGTGTCCTGGCTTAGCGAGTGGGTGGAATTCGCTCGAAGCTATAAGGGCGTTGTCACCCTGATGGCGTCCGCCCACTCGGACTCGGACTCCGCTCTTTATGCTTCATGCGCAGCGATCCACTCAGCGAGTGCGCGACTTCTGCTCCGTGCTCAAGGCAAAGGAACGGCACGTGCGGACATGAGTGGAGATGATTTGTTTGCTCTGATGGCGGCGCTCGGCTGGGCGGTCGACCAGCCTTCCTTCGCGCCGCGAGCCGATCATCTCTTTCACATCATCGCGAGCGCCATCCTGACAAATCGGCCTAGCAACCATCAGTCCTCATAAACGCTCATCGCGGAAGTAAGCGGCCGTTCTAGCGGGCTCAATGAACGCATCACGCTGATATCGCGAATTGAGAAAACAATGCCTCTCGCCCAAGGGATTTAGCTTCGAGGAAGAGAAACCTCTTATGCTCTGTCCTCGTCACGAATTTCCCATGACGAGGACAGAGCATACAGACGGCTTGGCTGCTTGTGGACTCGTCTTCAGAAGTTCACGTAGACCGAGTTCCCCAGCAACTCAGGCTTTCCCTCTTTATCAAGCACGACGAAACGAATCCAATGACGGTGCCCGTCACTGGTCCAGTGCGTTTCAATGGCTTGATCATCCTCGCTCAGCGTAGCGGGTGCGTCGAACGGCTTGCCATCGACGATGGTCTGGACAGAACCGTCTTTGCAGCCTACGGCATGGACCCGTAACGTCACCGCCGTACCGTTTGCAACGGAGATGGCATCGCCCATGTGCGCTGTTGCGTCTGCCGTATGTGCGTCTACTTCCAGTACTCGCCCCCGGGATCCGGAGACGTCGATGAAGACGTGGCCCGCGCGGATGCCGTCGAGAATGCCCGCTACAGAAAGTTCCGTCGCCCACACGGCAGTGGTGGGATGTCCGATCGCGGAGGGAATGTTGTCCGTCTTCGGTGCCTCATGATTGTCACTACCTCCGACTCCCGTGATCCGGTGTCCCTTGGCAATCTGCTCATCCCAAAAGGGAGACATGACACGATTGGCATTCACGACCTCGATAGAGGACACCTTCGCCAGATCGACAGAGTCCGGCGGTCCCCAGCCACATCCACGGCAGCGCTCATCGGTCGGTGACATAGGATGGTTGATCGATACGATGCCTCCTTGAGCGCGGACATCTGAAATCACCTGATCAATGGTTCTTCCACCCTTTTCCGCCACCAGATAGTTGACATACTGCGTCGTACCGAATGCATTGAAGTGACCGTAAAAGGTGGTCATCTCCCTGCCTGGCACCAAAAGCAGCTTGCTGAAATACGGCTGCAGCTCTCGCATCTCGGCATAGTGCGCCAGGGAGTTATGGTCCGAGATGGCGATAAAGTCGAGCCCTCGAGAGGCGGCCATCTGTGCAGTCAGGAAGAGAGGGCATGGAACGCGAGTTCCGCTCTGGTTCACGCAGCTACCGTCGCTGTGCGCAGTGTGCATATGCAGATCCCCGCGATACCAGCGAGCCGAAGTCTCAAGAGGTTGCAGCGTAAAGCTCGCATCCTCAAGCGGGGAGTTGAACCGTATCTCCGCGCGATAGTGCGAAGTGAGTTCCGGACGAATGCTGGAGACAGAGATCAACAACTTCCACTGCCCTGGCGGAATGAATCCAGGGATATAAGAAGCCGTCGCATCTCCCGGTCCTAGTGTGAAATGATCTTTGTTGCTTCCACTCTGTCCCCGAAAGCCATTCGGATCATGAATACCGATGTTGAGAGTCGTCTTCTCCTGCCGGTGGGTATAGCTGAAGTCAACCGTAATACGGTGAACCCCCTGAGGAACAGCGAATGGGACGAAGAAGTGAGTGCGGTTTTGCGCTGCGGTGACATCCCCTTCAAGGACCACGTCAGGCTTCTGCACCTGCGCATGCAGAGACAGAGAACAAGCCAGCAGGAGCAGGAGGAACGAGCTGAGAGATCGTATCGATTGAATCATTGTTGGTTTCTTTCCAGGTCGAGTGCGATTTGACGTTGCGGAGGCCTGATGGCCACCAGCCAGTTGCAAACCGGAATCTGGTTGCCGGTCGAAGCGCTGCCACTTGATCTCCGATTGACGCCATGAGATCGAGTGGCAGTGTCCAGAGTATTGTTCTCGTTTGAGGCTGCCGTAGACACTTGGCCCCTCACGGAATCAAAACTGCCTTGGTCTTGTTCGGATCAATGACCTGTCGGCGATGCTGAGGGACGCAGTTCTTTTGCATCTTGCTTCAGATACGTCGCAAGGTCTTCGTATTGATCGGTCGCAATGAAATTCACGCCTGCGGCAATGGACGCCTTCCAACGCAGAACCGCGGCCTCCGCCGAACCAAAGTTATAGCCACGTCCCCATCCTCGGTCGTTTTCCGGAGAGAAGCCGTCGAGAGTATAAAAGCGTATCCAGTACCCCAGCTTGTGCGCATGATCGACCAGTGCGCGCAGACGCTGGTCGTCAGCCTGGGTCCAATCCCCTGCCTTTGTTTCCCCACCCTCTTCGACGTCCCACCATGAGTTGTTCCACCATCGCCGGTAGTTCGTCGGAGGCTCGCTGACGAGTTGCTCAGGAGATACAGTTACAGCCCAGTGAGCTTTCTCCTCCATGGACATATCGGAAGGTGGCTGCTGCATATGAGCCGCGGCGAAGACGCGGAGTTTAGCACCAACAGGCACATTGTCATTAAAGACCTTTGCTTGAGCATCCGAGTTTTCGGTGATCACAAGAATCGGTTTTCGATCTATGGGCGAGAGCTTTTCCGGATGATCGGTCTTGACTGCAGTCGAAAGCCAGGGCTCGTATTCGCCCAGAAGCTGCCACACGGCTTCGAGAAGAGCCGGCTGGTTGTCTTTGATATCGAAGTGAAGAACGATCAGCGGCCACTGGTCGCGCTTGTGCTCGGCCAATGCTTTCTCGATGGTGGGCCGCACCTGTTCAAAGAAATACTCCCGAACAGTCGGCTCTACGCCTGTCGTCTTGGGCGTGTGGGAGACGACGACCCGTCCTTTACCGGTAGATGGGTCGACATACCATGCAAGATCCTGTTCGATCGCAACAGGAAATCCAGAGTTGAGAGCCCTGCTGACACGGTCCTTCCACTCCCCCTTGTAGGGATAGCAGTTATGAGCATCCAATATGGGCTTCCCGTGATTCACAAAACTCTGGTTCGCGCTTTGCGCGTAGACGTTGTGCGAGCCCACCAGTCCCACTGCCAGCAAACCGATTCTCCAAACACTCGTGCGAAACATTGCAGTAATTCCTCTCCTGACAGCAATTCCTTCTATGGCCGACGATAGAGGTTGCCAGCTCCTGCGGCAGACCGCGGAGCCAGCAATCCCGATGAAGACCTGCGGGGTTGTGAATGCCGCAGGTCGGGCGATCAACAGCTGCTTTAGAACGCCACCTTCAAGGCAAATTGGAGAAGACGTGGGCCGTTCCGAGTGGATGTGATGACAGCGAAGTTGGATGGATTGGAGTAGTTCAGACTTCCAGGTTGTGAGAACTGGGCATGGTTGAAGGTATTGAATGCCTCGGCACGGAACTGCAGCCGCAAACCCTCCGTAATCTGGAACTGCTTGAACACTGAGGAATCGACGTTATACCAGTTCGGGCCTCGTGCCTGCTGCGGGTTGCCCCCCAGCACGGAGTAGTCTGTCTGGCCGATTTGCGTTGCCGCAGCCGGCTGCCCAAAGGCGTGAGGATTGAGCCACTGCGAGACATTGTGAGGCCCGGAGTAGAGATCCTGCCCCTGAACCACTGGGGCAAAGCAGCCGAAGCCTGACGTGGTCGCCGTAGCGCAGCTGACCGTAAGAGGATTGCCGGTCTGATAGGTGTAGATGCCGTTGGCAGCCCAGCCACCGAAGAAGGTGTCTGCCAATCTCGACATGCCGTGCAGGAACGTTTTGCCGCGCCCAATGGGAAGCGCATACCCGCCAGACACGTGAATGGTGTTTGTTGTATCGGTATCGCAGAGACCGTAATCTCGTGAGATACCAAAGCCTGGCAGCCATGGAGCGCGATATGCCGACGAACCCGTTCCCTGCGTCCGCTGGTTGCTAAAACACTTGCTGTAGGTATAGTTGGCCAGCAACGACAGACCGTTGCTCAACTCATGCTGATAGGTCATCTGCATGGAGTTATAAGAGCTTGCAGCATTGGTTGTCTCGTACGTTGAATTCGGGGCAAAATTGGGGAACGGAATGAAGCTCTGGAAGTTGTTGCTCTGCGAAGGGATCTGGGAGACGTTGGTTCCAGGTGGCAGGATCTCCGAGGGTGAGTTACTGCCGATCAGGATGTTGTCCAGGTGCCTGCCGAGCGTTCCAACATATCCGATCTGGATCGCATCGTGCTTGGTGAACTGGTCTTGCACGGTGAGATTGTAGGTCTGGACGTAGGGTGTCCGGTAGTCCCACTGGCGGCCGAAGAGGCTTAGGCCCTTCGGATTGACAAACGCTGGATTGGAAAGGTTGATCGTTGTGAATGTGTTCTCGAGCGTCGCCGTCTCTCCATTGGACAACAGAAGAGGAGCCTGAGAGTTTGGAGCTGTCTGGGTAATCGAGTAGATGAAGGGATAGTTCGTACCGAGGGTTCCCTGCGTGCCCAGGTTCCCGAGCGCTCCATACGAGATGCCATAACCACCGCGAACAACCAAGGTGGGAAATACACGGTAAGCAAAACCTACTCTCGGTGCGAAGTTGCTCACCTGTGCATGGCCCAGGGTCTTATCCGACACACAGTCCAGGGTAATGTTGCTGGCGGCGAGCAAAGCGTCGAACGCTGAGTTACGGGCGACGTCGCATCCTTGCTTCGGCATGTAATAGGTTCCGGGCGATCCGTTGCCGTTGCCCGACGGAATGAAGTTAGCCTGCCTTCCATTTGCTTCTTGATACGGCGTGAAGTAATCCCAGCGGAGGCCGAGGTTGAGCGTAAGAGCCGGAGTGATCCTCCAGTTGTCCTGGAAATACAGCCCTGTATAGTAGCGGCGGTACTGTGTTGCGTTGAAGTTCGAGCCCAGGAAGGTTGTCAAACCTCCAACGTTGTCCACACCACCCACGTTGGATTTAGCCGGAGTCAACAGCATGTCGGCGATGCCATTCAGCTTTGCATTCGAATTGGGAACATCACTGAACTGTCCACTGAAGGTAAATGCTCCCCTGGGCGCTGCAGGCTGGGTCCGGTTTCCACCGAGCCAGTCCCATTGAACACCCATCTTGAAGGTATGGTTGTGAAGTGTCTTGGTTACGTTATCGACAGCTTCAAGATCCCAGCTCGAACCAATCGTAGGCCGGTCGTCCGTGGGCCCAAGCGAGGTCAATCCGCCGATGCTGATCGAGGACATGCCCCCATTGCCCGGGACCTGGGGAATCCCTCCGATGCCGTACTGCTCTGGAAGTCCCGAAACGCTCGCGTTGGACAGAATTTGATCTTTGACGCTGTGACCGAAACCAATGTGCAACTCGTTGCTCCATGTCGGGGTGAAGACGTGGTTGTAACCTACGGCGATTGCATACGCCGGGAAGCTGTTGTTCTGATCGTTCTGGCCGGGGAGTCCTCCAGGAGCGAGTTGCGTGAAGTGGCTCTCGTCGAATACGCCGAAGAGCGTATCCTTCTCCCCGAAGGTCTCATCGATTCGAATGTCGTATGTGTTCTGCGTCTGCGTCGCTCGCTCATTCGAGCGGAAGTTGTTTTGTAGCTGTCCGGAGAACAATGGAGCAGGATACATAGCAAGGAGCTTGAGCGCGTTCGGATCAAGACGTCCCGCAGGAATCCGATTGAGGAGGGACGCCCTTCCGGTAAAATCGGTGATTCCGCCTAGGCTTCCGCCCGCGTAAAAGGGGTCACGAACGTAGATGGCGCTGCTCGATCGATTCTGGAGTCCGGTAATCGGGTCCATCTGGCCGGCGGCAACCTGCCGGGTTGTCGCCGGATCAAGAATGGTTCCGTGGGCAAACTTACGACCAAGGCCATCGGTCGTCGTGCCGCTGTTGTAGGTGATCATATCTTGGAGATTGGTGAATCCACTGCTCACCATGCTTGCCGTCGGGACAGTACCGGAAGCCTGAGAAGGAGACAGGATTCGTGTTCCCTGATAATCGAAAAAGAAGAAAGTACGATTTCTACCATCGTAGAGTTTAGGAATCAGAACCGGACCACCAATCGTTCCGCCGAATTGGTTCTGGCGATATTCCGCGCGTGGTGTGATGACGGCTCCGTGCTTGGAGAAGTACCCGTTCGCATTGAACGCTTCATTGCGGATGTACTCCCAGAGGTTTCCGTGAAGCTGATTGCTTCCCGAGCGGACAACGGCGTTCACGACACCACCGGTCGAGTGTCCGAACTCCGCGCTGTAGTCTCCGCTCTGGAGCCTGAACTCTTGAATAGCGTCGGGAGGAGGGGTGATCGTGGCATCGGTGCCGACCGAACTGCCTCCGAAGAACTCGATATTGTTGTTAATGCCATTCAGGCGAAAATCGTTCTGATACATCTGGACGCCGTTCACCGAGTAAAAGGCGCTTCCTGGATTGCTCCCAGGGGTTGTCGCAACGCCTGCGACGAGCTGGCCGAGGGATCCCCAGTTGCGTCCATTCAGTGGCAGGTCATTGATCGCCTGGGAGCCGATCGTCTGACCAAGCGATGCATCCTCGGCCTGCAACAGTGGTGCGGCCGCCGTAACGCTCACTTGTTGTTGGACATTACCCAGTTGTAACCCGATATCAAGGGTCGATGTCTGCTGCACGTGCACCATGACTCCCGCAGCCACGAAGGTCTGGAATCCAGGGGATGAGGCTGTAACGGTATATCCTCCGGGTTTGACGCCATTAAAGGCGTAAGCGCCGGACTGGTTGGACTGTGTCGTTGATTTGAGATTGGACACGTCTTCGGTGAGCGTGATCCGAACTCCTCCAACCACGGCACCTGCAGAGTCCCGTACGGTCCCGGCCACTCCGCCTGCGTCAATCTGGGCAAAGGCTGCTTCGGGAAGCAAGAGTGCCGAAGTAACTATCCCCAGGAGAAGAAGCACAACAATGTTCCAGTGAGTCCGATTCATGAGATCCTCCAAAAATCTTTATGCCAGTGATCACCTTCAGACCACCTGTATCCCTCGTTGCAGAACGATTTCGCTTCAGCTTGCGAGGGGAGAGCAACGGTTGGCATTGCGACAACCTGAGCAGCCATGGAACGGAAAGGCCCGATGGCTGCGCAAATACGCAAGTCGACGAAATGCAATGAACATAGCTACAGAGACCGGATAAGCGAGATAGTCCGATGGTGGAGATTTTGGGAAGGGCGATCAAGTGTACGCAGTGTGGGGCCCACGTGTTTTCGAGCCCTGCGCGATCTTCAGTGCGGTGGCCCAAGGCTTTGAGAACGTGTGAAAATTCGTTTACAACTCAGGGGTATACACAGATCTAACCCTATGTGGATAGCGGATCTGACACGGTCTCCGACCGTGAACGCTCCATAGAGAATGAATCATTTACCTTGAATTCAAGTTAGGCGATTGGACTACGAGTCCCCACGAATAGCGGCCTCATGCGGTAGGCTCGATCAGGGCAAAGTCCGTATGGCCACGACACGAATCATAGTTGGGTGGTTTTCAATTGCATCCGCTTCGATGAGGGCTTCAAAATGCCCGACACTGCCGTCAGGCTTTTTTGACTTGACCAGCAGTTCATTCGATCTCTCACTGTCGAAGAGCAGATCGGAGGCAGCTTCGGTCCCTGCGCCATCCAATCCTTGAATGAGCAAGACATGGCCTGTGTTGTTCAGATTGCGGACAAATGCGATGACGGCATAGGTCTTTTTCGTAAATCCAGTCCAGTCGCTGGAGAATATAGTAGCTTCTCCCGCTTGAGGTCGGACGTTCTCGATCCAGGCGCGTCTCTCCGTCGGGCGATATACGAAATGAAAGTTGAGGCCACGTTCGAATGCTTGGACCCACGGCATTCCGTTGCGAGATCCGATTAACACCACATTATTGTTGCTTAAGTCCTCAATGCGCAGACTCCGAGCGGCACGGATCACGACGCGGTCTAAACGAATCCCCGGCACCCGCTCCAGTTTCGCTATGATATCGAGATCAATCACGCTGGTGAACCGTCTTGTCTTGAGGGTGGAAATGAAATCCGGCTCGGAGTCGGCGTTTGGATAACCGTTCTCATATTCAGAGAGCGAGAACATCCTGCCCTCGATCCCTTGGATAGTGACCAAGGCCGCATCTGCCGGGACAAGGAATGTGTCCCGATTCCTCGAAAATAACTCTGACCAGAGGGGACCCTTTGAGCGTCTGCCGCGAGTGATATCAAAGTACTTCGTTGCCGCAAACGTCAGCAAGCATAACAGCAATGTCGATAACACAAATGTCGTGATCGAAAGCTGGCCTCTCCGAGGACGTTCTAAAACCGCAGGAAGATCTCGATGCTGGCCCTCCTCCTCTTCCTGTTGCGTAGGCAAATTGAAAGGAGCCGGACTGCTACCTGGAAGGGGGAGCGTCGTGAATCGAGGTACATATCCCCCTTTAGGGATGTCTATGCGGCAAGAGTCGTCTCGACCCTCGGTATCGTAGTACCCTTCCAAACGTTTGCGGAGCTGCCGCGCATAACTCCGAACGATGTTGTCTTCACTGGGATCGTAGTCCGGCGCCCTGTGAAATACATTGACGCCTATCTCGTGTTCCGAGATACGAGCAGCACCCTCATCAAGCGCCCGGCGACATACGTACTCCAGAAACGAGGAGAGTAATGGAGCATTCGCAAACAGCTTGCTGTGCAGAATGCGACTCAGTGTCTCGTGTTCTGTACCCGTTTCGGGTCTGCTGATGGATGCTGTCGACACTCCTGCCTCTACAACGCCGAACAGAACGGCATCTACCGGTGGTCATCTCGTTGCTTGAATGACCGCACCTCATCCAAATCGCCTGCTCTGGCCATTGCATGGATTGAAACAAACAATTCCCCCTCACAATCACCAAGACCCTGTAGGGTGCGGACAGCTTGATTCATTTGTCTGGATTCTTACTTTACCACCGTGGTGTGGACTCACACGTGTATAGCCGGACATGTGAAGGAATTTTAATGTTCGCCCTCCAACCCACGCGGTACGCGCTCTGCTGTTAGCGAAACACACGCTGAACACAAAGGGTATTCACCGATTTCACCCTTGAATTACAGGCGGAATGGCCGTCAGACTTCGGAGAAATGAACCAATCCGTGATTACCCGACGAACCGTTTTGTATTCTCTCGGCGCTGGAGCTACCGCTGCAGCTATCGGAGCAACAGCAAAGAGCTATGCACAGATTCTAGGGGCGAACGATCGCCTCAACATCGCAGTCCTCGGGGTAAATGGGAGGGGGCAGGCACATTTAGCAGCCGTGCAAGGAAATGCCTCCGCCAGGGTGTCGCATATCTGTGACGTCGACTCGACGGTGCTCGCAAAGCGCACCGCGGAGGCAACCACCGAACTCGGCTATGCTCCTCAAGCGGTGAACGACTACCGGACAGTACTCGAGTCCAAAGACGTCGACGCCATCACGATTGCGCTGCCCGATCACTGGCATACTCCGATGGCCATCCTGGGGTTGAAGGCCGGCAAGCATGTCTATGTTGAAAAGCCCTCCAGTCATAACCCGCGTGAGGGCGAACTGCTGGTCCAGGCTCAGCAGAAATACGGAAAGCTCGTGCAGGTTGGCGATCAACAGCGATCCTGGGAGCCCACGATCAAGATCATTCAGCAGATCCACGAAGGCCTTATCGGTCAGACATACCTGGCAAAGTGTTGGTACGTGAGTCGGCGCAACAGCATGGGGACCGGCAAAGTGGCGCCCGTTCCATCGACTCTGAACTGGGAGCTTTGGCAGGGGCCTGCTCCGAGAAGCGAATACAAAGACAACATCCATCCATACAACTGGCACTGGCTACGGCGATATGGAACAGGAGAGGCTCTCAACAATGGAACACATGAGCTCGATATCTGCCGATGGGCGCTTCAGGTCGAATATCCGGAATCAGTAACAGCAACGGGAGGCCGATATCAGGCCAAAGATGATTGGGAGTTCTACGATACTCTCATCACCAGCTTCCAATACCCGTCGAGCACAATCTCCTGGGAAGGCAGAAGCTGCCAGGGGATGCGAATCTATAACCGCGACCGAGGATCAGTGATCCACGGCACCAAAGGTACTGTAATCATCGATCGCCGGGGCTATGAAGTATATGACTGGAAGGGCAAGAAGACGGATGAGTTCGCCACAGGGCGTGAAAGCTCATCCAGTGATCTGATCAGTAAGGACTCGATGACCGATGGGCACTTTGCAAACTGGATCAATGCGATCCACAGCAAGGAAAAGCTCAATTCCCCAGTCCAGATAGCAAACATTTCAGTCACGACGCTGCTGTTGTCCAATATCTCGTGGAGCGTAAACCGGGAGCTGAGGCTTGACTCGAAGAGTGCTCACATTCTGGGCGATGCTGAAGCGATGCGGCTGTGGGGACGCGAATACGAGAAGGGCTGGGAAGTACGAATCTGATCGGATCTTTGCATCGATCCACGTCGGTTTCGTTCAAAAATAGTCTAAAAAACAGGAGAAATGGATGGCTACATCACGTCGTGACTTTTGCTGGGTTTGACTGCAGCAGGGTTGGCTGGAACGATTCCCTCCCTTGCTCAAAAGACTCGCCGTACATCCGGTTGCTCGTTTCATCTGGCGGTGATTAACGATGAAATCACGCAGGACTTCGAACAGGCCTGCCAGATCGCCTCCAAAGAATTCGGCTGCAATGGATCGAATTGCGCGAGCTCTGGAATAAGAACATCATCAATCTGGACTCGAAGGAGATTGGGGGATGCTCTCAAGATTCTCGATAAATATCAGTTGCGCGCGACAGATATTGCGAGTCCGCTCTTCAAGGTGAGTTGGCCGGGCGCTCCCACAGAAGCTCGGCATCGCGATCAGTTCAATGCTGAAAATACGTTTAAACAGCAAGACGACATCCTGGAACGATGCATCGAGTTGGCCAAGACATTTAAGACGGATCGTATTCGGTGCTTTGACTTCTGGAGGCTGAAAGACCAGAAATCCTATCGAACCGCAATGAACGATAAGCTCCGTGGAAGCAGCAGAACGATGTGAGCTAGAAAAGATGATTCTCTGGAAAATGAGATATCCTGCAATACGGCAACTGGAGAGGAAGCTGCGGCCGTGCTTGCGGCAATTCCAAACAAGAACTTCATGCTGAACTGGGACCTCGGCAACGCTGGAACCTTCTCGGGCAATGTCCCTTACCCCAATGGATATCATCTTCTACCCGTCGAACGCATTGGACACTGTCACTGCAAGGATGTGACCCATGATGCTACCGGGAAGGCAGGCTGGGCAGCCGTCGGACAAGGTGAAATCGATTGGGCTGGTCAGTTCCTCGCCCTGCAGCACGATGGATACCAATTCGCCGTGAGCCTTGAGACACACTGGCGTGGCGGCGGAACTCCGGAAGAATGCAGCCGGATCAGCATGAAAGGGATACGAGATGCATTGAGCAAGGCCGGCCTTCCCTGCTAGTGTTGCGGTCCTCACCTCATCTGGTTACGCCTCTTATGGATACTCCGCCAGGAGTTTTAGTCTTCTAATGCAAATCGTCTTGGCTATTTAGTCATAATCCTTGTGGTGCGTGGCCGAGGAGGGGTTACGGACCGTCCGCTTCAGTGCCGAACTTTGTGTTCGGTGCCCCCGTTACCAGTGATAGATTTTCGGTGCGCGCTATTTTTACCTTTTTTTTGTAAATTTCTCGAAATTGAGAAATTTACAATGCACCCATGATGTATTCAATCACCTGTATTTTGAATTAGCACTTGCGCAAGGTTTCCTAGTTATCCCAATATTCGGCCTCATCTTTTCCAAAGACCTTCACAGTCAGCGGTTTTGTATGCGGATGGATTTTTGCATGGCGCCTGAGCTAAGCAGATAGCAAGTAATGCAAGAGACAAAAGATCAGCAACAACTTCGCTTTCATAGTGAGTCGCTCCGCTTTTTTGCTACGTCTCGTGTTCCCAAACTGCGATATGAATTATGGTCGCGCCCGATACTAGAGTGCCGCATGGACTTTAGCGGCATTAGCTTGCATGGTGTTTCGCCACTTATCTTCAATCTCCTGACGTTCTTTCTTGGTAAGGTGCCAGGAAAGAGGTGCATTTTCTCCGTCGAACTCGAAGGTCACCCGCTGGATATTCGTCTGCGGTCTCCATCGGTCCTGCAGCAAATTGAACTCGATGTCGTTATGAGCGATTTGTCCGGCCGAACGGACGTGCAGGACAGCGAGTAAAGGAGCAACCAACTGAAAGAGCCAGCCCCTACTGCTCTTGGTGTTCTTCTGCGCCTGTTTGATAACGGGAGAACAATGTATCTCGAGAACGAGGACGTTTTGGATACGACCTTTGGATGAAAGGA
This sequence comes from Acidobacteriaceae bacterium dw_441, assembly GCA_018449715.1. Classification (GTDB taxonomy): domain Bacteria; phylum Acidobacteriota; class Terriglobia; order Terriglobales; family Acidobacteriaceae; genus Edaphobacter. The sequence continues at coordinate 96,202 of JAAVVA010000001.1, read as the reverse complement.
GTGCCTGATCCAGCCATTCCACAAGCGTTGCCATGCCGTAATCGTCGTAATAGCCTCCGTCGACCATGTGGGGCATGCATTTCCCCTTGTTTGCTTTGGCAGCCGGCGTGACCAACGGGAATGTCGCTGACAGGCGAGCAGCAGTTCGGGCAGCCACATCGTATTGGCTTCCATTAATCGTATGAAGTTGTTGAGCACTCTCTCGAGCATTCGGTGCCAAGGCTGAAGAAAGGCTAGTCGTTCCCAAGAGCAGCCTGAATCCGGACTCAACGATCATCGGCAAGCAAGAAATCCCGAGTGCCCCCAGCCAATTGAGGGATGCGTGTGGGTTGTCCAGTCGGAGCAGTTCTTTGGCCCACGTCTGCGTGGGAATGGACGTCCGTAGACCGTGAGGTCCATCCACTACGACGAGCCACGCTGTTCGCGCAATTGTACCGGCGAGCGCGTACGCGGATAACGTCACAGCGAATAGGCTCAGGGGTGTCTGATCGAAGAACTCACGAAAGAGCTGGCGCAGCTTCGTAAATGCGAGAAAGGGAAATAAAAGAAGAAACAGGAGCGCTAAGAACGAAACTCTTAGGGAGACTAGGTACTGGCAGACAACAAGGATGGTCAATAGCATGGAAGGCTCTCATTCTCTGCTTGCGCTTATACTGTTTGGCCCTAAAAACAATACCATTACCGACTTCGTTGCCAATAGAGAGATGGAGGGAGTTGCTGTCAGGAACGCTTGAAGAAGGCATGTCCCTGATGGGACGGTCCCTTGCGAACGCGACGACGCCTTTGAGGACGACTCACCTTACCCACGAACTCTAGGCAGATAGCCGACAACAAATTACGTCAGATCCTCACTCATATTTCTCTCACGGTCGGAGACATCGATCGATGGCTCAATCGTTCCGTGCATAGCAAGACATACAAATACTTCTGGAGGCCGAGCACTACTGGGGGGACGAAACGCAGGATAGCTCACATCCTGTGTGACAACAACAAAATTCGTCTCGCCGCGGAGAACGTGTTCGTTGCAGGAAAGTTGCCGCCCAAACGCGTGGAATGGACGCCCGTAACAGAAGGACGATCCGCCCAACTCGATGCTTCCGATGCGTTGATTCGATTCGCGCGCAACGCCGCCGCAGTCGATTTCCCGCAGCTCGAAGAACGAAAACTATCCGACTAAGAATGACTACCAGGCCGGATCCCGTCTGTACGCAGCAGGTGCCATCCCAAAGCATTATGCGGAAAGCAGTGGTCAGATTGGACTGGCTTGCGGGTTCGACGATGCTGGCGAGAATATGGATCTGAGGAACCTTTAGAGATGCTGTGAGATTTGTACAGAAGAAAGCGGAACAACTCAATGAGACTGCAGTAAACTTCGTACTGCCCGGTTGGACGAAATACGGTGTTCTAAAACCTTCTCACACGTTCACGGGTTTATGGAAAATTCAGCCGGGATCGCATAGCCAAGCTTGCCGCTGATCAGGGCTCGCCACAGCGTCCGCATGGTCATCGATAACATGCGCGAAGTACCTCATTGAATGACATGTACTTTCAGTTCGCTACCGAGTTCCTTCGGAGAGTCGCGCAAGGTGACTCTCGTAGTTTCAGGATCATTCCCTGCAGGTTGACTCAATCGCATGTGCTGCGGCTGCAAGCGTGATAGCCAAGATGAAGCTGAATAAGATTCCTGATTGCAGACGTCCTCGGTGACAAGACCTTTTAGCTTAGATCATGCCACCCATCAGAGGATCGGTGAAACTCGAGCGTCCCGTCTCCACGCGTCCTGCAAACCGGAACTTTGTTGCGAATCCTTCCGTTTCAATCGTGAAGTCATACCAACCGTGATTGCGCTGCAAGTGCAAAGGGACTGAGATTGTCCGCCCCATCCTGAGCCTTTTCGATATGGATGCAGATTTGTACGATTGATCCGTGATGGTTACATCCAGCTCTTTCCGACTACTACTACTTGTCAGCTGAAGAATCAGATTACCGGTGAACTCCGAGTTGTGTCGGTCGTATATCGTTTCTATCTCCAAATTAGAAGCACTCCTATCGCCTGCAAAGGAACGATAGAATCCATTGGGTCCGTGCACTTCAATTAAGTAGTTGCCATCGTTGAAAAGCTGGAGCGGAAAGCTTGCATTCAGGGAATCGCCCGCTTTTACGGCATACGTGGCGACAATCATGCCCTTATTTGCGGAATCTACCTTTGTGTTTTTTAGATATACGTTAAACGGTGCGCCCGCCGATTTTGCTCCATGAATTGCATTACCACTTCTAAAGTGAACTTCAAACTGATTACCGTCGGCACTCAATCTTCCATCAGCATAAAGCTCATAAGGAAGCGAGCAGGCTGGCCGAATTCCGGACTCCTGGTGTGCCGTGGCGGAGGCCTTCGGGAGATTCGTGTTGATCTCCTTGATTTCCGCCGCGCCTAACGCCTTGAAGTTGGATGGGATCTCTTTGTAGCGGGAGCGTTGGATATCGACGACAAACTTATTTCGATCAAGGAAGTCGAGCTTCGTATTCTTGGGATCATACGGTCTAAAACACGATGTAAGGTCTCCCGAGATGGCCCGGCGCCATGAGCTAATATTTTCCTCTCTTACCTTCTTGCCAAACTTCTGCCCAACAAAATGTTCGAGGAACATGAGCGTTGAGGCATGTTCAAAGAGCTGCGAGTTAACCCAGCCACCGCGAGTCCATGGGGACGCGACGATCATGGGAACACGGAAACCCAGACCGATGGGCCCCGTGCGCGCCTGCTCCTCACTTACTCCCTGCCGAAGTTCGTCCTCCGCATAGGTGTATTCGATTCCTGTGTCGATTCCAGAGGATGCGCCTCCAGTCATCGGACGTTTCGGATCGGCCGCTACGAATGACGGCGCATGGTCAAAGTAACCGTCGTTCTCGTCATACGTAAGTATGAAAATGGTCTTTTTCCATATCTCCGGATTCTTAGTCAAGATATTCATGACCTCCGAGACATACCAGGCTCCGTACCATGGGGATGTGGGATGATCGGAGAACTTCTCCGGCGCACTCAACCAGGAGATTGTGGGAAGTGTGTTCTCGGAAACATCTTTACGGAACTGGTGAAGGATATCTCCTTTCGGAACGCGCATCTTCTGGTTATTTCCGTTCTCCTCGAACGGCAATTCGACGAGCGAGCGATAGTGCTGATCGCTGGAATTCGTTACGAACGCAGCATCGTGGAGTGCGCGTTCTTGATCCGTGAGTTGTCTGTAGCGTGCCTCTCCACTGTTTACCAGCGAGTGGCGGAGCGTCTCGATTTTCTTGCGATTACTCTCGATAGAGCTACGAGTGTGAGCTATCTGCTTCGCATCCTGCTGCTTCAACAGCCTGGCCTCAAGCATCTCTGTTTGTCGCGTCAGAGATGCGATGTGTTCCTGCATCGCCAGTGTGCTGCCGGGATACGCACTGACATTGTAGGACGCAAAAAATTCAAGCAGGTTGCAACCAAAATTCGACAGCCATGCTTCTTCCTCTTTGTTCATCCCTCCAGCATTGGTCAGCTCGTTCTGGTAAAACTTCCAGCTGATAGCAGCCTCGTGAAGGCGCTCGGGATAGGTCTTCCATGACATGTCGCCAGAAAGAATCTCGTCATTCCGCATATACACCCTAGATGCGGTGTCCTGCCTGTCTCGCACGGTACCGGTCCAGAAAACACTCCGGTTTGGTGTAGTGCTGGTCATCACAGAGCAATAATTCTGGTCACAAACGGTGAAGGCATCTGCCAGAGCGTAGTAGAACGGAAGATCCTCGCGCGTGTAGTGTCCCATGGTGAGAGGGAGATGGGCGTATTCGTGTACGCGCTTGGCTTCAAGCCAGTTATCGTGCAGGCCGCCATTCCATGCATCTACCTGGCTGTGACGAGAATGAGGCACTGATCCCATCCACGTGATTCGTGTATCACGTATGTCCAGTCGCCATGGAGCATAGGTGTTCCCGGAAGCATCAGTCTGAGCGAATACAGAATTGCCGTTTGCCAATTGAAGAGCCCTGGGGTCGTTGAACCCACGAACACCTTGCAGCGTTCCCAGAGCATGATCGAAGGAACGATTCTCTTGCATAAGGATCACAATGTGCTCGGCATCGAGATAGGTCGAGCCAGGTGTTGGTTCGATTGCCAGCGCACGCTGAATCGATTCAGGGATAATCCCAGAAGCGCCAGCGGCACCCGACAACATAGCGACTGCTTTGAGGAAGTCTCTTCTTGACTGAGGCATACAATCCTTTGCAAACACGGGTTGCAGACAAAACTCCAGTGCGATCAAACTGGCGCACAAGGCTATACAAACGGTCTCTATCGAGTGGGTGGAGCTTCTCGGGCAGGAAGTGGATCGGCGCTACGAACCCATGCGGTGTAGATAATGTCCCGTAATTCGATAGCGCCAGCAGCTAACCTCTCTTCGGCAAACTTCTTTCCCTCGGGCATTCCCTTCCCGGTAAACGCTCCCACCTTCTCTAGACGGTACGTTTCCTCCACGAGTGTATTGGAATGTCGCAGGTAGGATAGATAGTCTTCAAAGACGTCGCCGAGCACCTTCGGTTTCTCGGCCTGTACGAGAGATGCCACATCGTCAATGCCGACATTCGCGCCGACGAAAGCACTCTCAAAGAGAGCGTGAATATGATGTTCCGCCGTGTAACCATTCGGATTCGGTCCTGTCCACCCGTTTGGATAGATGGAAGTGTGAAGCGGCATAGAGCCATCACCAACATAATGGCCTAATATTCCAGCCAGGAAAACGATCTCGGCCTCCAGCGGTTTCGTATCGCGTTTAAGGGCGACAAGTGCACGGTAATCACGCATCGCACTCTTCAGTCGTTCATACATTTCAACCGTCTGATAGGGCTGCGTACCGACACGCTCCACTGAAAGCGGAAGATCTGGATGGGACGTCTGCAGAGAGGCGAGGGCGCGCACATAATCGTAGCGGTTTCGGGGGAGTTCCCCGAGCAGAGAAGCTCTTTCCAGGGCAATGAAATGGTCGGGAGAGGACTCATTCGCCAACTGAGGTTCTCCGCGGCCTCTCCAATGATCAGGCTCAGGCGCGTAATACTCTAACGCATCAAGTCCTTCGGGAGTCTTCAGAAAGCCAGGCACATCGTTCGGCAAATTCATGCCGGCCAGTCGGTTAATCATGTGGTGTCCGTCGACACCCCATGCAAAGGCCTGCTGCGTGATGCCAACAAACAACAAAATCACTGACGTCGTGCGGCGCAAAGCCACTTGAAAAGGTCCCTGAGATGTCATGTATCCGTCCTTGCTGCGTTCTAAAAAGCGGAGGAGAGAGGTATCTCTCTCCTCCGCCAGCTTTAGTTCTAGAACTGAAGTCGCACACCAAGCTGAATCTGTCTTGGCGTATAGATATTGTTGTTGTTGGAGTTGGTGGCGGCTCCGAACGTGCTGCCGAGGAACTGTGTCAGAGTATTTGTCTGGACGCCATTGACCGTTGTTGTTCCAAGTGTGTACGCGGTTGTGTTTATCCCCGTCACATTCTGATGGTTCGCCAGGTTGAAGGCTTCTGCGATGAACTCGAGGTTGTATCGATCACGAACAGTGAGGGTCTTGGAGCCGCGAAGATCCAGCAGAATCTTTCTCGGAGAATGAAACGTATTGCGAGCCAATCCAGGAATTCGCGAATCACCACCGGTACCGGTATATCCGCTGCTCACTCCGGTTGTGAAGCCGGTTGGTGTGCCGGGAGTGACCAGCGCTGTAGGATTTCCCGTTACGTTTGCGGTATAAGGGGCGCCATCTTGAGCAGAGAAACTAGGTGCCAACTTGTATCCGTTTACGAAGTAGCTCTTCCAGCCAGTTGCTTTCCATGGTGAGTTTGCAATCGCCGTAGCGATAAACCGATTGGGAATATTTTGATTGCCGTTTCCGTATTCGAGATGGAAGTTCCTCGGATCAAGTACGCTGGTCGTATCCGAGAAGGTCGTATTGTTCTCGTTGTAGTCGAGAACGTGTGACCAGGTGTAACTGCTCTGGAACTGTATGTTGTGGCTCAACCGATGCTGGACACGGACTACGAGGGCGTTATAGCTGCTATTGATATTGCTGACAATGTTTGTCATCGCGCCGTATGCATTATTGGGACGAAGTATCTCTCCCGGAGACGTCTTACCGGTTGAATCCACTGCGTAACCATACAGATTTGCTGTGTAGGTTGCTCCGTTGGGAAGCCCCGTAAAGGAGTTTGTATTGGTGTTCACGACGGTGTAGGTTACCGGAACGGGTGTAGGAAGGTTCGTGTCGATAAAATTGGGGAACTCGCGACCATAGGAGCCAAGCCAACTCACTCCGAGAATCGTGTTCCAGCCAATATCCTGTTCTATGTTCAGATCCGCCTGGTGGACCTGGGGCAACTGGAAATGTGGATCGAAGAAGAGCACATTTTGCGTTACACCGCTGCCCGTGCTGAGAATTTGCGGGAAGCGTGGACCAGTTGTCGGAGTTAGATTTGGTGTTTGGAATTGGCCGTTCTTGTTTCCGGTCTGAGCAAGAGCGTTATAGATCGTAGAGTTGATCAGGCGCGCATTGAACATGCCATAACCACCTCGCACAACGGTCTTACCATTGCCAAAGACATCAAGCGCAAAACCTACTCGTGGAGCGATGTTATTTTTATCGCTGGGCAGTGACGCAGTGAGCGGGAGATTCGGATTCGGCAATTGAGCTTCGGGTGTTCTCTCATACTCATAGCGAAGTCCGATTGTCAGGGAGAGCCGTGGGGTGACCTTCCATTCGTCCTGAATAAATCCCGCATAATCGGTTGTCTGGAACTCGAAGCCGAGAGGGCCGAAACCCTGATGATAGTTCGAGTAGTGTCCCTGAAGACCTGCCGTTGCGGGGTCTTGGGATTGGTAGTAGTCGGTGAGATAGTTAGCGACCGAAGTATAGGAATATGCTCCAAAATAGTTGGAGACGTTTTGACTTAGATCGTTCGTGTGGATGTAGTCGATGCCGAACTTGATATTGTGTTTGCCGTGGATCCAGTTGGCGGTATCACTCACCTGCCAACGTCGTTCATCCGGGTAAGCAGGCCGCGGATAGAAGGTTGGCGTGCCAAACTGAAAGGCTCCTGAGATCGAGACATTCGGAGGAATGCCGAAGGGATTCACATAACCGGGACCTTGCAGCAGAATATTGTGTTCGTAATCGGTGGGAGTCTCAGCACCTGCAAACTCAAAGTCTCTCCCATATTGATACCGAATTTCATTGGTCAGGAACGAGTTGATTTCCGTGTCCAACCTTGCAATTCCCCAGGTATCCCGCGCATAGACATTGCCAACACTTTGCATGCCGTACTGTGCCGTCACATTGGTCTGCTGGCCTGAGGGAGAGATAAACCGCAGGCGATTGGCCTCGGCGCTGAGGTGATTTCGTGAGTTAATCTGCCAATCGATCTTCGGGAAGAAGAGGGTTTGATCCGTGTAACGACCCGCTTGTCCAAGCAACGACGCCAAACCAGCTTGCCCATCGATGTACTTTGTGGCTGCCGCTGAGTATGAAGACAATTTGAGCTGCGACTGCAGGGTGCAGGCACCGTTATCGGCGAAGAAATTCGTGTCATTGCTTGAGGTGATCGGATTAGTTGATGTCGCTCCTGGACAAGTTCTACCGTCAGGCAGCGATTGCGACGGAGTCGCGTAAAAATTTGCGGGTGAACTCGGAACCGTGACGATCGGAAAGGTCCGGTAGTAGCGGTCGAGAGCAAAGAAGAAAAAGAGCTTGTCCCGGATCAGCGGTCCACTGAATGCAAAACCCTCCTGTTTGCGGATGTCGGTGGGTTTGACGTGAGTGGTCACGAACGGACCGCCAGGAGCAGCCTGGAGCGCCTGGACTGTGTAGTTGTTGAAGGCAGACAAGGACGAGTCTCTATCCAGGAAGTATCCTTCACCATGAAACTGATTGCTGCCGCTTTTGGTAACTGAATTGACGACACCGCCCGCTGCCCGGCCGTACTCAGTTGAATAGTTGGAGAGGTTGATCTGAAACTCCTGAATGACCGACTTCGGTGTCGAGTAGCCAATATTGGTTCTTCCGCGCTCTTCGGAGAAGAAGGCCTGGTTATTATCCGCCCCATCGATAGTGATGTTGTTGAGCAAAGTGCTTTGACCGCGGAAGCTCAGAAGCCCGAAGCCTCCGGATTCGACAACTCCAGGAGCTTGCAAGGCGTACGCGGACCAACGGTAGTTATTTACTGGGAGGTCCTTTAGATCTTGCTGATCGATCGTTGTTGTGAAGTCATTGTTCGTCGTGTTGATCAGAGGAATTTCTCCTGTGACTTGAATGGTCTCCGAAGACGCACCGAGCGTTAAGGTGGGCTCTACATCCGTCAGTGAGCCCACTGTCACGGTGACGTGCTCGGCTTTATACGTTTCAAAGCTTGGGGCGGTGATGAGGACGGTATATGGGCCGGGCTGAAGATGGATGACGCGGAAGTAGCCTGAGTTATCTGAGGTGACGGTCTGCTCTGCGCTGGTACCTTCATTTCGCACGGCTACAGTCGCGCCGGAGACGAACGCTCCACTCTTGTCCCTTACATTGCCTCCGATTGCTCCGTCCACGGCGGTCTGAGCCGCCAGTCGGTCGTGAATGCTCAGGACCGAGAGCACAAATAACATGGCCTTGAGTAGTCTTGCATTGCTCATGATGCCTCTCCTAAATAGATACAGCTCTGGTGTTAGTGGCCTTGACATGCGTCGCACCTGGAAAAGAACACGAAATCCCATGGCCCCTAAGAGCCTTATGCGAAGCTTTGAAGAGAAAGAGTGAAAGATGCGCCCGTCGATATGACGCTTGAGAGTCCTGTGTAATCCCGAGATTGTTCAGCCAGAGGGGAGCTATGGATAACCAACTTGTGGGATCACAATTCCACCAGAGTGATCGCCAGTCGCCTTACCGGCTACATGCCGTACGCAAGCAGACCTGCCAGGAGGACATCGCATGGGAAGATTGCGAACTAGGTATTCAAAGGAACTTCGTCGGATCATTTTGCTTGTCCTGAGTGGGAACAGGCTTTAGCGTAGGGGGCCTTTGTAAATTCGCGAAGAAAGCAGGATGAGAGCCAGGTTAAAAGATGACAGATGTCTGACCTTTGACCTCCGTTGACTAAACACAGCAGATGACAAGATAATCTGAGAGCATGACAATCAGAAATCCGGACAGCGAGCCGACCGACGAATTCAACAAACTGATCTGGAATGGGATGCCACGCGAGAATCTGACTACGCGTGTGGCGAACGCAATTCGGGAACAGATTCATTCGGGAAGGCTAGAACGTGGCTCCAAACTTCGAGGTGAACTAGAATTTGCTCGGGAGTTGGGAGTAAGTCGCCAGACATTACGTGAGGCTACCCGACTCTTGACACGTGAAGGACTGTTGACGATTCGTCATGGCGCAGGCACCTTTGTTGCGGAGAACCCCGAGCACTTGAGTAGTGCGCTCGACACGATGAATTCGATGTCGACCTTGATACGCGAACACGGTGGCGACGCAAGAGTCGATGGCTTGAAAATTCGAAGTATCGGCGCGACGGAAGAAATTGCAACCGGACTCGGTGTTCCACTGAATTCACCAATTGCCGAGATCTTGCGGCTCCGGCTTATAGGAAACAAGCCATTAGCCGTGGCGTACGACTACATCGCTCTGCTTGATGATTCCGACTGGAAGTTGCCATTAATCAAGACGTTTGATGGGGGTTCGATCTATGAGTTTGTGGAAACAAAGCTTCAGAAGAAGTTAGCGTTTAGTGAAGCTACGGTGACGGCGGTAGCCGCGAACCGCAAGCATGCTGAATTGCTAAAAGTAAAACTCCACTGTCCTTTGTTACTGATGCGTGAAATTCAATTCGAATTGCCGAATCGTCGAACCTTGTACAGTGTGATCTATCACAACTCCGATTTGGTCTCATTCACAATGAGACGTCCTGGAGCTAGATCGTGAGTCTCGCGCCGTCTATCGCTTTTTTCGGCAGCCTCACAATTGATGATCTTGTCTTTGCTGACGGCTCCACACGGTGGGGCGTTCCTGGTGGAAATGCAATCTATGCAGCGATGGGCGCTGTGCTCTGGTCTGGGAGGGCAAGCATTGTTGCTCCGCTCGGAGCCGATTATCCGACAGAACTGCTTGATGGCAGGGTGGATATAGCTCGGTGCCCTCCAGTCTCACATACCTTGCGGAATTGGGGACTATATGAGGAGAATGGGCGAAGGCACTTTGTGTCCCGCAGTTCTTCGAGAGATTGGAGAAAATTTTGCCCTCAACCTCTGGATGTAAGGTCTCGCCAACAACTCGCTGCTCATGTCGCGGCAATGCCTCGAGATCTCGCCTTGGTGTTGACAAAAGAGCTCCGGAATTTTGGGACTCAAACAATCGCGCTCGATTTGGACGATCACGATTTGGCGTCCGCATCCAGTCAGCGAGACACAATTGAACTCATTCGGAACGTAGACCTATTTCTTCCGAGCCTTCAAGATGCTCTCACAATTGTTTCATCAACGAATCCACTTGATGGCTTGAGACAACTGAGAGAACTCGTACCGACAATACGCCTCATTGCTATCAAGTGCGGCGCTGAAGGTGTTTATGCTCACATACTTGATTCGGCACAATATATTCATATCCCAGCAGTGCAGGTTTCAGTAGTAGATACAACAGGAGCGGGAGACGCATTCTGCGGTGGACTATTGGCCGGTCTGGTAGACCACCAAGATCCAGTTGAGGCGCTACTTTATGGAGTTGTGTCAGCGTCCTTCTGCATCGAGGCATTCGGCTTCTCAGGCTTAGCTGATGCGACTGAAGATCAAGCTAAGCGTCGTCTTTCTGAACTACGTCCTCTAGTGCAGAGGAAAGGATAGCAGAGATGAATAAATAGCCGACATTTTGGCTGAGCTACTTTCATGTCCTGCTCATGTGTCGTCCTCGCCGGAAGCATCTGTCACTACTTTGCCGTGCTGTTCCATCTTGTTCCCCCGCACCGATGATCGAACGCAAAGGATCAACTCAGCTGGCGGGAAAGCAACTGCATCTTTCCCGAAAGGCCGCCGACTGCTTCAAGCAGCGTACTTAATTTGGACAGGGTCGATGCTCTCGAAACAGAGACTCGACAACGCTTCTAAAAGCTCTGGGAATCGAAGATCCAACTCGCAGTGGCGAATATGGAAGGTTAGCGGCGTCAAACTCGAAATCTTCGAAGAAGAAGCCGCTGTTGTACGTAGGATCTTCGAGATGTATTCGGGAGGTATCAGTCACGCCTCCATTGCCGAGTACCCCGACGACACCAATGCAAGCCTCTTCTACGGGCTTGGTCTGACATGGACGGCTGGATCAGGACAGAAGGGGTTACAACAGCCCGCTAGAACGGCCGCTTACTTCCGCGATGAGCGTTTTTCAGTACTAATGCGACCCCATTGCGTTCAGGCGTCAAAGGATTCTCCTCGCGCTCGCGGGCGGTAATCCTCGAAGATACGGCGAGTTGGCGCATCGCCTTACGCCGCTCTGGATACATGGCACCCCACCCAATAGCCGGTCCCACAGATGACGGGTACGCTCCAGGACAGAGTCGAGCGAACACTTACCGACCCGGCTGACGACGATGGCTACATTGCTGTCGAATTCGAGGCCAAACAAGTTTAGGAATACCTTCTAACGGACCTCTTTTTGCGTGTAAAAACTGTCACATGTAATCGCAAACGAGAATAGTCATATCATCTTCCTGGACTTTTGACCAACTCTGGATTGTGGAGATGACAAGATCTGCAACTTGAGATGTTGAGAGATGAACTGTCTGTTCCAGCAAATCCCGGAGTCTTTCCTGCCCAAATTCGATGTCTTCCCTATTTCTGGCTTCGACAATTCCATCCGTATAAAGAAAGAGGCGGTCACCGCTAAGCAGAGAGCGTGTCGCAGTTTTGTAGGTAGATGAAGGAAATAATGCCAATATGAGACCGTTTTCCTCAACAAGGGCGGCGTTTCCTTCACGCAAATGAAGCATTGGAGGATGACCGGCCGCAGAGTAATAGAGCTCGCCGCGAGAAGCATCGAGATAAGCGTATGCTGCAGTCGCGAATTGTGTCTGCGTATTGCCACACAGAGTGGTATTAACCGCAGATAATACCTGAGCGGGGTTTTCAGCATGTTTGCTCTGCGAGGTTGCTGCCAGCTTCACCATCGAGGAGATCAATGCCGCAGGTACTCCATGTCCCGATACGTCGGCTATGAACAGGCCGGCTTTGTCGTTATCCGCAACCAGGAAATCATAGAAGTCACCTGCTACCGAAGTGGCGGGGATATAGCGGGCTTCCACGCGAAAGTGTGTTGACGCAGGGAATTCTGCGGGAAGTAGTGCCAACTGAATCTTCTTCGCCAGATCGAGCTCCTTTTCTATGATAAGAAGTTGATCTTCGCGTTCCAGCGTTCTGGTTGCCGCTACGTACCCCAGACATCCTAAGAGAATTGCGAACCCGTATGGTTCCAGCCTCAATGGAAATCCGGACAGGCCTCCGACATAGGCCAGAAGCAAAAGAATGAGGTATATCAATAATCCGCGTCTTACAAGCCTGAAATCAGAAGCATCTGATTCCTGAAACGAGCCTTCGAGGATGAAGGCCACTATAGCGATGCCCATGATTATGCAATTGATATCGTAAAGGATAGGTTGTGGACCAAACCACAAGGTAGCCATAGCCATGCACACGAGAAAAAGAATCAGATAACACGTTAGTTTTGTCCGATTCTTTTTGAGGAACCCACCATCATGTAGATAAAGAAATGCGGGAATTGGAACAAGGTACACAAATGCTGAGCGGATATGGTCGAAGAGACCTGTCGAGCCGAAGAGAAGCAGAAGTGTTTCCGATTGGACCCAAAGCCGTAGTCCATCGGCGATCGCAAAAATGGATAACCAAACGAGCAGAGAGTTGATCCTGCCATGCAAAAGAGAAAGTGCTGCCGAGACCAGGCCTACAGTGATGAACGACACACCAAGGATCAGGTACAAACCATCATTCAGGAGGGCGCATTCCAATGGGTTGGGCAACATGCAAAGCTCCCTGTTTCTTCATAGCAAAATCGTTCTGCCGTTCATGATCCGGTCTTGATTTGATCAAGAGAAGTAGACCTGAACTCACCGCCATGAAACGGTACGATTACCCGCCGGGAGAAGGTATGCGTGGTGGTCATCAATCGTAGTAACGACGACAGCCGTGGTAGCGGGGCAGATCTTTTGGCCTAATCCTCGACATGCTGTGCTGCGGAAGAGAGGGCCGTATTCATGGTCACACAAGCGCTGAATAACACATTCAGGAGATGATTTCCACGTGTCTGCATCTGTCCTCCTTTTCTGAGCGAGATTGAGACTAACTCTCCACCTTTCACAATTCCAATAGTTGTCACTACACGGCAACCCATGTGGTGCCACACGGTAGTTTCGTGTAGAACCACAAGCAATCATTATGTATCGACACATACTCCAATGAGTAAGAAAGCCGATAGCATGGAGTTGGCTCGCCGCCTGCAAAAACAACGATGAGAATCATGATTGTAGATGACAACGCGACCGTAAGGCGGATTATCCATCGGGCGGTCAGTGAAATTGCAGACGAGGTATTCGAATGCTCCGATGGAGCGGACGTACTGCCGTTTTACGCAGAGTGTCTCCCAGATCTAGTACTGATGGATATTCGGATGCCTCGCGTAGATGGTCTGGCTGCGACCCGCCATCTGAGAACTCACTTCCCGCGGGCGAGCGTTTTTATCGTTACGGATATTGATGATGAAGCTGTTCGCTCAGCAGCCATGGAGGCGGGAGCTTGCGGTTATGCTCTGAAGCAGAACCTAATCCAACTGGATGAACTGATTCTCGCTGCTGTAACGAAGAAGACAGACCAAGCTTAGTGGAGGCGTTCGTGCAATACGGTGCGATACTGCAAAGCGAACCGCGACAGTGCATTTGCGCCTTCAAGGCTTAGCTTCCGGCACATATTCGTGCGATGATTCTCAACAGTACGATAGTGAATAGAAAGTTCATCGCCGATCTCTTTGCTGGATTTTCCATCCGCTATCAAGCGAAGAACCCTCTTCTCCGTTCCCGTAAGCGTTTTCAGATCGCTACTCAATTGGTTTCCCGCAGAAGCACCTTTGTTTCCAAGAAGAATAGCGGCCATGGTGGATCCGATGTATGTCCTTCCAATGGCCACAGCATGAAGTGCTGACGTCAACTCATCCGTTTCGCTGCCTTTGAGTAAATATCCCTTTCCCCCCACTTCCATGGCAGCCCGCATCAAATCTTCGTCAGCGTGAAATGTCATGAATATGACACTCGTATTGAGTTTTCGGTTTTGAATCTCCCGAGCTACGGAAAGACCATTCATGCCTGGCATGTCGATATCGAGGATTGCAAGCTGCGGTCTTAAATCAGATATCTGCCTGAGCGCATCTTCTCCGTTAGAGACCTCAGCGATCACTATAAACGCTTCGTCATCCTCGATGGCCGATTTCAATCCCCTCCGAACAACAGGGTGATCATCGGCGAGTAGTACCTTAACCGGCTCAGTCATCAATGTGATCCCTTCTCAAGGCGAATACGATTTTTAGTTGTGTGCCTGTTCCCGGATGACTCCGAATTTGTAGTGTCCCATGCAGCAGGCTGGCACGCTCCTCTATACCAGTCAGACCAAAGCCTCCTGGGCCGGAACTTGCAGGGCGCGATTCGGTCGGCAGGCCCTTGCCGTTATCGCTGATAGACAGCTGCAGAGTCAATCCCTCTTTGAAGGCGACAATTTCAGCTTTTGTAGCACCCGAGTGCTTGATGATGTTATTCACTGCCTCCTGGACAATACGGAAGAAATTGATGCGAATCTCTTCGGGAAAAGCGTTATCTATTTCCCTGAGGTCGATGGTGATTTCGATTTCCGAAGCACGAGAAGCTGTGCGGACAAGAGCCTGAATTGCTTTCGATAATCCAAGTCGATCGAGATGGAAGGGTCTGAGATCATAGGAGATGGCACGAGTCTCTTCCATCGCCGCCGTCGCCTCGGTACTGATCTCCTGAATGGTCAGGCGCTTGTTTTCTTCATCCGGAATTCTTCCTTTAGGCTTCAAAAGGAATGATGCCAGAGTATTGATGACGACCAAACGCTGACCCAGGCTGTCGTGCAGCTCTGCCGCGATACGTCGCCTCTCCGCCTCTTGAGAAGCAATCAGTTGTTGTGAAAATGCTTTTTGCGCCATCTGCATTCTTCTCAGTTGCAAAATCCGGCAACTCCAGAGGAACCATGTTATCGCGAGGGCAAGCAGACCGCAGACCGCAAGGAACCACCATTTTTTGAAGAATGGCGGTATTACCTCTACAGGTAATATCTGATCTACTTTGCTCCAGATCCCGTCGCTATTTATCGCGGCTAAATGAAAGACATAATGCCCCGAGGGCAAATGCGTGTAATATGCGGTTCTTCTTCGTCCTACATACTGCCATTCACGATCGATGCCATCGAGTTTATACCTGAAGTCAATTTGCTCCGGCTTTGAAAAGCTCAGAGCGGTATATTGAATAACCAGACTGGACTGATTAGGTCCCAAAGTTACCTGCCCGACCGGTCCCAACTCCTTCTCGTCAACGATGACGGACTCTATGACAGTGCTTGGGCTATCTTTAGAACGGCCCAGCACGTCAGGATTCAAAACCGCAACACCGTTCTGTGTGGGAAACCATAGAAAACCGCGGTCATCTTTAGCCCCGGTGGGCCAAAGCCCTCCATTGCATTCTATGTTCAGCATGCCATCAGCCTTGCCATAGCCAACAGACTGAATGCGTGTTTGCCTGCCTTCCGCAAATGCATACAAATCAGACTTACTGACGCGGTAGATACCGTGATTCGAACTCATCCAGAGATTTTGGTGAGTATCTTCCAGTATCTGGAAGACACCATTGTCAAAGAGGCCAGACTTCTTATTGAATATGGTCCATTTGCCATTTCGAAATAATCCCAGTCCTCCATCATAAGTGCCGACCCAGATATTAGAGGCAGTATCTTCGTATATGGAGCGGACGTTGTTGCTCGGAAGACCATTCTTCTCAGTCCATTGTGCGATGGGTGTCAGGTTGCTATCTAGCTTCGTTACTCCCCCATAACCACCGATCCAGATATTGTCGTTGTGATCTTGAATAATCGAGTGAATATCGTTTGTAGCTAAATCATTGTGTCTCATCAATCTTTTAGTCGGCAGATGGCTGTAGAGGTACAGTCCGTGCGCCGTCCCCAGCAGCATAGAGCCATTAGAGGTCTGATAGATGGCTGTAACGGTCGGTATGCTGTCCTGAGGAATTCCCTCAGGGATAAGAAACCGTCCTTTAGACAGGATTCGTAATCCACCGTGAGTTCCGACCCAGAGTTTTCCATCTCTGTCTTCAGCCAGAGCGGTGACGAGACCAGGCAGGCCATCTTTTGTGGTATACGTGCGGACTCTATCACTCGCGATAGAGGACAATCCTGCCGGCCATGTTCCTACCCACATTTCTCCCGATTTGCCTTTCAGCACGGGGTAGACATTGGCTCCGGCCAGTCCCTGCGCCGTCGAATACACGGTAATTAGCTGCTTCTGGATGCGAAACAGGCCTTCCCGCTCTGAGCCGACCCAGGTGTTGCCTTCGCGGTCTAAGCTCATCATGTTGAACTGAATTGTGTTCTCTGCCCCCATGGAAGGAAAACTGAGGGTGCGATCCAGATCGCCGCCTAGGTGAACTTTCCAGTTACGGAATCCCTGCCAAGAAAGAGGGATCTCTAGTTGCGAATCGAAGTTCTTGAAATGGCCATCAATCGACCGAGCATACCGTCCATCCAACGTTTGGATCAGGATGGTTCCATCATCCTCCACGGCTGCTCTTCTTACCCCCGACCGCACAATCCATAACGGTAGCGCGTGGACTCTGAACGCTGCTCGCGTCAGATAAAGCAGTTTGTTCTCCTGTACAGCCCAAAAGCCTGTTCCCATCCACCAGAGCGGATGGAAATGCACACCATCCTCTGCCAGAACCTGCCGTTCAAAGACTTCCTTTCGTTCGTTCCAGCGAAAAAGCCAGCCATTGGAATCGATCCATACTGCACCGTTGTGGTCACTTGTCACACTTGATGCGGAGGATGGGGGAATGCCCGCAGTCAATCCAAGCGTTTCAAAGTTTCCCTGGTGAAACCGGACAACATTTCCATCCTCTGTTATCAGCCAGAAATCGCCGTTCCGTCCTGAGGACATAGCAACAAATCGGTTCGAAGTTAGTCCTTTTGTATTGCTTTTATCAAAGACCGTGAAGCGGATGCCATCGAATCGAGCGATACCATTCATCGTCGCGACCCATATATATCCGTCAGATGTTTGAACGATGCCACGAACACTGTTCTGCGGTAGCCCCGAATCGGCATTCCACTGCATCGAGCGAAATTGCCCAGGGGCTATGGGAACAGCAAGCAGGAGAAGCAGCGCCGCCTGCAAGCACTTAACACCGAGGAGTGAAGCACCGTCAGTGCAAAAGGAAACAAGGCGGACCGCAGCTTTTAGCGCCGAATGCTTCATTTGCAAAATCATTAGTTTGGTTGAATTCTCGTCTTTCTTTTACCACGTCCAGCAAAAAATCCAGGCCTACTACTTTCCGTGTCGGAGTCATTTCGGAGGTAAAGGATGGCGCCAACCTGACCGCAAAGAACCGTGTGGTTCCACACTCTGCACTGTGTAGTGACACGGATTGGAACAGAATTCATGGACATATACGATCTTTACGAAATACCTGGCTGATTCACTCTTGGAAATTCCAGGAGAGACATATTTTTCTGACAACCGGGGCGAACGGCTGAACTTCGTACCAAGACAGTGAAATTTTGATGCGCTGTTTCGCAGCAGCGCTAAGGCGGATCTACGTTATGACAGTTTTATTGAACGCAAAGTGTACGCGTATGCTCACAGCTCTCCTGCTGGCTCTTTCCGCGCTTGCCTGTATCCGTGCGACGGCTGCGGTTACGAATCGACAGGTTGCGGGCAATTCGATCGTCATTGACGTCAGTGCGCCCAGTATGTCCAACAATTACACGACGATTCAGCTTACATTACCGCAGGCTGCCAACCCTTCGACAGTTCATGTCGTGCTCAACGGCAAAGATATCACCGCGCGAGTCAGTCAAATGACTTGTCCACAAGGACTCTGTATGTCCGGTGAAATATCTCCGGTTGATGGTCTTCATTCCGGCAAGAATGTAGCGTACGCAACGGCTCGTTCCGCTAACGGCGGATGGATGAGCGGACGCATCCGATTCTCCGCGGAGGAATCGCAGCAGCTTCCCATCGTAAGTCAGGCGAAGTTTCGTAGTGCTGCGCAGGCAGGGGTAGCAGATGTTTCTAATCCGCCTGGCTTTCTGCTGCCGACGATAACCTTCCAGACGCTTTATTCGGGAGGATGGGACGGGATTCACCCCTGGCTCCAAGTCGGCTCTGCGACCTATCCGGCCGCTGGAACGGCAGCTTGCACCGGCTCGACTTACTTACTGCTGGTGTTTGACCGTCAGACTCTCCAGCCTATCCCCGCGTCATCCTGCATTGCCAATGGAACTGAATTAGTGAGTACTCTCAGCGCTCTAGAGACCCAGGACTCCAAAGCGCTGATGGGCTCACTGGTGGTTGTGGGAAGCTTTTACTCCCAGCAAGCCGACAACGAGCTCAATACCTCCCTGATCGGTGGTAAAGATCACACGAAGGACAGTAATCTCCCGACCAAGTATGTGGCGGTCGGGGCACTCGGCGCAGCAGCGGGAACGGCATATGAGAGCTTTCCCGTGGCCACCAATGGCAACAGCATCTTCTCCACGCCGATGTGGCCCTTCGTTGACGGCGTCGTACAGGAGGACGAGAACGGCAACTATGACTTCGAGTCAGGAGATGTACTTGAATATACGGTCGATACTTCCCCAATCGACGCGGCTAGCCCTGGTCCCATAACAATCGGACCGCTCCAGGCAGCGACCCAGAGCAACCCGAACCTGAAGGGATATCGCTATTCGGCGCCGAGCGTCAACTCCGCCCGAGGAGGGTATTGGCTTCTGGTTGTTCAACGGGATAGCCCGTCGTCCCCCATTCAGCCCAACACCTGTGCGACGGGTACGATCGGCTCTGACGGTTTGATGCCGATCACAAACTGCGGCACCGTCTACCCTACAGGCGACAATTCGGATTCCAACGGCGCAATCCGCGAAAAGGCATACAAGGACCTCGCGAACGCTCTGAATGCTGTTGGTCCTTACGACCTGGCGTTTCTCACCACATGGGGGTATCCCGCCTGCTGCGGCGACCTGTGGGGAGTTGTTGGGAATGGAGCAAGCTCCTCCAACGGGTTTCTCGAGTTCCGAACAGCCCTGGAAGCACTGGGAGCACCTGCTAGCGCCGCTCTCTTTGCCAACAATATAAACCAGCAGGCATTCACATTCATCACCTCGCGGGGCATGGGCGATCCCCTTGTAGGGAGTTCGGCCATCTCGAGCACGTATTATTCCGACTCCGGTCAGGCCGGCTATCTGCATGGCACACTGGCACGCAACCTCAACGGCCTTTATCAGCCCTATCAGAGCTCGCAGCAGCTCAATGCGGCAGACGACCAGACATCTGGCCCCGACTTCACGCTCACCAAGATGGCCACGCAGCAGCCGGTGCCGTGGCCGGAGCTGAGTGGCACGTTGCTCTCTGGAGCGACCAGTGTGGCAGGCCAGGAAGCCGCATACCACTATGCAAGTTACACGCTGATTGCTCAGTTCTACATCAAGGGCGCCACCGGCGATTTTCTGGACGACATTCACTACTTTTTTACAGGGTCCAACAGCAACTTCATCAACTACCACTACTTCGACCCGGTGAACCTGCCGTGGCCCGGCGGGGCGACCCCAACCTATACCTGGACCGATCCGGTCACGAATCAATCGCTGACCTTTACCCAAAATGATTTCAGCGCCGTCACGGCACAAGTGAGCAAAGAGGTGATCGATCTCACGAACGTGCTGAATTTCATGGTGACAGGCCCGGTAAACATGAAGGATATGGTTGCCACCGGCAACGCCAACGCGGGTCTGGCTCTTACCGGCGCGGCGGCCAACGTCCTCTCCAGTTCCCTGAACACGAATATCAGCAAGTCCACTGCCGTAAAACTCAATATGGGGAATGTTCTATCCCTGCTGAGTGGTGTCGCCAGCGTAGCGGCAACCGTTGCGGGGGGCGGTACCACACCAGTTTTGGGCACGATCAGCAAGGGCGATATCAACTTTACCGCCTCGCTTCTCGGTGGCCTGTTGAGCGGCTCTGGAGCATATTTCGGAGGCCTTCACACCAGCGGCCCAGAAACTCTACCCAGCCGCTATGGCAGCTTTGCAACCACAATCGGTCAGCTAGCTGACAGCAGCCTGCAGAATCAACTCAGCATCGGATTCGATACGGCTCTGGACGGCATCCTGGCTGACTGGGGTAAGCTCAACACTCTCGGTCCCAAGATTACCGACACTTCACTTCCGGGATTCTATTCGCCAAACCAAGTTGCGCAAAACGCTGCCGTGACGATGCTCACACAGGCGAGTGAGCGAAGCTTCTACCTGTCTCTGGTGCCTACCGTATACCGTGTCGACTTCTGGCCGCATGCCTACGGTGTTAATCCAGCAAAGCCGGGAGGTCTCCCGAGCAATCAGCCGGACATGGGGTCTTTTCACGAAGAAATCGTTGGCAATGACAAGTGCGATCCGTTTTATATGCCTGGTTCCAGCGGTAATGGGGGCGCTACCGCACCGCTTTACAGCTTTACCTGGACGCCTACGCCTGGAGGAGCTCCTTCCGTGGATTGGGGAAACAACGAGCAAAGTTCTACGCCTTCCGACTTTTATATTGTCCGGGGTAACCTGAGTAATCGCGGCACTACCTCCGCCCAATTTGCGTGGATGAACCAGGCCCTTGCTCAGGAGCTGTTTTCCCCTTCGGGTCTCAATATTCCCATAGATCTTTTTGTCAGCCCTGACGGCCCGATGGCTGGCGTGTTCTACAATATGGGCGCCCTCAGTTCGGCTGGCACCGTCCTGAATGACATTGTTGGCTTCAACCCAAGCCAGGTATGTGCGGCTCGTAAGGCCGTTGTGTCCGAGGGGATAGCCAGTGAACCAATAGGCGGCCCAACAGTCACGACAACCACCGTCGCCGTGCCGGTCACCAGCGTTCTGGGCGAACCGTTGACGCTGACCGCGACCGTCGCGGCGGGGAGCGCTCCGGTGACGGTGGGCAGTGTGATCTTTGTTGAAGGGGACACAACGGTTGGCACATCGGCGCTGGACGCAACCGGCACCGCGACCGCGACCTTGAGCGATCCGGCGCTCGGCCAGCATTCCTATCAGGCGCTGTATGCGCGAGTCGCTCCCTACGACGCGTCCGCATCCGATGTCAGCACGACGACGGTGTACGCCAACGCTGCCAGTCTGAGCATATCGCTTTCCTCAGCGAATCTGTCGGTCTCCTACGGAAGCGCCTCCTCCACGATCACCGTCAAAACCCAGTCCCTCTCCGGCATGGCAGGAACGGTCACGTTCAGCTGCTCAGGACTTCCCGTCGGCATGACGTGCGCATTCAATCCAGCGCAGGCGAGCCTTACGGTGGGAGCCAGCACGAGCACTTCGGTGACGGTCACGTCGAGCTCCACCACCCAGGCCGCGAGTTCCTTCCCAACCGGCATCCGGATGATGTGCGTCCTGCCGTCCGGCATTCTCTTCCTGTTCGGCATACGCAGGGATCGCCGCAGCGTATGCCGTCTGCTATGTCTGGCAATTTTACTTGTTATGAGCAGCGCACTGGTGGCCTGCAGCAGCTCCTCTTCAGCTCTGAAGCCAAATCAGGAAACGGGCAGCAGGACCATCCTGGTCAACGCAACCTGCGGAACGATCACCCAAAGTGTCCCACTGGTGCTGAACATCCAGTAGCGTACGCTCTCCCTACGGTGGGCAGGAGAAGTCGTATTCGTCCTGTCTCCCCGCACATGAAAGATGGAAATGGCTCTTCAACAGGCGTTCAAAACGGCGTTCTCCCCGGCACTCGCAAATAATCGCTTACTGGGTGTATCTCTCATTGTCGCGGCTTTCATCTCCGTAACTCTTTCAGGGTGTTCCTCTTCGAGCGCTCCTGCAGGATCCGGCTCTTCTACATCAACGATTCAAGATGTTCCACGTGGCGTCATTTTCAAATTCCAAAATCTTCGCCCTGACGCCACAACCGCGCCCGCCTTTATCTCCTTCGGAGGCGGTGGAGCACTCACTGGCACCAACCTGGCCGATGGCAGTCTTCTCACAAAGGGAACCGCTTACCCATTGAGCAGTCTTGCTTCCGGGGTGAACATTACCACCTACACCAATGGGCGCATCTATCTCTCTGTGGGGTCTGGACTCACCACTCCGAATGACGGCAATGGCTACGCGCCCAATTACAACAATCCGAATCTCGGCGATTTCAGCACCCGCTGGGACAAAATCGAACTCACCATCGCGCCCGGCACGGGTAGCAATGACACCTCCGGGGGCGTCAATCTCTCCTCGCAGGACTTCTTCGGCCTTCCTCTTGACGTCACCACCACCGGCGGCTCGCAGGCACCGGCACACCTCACGTGGCACGCGGACACTCTCACCGTCTTTACCAAGCTTGGCCTTCTCTCGAATAACGCCGTAATCACGAAGCAGAACGCCACGGGCGCCATTGCTCTCGGCGACAACGGTGTCAACGTTCCCGGTGTCGGAAACGTCACTCGCGTCATCAGTCCCGGCAGCGTCGCTCCCTTGGAGGGTGGCAAAACTGTTTACCAGACCCTCGCCGAATACGTTTCTTATCTTCAGACTGAGCAGGTTCAGACCAAGATTGTCGGCCACAACGGCCAGATCCCCAACGGCAATCCCGACGGCGGCCCCTTCCAGACTTACAATCTCACCGCCGCGATTTCGAACAGTTCCTACACTGTCAACGGCGCCAGTATCTCTCCCGGCGATCTCGTTTTCACCGGCCCGATCAATAGCAGCGGTGTCGATGTGAACTACACCATCCTTGTCCCCGCCGTGAATCTAACCGACACAGCAATTTACGGCGCCAATCCTTCATGGCAAATCCTCGTTCCCAGTGGCGCACCCAATCCGAATAACATCGTACAGAAGGTTACCGCAGACTATTTTGCGGCTCTGAATTTCGGTTTTGTCGGCAGCACCGTCAACAACGTCAACCTGCCCAACTCCACCATCGGTGCTTCTCCCTCCTGGACCTGGTACGGCAATCCGCTCAACGGCCAGCCTTCCGCGAAACTCCCCATCTCCGCGGCCTTCAACGCCGCCCAGCCACAAAACTCGGACCGCTACAATCTATTTGCCGATTATCTCGTCGGTGTCACCGATAGCTACGGCTTCGCCTACAACGACCGCCTCCAACTCCCGCTCGCCGCAGTCAGCGACGGCACTACCGTACAAATCTCCATCCTCCCCGATTCCGGTAACACCTCAGCCACAAACCAGGGCCATTGACCTCTACACGCGGTAAGCAAATCAAAAGTCAGGAGAATTTCGAGCGTATGGCAAGCAGCATTTCCATCATCGGAGCTTCCGGAGCCGTAGGCACAACTCTTGCAGGACAGATTCTCCGAAGCAGCTTGCTGAAGTCCGGAGATCGGCTTCAACTTGTAGCCCGCGGTGTAGAGTCCAGTTCAGCGAAGCTGTTGAGCACACGTATCGATCTCATGGATGCCTTCGATGACGAAGGTGTCGACATAGAGGTTGTTGCCAATATAGAGGACGTCGATGCCGACATCGTGGTCATGTGTGCCGGTATTTCCCTAAGGGAGAACCTTATCGATCGCCGTGACTGGGGCCGCGCCAACCTGGCTCTTTATGAACAGATTGCGGAGATATGTGCTCAGAGGGCTCCAGACTCATTCTTCATTATCGTCAGCAACCCTGTCGAACTGGCAGTAGATATCTTTTCTAAAAAGCTAGGACGTGAGCGAGTCATCGGCATGGGCGCAGAACAGGACTCTCTACGTTTTGCACGAGCAATTGCGCATGATTTGGGCCTAAATCGGAACAGCGTTGCGGCTTCAGTCCTCGGAGAACATGGACAGGCAATGGTTCCATTATGGAGTAGTGTCGAACTTACCAGGCCCAATTCAAACATAATGCATGAATTCAACCGAATTAGGGAGCTAAGCACCGCAAGCCCGTTAGAGCAGCGAGTGGCTCATCTAAGAGCTCAAGTACTGGATCTTATACAGTTGGGACAAATCAATGAGGCTTATGAGGCTACGAGACGCGCACTCCCCGACGCGCGAATATTCGTTCAACCATTGATCACGTGGCGCACGATGCAATCCACTCCAAACGCTACGGCAAATGCAACGCTCCGGTTTCTCATAGCATCTCTTTCCGATACTCCACATCCGTTGCACGGACAAGTATTTCTATCGGGAGATGTTTTCGACATGAAAGGAGTATGTGGCGTTCCTGTCGATGTAAGCCGGCAGGGATGGACCATAAATAGAATGCGGAGTCTGGATCGCATTGAGCAGGAAAGAATCCGTCATGCGTCTGACTCGATAAAAACTTATCTCGCGAGCCTGACTGTCACATAAGCATGAAAATCTTGGTGCAATCCCTGGAGAGTTGATATACACATTGACATCTGGCATTGGAGATATTGATTGATGCGCGTCTCGACCGCGGGCAGGCTCTATATTGCGATTGGAGGCTTGCTCTCTGGTCTGTTCGTCCTGAGCGCATGGCGGGAATACAGGTTGCATCCCGCGTTGTTTGGAATATTCAGCGAAGACGGTCCTGTTCCCCTGAGAAAAACGCTGTTCTATGTAGATGGTAATCCCGTCAGGATCTGGTTTCTGATTAAGGTTTTACTGTTTTTGGTTTTATTGTCTCTCCTTTCTCGGCTCTCTCGCTATTTCATTCGGATCGCTACAAGCCGCAACGCTGATTTTGGAGAGCACCAGCAATATGTCCTTTCGCGTGTCGTCTCATTCTTTATCTATGTGGTGGGAATCTTCATCGGAGTACACGTTGAAAGGATCAATACCAGTACCCTGATCATTCTCGGTGGCAGCCTTGGTGTTGGCATCGGATTTGGTCTTCAGTCTTTGGCCGCCAATCTGATCGCAGGACTTATTCTCCTCATCGAACAGCCTATACGGATCGGCGATGAGATCGAATTCGGGAACATAGCCGGAGAAGTGGTGCGGATTGGGGCTCGCTGTTCGTGGATCAAGACACCAGATAACGCACTCCTGATGGTCCCTAACACCGAGTTCGCCACCAAAGACATCCTTAACTGGACCGCCAGCGATCGGAAGATACGGGTATCGATTCCTGTTTCTATCGCTCAAGGAAGCGACCTTGAGCAGGTGATTCAGGTATTGCTCACCCTGGCGAGTGCTCACGTCGATGTCCTGGATAATCCGGCACCCGAGGTCATCATCACTGAGCTCGGACAGGGTTCGATTACGCTCTCCCTTCGGGCATGGACAGTCAAAGGTGTGCTTGGTTTCCCGAAGCTGCGTAGTGATCTTTATCTTCGGATCGTGCAACGTTTCAGAGAAGAGAGAATCGAGCGGCCTCTCCCACAATTGGATATTCACTGGAAGAACCGGGAGTCGTCGGTTGACCGACCAGATCCCGTCTAACAGTCAGGCAACTTCCAATCCTGCAACGGAACCAGAGCAGATGCGAATGCCTGCGAAAGCTTGGCGGAGCCCATCCACAAGCTATGTCGTGTATCGATCTCATTGCGCTGAGGGTGCTCCCAAACCAACCATCTTGTGCTTTTAATCCGCCCTGCTCTTGAATGAAGACCAATTTGGTCGTATATTTTGGTCAAGCGAATATTTAAGACTGCTCCGGGATGCTGAGCGGATTGCTACCAGCCTTGGCGTGTCGCCGGGCAATCAAGATAGGTCATATTCCCAGTCTTTTGGCGAAGCGAGAAATATGGCCTGAGATCGATATCAACAAGGCTGGCCTGCCTGCATGAGAGAACAGCCGACGTGGAGCGTTTTGTATGTCTGAAGCTGTTGTTTCTGCCAGGTCGGTCCATGGTCAATGATCTCGAGGTCGAAGTTCTCATAGAAGAGCACTATCTGCCTTTGCTTGCGTTTGTGCGCGGTCGATTGGAGCTACGGCATGAAGCGGAGGACATCGTGCAGGAGACATGGATGCGCTCCATGTCTGCGATCGCGTCCGGAACCGTTCAAAATGTACGTGCCTATCTTCATCGGGTTGCCCGCAACCTGATGACAGACCAGGGGCGGAGCCGCACTCAGGCAAACGAGATCGTGATGGACGATGCAGCACTGCATCTGATCCCCGATCCTAGAGTCCATA
The DNA here is from genome assembly GCA_018449715.1 of Acidobacteriaceae bacterium dw_441. Classification (GTDB taxonomy): domain Bacteria; phylum Acidobacteriota; class Terriglobia; order Terriglobales; family Acidobacteriaceae; genus Edaphobacter. The sequence goes on along the minus strand of JAAVVA010000001.1, from coordinate 69,759 downwards.
TCGAGCAACAGTTTCTCGTCCGCGAAGAGTTGCATCGGATCGATGCCGCGATCCAGGCGATGCCGCCGCGCTCACGCACGGTCTTCCTCCTGGCGAGAGTCGAGCAGTTGTCCTATGCCGAGATTGGAAGGAAGCTGAATATCTCGCGTCAAACGGTGTACGAACACATGATGCGCGCGATGCTTGTACTGCAAACATCGCTTCGTGAAAAATGACGAGCCTCGCACCACAAAAATGATCGCACCGTGATGGCTCCGTTGTCTCACCAGAGCTTATTCGAGTGGGAGTGGTGTCTCCCCACGATCCCGAAGAGCAGTCTCCGAAACGGAAGGCCACGCATACTCCCAACGGAGGACTGCCTCGTACGATCGACGCGAGCGATCCTGCTCTGACCGTTTCTTTCGAGACAGCCGCCTTACTCTCCGGCGATGCAAATAGCCGCTCAGTAGCACTGAGGAAATCAATGCTGCGATCAAAAGTAACGCGGTGGCTAGCCACGCTCCAACCAGCCCTAGGCCGAACCAAAACCCCTCTGTCATAGGCACCTCCCTGTGGCCTTCGAGGCGACAAGAATCTTCATCGAATATCGATCGAGTGCTAGCTACAACTTATTTTCTGTGCTGACGAGAAAGGCAGGTATAAGCCTGCCTCTCTCTTGCCAACGGACAAGACATCGGACATATCCCGTTGAACCGTAGAACCATGGAGTCTCTTATTGAACGGTAAGAGTAACGGTGGTGGAATGCTGCAATGTTCCCGATGCTCCCGTGATCGTGATGGTGTAGTTTTGTGAAGCTGTTCCATCTGAAGAGTTCGAGGATGATCCGCCACATCCGGTCAAACCCGAAATCCCGCCTATGACCAACAACAGTGCCAGCAGTTGGGACAGTTTCCTTCCCTTCCTCCGTACCAGACCTGACAATGGCAACAGCAACACTCCCATCGCTATCGGGGCCAATTTTTCGCTGCTCGACATCGCCGTCTTGTTGGGAATGGTGATCGAGAGACTTACAGCCGTCGCTGCGGCGCCGGCGGCGATCGTCGTCGGCGTCAGTGTATAGGAGGCACCGCTCGGAACGCCCGTCACGCCCAACTGGATCGCTCCTGGCAAGATCGATGCGCTTGACGGCGAAATCGAAAAGTCATATTTCGCCGTCCCTCCATCCGCAATCGTTTGGGAGCTGCTGGTACTCGACGACAGGGCGAACGTGAAGTCAGCGACAACCTGCGAAATTGCACTGCTGGTCGCTGATGCGAAGGTAATATCCCCAGAGTACACAGCCGTAATAGAGTGCGTGCCGGCTGTAAGGGAGGACATCCTGTACGTTGCCTTCCCATATGACAACGGTGCTGTACCTAAGGCCGTGATGCCATCGAGAAAAGTCACCGTACCTGTCGGGGTCAAACCCGGGGCCGACACGGTCGCGGCGAGCACGATCGGATTTTGCGAGAACAAAGAACCTGCACTTGAGGCTAATGTGATCGCTGGCGTTATCTGTGGCGCAGTCACGCTCACCGAACCACTCACCGATTCATAGTCCACAGAATCGGTTGGTGTGAAGATCACGGCAAAGCTCCCGCTGTTGGTCACGGCTGTGGATGGCGTCGTCCATGCGAATGTACCAGCCACCGAGGCTGCTCCCCCGGCCAGTGTCGAGGAAGCCAGCGTCTGGCCAGCAGTGATTGACGAAGCCTTCGGCCATGCGTTCACCGTTGGAGTTGCTTTATTGACGGTCAGGCTCACCGTATTCGATACAGTGTCGTAGGTTGTGCCGTCGGTTGGAGTAAATGTGACCGAATAGCCTGCGGTGCCCGCCGGAGGGACGGTCGCGCCCACCGTCCAGGTGAACGTACCAGGCAGCGCGGCAACTCCACCTGTGAGAGCAGCATTCGCAAGCGTCTGACCGTAGGTGATCGTTGAAGCGGTGGGCCATGTCGTCAAAGACGGCGTCAGTTTGTCAGTCGTGAAGCTCGCATCACTGCCATTGACCATAGTACCGTTCGCTGTCGCGTTCACTCGGAAGTGATAGATGGTGTTTGAACTAAGGCCCGTAAGACCAACGGATGCTGCCGTGTTACCGGCCCCTGCCGAGATAGTTCCCCCGGTTGTCGCTGTGAGCGTGGAGCCATAACTAGTTGTCGCACCGTAGTCAAAAGTCACCGTGGTTGCAAGACCATTGTCGCTGATCGTGCCGTTCAACGTTGCACTCGACGACGTGATCGCACTTGCAGATTCCGTCACGGCAGATGGAGTGACAGCCGGCTGCAACGACATGACAGTTGCCTTACCACTATTGCCGGAGTCATAGTAAGAAACGTACGGTGTTCCGCTGGGAGAAAATGCCAGCGACAGATAATAAACTGTCCCCGCTGAGAATCCTGGGCTGCCGACTGCTGCCCAGGCGCTGCCGTTGTACTTCATCACGGTTGCCTTGTAGTTGTTACCTCCGTCTTCATAGGCAATGCTCGGTGTACCGTCCGGAGCAACTGTCATCGTGAGATAGTCTGCTCTCCCCGTGGTGAAGCCAAGACTGCCTACAGCCGTCCATGCGCCTCCATCGAACGTCAACACGCTTGCCCTATACCCATTGCCGCCATCTTCAAACGTGACATACGGTTTGCCATCCGAAGCAAATCGCATCGTCGTGTACAAGGCAGTCGAAGTAGACAGCCCGGCACTACCAACGACTGCCCATTGCGTCCCATCAAACTTTGTCACTGTAGCCTTGTTGTCGTTGCCTTCATCTGCATAGGCCACGTAGGGTGTTCCATCCGGCGAGAATGCCAAAGTGACGTAGTCCGCTCTTGCCGAAGAGAATCCCGCCGCGCCGACGTTTGTCCATGTGGTGCCATCGAACTTCACCACCGTTGCGTTGTAGTTATTTGCGCCATCCGAATACGCGACATAGGGCACGCCGTCGGGAGCAAATTGCAGTGAGGTGTACAGCCCCCCTGCAGCGGATACGCTGACGCCGCCGACCGCGGTCCATTGGGTGCCGCTAAGCTTCATTACCGATGCCTTGGAACTGTTACCCCCATCCGAATAGGCCACATAGGGCGTACCATCCGGCGCAAACGCAAGGGAGATATAGGTCGCGTTGCCAGCGGAAAAATCCGCGTTGCCGACTGTTGCCCACTGGATCCCATCGAACTTAACCACGGTCGCCTTGTTGCTATTGGCCGTATCACGGAAGGCCAGATAAGGCGTACCGTCTGGAGAAAAGGCAAGCGAAGTATAGCCGGCCGAACCAGCCGAGAACCCGGCACTTCCAACCACAGACCACGAGGCTGGAGAGAGACTCGCCGCTGCAGTCGTTGCAAAACTGCTGCTAACAGGTGCAGTCGTACCGTCCGGAGTAACGCACACGGTGTATTCGGTGCTACCGAGCAAATTGCGTACCGTGTATTCCTTGGCAGTGCCAGCTTCCAGCATTAGCGAGCCGTGGATGGCTGCGGCTCCCGCGTTGTTCTTGCCGGAAGCCGTCTGTGTCGCCGTGCCGCACGCTGCGGTCGCGCCCGGAAGCAGGGTGAAATATCCTGTTCCAGAGCCTGGGGCGGTCAGTTGCAGCGTCACCTGGTTTGCACCAAGGTTCGCTGTGGTAATCGTCTGCGAAAGAGAGGCTTTGCCAACAGCAAGGAGAAGGAGAAGAAAGGCGAACCTGGCAGGGCGGCGTAATCTCAATACAACAGAGCCAAAGAAAAACATAAGGAACCTCCGGATCAATTCCGTATCGAATGCACAACCACTTAGAGGTCGTTCGGCAGAGCTGCCTGACCTTCTGACATAAGTTGAGAAATGGCGGAGAAGATCAGCCTTTCCCCATAGTTCTCGATCTCTCGCTAGTGAGAGATCGAGAACTTGGTCGTGGCAGTATGCTGAACCGTCCCACTGTTTGCGGTCACGACAAGGTCGTAGGTGTTCAAGGCGGCATTGGTGCTTTGTACACAGCCGGTTAACGTGGTGGCGATAACCAGAAGAAGAGTCAGCAGGTATGGCACTCCCAGGCGACGTCTGCGCCATGCAAGACCATTCAGCAGGAAAATTCCGGCAAAGACGATGGGTGTCTTTCCGAAGGGAGAAGGCAGGGTGCGCCATTCACTCAGAGTGACCCGGGAGATATCGACGGTAATGTGTGCAGTGGCTGAGCCAGCGTTATGCGCGATCGAACTGGGAGAGATGGAGATTACGGCTTCGGATGGAAGCCCGGAGACCGAGAGCTTCACATCAGACGGATAGCCGCCTGTACCGGGCGTCAAAAGGACATCGAAGACTGCGGGTGCTCCACTCTTAGCTGCCGTGATCCCACCAGCGATGCCGAGGCCGGTGCTTGAAATTACCACGTTGAAGTCGCCCACGACGGTCATCGTTTGTCCAGTCGTGTCAGAGCTTCCACGATATGTGTTCGGATCGCCTGGCGAGAAGATAGCTGTGACCGTGTAGGTTCCCGCGTATTTCGGCGTAAAGGAGAAGTTAGCGGCTCCATTCACAACTGCTGTCGGAGGACTGGCGGTCGTCGGGCTTCCGGATGTGGATGAAGCCGGAGTGACGGTGAAGATGACCGTACCCGTAGGAATCATTGTCGGGTCTTTGGCGTCCGCTACTGTGGCAGTAACTGTGACGGGATTCCCAATGGTCCCATTGACAGGGATAGTCGAGACCTTGATCGTGGTCGCGTCGGCTGTGCTTGCCGTTGCTACCCCAGATAATTGGATGACCTGCTGGCTCGTGGCCACATTCTCAGAATCGTCGGCGACAACAAAATTCGCGGTAATAGCTCCGGAGTTCATAGGTGTGAAGTCGATCGCCAGATTGCAGGAATCACCTGGAGCCAGCGTGGAGACGGGATCTCCGGCATAGACAACGGGGCATGTATTGGTGGGAGAGAAGGTGAAGTCTGTTGTAGTGGCAGATGGATTCGTTCCCGTTTGCGGAGCAGCCAATGTCAGTGGAGCATCGCCTGCGTTGGAGAGAACGACACTCTTCGATCCGTCTACGCTATCGGTGAAGCCCACCTCCGTCGGCGTAGGGAATGATAAGGAAGAGAGAGAGACATTAACGCGGCGAACACGATTATTGTGATAATTTTCGCCGATATAAAAGTTCGCCGCGCTATCGAGCACCACGTCGATCGGATCCAAGTAGGCTTCTGTCGCTATCCCCCCATCTCCCCCGAAGGTCGCCTGGCAATAGTGAAACTCATTGTTGACGTTGCACCTTCCCGCGAGGGTAGAGATAACTCCCTTCGTGTCAATCTTTCGGATGACCCCATTCCCGGAATCGACGAAGTACAGGTTTCCGGCAGGGTCGAGCTTGAGCCCATAGGGAAAGGTGATGGAAGCTGACGTAGCTGGCCCTCCATCCCCGGTCGCACCCGGGTGGAGAGTGTCCCCAGTCCCAGTACCGGCAATCAGCGAGATAATCCCTGTTGCGTGGTCGATCTTTCGGATGAAGTTGTAGGAGCCGTGACCTCCGTCGCCTACATAGATGTCTCCGGAAGGGCTTACCGCCAAGGAAAAGGCATATACCTGGGCGTCTGTCGCGAGGCCTCCATCTCCGGTGGAACCAAGAGTGCCCTTGCCGGCCACAGTCGTTATGATTCCAGTGGACGCATCGATCTTTCGGACACGTCCGTGAGCACATAGATATAAGTTTCCGGATGCATCAGAGGCCAGGCAGCTCGCTTGTTCGATGCCTGCGTCCGTTGCCGGACCATTATCCCCGCTATAAGTGCCGCTTCCATTCCCGGCAATCTTACTGATAATGCCCGTTACGTGATCGATCTTACGAATCTCGTTAGCTTGCGTAACAGTATCGTAGCTGGTGAGGTAAAGGTTACCCGCAGCATCGGTCGTCATCGCACCGAGGCTACCGAGGCCTGCGTCGATCGCCGGGCCACCATCGCCCGATAGATCAGGGGTAGCATTCCCTGCGATGGTGGTAATAACGCCCGTCTTCGGGTCGATTTTGCTCACATAGGCGACGCCGGCTGCGGAATTGCTATTGATGGCGAGGTAGAGATTGTTCTGTTTGTCGACAGCGAGATTTAAGAGGCCGCCAATACCTGCGCTTGTGGCGGGGCCACCGTCGCCGGAATTGGATGCGTCTCCACTGCCGGCGTATGTGGAGATGATGCCAGGAGTCAGCGTTGCCACAGGTTGAGTGCCCTGTGCATGAGCAAAACCGCTGAGCAGGCAGATCAGCAATACACTGCGCATGTGGCGCATAACGAAATTGAGTTGAAACATCCGGCGTGCCCCTTCAGGTGGTATTTCTTGGAGTGGGCAGTTCGATCACGAATGCCCTCTGATGGGGAAGACAGGGTTTTGCGGGGTTTGTCAGGGTGAACATCGAGATTTTTTTGAGAGTGTTTTTGGAGGCACCCTGACAAAGTCGATGACGGGCAGTCTTCTCATATAGGAGGTCGTCCAGCATTGGATTTTCCTGCGCAAAGGCGAGAAGAATTGAGAGAGAACGAGCAACGGACGATGGAACAACGGCCCGGCAAGACATTGCCGACGACGGAAGAGCTTCTTGAGCAAATGGATCCGCTCCAGGCGGAAGCGATGCAGTGGTTCGTCCAATTAAAGGGTGAGCCTGACGCCCAGGAGCTTCATGCAAGGTTCGATGATTGGCTCCGGAGCGACGTGCGTCATCAGGAGACTTATGCCGAAGTGAAGCGTCTCTGGGAAGTCAGTCTTGAGGCGCCAGCAACGCAGCAGGTATATCGTCGCTATACGCGGCGCCAGTTCGTTCGTAAGGCTGCGATAGCCGGGGCAGCAGGGCTAACTGCCACGAGTGGCTTGATGTATTTCGTGGACCGGTTTCCAACCGCTCAATATCGGACAGGCATTGGAGAGCGACGGACCGTCAATCTGCCGGATGGCTCCAGCGTAGAGCTGTCAACAAAGACGGCCCTCTCTCCGACTTTCAACGGACACGAACGCAGAGTTCACTTATATGAAGGTGAGGCATATTTCAAGGTTGCGAGGGATAGCCTGGCCCGTCCCTTCATCGTCGAGTCAAAAGCGGGAGAGGCGACCGCACTGGGTACGGAGTTCAGTGTGGCGACCATGAAGGATGCGGCCCGGCTGGCTGTCACGGAACACGCGGTCCGCGTTGTGTCGGGCCATTCGCAGTTGGAGATAGAAGCTGGGCAGGTCGTTCATTATGACAAGTGGGGACAAGGAAAGATCGAACCTCTTGCCGCGCCATTGCTGGCCTGGCGCTCCGGACGGCTCGAGTTTATCTCCGTCCCACTAAGCGAGGCTCTCCATACTCTCAACCAGTGGAGAACTGGAAAGACTCTTCTAGCAGATGCAAAGCTCGCGCCTCTGCCTCTCACGATGCTGATCAACCTTGCTCATATATCGGAGGGATTACAGGACTTGCCCTCTATCCTCCCCGTCAAGACGGTCGAGATCACTCCCCTACTGACAGTCATCTATCCGGCCTAGATCGGCATTCTTAAAAAAATTCCGGACTCACCCTGACAAATCGACTTGCCCTCTGTCTTCACCAGCAGAGGGCATTCGCACAAACGACTCCCTCATGATCAAGGACCCGAGGGGTGCTGTGCAGCGATACAAGAAGATCTTCATTTGGCTGGCGATATTGAAATGCGCCGTGGTGTTACTGCTGATTTGCGGGGCGGCGATCTGCCACTCCCAGAATCTTGCCTCTCCGCAGATCGAGGAGTTTCATATTCCGGCGCAGCCGCTAGGTTTGGCGCTCACCGCCTATACGCGGAAGAGCGGCGTGGACCTGCTGTATGGGAAGCCGTTTCCTTCGGGCGCGTCTTCCTCAGCCATCGACGGCTCTATGTCCGTATCCCAGGCGTTGAGTAAGCTGCTTGCAGGTACCGGTTTGACCTTCCGGTTCACCGGCCCCCACACTGCACGGTTGGAAGAAGCCCCCCAAACAGCAGCCGGAGTCACGCAACTCGGCCCCTTGCGCGTGCAGGGCGTTGGGGAAGGCGAAGGTTCTGGGGCCGGCGGGTTCTTTGGAGACGTGGATCAATATGGCAATCGGAGCTTGAATCGCGCGGCGGAACACAAGGTGTACACGACTCCGGGCTCAACTGGAGAGGTCTCGCAAGAACAGATCAACCGCGTCCCACCGACTACGATTGGTGACATCTTCAAGAATGCAACCGGAGTTGTCTCGGCGGGCAACCGCAACAGCTCGGGACTCAATATCAACATCCGTGGCCTGCAGGGAATGAACCGCGTCAATGTTCTGGTGGACGGGACGCAACAGACGAACTCGCAGTACATCGGCTATCACGGCAACACCAGCAGCGTGTATATCGACCCGGACTTCATCAGCGGCGTGGACATCTCCAAGGGGCCGAGCGGCGGACAGTTCGGCGCAGGAGCGATGGGTGGTGTGGTCAACATGCGAACGCTTGATGCGACCGACGTTGTTTCAGAGGGGCGCAAGTACGGAATCCAGCTACACGGAGGAATCGCAAACGGCTCGAAGGAACCACAGTTGGAGGCGCAGTTCCCCCGCATTGGCAATCCTTCTGCATTCAATGGCGATGGATTTCGCTGGAGCGGGACGGCTGGAGCGATCCTGGACCGCTACAACATCATCATAGGTGTGGCCCGGCGGAAAACAGGAAACTACTTCGCTGGAGATCGGCTGCCCCAGTCCTGGATAGGAACCTCTCCTGGCCCTGCCGGCACGGGCATGGGAACTATCTACTCCTCAATCCCTCCCAATACCGAAACCTTCAATACGTCACAGGATGAGCTCTCCGCGATGGCGAAGGTGAGGACGCAGTTCGGCAACGGACATTCGCTTGAACTGGGCTACATGAACTACTACGACAAGCATGGTGAGTTGAATGACTACTTCCTGATCTACAGCGGCCTTTTGCCGACAGTACAGGGAGATCTTGCCGTCACCAGAACGCATACCGGTTCTATCCGGTACGGGTACTTCCCGGAGAACAGCCATCTCATCCATCTCCGTACCAATCTTTGGAGTACACGCCTGCAGACCCATCACAGCCCGCAGTATCAAAGTACCGGATCGACGGTCGACTACAACCTGAACTACCCGGTCGTCTCGGTGGGAACCGAGATATGGAACACTTCAGACCTGCGAACAAAGTTCGGGCAACTCAATCTGAAGTACGGTGCCTCCTTCTCGCAGGAGAACGCAACCGGACAGGTTCCGATCGTGACTCAATCGAATACTTCGTATCCGATTGGCGACCCTTCAGGAAAGCGCTACGTCGGAAGTCTGTTTGCCCAGGCCAACTACCGGATCAGGCCGTGGCTCATCTTCGACGGAAGTTTCCGCGTCGACCGCTATCACGAGAACGGACATGCCTACTATGCTTCTCTTCCCGAGAAAAGCGGCAATCGCGTGAATCCCACTGTCGCCCTCACCGCAGAGCCGTGGCAAGGCATCCAGTTCTTTGGCACGTATGCGCGCGGCTGGCGTCCCCCTGCCTTGCGCGAAGCATACTGGCAGTTCACCACGCTCGTTCTCCCCAATCCCGACTTGAAGCCGGAGACCTCCGACAACTTTGAAGTGGGCGGGAACGTGAACCGCTCCAATCTCCTGACCGTGAAAGACCGTGCGCAGTTGAAGGTTGCATACTTTTCGAACCGGTACGGTAACTACATCGGACGAGAGAGTCTTCAAGGAAACGGGACACTTCCGTACAGTTGGATCAACCTGGACAAGGCGGAATATCGAGGAGTTGAATTACAGGGCACGTATGGAATTCCGCAACTGTTCGTGCAGGGCGGCTACACCAAGTACACCTACATCACCTACTGCATGAAGGGCCAACCCTGCTCAGGGGCCGCGCTGAGTAACGACTACGGCGGCGGCTACGTGCCTCCCTCCTACGCAGGCAACGGAACCATCGGTACAAGCCTGCTGCACGATGCGCTGACGGCAGGGTTCACCATCAATTACTGGAGCGACCGCGCGCCCATCCAGGCCGCATCGAATGCCGATCCGAATCATCCCTACGTTCCCCCGGCCTCGTGGCCCAAGGCCATCATCATGAATGCTTATGCCTCGTACAAAGTGGTGAATCACTTCGATCTTGGTGCAAGCGCCGAAAACCTTGGCAACCGCTATTATCTCGACCCTCTTTCCATCGCCTTTTTGCCCTCGCCGGGACGCATTGTTCGCCTGAATGCGACGTTCAAGTTTTAACTCTTTGCAAACCCTTTTGAATGGAGATCTAATGACCACCGCACTCGATGCCACACAAACCATAGATATCATCTCTCAGATGCGGACGGCGACCCTGCCCGCACACGAGAAGTTGGACAACTTAATCATGGCCAGCGATCTTTTCTCGGACCGCGAGAGCTATAGCCGTCTCCTCATAATGCAGTATTGCCTGCAGCGGGATCTCGAACCGCTCTATCATGATGCCTCGCTGAAAGAGCTCCTACCTGATCTGGAGTCCCGCTCTCGCCTCCATCTCGTCGAGCAGGATATGGCTGATCTCGGTCTTACGCTTCCGCAGAGCGAAGAGGACACTCCCGCTCTTCCGCTTCCCGACCTGGCGTCCAACGTCGGATGGCTCTTTGTTTTAGAGGGCTCGCGATTGGGCGCTGCCAGCCTGTTTCGTCGCGCCTCCGCGTTTGGGCTGAGCGACTGCTTCGGCGCCCGCCATCTCGCAGGCCCCGCTGAAGGCCCGGGAACTGCCTGGCGTATCTTCGCGCAGACAATCTCTACGCAGCCTTTCAACGATGAGGAAAAGGCTCGTGCAACCGTTGGAGCGTTGGCGGCATTCGACCACGCTGCCGCTCTCACACGGCAATATGTCGATGGAGCCCAAAAAGGATAAGGGTGTGGCTGAGTTACTGGATCGAAGCATTGACGAAGTTCGTGGCAGCAGGGCTGAGAGGAGTTGTGAACTGACGGCAGGCCTCACCGGCTCAACGTATTGCCCGGCGTTGCTGGCCTTCGACGCGCTCCGTCCACCACGGCGCCGTTCCGCAACCTACATCGTTGCCATTGCTCTGCATCTGCTCGTCCTTATGACATTTGCAATCCACCTACATCAGCAGGTGAGACCACCAACGGCCAGTGTGGCGATCAATGCGATCACACTGGCCGCGCCGGCAGCTCCAGCGATGGCGGTCGCGGAAAAGACTGCACCCAAGCCATCGCCGGAGCGTAATCGTCAGCAAAGACGTCTCCCTCGGAGAGTAACTCAGGAGCCTTCCCTGCTTCTGCCCATCGGTGCGCCTCCAATGCCTCAGGCGACCTCCGCGCTGCCTTCCTTTTTAAACGCCCCGGCAGCACGGGTCGCCCTAGCAGGCCCAAGAGGAAGGCCTGCAGCATCAGAGCAAGATAGGCATCCGTCTTCATCTCAGAACGCCTCAGAGGCAGCATCCCCACCTTCAACTCCTGCGCCCGAAGGCGCGTCTTCGGGCGCGAAGGCTACGTGGGAGGGAGAGGTGCTTGCTCGTCTCGGTCAATTCCGACGCTATCCGGCCGCTTCTCGAATGCGGCGTGAAGAAGGCGTCGTCTACGTCCGGTTCCGTCTGGATCGGACGGGGCATGTATTGTCGTCCGCGATTGAACGCGCCTCTGGATTCTCCCTACTCGATAAGGAAGCTCAGGCTACTGTCTTGAGGGCGCAGCCGCTTCCCTCCATCCCATCTAACCTGCCTGATGTGATGGAGTTGTCTCTGCCGATCGAGTTTTTTATAAGGTGATGCGAACCGTACATGCGGATTCATCAAGCAAGTCTTGGCCTTGATGGATATACGATCTAGCCATCCGGCTTCCAGCAAGTGTCTTCTAGCTAAAGGGAGTTGATCAAAGACAGTCTGAGTGGGTGACGTGAGGTGAGCATCTGTTAGGGATTGTCAAAAATCAGGCTTGTTCCAGATATTGCTTCACCATCTGATGAGCAGCAGGCGCGGTCTTCGCCTATATTGGCGGAGGCTTTGGCGTTTGGGAGCTGATCTATCCAGTGCTGGCGATTCCGGTGGTCTACCTTGGCCTGCGGTCGTACCGATTCATAGGCGTTGCCTGGCTGATGCATGCAGGATGGGACTTGCCCCATCAACTCATAGGTCATCCCATCTGGCCGTTTATGCGAACCTCTTCCCTCGGCTGCATGATCTTCGACTCGCTGATCGCTGTGTGGTTCCTGGTAGGTGCGCCGTCTATTATGCGGACGCGGAAGGTGGAAACCGCCGGGTGAGGCGCAGGTCTTTGTCCCTACGCTATCAAATTCCGTGCCACCCTTTCTCCATTTGTCGCCAACAGGGCAATGCACATATACAGCTCGGACGTTTTTCCCCGTCGAGGCAAAAACGTCCGAGCTAATTTCAGAGTCATACAAAGCCAGAACGAGGAAGCGGTGCCTTTTCCGTCCGTTCGGATAACCGAGTTTTCGTCTGGCCTGTTTGCGGCCCGTTTAGGACACCCGGGACGGTGAAGGTATGAATGACGGATAGTGATTAATGATCGTAACCATTGCTCCTGCATGGCCATGCCTTCATTGCCCATCGACCAATTTTGATCAAATCCTTGCGGGTGGCCCCTGCGCGCGCTTGGAGCGACATTCCTTGCAATGTGTTCGCAAAAAAACACGCGAGTCCACGTACATCAGTTCCGTCATCGAGTTCACGGGATTTTCGAGCCGCTTTCAGACGCACCTCAAAGGCATCAACTGTTGCCGCACGCCTTTCGTTGAGATGGTTCCGAAGAGGTTCCAACTCCGGCGAGCAGTTATGAAGAGCGAGAGTGAGCATGCAGCCCCGTGGCTGGTCCGCACGCGTGAGTTGATGGGCAGCCTCATTAAACAGGTTTTGAAATGTGACAGCGGCAGGCTCGCTGCGCTCAAGAATCGTACTCGCATAACCACGTTTCTCAGTCTCGTACTTCTTGAGGGAGGCAAGAAACAAAGCCTCTTTATCGCCGAAGGTGGAGTAGAAACTCGACATGCTGATGCCCATCGCTTGCGCAAGGTCGTCGACCCCCGCCGCCTCGTAGCCGCGCTCCCAGAAGACCCGCATCGCAAGGTCAAGCGCATCGTCTTCGTTGAAGGATCTAGGTCTTCCTCGTGTCGCCATTCACTTGCTCCTCATTATTAGAGCGATCGCACCCAAAAAAGATGCCGACTTGTGAATCCATAGAATCTGGCTCTCATCTATTTAGGAGAGAACGCTCCAAATAATGCACGCCCCTGATTTTCCTCGAAGGAAGAAGCCCCCGTGAAAAGTGAACAACTGATTGACCCGCAACTGCTGGAGATCCTCAAGCAGATGCCTTCCCTTGAAACATCCGCAGCAACCCTGACCGAGATGCGAGAGGCCATGATCGGCTGGAAGCTAAGTGCTCCGGACGCTCCTGAGATCCGGTCTGAGGAACACTTTATTGACGCTGGCGATGGACGGCAGGTACGCGTGATCGTGTATCGCCCGGAGAACAAGGCCCCCACAGGGGCTCTGTTATGGATTCATGGCGGTGGGATGGTGATGGGGGTGCCAGAGATGAACGATGCGCCCAACCGTTATATAGCGCAACAGGCAAGCTGCGTCGTCGTTGCTGTTGCATATCGTCTGGCCCCGGAGGAGCCATATCCTGCCGGATTGGAGGATTGTTACGCAGCTCTCAGATGGATACATGCCGAGGCGGACACTCTGGGTGTGCCGAGGGAACGTATTGCCGTTGCTGGAGAAAGCGGAGGAGGCGCTCTCTCCGCAGGGCTTTGTCTGCTTACTCGTGATCGTGGGAAAACTCCGCTTTCGGCACAGTTCCTGATGTTCCCGATGCTGGACGACCGGACCGGAACGTCAGGGGAACCTACACCGATGCCTTTCTCCGGCGAATTCGTGTGGGATCGCGCGAGCAACGGCTTCTGTTGGAATGCCGTGTTAGGCGAGAGGCCTGTTGGAGCGGATGTTCCGGTCTACGCATCGCCAGGAAGAGTCGAGGTTCTCGCAGGAGTTCCTGCAACGTTCATCAGCGTAGGCGACGTAGACCTGTTCATTGGAGAAAACCTTCGATTCGCTCAACGACTCATTCGCGATGGTGTCCCTACAGAGCTGCACATCTATCCCGGAGCTTCCCATGGCTTCACTGCCTGGGGCGCGCAGACAGAAATCGCCCGGCGATGCCAACGGGAGTTCTGGGATGCAGTCGTCCGTCACTTCCATCCGAACCATGACTGAGGAACGAAGTCGCTACCGTTTTCAACCACATCATGGGACTCACAGAGAGACACACGTGCCGGATACCGTCAACATCGCTCGTTTTCATCAGTTCGGAGATGCCCCCGTTCGTCAATTGGACAAGCTTCCTTCAGACGGTTAAGGCTGAGGGAGCCATCAGCATCGCAACGACACGCAGAGCGTCCAAGCGGTAGAGGGCACCTGCCGGCCATTCAAGCTGACGCTTCTCAGGGACGGGGGGAAGACCAGCTTTGCCGGATCCAGATCGTCATTGAGTACGCCGTCTCGTTGTGCGGCGGCGAACATCGCCACAGTGCGCTGGTAGTGAGCGGTACGGGTTGCCTCGTTCACAACCAGACCATCTGAGAGCCCCTCCCAGAGCAAAAGTCGGACCAGCTGCGGATGCCTCGCGTGATAGTCGAAGATGCATCCCGTATATTCGCCGACATCCTCCAGACCGGGAGCATTTGCTCCCAAGGAAACAGCGAGCTTTTCCAACTCTTCTGTGAGCACGGTCTCGAAGAGAAGTCGTTTATCCCCGAAGTAGTTGTAGAGCCGCTCCTTGTTAATTCCCGCGAGCGCTGCGGTCCCGCCATTGTCGTACCGTCCGGTCCGTGTGCGGTGAACTCTGCACGTGCCGCTTCCTGGAGACGGCGGCGCGACGATAGAACATCGATTACATCTGTCAGTGTGGGCATAGGCTGTAAAGAAATGCTTCATTCAGGATGCCACCCGTTGAGTGCTGTTGTCCCGGCTGTTCACTTATCGCAATGCCAGAAGAGGCCTTTTTCCTGCGGCGACTCTGGCGCTGGAGGGAGACGGATAGCGCTGGACGAGTGCAGATAACGACCACGATGTAAACTAAGCACATTGAATAGGGGGTTCCCGTCTTAGAAAGTGGTGGAACGAAGTTTCTCAGTTTTGAGAAATGCAAGTGCCACCCAAACTGCCACCTGCCTTTCTCGACTTTCTCAAGTGATTGATTTTTTTGAGAAGATAGAGAAACAAACCACCAGACTTAGGATCTGGCGGGGTAACCCGTGGGGGTTCAAGTCCCCCCTTTCGCACCAACCTTATATAGAAAGCGATGGCATGAATCAGCAGAAACCGAACGCTGAACCGCAGCTCAACATCTCCTCCACCTCCGACTACCGCGAAGGTTATGCCAACAGCGTTCAGGTCCGCATGTCCGTGTGGGACTTCATGCTCGTCTTCGGCACCATGAGCCAGGAGAATGCCGGAGAGCTGAACGTCAAGAACTTCCAGGGCATCTATCTCAGCCCGCAGCAGGCCAAGGCCCTTCTCAACATCCTCGGCAACAACCTTGCACAGTACGAGCAGACCTTCGGAACCATCGCCCTCGAGCAGGTTCCCCAGGGAAGCGGACCAGTTCACTAAAGGCGGGCGCGTTGCGATCGACCCCGGCCCATCGCCGCGCTCCAGCTGACTTTTCCGCCGGACTGCTCTTTCCTCTCTTCTTCGCAGCCGTCTATCTCACGCACGTCACCCTGCTTCGGCTTCCCTACTTCTGGGATGAGGCAGGCTATTACATTCCCGCAGCGTGGGACTTCTTCCGCACCGGCTCGCTGATCCCCCAGAGCACCCTCACCAACGCGCATCCTCCGCTGCCCTCCATCCTGCTGGCCGCGTGGTGGCATCTCTCGGGATACGTCGTCAGCGGAACCCGTACGCTGGTCGTCATGGTGACGGCAACGGCTCTGGTCGCGGTCTTCTACCTTGCGCGGGCGCTTCGCAACGTTTCCACAGCCATCGTCGCGGTTCTTCTCACCGCGCTCTATCCCGTCTGGTTCGCTCAGAGCACGCTGGCCCATGCCGACATCTTCGCCGCCGCCTTCACCCTGTGGGCACTTGCGCTCTATCTCGAACCCGACGCCGACAACCAGATCCTCGCCTCCGGGCTCTTTTCCTTCGCGGCTCTCTCCAAGGAGACCGCCATCGTCACCCCGCTGGCCCTGGCCGCGCTTGAGTTTTTCTACTACCTCCGCTCCCGAACCTCGCCGCCGCAACGCCGCTCCCATGCGCTCTGGATCGTCTCGCTCGTCTCGCCCCTGATTCCTCTGGCCTCGTGGTACGCCTATCATCACCACCGCACCGGGTTCATCTTCGGCAACCCGGAGTTCCTCCGCTACAACGCCACCGCGAACCTCGATCCTCTGCGCGTGCTGCTCTCGATGTGGCATCGTCTTCTGCACCTGACCACGCACATGAACCTGTACGTTCCCGTGGTCTGCACGATCGCCGTCCTCTTTATTCCGCTCAAGGGTGAACCTCCGATACTTCCGCGTCGCGCACTCAACGGCATCCTCATGGTGCTGTTTGTGAACTGGCTCGCCTTCTCCATCCTCGGAGGAGCCCTTCTCACGCGCTACCTTCTTCCGATGTATCCGCTCGTCCTGCTGCTCTGCATCACGACATGGCAGCGCCATCTGACGCGCTGGTGGGCTCTCGCGCTTCTTACTGCCGCGGCGTTTCTCGCAGGCATCTGGATCAACCCACCCTACGTCTTCTCTCCTGAGGACAACCTCACCTATCGCGATATGATCGCGCTGCACCAGCAAGCCGTCTCGGTGATCGCCAACCGCTATCCGCAAGCGACTGTCCTGACCGCATGGCCTGCCAGCGCCGAGCTGAGCCGCCCCGAGCTTGGCTACATCCGCCAGCCCATCAAGACCGTCTCCATCCAGAACTTCACCTTCGACCAGATCGCGCTGGCCGCGCAGGACCCCGGAGCCTACGACACAGCGCTTCTCTTCTCCACCAAGTGGGTTCCTCCACCCGGCCATCTCGATCTTGGCAGGTTGGGCCGCTACTTCGATAAGAAGTACTTCGACTTCCACCACGACATCTCTCCCGAAGAGGCCGCCCTGCTTCTTCGCGGAGAGGTCGTCTGGCAGGCACAGCGCAACGGCGAATGGGCCGCCGTCCTTCGCTTCCCCCGCGCCGTGAACGCCTCGTTTATTCAAAACGCAACGGCACGATAAGCGAAGCCCGCGACGCTCTATACTCAACCTGTGCTCAGGTTCATGTCACCCCGTTCGGCCCTCCGCGAAGCCAGCGTCCTTGTCGCGGTCTTCTTCGCCTTCCTGCTCCCGGTCTTCGGCCAGAACCTCGACTCATCCACGCCCGTCGGCCACGTCGTTCTCGTTCTTCCGTTTGAGAACCGCTCCGGTCAGCCCGACCTCGGCTGGATCGGCGAGTCCTTCCCCGACACGCTCAACCAGCGGCTCTCTTCCTCGGGCTTCCTGACCATCTCCCGCGACGACCGCCAGTACGCGCTCGACCATCTCGGCTTCCCTGCGGACTTCCGCCCCACGCACGCGACCACCATCCGCATCGCCCAGACGCTCGACGCGAACTACGTCATCATCGGCAGCTACCACGTCGCGAACAATCGCATCTCCGTGCAGGCCCAGGTGCTTGAGATCAACACCCTGCGCATGTCCGCCCCGCTCGAAGATTCGAGCGAGATGCCCCGGCTGCTCGACGTGGAGAACGCGGTTGCATGGAAGGTCGCCAAGCAGATCGACCCGCACTTTAACGTCGCCATGCAGACCTTCCTCGGAGCCTCCGGCCAGCTCAAGCTGAGCTCGTTTGAGAACTACATCCGCGGCAACAGCGCCGCCACGCCGCAGGAGCGCATCAAGCGCCTGCAACTCGCCGTGCAGGAATCGCCCAACTATACGGACGCCCTGCTCGCTCTCGGCAAAACCCAGTACTCCGAGCGCGACTACGATCACGCCGCCGCGACCCTCGCCCGCATCCCTTCCTCCGACCGCCATTCGGAGGAGGCGAACTTCTACCTTGGACTTGCGCGCTTCAACTCCGCCCGTTACGCCGAAGCCGAGAAGGCCTTCACCTCGGTCGCCGGAAGCCTTCCCCTCCCCGAGGTCGTCAACAATCAGGCCGTCGCCTCCAGCCGCCAGGGACACAACGCCTCCGCTCTCTTTCAGCGCGCCGTCGCCGCAGATCCCAAAGATGCGGACTACCACTACAACCTCGCCGTCTCGCTCTACCGCGCAGGAGACTTCGCCGGAGCGCAGCGCGAGGTCGATCAGGCACTCAAGCTTCGCCCCAACGACCCCGAAGCTCCGCAGCTGAAGGCTCTCATCTCGCGCGGACGCACCCCCGCTCCTCCGCAGGCTGCAAACCTGCCTCGTCCCACAGCATCCGGCACCTCGACCAACACCCCCTTCGAGCCGCTGGAGCGCATCCGCCGCACCTACTCCGAGGCATCTTTCCGTCAGGCCGCCTTCCAGATCGATCAGATGCGCGCCGTGCGGCTTGCCACGCTTCCTCCCGCCGAACAGGCCACCCAGTACGTGCAGCTCGGCAGCGACTACCTCGCCCAGGGGCTCATCCCCGAGGCTGAGCGCGAGTTCCAGTCCGCCCTTGCCGCCAACCCGAAGAGCGCGCAGGCACGCGCTGGCCTGGCGCAGGTCCGCGAGCGCAGCGGAGACTCCGTCGACGCCCGCAACGAGGCGCAGGAGTCCCTCAAGCTAGGCCCCAATGCCGCCGCCTATCTCGTGCTGGCCCGGCTGGAGCTGAATGACAACCAGGTAGCCGCCTCCGCCGCCGACGTCGCCCGCGCTCTCAAGCTGGAGCCGCGTAACACCGCCGCCCTCGGTATGAAGCAGGCTCTCGCTGCAAGAGGACAGTCCCTGCCATGAGCCACTCATGACCACGCGCCGCCAACCCGTTCGCCTCCCCGCACTGCTCTGCGCTCTCCTTCTCTTCTGCGTCCTCTCCGCCTATGCGCAGCCCGCTCCCGTCATCAAGCTCACCCTGCACGACACCATCCAGCCCATCTCGGCGGGCTATCTTGAGCGAGGACTCGTAGAGGCCGCCCGCCGCAACGCCCCGGCGGTCCTCATCTCGCTGGGAACCCCCGGCGGTTTGCTCGACTCCACCCGCGTCATGGTGCAGGCCATCGAGCGCTCCCCCGTCCCGGTCATCCTCTATATTTCTCCAGCAGGAAGCCGCGCCGGGTCAGCAGGTTTCTTCCTGCTCGAAGCCGCCGACGTCGCCGTGATGGCCCCCGGAACCAACGCCGGGGCCGCTCACCCCATTCTTGAGGGCGGAAAAATCGATCCTATCCTTAAAGAGAAGATCGAAAACGACACTCTCGCCTTCCTGCGCTCCTACGTCTCGCGCCGGGGCCGCAACCCGCAGGCCGCGGAAGACGCCGTGCTGCACTCGAAGTCCTACAGCGACGACGAGGCTCTCAAGCTCAACCTCATCGACCTGACCTCGCCCGATGATGCGAGCCTGCTCCGCTCCCTCGATGGCCGCACCATCCACCGCTTCGACGGCTCCTCTCACACGCTCCACCTCGCCGGAGCCCCCATCGTCGTCGTGCCTCCCTCTTCCCGCGAGCGCATCCTCAGCCGTCTTGCCAATCCCGACCTCGCCGTTACCGTGCTCGTCCTCGGGGCGCTGCTGATCTACCTCGAGTTCAACATCCCCGGCACAGTCGTCCCCGGAGCCGTCGGCACCCTCCTGGTCCTGCTCGCCTTCTTCGGGCTCAACCTGCTGCCCATCCACCACACCGCCGTCTTCCTGCTCGTCGCGGGGCTCGCCCTCTTCCTGCTCGAAGCCCATTCTCCCAGCCACGGAGCCCTTGCCTTCGCCGGAGTCATAGCCCTGATCTTTGGGCTCGCCACGCTGGTCGATGGTCCCATCCCCGAGCAGCGCGTTCACACCTCGACCGCTGTGGCAGTCGGTCTGGGCTTCGGAATCATCTCCTTCGGGCTGGCGTGGATCGCCCTTCGCGCCCGCCGAAGCAAAGTCCTCACCGGCCCTCAGGCGATGGTCGGGGCGACCGCCACCGTCTGCCACCCCACCGTCTCCTCCCCCGAGCCCGGCCAGTTTCAGGTCGAGATTCGCGGAGAACTATGGAACGCGCGGACCACCCCCGAGGCCTCTTCCATTCCCGCGCCGGGGGAGACCGTCCAGGTGCAGGCGGTCGATGGCCTTGTGCTTCTCGTCTCCCCCGAGCCACTCCGACAGGCGATAACCGGCAATCCAGAGTAGACTGGTAAGGCAACACTTTTCGTCTCCAAGGGAGTTCTTTGCTGATGTCGATCGCGTCTCGCCCACTGCGTCTGTGGAGCCTCGTTGTTTGCTTCTTTGCAGCCCTGTCCGCCTCTTCGGCTCACGCGCAGGCCACCAGCGGCAATCCCGCCCTCGAAAAACAGCTCTCCCGCATTGATCTCGGGATCGGCGCGATGGGCACCATTACCAAGGATGTCCAGGGAACGAACTACCTCAATGCGGATATCAAGCAGGAGGCCAGCAAGACGGTCGGTGCTCTTATCACCATCCGCTACACCGTCTCGCCCTACCTGGGCGGCGAGTTCAACTACTCCTACGCGCGCTTCACCCAGCATTTCAGGGACTCCGCGAGCGGGCAGGACCTCTACCTCATCGGCGGCATTCAGGCGAATGCCAGCGAGTACAGCTTCGGCTACGTCGCTCATCCGCCCCACGCGATTCTCGGAGCGAAGCCCTTCCTCTCGGCTGGTCTCGGCACAACGGCGTTCCGCCCGACCCCCGGCGGCGGTCAGAGCCTTTTCAGCCGCGCGCGCATGACCTACTACTACAGCGCTGGACTCGAGAAGAATCTGAACAATCACTTCGGTCTACGCGCCTCGTTCCGCCAGACCTTCTATAAGGCTCCGGACTTCGGCGTGAACTATCTCGAGCTTCAGAAACGTACCTGGACCGTCGAACCCACGGTCGGCTTCGTAATCCACTTCTAACCGGACGGACCGGGTTCGCCCGGTCCCCCATAACCTCGTGACCGTTGCCCGCCTCATCCTCGAGATCGAGATTCCTCACGCTCAATCGATCAAAGAGCGCAGACAGGTGGTTCGTTCGCTCAAGGACAGGCTTCGTAATGCCTTCAACCTTGCCATCGCCGAGCTGGACGGGGGAGAGTTATGGAACCGCGCAACCCTCGGCATTGCCGTCATCTCCGGCTCCCGAAGCTACCTCTCCGGACAGCTTCAGGAGATTGATCAGGCGGCAAACCGCATCGCCCACACGCTTGGAGCGGAAGTGATTGATTCTTATGCAGAATTTCTGACAGAGTAACCACAATATCCACAAAAATGCACAGGATATACACAGCACTCCGTTAGGCGGAAACCGCCAGTTTTGATAACCTAGGCTGTTCACGAAGGCGAATCATTTATGGCAGAACAACGAGCACGAGCCCATCATCGCAACCGTGTCGCAAATACCTTCTCTGAGGAGATCGGAGCGATGCTGGAAGGCGAGCTTTCCGATCCCCGCATCGCCCCCAGCTACGTCACCGACGTTGTCCTGGCTCCCGGCGGAAAATCGGCCCGCATCTACGTTGCGGTTCACGGCAACGAGGAGGAGGAGCAGTCCACGCTCCTCGGTCTGATGACGGCGCGCGCCTACATCCGTTCGCAGCTTCGCGATCGCATGGGAGTCCGCCACGTTCCCGACCTCACCTTTGCCATCGACCGCTCGGAGAAGATGACCGGACGCATGGATGAGCTTCTTGCGCGAATGAAAAAGCGGGAAAGGAAGCATGTCGCTTCGGATGCGGAATCCTCGCAGACAACCACTCCATGAAGATTGATCCTTCCATCGCATCTCTGCTGGAATGCTTCCGTTCGCATCCCCGTTTTCTCATCACCTCGCACGCACGGCCTGACGGCGACGCCGTCGGCTCCGTCCTGGCGATGGCTGAAATCCTCGATCAGCTGGGACACGAGGCTCTGGTCGTGATGGCGGACCCTGCTCCTTACATCTACAGCAAGGTTCCCAATCTCGACCGCATCAAGGTCACCTCGGACGTGAGCCTGCTGGAGGAGCCCTCCTCCACCCCGGCGATTCTGCTCGAATGCGACGGCATTGCCCGCACCGGGCTCGCAGGTCTTGAGGGGCGCACGCTCATCAATATTGACCACCACGCCAGCGGCAAAACCTTCGGAGCGATCAACTGGATCGACGAAACGGCCTGCGCCGTCGGCGAGATGGTCTACCGGATTGCACAGGCCGCGGAGGTTGAGATCACTCCCTCGATGGCGACCTGTCTTTTCACCGCCCTCGCCTCCGATACCGGATCGTTCACCTATCCCTGCACCACCGCTGAGACCTTCGCCATCGCGCAGAATCTCGCCCTGCACGGGGCAGACCCCGGCAAGATCTCCCGCGACATCTACTTCTCCAATCCCGAGAGCAAAATCCGCATGTTGGGGGCGGCGCTTTCCAACATGCATACCGAAGGCACGCTGGCCTGGAGCTGGGTCACGACCAGCGACATGGAGCGCCTCGGGGCGGGAGCCGAGGACTGCGAGGGAGTCGTAAACTATCTCATCAGCATCGCCGGGGTCGAGTCCGCGGTCTTTCTCCGCGAGCTTCCCTCGGTCAACCAGTATCGTCTGAGCATCCGCAGCAAAGGCCGTCTCGACGTTGCCCGCATCGCCGAGCACTTCGGAGGAGGAGGCCATCGCAGCGCAAGCGGCTGCACGCTCGACGGTCCCCTGAATGTGGCTACGGAACGAATCCTTAGTCAACTTAGAACAGGGCTCTGATAGCCTTGTCTGGTTCCTACTCCGAAATGATCGATTTTCAACAAACTTCCGGTTCCGCCATCGGCATAGAGCGCTCCTCGAAGAGCTGGTTCTCTCGTCTCTGGAATCATCCGGAAGCCGCCGTCTCCCGCGAGATCGTTCTGCTGGTGCTCGTCAGCGGATTTCTTCTTCTTTACGGCCTGGTCCCCTCCTTCGGAGGCGATCAGCTTGGCCTGGTCGGAGCTGATGAGCCGCGTTACGCGCAGGTCTCCCGCGAGATGCTCGAAGCGCATTCCGAAGCCTGCCATGCCGTCGGGGCCAAGGTCTTTCCCCGCAGCCTGAAGCTCAACGACCTGCGCGCCTCGTACCAGTGCCTCGCCGGAGGCACCGTGACCCCGATCCTCTACGGACAGCCCTGGCTTGAAAAACCCGCCCTCTACTACTGGCGCACGATGGGCTTCTTCAAGGAGTTCGGAGTCTCCGACTGGGCGGCTCGGCTTCCCTCGGCCTCCGGAGCCTTTGCCCTCATCGCCCTGATCTTCCTGCACATGCGAAGGTTCCGTCCAGGCGGACATCTCTACGCCGCGCTCATCACCACCTCCTGCGTGGCCATCGTCAGCTTCGCCCGCGGAGCCTCTACCGATATGCAGCTCGCCGCGCCCTTCTGTATCGGGATGCTTGGCTGGTATGCCTGGTACGAGACCGGCAAAAAATTCTGGCTCTTCGACCTCTACTTCTTCGGTGCAGCCGCTACTCTGGCCAAGGGGCCTGTGGCTCCCTTCCTTGCGCTGGCCATCATCCTGCTCTTCGCCGGGCTTCGCCGCGAGTGGTCGCTGCTGCGCCGTACCATCTGGCTGCCCGGAATCGCTCTCTACCTCGCGATGGTGCTGCCCTGGTTCATCGCAGTGCAGCATCACAACCCCACCTTCTTCCGCGTCTTCTTCAAAGAACACAACCTCGAACGGTTCGCGACCAACCGCTACCAGCACCACCAGCCGTTCTGGTACTACATCGCGGTGCTCATTCTTGGACTGATGCCGTGGACGGTCATCGCCATCCGAGCCCTCATCGACTCCATCGAGGTCTCCATCGCCGAGTGGAAGGTTCGCCACAACCCCAAACGCTATCTCGGCCACACTCGCGCCGGAGATGCCTTCCCCGAGTTCCTCGTCCTCTGGGCCCTCTTCCCCATCCTCTTCTTCTCCTTCTCGGGCTCCAAGCTTCCCGGCTACATCCTTCCCTCCATCGCTCCTCTCACCATCCTCACCGCCGATTACATGAACCGCATCCGCCATCGCGGACTTCCCCGCTGGCTGCTATGGGGACACGTGTCCACCTGCGCGGTTTTGGTCTTCGTGCTGACTCTGGCTCCGCAGCACATGAAGTATGAGACCCTCGTTCCCTCCGCGGGCTGGCTCCTGATCGCCGGAAGCGCCGCCATCGGCTCCGCCGCGCTGGTCTTCTGGATCATCCGCCGCTGGGGAATCCCGCAGGTTGCCAACGCCACGCTGATTCCCACGCTGGCCATGCTGATCTTCCTGCTCGGCTTCCACGGACATGACCTCGATCTCAACTACTCTGCACGCCCGCTCGCGCAGGAGATGGAGCTTCAGGCCCCCGGCACGGAGATCGTCGCCGTCGAAGAGGTTCGCCGCGATATCGAATACGGTATCGCCTTTTATCGCAACAAACCGACCGTGCACTACGCGCAGGACGGCGTTCCCGCCGAGGAGCACCTGCTGGTGATCCGCTCCAGCGACACCCCGGCGCTCGAGCACTACCTCGCCGGGCGCGTCTATACGCCGCTGTTTCTCTATGACCCGCAGGGGCTTGAGGTCTATCGCGTCTCCGCCCTGCACCCCTGACAAGAGTGAGTCCCACCGCGAAGGATTGCGTGGCATCGCGCGAAAAATTCGGTAAGCTACGGAGACAGTTCCCCGCCTTCGCGTGTAGCTTTTTGTGCAGATGCCTGTCGCAACCCAATTCGAACTACTCGACCTGAAACAGTTTTCAGCGCGCCAGCTTCGTCCCATCCTCGAGGCAGAGGCCGAGGTGTGGCAGGAAAAACTGCGCTGGGACTACCGCGGCTCGACCGAGCTTCTGCTCCAGTACCTCGACTCACGGATTCTTCCCGGCTTTGTCGCTCTCGATCGCGGAAAGGCCTGCGGCTACGCCTTCAGCGTTTACGAAGGCCATAAGGCCGTTGTCGGGGACGCTTACGCCATCTCCTCCAGCCCCGAGCAGGGCCTGCAGATCGCCGACGCACTGATGCGCCGCCTGCTCGACCTTCTGCTGAACACCCCCGGCATTGGCCGCATCGAATCGCAGCTGCTGCTTTATGACTCGGGGACACTCGACGGCGGTTTCCTTGAAGCCGGGTTCGTTCAGCACCCCCGCCTTTTCATGGAACTGGATCTCTCCCATGTCGCCGCAACGGCTCCCCGCATCGAGTGGGTTCCCGACGTCGAGCTGATCCCGTGGTCTTCGTTCTACTATCAGGCCGCCGCTGAGCTGATCCACTCCGCCTACGCCGGGCACGTCGATGCGGAGATCAACGACCAGTACTGCACCCTGCACGGCTCGCTGCGCTTCCTGCACAACATCGTGCGCTTCCCCGGCTGCGGCGTCTTCGAGGAGTACCAGTCCTGGCTGCTGCGCGAGCGACTCAGCGGCAAGCTGGCTGGCATGATTCTTTGTTCCCGCGTCGCTCCGGATGTGGCTCACATCACCCAGCTCTGCATCGCGCCTTCGCAGCGCGGGCGCGGCCTGGGCCGACTCCTGCTGGGTCAGGCGATCCAGAGCCTGCGGCGCGTCGGCACCGCTGCCATCACCCTCACGGTCACCGAATCCAACCGTACCGCCGTCTCTCTCTACGAGGCCACTGGCTTCGGGGTCCGGCGCCGCTTCGACGCAATGGTCATGAGCAGAACGCCGAACCGCTGGTAGTCACCTACGCGATTACTGCAGCGCGAAGGTGAAGAGATCGTTGCCCGCCGCAATCGCAAAGTACTGCTTGCCATTGACCGCATAGCTCATCGGAGAGGCATGAACCGGCTGTCCCACGTTGAAATGGTACAGGGGCTTGCCCGTGCGTCCATCGGCGACCTCGAACTCCTGCGCATCGTCACCGAAGGCGATCAGTCCTGACGCGGTCGACATTACGCCGCTCGCCGAGCGCCCCGAGGTCACCTGCGGATACGTCCACACGAACTTGTCCTTCACCGGGTCGTAGGCCATCAGCACCTTCTTCGACTCTTCATGCGGAGGATGCGATGCTCCCGTCGAGTAGTACGCGTGTCCCTCTGCAAAGTCTTCGGTCTTCACCTTGAAGACCGAGCAGGCATCCAGCTTGAAGAAGTAGAACAGCCGCGTCGTCTCGCTGTACGTGGGCGAGTACCAGTTCGTCCCGCCCGCGTAGCTCGGGCACATCGTCGTGCCTTCGGGGGTCGGAACCAGCTCCGTGCGGATGGGACGTCCGTTCGCGTCGATCCCCTTGGCCCAGTTCTGCTTGTCCGCAAACTGCTTCGACGCAAGATACTTTCCGTTCGTGCGGTCGAGAATGTAGAGAAACCCGTTGCGGTTCGCCTGGACGATCAGCTTTCGCGGCTTGCCCTGGTAGACGGTGTCCACCAGCACCAGCGTCTCCGTCGCGTCGTAGTCGTTCAGGTCGTGCGGAGAGAACTGGAAGTGCCACTTCAGCTTGCCCGTATCTGGATCGAGCGCCACCACGCTACTCGTGTAGAGGTTGTCGCCCTCGCGCACGGAGCCGTCGAAGTCCGGCGAAACATTGCCCGTCGGCCAGTAGAGCAGGTTCAGCTCAGGGTCAAAGCTCCCCGGAAGCCACGCCGCACCGCCTCCGTTCTTCCACGCGTCCTTGTACTTGCCCGAAGTCGGCCACGTCTCCGAGCCCGGCTCTCCCGGAGTGGGGATCGTCCAGAAGCGCCACGCTTCCTTGCCCGTCTTCGCATCGAAGGCCGCAAGAAATCCGCGCACGCCGTCGTCGCCGCCCGAGGTCCCCACTAACACCTTGTCCTTTACGATCAGCGGAGCGCTCGTCGCGCCGTAGTTGCGATTGTCGAAGGCGTACGGCACATCCCAGATCATGTGGCCGCTTCGCGCATCCAGGCAAAGCAGGTGCGCGTTGTCGGTCTCCATGTAGATGCGGTCGCCAAGCACGGCCACGCCGCGATTGATGTGTCCTGAGGCATCGTCGATCAGCCCCTGCGAGACCGGCCTCTCGTGATGCCACAGCACCCGGCCCGTCTTCGCATCGAGAGCATACGCATCGTTCGATCCGGTCACGAACATCACCCCGGCCACCACTACCGGAGTCACCTGCAGAATGCCAGCATTGCGGCTGTGAAAGACCCACTGCGGGGCCAGCCTATGCGCGTTCTCCGCTGTGATCTCCTTCAGGCTGCTGTAACGTCGCCCCGTGTAGTCGCCGTTGTACGAAGGCCAATCCTCGCCAACCGGACTCTTCAACAGGTCGGAGTTCTTCACATCAATCACGCCATCGCGCGACGACGTTGCCGCCGCCTGCTTCGTCTGCGCAACCAGCGGAGAGGCAAGGCATATCAAGAGAGTCAACTGCTTCAACATAACCTTCACTTACGCACCGCCTTTGCCGGATAGGAGAGATGTCCCTTCGCCCTGGTTGGCAGCGTATAGACGGAGTGACCCGCCGTAAGAAAGAGGGTCGAGTTCTTCTTGCCGCCCCACGTAAGGTTCGCCGGCTGATGCGGCAGCAGCACCGTTCCCAGGTGCTTCCCCGCCGGGCTCCAGACCCAGATGCCTCCCGGCCCGGTCACGTAGAGATTCCCCTTCTTATCCGTCTTCATGCCGTCAGGAACACCGCGCTTGCCCGGAACATTCTCATCCGCGAAGATCACTCCTTCGCTCAGCGCTCCCTCGTGGAAGCGATAGCGGCGAATGTTCTTCTGCGCGGAATCGTCGATATAAAGAAATTTCCCATCGGGAGAAAACGCCAGCCCGTTCGGCTGCTGCAAATCCTTCGTCAGCAGCGTCACCGTTCCCTTTGAGTCCAACCGGTAGACTCCCTGAAAAGGGATCTCCTGCTTCTCGCCCTTCACAAGATCGAGCGTCGGGTCAGTGAAGTAGATCGCGTCATCCGGCCCCATCGTCACGTCGTTCGGGCTGTTCAGTCTCTGCCCCTCGTAGTGGTCGGCCAACACATCGTAGCTCTTCATGTCCGGCGAAAGGCGAATGATCGCGCGCAGCACACTCGCCGTCACAATCAGCCGATGCTCACGGTCAAACGTGTTGCCGTCCGGATCTCCCAGCGAAATCAACTCCTCACGGCGGCCATCGGGGAAGAGCCGGTAGATGAAGTTCTTCGTCTCATCGCTCACCAGCAGCGAGCCCGCGGGTTCCCACACTGGCCCTTCGGTAAAGCCGAAGCCGTCGCCCATCGTGCCTAGCTTCGCGTCCTTGTCGAACAGTTTCCAGAACGCCGCGTCCTCCGCCTTCAGCTCAAACGTCTGCTCCGGCGCCCGTTGCTGCGCTGCAAGCGGCATGGCCAACAGCAGCGCCACACAAACCAATCTTCTCACTGGCCCCTCCGTCGCCCGCCCTTGGCAGGAGCGTTGGCCGCCGATACCGTCAGGTAGCTCACCAGGTCATCCAGTTCTTTCGCAGAGAGCTTCGTCTCATAGTCGCGCGGATGCGGCGAGCGCCCCGTGTGCTTCAGGTCCGCCAGCTTCGACTTATCGAACGTCCTCCAGCGGCCGTCCTTCGTCTGCACCGTAATGTGAAAGTTGTCCTCAGCCCTCGCCATGCCGCTGATGTGCTCGCCATTGGAAAGCTGCAACTCCACCACGGTCGAGGTCGGCGTCAACGAATCATCAGGATTCGTAATCGCAAGCTTCACCGCATCCGGAGCCGCACCGGCGGCATAGTCCGTCAGGTCCGAGCCTATGTATCCACCCTCGCCCTTGATCATGTGGCACTGCGAGCACTCGGCGCGCCCGAAGAAGAGATCGTGCCCCGCCGAAGCATCGCCCGTCACCTTCACCATGGAGGTCTTTCCCTGCAACCTGCGAAGATACGCGAGCACATCCTTCACCGGCTGATCACCAAGGTAGCTGAAAGAAGGCATCCCCGTACCGGGAACTCCCTTCTTCACGATTCCTTCGAGATCATCATCCGACAGCGCGATGATGTTGCGGCTGGTGGCGATGTTCGGGGCTCTCTCTCCGCCCCGGCCATCCGCTCCATGACACCCGGCGCAGTTCGTAGAAAAAGTCTTCGCTCCCGCCGCCTCATGCGACGAGAGCGGCGGCGCCTGCGGAGACTGCGCGCTGAGCGACAGAAAAGTCGCAGCCGCAAAGAGGCCAAGACCACTCGAGATCAAAAGGCGGTTCAAACGTTCTATCTCCCGTACACCTGAAAAGAGTCCATCCAATACTTACAAAAAAGAAGCCGAAGAGGAAGAGCACCCTCTTCCCTTTCGGCTTCTTGGTTAGAACTGGTACTTCAACGCAAGCTGCAGCTTTCTCGGGCCGGACCGAACCGCGGTGATACGACCGAAGCTCGCGCTCTGCGCCGTGATGTTCGGGTTGCTCAGCGAGCTCATGTTGAGGACGTTCGAGGCATCCACCCGGAATCCGAGCTTGTGCTCGCCCCACAGGCTGAAGTCCTTCGACGCCGTGGCATCGTACTGCTGATACCCAGGAGCACGCTCCGAACCGACGGAAGCGGTTCCATAGTCTCCATCGACCGGAGAACCGTATGCGCACGTTCCATTGTCGTTCTGCCCCTTAACACGCGAAGTGCAGGACGTTACCGAAGCGTCTGAACCAAACCATGCGTTCAGGCTGCGGCTGTTGATCTTCATCGTGCGGAAGTGGTTCGCACGCTGAATCTTGTTATTGGTGTAAGCATTGTTCACACTGTTGTTGACCGTCACCGGGAAGCCGGTGTACGCCACCGCGGTGAACCCGACCTTCCATCCGCCGACCGCCTCGTCGAGCGCACGGTTCATGCCGCCGCCGAACATGCGGCCACGCCCGACCGGGAGATCGTAGCTGAGAACGCCGTTCAGGTTGTGCCGAACATCCTGGCTGGTCGGTCCATACTCCGCATGGTTGTTGTAGTAGTCCTGGTTATAGTTGTTGGCGTTGGCAATGCCGCTCGATCCGAAGAATCCAATCGCATTGGTCATTGCGCGACCGTAGGCATAGTTCAGCGTTCCCGACAGCCCATGCCATCCGCGCTGGCGCAGCGTCATCTGCAGTGCGTTGTAGTTCATCATCGCGTCCGACGTCGTGATGACGATCGAGCCAGCCTGACCCACCAGGTCCTTGAACGGCGCGGGGTTCGCAGCCGTGCAGGCCGCGCTGTTGGGCTGCGACGACACAACTCCGTTGATCACGCACGGACGAAGAAGCTGGTTGGCCGAGCCGTGATTGATCAGGTGCTGCCCGGCCTCTCCAACATAGCCAACCGTCAACGAGGTCGTGTTGCTGAACTGATACTCCGTCGTAAGGCTGTACTCCGAGATGAAGGCGGGACGAATCTTCATCGCCCACGCATTGAGCGACAGCGAAGGAGTCGGCGAAGCCGGATTCGAGAATCCGTCCTCTACACGGAAGTACTGCCCCGTGTTTGCCCCGCTCGGCACCGAACCCTGCGCGAAGTAAGGCGTCTGGAAAGGAGGATTGATCGTAATGCGGCGATTCGCTCCCGTGCCTTCCATGTAGTTCTGGATGCCGTAGCCTCCGCGAACCACCATGCGAGGCGAAGCCGAGTAGGCGAATCCAATGCGAGGCATAAAGCTCCCGTAGTAAGGACTGACCGTGGCCCTGCTCACTCCATTGACGCCTGCATACACAAGCTGCTTCTTGTCCATGTCGACGTTGGCCTGCTTGTTGTTCACCTCGTACATCTGCTGGTCATACTCATAACGAATACCGATGTTCGCAGTAAAGTTCGGGGTAATCTTCCAGTCGTCCTGCGCGAAGTACGCATCGCGCCACTGACGCTGTCCCGTAGGACCAAGCGGGCCGCCTGCATTTCCCGTACCCGAATATGCCACGCGGTCCAGGTTGAAGTCGGCAAGAGCATATCCCTGCGCGTTATTCACCGAACCACTATTGGGGTCCGAGGTGTAGTTGCCGGTATAGGCGAACTGTCCAAGCAGACCGTCGTTGCCGGGATACAGGCTGTTCTGCTGGTACCGAATGAACTGCACGCCAAACTTGAAGCTGTGATGACCGCGCAGATACGTCAGGTTATCGGCGTACGTGAAAGTGTTATCGGCATAGTTCGTCGCCGTACCCGCGTTGCCGAACGTCGTGAACTCAGATCCGTTCGGAGTGCTCAGTCCCGTCGTTCCGGGAGGGGCAAAGGCTTGCGCCGAGAATCCATTGATCGTCTGCGGAGCGCCAATGCCGACAATGGAGTTACCCGACATGCCGAAGGCTCCCGTCGAATCGGTCGTCAATCCACCCAGCATGTGTACCCGCGTGAAACCGATACGCAGCTCGTTCACCATCGAAGAGTTGAACGTATGGATCTCATTGATCGCAATGCCCTTGACCGGAGTCTTCGGAGAGACGGGGAAGACGATCGCAAGCACCGGCGTCGTCGTCACCTCGTTCTCGCTCTGCGAGTAGCGAACCGAAAGGTTGTCCTTGTTCGTCGCCTTCCAGTCGATCTTGATATCACCCTGATCGTTCCGTCGTCCGTTCTTCGTCGACGCAACATAGTTATTCAGCACAGGCGATCCAGCACGAGGAGCAGTATTCGGCAACGGATACAGCTCCGGATGAGCATAAAGATACTTCGCCACCGGGTTCAGAATCGGAACATTCAGATTGCCAGCATACGGCTTATAGTCGGCGGAAGAGCCGTCGTAGAGCTGGATAAGACTCTTCGCCGTACAAGGCGCTCCTGGAGCGCACATGATCGATGGATTCAGAAGTTCCGAGAAGTCTCCCTGCCGCATCCTTGCCGTCGCAACAGTAGCCGTGCCCACGCCTCCCTGGTGATAGCGTCCGCCCTCGTAGTTCACGAAGAAGAATAGCTTGTCCTTCAGGATCGGCCCGCCCAGCGTTCCACCGAAGATCGGCTGCGTGTAAGACTGACGCGGAGTAATCGTCGTGTTGTTCTTGTTCGCCCAGGTATTCGCGTCGAGCAGACCATCCGACAGGAAGTAGAAGGCGCTGCCGTGCCAGTTGTTGGTACCGCTCTTCGTCAGCGCAATCACCGCGCCGCCATTGACGTTTCCGTACTCGGCCTGAGCGTTGGCCGAAACAACCTGCACCTGGTCCAGAGCGTCGGGGCTCGGGTTGTAGCCGACGCCATTGTTCAACGTCTCGTTGATTTCGATACCGTCGAGAAGATAATTATTCGACTGTTCGCGGTTACCATTCACCGAAACCTGCTGGCCTCCTACGCCAATGGCGGAGCTGCCTGCGAAGCCGCCCGGGGTCGTGCTGACCGCGCCTGGAACAAACATCGTCAGCTGCACGAAGTTGCGTCCCACCATCGGAACCGCTTCAATCGCGGTCCTGTCCAGCGTCGTCGCCAGCTGCGCGTTCTCGGTGTTCAGCAGCGGCACCAGCTCTGAGCTGACATCCATCGATGTCTTCGCGCCTTCGAGCGCGAGCTTGCTGTCCAGCTTCGCGATCTGGCCGGCCTCAAGGGTAAACGGATTCGACTTCTGCTCCGCAAATCCGGGCGCCGTCACCGTAAGGACATAGCGTCCAACCTGGATAAAGCGAATGTTGTAAACACCCGACTCATTGGTCTGCACCGTGGTCGCGACGTTGGTGTCGACATTCGTGATCGTGATGGTCGCGCCAGCAACCACAGCCCCGCCGGGGTCCGTCACGGTTCCGTTGACACTACTGGTAATCGTCTGCGCCTGCATGGCGGAACATCCAAAGAGCGCTAGAAAAAACAGAACAACACAACCTAGTCGGTGAAGCATGTGGTTCTCCTTTAGAACACAGGGGGATGCATGGGTGGCCGAAGCCACGGGTCTTTTGACACAACAGAACTGCTCTACCTTGAACTTCGTAAACTCTTTAGTACGGCGGCTGCTCCGGTACGGCCTGTCCGTCGGCGCGCGGGTCGGAGGCTCCGAAGTTCACGCCCAGCGCATCGTCGTGCATCGTCACATTGCCGCGTCCCATCACCAGCGAGTAGCGAGGAACCAGGTTAATCTGGTGTCCCTGCGCCGCAAGCTGCTCAAGAACTTCCTTCGGATAACCGTCTTCGATATTGACCGTGCAACCGGAGTTGCCCTTGTTGAAGCGAGCCGCATCCATCGCAGCTTGAATATTCATATCGAAGTCCACGACGTTGGCGACGAACTGCGCGTGCGCCTGCGCCTGGTTGAAGCCCGACATGATGCCGAAGCCAATGGTGACTCCATCCTTCTGCATCATCGCGGGAATAATCGTATGCAGCGGACGCTTGTGGCCAGCCAGCGAGTTCGGCTGGCCTGGCTCCATGTAGAAGCCGCTGCCGCGGTTCTGCAACACGAATCCTGTGTGCTCCGGCACCAGCCCCGCGCCGAAGTTACCCGCATTCGACTGAATGAACGAGACCACCATGCCGTCACGATCTACCGTCGCGAGGTACGTCGTATCGCTCTGCAACTTGTCGAGCTGCTCCTTGCGATCCGAAGGCAGCACCTTGCAGTTCGCCTTGTCGGTAATGCCCTTTGCACGCTCCTTCGCAAGCTCCTTCGAGACCAGCTTCGCCGTCGGAACATCCTCCACGCGCGGGTCGCCGACATAGTGCAGCATGTCCGCGTACGCCAGCGCCTTGGCCTCCATCTCGATGTGCAGCGTCTTCGCCGAGTCATGCCCCCAATCGCGCAGCGGATACAGCTCCATCACGTTCAGCATCGAAAGCGCCGCGATGCCTTGCGTGTTGGGAGGCGTCTCATACACCTTCCATCCGTGATAGGTCGTCGAGACCGGCGTCACCCACTCGGGCTTGTACTCGGCGAGATCTTCCTTCGTCATGAAGCCGTTGTTCTCGTTCGAGATCTTCACGATCGCATCGGCAATCGGCCCGCGATAAAAGGCATCCGCGCCCTTCTGCCCAATCAGACGAAGGCTCTTCGCAACATCCGGATTGCGAAACATCTCACCGACCTTCGGATACGTTCCATTCGGAAGAAAGACCGAGGAAAACGCGGGGCGATCCTTGAACGGCATTCCATACTGGTTCCAGTTGGCCGAGTCTGTCTCGGTCACAGGAAATCCGTTCTCCGCCAGTGCAATCGCAGGAGCCAGATCCACCGAGAGCGGCAGCTTCCCGAACTTCTTATGCAGCGCCTCCCACCCGGCGACCGCACCCGGCACCGTGACCGAGTAGATGCTCCTACCGCTCATCTTTGTGACACCCTTGGCCTTCATCGCCTCGATGGTTTCTCCCTTCGGAGACCATCCGCTGGCGTTGATGGCGTACACCTTCTTCTCCTTCGGGTCCCACACAATCGCGAAGAGATCGCCGCCGATACCATTCATCATTGGCTCGATCACGCCCACGGCTGCATTCGCAGCGATCGCCGCATCGACGGCATTGCCGCCCTTCGCCAGAATTGTGGCGCTTGCCTGTGAAGCCAGCGTCTGCAGCGTCGCTGCAATGCCGTACTTGTTGATCGTCATGGAAAACGCGTTGTCACGCGAAGGTTCATGCGGATGCTGGCGCGAGTCACGAACATATCCTCCAGCCGCATTGGGCGCAGGCGCTCCTGTTGTCGGAGCAGCGTTGAACTGCGCATTCGCAAAAGATGAAACGGTGAGGCAGGCGAGCGAAAGGGCTCGGCCCCTGAAACTACGACGGAACGACATACTTCAAAACTCCTAAGGATTCTCGCAACGCCGGATCGAAGCGACAGACTCGCTCGAGGATCCGGACCAATAAACATCCGGCACGCAATCGTTGCGTGCAGTCACATCTCTTGTGAACAAAGCTGTTTCTTTTTACGAGGGGAGCCGCGCTACAGGCGTCGTGGCCCGTAGAAGCAATCAAACATCCGATTCACGCATCCCGTGCCTTCAAGGCATCCGGCGTCAATCAGGAAAATGAAGAGCCTAATCCTTTTCTGAAACTGCTGCGTAAGTTGCAATCCTTCGTGCAGACTTCAGAAAAGAACCTCATGAAGTTCGTACAAACGTATTCAGGAGTGGTCCCATTTCAACATCGTTCATAAGAATGATGTATAGGCTCAATGTCCTAACAGGAAGATTTTTTTTGCAGTTGTCGAAGTGTCTATACAGATTTGTGCGCGCGTTTTCGCCGCATAAATAAAGGGATTTCAGCACCTGCTCAAGAAGACGAGAACGCCTGCGGCCGACCAGAATCGCGTCGCACAACGGAAGCGCTAACTAAGTAGAGAAACAAAAAGGAGGAGCAGAAATTCCTGCTCCTCCTTCGTCACAACTTACGCGTCATTTACTCGACGTGATAGTTCGGAGCCTCACGCGTGATGATGACGTCATGCACGTGGCTCTCGCGAAGACCCGCGCCCGAGATGCGGATAAAGCGCGCATTCTGCTGTAGCTCTTCAATCGTCGAGCATCCGAGATAGCCCATGCCCGAGCGCAGCCCGCCAACCATCTGGTAGACCACTCCCTCAAGCGGCCCGCGATGCGGAACGCGGCCCTCGATGCCCTCCGGCACGAACTTTGCAAGACGATTTGCGGAAGCGTTTTCGCGAGCCGTCAGGTTCTGCCGCTCGCCCCCGGAGAGGTCGTCCTTGCCCTGGAAGTAGCGCTCGCCCGAGCCCTGCGCCATCGCCGAAAGCGAACCCATGCCGCGATACGACTTGAACGAACGGCCCTGGTAAAGAATCGTCTCGCCCGGCGACTCATCCACACCGGCGAAGAGCGATCCCATCATCACCACCGAGGCTCCAGCGGCAATCGCCTTCGTCACGTCGCCCGAGTACTTGATTCCACCATCGGCGATGATCGGAATATTGTTCTCGCGTCCTGCGCGGTAGGCCTCTGAAATCGCGGTGACCTGCGGCATACCCGCGCCCGTCACCATGCGGGTCGTGCAGATCGAGCCAGGCCCGATGCCCACCTTCACCGCATCGGCTCCCGCCTTGATCAGCGCCAGCGCGCCATCATAGGTAGCGATGTTTCCAGCCAGCACATCGATCTCCGGGAACTTCTGCTTCACCTCGCGCACCGCCTCGAGCACACGCGACGAGTGGCCGTGCGCCGAGTCGATCGCCAGGGCATCCACACGATAGCGCACCAGCTCTTCAGCGCGCTCGAGGAAGTCTCCCGTCGCTCCAATCGCGCCCGCAACACGAAGCCGCCCCTGCGAGTCCTTCGAGGCGTTGGGATACTTCAGCTTCTTCTGAATGTCCTTGACGGTGATCAGGCCCTTCAACTCATAGTTATCGTTGACGACCAGCAGCTTCTCCACGCGATGCTTGTGAAGAATCTCCTCCGCCTGCTCGAGCGTAGTGCCCACGGGAACCGTAATCAGGTTCTCTTTGGTCATTACATCCGAGATCGGAATATCAGTGCGCGAGACGAAGCGAAGATCGCGGTTGGTCAGAATACCGACCAGCTTCTTGTTCTTCGTCACCGGAACCCCGGAGATCTTGAAGCGGCGCATGACCTCGAGCGCGGCGGCGATCGGCTCTTCGGGCGAGATCGTCACCGGATCGACGATCATGCCCGACTCCGAGCGCTTGACCTTGTCGATCTCTCCGGCCTGCTGCTCGATGGTCAGGTTACGGTGGACCACTCCCATACCGCCCTGCTGGGCCATTGCAATAGCCAGGCGGGACTCGGTGACGGTATCCATCGCCGCCGAAAGAAGGGGCGTGTTCAGTGTGATGCGCCGGGTGAGCTGCGTCTGTGTGCTCACCTGCGTCGGAATAACCTCGCTGTAGGCAGGTACGAGGAGGACATCGTCGAAGGTCAGTGCTTCGGGTACAGGGAGATTGATCATGGTCTTTTTTTTATCCAAGGTAAGGGCCTCAGAAGAGGCGGTGGCCGTTGGAGATTTAATATTTGATTCTACGGGAGTATCGAAGGATGCAGCAACCCGCCCTCCTCCCACTCAGGCGACCGGCGTAAGGACAGCATCGGAGCATCCACCTCCAAAAGCACCTCCCCCGACGGCAAATTCACCCTCAATTAATAGCGGGGAGGCAATGGACGCCCCGGCGGTTGTTTGAATTGAGGTCCGAGTGGATGTATCATATGGATTGCAGCGTTTTTTCCGTTGTCCGTAAGAAGCCGTGAGCAGGCCGGCAACAAGGACGGAAGAGATGAGTGGGCTTGAGCCCACTTTTTATTTGCTCTGAAATATGCTCTCCGCCGAGACTGGCGCAGGGCACGACACCGGCAGCAAGAAGAACAGGTATGGCGCTGAATCTGGACACAATACGGGCAACGGCAGAGCGCGTGGCCGCCTCGCACCAACTCGACGTGGTGGACCTCGAGTACCAGGGCGGAGCAAAGTTCCGCTCCCTCCGCATCTTCATCGAGAAGAACGCCGAGGAGCGCGCAAAGCTGGCTGCACGGGCCTCCGCCGAGGGAACCGAAGAGGACGAGACGCTTCCAAAAGGGGTTTCCGTCGAATTTCTCTCCGGAGTGACCCACGAGGACTGCGCCACCTTCGCCCAGGACTTCGGCACCGTGCTCGACGTCGAAGACCTTATCCCCGGAGCCGAGTACACCCTTGAGGTTTCCAGCCCCGGTCTTGAACGCAAGCTGCAGCGCCCCGAGGACTACACCCGGTTTACGGGGAGCCTGGTAAAGGTGCAGACCTTCACCCCTGTCAGCGATAACCGGAACTGGCAGGGCCGTTTGACGGCATTTGCCGAGGGAACCCTGACGCTGGACCTTTCCGCGGTGAAGCAGAAGGGTAAAGCGAAGAAGGCAGCAACGGCCACGGTAATTGAAATTCCGCTCGCGAATGTGGAGAAAGCGCAGCTGGTGGCTGAGTTCTAAGGCCTCGCTGCTGCATCAGAAAGAAAACAGGAAAGATTAACGCCCCGGAGACGCGTTCTACCGGGCATGAAGGACAAATGACGATGGCAAGTGCTTTGTATCAGTCGATTGAGATTTTGAGCCGCGATAAGGGCATCGATCCGGGCGTTGTCGTGGGCGCCGTCGAGGACGCGATCGCGCTGGCGACTCGCAAGTACTACAAGACGCAGGAGAACATGCGCGCCGAGATGGACCGCGAGACCGGCGAGATCCGCGCCTATGTTTATAAGACCGTCGTCGAAGGCCCCGAGCAGATCGAAGACGTCACCAACCAGATGACGCTCGAACAGGCCCGCGAGCTGGCCCCCGAGGTCGAGATCGGTGGGGAGTTGCGCTTTTATAAGGACACCACCCCGCTCGGACGCATCGCCGCGCAGATGGCCAAGCAGGTCATCTTTCAGAAGGTCCGCGAGGCCGAGCGCGACACCGTCTTCAACGAGTACAACCACCGCGCCGGAGAGGTCCTGAACGCCACGGTCAAGCGGCTGGAGCCGATGGACGTGATCTTCGATCTCGGCAAGGCTGAGGCCCGCATGCCCAAGCGCGAGCAGTCGCGGCTGGAGCAGTTCGCCGTCGGAGAGCGCGTCCGCGTCGTCCTGCTGCGCGTCGATCGCGCCGCCAAGGGACCGCAGGTGATCGTCTCCCGCTCCTCGCCGGTCCTCGTGCAGAACCTCTTCCAGAGCGAAGTTCCGGAGATCTACGACGGAACGGTCGGCATCAAGGCCATCGCCCGCGAGGCGGGTGAGCGCACCAAGATCGCCGTGCAGAGCCGCGACAAGGACGTTGACCCGGTCGGCGCCTGCGTCGGCATGAAGGGCATGCGCGTCCAGTCGATCATCCGCGAGCTTCGCGGTGAAAAGATCGACATCATCGAGTACTCCGACGAGATCACCACCTTCGCCGAGAAGGCCCTGCAGCCCGCCAAGGTCAGCCGCGTCTCCATTACCGACCTCGGAGAGAAGCAGCTTGAGGTCATCGTCGATGACACGCAGCTTTCGCTGGCCATCGGCAAGAAGGGCCAGAACGTCCGGCTCGCGGCCAAGCTGCTGCAATGGAAGATCGACATCAAGAGCGAAGAGGAGAAGCGCCAGGAGGTCGAGCAGCAGATGCAGGCCATGGGCGGTGGACCCTCCACCCCGATCGAGCAGATCACCGAGCTGGGCGATACCATCCTCGAGAAGCTGATCGCCGCCGGTATCACCACCGTCGAGTCGCTGGCCGACATGACGCCCGAGCAGCTTGAAGAGGTTCCCGGCATCGGAGAAAAGACGGTCGAGAAGATCTCGGTCGCGGTTCGCCACTACTTCGGACAGTACGAAGAGGGCGAAGAGCGTCCGGCTTCCGCCGAGGTCGCCGACGCAGCAGAGGCGATCGGGGAGGAGAACTCCATGGAAAAGACACCGGAAGAGATTCTTGCCAGCGAAGCAGGCGAGGGCAGCGCCGAAGAGGACAACAGCCTCTCCGCCGAGGACATCGCTGACGCCGAGGAAGCCGCATCCGAGTCGGATGCCTTCAGCGAAGCCGATGCTCGCGAGGAACAGATTGAGATCGACAACGATTCGGTGGACACCCTGGTCGATGAAGCCCAGGAGAACTCCAGCGAAGGCATCGACGAGGACGGGCAGGACCGTGGTTAACCCGCGGCAGCATGGAATTGCTGCATCGCGGATGCAGCACATCAGAGATAATAGAAGTATTAACGATTCCTACCTCGAAGAGGCCAACATGAGCAGCTAGGGCGCTAGGGAAGCGGATAAAAGGAACGGATGAGCAAAGTTCGAATCAACGATTTGGCACGTGAACTGGAAGTGAAGAGCAAGTCGATTCTGGATGCCCTGACAGCGGTCGGAGTCACCGAGAAGAAGACACATTCCAGCTCCATCGAAGCTGACGAAGCAGAGAAGGTACGTGCGTATCTGTCGGGCAGCAACCGGGGTGGCACGACGAGGCAGACTGTGGAACCACCGAAGTTCGACCTGTCGAAGGTCTCGAAGCCCGGCGACGCGCTGAAGGCGATCCTTGAGCGCAAGCAGGCCGAGGCAGCGGCAAAGTCCGCTCCTCCTGTCGTCGCGCGTCCCGCGGTCGTGGCTCCTCCACCCTCCGCGCCGGTCGCAGCTGCTCCTGCTGCGCCACGACCCACGACGCTTCCGAACGTCTCGGCATCGACGAGCGCACCCGCTCAGTCCGCGCCTGCGACCTCGGCTCCCGCGCGCCGCGTCATCGTTCCCCAGCCGCGCCAGGCCGCGAACATCGTGGCTCCGCCTCCTGCACCGGCCATCGCCAGCAGGCCCCCGGCCCGTCCGGTGGTCGCGGCTCCGCCTTCGGGTGCCGTCCAGCAGCAGCGCCCTGTCGTGGCGACTCCGCCTGCAGTGGCCGCAGTTCCTCCGAAGCCCGCACCGGCGGCAGCACCCGTCGCTCCTGTAGCGTCTGCGGCCACCGCGGCTCCTTCTACCCCGGCGACGACTCCCGTAGCGGCAGCACCGGCTCCCGTGGCTCAGCCTGCGGCTCCAGTCGCGGCTCCTACGACACCTGCCGCAACTGCTGCTCCCGATACGGCAGCACCTTCCGCAGCCCCGGCGACTCCCGCAGTTGCGGCTCCTGCTGCACCGACAGCTCCGGCGGTCCCGGCTCGTCGCGTCATCATGCCGCAGACCGGCCCGCGCCCCATCTATACTGCTCCCCCTCCAGTTCCGGGAGCACCGCCGCGTAACCGTCCCATCTTCGAGCGGCCTCGTCCCGGCAGCGGTGGCCCAGGAGGCCCCGGCGGTCCCGGCGGACGTCCTCCGCTACCTCCGGGTGCTCGTCGCCCAATGCACCCCACCCGCACCTTCCCCGGCGGCCCAGGAGGCCCTGGTGGTCCCGGCGGACGCCCTGGATTCGGCGGCCCCGGCGGCGCTCGCCCTGGATTCGGTGGACGCCCAGGCTTTGGCGGTCCTCGCCCCGGCGGCGGACCTCCCGGCAGCCTGTTGCCCGGACCGGGCGAGACAGCAGCCGGTCGTCCGGCTGGCCGTCCCCCGCAGCGTCGCGGAGGCAATAACCAGCGTTACGAGAAGTCTAAGGAAGGCCCGATGAAGGGCTTTGCTCCGCCGCCGCGTTTTGGCGGAGCCCAGATCCCGCAGCAGCCGCTCCCGATCACCCGCACCATCACGGTGACCGAGGGCATCAGCGTGAAGGATCTTGCCGAAAAGCTCGACATCCGTGGCAAGGACCTTATCGCCACCCTGCTCATGCGCGGCGTCTTCGTCACCGTCAACCAGTCGCTCGACGGCGAGCTGGTCAAGGACGTGGCGCGCCAGTTCGGAGCCGACGCACAGGTCATCTCGGTCGAAGAACAGCTTGAGAACGAGGCCATTGAGGGCTTCCTCGAAGACACCACCGGCATGACCGAGATCGTGCGTTCGCCCGTCGTCACCGTCATGGGCCACGTCGATCACGGTAAGACCTCCCTGCTCGACGCGATCCGTCAGACCGACGTCGCAGCAGGCGAAGCCGGCGGCATCACGCAGCACATCGGCGCGTACAAGGTCCACGTCAACAAGCCGGACTCGCCCGCCTTCGGACGCGAGATCGTCTTCCTCGATACCCCGGGCCACGAGGCCTTCACCCGTATGCGTGCTCGCGGAGCCAAGGTGACCGACATCGTCGTCATCGTGGTCGCAGCCGACGACGGAGTGATGCCCCAGACGCTTGAGGCCATCGACCATGCCAAGGCCGCCAACGTGCCGATCATCGTTGCCATCAACAAGATCGACAAGCCCGAAGCGCAGCCCGACCGCATCAAGCAGCAGCTCGCCGAGCGCGGCCTCCAGCTTCAGGGCTGGGGCGGCAACGTCGAGTACGTCGAGGTCTCCGCGAAGAAGCGCATCAACCTCGACAAGCTCGAAGAGATGATCTGCCTGGTCGCCGACGTCAACGAGCAGAAGGCCCAGCCCGAGCGTCCCGCCGTCGGAACCGTCATCGAAGCCAAGCTCGATCGCGGACGCGGCGCCGTCGCCAGCATCCTGGTGCAGAACGGTACGCTCCGCACCGGCGACAGCTACATCGTCGGCAACACCTTCGGCAAGATCCGCGCCATGTTCGACGACCGCGGTCGTCCCATCTCCGAGGCTGGTCCTTCGACCCCGGTCGAGATCCTCGGCCTTGAGAGCATGCCCGATGCGGGCGATACCTTCCTCGTCATGGCAGACCGCGACCGTGCCAAGGAGATCGCCCGTTACCGCACCCTGAAGGAGCGCGAAGCCCAGCTTGCCAAGAGCTCCCGCGTCTCGCTCGAGGGCTTGGCCGAGCAGATCAAGCAGGCCGGCATGAAGGATCTCAACCTGATCCTGAAGGGCGACGTGCAGGGTTCGGTCGAGGTTCTGGCCGACTCGCTCGAGAAGATGTCCACCGAGAAGGTTCGCGTCCGTGTCCTTCGCGCTGGAGTCGGAGCCATCACAGAGTCCGACGTCCTTCTGGCCTCGGCCTCAAACGCCGTCGTCATCGGCTTCAACGTGCGGCCCGACCGCAAGGCCGCCGATATCGCCGAGCGCGAGAACGTCGAGATTCGTCTCCACTCGATCATCTACGAGCTGCAGGACGAGATCACCAAGGCGATGTACGGCCTTCTAGAGCCGGTCTTCAAGGAGAACTACCTTGGCCGCGCCGAGGTGCTCAACGTCTTCAAGATCACCAAGGTCGGCCAGATTGCTGGTTCCATCGTTCGCGACGGTATCATCAAGCGCGACTCGCAGGTCCGCCTGATGCGCAACGGAGACGAGGTGTGGAAGGGCAAGATTTCCTCGCTCAAGCGCTTCAAGGATGACGTTTCCGAAGTCCGTCAGGGTGTCGAGTGCGGTATCGATCTCGGCAACTTCAAGGACATCCAGGTCGGCGACTTCATCGAAGCCTTCACCACCGAGCGTCTCGCCGCCGAGCTGGGCAAGACCGCTGCGGAGCGCAAGGCGGCTGCCGCAACCGAGTCCGTGAACGCATAACCAGTCATCGCCTCAAAACCAGAAAGGCCGGGATCATCTCCCGGCCTTTCCTTTTGCCTTCTCGCTCTCTCAGCCCTTCCACTGCGACCCGCGAATCACCTCACAGAAGTTCCCCCTCACAAACGCCGGGTCTTTATCCGCGAGCACATCGGCCTTCACGTTGCCGAAGGTCGTCTCCGGTTTGTGCCGTATGCCGTCGTAGAAGGCCTGCAGTATCTCCTCCTTGAAGTGCTGCGGCCTCG
Organism: Acidobacteriaceae bacterium dw_441; assembly: GCA_018449715.1. Classification (GTDB taxonomy): domain Bacteria; phylum Acidobacteriota; class Terriglobia; order Terriglobales; family Acidobacteriaceae; genus Edaphobacter. Next base: position 26,803 of record JAAVVA010000001.1, on the reverse strand, counting down.
GATACTTCGCCACAACCGCCTCGCGCTGCTCCTCGCTGAACCCCTCGTAGTCGATGCCCAGCACATCCATCTCCACGCCCGCCGTCACCAGCGCGACCACCGGATGCATGTACTGCGGAATCCCCGGAGTCGTGTGGAGCGCAATCGCCGTCCACACCTGGTCGATCTCCTCCACGGCCAGCCCGCGCTGCTCCAGAAACCTGCGCGCCGCATTGGCTCCATCGACTTCGAAACGATCCGCCTTGCTGCTGTACGCCGGAACCAGCCCTATGTCGTGAAACATCGCCCCTGCATACAACAGCTCCGCGTCGAACCTCAGCCCGCGCCTCTGGCCCGCAAGCGCGCCGAAGCAATACACCCGGCTGGAGTGATTGAAGAGCAGGCTCGACTCCGTATCCCGAATAAACTCCGTGATCTCTTTCGCAAGCTGGCTGTCGGGAATACCTGCCCCCGAGGTAATGATCGATGTCGTCTGAACCGATGTGGTCATGTCGTTTCTCCTTGTGTGAAGCCCTTACTCCCTCACACTAGGAGCCTCCCGCCGCCCACGCCACGACATCGTTCCTTCAATTCAGGACATCGCCCTCCTGCCTCCGGAACCGGCTCGCATACTCCGCTGCGGTAACCCCAAGCACGCGCACAAACGCGCGCCGCATCGCATCGTCCGACCGGAACCCCACAGCATCGGCAATCTCCTTCAACCCATGCGCCGAGCCGTCGATCCTCTGCTGCGCCGCCTCCACCCGCATCCTGTCCACAAACTGCCCCGGATTCATCCCCGTCTCTCGCAGGCATACCCTCGTAAAGTGCCGCGCGCTCATCCCCACGCGCTCCGCCAGCGACTCCACCGTCAGGTTCTCCCGCAGATGCTCCAGCATCCACACCTGCAGCTCCCGCAGCGGCTGCGAGTCCCCCGCCTGGTGCGAAAGCATGTGGCTGTACTGTGCCTGCCCACCCGGCCTCACCAGAAACATCACCAGCTGCCGCGCAATCTTCAGAGCAACCTGATGCCCGTGGTCCTCCTCCACCAGCGCCAGCGAAAGATCGATCCCGGCTGTAATCCCCGCCGTGGTGTAGATACTTCCATCGCGCAGATAGATCGGGTCCGGCATCACCTTCACCTCGGGATACTCCTTCGCCAGCCGCTCGCAGAAGCTCCAGTGCGTCACCGCTCTCCTGCCGTTCAGCAGCCCCGCCTCCGCCAGCACAAAGGCCCCCGTGCAGATCGAGGCGACCCTCCGCGACCTCCCCGCCGCCTCCCTCACCCACGCGATAAACGCGGGATCGAAGCCGCCACTCTCGGCTCCCTGCCCTCCCGCAATCACCAGCGTGTCGATCGCGTCTGTAATCTCCGCGATAGGCGTAGCCTCTCCCAGCACAACGCCGCGATGCGTCCGCAGCGTCCTCTCTGGCCCCGGATTCGCAAGCTGCACCTCATACCCCGGCGCACTCGCAAAGACCTCCATCGGCCCCGTTACATCCAGAACCTGCACCGGAGGAGGCCCGACAATCACAACTTTTCGCATGCCGATAGTGTAGTGAACCCTGCCTCACTCTTCTGCATAAAGAAACAGGCCGGGATCGCTCCCGGCCTGTTCTTTGTCTTCAGCGATACTCCGCATTAGTCGTCGTCATCATCCCCGACATACTTTTTGGCTGCTCGGACGAACGGTCCCGGCATCATCACCTTGTCCTCGCCCGGATAGGGGCGGTTCCAGCCAGTCGTCTCATACCAGGTCACGTGGTTCAGGAAGTTCGGATCGACCGCATCGGCCTTGTCGTACTTGCCCTTCATCACCTCAGCCGTCGCCTTGAGCCATGCTTTCTGCATCAGGGTGAGAGCCGCGGCCGCGGTCTTGCCTGCCGGAAGCCCCGGTCCCTGGTCCAGCGGCAACACCGCAGCCACATGATTGAACGGAGTCAGGTCCGGAGTATCCTGAAACGCGTCGAACATCGGCGAAGCCACCAGGTCGAACTGCGTCAGCGGACGCATCCCCAGGATGTTCTCAATCGTGCGGTTGATGTTCTCCGCCGTATAGGTCGTATGGATCGCCTTACCCTGCCCGGGAGCCTGCGGAGCCGCCGTGTAGGGACTGATCACAAAGACCGGCTGGCGGTGGCCATCGACATGGTCGGCTCCCGCCTGCGAATCGTCTTCCTCAACGAAGATTGCCGATTGCCCCCAGACCTTGCTGTGGCTGATCGCCTCCACCATGCGGCCCAGCGCAAGGTCGTTGTCCGCCTGGTAGTTCGCCGGATACGGCAGACCATCCTTGGTTCCCGCCGTGTGGTCGTCCGGAAGCCACAGGATCGTCAGGTTCGGAACCCGGTTCTCCGCATCCATCTGCGCAAAATCCTTGGTCCAGTAGTCCACGCGGTACTGGTCGGGAATCGTAAGGTTGAAGGGAGGAAAATGCGGGTCCATGATCTTCGCAGCCGAAGGAATCGCAGATGACACCTTGACCGCATCGTCCGGAACGATGCAGCTCGAAGCCGGAGCCTTCCCTTCCTTGCACAGTGATGTGTTGTAGAAGTCGCTCCAGGTGTACTCGCCGCCGTTTGCCCTCTTGGCGATGGTCGTGCCACTGCTCCACTCGCCGTACAGCTTCGCGGTCAGTCCCTTCGCCTCCGCCGCCGTCCATAGAAACCCCTTGGGCGTATACGTCAAAGGGTCCTCCGCACCGCCGCCGGGATACGACCGAATCCAATCCGGCGAAAGAATGTCGTTGGAGTAGAACGAACCCGACATTCCGATCCACGGATGACCGTCCGCCGACTGCCTGCTCGGCGCATAGACGTTGTCCAGCAGCGGAAACCGCTTCACCAGCTCATGTTGATTCGGAACCGCCGACGCGAAGATCGCAAGCGCCGGAGCGCCATTGCCCCACGCCACGTCACCCAGCATCTGGTCGTAGGTGCGATTCTCCTTGATGATCAGGAAGACATACTTGATCAGCGATGGCTCGCCGATATGCTTCGGAACCGCGACCGGCGCAGCGTGAGGATCGACATACTGCTGCCCGACCTCGATATTCATCGTCAGGTTCCAGTGGTTGTTATCGAAGACCTGTTTGCTGAACTTCGCCAGTTCGCTCGCGTTCGGCTCTGGAATCAGGTTCACAACCCCGGTATCGGCATGGGTGTTATATCCGACCACACCGTCCTTCAGGCTCGTAACGCCACGCGAGCCCAGTCCCTTGTCATCGGCCACCACAAGCTGCTTCTTCGACCTGTCGTAGACGATGGCAGTCGGAAAATACGCCGTAGGAATGTAGCCGATCACCGGCCTGGCCTCGCGGCCCTGCAGGTTGACGACGGCGAGAGCATTCGCCTGCCCCAGTGTGACATACGCCTTCCCGTCCTCGGTGACGGCAACGCCATTCGGCCCCGCCCCGAAAACGCCTCCGGCAATCGGCACGCTGAGGCTGACCGTCCGAACCACCTTATCGGTGTTCAGGTCGATGATCGAAAGGCTATCGCTATACGCATTGGCGACGTAAAGATTCGAGCCGGAGATCACCATGCCCGCCGGGTGCAGTCCGACGGGAATCGTCTTCACCTCTTTGCCCGCTGCAAGATCGACGACCGACACCGTGCCGGTGATCGTGTAGGCGTCCTTCCGGTCCACCACAATCGGCGTTCCATCGGAGTAGTTCGTGAAGTCCTCGCTCGTCGCCGGACGCCCGCCCTCGTTGCTCACATAAGCGTACTTGCCGCGAATCAGAACGCTGTTCGGGACATTACCAACGGGAATCTGCCCGATCAGCTTCGCCGGAGACGCCGTCAGATCGATCACGCCCAGAGTGTTTGTCACGTTCAGCGCCACGTAGGCTCGCTTGTTGTCTTCGGAGAAGGCGATGCCACCCGGATTGATCGACTTCGCATTGTGATACGGACGCCCATCCGCGGGAGGCTCCGGCAGGCTCACCCTCTGCTCGTGAGTCAGCTGTCCTGTCTGCCGGTCGACATTCGTAACGACGACAAAGTTATTGTCCTGGCTGAACAGCAGCTTCTTCCCGTCCGGGGAGTAGGTAATCCCGGTAAACGACCCCGTGCTCATTCCCTTGGGGGAGGCCCCCGAGGCATCCGTGGGGATGAAGCGTTGCAGCACCTTTCCGCTCACCGTATCGAACACAACCACCGGCTGGGCCGAGCCCATCAACAGCACGGCTCCTGTATGCGCGTCGCGGTTCGGATTCAGGGCAATCGCCTTGGCGCGCACCGGCGAACCGAGTTCGACGATCTTTCCCGCCGGGGTCAGCGTCTGGTTGTCCGACACAACGATGGAGCCGTCTTTCTGCGGACCAACCGTGCGGTTCGGACTATCCACCTGCGAGGTCGCAGCATTCTTTCCTGCGGCTGTCGCGCCCTCTGCCGCATCCTTTGCCGGACTGACATTGAAGCCCTGACTATTCGTCTGGGCGGGTATCTGGGCAAACGCCAGCGAGGAGCCAGCAAGAAGGCAATATGAGATCGAGCGGACCACGCGACCCGCAAAAAAGGAGTTCAGGCGCATGAAGCACCTATACACGATCTATTCATACAGATGATGAATAAGCCGTCATGGCATTTCACCAAGTGCATCCTCTTCCACCTGACGAAGAATGATTGCAGTGAGGTCCGCCATATTCGACGGTAGACGCGACGTCAAAAACAGAAGATCAGGTTCCTGCCCGACAAGAACAGCAACACCGCTGATGGGAAGGGTACTTGGCAACAATCTCGAATGAGTTCCCAATCCTTCCATTTGCGCGGGAGTTTGATACTCCACAATCTCGCTACTTCGGTAGACAAGCCTGTCCTTTGGATAAGGTCCCGCAGGAAATTCCGTGGAGGATACGATTCCCTCCGCGATCACCTTCTTTACAAAAGCTCGGTACTTCGGAAAAACCCGCGCGATCACACGGGCAACGCCAAATCTTCCAGACGTGTCGCCATATTCAGAGGTGAGCTGAATAACAGGCGAAGTAAATCCCTTCCCTTTGCTTGAGAGCAGTAGGGCGGAATCGAGAGGAGACGGACTGACGAAAAGAGAACTTCCGCTGGAACCATACGTCCCAAAGCAATACCAGCCACGTGGTGCAAGAACACCCGGCCCGTGCTCTGCCTTGTAGTAAGCAAGACGCTGCGCCGTTTCCGCAGTCAAATGAACACCTCGCGGAGTTCCCCTTGGAGTATCCAGTGGCCCTACCTGCCGTCGGATGGGCAACCGACAAAGGGGACAGTAATGTCAGACGCCAGGGCTTTCGCGGGAATGACCTCCATCGAACCCCAAACAGTGCAACACACGACGAATGCGAGGAAAGCTGAATGTCTCATTGGCTTCGTATCTTCGGTCAGCATACCGCGCAAACAATATTTTCAACGAAAATAGCTCTTCGTGATGCCCGTCACATCCCTTCTCCTCCCGGTATGCGGAAATGTACTCAGCGAACAGGCCTGAAACCCAAGGCGGCCGTCGAGGAGGACATCATGACTACACTCCGGCACCATCTCCAACCAAGACATGACGAACGCATTCGCGAGGACATCCTTCGCCAGCTCATGTGGCAGACCGACATCCAGTCCCGCGAGATCGAGGTCGAGGTCAAGGACGCCTCCGTTACCCTCTCGGGCTGCGTCGAAACCCGCCTCGAAAAAATGGAGGCCGAAAACGCCGCCAAGGCAGTTTACGGAGTCACCTCCATCGCCAACCACATCAACATCGACCCGAAGTGCGCACGCACCGACCGCGAGGTCGCAGCCGACGTCGCCACCGCCCTTCGCACCCTCTCCTGCGTGCTCGAGGAGATTCCGCTGGTCTCCGTGCAGGACGGCGTCGTCACCCTGAAGGGCAAGCTGCGCTGGAACTTCCAGCGCTCCAGCGCCGAACGTGCCGCCGATGCAATCGTCGGAGCGCGTCAGGTCCGCAACCTCATCGAGATTCAACCCGTTGAAACCGATCCGTCTTACTGGCCGCAGAGCAGAATACCGCAGAGCACCGCCCTCCTGGTGCTTGAAAAAAATGGCAGCCAGTCGGCGGCGGCTTAGGGCCTCTAAGCTGCCTGCCCGCGCCCTTCGATAGCGCCCTCGCTAGCTATCGAAGGGCTTTTTCGTCTGAAGACCTTGACCTCCCTGACAACATCCTCTGCAAGAAAAGCCCGGCTGGCGTCGGGCCTTTGCGTTTAAAATCGAAGCTTTGAAGACGGAAGCCACGAACCATCTTCTTTGTCGCAAAAGATTTGTACACGCTTATCGGGGAGAGTCACCATGCAGGCCGCAGAAAACATCACCGGACTGGATCTCGCCGCCATCCAGCAGGCTCTTCGCGAACAAAAGCTCGACGGCTGGCTCTTCTACGATCATCACCACCGCGACCCCATCGCCTACCGCATCCTCGGGCTCGGGGAAGGCGTGCACGTCACTCGCCGCTGGTTCTACTTCATCCCCGCGCAGGGCGAGCCGAAGAAGCTGGTCCACCGCATCGAGTCGGGCCGCCTCGATACTCTTCCCGGCTCCAAAGCCGAGTACTCCTCCTGGCAGGAGCTGGAGGAGCAGCTCGCCACCCTGCTCGACGGAGCCACCAGGATCGCCATGCAGTACTCCCCGCGCAACGCCATCATGTATGTCTCGATGGTGGACGCCGGAACCGTCGAGCTGATCCGCTCCCTCGGCAAGGAGATCGTCACCTCCGCCAACCTCGTCAGCATCTTCGAGGCTGTCCTGACCGACGACCAGATCGCCACCCACTTCATCTCGCAGGAGAAGATCGACTCCATCCTCGCCTCCGCGTGGAAGGAGATCGCCCAGCGCGTAAGCTCCGGCGGCACACATGAGTTTGCCATCGTCGAATATCTCTCCGAGGCGATGGGGCGCGAGGGGCTCGTCTGGGAACACGGCCCCAACGTCAGCGCGGGAGCCAACGCCGCCGACTCCCACTACGAGCCCACTCCCGCCACCTCGAAGCCCATCCGCAAGGGAGACTTCGTCCTCATCGACATCTGGGGCAAGGTCAACCGCCCCGACGCCTGCTACTACGACATCACCTGGACCGGCGTCGTCGGACGCGAGCCTACCCCACGCGAACAGATGGTCTTCGAGGTCGTCCGCAACGCCCGCGACGCCGCCATCGCCACCGTGAAGGAGGCCTTCGCCTCAGGAACCCCCATCGCAGGCTGGCAGGCCGACGACGCGGCCCGCGAGGTCATCCGGCAGTCAGGCTTCGCCGACTGGTTCACGCACCGCACCGGCCACAACATCGGCCCCGTCCTGCACGGCAACGGGACGAACCTCGACAACCTCGAAACCCACGACGAGCGCCTGATCCTTCCGAAGACCTGCTTCTCGGTCGAGCCCGGCCTCTACTTCCCCGGCGAGTTCGGCATCCGCAGCGAGATCAATATGATCACCCGCCCCGGCCACGCCGAAGTCACTGGCCGCATCCAGACCGAGCTGGTGCGGATATAGCAGTCACAGGTTGAAGGTTCTGCGGCTCACGATGCTCACCGCAGACAAAAACAAACGTCCTGATATGATGAGGTGAGATGACGACGAACGTTCAGGCGCAGGCCCGTGCCGCGCAGAAGATTACGACTCTTCCCCCCGCGCTGATTCTCATCGCTGGCTGGCTCATCCCCGGCGCAGGCCACTTCCTGCTGAAGAAGCCGGTCCGCGGGTTGCTGCTCTTTGTCTCCATCATCTCCATGTTCGGCATTGGACTGGCGCTGAAGGGCAAGGTCTACGGTCCCAACACCGCCGAGCTGCTCGACATGCTCAACTTCGCCGGAGACCTCGGCACGGGACTTCTCTACGTGGCCGCCCGCGTCTTCGACCTCGGCCAGGCCTCGGTGCAGGTCGCCATCGCTGACTACGGAACCAAGTTCATCGTTGTGGCCGGTCTGCTGAACATCATCTCGGCGGTCGACGCGCACTCGCTGGCGATTGGAAGGAAGGCATCGTGACGATCTCGCACTTTGGAGCCGTGCTGCTCTTCTCCTTCTTCACCTCGATTGTCTTCGGAATCACCCAGCGCTCAGAGCCAAAGCTGATGATTCGCTTCGGAGCCTTCTGCTTCGCCCTGTTTGTCGGCGGAACCATCGCGGCAAGCTGGCTGATGTGGCTCATCAAGCACTGACGCTTCCTTCACGAAGCAATCGATCCGCAGAGCTTTAAATCTTAGCCAGCCGCTCCAGGTACGCAGCCAGAACATCGCGCCGCAGCGTGTAGCTGACGAACTTTCCCTCACGCTCCGAGTCCACGAGGCCAGCGTTCTCCAGCTCTTTCATGTGATGCGAGAGCGTGGGCGCGCTGACCGGGATACAACCACGGATGTCCCCGCAGGCAGTGTGACTGCATCCGGCCTTCCCCAGCCTCTCGAGAATCTCGTAACGTCGAGGATCAGCCAGGGCGCGAGCGATGAGATGGAACTGACGATCCGAGAGCGAGATAGCTTTGGCAGGTGCCACTCTATTAATGTAACGGATTGGGAAACGAGTTTGTAGACAAAGAAAATGGCGCATCCATCGCGGATGCGCCATTCTGTCTTTCCTGAAGAAAGAGCCTTACTCCTGGCCCTCTTCTCCGGCAGCCGGAGGATTCTGCTCCTCAAGCTGCTTCTGAAGCTCCTCACGCTTCTTCGCGCGGGCCTCAGCGCGCTTCTGCGCCTTCTCGTTCAGCTCCTGCTCGGCTCCGAGCAGCTCAATGAAGGCCATCTCGGAGGCGTCGCCCTTGCGGGCGCCCGTGCGGGTGATGCGGGTGTATCCGCCGTTGCGCGAGCCGTAGCGCGGGGCAACGACTGCGAAGAGGCGATCCACCGACTCGGGGGTCATCAGGTAAGCAGCGGCCTGGCGGCGGGCGTGAACATCGCCGCGCTTGCCAAGGGTCACCATGCGCTCGACGAGCGGCTTCGAGGCCTTGGCCTTGGTGATCGTCGTCTCGATACGGTCCGAGAGGATGATCGAGGTGACGAGGTTGCGCAGCGTGGCGCGGCGGTGGCTGGTGTTACGTCCTAACTTGAATCCTGCATTGCGATGGCGCATGGTAGTCTCCTTCGGTCCTGGCTTCTGCCCGGACCGGACATTTCCTGTCGTGGGTTGGGATGCGGGAGCAGGTTGATTCCCTGCTCCCGCATCAGTTGTTGTTAGAAGCTATCCGCATCGGACGGAAGGTCGAGGTCGTCCTCGTCCTCATCATCCTCGTCGTCGAAGTGGCCATAGCTGGCGGCCAGCGTCGCTGCCGGAAGCACCGAGGTCGGGCCGGGCTGCGGGTTGCCGTTCTCGTCGATCTTCATGCCGAGCGAAAGGCCCATCTGCGCGAGGATTTCCTTGATCTCGTTCAGGGACTTGCGGCCGAAGTTCTTCGTCTTCAGCATCTCGGCCTCGGTCTTCTGGATCAACTCACCGATGGTCGCGATGTTGGCGTTCTTCAGGCAGTTGTAGCTGCGAACCGAAAGCTCAAGCTCCTCGACCGAACGGTTGAGGTTCTCGTTGCGAATCGCCGGGCCGTCATGACCGCCGTCCGCACCCACTTCAAGCTCTTCCTCGAAGTTGATGAAGATCGTCATGTGGTCCTTCAGCAGCTTGGCCGAAAGGCCGAGCGCGTCGGCGGGAGTCACGGAGCCGTTGGTCCAGATCTCGAGCGTCAGCTTGTCATAGTCGGTGATCTGGCCGAGACGAGCAGCCTCGACGAGGTAGTTCACCTTGCGGACAGGCGAGTGGACGCTGTCGACCGGGATGAAGCCCAGGCCGAGGTCGGCGTCGAAGTTCTTGTCGGCAGAGACGTAGCCGCGGCCACGCTTGAGGCGCATCTCCATGTCGATCTTGCCGCCCTCGGAGACCGTGCAGATGTACACGTCCTTGTCGAGGATCTCAACGTCGCTGTCGGCCTCGATGGAGCCAGAGGTCACAACACCAGCAGCGTCAGAGCGGAGATAGAGGGCCTTGGGGCCGTCGCCGTTCAGCTTGAACGGGATCTGTTTCAGGTTCAAAATAATGTCGGTCGCGTCTTCAACGACTCCGGCGATGGACTGGAACTCGTGCAGCACGCCCTCGATGCGGACTGCCGTAACAGCCGCGCCCTCGATGGACGAGAGCAAGGTACGACGAAGGGCGTTGCCGATGGTGGTGCCGAAGCCGCGCTCAAAGGGCTGCGCGCTGAACTTGCCGTACTTCTCGGTGAGAGTCTCGCTATCGACTGCAAGACGCTTGGGCTTCTGGAATCCTCTCCAAAGCATGTATTTTCTCCTTTGCCGTCCTGGCCGCGAAGCACTTTGCGGACCGGCGGGTGATGCGGTTGGCGTATTCGGTTGTGGTGTTCACTGTCTCCCGATGGAGAACAGCGTTGCCGCCGCGCCTTCCCCACGAAACATCCGTGAGGAAAACCCGGCGGCGAAGCCTGTCTTACTTGCTGTAAAGCTCGACGATGAGCTGCTCGTTGACCGGCAGCTGGATCTCTTCGCGCTTCGGCAGCGAAAGAATCTTGCCCGAGAAATTGTCGCGGTTGATGTCCAGCCACGTAGCGGAGTGCTGACCGCTGGCGAAGTTCTTCGCCTCCTCGAGGATCGGAAGGTTCTTCGAACCCTCGCGAACGGTGATCTCGTCTCCGACCTTGCACTGGAAGGACGGAATGTTGACCTTGCGGCCGTTGACCAGAACGTGTCCGTGACGGACGAACTGGCGGGACTGGCGGCGGCTGAGAGCGAAGCCAAGGCGGTAGGCGACGTTGTCGAGACGCGTCTCGAGCTGCTGCAGAAGCAGTTCGCCAGTGACACCCGTCCTGTTCGAGGCCTTCTCATAGTAAGCGCGGAACTGACCCTCGAGGGTGAAGTAAATACGCTTCGCCTTCTGCTTCTCACGCAGCTGCAGGCCGTATCCTACGACCTTCTTCTGCTTCTTGGACTGCCCATGCTGTCCGGGAGGAAAGTTGCGCTTCTCCACGGGGCACTTCTCTGTGAAGCACTTGGCTCCCTTAAGGAACAGCTTTGTACCATCGCGCCGGCAAAGGCGGCACACGGGTCCGGTATAACGTGCCATAACTTCTTATCTCCTTACATCGAGTGTCGATCGTTTTACGCGTTGGCCACGCTTCAATCACGATCCAATCAGCGGCTGAGCCACCGAGATGTTGTTGTCCGCCTCGCAAGACGGGATGAGGTTGCGGCAGTCTCCCAGGATCACCAGGGAGACTGCCAGAGAGTTACACGCGGCGGCGCTTGGGAGGACGGCAGCCGTTGTGCGGAATCGGCGTAACGTCGCGGATCGAGCGAACCTCGATGCCGACCGAAGCGAGCGCACGGATGGCCGACTCACGACCCGAACCGGGACCTGAGACGCGCACATCGACCGAGCGCAGACCATGCTCACGCGCTGCGTTGGCAGCACCCACCGCAGCCTGCTGCGCCGCAAACGGGGTTCCCTTACGGGAGCCGCGGAAGCCGAGCGAGCCCGAGCTCTTCCAGCTGAGCGTGTTGCCCGTCTGGTCGGTGATGGTGACGATGGTGTTGTTGAACGAAGCCTGGATGAACACCAGACCGTACGGAACGTTTTTCCGCTCGCGCTTCTTGAACTTCTTACCCTTACCGGACTTCGCTCCGGCAGACTTCTGCTGTGTCTTCGCCATGGCTTACTTCGTCGCTTTCTTCTTACCGGCGACGGTGCCCTTGCGGGGGCCCTTGCGGGTACGAGCGTTGGTGTGGGTACGCTGGCCGCGGACAGGAAGCGAGCGGCGGTGGCGCAGACCACGGTAAGACTGGATCTCGATGAGGCGCTTGATGTTGAGCGAGATATCCTTGCGGAGATCGCCTTCGATCTGGCCTTCCGCTTCGATAACCTGACGGATGCGGTTTAGCTGGTCTTCGTCGAGCGTCGCGATCTTGACGAACGGATCGATGTCCGCCTTCGCAAGAATCTTCGCCGCACGCGAATCGCCGATGCCGTAGATGTAGGTGAGTCCGATGCGTACCTGCTTGTTGTTCGGTACGTCGACTCCAGCAATACGTGCCATGGTGGGTCCTTATCGTTGAGCTCCGGAAGCTTCGCCACGGAGCGGGGTTAGAGGTTTCGGCTGTTATCCGCGGGGTTCATCGCACGCCTTGACTTCGGCGAACTAGCCCGGCGGGGCCGGTTTGAGAGAACTGCTTATCCCTGACGCTGCTTGTGCTTGGCGTTCTCGCAGATAACGCGAACGACGCCGCGGCGGTGAATCACCTTGCACTTGTCACAGATCTTCTTGACTGACGCACGAACCTTCATTACTTCTCCTAAAAGCAGCTTTTAGCTGCTAGCTCTCAGCTGTTCGCCAAGCGCTGCCGCTACAAGCCTGTTTGCCTGTCCTTGATTGCTTTCAGCTAAAAGCCAAAAGCTGCATCTCTACTTGTAGCGGTAGACGATGCGACCGCGGTTGAGATCATAAGGGCTGAGCTCAATCGCGACACGGTCGCCGGGGAGGATGCGGATGAAGTTCTTACGCATACGTCCGGACACGTGCGCCAGAGCCTGGTGCTTGTTCTCAAGCTCGACCCGGAACATCGCGTTCGGCAGGGTCTCAACGACCGTAGCCATTACCTCAATTGCATCTTCCTTCGACAAACGATCTCCTTCGGGAGGGGCTGAATCAGCCTTATCTCTCCGCAAACTTTTCTGAGTGCCTTGGCCCACAGTTTTGGTCCGCCCACAAAAATCGAGCATGGACCTGCCGCTTACTACACGCAGCATCTCTTATGATACCCCACCTCGGCGGATTTTTCCCGCAAAATGAGGAATATTCTGCCCCTTCCCGCTAAACTAGCGGGTCAGAACCACCGGGCCGTCCTTGGTAATCGCGACGGTGTGCTCGAAGTGAGCGCTGTAGCTGCCGTCAACCGTTACCGCCGTCCAACCGTCCTTCAAAACCTTTACTTCGGGGCCGCCGACATTAATCATCGGCTCAATCGCCAGAACCATTCCGGCCTTCAGGCGCGGTCCCTTGCCCCTGGTACCGAAGTTGGGAACCTGCGGGTCCTCGTGCATGCTGCGACCGATACCGTGGCCAACAAAATCGCGGACCACGCCGAAGCCCTCGGCCTCACAGATCTCCTGCACCGTCGCTGAGATATCGAAGAGGCGCCCGCCCGGCTGGGCCTGCTCGATGGCCGCCTCAAGCGACCTCTTCGTCACCGCAAGCAGCTTCTCGACCTGCGGGGTCACCTTGCCCACCGCGTAGGTCACGGCTGCATCCGAATAAAACCCGTCGATGATGACGCCGCAATCGATCGAGACGATATCGCCCTCTTTCAGCACGCGCTTTGCGTTCGGCATACCGTGAACGACCTCCTCGTTGATCGAGGTGCAGAGCGCCGACGGGTATCCGTGATAGCCCTTGAACGCCGCCTTGCCGCCCAGCTCCGCGATCTTCGCAACGGCAACCTCTTCGAGGTCCATCGTCGAGGCTCCCGGAACCACATGCGGGGCAATCGCGTCGTGCACCTTACGAAGGGCGATGCCCGAGACCCGCATCTTCTCGATCTCCTGCGGGGTCTTGATCATAATCGCCATACTTACTCCCCTGCTCCGCGAAGCTGCTTCAGCGACGACTCGATCGCCGCAGTCACCTGTTCCATCGACTGACCGCCATCGACCTCGCGGAAGCGCCCCTGCTTGCTGTAATGCTCGATCACCGGCGCGGTCAGCGAGTTGTACGCCTTCATGCGCTCGGCGAAGGCCTCTTCCGTATCGTCAGAGCGATGCTGCAGCGGACTTCCCTCGTTGTCGCAGATGCCCTCCTGCTTCGGAGGCTTCGAGTAAATGTTGTAGATCGTCTTGCAGACCGGGCAGATGCGGCGGCCGGTGATGCGGCGCAGCAGCTCCTGCTCGTCCACGCGAATGTTGATCGCGACCAGCGGCGCAACCTCCGCCTTCTCCGAGGCGAGGTAAGCATCCAGCCATTCGGCCTGTCCCAGCGTGCGGGGGTAGCCGTCGAGGATGTAGCCGCGCTCGACGTCAGGCTGCGACAAACGCGAGCCGACCATGTCGTTCACCAGCTCATCGGGAACAAGCTGGCCCTTGTCCATCAGTCCTTTGGCGGCCTTGCCAAGCTCCGTCTCGCGGGCGATGTTGTCGCGAAGGATGTCCCCGGTCGAGATCTGGGGGATGCCGAAATCGGCCATCAGGAGCTGGGCCTGCGTTCCCTTTCCGCCGCCGGGGGCTCCCAAAAGAAGGACCGGCCCGGGCAGGAAGTTCGCTGCCGAGGCCGGAGTATGCGCTGCAGATTCAGAGGTCAAAGTTTCCAATTCCCTACCAGCTCTTGCGTCCACGGATGCGGCCGCTCTTGGGAGTGAAGCCGTCATAGTGACGCATGATAAGTTGCGATTCGATCTGCTGAACCGTATCCATCGCGACGCCAACCACGATCAGGAGGCTGGTTCCGCCGAAGTAGAAGGTCACGCCCAGGCCGTTGGTCATCCAGGTCGGAAGCCTGTCGAACACAGGACCGATCAGCCAGAGGTGGTTGAAGTGGATTCCGCTGATGATCATCTGAGGAATCATAACGATGATGATCAGATAGATCGCACCGGCCAGCGTGATGCGCGTCAGGACGTCGTTGATGAAGTCCGCCGTGCGCTTGCCGGGACGGATGCCGGGGATAAAGCCACCGTACTTCCGCATGTTGTCCGCGATGTCGTCCGGACGGAAGACGATCGAGATGTAGAAGTAGGCGAAGAAGACGATCGCCACAACGAAGACCAGCTCGTAGAACGGCTCGCCCGGCGAGATGTACTGGAAGAGCGGTCCGAGCAGCTTGGTGTCGCGCAGCGGAGCCGAGCCGAAGAAGCTCATTCCGGAGAACAGCAGCGGAGCCGAGAGGATCGAGCTGGCGAAGATGACCGGCATCACGCCGCCCGAGTTCACCTTCAGCGGAAGGTGCGTCGACTGCCCGCCCATCATTCGGCGGCCGACGATACGCTTGGCGTACTGCACCGGAATGCGGCGCTCGGCGCGCTCGACGTAGACGATGAAGGCGACGACCGCGATCATGCCCGCGATAAGGATAACGACCGCCACAGGAGTAAAGGCTCCCCACGCGTTGGTCTGGATCTTGTCGTAAAGCTCGGCGATGCCCTTGGGAACTCCGACCACGATACCGGCGAAGATCAGCAGCGACATACCGTTGCCGATACCGCGCTCAGTAATCTGCTCACCCAGCCACATGATGAAGGCGGTTCCAGCGGTCAGCGTGATCACGCAGAGCGGAATAAAGGCCAGTCGCGGAAGCGTGACCATCGACGCTCCGGTCGAGGTGTTGGTCAGGGTCAGCGCAATCGTGAACGACTGCACGATACCGAGCAGAACCGTCACATAGCGCGTCCACTGGGTAATCTTCCGGCGGCCAAGCTCGCCTTCCTTCTGCAGCTTCGCCAGCGGCTCGTAGATGACGGTGAGCAGCTGGAAGATGATCGACGCCGTGATATACGGCATGATGCCGAGGGCGAAGATCGTCAGCTTGCGAAGGTTTCCGCCCGAGAACAGATCAACCAGGCCGAGCGCCGAGCCGGAGTTCTGATTGAAGAACTCTGCCAGCATGGTGCCGTTGATGCCGGGGGTGGGAATGTGAGACCCAAGACGGTAGACCGCCAGCAGACCCAGCGTGAACAGAACGCGCTTGCGAAGGTCTGGAATGCGGAAGATGTTTGCGAACTTGTCGAACATCGGAGAGCGGAACCTCGAAAGTGGGGCAGAAGGATTCTGATGAAACGTCAGGCGAGGGAGCGACTCCCCCGCCTGACTTGGATTCTACATGCTCGCAGCCCTTGCCGCTTAGGCGATCAGGACAGCCTTGCCGCCGGCCTTCTCGATCGCCTCCTGGGCGGTCTTCGAGAACTTGTGGGCGTAAACGGTCACAGCCGCCGTGATCTCACCGTTGTTCAGAACCTTGATCAGGCCGTTGCGCTTGCGGAGCAGGCCGAGGGCGATGATCTTGTCCAGGGTGAACTCGGACTCCGAGGTCGCAGCATTGATCTCGGCGATACGGTCGAGGCCAAGCACGGTGTACTCGGTGCGGAAAATGTTGGTGAAGCCGCGCTTGGGAAGACGACGGTGCAGCGGCATCTGGCCACCCTCGAAGCCGCGCATCAGGCTCGAGCCCGAACGCGATCCCTGGCCCTTGTGGCCGCGGGTCGAGGTCTTACCCATGCCGGAACCCATACCGCGTCCGACACGCTTCTTGTTGCTATTGGCCTTTGCAGGGGCCTTCAGATTGGAGAGATTACGAATTGCCATGATTTCCTCGCTATAACGCCGGGAGACTTACTCCCGACTCGCATTTGTGGACCGGCACGAGGCCGGTCGATGATTCCCTTGGTTCCAGTTACTCGACGACGCGGACGAGATGCGGAACCTTGGCGACCATGCCGCGGATAGACGGCGTGTCCTCACGCTCGACGATCTGGTTCAGACGGGTGAAGCCAAGGCCCTTGACGACGAGCTTGTGCTTCTCCGGCGTGGCGATCTTCGAACGGAAGTACTGCAGCTTGATTTTGGCTTTGGTTTCGGCCATAGCTAAAAACTCCTCTTACTTCTTCAAACTTGTTCTTACAGCTCGTCTTCAGCCTTACCGCGCAGAGCGGCGACCTCGGCCTTGTTGCGAAGCTGGATGAGAGCGTCGAAGGTGGCCTTGATGACGTTGTGCGGGTTCTTGGTGCCGATGGACTTCGTCAGGACGTTCTGCACGCCGGCCGAGGTCATCACGGCGCGAACCGTGCCGCCGGCGATGACGCCGGTACCTTCGGGGGCGGGCTTCAGCATCACCTGGCCCGCGCCGTAGTGGCCCAGAACCTGGTGAGGAATTGAGGTCTCGGTCAGGTTCACCTTCACGAGATTCTTCTTCGCGGCCTCGATGCCCTTGCGGATGGCCTGCGGAACCTCCTTGGCCTTGCCCGAGCCGTAGCCCACAACGCCCTCAGCCGGGTCGCCGATCACAACCAGCGCGGCAAAGGACATATTCTTACCACCCTTGACGACCTTCGTGACGCGGTTGATGCTGACGACCTGATCCTTCAGGTTGAGCTTGTTCGCGTCGATCTTCTTCTTTGTTGCCATAGTGTCTTATCCAGCTTTCTGGCCGCCCGTTTGCGGGTACAGGCCTTTCAGAAACTTAGAACCTAGAACTCCAGCCCGGCTTCGCGGGCAGCGTCGGCGAGAGCCTTGATGCGGCCGTGATAGAGGTAGCCGCCACGGTCGAAGACCACCTTCTTGATGCCCTTCTCCTGCGCGCGCTGAGCGATCTGCTTACCAACCTCAACCGCCGCAGCGATGTTGCCGCCGGCCTTCTTCTCTTCGCCCTTCTTGGCCACGGTCGAAGCCGAGGCCAGGGTGACGCCGGCGTGGTCGTCGATCAGCTGGGTGTAGATGTGGTCCAGCGAGCGGTAGACGTTCAGGCGCGGACGCTCTGCCGTTCCCGAAAGCTTCTCACGGATACGCGTATGGACACGCTTGCGGATTACGTCACGCTTACGAGGTGTAATCATAGTTTGCTTCCTTCCTAAAAGCGTCGCCGGAGTACCTGCGACGTTCGGTGTTGAACTGCGAAATCTGGAACAGGGACTGGAGGTGGAGCTTTGAGCTTCCTCAAACTTGCCGAGTCACCTTCCAACTCAGCCTCCAGTTCCTAACTTATGGCTCAGGCGCTATACCTTGCACCCGACTGGCGCTTACCTGGCGCCCGTCTTGACGCAAAGCGCGGGGGTCGATCTACGTTCCCCGATTACTTGGCGCCCGTCTTACCAACCTTCTTCTTCAGCTTCTCGCCGGTATAGCGGACGCCCTTGTTCTTGTACGGATCGGGCTTACGCAGGGAGCGCATATCGGCGGCAACCTGGCCGACCTTCTGCCGGTCGATGCCGGAGATGGTCACGTGCGTCTGCTTCGGGTCGATCGCGACCTCGATGCCCGCAGGCAGCGGGAACTCGATCGGGTGCGAGTAGCCGAGCGTGAACACAACCATGTTCTTGCCCTTCAGCTCGACGCGGTATCCGATACCGACGATGTCAAGCTCCTTGGTCCAGCCAGCGGTCACACCCTGCACCGCATTGAAGACCAGAGCGCGAGCGAGACCGTGGAACGCAGCCTGCTTATCGTTCTCACGCTCCGCCAGAAGAGCGCCGTCCTTCTCCACGAGCTTGATGCCACCCGGGAGCATCGCGGTTACCTTACCCTTCGGGCCTTCGACGAGAACACTGTCGCCATTGACGGTGTACTTCACACCTGCGGGCAGAACAATCGGCTTTTTGCCAATACGAGACATTTCAAATCCTTTGAGTGGCTTGCGAGTCGCGAAGCGGCTTTCCTCTTCGTTCCACTGCAGCCGACGGCAGACAAGCTACCGGTTACAACTAAAACCTGATTACCAGACTTCGCAGAGAATCTCGCCGCCAACACCTTCGCGACGAGCCTGGCGTCCGGTCATCACACCCTTCGGGGTGGTCATGATCGAGATTCCAAGGCCGCCCTGAACGCGACGGATCTCGTCACGGCCAACATACACGCGGCATCCGGGACGCGAAACGCGCTGCAGGTCGCGGATTGCGGCCTCGTTGTTCACGCCGTACTTCAGGTACACGCGAATAACCTTCTGGCCGTTCTCCTCGGTCGCCTTGTAGTTGGCGATATAACCCTCATCCTTGAGGATGCGGGCGATCTCAGCCTTGAGCTTGGAGGCGGGAACGTCGAGCTTCTGGTGACGGGCCCGGATGGAGTTACGGATGCGGGTCAGGAAATCTGCTACTGGATCGGTGAGGTTCATTCATTCTCCTTCATTCCCCGTTCGCTCGCGCAGTCCGGCGAGAACCAGCGGAAATGTCTTGTTGCCTGAGTGTTACGTTCCAGACGTCTGCACCCTAAGCCGTGGCTTGAATGAGGTCTCTGGAGCGGGCGTATGAGCGGAAATCCTCACACGCGGATTGACCGTTTAATTCTATCAGGTTCTTTGGACCTGAAGAGATCGAAGATCGGGATTCCTCCCGATCTTCGCAGATCACTTACCAGCTCGACTTCACGACGCCCGGAATCTCTCCCTTGAGAGCGAGCGAGCGGAAGCAGAGACGGCAGACGCCGAACTTCCGAAGGAAGGCGCGAGGACGACCGCAGAGCTGGCAGCGGTTGTGCTGGCGGGACTTGAACTTCGGCTTTCTTGCGTCTTTGACGCGCTTTGCAGTAGTGGACATAACCTTTTACTCTCTATCCTTCCAAAACGGTTGCGGTCGCGAAGACCCCTGCTGTTACGCTCCCTGCCGGAAGGGCATTCCAAAGGCCCTCAGCAGTGCGCGGGCGCCATTGTCGTCCTGCGCGGTGGTCACGATGGTGACGTTCATACCCTTGGTCTTGTCGACCTTCGCATAATCGATTTCGGCGAAGATCAGCTGGTCGCGCAGGCCGAGCGTGTAGTTGCCGCGGCCATCGAAGCTCTTCGACGAGACGCCGCGGAAGTCGCGGACACGGGGAAGAGCGATCGAGATCAGGCGGTCCAGGAACTCGTACATCGCATCGCCACGCAGCGTAACCATCGCGCCGATGGGCATTCCCTCACGCACCTTGAATGCGGCGATGGACTTCTTCGCCTTCGTCGTCACCGGCTTCTGCCCGGTGATGGCGCCAAGATCGGCCACCAGGGGGTCCATGATCTTGACGTTCTGGGTCGCTTCGCCGAGACCCATGTTGACGACGATCTTCTCAAGCTTCGGGATCGCCATCACATTCTCGATGTTAAGCTCTTTGCCCAGAGCGACCTTGATCTCTTTTTCGTACTTCTCTCTGAAACGTGATGCCATTTTCTTGTCTTCGCTTTCTCCACGGTTCCGGGTTGGCCGAGGCCGTATACCGTTTCGTGGGGTGATCCTTTTATTGAACTACGTACGACTCAACTCTGACGGAAACTGCCGCTTACTTCTTCGCCTTGTCGGCGATCGGGCTTCCGCTCGCCTTGGAGAAACGAACCTTCTTGTCGCCCTCGACACGGGCTCCAACGCGGGTCTTCTTGCCCTCGCCGTCGACCAGCATCACGTTCGAGATGTGGATCGGAGCTTCCTGCTCGGCGATGCCGCCCTTGATGTTGCGCTGCGGGTTCGGCTTCACGTGCTTCTTGACGAGCATCACGTTCTCGACCAGAACGCGATTCTTCTCCGTAATCACGCGCAGAACGCGGCCACGCTTGCCCTTGTCCTTACCGGCGATCACCTCAACCGTATCGTTGCGCTTAATCTTGATGCCTGCCATAACTTTACCTCTCCTACCCTCGGCGATCTGTCGGAGCCGGAACCCGCTTAATGAGCCGCCGAAGCGGCTAAAACTAGATGACCTCAGGCGCCAGCGAAGCGATCTTGAGGAACTTCTTCTCGCGCAGCTCGCGGGCCACGGGTCCGAAGACGCGGGTTCCGACCGGCTCCATCGAATCGTTGATCACGACGGCGGCGTTCTGGTCGAAGCGGATATAGGTTCCGTCCTTGCGGCGGTACTCCTTGCGGGTCCGCACGATCACGGCCTTGACGACCTTGCCCTTCTTGACGGTTCCGTCCGGGGAAGCCTCTTTGACCGCCGCGGTGACGACGTCGCCCAGGCCGGCCTTCTTGCCGAGACCGCCACCGAGGGGCAGGATCACCTGCAGCTTGCGCGCGCCGGAGTTGTCGGCCACGTCAAGGATTGTTCTCATCTGTACTGACATCGTTCGTCTCCTGGTGGTGCGGCCAGGGCTTCAAACTCCCCTGGCTCAAATTCTTCAGAACCTCACTGCGCCGCAGGGTTCCGCGACGCAAACAGGCTTACTTGGCCTCGGTCGCGGGAGCCTTCTCGTCGGCCAGGGCCAGCGAGCTGCGTCGGACGATCTCCTCGAGCGACCAGCGCTTCAGCTTCGACAGGGGACGGGCCTCGCGGATGCGAACCACATCGCCCACGCGGGCCGAGTTCTGCTCGTCGTGCGCGTAGAACTTCTTGTTCGACTTCATGACGCGCTTGTACTTGGGGTGCGCCTTGCGCATCTCGATCTCGACGACGATGGTCTTCTGCATCTTGGTCGAGACGACCAGGCCGACCTTCTCGTTACGGCGGGAGGCGGTCTGCTCGGCGGCTTCGGTGTTGTTGGTGATCTCTGCCATAGCTTAGTCCTTACTCTGCTTTCTTGCTCGCGGCTGCTGCCAGCTCGCGCTCACGGGCGACGGTCTTGATGCGGGCGATATCGAGCTTCAGCGACCGCAGCTTCTTGACGCCCTCGGTGTTGCCGAGGCCCTGCTGAAAGCGGATGCGGAAAAGCTGCTCTGCAGCCTTCGTCTGCTCGCTTTTGAGCTCTTCGTCACTGAGGTTACGGATCTTATCGAGTTCCATTGTCTTTTCCTTCAAACTCTTACTTGGCCGCGGCGGTGCTTACGACGTCGTGGCGCTGTACAAACGTGGTCTTGAGCGGCAGCTTGTGAGCAGCCAGGCGCATGGCCTCTTTGGCTATCTCAGGGTTGACACCCTCCATCTCGAACAGGATGCGTCCGGGACGAACGACACAGACCCAGTGATCCGGAGCGCCCTTACCCTTACCCATACGGGTTTCGGCCGGCTTCCTCGTGATCGGCTTGTCCGGGAACAGACGCAACCAAACCTTGCCACCGCGCTTGATGAAACGCGTCATTGCGATACGGCTGGCCTCGATCTGGCGGTCAGTGATGTAACCGCACTCCATGACCTTCAGGCCGTAGTCGCCGAACGAAAGATCGGAGCCGCGCCACGCCTTGCCGGTCATACGGCCGCGCTGCTGCTTGCGATACTTCACCTTCTTAGGCATCAACATAACGAAACCCCTAGCTGTTTAGCTGCCATCCCCGACTCCTCGCCGGAGATGGCTGAATCAAAAAAACTCGTTCCACAGGCAAGCTAGCTGAAAGCTAGCGGCTGCACTTACGACTTGAAGACACCCGTAGTCGTTCCCTGGTCGCGGCGCTTCTTCTGCTCGTAGATATCGCCACGGTAGATCCAGGTCTTGACGCCGATGATCCCGTAGGTCGTGTGCGCCTCGGAGAAACCGTAGTCGATGTCGGCGCGCAGCGTGTGCAGCGGCAGACGGCCCTGGAGATACCACTCGGAGCGGGCGATCTCGTTTCCGTTCAGGCGGCCCGAAACGCGGACCTTGATGCCCTTGCAGCCGAAACGCAGAGCCGAATCAACCGACTTGCGCATCGCGCGGCGGAAGCTGACGCGCTTCTCAAGCTGCAGCGCGATATTCTCGGACACCAGCTGAGCGTCGAGCTCAGGCTTGTTCACCTCGAGGATGTCGACAAAAACCTCGCGGTTGGTGCGCTTCTGAATGTCGGCCTTCAGCTTGTCGATCTCGGCGCCCTTGCGGCCGATGATGATGCCCGGACGCGCGGTGCGGATGATCAGGCGCAGCTTGTTGCCGGGACGCTCCACCTCGACCGAGCTGACGCCGGCGGCCTTCAGCTTCTCACGGAGCTCGGCCTTCAGCTTGACGTCCTCGACCAGCAGCTTGTCATAGCCGCGCTCCACAAACCAGCGCGACTTCCACGGCTTGTTTACGCCGAGGCGAAACCCATACGGATGGACTTTCTGTCCCATAGCTTCCCTTTACTCTGCGCTCCTGACCGGTTGAGCCGGCGGGCGGTGATCCAAAACTTCTATTTTAGTCCAGGCGGACCTCAAAAGCTCGAGAAATTACTCGGCCTTCTTGGTCGCCGTCTTCTTTGCGGCCTTCTTGGCCGGAGCCTTCTTCGCCGCGGTCTTGGTGGCCGTCTTCTTAGCTGCCGCCTTCTTCGCGGGAGCCGCCGGGGTCTCTTCGACCACCTTCCCCGTCGCAGGCTTGTTCTTCTCGGCCACGGTCACAATGATGTGGGCGAGACGACGCTGGTAGCGGAAGGCGCGGCCCATCGGGGCAGGCCGGATACGCTTCATACGCGGACCCTCGTTGGCCACCGCGGACTTCACGTACAGGTTGTCCACATCGACGTCCAGCCCCTGCTCCTGCGAGAGGTAGTTGGCGTTCTGGACCGCCGAGCGCAGAACCTTCTCGACGACCGGCGCGATGCGCTTGTTGTTGAAGTGAACCGTATTGATCGCCTGCTCCACACGGAGCCCCTTGATCAGGTCCAGGACTAGCTTAGCCTTCTGCGGGCTGGTGCGCTGGAACTTTGCCTCCGCGCGGAACTCTCTTGTTTTCTCTGCTGCCTTAGCCATGACTTCTTCCTTGAAAAGCTAAAAACGAAAATTGCTTGCTTCCCGCCAGACGTGATGCTTCTTAGCGGGGCTTCGCTGACGACTCAGTCTTGGCGGAGTGGCCCTTGAAGGTGCGGGTCGCGGCAAACTCGCCGAGCTTGTGGCCGACCATGTTCTCCGTCACGTAGACCGGAATGAACTTGCGACCGTTGTGAACCGCAATCGTGTGGCCGACGAAGTCCGGATGGATCGTCGAGCGGCGCGACCAGGTACGAAGGACCTTCTTGTCATTCGTCTGGTTCATGACCTCAATCTTGGTCATGAGGTGGTCATCAATAAACGGACCTTTTTTCGTAGAACGTGCCATCTGTTAGCTCCGAATCCTTTACTTGCTGCGGCGGTTCACGATAAACACATCGGTCCGCTTGTTGTTACGCGTCTTGTATCCGCGAGTCGGCTGGCCCCACGGCGTCACAGGGTGACGTCCGCCCGAGGTCTTACCCTCACCACCACCGTGCGGGTGGTCGACCGGGTTCATCGAGACACCGCGGTTGGCCGGGCGAATGCCCTTCCAGCGGTTACGTCCCGCCTTACCGATGGTCACGTTCTCGTGATCGGTGTTGCCCACCTGTCCGACGGTCGCCATGCAATCGACCAGGACCCGGCGGGTCTCGCCGGAGGGCAGCTTCAGCAGAGCGTAGTCACCTTCCTTGGCGATCAGCTGCGCCGAGGATCCCGCCGAACGGGCCATCTGCGCGCCCTTGCCAGGACGAAGCTCGATGTTGTGGACCGTCGTACCGGCCGGAATGTTCTTGAGCGGCAGAGCGTTGCCCACCAGGATGTCGGCCTCGGGGCCGCTCATGATGGACTGGCCAACCTTCAGGCCAATGGGCTGAAGGATGTAGCGCTTCTCACCGTCGGCATAGCTCACCAAGGCGATGCGCGAGCTGCGGTTCGGATCGTACTCGATCGTCTTGACGGTCGCCGGAATTCCGAACTTGTCGCGCTTGAAGTCAATCAGGCGCAGCTTCTTCTTGTGTCCGCCGCCGTGATGGCGGATCGTCAGCGCGCCGGTGGAGTTGCGTCCGCCCGTGCGCTGCTTGACGGCGAGAAGCGGCTTATGCGGCTTGTCGGTCGTCAGATCGTCGTTGCGCAGCGTCGTGGTAAAGCGCAGCGATGGTGTAATCGGTCTAAAAGATTTGATCGGCATCTTCTTCTTAGCTCCTAGCTTTTCGCTTCCGGTTCGCACCGGCTTTTCAGCTAGTTCGAAACTTCGTGCTCTGTTCCAGCCATCCTCTTTATTGCGAGATGACTAATGACTCATCGCCTTACAGGCTGTCGAGATACTCCGGCATCTTCTCGCCGGCCTTCAGCTTGACGTATGCCTTCTTCCAGTCAGGGCGGTAGCCGGCGAACTTTCCGCGGCGGCGCTCCTTACCTTCAACGATTGCGGTGCGGACGGCATCGACCTTCACCTTGAAGAGGCTCTCGACCGCCTGCTTGACCTCGGTCTTGGTAGCCTTCTCGGCGACTTCGAAGACCAGGGTGTTCTGAGTCTCCTTGACGCCCATGCCCTTCTCGGTGATCAGCGGGCGGCGAATGACGGTATACAGGGTCGGCATTTACGCGACCTCCTTATCGGAAGCGGTCTTACGCTTCGAAACATATTTCTTCAGCGTCTCCTGAAGGGCCTCAATGGCGTCCTTCGAGAAGACGGCGTGCTCGTAACGAAGCAGGTCGTACGGGTGAACCTCGGAGCTGAGAACCAGCTCGACGCCCGGCAGGTTGCGCGAACCGAGATAAAGCTTCTCGTCCAGCATCTTGCTCGTCTCAACCAGCAGAGTGGTCTTGCCCGCCTCGAGCTTGTCGAGTGCCTGGCGATAGAGCTTGGTCTTGGCCTCGGGAACCGAGAACGAATCGACGATGGTGATCTTGCCTTCGCTGATCTTCGCCGTGATGGCCGAGCGCAGCGCGCCCATCAGCTTCTTCTGCGGGAACGCATACTCATAGCTGCGCGGCTGAGGTCCGTGGACCGTACCGCCGCCACGCCAGAGCGGGGTGCGGATCGAGCCCACGCGAGCGCGGCCGGTGCCCTTCTGCTTCCACAGCTTCTTGCCGGCTCCCGAGACCAGCTTCCGGTTCTTGGTCGCGGCAGTTCCCTGGCGCAGAGCGGCGCGATAGTGCTTCACCGCCTCCCAAAGAAGTGCATCGTTAATCTCTCCGGCGAAGACCGCATCGGCCAGCTCAAACTCGCCGACCTTCGATCCTCCGAGATTCACTACGTTGATGTTTGCCATCGTGCTTCCGTTCTCTTTCTGTGCGGCCATCGTTGCGGCGCGCCCTGACGTTGTTACTCTGCATTTCCCGGTCTGTTCCCCGAGCAGAGGGTTGTTGCTTGTTTACGCGGCCCGCGCCTTCAATCCTTGCGCCGAAGGCGCGGGCCGCTCAAAACTACTTCTTCTTCGCCGAAGCCTTCTTCGAAGCCTTCAGAGGATCGATCGTGCCCGATCCGCCGAAGCCACGACGCTCACGCGGCGGAGCCTTGGCCTTCGAGATCAGAACGTATCCGTCACGCGGTCCGGGAACAGCGCCCTCGACCAGCAGAAGGTTATCGTCCAGATCAATTCCACGGATGCGCAGGTTGCGAACCGTCACCTGATCGTGTCCCATGTGGCCGGGCATACGCTGGCCAGGGAAAACGCGCGAGGGGAACGACGATGCGCCGATCGAACCCTGCACCTGGAACATGTGGCCGTGCGACTTGGGGCCGCCGCCGAAACCGTGACGACGAATGACACCGGCAAAGCCGCGTCCCTTCGAGGTTCCGATAATATCCACGAACTTGTCGTCGGCGAAGATATCGACCAGAATACGATCGCCCGCCTTCACACCCTCTGCCTGCTCGCCGTTCTCGCCAGTCGCAGGAGCCTCAAGCGGAACTTCCTTGAGGATACGAACCGGAGGAACATTCGACTTGGCGAAGTGGCCGGTCATGGCCTTGTTTACCTTCGAAGCCTTGACGAAGTCGACATAGCCGATCTGCGCGGCATCGTAGCCGTCCTTGGCCAGGGTCTTGAGTTGCGTAATCACGCAGGGACCCGCCTTCAGAACGGTGATCGGGTGAACATCACCCTTCTCATCGAACATCTGGGTCATACCGACTTTCTTACCGAGAATTCCCTGTACTGACATCTTCTTTTCCTTTCCTCATCATGCTGGCTTCACGCCGGCACTGTAGGTACTGCTAAAACTTCGATCCTTACTTCTGAACGGTCTTGATCTCTACGTCCACACCAGCCGGGAGGTCGAGCTTCATCAGGGCGTCCACGGTCTGCTGGGTCGGCTCGAGAATGTCGATCAGGCGCTTGTGCGTGCGGATCTCGAAGGCCTCGCGCGACTTCTTGTCAACGTGGGGCGAACGCAGAACGCAATACTTGTTCTTGATCGTCGGCAACGGAATCGGCCCTGCAACCTGAGCGCCCGTGCGCTTGGCCGTCTCAACAATCTCTCCCGTGGAGGTGTCGAGTACGCGGTAGTCATAAGCCTTCAAACGAATCCTGATTCTCTGTCCTGCCATCGTCTTCTCTCTTTTCTTTACGCAAAGAACTTGTTTGAGTCGCCGCCCGCTTCCGTAGAAGCGGGCGGCGCTTCAT